>NZ_KZ984548.1:0-221090 GCF_003574445.1 Streptomyces sp. YIM 130001
GTTGTCGTGTCTTATGGTCGAGGGATGCGCTACGACCTGGTCATCTTCGACAACGACGGCGTCCTCGTGGACAGTGAGCCGATCTCCAACACCATCCTCTCCGGGTACCTGACGGAACTGGGACACCCCACCACGTACGAAGATTCGTTGCGGGACTACATGGGTGCCGCGGTGCACCGTGTGCACGATCTGGTGCGGGAACGGACCGGGCGCGACCTGCCCGCTGAATTCGACGCGACGCTGCACGAGCGCATCTTTGCCGCTTTTCAGCGGGAGTTGCAGCCGGTGGCCGGCGTCGAGGAAGTACTCGCGAAGCTCACGGCAGAGGGAGTGCCCTACTGCGTGGCGTCGTCCGGTAGCCACGAGCGGATCCGGATCGGGCATCTGACGACCGGGCTCGACGAATGGTTCGAGGACGAGTGGATCTTCAGCTCCGATGACGTCGGCCGGGGCAAGCCTGCTCCGGATCTGTTCCTGCACGCGGCACGGAGCATGGACGCCGATCCGCAGCGGACCGTGGTGATCGAGGACAGTCCTCTGGGCGTGGAGGCGGCGAAGCTGGCGGGCATGGACGTACTGGCGTTCACAGCGATGACTCCCTCGGAGCGACTGGAGGGAGCCGATGGCTACTTCGGTGACATGGGACGGCTCGTCGAATTGCTTGGCTGATCCATCTACCGGTGGGTAGTCCCGGCCCTTACGCTGTCCGGCCATGACGGATGCGCGATTGCGGTACGGCAGGTCGGCCCTGGGGTTGAGCTTCTTCGTCCAGGGGGTGGCGTTCGCGCTGCTGGTGACGCGGATTCCCGCGATCCAGGATCGCTACGGGATATCCGACGGGCTGCTGCCCCTGTTTCTGGCCGCGGTCCCGGTCCTCGCCGGTGCGGGCAGTGTCGCGACCGAGCATCTGGTGAAGCGGGTCTCGCCCCGGCTGGTGCTGCGGTGGTCGCAGCCGGTGGTACTGCTTGCGCTGCTCGGGGTCGGGGCGGGAGAGACGCTGTGGCAACTGGGGCTCTGCCTCGGTGCGTTCGGTATCGCGGTCGGGGCGCTCGATGCCTCGATGAACATGCTCGGCGTCAGTCTGCAGCGGGCCTACGGGCGCAGCATCATGCTGGGATTCCACGCCTCGTACAGCCTGGGCGGGATCGTGGGGGCGTCGCTCGCCTGGGTGGGGGCGCACTGGGAGTACTCGCTGATGGTGTCGTACTGGCCGGTGGTCGCCGTGCTGCTGCCGGCGGCGTTCGTCGGTAGTCGTTGGTACGCGGAGGGACAGGGCGGGGCGGCGGAGCAGGTGGGTGCGGCCGGGGGCGGGCCTTCGCTCAGGCTGCTGTGGCCGCTCTGTTTCGTGATGGCCTTCGCGTACATCGGGGATTCGACGGTCTCCAACTGGAGTGCCAAGTACCTGCAGGATGTGCTGGGCAGTTCGGAGCAATTGGCGACGGTTCCGTACAACATCTACATGGTGACGACGCTGATCGGGCGGGCGGTCGGTGATGTGGGGGTGCGGAGGTTCGGTCCGGTGCGGGTGGTGCGGTGCGGGACGGTGTTGGCTGCGGTGGGGTTCGCGGTGGTGGCCGGGGCGCCTGGGGCCTGGGTGGGGATGCTGGGGTTCACGTTCCTCGGGCTCGGGCTGTGTGTGATCGTGCCGCAGACGTTCGCTGCGGCGGGGAGGCTTTTCCCGGGGCGCTCGGACACGGCGATCGCTCGGCTGAACATCTTCAACTACGTGGGTTTTCTGGTGGGTTCGCCGCTGGTGGGGGTGCTCGGAGACGCCTGGAACTATCGCGGAGCGATGGTCGTTCCGATGGTGTTGGTGCTTGTGACGCTGCTCTACGCCCGGTCTTTCGCCCAGGATCCGGACCGATACGGTGGCGGACATGAGCGGCCGCGCACAGCTGATGTGGGACGAAGCAGTAACGGGCTATGACTTCGGGCCCGAGCACCCGATGGACCCGATGCGCCTTGCGCTGACCCGGCGACTGATCACCGCGTTCGAGCTGGACAAGGACTTCGAGGTCGTCTCCGCCAAGCCTGCGGGGGAGTCGACGTTGCGCCTGGTGCACCGGGACGACTACATCGCGGCGGTCAAGGCCGCGTCCGCGGATCCGGATGCTGCGGACATGGCGTACGGGCTCGGGACGGTGGACGATCCGGCATTCGCCGGGATGCACGACGTCTCGGCCCGGATCGCGGGGCAGTCGGTAGGAGCCGCCGAAGCGGTCTGGCGGGGCGGAGCCCTGCACGCGGTGAACTTCTCCGGAGGGCTGCACCACGCCATGCCTGGTGCTGCTTCGGGATTCTGCATCTACAACGATGCGGCGCTCGCTGTCGCCCGGTTGCTCGAGCTGGGTGTCGAGCGGGTGGCGTACGTCGACGTGGACGTGCATCACGGTGACGGTGTGCAGGCGGCGTTCTGGGAGGATCCGCGGGTTCTGACGATCTCGATGCATGAGCATCCGAGGACGCTGTTCCCGCAGACCGGGTGGCCTGAGGAGACCGGTGCCGCGGAGGGCAGCGCGGTGAATGTGGCGCTGCCGGCCGGTACGGGGGACGAGGGCTGGCTGCGGGCGTTCCATGCCGTGGTGCCGGAGCTGCTGGCCGAGTTCAGGCCGCAGGTGCTGGTGTCGCAGCACGGAGCGGACACACATTTCGAGGACCCGCTGGCGCACCTGGCGGTGTCGTTGGACGCGCAGCGTACCGTCCAGGCGGCGTGCCACGAGCTGGCCCATCAGTACGCCGACGGGCGCTGGGTGGCGCTCGGCGGTGGAGGGTATGCCGTGGTGGACGTCGTGCCGAGGTCGTGGACGCATCTCGCCGCGATCGCCGCGGGGCGGCCGATCGAGCCGACGGCCGCGGTCCCCGAGGAGTGGCGGCAAGAAGTGTTCGCCAGGACGAGGCAGTTGGCGCCGGCCCGGATGACGGACGGCAGGGAGCCGGTGTGGCGGGACTGGGAGTCCGGGTACGACCCGGCCGACCGGCTCGACCAGGCGATCGTGGCGACCCGCAGGGCGGCGTACCCGCTGCGTGGGCTGTTGCCCTGACCGAGGACATGGTGAGGGCGCCGCTCAGGCGACCCGGCCACGCAGGCCGTCCAGTTGCCGGGGTGGTTACGCCAACTGTGCCCAGTTTTGTGGTTCCGGCTGTGACGGGGCGGTCAATGCGCCAGCATCGCAGGGGTGTTGAGCACCGGCGCGCTACGTGCGCATCTGCTGGCGGCCCGACTGGCCGGGCCCGTGGCGACCTCGCGTGAGGAGAGTCTGCGGAGCTACCGGCTCTTCGCGGCGCGCGACCCCCGAGTGCTGCTCGGTCTGGACCCCGAACGGGACTGGGACGCACGGGGCTTGATCGCGCTGATGGCGGACAAGTGCGGGGTCTCCGCAGACCCCGGGCACACGGTCGGGCCTGATGTGATCGATCCGGAGCGGACCTTGGCCGGGCTCGAGGCCTTCGCGGGCCGGATGCGCCGGGCTGCCGAACGGCGGGCGCCGGTGTTCCTCGGCACCGGCCACCCCCATCGACTGCTGGGTTTCTACGCCGAGTTGGCGGACGCTCTCTCGGCGGCAGGATGTCGTGTCCTCACCCCAGCGCAGGGTAGCTCTGTCGACATAACGACCCGGTTTGGTCTACGCACGTACAACCTTGACTACGTACGGGGAGTCGCGTTGGTGCGCGAGCCGAGCGCGTCGGGCGCCGGTTGTGAGACCGGCGCACACACCCATTCGCCGCTCCCGATCCGTACCGCTCTCGGTGCTGTCGCGGAGGGCGGCGAGACGCTCCCCGAGCTGGTCATCGGGGACCACGGATGGGTCTGCGGAGCAGGTCAGCTGGGGATCGAGGCGATCGGCCTGGCGGATACGGATGATCCCGCGCTGTTCGTGGGGGAGGCCGAGGGGCAGGTGTCCGTGGCCGTTCCGCTTGATGACGCTGTGCGGTCTGATTACTACCGGCCGCTTACTCGCTATGTACTCAATCGAGCGTGTCTGTCACGGTAGGACCCCGATCGCAGCTCCTCTTCCCCACTCGCATCACCCGCCCCTACTCTGGGGAGTGAACGCACAGCGACGAGGAGTCACCGGAAGGGGAAGCCGGTGCCCGTCCATGTGTGGAAGGTTCAGGTGTGACATGGCTGCTGGCGAGAGGCCTCTCAGCGAGGTCCAGTTCCTGACCGTGGCGGAAGTCGCCTCGGTGATGCGAGTGTCCAAGATGACCGTGTACCGCTTGGTGCACAGTGGTCATCTGCCCGCGATCCGGGTGGGGAGGTCCTTCCGAGTCCCGGAGAATGCGGTTCACGAGTACCTTCGCGATTCGTATGTGGGGGTGGAGACGGCCTGATCGAGGCGGATTCATCTCCTCGATTACGACCTCGGCGCTGAGCCGGGTAGGCTGGGCCGACGTAGGTCGTGTGGGCCCATTCTGCCCCGCACCGAGTGATGAGAAGTGAGCGAGGGTAGTCGTGGGCTCTGTTATCAAGAAGCGGCGCAAGCGGATGGCGAAGAAGAAGCACCGCAAGCTGCTGAAGCGCACCCGCGTCCAGCGTCGTAACAAGAAGTAACGACCGCTGGATCACAGCGCTCCGAGGCCTCCCGCCCCTGTGGTGGGGGGCCTCGGCTGCGTTCAGGGCTGCCCGGCCCGGGCAGGTGTGGGTCGAACAGCCGGGAGCGGGCGGCCGGTTTGGTGACCAAGTGTATGCCCGTGGTCACGTATTGCATCGGTTGGACATCCTGCCGTAGCACACACCCGCTAACGTGGCGCATGAGTCCGGCGGCCGGCCCGATGGCGGCCGGTCCGCGCGGACGGCACCGCGGTGCGCGACGAGGGTGGGAAGGAAGGCGCTGATCTTGGGCAAGGTCGTGCTCGTGACCGGGGTGGCCCGGCAGCTCGGCGGACGTCTGGTACGCCGGATCCAGCGGGATCCCGGGGTGGACCGGGTGATCGGTCTGGACGCCGTGCCGCCCGAACACCAGCTGGGCGCCGCCGAGTTCCTGCAGGCGGACATCCGGCAGCCGACCATCGCGCGCGTCCTCGCCGAGTACGCGGTCGACACGGTCGTGCACATGGACGTCACGGGCACCGCGCTCGCCGGCGGCAGCCGGACGTCGGTCAAGGAGACCAATGTCATCGGCACGATGCAGCTGCTCGGCGCCTGCCAGAAGTCTCCGACCGTGCGCCGCCTGGTGGTGAAGTCCAGCACCAACGTCTACGGCTCCGCGCCGCGCGACCCCGCCGTGTTCACCGAGACGACCTCGCCGAAGTCGTTGCCGAGCGGCGGCTTCGCCAAGGACACCGTCGAGGTCGAGGGCTACGTACGCGGTTTCGCCCGGCGCAGGCCGGACGTGGCGGTGTGTGTGCTGCGCTTCGCGAACATCCTCGGACCCACCGCGGACTCTCCGCTCGCCGAGTACCTGTCGCTGCCGGTGCTGCCGACCGTGCTCGGTTACGACCCACGGCTGCAGTTCGTGCACGAGGACGACGTGATCGACGTACTGCGTATCGCCGCTCGGGAACCGGCGCGCGCGACGCTGAACAGCGGCACCTTCAACATCGCCGGCGACGGGGTACTGCTCCTGTCCCAGTGCGCCCGGCGCCTCGGACGCCCCACGGTGCCGATGCTGCTGCCCGCGGTCACCTGGGCGGGGGCCGCGCTGCGCACCGCGGGGCTCACCGATTTCTCGCCGGAGCAGCTGCGGCTGCTCACGCACGGCAGGGTGGTGTCGACCAGGGAGATGCGCGAGACACTGGGGTTCCGGCCCAAGTACACGACGGTGCAGGCGTTCACGGACTTCGTCCGCAGCCGAGGTCCCGGCCTGCTGCCGCCCGAGGCCCTGTCCAGGGTCGTCGACCGGCTCGCGGCGCTGCCCCTGCCGGGCGCCGCGGCGAAGCATCCGACGCACAGCGCGGACTGAGGAGCGCATCAACGATGGCGGACGCCAAGGTCATTCCGTTCGACGACGACCGGTCGCGGGGCGGCGCCCGGAGCCCGGCCCGGCGCAGGTCGGGTGGCCGGCGCCAGGCGGAGCCGGCCCCGGAGGTGACGCCGCTGCCGGGCCGGCAGGAGCATCCTGCGGAGGACCTCGGGGACGGGCGGCCCGTCCCCGAGGGCGCGGCCGGTGAACAGCCCGATCCGACCCCGGAGTCCGGTGCGGACGCGGCGGACCGGCAGGGTCCGCGCAGCGGTCTGGAACGCCGGGTGGCCGGCGGCCTGGCCTTCCTGCGGCGACGGCTCACCGGCGATTACGACGTCGACGAGTTCGGCTACGACCGGGATCTGACCGAGCAGGTTCTGATGTCGCTCCTGCGGCCCGTCTCCGAGAAGTACTTCCGGGTCGAGGTGAAGGGGATGGAGAACATCCCGGCGGACGGCGGGGCCCTGATCGTCGCGAACCACTCCGGGACACTGCCGCTCGACGGTCTGATGCTGCAGGTCGCGGTGCACGACAACCACCCGGCGCAGCGCCATCTGCGGCTGCTCGCCGCGGACCTGGTGTTCATGCTGCCCGTGGTCAACGAACTGGCGCGCAAGGCCGGCCACACGCTCGCCTGCGCGGAGGACGCGCAGCGGCTTCTGGAGGCGGGCGAGCTGGTCGGCGTGATGCCGGAGGGGTTCAAGGGGATCGGCAAGCCGTTCAGCGAGCGATACAAGCTGCAGCGTTTCGGCCGCGGGGGCTTCGTCTCGACCGCGCTGCGCGCCCGTACGCCGATCGTGCCGTGCTCGATCGTCGGTGCCGAGGAGATCTACCCGATGGTGGGGAACTCCAAGACGCTGGCCCGGGTTCTCGGACTGCCGTACTTCCCGATCACGCCGACGTTCCCCTGGCTCGGGCCGCTCGGCGGGGTGCCGCTGCCGACGAAGTGGACGATCCAGTTCGGTGAGCCGATCGCGACGGACGGCTATCCGCCGGAGGCGGCGGAGGATCCGATGCTGATGTTCAACCTCACCGATCAGGTGCGGGAGCAGATCCAGCACACCCTGTACAAGCTTCTTGTGCAGCGGCGCTCGGTGTTCTTCTGACGCAGGTGTTCCAGCCGCAGGCGTCCGCTGCCGGCGCTCCACTACGCACATCGGGCCCCCTTCCTTCAAGGAAGGGGGCCCGATGTGCGTAGTGCCTACTCCGTGGTGTCCTCACCGCTTATACCGAGCCCCGGCAGCAGGCCCGGAAGGAGCGGCGGGAGGGTCACGTCCGGCTTGACCGGGTCGCTCTGCTCGCCGCCTCCCGACGGCTTGCTCGGCGTGGTGTCGTCCTTCGGCGGGTCGAGCAGCCCGCCGCCGCCACCACCGATCAGTCCGCCGTCGTCCTCGGAACCGGAGGGTGAGGGGTCCTCCGGCCGGGTCTTCTCGTCGGACGGACCGGCGGTCGGGTCGGAGGCGCTCGGCGTCGGGGTGTCCTCGCCGGTCGAGTCGTCCGTCGTGCTCTCCGGCGTCTCGGTGACGTCACCGCCCGTGCCGGGAACGCTCGGCAGCCGCGAACGCAGCGGCGCGATCTCGTCCTCCATGGCATCGAACACCGAGGTCACCTCGCTGCTGACGTCCGAGAGCTGGACGGGCAGCCGACTCTGCAGATCGCTCCAACTGCCGCGGTACGACTGGGAGAACGAGGACAGAGTCTGGATCGGGCCCATCGATCCGTCCTCGGCGTAGGCGTCGTGGAGCAGCTGGTGTCCTTCGGACGCGTCGTGACGCATCCCGGACAGCGCGCGGCGGATCTCGCCGATCTGCTCGTGGTCGAGGTCTCCCGAACGGGCCCGCTCCATCAGGCGGTTGGCCTCGTGGAGCCGGGTGGAGGCCTGGTTCAGGTAGAGCTCACCGCGCGCCGAGGAGTCGTCGGTCATGCCGAGCTTGAAGTCCTCCATGCCGCGCTTGAGGCCGTAGAGGGAGTCGCCCGGCAGGGCGTCGGAGCTGGCCGCGGAGACGCCGCTGAAGGCGCCTGCCGCGACTCCGACGGTGAGTCCGCCGGCCGCGATGCCCTTGGAGAGCCGCGTCCGGGGCCGGAACTTCCGCAGTGGGGTGGCCCGGTGGGCGCCCTTGCGGCTGCGCTGCTCCGGCACCGTCGTACCTGGGCCGGTGTCGCCCGCGGTGCCTTCCTGCAGCATGGCCTCCATGGCGGCCACGAGCTGTGCCCGCTGGACCACCTTGACCTCGGGGTCGAGCTCCGGTCGCGGCAGCTCACCGAGGCCTTCGGCCACCGTGAGCATGGCGGACTGCTCGGCCCCGTCGGCCGATGGGGAGTCCGTGGGCTGCTCGGCCGCCTGACCCTGGTCGGTCTGTTCGTCCACGGCGTGGGCGAAGGCGTTCGCCCGCCGGCTCGGGACATTCGCGATCACTGGCGGCACCTCCTCTCGTCATGACGTCCGACTCCCCAGGGGGTCCTGAGGGTTGCCCACGCCGGTGCGCGCCGCTCGTGCGAGTCGGCGGCGCCGGACAGGGGGCGACCACAGGGAGCCTGCATTCCGCACAACGAGGGTCGCGGCACATGGGTTACGGACGAAAGATGATCGGACCGGGGCCCAATTTCCAGTGTCACCAGGGGTAAGTGAGATGTCACTTTCCGTCTCCGGTCAGCGGGCGTCATCCGGCAGCAGGCGGGCCAGCGTACGGACCGCGCGGTACTGGAGGGTCTTGATCGCGCCCTCGTTCTTGCCCATCACGCGGGCGGTCTCGGCGACGGTCAGGCCCTGCAGGAAGCGCAGGGTCACGCACTCCTGCTGCTGCGGGTTGAGCCGTCGTACGGCGTCCAGGAGGGCGGCGTTGGACAGGGACTCGAGGACCGAGTCCTCGGGGCTGCGCTCGACCTCGTTGGCGTCGAGCATTTCGCCGGTGGTCACTTCCAGGCGGAAACGGCTCGACTTGAAGTGGTCGGCGACCAGGTTGCGCGCGATCGTGACCAGCCAGGCGCCGAAGTCCCGTCCCTGCCAGGTGAAGGTGCCGATCCTGCGCAGGGCGCGCAGGAAGGTCTCGCTGGTGAGGTCTTCGGCCGTCGCCTTCCCGCCGACGCGGTAGTAGATGTAGCGGTAGACGGTGTCGCTGTATTGGTCGTAGAGGCGCCCGAAGGCATCGGTCTCGCCGGCCTGGGCGCGCTCGACGAGGTCCATCATGCGGGCGCTGTCGCTGTCGGCCGCGGGACGGCGGTGGGTGGTGGCGACGGCGCCGGAACGGGACCTTCTACCGACGGCGGCACCGCTTTCGGCCAGGGCGTAGCAAGGGCCGACCGGTGCGGGGACGGCGAAGGCGGGGACGGCGTACGCGGTGGGGACGAGGTTGCGCAATTGGTCGACGACCGTTGCGCGGAGCGTAGCCAGGCCTGAGGCGTCAACCCCGACGTGTGGGTACACGGGACTCCCAGAGGCAGAGCTTCCATCACGAGCAGTGCTGGACCGTTCACTCGTCGTAGCGATGAGTGGGGGTCCGATATGCGTCTGAGGAGAATAACGCTTCGTACAGGCGGCGCTACACCCAGTTGCTCAAATCATCGATTACGTCGCTTCTGTTACAGATCTATGATGCTTCAAGCGCCATACAGTGAGCGGAAGTTGATCGGTTTCGGTCGTTAAGCGCCTGAGTCCGGGGCGTGTTGTGGCTGTACGCGGGCAACCCGACTGGCCGGGACGGCACCCGGGTATGGAATGTGGATTTCCGCGTGTTCCGGCGGTCGGGGCCGAGGGTCGTCACGGTGCGTGATTCGCTGGCCGTATCTCGGCCGGTCGATTCCGTGGCCGTATCGCCGGACCGGGTCCCTGCGGTGCGGTCAGTGGCGGCGGCGGTGCAGGGCGATGGCCGCGGCGGTGCCGCCGGCCAGGGCGCCGACGCCCGCGGCGGCGGGGATGCCGACCTTGGCCGCCTTGCGGCCGGTGCGGTAGTCGCGCAGCCGCCAGTCGCGTTCGCGGGCGTGCTTGCGCAGCTTGGCGTCCGGATTGATCGCGTACGGGTGGCCGACCAGGGACAGCATGGGGATGTCGTTGTGCGAGTCGCTGTACGCCGCGCAGCGGGCCAGGTCGAGGCTCTCGGCGACGGCGAGTGCGCGGACCGCCTCCGCCTTCGCGGGGCCGTGCAGCGGCTCGCCGACCAGCCGTCCCGTATAGATGCCGTCGACGGACTCGGCGACGGTGCCGAGGGCGCCGGTCAGGCCGAGCCGGCGGGCGATGATCGTCGCCGTCTCCACCGGGGCGGCGGTGACCAGCCAGACCCGCTGGCCGGCGTCGAGGTGGGCCTGCGCGAGTGCCCGGGTGCCGGGCCAGATGCGCTCGGCCATGTACTCGTCGTAGATCTCCTCGCCGATCGACATCAGCTCGGCGACCCGGTGGCCCTTGACGATCGACAGCGCGGATTCGCGTACGTCCTGCATGTGTTCGGGATCTTCGACGCCGGCCAGCCGGAACCAGGTCTGCTGCCAGGCGAACTTGGCCAGCTCGCGGCTCTCGAAGAACCTCCGTTTGTACAGCCCGCGACCGAAGTGGAAGATCGCGGCGCCCTGCATCACGGTGTTGTCCAGGTCGAAGAAGGCCGCTGCCCGCTCGTCTCCGACGACCGGGAACTCGGGGGCCTCGGCCGCCTCGTCGGCCGGCGCGGCCCCCTCGAGCTCCTGCGAGGACTTGCGCGCGGCTTCCGCCGAGGCCTCGCCTGCCAGGACGCTGCGCGCGGTCGCGGAGCGCCTACGAGGAGTGAGCCATCGAAGAGAGGCCATGTCCGTGAGCATAGCCAGAATGTTCGGTGGTTCCGGGTCGAGGGCGTTCGCAGGCTGTGAACAGTGCACTACCGCGCAGTTAAGGGGATCGCCTGCGGGCGCGTCGCGAGGCGGTGTGCAGGGAGGTTCGGCCGCGCGAGAATAGGCGTATGAGCCCCCTTTTCCGGCGTACGGAGAACAAGAAGCCCGCGGACCGGGTCGTCACTCTGGTCGGCAAGCCCGGATGTCATTTGTGCGATGCGGCACAGGAGGTGATCGAAAAAGTCTGCGCCGATACCGGCGCCGCCTGGGAGAAGAAGAACATCAATGACGATGCGGAGCTCCACAGCAAGTACTGGGAGCAGATTCCGGTAGTCCTTGTGGACGGCGCCCAGCACGACTTCTGGCGGGTCGACGAGGGTCGGTTGCGCAAGGCGCTCGGCGCGAAATGATCACGGCTCCGAACGGCCGGGACGATCTCCGCGGGTGCCTGGGCCCGGAATTCGACGGAACCTGGTGGCGTAAAAGACGCGTTACGATCGGGGGCGATTCAGTCTCGGGGGTGCGGAAATCGTGAGGAGAGTGTGCGGTTTTGCCCCCTGTGGTACCCCGACGCCGGGGCCTCGTTGACGGTTCCCCGGCTGGTCACAAGTCCCGCGTGAGCCCGGTCACTTTGCTTGGACAAAGCGGACACCATCTTTGTGCACGCGTTCACAAAGACATAGCCTGCTTGAGACGGGGCGGTCGGGGGACATGCGACCGCCCGCAGCCCCGCTCTACCCGCAGGAGCACCGTGGCAACTGGCCGAACTCACCGACCGGCGACCCGCAGCCGAGGAATTCCCGAGGCCACCGTCGCCAGGCTTCCGCTGTACCTGCGCGCGCTGACCGCACTGTCGGAGCGCTCGGTACCCACGGTCTCCTCCGAGGAGCTGGCCGCGGCCGCGGGGGTCAACTCCGCGAAGCTGCGCAAGGATTTCTCCTACCTCGGCTCCTACGGGACCCGTGGTGTGGGCTACGACGTCGAGTACCTCGTCTACCAGATCTCCCGCGAGCTCGGACTGACGCAGGACTGGCCCGTCGTCATCGTCGGTATCGGTAACCTCGGTGCGGCGCTGGCCAATTACGGCGGTTTCGCCTCCCGCGGCTTCCGCGTCGCGGCCCTGATCGACGCCGATCCCGCGATGGCGGGACAGCCCGTGGCCGGGATGCCGGTGCAGCACACCGACGACCTCGAATCGATCATCTCCGACAACGGCGTCTCCATCGGCGTGATCTCCACCCCCGCGGGCGCCGCCCAGCAGGTCTGCGAACGGCTCGTCGCCGCCGGAGTGACCTCCATCCTGAACTTCGCGCCGACCGTGCTCTCCGTGCCGGACGGCGTCGACGTACGCAAGGTCGACCTCTCCATCGAGCTGCAGATCCTGGCCTTCCACGAGCAGCGCAAGGCCGGCGAGGACGTCGCCGCCGAGGCTGCCGCTGTCGTACCGCCCGCCGCGCGCACCGTGGCCGCCGATGCGGCGGACACCGAGGGCAACGGCCGGAAGGGACCCGACGGGGACGTACCCGCCGTGATGCCGGCATGAGTCTCCTGGTCGTCGGGCTGAGCCACCGCAGCGCTCCCGTCAGCGTGCTCGAGCGGGCCGCGCTGTCCGTGGACGCGCAGGGCAAGCTGCTGCAGGACGCGGTGGCCGCCGAGCCGTCCGCCGAGGCCTCGCTCCTCGCCACCTGCAACCGCATCGAGCTCTACGCCGACGTGGACAAGTTCCACGCGGGCGTCGCCGAACTCTCCACACTGCTCGCCCAGCACAGCGGCGTGGGGCTCGACGAGCTCACTCCCTATCTCTATGTGCACTACGAGGACCGCGCCGTCCACCACCTGTTCTCGGTGGCCTGCGGGCTCGACTCGATGGTCGTCGGCGAGGGCCAGATCCTCGGTCAGCTGAAGGACGCGCTCGCCCGGGCGCAGGAGCAGCACACCGCGGGACGCCTCCTCAACGACCTGTTCCAGCAGTCGCTTCGGGTCGGCAAGCGTGCCCACTCCGAGACCGGGATCGACCGCGCCGGGCAGTCGCTCGTCACCTTCGGCCTCGAGCAGCTCACGGCCGGCGAACCGGTCACCGACTGGGCGGCCGGCAAGAAGGCCCTCGTCATCGGCGCCGGATCCATGTCGTCCCTCGCCGCCGCCACCCTCGCGCGGGCCGGGGTGGCCGAGATCGTCGTCGCCAACCGCACGCCGGACCGCGCCGGGCGTCTGGTGGAGATCCTCACCGACCCGGCCGGTACGGGAGTCGCCGCGCGCGCGGTGGCCATGGACGCCGTACCGGACGAGCTGGCCCGCGTCGACATCGCGGTCTCCTGCACCGGAGCCACCGGCCTGGTGCTCGGCGCCGGCACCGTCGCCGACGCGCTGGCCGCGTCCGCGCAGGGTCTCGGACCCGGCGCGACCTCCGGCGAGGCACCCGTGCACACGCTCCGGGCGCCCGACGGCAGCCTGGTCGCGCGCCTCGCGGTCGCCGCCGCACGCGACGGCCGGATCCCCGACGCCGCGGCCACCGAGACCGCCGCCGGCCTCTCCGCCGCGGACAGCGGTTGCCCGGTCGGCCTCGCCCCCGCTCCTTCCGGCGCCGACGCCATGGGCCTGCACGGCACCTGGGTCGACAACGGTTCCACCCTCGACCGCCCGACGCCCGACGGCGAGTCCGCCGGGGGCCGGACCACGGTGCGGAGCGCCACTCGGGCCCCGGCACGGACCGCGCCCGTACGCCTGGCACTGCTCGACCTCGCGATGCCCCGTGACATCGACGTGGACGTGCACCGGATCGACGGTGTGCGTCTGGTCGACATCGAGTCGCTCGCCGAGGTCGCCGGCGCCCCCGCGGACCCCGCCGGAGCGGGCCCGATGGCTGCCGACGTGGACCAGGTCCGCACCATCGTCGCGGACGAGGTCGCCGCCTTCGGCGCCGCCCAGCGGGCCGCGCACATCACGCCGACCGTGGTCGCCCTGCGCACCATGGCCTCCGGCGTGGTCGAGAGCGAGATCAACCGGCTCCGGGGCCGCCTCCCGGACCTCGACGACCGCGAACAGGCCGAGGTCACCCAGGCCGTACGCCGTGTCGTCGACAAGCTCCTGCACGCGCCGACCGTGCGGGTCAAGCAGCTGGCGGGCGAGCCCGGCGGCGCCGGGTACGCGGACGCACTGCGCACCCTGTTCGACCTCGACCCGCAGACGGTGGCGGCCGTCTCCCGGGCCGACGGCGACGACCATGACGTACAGAACCGAGGGCGGTCATGACCCAGAAAGCACTCCGCCTTGGGACCAGGCGCAGCAAGCTCGCCATGGCTCAGTCCGGGCAGGTGGCCGAGGCCGTCCGGGAACTGACCGGCCGCGAGGTCGAGTTGGTGGCGATCACCACCTACGGCGACACCTCGCGCGAGCATCTCGCGCAGATCGGCGGCACCGGTGTGTTCGTCAGCGCACTGCGCGACGCACTGGTCTCCGGCGAGATCGACTTCGCCGTGCACTCCCTGAAGGACCTGCCCACCGCGCAGCCCGACGACCTGGCACTCGCCGCCGTCCCGCCGCGCGAGGACAGCCGGGACGTGCTCGTCGCACGCGACGGGCTGACCTTCGCCGAACTGCCCGACGGTGCCCGGATCGGCACCGGATCGCCGCGCCGGATGGCGCAGATCAACGCCTACGCGCGCAGTCACGGCCTGGACCTGACGACGGTGCCGATCCGGGGAAACATCGACACCCGCATCGGCTTCGTACGGAACGGGGAACTGGACGCGGTGGTACTCGCCGCGGCCGGCCTCAGCCGTGTCGGCAGGTCCGACGACGCGACCGACTTCCTGCCGGTCGACATCATGCTGCCCGCCCCCGGCCAGGGGGCACTGGCTGTCGAGTGCGCCGCGTCCAACGCGGAGCTCGCCGCCACCCTCGCCGAGCTCGACGACCCGTACACCCGGGCCGCCGTGACCGCCGAGCGTTCCCTGCTCGCCGCCCTGGAGGCCGGCTGCTCCGCACCTGTGGGTGCGCTGGCCGACCTGCTGGGCGACGGACAGGTTGTCAAGGAAATGCGCCTGCGCGGCGTCGTCGGCTCGACCGACGGCTCGGCGCTGGTGCAGCTGTCCACCACCGGTCCCGTACCCGAGTCCCCGTCCCGGGCGGAGGCGCTCGGCCGCGAGCTCGCGGCCGAGATGCTTGCCAAGGGTGCGGCCGGTCTGATGGGGGAGCGAGCACATTGAGCCCCACCACCTCGAAACTTCCCGCCGCTTCCGGGCACGGGCACGTCACCTTCCTGGGTGCCGGACCCGGAGATCCGGGACTGCTCACGCTGCGTGCCGTGGAGGCACTGGCCACAGCGGACGTACTGGTCGCCGAGCCCGAGGTGCTCGACGTCGTCCGTGCTCATACGAGGGCGGGTGCCGACCTCGGCGAGCTCCCGGCCGTGCCGCAGCAGACGGCTGCTGACGAGTCATCAACGCCCGTGGATGCCGCCAATCTTGTCATGGCGGCAGCACGGCGCGGCAGGCGGGTGGTCCGTGCCGTCACGGGCGACCCGGGGCTCGACGCGGACGCGTCCGCGGAGATGCTGGCCTGCGTCCGCGAGGGCATCACCTTCGAGGTCGTGCCCGGTATCGCGACCGCGGTCGGCGTACCCGCCTACGCGGGTGTGCCGCTGCGCGACAGTCAGGGCGCGGACGTGCGGTTCGTCGACGCGCGTACCGCCTCGCACCGCTGCTGGACCGAGGTCGGCGCGTCCGACGGCACGGTCGTCGTCTCCACCACGCTCGAGACGGTGGCCGCGGCCGCCGGCGAGCTGGTGGCGGGCGGCCGTAAGCCGGACACCCCGATGACCGTCACCATCGCCGGTACGACCACCCGGCAGCGGACCTGGACGGCCACGCTCGGCACCGTCGCGCAGACCCTCAAGCAGGCCAAGGTGCTCCCCTCGCCCGAGGGGCACCGGCCCGTCATAGCCGTGGTCGGCGAGCGTTCCGCGGCTGCCCAGCGCGACCAGTTGTCCTGGTTCGAGTCCAAGCCGCTGTTCGGCTGGAAGGTGCTCGTACCGCGGACGAAGGAGCAGGCCGCTTCGCTCTCCGACCAGCTCGTCAGCTACGGAGCGGTGCCGCACGAGGTGCCGACCATCGCGGTCGAACCCCCGCGCACACCCCAGCAGATGGAGCGTGCGGTCAAGGGCCTGGTCACAGGACGCTACGAGTGGATCGCCTTCACCTCGGTGAACGCGGTCAAGGCGGTGCGCGAGAAGTTCGAGGAGTACGGGCTCGACGCGCGCGCCTTCGCCGGGATCAAGGTCGCAGCGGTCGGCGACCAGACCGCCGCCGCCCTGGTCGCCTTCGGCGTCAAGCCCGATCTGGTGCCGAGCGGTGAGCAGTCCGCCGCCGGGCTCCTGGAGGACTGGCCGCCCTACGACCCGGTCTTCGACCCGATCGACCGGGTGTTCCTGCCGCGCGCCGACATCGCCACCGAGACCCTGGTGGCCGGACTCATCGAACTGGGCTGGGAGGTCGACGACGTCACCGCCTACCGGACGGTGCGCGCCTCGCCGCCGCCGGCCGATACCCGGGAGGCCATCAAGGGCGGCGGCTTCGACGCGGTGCTCTTCACCTCGTCGTCGACGGTGCGGAACCTGGTCGGTATCGCCGGCAAGCCGCACAACGTCACCGTCATCGCCTGTATCGGCCCGGCCACGGCGAAGACCGCCGAGGAGCACGGCCTGCGAGTCGACGTGATGGCGCCCGAGCCCAGCGTGCTGCAGCTCGCCGAGTCCCTCGCGGACTTCGGCGCGCAGCGGCGGGCGGCGGCCGTGGAGGCCGGCGAGGCCGTGACACGGCCGAGCGAGCGGCGGCCCGGATCGCGGCGTCGGCGGGCGAGCACGTCGTAGGGCACCGAATTACCGACGTGACCGGCGGGATCCCTTCGGGGGTCCCGCCGGTTTCGTGTGCGAGGGGTGCCCACGGTCGGTGGGCCGGGCGTGGTGGAGGACAATGGGCGGGAAGAGTTTCGTGACGGCACGAGGTGAGACGGCAGTGGCACTGACGACCTACGGTTCGTTCCCCGGTACGCGGCCCAGGAGGCTGCGCACCACTCCCGCGATGCGGCGCATGGTCGCCGAGGCGCGGCTGCATCCGGCGGATCTGATCCTGCCGGCCTTCGTGCGCGAGGGGATCACCTCGCCGGTGCCGATCGAGGCCATGCCGGGCGTCGTGCAGCACACCAGGGACACCCTGCGGAAGGCCGCCGTCGAGGCGGTGGAGGCCGGGGTCGCCGGGATCATGCTCTTCGGTGTGCCCGAGGACGAGAAGAAGGACGGGGCGGGTACGGCCGGCACGGACCCGGACGGCATCCTGCAGCTCGCGATCCGCGACGTACGCGACGAGGTCGGCGACGACCTGGTGATCATGTCGGACCTGTGCCTCGACGAGTACACCGACCACGGCCACTGCGGAATCCTGGACTCCGAGGGCCGGGTGGACAATGACGCGACGCTCGAGCGGTACGCCGAGATGGCGCAGGTCCAGGCGGACGCGGGCGTCCACGTCGTCGGCCCGAGCGGCATGATGGACGGCCAGATCGGCGTCATCCGTGACGCCCTCGACCAGACCGGGCACGAGGACGTCACCGTGCTCGCCTACACGGCCAAGTACTCCTCCGCCTTCTACGGCCCCTTCCGGGAGGCGGTCGGCTCGTCGCTCAAGGGCGACCGCAAGACGTACCAGCAGGACCCGGCCAACACCCGTGAGTCCCTGCGGGAGTTGGCGCTCGACCTGCAGGAGGGCGCGGACATGGTGATGGTCAAGCCGGCCGGCCCCTACCTGGACATCCTGGCCAAGTTCGCCGACGCGGTGGACGTGCCGGTCGCCGCGTACCAGATCTCCGGGGAGTACGCGATGATCGAGGCGGCGGCGGAGAAGGGCTGGATCGACCGGGAGAAGGCGATTCTGGAGTCGCTGACCGGGATCCGGCGGGCCGGCGCCGACGTGATCCTCACCTACTGGGCGACCGAGGTGGCGCGCTCGCTGCGCTGAGCGTCCGGATCCCGGAACGGGGTTCTGGTGTGGGGCGAGGGTGCTTAGGCTGCGGACGTTCGGGCCGTGTCGCCGGGGATCTCGGCCCTAGGGATTGCGCCAGGTGAGGAGCCTCGTGACTGTAGTCGACCCAGCCCTTGAAGCCGTGGCACAGCCGCCACTCGCCGCACGTGCCGCCGCGGTCGGAGGGTCCCCGGTACGGGACATCCTGGCGGTGACCGCGCGGCCCGAGGTGATCAACTTCGCCGGTGGGCTGCCCGCTCCAGGGCTCTTCGACACCGAGGGTGTGGCGGCGGCGTTCCGGGCCGTGCTCGAGGAGACTCCGCAGCGGGCCCTGCAGTACTCGACGACCGAGGGCGAGCCGCAGCTGCGGGAGGCGCTCGCGGGACGGATGAGTGCGCGGGGACTCGCCACTGTGCCCGACGACCTTCTGGTCACCACCGGTTCGCAGCAGGCGCTCTCGCTGCTCGCCACCGCGTTGGTCGAGCCCGGGGACACCGTGCTCGTCGAGGACCCCTGCTATCTCGCCGCGCTGCAGGTCTTCGCCTTCGCCGGGGCACGGGTCGTGCCCGTGCCCTGTGACGACGACGGTGTCGATCCCGAGGCGCTGGACGCTCTGGTGGCCGCGGAACGGCCCAAGTTGCTCTACACCGTGCCGACCTTCCAGAACCCCACCGGGCGCACGATGCCGGTCGGCCGACGGGCGGCGATCGCCGATGTGGCGGTGCGGCGCGGACTGTGGATCGTGGAGGACGACCCGTACGGAGAGCTGCGCTTCGAGGGCGAACGGGTGCCGTGGATCGCGGAGCAGGAGGGGGCGGCGGAGCGGACGGTGCTGCTCGGCAGCTTCTCGAAGGTGATGGCGCCGGGGTTGCGGCTCGGGTGGTTGCGGGCGCCGGAGGCGTTGCTGCGGGCGTGTGCGGTCGCCAAGCAGGCGGCCGATCTTCATACGCCGACGGTCAATCAGCTCGCTGCCGTGCGCTACCTCGCGGACCGGGATCTGGATGCGCATGTGGCGCGGGTGGCGGGCGCCTACGGGGAGCGGCGGGATGTGCTGCTCGACGGGCTGCCCGCGGTGCTGCCCGAGGGGGCGCGGTGGGTGCGGCCGGCCGGCGGGATGTTCGTGTGGGTGCGGTTGCCCTCCGGGTTCGACGCGGGGGCGCTGCTCGCACGGGCGGTGGAGAACGAGGTGGCCTATGTGCCGGGGGCGCCGTTCTTCGCGGGGGCGCCCGAGGTGGGGACGATGCGGTTGTGCTTCGTCACCCAGGCCGCGGATGAACTCCGTGAAGGGCTGCGGCGGTTGGGGCGGGTCTTCGGGTGACCTGCGGGGGCGAGGACGGGCTCGGCCTGCGGGCGCCGGACGCACAGGTGGTCCGGCGCCCGGGCGCGGCCCCGGGGCCGCGCCCGGGCGGGCAGGTCAGAGGCGCTCAGGTGTCCTGATGCCCAGCAGGGCCATGCCCTGGTGGAGGGTGCGGGCCGTGAGGTCGCACAGGAAGAGGCGGTTCTCCACCTGGGCGGGGGTGTCCGCCTTCAGGACCGGGCACTTGTCGTAGAACGTCGTGTAGAGCGACGCCAGTTGGTACAGGTACGCGGCCAGCTTGTGCGGGGCGTACTCCCTTGCGACCTCGCCCACCGTCTCGCCGAAGCCATCGAGGTGCAGGCCCAACGCCCGCTCGGCAGGCGTGAGTTCCATATCGGTGTGCGCCCGCGGGGCGACCTCGCCGGCCTTGCGCAGGATCGACTGGATCCGCGCGTAGGCGTACTGCAGATACACCGACGTGTCGCCGTTCAGGGACACCATCTGGTCCAGGTCGAACTTGTAGTCACGCGTCGCCGACGTGGACAGGTCCGCGTACTTGACCGCGCCGATGCCGACCTGCGCGCCGCGCTCGGCGATCTCCTCCTCCGACAGGTCCTGCGCCTTCTCGCGCACGATCGTCGAGGCACGCTCGATCGCCTCGTCCAGCAGGTCGATCAGTCGGACCGTCTCGCCCTCACGGGTCTTGAACGGCTTGCCGTCCTTGCCGAGGACCGTGCCGAAGCCCAACTGCACCGCGCGCACGTTCTCGGTCAGCCAGCCCGCCCTGCGCGCCGTCTCGAAGACCATCTTGAAATGCAGCGACTGCCGGGCGTCCACCACGTACAGCAGGGTGTCCGCCTTCAGGTTGAAGACGCGGTCGCGGATCGCCGAGAGGTCGGTGGCCGCGTAGCCGAAGCCGCCGTCGGACTTCTGCACGATCAGCGGTGAGGGCTGACCGTCGGGGCCCTTGACGTCGTCGAAGAAGACGCAGAGCGCGCCGTTGGAGCGGACCGCGACGCCCGACTCCTCGAGCATCCGGCAGGTCTCCGCCAGCATGTCGTTGTAACCGGACTCGCCGACGATGTCCTCGTCCCTGATCGCGACGTCCAGCTTGTCGAAGACCGAGTAGAAGTAGATCTTCGACTCGTCCACGAACTTCTGCCAGATCGCCAGCGTCTCCGGGTCGCCCGCCTGCAGGTCGACCACCCTGCGCCTGGCCCGCGTCTTGAACTCCTCGTCGGAGTCGAAGAGCACCTTCGAGGCCTTGTAGACGTGGTTGAGGGAGGACATCGCGGTCTCGCCGTCCGCCGAGCCGGAGTGGTCCAGCTCGCTCGGGTGCTCCACGAGGTACTGCACGAGCATGCCGAACTGGGTGCCCCAGTCGCCGATGTGGTGCCGCCTGATGATCCTCTCGCCGGTGAACTCCAGGATCTGTACGACCGCGTCACCGATCACCGAGTTCCGCAGGTGGCCGACGTGCATCTCCTTCGCCACGTTCGGCTGGGCGTAGTCGATGACCGTGGTGCCCGCGTGCTCGGCGAGCGGGACGCCGAGGCGCTCGCCGTCCGCGGCACGCGCCGCCAGGTTCTCGGTGATCGCCCGATCGGTGACCGTGATGTTCAAAAAGCCGGGGCCCGAGACCTCGACGTCGGCGAGCAGCCCGGCGGGGTCGGGGGAGCCGAGGGAGTCGGTCACCTTGCCCGCGAGCTCGCGGGGATTGCCCTTCAGCTTCTTGGCCAGCGCCAGGATGCCGTTGGCCTGGAAGTCCGCCCGGTCGCTGCGTCGCAGCAGCGGGTCCGCGGAACCGGCGTCCGGCACCGCTGCCGTGAGCGCGTCCGCGAGGCGCTGGTGGACCGTCGAGGCGAGGGAAGGGACCGAGGCCATGGGGTGCCGTTCCTGTCTTGGAGTCAGTGGGTACACCCGATTCTCCCACGCGCCTGCCACTCGTTTTCCGGGTACGGGGCGCGGTCGCGTCACGCGCGGGCGGCGCCGGAAACGGCTGGCGCGGGCCGGCGGGAACAGTGACCCTGAGGACATCGTCCGGTCTGAAACAATGGCCGACGTCAGCTTTCTTTCACACCCGAGGAATCAAGAGGACGTGCCGATCGTGGCTCAGAGCACAGAGACCACCGACTGGGTCTCCCGTTACGCGGACGAGGTCATCACCGAGTCGGAGCGCCGTGCCCCGGGCAAACCTGTCGTCGTCGCCTCCGGACTCTCCCCCTCGGGCCCCATCCACCTGGGCAACCTGCGCGAGGTCATGACCCCGCACCTCGTCGCCGACGAGATCCGCCGCCGCGGCCACGCCGTACGCCACCTGATCTCCTGGGACGACTACGACCGGTACCGCAAGGTCCCGGCCGGCGTCCCCGGCGTCGACGACTCCTGGGCCGAGCACATCGGCAAGCCGCTCACCTCGGTCCCGGCCCCGGTCGGCTCGGCGTACCCGAACTGGGCCGAGCACTTCAAGGCCGCGATGAGCGAGTCGCTGGCGTCCCTCGGCGTCGAGTACGACGGCATCAGCCAGACCGAGCAGTACACCACGGGCGTGTACCGCGAGCAGGTGCTGTTCGCGATGAAGCACCGCGGCGACATCGACGCGATCCTCGCCCAGTACCGCACCAAGAAGACCCCGCCCAAGAAGTCGCAGAAGCCGCTCGACGCCGCCGAACTGGAGGCGGCAGAGGGCTCCGGCGCCGCCGCCGAGGACGACGGCAGCGGATCCGGCGCGGGCTACTTCCCGTACAAGCCGTACTGCGCCGTCTGCGAGAAGGACCTCACCACCGTCACCTCCTACGACGACGCGTCGACCGAGCTGACGTACACCTGCCGGTGCGGGCACGGCGAGACGGTCCGGCTCAGCGAGTACAACCGCGGCAAGCTGGTCTGGAAGGTCGACTGGCCGATGCGCTGGGCCTACGAGGGCGTGATCTTCGAGCCCAGCGGTGTCGACCACTCCTCGCCGGGCTCTTCCTTCCAGGTCGGCGGCCAGATCGTCGGGATCTTCGGCGGCGAGCAGCCGATCGGCCCGATGTACGCCTTCGTCGGCATCTCCGGCATGGCGAAGATGTCCTCGTCCAAGGGCGGCGTACCGACCCCGGCCGACGCGCTGCAGATCATGGAGCCCCAGCTGATCCGCTGGCTCTACGCCCGCCGCCGCCCCAACCAGTCCTTCAAGATCGCCTTCGACCAGGAGATCCAGCGGCTCTACGACGAGTGGGACAAGCTCGCCGTCAAGGTCACCGAGGGCGCGGCACTGCCGGGCGACGTCGCCGCGTACTCCCGCGCCGTCGGCACCGCCGCCGGTGAACTGCCGCGCACACCACGCCCGTTGCCCTACCGGACGCTCGCATCGGTCGCCGACGTCACCGCCGGCGCCGAGGACCAGACGCTGCGGATCCTGAACGAGCTCGACCCGTCCCAGCCGCTCGGCTCCCTCGACGACGTCCGGCCCCGGCTCGACCGCGCGGAGGCCTGGATCAACACCCAGGTCCCCGCCGAATCCCGCACCCTCGTACGGGACGAGCCCGACAAGGAGCTGCTCGGCTCCCTGGACGAGCAGGACCGCGCCTCGCTGCGGCTCCTGGTCGACGGGCTCGACGACCACTGGTCCCTGGACGGCCTCACCCATCTCGTCTACGGCGTACCCAAGGTGCAGGCCGGGTTCCCCGCGGACGCGACGGCCAAGGAGCTGCCCGCGGAGATCAAGGGCGCGCAGCGCGCGTTCTTCGCGCTCGTCTACCGGCTGCTCGTGACCCGGGACACCGGGCCCCGGCTGCCCACGCTGCTGCTCGCGGTCGGCGCGGACCGGGTGCGCAAGCTGCTCGGCGCCTGAACCACGCGGTCGGCCCCGCTCCATGTCCGTGGCCATGTCCCTGTCCACCGACGCGGAGCGGGGCCGACCGCGTCGGAGTCACTGCATCCTTAGGTCTACCCCTGGTTCCGCCTCGGGCAGGACGATTCCGGGCGAGGCGGGCGACACGATGGAGACATGAAGCAGATCATCAACATTCTGGGCTGGGTCATCGGTGTCCAGGGCGCGCTCGGCCTGGTCGGACGCCTGACGACCGGGAACGACTGAGGCATGCTCCAGGCCTGGTTCGAGCCGCACCCCTTCGTCTACGCGGCGATGGTCGTGGCCGGAGTCATGCTCGTGCTGCCCGAGGAGCGGCGGAGGCGGGCGAAGGAGCGCGCGTAGGCGCCGGATCCCCGGGCCGCGCTCAGCCGCTCGCCCGCTCAGCCGCTCAATCGCTCGCCCGCTCAGTCGGTCCGCTCGTAGGTGAGAACCTTCTGCGGCTTGTTGCCCAGCTTCCACAGCACCAGCGGACCGTCCGCGGACTTCGCCTCGTAGAAGTACTCGAACAGCTCGGGCGGGCAGTTGGTGGTCTCCTTGCCCTCCCGGACCTTGAAGTCGTTCAGCTCCGCGCTGTCGTCACTCTTGGGGCCCAGCGTGCCGGATCCGAGACAGCGCTCGCCCTTCAGCGTCTCGATGGTCAGTCGCGGCCGCTTCTCGGGCGCTGCCTGCTCGAAGGTGACCCGCTGGCTGCCGTCCGTCGCCTTCCAACTGCCCACGAGCTGCTTGCCGATGGGCTCGTACACGTGCTGCTTGGGCTCGAACCCGGTGCCCTTGCGCCAGGGCAGCGTGGTCGTGCCGTCCCACCGCTTGTCGACGAATTCGACCCGGTCACCCTTGTCGTAGACGTATGCCTTCGGCCAGCCGTCCATGCCCTTGGTGAGGTCGGCGTCCCACGAGCTCAGGTCGCCCGAGCCCACGGCGGCGACCGACTCCGACGGGGGCTCGCCGTCGCTGCAGTACAGACCGAAGTCCGCGGTCACCCACACGGTGTCCTGGTGCGCCTTCGCCGTGATGCCCTGGCAGGCAGCGGTGTCGGTCGCGTGGACCGTCTTGGCGGCTGACCAGTCGGCGTCGGTGTCGGCACGGTGCCGCTCCTCGAGGCCGCGCTTCGTGTAGCTGAGCGAGACCTGCCGTCCGTCGGCGAGCCTGATGACCGTGTGGTCGTCGTCCTCCTCGAGGACCTTCGAATCGATCTTCTCTGGGTCCGGCTGCCGGTGCGCGGCGCTTTCCGCCGCGGCGCTGTCCGCCTTGGCGGAGCCGCCGCTCGGCGCGGCCGACTCCGTTCCGCACCCGGTGGCCGCGACGGCCAGGACTAGGCTTGCTGCCGCCCACATCGGCGTCTTGTTCCTGGGCATGTGACTGCTCCCCCGTGTCGTACTGCTCGGTCTTGGCGGCGGTGGTTCTTCGTACCGGTCGGTCGTCGTGATCCTCCTGCCCCGGGTGCGCGCTGCGGCTACACGCTGTACTCCGTGTCCAGTTCCTGCTGGTAGCGGGTACGGAAGCCGCGCAGGTAGGGGCGCAGCGAATTCTCCTGCAGCGGGCCGCCGGAGCGTCCCGTCACGCCGAACAGATCCTGCAGGTACAGGCCGAACTGCCGGGCGTTCGGATAGTCCCCGTGCTCGCTCACGTACTTGCGGAAGGCGCCGAAGTACGCGTCCTCGCGGGACACATCGTCCGGGAGACCGGAAGCCGGGACCTCCTCCGGCTCGCGCTCGGCCACCGGCGGGGTGGGGAGGGGCTGTTCCGGGGCGGTGCGCTGGGTGGCGGCCTGCTCCGGAGCTGCCGATTCCGGGCGTTCGGTGCGCGGGCCGGGGATGGTCAGCGGGCGCGTACGGTTCGGGCCGGCCGGGACGCGCACGCCGCTGTCGTCGGGCGCTCCGATTTCCGCGTGCGCCGTGCCGTCGTCGTACGCCGGCTGCTCGTACGGGGTTTCCTGCTCGTACGGCGTCCCTTGCTCGTACGGCGCCTGCTGCTCGTACGCGGCGGGCTGCGGGTAGGCGCCCTGCTCCTGCCGGCCTCGCCGGTACGGGTCCTCCTCGTGACGTGCCGGCTCCTCCGCCCCGGACCGGTGCAGGTCCTCGTCGAACCGGGCGTGCTGGGCCGGGTCGTACGCCGGCTCGAACTCGGGGTCGTAGTCCGGGTCGTAACCACCCTCGTACGCGACCGCGCGCGGCTGGGCGAACCACGGGTTGTCCAGGTCGTCGTCGGCCGGCCGCCCCGTGCCGGTGGTCTCGCCCTGCGGGTCCGCGTCGGCGCGAGCGGGCGTGCCGGTGGTGAGCTGGGCTGCCGGTTCCGGGGCGGGCGGCAGGAGTTGGGGTTCGATGCCTGCGGCGGCAAGGCCCGCGGGCCCGGTCTCGGCCAGGGGGACGCCGTACTTGGCGAGGCGCAGCGGCATCAGCGATTCGACCGGGGCTTTGCGGCGCCAGTTCCGGCCGTAGCGGGAGCGGAGGCGGGCCTGGTAGACGAGGCGTTCTTGCTCGAGCTTGATGACCTGCTCGTAGGAACGCAGTTCCCACAGCTTCATCCGGCGCCACAGCAGGAAGGTCGGCAGCGGCGAGAGGAGCCAGCGGGTGAGGCGTACGCCCTCCATGTGCTTGTCGGCCGTGATGTCCGCGATCCGGCCGATCGCGTGCCGGGCCGCCTCGACGGAGACGACGAACAGGATCGGGATCACCGCGTGCATCCCGACGCCGAGCGGATCCGGCCAGGCGGCCGCGCCGTTGAACGCGATGGTCGCCGCGGTCAGCAGCCAGGCGGTCTGCCTCAGCAGCGGGAACGGGATGCGGATCCAGGTCAGCAGCAGGTCGAGAGCGAGCAGGACGCAGATGCCGGCGTCGATGCCGATGGGAAAGACGACGGCGAAGCCGCCGAAGCCCTTCTCTTCCGCGAGGTCACGCACCGCGGAGTACGAACCGGCGAAGCCGATTCCCGCGATGACGATCGCGCCTGCGATCACCACCGCGATGAGGATGCGGTGCGTGCGAGTCAGACGCAGTGGCGCGGCCACCCGTGTTCCCTTCCCTGTGCGGTCAGTTGCGCGCAACAGCCTGGCACACGTGTGCGGGTCACGGGGGGCGGGTATGCCGGGAGCCCGGCCACCAGGGGTGACCGGGCTCCCAATACGGGCAGGCTGTCCGGAGTTGTGCCGACGTCTGTCCGGAGTCGCGCCGACGCGAGTCGTGCCGGCGCTACGGGGCGTTCGCCGGGCGTCAGGACTTCTTCGCCGAACCGGAACCGGAGTCGGCGTCGTTGCCGGAGTCGGCGTCGTCCTTGGCGTCCTTGCCGCTGTCGCTCTTGTCCTCGCCGGAACCGGAACCGGAGTCCGACCCCGAACCCGAACCCGAACCGGAGCTCTCGGAGGCCGAACCACCGGACGCGTTCGCCTCGGTGACCGCCTTCACGGCCTCCTTCGCGGCGCCCTCGATGTCCTTGGCCAGGTCACCGGCGCTCGGCGCCTTCGCGCCCGCCAGGCCCGCGCCGTTGTAGTCGATCACCACGACCGCGTTCTCGACCCGGGTGACCACGCGCTGGTTCTTGAACGAGCCTTCCTTCTTCTTCTGCTCGTACGACACCAGCGTCGCCTGGTCCCCGACACCGCTCAGCGGCTCGGTCTTCACGTCCTTCGCGCCGTCGATGCCCTTCGCCTCGTCGACGCGCTTGGTGAACTGCTGGCCGGCCAGCTTCTCGCCGCTGCCGAGCGTGGCGTTGGAGTCGTAGCGCATCAGCGACACGTTGAGCCAGCGGAACTGCGAGCCCTTGACGCCCTTGGAGTCCAGACCGTTCCACGAGCACGAGCCGCGCGTCGTGGTGTCCGCGGACTTGGCTGACTTGCCGGACTTGTCCTCGGCCTCGGGGACCAGGTCCTCGATCGTCTTCTTCTCCAGAACCTTGCAGGGCTCCGGCAGCGTGTCGAAGGCGGCCTTCTGCACGGCCGCGGGCTTGTCCTTGTCGCCGCCGCCGGGGGAAGCGGAGGACTTGGACCCGGCGTCGCTCTTGTCGCCGTCGCCGGAGTCGGAGGAGCAGCCGGCCGCGGCAAGGATCACCGGTACGGCTGCACAGGCGGCAAGGGTGCGGGCGAGTCGCGGCGTAAGTCGGTGCATGGTTCCTTCGCTCGTGGAGTCCGTTGGTTCCGCCCAGACACGGTACGCGGAAGGTGCCCGGCCTGTGAGCGAGATGTGAGTGACCCGGACCACCCGACCCCGCGCCCGCTCGGCGCTACTCGGCGAGCTGCGACGCCACCTTCGAGGCCAGTTCCCGTGCGGTGTCCTGCATTTCCTTGCTGTCCGGCACCTCCGTGCCGCGCGCCGGCTGCTCGTCGTACTCGACGGTCACAATGACGTTCGACGTGCGGAACACCACAGTCACCGTGCGGTGGCGGGCCGCCGCGCTCTCGGCGCTCAGCTTGTCGTCGACGAAGGCCTGGTCGGCGAGACCGTCCAGAACCCGGGGCTCGAGGCCGTCGGGGACGGGCGGAGTGGTCGCGGCGCCCGATTCGCCCGAACTGTCCGGCGATGCAGCGGTCTTGCCCGTGCTGCCACCCTCGGACCCCTCGGACTCATCGGCATCCTCGGCCTTGCCCTCGCCGCTGCCGTCGGGGTCGGTAGTCGCCGGAGTCTTCGCGCCGTCGCCGGGCTCCTCGCTGCCCTTGTCGCCCTCGCCGCCCTTGCCCGTTCCGCCCGGTGACTCCTCGGTGTCGCCGCTGCCGCTCGGGGCCGGAGCCGGCAGATCGGCGGCCAGCTCCTGCTGCAGATACAGCTTCTCGGCGAGCTTGTCGTCGCTGACCGATCCGTCGTACGACACCACACGCTCGAAGCCCACCCGCAGGTTGTGGCTCGCCTGGGCCGACTCCACCTTCCAACGGCAGCCCACGAGCCGGTCGGTGTCGTACGTGACCGTCGCCTCGCCCGCGTACAGCTTCTCCCGCTGGGTCTCGGGCGCCGCCTTGATACCCGGCAGCATCGTGTCGAGCGCGCCGCGTTCCGGTGTGCGGCACGGGTCGGGCAGGGTCCGGTACTTGCCGGGTGCCGCCGCCGGGGTGCTCGTGTCCGCGCCGCCCGGTTTCGAGTCGCCCGCCTCTTCGCCGAGGTCCGAGCCAGTCGTACAGCCGCCGAGCAGCAGCGCGAGAAGCGCGGCCGCGCCCGGGACATACCCCTTACGCCGCACGGTTCCGGCTCCCTTCACCACGGAAAACAGGTTGCCGCCCTCCGGCGGCCAGTGACCACAATGTTTATCGCACGCGCCGCTGTGAATGCCGGTTCGCTATCCCTTTTGACGAACTCGGCTCCAGATTTTGCGCTTTCAGACTTTTCGGGGGAACGAGGTAGGTATGTCGTACGTAGAGGTTCCGGGCGCGAAGGTCCCGATCCGGATGTGGGCCGATCCCGCGTCCGTCGAGGACGTGGCGCTCCGCCAGCTCCAGAATGTCGCAACTCTGCCCTGGATCAAGGGCCTTGCCGTGATGCCCGACGTCCACTTCGGCAAGGGTGCGACGGTCGGCTCCGTGATCGCCATGCGTGACGCGGTCTGCCCGGCCGCCGTCGGCGTGGACATCGGCTGCGGAATGTCCGCGGTCAAGACGTCCCTGACGGCGAACGACCTCCCGGGCGACCTGTCCCGACTGCGCTCCAGGATCGAACAGGTCATCCCGGTCGGCCGCGGCATGCACGACTCCCCGGTCGACCCCGGCCGCCTGCACGGCTTCCCGACCTCGGGGTGGGAGGCGTTCTGGGGGCGGTTCGACGGGGTGGCGGACGCGGTCAAGTTCCGCCAGGAGCGGGCCACGAAGCAGATGGGCTCGCTCGGATCCGGGAATCATTTCGTCGAGTTTTGCATCGATACGTCCGGATCCGTCTGGCTGATGCTCCACTCCGGTTCGCGGAACATCGGCAAGGAACTGGCCGAGTACCACATCGGCGTGGCCCAGAAGCTCCCGCACAACCAGGGCCTGGTCGACCGCGACCTGGCGGTCTTCGTCGCGGACACACCTCAGATGGCGGCGTACCGGAACGACCTGTTCTGGGCGCAGGAGTACGCCAAGTACAACCGCGCCATCATGATGGGCCTCTTCCAGGACGTGGTGCGCAAGGAGTTCAAGAAGGCGAAGGTCACCTTCGAGCCGGTCATCTCCTGCCACCACAACTACGTGGCGGAGGAGCGTTACGAGGGCATGGACCTCCTGGTCACCCGGAAGGGCGCGATCCGCGCCGGCTCGGGCGACCTGGGGATCATCCCCGGTTCCATGGGCACCGGTTCGTACATCGTGAAGGGCCTCGGGAACGAGAAGTCGTTCAACTCGGCCTCCCACGGCGCCGGTCGCCGCATGAGCCGGAACGCGGCGAAGCGGCGCTACTCGGCCAAGGACCTCGAGGAGCAGACCCGCGGCGTCGAGTGCCGTAAGGACTCCGGCGTGGTGGACGAGATCCCGGGCGCCTACAAGCCGATCGAGCAGGTCATCGACCAGCAGACCGACCTGGTCCAGGTCGTCGCCAAGCTCAAGCAGGTCATCTGCGTGAAGGGGTGAGTGCGGGGCGCGGTTCAAGTCGCCGTGACCGTCCGGGCCTTCGGGCCCGGGCGGTCATTTTGCGTGGGTGACCGCGTAGATCATGACGAAGGCGATGAGGTGGATGCCGAAGAGGAAGTAGGCCAGGTACCACCACATGTGGCGTTCGCTGCGTTCCTCCTCGGAGCGGCGGTGGGCGTCGGCCGCCGCGGTGTGGGCGGCAGCTTCTTCCGGCGTGAGGGTGGGGCCCGTTGCCGCCGGGGGCGGGGTGTCGGAGGGGGTGGCCTGGTCCGGGGTTTCCGGCATGGTCAGGCGCCTTCGCGTGACTGGTGTGCCGCGCGTTCTGTCGTGTGGTGGGTGCGGGACCGGGTGAGGGCGCCGTCGAAGTCGCGCTGGGTGTCGTCGCACCAGTGCTGGAGGTCGGCGAGCAGGCGTTGCAGGGTTTCGCTCGGGCTGCGGCGCCAGCCGTCGGCGGAGAGCGTGTACGTCTGCAGGGCCTCGCCGGCGCGGCGCACCGCGGCCTCGTGCGCGGCCTCGGCGTCGTCGGATGTGGTGGGCTCGGGGTTCGGCATCACTGCTCCCGGTGGACCTTCTGGTTGGAGGCCTGGGCGCGGGGGCGGACCACGAGCAGGTCGATGTTGACGTGGCTGGGACGGGTGACGGCCCAGGCCACGGTGTCGGCGACGTCGTCGGAGGTGAGGGGCTCGGCGACGCCGGCGTAGACGGCGGCGGCCTTCGACTCGTCGCCCCGGAAGCGGTTGACCGCGAATCCCTCGGTCTTCACCATGCCGGGCGCGATCTCGATGACCCGTACGGGCTGTCCGACGATCTCCAGGCGCAGCGTCTCGGCGAGTACGTGGGCCCCGTGCTTCGCCGCGACGTAACCGGCACCGCCCTCATAGGTGGCGTGGCCCGCGGTGGAGGTCAGGACGACGACCGTGCCGTCGCCGGAGGCGACCAGGGCCGGCAGGAGGGCCTGCGTGAGGTGCAGTACGCCGATGACGTTGACCTCGTACATCTGACGCCAGTCCGCCGGGTCGCCGGTGGCTACCGGGTCGGCGCCGAGTGCGCCGCCCGCGTTGTTGACCAGGACGTCGCAGCGGTCGAGGCCGGCCGCGAAGGTGTCGACGGCTGCGCGGTCGGTGACGTCGAGGGTGTGCGCGGTCGCCTGGTGGCCCGCGGCCCGGATCTCCTCCGCGAGGGACTCGACGCGGTCCTTGCGCCGGGCGGTGACGACGACGTGGTACCCCTCGGCGGCGAGCCTGCGTGCCGTGGCGGAGCCGATTCCGCTGCTCGCGCCGGTGACGACGGCGGTTCGGACGGCGGCGCTCATGGGCTGCTCCTCGGTCTTGGGGTGGGTCTGGGACGGGGCGCGGTCCGGGTGATGCGGAGATGACTCGGGCGGGTCCGGTGCCTTCAGCCAGGCTAGCGGCCTTGCGGTGGGTGCTTGAGGCGAGTGGGGGGTGGGCGCCGCCTGGCCCTGTATGGGCGTGCCGGCCGAGGGACGGTTGTCGGTTGTCGGTTGTCGGTTGTCCGTCACGTACTGCTGGTTGGGCCCCTGACGCTTCCGGGCGCCTGCCGATTCCGTGGGGCGGGCTCTGCGGTCGCCGCGGCGGCCGTTGTCGGGTGGTGGCGGGGAACTCTCGGCGGGTGGGCCTCAGGCTCCGGTCCAACGGGCGAGGGCCTGGCGGAGGGCGCTGGGGTCGGGCTTGTCCGAGGCCCAGGCCACGTGGCCGTCGGGGCGGACGAGGAGAGTGCCGCTTCGGTCGCCGGCCCAGTGGGCCTCCATCACTCGGTCGTTGAACGGGGCCGGGGCGGCGGGGTCGTGGGCCGGTGCTGTGGGGAGGTCGGGTGAGGCCGGGGGTGTGATGAGGACGAACCGGCCGCTGCGCAGGGCCTCGTGAAGTCGGCTGCCGTCGGCCAGGGAGACGTCGGCCGCGCGCTTGCCGACGAGGGGATGGGCGCCGCGGGGTGCCGCGTAGGCGTGTCCGATGCCGGTGATCTGGCCGATGGCCTTGGTGCGGATCGGGCGGATGCGGTCGACGGCGTGGGTGAGGAGGGAGCGGAGGGTGTGCTGCGCCGCGTTGTGCGCCATGGAGAGGCGGATGATGGCGCCGCTGCTGCGGACGACGGCCCGGCCGACGGGGTGGCGCTCCGACTGGTAGCTGTCGAGCAGGGATTCGGGGGAGTCGCCGTGGAGGACGGCGGCGAGCTTCCAGGAGAGGTTGGCGGCATCCTGCAGGCCGGTGTTCATGCCCTGTCCGCCGGCGGGGGAGTGGGTGTGTGCGGCGTCGCCGGCGAGGAGGACGCGGCCGGTGCGGTACTGCGGGACCTGCCGCTCGTCGCTGTGGAAGCGCGAGATCCAGCGGGGGTCGTGCATGCCGAAGTCGGATCCGAAGGCGCGTCGGGTGATGCCGCGGAGTTCGTCGAGGGAGACCGGGGCGTCGTCCGGGATGTCGGCCCGCTCGCGGTTCCACCCGCCGACCCGCCAGTACCCGTCGCCGAAGGGGATGACGAAGGCGAAGGATTCCCCCGAGCCGTTCACCGCGACGGTGATGTCCGGCTCCGACTTCATCCTGACGTCGGCCAGGACGATCGAGCTGATCACGGAGTGCCCGGGGAAGGGCTGGCCGGTCGCGCGGCGGACGGCGCTGCGGATGCCGTCGGCCCCCACTACGTAGGCGGCCCGGTGGGTGGCGGTCGATCCGTCCTCCCGGCGCACGGTCACCTCGACGCCTTCGGCGTGCTGGCGGAGACCGGTGACTTCGGCGCCGTGCCGGAAGACGGCGCCGTGCTCGGTGGCGCGGCGATGGAGCAGTCTCTCCACCTCGTACTGCGGAGTGGAGAGGAGGAAGGGGAAGCGGGACTGCATGGTGCTGATGTCCAGGGAGAGGGAGCCGAACAGGCGCAGTTCCGTGATCTTCTGGCCCGTTTCTACGAGTTCGTCCGCCAGGCCGCGGGCGTCGAGCAGCTCCAGGGTGCGGGCGTGCACGCCGAAGGCCCTGGTCAGATTGCTGATCTTGGCGGGGCGCTTCTCGAGGACCGTGACCTGGACGCCGGCGGCGGCGAGGTCTCCGGCGAGCAGGAGGCCGGTGGGACCCGAGCCGACGACGATGACATCGGCCTGAGGGGTGGTGCCGGTGGTGTCGGTGCTGCTGTTCATGGCGGCCTCCTTGAGCGGCTGCGGGCGTGTGCATGTGCGTGTGTCTGCGTATCTGCGATTCCGTGTGCCTGCGATTCGGTGTGTCTGTGCCTGTGCCTGTGTCTGTGTGGGTGCCTGTGTCCGTACATCGGACTGCTCGGGCTTCGTGCCGGTGGTGGCGGTCGGTTCGTCGTGGGCGGGTCAACTGATGTTGGCCAACGACTGTTGGTCAACGCTTGTGGGCAAATCTAGGGCAGCTCGTATTCTCTGTCAACACTTGTTGGCCAACGGATGTTGGCCTACAGTGGTTGGCATGCCTGAGAACCTCACCCCACCGGCACACGGCAGCGGTGCGACCCCCCGCCGTTCCGACGCCACCCGCGCCGCGATCCTCGAGGCGGCCCGCGAGCGCTTCGCCGCTGACGGGTACGAGCGCGCCACCATCCGCGCGATCGCCCGCGACGCCGGGATCGACCCGTCGATGGTGATGCGGTACTACGGCAACAAGGAGGGGCTCTTCGCGGCGGCATCCGAGATCGATCTCCGCTTCGACGAGCTGCCCGGCATCCGGATCGGCGCCGACCAGCACGTGGGAGCGGCCCTGGTCTCCCACTTCCTCGACCGCTGGGAGCGGGACGATGTGCTCACCGCTCTCCTGCGGGTCGGCGTCACCAATGACGCAGCCGCCCGCCGCATGCAGGAGATTTTCAAGGAGCAGCTCGGCCCGCTCGTCGCCGCGGTCTGCCCCGTCCCCGAAGAGGCTCCGCGTCGCGCCTCCCTCGCCGCTTCGCAGATCCTCGGCATGGCACTCGCCCGCTACGTCCTGCGCTTCCCGCCCGCCGTAGAGATGACGCGGGAGGAGGTGATCGCCTGGCTCGCACCCACTGTGCAGCGGTACTTGACCGCAGCCGAGGCGTGATCCTCCGGCATCCGCCCGGTGGTCCGGCACCGAACGGCCGCCTTCCGCGGCGCCCCGTGCGAGGGCCTCCTCCGCGACCGCGCTTCGCCCAGCGCGATCGAGGCCTCCGCCCGCGGCCGCGCACCCGCGGCGCGAGCACGGCCGGCGGTGTCCGTACGCTGCCGGGCATGAGGATCACCGATCTTGAACCCGGGGACCCGCGCCTCGCGGCCGACTTGCTCTACGTCCTGCGGGAGCTCCGCCCGCACCTGACGGCCGAGTTGCTCGACGAGGTCTACGGGGAGGGGCACGTCCAGGGCCTGCGCTTCACCGCCGCGTACGCCGAGGACGGTGCCTGTCTCGGTGTCGCCGGCTGGCGGGTCGTGGTGAACACCAGCGCGCTGCGGAAGCTGTACGTGGACGACCTGGTGACCGCCACCGAGGCCCGCTCGTCCGGCGTCGGCAGGGAGCTGCTCGCCCACCTGGAGGGCCGCGCCCGTGAACTCGCCTGCCATCGCGTCGAGTTGGACTCCGGTACTCAGCGCTCCGATGCGCACCGCTTCTACTTCAGGGAGCGGATGCACGTCAGCGGTTACCACTTCACCAAGCCCGTCCACGCCTGATCCGTCTGCTCCGTCGGGCTGATCCGGCGGTTGCACCGGGCCTGTTCCGTCTGCTCCGTCGGGCTGATCCGGCGGTTGCACCATGCCTGTTCCGTCTGCTCCGTCGGGCGGGATCCGGCGGTTGCACCGGGCCTGTTCCGTCTGCTCCGCCGGGCGGGATCCGGCGGCTGCGCCATGTCTGATCCGTCTGCTCCGCCAGGCGGGATCCGGCGGCTGCACCATGCCTGTTCCGTCCGCTGCACCGGGCCGATCCGGCCGCTGCACCGGGCCTGATCCCACCGCTCCACCACCTGATCCCACCCCTCCACCAGGCCGGCCCTCCGCCAGGCCGCCCCCCTCCGCCAGGCCGCCCCCCTCCACCAGGCCGCCCCCCTCCACCAGGCCGGCTCGCCCCGCCCAGCCGGCTCGCCCCGCCCAGCCCAGCCGGCGCGAGGTCAGCGCTTCGGCACGTAAGCCGTAGGCGGCACACCCACCGTCGCCGTGAAGTCCCGTACGAGATGGGCCTGGTCGGCGTAGCCCAGGTCGGCGGCGAGCGTGGGCCAGTCGACCTCGGCGGCCGATTCGGCATGCTCCAGGGCCTGGTGGATGCGGTGGCGCAGGACGACCCATTTGGGGCCGACGCCTACGTACGCTGCGAAGAGGCGTTGCAGTGAGCGCACCGAGAGGCCCGCGCCGCGGGAGAGTTCTCCCACTCTGAGGGCCGTGCCATCGGTGCGGATCCGCTCGGCGAGTTCGACGGCGAGGTCGGCGCGCGGATCGGGCCGCGGCCCCCGCGTGAGCAGGAACGCGTCGAGAGCCGCCACCCGCGCCAGATCGTCCTCCGGATCAAGCACGAGGGCCGCAGCACGGGCCCCGGTCGGGTCGTCGCCCTCCGAGCCGCCACCGCACTCATGGCCCGAGTCGTCGCCACCGCCGCCGTCATCGCCACCGGAGTCGTAGCCACCGGAGTCATAGCCCGGATCACCGCCCGAGTTCTCCCCGGAAGCCCCCGCGAGACCGCCCCGCAGGCACCCCGAGAACACCTCGCCCACCAGTACCCGCCGCCCCGTCCACTCCGAAACCGGCCGTTCAGGCGCGAAGGGACGGAAGCCGCCCGGCCGGAACTTCACCCCGCACACCCGCCCACGCCCCTCCAGCTTCTGCGTGAAGAGCCCGAGCGCGACCCCGGCCACCTCACCGAAACCCACGGCCGCCCGCACCACCCCGGGAAAATCGGGCGTGCCCTCGCTGAAGCGCTGGAAGACCAGGTTCACGGAGGGGTGCGGCACGATGTGCGAGGCGTACGGCTCGGTCAGGTCCCAGTCGATCAGCCAGTAGTTGTCGACGTACGGCCGCAGCGGCCCGGCCGGCTCGTAGCGGCGGAAGCGGACGTGCGTGAACAGTTCGGCGGCATCGACGATGCCGCGAGTGTCACGTCGCGGACCGGCCATGCCGCGAGTCTACGAACAGATCCGCTGTCGCGTTTGTTCAAGCCACCGCGCTACGCACCGGCCTACCGTCGGCCCCATGACGAACAACGAGCCGCAGCCGACCAGCACCTCGGGACCGACCAGCGCCCCCGACCCGACCGCCGCGACGCACCCAGCCGCGACGGCCCCCGTCACCACGCCCCCAGCCACACCGACCGAGCCGATCAGCACCCTGCTCGAAACGGCAGCCGCGCACGCCGTCCCCGTCGTCAGCGCCATCCGGGACGAGCAGCTGACGGCCCCGACGCCCTGTGCCGAGTACGACGTACGCCAGCTCCTCAATCACCTCATGCAGGTGGTGAGCGAGTTCCAGAAGCTCGCGGTCAAGGTGAACTCGGACTTCACCGGCGATATCCCGGACCGAGTGGCGGAGCCCGGCTGGCGCGACCGGTTCGCCGAGGAGACGGCCGCGCTGGCCGCGGCCTGGGCGCAACCGGGCGCCGAGGACGGTAATTCGGGTTCGATGAACCTGCCGGCCCGCACGGTGGGCGTGATGGGCCTGGTCGACGTGACCGTGCACGCCTGGGACCTCGCCCGCGCCACGGGCCAGGACTACGACCGCAACGGACCGTCGCCCGCGACGACCGCCACACTCAACGCGTTCTTCGACGACATGGCCCCGATGGCCAGGCAGTACGGAGTACTCGGCGAGCCCTTCCCGGCCCCGCAGGACGCCACCGACTTCGAGGCCCTGCTCGCCGCCACGGGCCGCGACCCGCACTGGAAGCCCTGACCCCCGGCCTCAGCGCCGCCCCTCACAACCATCCCCGCCGCCGGAACAGCCGGTACAGCGCGAACGCGGCCACCGCGATTCCGGCCATCACCAGCGGATAGCCGAAGGTCCAGTGCCGCTCCGGCATGACGTCGAAGTTCATGCCGTACACCCCGCACACCATGGTCGGCACGGCGATGATCGCGGCCCAGGATGTGATCTTGCGCATGTCCTCGTTCTGGGCCACCGTCACCTGCGCCAGATGCGCCTGCAGGATCGAGTCGAGCAACGCGTCGAAGGACGCGATCCGTTCACTCGCCTCGGTGAGATGGTCGGTCACATCGCGGAAATACGCCTGTATGCCGGGGTCGATCAGCGCCGACGGGCGGGTCGCGAGGGTCGTCAGCGGGCGGGCGAGCGGGCCCACCGCCCGCTTGAGCTCGAGGAGTTCGCGCTTGAGCTGGTAGATACGTCCTGCGTCCGCGCCGCTCGAGTCCTCCGAGAACACCTCGGACTCGACGGTGTCGATGTCGTCCTCCACCGCCTCGGTCACCGACAGGTACTCGTCGACGACATGGTCGGCAATGGCGTGCAGGACCGCCGAAGGCCCCTTGGCCAGCTGCTCCGGATCCGCCTCGAGCGCTTCGCGTACCGGCCCGAGGGAACCATGACTGCCGTGCCGTACGGAGATCACGAACTCCCGGCCGACGAACAGCATGATCTCGCCGGTGTCCACCACCTCGCTGGTGGCGGTGAGTTCCTCGTGCCCGACGTAGCAGACCGACTTGAAGACGGCGAACAGGGAGTCGTCGTACGACTCGACCTTCGGCCGCTGGTGGGCGTGCTCCGCGTCCTCGACGGCGAGCGGGTGCAGGCCGAACAGCACGGAAAGTTCCGCGAGTTCGTCCTCCGTCGGCTCATGCAGGCCGATCCACACGAACCCGTCTCCGGCACGGCGTACCTGCCGCAGTGCCTCGGCGGCGGAGTTCGCGCCGTCGCCCGGGAGCCGCTTTCCGCCGCGGTACACCACGCAGTTGACGACCGCGCTGCCGAGCGGTGATCTCGCCGGGTGGCTCAGGTCCACGGCCGCCGTGCGGTGCGTACGGCGCACCATGCCGCGCAGTCTGCGGATCATCGGCACGAGCAGTTCCCCCTCTTCGGCCCGGTCGTCCGCCAGTGTGCCACCGGGGGCCGCTCGTACGGCAGCTGGTCAGCGGCCGGTCCGCCTGCCGGTGTTCACCGTCCGCAGTCACCTGCTACCCGCGGGTAACTCAACGTAGGGTGCTGCGAGTCGAGCACCTGAACACGCCCGGCCGGGAACGCCTGACGGGCGTGCACGGCCACGCACGCCCCACCGCGTCCACGAACCCGAGCAGCAACAGAAAAGGACCCGCACCATGGCCGCCCTCCGCCGGCTCCGCGCCGCACTGCCCCCGCTCGCCCTGATGGTCGCCACGGCCACCCTGTGCACCGGAGCAGCCGGAGCCGCCCCGCAGGACGACCGCGCCGGCGGAACCGAGCCGAAAGCCGCCCGGGACGCCGCCCCCGACACCCAGCGCCCCACCTGGGCCATCGCCCACCGCGTGCTCACCACCGGCGGCGTGACCCGCGCCCTCGACCACGGGGCCAACGCCCTGGAGATCGACGCCACCGCCTGGCGCGACGGCTGGCGGGCGGACCACGACGGCACCGCGACCAGTTACGGCGACACGATGTCGGACATGTTCGACCAGGTGGCGAAGGATCACGCCGATGGGCGCGAAGTCTCCTTCGTCTGGCTCGACATGAAGAATCCCGACTGGTGCGACAGCGGCGACGCCGAATGGCGCCACTGCTCGGTCGCAGCACTACGCGACCTGGCGCGCGAGAAGCTGGAGAGCCAGGGCATCCGCGTGCTCTACGGCTTCTACGGCACCGAGGGCGGCAGCGGCTGGAAGAACGCGCTCGGCGACCTCAACTCCAAGGAGGCCGTGAGCTACAGCGGTTCGGCCGCCGAGGTACGCGACGGCTTCGCCGAGCACGGCCCGGACGTTCCCGCCCGCCAACGGATCATGGACAACGGGCTGTTCGACATGTCCCTCAAGTTCGGCACCATCCGCGAGGAACTCTCCGCGGCCCGTGCCGACCGCGACAACGGCGACCTCGCGGGGACCGTCGGCTGGACGGTCGCCAAGGGCGACGCCGACCGCACCGCCACCCTCCTCGACAGCTCCGAAGGCAGCCCCGCCGTCGACAGCCTGATCTACGGCCACCGCATGTCCTGCTACCCCGATGGCGTGACCGGCCCCAAGGGCTGCGGCACGAACGACACCGCGGTCCGCGAAGCCCTCGCCTCCATCACGTCCTACGTCGACACCCACCCCGAAACCCGCCGCATGGCCGGCCCGAAGGACATCCCCTTCGGCAGCTGACAGGGCGGGGCGGCCAGCCCGCCGTTCGGCCGTTCCTCCTCGTAGCGGGGCAGGCCTTCCTCGGTGATCTCCAGCTTTCCGGGAACGCCGGCCCGGGTCTGCTCGACGATGTCGCGCATCGCCCGGTACCGCGTGCTCGACCGAGTCGCCGCGTCCGGGGTGATCGTCAGGACGTGCGCTCCTCGTCTCCGACCAGGGGCAAGGTCGTCACATTCAGGCTAGGCCGCGTGGAGAGCCTCGTCCTGGCATCCGCGGCAGCGGCCTGGGGTGGGGGAGCGGAAGGCGAGGTCGCAGTCGTCGCAGGTCTGGAGTGGGTCGGGGCTGCGCGGGGCGGCCGGCAGTGGCGGCGGCAGCATCGCCGTGAGGCGGTGCGCGAGCAGTCCGGCCGGGTGGCCGAGCGGATCGGGCAGCGACGCGGTGAGGGTGCGTCGTACGGCGTCGGGGGTGGCGCCGCGTTCCAGCCAGGCGGCGGTGGCCTCCGCGAGGCGGCGCACCTCGCGCTCGGAGAGCAGGAGGCGGGGCTCGGTCCGGTGCAGGCCGGCGAGGAGATCGGAGGCGGCGCGGTGGCGGTCCGGGTCGGGGGTGGCCGGCGCGGGGAGCGGAGGGGCGGACGCCCTCGGCGGCGTGGGTGCCTGCGCGTGTACGGCGGGCTCAGGAGGCGTACTGCGTACGGGAGTTGGTGTCGTACGCGACGAAGGGGCGCTCGAGGCGCCGCCCGGCTGGTTGTACGAGGTCGTGTGCGTGACGACCCGCCCGCCCTGTACCCGCTCCCGCGTTCGCCGCAGATAGCCGTGCGCTTCGAGTTCCCGTAGGGCCGCGGCGATGCGGTACTCGCTCTCCGGAAAGCGGGCCGCCAGGAACTTGATGCCGATCTGCGCGCCGTCGGGCAGCGACTGGATGTGCACGGCGAGCCCGATCGCGAGCAGGGAGAGGTCGCGGTGCTGGGCGAGGTGATTGCCTACGACGGTGTAGCGGCTGGTGTGCCGGACGTTGACGTGAACTACACCGGATCGGGCGGTACGGCCGGAACCGGAGGACGACGCGCGCGAGGGCGCGTTAGAGTGCTGCAAAGCCATCGGGAAGGTGCTACTTCCTGTGTGGTCAGACCCTCGTCCGGGATCGCTAGTCCCGGCGGGGGTCGTCTCATGTCTGCTGTTGTCTGGTGCGAGCATATGCCCGCCAACCCGCCACAAATCCAACCCAGTTGGCGCCTTTCACTCGTGTGAGTGACGGGGAGGTGGGTGGGGTTGGGAAGGGTCGTTCCCTCCGTCTTTTACGTACTTGTGTCGCAGGGCGCCGCGACGCGTACCACCAGGTCGAGGGCTTCCGCGTCGAGGTGCGCCGGGTCGCGGCGGACCGGGTCGCGGTATCCGCGATCCGGTGACCCGCCGCCCGAGTCCGACGAACCGACCCCGTACCGGAGTTTGTCCGACGCTGTCCCGACTGTCCGGGGCGACGGGATGGGGATGACGGGTGTGGAGAGATCGGCAGCATGTCGGAGGTGGGCGGATGAGCGTGGACGGCGAGGTCGCGGGACGGGTCGGGGACGAACCCGGCTGGGACGTCGACCCGGACGACGAGTCGGGGGCGGCCGTAGTCGCCGCCGTGGGGCGGCAGTTGAAGATCTGGCGCGAGGCGGCGGGGTTGCGCGCGGCGGACTTCGGCGAGGCGATCGGCTACGGCGAGGACCTCGTCTACAAGGTCGAGGGCGGCCGCCGCATCCCCCGCCCCGAGTACCTGGAACGCGCCGACACGGTCCTCGAAGCGGGCGGCCGCCTGGCCGCGATGAAACGCGATGTGGCCGAGGTCCGCTATCCGAAGAAGGTACGGGAGCTGGCGAAGCTGGAGGCGCGTGCAGTCGAGCTGCTGATCTACGGCTGCCAGAACGTCCACGGCCTGCTGCAGACCGAGGAACACATGCGCGCGCTGTTCACAGCATGGTTGCCGCCGTACACGGCCGATGAGATGGACCGCATGATCGCGGCCCGGATGGCCAGGCGATCCATCTTCGACCGGGACCCTGTGCCTGCGCTCAGTTTCGTACAGGAGGAGGTGACGCTGCGCCGCCCGGTCGGAGGCACAATGGTGTGGCGCGGTCAACTCGAACGCCTTCTGGAAGTCGGCCAGTTGCGGAATGTGACCATCCAGGTGATGCCGACGCACCGGGAGGAGCATCCTGGAACAGGAGGCTTGATCGAGGTGCTGAAGTTCCCTGACGGCGCCGCGGTGGGACGCTCCGAAGGGGCGTTCAACGGCCGTCCGGTATCGGACCCGAAGCAGCTCAGGATCCTTGAACTGCGCTATGGAATGATCCGGGCCCAGGCTCTCACGCCTCGGGAGTCACTGGCCTTCATCGAGCGAGTGCTGGGAGAAACATGATCCGCGAGCCCTCCGCCGGGGACGCTGCTGAGCTGGCGTGGTTCAAGAGCAGCTACAGCAGCAGCGGCGACGGCAACGACTGCCTCGAGATCGCCCCCACCCCCCAATCCATCCACATCCGCGACTCCAAACACCCCACCGGGCCCCGCCTCACCCTCACCCCGGAAGCCTGGACAGCCTTCCTCCCGTACGCCTCCCGGCCCTGACCTGCAACTACGCCTCACCGATGCTCGGTCGGGGGCGCAGGAACTCCCGGACCCCGCGCAGCCGGGTCCTGATCCGCCGCTGTGTCGCCCGGCTGTCGAGCCGTACGTCCAGCGGCCCGGGAACGCCGGCGTCGGCGCGACGCCCGGCGGGCAGCAGGCCGGGATCGAGTCCGTCGCGCCGAGCGATGAGGACGCCGAGCGCGTGGCGACTGACAGCGTCCGCTCCGGCGAGGTGGGACATCCCGGTCAGGTCCGAGACCGTGAGCTCCCACAGGGCGGAGGCCAGGTCTTCGACATGTACGGGGCAGCGGCGGTCATCGGTGAAGAGCACCCCGTCGCGGGTGCGCGAAGCCAGGTCGTGGACCAGTCGTTCGTGGGCCGATGCGCCGCCGCCGATGATCAACGACGTACGGGCCACGACTGAGCCCGGTGCCAGCAGCCGCACCGCGCTCTCGGCCGCAGCTTTGGCCGCGCCGTACGGGGTTGTCGGGTCCGGCGGGCAATCCTCGTCGTAGTGGATCCGGGAGCCGGAGAAGACGGCGTCGCTCGACACGTGGACCAGACGGCGGCCGTGCTTCGCCGCGGCCATGGCGACACGGATCGAGCCCTCGGCCGTCACGGCCCAATTGCCGTGCCCGCTCGATGCGTTGACGACGAAGCGCGGGCCGACCGAGGCGAGCAGGTCGTCGATGTGTCCGGGTGCACGAAGGTCGAGCCGATGCCAGGAAGCGCCGGAGGGACGGCCGGGCCGAGTGCAGTACGTCGCGGCGGTGTCCCAGCCCGCAGCTGTCGCCTGGCGCACGAGTTCCGTGCCGAGGAACCCGCTGCCGCCGATGACCAAGACCTTCACGGCGCCCCACACTACGGGCGGTCGTGCGGTGCGAGATCGGGTGGCGGGCAGCTCTACCCCCTCGAAGTGCTCGCCCCCGCAAGCGACTTCCCCCGGGTCTCGGGAGCCAGGGCGTGGGAGACGAGGGCGCCGACGAAGAGGAAGCCGGCGGCCAGGGTCAAGGTCACGGTGACGCCGAAGGCGTCCATGGCCATGGGGAGGAGGAAGGTTCCCGCGGCTGCCGCGGCGCGGCTGACCGCCGAACCGATGCCGCTGGCCGTGGCGCGGACCCGGGCCGGGAAGAGTTCCTTCGGATAGACGCCGGGGAGTACGCCCTGCGCCGCGTTGAAGGACGAGAAGACCAGGAAGCAGACCACTACGACCACGACCGGAGCGCCGCTCCACAGCCCGATCACCGCGAGCGCGACGCCGCTGACCCAGAACGTCGTGAGGATCAGCGGGCGCCGGCCGCTGCGGTCGACGAACAGCACACCGGCGGCCGAGCCGATCACCGCGAGGATGCTGGTCGCCACCGACGCGGCGAGGCCGTCGCCGAGGCCCAGGGCGGCGAGCACCTGCGGGGCGAAGGTGCCGATCGCGAAGTACGGCAGCACGCTGCAGGCCCAGAAGACGCAGACGAAGATCGTGCGCGAGCGGTACTCGGGGCTCAGGAGCAACGCGAGCCCGGAGCGCTGCGGGGTGGTGTCCGTGTCCGGCGTCGTCGGGTCGGCCTCCGGGGCGAAGGCGGCGAGGTCGTACGCAGGGCCGATGCGGCGTTCGATGAGGCGCTCGGCCTCCTCGCGGCGGCCCTTGCCCGCGAGCCAGGCCGGCGATTCAGGCAGCCGTAGCGCGAGCAGCAGTCCGATGGCGGCGAGTACGGCGGCTCCGGCGAACGGCAGGCGCCAGGCGTCCGGCGACGCCTCGGCGACCAGGTAGCCGATGACGTACGCCAGGATGAAGCCGACGTACCAGCCGAACTGCAGCGAGGCGAGCAGAGTGCCGCGCTTCTCGGCCGGTGCGAACTCCGCCACCATCGGCGACGTCACCACGTACTCGGCGCCGATGACGAAGCCGATGAAGAGGCGTACGGCGAAGAGTTGGGCCTCGTCCGTGACCCAGAGCTGGGCGAGACAGCCGACGAGATAGGCGGCCATCGTGAAGACGACCAGGGGTTTGCGGCCGTAGCGGTCGGTGAGCCAGCCGAACAGCGGGCTGCCGGCGAAGCAGCCGATCAGCGCGGCCGCGCCCACCAGGCCCTGCCATAGCGCGGTCATCTCCAGCTCGCGGGTCGCCATCGCCAGGCCGGGACCGACGGCCTGGACGTACCCGTCGATGAGCTTGCCGCACATGGCGACCACGAACACGAGCAGGAACACCCGGCGGTAGCGGCGGCGGTCCGCGGCGTCCGGTTCGGCGCGCACGGCGGCAGAGTCGATCATGATGGTGGGGGCCTTGTCTGAAGTCCTTCAGCGGTGCGGCGTCGCCGGTCCGCCGGGTGGGGTGGTGCTCGGACTGTAGGAACGTGCCGCGCACCTGAACAAGGAATCCGTGCAGACCGCAATGTGCGTTGCAATCCGAGCAACCGCGCTCCCGGTGAGGACGGCCCGTCCCGGCCTACCGGGGCCCAGCGGTCAGCGCCCCGCCGCCGTTCCCACGCCAGCCGTCAGCGTCCCCGACGCCCCCGACGCCGCTCCCACCCCAGTGCGGCCGAGACGCGGTCCGCCGCACCGACCGTGATCCGGCCGGTGGTCTCGAGCCGGGCGGCGAGCCGGTCCGCGGGAGCACCGACGTTCAGCGCGGCGACGACCCGGCCGCGGAAGTCGCGGATCGGGGCCGAGACGCCCACCAGATCGGACTCGAACTCCTCCCGTACCTCGGCGAATCCGCGCTGCCGGGCCTCCTGGACGCGCTGCCACAACTCCTGCACGGAGTGCACGAGGGAACCGTCGAATCCGCCCGACAGATCGTCCATGCCGAGCCGTACGTACAGCTCGTCCGGCGTCGCGTCGAGCAGCAGCACCCGCCCCGCCGAGGTGCGCGCGGCCGGTACGCCCTTGCCCTCCCAGCCGTGTGCGCGGAAGTCGTGCGAGGAGACGGAGAGGAGGGTGAGCACCTCGCTGTCCCTGAGTACGCAGAGGTGACAGGTCTCCTCGATCTCGGCGGCGAGCCGGCGCATGACCGGGGTGGCGACCCGGACCAGACGGTTCTCGGCGGTACGGGCCACGAGGGAGAGCAGCCGCCAGCCGAGCCGGTACTCCATGGTGTCGGGGTCGCGTTCCACGACGCCCTCCTCGGCGAGCGCCTTCAGCGCCCGCGAGACCTGGCTCTTCTCGCGGCCGGAGCGCGCGGCGAGTTCGACCACGCCGAGGCCGCGCCCGTGCTCGGCCTCGTGCAGGGCGAGGACGTCGAGCAGGCGCAGATCGCGGCTGAGACCGTGCCGCCGGGAGCCCTCACCGGGCGCGTCAGCCATGGCCGCCGCCCAGGAGTACGCGGCCGATCCGGGGCGGCCCGGTTGTCCGAAACGCAACCGGTATTGCGATCCGCCGCGATTCGTTGCCCCTGGCCAGGGCCCTGCCTACGTTGGTCCGCACAGCCCGCCGGACAGCTCGCGGGTCCCCATTCACCAGCACGTTCCCACCTCTTGGATCCGTGCCAATGTACGCGCACACGGGGGCGCGACCGCCCCAGGGAGATCTCGATGAAGATCACGGACATCACGCTCGACCACCTGCGACAGGAGCTCGACCCGCCGTTCCACGCGGCCTGGGATCCCGTCCCGCGCCGGCACTTCGACGCGACGATCGTGCGGGTGCACACGGACGAGGGGATCACCGGGATCGGATCGGGCGACACGATGGACGGCTTCGACGCCTTCCGTCATCTCTTCGTCGGCCGGGACCCGCTGGACATCACCCGGCACGTCAAGGCGATCGAGACGGCCAACTTCCACGGCGGCTGCTACTGGCCGCTGGAGGCCGCCCTGTGGGACGTCATCGGCAAGGTGCACGGCCGCCCCGTCTCCGAGCTGTTCGGCAACGCAACCAAGCGGCTGCCCGCCTACGCGTCCTCGGGCGAGCTGAAGTCCCCCGAGGAGCGCGTGGCCACGGCCCTGAAGGTGCGTGAGGCCGGCTTCAAGGCGATGAAGATCCGCATCGACCGCCACAAGGTGCGCGAGGGCATCGAGGCGGTACGGGCCGTGCGCGCCGAACTCGGTGCGGACTTCGACATCATGGTCGACCTCAACCAGTCCTGGCGGATGGCGGGTGACACGGCGAACGCGACCGATCTCGCCCGCACCCGCAGGACCATCGCGCAGCTCGCCGAGCTCGACGTCTTCTGGGTCGAGGAGCCGCTGCCGTACGCGGACTTGGACGGCTTCAAGCGGCTGCGTGCGGAGAACCCCGGGGTGCGGATCGCGGCCGGCGAGATGCACCACTCCGCCACCGGGCTCCTTCGCTACCTGGAGGAGGATGCCCTGGACGTCTACCAGATGGACGTCGTCCTCGCCGTCGGTATGCACCGGGCGCGCACCCTCGCCGAGGTGGCCCAGCTCAAGCACCGCCACTTCACGCCGCACAGCTGGACCAACGGAATCGGCGTACTCGCCAATATGCACGTGGGGGCGGGCGTCGGAGCCGGCCCCTACTTCGAGTTCCCCTTCGACCCGCCCGGCTGGACGCCCGAGCGCCGCGACTTCATGCTCGCCGAGCCGGTACGGGTGGACGCCGACGGCTGCGTACGGGTGCCGGATGCGCCCGGCCTGGGCGTCGAACTCGACGAGGACGCCGTAAAGCGCTGGCGAGTCGGCTGACGGGAGGAAGGACGGTGACCGGGGGCGGGCGTGGCCGAGGGGCCGCGCCCGCTGAAGCGTGTGCGCGGGCCGAAGCGTGTGCGCGGACTGCGCGGGGGCGCGCCCCGCAGTCGGATCAGGGCCACACCAGGCAGTACGCCTGGTGTCCCGCGTCGTGCAGGCGGTGGCTGAAGTCCTGCCATTCGTGCAGGAGTTGGTAGACGTTGAACGCGTCGCGGGGGCCGCCGCGGTCGGGGACCGTCGACCATATGAAGGCTGCGGCGCCGACCGTCTCCTCGCCGATGCCGCGCAGGGGGTCCACCACTGTCATAGGGAGCTTCACGACTGCGTAGTCGGGGTGCAGGACGACCAGTTCGAGCGGGGGGACCTTGTGCAGGGGTATGCCCTCGATGCCGGTGAGGACCATGGCTGCCATCGTCTCCGGCTTGATCTTGGTGAACATGCCGCCCATGCCGAGCTCGTCACCACCGAGCTCCTCGGGCCGCATGGAAATGGGCACACGCGCGGCCGTGGCGCCGTCCGGGGCACCGAAGTACTTGTAGCTCACCCCCACCCGGCCGCTCCTGTTTCCCGCCTGGGGTCCTGCCTGTGCTGGTGCCTGCGCCTCCGCCGCGCGTCGGTGCTTCCCCCGACGGGCACGCCGCGGGCCGAGGCCGTCGGTCCCCTCGCCCAGTCCGCCACCGCGATGCATATCTCCACCCGACTGCTTTTGGGCCGCGCAGCCCCCGCCGCGTGACCCGATCATCGTGTCAGTGACCTCCCCCACGGCCGCCCGCCGAAACGTGCACGCAAACACCTGTCCGCAGGATGCCGGGCGCCTCTGACACCATGGCTTGTGTGAGCTTTCCCTATGGCGACCCAGTTTCGCAGACGCGAGCCGCTGATGCCCCGCCGTAACTACTAGGTGACCTACGAGAGACCGCGTAGGTGACATACGAGGAGACCGCACGCGCTGTTCACCTGGGGAGCGGGACCGTCCACCCTTGGCTGAGACTCTGCTCACCGGTGGCCGAGATCCATCCACCGGCCACCCGCCGGTCCCCTCCGGCCCCGGTCACGGCCCGACGCCGACCCCGGCCCCGACGACGTAACCGACCACGTATCGCAGATCAGGACCAAAGTGTCGTACTCATACGAAGCCCCTGTTTCACAGACGCTCTTCGACCGCGCGGCCGTCGTGACGCCCGGCGGCGTGAACTCACCGGTGCGCGCCTTCCGCGCCGTGGGCGGCACGCCCCGGTTCATGGTGTCCGGCACCGGTCCCTATCTGACCGATGCCGATGGCCGCAGTTACGTGGACCTGGTCGGCTCGTGGGGCCCGATGATCCTCGGCCACGCGCACCCCGAGGTGACCGCCGCCGTGCACGAGGCCGTCTCCCGCGGCACCTCCTTCGGTACGCCCGGCGAGGGCGAAGTGGCGCTCGCCGAGGAGATCGTGGCGAGGATCGAGCCGGTGGAGCAGGTCCGCCTCGTCTCCAGCGGCACCGAGGCGACGATGTCCGCGATCCGCCTCGCCCGCGGATTCACCGGCCGCGCCAAGGTCATCAAGTTCGCCGGCTGCTACCACGGGCACGTGGACGCGCTGCTCGCCGCGGCCGGTTCGGGCCTCGCGACCTTCGCGCTGCCGGACACCCCGGGCGTCACCGGCGCGCAGGCCGGCGACACGGTGGTGCTGCCGTACAACGATCTCGACGCGGTACGTGCCGCGTTCGCCGCGCACCCGGGCGAGATCGCCTGTGTGATCACCGAGGCCTCGCCGGGGAACATGGGCATCGTCCCGCCCGAGGACGGCTTCAACGCCGGTCTCAAGGAACTCTGCGGCGAGAACGGCGCGCTGTACATCTCGGACGAGGTGATGACCGGCTTCCGCACCTCGAAGGCCGGTTGGTACGGCGTCGACGGGGTGCGCCCCGACCTGATGACGTTCGGCAAGGTGATGGGCGGCGGCTTCCCGGCCGCGGCGTTCGGCGGCCGCGCCGACGTGATGGCCCACCTGGCGCCCGTCGGACCCGTGTACCAGGCGGGCACGCTGTCCGGTAACCCGGTGGCGACCGCCGCCGGCCTCGCCCAGCTGCGGCTCCTCGACGACGCGGTGTACGCCCACCTCGGCGCCGCCTCCGCGCAGCTGCGGCAGCTGGTGAGCGAGGCGCTCACGAAGGAGGGCGTGGCACACCGGGTGCAGAACGCCTCCAGCATGTTCTCGGTGTTCTTCACCGACAAGCCGGTCCGCAACTACGACGACGCCCGCGCGCAGGAGAGCTTCCGCTTCACCGCCTTCTTCCACTCGATGCTCGCGGACGGGATCTATCTGCCGCCGTCGGCGTTCGAGTCCTGGTTCCTGTCCGCGGCGCACGACGACCGCGCGCTCGAGCAGATCGCCCAGGCGCTGCCCGCCGCCGCCCGCGCCGCCGCCGAGGCCACCGCGTGAGCGCCGCGGCGAGCGGCGCGGGCCGCACCACGCCCGAGGGCGAGGAGCTGACCGTCGTGCACGTGATGCGCCACGGCGAGGTGCACAACCCGGAGGGCGTCCTCTACGGCAGGCTGCCCGACTACCACCTCTCCGAGCTCGGCCGGCAGATGGCCGACCGGGTCGCCGAGCACCTCTCGGCCCGCGACATCACGCACGTTGTCGCCTCCCCGCTGGACCGCGCGCAGGAGACGGCGACGCCGATCGCCAAGGCGCACGGTCTCGATCTGGGCAGCGACGTCCGCCTGATCGAGGCGGGCAACGCCTTCCAGGGCAAGACGTTCGGCGTCGGCGACGGCGCGCTGCGCCGTCCGGAGAACTGGAAGCACCTGGTCAATCCGTTCAAGCCGTCCTGGGGTGAGCCCTACGTCGAGCAGGCGGTGCGGATGATGAGCGCGCTCGACGCGGCACGGGACGCGGCGCGCGGTCACGAGGCGGTGTGCGTCTCCCACCAGTTGCCGATCTGGACGCTGCGCAGCTTCGTGGAGCGGCGGCGGCTGTGGCACGACCCGCGCAAGCGGCAGTGCACTCTGGCCTCGCTGACGACGTTCACCTACCGCGGCGACCGGATCGTCTCGGTCGGTTATACGGAGCCGGCGCGTGATCTCGTACCGCCGCATCTGCTCGCCGGGGCGAAGCCGGTGAAAGGCAAGGACAAGGCGTTCGGCGCGTGAGCGCATTCCGTTTGTGAGTGACCCGGGTATGCGGGTCTCGGCGACGTGACGATCGACACGGGGCCGTACGGCGTTCGGCCGTACGGTCCCGTCGTGCTCCGCGCCATGGCCTGCAGTGTTCACTGCGTGTATCCGGCACAAGTCGGAAAGTATGTTCAAGTTACCGGGAACCCCGGGCATCCTGACGCACTCTAAGAACTTGTCGGCCTCCGCAGGATTAGGGGCGGCGGCCGGACTCGAGTACGGAGGAATTGGGGACGCCATGCGCGAAATCAGCCGAAGGGGGCTCCTGGGCGCCGGACTTGGGGCCGCAGCAGCTTCAGTCGCCGGATGCGGTGTCCTGGACCACGACAGCGGGGACTCCGGCGGGAGCGGCGGAAACCCAGGTGGACCGGGGTCGGGCGAGCCGAGCCCCAGCAAGTCGGCGGGCGAGGGACGACCCATCGGGGACGGTTCCACCGCATACACGGGAAAGCAGCCGAAGCAGCCCGACAGCCCCGTTCCGCTTGAACGGGGAGAAAAGCCGCCGCAGTTCGTCATCTTCTCCTGGGACGGTGCGGGCGAGGTCGGCAACGGACTGTTTCCGCGTTTCCTCGAACTCGCCGAGCAGCACAACGCGCACATGACCTTCTTCCTCTCCGGCCTCTACCTTCTGCCGGAATCCAAGAAGCGTCTCTACACACCTCCGAACAATCCGGTAGGTGCCTCGGATATCGGTTATCTCTCCGATGCCCACATCAAGGACACGCTCAAATACGTTCGCGAGGCCTGGCTTTCGGGTCACGAGATCGGCACGCACTTCAATGGTCATTTCTGCGGGGGCAGCGGTTCGGTGGAGCGCTGGACCCCGGCCCAGTGGGCGGACGAGATCGACCAGGCGAAGTCCTTCGTCACCAAGTGGCGTACGAACAGCGGCTGGACGGACCTGCCGCCGCTGCCGTTCGACTACGACAAGGAACTCGTGGGCGGCCGCACCCCGTGCCTGCTCGGCCAGGACAACCTGCTCCCCACGGCCCGTGAGCTCGGGTGGCGCTACGACGCCTCCTCGTCCGGCGGCCTTCAGCGCTGGCCCACCAAGCGCAAGGGCGTGTGGGATCTGCCACTGCAGGGAGTGCCGTTCCCCGGCCACACCTTCGAGGTCCTCTCGATGGACTACAACATCCTGGCCAACCAGTCGAAGAACTCGACCAAGGCGCCGCCGGCCAACTACCCGGGCTGGCGCACCCAGGCCACCGAGGCCTACGTAGCGGGATTCAACCGGGCGTACGAGACGAACCGGGCGCCGTTCTTCGTCGGCAACCACTTCGAGGAATGGAACGGGGGGATCTATATGGACGCCGTAGAGGAAACGATCAAGCAGATCGCGGACAAAAAGGACGTACGCATGGTGTCCTTCCGTCAGTTCGTCGACTGGCTCGACGTGCAGAAGCCCGATGTGCTCGCCGAGCTTCAGGGACTCGATGTCGGACAGGCGCCGGCGCAAGGGTGGAAGGCGGCCTGAACTGGCCGTTCCGCCCGGTTCGGGGGGCGGGCAAGATCCGCGAATCAGTCATGCGAAACTTTTCACATGAGTAAAGGCCGCGCCCCCCGCCGCACCCTGCTCGCCGTCGGCACCGCGCTCAGTGCGCTGGCCCTCGCGGCCTGCAGTTCGGACGGCGGCACCCAGGGTGGCTCCGGCGGCACCAACTTCGTGGTCGGCAAGGACGGTGTCTCCAACGCCGCCAAGGGCGAGCGTGCCGAGGCCCCCCGGCTCAAGGGCGAGGGCCTGGACGGCAAGCAGCTCGACCTCGCCGACTACAAGGGCAAGGTCGTCGTCCTCAACGTCTGGGGATCGTGGTGCGCGCCCTGCCGGGCCGAGGCCCCGTACCTGGCGAAGGTCGCCAAGGCGACCAAGGACAAGGGCGTCGAGTTCGTGGGGATCAACACCCGCGACCCCAACAAGCAGCCGGCGATCGAGTTCGAGAACGACTTCGACGTCGAGTACCCGAGCTTCTACGACCCGGCCGGCAAGCTCATGCTGCGCTTCCCCAACGGCACGATGAGCCCGAAGGGCATCCCCTCCACCGTCGTCGTCGACCGTGAGGGCAAGATCGCGGCCCGCGCGCTGCAGGCCCTCGACGACAAGCAGTTGCACAAGATGATCGACCCGCTGATCGCGGAGAAGTGATCCCGGTGCAGCTCCTCGCAGCCGAACAGGCCGTGCACGCGGCCGATCTGCACACGGCCGCCGCCGACGTGGCGGCCGTCACGCTCGCCGGCCCCGAGCAGACCGTGCTGCACGGTGCACTCCTGCTCGCGCTCCCGATCGCTCTGCTCGCCGGACTCGTCTCCTTCTTCTCCCCGTGCGTCCTGCCGCTGGTGCCCGGCTACCTCAGCTACGTCACCGGCGTCAGCGGAGCCGACCTCGCCGAGGCCAAGCGCGGGCGGATGGCAGCCGGCGCCGGACTCTTCGTCCTCGGCTTCACCGCCGTGTTCGTCTCCACGGGGGCGCTGTTCGGCGGGATCGGCTCGACGCTGCTCGAGCACCGTGAAGTGATCACCAAGGTGTTCGGCGCCCTGACGATCCTGCTCGGTCTGTTCTTCATGGGCGCGATGCCGTCGATCACCAGGCGCGAGTTCCGCTTCCACAACCGGCCCACGACGGGCCTGGTCGGGGCGCCGATGCTGGGTGCGCTCTTCGGCCTCGGCTGGGTGCCGTGCATCGGGCCGACACTCGGCGCCGTGCAGACGCTCGCCCTGAGCGAAGCCAGCGCCGGCCGCGGGGCCATACTGACGGTCGCGTACTGCCTCGGTCTCGGCGTGCCGTTCGTCCTGGCCGCGGTCGCCTTCCGGCGGACTCTCGGCGCCTTCGCCTGGGTCAAGCGGCATTACGTATGGGTGATGCGCATCGGCGGCGTGATGATGATCGCGACCGGACTGCTGCTCGTCACCGGTGTCTGGGACAGCATCGTGTCCGAGATGCAGGTCTGGACAAGCGGCTTCACCGTAGGGATCTGAGCAATGAGCAAGACGGAAACCGACGCGACGAGCGGGGCCGACGCCGACGAGCGGGAGCTCGCCGCCGGTGCCCAGCTGTCGACGGCGCCCAAGGAGGAAGCGCCGAGCGTGGCGTCGATAGGGGTGATCGGCTGGCTGCGCTGGTTCTGGCGGCAGCTCACCTCGATGCGGGTCGCGCTGATCCTGCTCTTCCTGCTCTCGCTCGGCTCGATCCCCGGATCGCTGATCCCGCAGAACAGCGTCGACGAGCTCAAGGTGCAGGACTTCAAGGCCGCACACACCACGCTCACCCCGATCTACGAGAAGCTCCAGCTGTTCGACGTCTACAGCTCGGTCTGGTTCTCCGCGATCTACCTGCTGCTCTTCATCTCACTGATCGGCTGCATCGTCCCGCGCACCTGGCAGTTCGTCGGGCAGTTGCGCAGCCGTGCGCCGCGCGCCCCCGGGCGGCTCGACCGGATGCCGGCCTACACCACCTGGCACACCGAGGCGGACCCCGAGGACGTGCGCGCGGCCGGGCTCGCGATGCTCAGGAAGCGGCGCTTCCGGGCCCACGCCGACGGCGACGCCGTAGCCGCCGAGAAGGGCTATCTGCGCGAGGCCGGGAACCTGCTCTTCCACGTCTCGCTGATCGTGATGCTGGTGGCCTTCGCCACCGGCACCCTCTTCAAGTCCGAGGGCGGCAAGCTGGTCGTCGAGGGCGACGGATTCGCCAACCACCTCACCCAGTACGACGACTTCAAGTCCGGCAGCTTCTTCGACACCGACGACCTCGACCCGTTCAGCTTCAGCCTGGACCGCTTCGAGGGCCGGTACGCGCAGTCCGGTCCCGAGCGCGGCACGCCCCGCGTGTACAAGGCCCACGTGAGCTGGACCAAGGGCACCGACGGCACCGAGCGGAAGGCCGAGATCGAGGTCAACCGGCCGCTCGAGGTGGACGGCACGAAGGTCTACCTCATCGGCCACGGCTACGCGCCCGTCGTCACCGTCCGGGACGGCAAGGGCAAGGTCTCCTACAAGGGCGCCGTGCCGCTGCTCCCGATCGACAGCAACAGCACCTCGACCGGCGCCATCAAGGTCGCCGACGGGTACCGCGACAAGGACGGCAAGAAGGAGCAGCTCGGCTTCAACGCGTTCTTCGTGCCGACCTTCGCGGGCGAGGGCAAGGGCGAGATGTTCTCGCAGTTCCCGGCACCGAACTTCCCGGTGCTCGCGCTCTCCGCGTACCACGGCAGCCTCGGCATCGACTCCGGGCTGCCGCAGAACGTGTACCAGCTCGACACCAGCAAGATGAAGAAGTTCGAGGACAAGGACGGCGAACTGCTCAAGCAGCGGCTGCTGCCCGGCGAGACGATGAAGCTGCCGAACGGCGCCGGCTCCGTCACCTTCGAGAAGGACCTCAAGGAGTGGGCGTCCTTCCAGGTCTCCCACCAGTCGGGCAACGGCCTCGCGCTCGGCGGCGCGATCCTGGCCCTCTCCGGCCTGGTCGCCTCGCTGTTCATCCAGCGCCGCCGCGTCTGGATCCGCGCCACCGAAGGCCCCGACGGCGTCACCGTCGTCGAGATGGCGGGCCTCGGCCGCAGCGAGTCGGCGAAGCTGCCCGAGGAACTCGCCGATCTGGCCGTCACCTTGAACGCCACGGCGCCCACCGCCGCCGAGGCCGAGCCCGCCGCGGAACCGTCCGAAGCCACCGCCCTGGATTCCCCCGAATCCGCCGAAGACCCAGCCGAATCCGCTGAAGAGGCTGCCGACCACCCTGCCGAAGGGGCTGAGAAATGACTCTCGCCGCCGCCACCAACGAAAACCTGGCGAACATCAGCAATGTGCTGGTCTATTCGTCGATGGCCGTCTACACCCTGGCGTTCCTCGCGCACATCGCCGAGTGGGTCTTCGGCAGCCGCAGCAAGGTCGGCCGCACGGCCGCCGCGCTGACCGGCGGCGCCGCGGCCGCGCCCGCCGTGCAGGTCACCGCCAAGGCCAAGGGCGGCACCGCGGTCCTCGACCGGCCCAAGGTCGTCACCCGCTCCGCCGCCGGCACCCGGGACGTCCCGGACGGTCCGGGCGCGGACGGCGGCACCGAACAGGGCGATATCTACGGGCGGATCGCGGTCTCCCTGACCATCGTCGGCTTCCTCGTCGAGGCCGGCGGTGTGGTCACCCGCGCGATGTCGGTGCAGCGGGCCCCCTGGGGCAACATGTACGAGTTCTCCGTCACCTTCTCGACGGTGGCGGTCGGCGCGTACCTGGTGCTCCTCGCGCTCAAGAAGAACGTCCGCTGGATCGGCCTGATCCTGGTCACGACAGTGCTGCTCGACCTCGGCGTCGCCACCACGTGGCTCTACACGGACAGCGACCAGCTGGTCCCGGCGCTCGACTCGTACTGGCTGTGGATCCACGTCTCCACCGCGATCTTCTGCGGCGCCGTCTTCTACCTGGGCGCGGTCGGCACCCTGCTCTACCTGTTCCGCGACAGTTACGAGAACAAGCTGGCGAACGGCGGGAAGCCCGGCTCCTTCGCCACCTCCGTGCTCGAGCGGCTGCCTTCGGCGGCCTCGCTCGACAAGCTCTCGTACCGGATCAACGCGGCGGTCTTCCCGCTGTGGACGTTCACGATCATCGCGGGCGCGATCTGGGCCGGTGACGCGTGGGGCCGCTACTGGGGCTGGGACCCCAAGGAGGTCTGGTCGTTCGTCACCTGGGTCGCCTACGCCGCGTACCTGCACGCGCGGGCGACGGCCGGCTGGAAGGGCCGCAAGGCCGCCTACCTGGCGCTCTTCGCCTTCGCCACCTGGCTGTGGAACTACTACGGCGTGAACATCTTCATCACCGGCAAGCACTCGTACGCGGGCGTCTGACCGGACCCGTTCGCAGCCACTGCGCCGAAGGCCGGTTCCCGCGGCGGGAACCGGCCTTCGGCGTACCTGGACTCGGCGCTCAGCCGCGCGGAGGGGTGTCCTCCGGGCCGTCGTCCGAAGACTTGTCGCCGCGGCCTTCCGGCTTGTCGGTGGTGCCCTGCGGCTTGTCGTCGCCGAGGGACTTCAGGAAGTCCGGGTTGTCGTCCGGTGCGACCCAGCCGCCGCCCGCGAGCCGGGGTCGGACCGCGGCCCGCTCCTTGCCCGCGATCAGCCACGACAGCGAACCGACCAGCGGGAAGAGCAGCACGAGGATCGCCCACAGCGGCTTCGGCATGTGACGGATGTGCTTCTCGTCGGTGCTGATGCAGTCGATGAAGGCGTAGATGCTCAGTGCGAGCGGGACCAGGAACATCAGCACGCGCATCGGCATCCCCTGATAGATCAAGTGTGGTGGCGGCCGTTCGCCCGCCCCCGGTGGTGAGTCCAGGGTAGTCGGTGCCCGATACTGGGGCGTATGGCTTACGACGATCTTCGCTCCCTGCTCCGGGCGCTGGAGCGCGAGGGCGACCTCAAGCGCATCAAGGCCGAGGTCGACCCGTACCTGGAGGTCGGCGAGATCGTCGACCGGGTGCAGAAGGCCGGCGGCCCGGCCCTCCTCTTCGAGAACGTCCGCGGCTCCTCGATGCCCCTGGCGATGAACGTCTACGGCACGGACCGCCGCCTGCTCAAGGCGCTCGGCCTGAAGTCGTACACCGACATCAGCGAGAAGATCGGCGGCCTGCTCAAGCCCGAACTCCCGCAGGGCTTCATGGGCGCCCGGGAAGCGTTCGGCAAGCTCGGCTCGATGGTCCATGTGCCGCCGAAGAAGGTGAAGTCCAGTGCCGCCCCCGTCCAGGAGGTGGTGCTGCGCGGCGACGACGTCGACCTGGATCTGCTGCCGGCGCTCTTCACCTGGCCCAAGGACGGTGGCTCGTTCTTCAACCTGGGCCTGACCCACACCAAGCACCCCGAGACCGGCATCCGCAATCTCGGCCTCTACCGGCTGCAGCGCCACGACCGCCGCACCATCGGCATGCACTGGCAGATCCACAAGGACAGCCGCAACCACTACCAGGTGGCCGCCCGCAGGGGCGAGAAGCTTCCGATCGCGATCGCCTTCGGCTGCCCGCCCGCGGTGACCTACGCGTCCACGGCGCCGCTGCCCGGTGATATCGACGAGTACCTGTTCGCCGGGTTCCTGCAGGGGCGGCGGATCGAGATGGTCGACTGCCAGACCGTGCCGCTGCAGGTGCCCGCGCAGGCCGAGGTCGTCATCGAGGGCTGGCTGGAGCCGGGGGAGATGCTGCCGGAGGGGCCGTTCGGCGACCACACCGGTTTCTACACGCCGCAGGAGCCGTTCCCCGCGCTGAAGATCGACTGCATCACGATGCGGGAGCGCCCGCTGCTGCAGTCCATCGTGGTCGGCCGCCCGCCGACCGAGGACGGTCCGCTCGGCCGTGCGACCGAGCACTTCTTCCTGCCGCTGCTCAAGATCGTCGTCCCGGACATCGTCGACTACCACCTGCCGGAGTCGGGCGGCTTCCACAACTGCGCGATCGTCGCGATCGACAAGAAGTACCCGAAGCACGCGCAGAAGGTCATGCACGCCATCTGGGGCGCCCACATGATGTCGCTGACCAAGCTGATCGTGATCGTCGACGCCGACTGCGACGTGCGCAACATGCACGAGGTCTCCTGGCGCGCCCTCGGGAACACCGACTACTCCCGCGACCTGTCGGTCGTGGAGGGACCGGTCGACCACCTCGACCACTCCTCGTACCAGCAGTTCTGGGGCGGCAAGGCCGGGATCGACGCCACGCGCAAGTGGCCCGAGGAGGGCTACACCCGCGACGGCGGCTGGCCCGAGATGGTCGAGTCCGACCCGAACACGGCGGCCGTCGTCGACCGCCGCTGGAAGGAGTACGGCCTGTGAGCGCCGCCGAAGGCGTGCTCGGCGCACCGGAACCGGCGCATCCGGGCAAGGTGCGGGCCTTCCTGCGCCTGGTCATGATCGAGCACTCGGTGTTCGCGCTGCCCTTCGCGTACATCGCCTCGCTGACCGCGATGTTCCAGCTCGACCGGAACATCCACTGGGGCCGGCTGCTGCTCGTCACCGTGGCGATGGTCGGCCTGCGCACCTTCGCGATGGCCTGCAACCGGATCATCGACCGCGAGATCGACGCCAGGAACCCGCGCACCGCGAACCGGGAGATCGTCACCGGCGCCGTCTCGGTGAAGTCGGCCTGGACCGGCGCCCTGGTCGCGCTCGTGGTCTTCCTCGGCGCGGCCGCACTGCTCAACCCGCTGTGCCTGATGCTCGCGCCGATCGCCGTGGTGCCGATGGTGGTCTATCCGTACGGCAAGCGGTTCACGAATTTCCCGCACGCGATCCTCGGTCTCGCCCAGGCCATCGGACCGATCGGCGCCTGGATCGCGGTGACCGGCAGCTGGTCCTGGGACGCGGTGATTCTCGGCCTCGCGGTCGGGGTGTGGATCGGCGGCTTCGACCTGATCTTCGGCAGCCAGGACGTGGGGGCCGACCGGGCGCACGGCGTGAAGTCGGTCCCGGCGCGCTTCGGCATCCCCGCGGCGCTGTACGGGGCGCGGGCCTGTCACGCCGTCACGACGGCGCTCCTCGTCTGGTACGCGCTCGCCACCGACGCCGGGGTCTTCTTCTGGATCGGCCTGGTGATCGTGGGTGCGGCCTTCCTCTACGAGCACTCGATCGTGCGGCCGCACGATCTGTCCCGGCTGAACCGGGCCTTCTTCACGGTCAACGGATTCATCGGGATCGCGCTCTTCGTCTGCGCCCTGCTCGACCTGCTGGTCCGCGGCCTGACGGTCTGACGTCGACGGCCCGAAGCGTCTGTCCGACGCTCCGAAACGTCTGTCCGACGCGACGCGACGCGACGGCGCCCGGGAACCCCGGGCGCCGCTCAGGCAGTGACCGTCCGCGGCTCCTCGCGCCGGAACAGGAACGCCGCTGCCACCCCGCCGACCAGCCCGAACAGATGGCCCTGCCAGCTCACCCCGGCAGCGGACGGCAGCACGCCCCACAGCAGTGAGCCGTACACCAGGCCGACCAGGAGCCCGATCACCACATCGCCGATGCGCCGGTCCACGAACCCGCGTACCAGCAGATAGCCGAGCAGCCCGAAGACCACTCCGGACGCGCCCGCGGTCGTCGAGTACGCGGGCGCCGTGAACCAGACCCCGAGTCCACTGGCCAGCACGATCACCGCGACCACCGCCGCGAACCTGCGTATCCCGGACAGGGCCGCGAGGAAGCCGAGGACGAACAGCGGCACGCTGTTCGCCGAGAGGTGGTCGAAGCCGAAGTGCATGAACGCGGCCGGAACCACGTCCCGCAGCTCGCCCACCTCCCGCGGCGAGATCCCGAAGGTGTCCAGGGCGTGGCCGCTCGCCACATCGATCAGCTCGAGGGCCCACAGCAGGGCGAGCCAGGCGGTCATCACCACGGCCGCGGCCTTCGCCCGCTCGCGCCGCGACGGCGGCCGCCACGTCCCGCCGCCCGCTGTCCCTCGGCCCTGTGTCCCGTACGCCATGACGGTCCCCCTCGGTCGGCGCGGTGGCGCGGTCCACCGCTTGCCCCTTTCTGTCTGGTCAACGTCCGGTGCGGGCGCCCGGGTTCCGCCGGAGCGGGGCGGATAGGCTCGGACGCGTGGAGCGTGAGGATCGTGAAGAGGAAGTCCGCCCGCCGGACGGCACCGGAAGCGGTGCGGCACCGGCCCGTCGCCCCTGGGTGGTGGGTGTCTCCGGCGCTTCCGGCACTCCGTACGCGGCCGCCGTCCTGCGGGGGCTGCTCGCCGCGGGGGAGAGCGTCGATCTGGTGGTGAGCAGGGCGGCACGGCTCACCCTGCTCGACGAGACCGGCATCGCTTTTCGCGACGCGCACTGGCAGGACGACCTGCGCGCCTGGCTGACCCGCGGCGCCGACGGCAAGCCCGGCACCTTCGCCGTCCCGGAGGGCATCGAGGCCGACCGCGTACGCCATTGGGCCGCGGGCGATCTCGCGGCGGGGCCGTCGTCCGGCTCGTACCCGGTCAAGGGCATGTTGATCGTCCCGGCGTCGACGGCCTGTGTGGCGGGGGTGTCCCTCGGCCTGTCCAAGGACCTGCTGCAGCGGACCGCGAGCGTGACGCTCAAGGAGGGGCGCCCGCTGGTGGTCGCGGTACGCGAGACTCCGCTGAGCGGTCAGACGCTGAAGTCCCTGGTCGCGCTCGACGAGGCGGGCGCGGTGGTGCTTCCGGCGTCACCGGCGTTCTACGCGGGGGCCACGCACATCCAGGATCTGGTGGACTTCGTCGCCGGCCGGGCGCTGGACGCGGTCGGAGTGCCGCACACGCTGTACCGCCGTTGGGAGGGGGAGCTCGGCGGCTCTCGGGGCTCGGCGTAGACCGGCTGCCGTGCGGGCGGCGTGCACCGCGACACCCGGACCGCCTCTGCTTCTTCGTCGTGTATGACTTTCGACGGATCATTGAATGATCGCAGGGTGTTGACCCTGTGCGCCTTAGATTCTATAAGTTAAGCTGCAACATCGCTGAACAATGGAAGGCTCCAGGCATATGGATGCGGTCGACAGGCAACTCATTCAGGCTCTGCGCGAGAACGGCAGGGCCTCCTACGCCGAGCTCGGACGCCTCGTGGGCCTCTCCGGCCCGTCCGTCACCGATCGCATCAACCGCCTGGAGGCGGCCGGTGTCATCACCGGCTACCGCGCGACGGTCGACTCCGCCTCCCTCGGCCTCGGTGTCACCGCTCTGATCGGCATCTCCCTGTCCGACGCCGCCGACCACGAGGACGTGGCGGTCCGGCTGCGGGATCTGCACGAGATCGAGGACTGCTGGTTCATCGCCGGCGACGACTCGTACATGCTCAAGGTCCGCGTCGGCGACGTGGACGGGCTGGAGCGGACCATCCGTCGGCTGAGCGGGACCAAGGGTGTCTCCCGCACCCGCACCACGATCGTGCTCTCGACCAAGTGGGAGAACCGCGTCGGGGAACTGCCCGAAGAGGCCTGACCGCTGGGGACGGCCGCCCCTTGGGCGCCGTCGGCGGGGGAGTACCGTGGGCGTTGCCCGTTTGGCGAACGGTTTGACGAAGGATTGCGAGGCCGTACATGGACGCGGGGCTCAAGCGCGAGCTGGAGGACAAGGTCAGGGCCGGGGAGCGGCTGACCCGCGAGGACGGGATCGCGCTCTATGAGTCGGACGACCTGGCCTGGCTCGGCGGTCTCGCCCACGAGGTGCGGACGCAGAAGAACGGCGACGTCGTCCACTTCAACGTGAACCGCCACCTCAACATGACCAATGTGTGCACCGCTTCGTGCGCGTACTGCTCGTTCCAGCGCAAGCCGGGCGAGAAGGACGCGTACACGATGCGTATCGAGGAGGCCGTCCGCCTGGCCAAGGCCATGGAGGGCGAGAACCTCACCGAGCTGCACATCGTCAACGGCCTGCACCCCAACCTGCCGTGGCGCTACTACCCGAAGTCCCTGAGCGAGCTCAAGAAGGCCCTGCCGTCGACGGTCTCGCTGAAGGCCTTCACCGCCACCGAGATCCACCACTTCGAGACGATCTCGGGCATGTCCGCGTCGGACATCCTCGACGAGCTCATCGAGGCCGGACTCGAGTCGCTCACCGGCGGCGGCGCGGAGATCTTCGACTGGGAGGTCCGCCAGCACATCGTCGACCACGCCACCCACTGGGAGGACTGGTCGCGGATCCACCGCCTGGCGCACGAGAAGGGTCTGAAGACCCCGGCCACCATGCTCTACGGCCACATCGAGGAGCAGCGGCACCGCGTGGACCACGTGCTTCGGCTGCGTGAGCTGCAGGACGAGACCGGTGGCTTCCAGGTCTTCATCCCGCTGCGCTACCAGCACGACTTCGTCGACATGCAGGACGGCAAGGTGCGCAACAAGCTCCAGGCGCGCACCACGATGGCCACCGGCGCCGAGGCCCTGAAGACCTTCGCGGTCTCCCGCCTCCTCTTCGACAACGTCCCGCACGTCAAGGTCTTCTGGGTGATGCACGGCGTGCAGACCGCCCAGCTCGCCCTGCAGCACGGCGCGGACGACATGGACGGTTCGGTCGTCGAGTACAAGATCACGCACGACGCGGACAACTACGGCACGCCCAACAAGCTGACCCGTGACGACCTCCTCGACCTGATCCGCGACGCCGGCTTCCGCCCGGTCGAGCGGAACACCCGGTACGAGATCCTCCGCGAGTACCCGGGTCCGGACCCGGACCGGCGGGAGTCGCCGCAGGCCATGCGGGTCTGACCGATGGCGTTGACGTTCCGGTTCGACCCACCGGTCGATCCCGCTCTGCGGGACGGACTGCTCACCCTGTGGTCCGACGTGACGAACGCGGGCGGTGCGGTCGGCTTCGTGCCGCCCGTCACCGCCGAGGAGGTACGTCCCGAGCTGGTTCGGCACTTCGCGGCGATGGCCGAGGGGCGCACCCGGCTCCTGGTCGGGTACGACGAGGACGGCGCCGTCGCCGCCTCCGCTTTCCTCACGTACAACGCGCACCGGCTGATGCGGCACTGGGTGTGGCTGTACACGGTGATGGTGCACCCGCGGCACCAGGGCGAGGGATACGGCCGGGACCTGATGGCCGCCGCCGCGGACGCGGCCCGCTCCCTCGACGGCATCGAGGCGATCCGGCTCACCTGCCGGGGCGGCACCGGAGCCGACCGCTTCTACGAAGCCTGCGGCTACAAGGAGGTCGGCCGGGTCCCCGGGATGATCCGGGTGGCACCGGGAGACGACCGCGACGACGTCACGATGCTGCTGCCCCTGGGGTGAGCAGGCCTCTCACAGGCCCAGGGGGTCTGTGAAGGGGACCGGGCCGGACATGCTTCACTGGTCGGGCAGGACAGTCAGGACGAATCAGAGAGAAGGCCGGCCGTGTCATCGAAGGCGAGTGCCACCCTCCGCTACACCGCACTGCGCATCGGCATCTTCGCCGGCTGCTTCCTGGCCATCTGGGGCCTGGTCGCGCTGGGCTGGCTGCCGTCCGGGCTCGGCTCCTCCAACCTCTTCTGGGTCCTCGTCCTGGCCATCGTGGTCTCGGCCCCGCTCAGCTTCGTCCTGCTCCGCGGCCAGCGCGACGCGATGTCCGAGCAGATCGCGCCCGGTATCGACCGCGCGCGCGAGAAGGCCCGTACCAAGCTGGCCGCCAACCGCTCGATGGAGGACGACGAGATCGACGCGGCCGAGCGCAGCCGGGCGCAGACCCGGTCCACCGGCTCCGAGGCGCAGGGCTCCGCTTCCGCCTCGTAACCTTCGTCACAGCAGACTTCCGGGCGCCCCGGTGCGAGCATGCCGCTCGTGCCGGGGCGTTCGACTTTGGTACGTACTTTTACGGGTGAACTCCGGTATCCCATAAGGGAGTTGCGGTGCGCCCGCCGGAGGCGTTGCCGTGGGTGGCGTCCCGGTGGGTGCGAGGTGGTCCGGGGTGGCCAGAGGTCAGCCTTTGATCCACAGGGAAGGCTCAAAGAACACCTTTGATGTTCTCAAAGTACGAGTGTTAACGTATTCGACGTGATGAAATCAGCCGCGCCTGCGATGCCCACGAGCCACACGCTCGTGGAGCCGAGCGTTCCGCTCGTGGCGCGCCTGCACATCGACCTCTGCCGCTGTATGTCCGCAACATGTCGCCGCGGATTCCTGCCCGCGGCCTGTTGCCGCGCCTGACGAAGCGTCAAACTGCAGTGGCGCCCCTGAGGGCAAGCGCCGGGTCCCCGTCCGGGCCTCGCGTACGACCGCCTGCGGCCGTCGCTCCACCTGCACCCCCTGTCCCTGCCCCTGTGCGTTCCTCACCGGAGTGTGTCCGTGTCCGCGAATTCCACCGCCACCACCCATAAGCCATCCGGCTTCGGGATACCCAAGATCCCGTTCTGGGCCCAGATCGTGGCCGGTCTCGTGCTCGGCGTCCTGCTCGGCTGGCTGGCCCGAAGCCAGGACGTGAGCTGGCTGGTCACCACCCTCGACAAGATCGGCAGCATCTTCATCCAGCTCCTGAAGCTGGCCGTGGCCCCGCTGGTCTTCTTCGCCATCCTGGTGTCGATCACCAACCTGCGTAAGGTCAACAACGCGGCGCGGCTCGCCGGCCAGACACTGCTCTGGTTCATGATCACGTCGCTGATCGCCGTGGTCATCGGTCTCGCCATCGGTCTGCTGACCAACCCGGGCGCCGGCACCGGCCTGACTCCGAAGGACGGCGCCAAGCCCGACTCGACCGGCAGCTGGATCGACTTCCTGACCGGGATCATCCCGGAGAACATCATCACGCCGTTCACCGACCTGAACGTCCTGCAGATCGTCTTCATGGCCGTCGTCGCCGGTATCGCCGTCCTGAAGATCGGTGAGAAGGCCAAGCCGATCCTCGACGTCAGCGAGTCCGTCCTCACGCTGCTGCAGAAGGCCCTGTGGTGGGTCATCAAGCTCTCCCCGATCGGCACCGTCGGCCTCATCGGCTTCGCCATCGCCGACTACGGCTGGGACCTGATCGGCAAGTACGCGACCTTCACCGCCGACATCTACATCGGTTGCGCCATCGTGCTGTTCGGCGTCTACCCGCTGCTGCTCTCGTCGGTCGCCAAGCTCAACCCGCTGCAGTTCTTCAAGGGCGCCTGGCCCGCGATCCAGCTGGCCTTCGTGTCCCGCTCCTCGGTCGGCACCATGCCCGTCACCCAGCGCGTCACCGAGCGTCTCGGTGTGCCGAAGGAGTACACGTCCTTCGCGGTGCCGTTCGGCGCCACCACCAAGATGGACGGCTGCGCCGCGATCTACCCGGCGATCGCCGCGATCTTCGTCGCGCAGATCTTCGACGTGCAGATCGGCATCAAGGAGTACCTGCTCATCGCGTTCGTCTCGGTCATCGGCTCCGCGGCCACCGCGGGTCTGACCGGAGCCACGGTCATGCTGACCCTGACCCTGTCGACGCTCGGCCTCCCGATGGAGGGCGTGGGTCTGCTGCTCGCCATCGACCCGATCCTGGACATGATGCGTACGGCCACGAACGTCGCCGGCCAGGCGCTGATCCCGGTGATCGTCGCGGCTCGCGAGAAGATCCTCGACAAGGACGCGTACGACTCCGCCACGGCGTCCCCGATCGACGACTTCGACTCGGACGAGTCCGAGTCGGCGGCGGTCCCGGCACCCGCCACCGCCTGATCGACCGTCTGATCCACCGCCGGGTCCGTCCGGCGCCTCGATGGCCGCGCTCCTCCCGCTCGGGGAGCGCGGCCGTCTGCCGTTCACGGCCGCAGGGTCCGGCAGGCCTCGGCCGGGTCGTAGGCTTACCAAGGAGTAGTTGGGCGGATCGGGAGGGCGACCGGCGTGGGGGCTGTGAAGGGCAAGCGGATGCCGCGTGCCGTACGGGAGCAGCAGATGATGGACGCGGCGGTGCGCATCTTCGGACAGCGCGGCTACCGTGCGGCGTCGATGGACGAGATCGCGGAGCTCGCCGGAGTGTCGAAACCGCTGGTCTACCTGTATCTGAACTCCAAGGAAGAGCTGTTCACCGCCTGCATCAGGCGCGAGGCCGCGGCCCTGGTGGACGCCGTCCGCAGCGGGGTCACGCCGGGTGAGCCCGCCGACCGGCAACTCTGGGCCGGGTTGCGGGCGTTCTTCACCCACACCGCCGAACACCCCGACGCCTGGGCGGTGTTGCACAGCCAGGCGCGGACGCACGGCGAGCCGTTCGCCGCCGAGGTGGCCGTGATGCGCGAGGAGATCGTGGCGTTCGTCACGCTGCTCATCGCCGAGGCGGCGCGCGAGGCGCACGACAATCCGCTGCTTCCCGAAGCGGACGTGGCCGGTCTGGCCGAGGCGCTGGTCGGCGCCGCGGAGTCGCTCGCCGTGTGGGCGAACGCCGCCTCGGGCGTCACCGCCAAGGAGGCCGCGGCGACCCTGATGAACTTCTCCTGGTCGGGCCTCGGGAACCTGATGGACGGCAAGTCCTGGTCACCACCGAAATGACCGGCTCCGCACCTGATCGCACCGACCGCCGCCCCCGACGGCCGCACGGATTCAGTCCGAGGCGATCTCCCCGGTGAGGTGAACGCGCCCCGGGCGCCCACCTGTTGCGGGCGTACGCAGTGCGAAGGCGCCGTCCCCCGCGGCGTACGTCACCGTCCCGGGCAGCAGTACGGGCGCCCGGAACTCGGCCGAGGCCCGCACCTGCCCCTGTGCGCCGTACTCCGCCAGGCACCGCGCGACCGTCCACATGCCGTGCGCGATCGCCCGCGGGAAGCCGAAGAGCCGAGCCGTGAGCGGGTACAGGTGGATCGGATTGCGGTCGCCGGATGCGGCGCCGTACCGCCGTCCGAGATCGGCCGGCAGCTCCCACTCGGCGACGGCGGGCAGCCCGACGGCCTTCTCCGGCGCACGCTCCGGGGAGTCCGTGCCGGTGGCGGCCGTCCGGTGCCGCGCCAGATAGCGGCTGTGCGACTCCCACACCAGTACGCCGTCCACGCGCGCCTCGGTGACCACGATCGCCTCGGTACCCCTGCGGTGCGGGACGAGGCCGTCGACGTACACCGTGATCTCCGGGCGCTCGGCCCGATCAAGGGCGCGGTGCTGGGTGAGGGCGATGGTCATGTGCACCAGGCCGAGCACCGGCAGCGGGAAGGCCCGGTCGGCCATCAGCCGCATGGCCAGCGGGAATCCGATGACGTGCGGATACGTCACGGGCAGCGGCCCGTCCGCGGGGAAGCCGCAGATCCGGGCGTACGAGGCGAGCCGCTCCGGCGCCGCCGCGGCATCCGTTAGGACGAGCCGCGCGGCCGGCGCCTCGCCCGAACCACCCGTCGCGCCGGGTCGCTTCAGCGGCGAGAGCAGCGCGCCGCGGGCGAGCAGCGGGGTGAGGCGCGGAGCGCGCGCCAGCGTCACGGTCGTCGGGGTGGCGGGGGTCGGCATCGTCAGGCCCCCAGCAGGCTCTGGCCGCAGACGCGCACGACCTGGCCGTTGACCGCGCCCGATCCGGGGGCGGCGAACCAGGCGGTGGTCTCGGCCACGTCGACGGGAAGACCGCCCTGCGAAAGGGAGTTCATCCGGCGGCCTGCCTCGCGGATGAACAGCGGCACCGCGGCCGTCATCCTCGTCTCGATGAAGCCGGGCGCGACCGCGTTGACCGTGACGCCGTGCTCGGCGAGTGCGCGCGCGGCGAGCGAGTGCACCAGGCCGATGATTCCCGCCTTGCTGGCCGCGTAGTTGGTCTGGCCGACGTTGCCCGCGATCCCGGCGATGGAGGCGGTGGTGACGATCCGGCCGCCGCGGCGCAGGGTGCCGGCCTCGAGCAGGGCGTCGGTGGTGCGCAGGACACTCGCCAGGTTCACCTGGAGCACCGAACTCCAGCGGTCCGCGGGCATGTTGGCGAGTCTCCGGTCGCGGGTGATGCCCGCGTTGTGGACGAGTACGTCGAGCCCGTCGGGCAGGGCCGCGACGATGATCTCGCCGGCGTCGTCGGCGGTGATGTCGAGCGGCAGTGCGGTGCCGCCGAGCCGGTCCGCCAGGCGGTTCAGGTCCTCCTCGGCGGCCGGTACGTCGAGCAGGACGAGGCGGGCGCCGTCCCGGGCCAGGGTCTCGGCGACGGCTGCGCCGATACCGCGGGCCGCTCCGGTGACCAGGGCAGTACGGCCGGCCAGCGGCGCCTCGGGCGTCCCCGCGGCCTTCGCGTCGTCCGGGCGGCCCGCCTCCTCGCTCGCCGCCACGGAGATCACCTGCCCGCTGACGTAGGCCGACTTGGGCGAGAGCAGGAAGCGCAGCGTCGACTCGGCCGGCCCCGCCGCGGTGAGGCGCACCAGGGTCACCGTGCGCCCGCCCCCGATCTCCTTGCCGAGCGAGCGGACGAAACCCTCGAGTCCCTGCTGTACGGCCGCCTGATGGTGATCGTCCGCGGACACCGGGGCACCGAGTACGATCACCCGGCCGCCGCGCGCCACGGACCGCACCACCGGATGCAGCGCCGCGTGCACGGCGGCGAGGTCATCGGTGGTCGCGACGGATGTGGCATCCACCACAACGGCGGCCGGGCGTTCGGCGGCCGCCGCGTCATCGGTCCGCCTTAGACCGGTCCGCTCCAGTACGCCGGCCAGGCCCGGAACCGGGGTTCCGCCCGCGGTCAGATGCAGCAACGGCCCTTCCAGGGAAGGTCGTTCGGCCGACCAGCGGTGGAGGGGCGCGGGCTGCGGAAGTCCGAACTTCCCTGTCAGGAATCGGCCCGGCCCTGTGCCGGTGAAGTTCAGATAGCGGTCCGCCATTGTCCGACTCCCTGCGCGGTCGTAGATTTACTTCTGAGTAAGGTTACTCAAGAGTCAGGAGCTGGTCGAGAGATGACAACCGTCAAGCGGGTGGCCGTCGTCGGAGGGAGCCGCATTCCCTTCGCGCGCGCCGACGGCCCGTACGCCACCGCGTCCAATCAGGAGATGCTGACCGCGGCGCTCGACGGCCTGGCGGACCGCTACGGACTGCGCGGGCGGACGGTCGGCGAGTTCGTGGCCGGTGCCGTGCTCAAGCACAGCCGCGACTTCAACCTCGCCCGCGAGACGGTCCTCGGCTCCGCCCTCGACCCCCGCACCCCCGCGTACGACATTCAACAGGCTTGCGGCACCGGCCTCCAGGCCGTGATCGCCGCTGCCAACAAGATCGCCCTCGGCCAGCTCGACAGCGCGATCGCCGGTGGCGCCGACACCGCGAGCGACGCCCCGCTCGGCGTCAACGACAAGCTGCGCCGCATCCTCCTCGAGGCCCGCCGCGCGAAGAGCACCGGCGCCCGGATCAAGGCGCTCGCCAAGATCCGCCCCGGCCACCTGGCCCCCGACATCCCGCGCAACTCGGAGCCCAGGACCGGGCTCTCGATGGGCGAGCACGCCGCCGTCACCGCGCTCAAGTGGGGGGTGAGCCGCGAGGACCAGGACGAACTGGCCGCCGCGAGTCACCGCCGGCTGTTCGACGCCTACGAGCGCGGCTTCTTCACCGACCTCGTGGTGCCGTTCAACGGCCTCGCCCGCGACCACAACCTGCGGCCCGGCTCCACCGTGCAGAAACTCGCCGGTCTGAAGCCGGTCTTCGGCACGGACGGCGCGAACCCCACCATGACGGCGGGCAATTCGACCCCGCTCACCGACGGCGCCGCAACCGTCCTGCTCGGCAGCGAGGAGTGGGCCGCCGAGCACGGCCACACCCCGCTCGCCTACCTGACCGCGTACGAGACGGCCGCCGTGGACTTCGTCGACGGCGATGTGCGCGACGGCGAGGACGGCCTGCTGATGGCGCCCGCCCACGCGGTGCCCCGGATGCTGGAACGGGCCGGGCTCACCCTGGCGGACTTCGACCTGGTCGAGGTGCACGAGGCCTTCGCCTCCCAGGTGCTCGCCACCCTCGCGGCCTGGGAGAAGCGCGGGCTCGGCACGGTGGACCGTGACCGGCTCAACGTCGCGGGCTCCTCGCTCGCCACCGGCCACCCCTTCGCCGCGACCGGCGCCCGTATCGTCGCGACCCTTGCCAAGCTGCTCGGCGAACGGGAGGGTCCGGCCCGCGGCCTGATCTCCGTCTGCGCCGCCGGAGGCCAGGGAGTGACGGCCATCCTCGAACGCGCCTGAACCGCACGCCTGCCACCTGCCCGCACCGCACCCTCCTTCTCGTCACGGAAACCTCGCCACCAAGTCGCCCTGGAGTCACCATGCCCCGCAGGACGTCCACCCCGCCGCCGCCCCAGCTCGTCGAGCCCCACCGGGTCAGGGCGGACGGCGAGGTGCGCGAGGTGTCCGTACCCGCGCTCGTCGAACCCGTCGCCCAGGGGTCGCTCGCCGACATCCCGTTCACCAACGCGGACGAGGCCCCGGACGAGGCCGTACTCAGCCGGAAGGACCCGGCGGGGGAGTGGCGTGACGTCACCGCGGCGGCCTTCGCGGCCGAAGTGCGCGCTCTCGCCAAGGGGTTGATCGCCCAGGGCCTGGAGCCCGGCGACCGGCTCGCCATCATGGCCCGTACGACGTACGAGTGGACCCTGCTCGACTTCGCCGCCTGGTCGGCGGGCCTGGTCACGGTGCCGGTGTACCCGACCTCCTCGCCCTTCCAGACCCGCTGGATCCTGCAGAACTCCGGCGCCCGCGCCCTCGTGGTGGAGACGCGCGGCCAGTCCGCGGCCCTCGGACCGGAACGCGACCGGATCCCCGACCTTGAACACCTGTGGGCCTTCGACGATCTCCAGGGGGTCACCGAATCCGGCGCCGACGTGCCGGACGGCGCGGTCGACGACCGCCGCTCGGCGCTCGCGCCGGACAGCATCGCCACCCTGATCTACACCTCCGGCACCACCGGCCGCCCCAAGGGCTGCGTCCTCACCCACGGCAACTTCTTCGCCGAGGTCGACAACGCCATCGAACTCCTCCACCCGGTGTTCAAGTCGCTCTCCGACGACCCCGCCTCGACCCTCCTCTTCCTGCCCCTCTCGCACGTGTTCGGCCGGATGGTCGCGATCGGCTGCCTGCGCGCCCGGGTGCGCCTCGGCCACGCCCCGAGCATCAAGACCGAGGACCTGCTCGCCGATCTGGCCGGTTTCCGCCCGACCTTCCTGCTGGCCATCCCGTACGTACTGGAGAAGGTCTTCAACACCGGCCGGGCCACCGCGGAGAAGCTCGGCCGCGCCGCCTCCTTCGACCGCGCCGCCGGCATCGCCCGCCGCTACGCGGAGGCGGTGGAGGCCGCGCAGCACGGCACCGGCCCCGGCCCGTCCCTCACCCTCCGGGCCGCCCGCGCGCTGTACGACCCGCTGGTCTACCGGCGCATCCGGGCCGCACTCGGCGGCCGCGTCCGGTACGCGATCTGCGGCGGCTCCCCGCTCGGCCGCCGCCTAGCCGCCTTCTACGCGGGCGCCGGCATCCAGATCTACGAGGGCTACGGGCTCACCGAGACCACCGCAGCCGCCACCGTCACCCCGCCGCTGCAGCCCCGTCTCGGCACGGTCGGCTGGCCGCTTCCCGGCACCGGGGTGCGCATCGGCGACGACGGCGAGGTGCTGCTCCGCGGCAACCAGGTCTTCAGCGGCTACTGGGACCCGGAGCAGGGCGCCGCGGTGCCCGCTTACGACACCTGGTTCCCGACCGGCGACATCGGCGTGCTCGACGACGGCGGCTATCTCAGCATCACCGGGCGCAAGAAGGACATCCTCATCACCACAGGCGGCAAGAACGTCGCCCCCGCACCGCTCGAGGACTGGCTGCGCGCGCACCCGTTGATCGGCCAGTGCATGGTCGTCGGCGACGGCCGCCCGTACATCACCGCCCTGCTCACCCTGGAGCCCGACGGCATCGCCCACTGGCTCCGGATGCGCAAGAAGGAAGGCATGCCCGCCGAGGAACTCGTGCGGGACCCCGAGCTGCGCGAGGCCCTGCAGCGGGCGGTGGAGGATGCGAACAAGCTGGTCTCGCGCGCCGAGTCGATCCGCGAATTCACCGTCCTGCCGGGCGACTTCACCGAGGAGGGCGGACACCTGACCCCGTCCCTGAAGCTGAAGCGCACGGAGATCGAGCGGGACTTCGCCAAGGAGATCGACACGCTCTACGGAACGTAGCCGACCGGCGCGCGGCGTCCGGCGGCCACTCAGCGTGAACAGGCGACACCGGAAGGTCGCCCCTATCGTGACCCGAGGGGCACCTTCCAGGAGGGCTGCCAATGCGCATCCGCAGTGCGATAGCCGGCGCCGCCGCCCTCGGCCTGCTCGCGGCCGGGGCGCCCGGCCTCGCCGCCGCCGAGGACGACCCGGGTCCGGCCCGCTTCTACCAGCAGAAGATCAAGTGGGGCGCCTGCGATCTGCCGAACGCCCCGAAGGACATGCGGTGCGGAACGGTCACCGTCCCCCTCGACTACGCCGCCCCCGACAAGGGGACCGTGAAGCTCGCGGTCGGCAGGATCCCGGCCTCCACGAAGCCGAAGGGTTCGGTGCTCGTCAACTTCGGCGGACCGGGCGGCCCCGGTGTCTCCGGCATCGCCGACCTCGCCAAACCGCTCGGCGACCTCACCGACACCTACGACGTGGTGGGCTTCGACCCGCGTGGTGTCGGCCAGAGTTCCCCGGTCACCTGCGGAGACGGCGAGGGCCTGCCGGAGCCCACCGAGAACGGGGTCCGCGCGGAGATCGCGTACCTGCGCAAGGCGTACGAGCAGTGCAAGAAGCTCTCCGGCCCGGTCCTCGAGCACATGGGCACGGTGAACGTCTCCCGCGACATGGACATCATGCGCGCCGCACTCGGCGACAAGAAGCTCACCTACCTGGGCTTCTCCTACGGCACCCGGCTCGGCGCCGTCTACGCGGCGCAGTTCCCGAAGAAGGTCCACCGGATGGCGCTGGACGGTGTGGACACCCTCGTCGAGCCGCTCGCCGAGCAGGGCCTGATCAGTGCCGAGGGCCAGCAGACCGCGCTCGACGACTTCATCACCTGGTGCACCGGCAACGCGGGCTGTGTGCTCGGCGACGACGCCCGCACGGCCCGCGAGGGCATGGACGAACTGGTCCGGGGGCTCGACGACAAGCCCCTGGAGACCGCCGACGGACTGCAGTTCAGCGGCGACGACCTGGTGAACTCGATCGGTGCCGCCCTCTACCAGCGCGCACTGTGGCCCTATCTCTCGCAGGCGCTCGGCGCCCTCGGCAGCGACGGCGACCCGATGCCCCTGCTCCGCCTCACCGGTTCCGTACCGACGGGCCAGGGCCAGGGCCAGGGTCAGGGCCTGGGACATCCGGCGGGCCGGACGCCGGCCCCGCGGCTCGCGCCGGGCAAGATCCCCTCCGACAACGAGACGACCGCGCTCGTCGCGGTGAACTGCGCCGACGACCCCGACCGTCCGTCCGTCGCCCAGCTCGAGGCCGAGGAGAAGTCGGGCAAGCTCCTGAAGGAGTACACGGCGGCCTCGCCCGTCTTCGGCCCGTCCCGACTGCAGAGCGTGATCAGCTGCGCCGGCCTGCCCAAGGGCACCGACTTCATCCGCAAGATCCACAACGTGGATACGCCGAAGATCGTCCTCGTCGGTACGCGCGGCGACCCGGCGACCCCGTACCGGTGGACCGAGGAGACCGCCGGACGCCTCGGCGGCTCCGCCGTCGTCATCGACAACCGGGGGGAGGGCCACACCGGCTACATGTCGTCGAAATGCGTGCACCAGAAGGTCGACGACTATCTGATGTACGGCAATGTGCCGCGTACCGGGGCATCCTGCGGGGCGGACGAGGAATCGGATTCCTAGAAGGCACTCATCGCGTTGTCGCGCCGCCGGCGACACGTCCGATCCGTCCGGTTTCCGCGCGTCCGAGAAACCGGAAGTTCACCCTCCGTCCGCATGGCCTTTCCGTGCCGACTTCTCCACGGGTCACGGGAAAGCGGGATGTACGGATACGGGCGTACGGATACAAAGGCAGGAGCCCCGCCCCAGCCTGAGCGGGGGAGGGGCTCCTTGGGTACTGCTATCCGTTCCGGATCAGAGAACCGGCCAGGCCGGTTTTCCGGTTCAGGCCGGGGTGACGTTCTCCGCCTGCGGGCCCTTCGGACCCTGCGTGACGTCGAAGGTCACGGCCTGGTTCTCCTCGAGGGAGCGGAAGCCGGATGCGTTGATCGCGGAGTAGTGGACAAAGACATCCGGGCCGCCGCCTTCCTGGGCGATGAAGCCGAAGCCCTTTTCAGCGTTGAACCACTTCACGGTTCCGGTAGCCATAAAGCCCTCCTTGGGCCAAAGGGTTGTCCCTGCTCCAGAACCTGCACGCGTGTCAAGCACATTCGTAAAAGTCTGAAAACGACGAGAGCCTGCGGTCACATGCTCCGCAGGCTCTGTACTGCAAGGGAAACCAAACTGCAACTTGCGGTGAGCCTAGCACGCAGTCACTGGAAAGGGATAGGGGGCAAGATCACTTCACCCGGAAGCTTGAAGGTCGCACCGAAAGCCCTGGCCAAGCGACTGTTCGGTACCCCGAGGTCGCATCCCCCGGAGAAGGGGCTAGCCTCGCGATGTGGACAATTCTGCTCGTACTCGCCCGCGCGTCGGGCACATCCAGTTCCTGAACTGCCTCCCCCTGTACTGGGGCCTCGCTCGCACCGGGACGCTGCTCGACCTGGAGCTCAGCAAGGACACCCCGGAGAAGCTCAGCGAACAGCTCGTCCGCGGCGACCTGGACATCGGCCCCGTCACCCTCGTCGAGTACCTCAAGCACGCCGACCAGCTGGTGGCCCTGCCGGACATCGCTGTCGGCTGCGACGGTCCCGTGATGTCCTGCGTGATCGTCTCGCAGCTCCCGCTCGACCAGCTCGACGGGGCGAGGGTGGCGCTCGGCTCGACCTCGCGCACCTCCGTGCGCCTGGCCGAGCTGCTGCTCGCGGAGAGCGTCGGTGTCACGCCGGACTACTACACCTGCCCGCCCGACCTCGGCCTGATGATGCAGGAGGCGGACGCGGCGGTACTGATCGGGGACGCGGCGCTGCGCGCGAATCTGCACGACGCTCCCCGGCTCGGCCTCCAGGTGCACGACCTCGGGCAGATGTGGAAGGACTGGACGGGCCTGCCGTTCGTCTTCGCCGTGTGGGCCGTACGCAAGGACTACCTGGCCGAGCAGCCCGCGCTCGTGCGGCAGGTGCACGAGGCGTTCCTCGCCTCCCGTGACGTCTCGCTCGAGGAGGTCACCAAGGTCGCGGAGCAGGCCGCACGCTGGGAGTCCTTCGACGCGACGGTCCTGGAGCGGTACTTCACGACGCTCGACTTCCGCTTCGGCCCCGGACAGCTGGCGGGCGTGGAGGAGTTCGCGCGCCGGGTCGGCCCGACGACCGGGTTCGCACCGGACGCACGCGTGGAGCTGCTGACTTCCTGACGGGCGGTCCCGGACATTCCCGGCCGACCACCCCGTGATCCCCTGCCGTACAGCGCCTACCCTCCCTGTACGTGCAGTTCCAGGGGGAGGCCACGCCATGCAGCCGCTCGAAGCCGGCGAACCGACCGTCATCGGTCCCTACCGGCTGCTCGGCCGGCTCGGCGCGGGCGGCATGGGACGCGTCTACCTGGGCCGCAGCAGCGGTGGACGCACGGTCGCGGTCAAGGTCGTACACCCGCACTTCGCGCTCGACGAGGAGTTCCGGGAACGCTTCCGGCGCGAGGTCGAGGCCGCTCGCCGGGTCGGCGGGGCCTGGACGGCGCCGGTCCTCGACGCGGACCCGGAGGCCTCGGTGCCCTGGGCCGCCACCGGATACGTCGCCGGCCCCGCGCTGTCCCGGGCGGTGGGTGAGCGCGGACTGCTTCCCGCGCTGCCCGAGCATTCGGTACGGGTGCTCGGGGCGGGGCTCGGTGAGTCGCTCGCCGCGGTGCACGGGCTCGGCCTGGTGCACCGCGATGTGAAGCCGTCCAACGTCCTGCTCTCCCTCGACGGCCCGCGCCTGATCGACTTCGGAATCGCCCGGGCCGTCGACGGGACGGCCTCGCTCACCTCGACCGGCGTCTCCATCGGCTCGCCCGGCTACATGTCGCCCGAGCAGATCCTCGGCAAGGGCGTGACCGGGGCGGCCGACGTCTTCTCACTGGGCGCCGTACTCGCCTACGCGGCCACGGGAGGGGCGCCGTTCGCCGGTGACTCGTCGGCCGCGCTGCTCTACAAGGTCGTCCACGAGGAGCCCGAACTCGCCCTGCCCGACGGTGATCTGCACACCCTGATCGCCGCCTGCCTCGCCAAGAATCCGGCGGACCGGCCCACTCCGCAGGAGCTGGCGGCCCGGCTCGCCCCCGACGGCGCCGCCGCGCTCGCCGCCCCCGGCTGGCTGCCGGCGCCGTTGGTGGAGCAGGTGAGCCGCAGCGCGGTCAGCCTGCTCGACCTGGAGGCGACGGGCGAGGCGCCGTCGGGTCCGGTGCCGTTCACCAACGCGTCCGTCGCCGGAGGAACCGATGGCGGTACGGGCGCTCCCGGGCCAGGACCGGGAGCTGCCGGGCCGACGGGCGGGGCCGCGTCAGCCGGTGACGTGGCCGCTGCTGAGGCCGGCGGGACGTTCGGTCCTCCCGACCCGTCGTACGCAGGCGGCCTGCCCGCGAGTACGCCCGCCACGGGGGATCACCCGCGGACGGAGGGCGCGCCGGCCGCCGCCCACGGGCAGCACGGCGTGGCGACACAGACCGGTCCCGGGAAGCTGTCCGTCTCCGTCGCGGCAGGATCCGCCCGGGACGCCGACGGCCGTGGCCGGAAGGTGAGTTGCACGGTCGCGCTCGCCGTCGCCGGTGCGCTCGCCGCCGTCACCCTCGGATCGGCCTTCATGTTCGACCTGCTGCCCGGCGGCGGCGGGGGAGGGAACGAGAACGCCGGTGGCGCGCCGAGCGACGGGGCCTCCGCCCATCCCTCGGACGGTCCCAGCGACGGTGGCTCCTCGGGCGGCCCGGACGCGACCACGAGTCCCGACGAGGGCGGGCCGGGACCGATCCCCAAGACGTATCTGGGGACTTGGGAGGGCAGGGCGACCGCGGACGCCCTGGGCAGGAAACTCCCCGCGGGCACCATGAAGGTGGTCGTGAAGCAGGGGAAGAAGGGCGAGGAGATCGGCACCGCCGCGATGACGGACGAACTCGGCGCCAGTACCTGTACCGACATCCTCGAGCTCACGTCCGTCTCGGAGAAGCGGCTCGTCGCCAAGGCCGTCCCCGCGGACAAGGACGACGCCCGCTGCTCCTCGAACACCGGCACCGTCACGCTCACCGCCCGCGGCGACGGTCTGACCTACGCCCTGAAGGACCCGAAGGCCGGCAACCCCACGGCCCGCCTGGCCAAGCCGAACTGACGGCGGGGCCGCCGCGGGCGTGCGGTCAGTGTGGGGCCGAGGCGAGCCAAGTCCGCCAGGTGTGACGGGTGTTCGGCACTCCGGGGTGGTCCAGCATCCAGAGCACGTACCCCGCGTGCCGGCGCGACTAGTCCTGTTCCGAGCGGAGTGCGGCCTCGAGCCCGCGGCGCAGGTCCGTGCAGTCGACGGCACGGGCGATGCGTACGTACTGGTGGTCCTTGCAGCGGTACGGGCGGCCGACGACCGTCTCGACCAGGACGGCGAGCCGCGCGGCGACCGGCTCGGCGTGATGCGTCACGGCGAGGTCCTTGAGCAGGCGCTCCTTCGTGCCCCAGGCCTTGGCCAGCTGCGTCCACTCCCGCGGGTGCTTCGCCTCCCACTCCAGGAAGCACAGTGCGTACGGCAGCCCGGGCCAGCGCGTGATGTCGGTGCCGGGCGGGCGGTCCCAGAGCCCGTCGGGCAGTGAACGGCTCCTGGCCTCGGCGTACTTGACGCTCGCCCGGGTCAGGTCCGGCTCCCGGTACCGCCTGCTCGAACCCGGCGGGGACTTCCGGCGCCACATGCCGTTGAGCTCGTCGAGTGTGTCCTGGATGTCTCTGCGGGTGTCGGCGAGGCGGGTCAGAGCGGCGGCTCGTACCGCCGGATCGTCTGCTGTCAGGCCGTGCGTCCAGCCCAGTCGGTCGTGCCACTGAGCGGCTTCGTCGACACCGGTGTCCGTCCCCGCGTCCGATTCCCGTTTCCCTGCCACCCGCCGAGTGTCCGCCAGATCGCGTGCGGAGGGGAGGCGGTGGGGGAAGCGATGTGCCCTCAGCAGGCGGCTGCGGTTGCGGTGTCCTCGGGACATGCCCGTCGTCGCGGTGGCGACGAACACCAGCGCCGAGACGGCGGTGGCGACGGCGAGACCGTCCGGGGACGGTGTGCTGAACGACGGGGAGGCCTCGGCCTCCGGGTCGACGATGACCCGGACCGGGTCGCCCGGCTCGTAGTCGTGGCACTGGGAGACGCGTTGCGCGAGCGGTTTCCCGTCCTCGTCGCGTACGCCGCAGCTGGGCGAGCCCTTGCCACGCGGTTTGCGGACGTCGGTCACCACGCCGTCGACCCACACGCCGCGGTCCGCCAGGATCCGGGCCTCGCTCGCGGCGAAGCCGAATCCGGCCAGGCAGATGGCGGCGATCAGGGCGGGGACCGCGTACCGGGGCCGATAGTCGTACGCGCCGATGGCGATCACCAGGGCGAGAGCGATCACCGCGCCGGCGACCAGGACCACCACTCCCGCGATGCCGGAGGCCGCGACCGCGGTCAGGGCGGCCACGAGCGTGGACCCGCAGGTCACGGCCCAGGCCGGGGTTCGGATCGTGAACCGGGCCAGCCGTGTGCGGGGGTCGCGCAGGGACGCCGTACCGAGCGGTTTCGTGCCACGCGCGCTCGGTGATCGCGGCGACAGGTGCTCGGCCCCCGGGATCTCGTCGATGCCGGTGAACCGGACCCGTTGGGCCAGTCGGCATGCCTTCCACCCGCCCCGCGCCGCCGCGGCGAGCAGGACGAGCCCGAGCCCGCCGAATCCCACGGAGTGCAGGGCTCGGTCGTTCCCGGCGCCGCGTGACACCAGGACCAGGCCGAACAGTACGGCGACGGCGGCGGCGCACATCCACAGGATCCGCAGGCCGTAGCGGCCGGACGCCCGCGGGGCGTGGTCGGGGTCGTGTGCGACCGGGGTCGCGGTGACGGCCGGGTGCTGGTGCCAGGCGGCCCAGGTGTGCAGGAGGCGTTGCCGGTGCCGGCGGGGTTCCCGGCCGCGTACGAGAGCGAACGCGCAGCCCACGGCGGCGAGCACGCCGACGATCGCGGCGAACACGGCCCGCGCCGGGTCGCCTCCTTCGCGCGTCAGATCGTCCACCGTGCCGATGAGACAGACCCAGACCGTGCCCACCGCCAGGGCGAGCAGCGTGCCGGAGACCAGCCGGACCGGCGCAAGGTCCTTGCCGACCAGGACGCGCAAGGCCTCGGCCCGCAGCGCGAGCAGTTCGTGGCGCGACGTGGGCGCGAACGGGCGGGCTTGGGTGCCGTACGCGGAAGGCCCGGTGTCGTATGGGGAAGGCCCGGTTCCGTACGCGGCGGGCGGGGTGCCGTACGGCGATGGTGCGGCGGCGTACGGGAGTTCCGGTGGGAAGGGCGGCAGGGGCGAGCGGGCGTTCGGCGAACTCGTCGTCATCGTCTGCCCCTTCTCACGCCGGCTGCCGGCGCCGTTCTTGTGCCCCACCCTCCGGCGGCCCGCCCCGTACAGCGTGACTGGCCGGATCATGACACATCTAGGATGACCGCTCATGTGGCCAGGACAGCAGTCGCCCTCGGGGCAGCCGAACTCCCATGACGGGCACGCCGATCCGGCCGCTCCCGGACAGCCAGGACCCTCCGCCGCCGGCTGGGGGCCCGCACCCGGCGGCATGGGCGCACCCGAGCCGCCCCGCCGTCCCCGCAATCGGACCACCATCGCCGTCGTGGCCGCCGCCACGGCAGTCGTCCTCGCGGCCGGAGCCACCGGATTCCTGGTCCTCCGCGGCAACGACGGGGACACCGAGCAGGACGCGAAACCCGCCGCGAAGGCATCGTCGAAAGCCTCACCGGACACCGACGACCCGGACCGCTCCGCGTCCAACGGCGGCGGATCCGGCCCCCTGATCCCCGGCTGGAAGACCGTGGTCAACGCCAAGAAGGGCGTCACCTTCGACGTCCCCGCCTCCTGGGCCCGGCAGTCCCCGGACTGGGTGAGCTACGTCGCCGAGGACGACGACCCCGACGAGAAGCCGCTCGTCGCGATGATGGCCCCGGCCGTCCTCGAGGAGAAGTGGTGCTCGTCCGACGACGACAAGGACGGCACCCAGGAGGACACCCCGCTCGCCTCCACCGGCACCACCGGCAACCGGAGTGCCGAGAGCACCGCGGACGCCGCCGAGAGCACCGCGAAGAAGTGGGTGTACGGCGCGTACACCCAGCCCGACCGCACCCACCTCGACCTCGGCAAGGCCGAGCCGTACCGCACCAAGGCGGGCGTCGAGGGCAGCCTCGCCACCGTCACCTCGTCCGGAGCGCCGAAGCAGGGAAAGTGCGACAGCGACGGCAAGGCGACGACCTTCGCCTTCGAGAACGCGCAGGGCGACTTCGTCTCCTGGACCCTCATCGGGGTGCACGGAGTGCCCGACGAGGTGTCCGACGCCACGGTCGCCAAGATCCTCAGCACCGTACGGCTCTTCAAGGAGGGCGACGGGCGGCAGCAGGACGGCGACGGACGGCAGTGACCGATGCCGCGGGAGGCGCTCCGGTCGGCGGGGCGGGCCTGGCGTACGCTGGATCGGTCGTTGCACACCCCGCTGAAAGGGACATCCGGTGACCGAGAAGGCCGACCTCCAGTCCGTTCTCGACCGCGCCGCCGACGGCGGGCGGATCACACCGGAAGAGGCCCTCGACCTCTACCGCTCGGCGCCGCTGCACGCCCTGGGCGCGGCGGCCGACGCCGTACGCAGGCGGCGGTACGCGGACACCGTGGACATCGCGACGTACATCATCGAGCGCAACATCAACTACACCAACCTGTGCGTCACCGCGTGCAAGTTCTGCGCCTTCTACGCCGCGCCCAAGGACACCGAAAAGGGCTGGACCCGCGACCTCGACGACATCCTGCGCCGCTGCGCGGAGACCGTGGAGCTCGGCGGCACCCAGATCATGTTCCAGGGCGGCCACCACCCGGACTTCGGCGTCGAGTACTACGAGAAGCACTTCTCGGCGATCAAGGAGGCCTTCCCGGAGCTGGTCATCCACTCCCTCGGCGCCTCCGAGGTCGAGCACATGGCACGGATCTCCGGCGTCTCCGTCGAGGACGCGATCCGGCGGATCCACGCGGCCGGGCTCGACTCCTTCGCCGGAGCCGGCGCCGAGCTGCTCCCGGCGCGGCCGCGCAAGGCCATCGCCCCGCTCAAGGAGTCCGGTGAGCGCTGGCTGGAGATCATGGAGATCGCGCACGGCATGGGAGTCGAGTCGACCTCCACGATGCTGATGGGCACCGGCGAGACCAATGCCGAGCGCATCGAGCACCTGCGCATGATCCGCGACGTACAGGACCGCACCGGTGGCTTCCGCGCCTTCATCCCGTACACGTACCAGCCGGAGAACAACCACCTGAAGGGCAGCACCCAGGCGACGCTCTTCGAGTACCTGCGGATGATCGCGATCGCCCGCATCTTCCTGGACAACGTCGCGCACATCCAGGGCTCCTGGCTCACCACCGGCAAGGAGGTGGGCCAACTCTCCCTGCACTACGGCGCGGACGACCTGGGCTCGATCATGCTCGAGGAGAACGTGGTCTCCTCCGCCGGCGCCAAGCACCGCTCCAACCGCCTCGAGATCATCGACCTGATCCGCAAGGCCGGCCGCGTCCCGGCGCAGCGCGCCACCACCTACGAGCACCTGATGGTGCACGACGACCCGGCGAACGACCCGGTCGACGAGCGCGTCGTCTCGCACATGTCGTCCACCGCGATCGACGGCGGCACGGCCCACCCCGAGCTGAAGCTGCTCACCTCCAACTGACGGCGCGGGCCCGGTCGTCACCCACCGGGCCCCGCCCGCTCTCCCTTCGACGCGGTCCCGACCGCCCCCAGACGAGGCCGAGTTGCTCACCATCCACCGCGTGCAGGGGGTCCGTCCGCACGCCGACGACCTGCGTGAGACGACGACCGACCTCGGGCACGCCCTGGTGGTGGACAGCAGCCGCATCGCCGCGATCGGTCCCTACGAGGAGCTGCTCGCCCGGTACGGCGAGCAGGCCAGGGTCCGTACCTGGGACGGCGTCCTCACTCCGGGCCGGTACGAGCCCGACGCGCCCGCGCTGCTCGACGACACCTACTGGCCCGACCCGCGCGAGGCCGACGCGCTCGGCAGCGGACCGCTCACCGGCGAGGCGCTCGCCGCCCTGGACATGACCGGAACCCGATGGGGCGCGAGTGCCCGGCGAGGACTGCAGCGGATGCTCGCGTCCGGAACCACGGCGCTCGCCGGGCCGTTTCGCCGCCCCGAGGTGCTCACCGCGGTCGAGCGCTCGGGCATCCGCCGGCTCGCCGTCGCGCCGGAGCGCCCGCTGGCCCGCTCGCTGACGCCCTCCGGCGCGGCCGACTTCGCGGTCTTCGCGGCGGACGGCGGGTGCCTGGTGACGGTGCTCGGCGGGCGGCTGGTGCACCGATCGCGCTGACGGCGACGGCGATGGCGACGGCGACGGCGCGAAGACGACGGACGCGGTCAGCGCGAGCGGACCTCGAGACGGAGGGAATCGCAGACCGACGCGCGGGTGGGGGACCGCGGCGTCGGGCATCCCGAACTCGACGGCTGGGGCGGTGGCGTCACCATCGGCGCGACCCCCTGTTCGCTGCGCGGCCCTTCGACCGGCTCGACGCCCGAGTCCAGCAACTCGGTCGCACCCCAGGCCCCGACCACCACGACGAGCCAGGCTCCCACTCCCCACGCCTTCGCCCGCGATGTCACCGTTCTCCTCTCCGACAGCCTTCGGCAGGGCCACGTTCCGGGCGATCGCGGGCCGCCGCCCCCGTACTGCTTGAATGGGAGGCGTGACCCGCGCATCTCTGGACAAGCAGCCGCACGAAGTCGCCACGATGTTCGACGACGTCGCGGAACGATACGACCTCACCAACGACGTGCTGTCCCTCGGGCAGTCCCGGCTGTGGCGCAAGGAAGTCGCCAAGGCCGTCGACGCCCGGCCGGCCCAGAAGATCCTGGACCTCGCGGCAGGTACGGCCACCTCCTCGCTGCCGTTCGCCGCGGCCGGCTCGTACGTCGTGCCGTGCGACTTCTCCACGGGCATGCTGCAGGTCGGCAAGGTGCGCCATCCGCATCTGCCCTTCACCGCCGGTGACGCGAACCGACTGCCGTTCCGCGACGACGTGTTCGACGCCGTGACGATCTCCTTCGGTCTGCGCAACGTCCAGGACACGGACCTCGCCCTGCGCGAACTGCTCCGGGTCACCCGGCCCGGCGGCCGGGTCGTCATCAGCGAGTTCTCGCAGCCCACCTGGGCCCCGTTCCGGACGGTGTACACCGAGTACCTGATGCGCGCGCTGCCGCCCGTCGCCCGCGCCGTCTCCTCCAACCCGGACGCGTACGTCTATCTCGCCGAGTCGATCCGCGACTGGCCCGACCAGCCCGCGCTCGCCGCCCGCCTCGGGCAGGCCGGCTGGTCCAGGGTCGCCTGGCGCAACCTGACGGGCGGGATCGTCGCCCTGCACCGGGGCTTCAAGCCCGCCTGACGTTGCGCGACTCCCGCGCACCGCTGTCCTGCCTCCGCCCCGGACTCCGCCGAGAGTCCGGGGCGGATACGTTCAACAGCACGCCGATCACTGCGGGTTGACGGGAACCACGGTCTGTGCAGGATGTGTCCGTGTGTGTGGCGGACCCCACCCCAGCGTCACGTCGGCCGTATCCCCGTTTCGTCCGCGTCGCCGTCTCGTCCGGGCCCCGCTCTCCCGTCCGTGTCGCCGCCTCGTCCCCTCGGGCCTTATGCCAGGAGCGCTCCCTTGTCTCCGTACTGTCCTGCCTGCGGTACCCAGTTCCTGGAAGACGCCAGGTTCTGCATGAAGTGCGGCCGGGAGCGGACCGAACTGCCCGCCGGCGACGGCGAATCGGCCCCGCCCGCATCCGGCGCGGACACCACGCCCGACACTGCCGCGGACGGCGGGAGGACCCCGGACGACGGAGCCCCTGACGCCACCGCGGAACCCACTCCCGACAAGCCGTCCCCACCGGCGACACCACCCACCCCCGCCGTACCGCCCGTCGCTCCTCCGACGGCCCCGCCGCCCCCGGCGCACGCCCCGCCAGCCGGCGGTCCTTCCCCCGTCGGTGCCTTCTTCGGGCGGGCCATGCGCGGGGACTGGGCCGGTTCCGCGAAGGCGGCCGCCTGGCCGCTCGCGCTGCTCCTGGTGGCGGCCGTGGCCGTCGCCGTCCCGTCGTACGACCAGGGAGACGAGGTCGTCGTTGGGTTCACCGACCGGCTGCGGATCGCGCTCGCGCTGCTCCTGCAAGGGCTCGGCGGCGGCTTCGAGGTCGGCGGTGCGAGCAGCGGCTACGGCTCGTCGTTCGGCGACATCGGCTCCGAACTCAGCGGTGGCGGCAGCCTGTCGGTCGTTCCGCTCACCGTGACGGCGCTGTGGGCGGCGGCGCTCCTCCGCGTCCGCACGCTGCGCGCCCGGCTCGTCGAGTCGGCGGCGGGCACCGCGGGCCTGGAGGCGGCGGTACGCGTCGCCGCGGTGGTGACGGGCGGCGTGCTGGTACTCGGCCTGTTCGCCCAGCCGGAGGTCATGGGCGTCGAGGTGTCCTCGTCTCCGCTGCTCGCCGCGCTCGGAGCGCTTGCCCTGTGTCTGCTCATCGCCGTCGGCGTGCTGAACCGGGCCGACCTCACCCGCTGGCTGGTCGAACGTCCCGGCGCCCGGGCCCTGTTCGCCGCCATCGGCACGGCCGTACGGGCCCTCCTGATCGGCCTCGCCGTCTGCTCCCTGGTCGGATTCGTGGTCCTCACCCAGATCGACGACCTGGAACAGGAAGGCCTGCTGCTCTCGCTGCTCGTCCTGCCCAACATCGGGGCGATGGTGCTCGGTCTCGGCTGGGGCGCGGGCATCAAGGCCGAGTTCGCCGGCAATTCGGGCCTCGGCGGCGGCTACGAGTCGGAGACTCTCGACCTCGGCACGCTCGGCGACGAGGTCAACTCCTGGGCCGTGGTGGGCGCCCTGGCACTCGGCCTGCTCTGTGCCGTGGTGATGGGCATGGTCACGGCAGCGCGGTCGCGGGACCGGTGGGAGCAACTGGTTTCCGCCACTGTGTACTTGGTCCTCTTCCTGCTGCTCTGCGCCGTGGCCGGTCTCGGCCTGCGCGCCTCCGGTTCGGCGGGCGACCTCGGTGGCAGCGGCAACCTGTCGGTCGGTACGAGCGTGCCGGACGCCCTGCTCTTCGGCCTGCTCTGGATCGCCGCGGCCACCTTCCTCGGCCCGTATCTGCTGCAGATGGCCGGGCGCCCGACGGGGCTCGTGGCGCCTCCGGTGCCACCGATGCCGAGCGGGCCGGCGGGGGCCGCGGCGCCTGGGGCGGCACCGGAGGCGTCCATCCCTGGCGCGGCACCGGAGGCATCCACGCCCGGTGCGGCACCGGAGTCCGCCGTGCCGCCCCACGAGCCCACTGCCGTGGACGCGCCCGCCGCCTCCTCCGCCTCCCCCGAAGGTCCAGCCACTCCGGACTCTCCCGCCACGCCGCCCGAGCCCCAGGCGGATCCCACTCCGGGCACGCCCCCTCCCGTACCGCCGCCCGGACACCCGCGCCCCGCGGGCCTGTTCGCCGCCGATCCGTACGATCCCCACACCTTCCACCTCGGTGCGGGCCACAGCGTGCCGGCCAAGCCGCCGCGGTCCAAGGCGTTCGTGTGGACGGTGACTCTGGTGGCGGCGTTCGTCATCGGCGGTGGTCTGACCGCGGGCGCCCTGCTGCTCTCCGACGGCGGCAACGACCGGGCCGCACCCGGCCGCGACGACAAACCGGTCGCCACCTCCGAGCGCCCCGACAGCTCACCCGGCGAGTCCGCCGCCGACGCCCCTACGGAACCGGCCGACCCATCACCCTCCACATCCCCCGACGAGGGACCGACCGCCGAGGGACCGACCGAGGAGGCCACGGCCCCCGACGGCTTCCACATCCTGCGGGACCCGGCCGGTTTCTCGTTCGCCGTACCGGACGTCTGGAGCCGCGCCGGTGAGGAGAACGGGCAGATCACCTACGCCGGCTCGACCGGCTATGCCCACTTCCTCATCGGCGTCGTCCCGAACAGCCCCGTCTCCAGCCTCGAAAACTTCCGCGCCCTCGAGCTGCGCACCCGTATGAAGTCGGACTACCAGCGGCTCAAGCTCGAGGAGAACACCTACCGAGGCCGCCCCGGCGCCGTGTGGGAGTACACCTTCACCGAGGCGAAGACCGGCCGCACGGTGCACGCCATCGACCAGGGCTACGTCGCCGAGGACGGCACGGAGTACGCCATCTACCTCACCGACTACGACGAGAACTGGCCGAACGGCTCGGAGGAGACCTTCCGGGTGGCGCTCGACACCTGGCGCCTGGAGCACTGAACGCGGGCCGCCGGCGTCACGGTCCGTACTCCACGCTCCACGTCACGACCGGACCCCGCAGCAGTACGGCCTCACGTCACAGCGCGAGCCGGAAGCAGTACCCCGCGCGCTGTGACTGCGGCGTCCGGAAGGTCTCGCCGAGGTGCATCCCGAGCCGCCGGGTCACCGCCACGGACCGCTCGTTGCGCGAGTCGACCATCGCGACCACCTCGCGCACCCCCGACGCCCGCAGCCGCGCGAGGGTCTCCCGGGCCGCCGCCGTCGCATAGCCACGCCCCCAGGCGCTGCGCGCGAGCCGCCAGCCGATCTCGATCTCGCCGACCGGGCCCCAGTCCCGCGCCCAGTGCTGCGCCCCGGTGAACCCGATCACCCGGCCGTCCGCGTCGAGCAGCGTCCACAGGCAGAAGCCGTGCTGGGCGTCGCTCGCGCGCTGTCGTGCGGTGAGCTCCATGTAGACCGAGAGTTCCGCGGGCCCGCCGTGGAATTCCATGACATCCGGGTCGTCGAAGACCTCGTGCCAGGCGTAGGCGTCCTCTTCGGTGGGGACGCGCAATGTCACGACGGGAAGCGATTCGGTCATCCGGGGCAGCCCTTCGGGTTGACGATCAGTACGCCCCCATAGACTGCACAGGTCCCGTGCTGAACGGCACCGAATTCTCAAGACCGGGGGAGAACCCGCCGTGACCGAGCCCCTCTCCGAACACACCGCAGATGTGATTGTCGTCGGGGCCGGACCCGCCGGTTCCACGACGGCCTACTACCTGGCCAAGGCAGGCCTCGATGTCCTGCTCCTGGAGAAGACGGCCTTCCCGCGCGAGAAGGTCTGCGGCGACGGCCTCACCCCGCGCGCCACCAAGCAGCTCGTCTCCATGGGCATCGACATCTCCGAAGAGGCCGGCTGGCTGCGCAACAAGGGCCTGCGCATCATCGGCGGCGGCTCCCGGCTGCAGCTGGACTGGCCCGACCTCGCCTCGTACCCGGACTACGGCCTGGTCCGTAAGCGCGACGACTTCGACGAACAGCTCGCCCGGCAGGCCCAGAAGGCCGGCGCCCGCCTCTACGAGCGGTGCAACGTCGGCGCTCCGATCGTCGACGAGCGCACCGGCCGCATCACCGGCGTGCACGCCAAGATCGGCGAGGAGAAGACCCCGGTCACGTACCACGCCCCGCTCGTGGTGGCCGCCGACGGCAACTCCACCCGGCTCTCCCTCGCGATGGGCCTGCACCGCCGCGAGGACCGGCCGATGGGTGTCGCGGTCCGCACGTACTTCACCTCGCCCCGGCACGACGACGACTACCTGGAGTCCTGGCTGGAGTTGTGGGACCGCCGCGGCGCCGAGGACCGACTGCTGCCCGGCTACGGCTGGATCTTCGGCATGGGCGACGGCACCTCGAACGTCGGCCTGGGCGTGCTCAACACCTCGTCGTCGTTCAAGGAACTCGACTGGCGCGAGATCCTCAAGGCCTGGTGCGCCTCGATGCCCGAGGAGTGGGGCTACACCCCGGACAACATGACGATGCCGATCCGCGGCGCGGCCCTGCCGATGGCCTTCAACCGCCAGCCGCACTACACCAAGGGCCTGCTCCTGGTCGGCGACGCGGGCGGCCTGGTCAACCCGTTCAACGGCGAGGGCATCGCGTACGCCATGGAGTCGGGGCAGCTCGCCGCGGACGTCATCGTCCAGGCGCAGTCCCGACAGACCCCGTCGCAGCGGGAGTTGGCGCTGCAGCGCTACCCGAAGGTGCTCAAGGAGACCTACGGCGGCTACTACACGATGGGCCGCGCCTTCGTGAAGCTGATCGGCAACCCGAAGGTCATGAAGCTCGCCACCGAGCGCGGCCTCACCCACCCCATGCTGATGCGCTTCACCCTCAAGATGCTCGCCAACCTCACCGACCCGACGGGCGGCGACGCCATGGACCGCATCATCAACGGCCTCTCGAAGGTGGCCCCGAAGGCCTGACCTTCACCGGGCGGCCACTGCGACGCCCGTACACGCGCCCCTCGTTCCTCAGCGGTGAGCTGGTGGAGCGGGGGGTGTGGTGCGTTCAGGGCGCCGTGTGACGCAACTCACCGTCCCTCCTTGCCATTTCGCCCCTTTCGTCACTGCGCACGCGTCCGCCTCTGCGTCATGATTTGCGAACGCACACGATGGTCGGGTGTTATTGAAACGCCAATGACCTTGTGTGTGCGGTGATATGTGCACCCGTGTCCGGGTGGCGTTCGTTTGCATGTGCGTGGCCGCCGACGTGGTGGCCCGTCTGGAGGGGTTGTTCGTGAAGCTGTCTGTCGTTCGGCGCGGTGTCGTGGGCTCGGTGGTGTCGGTGGTTCTGGGTGTTTCGGTTGCGGCCTGCGGTTCGGGTGATGGTGGTTCGGATGGTGCGTCCAAGAAGCCCGGGGCGGATTCGTCGGCGCCGTCCGAGGAGGCCGGCTCCGGGGGCGGCGGCGGTGCGGACTCCGGTGCGGACGAGGGCGCGGCCCCTGAAGGGGCTTTGTCGGCGGCCGAGTTGGGCGAGCGCATCCTGGCGAAGGCTGACCTGACGGGCCCGTTGAGGGGCTATGTCGTGGAGAAGCCGGGCCCGGGTGAGGTGGAGACGTCGGACAGCATGAAGGCGAGTGGGGGTGAGTGTCAGCCGCTGGTCGACACGTTGAACGAGGTTGCTCCGGCGGGCGCTGCGGAGACGGAGCGGCGGGCGGTGATGGGTACGAAGGCGAAGCGTCTGGAGGAGGGCCTCGGTTCGCAGGTTGCCTTGTCCTCGTACAAGTCGGGGGCAGACGCGACGAAGGCACTCGAAGCGCTCGAAACGGCCGTGGCCGATTGCGGCGACGGCTTCTCGGCGACGGGCGCGAAGGCCGAGGACAATCAGACCTTCACGCGAGTGGACAAGGAGCCGGCGCCGCAGGGCGCGGACCAGTCCGTCGCGTACGCGCTCGTCGGTGACCTCGCGGAGGGCGAGGAGGCGGCCGAAGGTCTGAGTACCGAGATGCCGATGAAGTTCGCCTACGCGCGCTCCGGCTCGACCGTCGCCATGTTCTTGACGTACAACCCGTTCGACCCGAAGAAGACGGCCTTCCCGAACGGCCTGATCGACGCCCAGGTCAACAAGCTGACGGGCACGAAGGCGTGAGCGCCCGGTCCCGCTGGTGGCGCCGGAGACTGTGCCTGTCCCGTCAGTTGGGGCTGCGGCATCTGGACCGCGGCGCGGCGATGACGGAGTACGCGGGTCTGCTGGTGATCGTCTCGCTGGTGGTCGTGGCGTTGTTCGGTACGTCGATCAACGAGACGGTCGCGAACACGGTCTCGACGAAGGTCTGCGAGGTCACCGGCGGCGACGGTTGCGGCGACGACGGCGGGGGAGGGGCCCAGGCCGACGACGGCCCGTACAAGGGTGACGGCGGCAACCCCGGCAAGGCGGACATCAACCCGGCCGACGACGGCAACGGCAACGGCGACGGCCAGAACAAGAATGCCGGCGACAAGAACCTCTCCGCCGACGAGATCGCCTACAACAAGTCCAAGTCCGAACTCGACAAGGCCCTCAAGAAGTACGACGTCACGAAGAAGGACCTGAAGAAGGCCGCCGAGGAACTCATCAAGATCGCCGGTGAGGAAACCGGCGTCACCGATGCCCTCAAGTGCATTACGGAGGGCGACGGTTCGGCCTGCACGGAAACCGTCATCAACGCGCTGCTGATGGCTGCGGGCGGCATGCCGCTCAAGCTCGTCAAGAAGTACCTCTTCAACCCGAAGAAGGGCATCGAGACCGGCAAGAAGATCATCACCAACGGCACAAAGATCGCCAAGGGCCTCACCTCCCTCTACAAGCAGTCCAAGTCCCTGGAAAAGCTCAAGAAGAAGACCGCGGCCCTGAAGAAGAAGGCCGACGCGGCGAAGAAGAAGCGCACGGCCTGCAAGCCCAAACACTCCTTCCTGCCCGGCACTTCAGTCCTGATGGCCGACGGCCACCGCATCCCCATCGAAACAGTCGACACCGGCGACAAGGTCCTCGCCACCGACCCGACCACGGGCCGGACTGCGGCGCGCCAGGTTCTGCGAACCATCACGACGTATGACGATCGGTATTTCACGAAGCTGACGGTAGCGACCGCGGCAGGCGCTGCCACGATAACGGCTACGGATACCCACCCCTTCTGGTTGCCGAGGCAGAGTGCCTGGGTGGACGCGGGGGAAATCAACGCCGGAATGTCCCTCCGCTCCCTCGATGGCAACTCGCTCGGTGTGACGTCAGTCGACCGCTATACCAAGCGTCAGGTCACCTACGATCTGAGCGTTGCCGGCTACCGCACCTATTACGTCGGCATTGGCAGCACGGAATCGCTCGTTCATAACAATGACGGCGATGCTGCTCCTATCCCGCAGGTGGACAATCCGGACCTGCAGAAGCGCGTAAATGCTCTGTATCACGGGGTGGGTAGCGGGCGACTCGTCGGCGATGGGACGGCGATGGCCGCGGCCAGTGCAGAGGCAAATGGCGCGGAGAAGGCGGAAGGTAAAAGCCACCTCAACAGCACTGCTGAGTACAGGCGGGGTCTGAACAACTTCCTCACCCAGGACACCAAGAGAGTCAAGGGCGGGAAGAAGATTCCAGTCGTGAGGTCGGAAAAGGATATCGAGGTGGCGAAGACGCTCATCAAGGCGATCGACGATGCGCATGCAGGGCGCTATGGTGGCCACAAGAAGTACCGTGGGATTGGAGGCTGTGAATGAGTCGGAGTGTTCACTTTGTAAATGAACTGGTGCTCAGGGTCCCGGAGTTCGAGGAGATGCTGGCCATACATGTGGATGATCAGAATGGCGAAGTGCTGCCGCATGTATTTTTTTGGGATGTGACGGTCGAGATGGTCGATGGGTATCTCGGCAAGGGGGAGTACGGTGCGAACTGGCGAGAAGTCCTTGAATTCATGGAAGAGTGCGCAGGATTGGGTGTTGCAGAGGTTGATGAAGTAATCGTGACGTCATTTCTCGGGAACCTCCCTTTCCCGGGTTCTCCTGGTTATGGGATTGTGGAGGAGTTGAGTCCGACCTTGGCTGTGAAGTTTTCCCGGATCCGGCCCGACGGGTAGAGGTATTCTTCGCATTTCGTCCCGACGGACCACTTGCACATTTTGGGCGGGAAGTGGCCCGATGGCTCAAGGCGCTGAAAATTTTCGTGAGAGGTCCGCCGGGTTGTCAGGGAAATTGTGCGGTGGCGAGACGTCCAGCCGGTGGAACTCCCATCCCGCTGGGTCGAGTTCGTGCAAGCCCGTGAGCAGGGTTGCTCGGGCGACGCGGGGCTACTTGAACGATCTCGAGGGGATTCAATGGAGCGTGCACTGAACTCCGCAGAGTTGCAATGCTTTGACCAGACCGCGCCGCAGCGAGGAGAAATACAAGAAGAAGTGAGGCCTTCTCTTCGGGTCGCTGTGACGCATGGCGGATTCACCGTTCGTTTCCGTGATCCGCAGCGCCAGCTGTTCCTCGCTGCCCTGGAATACATGACCTCGCGCGAGGAGGGTGACCTCGTAACCCGCGTCGCAACGGGAACGGACAAGGAGAACCTCGAGCTGCTGTGGCGGTGCATCGTAGGGCTGAGGAGGTCGAGTTCTCACGGGAGGAACTACACGTTCGCTTCTGCGTCCTGTTCTCCTGGGAGTTCTACTTCCCATCCTCGGAGGAGGACTTCTACCGGCGGACAGGATTCTTCCGTGAGAACGCCCGTGACGTGGCGGCGAGTCTCCTGCAACAGATGCGTGAGCTTGGCGGCGAGGCCCGATTGCCGGGTCTTGCAGAGGTTGATGAAGTGCAACCCCGCAGCCTCCCGGCGCCTTTCAACTGCCGCCCCGCGAACTATGACAGGAGTTATGAGTGAATTATAATTTCCTGACCGTCGAGGGCGTGTGTGACGATCTAATGGTTGAGGCGTTGGCCGAAATTCTCGATATTCGGCCAGATGGTATCGACATCGCCGATGAAGGGAATCAGGAGAAGCGGAACTGGGACGCGCTTGTTCTGGTAAATCGGCATGCCGTGAGTGGGGACGTCGCGCAGGGTTGGGACATCTGCGCGGGGGATGAGGCTCTTGTCTCGGCGCCCGAGGAGTCTCAAGCGATGACGAAGCTCGCGAGGAAGTTGGAGTCCGTTGTGCTGTACGGGGCGGATCCGCATCCTCCTTCCGACTACTGGGCCGTCACCCCGGAGGGTCGCAAGGTGCGGGTGGTACTGATGCAATCCCACACGCCGCCCGACCAGTTCACCATCACCCGCTCGGAAACATCGCTGGCCGTGTGATGTGGCGAAGGCGAAGCAGGTATATGACGGGACGCATCCATGAGGTGTGACTTCCTGATCGTGCGCGGGATTGAACTGTCGGCACTGAAGGCAGGCTTTTCGCAGGCGTGCCAAGTTTCTTCCAGGAGTGTTGATGTGGCCTGGGACTCGGTCGAGGACCGCGACTGGGGGGCTGCCGTTCTCGTGACCACCAGGGCTGTCCAGGGAGATGTGCGGCGGGTGGTGGACGTGTACGTCGAGGACGGGCTGGCGCGGGCCTTGCCGGGGGAGGCGGGGATCGCCGGTCGCCTTGCCTCCGCGTGCGGATCGTCAGTGCTGTACCCGGGGGTTGGCACGACGCACATGGCCGTCGCCCCGGACGGATCGGCCACGCGCGCAGTGGTACTTGAACCCGAGGCCGAGGACGAGGCGTGGCGAGTGATCGCTGTGCAGGCTCCCGTGCCGGGTCTGGAGGGCGCGTCAGTCGAGGTGATCGATGAGGTGCTGCATGCGGAACTGCTCCCCACTCCAGTGGCTGATGCGTACGCGGCTCGGCACGGTGCGGGCGTTCGCGAGCAGGTTGACCTGAGGACCTGGGAGCGGCTCGTACGGCGCATGCAGGCCGGTTGGCCGCCGGACGGGAGGTACCGGCGCGATATGTACGCCGAGGATCTGCGGGCACGCGACGCCCTCGAGCGTAGTGAGGACATCGTCATGGAGGTCGCGGAACTGGATCTGATCTACAGGGAGTTGACTGCTGATCATGAGTATCCAGTACTCGATCCACTGGACTGCGGCGGTACCGTCGGCCTTTCCGGGTGCCTCGGATGGTGGTGGTTCCGTAGCCCGGACCCGGAGCCGTGGTGACCTCTGGGCCGGTCGAACGCTGATCACGGCTTTCCCGTCGGACGGTCCGTGAGAGAGCAAGTGGCGCAGGGAGGAATTGTTTTGGTGTCGATGTTGTCCTGAAGCAGGTCGCTAACCCGGGGTCGAGCCCCAAGAGGCGGTGGCTCGTGCAGGAGGATGCTGTGCTGGACGCATCTGACTTGTTTGTCCGGATCTGTAGTGCAACCGATCTCCCCATGTTGAATCGAGTTGATCCGTACGGCGACTTGGTCCTGACCGCACAGGACATGCCGGAATTGCTGGCTGACGTCGACACAGTGCTCGCTGGCAATGTGTCCGAGTCTGAGCGAGCCATATTGGCGGCAGTGCGATCTCTCGCTCGGCGATGCTGGGATGAGACATCCCTGGAACTGCACCTGGAAGGCGACTGACGGGGCCGAGAGGGCGTGGCCTTGGTGGTCGCAACGTTCCCCGCCCCTGGACATCGCTCCAGGGGCGGGGGAAGGCTGGTTGGCGTCAGCCCTCGTGGGCGTACGTGATGAAGGACGTCCAGGCCGTGCGGCTTACGGTGAGGTGGGGGGCCTGGATGTTCTTGGAGTCGCGGATGTGGGTCGCGTCCTGGGTGTGGGCGATCTCGACGCAGTCGGGCTCGTTGCTGTTGCTGCTGTAGCTGCTCTTGCGCCAGGACAGCTCGGAGGGGTCCCCGGCGTGGGTATCGCGGATCATGTTTCTCCCAGCAGTTGCTCGATGAAGGCCAGCGACTCCTCTGGCGTGAGCGCCTGAGCCCGGATGATGCCACACCGCAGTTCGATGATGCGCAGTTGTTTGAGGTCGGACACGGGCCTGCTGCCGAACTCCCCTTCGGACCGTCCGACTGCTGTCCCGTCACGGAACTTCAGCACCTGCATCTCGCCGCTCATCCCCGCATGATCACGTGTATCGGTCGGCATCACCTGGATCTCCACCGTCCTCAACGCCCCAAGTTCCAGGAGCCGTTCGAGCTGTCGCCGCAGCACGGCCTGACCTCCGATCGGGCGTCGCAGAGTGACCTCCTCCTGGACGAAGCTGAGCGCTGGTGAGGGTTCCCGCTCGAAGATCGACTGCCGTGCCATGCGGGCTGCCACCAGCTGCGCCATGCGGCCCTGCTCCAGTGCTGGCCGGCGCATCGCGAACAGCGCCTCCGCATACTCCCGAGTCTGCAGCAACCCATGCACATTGTGGTTCCCGTACGCAGTCAGCTCGACGGCCTGGGCCTCCAGCCGGGCCAGATCCCGGACCTTCTTCGGGTACCTCGCCTCCGCCACGTCGTTCTTCATCGCGGAGACGGAACCGCCCGCCCCCAGTACGTCGTCCGCCTTCTCCAAGTACTCAGGGCGTGGGATCCGCTTGCCCGACTCGACCTTGTAGACCAGGCCCTCGCCGTAGCCCATCGCCGTCGCGAACTCGGCGGCCCGCAACCCCGCGGCCTCCCGGCGCGCTCTCAACTGCCGCCCCACGAAGGTGACCAGGGCGACCCCCTGTTCGTCGTCCGGGTCCACCTCCCACCCCGGCTCCTCGGGCTCTTCCGCCACCGGTCGAACCGGCTCCCGCTCCCGTACGCCCATGCGCTCGTCCATCCGCCCGTACCTCCACCGCTTCGCGAACTCCCCGCCGTACCAGCGGATTTCGTACCCGCAAGGTCCTGCGGACAGCCTGTACAGGCCTGGCCAAAGCATGGACAGTCACCGTACGCACCTGGAATGTCACCGTGGAGCGTAGAGGTGGCGGCTCAGGCTGAGTGCCGTGAAGACGGAAATCGACGAACTCCCGGGCCCCCTCGGCCACTTCTCCGTTCAGCTGTCCGCCACGCCGCGCGGCGCGCGCCTCGCGCGGCTGCTCGCGGGTGAGCAACTCCGCGCCTGGGGCTGGCCGTTGGATCCAGCGCGCCAGATCGTGGCCGAGCTCGCCACCAACGCCATGACCCACGGGCGCGTCCATGGCCGGGACTTCCGGCTCGGGCTGAGGGCCCGAGGTGCCACTCTCCGTATCGAGGTCGCCGATGCGCGCCGCGAACGCGTCCCCGTGCCGCGCCGTCCGGCAGCGGATGCCGAGTCGGGGCGGGGTCTGCTCCTCGTGGACGCTCTGGCCGATCGGTGGGGTACGCGCCTCGGGCCCGTACCGCTCAAGACCGTATGGGCCGAACTGGACCGCCCGCGTCCGTCGCGCGGTGGCGGAACGTAGCCTGGCCCCTTCGGCCAGCCGGGGGGCCGGTCCTGTCGTGCGAGAGGTGAGGGAACGTGGCGGTGGCGGTCGGTGTGGTGTGTCTGGCTCTCGTGGTGGCCGGAATTGTGTGGCTGCTGATCCGCGTGGACTCGTGGCGGCCCGAGTACTTTTCGCGGCGGGACCGGGCTCGGGGCCGGTGTCCCGGGTGCGGTAGTGGCCGGACCCGGACGATTGTGTCGGACAACCGGCTCAACGGGATGCTGGAGTGCAAGAACTGCGCCCGGGCCTGGGAACCGTCGGCCGATAGCCAGTAGTGGCCGAGGACCGGCGCCGGCCGCCCGGCCCGCGTCAGTCGAGTCCGCCGGCCGGCCCGTGCGGCCCGCCCGGCTCCTCCCCCTGGCCGCCCGTGTTGTCCTGTCGTGAGAGCAGGTCGTGTACGAGGCGCAGGACGTCGAGTTGGGCCGCGTTGTAGAACTCGGTCAACGACTGCACGACGACGGACTGGGTGATCGCTCTTCCCCGGCGGGAGGAGGCGTGCAGGTCACGCAGAGCCGGGTGGTCCTCCTGTTGGGTGCGGATTTCGGGAGCCAGACGTTCGGCGAGCCGTCGTCGGACATCGTCAGGCGCGTCCGCGGGCAGGGACTCGAACTGTGCGCCGACCTCACTCAGCGGTGCGGCCAACTGTTCCTGCAGCATGGACATCGCCGACGGCGTGAGAATGCTGGAGTACGTCAACAGCAGGGACCGCTGCGTCTCCGACAGGTCCTCGACCGCGTTCAGCAGGTCCGGTGACAGCTCGTCAGTGGCCGTCCCCGCGTCCGTCGGCAGGTCGAGCAGGGCCCGGTTCTCCAGGACCGCGGCCAGTTCCCGACGCATCTCCCGCTGGCGTTCGATGCTCGCCGCGAGCTCGGCGTCCAGGGCGCGCAGCGTCTGCTCCGCCCCCTCGTCGGCGGCCTCGACCGACGCGACATCCGAGAGGGGTACGCCGAGGGCGACCAGTCTGCGGATGCGCAGCAGGCGGACCAGATGCCGGACGCCGTACTGCTTGTAGCCGTTGGACGATCGTTCGGGCTCGGCCAGCAGGCCGATCCGGTGATAGTGCCGGACGGTCTTCAGCGTCGTGCCGGCGAGTTCGGCCAGCTCACTCGTACTCCACGCCATCAGCGGGTCCCTTCCTGGGGGATTCACTCCTGCCTGCCCGGAGGCGGTCCCATTCAACGTGTTGACCACGCCCCAGGGGCATGGAGTGCAGTGTGCGGCGACCACAGGTGCGCTACGGGGATGCGGAGAACAGACATGAAACGGCAACGCGGTATCGGCAGGGGCCCGGCCCTGGCAGTCGTCCTTGCACTCGGTGGCGCGCTGGTGGGTGTGCCCGCCGTCGCGGAGGGCGGGCTGCAGGCGCCGAAGGTGCGGTGGAAGGCGTGTCCGAACGACGTGGTGGCCGAGGCGGCCCCGACGGTGCTGCAGTGCGCCACCGTGCCCGTGCCGGTTGACTACACCGAGCCCGAGGGCGACCGGATCGACGTCATGATCTCCCGCCTGGCGAGTACGAAACCTGACAAGCGGCGCGGCACCCTGATGCTCAATCCGGGCGGCCCGGGAGGATCCGGCCTCGCGCAGCCGGCGCTCCTCGTGGCCCGGGGGATTCCCGCCGACGTCCTGGACAGCTACGACCTGATCGGCATGGACACCCGCGGAGCCGGACGCTCGGCGCCGGTGAAGTGTGGGTTCACAGCGGACGGGCCCTACACCGCCAACATTCCTCCGTACGCGGCCGACGACGCGGCGGTGACGGAACAGGCGAAGGTCGCCGAGCGAGCGGCCGAGCAGTGCGCGAGCCACGACAAGGACGGACTGCTGCGGCACGTGACCACGGCGAACACCGCCCGCGACCTGGACCGCATCCGGGCTGCGCTGGGCGAGGAGAAGACCAGCTTCCTCGGCTACTCGTACGGCACGGCGCTGGGCGCCGCCTACGCGTCGATGTTTCCCGAGCAGTCCGACCGGATCGTGCTCGACAGCAACATCGGCGACACCCACCTCGACCGCGAGGGCCTGCGCCGCTACGCGCTCGGCATGGAGCAGGCGTTCCCCGACTTCGCCGCGTGGGCGGCCGCTCGCCACGACAGTTACGGCCTGGGCCGTACCGCCGCGCAGGTACGCGAGACGTACATGGCGCTCGGCAAGCGGCTCGACAAGGCTCCGGTGGGAGGCTTCGACGGCAGCCTGTTGCGGCAGTACACGTTCGCCCAGCTCTACAAGAAGCTGCAGTATCCGAAGCTGGCCCAGCAGTGGCAGGCGCTCGCGGACGGCGACGCTTCCAAGGCCCGGAGCCTGGCGGGGCAGGGGCAGGAGACGGCCGCGGGCCCGGCGTCGCCCGCGATCGACACCCCTCTGGCCGTGTTCGCCGCGGTGACCTGTAACGACGTCAAATGGCCCAGGAACGTGGACACTTACCGTCAAGGCGTCGCCGAGGACCGCGAGCGCTACCCGCTGTTCGGCGCTGCCACGGCCAACATCACGCCCTGCGCCTTCTGGCCGTACGCCCCTGCCGAGCCGCCGGTCGCGGTAGAGGACGAAGGACCGCAGAACGTGCTCCTCGTGCAGAACCTGCGTGATCCGGCCACAACGCACCGCGGTGGCGAGCTGCTGCGCGAGAAGTTCGCGGAACGGTCCCGGCTGCTCAGCGTCGACGACAGCGGGCACGGCGCCTACGTGATGGGCGACAACGCCTGCGCGCTGAACACCACCACGCGCTTTCTCGTCGAGGGCGAGATGCCCGCGAAGGACACGCTCTGCCGCGCGGACTGACCTGCGGGGCAGGCGGCGGGAGTGGCCGGTCCCGCGGGCGGCGAGGCCGGGTCGAAGCCCCCTACGGCACCGGACGCGGGCGATAGCGTCGCGGCTATGACGACACGGGGGCGAGTGATATGCGGCGTACTGGGTGGCTTGTTGGGGATATGGGCGGTGAGTCTGTTTCTCGTCTCGCCGGTGATCACCTTCCGTGGTGACGACGCGGAGATCGCCTGCGAGTCGGTGGCGAACGCGGGCTGGCCGGACCCGTTGCTGAGTGAAGGCGGCAACTCGCGCTCGTACACCTTCGATGTCACCGCCGGCGAGCTTCCGGAGCCCGAGCGAGGACAGGACGCCTGGGCCGTACAGGACCGTGTCGAGTCCAAGTGCGACCGGCGCAGGACGACTTACGCGGCGGGTATGACGCTGATTCTGTGCCCGGCGACGCTGCTTGCGGCGGGCGCTTTCTTCGGCCCGCGCCTCGCCTTTCCCCGTACGCGACCGGCCGGGGGTGGCGGCGTCGACGGGACGGTGGGCGCCTGAGGCGCGCACGGCGGCCTCCCGGGCACGGGAAGCCGCTCGCGGTGCCCGCGCGGGACACGAAGAAGGGCCCGGAGAGACTCCGGGCCCTTCTCGTCGTATCTGGTGGCGGGAACGGGGACGTCAGAGGACGCGGACCGCGCCGTCCGCTGGGTAGCCGGACAGGTCCTGGATCACGACGCCCTTGCCGGGGTTCGCGGCGTCCAGGTACTGGCCGTCGCCGATGTACACACCGGTGTGGAACGCCGAACCGGCGCCGCCCCAGTACAGGATGTCGCCGACCTGGGGGTTGGACGTGCCGACCTGGGTACCCGCGGTCGACTGGGCCTGCGAGGTGCGCGGCAGGTCCACGCCGGCCTGCTTGAAGGCGGCCTGCACGAGACCGGAGCAGTCCCAGGAGTTGGGGCCGGTGCCGCCCATGACGTAGGCGTCGCCGAGCTGGGCCTTCATGAAGCTGACGACGGCGCCGGCGCTGCCGCTGGCGGGAGCGGCGGTGGAGGCCTCGGAGGACGAGTCGGAGGCGCTCTGGGTGCTCAGCGCGGCGCGCTCGGTGGAGCGGTCGGCACGGGCCTGCCGCGCCTCCTCGGCGCGCTCGGCGGCGGCCTTCTTCTTGGCCTCCGCCTTGCGCTCCGCCTCGGCCTTGGCCTTCTTGGCGTCCTTGACGGCCTTCTCCGTCGCGGCGTCCTGCTCGGCCTGGTGCCGAACGGAGTCCGCGACGTCCTGGGTGGCGTCCGCGGTGGCGGCCATCTTGGTGGCCAGCTCAGTGGTGAGCGTGGGCATTTCGATGGTCTCGGTCACCGGCTCGGCCGCGTTCGCCGAACCGGATGCACCGGCCACTGCGAGGGTGCTGAGGACGCCACCGGCAACTCCGGCGCGCAGGGCCACCTTGGAGGCGCTGCGGCGGGGCTTCCGGTGGCTGGGTATGTGAGCGGTGTGGGACATGGGACAACCGCTATCAGGGCACACGGGTTCCCTTCAAGAAACGTGTGCTGCGCCACAGTTGCTGCGTTCCCGGCTGAATCCCGCGCGTGTCGGCCCTTATTGACGCCGTAACGGGCAATTAGGACACCGTCGATCAAGGCCATGATCACGGGTTTTCAGCGTTACGCCCCTTTTGCCCGCCGCCTACCATCGACGCGACTCGATGGCCAAGCCCTTCGTTTCGCCCTCGATGGCGACGTGGCACAGGTCACGCACAGGTCACGGAACGGCCGTGTGTGGAACGGACATTAGGGATCGCGCATCACCCTGCAGTCGGCCCTGTCGCTCGACTGCCCGGCCGGACGGCAGGGCAAACCGGACGCAGTGCGTCCATAGGTGACGAACCGCAGGCGCCGAACCGGTGGCGTCCAACTGCCGGTCCCTCGGTGCGAGTCCGGGCGGCCGGTGCTTCGGACCGTCGTTCCGTCCTCCGGTGCGCCGGTCGCCGACAGGTTCCGCGCGCTGCGGACTCGCGGCGCCTCGCGGGAGTTGCGGGACCCACCGGGGTCGTGGGCCTCACCGGGGTCGCGGGACCTCGCCGGAGTTGGTGAACGCGCGCGCGTAGCGACCGTTCGCGCGCTCCCTCTCTCGTCCCCTTCTCCCCACCCCTCCCTTCCCTGCCCTCTCGTCCCTCCCCCTTCTTGTCCTCTTCGCCTCTCGCGCGCGGCCGTCCACCCCCACCCCGCCGGCTCCCTCCAACGAGCGAGCCCGCTCCTCTATCAAGGCCCGCCGTCCAGCACCAATTTGCTTGCAGCTGCCATCACTTGATACGCCGACACCGCCCCGACCAGCGGTAACGCATCCGGATGTCACTACTGGTGATCACTTCGGAGCTTCGCGTATGAAGATCACCGCTCATCCGGCTTCATGATCCTTCGTCAGGTGGTGGAGATCACAAAGTCGTTGTCGTACCCCGTGTCGCACGTCACAGGACGGCAGGCATAGGATGCGGGGCAGTTGGGCTTGTGAACTGCCTCACATGAGCGCGATCTTCGTGGGGTGGGCGATGCCCGCAGGTCCGACCGCCGAAGCAGTCAATGTCGACTGAGAGGAGCGAGGAGCGGTGAACGCTTATGCGCCCATCCTCGTATTGGGAGCCCTAGGCGCCGGCTTTGCGATCTTCTCCGTGGTCATGGCCACGCTTGTCGGTCCAAAGCGGTACAACCGGGCAAAGCTCGAAGCCTATGAATGCGGTATCGAGCCCACGCCGACACCGGCCGGCGGTGGGCGATTCCCCATCAAGTACTACCTGACGGCGATGCTCTTCATCATTTTCGATATCGAGATCGTCTTCCTCTATCCCTGGGCCGTCACCTTTGACGCGCTCGGGGTTTTCGGGCTCGTGGAGATGCTGCTCTTCGTGCTCACCGTCTTCGTCGCGTACGCCTACGTGTGGCGGCGCGGCGGCCTGGACTGGGACTGAGGGGCTGATTCACCCATGGGACTTGAAGAGAAGCTGCCGAGCGGGTTCTTGCTGACGACCGTCGAGCAGGCCGCGGGATGGGTGCGTAAGTCGTCCGTCTTTCCGGCCACGTTCGGCCTCGCCTGCTGTGCGATCGAGATGATGACGACCGGAGCCGGGCGGTACGACCTTGCTCGCTTCGGTATGGAGGTCTTCCGGGGGTCGCCGCGGCAGGCGGACCTGATGATCGTGGCCGGACGGGTCAGTCAGAAGATGGCGCCCGTCCTCAGGCAGGTCTACGACCAGATGCCCAGCCCCAAGTGGGTTATCTCCATGGGGGTTTGCGCCTCTTCAGGAGGCATGTTCAACAATTACGCGATTGTTCAGGGTGTCGACCACATCATCCCGGTGGACATCTATTTGCCCGGTTGCCCGCCGCGGCCGGAGATGCTCCTGGACGCGATTCTCAAGCTCCACGAGAAGATCCAGACCTCGAAGCTCGGTGTGAACGCCGAGGACGCAGCCCGCGAGGCGGAGGAGGCGGCCCTCAAGTCGCTTCCCCTGATCGAGATGAAGGGGCTGCTGCGATGAGTGACAACGAAGGCGTGAACCCCGAGAAGGACCTCGGCGTGGACAACCTGCCGGGGCAGCGCGGTGACGACGGCGAGGAGATTCGCGTCCAGCGCGGCATGTTCGGCGCGAACAACGGTGGCGACACCTCCGGCTACGGCGGCCTGGTCCGTTCCGTACGACTGCCCGGCGAATCCACCCGGCCCTACGGCGGCTGGTTCGACGAGGTGGCCGACGAGCTGGAGGGCGCCCTCGAGGAGCAGGACCTGCTGCCCGCCAACGCGATCGAGAAGACGGTCGTCGACCGCGACGAACTCACCTTCCACATCGCCCGCGAGCACCTGCCGCGCGTGGCCAGGACCCTGCGCGACGACCCGGCCCTGCGCTTCGAGCTGTGTACCGGCGTCGCGGGCGTGCACTACCCGAACGACAAGGGCCGCGAGCTGCACGCCGTCTACCACCTGCGATCGATCACCCACAACCGCCTGATCCGGCTGGAAGTGTCCGCACCGGACAGCGACCCGCACGTCCCCTCGCTGGTCGAGGTCTATCCGACCAACGACTGGCACGAGCGCGAGACCTACGACTTCTTCGGGCTGATCTTCGACGGGCACCCGGCCCTGACCCGGATCATGATGCCGGACGACTGGCAGGGCTTCCCGCAGCGCAAGGACTACCCGCTCGGCGGCATCGCCGTCGAGTACAAGGGCGCCCAGATCCCGGCTCCTGACCAGCGGAGGTCGTACTCGTGACAACTCCCCACGCAACGCCTCGCGCCACGACCGAAGGCACCGTCTACACCGTCACCGGCGGCGACTGGGACGAGGTCGTCGAGCAGGCCGCCAAGTCCGACGACGAGCGCATCATCGTCAACATGGGCCCCCAGCACCCGTCCACGCACGGCGTGCTCCGGCTGATCCTGGAGATCGACGGCGAAACGGTGACCGAGGCCCGCTGCGGCATCGGCTACCTGCACACCGGCATCGAGAAGAACCTCGAGTACCGGACCTGGACGCAGGGCACCACGTTCGTCACGCGCATGGACTACCTGACGCCGTTCTTCAACGAGACGGCGTACTGCCTCGGCGTGGAGCGGCTGCTCGGCATCGAGGACGAGATCCCGGACCGCGCCTCGGTCATCCGGGTCCTCCTGATGGAGCTGAACCGGCTCTCCTCACACCTGGTGTGCCTCGCCACCGGTGGTATGGAGCTCGGCGCCACCACGATCATGATCTACGGCTTCCGTGACCGTGAACTGGTGCTGGATCTCTTCGAGTTGATCACCGGTCTGCGGATGAACCACGCGTTCATCCGGCCGGGCGGCCTCGCCCAGGACCTGCCGCCGGGCACGGTCGACCAGATCCGCGAATTCCTGAAGACGATGCGGAAGAACCTCGGCGAGTACGACAAGCTCGCCACCGGCAACCCCATCTTCAAGGGCCGCCTGCAGGACGTCGGCTACCTCGACCTGGCCGGCTGCATGGCCCTCGGTGTCACCGGGCCGCCCCTGAGGTCCGCGGGCCTTCCGCACGACCTGCGCAAGTCCAACCCGTACTGCGGCTACGAGGACTACGACTTCGAGGTGCCGACCTCGGACACCTGCGACTCCTACGGGCGGTTCCTGATCCGCCTGGAGGAGATGCGCCAGTCGCTGCGGATCGTCGAGCAGTGCCTCGACCGGCTCGAGCCGGGCCCGGTCATGGTCGGCGACAAGAAGATCGCCTGGCCCGCCCAACTGGCCCTCGGCCCCGACGGTCTGGGCAATTCCCTCGACCACATCAAGAACATCATGGGCACCTCGATGGAGGCCCTGATCCACCACTTCAAGCTGGTGACCGAGGGCTTCCGGGTCCCGCCGGGACAGACGTACGTCGCCGTCGAGTCGCCCAAGGGCGAACTCGGCGTACACGTCGCGTCCGACGGCGGCACCCGTCCCTACCGGGTGCACTTCCGCGACCCCTCCTTCACCAACTTGCAGGCCATGGCGGCGATGTGCGAAGGCGGACAGGTCGCCGACGTCATCGTCGCCGTCGCATCCCTCGACCCCGTGATGGGAGGCGTCGACCGGTGACGGACGCACAGCCCACAAGCACCGGCGGCCCGACGAGCCTGGGCATGCCCCAGCTCCCGGCCCCCGAATACCCGGCCGACGTACGCGCGCGTCTGGAGGCGGACGCCAAGGAAATCGTCGCCCGCTACCCCGACAGCAGGTCGGCGCTCCTCCCGCTGCTGCACCTCGTGCAGTCCGAGGAGGGCCATGTCACGCGTACCGGCATGCAGTTCTGCGCCGATGTGCTGGCACTGACCACCGCCGAGGTCACCGCGGTCGCGACCTTCTACAGCATGTACCGCCGCAAGCCGAGCGGCGACTACCAGGTCGGGGTCTGCACCAACACGCTCTGCGCGGTGATGGGCGGCGACGCCATCTTCGACGAGCTGAAGGAACACCTCGGCGTCGGCAACAACGAGACGACCGAGGACGGCAAGGTCACCCTCGAGCACATCGAGTGCAACGCCGCCTGCGACTTCGCGCCCGTCGTGATGGTGAACTGGGAGTTCTTCGACAACCAGACGCCCGCCAGCGCCAAGCAGCTCGTCGACGACCTGCGCGCCGGCGGCGAGGTGTCGCCCACCCGCGGCGCTCCGCTGTGCACCTTCAAGGAGACCGCCCGCATCCTGGCCGGCTTCCCCGACGAGCGCCCGGGCGCGGTCGAGGCCTCCGGCGCCGCCGGACCCGCCTCGCTGCTCGGCCTGCGGCTCGCCAAGGGCGAGGGCCACGGCCGGGTCGTCCACCCACGCGGATCCGCTCCGCAGGACAAGACCGCGCCCGGTCACCCGAGTTCCCACGATGCGCCGCAGGAGACCTCGGCGTCCGACCCGTCGCACCCGTCGGGCCCGGTCTCCGGGGACGCTTCCGGGGACGTTTCCGAGGAGGGGGAGTGATGTCCGTGTCCACCGAATACGGGGGCGCGTCCCGGCCCGATGCCGAAAGCGAGTCGAGCCCCGAGAAGCTCCTCACGCCCGTCCTGTCGTCCTTCTGGGACGCGGACCGGCCGTGGTCGCTGGAGACCTACCGCCGGCACGAGGGCTACGAGGGACTGCGCAAGGCCTTCGACATGTCGCCGGACGATCTCATCGCGTACGTCAAGGACGCAGGGCTGCGCGGCCGCGGTGGCGCGGGCTTCCCGACCGGCATGAAGTGGCAGTTCATCCCGCAGGGCGACGGCAAGCCGCACTACCTCGTCGTCAATGCGGACGAATCGGAGCCGGGCACCTGCAAGGACATCCCGCTCCTCTTCGCCAACCCGCACTCGCTCATCGAGGGCATCGTGATCGCCTGCTACGCGATCCGGTCCAGCCACGCCTTCATCTATCTGCGCGGTGAGGTGGTCCCCGTACTGCGGCGGCTGCACGAGGCCGTGCGTGAGGCGCACGAGGCCGGCTACCTCGGCAAGGACATCCTCGGCAGCGGGCTCGATCTCGAGATCACCGTGCACGCGGGCGCGGGCGCGTACATCTGCGGTGAGGAGACCGCGCTGCTCGACTCGCTCGAAGGGCGCCGCGGCCAGCCCCGGCTGCGTCCCCCCTTCCCTGCCGTCGCCGGTCTGTACGCCTGCCCCACAGTGGTGAACAACGTCGAGTCCATCGCGTCCGTTCCCGCCATCATCAACAAGGGCAAGGACTGGTTCCGGTCGATGGGCAGCGAGAAGTCCCCGGGCTTCACGCTCTACTCGCTCAGCGGCCACGTCGCCAACCCCGGTCAGTTCGAGGCACCGCTCGGCATCACACTGCGCCAACTCCTCGAGATGAGCGGCGGGATGAGGCCCGGGCACCAGCTGAAGTTCTGGACACCGGGCGGCTCGTCCACCCCGATGTTCACGGACGAGCACCTCGACGTACCCCTCGACTACGAGGGCGTCGGCGCCGCCGGATCGATGCTCGGCACCAAGGCCCTGCAGTGCTTCGACGAGACCACCTGCGTGGTCCGCGCGGTCACCCGCTGGACCGAGTTCTACGCCCACGAGTCCTGCGGCAAGTGCACACCGTGCCGTGAAGGAACGTACTGGCTCGTCCAGTTGCTCCGGGACATCGAGGACGGCAAGGGCGTCATGTCCGACCTCGACAAGCTGAACGACATCGCCGACAACATCAACGGCAAGTCGTTCTGCGCACTCGGCGACGGCGCCGCCTCGCCGATCTTCTCCTCGCTCAAGTACTTCCGCGAGGAGTACGAGCAGCACATCACCGGCAAGGGCTGCCCCTTCGACCCGGCCAAGTCGACGCTCTGGAGCGACGCAGCCGACCAGCACACGGAGGTGAACGCATGACGGTCACAACTAATGCTCCCTCCGGGGGCGGAGCGGCGGCGGTCCCGCCCGAGGACCTCGTCTCGCTGACCATCGACGGCGTGGAGATCAGTGTCCCCAAGGGCACCCTGGTGATCCGCGCCGCCGAGCAACTCGGCATCGAGATCCCGCGGTTCTGCGACCATCCGCTGCTCGACCCGGCCGGCGCCTGCCGCCAGTGCATCGTCGAGGTGGAGGGCCAGCGCAAGCCGATGGCCTCCTGCACCATCACCTGCACCGACGGCATGGTCGTCAAGACGCACCTCACCTCGCCGGTCGCCGAGAAGGCGCAGCAGGGCGTGATGGAGCTGCTGCTCATCAACCACCCGCTCGACTGCCCCGTCTGCGACAAGGGCGGCGAGTGCCCGCTGCAGAACCAGGCCATGTCGCACGGCCAGTCCGACTCCCGCTTCGAGGGCAAGAAGCGCACGTTCGAGAAGCCGGTGCCGATCTCGGCGCAGGTGCTGCTCGACCGTGAGCGCTGTGTGCTGTGCGCGCGCTGCACCCGCTTCTCCAACCAGGTCGCGGGCGACCCGATGATCGAGCTCCTCGAGCGGGGCGCGCTGCAGCAGGTCGGCACCGGCGAGGGCGACCCCTTCGAGTCGTACTTCTCCGGGAACACCATCCAGATCTGCCCGGTGGGAGCGCTGACCTCGGCGGCCTACCGCTTCCGGTCCCGGCCGTTCGACCTGATCTCCTCGCCGTCGGTGTGCGAGCACTGCTCGAGCGGCTGCGCCACCCGCACCGACCACCGCCGCGGCAAGGTCATGCGGCGCCTCGCCGAGAACGACCCCGAGGTCAACGAGGAGTGGGTCTGCGACAAGGGCCGCTTCGGCTTCCGCTACGCCCAGAAGCCGGACCGCCTCACCCACCCCCTCGTACGGAACGAGAACGGCGAGCTGGAGACGGCCAGTTGGCCGGAGGCCCTGGACGCGGCGGCCAAGGGTCTGACCGCGGCGCGCGGCCGGGCCGGGGTCCTCACCGGCGGCCGTCTCACCGTCGAGGACGCCTACGCGTACAGCAAGTTCGCCCGGATCGCGCTCGACACCAACGACATCGACTTCCGCGCGCGCCCGCACAGCGCCGAGGAAGCCGACTTCCTGGCGGCCCGAGTGGCCGGACGGGGACGGGACCTGAGCGGCACCGGGGTCACCAACACGGCTCTGGAGCACGCGCCCGCGGTGCTGCTCGCCGGCTTCGAGGCGGAGGAGGAGGCGCCGGGAGTGTTCCTGCGGCTGCGCAAGGCGCACCGCAAGACCGGTCAACGGACCTTCGCCATCGCCCCGTTCGCCACCCGCGGCCTCGACAAGACGGGCGGCACCCTGCTCCCCGCCGCCCCCGGCACCGAACCGGAGTGGCTGAACGCGCTGGCCGCGAACACCGGACTGGACGGCGACGGAGCGGCCGCCGCCGAGGCGCTGCGCGCACCCGGTGCGGTCATCGTCGTCGGCGAACGCCTCGCGGCCGTCGCGGGCGGACTCACCGCTGCCCTGCGTACGGCCGAGGCCACCGGCGCCGAACTCGTGTGGATCCCGCGCCGGGCCGGCGAGCGGGGGGCGCTCGAAGCGGGCGCTCTGCCGTCCCTGTTGCCCGGTGGCCGGCCGGCCACCGACCCGCAGGCGCGCGACGAGGTCGCCGCACAGTGGGGCGTGGCCCGCCTTCCCGGCACCCACGGACGCGACACCGCACAGATGGTGCAGGCCGCGGCCACCGGCGAACTCGGTGCGCTGCTCGTCGCGGGCGTGGAGATCGCCGACCTGCCGGACCCGGCGCTGGCCCGCCGCGCGCTCGCCGAGGCGTCCTTCGTGGTCAGCCTCGAACAGCGGCCCGGCGAGGTGACCGCGCTCGCGGACGTCGTCCTGCCGGTGGCCGCGGTCGCCGAGAAGGCCGGCACGTTCCTCAACTGGGAAGGCAGGGCGAGGCCGTTCGAGGCCGCGCTCAAGCCGGACCACATGACCCGGCGGCTCGCACCCACCGACGCGCGTGCCCTGCACATGCTGGCCGACGCGATGGATGTCCACCTGGCGCTGCCCGACAACGCCGCGGCGCACCGCGAGCTCGACCGGCTCGGCACCTGGAGCGGTGACCGGTCGAGCGCCCCCGACTCCACCGGGGGTGACCTGCCCCGGCCCGCCGCGGGCGAGGCCGTACTCGCCGGTCACCGGCTGCTGCTCGACCAGGGCCGGCTGCAGGAGGGCGACGAGGCGCTCAAGGCGACCCGGCACGAGGCGGTGGCCCGGCTCTCCGCCGCCACCGCGGCCGAGTCCGGCGTCAAGAGCGGCGACATCCTCGCGGTCTCCGGACCGACCGGATCCGTCGAACTGCCGCTGCGTATCACCGAGATGCCCGACCGCGTGGTCTGGCTCCCGCTCAACTCGGCCGGCGGTGGGGTCGCCTCCGACACCGGAGCCCTCCCCGGCGCACTCGTCCGCATCGGCCCGGCCGTGGCCGCACCCGTGGCTCAGGAGGTGCAGTCATGACCGTGCTCGCCCTCGAAGACCTCTCGATGTTCGGCCGCGATCCGTGGTGGCTCGTCGGGATCAAGGCGGTCTTCTGCTTCGCCTTCCTGATGGTGACCGTGCTCTTCGCCATCGTGTGGGAGCGCAAGGTCGTCGCCTGGATGCAGCGTCGCGTCGGCCCCAACCGGCACGGTCCCTGGGGTCTGCTGCAGTCCCTCGCGGACGGCGTCAAGCTGATGCTCAAGGAAGACGTGATCGTCAAGCGCGCGGACAAGGTGGTCTACGTCCTCGCGCCGGTCGTGGCGGCCATCCCGGCCTTCATGGCCATCGCGGTGATCCCGTTCGGCCCGGCCGACAACCAGGTCTCGATCTTCGGCCACCGCACCACGATGCAGCTCACCGACCTGCCGATCGCGATGCTCTACCTCCTCGCGGTCGCCTCCATCGGCATCTACGGCATCGTGCTCGCCGGCTGGTCGTCCGGATCGACGTACCCGCTGCTCGGCGGGATCCGCTCCTGCGCGCAGATGATCTCCTACGAGATCGCGATGGGCGCCGCCTTCGCCTCGGTCTTCCTGTACTCCGGGTCGATGTCGACCTCGGCGATCGTGGAGGCGCAGGCGGACCGGTGGTACATCATCCTGCTGCCGCTGTCCTTCCTGCTGTACATCGTGACGATGGTCGGCGAGGTCAACCGCGCCCCGTTCGACATGCCGGAGTCCGAGGGCGACCTGGTCGGCGGCTTCAACACCGAGTACAGCTCGATCAAGTTCGCGATGTTCATGCTGGCCGAGTACGTCAACATGGTCACCGTCTCGGCGGTCGCCACGACGCTGTTCCTCGGCGGCTGGCGGGCCCCGTACCCGGTGAGCGCCTTCTGGGAGGGGGCGAACCAGGGCTGGTGGCCGATGCTCTGGTTCATCGTCAAGGTCCAGCTGCTGCTGTTCTTCTTCATCTGGCTGCGCGGCACGCTGCCCCGCGTCCGCTACGACCAGCTGATGAAGCTCGGCTGGAAGGTCCTGATCCCGGTCTCGGTCGTCTGGCTGATGGTCGTCGCGACCGTGCGCACACTGCGCAACGAGAACGTGGACTTCTCCTCGATCGTGCTCTACGTCGCCGGCGGCGTCCTGACTCTGCTGGTCCTCTCCTTCCTGTACGACACCTTCCGGGACAAACGGGAGAAGGAGGAGGCCGCGGCGGAGGCCGAACGGGCCCCGGCCTTCGACCCGATGGCGGGCGGGTTCCCCGTACCACCGCTGCCCGGACAGGAGTTGCCGCCCGTGCCGCGCCGCCGGTCCCGTCAGGAACGGGAGTTGGTCACCAGCGGCGGCCCCGGCAGTACCGACCCAGAAGGCGCTGCTCCGACCCCCGGCGCCCGTGACGGAAAGGAGGCCGACGGTGTCTGAGTCATCCAGGAAATCCGGTGAGTCCCGCGACGCTGCGTCCAAGGACACGCAAACGGGATTCCAGAATCCGGTGGCCGGCTTCGGCGTGACCTTCTCGGCCATGTTCAAGAAGCGGCTCACCGAGCAGTACCCGGAGCAGCCGAAGACCACCGCTCCGCGCTTCCACGGCCGCCACCAGCTCAACCGGCACCCGGACGGCCTGGAGAAGTGCGTGGGCTGCGAGTTGTGCGCCTGGGCCTGTCCCGCCGACGCGATCTACGTGGAGGGCGCGGACAACACCGAGGAGGAGCGCTACTCACCCGGTGAGCGCTACGGCCGCGTCTACCAGATCAACTACGCCCGCTGCATCTTGTGCGGCCTGTGCATCGAGGCGTGCCCGACCCGGGCGCTGACGATGACGAACGACTTCGAGCTCGCCGACTCCAGCCGCGAGAGCCTGATCTACACCAAGGAGCAGCTGCTCGCGGGCCTGGAGGAGGGCATGGTCGACTCCCCGCACTCGATCTTCCCGGGGACCGACGAGCAGGACTACTACCGGGGCCTGGTGACCGAGGCCGCGCCCGGCACGGTGCAGCAGGCGGTCACCCCGGGCCAGGAGACGCCGGAGCCGGCCACGGGCAAGGGGGCGGACGTATGAACGCGCTCGCCGCCTACGCCACCTCCAGTGGCGAGGCCTTCCAGTTCTGGGTGCTCGGCACGATCGCGGTGATCGGCGCCCTGAGCACCGTATTCATGAAGAAGACCGTGCACAGTGCGCTGTGCCTGGCCGGGACCATGATCATCCTTGCGGTGTTCTACCTGGCGAACGGTGCGTACTTCCTCGGCATCGTGCAGATCGTCGTCTACACCGGCGCGATCATGATGCTCTTCCTCTTCGTGGTCATGCTCGTCGGTGTCACGGCGGCGGACTCGCTGAAGGAGACCATCAAGGGTCAGCGGCTGCTCGCGGCCCTCTGCGGAATCGGCTTCGCGGTCCTGCTCGTCGGCGGCATCGGCAACGCCTCGCTGAGCGAGGCCAAGGGCCTTGCCCAGGCGAACGCAGGCGGGAACGTCGAGGGACTCGCCTCGCTGATCTTCACCAAGTACGTGTTCGCCTTCGAGATCACCGGCGCCCTGCTCATCACCGCCGCGGTCGGCGCGATGGTGCTCACGCACCGCGAGCGCACCGAACGCGCGCGCACCCAGCGCGAGTTGTCCGAGCAGCGGGTCCGTGAGGGCAAGCACCTGCCGCCGCTGCCCGCACCGGGCGTGTACGCCCGGCACAACGCGGTGGACATCGCGGGGCTGCTCCCGGACGGCACCCCGTCCGAGCTCACGGTCATGCAGACGCTGCGCGAACGCGGCCAGATCCGGGACGTGTCCGACGAGGCGCTCGACGACCTGCGGGCCCTCGAGCAGCGCTCCGAGGAACGGCTCGGACGTGACGAGGCCGGGTTCTCCCGCAGCGCGGCGACCGCCGCCGGGGCCGGCGAATCGGGGAAGACGGAGGGCTCGCAGTGAATCCCGTCAACTACCTCTACCTAGCGGCCCTGTTGTTCTCGATCGGTGCCACCGGCGTACTGGTCCGGCGGAACGTCATCGTGCTGTTCATGTGCGTGGAGCTGATGCTCAACGCCTGCAACCTCGCGCTGGTCGCCTTCTCCCGGATGCACGGCAATCTCGACGGCCAGATCATCGCGTTCTTCACGATGGTCGTCGCCGCCGCCGAGGTCGTGGTCGGGCTCGCGATCATCGTGTCGCTGTTCCGTTCCCGCCACTCGGCCTCGGTCGACGACGCCAGCCTGATGAAGCTCTGAGGGGTCGGAAGAAACGTGGAGAACCTGATTGCGCTGCTGGTGGCGGCGCCTCTGCTCGGAGCGGCCGTCCTGCTGTGCGGCGGACGCCGGCTCGACGGCGCCGGCCATGTGATCGGCACCGTCCTTGCCTTCGCCTCGTTCGGGGTGGCGGTCGCGCTGTTCACCGACATGCTGGGCCGGGCCGGCGAGGACCGTGCCCTGCACCAACACCTGTTCAGCTGGATCCCGGTGGGCGGCTTCCAGGCCGACATCGCCTTCCAGGTCGACCAGTTGTCGATGACGTTCGTACTCCTGATCACCGGCGTGGGTTCACTCATCCACGTCTACTCGATGGGGTACATGGAGCACGACGAGCGGCGCCGCCGCTTCTTCGCCTACCTGAACCTGTTCCTCGCGGCGATGCTGATCCTGGTCATCGCCGACAACTACCTGCTGCTGTACGTCGGTTGGGAGGGCGTCGGCCTCGCCTCGTACCTCCTCATCGGGTTCTGGCAGCACAAGCCGAGCGCGGCGACCGCGGCCAAGAAGGCCTTCCTGGTCAACCGGGTCGGTGACATCGGCCTGTCCATCGCGATCATGCTGATGTTCACCACCTTCGGGACCTTCGCCTTCGGCGGCGTGCTCGAGGCGGCGGGGGAGTCGAGCGAGGGCAAGCTGACGGCGATCGGCCTGATGCTGCTGCTCGCGGCCTGCGGCAAGTCCGCCCAGGTGCCGCTGCAGTCCTGGCTCGGGGACGCGATGGAGGGTCCGACTCCGGTCTCGGCCCTGATCCACGCGGCCACCATGGTGACCGCGGGCGTGTACCTGATCGTCCGCTCCGGCGCGATCTTCAACGCGGCGCCCGATGCCCAACTGGCCGTCGTCATCGTCGGAGCGGTCACGCTGCTCTTCGGTGCGATCGTCGGTTGCGCGAAGGACGACATCAAGAAGGCCCTGGCGGGCTCGACGATGTCGCAGATCGGCTACATGATCATGGCGGCGGGCCTCGGCCCGATCGGCTACGCCTTCGCGATCATGCACCTGGTGACCCACGGCTTCTTCAAGGCCGGGCTCTTCCTCGGTGCCGGCTCCGTCATGCACGGCATGAACGACGAGGTCGACATGCGGAAGTACGGGGGCCTGCGCAAGTACATGCCGGTCACCTTCGTGACGTTCGGCCTCGGCTATCTCGCGATCATCGGCTTCCCGGGCCTGTCCGGCTTCTGGTCGAAGGACAAGATCATCGAGGCGGCGTTCGCGTACGACGACGGGATCCGCGGCTGGATCTTCGGATGCGTCGCACTGCTCGGCGCCGGTATCACGGCGTTCTACATGACCCGCGTGATGATCATGACCTTCTTCGGCGAGAAGCGCTGGCAGCCGGATGCGGAGGGCAACGAGCCGCACCCGCACGAGTCCCCGAAGTCGATGACGATCCCGATGATCGTGCTCGCCTTCGGATCGGTCTTCGCGGGCGGCCTGTTCAGCCTGAACGAAGCGTTCGTGAAGTGGCTGGAACCCGTCACCGAGTTCCACCACCCGCATCCGGTGATCAGCGTCCCGGCCATCACCGCGTCCACCGTCGTCGTGCTGCTGCTCGGCGCCGGCCTCGCGTATCTGCAGTACGGGCGGCGGCCGGTGCCGGTCACCCCGCCCAAGGGCTCGCTGCTCACCCGGGCGGCCCGGCGCGACCTGCTCCAGGACGACCTCAACCATGTCGTACTCGTCCGCGGTGGCGAGCACCTCACCCGGTCCTTGGTGTACGTCGACCACAGCCTGGTCGACGGGGTCGTGAACGGCACGGCGGCCGGCTTCGGCGGACTCTCCGGCCGGCTCCGCCGGCTGCAGAACGGCTTCGCACGCAGCTACGCGGTCTCGATGTTCGGCGGTACGGCGATCCTCATCGCCGCGACCCTGCTGATGAGGGCGGTCTGATCCCATGTCCTTTCCTCTGCTGACAGCTACGGCCGCGCTCCCCGCGGTCGGCGCGATCGCCACCGCGGCCGTCCCGGCGGCCCGGCGCACCGCGGCGAAGTGGCTGGCGCTGCTGTTCTCGCTCGCCACCCTGGCGGCGGCCCTCGTCGTGGTGTTCCGCTTCGACCCGGACAAGGCGGTCAACGCCCCGGGCGACCGGTACCAACTCGCCGAATCGCACGCCTGGATCGCCGACTTCGGCGTCCGCTACGAACTCGGCGTGGACGGCATCGGCGTGGCCCTGCTCGGCCTCACCGCGCTGCTCATCCCGTTCGTCGTCCTCGCCGGCTGGCACGACGCCGACCCGGAGGACGGCAAGAACGCCAAGGACAGTGTGGCCAGCGGCCGTTGGCGCCCGACCCAGGGCTTCTTCGCGCTGATCCTGATGGTCGAGGCGATGGTGATCCTCTCCTTCGTCGCCACCGACGTCTTCCTCTTCTACATCCTGTTCGAGGCCATGCTCATCCCGATGTACTTCCTCATCGGCGGCTTCGGCGACAAGGCGGGAGCGAACGGCGAGAAGGAGGCGGCGACCCAACGGTCGTACGCCGCCGTGAAGTTCCTCCTCTACAACCTGGTCGGCGGCCTCATCATGCTGGCCGCGGTCATCGGCCTCTACGTGGTCGGCGGCACCTTCTCGCTCACCGAGATCGCCGAGGCCCGGGCCGCGGGCAATTTCGAGATGGCGACCAACACCGAGCGGCTGCTCTTCCTCGGCTTCTTCTTCGCCTTCGCGGTGAAGGCGCCGCTGTGGCCGCTGCACACCTGGCTGCCGAACGCGATGGGCGAGGCGACCGCACCGGTCGCCGTGCTGATCACCGCGGTGGTCGACAAGGTCGGCACGTTCGCGATGCTCCGCTACTGCCTGCAGCTGTTCCCGAACGCCTCCGAGTGGGCGACCCCGGTGATCCTGGGCCTGGCCCTGGTGAGCATCGTCTACGGCGCACTCCTCGCGGTCGGTCAGCGGGACATCAAGCGCCTGATCGCGTACGCCTCGATCTCGCACTTCGGGTTCATCATCATGGGCATCTTCGCCATGACGTCCCAGGGGCAGTCGGGCGCGACGCTCTACATGGTCAACCACGGGATCTCGACCGCCGCCCTGATGCTGGTGGCCGGCTTCCTGATCACCCGCCGCGGCTCGCGTCTCATCGCGGACTACGGGGGAGTGCAGAAGGTGGCGCCGATCCTGGCCGGCACCTTCCTGGTCGGCTCGCTGGCGACCTTGTCGCTGCCCGGACTCGCCCCGTTCGTCAGTGAGTTCCTGGTTCTGGTGGGGACGTTCTCGCGCTATCCGGTGGTCGGGATCATCGCCACGATCGGCATCGTCCTCGGCGCCCTGTACACCCTCGTCCTGTATCAGCGGACGATGACGGGCCCGGTCAAGCAGAACGTGAGCACCATGCCCGACCTGCGCGTACGTGAGCTGGTCGTGGTCGCCCCGCTGATCGCCCTGCTGATCTTCCTCGGCGTCTACCCGAAGCCGGTCACCGATCTGGTGAACCCGGCGGTGGACCAGACGCTGTCCGACGTCCAGAAGCACGACCCCGAGCCCGAGGTGGAGGCGGCCAAGTGAGCGCATCAGCCGTCCACAGCCTGTGGACAACGGCGGCGGAGCCGATCGAGAAGATCGACGCCCCGCACATCGAGTACGGCCAGCTCGCTCCCGTACTGATCATCGTCGGCGCGGCGGTCCTGGGCATCCTGCTCGAGGCCTTCGTGCCGCGCCGGGCGCGGTACTACGCCCAGCTGTTCCTCACCGTGGTCGCGCTGGTGGCGTCCTTCGCCGCCGTGGTGGGCCTCGCGACCAGCGGGCACGCGACGACCGAGGCGGGCATCGTCGCCATGGGCGCGATCGCCGTCGACGGGCCCGCGCTGTTCCTGCAGGGCACGATCCTGCTGATCGGCCTGGTCTCCGTGTTCACCTTCGCCGAGCGCAGGCTCGACCCGGAGGTGCACGGCAACCGCGTCGACTCGTTCGCCGCGCAGGGCGCCGCGGTGCCCGGCAGCGAAGGCGAACAGGCCGCCGTCAAGGCCGGGTTCGCGACCACCGAGGTCTTCCCGCTGGTGCTCTTCGCGATCGCCGGCCTGCTGGTCTTCCCGGCGGCCAACGACCTCCTCACCCTGTTCATCGCCCTCGAGGTCTTCTCGCTGCCGCTCTACCTGCTGTGCGCGCTGGCCCGCCGCAAGCGCCTCATGTCGCAGGAGGCCGCGGTCAAGTACTTCCTCCTCGGCGCCTTCTCCTCGGCGTTCCTGCTCTTCGGCGTCGCGCTGCTCTACGGGTACGCGGGCACGGTCAACTACGCCGGCATCGCCGAGGTCGTCGACGGCACCATCCAGAACATCGACCCGGTGCTTGCCGAGACCATGGGCAACGACGTGCTGCTCCTGATCGGTGCGGCGATGATCCTGATGGGCCTGCTGTTCAAGGTCGGCGCGGTGCCGTTCCACATGTGGACCCCGGACGTCTACCAGGGGGCGCCCACCCCGGTCACCGGCTTCATGGCGGCGGCCACGAAGGTCGCGGCCTTCGGCGCGCTGCTGCGGCTGCTCTACGTCGTCCTGCCCGGCCTGCGCTGGGACTGGCGACCGGTGATGTGGGGCGTCGCGATCATCACCATGCTGCTCGGTGCGATCGTCGCCATCACGCAGACCGACATCAAGCGGCTCCTGGCGTACTCCTCGATCGCGCACGCCGGCTTCATCCTCGCCGGTGTCATCGCGACCTCGCCGGACGGCGTCTCCTCGGTGCTGTTCTACCTGGGGGCGTACTCCTTCGTGACGATCGGTGCGTTCGCCGTGGTCACGCTGGTACGGGACGCGGGCGGCGAGGCCACTCACCTGTCGAAGTGGGCGGGGCTCGGGCGGCGCTCGCCGATGGTGGCGGCGGTCTTCGCCGTCTTCCTGCTCGCCTTCGCCGGTATCCCGCTGACCAGCGGCTTCACCGGCAAGTTCGCCGTGTTCAAGGCGGCTGCGGAGGGCGGGGCCGGGGCGCTCGTCGTGGTCGGTGTGATCTCGTCCGCGATCGCCGCGTTCTTCTACATCCGCGTGATCGTCCTGATGTTCTTCAGCGAGCCCAAGCCGGACGGCCCGACCGTCGCGGTCGCCTCCCCGCTGACCATGACGGCCATCGCGGTGGGCGTCGCGGTCACGGTGGTACTCGGGGTGGCCCCCCAGTACTTCCTGGACCTGGCGGGCCAGGCGGGCGTTTTCGTCCGCTGACCCTCCCGCCTCGCCACGCGCCACCGCCCGGCCCCGGACATCCGGGGCCGGGCGGTGGCGCGTTCACGTCCCGGTGTCCGGTCCGGCTTCTCCTCGGCCTGGCCGGTGCGCATCTCCAGCCGGTCGGGGCGGATCCTTGAGGCCGTTCGGCGCTCGAGGACAGCTGAGCCCGTCCGGCGCTCGAGGACACGGCGCCGGGGCCGGCGGGTGGGCTCCCGGCGGGAAGAGGTCCGGGCTGCCTGTGGATAACTTCGAGTGGCGTCCGCCGGGGAGCCTATCGTGGGGGTCGTGGTCGAAGAGCGACGCACGGGGGACAGAACGAAGGACGGGGGCCGGGCCAATGGACGGGACCGTAGTGACAGACAGGACGGCGGAGACCGTAGGGGCTGACGGGACCGCAGGCAGGGACGCACTGAACGCGGCCGCTGCGGCAAGCGCGGCCGAGGGCTCGCGGAGCGAAGCTCTGCGCACCCTGAGCAGAGTGTTCGGATACGACACGTTCCGCGGCGAGCAGCAGGCCGTGATCGACCACGTGGTCGACGGCGGAGACGCCGTGGTCCTGATGCCCACAGGCGGCGGCAAGTCCCTCTGCTACCAGATCCCCGCCCTGGTCAGGCCCGGCACAGGCGTGGTCGTCTCCCCGCTCATCGCACTGATGCAGGACCAGGTGGACGCGCTCAGAGCGCTCGGCGTCCGCGCCGGCTTCATCAACTCCACCCAGGACTTCGAGGAACGCCGCCTGGTGGAGGCCGAGTTCGTGGCCGGCGAGCTCGACATCCTCTACCTCGCGCCGGAGCGCCTGCGCATGCAGGGCACGCTCGACCTGCTCTCCCGGGGCACGGTCTCGGTCTTCGCGATCGACGAGGCGCACTGCGTCGCCCAGTGGGGCCACGACTTCCGCCCGGACTACCTGGCGCTCGCGGTCCTCGGCGAGCGCTGGCCGGACGTCCCGCGTATCGCCCTGACCGCGACCGCGACCCCGGCCACCCACCGCGAGATCACCGAGCGGCTGGGCTTGCCGGAGGCCCGCCACTTCGAGGCCAGCTTCGACCGGCCGAACATCCAGTACCGCATCGTCGGCAAGGACGACCCCAAGAAGCAGTTGCTCCGCTTCCTCCGCGAGGAGCACGAGGGCGACGCCGGCATCGTCTACTGCCTCTCGCGCAACTCGGTGGAGAAGACAGCGGAGTTCCTGGAGCGCAACGGCGTGCCGGCCGTCCCGTACCACGCCGGCCTGGACGGCGGGACCCGTGCCCGCCACCAGTCCCGCTTCCTGCGCGAGGAGGGCCTCGTGGTGGTCGCCACGATCGCCTTCGGCATGGGGATCGACAAGCCGGACGTCCGCTTCGTGGCCCACCTCGACCTGCCCAAGTCGGTGGAGGGGTACTACCAGGAGACGGGCCGCGCGGGCCGCGACGGCCTGCCGTCCACGGCCTGGATGGCCTACGGGCTGCAGGACGTCGTCCAGCAGCGGAAGTTGATCCAGAGCGGCGAGGGGGACGAGGCGTTCCGCCGTCGCGCCGCCTCCCACCTGGACGCGATGCTCGCGCTGTGCGAGACCGTCCAGTGCCGCCGCGCCCAACTCCTCGCGTACTTCGGCCAGGAGGCCTCGGGTCAGAAGTGCGGTAACTGCGACACGTGCCTGACCGCGCCCGAGACCTGGGACGGCACGGTCGCCGCGCAGAAGGTCCTCTCCACGGTGGTGCGGCTGCAGCGCGAGCGCGGGCAGAAGTTCGGCACCGGACAGATCGTGGACATCCTGCTCGGGCGGAAGACGGCGAAGGTCATCCAGTTCGACCACGACCAGCTGTCCGTCTTCGGTATCGGGGACGACCTGTCCGAGGCCGAATGGCGCGGTGTGGTCCGCCAGTTGCTGGCCCAGGGGCTGGCGTCGGTGGAGGGGGAGTACGGCACCCTGGTCCTGACCGACGCGAGCGCGACCGTGCTCGGCCGGGAGCGCGAGGTCCTGATGCGCAAGGAGCCGAAGCGCCCCGCCGGGCGCCCCAAGTCGGAGCGCACGGCGAAGGGGGAACGCAAGCAGGCGGTGGACCTCCCCGAGGAAGCGCTCCCCGTCTTCGAGGCTCTGCGCGCCTGGCGCGCCGACCAGTCCCGCGAACAGGGCGTCCCGGCCTACGTCATCTTCCACGACGCCACGCTCCGCGAAATCGCCCTCTCTCTCCCCGCCGACCTGACCCAACTTGCCCAGCTCCCGGGCCTCGGCGAGAAGAAACTGGCGAACTACGGAGAAGCGGTCCTGAAGGTCCTCGCCGACCACGGACGCCTCGAGGCCGGTACGGCTCTCGAGGACGACTCGAGCTCGTCCGGGGCAGAGAGCCCGTCCGGCGATTGAGGCCGGGGCCGGGGCCGTAAGGGCGACAAGAAGCCCTCACGGCGCCCGAGGGCGCGGCGCCCGGACGGCACCAACACCGGAACGCGGGGCGCGGGACGCAGGGCTCAGACCGCGCCCCGCACCCGTCCTGACACCTCCCCGAGCCCCACCCGTGTCCCATCGGGCCCGGGCGCCCACGCCGTCATCGTGACCTCGTCCCCGTCCACCAGGAAGCGCCGCTCCTCACCGGCGAGTGTCAGCGGCTCCGCCCCGTTCCACGTGAGCTCGATCAGCGAACCCCGCTGACCCCGCTCGGTGCCGCTGATCGTCCCCGACCCGTAGAGGTCACCGGTCCGCAGCGACGCTCCGGCCACCGTCATGTGCGCGAGCATCTGCGCACCCGTCCAGTACATCCCGGCGAAGGGAGGCTCGGAGATCACCTCTCCGTTCAACGTCACGGTGATCCGGATGTCGTAGCCGCCCGGCTCCTCCGCCTTGGTGTCGTCGAGGTACGGCAGCGGCTGTACGTCACGCTTCGGCGGCCTGACCCGCGCGGTCTCCAGGGCCTCCAGGGGGGTGACCCAGGCGGACACGGAAGTGGCGAAGGACTTCGCGGTGTGCGGCCCGAGCGGGACCTGCTCCCAGGGCTGGATGTCGCGCGCCGACCAGTCGTTGAGCAGGCAGAGCCCGAAGACGTGGTCGCGGAAGCCGGAGAGCGGGACCGGCGTGCCGAGCGTGGACGGCGCACCGACCACGAAGCCGATCTCGGTCTCGATGTCCAGCTTCGTCGACCGGCCGAACGTCGGCTCCGTCGCGTACGGCGCCTTGCGCTGGCCCGAAGGGCGCACCACGTCGGTGCCCGACACCACGACGGTGCCGGCGCGGCCGTGGTAACCGACCGGCAGATGCTTCCAGTTGGGGAGGAGGGGTTCCGCATCGGGCCGGAAGAGGCGTCCCAGATTGGTCGCGTGGTTCTCGGACGCGTAGAAGTCGACGTAGTCCGCGACGTCGAAGGGGAGGTGCAGCCGTACCGCGGACAGCGGCTCGAAGAGCGGCTCGACCACCTCACGGTGGGCGGGCACGGTCACCCAGGCGGTCAGCGCCCGGCGCACGTCGCGCCAGGTCTGGCGTCCGGCCGCGAGCAGCGGACCGAGCGACGGTTGCGCGAGCAGCGAGGCGTACGGCGAACCGAGCGCGTGTGCGGCGGCGCCGGCGTCCAGGACGTGCGAGCCGAGTCGTACGCCCACCCTCCGGTCGCGGCCGTCGGACAGGGAGAACACGCCGTACGGAAGGTTGTGCGGTCCGAAGGGGTCGCCCTCGGGAAGGTCGAGCGGGGTGTGCTCGGGCATGGGACGCTGCCTCACTTTCCTTCGTCAGGTTGAGCACACGTTACAAGCGCGCCACTGCGCCGCCTTCGCCCGTTGCCCGACCACCCTCCGCTCGAGCGTCAGTTGCCCACCTGCCCGTTCGTCCACGGCCCGTTGCTCACTCCGCCGTCGCGCGGTCCAGCCACTCCGTCATCAGTGAGCGCTCGGCCTCGCTCAGCCGCGGCAGCCGGTGGATCAGTGCGCGGAACGAGACGGCCGCCGCAGTGGTGTCGTCCGCCGGCAGGGCGGGGGCGTCGCCCAGGATCGTGGCGGCCACGGCGGCGTACAGGGCGTCGGCGACGGCGGTGGTGCGCTGGGACTCCGGCTTGCCGAGGAGTGTGTGGACGGCTCCCGTGCCGGCGGCGTGGATCAGGTCCACGGCCTCCTGCTCGGGGACGCGGAGACGGCCGGCCGCCGCGACGCGGTGGACGCGGCCCCGCAGGACATCGAGGCCGGCCTCGGTGGTCGGTGACTGCCTGCCGGGGGTGGAGAGCAGCGCGAAGACGGAGGGATTGGCCAGGCCGAACCCGATCTGCGCGTCCCAGCCGGCGCGCAGGTCGGCGACCGGGTCGTCGGTGGCGGCCACGAGCTTCTTGCCCTCGACGTACTCGGCGAAGGCGTGCTCGGCCACCGCGTCGAGGAGCGCTTCCTTGTCGTCGAAGAGCCGGTAGAGCGCGGGCGGCTGCAGCCCGGCCTCCTGAGCGACGGCTCGGGTGGTGACGGCGGCCGGCCCCTTGCTGCGCAGGATCCGGTCCGCGGCCTCGATGATGCGCGCCCGGGTGCTCTCGCGGCGTGCGGTGGTCGATTCCTCCGTTGTCATGGTTCCGACGATATCAAGCACCCAGTTCCATTGGTGTTACCGTTGATACTCAAAAACTGGAATCAATGGAAGTGAGCTCGTCATGGTCATCGTCACCGGCGCCACCGGGCGCCTCGGATCCCTGGTCGTCGACCGCCTCCTCGAGCGGATCCCCGCCGAGGAGATCGGTGTCACCGTCCGGGACGCCACCAAGGCCGCAGCGCTCGCCGAGCGCGGAGTGCGGGTCCGCGAGGGCGACTTCACGCGCCCCGAGACCCTGGAGCACGCCTTCGAGGGGGCGGAGAAGGTACTCGTCGTCTCGGCTTCCCTCGTCGGCGAGACCGCGATCCGGGCCAACGGCGCGGCCGTGGACGCGGCCCGCGCGGCCGGAGCGCAGCGCATCCTGTACACGAGCCACCAGGCGGCCGCCGAGGACTCGCTGTTCCTGCCGCAGCCCGTGCATGCCGCGTGCGAGCAGCACCTCTCCCGCCAGGGCGTCCCGTTCACCGCACTGCGCAACGGCTTCTACGCCTCCACACTCGGCCACTACGTCGGGACCGCGGCGAAGACCGGGGTCCTCGCTCTGCCGGAGGACGGCCCGGTCTCCTGGACCGCCCATGAGGACCTGGCCGAGGCGGCGGCGATCGCGCTCACGAAGGACGGGGTCCTCGACGGCGTCACGCCGCCGCTGACCGCCACCCGTACCTACGACTTCGCGCGGATCGCCGAGCTGATCGGTGAGATGACCGGCACGTCCGTCGAGCGCCTGGTCGTCAGCGACGAGGACTGGGTGCAGGGCGCGGTCGACGGCGGGATGCCACGGCCCGCCGCGGAGTTCGCGCTGACGATGTTCACCGCTGCCCGTCGCGGCGAGTTCGCGGTGACCGACCCGACGCTGGAGTCCGTACTGGGCCGCCCCGCCACACCGGTCCGCGAAGTCCTGGCCCGGTACATCTGAACGATCGGCCGGCAGCCGACTGCGCCTGCCGACGGCATGCGACGGGCGATGCCGTCGGCGGCGCCAACCCCCGCCTCCGCTCGGCCCCTTGGGCTGTCCCTATCCTGTGGGCCATGTCCACCCCACCCGCCTACGCGCTGGTCGCCACCGATCTTGACGGCACACTCCTGCAGCGCAGCGACACCGTCTCCCTGCGTTCCCGAGCCGCCCTCGCCAGGGCGGCGGCCGGTGGCGCACGGCACGTCGTGGTCACCGGCCGGCCCGTCCCGCACGTACGGCATCTGCTGCTCGAACTCGACTACCGCGGCCTCGCCGTCTGCGGTCAAGGAGCGCAGGTCTACGACGTGGACGCGCATGCGATGGTCAGCTCGCTGACCCTGGACCGGGAGCTGGCCGACGTCGCCCTCGGCAAGATCGAGGCCGAGGTGGGTGAGGTCTTCGCGGCGGTCAACCAGGACGGTACGGACGGCCTGATGCTCTTCGAGCCGGGCTACCAGTCCCCGCATCCGGCGCTGCCCGCGGTCCGGGTGAGCGGCCGGGCGGAGCTGTGGGCCGAGCCCATCAACAAGGTCCTGCTGCGCCATCCGCGCCTGTCCGACGACGCGTTGGCCGCCGCGGCCCGCGGCGCGGCCGACGGCCTGGTCACCGTCACCATGGCCGGCCCCGGCACCGTGGAACTGCAGCCGCTCGGCGTGACCAAGGCGGCCGGCCTCGCCCTCGCCGCGGACTGCCTCGACGTACGCCCGGCCGACACCATCGCCTTCGGCGACATGCCCAACGACATCCCGATGTTCCACTGGGCCGGCCACGGCGTCGCGATGGCCAACGCCCACCCGGAACTGAAGGCCGTCGCCGACGAGATCACCGCATCCAACGAGGACGACGGAGTCGCCACCGTCCTGGAGGCCCTCTTCGCCTGAGCCGGGCACCGGGGCTGTACGGGGGCTGTACCCCGCAAGCACCCGGCCCCGGACCTCAGCCGCCTCAGCCCGCCGTACGCGGAATCCGCTTCTCCCAGGTGCGATGGAAGACGACCTCGTCGCCGTCCCGGCACACCACCTCGTTCGCGGTGACGAAGTGCGTGGCGCCGCAGGTGATCTCGGAGCGGGTCTCGACCCGCGCGTCCCACCCCAGTTCGGGCCGGTGCAGCCGGATCGTCCAGTCCGAGCGGGTGCGCGCGCTCAGCGGGTCCGACTCCTGGATCTCGTACGTCTCCAGGGCGTCCTCGCTGAACTCGAGGCCGTCCGGATAGATCCGGGTGCCGCCGTAGCGCGGGTCGACCTCGAGCCGCCAGGTGCCGGCCGCCACGTCGCGTACGACCAGGCGCTCCGGACGCGGTGCGTCGAGCGTCTCGGGGGAGACGACACCGAGCGGCTCGGACTGCTCCGGAGGCTCGAAGGCGATGGCGAAGTCGTCCTCGTGCTCGGCGTCCCGCACCGGCAGCTCGAAGGTGCTCTCGGTGACGTCCACGCTCCAGCCCTCCGCGTCGGGCGCCGGCCAGATCCACGGCCAGTACGCGGACGAGAGAGCGAGCCGGATCCGGCTGCCGGAGGCGAAGCGGTGGCCGATGCCGTTCAGCTCGAACTCGACGTCCTCCGTGGTGCCCGGCTCCCAGGTGACGACCCGGTCGCGGCCCAGGCGGGCGTTCAGATTGAGCACCCCGCGGGTGATCAGCGTGGAGGCGCCGTCCGCGTCGACCTCGCAGAGCCGGGCGATCACCTGCCCGCGCGGGACATCGCTGCGCAGCCGCAGACGCACCTTCGGCCGCCCCAGGATCTCCACGGTCCGGCCGAGCGGCGCCGAGTCGAAGCAGACCGAGCGGCCGTCTTCCTCGCGCTGGTCGGGCGGCAGGTCCGAGTCGTTGCCGAACGGGAAGAAGCGGCCCGCGTCCACGCCGGTGTGCTGCGGGGACCGCACCGGCACCAGGCTCTCCTCGCCGTCCGCGCCGCCCGGGGTGTCGGTGCCCAGTTCGGAGTCGAGGCCGAGCGGCGTCGAGGTGATCCCGGGCGAGGGAAGCGTCGGCTCACCGACCCAGCGGCCCGCGAGCTCGGGATAGACGGTGGCGGGCCGGTGCGGCTCGCTGATCCAGGCGCGCAACTTCGGCTCGTGCATGACCCCGGTGTCCACGCCCTTGAGGTGCTGGTCCCACCACCGCAGCGTCTCCTGCAGGAAGCCGATCGCCGGGCCCGGCGGAAGTCCGCGGTCCGGGTACTGGTGCGACCAGGGCCCGATCAGGCCCCGTACCGGACCGGGCAGATGCTCGACCAGGCGAAGGACGGTGTCCCGGTACGGGTCGTGCCAGCCGCCGACCGCGAGCACGGCCGCCTTGATCGCGGAGTAGTCCTCGCAGACGCTGCCGTGCTGCCAGTAGGCATCCCGGGTCTGATGGCCGAGCCAGGTGTGGATGAAGGGCTCGACGGCCTCGAGCCGGTCCGTCCACATCGTCCGCCAGTCGTCGCCGACGCAGGTGGGGTCCGGCGGCCGGGACGCGAAGGCGAGCATCGTCGAGGCCCAGGCGTGCATGTCCACGGCGAGCACCGAACCGCCCATGTAGTGCACGTCGTTGTCGTAGCGGTCGTCTGCCGAGCAGACGGTCACGATCGCCTTGAGCGCCTCGGGAGCGAGCGCGGCGATCTGCAGCGAGTTGAAGCCGCCCCAGGAGATGCCGAACATGCCGACCTTGCCGTTGCTCCAGGGCTGCTCCGCAAGCCAGTTGACGACCGCGACACCGTCGTCGAGCTCGGTCGCGTCGTACTCGTCGCCCGGCATCCCCTCGGAGTTGCCGTGCCCGCGCACGTCGACGCGCACCGAGGCGTAGCCGTGCCCCGCGTACCAGGGATGGCGCTGGGCGTCCCGCGGTGCCGTCCAGTCGCTCAGCCGGTAGGGCAGGTACTCGAGCAGTACGGGCACCGGCTCGTCGGTCACCGGCCGCCAGACCCGCGCGTACAGCCGCGTCCCGTCGGGAAGCGGAATCCGGATGTCCTCGTGGGTCGTCTCGTACGGGAAATCGGTGCGGATGCGCATGGGTACCTCTGGGGAGCGTGGGGGGCTCAGTGGACGGGGTGCATGGTGCGGCGCAGCCAGGGCGCCGCGGCGATCACGGCGACGCCGACCGCGACCGCGATGGCGCCGTTGACGCCGAAGTACATGGGGTGCGAGACGTCGTCGTAGAGCTTCACGACCTGCGCCTGGATGCCGTTGGCGAGGGCGAGGGAGAGGAACCAGAGCGCCATGGTCTGACTGGCGAAGGCCTGCGGCGCGAGCTTGGTGGTGGCCGACATGCCGGAGGTCTCGACGAGGATGTCACCGAGCCCGAGCAGCAGGTACGAGCCGACGATCCACCAGGCGGCCATCTTGAAGGTGTCGCTGTCGTGCCCCGAGGTCGGCAGCGCCATCAGCATGAACGAGAGCCCGCCCAGGATCACCCCGTACGCGATCTTGTTGGAGGCGTGCGGCTGGCGGCGGCCCATCTTGACCCAAAGGCCGGCCACCACCGGCGCGAGCAGCACCTCGAAGGCGCCGAGCGCCGAGGCGTACCAGCTGGCGGGGAAGTCGAAGCCGAGGATGTCGCTGCGGGCGTTGGACGCGGCGAGCAGCATCATCGTCGAGTACGCCTGGAACAGGATGAAGTTGAACGCCACCGAGGCCAGGAAGAGCACCACGTAGGGCCGCAGCCGCCCGCGTTCCTCGCCGCTGACCCGCGGGCTCTTGAACATCACGGCGAAGTACACGACGGGTGCGATTACCGAGATCAGGGTGAGCAGGTCGACGAACCGGCCCATGGTCAGCCAGCCGACCGCGGCGAGCAGCCCGGCGAGCACGGCGAAGCCCGCGGCACCGGCGGCCATCCAGATCACCGCGCGGCGCATCGCGTCCCGCGGCAGTGCGTACTCGGCCGATGCCTTGCGCCCCGCCAAGTGGCGGCGCCCGGCCACGTACTGGACGAGTCCGAAGGTCATACCGATCGCGGCGGCGGAGAAGCCCCAGTGCCAGCCGCGGTGGTCGCCGAGCCAGCCGGTGATCAGCGGGCCGAGGAACGCACCGATGTTGATGCCCATGTAGTAGAGCGCGAAGCCGGCGTCGCGGCGCTCGTCCTCGGTGCGGTAGAGCTTGCCGACCATGCTGGCCACATTGGGCTTGAGCAGCCCGGTGCCGGCGCTGATCAGGCCGAGTCCGACCCAGGTCATCGCGTCGGTGGGCACGGCCATCGCGTAGTGCCCGCAGGCGATCAGGATGCCGCCCCACAGGACGGCGCGGTACGAACCGAGGATGCGGTCGGCCAGCCAGCCGCCGCCGACCGACACCAGGTAGACCAGCGTTCCGTACGCGGCCGAGACCGAGGCGGCGGTGCCCGGGTCCATGCCCATGCCGCCGTTCGCGACCTTGTCCGCGAAGTAGAGGACGAGGATGGCCTGCATGCCCAGGAAGGAGAAGCGTTCCCACACTTCGAGACCCGACAGGGTCAGCAGACCGCGTGGCTGCCCGAAGAAGGCGTGGTCGTCGTGGTCGCCGTCGGGCTCCGGTTCGGTAGGCGGCGTGGCCTCGGAGGTGGTGCTCAAGGGGGCTGCTCCAGCCTGGTGGACGGTACGAACCCATTCCGGTTGATCCGAAGATACCGGTGGTGCCGGAAGGACGCCCGGGCTCGTCCTGCCTCCCCGAGTCGGACAGGTGCTCGCCATGATCGAAACGCGACCGGATACGCTGAGTTGATTGATGGCAGCGACACATCGACAAACCGCGGCGTCGCGTGTGTGATCTACGTGTGATTCGGCCTCGGGTCGTCAGCAAGCTCGAGTTGTCAGCAGGCAGTCAGCAGACAGGAGAACCCCTCGTGACCGTCGTCGGGCCGTTCGGGCTGAGCGTGCGGGACCAGGCCCTCGAAGCCGATGTCCAGGCGGGCCTCACAGCTGTCGAGGAGGGTCTGCTGGAGGCCACCAAGAGCGAGGTCCCCTTCATCACGGAGGCGGCCCAGCATCTGGTGCGCGCCGGAGGCAAACGCTTCCGCCCCCTCCTGGTGATGCTGGCCTCCCAGTTCGGCGACCGCTACGCGCCGGGCATCGTCCCGTCCGCTGTCGTCGTGGAGCTCACCCATCTCGCGACGCTCTACCACGACGACGTGATGGACGAGGCGGACGTACGCCGCAGTGTGCCCAGCGCCAACGCCCGCTGGGGCAACTCGGTCGCCGTACTCACCGGCGACTTCCTCTTCGCCCGCGCCTCGCACATCCTGGCCGACCTCGGTCCCGAGGCCGTCCGTATCCAGGCCGAGGCCTTCGAACGCCTCGTCACCGGCCAGATCCTGGAGACGGCGGGCCCGCGCGACGGCCGCGACCCGATCGACCACTACCTCGATGTGATCGGCGGCAAGACCGGCTCGCTGATCGCCGTCGCCGGCCGCTTCGGCGCGATGATGTCGGGCGCCGACGAGACGGTCGTGGACGTCCTCACCCAGTACGGCGAACGCCTCGGCGTCGCCTTCCAGCTCGCCGACGACGTCCTCGACATCGCCTCGGACTCGCGCGAGTCGGGCAAGACGCCCGGCACCGACCTGCGCGAGGGCATCCCGACGCTGCCCGTACTGCACCTGCGGGCGCAGGCCGCGGCCCACGGCCGGCCGCAGGACGTGGCACTCTGCGAGCTGCTCGACGGCGATCTGACCGACGACGCACGGCTGGCGGAGGCTCTCGAGGGCCTGCGCGTCCACCCGGCCCTCGAACAGGCCCGCCGCGACACCGTCCGGTACGCGGAGGAGGCCCGCGCCGCACTGGCCCCGCTCCCCGACTGCGACGCCAGGGCGAGCCTGGTGGAGCTGTGCGACGCGGTGGTGCACCGGGCAGGGTGAAGCGTTCCTGCGTACGAGGCTGCCGTCGTGACCCCTAGGGGGTGACGACGGCAGTTGTGCTGGTCGGCGGAGGCAGGTCCGGGTGGTGTCATCCCGTAGGTGTACAGGGAGTTGATCCCGGGGGCTGACGCTTCCGGGTGGCCGATTTGGTCGGATAGAGACACCCACTCCTTACCAATCCGGGTGACAATGGCGGCGCAGGGTGGACGAGTGCGCGCAAGGGAGAGGCCGCCGCCGATCACGGAGGAAGGCACACATGGCACCGTACGAAACGTCAAGGACCACCGAGGAGGCCGACGACGTCGGCACCGGGCGCCGCAAGGTCACCCGTTACGTCGTCCCGGTCGCGGTGGCCGGAGTGGCGGCGGCGACCATCGGGCTCGTCCCGGCGCTCGCCGACTCCGGTGACCCCGATCTGCCCAAGATCACGGCCGAGGAGCTCGTCGAGAAGATCGCCGCATCCGACACCGAGCAGCTGTCCGGCAGCGTCAAGATCAGCACCGACCTGGGGATCCCGGCGCTCGGCGGCGCCGTCTCCTCGCTCGCCCCGGGCGGCGAGGGCGGGGACTCGTCCGCGGACCCGGAGTCTCGCCTGATGGAGCTGGCCTCCGGCACGCACACGCTGCGGGTCGCGGCCGACGGCCCCGAGAAGCAGAAGCTGTCCATCGTGGACGACACGTCCGAGTACAGCCTGATCCGCAACGGCGAGGACGTCTGGGCGTACGACAGCGGCTCCGACGAGGCGTTCCACGCCGAGGCGGGCAAGGAAGCGCGGGGCAAGGGCAAGCCCGAGAAGCTGCCCGAGGGTGCGCCGTCCACCCCGAAGGAGTTCGCCCAGGAGGCGCTGAAGGCGGTCGACGACACCACTGCGGTGACCGTCGACGGCACCGCGAAGGTCGCGGGGCGCGACGCGTACCAGCTGGTCATCAAGCCGAAGCAGTCCGGTTCGACGATCGGCTCGATCCGGATCGCGGTGGACGCGGAGAACGGCGTACCGCTGAAGTTCACGCTCAACCCGAGCAGTGGCGGCAAGGCGGCGATCGACGCGGGCTTCACCGACGTCGACTTCGCCAAGCCGGAGGGCAAGACCTTCGACTTCAAGCCGAACAAGGGCACGAAGGTCACCGAGGCGGACGAGGCCGCCAAGGAGCACAAGGGCCAGCGGCCCGAAGGCCCCGAAGACCTCGAGGGTCTCAAGGGCCTCGAAGGGATGAACGTGATCGGGAAGGGCTGGAGTTCGATCGCCAGCTTCGACACCGGCGCCTCGATGCCGAAGTCCGGGTCCGGTTCCGAGGACGTCCCGCCGGAGGCGGACAAGCTGCTGTCCGCGCTCGGCGACCAGGTCAAGGGCGACTTCGGCACGGGCACGGTCTTCTCGACCCGCCTGGTCAACGCCCTGATCACCGACGACGGCAAGGTCTACGCCGGCGCGGTGGACAAGGCCAGCCTGGTCAAGGCGGCGAACGCGGCGAAGTAGCGCCTCCGCGGCGACTCGCGCCTCCACCCCGTGCGGGTGCCCCTCACGGGGCGCGCGCACGGGGTTTCGGTTTCGGCCGGTCCGGACGGCGGTCGGGGAAGCGTGCAAGGGTGCGGGAGCCGGGTCGCGGCGGCGGACAGGGGAGATGCGTTGATGCGGAGCACGGGCGACGGGAACGGGCCGGGCGACGGCGAGGCGACGGCCGGTGCGGAGCGGGACGGCGGCGGATCCGGCGCCGAGGGCCGGCCCGCGCCCGTGATCGAGACGCGTGGGCTCAGCAAGCGGTACGGCGGCCAGCCGGCGGTCGACCGGCTCGACCTGTCGGTGCCGGCCGGCAGCGTCTTCGGCTTCCTCGGCCCGAACGGCTCGGGCAAGACCACCACCATCCGCATGCTGATGGGGCTCATCGACCCCAGTGCCGGCACCGCCCGCGTACTCGGCCACCGGATGCCGGGCGCATCGCGCACCGTCCTGCCCCAGGTCGGCGCGCTGATCGAGGGCCCTGCGCTGTACGGCCACCTCTCCGGCCGGGACAACCTGGTGCGCTACGACAGCGCCGACCCGACGGCCGACCCCCGCACCCGTAAGGCCCGGGTGGCCTCCGCACTCGACCGGGTCGGCCTGACCGCCGCGGCCGGCAAGAAGGCCAAGGCCTACTCGCTCGGTATGAAGCAGCGACTCGGCCTCGCGGCCGCCCTGCTCACCCCGCGCCGCCTCCTCGTACTCGACGAACCGACGAACGGGCTCGACCCGCAGGGCATGCGGGAAATCCGCACTCTGGTCCGTGAGTTGGCCCGGGACGGCACGACCGTCTTCCTCTCCTCGCACCTCCTCGACGAGATCGAGCAGGTCTGCACACACGCCGCGGTGATGGCCCGGGGACGGCTCGTCACGCAGGGCCCGGTCGAGGACCTCGCCGCGACCGCCCGCGGCCGGCTCGCGGTCACCACCCCCGATCCGGCCGACGCCGCCCGCGTACTGAAGGAGCACGCCGTGACCGGGATCGCCGTCGAGACCGCCGACCGGGTCACCGGCGACCCGCCGGCCGGCGGTGACCTGGCCGAGCTGAACGCGGCACTTGTCGGCGCCGGGGTGCGCGTACGCGGCTTCGGGCTCGAACGGGCCTCGCTCGAGGACGTGTTCATGCAGCTGACCGGGGAGGACTTCGATGTCACCGGCTGAGACGGCGAACGACACCGGGCGGGCGGCTGCCGGGGACGAGCCCGGGATGCGCCGCAGGCTCTGGACGCTCGGGCTCTTCCGTTCCGAACTCACCACCACCTTCCGGCGCTGGCGCACGCTCGCCCTGCTCGGCGTACTCGCCGCCGTGCCCGTCCTGGTGGGCATCGCCGTGAAGATCGAGACGGGGGACGGTGGTTCGGCGGGCGGCGCCGGACAGGGGCCCGCGTTCATCGCGCAGATCACCAACAACGGCCTGTTCCTGGTGTTCACCGCGCTCGCTGCCACGCTGCCGTTCTTCCTGCCGATGGCCGTCGGCGTGGTGGCCGGGGACGGGATCGCGGGCGAGGCGAGCGCGGGTACGCTGCGCTATCTGCTGGTCGCGCCCGCGGGCCGCAGCCGGCTGCTGCTCGCCAAGTACGCGGCCACGATGGCGTTCTGCCTGGTGGCGACGTTGACCGTGGCGGTGTCCGCGCTGATCGTCGGGGCGCTACTCTTCCCGCTCGGGGAGCTCACCACCATCTCGGGGACCCGGATCAGCTTCTCCGAAGGGCTGTGGCGCGCGCTGCTGATCGCGCTGGTGGTGGCGGTCTCGCTGATCGGTCTCGCGGCGCTCGGTCTGTTCGTCTCCACCCTCACCAACAGCGGGATCGCGGCCATGGCGACCACCGTCGGACTGCTGATCACCGTGCAGATCCTGGACACGATCCCGCAGTTGGACGCGCTGCACCCGTATCTGTTCTCGCATCACTGGCTGTCCTTCGCGGATCTGATGCGTGAACCGGTGTACTGGGACGACGTGGTGAGCAATCTGCAGCTGCAGGGGGTGTACGCGGCGGTCTTCGGGTCGGCCGCGTGGGCCCGCTTCACGACGAAGGACATCACGGCGTGACCAAGCCCCGGTCGGGGCGTGACGGCGGGCCCACGCGGTGTGGGTCGTGCGCTTCGGCTCAGCCCGAGAGTTCCCAGATGCTGTGGGCCAGGGCGTCGCTGTTGCGGTCGAGCGCGGTGTCGTCGATGTTCGCCGCGTCGTCGCAGGCCGAGTGGTAGCAGGGGTCGAACGAGTCGCCGGCGGTGCCGCCCCACTTCTCGGCCTGCTCGGCCGACTTGGTGCTGCCGGCTCCGGTGAAGAGCCCGCCGACCGGTATCCCCGCGCTCTTGAACGAGGCGTGGTCCGAGCGTCCGTCGGCCTCCGTGTCGGCCTCGGTGGGTACGTCGATCCCGGCGAAGTAGTCGGTGAACACCTTCTCCAGGGCCGGGTCGTCGTCGTAGACGAAGTAGCCGGCGTTCGGTGAGCCGATCATGTCGAAGTTCAGGTATCCGGAGATCTTCGACCGCTCGTCGTCGGGGAGTTGGTCGACGTAGTGCTGGGAGCCGACCATGCCCAGCTCCTCCGCGCCCCACCAGGCGAAACGCAGGCTCTTGGCCGGTTCGAGCTGCTCGCGCGAGACGGCGAGTGCGGTCTCGAGCACGGCGGCCGAGCCGGAGCCGTTGTCGTTGATCCCGGCGCCGGAATCGACGCTGTCCAGGTGGGCGCCGGCCATCACGACCTGGCCGGGATCGGTGCCGGGCCAGTCGGCGACCAGGTTGTAGCCGGTCTCGCCTCCGGAGGTGAACTCCTGTACGGAGGTGGTGAATCCGGCCTCGTCGAGCTGGGTCTTCAGATAGTCGATGGAGGCCTGGTAGCCCGCGCTGCCGTGTGCGCGATTGCCGTCGTTGGCCTCGGCTATGGAGCCGAGTTCGGCCAGGTGGGCCTTGACGTCGGCCACCGGTATGTCGGGTGCGGCCGCGGCGGTGGGGGGCGCTGCGGCGGCGGCCGGGACCGCCACGAGTCCGGCTGCGAGCAGCGCGGCCGCGGCGGCGATACGTATCGGGACGGAGAGCTTCATGTGGGGGGCTCCGGATCCGTACAGGGACAGGACGGTACGTACGCGGAGGTGCGGTGGCCCGTGGGTCACGCGCGCCTGCCGGGGGAGCTGTGCGTGATGCGTGCCTGATGGTGGTGGCGGGACTGACTCTCCGTCAAGAGCGGAAATCGGTCGGGCAGTTCCGGATATCGGGGCGATCCGGGCGGATCCGTCGAGGACGGCGACGCGTGCGCTCGGTCAGGAGGGCTGGACGTCGTCGAAGAGGGCCACGGCCTGGGACGGGTCGTCGCTCACGAGCCGTTCCAGACCGGCGAGCGTCATGGTCGCCCACCGGCCCGCCCGTGCCCACATGCTCTCCTCGAAGGCGCGGACCACGTCATCCAGTTCGTCCAGTTCGTCCAGGTCGTGCAGAGCATCCTGGCTGCGGGCGGCGGCGATGGACTCGGCGAGTTCGGCGCCCTCCAGCATCGCGAGGTTCGCGCCCGCGCCCAGCGGGGGCATCAGATGGGCCGCGTCGCCCAGCAGCGTCACTCCGCGGACATGGGCCCAGGTGTGGGACGCGGGATGGGCGTGGACGGGGCGGACGACGAACGCCGTGCCGCGGCAGAGGAACTCGAGGACGGTGGGGGACCAGCCGTCGAACAGGGCCAGCAGGCTCGATCGCACGGCCTCGACGTCCGCCGGCTCCTGAAACGAGCGCTGAGCCGGGCCCGCGGGCCGGTCCGGTGCCGGATGCCAGTCCAGCGGTGCGCGGAACTTGGCGTACACCTTCACGTGGCCGTCGCTGTTGCGCTGGGCGACGATCGACCGGTTCACGCCGTAGGCGGCCACGGAGCCGTCGCCGACGAGCTCGGCGAGGTCGCGGTGGCGGGTGTCGATGTCGTCCAGGGAGGACTCGACCAGGGTGACGCCGGTGTACTGCGGCGTCACGGACGAGAGCGCCGGGCGGACCCGGGACCAGGCGCCGTCCGCGCCGACGACGAGATCGAACGTCTCCTGCCGCCCGTCCGCGAAACGGACCAGGACGCCGTCGCCGCCCCCGGGTACGACCTCGGTCACCGCACGCCCCCACGCGACGTCCATGGGGCCGAGCAGCAGGTCGCGGAGCTGTCCGCGGTCGATCTCGGGATTGGCCTGCTCGTCGGGATCCGGTTGCCAGTCGCGCAGGACCGTCCCGTCCGTGTCCAGGATGCGCATGGCCTGCCCCTCGGGGCGGGCCAGCTCCTGGAACTCCGCAAGCAGTCCTGCCTTCTCCAGCGCCAGCCGGCCCAGGCCCTCGTGCAGATCGAGCGTGCCGCCCGGCGGACGGGCGTCGCGAGAGGGATCGCGCTCGAGGACGGTCACGGGGTGACCGTGTCGGTGCAGGACGCGGGCGAAGGAAAGACCGGCGGGGCCGCTGCCGATCACAGCGATACGGGGCGTCATGGCGATACAACGTACGCCCCCTCACCGAGCCGGTCCCGGCCGGTCGGCGAACCGGGATCGGCAGGGGATCGGAGCCGGGAATCGGCGGGGGAGCCGGAACGCGGGGGTCCGGTGACGTGGAGGTGCCGGAACGCGACGGTCCGGTGCGGTGGCGCGGTCAGGCCACGCAGAACTCGTTGCCCTCCGGGTCCTGCAGGAGCGCCCACTGGCCGCCCTGCTCCTTGACGTCCCGTACGAACGTGGCGCCGAGGCCCTCCAGTCGGGCCACCTCTGCGGGCCGTCGGCCGCCGCCGGCGTGCAGGTCGATGTGCAGGCGGTTCTTGCCCGTCTTGGCCTCCGGCACCCGGTTGAACAGCAGTCGCCTGCCGAGGCCGGCGCCGCTGGACGCGTCGAACGGGTCGTCCGGGTGGCGGGCGCCCGCCGCGTCCCGCCAGGCCCGGCGGCCGTGGGCCTCGACGGTGATCTCGGCCGGGATCGCGCCCTGGCCGAGGAGTTGCTCGATCAGCGGGCTGTTGTCCTCCACCTCGTACCCCAGGGCCGCGGCCCAGAAGTCCGCCTGGGCGTGCGGGTCGGAGCAGTCGATCACGAGTTTCCACTGAAGTGTCATGGTAACCGGTTATACTGGTTACATGGTTCGGCATGCAATAGGACTGACCCTGACGTCGCCCGCAGGGGTGTCCTTCCGGTTCGACCCAGGGGCGCTCTGCCTGGAATTCACCACGACTGGAGGGCCTGGCGCCTTCGCGCGGCACGAGGTGCTGCACGCGCCGGCCGATCTGCGGCGCTGGGCGGACGCGAGCCGGCTGCCCGCCGGTCTTGAACTGGTGGTCACCGATGCCGAGTTGGCCGCCGCCCGGCCCTTGCGCGACGCGATCATGATGCTCGCGGCCGCACGCGCCCACGGCGCCGCGCCGGACCCGCGGGACCTCGAGGTGGTGAACCACATGGCGGAGCGCCCCGCACTCACCTCACGGATAGCCCCCGACGGCTCCCGCGCGTGGACGCCGGGCGGCACGGGCGCGCGACTGCTCGCCACGGTGGCGCGGGACGCCGTCGACCTGCTCACCGGTCCGCACGCGCACCGGATCCGCGAATGCGCGGCGGGCAACTGCTACTTGCTGTTCGTCGACACGTCGCGGCCCGGCCGCCGCCGCTGGTGCTCCATGGAGCGCTGCGGCAACCGCAGCAAGGTCAGGAACCACCGCACGCGCCTCGAGGACGCCGACGAGCGGGGCGCACCGGAACACCGGCCGGATGCGGGCCCCGAGCCCGCGGAGAGGAGCTCAGCCATGGCCCCCACGGGACTGACCCAGGACGCGGGTTGGCAGATCGGAGTCTCCCGGACACTGCCGTATCCACCCGCCGCCGTATGGGACTTCGTCGCGAGCCCGGAAGGCATCGCCCTCTGGCTCGGCGAGGGCGCCGAACTGCCCGGCGCTCCACGCAAGGGCACCCCGTTCGCGAATGCGGCGGGGGAGTCCGGTGAGATCCGCAGTTACCGCCCCGGCGACCGGATCCGCGCGACCCTCGGAACCACCACGGTCCAGGTGGCCGTGTCCGCGGCCCCGTCGTCGGACGGTACGCGCGCGGTGCTCCGCTTTCACCAGGAGCACCTCGCCAGTGCGCACGAGCGCGAGCGTCGGCGCGACCACTGGCAGTCGGCGCTTGACCGCGCGGCGCAGGCACTCGAGGAGTCGTCCGCGGACTGACGCGCGAGGAGGCCGCTTACGGGGTCAGGCCTTCGCCGTACCCGACTCGTGCGCGGCCGCGGGGTCTCCCGCGTCCTCGGGCACCCCGGATGCGGAAGGCGCCGGCGCGCCGGCCGCCACCGCCCGCGCAAGCTCCGCAGCCCGTGCCCGATTGCGCCGGGCCGTACGCAGCGCGTCCCAGGTCAGCATGGTCAGCGCGAGCCAAACGAGACCGAAGCCCGCCCACCGCTCGGGCGGCATCGCCTCGTGGAAGTACCAGATGCCGAGGATGAACTGGAAGACGGGCGCCAGGTACTGGAGCAGCCCAAGCGTCGACAGCGGCACCCGGATCGCCGCGGCCCCGAAGCAGATCAGCGGGATCGCGGTGGCCAGACCGGTCGCCGCGAGCAACGCGGCATGCCCGACGCCGTGCGCCCCGAACGCGGCCTCGCCGCGGCTCCCCAGCCACAGCAGATACCCGAGTGCGGGCAGGAACAGGATGGCGGTCTCGGCGGCGAGCGACTCGATGCCGCCCAGATTCACCTTCTTCTTGGCCAGCCCGTAGGTGGCGAACGAGAAGGCCAGGGTCAGTGAGATCCACGGCGGCTGCCCGTAGCCGAAGGCGAGGACGAGCACCGCCGCGAGGCCGACCGCCACGGCCGTCCACTGCAGCGGACGCAGCCGCTCCTTGAGGAGCAGCACGCCCATCGCGATGGTCACCAGGGGGTTGATGAAGTAGCCGAGCGAAGCCTCCACGACATGGCCGGAGTTCACCGCCCAGATGTAGACACCCCAGTTCACGGTGATCACGGCTGCGCCCACGGCCACCAGGCCGAGCCGCTTCGGCTGCCGCAGCAGTTCGCGGGCCCAGGCCCACCGGCGGATGAACAGCAGCGCTGCGGCGACGACGACGAGCGACCACACCATCCGCTGGGCCAGAATCTCGCCGGCCCCCGCAGGCTTCAGGAGTGGCCAGAAGAGCGGGACGAGGCCCCACATCCCGTAGGCCCCGATGCCGTACAGCAGACCGGCTCGACTCTCGCGTGGCGTCGACTTCGACTGCATGAGGGCCCTCCCGGCCGTGCTGCTTCGCGAACAGCACGAAGGTAGCGGCCGCGCGGGTCACCTGTCATCTCCGTATCGCTCTATGGTCCTTACTCGGACTTCAGGGCCTCGGCGACGGCCTCGGCGAGCGGGGTCGTGGGGCGGCCGATCAGGCGGGCCAGATCGCCGCTGGTGCCCGCGAGCAGACCGCGGGCGATCGCCCGGTCGACGTCGACGAGGATGGCTGCCATCGGCTCCGGGATGCCGGCGCCGGTCAGCATCGCGAGACTGTCCGCTGCGGGCACGTCGGCGTAGCCGATCTCGCGGCCGGTCTGCCGGCCGATCTCGGCGGCGTACTCGCCGAAACTCCACGCGACGTCGCCGCTCAGCTCGAACACCTGGTTCTCGAAACCGTCACCGGTGAGGACGGTGACGGCCGCGGCGGCGTAGTCCGCGCGTGAGGCCGAGGCGACCCGGCCGTCGCCCGCGCTGCTCACTACGGTGCCGTGCTCCAGCACGGGGGCCAGGTTCTCGGTGTAGTTCTCGTGGTACCAGCCGTTGCGCAGGAAGACGTACGGCAGGCCGGAGTCGAGGATCAGCTGCTCGGTGACCTTGTGCTCGGCGGCGAGCTCGAAGTCGGCGTCGGGGCCGCCGAGGACACCGGTGTAGGCGAGCAGGGCGACGCCGGCCGCGCGGGCCGCGTCGATCACCGCGGTGTGCTGGGCGACCCGGCTGCCGACCTCGCTGCCGGAGATCAGCAGCAGGCGATCGCCGGCGCCGAACGCGTTCGCGAGGGTCTCCGGCCGGCTGTAGTCGCCGATCCGCAGTTCGACCCCGCGTGCGGCGAGGTCCGCGGCCTTCTCCTTGTCGCGGACGACGGCGGCGACGCGGTCCGCCGGAACCTTCTCCAGCAGCCCGTCGATGACGTGGCGGCCGAGGTGTCCGGTGGCTCCGGTGACGACGATCATGGTGAAGCTCCTTCGCGGTGCTGTTGCGTGCTGTGGTGTCTCGCGCGGTGCTGCGGGGTTCTTGTCCCGCGGCTCCTCCCGATCGTAAAGTTGACACTAACCCAAAGGAAGTACCCACTTTGAAGTAAGGTACTGGCATGAAGGTGAGCAATGGCGTGAGCAACAGCGCGACCGACGAGACGCGCCACGAGGGCCTGGACGCACTCCTGCCCGACGTCTTCGCCGCGGACTGCGCCTCGCGCGGCATCCTGGAGCACGTCGTCAGCCGCTGGGGCGTGCTCGTCCTGGCCTCCCTCCTGGAGGGCACGCTCCGGTTCAGTGCGCTGCGGCGCCGCATCGGCGGCGTCAGCGAGAAGATGCTGGCGCAGACACTGCAGACCCTGGAGCGCGACGGCATCGTGCTGCGCGAGGCGAAGCCGGTGATCCCGCCGCACGTGGAGTACTCGCTGACACCGCTCGGCCGGCAGGCGGCGCACCATGTGTGGACGCTGGCGCACTGGGCCGAGAGCCACGTCCCGCAGGTCGAGTCGGCCCGCGAGGCCTACGACGAGAAGCGCGCCTGAGGCCGCCTGCGGCACGGACACGTCCACCCGCGGCCGGACATGACGAGGCCCGGCCCCCACCTCCGAGGAAGTGGGGGCCGGGCCTCGTCATGTCCGGCCGCGGGTCGGCTCAGCCCGCGACGGTCCAGGTGTCGCCGCCGGCGAGCAGGGCGCCGAGGTCGCCCTTGCCGTTCCGCTCGACTGCAGCGTCCAGTTGGTCGGACATCTGGGTGTCGTAGACCGGCCGGTCGACGCTGCGCAGCACGCCGATCGGGGTGTGGTGCAGGGTGTCCGTGTCGGCGAGCCGGGAGAGTGCGAACGCGGTGGTCGGGGACGCGGAGTGCGCGTCGTGGACCAGGATCTGCGACTGGTTCTCCTCGGTGACGTCGACGATCTCGAGGTCACCGGTGACGGAATCGCGCACGACGCCCTTGGCCTGGTCGACGCCGAAGCGGATCGGCTGTCCGTGTTCCAGGCGGATCACGGCTTCCTCGGCCTGCTGCTTGTCCTTGAGGACCTCGAAGGCGCCGTCGTTGAAGATGTTGCAGTTCTGGTAGATCTCGACCAGCGCGGTGCCCGGGTGGGCGGCGGCCTGGCGCAGCACCTCGGTGAGGTGCTTGCGGTCCGAGTCGACGGTCCTGGCCACGAAGGACGCCTCGGCGCCGATCGCGAGCGACACCGGGTTGAACGGGGCGTCGAGGGAGCCCATCGGCGTCGACTTCGTGATCTTGCCGACCTCGGATGTCGGCGAGTACTGGCCCTTGGTGAGGCCGTAGATCCGGTTGTTGAACAGCAGGATCTTCAGGTTCACATTGCGGCGCAGTGCGTGGATCAGGTGGTTGCCGCCGATGGACAGGGCGTCGCCGTCACCGGTCACGACCCAGACGCTCAGGTCGCGCCGCGAGGACGCAAGGCCGGTCGCGATGGCCGGGGCGCGGCCGTGGATGGAGTGCATCCCGTAGGTGTCCATGTAGTACGGGAAGCGGCTGGAGCAGCCGATCCCGGACACGAAGACGATGTTCTCCTTGGCGAGTCCCAGCTCGGGCATGAAGCCCTGCACGGCCGCGAGGACCGCGTAGTCGCCGCAGCCGGGGCACCAGCGCACTTCCTGGTCGGACTTGAAGTCCTTCATGGACTGCTTGGCCTCGGCCTTGGGCACGAGCGAGAGCGAGGCGAACGTACCGCTGCCCTCCTGCTCGGCCCGCACCGCGGGCGCCTGTTGCGTCTCAGCCATCGATGGCCTCCTTGAGAGCCGTGGCGAGCTGCTCGGCCTTGAACGGCATTCCGTTGACCTGGTTGTAACTCTGGGCGTCCACCAGGTACTTCGCCCGGAGCAGCGTGGTGAGCTGGCCCAGGTTCATCTCGGGGACGACGACCTTCTCGTAACGCGCGAGAACCTCGCCGAGATTCCGCGGGAACGGGTTGAGGTGGCGCAGATGCGCCTGCGCGACCTTCTCGCCCGCGCCGCGCAGCCGGCGCACGGCCGCGGTGATCGGGCCGTACGTGGAACCCCAGCCGAGGACCAGGAGGCGGGCGCCCTCCGGGTCTCCGGTACCCGAGTTGGGCGGTGAGGTGGTGGCGGGGTCGTCGACCTCGAGGTCGGGGACCTCGACGCCGTCGACCTTGGCCTGGCGGGTGCGGACCATGAAGTCGTGGTTGGCCGGGTCGTAGCTGATGTTGCCCGTGCCGTCCTGCTTCTCGATGCCGCCGATGCGGTGCTCGAGCCCGGGGGTGCCGGGGATCGCCCACGGCCGCGCGAGGGTCTCCGGGTCGCGCTTGTACGGCCAGAAGACCTCGGTGCCGCTCTTGTCGGTGTGGTTCGGGACGTGCGCGAACTGGGTGCGCAGGTCCGGGAGTTCGTCGACCTCGGGGATACGCCACGGCTCCGAGCCGTTGGCCAGGTAGCCGTCGGAGAGCAGGAACACCGGGGTGCGGTACGTCAGCGCGATCCGGGCCGCCTCGATCGCGGCGTCGAAGCAGTCCGCCGGGGTCTTCGGCGCGACGATCGGCACCGGCGCCTCGCCGTTGCGCCCGTACATCGCCTGCAGCAGGTCCGCCTGCTCGGTCTTCGTGGGAAGACCGGTGGACGGGCCGCCGCGCTGGATGTCGATGATGAGCAGCGGGAGTTCGAGGCTGACGGCCAGGCCGATGGTCTCGGACTTCAGGGCCACGCCCGGTCCCGAGGTGGTGGTCACCGCGAGGGATCCGCCGAACGCGGCGCCGAGCGCGGCGCCGATACCGGCGATCTCGTCCTCGGCCTGGAAGGTCCGCACACCGAAGTTCTTGTGCTTCGACAGCTCGTGCAGGATGTCGGAGGCCGGGGTGATCGGGTACGAGCCGAGGTAGAGGGGCAGGTCGGCCTGCTGCCCGGCGGCGACGAGTCCGTAACTCAGCGCCAGGTTCCCCGAGATGTTGCGGTACGTGCCGGTGGGGAAGGCCGTCGAGGCCGGGGCGACCTCGTAGGAGACCGCGAAGTCCTCGGTCGTCTCGCCGAAGTTCCAGCCCGCGCGGTACGCCGCGATGTTCGCCTCGGCGATGTCGGGCTTCTTGGCGAACTTCTGCCGCAGGAACTGCTCGGTGCTCTCGGTCGGCCGGTGGTACATCCAGCTGAGCAGACCGAGCGCGAACATGTTCTTGGAACGGCCGGCGTCCTTGCGGGAGAGCTCGTACTCCTTGAGCGCCTCGACCGTGAGCGTGGTCAGCGGCACCGGGTGCACGCTGTACCCGTCGAGCGAGCCGTCCTCGATCGGGGACGTCTCGTAGCCGACCTTGGCCATCGCGCGCTTGGTGAACTCGTCCGTGTTCACGATGATCTCGGCGCCGCGCGGGACGTCCGCGATATTCGCCTTGAGCGCGGCCGGGTTCATCGCCACCAGGACGTTCGGGGCGTCGCCCGGGGTGAGGATGTCGTGGTCCGCGAAGTGCAGCTGGAAGCTGGAGACGCCGGGCAGGGTGCCTGCGGGAGCACGGATCTCGGCCGGGAAGTTCGGCAGCGTCGAGAGGTCGTTCCCGAACGAGGCGGTCTCCGAGGTGAAGCGGTCCCCCGTCAGCTGCATCCCGTCGCCGGAGTCCCCCGCGAACCTGATGATCACCCGGTCGAGGCGGCGTACCTCTTTGTCCGGAGACGGTTTGCGCTGCTCGCCGACGACCGTGGCGTCGGCCTGTTCGGCTGGGCTACTGACCTGGCTGGTCACTGAACTGGACCTCCCTCGAGGCTGCGGCACGTGGACGAACCGGCCGACCGGTCCTCCCAAAGCCACCCTACGTCGGTAAGGGTGACCTTCCCTGGGTGGCTCATATCGTGGACTTGGATTTGAGACGGCCCTCGGTCCCGCTTTGCCATGATTTGGTCGCCCTCGCGTCTGTCTCCGGGGACGCTCGCGGCCCGTACTTTAGTTCTAGGTCCGCGGATGTGCCCGGTGTGCAGGCAGGTGCTCGACCGGGCCTCCAGCGGGATTCGTGCCGGATGGCCCGCCGGAGATGGATCGATATCTGACTGCGTGTCAGACATCATGAGTTCAAATAGGTCAGAACCGCCAGTACGCGCCGGTGATCCCCGTCACTCTGGGACAGGCCGAGCTTCAGGAAGATGTTGCTCACGTGCTTCTCGACGGCGCCGTCACTCACCACCAGCTGCCTGGCGATCGCCGAGTTCGTCCGGCCCTCCGCCATCAGACCGAGGACTTCGCGCTCGCGCGGGGTCAGTCCGGTCAGTACGTCCTGCTTACGGCTGCGCCCGAGTAGCTGGGCGACCACCTCGGGGTCGAGTGCGGTCCCGCCGTCGGCGACCCGCACCACCGCGTCCACGAACTCCCTGACCTCGGCCACCCGGTCCTTCAGCAGATACCCGACGCCGTGGCTCGAACCGGCGAGCAGCTCCGTCGCGTACTGCTCCTCCACGTACTGGGAGAGGACCAGAACTCCCAGCCCGGGGTGGTCGCGGCGCAGCCGCACCGCGGCCTTCACCCCCTCGTCGGTGTGCGTCGGCGGCATCCGTACGTCCGCCACCACCACGTCCGGGATCACTCCCTGGTCGTCCAGCTCACCGATGGTCTTGATCAACGCCTCCGCGTCACCGACCCCCGCGACCACTTCATGCCCTCGGTCGGTCAACAACCGGGTCAGGCCCTCCCTGAGCAGCACTGAATCCTCGGCAATGACCACCCGCACCTTGTCCTCCACGATCCGTCCGTCCCCCCAGAAGCTCCCCGCCTGCCGACGCCGTCCAGCATCTCAGCATCCGGGAAGCTCTGCCCCCATGCACCGTGAATACCCCGCTCGGTCCGCGACCTCTCCGCCGTCCCCGGCCGCCGTCACCTACAGCCTCCACCGCCAACGCCCGTCGTCCGCCCCGGCGCGCGGACCTGGGGCGGACGGCGATGGTGCCTGCTGCCGGGTGGGTGGCCGGTGAACGCGGGAGACGAGGCGTCGGGGGCCGGGCGGACACGGTGGCCGCCCGGTCCGGCCGGGAGGGCTCAGCCGCGCCAGGGCAGTTCGGCGGTGACCGTCGTCGGGCCGCCGTGCGGGGAGTCGACCACGAGGATGCCGTCGACGGCGTCTATCCGGTCGGCCAGGCCCACCAGGCCGGATCCCGGGGACATCTGCGCGCCACCCGCACCGTCGTCCGTGACCTGCAGCATCAGCCGGTCGGACGCGCGCCACACATCGACCATGGCGCGGGAGGCTCCGGCGTGCTTGCTGATGTTCTGCAGGAGTTCGGAGGCGGTGAAGTAGGCGATGCCCTCGATGGCCGCCGCGGGCCGGCGGTCCAGGTCGACGTCCACGGTCACCGGAACCGTGCACCGGGAGGCCACCGCGGAGAGCGCGGCGTCGAGTCCGCGGTCGGTGAGGACGGCCGGGTGGATGCCGCGGGCCAGGTCCCGCAGCTCCTGCAGCGCGATCTTCACCTCGCCGTGCGCCTCGTCCACCATGCGGGCCGCGGCCTGCGGGTCCTCCTGCAGCTTCTCCTTGGCCAGGCCGAGGTCCATGGCGAGGGAGACCAGACGGGCCTGCGCGCCGTCGTGCAGATTGCGCTCGATGCGGCGCAGGTCGGCGGCGGCGGTGTCCACCACGACACCACGGTCCGACTCCAGCTCGACCACCCGCGAGGCGAGCAGCGACGGGCCGAGCAGGCCGGTCACCATCAGACGGTCGACCATCGTCATGGACCGGATCAGCCACGGAGTGGCGAGCGTGATGAGCAGCCCGACGAGCGCGGTGGCGGCGATCTCGAACGGCGAGTCCAGGTACACGGAGTGCGTCTCGTCGCCGTAGAGCTGGACGCCGTCCTGCCCGGTGTACATGGGGAATACCCACTGCCACAGCGGGTACGTCAGGAGCGCCCAGCCGGTGGTCCAGAAGGTGACCGCGACGGTGAAGGCGAAGGTCGCCCACGGGAAGTGCAGGACCGCGTAGAGCACATTGCGCCAGGAGGCGCCGCTCTTGAGGACGGCCCCGATCCAGGCCATGCCGCCGCCCTTCTTGGGGCGCACCGGATCCGGGTCGCCCACCTCGAGGCCGAGCAGTGACCTGGCCCGCATCCGCTCCACCGCGCCGAAGCCCCGCACGCCGGCCAGGCCCGCCGCGAGGACCGGTATGCCGATGAAGGTGACGAGCAGTCCGGCACCGAGGGACAGCATCGTCACGGCGAAGACGAAGGTGAACGTGGCGATGGGCAGGCTCAGCAGGAGGTACCCGAACTCGCTCCAGGTACGGGCCGCGAACGGTGCACGCAGGGCGGCCGGCATCCGGTGACGCCGTTCCGCGGGGCCGTCCCCGTGGAACCCCGGCCGGGTCGGGTGTCCGTAATCCGTCGCCATCGCTGCCATCCGTTCTGCTCTGCGGGATGCTTCTGTGGTGCTGTGGTGCTGTGGTGCTGTGGTGCTGTGGTGCTGTGGTGCTGTGGTGCTGTGGTGCTGTGGTGCTGTGGTGCTGTGGTGCTGTGTCTGCGGTGGTGCTGTTACGTGGTGCTGAGTGGTGCCGTGGTGCGGATCGGAGGTGCGGTCCCCTGGGGCCGGCGGCGCCGGATTCGCAGGTGACGGCTTTCCTTCGTACCTCCAGGTTCCTAGGTCGAGGGCCCCCGCACCATGCGGTCCGTCTCAGTCTTCGACCGGGGGTTTTCCCCACCCCCGAAAGGGGCGGCAGCCGACCGCGGACCTGACGAAGCCCGGCCCGGCCCAGGACCAGACCGGCAACGGGGCCCGCCCATGCCGCTCGAGCGGCCCGGCGCCGCGTCGTACCCCGCAGGCCACCCGCTCGCTACTCCCGGTCCCGCCACGGCAGTTCGGCCGCGATCGTGGTGGGGCCGCCGGGCGGGGAGTCCACGGCGAGCAGGCCGTCGACCGCGCCGAGGCGCTCGGCAAGCCCTGCCATCCCCGAGCCGCCGCTCAGCTCGGCGCCGCCCTGCCCGTCGTCCTCGACCTGTATGAGCAGGCGCCGGTCGGTGCGCCACACGTCCACCGATGCCGTACGCGCACGGCTGTGCTTGCTGATGTTCTGCAGGAGCTCCGAGACGGTGAAGTAGGCGATGCCCTCGATCGCCGCCGCGGGCCGGGCCGGGAGGTCGACGGTCACCTTGACCGGAACCGTGCACCGGGAGGCCACCGCGGAGAGCGCGGCGTCGAGTCCGCGGTCGGTGAGGACGGCCGGGTGGATGCCGCGGGCCAGGTCCCGCAGCTCCTGCAGGGCGAGCTTGACCTCGCCGTGCGCCTCCTCGACCATCGCGGCCACCAACTCCTCGCTCTCGCCCTCGACCAGCTTCTCCTTGGCCAGGCCGAGGCCCATCGCCAGATTCACCAGGCGGGCCTGCGCGCCGTCGTGCAGATCGCGCTCGATGCGGCGCAGGTCCGCGGCGGCGGTGTCCACCACCACGCCGCGGTCCGACTCGAGTTCGGCGATACGCCGCTCCAGTTCGTCGGAGGGCGAGAGCAGTCCGCGGACCATCGCCCGGTCCGCGTTCGCCAGGCCGCGGCTGATGTAGGGCAGCACCGGCCACAACACGAACAGCGAGACGACGGTGACGGTGAACGTCACCACCCCCCACGGCAGCCGGATGAACGAGTACAGCAGCGACCGCCAGCCGACCGGGTCCTTCAGACCCGACCAGAGCCGCCCGAGTATCCCCTCGTCCTTGACCCGCGGCAGCCGGCTCGGCTCGTCGATCCGCACTGAGAGCAGCGCACGCGCCCGCGCCCGCTCGAACCGTCCGATCCAGCGGGCCCCGACAAGGCCGCCGGCAAGCAGCGGAAGCCCGACCACCGTGACCGTCAGACCGGCACCCGCGGCGAGCACCACCGTCGCGTACAGAAATCCGAGCAGCGCGACGGGGAAGTTGGCCAGGAGGTGCGTGATCTCCCGCCACGTCTGCCCGCGCAGCGCGGGACGCGGGCGGGGCAGCGGCTCGGAACTGCCGACGGAAGGGCCAGGTGCTGTCATGCTTCCCAGCCTGCCGGGACCTCCCTCGCCGCGCCATGAGGTCCACCCCTGAAAACACCTGGGGAAAACCCCACCCCGGAAAAACCGAGGGAAACAGCAGCGCAGAACACGAGGGGAAAACGGCCGGAACCACCCGGACAAGTCCCAGTCCTTGACGGGCTGCTTACCGCGTCTTTAGCAGGGCCTAGACTCCCGTGCGTACAGATCGAAGGCCGTCCGTCGGACAGCGCCGCTTCCCGCGGAAGCGGAGCGCGCGGGGCGGCCGTGGCCCGACGAGATCAGGGAGCGAGGGGCGGACGTGCCGGAACCGACCGTTCTCGGGGCGGATTTCGCGACTGCGGCGGGCGGCCGCCTCGCGGACGACCCGGCGGGCTCGGCGGCAGCGGTGGCGGGATCCGTGCGCTCGACGGGCCCGACAGTGGACACCGCGCAGCACCTCGCCGCCGACTACTTCCAGAGTTACTCGGTGATCGGCCTGCTCGCCGTCGTGGGCGTGCTGTTCGTCGCCGTGGCCTTCGGCGCCGGACGCCTGCTGCGGCCGGTCGTCCCCACGCCCGAGAAGCTGCTCACCTACGAATGCGGAGTCGACCCGGTCGGCGAGGGCTGGGCCCACACCCAGGTCCGCTACTACGTGTACGCCTTCCTCTACGTCATCTTCGCCGTGGACTCGATCTTCCTGTTCCCCTGGGCCACGGTGTTCGCCGCGCCCGGCTACGGCGCGACGACGCTCGTCGAGATGTTCATCTTCCTCGGCTTCCTGACCATCGGACTTCTCTACGCCTGGAAGAAGGGCGTCCTCACATGGACGTGACGATCGGCCCCGCACCGGGCGCCTCCGACAGCGCCGACGACGGCGTGCCCGCCAAGCTCGGCCCGCTGGCCCGACTGGCCCCGCAGCCCATGAAGGTGGTCCTCAACTGGGGCCGCCGCTACAGCCTCTGGGTCTTCAACTTCGGACTCGCCTGCTGCGCCATCGAGTTCATCGCGGCGTCGATGGCCCGGCACGACTTCATCCGGCTCGGTGTCATCCCGTTCGCGCCCGGCCCTCGGCAGGCCGACCTGATGGTCGTATCCGGCACGGTCACCGACAAGATGGCCCCCGCCGTGAAGCGCCTTCACGAGCAGATGCCCGAGCCGAAGTACGTCATCTCCTTCGGCGCGTGCAGCAACTGCGGCGGTCCGTACTGGGACTCGTACTCCGTCACCAAGGGCGTCGACCAGATCATCCCCGTCGACGTCTACGTGCCCGGCTGCCCGCCGCGCCCCGAGGCGTTGCTCCAGGGCATTCTCAAGCTGCAGGAGAAGATCGCGCGGGAGTCGCTCGGTGAGCGGTACGGGCGCAAGGGCGTGGCACGTCCGTCGGCCGCCGCACTGCAGAGCGACCTCGTCGCGCCGCCGGCCGCGGCGGGGGAGGGGGAGCGGTGACGGGCTGGCTCCCCGACGAGGTGACCGAGCTGTTCGGCGCTCAGGCCACGGCCGAGGAGGCGTACGACCTGCTGACGGTCGACGTGCCGCCGGAGGTCTGGGTCGCTTCGCTGACCACTGCGCGCGTACGGCTCGGCTGTACGTACTTCGACTGGCTGAGCGCGGTGGACGAACCGGAGGCCGGATTCCGGGTCTGTGCCCACGTCGTCGCGCTGCATCCGACCCGTCGGCTGCTGCTGCGTACGACGGTTCCGCACGCCGCGCCCGTGCTGGCGTCGGCCGTCGAGGTGTACGCGGGGGCGGCCTGGCACGAGCGCGAGACGCACGAGATGTTCGGCGTCGACTTCACCGGCCACCCGGGGCTTGACCCGCTGTTGCTCCCGGACGGTTTCGAAGGGCACCCGCTGCGCAAGGACTTCGTCCTCGCGGCACGGGTGGCCAAGGCCTGGCCGGGCGCGAAGGAGCCGGGGGAGTCGGCGGCGGGGGCCGGTCACGGTGGTCCGAAGCGGCGCCAGATGCTGCCTCCCGGCGTACCCGATCCCAATGAATGGGGGCCGCTGAAGGGCCAGTTGCCGCCTGCACCGTCCCGTCCGGCCCGCGGTGCCCGTGCGGCAGGTGCGGCAGGTGAGCGTCCCGCCCGGCGCACCCGGACCGCGGCGGAGGGCTCGGCGTCGGGCGGTGCGACGCCGCGGCGGACCCGCAGCGCGAGCGAGGGCTCGGCGTCACAGGGGGGCGCGGAGACGACCGCTCCGGCCGCGGAATCACCGGCCTTGCCCGCTGGGGACCCGGGCGTGGCCGCGGAAGCCGGTGCGGACTCGACGCCGCGTACGGGCCCGGCGGCCGGAACCCCGCGCCGTTCCCGCAGCGCCGGCGAGGGCTCGGCCTCCCAGCGCCCGTCCGCCGAAGGACCGGCGGGCGAGCGGGCGGACGCGAGCGAACCGGCGCCCTCGGGGCAGACGCCCCCGGAGCCGCCCGCCGCGACCCCGTCGGCGCCGAACGGCCCGGACGGCCAGGACGGCGAGGCAACGCCGGCACCGGCACCGCCTTCACCCGCTGCACCCGAGTCCGGTCACGACAATTCGGGCAACCGCGAGTCGGGCAACGACAAGCCGGGCAACGACCGGCCGGGTAATGACAATTCGGGCAACGGCGAGGCTGCCGCGGCCGACGAGGCCGCCGACGGCTCACCTCGTCGCGGCGGACCGGCCCGTTCCACCGACGCCCCGTGGCACAACGCCCGTCCGGCGTACGGCGAAGCGCCCACCGACAGCCGCCAAGCCCCGGACGGGGAGCCCGCCCCGGACGCGGCTCCGTCCCCGGACTCCGCTGCGTCCCCGGGCTCCGCGACACCGGGCGACACCGAGCCGGAGCCGGAGCCGGACGCCAACTCCCGCCCCGACTCCAGCTCCAGTCCCAGCCCCAGCCCCAAGCCCGAAAATCCCCCCGAAACGGCCCCCGAAGAAACCCCCGACCCCCCAGTCGGAGGCGACACCGCATGAACGACGTACTCGACGTCGCCCTGCGACTGCTCGTCGTCTTCGTCGCCTTCCTCGCGCTGCCCCTGATCGTCGGGCAGACCGAGCACAAGGTGATGGCGCACATGCAGGGCCGGCTCGGCCCCATGTACGCGGGCGGATTCCACGGCTGGGCCCAACTCATGGCCGACGGAGTCAAGTTCGCGCAGAAGGAGGACATCGTCCCGGCGGGCGCCGACCGCCGGATCTTCCAGCTCGCGCCGGCCGTCGCCCTGTTGCCGTACCTCCTCGTCCTGGTGGCCATCCCGATCGGCCCGGGCGAGGGCGCGGTCGGCGTGGACGTCGACGCCGGCATCTTCTTCGTCCTCGCGGTGATGGGCGTCGGCGTACTCGGTTCCCTGATGGCCGGCTGGGCGTCCGCGAACAAGTACTCGCTGCTCGGTGGCCTGCGTACCGCCGCACAGCTGCTCGCCTACGAACTGCCCATGCTGCTCGCCGCCGCCTCCGTCGCGATGGCCGCCGGCACGGTCTCGCTGACCGGCATCCTCGACGCCTTCGAGTGGTGGTGGCTGCCCTGGCAGATCATCGGGGCCCTGGTGTTCTTCGTCGCCGGGCTCGCCGAACTGCAGCGCCCGCCCTTCGACATGCCCGTCGCCGACTCGGAGATCATCTTCGGCGCCTACACCGAGTACACCGGCCTGCGCTTCGCGCTCTTCCTGCTCGCCGAGTACGCGGGGATCGTCATCCTCTGCGCACTGACCGCCGTCCTCTTCCTCGGCGGCTGGCACGGGCCGTGGGGCGCGGACGGCCTCGGCTGGGTGTGGACGCTGCTCAAGACCGCCGTACTCGCCTTCGTCGTCATCTGGCTGCGGGTCAGCTACCCGCGCCTTCGCGAGGACCAGCTGCAACGCCTCGCCTGGACGACCCTCGTCCCGCTCGCCCTCGCCCAGATCGCCCTCACCGGCATCGTCAAGGTGGTGATCCAGTAGTGCCGCCGTCCGATCACTCGGCGAACTCGGCTCACTCGGCGCACTCGCATGCCGAGCACTCGCCCTCCGCGCCCTCTCGTCCGTTCCCGGGCACCGGGCTCGCCAAGGGGCTCGCCGTCACGCTGCGCACGATGACGAAGAAGACCGTCACCGCGCAGTATCCGGACGCACAGCCGGAGCTTCCGCCGCGTTCGCGCGGGGTCATCGCGCTGTTCGAGGAGAACTGCACGGTCTGCATGCTGTGCGCCCGAGAGTGCCCCGACTGGTGCATCTACATCGACTCCCACAAGGAGACGTTGCCGGCCACCGCGCCGGGCGGCCGCGAGCGCAGCCGGAATGTCCTCGACCGTTTCGCCATCGACTTCTCGCTCTGCATGTACTGCGGTATCTGCATCGAGGTCTGCCCGTTCGACGCGCTGTTCTGGTCACCGGAGTTCGAGTACGCGGAGACCGACATCCACGAGCTGACGCATGAGCGCGACAAGCTTCGCGACTGGATGTGGACCGTGCCCGCGCCGCCCGCGCTCGACCCGGCGGCCGAGGATCCGAAGGAGCTCGTCGCGGCCCGCAAGGCGGCCGAGAAGCAGGCGCTCGAGCAGAACGCGGGCCCGGGGGAGGAGAGCCGGCAGTGATCATCTCCGCAGCGGCCGACGCGGCCGGCCACCCCGGTTTCCTCTCGCCGACCGGTGTCGAGATCGCCTTCGTCCTGGTCGGTCTGGTCACCTTCGGGGCCGCTCTCGTCACCGTGACCACCAAGCAGTTGGTGCACGCCGCGCTCTGGCTGGTCGTCGCCCTCGGCGGGCTCGCCGTCGAGTACCTGCTCCTGACGGCCGAGTTCATCGCCTGGGTGCAGGTGCTGATCTACGTCGGCTCCGTGGTCGTACTGCTGCTCTTCGGCCTGATGCTCACCCGCGCCCCCATCGGCCGTTCCCCGGACGCCGATTCGGGCAACCGGGTGCCCGCCCTCGTCGTCGCGCTCGCCGCGGCGGCCGCCCTCGTCTGGGTGGTCGTCGACGCCTTCCGTACGCAGTGGATCGACCTCGGCTCCCCGAGCGGCTCCACCGACGCGGTCGGCGCGATCCTCTTCAAGCACTGGGTACTGCCCTTCGAGGCCCTCTCCGTACTGCTGCTCGCGGCCCTGGTCGGCGCCATCGTGCTGAGCCGCAAGGGCGGAACGTCAGGGTCCGGCGACGCCGCCGCGCCGGGTGACGGCTCGTCCGGCAGCACCCCCGGCGAGCGGGACAAGGAGCCGCGCTGATGCATCTCGCCTATCCCGCAGTGCTCGCCGCCCTGCTGTTCTGCACGGGCCTGTACGGCGTACTGGCCCGCCGCAACGCGATCCTGGTCCTGATGTCGGTCGAGCTGATGCTCAACGCCGTCAACCTCAATCTCGTCGCCTTCGACGTATGGCTGCGCGACGCCCTGCACGCAGGCCAGGCGCTGACCCTGTTCACCATCGCCGTCGCCGCCGCCGAGATCGGCATCGGCATGGCGATCGTCCTGATGGTGTACCGCAACCGCGGCAGCTCCGACATCGACCGCCTCCGCGACACCGCCGAGCGCCCGGACGACGGCCCCGACCGCGGACCCGGCCATGACGCACCCGACGACGGCCCCGAACCCCCCGACGCCCCGGCCGGATCCGGCTCCGACGCGGCCCGCCCGGCGGGACAGAAGGCCGAGGCCACCGCGTGACCACCACCACCCTCGCCGCTCTCGTCCCCCTGCTGCCGTTCCTCGGATCGGTCGCCGGACTGCTGCTCGGACGCAAAGCACCCGGATTCGTCCGACCGCTCGCCGTACTGCCGACCCTGACCGCCCTCGCGTTCGCCGTCCTCGCGGCCGTACGGCAGGGCGGCGGCGAGCCGATCACCGCGGCCACCGAACTCACCCCGACCGGACTGGTCCTGCCGACCGGACCGGTCTCCGTCGAACTCGCCCTGAACCTCGACGGCTTCGCCGCCCTGGCCGCCGTGCTCGTCGCGCTGGTCGCCTCCTGTGTGCAGATCTACTCCACGGGCTATCTGCGCGACGACCCGCGCTACCCGTCGTACGCGGCGCTCGTCTCCCTCTTCACCGCCGCGATGCTGCTCGTCGTCTACACCGGCGATCTCATGGTCCTCCTGGTCGGCTGGGAGATCATGGGCATCTGCTCGTACTTCCTGGTCGGGCACTACTGGGAGACGCCCGAGGCGCGGGCCGCCTCGCTGAAGGCGTTCCTGGTCACCAAGCTCGGTGATGTCCCCTTCCTGTTCGGTCTGTTCGCGCTCGCCGTGGACGCCGGGTCGTTCCGCATCACCACCGTGCTGCGGACCGTCGCGGACGGCGGCCTGGACCACCCGACCCTCATCGCGCTGCTCCTGCTCGCGGGTGTGGCGGGCAAGTCGGCACAGTTCCCGCTGCACACCTGGCTGCCCGACGCGATGGCCGGCCCCACCCCGGTCTCCGCGCTGATCCACGCCGCGACCATGGTCGCGGCCGGTGTCTACTTCGTCGCCCGGCTGCTGCCCGTCTTCACGGCCTCCGCCGCAGCCCTCGTCGTCCTCGCCGCGATGGCAGCCGCGACCATGATCGGATCCGCTCTCGCCGCCCTCGCCCAGGACGACATCAAACGGGTACTCGCCTACTCGACGATCGGTCAACTCGGTTACATGACCGGCGCGCTCGCCGTCGGCGAACGCGGTGCCGCCGTCTTCCACCTCCTGTCGCACGGCGCCTTCAAGGCGCTCCTCTTCCTCGGCGCCGGCGTGGTCATCCATGCCGCGGGCACCAACTCGCTGTCCGCGATGTCCCGGATGCGCGGGCTGCGCGACCGGATCCCGGACGCCTACTGGACGATGAGCGTGGCGCTGCTCGCCCTCGCCGCGATCCCGCCGTTCAGCGGCTTCTTCTCCAAGGAGTCGGTGCTCGTCGCCGCCGAGCACGCCGCCACCGGTCACGCCGACGCGGTGCCCGGCTCGGCAGGCCTGATCGTCCTGGTCTCCGGCCTGGTCACGGCCCTGCTCACCGCCTCCTACGCCACCCGCCTGTGGCTGCTCGCCTTCCGCGGCCACGGCACCGAGGCGCCCGACCACGGCCGGCAGCCGGTCGTCATGAACGCGGTGCTCTGGGTACTGGCCGTCCCCACCGTCGCCTTCGGCCTCGCCGTGAGTGTGCTCCCCGACTGGTTCGACGGGCACGCCTTGACCCCGACCGTCACCACCTCCGTCCTCGGCACCGGCGTCGCCCTCGTCGGCGGCCTCGTCACCTACGGCGCCTGGCGGCACACCACCGCGATCGCCGCCCGGGTCCCGCTCGGCGCCGTCGCCGCCCACCCCGGCGAAGGCCCCGCCGTGTCCGAGTCGGAGGCCATCGCCACGCACACACCGGCCTACGGATCACCGGCGGCCGCGGACGACCCCGCCGACCCCGGCCGGCTGCTGCTCGGCCCGCTGCACCGGCACGCCGCCACGGGCTTCCACCTGGACGCGGTCTACGACCGGCTGTTCGTCCGTCCGGTACGCGCCGCGGCCCGTCTCGTCCACTTCCTGGACCGCGAGGTCGTCGACACCTACGTACGCGGTGCGGGCGCCCTGCCCCGGCTCCTCGGAACAGCCGCACGCCGGGCCCAGACCGGCAATGTGCAGACCTATTTGAGCGTGCTGCTGGCCGGCTCCGTGGTCCTTGCCGTCGCCGCCGTACTCGTCGCAGCGGGAGCCTGAGCCGTGATCGATATCCCCGACACCGTCCTGCGGTTCGCCCTCCTGTTCGTGGTGGCCGGACCGCTCATCGGCGCCGGCGCCGCCCTGCTGCCGGCCCCGCCCGGCCTGCGCGGCAAGTCGCCCGACCAGGCCGTACTCAGACACGGCGTCACCGTCACCGGCGCCGTACTCCTCGCGGCTCTCGTCCTCGCCGCGGGCTTCGACCACGACGAGCCCGCCACGATGCAGGCGACCACCGACATCAGCTGGATCGCTGCGCTCGACGTACGGCTCCACTTCGGCGTCGACGGCATCTCGCTCCCCCTCGTCGTCCTCACCGCCCTGCTGACCTTCCTGTGCGCGCTGTACAGCTACTTCAAGATGCCCGCGGGCCCGTCTCCCCGGGCATTCGTCGCCCTGCTGCTCGTCCTCGAATCCGGCACGCTCGCGACCTTCGCCGTCCTCGACCTGCTGCTGTTCTTCCTGGCGTTCGAGATGGTGCTCATCCCGATGTACTTCCTCATCGCGCGCTGGGGCGGTGCGCAAAAGGCCCGCTCCGCCTGGAAGTTCATCCTCTACACGCTGCTCGGCTCCGTCGTCATGCTGCTCGGCCTCCTCGTCATCGGACTCGACTCGGGCACGTTCGACATGGTGGCACTCGCCACTGACAACGGCTCGGGGATGAGCAAGTCCGTGCAGGTCGTGGCCGTATCGGCGATCGGGGTCGGGCTCGCGGTGAAGACCCCGATGTGGCCGCTGCACAGCTGGCTCCCGGATGCCCACACCGCCGCCCCGACGGTGGGCTCGGTGCTGCTGGCGGGAGTCCTGCTGAAGATGGGCACCTACGGTTTCGTGCGCATCCTGCTGCCGGCGGCGCCGGACGGAATGACCGTGTTCGCTCCGTACCTGGCCGCCTTCGCCGTGGTCGGCATCATCTACGGCTCGCTGGCCTGCCTCGCGCTCGCCCGCAAGGGCGCAGGCGGCGACCTCAAGCGGCTCATCGCGTACTCATCCATCGGCCACATGGGCTTCGTCCTGCTCGGCATCGCGACGATGACGCCGACCGGGGTCAACGGCGCACTGTTCGCCAACATCGGCCACGGCCTCATCACCGGCCTGCTGTTCTTCCTGGTCGGCGCGCTCAAGGACCGCACCGGCAGCACCGATCTCGACACACTCGCCCGGGAGACCGGCGGCGCCCTCTACGGCCGCGCCCCCCGCCTCGGCGGACTGCTCGCCTTCGGCGCCGCCGCCTCCCTCGGACTGCCCGGACTCGCCGGATTCTGGGGCGAGATGCTCGCCCTGTTCGGTGCCTTCCGGCCGGCCGCGGGACTGCACCGCGGTGCCTTCCTGACGTTCATGGTGATCGCCGGAATCGGCACCCTGCTGACCGCCGCGTACCTCCTGATCGTCGTCCGCCGCGTCTGCATGGGCGCCGCCCCGGAAGCCGACGCACCGGACGCTCCCCGTCTCGCCGACGTCCAGGCCTACGAGTTCGCCTCCTGGACCCCGCTCGTCGCCCTCACCGTCCTCGCCGGACTGTGGCCCGCGCTGTTGCTCGGCCTCACCGACCCGGCCGTGCAGCAGCTCCTCGCAGGAGGCAAGGCATGACCTCCCTGGTCCAGTCCGTCGACTGGCTGGCGATCGCGCCGCCGACCATCGCAGCGGTCGCCGGCCTGATCGTGCTCGTCACCGACCTGTTCGTGCCCGCCCGCCGCAAGGGCGTGCTCGCCTGGATCGCGGTGGCCGGCCTCGTCGCCGCCTCGCTGGCCCTCGTGCCGTTGCTCGACGGCGACCGGTCGACGTTCTGCCTGACCGGGGACGCGGCGGTGTGCAGTTACACCGCGGACCGCTTCACCCTCGTCATCCAGTTCCTGGTACTCGCCGGAGCCCTGGTGACCGCGCTCCTCTCGGTGGGCCCGCTGCGTGACAGCCGCGGCAGCGACGGCGAACTCCCCGCGGGCGAGTACTGGTTCCTGCTGCTCTCCGCCACCGCGGGCGCCGCCCTGCTGCCCGCGTCCCGTGACCTGGCCACGCTGGTCATCGCCCTCGAGGTGGCGTCACTGCCCGCCTTCGCACTCGTCGGCCTGCGCCGCGGCGACCGCCGCTCCGCCGAGGCGGCCCTGAAGTTCTTCCTCTCGTCGGTCGTCGCGACCGCCGTCACCCTGCTGGGCGCCAGCTTCGTGTACGCGGCGACCGGCACACTGCACCTGACCGAGATCGCCGCCCGCCTGGACGACGTGGACCCCGGCCTGACCACCCTGGCGCAGACGGGAGTTGCCCTCACTCTCGTCGGCTTCGCCTTCAAGACCGCCGCGGTGCCGTTCCACTTCTGGGTGCCCGACACGTACATCGGGGCGCCCCTCCCGGTCGCGGCCTATCTGTCGGTCGTCGGCAAGGCCGTCGGTTTCACCGGTCTGATCCTCGTCACCGTCGTCGCGTTCCCCTCGTACGCCCACGTCTGGGGACCGGTGGTCGCCGTCCTCGCGGCGCTGACGATGACCGTCGGCAACGCGGCTGCCCTGCGACAGGCCTCCACGCGCGCGTACAGCGCGGTTCGGCTGCTCGCCTGGTCCTCCGTCGGCCAGGCCGGCTACCTCCTGGTGCCGATCGCCTCGGCGGCCTACGCGGACGACGCGTCCGGCGCCGAGCGGGCCATCGGCTCCACCGTGGCGTACGCGCTGATGTACACGGCGGTGAACCTGGGCGCCTTCGCGGTCGCCTCCCTCGTCGCGCGCAGCCACCCGCGCAACCGGATCGACGACTACCGGGGCCTGTACGCCGAGCGCCCGCTCGCCGCCCTCGCCCTCGGGTTCTTCCTGCTCTGCCTCGCGGGCCTGCCACCCGGCATCATCGGCCTGTTCGCGAAGGTCACCGTGTTCGCCGCGGCGGTCGACGCGGGCCTCGGCTGGCTGGCCGTGGTGATGGCCGTCAACGTCGTCATCGCGCTGGTCTACTACCTGCGCTGGACCGCGGTCCTCTTCCGCCCGCGGGACGACGCACCTGCGGTCCCGCAGCAGCCCGCGGTACGGCTCCCGCTGCCGCTCACCGGCGCTGTCGCCCTGACCGCTGTCGTCGGCATCGCCCTGTCCGGGGCACCGCAGCTCGTCCTGCGTTTCTCGGAGGGCGTGCTGTTCTGAGCGGGTTCGCGCGAGCGCCCCGCGCTCGCCGGTAGGCGCCCCACGGAGCGCCTGGTTCCGCCCGCCCGTCGCGTATCTCACCCGAACGGATGAGCCGTCGTCCCCGGGGGCCGGGGAACCCGCGCCCACCGCCTGGCGTTGACCAGGTAGGGAGGGTCCACTGGAGAGTGAACCAGTAAGTCAAGGGTTCCCCTGCCGCACCATCAGGAGGGCGTACCGTGCACCGCCGTCACAACGGTCTGAAGACCGCTCTGCTGCTCGGAGGGCTCTCGGCCCTCATCATCGTGATCGGCGGCTTCTTCGGACGCACCGGCCTGCTCATCGCCCTCGTCGTCGCCCTCGGCACCAACGCGTACGCGTACTGGAACAGCGACAAGCTCGCCCTGCGCGCGATGCGCGCCCGCCCGGTCAGCGAGTTCGAGGCCCCGCAGCTGTACCGGATGGTCCGCGAGCTCTCCACCCAGGCCCGACAGCCCATGCCCCGGCTCTACATCTCGCCCACCGAGGCGCCCAACGCCTTCGCCACCGGCCGCAACCCGCGCAATGCGGCGGTCTGCTGCACGGACGGCATCCTGCGCCTGCTGAGCGAGCGCGAACTGCGCGGCGTGATCGGCCATGAACTGAGCCACGTCTACAACCGCGACATCCTGATCTCGTCGGTGGCCGGCGCCCTCGCCTCGGTGATCATGTTCCTGGTCAACTTCGCCTGGCTGATCCCGAGCGGAGGTTCCAACAACCGCGAGGGCCCCGGCATCTTCGGCATGCTCCTGATCATGCTGCTCGGCCCGATCGCGGCCTCCGTCATCAAGCTCGCCATCAGTCGTTCCCGCGAGTACGAGGCCGACGCCTCAGGCGCTCAGCTCACCGGAGACCCGCTCGCCCTGGCCGCCGCGCTGCGCAAGCTGGACGCGGGGACGAAGCAGCTGCCGCTGCCCCCGGAGCCCAAGATCGAGGCGGCGAGCCACATGATGATCGCGAATCCCTTTCGCCCCGGCCAGGGAATGGCGAAGATGTTCTCCACACACCCGCCGATGGCGGAACGTATCGCCCGTCTCGAACAGATGGCAGGTCGCCAGCAGTGAAGACAATCCTGAACGTTATTTGGCTGGTCCTGAGCGGCTTCTGGCTGTTCCTCGGGTACCTCGTGGCAGGGGCGCTGCTGTGTATCACGGTGATCGGCATCCCGTTCGGCATAGCGGCCTTCCGGATCGGTGCGTACGCGCTGTGGCCGTTCGGCCGTACCACCGTCGAGCGCCGTGACGCGGGCGCGCCCTCCTGCGTGGGGAACGTCCTGTGGCTGGTCCTCGCGGGCTGGTGGCTCACGCTCGGACACATCGCCACCGGAATCGCGCTGTGCATCACCATCATCGGAATCCCGCTGGGCATCGCGAACTTCAAGCTGATCCCGGTGTCGCTGATGCCGCTGGGCCGCGAAGTGGTCTCCACGAACCAGGCGTTCGCCCAGACCCGCTGGTGACCCGCCGGGCGCGCACCGCCCCCGCCGAGGCAACCGTGCGGCCCCTCCTGCTCGTCCTCCCTCACAGGACACCGCAACCGGTGTGACGTGCAGGGGCGTACGCGCCCCTGCCGCGGGTAGCCGCTCCTGCGGGGTACCGCCTCGGCGGACCACGCCAACGGGGCCCCGCGGCAAGCGCGTTCACCAGGCATGAAGGGCAGGCCACGGCATGGGCATCATCAGCTGGATCGTTCTCGGACTCCTCGCGGGGGCCGTCGCCAAGATCCTGCTGCCGGGCCGCGATCCGGGGGGACTCGTCGGGACGACACTGATCGGCATCGCCGGTGCGTTCGTCGGCGGCTGGCTGTCCACCCGGCTCCTGGACCGGCCGATATCCACGGACTTCTACGACGGGGCGACCTGGGTCGCGGCGATCGGCGGCTCCCTGGTGCTGCTGATCGCCTACCGGCTGCTGTTCGGCCACTCGCGGCGCTGACCGCCGCCTTCGCCGTCATCGAGCTGCCGTCCGGGGAACCGGGCGGCAGCTCTCGCGTTCACCGGCGCCGCTGCGCTGCGTGACCTGGACCACGTACGAAACGGTTTCGTTTCGCAGCGCGCAGGGGTTACTCTCGGACGGGTACGAAACAGTTTCGTTCCTGCGGTGCATCCCCAGTGCCCGAGGTGCGGAACCAATTCAGCGGAAGGTGCACAGGACATGGTGGAAGCCGCGACGGGCCGTCGCAGCCGGATCACGCCGGAGCGCGAGTCCGAGCTGTACCTCGCCGTGCTCGACCTGCTCGGCGAGGTCGGCTACGAGGCGCTCACCATGGACACCGTCGCCGCCCGGACCCGCTCCAGCAAGGCCACCCTCTACCGCCAGTGGGGCGGCAAGGCCGAACTGGTCGTCCGGGCCCTGCGGCACAACAAGCCGCTGGGCGTCGACCGGGTCGGCGGCATCGACACCGGAACGCTGCGCGGCGATCTGCACGCTCTGCACGACCAGCAGGACGTATGCGAATTCGAGCGGTCCTCCGCGCTGATGCGCGGCCTGGCCACGGCGGTGCACCACAACCCCGACCTGCGCCAGGCCCTGTGCGAACTGCTCATCGACCCTGAACTGGCGGAGCTGCGCAAAATGCTGCAGCGGGCCGTCGACCGGGGCGAGATCCGCCCGGACAACCCGGCCAAGGACTACGTCCTGCACATGCTCGTCGGAGCGATAGGGACCCGCGCCCTGATCGACGAGCTGCCCCCGGACCAGCAATTCCTCCACTCGTACATCGAAGCCGTGGTGCTCCCCGCCCTCGGCGCCTGATCTCCCCACACCGGAACCCGCGCGTACACCGTCGTACGCCGGGCTCCCGCACCACAGCACCTGACGCGACCGCTCACGTCGTCGGGCCGATGCTCCACGCCCCAGGGCCCCCACCTGGCCCAAGTACCACGACCTGACCGGGAGTTACGTCCTCGTGGCCACTTTCCTCTACAAACTGGGCAAGCTCGCCTTCCGGCGACGCCACCTCGTCACCCTCCTCTGGGTGGCCCTACTCGCGCTCGCCGGAGTCGGTGCCTCGCAGGCGCCGGTGGCCGGCAACAGCTCGTTCTCGATCCCCGGAACCGAGGCCCAGAAGGCCTTCGACCTGCTGGAGGAACGGTTCCCCGGAGCCAGCGCGGACGGCGCCACCGCGCGCGTCGTCTTCAAGGCCCCCGACGGCGAGAAGATCGCTTCCGCCGACAACCGGGACACCGTGCGCGAGACCGTCAAGGAGCTCGGCAGGGACTCCGAGGTCGCCTCGGTCATGGACCCGTTCCAGGCCAAGGCGGTCAGCCAGGACGGTACGACGGCCTACGCCCAGGTCTCGTACAAGGTGTCCGGCATGGAGCTCGAGGACTCCTCACGGGAAGCGCTCGAGGACACCGCGAAGGACGCCCGCGACAGCGGCCTGACCGTCGAGATCGGCGGTGACGCGCTCCAGGCGGTGCCCGAGACGGGCGCCACCGAGATCATCGGCATCGGCGTCGCCGCAGTCGTCCTCATCATCACCTTCGGATCGCTGGTCGCGGCCGGACTGCCGCTGCTGACCGCACTGATCGGCGTCGGCATCGGCGTCTCCACGATCACCGCACTGGCCAGTGTCATGGACCTGGGCTCGACCACCTCGATCCTGGCCATGATGATCGGCCTCGCCGTCGGCATCGACTACGCCCTCTTCATCGTCTCCCGCTACCGCGCCGAACTGGCCGAGGGCCGAGAACGCGAGGAAGCCGCCGGACGAGCAGTCGGAACCGCCGGTTCCGCAGTGGTCTTCGCCGGCCTCACCGTCGTGATCGCCCTCGTCGGCCTCGCGGTGGTCAACATCCCGATGCTCACCAAGATGGGTATCGCCGCCGCCGGCACGGTCGTGATCGCGGTCCTGATCGCCCTCACCATGATCCCCGCGCTGCTCGGCTACGCGGGGCGCCGGGTGCGCCCCATGGGCGCCAAGCGCAAGAAGCGCGACCGCAAGAAGGCCGAGGCGGCAGACGGCCCGGCCCACGCGGCTCCCGCGAGCGAGGCTCCCCGCAAGGAGGGCGCCGGCACCCGCTGGGCGCGCTTCGTCCTGCGCCACCCCGTCGCCGTACTGCTGCTCGCGGTCCTCGGCCTCGGCGCCGCCGCCCTACCGGCCTCGTCGCTCGAACTCGGCCTGCCCGACGACGGCGCACAGCCCACAAGCACCACCCAGCGCAAGGCCTACGACCTGCTCTCCGACGGCTTCGGCCCCGGCTTCAACGGCCCCCTGATGGTCGTCGTCGACGCCGGCTCCAGCGACAGCCCCAAGCAGGCCGTCAAGGAGGTCTCGGACACCGTCAAGGGCCTCGACAACGTCACCACGGTGACCCCGGCGACGTTCAACAAGTCCGGCGACGCCGCGATGATCAATGTCGTCCCCGACTCCAAGCCGTCCTCCGTCGAGACCGAGGACCTGGTGCACGCCATCCGCGACGCGGGCGGCGACCTCAAGGCCACGACCGATGCGAACGTCCTGGTCACCGGCACCACGGCGATGAACACCGACGTCTCGCAGAAGCTGAACGACGCGCTCCTGCCCTACCTCGCGCTCGTCGTGGGCCTGGCCTTCCTGCTCCTGATCATCGTCTTCCGGTCGATCCTGGTGCCCCTCAAGGCGGCCCTCGGCTTCCTGCTCTCCGTGCTCGCCGCGCTCGGCGCCGTCGTCGCCGTGTTCCAGTGGGGCTGGCTCGGCTCGCTGCTCGGCGTCGAGGAGACCGGTCCGGTCATGTCGATGATGCCGATCTTCATGGTGGGCGTCGTCTTCGGCCTGGCGATGGACTACGAGGTCTTCCTGGTCACCCGCATGCGAGAGGCGTACGTCCACGGCGAGAGCCCACGCGAAGCGATCGTCACCGGCTTCACGCACGGCGCGCGGGTGGTGACGGCGGCCGCCGTGATCATGATCGCGGTCTTCTCCGGCTTCATCGGCTCCAGCGAGTCGATGGTCAAGATGATCGGCTTCGGTCTCGCCATCGCCGTGCTCTTCGACGCGTTCATCGTCCGCATGGCCATCGTTCCCGCGGTGCTCGCGCTGCTCGGCCGCGCTGCCTGGTGGCTGCCGCGCTGGCTGGACCGCGCGCTGCCGAACGTCGACGTCGAGGGCGAGGGCCTGGCCAAGTACGTTGCCGCCTCGGCGGGTTCGGGCGCCGATCCGGTGGGGGTTCCGGCCGCCGTCGGCGCCGTGGCGCCGACCGATGCGCTCCAGCCGGCCGACGCGGTCACCCGGACCACCGCGTTCGCCCCGGCCGATGCCGTCGAGCCGGCCGGAGCCGGCATCCGCGGCACGGTCAGGGACGCCGCGGGCGAGGGGCTCCCGCGCGCCGCGGTCACCCTGATCTCGGTGACCGGTGACCAGTTGGGCCGCTCCACCGCCCACGTCGACGGCTCCTACGACCTCGACGTTCCCGGCCCCGGCAGCTACGGCCTGATCGTCGCCGCAGAAGGCCACCAGCCCCAGGCCGCCACGGTCGTCGTACGCGAGGACGTCCTCGGCTACGACATCCGCCTCGCCGCGTCCAACGGCCCGGCAGGACTGGTCCGTTGCCCCGACGGCGGACCCGTGTCCGGCGCCCGGGTCGTGGTGACCGACGCGGGCGGCGAGGTCCTGGCCACCGCCACGACCGGCGAACGCGGCGGCTTCGACTTCGAGGAGCTGACCTCGGGCGCGGCCACCGTCACCGTCAGCGCACCGGGCTTCCGCCCCGCGGCACGGACGGTGGAAACGGGCGAACGGGCGGGTAACCGCCTGGAGTTCGACCTGGTCGCGACCGCCCGCGTGCAGGGCACCGTACGCTCAGCGGCGAACGGCGGCCCGCTCCCCGACGCCCTCGTCACGCTGCTCGACTCGGCGGGCGAAGTGGTGGCCACCTCCACCACGGGCGACGACGGTGCGTATGCCTTCACCGACCTGGACGCCGGTGAGTACTCGGTGATCGCCAGCGGCTACCCGCCCGTGGCGAACGTGCTGCACACCGCGGGCCCGGACGCCGCCGAGTTCGACATCGAACTGAGCCACGACCTGCCCTGACCGGCAACAGCGCACCACAAGGACGAGGTCCCCGGCCGGAACCACCGGCCGGGGACCTCGTTCGTCCGCCCCGTTCCACCTCGCCCGACTCGAGGCATCGCGGGCCGGCGGCAGTTCACGCCGGCCTGCGGTATCGGGCACCGCCTAGCGGTAGTTCACGAACTGCAGGTCGAACTCGAAATCGTGGCTCTTGAGGAGGGCGATCACCGACTGCAGGTCGTCGCGGCTCTTCGAGGTGACACGCAGCTCGTCACCCTGCACCTGCGCCTTGATCCCCTTGGGGCCCTCGTCCCGGATGATCTTCGCGACCTTCTTCGCGTTCTCCTGGCTGATGCCCTCCTCGATCGAGGCGAAAATCTTGTACTCCTTGCCGGAGATCTGCGGCTCACCGGCATCGAGCGACTTCAGGGAGATGCCGCGCTTGATCAACTTCGACTGGAAGACGTCGAGGATCGCCTTCACTCGTTCCTCGGAGTTCGCCTCCATCAGGATCTTCTCGCCGGACCAGGAGATCGAGGCGCCGACGTTCTTGAAGTCGTAGCGCTGCGAGATCTCCTTGCCGGCCTGGTTGAGGGCGTTGTCGACCTCCTGCCGCTCGACCTTCGAGACGATGTCGAAACTGGAGTCGGCCATGTCCTGTGGCTCCTTGTATCGGTGTGCGTATGTCGCTCTGCGTACGGGCTTGCACCGCAAAGCCTAGGCCCTGCACCGCCGCCCGGAGGGGGTACCGCCCGCCGCACACAGCACCTGCCCAGGACCGCCCCACCCACGATCAACCGGGTGGCGAACCACCCCTGGGCATCGGGTATCGTTTACGTCGTTGCCACGGAGCCCACAGCTTCGAGCAGCCACCCAGGCGGTGTGCCCGAGCGGCCAAAGGGAGCAGACTGTAAATCTGCCGGCTCAGCCTTCCCAGGTTCGAATCCTGGCGCCGCCACACGGTAGGAAAGGCCCCGTGACCAGCGTGAATGCTGGCCACGGGGCCTTTCTTCGTTTCACGCCCCGAAGCCGGGGCGGCGTCCCCCGCGCGTCCCCCGACCTGTCAGTCCACGGGTCGTCCGTAAAGCGTCCAGGATTCGTGGGGCCGCAGTGGGGCAGCGCCCGTTGTCAGTTGCCTGCCACGTCCTTCACCGCGACCGGGACGGGCGTCGTACCGCTGATGAGTTCCAGGGTCAGTCCCGCAGTGGCCGTCGTCTCGATGAGGTCGGCGATCACGGCTGCCACGTCCTCGCGGGGGACGGGGCCGCGGCCGGTGGAGGCCTCCAGGCGTACCTGTCCGGTGCCTGCGTCGTCGGTGAGTTGGCCGGGGCGCAGGATCGTCCAGTCCAGGCCCGGACGGCCTCGTACGTGGTCGTCCGCCGCGCCCTTGGCGCGCAGGTAGGCGTCGAAGACCTCGTCCCCCTCGTGGGCGACGTCGGCGCCCATCGCGGAGACGACGATGTGGCGGCGTACTCCGGCACGTTCGGCCGCGTCGGCGAACAGCACGGCGGCATCCCGGTCCACCGTTACCTTGCGCTCGGTGCCACTGCCCGGACCCGCGCCTGCCGCGAAGACGGCGGCGGTCGCGCCCTGGAGATGGGCGGCCACCTCCTCGACCGTGGCCGATTCCAGGTCGCAGTTGACCGGCTCGGCCCCGGCCTCCCGTAGGTCGTCGCCCTGCTCGGGGTTGCGGATCAGGCCCGCGACTTCGTAACCGCGCGCAGCGAGCAGCCGCTCGAGCCGCAGCGCGATCTGACCGTGTCCTCCAGCAATGACAATGCGCATGTCTTCGACGGTACGCCGGGCGGCGCCCTCCTGCCGCCCAACCGCGACGCACCCCACCGGGGGTTTCCTGAACGTTCGGATACGCGCCCTGCGCGCCGGGCGCCTCAAGACGCGGAAACGTCTGCACGCGCGCGCAGGAGTCGCATGCCGGGTGTCAGTCAGCCGCTGACGGAGGACGCGAACGGCGTACGACGGTAGGGGGTTTGGTCCCCGTCCACGCGCGCGTAGTCGACGGGACGTCGGTTGACGCATCGAGTTGACGCCCGGGCCTCGGAGCACAATTCCAGCGGGCGGGCAGCTGGGGCGTGTTCAGGAAGCGCCGTTCCCCTTGGGCCGTCCCTGCCGGGGCAGATCGAGTGCGACGGCCGCCGCCGAGTCGCAGTACTCCCGCACCGCGCTGGTCCGCGCGACGACCCGGCCCCGGTGCACCACCACCCGGCTGTACGCGAGGGACAGCACGCTCCCGAGACGTTCACCGCGTACGGCGAGGAGTTCGGCGGGGAAGCCGGCCTCGACCCTGACCTCCGGCAGCCCCATCGCGGCTCGCGCCGTCGCACTCACCGCCGCGTACGCGTCGCCGGGACTGCGCCCGTGCTGGGACGCCAGCAGATACGCGGCCTCCAACGGGTCGCCACGTCCCACCGGATTCGCCACATCGCGCAGCGCGCCGCTACCGGCCGCGACCCGGACCCCGGCCGCCTGCAGCAGCCGTACCGGAGCGGCCCCCGTCCCGCGCTGCTCGAGGCCCCCGCAGTCGCCCTGGGGCAGGCAGACGACCGTCACACCGGCCGCCGCGAGGCTCTCGGCCGCCCGGGCCGCGCTGTCCGCCGCAAGCCTTCCGAGTCCTGAGCAGGGGCCGATGCTGACGGACGGACGCAGACCGCCGGCTATCGACGCGAGACGGGCGAGACGGGCCGGGTCGGAGCCATCGGTGTGCAGGTCGACCGGGCAGCCGTGCTCCGCGGCCACCTCGAGCACGGCCTCCACGTACCCCGTCGGATCCGGGTCCAGGTCCGGGCATCCGCCCACCACGCCGGCGCCCATCTTCACCGCGTCCCGCAGCATCGCGAGTCCGTCGGCCCCGGCGAGACCGGTGAGCAGCCGGGGGACCGCGACGGCGGTCAGGTCGGCGAGCCCTCGCAGCGAGCGGCGGGCCTGCAGCACGGCCTCCATCGGCCCCAGTCCGTGCACATCGCCGATCCGCACGTGCGAGCGCAACGCCGTGGCCCCGTGCCCGAGCTGCAGGAGAGCGGACTCGGTGGCCCGCCGCTGGACCTCCGGAACGTCGTACGAGACCGGGCCGTCGGCGTCGGCGGTCTGGGCCGTGGCGTGGTGGCCGTGTGGTTCGGCAGGGGCCGGCAGCAGCAGATAGCCGCCGAGGTCCACGCGCGCGGAGTGTGCCGTCAGGCTGCCCGCGGTGCCCACCGCTTCGATACGGCCGTGGCCCAACCTGACATCCACTGTCCTGCCGTCGGTGAGCTTTGCCCCGCTGAGCAGCAGGGCGCTCGCGTCCTCGGCGGCACCGTCACGGCGTGGCTGCGGCTGACTGTCGGGCATCGCGCTCCTGGAAGGTCGTACGGCTGCAGGAGATCAAGATCACGCAGCGTGGGACGAGCCTAGGGCGCCGCTTCACGGCGCCCGCGCAGGAGCGAAATAGTCGTACCGGCGTGGCCGACCGAGACCGCTGTGGCCTGTGGGGCAAGTGTCGAGAAGGGGGCAGCGAAACGGATTTGGGCGAACGGCAGCCGACCGTGTAATGTCTTCATCGCTCGCCCCAATAGCTCAGTCGGTAGAGCGTCTCCATGGTAAGGAGAAGGTCTACGGTTCGATTCCGTATTGGGGCTCTGATGTGCGGCTCCCTCGCCTTCGGGTGAGGGGCTCGCATCAAAGCGGTGTAGCTCAGTCGGTAGAGCAAGCGGCTCATAATCGCTGTGTCACCGGTTCAAGTCCGGTCACCGCTACTGTTAGTAGCCGATTGTGGGGTCGGTCCTCCGATCGGCTACTCTTTTCTGCGTTAATCCGTCCAATGTCCGTCAAGGAGCACTCACGTGGCTGCCACCGACGTCCGCCCGAAGATCACGCTGGCCTGCGTGGAGTGCAAGGAGCGGAACTACATCACCAAGAAGAACCGGCGTAACAACCCGGACCGTCTTGAGATGAAGAAGCACTGCCCGCGTTGCAACGCGCACACCGCGCACCGCGAAACGCGCTGAAACAGGCTCGTACACGAGGCCGTCCCCACCAGTGGGGGCGGCCTCGCGTCGTGTCTCGGTGTCGTTTCTCAGGCCGCATCCGATCCACCGATTCGTTGCAGGAGGTTCCGGACCCATGGCGCTCGACCAGTCCTTCGTCGGACGGTCCTACCCGCCCACCGATCCGTACGAGGTCGGCCGGGAGAAGATCCGCGAATTCGCGGAGGCGGTAGGCGATTCCCACCCCGCGTACATCGACCGGGAGGCGGCCGAAGCGCTGGGGTATCCCGATGTGATCGCCCCGCCGACCTTTGTGTTCTCCATCGCTTTCAAAGCCGCGGGACAGGTGACCGGGGACCCGCAACTGGGCCTGGATTACAACCAGGTGGTGCACGGCGACCAGAAGTTCGCGTACACCCGCCCGGTGCGGGCCGGCGACCGGCTGAGCGTGACCACCACGATCGAGGCGATCAGGTCGATGGCGGGCAACGACATCCTCGACGTCCGTGCCGACGTCCACGACGAGGCGAACGAGCACGTGGTGACCGCCTCCATCAAGCTCGTGGCGCGCGCACCGGAGGAGAGCTGAGATGGCGGCACAGGTGAAGTACAGCGAGGTCGAGGCCGGCACCGAACTGCCCGCCCAGACCTTCTCGGTGACCCGGGACGTACTGGTCCGCTACGCGGGCGCTTCCGGGGACTTCAACCCCATCCACTGGAACGAGAAGTTCGCACGCGAGGTGGGCCTCCCGGACGTCATCGCGCACGGCATGTTCACGATGGCCGAGGCGATCCGGGTGGTGACGGACTGGGTGGGCGACCCCGGAGCGGTTGTCGAGTACGGCGTCCGTTTCACGAAGCCGGTCGTGGTCCCCAACGACGGCGAGGGCACGACGATCGAGGTCAGCGCGAAGGTCGCGGCCCTCCTGGACGACAACCGGGTGCGGGTCGACCTGACCGCCGTGAATGACGGCAAGAAGGTGCTCGGTATGGCCCGGGCGGTCGTGCAGCTGGTCTGAGGACGACCGACGCGGTGCCGGTACGTAACCGGTCGTAGGGGGTTCGGTAGGCGTAAGGGGCGTTCGCAATGGCGGGCGCTCCTTACTGCTGTTCGGGCGCCGCAATCCGCCGCCGTCCGCCGCAGCCGCTGCTCCGTCCCCGTAGCTGCCTTCCCTTGACGTACTTAGTGATTGGCCACTAACTTGCTCGCATGGTCAGAATGAGTGCCGAGGACCGGCGGGAGAGCGTGATTCGGGCGGCGACGGCCGAGTTCGCGCAGGGCGGGTACCACGGCACGTCGACGGAGGCGATCGCCAGGCGTGTGGGTGTCTCGCAGCCGTACCTGTTCCGGTTGTTCCCCGGCAAGAAGGCGATCTTCCTGGCCGTGGCGTCCCGATGTCTCGACGAGACCCGCGAGGTCTTCGAGGCCGCATCCGAGGGGCTTGAAGGCGAAGAGGCCAAGGAGGCGCTGGCCGAGGCCTACACGCGGCTGGTCGTCGAGGATCCCGACAAGTTGCAGTTGCAGATGCAGATCTACGTGGCCGTCGCCGCGGCGGAGGCTGCGGGGGATCACGAGTTCGGCGAGATGGTGCGGGCCGGCTGGATGGGGATCTGGGACACCGCTCAGGCGGCGCTCGGCGCGGATGCCGACGAGGTCGCGACTTTCATGGGGCACGGGATGCTGATCAACTGCCTGGCGGCGATGGGCTTCACGTCCGAGCATCGGGTGTGGGGCGCCCTGGACATCTCGGCCCGCGTCAAGCGCGAGGTCGGGTCGTAGCCGTGGTGCGGGCCGGCGTGGAAGGGGTGGCGGTCCGGGGCTGAGGTGGCGGGTGCGGTGTCTCCGTCGGTCATGAGGAGCGGACAGTCATGCCTCAGAAAGTTAGTAATCAATGACTAACTAGAGAAGGAGGAGTCATGTCCATCACTCCGGAAAGCACGGTCGATCCGGAAAGCACGGTCGACCCGTCACGAGCGGGCACGTCACGAGGCGGTTCGCGCGGTGGATCGGCCGGACCTGTGACCGGACCTGTCACTGGGGAGGAGCGCCCGCCGGACGGGCGCGGCGGGCGGGGCGGCGCCGGCTGGGCACTGGCGATCACCAGCGTCGCCGCGTTCATGGCGGCGCTCGACAATCTCGTCGTGACCACCGCCCTGCCGTCCATCGGCCGGGACCTCGGCGGCGGGCTCGCCGACCTCGAGTGGACGGTCAACGCGTACACGCTCACCTTCGCCGTGCTGCTGATGTTCGGCGCCGCGCTCGGAGACCGGTTCGGCAGGCGCCGGCTGTTCATCGCCGGCCTCTCCGTATTCACGGCCGCCTCCGCCGCCGCGGCGGCGGTGCCCGGGATCGACGAACTCATCGCGGCCCGTGCGCTGCAGGGCGTCGGCGCGGCCGTGATGATGCCGCTCACCCTGACCCTGCTGACCGCCGCGGTGCCCGCCGAGCGCCGGGGTGCGGCGCTCGGCCTCTACAGTGCCGTGACCGGACTCGCCGTCGCCAGCGGGCCGTTGGTGGGCGGCAGCCTGACCGAACACATCGCCTGGGAGTGGATCTTCTGGCTGAATGTGCCGATCGGCCTCGTCCTGATCCCGCTCGCCCGTCTGCGCCTGCGCGAGTCCCACGCACCCGGCGCCCGCCTGGACGTCCCCGGCACACTGCTCGTCAGCACCGGCCTCTTCGGCATCGTCTACGCGCTGGTCAGTACCGGCTCGCACGGCTGGACCAGCGGCCGGGTGCTGGCCGGCCTGATCGGCGGCTCGGCCTTCCTCGTCGGCTTCGTACTCCACGAACTGCGGGCCGAGCGCCCGATGCTGCCGATGCGGCTGTTCCGTGAGCGGGCCTTCTCGGGGATCAATGCCGCGAGCCTGCTGATGTTCCTCGGGATGTTCGGCTCGGTCTTCCTGCTGAGCCAGTTCCTGCAGATCGTGCTCGGCTACTCGCCGACCGAAGCGGGTCTCCGGATGCTGCCGTGGACCGGCATGCCCCTCCTCGTGGCGCCCATCGCCGGCTACCTCTCCGACCGGATCGGCGGCCGTCCGGTGGTGGCCACCGGACTCGCTCTGCAGGCGCTCGGCCTCGCGGCGTACGCCCTGGTGCTCGAACCCGATATGTCCTACGCCGCGCAGTTGCCCGCCCTGATCCTCAGCGGGATCGGCATGGCGCTGTATTTCGCGCCGGCGGCCAGCCTGGTGATGGGCAGCGTGCGGAGCTCCGAGCAGGGCATCGCGTCCGGCGCCAACAACGGGCTGCGTGAGATCGGCGGCACGCTCGGTGTCGCGACCCTGGCCTCGGTGTTCTCGTCGCAGGGCGGGTTCGGTTCGCCGCAGGAGGCCGCCGACGGGGTGGTGCCCGCGCTCTGGATCGGCGCCGGGGCGGTGGCCCTCGCCACCGTCGCCGCACTGCTGATCCCCGGACGGTCGGCAGCGGCCACGCGGGAACGGCAGGTGGGCTGACCGGTGGGGGTGGGCACGGGTCTCGCGCGCGGACCCGTGCGCCCCCGCCCCGTCCCGTACGACCGCCGCCTTCCGGCCCGTACCCTGGTGCCCGTGCAGGAACTCCACGACGCCCCGCTCGCCCCGCTGACCACCTTCCGGCTCGGCGGCCCCGCGACCCGCCTGATCACGGCGACCACAGATGCCGAGGTGGTCGCCGCCGTCCGCGAGGCCGACGCCGAGGGCACGCCGCTCCTGGTGATCGGAGGCGGCAGCAACCTCGTCGTCTCCGACGACGGTTTCGCGGGCACGGCCCTGCGGATCGCCACCACCGGCTTCGAACTGCACGGCACCGACCTCGAACTGGCCGCCGGCGAGGTCTGGACCGACGCGGTCGCCCGCACCGTGGAGGCCGGTCTGGCCGGCATCGAATGCCTGGCCGGGATCCCCGGATCCGCCGGCGCGACCCCGATCCAGAACGTGGGGGCGTACGGCCAGGAGGTCTCCTCGACGATCACCGAAGTGGTGGCCTACGACCGGACGGCGAACGAGACGGTCACGCTGGCGAACGCCGACTGTGCCTTCTCGTACCGCCACAGCCGCTTCAAGGCGGACCCCGAGCGCTACGTGGTGCTGCGCGTCCGCTTCGCCCTCGAGGACGCGGCCGGTCTCAGCGCGCCGCTGAAGTACCCGGAGACCGCGCGCGCTCTCGGGGTCTCGGCCGGCGAGCGGGTGCCGCTCGACCGCGCCCGCGAGACCGTACTGAAGCTGCGTGCCGGGAAGGGCATGGTGCTCGACCCCGAGGACCACGACACCTGGTCCGCCGGCTCGTTCTTCACCAACCCGATCCTGGACGACGCCCAGTTCGCCGCCTTCCACGCGCGCGTGGAGGCCCGGCTCGGCGCCGGAATCGAGCCTCCCGCCTTTCCGGCTGGGGAGGGGCGCACCAAGACCTCCGCGGCCTGGCTCATCGACAAGGCCGGCTTCACCAAGGGGTACGGCAGCGGTCCGGCCCGCATCTCGAGCAAGCACACGCTGGCCCTGACCAACCGCGGTTCCGCCCGTACCGAGGATCTGCTCGGCCTCGCGCGCGAAGTGGTCGCCGGTGTGCAGGACGCGTTCGGCGTCACTCTGGTCAACGAGCCGGTGACGGTCGGCGTCAGCCTCTGAGCCGTCGGCGGTGCCGGGGCCTAGTAGGCGACACTCACTCCCTGCTTCACCGTCGCCGGATCATCGACCATGGCGAGCATCGCGTGGGCCACGTCCGCACGGCCGATCTGCGTTCCCTTGCGCAGGTTGACGTTGAGAGCGGTGCGGTACGAGCCGGTGAGTGGCCTGTCCAGGAGCTGCGGGGGTCGCACCAGGGTCCAGTCCGTGGCGCCCGCCCGTACCTGCTCCTCGAGCACCCGCAGGTCGTCGTAGACCGGGCGCAGGATCGCACTGACCAGCGGCAGGACCAGGGTGCGGTGGAGGAAGGTCTGGTCGGCGGGCTCCGGGGCCAGCGGAGCCGCACTCACCGCGAGGAACCGCCGTGTCCCGGTCTCCTCCAGGGCCCGCAGTACGGGCCGGGTGAGCCGCGCGGCGATACCGGACTTGGCCGCTGCGCGCCCGCGTGCGCCCAGGCCCGAGAGCACCGCGTCCCGCCCCGCCACGGCATCGCGCAGCGCGGCCTCGTCGCCGAGATCCGTGGTGACGACCGAGAGGCCTTCGCCGGTCGCGGTGAGCGCGGCAGGATCGCGTACGACCGCGGTCACGCGATGCCCTCCCGCCAGTGCCTGGCCGACGATCTCGCGTCCGATACCGCCGGTGGCGCCGAATACGGTGAGTTCCATGGCCGCACCCTCCAGGTGGGTAAGTGTTCACTCACCTACTAGGGTGAGTAAACACTCACCCGCGCGTCAAGTCCGGACGACGGACGACGGGCGGCGAAAGGAGTCCCACTCGTGCCAGCGGCCCGCCCCGCACCCACCAGAGCCCGCATCCTCGATGCCGCCCACCACCTCATGAGCACCGTCGGCCTCGCCAAGGCGACCACGAAACAGATCGCGAAGGAGGCCGCCTGCTCCGAGGCCGCGCTCTACAAGCACTTCGCCAGCAAGGAGGAGCTCTTCGTCGCCGTACTGCGCGAGCGGCTCCCGCAGCTGGCGCCGCTGCTGCACCGCCTCGTCGCCGACCCCGGCGAGAACTCCGTCGCTCAGAACCTCACCCACATCGCGCGCGAGGCCGCCCTCTTCTACGAGGAGAGCTTCCCGATCGCCGCATCGCTCTATGCGGAGACCAAGCTCAAGAAGCGCCACGAGTCCGCCATGCGCGAACTGGGCACCGGCCCCCACATGCCCATCGAAGGCCTGGCCGGCTACCTCCGCAACGAGCAGGAGCGCGGCCGCATCCGCGCCGACGCCGACCCCTTCGCCGCCGCCTCCCTGCTCCTCGGCGCCTGCGCCCAGCGCGCCTTCGCCTACGACATGGGCGCGGGCCACCCGCCGCCCCCGGTCGACGCCTTCGCCGCCGACCTCACTCGCACCCTCCTGAACGGCATCGGCTGACCCGGGAAGCGCCCCTCATCGCGCCGCGGCCAGGACGAGGGCTGAGACGGTGAGCGCCAGATAGGCCCCGGGGAACGCGATGTTGTGGAAGACCCGGGCCCGTACATGTGCGGCCATCGCGCCGACGAAGAACAGGACCAGCCCGACCCCGGCGGCGATGCCGAGGGGCGCGGCCCCCACGAGCCCCAGCAGCAGGCCCCCGGCGCCGGCGGCCTTGAGCGTGGCGAGCCAGGGCAACCAGGACTGCGGAACTCCGACCTCGGTCGAGTTGGCGACGACGAACCCGGACCGCCGGAAGTCCTCGAAGGCGCTCGCGGCGTTGGCCAGGACCGCGGCGACAGTGACGACGACGTAGGCGATGAACATGTGCTCCCCCTTCCGGCCCCGGGGCCGCGAGACGACCGCACCCGCATCCGCGGGCTGCTCACGGCAAGCCTCGCCACGTCCTCGCTCGGCGTCCAATACCTGCGTCTATAACCCGGCGGCATACCTCGCTAGCCTGGACGCATGGACGTGGACACCCGCTTGTTGCGCTACTTCGCCGCCGTGGCGGAAGAGGGGACGCTCACCCGCGCCGCCGAGCGGCTTTTCGTGTCCCAGCCGGCTCTCACCAAGCAGATCAAGCAGTTGGAGACCCAGCTGGGAGTACGGCTGTTCACGCGCTCGCGGACAGGCATGACGCTGACCGAACCCGGTCGCGAACTGGCGCAGCGCGTGCCCGCCCTGCTGTCCGACTGGGACCAGGTGCTGAGGGCGACGAAGAGCGCGGCCGGCCGCGCGGCCCGAGTGCTGCGAGTCGGCTTCCTCGCCAGCGCCGCCAACGAGGCGACCCCGCGCATCATCGAGGACTTCACCCGCCGCCGGCCGGGCTGGCGGGTGGACATGCGGCAGGCCTCCTGGTCACGCCCGGACGCCGGGCTCGAGGACGGGGACGTGGACGTCGCCCTGGTACGCCTGCCCTTCCCCGGTCAGGACGCGCTGCGCACGAAGGTCCTGCTGACCGAACCCCTCCTGGTCGCACTCGCCACCGGGCACCCGCTCGCGGCCCGCGAGACGATCCCGTTCCGCGAGCTGCGGGACGAGCCGTTCGTCGCCGCCCCGCCCGAGACGGGGCGGTGGCGCGACTTCTGGCTGGCCACCGATCTGCGCGACGGCCACCCGGTCCGCATCGGCGCCGTCACCGAGCACCCGGACGACTGGCTCAGCGCGATCGCGAACGGCTACGGCGTCGCCCTGGCCCCCGAGTCAGCGGCCCGCTTCTACGCCCGTCCCGGCATCACCTACCGATCCCTCACCGGTGTCGGGCCGAGCCAGGTCGGCGTCGCCTGGGCACCCGCGGACGACTCCAACGCCGTGGTCCAGGACTTCGTCCGCTGTTGCCCGGGGGCCGGACGCTCCGGCGAGAAGTAGCCGTACCTAACCCGCCAGCCACCCGTCGATGTCCTTCAGCATCCCCTCGCGTACATCCGCGGGCGCCGCGGACCCGCGCACCGACTGCCGTGCCAGCTCGGCCAGTTCACCGTCGTCGAAGCCGCTGTGGGTACGGGCGATCTCGTACTGCTCCGCGAGCCGTGAGCCGAAGAGCAGCGGGTCGTCCGCACCGAGCGCCATCGGCACCCCGGCGTCGAAGAGCGTGCGCAGCGGTACGTCCTCGGGCTTCTCGTACACCCCGAGCGCCACATTGGAGGCAGGGCACACCTCGCAGGTGACCCCGCTGTCCGCGAGCTGCCGCAGCAGCCTCGGGTCCTCCGCGGCCCGCACCCCGTGCCCGATCCGGGACGCGTGCAGATCGTCCAGGCAGTCGCGGACCGAGGACGGTCCGTTCAGCTCGCCGCCGTGCGGAGCCGCGAGCAGCCCGCCCTCCCGTGCGATGGCGAAGGCCCGGTCGAAGTCCCGTGCCATACCGCGCCGTTCGTCGTTCGAGAGTCCGAAACCGACGATGCCGCGGTCCGTGTACCGCACCGCGAGCCGGGCCAGCGTGCGCGCGTCCAGCGGGTGCTTCATCCGGTTCGCGGCCACCAGTACCCGGATTCCGAGCCCGGTCTCCCGCTGAGCCGTCTCCACCGCGTCCAGGATGACCTCGATCGTCGGGATCAGACCGCCCAGCCGCGGGGCGTACGAAGTGGGGTCGACCTGGATCTCGAGCCACCGCGACCCGTCCCTGATGTCCTCCTGCGCCGTCTCGCGCACCAGACGCTGGATGTCCTCCGGGGACCGCAGACAGGACCGGGCCATGTCGTAGAGCCGCTGGAAGCGGAACCAGCCGCGCTCATCGGTGGCCCGCAGCTTCGGCGGTTCCCCGCCGGTGAGCGCATCGGGCAGGTGAACGCCGTATTTGTCGGCCAGTTCGAGCAGCGTGCTGGGCCGCATCGATCCGGTGAAGTGCAGATGCAGATGGGCCTTGGGCAGCTCTCGCAGATCCCGGGACGCGGCCTCGCCGCCGACACGTACACGCTCCATCCCAAGATCCTGCCGTACGCACCGCCCCTCCCGGTACCCGCTTTCGTTTCTGGAGCTGTGCGGAGTACGACCCGAACGAAGAAACGGGCGCCCGGGCAGACCCCGGACGCCCGTCGAAGCGGCGACGCGTCAGCTCTTCGCCTCCGCGAGCAGCTTCTGGATCCGGGACACACCCTCGACCAGGTCCTCGTCCCCGAGCGCGTACGACAGACGCAGGTAACCGGGCGTCCCGAAGGCCTCGCCCGGCACGACCGCGACCTCCACCTCGTCCAGGATCAGCGCGGCGAGCTCCACCGTGGTGGCGGGCCGCTTGCCGCGGATCTCCTTGCCGAGCAGGTCCTTGACCGAGGGGTACGCGTAGAACGCGCCCTCGGGCTCGGGGCAGAGCACCCCGTCGATCTCGTTCAGCATCCGCACGATCGTCCTGCGGCGCCGGTCGAAGGCGGTCCGCATCTCCGCGACGGCGGTCAGGTCACCGGACACCGCGGCGATGGCAGCGGCCTGCGCGACGTTGCTCACGTTGGAGGTGGCGTGCGACTGCAGGTTGGACGCGGCCTTGATGACGTCCTTCGGGGCGATCACCCAGCCCACCCGCCAACCGGTCATCGCGTACGTCTTGGCGACGCCGTTGACCACGATGCACTTGTCGCGCAGCTCGGGGACGACGACGGGCAGCGAGCTGAACTCGGCGTCTCCGTAGACGAGGTGCTCGTAGATCTCGTCGGTGAGCACCCACAGACCCTTGCCGGCGGCCCAGCGGCCGATCTCCTCGACCTGCTCGCGGGTGTAGACCGCGCCGGTCGGGTTCGACGGGGAGACGAAGAGGAGCACCTTCGTGTTCTCGGTGACGGCGGCCTCGAGCTGCTCGACCGATACGCGGTAACCGGTCGTCTCGTCGGCGGTCACGTAGACCGGCACACCGCCCGCGAGCTGGATGGACTCCGGGTAGGTGGTCCAGTACGGGGTCGGCACGACGACCTCGTCGCCCGGGTCGAGGATCGTCGCGAAGGCCTCGTAGATCGCCTGCTTGCCACCGTTGGTGACGAGCACGTTGGCCGCCTCCACCTCGTAGCCGGAGTCGCGCAGCGTCTTCGCGGCGATCGCGGCCTTGAGCTCGGGGAGCCCGCCGGCGGGCGTGTACCGGTGGTACTTGGGGTTCTTGCAGGCCTCGATCGCGGCTTCGACGATGTAGTCGGGAGTCGGGAAGTCCGGCTCGCCCGCGCCGAATCCGATCACCGGACGCCCGGCGGCCTTGAGGGCCTTGGCCTTGGCGTCGACGGCGAGGGTGGCGGACTCGGAGATCGCGCCGATGCGGGCGGAGATCCGGCGTTCGGTGGGAGGAGTTGCAGGGCTCATGGGCCCCATCGTTCCAGACCCCCGGTCCACGCGGCACCGGGGTTTGGAGGACCGCCCGGTCCCTTTCTGTTCGACGCCGGGGCGCAGACCACGTATGCTCTTCCCTCGTTGGCCTTCAGCGCCCGCACTCACTCCGCGCACTCGGTGCACTGGATCGGATGCGGTACGTTGGGGGAAATCAAAGGGTCGTAGCTCAATTGGTAGAGCACTGGTCTCCAAAACCAGCGGTTGGGGGTTCAAGTCCCTCCGGCCCTGCTTCACACACCTTTTCGCCAGGATGTGTGCGCATGTACGTACTGCAATGCACCGCCGTGCGGCTCAACCGGGCGCGGCACGGCCACGACCCGGAATCAGGTGAGGACGAGTGACGGACGCCGTGGGCTCGATCGATACGCCTGACGCCCCGGACGAGACAGACGAGTCCAAGAAGAAGGCGCGCAAGGGCGGCAAGCGCGGCAAGAAGGGCCCCTTCGGGCGCCTGGCCCTCTTCTACCGCCAGATCGTCGCGGAGCTCCGCAAGGTCGTCTGGCCGACTCGCAGCCAGCTCACGACGTACACCTCAGTGGTGATTGTCTTCGTTGTCATCATGATCGCGCTGGTGACCGTGATTGACTATGGCTTCTCGGAAGTCGTCAAGTACGTCTTCGGTTAACAGCCGAGCGAAGGGCGCCGGATCCGGCGCCCGCTTTCGCGCGTTCCACCCCTCTGTATCCAGGAAGAAGCAGCCACCGTGTCTGACCCGAACCTGAACGACGCCATCGAGCCTCGCGGGGATGCTGTCGAGTCCGCCGAGGACGAGCTGGACATCGTCGAGGCGGCTGACTCCGAGGACCCGGACCAGGCCGAGGCTGCCGACATCGCTGCCGGCGAAGCCGCGGAGGACGCGGCCGTGCACGTCGAGGCGGACGCCGAGGCGGTCGCGGAGACCGCCGAGGACGAGGCAGCCGTCGAGGCCGAAGCACTCGAGGAAGCGGAAGCCGTCGAGGAGGCCGAGCCGGTCGACCCGATCGCTTCCCTGCGGGAAGAACTGCGCACGCTGCCCGGCGAGTGGTACGTCATCCACACCTACGCCGGCTACGAGAACCGCGTGAAGACCAACCTCGAGCAGCGCGCCGTCTCGCTGAACGTCGAGGACTTCATCTTCCAGGCCGAGGTGCCGCAGGAAGAGGTCGCGCAGATCAAGAACGGCGAGCGCAAGACCGTCCGGCAGAACAAGCTCCCGGGCTACGTCCTGGTCCGCATGGACCTGACGAACGAGTCCTGGGGCGTCGTCCGTAACACCCCCGGCGTCACCGGCTTCGTGGGCAACGCCTACGACCCGTACCCGCTGACCCTGGACGAGATCGTCAAGATGCTGGCCCCGGAGGCCGAGGAGAAGGCCGCCCGCGAGGCGGCCGAGGCCGAGGGCAAGCCGGCACCGTCCCGCAAGGTCGAGGTCCAGGTTCTGGACTTCGAGGTGGGCGACTCGGTCACCGTCACCGACGGCCCGTTCGCGACGCTGCAGGCCACGATCAACGAGATCAACGCCGACTCGAAGAAGGTCAAGGGCCTCGTCGAGATCTTCGGCCGCGAGACCCCGGTCGAGCTCAGCTTCGACCAGATCCAGAAGAACTGACGGACCGTTCGTCGGTCCCCCGGTTCGTACGGAACACAAAGCCTCCGAACAGGTCAGAACGGCTGCTGAAGCCGTTCTGACCTGCTCGGTTTTTGGCCGCACATGGATACCCGTTATCGTTGTGCGGTATGCCTCGATCCGATGTGTCGGATCGAGGCGGATCACCTCTCACTAGGACCCGGAGAGAGCTATGCCTCCCAAGAAGAAGAAGGTCACGGGGCTCATCAAGCTCCAGATCCAGGCCGGCGCGGCCAACCCGGCACCGCCGGTCGGCCCCGCGCTCGGTCAGCACGGCGTCAACATCATGGAGTTCTGCAAGGCCTACAACGCCGCGACCGAGTCGCAGCGCGGTTGGGTCGTGCCGGTGGAGATCACGGTCTACGAGGACCGTTCCTTCACCTTCATCACGAAGACCCCGCCGGCCGCCAAGATGATCCTCAAGGCCGCGGGCGTCCAGAAGGGCTCCGGCGAGCCGCACAAGACCAAGGTCGCCAAGGTCACCGAGGCGCAGATCCGCGAGATCGCGCAGACCAAGATGGAAGACCTGAACGCGAACGACCTCGAGTCGGCGTCGAAGATCATCGCCGGTACCGCTCGTTCCATGGGCGTCACGGTCGAGGGCTGACCTCCACCCCCGTCTGACCTGAAGTGGAAGGACCACGCGCTGGTCCGCACCACGACTCCACACCTGAGACTCCAGGAGTAGAAGTGAAGCGCAGCAAGACCCTCCGCGCTGCGGACGCCAAGATCGACCGGGACAAGCTCTACGCCCCGCTCGAGGCCGTCCGTCTCGCCAAGGAGACCACCACGACCAAGTTCGACGGCACCGTCGAGATCGCCTTCCGCCTGGGTGTCGACCCGCGCAAGGCCGACCAGATGGTCCGTGGCACCGTGAACCTTCCGCACGGCACCGGCAAGACCGCCCGGGTCCTGGTCTTCGCGACCGGTGACCGTGCCGAGGCCGCGCGTGCCGCGGGCGCCGACATCGTCGGCGCCGACGAGCTCATCGACGAGGTGTCGAAGGGCCGGCTCGACTTCGACGCCGTCGTCGCCACCCCGGACCTCATGGGCAAGGTCGGCCGCCTCGGCCGCGTGCTCGGTCCCCGTGGCCTGATGCCGAACCCGAAGACCGGCACCGTCACCCCCGATGTCACCAAGGCTGTGAACGACATCAAGGGCGGCAAGATCGAGTTCCGCGTGGACAAGCACTCCAACCTGCACTTCATCATCGGCAAGGTGTCCTTCGACGACGCCAAGCTGGTGGAGAACTACAGTGCCGCGCTGGAGGAGATCCTGCGTCTCAAGCCGTCCGCGGCGAAGGGCCGTTACATCAAGAAGGCCGCCCTCTCGACCACGATGGGCCCCGGCATTCAGCTCGACCCGAACCGCACCCGCAACCTCCTCACCGAGGAGGACCCGGCCGCCGTCTGACCCCCCGGGTCGATGAACGGCCGCGGAGCGTACGCGCTTTGCACACGAGCCCCGCAACCTTACGAGGTGCGGGGCTCGTCCCTTTTCACGTACGTTGCTGCCGACACTTGTATGAAGACTGGGGTGGGAACTATGACCAACAGGGCTCTGCGACGCGCCTGCGTATCGCTGGTGGCTGCGGCCGCTCTGACGGGCGTCGCCGCCTGTGGCGGCTCTTCGGACGGTGACGGCGGTTCCTCGGCCAAGGGTGGGGACAAGGGGAGCAGCGGGAAGAAGGAGGGCGGCGGCTTCAGCCCGCTCGCCGCCCTGCGGACCGTCGCGGACACGACCGACAAGGCCGAGTCGTCGAAGATCGAGGGCACCACGGTCATGGGCAGCCAGATGTCCATGAAGATGAACGGTGCGATGTCCTGGAACAAGGGCGTGGTCGGCGACATGAAGGTCAACTTCACCGGCGGCGCGATGGCGCAGCAGATGAAGCAGCTCGGCGGTTCGTCGATCGACTACCGGTACCTGCCGGACGCCTACTACGCGAACATGGGGGACGAGTTCGCGAAGCAGGCAGGCGGCAAGCACTGGATCAAGTACGACTACGAGACGCTGGCCCAGATGGCAGGCGCCTCGGGAGAGTACCTCAAGGACCAGATGGAGAACACGACACCGAACCAGTCGGTGAAGATGCTCCTGGCCTCAGGTGACGTCAAGAAGGTCGGCGACGAGAAGGTCCGTGGCGTCGACGCCACCCACTACTCGGGCACCGTCGACGTGGCCGACCTCGCGGGCAAGAGCTCGGACCTGGACGCCAAGCAGCTGTCCGCACTGAAGAAGCAGCTCGACCAGGCCGGCCTCAAGACCGAGAAGGTCGACATCTGGGTCGACGACGAGGACCTCCTGGTGAAGAAGACCGAGAAGGGCGAGACCAAGGACGGCACCTTCTCGTCCACGGTCTTCTACTCGGACTACGGCACCGAGGTGGACACGACCGAGCCGTCGGCCGGGGACACCATGGACTTCAAGGAGCTCGTGAAGCAGCAGCAGCCGCAGTCGTAGCAGCTGTCCTGACGCCCGGTACCGGCCCTCGCGGGGTCCGGTGCCGGGCGATTTGCTCGACGTGGACGCGTTCGCGTACTCTTCCCGAGAAGCCAAAGACCGCTGGTTGTTGCTGTGTGCCTGTAGGTACGCGGTGGCCGAAGGATCCGCTGAATGCGGACGGCCCGCGCAGGTGACTGTGGAAGTGCTCCCGGACTGTGTCCGGTAGAGCTCAGCCCCGTGCGCCTTCGCTCGGGGCGTTTCGCTTTGTACAGGCTGTTTTCAGACTGTGCTCCAGTCCCTTCCTCGTGTGCCTGATGCAGGCGGTCCGGCGAACGCGGCTGATCGAAAGGTCAGTCGAGGATCATCACCCCGGAAGGAGGCCGAGGCTCATGGCGACGTCCGACAAGGTCGCAGCCGTCGACGAGATCACTGGAAAGCTCCGTGACTCCAACGCGACTGTCATCACTTCGTACACCGGACTGTCCGTTGCACAGCTCCGGCAGCTGCGTCGTTCTCTCGGTGAGGACGCTCAGTACCGTGTGGTGAAGAACACGCTGACCAAGATCGCGGCCAAGGAGGCCGGGGTCGAGCTGGACGAGCACCTCAGTGGCTCGACGGCTGTCGCCTTCGTGACCGGTGACCCGGTCACGGCTGCGAAGGGTCTCCGTGACTTCGCCAAGGACAACCCCGCTCTCGTCATCAAGGGCGGCGTCCTTGACGGCAAGACGATGTCTGCCGACGAGTTCAAGAAGCTCGCGGACCTCGAGTCCCGCGAGGTTCTGCTCAGCAAGCTGGCGGGCGCCATGAAGGGCAAGCAGTCTTCGGCTGCCGCGCTCTTCCAGGCGCTTCCCTCGAAGTTCGTCCGCACCGCGGAGGCGCTTCGTGCCAAGCAGGCCGAGCAGGGCGGTGCCGAGTAATTCGGCTCGCGTAATGGCAGCCCGTGTCCAGGTACGCCTGGGCGGGAGGCCGCAGCGGGCCTGAACGTACGCCCGCCTCACATGTACACCCGGCACCAGCCGAATTAGTGGAAGGACCGCCACCATGGCGAAGCTCACCCAGGACGACCTGCTCGCGCAGTTCGAGGAGATGACCCTCATCGAGCTCTCCGAGTTCGTGAAGGCCTTCGAGGAGAAGTTCGACGTCACCGCCGCCGCCCCGGCCGCCGTCGCCGTTGCGGGCCCGGGTGCCCCGGCCGCCGAAGAGGTTGTCGAGCAGGACGAGTTCGACGTCGTCCTCACCGGCGCCGGCGACAAGAAGATCCAGGTCATCAAGGTCGTGCGTGAGCTGACCTCGCTGGGTCTGAAGGAGGCCAAGGACCTCGTCGACGGCACCCCGAAGCCGGTCCTCGAGAAGGTCGCCAAGGACGCCGCGGACAAGGCCAAGGAGTCCCTCGAGGGCGCCGGCGCCACCGTCGAGGTCAAGTGACCCACGGAGTCTGCTGACTCCTCGCGCGAAACCGCGCATCGCGCTGTAACGCGCAAGCACTGAAGGGCGATCACCCATATGGGTGGTCGCCCTTCGGCGTCCTTGGGGAGGCTGCCTTGCGTGGCGGTTGCGGCCGAGTATGGTGATCTTGGTTGTGCCCAGACCCGGTCCGGTGGCGATCACAAGGGCTCGGATTTGGACTGGGGGGCCTTGACGAACCGCACGCGGCGCGCAATTCTCAGGACGCGTCGTCACATCGATCCGTATCCGAGGCATGGATCGGTGGCGAAGAGGGCAGTGTGGATATGGCGCCGAACGGCGAGGGGTCGGCCGAAGGTGTTGATAACGGCGGGATGCCGAGGATGTCGTGGGTCTTGAAAAATACCCGCTCTGGACATCAGTGGGCCAAGTGGCTACACTGACCCTTTGCGCTGCCTGTTAGCTGCCCCCTGCCCGTCACCAGGGGCAAGCCCTCGCATGAGCCATCGCCGATCGACATCCCTGAGGTGGGAGTTCTTGGCGTCGGCTTTTGTGGGACCGGCACGCGCGTAGTGAGTCCGAGCCCTCGGAAGGACCCCCTCTTGGCCGCCTCGCGCACCGCCTCGACCGCGAATACGAACAACGGCGCCAGCACCGCCCCGCTGCGCATCTCTTTTGCAAAGATCAGGGAGCCCCTCGAGGTTCCGAACCTTCTTGCGCTGCAGACCGAAAGCTTTGACTGGCTGCTCGGCAATGACGCGTGGAAGGGTCGTGTCGAGGCAGCCCTGGACAGTGGACAGGACGTCCCCACCAAGTCCGGTTTGGAGGAGATCTTCGAGGAGATCTCCCCGATCGAGGACTTCTCCGGGTCGATGTCGCTGACCTTCCGCGACCACCGCTTCGAGCCCCCGAAGAACTCGATCGACGAGTGCAAGGAGCGCGACTTCACGTACGCCGCTCCGCTCTTCGTCACCGCAGAGTTCACGAACAACGAGACCGGCGAGATCAAGTCCCAGACGGTCTTCATGGGCGACTTCCCGCTCATGACCGACAAGGGCACCTTCTGCATCAACGGCACCGAGCGTGTCGTCGTCTCGCAGCTGGTCCGCTCGCCCGGCGTCTACTTCGACTCCTCCATCGACAAGACGTCCGACAAGGACATCTTCTCCGTCAAGGTCATCCCGTCACGTGGTGCCTGGCTGGAGATGGAGATCGACAAGCGCGACATGGTCGGTGTGCGCATCGACCGCAAGCGCAAGCAGTCCATCACCGTTCTCCTGAAGGCTCTCGGTTGGACCACCGAGCAGATCCTCGAGGAGTTCGGCGAGTACGAGTCCATGCGCGCCACCCTGGAGAAGGACCACACCCAGGGGCAGGACGACGCGCTGCTCGACATCTACCGCAAGCTGCGTCCGGGCGAGCCCCCGACGCGTGAGGCCGCGCAGACTCTGCTCGAGAACCTCTACTTCAACCCGAAGCGCTACGACCTCGCGAAGGTCGGCCGTTACAAGGTCAACAAGAAGCTGGGTGCGGACGCTCCGCTCGACGCGGGCATCCTCACGGTCGAGGACATCATCGCCTCGATCAAGTACCTGGTGAAGCTGCACGCCGGCGAGACCGAGACGGTCGGGGACAACGGCCAGGGCGTCGTCGTCGAGACCGACGACATCGACCACTTCGGCAACCGCCGCATCCGCAGCGTCGGCGAGCTCATCCAGAACCAGGTCCGTACGGGTCTGGCTCGTATGGAGCGCGTGGTCCGTGAGCGGATGACGACTCAGGACGTCGAGGCGATCACGCCGCAGACCCTGATCAACATCCGGCCGGTCGTCGCCTCCATCAAGGAGTTCTTCGGCACCAGCCAGCTGTCGCAGTTCATGGACCAGACGAACCCGCTGTCGGGCCTGACGCACAAGCGTCGTCTCAACGCGCTCGGCCCGGGTGGTCTGTCCCGTGAGCGGGCCGGCTTCGAGGTCCGTGACGTGCACCCCTCGCACTACGGCCGCATGTGTCCGATCGAGACGCCCGAAGGACCGAACATCGGTCTGATCGGTTCGCTCGCCTCGTACGGCCGGGTCAACGCCTTCGGTTTCATCGAGACTCCGTACCGCAAGGTCGTCGACGGCGTCGTCACCGACGACGTCGACTACCTGACGGCCGACGAAGAGGACCGATTCGTCATCGCGCAGGCCAACGCGCCGCTGACGAACGATCTGCACTTCGCCGAGAACCGCGTCCTGGTCCGCCGCCGTGGCGGCGAGGTCGACTACATCCCGGGCGACGACGTCAACTACATGGACGTCTCGCCGCGCCAGATGGTGTCGGTCGCGACCGCGATGATCCCGTTCCTCGAGCACGACGACGCCAACCGCGCGCTCATGGGATCGAACATGATGCGCCAGGCCGTTCCGCTGATCAAGGCGGAGTCGCCGCTGGTCGGCACCGGCATGGAGTACCGCTGCGCGGTCGACGCCGGCGACGTCATCAAGGCCGAGAAGGACGGTGTCGTCCAGGAGGTCTCCGCGGACTACGTCACGGTGGCCAACGACGACGGCACGTACACCACGTACCGCATCGCCAAGTTCTCCCGCTCCAACCAGGGCACCTCCTTCAACCAGAAGGTCGTCGTCAACGAGGGCGCGCGTGTCATCGAGGGCCAGGTCCTCGCGGACGGCCCCTCGACCGAAGACGGCGAGATGGCGCTCGGCAAGAACCTCCTCGTGGCGTTCATGCCGTGGGAGGGCCACAACTACGAGGACGCCATCATCCTCAGCCAGCGTCTGGTGCAGGACGACGTCCTCTCCTCGATCCACATCGAGGAGCACGAGGTCGACGCCCGTGACACCAAGCTCGGTCCGGAGGAGATCACCCGGGACATCCCGAACGTCTCCGAGGAGGTCCTCGCCGACCTCGACGAGCGCGGCATCATCCGGATCGGTGCCGAGGTCGTCGCCGGCGACATCCTCGTCGGCAAGGTCACGCCCAAGGGCGAGACCGAGCTGACGCCCGAGGAGCGCCTGCTGCGCGCGATCTTCGGCGAGAAGGCCCGCGAGGTCCGTGACACCTCACTGAAGGTGCCGCACGGCGAGACCGGCAAGGTCATCGGCGTCCGCGTCTTCGACCGCGAGGAGGGCGACGAGCTTCCCCCCGGTGTGAACCAGCTGGTGCGCGTGTACGTGGCGCAGAAGCGCAAGATCACCGACGGTGACAAGCTCGCCGGCCGTCACGGCAACAAGGGCGTCATCTCGAAGATCAACCCGATCGAGGACATGCCGTTCCTGGAGGACGGCACCCCGGTCGACATCATCCTCAACCCGCTCGGTGTCCCGTCCCGAATGAACCCGGGACAGGTCCTGGAGATCCACCTCGGCTGGCTCGCCAGCCAGGGCTGGAACGTCCAGGGTGCCGAGGAGTGGATGGAGCGCCTGAAGGCGATCGGCGCCGACGAGGTGGCCCCCGGGTCCAACGTCGCGACGCCGGTCTTCGACGGTGCCCGCGAGGACGAGATCGCCGGCCTCTTCGAGTCCACGGTCCCGAACCGCGACGGCAACCGGATGGTGCTGCCCTCGGGCAAGGCCAACCTGTTCGACGGCCGGTCCGGCGAGCCGTTCCCGGAGCCGATCTCCGTCGGCTACATGTACATCCTCAAGCTCCACCACCTGGTCGACGACAAGCTGCACGCTCGGTCGACCGGCCCGTACTCGATGATCACCCAGCAGCCGCTCGGTGGTAAGGCGCAGTTCGGTGGCCAGCGCTTCGGTGAGATGGAGGTGTGGGCGCTGGAGGCTTACGGCGCCGCGTACGCCCTCCAGGAGCTGCTGACGATCAAGTCCGACGACGTGACCGGCCGCGTGAAGGTCTACGAGGCCATCGTCAAGGGCGAGAACATCCCGGAGCCCGGCATCCCCGAGTCCTTCAAGGTGCTCATCAAGGAGATGCAGTCCCTGTGCCTGAACGTGGAGGTGCTGTCCTCGGACGGCATGTCCATCGAGATGCGCGACACGGACGAGGACGTCTTCCGCGCCGCGGAGGAGCTCGGTATCGACCTGTCCCGGCGCGAGCCGAGCAGCGTCGAAGAGGTCTGACGGGTCTGGTCGGGGCCTCTCCCTGAGAGGCCCCGACCCCGCCCCGGACCCGTACAGACCATGATTTAGCGCCCTTTCGCTCGCTGAGTGCGAGGGGCACGACCCCCGAAAGAGGGATTGACGACAAAGTGCTCGACGTCAACTTCTTCGACGAGCTGCGGATCGGCCTTGCCACCGCGGACGACATCCGGACCTGGTCCCACGGCGAAGTGAAGAAGCCGGAGACCATCAACTACCGCACGCTCAAGCCCGAGAAGGACGGACTCTTCTGCGAGAAGATCTTCGGTCCGACCCGGGACTGGGAGTGCTACTGCGGCAAGTACAAGCGTGTCCGCTTCAAGGGCATCATCTGCGAGCGCTGCGGCGTCGAGGTCACTCGCGCCAAGGTGCGTCGTGAGCGGATGGGCCACATCGAGCTTGCCGCTCCCGTCACCCACATCTGGTACTTCAAGGGCGTCCCGTCGCGCCTGGGATACCTGCTCGACCTCGCGCCGAAGGACCTCGAGAAGGTCATCTACTTCGCCGCCTACATGATCACGTTCGTGGACGAGGAGCGTCGTACCCGCGACCTGCCGTCCCTGGAGGCACACGTCTCCGTCGAGCGCCAGCAGATCGAGAACCGGCGGGACTCGGACCTCGAGGCCCGCGCCAAGAAGCTCGAGACCGACCTGGGCGAGCTCGAGGCCGAGGGTGCCAAGGCCGATGTGCGCCGCAAGGTGCGCGAGGGCGCCGAGCGTGAGATGAAGCAGCTGCGTGACCGTGCGCAGCGCGAGATCGACCGTCTCGACGAGGTGTGGAGCCGCTTCAAGAACCTCAAGGTCCAGGACCTCGAGGGCGACGAGCTGCTCTACCGCGAGCTGCGTGACCGTTTCGGCACGTACTTCGACGGCTCGATGGGTGCCGCGGCGCTGCAGAAGCGCCTCGAGTCCTTCGACCTCAACGAGGAGGCCGAGCGCCTCCGCGAGATCATCCGTACCGGCAAGGGCCAGAAGAAGACCCGTGCGCTCAAGCGCCTCAAGGTCGTCTCCGCGTTCCTGCAGACCAGCAACAGCCCCAAGGGCATGGTGCTCGACTGCGTGCCGGTCATCCCGCCGGACCTGCGTCCGATGGTGCAGCTGGACGGTGGCCGCTTCGCGACCTCCGACCTGAACGACCTGTACCGCCGCGTGATCAACCGCAACAACCGCCTGAAGCGCCTTCTCGACCTCGGTGCCCCCGAGATCATCGTGAACAACGAGAAGCGCATGCTCCAGGAGGCCGTCGACGCGCTCTTCGACAACGGCCGTCGTGGTCGCCCGGTCACGGGCCCCGGCAACCGCCCGCTGAAGTCGCTGTCCGACATGCTCAAGGGCAAGCAGGGCCGCTTCCGTCAGAACCTGCTCGGTAAGCGTGTGGACTACTCCGCGCGTTCCGTGATCGTCGTCGGTCCGCAGCTCAAGCTGCACCAGTGCGGTCTGCCGAAGGCCATGGCGCTGGAGCTCTTCAAGCCGTTCGTGATGAAGCGTCTGGTCGACCTGAACCACGCGCAGAACATCAAGTCGGCCAAGCGCATGGTCGAGCGCGGCCGCACGGTCGTGTACGACGTCCTGGAAGAGGTCATCGCCGAGCACCCGGTTCTGCTGAACCGTGCGCCGACGCTGCACCGCCTCGGCATCCAGGCCTTCGAGCCGCAGCTGGTCGAGGGCAAGGCCATTCAGATCCACCCGCTCGTCTGTACCGCGTTCAACGCGGACTTCGACGGTGACCAGATGGCCGTTCACCTGCCGCTCTCCGCGGAGGCGCAGGCCGAGGCGCGCATCCTGATGCTGTCCTCGAACAACATCCTGAAGCCGGCCGACGGCCGTCCGGTCACCATGCCGACTCAGGACATGGTGCTCGGCACGTTCTTCCTCACGACCGACGAGGCGGAGCGCAAGGTCATCGGTGAGGGCCGTTCCTTCGGCTCCTCGGCCGAGGCGACCATGGCGTTCGACGCCAAGGAGCTCTCGCTGCAGGCGAAGGTCGACATCCGCTTCCCGGTGGGCACCATCCCGCCGCGCGGCTGGACCCCGCCGGCCGAGGACGAGGCCGACGAGGCACTCGGCCAGGGCCCCTGGCAGCAGGGCGACTCGTTCCGTCTGCGGACGACCCTGGGCCGCGCGCTCTTCAACGAGCTGCTGCCCGAGGACTACCCGTTCGTGGACTACACGGTCGGCAAGAAGCAGCTCTCCGAGATCGTCAACGACCTCGCCGAGCGCTACCCGAAGGTCATCGTGGCGGCGACGCTCGACAACCTGAAGGCGGCCGGCTTCTTCTGGGCGACCCGCTCCGGCGTCACCGTGGCCATCTCCGACATCGTCGTCCCCGACGCGAAGAAGGAGATCGTCGCCGGGTACGAGGCGCAGGACGAGAAGGTCCAGAAGCAGTACGAGCGCGGTCTGATCACCAAGGACGAGCGCACCAACGAACTGATCACCATCTGGACGCGTGCGACGGCCGAGGTCGCCGACGCGATGAACGCGAACTTCCCGAAGACCAACCCCATCTACATGATGGTGAATTCGGGCGCTCGCGGAAACATGATGCAGATGCGTCAGATCGCCGGTATGCGTGGTCTGGTGTCCAACGCCAAGAACGAGACCATCCCGCGGCCCATCAAGGCCTCGTTCCGTGAGGGTCTGTCCGTACTGGAGTACTTCATCTCCACGCACGGTGCCCGTAAGGGTCTGGCGGACACCGCCCTGCGTACGGCCGACTCGGGTTACCTGACCCGTCGTCTGGTCGACGTCTCGCAGGACGTGATCATCCGCGAGGAGGACTGCGGCACCGACCGCGGTCTGAAGCTGCGGATCGCCGAGAAGGGCGCCGACGGCATCCTGCGGAAGGCCGAGGACGTCGAGACCTCGGTGTACGCCCGCATGCTCGCCGAGGACGTCGTCATCGACGGCAAGGTCATCGCGCCGGCCAACGTGGACCTCGGTGACGTGCTCATCGACGCCCTGGTCGCCAACGGCGTCGAGGAGGTCAAGACCCGCTCGGTCCTGACCTGTGAGTCGGCGGTCGGCACCTGTGCCTTCTGCTACGGCCGTTCGCTCGCCACCGGCAAGCTGGTCGACATCGGTGAGGCGGTCGGCATCATCGCCGCCCAGTCCATCGGTGAGCCCGGTACCCAGCTGACGATGCGTACCTTCCACACCGGTGGTGTGGCCGGTGACGACATCACCCAGGGTCTGCCCCGTGTCGTCGAGCTCTTCGAGGCTCGTACGCCGAAGGGTGTCGCCCCGATCTCCGAGGCCGCCGGCCGCGTGCGGATCGAGGAGACCGAGAAGACCAAGAAGCTCGTCGTCACCCCGGACGACGGCAGCGACGAGACGCCGTTCCCGATCTCGAAGCGTGCCCGTCTGCTCGTGGGCGAGGGCGACCACGTCGACGTGGGCCAGAAGCTCACGGTGGGTGCCACCAACCCGCACGACGTGCTGCGGATCCTCGGTCAGCGCGCGGTCCAGGTCCACCTGGTCGGCGAGGTCCAGAAGGTCTACAACTCGCAGGGTGTGTCGATCCACGACAAGCACATCGAGATCATCATCCGGCAGATGCTCCGCCGCGTGACGATCATCGAGTCCGGCGACGCGGAGCTGCTGCCGGGCGAGCTCGTCGAGCGCTCGAAGTTCGAGACGGAGAACCGCCGGGTCGTCACGACCGGTGGACACCCGGCCTCGGGTCGTCCGCAGCTGATGGGTATCACCAAGGCCTCGCTGGCGACGGAGTCCTGGCTGTCGGCCGCCTCCTTCCAGGAGACGACCCGAGTGCTGACGGACGCGGCGATCAACGCCAAGTCCGACTCGCTCATCGGCCTCAAGGAGAACGTCATCATCGGTAAGCTCATCCCGGCCGGTACGGGTCTGTCCCGCTACCGCAACATCCGGGTGGAGCCCACCGAGGAGGCCAAGGCCGCGATGTACTCGGCCGTCGGCTACGACGACATCGACTACTCGCCGTTCGGCACCGGCTCCGGCCAGGCTGTCCCGCTGGAGGACTACGACTACGGTCCGTACAACCAGTAAGCGAGCAGCTTGAGTTGAAGGGCGGTCACCCCTGTCGGGGGTGACCGCCCTTCGGCGTTCTGCGGGGGTGTGGGAGTGGGGGAGTGTGCTGCCCGCTCACAGCTCCCGCTCGTAGCACTGGGACGCCGCCACGTCCGCGTACGGGCCGAAGTTGGGGATGCGGCGGTAGCCGGAGCGGGTGTAGAAGCGGACGGCGTCGGGCTGGTTGTCGCCGGTCTCCAGGCGGAGTCGGGTCAGGTTCCGGGCGCGGGCGCGGTCCTCGAGGGCGGCGAGTACGAGGGACGCGGCGCCGGAACCGCGGGCCGGCGGGTCCACGTACATGCGCTTGATCTCACCTGTGCCGGCGTCGAGGTCGCGCAGGGCGCCGCAGGCGATGGGGGAGCCGTCGTCCGCGTAGGCCACGAGGAACACCGCGATGTCGTCGGCGGAGGGTGGGACGCCCGGCTCGCTGTCGTCGGTGCCGTACCGCCGGGCGATCTCCGCCCGCTGGCCGGCACGGAGCGCGGAGGCGTCCGGGTGGTGCCAATCGACCTGTTCAATCCGCATGCGCAGGATTGTCGTCGGCGGCTGTTTCGTCCCGGTAACGTCCGGCAGGTGCGGGCGACAAGTCCGGCGTGTCGGGGGCCATCGCATTTGTTTTGACCGGAGTCCGTGAGGTAGGTACGCTCAGACCTTGTGCCTGGGGTGTGCCTGGGCTTCCGTGCGTGCCCATAGTCCGCGCGGAGAGCCTCTCAAAGGAACACACCGCAATCTGCATCCCTCCTCGCCCTGGTGCGGGAGTCTGCAGCGTTCGACACACCCGACCGCGTGGGTCGGTGAAGTTCCAGGTTAGCTTTATACGGCACACAGAAACCGGAGAAGTAGTGCCTACGATCCAGCAGCTGGTCCGGAAGGGCCGGCAGGACAAGGTCGAGAAGACCAAGACCCCGGCCCTGGAGGCCTCGCCCCAGCGCCGCGGCGTCTGCACGCGTGTGTTCACCACCACCCCCAAGAAGCCGAACTCGGCGCTGCGGAAGGTCGCGCGTGTGCGTCTGACCTCCGGCATCGAGGTCACGGCCTACATCCCGGGTGAGGGGCACAACCTGCAGGAGCACTCCATCGTGCTCGTGCGTGGCGGTCGTGTGAAGGACCTGCCGGGTGTTCGCTACAAGATCATCCGTGGTGCGCTCGACACCCAGGCGGTCAAGAACCGCAAGCAGGCCCGCAGCCGCTACGGCGCCAAGAAGGAGAAGTAAGAATGCCTCGTAAGGGCCCCGCCCCGAAGCGCCCGGTCATCATCGACCCGGTCTACGGTTCTCCTCTGGTGACCTCCCTCATCAACAAGGTGCTGCTGAACGGCAAGCGCTCCACCGCCGAGCGCATCGTGTACGGCGCCATGGAGGGCCTCCGTGAGAAGTCGGGCAACGACCCGGTCATCACGCTGAAGCGCGCGCTCGAGAACATCAAGCCGACCCTCGAGGTCAAGTCCCGCCGTGTCGGTGGCGCGACGTACCAGGTGCCGATCGAGGTCAAGCCTGGCCGTGCCAACACGCTCGCGCTGCGCTGGCTCGTGGGTTACTCCCGCGCCCGCCGCGAGAAGACGATGACCGAGCGCCTGACGAACGAGCTGCTCGACGCCTCGAACGGCCTCGGTGCGGCCGTCAAGAAGCGCGAGGACACGCACAAGATGGCCGAGTCCAACAAGGCCTTCGCGCACTACCGCTGGTAGTCGAACCCGACATCGAGAGAACCGAGAGAAGACTGAAGCCTTATGGCTACCACTTCGCTTGACCTGGCCAAGGTCCGCAACATCGGGATCATGGCCCACATCGACGCGGGCAAGACGACGACCACCGAGCGGATCCTGTTCTACACCGGTGTCTCGTACAAGATCGGTGAGGTCCACGACGGCGCTGCCACGATGGACTGGATGGAGCAGGAGCAGGAGCGTGGCATCACGATCACGTCCGCTGCCACCACCTGCCACTGGCCGCTGGAAGACGTCGACCACACGATCAACATCATCGACACCCCGGGACACGTCGACTTCACCGTCGAGGTGGAGCGTTCCCTGCGTGTGCTCGACGGTGCTGTGACCGTGTTCGACGGCGTGGCCGGCGTCGAGCCCCAGTCCGAGACCGTCTGGCGTCAGGCGGACCGCTACGGCGTTCCGCGTATCTGCTTCGTCAACAAGCTCGACCGGACCGGTGCCGAGTTCCACCGCTGCGTCGACATGATCGTGGACCGCCTCGGCGCGACCCCGATCGTCATGCAGATCCCGATCGGTGCGGAGTCCGACTTCAGGGGTGTCGTCGACCTCGTCACCATGAAGGCGTTCGTCTGGTCCGCAGAGGCCTCCAAGGGCGAGATGTACGACACCGTCGACATCCCGGACACCCACAAGGAAGCCGCCGACGAGTGGCGCGGCAAGCTCCTCGAGACCGTCGCCGAGAACGACGACGAGATGATGGAGCTGTACCTGGAGGGCGAGGAGCCCACCGTGGAGCAGCTCTACGCGGCCGTGCGCCGTATCACCATCGCCTCCGGCAAGGTCATCGACGGCACCACTGTCACCCCGGTGTTCTGCGGTACCGCCTTCAAGAACAAGGGCGTTCAGCCCCTGCTCGACGCGGTCGTGCGTTACCTGCCCTCGCCCCTGGACGTCGAGGCCATCGAGGGCCACGACGTCAAGGACCCCGAGGTCGTCGTGGAGCGCAAGCCGTCCGAGGACGAGCCGCTCTCCGCGCTCGCCTTCAAGATCGCGAGCGACCCGCACCTGGGCAGGCTCACCTTCATCCGGGTCTACTCGGGTCGCCTGCTGGCCGGCACTGCGGTGCTGAACCCCATCAAGGGCAAGAAGGAGCGCATCGGCAAGATCTACCGCATGCACGCGAACAAGCGTGAGGAGATCGAGTCGGTGGGCGCGGGCGACATCGTCGCCGTCATGGGCCTGAAGCAGACGACCACCGGTGAGACGCTCTGCGACGACAAGAAGCCGGTGATCCTGGAGTCCATGGACTTCCCGGCGCCGGTCATCGAGGTCGCGATCGAGCCCAAGTCCAAGGGCGACCAGGAGAAGCTGGGTGTCGCCATCCAGCGCCTGGCCGAGGAGGACCCGTCCTTCCGCGCCAAGACGGACGAGGAGACGGGCCAGACGATCATCGCCGGTATGGGCGAGCTCCACCTGGACGTCTTCGTCGACCGCATGAAGCGCGAGTTCCGCGTCGAGGCCAATGTCGGCAAGCCGCAGGTCGCGTACCGCGAGACGCTGCGCAAGCCGGTCGAGCGCCTCGACTACACGCACAAGAAGCAGACTGGTGGTTCCGGCCAGTTCGCCAAGGTGCAGATCGCGGTCGAGCCTCTCGAGGGCGACGGCTACGAGTTCCAGAACAAGGTCACCGGTGGCCGGGTCCCGCGGGAGTACATCCCGTCCGTGGACGCCGGCTGCCAGGAGGCCATGGAGTTCGGCGTGCTCGCCGGTTACCCGCTCACGGGTGTCCGCGTCACGCTGCTCGACGGCGCCTACCACGAGGTCGACTCCTCGGAGATGGCGTTCAAGATCGCCGGTTCGATGGCCTTCAAGGAGGCCGCCCGCAAGGCCTCCCCGGCCCTGCTCGAGCCGATGATGAAGGTCGAGGTGACCACGCCCGAGGACTACATGGGCGACGTCGTCGGCGACATCAACTCCCGTCGCGGTCAGATCCAGTCCATGGAAGACCGTTCGGGTGCCAAGCTCGTCATCGGCCTCGTGCCGCTGTCGGAGATGTTTGGCTATGTCGGAGACCTCCGCAGCAAGACTTCGGGTCGCGCAAGCTACTCGATGCAGTTCGACTCCTACGCCGAGGTTCCCAGGAACGTCGCCGAGGAGATCATCGCGAAGGCCAAGGGCGAATAACTCAACCGAGTTGACGCTTTAGGCTTGTCACCGGAGCCTGCTGGGGCATTCCCTCCCTCATCGGGACGGAATGCCCCGGGCTCCGGGCATCCCAGCAAAGATCACCTGGCGCCGATGAGTAAGGCGTACAGAACCACTCCACAGGAGGACCCCAGTGGCGAAGGCGAAGTTCGAGCGGACTAAGCCGCACGTCAACATCGGCACCATCGGTCACATCGACCACGGTAAGACGACCCTCACGGCCGCCATTACCAAGGTGCTGCACGACGCGTACCCGGACCTGAACGAGGCCTCGGCCTTCGACATGATCGACAAGGCGCCCGAGGAGCGCCAGCGCGGTATCACCATCTCGATCGCGCACGTCGAGTACCAGACTGAGGACCGTCACTACGCGCACGTTGACTGCCCCGGTCACGCGGACTACATCAAGAACATGATCACCGGTGCCGCCCAGATGGACGGCGCGATCCTGGTGGTTGCCGCGACCGACGGCCCGATGCCGCAGACCAAGGAGCACGTGCTCCTGGCCCGCCAGGTCGGCGTGCCGTACATCGTTGTCGCCCTCAACAAGGCCGACATGGTGGACGACGAGGAGATCCTGGAGCTCGTCGAGCTCGAGGTTCGTGAGCTCCTCTCCGAGTACGAGTTCCCGGGCGACGACGTACCGGTCGTCAAGGTCTCGGCTCTGAAGGCGCTCGAGGGCGACAAGGAGTGGGGCGAGTCCGTCCTCAACCTGATGAAGGCTGTCGACGAGGCCATCCCGCAGCCCGAGCGTGACGTCGACAAGCCGTTCCTGATGCCGATCGAGGACGTCTTCACGATCACCGGTCGTGGCACCGTCGTCACCGGTCGTATCGAGCGTGGTGTCCTCAAGGTCAACGAGACCGTCGACATCATCGGCATCAAGCAGGACAAGACCACCACCACGGTCACCGGCATCGAGATGTTCCGCAAGCTGCTCGACGAGGGCCAGGCCGGTGAGAACGTCGGTCTGCTCCTCCGTGGCATCAAGCGCGAGGACGTCGAGCGCGGCCAGGTCATCATCAAGCCCGGTTCGGTCACGCCGCACACCGAGTTCGAGGCCCAGGCCTACATCCTGTCCAAGGACGAGGGTGGCCGCCACACGCCGTTCTTCAACAACTACCGTCCGCAGTTCTACTTCCGTACGACTGACGTGACCGGTGTTGTGGAGCTCCCCGAGGGCACCGAGATGGTCATGCCCGGCGACAACACCGAGATGAGCGTCAAGCTCATCCAGCCCGTCGCCATGGAGGAGGGCCTGAAGTTCGCCATCCGTGAGGGTGGCCGGACCGTGGGCGCCGGCCAGGTCACCAAGATCACCAAGTAATCCCGATTACTTGCTGATCGGGGTGACCCGGTCGCTCTGAATTGAGCGCTACGCAGGGCCCGTACGACATTCCGTCGTACGGGCCCTGTGCCGTTCCGTGTCCGGGACGAGCGAGTGGCTCAGTCCTGCACGGGATGGGCGTACGTGGCGGCCAGCAGCGGGTGGCGTTGCACGCCGTCGCCGTGCACCAGGTCGTGTACGGCGGAGGGGATGAACCCGCCGAAGAGAGTGCCGACGAGCCCCCGCGACTGGCACCGCAGATTGAAGTCGTACGCCGCCATCGACGCCCGTACGGCGCTGATGCGGTAGCCATGGGTACCGGCCCAGCTGTCCGAGCGGTCCAGGTCGGCGTAGAGCGCGACGATGCCCGCTGCGGTGGCGAACTCCCGCTGCACGCCCAGATCCTCGGCCGGACCCAGCGCCTCGAGCCCCGCGAGCCGGGAGCTCCCTTCCGCGGTCACCCGGTACAGGCCGGGCGCTTCCGTGCCTTCGCTGCGCAGCGCGAACACGAAACCTTCGAGCGCGCCCGCCTCGGTGTCGAGCCCCCAGTCGTCCCCGTCCCGGACCAGTACCTCGCGCAACAGCGAGAGAACCGTCTCGGTGCGTACCGGGCGCGTGGCGTACTGCAGGGTGGAGCGGCGCCGCAGGAGGGTGTCCCGCAGGTCGTGGACCGGTCGGAGACCGTCCTCCTCGGGGGCCGGCTCGACGGGCACGGCTGTCGTGAACGGGACAGGGTGCCGCTCGGTGGCCAAGCCGTCCGAGGTGCTCGTACGGGTGGCGAAGCCCTCCAGTACGGCGTTCATGGCTGTCAGGTCGCTCCTCATGCCGTGCCTCCCAGGGACGCGACCGCGGCGATCGGTTCGTCGGCCGGTGAGATGCCGAGCATGGCGGACAGTGCCTCGTCGTCCCAGTCGGTGTGGGGCGCGAAGGCCACGCCGAGGTGGCCGGTGACCTCGCGGGCCGTGGTCAGACTGCAGCCTGCGTCGAGGAAGACGAGGCGGAGGCCGAAGGTGCCGTACTTCGTCATGATCTTCCTGAGGTCCCCGGTGATGACGATGTCGCACGGTGCGTTTCCGGAGGGCACTTCTCCGGAGACCAGCGCGAGGGAGTGGTCGGCCTGGGCGTAGGCGTAGACGCCCGGCGGCAGCACCTGCCCGTCGCGCACCACGACGTACGCCGTGGTGCATCCGATGTTCCCGGCCGCGGCGGTCCAGCGCTTGACGTTCGACGGAGTGGTCCGGTCGTCCCTGATGCCGAAGGCCGTCTTCAGCACGAGTCCCAGGGTGTCCAGGGTGAGCGGGACGTCGCCGCCGGACCCGGAGGTCCGTGCGGCCGACCGTCCGGGGCCTGCGAGTCGGCCGACGTCGGGCTCGGGGAGCGGTGTGTGGGTCCGGCTCGGCCAGTCCTTGAACTGCGACTGCAGACGGAGGTTCCCGGAGTGGTAGTGCGCCTGGTGGTCCCTGGGCGAGAGGAACGTGCGCGGTGGGATCGCCACCGAGGCCTCGTAGACGGCCCCGGCCGGCGGCTCCGGCGCGACGGGGCCCCGTGCGGCGGAGCACCGCGGGCACCCGGGGCGGACGGCCGCCGGGCGGTAGGTGGTGCTGAGCGTCGCGGCATCGATCACGACGGAGTCGATCGGCAGCTGGGTGATCGTGGTCCGGGTGAGCAGGGCCGCGATGTGGTGCGAGGCCAGGCCGACGACCAGGTCGTCCAGTCGGCCGGGGTGCTCACCGGGCGGGCCCGGCTCGCCGTGGCGGCCGCAGCCGAGGCAGGGCGTGATCGCGGGGTCCACGTACGGGCCGATGACGACGGTCGTGGCGTCCGCGCGGATACGCAGGAGCGGCTGCCCGCTCTCTCGGCAGCGCTGCTCGACGTCTGCGAGCTGCGGTGCCGACGCTGCCGTCTCGAAGAACACCGTGAGCTCGTCCGACGCACCGCCCGGGTCCCGGTCCGTCCGAAAGACTCCGTCGAGGATGCGACGGGCCGAGCTGACGAGCTCGCGGTCGCCCTCCAGGCGCACCGCGCGCCGGTCGAGCCGTGTGACGGCGTCCGCCCAGGAGGCGTTCGCCCCCGTGGAGTTGCCCAGCCGGGAGAGCAGCACGGCCCACTCCGCGGCGACCTTCGGCTCTTCTCCGCCGGGCGCCTCCTCGATGGCTCCCGCGGTCCGGAGCAGGGCCAGGCACTTGTAGACAGCGGCCTCGTCCATCCCCAGCTCGAGTGCCAGTTCCGCGTGGCCGCGGGTGCCGTCGCAGGCCTCGGTCAAGGGCACCAGCCCCTCGCGCGCGAACGCGCCGGAGAAGGCCTGCTTACGGTCCGCTCCGTCGAGGACGACGGCGTCACCCGCCCTGCGCAGGCGTACGCCACGTCGGAGTACGGGCCGGACGGGGACCGTGAGTTGCATGTCCGTACGTGCCGCACGGCCGATCTGCTCTGCCTTCATCTCCGCAGCCATGACACCGATCCCCTCTTCACCGCGCCAGTTCCGGGAACGGCACGGCTCCTGTCGTGCGTTCCCGTGCGAATCGACCGCCGCACCGCGGACACCGGTTCACCGATACGGTCGGCGCTGCCGACACCGCGCCCGAGACGAGGTCGAAGGTGCGGACGGTGCCCCCGATTCCGGTGACACCGTCGGTGATCTCGGTGAGAGCCAGTTCGAGGAGGCCGGAGGCGACGGCCACATGGTGCGGCCCGAATCCCTCGGGCAGCCCGTCCACGGCCGCGTCCATGTCGTACGGAAGCGCCGAACCCGCGTGCTGTGCGGCGCGCTTGCGGTGGCAGGCGTAGCACGCCGTGCGTCCGGGTACCGCCACCGGACCGCAGACGATCCGGGTCGGCAGCAGCTGGACTCCCAGGGACGCGGTGCCGCGTTCCGCGCAGATCCGGTCGATCTCGTCGCGCATCTCGTGGGCTCCGCCGGAGTGCACGGGGACGACGACATCCTCGGGCCCCGCCGCTCCGTCCCGGAAGTCTCCGTAGGACGCGCACCGACGTGCGGGGACGCCCCGGTGCTCGACGAGGCTTCTTCCGAACGCGTCGCCGATGAGATAGAGACACTGCGGACGCGGATTGTGCGGCATGGTGCGCGGCTCCTTCTGCTCGCTCATGCGAACGGCTGTATCTCGGGGTTGATCGCGTCCTCGGGGTGGCTCGGGTGGCCCATCGCGCGAGGTGCTTCGTACAGGCGCGGCGTGCCCAGGTACCGCTCGCCGTGCACGAACGACACGGGCATGGCCTCCGGCACCAGGACCTTGACGGCGCGCATGCCCACCTGGCGCGCTTCGTCCGTGGTGATGTCGGCGACGAGGACCTCTGCGCCCCGCGCGGCGAGCCGGGCGACCGCGGTGTCGAGCGGGTCGGCTCCCGCCGGCAGGCCCTGCATGTCCTGCAGACCGTACGTAGGCCTCTCGCCGTCCAACAGGAACCCGAACACTCCGCGACGTTCGCGGGCCGCGCTGTGCACGGCGCCTCCGACCACGCTCACCTTGGACGGGTCAGGTTCACGCCCCGCGTACGCGGAGACGTAGCCGTGCAACGCCACGCGCAGCGAGGACAGTTCGCGGTAGATCTTGCCCAGGGCCCGCTCGGGGTCGATATCGCAGGTGGCCGCCACGACCTGCGCGAGCGTGGGATCGGCGTCGGCGAGCTGCACGCCGTAGATCACCGGGATGCCGAGGTCCGTCGTGGCGTCGAACAACCTCACCCGCAGGTCCGTCGAGGTGCCGATCCTGTGGTACTCCCGGGTGCCGGGGCCGAGCCGTGCGGGGTCCACCCGGAGCTCGGGCAGTCGCAGTCGCTGGAGCCAGACCAGGGCGATGGCGTCCCGCTCCACCACCTCCTGCAGTCCACCGAGCACGGCGGTGCGTACGTCGGAGTGGACGGCTGCTCCGGTGGAGATCCCGCGGGTGAACTCCTCGGACGTCGACCGGTAGGGCATGTGCAGGTACACGGAGATGGCGGGCACCAGCACGGGCAGCCGACGGGTCAGCGACCAGGCTCGTACCCAGCGGATCGGCACGGCGGGGTCGTACTCGGACATGCCGCAGTCGTCATGTGCCATTTCGGCCGGTGAGCACCGGGGCCACCGCGACGGCGACACGTGGTCCTCGGTGAGGTCCCGCTCGGCGGCGAAGACCATCTCCTCTTCGTCCCAGGCGCAGGTGGAGTAGCGCTCGAGGCCCTCCGCGACGGAGATCAGCCGTGCGCGTTCCGATGTGAGGCCGGTGCCGGCGCCGTCCGAGTTGCCCGTGTCCTCGTCGTCGGACCACGTACTGAGTTGGGTCAGGGCATGGGAGGGGACACCGAGGTGTGCCATGTGGACGGCGAAGTCGGGTTCGCCCTCGCGTACCGGCAGTGCCCGGGTGTGGGAGACCAGGCCGTAGGGCGAGACGAGCTTGTCGAGTGCGCGCAGCTCGGCCGATATGTGCTCCTGGTAGCTGTCCCTGTGCATGCTCTTCTTCCTGCCGGTCGTGTGGCTCCGACGCCGGTGTGCGGGACCGGGGCGCGCTCGTCGGTGGGTGGGGTCGCGGGGCGGTCGTCACCGGACCGTCGTCAGGGTGTCGTGCTGTGCGCCGCCGTGATGGCCTTGGCGAGGGCGTCGAGGTCGTCCCTGAGGTCCGTCATCGACTTCCCGCAGGCCTCTTCGTTGGCGCGGGCGAGGACGTAACAGAAGACGTATCTTTCGGCCAGACTGAAACCGAGTGAGTACAGGCAGCTGTACATCAGGCTGGTGAGCAGTCGGAACGCCATGAAGTCGGGGTCGCGCTGTATCAAGTGCTCGGTCTCGGGGATGGGTGGTATATGGAATCGCGTGGGTGCGACCGGGCCACCTTGCTTGCGTTCCAGGTCTTCGAGGGTTTGGCCGGAATTGACCAGGGCGCCCGACGCGAAATCATCGGCCAGTTGGCGTGATTCCGACGTGGCGAGTTCGGTCCACTGTTCGAGGAGTGGGTCCGGCATCGGTGCGGTGTCCGGACCGCCGCACTGTTCGATGAATTCACGGACCGTCGGCCCTACCTGTTCGTAGAAGCGGGAGCAGGCGGCCTCGAAGGAATCCGGGTCCTTCGTACGCAGGTATACGGCCTCGTAATGCGAGCGATAGCTGAGCAGGCGCAGCGGAAGCAGATCCCGAAATTCATAGCGTTCGATTTCCCGCTGCGGAGATCCGAGGAGCGTCGCTCTGCTGTGCGCGGCCATCAGGCGCAGTACGTCCAAGGTGGAGGCGAGGGGATCCTTGGCCTGTTCGGAACGGTTCAGGTGCGCGACGAGGATGGGGGCGGCCTTCTGGAAGAGCCGTCGGGAGGAATCGGAGAATCCCCTTCCGCTGAATCCGGCGTTCCAGAGAGGGGAGGGCGTGTTCTCCGCGGGCGTCGCCGCCGCCTCTGCCGTGCATCCATGCTCCCGTGCCAATCTCTGCAGGTCAGCGATGGTGTGGTCAGGTTCGGCCGTCCCGTCGATGCTGATGTGCAGGACGTCTGCCGAGGTGCGCGCGTCCCAGGTGCGGACGAAGTAATAGGGGCCGTGGCCGGCGGTACGTGACCGACTGAACAGCGCGCGGATGAGCGGCACGCAGGTTTCTTTGAAATTCGAACCATTGGCCTGCGTGATAGTGGCAAACACGTGCACGAATAAGCCCCCGGATTTAGCCGTTCCCCTTGATGGGTCGTCATGTGTTCTCGCGTGCGACCCATTGCTCCCATGCCCAACGAGTGGGGCCGATTATGCTGTGACCATCGTCACACCGGACCCTCTTGCGTGATGATCGGTTGGCTCACTAACTTCGAAATCACATTGATGAAAGGGGGTGTAATCAATGGAGCAGCAGATCGAGCTCGACGTTATCGAGATTTCGGACCTTATCGAGGGTGCTGGTGAGAATGACGACGTGGCGCAGGTGATGGCCTCGTCCTGTACCACCAGCAGCGTTTCGACGAGTTCCTCGTCCTCGTCCTGATTCAAGGACCGAGTAAGCAGCTGAGCCACCGTCGAGGTGCACCTCGACGGTGGCCTTCTGTGAGTCTGGGGTCATCTATTCGCGCCACCAGGAATTCTGCCGTCCCGCAGTGCATCGGGGCTGAAATGTGATGCCCGGGAAAAGGCGATTCCCGGTTCAGTACCGCACGGGCGGGGCCGCGGAGGGCGTGGGTCACGCGCGTCGAAATTGGGGGATTCCCATGGGAGTGAGCATCAGTCCGTACGTCGTCCATCGACGGAGCCGGCTCCCGCTCCGCGAGCTCACGACGATGTCGTTCGCCACCGCCTGGTCACACATCGACGAACTCCACGCCCTGCGCGCCGAGACGGCTGAGCGTGCCGTCGAACTGGCCGACTTCCTGGGGGAGTTCGTGCCCACGGTCGACGACGGAGTCCGGACCCAGCTCATCCGCCTCAGACGCGATGTGCACAACCTGCGCCACGACCGGGCCACGGAACGGCTCGAACTGATCGCCACCCGGCTGGCGCCCGAGGCCGTGGTCGCGGCACGGACCTGGTGCGCGCTGGCGGCGCGAGCCGAGGAGTGCGATCGAGCCGGCCGTCGGGAACTCGAGAACGACAAGGCACAGGCGGCTGCTGGATTCAGGGCGCTCTTCGAGCACGATGCCATGGCCCGGAGTATCCAGCTCTCCGGTGATCAGCTCTATCGAGGTCTACGGGACTTCGTGATGGGCGACGACGGCGGCCTGAAGCCCAGCAAGGCCAGGCTGCGGGAGTCGTCACTGGTCAACTTCGCCTACCGGGCGAGCCTCAAGCCCTCACCGTTCGGCCGCTTCACGGAGATCGGCGCGTTCCCTCCCGACGATCCGGGCGCCGCCGCCCCGGCCCACCGGGTGGAGGGACCGGGGGAGTCGGTCACCACACTCAACCGACTGCTCGTGAACTGGGTACTCGCGGCCTGGCCCCGGGTACCCGGCGGCCTGGAGTCCGGGCATCTCGTACTGAACTCCACGCTGCGGGCAGGGCCCGAGACCGTCGAGTTCATCGGGGTGCCCTCGGGAGGCCACCAGGAGGGCCGGATCGCCTCCGAGACAGTGCTGAGGATCCGCCGGGAGGCAGTCGTCAGTGCGCTGCTGGCGGCCATGCCGGACGGGTCCGCGCAGGCCGTTGACGTGCTGCGCGAGGTCACGGCGGCAACCGGTGGGCGCGAGCTGAGCCGCAAGGTCGTGCACGGTCTGATCCGGGCCGGAGTCCTGTTCTTCCGGCCGGACGTCGACGATCACGACCCGGACTACACGGCGAAACTGGACGCCTCGTTCGCTGCCGGGGGCACTGCGCAGACGGCCGCCCTGCGCGGTCACTTCGCCGAACTCAGGCGGCTGGAGACGGACTTCGCCGGGGCCGCCGCCGAGGAGCGCCAGAAACTGCTGGACTCCGCGTACGGCGCGGTCGGCGGCATCGCCGAACTCTGCGAGGTGTCACCGCCACCGGAGGAAGTCCTGAAGTCACCGGTCTTCGAGGACACCCCCGCGGCCACAGCGCCCCGCTCCTGGAGCCTGCCGACCGTCGAGCACAGCATTCCGGCGCTGACCGGCCTGTGGCGCCTGGCCTCGATGATGGACAACAGCCAGATGAAACGGCTCGGCCTGTACGCCTTCGCCACCGGCCTGCTCGGCGAGCGTCGCACCATGCCGTTCCTCGACTTCTTCAAGGCCTTCTCGGACCTGACCGATCAACAGCAGATCGATGTCTTCATGGGGCGCGAGGTGGAGTCCGCCGAGAGGTTCGCGGCGCAGCGGGCCGAGGCCCTGCGCACCGTCCGCGGGAGCCTCGAACACGACGGCGACACCGTGTACCTCGACCCCGCGCACATCGAGCGGGCCTGCGAGCGAGTCGATGACGTCCTCGGCACCGAGTCGGTCACGCTGCGCGCGCAGTTCGCCCACCGCGTCCTGCCGGGCCGGGACCGCTCCTTGGTCGTGAACGGACTGCTCACCGGATACGGCGTCTACTTCTCACGCTTCGGCTCGTTCGCCACCGGCACCGACGGGTGGTCCCTGCAGACCGCCCAGCGTGAGCACCTCGCCCGCCGGTTTCCCGACCAGGTCGACCTCAACTCCGTGCTCGGCTTCAACTTCAATCTGCATCCTCCGGTCACCCGGCGCGTGGTGAACTACCCGGGCGCGGTGTCACGCGGCACGGACCGAACCGTGTACGGCCTCGCCCATCTGGAGGTTCGAGCGGATCCCGCCACGAAGTCCCTTCGTCTGTGGGACCCGCAGGAGCAGGAAGTCGTCGACCTCGTGCCGATGAACTTCCTCACCCCGATCGGAGTGCCGCTGCTGTACCGCCTGATCGAGGCGCTGACCCCGTCGAACCGGTACCTGTGGAAGCCGCTCGACGACATCCGGGACGCCGGCGGCCCACCGGCCCACAGCGACACCGCGCCCCGGCTGGTCGTCGGCGACGTCGTCGCCGAGCGCAGGTCGTGGAACGTGCCTGCCGCCGACATCCCCATGCTGCAGGACCTCAGCCGGGACTCGTTCGAGGCGTTGGTCGCCTTCGACGCGTGGCGCAGGGACCGCGGCCTTCCACGGCACGCCTTCGTGCTGTGCCAGACGCCGGACGAACGTGAGGTGATGGCGGGCCGCGGCCGGAAGGCCACCCGCCAGTGGGCGGACTACGCGCACCTGCGCCGTGCCAGCGTGCACAAGCCGATGTACGTCGATTTCCGCAATCCCTTCCTGGTCCGCAGTCTCGCGAAGTCCGCGCTGTCGCGCGGCGACGTGCTCGTGTCGATCCGCGAGTGCCTTCCGTCGGTGGACGACTACGGCCCGGCCACGGGCTGGACCGCAGCAGAGGAGTTTTTCATTGAGCTCTGTACAGACAGGCCTTGAGCAGAATCGGGTGGCGGAGTGGCGGGTGGTGCACATCCACGTCCCGCACTCGGCGCACACTCCGTTCCTGTGCGATGTCGTCGGCCCGCTCCTACGGCAGGAGGGGCTCCAGGACCACTTCTTCTTCCTGCGGTACTGGCAGGGCGGCCCTCATCTGCGGCTGAGGATGCTCTGCGGACCGGAAGCAGGATCCGCGGACGCCGCGGAACGGGTCGTCGACGGGCTGGCTCGCGCCATGCCGGAATTCGGGGCGGAGGAACGGCAGGAGTACGAGTTCGGCCTGACCCTGCAGGACGAGCTGGCGCGGCTGGAGGAGGCGTCCACCAGGGAGACCCGCCCGATCGGAAGCCTGGACCGCGCGCCCTACGCACCGGAGTACCGCAAGTACGGCGGCCGGCAGGGACTGGACATCGCCGAGGCCGTCTTCCGCAGGACGTCGGCCGCGGTCCTCGACATGCTCGATCGCCGGCCGCCGGGCCGACCCGGGGCCGCACGGGCGCCGATCGGTGAGGCGGCGAGGATCATGGCGATGTTCCTGCACGGCGCCGGACTCGACCGCGAAGCGGCCGTGCGGTTCCTACGGGAGTACGAGGACTGGTGGCGCAGGTACGCCCCGGACGACGCGCAGCGGGCCTGGCCGGGACTGTACCGAAACGTCGCGCCCCAGATGATCAATCTGTGTGGCGCCGTCTGGCGGGACGGCGCGACGGACGACGTGTTCCACGACATCAGTACGGAGGCCGCGGCACGAGCACGTTCCGTGTGCGGAGCGGAGGACGGCAGCGACGTCCGTGAGCTGCTCCTCGATGCCACGCCGTATCCGGGCTGCCTCTCGAACTACGTGCACACCACCAACAACCGTCTCGGCCTGCTCCCCGCCGCCGAAGGCCTGGTCGCGTATCTGGTACGCAAAGGGCTTGAGGAGTCCGCCGGATAGTCCCGGGGCGCGCGGGTGTGCACCTGCGTGCCCGCGCGCCCGGGTCCTTCACCAGGTCACCGGCAGCCGGTGGAGGCCGTACACCCCCATGCTGTCCTTGAACGGGAGTTCCTCGACCGGGACCGCGAGCTTCAGGCCGGGAATCCTGGTGAAGAGCGCGGCGAAGACGATCTCCAGTTCCAGCCTGGCGAGGTTCTGTCCGATGCACTGGTGGATGCCGTGCCCGAAGGCGAGGTGGCGCCGGCCGCCGCGATCGATGTCCAAGCGCTCCGGAGCGGCGAACACCGCTTCGTCATGGTTGCCCGAGGCGCTGAGCCCGATGACCCCTTCGCCCGCACGGATCAGCACGTCGCCGATCTCGAGGTCGGCCAGGGCCACCCGCGAGGTCACCTGGTCGGCGATGCTGAAGTAGCGCAGGAGTTCGTCGACCGCCTGCGGGGCCAGCTCCGGGTCCGCCTTCAGCCTCGCCAACTGCTCGGGGTTCTCGAGCAGGCCCACGACGCCCAGCGCGATCATGTTGGCCGTGGTCTCGAACCCGCCCACGAGCAGGACGTTCGCCATGCCGACCAACTCCTCGCGGTCGAACGTCCCGGCTTCGCGGTTCTTCGCGACGAGCCTGCCGAGCAGGTCGTCACCGGGGTCGGCCCCCTGCGCCGTCACCAGCCCGACGAAGTACTCGTGAAGGTCCTGGTGTGCGCCGTTGCGCTCCTGCGGGTCGACATCGATCGACACCAGCTTTCTGGTGCGGTCCTGGAAGAACTCGCGGTCGGAGTACGGCACTCCGAGCAGTTCCGAGGTGACCAGGGAGGGGACGGGCAGAGCCAGGGCCTCGACCAGATCGAGGGGGCTCTCCCCTTCGAGCACGGCCGAGATGCGCTCGTGCACGATCTCCTCGACGCGGGGCCGCATCCGCTGCACCCGCTTGGCCGTGAACTCCGAGGCCACCATTTTGCGCTGTGCCGTATGCACCGGCGGGTCCATCGCGAGCATCACCGGCCGCATCCGCTCCATGACCTCGGCCGGCACGTCGAAGTGCAGCGGGTAGCCGGGGTGCGCCAGATTCGAGCTCACCTGCGGGCTCGCGAGCAACTGCCGTATGTGCTCGTGGCGGGTGAGCAGCCAGGCGGACCGCCCGGAAGCCAGGGTGACTCTCGAGATGGGCTCGTCCGTACGCAGGGACGCGTACTCCGGCGGCGGCTGCAACGGGCAGGTACGCGGGTAGGGAAAGGCACCGTCCTGACGGTCTGTCAAAATCTTCTCCACCGATGACTGGAACGGAACTCAGGCAACCGGTCGCAACGGAACTGGTTGACGCCAACCATCCAAGCGGACGGGTAATTCGATGCATAGCGAACACGGGAACCGGGCCGAACTCGCGAGGCTCCGCACCTGAAATTCCGCCAATGTCACCGAGTGTGGATTCGGCCCGCCAGTCGCCGGGAAGAGCGCCCAGGGGGTCCGCCCCGCTTGCGGAGCTACTCCCTCCGCAAGTAACGGAGTTGGCGACACGTCCGCCCCCTTCGCCGACGGTGCGGAGGTAGGCTCGGCCGGGCGAAGTCACCCGTCCGACCAGGGGGTTCAGGGTATGTATCTGCAGATTGTGATGTGGGATCTGAAGAAGTCGGAAGCCACGGTGGAGAGTCTCAGGGAATATCTCCGGGATTACGCCGTGGACGCGTACTCCACATTGGACGGCATGCGCCTCAAGGCATGGTTCTCGAATGCCGAGCGTCAGCTGTGGGGGGCGGTCTATTTGTGGGACGACGCCGACCGGGTGCCGGGCCTGTACAGCGTCAGCCGAGCCATCGAACGCATCGGATATCCGCCCACCTCGGTCGGCGGCTTCACGCTGGAGGCGACCGCGGAAGGAAAGAGCGTCCACGAGGCGCTGAGCGGTCTGGGTGTCGCCCTGGAGGGCCAGGCGAAGTGAGCCGCGCCCCTGACCGCGCGTGATCAGGTGATCGCCCAGAGCGTGCGGAGGGGCTGCTTCGGCGCCCTCGATGTGCGGGTGTCCGGGCCCCTCGATGGCCGGGTTTGACGGCCGTGGGGCGGGGGGTAGGGTCTTCGCCCTTGATTGGCCAGCGCAATGCCCCGTATGGCACACTGACCAGGTTGCTCGGTTGAGTGCCGATGCTGCACGCCTCCCGCCGGGAGGACTGGAAGCGAGTCCCACAGTACTCGTCGCCCCAACCGTCGTAAGGCGGCGCTGGAGCGGACGTACGGGAATCTTCCGGGAAGTGTGGCGGGGTGCCTTCAACCAGGCACCCGGTGGGACTTCAGGTGATTGCAGCCTTCCCCCGGTCCGCGGCCAAGGGCCGCAGTCCCCAGCAGGGAAATCTCCTTCGGGAGAACTGTGTGAACGAGACTGCGACACGCCCGACCGCGTGGGTCGGAGGAGGAGTCATCAGAACCCTCGGGTTCCAGAGCGTTACGAGAGACAGGACTACGAAGTAGCCATGGCGGGACAGAAGATCCGCATCCGGCTCAAGGCCTACGACCACGAGGTCATCGACTCTTCGGCGAAGAAGATCGTCGAGACGGTGACTCGCACTGGTGCGTCGGTCGCGGGCCCGGTGCCGCTGCCCACTGAGAAGAACGTGTACTGCGTCATCAAGTCGCCGCACAAGTACAAGGATGCGCGCGAGCACTTCGAGATGCGCACGCACAAGCGCCTGATCGACATCCTCGACCCGACGCCCAAGACCGTTGACTCGCTGATGCGCCTGGACCTTCCGGCCGGCGTCGACATCGAGATCAAGCTCTGAGAGGCGCGGAAGAGATGACCAAGCAGATCAAGGGTGTCCTGGGCGAGAAGCTCGGCATGACCCAGGTCTGGGACGAGAACAACCGTGTCGTCCCCGTGACCGTGGTCAAGGCCGGACCCTGCGTCGTTACCCAGGTCCGTAAGAATGACATCGACGGCTACGAGTCGGTCCAGATCGCCTTCGGCGAGATCGACCCGCGCAAGGTGAACAAGCCCCTCAAGGGCCACTTCGCCAAGGCCGACGTGACCCCCCGCCGCCACCTGGTGGAGCTCCGCACCTCCGACGCCGCCGAGTACACGCTCGGCCAGGAGATCACTGCCGAAGCGTTCGAGTCCGGCGTCAAGGTCGACGTCACGGGCAAGAGCAAGGGCAAGGGCTTCGCCGGTGTCATGAAGCGTCACAACTTCAAGGGCCTCGGCGCCGGTCACGGCACCCAGCGCAAGCACCGCTCTCCCGGTTCGATCGGTGGCTGCGCCACCCCGGGCCGTGTGTTCAAGGGCCTCCGCATGGCGGGTCGTATGGGCAACGAGCGGGTCACCACCCAGAACCTGACCGTCCACGCCGTTGACGCGGAGAAGGGCCTGCTGCTCATCAAGGGCGCGGTTCCTGGTCCGAACGGCGGCCTCGTCCTGGTCCGTACCGCGGCCAAGGGGGCCTGAGGTAACGATGAGCACCATTGACATCCTTTCGCCGGCAGGCGACAAGGCCGGGACCGTCGAGCTCCCCGCGGAGATCTTCGACGCCAAGACCAGCGTTCCGCTGATCCACCAGGTCGTTGTCGCACAGCTGGCCGCTGCCCGACAGGGCACGCACAAGACCAAGACCCGTGGCGAGGTCCGCGGCGGTGGCAAGAAGCCGTACCGCCAGAAGGGCACCGGCCGCGCGCGCCAGGGTTCGACCCGTGCGCCGCAGTTCGCCGGTGGTGGCGTCGTGCACGGACCCGTGCCGCGCGACTACTCGCAGCGCACCCCGAAGAAGATGAAGGCCGCCGCTCTGCGCGGTGCCCTCTCGGACCGGGCGCGTCACGACCGAATCCACGTCGTGTCCGACGTGGTCGAGGGCGACGTTTCCACCAAGGCCGCCAAGGCTCTCCTGGGCAAGGTCAGCGAGCGCAAGAACGTGCTCCTGGTGGTCGCCCGTGAGGACGAGACCGGCCTGCTGTCGGCGCGGAACCTGCCCCAGGTGCACATCCTGGAGCCGGGCCAGCTGAACACGTACGACGTGCTCGTTTCGGACGACGTGGTCTTCACCAAGGCCGCCTTCGACTCCTTCGTCGCCGGCCCCAAGGCTGAGACCGAAGGGAGCGAGGCCTGATGACTGAGGCCACCGTCACCAGCAAGACCTTCTCCGACCCGCGCGACATTCTCGTCAAGCCGGTCGTCTCGGAGAAGAGCTACGCCCTCCTCGACGAGAACAAGTACACGTTCATCGTCGCGCCCGGCGCGAACAAGACCCAGATCAAGCAGGCCGTCGAGGCGGTCTTCTCGGTCAAGGTCACCGGGGTCAACACGATCAACCGCCAGGGCAAGCGCAAGCGCACCCGCACTGGTTTCGGTAAGCGTGCGGACACCAAGCGCGCCATCGTGACCCTCGCTGAGGGCGACCGTATCGACATCTTCGGCCAGGCCTCCTAACGGAGCGCCCTGGTCCGATATCGGACGAGGACTGAGAAATGGGAATCCGCAAGTACAAGCCGACGACGCCGGGCCGCCGTGGCTCCTCCGTCGCCGACTTCGTCGAGGTCACGCGGTCCACGCCGGAGAAGTCGCTGGTCCGCCCGCTGCACAGCAAGGGCGGCCGTAACAATTCCGGTCGTGTGACCGTTCGCCACCAGGGTGGCGGACACAAGCGCGCCTACCGAGTGATCGACTTCCGTCGTCACGACAAGGACGGCGTGCCGGCGAAGGTCGCGCACATCGAGTACGACCCCAACCGCACCGCGCGCATCGCGCTCCTGCACTACGCCGACGGCGAGAAGCGCTACATCGTCGCGCCGCGCGGCCTGGCGCAGGGCGACCGGGTCGAGAACGGCCCCGGCGCCGACATCAAGCCCGGCAACAACCTGGCGCTCCGCAACATCCCGGTCGGTACCACGATCCACGCGATCGAGCTCCGTCCCGGTGGTGGCGCCAAGTTCGCCCGCTCCGCGGGTGCCTCCGTGCAGCTGCTCGCGAAGGAGGGCTCGATGGCCCACCTGCGCATGCCGTCCGGTGAGATCCGCCTGGTCGACGTCCGCTGCCGCGCCACGATCGGCGAGGTCGGCAACGCCGAGCAGTCGAACATCAACTGGGGCAAGGCCGGCCGCAAGCGCTGGAAGGGCGTTCGTCCCACCGTTCGCGGTGTCGTGATGAACCCGGTCGACCACCCGCACGGTGGTGGCGAGGGCAAGACCTCCGGTGGTCGCCACCCGGTCTCGCCCTGGGGCCAGAAGGAAGGTCGTACGCGTTCGCCCAAGAAGGCGTCGAACAAGTACATCGTCCGCCGCCGCAAGACGAACAAGAAGCGCTAGGAGCGGGTTTAGATGCCGCGCAGTCTCAAGAAGGGGCCCTTCGTCGACGACCACCTGATCAAGAAGGTGGACGTACAGAACGAAGCCGGTTCCAAGAACGTCATCAAGACCTGGTCCCGTCGCTCGATGATCGTCCCGGCCATGCTGGGCCACACGATCGCGGTGCACAACGGCAAGACCCACATCCCGGTGTTCGTCACCGAGTCGATGGTCGGCCACAAGCTCGGCGAGTTCTCGCCGACTCGCACCTTCCGAGGCCACGTCAAGGACGACCGGAAGTCGAAGCGCCGCTAAAGGCGGGGTGGAAACGACTATGACTTACACCGAAGGGACAACCATGGAAGCCAGGGCCCAGGCGCGGTACATCCGCGTCACGCCCATGAAGGCCCGCCGCGTGGTGGACCTCATCCGTGGCATGGATGCCACGGAGGCTCAGGCGGTCCTGCGTTTCGCCCCGCAGGCCGCGAGCGTGCCGGTCGGCAAGGTGCTGGACAGCGCCATTGCCAACGCCGCGCACAACTACGACCACAGTGACGCCAATTCGCTGGTCATCAGCGAGGCGTACGTGGATGAGGGCCCGACCCTGAAGCGGTTCCGTCCGCGTGCCCAGGGCCGTGCCTACCGGATCCGTAAGCGGACCAGCCACATCACCGTGGTCGTCAGCAGCAAGGAAGGAACCCGGTAATGGGCCAGAAGGTAAACCCGCACGGGTTCCGGCTCGGTGTCACGACCGACTTCAAGTCGCGTTGGTACGCCGACAAGCTGTACAAGGACTACGTCAAGGAAGACGTCGCCATCCGCAGGATGATGACGTCCGGCATGGAGCGCGCCGGCATCTCGAAGGTGGAGATCGAGCGCACCCGTGACCGCGTGCGGGTGGACATCCACACCGCTCGTCCCGGCATCGTCATCGGCCGCCGTGGCGCCGAGGCCGACCGCATCCGCGGTGACCTCGAGAAGCTCACGGGCAAGCAGGTCCAGCTGAACATCCTCGAGGTCAAGAACCCCGAGACCGATGCTCAGCTCGTGGCCCAGGCCGTTGCCGAGCAGCTGTCCTCCCGCGTCTCCTTCCGTCGTGCGATGCGCAAGTCGATGCAGAGCTCGATGAAGGCCGGCGCCAAGGGCATCAAGATCCAGTGTGGCGGCCGTCTCGGCGGCGCCGAGATGTCGCGCTCGGAGTTCTACCGCGAGGGCCGCGTGCCCCTGCACACGCTCCGCGCGAACGTCGACTACGGCTTCTTCGAGGCCAAGACGACCTTCGGCCGTATCGGCGTGAAGGTCTGGATCTACAAGGGCGACGTCAAGAACATCGCCGAGGTCCGTGCCGAGAACGCGGCTGCCCGTGCGGGCAACCGTCCGGCGCGTGGCGGCGGCAACGACCGTCCGGCCCGTGGTGGTCGTGGTGGCGAGCGTGGCGGCCGCGGCCGCAAGCCGCAGCAGCAGGCCCCGGCAGCAGAGGCCCCCAAGGCCGAGGCTCCCGCAGCTGCCGCTCCGGCTGAGAGCACTGGAACGGAGGCCTGACCGACATGCTGATCCCTCGTAGGGTCAAGCACCGCAAGCAGCACCACCCCAAGCGCAGTGGTATGGCCAAGGGTGGCACTGAGGTTGCGTTCGGCGAGTACGGCATCCAGGCGCTGACCCCGGCGTATGTGACGAACCGTCAGATCGAGGCCGCTCGTATCGCGATGACCCGTCACATCAAGCGTGGCGGCAAGGTCTGGATCAACATCTACCCGGACCGCCCGCTGACCAAGAAGCCCGCCGAGACCCGCATGGGTTCCGGTAAGGGTTCCCCCGAGTGGTGGATCGCGAACGTCAAGCCCGGTCGGGTGATGTTCGAGCTGTCCTACCCGAACGAGAAGATTGCGCGTGAGGCGCTTACCCGCGCTGCTCACAAGCTTCCGATGAAGTGCCGGATCGTTCGGCGCGAGGCAGGTGAGTCGTGATGTCGGCCGGTACCAAGGCGTCCGAGCTGCGCGAGCTGAACAACGAGGAGCTCGTTGCAAAGCTCCGCGAGGCCAAGGAAGAGCTGTTCAACCTCCGCTTCCAGGCGGCCACGGGACAGCTCGAGAACCACGGCCGGCTCAAGGCCGTCCGCAAGGACATCGCGCGGATCTACACCCTCATGCGTGAGCGCGAGCTGGGCATCGAGACGGTGGAGAGCGCCTGATGAGCGAGAGCAACGTGACTGAAGAGACCAAGGCCGCCCGAGGCTTCCGCAAGACCCGTGAGGGTCTCGTCGTCAGCGACAAGATGGACAAGACCGTCGTCGTCGCCGTCGAGGACCGCGTGAAGCACGCCCTGTACGGCAAGGTCATCCGCCGTACGACCAAGGTCAAGGCGCACGACGAGCAGAACGTCGTGGGTGTCGGCGACCGTGTCCTCCTGATGGAGACCCGGCCGCTGTCCGCGACGAAGCGCTGGCGCGTCGTCGAGATCCTTGAGAAGGCCAAGTAGGCAATTCCCGTAAGGGAGTTGACCGTTAGCACTGCCTGAGGGGCATTCCCTCAGGTTCGTTCCGCCAGGCTCGGTGGGGGTCATGCGAGTGGCCCCCGCCGGGAACCGGCAGACAAACAGGAGATAGACGTGATCCAGCAGGAGTCGCGGCTGAAGGTCGCCGACAACACTGGTGCGAAGGAAATCCTTTGCATCCGTGTTCTCGGTGGATCCGGCCGCCGCTACGCGGGCATCGGCGACGTCATCGTCGCCACCGTGAAGGACGCGATCCCCGGTGGCAACGTGAAGAAGGGTGACGTCATCAAGGCGGTCATCGTTCGCACCGTCAAGGAGCGTCGCCGTCCGGACGGCTCGTACATCCGCTTCGACGAGAACGCCGCTGTCATTCTGAAGAACGACGGCGACCCTCGCGGCACCCGTATCTTCGGCCCCGTGGGCCGTGAGCTGCGCGAGAAGAAGTTCATGAAGATCATCTCGCTCGCGCCGGAGGTGCTGTAAGCATGAAGATCAAGAAGGGCGACCTGGTACAGGTCATCACCGGTAAGGACCGTGGCAAGCAGGGCAAGGTCATTGCGGCCTTCCCCCGCGAGGGTCGCGTCCTGGTCGAGGGTGTCAACCGGGTCAAGAAGCACACGAAGGCGAACCAGCCGGGCCGCGCTTCGCAGGCCGGCGGCATCGTCACGACCGAGGCCCCGATCCACGTCTCCAACGTCCAGCTGGTCGTGGAGAAGGACGGCAACAAGGTCGTCACGCGAGTCGGTTTCCGCTTCGACGACGAGGGCAACAAGATCCGCGTTGCCAAGCGGACCGGTGAGGACATCTGATGGCTACCACCACCACTCCGCGTCTCAAGACGAAGTACCGCGAGGAGATCGCGGGCAAGCTGCAGGAGCAGTTCTCCTACGAGAACGTCATGCAGACCCCGGGCCTCGTCAAGATCGTGGTCAACATGGGTGTGGGCGACGCCGCCCGCGACTCCAAGCTGATCGAGGGCGCCATCCGCGACCTCACCACGATCACTGGTCAGAAGCCGGCCGTCACCAAGGCCCGCAAGTCCATCGCGCAGTTCAAGCTGCGTGAGGGTCAGCCGATCGGTGCCCACGTCACGCTCCGTGGCGACCGCATGTGGGAGTTCCTGGACCGCACCCTGTCGCTCGCGCTTCCGCGCATCCGCGACTTCCGTGGTCTGTCCCCCAAGCAGTTCGACGGCCGTGGCAACTACACCTTCGGTCTCACGGAGCAGGTCATGTTCCACGAGATCGACCAGGACAAGATCGACCGGGTCAGGGGCATGGACATCACCGTGGTCACCACGGCGTCCAACGACGACGAGGGCCGCGCCCTCCTTCGTCACCTCGGCTTCCCGTTCAAGGAGAACTGACCGTGGCGAAGAAGGCTCTGATCGCTAAGGCCGCCCGCAAGCCGAAGTTCGGTGTGCGCGCGTACACCCGCTGCCAGCGTTGCGGCCGGCCCCACTCCGTCTACCGCAAGTTCGGCCTGTGCCGCGTGTGCCTTCGTGAGATGGCTCACCGTGGCGAGCTGCCGGGCGTAACCAAGAGCTCCTGGTAATACCCCAGTTGGGGTAGCAGGAGTCTCTCGGTAAGCATTGGGTCGGTAGGGTGCCCTGCTCTCCATGGCTTAGGCTTGGAGGGTTGGGCGCCCGCCGCCCCGTACGACTTACTACGCCGTAGGTCCCCGCGCCGCACCCGTCCCGCCACTGTGTGGGGAGAGGGATGGCGCACATAGGAAACCCCGGCGAGAGAGGCCGAAGGCCAATTCATGACCATGACTGATCCGATCGCAGACATGCTTACGCGTCTGCGGAACGCGAACTCGGCGTACCACGACTCGGTGTCGATGCCGCACAGCAAGATCAAGTCGCACATCGCGGAGATCCTCCAGCAGGAGGGCTTCATCACGGGCTGGAAGACCGAGGACGCCGAGGTCGGCAAGAACCTCGTCCTCGAGCTGAAGTTCGGCCCGAACCGTGAGCGCTCCATCGCGGGCATCAAGCGGATCTCCAAGCCCGGTCTCCGGGTTTACGCGAAGTCCACCAACCTGCCGAAGGTGCTCGGCGGCCTCGGCGTGGCGATCATCTCCACGTCCCACGGGCTCCTCACTGGACAGCAGGCCGGCAAGAAGGGCGTAGGCGGAGAAGTTCTCGCCTACGTCTGGTAGCGGAAGGGAACGGAGGAAACAGCTATGTCGCGTATTGGCAAGCTCCCCATCACGGTTCCCGCCGGCGTGGACGTCACCCTCGATGGCCAGACGGTCTCGGTGAAGGGCCCCAAGGGCGCCCTGAGCCACACCGTTGTCGCGCCGATCGAGATCGCCAGGGACGAGGACGGCGTTCTGAACGTCACCCGTCCCAATGACGAGCGTCAGAACAAGGCCCTGCACGGCCTGTCCCGCACGCTGGTGGCGAACATGATCACCGGCGTGACCGACGGTTACGTGAAGAAGCTCGAAATCAGCGGTGTCGGTTACCGCGTCCTCGCGAAGGGCTCCAACCTGGAGTTCTCGCTGGGCTACAGCCACCCGATCCTGGTCGAGGCCCCCGAGGGCATCACCTTCAAGGTGGAGTCCGCGACCAAGTTCTCGGTCGAGGGCATCGACAAGCAGAAGGTCGGCGAGGTTGCGGCCAACATCCGCAAGCTGCGCAAGCCTGACCCGTACAAGGCCAAGGGCGTCAAGTACGAGGGCGAAGTCATCCGCCGCAAGGTCGGAAAGGCGGGTAAGTAAGCCATGGCATACGGTGTCAAGATCGCTAAGGGCGACGCTTACAAGCGTGCAGCCATCAAGCGGCGTCACATCCGGATCCGTAAGCACGTCTCGGGTACTGCCGAGCGTCCGCGCCTCGTCGTGACGCGCTCGAACCGGAACATCGTGGCCCAGGTCATCGACGACGTTAAGGGGCACACCCTGGCGTCGGCGTCCACCCTGGACACCTCGATCCGTGGTGCCGAGGCCGACAAGTCGGCTCAGGCCAAGTCGGTCGGTGCCCTGGTTGCTGAGCGCGCCAAGGCCGCAGGTGTCGAGACCGTCGTGTTCGACCGTGGCGGCAACAAGTACGCGGGGCGCATCGCCGCCCTTGCGGACGCCGCCCGCGAAGCCGGGCTCAAGTTCTGAGCCTCGCTGCGTAGCTAGCGGAAACAGAGAGAGGTAAATCCAATGGCTGGACCCCAGCGCCGCGGAAGCGGTGCCGGTGGCGGCGAGCGGCGGGACCGGAAGGGCCGTGACGGTGGCGCAGCTGCCGAAAAGACCGCGTACGTTGAGCGCGTAGTCGCGATCAACCGCGTCGCCAAGGTTGTGAAGGGTGGTCGTCGCTTCAGCTTTACCGCGCTGGTCGTGGTGGGCGATGGTGACGGCACCGTGGGTGTCGGTTACGGCAAGGCCAAGGAGGTGCCGGCCGCCATCGCCAAGGGTGTTGAGGAGGCCAAGAAGCACTTCTTCAAGGTCCCCCGTATCCAGGGCACCATCCCGCACCCGATCCAGGGCGAGAAGGCTGCGGGCGTCGTCCTGCTCAAGCCGGCTTCCCCCGGTACCGGTGTTATCGCCGGCGGCCCGGTGCGTGCCGTGCTCGAGTGCGCCGGAGTGCACGACATCCTGTCGAAGTCGCTCGGCTCCGACAACGCGATCAACATCGTGCACGCGACTGTGGCGGCCCTGCAGGGTCTGCAGCGTCCCGAGGAGATCGCGGCTCGCCGTGGCCTGCCCCTCGAGGACGTCGCTCCTGCGGCTCTGCTGCGTGCGCGTGCGGGAGCAGGTGCGTAATGGCACAGCTCAAGATCACGCAGACGAAGTCGTACATCGGCAGCAAGCAGAACCACCGCGACACCCTGCGTTCGCTCGGCCTCAAGAAGGTCAACGACGTGGTTGTCAAGGAGGACCGCCCCGAGTTCCGCGGCATGGCCAACACCGTGCGGCACCTCGTGACGGTCGAGGAGGTCGACTGACATGGGTGAGCAGAACCCGCTGAAGGTCCACAACCTCCGTCCTGCCCCGGGCGCCAAGACCGCCAAGACCCGTGTGGGTCGTGGTGAGGCGTCGAAGGGTAAGACAGCTGGTCGTGGAACCAAGGGCACCAAGGCCCGTTACCAGGTTCCGGAAGGCTTCGAGGGTGGGCAGATGCCCCTCCACATGCGCCTTCCGAAGCTCAAGGGCTTCAAGAACCCGTTCAAGACCGAGTTCCAGGTCGTGAACCTCGACAAGCTGACCGCGCTCTACCCGCAGGGTGGCGAGGTCACGGTGGCCGATCTGGTCGCCAAGGGCGCCGTTCGCAAGAACAGCCTGGTCAAGGTTCTCGGTCAGGGCGAGGTCACCGTGGCGCTGCAGGTGACGGTCGACGCCGTCTCCGGCTCCGCCAAGGAGAAGATCACCGCCGCGGGCGGAACCGTCACCGAGCTCGTCTGATCCGGGTTGGACCAGACATACCGATGACATGAACGACCCCACCGGGGATGCCTCGCAAAAGGGGCATCCCCGGTTGGTCGTTCCTAGGGGGGTGTGGTCGCCGGTAAGGTGGCGGCACTGTACTTTCCGCGTGGTCTGCCTACAGGCCTGTCCGCGCGCTAATTGCATGCCGTTCGGACCCCCGACCACCAACTTCACAGCCAGACCGCTCAGTTACTCACACTTACGTATTCGTCGATCCTCAAGACCGTCACCTCTGACGCAGTAGCGCGGGGGTCGCAGGAGGCACCGTGCTCACCGCGTTCGCCCGGGCGTTCAAGACGCCCGACCTGCGCAAGAAGCTGCTCTTCACGCTCGCCATGATCGTGATCTACCGGCTCGGGGCACATATCCCGATTCCCGGTGTGAGCTACTCGAACGTGCAGGTCTGTATCGACCAGGCCAACACCAACCAGGGCCTGTTCGGTCTGGTGAACATGTTCAGTGGTGGCGCTCTGCTGCAGATCACCATCTTCGCGTTGGGGATCATGCCGTACATCACGGCGAGCATCATCCTTCAGCTCCTCGTCGTGGTGATTCCGCGGCTCGAGGCCCTGAAGAAGGAAGGCCAGTCGGGTCAGGCCAAGATCACGCAGTACACGCGTTATCTGACCGTCGCCCTCGCCGTGTTGCAGGGCACGGGCCTGGTAGCCACCGCGCGCAGCGGCGCGCTCTTCCAGGGTTGTCCGGTAGGCAACGAGATCGTTCCCGATCAGTCGATCTTCGTGACCGTCACCATGGTCCTCACCATGACCGCCGGCACCGCCGCGGTCATGTGGCTCGGTGAGCTCATCACCGACCGGGGCATCGGCAACGGCATGTCGATCCTGATGTTCATCTCGATCGCCGCCGGTTTCGTCGGCTCGCTGTGGGCCATCAAGGAGCAGGGCAGCCTCGCGGGAGGCTGGATCGAGTTCGGCATCGTGATCCTGGTCGGCCTGTTCATGGTCGCCCTGGTCGTCTTCGTCGAGCAGGCTCAGCGCAGGATCCCCGTCCAGTACGCGAAGCGCATGATCGGCCGCCGTTCCTACGGGGGTACGTCGACGTACATCCCGCTGAAGGTGAACCAGGCGGGCATCATCCCCGTGATCTTCGCCTCGTCCCTGCTCTACATCCCGGCGCTCGTCGCGCAGTTCAGCGGTTCCAACGCCGGCTGGGTGCAGTGGATCGAGGCCCACTTCGTCAAGGGCGACCACCCGTATTACATCGCCACGTACTTCGTGCTGATCGTTTTCTTCGCCTTCTTCTACGTCGCGATCTCGTTCAACCCCGAGGAAGTCGCCGACAACATGAAGAAGTATGGTGGCTTCATCCCGGGCATCCGGGCTGGTAGGCCCACTGCCGAGTACCTGAGCTACGTGCTCAACAGGATCACTTGGCCGGGCTCGCTGTATCTGGGCCTCATTGCTCTTGTGCCGACAATGGCGTTGGCGGGCTTCGGTGCGAACCAGAACTTCCCGTTCGGCGGGACAAGCATCCTGATCATCGTGGGTGTGGGTCTGGAGACGGTGAAGCAGATCGAGAGCCAGCTCCAGCAGCGCAATTACGAAGGGTTCCTCCGCTGATGAGAATCGTCCTCGTCGGACCGCCCGGAGCGGGCAAGGGCACGCAGGCCGCGTACCTCGCCGAGAATCTGTCGATCCCGCACATCTCCACGGGCGACCTGTTCCGCGCCAACATCAGCCAGGGCACCGAGCTCGGCAAGCAGGCGAAGGCGTACATGGACGCCGGCAACCTGGTGCCCGACGAGGTGACCATCGGTATGGCGAAGGACCGCATGGAGCAGCCGGACGCCGAGAACGGTTTCCTGCTCGACGGCTTCCCGCGCAACGTCTCGCAGGCCGAGGCGCTCGACGCCTCGCTGACGTCGGACGGTGTGCAGCTGGACGCGGTGCTCGACCTGGAGGTCCCCGAGGACGAGGTGGTCAAGCGCATCGCCGGCCGCCGCATCTGCAAGAACGAGTCGAGTCACGTCTTCCACGTGACGTACAGCCCTCCGCAGCAGGAAGGTGTCTGCGACACCTGTGGCGGCGAGCTCTACCAGCGCGGTGACGACTCCGAGGAGACGGTGCGCCGTCGGCTCGAGGTCTACCACAGCGAGACCGAGCCGATCATCGACTACTACAAGGCCCAGGGCCTGGTCGTCACGATCTCGGCGCTCGGCAAGGTGTCGGACGTGACGCAGCGCGCGATGGACGCACTCAAGCGCGACCACGCCGCCTGACTGAACAGTGGTCCCCACGGCCGCGGTGCCCTCGCAGGGCGCCGCGGCCGTACTGTTGTGAGGGGCCCGGGACCCGCGGTCCCCGCACGAGCAGAGGGCTGAACGAGGCCCGCACAGACGGCTGTACGAAGACGGAGAGCTGAAGGACCATGGTGGAGATCAAGACCCCCGAGCAGATCGCGAAGATGCGTGAGGCGGGGCTCGTCGTCGCCGCCATTCACGAGGCGACCAGGGCGGCCGCGGTGCCCGGCGCGACCACCCACGACCTCGACCAGGTGGCCCGCAAGGTCCTCGACGAGCACGGCGCGAAGCCCAACTTCCTCGGGTACGGCGGTTTCCCGGCCACCATCTGCACCTCGGTGAACCAGGTCGTCGTGCACGGCATCCCGGACCAGGCCACTGTCCTGAAGGACGGCGACATCATCTCGATCGACGCCGGCGCGATCATCGACGGCTGGCACGGCGACGCGGCGTACACCGCCTTCGTCGGCACCGGTCACGCCCCCGAGCTGGTCGAGTTGTCCCGGGTCACCGAGGAGTCGATGTGGGCCGGCCTGGCGGCGATGAAGGCCGGCAACCGCCTGGTCGACATCTCCAAGGCCGTCGAGTCCTACATCCGCCGTCAGCCCCGCCCGTCGACCGGCAAGTACGGAATCATCGAGGAGTACGGCGGCCACGGCATCGGCTCCCAGATGCACATGGACCCGCACGTCCTGAACTACGTGGAGCGCCGGCGCGGACGCGGCCCCAAGCTGGTGCCCGGTATGTGCCTGGCGATCGAGCCGATGGTGAGCCTCGGCACCCCGCGCACGCGCACGCTCGAGGACGAGTGGACGGTGGAGACCACCGACGGCAGCTGGTCCTCGCACTGGGAGCACTCCATCGCGCTGACCGAGCAGGGACCACTGGTACTGACCGCCGTGGACGGCGGAAAGGCCAAGCTGGCGGAGTACGGCGTCACCATCGCGCCGGATCCCGCTGCTTAAAAATCTCCGTCACGGGGCATCCTTCCTCGATTCGTCTTTCGGGATGCCCTGACGTAGACTGACGCGTCGGCTCTCGTGCATCCGCATGTCTGCATGCTCGCACGAGGCCGATCAAGGTAGTCGATTCGAAGGGCGAAGCGTGGCCAAGAAGCAAGGTGCCATCGAGATCGAGGGCACTGTCGTCGAGTCTCTTCCGAACGCCATGTTCAAGGTTGAGCTCCAGAACGGCCACCAGGTCCTGGCACACATCAGCGGCAAGATGCGCATGCACTACATCCGCATCCTCCCTGACGACCGGGTCGTGGTGGAGCTGTCTCCGTACGACCTGACCCGTGGTCGGATCGTCTACCGGTACAAGTAGATCTTGCCCGCATTCCGCCGTGGACTTCACGTCGGGGTGGTGGCACTGAGCCCGGAGAACCTCACCCAATGAAGGTCAAGCCGAGCGTCAAGAAGATCTGCGACAAGTGCAGGGTGATTCGCCGTCACGGTCGAGTCATGGTCATCTGCGACAACCCGCGCCACAAGCAGCGCCAGGGCTGAAGCCAGATCAATCCCTCTGCATCCGCAGATCTCGCGCGACGCAAGCGATACGTACATACGCAGGGCCCGTTCCTCTTCAGTGATGGAGGGCGACACCCCCGGTCGGAGGCCGGGGACCCAGCCCGTACCACTGCTTCTCCTGCAGAAGCGGTCGGCGGGTGGGAGTGGACCTGCGGAAGACCTCCGAGAATCAACTGGAGCCATTAGATGGCACGCGTTTCCGGTGTTGACATCCCGCGCGAAAAGCGCGTGGAGGTTGCCCTCACCTACGTGTTCGGTATTGGCCGGACGCTTTCCCAGCAGACGCTGGCCGCCACCGAGGTGGACCCGAACACCCGCGTTCGTGACCTGTCCGAAGAGGACCTGATCAAGATCCGCGAGTACGTGGACGCCAACCTCAGGACCGAGGGCGACCTGCGCCGCGAGGTTCAGGCCGACATCCGCCGCAAGGTCGAGATCGGCTGCTACCAGGGTCTGCGTCACCGCCGTGGCCTGCCCGTGCACGGTCAGCGCACCAGCACGAACGCTCGTACCCGCAAGGGCCCGCGTCGCGCGATCGCCGGCAAGAAGAAGCCGGGCAAGAAGTAGTCCTCAGCTGGACGCTCATCAGCGGTCTTCGCTGTAGGACCGACCACCTCCCGTAGGAGTTATAGATGCCCCCCAAGGGTCGTCAGGGCGCTGCCAAGAAGGTGCGCCGCAAGGAAAAGAAGAACGTCGCTCACGGCCACGCGCACATCAAGAGCACGTTCAACAACACGATCGTCTCGATCACGGACCCCACGGGCAACGTGATCTCCTGGGCCTCCGCCGGCCACGTCGGCTTCAAGGGCTCGCGCAAGTCCACCCCCTTCGCCGCGCAGATGGCCGCCGAGTCGGCCGCCCGTCGCGCGCAGGAGCACGGCATGCGCAAGGTCGACGTCTTCGTCAAGGGTCCCGGCTCCGGCCGTGAGACCGCGATCCGCTCCCTCCAGGCCACCGGCCTCGAGGTCGGCTCGATCCAGGACGTCACCCCCACCCCGCACAACGGCTGCCGTCCGCCCAAGCGCCGTCGCGTCTGAGTCGGCGCCGGTCCTTGCGGCCGGTTGATCGACTTGTGGGTTTTCGGGCGGTACGGCTCTTCGGAGCTGTGCCGCCCGTACCCTTGCAGTATCAGAGGGCATCAAATAGCGGGTGCCCATGACTGAAGGATGCATTTCATGCTGATTGCTCAGCGTCCCTCGTTGACCGAAGAGGTCGTCGACGAGTTCCGGTCCCGGTTCGTGATCGAGCCGCTGGAGCCGGGCTTCGGCTACACCCTCGGCAACTCGCTGCGTCGTACGCTCCTCTCCTCGATCCCGGGTGCGGCGGTCACGTCCATCCGTATCGACGGTGTCCTGCACGAGTTCACCACCGTGCCGGGCGTCAAGGAGGACGTCACCGACCTCATCCTCAACATCAAGCAGCTGGTCGTCTCCTCGGAGCACGACGAGCCC
>NZ_KZ984548.1:221969-360753 GCF_003574445.1 Streptomyces sp. YIM 130001
GCGAAGTCGATCGACGAGGTCAAGGCGAAGCTGGCCGGTATGGGCCTGGCGCTGAAGGACTCGCCTCCCGGCTTCGACCCGACCGCCGCTGCCGACGCGTTCGGCGCGGACGACGACGCGGACGCCGGTTTCGTGGAGACCGAGCAGTACTGAGAACCTCCGGCGGACAACTGTTCGTCGGGAACTGACCCCGGTACCTGATACGGCCGGGGCAGCACACAAGGAGAAACACCATGCCGAAGCCCGCCAAGGGCGCCCGTATGGGCGGCAGCGCTGCGCACGAGCGGCACCTGCTGGCGAACCTCGCCAAGGCGCTGTTCGAGCACGGCCGGATCACCACGACCGAGGCCAAGGCGCGTCGTCTGCGCCCCTACGCCGAGCGTCTGGTCACCAAGGCCAAGAAGGGCGACATCCACAACCGTCGCCAGGTCCTGCAGGTCATCACCGACAAGAGCATCGTGCACACGCTCTTCACGGAGATCGGCCCGCGGTACGAGAACCGCCCGGGTGGCTACACCCGTATCACCAAGATCGGTAACCGTCGTGGCGACAACGCTCCCATGGCCGTCATCGAGCTGGTGGAGGCCCTGACCGTGCAGCAGAACGCTGTCGGCGAGGCCGAGGCCGCGACGAAGCGCGCGGTGAAGGAAGACGCCCTCAAGAAGGACGAGGACGCCAAGCCGGCCGAGGCCGCCGAGGAGTCCAAGGACGCCTGAGCCCAGCGACGGCTGTTCACGGCGGGCCCGTATCCCTTCGGGGGTGCGGGCCCGTCGTACGTCGGGGGAGCCGGCGTACGGGAGAAAGACCGCACAAGGAGGAACGTCCGGTGTCGGACGAGGTGGAGCCCGGTCTCGTACGGGTACGGCTGGATCTTTCCTACGACGGGAAGGACTTCTCGGGCTGGGCGAAGCAGCGCCAGGGGCAGCGGACCGTGCAGGGGGAGATCGAGAGCGCGCTGCGGACCGTGACCCGGTCGGAGCGGACCTTCGAGCTGACCGTCGCGGGCCGTACGGACTCCGGGGTGCACGCGCGCGGGCAGGTGGCGCACGTCGATCTGCCGGTGGACGTCTGGGCCGAGCACCGGGAGAAGCTGCTGCGGCGGCTTGCCGGGCGGCTTCCGCACGACGTTCGGGTGTGGCGGGCCGAGGAGGCGCCGACGGGGTTCAACGCCCGGTTCTCGGCGGTGTGGCGGCGCTACGCGTATCGCGTGACCGACGATCCGGGCGGGGTCGATCCGCTGCTGCGGTCCCATGTCCTGTGGCACGACTGGCCGTTGGACGTCGAGGCGATGAACGCGGCGTCCGTCGGGCTGCTCGGTGAGCACGACTTCGCCGCGTACTGCAAGCGGCGCGAGGGTGCCACCACGATCCGTACGCTGCAGCGCCTCGACTGGGAGCGCGGCGCGGACGGCATCATGACGGCGACCGTGCGGGCCGACGCCTTCTGCCACAACATGGTGCGCTCGCTCGTCGGGGCGCTGCTGTTCGTCGGTGACGGGCACCGCGGTGTGGACTGGCCCGCGAAGGTGCTGGCCGCGGGCGTACGGGATTCGGCCGTGCATGTCGTACGGCCGCACGGGCTCACCCTGGAGGAAGTCGGTTACCCCGCCGACGAGTTGCTGGCCGCGCGGAGCCGTGAGGCACGCAACAAGCGGTCACTGGGAGAAGCCGGCTGCTGCTGAGGCCTGCGCCTCGCCGCGGCGGTGGATCTGCCGGAAGGCGAGCTCGGCGATGTCGTTGCCCGCGGCGACCGCCTTCTCGTCCTTGCCGGTGACGTCCTTGCCGTCGGTGTGGCCGGTGACCGTGAAGTAGGCATACCTGCCGTAGGCGTTGGCGGTGGTGCGGCAGACGGCGGTCTTGCAGAACTCGGGGACGCCCGCACCGGCGAGTGGCTGGATGTTGCCCTTGCCGACCTGGTCCTTGGCCTTGGTCGCCACCTTGTCGGTCTCGAAGACCGCGACGCCGACCGTGACGGCGAGACCGTCCTTGCGGTACGTGGTGCGGATGACCTGTTCGCAGTTGTTCTTGGTGAGGACGGAGCCGAGTGCGCCCTTGGTGGCCGAGTCGCACTCCTTGGTGCGTGCGGCCTTGCCCTTCTTGTAGACGCTTTCTCCCTTGGTGTACTGGGTGCCGGGGAAGAGGCTGTCCGGGCTGAGCGGGGCCTTGTCCTTCTTGGCGCTGGATATGTAGTCCTTCGGGTCCGGCGGCGGCGGGGGAGCCGCTTCGGGGAAGGACGGGTCGGGCGAGGCCGTGTTGCTCGGCAGGGTCTCTGAGGCGGGCAGTTCGCCGGACGGCTTGTTCGCCTCTGTGTCGCTGTTGGCCGAGACGACGGCGAACGCGACGACGGAGGCGACCACGACGGTGGCGAGCGCGCCGCCGCCGATCATCAGCCAGCGCCGGCGCCGCGCCCTGGCCTCGGAGGCCTCGGCGAGCGCGGCCCAGTCGGGGGTGGGCCCGCTCGGGGCCTGGCCCGGGAGCTGGCCGGGGGACTGCCCCTGGTGCGGTCCCTGGCCCGTGCCCGGCGTCTGCTGCGCGGAGCCCCAACCGGTGGGTGTCTGCTGCGGTTCCCTGGGGTCCCAGTTCGGTCCCCCCTGCCCAAAGCTCATGGCTGGCATCTTAGGCCGAACGGGTAAGCTGGGAAGCGGCAGATCCGTCGTAGGCGGAGGAGTCGGCGGTGCCGGTCTCCAGAGCCGCGTTTTGACCCGTCCGGGGCCGCGCGGGTATTCTGCCTGTTCGTTATGTGTATTGGCTTTCTCATTCTCACGTGAGGGGCCCTTACACCGGTCCACCGGGCCGATGACCAGCGGCAGGACTCGGTTGCGTCACCGATGTCCGCCAAGGCTGTCGTACATCGTCCGTGGTGGCCTTGTCAGGACCCCGTCCCCATGGCCCTTCCGGGCCGGGGGAAAACCATCACTGAAGAAGCGAAGGCTACGACCGTGCGTACGTACAGCCCCAAGCCCGGCGATGTGACGCGCCAGTGGCACGTCATCGACGCCCAGGACATCGTCCTCGGCCGTCTGGCCACCACTGCTGCCACGCTCCTGCGGGGCAAGCACAAGCCGATCTACGCGCCGCACGTTGACGCTGGTGACTTCGTCATCATCATCAACGCCGACAAGGTGCACCTGTCCGGCAACAAGCGGACCCAGAAGATGGCGTACCGCCACTCCGGTTACCCGGGTGGTCTGCGTTCCGTCCGCTACGACGAGCTGCTCGACAAGAACCCCGAGAAGGCCGTGGAGAAGGCCGTCAAGGGCATGCTCCCCAAGAACACCCTGGGCCGTCAGATGCTCTCCAAGCTGAAGGTCTACTCGGGCGACACGCACCCGCACGCTGCCCAGCAGCCGGTGCCGTTCGAGATCACCCAGGTCGCGCAGTAAGTCCGGCCACCCCCTAAGACGAATAAGAATCTGAGGAGAATCGTGGCCGAGACCACCGTTGAGCAGCCCGTTGAGGAAACTGCCGACGTCGAGCAGTACACCACCGAGTCCGAGGTCCCCGTCGAGGGCGAGTTCACCTCGGAGGAGCTGAGCTCCCGCTTCGGCGACCCCCAGCCGGCCGCCGGCCTGGGTCGTCGCAAGAACGCCATCGCCCGCGTCCGGATCATCCCGGGCACCGGCAAGTGGAAGATCAATGGCCGCACCCTTGAGGAGTACTTCCCCAACAAGGTTCACCAGCAGGAAGTCAACGAGCCCTTCAAGGTGCTCGAGCTCGACGACCGTTACGACGTCGTCGCCCGCATCGCCGGCGGCGGTGTCTCGGGTCAGGCCGGCGCGCTGCGCCTCGGCGTGGCCCGCGCGCTGAACGAGGCGGACGCGGACAACAACCGCGGCGCCCTGAAGAAGGCCGGATTCCTGACGCGTGACGACCGTGCGGTCGAGCGCAAGAAGGCCGGTCTCAAGAAGGCCCGTAAGGCTCCGCAGTACAGCAAGCGTTGATCGCTGCCTGCGCAGTGGCTTGATCGTTCGACCGTTCGCCCCGGCGGCACGCTGTGTGCTGCCGGGGCGTTCGTGTTATCAACCGCCGTGGGCGTATAACGACAACACGCGCTCAGCGGCTTGCATGTTCGGAAAGCATTCCGACGGCTTCTGACAGGTTCGGAGGACACCAGTGGGACGACTCTTCGGCACGGACGGCGTGCGCGGTGTCGCCAATGCGGATCTCACGGCCGAGCTGGCGCTCGGTCTGTCCGTGGCGGCGGCGCATGTTCTCGCGGAAGAGAGTTCGGGGCCGAGCCACGTCAGACTGGGATGGCAGCCGAGTGACGGGCGCACGCCGACGTCCGAGGGGCAGCGGGCTGTCGCGGTGGTCGGCCGGGACCCGCGTGCGTCCGGGGAGTTCCTCGAGGCCGCGGTGGTCGCGGGCCTGGCGAGCGCGGGCGTGGACGTACTGCGCGTCGGAGTACTGCCCACACCGGCCGTCGCGTACCTCACCGGGGCGCTCGGCGCGGATCTCGGTGTGATGCTCTCGGCCAGCCACAACGCCATGCCGGACAACGGCGTCAAGTTCTTCGCGCGCGGCGGTCACAAGCTCGCCGACGAGCTGGAGGACCGTATCGAGGCCGTGTACGAGGAGCACCGCACCGGTGCCCCCTGGAGCCGTCCGACGGGCGCGGGGGTGGGCCGGGTGCGTACCTACGACGAGGGCTTCGACCAGTACGTGGCGCACCTCATCGGCGTACTGCCCAACCGGCTGGACGGTCTGCGGATCGTGCTGGACGAGGCGCACGGTGCCGCCTCCCGGGTCTCGCCCGAGGCGTTCGCGCGGGCCGGTGCCGACGTGGTGACGATCGGAGCCGACCCGGACGGCCTGAACATCAACGACGGCTGCGGCTCGACCCACCTGGACCTGCTGAAGGAGGCCGTGGTCGAGCACGGCGCCGACCTCGGCATCGCGCACGACGGGGACGCCGACCGCTGCCTGGCCGTGGACGCCGCCGGTCAGGAGATCGACGGCGACCAGATCCTCGCGGTGCTCGCGCTCGCCATGCGGGAACGGGGCGCGCTGCGCAAGGACACCGTGGTCGCGACGGTCATGTCGAACCTGGGCTTCCGGCTCGCCATGGAGCGCGAGGGCGTGCAGTTCGTGGCGACCGCGGTCGGCGACCGCTATGTGCTGGAGGCCATGAAGCAAGACGGCTTCGCGCTCGGCGGCGAGCAGTCCGGGCACGTGATCATCCTCGACCACGCGACGACCGGTGACGGCACGCTGACCGGTCTGATGCTGGCCGCGCGGATGGCCGAGACCGGGCGCAGCCTGGCCGACCTCGCCGGTGTCATGCGGCGCCTTCCGCAGGTTCTGGTCAATGTGCCCGACGTGGACAAGTCACGGGTGGACACCTCCGGCGAGCTGGCCGCGGCGGTCACTGCCGCGGAGCGTGAACTGGGCGCCACCGGGCGGGTGTTGCTGCGGTCCTCCGGGACCGAGCCGCTGGTGCGGGTGATGGTCGAGGCGGCCGACATCGACCAGGCGCGTGCGGTGGCCGAGCGGCTCGCCGACGTGGTGAAGTCGGCGCTGGGCTGAGGCGTACCGGCAGGTGTTCAAGTACGTGACGCGGGGCGGGCCTTCGGGCCGGCCCCGCGTTCGCGTTGCCGGGACCAGTAGGCCTTCTGGGCGAGCAGGGTGAGGGTGCCGGCGAGGACGATACTGCCGAGGTTGGCCAGGAGTTGGGCGGCCGAGCCCCAGGTCTGGTCGTAGTCCTGGTAGCTCAGGGCGACCGCGGCGTTGGAGGCGGCGGGGACCGTGGTCACGGAGATCGCGACGCCGATCAGGGCGGCCGACTTCGCCGAGGTCAGGGACAGGGTGCCGGCCACGCCGGCCAGGAACGCCACCACGAACGACAGCCAGTCGGGCTGCCAGATGAACCCGGTGTTGGGCCGCTCGGCCTCCACCATGGCGCGGCTGAACAGGCCCAACTCGTCGAGCAGCGCGGCGAATCCGGTGGTCAGGACCATCGCCACGGCGAACCCGGCGAGCAGTGCGACGAGCGAGCGGTGCACGAGGCGTGGGGCCCGCTGCACCACCGCGGTGCAGATCCCGGCGAGCGGGCCGAACTCCGGGCCCACGGCCATCGCGCCGACGATCAGGACGGCGTTGTCCAGCATCACGCCGATGGCCGCGAGCATGGTGGCGATGGACAGGAACGCCACGTAGGTGACGCTGAGGGTCGATTCCTCGTGGGTGGCTTCGGTGAGTTCCTCCCACAGGACGGCGTCGGCGGGTTCGCCGGGGGCGTCCCGCTCGGCGCGGTCGGCCGTTCTGGAGAGGGTCAGTTCGACCGGTTCGACGGTGATCGCACCGCGGTCGTCGATGCCGAGGGTGTGCAGCGAGCCGATCAGGCCGTCGGCCGCTTCGCGCGCGACGTCGCACTCGACGACGTCGCCGGCGGGGGCCCGGGCGGCTCCTGGGACGACCAGCAGGTGGGTGGCGCCGACCGTCTCGCCGATCTGCCGGACCGCGGCGTCGGTCAGGTCAGGTGGCGTGATCAGGCGCAGATGCAGCATGCGGGCAGAGTAGAGAGCGCTCTGTCCGGGCGGGGCGGGCGGCACGCGCGCGTGGACGACGATTTCCGGGGCGGCGGACGTACGTGCCCGGAAGGGGTCAGAGCTTGCGCAGGCGCAGGCGCTGGACCTTGTGGTCGGCGCCCTTGCGGACCACGAGGGTGGCGCGGCCGCGGGTCGGGGCGACGTTCTGCAGCAGGTTCGGCTTGTTGATGGTGTGCCACATGGTGCGGGCGTACTCCAGGGCCTCGTCCTCGCTCACCCGGGTGTGCCGGTGGAAGTACGAGTCGGGGTCCTGGAAGGCGGTCTGGCGGAGCTTCTTGAAGCGGTTGAGGTACCAGCCCTCGATGTCCTCGGGGCGGGCGTCGACGTACACACTGAAGTCGAAGTAGTCCGCGAGGCCGACGCGGGTGCGGCCGTCCTTGCCCGGCAGGGCGGGCTGCAGCACGTTCAGGCCCTCGACGATCAGGATGTCGGGGCGGCGGACGGTGAGGCGTTTGCCGGGGACGATGTCGTAGACCAGGTGGGAGTAGACCGGTGCGGTGACCTCCTCCTTGCCGGCCTTCACATCGGCCACGAAGCGGGTCAGGGCGCGGCGGTCGTACGACTCGGGGAAGCCCTTGCGGGAGGTCAGGCCGCGGGCCTTGAGCTCCTTCATGGGCAGCAGGAAGCCGTCGGTGGTGATCAGCTCCACGCGCGGGTGCTCGGGCCAGCGGGCCAGCATCGCGCGCAGCAGCCGGGACACGGTGGACTTGCCGACGGCGACCGAGCCGGCGACGCCTATCACGAAGGGGGTGCCGTGCTGGGTGCCTTGCTCGCCGAGGAAGGTGTTCAGGGCGGCGCGCAGGCCGTCCGTGGAGTTCACGTACAGGTTCAGGAGGCGGGACAGCGGCAGGTAGACGTCCCGCACCTCGTCGAGGTCGATCACGTCGCCGAGACCGCGCAGCCGCTCGAGCTCGTCGGCGGTCAGCGGCAGCGGGGTCTTGTCGCGCAGCGCGCTCCACTCGGCGCGGGTGAGGTCGACGTACGGCGTCGGCTCGGCACGGCGGTGCGGGTGGCCGGGGGTGCTGGGTGGCGACGACAGGATCACTGACTCATTGTCGCTCCTGCCGCCCGGGGACTGCAGGTGGGCTGTCTCACGTGACGCGTGGGTTGCGCCTCGGCCGGGGCGGGAGGGGAGCAGCGACTCCCGTGGTCTGGACCTGCGTGGCGGGCCGGGCTAGCCTCGCCGGGCTACCGGGGCGGAGCCGCCGCGTCCGGCGCCGGTCCGGAGGTGCGCCATGTCCTTACGTCACCGCGTTTTCGCAGGTCGGAGACCCTTCGGTGGTGCGGGTGCGGGTGCGGGTGCGGGTGCGGGTGCGGGTGCGGGTGCGGGTGCCGATGTCGCGGCCGGCTTCGCCGAGCGGGTGCGCGGTGAACTCGTACGCGATCTGCCGGACGACGACCTGGGTGAGGACCTGGAGGACTGCCTCGACCTCTACGAGTGGGGCAGCAAGCCCCGCTGCGAGGAGGTCGAGTATCTGCGCCTGGTCCGCGAGGCACGCGACCGGATGAGCCGCGGCTGGTGACCGCACGTCCCACCCCGCCGGTGCCCGACGGCGCGTGACTCCTGGTGCGCGCGGGTCGCCCGGGACGGCGGCGGGCTCTGCGAGCATGAGATCCGTCAGCAGCCCGGGAGTCACCGGTGAGGCACCGCGAAGGGGTTGGTATGTGCGGAATCGTGGGTTACGTCGGCTCGCAGTCGGCGCTTGACGTCGTACTGGCCGGGCTCAAGCGCCTGGAGTACCGGGGCTACGACTCGGCGGGCGTGGCCGTGCCCGCGGACGGATCGCTCGCCGCCGCCAAGAAGGCCGGCAAGCTGATCAACCTGGAGAAGGAACTCCTGGAGCGGCCGCTGCCGTCAGGCACCACCGGTATCGGCCACACCCGCTGGGCCACCCACGGCGGCCCCACCGACGTCAATGCCCACCCGCACCTGGACCAGGCCGGCCGGGTCGCCGTCGTACACAACGGCATCATCGAGAACTTCGCCGAGCTGCGCTCCGAACTGGCCGACCGCGGCCACCACTTGGCGTCCGAGACCGACACCGAGGTGGTCTCCCATCTGCTCGCCGAGGAGTTCTCCGGCTGCGCGGACCTGGCCGAGGCGATGCGTCTGGTGTGCCGGCGCCTCGAAGGCGCCTTCACCCTGGTCGCGGTGCACGCGGACGAGCCGGACGTGGTGGTCGGAGCGCGGCGGAACTCGCCGCTCGTGGTGGGCGTGGGGGAGGGCGAGTCCTTCCTCGCGTCCGATGTGGCGGCCTTCATCGCGCACACCAGGACCGCGCTCGAGCTCGGCCAGGACCAGGTCGTGGAGCTCCGGCCGGGCGGTGTGACGGTGACCGACTTCGACGGGCGGCCCGCCGACGTCGTCACGTACCACGTGGACTGGGACGTCTCGGCCGCCGAGAAGGGCGGCTACGACTACTTCATGCTCAAGGAGATCGCCGAGCAGCCGAAGGCCGTGGCGGACACCCTGCTCGGCCGGATCGACCGCTCCGGTTCGCTGAGTCTCGACGAGGTGCGGATCCCGGCGGCGGAGCTGCGCGAGGCCGACAAGGTCGTCATCGTGGCCTGCGGTACGGCCTTCCACGCCGGTCTGATCGCCAAGTACGCGATCGAGCACTGGACCCGGATGCCGTGCGAGGTCGAGCTGGCCAGCGAGTTCCGCTACCGGGATCCGATCCTGGACCCGCGCACCCTGGTCGTCGCGATCTCGCAGTCCGGCGAGACCATGGACACCCTGATGGCGCTGCGGCACGCCCGCGAGCAGGGCGCGAAGGTGCTCGCGATCTGCAACACCAACGGCTCGACGATCCCCCGTGAGTCGGACGCCGTCCTCTACACCCACGCGGGCCCGGAGATCGCCGTCGCCTCCACCAAGGCGTTCCTGACCCAGCTGGTCGCCTGCTATCTGGTGGCGCTCTATCTCGGCCAGGTGCGCGGCACCAAGTGGGGCGACGAGATCAGTGCCGTGATCCGCGAACTCTCCGACATCGCCCGCGAGGTGGACCGGGTCCTCGGCACGATGGAGCCGGTACGGGAACTGGCCCGCTCGCTCGCGGACAAGAACACGGTGCTCTTCCTCGGGCGGCACGTGGGTTACCCCGTGGCGCTCGAAGGGGCGCTCAAACTCAAGGAGTTGGCGTACATGCACGCCGAGGGGTTCGCCGCCGGCGAGCTCAAGCACGGTCCGATCGCGCTGATCGAGGAGGACCTGCCCGTCGTGGTGGTGGTGCCGTCGCCGCGCGGCCGTTCCGTGCTGCACGACAAGATCGTGTCGAACATCCAGGAGATCAGGGCCCGTGGTGCGCGGACGATCGTGATCGCCGAGGAGGGGGACGAGGCCGTGGTGCCGTACGCCGACCATCTGATCCGTATCCCGGCGACGCCGACGCTGCTGCAGCCGCTGGTGTCCACCGTTCCGCTGCAGGTCTTCGCCTGCGAGCTGGCGACGGCCCGCGGCAACGAGGTGGACCAGCCGCGCAACCTCGCGAAGTCGGTCACCGTCGAATGATCATCGGGGTGGGGATCGACGTGGCCGAGGTCGAGCGCTTCGGCAGGTCTCTCGAGCGGACCCGGGGGCTGGCCGAACGGCTTTTCGTCGAGGGGGAGTTGCTGCTGCCGAGCGGCGAGCGGCGCGGGACCGCCTCGCTCGCCGCCCGGTTCGCCGCGAAGGAGGCGCTGGCGAAGTCGCTCGGCGCCCCGGCCGGTCTGCTCTGGACCGACGCGGAGGTCTGGGTGGAGGAGAGCGGCCGACCCCGGCTCCGGGTGCGCGGCAGCGTCGCGGCCCGTGCGGAGGAACTGGGCGTACGAGGCTGGCACGTGTCCCTCAGCCATGACGCGGGGATCGCGTCGGCCGTGGTGATCGCGGAGGGCTGAGACCGCCGAGCCCGGCGTCCGCCGATGCGGCAGACTCGGGAGCATGCGTACTGCTTACGGCGTGGACGGGGTGCGGGCGGCCGAGCGGGACCTGATGGCGCGGCTGCCGGAGGGCGCGTTGATGCAGCGGGCGGCGGCCGGGCTGGCCGCCGCGTCCGTCGAACTCCTCGGCAGGGTCTACGGATCCCGGGTCGTGCTGCTCGTCGGCAGCGGTGACAACGGGGGTGACGCGCTGTACGCCGGGGCCCGCCTCGCCCGACGCGGTGCGGGTGTCACGGCCGTGCTCGTCGCGCCCGGGCGGACCCATCCGGGCGGTCTGGCCGCGCTGAGCAGGGCGGGCGGCGCTGTGGTGAACGGCGCTGTGGAGGAGGGCGCAGTGGCGGACGCCGCCCTGCGCGCCGTGGCCCGCGCGCATCTCGTCCTCGACGGCATCGTGGGCATCGGAGGCAAGGGCGGACTGCGGCCGCTCGCCGCCCGGTTGGCCCGCGCCGCACAGGAGTCGAAGGCCTCGGTGCTGGCCGTCGACCTGCCGAGCGGTGTCGAGGCGGACAGCGGTGAGGTGCACGGCGACGCGGTGCGGGCGGATGCGACGGTGACGTTCGGGGCGTACAAGCCCGGTCTGCTGGTGGATCCCGCGCGTGGTCACACGGGCGCGCTGCACCTGGTGCCGATCGGCATCGAACCGGCCGGGCCGCCCGAGCTCGAGGCGCTGCAGTTCGCGGACGTGGCCCGGCTGCTGCCGCGGCCCGAGGCGGAGAGCGACAAGTACCGGCGCGGGGTCGCGGGGATCGCCGCCGGCTCGGCGCAGTACCCCGGTGCGGGAGTGCTCGCGGTGGCCGGTGCGCTGCGCTCCGGTGTCGGCGCGGTGCGCTACGTCGGGACCGCGGGGGCCGAGGTGATCGCCCGCTTCCCGGAGGCGCTGGTGCACGAGGGGCCGCCGTCGAACGCGGGCCGGGTCCAGGCCTGGGTCGTGGGGCCGGGCCTCGGCAGCGGGCAGGACGGCGGACGGCTGGTCGACGATGTGCTCGGTACGGACGTCCCGGTGCTCGTCGACGCGGAGGGTCTGCGGCGCCTCGACCCGGCCGCGGTCCGGGCCCGTACCGCGCCGACGCTGCTCACCCCGCACGCGGGTGAGGCCGCGGCGCTGCTCGGGGTGGCGCGGGCGGAGGTGGAGTCGGCCCGCCTCGCCTCGGTGCGCCGGCTGGCGGCGGAGTTCGGGGCGACGGTGCTGCTCAAGGGGTCGACCACGCTGGTCGCCGCGCCGGCGGACGGGATCCCGGTGCGGGTCAACGCGACGGGCACACCGTGGCTGGCGACGGCGGGCAGCGGCGACGTGCTGTCCGGCCTGGCCGGTGCGCTGCTCGCGGCGGGTCTGGAGCCGCTCGACGCGGCCTCCGTCGCCGCGTATCTGCACGGCCTCGCCGCCCGCCACGCCTCGACCGGCGCACCGGTCGCGGCACAGGACGTCGCCGCCGCGATCCCCGCGGCCTGGCGCGAGGTCCACGGCTGACGGCTCGACGCGGAGGGGCCAAGCGGCTGAACGGCCGGAGGGCTGAGGGGCTGGAGGACTGAGGAGCCGGGACCGGAAACAGGCTGGTCCGGCTCTGTGACCGCCCTCTGAGACACTGGGCGGGATGAACGAGACACCGCCGCGCGTCCGCGCAGAGATCGATCTGGCCGCTCTGCGGGCCAATGTGCGGACCCTGCGCGCCCGGGCACCCCGCTCCGCCTTCATGGCCGTCGTCAAGGCGGACGGGTACGGCCACGGGATGCTCCCGTGCGCCAGGGCCGCCCTGCAGGCGGGCGCGACCTGGCTGGGCACCGCCACCCCCGAGGAGGCGCTCGCCCTGCGCGCGGCCGGTATCGGCCCCGACGAGGCGCGCATCCTGTGCTGGCTGTGGACACCCGGCGGCCCGTGGCGCGCGGCGATCGAGGCGGACGTGGAGGTGTCGGTCAGCGGCCTCTGGGCGCTCGACGAGGTCACCGCCGCGGCCCGCGATTCCGGTCGTACGGCGAAGGTCCAGCTCAAGTGCGACACCGGCCTCGGCCGCAACGGCTGCCAGCTCGCAGACTGGCCGCGGCTCGTCGAGGAGTCCCTGAAGGCCGAGGCGGAGGGCACCGTCCAGGTCACCGGGGTCTGGTCGCACTACGCCTGCGCGGACGAACCGGGCCATCCCTCGATCGCCGCCCAGAGCACCGCCTTCGAGGAGGCGCTGCGGATCGTCGGCGAGGCCGGACTGCGACCCGAGGTCCGGCACATCGCCAACTCGCCCGCGACCCTCACCCTGCCCGACTCGCACTACGACCTGGTGCGCCCCGGCATCGCGATGTACGGCATCTCGCCGTCGCCCGAACTGGGTACCTCCGCCGAGCTCGGCCTGCGCCCCGTGATGACGCTCACCGCCTCGCTCGCGCTGGTCAAGCACGTACCCGCGGACCACGGCGTCAGCTACGGGCACCACTACGTCACACCCCGCGCCACCACCCTCGGCCTGGTCCCGGCCGGATACGGCGACGGCATCCCGCGGCACGCGTCGGGCAGCGGACCGGTGCTCGTGGCGGGGAAGTGGCGCCGTGTGGCGGGTCGCATCGCCATGGACCAGTTCGTCGTCGACCTGGCGGGCGAGGAGCCGGCCGTGGGGGAGCCCGCGGTGCTGTTCGGCCCGGGGGACGGGGGCGAGCCGACGGTGGCGGACTGGGCGCTCGCCGCGGACACCATCGCGTACGAGATCGTGACGCGTATCGGTGCCCGGATCCCGCGCGTCCATGTGAACGGCTGACCGCGAGGAACCGGTGACCGTTGCCCCACTCCGGGGAAGGTGTAACTGTCAACCAGTACCCACGGGGGAAGACGCAACCGTAGACCGGTGCCCGCGCGGCCGGCCACGGAGCCCGACCGGGCACCGGCCTACCGGCCATGCCCCGCAGACAGGCAGGAGCGCACGTGAGCGAGACCAGCACGGGGGGCGCCGCCCGCGCGGCGAGCACCGCGGTGTCGGCGGTGTCCACGGCCAACTGGCGCCGGGCGGGAGTCGCCGGCGTCGCGATAGGCGTGGTGGCCGCGGGAGCGGCGGCGGGCGTCGCAGTGGAGCGCCTCACGGTCGGCCGCGGGATGCGCAAGAAGGCCCGCCTCGCCCTGGACGCCGCCGGTCCGTACGGCGCACTGCGCGGCATGCCGGGCCGGGCCACAGCCGAGGACGGCACCGAGCTCTACTACGAGGTCGACGAGACCGACCCGGCCGGCGGTGAAGCCCCGCGCCGCAGACGGCTGTTCGGCCGCAGGTCACCGGCGCCGGTCACCGTGGTGTTCAGCCACGGCTACTGCCTCAGCCAGGACGCCTGGCATTTCCAGCGGGCGGCACTGCGCTCGGTCGTCCGCACGGTGCACTGGGACCAGCGCAGCCACGGCCGGTCCGAGCGGGGCCGGGCGCAGGCCGACGGGGTGCCGGTCGACATCGACCAGTTGGGCCGCGACCTGAAGGCCGTGATCGACGCGGCGGCGCCCGAGGGCCCGCTGGTGCTCGTCGGCCATTCGATGGGCGGTATGACGGTGATGGCACTCGCCGACCAGTACCCGGAGTTGATCCGGGACCGGGTGGTGGGCGTCGCCCTGGTCGGCACCTCCTCCGGTCGCCTCGGCGAGGTCAACTTCGGGCTGCCGACGGCCGGGGTCAACGTGGTGCGCCGCGTACTGCCCGGCGTGCTCAACGCCCTCGGCGCACGCGCCGAACTGGTGGAACGCGGACGGCGGGCCACTGCGGACCTCTTCGCCGGGATCATCAAGCGCTACTCGTTCGCCTCGCGGGACGTGGACCCGGCGGTCGCGCGGTTCGCCGAGCGGCTGATCGAGGCGACCCCGATCGACGTCGTCGCCGAGTTCTACCCGGCGTTCCAGAACCACGACAAGGCCGAGGCGCTGAAGCACTTCGCGGGTCTGCCCGTGCTGGTCCTCGCGGGCGACGCGGACCTGGTCACACCGAGCGAGCACAGCGAGGCGATCGGGGACGCGCTGCCGGACGCGGAGCTGGTGATCGTGCCGGAGGCCGGCCACCTCGTGATGATGGAGCACCCCGAGACCGTCACCGACCGTCTCGCGGACCTGCTGACCCGGGCGGGAGCGGTGGCGTCGGCCGCTACCGTGAGGAGTTATGGAAGCACCGCACCCCCCGACGGCCGCTGAGAGCACGGCCTCCGCCGCCCCGGCCCTCGACGTCAACGCCGCCCAGCTCACCGTCAAGTCACCAGAGGAAATGCGGGAGTTGGGCCTGCGCCTCGCCGGCCTCCTGCGTGCGGGCGATCTGGTGATGCTCACCGGCGCGCTCGGCGCGGGCAAGACGACGCTCACCCGCGGCCTCGGCGAGGGACTCGGCGTGCGCGGCGCCGTCACCTCACCGACCTTCGTGATCGCCCGGGTGCACCCGTCGCTCGGCTCCGGACCCCCGCTGGTGCACGTGGACGCGTACCGGCTCGGCGGCGGGCTCGACGAGATGGAGGACCTGGACCTCGACGTCTCGCTGCCGGACTCGGTGATCGTCGTCGAATGGGGCGAGGGCCGGGTGGAGGAGCTCTCCGACGACCGGCTGCACGTGGTCATCGACCGTGCCGCGGGCGACAGCGCCGACAGCGCCGACAGCGCCGACAGCGCCGACAGCGCCGCCGAGGTGCGCGGCGTCGCGCTCACCGGTGTCGGGGCCCGCTGGGCGGGCGTGGACCTGGGCGTGCTCACCGGTCCTGCCGACTGACGCCCCCCGGAGCGACGAACCGGCGCCGGTGCCCCGATGCCGTACGCCCGAGGAGCCGACAAGGTGTCGGGAAGTTCTTGCGTGGCGGGTGTCGGCCGTGGTCACATGGAGAAGAGGACGTGGTTAGGTCTACCTAACCACGACTCCCGTCGGAGCTCCAGGAGGCACCATGCCGGCGTCGGAACGTGACCCGCACAACCGCCCGAAGCCCCCGTCCATGAGCGAGCTGCTCGCATCCTGCGCCGCCGCGAAGGCGGTCTCGACACCGCCCGCCGCCCCGGAGCGACACCACGCCTCGGCTCCGGCGCGCACGAATACGTCGCCGGAAGCGGCAGGGGAGCAGGAGCAGCTGGACGCCGCGTAGGCCGGGCAGGGTGGTGACGGGATCGGACCGGGTCAGGGGACGACGACGACCTGCTGGCCGATCGTCGCGAACTTCCACATCGCCGAGCCGTCCGCACGCGACTCCCGGATGCCGCCCGTCTTCTTGTCCGTGTCGGGTGCGGGCGTAGAGCCGTCGACAGCGGCGCTGAAGCCGATCGCGACGCCGTCGTTGTCGGCGAAGCGCACCACGTGCTCGATCGGCACCCCGTCGGAGCCGGTGATCGTGCCCGAGCGGGAGGTGACCGAGTACTCGCCCGGCAGCGGGTCGATCGTGCTCGGCGTGACCTTGAAGGTGCGCTGCACCTTGTTGCGCGGACCCACCAGCCAGACGCGGTCCGATTCGAGGGCGTACACGACGCGGGATCCCTTGCCCGACTCGGCGGGCAGGGCCTTCGGGTCGGTCTTCTTGCCGGGGGTGTGCGAGCTGCTGGCCGACGCCTTGGGGCGGTCCTTGCCGATGCTGTCGGGGACGTTCGCAGAGGCCTGGTAGGCGAGGAAGCCGACGGCGGTGAGAGCCGCTGCCGTGAGCCCGGCCACGAATCCCGAGCTGCTGCGTGACACCGGGTCCACCCTTCGCGTGTACCAGTCGCACATGCGTGCGCGCCGTAGATACGACTTCCGTTCAGGGGCCGACGGTAGCAGCAGGGGCGGCCCGGCTCTTGGCGCCGTGCCCCGGCCGCTTACGCCGTAGGCTGTTCGCGTGCTCTTGCTCGCCCTGGATACCGCCACCCCCGCCGTCGGCGTCGCCCTGCACGACGGCACCTCCGTACTCGCCGAATCCAGACAGGTGGACGCCAGACGCCACGGGGAGTTGCTGCTCCCCGCCGTCGACCGGGTGCTCGCCGAGGCGGGCGTAGGGCTCGATGCGGTGACCACGATCGTGGCGGGCGTCGGACCGGGTCCGTACACCGGGCTCAGGGTCGGCCTGATGACCGCCGAAACCTTCGGCTCCGCGCTCGGCATCCCGGTGCACGGGCTGTGCACCCTGGACGGCCTGGCCCACGCCTCCGGCCTCGACGGCGACTTCGTGGTGGCCACGGACGCGCGGCGCAAGGAGGTCTACTGGGCGCGCTACACCTCCTCGCGCACCCGGGTCGCCGGCCCGTCCGTCGACCGGCCCGCGGACATCGCCGAGCAGGTGGCCGGTCTGCCCGCGGTGGGCGCGGGCGCCCGGCTCTATCCGGAGACGTTCACCGACGCACGCGATCCCGGGCACGTGTCCGCCGGTGCGCTCGCCGCGCTGGCGGCCGAGCGGCTCGCCGCCGGCGAGGAGCTGCTGGAGCCGCGGCCGCTCTACCTGCGCCGTCCCGACGCCCAGGTGCCGAAGAACTACAAGGTGGTCACCCCCAAGTGACCGTGACCCTGCGCGAGATGCGCTGGTGGGACATCGAACCGGTGCTCCGCCTCGAGCGCGAACTGTTTCCTGACGACGCCTGGTCCAAGGGAATGTTCTGGTCGGAGCTCGCCCACGCCCGTGGGCCCGGGGCCTCCCGCCGTTACGTGGTCGCCGTGGAACCGGCCGCCGACGGACCCGAGCGCCTGGTCGGCTACGCGGGCCTGGCCGCCGCGGGCGCCGGTACGGGTGATGTCACCGGTGACGTCCAGACCATCGCGGTGGCCGCCGACCACTGGGGCACCGGACTCGGGGCGTCGCTGCTCACCGACCTGCTGCAGTACGCCACCGCCTTCGAGTGCACCGAGCTGCTGCTCGAGGTGCGGGTCGACAACACCCGTGCGCAGAAGCTGTATCTGCGGTTCGGCTTCGAGCCCATCGGCTTCCGTCGCGGCTACTACCAGCCGGGCAACGTGGACGCCCTTGTCATGCGCCTCGCCGACCCCGCGTCCGGCGTCCCGGGCCCCGAAGCCGGCCCCCCGGACGTGCCCGTCGCCGAAGTCCCGGTGGCCGAATCAGGCACGCCCGACGCGCAGGCGAGCGACCCGTACGCCCCCGACGCACCGGCGACCGAACTACCAGGAACCGAGCAAGGACCCGACACCCATGGCTGATTCACGCGACAAGCCACTCGTTCTCGGCATCGAGACCTCCTGCGACGAGACCGGCGTCGGCATCGTGCACGGGACGACACTGCTCGCGGACGCCGTCGCCTCCAGCGTGGACGAGCACGCCCGATTCGGCGGCGTGGTGCCCGAGGTGGCCTCCCGCGCTCACCTCGAGGCGATGGTGCCGACCATCGAGCGCGCGCTCGGGCAGGCGGGCGTGAGCGCGCGAGACCTGGACGGCATCTCGGTGACCGCGGGCCCGGGCCTGGCCGGCGCGCTCCTGGTCGGCGTCTCGGCCGCCAAGGCGTACGCCTACGCACTCGGCAAGCCGCTCTACGGCGTGAACCACCTGGCCTCGCACATCTGCGTCGACCAGCTCGAGCACGGCCCGCTGCCGGAACCCACGATGGCCCTCCTGGTCTCCGGCGGGCACTCCTCGCTGCTGCTCTCCTCGGACATCACCTCGGACGTACGGCCGATGGGCGCGACGATCGACGACGCCGCGGGCGAGGCCTTCGACAAGATCGCGCGGGTGCTGCACCTCGGATTCCCCGGCGGCCCGGTGATCGACCGGCTGGCCCGCGAGGGCGACCCGGAGGCGATCGCGTTCCCGCGCGGACTGACCGGGCCGCGCGATCCCGCGTACGACTTCTCCTTCTCCGGGCTCAAGACGGCCGTGGCCCGCTGGATCGAGGCCAAGCGGAGTGCGGGTGAGGAGGTGCCGGTACGGGATGTGGCCGCCTCGTTCCAGGAGGCCGTCACCGATGTGCTGACCCGCAAGGCAGTACGGGCGTGCAAGGACCAGGGTGTGGACCACCTGATGATCGGCGGCGGAGTGGCCGCCAACTCCCGCCTGCGGGCGATGGCCGAGGAGCGCTGCGAGCGCGCCGGTATCCGGCTGCGGGTGCCGCGTCCGGGCCTGTGCACCGACAACGGCGCGATGGTCGCGGCCCTCGGCGCCGAGATGGTCGCCCGTAACCGCTCCGCCTCCGACTGGGACCTGTCCGCGGACTCTTCTCTTCCGGTCACCGAACCGCATGTTCCGGGTGCGGCGGACGGCCACGGCCACGCTCACTCGCACAGCCACGACCACGTGCACGAGGTCAGCAAGGACAACCTGTACTCATGACCGTCGCGCTGATGTGGGAGGCGAGAGGCGCCGAGGGCCGGGGCGCCGAGCTCCTGGCCTGGGTGCGGGCACAGCACCTCGCCGGTGAGCCGCTGCGCCGCGAGGTCCTCGGTGCGCCCGGCGACCGCGTCCTGGTCATCACCTGGTGGGCGGCCGCGTACGACGCCGAACTGCCCGAACTGCCCGATCCTCCCGGCGAGTTGCTGCACCGGCCGGTACACCGCTGGCGCTTCGAGCGCTTCGAGTCGTACGGCGAGGAGTGAGGCGCCGCCCGGGCGGGTGCTCCTGAGCCGGGCCGAGCGGCGGCCCAGGAACACCCACCGCTCACCAGGTGATCTCGCCCGCGGGCTGGCGCGTGGTGACGTTGATGCGGTTGAAGAGGTTCGTCACGGCGGTCCACAGGACGATCCTGGCGAGCTGCTTCTCGTCGAAGTAGGTGGCGGCCTCGTCCCAGACGTCGTCCGGCACCGGGTCGGAGCGGTCGCTGAGCCGGGTCGCGCACTCGGCGAGCGCGAGCGCCGCCCGCTCCTCGTCGGTGAAGCGCGGCGACTCCCGCCAGGCCGCCACCGCGTGCAGCCGTTCGTCGCTCTCGCCGGTCTCCTTGGCGCTGCGTACTCCTCCTTCGACGCAGAAGCCGCAGCCGTTGATCTGACTGGCCCGCAGGTGCACGAGGCCCAGGATCGAGGGCGGCAGGCTGTCGTCCTGCTGCAGGGCGTTCACCACCTGCAGGATGCCCTTGGTGGCTTCCGGGAGCAGGGCCCCGGGGTTTCGCATACGTGCTGGTCGCATGGCTGTCTCCGTTCGGCCCGCGTGTGGGGCCTGATCGCGCGGAGGGCCGGTCCCTCCGCGTACTGCCATGACGGACGGCCGGGCAGGAGTGTGACCGGCCGGGAGGAGATCTCCGGCAGAGAGATTTTCCGCGGGAACGCAGAAAATGTCCTCGGAGGTGTCGATCCGGCCAGGGCCCGATCGACGCAGGGGTGAGAGCGGGGGAGCGGCCCCCGCCCCGCACCGTAGGAGAGACACCATGTCGCGCTTCCTGATGATGATCCGGCACGGCGAGGACCCGCAGAACCCGGACAACCGCCCCGACCTCAGCCCCGAGCTGATCGAGAACATGGGCAAGCTGATCGACGAGATGACCAAGGCGGGCGTCCTGCTGGACACCGCGGGCCTCAAGCCCACCCACGAGGGCGTCCGCCTGCACTGGAAGTCGGGCGATCTCTCGTACACCGACGGCCCGTTCACCGAGGCCAAGGAGATCGTCGGCGGTTACGCGATGCTGCAGTGCGCGGACCGGCCGGAGGCGGTCGAGTGGGCCCGCCGCTTCGTCAGCCTCCACGAGGACCTGGACATCACGGTGGAGCTCCGGGAGATCGAGGAGGGCTGAGCCGGCCGGCGCCGGCGACGGCGGCCCGGGCGCAGCGGCAGGTCCGCGAGCCCGGGCGCGCCGCCGTTTGCCCGGGATCCCCCGCGGTGCTGGGATGGCTGACCGTGACGGCATCGCGCTCCGCCCCCGACCGACAGCCTCCGGACCGCGCCGTGGAGGCGGTCTTCCGGATCGAGTCCCCGCGCATCATCGCCCGCGTCGCCCGCCTGGTCGGCGACGTCGGCCTCGCCGAGGAGCTGGCCCAGGACGCCCTGGTCGCGGCGCTCGAGCAGTGGCCGGAATCCGGGGTCCCGGACAACCCGGGCGCCTGGCTGACGGCCGTCGCCAAGCGCCGTGCGGTCGATCTCGTACGCCGTCACGAGCGCTATGCCGTGAAGCTCCGTGAGCTGGGCCGGGACCTGGAGACCTCCCCGGCGATCGTCCCCGGTCCCGCCGACACGGACCCCGACGCGATCGACGACGACCTCCTCCGCCTCGTCTTCACCGCCTGTCACCCGGTGCTGCCCGCCCGGGCCCGTATCGCCCTGACCCTGCGGCTGCTCGGCGGGCTCGGCACCCGCGAGATCGCCCGCGCCCTGCTCAGCTCCGAACCGGCCGTGGCCCAGCGCATCGTCCGCGCCAAGCGCACCCTCGCCGAACGTTCCGTCGCCTACGAGGTCCCGCACGGACCCGACCGCGAGGCCAGGCTCGGCTCGGTTCTGGAGGTCATCTACCTGATCTTCAACGAGGGGTACGCGGCCACCGCGGGGGACGACCTGCAGCGTCCGGCGCTCTGCGAGGAGGCGTTGCGGCTGGCCCGGGTCCTCGCCGGGCTCATGCCCGAGGAGAGCGAGGTGCACGGTCTCGCCGCACTGCTCGAACTGCAGCAGTCCCGCTCGGCCGCCCGTACCGGACCCTCGGGCGAGCCGGTACTCCTCGCCGACCAGCGGCGGTCCCGCTGGAACGGGCTGCTCGTCCGGCGCGGTTTCGAGGCCCTCACCCGAGCCGAGTCCCGGTCGTCCGGCGCCCCCGGTCCGTACCTGCTGCAGGCCGCGATCGCCGCCTGCCATGCCCGCGCCGCGACCTACGCGGACACCGACTGGACCCGTATCGCGGCCCTGTACGAACTCCTCGCGGCGCGCGCTCCGTCCCCGGTCGTCGAACTCAACCGAGCGGTCGCCGTCTGCCACGCCTACGGTCCCGAGCCGGCCCTCGCTCTCGTCGACGCCCTGCGGGCCGAACCCGCCCTCGCCGACTACCACTTGCTGCCCAGCGTCCGCGGCGATCTGCTGCTGCGACTCGGCCGCGGCGCGGAGGCCCGTACGGAGTTCACCCGCGCCGCCGCGCTCACCCGCAACGAGCAGGAGCGTCAACTGCTGCTCACCCGAGCCGCCGGATCGGGTGATCCGGGCGTGAACGAGTAGGGCTCACGCCGTGTCTCAGACCGGGTTGCCGAGCAGCATCGTCGGCGCGTTCTCGACCCGGGTCAGGAACACCGTTGCGGAATGCGGTCCCTTGAGCTTCATCCTGCGCCGCAGCTCCTCCGGCTCCATCGGCGAGCCGCGCTTCTTGACCGTGAGTACGCCGACCTCGCGTTCTCTGAGCAGGGCCTTGAGCCGCTTCAGGTTGAACGGCAGCTGGTCGCTGATCTCGTAGGCGGTCGCGAACGGCGTCTCGTGCAGCGTGTCCGAAGTGACGTACGCGATCATCGGGTCGATCAGGCCGCCGTCGACCGCTTCGGCGACATCGGCGACCAGGTGGGCGCGGACCACGGCGCCGCCCGGTTCGTAGAGATAGCGGCCGACGGGCCGTACCGCCGGATCCGGCAGCCCGGCACCGACCAGACCGTCACCGGCCGGCAGCAGCGTGGCCCGGACCGTCCCCGGCGCGGTGCCGAACCAGAACACCGCCTCCTTCACCTCGCCGCCGTCCGAGATCCACTCCGCCTCGGCCTCCTCGGGCACCAGCTCGTGCGGAACACCGGGCGCGATCTTGAGCGCGGCGTGCGGGGCGCCACGAGCGGCGCCGATCGCCCAGGACAGCGGGGGCGAGTACGCCTCGGGGTCGAAGATCCGGCCGCGTCCGCCGCGCCGCGCGGGGTCGACGAACACCGCGTCGTAACCGCCGGTGTCGACCGCCGTGACGTCGCCGCAGCGCACCTCGATCAGCTCGCCGAGGCCGAGCGCGTCGATGTTCGCGCGCGCCACCGCGCAGGTCAACGGGTCGCGGTCGACCGCGAGGACCCGGATACCGGCCCGGGCGAGCGCGATCGCGTCCCCGCCGATCCCGCAGCACAGGTCCGCCACGGAGCCCACGCCGAGCTCGGCGAAGCGCCGCGCACGGTGCCGCGCGACGGTCGTACGGGTCGCCTGCTCGACACCGTTCGGCGTGAAGTACATCCGCGCCGCGTCGTCGGCGCCGAACTTCGCCACGGCCCGCTGCCGCAGCCGCGCCTGCCCGAGAGCCGCCGACACGAGCTCGGCGGGGTGGTCGCGGCGCAGGCGGGTGGCGAGGGCGAGTTCGTCCGCGGCGTCGTGGTCGCGCAGCTCGGCGAGGAGCCGGGCGCCCTCGTCGGTGAGCAGGGTGGCGAAGGAGTCGAGGTCGTTCACCCGCTCATTGTCGGCCAGTCGGTGGATCGTGCGTGCCGGGCGGCGGTGTCGGCCGGAGTGCGGAGGGCTCCACTGACAGGATCCGACGCCATGCAACTTGTACGACAAAACGAAGAATGTGGTGGAAAAGGGAAGCACGCCGAATCCCGCGACACCGCCCCCGCCGACCCGCGCCCCCGTCCTCACCGGCCAACCCTGCCCGTCAAGGCAGTCGCCGCCGTGATCGCAGTCGCCGCACTGGCAGCCGGCTGCGCGAGCGGCGAGACCGAGAAGAAGGCCGTCCCACCCGCCCCCGGCCAGCAGGCCGCCGCCAAGGCCGAGAAGAAGGCCGCCGCACACACCGCCCTGGTCGCCGCCTCCAAGCGCTGGGGAATCGCCAAACCGCCCCTGCAGGCTCCCGAGCCGCCGGCGAAGAAGCCCGCTCTGACCACCCGCAAGGGCTTCGAGGTCGACGACCAGAAGAACTTCCCGCCCGTCTACACGACCGTCCCGACCAAGGACAAGGTCGTCTTCCTGACCATCGACGACGGTGCCGCGAAGGACCCGCGGTTCATCAAGATGATGAGCGACCTGAAGATCCCGTACACGGCGTTCCTCAGTGACTACGTCGTCAACGACGACTACGCCTACTTCAAGAAGATGCAGTCCCACGGCGTCGGCCTGAACAACCACACGCTCAACCACCGCTACCTGCCCGGTCTCTCCTACGAGCAGCAGGAGCGCGAGATCTGCGGGATGCAGGACATCATCGAGAAGCAGTACGGCACCCGCCCCACGCTGTTCCGCCCGCCGTTCGGCAACTACAACCAGGACACCCTGCGCGCCGCGAAGTCCTGCGGCATCAAGTCCGTCCCGCTGTGGAACGCGGAGGCCTTCGACAAGCGCATGGACTGGCGCGAGGAGGACCGCGACCTGCACCCGGGCGACATCATCCTCACGCACTTCCGCGGCAAGGACGAGTGGAAGGGCGGCATGCCCTCCATGATCCGCAACGTCCTCAAGACGGTCACCGACAAGGGCTACGCCATCGCCCGCCTCGAGGACTACGTGTGAGCCGCGCCGGAGATCCGCGGTGACGCGCGCGCACCGGCTGCTGGCCGGAGTGCTCGCGGCCGGTGCGCTCGCCCTGACCGGATGCGCCCAGTCCGTCGACCCCATCGAACGGCTGGGCCGCAAGGCCGCGGAGAAGGCCGGCGAACGGGCCCACCACGCGGAGCGAGAAGAGCCGGCCCGGCCGGCCGGCCAGGCACCTCCGGACGAACGGGGCGAGCAGCGGGCCCCGGCCTCCGCCCACCGCCGCTGGGGCCTGTCCGAACCCCTGGCCCCGGCGCCGCGCCCACCCACCCGTACGCAACGCGCGGCCCTGCACGGAGCCCCGGGCGCCCCCGGCCTGTCCCGCGTCGTCGACCGCGTACCCACCAAGGACAAGGTCGTCTTCCTGACCTTCGACGACGGCGCCGAGCGCGACCCGCGCTTCGTGCGCATGGTGCGCGAACTGCGGCTCCCCGTCAGCATGTTCCTCACCGACAGCGTCGCGGGCCCCGGCTACGCCCACTTCGGCCGACTGCGCGCGGTCGGTGCCACGGTGCAGAACCACACGCTCGACCACCCGTACCTGCCGGGCCTCTCGTACGCCGGGCAGCGCTGGGAGATCTGCGGCCAGCAGGACAAGCTCAAGAAGCGCTTCGGCGTCCGCCCGACCCTCTTCCGCCCGCCGTACGGCGAGTACAACGAGGACACCCTGCGTGCCGCCGCCGCATGCGGCATCCGCTCGGTGATCACCTGGCGCACCTCGACACCGGCCCCCGCGGAAGGCGCAAGCCTCCACCCCGGCGACATCATCCGGGCCCACTCCCACGGCCCCGGCGGCCCCCTGACGGACACCACCACCCACCTGCTCCGCCACATCCAGTCCCAGGGCTACACGGTCGCCCGCCTCGAGGACTACACGGGCTGACCCCCGCTACAAACCCCGCCTGTCGCGCCCCGGGTCCCGCGCGACCTGCCCGCCCCGACCCCAAGCCCCTCCGGCGATTGAGGACATCTGTTCAGCCCGTCCGCGCGGGAGGGCAAGTCGGCCACGGAGCCCGCAGGGCACCACCGAACCCGTCCGGCGCTTGAGGACAAGGCCCGCCAGGGCCGGTCGCAGTCGACAGAACCCCCGCGGCACGCAATGCCGAATCCGCCGGCCGAGCGCAGCGAATTGGCACTCCGCTTGACCGAGTGCTAATCGCAGTCATAGTGTCGACCCTGGCACTCCCCACCGGAGAGTGCCAACACAGCGACGGGCAGGTCCGGCACCCGCGACGACGGATCCACCTGGTCGCCACCTCAGACAGTTAACCCCGTGAGATCTCCGAAGGGGGAGGTCGGATCGTGACGACCGCCAGCTCCAAGGTTGCCATCAAGCCGCTCGAGGACCGCATTGTGGTCCAGCCGCTCGACGCCGAGCAGACCACGGCCTCTGGCCTGGTCATCCCGGACACTGCGAAGGAGAAGCCCCAGGAGGGCGTCGTCCTCGCCGTGGGCCCGGGTCGCTTCGAGAACGGCGAGCGCCTGCCGCTCGACGTCAAGACCGGCGACATCGTGCTGTACAGCAAGTACGGCGGCACCGAGGTGAAGTACAACGGCGACGAGTACCTCGTCCTCTCGGCTCGCGACGTGCTCGCGATCGTCGAGAAGTAATTCACCTGGGGAGCCGACCGGCTCCCGAAGTTTTCACTGCGCCCCTGGCCCCCGCGAGTTCCACATTGCCGGGCGGTCAGGGGCGCAGCTCTTTTTGAGAGGACTTGAGACAGCTCCATGGCGAAGATCCTGAAGTTCGACGAGGACGCCCGTCGCGCCCTCGAGCGCGGCGTCAACAACCTGGCCGACACCGTGAAGGTGACGATCGGCCCCCGCGGCCGCAACGTCGTCATCGACAAGAAGTTCGGCGCCCCCACCATCACCAACGACGGCGTCACCATCGCGCGCGAGGTCGAGATCGAGGACCCGTACGAGAACCTCGGCGCCCAGCTGGTGAAGGAGGTGGCGACCAAGACCAACGACATCGCGGGTGACGGCACCACCACCGCCACCGTGCTCGCCCAGGCACTCGTCCGCGAGGGCCTGCGCAACGTCGCCGCGGGTGCTTCCCCGGCCGCCCTGAAGAAGGGCATCGACGCCGCGGTCAAGGCCGTCTCCGACGACCTGCTCGCCACCGCGCGTCCCATCGACTCGAAGTCCGACATCGCCGCCGTGGCCGCGCTCTCCGCGCAGGACCAGCAGGTCGGCGAGCTCATCGCCGAGGCGATGGACAAGGTCGGCAAGGACGGTGTCATCACCGTCGAGGAGTCCAACACCTTCGGTCTGGAGCTGGACTTCACCGAGGGCATGGCCTTCGACAAGGGCTACCTGTCGCCGTACATGGTGACCGACCAGGAGCGTATGGAGGCCGTCCTCGACGACCCGTACATCCTGATCCACCAGGGCAAGATCTCCTCGATCCAGGACATGCTCCCGCTGCTCGAGAAGGTCATCCAGGCCGGTGGCTCGAAGCCGCTCCTGATCATCGCCGAGGACGTCGAGGGCGAGGCCCTGTCGACCCTGGTCGTGAACAAGATCCGCGGCACGTTCAACGCCGTGGCCGTCAAGGCCCCCGGCTTCGGCGACCGCCGCAAGGCGATGCTCGGCGACATGGCCACCCTCACCGGTGCCACCGTCATCGCCGAAGAGGTCGGCCTCAAGCTCGACCAGGCGGACCTCGACGTGCTCGGCACCGCCCGCCGCGTGACGATCACCAAGGACGACACCACCATCGTCGACGGCGGCGGCAACGCCGACGACCTGGCCGGCCGCGTCAACCAGATCAAGGCCGAGATCGAGTCCACGGACTCCGACTGGGACCGCGAGAAGCTCCAGGAGCGTCTCGCGAAGCTGGCCGGCGGCGTGTGCGTGATCCGCGTCGGCGCCGCCACCGAGGTGGAGCTCAAGGAGAAGAAGCACCGTCTCGAGGACGCCATCTCCGCGACCCGCGCCGCGGTCGAGGAGGGCATCGTCTCCGGAGGTGGCTCCGCTCTGGTACACGCCGCCAAGGTGCTCGAGGGCTCCCTGCAGAAGGAGGGCGACGAGGCCACCGGTGTCGCCGTCGTCCGCCGCGCCGCCGTCGAGCCGCTGCGCTGGATCGCGGAGAACGCGGGCCTCGAGGGCTACGTGATCGTCTCCAAGGTCGCCGAGCTGGAGAAGGGCAGCGGTTACAACGCCGCCACCGGCGAGTACGGCGACCTGCTGAAGTCCGGCGTCATCGACCCGGTCAAGGTCACCCGCTCCGCCCTGGAGAACGCCGCCTCCATCGCCTCCCTGCTCCTCACGACCGAGACCCTGGTCGTCGAGAAGCCGGCCGAGGAGGAAGAGGCCGCGGGCCACGGGCACGGCCACAGCCACTGACGCTTCCGCGTCGTCGGGGCCCGGCTTCCCTTCGGGGGGCCGGGCCTCCCGCTTTTCCGGCGCGCGCTCATGGGCCAAGTCCCTTACTGCGGGCCGTACTTGCGTCCCGTGCGCGAGGTGATCCCGCCGAGCAGTCCGCGCGGTACGAACTTCACCGCCCCCATCATCGCCTTGTAGCGCGCGTCGGGGATCGACAGCGACTTGCCCCGCGCCATGTCGGAGAGCGCGGCCGTCACCAGCTTGTCCGCGTCCAGCCACATCCACTTGGGGATGCTGTCGGTCCCCATACCGGCCCGCTCGTGGAACTCGGTACGGACGAACCCCGGGCACAGCGCCATCAGCCGTACGCCGGCCCCCGCAAGGTCGTTCGCCGCGCCCTGGGTGAACTGCACGACCCACGCCTTGGACGCGCCGTACGTCCCGCGCGGCACGAAGGCCGCCGTCGACGCCACGTTGATCACGCCGCCCCGGCCCCGTTCCCGCATGGACTCCGCTGCCGCCGAGGTCAGCCGGAGCACTGCCTCGCAGTGCACCTTCAGCATCGTCAGCTCGTCGGACATGGGGACTTCGAGGTAGCGGCCCTTGTTGCCGAACCCGGCGTTGTTGACCAGCAGATCGACCGGGCTCGTGCGGTCGGCGACGCGTGTCTCGACCGCGCTGATCCCTTCCTCCGTGGAGAGATCGGCCGCGAGCACCTCGGCCTCGATGCCGTGCCGGTCGTGCAACTCGGTTGCCTGCTCCCGCAGCCGGCCGATGTCGCGCGCCACCAGGACCAGGTTGTGTCCGTCGGCGGCGAGCCGGCGCGCGAAGGCGGCGCCGATACCGGAGGTCGGACCCGTAATCAGAGCGGTTGTCATGGGGTCAGGTTAATGACCGCTCAATGATCGCCGTGACCGTGCCCCGCGGGTGGCCGACCAGCCTTGCCGCCCTTCTCGACGACCACGAACTGCCCCATCATCCCGCCGTCCTCGTGGGACAGCAGATGGCAGTGGTACATGTACGGAGTGTCCGGATCCGCCGGCCCGTCGAAGCGCATCGCCAGCTTGACCGAGTCCCCGCCGGGCACCGGCACCGTGTCCTTGGCGCCGCGCAGTTCGGGGGGCGGGGCCTCGCCGTTCACCGCCAGCACCCTGAACTGCACATCGTGCACATGGAAGTTGTGCAGCACCCCGTCCTCGTTGCGTACGGTCCAGGTCTCGGTGGCGCCGCGGGTGACCGTCTCGTCCACGCGGCTCATGTCCATCGCCCTGCCGTTGATCCCGCTCATCCGCAGGCCGAAGAACCGCTCCCTGCTGGAGTCCTTGCCGTGCGGGACCTCCAACTCGCCGAGTTTTCCGGGTAGTTCAGGACTAGGCCGGAGGCGGTCGGCCGCGCGCAGCTCGAGGATGTCGAAGGCGTCGTCGCCGCCGCTGAAGCGCTGCTGCCAGTGGTTCCCGTAGGAGTCGTGCGGGTAGCTGCGCAGCACGCTCTTCTCGCCGGGCTTCATCCGCACCACGATCTCGGCGCGTTCACCGGGGGAGAGCTGGATCCGGTTCATCCGCGCGGGCGCCTCGAGCAGGCCGCCGTCCGTCCCGACCAGCGCGAACTCGCGGTCGTCGGACAGGCCGAAGTCGTACATCCGCGCCGTCGACGCGTTCAGCAGGCGCAGCCGTACCAGCTCGTCGCCGACCTCCTGGTACGGCTTCATGGTGCCGTTGACCATCGTGCGGTCACCGAGGAAGCCGGTGCTCTGCATGAACCCGTGGCCGTGGTCGAAGTCCGCGCCGTCGAACCGCACGTCCTGCACGATCACCGGAACGTCGTCGACCCCGTAGTCATCGGGCAGGTCCAGACCGGACGAACGCTTGTCGTCGAGCAGGAACATGCCCGCGAGACCGCGCTGCACATGCTTCTCCGTCGCCCCGTGCGGGTGCGGGTGGTACCAGAGGGTCGACGCCGGCTGGTCGATCTTCCACTCGGGCGACCAGGTGTCGCCCGGCTCGACCATCTGGTGCGGGCCGCCGTCCATGCGCGCGGGCAGGTGCATGCCGTGCCAGTGCACGGTGGAGGCTTCCTGCAGACCGTTCGCGATCCTGACCCTGACCTTCTCGCCGCGCTCGGCGCGCAGCGTCGGTCCCAGGTAGTCGCCGTTGAACCCCCAAGTCGGGGTCTTCCGCCCCGAGTTGAACTCCTTGCTGCCGGACTGCATGCGCAGGTCGAAGACCCGCGTGCCGTCCTTGGCCACCGTCGACCTCGCGAGGGGAGGTACGGCCAGTCGATCACTGAAATCCACCTTGCCGACGGTGCTGACATCGGCGCTGCTCCACACCCAGGCGAACCCGCCCCCGAGCATCGCCGCGAACACCCCCGCGACCGTCGCCAAGACGATCAGCACCCGTCTCCACCTGCGTCTGCCACCCGTCTCCGCCATGACAATCAGCGTGGTCGCGCCACGCTCGGGGCAGTATCCGGAACGGCCCTGAACGAACCCGGTGACGCCCCCTAGGGGAGCACGGGCTCAACCCCCGAGCCTGGCCTCGTACTTCCGAACGGCGGCCAGGTCCTCCTGGTGCAGTGCGTCACCGGCGGCGAGCAGCCGGGGCAGCAGCGTCCGTTCGGTCGTATGGGCCCGGAACTGGAAGGACACCGTGACCTCGTGCTCGGGCCTGTGCACGATCTCGACCGTGTCGCCGGCCTCGACCTCGCCCGGTTCCACCACCCGGAGATAGGCGCCGGGCGCGGCCTGCCGGGTGAACCGCTTGACCCAGCCGCGCTCGCCGAGCCAGGCCGCGAAGGTGCGGCAGGGGATACGGCTGCTGGACACCTCGAGCAGCAGATCGGGGCCGATCCGCCAGCGCTCGCCGATCCGCGCGCCGTTCACATCGATGCCGGAGGTGGTCAGGTTCTCCCCGAAGCTACCGTTGGCGAGGGGGCGCCCGAGCTCCTGTTCCCAGAAGTCCAGGTCCTCCCGGGCGAACGCGTACACGGCCTGGTCGGTCCCGCCGTGGTGCCGGGTGTCGCAGACGGCGTCCCCGGCGACGCCGCTGGCGCCCACGCCCTTCGGGCCGGGTTCGAAGATCCGTACCGGGCCCTGCACGGGACGCTTGTCGATGCCGGAGGTGCCGGACGGCGCGTCGGAGTACTCGACGGCTTTGGCCCGACCCAGATTCACGGAAAGAAGCCTCATGGCCGCACGCTAAGCCAGCACCAGCCAAAGCGGCAACGCAGTATTCTCCGTTCTCCCCAAGACTCCCTTATGCTCGGAGAATGATCGAGGCACGTCACCTCCGCGTCCTGCGCGCCGTCGCCGCCACCGGTTCGTTCTCGGCGGCTGCTCGCGAACTGGGCTGTACGCAGCCCGCGGTGAGCCAGCAGATGAAGGCGCTCGAGCAGTCGGCCGGTACGCCGCTGCTGATCAGGTCGGGACGCGAGATGCGCCTGACCCAGGCCGGAGAGGCTCTGGTCAGGCATGCGGCAGGCATCATCGCCGGCCTGACCGCCGCGGAGGAGGAAGTCGCCGCCATCGCCGGCCTGCGCGCCGGCCGGGTCCGCCTGGTCTCCTTCCCCAGCGGCAGTTCCACCCTCGTCCCCGGCGCGCTCGCCGCCCTGCGCGCGGCGCACCCCGGCACCCGCGTCTCCTTGGTGGAGTCCGAGCCGCCGCGCTCGGTGGAGATGCTCCGCGAGGGCGACTGCGACGTGGCGCTCGCCTTCCGCTACGAGGAGGGCTGGCGCGAGACGCCGCGCGAGCCGGCCCGGCAGGCCCCCCGCAGCGCAGACGACTGGAGCGATCTGGTGGTACGTCCCGTACTCGCGGATCGCCTGGTCGGCGTGGTGCCCGAGGGCCACCGCCTGGCGGACCAGGAGTCCGTGGAGATCGGCGAGTTCGCGGACGAGCCCTGGATCGCGGGCTGCCCGCGGTGTCGCCGGCAGTTGGTCGAGGTGTGCGAGAGCGCCGGGTTCGCCCCGCGCATCGACTTCGCGACGGACGACTATCCCGCGGTGGTCGGCCTGGTCGGCGCCGGCCTGGGGGTCGCCGTACTGCCCGAGCTGGCGCTGGCCTCGGTCCGGGCCCGCGGAGTGCGGACCGTGACGGTCGAACCGGCTGTGCGGCGGGAGATCGTGGCCCTCACGCTGCCGGACCTCGCCCAGGTCCCGGCCGTCGCCGCGACCCTCGACGAACTGGCCACGGCCGCCGCGCTCTGACGCGGTCGCCCGGGCCCGGACGTCGTCTCGGCCCTGCGGTCGCCTCCCGCGGCCGCCGAGTTTCGAAGAAACGTTCCTTCAGGAAGGTGCTGAGGTCGCGGCCGTCACGAGCCGGTTGCGGGCCCGTCCCATGAGCTCTTCGCGCTCGTCCTCGGTCAGCCCGCCCCACACCCCGTACGGCTCGCGCACGGCCAGGGCGTGGGCCGCGCACTCGGCGCGCACCGGGCACCTCATGCAGACCTCTTTGGCCGAGTTCTCGCGGGCGCTTCGTGCCGCTCCCCGCTCGCCCTCCGGGTGGAAGAACAGCGAGCTGTCGACCCCTCGGCACGCGGCCAGGAGCTGCCAGTCCCACAGATCAGCGTTCGGTCCGGGAAGGCGGGAGAAGTCTGCCATTACGTGTCCCCTTGCAGCCGTTCTGAGGCGGTTTCAGTGCCCACGACGGTACATCTACTGTCGTAGGAGATGTAAATATGACTCATTGCGAATCTAGCCTCAAACACCACTAAAAGGGAAGAAATCCAGCCTGAATGGGGCACACTGCTCGGCGATGTCGCGATGACCTGCGGACTCTCTGGTGTATTCAGGCCCTTACGTAGAGTGCCGAACCAGGTGCTCGGACCCGTAACTCTTTCGGGTGACCATCGTTGAGAGTGCGAGGCGGTTGAAAACCCAAGCGCTCGGGCACATGTCCGAGAGCGTCAACCGCACAGGTGACGATTCGTACCCAGCCTGGAGGCTCAAGGTGACGCGCAGCAGCTGTGAGAGCCGCGGAGGACGCCAATCATGACTTCCGTCCTCGTCTGCGACGACTCCCCGCTCGCCCGAGAGGCGCTCCGCCGCGCGGTCGCGACCGTGCCCGGTGTCGAGCGCGTGACGACAGCGGCCAACGGCGAGGAAGTCCTCCGCCGCTGGGGCGCCGACCGCTCGGACCTGATTCTGATGGACGTACGCATGCCCGGGCTCGGGGGTGTGGAGACGGTGCGCCGGCTCCTGTCCGCCGACCCCGGCGCGCGGATCATCATGCTGACGGTGGCCGAGGATCTCGACGGGGTCGCACTCGCGGTCGCCGCCGGCGCCCGCGGCTATCTGCACAAGGACGCCTCGCGTGCGGAACTGCGCGCGACCGTCACGCAGGCGCTCGCCGACCCGACTTGGCGGCTCGCCCCGCGCCGACTGCGTTCCGCCGAGATGGGCGCCGCTCCCACGCTGACCGCGCGGGAGATCCAGGTGCTCGAAGGCATGAGCCACGGCCGGTCGAACGCCGAGATCGGGCGCGAGCTCTTCCTCTCCGAGGACACCGTCAAGACGCACGCGCGCCGGCTGTTCAAGAAGCTCGGCGCATCGGACCGGGCGCACGCCGTGGCGCTGGGCTTCCGCTGGGGTCTGGTGCGCTAGGCCGTGCCCGCGAAGTCCTGTGCGGACTCTTCGGGGGGTGTGGTGAAAGACCCACACCCTCCACTGTGTCGCGGGGGTGGGAGCATCGCCCTCCGCCGACGTGCGGGCGGGGTGGCGGACGCCCCTGCAACCCGCTTCGTACAGCGGCTTAGGTTGTTTCCCACGAGATGCCGCATCCTTGAGGTGTGGAGTTCCTCGGGGACGATTCGGCCGAGCGGGAGGGGAGGGCGCAGGAGATGAGTTCCGGCGCGCCTGCTCATAACGCTTCCATGCACAACTACGGACGCGGTGCCGCAGATCGGCAGACACCAAGGCACCATGGACCGATGCGGGACGACGGGACGACGGTGATCAGCGATCTGGTCCATCGTGCCGTCGAGGGCGACAAGCAGGCCACGCACGATCTCCTGGCCCATGTCCACCCGCTCGCGCTGCGCTACTGCCGCACCAGGCTGTCCCGACTGCCGGGTGACGCACGGCACTTCGTGGAGGATCTGGCGCAGGAGGTCTGCGTCGCCGTACTCCTCGCGCTGCCGCGCTACAAGGACACCGGGCGTCCCTTCGAGGCGTTCGTCTTCGCCATCGCCGGGCACAAGGTCGCCGATCTGCAGCGGGCCGCGATGCGGCACCCCGGATCCACCGCCGTGCCGTCCGACGAGATGCCCGAGCGGCCCGACGACTCACTCGGTCCTGAGGAGCAGGCGCTGCTCAGCAGCGATGCCGCCTGGGCCAAGAAGCTCCTCGCCAATCTCCCGCAGAACCAGCGCGAACTGCTGCTGCTGCGGATCGCCGTCGGCCTCACCGCCGAGGAGACCGGCCAGATGCTCGGTATGTCGCCCGGTGCCGTCCGGGTCGCCCAGCACCGTGCACTCAGCCGGCTGCGGGCGCTCGCCGGGCAGTAGCAACTCCCGGTCGTGGGGGTGCGGGCGCGGTCGTAGGAACGCACGACGAAGTTCGGTTGAGCAGTCGGTGCGATCGTGGAATGAAGTACCTCCGCGGCCCGTTAGCATGGTGGTCCGCGCCTGGCAAGAGCATTGGGGAAGGTGTCATGAGTGACCACGTCGACGGAGCGCCCGAAAAATTCGCGATGCTCGGGCTGACATACGACGACGTCCTGCTGCTGCCGGGCGCCTCCGAGGTGCTGCCGAACAAGGTCGACACCGGTTCCCGCGTGTCGCGCAACGTCCGGGTGAACATCCCGTTGCTCTCGGCGGCCATGGACAAGGTCACCGAGGCCCGCATGGCGATCGCCATGGCACGTCAGGGCGGCGCCGGCGTACTGCACCGCAACAGCTCGATCGAGGACCAGGCCAATCAGGTCGACCTCGTCAAGCGCTCCGAGTCCGGCATGGTCAGCGACCCGATCACCGTCTCGCCCGACGCGACCCTGCGCGAGGCCGACGACCTCTGTGCGAAGTTCCGGATCAGCGGTGTGCCGGTCACCGACCCGGCGGGCAAGCTGCTCGGCATCGTCACCAACCGCGACATGGCCTTCGAGAACGACCGCTCCCGGCAGGTCCGCGAGGTCATGACGCCGATGCCGCTGGTCACCGGCAAGGTCGGCATCTCCGGCGAGGACGCCATGCAGCTGCTGCGCAAGCACAAGATCGAGAAGCTGCCGCTGGTCGACGACGCGGGCGTGCTGCGCGGCCTCATCACCGTCAAGGACTTCGTCAAGGCCGAGAAGTACCCGAACGCGGCCAAGGACGCCGAGGGCCGTCTGGTCGTCGGTGCCGCGGTCGGCGTCGGGGACGAGTCGTTCGACCGGGCGCAGGCGCTCGTCGAAGCCGGCGCGGACTTCCTCGTGGTCGACAGTGCGCACGGCCACAGCCGCGGCATCCTCGAGATGATCGCCAAGCTCAAGACGCACATCGACATCGACATCGTCGGTGGGAACGTCGCGACGCGGGACGGCGCCCAGGCCCTCATCGACGCCGGTGTCGACGGCGTGAAGGTCGGCGTCGGACCCGGCTCCATCTGCACCACGCGGGTGGTCGCCGGTATCGGCGTCCCCCAGGTCACGGCGATCTACGAGGCCGCGAAGGCCTGCCACGCCGCGGGTGTGCCGCTGATCGGTGACGGCGGACTGCAGTTCTCCGGCGACATCGCGAAGGCCATCGCCGCCGGCGCGGACACGGTGATGCTGGGCTCGCTCCTCGCGGGCTGCGAGGAGTCGCCGGGCGAGATGGTGTTCGTCAACGGCAAGCAGTTCAAGTCGTACCGGGGCATGGGATCGCTGGGTGCGATGCAGTCGCGCGGGCAGGCCCGCTCGTACTCGAAGGACCGCTACTTCCAGGACAACGTGCTGTCCGAGGACAAGCTCGTGCCCGAGGGCATCGAGGGCCAGGTGCCCTACCGCGGCCCGCTGTCCTCGGTGGCGCACCAGCTGATCGGCGGCCTGCGGGCCTCCATGGGGTACGTCGGCTCGGCCGACGTCCCGGAGCTGAAGGCCAAGGGACGGTTCGTACGCATCACGTCGGCGGGGCTCAAGGAGAGCCACCCGCACGACATCTCGTTGACCGTCGAGGCACCGAACTACGCGGGTCGCTAGACGGACGGCGGACGCACACGACGAGGCCCGCGGGTACTGTGCCCGCGGGCCTCGGTGCGCCGCCCCGTGCGGCCGGGGAAGCCCTCGGTGTGCGGTCGGGGATACTGGAAGACGCAGGACCGGAAGACGGAAAGGCCACCCAACGTGACTGAGATCGAGATCGGGCGCGGCAAGCGCGGCCGCAGGGCGTACGCGTTCGACGACATCGCCATCGTCCCCAGCCGGCGCACGCGGGACCCGAAGGAGGTCTCGATCGCCTGGCAGATCGACGCCTACCGTTTCGACCTGCCCTTCCTGGCAGCCCCGATGGACTCGGTGGTCTCGCCGGGGACCGCCATCCGCATCGGTGAGCTCGGCGGCCTCGGCGTCCTCAACCTCGAGGGTCTGTGGACCCGTTACGAGGACCCGCAGCCGCTGCTCGACGAGATCGCGGAGCTCGACCCCGAGACCGCGAACCGCAGGCTGCAGGAGATCTACGAGGCGCCGATCCAGGAAGAGCTGATCGGCCGGCGCATCAAGGAGGTGCGTGACTCGGGCGTGGTCACCGCCGCCGCGCTCTCGCCGCAGCGTACGGCCCAGTTCTCGAAGGCCGTCGTGGACGCGGGCGTCGACATCTTCGTCATCCGCGGCACCACGGTCTCCGCCGAGCACGTCTCGGGCGCGGCCGAGCCGCTGAACCTCAAGCAGTTCATCTACGAGCTGGACGTCCCGGTGATCGTGGGTGGCTGCGCCACGTACACGGCCGCGCTGCACCTGATGCGGACCGGTGCGGCCGGCGTGCTCGTCGGTTTCGGCGGCGGCGCCGCGCACACCACACGCAACGTCCTCGGCATCCAGGTCCCGATGGCCACGGCCGTGGCCGATGTCGCCGCGGCCCGGCGTGACTACATGGACGAGTCCGGCGGTCGCTACGTGCACGTCATCGCGGACGGCGGAGTGGGCTGGTCCGGTGACCTGCCGAAGGCGATCGCCTGCGGTGCCGACTCGGTGATGATCGGGTCGCCGCTCGCCCGTGCCGTCGATGCGCCCGGTCAGGGCCACCACTGGGGCATGGAGGCCGTCCACGAGGACGTGCCGCGGGGCAAGAAGGTGCACCTGGGCACCGTGGGCAGCACCGAGGAGATCCTGACCGGTCCCTCGCACACGCCGGACGGGTCGATGAACTTCTTCGGTGCGCTGCGGCGTTCGATGGCGACCACCGGGTACAGCGAGCTCAAGGAGTTCCAGCGGGTCGAGGTCACTGTGGCCGACTCGCAGCACAGCCGCTGAGCGCCCGCCGGGGTCGTGCCCCGGCAGCAGGAAGGGCCGCCCCGCTGTTCTGCGGGGCGGCCTTTCCTGCGTGTCAGAGGCGGTGGGCGGCGCCGATGGGGGTGGCGCCGCGGGTGTCCAGGAGGAGTTGTGCCTTCACGGCCAGACCCTGTAGGTCGTACGTGCGGTGGGGCTGGAGCAGGATCGTGAGGTCGGCGTCGGCCGCGGCCTCGTAGAGGGAGTCGGCGCGGGGGACCGGGCGGCCGAGGACCCTCCAGTGCGGGACGTAGGGGTCGTGGTAGCTGATGGCGGCGCCCATCTCCATCAGGCGAGTGGCGATCTCGTGCGCGGGGGCGCCCTCCTGGGAGGCGAGGTCCGGCTTGTAGGTCACGCCGAGCAGCAGGACGCGTGCGGCGCGGGCCGACTTGCCGTGCTCGTTGAGGAGGGTGGCGGCGCGCTGGATGACGTAGCTCGGCATGCGGTCGTTGATCTCCTGCGCGAGGCCGACCATGCGCAGCGGGTGGCCCGGGGTGCGGGTCGGGTGCGGCAGGTAGTTGGGGTCGAGGGGGACGCCGTGGCCGCCCACTCCCGGGCCGGGGCGGAAGGCCTGGAAGCCGAAGGGCTTGGTCTCGGCGCAGCGGATCACGTCCCACAGGTCGACGCCGAGGTCGTGGCAGAGGACGGCCATCTCGTTGACCAGGGCGATGTTGACGTGCCGGTAGTTGGTCTCGAGGACCTGTACGGTCTCGGCCTCTCGTGGTCCACGCGCGCGTACCACCTTGTCGGAGAGCCGGCCGTAGAAGGCGGCGGCGGACTCCGTGCAGGCGGGGGTGATGCCGCCGATGACCTTCGGGGTGTTCGCGTGGCTGTGCGTGCGGCTGCCGGGGTCGAGGCGGCCGGGGGAGTACGCGAGGTGGAAGTCGCGGCCCGCGCGCAGTCCGGAGCCCTTCTCCAGGAGCGGGCGCAGGAGTTCCTCGGTGGTGCCCGGCGGTACCGGTGACTCGAGGATGACGGTGGTGTGCGGGCGCAGTCGGGCGGCGAGCGCGCGGGCGGCCTCGGTGACCTGGGAGAGGTCCTGGGAGCGGTCGGGGCCGAGCGGGGCGGGGGCGCAGATGACGGCGGTACGGACGCGGCCCAGTTCGGCGGCGTTCGTGGTGGGGCGGAAGCCGTTCGCGAGCATGCGGCGCAGGTCGGCGGCGGACAGGGAGCCTTCGTCCGCGGGCAGCCGTCCGGCGGTGAGGTCGGCGTTGTGCCGCGGGTCGTAGGCGACGGTGTCGATGCCGGCCGCCACGGCGGCCTGGGCCAGTGGCAGGCCGAGATGACCGAGTCCGATGACGGCGAGATCTGCGGGCATGGAATGAGCCGTCCTTCCCTGTAGCCGGAGCGGGAGGAGCGCGCAAGTCCTGTGGACAAGGTGGACGAGCGCAATGTCAGGTTAGGAGTAAATATGACCGATTTCCGGCATTGTGCGGCCGTGATCCACCGTGTGTTGTCCACAGGCTGAGAGGTGGAGGTGGCCGATGTCCGTGCACGCGGACAGAATCGGGGCATGGGTGACGTGAGCCCGAGCACATCCGAAACGCCCGAGCACACCCGAAACGAACGGGAGGCAGCCGTGAGGACAGCGACACTGGGCCCCGCAGAGCGCGCCGAAGCACTGGCCGGCCTGGCCGAGCGGGAACTGGACGTGTTGGTCGTCGGCGCCGGCGTGGTCGGCGCGGGTACCGCGCTCGACGCCGTGACCCGCGGCCTGTCCACCGGTCTGGTCGAGGCACGCGACTGGGCATCCGGTACATCCAGCCGGTCGAGCAAGCTCATCCATGGCGGGCTGCGCTATCTGGAGATGCTCGACTTCGCGCTGGTGCGGGAGGCCTTGAAGGAGCGAGGCCTGCTCCTGGAGCGCATCGCCCCGCACCTGGTGAAACCGGTGCCGTTCCTCTACCCGCTGAAGGGCAAGGGCTGGGAGCGGATCTACGCGGGATCGGGCGTCGCGCTCTACGACACGATGTCGATGTCGCGCGGCCACGGCCGGGGGCTGCCGATGCACCGGCACCTGAGCCGGCGTCACGCCCTGCGGGTGGCACCGTGTCTGCAGAAGGACGCACTGGTCGGGGCCCTGCAGTACTACGACGCGCAGATGGACGACGCCCGCTACGTAGCCACCTTGGTGCGCACCGCCTCGGCGTACGGCGCGAAGGTCGCGAACCAGGCGCGGGTGACCGGCTTCCTGCGCGAGGGCGAGCGGGTGGTCGGCGCCCGGGTCCAGGACCTGGAGGGCGGCGGGGAGTACGAGATCAGGGCACGCCAGGTCGTCAATGCCACGGGCGTGTGGACCGACGACACCCAGGCCATGGTCGGTGAGCGGGGGCAGTTCCACGTCCGGTCGTCCAAGGGCATCCACCTGGTCGTACCGAAGGACCGGATCAACTCGACGACGGGTCTGATCCTGCGGACCGAGAAGAGCGTGCTGTTCGTCATCCCCTGGGGACGGCACTGGATCGTGGGGACCACCGACACGGACTGGGACCTGGACAAGGCGCACCCGGCGGCGTCCAGCGCGGATATCGACTACCTCCTCGAGCACGTCAATTCGGTGCTCGCGGTGCCGCTGACCAGGGACGATGTGCAAGGGGTCTATGCAGGGCTGCGGCCGCTGCTCGCCGGTGAGTCGGATGCCACCAGCAAGCTGTCCCGCGAGCACACCGTGGCCCATCCGGTGCCGGGTCTGGTGGTCGTGGCGGGCGGCAAGTACACGACGTACCGGGTGATGGCGAAGGATGCCGTGGACGAGGCGGTGCACGGCCTCGATCAGCGCGTCGCGGAATGTGTCACCGAGGACATCCCGCTGGTGGGAGCCGAGGGGTACCGGGCGCTGTGGAACGCGCGGGCGCGCACCGCGGCCCGTACCGGCCTTCATGTGGTCCGCGTCGAGCACCTGCTGAACAGGTACGGATCGATGGCCGAGGAAGTGCTCGAGCTGATCGCGGCGGATCCGTCGCTCGGCCGGCCGTTGCCGGGCGCGGACGACTACCTGCGTGCCGAGGTGGTCTACGCGGCTTCGCACGAGGGCGCCCGTCACCTGGACGACGTCCTGACGCGGCGTACGCGGATCTCGATCGAGACGTTCGACCGGGGCACGCGCAGTGCGCGGGAGGCCGCGGAGCTGATGGCGCCGGTGCTGGGCTGGGACAAGGACCAGATCGAACGGGAGATCACGCACTACGAGAAGCGGGTCGAGGCCGAGCGGGAGTCGCAGCTCCAGCCGGACGACCTGACGGCGGACGCGGCGCGGCTCGGTGCTCCGGAGATCTCGCCGGACTGACGTGCGGTGACCTCTGCCGGGCAACCACCTTGCCCGGCAGGGGAGTTGGCGGTGGCTGGGTCGGTGGTGCGTGTGATTCGCACCGGCCCGGGTGCGGGCTCGGGCCGGGCTGTGGATACCGGCTGAATCGGTCCGGAAACGGGCTTCCCGTGGCATATGACGAGGTCGCCGGGCATGGTGCGGTGCCTTGCGAACGCGCACCGTTGCGGCGCGGACCCGGGACTTCCCCTACCCCGGGCATGAGGGACAATGGAGGCTCTGCCAGGGCGGGTTGATTGCAGAGGGGACGCATGTCGGAGGCTGAGCAGCCGAAGGAGACCACGGGGCGCCTCCTTGCCGGGCGGTACCGCCTGGGCGAGGTCCTCGGTCGCGGCGGAATGGGCACCGTCTGGCGCGCAGTCGACGAGACCCTCGGCCGTACGGTCGCGGTCAAGGAGCTGCGGTTTCCCTCGGCCATCGAGGAGGACGAGAAGCGCCGGCTGATCACGCGCACACTGCGCGAGGCCAAGGCGATCGCCCGGATCCGGAACAACGGCGCGGTGACGGTCTACGACGTGGTCGACGAGGACGACCGGCCGTGGATCGTCATGGAGCTGATCGAGGGCAAGTCCCTCGCCGAGGTGACCCGTGATGACGGGCTGTTGACGCCCCGGCGCGCCGCCGAGGTGGGGCTCGCGGTGCTCGACGTGCTGCGTTTTGCGCACCGCGAGGGAATCCTGCACCGCGATGTGAAGCCGTCGAACGTACTGATCTCCGAGGACGACGGCCGCGTCGTCCTCACCGACTTCGGGATCGCCCAGGTCGAGGGCGACCCGTCGATCACCTCGACCGGCATGCTCGTCGGAGCCCCCTCGTACATCTCGCCGGAGCGGGCCCGCGGGCACAAGCCCGGGCCCGCCGCGGACCTGTGGTCGCTCGGCGGTCTGCTCTACGCCTCGGTCGAGGGCGTCCCGCCGTACGACAAGGGGTCGGCGATCGCCACCCTCACCGCGGTGATGACCGAGAACCTGGAGCCGCCGAAGAACGCGGGGCCGCTGGAGACGGTCATCTACGGTCTGCTCGCCAAGGACCCGGACCAGCGTCTCGACGATGCCGCGGCCCGTGCACTGCTCAACGACGTGATCCACGCGCCCGAGGAGTCCGAGGAGAAGGCGCCGGAGCCCCCGGCGGACTCGACTCGCTCCATGCCGTTGCCGCCTCCGCCGGCGGGGAAGCCGAAGGGGTCGGGCAAGCGGAAGGGTGCTGCGGCCGGTGCCGGTGCGGCCGCGGGCGAAGGAGCGGTGGCGGCCGATGCGGCTGCCGCCACGCCTGCCGGGCCTGCCGGGCCGCCGCCGAGTTCCGCGCCGTCGGGGGTGAACGCCGGGGGAGAGGCGTTCGGGCGGCTGCTGGCGCGGCACAAGATGGTGATCCTGGCCGTGGTGGCGGCGCTTGTCGTGCTCGGCTCCGCGCTGGCTGTCGCGCTGAACAACGGTTCCGGCGACGGCAGTCGGGACAACAAGGGCAAGGGCGCCCAGGAGTCCGCGGGCTCGGAGAAGGGCGCGGACAAGCCCAAGGAGGAGGCCGGCGGGCAGGGCGACGACGCCGGTGACGGCGACGACGACGGCGGCAAGGCCGAGGACAAGCCCGAGGACGGCCCCCCGGACGGGTACGAGACGGTCTCGAACTCGAAGTTCGAGTTCTCCGTGGCGTTGCCGGAGGGCTGGAAGCAGACCGGTGAGTCGGGTGCCGGCGCCGGTGCGATCTATGCCGGGAGCGACGGCGGCTATCCGAAGGTCCAGGTGGACCTCTCCCGGTCGCCGGGCAGTGACGCGGCCGACGCCTGGCGGAAGGGCGAGGTGTCGGTCAAGCAGAACTCCACCGACTACAAGCGCGTGTCGCTCGAGCCCTCGTCCTGGCGCGGCTATCTGACCGTCGCCGACTGGGAGTTCACCCGTACCGAGGGCAAGGTGCCGGTGCGGATACTGAACAGGGGCTTCGTGACGGACAAGGCGCACGCCTACGCGATCATGATCACCTGCGAGGCGGACAAGTGGGACGACAAGTCCTGCGCCGAGCTGCGCGATACGGCGTTCGACACCTTCGAGCCGAAGGGCTGACCGCAGCGCGCGAACGACTTCCGCGGACCCCGGGGTGGTGCTCTGGGTGACCGCGTATCGTCATGCCCGTTGATCGGATTGTTCCCAACTAGGCGCACCTTGGGCGGAATTGGGGGCTAGTGGCCTGGTGAGGGCCTCGCTCTCCGCGATGCCTGTGGATAACCCGCACAGATGTGCGTGGTGACGTATCGTGAGAACGCGCGAACCCTACGCAACCGCAATCTGGCGGGAAACGAACGGACTTGGCGCACAAAGGGACGGGTAGAAGTGCGCGGACAGGGGCATCGGGCGCCGCGCATGCTGACGGGGAGGCGATGTGGACGACTACGCGGGACGTGTACTTGCCGACCGTTACCGTCTGCCACTGCCGCCGTCCGATGAGTACGAGTTCGCCGAGACGCGCGCGTTCGACACCTACAGCGGCCAGGAAGTCCTGGTCAGGCAGGTGCCGTTGCCCGAGGTCGTCGAGGCCGAGGTGCTGGACGACGAGGGCGGCGTAGGGACGGTGCCGGCGCCCCGGCGGGCCTCGGGGCGGACCACGCGCAAGCCCACCGATCCGGCGGTCCGGCGGGCCATCGAGGCCGCTCAGGCCGCCGCGCAGATTCCGGACCATCCCCGGCTCGACCAGGTCTTCGACGTGTTCGCGGAGGGCGGTTCGCTGTGGATCGTGAGCGAGGTCGTGGCCGCGCGGCCGCTCGCCGCGCTCCTGGCCGAGCGGCCCCTGCCGCCGTATCGGGCGGCGGAAGTCGCCTCGGACGTCCTCACGGCCCTGCGGGTTCTGCACGCGCACGGCTGGGTCCACCGGAACATCACGGTGCGTACGGTCCTGGTCTGCGACGACGGACGCATCATGCTGACCGGGCTGGCCGCAGGCGCGGCCGAGGACGCACTGTGCGGGTACGACCCGGTGCCCGAGCCGCCGCCGGACGACGGCGAGGCCGATGAGCCGATCGACGGCTCGGCCGACGGCTCGGTCGGCGGCGAGGACGGCGGCTCGGGCGGTCCCGGGGCTGGGTACTCGAGCAGTGCTCTGCCGGAGCCGGCTGGGGCGGGTGGGTATGAAGCGATCAATTCCGGTCATCGGGACGGGAGTTCGGGTCAGGTCGCGGTCGGCGCTCCCGCGCTCGACAAGGGCCGGCCGGACGGCGGGGCGCGCCCCGCTCTGCCCGTGGGTGACACCCGGGCCGCGCGGGCCGGAGCGATCGCGGCCTACCGCGCGGGCGCTCGGGCGGCCGCGGCGGCGCGCGTGCGCGAGGAGGACGTCGAGGGGCGCGCCCTCCCGGGGCCGCGCAGTGCAGCACGCGAGGAGGACCGCTTCGCGCCCGAGGAGTCCGGTGAGTCCGGGCCCGTCGAGGCAGGGCCGCCCGGACGGATAGTCGATCCGTACGGAGTGGGCGGGCGCCTCTCCGGAGCGAGTGACGGCGCGGACGGGCGAGAGCCGGAGCCGGCCCACCGCCCGCGGCACCTCTCCGAGCGCAGCGGCGCGAGCGCCGCGGAGCCGGCGCCCGGCTGGCACGGTGCGGTTCCACGCAGCGAGGCCGCGAGGGCCGGCACGGACGCCGGGGTGGAGGTGGCCGGCCGTGAGCAGGATGCCGGTGGGGCCGAGGAGTCGCACGAGCCGCGGGAGCCCTGGGAAACCGGTGGTGCGGTCGGCCAGGAGCTCGCCACCCGCGATGGCTCCGGGCTGACGGGCACCTCGACCGGGACGGCCGGTCTGCCCGCCGGTGCGCCGGCGCACGCCACGGGCGGAGCTCGCTGGGACGACCTGGTGGCGGGCGACGGTCCGCGTCGTAAGGGGCCCGCGACCCCGCTGGACGCGGAGCGGGCGCGACAGGCACGGATGACGGTGGTCGGCGCGGTGACCGAGCGCTGGTCGCCGGAGCAGGCCGGACCGGTGCACGAGAACTGGCAGTTGGCGCCGCCGGTCGGCCCCGCCACCGATCTCTGGGCCCTCGGCGCGCTGCTCTTCCGGGCGGTGCAGGGGCATGCGCCGTATCCGGAGGACAGCACCTACGAACTCGTGCAGTTGGTGTGCGCGGAGTCGCCCGCGTTCGCCGAGGAGTGCGGGCCGCTGCGGCCCGTGGTGGAGTCGCTGCTGCGCCAGGACCCCACGGAGCGGCCCGAGTTCGAGGAGCTGCGCGGCTGGCTGCGCTCGCTCATCCGCTCGGCGCCGGAGCCGGAGGTCGGCGAGGACGTCGTGCCGGTGCTGCCGCACGAGTCCGGCAAGCTGCCCGTCGTACGCCGCCGCGGCGAGCTCGTACGCAGGCGCAGGGGTGACGGCGGACGGCACAAGAAGGGCAAGCCGCCGAAGGAACCGCGCGCCCGGCGGGAGAAGGCCGTGCGCAGGGAGAGGCCCGCCCGGCGCGAGGAGCCCGTGGTGCAGCGGGATCTGCCCGAGCGGGCGCCGAAGCCGCCGAGCGAACCACGCCGCGGTGGTCCGCGCAGGCTCGGCCGGCTGCTGCTCGCGCTCGTCCTGCTCGGGCTGGTGGCAGCCGTGGCCTACGCCGTGATGTTCATGCCCAAGGCGGATTCGGGGAGCGGTGACGACGCCCAGGGCGCCGGTGCGAGCGAGTCCGCCCCGGCGGACACGCCTCCGCGGGCCTCGTCCGATCCGGAGAAGCCGGAGAGCCCCGGGAAATCGGAGAAGCCCGAGGAGACGGGCAAGGGGTCTCCGGACCCGCAGACGACGGACCCTGACCTGCCCAAGGGCTTCACGCTGCAGAAGGACCCCGCGGGATTCCACGTGGCGGTGGCGAAGGGCTGGGACCGAAAGGGCAAGAACGGCCAGGGCCAAGTCACGTACAGCAAGGGAGACTTCGAGCTGCTGCTGGTCCCCGGCCGGGACGGCACCGACGCGCAGGGCAGCGACCCGATGGAGTACCAGCGGGAGAAGGAGCGGGAGCTGCAGCCGTTCCGGGACTCCTCCTGGTCCACGTCCACGGGCATGCGCCGAATAGACGTCGGCGACCGGGCCATGGCCGAGGGCCAGTTCACCTGGCAGGAGGGCGACGAGGACGAGGTCTACGTGCGGAACCTGGCGATGATCGTCGACGGCCGGTACCACGTGGTGATGGTGAAGGGCCCCGAGTCGGAGCGGGACGAGGTCTCGCGGTTCTACGAGCAGGCGGCTGCCACGTATCGGCCTACGAAGTAGGCGATCGCCGGGGGCGCTCGGCGGAGCCGGGTCGTCCCCCTCGCCGTCGACGGACGCCGCTGGGTCCGGTGGGGCCGGAGCTGCCGCAGGTGGCGGTCGGACACCGGGACGGAGCAGATCGTTCCTGTGCGGCATGATGACTGCATGGCGACTGACGGGGGAAGCAGCCGAGTCATCGCGGGCCGCTACCGGCTGTGCGCGCGGCTCGGCAGAGGCGGTATGGGGATCGTCTGGCGGGCCGTCGACGAGGTGCTCGGGCGTGAGGTGGCGGTCAAGGAACTGCGCCTCGACGAGACGCTGTCCGCGGACGAGGCGCGCCAACTGCGGGAACGAATGCTGCGCGAGGCGCGCATCGTCGCGGGCGTCCGGCATCCGCACGTCATCGTCGTGCACGACGTGGTGGTCGAGGACGAACAGCCGTACATCGTCATGGAAGTGATCGACGGCGGTTCGCTGGCGGACCGGCTGGCCTCGCAGGGGCCGGTCTCTCCCGCGCAGGCCGCGCGGCTGTGCCTGTCGCTGCTCGGTGCCCTGCGCGCCGCGCACGCGCGCGGAGTCCTGCACCGCGACATCAAGCCGGGCAACGTCCTCCTGGAGGCCGGCACCGACCGCGCCGTGCTCACGGATTTCGGGATCGCCCAGGTCGCGGGGGCCACGACGCTCACGGAGTACGGGGCGTTCGTCGGCTCGCCCGAGTACACGGCGCCGGAGCGGATGGCGGGCGGGCAGACCGGCCCCGAGTCCGACCTCTGGTCGCTCGGGGTGCTGCTGTGTGCGGCGGTGACCGGGGAGTCCCCGTTCCACCGGGATTCGCTCGGCGGCGTCCTGCATGCCGTGGTGATGGACGAGATCCGTCCGCCGTCCGCGGTGGCGCCGTTGCTGCCCGCGGTGCACGGCCTCCTCGAACGGTCGCCGGAGCGCCGTATCGACGCGGTCGAGGCCGAACGGCTGCTCTCCGCCTACGTGACGACGGGCACGATGCCGCCGGTGCCGGCCGGGTACACGCCGGCGCACGCGGACGTGCGGGTGGCGGAGCGTGCCGCGATGCCCGTCGACATGCCGGGGTTTCCGGCGGACGCGACACCGTCCTCGGTGCCGTCCGCCACGTCGGCCGCCGCGCTCTCCGAGGCGCCGGTGCCGCGGGAGCCCGGCAGGCGGCGGTCGCGGAGGTCCGCGCTGATCGCCGTTGCACTCGTCGTCGCGGTCGCCGGTGCCGGAGCGGGTGCCGCCGCGTTCCTCCTGGACCGCGGTCAGGACCACGACGATCCGCCGGCCAGTTCGGCCCCGGAGACGACGCACACCACGGAGCCGCCCTCGGAGACGAGTGGTGATCCGAGCCCCGGGCCGACGGTGACGGTCACCGAGCCCGGGGGCGACGGGCGCCCGAAGGTCCCGGCCGGCTATCGCATCGCGCAGGACGCCGAGGGTTTCTCCCTCGCGGTGCCGCGCGCGTACGTCCGTGAGCGGCAGGCGCCCCGGGTGTTCTACGTATCCGCCGACGACAAGGTCCGGATCGGCATCAAGTCGACGAAGCCGGTGCCGGGCGGGCCGATGGCCGCGATGCGCAGCGCGGCCGCCAAGGGCCCGGACAACAACCCCGGCTACCGCGACGGCCGGGTCACCGAGACGACGCACAACGGCCGGACCGCCGCGCTCTGGGAGTTCACCTGGGACGGCTTCACCGAGAAGGAGGGGGCGCGGCACACCCTCGACCTGACCTGGGAGGAGGGCGGCAGGATGTACGACGTCTGGGTGTCCGCACCGCTCGCCAGGAAGGGCGAGGCCAAACGCCACTTCGACACCGCGCTCGACACCTTCGGTGTGCGGGGCGGGCGATAGCCGCTGCGGCTTCCGGGCCGGCCCGTCTCCCGGCCGCCGAACGGTTCCCGGCCGACCCGCCGTCCCCGCCGCCGCTGCCCGCCTGCCCGTAACCAAATGGTGTGCAACCGCAAGAAACGAGGCGCCGCTCGTCACGGGTCGGTGACCGACGGCGACCCGAGGTGGATTTGGCGACACCGCACGCGATAGGGATGGGCATATGAGTAACGACGGGGGAACTCCCTACGGTCCCGAGGACCCGACCAGCTACGGCCTGCGCCCGCCGCACCCGCAGGGGCAGGGCGGGGCCCCCGGGGGCAACCCGTACGCGCAGGCGCAGGCGCAGTCCGGGCAGGGCCAGGACCCGTACGGCCAGGGGCATCCCGGCGCGAACGGCCCCGGACAGCCGGGCACTCCGGGGCAGGGGCAGGGCAGCCCGTACGCGTACGACCCGACCCAGGCGTACCCGTCGCAGAACCAGCCGCAGCAGCCCGGCACGCCTCCGCCGGCACCGCAGCCGCCGAACAACCCGCAGACGCCCGTCGTCCCCACCCAGGTCTCCGCCCACGAGCCGCCGGACCCGGGCGCCGGGCGCCTGATCGCGAACCGGTACCGGCTGCTCTCCAAGCTCGGCCACGGTGGCATGGGCACGGTGTGGCGGGCCAAGGACGAGACGGTGGACCGCGAGGTCGCGGTGAAGGAGCCACGCGTTCCGGATCACCTGCCGGAGCGGGAGCGGGCCAACGCCTTCGAGCGGATGCGCCGTGAGGCCCGCGCCGCCGCCCGGCTCGACCACCCCGCCGTGGTCAACGTGCACGATGTCGCGGTCGAGGACGGGCAGCCGTGGATCGTCATGGAGTTCGTCAGGGGCCGTTCCCTCGGGGCAGCCCTGCAGGAGGGCACACTCGGCGCCCGTGAGGCGGCCAGGATCGGCCTCGAGGTGCTCAACGCGCTCGACGCCGCGCACCAGGCAGGCATCCTGCACCGCGATGTGAAGCCCGACAACGTCATGCTCGGTTCGCACGACCGCGTGGTCCTCACCGACTTCGGCATCGCGCAGATCGAGGGCGAGACCAACCTGACGGACACCGGCGGATTCGTCGGCTCGCCCGAGTTCATCGCGCCCGAGCGGGTGCTCGGGCAGCGCCCCGGCCCGGCCTCCGACCTCTGGTCGCTGGGTGTGGTGCTGTACGCGTCGACCGAGGGCGTCTCGCCGTTCCGGCGCAACAACACCCCGGCCACCCTGCAGTCGGTGCTCAACGCGGCCCCGGCGGCGCCCGCTTCGGCGAAGGGCCCCCTCGCGGACGCGATCAATCGGCTCCTGGTCAAGGACCCCAACCAGCGTCCGAGTACGCCTCAGGTGCGCCAGCTCCTCGAGCAGGCCGCGAAGCCGCCGCAGCCCGCACAGGTGGTGCGGGTGTCGGGCCCGGGTGGCGGCAAGGGCATCGGTCTCAGCCGCAAGGGCTGGATCGCGGCGGGCGCGGTGGTGGTCGCCGCGGTGCTCGCGACGGTGCTCGTGGTCGTCGATCCCTTCGCGGGGCCGCTGCCGGACGACTGGAAGGAGCAGCCGGTCAAGCCGCTGGGAGCGACGCTCGCGGTGCCGAACGGGTACGGGGACACCGAGCCGGAGCCGGACGCGGAGGACGAGCACTGGATCCGCTACACGGACCCGAGCGGCGCCGTATACATCCGACTCGACCTCATGAAGAAGTCCGAGGACTCGCTCGATGAGATCGAGAGCTCGGCGGTGAGTCAGGCTCACGCGGAAAGCAGGTCCATCGAGGACGGTACGACCTCCGCGTGGACCGTGGCGGACAAGCCGGCCCCCGAGGTCGACGTCGACGACGACATCAAGTACGAGGAGAAGAAGGCGGCCGTCAGTACGATCACGTTCACCGACGACTCGGACACGGACGCGCCGCTGCCCCGCGAGGGCAAGATCTTCTACTACCGGACCGGGAAGGGCGACATGTACCGCCTCTCGGTCCTCTATCCCGGCAAGGGCGACTTCACCGAGCGCGGCCGTGAGGTGGCCAAGACGGCCATCGACAACCTGAAGATCACGAAGCCCTGACGTCCGAGGGGCCGACGTCCGAGGGGCCGACGTCCGAGGGACCAAAGCGGCGCACGAGTCGGTCGATGGCACTTGGAACGGTGGCGGACCCGCACTGTCCGCCGCCGGCCTCCGGCCGTCGTGGCGTGGAGCTTCCATTTTTCCCTTCCGACTAGTCCCGACCGTGACAAGCCCCTGATCAGGGGCTTTCTGCCAGCGATCGCTGGCGTGATGTGTGCACGCCGTGAAAGCTCGTTACCGCCGGGTACCCAAACGTGCGACAGGGCCGTAACCTCCACGACATGACGGACTCGCAGGCCCCCTCCACCGCGGGCACCACCACCGGCACGAACCCCACCGCACCGGCACCGCAGGGTGTCCGTACGGCCTCCGACGTGGTCACGCCGGAGCTGGTCGCCCAGCTCACCAGCGATGTCGTCGGCTCCGGCCGCACCGCCAACCATTCGCCGCTGACCGGCGCGAAGCTGGCCGACCTGCCCGAGTCGACGCCCGAGGACGTGGCGACCGCCTTCGAGCGCGCCCGCGTGGCGCAGCGCCTGTGGGCCGCCGTGCCCGTACGCAAGCGCGCCGCGGTCCTGCTGCGTTTCCACGACCTGGTGCTCCAGCGGCAGGCCGAGGTGCTCGACCTCATCCAACTGGAGACGGGCAAGGCGCGGCTGCACGCCCATGAGGAGGTCCAGGCCGTCGTCGTCGCGGCCCGGCACTACGGCCGCAAGGCCCCGTCGTACCTGCGGGCCAAGCGCCACACCGGCGCGGTCCCGACCCTGACCAAGGTCACCGAGCTGCGCCAACCGCGCGGCGTGGTCGGCCAGATCGCCCCGTGGAACTACCCGCTCGAGCTCTCCGTCGGCGACGCGCTGCCGGCCTTCGTGGCCGGCAACGCGGTCGTGATGAAGCCCGACACGGAGACCTGCCTGACCGCGCTGTGGGCTCGTGACCTGCTGATCGAGGCGGGCCTTCCGGCCGAGGCGTTCCAGGTCGTGCTCGGCGACGGGCCGGTCGTCGGGCCCGAGATCGTCCGGCACGCCGACTACGTGTCGTTCACCGGCTCGACGCGCACCGGCCGCGAGGTCGCACAGGGCGCCGCGGCGCGCCTCGTCGGAGTGTCCCTGGAGCTCGGCGGCAAGAACGCGATGCTCGTCCTCGAGGACGCCGACGTGGAGAAGGCGGCCGCCGGTGCGGTACGCGCCTGCTTCTCCTCCGCCGGCCAGCTCTGCATCTCGATCGAGCGGCTCTACGTCCACGAGTCGGTGGCGGACGCGTTCGTCAGCCGGTTCGCGGCGCGTACCAAGGCGATGCGGCTCGGCACCTCGCTCGCGTACGGCGCCGACATGGGCTCGCTCGTCGGCGAACGACAGCTGGAGACCGTCACGCGGCACGTGGAGGAGGCCGTGGCCAAGGGCGCCGAGCTGGTTGCCGGCGGCGTCGCCCGGCCGGACATCGGCCCGTACTTCTACGAGCCGACCATCCTGGACGGCGTCGAGGCGCCGATGGCCGTGTGCAACGAGGAGACCTTCGGTCCGGTCGTCGCCATCTACCGCTTCAGCGACGAGGACGAGGCCGTCGACCTCGCCAACGCTACGGCGTACGGCCTGAATTCCTCGGTGTGGACCAAGGACGGCCGCCGCGGCCGCGAGGTCGCCGCCCGGCTGCGTACCGGCACCGTCAATGTCAACGAGGGGTACGCCCCCGCCTACGGCAGCGTCCAGTCGCCGATGGGCGGCATGAAGGAGTCCGGCCTCGGCCGGCGGCACGGCAGCGAGGGCATCCTCAAGTACACCGAGGCGCAGACCGTGGCACAGCAGCGGCTGATGCCGATGGCGCCGTCGTTCGGCATGGACGACGCCAAGTACGCCGCATTCATGAGCCGGAGCCTGCGCGCGATGAAGGCCTTCCGGCTGCGCTGACCCCTCGCGGGGCGGCGCAGTCCGTGCACTGCTCCGCTCACTCCACGCTGACCTGCACGTTTTCCGGAGGTATCGGTGTCACAGGATGAGTCTGCCCAAAATCGGGACGAGACCGGGCGCGATCTCGCTCCCGGGCCCGCGCCCGACGGCGGCCCCGAGAGCCACGTCGGCGGTGGCGGCGACAGCCACGGCGTCGATGACGGTTACGACTACGACGTGATCGTCATCGGGTCCGGATTCGGAGGTTCCGTCTCGGCGCTCCGGCTGACCGAGAAGGGCTACCGGGTCGGCGTGCTCGAGGCCGGACGCCGCTTCAGCCGGGAGTCGCTGCCCCGCAACTCGTGGGACCTGAAGAACTACCTGTGGGCACCCGCCCTCGGCCTCTTCGGTATCCAGCGCATCCACCTCCTCGGCAACGTCATGGTGCTCGCGGGCGCAGGCGTCGGCGGCGGCTCGCTCAACTACGCCAACACCCTCTACGTACCGCCCGAGCCGTTCTTCAACGACCCGCAGTGGAAGGACATCACCGACTGGCACGACGAGTTGGGTCCGTACTACGAGCAGGCCAAGCGCATGCTCGGCGTACGCCTCAACCCGACCGTGACGCCGTCCGACGTCCATCTGAAGTCGGCCGCGCAGGCCATGGGTGTGGGGGACAGTTTCCATCTGGCGCCGGTCGGCGTCTTCTTCGGCGACGGCCGGGACGCGACCGGAGACACAACGGCCGAGCCGGGCAAGGAAGTTGCCGACCCGTACTTCGGCGGCGCGGGCCCCGCCCGGCGCGCCTGCACCGAATGCGGCGAATGCATGACCGGCTGCCGGCACGGCGCGAAGAACACCCTCAACGAGAACTACCTGTACCTGGCCGAAAAGGCGGGCGCCGTCGTCCATCCGCTCACCTCGGTCGTCACCGTCACCGACGACTCCCGCGGCGGCTACGCGGTCGGGACGCTGCCGACCGACAAGAAGCGCAAGGGCCAGGGCCGTACGTTCCGCGCCAGGCGGGTGGTCCTCGCGGCCGGCACGTACGGGACGCAGACGCTGCTGCACCGGATGAAGGACGCGGGCCTGCTGCCGCACCTCTCCGAACGCCTCGGCGACCTGACCCGCACCAACTCCGAGGCCCTGGTGGGCGCGCAGACCACCGACCGGCGCTACCGCAAGCGCCACGGCACGGCCAAGGCCGACTTCACCAAGGGTGTCGCCATCACCTCGTCGGTGCACCCGGACGCCGACACCCACATCGAGCCGGTGCGCTACGGCAAGGGCTCGAACGCGATGGGCGGCCTGACGATCCTCCAAGTCCCGTTCAGCACGCACCGGGTGGCCGCCTGGCTGGCCAACTGTGCGCGGCATCCGCTGATGACGGCGCGTTCGCTCTCCAACCGCCGCTGGTCCGAGCGCACCATCATCGGCCTGGTCATGCAGTCCCTGGACAACTCCCTGACGACGCACCGCAAGCCCAAGGGCCTCGGCAAGGGACTGCTCACCGCCCGGCAGGGCCACGGCGCGCCGAACCCGAACCAGATCGAGGCCGCCACCCGCGCGGCGAGCCTGATCGCCGAGGAGATCAACGGCTTCCCCGGCAGTAACGTCGGCGAGTTGATGGGCACCCCGCTCACCGCCCACTTCCTCGGCGGCTGCCCGATCGGCGACTCCGAGCGCACCGGCGTGATCGACGCGTACCACCGGCTGTACGGGCACCCCGGCATCTCGGTCGTGGACGGGGCGGCCGTGACCGCGAACCTCGGTGTGAACCCGTCCCTGACGATCACCGCGCAGGCCGAGCGTGCGATGTCCCTGTGGCCGAACAAGGGCGACAAGGACCCGCGTCCCGAGCCGGGCACCGCGTACATCAGGGTCGACCCGGTCGCGCCGGGCGCCCCGGCCGTGCCGGCCGACGCCTTCGGCGCGCTGAAGCTGCCGTTCCTCGGGATGCCGACGCTGCCGCCGAAGAGGGACGCGAACGGCGTGGCCACGCCTGCGAATTGAGTGCCTGACGGGCTGAGGCGCCGCGCGTTCGGCACCCGGCGGACGACGTACGAAGGGACCTGCACCCCCCTCCGAGCGCAGGTCCCTCCGTCGTCACCGCCCGCTCAGGCGGGCGGCTCGCCGGCGCCGCGACGGCGGACGGCGAAGACCACGCCGGCACCGGCGAGAACGGCGATGCCGCCGATCAGGCCGATGGTCGGCAGCATCGAACTCGACCCGGTCCGTGCCAGGTTGCCGGTCACCTCGGTGACGACCGGCTTGCTCGGCGTCTCGTCGGTGACCGGAGCCCTGCCGCCTTCCTGCGGCTTCGTGCCCTCGGTGTCGGAACCCGCTGCAACGATCCGGAACTTGTACGCGACCTCGCCGAACCCGGCGCAGTCACCCGACTCGTCGAGGTAGACACTGGCGCCGAGTGAGAATCCGGAGCCGACCGGGGCACCTGCCCGGGCGTTCAGGCGCATCGGAATGTCGACGGTGTGGCCGGGCTTCAACTCGTCGGTCCAGCCCACGAATCCCACCGCGTAGTCGTCGGTGCCGACGGTCTCCCAGGTCCTGTCGTCCGGGTTGTACGCCTGGATCTCGACCTGCTTGCTCTTGAAGACGTCCTCGCCGTCCTTGTCCGCGGACGCGCCGGCCAGGAAGACGATGTCCTCGAGTACCGTCTGCGACTCGTTGCCGGCCGTCAGGCTGAACTTGTGCCAGCCACTGCCTGTCGCGATCTTGCCGGGCAGCCCCTTGATGTCGAGGTCGACCTTGGAGTCCGCGCACTCCCCGGGGTCGGTGGGCTCCTGGCTCGGCTCGCCGGACTCCGACTCGCTCGCGCCGGGCTCCGGGTCCGTGGAGTCCGTCACGCTCGGCTCGGCGGTCGCCGTGGCGGTCTCGGACCCGCCGGGCTCCTCGGGCGGTGTGCTGCTCCGGGTCTCGCTCGGCGTCGGGGACGCGGTCGTACCGGGGCTGCTGTCGGACACGGACGGCGTCGGCGTCGGGGAGGAGCCCTCCGTCGCGTACGCGCTCGGCGCGGCCAGGAGCGCGGCAGGGGCCATCACGGCCGTTGCGGCCGCGATGGCCGTCGCACGACGAAGTGTCATGAAGACCTCGGAGTGTCCGGCGTGCCGCGCGAACCGCGCGACACGGGTGGAGGCCTCCGCGGCGGGGCGCGGGTACGGCCGTTGATTCGCATGCATGACCCGCGAAACCTGTGAATGGTTGTCCGCGAACCGACACTTTCCTCATGTGGCCTGAATCACGCGACCGTTGGATCCCGGAGCGGAGGCTCTACGGTCCCGGTCACGCGGACGTCCGGCGATCGCGCCGGTCAAGTGGCCGCGAGGGCCGCGAAGTCGAGTCGACCCCGTGGAAGCGGGGCTCTCGGGCCGTACGGGAAGGGGACGAGACGCGAAACGGCCGGTCCCGGGCGTCCCCGGAACCGGCCGTTGTGTCGTGACCGGACTGCTGTCCCCTGCCGCCCGGTCACACCCTGGAGCGAGGTCCCACGACGTGCGGCGCGAGCCGTACGTCTCATCGCTCCAGCGGAGCCACGCGTGGTTCGTGCGGGCCCGCGCCTGGCTGGCACGGACATCGGGACCAACGAAGACCGCCGCGAACCGGTCACGCGCCGTACGGGTGAGAGCGCACCCGAACTCAGGTCCGGGCACCGTCGTGCTCCGTACCGGGCAGCGGAAGCGGTGCCTCACACGCGGCCGCGGCACAGCTCGAGGAGGGTCATCGCGAGCGAGGTGCCGGGCTTGCCGAGTGCGTCGCTGTAGTGGCTGAGAACGTCCATCTCGCGGGAGAGGTTCACCCGGCGGCCGCCCGAGCGGATCCTGGACTCCTGGATCACCGACGAGACGGCCATCCGTTCCTGGATGAGGCCGATGATCCGGTCGTCGAGCGCGTCGATGCGCTCGCGCGCGCCCGTGATCAGGGAGGCGGCGTCCTGCGTACGCGCACCGGTGACGTCCTCGGCGGTCGAGCCGTCGTCGGTCGAGGCGGTGGCGGTGGTGGCGGTCATGTCGGGGCTCCTTGGTGAAGGGATGCCCCGGAGCGACCGGACCCGGGTGACACGACAGGCGCCCCGGGCCTTGTCGGCCCGGGGCGCCTGGAAGTCGCTTGTCAGGTGATCAAGCAGCTCGACCATGGCAGCCGGCGGGCCGGGTGCCATAGGTAAAGAGGAAGCCGAGGTGCGTGTTCACCTGGTCAGTATGTCCCCAGGCGCGCGTGCCCGGTCAACCTGGCCCTGGTGGGTTCCCGGATGGTGAGACGTACGGCAGCGGTCCCGCGCACTCCGTCGGCGACTGCCGGACTCTCCGACACCGTTAGAATCGACCGGTAGAGACCCCCCTCACCCACCGCCGGAAGGCCGCCCGCAGTGTCTTCAGTGTCCCCAGCTGCCGCTCCCGACACCGTCCTGGTCGTCGACTTCGGTGCGCAGTACGCCCAGCTCATCGCCCGCCGCGTGCGGGAGGCCCGGGTCTACAGCGAGATCGTGCCGAGCACCATGCCCGTCGCCGAGATGCTGGCCAGGAACCCGGCGGCGATCATCCTGTCCGGCGGCCCTTCCTCCGTGTACGCGGACGGAGCCCCGAGCGTCGACCGCGCGCTCTTCGAGGCCGGCGTCCCGGTCTTCGGGATGTGCTACGGCTTCCAGCTGATGGCCACGGCGCTCGGCGGCACGGTCGACAACACCGGCGCCCGCGAGTACGGCGGCACCCCGCTGCACGTGTCCAAGCCCGGCTCGACCCTCTTCGAGGGCACGCCCACCGAGCAGTCCGTGTGGATGTCGCACGGCGACGCGTGCAGCGCCGCCCCCGAGGGTTTCGCGGTCTCGGCCTCGACGGACGTGGTCCCGGTCGCCGCGTTCGAGAACGACGAGAAGAAGCTCTACGGCGTGCAGTACCACCCCGAGGTGATGCACTCCACGCACGGCCAGCAGGTGCTCGAGCACTTCCTGTACCGCGGCGCCGGCCTCAAGCCGTCGTGGACCACCGGCAGCGTCATCGACGAGCAGGTCGCCGCGATCCGCGAACAGGTGGGCGGCAGGCGCGCGATCTGCGGCCTGTCCGGAGGCGTCGACTCCGCGGTCGCGGCCGCCCTGGTCCAAAAGGCCATCGGCACCCAGCTGACCTGCGTGTACGTCGACCACGGCCTGATGCGCAAGGGCGAGACCGAGCAGGTCGAGAAGGACTTCGTGGCGGCCACGGGCGTGCAGCTCAAGGTCGTCGACGCGCAGCAGCGCTTCCTCGACGCGCTCGCCGGGGTGTCCGACCCCGAGGAGAAGCGGAAGATCATCGGCCGGGAGTTCATCCGGGTCTTCGAGCAGGCCCAGGCCGAGATCATCGCCGAGGCGTCCGCCACCGACGAGCCCGTCGCCTTCCTGGTCCAGGGCACCCTCTACCCGGACGTGGTGGAGTCCGGCGGCGGTACCGGCGCGGCGAACATCAAGTCGCACCACAATGTCGGCGGCCTCCCCGAGGATCTCGAGTTCGAACTCGTCGAGCCGCTGCGCCAGCTGTTCAAGGACGAGGTCCGGATGGTCGGCCAGGAGCTCGGCCTGCCGGACGAGATCGTCCAGCGCCAGCCGTTCCCCGGACCGGGCCTCGGCATCCGCATCGTCGGCGCGGTCACCCGGGAGCGGCTCGACCTGCTCCGCGAGGCTGACGCCATCGCCCGTGAGGAGCTCACGGCGGCCGGGCTCGACCGGGAGATCTGGCAGTGCCCGGTGGTACTGCTCGCCGATGTGCGCTCGGTCGGCGTGCAGGGCGACGGACGGACCTACGGGCACCCGATCGTGCTGCGGCCCGTCTCCTCCGAGGACGCCATGACGGCGGACTGGACGCGTATGCCGTACGACGTGCTCGGCCGTATCTCCACCCGGATCACCAACGAGGTGGCCGACGTGAACCGCGTCGTGCTCGACGTCACCAGCAAGCCCCCGGGCACCATCGAGTGGGAGTGATCCCCACCTGAGCGTGCGAGAGGCGCCGTCCGGTCGGGCGGCGCCTCTCGCACGTCCGGGGCGCGGGACCGCCCGGTGTCAGCTTCGGCGGATCGTGCGCAGCTGCGCGCCCGGCTGCCAGACCTCGACGACGAGCTCGTCGCCCTCGACGAACGTCCTGACCACTTCGGTGAGTTCGGTACGGAAGAGGTGGAACGGCTCCGGCGGCTTCACCTCGCCGGCGTACCGCGCGATGACGTCGGGATCGTGCACCTCGAAGGCGCGCCCCGACACGCGTACGTCGCCGTCCTGCATCTCCGCCTCGGTGCCGGGATTGCTCTGCAGGGCGAAGCGCGGGTCCCGCTGCAGATCGCGGGCCTTGAGGGATTCGGGCATCATCCCGAGCCAGAGCTCACCGGCCAGGATGCGCACTTCGAGGCCCGAGGTACGGGGCGAACCCTCCTTGCGCAGGGTGGCGAGGACGTGGTGGGTGAACGCGGCGAAGCGGTTCTCGGCGCGGTGGGCGAGGGCGGGTTCCGCGGCACTGAAGGCCGCCCAGTCGGTCGTCATGGATCCAGCATGGCGTGGATACCCGACGTCTTCTGTCCGGTATCCACGCCACGTCCTGCCGGTCTCGCGTCAGCCCTGTCGCTGACTCAGTGCGCGAAGCTCCCGCCGAGGCCCCCGCCCGCGGCCGGCGACTCCATCAGGTCGCTCGGGTCGACGGCGTACGTCCCGGACGTGCCGAGGCGCAGCCAGGCCGCGCCGGAGTCGGGGCTCGCGGTGTCCTCGCCGGGCGCGCCCGCCGCGAAGCCCGCGCCGCCGCCCGGGACGGCCACCGCGCGGCCGAACTCGTCGCCCGCCTCGGCGACTCCGGGCACACCGGCCGTGTCCTGGTCGTAGGCCTTGGCGCCGGCGCCGCTGAGGCCCGAGCTGCCGCCCTTGAGGAGAACGGTGGAACCGGCGTCCTTCATCCCGTCGAAGTCCTCGCCGGGGATGCCGACCGCGACGTCGGCGTAACCGTCGCCGTCCGTGTCGCCCGCGGAGAGGGAGTGGCCGAACCGGTCGCCGGCCTCGTTCACCCCGGGAACGCCGGCCGTCTCCTGGTCGATGGTCGTGGTGCGGGTGGTCGAGGGGCCCGACTCGGTGCCGTAGAGGACCTCGAGGGTGCCGTGGTCGTCCGGCAGGTCCTCCACGATGTCACCGGGGACGGTGCGCAGCACCACGTCGCCGTGCCCGTCGTTGTCGACGTCGCCGATGGTGGCCTCGGCGGCGCCGGGCAGCTCCGTCGACTTGGTGGACAGGCCGTCGGCGGTGCCCGCCCAGAACTGGCTCGACTCCGCCTTCTCCTCGAAGTGGTGCGTCGTGACCAGGTCGTCCTTGCCGTCACCGGTGACGTCGCCCGCGGTCAGGGAGTGCGGGGCGAAGGTGCGGTCGGTGTCGAGGTGGTCCGTCCTGGCCGGTGCGGCGTCACGGTCGAAGGGGCCGTACTGGATCTGCAGCCCTCCCCATCCCGCGTCGCCCTCGTCGTCGCCCGTGACCAGGTCGGCGTTGCCGTCGCCGTCGAAGTCGCCGCCGGCCAGGACGAATCCGGAGACGTTCGCGGAGTCCGGCAGCGGCGTGGACTCGCCGGACAGGCCGGTCTCGGAGCCCCAGTGCACGGACACGGTCTTGTCCGAGACCACGGCGAGGTCGGTGTATCCGTCGCCGTCGAGGTCGCGGGCCACCGACTCACGGCCGAAGTAGGCGTCGGCGGACGGGGTGTTCTGGGAGACCGTCTGGTGGCGGACCTCCTTGCCCGCGGCGGAGCCGTACACCACGGTCACGTAGCCGGCGTTCTCCGCACCGGAGACGGTGGCCTCCGGTGCGGCCGTCACGACGTCGGCCTGACCGTCCCCGTCGAAGTCGGCGTCCGGTGCGGCCGCGGAGGGAGCGTCCGCGGCCGGTTCTGCTGCCGACGCCGGGAAGGCGGCGGCGATCGGGGCCGTCAGCAGCGCGGCGACGACGGCGCAGCGGGCGGCCAGGGCGTGGGGGGTCTTGCGCACGAATCCTCCAGTGAGATCGATGGGTCTGCAGTGGAGGACCCGGGCCTTTGTCGCATGGTTGTACGGACGGTGTCGTTCCGGTGAAGTCGGTACTCCGCGTCCCGGTGTGCGGAGAGATGGCGCGGCGGCGGGCGACCCGGGCCTGCGCCTCGAGCGCCCGCCGTCCTACAGATGGGCCCCGAGGTGGTCGCGCGCAGCCACCACGAAAACCTCGCGCAGGCGGCTGAACTCCGCCCAGATACCGGCTGGTTCGACATCGGCGCCGTGCATGCCGCGGATGCAGTCGACCAGCGCACGCGCCTCGGCCACCGGACCGAGCCCCTCCAGGTCGATCATGTTGAACTCGCCCTGGGTGCGCGTGTACGCCGCGTCCGTCTCCGCGAGCGCCGTCTCCTTGCTCGGGTAGTCGCCGCGCCAGCGGTGCCAGGAGACGCGCGCCTCGGCGTCCGTCGCGGTCAGGAACGCGGCGTACGTCTGCCGGTGCGCGAGATAGATGGGCGTCCAGTCCTGCGCCACCTTGGGCACCTCCAACCGGAATCGGGTGTGTGGGCGGGGCCGGGGCGCGAGCGCAGGCGAACGGCTGTGCAGGCGACCGAATCCCGTGCCGACACCATGACTTGACGAGTCGTCAGAAACCGTCGGCGTGCCCACCATGACATGCCGGTGATCGACTGAGAAGACCCGTGCGCCCGCACGATCCGGGCCCGCGGCCCGGATCGCGGTGACGCGCCTCAACCTCCCGGCGGATCCTCGAACCCACGCAGTACCGCACGCTTGACGAGCGTGAACTCCGCCTCGTCGAGCACCCCTTCACGGTGCAGCGCACCCGCCTCCCGCAACCGGCGCAGCACCGCGTCATGGTCGGCCACCTCCGGCCGGCCTCGCCGGTCCCGTCCCGCCGCCGCTCCGTCATCGGCACCCGAGCCGGAACGGGAACGCCCCCACGGATGCGGCAGCCGAGACGTGACCGCCGCCGCCACCAGAACGGCAAGCATGTCCTTGCGCGGATTGCCCCACAGGTCCAGGGCGTACGGGTCCTTCTCCGGCGGCAGCTCGGAGAACGCCGCATGCGTGGTCAGAAACCGCAGACACCCCTCCTCCGTACCGGTGTTGGGCAGCCACTCCACACCGGTCAGCGCATCGAGCCCGAAGATCCGCGGCCCCGTGACGCGCTTGATCCGGTCCGAGGTGTTACTCCAGTCGATACGTATCCGCTGCCCGTCGAACGACACCGTCCCGTCGCTGCACCGCACCGACACCGGAACCGCCGGCCCGGGCAGCAGATATCCGGCCGTCGGTCCGTCCGGAACCTGCTCGAGCAGCAGCGCCCTGCGCACCTCGTCGGCGATGTACTCGGCCACCGCCCCGTGACTCGTGTCCACGGCGAGGCGGTACGGGTCGGTCGGCCCGGGCAGCCGCCCACCGGTGGCCTGCAGCAACGGATCGGCACCGTCCCGGAGTTGAATCCGCAGCCACCCCGTACGGCGCTCGGGCGCGAAGCTGATTCCGGCCATCGCTTCGAGCGGGACCTCGATCGCGCCGTAGGCCTGGCGCAGCAGGGGAACGCTGCGATGCAGGCCCGGAGTGATGCGCAAGAGCGTGCCGTCGAAGACCCAGGTGCCGTCCCGCTGGATGATCTCGGCCATGGCCACATTCTTCCAGCCGAGTCAACGCACCGCCGTGGCCTCGGCCGACGCACACCCGCGGACCCGGCCGACGGGCGAGCGCCGTCGCGTCAACGCACCGCCACCTTCATCACCCCCGCACCGACCTCACCCGCACGCTTGACTGGCTGTCAGACACGGCACAATTCCCTTTCATAAGAAGAGAGTTCGCCGAATCGGGGCGAGCCGGGAGATGGGGCGCGGTCGTGGCAGTGCAAGGAACGGTTCCGCAGGCACACGAAGGCGGCTGCACGTGCGGCGACTGCCCGCACGGCGCGCGTGAGGGACACCGGCGGGCCGTCGCCTCCTTCGTCGCCGCGCGCGAACGCCTGGCCGGCGGTGCGGGACTGCCCGCCGCACTCGCCCACTCGCCCGGCGCCTCCCGCCAGTGGGTGTCGGACGAACTCACGCAGGCAGCAGTCGACTTGGCCTCCCGGAGCAAGGCGGACGGCGAGGCCTGGCTGCGCGGCCTATGGCGGCGCACCGCCACCGTCGTCTGGGGAGCCGTCGTCGCCCTCGTCCTCACCGCGGCGCTGACCGGCATCGGGGCAGGCTGGACCGCCGCACGTACCTCGGCGGTGGTCGCAGCCGTCGTCGTGGCCGCCGCGCTCACCGCGGGCACCAGGAACTGGCGCACCCGGGGCGGTGCGCTCGCGCTGCTCGTCGGCGACGACAACCGCCTGTCCACCTCCCGTTCCGTGGCGGCCGGCTGGGTTCTCCTGCTCGCCTATGCGCTGCTCCTGCTCGCCACCGAACTCCTCCTCGCCTCGTCCGCCGCCGACCGCACCCGCCTCCTCGACGGCCTCGCTCCCGCCCGCTGCGCGGCGCTCCTCGCCGTCTTCGCCGTGATCTGCACCGTGGCTGTACTGGTCCGCCGGATCGTCGCGCTACGGGTGGCCGGGCAGCGCCTGCAGAAGGTCTCGGCCGACCGCCCCCGGGCCGCCGACCTGCTCACGGACGACGCGGGCCGGGCCTCTTTCGGCGACGTGCAGTACGCCGTGGTGAGCACCGCCGCCCTGGTGCTGGCCGCGGTCAGCCTGGCCCGCCAGCCCGGCCGACTGCCCGACCTGCCGTGGGGACCGGCGATCCTGCTGCTGGTCTCGACCGGCGTCTACCTGGCGGCCAAGTTCGCGGAGGGCGGCCGCCCGGTCATCCACGCGGTGGTCCGGGCGCGGGAACCGGGCGACCTCGACGCCCCTATCAGGACCGGCGACGACATCGAGATCCGCGGCGCCGGATTCGTGCCCCCGGGCGCCCGGACCCCCGACCGCCTGGCCCGCCTCGTGGTGCGTATCGGTGCCGTGCACGCCCATGTCCCGCTGGTCCCGGTGCCCGGTGGATTCGCCAACCCCACCGACGCGGTGCTCACCGTGCCCGTACCCGCCTATGTGGAGCCCGGACTGGTGGACGTCCAGGTGGTCACGGCCTCCGGTGCGGAGACGAACCGCTGCACGATCGACGTCACCGAGTAGCGGCACACGGTCCGCGCGACCGCACAGCCCTCCCGGGGAGTTGTCACGGTTTCCGCCGCATGCCTGGTGAGCGGGCGCTGTACCTCGTACGTATGGTCTGTTGGCGGATCACCCGTCTGTTGACGGATCGACCGAGAGGCGGAGGGCGCGATGGCGCACGGCATGCGGACCGACCCGTACATCCCGGCGAACCCGGGGACCGGCTGGCGGGACAACGCGGCGCGCTATGCGCTGGTCCCGCTCAGGATCTTCCTCGGCGTCACCTTCATCTACGCCGGTCTCGACAAGCTCACGGACAGCGCCTTCCTGTCGTCGTCGGGACAGGGTTCGATCGGCGAGCAGATGGCGGCGGTCCGTGACACCTCGGCCGTTTCCGCCCTGGTCGAACTGGCGGAGAAGAGCCCGGTGGGCTTCGGATACGCCATCGCCGTCGGGGAGTTGGCGGTCGGCCTAGGTACCCTGTTCGGCCTCTTCGCGCGGCTCGCCGCGGTCGGCGGCGCACTGATCTCGCTGAGCCTGTGGCTGACGGTGAGCTGGGCCGTGGAGCCGTACTACTACGGAAATGACCTTGCCTACCTGATGGCCTGGCTGCCGCTCGTGCTCGCCGGTGCCTCGGTGTTCTCGCTGGACGCGATCCTGCGCTCACGGCGCCGGCGGATGATGTAGGACAGCACGCCGGCGATCGCGCCGAAGAACAGGCCCGCCAGGACGACCGGGATGGCCACGAACCACTCGGTCTCCCAACGGCCCGTCGCCGCACCGAGGTAGGCGACGCCCGCTCCGGCGAACGCGAGGCCCACGATCAGCCGGCCCGGCCGGAATTCATGACGCAGCACGGATGACCTCCACCTGTCCGACGCCGACCTCGAGCCGCAGCTCGATCGTGCCGCCGCCCTTGTCGTTTGTGCCGGTCCTCGTCCTGTCCGGGTCCCGGGTGCCCGGGGCGGCGCCGGGGTCGTCCGCGCCCCGGCCGTTCTCCGCCGTGCCGGTGTCGACAGGGGGCGGCAGGGTCACCTTGCGGTCCTCTCCGACCGTCACGAACACGTCGTTCCTGTCCCACTCCGGCAGCCTGATGTCTCCGGCGCCCACCGCGACATCGACCTTCAACGTCGCATCGCGCGGTACGCGGACCACCGCCCGGCCCGCCCCGACCTCGACGCCGGTGCGTACGGTCCGGCCCTCGGCGAGGTCGATCCCGCGCAGGTCCAGGGTGCCGACGCCGGTGTCGAGTTCGTAGTGGGGCTTCACCGTGGCGGCCGCCGTCGGCTTCCACTCCGTACGGATCCAGTGGGTCGAGATGTTCTCGGGGACCGCGGTGGCCGCGGTGAGGGCCGCCGCGGTCAGTACGCCCAGGATCACCAGGCCCGGACCCGTACGCCCGAGGAACGCGCTGACCGCGATGCCGAGCCCGGTCACCGCCAGCGCACAGGCGAAACCGGTCTGGAGCGTGGTGGTGAGCGGGTGCCCCTCCCAGGTGAGGCCCAGGCCGAGGCCGCCCGCCAGCAGAGCGAGCAGGAAGACCCAGCCGCCGATCCCGGGCGGGCCCGGCGGCGCTGCCCGGTCGGGCTCCCAGGGGCGGGCGGTGGCGATGCCGTCGGCCGGCGCCCGGGGCACGTCGTCCAGCTCCGTCGCGATCTGGGCCGCGGCGTCCGGTGGTCCCCAGAGGTAGTCGCCGCCGGCCAGGTCGCTGCCGTCCTTCTCGAACGGATCGCGCCACCAGGACTTCGGTACGGCGACGGGCGGGGCCTTCGCCTCCGGCGGTGCGTCGGCCACGGTCTGGGCCGTGACCGGGTCGGGGTCGACCGTCTTGCGCTGCTGCGACCAGTAGCCGGCGCCCGCGAGGAGGAGACCGAGGACGGCGGCGAACGTCATCACCCCGCCGTTGCGCACCATCGACAGGAGGAGACCGCAGCCGATCAGGGCGAAGAGCACGGCGGTCAGGCCCACGCCGTCCACCCGGCCGGACAGCAGGCGCCGTCCCTCGTGGTCCTCCTGGCCTTCGGCGGGGACGAGCAGCCAGGAGAAGCCGTAGAAGATCAGGCCGAGGCCGCCGGTCGCCGCGAGCACGGCCAGGCCGATACGGAAGATCACCGGGTCCATGTCGCAGTGCCGTCCGAGGCCCGAGCAGACGCCGCCGATCACTCCGTGCCGGGTGTCGCGGCGCAGCTTGCCGGGGCGCCGCGGGCCGGGCGGCGCCTCGTCGGTGGCCGTGTGCGCGCCCGAGCCACGACCAGGGCCCGAGTCCCAGCCCGCGCCCCATCCCGCCTGCGCGCCGGGGTCGCCGGAGTCGCGCGGCACGGAGGCCCCGGCAGCGTCCGATGCTCCCGGCGGCTCGGCCGCGGGCGTACCGGAGTGCGGAGCGTGGTCCCGATCTGTCATACGTCCATGGTGACGGGCGAAGGCGCCCGGCGGCAGGCGGGACGACCCTGGCCGAACCCTGATATCGCCCCCGGTCCCTCTCAGGGGCGGGACGGGTGAGTGGCCCCTCGCCCTCCGCCCGCCGGGCTGCTCGCGGCCCGGAGATCAGGGACGTCTGGGGGATCGACCCTGATGCCACGGCCCTGCTCCTCATGTGAATATCAATGGCATGCCAGCCGCCGCCGCTCCCACCGAAGAGACGCAGCCGCTGCGCAAGCTCTACCGCAGCGGTGAAGGCCGCTGGCTGGGGGGAGTGGCGCGGGGGCTCGCCGGGCATCTCGGCCTGCCGGTCGTCTGGGTGCGACTGGTCTTCATCGGTCTGTTCATGGCGAACGGCCTCGGGGCCCTCGTGTACGGGGCGTTCTGGTTCTTCGTGCCGCTCGGGGTCGGCGGCGTCGGTGGCGGTACGGCCGCGAGCGGCGGCGAGCGCCCGCAGGCGGTGACGACGGAGACCGGGGCGGACGGCCGGCGCAGGCTGGTGGTGGGCAGGCTCGACAAGGGCCAGTTCATCGCCCTGCTCCTGATGGTCGTCGTGTCCATGGTCTTCGTGGGCAGTGTGGACATGGGAGGCCCGTCCCGGGCCTATCTGTGGCCGACGCTGCTGGTCGCGGCGGGTGTGGCGCTGGTCTGGCGCCAGGCGGACAACGCCCGCCGGGCCCGTTGGATGGCCGTCGGCCGCCGACGGCGCACGCTGAACATCGCCCGGGCCGCGGGCGGCGTCGCACTGGTCGGCACCGGTGTCACGGGCATCTTCGTCACCCAGGGCTCCGTCGAGCACCTCGGTTCCGTTCTCCAGGCGGCGGTCGCGGTGGTCGCGGGCATCGGCCTGCTGGCCGGCCCGTACGTGGTGCGGATGGTGCAGGACCTGGGCGACGAGCGGACGCTGCGCATCAGGGCCCAGGAGCGGGCCGAGGTGGCCGCACACGTCCACGACTCGGTCCTGCACACCCTGACCCTGATCCAGCGCAACGCGGAGAGTCCCTCCGAGGTCCGTCGCCTCGCCCGCGCCCAGGAGCGGGACCTGCGCACCTGGCTGTACAAGCCGGAGGGCACCGGCAAGGACGAGGACGAGGAGCCGGGGAACGTCGCCGACGCGGTGCGCAAGTACGCCGCCGAGGTCGAGGACAAGCACGGCGTGCCGCTCGAGGTGGTCGTGGTCGGCGACTGCGAACTGGACGAGAGGCTTTCGGCGCAGATGCAGGCAGCGCGGGAAGCGATGGTCAATGCCGCCAAGTACGGTGGCGAGGGCGGTGCGGTACAGGTTTTCGCCGAGGTCGAGGAGAGCTCGGTGTTCGTGTCGGTACGCGACCGGGGCCCCGGTTTCGATCTGGACGCGGTGCCCGACGACCGCATGGGCGTACGGGAGTCAATCATCGGCAGGATGCAGCGCAACGGTGGCACGGCGCGACTGCGTGCGGTGCCCGACGGTGGCACCGAGGTCGAGCTGGAGATGGAGAGGACGGCGACGCCATGAGCGACGCGACGGAGCGGACCGAATCCCCGGACCCGGCCGAGCCCGAGAGGCGGACGGAGGCCCCGGAGCAGCCGGTGGGCGCGGCTTACATGGCACAGGCGGCGGAGGACGGCCCCGAGCAGCCCGCGCGCCGCGTGCAGGTCGTCCTCGTCGACGACCACCGCATGTTCCGCACGGGAGTGCAGGCCGAGATCGGGCAGACCGAGAAGACCGGCGTGGACGTGGTCGGCGAGGCCGCCGACGTCGATCAGGCGGTCAGTGTGATCACCGCGACCCGGCCCGAGGTCGTCCTGCTGGACGTGCACCTGCCCGGCGGCGGCGGTGTCGAAGTGCTGCGCCGCTGCGCCTCCTTGGCGGCCGATGTGGAACGGCCGGTCAGGTTCCTCGCGCTGTCCGTGTCGGATGCGGCGGAGGACGTGATCGGTGTGATCCGCGGTGGCGCCCGCGGGTACGTCACCAAGACGATCACCGGCACCGACCTGGTGAACTCGATCTTCCGGGTACGGGACGGGGACGCGGTGTTCTCGCCCCGACTGGCCGGCTTCGTACTCGACGCGTTCGCGTCGACGGATGCGCCGCCGGTCGACGAGGACCTGGACCGGCTGACCCAGCGCGAGCGTGAGGTGCTGCGGCTGATCGCCCGCGGATACGCGTACAAGGAGGTGGGCAAGCAGCTGTTCATCTCGGTGAAGACGGTGGAGTCCCATGTCTCTGCCGTACTGCGGAAGTTGCAGCTGTCCAACCGCCACGAGCTGACCCGCTGGGCGGCGGCCCGGCGCCTGGTCTGACCTTCCCGGCGGCGTCTTTCAGACCACCCGGGCGGCACCGGCGAACGGCATCTCGTCGATGGGCGCGATGCGCACCGGGGCGTTCGGGTTCGGGGCGTGGATCATGCGCCCGTTGCCGATGTAGATGCCGACGTGGCTGATCGACGAGTAGAAGAACACCAGGTCGCCCGGGGCGAGTTCGGAGCGGGAGACGCGCTTGCCGGCGTTGATCTGGGCGTAGGTGGTGCGGGGCAGGGAGACGCCCGCGGCGCGGTAGGCGGCTTGGGTGAGGCCGGAGCAGTCGAAGGAGTCCGGTCCGGTCGCGCCCCAGACGTAGGGGCTGCCGAGGGCGCCGTGGGAGAACGAAATGGCCCGCGCCGCCCGGGAGTTGGGTGCCTTCAGGTCGCCCCGTGGCAGGTCGCGCGAGGCGCGGTCGGGGCCGGAGTCGCCGGCCATGCGGGCGCGTTGCTCGTCGGTGAGCTTGTCCAGGAGTTTCCGCGCGCGGTCGAGCTTCGAGGTGATCTGGCTCTTGCGCTTCTTGAGGTCGGCCTGGAGGCCGCTCAACTCCCGCTGTTTGGCGCCTGCTTGCTCGCGCAGCCGGTCCAGCTCGCGCAGCCGGTGACGGACACCGGTGATGGTCGCGGCCTGCCGGTCACCTGCCCGGTCCGCGCGCATCACCTGGTCCAGGTACTGGTCGGGCTCCGAGGACAGCGCCAGTTGCAGCGAGGGGTCGATGCCGCCGGTCCGGTACTGCGCGGTGGCAGCCGAACCGAGTGAGGTGCGGGCCGAGTTGAGCGTCTCGGTCCTGCGGGCCGCCTCGTCCTGCAGCCGCCGCACCGCGGCCTTGGCCGCGTCCGCCTTCTCCTTGCTGCCGTTGTACTTCTCGGTGGCGGCCTCGGCCGCGCGGTACAGCTTGTCGACCTTCGCCTTCACCTGTGCCGGGGTGGGCGGGGGATCCGCGTGGCCGGTGCCGTCGAGGGCGGTCGCCGAGGCGGCTCCGGCGAGCGCCAGGGTGAGTGCGGTGCGGGCCGTGTGGCCGGTGAGCGAGCGTGTTCGGGGTGTGCGGGGTTTTCGGTGCGCAGCCACGAGGGCCTCCACATCCTTGCTGTGCCGTGCCAGGTGGGTAGCCGGGCACCTGGGCAAGGACGGTAGGCCTCTGTGTCACGGCGCGGTGACGGAATGTGCGCAACTGGCGTATGCAGGCGGAGTGGTGACCGTATCTGCCCGGTACGTGCGGGGCGCGGACACTCGTAGGGGGCTGTACGACCGATGCGAGGAACGTGGTGACCCTGACCGCCGGTGAGTGATATGCCCCCGGCTAGGCTCCGGAGCCATGGACGTCCTCATCAATGTGTTCGTGGGTCTGCACATCATCGGTATCGCCTCGCTGCTCGGCGGGTTCCTGACCCAGATGAAGGCGATGGGTGACGGCACGGCCCGGTTCTCGCCGGCCATGCTGCACGGTGCGCTCACCATGCTGGTCACCGGCGTCGCGCTCGTCGGTCTCAACCAGGCCGACGACCAGAGCGTGAACAACCTCAAGATCGGCATCAAGCTCGCCCTCCTGATCGTGATCCTCGCGCTCGTCTACGTGAAGCGGGACGACGAGAAGGTGGAGAAGCCGCTGTTCGGCATCGTCGGTGCGCTGACCGTCGTCAACGTCTTCGTCGCGGTGCTCTGGACCTGAGCACGGCCCCCGACACGACGGTGCCCCGGTCCGCCTTCGGACCGGGGCACCGTCGTGTCGGGCCGCGCTCAGGCGGGACGGACGACGCTGTGGATCGGCATGTAGTAGATCGACTCCGTGCGGACATTGGCGCCCGGCTTCGGAGCGTGGATCATCTGGCCGTCGCCGATGTAGATGCCCACGTGGCTGATGTCGTCGTAGAAGAAGACGAGGTCGCCGGGCTTGGCGTTGTCGACCGAGACGGTGGTGCCGACCTCGACCTGGTCCCAGGTGGTGCGCGGCAGTGAGATTCCGGCGGTCTTCCAGGCGTCCTGCGTCAGCCCCGAGCAGTCGTAGGAATCCGGACCGGCCGCACCCCAGACGTACGGCTTGCCTATCTGGGCGCGTGCGAAGGAGATGACCTTCTCGGCCTTGGCCGCGTAGGAGCCGGAGTCGCTGCCGGACCCCGAGTCGCTGCCGGAGCCGGAGTCGCTGCCGGAGCCCTGCTCCCGCTCCTTCTCCTTGGCGGCCTCCTCCGCCTGGCGCTTGCGCTCGGCCTCGGCCTGCTTCTTGGCCAGTTCCTCGGCCTTGCGCTTGGCCTCGGCCTTCTTCTTCCGCTCGATCGCGGCGAGCCGGGCCTTCTCCTCGGCGGTGAGTTCGGAGAGCAGCCTGCGCGCCTCGCCGAGCTTCTTCTGCACGGTCTGCTTGCTGCGCTTGAGCTCGGTCTGTGAGGTGGTGAGCGACTCGAGGCTCTTGGTGGCCTGGTTGCGCTTCTTGGCCGCAGAGGTCTGCAGATCCTTGAAGTCGCTCACGGCCTTCTGCTGCCGGTCGGTCAGCCGGCTCATCAACTGCCGCTGGTCGAACATCTGCTGAGGGTCGTCGGCGAGCAGCAAGTTTGCGGTCGCAGACGTACCGCCGTCGCGGTACTGCGCGGCGGCCAGCGAACCGAGCGCGCGCCGGGCGTCGTTGAGCTTGTCCGTGCGCTGCGCGACCTCGTCGAGGAGTCCGTCGACGTGCTTGCGCTGCTGCTCGGTGCGCTCCTTGCCCGCGTTGTACTTCTGCGTGGCGGCGCCGGCCTGGCGGTACAGCTCGTCGACCTTCTTCTGTACTTCCTCGAGGGACGGCTTGGGCTCCGCCGGAGCGGCGTTCGCGCTCTGCGACAGCAGGGCCACCGAGGTGAGGGCGGCAGTGGTGATGCCGACGGCCTGCGAAGTGCGCAGCCGATTCGTCCGATTCCGCAGCTTGCGGTGCGACGCCAAGGGAGGCGCTCCTTCCGTTGACCGCCTACCGGGTTAGCTGTCGGGTTCGGGCGGGTGGTTCGGAAGGGCTGCCCTACGGTCCGCACGGGGCTGTACGGTCCGATTCACCCCAAGGTCATTGGGTCCCCGGCTCCGGGTGTGCCTGGTGGGGCGCGCCGGACTCGGCGTAGGCCGCGCGTCCCGACGCCAGTCGCCGGTGGGGGTACGGGCAGCCCGCGGAGCACGGTAGCCAACTCCCGTTGCCCTTGTGAAGGTTGGTGTTCGATATGCCCGATACGTTTTCGTGACTTTCGCGCTCTGTGAAGGATCGTGCACAGAGAAGTACGAGAAGTGAGGGAACTGCGGCCGTCGTTGTCGGAAACCGCATCCCCCGCACATCTGCGGAACCGAGGGGCCCTTTCCGGGACCCGGACCGCACTGTCAGTCCGGGCGCCTAGACTCGGGAGGCGATGAGCAGCCTCTTTGACGACAGTTCCCTGGCGGACCTCAAGGCCTCGGCCCAGGGCCCGCCGCCGCCCCCTGAGGAGCACGTTCCGGGACGTGTTCCGGACGATCTCTTCGGCGGCCGTTTCGACGCGCCCGCAGAGCGGGACGCGTACTACCGCGACGGCGCCCCGCGCCCCGCGGCGGACCCGGCGGCACTGCTGGACGGGCTGAACGACAACCAGCGCAAGGCCGTCGTCCACGCCGGCTCCCCGCTGCTCATCGTCGCCGGCGCCGGCTCCGGCAAGACCCGCGTCCTGACCCACCGGATCGCGCATCTGCTGGCCGAGCGGCACGTCCACCCGGGCCAGATCCTGGCGATCACGTTCACCAACAAGGCCGCGGGCGAGATGAAGGAGCGCGTCGCCGAGCTGGTGGGCCCGCGGGCGAGCGCGATGTGGGTGATGACGTTCCACAGCGCCTGCGTCCGCATCCTGCGCCGCGAGTCGAAGCGACTCGGCTTCACCTCGTCCTTCTCGATCTACGACGCCGCGGACTCCAAGCGTCTGATGGCCCTGGTCTGCCGCGATCTGGACCTCGATCCGAAGCGTTTCCCGCCCAAGTCCTTCAGCGCCAAGGTCTCGAACCTGAAGAACGAGCTGATCGACGCGGAAGACTTCGCGGGTCAAGTTGCCGGGGGTACCTCCCAGACGGAGTCCGGGGGAGGTTTCGAGAAGACCGTCGCCGAGGCCTACTCGATGTACCAGTCCCGCCTCCGCGAGGCGAACGCCCTGGACTTCGACGACCTGATCATGACCACGGTCCACCTGCTCCAGGCGTTCCCGGACGTGGCCGAGCACTACCGCCGCCGCTTCCGCCACGTCATGGTCGACGAGTACCAGGACACCAACCACGCCCAGTACGCCCTGGTCCGTGAGCTGGTCGGCCCGCCCGGCGGGGACGACGACCCGGAGCCGGGCGAGCTCTGCGTGGTGGGTGACGCGGACCAGTCGATCTACGCCTTCCGCGGCGCCACCATCCGCAACATCCTCCAGTTCGAGGAGGACTACCCGGACGCGACGACGATCCTCCTCGAGCAGAACTACCGCTCGACGCAGACGATCCTCACCGCGGCCAACGCGGTCATCGAGCGGAACGAGAGCCGCCGCCCCAAGAACCTCTGGACGAACGCGGGCGCGGGCCCCCGCATCACGGGGTACGTCGCCGACACCGAGCACGACGAGGCGCAGTTCATCGCCGAGGAGATCGACCGGCTCACCGACGCGGGCGAGGCCAAGGCCGGCGACATGGCCGTCTTCTACCGGACGAACGCCCAGTCCCGTGTGTTCGAAGAGATCTTCATCCGTGTCGGCCTGCCCTACAAGGTCGTCGGCGGTGTGCGCTTCTACGAGCGCAAGGAGGTCAGGGACGTCCTGGCGTACCTCCGGGTCCTGGCCAACCCGGAGGACTCCGTACCGCTGCGCCGGATTCTGAACGTACCGAAGCGCGGCATCGGCGACCGGGCCGAGGCGATGATCGACGCCCTCGCGCAGCGCGAGCGGATCAGCTTCGCGCAGGCGCTGCGCCGGGTCGACGAGGCGTACGGAATGGCGGCCCGCTCGGCGAACGCGGTGCGGCGGTTCAACGCCCTGATGGACGAGCTGCACACCGTCGTGGAGTCCGGGGCCGGCCCGGCCACGGTCCTCGAGGCGGTCCTGGAGCGCACGGGCTACCTCGCCGAGCTGCAGTCGTCCACGGACCCGCAGGACGAGACCCGCATCGAGAACCTGCAGGAACTGGCCGCGGTGGCCCTCGAGTTCGAGGGCGAGCGCGAGAAGCAGGCCGAGTCCGCAGAGTCCGCCGGGGCGGACGGCTCCGGTTCCGGCGCCGCTGGTGACCCTGACGGCTCGGCCGGTCCGGACGCCCCGGCCGCGGAGACCGCCTCGGCACCCGAGGCCGCTCCGGAGGGGGAGCCCGCACCCGAAGACCCCGCCACCCCGGGTGACGGTCTGGCCGGTTTCCTGGAGCGCGTAGCCCTGGTCGCGGACTCCGACCAGATCCCGGACGAGGAGGACGACGGCACCGGCGTCATCACCCTCATGACCCTGCACACCGCGAAGGGCCTGGAGTTCCCGGTGGTCTTCCTGACCGGCATGGAGGACGGCGTGTTCCCGCACATGCGTGCCCTCGGCCAGGTCAAGGAGCTCGAGGAGGAGCGCCGCCTCGCCTACGTCGGGATCACCCGCGCCCGCCAGCGGCTCTACCTGACACGGGCGTCGATGCGCAGCGCCTGGGGTCAGCCCTCGTACAATCCGCCGTCGCGGTTCCTGGAGGAGATCCCGGACCAGCACCTCGACTGGAAGCGCACCGGGTCCATCGGCTCCGCGCCGTCGGCCGGTCCGACAGCGGGGATCACCGCGTCGCTGTCGTCGTCCCGTTCGCGCTCCGGTCCCTCCGGTTTCGCCACCCGCCGCGCCGGCGACAAGCCGGTGGTGTCGCTGTCGGCCGGAGACCGGGTGACGCACGACCAGTTCGGCCTCGGCACGGTCGTCGCGGTGGAGGGTTCCGGCGACAAGGCCCGCGCGAGCATCGACTTCGGCGACCCCAAGCCCAAGGTCCTCCTCCTGCGCTACGCCCCGGTGGAGAAGCTGTAGGAGTACGCGCGTAGGAGGGCCGGTCCGACCCCGCGGGGTCGGACCGGCCCTCCTACGTCTCGACTACAGCGTGGGCAGTGTCGGTACCTCGGCCACCCCGGGGATGGTGGGCAGCGTCGGCAGGCCCGGCAGGTCCGCCGCCGGGAGTCCGCCGCCGAGCACGATGCTGACGAGGACGTTCACGGTCGCGGTGATCGTGGCCTGGACCGCCGCGGCGGTCACCTTGACGTCACCCGCGACCGAGGCCTTGACCAGTGCGTCGACCTTGGCCTGCAGCGCCGCCGCGGCCTTCGCCTTGAGCTCGGTGCCCGGGTCGGCGGCGACCGGCCCGTTGAGCGAACCACTCGCCGGCGTCGCGGGCGCCGCCTCGGTGACCTTGGCGAGTGCGGCCTTGACCGCGTCCGCGTGCTTGGTGGCGTCGGCCTCGGGGAGCTTGCCGTCGTCCGCCTCGAGTACGGCGTCGATGAGGTCGGTGACGGGAGTCAGGACTCCGCCGGCGTCCGAGAGCAGTGCCGACTGCTTGGCGAGCGCGTCGGCGCCGGGCACCGGTGCGGCCACGGACGTGGAGTCGGACGGGACGGTGGAGTCGGAGGTTGCTGCGAAGGCCGGGCCGGCCGCACCGAGTGCGAGGGCGCCGCAGACGGCGGTCGAGACGAGAAGGCCGGCTTTCCGGGAAGTGCGCATGAATCAAGTTCCTTTTCGCGGTTGCGGGGTTGTGCTCTCGGCAACCGTCCGAGGAATGACCACGTCGCGCAATTTGTCCGCTTCTGCGGGTAACTGCGCATACGTGTGGATTACGCCTCTGACCTTGTGTTTTCCGGTGCCCTCAGGGAGATGTGAGGGTGCATCCGATCGGGGGGGACGCAGCTGCGGCCGAGCGGGCCGGCGGAGCTTACGTGGGGTCGAGTCCGTGTTCGCGGAGCCACGCCAGCGGGTCGATCGCGGATCCCCCGCCCGGGCGGACCTCGAAGTGCAGATGCGGGCCGGTGGAGTTCCCGGAGTTCCCGGAGTACGCGATGGCGTCGCCGGCCTTGACCGAACCGCTGCGGATCTTCGTGCTCGACAGGTGGCAGTACCAGGTCTCGGTGCCGTCCTCGGCGGTCACGATGGCCATGTTCCCGTAGGCCGGGTTCCACTGGGTGCGCACGGTGCCGTCGGTGGCGGCCAGCACCTCGGTCCCGTACGAGACCGGGAAGTCGATGCCCGAATGCGCGGACATCCAGTTCACGCCGGCCTGTCCGTAGTACGCGCTGAGTCCCTGCTGCTTGGTGGGGAGCGCGAACTTCGGGCGGGCCGCCTCCTTGCGGGCGGCCTCCTCGGCCTTCCGCTTCTTCTCGGCGGCCTGGCGTTCCTTGAGGTCGATGCGCTCCTGGGTGCGGCTTGCCCGGTCGGCGAAGTCGTCGGCGTCCGCGGAGAGATTGGCCAACTGGGTGTCCAGCTGGTTGTTGGCCGCCGAGGGCTTGACGCTGTCCGGGTCGGGCGCGGCCTGCGTCTGGGTGTCGTCCTTCTCGGCGGTCCCGCCGAGTCCGCCACTGACGGAGGCCGCGGCGATCCCGGCGACACCGAGCGCGCACACGGAGGGAACGGCGACGGTCAGCAGCGCGGAACGCCTGGCCGGAGCGCGACGGCGGGAGCGTCCGCGACCGCCGCGGGCGGCACCGGGCGTGAAGTGCACGGCGGGCGCTGCGTCGTGGTCCTCGTGGTCGTCGCGGGCGGCGTAACCGTCCTGGCCGTCGATCTCGTAGCTGTCGAGCTCGTGCGCCTCGGGTTCACTGCCAACGAAGGTGTCGCTCGCGTGGTCCCGCCCGGTGTAGTCGTCGGCGGAGTAGCTCTCGTGGGCGTAGCCGGCGGTGTCGTGCGCGAGTCCGTCGTCGTACGGGACGCCCGCGTCGAACTGGCCGCCGGGGGAGGCCGGATCGAGGGGGTGCTCGACGGACGGGGTCGCGTACTCGTCGTAGGGCGGAACCGGGGCGGCCGATGGCTGCCCGCCGGTGTCCACGGTGTTCCACGCGGTGGCGTCGTAGGCGCCGGTCTCGTACCCGGTGGCCGGCTGCGGGTGGCCGAAGGCCAGGGGAGCCTCGAACGCCTGCGTCTGGTCGAAGCCTTGCGGTGCGCCGGTCAACAGGTCCGGCGCGCTCCACTGGCCGGTGCCGTCCCACTGGTCGCCGGGCACCGGGCCCGGCTGGTTCGGGATGTCGGTCAGCGGCTGCTGGCCCGTCGTCGCCCACATGGCGGTCGTGTCGTACGAACCGGTGCCGTACGCCGATGTGTCGTAGGCGGTCGTCGCGGCGTACTGCGTCGCGTACCCGTCGTAGTTCTCGTAGCCGGCCGTCGTGTGCGATCCGGTGCCGAGCACGTCGTGGCTGCCGGTGCCGTAGGTGTCGTACGAGCCCGTGGACCACGCCGAGTTGTCCCACTGGCCGCTGTGGCTCGCGGTGTCGGTGCCGGGCATGGCGCCGAAGAGCGGGTCGGCGTCAAAAGAAGTGGCGTCGAAGGCGCCGGTGGCGGCACCGTCGTAACCGGCGGCAAAGCCGTGCTGGTCGTTCACCAACTTCTCTTTCGCCTCGACGGCAGGGGGCAGAGCAGTCCGGCGACTGTACCCGGCGGTATGCGACGGCGACAATCTTCGGCAGGTTTCACGGTTTCAGGAAACGGGCAATCGGCCGCCTTTCGGCGGCTCCTGAACCGAGCCTTGGCTTTGTGTTCGACCATCGTTCGACTGACTGTGTCTCAGTGGCCGGGTACGAGCCGCGCGCAGAACGAGCGCCGGGTCGAGGCTTTTGCGTCACTGGTCCCGGTCCGTCATCGGCCCCGGTCCCGCTGTGTCTTTGCGCGCCGCTACGCGCCTCTACGCGACCGAGACGGAGTCCGTCGAGGTCGTCGCCGCGCCGGCGTCGAGGGCCTGCCGGATGTCGGCGGCCACCGCCGGATGCACCGGCAGCGCGAGATGCCCGATTCCGCTCACCCGGACGTTGTGCGCGAGGAGATCGGGATGGTCCACGCGGGCCGTCTCCACCGGCGACATCACTTGGTCCAGATCGCTCCAGAAGGCGACGAACCGTGTGCGGCAGCCCGGTGCCGGCCGCTCCAGCTCGGCGACGACGTCGGAGTCGGGCCGCATCTGACGCACGATCGGGTGCGCCGTCATCAGCGGCGCGGCGGCCGTACCGCCGTGCGGCGTGCCCAGGGTGACCAGGGTCCGCACCCGGGTGTCCCCACCGAGACGCTGCACGTAATAACGCGCGATCAACCCGCCGAGGCTGTGGCCCACGATGTCCACCTGATGCTGCCCGGTACGCAGGCAGATCTCCTCCACGCGCCGGTCGAGCAGCTCGGCCGCGGCGCGGATGTCGCAGGTGAGTACGGAGTAGTTGAGGGACTCGACATGCCGGCCGCGGTCCTTGGTGAGGGCACGGCGCAACAGGACGAAGACCGAGCGGTTGTCGATGAATCCGTGCAGCAGGACGACCGGACGCGGTGGTTGCAGCGGGAGGGTCGTCGCGTCCTGGGCGCCGTCGGCCGTAGCGGACGTCGTGCCGGAGGGCTGTGTGCGGCGCTCCTGCGCGAGGCCGGACGGGTAGAGGAGGAGGTGCCCGGCGAGTACCGCGAGCTCCAGGGCGGTCGCCTTGTACAGGGCCGTCGACAGAGGGAGGTGTGCAGCCGGCCGCATCCGGTCCACGCGGAGCAGCCAGGTCTCGAGGAGTGGGGTCAGATGGGGCAGGACCTTCATGGCCGACCTCCCGGCGGCATGCCGGGGGCGGTGCCTGCCCCCGTATGCCCTCATGGGGCGCCGGTGGATCGGCGTACGGACATGCGGTCGGTGACGGTCGGGCCGACACCGGCCGGAATGCCGACGCCTCGCGTCACCGTGCCGTGCGGCTCACGGCACGGTGACGCCGTGATCTCGTCGCGGCTCCCCTGCAGCGCGGTCCCGGCGGCGGCCGGAGTGCGGCCCGGGCCGGAGCAGCGCTTGGCGAACTTGTCCCACGTGTGATTTCCCCCTCCCTCTGCAGCGCGAAACGGCCGCTTGCGGGATGCTGGCGATAACGTTCGTTCACTTCTCCCGGGGCTCCTCGGTGAGGAATGCTGGGAGTACTCGGTACATGGAGGCAGTGATGGGTGTGGCAGCCGGTCCGATCCGCGTGGTGGTGGCGAAGCCGGGGCTCGACGGTCACGACCGGGGAGCCAAGGTGATCGCGAGGGCGCTGCGCGACGCCGGTATGGAGGTCATCTACACCGGTCTGCACCAGACGCCCGAGCAGATCGTGGGCACCGCGATCCAGGAGGACGCCGACGCGATCGGGCTGTCCATCCTCTCCGGGGCCCACAACACCCTCTTCGCCAAGGTGATCGAACTCCTCAAGGAGCGTGACGCGGCGGACATCAAGGTCTTCGGCGGCGGCATCATCCCCGAGGGCGACATCGCCCCGCTCAAGGAACAGGGCGTAGCCGAGATCTTCACCCCCGGCGCCACGACCGCCTCGATCGTCGACTGGGTACGGACGAACGTCAGGCACCCGGCCGAGGCTCAGGGCTGAGACGGACGGCCGTCGCCGAACACCGGTGGGCGGCGGGCCCCGTGGCGTAGGAGTCCGGAAGACCTTGCCGGACTTACGAGTTCGGCAGACCCTGTCGGCCGTTCACTGGCCGTCCGCCGCGAGCTCCGTGCGTATCGTCGCGCGCAGCCGCAAGGTGCCCACCAGGCGCTGGAACGCCTCCGACCAGTAGCCGACGGCACCGGGGGAACCGTCCTCCGGTTCGTCCGGGGTCGTCGTGAGCGACTCCAGGCGGTCGGCCTCGGCCGGGTCGAGGCAGCGCTCGGCGAGGCCCATCACACCACTGAAGCTCCACGGATAACTGCCCGCGTCCCGCGCGATGTCGAGGGCGTCCACGACCGCGCTGCCGAGCGGCTCGGACCAGGGGACCGCGCATCCGCCGAGGAGTTGGAACGCCTCCGACAGGCCGTGCGCCGCGATGAATCCGGCGACCCACTCGGCACGCTCGTCCGCCGGCAGCGCCGCGAGCAGCTTGGTGCGCTCGGCCAGCGAGACGGCCCCGGGGCCGCCGGAGTCGGGCGAGGCGGCCGGGCCGAGCAGGGCCCGTGACCACTCGATGTCGCGCTGGAGCACGGCCGCACGGCACCAGGCGGCGTGCAGTTCGCCCCGCCAGTCGTCGGCGACCGGCAGCGCGACGATCGCCGTCGGCGCCCGGCCGCCGAACCGCGCCTGCCAGGCGCTCAGCGGAACGGCCTCCACCAGCTGACTCAGCCACCAGGAGCGCTTGCCGCGGCCGGCCGGGGGTGTCGGCGTGACGCCGTCCCGCTCCATCGCCGCGTCGCACTCGTGCGGGGCCTCCACGACGATGCCGGTGCGGGTCTCGTCCAGGGCGACGCAGGTGGTGGCGCGGCCGGCCATCCGGGCGGCAAGCGCCGAACCGGGCAGCGCGGAGAGCAACTCCGCCGCTGTCGCACGGACGTTGCGGCTGCGGTCGGAGAGCGCCTGCTCCAGGAACGGCTCGTCCTCGGGGGCGAGACCGGTGCGCAGCGAGTCCAGGAACATCAGGCGGTCCTCGGCCCGTTCGGTGCTCCAGGTCTCGGTGAGCAGGGCGCGTGCGGCCGGGGCGTCGTGCGCCCGTACGGCTGCGAGGAGTGCCACACGCTCGGCGAACAGGCCTTCCTGCCACAGGAGTCGGACCTGGTCCGCGTCCTGCGGTGCGGGCAGGTTGGTGCCGCTGGAGCCGGCGCGCAGGGCGTACTTCCAGTCCGGGTTGAGTCTGGCCAGCCACAGGGCGCGGGGGCCGGCGAACTGCAGGGCGGGCGGGCGCAGATCGGTGCGGCCCCTGGCGGTGTCGAGAAGTGCGGGCAGCAGCTCGGGCGGGGCGGCGAAGCTCCGCTCGTTGACCGCGGAGAGCCACTGGGGGAGGAGTTCGGTGAGGTCGGGGGCGGTGCCGCGGCGGCCCGAGCCGCCCGCGCCCGGGCGGTCGGCGAGGAGCGTCGCGAGCCGGCGCCGTGCGGCTGCGGGCAGAGCGGGGCGGGGGTCCGGCGCCGCGGGCTCGAGCAGCGGTGCGGCGGGCGCGGGCCGTATCCCCGCCCGCCGGCGGACCGTCCCGACGGCGGCGGCGTCGAGCAGGGCGGCGGCCGCGTCCTTGCCCGGGGCCGCGGGGCCGGGGCGCCGGGCGGTGCCGAGCAGCGCGGTGGTGACGACGTCCTCCCAGGCGGCGGATTCGACCGGCGGGGCGGCGCCGGCGGTCGAACCGGGCCGGCCGGCGTTCGTGTTGCCGCTGGTGCCGGGGTCGCCGGTGGTGTCGGAGTCTTCAGTGGGGTCGGAGGCGGTGCCGGTCGCGGCGCCGGTGCCGGCGTAGGTACTGGTCACGGAGGTCCCTTCGGTGGAGACGCGGCCCGGGCGCGCGGTCGGTGCGTCGGTGTCGAGGCCGGGGCGGTCTCGGGCGGTTCGCCCGGTACGGTCGCGGGCGGGAACGGCGGCGGGGCGCGACCCCGCACGGGCCGCCCCGGGGCGCTCAGGCCAGAGCCACGGCGTCCCCCGCCCCCTGCGGCCACGCGGTCAGCGGGGTGAAACCGCGATGGCCCGCCTCGCCGAACACCATGACGGGCGCACCGCCGGACAGCGCGAGCAGCTTCCACAGCCCGGGCTGCGCGGCCGCCGTGTCCGTCAGCACGATCGCCGACTCCCCTTGTCCGTCGGCCAGTTGCCACCCGGTGTCCGTGCGGGTCGGCGTCACGTCCCCCAGCGTGACCGGCACCGAGTCGAGCCACGGATCGTCCCGCAGCGCCGTCCCGTACGCGGCGGCCGCCTCCTCGGGACCGACACCCACGGGCCGCGCGGAGGTCGGTGCCGGAGGGGCGAAGCGCTGCCCGAGAGCGGCGCGCGGTCCGGCCGCGTAGGACGACAGCTCCGCGTCGACCGCGGCGCCGACGGGCAGCGCGAGCTCGGGGGCGCGTCCCGCCGCTCCGAAGGAGAGCAGCAGTGCGGTCTGCCCGCAGGCCGTGCCGTACGCCCATATCCGGCGCGTGGTCAGCTTCGCCTCCGACGTGTCGTACTGGGAGAGCACCAGCCAGTCGTCACGGACCGGCGGGCCGTCCGCGGAACCGGGCAGTCCGATGCGCGCGCGGACCGCCGCCGCCAGGCCGTCGGGCAACTGCTCGCGGCGCAGCCATGCCTGGTCGAGGAGGTGGAGCAGCGCGCATTCCTCGAGGAGCCGCACGGGCCAGCCGGGGCCGGAGCCGGGCAGTGCGCCCAAGTTCTGTACCCGCGAGGCGAGTCCGGGCGCTTGGGCGTCGACCATCCGCCGGGCCGTCTCCTCCCAGAACCCGTACCCCGCCTGCTCGGCGCTCGCGAGACCGCTGCGCAGCAGGTCGGTCAGGCGCTGCTCCAGCTCCGTCACGCCCGACGTGACGCGCTCGGCCCGCCGCTCCGCCCGCTTCCGGGCCGCCTCGGGATCACTCGCCGCCGTGCCACCGCTCGTGCCGTCCGACGCGGCGGCGGCCGCGCGCTCGCGGCGCCCGGCCAGCCACTCCTGAGCCCAGTCCGCGGGCTGTGCGCCGGGCACCGTGCCGGCACCCTCCGCCCAGAGCAGCAGCAGCCCGAGCGCGTGCTTGCACGGGAACTTCCGGCTCGGGCAACTGCACTTGTACGCAGGCCCTGTCGTGTCCACCACGGTCTGGTACGGCTTTCTGCCGCTTCCCTTGCACAGCCCCCACACCGCCCCCTCGGACGTACTCCCCAGGCCGGACCACGGTCCGGCCGCACCGAGCTTGCTTCCCGCCTTGCGTGACGCGGCGTCAGGAGCCAGTGCAAGCACCTGATCCGTCGTCCAGCGCACCCCCTGCTGAGTCATGTCTTCGACGGTAGAACCCACCACTGACAGTGAGACCTGCTGCGGTGATCTTCGCGCGCCTGCCCCGGTCACTCACTGACGCTTCTACCGGTGCCGAGCGGACGGGGCGCGGCATCACGACGTACCGCCGGTCCCCGGAGGTGGAAGCGGACGTGCATCTTCCAACCTGTCGCCGTGTGGCCCGAATTGGTGTCCGACCTGCGGAGACGGCTGATTGTCAGTGGCGTGGTGCACGGTTGTTCACACAGCCCGGAGAACGGGTCGGGGCGAGGCCCCCGACCACCTGGAGGGGGATCGATGAGCGTGACCACGGACACCGCCGCCGACGGCGCCGCAGCCGCCCCGGCGAGCGAACCGGCCGAATCCATCAGGCCGCACGCCGAGGACGCCTTCGCGGCCGAACTGACGGCGCTCGCCGCCGCGGACGACCGGCCGCGCCCGGCCCGCTGGAAGCTGTCGCCGTGGGCCGTGGCGACGTATCTGCTCGGCGGCACGCTCCCCGACGGCACCCTGATCACGCCGAAGTACGTGGGGCCGCGCCGGCTCGTCGAGGTCGCCGTGACGACCCTCGCCACCGATCGCGCGCTGCTCCTGCTCGGTGTGCCGGGCACGGCCAAGACCTGGGTGTCCGAGCATCTCGCCGCGGCGGTGAGCGGCGACTCGACCCTGCTCGTGCAGGGCACCGCCGGCACCCCGGAGGAGGCCATCCGCTACGGCTGGAACTACGCGCAGCTCCTGGCCAACGGCCCGAGCAGGGACGCCCTCGTCCCCTCCCCGGTGATGCGCGCGATGGCCGAGGGCATGACGGCGCGGGTCGAGGAGCTCACCCGCATCCCGGCCGATGTGCAGGACACGTTGATCACGATCCTGTCCGAGAAGACGCTGCCGATACCCGAGTTGGGCCAGGAGGTCCAGGCGGTGCGCGGCTTCAACCTCATCGCGACGGCCAACGACCGGGACCGCGGGGTCAACGACCTGTCGAGCGCCCTGCGCCGCCGCTTCAACACGGTGGTACTGCCGCTGCCGGAGAGCGTCGAGGCGGAGGTGGACATCGTCTCGCGCCGCGTCGACCAGCTCGGCCGCTCGCTCGAACTGCCCACCGCGCCCGACGGCATGGACGAGATCCGCCGGGTCGTGACGGTCTTCCGCGAGCTGCGCGACGGCGTGACGAGCGACGGACGTACGAAGGTCAAGTCGCCGAGCGGCACGCTGTCGACGGCGGAGGCGATCTCCGTGGTGACCAACGGCCTCGCTCTCTCGGCGCACTTCGGTGACGGCGTCCTGCGCCCCGGCGATGTGGCCGCAGGCATCCTCGGCGCGGTCGTCCGCGACCCGGCCGCGGACCGGGTGATCTGGCAGGAGTACCTGGAGGCCGTCGTCCGCGAGCGGCACGGGTGGAAGGACTTCTACCGTGCCTGCCGAGAGGTGAGCGCGTGATCGGCACGGGAGAAGGGGGAGCTACGGGGACCCCGCCCGACGGCGCCGGACGGGGCGCCGAGGCCGGGGCGGCGGGACCTTGGCTGCTCGGGGTGCGGCATCACGGCCCGGGGTCGGCCAAGGCGGTGCGGGCCGCGCTCGACGCCCGGACGCCCGCGGTGGTCCTGATCGAGGGCCCGCCGGAGGCGGACGCGCTGGTGCCGCTGGCGGCCGACGCGGGCATGACTCCGCCGGTCGCCCTGCTCGCGCATGTGGTGGACGAGCCGGGGCGCTCGGTGTTCTGGCCGTTCGCCGAGTTCTCGCCGGAGTGGGTGGCGTTGCGCTGGGCGCACGAGCACGGCGTACCGGCCCGTTTCATCGACCTTCCCGCGGCGCACACACTCGCCCTGCGGGCACCGGCGGTGGGGGAGGGGGAGCCCGTACCGGAGTCCGCGGACGGTCCGCAGTCCCTGCCTCGGCCCCCGTCCCTGCCTCGACCTCCGTCCCCGTCCGAACCAGGACCCGAGTCGGAGCCCGAGACCGACGGCCTCCGGGTCGACCCGCTCGCCGTACTCGCCGAGGCCGCCGGATACGACGACCCGGAGCGCTGGTGGGAGGACATGGTCGAGCACCGTACGGGCGCCGGTGACCCGCTCGCCCCGTTCGCCGCGCTCGACGAGGCGATGAGCGCCCTGCGCGAGGCGTACGGGGACGGCGGCCATGAGCGGGACCAGGTCCGCGAGGCCTGCATGCGCCTGCGGATCAGGGCCGCCCGCAAGGAGTTCGGGGACGGCGTCGCCGTGGTCTGCGGCGCCTGGCACGTGCCCGCCCTGCGCACCCGCACCACGGTGACCGCCGACCGTGCGCTCCTCAAGGGCCTGCCCAAGGCCAGGACCGAGATGACCTGGGTGCCCTGGACCCACCGCCGGCTCGCCCGCGCCGGCGGTTACGGCGCGGGAATCGAGTCGCCCGGCTGGTACGCCCATCTGTTCGCGGCCCGGGACCGGCCTCTCGAGCGGTGGATGACCAAGGTCGCGGGCCTGCTGCGGGACGAGGACCGGCCCGTTTCCTCGGCCCATGTGATCGAGGCGGTCCGGCTCGCCGAGACCCTCGCCGTCATGCGCGGCCGCCCGCTCGCGGGCCTGACCGAGACGACCGACGCGGTCCGAGCGGTGATGTGCGAAGGCTCCGACGTACCGCTCGCCCTGGTGCGGGACCGGCTGGTCGTGGGGGACGTACTCGGCGAGGTCCCGGAATCCGCTCCGGCCGTTCCCCTGCAGCGGGACCTGACCCGGTTGCAGCGCAAGCTCCGGCTCAAACCGGAGGCGCTGGAGCGGGAGTTGGAGCTCGACCTGCGCAAGGAGACCGACACGGCCCGGGGCCTGCTGCTGCACCGCCTGCGGCTGCTCGGCGTCGGCTGGGGCGAGCCGTCGCGCGCCGCCCGCGGCAGCACCGGCACCTTCCGGGAGAGCTGGCGGCTGCGCTGGGAGCCCGAGCTGTCGGTACGGGTCGCCGAGGCCGGCGTCTGGGGCACCACGGTGGAGGGCGCGGCGACCGCGAAGGCCCGGACGGACGCGGTCGGCGCGCAGGCGCTCGCCGACGTCACCGCCCTGGCGGAGCACTGCCTGCTCGCCGGCCTGTCCGATGCCCTCCCGGTCGTGATGCGGGTACTGGCCGACCGTGCCGCGCTCGACGCGGACGTCGGCCACCTCGCCCAGGCGCTGCCCGCCCTGGTCCGGTCGCTGCGCTACGGCGACGTCCGGGGCACCGACACGAGCGCCCTCGCCGAGGTCGCGGCCGGTCTCGCCGAGCGGGTGTTCGTCGGCCTGCCACCCGCCTGCGTGGCGCTCGACGCGGACGGGGCGGCCGAGATGCGCACCCACGTCGACGCGGTGCACGGCGCGGTCTCGCTTCTGGGCCAGGAACCCTCCATCACCGGACATGCTGCCGACACCACCGGACATGCTGCCAACGGCGCGGGCATACAAAGGCGTTGGCGCAAGGTCCTACGCGTGCTCAGTACGCGTGACACCGTTCCGGGTGCGATCCGCGGGCGCGCGGTGCGGATGCTGCTCGACGAGGGCGAGCTGGCCGAGGACGAGACGGCCCGCCTGATGGGCCTCGCGCTCTCGCGCGGCACCCCGCCGGGCGATGCGGCCGCCTGGATCGAGGGTTTCGTCGGCGGCGGCACCGGCGGCGGCATGCTGCTCGTCCACGACGAACGCCTGCTCGGCCTGGTCGACGACTGGCTCACCGGGGTGCCCGCCGACGCGTTCACCGACGTACTGCCCCTGCTGAGGCGGACGTTCTCCGAGTACGAGCCCGGGGTGCGCCGCACGCTCGGTGAGCTGGTGCGCCGCGGTCCGTCCGGTGCGCCGGCGCCGATCACGGGCGGGGGCGGGCTGCCCGGCTTCGCCGCCGACCCCGACCCGGGGCGGTCGGACGCCGTACTGCCCGTATTGCGGCTGCTGTTGGGCCTCGAGCCGGGTGCCCCGGGCACGAACGCTGCTCTCGCCACGGCCGGCGGCACGGGGACGGGCACCGACGCCGGGATCGATACCGACCTCACCGATAACACCGCCATCGAGGAACGACAGGAGGCCGCCGTATGAGTGCCGACGCGGTGAGCGCGCGGGGCCCGGCCGGCGAGGCGGACACCGGCGAGCGGCTGCGCCGCTGGCGGCTGGTGCTCGGCGGGGACAGCGCGGACGGCACGGGATGCGAACTGTCCGGCAGGGACGCCGCGATGGACGGAGCGCTCGCCTCGCTGTACGGGCGCGGGGGCAAGGAGCACAGGACGGGCAAGAACCGTGCGGCGGGGCTCGGCGCCTCGGCGCCGTCCGTGGCCCGCTGGCTCGGCGACATCAGGACGTACTTCCCGTCCTCCGTCGTCCAGGTCATGCAGCGCGACGCGATCGACCGGCTCGGCCTGTCGACGCTGCTCCTGGAGCCGGAGATGCTGGAGGCGGTCGAGGCCGACGTGCATCTCGTAGGCACCCTGCTCTCGCTCAACAAGGCGATGCCCGAGACCACCAAGGAGACGGCACGCGCCGTGGTGCGCAAGGTGGTCGAGGACCTCGAGCGCCGGCTCGCCACCCGCACCCGGGCCACGCTGACCGGCGCACTCGACCGCAGCGCCAGGATCAACAGGCCGCGCCACCACGACATCGACTGGAACCGCACGATCGCGGCCAACCTCAAGCACTACCTCCCCGACCACAAGACGATCGTGCCCGAGCGGCTGATCGGACACGGCCGGGCCGCCCAGTCGGTCAAGAAGGAAGTCGTGCTCTGCATCGACCAGTCGGGGTCGATGGCGGCATCGGTGGTGTACGCCTCGGTGTTCGGCGCCGTGCTCTCCTCGATGCGGTCGATCCGGACGCGGCTCGTGGTCTTCGACACGTCCGTCGTCGACCTCACCGACCAGCTCGACGATCCGGTGGACGTCCTGTTCGGCACGCAGCTGGGCGGCGGCACGGACATCAACCGGGCCCTCGCGTACTGCCAGTCGCAGATCACCCGCCCCGCCGAGACCGTCGTGGTCCTCGTCTCCGACCTCTACGAAGGCGGCATACGCCACGAGATGCTGCGCCGAGTGGCCGCGATGAAGGCGTCCGAGGTGCAGTTCGTGACCCTGCTCGCGCTGTCCGACGAGGGCGCTCCGGCCTACGACCGGGAGCATGCGGCGGCCCTCGCGGAGCTCGGCGCACCGGCGTTCGCCTGCACGCCCGACCTGTTCCCCGAGGTGATGGCGGCGGCGATCGAGAAGAGGCCGCTTCCGATACCGGCGGCCGGCTGAGCCGCGGAGCCGGACGGGCTCCGCGGAGCGGCCAGGGGGCGGTGCTCATACCGGACATGGCGACTCATCGGTAACGCAGGGCTTGCGCCGTGCCAGGAGTCGCGTGCGAGGATCGGCGGGTCCCCGGTCGGAGCGTTGGCTTCCGTATGGGCGCGAGCGTCGGCCGTGACACGGGTGCGCCCCGCGCCACCGGGCCGCCCCACCACCGAGCCACCGCTTCGGAGGGCCACCGAACTTGACCGCTGCAGCGACGCCTCCCGTTGCCGCCCGGCGCGCAGTGCGCCCGGCGGGGATGCGGCGTGCGCTCGGTCGCGAGGCGGCTGTCGCCGGGCCGGCCGTGGCGAGGCGGCTGCTGCGGCTCGGCGTCGTGGTCGGCGGGCTGTTCGCCCTCGGACTCCTCGCACTTGCCCACGCGGACGGGGCGAGCGCCGACGAGTCACGCCCCGCTGCCGTATCGCCCGCACGGTCGGATGACGCTCCGGTGCGGGAGGTGTTGAGGCCCGACGTCGCACCGGCCGCCGGCGATCCGGAAGCCGGTGCCTCGGAGCCGGCGCCGACCGATGCGCCGGCTGCGGCCACTTCAGGCCTGAAACGAGCCGCTGCCCAAGCGGGCGCGATCGATGCGGGAGCGCGCGGCGGGCCCGACGCCGGCGTCGGCGGGGAGGGACTGCGTGCGGCCCCGGTCCGGGAACCCGCGCCCACCGACGCCTCGACTCCGGCGACCTCCCGGCCGGAACGATCCGATGTCGATGTCGATGTCGATGTCGACGCCGATGTCGACGCGAGCGCGACCGGCCCCAGCACCACCGCGTCCCACAGCACCGCGCCCCACACGGCCCGCGCGGACGGTGCACGAGCGACGCACAAGTCCCGTGCGTCCGACCCGCAACCCGTCATCGGGCACGCCTCCTCCACGACCGGCCTCGAGGCCCCGACCGAACCCGGCGTCGAGGCACCGGCGAAGACAACTCCCCACGCCGACACGGCGCCTGCCCCGACCACGGCAGCCGGTCCGCCCGAGTCGTCCGCCCCGGCCACGGCGCCCGGCAGGACGACACAGTCCGTCCGCGCCACTCACTCCTCGGCCCCCGCAACGCCCCGTCGGGCCGTGCCCTCGGCAGCCACCGCCGTCTCCTCGACCCGAGACCTCCCCGGCCTCGGGCGGCCCGACCTGGACCGGTCGCCCCACGGCGAACGAGCCGGTGGCTCCGCGACCCCGTCGAGTGCCGCCGTCAGTACGACGCTCGGGAGCAGCAGCGACACCCCAGGGGTCCACGCGGCCGACGGCGCACGGCACTTGACCGGCTCGACGGCGAACGCTCCCGAGCCCCCGGCTGACGTCACCGCCGACGCCCGGTCCGTGGGTGCGGAGTCCGTCGGAGCCTTTGAGCCAGTGACCGAAGGCAACGGCGTCCGGCACTCGGGCGGTTCGCGAACCGGCGTTCCCGTGGAGGCCGTGGCGCACGGTGCCGCCGGCGCGGTGCCAGGGGTTCTCGGCCACGCGCCCGAGGGCAACGCCGTTCGCCAGGTGGCCGGTTCGGCCACCGAGAGGGTCTCCGGAGGACTGGCGTCCCTGCTCGTGGCGCGGGACGTCGCGCCGGGTGAGCGGCCGGTCGATGGAGTCGTCCGGGCCGTCGTTCGTACTGCCACCGAGAGCCTCCGGGCGACCGGTGGCGTGGTCGAGGGCGCCGTCGACCGTCTGACCCGCCCCGTCACCGCGCCCGTGGGCACCCTCGCCTCGGCAGTGGTGGACGCGGCTGGAGCGGCGGACGCTCTTCCCGTCCCGGGCGGGGCCGTCCCCGGCCTTCCGGGACCGGCGGACCCGCAGGTCGAGGCCGGGCAGCGCGCCGACGCCACCGCAGCACCCGCCGCCACGACCACCGGCGTACGCACCGCAGTTGAGGCCGCCGAGGCCGGATCCGCCGCTTCCGGCGCGGTGTTCGCACCGGTCGAAGGCCCCGCCGGTACGGACCCCGCGGCACGGGCGTACACGGCAGGCGACGGGCAGAGCCCGTCTCCCGCGCCCCGGCCCGGCGGCACCGCCGGGCAGTGCGTCGCCGACAGCGGTGGCCAGCGGGGCGGTGACGCGCACGGCGTCGCGTTCGCGGGCGGCGCCGCGTTCGGTCTCGTACCGGGCTCGGGTGCGGACGCGTCCTCGGACGCGGTCCGCGACAGGCACCGCGACATCCTCGAATTCCCCGGCTAGGGCAGGCACTTCCCCCGCCTGACGACCTGCCGCGCGGGGGCGGGACAGGTCTGCCCGCCAGGGAGAGCACGGCCGGACGGCCGCCTCCCGACCCCCCTTTCGAATTCGAAGGATCTGAAGCGATCATGCGCAAGAACATCCGTCGTTCCATCGTCATAGCCGCCGGCGCCACCGGCATGATGGCCCTCGGTACCGCCGCGGCCTCCGCCGACGAACTGCCCGTGTCCGTGCCGCTCAGCGCCCCCGACCAGGCCTCCGACGCCGTCGAGGACGCCGCGAACGGCGTCCAGGACCGCACCGAGCAGGCGACCGATCGGGTCGGCGACGCCGCCACCGAGGCCAGGGCCAAGGCCGAATCCGCCACCACCGACGCCCGTTCGGCCGCGAAGGACGCGCGGTCGGCCACCACCGACGCGCGTTCCGCCGCGAAGGACGCCCGTGCCGCCCTCGACGACAACCAGTCCGCCGGAAACGCCGCGAAGGACGCCCGCGCCGGCGTGAACGGCGCCGCGGACCAGGCCCGCCAGTACGTGGAGGGCGAACTCCCCGCGTACGAGGCCCCGGCCGTCGGCCTGCCCGACGCGTCGGACGCCGCCGGCGTCACCGACGCCGCGGAGGGCATCGACTACCTCTTCGGCCCGCTGTCCGCCTTCGCCCCGGACCTCGTCGACCAGGCCCCCGGCCAGGTCGCGTCCGGCGCCGAAGGTGTCGCCGGGCAGGCCACGGACCGCGTCCAGGGCGCCGTCGGCGACGCTCCCGGCCAGGTCCAGGGCGCCGTCACGGCCGTGGACCCGGTCGTGGACGAGACCACGGGCGCCGTACTGCCGCCGGTCGCCGCGACCGCCGTCGACTCCGTGCTGCCGGTCGCAGGCCAGGCCGTGGGCGACGCGGGCGGCCTGGTGCAGGGCGTCACCGGTGACGTCCAGCCGTTCGTCGGCGGTGTCGTCGGTGAGGTGCAGCCGCTGGCCGGCGGTGTGGTCGGTGAGGTGCAGCCGTTCGCCGGTGGCGTCGTCGGTGAGGTGCAGCCGTACGTCCAGGGCGTCGTCGCCGAGGTGAAGCCGCTCGCCGAAGGCGTCGGCGCACAGGCGACCTCGCTCGCCGGTGGTGTGACGGGCGACGTGCAGCCGCTGGCGCGGCACGTCGCCGCGGAGGCCGCGCCGTTCGCCCAGGACCTCGGCGGCACCGTCGCCGGCGACGCGGGTCCGCTCGCGCGCAACGCGGTCTCCGGCGTCCAGGACACCGCCGGAGCAGTCACCCCGGGGTACGTCGCCGGGCTCTGAGCAGGACGTCGAGCCGCGAGGCGGCTTCGACGACCTCGGGGACATCCGCGGGCATCCGCCCGCGGATGCTCCTGCCCGGGCGCCCGCTCACTCCCTGAGTGCGCGCCCGGCGACCGGATCGTGCACGCCCCGGGCAGCCCGTCCGGACGCGTGACGCACTTCCGCTCCGCCCGCGCCCAGGCGTAGGCGGCCCGGGAGTGGGTGGGTCCGCGCGGTACGGCCGAGCCACGGCCGGCCGCGGGGTCCTGCCGGCAGGAAGCGTGGGCCGGACGAGGCCAGGTGTCGGATCACCCCGGTGGGGACTCGGGGTCGACCAGGGAACCGTCCGGCCCACGCCCGCATCCTCCGCACCGCGGCTCGACCGCCCCACCGGCTCGACCGCCCCACCGGCTCGGAGGCGGGCAGCCGGCTCGAAGGCCGGGCCGCCGACCACCGCATCGCCCCACAACCCAGCCCACCCGAATGCTCCCTGGCCACGGCTCTGTGACTGTAATCACCGCCGTAGCGGGATCCGCGATTTAGGGTCATCGGGCCCGCGGCGATAACCTGCAAGACGGACATGCCGCGTCCACGGCCACCGTGCACGCCTCCCTTGTGACAGCGCAGTCACGTTGCCCTCCGCGGCACGCCCAAGCAGACAATGAACCGCGAGATACCAACCGCGACTTTAGAAGCAAAGGGACGGACGCGCGTGGACCTGTTCGAGTACCAGGCGAGGGACCTCTTCGCCAAGCACGGTGTACCGGTGCTGGCCGGTGAAGTCATCGACACGCCTGAGGCAGCCCGCGAGGCGACCGAACGGCTTGGCGGCAAGTCCGTCGTCAAGGCGCAGGTGAAGGTCGGTGGCCGCGGCAAGGCCGGCGGCGTCAAGCTGGCCGGCACCCCCGACGAGGCGGTCGCCCGGGCGACCGACATCCTCGGCATGGACATCAAGGGCCACACGGTCCACAAGGTGATGATCGCCGAGCTGTCCCCGGAGATCGAGGCGGAGTACTACGTCTCGTACCTCCTCGACCGCACCAACCGCACTTTCCTGGCGATGGCCTCGGTGCAGGGCGGCATGGACATCGAGGAGGTCGCGGAGAAGACTCCCGAGGCCCTCGCGAAGGTCCCGGTCGACTCCAACACCGGCGTCACCATCGAGAAGGCGCGCGAGATCGTCGCGCAGGCGAAGTTCCCGGCCGAGGTGGCCGAGGGCGTCGCCGAGGCGATGGTGACCCTGTGGGACACCTTCGTCGCCGAGGACGCGCTCCTCGTCGAGGTCAACCCGCTGGTGAAGACCAAGGACGGCCGCATCCTGGCCCTGGACGGCAAGGTCTCGCTCGACGAGAACGCCGACTTCCGCCAGCCGGAGCACGAGGCGCTCGAGGACAAGGCCGCAGCCAACCCGCTCGAGGCTGCCGCCAAGGCCAAGAACCTCAACTACGTCAAGCTCGACGGCGAGGTCGGCATCATCGGCAACGGCGCAGGTCTGGTCATGTCGACCCTCGACGTCGTCGCGTACGCCGGTGAGAAGCACAGCAACGTGAAGCCGGCCAACTTCCTCGACATCGGCGGCGGCGCCTCCGCCGAGGTCATGGCGAACGGCCTGGAGATCATCCTCGGCGACTCGGACGTCAAGTCCGTCTTCGTCAACGTCTTCGGTGGCATCACCGCCTGCGACGAGGTCGCCAACGGCATCGTGCAGGCCCTGGAGCTCCTCAAGTCCAAGGGCGAAGAGGTCAACAAGCCGCTGGTCGTCCGCCTCGACGGCAACAACGCGGAGCTGGGTCGCAAGATCCTCAGCGACGCCAACCACCCGCTGGTGCAGCGCGTGGACACCATGGACGGCGCGGCCGACAAGGCCGCCGAGCTCGCGGCCGCGAAGTAAGGGAAGAGGACTCAGTAAGCCATGGCTATCTTCCTCAACAAGGACAGCAAGGTCATCGTCCAGGGCATGACCGGCGCCACGGGCATGAAGCACACCAAGCTCATGCTCGGTGACGGCACCAACATCGTCGGCGGCGTGAACCCGCGCAAGGCCGGCACCGAGGTCGACTTCGACGGCACGTCCGTCCCGGTCTTCGGCACGGTCGCCGAGGCCATCGAGAAGACCGGCGCCGACGTGTCCGTCCTCTTCGTGCCGCCGGCCTTCTCGAAGGCCGCCGTCGTCGAGGCGATCGACGCCGAGATCCCGCTCGCGGTCGTCATCACCGAGGGCATCGCGGTCCACGACTCGGCCGCCTTCTGGGCGTACGCCAAGTCGAAGGGCAACAAGACGCGGATCGTCGGCCCGAACTGCCCCGGCCTCATCACGCCGGGCCAGTCCAACGCCGGCATCATCCCGGGCGACATCACCAAGCCCGGCCGCATCGGCCTGGTCTCGAAGTCCGGCACGCTGACGTACCAGATGATGTACGAACTGCGTGACATCGGCTTCAGCTCGGCCGTCGGCATCGGTGGCGACCCGGTCATCGGCACCACGCACATCGACGCCCTCGAGGCGTTCGAGGCCGACCCCGAGACCGACCTGATCGTGATGATCGGCGAGATCGGCGGCGACGCCGAGGAGCGTGCTGCCGACTTCATCAAGGCCAACGTCAGCAAGCCGGTCGTCGGTTACGTCGCGGGCTTCACCGCCCCCGAGGGCAAGACCATGGGCCACGCGGGCGCCATCGTCTCCGGCTCCTCCGGCACCGCCCAGGCGAAGAAGGAGGCCCTCGAGGCCGCGGGCGTCAAGGTCGGCAAGACGCCGACCGAGACGGCCGAGCTGGCGCGGGCGATCCTCGCCGGCTGACCTTCTCGGGTCCTTCGCACGAGGGCCCGCACTCCCTGTCGACAGGGAGTGCGGGCCCTCGTGCGTGTCCGGCCCCGGGGGCGCGTTGCGCGGTCAGTTCGGCTGCGGCTTGATGCGTTCCGGTCCGTGGCCCGGTTCGGCCTCGAGCTTCTTGCGCAGCGACTTGTCCTGCTTCGTCAGCGGCTCGGGTCCCATCCGCGGCGGTACGCCCGACACCGACTCACCCGGCGACTGGGGCGGCTCGTAGTGCCGGGCCGAGGTGGCGAGCGACAGCGCGGACGCCCCGATGATCAGTGCCGTGAACGCGATGGCCGCCCGGGTCCAGAAGCGCGCCCGGTGCTCGCTCCCTTCGCGGACCGAACCGACCGTGGACGTGGACAGCTTCTCCGCGCGGGACAGGGCGTCCAGGCGTCGCTGCAGTTCGTCGGGGTCGGACAGTTCCGGCAGGCGTTCGGCGACGGCCTCGCGGGCGTGCAGGATCCGGCTGGCCGCGGCCGGGGTGGAGGCCTCCGTCTCGGCTGCCGTCTCCGGCAGGTCGAGCCCGACGCCGTCGTAGAGGACCAGTGTCCTGCGGTACGGGACCGGCAGGCTCAGCAGGGTGTCGAGGAGTTTGCGGTCCTCGGGCTCGGCGGGTGGCACGTCGGCCTGCCGGGTGCGGCGGCGCAGCCGGTGCCAGGGCGAGAGGGCGTACTCGTAGGCGGCGGCCCGCACCCAGCCGGCCGGGTCGCGGTCGACGGCGACCTCGGGCCACCGCTCCCACGCGAGTTGGAACGCCCGCTCCACCGCCTCCTTGGCCAGCTCCCGCCGCCCGGTCAGCAGATACGTCTGCCGTACGAGAGCGGGGGCGGCGAAGGCGTACAGCGCGTCGAAGGCCTGGACCGGGGTGAGCCCGTCGGTCTCCTCGGCGGCCCTCGGCTCGTCCTCGAGCAGGGCCGTCGCGGTGCCGGGGGGCGGGGAGGGGGCGGTGCCGATGAGGTCGTCGATGCCGGAGCCGGTGGTCGGGGGGCCGGACGGCAGGTCCTCCTGCTTCGCCCAGGACGGCCGGCGGCCCCGCCGGTGCTGTCGGCTTCCGCGGTCGTCCCGCGCGGCGGCCGTGACGGGCGACGGCTGATGCTCGGGAGTGTGCCGGGCGGCGGCCGGAGGCTTGGCCGCGCGCTTGACCGGGGTCTTGGGACGGGTCCGCGGCGGGGACACCTTGGACGGCTGCGGACGCTCGGGCCGTCCGCCGGTCACCGGGTGCGAGACCGGAGTCGGTGGCTCGGGGGCGTGCGCCGGGGTGTCCGCAGGGTCGTGCTCGCGCGCGGGGGTGGACGCTGCGTCCGTCAGGAGCGCGGCGTACGCCTCCCGTTTGTCGCCGCGGGGGCTGGTGCGGCCCGACTCCCAGGAGCGGACCGTCGACCGGCTGACGCCGACCGCCGCCGCGATCTCGGCCTGGGTCAGCGACCTGGCCTCCCGCAGCTTGCGGCGTTCTTTCGGGGACGGCAGCGGGGTGGCGGGGCTCTGCGTCATGTCGGACTCTCCACACCAAGGGCCGTAGAAGCGGATTCCGTGGAAGGGCATGCGGCACGGCGTCGGACGGCATACGGGGCCGACCGCCGTCCGAAAAAGTACATAAACGTATCTTGAGCGACACTTCCGGCATTCGCCTGTTACGCGGACAAGACGCGTGTCGTTGGGAGCATGGCGGCCGTGAGGAACACGACCGATCGCGCCGCCCGCCGGGGCCAGGACCGCAGCTCCGCCCAGGGATCCGCCCGCGGTTCCGCGCCCGTACGGGGTACGGGCGCGGGTGGCCGGAACGAACGCGTCCGGCCACCCGGAGCACCCGCCCCCGTCATCGCGTCCACCACCGTCTTCGCCGCGCTCGCGGCGCGGCGACGGGCTTCGGCCATCGCGCGCTGCGTCTACGCCGGGACGATCGCCGCCAGCCTCGGACTCGGCTCGCTCGCGGTCATCGTGATCGCCCTCTGGATCAGTTCGCCCTATGCGGACAGCGGCCCCGGGGACGCGTTGCGTTCGGCGGCCGGGCTCTGGCTGCTCGCGCACGGCGCGGACCTCGTCCGGCCGGACACCCTCTCCGGCGTGCCCGCGCCGCTCGGTCTGACACCGCTGCTGCTCGTACCGCTGGTGGTGTGGCCCCTGTACCGGGCGGCCCGGGACGCGGTCGACACCGCGGGGGAGGTGCGGTCGGCGCTCTGGGGCGTGGCCGGCGGGTACGTGCTCGTGGCCGGCGCGGTGATGCTCTTCGCGGCCGGTGGGCCGCTGCCCGCCGAACCATGGAGCGCCGCGCTCCATGTGTCCGTACTGACCGTGGTGAGCGCGGCTGCCGGCGTGTGGTCGGCGTACGGGCGTCCGCGCGGGCCGCTGCCGTGGGGGAGCGGCCCACGCGGTGCGGCGGTACGGGAGTGGGGTGAGGCCGGGGTGCGGGCAGGGCTCGCGGCGGCGCTCGTCCTCGTCGCGGGCGGGGCGCTGCTCGTGGCGGTGTCGCTGGTACGGAATGCGGCGGCGCTCCAGGAGAGCTTCGGTGGGCTGTCGGGGGTGTGGTCGGGCCGGTTCGCGGTACTGCTGCTCGCCCTGGCGCTGGTTCCCAACGCCGCGGTGTGGGGCGCCGCTTACGCGCTGGGTCCGGGCTTCAGCCTTGGCGTCGGTCGTTCGGTGGGGCCGCTGGCGGCGGCTCCGGACACGCTGCTGCCGTCGTTCCCGCTGCTTACGGCGGTACCCGGTTCGCAAGGTGCGGCGCTGTTCTGGGCGACGTGCGCCGTGCCGTTGACCGCGGGGCTCACCCTCGCCTGGTTCACGGCGCGGGCGGCGAAGGGGACGGGTGGGCCAAAAACCGCCGAAGAGGCGCACGGCGGGGGCGACTCGGGCGGCGAGGGGCCGTGGTCCGTGCGGGCGACGGCGCTGGTGGCGGGCGCGGGGGCGTTGCTGTGCGGCCTGGTGTGCGCGCTGCTCGGGGAGGTCGCGGGCGGGCCGCTCGGCTCGGCGGCGCTGGCCGACTTCGGGCCGGTCTGGTGGCAGACCGGAATCGCGGCGTTCACGTGGACGGCGGTGACCGGGGTGCCGGGCGCGCTCGGCCTGCGCGGCCTGCACGTAGCGAGACTGAAGTGGCGCCTGCGCCGCGAGGCGGCGGCCGCCGGTGCCTCGACGGGCGCGAACCCCACGGAGGCCGGCCCCGCCGATTCCACGGCCGGTTCACCGGTGGCCGCGGTGCCGGCCGCCGCCCGCTCGGCCCTCGGCGCCTCCCGCACCTGGATCGCCCGGATCCGCGGCACCCGAACGCCACGCGACCCGGAGTCCACGAGCCCCCCGGCCGTGGACGCCCTCCCCGCTCCGTCTGCGCCCGAGCCCGCGCCGGCCTGGCACTCCCGACTCCGCACCGCCCTCCACCTGCCGTCGCGACGTCCACGCCGGTCCACACCCACGACGGACGGACCGTCGGCGGCGCCCACGACGGCAGCGGCGACCACGACGGCGAACGAGGAAGTTCCGGCCGAGGCGGCAGAGACGGCGACTACCGGCGCCCCGCGCCGCTGGTGGCCCTTCCGCCGCAGCGCCTCCCGGCACCTCCCGCCCGCGGACACCTTCGAGCCCTACGACTTCCTGCCCCCGGACGCCCCCACCCGCGACCCGCTCGCCACCGCCCCGGCAAGCCCCGCCCCCACCCCTCTCCCACCCGAGGCCGACCCGACCACCTCGGCCACGGCCGGTACGGACGGCGAACCCGCCGACCGCCCCTGAAGGCCCCGCGACCAGGCCGTACCGCGGCGACGTTCGGGCCTGCCCCAGGCGCGGGGTCCACCGGCCGGTGGACCCCCGGTCCCACCGGCCGACGCTGTCGGGGGCCGAGGCCCGGCGGCCAGCATCTCGGGTATGACAACAACCTCTGATCGCCTGGCCCGTTGGAGCGCCCGGAACCCGTGGCGGGCGCTCGCCGGCTGGCTCGTGTTCGTCGTGCTCTGCCTGGGGGCCGGCATCGCCGCCGGCAGTCACCAGGCGACCACCGAGGACTACTGGGTGGGCGAGGCCGGCCGGGCGGAGCAGCTGGCGACCGAAGGCGGCCTGCAGCGCAAGCCCGTCGAACACATCACGATCCGCGCCGAGGACGGACCGCTCGACCGGCGCGCGGCCGGGGCAGCGGTTCAGGACGTCACCGACCGCATGTCCCGGCTCCCCGAAGTCGCCCGCGTGGCCGACCCCGTGGCCTCGAAGGACGGCGACACCCTGCGGGTGGCGGTCACCCTGCGCGGCCCGGAACTGGAGGGCAAGGAGCGCGTCCCGGCACTCCTGGCCGAGACCGACGCGATCCGGTCCGCGCACCCGGATCTGGTCATCGAGGAGACGGGTTCCCCGGCCATCAGCAAGGGCGTGAACGATCAACGCGGCGAGGACCTGGCCCTCTCCGAGCGGATCTCGCTGCCGGTCACCCTCGTCACGCTGCTCGTCGTCTTCGGCTCGGTGACGATGGCCGGGGTGCCGCTGCTGCTCGCCCTGACCTCCATCGCGTCGGCGATGGGCCTGAACATGCTGGCCTCGCACCTCATCCCCGACGCCGGCATCGGCACCAATCTGATCCTGCTGATCGGCCTGGCCGTCGGCGTCGACTACACGCTGTTCTATCTCGAGCGGGAACGGGAGGAACGGGCGCGGGCCGGCGGCCGCCTCTCCTGCGAGGCCCTGGTGGACCTGGCCGCCTCGACCGCCGGCCGGGCGATCGTGGTGTCCGGGCTCGCGGTCATCGCCTCCACCGCCACCCTCTACCTGGCCACCGACGTCATCTTCTCCTCGCTCGCCACCGGCACCATCCTGGTCGTGGCGGTCGCCGTGGCGAGTTCCCTGACCGCGTTGCCCGCGCTCCTGGTCATGCTGGGACGGCGCATGGAGCGCCGTACGGCCAAGGGCTCCCGGCGGGGCAGGCCCGCCCGTGCGGAGCGGCCGGAAACCGGGCGGATCTTCACCGCTGTGCTGCGGCTCTCGCGGAACCGGCCCGTGCCGACCCTGTGCGTGGCCGTCCTCGTCATGCTCGCCCTCGCGCTTCCGATGCTCGGCCTGAAGCTCGTCGACCCGGGCCGTGACACCTTCTCCCGTGACATTCCGGCGATGCAGGTCCACGACCGGCTGACCGGGGAGTTCCCCGAACTCCTCGTCAAGCACGAGGTGGTGGCCCGCAGCACACCCGACCAGGCGGACGAGGTCCGCGAGGCACTCGGGGAACTCGGCGAACGGGCCCGCCGGGACCCGCTGTTCGCCGAGAACCCCGAGCCCGTACTGCGTACTTCGCCCGACCGCAGGATCAGCGTCCTCGAACTCGCCGTTCCGCATCCCGCTCCGTCCGGTGCGGCGATCCGGTCGCTCGACCACCTGCGCCAGGACCATCTGCCCGCCACGGCCGGGCGGCTCGACGGCGTCGAGACCGCGGTCGCCGGCGACGTGGCCCGCAGTCAGGACTATGTGCACCACGAGCAGCAGAAGCTGCCGCTGGTCGTCGGCATGCTGCTCCTGGTGACCTTCGTGGTGACGGTGCTCGCGTTCCGTTCCGTCGTCATCGCTCTGATCGGTGTCCTCCTCAACCTGCTCTCCGCCGCCGCCGCGCTCGGCCTGATGGTCGCGGTCTTCCAGGGAACCTGGGCCGAGGGACTGCTCGACTTCGACTCGATGGGCGCGATCGCCTCCCGGGTTCCGCTCTTCCTCTTCGTGATCCTGTTCGGCCTGTCGATGGACTACCAGGTGTTCGTACTCAGCCGGATCCGCGAGGCGCGACTGCGCGGGCTGTCCTCGCGGGACGCGGTCATCGAGGGCATCGGCCGGTCCGCGAAGGTCGTCACCAGTGCGGCCGTGGTGATGGTCACCGTGTTCGGCGGCTTCGTGGCCCTGCACCTGACCGAGATGAAGCAGATGGGCTTCTGCCTGGCCGTGGCGGTGCTCCTGGACGCCGTGGTGGTCCGGATGCTCATCCTGCCGTCGGTGCTCACACTCCTGGGCGACCGGGCCTGGTGGCCGTCCCGGCGGGCCCGGGCACCGTTGTCCACAGCCCCGGAGAGGGACGCGCTCGGGATCGTAGGCTGAACGACATGTTGCAGCGGCCGCAGCGCGGCGACCCGTTCTGGTTCTGGATGCTCCACGGCTGGGTGGTGCTCTCCTGGACGGTCATCGGCCTGCTCGCACTGATCACCCTGCTCGGGAGCACACCGCCCCCGCAGAAGTACGGATCGCTCGCGCTGCTCGCCGTCCTCGCCACCGCCTACGCCTACGCCCGCCGCCGCCCCGACGCGGAGCGGATCGGCCATGGCTACCTGGCGCTGCTCGTCGTCGTCCTCGGAGCCCTCGCCGGTCTGCGGGACGGTTTCGGGGTCCTGTACGCCCTCGCGCTACCGCAGTTCGTCGTCTTCGCGAGCGGGGTGCGCTCGGCCGTGGTCGGCAGCGGCCTCGGCGCGGTGGCCATCACCGTCGGCGGCCTCAGCAGGGAGGGCTGGACCGATGCCGACATCACGGCGAACACCCTGTCGTCCCTCGCCGTCTGCGGGGTGAGCGTGGCGATCGCCACGCTCACCCCGCGGGCCCTGGAGATCCGCGACGAGCGCGGCCGGCTCCGTACCCGACTCGCCGATACGGAAGCCGAGTTGGCCGAGGCGCAGAAGCGGCAGGGTGCGGCCGAGGAGCGGGAGCGGATGGCCCGGGACATCCACGACACCCTCGCGCAGGGCTTCGCCTCCATCATCGTGCTCGCGGAGGCGGCCCGTTCCGGCCTCGACCGCGATGTCGAACTGAGCGCCCGACAGCTGCAGTCCATCGAGCAGACCGCCCGGGAGAACCTCACCGAGGCCCGCGTCCTGGTCGGTGCCGCGCCGAGCAGCAGCGTGGCCACCGGTTCCGTCGCCGCCACGATCCGCCGCACCCTCGACCGATTCACCGAGGACACCGGCATCACGGTGACGGCCGAACTGCCGGACGTCGACCGGGACTGCGACCGGCCCACCCGGATCGCCCTGCTGCGCTGCACCCAGGAGTCCCTGGCCAACGTCCGCAAGCACGCCGCCGCCGGCACGGTCGGTGTGGTCCTGGCCCGGACGCCGGACGGCGTCGAGCTGGAGATCACCGACGACGGCCGCGGCTTCGACACCGGCTCATCGAGCGGCTTCGGTCTGAACGGGATGCGTGGCCGGGTCGCCGAACTGGGCGGCGCGCTCGACGTCACCAGCTCCCCGGGCGACGGCACACGCGTCCTCGTCGCCATCCCCACGAACGCGCAGGAGTGAGATGGCCCCGAACGACAGACTCCGCATCGTCCTGGCGGACGACCACACCGTCATGCGCGCGGGTCTGGTGGCCCTGCTCTCCGCCGAGCCGTCCATCGAGATCGTCGGCGAGGCCGGCGACGGGCGTGCGGCGCTCTCCCTGGTGGCGGACCTCCGGCCGGACGTGGCTCTGCTCGACCTGCGGATGCCGGTGCTCGACGGCGTGGGCACCACGGAGGCGATCGTCGCCTCCCATCCCGGGACCCGGGTCCTGATCCTCACCACGTACGACACCGACGCCGAGATCGAGCGGGCGGTGGAGGCGGGCGCCACCGGCTATCTGCTGAAGGACGCCACCCGCGAGCGCCTGGTCGAGGCGATCCATGCCGCCTCCCGCGGCGAGACCGTCCTCGCTCCCCGGGTCGCCCAGCGCCTGGTGGCCCGGATGCGCCGGCCGGCCCCGGCCGCGCTGACGACCCGCGAGGAGGAGGTACTGCGCGCGGTGGCCGACGGCCTGTCCAACGCGGAGATCGGGGCGCGCCTGTTCATCGGCGAAGCCACTGTGAAGACCCATCTGCTGCGGATCTTCGCGAAGCTGGACGTGGCGGACCGCACCCGCGCGGTGGTGGTGGCGATGGAGCGGGGACTGCTGCGCCGGGGGACGGACACGCCCTAGGCCTGGCCCGCAGCGGCCGCCTAATCCTCCGGCTCGCCCAGCAACGGCCGCAGCTGCTTGGGCAGGTGCTCCTCGCAGGTCTGCTTCGACGACTGGGTCAGCGCGTCGTTCACGCAGGTGTAGTAGTCGCGGTAGACGAGCTGCGCGGTGAACGTGGCCGCGACGATGGCGAGCGCGAGCCCCGCGGTGACGAGCCCGCTGACCGCGGCCGTCGTCTGCGGCCGGCCCGACGGCTGCGTCCCGGACGCGGCAGGGGTCGGCGCCCCTTCGGACACCTCCGCGACCGTGGCGCCCGCCGCCTCGCCGTCCTTCTTCTTGGCGCGCAGGGCGCTGATGCCCCAGTTCAGGGCGAGGGCGCCGAGCAGCAGGGCGACGTAGGGCCAGTTGAAGAGGGCGAAGAAGAAGGCCCACATGCCGGCGAGCAGCGCGAAGCGGGCGCGACGCTGTGCGGGATCGGTCGGGTCCCAGCGCATACCGCCGCCCTGCCCCGGGCCGCCCTGGCCGTCCGAGCCGCCGTTCTGCCCGGGCCGCTGGCCGAAGCCGCCGAACGAACGCCCGGGCTGATTGCTGCTCCACCGGCCGCGGCCGCCGCCCTCCTGCTCGCCCTCCGGCCGCTCGCCCTCGGGCCGGCGGGGCTGCCACGGCTGGTCGGGCGCACCCTCGGGAGGCGGCGCGAACGGGTTGTCCTCGTCTCCTCGCTTCCCCTCGGAGGTCGGGTCCTGCTCGGAGGACGAGGGTGAGGGCAGTCGGTCCGGCATCGGCTGTGTGTCTTCCCCTGGTTGAGAGCGGCGGTGGCCGTCGGTGCGGGCGGTCGAGGTCGGCGGGTGCTGCGGGGCGCCGAGGGCTTGTGCTGCCGAGGAGTTGGGCCCGGGGTGGCGCATTCTCCCCTGACGCTACCTTCCGGCCGGGGCCCCGTCCCGTGGGGGCCGCCGCGAGTGCCGGTATCGTTGCTGACGGTCGGGCGCTTCGTAGAGTTCCCCGTATCGGGAGACGCGAAGCATTCGTACGACCGCACAAGCGCCGGTGAGTCGAGCCCCTGTGGGAACGGTGGCACGGGTGCGCGTGGTCGGCGGTCCGGCCGGCCGCCAACGACGACAGCGTGCCGCGCACGAGCGACCGCGAACGATCCATGAAAGGGCCCTGCCGTGGCCTCCCCTCCAGTGCCGAAACGCCTCGTCGTCCTAGTCTCGGGATCGGGCACGAACCTGCAGGCCCTCCTGGACCACATCGCGCGCGAAGGCGTCGGACAGTACGGCGCCGAGATCGTCGCCGTCGGCGCGGACCGGGACGGGATCGAGGGTCTCGAGCGGGCCGAGCAGGCCGGCATCCCCACCTTCGTCCAGCGGGTGAAGGACTATCCGACGCGTGCGGCGTGGGACCTGGCCCTCACCGAGGCGACCGCGGCGTACGAGCCGGACCTGGTCGTGTCGGCCGGGTTCATGAAGATCGTCGGCAAGGAGTTCCTCGCCGTCCACGGCGGGCGGTTCGTGAACACGCATCCCGCCCTGCTGCCGAGTTTTCCCGGTGCCCACGGCGTACGCGAAGCGCTCGCGTACGGCGCGAAGATCACCGGGTGCACCGTCCATTTCGTCGACGACGGGGTGGACACCGGGCCGATCATCGCGCAGGGCGTGGTGGAGATCCGGGATCAGGACGACGAAGCCGCTCTCCACGAGCGCATCAAGGAAGTCGAGCGAAGGCTGCTCGTCGAGGTCGTGGGGCGTCTGGCCCGGCACGGCTACCGCATTGAGGGACGAAAGGTGTCAATCCCGTGACCGCCGAAGGTACGACCGCCGCACAGGCCACCACGCAGAACAAGCTTCCGATCCGCCGGGCCCTGGTCAGCGTCTACGACAAGACCGGCCTCGAGGACCTGGCCCGCGGGCTGCACGAGGCGGGCGTCGAGCTCGTCTCGACCGGTTCGACCGCATCGAAGATCGCCGCGGCCGGGGTGCCGGTCACCGGAGTCGAGGAGCTCACCGGCTTCCCCGAGTGCCTGGACGGCCGGGTCAAGACGCTGCACCCGCGCGTGCACGCCGGCATCCTCGCCGACCGCCGCCTCGAGACCCACCGCTCGCAGCTCGCCGAGCTCGGTGTGGAGCCCTTCGACCTGGTCGTGGTGAACCTCTACCCCTTCCAGGAGACCGTCGACTCGGGCGCGTCCGACGACGCGTGCGTCGAGCAGATCGACATCGGCGGCCCGTCGATGGTCCGCGCCGCCGCCAAGAACCACCCGTCGGTCTCGGTCGTCACCAGCCCCGAGCGGTACGCGGACGTCCTCGCGGCCGTGCGCGACGGCGGCTTCGACCTGACCGCCCGCAAGGGCCTGGCCGCGGAGGCGTTCCGGCACACCGCCGAGTACGACGTGGCCGTCGCCTCCTGGTTCGCCGCCGACTACGCCGGCGAGGGCGAGACGTTCCCGTCGTTCCTCGGCGTCGTCTACGAGCGCAAGAACGTGCTGCGCTACGGCGAGAACCCGCACCAGCCCGCGGCGCTCTACACCGGCGGCTGCGGCGGCCTGGCCAACGCCGAGCAGCTGCACGGCAAGGAGATGTCGTACAACAACTACACCGACACGGACGCCGCGCGCCGTGCCGCGTACGACCAGTCCGAGCCCTGTGTGGCGATCATCAAGCACGCCAACCCCTGCGGTATCGCGGTCGGTTCGGACGTGGCCGAGGCACACCGCAAGGCGCACGCCTGCGACCCGCTGTCCGCGTACGGCGGCGTGATCGCGGTGAACCGCCCGGTGTCGAAGGAGATGGCCGAGCAGGTCGCCGAGATCTTCACCGAGGTCGTCGTCGCTCCGGACTTCGAGGACGGCGCCGTCGAGGCCCTCGCCCGCAAGAAGAACATCCGCGTCCTGCGCTGCCCCGAGGCGCCGTCCGCGCCCGCCGAGTTCAAGCCGATCGACGGCGGCGGGCTCGCCCAGGTCTCGGACGTCTTCCAGGCCGAGGGCGACGACCCGGCCAACTGGACGCTCGCCACGGGTGAGCCGCTCTCCGGTGCGGACCTCGCCTCGCTTGCGTTCGCCTGGAAGGCCTGCCGTGCGGTGAAGTCGAACGCCATCCTGCTCGCCAAGGACGGCGCCTCGGTCGGCGTCGGCATGGGCCAGGTCAACCGCGTGGACTCGGCGAAGCTGGCTGTGGAGCGCGCGGGAGCGGAGCGCGCCGAGGGCTCGTTCGCGGCGTCCGACGCGTTCTTCCCGTTCCCCGACGGTCTGGAGATCCTGACCGCGGCCGGGGTCAAGGCCGTGGTGCAGCCGGGCGGTTCGGTCCGCGACGAGCAGGTCGTGGAGGCGGCGAAGAAGGCCGGAGTGACGATGTACCTCACCGGCACGCGGCACTTCTTCCACTGATCGGCGGGTAAGTCGGCCGGCTGGTGGGCGAGTTGGCCGACTCGCCGATGGATGGGCCGAGTCGGCCCGGCTGCGGATCCGGAGCGCTCCACCCGTACCGGTGGGGCGCTCCGGTGCGTTCCGGGTCGTCAGTCGCGGCTCGCCCGTGCGTCCCGTCCGGTGGGTACGCCCTGTCCGCCTCCGTCGTTGACCGCGCGAGCCCGGTCGAGGGCCGCGAGCTGCAGCCGGGTGCGGGTCTTGAGGGTGTCCTGGTACGGCAGCCGGGACTGTTCGAGGGCCTGCCGCTCGAGTCCGGCGACCGTGCGGGCGAGGCCGGAACTGCGGGCGCAGCGGGCCTCGGCGATGGCGAGGCGGGTCTCGTCCGCGCGGGACGCGGCGCCGGATTCCAGTGAATCCCGGGCCTGCCGCGGGGTGTTGAAGGCATAGCCCGCGTCCTCGCGCATGCAGACGGACCAGGCGCGCACATCCCGCCGATAGGCGGCGGAGTCGGTCACCGCCTTCGAGGTGTCCGGCAGATGCTCGAGTACGGCGGTGACACGGGTCCACGCCGCGACATCTCCGTAGAGCCCTCCCCGAGCGGCGGCGCGGCAGCCAGTGGTGCGGCGGACCACCCTGTCCCCGTTCGGGGCGGTGACCGTGACGGTGCGGTCGCGGTCGCCGTTCAGGGCGCGGTCGTAGGCCCGTTCGCGGGTGGAGGGCAGGGCGTCGGCGTAACGGGTGTTCGGATTGTCGTCGCGGGACGCCGACCGCCTGCGCTCCAGATCGCGGCCGTAGCCGTGCGCCTCGGCCCAGTTCACGTCGTCGAGTACGTGGGGGAACTTCCTCAGTTCGGCGGCCGAGGGTGCCGGCGGTGCCCAGTAGGCGAATCCGGCGCGGCGCATGCAGCGTCCGACGAGTGTCTGTTCCGCCCGGCCGATCTCACGCAGCTCCGCCGCAGACAGTTTCCGGCCGCCGCGGCAGTCGGCCGCGGCCTGTTGATAGCGGGCGCGGCCGTCGCGGGTCAGCCCGGCCACGTATCCGGGTGCGGCCGGATTGGGATGGCCGTACCGCTCCATGCAGGACTCCGCCGCCACCGTCCGCCGCGAGCCCTCCGCCCGCTCCCCGGACCCGTCCGCGCCGCCTCCGGTGCAGGCCGTGGCGCCGCCCACCAGGACCGCCCCGAGAAGCAGGCAGACCCAAGCCCGTGATCGCCGCATGGTGGTACGCCCCCCACGTGATGCCCGTACCGTCCCCCACGGCGGTACGGGCATCAGTGTCGGGGCGAACACGCCGCCGCGGAACCTCAGTTGTCCTAGGGCACGTCCGGAAGATCCTGGACGGGGGCCTAGGTGTGCTGTCCCGGGACGTTGGTGACAGCGGGGTGGTCTTGCATGGGTGAGGGCCTTCTGGGTTCGGTGTGGATTGCGACATCTACGCCGAGCCTCAGGAGGCCCTCGTGGTCCACCGTAATGCCCCGCTGACGCCGACCGGGAGACTGCGTCTGGCCCGTCGTGTGGTGGAGGACGGCTGGCCGCTGCGCCGAGCTGCGGAACGGTTCCAGGTCAGCCACACCACTGCGGCCCGCTGGGCCGGGCGCTACCAGCACTTGGGCGAGGCCGGGATGGGTGACCGGTCCAGCCGCCAGCACCGCCCGAAAGCCCGAGTACGTCCAGTACGAGGACTTCCGGCCGGCGCACCGAGAGCACGCACCGGACACCGCGAGCACCGCACACGACTTTCCCGACACGCCGCCCTAGGGGACGCAGCCGACTCGTACCCGCCGGATGCCGGGCGGGCGCCATGCGCGGGGCAGCCGACGTGACCACCGAGGGCGGCGTCCGGTGTCCGTCATCCGGGCCAGCAGTGCGGCCGGCTCGTGAACCGCACGCTCCTCGTGCGTACGGGTCAGACAGTCCGCGACGATCCCCCGCCAGGGGTGCGGCAGTTGGGGCGAGAGCCGCAGCTCCTCGGTGCCGCGGGCGTAGCGCAGCGCCGCGTCCCGACGGGCCGTCGCCGTACCGCCCGGCAGCGGCAGGGAGCCGGTGAGCACGAGATGGGCGAGCACCCCGAACGCCCAGATGTCCGCGGTCGGCCGGATCTGTACCCCGCGTTCGCCCACCTCGGGCCAGTGCAGTTCGGGCGGTGTGTAGTCCGGGGTGGAGAAGGCGGGGGTGTACGCGTGCGCGCCCTCCAGCTCCGCCGCCATGTTGAAGTCCGCCAGACGGGCCGAACCGTCGTCCATCAACAGGACGTTGGCCGGTTTGAGATCGCTGTGCACCCAGCCCGCCGTATGCAGCTGCAGCAGCCCCTCGCAGACCTGGCGCAACAACTCCGGCCCGTCCGGCGGGCGCTGCCTCTCGGCGAGCTGTGCCTCGAGCGAGCAGGCCGCCTCCTCGAGTACGAGGACCGTGGCGCCGTCCAGGGCGGGCCGCCCCGGATCGTCGACGGTCAGCGTCTCGTACATCCGGATCAGCCGCGGCGCGCGGACCCGGCTGAGCAACTCGACCTCTCGCGCGGCGAGTTCCCGCAGGTGGACACGGCCACCGCCGGTGGCGAGGAACTTCAGGGCGGCCCTGGTGCCCGGCGCACCGGCCCCGGGGACCGGACGCGCCGCGTACACGCTGCCGAACGCCCCCAGGGCCAGCGGCGCGCGCACCTCCCAGCCGCCGACCCGGTAGCCCCGCGGCACCGTGACGGCGTAGGGCGGCGCGCTCACCGCATGGCCTCGCTGTGCCGTGGCTGTGCGGTGAGCACCACGAGGTCGTCCTCGCACACGAGGTCGAAGCGCAGCGCGAGCGAGACGAGCGACTCCTTCTTGCCGTTGAGCCGCGGCCCCGAATCGCACTGTTCGGGCGCCGGCTTGAGGCGGAGCTTCACCGCCAGATAGTCGATGTTCCACTGCACGGCCGCCCGGCTCGCCGCCGGCCAGCCGGGCGCGAGGCGCTCGACGACCTGCTCGACGGTGGGCGGCGGCGCATGCGGCTCACCGCGCAGCCGCGGCTCGCACAGCGCGGCGAGCACCGCGAAGTACCGCTTGGTGCGGTCGAGCGCGAACGCCGGTGCGGTGGCGGTCCCTTCGGGCCCGCACTCGGCCCCGCTGAGATAGTCGTGCCGTGGCGCCCAGACCTGGAAGTCGAGCAGTTCACCCGCGGCGGGCATGACCACCCGGGAGAACTCGAACGGCACGGGAGCGTCCAGCCGCCCCGGACCGACCTTGATGTGCTCGCCGGCCCCCTCCGGGTTCTCCACCACATAGGTCTGGCTGCGGCTGAGGTTGCTCAGTATCCAGAACGCCCCGTGCGCGGCGATCTGCCCCGCCGCACGGGACACTCCGTCGTGCCGGATGGTGAGATGCCGACTGCGTTCCCCCGCGCGGTGCTCTGCTGCGCCGCGTTCCCCCGGGGTGCGTCCGAAGGCGAGTACGTCGCCGGGCGCGAGACGGACCTGGTCGTCCGGTCCGGTGCAGTTCGGTGGTACCACGATGATGCTGTGCATAGTCGTCCCCCAATCGACCTGACGTGGGCCAGAGTAGGGGGAAATGCCAGGGCCGTACCCCTCTTGACCCAAGAGTGGTACGGCCCTGTGGCGTGTTTCGGCGCAGGCCGAAATACCCGCTGCCGGTATGAATCCCGTCGCGTCAGTAGCGGGGGCGGGAGAACCAGGCTCCGCCGGACGAGACCGCCGGCGCCAGGGTGATGATCACGGCGAACACCAGCCACAGGATCGGGAAGATGATCCCGCTGGCGCTACCCACGTCCAGGGCACTGACCAGGCTGAGCAGGCCGAACAGAGTGCCGATCGCGCCGTAGACGATCGTGGTGACCCGGATGCCCTGGCCGCCGTTGCTGAACTTCACGCCCAGCAGGATCGACAGGGTCGCGAGGCCGGCGAAGACCAGCGCGAAGATGATGGCCACGCCCGACGCGAAGTCGGCACCGTCACTGAGCCCGGGGACGTCGAGGTCGTCGGAGCTGCTGGAGATGTCGCTGGCGAAGGCGGCGAGGTACGCCATGCCGAGGGCGCCGATGATCTGGACGGCCGAGATCAGGAAGAGGAAGACCCTCGCCGTCATCAAAAGCCCCGGCATCGACTGCTGCATCATGTTGCCGCCGGGACCGCCCGGGTAGCCCGGGTATCCGGGGTAGCCCTGCTGCTGCGGCGGGTAGCCGTAGGGCTGGCCCTGGGGCGGGGGCGCCTGCTGCGGGTAGCCGTAGCCGGGCTGGCCGCCGGGGGGCTGCTGGGGAGGCTGCCCGTAGGGGTTGTTCGGGTCGCCGTAACTCATGGCGGTGTTCCTCCGTCGGGATCGTGCGGGGACGCGCGGTACGCACGGAGGAGGAGGGTTGGCGTTCAGCGGTCCGTCCCCCCGGCACTGCCCGCGACACTGTGCGACTCATCGTTCTAAAGGGGCGACACCTTTGTCCAGCCGCATTCGACATGAGTTGTGCAAGTGCAACATCGTCGATCACGGTTTCGGCCTTCGGCCGGAGCCCGGGTGTCGACCTAATTGGAGCATCGGAGGGGTCTTCCGCGAAGATGGGGGTCATGAGCGCCCAGATTCTCGATGGCAAGGCGACCGCGGCCGCGATCAAGGCCGATCTCGCAGAGCGTGTGACCGCACTCAAGGCGCGGGGATTCACGCCAGGACTCGGCACCGTGCTGGTCGGTGAGGACCCCGGCAGCCAGAAGTACGTGGCCGGCAAGCACCGCGACTGCGCCCAGGTCGGCATCGCCTCCATCCAGCGCGAACTGCCGGCGACGGCCACGCAGGACGAGATCGAGGCGGTCGTACGGGAGCTGAACGACGACCCGGACTGCACCGGCTACATCGTCCAGTTGCCGCTGCCCAAGGGCATCGACGAGAACCGGATCCTCGAGCTGATGGACCCGGACAAGGACGCGGACGGCCTGCACCCGATGAACCTCGGCCGCCTCGTGCTCAACGAGCCGGCCCCGCTGCCCTGCACCCCGTACGGCGTGATCCAGCTCCTGCGCCGGTTCGGTGTCGAGATCAACGGCGCGCACGTGGTGGTCGTCGGACGCGGTGTCACCATCGGCCGCTCGCTGCCGCTGCTGCTCACCCGTAAGTCGGAGAACGCCACGGTGACGCAGTGCCACACCGGCACCCGTGACCTGTCCGCGCAGCTCAGGCAGGCGGACATCGTCGTCGCCGCCGCCGGGTCCCCGCACCTGATCAAGCCCGAGGACATCCGGCCCGGCGCGGCCGTGCTCGACGTCGGCGTCAGCCGCGACGAGAACGGCAAGATCGTCGGCGATGTGCACCCCGGCGTCGCCGAGGTCGCGGGCTGGCTCTCGCCGAACCCGGGCGGTGTCGGTCCGATGACCCGCGCCCAGCTCCTGTTCAACGTGGTCGAGGCGGCCGAACGCGCGGCGGGCAAGGCCTGAACGCGCGTACCGGCACGGTCGGTGGAGGCGGAGCGGTGACGAGCGCGGAGCGGGACGGAGGCGGTACGGAGATGGACGCGGAGCAGCGGGACGCCCGAGGGCCGGACCCGGAAGGGGCCGAGGCACGGGCGGAACGGGAAGCTGCCGGGTCCGAGTCCGGGGGCGCCACGGCCGCGTCGGCCGCCGAGGCCGGTGAAGCAGGTGGAGCCACCGCGACCGACGCGGGGGAGGGGACCGTCGGGGTCGTCAGTGCCCCCGGTCCCGCGGGACCGCGCCGCAAGAGCCGGCGTTTCCCGCGTATCACCCGTGACACGGCGCGCCCCGAGGGCGGTGGGCGTGCGGCGTCGGGCGACGCGCCCGCCCCGGCACGTCAGTGGCCGATGATCACGGTCCTCGGCCTCGCCGGACTCGGACTGCTGCTCACCGCCACCGGACTCTTCCGGGTCGGCACGATCCTGATCGGTGTCGCGCTCCTCACCGGGGCGGTCATGCGGCGGGTGCTGCCGTCGGTCGGCATGCTCGCGGTCCGCTCACGGTTCACGGACATGGTGACGTACGGGGTGATGGGCGCGGCGATCACGCTGCTGGCGCTGATGGCGCAGCCCAATGCGACGCTGCAGATCCCCTTCCTCGACGACATCCTGCACTTCACCATCAGCAGCTGACCGCGGGCGGGCTTGTCGGCCGGCATGTCCGGGTCTGCGGTTGTCCGGGTTTCCGTGGCGGCACTAGGTTGCCGCCGTGGACCTCTTCGAACGCTCCTGGGGTGCCCTGCGCGCCGCCGTCGCCGAACTCCCCGACTCCGACTTCGAGCTGGCCTCCGGCTGCGCCGGCTGGCTCGTCCGCGATCTCGTCTGCCATCTGGTGATCGACGCGCAGGACGTCCTGATCACGCTCGCCACGCCCGCCGACACCGCCCCGACCGTCGACGCGGTCACCTACTGGAAGGTCTCGGACCAGCCGCCGGCCGGCGACGACCCGCTGGACGCCCTGATCGTCCGCCTCGCCGCGGCGTACCAGGAGCCGCATCTGCTCAAGTTCCATCTGGACGACGTGGGTTCGGCGGCCGGCCGTGCCGCGGGCCTGGCCGATCCCGGCGCCCGGGTCGGCACCCAGGACGAGGTGCTCACCGTCGGCGACTATCTCGACGCGTACGTCCTGGAGTGGACGCTGCACCATCTGGACCTGGTCGCGTATCTCCCGGATCCGCGCCCGGCGGGAGTCGGTGCGCCGCCCGCCGAGGGCCTGGCCAGGTCGAGGGCGATGCTCGAGGAGATCGCCGCGGCCGCGTTCCCCGACTCCTTCAGTGATACGCAGGCGCTCCTCGTCGGGACCGGCCGGCGGGCGCCGACTCCGGCCGAGCGGGCCGCACTCGGTGACCTGGCCGGGAGGCTGCCGTTCGTCATCGGCTGAGGCGGGGTGCTTGTCGCCGCTTCTCGTCCCCGGCCGAGGGAACGCGCGTAGACGGACGGTGACCGTCCCCTCCCCCGAGGAAGGACGGGCACCGTCCGTTGCGCCGCGGGCCGCCGGGGCGTCCCGCTCGTGCTCCACACTCGCGGTTCGGATCACGGCGGTTCAAGGGCGGTCGTTCCGTTGTGGCGCGGAGGTGACCATTCCGCCATCGAGTCCCGTCCTTGCAACGAGGGCGCGAACATTCCGGGAGGCGAGGTCACGGGCGCTTTCGCCTCGTCGGGGTCCGATCGGGCCGGACTCGGGAGCCGAATGGGGTTCCGTACCGCCAACCCGTATGACAATGGGACACTGATACACGGACCGCACGGCGCGCGACGGAGCGCGCCGGTGATCCGAATGCTGCTGTGCACCCCCTGAACGGGAACTGAGATCCTTGGTCCACGCATCCCTGTGGGTAGTCGTGGGAGGTACCTCCGGCCCGCGCGACGGGGCCGGGGGCACAGGGCATCACGCGCGGGGGTCGTCAGGCACGCACGGGGGGACAAGGGGGAAGGAATGCCTCGCTGGAAGGCACTACCGGAGGAACTCGATCCGCAGGTACGCGAGTTCGCGAGTCAGCTGCGGCGGCTCGTGGACCGCAGTGGCCTGAGTATCGCGGCGGTGTCGGACCGCACCGGGTACAGCAAGACGTCGTGGGAGCGGTATCTGAACGGCCGCCTGCTGGCCCCGAAGGGCGCCATCGTGGCGCTCGCCGAGGTCACGGGCACCAATCCGCTGCACCTCACGACGATGTGGGAGCTCGCGGAGCGCGCGTGGAGCCGCTCCGAGATGCGCCACGACATGACCATGGAGGCCATCCGCATCTCGCAGGCGCGCGCGGCGCTCGGTGAGCTGGGGATGACGCCGGCCAAGGGCACGCGCAGGCCGGCCGCTGCCGGGGCTCCCGGGCCTCGGGCCGGGGCGGGGTCTGCCGGTGCGGGTGCGCAGGGCGGCGGTCGGGGGGCCGTTGCGGCGCCGCCCGGGCCCGCGGGGCAGCCGCCCGGTCCGCCGCGGCCGGCGGACGGGCCGCCTGTGCAGGGCAAGCGGCCACGGCGCAAGCTGACGATGTTCCTCGCGGGCGTGGTCGGCGCGGTGGTCGTGATCGCGGCGGCGTTCTTCCTCACGGACATCGGCGGCGGCGGTGACGACCAGGCGGCCCAGGCGCCGACGCCTTCGCCGACGACGAACGAGGCGGACCTGCCCGTCGGCGTCGAGTGCAGCGGCGACGACTGCACGGGCGAGGACCCCGAGGCGATGGGCTGCAGCGGCGAGTACGCGAAAACCACGAACGAGGTCACGGTCGGCACGGCCCTCGTCGAGGTCCGCTACAGCAAGACGTGCGGTGCGGCGTGGGCACGTATCAAGCAGGCCGCGGTCGGTGACGAGGTCGCGATCGCGCCGGCCGGTGCGAAGGGCGACGAGCAGAGCGCGACGGTCAAGGACGGGGACGTCTACACACCGATGGTGGCGGTCTCGAAGGCGTCCGCGGCGAAGGCGTGCGCGACGCTGAAGATCGGCACGGAGGGCTGCACGTCCTGACTTCCCAGTCGGGGCACGGGTCTTCTGTCCTCAACCGCCGGACGGGCTTCCCCTGTCCTCAATCGCCGGACGGGCTTTCCCCTGTCCTCAATCGCCGGACGGGCTCTCGCTTGTCCTCAATCGCCGGACGGGCTTCATGAAAGCCCGTCCGGCGTATTTCTCAGCCCGTCCGGCGATTGAGGACATCCTTTGAGCCCGTCCGGCGTTTGAGGACAAAGACAAAGGTCACCCAGGGCAGGGGCCGGGAAAAGACCCCACCCCCGGTCCGGCCCGAGGACCCGGTAGCCTGAGCCCAGGATCTCCCTTGACGTCAAGAGATCGATCATCCGCGGCGTCGCAGGGACCCCTCACCCGCCAGCTGTCTTAACGGAGATCGCCATGACCCGCACTCCCGTGAATGTCACCGTCACCGGCGCGGCCGGGCAGATCGGATACGCGCTGCTCTTCCGCATCGCGTCCGGTCACCTGCTCGGCCCCGATGTGCCGGTCAAGCTTCGTCTCCTCGAGATCACCCCGGCGCTCGGTGCGGCCGAGGGCACCGCCATGGAGCTCGACGACTGCGCCTTCCCGCTGCTGCAGGGCATCGAGATCTCGGACGACCCGAACGTCGCCTTCGACGGCGCCAACGTCGCGCTGCTCGTCGGCGCCCGCCCCCGTACCAAGGGCATGGAGCGCGGCGACCTGCTCGAGGCGAACGGCGGCATCTTCAAGCCGCAGGGCAAGGCCATCAACGACCACGCCGCGGACGACATCAAGGTCCTCGTCGTCGGCAACCCGGCCAACACCAACGCGCTCATCGCGCAGGCCGCCGCCCCGGACGTACCGGCCGAGCGCTTCACCGCGATGACCCGCCTCGACCACAACCGCGCGCTCACCCAGCTCGCGAAGAAGACCGGCTCCACGGTCTCCGACATCAAGCGGCTCACCATCTGGGGCAACCACTCGGCGACCCAGTACCCCGACATCTTCCACGCGGAGATCGCCGGCAAGAACGCCGCCGAGGTCGTGAACGACGAGCAGTGGCTGGGCGACACCTTCATCCCGACCGTCGCCAAGCGCGGTGCGGCCATCATCGAGGCCCGTGGCGCCTCCTCCGCCGCCTCCGCCGCGAACGCCGCGATCGACCACGTCCACACCTGGGTCAACGGCACCGCCGACGGCGACTGGACCTCGATGGGTATCCCGTCGGACGGTTCGTACGGTGTCCCCGAGGGCCTGATCTCCTCGTTCCCCGTCACCACCGAGGGCGGCCGGTACGAGATCGTCCAGGGCCTGGAGATCAACGACTTCTCCCGCACCCGCATCGACGCCTCCGTCAAGGAGCTCTCCGAGGAGCGCGACGCGGTCCGAGGCCTCGGCCTCCTCTGACCTCTCCGTCACACACCCCCGGCAGCCGTTTCGGCTGCCGGGGGTGTCGTGTTTTCCGGTGGGTGACGGGCGTGCGCCGTCACGGGGCGTCCGTGCGTATCCGCGGACGAGGTGTTGTGTATCTGCGAGGCAATGTAGTACTTCTTATACATGGGCGAGCAAGTGCACAACAGGATGTCGGTGGTGCGGGCCGAGAGAGGCGTGACCCGTCAGCAGCTGGCCGAGGCGGTGGGAGTCCACTACCAGACCATCGGCTACATCGAGCGGGGGCAGTACAACCCCAGCCTCGATCTGGCGCTCAAGGTCGCGGAGTTCTTCGGTCTGCCGGTGGAGGCGCTGTTCTCCCTCGAGCCGTTCCGGCCGCTCACGGACGAGGTCTACGGGAGGAAGTCATGACCAAGCGGAATCAGGGCCCGGTGGCGGCCGCGGCGGCGGCGCAGGGGCGGGCCGCCGGCGGCATGACGGCGTACGACCGCCGCATGTACGCACTGATGAACCGGAACGAGATGGCGTCGGTGCACGGCTCGGCCGCCCGGCGCCGCGCGGTCGTCATCGCTCATCTGGTCCTGACCGCGGCGATGGCCGGTGCGTTCGTCGTGTCGATGGCCATGGAGTCGCGGTGGGTCCTGGTGGCGCTGCTGGTCCTGCTGGTGCCCTGGTGTGTGGCTACCGGCATGATCAACTCGGCCACCCGGGGCCTGCTCGAACTGCGTGCGCGGGCCCTCGACGAGCGTCAACTCGCCGAGCGGGACCGGGCGATGGCCCGCGCCCACCGGCTGAGCACCGCGGTGGCCGGTGCGGCCTTCGTCGCGGCCGCAGCGGCGACACGGTTCGGTGACGTGGACGCCGGGGTGCTCCTGCTGCCCGCCCTCGGGCTCGTCCTCGTCGCGCACTGGCTCATGCCGCTGTGGGTGGCGGGGCTGAGCGTCGCCGACGAGCCGGTGGACGAGCTCGACACCTGATCGGACCCACCGGCGGGGTGATCAGGTGCGCTGCAGGTGGCGCCGTAGTTTCGCGATGTCGACGGTGTCGGCCGGGGCGGGGGTCTTCGTCGGGACCGGTTCGTCGTAGCCGGTGAAGGTGATGGTGCGGTCCGTGCCGTCGCCCTGCTCGGTGGCCTTCAGCGGGTACGGCTTGCCCTCGGTCGCCACGTACAGCGTCTTGTCCCGGCCGTGCTCGGTGCTGGTGAGGGGGATGGCCTTCTCGCCGTCCACCGTGCCGACGTCGCCCTTGGCCAGATCCTTCGCGCCGCCGGAGGCGTCCGAGTCGCCGGTGACCGCCCGGTCCTGGAGTTCGCCCAGGTCGCAGACGTCGGAGAGGCCCTCGAGGACGGGGTCCTCGGTGGTGCCGGAGATCCAGCGGTTCTTGAAGAGTTCCGCGGCCGCCGAGCCGTCCGCGCCCTTGGTCTGCGCTTTCCAGAATGGGGCGTCGGGTTTCAGCCACACCTTTTCGCCCTGTTTGACGATCTCGAACGAGCCCGCGTCGCCGCCCATTTCAGCCGATCCGGCACAGTTTCCGTCCCGGTCCAGAGTGAGGTCCATGGCGCGCGGACTCCGGTCGTCCGCGTCGGCGTCCGTGCCCTTCTCCTCCAGGGTGAGGTGGACGGAATCCGCGCCGGTCAGCGCCTTCCTCGCACGGTCGGAGATCTCCGCCGCGTCCAGGTCCGCGGTGCCGCCGTCGGCGGCGCTGGCGCCGTCCGCCACGCAGCCGGTGAGGCCGCCGAGGAGGGCGCCTGCACAGAGCGTGGCCGTCACGGCACCGAAACTGGCTCGCTTGCTCCTGGACATGGCGTCACCTCTCGGCCTGTCATAGCTCGCACAAGGGTACGTTTCGGATCTTTCGCCTGCACCCGGAGTGATGAGCAGCACTTTCGAACAGGGAACTGGCATGCTTTCCGACCCCCCGGGCAGGGGGCATCCGACCGCAGCAGTGACTCGCTGTGAACAAATCGGTAAACGGAAGGCGTAACGCGAAGTGTCCGCACAACACACCATCCACGTGGACGGAGAGTGGCGAACTGCCGCCTCCGGGGCCACGCGAGAGATCCTCGACCCGGCGGACGCCAAGCCGTTCGCCGTGGTGGCCGAGGGCGGGATGCAGGACGCGGACGACGCGATCGCCGCAGCCCGCGCCGCATTCGACCGCGGGGACTGGCCGGCCACCCCCGTCGCCGAGCGCGCCGCTCTGCTGCGCCGGGTCGCCGACCTCCTGGTCCGCGACCGCGAGAAGATCGGCCTCCTGGAGAGCCAGGACGCCGGCAAGACCCTCGAGGAGGGCCGCGTCGACGTCGACTGCGTCGCCGACGCCTTCCGTTACTTCGCCGACCTCGTCGTCGGTGAGGGCGCGGGCCGGGTCGTCGACGCCGGCACCGACACCGTGCACAGCGTCGTCGTGCACGAGCCGGTCGGCGTCTGCGCGATGATCACGCCCTGGAACTACCCGCTCCTGCAGGCGAGTTGGAAGGTCGCCCCGGCTCTCGCGGCCGGCAACACCTTCGTGATCAAGCCCAGCGAGGTCACCCCGCTCACCACCGTCGCGCTCGTCGAACTCCTGGTGGAGGCGGGCCTGCCGGCAGGCGTCGCGAACATCGTGACCGGCCCCGGCGACACCGTCGGCGCCCGCTTCGCCGACCATCCCGACGTCGACCTGATCTCCTTCACCGGTGGACTGGTCAGCGGCACCAAGGTCGCCCAGGCCGCGGCCGTGAGCGTCAAGAAGGTCGCCCTCGAACTCGGCGGCAAGAACCCCAACGTGGTCTTCGCCGATGCCTGCCTCACCGACGAGGACTTCGACACCGCCGTCGACCAGGCGCTGAACGCGGCGTTCATCCACAGCGGCCAGGTCTGCTCGGCCGGCGGCCGGCTCATCGTCGAGGAGTCGGTCCGCGACCGCTTCGTCACCGAACTCTCCCGCCGCGCGGCGAAGATCAAGCTCGGCCGCGGCACCGAGGACGGCGTCGAGTGCGGCCCCCTCGTCTCCGCCGCCCAACTCGCCAAGACCGAGGACTACGTGGCCTCCGCGCTCGCCGAGGGCGCCGTGCTGCGTTCCGGCGGCAAGCGTCCCGAACCCTCCGAAGTACGGCCCGCCGAGGGATACTTCTACGAGCCGACCGTGCTCGACGGGTGCCACCGCGAGATGCGCGTCGTGCGTGAGGAGGTGTTCGGACCGGTCCTCACCGTCGAGACCTTCCGCACCGAGGACGAGGCGGTCGCCCTCGCCAACGACACCGAGTACGGCCTCGCCGGCGGTGTATGGACCGCCGACGCCGGCCGTGCCCGCCGCGTCGCCGGGCGGCTGCGCCACGGGACCGTATGGATCAACGACTTCCACCCCTACCTGCCGCAGGCGGAATGGGGCGGCTTCGGCAAGTCGGGCGTCGGGCGCGAGCTCGGACCGGCCGGCCTCGCCGAGTACCGCGAGACCAAGCACGTCTACCAGAACCTCGCCCCCCGCCCCGTCCGGTGGTTCGCCGGCGAGTAGCACCACCCCGCGCCCGACCGCCCGACCGTCATTACGCGAAGCACCTTGCCTGCGACGTACGCGACGTACGAAGCGCGCACGAAGCACGAAGTACGAAGTGGAGAACCAGCACATGTCCCAGTACGACTACGTCGTCGTCGGCGGCGGCACCGCAGGCTCGGTGATCGCCTCCCGCCTCACCGAGAACCCGGACGTCACGGTCGCCGTCATCGAGGGTGGCCCCTCCGACGTGGACCGCCCCGACGTCCTCACCCTGCGCCGCTGGATGGGACTGCTCGGCGGGGACCTCGACTACGACTACCCGACCACCGAGCAGCCGCGCGGCAACAGCCACATCCGGCACAGCCGCGCCAAGGTGCTCGGCGGCTGCTCGTCCCACAACACCCTCATCGCCTTCAAGCCGCTGCCGTCCGACTGGGACGAGTGGGCCGCGAACGGCGCCGAGGGCTGGGACGCCGCCTCCATGGACCCGTACTTCGGCAAGCTACTCAACAACGTGGTACCCGTCGACGAGAAGGACCGCAACGCCATCGCCCGCGACTTCGTCGACGCGGCCCAGGCCGCGCTCGGCGTGCCCCGCGTCGAGGGCTTCAACAAGAAGCCCTTCGACGACGGCGTCGGCTTCTTCGACCTGGCCTACCACCCGGAGAACAACAAGCGCTCCTCCGCCTCCGTGGCCTACCTCCACCCGGTCATGGACGAGCGCCCCAACCTGCACATCCTCCTGGAGACCTGGGCGTACCGCCTGGAGCTCGAGGGCACCCACGCCCGCGGCGTGCACGTCCGCACCAAGGACGGCGCCGAGGAGTACATCGAGGCCACCCGCGAGGTCCTCGTCTGCGCCGGCGCCGTCGACACCCCGCGCCTGCTGATGCACTCCGGCATCGGGCCGCGCGGCGACCTGGAGGCGCTCGGCATACCCGTCGTGCACGACCTGCCCGGCGTCGGCGAGAACCTCCTCGACCACCCCGAGTCCGTGATCGTCTGGGAGACGAACGGACCCATCCCGGAGAACTCCGCGATGGACAGCGACGCGGGCCTTTTCGTGCGCCGCGACCCCGAACACCAGGGCCCCGACCTGATGTTCCACTTCTACCAGATCCCGTTCACCGACAACCCGGAGCGCCTCGGCTACCAGCGCCCCGAGCACGGTGTGTCGATGACGCCGAACATCCCGAAGCCCAAGAGCCGCGGCCGCGTCTACCTCACCAGCGCCGACCCCGAGGTCAAGCCCGCTCTCGACTTCCGGTACTTCACCGACGAGGACGACTACGACGGCCGCACCCTCGTCGACGGCATCAAGATCGCCCGCGAGGTCGCCAAGACCGAACCGCTCGCCAACTGGCTCAAGCGCGAGGTCGCCCCGGGCCCCGACGTCACCGACGACGAGGCCCTGAGCGAGTACGCGCGCAAGGTGGCCCACACCGTCTACCACCCCGCCGGCACCTGCCGAATGGGCTCTTCCACTGATGAACTTGCCGTAGTGGCCCCGGACTTGAAGATCCGAGGTCTCGACGGCATCCGAATCGCCGACGCATCCGTCTTCCCGACCATGCCCGCAGTGAACCCGATGATCGGGGTCCTGATGGTCGGCGAGAAATGCGCGGAACTGCTGACCGGGAGTGATGTCCGATGACCGCCACCGAAAAGACCCCGGCCCCGCCGGCCGACGCCGACTCCACCGAAGGGCCCGTCTTCACCGTCCGGGACCTGTGGAAGGTCTTCGGCCCGAAGGCCGACCGCATACCCGGCAACCCGGAGTACGCCGACCTCACCCCCGCGGAGCTGCGCGAGCGCACCGGCTGCACCGCCGCCGTCCGCGACGTCAGCTTCGACGTGCACCGCGGCGAGGTCTTCGTCGTCATGGGCCTGTCCGGCTCCGGCAAGTCGACCCTGGTCCGTACCCTCACCCGGCTCATCGAGCCGACCAGCGGTTCCATATCCATCGACGGTGAGGACGTCCTCGCCCTCGACAAGACCCGCCTGCGCGAACTGCGCCGCCACCGCGCCGCGATGGTCTTCCAGAACTTCGGTCTGCTGCCGCACCGCAGCGTCCTCGACAACGTCGCCTACGGCCTGGAGATCCAGGGCATGGGCAAGGCCGAACGCCGCGCCAAGGCCCGCGAGGTCGCCGCCCTGGTCGGCCTCGACGGCCTCGAGGAGCGCCGCCCGACCCAGCTCTCCGGCGGACAGCAGCAGCGCGTCGGCCTCGCCCGCGCCCTCGCCGTCGACCCCGAAGTACTCCTCTTCGACGAGCCGTTCAGCGCACTCGACCCGCTGATCCGCCGTGACATGCAGGAAGAGGTCATCCGCCTGCACAGCGAAGAGGGCCGCACCATGGTCTTCATCACCCACGACCTGTCCGAGGCCCTGCGGCTCGGCGACCGCATCATGCTGATGCGCGACGGCGCCATCGTGCAGCTCGGCACCCCCGAGGAGATCGTCGCCAACCCGGCCGACGACTACGTCCGCGACTTCGTCCGCGACGTCCCCCGCGAGCAGGTCATCTCGGTACGCCGCGCGATGCGCCCCGCCGACGGAGCCGAGGCCGAGTCCGGCGCGGCCATCGCCCCAGACACCCTGGTCGCCGACGCCATCGAGGCCGTCGCCCGCAGCGGCGAGCACTGCCGCGTCGTCGACGGCGGCCGCACCCTCGGTGTCGTCGACCACTCGCAGCTGCTCGCCGTGGTCGCGGGCATCTCCACCGACAACAACGGCGGGACCAGGGACAAGGAGGTGGCGGCCGTATGAGTGCCGCCCCGAGCCCGGTCCTCGACAAACCGAACCGCTCACCCGACCGCGGCCCCGGCCCCGCGAACGACGACGCGACACCGAGCCTGCCGGCCCGGCTGCTCGCCAGCCCGCGCGCCCTGGCCGTCGTCGTCGCCCTGCTCGTCGCCGTCGTCAGCGCCGCCGTCACCGGCACCGGCGTATGGCCCCACGACCTGACGTTCGACGCGCAGTCCCCGCTCGACGACCTCAACGCCTGGCTGGTCGACAACCGCACCACCCACCCGCTGTTCCTGTACTTCCTGCTGCACATCAGCAACACCGCGCAGAGCTCCGTGGACGCCGTGCTCAGCGGCCTCGAGGCCCTCGGCTTCATCGGCGTCACGGTCCTGGCCGTCGCCCTCGCCTGGTACGCGGGCGGGGCGGGCCTGCGCCGCCGGGCCCTGCGCACCGCCGGCACGGCCCTCGCCACCTTCGTGGCGATCGGCCTGCTCGGCATGTGGGAACCGGCCATGGAGACCCTCGCCCTGATGGTCATCTGTGTCCTGGTGGCCGCGCTCCTCGGCATGCTGCTCGGCCTCGCCGCCGGACTCTCCGACCGTGCGGAGCGTCTGCTGCGACCGGTGTTCGACACGATGCAGGTGCTTCCGGCGTTCGCGTATCTGCTGCCGTTCGTGCTGATCTTCGAGGTCGGCACGCCCGCGGCCCTGGTCACCACGGTCATCTACGCGTCACCGCCGATGGCCCGCCTCACCTCCCTCGGCCTGCGCGGCGCGGACGCCGCGGCCCTGGAGGCGTCGGCCTCGCTCGGTGCGAGCCCCTGGCAGCGACTGTGGACCGCGCGGCTTCCGCTGGCCCGCAAGCAGATGATGCTGGGTCTGAACCAGACGATCATGATGTGTCTGTCGATGGTCGTCCTCGCCTCGATGATCGGCGCCGGCGGCCTCGGCGACGCGATCTACACAGCCCTGTCGACGATCGACGTCGGCCTGGCCCTGGTGCCCGGCATCGCGATCGTCCTGATGGCGATCTGGCTGGACCGCACCACCTCGGCCGCCGGCGAGCGGCTCGACGACCCGGCGAGCGCGGGCGGTGACCGCAAGCCCTGGCTGCTGTGGGTGATCGTGCTCGGCAGCACGGCCGTCGCCACGGTCATCGGCGCCGCGCTCGGCCGCAAGGAGTGGCCCGAGGGCTGGGTCGTGCCCATCTCGGATCCGATCAATGCGGTCGTGGACTGGGTCGAGGAGAACCTGCGCTCCGGCGTGCCCGTCCTCGGAGGCACCAAGACCTGGGGCGAGGGCTTCGCCACGTACGTCATCAACCCGATCCGCGACGGTCTGCAGGCCACGCCGTGGTGGTCGCTGCTCCTGGTGGTCGCCGTCGTCGCGTACCTCGTCGGCCGCTGGCGCGCCGCGCTCGCCGCCGTTCTCGCGCTCGGTGTGATCGGGGCGATGGGGCTGTGGACCCGGTCCCTCGACACTCTGTCGCAGGTGATCGCGGGTCTCGTGGTGACGCTGATCCTGGGCTTCGCGATCGGTCTGCTCGCCGGGCGGGTGGACTCGGTGCAGCGGGCGATCCGGCCGGTCCTCGACACGATGCAGACGATCCCGCCGTTCATCTACCTCATCCCGATGATCGCCTTCCTCGACGGCGGCCGCCCGGCCGGTGTGGCAGCCGCTGTGCTCTACGCGCTGCCCGCGGTGGTGCGCATCACCGCGCAGGGGATCCGCACGACCGACCCGGCCGCCCTGGAGGCCTCCCGGTCCCTCGGTGCCAGTACGGGGCAGCAACTGCGCCAGGTCCAGGTCCCGTTGGCCCGCCCCGCGCTGCAACTCGCCGTGAACCAGGGGCTCGTCCTCGTCCTGGCCATGGTCGTGATCGGCGGCATGGTCGGCGGCGGCGCGCTCGGCTACGACGTGGTCAAGGGCCTGGCCAAGGGCGACCTCGGCCTCGGCATGACCGCCGGCATCGCCATCGTCTGCCTGGGCATCGTCCTCGACCGGATCTCCCAGCCGGGCAAGGACGTCAAGGAACGCAACCTGTAGCGGGCCCCGGCCTGCCGGGCCCGCACCCCGCTTTTCCGATCCAACTCACCATCCGAAGCAAGGGAACACTCTCGTGAAGCTCAACAAGCGGATACGTACTTCAGCCGTCGCCGGAATCGGCGCTCTTTCCATGGTGGCCCTCGCGGGCTGCGGCGCCGCGGACACCGGCTCCTCCAGCGGCTCGGACCAGGTCACGATCACCGTTCCGTCCTGGGTCGGCGCCCGCGCCAACGCCGAGGTCGCCAAGGTGATCATGGAGCAGGAGCTCGACGTCAAGGTCAAGGCCCAGACCATGGACGAGCCCCTCGCCTGGGACGCGCTGAACAACGGCAAGGCCGACGCGATCATGGAGGACTGGGACGGCCAGCCCGAGAAGCAGAAGCTGTACCTCGACCAGAAGAAGACCGTCGTGCCCGGCGGTGAGCTCGGCGTCGTCGGCCACATCGGCTGGTTCGTGCCGAAGTACTACGCCGACAAGCACCCCGAGGTGAAGACCTACGAGGGCCTCAACAAGCTCGCCAAGGACTTCAAGACCTCCGAGTCCGGCGGCAAGGGCGAGTTCCTGGGCGCCGCGCCCTCGTACACCTCGTACGACGAGCCACTGATCAAGAACCACAAGCTGAACTTCAAGGTCAAGGAGACGGGCAACGAGGCTGCCCAGCTCAAGGAGATCCAGCAGAAGTACAAGAACAAGGAACCGTTCATCACCTACTGGTGGGAGCCCCAGTGGCTGAACAATGACATCGACCTCGTCGAGGTGAAGCTGCCGGAGTACAAGGAAGGCTGCAACGAGCCCGCGGCGAAGACGGAGTGCGCGTACGCCAACACCCCGCTGAAGAAGTTCCTGAACAAGGACTTCGCGGAGGAGAACAGCGACGCGGCCAAGTTCATCAAGAACTTCAAGTGGACGACGGAGCAGCAGAACGAGGTCGCCAAGCTGATCGCCAAGGACAAGATGTCCGGCGAGGCCGCGGCCAAGAAGTGGGTCAAGGAGAACAAGGACACGTGGGAGGCCTGGCTCCCCAAGAAGTGACCTTGCGCTGAGCTGCTGCGGCAGCGTGTAGTCCGTCGGTGGGGCCGGCCCGGGATTCCGGGCCGGCCCCACCGGCTGTCCGCCGGTCGGTCGGCATCGTCGACCTGCGGTTCCGGGCCGATGGTGTGGCAACCCGTCGCTCACCGCGCTGTCCCTGCCCGTCGCGGCCGGGGCATCGCCGCACGGGCTGGGCGGATGCTGGGTAACCGGGCCTCGGGCGCCCCGGGTTGACCCGGATCCTGCTGGCGGCCGCCGAGGGCCGTTTCAGCTGCGCAGGTGGGGCAGCAAGGACTGCCAGGCGCTCGGGGCGAGCCGGATCGTTCCGGCGGCGGGGTTCTTGGAGTCGCGGACGGCGATGGTGTGGGGGATGTTGAGGGCTACCTCTACGCATTCGCCGCCGGACGAGCTGTGGCTGGACTTCACGAATTCGAACTCAGTCACCCGTGCATCTCTCTTCCGATGTTTTCGATCAACTTCGCGGAGTCGTGGGGCGCCAGACTGAGCCGTGCAGTGCGATCGAAGAAGGCGCAGTGGGTCGCACCTTCGGCCACGCTCTCCACCCATACCGTAGAGGCGATCGAGTCCACATGGACGACGTCGAGCGCCTGGTTGTCGGCGAACGAGATGATATTGAACGGCCCGGTGATGCACGGGTGGCCGCCGGCGCGGAACGGCAGCACCTGTACGTGGACGTTCGGCAGCTCCAACATCGCGCGCAAGTGATCCAGTTGGGCCCGCATCACATCGGGTCCACCGATCTGCTGGCGCAGGGCCGCTTCCCAGATCACCGCGTGCAGCAGCAGCGGTGTTTCGGCGTGGAGACGTTCCTGCCGCTTCATGCGTACGGAGACGATGCGCTCGATGTCGTCCGGGTCCTCCCACACGTCGTCGCTCACGGCGAGTGAGCGGGCGTAGTCGGCGGTCTGCAACAGGCCTGGGACAAGGGAGAGTTGCCAGGTGCGGACCCGGGTCGCCGCGTCCTCCATGGCGATGTACTCGGAGAGCGAGCCCGCGTCGAGGGACTGCTTCCACCAGCCTTTGGCCTTGCGGCGCTCGCGGTCGAGTTTCGCGATCCGCAGGAGGCCTTCGACCGTCGTCGGGTCCTCGACCTCGTAGAGCTTGCACAACGCTATGACGTCGGGGTCTCGGAAGGGGACCCAGCCGCGCTCCATCTTGGCCACCTTCGCCGCCGTTGCGCTGAGCGCAGCGGCCGCCTGCGGCTGTGTGAGCCCGGCGCGGTCACGGTGTCGCAGGAGTTCGCTGCCCAGCTTCCGGGCCAGGACGGTCGACGTCCGATTCCCCAACCCAGCCTGACTGGCTGCCACTTCGCACCACCTCCAGGGGCGCGACCAGTGTGCGCTCGATCAACTGGCCGTACAACTTCCGGAGATATATATCTCCGGAAGTTGTTGCGCGGAACGTGCCGGCGTCGCTACGGTCAGTATTCAACCGCTCGCCCTGCGAGGCCGGTTGGCGGAAGTGCACCGTCCTGCCTGCGCGGGTGCGGCAGAGCCACCGCCTCATTCGGCTCGCCCGCACAAGGAGGTGCGTGAGCACATGCCCGTACCGGCGCTCGTACTGCGCGACTCAGCCACATACCCACCTCAACTCGCGTCCGTCCCCCGCGCTCGCCGCCGTATCGCGCGGGTGGTCGGCGCATGGGACTGCGCCGAACTCGTCGCAGACGCCGCCCTGTTAGGGAGTGAGTTGGTCTCGAACGCGCTGCTGCACGGCTGTCTGCGCGATCGGCTGTTCCGCGTGGAGGTGGTGCGTACGGTCGTCGGCGTGCGGGTGTCCGTCACCGACCCCGTGGGGGAGCGGTGGCCGCAGCCCCGTACTGCTGACGCCGTGGAGCAGTTCGGGCGCGGCCTCGCGGTCGTGCAGGCCCTGGCGAGCCGTTGGGGCGTGCTCGCTCGTACCGTGGGGAAAACGGTGTGGGCAGACCTCGACGGGAGCGTCGGTGCGACGGATGCCTACGCCGGCACCTCGCGCCCACCCGGCAGCAGCAGGTCCATCTCCACCGCCGCGTCGCCCCCGCGATGCGCCGACGCCGACGCGAGCGGCGCATGCCCGGCGGCCGTCGCCGCGAGGATGTACGAGCCGTCGCAGGGCACGGAGAGCGCGTAACGCCCGCTCTCGTCCGTCAGCGCCGAACCCGCACGCCGTCCCCGGCCGTCGATCAGCGTGACCTTGGCCCGTGCGACCGGCGTCCCCGATGGGCTCAGCACCCGGCCGTGGAATCCGGCCGGCGCCTCCAGCGCCTGAGCCGCCGCCCGCAGGTTCGCGTCCTCCTCGCTGCTCGCGCGCAGCTGCGTCCTGGCCGAACGGCGGGCCGAGGGCAGGAACAGAGCGAAGACCAGGCCCACCGCGACCGCGCCCGTGGCGATCAGGAAGGACGTGCGGAAACCCGTCATCGTCGGGATCGCGACGCCGCCCACGTGATCCGCCGTACTGGCGAGGACCATGCCGATGACGGCGCTCGAGACCGACGTGCCGATCGACCGCATCAGGGTGTTCAGGCCGTTCGCCGCGCCCGTCTCGGAGGGGTCGACCGCGCCGATGATCAGTGCCGGGAGCGAGGAGTAGGCGAGGCCGATGCCCGCGCCGATCACGACCGCGATGATGATCGTCTGCCAGGCGGCGTTCATCAGGCCGAGGCCCGCGCCGTACCCGACCGCGATGATCAGCATGCCGAGGATCAGGGTCACCTTCGGGCCGTACTTCGCCGACAGGCGTGCGTACACCGGTGCCGTGAACATCATCGTCAGGCCGAGAGGCGCCACGCACAGGCCCGCGACGACCATGGACCGGCCGAGACCGTAGCCGGTCGCCTCGGGGAGCTGCAGCAGCTGCGGCAGTACGAGGGAGATCGCGTAGAACGCGACGCCGACCATGACCGAGGCGAGGTTGGTGAACAGGACGGCGGGGCGGGCCGTGGTGCGCAGGTCCACCAGTGGCGCCGCGAGGCGCAGCTCCATCACGCCCCAGAGGACCAGGACGAGCGCCGCCGCGCCGAACAGGCCGAGCGTCAGACCCGAGGTCCAGCCCCAGTCGCTGCCCTTGGTGATGGGCAGGAGGAAGAGAACGAGACCGGCGGACAGGCCCACGGCGCCGAGGAAGTCGAAGGTGCCCTGAGCCTTCACATGGCTCTCGGGCACGAAGAGAAGGGTCAGGAGCATGGATATGACGCCGAGACCCGCCGCGCCGAAGAACAGCATGTGCCAGTCGGCGTGCTGGACGGTCAGTGCCGCGAGCGGCAGGGCGAGGCCGCCGCCGACGCCGATGGACGAACTCATCAGGGCCATCGCGGAGCCGAGCTTTTCGCGGGGGAGGGTGTCGCGCATCAGGCCGATGCCGAGCGGGATGGCGCCCATCGCGAAGCCCTGGAGGGCGCGGCCGACGATCATCACGACGAGATCGTCGGAGAAACCGCAGATCAGAGAGCCCACGACCATCACGGCCAGGCTCGCGAGCAGCATGCGGCGTTTGCCGTAGAGGTCGCCGAGGCGGCCCATGATCGGGGTCGACACGGCGCCGGCGAGCAGGGTCGCCGTCATGACCCAGGTGGCGTTCGACGGCGTGGTGCTCAGCAGCGTCGGCAGGTCTTTGATGATCGGTACCAGGAGCGTCTGCATGACTGCGACGGTGATGCCGGCGAAGGCGAGTACGGGGACGACTCCGCGGGTTCCGCGTTGGAGGGTCGTCGACTGCGTCATTACGTGGGGCCTCCGGGGCGGTTCACAGGCCGGCGGCGGTGTGAGCCGGCAGGGGCGTGGGCCGGCAGGAGGGTGCGCCCGCCGGGATACGTGCAGAAGGAACCTGTTTCCCCGGGCGACTATTCCGACGGATGCGCCAGCTGGGCAAATCCTTACCTGTTGTTAACCGTTCGGTTGGGAGGGGGCGGGAGAGGCGGAGGAGGAGGGGGGACGGGGAGGGGAGTGGGAGTGGGGGAGTGGGAGTGGGGGAGTGGGAGTGGTGCGTGGACCGCGGTCAGGTGCGGCAGCCCGGTCGGGTGCGGGCTCCGGTCGGGTGCGGGGCGGCAGGTCGAGTGGCGGGTGCCGGGCACAGGTCACGTGCCCGGCGGCCCCTATGGGGCGATCGTGGCGAGGTCGGCGGCGTCGGCCGCGAACTCGGTTGTGCGGGGTCCGGCGGGTGTATTGGGCCCGGCGGGTGTACTTGTTCTGACAGGTGTACTGGGCCCGGCGGGATTCGTGGTCCGCGGGATGCGGCATGACGACCACCACGCTCTCGTTGTCGTCGCGGTCGTCGCGGTCGTCGCGGTCGTCGCGGTAGTCGCCGGTGAACCGGCCGCCGCGGGCGCCCCGCCCGTCGCGGAATCCGCGGCAGCTCCAGCCCGGCTCGACGACCTCTGCGGGTCGTCGAGCAGCGCACTCCAGAGGCCGGCTGTCCGCTCCATGTCGATGCAGGTGCCGCTGTCGCTTCCTTCACTTGCTGCGGTCGGTGGTCACTCCGAACCGGCGCTGCGTCGTGTTCGTCCGTACTCCGGTTCCGGGGACGCGTGGACCGGCAGGCCGGCGGGCCGGCCCGAGTGGTCCGGCTTGCTTCCTGGTTCAAGACCCGGCCTGACGCCTCGCTAGTGAGCGTCGGCCCGGGCGGGGCTGAAGATCGCGTCGAGGGCCTTCGGTGTCAGCGTCCGCAGGAACGGTACGAAGAGCAGCGCGATCGGTGGCGCGAACAGGGCCAATGCCACTGGCGGGCCGGTCCGAGTGGTCCGGCTTGCTTCCTGGTTCAAGACCCGGCCTGACGCTTCGCTAGTGAGGGTCGGCCCGGGCGGGGCTGAAGATCGCGTCGAGGGCCTTCGGTGTCAGCGTCCGCAGGAACGGTACGAAGAGCAGCGCGATCGGCGGCGCGAACAGGGCCAACGCCACTGCCGGGCCGACCAGTTCGGCCACTGAGCCGGCCACCGCCGCACCGACCGGAACCGCGCCCAGTGAGAACACCCGCGCCGAAGCGCTGAACCGTCCGCGCATCTCCGCAGGCACCAAGTACTGGCTGATCGTACGGGCGTTGACATTCCACAGGATCCCGCCGAAACCGCCCGCGAACGCCGCCGCGCCGATCACCCACACCTGATCCGTCAGGAACGGCGCCGCCATCATCACCATCGTCCCCACCAGATCGCCGAACATCACCCACCGCCGGCCCACGCGCCGATTCAGCCACGAGACGCTGCCCGCGGCGGCGAGTCCGCCGACGCCGAGCATGCTGAGCAGGATGCCGTACTCCTGCGAGTCGAGCCGCAGTTCGTGAACGGCGATGTGCGGCATGAGCGCAAGCCAGGCGCCCCAGGACGCGCAGAGCAGCGTGAGCACGGCGGACGTCAGTCTCAACACCCGCTGCTGCCACAGGAATTGCAGGCCTTCGGCGATCTGCCGGCGCACCGCGACCTGTTCCGGACGGCTCTCGGCCGGCCGCCTGCCGCGTATCGTGCCAGCCAGGAACAGCACGGTCAGCGCGGCGAACGCATAGGCGGCCCCGGTGGTCCCGACCGCGATGCTCGTGCCCGCCGCCAGGAGCAGCCCGCCGACGACCGGGCCGCAGAACTCCTGCGCGACCGTCTCGATGCCGGCCACCCAGGCATTGGTCGACTCCCATTCCGACTTGGGGAGTACGGACGGGATGAGGGCGCTGATCGCGGTAGCCGCCACCACGTCGGCGATGCCGAGCACGAAGCCGAGCGCGTACAGCGCCGGCAGGGTCGCGCTCCCGCTCAGGGCGTATGCGAGGAGTACGGCCATCGCGCCGATCCGCACGACGTTCGAGGCGAACAGCAGGGAGCGTCGGTCGCGACGGTCGACCAGCACGCCGATGTGGAACGAGAGCAGCAGCGTCGGCAGCATCAGCATCACCGACAGGGTGCTGAGCGCCATGGGGGAGGAGCTGAGGCTCGCGCCCATCAGGGGAAGCAGCACCTTGAGTACGCCGTCGGCCAGGTTCGTCACGGCGGTGAAGAGCAGGATCGCGGGGCGGGTGGAGCGGGGTGGCTGGGGCGCGTTGGGTGCGTGTGGCGGGTGATTTGGGGCGGGTGCGGGTGCGGGTGCGGGTGCGGGTGCGGGTGCGGGGTCGGGGGTGCGGGGTGGGGTTTGCGGTGCCGGTGCCGGTGCCGGCACCGCTGTCGGTGTCGGTGTCGGTGCTGTGTGTCGGGGGCGGGTGGTGGTTGTCGTTCCGTGGGTCTCGCGGTTGTGGCTGCTCACGGCCCGCCCTCCGAGCGTTGCTAACCGGCTAAATGCTTTTGCTGGTGAGTCGTGTGCTGCCGAGTCTGGCACAGGGGCGGCTACCTGGCTACCGGCAAAACCGATAGCCGGTTAGGTCGGTGTACCGTGGAAGCCCGGCCGCGGACCGCGGACCGGCGCTACGAGGAGGTGGCTCGCCGATGCTCGAGGCTCCGGCGCCGGCCCGGCTGGTCGAGGACTTCGCCAACACCGTCGATGTCGAACTCGGCACCGACGACCTGGCGGAAATCGCCGACCTCGCCCCATGGCTGCGGTCCCACGGACTGCTCGACCGGGCCCGCCGCGTCACCGCCGCCGACCACGCCCTGGCCCTGGGCCTGCGGACCGGGATCCGCGAGGAACTGGGCGTCCACGTAGGGGACGACGCGGACCCGGACCTTGTCGACGGGGCCGCTCGCTCGCTGCGCGAACTTCCCGTGCTGATCAGGGTGGGTGCGGGGGGAGAGGGCGCCGCGGGTGGCGTGCTCGCCCCTGCCCCGGAGCTGCCGCCGGTCCGGCAAGCACTGGCCCGTATCGCCATCGCCTGGAGCGAACTCGCCGTCACGGGCGAGGCCTCCCGGCTCAAACGGTGCGCCGAGCACTCCTGCGCCTTGGTCTTCTGGGACACCTCGAAGAACCGCAGCCGCCGCTGGTGCTCCATGCGAGTCTGCGGAAACCGCGCCAAGTCCCGCCGCTATACGGCGAAGCGCACGCGTGGGGCAGAATCCAGCGGGGGCGAATCGGCGGCCCCGTAAGGGGGGCGTGATGAGCATGGGCGGGCGAGAGAAGGGTGCGCGGGGCGGCACCGCAGGCAGGGGCGGGCGCATACCGCTGGTGCGGCGTGTTCTCGCCGTTGTCGTGTTCACGGTGGTGTACTTCGGTCTGGCCCTGGTCATTCAGTTCGTACTGCCGTCGGGGAACCGGGACTTGGAGAGGTCGATCACCTTCGCACTCAGTATGGGGACCGCGGCCGGGATCTCCATACCGGGCTGGAGCGACCCCGAACTCACCCGGCGTGTCAGGGAAAAGCTGCCCACCGGGGAGACCGTGACCCTCGTCCTGCCCGTCCGCCGTCTTTCGGGGCGCCGACCCCACTGGTTCGTACCCGACAGTCGCGTCCTCGTGCTCACCGGCACCCAATTCCTCGCCTACGCCCGGAACCGTCTCACCGGCAGCCCGACCCGTCGGCTCTGGCAGTACAGCCTCGCCGACCCCACGGCCACGGTCGCCCTCTCCACCGACCGCAAACGCCTCACTGTCACGACGGCCGCCACGCCGGAAGCCACCGGCGCCGCCGCCGTCGAGGACTTCTACATACAGCTCGGACAACGCAAGCCCGCGGCTCACTTCGTCACGCTCTCCCAACGAGGCGCCACCACACAGTGAGCCCGCGCCGTCCTCAGGGGCAGGACCCGTCCGCGGCGATACTCACCACGGCTTGCCGCCCGGCGGGATGCGGCGGGCGACCATCAGGCGGTTCCACGTGTTGATGACCGTGATCACTGCGATCAGGCCGGCCAGCTCGGCCTCGTCGAAGTGCTCCGCCGCCTCCTCGTACACCGCGTCCGGTACGTAGCCCTCCGTGAGGACGGTGACCGACTCGGCGAGGGCGAGCGCGGCGCGCTCCCGAGCGGTGTAGAGGCCCTCGGCCTCGGCCCAGGAGGCGAGCAGGTCCAGGCGCTGCCCGCTCTCGCCGCCTGAGCGGGCCAGAGCGAGGTGCATGTCGAGACAGAACGCGCAACGGTTGATCTGCGAGGCGCGAATCATCACCAACTCGGCGAGCGCGGGATCTCCGAGTGCGCGCTTGGCCGCTCCGCCCGCCGCCCGCAGCGCCTCCGCGACTCCGGCGGGCAGCCGGTTCGTGCGCACCACGGACGGCGAACCTCCCTTGGGTGCGGGTGCGGGTGCGGATGCGTTGTGCCTGCCGGCGGTCGTCGCCGTACTCACGTCGGTAGCCCCTCCCGTGCGGATCTGTTCTGAGCTGCGTGCGATGCCTCGCGGCATGCGGTGGTGTGCTGCACGACCGGCGGTGGTGTGCCGCGCGGCGTGCGGTGGCGTGCTGCCCGACCGGCGGTGCCGCGACGGGCTCCGGCGGGTCGCGCCGTGTTCCGCCGTACAGAGACGCGCTGCGCCGTGGCGTGCGGATGCCGGGCGTGCGGACTGTTGTGTCGTACGGGTTGCCGTGGTGTGCGGACTGGCGTGCAGTGCGGACTGTTGTGCCGTGCGGGCTGTTGTGCCGTACGGGTTGCCGTGGTGTGCGGACTGGCGTGCAGTGCGGACTGTTGTGCCGTACGGGCTGCCGTTCCGTGCGGATCGTGGTGCCGTACGGGCTGCCGTGGCGCGCAGAGCGCGTGCCGTGCGGACCGGCGTGCGGTGGGGCCTCAGTGCTGTGAGGCCGCAGGGTGGTAGTGGCCCGGCGTCATCCGCGTGGTGACCCCGAAACGGTTCCAGGCGTTGATCGCGGCGATCGCCGCGATCAGGTGCGCGAGCTCGGCCTCGTCGAAGTGCTCCGCCGCCTCCTCGTACACCGCGTCCGGAACGAACCCGTCCGTCAGGACCGTCACCGCCTCCGTCAGCTCCAACGCGGCCGCCTCGCGGGCCGTGTAGAAGTGCCGCGACTCGTCCCACGCCCCCAGCAGCACGATCCGCTCCACGGACTCGCCCTCCGCCAGCGCATCCTTGCTGTGCATGTCGATGCAGAACGCACAGTGATTGATCTGCGAAGCCCGGATCTTCACCAGGTGGAACAGCACCGGGTCGATCCCGTCGCGCACCGCCTTCTCCAGGCCGAGCATCGCCTTGTACACCTCGGGCGCCTGCTTGGCCCACGCCAGCCGTGCCGGCCGCTCGGCGGCGTAACCACCTGAACCGCTGACACTCGTGGCGGCAGCAGCCGTGCCGTTCCCCCCGCCGGGGGTGTCGTTGTTCGTCATGCTTCGACTCTACGAACCGAGTAACCCGAGGATATGGTCCATTTCTACGCCAAAACCTTGGGCCAATCCCGACCGGAGGCCGAACCGACGTGACCCGGAAACCACCGGCCCCTGCCCCCACCACGGACTCCGCCACCACGGCCGACCTCGGCGTCGACCTGCACCTCGACGTCACCGCCACCGGCCTACGCAAAGGCCTCACCGACTCCCTCCGCCACGCAGTCCGCAGCGGCCGCCTCGCCCCCGGCACCCGTCTCCCCTCCTCCCGCACCCTCGCCACCGACCTCGGCATCGCCCGCAACACGGTCGCCGACGCCTACGGAGACCTCGTCGCCGAAGGCTGGCTCACCGCCCGCCAAGGATCCGGCACCCGCGTCGCCGCCCGCGCCGTCCCCGGCCCCGCCGCCCCCGCCACTCCACGCAGAGCCCGCGGCCACGTCACCCACGACCTCAAACCCGGCGCCCCCGACCTCGCCCGATTCCCCCGCGCCGCCTGGCTGAAAGCCGCCCGCCGCGCCCTCACCACCGCACCCAACGAAGCCTTCGGCTACGGCGACCCCCGCGGCCGCATCGAACTGCGCACCGCCCTCGCCGACTACCTCGCCCGCGCTCGCGGCGTCCACACCGACCCCGACCGCGTGATCATCTGCTCCGGCTTCGTCCAAGGACTCACCCTCCTCGCCAACGTGCTCCGCACTCACCACGTACACGACATCGCCGTCGAGTCCTACGGCCTCCGCCCGCACCGCAACCTCCTCACCGACGCCGGCCTACGCCAGCCACCCCTCTCCTACGACGAACACGGCACCCGCGTCGACGAGTTGCCCACTCTCGAGCCGGGCGCCGCCCTCCTCACCCCCGCCCACTCCTTCCCGCTCGGCATGCCCCTCTCCCCGCAACGCCGCGCCGACGCCGTCGACTGGGCACGCCGCACCGGCGGACTGCTCCTCGAGGACGACTACGACGGCGAGTTCCGCTACGACCGCCAACCCGTCGGCGCTCTCCAAGGCCTCGACCCCGACCACGTCGTCTACCTCGGCACCGCCAGCAAAGCCCTCGCCCCCGGACTACGCCTCGGCTGGATGGTGCTGCCCGGTCGGCTGGTCGGCGAAGTCGCTGCCGCCAAGGGCGAGATCGACTGGTCCTGCAGCACCCTCGACCAGCTCACCCTCGCCGAGTTCCTCACCTCCGGCGCCTACGACCGCCACGTACGGGCCGGACGCCTCCACTACCGGCGCCGCCGCGACCAACTCGTCACCGCCCTCGCCGAACACGCCCCCGCCGTCACGGTCAGCGGCATCGCCGCCGGCCTCCACGCCGTCCTCGAACTCCCTCCCGGCACCGAGGAGTCCACCGTCCGTGCCGCCGCCTGGCAGCACCTCACCGTCACCGGCCTGACCGGCTACCGCCACCCGACCGCCTCCCTGCCCCCACGCGACGCCCTCGTCGTCGGCTACGGCACCCCACCCGACCACGCCTGGACAGGCGCCCTCGAAGCCCTGTGCGCAACGCTGAGACCCTGAAGCGGCCCCGCAGCCACCGGCCAGCCGCCTCCACAAGCGGCCTCGCAGCCACCGGCCGGCCGCCTCCACAAGCGGCCTCGCAGCCACCGGCCGGCCGCCTCCACACAGTCCACGCCCCTGCACACCGGCCGCCCCCCAACACACAGGCCGGACGGCCGGCCGGCCCGACGCCACACTCACGCGCCGAACCGGCCACCGCGCCCCTACGAGCCGGCCGAGTCCAGCAGAACCGCCCGCAACTGATCCAACCCCCAGTCCAGATCCTCCTTGGTGATCACCAACGGCGGAGCGATCCGGATCGTCGAACCATGCGTGTCCTTCACCAGCACCCCCCGCCGCATCAACCGCTCGGAAATCTCCCGCCCGCTACCGTGCACCGGATCGATGTCCACACCGGCCCACAGACCACGGCCCCGCACCGCCCGGACCACACCCGACCCGGCGAGCGACCCCAGCTCACGGTGCAGATGCTCACCCAGCTCCGTCGCCCGCTCCTGGAACTCCCCGGTCTGCAACATCGCGATCACCTCCAACGCCACAGCACACGCCAGCGGATTCCCCCCGAACGTCGACCCGTGCTCACCGGGCCGGAACACCCCCAGAACCTCCGACGACGACGCCACCGCCGACACCGGCACCACACCACCACCGAGCGCCTTGCCCAGGATGTACATGTCCGGCACCACGTCCTCGTGCTCGCACGCGAACGTCCGCCCCGTACGCCCCAGACCCGACTGGATCTCGTCCGCGATGAACAGCACATTCCGCTCCCGGGTCACCTCCCGGACCGCCCGGAGATATCCGGCAGGCGGCACCAGCACACCCGCCTCCCCCTGAATCGGCTCCAACAGCACAGCCACCGTGTTCTCCGTGACCGCCGCCCGCAACGCCGTGATGTCCCCGTACGGAACGATCTCGAACCCCGGCGTGTACGGACCGAAATCCGCACGCGCCTCCGCATCCGTCGAGAAGCTCACGATCGTCGTCGTACGGCCATGGAAGTTGTCCGCAGCCACGACGATCTTCGCCATGTTGTCCGGCACACCCTTGACGCGGTAGCCCCACTTACGGGCGGTCTTCACCGCCGTCTCCACGGCCTCCGCACCCGTGTTCATCGGCAGCACCATGTCCATGCCGCACAACTCCGCCAGCCGGGTACAGAACTCCGCGAACCGATCATGGAAGAACGCCCGCGACGTCAGCGTCACCCGCTCCAACTGAGCCTGCGCCGCGTCGATCAGACGGCGATTGCCGTGACCGAAATTCAACGCCGAATAACCGGCCAGCATGTCGAGATAGCGGCGGCCCTCGACATCCGTCATCCACGCGCCCTCCGCCGTGGCCACCACCACAGGCAGCGGATGGTAGTTGTGCGCACTGTGCGCCTCGGCTGATGCGATGGAATCTTCCGTACGAGACACGGGATCTCCGTTCGTCATGCGGCTCGGACGCGCCTGACCGGGCACCGGGATGACCGCGACGCGACCCTGGCGGGCGGGGTACCGCCCCATCCCTATCGTCGCTCGGATGCTGGACCAAGAAACCTCGCCCGGCACGCGCCGGTAAGCTGCCGGGCAGGGCCGTGACTGGCGCGCTTGGATGGGATCGACCATCGGGGAGCGGCCCGCCGACTGAGTGCCGTGCGCCTGGGCCGACCCGCGAACCACTCCGTCCGGAGGTCCGTCTGTCATGTCTGCCGTGCCAGAGCCCACCGAGGCCACAGCCGCCATCGCTTCCACCGCCTTCCGTAACGCACTCGATGTGATCCGCGGTGTCGAACCGCGCGTCGCCGACGCCATCGGCCAGGAACTCGCCGACCAACGCGAGATGCTCAAACTCATCGCCAGCGAGAACTACGCCTCGCCCGCGACCCTCCTGACCATGGGCAACTGGTTCAGCGACAAGTACGCCGAAGGAACCATCGGCCGCCGCTTCTACGCCGGCTGCCGCAACGTCGACACCGTCGAAGCACTCGCCGCCGAACACGCCCGCGAACTCTTCGGCGCCCAACACGCATACGCCCAGCCCCACTCCGGCATCGACGCCAACCTCGTCGCCTTCTGGGCCGTCCTCGCCCAGCGCGTCGAAGCCCCCGCCCTCGAGCGGGCCGGCGCCCGCCAGGTGAACGACCTGACCGAACAGGACTGGGAAACCCTCCGCCGCGACCTCGGCAACCAGCGCATGCTCGGCATGTCCCTCGACGCCGGCGGACACCTCACCCACGGCTTCCGCCCGAACATCTCCGGCAAGATGTTCAACCAGCGCAGCTACGGCACCGACCCCCAAACCGGCCTCCTCGACTACGAGGCCCTGCGCGCCACCGCCCGCGAGTTCCAGCCCATGATCATCGTGGCCGGATACTCCGCCTACCCCCGCCTCGTGAACTTCCGCATCATGCGGGAGATCGCCGACGAGGTCGGTGCGACCCTCATGGTCGACATGGCCCACTTCGCAGGCCTCGTCGCCGGCAAGGTGCTCACCGGAGACTTCGACCCCGTACCGCACGCCCAGATCGTCACGACCACCACCCACAAGTCCCTCCGCGGACCACGTGGCGGCATGGTCCTCTGCGACTCCTCCCTCGCCGACCAGGTCGACCGCGGCTGCCCGATGGTCCTCGGCGGCCCCCTGCCGCACGTCATGGCGGCCAAGGCAGTCGCCCTCGCTGAGGCCCGCCAGGACACCTTCCGCGACTACGCCCAACGCGTCGTCGACAACTCCCGCGCCCTCGCCGACGGACTCATGCGCCGCGGAGCCACCCTCGTCACCGGCGGCACCGACAACCACCTCAACCTCATCGACGTCGCCTCCTCCTACGGCCTCACCGGCCGCCAGGCCGAGGCAGCCCTGCTCTCCTCCGGGGTAGTCACCAACCGCAACGCCATCCCCGCCGACCCCAATGGCGCCTGGTACACCTCCGGCATCCGTATCGGCACCCCGGCCCTCACCACCCGCGGCCTGGGCACCGAAGAGATGGACGAGATCGCCGGCCTGATCGACACGGTGCTCTCCGCCACCCAGCCCGGCACCACCAAGAAGGGCACCACCTCCAAGGCACAGCACATCCTGGAGGAGAAGACGGCCGACGAAGTCTCGCAGCGCGCCACCGACCTCCTCAGCACCTTCCCCCTCTACCCGGGCATCGACCTCAGCTGACCGACCCCGCAACGGGCCGCCGAAGGTCATCGGGCACCACACGCACGGCCCCGTCAGTTGTCTATCAACTCCTGGCGGGGCAGACCCCGTTCGTCATCGTCACCACCGTCCCGCCTCCATCTGATCCGCTCCCTGCCCCCGGGCGCCCCACGCAATGCCTGGCGTATGGAGAGAGTGAGAGCCGCCCCCGCACCCGCGCCGGGTATCGCCCACCACCACCCCGTCAAGCCGTCAGCCACCGACCCCTCCGACTCCTGCCCGGATCGCTCGGCGGAGGACTCGGTCTTCCGGTCGGACCCGGCGCTCCCGACGCCGTCCTCACGCGCCGGCTCTGCCGTGCCACTCGCCACCGGCAGGGCCTTGTCCGCCTTCCCGGTGCCCCCGGGTGTATTGGTCGGCGGCGGACTCTCGGCCTTGGCGAGCGCCTGCTTGTCGAGAATCTTCAGACGGTCCAGGAGCGCCAGCAGCCCCTCCGGGTCCTTCGCCTCGTGCCAATAGGCCCGACCCGCGCCGTCCGGATCGCTCGACGTATGTATCCACACAGCGCCCGGAGCCCCGCGCGGCGGCGGATAGATCTGGTCCACCCGCTCGGGCCGGGTGTCGAGGACCATCCACGTGACATTGATACGGGGGCTATCCATCGAAGTGGCCAGGTTCGGCGCCTTGCCGGGCGCCGGAGCGGTGCCGGTCGGCGGACCGACCGCCTTCACCAGCTGCGCGTAGGCCCGGTCCGTGTAGTAGAGCGATGCCGTCTGCTCGTTGGTCGGGGACGACAGCAACACGCTCGTAGGACCGCCCGCCGTCGCGGGGCCCGCGGAGAGCAGCGTGAGTGCCAGCCCCGCCGTACACAAGGACAGCGCACCGGCCAGGCCGATCAGCCCGGCCAGGATGCCCCGAGTCCTTCCACTGCGCATACGTACCCACGTCCCTCACGTACTCGTCGACGGTCCGGGTCTGCGGTCGTGGTGCGGGCCGCGTGATCCCGGTTCACCTCTGGTACACCGCTCGGACCGTCGAGGTTCCGAACTCGGAGAAAGTTTCCGACAGTTGCCGAACGGGACGGTACGGTGCACCCTCCCCGGGCCCCACCCCTCACAGCGGCCGGCCTGGATTCCCCACGTCGGCCGATCGGGACGCCACGCTCGACGGTTCAGGCGGTCGGCGCCATTCGCCGTGGCCGACGAACGTTCGCAACAGGGTGGTGTCGAGCGGAGGACGAAAGGGCCCTGGGCCGCCTGGTGGCAGGGATGGCCGCGCTGGGTGGCCTGGACGTTGAGCGGTCGGTCGTTGGTCTCTGGAGGCGGTAACTCGAGGGTGTCCGGGCCGGGTTGGGCGGCAGTGGGGGTGGGGGTGGGGGTGGGGGTGGCGGTGCCGGCGACGCCGACCGCGGGGCGGTGGAGCTGTACGGGCTGCGGCTCGCTTCGCGGACGCTGCCTCGGGTCGCCTGTGGGCCGGCCGGAGTCTCCGCGCTCAGCCTGCTGATGGAAGTGATCACGCTGATGCTCGGCCAGAGAGCGGGCCGCCGACCGCCCCTACGTGCCCGGGCCGCCGGCCGCCGCTCCGGGGCTCGTCCAACTCGTTGCCAGTGCTGGGACGCCGACCCTTGTCCCGTACGCGGCGATGAGGCCGGTACCGGAATGCGGCGGCAACGTTTGCAGGGGACACCGCTGAGGATCTGCCCGAGATCTCGGAGCGGAACGGCGCCTCGGGGATCTTCCTCACCCCTCGCGTTCCAATCCGCGGTCGGAGGTCACCGCAGACACCGAGCCCCTCACGCGCGCCGAGCTCGCGCAGCAAGTCCGGCCGCCGATGATTCTCTGTGCCGTGGACGGTCTACCCGCCACCGACAACACATCGACAGCAAGAGGAGAAGCTCAGTGAGTCAGTTGCTGCGCGTCCAGAACTTCAATGTCTCCAGCGACGGATTCGGCGCCGGTGCGGGCCAGAGCCTCGACAGGCCGTTCGGGCACGCCGACCCGGGGAACATGTTCAGCTGGGCCGGAGCCACCGCGAGCTGGCCCAACCGCACGGACCCCGGAGGAAGCCGTGGGCTCGACGACTACTTCACCCGGGACTTCAGCCACAACATCGGGGCCGAGATCATGGGCCGGAACAAGTTCGGCCCCCAGCGCGGCCCTTGGGAGAACCACGACTGGCAAGGCTGGTGGGGCGACGAACCGCCCTTCCACACCCCCGTGTTCGTCATGACCCACCACACGCGCCCTACCTTCACCCTCTCCGACACCACCTTCCACTTCACCGACGAGGAACCGGCCGAAGTCCTCGAGCAGGCCCGACAGGCCGCGCACGGCAAGGACGTGCGCCTCGGCGGCGGGGCCCGCATCATCCGGCAGTTCCTGGAAGCCGATCTTGTCGACACCCTGCACGTGGCGGTGTCGCCCGTGAAGCTCGGCTCCGGCTCCCGGCTCTGGGAGTCCCCGGACGAACTGCGCGACCGCTTCCACCTCGACGTCGTCCCCAGCCCGAGTGGTGTGACGCACCACCTGTTCTGGCGGAAATGACCCATCCCCTTCGCGCCCGTCACCTCCTGTGAGCCGAAGCCGAAGCCGAAGCCGGAGCCGGAGCCGAAGCCGAAGCCGGAGCCGGAGCCGGAGCTGAAGCCGCAGTCGGAGCGCCTCGCCCCCCCCGCCACCGAACGCGGCCGCCCTCGCGCTCACGCCCCCGCCCCCGCCTGCGAGGTTTCCCTGCGTCTCAG
>NZ_KZ984548.1:361012-550474 GCF_003574445.1 Streptomyces sp. YIM 130001
CCCCCCCCCCCCGGCCCCCCGCCCCCTCCCGCCCCATTCGTCCCCGCCCTTGCCGTCACCCCCTATCCCGGCCGGACCCCGCGCTCTTCGCGATTTCGATGGCCCGCTCGCGTGACGATTCGCCCTCGAGACGCAGGGTCCGTCCCTGTACCTGCCAGACCAGCGTCGGCCCGGCCGGGTGGGTGAGCCGGCGGTACCCGTGTCCGTCCGGGCCGAGCAGTCGCAGCTCCAGGGTGTGCACCTCGGGGAACCACAGGCCGTTGATGCCGGCCGCCTGCACCTGCTCGTACCGCGCGCGTGTGGTCTTCCAGAACAGTGGGTCGATGGACGCCGGGAACTGCTCCAGGCGTATCGGCCCGTGCGCCCCGCCGGTCCAGCAGACCGTGAGTACACGGCGGTGTCCTGGACCGTGGATCGTGACGGCTGCGGCTGTAGGTGCCCCCAACTCTTCGGGGAGTACGGGGGCGAAGCCGGCAAGGCGGCCGGCATCCGGCAGAGGAATCAGCCCTCCGCATCCGTCCCGCCGGGCAGGCTGATCGTCGTCGGAGTCTGGAGCGTCGGCCGACGGGTCGTGACGTACGGCGACTCCGCCGAAGCCGATCCACTCGCCGACCGCAGCCCGGACGGGCGGTGTCACGGCAGTCACGGTGAGCAGACCGCACAGTGTGGCCGTGATGCCGCGCCGGTGTCTGCGAAGCCATCCGCGCAGACGTTCCGAGTGGCTGGGCGCGACACGGACGGGTGTCGCAACCGATTCGGCGACTATGCGGGCCAGGACCTGCTCGGCCATCGTTTCGCCGTGCAAGTCAGGGTGGCGCAGCTGTCGCCCCAACTCGACCAGTTCTCGGCGTAGTTCGGGGGAAGCCGCTCCCTCCTCGTCCTGTGTCTCGCGCCCTCCGTGCGATTCGAGTCCGGTGCCCTGTGTCTCGCCCTCGCCGCGATCGTCCTGTGGTGTGCGCTCAGGCCCGGCCTTCCGCGGTGGGGCGTTCCCGTCCTCGTCGGTCATTCCTGTCACCTCCTCTCGGTCCCTTCTCCTTCTGCAGGGGGCCGTCACCTGGTACCGGTGTGCTCGCTCGTGCGCTGTGTGCTGGTGCTGGTGGTTGTGGTTGTGGTGTGGGCTCCTCCGGTAGGAGGCGGCCGAGCTTCTTCAGGGCCCGGTTCAGTCGGGACTTCACCGTGCCGCGGGGCCAGCCGAGGGCTTCGGCCGTCTCCGCCTCGTCCATTTCCAGGAGATAGCGGTAGGTCACGACGAGGCGGTGGTCGCCGCTCAGCCGGCTGAGCGCGTGGTGCAGGGCCGTGCGCCGCTCGACCTCGACCGCTGCCAGGGCGGGGTCCGCCGATTCGGGTATGGCCGGCTCGGCGGCGAGGAGGGCCGCCTCCCGGTCGGCTGCCGCTCTGAGACGTCCGGCCGAGCGGACCGTGTTCTTCGTCTCATTCGCGACAATCTGTAACAGCCAGGGACGGAAGGACTTCCCGTCCCGGAAGTGCCCCAGTGACTGGTACGCCTTGAAGAACGCCTGCTGCACCACGTCCTCCGCGTCCGCGCCCGCTCCCAGCGCTCTGGCTGCCCGCAGCGCGATGCCCGTGTGGGCACGCACCAGATCCGCATACGCCTCCGCCTCTCCGGTGCGCACCCGCTCGATGACCACGGCTTCGTCGCAGATGATGTGTCCCCCCCTCCCGCGTCCCTCCCGCGTTCTGACACAGGTGATACACCGCAGCCCGACAAGGGGTTCCCACTTCACCGCACCCAATTTTCCGAGGCGGCCACCCGCACCCGCCCGCACCGGCACCCACCCGCCCCGCCCCCCCCGAGCCTCTCCCGCACCCCAAAGCCACCGCCCCCCACCACGCGCCCCCTGCGCCCACCACCCCCCACCCCGCGCCCCTGGATTCCGACTCCGTCTCCGAAGCCGTCCCAGCCACCTGAGACAATGGGGCACATGGCCTCTGAACGTCCCTCCACCTCGCAGCGCCGCCCGCGTGCGTTCTCCGGAATCCAGCCCACGTCGGGCTCGTTCCACCTGGGCAACTACCTCGGCGCCATCCGTCAGTACGTCGCTCTGCAAGAGACCCACGACGCCTTCTACTCGGTCGTGGACCTGCACGCGGTGACGGTCCCGCAGGACCCTGCGGACCTGCGGGCGAACAGCAGGCTCGCGGCCGCGCAGCTGCTGGCCGCCGGGCTCGACCCGGAGCGCTGCACCCTCTTCATCCAGAGCCACGTGCCGGAGCACGCGCAGCTCGGCTGGGTGATGAACTGCATCACAGGGTTCGGCGAGGCCTCCCGGATGACCCAGTTCAAGGACAAGTCGGCGCGGCACGGCGCGGACCAGGCGACCGTCGGCCTGTTCACGTACCCGATGCTGATGGTCGCGGACATCCTGCTGTACGACACGGACGTGGTGCCGGTCGGTGAGGACCAGCGCCAGCACCTCGAGCTGACACGCAACCTCGCGGAGCGTTTCAATGCGCGTTTCGGCGGCGACATCTTCCGGGTCCCCGACCCGCACATCCTCGAGGAGGTCGCGAAGATCTACGACCTCCAGGACCCGTCGATCAAGATGAGCAAGTCGGCGTCCACCCCCAAGGGGCTGGTCAATCTGCTCGACGAGCCGAAGGCGACGGCCAAGAAGGTCAAGAGCGCGGTCACGGACACGGACACCGAGATCCGCTTCGACGCCGAGGCCAAACCGGGTGTGAGCAACCTCCTGACCATCTACTCCACCCTGACCGGGACCGGTATCCAGGAACTGGAGCAGAGTTACGCGGGCAAGGGCTACGGTGCGCTGAAGACCGACCTGGCCGACGTGATGGTCGAGTTCGTGACGCCGTTCCGGGAGCGGACCCAGGCCTACCTGGACGACCCGGAGACGCTCGACTCGATCCTGGCGAAGGGCGCGGAGAAGGCGCGGACCGTCGCGGCCGAGACTCTCGCCAGGGCCTACGACCGGGTGGGCCTCGTGCCCGCCAAGCACTGACCCGACGGAATGTCCGGCGGGCGCGGGAGGACTCCCGGCCCGCCGGCGGACGGACCTAGGACCCTGGCCGGGTGGCGGGGGTGCCGGAGACACTGGCAGCCCCTGCCGACCACAGATGGAGGACGACGACGTGGGGACCGTAACGCTCGGCGTTTCGATCGCGGTCCCGGAGCCTCATGGCAGCCTGCTCCAGGAGCGGCGTGCGGGCTTCGGTGATCCCGCGGCGCATGGCATTCCGACCCACGTCACCCTGCTGCCACCGACCGAGGTGGACGCCGTGTCCCTGCCGGCGATCGAACTGCATCTCGCGGAGGTCGCGTCGGCGGGCCGTCCGTTCCCGATGAGGCTCTCGGGGACGGGGACGTTCCGCCCGGTGTCGCCCGTCGTCTTCGTGCAGGTGGTCGAGGGGGCGGACGCCTGCACCTGGCTGCAGAAGCAGGTACGGGACGCGTCCGGGCCCATCGCCCGTGAGCTGCAGTTCCCGTACCACCCCCATGTGACGGTGGCGCACGGTATCGACGACGCAGCCATGGACCGCGCCTACGAGGAGCTGTCCGACTACGCGGCCTCGTGGTCCTGCACCGGGTACGCGCTGTACGAGCAGGGTGCCGACGCGGTGTGGCGCAAGCTGCGCGAGTTCACCTTCGGTGGCCCCACGATTCCGCCGCAGTCGGCGGGACGCGACGTCCGCGGCACCCTCCCGACCTGCTGAGGCCGGGGCCGAACGGCCCCCTGCACGGACGGCCCCCTGCACGGACGACCCCCGGCGCAGGCGCCCCCCGCAGGCGCCCCCTCACACCGGCAACCGCCGGAACACCGCGCGCGGAGTGTGCCGCAGCGCCGACATCACCACCCGTAGCGCCCCCGGCACCCACACGGTCTCCGAGCGCCGCCGCAGTCCCGTCTCGATCGCCAAGGCCACCGCTTCCGGTGTGGTCGCGAGCGGTGCGTCGGGCCGGCCGGCGGTCATCCGGGACCGTACGAACCCGGGGCGTACGACCATCACGTGCACCCCGGACACGTGCAGAGCGTCACCGAGGCCCTGGGTGAACGCGTCGAGCCCGGCCTTGCTGGAGCCGTAGATGAAGTCGGCGCGGCGGGCGCGTTCACCGGCGGCCGAGGAGAGCACGACGAGCGAACCGTGGCCCTGGGCCTGCAGCGCCGTCCCGCAGATGAGGCCGACCGACACGGCCCCGGTGTAGTTGGTCTGGGCGACGCGGACGGCGGCGAGCGGGTCGGCCTCGTCGCGGTCCTGGTCACCGAGGACACCGAAGGCGAGCAGGACCAGGTCGATGTCGCCCTCGGCGAAGACCTTGCCGAGCACCTCGGCGTGCGATTCGGTGTCGAGCGCGTCGAAGGCGACGGTGCGTGTGTCGGCGCCGAGGGCCCGCAGCCCTTCCGCGGCTGCCTCGAGCGCGGGGGAGGGGCGGCCGGCGAGCCAGACGGTGCGGGTGCGCCGGGCGATGAGTCTGCGGGCGGTGGCGAGAGCGATCTCGGAGCTCCCGCCGAGTACGAGCAGGGACTGCGGAGTGCCGAAGGCGTCCTTCATGACACGGGCTCCTGACTCAGAGGACCGGACGGTGCGGGGGAGGGACTGAACGGGCGGGCGTGAACGGGAGGGGCGGGGGAGGGAGTGAGCGGGCGGGGCGGGGATCGGCTCAGAGCGCGAGGCGCCGGGCCAGGTCGGAGGTGAAGACGCCGCGCGGGTCGAGATGCGCCCGCAGCGCACGGAAGGCGTCCAGGCGGGGATACATCGCGGCGAGCATCTCGGGCCGCAGACGGGCGTCCTTGGCGAGGTGGACGCGGCCGCCCGCCTCGGCGACCTCGGCGTCCAGTTCGTCGAGGAACGTGCCGAGGCCCGGCATCCGCGCGGGGATGTCCAGAGCGAGGCTCCACCCGGGCATCGGGAAGGACAGCCAGCCCGGATCCCCCTCGCCGAACCGTTTCAGTACGGCCAGGAACGAGGGGCAGCCCCGCTGCGACAGCAGTCCGACGATCCGGCGCAGCGCCTCCTCCTGCCCGTGCCCGACGACGAACTGGTACTGGACGAATCCGCTGCGCCCGTAGACCCGGTTCCAGTGCGGCACACCGTCGAGGGGGTGGAAGAACGTGGACAGCTTCTGCAGTTCGCCGCTACGCGCGCGTGGAGCACGCCGGTACCAGAGTTCGTTGAACAGGCTGACCGAACCGCGGCCGAGCAGCCGTTCCGGGAACAGTGCGGGCGCGGCGGGCAGCCGCTTCGGCCGGAAGGCGAGCGGCTCCCTGCGCGCGCGTGCGGGCAGTGCGTCGACGGGTGCGTGGTCGCCTCGTGTCAGTACGGAGCGGCCCATGGAGGTCCCGCGCGCGAGGAGGTCGATCCAGGCGATCGAGTAGCGGTAGCGATGGTCGGTGGCGGTGAGACGGGCCATCAGGTCGTCCAGGTCGGTGGCCCGTTCGGTGTCCACGGACATCAACGAGGTGCGGACCTGGATGAGTTCGATGGTGGCGGTGAGGATCACGCCGGTCAGGCCCATTCCGCCTGCGGTGGCGTCGAACAGCTCCGTGCCACGTTCCACGGTGGTCACGGTGCCGTCGGCGGTGAGCAGTTCCAGCGAGGACACGTGCCGGCTGAACGATCCCGCCGTGTGGTGGTTCTTGCCGTGGACGTCGGTGCCGATGGCCCCGCCGACGGTCACGTAGCGGGTCTCGGGCGTGACGGGCACGAACCAGCCGAGCGGCAGCAGTACTTCGATGAGCCGGTGCAGGCTGATGCCCGCGTCGCAGACGACGGTGCCCGCGTAGGAGTCGATGGAATGCACCTGGTCGAGGGCGGTCATGTCGAGGACGGAGCCCCCGGCGTTCTGTGCGGCGTCTCCACAGGCGCGGCCGAGTCCGCGTGCGATGCTGCCGCGCGCCCCGCAGTCCCGGACGGCGTCGGCCGTCTCCTCTTGTGTGCGTGGGCGGATCAGGCGGGCGTTGGTGGGGGCGGTGCGACCCCAGCCCGTGACGGAAACCGAGTCGGCAGACATGGGGGCGACGCTACCCGCCGACGGGAGAATTGCCGGATCTATGACACTCATGCCACATATGCGTGATTAAGCGAGTGTCACCCGGTATTGCGGTAGGGATATCGGCCGTACGGCCCCCGTCGGGGTACGGGTGTCGGCCGTACGGGGCAGAGCGGGACCGGGAACCGCGCGATGTCGTCCGGGAACCCCGCCACGTCCTCGGTTTCACGGCGCGGCCTGCGGATAGCGTCTCCGGTGCGGGCGCGGGCACGGAATCGCCCCGCACCTCCGGGGAACGCGGACGTTGGTCTTCCGACTGCGGGGAGAGCGGCAGGACGGGGAAGACAGGAACCATGGACTGGCTGAAAAAGCTCCCGGGCATCGGACCGCTCGCCACCCGGCTGATGGGCACGCACGCGTGGAGGTCGTACGAGACCCTCGACGCGGCCCAATGGTCGCGGCTCGCGGCGGCGATGACGTTCATCAGTTTCCTGGCCCTGTTCCCGCTCGTCACCGTCGGCGCAGCGGTCGCCGCGATGCTGCTGAGCGGCAGTCAGCTGCGCAAGGTCGAGGACACCATCGCCGAGCAGGTCCCCGGTATCGCGGGCGAACTCGACATCTCGGCGCTGGTGGACAACGCCGGCACGGTCGGCCTGGTCGCCGGCGGCGCGCTGCTGTTCACCGGCATCAACTGGGTCGGCTCGATGCGCGGCTGCCTGCGCGCCGTCTGGGGCAAGCCGGAGGTGGACGAGGACGAGAACGTGGTGCTGCGCAAGGCCAAGGACGCCGCCGTGCTCGGGGGGCTCGGCCTGACCGGACTCGCCTCGTTCGCCGCCTCGTACCTCGGCTCCGCCGCGGCGAGCTGGATGGCCCGCCAGGTCGGCATCGCGGACACCGGGGCGGGCAGCGGACTCCTGGTCACGGTGGCGTTCGCCCTCGCCGTGCTCGCCGACTTCCTGATCCTGCTCTACGTCCTGAGTCTGCTGCCCGGGGTGCAGCCGCCGCGCCGCCGGCTGTTCGTCGCGGCCCTGATCGGGGCCGTCGGCTTCGAACTCCTCAAGCTGCTGATCGGCGGCTATATGCGCGAGGTGGCGGCGCGGTCCATGTACGGGGCGTTCGGCGTACCGGTGGCACTGCTCCTGTGGATCAACTTCACGGCGAAACTGCTGCTGTTCTGCGCCGCCTGGACGGCGACGAAGTCACTCACGCGCCCCGAGCAGAACGAGGCTCCGGACGGGGGCGTGACGGCGGAGGAGCTCAGCGGCGGGGCAACCGCCGCACCAGGTCGGGCAGCGGCCAGCGGCGGTTGACGAGGAAGACGCCCGCCCCGATGACGGCGAGCACGCCGCCGGTGATCGCGAGTGCGATACCGAGCCCGCTCGAGTCGTCCTTCTTCGCGGCGGCGGCCGACTGCCCCGTGCCCTTGCCATGGTCCTTGCCGTGCGCGGGCGAGCCCTTGGACGCCGCATCGCCGGCCGCGCCCTTCGGGGCGACGAGTTCGCCGACGGGGTCGACCTTGCCGGCCGCGGCGAAGCCCCAGTCGAGCAGTCGCGCGGACTCGTTGTAGACGGCCTGCGACTCGTCGGAGTCGGGGTTCATGACCGTCACCAGGAGGACCTTGCCGTCCCGTTCGGCGACACCGGTGAACGTGGTCCCCGCGTGCGTGGTGCTGCCGTTCTTCACTCCCGCGATGCCCTTGTACGGGGTCACCCCGTCGGCCCCGGTGAGCAGCCGGTTGGTGTTCTGGATGTCGAAGTCGTCGGCCTTGCCGCCGCCCGGGAACTTCGCGGTGGCCGTCGAGCAGTACTCCCGGAAGTCCTTCTTCTGCAGCCCGGAGCGCGCGATCAGGGAGAGGTCGTACGCGCTGGAGACCTGCCCCTTGGCGTCATAGCCGTCCGGGCTGACGACGTGGGTGTCCAGTGCCTGCAGCTGCTCCGCGTGCCGGTTCATGTCCTGGACGGTCTTGTCGACGCCGCCGTTCATCGCGGACAGGACGTGCACCGCGTCGTTGCCGGACTGCAGGAAGACCCCGAGCCACAGGTCGTGCACCGAGTAGGACGCGTCCTCCTTGACGCCGACCAGACTGCTGCCCTCGCCCATGCCCGCCAGGTCCGAGGGCTCCACCTTGTGCTTCTGGTCCTTGGGCAGCTTCGGCAGCACGGTGTCGGCGAAGAGCATCTTCAGGGTGCTCGCGGGTGGCAGCCGCCAGTGCGCGTTGTGCGAGGCGAGGATGTCGCCGGTCTCCGCGTCGGACACCATCCAGGAGCGGCCGGTGACCTTCTTCGGCAGGACGGGGGTCTTGGTGCCCAGGTTCACCTGGGTGCCGGGCTGGCCGAGCCGCGCGCCGCCGACCGAGGACATCGCGGAGGGGGGCTTCGGCTGGTCCGGCTTGCTGCCCGGCTTGTCGTCCGCGAGAGCCGGCCCACCGGCGGAGACGGTGAGCAGCGCGGCGGAAACGAACGTCACCGCGCCCTTCGTTGCCCAGAAACCGACAGCAGAACGGGCAGTGGACGACAAAGAAGGCGCAGTAGTTGTCATAGAAGACGCACTCGATGCAGGCACGGACGAGAACGTACAGGGCTTCCCCCGGCTTGAGGCACCCGGAGTGCCCTGTGTCGTAGGACAATCACTCTTTTCGTGACCGCTCCGGTCATTGCCCCCACCCCGGCGGCGACTCCACCGGGGTCCCGGAGATACTGAAGGTATGAAGCTCAGCCGCCCCGTGTCCTGGTTCCTTCTCGCCTTCGGGGCCTGGAGCTGGGTCATTTGGGTCACTTTCGTCAAGAATCTGTGGAAGGACGGGAGCGGGCTCGCCTTCGACGACGCCGGTGACCCGACCACGTACTTCTGGGTCCATCTGCTGCTCGCCGTGACGTCCTTTCTCCTGGGGACGGTGGTCGGGGTCATCGGGTTCCGCGGACTGCGCGCCCTGCGCCGTACCTGACAAGGAGTCATCGACGTGGTCGCAGTTTTCGTGATCGCCGGTGTGGCGGTGCTCGCCGCTCTCGTCGCGCTGCACTGGTACGGATGGCGGCGCCTCGTCCGTGACACCACGGCGGCGGGCTCCGCGGCCCGTCGTATCGGTACGGCCGTGTTCATCGCCGGGCCGGCCCTGATGGTCGCGGCACCGGGCTCCGGCCGGGCCGGTGCGCCGTTCTGGCTGCAGCAGATCGTGGCGTGGCCGGGCTATCTGTGGATGGCGTTCTTCATCTACGTGAGCCTCGCGCTGGTCGTCGGCGAAGCGGTGCGCCCGCTACTGCGCCGGTTCCTCGAACAGCGTGACGTGCGCCGCCCGGACACCGGTTCGGTCGCCGTGCCCGCCGCGCCCGCGGACGAAGAGCCGGCGCTCGTCCCGCACACCGGGGAGTCGGAAGAGGCCGGGGCGGACGCGGGTCGGGCGCCCGACGCGCGCACCGCACCCCCCGCGCCCACCGAGCCGGCGGCCCCCGCGTCCCCGGCAGCCCCAGGGCCCTCCCGCCGTCTCTTCGTCTCCCGGGTCGTCGGCGGTGCCGCGGCCGCCGCCGCGGTGGCGACCGTCGGAGCGGGCGCGCAGAACGTCCTCGGCGGCCCGGCCGTCAAGCGGGTCACCGTGCCGCTGGCCCGACTGCCGCGCCGCGCCCACGGATTCCGTATCGCCGTCGTCAGCGACATCCACCTCGGACCGGTACTCGGCCGCGGCCACACCCAGCGCATCGTCGACACCATCAACTCCACCCAGCCCGACCTGGTGGCCGTCGTCGGCGACCTCGTCGACGGGTCGGTGGCCGACCTCGGCCCGGCCGCCGAGCCGCTGGCGCAGCTCAAGTCGCGCCACGGCTCGTTCTTCGTCACCGGAAACCACGAGTACATCTCGGACGCCGCCGAGGAATGGGTCGAGCACGTACGGGAACTGGGCCTGCACCCCCTGGAGAACGCCCGGCTCCCCATCGGCGACTTCGACCTCGCAGGCGTCAACGACATCTCCGGCGAGGACCAGAACCAGGGGCCCGACTACGCCAAGGCACTCGGGGACCGCGACACCTCCCGGGCGTCCGTGCTCCTCGCCCACCAGCCCGTGATGATCCACGACGCGGTGAAGCACGGCGTAGACCTGCAGCTCTCCGGCCACACCCACGGCGGCCAGATGTGGCCGGGCAACATCATCGCGGACCTCGCCAACCCCACCCTGGCCGGCCTGGAACGCTACGGAGACACCCAGCTCTACGTGACCCGCGGCGCAGGGGCCTGGGGGCCGCCCGTCAGGGTGGGCGCGCCCTCGGACATCACCGTGGTCACCCTCGCCTCCCGGCAGGCCTGACCCCCTACCACCGAAAACCGGCCACGCGCCCGGCCGTTGATGCGGTCCGGGATGACAGGGCCCGCTTCCGCATCGCACCATCATGTGCCCGAGGTGTGTGCGAACGGTGCCCGGAGGTGGCGCAGTGCTCCGACGCAACGTGGTCCGGCTGCCCCGGCACGCCGCCTACGTGGCCCTCGCCCGGCAGCGGGTACGCGACCACCTCGCCGCCTGGGACCGCCCCGCCGGCGCGGCAGGCACCACCGGATCCGCAGCCGACGACGCGGTGCTCCTGGTGTCCGAGCTGGCCACCCTCGCGATCCGGCACGGACCGGCCAGGGAGCGGGAGTTCGAGGTCGCCGTGACCGTACTCGCCGGCCGCGCGTGCTTCATCGAGGTGTCCGACGACGGAACGGCGGCCGTCCGCCTCACCCTGGACGGCGACCTCGAGGGCGGCCCCGGCGACGACGGCCCGCAGGGAAGGCCCCGGATCGTCGGCACGCTGGCCCAGGCCTGGGGAGTGTGGCAGGACGGACGCTACGGCCGCACCGTATGGGCCCTGGTGAGCGAACCGCCCGAAACCGAACCGGAGCCGGAGCTTGAGTCCGACCCCGAACCCGAACCCGAGCGCGCGACCGCGGACGGCACCCTCGCCTGAACCCGCCGCCTACGATGCGCCCATGCCCGGCAAGGTCTCGAAGAGCGACGTCATCGCCTTCCGTCTCGGCGCCCATCACCTCACCGAGCGCCTCGACCCCGACGGACTGCTCGACGCAGCAGGCCGGTGCGGGATCCAGAACAGCCCGCCCGGTTCTGCGCTCCTCGCCCTGCACGCCAGAGTGCGGGACGTCACGCAGGACAAGGTGACGGAGGAGATCGCCGGCACGAAGAGCCTGCTCCAGACCTGGTGCATGCGCGGCTTGCCCTTCTTCTTCCCCGCCGCCGACGCACCCGTCTTCACCACCGGCGTGCTCCCGCCGACCGACGAAGCGAAGCGCCACCTCGTCACCGGAGTGGAGCGGTCCGTGGACAGGCTCGGCATGAGCCTGACCGAAGCGGTCGAGCGCACGGACGCCGAGATCCACGCCGTACTCTCCGGGCGCCGGCTCGCTATCGACGAACTGGGCGCGGACCTCGCCCAGCGGATCGCACGCACCCTGCCGAAGAAGCAGCGCGAGATCTGGCAGAGCGACGGGCCGCATGCCGAGGGCCAGTCGCTCGGTGAGGGCGTCGTCCACTTCTGCGTCCGCATCCTCACGCTGCAGGGGACCCTCTGCTTCGCCCCGCGCACCAGGAACGAGGCCCCCTTCGTCCTGGTCGACGAATGGCTCGACACCCCGGTCACGGACACCGCCCCGCAGCTCGCCCGCTCCGAACTCCTGCGCCGCTACCTGCGCAGCTACGGACCCTCGACCCGGGGGCACTTCGCCGCCTGGCTCGGAGTCAAGGCAGGCGACGTGGACCCCTGGTGGTCCCTGCTCGAGGAGGAGCTCAGCCAGGTGGACCTCGGCGGCCGCAAGGCGTGGATCCTCACCGAAGACCTCGCCGCACTGAGGTCCGCACCCGAGCCCGAAGGCGTACGGCTGCTCCCGCCACGGGACCCGTACACCCAGATGCGGGACCGCGACACCATCGTCGACGAGAAGTACCACCGCGAGGTGTGGAAGACGGTCGGCGAACCGGGCGCGATCCTCACCCACGGCCGGATCAGCGGCACTTGGCGGCCACGCAAGAGCGGCCGGAAACTGGCCGTGACCGTCAGGACGTTCGCCTCCCTGCCGAAGCGCGACCAGCAGGCGCTACGGGACGAGGCCGAGCAGATCGCACCTCTGCGCGGCGCATCGACGGTCGACGTCGGGTTCGACACCTACTGATGCTGGCGGGCTGCGCGCCCGGAGAGATCAGGCCCGCTTCCCCGGAAAGACGTCCCCCCGGGACACCCCCACCGGCTCCGCCGGCAGGCTGACCGTCACCGTGAGCCCCGCCGCCGGCTCCGTCGCCACCGCCACCTCGCCGCCGTGCGCCGCCACCACACCCTGCACGATCGCCATCCCGAGCCCGCTGCCCGGACTGCCGCCGGTACGGAAGAACCGGTCGAAGATGCGCGACGCGTCCCGGGACGACAGCCCGGGACCCTCGTCCGCCACCGTGAGCCGCACCATGCCCTCGCTGCGGGCCAGTCCGATCGAGACCGCGGCCTCCAAAGGCGTGTGCGCACGTATGTTGCCCATCAGATTGCCGACCACCTTGCGCAGCCCGGACTCGTCCGCGCGCACCAGGATCGCCCCGTCCGCCGACACCGACACCGGCCGGTCGGGCTGCTGCGCCCGCAGATCCTGCGCCGCGTCCCGTACGAGACGGCTCAAGTCCACGTTCCGCAGCTGCAGTTCGGGCTCCTGGTCGAGGCGGGCCAGGGTCAGCAGCTCCTCGACGAGCCGGCCCATGCGGTCCACCTCCGCGTTCGTCCGGCCCCATACGCGGGTGCGTTCGTCGGGGTCGTGGAGGATCCCGCGGTCGTACAACTGGAGGTAGCCGCGGATCGCGGACAGGGGGGTGCGCAGCTCGTGCGAGGCGTCCGCGACGAAGCGGCGGAGCTGTTCGGAGCTGCGTTCGCGGGTGTCGAAGGCCGATTCGACCTGGTGGAGCATCGAGTTGAGGGCGAGTCTGAGCTGCTCGATCTCGGTCACCGGATTCTGGCCCGCGGGGACCCGCCGGGTCAGATCCCCTTCGGCGATGGCCGACGCCGTCTCCACCATGTCCTCCAGCGGACGCAGACTGCGGCGGGTGCCGACCAGGGTCAGTACGGTCAGCAGCAGCACGAGCAGCGCACCGAAGGCCAGATCGAGCTTGAGCGCCTGCCGGATCCCCACGTGCACGGCCTGCGTCGAGGCGGCCATCACCACGACCGAGTCGTCCCCGAGCCGGGCGCCCACCGCCCGGTAGGAGTCGCCGTCCATCTCGACGTCCCGCGGTCCGGCCTGCGTACGAGCCATCCCCACCGGGTCGTCGAGGGCCGCCACCAGCGTGTGCTGCTCCGGTGTGGGCGGCACCCCGGCGAAGGACAGCGCACGCCCCCGGGCGTCGACCGCGGCGAAGATCATGCCGGGCCGTGGCGGTGAGCCGTCCGCCCGCATGCCCTGGGCCAGCTGGTCGCGCAGCGAGCCGACCGCACCAAGCGCCTCGATCTGCTGCCGGGTGAGACCGGTCAGCTCCAACGACTGGCGGGACGACACCAGTTCGGTGTCCACCTTGTCGAGCAGATAGTGCCGCATGCCCATCAGACTCACCGCGGTGGCGGCCGCCACACCGAGCGCGAGCAGCAGTACGTTCACCGCGGTCAGCTTGGCGCGCAGCGAATGGCGGCGCCGGCCCTTGCGGGCGGTCGCGGACCCGGGGCGCGGGCGGCCGAAGAGCTTCATGCCAGCCCGTACCCGACGCCCCGCCGGGTGGTGATCTCCGGCGCGCCGAGCGGCGCGAGCTTGCGCCGCAGATAGCTGATGTACGTCTCGACGACGGTGGACTCCGCGGCATGTTCGTAGCTCCACACATGCCGCAGGAGCTGCTCCTTGGTCACCACCCGGCCGCCGTTGCGGACCAGGAAGCGCAGCAGGGCGTACTCGGTCGGGGTGAGCTGGACCTGGCGGCCCTCGCGGCGCACCGTGTAGGTCGTCTCGTCCAGTTCGAGGCCCTGGTAGCGCAGCGGCGGCGCCGACGGCAGTACGTCGCTCTCGCTGCCGTCCGCGGCGGGACGGGTGCGGCGCAGTACGGCGCCGACGCGGGCGACGACCTCGTCGATGTTGAACGGCTTGGTGATGTAGTCGTCCCCGAGGCCGAGCCCGCCGACGATCTCCGCGGGCGCGTCCCGCGCGGTGAGGAACACGATCGCCGTGTCCGGGCAGCTCCCGCGCAGCTCACGGGCGAGCAGCCGCCCGTCGCCGTCGGGCAGCATCACGTCGAGGAGTACGGCGTCGGGCCTGGTCCCGGCCACGTGCGTGCGTGCCTCGCGGACGCTGCTCGCGACGAGCACGCGGAAGCGGTGGTAGCGCAGGGCGATCGCGAGGACATCGGCGATGCTCGGCTCGTCCTCGACGACGAGCACGGTCGCGCCCTCACCGGCTGACGGCTGGCTCATGGCACCAGTATCCGCGGCCCGGGCGAGCGCCGGGACGGGCCCAGCTTTGGAGTTGCTTGAGAGTTCGCCCGGAATCAGTTGTTCCGAGCTGTCTTCGACGGATCCTGGAGACCGAGTGCGTACGACAGGACCGGAATCCGACCTTGCGGGCAGACCCGCCTGCACGGGTCGGGCCCCGGTCCACGGACTGCACAGAGGGGGCAGGAGATGAGGACGGGAAGGAAACGACGGAGGGGACCGCGGTTCCCCTGGCACCGGTTGATGGTCCTGTGGTTGTGGACCGGTCCCGGACGGTGGCGGCCCCGGCGGGCCTGGCGCCGCAAACACGACGCGGTACGACGCGGAGCGGCGGCGTGCGTCGTCGGCCCGCAGCGCGACGCGGGCGCCGGCCCGGCGGAAACGGGCGGTACGAGCGAGCCGGACGCCGGCCTGGTGCCCGGTGGTGCGGACGCGGGCGTCGCCTCGGCGGTCTTCGGCCTGATCCGCTCCCCGCAGGGAGAGCCCGTCCAGGGCGCGACGCTCACCCTCTTCGGACCGTCCGGCGCGCGCCTCGACCGGGTCGACTCGCTCGCCGACGGCTCCTACATCGTGTCGGTGCCGGGAGCGGGCCGGTACGACCTGGTGGTGAGCGCGCCCGGCAGCACGGCTCGCTCCTTCCTCATCGAGGTGGGCACCGACCCGCTGGTGTACGACGTGGAGCTGCCGGTCCGGCCCGCGGGCGAGGCGGACGCCGTCACCTGACGGTCCCCGCCCCGGCCGCGTCCGCCGGGCCGTCCCCCTCCGGCGGCCCGGCCGGCCGCGTGATCCCGGGCAGGAAGTCCGTGAACAGGTCGTGGACCTCGACCACCAGCGGCCGCAGCACCCGGAACCGGGCCAGTGCCACCCCGCGGGCGGTGAGCCGTGCGCCGCGCTCGGCGAGCCGGTAACTGCGCCGCCGCCCCGGCGAACGGTCGAACACCCAGTACAGGACGAGCCCCATCTGCGACAGCCACATCAACTCCGGCAGGATGCCCCGCAGTTCCTCCGGCACCTTGGCCTTGGAACCGGTGAGCAGCTCCCGGTGCACATCGAGCGCGGCCTCCCGCGCGTGCTCCGAATCCGTGGAGAACGGGCTGAGCGGACTGTCCGGGTCCGCGGCGTTCTTGAAGAACTGGGTGGCGAACTCGTGGTACGGGTCCGCCACGTCCAGCCAGGCCCGCAGCACCCCGGCGAGCCGCGCCTCCAGGTCCTTCTCCCGGTCGAGCACCGGCCGTACCGCCGCCCGGTGTTCGGCCGCGATCCGGTCGTAGAAGCCCTGGATCAGGTGCTCCTTGCCGCCGAAGTAGTAGTACGCGTTCCCGACCGAGACCCCCGCCTCCTTGGCGATGGCCCGCATCGTCGTCCTGTCGTACCCCCGCTCCTGGAACAGCCGCATCGCCGTCTCGAGGATCAGCGTCCGTGTCTGCTCACTCTTCGCGGGGCGCGGCTCTCCGGCGTCCTTGGCGAGCCGCGGTCCTCCGCCGCTCGCCGGGGGCTGCTGCGGCCCGTCGTTCCTGCCCGCCGCCGCGGGGGGTTCCTCGTCCGGGGTGTCGCTCGCTCCTAGCACGGTGTCAGAGCCTAACCAGTCGCACAGCGGCCGTCGGCGCAGCCGTCCGGGCCGTCGGATCCGGTGAACACCCAGCCCCGGTCGGGCCGGTACGTCCAGCCGTCCCCTCTGCGGTACACGCCACCGCCCCAATTGCCTTCGGAGGGGCGCTGCGCGGACCGGTAGCGGGCGGCGGCGAGCGCGGTGGCCCGCGCGATCCGGGCGCCCGCCGGGGTCGCCAACCGGTGGGCGAGCGGCCGATGTTCGGCCAGCGCCCACAGGGTGACCACCCAGGCGGCCGGCCCGCGGTAGAGCTGCCCGCCGTCGCCGATCACGGTGATGTCGTCGAAGGTCTTGCCGTGGTCGATCGCGGGGAACCGCCGTCGCGCCTCCGCGGAACCGGCGGCCACCAGGTCGATGGGCACCAACTTCCGCTGCCCGGCCAGCCAGCCGCGTACGTGCGTGCACAGGGCGCACTCGGCGTCGTAGAGCACGGTCAGGCGGCGTACGGGAGGCGGTGCGGGCCGGCGGTCGGCGGGAGCGGCGGCGGTGTGCATCGTCAGGCTCCGGTCGGAGTGGCCCACGGACCCTGCTCGCCGGCGAATCCCTGGGGCGGGACCGGCGGTTGCTGCTCGCGCTCCATCATGCCGCGGCGCCGGATCTTGTTGAGCACCCAGACGTTGCCGAGGTGCAGGACACCGAGGACGAGCAGCACGACACCTAGCTTCACCGAGAGCGCCTCGAAGACGGCGCGGGCGTCGGCGAGCGACTCGTCGCCGCTCAAGTACAGCGCGACGAAGCCTAGGTTGACCAGGTAGAAGCCGACTACCAGGAGGTGGTTGACGGCGTCGGCGAGCTTCTCGTTCCCCTGCAGCACATCGGCCAGGAAGATCCGTCCGTTGCGGCTGAGGGTGCGCGCCACCCACACGGTGAGGCTGATGCTGATGACCAGGTACACGACGTACGCGAGGACTGTGAGGTCCATGATCCTGCCCTTGCTCGAGCCGTCTTCGGAACGCGTCCCACGGCCCGCAGACCATTCTTGAACACGTTCAAAAGCTGATGGCCCTGACTCTAGACCTTTTTTTGAACACGTTCAACCATGGGTGCCCATGGAGCGCGGACAGTGCATTGGATAACGTGCGTCTCTGGTGAGGGAGGTGTGGCGCGCGATGGTCGCGGGGCTGGAGCCGGGGCAGGAACTGGACCAAGGGCGATACGTCGTCGGGGAGTTGATGGGTGAAGGCGGCATGGCGGCCGTCCATAGGGCCTGGGATTCCGAACTGGATCGCGAGGTCGCGCTCAAGACGATGAACGCCGCACTCGCCGTCGATGCGAGCGCCCGCGAGAGGTTCCGGCGCGAGGCGCGGGCGATCGCCCGGCTCAGCCATCCCATGGTCGTCTCGGTCTACGACGTCCGGGAGGAGCCGCTCGAAGGCGGCGCCGTGCCGTACATCGTCATGGAGTACCTGGACGGCCGCACGCTCGCGGAGTGGGCGCCGCGCGATCCCCGGACGGCCGGGGCCGAAGAGGTGCTGGCGGTGGTCTCCGACGTACTGTCCGGCCTCGCGGCGAGCCACGCCCGCGGGATGGTCCACCGCGACATCAAACCGGCCAACGTCATGGTGTGCCGGGACGGTTCGGTCAAGGTCATGGACTTCGGCATCGCGCACGCCCTCGACCACCAGGGCAGCACGCTCACCCGGACCGGCTTCTCGGTGGGCACACCGCACTACATGGCGCCCGAGCAGTTCGAGTCCGGCCGCGACCTCGACGGACGCACGGACCTGTACGCGGTCGGTGTCCTGCTCTTCCGGCTGCTCACCGGGGACGTGCCGTTCGACGCGGACAGCGGATTCCGGATCGGGTACCAGCACGCGACGGCCCCACCGCCGAAGCTCTCCGACCGGGGCATCGAACTCCCTGCATACATAGAGGAGTTGGTCGCCACGGCGCTGGCCAAGAGCCCGGACGACCGCTTCCGGGACGCCGAGCGCATGCGCGCGGCGGTGGAGGACGCCCGTGCCCGCCTCGCGAGCCCCCCGGCCGCGTACAGCCCCACGACGCCGGTCGGCACCGCCCCCGCCGGCGTCCACGCGCCACCGCGGTCCCCGCGGGGCAACCTGCACGCGGAGCCGACCCGTACGTCGGCGGCTCGGCCACCGGCGGAACCCGCCGCTCCGCTGCCGCCGCCCCGGCCCGCCGCGGGACCCTCGGCCCCGACCCGGACCACGGCCGATGCCCCGCCCAACCCGCCCTACCCGACACGGAACTTGGCGCATCCCCACGGCGCAGCCCCGTACCGGAGCGCCTCGCCGGCGGCGCCCGGGCCGGTGTCCGTCGCGTCACTGTTTCCGCGCTCTCTGCGGCCCGGGGTGCCCGTGCGATCCCTGAAGGAGCACATGGTCCTGCTCGCCTTCGCCCTCGCCCTGCTGCCGGTGGTCATCGCGCTCCTCGTGCCCCTGCTGGGCGAGGCGTCCGATGTGCCCAACGTGCTGGCAGTGCTGCCGACCGGAGTGGCGGCGTACGGGACATGGCTGTCCCGCAAGGGTGGGCTGTGGCGGAAGAGCACGGGGGAACGAAGCTGGCATCTCCTGTGGATGCATCCCGCGGCCCTCGTCCTGACCGTGCTGCATTTCCTGCTGGCGATCGCTTCGCTGGGCGTGCTGATCGGCGTCGGATGACCCTCGGGCCCGCACGGGCCCCCGGCAGTCCGTCCGGCACGCCCCACTTCACCCCCGCGCCAGCTCCGGCCGCTTCAGGTAGTCCGTGAAGCCGAGGACGTTGCCCCACGGGTCCGCGATCTCCACGGTGTAGCCCGTCGAGACGGAGAAGGGCTTGCCCAGGACGGCCACCCCGGCCTCCTCCAGGGCCCGGGCCGCCGCCTTCGCGTCCGGGACCTCGAGCCAGGCGCGCGGGGCGGTGTCGTGCGGTGGGCCGGGGAGCATCCCCTCCTCGTGCCGCAGCAGTACGCCGGGCATCTCCGGGCCGACCTTGAACAGGGCGACCCCGGCCTCGTCGAGGCGGAACGACAGCGGGAACCCCGCCTGTCGGTAGAACTCCACCGCGGCGCCGAGGTCGCCGACAGGGAGCAGGACATTGTCGAAGCCGAGCAAATCGAGTGACATAACGTCAGATTAGGCTCCTAGCAGACATTCCCGGCCGACGCCACACGCGGCGCCACACCCGACAGCACAAAGCCCCGCCCCTCCGGGAGTCGGAGGGGCGGGGCTCGGTGCAGCCGTACGGACCGTTGCCGGCCCGCACCGCACACGCCCTAGTACCGCCGCGTGATCAGCGCCTTCTTCACCTCGGCGATGGCCTTGGTGACCTCGATGCCGCGCGGGCACGCGTCCGTGCAGTTGAACGTCGTGCGGCAGCGCCACACGCCGTCCTTGTCGTTCAGGATCTCGAGGCGCTGCTCGCCGGCCTCGTCACGCGAGTCGAAGATGAAGCGGTGCGCGTTGACGATCGCCGCCGGGCCGAAGTACTGCCCGTCGTTCCAGAACACCGGGCACGAGGACGTGCACGCGGCGCACAGGATGCACTTGGTGGTGTCGTCGAAGCGCTCACGGTCCTCGGCGGACTGCAGACGCTCACGCGTCGGCTCGTTCCCCTCGGTGACCAGGAACGGCATCACGTCACGGTAGGCCTGGAAGAACGGCTCCATGTCCACGATCAGGTCCTTGAGGACCGTCAGGCCCTTGATGGGCTCGACCGTGATGGGCTTCTCCGGGCTGAGGTCCTTGATCAGCGTCTTGCACGCCAGCCGGTTGCGGCCGTTGATGCGCATCGCGTCGGAACCGCAGATCCCGTGCGCGCAGGAACGCCGGAACGTCAGCGTCCCGTCCAGCTCCCACTTGATCTTGTGCAGCGCGTCGAGGACGCGCTCCTTCGGGTCGATCTCGACCGTGAAGTCCTCCCAGACCGCCGCGTCCGAGATCTCCGGGTTGAACCGGCGGATCCGGAAGGTCGCGGTGATGTAGGGGGAGGCGGCCGAGTCTGCCTCGACCTTGTCCAGTACGGGAGTAGCCATCAGTACTTACGCTCCATCGGCTGGTAGCGGGTCGTGACAACCGGCTTGTAGTCCAGACGGATGGACTCCGCGCCGTCGTCGCCGACCTCGCGGTACGCCATGGTGTGGCGCATGAAGTTGACGTCGTCACGGTTGGGGAAGTCCTCGCGGTAGTGGCCACCGCGGGACTCCTTGCGGGCGAGCGCGGAGGTCGCCATCACCTCGGCCAGGTCGAGCAGGTTGCCCAGCTCGATGGCCTCCAGGAGATCGGTGTTGAACCGCTTGCCCTTGTCCTGGACGGACACGTTCTTGAACCGCTTGCGCAGCTCGGCGATCTTCTCGACCGCCGTCTTGATCGTCTGCTCGGTACGGAACACCATGACGTTCGCGTCCATGGTCTCCTGCAGCTCCTTGCGGATCTCCACGACCCGCTCGGTGCCGGTGGAGTCGCGCAGCATCTCGACCTGGTTCTCGACGAACGCGGCCGGGTTGTCCGGCAGTTCGACGAAGTCGTGCTTGGCCGAGTACTCGGCGGCGGCGATGCCGGAACGGCGGCCGAACACGTTGATGTCCAGGAGCGAGTTGGTGCCGAGCCGGTTCGCGCCGTGCACCGAGACGCAGGCGACCTCGCCCGCCGCGTACAGGCCGGGCACCACCGTGTCGTTGTCGGCGAGGACCTCGCCCTCGACGTTGGTGGGGATGCCGCCCATGGCGTAGTGCGCGGTCGGCTGGATCGGGATCGGGTCCGTGTAGGGCTCGATGCCGAGGTACGTCCGCGCGAACTCGGTGATGTCCGGGAGCTTCGCGTCCAGCTGCTCCGGCGGCAGGTGGGTCAGGTCGAGGTAGACGTGGTCGCCCTCGGGACCGCAGCCGCGGCCCTCGCGGATCTCGGTGTAGATCGCCCGGGAGACGACGTCACGCGAGGCGAGGTCCTTCATGACGGGCGCGTACTTCTCCATGAAGCGCTCGCCGTCCTTGTTGCGCAGGATGCCGCCCTCACCGCGGGCGCCCTCCGTGAGCAGGATGCCCATCCGCCAGATGCCGGTCGGGTGGAACTGGAAGAACTCCATGTCCTCGAGCGGCAGTCCACGCCGGAAGCAGGCCGCCTGGCCGTCGCCGGTGAGGGTGTGCGCGTTCGACGTGACCTTGAAGAACTTGCCCGTGCCGCCGGACGCGTAGATCACGGACTTCGCCTGGAAGATGTGGATCTCACCGGTCGCCAGCTCGAACGCGACGACGCCGGCGGACTTCTTGACGCCGTCCACCTCGACGAGGAGCTGGTCGAGTACGTAGAACTCGTTGAAGAACTCCACGCCCTCCTTCACGCAGTTCTGGTACAGCGTCTGGAGGATCATGTGGCCGGTGCGGTCCGCCGCGTAGCAGGCCCGGCGGACCGGGGCCTCGCCGTGCGAGCGGGAGTGGCCGCCGAAGCGGCGCTGGTCGATGGTGCCGTCCGGGGTGCGGTTGAACGGCAGGCCCATCTTCTCGAGGTCGAGGACCGCGTCGATGGCCTCCTTCGCGAGGATCTCGGCGGCGTCCTGGTCGACCAGGTAGTCACCGCCCTTGATCGTGTCGAAGGTGTGCCACTCCCAGTTGTCCTCCTCCACGTTGGCGAGCGCGGCGGCCATACCGCCCTGCGCGGCGCCCGTGTGGGAGCGGGTGGGGTAGAGCTTGGTCAGCACGGCGGTACGGCTGCGCTTGGTCGACTCGATGGCCGCGCGCATGCCGGCGCCGCCTGCGCCGACGATGACGGTGTCGTACTTGTGGATCTTCATGAGTGGTTACCTCGGTCCCTGGTATCCAAGCGCCTAGCGGATGTTCGGGTCGAAGGTGAAGATCACCAGCGTGCCCAGCAGGATGGTGAACACCGTGGCGGTGTACAGCAGGCCCTTCAGCCACAGGCGGGTGTTCGGCCGCTCCGCGTAGTCATTGATGACCGTACGAAGGCCGTTGGCGCCGTGCAGCATCGCGAGCCACAGCATGACGAGGTCCCAGGTCTGCCAGAACGGCGAGGCCCAGCGGCCGGCCACGAAGGCGAAGCCGATCTTGGAGACGCCGCCGTCGAGCACCAGCTGGATCAGCAGGTGGCCGATGACCAGGACGACGAGCACGACTCCGGACAGGCGCATGAACAGCCATGCGGCGAGTTCGAAGTTGCCTCGAGTCGACTTCGGGGTCTTCTTGGTGCGCTTGCGCGGCGGCTCGATGACGGGCGCGGGGTGGTCGACGTCGTAGAGGGTCACGTCGTCCACCTCCACGGATCCGGACTTGGCCGACTCGGTCTGTTGCGTAGACATGTCGGCCTCAGCTCCCGAAGAGATCGCGTACGGCGTGGCCGAGCACCGGGTAAAGGGCACCCACCATCAGGACGAACCAGACACCCATGACGGTCCAGAGCAACTGCTTCTGGTAGCGCGGGCCCTTCGACCAGAAGTCGACGGCGATGACACGCAGGCCGTTGAGCGCGTGGAAGAGGATGGCCGCGACGAGGCCGTATTCGAGCAGCGCCACGATCGGCGTCTTGTAGGTGGCCACGACCTCGTCGTACGCCTCGGGGGAGACGCGTACGAGAGCGGTGTCGAGGACGTGTACGAACAGGAAGAAGAAGATGAGGACGCCGGTGACTCGGTGAGCCACCCATGACCACATTCCTTCCCGGCCGCGGTACAGCGTTCCAGCCGGCACGGAAGAACCCTCCGGGAGCGGGGATGGGAGCAGGCCGTCATCTTCTCCTCGTGGCTACGAGGAATTCGCAGTGATGTCGGTCGTACCCGGCCGGGTACGGTCCACCGGCCGCTCGACATCGTATCGACGAGTTGTCGGTTCGCCCGCCCGGGGTCCTCGGGTGTGATCAAACAGGCACGTACGGCCTATCGGAGGGGCTCGCGGAGCGTCCCGAATCGGGTGTCCGCGGGGCGTCGTGGTCCGTCCGGGTGACGTCGCGCGCGGCCTGGGCGCCGGCTTCGGTTCCGGCTCCGACGAGGTGGGCGATGCGGGACCTGGCGAGCCGGCGCAGCTCCTCGGCGGCCGTCGCGCGTTCGTCGTCCGGGTCGTTGCCGAGGCGGGTGCGCAGGCCCGAGAGGATCTGGTCCAGGCGTTCGGCGCGGCCGTAGCCGTCCAGGCTGATCACGAACGGGTGGCCGAAGCGGCTCTCGTAGGCGACATGAGCGGCCGTCAGGGCGGTGAGTGCGGCGCGCGGTACCTCGGCCTCCTCGGGCGCGGCGGGCGGTTCGGCGGCGAGTGCCCGCGCGAGCTCGTCGGCCGGCAGGTCGTAGCAGGCCTCGTCGGAGGCGGCGAGCAGCGCGTCCAGGTCCGGGTACGGCCGGTGGGCGACGATGCGTCCGGACCAGCTGCGGCTGGCGCAGCAGGTGAGCAGGGTGCGCTCGGCGTCGGTGGCGGAGCGGTCGTTGAAGGCGGCGACACCGGGCGGTACGCGGCTGCTGCGGCCCCCCGTGCCGGCGTCCCCCGCGGTCCGGTGCGCGGCCGGGTCGGCGGCGCCTCGATCCCCTTCGAGGCGCGCGCCGTGTGCCTGCGCCGGTACGGACTCGGGGTCGTAGCGGTGCGGCGGACGGGGTGCGTGGGACGTCGGCAGCGTGCGCTCCTGGTGGGCGGCCCGGGATGTCGGCCGGTGGGAGCGGCAGACCTTCGGGCGGCGGGAGGTGATGTGCGGGAGAAGTGGCACACGCTATCCACGGGTGATGAGAGTCGTCTGAAGGATGCGCGAATTTCACCCGGACGGGAGAGTTTCGATACGGGCAGTGGACGTCGCAGGTCCTCGGCTCGGTGGGGGAACGGCTCCCGTGGGAGGTTGCAGGGGTGAAACGCACAGACGTACAGCCGTCATCGCGGTCCATATCCGGGCGGTCGTGGCCGGGGTCGTCCCCCGTTCGGCCCTGTCGCCGTCAGAAACCGTGGGGCCGTCCTGACGACGGGACCGCAGTGCCCCGGCAGGCCGTGGCGACGACGCGGAGGGCGGCACGATGACGCGCGCACATGCGAGGGGCGGCGCCGGCAAGCGCACCCAGCTCTTGATCGGCGCCGGGGTCGCGGTCCTGGTGGCCGCCCTGCTCACGGTGATCCTCTGGCCGAGCGGCGGCAGCACGGGCGGTACGAGCGGCACGGGCAGCGCGAGCGCCCGTTCGGCGCCGACACCGACGAAGAGTTACCCGGTCTCCAAGGCGCCGCGCACCATCCCGGCGGTCCGCGAGCACGAGGCCGCCCGCGGCCCCGGCTGGAAACCGGGCCCCGAGGGCCGGGTGGTCGTCTCCGACGACGACGCCGACGCCCTGGCCGACGAAGGCCGCCTCCTGGCGGGCGAGCTGAAACTCAAGTACGCCGAGGGCGCGAAGGCCCGCTCCGGCGACGTCGTCCTCGACGTCAGGAAGTCCGGCAGCGACGCCAAGTCCGGCGCGGAGGCGTACGAGATGGCCGTCCGCGACGGCCGCGTGCAGATATCCGGCAGCGCACAGGCCGGCGTCTTCTACGGCACCCGCACCCTGAAGCAGATCGTCAAGGGCGACGGCACCGCGCCCGAGGGCGTCGTACGGGACCAGCCGGCGAAGCCGCAGCGCGGGTTCATGCTCGACATCGCGCGCAAGCACTTCACGGCCGGCTGGATCGAGGAGCGGGTACGTGAGCTCGCCGACCTCAAGTACAACCAGCTCGGCCTGCACTTCTCCGACGACCAGGCGTTCCGTATCGAGTCGTCCTCGCACCCCGAGATCGTCTCGCAGCCGCACCTCACGAAGGCCGAGGTCGGCCGCATCGTCAAGCTCGCGCAGCAGCTGCACATCACGGTCATTCCCGAGATCGACTCGCCCGGCCACCTCGGCGCGGTCATCAAGGCCCACCCCGATCTGCAGCTGAAGAACGCCTCGGGCGTGCCCGCACGCGGCGCCATCGACATCGCCAACCCCGACTCGGCGAAGATCGTCGACGAGCTCCTCGAGGAGTACACGGAGCTGTTCCCCGGCGCCTACTGGCACCTCGGCTCCGACGAGTACCAGGCGATGATGGCCAGTAACCCCGGCACGTCCTATCCCGCCCTCGCCCAGGCCGCCCGCGAGAAGTACGGACCGGACGCAGGCGTCCAGGACCTCGCCACCGGCTGGCTCAACGACCGCGCCGACCTGATGCGGTCCCACGAACGGGGGCTCAAGGCGTGGAACGACGGCTTCTACCGCGGCGGCACCGAACAGGCCGCCAAGGACATCGAGGTCGAGTACTGGACCGGCAAGGAGATCGGCGCCCGCGAGCCCACCGAGTACCTGAGCGCGGGCCGCGACCTGGTCAATCTCAACGACGAGTACCTGTACTACGTCCTCGGCCAGCCGAACGACTTCACGTACCCCACCGGCGAACGCATCTACCGCGACTGGACCCCGCGGGTGGTGCGCGGCACGAAGCCCGTCGACGCGAAGTACGACGGCCAGATCCTCGGAGCGCGGTTCGCGGTCTGGTGTGACCTGTCCAACTCCCAGACGCAGGATCAGATCGCCGACGGGATCCGGACGCCGCTGCAGGCCATGTCCCAGAAGGTCTGGGACTCCCGCCAACCGGCCCTTTCCTGGGCCGACTTCAGCAAGCTGGCCCGCGACCTGGGGTGAACCGGAACCCGTCGCCGACCCGTCGCCGGACCCGGGGACGCGCCCCGTGCGCGCCCCCGTCCGCGCAGAACCGTCCTAGTCGTATGTGGACTTTGGGTGGCGAACTTCCGTGCGGGTGTGTTGGATTCTGAGTCGGAGGCCGCATCCGACGGTCGTCCTGGAGCCGTCGTGCCTCGGCCACCCCTGCGCGGGTGCGCCGCTGCGCACGCGTACGTGAGCATGTGAGCAAGGGGGAGCAGCATGGGCTTCTGGGGGTACTACGTGGTGGGCCGCAGCGAGCGGCCGCTGGCGGAACTGGACGCGCTGAGCGCCGTACGGGACGGCATCGCGCTGCACGAGCAGCGGGCGGGCGGCTGGCAGATCTGGGAGGCGACGGTCCCCGACGTCGGCTCGATGAGCAAGCTCGCCCAGGAGACGGGTGCGCCCGCTCTCTTCGGGTTCGTGATGGACAGCGAATGCGTGGCCGTGGAGGCTGCGGGCCCCGGGAGCGGCGCATGGAATGCCTGCCTGGACCGTGAGGCGATGGCCGACTACCTCTCGGCCGACGGCAAGGAACCCGACGACCTCTTCCTGCCGGCCGCGGACGCCGCGGAGCGGGCGGCGGGCTGGTCCGCCGAGGCCGGCCTCACCTGCGACCCCACCCGCCTCACCGCCGTCCTGACCTCCCCCGCGGAGCCCTCGGCGGAACTCCTCTTCTTCCGTTTCCTGGACCGGCTCGGGGTCCCTGCGCAGTGAGCGTGCGGGGCCGTTTCGCGTAGGTACGGCGGCAGTCCGCGCAACCCCGACGAACGGGGCCGTCTCATCGGGGTCTTCGGCCCGGCGAACCGGCTCGGCGGGCAGGGCCCCCTCACGGACCGGCAGGAGACCTTCCGCCGTGCCGGCAACCGCTGCTACGACGCGGCTCACCCGGGCCCGTCCACGGCGGACCGGGCCGTGCACGACCCCGCGGTCGATCCGGGCGCGGCGGCCTGGTCCAAGCCCACGGCCACCCACCTCCGGGGACCGGCTCCCGGGCCACCTCGGCATTTTTTGGCCGCCCACGACGTCCCCCGCGCCCGGGTGACCTGCCCGGATCCGGGGAGGTCGGGTACCAGGGCGAGGTCCAGGTGGTGGTGACGTACCCGCACCGGGGCTCGGCCTCGTGGTGACGGGTGGGCAAGTCCGGTCGGGCCAGGCGCATGTGAGGGCTGTGCGGGACGGTCGGGCCAGGCGCACGTGGGGGCTGTGCGGGGCGGTTGGGCCAGGCGCACGTGGGGGCCGTGCGGGACGGTCGGCACAAGCCCTCAGCCGGTCCCGCCTCTCACCTGCACCAGCCCCAACTCGTACGCCACGATCACGGCCTGCGCCCGGTCCCGCAGCTCCAACTTGGCGAACAGCCGGTTGATATGGGTCTTCACGGTGTGATCCGTGATCGTGAGCTCGCTCGCGATCTCCGCGTTGGACAGTCCCCGAGCGATCAGCGTGAGGACCTCGGCCTCACGCGCCGTGAGCTCACCCACGGAGTGAACCGGCAGCCGCGATGCCCGCGCATGCACGAACTCGCCGATCACCCGCTTGGTGATCTCGGGCGAGAGCAGCGCGTTCCCGGTCGCCACCACCCGTACCGCGTGCAGCAGTTCGGGAAAGGTCGCGTCCTTGAGGAGAAAGCCGCCCGCACCGGCCGCGAGCGCGTCGTACACGTACTCGTCGTGGCCGAAGGTCGTCAGCATCAGGACCTTCGTCGCGCCCCCTGACCCGGCCAGAATCTCGCGGGCCGCCTCGATGCCGTTCTTGTGCGGCATCCGGATGTCGAGGAGCGCGAGATCGGGCCTCGTCTCGGCGGCGACGTGCACCGCCTGTGCACCGTCCTCGGCCTCGCCGACCACCTCGATGTCCTCCTGCGTGTTGAGGAGGTTCACGAAGCCGGTGCGGACGACAGCCTGATCGTCGGCGACCAGTGCCCGGATCACATCGAACTCCTTCTCCGTGCCGATCACCCGGTCCCCCACGGAAGCTCGGCCTCCACCAGGAATCCGCCGTCCGGGCCCGAGCCTGCGCTGAGTCGGCCCCCGACCAGGGCAGCCCGTTCCCGCATCCCGGTCAGGCCGTGGCCGGCGCCGGAGCCTGGAGCGGAGCCTGAGCCGTCGTCGTGGATGCGCAGCGTGAGCAGCCGGTCTGCGCCGTAGTCGATCTCCACCACGGTACGGGCGCCGGGCGCGTGCTTGCGTGCGTTGGTCAGCGCCTCCTGGGCGATCCGGTAGGCGGACAGCTCCCACGCGGCGGGCAGCGGCACCCGCTCCCCGGAGACCCTCAGCTCGGCCTCGCCGCCCACCGCCCGGTGCTGCTCGACCAGTTCGGCGAGATGGTCGAGGGTCGGCTGTGGTGCGGTGAGGGCCGGCTCCTCCTGGCCCTGGGGGGTGCGCAGGACACCGAGGAGGCGGCGCAGTTCGGCCATCGAGGAGCGGGCCGTGCCGGCGATCTGCTGGAAGCCGTCGCGGGCCCGGGGGGTGAGTCCGGGGGTGGTGTACGTGGCGCTCTCGGCCTGCACCGCGATCATCGACACCGAGTGCGAGACGATGTCGTGCAGCTCACGGGCGATGGCAGCACGCTCGGCCTCGGCGGCCTGCTGCCGCTCCATCGAGATCAACTGCGCCTGGGCCAGGCTTCGTTCCTTGCGGGTCTCCTCCCGGGAACGTACCGCGTCACCCATCATCACGGCTCCGAAGATGACCACGGCCAGCAGGAACGACTCGGCGAACAGGCTCAGCGAGCGCGTCTCCCACAGCACGGGCACCGGCAGGTCCATCCGCGACCAGGTGTTGATGTGCACCAGGTTCACGCAGAGGGCCCCGAGTGCGCCGCCCGCGACGGTGACTGCGGGGTGCGTCACCCGGTGGCGGCCCAGGGCGTAGCAGCCGATCAGCCCGCTCGCCATGATCGAGAGGTACAGGTTGACGTCCCCGGCGAACCCGAGCAGTCCCGCGGCGAGGGTGAGCACGGCGACAGGCGGGAACGCCCGCAGCCACATGAGCGAGGCGGACGAGACGAGGACCCCGGTCGTGGTCGTCACGGATCCGGGAAAGGCGATCAACTCCGCCACGGCACCGACGGTCAGGGCACCGCCGGTGACCCAGGGGTAGGCGGGTGCGGCGATCCAGGCGCGGAGCCGTTGTTGAAGGGACGTACTCATGCGTCCATCGTCCGTGCCGGCGCGGGTGCGCGCGTCGTCGCACGGGTTGACCTTGAGCCCGCATGTCATGCCACGGGTTGACTACCAGGTCCGGAGTCTCGACTGACGTGCTCCGAGCAGCGGATTTCTACCGTCGTCGGACATGACGAAGAGTCTTGAACGCTACCTGCGCCACATCCGGCACGCGCGGCTCGAGCGGTACGAGCCGTACACGTGGGCCGGATGCGCGGCCTTCGCTCTGGGGCTCGCCCTGGCCTCGGATCTGCCACCGCACCGGGTGTGGGGGGTGGTGGCGGGAGCGGGCTACGCGGCCGCGGCGGTCCTGGCGTGCGGTGCGCGCTCACGCCCGGCCGTCCGGGTGGTCCTGGTGGCGGGGGCCGTCGTGGCGCCGCTCGTCCTGCTGGTCACGGCGGGGCTCGGGCAGTTGGAGGTCACGGTCGTCGAGCGGTCGGGGCAGCTGCTGCTCACGACCGGCAGTCCGTACGCCGCCGACCCTTCGGCCGTCGCCGACTTCAACCCCTATCTGCCCGGGATGGCGCTCTTCGGCGTGCTGCCCGGCGATGCGCGCCTGTGGCTGGGCGGCGCTTTCGCGGCGGCCCTCGCGGCGGCCGGAATGCACCGGGCCCGGCTGCTCGCCTGCCCTGTGGTGGCGCTGCCCCTCGCCGTCGGCGGGATCGACCTGCCGGTGGTCGGTCTGATGTGCCTCGGCCTCGTACTCGCCGGACAGGAACGCCCCGGCCGGGCGGGGCTGGTGCTCGGCGCCGCCGCCGCGCTCAAGTGGACAGCGTGGCCCGCGCTCCCCGTCGCGCTGGCGCTGATCGCGGTACGCCGGGGCCGGCGGCCCGCGCTGCGGTACACGGCCGTGGCGCTGCCCACGGTGACGGCGGCGGTGCTGCCCTTCGCCCTCGCCAACCCTTGCGGTTTCTACCGGAGCGTCGTCGCCTTCCCGCTCGGCCTCGCCGACACCCTCTCGCCGGCCGGGAGCCCGCTGCCCGGCCATCTGTTCGCGACGTACGTCCCCGGCGGCAAGGTGATCGCGCTCGCGCTCCTCGCGGTGAGCGCGCTGCTGATCGCGGTGTCACTGGTGGTGCGGCCACCGGGGACGGCACGGGCGGCGGCGGCCCGGCTCGCGCTCGGCCTGGGCCTGGCGATGGCCCTGATGCCCGCGACTCGCTTCGGCTACCTCGTCTATCCGCTGGTGCTCGGGGTGCCGTTGTTCCGGACGCCGAAGCGCGGCAGCACCACCGTCACCCTTCCCGCCCCCTCCAGGGACAAGGCCCTCGCATGACGAACAACTCCCGCTCTCGCACGCTGATCGTCACCAATGACTTCCCGCCCCGGCAGGGCGGCATCGAGACGTTCGTCCGTGAACTGGCCGGCCGTTTCCCGCCCGGCGAGGTGGTCGTCTTCACCTCGGCGGTGAACCCGGCCACGGCGGAGCCGGCACCCGACGAGGCCTTTCCGCACCCGGTGATCCGGCACCGCGCACGAACCCTCCTGCCCTCGCCCCGGGCCACCGCGCACGCCGCGTCCGTGGCCCGCCGGTACGGCTGTGACCGGGTGTGGTTCGGCGCGGCGGCGCCGCTCGGCCTGATGGCGGGCCCGCTGCGGCGGACAACGGACATCCGTACCGCCGTCGTCACCACGCACGGCCACGAGGTGTGGTGGTCCCGCACCCCCGGGGCCAGGTCGCTGCTGCGCCGCATCGGCACGCAGGCCGATGCCCTCACCTGGCTGGGTGCGAGCACCCGCCGGCCGATCGAGGCGGCGCTCGCTCCCGGGACCCGCACCGCCCGTCTGGCCCCAGGCGTGGACACCACGACCTTCCGTCCCTGCCTGGACGGCGGCCCGGTGCGCGCCCGCTTCGGCCTGGGCCGCCGCCCGGTGATCCTGTGCGCGGCCAGGCTGGTCCCGCGCAAGGGCCAGGACACGCTGATCAGGGCGCTGCCCTGGATCCGCAGGGCGGTCCCCGACGTCATGCTCCTCCTGGTCGGCGACGGCCCGTACGCCGCCGACCTGCACCAACTCGCCCTGGCTGAACGAGTCGTGGACTCGGTCGTCTTCGCAGGCGGCCACCCCCACCACGCCCTCCCCTCCTTCTACGCCGCCGCCGACGCCTTCGCCATGCCCTGCCGCACGCGCCGACGCGGCCTGGAGGTGGAGGGCCTGGGCATCGTCTACCTGGAAGCCGCCGCGTCCGGACTCCCCGTCCTGGCAGGCGACTCGGGCGGCGCCCCCGACGCGGTACGCGACGGGGAGACCGGCCATGTCGTCGACGGTCACTCGGTGGCGGCGACGGCGGACCGCCTGATCAGGCTCCTCCGCAACCCCGAACTCGCCCGCGAGATGGGCGAGAAGGGCCGCCACTGGGTCCGGACGGAATGGACCTGGGACCGCTCCTACACCACTCTGGCGGGGCTGCTCGACTCCCCGGGGGTAGCAGGGTGAGCGAGCTCATGCCGTACCCCTGCGACTGCCCTGCGACTGCCCCTGCGACTGCTCACCCCCGGCTCCTGTGGTCTCCGCGCCGGCGGTCACCTCCCGGGACATCTCTTGAGCACGTACGCGGGTGGTCTTGTGTCAGGCGGGTCGGGGGCGAAGGCCACCTCAGCCAATTCGCGGCCGGCGGTGGATATATGAGTGAGCAGGTCGCCGGCGGGGCTCGCACTTGGCGGTGTTGCCGGACGAGGTGGTCCGGGCGGCCGCCAAGTTCGGTGGCTGGGCGGGGGAGCTGGAGCCGGTCGGGACGGGTGAGCACGGATCGGGAACCGATCGGCCGTGAGCGGTGTACCTACAGCATGAGCGCACAGAGGAACGACCCGACGAAACTCCGCGACCGAGGCCCGCGCGACGGTGGGGTCGCCGCCCTACGCAACGACAGGCTGCAGCACGCTATCGGGCCCGCGTACAAGGTCAAGTCCCGTGCAGCGGGCGGGTTCAGGGCCTGGGAGGCGGGTGGCGAGTTGGTCGAAGTCGACATAGACGAAGCGGGTGGTGGCGCCGGCGGGGCCGGTGTGCGAGCTGGCGGTGTCCTCGCTGTCGTGGGTCCAGGGGTTCGGTGGTCCGGCCCCTGGACGTGGGTGGCGGTGTCGGGCGGGTCGGTGTGTCGAGAGTGCCCGTGGGTGAGCAGCTGGGCCCGGGCGTGAGGGTGTGGGAGGCGAGCGGCGGGAGTGGTGCCCGAGGCTAATGCAGGTGGTTGGCGATGGTGTGGGCGGAGGTGAGGGGTTCGGTGTGGGTGGTGTCGAGTTCGAGGTCGTAGGTCACGTTCAAGTGGACGGACTGCGCCTGTAGTTCGGCCATTCCTCGGGCGCGGTTGCCGCGGGCGATCTCGCGGCCCGCGGCCACCTGGGCGTCGCAGTGGACGCCGACCCACAGCGCGTTCAGGTCGCCGAGCACCTGCTGCCACCGCTGCTGCGATGCGCCGCCGCCGAGGAAGATCTCGTCGATGACGACTCGGGCACCGGCGCGGACCATCGCCACGATGCCCGTGCGCCAGGCCGCTTCGAGGACGCGGAACTCCTCGCCGACGCTGACCGTGCCGTCCGCCCCCACCTCGATTCCCGTGTCGGATGCCCGCATCCGTGCCGGCATGGACTCGACGAAGGAGTCGGCGCCGAACGCCAGCCAGGGGTCCGGGAGTACGTCCTGCAGGCATCGCACGATGCCCGTCTTGCCGGAGCTGGAACCGCCGTTGAGGATGATCAGCCGCGTCGTCACCGCGCCAGCGTAGAGGACTCGGTGAGGTGGCTCGAAGTGGTTTTCGGACGGGTGCAGCCGGGGTGACGCCGGGTTCGCCCGGAGGGGTTCAGGCCGGGAGTGCACCGCGAATCGGCCGTCGGTGTAGTGACATTTCGGCCACGAGAGGCGCAGTAAGACGCACAGGGATGTTCGACGTGGGGGTGGGGAGGCCCGGTGAGCCTGGTGGAGATGATCGCCTGCGCGGATGAGGGCGCGTTGGCGGCGAGCGGGCTTGCCTGCCTCGACCGTTGTCTGCCGTTGCTGGGTGGGCGGGACGACACGTTGCGGCCGTTGTGGGCGGCGCTGGACGCTGGTGCTGACTGGTCTGTTCCGCTCGCCAAACTCCGTGCGGAGCTGGGGGTTTCGGGGGTTCGGAGTACTGCGCGGCCGACTGCGGGCGGTGGTGACGGGACGTTGACGATGGCGGTGGAACTGGTGCGGTCGGCGTGGGCCACAGCCCCGCAGGACCGTACGGGAGCGGGGCTGCGCGAGTGGGCCGACGGCTGTTCGTCGACCGCGGTGCTCGTGCACCGTTGCCTGGACCTGGCCGATGGCGACGTACCGCCCGAGGAGTTGCGCCGAGGGGCGGAGCCGGTGGGGGTGGGTCCGCTGCTCGCGGGGGAACTGCGGCGCCAGGGACGCATCCTGGAGGTGCTCGCGGACCCAGAGGGCGCCGGCAACGGACTGCGCCGCACGGTCGGGATCTCGGCCGAAGGCCGGCGCATCCTGCGTGCGGCGGCGGCCCGGCGGGCGCGTACGTCCGGGTGAGCGCCGTGCCTCGCGGTGACAACGCCCTGCGGACACCCTTGCGAAGGGCTTCGCGGAGGGGTGGTCGGGTTCGGCGGTGGCACGCGGACCGTCGATGCCGCGCGGGCTAACCCACGATCAGGACCAGTGCCCAGAGTGCCGCTGCCAGGCTGCAGGTGATGAGGGCCAGGAGCCAGAGCCGTCCGGTCGTGCCCGGGGCGCGCTGGGGGCGGTCCGGACCGGGCGGTGTGGCCCGGGAGTCGGGGCGGGTGGTGTGCGGGCCGCCGCCGGGGTCGATCCCTTCAGGGACGTGAGGGAACGGGGGAGGGGTGCCCGGAGCGGAGGCGCCCGGCGCGGCGGGGTACGGACTGTGCGCGGTGTCCGGGCCGGAGGCCGGTGGTGCGAGGTGGTAGCTGGTCACCTCGGGCTCCTGCGAAGCCGGCGGTCCTGCGGGCCCGGGCGGGGTCGTCCGCGACGGGTCGGGCGTGGCCGTCCGCGGGTCGGGCCCGCGAGGCGTCGCCCCGGCCGGTGAGCCCGCCGGCGTGGCGGGCACCGGGCCACTTGGCGCGCCCGCCGGTATGCCCGCCCGCGTGCCGGGCGGTCGCCCAGCGGCCGTGCCGGATGTCGTGCCGGTCGCGCTGTCCGCTGGTGCGTCGGGTGCTGTAGCGGGTGTCGTGCCGGTGGATGCTGGGCGTGCAGGCGTGCCCGGTGTCGTGCCGGTCGAGCTGCCTGCCGGGGCGTGGGGCGCTGCTCCCGCAGATGTGCCGGGTGTTGTACCGGCCATCGAGCCCGTGGGTGCGTCAACCGTCGAGCCCTGAGGCGTGCCGGGAGCTGTGCCCGGCGCGGCACCCGCCGTCGCCTCGGCCGATGTGCCCGGGGTGGCGCCGATCCTCCCCGCGCCCGACGAACCCGCCGTCCCACCGGTCGCCGCACTGTCCGATACGCCCGGCATCGAAGCGTTCGGCGCCCCCGTGCCCGCATCGGAGGGATCGTCCGTGAGCGGACCCGAGGGCCCGAACCCCTCGGGCAGCGGGCCGAGTTGGTCGAACACCTCGATCGGCTCCGCGTCGGACGCCACCGCCGCGGGCAGTCGCGCCGCCGCCCGGGCAATGGCCTCGCGGGCCGCTGCCGCGCTGCGCGCACGCGCGCGCCGGTCGGGCTGCAGGAGCATGAGGACCGCCTGCCAGAGCGGTTCGTCGATGCCCGCCGGCGCCTCGGGTGCGACGGAGGCCGACTCCAGTTCGCGTACCAGCGCGCGAGCGTCCGGTTCGACGCCCTGCAGCAGGTACAGCGCCACCACGCCCACGGCGAACAGGTCGCCCGCGATGTGCGGATCGTCCCCCTCGAAGAGCTCCGGAGCGATGTAGCCGGGTGTGCCGACGACCTGGTGGTTCTCGGTCAGCCGCGGGTCGCCGCGGCGCAGCGACAGGCCGAAGTCCGACAGGCGCACGCGCGGAGTGCCGAGGCCGGTCGCGTCGAGGAGGATGTTGGCCGGTTTGATGTCGCGGTGCAGGATCTGCTCCGCGTGGACCGCTTCCAGGCCCGAGAGAAGCTGGTCGAGCAGGGTGCAGACCAGGGGCGGCGGCAGCTGCCCGTAGTCGCCGATCAGGTCCTCGAGCGAGCCGCCGTCAGCCAGGTCCATGGTGATCAGCACCTGGTCGTCGTCGGCCGCCCAACTGGTGGGGGCCAGTACGTGCGGATGCTCGATGCGCATGCTCTGCTCCCGTACGAAGCGGAGCAGGTCCCCGGCCGCCTGGCGTTGCAGCACCTTAGCCGCCACGTACCGCTGCCGGCGCAGGTCCCAGGTCCGCCAGACGGCGCCGGCGGCCCCGCGGCCGATCTCGTCGGCCAGGACGTACCGTCCGGCGAACACCGTCTCGTTCATCTCGCCCCCGCTCGGTCCCCGTGCGTCCTTCGTGCGCTGCGTGGCGGGTGCAGCCGGTTCCGGTCGGCGTCGTACACCCGAAGGAACTGTGCCAGCTTCGGGGCGCGCGTGCCGAGCCGGGGCCCGACAGAACCGGGTCCGCACGAGCGGACTCCGCCCCCACCTCTTGCACTTTGCGTAAGCGAAGAATATGTTCATCTTTGCAAATCTATGGAAGCGGGCAACCCCGTGATCCCTACGCTGACTTGGATGGACCCGTGACGACACTCCTGGTCGAAGGTGTTCACACAGAGGAACAGACGGTCAACCCGGATGGTGCGCGATGAGGCGCACGCGGGCCCTCGCCGTCCTGATCGCAGCCGCAGTGGCGGCGACGGTGGCGGCCGTCGCCCCGGCGGCCTCGGCGGACGAACCGCAGCCGCGCATCATGACGATCCTGGACGCCTCCGGTTCGATGAAGGAGAAGGACGCCGGCGGCCAGACCCGCCTCGCCGCCGCCAAGGAGGCGGTCACCGGGCTCATCGCCGGTGTGCCCGACGGCACGGCGATGGGAGTGCGTGTCTACGGCTCCGAGTACGCGGGCGAGGACACCGGCCCCGGCTGCCGCGACACCGAGCTGCTGGCCCCCGTGGCCGAGCTCGACACCGCGGCCAAGAAGCGGGCCACCGCCGAGGTGCGCGCCACGGACGCGCTCGGCATGACCCCGATCGGCGCCACCCTGAAGACCGCCGCGAAGGAACTCGGCGACGCCGGGCCGCGCCGCATCGTCCTCGTGTCCGACGGCGAGGACACCTGCGCCCCACCGTCCCCCTGCCAGGTCGCCCGCGAACTCAAGGGCGCAGGGCTCGACCTGGTGATCGACACCGTCGGACTCAAGGTGACCGGCAAGGCCCGTTCCGAACTCCGCTGCATCGCGAAGGCGACCAAGGGCACCTACGTGGACGCCGGCGACGCGGACGAACTGGGCGACGGCCTCGACGACTCCGTCAAACGCGCGCTCAGCCCGTACGAGGCCTCCGGCGCGGAAGTGCGGGGCGGAAAGACCTGCGCCGAGGCCCCGCGGCTGGAGCCGGGCCAGTACCGCGACGCATTCGGTTACGGCGACAAGCGGTGGTACACGGTGCGTGTACGGCCGGGGCAGTCCCTGCGCTTCAGTGCCGCGGTGATCCCTGAGGACGGGGAGTACGAGAGGGCGTCGTTCACCCGGATCCGGCTCCATCTGCCCGGTGCGGACAAGCCGTTCGACGACGAGCAGACCATCAAGTCGAGCTGGGCGAACGTGATCAGCGCCGGTATCGCGACCGATCGGCTGACCTGGGACGCGGTCCCGAAGGGGCGGCAGGCGGTCGATGTGTGCGCCCAGGTCGTCGACGACGTACGCGCCACCGGGGCACAGTCGGTCGAGTTGGCCGTCGGCCTCGGGGGCCGGGCCGTCGACGCCGACGGTGCGCCCGCCGCGGACGGCCGGGGCGCCGGCGCGGAGGGTGGGCAGGCGACGGGTGAGTCCCCGTCCGCCGCTCCGGGCGAGGACGCCCGGGATGCCAGGGGCGACGCCCAGGACGGTCAGGACGCCCAGAACGCGGGAGCGTCCTCCGATATGACACGTCCCCTGCCCCTCGCGCTGGCCGCCGCAGTGGGCCTCGCTGTAGCCCTCCTCGTCCGTTTCGTCATCACCCGCCGGAGGACCTCGTGATGCACGACCGTCGACGGACCGGGCGCCGAGCCGCACTCCTTGCCGCCGCCCTGCTCGCCCTGGCTGTCCCTGCGGCCGTCGCGGCCGACGGGGGCGGCGGGATCCAGGGCGGGGCGACCTTCAACAGCGCCAGGCCCGTGCAGGCCGGGACGCTCAGCGGCGACACCGTCGTGGGCGATCTGTACTTCTACCGGGTCGATCTGTTGCCGGGGCAGTCCCTGTCCGTCACCGCGAGGACGACCCTGCCGGCCGGGTACAACCCGGGGCCCGAGCCGGAGGCGTTCGGCGTCGCGGTCTATGACCCGGTCCGGCAGCCGGCCCGCTGCCGGGCGGACAGCCCCACCGCTGCGATCTGGAAGGGCGGCAGCACGGCGCGGGAGGGCGGATCCGTAGAGGCCGACTGCTCGCTCGGCGTTCGCGAGGACAACGACGACGCCGCCGAACTGGCCGGCACGTACTACATCCAGGCCGGCATCACCTCCACCAACAAGAGCCGCGGCGACACCTTGCCGCTTCGGCTCGACATCGAGATCGACGACTCGGGGGTGGTGCCCGACTCGGCGGAGCCCTTCGAGCCCGGAGCCCGGGGCGCCGATGGCGGGGGCGGTGCGGCGGCGCGCGAGTCCAGCACGGACGTTCAACCGGCCGCTGACGCACGGCCGTTGAAGACCTGGGGTGTCCCCGCTGCGACGGCTCTCACCGCGGCAGCCTTGGGGTTCGCTCTGCTCGCCGTCCTCGAGCGGCGTCGACACCGGCGCTCAGCCGCGGTGCCTCCGTATCCGGGCGGACTCAGGTGAAGTGGCCTTCGTGGGCGGCTGGTTGAGTGTCAGTGCGGGCAGCTGAGCGAGGTGATGAACGCGGTCCAGGCGGGGGCGGTGAAGACGAGGGCCGGTCCGGTGGGGTTCTTGCTGTCGCGGACCGGGACGCGGGCGGGGGCCGGGGTGTCGTCGACCTCCAGGCACTCCCCGCTGTCGCCGCCGCTGTAACTCGACTTGCGCCAGGCGTCGTTGACCTCGAGGCACTCGCCGCTCTCGCCGCCGCTGTACGACGACTTACGCCAGCCGTCAGGGCCGAGGCGTTCGGGATGGTCATGGGTCGCTCACTCTTGCTGTGCATGTTCGTAGTCCTCCGCGACGGATCGGATCAGTGCCAGCGAGTGCCGGTGGGACAGGGCGTCACCATGGCGTGCTCGTAGACGGCCTGGCACCGGCCCACCAGGAGGGGACTTCGAGAACACGGCCTGTCTTGAGCCCTTCGACGTGGGCGACGGGCGGCAGATCGTCGAACCACATGAGGGAGACCACGCCTTCCAGGAGCGCGTGCGGACCCACCGTGAACGGCAGAACATGCACCCGGATCCGGCTCGACTCTCCCAACTGCGCGATGTGCCGCAGTTGTTCGCACATCACAGCCGGGCCCCCGACGTGCCGTCGCAGTACCGCCTCAGCCAGCAGTGTCCAGACCACCGGTGACTTGAAGTCGCCCAGGATGCGGGCGCGTTGGAGCCGCGTGCCGACGAGCTTGTCACGCTCTTCAACGGTCTTGGGTGGGAAGCCGGAGGCGAGTACTTCGCGTGCGTAGGCCTCGGTCTGGAGGATGCCGGGCACCAGGTTCGGCCCGTAGACCCGAATCGCCGTCGCCCGTTCCTCCAGGCGCAGCGCCTCGGCGAAGTGCTCCGCGACCGCGCCCTCGCCGCGGGTCGGCAGGAAGTTCTCCAGGACTCCGCCGGTGTCGAGGATGTGGTCGAGTCGTCGGGCGTCGTCGAGAGCGGGGCGGCGGCGGCCCGCTTCGAGATGGGCGATGTGCGTGCGCGAGATGACCGCACGCACGCTCAGCTCCCCTTGTGTGGGTCCGGCCGCCTCGCGGCGTCGGCGCAGCTCCTCGCCGTAACTGGTCCGGGAACCCGGGTTGTCCTCGATGGTCATGACGAACTCCCCGACTCCCCTGTGTGCCGGCGTATTTGTCACGCCGGGACCGCTGGCGAGCCCATCGATGCCGACCGCAATCTGTGGCCGCATCCCCACGGAGAGTGAGGGGAGGGGCTGTTGCGGCAGAGGTGGTGGAGGCGATGGGGGCGGCGGAAGTGCCTTACGGGGGAGGGGTGTTCGTCGTGCATGCCGGGTCCGACGTCCCTGGGTCGGGGAAAAGTCCTGGGCATCGAGGGGGAGTTGAGGCGCGTTCGCTTCGTGTACTTCGTGGCGACGATCGCCGCCCGCGGCCTGCGGCAGGCGTCCGGCCAGGAGGAGCGATGGGTCGGGGAGTGGCTGCGCGAGCGGGTGCGGCGCTACGGCGGGCGGTGGTGAGAGGCAGACCGAAAGGCAGGGCGGCGTATCGGGACTGGGGTTCCTTTAACGGAAAGTACGTGTTAGCTTCTTGGTCGTAACGGAACTGTGCGCCCGTTAGCGAAGCGGCGGCGGGTGAAGTGCCCGCCGTCACGACCTCACCGGGCACCGCAGACCACCGCCCGCACCCCGCCCAGGAGCAAGACCATGGATCTCCAGCTCACCGACAAGGTCGTCCTCGTCACCGGCGCCACGAGCGGCATCGGACGTGCCACCGCGCAGCTGCTCACCGGTGAGGGGGCCCATGTCGTAGCTGTCGCCCGCAACGGCGGTGGCGCCGAAGTCCTGCCCGACCGGACCGAGTTCGTCCCTGCGGATCTGACGGATCCGTCCGCCGCCGAGCAGATCGTGGAGCGCGTACGGTCCACTCACGGCCGGCTCGACGGACTGGTCAACAACGCCGCCGCCCTCACTTCCCGGCCCGGCTTCGCCGCCATCGACGACGAGCAGTGGCACGCCACGTTCGAACTCAATCTGCATGCCGCCGTGCGCCTCACCCGGGCCGCACTGCCCCTGCTCCAGGACAACGCGGATGGCGCGAGCATCGTCCACGTGGCCAGCGAGACTGCCAGGCTGCCCGACGCGACGATCGCCGACTACGCAGCCTCGAAGGCCGCCTTGCTGTCGGTCTCCAAGTCCCTCGCCGGGAGCCTCGGTTCGGTCGGCATCAGGTCCAACGTCGTCTCGCCCGGGCCCACCCGTACCGCCCTCTTCGACGCGCCCGGCGGCTTCGCCGAGCAGCTGGCCGAACGCTTCGGGCTGGCCGCCGACAAGGCCGTGGACCACTTCATCCAGGAGGAGCGCCGCCTGCCCACCGGGCGCATCGGCACCCCCGATCAGGTGGCCGACGTGATCGCGTACCTCCTCTCCCCGCGAGCCGCCCAGGTCACCGGCGCCGAATGGAGCGTCGACGGCGGCGCCCTGCGCCAACTCTGAGCCCGCCGCCCCGCCGAAGCCGCACCCGAACCCGAACGCGCAACCCCGAAGTCAGCCCCGATCCCTGAACCACGTAGAAGAGGACCCCGCACCCCATGCACACCCACACCCACACCCTCCGCCCCGCCCTCGCCCTGGCAGCCGCCTTCCTGCTGGCCTCGACCGCCACGAGCCCGGCCTCGGCCGCGTCCGCCGCTGCGGGCGGTACCCCCGCCGATCACGGCAGCCGGTCGCCCTGGACCGCCGCCTGGACCGCGCCCTCACAGCGTCCCAGTACCAGCTTCCGGGACAACTGGAGCGAGGAGGGCTTCCGCGACCACACCCTCCGCCAGGTCGTACGGGTCACGGCTCCCGGCGAGGAGATACGCATCCGCCTCTCCAACCGCTACGGAACCTCGCCCCTGCACATCACCGGCGCGACGGCGGCCCTGGCCGGCCGAGGAGCGGCAGAACGTCCAGGTACAGCAAAGGAGTTGACCTTCGGTGGAAGCCGATCCGCCACCGTGCCGGTCGGCGGTCGGCTGGCCGGCGACCCCGTCGCCCTGAGGACCGGCCGACTCCAGAAACTGACCGTCACCCTCTACCTCCGCGAGCGCACCGGTGCCGCCACCTTCCACGACCAGGCGTACGCCACCAGTTACCGCGCCCGCGGCGACCGGCGGGCCGACAGCAGCGGGAAGCCGTTCACCGAGACCACCCAGTCGCTGTACTACCTGAGCGACGTCGAGGTGCGCGGCGCCGGGGACTCCCCTCGGCGTAAGGGCGGCATCGTCGCCTTCGGCGACTCGATCACCGACGGTTTCGGCTCCACGGCCGACGCGGACAAGCGCTGGCCGGACCAACTCGCGGAACGCCTGGCCGCGAAGGGCGAGCCTCGTCCCGTACTCAACTCCGGGATCGGCGGGAATCTCCTGCTCCACGACTCGTCCTGGTTCGGCGACAGTGCCTGGTCCCGCTTCGAGCGGGACGTCCTGGACAAGCCGGGGGTCGGGACAGTGGTGCTCCTCGAAGGTCTGAACGACATCGGGTTCAGTGAGGTCGACCTGACGACGTACAAGCCCAACCCGGCTGTATCCGTAGCTGAGTTGATAGAGCAGCAGCGCAGCCTCGTACGCCAGGCGCACCGCCGCGGAGTCGAGGTCGTCGGAGCCACCCTGCTGCCGATGAAGGGCGCCGAGTACTACAACGCCGCATCGGCCGCCAAGATCCGCGAGTTCAACAACTGGGTCCGGACGTCGGGGGAGTTCGACGCCGTGGTCGACCTCAACCGCGCACTCGCCGCACCGGACGACCCGGAGCGCCTCCACCCGGCGTACGACAGTGGCGACCACAAGCACCCGAACGATGCGGGGTACGGCGCACTGGCCCGTGCGGTGGAGAGTGCACTGAGTGCCTGAACTGCCGCCCCCGAAGGGGCACTTCGCGGAGTCCTGATCCGTCCCTGCCCGGCAGGGGCGGATCAGGCGCCGGTGTCCTTGAGGTGGGCGAGCGAGGTGATGACGCGGTCGGCGATCCCCTCCGGCCACGGGAACGAGGCGCTGACGGCGCGCTGGTGGGCGAGTCCGTGCAGGCCCACCCACAGGGCCACCGCGTCGGCGGACGCGTCGGTGCTGGTGGACTCGCCCGCTTCGACGCAGTCGGAGAGGGCGTCGACGAGGATCTGCATGCTGTCCATGCCGAGGGTGCTGAGGTCCTGCTCGGACAGGGAGCTGTCGGTCAGGTCCGGGATCCACAGTCCGCCGAACATGGTGCGGTAGCGCTGCGGATGGAGCTGGGCGAACTCGAGATACGCCTCGCAGACGGCGTACAGACGTCGCCGCGGGGCGTCGCCCGCCTCTTCGACTGCCGTGCGCAGGCTGGTGATCAGTCCGGTGAACTCCTGGCGGACGACGGCCAGCATGATGGCCGGCTGGTCGGGGAAGTGCGGGTAGATCGAGGGCGCGGCGATGCCGACCTTGCGGGCGACCGACCGGAGGGTGATGGCGCGTTCGTCGCCCGTCTCGTCGAGGAGTTCCATCGCCGCCGCGACGATGTCCTCGCGCAGGCGCCCTCCCTCGCCGCGTCGGTTGCGTGCACGTGCGCGGGGTCGGGTGGGCGTTGGCGCGTCGGCCGTTCCGGTGTGTTCCATGCTGTCAACTTACACCGTGAAGTTTATTGCGGCACTCCCTTGCGCCCGCTCGACTTACGGCCGTAGTCTTACGGCCGTAAGTTAATGGGCATCGCACCGAGGAGTACGCCATGGACGCCATGAACGCCGCGAAAGGCACCGCCGTCATCACCGCCACCGAGATCGTGCTCCCCGGGGAGGTCGAGCCGGAGGGGCTGGAGTCCCGGACCCGCGAGCTGCCTGCGCCGGAGCAGGGGCAGGTCGTGCTGCGGATGGATGCGACGGGCGTCTCGTTCGCCGAGCAGCAGATGCGCCTGGGGACGTACTTCGACCAGCCGCCGTTCCCCTTCGTGCCGGGCTACGACCTGGTGGGTACGGCCGTCGCGGCCGGACCCGGTGTGGACGCCGGACTGGTCGGCCGCCGGTTCGCCGCGGTCACCAAAGTGGGCGCGTGGGCCAGTCACTTGACGGTCGATGCCGCGGACCTGATGCCGGTGCCGGACGGCGTGGACGCGGCGGGCGCGGCGACCGTGGTCGTCAACGGGATCACCGCCTGGCAGATGCTCCACCGCACGGCCGAGGTCCGTGCCGGCGGCACGATCGTGGTCCTGGGCGCCAACGGCGGAGTCGGCTCCACCCTTGTACAGCTGGCACGGCACGCCGGCCTCACGGTGATCGGCACGGCCTCGGAGCGCCACCACGAGGCGGTGCGTGCCCTGGGTGCGACACCGGTCGACTACCGCGACCCGGACATGTACGCCCGTATCCGGGAGTTGGCGCCGGACGGCGTGGACGCGGTCTTCGACCATGTCGGCGGTGCGGGAGTGGAGGAGTCGTGGCGGCTGCTGCGCAAGGGCGGCACGCTCGTCTCCTACGGCTCGGCGGCGTCGAAGGGCGACAAGGGCAACTCGCAACTGCCGGTCCTGAAGCTCTTCGGACGGCTCGCGGCGTGGAACAGCCTGCCGAACGGCAGGAGCGCCCACTTCTACAACCTCTGGGCGGGCAAGCGGCGTTGCCGCGCCTCCTGGCAGCGGCGGATGAGTGAGGACCTCACCCAGGTCCTGCGGTTGATGGCCGACGGCTCCTTCGTCCCGCAGATCGCCGCCCGGATCCCGCTGGCCGACGCCGCCTCGGCGCTGGCGCTGGCCGAGTCCCGCACCGTCACCGGCAAGGTCGTCATCGTTCCCGGGGTCTGGCGCTGTGTCGTCCCGACTCGCCCTGTTCTGAAGCCTGTTCTGAAGCCTGTTCCGAAGCCGGTTCCGAAGCCTGCGCCGAAGCCTGTTCCGGCCCTCGTGCCGCACTCGGCTCCGAGTCCCGCCCCGACGCCCGTACCGATCACCCGGAGGTTCCCGCCATGTCCGTCGCCGCTCCCACCGCTCCCGCCGCCCCGATCGTCACCAGCACCGTCACGCCGGTCCGCACGCCGGGCGAGGTCGACAACCGCGCGACGTACATCAGCTTCGGTCTCGCCTACGTGCTCGGCCACGGCTCCGCGGCCGTCTCCGCCGGCGACGCCCCGCTGCTCGACCTGCCGGGCTGGCTGCCGCCGGCCCTGCTCGGCGCGGGTCTCGCCCTCGGCACCGTCCGGGCCACGCTCGCCGCCCTGCGCGCCCAGCGCACCGCCACCGACCCCCGTGACGTCCTCTCGGGCAAGCTGCTCGGCGCCGCCTGGATCACCGGCTTCGCCGCCCTCTTCCTCGCCATCACCGGCCTGACCTCCGCCCTCGGTGACCCCGACCTGCAGGCCATGCTCTGGCCCACCGGATCCGGCCTCATCGTCGGCCTCCTCTACGTCGCCGAGGGCGCCCAGCGCCGGAACCTCCTGCACTACGGCCTCGGCACCTGGCTCGCCCTCACCTCCACGGGCGCCCTCCTCGCCGGCAGCACCGGCCTCTACTGGGTCCTCACCCTCGCCGGAGGCGGCGCCTACGCCGTCGCCACCCGCCTCGAGCGCCGCCGCCTCGCTGCTTCCGGGGGCCGTACCCAAAGGTGAGGCCGTCGCCTCTGCCGGGTGGAGCATCCGGGGAACGGCCCGTGAGCGGGCCTCGCGACGGGAGAAAGGCCTCCGCGGCCGACGTGGACCACCAGGTCCGTCGGCCACCGGGGCCTTTCCGTCGTCTGTAGGCGCGCACGAAGGGGGCAGGGCGCCGGAGCCGGGGTGCGGCCGGGCTCGGCACAGCGCGTCGGGCACAGCACACCGGCCCCGGCCGGGACAGATGGGATACCGGAATGGGTGTACGTGCCAGAGGCGAACGGCCGGGGCCGCCACCCCCCACAGGAGAGGCCCCGACCGTCGCACGGGACGGGTCGCGCGGCGACCCGTACTTACCTCAGCGCCGGGCATGCGTTTTCTGTCACACCGCGGTACGTCACGTGATGGTTGCACGTTGTACAAACATGGACGCGGGTGCCCGTCGGCCCGTAGCGTTCTGCTTCGCGCCGGGTTGACCACGGGCATGTGGCAGCCACCAGAGATCGATCAGGACGGCGAATCCCGGAGCCGTGGACCGCGGCGCCGGCCGAGGGGCAAGGGGGGCGCGCGCAGTGCTGGGGGAGGACGCGGAGCTGACCGCCGCGGTGCTCGCTGCACAGGACGGGGACGAGGCATCCTTCCGTCTGGTGTACCGCGCAGTGCACCCGCGGTTGCTCGGCTATGTACGCACACTCGTCGGTGACATCGACGCCGAGGACGTGGCGTCGGAGGCGTGGCTGCAGATCGCGCGCGACCTGGAGCGGTTCAGCGGCGACGCCGACCGGTTCCGCGGCTGGACGGCACGGATAGCCCGCAACAGGGCCCTCGATCACATACGCATGCGCGGCCGCCGCCCCGCGGTCGGCGGCGACGAGGAGGAGCTGACCGGCAAGCCCGGTCACGCCGACACCGCCGGTGAGGCCATGGAGGCGCTGGCCACCGGCGACACCATGGCGCTCATCGCGCAGCTCCCGCAGGACCAGGCCGAGGCCGTGGTGCTGCGGGTGGTGATGGGTCTGGACGCGAAGAGTGCCGCGAAGGCCTTGGGCAAGCGCCCCGGAGCCGTGCGTACGGCCGCCCACCGGGGACTGAAACGACTGGCGGAACTGCTCGGCGGGCACGACGAGATGCTCGGTGTCGTACCGCCGCAACGGGGACACCGCGGACGCACCGCGAGCTCCGCGGGTGTGACGGAATCGCGGATGCGGACGCAGAAGGACATGTGATGGCCGACGAGCGCTTTAAGTGGCTGGACGAGGACGTGGCAGAGCAGCTGCTGCGTGGTGAGCCCCTCGACGCCGTCGACGACGACGCACACGCGCGTGCCGGCCGACTGTCCTCGGTCCTGGGCGCGGCCCGCGCGGCGCACCACCCGCAGCACGAGGAACTCCCCGGTGAAGAAGCCGCGGTCGCCGCCTTCCGGCAGGCGACCGGGGCGAGTGGCGCCACGGTCCGCGGGGGCGGCGCCACGGTGGCTGCCGTACGTGTCGCGGGCGGGCGCGGGCGGCCCACGACGTCGCGCTGGGGCCGTCCGGTCCGCTTCGGCCTGGCCGCGACGCTCGCCGCATGCACGCTCGGCGGGGTCGCGATGGCGGCGGGTGCGGGCGTGATCCCCACGCCGTTCGGCGGTCGGTCCGAGCCGGGACCCGCGTCCTCGGTGTCCGCGGTCGCCACACCGCCCGACCCGCTGTCCTCGCCGTCCACGGACCCGTCCGAGCCCGGGATCGCCGGCTCCGGAACGCCGGAACCGGACGACGAGGAGCAGGACGAGGACCGTCCGAGAACCGACGGCGGGCACCCGTCCGAGGGTGACCACCACAAGCCGCCGCAGGACGACGGCGATCAGCCGTCCACCGGCGGCGGACGCGATCAGTGGTCCCCTGGCGAGTGGTACGAGCAGGCGGTCGACGCCTGCCGCGACCACCGCGCGGGCCGGCCGCTCGAGCCGAGCATCCAGCGGAAGCTGGAGAAGGCGGCGAAGAGCTCCGCCGACGTGAAGCGGTTCTGCGACCGGCTGCTCGACCGCGACGGCGGCCAGAGCGGCGGAAGCGGCGAGCACCGGCCCGGCGACGGCCAGGACGACGGCGACGACTCCGACGGGGACGGCGCGAGCGGTAAGCCGACCGAGCCGGGCGACGACCCGTCGTCCTCCGACGCCCCCGACCCGCCGGCCGGCTTCGCGCCGCCCGCCGACAAGACGCCGTCCCCGTCCGCCACGAGCTCTCCGAAGGGCTGATCGGGCGCTCCGCGGAACGCGATCCGCGCTCGTCGTACTGGGGTGTAACACTCTCGAAGACACCGGCGCAGTAATGAGTGAGCCGACTGGTCATCGGCCCGCACGAGCCGGGGTTCCCCCCGTACCCACGGCTCTGTGCAGTTGGCGAGGGTGGGACACGTTCCCCCGGTCCCACCCTCGCTCTGCACCTCTCCCGCGCCCGGCCCTCGAGTTCCACGAGGCGGGCGCGCCCAGAAGCCACGCAGGCTCCGTCACCGGTACACGACGACCTTGTCGCCCTTGCGGACCTGGGCGAAGAGGGACGCGATCCGCTCCTTCTTCCGTACGTTGACGCACCCGTGCGACGCACCCGTGTAGCCGCTCGCCGCGAAGTCCGACGAGTAGTGGACCGCCTGGCCGCCGGAGAAGAAGAGGGCGTACGGCATCGGGGTGTCGTAGAGGGTCGAGACGTGGTGCCGTGACTTCCAGTAGACGGTGAACTCGCCCTCGCGGGTGGGCGTGTACTGGGAGCCGAAGCGGACGTCCATGGTCGAGACGACCTTGCCGTCGACCATCCAGGTCAGCGTGCGGCTGGTCTTGCTGATGCACAGCGCACGTCCGGTCAGGCAGCGCTTGTCGGGCTTCGCGGGCGGCTGGTCGCCCGCGGCGTAGAGCTGGAAGTACGTCGGCTTCCGGGTCATGCCGGTCAGGCGGTCCCAGGTCGCGCGGTCCGTGGTGCCGGTGCGCGGGAGTCCGCGTTTGGCCTGGAAGCCCTTGACCGCCTTCACCGTGCCGGTGTCGTACTCGCCGCTCGGGCCGGGCCCGAAATACCAGGCGATCTGGGCGAGACGGGCCTGCAGCTCCCGCACCCGGCCGCCGTCGTCGCCCGGCGCGGCGACGGGGGACGGCCGGGCGGAGGGAGTCGGGGGCGTACGGCCGCTCTCCTGATCCGAACCGGAGCCGTCACCGCTGCCGGAATCGCTGTCCCGGCCCGGGGAGTCGTCCCGGCCCTCGGAGTCGTCCGGCGCTTGCGTCAGGGGAGGTGGTTGCTTGCCCGTGGCGGCGCCCGATGCGCCCACGTGCTCCCCGTCCGTGCCGCTCACCTTGCAGCCCGCCGTGGCGAGCAGGACGGCCAGTGCGGCGGCGCCGCCCGCCATCGCCCGCCGCCGTCCGACCCCCGGTGTCCGCTGCATCCGTCCCCCCGACGTCCGTTCTGCGCCCCGGCCGTACGCCCGTGCCACGGCCCACGTGTCCCCCGGATGTTTCCCGCGCATCATGGAAGGCGAACGCCCGGCGGCGGAAGGCTTGAGCCACATCCGAAGCCCGAGCGGCAGCGGCACGGCACCGCACGACCGGCCCGCGACGACCGGCACGGCACCGCACGACCGGCACGGCACACGACGAGCGGAAGGCACACCCCCATGGCGCGCGAGTCCGAGTCGGGACTGCCCATCGAGCCGGTGTACGGACCGGACGCCCTGCGGGACTGGGATCCGGCCACCGCGCTCGGCGAGCCCGGGTCGTACCCGTACACCCGCGGCGTCTACCCGACGATGTACACCGGCCGGCCCTGGACCATGCGCCAGTACGCGGGATTCGGCACCGCCGTCGAGTCCAACGCCCGCTACCGGCAGCTGATCGCCAACGGCACCACGGGCCTGTCCGTCGCCTTCGACCTGCCGACCCAGATGGGCCACGACAGCGACGCCCCGATCGCCTCCGGCGAGGTCGGCAAGGTCGGCGTCGCCATCGACTCGATCGACGACATGCGCGTCCTGTTCGACGGCATCCCACTGGACCGGGTGTCCACCTCGATGACCATCAACGCCCCGGCGGCCCTGCTCCTGCTGCTCTACCAACTCGTGGGCGAGGAACAGGGTGTGAGTCCCCGTCAACTCACCGGCACGATCCAGAACGACGTGCTGAAGGAGTACATCGCCCGCGGCACCTACATCTTCCCGCCGGAGCCGTCCCTGCGCCTGATCGCCGACATCTTCCAGTACTGCCGGACAGAGATCCCGAGGTGGAACAGCATCTCGATCTCCGGCTACCACATGGCCGAGGCCGGTGCCTCACCCGCGCAGGAGATCGCCTTCACGCTCGCCGACGGCATCGAGTACGTACGGACCGCGGTCGCGGCCGGGATGGACGTGGACGACTTCGCGCCGCGGCTCTCCTTCTTCTTCGTGTCCCGTACGACACTCCTCGAGGAGGTCGCCAAGTTCCGGGCCGCGCGCCGCATCTGGGCCCGGGTGATGAGGGACGAGTTCGGGGCGCGGAATCCCAAGTCGCTGATGCTGCGCTTCCACACCCAGACCGCGGGCGTCCAACTCACCGCGCAGCAGCCGGAGGTGAATCTGGCGCGGGTCACCGTCCAGGGGCTCGCCGCGGTACTCGGCGGCACCCAGTCGCTGCACACCAATTCCTTCGACGAGGCCATCGCACTGCCCACCGACAAGAGCGCCCGGCTCGCCCTGCGCACCCAGCAGGTCCTCGCGTACGAGACCGATGTGACGGCCACCGTCGACCCGTTCGCGGGCAGCTACGTGGTGGAGACCATGACCGACGAGGTGGAGGCCGCGGCCCTGGCCCTGATGCAGCGCGTGGAGGATCTCGGTGGCGCGGTCCGCGCCATCGAGCAGGGCTTCCAGAAGGGCGAGATCGAGCGCAGCGCGTACCGCATCGCCCAGCAGACCGACGCGGGCGAACGTGTGGTGGTCGGCGTCAACCGCTACCGGTTGGACGAGGAGGAGCCGTACGAGCCGCTCCGCGTGGACCCGGCGATCGAGGCGCAGCAGGCCGCACGCCTGGCCCGGCTGCGCGCCGAACGCGACCCCGCGCCGCTCGAGGCCGCACTGGCCGCGCTCAAGGAGGCGGCCCGCGGCGACGCATGCGTCCTCTACCCGATGAAGGACGCGCTCAAGGCCCGCGCCACGGTCGGCGAGGTCTGCGACGCGCTGCGCGAGGTGTGGGGCACGTACGTCCCGACGGACGCGTTCTGAGGGCGTCGCACTGTCCGTGGGCGCCGCGCTTCCCGTGGGCGCTGCGGTGACCCCGGCGCCCCGTGGACGGTGATGTCCGCTATACGGAACGCCGTGTCCGAGTCGGCGGGTGCGTGTCACACTCGCCGACATGCTGGGTGTCACCGATCTGCCGACGTATCTCATCGGCGTTGCTCTCATCGTCCTGTTGCCGGGCCCGAACTCGCTGTACGTGCTGTCCGTCGCCGCTCGGCGCGGCGTACGCACCGGATACCGGGCCGCGCTCGGTGTCGTGTGCGGTGACACCGTGCTGATGACGTTGTCCGCCGCGGGCGTCGCCTCGCTGCTGCAGGGCAACGCCGTGCTGTTCGGGATCGTGAAGTACGCCGGAGCCGCGTATCTGACCTGGCTCGCGATCGGCATGATGCGTTCCGCGTGGAACCTGTGGCGCACCCGCGCGGAGCGCGCCGCCGAGGCGGGCGCCGCTCCGGCGAACCCCACCGAGGGCGAGGCCGAGCGGCCGTACCGCAGGGCCTTCGTGATCAGCCTGCTCAATCCGAAGGCGATCCTGTTCTTCATCTCGTTCTTCGTGCAGTTCGTCGATCCCGGGTACGCCTATCCCGCGCTGTCGTTCGTGGTGCTCGGGGCGTTCGCGCAACTGGCCAGCGTGCTGTACCTGTCCGCGCTGATCTTCGGCGGTACGCGCCTGGCGGCCGCCTTCCGCAGCCGCAGGCGGCTGTCGGCGGGGGCGACCTCGGCGGCGGGCGCGCTCTTCCTCGGCTTCGCGGTGAAGCTCTCCATGAGCGGCGCCTGAGTACGTACGGCCCGCGCGGCCGCCGAGGACGCCCGCTCCCGGGCGCCGCCTGAACGGCAGAGCGTCACCCCCGCTTGAGCGCCGCCCGGATCCTCGGTGTGAAGCGGTCCTCGACGAAGCGGTTGAGCAGCCAGGCGAGCCCCAGCATCAGCGCGACCGTGCCGAGCACCGTGGCGTAGCTCGGCAGTCCGAGACCGCGGTGCAGGGCGCCCACCGACACCCAGCCCAGGTGCTCGTGCACCAGATAGAACGGGTACGTCAGAGCCCCGGCCGTGGTGAGCCAGGCCCGGTCCACACGGTTCAGCAGACCGAGCGCGACGGCGGCGACCGCGGCGAAGCCGAGGGTGACCACCGCGATGATGCCGAGCGACGGGCGGAACGAGAAGAAGTCCGGGTTCGGCGCGTGCCAGAGGCGGTCCACCGCGTAGTGCTGGCCGAGCAGCCAGCTGACGCCGACGATGCCCCAGGCGGTGACGTCGTGCCGGTCCCGGTGCACCAGGTAGAGGCCGATGCCGCCGATGAAGAACGGCGCGTACTCCGGCATCAGGACCAGATCGAGCAGCGGCATCGAGGCCGCCTCCGCGATCACCGAGGCCAGCGTCCAGACCGCGCAGAACAGCACGACCCGGCGCCGGTTCGCCCCCGGCAGCACGACGCACAGTGCGAAGAGCGCGTAGAAACGCACCTCCGCCCAGAGCGTCCAGCACACCCCGAGCACCCGGTCCGCGCCGAGCGGCTGCTGGAGCATCGTCAGATTGACCAGGAAATCGCTCGGCGAGACGGCCGCGTACACGACGGGTGGCAGCGCGAAGACCGCGGTCACCAGGATCACCGCCGCCCAGTACGAGGGCAGCAGACGGGCCGCACGCGAGGCGAAGAACGAGCGCAGCGGCCGGCCCCAGCCGCTCATGCAGATGACGAACCCGCTGATCACGAAGAAGATCTGCACCCCGAGGCAGCCGTACGCGAACCAGGTGTGCGCGGTGGGGAACTGCATGGCGGGCGAGCTGCCCCAGGCCTGGGAGATCTCGCCGTCCCGGCCGCCGTAGTGGTAGAGCGCCACCATCAGGGCGGCGACCAGGCGGAGCCCGTCGAGGGCGCGCAGCCGGGAGGCGCGCGGTGCGGCGCGTACGGCGGGCGGCTTGATGGACAGGGCCGGGCCGGTGGAGGTCTCCGGCGGCAGATGCGGGTCCGGGACCGTGGTGGTGGAGGCGCTCATCCGAGTGCGGCCCGCTTCACGGCGCGTGCCCGGCGGGCGACCCGGCGCACCGTCGAGTTGCGTGGGATGAAGCCCAGTTGGGCGGGGACGGCGCCGGGCAGGGCCAGGGCCGTGAGCCGGCGGCGCTTGAAGTAGCGGCGCGTACGGGCGTTCAGGTACTGGCCGAGGTAGCGCTCGGCGGCCGGCCGGAGGCCGGGATGGATCTGCGGCTGCATGGCGAAGCCGACCGCGGTGAGCAGACCCGCGAGCCGGGACGCGTCCGGGTCGAGGTGCTGCGCCTCGACCGCGGTCCGGTCGGTCAGCTCAGGCAGCAGCGCGTCGACGACCGTGACCGGCACCCGGTTGCTGTTCTCGTACGGGGTCAGGCGCTCCAGGAGCAGATCGGTGCCGATCCGGGCGACCGGGAGTCCGTACAGCGATGCGGCCGTCAGGAGCGCGGTGGAGAAGCAGCCCACGACCAGTGCGGGGCGCAGCCGCTGGAAGAGGACCTCGGCGAGCACCGGTCGGTCGATCACGGCCAGTTCGGCGCCGAGCCGCTCCGCCTCCTCCTCGAGGAGCCGCGACCAGCGGGCCGGCGCGGTGGGGTGCGGCTTGAACACCACGCGGGTGTGGCCGAGTTCGAGGACGCCGCGCAGCATCCGGATGTGCAGCTGCTCCTCCTCCTCGGCGGTCAGGATGCCGAGTGCGGAGAGGTACTGGCCGAGCAGCAGGGGCGGTTGGCCGTCCGGGAGCTCCAAGTCGGCTGCCGTATCGGTGAGTTCGCCGAGCACTTTCACGAACGTTTCGGTGGGGACGAGTTCCGGTGGTACGTCGAACTCCGTGAGCAGCAGCGGCTGCAGGCCCGGCACCAGGTCCAGATGCAGGAGCCGGCCGATCCGGGTGCCGATCAGCGGGTCGAGCTTGCTGCGGGTCGGGCCGTAGCTCATCAGGCCGTCCGCGTACACGTCGATCGGGGCGCCGGTGAAGATCTGCGCGAGCGCGAGCGACGGGTTGACCTGGATGGACTCGACGACCAGCTCGAGGCGGTCGTCACCGAGGTCCCAGAGCATCCGCAGATACCGCTCCCACATCGGCACATCGTCCTGCCGAGGTGCCCAACCCCCGGGGTGGAAGGGGGAGATGGCGTCGTTCCAGGACACCACCGCGTCGAAGCGCGCGCCCAGCAGGCCGAAGCCGGGCATGGCGTCGATCGACGGGGTCGTCTCGGGGTTGGACGCGTTGTTGCTCACCAGGAGCAGCCGCCGGTCCGCCGGGCGGAAGAGGCCCGCGTCGAGCGCGGCGGCCAGGGTCGCCGTCCCGTACAGGGTGGAGGCGAAGAAGATCTGGGTGGTGCCGCGGGCCATCAGGCCGCCACCTCCGCGGAGACGGGACGGCGCCTGAGCCGTCGGAGCCGGGTCGCGCGCTGGACGTCCATGGAGTCGAGTGCGTCGTTCAGAATGTCCTGCGGCATTCTCTTCAATGCCGCCGCGCTCAGGGCACGCAGCTTACGGGCCACGGCTGGTTCGAACCTTTCGATGGAACCGAGATGGTGCGAAATGATGGCGCAGTAGGTACGGACGGCTTTCGGCAGCAATTGTGCGGCATCCCGGTCCTCCGCGGTTTCCCGGATCACTTGGTCGAATGCCCGAATGAAGTCGAGTTGGCGTACGTCCCCGATCTGGGTGAGGGACGAGGCGACACCACGCCGGTAGAAAACACCGAGAAGTCCGAGCACGGCGAAGGATTCCGCTTCCCGGTGCAGCCGCCAGATCCACGGCCGGTCCTCGGCGGTACGCAGGCCGTCGGTGAAGTGCAGCAGACCGCGGTCGGCGAGCCTTCGGTGGTACATACCGGCCCAGGCGTACGCGTAGTCCACCGGCGTCGACCGGTCGGCGGGCAGGATCACATCGCGCGGCACCAGGACCTCGTCGCGCCGGCCGTACGGGACACGGTGCACGCTGCGTGCCCGCGCGGTGCACTGGACATGGTCGGTGCGGACGAAATCGCAGCCCAAGTCCTCTATACGGGACAGGAGTTCGGGATAGTAGCCGGGGGCGAGCCAGTCGTCCCCGTCCAGGAAGGCGAGGTACTCGCCACGCGCCGCGTCGAGTCCGGTGTTGCGTGCGGTGGCCAGGCCTCCGTTCTTCTCGTGCCTGAGGACTCGCACCTCGGCGAGGCCGGCGTCGTGGAACTCGCGGGCGGTCTGCTCGAGGATCTCGGGCGTGCGATCTCTGGAACAGTCGTCGACGAGCAGGAATTCGAAGTCGGCACGCGCATTGGCCCGCAGACTTCTGAGGGTGTCGGGCGCGTATTGCTGCACGTTGTAGAACGGCACGATGACGGAGAGCTTAACCACGCGGGTGACGCTAGGTGTCCCGCCGCCATTCGTCTTGACCCGTAGGAAGATGGCGGGTGAACGAAGCGTGGCAGATCGGTGAACCAGCCCGCGGGGCACGCTGATTCGCCGATCGTCGACGTGCTGTTAACCGTTTGTTGTATTCGGGTTGGGCCGCCGAACCGAATGGCTTCCTAGCGTCTGTGACGTGCCAAGTATCCACAGGAAGCCACGGGTCGCCGTGCTCGCCGATTCCGACACCCGATGGAAGTGGGGTGCGCTCACCGCGCACCGCCTCGTCGCGGCGGCGGACGGCGGGCCCGCGGACGCACCCGCGGCCGATTCCGCTCCCGCCCTCGACGGCTACCTGCTGCGCGGCCGGGCCACCCCCACACCCCGGCAGCTGACCGAGGTCGGAGTGCGCGCCGACACCCTGCGCGAGGTCACCGGGAGCGAATTCCTCGCGGCACTGCGCGAGGGAACGTACGACGTGGTCGTCCTCGCCCTGGTCGGCGGGGGAGTGCAGGCCATGCTGCACGGGCTCGCCCATGCGTGGCGCGGCCGCAGCCGCCGGCCCGTCGTCGTCACCGGCTACGTCGGTGTCGTCTACGAGAAGCTCGCCGACGGACTGCTCCTGCGGCACGGCGCCGATGTCGTCCTCGCCAACTCCCGTCAGGACGCGGAGCGTTTCCGCGCGGTGTACGAAGGTGTCGGCGCGGACGCGTCGAGCGTGGTGGAGACGGCGCTGCCGTTCCTCGGCGGCGAGCCGTACCGCCCGCACACCCCGTACACCGTCGTCTTCGCCGCCCAGCCGTCCGTGCCGGTGACCCGCGCGGACCGCACCCACCTGCTCGGCCGCCTGGTCCGGCACGCCCAGCGGCATCCCGACCGTGAGGTGCTGCTCAAGCTGCGCTCACGGCCCGGCGAGCACACCACGCACATCGAGGAACTCCCGTACCAGAAGCTCGTGCAGAAGGTGCCGGGCGGGCTCCCGCCCAACCTCCGGCTCGTGTACGGGCACATGGGCGAGGTCCTCGACCGCACCGACCTCCTGGTCACCGTCTCCTCGACGGCCGCCCTGGAATCCCTGCACCGGCGCATCCCCACCGCGATCCTCACCGACGTCGGCGTCCGCGAGACGCTCGGCAACCACCACTTCATCGGCTCGGGCTGCCTCGCCTCGTTCGACCAACTCGACGCGGGGCACGCACCCGTCCCCGATGCGCAGTGGCTGGCCCGGCAGGGCGTGGCGGCCGACGGCGCGTACGAGCGTGCCTTCGACGCCGCCCGCGAGCGCGTCACCGAGCTGCTCGACCGGCCCCGACGCCCGCCCCTGGCGCCGTACTACACACCCGTCACCGCCCCCGGCTACCAGCCCGGCATCCTCGCCCGCCACCACCTCGCCCCCGACGGTGCGCCGCTGCCCGGCGCGCCCGCGAGCAGCGAGGCGACCGGCGTACGGCGCGTGGTGCGCGGGGCGATGCGGGACGCGGCCCGGGGCGCCTACCGGCACGGCGTGCAGCGCGTCGCACCGGTGATCCGGCGGATGGGGGAGCTGTGAGCCCCGCACCCGCCGAAGAGCCGGCCCGCGCCGCCGGCGCCCACACCCGCACGCCCCTTCTCCAAGGAGACCTGCCCATGACCAGTCCGGAACCCGGAGCCGAGCCGGGCGCCCGCCCGTCCGGCGCACCGGGGCCCCGCCGCGTCCTCGCGGTGATCCCCGCACGCGGCGGCTCGAAGGGCGTACCCGCCAAGAACCTCGCCCTCGTCGCCGGCGTACCCCTGGTGGCCCGCGCGGTGCGCGAATGCCGCGCCACCCGGCTCATCACCGATGTTCTGGTGTCCACCGACGACCCGGCCATCGCCGAGGTCGCCCGGGCCGCCGGCGCCGAGGTGGTCCTCAGGCCCGCCGCCATCGCCGGTGACACCGCGAGCAGCGAGGCCGCCGTCCTGCACGCCCTCGACGCCCACGAGGCGTTGCACGGCTCGCCGGTGGACGTGGTGCTGCTCGTGCAGTGCACCAGCCCGTTCCTGGCCCGCGAGGACGTCGACGCGGTGGCGGCCGCGGTCGCCGAGGGCGGCGCGGACACCGCGGTCACCGTGGCCGCGTTCCACGGTTTCGTCTGGCGCGACAGCGCGGACGAACTGGCCTCCGGCGCCCCCGCCGCGGGTGCACCGAGGCCGGTCGCCGCACAGGGCGCGGTCGCGGGAGCGGGACGCCCCGGTGCCGCCGCCACCGCCGTGGACGGCAGGCCGCCGGTGGCGCGCGGCGGATACGGCGTCAATCACGACAAGTCCTTCCGCCCGCGCCGCCAGGACCGCCCCCAGGACCTCCTGGAGACCGGCGCCGCGTACGCCATGGACGCGGCAGGATTCCGCGACCACCGGCACCGGTTCTTCGGCCGCACCGACCTGGTGCGCACCGACCCCGCCCGGGTCCTCGAGGTCGACGACCCGCACGACCTGACCCGCGCCCGCGCCCTCGCACCGCTCCTCGACCGGCCCGAACTCGCCGAGCGCCCGGGCCGGGACGACATCGACGCGATCGTCATCGACTTCGACGGCACCCAGACCGACGACCGGGTACTGATCGACGCCGACGGCCGCGAGATCGTCGCCGTGCACCGCGGCGACGGACTCGGCATCGCGGCCCTGCGCAGGGCCGGACTGCCGCTCCTGATCCTGTCCACCGAGCAGAACCTGGTCGTGGCGGCCCGCGCCCGGAAGCTCCAGATCCCCGTACTGCACGGCATCGACCGCAAGGACCTCGCACTCAAGCAGTGGTGCGACGAACAGGGCATCGCCCCCGAGCGGGTCCTCTACGCCGGAAACGACGTCAACGACCTGCCCTGCTTCGGCCTCGTCGGCTGGCCCGTCGCGGTCGGCAGCGCCCACGACGTCGTACGCGGCGCCGCCCGTGCCGTCACCACCACACCCGGCGGCGACGGCGCGATCCGGGAGATCGCCTCCTGGATCCTCGGGCCGTCCCTCTCGGGCCAGGGCGCCCGGTGAGCTCCACCCCCGACCACCCCTCCAGCACCACCCATTCACGTAAGGAACCGAACACCATGAGCACGTCCCGCCTCCGCACCCTCGGCAACAAGACCGCGGGCCCCGGCCGCCCCGTCTACGTCACCGGCGAGATCGGCATCAACCACAACGGCGACCTCGACAACGCCTTCGCCCTGATCGACGCCGCCGCCGAAGCCGGCTGCGACGCGGTCAAGTTCCAAAAGCGCACCCCCGAGATCTGCACCCCGCGCGACCAGTGGGACATCGAGCGCGACACCCCCTGGGGCCGGATGACGTACATCGACTACCGCCACCGCGTCGAGTTCGGCGAGGACGAGTACCGTGCCATCGACGAGCACTGCAAGAAGCGCGGCATCGACTGGTTCGCATCGCCGTGGGACACCGAGGCCGTCGCCTTCCTGGAGAAGTTCGACGTACCGGCCCACAAGGTCGCCTCCGCCTCGCTCACCGACGACGAGCTGCTCCGCACCCTGCGCGCCACCGGCCGCACGATCATCCTGTCCACCGGCATGTCGACGCCGAAGCAGATCCGGCACGCGGTCGAGGTGCTCGGCTCCGACAACATCCTTCTCTGCCACGCCACTTCGACGTACCCGGCGAAGGCCGAGGAGCTGAACCTGCGGGTCATCAACACCCTCAAGGACGAGTTCCCGAACGTCCCGATCGGCTACTCCGGCCACGAGACCGGCCTGCAGACGACCCTCGCCGCCGTCGCACTCGGCGCCGCCTTCGTCGAGCGCCACATCACCCTCGACCGCGCCATGTGGGGCTCCGACCAGGCCGCCTCCGTCGAGCCCGGGGGCCTGACCCGCCTGGTCCGCGACATCCGCACCATCGAGGCCTCCCTCGGCGACGGCGTCAAGAAGGTCTACGAGTCGGAGCTCGGCCCGATGAAGAAGCTGCGCCGCGTCACCGGCGTCGTCGCCGAGGCGGAGTCCGGCGCCGAGTCCGCGCAGGCCCCCGAGCCTGTCGCGGTCTGAACGGAAGCCACCACGGTGAAGCCCACCCCCCACGGGCCCGGCACCTCCCAGGCCGCCGGGCCCGTGACCCCCGCCCCCGGCACCGACCGCGGGGCAGCCACCCTGGCCGGCCCGTCCGGCGACCGCACCGGCGGGACGCTCGCCTTCGTCGAGAGTCCCGTCCAGCTGCTCAACGTCCTGGAGTGGGCCCACCTCGACGCCCTGCGCGCGAGTGCGGCCGCGCACACGGGGCGGGAGCCGCACACCGACGGCCCCGACGGCGGCCCGCCGCCCGGCCCCGTCGTGGACCCGCCCCGGCTGGTCGCGGACCTCACCGTCGTCGTGCTCTCACCGACCGACCCGATGACCCGCGGCCAGCTCCGGCGGATGTCCGAGCTCGCGCGCGGCGAGGGCATGCGGGTGCGCTGGGAGGAGGCGCGCGGCGGTGCCACCGCGCCGCTGCGCACCATCGGCGGTCTCGCCGCGGAACTGCGCCGGGCCCGGCGGATCGTCATCGGCGACCCGTTCTCCCGGTACGTGCAACTCCTGCTCACCATCACCCGCGCCGAGGACCTCGTGGTGGTCGACGACGGAACCGCGACCATGGAGTTCATCGCCCAACTCGCCCGCGGGGAGCGCCTGGTGCGCTGGCACCGGCGCGGCGGCAGGACCGGCGCGCGGGACCTCGTGCTCGCGCCGTTCGCGTCCTCCGCGCGCCGCAGGCTCACGCCGTCCGACGGGCGCACCGTCGAGGTGTTCTCGTCCATGCCGGTCGAGCCGCCGCCCGGTGTGACCGTCACGGCCAACGCATTCGCCTGGACACGCGCCCGGTTCGGCCCGCCGCGCATCACCCGCAGCGCCGACCTGGTAGGAACGTCCTTGGTGGAGACGGGAGTTGTCGACCCCGACCGCTATCTGGAGGCCGTCGCCGATCTGGCCCGCACCCACCACGCCACCCGCTACTTCGCCCACCGCCGCGAGAGCGCCGACAAACTGCACCGCCTCGCCACCGAGACCGGCCTCGAGATCGTCCGCCCGGACCTGCCGCTCGAGCTGATCGCCCGCCGCGGACCCATAGGCCGTACGATCCTCAGCTTCCCGTCGACGGTCGTGCACACCCTGCCGCTCGCGCTCGCCGGTACCGGTGTGGAGGTCGCCGTCTGCGACATCGACCCGGCCTGGCTGACCGAACACGCGTCCCCACGCGCACAGGGCTTCCTCTCCGGAGTCACCGGCACGGCCCGTGACGTGCACCGACTGCAGTCCGTACGCACGGTGTGACAGGGAGGCAAATAGAACGGCATACCCTTCCAGGTATACGCCCATGCACAGCCGAGCCCACTTTCTTACGCCAATCCGGCTGAAGTTTTGTTGATCGTGGGTCGGTCGACCCCTGCCTCGGCCTACCCTTCACAGGGTGAACCAACTGATGTCCCGCGAGTCCGACCCCTCGGAAGCCGAGTCCGCAGCCGGAGCAGATCTCCCCGGAGCGCTCCCGGACGGCCTGCGTGCCGAACTCATCGCCTTCCGCCGTGACTTGCACATGCACCCCGAGCTCGGGAACCAGGAGTTCCGTACCACCGCGGCGATCAAGGAGCGGCTCGAGCGAGCCGGCCTCGCCCCACGCGTACTCGACACCGGTACCGGCCTCCTGTGCGACATCGGCGATCCGGACGGCTCCCGTCCGATGCTGGCGATCCGCGCCGACATCGACGCACTGCCCATCCCGGACACCAAGACCGACGTGCCCTATCGCTCCACCGTGCCGGACCGTGCGCACGCCTGCGGCCACGACGTGCACACCACCGTCGTACTGGGCGCGGGACTCGTCCTCGCCGCGCTGCACACCGCGGGCCGGCTGCCGCAGCCGGTGCGGCTGATCTTCCAGCCGGCGGAGGAGGTACTGCCCGGCGGAGCCTCCGAGGCCATCGAGTCCGGCGCGCTCGACGGCGTGGGCCGGATCATCGGCCTGCACTGCGACCCGAAGGTCGACGCCGGACGGATCGGCCTGCGGCACGGCCCCATCACCTCGGCCTGCGACCGCCTCGAGGTCTCGCTCGACGGACCCGGCGGCCACACCGCGCGCCCGCACCTGACCACCGACCTGGTCACGGCCGCCTCCAAGGTGGTCACCGACGTACCAGCAGTGGTCGCCCGCCGTATCGACGCCCGCTCCGGCCTCGCCGTGACCTGGGGCCGGATCGAGTCCGGCCACGCCTGCAACGTCATCCCGCAGCATGCCGAACTCTCCGGTACGGTCCGCTGCCTGGACCTGGACGCCTGGCGGCAGGCCCCCGACCTGGTGCACGGCGCGATCCAGGAGATCGCCGACCTGCACCGCGCCAAGTCCGAGATCAACTACATCCGCGGCGTCCCGCCGGTCGTCAACGACCCGGCCGTCACCGACCTGCTGCGCGACGCGATGGCCCTGCGCCGCGGCGCCCACACGGTCGAGGACACCGAGCAGAGCCTCGGCGGCGAGGATTTCTCCTGGTACCTCGAACACGTCCCCGGCTCCATGGCCCGCCTCGGCGTCCGCCCGCCCGGCGACACCTCCCGCCGAGACCTCCACCGCGGCGACTTCGACGCGGACGAGGAGTCGATCACGGTGGGCGTGGAACTCTTCACGGCGGCGGCGCTCCTTGACGGGTCTTCCACCGCCGGCCAGTCCGGCGGCCCCCTCGGCCTGCCCGGCGACTGAGGACGAGATCCTTCCGGCCGGTGCCCGGGACCTCGCGGCGCCGTGGCCCGGGGCCGTGACCGCCTCCCGCCCCAGGTGGTGACCCTTCGCGAGACGACGCATGATGCAAGCACGGAGGTCCACGAACCACGGTTCGATAACGGAACCCCGAGTCACGTTCCAGCCGATTTCTACGCGCGTTACAGTGCGCCGAACTTGGCGAGGGCCAGGGGGTGTTGAGAAGGAGTGCACTGATGCGTCCCAAGAAGAGGTTCACTCGAGCCGCGGCCTCCGTCGCACTGCTGGCCCTGGCCGCCACCGCCTGCGGCGAGACCAGCTCCGGCTCCGGCAGCGATTCCGACGGCGACAAGAAGGCCAAGGGCATGGCCATCGCGTACGACATCGGCGGCGAGGGCGACCAGTCGTTCAACGACGCCGCGGCCGCCGGCCTCAAGCAGGCCCAGGACGAGTTCGGCTACAAGGGCACCGCGGTCGAGCCCAAGGACGGCGAGTCCGACGCGGACAAGGTCCAGCGGCTCAAGCAGCTGGCCAAGCAGGGTTACGACCCGGTCGTCGGCATCGGCTTCATCTACGCCAACGCCACCAAGGAGGCGGCCGCGGCCCACCCGGACACCACCTTCGGCATCGTCGACGACTCCACGGTCAAGGCGAAGAACGTCGCGTCCCTCGTCTTCAACGAGGAGCAGGGCTCGTACCTCGCCGGAGTCGCCGCGGCGAAGGCGAGCAAGTCGAAGACCGTCGGCTTCGTGGGCGGCGTGGACGTACCGCTGATCCACAAGTTCGAGGCCGGCTTCGCGCAGGGCGTGAAGGACACCGACCCGAAGACCAAGGTCATCACGCAGTACCTCACCGAGACCGCCGAGGAGGGCGGCTTCTCCAGCCCCGACAAGGGCAAGGCGGCCGCAGAGGCGCAGTTGGAGAAGGGTGCGGACGTCATCTACCAGGCCGCGGGTCTGTCCGGCCAGGGCGTGATCGAGGCCGCCGCCAAGGCGAAGAAGTGGGCGATCGGCGTCGACTCCGACCAGTACAAGCAGAAGGCGCTGGCCGGCTACAAGGACTACATCCTCACCTCGGCCACGAAGGACGTGGGCGGCGCGGTGTTCTCGCTCGCGAAGTCGGTCGAGGACGGCAAGCCGCTCACCGGTGAGCAGCGGTTCTCCCTCGAGGAGGACGGCGTCGGTGTCACGGACACGAACCCGAAGTACGCACAGGTCGCGGGCCTGACGGACGCGGTCGAGGCCGCGAAGAAGGACATCATCGCCGGCAAGATCAAGGTCGTCACCAAGCCGTAGGCGCCACATTCAAGCCCCTCCGGCGATTGAGGAGCGGGGTCCGGGGCAGCGCCCCGAAGCCCACAGCGGCGCGCGAGGTCCAGGCACCGGCCTGAAGCCCCTCGTCCTCAATCGCCGGACGGGCTAAAAGATGCCCTCGATCGCCGGGCGGGCTGAGGGTGCCGGGCCGGCTGAGAGCGGCCACGCAGGCCGGGCCCCGCGGTGCCGGACCGCCGAACCCCCAGCACAGCGCAGCGCATTGGCACAGCCCGATAACGGGTTTTCCACCCCCCTTTCACCTCCAGGTCTACGCGCGTTACTCTGCGGCGGAGCCAGCGTCGGCCCCCCATTTGCCCGACGCAGCCGAATCCGCGTCGAATCGGTCCGTGTCGGCGCAGTCGTATAAGGAGCACTACACATGCGCCGGGTTTCCCGAGCAGCGGTCGCAGGTGCGGCGACCGCCGCCCTCGCCCTCACTGTTTCCGCCTGTGGCGGTACGTCCAACGAGTCGTCGTCCGCCGACGGTGACGGCAAGTCCAAGGGCATCGCCATCGCCTACGACGTCGGCGGCCAGGGCGACCAGTCCTTCAACGACGCCGCGTTCGCCGGCATGCAGAAGGCCGAGAAGGAATTCGGCTACGAGGGCAACGACGTGGAGCCCAAGGACGGCGAGTCCGACGCCGACAAGGTCCAGCGGCTGACCTCGATGGCCAAGCAGGGCTACAACCCGGTCGTCGGCGTGGGCTACGCCTACGCGCCCGCCGTCAAGGAGGCCGCGGCCAAGTTCCCGGACACCACCTTCGGCATCGTCGACGACTCCACCATCAAGGCCAAGAACGTCGCCGACCTGGTCTTCAGCGAGCAGGAGGCCTCGTACCTCGCGGGCGTCGCCGCCGCGAAGGCCTCCAAGACCCGGCACGTCGGCTTCGTCGGCGGCGTGGACGTACCGCTGATCCACAAGTTCGAGGCCGGCTTCGCGCAGGGCGCGAAGGACACCGACCCGAAGATCAAGGTCGAGCGCCAGTACCTCACGGAGACCGCGGACGAGGGCGGCTTCACCAGCCCCGACAAGGGCAAGGCCGCCGCCGAGGCGCAGCTCGAGAAGGGCGCCGACGTCGTCTACCACGCGGCCGGCCTCTCCGGTCAGGGCACGATCGAGGCCGCCGCCAAGGCCAAGAAGTGGGCCATCGGGGTGGACTCGGACCAGTACGAGCAGAAGCCGCTGGCCGCGTACAAGAAGTACATCCTCACCTCGGCGACCAAGGACGTGTCCAAGGCCGTCTTCAACCTCGCCAAGTCGGTCCAGGACGGCAAGCCGGCCACCGGCGTGCTGCGCGGCGACCTGAAGTCCGGCGAGGTCGCGCTCTCCGACTCGAACCCCGAGTACGCGAACGACAAGAAAATCCAGGAAGCTGTGAAGAAGGCCGAGGAAGGCATCATCGGCGGCAGCATCAAGGTGCAGGAGAAGCCGTAACAGCAGGGAAACACGCTCGCAGCGGGGTACGGGGAGAGTTGCTCGCCGTGCCCCGTTCGACGACGACAGTCGACCGTTCGCACTAGGGGCACCCCAAAGGACAGGTGGCCCCCCTTTCCCCAGGAGAGTGTGCCATCGTCACGTCCAGCAGCCCGCCGAGTGGCAGTGCCGCTCCCGCCGTGGAGCTCGCGGGCATCACCAAGCGCTTCCCCGGCGTCGTCGCCAACCACGACATTCACCTGAGTGTCCACAAGGGCACCGTGCACGCCCTCGTGGGGGAGAACGGCGCCGGCAAGTCCACCCTGATGAAGATCCTCTACGGCATGCAGAAGCCGGACGAGGGCACCATCACGGTCGACGGCACGCAGGTGACCTTCTCCAGCCCCGCCGACGCCATCGAGCGCGGCATCGGCATGGTGCACCAGCACTTCATGCTGGCCGACAACCTCACCGTCCTGGAGAACGTCGTCCTGGGCAGCGAGAAGCTCGCGGGCATCGGCACCAGGGCCCGTCGCCGCATCATCGAGATCTCCGAGCGCTACGGCCTCGGGGTGCGCCCCGACGCCCTGGTGGAGAACCTGGGCGTGGCCGACCGCCAGCGCGTGGAGATCCTCAAGGTCCTCTACCGCGGCGCCACCACGCTGATCCTGGACGAGCCGACCGCCGTGCTCGTCCCGCAGGAGGTCGACGCGCTCTTCGACAACCTGCGCGAGCTCAAGGCCGAGGGCCTCAGCGTCATCTTCATCTCGCACAAGCTGGGCGAGGTTCTCTCGGTCGCCGACCACATCACGGTCATCCGGCGCGGCACCACGGTCGGCACCGTCGAACCCGCCGAGACGACCACGCGCCGCCTCGCCGAACTGATGGTCGGCAGCGAGCTGCCCACGCCGGAGACCGCCGAGTCCACCGTCACCGACCGTCCGGTGATCCAGGTGGAGGAGCTCAAGCTCACCGCGGACGGCGGCCGCCCGGTACTGGACGACATCTCGTTCACCATCCACGAGGGCGAGATCCTCGGCCTCGCGGGCGTCGAGGGCAACGGACAGACCGAGCTGATCGACGCACTGATCGGACTCGACAAGGCATCGTCCGGTGTCATCCGCCTGGCCGGCGAGGACATCACCGTCTGGGCCACCCGCCGCCGCCGCGAGCAGGGCATCGGTTACATCCCCGAGGACCGCCACCGCCACGGCCTGCTCCTCGAGGCCCCGCTGTGGGAGAACCGCATCCTGGGCCATGTCACCGAGAAGCCCAACACCCGTGGCAAGCACGGCATCTGGCTCGACCCGTCCGCCGCACAGGACGACACCCGGCGCATCGTCGAGGAGTACGACGTGCGTACCCCGGGCATCGACGTGCCGGCCGCCTCGCTGTCCGGCGGCAATCAGCAGAAGCTGATCGTCGGCCGCGAGATGACCCACAAGCCGCGCTTCCTGATCGCCGCGCACCCGACCCGCGGCGTCGACGTCGGCGCCCAGGCGCAGATCTGGGACCAGATCCGCGAGGCCCGGCGTGAGGGCCTCGGCGTCCTGCTCATCTCCGCCGACCTCGACGAGTTGATCGGCCTGTCCGACACACTCCGGGTGATCTACCGCGGCAAGCTCGTAGCGGACGCCGATCCCGGTTCCATCACCCCGGAGGAGCTGGGTTCGGCCATGACGGGTGCCGCGTCCGGGCACCTCGTCGCCGACGAGACCGGCGACACTGCACCGGACGCTCCGGGCAAGGAAGGTGCCTGATGAAGAAGTACGACAGGGTCGGCGAACGGATCGCCTTCGCGGCGGCCGGACCGGCGATCGCCCTCGTCGCCGCCGTGGCGCTGACCTCGGTGGTGCTGCTCGTCTCGGGCAAGAACCCGTTCGAGCCGTACTCGGTGATGTTCGAGCAGGCCACCTTCTCCGACATCCAGGTACTGATCCTCAACGACGCCGCCGGGTACTACATCGGCGGTCTCGCGGTGGCCGTCGGCTTCCGGATGAACCTCTTCAACATCGGTGTGGAGGGCCAGTACCGCCTCGCCGCCATGGTCACCGCGGTGGTCGGCGCCAACGTCGCGCTGCCGGCCGCGCTCCAGCTGCCGATGCTGATCATCGTCGCCATGCTGACCGGCGCCTTCTGGGCCGGCATCGCGGGCATCCTCAAGGTCACCCGGGGCGTCAGCGAGGTCGTCTCGACGATCATGCTGAACTCCATCGCCACCTCGGTGATCGGCTACTTCACCCTGCCGTCCGTCTTCGGCGTCCAGGTCGGCAACAACAAGACGACCGGCGAGATGTCCGAGTCCGGCTGGTTCCCCGGCCTCGACATGGGCGCGGCCGGTGAGCTGTACGGCTTCGTCTTCGTCGCCATCGCCCTCGGCATCGCGTACTGGGTGATTCTCAACCGCACCCGCTTCGGCTTCGACCTGCGGGCCACCGGCGCCTCCGAGTCGGCGGCCGCGGCCAGCGGTGTGGACGCCAAGCGCATGGTGCTCACCGCGATGCTGATCTCCGGCGCGGTCGCGGGCCTCGCGGGCATGCCGATCCTGATGGGCGACACCCACACGTACAGCCTGTCGTTCCCGACCTCGCTCGGCTTCACCTGCATCACCATCGCGCTCCTCGGCCGCAACAACCCGGTCGGCATCGCCTTCGCGGCGCTGCTCATCTCCTGGCTGGACAACGCCTCCGCGGAGCTCGACTACGTCGGCTACGACACCGAGATCGCGGTCATCATGCAGGGCCTCATCGTGATCGCCGTGGTCGTCAGCTACGAGGCGGTACGCCGCTGGCGGCTCCGCGCCCAACAGCGCCGCGTCGGCGAGGAACTCGCGGCCGCCGGATCCGGTGGCAATCCCGGCAACAACGACACCGAGAAGGAGGTGGCGGCCCGATGAGCGCCACGATCCTCTCCAAGCCCTCGGCGGCACCGGCACCCGGTCGCCGCAGGCTCAGTCTCCCGGTGGTGCTGCTGATCATCGCCGGTGTGCTCGTGCTGACCTCGATCGTCCGCCTGATCACGGGCGCGGACGGCATCACCAACACCAGCCAGATGTCCACCGCGCTGAAGCTCGCCGTGCCGATCGGCCTCGCGGGCCTCGGCGGTCTGTGGGCCGAGCGCGCGGGCGTCATCAACATCGGGCTCGAGGGCATGCTGGTCCTCGGCACCTGGTTCGGCGCCTGGGCCGGCTATCAGTGGGGCCCCTGGACGGGTGTCCTGATGGGTATCATCGGAGGTGCGCTCGGCGGTCTGCTGCACGCGGTCGTCACCGTCACGTTCAACGTGAACCACATCATCTCCGGTGTCGCGATCAACATCCTCGCGCTCGGCGCCACCCGGTACGCCTCGGCCTTCGCCTTCGAGGGCGTCCCGCAGGGCACCTCCAAGCAGTCGCCGCCGGTCGAGTCGCTCGGGTCGTTCTCGGTGCCGGGGTTGTCCGACGGCCTCGCGGATCTCAACGACAAGGGCTGGTTCCTCGTCTCCGACCTGGCGGGCCTGCTCGGCGGTCTGGTCACCAAGATGTCGCCGCTGACCCTGATCGCGCTCGCCCTGGTGCCGATCAGCTGGTGGATCCTGTGGCGCACGTCGTTCGGTCTGCGGCTGCGCTCCTGCGGCGAGAACCCGGTCGCGGCCGAGTCGCTCGGTGTGAACGTCTACAAGTACAAGTACCTGGCCGTGATCATCTCCGGTGGACTGGCCGGCCTCGGCGGCGCGTTCCTTTCGATCGTCGCCAACCCCTTCTATCTGGAGGGCCAGACCGGCGGGCGCGGCTACATCGGCCTCGCGGCGATGATCTTCGGTAACTGGATGCCGGGCGGACTCGCCCTGGGCGCGGGCCTGTTCGGCTACACCGACAGCCTCAAGCTGCGCGGCGGTACGGAGAACGTGCACGCGCTGCTGCTGCTCACCGCGATCCTGCTGCTGATCGGGGCGATCTGGCTGCTCGTCCGCAAGAGGTACGTCCCCGCGATCATCACCGTGGTCGTCTCGGCCCTGATGTTCGTCTGGTACCAGACCACCAACGAGGTGCCGACCCAGGTCGTCACCGCCACGCCGTACGTGGTGACGCTGCTCGTGCTCTCGCTGTCCGCGCAACGGCTGCGGATGCCCAGGGCGAACGGCAAACCGTACCGAAAGGGCCAGGGAGCATGACGGACGTCGACTGGGAAGCCCTGCGCACCGCCGCCCGGGACGCCATGTCCCGCGCCTACGTGCCCTATTCGGGCTACCCGGTCGGCGCCGCGGCCCTGGTGGACGACGGCCGGATCGTCGCCGGCTGCAATGTGGAGAACGCCTCGTACGGCATCGGCCTGTGCGCCGAATGCGGTCTGGTCTCCGCGCTGCAGCTCGGCGGCGGCGGCCGCCTGACCCACTTCACCTGCGTCGACGGCAGCGGCGAGACCTTGGTCCCCTGCGGCCGCTGCCGCCAGCTCCTGTACGAATTCGGCGGCCCGGAGCTGCAGTTGGAGACCCCCGAGGGCATCCTGCCCCTCTCGGCCATGCTCCCGCAGCCCTTCGGCCCCGGACACCTCGATCCCTCTCAGCCCGCCCGGCCCCGTTGAGCCCGTCCGGCGCTCGAGGACATCTTTTCCCGAGCCCCGTCCGGCAGGACTTCGGGGAAGGGGCGGTCAGGTGGCCGCGTCCGAACCCCAGCCCCCACCCACCCGCACGATGGAGGGACCCGAGAACCCCATGAACGTCATCGACGCAATCCGCACCAAGCGAGACGCCAAGGAGCTCACGGCCCCTCAGATCGACTGGGTCATCGACGCGTACACCCGAGGCGACATCGCCGACGAGCAGATGTCGGCCCTGGCCATGGCGATCCTCCTCAACGGCATGACCCGCGGCGAAATCGCCCGCTGGACCGCAGCGATGATCAACTCCGGTGAGCGGATGGACTTCTCCTCCCTCACCCGCCCCACCGCGGACAAGCACTCCACCGGCGGCGTCGGCGACAAGATCACCCTCCCGCTCGCCCCGCTCGTAGCGGCCTGCGGCGCCGCCGTACCGCAGCTCAGCGGCCGCGGCCTCGGCCACACCGGCGGCACCCTGGACAAGCTGGAGTCCATCCCCGGCTGGCGCGCGCTGCTCTCCAACCGGGAGATGCTCGACGTACTCGACTCCACCGGCGCCGTGATCTGCGCCGCGGGCGACGGACTCGCCCCCGCCGACAAGAAGCTGTACGCGCTGCGCGACGTCACCGGCACCGTCGAGTCGATCCCGCTGATCGCCTCGTCGATCATGTCGAAGAAGATCGCCGAGGGTACGGGCTCGCTGGTCCTGGACGTGAAGGCCGGCTCCGGCGCCTTCATGAAGACCGTCGAGGACGCCCGCGAACTCGCCTCCACCATGGTCGAGTTGGGCAATGACCACGGTGTCGGAACCGTCGCCCTGCTCACCGACATGGCCACCCCGCTCGGCCTCACCGCGGGCAACGCCCTCGAGGTCCGCGAGTCCGTCGAGGTCCTCGCGGGCGGCGGCCCGGACGACGTCGTCGAACTGACCCTCGCCCTGGCCCGCGAGATGCTCGACGCGGCGGGCCTGTCCGACGCCGACCCGGCCAAGGCGCTCGCCGACGGCTCCGCCATGGACGTCTGGCGCCGCATGATCGCTGCCCAGGGCGGCGACCCGGACGCCGAGCTGCCGCACTCCCGCGAGCAGTACATCGTCAAGGCCCCCGCCACCGGGGTACTGACCCGCCTCGACGCGTACGACGTCGGCGTCGCCGCCTGGCGGCTCGGCGCGGGCCGGGCCCGCAAGGAGGACCCGGTGCAGGCTGCAGCGGGCGTCGAACTGCATGCCAAGCCCGGCGACCACGTGACCGCGGGCCAGCCGCTGCTGACCCTGCACACCGACACTCCGGAACGCTTCGAGCAGGCCGTCGAGGCGCTCACCGAGTCCTACGACATCGCGGCACCCGACGAGGCCGCGCTCGCGCACACACCGCGCCGGATCATCCTCGACCGCATCTCCTGAGCCGCACCGGATCCCGGCGGCCCGGCCCGCCGGGATCATCGGGACCTGCCGGAACCCGGCCCCGCACACCGGGAGTTACGGCCCCCCGTGCCGCCGCCGAGGTCAAGGATTGACGGCGGCCTCGTGCGCGTCCCGTGAAGGCTGCCCACCTGCCGATGAGTTCGCGGCGGCCCGCCGGTCTCCCCTGTGTGAAGGCATCCGAACCGCTCGTAGTGGGCCTCGGCGCCCGGGTCGCCCGGGACGAGGTCCCCCAGCTGTGCGAGCAGCTCATAGCCGGCTTGGCGTCCACCGGTGCCACCGAGGTCGTCTGTGACGCCGGGGGTCTCGTCGCGCCCGATCTGGCCGCCGTCGAGGCGCTCGCCCGCCTGCGCCTGACCGCACGCAGAGCGGGGGCCGGGATGCGCATCCGTGACCCCGACCCCCGCCTGGCGGAGCTACTGGGCCTCGTCGGCCTGACCGAGGTACTCCGGGAACCCGAAGAGCGGGAACCACCGCTTCGTGTCGAGGAAGCAGTGGAACCCGGTGATCCGGCCGCCTGAGGTCTCGATGATCTGCAGGGCCCAGGGCGCCATCCGGTCGGCGTTGTCCGGGTCCGGCTTGTAGTGCGCGAAGGCCGGGGTGCCGTTGGCGAAGGTCGGCAGCAGCTTGGAGCCGCGGCAGCCCGCGCCCTGGTTGACCAGGAAGGCCAGGATGTCGTCGTGGCCCTTGAGCCACAGGTCGAACGGGGGCATCGTCATGATCGCGTCGTCGTGCAGCACGGCGGCCATGGCCTGCATGTCGTACCCCTGGAACGCCGCCATGTAGCGGTTGAGCAGGTCCTTCTGCTCCTCGTCGAGCGGGTCGGCCGGATCGGTGTCCTTGACCGGGGACTCGGAGAGGGTGGCGCGGGCGCGCTGCAGTGCGCTGTTCACCGACGCGACCGAGGTGTCCAGGAGCTCGGCGACCTCATGGGCCCGCCAGGCCAGGACCTCGCGCAGGATCAGGACCGCGCGCTGCTTGGGCGGCAGGTGCTGCAGGGCGGCCACGAAGGCCAGTCGCACCGACTCCCGTGCGACGGCGGTCTCCGCGGGGTCGGCGGTGGACGGCAGGATGCGGCTGTCCGGGACGGGCTCGAGCCAGGTGATCTCCGGCTGGGGGTTCAGTACCGCCGTCGACTGGTGGCTGCGCTCGGTGAGGTCCATGGGCAGTGCGCGCTTGTTGCCCGCGTTCAGCATGTCCAGGCAGACGTTCGTCGTGATGCGGTAGAGCCAGGAGCGCAGCGACGAGCGCCCCTCGAACTTGTCGTACGACCGCCAGGCCCGGACGAACGCGTCCTGCACCGCGTCCTCGGCCTCGAAGCTGGAGCCCAGCATCCGGTAGCTGTACCCGGTCAGCTCCGTGCGGTACTTCTCCAGGCTCGCCTCCAGGTCGTCCTTGCCGACCTTCTGTGCCGCCGCTGCATCAGTCATGGGGTCCGCCTCTGTAAAGCCCTCCGACACCGACACTTCGGAAGCTACAGCAGCGCACTGACACTCGCTCCCGAGGCGGCAAATCCCGTGCGTACGTCTTGACATGGGGATGCGGGAAGCCGCATGTCCGAACGCTTTCGGCGACCGGGACACGTCATGTGCGGGGCGGTTCCGCGTACGGGAGACGGGCGGGCCCGAGCGCGGTGCCGGGCACCGCGCGGGCCCGCCCGCATACCTATGGATCAGGCAGATTTCCGCATCCGACGGTGACCACCGGTGACGGACGGCGACCGCGGCCGGCGGTTCAGCCCGTGGCGGCCACCGGGGCGGCTCGCCGCCGCTCGACCCGCGCCGCGCGCGTCCCGAGCAGCGTGATGCCGGCGACGCCCACGACGGCCAGCAGGCCGAGCAGCACCGTGCCGGACCAGCCCGTCGCGTGGAAGGCCACCGCGCCGAGCGTGCCGCCCGCACTGCTGCCCACGTAGTACGCGGACTGGTAGAGCGCAGAGGCCTGCGCGCGCCCGGTCTTCGCCGTACCGCTGACCGAGGACGACGCCACCGAGTGCCCCGCGAAGAAGCCCGCCGTGATCAGCACCAGACCCGCGAGCACGCTCACCAGGGAGTCACCGAGCGAGAGCAGCAGACCCGCGGCCGTGGTGCCCACACCCAGGTACAGCGCCCCGCGCCGTCCGAGCTTCCCGACGAGCCGGCCCGCCGCCGCGGACGACACCGTGCCGACCAGGTACACCAGGAAGATCGAGCCGACGATGCCCTGCGGGAGCGAGAACGGTTCCTCGACGAGCCGGTAGCCGATCACGGTGTACACCGCGCCGAACACGACCATGAACAGCGCGCCGATCGCGTAGAGCCGGCGGAGCAGCGGGTTCGAGAGGTGCTCGCGCACGGTGCCGAGCAGCACCCGCGGACGCAGCGAACCGGCCTTGAAATGCCGGGGCTTGGGCAGCATCACACGGAACACCACGGCGCAGACGACCGCCATCAGACCGACCGCGGCGAGCGCCGCGCGCCAGCCCCAGGCCTGCGCCACCCAGCCGGTCAGCACCCGGCCGCTCATGCCGCCGATGCTGTTGCCCGCCACGAACAGGCCGATCGCGGCGACCAGGGCCTTCGGCCGTACCTCTTCCGCCAGGTACGCCATCGCGGACGCCGGGAGACCGGCGAGCGCCGCGCCCTGTACGGCCCTGAGGGCCACGAGCCAGCCGAGGTTCGGCGCGAACGGGACGAGCAGGCCGACCACGACCGCGACGGTGAGGGACACGGTCATCACGGTGCGCCGCCCGAAGCGCTCGGAGAGCGCGCTGAGCGGCAGGACGCAGAGCGCCAGTGCCCCGGTCGCCGCGGACACCGTCCAACTCGCAGTGCCGGCGCTCACGCCGAAGTCGGCGGAGACGGCGGGCAGGAGGGCCTGCGTCGAGTAGAGCAGCGCGAACGTCGCGAGACCGGCGGCGAACAGCGCGAAGCTCATCCGGCGGTAGCCGGGGCCGCCGGGCGCGATCCGGGTGTCGGCGGGCGGTGCCGCGGCGGCGGAGGTGAGGGGTTCGGAGGGGGACGAGGTGCGGGCGCCCGCGTGGATGACGGACGCCCCGCTACTGGCAGGAGGCATACGTCGAAGGTAGGACCGCCCCACTAATGCGTCCAATGCATGAACTGCCGATAATCGATGCCATGGTGCATGAGAGCAGATCAGAGCGGCGCGTGTCGCAGAACAGTTACGCAAGCGACATTCCTTCGTCTTCCGCCAGGCCCGCCCGGGCCACCGACCGCGGCGCCGGCGGTCCCGCGGACTGGCCGGCCGACGGAACATCGGCCGGACTGGAACCGGAGGACTGGGCCGCGCTGCTCGCACCCCGCCTCGCGTACTTCGCCGCCGTCGCCCGCACCGAGCACGTCACCCGGGCCGCGCACGAGATGAACGTCCCGCAGTCCACCCTCTCCCGCGCCCTGGTCCGGCTCGAACAGGACCTGGGCGTCGACCTGTTCGCCCGCCACGGCCGCACCGTCTCGCTCACTCCGGCGGGCCGCACCTTCCAGGCCTCGGTGGAGCGCGCGCTCGCCGAGGTCGAACGGGCCGCCGAGGAGGTACGCGCCGACGCCGACCCGGCAGCGGGCAAGGTCGCCTTCGGCTTTCTGCACACCATGGGCTCGGAGACCGTGCCGGCGCTCATCCGCGCCTTCCGCGCCGACCACCCCCGGGTGCGCTTCACGCTGGTGCAGAACTACGGCGAGTGGATGATCGAACGACTGCGGTCGGGCGCCCTCGACCTCTGCCTCACCTCACCCGTGCCGGACGCCCCGGACCTGGTCGCACGGCGCCTCGACGAACAGCGGCTGCGTCTGGTCGTACCGGCCGACCACCGGCTGGCCGGCCGCAGGCGCATCCGTCTCGCGGAGGCCGCCGACGAAACCTTCGTGACCCTCGAACCGGGCTACGGCCTGCGCCGCATCACCGACGACCTCTGCGCCCAGGCCGGCTTCCGGCCGCGGATCGCCTTCGAGGGTGAGGAGACCGAGACGCTGCGCGGCCTGGTCGCCGCGGACCTCGGGGTGGCCCTGCTGCCCCCGCCCGCCTTCGCCCGGCCGGGCGTGGTGGAGCTGGCGGTCACGGCGCCGCGCGCGGTCCGCGAGATCGGGGTGGCATGGCTCGACGGCCACCCGGACACCCCACCGGTCGCCGCCTTCAAACGCTTCCTGCTCTCCCGGCGCGGTCATCTGCTGGCCTGACGGAGTACGGCACCTCCCGCCCGCTCGCCGTTCAAGTCCGTTGCGCACAGGTGGTGTTGATCCTCAGCGTCTCAGTGCCTGAGTGCCTGAGTGCCTGAGTGCCTGAGCGCGTGAGCGCCTGTTCGGCATGTGCGGCCCGGAGCATCGGGCGGGGCGGGTGTCTCACGCCACGGTGATCCCTACCCCGGCCGCGGCGATGGCGTCCAGTTCGGCCGCGGGGCCGCCGTCGTCGGTGACCAGGGTGTGTACGGCGGTCGCGGGGCAGATCTTGGCGAACGTCGCCCGGCCGAGTTTCGAGTGGTCGGCGACCACGACCGTCCTGCCGGTGTGCTGTACGAACGCACGGTCGGTGGCGGCTTCCAACTGGTCGTGGGTGGTGCAGCCGTGCGCCGCGCCGATGCCGTCCACGCCGAGGAAGGCGATGTCGGTGTGGTGGTCGGCCAGGGTCTTCTCGGCGATGGGGCCGATGAGTTCGTAGCTCTCCTTGTGTGCGGTTCCACCGATCACGATCAGCGTGACGTGCGGGTGCAGGACGAGAGCGGCGGCGATGTTCACGGCGTTGGTGACGATCGTGACGGGCCCGCGGTCGGCCAGCAGCCGGGCGACCTCGCTGGTGGTGCTCCCGCCGGTCAGGCCGACCACGGCGCCGGCCGGGACGAGGTCGGCCGCTGCCCGTGCGATGGCCTGCTTCTGTGGCGAGCGCTGGTCGACGCGGTGCTGCAGCGGCAGTTCGATGCCCAGCCCGCCGAGTACCGCGCCGCCGTGTGTGCGCTCGAGCAGGCGTCGCTCGCTGAGCTGCCTCAAGTCCCGGCGCACGGTGGCCTGTGAGACGCCGAGCAGCAGGGCGAGGCGGCTCACGTCCGCGCTGCCGTGCGCGGCGACGTGCTCGAGTATGCGCACGTGGCGGTCGTTTCTCAGCATGCGGCGAGCGTAACCGCGTACCGCCGCCGCGATCACCGAGTGAGCAGAAACCGCGCTCGGTTCTGCGCGGGTCGCGCATATCTCAGGCAAGTCCGATCCCTTGACATGTCCGAGAGCGCTCGCTTTACTCCCTGACACGTCGACGCCGAGCCGTCGGCGCAGAGGTACGCCCAGCCGGTAGTTGGCCTTCGCCATGAGCCCGGACTGAGTCGCCAGGGCCTTCCGTGTCCGAGGCGGGGACGTACCCTCCACATCTGGAGCTCTGCGATGAGCCTCACTCGTGTGCTGCGCAGGTGTACGACCGCGACCGTCGCCCTGGCCGCAGCGACCTGCCTTCTCGCGCCCGCGGCAGCCTCGGCCGGAACGGACGCGGTCACCCTGCCGCCCTCGCACGTCGGCTTCGACTACCAGATCGGCGGCGCGTACAGCCCGCCGTCAGGGGTGCAGGTCGTCAGCCGGGACCACGGTGCCGCACCGGCGTCCGGCCAGTACAACATCTGCTACATCAACGCCTTCCAGGCCCAGCCCGGCGCGGAGGGCGAGTGGGACGACGACCTGCTCCTGCGGGACGGCAACGGGGACGTGGTCTACGACGGGGACTGGGGCGAGGCGGTGCTCGACATCCGCACCGCGGACAAGCGCCGGCGGATCGCCGCCAAGGTGGGCGAGTGGATCAACTCGTGCGCGGACAAGGGATTCCAGGCCATCGAGCCGGACAACTACGACACGTTCACGCGCTTCCCCGAGTTCCTGACAGCGGACCAGGCCAAGGCCTTTGCCTCCCTGCTGTCCGGCCGTGCGCACGACCGAGGCCTGGCGATCGCCCAGAAGAACACCGCCGAACTGGCCGACGTGGGCAAGGAGACGGGACTGGACTTCGCGGTCGTCGAGGAGTGCGGCGCCAACGACGAGTGCGATGACTTCACCGCCGAGTACGGCGACAACGTGGTCGTCGTCGAGTACTCCGCCGACGGGCTGCGCACGGCCTGCACGACGTGGGGCGACGAGCTGAGCATCGTCCGCCGGGACGTCGACGTATCGCCGGAGGGAAGCAGCGGATACCTCCGCGAGACCTGCTGACCGCCGCCGCGGACGCTCCCCTCGAACGGGGCGCTGCGCCCGGGTCCTCGGCCGCACCGTCGTACTTCGTCCGTTGCGCATTTCCTCGTGGAGGTAGTGATGACTGCAGTACCCCGTGGGCCCGGGGCGCCCGCCCGCCGCAGCGTGCTGCGTGCCGCGGCGGGCGCGGCAGCCGGGGGAGCGGTGTCCGGGTGCGCCGGGGGAGCGGCCGACGGGGTGGCGGCGGACGGGACCGTCACCATCCAGGTCTGGCACGGGCAGACCGACACGGCCCTGAAGGTCGTCAAGAGCCTGGTCGCCGCGTTCCACCGCACCCACCCGGACATCCGCGTCGATCTGGGCGGCGGTGTCCTGGCGGACGCCATGCTGCAGAAGGCGACCGCGGCGCTCGCCTCGGGTGCGTACCCGGACGTGGCGTTCGTCTTCGGTTCGGACCTCGCCAGCGTCGCGCGCAGCCCGAAGGTCGTCGACCTGACGTCGTACGTTCGTGCCCGACGCACCCCGTGGGCCAGTTACTGGCCCTCCGCCCGCGCCGCGGTCACCATCAACGGCCAGGTCCGGGCGATGCCTGCCGTCGTCGACTGCCTGGCCATGGTCTGCAACAAGAAGGTCTTCGCCCGGGCCGGTGTCGAACTGCCCGAGCCCGGCTGGAGCTGGGACGACTTCACCGACCTCGCCCGCCGGCTGACCGACGCGGGCGAGGGCCGGTTCGGGACCGGATGGCCCGCGGCCGGTGACGAGGACACGGTATGGCGTCTGTGGCCCCTGATCTGGGGGCTGGGCGGCGAGGTGATCGCCGAGGACGGCAAGCACATCGGCTTCACGCAGGAGGGCGTACGGGCGCTGGAAGTCCTCCGCGGCCTGGTGCGCGACAAGAGCGTCTACGTCGACCCGAAACCGGCCGGCGAGCAGATGTACAAGGTGTTCCTGTCCGGGCGGATGGCCATGGTGCCGACCGGCCCCTGGCAACTGCCGGACATCCTGCAGGCGAAGCTCGATTACCACGTGGTACCGCTGCCCACCTTCGACGGCGATCCCGTGACGATCTCGGGGCCCGACACCTGGACGGTGTTCGACAACGGTGAGCACCGCGCCCGGGCGGCCCGCACCTTCGTCAGCTGGCTCACCAGCCCCGCCCAGGACAGCCGTTGGGACGTGGAGGCGGGCAGCCTGCCGCTGAGCCGGGGCAGCGAGGACAGCCCGGCGTGGCGCGAACACGCGACCCGTACGCGAGGGCTGTCCGTGTTCACCGAAGCCCTGGCCTCTGCGCGGGTGCGCCCCGTCCACCCCGCCTATCCGAGCATCTCGCTGGCCCTGGGCCAGGCGATCGTCTCCGTGCTGCTCGACCGTGCGAGCCCCCGAGCGGCCATCCGCGCCTGCGCCGAAGACGCCAACGCCGCTCTGCTGATCCCGCGTTGAGGGCCTGACATGCCCCGACTCCCCGCACCGCTGACGGTGCCGCCCGCCCGGTCCACCACCCGGTCCACCGCCCGTTCCCTGCGCCGACGCCGCCGCGGTGAGGCCGCCACTGCCTGGGCGTTCGTCTCACCGGCCGTCGTGGTCATCCTCGGCCTGAGTGTCGTCCCGGTCCTGTGGTCGCTGCTGCTGTCCTTCCGCGCCAGCGACCTCGTCACGCCCAGCCGCTGGGTCGGCATGGACAACTACCGTGCCCTGGCGCAGGATCCGCACTTCCACGAGGCCGTGCAGAACACGCTGATCTACACCTTTCTGTACGTTCCGCTGAGCATCGCTGCGGGCCTGGCGCTCGCCCTGGCCCTGAACCAGCGCATACGCTTCGTCGGCCTGTACCGCACGCTGTTCTTCGTGCCGTTCGTCGTCTCCGCCACGGCCCAGGGCGTGCTGTTCTCCTTCGTCCTCGACCCCGAGTTCGGCGCCGCCAACTCCCTGCTGCACCGCCTCGGCGTCTCGGCGCAGGGCTTCCTCACCGACCCGTCGCAGGCGCTGTACGTGCTGGTGGCCATCTCCCTGTGGAGCGGCACCGGCCTGTGCACCGTCGTCTACCTGGCCGCGCTGCAGGACGTACCGAAGGAACTGATCGAGGCCGCACGCCTGGACGGAGCCGAACGCCGGCACATCCTGCGCCACGTCACCCTGCCCACCCTCGTACCCGTCAGCGTCTTCCTGCTGCTGTGGCAGACCGTCCAGGCACTGCAGGCCTTCGACCTGGTGTACGTGACCACCAAGGGCGGGCCGCTCGGCTCCACCACGGTGATCGTCTACTTCATCTGGGAGCAGGCGTTCAAGAACTTCACCGCCGGATACGGCGCCGCCGCCGCATACGTCCTCGCTCTGGCGCTGCTCGTGCCGGCCGTGCTCCTGCGCGTCGTCCGCGGCCGCGAGCGCCGCCCCCGTACGGAAGCGGCCGCCTCATGACCACGACCACCACCCCGCCCGAGACCGGCCACCAGCACACGGCCGCGGCCTCGGCCGCAACCGGCCGCCGTGGCCTGCGCCTGCCCTTCAACGCCTCGCATCTGTTCCTCGCACCGCTCGCCGGGCTGTTCGCACTGCCGCTGCTGTGGCTGCTGGCCAGTTCGGTGATGAGCGACGCCCAGTTCAACCGGTTCCCGCCCGCACTGGTGCCCTCCGGCATCGACCTCAGCGGCTACCGCTACGTGCTCGGCAACGGCATGTTCCCGCGCTGGCTGCTCAACTCGATGATCGTCTCGGCGGTCGCGGTCGCCTCGAATCTCGTGTTCGGCGCGCTCGGCGGCTACGCCTTCGCCCGGATGCGGTTCGGCGGTTCGCGGGTGCTCCTGGTGCTGATGCTGGCGACCATGGCGGTGCCGTTCCAGCTGACCATGATCCCCACGTTCCTGGTCATGAAGAATCTCGGCCTCATCGACACGCTCGGCGCGCTCATCGTGCCGTCCCTGGTGACGCCGTTCGCGGTGTTCCTGCTGCGGCAGTTCTTCCTCTCCCTGCCACGGGAGTTGGAGGAGGCCGCGTGGATCGACGGCTGCTCCCGGCTGCGGGTGCTGTGGGCGATCGTGCTCCCGCTGGCCCGACCCGCGCTCGCCACCGTCGCCGTGCTGACATTCCTGACCACCTGGAACGACCTGACCTGGCCGCTGATCGCGATCAACCACGACACCCAGTACACGCTGCAACTGGGGCTGACCACCTTCCAAGGAACCCACCACACCCGCTGGTCCGCGGTGATGGCGGGCAACGTGATCACCGTGCTGCCGGTGATGCTCGCGTTCCTCGCCGCGCAGAAGACCTTCATACGGTCCCTCACCGCCACCGGCCTCAAGGGCTGAGGGCCCCACCGGCGCTCCGCACACGCCCGCCCGCGGCCTTCCCTCCCGGCCGGCTCCACGCCTTCCCGTACGACCTCGAGGACATGTGATGCCCCACCGGTACGACCTGCTCGTCATCGGCGACGCCAACCCCGACGTGATTCTGGGCCCCTTGACCGCGCCACTCGCCTTCGGCCAGCGCGAACAACTCGTCGAGGCCGGCGCACTCACCCTCGGCGGCTCCGCCGCGATCATGGCCTGCGGAGCCGCACGGCTCGGGCTGGAGGTGGCCTTCGCGGGCCGTGTCGGCAACGACGATGCCGGGCACTACATCCGCACCACCCTGGCCGGCCACGGCATCGACACCCGCGCCCTGCACATCGACCCGGCGCTGCCCACCCCGCTGACCGTCGTCCTCACCCAGGAAGACGACCGCGCCGTCCTCACCTCGCCCGGCACCCTCACCGCGACCAGCGGCTCGGACGTCCCCGACGACCTGCTCGCGACGACCCGGCATGTGCACAGCGCCTCGTACTTCCTGCAACCACGGCTCGCGGCCGACCTCCCGCAGCTGCTGCGGACCGCTCGCGAGCACGGCGCGACCACGTCCCTTGACACCCAGGACGACCCTGCCGGCGCATGGACCGGACTCGACGGCGTCCTCTCCCACACCGACATCCTGCTGCCCAACGCCGCGGAAGCCCGCCAGTTGGCCGGACCGCGCGCACAAACCCCCGCACAGGCGGCCGAACTGCTCGCTGCACGCGGCCCGTTGGCCGTGGTCAAGAACGGGGCGGACGGCGCGCTGTGCCACGACGGCCGGCAGCTGCTGAGCGTTCCCGGCCTGCCCGTCACGCCCCGGGACACCGTCGGGGCCGGCGACAGCTTCGACGCCGGCTTCATCGCCGCCACCCTGGCCGGCCAACCCCCTCACGAAGCCCTGCAGTTCGCCGTCACCTGCGGCGCCCTGTCCACCCGGGCACACGGCGGCACGGCCGCCCAGCCCACCTGGAACCAAGCCCTCGCCCACACCACCCGTACCGGAGCACCCACCTCATGACCCACCCCAAGATCGCCTTCATGGGGGCAGGCAGCGTCGTCTTCACCCAGGGCCTGCTCGCCGACCTGTTCGCCTTCGCCGAGCTGACCGGCGCCCACATCGCCCTGCACGACATCGATCCCGAACGCCTGGGCACCGCACAGGCGGCGGCGACCTACATCGCCCAGCGGCGCGGGGCGGAACACGCGACGATCACCGCGCACGCCGAGCGTCGCGCGGCGCTGGCCGGAGCCGACTTCGTCATCAACATCGTGCAGATCGGCATGGACGACGCCACCCGTACCGACTTCGAGGTGCCCGCCCGCTACGGGCTGAGGCAGACGATCGGGGACACGCTCGGCGTCGGCGGCATCTTCCGCGCCCTGCGCACGTTCCCGTTCCTGCGCGACCTCGGCCGCGACATGAGCGAGGTCTGCCCGGACGCCTGGCTGCTCAACTACACCAACCCCATGGCCATGAACGTCCAGTACCTCACCGCGGCCACCGGCCTCACCAAGGTCGTGGGCCTGTGCCACTCCGTGTACTGGACGATGCGGGACCTGGCCAAGCTGGTGAACGTTCCGTACGAGGAGATCACCTACCGGGCCGCGGGCGTCAACCACCAGGCGTGGGTGCTCCGCTTCGAGCACCAGGGCCGCGACCTGTACTCCGCACTGGATGAACTGATCGCGTCCGACGAGCAGTTGCGGCGCCGGGTGCGCGTGGACATGTACCGGCGCCTCGGGTACTACCCGACGGAGACCAGCGAGCACTCCAGCGAGTACGTGCCCTGGTATCTGCACCACGACAGCGAGGTCGAGCGACTGCGGCTGCCGATCGGCGCCTACCTCGGCATCGTCGAGGAGAACGCCGCGGAGTACCGGCACACGCGGCAGGCCCTGGCCGCGGGGGAGGCCCTGGCGGTCGAGGGCACCATGGAATACGCCCCGCAGATCATCCACAGCACCGTGACCGGCACTCCACGCACCGTCTACGGCAATGTCCCCAACCGCGGCCTGATCGACAACCTGCCCGCACACGGCGTGGTCGAAGTGCCGTGCCTGGTCGACGACTCGGGCATCCGGCCCACCCGCGTCGGAGCCCTGCCGCCCCAGTTGGCCGCGCTCAACCGTACCTACCTCAGCATGAACGACCTGGTGGTCCGCGCCGCCGTCGAGGACGCGCCACGCCACATCAGGCACGCGGCCATGATCGACCCGGCCACCGCCGCAGCCCTGCCCGTCGAGCGCATCTGGCAGCTGTGCGACGACATGGTTCAGGCCCACGGCGAGCGACTCCAGCCGGGCCTGCGCGCACTGCTGGGCAGCTGACCGACGAGCCCACCCTCCCGACGCAGCTCGTACACGCCCTCACGGAAAGCCGCGAACACCACCATGCCCAAGCACGACACCACGCCCCCGCACGACACCACGCCTCCGCACGACCCCGTGCCGCAGAACGCCGCCGTCCGGCAGCACGCCGCTCTGCCGCGGACGAGCCAGGAGATCGCCACGCAGCCGCAGAGCTGGCAGCGGGCGCTAGGTGAACTGCCCGAACACCTCCCGGCGCTGCCCGCCAAGGGGGAGCGGGTCGCCGTCATCGGCTGTGGCACCTCCCTGTTCATGGCCCAGGCCTACGCACAGCTGCGCGAGGCCACCGGACAGGGGCCGACCGACGCGTTCGCCGCCTCGGCGGCCCCGCTGCACCGCCCCTACGACCGGATCCTCGCCCTGACCCGTTCGGGCACCACGACCGAGATCCTCAGCGCGATCGAGGCGGCCCGGCCGGCCGCCCGCGTCACCACCATCACGGCCGTGCCCGACTCGCCCGCGGCCCGAGCGGCCCACGATGTGGTCGGTCTCGACTGGGCCGACGAGCAGTCCGTCGTCCAGACCCGCTATCCGACGACCCAACTCGTGCTGCTCATGGCCCACTTGGGGCAGGACCTCGACCAGGCGCTGGCCGACGTACCCCGTGCGCTGGATACCCCGCTGGAGTTGTTCCCCGACCTGGTGACGGCACAGCAGATCACCTTCCTCGGCGCGGACTGGCACACCGGCCTGGCTCACGAGGCAGCGCTGAAGGTACGGGAAGCGGCCGCCCATTGGACCGAGTCGTATGCGGTGATGGAGTACCGCCACGGCCCCATCGCCGTGGCGGGCCCCGGGCGGTCGGTGTGGAGCCTGTCCCCCCTGCCCTCGGCGTTGGCCGAGCAGATCGAGGCCACCGGGGCTCGACTTCGCCGGCCGCAGTGGCACCCGCTCGCCGAGCTCGTCCTCGCCCAACGCCTCGCGGTACGCCTGAGCGAGGCCGCGGGACGCGACCCCGACCGGCCCGCCCACCTGACCCGATCGGTGGTCCTCACCTGACCGGCCGCCGCCCCGTGCGGGGCGGCGTCGACCGCGCAGGCCGGGCCCGCACGGCGGACGCCTGCGACCGCTCACCCGTCCGAGCCCGACCACCGATCCTCGCACCCGAAAGTGCACCATGCCTTTGACCAGCCCGTACGAACTGCTCCCGACCGGGAAGGGCGCGGTCGGCGCCTTCAACATCGCCCTCATCGAGCAGTTGGAAGCAGTCCTGGCCGGAGCCGAACAGGCCCGGCTGCCCGTCATCGTGCAGATCAGCGAGAACGCCGTCGCCCATCACGGCGCCCTGGCCCCGCTCGCCGCGGCGGCCCGCACCGCCATCGCGAGTGCGGCCGTGCCCGCTGTCCTGCACCTCGACCACGCCGTCCGGCCCGAACTCGTCGACGACGCCGTCGCCCTCGGCTTCACCTCCGTGATGTACGACGGTGCCCATCTGCCGTGGCACGAGAACGTCGCCCGTACCCGCGAGATCGCCCGTCGCTGCCGGCGGCAGGGTGTTTTCGTCGAAGCGGAACTCGGCGAGATCGGCGGCAAGAACGGTGCGCACGCCCCGGGGGTCCGCACCGACCCGCACGAGGCGGCCCGCTTCGTGGCGGAGACCGGAGTGGACGCCCTCGCCGTCGCCGTGGGCACCAGTCACCACATGACCGAACGCAGTGCCCGTATCGACCTCGGACTGGTCGACGCCCTGCGCGCCGCCGTACCCGTCCCGCTCGTCCTGCACGGTTCCTCCGGCGCGGACGATGCGATGCTGGCGGCGGCGGCCGCTGCGGGCATCCGGAAGATCAATATCTCGACGCATCTCAACGCGGTCTTCACCGGAGCCGTGCGCACCGTCCTCGACACCGGTCCGGGCATCGTCGATCCCAGGCGCTATGTGAGCCGTGGACGGCAGGCGATGGCCGCCGAGGTCGCCCGCTTGCTGACGCTGTTCTCCGGGCGCCGCTGAGCGGTTCGACACCTGCGGCTCCGAGCGGTTCGGTACCTGCCGCCCTCCCCCTCGGCACCGCAGCGCTTCCGCCCTCAGCGCCGCAGCGACCGCCCGAACCCCGAGGCGAGCGGCATTCGCAGCCCGAGCGGTGGAGGAGCGGCGAAGGCGTCCGCCAGGGGTCGCGCGAAGGACCGGTCGTACAGCGAGCCGATGACGAAGTCCGCGGCCAGCGCGAAGACTTCGTGCCGGTGCTGATGCAGCGCGTGCCCGTCCGAGTGCACCTCGAACCGGCAGGCGTCCCGATTGGTCTTCTTCACCCGCTCGGTGAAACGGAACGACAGTTCCGGGTCGGTCCGCTCGTCGTTCGTCCCGTGCACGACCAGAACGCGGCGGCCGCCGAGCTGTTTCACCGGTTCGGGTTCGGCGGCCATGTCGTCCTCGGGCAGCCAAGGGGCGAGCGCGAGAACCGAGTTGACGGCCACGTGCCCCCCGGAGTGGAGCGCCGCACGCCCGCCCATGCCGATACCGGCCAGGCAGACCGGCACGTCGCCGTACCGCCGCACCACCTCGTCCGCCGCCCAGGTCGCGTCCTTGGCGGGGCGGGCGTCGGGGCCGTTCCAGCCGCGCTCGCCGTGCCGCACCACGTGCGCCACCAGGCCTTCGTCCTTGCCGGCCTTGACCAGGGACCGGCCGAGCGCGCGGACCGTCGCGAGGGCCAGCGGTGAGGTGCGGCGTGTGGAGTTCTCCTCGCCCCCGGGGAGCAGCAGCACCACACCGCTCACGGATGTCGATTCGGCCCCGAGGGCCCGGCCAAGTCGGGCGCCACGTACGGGCGTCGCTTGCTGTGGCATAGCTCAACACTGTCAGAAGCCCAGGTGTACGGAACCCTGCCGTGCGGTCACTGTTACGCATCGTCCTGCACTCCGTGCCACGGCGACGACGGTCCGGGCGGAGAACGGCGGCCCGGTGCCGCACACCAGGGAGGTCTGAAAGAAGACGGGAGTTCTACGCGCGTAGGCGGTAGAGTGCGGCAATGACGAGCCAGACCACTCCCGCCGTGACCTTGGAGCAGATCCGCCGAGCGCCCAAGGCACTCCTGCACGACCACCTCGACGGCGGTCTCCGCCCCGGCACCATCGTCGACCTCGCCCGCGAGAACGGGTACGGCGGCCTCCCGGAGACAGAGCCCGACAAGCTCGGCACCTGGTTCCGCGAGGCCGCGGACTCCGGCTCCCTGGAGCGCTACCTGGAGACCTTCTCGCACACCTGCGCCGTCATGCAGACCAGGGACGCCCTGGTCAGGGTCGCAGCGGAGTGCGCGGAGGACCTGGCCGAGGACGGCGTCGTCTACGCCGAGATCCGGTACGCGCCCGAGCAGCACCTCGAGGGCGGCCTCACCCTGGAAGAGGTCGTCGAAGCCGTCGACGAGGGCTTCCGCGAAGGCGAGCGCCGGGCCCGTGAGAACGGCCACCGGATCCGCGTCGGCGCCCTGCTCACCGCCATGCGGCACGCGGCCCGCGCCCTGGAGATCGCCGAACTCGCCAACCGCTACCGCGATCACGGCGTCGTCGGCTTCGACATCGCGGGCGCCGAGGCGGGCTTCCCGCCCACCCGCCACCTGGACGCCTTCGAGTACCTGAAGCGCGAGAACAACCACTTCACCATCCACGCCGGCGAGGCCTTCGGCCTGCCGTCGATCTGGCAGGCCCTGCAGTGGTGCGGCGCCGACCGGCTCGGCCACGGCGTGCGCATCATCGACGACATCGAGGTCGCCGAGGACGGCACGGTCCAACTCGGCCGCCTCGCCTCGTACGTACGCGACAAGCGCATCCCGCTCGAGCTGTGCCCGACGTCCAACCTGCAGACCGGCGCGGCCGATTCGTACGCCGGACACCCGATCGGACTGCTGCGCAAGCTGCACTTCCGCGCCACCGTGAACACGGACAACCGGCTGATGTCCGGGACCAGCATGAGCCAGGAGTTCCAGCGCCTCGTCGAGACTTTCGGCTACAGCCTCGACGACATGCAGTGGTTCACGGTCAACGCGATGAAGTCGGCCTTCATCCCGTTCGACGAGCGCCTGGCGATGATCAACGACGTGATCAAGCCCGGGTACGCCGAGCTCAAGTCCGAGTGGCTCTTCCGCCAGACCGCCTCCGGCGGCGACCTCGCCGAGAGCTCCGCCTGACGTCCGACGCCCCGCTTCTCGCGGCCCGATGCCCCCGCTCCGGCGGGGGCATCGGCCGTTCAGGTGCCCCCTCGCGCGGATGTTCCCCGTCGATCCGTCAAGGCCGGGCCCGGAGCGTTCATTCGTTGAAGTGAACGCCCCGTCCGTGACGGTCTGTGGATCATGCGGCACCCCTTCGACGACGTACTGCGGCAGTCCGCCGCCCGTGGGGCCGTGACCTGCTGTTTTGCGTCGATGTCCGGTCCGTGGCAGTGAAAATCACACCGCTGCGAAGATCGAATACGGGCCGCGTTTCGGTGTTTGCGACCGCGCTTCACGGATGGCTAGCTTGCGGGACCGCTCTTCAACCCCCTCACAAGGACGTACTCCCCATGAAGCAGACTGCCGTCAAGTCCCTCGGTGTCGCCGCTCTCGGTGCCGCTTTCGCCGTTGCCGCCGGTGGTGCCGCCTCGGCAGCGCCCGCCCTGCCCGACGCGACGGGGGCCCTCGACACGGTGACCTCGACCCTGCCCGTCGAGTCCGCCGCGCAGCTCCTGCCGGCCGGTGGCTCCGAGGCCCTCGCCGCGAGCGAGATGGCCGTCGGCCAGGCCGCTCCGGCTCTCGACCAGGCCACCTCGGGCCTGCCCACCGACGCCGCCGGCCCGGTCGGCGGCCTGCTCGGCGGTCTCCCGACGGACGGCCTGCCGCTCGGCTGACCCGTCCCCGCGAGACAGCAGGAGGCCGACCCGGCCAGGTGCCGGGTCGGCCTCTTCGTACGTCTGCGGCTGCGTCCGCGTCCGCGCTCGGACGTGGCGCGTCACGCCGGGGTCACCAGGCGGAGGCGTTCGCCCGAGCGGACTTCTCGGACGGCAGCAGCACCCACATCGCGATGTAGAGCAGGAACTGCGGGCCGGGCAGCAGACAGGACACCAGGAAGATCACGCGCATCGTGCTCGCGGAGGTGCCGAAGCGCCGTGCCAGCGCTGCGCACACTCCGCCGATCATCCGTCCGTCAGTGGGGCGGGCAAGGGCGGTCATGGTGGCTCCTTCGCGAACCTCGGTGGGGCACTCTCGACGTTGCCCCGATGTCTTCAACCGTACGAGCGCGAAGCCGGCAGAACGTCGGACTGGGGGGCGATCCCGACCCTGGGAATCGTCGGGGTCGATCCCTGAGGGGGCTCGTCCCGAGGGAGGGGGAGCACCGCGACCGTCTCGCCCCTGCGTCGGAGCCGGGCGCGCATCGCCGGTACGAAGGAGAGGTGGACGATCGCCACCCCGGCCGTGTTGAGGAACATCGAGTCCACGTCCACGACCTGACCCGGCACCCCGGTCTGCAGCAACTCGATCGTCAGGGACATCAGAGCGGCCGCGGCCACCGTCCGCATCAGCGAGGTGAGCCGCGAGGCGTGCAGCCGGCCGCCGACCAGTGGCAGGAGTACCCCGAGCGGGGCGAGCAGCAGCATGCTCTCGCCGATCCGGCGTGCGGCCTCGGCAGGTCCGAGGGCCAGATCGGCGCGGATCCCGGCGAACGGCTGGAGATTGGCGGCACTGACCCACGGCACGTCGAGCGGCCGCAGCGTGATCCAGCCGACGACCAGAAGATGCACGGCGAGGACGACGATTCCTGCCGCGCGAACGTGGACCGCGGCACTTCCGCCGCCCGAGCCTTGACGCTGCACGACCCCCAAGACGCGAGCATCGGCAGGATCGGTTCCGCAAGCTTGCCCCGAAATCGCCAGTGCCGCGTATGTCACTCCAGTGCGCCCGCAAGACCGCCTGGGCGCGCCTTTCCCGGCGGCCCGATCAGCCCACGGTCTCCGCCGGAGGACCCGATTCCCCGGGCCGCGAGCGGGTCTCGTCCGCGCACTCGTAACGTCGCGGCTCAACGGCACCCGGACCACCGAGCACCGCGCTGCGACCGCCCTCGCCCGCCTCGGACTGCGCGAGCGTACAGACCAGCTGAGCCAGCGCGTACGGGGTGAGGCCGGCGGGGTCCGCGCTCAGGCGCAGCGTCGCCCGCGGGTCGCCGGCCTTCGGCCCGGCCACGGTGATCGGCCCGCGCACGTCCGTGGTGAAGCCGGACTGGCCCTCGACCGGGGACGGCGGCTCCTGCAGTTCGTCGACGAGGGCCTGGGCCACCCGTACACGGTCGCTCGCGCCGGCGTCGTCCTTGAGCTGTACGGTCCGGTCCACGGCCACCAGCTGCGAGCTGCAGATCAAGAACACCTGTACCGGAATCCCGGCCGACGCCTGGGTGCCGACCTCCGGGGCCGACGCCGCGCACGGCACCCGTGAGGGCGCGGGCCCGAAGTCCGTCGGCACCTCCGTCGGCCGGATCCCGCAGCCGGCCAGCGTCGCGCAGCACAGCACCCCGAACAGGGCGGAACGCAGCGGCACTCGCCGTACCGAGTCACGCAGTCTCATGCCGAGCCCTCCGTGGACTCCGGGGACTCGTCGGGCTGATCCACCATGTGCGAGGCGTCGCGAGGCAGTCGCAGCGTGAACACGGCGCCGCCCTCCGCGAGGTTCGCGGCGGTGATCTCGCCACCGTGGATATGTGCGTTCTCCAGGGCGATCGACAGGCCGAGCCCGCTGCCCTCGGAACGCGGCCGGGACGCGCTCGCCTTGTAGAACCGGTCGAACACGTGCGGCAGGACCTCCTCGGGAATGCCGGGCCCGTGGTCGCGTACCCGGATCAGCAGATCGTCGCCCTCGAGCCGCACCTGGACGCGGACCGGGGAGCCGCCGTGCTTGAGGGCGTTGCCGATCAGGTTGGCGAGGACGACGTCGAGGCGGCGCGGGTCGAGCCGGGCGGTGATCCCGCGCTCGGCGTCCAGGTCCACGGCGTCCAGCCAGGCACGGGTGTCGATGCAGGCGGTGATCTGGTCGGCGATGTCCACGTCGTCGAGGACGAGCCGTGCGGTGCCCGCGTCGAAGCGGGTCACCTCCATCAGGTTCTCCACCAGGTCGTTGAGCCGGCGGGTCTCGCTGACCACCAGCCGTACGGCGGGCTCGATCATCGGGTCGAGGCTGTCCGCCTCCTCCTCGAGCACCTCCGAGACGGCCGTGATCGCGGTCAGCGGCGTCCGCAGCTCGTGCGACATGTCGGCGACGAAACGGCGGCTGGACTCCTCGCGGGCACTCATGTCCGCGACCTTCTTCTCCAGGTTCTCCGCCGTGCGGTTGAACGTCCTGGAGAGCTCGGCCAGTTCATCGGTTCCGGACACTCGCAGGCGCGTGTTCAGCTTGCCCTCGCCGAGCCGGCGCGCGGCCACCCCGAGCCGGTGCACCGGCTTCAGTACGGTCGTCGCCGCGGCCTGCGCGAGCAGCGCCGCCCCGATCAGGGCCAGGCCCGTGGCGATGCCCAACGACCAGGCGAGCGACCCGAGATCCTCGGCCTCCGGCTCGAGCGACTTGAGCATGTAGCCGGTCGGCCCGTCGCCCATCACCCGCGTACCGCCCACCAGATAGGGCGTCCCGTCGGCCGTCTTGCGCTGCCAGAAGAGGTGGTACTCGTCCTTGTTGCCCTTCTCCAGCGGCCGCTTCTCGTTCACGGCCTTCTGCAGCGACTTCGGCACGTCGGTGAGCGTGAAGCTGTCCAGGTCGGAATTGCCGACGACCGTCTTGCCGTTCGGGTCCTCGCCCATGAGCAGCACGCTGTAGCGCTGGCTGCTCTGCGACATACGGACGGCGGCAGCCTCGAGGTCGTCCTGGGTGGGCTCGGGAGGCAGCGAACCGGCCCGGTTCTGCATCTCCTCCTCGAAGTCGTTCAGCGCCGCGTCCTGCGTACGCGTGAGCACGGCCTCGCGGTTGAGCCAGTACGCGATCCCGGACGCGGACACCGCGGCGGTGAGGGCGACCAGGCCGAACACCACGACGAGGCGCAGCCGGAGACTGGTGAAGCGCAGTCCGGCGAGCACCTTCCGGCTCCAGACCCGCCGCTTGCCGTCGGACGCCTTGGTCACTGAGGCGTGTCCAGCCGGTAGCCCACTCCGCGCACGGTCCTGATCAGGGTCGGCGAGGACGGTACGTCCTCCACCTTGGCGCGCAGCCGCTGCACACAGGCGTCCACCAGGCGCGAGTCACCGAGGTAGTCGTGCTCCCAGACCAGCCGGAGCAACTGCTGCCGGGACAGGGCCTGTCCGGGCCGGCGGCTCAGTTCGAGCAGCAGGCGCAGCTCGGTCGGCGTGAGCTGCAGGTCCTCGCCGTCCTTGGTGACGGTCATGGCGGAGCGGTCGATCACCAGGGAACCGAACACCGCGGCGTCGTTCGCCTCGCGCTCGCCGCGGCGCAGCACCGCCCGGATCCGGGCGTCGAGCACCCGGCCCTGGACGGGTTTCACGACATAGTCGTCGGCGCCGGACTCCAGGCCCACCACCACGTCGATGTCGTCGTTGCGCGCGGTGAGCAGGATGATGGGCAGTTGGTCGGTGCGCCGGATGCGCCGGCACACCTCGAACCCATCGATCCCGGGCAGCATCACGTCGAGCACGATCAGGTCGGGGCGCTGCTCGCGCAGTAGCTTCAGACCGTCCTCTCCAGTGGCGGCTGTGGCCACACGATGCCCCTGGCGCGTCAGCGACAGCTCCAGGGCCGTGCGGATGGCGTCGTCGTCCTCGATCAGCAACAGGGAAGGCACAGAGGTCATTCTGGCCCATGGGGCGGTGGGGTTTCGACAGTTGGAGCGCTCCCACCCTTCTCCTCCACAGCAGAAGCCCCTGTGACAGGTCTGTGACAGTCGGCGGACACCGCCATGAAAGTCCCCCGGCAAGCTCTTTGGCACACGGAAAAAACGAGACTCCACGACGGGGGGCGCGAGATGAACACGCTGCAGAGCACCAGTTCTGGCGCAGTAGTCACGCGCTTGCACGACGTAAGGGGAGAGAAGTCCGGTGCCGTGAGCGGGCGGGGGTGCGCTCGCGGTACCGGGCGTCAGCACACGTCGTACATGACGGTTGTTGACGCACGTCAGAAGGTTGGTGCCGCTGCGGGAGCGGTGTACGGGGAGGGCTCGGGGGAGCGCACGGCGTCCCTGTCGGAGGCGGAGTTCACCGCCTACGTGAAGGAGCGCCGCGCCTCCCTGTACGCAACCGCCTACCACTTGACCGGTGACCGTTTCGAGGCCGAGGACCTGCTGCAGAGCGCACTGTTCTCCACCTACCGCGCCTGGGACCGGATCAGCGACAAGGCCGCGGTCGGCGGTTACCTGCGCCGCACGATGACAAATCTCCACATCAGTGCCTGGCGTCGGCGCAAGCTCAACGAGTATCCGACCGAAGAACTTCCGGAGACCGTCGGTGACACGGACGCGATGCGCGGCACCGAACTGCGCGCCGTCCTGTGGCAGGCGCTCGCCCGGCTGCCCGAACTGCAGCGCACCATGCTCGTCCTGCGCTACTACGAGGGCCGCACGGACCCGGAGATCGCGGACATTCTCGACATCAGTGTCGGCACGGTGAAGTCCAGCATCTGGCGGTCGCTCCGCCGGCTGCGCGAGGACGAGGTCCTCAGCTTCGGCCGTGACCTGGAGGAGTCCTTCGGCGAACTGGTCGCCTAGACCGCATCGCGGAAGGTCGGGGGGCGTCGCTCGGGGGAGCGGCGGAACGTTCCGGGGGGAACGGAAACACGGGGGAACGGGGGAACGGGGGGACGGGGGGACGGGGGCCGCCAGGACGGGGCCCGCGGGGGACGAATCCCACGGGGGAGCAGTACGGGATTCGACAATCGGTTGCGGGATCGGGAGGCCGGGGGGTCTTTCCGGTCCCGTTGCCGTTTGTGGGGCCCGTCTCGGGCCGACCGCCGCGGACCAGGCATCGAGATACCGTGGTCTGTCGAAGTGTTCGGCGAGAGAGGTGGCTCATGGCCGCAGTGACGGAATCGGCATCGGGTGACCTGATCGAGGTGTTCAAGGCCCTCGGCAACCCGGCCCGTCTGCAGATCATGCAGTGGCTGAAGGACCCCGAGTCGTCCTTCGGGGCGTACGAGCCGATCGCGGACCGTCGGGTCGTCGGCGTGTGCGTCACGCACATCCAGGCGAAGTCCGGACTCGCCCAGTCCACGGTCTCCAGCTACATGAGCACGCTCGAGCGGGCGGGGCTCGTGCATCCCACCCGGGTGGGCAAGTGGACCCACTACCGGCGTGACGACGAGCGGCTGGCGCAGGTGGCGGAAGCGATCGGCACCAGCATCTGAGGGGCGGGGCACCAGCGTCTGGTGGGTGGGACACCAGCATCTGATTGACGAATCGCAATACGTCGATATGATTCCTTCATGTCGACCTCAGACGCTGCACCCATCGCCCTGATCGTTCACGCCCACCCCGAGTCCCGCTCGTTCAGTTCGGCGCAGACGGCCACCGCCGCCCAGGCGCTGCGCGATGCCGGATACCGGGTCGACGTCCTCGACCTGTACGCGGAGGCATGGGACCCGGCGCTCACGCGGGGTGAATTCGAGCCGATGGACGGGTACTTCAAGCCGCAGGCCGAGCAGCAGCGCGCCGTCGAGAACGGGACGCTCGACGCGGTCGTGAAGGCCCACCTCGACCGGCTGCTCGCCGCCGATCTGCTCGTGCTGTCGTTCCCGCTGTGGTGGTTCTCGCTGCCCGCCGTCCTCAAGGGGTGGGTGGACCGCGTCTTCGTGATGGGCGGGGTCTTCGGCGGGGGGTACGGCATCCTCGGCGACGCGGCACTCGCCGGGAAGCGGGCGATGCTGCTGTTCACGACGGGCGGGGCGAGCGAGGAGTTCCGGCCCGGCGGTCTCTACGGCTCGATGGACGACTTCCTGTTCCATATCCACCGCGGGATGCTGGAGTTCGTCGGCTACCAGGTCCTCGACCCGGTCGTCACGTACGGCCCGGCCCGGATGACGGACGGGGAGAGGGCGGCGGCGCTGCACAGCGTGAGCGAGGCCGTCGCGCTCGCCGCGGCGGAGGCGCTGGAGCCGCAGCCCGTCGCTCACTGACCCCGCGGCGGTCGTCGGCCGCCCCGGGTGCCTCAGGCGCGGTCCGGGGCCGCGGCGGGCTTGGTGAGGCGGCCTGCCGCGGCCGCGGCGAGGCGGCCGAGTGCCTCCTGCTTGGCGCACGGATGCGCGCCGAGGGCGGCCTGGCGGGCGACGATGGAGCGCTCCGTGCGCATCAGGCGCCAGCCGCGCCGCAGCAGGAACGGCACGGACTTGCGGCTCTCCCGCAGGTCCCGCAGCAGCCGGCGGCGGAACGTGGTGGACGGGTGGCCCCGCAGGCACAACGCATCGGCCAGCACGCCCAGTTCGCGGCACCGGCCGACGATCTCCGCCGCGAAGATGCCCTCGGCCACGACCAGTGGGGTGCGATCGATGTCGAGGGATTCCTCGCCCACCCGGGAGCTGGTCGAGATGTCGTAGACCGGTACTCGGGTACGTCCGGTGCGGCACAGTTCCACGACGGCGGCCACGGCGGCCTCGGCGTCCCAGGACAGCGGGGAGTCCCAGTCGATGTCCGAACTGCCCGGCACCTGCGGCAGCGTGGGGTCCCCGGCCTCCTTGTAGAAGTCGTCGAGGCGTAGCACCGGCAGCCCGGTCAGGGCGGCGAGGCGGGACTTACCGGAGCCCGAAGGGCCGGTCAGCAGGACGACACGCGTCGGTATCGGCGGATGCGAGCTCACGGGACACCAGTGTGGGCCATCCGCTCGCACGAGTGACCCCATGGGGCGGGCTTTGGTACGCGGATCACACCTCCATTACTGTCGGTGCGCGTATGACTACGCGGGCCCCGACCCGGCCGGCCCCGCGCACCCTCGATCTGCCGGACAGGTGGTACCCGATGAGCCCCATGACGGAACCGGAACCGATGGACCCCACGGGAGCGGCGCAGCGGTCCGGCCGCGGACGGCACGCACGGCCCACCGGGGCGGGGCGTCCGGGCCGTGCCCTGCTGCGCGCCGGAGTCACCCTCGCCGCCGCGGGTGCCGCGCTCGCGGCGGGCGGCGCGGCGGCGCAGGCGGCGCCCGCAGAGCCGGCCGGGGCCTCGGCGCCGGACGAGATGGAGCCCGGCGCGGCCGCCGCGGCGGGCCTGAAGAGCGCCGTGACGAACGGCCTCGCCCCGGCCACCGACCTTCAGCTGAACCCGCTGGCGAACACCGCCGTCGACCCGCTGAACAACGCGGTCGGCACCCAGATCGCCGACTTCAAGCCGCTGTCCACGGAGATCGTCACCGGTCCGCTCGCCCGCGGAGCCTCGCTCGGCGACCTTCCCGTCGCCGACCAGGTGACGGGCCTTCTGAAGGGCTGACCCCGGGCCCCTACGACAGGCCGAGGCCCCGCCGCCCAGAACCTGAGGAACGGGTGGCGGGGCCTCGCTGTGCGGTGGTCCGGGGGCCGTACGACGGAGCTCCCGGGGTCAGTAGCCCGAGCCGGAAGCGCCCAGGGAACCCGTCGGGTGCCACACCGTCTTCGTCTCCAGGAAGGACGTGAGGCGGTGCGTGCCCGGGTCGGCCGCGAAGTCCACGGCCTGTGGACGCAGTACCCGCTTGAGGTTGTCCGCGGACGCCGCCTCCAGCTCGCGGGCCAGGTCCGGGTCCTCGGCGCCGGTCAGGTCGATCGCGTTGACGTCCCGGTGCGCGGCGAGCGGTGCGGCGATCTCCGCCGTACGCCCGGACAGGACGTTCACCACGCCGCCCGGCAGGTCGGAGGTGGCGAGCACCTCGGACAGGGAGAGGGCGGGCAGCGGGGCGTCCTCGGAGGCCACGAGGATCGCCGTGTTGCCCGTGGCGATCACCGGGGCCAGCACCGAGACCAGCCCGAGGAACGACGACTTCTGCGGGGCGAGCACCGCCACCACGCCGGTCGGCTCCGGCGAGGAGAGGTTGAAGTACGGCCCGGCCACCGGGTTCGCACCGCCCGCGACCTGCGCGATCTTGTCCGTCCAGCCCGCGTACCAAACCCAGCGGTCGATCGCCGCGTCCACCTGAACCGCGGCCTTCGGCTTCGACAGGCCCTCCGCCTCGGCCACTTCGCGCACGAACTGGTCGCGGCGGCCCTCGAGCATCTCCGCGATCCGGTACAGGATCTGGCCGCGCAGATACGCGGTCGCCGCCGACCAGCCGCCGAAGGCCTTGCGCGCGGCCGACACCGCGTCCCGGGCGTCCTTGCGGGAGGCCTGCGGGGCGTTCGCCAGCCAGTTGCCCTTCGTGTCGCTCACTTCGTACACCCGGCCGCTCTCGCTGCGGGGGAACTTGCCGCCCACATACAGCTTGTAGGTCTTCAGTACGCCGAGCCGTGCCGCTCGCGCCGTGTCCGTACCGCTGCTGTTGCTGCTCATCGCTCGCCCTCCCGGCCGGACGTGGAGAGATAGGCCTCGAGGCCGTGCCGGCCGCCCTCGCGGCCGAAGCCCGACTCCTGGTAGCCGCCGAACGGCGAGGTCGGGTCGAACTTGTTGAAGGTGTTCGCCCACACCACGCCAGCCCGGAGCCGCTCGGCGACCGCGAGGATCCGCGAACCCTTCTCGGTCCAGATGCCGGCGGACAGTCCGTAGGGAGTGTTGTTGGCCTTCGCGACGGCCTCTTCCGGCGTACGGAACGTCAGGACCGACAGCACCGGGCCGAAGATCTCGTCCCGGGCCACCGTGTGCGCCTGGCTCACACCGGTGAACAGCGTCGGCGCGAACCAGTAGCCGGACGAGGGGAGTTCGCACGGCGCCGACCAGCGCTCCGCGCCCTCCGCCTCGCCGGTCTCGACGAGCGCGGTGATCCGGGACAGCTGCTCGGCGGAGTTGATCGCGCCGATGTCGGTGTTCTTGTCGAGCGGGTCGCCGAGCCGCAGCGTCGACAGACGCCGCTTGAGGGCGTCCAGGACCTCCTCCTCGACCGACTCCTGTACGAGCAGGCGCGATCCGGCGCAGCAGACCTGGCCCTGGTTGAAGAAGATGCCGCTGACGATGCCCTCGACGGCCTGGTCGACCGGGGCGTCGTCGAAGACGATGTTGGCGCCCTTGCCGCCGAGTTCGAGGGTGAGGCGCTTGTCGGTGCCGGCGAGCGCCCGGGCGATCTCCTTGCCGACGGCCGTGGAACCGGTGAAGGCGACCTTGGCCACGCCCTCGTGCGCGACCAGGGCCGCGCCCGCGTCCCCGTAGCCGGGAAGGATGTTGACGACGCCCTTCGGCAGTCCGGCCTGGCGGCAGATGTCCGCGAAGAACAGGGCGGAGAGCGGGGTGGTCTCGGCGGGCTTGAGCACCACCGTGTTGCCCGCGGCGAGCGCGGGAGCGATCTTCCACGCGAGCATCAGCAGCGGGAAGTTCCACGGGATGACCTGGCCGGCCACGCCCAACGGCCGCGGGTCCGGGCCGAATCCGGCGTGCGGGAGCTTGTCGGCCCAGCCCGCGTAGTAGAAGAAGTACGCGGCGACCAGCGGGAGGTCGGCGTCGCGGGTCTCGCGGATCGGCTTGCCGTTGTCCAGGGTCTCCAGGACGGCCAGTTCGCGCGAGCGCTCCTGGAGGATCCGGGCGATCCGGAACAGGTACTTGGCGCGCTCGGCACCCGGCAGCGCGGACCAGCGGGTGAACGCCTTGCCTGCGGCGCGTACCGCCCGGTCGACGTCCTCGGTGCCGGCCCGGGCCACCTCGGAGAGCACTTCCTCGGTGGCCGGTGCCACGGTCTTGAAGACCTTGCCGTCGGCGGCTTCGGTGAACTCGCCGTCGATGAACAGGCCGTAGGACGGCGCGATGTCCACGACGGAACGGGACTCGGGTGCGGGTGCGTAGTCAAAGGCTGTGCTTGCCATGGAGATCAGTCCACCGTCACGTAATCGGGGCCGGAGTAGCGGCCGGTGGCCAGCTTCTGACGCTGCATCAGCAGGTCGTTGAGCAGACTGGAGGCGCCGAAGCGGAACCAGTGGTTGTCCAGCCAGTCCTGGCCCGCGGTCTCGTTGACCAGGACGAGGAACTTGACCGCGTCCTTGGAGGTGCGGATGCCGCCGGCGGGCTTCACGCCGATCTGGACGCCGGTCTGCTCGCGGAAGTCGCGGACCGCCTGCAGCATCAGAAGGGTGTTGGCCGGGGTGGCGTTCACCCCCACCTTGCCCGTCGACGTCTTGATGAAGTCGGCGCCGGCGATCATGCCGAGCCAGCTGGCGCGCCGGATGTTGTCGTACGTGGAGAGCTCGCCGGTCTCGAAGATGACCTTCAGGCGGGCGGCGCCGCAGGCCTCCTTCACGGCGCGGATCTCCTCGTACACCTTGAGGTAGCGGCCGGACAGGAAGGCGCCGCGGTCGATGACCATGTCCACCTCGTCGGCGCCCGCCTCGACCGCGTCCTGCACGTCGGCGAGCTTCACGTCGAGGGCGGCACGGCCGGCCGGGAACGCGGTGGCGACGGAGGCCACCTTCACACCTGATCCCGCCACCGCGGCCTTGGCCGTGGCGACCATGTCCGGGTAGACGCACAGGGCCGCGGTACGGGGGGTCTCGCGGTCGGTGGGGTCCGGGTGGACGGCCTTCGCACCGAGCGACCTGACCTTGCCCGGGGTGTCCGCGCCCTCCAGGGTCGTCAGGTCGATCATCGAGATGGCCAGATCGATGGCGTACGCCTTGGCCGTCGTCTTGATCGAACGCGTCCCGAGGGCCGCGGCCCTCGCCTCCAGGCCCACGGCGTCGACGCCGGGCAACCCGTGGAGAAACGCGCGGAGCGCGTGGTTCGAGGCAGTGGCGTCGGTGAATGGGGGTGGGGTGTTGGGCATGCTCACGAGCTGAGCATATCTACGCGCGTAGCGGCTGTACAGGGGTTGTTGCTGTGCGAGGACACCCCTCGGGCCCGGGCTCGGTCCTGGGCTGGGTGACGTCCGGGAACGGCCGTACGGCAGAATCGGGGGCATGACGAGCCCGGAGCCCTCACCCGCCGAGACGCCCTATGCCGACCGCGTCTTTCGGTCGGGAGCCGGCATGGCCGGCGGAGTGCTGCTGCTCGCCCTGGCGGCCTGGCTCGGCGGCGATGCGCTGATCCGCGGCGAGGGGCGTACGCCCTGGTTCGCGCTCGCGGGGCTCGTGCTCGCGGTGCCGCTGGTCGTCGCGTACACCGTGCGCCCCGCGGTCTACGTCAACGCCGAACGCGTCAAGATCCGCAACCCCTTCCGTACGATCCTGCTGCCCTGGGCCTCCGTCGAGACGCTGCGCTCCGGATACTCCAGCGAGGTCCTCACCTCGGGCGGCGACAAGTACCAGCTGTGGGCCATCCCGGTCTCCCTGCGCGCCCGCAAGCGTGCCGCCCGCCGGCAGATGCAGGCCTCGCTCGACGACCCGAACGCCCGCACCCCGCTGCTCCAGACCGGCCGCAAGGCCGGGCCCACCCGTGCCCCCTCCGACCAGGCGCTCGACGATCTGCGCGAACTCGCCGAACTGCACGCCGAGGACCCCGGCGCCCAGGGCGAGCCGGTCGTCCGCTGGGCGTACGAGGTCATGGCGCCGGTCGTCGCGGGCGCGATCCTGCTGGCGGTACTCCTCGCGGTCGGCTGACGCCGTGAGCTGACGCGGGGGCCTGACGCCCGCCGCCGCGGTCAGGTGCCGTACGGTGCCGCGGCCGTCAGCCGTGCCGCGGGAGGCAGCGGTGTGTGCTGCGGGGCGGCTTCGAAAGCCTGGATGACCAGGCCGGCGAAGCGCCTTGAGGCGATGGCACGGACATCGTCCGCTCTGATGTGGATCCCTCTGTTGGCCATGACGACGAGAATGAGGTCGTCGAGGACGAAGTCGGGGCGCAGGCGTCCCGCCTCCTTCGCCCGCCGAGCCAGTCCGGCGAACGCCTCGAGCGTGTACTCGCGGCCCGTGACGTCTGCCGCATCCGGATGGGTGGCGAGGAAGGCCTCGGTGAAGCCCCGGTCGCGTGCGTGCAGTTCGCAGATCCTCTCGATCACCAGACAGAAGCCGCGCCACGGGTCGGGATCGGCGCACCCCTCGTCGACGATGGTGCGGCAGGCGACCAGTTGCTCCGCGAAGGCTTCGGCGATCAGGTCCTGCTTGGTCGGGAAGCGGCGGTACAGGGTGGCGGGTCCGACTCCGGCGCGGCGCGCGATCTCCCGCATCGGCACGTCGAGGCCACCGGAGGAGAACAGGGCCCGGGCCGCTTCCAGGATGCGGTCGCGGTTGTCCAGGGCGTCGGAGCGCAGGGTCTGAGGCAAATGGTCGGTCACGCTCTCACTTTAGCTAAACGGACGGGGGCGTCCGTTACGGTCCGGGATATGACGGCCGCCGCGAGCGTCGGTGGCGAGTACGGAACGGGACCGTGCTTGACCGGGTCCGGGAACAAGGGAGACGACATTGAAGGCCATCGAGATCCGCGAGTTCGGAGGTCCACAAGGTCTGGCCGTGGTGGAACTGGACGCCGTCACACCCGCTGCGGGGCAGGTGCTGATCGCCACCGAGGCGGCGGGCGTCAGCGGCGCCGACGCGGTGATCCTGAGCGGCGAACTCGCCGCGTACGGCTTCACGGAGGGGTTTGTCCCGGGCAATGAGGTGGCCGGCATCGTGACCGAGGTCGGCGACGGCGTCGACGCGTCCTGGGTCGGCCGTCGGGTGTGGGGCTTCACCGGGACCGGCGGAGGCTACGCCGAACAGGCCGTCGTGCCGGTCGAGGACGTTCTGCCGCTGCCGGCGGAGTTGTCCGCTGTCGACTCGGTGACGCTCGGCGGCTCCGGCCCGGTGGCGCATTTCGGGCTCCGGCACGCCCACTTCGCCCCTGGAGAGACGGTCCTGGTGCGTGGGGCGGCCGGCAGCATCGGGATCATGGCCGTGCAGCTGGCCGCCCGCGCCGGCGCCGCCGCGGTGGCGGTCACCACTTCCTCGGCCGAGCGCGGCGAGCGGCTGCGCGGCCTCGGCGCGACCCACGTCCTCGACCGTGCGGGCGAAGGCGATGCGGGGGCGCCCGCGGCGTACGACGTCGTCTTCGACCTGGTGGCGGGGAAGGACCTGCCGTCCTTCTTCGACCGGCTCGGTCCGAACGGCCGCATGGTGGCCGTCGGAGCCGTCGCAGGTCAGCCGCCGGCGGACTTCGGCATGCGGCTGATGGCGGCCTTCCAGAAGTCGATGTCGTTCGCGACCTTCAGTGCGGCCACCGTCCCCGGCGCGGACCTTCGGGCCGTGCGCGGTGAGCAGTTCGCCGCGGCGGCCAAGGGCGAGATGGAAACCGTGGTGCACGAGGTACTGCCCCTGGACGAGGCCGTTCTCGCACACCGCAAGATGGCGGCGGGCGAGGTCTTCGGCAGGATCGTGCTCACGCCGTAGACATCGTGCTTGTGCGGTAGGCCCCGGGTCGGGAGCTGTCGTGACGATCCCCGGCCCGAGGCCGTTCAGAGGCCCGCCGCCTCCGACAGATCACGCTTGATCGCGTCGATACGGGACGCCGCTGTCGCGCGTGCCTCGCTCACCGGGGCGGCGCCCGTGGCCGGGACCGTGACCACCGCCTCCAGATAGCACTTGAGCTTTGGCTCCGTGCCGCTGGGGCGGACCACGACGCGGGCTCCGTCGAGGGTGTAGCGCAGGCCGTCGGTGGGCGGCAGGGTGGGGGAGCCGTCGTTGAGGTCGTCGGTGCGGGTGACCGGCAGGCCGCCGAGCGACGTCGGCGGGTGTTCGCGCAGGCGCTTCATGGCGTCGGCGATCAGGGACAGGTCGTCGACGCGGACCGAGAGCTGGTCGGTGGCGTGCAGGCCGTGCTCGACGGCGAGTTCGTCCAGGAGGTCGGTGAGGCCGCGGCCCTCCGCCTTGAGACCGGCGGCCAGTTCGGCGACCAGGAGCGCGGCGGTGATGCCGTCCTTGTCCCGCACGCCGGAGGGGTCCACGCAGTACCCGAGCGCCTCCTCGTAGGCGTAGCGCAGTCCGTCCGCGCGGGCCAACCACTTGAAGCCGGTCAGCGTCTGCGTGTGGTCGAGGCCGGCCGCGGCGGCGATCCGGCCGAGCAGCGACGAGGACACGATGGTGGTGGCGAAGGTCCCGCGGACGCCCTTGCGGACGAGGTGCGTGGCGAGCAGTGCGCCGACCTCGTCACCGCGCAGCATCCGCCAGCCCGCGGCGGCGGACGGGTCGGGTACGGCCACGGCGCAGCGGTCCGCGTCCGGGTCGTTGGCGAGCACCAGATCGGGCCCGGTACGGGCGGCCGTGGCGAACGCCAGGTCCATCGCGCCGGGTTCCTCCGGATTCGGGAAGGAGACCGTCGGGAAGTCGGGGTCCGGGTCGGCCTGCTCGGCGACGACCGCGGGGGCGGGGAACCCGGCGCGGGTGAAGGCGGCGACCAGGGTGCCGGCGCCGACGCCGTGCAGAGGCGTGTAGACCACGCTCAGATCGCGCGGAGAGTCCGGCGTGAGGACGTCCGCGGCGCGCGTCAGATACGCATCGACCACCGCCTCGTCGAGGGTCTCCCAGCCGCTGTCCGGGCGCGGCACTCCGGTCAGCGGGCCGATCGAGGCGATCTCGGCGGCGATGCCGGCGTCGGCCGGGGGGACGATCTGCGAACCACCCGCGTCGGCGTCCTCGCCGAGTGCCTCCGCGCCCAGGTAGACCTTGTAGCCGTTGTCGCGCGGCGGGTTGTGGCTGGCCGTCACCTCGACGCCGGCGACCGCGCCGAGGTGGCGTACGGCGAAGGCGAGTACGGGCGTGGGCAGCGGGCGCGGCAGCAGGGCGGCGCGCAGGCCCGCGCCGGTCAGTACGGCGGCGGTGTCGTGCGCGAAGTCGGCCGACTTGTGGCGGGCGTCGTAGCCGATGACGACCAGGCCGCCGTCGAGACCCTGCTTGTTCAGGTACGCGGCGAGGCCGGCCGCGGCGCGGATCACCACGGCGCGGTTCATCCGCATCGGGCCCGCGCCCAGTTCGCCGCGCAGCCCGGCGGTGCCGAACTGCAGGGTTCCCGCGAAACGGTCGGCCAGTTCGGTGCGGTCGCCGGCCTCGATGAGCGCGGCCAGCTCCTGCCGGGTGCCCGGGTCCGGGTCCTCGGCCAGCCAGGTCTCGGCCCGTGCGATCAGGTCGTCCTGCACGTCTTTCAGCCTCTCGTCGTGCGTCTGCTGCTGCGTTCGCGGCCGCGTCCGGTGCCGACGGCCTTGCGCCGGAATCACGTACGCCGGAATCACGTACGCCGGAATCAGGTACGCCGGAGTCGCGTGCGGCGGCGGAGCCGTCCCCGACGGTCAACAGTGTCGGGTGAACGGCGTCCCGGAGCGGGGAACGACGGCGCGACGGTCCTGCGCGCCGCGGCCCCGCGCCGGTGGCTCAGATCCGGCCGAGGACCTGGGCGATCAGCGAACCCATCCGGGCCGCGGAGTCCCGGCCGGCCTGCAGGACCTCTTCGTGGTTCAGCGGTTCGCCGGTCATGCCGGCGGCCAGGTTGGTGACCAGCGAGATGCCGAGCACCTCGGCGCCGGCCTCACGGGCGGCGATCGCCTCGAGGACGGTGGACATGCCGACCAGATCGGCGCCGATCGTACGGGCCATTCGGATCTCGGCCGGCGTCTCGTAGTGCGGCCCGGGGAACTGCGCGTAGACGCCCTCCTCCAGGCTCGGGTCGACCTCCTGGCACAGGGCGCGCAGGCGAGGGGAGTAGAGGTCGGTGAGGTCCACGAAGTTCGCACCGACGATCGGGGAGGTGGCCGTCAGGTTGATGTGGTCGTTGATCAGCACCGGCTGGCCGGGGCGCATGCCCTCGCGCAGGCCGCCGCAGCCGTTGGTCAGGACGACGGTCTTGCAGCCCGCGGCGACGGCGGTCCGCACCCCGTGCGCGACGGCGGCCACACCCCGGCCCTCGTAGTAGTGCGTACGGCCGAGGAAGACGAGGGAACGCTTCTCCCCGGTCCGGTACGAGCGGATCTTGCCGCCGTGGCCCTCGACCGCGGGCGGCGGGAAGCCGGGCAGCTCGGTGACCGGGAACTCGGCCACCGGCTCGCCGAGTGCGTCGACGGCGGGGGCCCACCCGGAGCCCATCACCAGGGCGACGTCGTGGGCGTCGGCGCCGGTGAGCTCGCGCAAGCGAGCTGCGGCGGCGTCGGCGTGGGCGTAGGGGTCGGCGCCGGCCATGTCCGGGATAACAGAAGCGTTCACGCGGTCGAGGGTAGCGGTTTACGGCCTACGCGCGTAGACGTGGGGCGCTTGTTCTTGGTCACCGGTCCGTGGAGGGGTCGTCCCCTGGGCGGCCCGGCGGCCTCGTCCTCGATCTCTTCCAGGCCTCGTCCGGGGCTCAAGATCGGCTGATTCGCCTCAACAGGGCCGTTTCCGCAACTCCATGACGTAGTCGTGCGGCGCCCCCGCGGACTCCGCCGCATCCGCGATGTCCCCCAGGTACCGGGCGGACGGCAGCCCGCCCTCGTACCCGTTCAGGACATAGACCCAGGCCGGGAGCTCACCCTCCAGCGTCTGCACCCTGATCCGCATGCGCCGGTATATGTCGAGCCCGACGCCCTCCCAGCGGTCCATCGAGTCCTGGTCCAGCGGGGCGATGTCGTACAGCGTGACGAAGACCTGCGAACGGGGCGCTTCCACGACCGTGGCCAGCGCGCCCTCCCAGCCCATGTGCTCACCGCCGAACGTCAGTCGCCAGCCGTTGAGCCAGCCCGTGGCACGCAGCGGCGAATGCGGGGCGCGGCGTGACATGAGCCGCGCGTCGAGATTGCCGGCGTACGCGGCGTAGAGCGACATGGGACCGAGGGTACGACAGGGACTCTCCCCGTTCGCGCCGTCCGGCGCTCCGCGCACCCGCTCCCCCCCATGGCGGCCGCACGGATGCCGCCCCCGCCGCGAATCGCGTCGAAGCGTGCGGGACAATGGAGTACGTGACTCGGATCGTGATCATCGGTGGCGGACCCGGCGGATACGAAGCGGCCCTCGTGGCGGCTCAACTCGGCGCGGAGGTGACCGTCGTCGACTGCGACGGACTCGGCGGGGCATCGGTGCTGACCGACTGCGTACCGTCGAAGACTCTGATCGCCACGGCCGAGGTGATGACGACCTTCGACTCCAGTTACGAAGAGCTGGGCATCATCGTCGAGGACGACACCCCGCACGTGGACACCCCGGCCCGCGTGGTCGGTGTCGACCTCGGCAAGGTCAACCGCCGCGTGAAGCGCCTCGCGCTCGCCCAGTCCCACGACATCACCGCGTCCGTGACGCGCGCCGGCGCCCGGGTCATGCGCGGCCGCGCACGGCTCGACGGTCTGCAGTCCACCGACGGCTCGCGCCAGGTCATCGTGCGCGCGGCCGACGGCAGCGAGGAGACGCTCACCGCGGACGCCGTGCTGATCGCCACCGGCGGGCACCCGCGCGAGATCCCCGACGCGCTGCCCGACGGCGAGCGCATCCTCAACTGGACGCAGGTGTACGACCTCGACGAGCTGCCCGAGGAGCTCATCGTGGTCGGATCGGGCGTCACCGGCGCCGAGTTCGCCGGCGCCTACCAGGCGCTCGGCTCCCGGGTCACGCTCGTCTCGTCCCGCGACCGCGTGCTGCCCGGCGAGGACCCGGACGCCGCCGCCGTACTCGAGGACGTGTTCCGGCGCCGCGGGATGAACGTGATGGCGCGCTCCCGTGCCGCCTCCGCGAAGCGGGTCGGCGACCGCGTCGAGGTGACGCTCTCCGACGGGCGGGTGATCTCCGGTTCGCACTGCCTGATGGCGGTCGGCGCGATCCCCAACAGCGAGGGCATGGGCCTCGAGGAGTCCGGCGTACGGCTCAAGGAGTCCGGCCACATCTGGACCGACAAGGTCTCGCGGACCAGCGCCCCCGGTGTGTACGCGGCCGGTGACGTCACCGGAGTCTTCGCGCTCGCCTCGGTCGCCGCCATGCAGGGCCGGATCGCGATGTACCACTTCCTCGGGGACGCGGTGCAGCCGCTCGATCTGAAGACGGTCTCGTCGAACGTGTTCACCGACCCGGAGATCGCCACCGTCGGTTACACCCAGGCCGATGTGGACGGCGAAAAGATCGACGCCCGCATGGTGAAGCTTCCGCTGCTGCGCAACCCGCGCGCCAAGATGCAGGGCATCCGGGACGGCTTCGTCAAGATCTTCTGCCGTCCGGGCACCGGCATCGTGGTCGGCGGTGTGGTCGTCGCGCCGCGTGCCTCGGAGCTGATCCACCCCATCTCGATCGCGGTCGACAACAATCTGACGGTGGAACAGATCGCAAACACGTTCACCGTGTACCCGTCCCTGTCGGGATCGATCGCCGAGGTGGCCCGGCAGCTGCACACCCGCAAGACGGCGGACGAGGGCTGAGGCAGCGGCGGGCGCCGGTGACGTGGAAGTACGCCCGGTGGTACGCGCGGTGGGAGTCCTGGCGTAACGCCCGGGTGCATTCCCGGAGTTCGCCTATATCACCTCCCACCCGGCGGTGCGAACAATTTCCGTTAGTCGGCGCAAACTGCTGAAAGCAGACGGTCGTTGGGGTTACTGTCAGTTTCGTGTTCGCTGCAGAACGTCGCCAATTGATCCTCGAAATGGTGCGGGCCAACGGGGCGGTTTCGCTCCGTGAGCTCGCCCGCGTCGTCCAGACCTCCGAAGTAACCGTACGGCGGGACGTGCGGGCGCTGGAGGCAGAAGGACTCCTCGACCGCCGGCACGGCGGTGCGGTACTGCCGGGCGGTTTCACGCGAGAATCCGGCTTCCCGCAGAAGTCCCATCTCGCGACCGCCGAGAAGACGGCCATCGCCGATCTCGCCGCGGGTCTCGTCGAAGAGGGCGAGGCCATCGTCGTCGGCGCCGGCACCACGACCCAGGAGCTGGCCCGCCGGCTCGCACGGGTGCCCGGCCTCACGGTGGTCACCAACTCCCTCCTGGTCGCCCAGGCCCTCGCCCACGCGAACCGCGTGGAGGTCGTGATGACCGGTGGGACCCTGCGCGGCTCCAACTACGCCCTGGTGGGCAGCGGTGCGGAGCAGTCCCTGCAGGGGCTGCGCGTCTCCCGGGCCTTCCTGTCCGGGAGCGGCCTGACCGCGGAGCGCGGCCTGTCCACCTCCAACATGCTCTCGGCGAGCGTGGACCGCGCCCTCGTACAGGCCGCGGCCGAGGTGGTCGTCCTGGCCGACCACGGCAAGCTCGGCGCCGACACCATGTTCCAGACGGTGCCGACGGACGTCATCACGCACCTCGTCACCGACGAACCGCCGGTGCACGACGAGCGCGCCGCCACCGAACTGCAGGCACTGGCGGACCAGGGCGTGCAGGTCGCGGTGGCCGGGCCCGCCGCGGACGACCCGGGGACCGTCCCCGGAGGCGAGCCCGCTCCGGCGGGACGCCGACCGCGCCGTGACGTGCCACTGCAGAGCCAGCGCCGGGTCAACTCCCCTGGCACGCCACCGCAGTTGCGCAGCACCGCCCACCTCGCACCGGAGTCCGCAGCCGTCGAACGGGCCCGGGTGGCGGACCTCCGCAGGAGGTAGCTATCGGCGGCGCGGGTCGCGGGGAGGTGTCCGGCGGCCGGCGAGGCGCCTGCGGCACCGGGACGCGGGCCGGTCGCATCGTGATCGACCGGCCGCCGACGAGGAGGTGGACAGCGATGACCCTTCCCGCGCTGCACCCGCGCCCCGGAAACCTGCGCGAGGTCGCTGAGCAGATCGAAGCGTCCACCGGTCTGCGGGTCGAGATCATCGGGGGCAGTCTCGTGATGGCCCCCACCCCGCGGGGCAAGCGTGCGGGCACGATCCGGCGTCTGCGTGTGCAGATCGAGGCTCACCTGCCCGTGGGCCTGGCGCCGTACGAGGTGTCGTCCGTCGCCATGCCGGACGACCCCGACGACTACGCGACGCCCGATCTGACGGTTCTGCCCGTCCAGTGGGACGAGGACGACGCGTGGCTCGCCGACCCGCGCGATGTCGCGTTGGCCGTCGAGGTCATCTCGCAGTCCGAGAAGGCCGAGGACATCACGGACAAGAACGGCTGGTACGCCCGAGCCGGCGTCGCCGTGCTCCTCGTCCTGGACCCGCGTACCGGCCGCTGGACCCTGCACACGCGTCCCAAGGACGGCGAGTACCGGGGCAGTTGAACGGCGTCTACGGGGAGGCGGTCGACCTGCCGGCGCCGTTGCCGTCGCCGGTCGCCACGGAGGTGCTTCCCCGGTACGGCTCCTGACGGACGCGCCGGTTCAGGCGTCCTGGCAGTCCGCCGTGATGCCTCGGAGGGTCAGGGTGAGGAGGCGGTCCGCGAGCGCCGGGTCGGACGGGGTCTCCTCGGAGGCCAGGGCGATGGCGTTGGTGAGCTGGAGAAGGTCACCGATCGTGACATCGGGGCGTACGGATCCGGCCACCTGGGCCCGGGCCAGCAGCTCGCCGCCTGCCGTACGCATCGGATTGCTGCACCGGGACAGTGCGGAGGCCTCGTCCTGGCCCGCCGACAGCAGGGCCCGGGACAGGCCGCGGTACTCGCCCGCGTGCCGGACGACCGCCCGCAGCCAGGTCACCAGGGCCGTGCAGGGCCGCGGGTCGTCGAGCAGTGCCCGGGAGCGGTCGAGCAGGTCGGCCACCGCCTCCTCGAAGACCGCGCTCATCAGGGCGTGACGGTTCGGGAAGTGGCGGTACAGGGTGCCGATGCCGACGCCCGCGCTGCGCGCGATCTCCTCGAGCGAGGCGTCCGTGCCGTGCCGCGAGAAGGCGGTGCGGGCCGCGTCGAGCAGCCGGCCGTGGTTGCGGCGGGCGTCGGCGCGCATGGTGCGGGCGGGCGCGCCCTCCGCCCGGTCCTCCGCGGATACCGTCACCGTTTCCCCGCCTCCCCGCTCGTCGGGCACTGGTCGCCCTGGTGCTCTTGCCTCCAGGATGCCACCGGATCGCCGGGGCGTTCGGGGCGAGGGCGGTACGGCTGTGCGCGCGGCCCGCGACCCGGGCGGGGAGGGGGCGTACGCCGAAGGGCCCCGCCTCGACTGCCTTGCCCGGCGGGGCCCTTCGGGAGGTGCGTACCTGCGGGTGGCTCAGTCCTTGATCTCGCAGATGAGGGCGCCGGCGGTGATGGACGCGCCGATCTCTGCGACCAGGCCCTTGACGGTGCCGGCGCGGTGGGCGTTGAGGGGCTGTTCCATCTTCATCGCTTCGAGAACGACGACGAGTTCGCCCTCCGCGACTTCCTGGCCCTCCTCGACGGCGACCTTGACGATGGTGCCCTGCATCGGGGACGCGAGAGTGTCGCCGGAAGCGGCGGCCTGGGATTTGCGGGCCGCACGGCGCTTCGGCTTCGCACCGGCAGCGAGTCCGGTACGGGCCAGGGACATGCCCAGCGAGGACGGCAGGGACACCTCGAGGCGCTTGCCGCCGACCTCGACGACGACGGTCTCGCGGTCGGCCTCCTCCTCCGCCTCGGCATCCGTGCCCGCGGCGAACGGCTTGATGTCGTTGACGAACTCCGTCTCGATCCACCGGGTGTGCACGGTGAACGGGTCGGCGGAGCCGGTCAGTTCGGGAGCGAACGCGTCATCGGTGACCACGGCACGGTGGAACGGGATCGCCGTCGCCATCCCCTCCACGGTGAACTCGGCGAGCGCACGGGCGGCGCGCTGCAGAGCCTGCTCACGGGACGCGCCGGTCACGACCAGCTTGGCGAGGAGGGAGTCCCAGGCCGGGCCGATCACGGAGCCGGACTCGACACCGGCGTCCAGGCGCACTCCGGGGCCGGCGGGCGGGGTGAAGGTGGTGACGGTGCCGGGCGCGGGCAGGAAGTTGCGGCCCGGGTCCTCACCGTTGATCCGGAACTCGAAGGAATGGCCGCGCACCGGCGGGTCGTCGTAGCCGAGTTCCTCACCGTCCGCGATCCGGAACATCTCTCGGACCAGGTCGAGGCCGGTGACCTCCTCGGTGACCGGATGTTCCACCTGCAGACGGGTGTTGACCTCGAGGAACGAGATCGTGCCGTCGACGCCGACCAGGAACTCGACGGTGCCCGCACCGACGTATCCGGCCTCCTTGAGGATGGCCTTCGAGGCCGTGTACAGCTGCTCGTTCTGCTCGTCGGACAGGAACGGGGCCGGGGCCTCCTCGACCAGCTTCTGGTGCCGGCGCTGCAGCGAGCAGTCCCGCGTCGAGACCACGACCACGTGGCCGTGGGTGTCGGCCAGGCACTGCGTCTCCACGTGCCGGGGCTTGTCGAGGTAGCGCTCCACGAAGCACTCGCCACGGCCGAACGCCGCCACCGCCTCACGCACCGCCGACTCGTACAGCTCCGGTACTTCCTCGAGCGTGCGGGCGACCTTCAGGCCGCGGCCGCCGCCACCGAACGCCGCCTTGATCGCGATCGGCAGGCCGTGCTCCTCGGCGAACGCCACCACCTCGTCCGCACCGGACACCGGGTCCGGCGTCCCCGCCACCAGCGGCGCACCCGCACGCTGCGCGATGTGGCGTGCCGCGACCTTGTCCCCCAGATCACGGATCGCCGACGGCGGCGGACCGATCCAGGTCAGACCCGCGTCCAGGACCGCCTGCGCGAACTCGGCGTTCTCGGAAAGGAATCCGTAGCCCGGATGTACCGCATCCGCACCCGAGTCCTTCGCCGCAGCCAGCACCTTGCCCATGTCGAGGTAACTGGTCGCCGGTGTGTCACCGCCCAGAGCGAACGCCTCGTCGGCCGCGCGGACGTGCGGTGCGTCCCGGTCCGGATCCGCGTAGACGGCTACGCTCCCGATCCCGGCGTCCCGGCACGCCCGGGCCACGCGAACAGCGATTTCGCCACGATTGGCGATGAGCACCTTGCGCACGATGACTCCCTCCTTGAGAACAAGCCGATTTTAGGGACTGCCGACACGGCCCCACGACCCGTCCCCAATGGTGACCTTGCCCACACGGAGCGTGATTCGAGGCTCGCTGGAATCGTGAAATCCCCTGTCGCACCACGGTACGCCGGGTTCCTGACCCGCACAGTAACTCCCGGGTGTGGCCCAGGTCTCTGTCGGTGAGGTCCCTGACGCGGTGCCTGTCTTTGTGGGACCCCTACTAATCGGGGGAGCAAACTTTGCCGTCGTGTGAAACCGCTGAGTGATCCCCTCGAAACGGGTGCGCGATCACCTGCGCGAACCCGACGAGGCCCTTGTCCTGCCTCCTACTCGTTAGTAGCGTGCGCGATGTTCTTCGTACTGGCGGTAACGGCTGGAAGGGGTGGGCGTCGTGGCGCGCAGACCGGTGGCCCTGGTGGCGGCGATCGTGCTCTTCGTCGAGGCGGTCGGCATCGTGATGCTGCACTGGATCCTCGGAGCGGTGGTCGATAACCAGTCGATGTCACTCGCCGGCCTGGACCCGGAGGCCATGGCGCTGTCCACTCGCGTCCTCGGGGTCGTCTTCGGCCTGTATCTCGCGTGCTGCGGCGTCATGTTGCTGCGTGCGGGGCTCAGGGACCGGGCGCCCGGCCGCTTCTCGCGGGTGCTGCTGGTGGCCGCCGCGGTGGTGCACGGGGTGCTCGGCGCGCTGTGCGTGGGCCTGGTCGGCTGGGCCGCGTTCGCCGGGCTGATGGTGGTGCTCGGCCTGATCGTGCTCAGCCTGGTCTGCTACCCGCGCGAGGGCGACGCCCCCGGCCCGCCGTCCGACCGGCCGGTGAACGGCACAGGGAGCGGCGGCACCGCGCCTGCGGCGGTCTGAGGCCTCAACCAGTCGCAGGCAAGGGCCAGTTCACGAAGCCGTGGACTCCTGCCACAGGTCGACGATCGACACCCCGAGCTCGGCCAGCAGGGTGCGAAGCAGCGGCAGCGAGAGCCCGATGACCGTCCCGTGGTTGCCCTCGATCGCCTCGACGAACGGTGCCGAACGCCCGTCGAGGGTGAACGCGCCCGCCACGTACAGCGGTTCGCCGCTCGCCACGTACGCCGCGATCTCCGCGTCCGTCGGCTCGCCGAAGCGCACCGTGGTGGACGCGGTCCCGGCGACCCGACGGCCGCTCGCCGTGTCGATCACGCACTGGCCGGTCTGCAGGATGCCCGCCCGGCCCCGCATCGCCTTCCAGCGCGCCGTCGCCTCCTCGGCGTCCGCGGGTTTCCCGAGCGCCTCGCCGTCCAGCTCGAGGACGGAGTCGCAGCCGACGACGAGTGCGTCGGCGGCCTCGTCCCGCGCCGCCACGGCGGCGGCCTTGGCCTCGGCGAGCACCCGGGCCAGCTCGCCGGGGTTCGGGGCGGTGAGCGCGTCCTCGTCGACCCCGCTCACGATCACCTGCGGGTCGAGCCCGGCCTGCCGGAGCAAACCGAGCCGGGCCGGGGACTGCGAGGCGAGGACGAGGCGGCGGCGCTGATCTGTCATGCCCGCAAGCCTAGCCAGCCGTACGGACGGGTCCCTACGGCTGGTGCGCGCACCGGCCGGGACACGAAAGACCGGGACACGAAAGAGCGGACCGGCCCGTGCGGAGGGTACGGGCCGGTCCGCGTGTGGGGGGTGGTTCATGTCGTGCCCGCACGGGACCTCGCGGTACGACCTAGGGGAGTCCGAGCACGATCATGGCGAGGACCATGGCGAGCGCGACGACGAGTCCCGCGCGCCGGAGCATGGCCTGGGTCTCGCGCACCTCCCGTGTCGGCTCGTTGTCGGGGTCGGACCAGAGCATGCAGCCGATGGTGCCGGGCGGGGGTGTGGTGCGCCTGAGTACGCGTACTCAACTGTCCCTGGAAACTTCGGCGTCCTACCGGCGCTGCCGGTCACCCCGGCCAGTAGGTACGGGCCCACGCCGTCGGACCGGGGGCGGGCAGGCGGTGGCGGGCCACCCGCGCCGGATCGGCCCAGGCGTCCGCGGGCTCGGCCGCGCCGGACGCCTCGCCGGCCATCGCCGAGGTGCGGGCCTGCACCACCGCCAGTGCGGCGGCCAGTTCCTCCGGGGTCGGGTTGCCCCGTACGACCTTGATCATCAGGCCTCCTTGCGGGTCTGCGGCGGTGTCGGCTACAGCGGGATGTTGCCGTGCTTCTTCGGGGGCAACGACTCGCGCTTGGTGCGCAGTTGGCGCAGGCCGCGGACGATCTGGCGGCGGGTCTCGGAGGGCATCACGACGGAGTCGATGTAGCCGCGCTCGGCGGCGGCGTAGGGATTGAGGAGGGTGTCCTCGTACTCCTGGATGAGCTCCGTGCGGACCGTCTCGCGGGTGTCGTCGGGGGCGGAGGCGATGGTGCGCCGGTGCAGGATGTTCACCGCGCCCTGCGCGCCCATCACCGCGATCTGCGCGGTCGGCCACGCCAGGTTGATGTCCGCGCCGAGATGCTTGGAGCCCATCACGTCGTACGCGCCGCCGAACGCCTTGCGGGTGATGATCGTGATCAGCGGCACGGTCGCCTCGGCGTAGGCGTAGATCAGCTTGGCGCCGCGGCGGATGATCCCGCCGTACTCCTGGTCCGTGCCCGGCAGGAAGCCGGGGACGTCGACGAAGGTCAGGACCGGGACGTTGAACGCGTCGCAGGAACGCACGAAGCGTGCCGCCTTCTCCGAGGCGTCGATGTCCAGGCAACCGGCGAACTGCATCGGCTGGTTGGCGACGATGCCCACCGGCCGGCCCTCCACGCGGCCGAAGCCGGTGAGGATGTTCGGCGCGAACAGGGTCTGCGTCTCCAGGAATTCACCGTCGTCGAGGACGTGCTCGATCACGGTGTGCATGTCGTAGGGCTGGTTCGCGCTGTCCGGGACCAGCGTGTCGAGTTCGCGGTCCTCGTCCGAGGTCTCCAGATCGGCCTCCTCGGGGAAGGCCGGCGGCTCGCTGAGATTGTTCGAAGGCAGGTACGACAGAAGGGACTTGACGTACTCGATGGCGTCCTTCTCGTCGCTCGCCATGTGGTGCGCGACGCCCGAGGTCGCATTGTGCGTACGGGCACCGCCGAGCTCCTCGAAGCCGACGTCCTCGCCGGTGACCGTCTTGATGACGTCCGGTCCGGTGATGAACATGTGCGAGGTCTGATCGACCATCACCGTGAAGTCGGTGATCGCCGGCGAGTAGACCGCGCCACCCGCGCAGGGTCCGACGACCAGCGAGATCTGCGGAATCACGCCGGACGCATGGGTGTTGCGGCGGAAGATCTCGCCGTACATCCCGAGCGCCGCGACGCCCTCCTGGATACGGGCACCGCCGGAGTCGTTGATGCCGATGATCGGACAGCCCGTCTTGAGGGCGAAGTCCATCACCTTCATGATCTTCTGCCCGTAGACCTCGCCGAGCGCGCCGCCGAACACAGTGAAGTCCTGTGAGAAGACCGCCACCGGACGCCCGTCGACCGTGCCGTAACCGGTCACCACACCGTCCCCGTACGGCCGGTTCTGCTCCAGGCCGAACGCCGTCGAACGGTGCCGCGCGAACTCGTCGAGCTCGACGAAGGAGCCCTCGTCGAGGAGCAGTTCGATCCGCTCCCGCGCGGTCAGCTTGCCCTTCGCATGTTGCTTCTCCACCGCACGCTGCGAGCCCGCATTGTTCGCCTCGTCGACCCGCCGCTGCAGATCCGCGAGCTTTCCGGCGGTCGTGTGGATGTCAATGGCTTGCGTCTGCTGCAGCTGTTCCGGCTCGGACATCGGGATGCGGCTCCCTGCCTGTTCACGGTTTCGATGGGGGACGGAACGGTTCCGTGCGGACGGAACTGTTCGCAAGGGGCTCTGACATGGCGTGCTGATCGACATGGGCTACTGATCCGTAGCGTATCGGCGCGACCGCGCGGGGGCAGTGCGTCGTATCCCACACCTAGGCTGTCTTGCATGACGACACCGGACCCCTCCCACGGGAGCGACAAGGGCGACGCGAGCGGATCCGCCGGCCGTTGGTCGGACCTGGACCGCCCGCCCCTCGACGTGACCGCCCTGCGCCGCGCCCTGGTACGCCCCGGCTCACTGTGGACCTCGATCGACGTGGTCGAGGCGACCGGGTCGACCAACTCGGACCTGGCCGGGCGCGCCGACGGCCGCGCGGGCGCGGTGCTCGTGGCCGAGGAGCAGACCGCGGGCCGTGGGCGCCTGGAGCGGACCTGGAGCGCGCCCGCGCGCTCCGGCCTGTTCTTCTCGGTACGCCTCGAGCCGGGGGACGAGGTGCCGGTGGAGCGCTGGGGCTGGCTGCCACTGCTCGCCGGTGTCGCCGTCGCCACCGGGCTCGCCCGTGCGGCCGGCGTCGACACCGGTCTGAAGTGGCCCAACGACCTGCTCGTCACCGTCGACGGCGAGGAGCGCAAGGCGGGCGGCATCCTCGCGGAGCGCGCCGGCGACGCGGTGGTACTCGGCATCGGGCTCAACGTCTCGCTGCGCGCGGACGAACTGCCCGTACCGGCCGCGGGATCGCTCGCGCTGGCCGGCGCGAAGTCCACCGACCGCGACCCGCTCCTGCGGGCCGTCCTGCGGTCCCTGGAGCAGTGGTACGGCGACTGGCGTGCGGCCGGCGGCGATCCGGCGGAGTCCCGGCTGCAGGAGACCTACGCGGCGGGCTGCGTGACGCTCGGGCGGCCGGTGCGTGCGGAGCTTCCCGGCGGCAGCTCCCTGACGGGCGAGGCGCTGGCCATCGACGGGGACGGGCGACTGGTGATCGGGACATCGGCCGGGGTGAAGGAGCCGGTGTCGGCAGGGGACGTGGTGCATCTGCGGGCGGCGGAGTGAGGCGGGTGCCGCTTCGGTGACCCGGGCGGGGCCCGGCCGCTCGGCGACTGCGGCGGGCGGCGGCGGACGGACGGCGCCGGGGCTCAGTCCGTGAGCAGTCCCGCGCGGGCCCGCGCCCAGGTCTCCCGCGGGTCGAAGCCAGGAGAGGTCCACGTCGTCGACGTCAGCGACCCACGCCCCCGATAGGCCCGCATGATCTCGACATGCGGCGGCCACGCCACGAATCCCCGCAGCGCCGCCTCGTCGCGCCACACGGCGACCGCACCGCAGCGCCGTGCGGCGGGCCGCGCCCAGAGCCACATCCCGTGCGCTCCCTCCAGTTCCGGCCAGCCCGCCGCGAGCCGCCGCGCGGCCCGGTGCACCCCCGGCAGGTCGAGGAGCCGGTCGAGCCGGAAATCGGTGACGCTGACGAGGACGGGACCGCCCTGTCCGTCGTCGGGCCCGGACGTCCACGACGCCCTCAACAAGTTCGTACGCATCTGCTTACGATCTGCCTGAGCTTATTATTTGTCAACGGGTACGTTCGTCCGCATGAACGCAGCTCCCGGGAACCCGCCGCGTCCCGACCTCGCCGCGATGGTCGTCCCCCTGGGCCGCGCCCTGACGGCCGCCGAGCAGCCCGTCCTCGACACCCACGGCCTGACCATGTGGGCGTACGCGGTGCTGTCCCACCTCGACGAGACACCGCTGCGCACCCAGGCCGCGCTGGCCGGGGCCATCCATGCCGACAAGACCCGGATCATCGCCGTGCTCGACGATCTGGAGGCCCGCGGTCTGCTCACCCGCGAGCCGGACCCGGCGGACCGCCGCGCGCGCCTGCTCTCCCTCACCCCCGAGGGCCGCCGGCTCCGGGACACCGTCCGGGACGGCATCCAGCAGGAGGAGGCCCACCTGCTCGAGCGCCTCCCGCCAGCCGACCGCGCCGCCTTCCTGCGGAGCCTGCGGACGCTGTACGAGGTGAGCCGCGGCGGTACGGGGCGCTGACCGGCCCCCGGAGTCGTACGGCCCGGCGAGGTGTGCCGTGCCGTACGTCCGGACCGTGCCGAGCGGAGTGAGCCAGGGCACACCTGCCGTATCGTTGAGGCCGGTCGTTATCAGGCCGCGGCAGATCGGAAGGGCAACACGCAGTGACCGTCGACGACAGCGGCTCAGGCTCGGGTTCCCGTCCCGCCCCTCGGCCTGCCGACGGGCCCGGAGGCGGCGGCCAGTCGGAGCCCGGCGGAGGTGGCGCCCCGAAGGGGGCCCCGGATCCGTCCCTCGCGGCAGAGCCCCGCGACGAGCCCCGCACACCCTCGAGCGACCCGGATGGCGGTCCCGGCGGGGACGAATCCGGAGCGCACGCGACCGGTCTTCCGGAGCCGGCCGGTCCAGCGGAGAGCGGCCCGCCACGCGACGAGGCTCCGGGCGGCCATCAGGCCGGCGTCTGGGCGACCGATCTGCCCGACGGCGACGACGTCCCCATGCTGCGGCAGGTGCCCGATGTGACCTCGCCCGCTCCGGACAGCGCGGCCGAGCCCGGCGAGGACCCGCTGGCGCTCCGCCTCGAGCAGCTGATCCTCGGGGCCGAGCGCCGCTACACCGCCTTCCAGGCGGCCCGTTCCGCCGGTGTCTCGATGGAGCTCGCCTCCCGTTTCTGGCGGGCCATGGGCTTCGCCGACATCGGCCAGGCCAAGGCGCTCACCGAGGCCGACGTGCTCGCCCTGCGGCGACTCGCCGGCCTGGTCGAGGCGGGCCTGCTCAGTGAGGCGATGGCGGTGCAGGTGGCGCGTTCCACCGGCCAGACCACCGCGCGGCTCGCCGACTGGCAGATCGACTCGTTCCTCGAGGGCCTCACCGAGCCTCCCGAGCCCGGGATGACCCGTACCGAGGTCACGTATCCGCTGATGCAGCTGCTGCTGCCGGAGCTCGAGGAGTTCCTGGTCTACGTCTGGCGGCGGCAGCTCGCGGCCGCGACGGGACGGGTCGTCCAGGTCGCCGACGACGAGGAGATGGTCGACCGGCGGCTGGCGGTCGGCTTCGCGGACCTGGTCGGGTTCACGCGGCTGACCCGGCGGATGGAGGAGGAGGAGCTCGGCGAGCTGGTCGAGGCCTTCGAGACCACCTGTGCGGATCTGGTCGCCGCGAACGGCGGCCGGCTGATCAAGACCCTCGGCGACGAGGTGCTCTTCTCCGCGGACGACGCGGGGACGGCCGCGGAGATCGCCTTCCGGCTCATCGAGACGATGGCGAACGACGAGACGATGCCGGAACTGCGGGTCGGGATCGCCTTCGGGACCGTGACCACGCGGATGGGCGACGTGTTCGGTACGACGGTGAATCTGGCCAGCCGGCTCACGTCGATAGCCCCCAAGGACTCGGTCCTCGTGGACACGGCCTTCGCGGAGGACCTGACGCGCACCGGGGATGCCCCTGCTTCCGAGGCGGAAGCGGCGGAAGTGGCTTCCCGGGCGGAGAAGGAGGGGGTGGAGGTGCCCTCCTATCGGTTCGCACTGCAGCCGATGTGGCAGCGGCCCGTGCGCGGGCTCGGTGTCGTGGAGCCGTGGCTGCTCACGCGGCGGTAGGTCGTCCGGTTTCGGGGGCCGCCGGTACGAGCCCCTCCGGCGTGCGAGGGCAGGGCGGCCTCCCGGGCCCGGGCTCGTGTACTACCAGTTCGGCTTCCGCTTCTCGGCGAAGGCGGCCACACCCTCCGCGCGGTCCGGGGAGAACGCCACCGAGCGCCACGCGGCGTCCTCGACCTCCAGGCCCGCCCGGAGGTCGAGACCGTGGCCGAGGCGGAGCGCACGCTTCGCCGCCCGCAGGCCCACGGGGGAGTGCGCGGCGATCCGGTCCGCGAGCGCCAGTGCTTCCGTACGGTCCGCACCCTCGTCGACGAGCTGGTCCACGAGTCCGATCGAGGCGGCCTCCGCGGCCGGCACCCGACGGGCCGTGAAGATCAGTTCCGCGGCCCGGGCCGCACCCACCCGCCGCGGCAGCAGTTGTGTACCCCCGCCGCCCGGGATCACGCCGACCGACACCTCCGGCAGGCCGACCACGGCGGTGCTGTCGGCCACGATCAGGTCGCAGGCGAGGGCCAGTTCGAAGCCGCCGCCGAGTGCGAAACCGTGCACCGCGGCGATCGTCGGCACCGGCAGGTCCAGTACGCCGGTGTACGCGGCCCGCGCGGTCGGCCGCTGGGCGACGAGGTCCGCGTCCGTGAAGGAGTTGCGCTCCTTGAGGTCCGCGCCGACGCAGAACGCCTTGGGGTGCGTGGAGGTCAGGACCACCGCCCGTACGCCGGGGTCCTCGCCCAGTGCCGTGCAGGCCGCGGCCACGGAACGGGCCATCTCGGTGGACACCGCGTTCATCGCCTTCGGCCGGTCGAGCACGAACTCGGCGACGTGCCCGTGCCGCCGTACCTCGACGAATTCCCCGAACCGCTGCTCGGCCATGATCGCGTCCTCCTGGTTGCCGGCCCGCGCCGGTTAACGTCGGTTAACCCGCCGATCATCGCAGGCCGCGCCGTCCCGGGAAACCCCTGGCCGGGATGGTCCGCCGCAGTCTCCCGGTGGACCCCGGTTCGCCGTATAAAAGCCTCACGATGCGACATCACTACGTAATCTGGGGCAATGGGTGAGGATGATCGCCTGCGTGCCGTGGTGACGCTGGCCCAGGCCATGGCAGCCGCTCATACGCCGCGTGCGTCGTGGCGGGCTGCGGCGCAGGGCGCACGGCACGCGCTGGCGGGCAGCTTCGCGGCGCTGTCGGTCTGGGAGCGCGACCGGGGCAGGCTCAGGGTCCTGGTGAACGTGGGCCACCTGGCGCCGGGGGAGGAGGAGTTCCCGGCGGAGGAGGCGTATCCGGTGCATCAGTTTCCGGAGATCGCCGAGTTCCTGCACGAGCGGTGGGCCGGTGGCGGCGAGCCCGACGCCTGGGTGGAGACCGCCGCGGGCCCCGCGCCCGGCGACGCCGGGTACTGCCATCAGCGGGTCGCCGCGCTGCGCCGCCGCGGCCGCGGCTGCTGCGTCGTCGCCCCGATCGTGCTGCACGGGCGGGCCTGGGGCGAGCTGTACGTGGCCCGCGCGGGCGGGGACCCGGTGTTCGGGCCGGCCGATGCGGAGCTGGCCACCGTGCTCGCCGCCGTGGCCGCTGCGGGCATCGCGCAGACCGAGCGCCTGGAGGAGGCCAGGCGCCTCGCCTTCACGGACGCACTGACCGGTCTCGCCAACCGGCGCGCGCTCGACGCCCGCCTGGAGGAGGCGGTGGACCGGCACCGCGCGGTCGGCACCGTGGTCTCCCTGGTCGTCTGCGATCTGAACGGCCTGAAGCGCGTCAACGACACGCACGGGCACGCGGTCGGCGACCGGCTGCTGGAACGGTTCGGCTCGGTCCTGTCCCTGTGCGGCGCGATGCTGCCCGGCGCGCTCGCGGCACGGCTCGGCGGCGACGAGTTCTGTCTGCTCGCGGTGGGGCCGCCCGCCGACGACGTGGTGCGGGTGGCGCAGGACCTCTGTGCACGGGCCCTCGAACTGGGCCTCGGTGAGGGCGTGGCCTGCGGGATCGCGTCCACCGGCGACCAGATCGGCCCGGTCGGCTCGGCCCGCCGGCTGTTCCGCCTCGCGGACGCCGCGCAGTACCGGGCGAAGGCGGCCCGGGCCGTCGCGCCCGTGGTCGCGGGTCGCGCGGGCCCCGACGACCCGGTGGTCCGCCTGGCCGACGCCCCCGACCCCGACCCGGACACTCCGGGCGAACGTCGCCGCTTCCGGCGCTGAGGCGGGTGACGGCGGTCTGGGGGGCCCGGTGGTCCGCCCTTGATCTCCTCCGGCCTCTGTACGGGAGGGTCCGGGGCGGCTCTGTCGGTGGGTCTGGTCTCGGGGCCGGTGGGCCGTTGGGCTGCTGGGGTCGTCGGAGTGGCCGGCCTGGGGAGTGTCGGTGGTCCGCCTGGCCGACGCCCCCGACCGCGACCCGGACACTCTGGGCGAATGTCGCCGCTTCTGGCGCTGAGGCGGGTGACGGCGGTCCGGGGGTTGGCTTGGTGGTCCGCCCTTGATCGCCTCCGGCCTCTGTACGGGAGGGGCCGGGGCGGGCTCCGTCGTGGGTCTGGCCTCGGTGTCGGTGGGCTGTTGGGCTGTCGGGGGCCGTCGGAGTCGCCGGCCATCGCAGTCGCCGGCCTGGGGAGGCTCGGGTGTGCGGGGTCTCAGGTGGCCGGGGCGGTGGGCCTCGGGGTCGAGTGTTCTCAGGGTGCAGGGCTCCGGGCCCGGTGTATCGGCTCACGTACGTGTCGAAGGGGTCGATGCCGGCCTCGGCGCGGAGGTCGTCCACGCGCTCGGGCTCCTCGCAGGGCCACGGCACCGGTGCGCCGTCCTGCACTCCGGCGATCTGGGTGCCGTAGATCCGCGGATGGCCCTCGTCGACCAGGGTTCGGTCCCGCAGGAAGGCCGGTTCGGGCCTGCCGGCCGTGCCGGCGGCGACCGCCTGCTCGAGCAGCCCGAGCGCTCGGCGCCGGAGGTCGAGCTGTCGGTCGGCGTGCTGGGCGATCAGCCAGGCGGCTCGGCCTCCTCGCCGGCTCGGTCCGCCGTCGGCCGGCCGTAGGCGTCCATGATGGCGCCGAGCCGGTCGGCGTGCTGTGTGGTGAGGCGCCGCCAGGGCGGCTGCTCGGCGGGGTGGTCGCTGTTCGCGTGAACCGAGGCCCGCCGGCCGGCCCCGGCCATGGCGGTGAGTTCTCCGGCCGGTGCGGCGAGGTGGTGCGCCACGCTCAACTCCCCTGTCGCAGCCGTGCGTTGGGCCCGTACCCGGTGAACCCTGCGCCGGAACGCCCGCCCGGTCCGCCGGCCACGCGACCGCCTTCGCAGTGGCCGTCGGCCGGTGCCCGGCGGTCCCTGGTGCCCGGGGCCCACCCGTGACAGTCGTCGATTCAGTCCGTACGCTGCTGAATATGGATATGCACACTGTGGTTCTCGGGGTGGCCGGAGTGTCCACGGCGGATGTCGTCGCCGTGGCGCGCGGGAACGCCCGGGTGGAGCTGTCGCCGGAAGCACTCGACGCACTGGCCGCCTCGCGGGCCGTGATCGACGCACTCGCCGCCAAACCGGAGCCCGTGTACGGCGTCTCCACCGGCTTCGGCGCCCTCGCCACCCGGCACATCAGCCCCGACCTCCGCGCCCAGCTGCAGCGCAACATCGTGCGTTCGCACGCCGCGGGCATGGGCCCGCTGGTCGAGCGCGAGGTCGTACGCGCCCTGATGTTCCTGCGCCTGAAGACGGTGTGCTCCGGGCGGACCGGCGTACGCCCCGAGGTCGCGCAGGCCATGGCCGCCCTGCTCAACGCCTCGATCACCCCGGCCGTCCACGAGTACGGCTCGCTCGGCTGCTCCGGCGACCTGGCGCCGCTCAGCCACTGCGCCCTGACGCTGATGGGCGAGGGCGATGCGGAGGGCCCCGACGGGACCGTACGGCCCGCCGCCGAACTGCTCGCCGCGCACGGCATCGAGCCCGTCGAGCTGCGCGAGAAGGAAGGCCTTGCCCTCCTCAACGGCACCGACGGCATGCTCGGCATGCTGATCATGGCCATCGACGACCTCGAACGCCTCTACCGCAGCGCCGACATCACCGCCGCGCTCAGCCTGGAGGCCCTGCTCGGCACGGAGAAGGTCCTCGCACCCGAGCTGCACGCCATCCGCCCGCACCCGGGTCAGGGCGCCGCGGCCGCCAACATGCTGAAGGTGCTTGCCGGTTCGGGCCTCACCGGCCACCACCAGGACGACTCGCCGCGGGTCCAGGACGCCTACTCGGTGCGCTGCGCACCGCAGGTCGCGGGCGCCGGCCGCGACACCCTCGCCCACGCGCGCCTGGTCGCCGAGCGCGAACTCGCCGCCGCCGTCGACAATCCGGTGGTGCTTCCCGGGGGTACCTCCCACGACGGAGTCGTAGGGGGAGGGCGGGTCGAGTCGAACGGCAACTTCCACGGCGCGCCCGTCGCGTACGTACTCGACTTCCTGGCGATCGCGGCGGCCGACCTCGGGTCGATCGCCGAACGCCGCACCGACCGGCTGCTCGACAAGAACCGCAGCCACGGACTGCCGCCGTTCCTCGCCGACGACGCGGGCGTCGACTCGGGTCTGATGATCGCCCAGTACACGCAGGCCGCCCTGGTCAGCGAGTTGAAGCGGCTCGCCGTTCCCGCCTCGGTCGACTCCATCCCGTCCTCCGCGATGCAGGAGGACCACGTGTCGATGGGCTGGTCCGCGGCCCGCAAGCTCCGTACCGCGGTGGGGAACCTCACCCGGATCATCGCCGTCGAGCTCTACGCCGCCACCCGCGGCATCGAACTCCGCCACGGCCTCGAGCCGGCGCCGGCCGGCCGTGCGGTGATCACCGCGGCGCGTGCGGCGGGCGTCGCCGGCCCGGGACCCGACCGGTTCCTGGCTCCGGACCTGGCCGCCGCGGAGGAGTTCGTGGGCCACGGCGGTCTGCTCGCCGCGGCCGAGTCGGTGACGGGCGCGCTGGACTGACCTGGCCGGGCGCTCCCGGACGCACTACTGCCGCTTCGGCGGGTACGGGAAGGAACGGGGTTGGCGGCCGGGGCGGATCAGGCCGTCGCCCCGTCGGGGCGGGAGCTCGAGCGGCCTCGGCGTACGGCGTGGGCCACGAAGCCCGCGCCCACGCCGAGGAAGGCCGTACCGCCGATCAAGTAGGGCGTGGTGTCGACCGAACCGGTGTCCGCGAGCCGGGGCTCGTCCGCCCGTGCGGTGTCCGTGCCCTCGACCGACTCGGCCTGGCCGTGGATCGCCTGCCGGGCCTGCTGCTCCTGCTCGACGCGCTGTTCCTCCAGGTCCGCCGTCGCGTTGGCGGAAGGGACGAACCACAGGGCCGCGAGCAGCGAACCTGCTGCGGACGCGGTGATCACGAAGCGACGAGCGACGGACACGGAATCGATCCCCTTTGTGGCGCTGGTGACTTGGAGGCGATGGGGCATCCTCCTGCCGTAGGAGCCGATGCTAATGAAAGGCGCGGGTCGTGGGAAAGCCAGGAGGGCCCGGAGTCGTACGCTCCGTCATATGAACGCACCCGAAGCATCCCGTTTTGTCCGACTGCGAGTAGAGCTCGTCCTCGAGGTCACCGACTCCGGCGACCTCGCCGACGCGGCTTTGACCCGCATCGGTGACGACGCCTACATGCCGGCCGATGAGCGCGCGCACGCCGAGGCGGCGGTACGTGAGGACGAGTCGGAGGCGCTGGCCTTTCTCGTCGACCCGGTGGACCTGGTCGGACAGGTGCCGGGCGTCGCCCTCACTCAGGCCTCGTGGAGCAGCGAACCCGTCGACTACGACCCCGACGACCCGGACTGGGACGACGACGTGGATGTCGACGTGGACGCGGATGTCGACGAGGACACGGATGTCGACGAGGACACGGATGTCGACGAGGACACGGAGGCCGAGGCGGAGGAGATCACCTCGTACGCGGGTCAGGGGGCCGGCGGCAGGGCGTAACCTCAGAGGTGGTATCCGGAGCGATCGCATACGGACCCCGGCGGAGTCGTCGCCGGGGTTCCGGCATGTGTGTGGGGGCAGGCGGGGTGCGTCCCCGAAGGGAGCGGGCCGGCCGGTGAGGGAGCCGGGGCCACGGCTCCCGTAGGGGCGGGAGCGACAGGGAGTCGGAGGCGCGAACACGCTGCGGCGGGCTGTCAAGACACCCGGTGATCAGCGTGGCATTCCACACATCCGCCGCCGATTTGGAACCGGACGTACCGGAAAGACGGTTTAAGAGGTTGCGGGGAAGGCCTGGCAGCCTGCTTCGGGGTTTTGGGGATTCGGCAACGATGGAGAAGCGTGTGATGACGGGAAGCAAGCGGCGTCGGGGCATGGCGGCGGTGTCCGCGCTGCTCGGCGGCGTACTGGTGCTCTCTGCGTGCAGCAGCGACGACGGCGGTGGGGACAAGGGGTCCGACGGCGGCACCGAGAAGACCCAGGATCAGGCGGACAAGGCAGCCGCCAAGGATTCGTCGAGCGCCCGAATAAAGATCACGCCCAAGAACGGCTCCAACAAGGCCGGGATCAACAGCGCCGCCAAGGTCAGCGTCAGTGACGGCGAGCTCACCGAGGTCGAGATGACCACCACGGAGGGCACCGCGGTCGCCGGCTCCATATCCGCGGACAAGAAGAGCTGGAAGCCGGACGACCAGCTCGAGCGGGCCACCACGTACCAGATCAGCGCGGCGGCGAAGGACTCGGACGGCCGCGAGGCGCACGAGAACTCCAAGTTCACCACCGTGTCGCCGGACAACAGCTTCATCGGCAACTACACGCCGGACGACGGCAAGACCGTCGGCGTCGGAATGCCCGTCTCGATCAACTTCGACAAGGCGATCACCAACAAGGCCGACGTCCAGTCGAAGATCACGGTGTCCTCCAGCAGTGGCCAGGAGGTCGTCGGCCACTGGTTCAACGCCAACCGCCTGGACTTCCGGCCCGAGGACTACTGGGACGGCAACTCGACGGTCACCCTGAAGCTGGCCCTCGACGGCGTCGAGGGCGCGGACGGCGTCTACGGCGTCCAGGAGAAGACCGTCACCTTCAAGATCGGCCGCGACCAGGTCTCCACCGTCGACGCCAAGACGAAGAAGATGACCGTCACCCAGGACGGCAAGACCATCAGGACGATCCCGATCTCCGCGGGCTCCCCGGACAACCCCACGTACAACGGCCGGATGGTGATCTCCGAGAAGCACAAGGAGACCCGGATGGACGGTGCCACGGTCGGCTTCACCGACGACGACGGCAAGGGCGAGTACGACATCAAGGACGTGCCGCACGCGATGCGCCTGTCGACCTCCGGCACGTTCATCCACGGCAACTACTGGGGCGACGACTCGATCTTCGGTGGTGCCAACACCAGCCACGGCTGCGTCGGCCTGAACGACGCCAAGGGTGCGAACGACCCGAAGCAGCCCGGCGCCTGGTTCTACGACAACTCGCTGATCGGTGACGTCGTGGTGGTCAAGAACTCGCCGGACAAGACCGTCCAGCCGGACAACGGCCTCAACGGCTGGAACATGAGCTGGTCCGAGTGGAAGGCCGGCTCCGCCGCCTGACAGCGCCCTGCGGGACCCCACGCGCGGCGCCCCGCATCCCCGGCCGAGACCGGGGGTGCGGGGCGCCGTCGTTCTCCGCCGGGGATGCGGGGGCTCCAACGTCCCGTGTGGGTACGCCACTTGCCATGGAGCGCACTCCAGTTCCTAGGGTGCTCGGCATGACCACCAACACCGCGCACGACGTCACCCTCATCACCGGCGGTTCGACCGGCATCGGTGCCGCGACCGCCCGCCGGCTCCTCGCGCGCGGCGGGCGCGTCGCCGTCACCGGCCGGAGGAGTGCCAAGCTGGACCGGCTCGCCGCCGAACTCGACGCGGGGGACGCCCTGTTGACCCTGCCGGGCGACGCGTCGGACGACGCCGCCGTCGCGGCCGCGGTGGCCGCGACGGTCGAGCAGTACGGCCGCCTCGACACGGTCGTCGCGAACGCCGGGTTCGCCGGCGAGGGCACCGTCGCGGACGGCGACCCCGAGGTCTGGCGCTCCATGGTGCTCACCAACGTCCTCGGACCCGCCCTGCTCATCCGGCACGCGCTGCCCGCACTCAAGGAGACCCGCGGCCGTATCGTCCTGATCGGCAGCGTCGCGGGTCAGGTCAACACCCCGGGGAACGTCTACGGCGCCACGAAGTGGGCCGTCACCGGGCTCGCCGAGAACACCCGGCGCCTGGTCACGGAGGACGAGGTGGGGGTCACCCTGATCGCGCCGGGCCGGGTGGACACCCCGTTCTGGGACGGGCCCGGGCCGAACCACGGCGGCATCCTCCTGGACGCCGACCGCATCGCCGAGTCGATCGTCTGGGTGATCGGCCAGCCGGCCGGCGTCGACATCAACACGGTCACGATCCGCCCGAAGCGGCAGCCGCACTGAGGCTTGTCCGACGGGCAACCGGCCGTGAGGGGCGGGTACTTCGGGCCTCTTACGGCCGGGCGGTCAGCGCCCCAGGTCGCGGCGGTGCCGGTAGCCGACCAGTACCCGCACCACACGGGCGATCCACGTCAGGAGCGCGACGACCGTGCCGACCACGACGCCGGCCCCGGACCCGAAGACGAGCACGCACGCCCCGAACCCGAGCGCCGCCAGGACCGTCGCGCTGAACAGCGCGAACATGATCTCGACGGTCGCCTCGTCCTTCTCCCACCGGCTCTCCCGCCCGGCGTCGTGCGGCGGTCGTCCGCCCATGTGCCGTCCCCCTCCGCCCTGCCTACTCCTGTACGGGCGCGATGCCGGTCGGGCACGCGCGGCCCCAGTTCGTCTCGGACGGGGACTCGAGGGTCGCGCCGGTGCCGCCGATCCCGCAGTATCCGTCGGGATTCTTGTCCAAGTACTGCTGGTGGTACGCCTCCGCCGGGTAGAACGGGCGGTCCTCGGCCGGCAGGAGCTCCGTGGTGATCGTGCGGTGGCCGGCCGCGGTGAGCACCTGCTGGTAGGCGTCGCGGGAGACCTCCGCGGCCACCGCCTGGTCGGGGCCGTGGGTGTGGATGGCGGAGCGGTACTGGGTCCCCACGTCGTTCCCCTGGCGGAAGCCCTGGGTCGGGTTGTGGCTCTCCCAGAAGACCTTCAGGAGCTGTGCGTACGAGACGACGGTCGGGTCGAAGACGACGCGGACGGCCTCCGTGTGGCCGGTGAGGCCGGAGCAGACCTCGTCGTACGTCGGGTTCTCGGTCCGGCCGCCCTGATAGCCGACGAGGGTGGTCCACACGCCGGGCGTCTGCCAGAACTTCCGCTCGGCGCCCCAGAAGCAGCCGAGACCGAAGTCGGCGGTCTCCAGGCCCTCGGGGTACGGGCCGAGCAGCGGATTGCCGAGCACCGTGTGCCGCGCGGGGACGGTGAAGGACGGCTCGGGTCGACCGCGCAGGGCCTCCTCGGGGGTCGGCAGGACGGGCGTACGGCCGAACAGCATGGGGTCCTCCAGGTAGAGCGGGGCCTGAGAGCGGGCCTGAAGCCGGGAACCGGCCCGACATCGGGGACAACGTCCGCACACGGCTCCGGATTCCTCACCGAGGTGATCCCACAGGCGGCGCGGCGCACCTGCGGTGACGGCCGCGGTGACCGCGTGGGGATCCGTACGGGACCGGGGCGGGGTCGTGCGTGATCAGCGCGTGATCAGTGCGGCAGGGTGGCAGGGCTGCCGCCGTTCGCCTCGTACCCCGCGACGGCCAGGGCGCGGTAGACCGCGTACTCGGCGGCCGGGTCCGCGGACAGCGTCCAGGGCAGGGCGCCGACGTGGCCGTCGACCGCTATCAGCTGCTCCATGGCCTCGCCCCAGCGCTCGGAGCTGACCAGGAACCAGACGAGCAGGTGCCGTACGTGCGCCGCCATCGGGTCGCCGGGGCGGGCCGAGTGGGCGGCGAACCGGGCGCCCTCGATCGCGTTGCGCACCACCGCGCTCTCCCAGAAGGAGCGCACCAGGGTGACCTCGGGCAGGTGGTCGTAGACCGCGAACAGCGGGAGCGCGGCCAGCAGCGAACCCTGCGGGGAACGGGCGGCAGCGGCCTCGGCGAACTCGTAGGCCGCCTCACGGGAGCCGTGCCACTTCTCGCTGGAGTAGTGCAGTGCGGAGAGATGGGCGCCCATGTGCTGGGGGGCGCGGTCCAGGATCTTCAGCCAGATCTGCTCGAACTCCTCGCGGGAGTAGCCGAGTCCGCGCGCGACCGCCAGCTCCACGATGTACGGAACGGGGTCGCCGGGGGAGAGTAGCGCGGCCTCTCCACAGGCGGTGCGGGCCTCCTCGAGGATGATCCGGTGCTCGTCGGTGCCGGGCGTCGCCGTGCGGAAGGCCTGCTGGACGAGGAACTCCGCGTGCACGGCCGCACCGCCCGCGTCCTTGGGCGCCTCGGACCGCCACACCCGCAGCCACTGGCCTCCGGGCGACTCGGAGACCCCGCCGGGGTGCTGCTGCAGCTCGAGGGAGGCGGCGCCGGCGAAGGCCTGCACGCGCTGCCAGCGCACCTCGCCCTCGATGCCCGTACCGGCCAGGAGCTGGGACGCGGCGCGCCAGTCCTGGGTGCGCTGCACCACGTCCAGGACGTCGAGCAGGTCCTGGTCGGGGCCGGGCATCCGGATGTCGAGGTCCTCCTGGCGCACGAAGTCGTAGTCCGCCGGGTCCGCGGCGTCCGGCGACCCCGGGGCGGCGAGGCGGATACCGCCACGCCTGCGCAGCAGGATCGGCCCCAGAACCGCCCCCAACATGATCACTGCCATCAGCGCCCAGAGAATTCCCATGTCTCAAGCGAACCAGACCGGACGGACAAACGGCGAACCCGTCCCCGAGCCTGTGGAAAACCCGGGTTCCGGTTCGGGTGAGGGCCTGTGGAAAACCCGGGCGCGGACGCCCTCTTGAGGGTGTCGGCCGCCGATCGCCCGCCCGCGCGGCCGGGCGCGGGGCTACGCTCGGGCCGCATGAGCGACAGGCACCCCACGAACAGTTTCGAGACCCTCGCGATCCACGCGGGCAACACCGCGGATCCGCAGACCGGCGCGGTCGTACCGCCGATCTACCAGGTCTCCACGTACAAGCAGGACGGCGTCGGAGGACTGCGCGGCGGCTACGAGTACAGCCGCAGCGCCAACCCGACGCGTACGGCCCTCGAGGAGAACCTCGCGGCCCTGGAGGGCGGCCGGCGCGGGCTCGCCTTCGCCTCGGGTCTCGCGGCCGAGGACTGCCTGCTGCGCACACTCCTCGAGCCCGGTGACCACGTGGTCATCCCGAACGACGCGTACGGCGGCACGTTCCGCCTGTTCGCGAAGGTCGTCTCGCGCTGGGGCGTCGAGTTCACGGTGGCCGACACCAGCGACCCGGCCGCCGTGCGCGCGGCGGTCACCGACCGTACGAAGGCGATCTGGGTCGAGACGCCGTCGAACCCGCTGCTCGGGATCACCGACATCGCCGCGGTCGCGGCGGTCGCCAGGTCGGCGGGCGCCCGCCTCGTCGTCGACAACACCTTCGCGAGCCCGTACCTGCAGCGGCCGCTGGCGCTCGGCGCCGACGTGGTGGTGCATTCGACGACCAAGTACATGGGCGGTCACTCGGACGTGGTCGGCGGCGCCCTGGTGGTGAACGACCCGGACCTCGCCGATGAGTTGGTCTTCCACCAGAACGCGATGGGCGCGGTCGCCGGACCGTTCGACGCGTGGCTGGTGCTGCGGGGCATCAAGACCCTCGCCGTACGCATGGACCGGCACAGCGAGAACGCGGCCCGGATCGCGGAGATGCTCGGTGGCCACGCGCGCGTGACCCGCGTTCTGTACCCCGGTCTGTCCGGGCACCCGGGGCACGAGACCGCCGCCAAGCAGATGCGGTCCTTCGGCGGAATGCTGTCCTTCCAGGTGGCGGGCGGCGAGGAGGCGGCGGTCGAGGTCTGCAACCGTGCGCAGCTCTTCACGCTCGGAGAGTCCCTCGGCGGTGTCGAGTCGCTGATCGAGCACCCGGGGCGGATGACGCACGCGTCGGCGGCCGGTTCGGCGCTCGAGGTGCCCGCGGACCTGGTGCGGCTCTCGGTGGGCATCGAGTCGGTGGACGACCTGCTGACCGACCTGCGCCAGGCGCTGGGCTGACGGCGCCGGACTGCCGACGGTCCTGTCGGGGCGGCCGCGTGCGCGGCCGCCCCGCAGCCGTCTACCAGCCCTGCAGCGGCGGCGTCGTCTCCGCCGGAGGCCGTACCCACGGCTGTTCCACCGAGGCCCACACCGTGAACGCCACCACGGCCAGGCACAGCAGCAGCCACATGACCCGGCGCAGCGCCCGCTGCCGGCGCAACCGCCGCTCACCGCGCGCGGCCGCCGCCGCGGCGAGCCCCGGCGGCACTGCGGGCAGCGGCCCGGCGAGCAGCTGCCGCACCTGGTCCTCCCTGCGTTCGGACAGACTCACCGGACCGTCTCCCTCGCGCGCGTGCCCGACGACGGCAGGAGTGGTGACGGACGGAGCAGCGCGGCAGCGGCCCGATGGCAGACCGTCCTGACCCGCTCCACCGGCAACCCGAGCTGTGCGGCGGCCTGTTCCTCGGCCACGCCCTCGTAGAACCGCAGAACGAGGATCAGGCGCTCCTGCGGACCGAGCGAGGCGAGCACCCCGCCGTGCGTGCGGTGGTGACGGACGGCGGCCCGCGCGAACCGTACGGAGAGCTCCAGCCGGGTCGCCGCGTAGGGATCCTCACCGCGCAGCCGGTGCCAGCAGGCGTAGGTGTGCGCCAGAGCGCCGGTCAGAAGCCGCCGGGCGTACGGGTTGGCGTCGGCGGTCTCCGCGGTGAGCAGCGTCGCGGCATGCAGCAGACGCCCTGCCGCGCCCGCGACGAACGACTCGAACTCACGGGCCCGGCGGGCGCGTTGTACCGCCTGCCGTTCGCGCACCGTGCCTCCCGTGCACCGGGGACCCGGGCCGGCCCGGGTCCCCGCCGTGGCTGCGGCAGGGCCGGACTGCGGCCTCTGATCTCCATTGAGGTCGGCCGCGAGCCCGGGGTCAAGAGGCGGGCGGTACCTCTTCGGCCTCGTCGCCGGAGCCGCCGGGCCCGGCCTGGCGGGCGAGCAGCGCCGAATTGAACCGGGTCAGGAGCGCGCAGAACGCGTCGCGCTCGTCCGCGTCCCAGTCGTCCGTCAACTGCGCCATCAGCTCGCGCCGTGAAGCCCGTACGTCATCGAGGCGGCTCTGGCCCCGCGGCGACAGCTCGAGTACCACGGCGCGGCCGTCCTCCGGGTGCGAGGTGCGCTTGACCAGGCCCGACTCCACGAGCGGAGCGACCTGCCGGGTGACCGTGGAGGAGTCGATGCCCATGCTCGCGGCGAGCGCCTTGACGCCCATCGGGCCTTCCCGGTCCAGGCGGTTGAGCAGCAGGTAAGCGGCTCGGTCCATCGAGTTGCGCAGTTGTCCCACGCCGCCGAGCCGGGTCTGCTCGGCGCGGCGTGCGAAAACGGCCACCTGATGCTGGAGCTGGTCGAGGAGACCGGAATCCGGGTCGTGGGTCACGTCCGTAGTCCTGTCCGTCGTCATGTCCGAAGGTGTGGGCATGGCCGGGATCTCACTTCACGCGTCGAGGGTGGATGCAGGACAGGGTACGCGGCCGCGGGCCGGGGTGTAGCGGCCACGCACAATCGGGCGGAGCCCCCGTCGCCCGGCCGCCGTACCCGTCGCGAGCTGCAAGACTTCTCCCATGAGCTACCAGACGCCCGACCGCTCGCACCCCGTGACGCTCGACGATGTGCGCGGCGCGCAGAAGATGCTCGCCGGAGTGGCTCGGGTGACCGCGATGGAAGGCAGCCGCCACCTGTCCCAACTGGTCGGCGCACCGGTCCACCTCAAGTGCGAGAACCTGCAGCGGACCGGTTCGTTCAAGCTGCGCGGTGCCTACGTGCGGATCTCCGGCCTGCTGCCCGAGGAGCGCGCGGCAGGAGTGGTCGCGGCGAGTGCCGGAAACCATGCGCAGGGTGTCGCACTCGCCTCCTCGCTGCTCGGCGTACGCTCCACGGTCTTCATGCCGACCGGCGCACCGCTGCCCAAGGTGGCGGCCACCCGGGAGTACGGCGCGGAGGTGCGCATGCACGGGCAGGTGGTCGACGAGACGCTCGCCGCGGCGCAGGACTACGCGCGCGAGACGGGCGCGGTCTTCATCCACCCCTTCGACCACCCCGATGTGATCGCCGGACAGGGCACCCTCGGCCTGGAGATCCTCGAGCAGTGCCCCGAGATGCGCACCCTCGTCCTCGGGGTCGGCGGCGGCGGGCTAGCGGCCGGAGTGGCCGTCGCGGTGAAGGCCCTGCGGCCCGATGTGCGGATCGTGGGCGTGCAGGCGGCGGGGGCCGCGGCGTACCCGGCCTCGCTGGCCGCCGGACGGCCGGTGGCCGTGGACCGCCCCGTCACCATGGCCGACGGGATCAAGGTCGGGCGCCCGGGAGACCTGCCGTTCGAGATCGTCTGCGATCTGGTGGACGAGGTCCGTACGGTCTCCGAGGACGAGCTCTCGAGTGCGCTGCTGCTCTGCCTGGAGCGGGCGAAGCTGGTGGTCGAGCCGGCCGGCGCCAGTCCGGTGGCCGCGCTGCTCAGTGACCCCGGTGCGTACTCGGGACCGGTCGTGGCGCTGCTGTCCGGGGGCAATGTGGATCCGCTCCTGATGCAGCGGATTCTGCGGCACGGCATGGCCGCGGCGGGCCGCTACCTGTCGCTGCGGTTGCGTCTCACCGACCGTCCCGGCGCTCTGGCCACGCTCCTCGGGGTGTTGTCAGGGGTGGACGCGAACGTGTTGGACGTGAGTCACGCCAGGACCGATCCGCGGCTGGGGCTCACGGAGGCGGAGGTCGAACTGCACTTGGAGACGAAGGGTCCCGCGCACTGCGTCGAGGTCGCTGCGGCGCTGCGCGATGCGGGCTACACCGTGCGCGACTGACCGGCCGGCGGGCCGACCGGCCGTACGAACCGACGGCCGACGGCAGGGATTTCGCGCTGCCCTGAGACGGGACGCGATGTATCGCGTTATGGTGTGAGCCACGTAACGGGTCGCCGGGCATCGACCGCTCGGCAAATCTAAGCTTTCGGGTAGCAATCACCCCAAAGCTCACCTGCTGTTCACGCCACACCCACACACTGGGAGAACCCACATGCCAGGCGCCATCTACGCCGAGGGGCTGGTCAAGCACTTCGGCGACGTAAAGGCTCTGGACGGCGTCGACCTCGATGTCCCCGAAGGCACGGTCCTCGGCCTGCTCGGGCCGAACGGTGCGGGCAAGACCACCGCGGTGCGCTGCCTGACGACTCTGCTCACCCCCACCTCGGGCAAGGCCGTGGTGGCAGGCATCGACGTCGTCAAGGACCCCGACGCCGTACGGCGTTCGATCGGCCTGTCCGGCCAATTCGCGGCTGTCGACGAGTACTTGACCGGTCGCGAGAACCTCCAGATGGTCGGTCGCCTCTACCAGATGTCCGCGAAGGCGGCGAAGGCACGCGCGAGCGAACTGCTCGAGCGCTTCAACCTCGCGGACGCCGCCGACCGCACCTCGAAGACGTACTCCGGCGGCATGCGCCGACGCCTCGACCTCGCGGCGGCCCTGGTGGTCTCGCCGCCCGTGATGTTCATGGACGAGCCCACGACCGGGCTCGACCCGCGCAACCGGCAGGCCCTGTGGGAGGTCATCAAGGAACTGGTCGGCGGGGGCACGACGTTGCTCCTCACCACCCAGTACCTGGAGGAGGCCGACCACCTCGCGCACGACATCTGCGTCATCGACCACGGCCGCGCCATCGCCCGCGGCACCTCCGACGAGCTCAAGGCCCGGACCGGCGGTGAGCGAGTCGAGGTCGTGGTGCAGGACCGCGAACTCATCGGCACCGCCCAGGAGGTGCTCGCGGCCTTCGCCAAGTCGACCACCGGCAGCACCGTCGAGCACCACACACGCAAGCTCACGGTCCCGGTCAGCGGCGGCGCCAAGCTGCTCGCCGAGGTCATCCGTGAACTCGACGCCCGCGGCGTGGAGATCGACGACATCGGCCTGCGCCGCCCGACCCTGGACGACGTCTTCATCTCCCTCACCGGCCACTCGGCCGAGGAGAACGAGGGCAACCGGACCGACAGCACCGACCACGAGGAGCAGGCGTGAGCGTCGTATCCGACACCGAACGGGCCGCGGTCCCCAGGTCCATGGGTGGCGCACGCCAGTCGATCCGGGACTCCCTGGTGGTGGCCCAGCGCAACTTGATCCGGATGGCCAGGATTCCCGAGATCCTGCTGTTCGGGCTCTTCCAGCCGATCATGTTCGTCGTGCTGTTCACGTACGTCTTCGGCGGCTCCATCAGCGTCGGTGGCTCCACCGACGCGGGGCTCTACAAAGAGTTCCTGATGGCCGGCATCTTCGCGCAGACCGTCACCTTCGCCACGGCGGGTGCGGGCGCGGGCATCGCCGACGACATGCACAAGGGCCTCATCGACCGCTTCCGCTCGCTGCCCATGGCACGCGGTGCGGTCCTCACCGGCCGCACCCTCGCCGACCTGGTGCAGACCACACTGACCATCGTGGTGCTCGCGGGCGTCGCCCTGCTCGTCGGCTGGCGCGTCCACGAGAACATCGGCAAGGTGATCCTCGGCTTCCTGCTGCTGCTCCTGCTCGGGTACGCGTTCTCCTGGATCGGCGCCCTGATCGGCCTGTCCGTACGCACTCCCGAAGCGGCCACCTCCGGCGGACTGATCTGGCTGTTCCCGCTGACGTTCATCTCGAACGCCTTCGTGCCGGTCAGCGGGATGCCGAAGTTCCTGCAGCACGTCGCGGAGTGGAACCCCTTCAGCGCCACCGTCGCGGGCGCCCGCGAACTCTTCGGGAACACGATGGAGGGCGTGCCGAAGTCGGTCACCGGAGCCTGGCCGATGGAGCACCCGATCATCGCCTCGGTCATCTGGTCCGTCGTGATCATCGCCGTCTTCCGCACCCTGGCGGTCCGCAAGTACCGCAACGCGACGGCCTGAGCCTGCGGCGCGGCGTCGGCTCGAGCGTCAATTCGGCCTGAAAGTGCGGTAGTTGGAACCCGTGTCGGCCGCGCACCCCAGGAGTCCGGGGTGCGCGGCCGACGACGTGACACGACGGGTGTCAGGCCGAGGAGCCGCCGTCCACGACCAGGTCGGTGCCGACGGCGGAGGCCGCGTCGGAGGAGGCGAGGTAGAGGACGGCGGCGGCGATCTCGGCGGTGGTGGAGGTCCGGCCGACCGGCGCCTCACTGCGCATGCGTTCGGTGCGTTCGGCCTCGGTCTCGCCGGGGCGCATCGACATCGTGGTCTGCGTGGAGCCGGGGCTGACCGCGTTGATCCGTACGCCGTCCTGGATGTGGTCGAGGGCCGCGCCGCGGGTGAGCGCGGTGACGGCCGCCTTGGACGCGGAGTAGGCGGTGAGGCCCGGGACGCTCAGGTGGGCGCCGAGGTTCGAGGAGATGTTGACGATCGCGCCGCCGGAGGGCTGGGTGCGCATCTGGCCGACCTCGGCCCGCAGGGCCAGGAAGACGCCGGTCAGGTTGGTGTCGACGACGGTGCCCCAGTCGTCCTCGGGCAGGTCGGCGACGGCGGGGCCGCCGCGCAGGACACCCGCGTTGTTCACGGCGACGTCCAGGGAGCCGAAGCGGCCGACGGCCGTCTCGACCAGGGTCCGCAGGTCCTCGGCGCGGGTGACGTCAGTGGTTACGGCGAGTGCGGTGCCGGACGCGGCCTCGATGAGGCGGACGGTCTCCTTGAGCGAGGCCTCGGTGCGGCCGGCGACGACGACGTTCGCGCCTTCCGCGGCGAAGGCGAGGGCGATGGCGCGGCCGATGCCCGTACCGGCGCCGGTGACGAGAGCGGTCTGTGCGGCGAAACGGCCGCGGCTGGTGGCGTTGCTGGTCATCAGTGAACTCCCTTGGTGAGGTGGGTGGTTGGTGCGGTGGAGTCGGGTGCGGGGAGGGTGGTGCGGGGGCCGCCGGCTGTTGCGGTCGGACGGGCGGGCGCACGGGTCCGCGCGAGGGTCAGCGCGGCGAGGACGGCGAAGAGCGCCGCCGTGGCCGCCATGGACGCCGGATCGCCGCCGAGCGTCAGGAGGAGGGCGAAGAGTGCGGTGGGGCCCAGTTCCATCGCCGTGTTGAGGCTTCCGCCGGCGAGCCCCGACTGCGACTGCGGCACCCCTTCGGTCGCCAGCACCGACGCCCCCGCGAAGGAGAGCGCGGCCCCGGCGGGCAGCAGCACGAGGCCGGGCAGCAGTCCGTACGCGTACGGGAGCGTCGTGAACCCGGTGGCGGCGAGCAGTGCGAGCCCGGCCGCGCCGGTGGTGAGCCCTGCGCCGGTCACCCGAGGGGCGCCGTAACGACCGGTCAATGCTCCGGCCGCGCGTCCGGCGGTCAGCAGGGACACGGCGAACGGTACGAAGGCCGCGGAGGTGGCGAGCGCCGACCAGCCGCGCTCCTGCTGCAGCCGGAGGGAGAGCAGGACGAAGGTGAGGGCGGTGCCCGAGGCGGTCAGGGAGATCGCGGCGAGCCCGAGCCTGCGGCGCCCGTCGCGCAGGAAGCCGGGCGGCAGCAGCGGATCCGGGGTGCGCCGCTCGGCTGCCGCGAACGCGGCGAGCAGGACGACGCCGGCCGACAGCGGGACCAGTACCTGCGCCGAGGTCCAGGCGCGGGCGTCCGTCATCACCAGCCCGTAACTCGCCGCCGTGACACCGCCGGTGGCGAGTACGGCCCCGCGCAGGTCGAGTCGGCGGCCGGGGGTCGGCGGCGTGACGGGCAGGAGACGCGGCACGAGGACGAGTCCGGCGGCCGCCACCAGGAGGGGCGCGGCGAGGGCGAGCCGCCAGGACCACAGGGCGGACAGGACTCCGGAGAGCAGGTTGCCCGTGGTCGCGCCGATGATGGAGAGGCCGCCCCAGGTCGCCATCGCCCTGCCGTACGCGGCGGGTCCGGGGAACACCGTCCGCAGCGCGGCCATCGCGGCCGGGGTCACGACGGCTGCGCCCACGCCCTGCGCGAACCGGGCGCCGAGCAGCGTCGCGTACGTCGGGGCGAGGGGTGCCGCTGCCGAGGCGACGGCGAAGACCAGGAGTCCGGCGGTGAGGGCGTTGCGGGCCCCGTACCGGTCGGCCACCCGCCCGCCGAGCAGCAGCAGGCCGGCGAAAGTGAGCCCGTATGCGGCGCTGAGCAGGATCAGATCGGCCCGGGCGACACCGAGTTCGCGGCCGATGCGGGGCAGCGGTACGGCGATCGCGGCGAGCGTGAAGATCAGGGTGACCTGGATCGTGCCCAGGAGGGCGAACGCGGTGGACCGCCGGGGTGGTCCGAGCTCCCGGGTGTGGGGCATGGTCCAACCTTTCTTGACCAGTCGTTCCATTTTTGGGGCATGGGTCGCTCGGGTGCCGGGCGGGTTCGAGGTGAAGGGATTCGCGACCGGCGCGACCGGCGCGACCGGCGCGATCGGCGCGGTCGGCGGGGGAGGGTGCGGGCCTCAGTCGTCCAGGAGTTTCAGCGCCTGGTCCGCCGCGTCCCGCACGCGCGCCGGATCGCTCGACGCCTTGCCCACCACGCGCAGCCCTTGCAGCAGTACGAGCAGCATCCGGGCGAGCGCCTGCGGGTCGTGGTGCGCGGCGAGCTCGCCCTGTGCCCGGGCCCGGACGAGCGCGGAGTGCAGCGGGGTCTCGATGTGCTCCCAGCTGCTCTCCACCCGGCGGGTCGACTCCCGGTCGTGCGGGCCCAGTTCGACAGCGGTGTTGGTCACCAGGCAGCCGTCGCGCCGGGTCGCCTCGTCCGCCGCCTCGTCCGCGAAGCGGCGCACCAGGGTGCGTACCGCCGGCAGTACCGGGCCCGGCTGGGACAGTTCGTCGATGAGGGCCGGGTCCCGGGACTGGATGTAGCGGTCCATGGCCTTCAGGTACAGGTCGTGCTTGTTCCCGAAGGTGGCGTACAGGCTCGCGCGACCGATGCCGAGCTGCTCGACGAGGTCCGCCATCGAGGTCGCCTCGTACCCGCGCCGCCAGAACAGCTCGAGGGCGGACTGGAGTGCGGCGTCCGGGTCGAATTCCTTGGTTCTGGCCATACGCACACCCTAGGCATTTCCAGAACGCTCAGTCAAGAAAAGGGTCGGCTCGGTGCGCGACTCGTGCCACCGGAGCGGTCCCCGCACATGCACGAGGGCCGGAACGCGCAGTGCGTTCCGGCCCTCCTGCCGCCGTCCCCGGTGCCCGGAGACGGCGGACGCTCACGAGGCGTACGGCTTCGCGCCGAGGATCTTGACCTTGGCCATCTTGCCGTTGGGCAGCTCGTACTCCGCCTGCTCGCCGACCTTCTTGCCGTTCACGCCCTCGCCGAGGGGGGACTGCGGCGAGTAGGTGTCGATCTCCGCCGAGGCGTACTCGCGCGAGGCGAGCAGGAAGGTGAGGGGGTCGTCATCGTCGCCGTCGAAGGCGATCGTGACGACCATGCCCGGCTCGACGACGCCGTCGTCCGGCGGGGCCTCACCGACCTTCGCGTGCTCGAGGAGCTGGGTGAGCTGGCGCACCCGGAGCTCCTGCTTGCCCTGCTCCTCCTTGGCCGCGTGGTACCCGCCGTTCTCCCGCAGGTCGCCCTCCTCGCGGGCCGCGGCGATCTTCGCAGAGATCTCGCCGCGCGCGGGACCAGACAGATACTCCAGCTCGGCCTTGAGCTGGTCATACGCCGCCTGGGTCAGCCAGGTGACGTTGTCGCTGGTCTGGGTCACAGGTGCTCCTCGTCCGTACTGGGAATACAAAGCAACGCCCTACCCAGAAGCATGTTCGCTTCTGGGTGGGCGAAACCACGAGCCTAACAATTCCGGCGCGGAAGGGGGACGGCCTCGCCCGTGCGGGCCGGGGTTCGCCGGTTTTCTCGCCGTGCGGCGGGTGTTCTCTCAGTGTGGCCTGCGGGCCCGGAACCTTCCAGGCATTGGGCTACCGGCTGAAAACGCCGGGCGGTCAGTCCGATTCGCAGGAGATGAGTTCTGCCGCCGTCGCGCGGGACGTCGTGCGCACGGTGACGACCTCGTCGAGGCGGTCGGTGTGCTGGGCGAAGGTGACGTTCTTGCGGCCGACCTCGGCGCCGTTCTCCGCGAGCGCCCGTACGGTGCACACGCCGCGCGTGCCGGGGTCCTTGTGGATCTCCAGATGCACCGCGACGGATTCGTCCGACACCACCTTGGACCTGATCATCTCGCCGTTGAAGGCGTTCTTCCCGCCGATGTAGTCCACGCCGATCCAGGCGATCACCCCGAGCATCACCACCGCGAGGACCGATCCGACGATCTTCAGCTTGCGGTCGGCGCGGGCGTCCTCGGACCGGCCGTAACGGCCTTCGGGGAGCTGTTCGCGCTGGTCGGGGACCGTGCTCATGATCGTCCTCTCCGGGCCTGACACGGCAGGCGGGATACGGGAGCGGGGTCCCGAAATGTACGGGACCGGGGTCCCGGAATTATTCGCCCCCCGATTCGGTCACTATAGAAGCCGCCCGACGCGTCGAATCCACTAGGGGGCGTCCCCTGGGGGCGCGTTCCTGGGGCGACACAATCACGAGGATCGAGTCTTGACTGACCAGCTGCGACTGATGGCCGTTCACGCCCACCCCGACGACGAGTCGAGCAAGGGCGCGGCCACCATGGCCAAGTACGTGTCCGAGGGGGTGGACGTCCTGGTCGCCACCTGCACGGGCGGGGAGCGCGGTTCCATCCTCAACCCCAAGCTCCAGGGGGACACCTACATCGAGGAGCACATCCACGAGGTCCGTGCCAAGGAGATGGACGAGGCCCGAGAGATTCTCGGCGTCCGCCAGGAATGGCTCGGGTACGTCGACTCGGGGCTGCCCGAGGGCGACCCGCTGCCGCCGCTGCCGGACGGTTGCTTCGCCCTCCAGGACGTCGACGAGGCGGCGGGCCGTCTGGTCCGCCTGATCCGGTCGTTCCGCCCGCAGGTCATCACGACCTACGACGAGAACGGCGGATACCCGCACCCGGACCACATCATGACCCACAAGATCTCGATGGTGGCCTTCGACGGTGCGGCCGACACCGCGAAGTATCCCGAGGACGAGTTCGGCCCGGCCTTCCAGCCCCAGAAGATGTACTACAACCAGGGCTTCAACCGTCCCCGCACGGTCGCCCTGCACGAGGCGCTCCTGGCCCGCGGCCTCGAGTCCCCGTACGGCGACTGGCTGAAGCGCTGGACCGAGGTCGACCGTGCCGAGCGCACGCTGACCACCTACGTCCCGTGCGCGGAGTTCTTCGAGATCCGCGACAAGGCGCTGATCGCGCACGCCACGCAGATCGACCCCGACGGCGGCTGGTTCCGTATCCCGATGGAGATCCAGCGGGAGGTCTGGCCGACCGAGGAGTACGAGCTGGCGAAGTCCCTCGTGGACACTTCCCTCCCCGAGGCGGACCTCTTCGAGGGCATCCGGGACAATGCCTAGTGTGAACGCGAATCTGGCACTGACGCAGCTGCTCCCGCTGGCCGAGGAGCTCGACAAGGACAAGGTCACCCCGGGTGTCCTCGGCTTCCTCGTCTTCGCGGCCCTCGCGATCGGCGTCTGGTTCCTGATGAAGTCGATGAACCGGCACATGGGCAGGGTCGACTTCGAGGAGGAGCCGGAGGACGGGTCCCCGGCGACGGCGAAGAAGGCGCCCGCGAGCGCCGGCGGTCCGGCCGCCGGCACCGGGCGCGGCGCGGACGGCGACACGTAGCCGGACTCCCGGCGCCCCGCCCCCACGACCACCGACCTCGTGGGGGCGTTCGTGCGTCACCGTGGTGGCGCACGAACGCCATGAGTGACGGGTGTTCGGCGAGGGCCGCCGCCGTTGCCGGGCCGCTCGGCACGACTCGCCGGAATCCGGCGCGGGCGCTACGCGGCGTCCGCACCCACCGGCACTCCCATGACCTCCCGGGAGTGCCGGCCCGGGACCATACCGAGGCGCCAGGCCTGCCAGCCGGACTCCAGGTCGACGCCGCGCTCCAGCATCAGCGCGTACGTGGCCAGATAGTCGCCGAGTTTGGGGTCCCGGATCGGGTGGCCCGACCTGCTCAGTTGGGACAGTTCCTCCTGGGCGACGGCCGTGCCCACCTCCGAGCCGCCGGGCGAGGCGTACGGCAGCAGCGTGCAGCGCAGGAAGCGCGCCCAGTCCTCGCCGCGCCGGTCCCCGTACGAGGCGAACAGGCCCGCCGCGTCGTCGCAGAGGCCGAGCGCCTGCTGGCTGCGGGCGTTGCCCGCGTCGACCACCGCGAGTTCCAGGCAGGTCCATGCCTCGCCGTGCGCGACCTTGATCCGCTGGAAGTCCGCCCGGGCGTCCGCGAGGAGTTGCCGGGCGAAGCCGGAGTTGCGCAGCGAACCGGTGCGGGCCGCGTTCTGGTCCCGGGTCACCCGCCCCGAGTGGTGCCGCGCGCAGGCGAGCCCGTACACGTCCCGCATCCGCGAGAACATCGTCCGGGCGCGCTCCAGATCGCGTACCGCCTGATCGAGGCTGCCGGTCCCCTCCAGGGCCTGACCCAGGTAGTACAGCGACCAGGCCTCGCCGCGTGCGTCCTCGTTGTCGCGGTGCCTCGAGACCGCCTGGCGCAGTCCGTCCACCGCCGCCGACGGATCGCCGGCGACCAGGCGGGCCCGTGCCAGCTGGGTCAGGGCCCAGGCCTCGCCACGGCCGTCCCGGGTGCGTCCGTACAGGTCGAGGGCCTCGCGCAGTTCGGACTCGGCGCGCGGTACGTCGTCCATCCGCAGGCAGAGCTGGCCGAGCTGGAAGTGGGCCCAGGCCTGGCCGTGCACGGACTCGCTCTCGCGGTGCAGGGTGAGCGCCGAGTTCAGCAGGGCGAGCGCCTCGGTGACGTGCGCGCGGTCCCGTTCGACCGCCGCGAGGGCGTGCTGGGTCCAGGCGCGGTCGCCGGCGAGTGCCTCGGAGGACTGCAGGTCGAGGGCCTCCCGCAGTTTGGCCGCGGCCTCGGTGAGCTGGCCCTGGTGGTGGAGCGTGATGCCGAGCGAGCAGAGCGCGCGTGCGGCGCCCGACTCGTGGTGCGCCTCGAAGTACAGGTCGACCACCGAGGACAGGGTGCTGCGCGCCCGGTCCAGCTCGCCGAGCTGACGGGCCGCGATACCGGTACGCCACTGCACGGACCGGCCGAGCAGTCCCTGGTCCACGGCCTGGGTGAGCTCGGAGATCTCCCCGAGGCGGTAGAGGTCACCGCGCAGCAGGCAGTAGTCGCACAGGGCGCCGAGCAGGTTCAGTACGGCCTGCTGGTCGACGCCCTCCGCGTGCCTGAGCGCCGCCGTGATGAAGCTCGACTCGTCGTCGAGCCAGCGCAGGGCGGCGTCCAGGGAGGTGAAGCCGTGCGGACCGAACTGGTCGGCGCGGGTCGAGGTCTTGCCGTCGACCAGGCGGATCACCGAGTCCGCCAGCTCGGCGTAGTTGGCGATCAGGCGTTCCTGCGCGGCCGTGCGCTCGCCGGGCTCCTCCTCGTCGAGCAGCCGGGCTCGGGCGAACGACCGCACCAGGCCGTGCAGCCGGTACCTGCTGCCCCGTACCCGCACCACGAGTCCCGCGTCGGCGAGCCCGTCGAGTCGCCGGCCCGCCTCGGTCTCGTCCGTGGACAGGAGCGCAGCCGCGGCGGCGGCGCCGAGCGAGGCCCGCCCGGCGAGCGCGAGCCGGCGCAGGAGGCGCCGTGCGGGATCGGGCTGGTCGGTGTAGCGCAGCCACAGGGCGCGTTCCACCGGGTCGACGGGGCCGTACGCCGACAGGTCGGCGGCCAGCTCCCGGGTGCTGCGCGGGCCGATGGCCGATCCGGCGACGCGCAGCGCGAGCGGCAGCCCGCCGCACAACTCCCGTACGAGGTCGGAGGAATCGGCGTCGTACGGCTCGGAGGAGTCCTGCGCGGACTCCCTCAGCAGCTCCTCGGCGCCGGCCGCGTCGAGCGGTCCGACGGGCAGGTGGTGCACCCAGGCGGGCAGTTCGGGGTCGAGTTCCAGCGGGCGCCGCGAGGTGACGAGGACCAGGCTGTCGGAGCGGTCGGGTACGAGGGTGCGGACCTGTTCGGCGTCGTTGGCGTCGTCCAGGATCACGGTGACCGGGAGGCCGGTCAGGTGCTGGTGGTAGAGCTCGGTCAGGCGGCGCAACTGCTGTTCCTGGGAGACCCGTTCGCGGAACAGGAGCTGCTCGCGCGGAGCGCCGAGCCGGTTCAGGAGGTGCAGGAGCGCGTCCCGGGTCGAGAGCGGTCCGTCGGTGGTGCTGTTGCCGCGCAGGTCCACCACGCACGCGCCGCGGAACTGGTCCTTGAGCCCGTGCGCGGCCCGCAGGGCGAGGGTGCTGCGTCCGGAGCCCGGCGGCCCGTGCAGGACCACCACGGTGGGCCGGGTCTCGGTGGAGGCCCGTGCCGCGTGCACCCACTGCCCGATCTGCGCCATGTCCTGCCTGCGGCCCGCGAACGGGCCCTGAGGTTCGGGCAGTTGACCGAAGGAGTTGGCGAGTACGGTACGTCGCCGCGCGGCCGCGCTCTTGTCCGTACGCCGCAGGGGCGGCGGCTTCTTCGCGCCGGTGGTGGTCGCCGCGGCCACCACGCGCTGCTGGTCCAGGTACGGGCGGATGCCCCGTACCTCGAGCGCGGTGAGCCACTGCAGCCGCAACTGCTCGGGCCCGCCCGGCTGGTGCAGTGCCCCGGCCTGCCGGTGCGCGGCCGGCCAGTGTGCGGCGGTCACCCGGCCGACGGTGGTGGCCGCGCCCGCGACCGCGACCACCGCGCCCGCGGCGAGCGCGGTGCCCGCCCCGGTGCCGAAAGAAAGGTCCGCGACACTCGCCGCGAGGGCGGCAACTGCCGTCACCAGTACGGGAGTTGTGCCCTGTTCCGCGAACCGCTGCCCGAAGGTTCTGCGGCCCGCCTCCGCCTCGTCGAGAGCCTGCAGATAGGCCGCGTACTCCTCCGCCGATGTCTCGGCCATCGCGTCCAGGGACCCGCGCGCCCGGCTGAGCAGCACGTTCCCGTCGGCCCGGCCTCCGGAGCGCCTGACCTCCTCCTCCACGGCCCGCGCCAACAGGCCCTCGGCCTCCACCCGATGGCTGTCCCGCATCTGCATCCCCCTTTGGAGTCCGCCCGCAGCCGGTTCGCTGCCGGACACCGGCATTCCATGCTCCACGACTACGCCTGACTGATCGTGAGCAACAAGTGTCCTGCGCACAACGGCACTTCGCGAGGGCCCCTACCCGCTGCACCGTTTCCCTGAGCCCTTCTTGAGCCTTCGGGCAAACATCCGTGCGCCCCGTCGGCCGGGTCAGGTCGTGTAGTCCGCGTTGATTCTCACGTAGCTCTCGGTGAGGTCGCAGCCGTAGACCGTGAAGTCTCCCCGGGAGAGGCCCAGGTCGATGCGGATGGTGACCTCGGTGCCGGAGAGGTACTCGGCGGCCTGGTGGAGGAGGGTGTCGGTGGGCTCGTCCGGGTGCATCGGCAGGTCGCCGAACTGGATGCGGACGCGGGAGGGTTCGATGTCGGTCTCCTCGTGGAGTTTGCCGACGGCCATCGCCACCCGGCCCCAGTTCGGGTCGCTGCCGTGTACTGCGGCTTTGACGAGTGGGGAGTTGACCACGCTCTTGCCGACGCGCTTGGCCTGGGCGTCGTCGCGGGCGCCGGTGACGTGGACCTCGATGAGTTTGCCCGCGCCTTCGCCGTCCGAGGCGATGTCCCGCACCAGGTGCAGGGCGCAGTCGTACAGCGCCTGTTCGAAGGCGGCCGGGTCGACCGGGCCCGCGAGGCCGTTGGCGAACACAGCGGCGGTGTCGCTGGTCGAGGTGTCCGTGTCGATGCTCAGGGCGTTGAACGTCCGGTCCGTCACGCGCCGGAAGACCGCGTCGAGTTCGGCGGCCGGGACGTCCGCGTCGGTGAAGAAGAACGTCAGCAGGGTGGCCATGTCCGGCTCGATCATGCCGACGCCCTTGGCGATGCCGGTGATCACCGCGTCCCCGCAGCGCACCGATACGTACTTGGGGCGGGTGTCCGTCGTCATCATCGCTGCTGCGGCCGCGGCGAAGTCCGCCTCGGGGAACGGCCGGGTGAGGGCGTCGAGGCCGGTCCGGATGCTGTCCATCGGGTAAGGGCGGCCGATCACGCCGGTGGAGCCGATGACCAGCTCGTCCGGCGCGATCCCCGCGATCGTGGCGACCTTGCGGCGTACCTCCTCGGCATGTGCGGCGCCTGCGCGCCCCGTGGCCACGTTCGCGTTGCGGGAGAGTACGACCATGCCGCGGCTGCGCTGCCGGGCCGCCGATGCGCGGCTGAGTACGACGCTCGGGCCGGCGAAACGGGACCGGGTGAACACCGCGGCGGATCGTGCGGGCACCTCGGACACCACGGCGGTGAAGTCGTCCTCGACGTCCTTGAGGCCCATGTTCGTCGAGACGCCGCGAAAGCCCCGCGGGTACGGCGTGCGGGGCTGGGTGTGGGGTTGCGTCTGGGGCTGTGGCTGCATGGCCGGGTGCACCTCGCTGCAAGGCCGGGATTGCGGATGAATATGCGTAGTAGCGTATAGGTATGCATTCGCTTGTCGAGGGGTGGCGGAGGGGGCGACGTCGGGGGGTGGGCGGCTCGGCGGATCTCCGCAGGGGTGGCCCCGGCTGTGTGAAGTGACGTACCGCGGGGGCCGGTTGGTGTGCGGGCCCGCAGCGGAAGGCTTCCGGGTCGGCGGGTTGCCGCGCGGTCGCGCCGTGATGCTGGGCGCCTGTGCCGTGACCCAGGGTGGTGCGCGCGGCGGATCCTGCACTTGTAGGACCCTACAAAGAGCCGGACTCTGCCCCCGGGCGTCTTCATGCCTTCCACCCCTGGCTGACTTCGCCGCGTCGCCTGTGTACTCCTCACATACGCTGAACGAAGCAAGGGGTGAACGACGTGGAACCTTCTCCGGCGTCCCCGCGGGCGGAAGCGCTCGATGCGGCGGCTCAGCATCCGGACGCGACGGCGGTCGCGGACGGTATCGACATGATGACCGAGAGCAACAACTCTGAGTGGTCCGTGGCCACTTGACCCGCACCCCGTACGGGCAGAGCAGCCGGGGAACTTCCATCGACTCCGAAAGAAGTGACAAGTGAGCGCGCAGACCCAAGAAACCAGCGTCCACGAGGCCGAGCGTGCGTGGCTGAACGAGGCGATCGACCTCGCCACCACCAGCGTGGCGAACGGCGGCGGTCCCTTCGGCGCCCTGATCGCCAAGGACGGCGAGATCGTCACGCTCGGGAACAACCAGGTCACCTCGAACCTGGACCCCACCGCACACGCCGAGGTGAGCGCGATGCGCGCCGCCTGTCAGAAGCTCGGCAGCTTCTCGCTCGAGGGCTGCGTCCTGGTCACGTCGTGCGAGCCGTGTCCGATGTGCCTGTCCTCCGCGCTGTGGGCGCGCGTGGACCGGATCGTGTTCTCCGCCGACCGGCACGACGCCGCGGTGGCCGGCTTCGACGACCGTAAGTTCTACGACCTGTTCCAGAAGCAGCCTGCGTCGATGTGGCCGGTGGACGTCGAGCAGATCGACCTGCCGAACCGCACCGCGCCGTTCGACGCGTGGCTGGCCAAGTCGGACCGCGTCGACTACTGACACACCGCGGGTCCCGCGTTCGGGAGCCGACCATCCAGGCGGACGGGCCGGGCGTCGTGATGACGCCCGGCCCGTCCGTTCCTGCGGCCGGTTCAGCCCAGATGGGAGATGTCGTTCAGCGCCCGTACGGACGCGGTGCCGTGGCTGTCGTAGGACAGGACCGACACGGAGGCCGCCGCGAGTTCCATCCGGAACAGGGACGCGGGGGGCGCGCCGAGCGCCAGGCGGACCAGGGTGCGCAGCGGTGCGACGTGCGAGACGACCAGCACCGTACGCCCCGCATGCCGCGCCAGGATCCGGTCCCGCGACCGGGAGACCCGGCGTGACACCGACGCGAACGTCTCGCCCGTGCGGCCCGGCGCGACCGTCGGCGACCGACGCCAGGCCGCCAGCTCCTGCGGGAAGCGCTCGCGCACCTCGGCGAACGTGAGCCCCTCCCAGGCGCCGTAGTCCGCCTCCCGCAGCCCCTCGTCGATGGTCACGTCCAGACCGAGGCGCAGGGCCACCGTCCGGGCCGTCTCGCGGCAGCGGGCCAGCGGCGAGGACACCACGTCCTGCACCGTGCCGCGCGCCGCGAGAGCCCCCGCCACGGCCTCCGCCTGCCGCCGACCGGTGGCCGAGAGCGCCGGGTCGCCGCCGCCGCTGCCCGAGATGCGCCGCTGGGAAGTCAGCGCGGTCTCGCCGTGCCGCAGCAGGAGCAGGGTCGTCGGCGCCCCGGCCTGCCCCTCGGTCACGCCGGCGTACCCGTCTTCGAGACGAGGTAGTCGCCCAGGACGAGGTGGTCGATCTCCGTGCCGAGGAAGCACTTCAGCGCATCGGCCGGTGTACAGACGATCGGCTCACCCGCCACGTTGAACGACGTGTTGAGCAGGCACGGCACATCGGTGAGTGCCGTGAACCGGCGCAGCAGCGACGCCAGGCGCGGGGTGTCCTCGTCCGTGACGGTCTGCACCCTGGACGTACCGTCCACATGGGTCGCCCCCGGGATCACGTCCTGGAACTCCGGACGCACCGGGAACACGAACGTCATGTACGGCGAGCGCGTCTTGCGGCCCATGTCGAAGATCTTCGGTGCGTCCGACTCGAGGACGATCGGAGCGAACGGGCGGAACGGTTCGCGGTGCTTCACCCGGGTGTTGATCACGTCCTTGATGTCGGGGAAGTTCGGGTTGGCCAGGATGCTGCGGTGGCCGAGCGCCCGGGGCCCGTGCTCGAGCCGGCCCTCGTACCAGCCGATGACGACCTTCTCGGTGAGCAGCTGCGCCACCTTCTCGACGACCTCCTCGTCGCCGCTCAGCCGCCTCCACTCGATCCGGCCGTCGCACTCCGCGAGGGCCTTCTCGATCACCGAGTCGTCGTACTCCGGCCCGAGGTACGGGGTGACCCGATGCGCGGGTCTCGGCTCGCCCGCGCTGTCCGGGTGGTGGAGCCAGGCGTGGACCGCGGCGCCCAGGGTGACTCCCGTGTCGCTGGCGCCGAAGCTCACGTCCATGTCGTCGAAGCGTGAACTCTGGAGCAGAGGCGTGTTGTTGAGGCAGTTGAGCGCCACGCCTCCCTCGAAGAGGAGGTGGTCCAGATCGGTCCTCGCCTCCAGAGCGCGGAGCTGGTGACGCGTGACGACGGACAGCATCTCCTGTGCGGCGGCGGCCACCCGGGACCGGTACTCCAGGGAGTCGCGGAACGGCCCGAAGTACTCCTCGAAGAGCGGGTCGAGGCTCTGCGGGTTGTCCGTCTCCAGCGGCCTGGCGAAGCGGTACGTGCCCTGGTCGCCGAGCTCCACGAACTGCTCGACGAACGGGTTCGGCGACGGCGGGTCCGCGTATCCGGACAGGCCCATCACCTTGTACTCGTCGTTGTTCGGGACGAACCCGAGGAAGCGGGTGATGGCGCTGAACAGCATGCCCATCGAGTACTCGGCGCCGATGGCCGACTCCTCGAAGACGCGGACCCGGCCGTCGCGGATCTCGCCCGTGAGGGTCGAGAGCACTTCGGCGCGGCCGTCGCTGATGAGGAACGCGCTGTCCCGCATGCCTGCCGCGTAATAGCCGGTCATGGCGTGTGCGAGGTGGTGGGGTACGAACACCACCTTGTCCGGGTCGGGAGTGAAGCCCGTGCGTGCCGCGAAATCGGCGAGGATCGCCTCGTGGCTGACGACCTCGGAGTACAAGGTGCCGATACTGCCCAGGAGTTGAAGCTTCGCAGCCGGTGGCACGGGCGCGGACACGATGCCCGACAGCATCTCGTCGAGCACCCCGGCGGAGAAGTCGAACGGGATGGCGATCAGGTCGATGTCGGAGAACTGCAGCCCCGCCTGCTCCAGGCACCAGGCGATCGAACGGACCGGGAAGTCGGTGGTCTTCTTCTCCCGGTTGAGCCGCTCCTCCTCCACCGCGGCGACGAGTTCGCCGTCGACGAGCAGTGAGGCGGCCGCATCGTGGCCGAGCAGGTAGTGCTTGTCCTTGCCGACCGCGCCGAAGTGCTCGGCGAAGACCTCCGATACGCGGGTGAAACCGTTGCAGCCCAAGACGATCATGACGGTGTCCCTTCTCCGTCGGCCGGACTCGGCGCCGGCCCGCCGGTGCATCGGGCGGTGGCGAGTCCGGCGATGTCGGTCCAGGGCTGCTTACCGAGCAGGAGATCGCGGACGATCTCGCCGGCGGCGGGCGCCTGGCACAGTCCCTGGCCGGAGAACCCGGCCGCGTAGACGAACGGTCGCGACGGGTCGCGGCCGATGAAGGCGGTGCCGTCCGGGCTCACGTCGAGGTCTCCGCTCCAGCCGCGCTCGAGTCGTCGGCCCGCCAACGACGGGTAGGTGGCGCCGAGTTGACGGGCCACCCGTCCCAGCCACGCCTCCCGGGACTCGTCGGTGCCGGGGCGGCCCATGCCGACCAGGATGCGGTCTCCCCAGGTGCGGATCCGCAGGCTCGTCGGATGCAGCGTCATCGGCAGCGGCGCCCGCGGTGCGGGGCGCGGCGCATCGGTGAGCAGCAGCTCGATGGGATACGTGGTCACCGGCAGGCGCACACCGGCGAGGTCGGCGACCTGATCCGCCCAGGGACCGGCCGCGCAGACGACCGTGTCGGCGCGGATGCTGCCCGCGGACGTGTGTACCCGCCCGTCGGGGTCGATACCGGTCACGGGTGTGTGCGTACGGACGAGGGCCCCGGCCCGTTCGGCGGCGGTGGCGTAACCGCGCACGATCGCGGCGGGGTCGCAGGCGTACGCCTCGGGCGACCAGGCCGCCCCCACGACGGTCTGATCGTCGAGCAGCGGGTTGAGTCGCGCGGCCTCGGCTGCGGTGACCAGCTCGACGGCCACACCCGCGGCATGCTGGGCGGCGCGGTCGCGCCGGAAGGCCTCGACCTGCCGCTCCTCGGTGAACAGCTCGAGGAATCCGACGCGCTGCAGGCCGAGATCGGTCCCGGTCCGCTCGGCGAAGGCGTGGTACGCCTCCGTGCTGCGCACGGCGAGGCTGCTGGTGAGGGGGCTGCCGGGGAAGTAGCTGCGGACGACGCCCGCGGTGTTCGCGGACGATCCCGATCCCAGCGCGCCGCGTTCGAGCAGGACGGTGTCGACGCCGGCTTCGGCGAGTTGGCAGGCGATGGAGGTGCCGATGACGCCGCCGCCGATGACGACGACGTCCGTGCGTGCGGGGAGTGCGCTCATGCCGGGCGGCCCGCTTCGGCGGGTGCCTCGACCGCGGACTCGGGACGTTCCCGGAGTGCGGCGTCGGGCCGTTCCTGGCGCAGTGCGTCGCCGGCGTCCCAGGGGAACAGGTGCAGGTTCCAGCCGCCCAGGCAGTTGATGTAGAGGGCCAGTTGGCTCACCACCGCCTGGAACTCGTCCCGTTCCAGGCGGTCGAGGCAGTCCAGGAAGCGCTGGGTGAAGGCCCACAGCTTCTCCAGGCCGCAGTAGCCGAGGAACTCCGCCGGTACGCCGACGAGCAGGCGGGCCATCTGGCGCAGCGACTCCAGCGGCATGTCGCTCACGGCGCCGCGGACCAGGCCGCCGTAGGAGGCGTAACCCAGCGGCCGGGTCTCGCCGTTGACGAAAAGCAGGGTGGGCAGCACCGTGTCGAAGCTGCCGGCACCCGAGTGGATCGATCCGCGGTGCAGATCGGCGAGTTCGACCGGCTCGGCGAGCCAGATCCGCTCGGTCTCGGCGTGCACGTCGCGGATCAAGCGGTCGGCGTCCGGGTCGGTGGCGGTGAGCCGGGGGATGCGGTGGCCGCCCTCGGTGCCGGCCGCACGGACCTCCACCAGGATCTGCTTCTTCGTCGAGTAGACCGCGTCCCAGATCGCCTGCCCGGCCTCCAGCAGACCCGGCAGGTCCCGCTCACGGATCCGGCCGACCGGCGCGGCCGGCATCGGCTCGGTCAACTCGCCGTATTTGATGCCCAGATGCTGAAGCCCGGAAAGGAAAACCGTCCCGTCGGGCGCCTCGCGTCGGTCGGCGATCCGGTGGGACGGGTGGGTGTGCAGCAATTCGTGGACCGGTGCCACGTGATAGAGGTGGCTGCCCGCCACAAGGGCATGCCCCTGGAGGCTCTGGTAGGGCAGTGAATTCCACAGTGTGTCGGCCAACTCCGGGTTCCGGCCGTCGAGTTCGGCGGTGACGGTGATTCCCAGATCGGGCCAGGCTATCTCGATATTCCGTACGGACTTCTGGGGCAGGGGAGTTGCGTCGTGCGACAACGGCTGGGGCACAGAATTTCCTTCGCGTCGAGAGATGTCGGGAAGACGCCGCCAACAGGGCGACGCGGGGTGTCGGCGGCGGCTATTTCTGTGCGAAGTGGTCCCGCATGAGGTCGGTCTGCTTCGCCATGATGGCGATGATCGTCTCGACGACCTCGGTGTCGGCGTCCTCGGCGATCGTCAGCTCACGCGACCAGTCGAAGAAGCAGCGGCTCGGATCGTTGGTGATCGGCCGGACCTGAATGGTGGCGAGATAGGCGTCGACGCCGGTCGCCGGTGCGACGGCGCGGTAGGTCTGGGCGCGGTCCACCTCGTTGCGTCCGGCGACTTCCTGCTGGACGAGACCGTCGTTGAAGGCAAGCGTGAAGTCGTAGCGGGCAGGCACCTTTTCGGGTGCGCCGCCCTCGGCCCAGCCCACCTTCTTCGCGCCCTCACCGGACACGATCGACACCACCTTCAGGGCGTCGCGGACCACGGCCCACACGGTGTCCGGATCGGCATCGATGACGGTCGAGTGATACATCGTGTGTTTACGCTGGATCGCCAAAACAACTCCCTGATGAGCGCAGGGAGTTCAAAAGGCCCCCGCGCTTCGGTCATGTGTGCAAGAAGTACACAGGCAGCTTCGGGGAGTCAGCCAGCAACGGATGCCATGAAGTCGCAACCGGGGGTGGACCGAATGTTCGTGGACTTCTACAAAGGCCCGCTGGCGAGGGCTAATTGGGCCCCTCTTTAAGAGGTGCGTGTTAAAAGGTGCGTGTTAAGAAGTGCCGCGTCAAGAGGCGCCGCGTCAAGAGGTGCCGCGTCAAGAAGGGTATGCCGCAGGGGAATTGGCGGTGCGCTCAAGCACTGTCGGCGACCGGCGGATACGTGGACTTCGAGGTGTCCCCCGGAGTGGAGCCGGCCGAATCGGCGGAGGCCGCATCCGGCACCGCCCTCAAGTGGTCCTGCTCTCCCGCCCGTTCGAACATCAGCAGCAGATCCGCCGCCACGCTCACCGCGATCGTGGCCGGCTCCTTGCCGGAGATCTCGGGCATGCCGATCGGCGTCTTGATCCGAGCGATGGTGGCGGCGTCGTGGCCGCCCTCGGTGGCCAGCCGGTGCCGGAAGCGGGCCCACTTCGCGGACGAGCCGATCAGGCCGATCGAGCCCAGACCGGGCGTGCGCAGGGCGGCATCGGCAAGCGCCGCGTCCTCCGCGTGATCGTGGGTCATGATCAGGACGTGGGTGCCGGGGGCCAGCTCCTCGAGGACCTCCTCCGGGAGAAGCGGCTGGTGGTGCACGTGGACCTGCGCCGCCGCGTCCGAAAGCACGGCGAGCCGCTCGTCGGTGAGCATGTCGGGGCGGGTGTCGATCAGGTGCAGGTCGATGTTGTGGCGGGCCATCACGCGCGCCAGTTCGAGGCCCACGTGCCCGACCCCGAAGACCGCCAACGCCGGTACCACCGGCAGCGGTTCGAGCAGTACGGAGACGACGCCACCGCAGCACTGCACACCGTGCTGGTTGGTGACCTTGTCGTTGAGAGCGAACTCCATCAGCTCCGGCTCGGTGCCGGACGCATCCATCAGCTCCCTGGCCCGGTCGATCGCGACGGCCTCGATGTTGCCGCCACCGATCGACCCCCAGGCCTCGGAGGGACCCACCACGAGTTTGGCCCCGGCCCGGCGGGGCGCATGGCCCCGCACGGTCGCCACGGTCACGAGCACGCCGGCCTCCCGGCGTGCTCGCAACCGCGCGACCGCGGTCACCCAGGTCATGTCAGGCATGGCTGAGCGCACTCGTCCCGGTGGTGATCTCGCCGGCGTCACCCGTGAGGCCGTCGGCCTCGGTGCCGCCCTTGCGGGCCGTCTCGATCGCCCAGTACACCGCCTCCGGCGTCGCGGGCGAGGCGAGATGCAGGCCGACCCCGGCGGGGCCGAACGCCGCGGCGGCCTGCCGCAGCGCCTCCCGTACCGAGAAGGCCAGCATCAGCGGTGGCTCGCCGACGGCCTTGGACCCGTAGACCGCGCCCTCTTCGGTGGCGTTCTCCAGGAGCGTGACGTTGAACTCCTCGGGCATCTCCGAGAAGCTCGGCAGCTTGTACGTGCTCGCCGCCTGCGTGAGCAGCCGTCCACGGCCGGGCCCGTCGCCGGTGTCCCAGCGCAGGTCCTCGAGCGTCAGCCAGCCGGCGCCCTGCACGAAACCGCCCTCGATCTGCCCGATGTCGATCATCGGGGAGAGGCTGTCGCCGACGTCGTGCACGATGTCGACCCGCCGGATGCGGTACGCACCGGTGAACCCGTCGACCTCCACCTCGGCCGCCGCCGCACCGTTCGCGAAGTACTTGAACGGCGAGCCGCGGAAGGTCTTCGCGTCCCAGTGCAGCCCCTCGGTCCGGTAGTAACCGGCCGCCGACAGCTGCACCCGCTGGAAGTACGCGGTCCGCACCAGGTCGTCCCAGGCCAGCTCCTTGTCCTGGCCGAGCGCACGGGCGACGCCCTCGGTGATGCGTACGTCGGAGGCGTTCGCACCCAGCTGGGATCCGGCCACCGACAGGAGCCGCTCGCGCAGCTGCTCGCAGGCGTTCTTGATCGCACCGCCGTTCAGGTCGGCACCCGAACTGGCCGCTGTGGCAGAGGTGTTGGGCACCTTGTCGGTACGGGTCGGGGCGAGTCGCACCTTGTGCAGCGGGATGCCCAGGGTGGTCGCGGCCACCTGCAGCATCTTGGTGTGCAGGCCCTGGCCCATCTCGGTGCCGCCGTGGTTGATCAGGACGGAGCCGTCCTTGTAGATCAGGACGAGGGCGCCACCCTGGTTGAAGGCGGTCAGGTTGAACGAGATGCCGAACTTGATGCCGGTGATGGCGAGCGCCCGCTTCGTGTGCGGATGCGCGGCGTTGAAGGCCGCGATCTCGCGCTTGCGGTCGGCGACCTCGCCGCTCTCCTTCACCTGCTCCCAGACGGCGGAGATCCGGTCGGCCTGAGTGACCGGCTGACCGTACGGCGTGGTCTGGCCCTGGCCCGGACGGTAGAAGTTGCGCTCGCGCAACTCCATCGGGTCCAGGCCCAGTTGAGGTGCGCAGCGACCCAGGATGTCCTCGATCACCAGCATGCCCTGCGGGCCGCCGAAGCCACGGAACGCGGTGTTGGAGACCGTGTGGGTCTTGGCGATACGGCCGGCGACCCGCGCGTTCGGGATCCAGTACGTGTTGTCGATGTGGCACAGCGCGCGGGCGAGCACCGGTTCGGACAGGTCGAGGCTCCAGCCGCCGTCCGCGGTCAGCGTGGCGTCCAGGGCCTGGATGCGGCCGTCCTCGTCGAACCCGATCCGCCAGGTGGAGTGGAAGCCGTGCCGCTTGCCGGACATGGTCAGGTCCTGCGTCCGGTTGAGCCGGAACCGCACCGGCCGGCCGGTCAGCTTGGCGCCGAGCGCGGCGACCGCCGCGAACCCGTGCGGCTGCATCTCCTTGCCGCCGAAGCCACCGCCCATCCGCAGGCACTGCACCGTCACCTCGTGCGACGGCACACCGAGCACGTGCGAGACGATCTCCTGGGTCTCCGACGGGTGCTGGGTGCTGCTCTGGATGAACACCTGCCCGTTCTCGTCGACCTGGGCGAGAGCCGCGTGCGTCTCCAGGTAGAAGTGCTCCTGGCCGGCGAACTGGAACTCGCCGGTGATCACATGCGCGGACTCGGCGAAGCCGGCGTCCAGGTCACCGGTCTCCATCAGGGGCTTGGCGCCGTGGTAGCTCTCGGCCCCGATCGCGTCCTGGAGCGTCACCAGGGACGGCAGCTCGTCGAGCTCCACCTCGACGGCCGCAGCGCCGAGCCGGGCCGCCTCCAGCGTCTCGCCGAGCACCCAGGCCACCGCGTGGCCGTGGAACATGACCTCGTCGGGGAAGAGCGGCTCGTCGTGCTTCATACCGGCGTCGTTCTCACCGGGCACATCGGCCCCGGTCAGCACCCGGACCACACCGGGCACCTCGAGCGCGGCCCCGGTGCGCAGTGCGGTGATCCGGCCGTGGGCCTTCATGGCCTGTACGGGATAGGCGTGCAGGACGTCCTTCGTACGCTGCACCAGGTCGTCGGTGTACAGCGCGCTGCCGGTGACGTGCTGGAAGGCACTCTCGTGCGGCTGGGCCACACCGACAAGGGGCTTCTCGGGGCGCTCGGACAGATGGCTCATGACGGCACCGCCTCGTTGGTCTGTGCGTACAGCTTCAGCAGGCTCTGGCCGAGCATCGCGGAACGGTACTCGGCGCTGGCGCGGTGATCGTTCATCGGTGTGCCCTGGGCCTGCAGCACCTGCGCCGCGGCCGACACGGTCTCGGTCGTCCAGGGCTTGCCCTCCAGGGCGGCCTCGGTGGCCAGCGCGCGGATCGGGGTGGCGGCCACGCCGCCGAGGCCGATGCGCGCCTTGGTGACGATCCCGTCCTCGATCTCGAGCGCGAGGGCGACCGCCACGCTGGAAATGTCGTCGAAGCGCCGCTTGGCGATCTTGTGGAACGCCGTGACGGGCGCCAGCGGCAGCGGGATGCGTACGGCACGGATCAGCTCGCCCGGACGGCGCACGCTCTGCCGGTACCCGGTGAAGTAGTCGGCCAGCGGCACCTCGCGCTCACCGTCCGCGTCGGCGAGGACCAGGGACGCGTCGAGTGCGAGCAGTACCGGCGGGGTGTCGCCGATGGGCGAGCCGGTGCCCAGGTTGCCGCCGATGGTCGCGCTGTTGCGGATGAGCCGGGAGGCGAACTGGGGGAAGAGCTCGGCCAGCAGCGGGACGGTGCCGTCGAGGCGCCGCTCGATCTCGGTGAGCGTCTGGGCCGCACCGATCTGGATGAAGTCGTCCTCGACGCGCAGCTCCCGCAGTTCGGGCAGGCGGTCGATGGCGACGACGTAATCCGCCCTGCGGGAGCGGATGTTGACCTCCACGCCCCAGTCGGTGCTGCCGGCGACGACGACCGCGTCGGGCCGCTCGCGCAGCGTCCGCAACGCTTCGGCGAGGGTGCCGGGGCGTACGAACTCGCTGTCGCCCTGGGCGTATCGGGTGGCGACCGGCTCGGGCGCGGCCTGCTCGCGGCGCTGCGCCAGCGGGTCGTCCTCCTCGGGTGTACCGACGGCGAAGGCGGCGTCGCGGATCGGACGGTAGCCCGTACAGCGGCAGAGGTTGCCGCTCAGCGAGTGCAGATCGAAGCCGTTCGGACCGTGCTCGGAGTCACCGTGCCCGGCGTCGGTGCCGTCGGCCTGCGCCTGGTCGGCGTCCGTGGTCCGGCCGGCTGCCGCGTGCGCGCAGCGGTCGGGCCGGTAGTACTCGGCCGCCATGCTGCAGATGAACCCCGGTGTGCAGTAACCGCATTGGGAGCCGCCGCGCGAGGCCATCTCCTCCTGCACCGGGTGCAGGGTGGCCGGCGTACCGGGCTCACCGGCGGTGGCGAGGCCCTCGGAGGTGACGACTTCCTGGCCGTCGAGCGCCGCGACCGGGACCAGGCAGGCATTGACCGGCACCCAGTCGGTGGGCTTGTTCACCCCGGGACGGGCGACCATGACCGAGCACGCACCGCATTCGCCTTCGGCGCAACCCTCCTTGGACCCGGTGAGGCCGCGGTCGCGCAGGAAATCCAGGACCGTCGTCTGGGGAGCGGCCGGGGAAATCGGTGTGACCTTCCCATTGACCGTGATCCGCGCCGCTACCATGGCAGATCCTCATTTCGGTGCGCGGTCGTTCTGTTTATCGTAGTCGCCATTTCAAGGGCTTTCTCTATCGGTGACGCGGCCTGAGAGCCCGGGCATGGATCAGCACGCAACGATGCGCCGCAGGCGGTGGCGGAGATGGGGAGGCACCGGGGCCGCGATCGGGCACGCCGGGAAGAGGGGATGCTCAGGAGCCGTGTGCTACACGGCCCGGGACCCAGGCGGCCTGCTGGGCGAGGCGATGCAGATCGGAGATGGTCGACATCCGACTTCGCCTCCTTCCGGCAGCAACTCACGAGTCGGTTCGCTCGAACCTAGGTAGCCGGGGACCCACCGTCAAGACGGCCTGCTCCGACCGGTAATTCTCTATAGGAAGCTACAACGTATTGCGCGAATAATTGCGGGGGAGTCGGGCCATCGCACAATGGCGGTTGCGACGGAATTTCCAGTGGTAAATGCGTCGTCGCTGTGAGCTGCAGCCCGCGGGTCCGAAGGGGGCGTACGTCGTCGCAGGCCGGCCGCAGGGAGGTCGTCCGCTGGTCGCCGGTCTCGTCCGCCTCCCCCGCGGCGGCGGAGGTGATGTCGTCCCGCGGCCGGCCGCCTTGGCCGCGAGGGGGACGTGCGCGTGCCGTCCGCTTCGGTGCCGCCGGTCCCGCCGCCCGAGCCGCTACTCGATCCACCGCCCGAGCCCCTGTCGGGACCGTCGCCTGACCTGCGGTCCGGCCCATGGTCCGGCCTGCGGCCCGCCCTCTACGCCGGCACCTTCCCTCTACGCCGGCATCCTCCATGCGTGACCTTACACCGTGAAGTTTATTGCCGTTACCTCTTGCGCGTAAGGCTAATATCTGTAGTCTTACGGCTGTAAGGTTATCGATCGGCAGGAACCACGCCCGGCGACCCCGGGGTGTCACCGGTTCCCCGGCGCCGGTCGCAGCGGACAAGCCACGTGTCGCCCCCGCGGCGGCGAGTGAAGGAGCAGGTCATGGCAGGCACCTCCGGCGTCGTAGCCCGTGCAGAGCGACGCACCCCCCTCGCGGTCTCGGTCTCCGCCTGGCTCGCCCCGCTCCTGGTCCTCACCGGATTCGCGTTCGTCGCGTTCGCACCCGTCCTCGTCGCGCTGGTCGGTGCCCTGGTCCGCGGCCGCGACGCCGTGGTCAAGGCGGCGGCCGCGGTGCTCGCCGTCGGCTACGCGATCCCGTTCGCCATCTGGCAGTTGAGGCCCGACGGGGCGCAGAGCCTGACGAAGGACATCCATCCCGGATTCGTCGTCCTGATCGTCGCCGCCTCCGCCGCACTCCTCATCGCCGTCCGTCGCGCCCACCGGCGCTGAGCGGCCGCACGCTCGGGAGCCCGTGAACTCCCCTCACCCATAGGCCTGTTACGGAAGGAACCCCCTCTCATGTTCACCACCCGCTCCCGCACCGCAGCCCTCGCGATCTCGCTCGCCGCGATCGGAGCCCTCGGTGTCGCCGCCTCGCCCGCCCAGGCCGCCGCTCCCTCCGCCCAGGCGCGTTCCGGCCACCACACAGGCGCTCCCGAGTGCGGCGGGCAGGGCGTCGACCCGGACGCGCTGGTCCGCTACCGCTCCGAGATCCTGATCGACGCCCCGTTGCGCACGGTCTTCAAGACCCAGACGGACGTGGAGAGTTGGCCGTCCTGGCAGGACGCCGTCCTGACCAGTCAGCGACTCGACTCCGGTCCGCTGCGCGCCGGTTCGTCCTTCCACTGGACCACCCCGGTGCCGGCCACGCCCTCGACCCCCGCCACCACGCTCGACATCACCTCCAGCGTCGAGCAGCTCGAGCGCAACCAGTGCGTCCGCTGGACCGGACCCGCGGACGGCGAGGGGATCCACATCGACGAGGGCACCCACGTGTGGACGTTCACCAAGGTCAAGGGTGGCGTCCTGGTCCGCACCGAGGAGACCTGGACCGGCGACCAGGCCGAGGCCGACGTACCCACCTCGACCGAGGCACTCGGCGCGGGGCTCGAGATCTGGCTGAAGGACCTGAAGGCCGCCGCCGAAGCCCGCGCCGCCTGCTGACCCGCGCAGTCCGGCAGAGCCGCCCCGCCGCCCCGCGATCCGCCGCCGCCCTCCACGCCCGTGCGTGGAGGGCGGCGGTACGTCCGGTTCCGCCGGTCGGGCGAGGATGGCAGTGTGGGAGCGAAACCGAGTGGTCGAGACCGGATTCTGGTGACATGCCGCATCCCCTGATGTTCGAGGACGACGACCCCTACCTGCTGCGCCTGCGCCGGGTGGCGCTCGCGTTCCCGGACGCGGAGGAGCGGATCGCGCACGGCAGGCCGGGCTTCCGGGCAGGCAAGTTCTTTGCCTGGTACGGGGGTTCGACAAAGGGCTCGGCCGATACGCGCATCCCGTACGAGCAGGCTCTGATCGTCCTGCCGGACGACACGGACCGCGCGGCCCTCGCCGAGGACGCGCGCTGCTTCGAGCCCGCCTACCTCGCCCCGTCCGGCTGGATCGGCATCGATCTCGCCGCCGGCGGAGCCACGGCCCCCGAGGACGTGGACTGGCAGGAGGTCGCCGAACTCCTGGACGCCTCCTACCGCCGAGTCGCGGGCGTCAGGCGAACTGCCCGCCTGGACGAAGACGGCGGCCCGGCGAACGCCACCGCCTGATCGATACCGCGGCGGCCCCGTCCACGCCACCTCCGGCCGCCTGCCCCCGCCGGTCGCCCGCCGTGCCGGTCCCCGCGCCGCCTTCCCGGCAGCACCCGGGCCCCGCACGGCCGCCGGGCCCGCCGCCTCGGGCCGTACGCCCTGCTCACCGAGTTCCTGGCGCCGCCGGACGAGGCCGGGCGCGATTGATTCGCCGGGCCCGAGCCGGGGCAGGCGCCCGCCGCCGCAGTCGTCCCGGCTGCCGGAGCCGCCCGTGCCGCGCGCCGGCCCGTGCCGCATCGGCGTGAGCGTGCCGCGTGCGTCAGGATTGGGGCATGCCCAACCGACTCGCTCATGAGACCTCCCCCTACCTCCTGCAGCACGCCGAGAACCCGGTCGACTGGTGGCCCTGGTCGGACGCCGCCTTCGAGGAGGCACGGAAGCGGGACGTGCCGGTGCTGCTCAGCGTCGGCTACAGCGCCTGTCACTGGTGTCACGTCATGGCGCACGAGTCCTTCGAGGACGAGGTGACGGCCGCGTATCTGAACGAGCACTTCGTGAGCGTCAAGGTGGACCGCGAGGAACGTCCCGACCTGGACGCCGTGTACATGGAGGCCGTGCAGGCCGCGACGGGCCAGGGCGGCTGGCCGATGACCGTGTTCCTCACCCACGACGCCGAACCCTTCTACTTCGGCACGTACTTCCCGCCCGAGCCGCGCCACGGCATGCCGTCGTTCCGCCAGGTGCTGCAGGGCGTGCACGCGGCCTGGACCGACCGCAGAGGCGAGGTCACCGAGGTCGCCGGGCAGATCGTCCAGGACCTCGCCGGGCGTGAACTCGCCCACGGCGGAGGCGGTTTGCCCGGAGAGGAGGAGCTCGCGCAGGCGCTGCTCGGCCTCACCCGCGACTACGACGCGACGCGCGGCGGCTTCGGCGGAGCGCCCAAGTTCCCGCCCCCGATGGTGATCGAGTTCCTGCTGCGGCACCACGCCCGCACCGGCTCGGAGGGCGCGCTGCAGATGGCGGTCGACACCTGCGAGCGAATGGCCAGGGGCGGCATCTACGACCAACTCGGCGGCGGCTTCGCGCGCTACTCGGTCGACCGCGAGTGGACGGTGCCGCACTTCGAGAAGATGCTCTATGACAACGCCCTCCTCTGCCGTGCCTACGCCCACCTGTGGCGGGCCACCGGCAGTGACCTGGCCAAGCGGATCGCGCTGGAGACCGCGGACTTCATGCTGCGTGAACTGCGCACGCCCGAGGGCGCGTTCGCCTCGGCCCTGGACGCGGACAGCGACGACGGCACCGGCAAGCACGTCGAGGGCGCGTACTACGTGTGGACGCCGCGGCAACTGCGCGAGACTCTCGGTGACGAGGACGCCGAACTGGCCGCCGCCTACTTCGGAGTGACCGAGGAGGGCACCTTCGAAGAGGGCTCCTCCGTCCTCCAACTCCCGCAGTCGGAACGGGTCTTCGACGCGGACCGGATCGCCGGCGCGAAGCAGCGGCTGCTCGCGGCGCGCGGCACCCGTCCCGCGCCCGGCCGCGACGACAAGGTGGTCGCCGCCTGGAACGGCCTGGCGATCGCGGCACTCGCCGAGGTCGGCGCGCTGTTCGAGGAGCCGTCCTACGTCGCGGCCGCGGTGGAGGCCGCGGACCTGCTGCTGCGCGTGCACCTGGACGACCAGGCGCGGCTGAGCCGGACCAGCAGGGACGGCCGGGTGGGCGCCAACTCCGGTGTCCTGGAGGACTATGCGGACGTCGCCGAGGGCTTCCTCACGCTGGCCGGGGTCACCGGCGAGGGCGTGTGGCTCGAGTTCGCCGGATTCCTGCTCGACATCGTGCTCGACCAGTTCACCGGCGAGGGCGGGATGCTCTACGACACGGCGCACGACGCCGAGCGGCTGATCCGCCGCCCGCAGGACCCGACGGACAACGCCACCCCGTCCGGCTGGTCCGCGGCCGCCGGCGCGCTGCTCTCGTACGCCGCGCACACCGGCTCGGAACCGCACCGTACGGCGGCCGAAGGGGCCCTCGGCGTGGTGCGGGCGCTCGGCCCGAGGGCGCCGCGGTTCATCGGCCACGGACTCGCGGTGGCGGAGGCGCTGCTCGACGGGCCTCGCGAGATCGCCGTGGTGGGCAGGGCGGGTGGACCCGCGGACGGCGGGGGCGCGGAGCCCGGCGGTGCGGTCGCGGGTGGCGCGGACGGCGGCGCCGAGGCCGACCCGGAGGCCCGCGAACTGCGCCGTACGGCGTTCCTGAGCACCGCGCCCGGCGCGGTGGTCGCCTTCGGCCGGGCGGGCAGTGACGAACTGCCCCTGCTGGTCGACCGTCCCCTGGTGGACGGGCGCCCGGCGGCGTACGTCTGCCGCAATTTCACCTGCGACGCTCCGTCAACGGACGTACAGGACCTGGCCGCGAAGCTGGCGCAACCGTAGGCAGGGGGCGCTTGTCGTACATCAGGGGGCTTGGATGAAACGTGGGATTTATCAGAAGAGAGCCTGAGTTTCACGTTCCCCCCATATCCTCACCACGAAGGTGGGGGAGGTGTGGCCGGTCCGGTCGCGCCTCGGGGGTCTGGGGGGACTTTTGCTCACATCTGTTGTCATATCCGTGGTTTCGCTGACGCTGTTCTGGATGGCTGCCTTCACGTTGTGGTGGCAGATGCATGCCTGGCGCACGCCGGAGATGCTGGCGTCCACCCGGTTCGAACCGCCGCGGGGCGGGACGGGGTTGACGTTCTCGCTGCTCGTGCCGGCCCGGCACGAGCAGCTGGTGCTCGACCACACGATCAGGCGGCTGCTCGAATCCAGCCACGCCGGCTTCGAGGTCCTGGTGATCGTCGGGCACGACGATCCCGGGACGGCCGACGTCGCGGTGCGTGCGGCCGCCCGTGATCCGCGGGTACGCGTGATCACCGACACTCATGAGGCCAAGAACAAGCCGAAGGCCCTGAACACGGCGCTGCCGCACTGCCGGGGCGATGTGGTCGGTGTGTTCGACGCGGAGGACCAGGTCCATCCGGAGCTGCTCACCCATGTCGACCACGCCTTCCGGTCCACGGGTGCGGACGTCGTCCAGGGCGGCGTCCAGCTGATCAACTTCCACTCCAGCTGGTACAGCCTGCGCAACTGCCTGGAGTACTTCTTCTGGTTCCGCTCGCGGCTCCATCTGCACGCGCAGAAGGGCTTCATCCCGCTGGGCGGCAACACCGTGTTCGTACGTACTCCGGTGCTGCGCGAGGCAGGCGGCTGGGACCCGGACTGTCTGGCGGAGGACTGCGATCTCGGTGTACGCCTGTCCAGTGCGGGCAAGCGCGTCGTCGTCGCGTACGACAGCGACATGGTGACGCGTGAGGAGACGCCGGGCACGCTGGTCTCGCTGCTCAAGCAGCGCACCCGCTGGAACCAGGGCTTCCTGCAGGTCTACCGCAAACAGGACTGGCGCCGACTGCCGGGCGCAGGGCAGCGGTTGCTGGCCCGCTACACGCTGATGACGCCGTTCCTGCAGGCTTTCACCGGCGTGATCATCCCGCTGAACGTCGCCATCGCGCTGCTCCTCGACGTGCCGGTGGGTATCGCCTTCATCACCTTCCTGCCGCTGATCACCGCGGCCGTGACCTTCGTGTTCGAGGTGGTCGGGCTGCACGACTTCGGGCGGCAGTACGGGCTCAGGGTCAGGTTCACGCACTATCTGTTGCTCGTCGTCGGCGGGCCGTTCTACCAGGTGCTGCTGGCCGGTGCGGCGATCCGAGCGGTCTGGCGGGAGCTGCGCGGTCGCGGCGAGTGGGAGCTGACCAGCCATGTCGGAGCGCACCTCACGTACGACTCCCGAGAGGAGATCAGCGCGTGACCTCCACCCTTCCCGCGGTGGCCTCGGACGCCGCCGCGGCGGCCGCTCCTGTCCAGCTGCCGTCGACTCAGGCCTCGCCGTCAAGTGACAAGCGCAGCCTGACAGTTCGGCCGGTCGTCAGGTTCCGCGGATCGCCGCCCGACCTGATCCTCTGCGCGGTCCTGCTCGCCGCGATCCTTCTCGTACAGGGCTGGAACATCGCCGGATACCCGGCGCTCAGCGACGACGAGGGCACCTATCTGGCACAGGCCTGGGCGGTGCAGCAGGGCGACGGCCTGGCCCACTACACGTACTGGTACGACCACCCGCCGCTCGGCTGGATCCAGATCGCACTGCTCACCTGGATCCCGGCGGCGATCGCGCCCGACTCCATGGACGTCGGAACGATGCGCCTGGCGATGCTCCTGGTCAGCGCCGTGAGCGCGGTGCTGCTCTATGTCCTGGCCCGGCGCCTGTGGTTGCCGCGGTGGGCGGCGGGTCTGGCGATGGTGCTCTTCGGCCTCTCGCCGCTGGCCGTGGTGCTGCAGCGGGAGATCTTCCTGGACAACCTCGCGGTGCTGTGGATGCTCCTGGCGTTCTGTCTCGCCGCCTCGCCGAGCCGGCATCTGTGGCATCACTTCGGGGCGGGGATGGCGGCCGCCGTCGGGGTGCTCACCAAGGAGACGATGCTGGTGGTGCTGCCCGCGCTCCTGGTGACGATGTGGCGATACAGCCACCGCGACACCCGGAAGTTCGCGATCACCGGCGCCGTCACCGCCTGCGCCCTGATCGGCCTGGGCTATCCGCTGTACGCGCTGCTCAAGGGCGAGTTGCTGCCGGGCGCCGGGCACGTGTCGCTCTGGGACGGCATCACCTTCCAGATGGGCCGGCCGGGCAGCGGCTTCATCCTCGACACGGGTTCGGGGTCGTACGGCGTCCTGCAGTCCTGGCTGTACTACGACCGGGTGCTGCCGATCGGCGGGCTCGCCGCGGCCCTGTTGCTGCTCCTCGTACTGCGGTGGTCGGTGACGGCGCGGGCGCTGGCCGGGCCCGCGCTCGCGGTGGCGATCCTGGCGCTCGTCGCGATGCGGCCCTCGGGCTATCTGCCGGCGATGTACGTCATCCAGGCGCTGCCGTTCCTCGCGTTGGTGCTCGCCGGGGCGGTGGCGAGCGTGGCGCACGCGGTGCTGCGCAGGTTCCGCGAGCCGGGGGAGCCGGTGCTGTTCACGGGGGTGCGCTGGGCGGTGGCGCTCGCGCTGGCGGCGAGCGCCGTCGGGTACGTGGCGCCCCGCTGGTACGACGGGAACCGCATCGCGGCCACCGTCGACGCCAACGGCCCCTACCGGGCGGCCGCGGCGTGGATGGCGACGGAGGTGAAGGACCGCCCGGACGCCCGGGTGCTGGTCGACGACGCGCTCTGGCTCGACCTGGTGCACGCGGGCTACGAGCCGGGCCTCGGGGCGATCTGGTTCTACAAGGCGGACCTGGACCCGGCGGTGACGAGGACGATGCCGCGCGGCTGGCGCGATCTGGACTACGTGGTGGCCTCGCCGACGGTCCGCCGTGACGCGACGGACCTGCCGACGGTGAAGGCGGCGCTCCGACACTCGGAGAAGGTCGCGGAGTTCGGGGAGGGCGCGGACCGGGTGGAGATCCGGCGGGTTCGTGACGGGTCTTCCGCGGGCGACGACCGGTGACGCCTCCCACGGCGGCCACGCTCCCTGCCGCCCCGGCTCCGCGCCGTACCGCCACCCGCACGCGTACCCGCACTCGCACCCGCACCCGCCGAGGGAGGTGAGAGCCGGACGTCACGTATCGCCGTACGAGCCGCATCCCAGGGGGGATCTCTCATGCACAGCACCTTGTTCAGCAGCACGCGCCGAAGCCGGCCCAGGCTCTCGCCCCGTACCTCGGGCAGACCCCGTACCCCGCGCCCCGCACGCAGACGCGGCGCGACCGCGCTGCTCGGCGTGGGCGCGCTCACCGCCGGCCTGCTGCTCGCGCTGCCGCCGGGCACCGCCACCGCGGCACCCAACCTGGTCACGAACCCGGGCTTCGAGCAGTCCGGCACCGGTGACATGCCGGAGTGCTGGACCGAGGGCGGCTGGGGCGACAACGACTTCACCTTCGAGACCGTCGCCGACGCGCACTCCGGAACCAAGGCCATGAAGGTCGACATCACCCGCCGCACGGACGGCGACCGCAAGGCGCTGATCACCGAGAACGCCGACTGCGCGCCCACGGTCACCGAGGACCGCCAGTACGACCTCTCGCTCTGGTACAAGTCGACGACCCCGGACGCCTCCCTGACCCTCTTCCGCAAGGACGCGGAGGGCGGCTGGCAGTACTGGACCGACCTCAAGACCCTCCCGGTGAGCGGGACTTACGCCCGCACCGAGGTGCGCACCCCGCCCGTCCCGCCCGGCACCGAGCAGATCAGCTGGGGCGTCTCGGTGTACGGCGTCGGCTCGGTCACCACCGACGACCACGTGATGGAGGAGGTGCCTCCGCCGGTCGTCGGCCCGGACTGCACGGGGACGGCCGAGGAGTGCGAGGACGGCAGTTGGGAGGTGCTGCCCACCAAGAACCCGGTGCGCTCCATGCATTCGGTCGTCCTTCACAACGGCAAGGTGCTGCTGATCGCCGGCTCCGGGAACGACCCGGAGAAGTTCGACGCCGGCACCTTCAGCACCGCCCTCTACGACCCCGAGGACGGCTCGTACAAGGACATCCCGACGCCGAAGGACATGTTCTGCGCGGGACATGTGCAGTTGAAGGACGGCAAGGTCCTGGTGATGAGCGGCACCCAGGGCTACCCGACGGCGGACGGCACGGTCGGCTATCAGGGCTACAAGGACAGTTACGTCTTCGACCCGGCGACCGAGGCGTACACGAAGACCAACGACATGAACGACGGCCACTGGTACCCGTCGGCGACGATCATGGGTGACGGTGACGTCCTGTCGTTCGGCGGTCTGCGCGAGGACTCGACCGGCTCGGTGACCGCCGAGCGCTGGTCGGCCGAGCAGAACCAGTGGCTGCCGACCGCCGAGGTCAACCAGACCTGGTCGTACTGGGGTCTGTACCCGGCGATGATTCTGATGCAGGACGGCAGGCTCTTCTACTCCGGCAGCCACACCTTCGGCAACGGCACGCCCGGCACCGGCGCCTCCTTCTACGACTACGACGCGAACACGATCACCGACGTGCCCGGCCTGCAGAACAAGGACGAGCGCGACCAGTCGGTGAGCGTGCTGCTGCCCCCGGCCCAGGACCAGAAGGTCCTCACCATGGGCGGCGGCAACGTCGACTCCAACCCGGAGGCCAACCGCCTCACCGACATCGTCGACCTCAAGGAGGCGAACCCCGCCTACCGCAACGGTCCGTTGCTGCCGCAGGGCGAGGTCGACCTCGGCGACGGCAAGGTCGACCAGACAGGCGCCCAGGGCAAGATGTACGGCTCGGCGGTGCTGCTGCCGGACGGCAAGGTCCTGGAGTCCGGCGGCGCCCTGCACAACCGCGCCAACCCGGTCTACGAGTCCTCGCTCTTCGACCCGGCGACAGAGACCTTCGACGCGGTGTCCACGGACCCGGAGGAGCGCGGTTACCACTCCTCCGCCTTCCTGCTCCCGGACGGCCGCGTGATGACCAACGGCGACAATCCCGGCGACGGTTCCTGGAACCACGACGTGTCGGTCTACTCGCCGCCGTACCTCTTCAAGGGCGAGCGTCCGAAGATCACTTCGGTGATCGACAAGGAGTGGACCTACGGCGACGTCCAGCGGATCACCGTGGACAAGCCGATCGCCAAGGCCCAGCTGATCCGCCCGGCCGCGGTCACCCACTCCTCCGACCCGAACCAGCGGTCGGTGGACCTGCCCCTCACCGTCGACGGCGACAACATCGACCTGAACGTCACCGCCAACCCGAACCTGGCCCCGCCCGGCTGGTACATGCTCTTCGCCACCGACGCGAACGGCGTGCCCTCGGTCGCCCGGTGGGTGAAGCTCGGCGGCCCGGCGGCTCTGGCGAAGGACGCCCCGTCGGCCCACGTCCACGACTTCGCGGGCGACCCCGCCGAGTCCCCGAAGAAGCCGGCCGCACGCAAGGACTCCGTCCCGGTCGCCCCGCAGATCTCGGGCTGCGACCGGCACTACGGCAGCGCCGACGTCTGCGTCCCGACCACGTTCCCCGACACCGTGGCCCCGGCCACGAAGGAACGCTGCACCTGGCTGAAGGACAACGGCTACGGCCCGCTGGAGGTCAACGGCCAGGAGGACCCGCTCCGCCTGGACCCGAACGACGACGGCCGCGCCTGCGGCAAGGCGGATCTGCGCCGAAGGTAGGCCGACTGCCGCCGCTCAGCTGTCGGTTGTGGGCCGGGGGGTCGATGGTCCGGCATCGGTGAGCACCAGCATGATGTGCTCGTGCTCGCCGTGCCGGACCGTGCCACTGCGCCGGAATCCGAGCTTCTCGAGCAGCCGCACCGACGCCGTGTTCCCCGCATGCGGGTCGGCGTGGAGCGGGCGCTCGGTCTCCTGCTCCAGGAACAGCGTCAGTGCCCGGGTGCCGACGCCCCGGCCCCAGTACGGCCTGCCGAGCCAGTACCCGACGAAGCGCCGGTCGCCCTCCCACCACGCCACGGCGCTGCCCGCCAACTCGCCCTCGTGGAGGATGGCTCGAACGCGGACGGTGGGGTCGCCGAGGACCCGCGTCCGCCAGTGCGTCATGAAGCTCTCCCGCTCCCGCGGCGGGAAATTCGACCGTCGAGCGGCCTCCGGATCGTGTTCCTGCTCGAGGAACACCTCGAGATCCGCGTCCTGTACGTCCCGCAGCGCCACCTGTCCGTCCATGGCTACGGATGGTGCCACCCGCCACTGACAACGGCCGTGTCGCACGGATCGGGCTCCGCGCCGAGGCAGTCTGCATAGGTCGTCCGGGCCCGGGCAGGACACCGGGCCAGGTGCCCCGGCACCGCCGGAAGGACCGACCGGCCCGACCAGCCGGCCGTACCCGCACGCCGTCAGGAGGCTTCACCCATGCCTGTCTCACGTATCGCCCGCGCGACCGCCTCGGCGGCTGCCGTGACCGCGCTCGCCGCCGGGTTCACCGTCGCCCAGGCCGGCCCCGCGGCGGCCGGGGCGGTCTGCACCGTCGCGCCGCAGGGGCAGTCACCGATCTACACCGAGGCGCGGCCCAGCGCGGTCGCCCACTGGATCAACCAGGGAACCCCGGTCGGTGCCACCGGAGGCACGTCCGACTACTTCCGGGTCTACCACTCGGGCAACGGCGACCACTTGGGCTACATGTGGAAGGGCCACCTGGACTGCTCTGCGGGCTAGGCGGATCGCCCTGCCGGGCTGCCGGACTGCCGGGCTCGAGCAAGCGAAGGCCCCCGCGTGGTGGAGGTGTCGAATCTGCACCGCGCGGAGGCCTTCCCGCCTCACCGTAGTGCCCCGCCGGCCTTTCGCCGCGGTGGCTGCCGTTCGCACGTGTCTGCGAAGGCCGCCGCGTGCATCACGCACCAGGCTCAGGCGCGGCGCTCGAAGATGTCGAGGGCGCGGTCGACGAGGTCGGTGAGGTCGTCGCGGCAGTCGCGTTCCGCCCAGTACATGATCGCTTCGAGGAGCGCGCCCATCATGCCCATCGCGAGCGTCCGCACCTCGAAGTCGTCCGGGTCGCGGCCGGTGCGCTCCCCGATGGCCCGGCAGACGATGCGCCCGGTCAGGGACATCGACTCCATCAGCCGGGACCGTACGGGGACGGAATGGATCATCAGCCGGGCGCGGACGAGGAGTTCGCGTTGCTCCGCCTCGCCGCCCGCCTGGATCTGCCCGACCGCGTGGTGCAGGACGTGCCGCAGCGACTCGACGACCGGCTCACCCGCGGGGCGCTCCCGCAGGAGCTGCTCCATGAGCGCGTCGTACTCGTCGGAGAGGACGATGTCCTCCTTGGTGGGGAAGTAGCGGAACACCGTCGACGGCGACACGTCCGCGCCCTGGGCGATCTGCTCGATCGTGGTCGCGTCGTACCCCTGCTCGTCGATCAACCGGTAGGTGGCCTCACGGATCGCGATGCGGGTCTTGAGCTTCTTGCGCTCGCGCAGGCCGAGGGGCGCGGTGCCCACGGGAGCCGTGCTCGCAGAGGCGGAGGTACGTGCTGCCGTCATGCCGTCCATTCTCGGCCATCGGGGTCGTCCGGGGCCACGGCGCTGTCGGGGGTGAGTTCCGCGGCGGCCGGATTCGTACGGCTGTCGGGCAGGAACAGGGCGACCAGGCCGGCCGCGAGGAGCGCGGCGCAGCCGCAGATGACGAGCGTGAGGTTCATGCCGGCCAGATAGGCGCGGTCGGCCGCGGCGGCGAGCGCGGGCAGATCGAGGCGTTCGGCGACGAGATGACCGGCCACCACCGAGTCGTCGGCGGTGGCGGCCGCCGCGGGCGGCAGTCCTTCGGTGTCGAGCCGGTCCGCGTAGGCGCCGGCCAGCAGCGAGCCGAGCAGGGCGATACCGATGGCGCCGCCGACCTGGCGCAGCGTGAGCAGCAGCCCGGATCCGCTGCCCGCCCGGTCCGCGGAGATCCCGGCCAGGGCCGCGTCCATCGCCGGGACCATCGCACAGCCGAAGCCGAGTCCGGCGAGCACGAGCCACAGGGCGGTGAAGCCGTAGCCGTCGCCGGTGTTCGTACGGGCGCCGAGCAATGCGGCGAAGCAGAGCACGAGGAGTCCGGTGGCGACGACGGGCCGTGGCCCGAGCCGCTGGGCGAGCACGGTGCTGAGCTTCGCGGCCACCAGGAGGCCGGCCATCAGGGGCAGCAGCCGCACGCCGGTGCCGAAGGCGTCGTATCCGAGGACCGCCTGCAGGTGGGCGGGCACCACGAAGAGCAGTCCGGACAGGATGAAGGTGCCGAGGGTGGCGGCGACGGTGTTCCAGCGAAAGCCGCGGTCGGCGAGCAGTGTGAGGTCCAACAGGGGCCGCTCGGCCCGCCGTTCGCGGAGTACGAGCAGGGTGACGAGCAGCAGCGAGGCGGCGAGCAGGCCGAGCACGAGGGGGTCGGTCCAGTCGCGGTGCGGTGCCTCGATGATGCCGAGGACGAGTGCGCCGAGCCCGGTGACGGACAGGGCGGCGGAGACCGGGTCGACGCGCGGCGCCGACGGATCGCGGGTCTCGGGCAGAAGCAGCAGGCAGACCACCACGGCGACACCGACGAGCGGCACGTTGACCAGGAAGACGGAGCCCCACCAGTACTGGTCGAGCAGCCAGCCGCCGACCAGTGGCCCCAGCGGGATGCCCGCGGACATCGCGGCGGTCATGGCGGCGACGGCCTTGGTGCGCTCCTGCGCGGGGAACAGGGAGGGCAGTACGGACAGGGCGAGCGGCATTACCAGGGCGGCACCGACACCCATCACGGTGCGGGCCGCGATGACCGGCGCCGGGCTGTGCACGAGTGCGCCCATGGCGGAGCCGACGAGGAACACCCCGAGTCCGGCGACGAGCATCCGGCGCCGTCCGAACCGGTCGCCCAGCAGACCGGCCGGAAGCATCAGAGCGGCGAAGACGACGACGTAGGCATCGACGATCCACTGCTGCTGCCCGGTACTGGCGCCGAGTTCGGCGGCGAGCGTCGGCAGGGCGACGTTGAGGATCGTCAGGTCGAATCCGAGGACCAGCATGGCGGCGACGAGCGCGCCGAGGGCCCACCAGCGACGGGGATCGGGCTGCACGGCATTCATAAAATGACAGTTACTCTCAAAAAACAGTGACTGTCAATACGTCGCCGAGCCGAGCCGTTCCCGCCCGATCCGCCGGGCGCCCTGGCGAAAGCGGAACGCAAAAAGTGGCCGTGCCCCCCGTAGGGGACACGGCCACCACACAGAACGAACCGTCACCCGTGCCGGTAGGCCACCAGCGAGATCCCGACGTAGTGCACGACGAACGCGGCCAGCGTCAAGGAGTGGAACACCTCGTGGAACCCGAACCACCGGGGCGAGGGGTTGGGCCGCTTCATCCCGTAGATCACCCCGCCCGCGCTGTACAGCAGTCCGCCCACGATCACGCAGACCAGGACCGCGATCCCGCCCGCCCGCATGAAGTCCGGCAGGAAGAACACCGCCGCCCAGCCCATCGCGATGTAGCACGGCGTGTAGAGCCAGCGCGGCGCCCCGACCCAGAACACGCGGAACGCGATGCCCGCCGCGGCCGCGATCCACACCGCCCACAGCAGGACCTGACCGGTGGAGTCGGGGAGCAGCAGCATGGTCAGCGGTGTGTACGTGCCCGCGATGATCAGGAAGATGTTGGCGTGGTCCAGGCGGCGCAGTACGGCGTTGGCGCGCGGGCCCCAGTTGCCGCGGTGGTAGACGGCGCTCACTCCGAAGAGCAGGCAGGCGGTCAGGATGTAGATCGCGCAGGCGACCCGGGCCCGGGTGGAGTCGGCGAGGGCGGTGAGGACCAGCCCCGCGACGAGCACGGCCGGGAACATCCCGGCGTGCAGCCAGCCGCGCAGATGGGGCTTGACGGGCAGGATCGCCGCCGCCAGTCCGGTGTCGGCGTCGCGTTCGTCGCCCTGTCCGCCGCCCTCGGCGGAACCCTCTGCGGGATCTTCGGGGGAGTCCTGGGCGGGAATCAGGGCGCTCTCCCTCGCGTCGGGAGCGGAAGAGGTCATGGGGACATGCTACCTACGCCGCCGTAGGTAGAGCCGGTCGGTGGCCATGTTCACGTCGCCCTCGACCCTGCCCGCCACCGTCGCGTGACCACGCTCACATGATCAGTGGTCACGCTCACGTGTGAGCTCCTCTGGACATATGGGCGACTTCGTCGGAGGATCAAATGAGTGCGGTCGGCACCGGATGAGCGCCAAAGGTAGACCGAGTGAAGCGTCCGGGTCGCGGCCCCCACGGGGCATACATCTCCATACCCTCATAAGCCTCACTAAAGGAGCGATCGTGGCGCGCGATATCGCGGCTCCCTCCACTGTCCCGACCGACCACAGGGAACTCATCACCTGGGTCGACGAGATCGCCGAACTCACCCAGCCGGACCGGGTGGTCTGGTGCGACGGCTCCGAAGCGGAGTACGAGCGCCTGGCCGAAGAACTGGTGGCCAAGGGCACCTTCAAGAAGCTCGACCCGATCCTGCGCCCGCACTCGTACTACGCGGCCTCGGACCCGAGCGACGTCGCCCGCGTGGAGGACCGCACCTTCATCTGCTCCGCCAAGGAGGAGGACGCGGGTCCGACGAACCACTGGAAGGACCCCGCCGCGATGCGGGAGATCTTCTCCGGCGACAAGGGCGTCTTCCGCGGCTCGATGAAGGGCCGCACGATGTACGTCGTGCCCTTCTGCATGGGCCCGGTCGGCTCTCCGCTGTCCGCCATCGGGGTGGAGATCACCGACTCCGCGTACGTCGCCGTCTCCATGCGCACCATGACCCGCATGGGGCAGCAGGTCCTCGACGAGCTCGGTGACGACGGCTTCTTCGTCAAGGCCGTCCACTCGGTCGGCGCACCGCTCGCCGACGGCGAGGCGGACGTCCCGTGGCCGTGCAGCTCCACCAAGTACATCTCGCACTTCCCCGAGGACCGCGAGATCTGGTCCTACGGCTCCGGCTACGGCGGCAACGCCCTGCTCGGCAAGAAGTGCTACGCCCTGCGCATCGCCTCCGTCATGGCCCGCGACGAGGGCTGGCTCGCGGAGCACATGCTGATCCTCAAGCTGACGCCCCCGGAAGGGGAGTCCAAGTACGTGGCGGCCGCCTTCCCCTCCGCCTGCGGCAAGACGAACCTCGCCATGCTGGAGCCGACGATCTCCGGCTGGACGGTCGAGACGATCGGCGACGACATCGCCTGGATGCGCTTCGGCGAGGACGGCCGGCTGCGCGCCATCAACCCGGAGGCCGGCTTCTTCGGCGTCGCCCCCGGCACCGGCGAGCACACCAACGCCAACGCCATGAAGACCCTCTGGGGCAACTCGGTCTTCACCAACGTCGCGCTCACCGACGACGGCGACGTCTGGTGGGAGGGCATGACCGAGGGGACCCCGGCCCACCTCACGGACTGGAAGGGCAACGACTGGACGCCCGAGTCGGGCACCCCGGCCGCCCACCCCAACGCCCGCTTCACCACCCCCGCCGCGCAGTGCCCGATCATCGCGCCGGAGTGGGAGGACCCGAAGGGCGTGCCGATCTCGGCGATCCTCTTCGGTGGCCGCCGCGCCTCCGCCGTCCCCCTGGTCACCGAGTCCTTCGACTGGAACCACGGCGTCTTCCTCGGCGCCAACGTGGCCTCCGAGAAGACCGCCGCGGCCGAGGGCAAGGTCGGCGAGCTGCGCCGCGACCCGTTCGCGATGCTGCCGTTCTGCGGCTACAACATGGGCGACTACATGGCCCACTGGATCAAGGTCGGCCAGGACGCGATCGCCCGCGGCGACGGCGAGAAGCTGCCGAAGATCTACTACGTGAACTGGTTCCGCAAGAACGACGAGGGCAAGTTCGTCTGGCCCGGCTTCGGTGAGAACGGCCGCGTACTGAAGTGGATCGTCGAGCGGCTGGACGGCCGCGCGGAAGGCGTCCACACGGCCATCGGCGTACTGCCGACGAAGGACTCCCTGGACACCTCGGGTCTCGAACTCACCGACGGCGAGCTCGACTTCCTCCTCACGGTCGACAAGGAGGTCTGGCGCGACGAGGCCTCCCTGGTCCCCGAACACCTCAACACCTTCGGAGACCACACCCCCCGCGAGCTGTGGGACGAGTACAGGTCGCTGGTGCGGCGCCTGGGCTAGCACGCTCGGCGCCGGACGGGCTTCGCACGAGGCCCGTCCGGCGCTCGAGGATCATTCGTTACGCGGACGCCAGCTCGGCGGCGGAGGCTGCCACGGCCGCCTCGTGCGCGTCCATGCGCTGCGCCGCGAGAATCGCGCTGGTCGTGTCCGCACGGGACGCCGCCACGACCAGAGCGCGCCCGGCGAGCGCATGCGCTCGCCGGTGCAACGCGGCCGGCGCCGGATCGTGCGTCCCCGCGGCGGCGCCGCGGGCCGGTACCTCGCCTCGGATGCGGGAGATCTGCGCGACCAGCCGCTCGGCCGCGGCGTCGAGCTCATCCCGCCCCTCGGGCGCGGACCGTGCCCGGAGTTCGTCCGTGACGGCGAGCAGCGCCGCGAGGTGGCCCGCGAGCTGGATGTCCAGCTCCTCCGCTCGGCTGCGGTGCGGGAAATCGGTCCCCTCGGCTTCGTCGGCCGGCCATCGTGCGGACGAGACGGACCGCCGGGCCTGGGTGCGGATCGGTTCGTACATGGTGGATGGCCTCCTGGAGTATCAGGACCCCATCCTACATTGGATTAAGTCTAAATTCGCTGCCTCCGGGTCCGAGGGCCCGTCGAGCGGTCAAGGGCCTTGCCGCCGCGCCGAGTTCACGACCGGACCCTTCCCTCGGGCCCGCGTGTGCCCTACGTTTCCGGGCGTAAGAAATCGATTTCACGCGCCCCGCTCCGCCGGGCCACCACCGCGTCCCAGGAGGCACAGTGCACAGATCGTCAAGGTCTCAGCCCGACTCCGGCCGACCCAGCAGGCGAGCTCTGCTGCGCACCTCGGCCGGCGCCGCCCTGGGGTTGGCCGGCCTCGGCGCGGCAGCCGCCCCGGCCGCCGCCGGCCCCACGGCGCCGGCGGCCCCGCGCGCCATCACCGGCACCAAGATCCGCAACCTCACCGGCCCCGCGGAGACCGGACGCTTCGCGGCCCCGTGGACCGACCTGGGCATCCCCGTGAAATGCCCGGACGGCAGCCTGCTGCACATCTGCGGAGACACCTTCGACGGAGGCGGCGTCGGCGGCCCCGACTGGCGTTCCCCGGTCGGCCTGCGCTCCTCCGGCAGCGACCTGGACAACCTGGTCATCGACGGAAGTGTGGGCGGCGACCACGCGGTCGGCCTGGTGCCCGAGGGCCACGAGGGCGGCACCACCGCCATCCCCTCGGACGTGTTCACCATCGGCGACACCATGTACATGCACCTGATGCGCGGGGTGATCTACCAGACCCACCACTCCGACTTCTGGCGGTCCACGGACAACGGCGAGACCTGGGAGTACCTGTGCCAGTGGCCGGGCGACGCGCTCGGCGGCCAGTTCCAGCAGAAGACGTACGCCGTGGCCGACGACGGCTGGGCCTACGTGTACTCCACGGTGTTCAACCGCGAGACCGTCTCGGGCCTGCTGCTGCACCGGGTCCGCCACGAACAGGTCGGCGACCCGGCCGCGTACGAACCCTGGGGCTTCGACGGCGGATGGGCCTGGGGCAACGCGGCGACCACCGTCTCCGGCGCGCGGCGCTGGGGCGAGATCAGTCTGCGGGCGATGGGCGGCCGGTACGCCTTCACGTATCTGCACCACCAGCCCGACGAGATCGCCATCCGCGCGCAGGTCTTCGACCTGCCGACCTCCGACCTCTTCCAGACCCCGGAGCAGAACCTGATCCTGCCCACGGTGCCCGGCGGCGAGGGCGGCAACCTGGTGGCCCATCCCTACGGCGGCTGGGTCTACCCCGGCTCCACCTTCGACGACTTCCACATCGCGGTCAGCCAGTGGTACGACGACCAGAACTACCGCGTCATGCAGTACCGCATCGACGGCCTCGCCGTCTGAGCGCGGGGCCGGACCGGCGGCATGCCCCCGGTCCGGCCCCGCGTCACGGCTACGGCTGGCTGTACCCGTCGAGGAACGTCCCCATCCGGGTCACCGCATCGCGCAGGTCGTCCTCCGTGGGGAGCGTGACGACGCGGAAGTGATCCGGCTCCGGCCAGTTGAACCCGGTGCCCTGCACGACCATGATCTTCTCCGCGCGGAGCAGGTCGAGGACCATCTGCCGGTCGTCCTTGATCTTGAAGACCTTCGGGTCGAGCCGCGGGAAGAGGTAGAGCGCGCCCTTCGGCTTCACGCACGTGACACCCGGGATCTGGGTCAGCAGGTCGTACGCCGCGTCGCGCTGTTCCAGGAGTCGGCCGCCCGGCAGGAGCAGATCGTCGATCGACTGGCGTCCGGTGAGGGCGGCGACGACGCCGTGCTGGGCCGGCATGTTGGCGCACAGTCGCATGTTGGCGAGGGTCGTGAGGCCTTCGAGATACGACTCGGCGTGGGCGCGGGGGCCGGAGACGACCATCCAGCCGGACCGGTAACCCGCCACCCGGTACGCCTTCGACATGCCGTTGAAGGTGAGGGTGAGCAGGTCGGGGGCGATGGTCGCGGTCGGGGTGTGGGTGGCGCCGTCGTAGAGGATCTTGTCGTAGATCTCGTCGGAGCAGACCAGGAGGTTGTGGCGGCGGGCGATGTCGGTGAGGCCGCGCAGCATCTCGTCGCTGTAGACGGCGCCGGTCGGGTTGTTCGGGTTGATGATCACCAGGGCCTTGGTGCGGTCGGTGATCTTCCGTTCGACGTCGGCGAGGTCCGGCATCCAGTCGGACTGCTCGTCGCAGCGGTAGTGCACGGCCGTGCCGCCGGACAGGGAGATGGCCGCGGTCCACAGCGGATAGTCGGGGGCCGGTACGAGGACCTCGTCGCCGTCGTCGAGCAGGCCCTGCATGGCCATCACGATCAGCTCGGATACGCCGTTGCCCATGAAGACGTTCTCGACGTCCGACTCCACGCCGAGGGTCTGGTAGTGCATGACGACCGCGCGGCGGGCGGCGAGCAGACCCTTCGCGTCGCCGTATCCGTGGGCGGTGCCCACGTTGCGGAGCACGTCCTCGAGGATCTCCGGGGGGCACTCGAAGCCGAAGGCCGCGGGGTTGCCGGTGTTGAGCTTGAGGATGCGGTGACCTGCTGCTTCGAGCCGCATCGCCTCCTCGAGCACCGGACCCCGGATTTCGTAACAGACGTTGGCGAGCTTCGTCGACTGGATCAGCTGCATGGGGCAACTTTACGAGCGTGTTTCGCGCCCGCGCGCAGCATTTACGGCCGGGTGGGGGTGCGGCCTGCGCGGTCCCGACCGGGCGCCCTTTCATCGCAAGGGAGCGACAGCGGGCGGACGCCCAATACCCGGCCCGGGCGGCGGCGCGGGCTTTGATGTGGCGGGGGGCGAGGCGAGGGGAGTGAGGTGTGCCACCCAGGTGGGGGGGGGGCGGCACACCAAGGTTGTTCAAGGCCTCGCGAGGCCAACGTGCTCGATGCGGATGGCCCTGTCCGCGTCGTCGACGTGATACAGCACCCGCCGATGTCCGCGCCGAAGGCGCCGGTACTCGATGCCCCACGCCTGCGAGCCGGCGACGCTCGGGCCTTCGGTGAGTGTGTCGATCACGGCGACCAATTCCCGGACGCCGGCTGGATCTTCCTTCAGGAAACCGGCCATTTCGTTGAGGGCTTCTGGTTCCACGGTTACGCGCCAGGTCACAGTCGGGTTGCTTCCTCGCTCTGTCCGGCTGCGTCGAGGAGGGTCTGGCGAACCTCATCCCAGGGGATTGGGGTCTCGTGCTCACCACGAGCCCGTTTCAACTCGAGCCGCGCCAGGGCCAACGCGTCCTCCATGTCCTCCAGTTCGGCGGGGGAGATGAGGACCGCGGCCGGCACGCCTCGGTCGGTGAGGGTGATGTGCTCGTGCTGGGCGGCCCTGCGGGCGAGCTCGCCGAGCTTGCCGCGGGCTTCCACGATCGAGTAGGTCGAGGTCATCCATGGAACTGTGCAGTTCCACGTATGTGGAGTGTACTGAGGAAGCGGAAATGCTTCGTTCGTGTACTCCGGGATTGAGGGTCGGCGTCGTGCGCCTCACCGTCAGTCGAGGGTGCCCCCCAGGTGACCCTCGAGGAGGAGGAGCAGGTCGCCGAGTGAGTCGGCGAGTTGGTCGCGGTGGGCCGGGGTGAGGCCGGAGAGGAGGGACTCCTCGTAGGTCAGTTGCTCGGGCAGGATGCGGTCGATGAGTTCGAGGCCCTCGGCGGTGAGGGAGAGGTGGGCGACCCGGCGGTCGCGGGCGTCGGGGCGGCGGGCGACCAGGCCGCGGAGCTCCAGTTGCCGCAGTCGTTTGGTGACCGCGGCGCCGGAGGCGAACGTCTCCCGGGCGAGCCGGCTCGGTGTCAGCTCGCGGTCCTCGCGGCGCAGCGTGCCGAGGATGTCGAACTCGGGCCGGGTCAGGCCCTCGCGCCGCAGCGGCGCGTCCGCGGCCTGCTGCAGCAGCGCGGAGCAGCGGTTGAGCCGCCCGATCACCGCCATCGGGGCGGTGCCGAGATCCGGCCGTACCTGCTGCCACTGCCGCAGCACGCGGGCGACGGTGTCCTCGGCCATCGGGCCAGTCCTCTCCTCGGCTTCCGCGAGCCTCAGGACGCTTCCGCGTCACGCGGCTCCCGCGACGACCGGCCCATTCTGCCGGGCGGCGGCGCCGTACGGAGAGCGGGCCCGGCGGCGCCGGGCGGTTCGTGCGGGGAGAGGCTGCCGACGAGGGCGGCGAGCAGGCGGTGGCCTGCGCGTTCGGCGAGCGCGATCTCCCGCTCGGGGAGCGCCGGTTGCCACCACTCGCCGGCGGCGATGTCGTGCGCCTCGCGCAGTTCGATCAGCGCGACACCGAGACGGTCACGGGAGCGGGCGCGCTCCGGCTGCGCGCCGCCGCCTTCGAGCAGTACCCGTGCCCGTTCGGCCTCGAGGTCCACGGCGGCGAGTGCGGTGGCGACGCGGCCCGCGGCCCGGCGGTTGGTCACCAGGACGCAGGCGAGCAGTCCGACCACCACGCCGACCACCGTGTCGATCCAGCGGTCGGCGACCAGCTCCCCGGTGGAGGCGTGCGCCCCGAACAGGCTGAGGATCAGTGCCATCGGCGTGACGCAGACGGTCCCCAGCCAGTAGTTGCGGGTGATGAGCGCCTCTGCGCCGATCTGGAAGAGCACCACGAGCAGCACCATGACGAGCGGCCCCGTGCCGATGACCGGCTGGAGTGCGGTGAAGAGGAGTACGCCGAGCAGATTGCCGAGGGAGCGCTGCACCACGCGGTTCCAGGAGAGCGTCGTGTTGGCCTGGAAGACGGCGGCCGCCGTGACCACGGCCCAGTACGGGTGCCCGACGCCGAGCAGCATCGATGCCCACCCGGCCAGTGCGCACCCGAGCGCGGTCCGCGCACCGACCGGCCACAGGGTCGCCCCGGGCCCCAACTGCCGCAGTACGCCGCGCAGTCCGCGCACCCGCTCCCCGCCGGGCAGTCGAGGCGTCCCGTGTTCCGAGTCGCGTGCCGCCCGCTCGGCGATGACGCCGTCCAGCTCGTCGTGCTGTCCCGCGTCGAGTTCCACCTCGGGCAGCGGCCGGCCGCTGCGCAGGGTGCGCGCGAGGGAGGTGAACCACGCGGCGCGCGCCTCCCGCGTACCGCCGTTCTCGGCCAGCGCGCCTTCGGCGAGGAGCAGCAGCCGTTCCAGGCGGGCCCGCGGACGCCCCGCCGAGCGGGTGCGGTGCGGGACCTGGAACAGCGTCTGCCAGGCCGAGTTCACCGCCGCAGCGGTGGCGTGCGCCGAGCCCGCGCCGCGCAGCCCGCGGGCCGCGGCCTCCAGCGCGCGGGCCACCGCGATCCGCTCCGGGCCGTGCGGGCGTACGACGGCGGGGGCCATCGCGACCAGCCAGGCGAGGGCGCCGCCGGCCAGCTGCAGGGAGAGGTGGAAGGGGATCTCGTGCGGTTCCTGCGGAAGGAAGAAGGCGGTCGTGGTGAGGAAGGTGATCACGACGTTGTTGGGCGGGCCGATCCGGGTCGCCTCGCAGGCCACCTTGTGCACGGCGGCGAGCAGCGCGGCGCCGAGCACCAGGAGGGCCACCGATTCGACCGTCGCGGCGCAGACCAGGGCCACCGCCAGGCCGGCCGTCATGCCGAGGACGAGCCGCAGGAGGGTGCGCGCCCGGGCGCGGTAGGGCAGTCCGTGGCCGTACAGGGAGAGCATCGAGCCGGCCGAGGTGTACAGGACCAGGTCCATCCGGTCGACGGCGAGCAGGACCAGGCCCGAGATCAGGAAGGCCGCGCCGCCGCTGAACCCGCGCTGCCGCCACCCGTCCCCGAAGCCGTTCAGCCGGACGGCCTCGCGCACCGGCAGGGGCAGTGCGCGAGGCCGTGGGGACGAGTGGCGGCGTGTTTTCGGGTTCGTCTTGCGGCCCCGGCGGAGGGCAGGTGTGGGCAGCGTGGGCATACCCAACACCTTAACAGGTGTTTCACTAGTAAATTATCGACGGTCGTCCCAGGTCATCCCGTCCGCCGCACCGCCCGCCCCGCGAGGACATCCGTCCGGCGCCCGTCCTCGATCACGAAACGGCCGTCGATCAGTACGTGCGGAATGCCGACCGGCAGCGTCCGCGGTGCCTCGAAGGTGGACCCGGCGGCGACCGTCTCCGGATCGAACAGCACCAGGTCCGCGCGGTACCCCTCGCGCACGAGCCCGCGGTCGGGAAGCCGCAGTCGGGCGGCTGGGCGTGAGGTGAGGTGGGCGACGGTCTCCTCGAGGCCGAGGATGCCGAGCTCGCGCGCGTACTTGCCGAGGTACTGCGGGAACGTGCCGTACGCCCGCGGATGCGGCTTGAAACCCTGCAGGATGCCGTCCGAACCGCCGGTGTGCACCCGGTGCTGCATGATCTGCCGGACGTTGTCCTCGTGTCCGACGTGCTGCAGGATCGTCGAGCCGAGCCGGTCGTCGATCAGCAGTCGGCGTGCGGTGACCCACGGCGCCTCGCCGCGCATCTCGGCGGCCTGTGCGACGGTCTTGCCCACGCAGGAGGCGAGTCCCGGGTCGCTGACGCCGGAGATCTCGATGGTGTCCCACTCGATGGGCACGCCGTGGCAGCCGTCGGCGCCGACCTCCTCCATCGCGTACCGGATCTTCTCCGCGGTCTCGTCGTCCTGCAGCCGCCGCAGGATCGAGTCCGGGCCGCCCTCGCTCGCCCAGCTCGGCAGCATCGCGACGAGCGTCGTGCAGCCCGGGGTGTACGGGTAGGTGTCGAGCGAGATGTCGGCGCCGGCGGCGAGCGCGTCGTCGAGGAGGTTCAGCAGGTCGGGGGCCTTGCCCTTGTTCACGCCGAAGTTCATGGTCGCGTGCGCGAGATGCAGGGCGCAGTCCGCCTCGCGGGTGAGGGTGACCATCTCCTCGTACGCCTGCAGGGCGCCCGCGCCGTAACTGCGGTGGTGCGGGCAGTAGTAGCCGTCGTGGCGGGCCACGACCCGGCACAGCTCGGCGAGTTCGGAATCGGCCGCGTACATGCCCGGGGTGTAGGTGAGGCCCGAGGACATGCCGACCGCGCCCTGCTCGAGTCCTTCGGCGACCAACTGCCGCATGCGGTCGAGCTCTTGGGCGGTGGCGGGCCGGTCGTCCCAGCCCACCGCGTACATCCGGACGGTGCCCTGCGGGATGAGGTACGCGGCGTTGACCGCGATGCCCTGGCCGTCGAAGTTGCGGTCGAGCCGGTCCAGGTACTCGCCGACGGTGCGCCAGTCGAAGTCGATGTCGGAGCCGTCGCCGTTCCAGCCGGTGATGGCGCGGCGGACCTCGGCGAGAGTGCGGTCGTCGACGGGGGCGTACGACAGGCCGTCCTGACCGATGACCTCCAGGGTGACGCCCTGGGCGGCCTTCGCGCTGTGGTCCGGGTCGCGGAGCAGAGCGAGGTCGCTGTGCGCGTGCATGTCGATGAATCCGGGGGAGAGGGCGAGGCCTTCGGCCTCGACGGTCCTCCGTCCGGAGGGGCGGGGCCCCTCGCCCTCCTTGTGGATCTCCGCGATCCGGCCCTGCTCGATTCCCACGTCTGCGCGGTACGAGGGGTTGCCCGTGCCGTCGATGACGCTTGCGTCCCGGATCACGAGGTCCATGGGGTACGCCTTTCTGGATCGGATGTCCCCTGGCCGCCCCTTCCGGAAAGTCCTGCCGGACCGGCCTCCTCGAACGCCCCGGACTTCGTCCGGGAGCCCCCGAGGGGCTCGAGGCGGGGGTGGGGTGTCAGAAATAGGTCCGGACGAAGTCCGTGACCGTGCCGTCGGCGGTGACGAGCGGGATCAGGGCCCACTTGTCGAACGAGGTGCACGGGTGGGAGAGCCCGAGACCCACCCAGTCCCCGACCGCAAGGTCGTCCGCCCCGTCCGTACGGACCCATGCGTGCTGGTCCGAAAGGCCCGTGACCCGGACCCCGGACGCCTCCCGCTCCACACCGTCGGAGGCGTTCCTGACCACCTGCGCCGCCGGAAGGTGGAGGTCGTAGGCCGCGTCCCGCTTCCCGGAGTTGAGGAACGCCTGCGTCGGGGTCGGCCGCGACACGACCTGCGCCCAGAGTCGGAACGCGGGCTGCAGCGACCCTTCCTCGGGCACCCGGTTGAACGGCGTGACATGCCGGTAGTGCCCGTCGTCGTGCGACACGTACGCACCCGAGCGCAGCAACTTCAGGGCGGGCAGGGAGAGTTCGGGCAGGGCGCCGAAGACGTCCGCGACCGCGTCGAACCAGGCGCTGCCGCCCGCGCTGACCACGATCTCGTCGATTCCGGCGAACCGTCCGTCGCGGTCGAAGGCGACCGCGAGGTCCGTGAGCCGGGACAGCCACGCCCGCACCCGCGACGGATCCGCGTCCGGCACCTCGCCCTCGTACCCGGCGACACCCACGAGCCGCAGCGTCGGCGCCGCGGCGACCGCGTCCGCGACGGCCGCGCAGTCCGCCTCCGTACGGGCGCCGGTGCGAGCGCCCTCGCCGGCGCCGAGCTCGACGACCACGTCGACCGGGCGGGTGGCGCCGGCGGCGCGCAGGGCGGTGTCCATCAGCTCGACGCCGGGGACGGAGTCGGCGTAGCACAGGAAGCGGAAGTCGGGGTCGGCGGTCAGCTCGCCGGCGATCCAGGTGAGGGCGGCGGCGTCGACCAGTTCGTTCGCCAGGAAGATCCGCCGCGTCCCGAACGCCCGCGCCACTCGCACCTGGTGGGGCAGCGCGAGCGTGATGCCCCAGGCGCCGTGCTGCTCCTGGCGGGCGAAGAGCGAGGGGGCCATGGAGGTCTTGCCGTGCGGGGCGAAGGCGAGGCCGTGCCGGGTGGCGTACGTCTCCATGAGCGCGAGGTTGTGCTCGATGCGCTCGGCGGAGAGCGCGAGGACCGGGGTGGTGAAACCGCCGGTGAAGAGGTTGCGGCGCTGCGCGGCGAGCTCGCCGACCGTCAGCCCTTCGGCGTCCGGCGGCAGGCCCTTGAAGCGGAAGTCGACCCGCTCGTCGGCGAGGGTGCCGGCCGGCGGAGCCGCGCTGCCGGGGTTGCCGGCGGGGCTGTCGGGGCCGGCGGCGTGGTCGGCTGCCATGGTGGGCCTCCTGCAGAATCTGCCGTTGCACATTCTGCAACGGTCATTGCGCACATCGCTCATCGATGTCTAACATCCGGGCCAATGCCAGTCAATGGCGCCCCGACCCACCGCCCGGACACCGTCCGGACGCCGCCACTCCACCGGCAGGCCACTGCCGGACCGGCCTCCCGGAGGGGCCGGCCCCCTCACCACCGGGCCGAGCACACCGTCTCGCACCGCCGGCCGTGAGAGGGCCGCGCCTCCCGCGCCGATCGCATCCCGAAGGAGCCCTCAGTGCCCACCGTGAACGGGTCCGCCCCGAGCGCAGCGCCCGCCGGAGCCGCCGACGTGGTCTGCCTCGGTGAGTCGATGGTCACGTTCCGGCCCGCACAGGGACAGCTCGGCGGGCTCGGCTCCGTGGCGTCCTTCGACCGCGGCATCGGCGGCGCCGAGTCCAACGTCGCCTGCACGCTCGCCCGCGCCGGGCACGTCGCGCGGTGGGTCAGCCGGGTGGGCGCCGACGGGTTCGGGGGCCACCTCGTCGAGGAGATCGCGTCCTGCGGCGTCGACACCTCCGCGGTCCGCCGCGACCCCGCACGGCCGACGGGCATCTACTTCCGTACGGCGGGGGAGCGCTCGACGGGGGCCGAAGCCGACGGCGAGGCCCCGGCCGACGACACGCCCCGCGGCGAGGTCGCGTACTACCGGGCCGGCTCCGCCGCCTCCGCCATGTCCCGCGAGAACGTCGACCCCGACGCCCTCGCGGACACCCGCATCCTGCACCTCTCCGGCATCACCGCCGCCCTCTCCGCCGACTGCCGCGCCCTGCTCGCGCACCTCACCGGCCCACGGCAGGCCGGGCCCCTGGTGTCGTTCGACATCAACTACCGGATGCACCTGTGGCCGGACGCCGGCACCGCGGGCCGCGTCCTGAAGGACCTCGCCCGCGGCAGCGATCTCGTCTACGTCGGCGAGGACGAGGCCGAGGCCGTCTGGGGCATCACCGGCGGCCCCGCCGCGATCCGCGCCGCCCTGCCCGAACCCCGCGTCCTCGTCGTCAAACAGGGCGCGGACGGCGCGACCCTCTTCGAACGCCCGGAGCGCCCGGAGCGCCCGGAGCGATCCGAACGCCCGGACGGCGCAGGGCAGTCGGGCCAGGACACCGTCACCCGCGAACCCGCCCCCACCGTCGACGTGGTGGCCGCCGTCGGCGCCGGCGACGCCTTCGCCGCAGGCTTCCTCTCCGCGACCCTGCGCGCACTGCCCGCCGCACAGCGGCTGCGCCACGGACACCTGATGGCCGCCGCCGCGCTCACCGTCCCCGGCGACCTGGCCCGGCCGTACGACCGCGAGACCGCCGACCGCCTGACCGCCCTGCCCGCAGCCGAATGGGGCGCCCTGCGCATCGGCGCCGGCCGGGTCACCGGCAACGGAGAGGTAGTGACCGGATGAGCCAGACCGTCGACCGCGCGCTGAGCATCCTGCCGCTGCTCGCCGAAGGCCCCGCCGACCTCGGCCAGGTCGCCGCCCGCCTCGGCGTGCACAAGTCCACCGCCCTGCGGCTGCTGCGCACCCTGCACGAACACGGCCTCGTGCACCGCCAGTCCGACCAGCGCTACCGCCTGGGCGCCCGGCTCTTCGCCCTCGCCCAGGAAGCCGTCGAGAACCTGGACGTACGCGAGATCGCCCACCCGCACCTGGTCGAGCTCAACGACAAGTGCGGCCACACCGTCCACCTCGCCGTCTACGAGGAGAACGAGGTCCTCTACATAGACAAGGTGGAGAGCCGCTACCCGGTCCGGATGTACTCCCGCATCGGCAAGCCCGTCGCGATCACCGTCGCCGCGGTCGCCAAACTGCTGCTCGCCGACCTCTCCGAGGCCGAGCGCCGCGCGATCGCCGAACGCCTCGACTACCCCATGTACACGGCCCGTTCCACCCCGAACGCCGCCGCCTTCCTCCAGGAGCTGGCGACCGTACGGGACCAGGGCTGGGCCACCGACCTCGGCGGCCACGAGGAGTCCATCAACTGCGTGGGCGCACCGATCCGCGGCGCCGACGGCCGGGTCGTCGCGGCGATGTCGGTGTCCGCACCCAACGTCGTCGTCACCGCGGAGGAACTGCTCACCCTGCTCCCGCTGGTGCGCCGCACCGCGGACACGGTGAGCAGGGAGTACTCCGGCCACTCCTCGCCGTAGCACCCCGCACCAGCGCTCCGGCCGCTCGTCCCCGCAGCCGGATCGCCGCCCCCGACCCCGAGAACCGACCCCCGACTCCCGTACCGGACAAGCCCGTTGCGGGAACCCCTCACAGAGAAAGAGCAAGGCCCATGACCGAGAAGACCGCCCTCACCCCCGCCACCCACACCACCCCGCCCGCCAAGTTCTCGCACGGCGTGAAGAAGGGGAACATCCTGCAGGTCGCGGGCCAGGTCGGCTTCCTGCCCGCCGTCGAGGGCCAGGCGCCGACCCCGGCCGGCCCGACGCTGCGCGAGCAGACCCTGCAGACCTTCGCCAACGTCAAGGCCATCCTCGAAGAGGGCGGCGCGACCTGGGACGACGTGATGATGATGCGCGTCTACCTCACGGACGTGGACCACTTCGCGGAGATGAACGAGATCTACAACAGCTACTTCGAGGAGCAGGGCCTGACGGCCCCCGCCTCCGCCCGCACCACCGTCTACGTCGGCCTGCCCAAGGGCCTGCTCATCGAGATCGACGCCCTCGCCGTCCTCGGCTGACCTCTCGGCCCGTGTCCGGAGCCGGTCCCGCCAGAGGACCGGCGAAGCCGGCCCGAGCGGCCGGCGGATCCCGAAGACAAGACAAGGAGCAGCGGCCAAGTGCCGTTAACTCTTCCCCCGGTTGACGGCACGGCGCGCACCGTCCAGGGTGCGCCGTGCCGTGACCCCCCGCATCCCCCCTCACGTCTCGCACTGGGACGACGGACAATGGAGTTCCTTCATGCTGCTTGCCGCTGAAGCGCCCCCCGAGGCTCCACCCCACACCGGCGGACTGCTCATGCTGATCGACGGCACCGCCGGTCTGCTGACCGTCGCCGCGCTCGGCATCCTGCTGCTGCTCTTCCTGATCATCAAGGTCCGGCTGCAGCCGTTCGTGGCCCTGCTCGCCGTGTCCATAGCCGTTGGCCTCGCCGCCGGTCTGAGCGTCACCGAACTCTTCGGCACGGTCCAGAACTCCGATGTCTCCTCGCTCATCGAGGACGGCATGGGCGGCATTCTCGGCCATGTCGCGATCATCATCGGGCTCGGCACCATGCTCGGTGCGATCCTCGAAGTGTCGGGCGGCGCCGAGGTGTTGAGCGACCGCCTGCTCCGCCTCTTCGGCGAGAAGCGCGCCCCGCTCGCGATGGGTGCCACCGGCCTGCTCTTCGGCATCCCGGTCTTCTTCGACGTCGGCATCTTCGTCCTGGCGCCGATCGTCTACGCCGCGGCCAAGCGCTCCGGCAAGTCCGTCGTGCTGTACGCGATGCCGCTGCTCGCCGGACTCTCGATGACCCACGCCTTCCTGCCACCGCACCCCGGCCCGGTGGCCGCCGCCGGCCTCCTCGACGTCGACCTCGGCTGGATCATCCTGATGGGCGTCGTCTGCGGTATCCCCGCGGTCCTCGCCGCCTGGGCGTACGCCGCGTGGATCGGCAACCGCCTGTTCGTGCCCGTACCGCAGGACATGGTGGAGGCCGCGGAGGAGTCCAAGGCCGCCGTCGTCGCCGAACAGCAGGCCGCGGGCCGCAAGGCGAACGAGAAGCCGGTCGCCCTGGCGACGGTGCTCGCCATCATCGGCACGCCGCTCATCCTGATCCTGATCGCGACCTTCTCCTCGATCGCGCTCGACCCGTCCACGCTGCGCTCGGTCATCGAGTTCTTCGGCCACCCGTTCGTCGCGCTGACCATCGCCCTGTTCATGGCGTACTACCTGCTCGGCATCCGCAGCGGCTGGTCGCGCAAGTCGCTCGAGACGGTGTCCACCGCGTCCCTGAAGCCGGTCGGCAACATCATCCTGGTGGTGGGTGCGGGCGGTGTCTTCGGTGCGGTGCTGCAGGGCAGCGGGGTCGCGCAGGCGCTGTCCGACACGTTCAGCGACTTCGGTCTGCCGGTCATCCTGCTCGCCTACCTGATCTCGCTGGTGCTGCGGGTCGCGCAGGGCTCGGCGACGGTCGCGATCGTCACCACGGCCGGCATCGTGCTGCCGCTGATCGAGGGCGGCGGCCACTCGCAGGCGTTCGTCGCGCTCGTCATCATGGCCATCTCGGCCGGTTCGATCTTCGCCTCGCACGTCAACGACGGCGGCTTCTGGATGGTCTCCAAGTACTTCGGGATCTCCGAGCGCGACACCCTCAAGTCGTGGACGGTCCTCGAGTCCGTGCTGTCGGTGGCGGGCTTCGCGGTGGCGGCGGTGGTCAGCCTCTTCGTCTGACCCGCTCCGCCTGCGCGGTACCGCTGACGGCCCGTCCCTTCCCGGGGCGGGCCGTCGGCGTACGACAAGGGGCGCCCACCCGGCCCCGTGACCCCACCGGCGAGTCGAATCCCCTCCCACGCGCCCCTCGATCCCCCTACCGTGCTCTTGACGCCCGCGATCGTCGGCGATCAGCCTGAACCGGGCGGAAACCAGGGGCGACGAGCCACACACGAGGAGCAACGCCACCGGCACCGGGCGGACGCGCGACACCGGCGGACCGTCACGGGCCCTCGGCGTGGGCAACGGGGAACGGATGCCAACGGAACAGCCCGGCACGGTACTTGACGGCCGCTACCGCCTGCAGGAACGCATCGGCGAGGGCGGTATGGGCGCGGTCTGGCGCGCCCACGACGAGCGGCTGAAGCGCGCCGTCGCCGTCAAGACCCTCCATCCGGCCGTCCGTGACCCGCGCCTGGACACGGGTGCGCACGCCGCCGCGGTCGCCCGCTTCCGCCGCGAGGCGCGCGCCGCGGCCCGCCTGCACAGCCCGCACATCGTCACGGTCCACGACTACGGCGTCACCACCGACGACGGGACCTGGCCCTACCTGGTGATGGAGCTGGTCGAGGGCGACACCCTGGCCGAGGTACTGGCCGCCCAGGACGGCGCACTGTCGGAGGAGGACCGGGCCGGCATCCCGGACCGCGCTCTGCCGGTGGACCGGGCGGTCCGTATCGCCCGGCAGGTGTGCAGGGCGCTGGTCGTCGCGCACGCGGGCGACGTGGTGCACCGGGACATCAAACCGGCGAACGTCATGGTCGCCCGCTCCGGCGAGGTGAGGGTGATGGACTTCGGCATCGCCAAGTTCGTCGAGGACGTCACGGGTAATGAGGTGACGGCGGAGGGCGGGGCCATCGGCACCGTGCCGTACATGGCTCCGGAACGCTTCGACAACCATGCGGTGGTGGCCGGTTCGGACGTCTACGGCCTCGGCTGCGTCCTGTACCAGATGCTCACCGGAAGGCCTCCGTTCGAGTCCGAGACGGGTGGCCCCGCGCTGATCATGCAGCACCTCCACACCGCACCGACGCCGGTGCGCGAGCTGCGCCCGGACGCACCGGCGGCCCTGGAGGACCTCCTCGGCGAGATGCTCGCCAAGGACCCGGCGGCCCGGCCGACGGCTACGGAGGCCGCGGCGGCCCTGTCGTCGCTCGACGACTCCCGGGGTGCGCGGGCGGCGGTGACGGACGCGCCTGCGGTCGTCCCGGTCCCTGCCGCGCCCGCGGCCGCCCCGGTCCCCGACCCGCCCGCAGCACCCGGCCCGGCGGACGTGGCCGAGCCCGAACTCCCGGCCGCTACAAGGGAGTTCGGCTCGGACGACACCGACTCGGCAAGCGCGCCACCCCCCGGCGGCCGCCGCCCGCCGAGCAGCCACCTGGCCGGCGGCCGCCGTCGCATCGCGGTCGCGGGTGTCGCCGCCGCCGTCCTGGTCGCCGCACTGGTCCTCCTGTTCGACGCGCTGCCCCTCGGCGACGACGACGGCGACGGCGCGGGCGCGGACGGCAAGGCGGCCCGCGACACCTACACCCTCGCCGTCGTCGGCAACTTCAGCGGAGACGGCAAGGACCGCGCCGTCACCGCCCTGAACAGCGTCAAGATGGCCGTCGACAAGGCCAACGAGGCGAGCGCCGCCGGCCAGGACGGCAAACCGGGCCCCGCGGGCGGCGGCACCGGCCCGGCGGACAAGGGCAAGCCCGGAAAGCGCCTGCCCTTCCGCCTCACCACCCGCAAGTTCGACGACTCCGGCACGAAGGACGGCGCCGCCAAGGCCGCCGAGGAGATCGTCGCCGACGACCGCATCGCCGCGGTCGTCGCCCCGGTCGGCGACGACGTCGACTCCGAACGCATGCAGCAGGCCTCCAAGACGTACGCCGAGCACGAGGTCGTGGTGCTCAGTCCGTGGACCCGGCTGAGCGGCGACCTCGGCGCCACCACGTACCAGGCGATGGCGGCCGAGCGGCAACTCTCCGACGCCACCGGCACGTTCCTCACCGACATCCACGAATCCGTCGGCCTCGAAGGCATCCACTTTCTCTGGGAGAAGAACGGCTCCGGCGTCCCCAGCGTCTTCGACATCGGCGCCGCCACCACCGCCGACGTCCCCACCAGCACCAACGAGGTCACCGACACCAAGGAGACCGTCACCGACATCCTCGACACCGGCCACGACACCGTCTTCTACGAGGGCGGCCAGAAGGCCTTCGAGTCGCTCGACGACCGGTTGTCCAAGTCCGACTTCACCGGCCTGGCCGTCACCACGAGCGACTCGGTCCGATCCGACTACGCGATGAAGCGCCCCTGGCTGGTGGTGCGCGAGTACTGCGAGTGGGACGACAGTTACGACAAGCCGTACGAGGACCGGTTCGGCAAGGAGGCCTCCATCGGCGGGGTGGAGGCCTACGACGCGACGCTGGCCCTGGTCGCCGCGCTCGGCGAGGTCGACAAGGGGTCCGCCGCCCCGGCCGAGGTCCGCGACACCACGGCCCGCCGGATCGGCGAGGTCACCCCGAAGGGCCTGTGCGCCACCGACCTGCGGTTCGGCCGGGACGGCTTCCTGCTCGAACCGCCCTTGTTCGTCGACTCGTTCGAGGAGGGCGAGGACAACGAGGACTCCGACCCGCTCGGCGACATCACCGGCGACGAGGCCCGCGAACGCGCCGAACAGGCCCTCGACTGACGGCACCGGCCGCACCGGGCCGGGCGGCGGCGGACCGGCGAACACCAGTCCCTGCACGCCCCCTTGTGCTGCCTCCCGCCACGCGCTTTCGTGTCGTGATCGATTGGCCGGGGACGAGCGAGAACGGCGGAGGCACCCTATGGCGGACAGGGACGGCACGGGCGGTACGGCGGACGCGGCGGGTGCCGGGGGAGGGGCCTCGCGCGCGGAGGACAACTCCGTTCCCCGCAAGTCGAGTTGGCGCTACATCGGCCCCGGCATCGTGGTCGCCGCCACCGGCGTGGGGGCCGGCGACCTGGTCGCCACGCTGATCGCGGGCAGCAAGTACGGCTACACCCTGATGTGGGCCGCCGTCATCGGCTGCGTCGTGAAGATCGCACTCGCCGAGGCGTCCGGCCGCTGGCACCTGGCCACCGGCCGCACCCTCTTCGAGGGCTGGCACAGCCTGGGCCGCTGGACCACCTGGTACTTCTCGGTCTACGTGGTGATCTGGGGCTTCATCTACGGCGCGACCGCCATGTCCTCGAGCGCCCTGCCGCTCGCCGCGCTCTTCCCCGACGGTCCGGACCTCAAGGTCTGGGCGATCGCCACCGGCCTCATCGGCCTGGTCTTCGTCTGGTTCAACCAGTACG
>NZ_KZ984548.1:551394-660213 GCF_003574445.1 Streptomyces sp. YIM 130001
CCGTCTTCGAGAAGGTCATGACGGTCATGGTCGGCGTGATGTTCGTGGTCGTGGTGTACCTGGCGATCCGGGTGGGCCCGGACCTGGGCGCGGCCTTCGCCGGTCTCGCGCCCGTACTGCCGGACGGCTCGCTGCTCTACACCCTCGGCCTGATCGGCGGCGTCGGCGGCACGATCACCATGGCGGCGTACGGCTACTGGGTGAACGCCAAGGGCTGGACCAACAGCGGCTGGATGAAGGTGATGCGGCTCGACAACCGGGTCGCGTACATCACCACCGGCATCTTCGTGGTGGCCATGCTGATCGTCGGCGCGGAGCTGCTGCACGCCTCCCAGATCGCCCTGTCCACCGGTGACAAGGGGCTCGTCGACCTCGGTGCCGTCCTGGAGAGCGAGTACGGTGCCGCGACCGCGAAGCTGTTCCTGATCGGCTTCTTCGCCACTTCGTTCTCGTCCCTGATCGGCGTCTGGCACGGCGTCAGCCTGCTCTTCGCCGACTTCGTCGAGCGACTCCAGAAGGACCGCAAGGGGGTCTCGACGGAGGCGGGTTCGGCGGTCCTGGTGGCCGCGGGAGTCAAGGAGCGCTCCGGCCCGTTCCGCGCCTACCTCCTCTGGCTGACCTTCCCGCCGATGACCCTCCTCTGGCTGGACCAGCCCTTCGGCCTGGTCATCACCTATGGCGTACTCGGCGCCTTCTTCATGCCCTTCCTGGCCCTCACCCTGGTCTGGCTGCTCAACTCCTCCCGTACCCCACGGGAATGGCGCAACGGCCCCCTCAGCAACACCATGCTCACCGTCTCGGGCCTCCTCTTCATCGTCCTGTGCATCCAGCAGGTACGCGAACTGCCCTGGTGAGGCAGGGGAGTTGATCCCGTCCCGCGCAGGGCCCCCGAACACACCGCAGCGCCGCCGGGGGAGCGGCGGCGCTGCAGGATCGGTGTGCGCCGGGTGGTGGCGCGGGGGTGGGGTCAGGAGAGGCCGTGGACGTGGGGGCCGACTGTGCCGGACCAGGCGTCACCGGCCGAGGCGTCCCAGTTGGTGGACCAGGCCATGGCTCCGCGGATGTCCGGGTACGTCTTGTCCGGCTTGAAGGATCCGCAGTTCTCGCCCTTGGCGAGGCAGTCCAGGGCCGCGTTCACCACGTCGCCGTCGACGTGGCCGCCGCCGGCCGCGCTCGGTGAGGCCGGGGTGCCGATACCGACCTGGGAGGCGTCGAGGCCGCCCTCCAGCTGGATGCAGGCGAGGCCGGTCAGGAAGTCGACCGTGCCCTGGTTGTAGACCTGTCCGTCGCAGCCGAGCATCGAACCGCTGTTGTAGTACTGCATGTTGACGACGGTGAGGATGTCCTTGATCTCGAGCGCCGTCTTGAAGTACTCGCCTTCGGGCGACTGCATGTCGACGGTCTGCGGGGCCATCGTGATGACCAGGCCCGGCGCCTTCTCGGCGATCGACTTCAGGGCCTTGCTCATGTAGGTGGAGTTGAGGCCGTTCTCCAGGTCGATGTCGACGCCGTCGAAGTTGTACTCCTCCATGAGGGCGCCGATCGAGTCGGCGAAGGCTGTCGCGGAGGCGTCGTCGTTGACCGCGACCGTGCCCTTCTCGCCGCCCACCGAGATGACCACGGACTTGCCGTCGGCCTGCTTCTGCTTGATGTCGGCCTTGAACTGGTCGTCGGTGTAGCCGCCGAGGCCCTCCGAGTCGAGGTTGAACTCGACGCCGCCCTGCGTGGCCGTGGCGTCGGCGAAGGCGACCGCGATGATGTCGTAGTCGTCCTGCACCTCGGCGAGGGTCTGCACCGTGGCGCCGTTGTCGAAGTTCTGCCAGTAACCGGTCACGGCGTGCTTCGGTACGTCGGCCGCGCCGACCGAGACCTTGTGGATGTCGTCGTCCGTCTCGGCCGCGCCGGCGCCCGACGCGAGCGAGGTGATGGCGAGTCCGCAGGCCGCGACACCGGCAACTACTGCGCCGGCTATGGCTTTTCCAGGGGTTCTACGTGCTTTGCGGTGCATTTACTACCTCCTGGGTGGGGGGGTGGGGGATCGGTGGGGGGAATCCGATGGGGGTGTCGGGGGTGTCGGGGGTGAGGGAGTGGCCGATCAGACCGCAATCTGGTCCAGACCAATTGAGTTGTCAAGACCTGTGGCAACAGGGCCTGTTGAGGCGGTGCGAGAGATCCCGGCGCCATGCGGGGCGGAGGCGGAACGCGGCCGTCCGCGACGCCGGTACGGGCGCACCCCGGGCCCGCCCCGGAGCCCGCCCCGGCCCCGTTCCGTACCCCCACCCCGCACACAAATCGCCCATTACCGTGCGACCGGAATGAATCAGCCGGTGGCGGGCGGTACTTCCCGAGCTACTCGACCAGTACTCAAATGGGCCCTCCGGTCCACCTCTTGAGATCCCACCGCTGTGACGTTCGTCTTCTTTTGGGGCGGGGTAATTCGGCCGCCGGGACTCCCGCGACTGCGGCGGTACTTCAAGTACCGCTTTCCGGTCATGCGTTGAGCGGCGTACCGAATGATCGTCCTGACCAGTTGATCATGGACTGACCAGGAGTTATATGATTGGTGTGTTGATCAGGGCATGACCTGGATATGGTGCTGATGCAGGAGGACGTCGTAGTGACGATCTGAGGCGGGTGCATCGCGTACCCGTCGCAGCGAACGGGGAATGCAGCGTGCCGACCGCCATAGCAGTGACCAGTCCTGATCTGGTTCTGCCAGCGACCGATCAGCAAACGCCGCCTGCCGCAATTCTGCAGGCGGGCAAGGGGAGTGAAGAGCAGAGCCTCGAGCAGTCGCTCGCGGAGATGAACGTCCTGCTCGAGCAGCACGGATACGTCGTCGCGCTCTGCCCCGCCTCGCTCCCCGCCCCTGCCGTGCACCGGCTGCACACGGTCCGTTCTGTACTGGAATCCGACCGGATCGCACTGCTTCACCTCGATCTGCCGCCGCTCGGCATCGCGATGCTGGCCCTGCAGCTGCGGCAGCTCTCGATCTGCGACTTCAGTCCGGGCGTCCTCGCCTCGGCCGCGCGGCTCCTCTCGCACTACATCTACTCCGGCGCCGTACTCGGTTCCGTGGCGAAGCTGGACCGCGTCCCCGTGAGCCTGAAGGCGCACGCGAAATCGTGGGTGCCCGGCTCGCAGTTCGCGGTCCTGGCCAATCCGGATCCGCAGCTCGTCAAGCTGGGCGGCTCCGCCGGCCAGACCGCGATGCTGAACGGGCCCGAGTTCGGCACGCAGCTCCTCGTGGCGAAGGGTCAGTTGCAGACCGAGTGGGTGACGAAGACGCTCGCGCCCGCCTGGCAGGTGCAGGGCGTCGGCGAGGCGCATCTGCCGGCGGAGTCCTCGCGCTGGTGGGCGACCCCCAAACTCACCGAGTTCGCCGCGGCGATTCCGGACATCTCCGTTCTTTACCAGCTGGTCTCCTCCGTACGACGCGAAGAGTGCCATTGGTGCGGACTCGAACTTATCGGTGACCGCTGTGGGTTCTGTTCCTCGCCGCTGCTGCCACCCGAGAACCAAACGGGCTCCGGTGGTGTCCTCTCTTCCAGAAACGAACACCCCGTGACCGGTCCCTGACACGTTGCTTCATCGCTCAACCGTTCCGCCGCTCAAGCCTCACCCGTCCGACCGCGCGAAGCACCACCCGCCCCACCGCACCACTCCGCTCGCAACACAGCCCCATAAAAGCCCCATCCCAGCCCCACCAACGCCCCCCAGTCCGTCTTACAAACGTCCCTGAACGAGGTTGTTCGCCCCATGAACTCTCGCCAGCGCCGCGGCGTCATCCTGCTGCTCCTCTCGGTCCTGTGCGCCTTCGGCGCGTTCGCCGGAGTGCTATCGGTGATCCGTGACGTGAACTCCAAGGTCGGCCCCGAGGTCGAGGCGTACCGCCTGAAGGGCGACATAGCCCCGTACAAGAAGCTCAACGCCTCGCAGTTCGAAAAAATCAAGATGCCCGAGCGGTGGATGTCCAAGAACGCCGTCACGGACCTCGGCGAGATCCGGGGCAAGATCGCCGTCACCCAGCTCAGGAGCGGCTCTCTCCTGCAGAACGACATGATCGTCCGCCAGCCCGAACTGGGCGAGGGCGAGCAGGAGATCGCCATCATGATCGACGCCGCGACCGGCGTCGCCGGCAAGATCAAGCCCGGCTCCACGGTCAACATCTACGCCACCTTCGAGGCGCCCGACCGCGGCGGAAAGAACCAGTCGAAGGTCATCGTCCAGAACGCCAAGGTCCTCGACGTCGGTCAGCTGACCCCGCTCGAGCCCAAGGAGGACGACCGCTCCGGCAAGCCCACCGAGGCCGTGCCGATCACCTTCGCCCTGAACACGCTCGACGCCCAGCGCGTGGCCTACGCCGAGTCGTTCGCCTCGCACGTCCGGCTGGCCCTCATCGGCCAGGGCGGCGCGACCACCATCTCGCCGGACGACCGCAGCTACACCCTCGACGAGGACAAGTGAGGGACTAGTGACCACCCGTATCCTCCCTGCCGTCGGCGATCCCGACGCCGCACGCTCCCTGTCCACCCTCCTCAGTCAGCTCCCCGACGCGGAGCCGGCACTGCCGGTCTCCGATTCGACGGCGCTGCTCGACACCCTGGCCCGCCTCGCGGGCGAGTCGCTCGACGAGCTGCCCGAGGTGGTCCTGGTCCACGAGCGGATCGGCCCGGTACCGGCCCTGGAGCTGATGCGGGAAGTCGGTCTCCGCTTCCCGGGGGTCGGTGTCGTACTGATCACCGCCGACCCGAGCCCCGGGCTGTTCTCCGCGGCCATGGACGCAGGTGCCCGCGGACTCATCGGACTCCCTCTGGGATACGAGGAGTTGACGGCCCGCGTCTCGACGGCCGCCGCCTGGGCCGTCGGCGTACGCAAGCACCTCAGCAGCAGCGCCGATGTGTTCACCGGTCCCGGCGGGACCGTCGTCACCGTCACCGGGTCGAAGGGCGGGGTCGGCACCACGCTGACCACGGTCCAACTCGCCCTGGCGGCACGGGCGTCGGGCAAGAGCGTGGCCATCCTCGACCTGGACCTGCAGTCGGGTGACGTCGCCTCGTACCTGGACGTGCAGTTCCGGCGTTCCATAGTCGACCTCGCGGGCATCAGCGACATCAGCCCGCGCGTGCTGCAGGACGCGGTCTTCGCCCACCCGACCGGCATCGGCATCCTGCTCGCGCCCGCCGAGGGCGAGCGCGGCGAGGAAGTCACCGACCGCGTAGCCCGCCAGGCCGTCAGCGCCCTGCGCAACCGCTACGAAGTGGTGGTCGTCGACTGCGGCACCCAGATGAGCGGCGCCAACGCCGCCGCCGTCGAAATGGCCGACCAGGCCCTCCTGATCGTTACGCCCGACGTCGTGTCGGTGCGCGCGGCCAAGCGTATGGTCCGCCTCTGGGACCGTCTCCAGATCCGCAAGGCCGAGGAGACGGTCACCGTCGTCAACCGCTACACCCGCAACACGGAGATCCAGCCGCCACTGGTGGAACGGATCACCGGGACCCGGGTCGCGACCGCTGCGATCCCGTCCAACTTCAAGGAACTGCAGACGGCCGTCGACGCGGGCCGGCTGCAGGACCTGGAGAGCCGGAGCACGGTCAAGCAAGCACTCTGGGGATTGGCGGGGGAGCTGGGCCTGGTGAAGACACCGGAAGGCAAGGACGGCAAGAACAAAGCCGGCAAGCGAGGTACGGCAACGGCCAGCCTGGAGAAGGACGACCGCGGCTCCATCGGCCTCAAGCGCCGCCGCGGCGGCGACTCCGGCTCGGTCACCATCGAGTTCGCCGGGATGGCCCCGGTCATCCTCGCCATCGTCGCGATCCTGTGGCAGGCGGTCCTCTACGGCTACTCGTACTCCCTCGCGGGCAACGCCGCGGACGAGGGCGCACGAGCGGGCGCGGTCGCCGGTGTACGGGGAGCGGTCAGCCAGACCGAGTGCGAGGACCACGCCAAGAAGCGGCTGCCGGACTCCTGGCAGAAGAGCTTCACCGCCGACTGCGGCACCGAACCCGGCGGCGCCATCTACACCGCCAAGGTGGACGTCGACGTCCCCCTCTTCTTCCCAGGCTTCAACGCAGGCTGGCACGTCACGGGCGAAGCCGGCGCCGCCCAGGAGGGCTGACCCATGCAGAAGCTTTTGATAGCCCGTCCGGCGTTCGAGGACCCGGGCCCGGGGCGGAGTCCCGTTTTCGGGAAGGCGCGGTCAGGGGCATCCCTCCGCACCGCCACGGCCGCAGCAGGCCCGGAGGGCAGCACCTCCCGCTCCGGCCCGGTCGCCAGGGCAAAAGGAGACCGAGGATCCGCGATCCTCGAATTCACCGGCTTCCTCCCCCTGCTCCTCCTCATCGGCATGGCCGTGATCCAGCTCGGCCTCGTCGGCTACAGCTACTCCCAGGCAGGATCCGCCGCCCGCGCCGGCGCCCGGTCCGCCGCCCAGGGTGCGTCCGCCGAACTCAGCGCCAAGGCCGCCATGAGCGACTGGCTCGCCGACAAGACGGACATCGACACCCCCGGCATGGGCGACACGGTCACCGTGAAGGCGACCGTCGAGATCCCCACCCTCGTCCCGTTCGCCGACTTCGGCTGGGAGGCGGAGCGGGAAGTGACCATGCCCGCCGACGACTAGCAGGCACACGACGCCGCGTCGTCCGTGCCACACCTCCGGGCCCCCGCCCGGAGCGCACCACGTAAGGAGTGGACAGAAATGAGCCTGCGGGCCCGAATCGCCTCCCCGGAGGACAACGGCGCGGGACGCGAGGACGACCACATCGTGGCCGTCTACCGGGCCAAGCTGCTCGAGGAGATCGACCTCGCCGAGATGTCGAACCTCGCGGCAGCCGAACGGCGCGCCCGCCTGGAGCGCGTCCTCGGCCACATCATCAGCCGAGAGGGCCCGGTCCTCTCGACCTCGCAGCGCTCGCAGTTGGTCCGTCGCGTCGTCGACGAGGCCCTCGGCCTCGGTGTCCTCGAGCCACTCCTCGAGGACGCGTCCGTCACGGAAATCATGGTGAACGGCCCCGACGCGATCTTCGTCGAGCGCGCGGGCCGGGTGGAACAGCTCCCGATGCGCTTCGCGTCGAACGAGCAGCTGATGCAGACCATCGAGCGCATCGTCTCCACGGTCAACCGCCGCGTCGACGAGTCCACGCCCATGGTCGACGCCCGCCTCCCCAGCGGCGAGCGCGTCAACGTGATCATCCCGCCGCTCAGCCTCACCGGCGCCACGCTCACGATCCGACGCTTCCCCAAGCCGTACAAGCTCAGCGAGCTCATCCGGCTCGGTTCGCTCGACGAACAGATGCTGATGCTGCTCAGCGGCTTCGTGCGGGCCCGCTTCAACGTCATCGTCTCCGGCGGTACCGGTACGGGTAAGACGACGCTGCTGAACTCGCTCTCGGCGCTGATCCCCGACCACGAGCGCATCATCACCATCGAGGACTCGGCCGAACTCCAGCTCCAGCAGGCGCACGTGATCCGCCTCGAGTCCCGCCCGCCGAACGTGGAGGGCAAGGGCCAGATCACCATCCGCGACCTGGTCCGCAACTCCCTGCGTATGCGCCCCGACCGCATCATCGTCGGTGAGGTCCGTGGCGGTGAGACCCTCGACATGCTCCAGGCGATGTCCACCGGTCACGACGGCTCGCTCGCCACCGTGCACGCCAACACGGCCGAGGACGCCCTGATGCGTCTGATGACCCTGGGTTCCATGTCCGAGGTCAAGATCCCCTTCGAGGCCCTGAAGGACCAGATCAACTCGGCCATCGACGTGGTCGTCCAGCTGACCCGTTTCGCCGACGGTTCCAGGAAGATCACCGAGATCGCGCTCCTCGTCTCGCACGGCCGCGAACAGTTCAAGATCGCCACGGTGTCGCGCTACGCGGCGCAGCCGGTCGACTCCGACCGCGTGGTGCGCGGCAAGTTCGAGCACCTGCCGCTGCCGCGCCGTATCGCGGACCGGCTCTTCATGGCGAACGAGCCGATCCCGCCGGCCTTCGGCGTCGCCGAAGGCGCCGGAGCCGTCCGAGAGGCCGCCGACTGATGGTCCCCACCCACAGCCGTACGGCACCGGGCTCGCGTCCCGCCGGCGCGAACCCGGCGAGCGCGCTGCCCACGCGCGCCAGGCCGTGTCCGCGGAATTCTGCACGGACACGACCCGGGCACCACCTGCACGACCGCTCGCCCCACCGTCCCCCGGTCCGCTCGCACCGGCCCACCCGCCCCTGCGACGTCCCCACAAGCTCCCACGGGCACGAGTCCCGGAGAGAGGCTGCCGGAAGATGAACAACCCCGCGCTGCTGGCCCTGGGCAGCACCATCCTGTGCGGCACCCTCGCCGTCGCCGGACTCCATACGTACGCCTCGGGCAAGGCCCAGCGACAGGCACTCGAGGACCGGCTCGCCACCGGCCACCACAAGATCGGGCGGGGCCGCCGCTTCAGCGCCATCGACCGACGGGTCAGAAAGACCGGCATCGGGCGGAAGGTCCAGCTGAAGCTGTCGGCGACCGGACTCGACCTGACGCCGGGCGAGTTCTTCGTCTACATGGTCGCGGCCGTCATCGGGCTGTGGCTGATAGCCAGCTCGCTGCTCGCGCCGTTCTTCGGTCCGATCGCCGGACTGATCGGCCTCTACGGGGCGAACGTCTTCCTCAACTGGCAGCGGCAGAAGCGTATTGAGGCGTTCATCGGCCAACTTCCTGACCTGGCCCGCCTGTTGGCGAACGGCACCTCGGCCGGTCTGGCCCTGCGCACCTCCCTCGCCATGGCCGCGGACGAGCTCGAAGCTCCGGCGGGCGAGGAACTCACGAAGGTGTCCAACGAGTTGGCCCTCGGCCGCTCCATCGACGACACCCTCAACGAGCTCGCCGAACGGCTCCCCTCCCGGGAGCTGATCGTCCTCGTGACGACCCTGGTCCTGTCCAACCGCTCCGGCGGTACGATCGTCGGCTCCCTGCGGAACCTCACCGAGACCCTGGAGGAGCGCAAGGAGACCCGGCGCGAGGTCCGCACCATGCTCTCCGAGGTCAACGCCACCGCGTTCACCATCCCCTGCCTGGGCATCGGCGCGATGCTCATGCTGAACGCCATGAACGAGGGCGCGTTGGCGAGGGTGACCGGCAGCCCCGTCGGTCAGATCCTCATGCTCGTCTCGCTCGCCCTGTACACCGTCGGGTTCGTGGTCATCCGCCGCCTCGGCAAGATCGACGTCTGAGAGAGGGGAACGACGACACCATGCTGGGACTTCTCCTCGCACTGCTGCTCGCACTCGCCGTTGCGGGTGTCTTCCAAGGCGTCCGGATGTACCGGGCCGACGCCAAGCTGCCCTCCGACCTCGCCGTCGCCCTGGAGATCGGCGGATCGCGCGTATCGGGCGCCGACTCTGCCGTCGACCGTCTCGGCATGCGCTTCGCACCCGCCGTCCTGCGGGTCATGGGCGCGAAGAACGTCGAGGCCAAGCGCCGCAAGATCGACCAGGCGGGCAACCCCGGCGGTCTCACCATCGACCGCTACGCCGCCCGCCGTGCCGTCTACGGACTCTTCGGCCTCATCTGCGGCCTGTCGATGCTTGCGAGCGGATCGCCGCTCTTCGCGCTCCTGGCCTTCGCCTTCGGCTTCTTCGCCGCCGACGCCCTCATCGCCCAGGCGATCAAGGAGCGCCGTGAGGTCATCGAGCGGACCCTGCCCGACTTCCTCGACGTCCTCGCGGTCGTCGTGAGCGCCGGTCTCGGCTTCCGCCAGGCCCTGGAGCGCGTCGCCGACCGCTACAAGGGCCCGTGGGCGGACGAACTCCACATCACTCTGCGCCAGATGGACATGGGTGTCTCGCGCCGCAACGCCTTCGAGGAACTGCGCAAGCGCAACGCCTCCGAGCAGGTCTCGCAGTTCGTCACGGCACTCCAGCAGGGCGAGGAACTCGGTGCGCCGATCGCCGACACCCTGATCCAGATCGCCAACGACATGCGCCGCACCGACGCCCAGAACTCCCGCCGCCGCGCGGCCAAGACCATCCCGAAGACCACCATGGTCACCCTGGTGTTCATGGTCCCGGCCACGCTGATCCTCATCGTCAGCGGAATGTTCCTGGGTTCGGAGACCAACTTCGGCTCCATCTTCGGCGGCTGATCATGGCGAACCACAGCAAAGGAGCCCGGCATGCCCCCTGAACCGGCCGGCTTCGACAGCACCGTCCGCCGCGCAGAAGCAGATGCCGCGGCCCAGGGCGCCCCGACACCACAGGGCGCCCTGAGCGCGTTCACCCCCGCCCGGGGAAACAGGACGCCACCACCGGCTGAACTTCACGGCGGCGCCCCCGAGGCGGAGCCCGTGATGACCTCCGCCCTCGCCGACGACACCCCCGCGCCCAGCCTCTCCATCCAGCTCAACGCACTGCAGGCGCTGTGCCGCCAGGTCTTCGGCTTCCGCCTCGCGATGATCGTCATCGGCGCACCCTTCGCCCTCGCCAGAGCGGACGGCCAGGTCGGCAACGTCCTGGTCGGCGGCGCCGTCGTCTTCAGCCTGATGGGTTCGCTCGCGATGCTCAGGGACTGGGAGACACTCGGCCCGCTCGTCCTCAAGTACCGCTGGCTGATGGCCGTGGACCTGGTCTTCGGCGCCGTACTCCTGCTCACCGCTTCCCCCGATTCGACACTCGGCTACGCCACGGTCTGTACGCCGCTGCTGGCCGGACTGCTCTACGGCTGGCGCGGCGCGGGCATCTACACCGCCCTCCAGATCCTGGTGCTCGCCGCTGCCTACATCGGCTGGGCCAAGAGCATGGAAGGCCCCGCAAGTACCGTTCTGATCAGCGGCTTCTGCGTGGCGGCCGGAGTCATCGGCGTCACCCTGCGCAATCTCATGCTCCGCTTCGGCACCGCCACCGAGGCCCTCTCCCAGGCCAACTCCCGTATCGCGGTCAACGACGCGGTGGACGGCGAACGCGCCCGCATGGCCCGCGAGATGCACGACTCCGTCGCCAAGACCCTGCACGGCGTCGCCATGGCCGCCGAAGCCCTCGCCAACAGCGCGGACCGCATGGACCCCATGACGGTCAAGCACCAGGCGGGCCTGGTCTCCCGCTCGGCCCGCCGCGCCGCCTCGGAGTCCCGCGAACTGCTCTCCGACCTGCGTCGCAGAACCGACTACTCGGACGCCGGCGGCGGCACCGACGTCACCGACGAACTGGCCGCTCGTGTCAGGGACTTCAGCGCCCGCACCGGCGTCAACTGCGTCTGGCTCCCGATCGGTGAGGGCCCCGTCCCGCCCGTCCCGCACGCCGTGGCCCGCCAGCTGCTCACCGTCGCCGCCGAGGCCCTGGAGAACACCCACCGGCATGCGGGCGCCTCGCGCGTCGCCGTCGAGATGGGCATCGTGGGCGACCTGCTCAGGATCAGCGTCATCGACGACGGCAAGGGCCTGCCGGCCGGCACCAACCTCGACGAACTCCGCAAGGCCGGCCACTTCGGCCTGGTCGGCATGGTCGAGCGGGCGGCCGCGGTCGGCGCCCGTATCCGGATCGGCCGCGGCAGAAGCGCCGGCGGTACGGAGGTCCGGCTCGACCTGCCCCTCGCGGCGCTGGAGAGCCAGCGCACACCGGCTCACGGGTTCCCGTCCGCCAGTGCGGCGGGTATCACCTGAGTCAGCACCGGACCGCAGGACCGCACCACCCCACAACCGAATAGCCCCCACACCCCCGCTCACCCGCGAACACCCCCGAGAGGAGGCCGCTCATGCCGGACGAGAGCTCGCACACCTCAGGGCCCCAGCAGGTGTCGTCGCACGTGTCCCAGCACACGTCCTCGCACACCACGGAGCCCCGCTCCGAGCACACCCCCGCTCAAGTCCCCCTTCCCCCGCCGGCAGCGGCGTTCCCTGCCCCGACTCAGAACGGCGACGACCCCAGCGGGCCCCAACAGGCCCAGGGCACCGACCCGTTCGGATCCATCGAGCAGCCGGCGCCACTGCGCGTGGTCATCGCCGACGACAACCCCGTCGTACGCGCGGGCCTCACCGTGCTGCTCGACGGCCGGGACGACATCGTCGTCGTGGCCGAGGCAGCGGACGGCCGCCAGGCGCTCGCCGCCGCGCAGCAGCACCGCCCGGACGTGGTCCTGCTCGACGTCCGCATGCCGGGCGTGGACGGCATCTCGGCGCTCCCGTACCTGGTGCAGGTGGCGCCGGTCATGATGCTGACCTACAGCCGCGAGTCGACGATCGTGCAGGAGGCGCTGCGCCTCGGCGCGGGCGGCTATCTGGTCCACGGGGAGTTCACGGCCGAGCAGTTGGTGCTCGCGACCCGGGACATCAAGGAGGGCCGCGCCCACTTCACCGCCTCGGCGCAGAACGCCCTGCTGTCCCACATGCGCGGCGGACAGGCGGCCCCGGGCCTCCCGGAGGGCCTCGGCCGGGTCTACGAGACGGGTGTGCCGTTCACGGGCACCAGTCAGGTCCCCGGCGCCGGGCCGGCCACCGGTCCGACGTACGGCCGGATACCTGGTCATCCGAGCACGCCGGATGCGACTGCACAGGGTGGCTCTGGGCCCAACCTGGGCCCAGGTGTCTCGAATTCGTATCGAGCTCCCCAAAGCTCTTCGCATCTGCAACCGAATGTGCCACAGTCGGTACCGGCCCACGGTGGCGGACTCTCGTCCGCCTCTGCCCCCGGCGGCCAGCGGAACCGGCAGGACTTCGGACTGAGCTCGAGGGAGGTGGAGATCATGGAACTCATTGCATCCGGCATGAGCAACCAGCAAATCGCCGCCACCTGCTTCATCAGCGAGAAGACCGTCAAGAACCACATCAACCGGATATTCGCGAAGTTGCACAGTGTCAGCCGGAGCGAAGCCATTGCGGTCTGGCTCGGCACTGCGCGGGGGAAGGGGTCGAACAGCCATGGATGACATGACTGGGCGAAGCACTGAGCGAAGGACGAAGACGACGGGGGCGGGCGCTGTGCGCGCTGTCGCCCGCCCTGGTAGGGCGGGTGGGCCCGCTCCCACCCGCAGGACCCAACTCACCCTTTGGGCCCGCACTTGGGTCCACGGACCCTCTGTTGGGACCGGTGTTCCGACGTACGTTTCTCGTGTCGAAAGCGGCACCGGCCAGGAGGAAGCCGGTTACGCGGAAGACGCCAAAGCTTCAGAAACGTCACCGTCGGCCGACTCCCGGTCGGCTGAATCCAAAGGGGAACACCATGTCGAAGTTCAGCAACTGGAAGAACACCGTCGTCTCCCGCATGCAGGGCAAGAACGCGGACGAGGGCGCCGGCTTCGTGGAGTACGCCGGTCTCCTGGTGCTGATCGCCGCGATCGTCGTTGCGGTGAACGCGCTCGGCCTGGACGACACGATCTCCGACGCGATCGAGACCGCGGTCGAGGACATCACGGGCGGCGAGTGACACTTCGCTTGCGTAACGACAAAGGGCAGACTCTCCCACTGTATGTGTGGCTGGTGGGGATTCTGCTCTTTGTCGCGTTCGTCTTCTTCGTCTTCGCCAAGGCGGCGGTAGCTCGCAGTGGAGCACAGTCCGCTGCGGACGCCGCCGCTCTCGCTGCTGCGAAAGAGGCTCGTAAAGAGTTGTTGGTCCAGGTGATCGCAGGCATCCCCTCCGGTGCCTGGGTCCTGCCGCTAGAGGGAGAGACACCGCCCGTCACGAACGGCGCGGCGTCTGCTGCTCAGCTTGCCAAGCAGAACAAGTCACACCTCGACGGCGCACCTCAAGCCACCTTCGTAGCAAGCGACTTCGCCATCAAGGCCAAGGTCGAGACCGATTACACGGTCGGCGACTCCCTGGTTCCCGGCACCGAGAAAAAGCATGCCAAGGCAGATGCAACCGCGGTGATCGAGCCGCGTTGCCACATGATCGCCGACGTCCCCACCAAGGTCGTCAAGTTCTACTGCGAAGGCAGTGGGATGTGGGACATCGATCCCAAGACCTTCAATGCCGGCGATCTGCCCACGGCCAAGGACCTGTTCAAGGTGCACCTGGCGGAATGACGAGAGAAGGAAGCAGTACTGATGAGTAAGCGGCACACCATGAAGGCCCGCAGGGCACTGACCGCGGTGGCGATCACGACTGGCTTGGTCCTCACGGTGGCCGGCTGCGGTGGTGGCGACGGAGGCGACGACAAGGAGAACTCCGGCAAGGAGACGTCGGCTCCGGCGAAGGACGGCGACAAGGACAAGGGGTCCGAAGAGCCGGCCGAGGACAAGGTCATTGCTGAGGTCACTGGCAATGAAGACATCAAGCTGACGATCAACTCGGCAGTTCGCGACGGCGGCGGCTTCGTCACCGTCAAGGGCAAGGTGTCGAACGGTGGGTCGGATCGCTGGATCGCCAACGCGTGGCGCGGTGACGAGACAGAACTTCGGAAGAACGCGTTCTCTATGGCCGGAGCCAACCTTGTCGACAAGGCGGGCAAGAAGAAGTATCTGGTCCTGCGGGACACGAACGGGCGTTGCTTGTGCACCCAATTCCAGGGGTCGTTCAAGCAGTCTGAAGAGCGAGAGTTCTTCGCCCAGTTCCCCGCTCCTCCCGACTCGGCTACCAAGGTCGACTTCAACATTGCCGACATGCCGCCGGCCACCATCGAGATCTCCGAGGGTGAGTGACCCATGCACCACTCACTCACTCGCCGCAGGCAAGGCAGGGTCGCGGCCACGACAGTGACCGCAGTGGCCCTACTCGCCACACTCAGCATCAGTACTGCACAAGCTGACGACGAGCCCAGTCAGCCACCGGGCTCTACGACGAGTCAGCCCCCGCCGAAGGTCGACGGGAACTCCCCAGGCCTGAAGCTTTCCGACGGTGCCACGCTGGCACCCGCCAAGGTGCTCGACGTCAAGTCCGTGATCGAGGACTTGGGCGGCGAAGAGCGCCGAGAAGACACTGGGTCGGACGTCAAGTTCGCCCTCCAGGCCGAAGTCCTCTTCGGCAAGGACAGCGCCAAGCTCAACCCCAAGGCCAACGCCCGTATCAAGGAGATCGCGGACGAGGTCGAGGCCCAGGGTGCGAAGAAGGTCCGGGTGTTCGGCTTCACGGACAACCTGGGCTCGTACGCGCACGGCAAGAAGCTCTCCAAGGAGCGCGCCGACGCCGTGCACGACCAGCTGTCCAAGACCCTCGGATCGGACATCACGTTCGAGGTCCGCGGATACAGCGAGGACTACCCCATCGCGTCCAACTCCACGGAGGAAGGACGCAAGAAGAACCGCCGCGTGGAAGTCGCCTTCCCGCGCGGAGAAGCGGACGCCGGCTCGCAGAGCTAGGAAGTTCCGCACGAACAGAGGCCGGGCCGCGAGAACCATCTCGCGGCCCGGCTGTTTCTGTGGGAGGGAACCATGCTCGAGTGGGACACAGTTCGAGCGGCCCTGTTCGTGCTGGGTCTGTCATCCGCCGGGCTTGGCCTGGTGTGGTTCCTGCGGTTCGTGTGGATCTCGCTGGAGTTGGACCGGCGGCCCTGGACCAAGCGTCGCGGAGTGATGAAGTGGGCTCGACGCAGGGTCGTCCGGCGAGCACCTACTCATACTGAGCACGCCGCTGTGGTGCAGAACTGGGAATGGTCGTCATCCATCGGGGCGGAGCGCTTCGAGGACGCGGCGGTGATGGACGGCGGGCTGCGTGCCCGCCTGACGCTGACATTGCTCATGGTGATTACCTGCGTGCCAGCGGGGTGCGTCTTGAGTCTCTGGAGCTCGATCCCTTCCGTGCAGGCCGCGATGCTGGTGATCACGCTCGGCGGGTCGATGATCTGGCTTCCCGCGTCGTGGCGGTTGCGGGCCGTGGTCCGGGGGCTGGAGGTCGACCTGTTGTTGTTGGTGGACTGCCACATAGTCCTGAAGGCTTGCTCGCAGCGGCTGAACGGCTCGGCAAACCGTGGGTCCACGCTGCAACTAGACATAGACACAGGCGAGTTGAGTGCTGGATTGCAATGCTTTGCCCGTCACGGGCACACCGGGTGCAGTCCGGAGCGGCGGGCCGAGATCAAGGATCACATCGGTCGCGTCGCTGCGGCACTGGACGCGTCCATGGGCGACGTACTCAGGGGTGAGCCCGATGCGGTGCTGGGCTTGGCACGCCGTGTTCACACAGTCAATGAACGTGTCGCAGAGGGCAGATGGCTGGGCCTGCTCGACTCCGCGGACCTTCCTGTCGACCTGCAGCCTGACGCTCCCAGAACACGCCGGCAACGCATGACCGAGGCTGCGGTCGTCCTGCTTCTTGCGGCACTCGCTGCCGGGGCGATCGTCGGTGCCATGGCGTTGCACCTGCCCGCGCAGTACGCCGGGGTGATCGGCCTCGCGGCCTTCTTCGGCGGCGGGCTCGCCTGGCGCGGTTCGCGCGTCGGCGTCACCTCGCACAGCATGTTCGGCACGGTAGGCGCGGCGTTCGCTCAGCAACAGGAGCCGCAGCCCCCGCCCGGTGGGCCTGCCCCTGACTCGACCACGAGACAATCCGGCGGGGGCCCGCTTGACGGGCGTCCAGGAAGTTGAGGCACAGGCATGACCAAAAGGCGGGCCATCGCCGCATGTTCACTCGTGCTCGCGCTGGTCGGGGGATGGGTCGCCGGTGCCGAGTGGCCCGTCGAGACGCCCGAGACGACCAACGACTGGGACGGCCCGGTCGAGCTGGCGGACGGGCGGCGCGTACTGGTGAAGTTCACGGCGCAGGGACTGGTCGAACGCCATCAGAGCGACAAGGGCGCGCCATGGTCCCGCCCCCGGGTGCTGTCCCCGGTGAAGGGGGACGACGACTGCGGGGTCCACCTGAGCACGTACCGGAACACGGTCGCGGTCATCGCTCACTGGGACCACGGCTGCTACGGCGAGGCGGCGCGGAAGTCCATCGCCGCGGTGAGCGACGGCGATCTCGACGAGTGGGACACGCACGTCACGGAGCACGAGGACGACTGGAAGCGGACGCGCTTCTCCTGGATCGGTAACCGAGTGGTGTTCCGGAAGGAAATGGACCCCGGCGTCGCGGAGTTGAGCTGGCGTCAGACCATCGGCTTCACCGGCCCCACCACGAAGTCGTACGAGCCGTAACGCCGTTCGACAGCAGGTGATCCGCCTCGCCGGCGGGCGGATCCGTGATCGGCTCGGCAGTACCGGCACGGCGGTCATTGCCGGCAGGACGCGGGGCGTGCGGACGCTCGTGGGGAAGTCGAGTGCGAGGTGATGCGGTTCTCGTGGAGTATCGCCGGGGTCCGGGGCGGGGCCACCGCCGACCGGCACTGCGGGCGGAACGAAGGCCGGGCCGCGAGAGTCGTCCCGCTGCCCGGCCGTCACACGTCGTCGATCACCCGACAGGCTGCGCGAACCGCAGGCCAGGCCGCACCTCTATGGCGTCAGCGTGCGGTAGTTGGCCGTGCTGCAATTGCAGTCCTTGTGCTGGGACTTCACGATCTTGTACACGGGGCTCAGCTTGGTCGCCGTCCCGCTGCTGCCGTCGGACCACGGTCCCCAGCCGCCGCCTCCCACCTTGATCCGAACGTAGGCGAGGCCCTGGCAGTTGCCGTTGCCCGACTTCTTGGTGGTGGCCTCGTGGTCGGAGACCGTGGCGGTGTAGGTGGTGTCCTTGGAGCAGTTTCGGTCCCACGTGGACGTGGTCGCGGACGCGGGTGCGGCGGCGAACACCGTGGTACCCAAGGCTGCAGTGACCAGCGCGACTCCGTACTTTGCCCGGGTAAGTGCCATGAGTTTCTCCCCGTTCGTCGTGGCTACTGGGTCATGCGCCGGGTCCGGCCGGACCTGCAGTGATGCGGTAGGCCCCCGCCCTCGATCCGCATCGGACACGAGCATCGCGGACCCGGGCCCGGTCGACCAGGCCTTTTGGCGGTGCATGAAAGGCCCAGGTGCCGGCTGGGGAGGAGCATGTTCCGCTCGGGGGCGGAACGGGGCGGTGAAAGCCGGCGCTAGACCGCGGCGATGCCGCGTGCGCGGAGAATCTCCAGCTTGTCCGGGACGGCCAGCAGTGACTCCTCTGCGCCGTCGATGCGCTTGAGGTTCGGCAACAGGTCCAGATCCTCGAGCGACCGCACGTCGAACAGGTCGTCCTCGCCGTCCCACGTCGAGGTGCACTGCATGTACACCTCGCTCCCGCCGTCGATGACCAACTCCTCGACGATGGCCAGCTGTTCGGTGCTCAGCTCCAGGGAATCGAAGTAGTGCCGCGCCTCGTCCAGGACCGTGTACCCCAACTCGTTCTCGTAGCCGTACTGGTAGAGGTCGTCGACGCCGCGGTGCTCCTGCATGTACCGCGCCAGGTCGAAGGGCTCGCCCAGCACCCTGTCGGTGTACATGAGCTGCTCGATCACCAGCAGCTTGAAGTTGAAATCACGAAACTTGGTCATGCCGAGAACCTAATGGTGCGGCGTCTCTCCGGACTCAGCAGGTCGGCCGCTACGGCCGCACCCACAGGCGCAGCTGGGGTCAGTGGAGCTCGGGGAACAGTGCGTTGATCTCAGGGAAGGCCATGCCTTCGGCGAGGGAGTCGTAGCCGCCGGTGCCGAAGAGCACCTCCGCGCTGCGCCGGGCGGCGGCGTAGGCGGCCTGTGCCACGCCTGAGCCGAGGCTGACGCGGGCCACGCCGAGGGCGCCGAGCTCGGCGACGGTCGGGGCTCCGGGGCCGGCCATGACGTTCAGCGGTACGGAGATCTCCGTGGCCAGAGCCGCGATGGTGGCGGTGTCGGTGATGCCGGGGACGAAGATGCCGTCCGCTCCGGCGTCGACGTACATGTGCGCCCGCGACAAGGTCTCCTTCAGGCGCGTCTCCGGGACACCGAGCCCCAACAGGTAGGTGTCGATACGGGCATTGAGGAACAGGTCCGTGCCTGCCCGGTCGGCGACCTGGCGGGCCGCCGCCACCCGAGTCGCCAGCTCCGCCGGGGGCCGGCCGCCGTCCTCGATATTGACACCGGCCGCGCCCGCGGCGAGCACCCCGGCGACGGTCTCGGCAACACCGGCGGCGTCCTTGCCGTACCCGCCCTCGATATCAGCGGTCACCGGAACCGCAACGGCACCGACGACCCGGCCGATCACCTCCAACGCCCGTTCCCGGGTGAGGACATCGCCGTCCGGGCAACCCAGCGACCAGGCGAGCCCGGCACTGGTCGTGGCGATCGCGGAGGTGCCGGCGGCCTCGATGACGCGGGCGCTCGCAACGTCCCAGGCGTTGGCGAGCGCGAGAGGTTCGTGTGGCGTGTGCAGGGATCGGAAGACGCGGACGTTGTCCGGCTGTGTGACGGTCATGGACGCCATCAAACATCGACGGCCGCCCACCTTCTGGCGGAAATCCGACACAGACGTCGCGCCCGGCACCGACGCGCATGCGCCCTACAGCAGGTGGTCCGCCTTGCCGGCCTTGATGTCGCGGATCATCGTCTGCAGCGCCTCCCGACTGTCGGTGACGAAACGGTCCTCCTGGCCGGAGACGGTGATGTAGGCGTTGCCGTAGTCGTCGGTGCCTAGGCGGAAGCAGTTGGCTGCCTCGGCGCAGAACGGTTCCTCCCAGTGGATCTCACTCATGCGGGATTCCTCCTCAGAAGCTGCGGGTGATGCTTCGGATGAGATCCCGCGATTCCGCCGGGGGGAGTGCAGAGGACGTCATCCATTCCAAGTGCGCGCTGTACTTGTCCAGTTGGGCCTGGGCGTGGGTGAACTCCGGACCGTGTGCAGAGTCAAGCATCACGGTGTCGAGCTGAGGGACCGCCCCGTCGGCGTAGGTGACTGACTGCCCGGCGCTCGGAAATGCTCCGACACTGAACGGGATCACCTGTAGACGTACGTTTTCCGCTTCCGACGCGTCGTTCAACTGTTCAAGCTGTGCACGCATGACTTTGTTCCCGCCGAACTGCATGCGCAGTGCCGCTTCGTGCACGTAGGCCTCGTACAGGACGGGGTGTTCGCGGTGCAGCACCTGCTGTCGTTGCATACGCATGGCCACTCGAAGCTCCACCTCGCTGCGTGACATCGCGGGCAACGAGGCGGCGAACAACGTGCGGGCGTAGGCGTCTGTTTGCAACAGGCCGGGCACGTGCACGGAAAGGATCAAGCGCAGCCGTCTGGCATGCCACTCCAGCTCCGCGATGTCCAGCAGTCCGGCTGGAAGTTGACCACGGTAGACGTGCCACCAGTCTTGGCCCCGATCTTCGGCCATTTCGACCAGGGCTTCCACGTAACTGCCGTCTCTGCATTCGTAGTTGCAGGCCAGCGTGCGTACGCGCTCGGGCGTGATGACCCGTACGCCGCCTTCAATGTTGGCGACCTTCGACCGGTCGATGCCCAAAAGGCCGGCGGCGAACTCGGTCGAGGCCTCGGCCGCCAGGCGCAACCTGCGCAACTCCGCGCCCAGTCGGCGTTGACGTTCGGTCGGTGTGCTTCTCGGCGGCATGCGCGATCTTCCTCCGGTTTGCAGGTTGCCAGTCTGCCCATAGAGCCGTGGAGGGTCCACTTCCGGGTGGCGAATACCTTGAGGGGGTGGCAAATGCCACCTCAATCCCCTACGTTCAGTGGTGCTGCAACTACGCACCGCCGCCGGCCGCACGGAAGCGCATCACATCAGCCTGCCCTCGCACTCCATCCCTGGGAGAGGGCCGGGCCGATGTCAGGGAGACAGGCCACCAACCGCCGGCGAACCCACTCACCACCCCACACACCGAGCCCAACTGGGCCGTGCCCAGAGGTACTTGGAGTACCCATGCCCCTCAGTGACCCCCACCCCGACATCGACTCCGCCCCCGACAGCGACCCGAACGCCTGCGACGGCCTCTCCGAATCCGGCCCGATTCCCTGCTACATCGCCGCCCCGACCAGCCCGTCGTACCCCGGCCCCACCGCCACGCAACGGGTCTCCGCCGACCGGGCCCCGTCCGCGTACCCGGCCCCGTCCGACGCCCCGGACCCGTTCTCGTACAGCCTCACCCTCCCCGCACGGCCCACCTCCGCCGGCGTCGCCCGAGGCGCGGTCCGAACCACCCTCCACACCCACGGCCTGACCGCACTCACCTTCCCGGCCATGGTCCTGGTCGGCGAACTCATCGCCACCGCCGTCTACTTCACCCCCTCCCCGGACATCTACCTCTCCCTCCGCTACCGCCCGCACGACCCCTGCCCGACCACCGAGGACCACGCACTCTCCCCGTCCGGCACCCTCCGCCTCATCGCCTACGACGCCCACCCACCCCACACCTCGCCCCACCTCGGCGCCCTCTGCAACGCCCGCCGCCGCACAGCCCTCCGCGTACTCGCCGCCGTCACCAAAACCTGCACCGGCACCTGGGGCTTCGGCCCCTCCCACGAACCGGGCGGCGGCACCCGAACCTGGACCACCCTCCCCAACACCCCGCCCGCCACCACCTGGTGACACAGGAGCCTGTCGTTTCCGAGCGGTGCCCGGTTCGTGGACATGTGCGGCCGAGCGTGGACAGGGCCGCGTCGGTGCATGTGTCGTAGCGCTGCGTCGATGTCGGTGACACCGATCGGTCTCAGGGCGTCGACGGCGAGGCAGTCGGGGTCGACATCGCGCGGGGCGCGCTGCCGGCCCTGAGCGGCGAGGCGTCCTCGGCGAACATCGTGTCCCGCACATGGTGCGGAGATTCGATCGTTGATCACGGACCCGGGTGGCCTGGCGGCCGGATCGTCAAAGCGAGCCGGATCCTCGCTCAACACACCCGGGAGCACGCGGGAACGGCGTCAGTGCGCGCTCAGCAGACGGCGCGCCAGCCGTCGAACGTCCGAGTCCATGCGGCTCTTCGACGGGTGGGCCCAGCGTCCGTAGGTGATGTTCACCAGCAGGTTGCCCTTGCGGACGGTCAGCTCGTGGCGACGATGCAGGTCGCCCGTGCGCTTGAAGACGAAGCTGTCACGTTCGATCCGGGCCGAGTCGCCCAGGCCGGAGATTCTGGTGTCGCCCGTCGCGGCGAGCTCGGACTCGGCGCGAACTTGCGCATCTTCCCCCGTCATCGGCGAGCCCGGCAGCGCCTTGACGCGGACGGTGCCGAAAGTCCCGTTGGCTGCACATGCCGCCTTCACCGCGTCGGCAGCGACTACGGCCGGCTATGCGAGCGTGCAGGGCGGTTGGTACGAGATGGCGGCCGAACTCCGCGCCGAGGAGACCGACTTGGGCGAAGGGCGGCGACAGTCGGGAGTCACCCTCGTCACCGTCTACGAACTGCCCCCCGCTCGGATCGACGAGTTCCTGCCGTACTGGCGCGAACGCGCAGAATCGATGAGCAAGGCGCCCGGATTCCGGGACGACCGGCTGCACCGTGCGGTGGACGCCGGCACTCGCTTCCAGCTGGTCGGCATCTCCCACTGGGACAGCCCCGAAGCATGGCGCGCCGCGGCCAACGATCCCCGCTTCCAGCCGAGTCGCCTCACCGCCCTCCCCGACTTCGCCGTCGCCGATCCCGCGCTCTTCCGGGTCGCCGCCGAGTTCTGAGCGGGGGTACGGCACCGGGGCACAGGCGACCTCCGGGCATGGCCCGTGCCCCCCCCCGGGACCGGGTACGGGCCGTCAGTTCCGGGGTGCGCGCCGCAGCTTCCTGGTCCCGCGCTCCGGGCTCGCTCCCACGTCCGGGCGCAAAGCCCCCATCGGCGGGCTCGAGGCCCCCGTCTCCGGGTCGGTCTGCGCGGGGCGAGGTCCAGTTCGTCCTGGTCAGCTGTCCTGTGCCGCCAGTGCCGCGACCGCGGGGATGGCCGCGAAGGCGCGGTGCGTGTGCCGGACGAGTGCCGCCCGGTCCTGCCGTGCGGCGTCCGATCCGATCCACGCCTCGAGTGCGCAGTTCCAGGCGGCGACCATGAGGTCCAGGAGCAGGCGTAGTTCGGTACGGCCGGGAGTCTGACCGCCCAGCCGGTCCGCCACGATCCGAACGACGCTCGCGGAGACCTCCGAGCAGTGGCGCAGGCTGTGCGCGGTCAGCGCCGGGGTGAGATCGGCCAGGCTGCGACTGGCCAGGAAGCGCTGCTCCCATCCGTCCGTCATCTGCTCCAGTGCCGCGAACAGCGCGTCCTTGTAGGCACTCAGCAGGTGCTCGCCGGTCAGGGGCCGGGCCTCCATGTCCGTGACGTAGGCGGCCCACAGCTCCTTCTCCGGGGCCAGGGCCACATCTTCCTTCGAGGCGAACGTACGGAAGAAGGTCCGTTTGGAGACCTCCACCGCATCGACGAGCTCGTCGAGTGTCACCGCGCTGAAGCCTCGCGCGGTGAACAGCTCCAGGGACGTGTCCACCAGGGCTTGGCGGGTCCGCAGCTTCTTGCGCTCACGTAGCGGCAGGTCCTTCAGATCCTTCTGCACGAGGAGCAGCCTACCAGCCGCTTTTGCCCCTTGTGGGCTCATGCCACTCAGTGGCACTATCTCCTCATGAAGGCATTGACGATCGATCACTCGGCCCCGGGGCATCTCGCACTCACCACGGTCGCCGACCCCGAACCCGCAGCCCACCAGGCCCTGGTACAGGTCCGCTCCTTCTCCCTCAACGCCGGCGAGGTCCACCACGTGGTGCCCGAGGGGGAAGCCGGCACGGTGCCCGGCTGGGACGCCGCCGGCGTGGTGGTCCAGGCGGCCGCCGACGGCTCCGGGCCCGTGGCCGGAACCCCTGTCGTCACCGTCGGCGCGGAAGGGGCCTGGGCCGAACTGCGCGCTGTGGACACCGATTTGACGGGCACCGTGCCCGAAGGCGCCGACCTCGGGCCGATCAGTACCCTGCCGGTCGCAGCGGGTACGGCCCTGCGGGCGCTGCGCCGTATCGGGCCGATCCTGGGGCGACGCGTCCTGGTGACCGGCGCGGGCGGCGGCGTGGGGCGGTTCGCGCTGCAGCTCGCGGCCCGAGGCGGGGCACATGTCACTGCGGTGACCAGCGACCCGGCCAAGGCGGACGAGCTGCGCGCGCTCGGCGCTCACGAGATCGTCAGCGATCTGGCCGGGCTCGCTGCCCTCGAACCCGTCCACGGCGTGGTCGAGTTGGTCGGCGGTTCTCACCTGGTCGCCGCGCACGGTGCGTTGGCCGATCACGGAGTACTGGTCGCCGCAGGTCACATCGCCGGCGAAGCCGAGCAGTTCCCGTACGGAGCTCTCTTCGGCGACGGCCGCCGCCACAACCGCCAGATCGCCACCTACTTCCTCCTCGAGGACGCCGTGGGCTTGGCTGCCGACCTCACCTGGCTCGCCGCCCTCACGGCCCGCGGCGACCTCGACCCACAAGTCGCCCTGCGCACCGACTGGACGCAGGTGGCGGGGGCGGCCGCCGACCTGGTGGGCCGCCGGGTGCCGGGCAAAGCGGTCATCGACGTCCGCTGACGAGGCGGTGGCACCGGCGCCGATCCGCGTTCGGTCTGCGTTCGGGCTGCCCTCGGTCTGCGCTCGATCCGCGTTCGGTCTGCGCTCGATCCGCGTTCGGTCTGCGCTCGGGTTCGCCTCGGTGCAGGCCGACTTCGGGGAGATTCCATGCAGACCACCGCTCGCGTATGGCCTTCGGGTCGGCCGGTGGTGAACGATGACTCGGGCAGGTCATCTTGCGCCTTCCGTGCTCCGCACCCCTCGAGGGACCTACGTGCGAATCCAGGCCACCGTCGGACTCCGGCTCTCCCACTACCTCGGCAACGAGCCCGGCCGCGGGCCCGAGGTGGGGTCGACGGTGCACTTCTACGGGGTCCAGACCGTCATGGTGGAGCGTCCGGCGCGTGGGTCCCGTACGGGCAGGGCGCGATGTGTCACGTGCGGTGAGTGGGTGCCCTTCCGGGTGCGCGGCAAGGCGCGCACCCGGCGCCGTAAGTGCGTGAAGTACGCGGCAGCGCTCCTGGGTCTGTCCCTGTGCTATCTGGCCATGTCGGCCCTGATCCGGATGGACGCGCAGGACGATGTGTCGTCCACGGGAGCGGATCTCGGTCTGCTGGCCGTTGCCGCCTGCGGCTTCCTGGGCGGGCTGACGGGCGCCGTCCTGGGCTTGATCGAGGACGGCATCACGAAGGGCGGCAGCCGGCTGCGCGGTCTGACCTCCGTGCACATGTTCAAGACTCCGAAGGTGCTGCGTGCCATGCGGCGCCCCAGGGATCGGGACATCGCGCATCGGCTGGAGATCGAATTCGACGACAACCAGCCGCAGCGGACCGGTGATTGAGCGGTCCCCGGAAGCCCTTGGTGTCGGCGCGCGTAGTCCCGTGCGTACCTGTGTGCCTGTGTGCCTGTGTGCCTGTGTGTCTGCGTGTCTGCGTGCCTGGCTCAGTCCGACGGCGAGGGAGCCGTTCGGTAACCCTCCGGCAGGGGCGTCCCCCGCTCGCTCAGGTGGTCGAGGGCGGCGGCGAGGGAATAGCAGTCGAAGAGGGCCGAATGCTCTTGTCCCGTACGGGGTTCGGGCAGTCCGAGGGTGCTCCACAGGCGGCCCACATTCGCTCGGGCCGTCGTCGGCGCCACCGCGTTCAGCCAGGGACGGACGTTCACGAAGGCCGCGTCGAGGAAGCCGTTCTTGACCTGCTCGCCACGGGCGCGGGCCCAGCCGACGTTCTCGCCGAGCACCACCATGTCGTTGCCGTACGAGAGCACGGACTGGTCCCGGCAGAACCCGAGGAACTCACCGAGGGCCTCCGCCGCGGGGACGCCGTCCCGGTCGACGGCCCGCTGGCTGATGCCGGTGAGTTCGGTGAAGTACGGGGAGAGCCGGCCGTTGACCGTGGGCCTGACCAGCGTCTCGTACTCCTCGACGACGCAGTGGTCGTCGTTCAGGCGCAGCGCGCCGATCTGGACGATCTCGCGGAGCTGTCCAGGCGCTCCCCAATCCTGCTCGAGCGCCTTCGGCCACGACGTGAACTCAAGGTCGAATACAACGAAGGTAGACATCTCGGCACTCTCGCAGCCATGCCCCCTGTGGGCAGACGAATCGCCGTATCCGCAGGGCCGGTTCACGATCCGTGCCCGTGGAGCGGGGTGGGGAGGGTGGCGGTGGCATTGGCGTTGGCGTTGGGGCGCGTATCGAGCAGCAGTGATCGGTCTTCGGGCGGTCTTCGGGCGGTCTTCGGGAATCCGCTCCAGGGAGTCCGTGCCCATCTGCGTGAACGCCGTGCCCTCGGCGGCACCGACGGGAGGGGGCGACGATGTGGCCGCCTGTGTAGAGTGGCCGGCCGAATCGATCATTCGAATGCCCAGCTCGGAGGGCCGGACATGGCGGAACAGGGAGTGCGGCGACAGCAGCGGGTGACGGTGGTGACCGGCGGCAGCCGGGGCATCGGCGCTGCGATCTGCCTGCGGCTGGCGGCCGAGGGGCACGACCTCGTCATCGGCTACCGGTCGGATGCCGCGGCGGCCGAGGGCGTGGCCGAAGGGGTGCGCGAGCTGGGCCGGGCGGCCGTCGTGGCGGCGGTCGACACCGCCGACGCGGCGGACGTGGACCGGCTGTTCGACACCGCCACCGCGCAGCTCGGCCCGGTCACCGCACTGGTGAACAACGCCGGGGTGAGCGGACCGGTCGGACCGCTGGTCGGCGCCGACCCGGAGGGGATGCGGCAGGCCCTGGAGGTCAACGTCCTGGGCTACCTGCTGTGCGCCCGCCGGGCCATCGGTGACATGACCGCGGGCGGCGCGATCGTGAACATCTCCTCCGCCGCCGCGACCCTCGGCAGCCCCGGCACGTACGTCCACTACGCGGCGGCCAAGGCTGCCGTCGACGCCTTGACGGTCGGGCTGTCCAAAGAGGTGGCGGCCGACGGCATCCGGGTCAACGGCGTTGCTCCCGGCACCATCTGGACCGATTTCCACGCCGACCCGGAGCGGCCCGCCAAGGTGGCGGCGGTCGTCCCCATGGGGCGCGCCGGCCGGCCCGAGGAGATCGCCGGATCGGTCGCCTGGCTGCTCTCGGACGACGCCTCCTACGCCACCGGCACGGTCGTGAGGGTCGCCGGCGGGATGTGACGCGTCGCTCGACACGGGCAACGACGGTGGCGGGTGGCGGGCGGGTGGCGACCGTGCGTCGTCCGAAGCGGGTCCCGGTTCCTGCCCCGGTCCCCGCTCCCGCTCCCGGTCGTTCCGTCCTACGCGCACGGCCGCGGCCTCACTCGCCGGGGAGGTCCTTCACATAGCGGTGTGCCGGCACCAGCACCGGCCCGTCCCGGCCGGGTGCGTGATGGTCGAAGACACCCTCGTCCCGCCAGCCCTGTCGTGAGTAGAACCGCCGGGCACGGGAGTTGCCGGGCACGACGGCGAGCCAGGCCCGCCGGTGGCCGGCCGTCGCGACCAGGTCCTCGGCGGCGGACAGCAGGGCGGGGGCGACGGCGGTGCCACGGTGAGCGGCATCGACGTAGACCTGCTCGACCTCGTCGCCGTCCACCATGACGAAGCCCGCCACCTGACCGCCGAGCACGGCGACGACCGTGTCCTCGACGCGTTGTGTGGCACGTTCGTCGAAAGAGTCCCGGGGGCGCGCCGCGACCAGCGCATCGGGCACGTTGCCCCGGTGGCCGTCACCCCATCCGCGATACCAGATGTCGGCAACCGCCTCGACGTCGTCGGGACGCGCGGGCCTCAGTTCCGGGGCGTGGGTATCTGAGTTCATGGGTCGATCCAACCGTAGGGACACCTCAAGGATGGCCTCTTTCCCCGCGGTCGGCCCCCGGCCCCACCGGTCCGCAACGCGCGCCCACATCCGCTGCGCGCCCACCCCACCGGTCACGCGAAGGTCCGGAGGGCGGCAGGCCCGGTGGCCGGGCACGACTGGCGCGCACGACAACCCCCTGCGGTGACACCGATCGGGATTCCTTCGGTGATGGTGACGGCGGTGGAGACGGCGGTGGAGGCGGCGACCGTCCTTACGACTCCCCGGCGCCGGGAAACTCATCCTGCCGGGCGGTGCGCAGTTCGGTCAGTGAGTGTTTCTGGCGGCCGTGCTCGTCGAAGTTCTCCGGGGCCAGCCAGGTGCGGAACGCCTCGCGCAGCAGGGGCCATTCGCCGTCGACGATCGAGTACCAGGCGGTGTCGCGGTTGCGGCCCTTGTAGATGACGGCCTGGCGGAAGATGCCCTCGAAGGTGAACCCGAGGCGTTCAGCCGCCTTGCGCGACGGGGCGTTGAGAGCGTCGCACTTCCACTCGTAGCGCCGGTAGCCGAGCTTGTCGAAGACGTACGCCATCAGCAGGTACTGCGCCTCGGTGGAAATCGGGGTGCGCTGGAGCAGGGGCGAGAACACGACGTAGCCGACCTCGATGACGCCATGGCCGGGGTTGTGCCGGATCAGCGAGGCGGTGCCGACCGCTGCGCCCGTGGCGCGGTCGATCACCGCGTAGTGCAGCGGATCGTCGCTGCGCTGGGCGGCCGCGGCCCAACGCCGGTAGTCGTCGGCGCTCTCGAAGGGCCCGTCGGGCAGGTAGGTCCAGTTCCGTCCGTCGGGCGCCGTCGCGTACGCCGCGTAGAGCTCGGCCGCGTGCCGCTCGGCGTCCAGCGGCTCGAGCCCGCAGTACCTGCCCTCCAGGCCGATCCGCTCGGGGACCGCGCGGGGCGCCCAGCCGGGCACGGGCTCGCCGACGGGCTGGTCGTACGCGTTGACGTGGACGGTCACGAGATCTCCAGAGTGCGTGTGCCTACGCCGATCACGCTACAAGCCACCCGGCCGCAGCGTGCGCGTCGTGGCCGCTAGGGTTCGGCCGGTACGTATGACTGGCCAAGGAGGTCGACATGTGTCCGACCTGGACTTCTACGCCCATGTGGCCACGCGCTGCGACGTCCTGGGAGTCGGTGTCGGGGCCGGACCCGACGCATGGGAAGCAGCAGTGGGACGGGACTACTTCGACGATCGTGGGGCGGGGTTGCTGCGCCGGGACTACGGGCTGTTGGAGGTCTCGTTCTCGGACGAGGAGGGGACGCCTTGCTTCGGGATCAGCGTGCAGGTCCACCGGTTGCTCCACGGCCTGCCCGTGCCGTCCTCGCTGGAGGGAGAGAGCGGCACGTACGGGGCGTTCGCGCCTCGAGTGCGGTTCGTGGAACTGCGGGACACGATTCTGGCTCTGGGCCGGTCCGTTGAGCCCGAGGACCTCGCGGGGGACATCCACCGGTATCGCGTGGTCGAGTCGGGTGCCCGCATCTTCGTCGTGGACGATCCGGACCCTTATGGGGACGGCGACGACGGTGATGCCGAGGCCGACGGGGATCCGGATCAGGTTCGGCTGCACCGGGCGGGCGACGTCTGGGCGTTGAGCGTGCACCGGGGCTGGGTTGGAGACTGAGGCGGGTACGTATCCGTCTCGGGCCTGTATCCGAACCGGGGTCACGTACGAGGGCCTGGTCCGCGCCGAGTCATGGAGGCCTGGTGTCCTTGACCCCTTGAGCGCTGGAACGGACAAGTCCGTCCGGCACGGGAGGAGCGTGCGGGACGGACAGGGTCACGAGGTCAGTCGCACATCATCGCCCAGCCCGTGTCGGGCCGCCAGGTCTTGTTGCTCACCTTCGACCCCTTCTTCCAGCTGAACTTCGCCACGACGCCGAACGAGGCGTTCTTGTACTTGCACGGGTCGACGGTGTTCGTCCCCGCCAGGTCCTGGGTGGCGTGCCAGCCGTCGTTGTCCTTCTTGGTGCGCACGGTCACCCACTTGGTGCCGTTGAAGTTCTGGAGCTTCACGTCGGTGACCTTGACCGAGTAGTTGGCTCCGCCGGCCACGTCGGTGATCTTCGCCCGCGCCCGGTAGGTGTCGGCCGCCTCGTCCCACCAGACGGTCGCGCAGCGCTTCACGGCCTTGCCGTAGCACTCCCAGGCGCTTTCCGCCGACGCCGTGGACGGGTTGAGGATGATCGACGCGCCGAGCGCCGACGCAACCACCGCAGCGGCGGTGCCGAGTCGTCCAACACGCTTGAGTCTCATGAATACCCCTTCTGATGTCCCAGTGATCTCGGTGGCACGCTATCCAGCAATGCGCGGGAACTGCCGAGGCGTGCCGTGCTGTGGCGTGCCCGTGACAACGTCCGAGTTCGGTACCTGTTGAGGTCCGGGACCGGCGCCACCTGCCGACGGCTTGTGTCGGCCGTGCCGCCGCCGCGAAGGCGTGGTCCCGTGATCACGGGCAGTTCTGAGCGAGTCCTGACCTGCGTCAGGCGTGCGATCAACTCGTCCGGCAGCGCGCCAGTTGTGTGTTTCCCCGTGGTGGCAGGTGAGGCGGACGGAGACTCCTGGAACCCTCTGGCCATTGTTTGCGTCTTGATCGGCAACAGACGACGCAGGCTCTGATGCCACTGGCCGGGGCCGGATTCCAAGGCTCTATACACGCCGGGTATACATAGAGCGTATACAGGGTGTGTATACCTAGAGGAAGGCTTTCATGTACGGCAAGGCATTCGCCCCGGAGTATCAGGGCGCCCTCACCACCCTGTCCGTGAACTCCTCGCTGACCGATGTGCTGGACGCCGGGAACCGACAGCTCAGAGAAGCGGAGGAGGCCGGGCAGCAGGGCGAGGTCGCCCGTTCCGGGCTCGCGGTCGCCGAGGCGCACCGCCGGCTCGGCCAGGTCGGCGACGCCGAGCGGGCGTGGAAGGCGAGTTACCGTGCGGCCCGGGAAGCCGGCGATACGGCGGCGAGGGCCTGGGCGCTGTGGAGCGGTGGCACGCTGGCGCGGCAGTCGGGCTCGTTCCCGCTGGCCCGGCGGCTGCTGCGGCTCGCGGCCGACCTCGGCGAGCAGGGCGGTGACGTCGTCGTACGCGGCTACTCGCTCGCGGGCCTCGCCGAGACCGGCCGTATCCAGGGCGACTACGAGGACGTCGCCCGGCTGCACGAGCAGTTGCTCGCCGAGGCGCGGCGACGGGGCGAGGCGCGGCACACCGTGTGGGCGCTCGAAGGCATCGCGCAGATCCACCGCAACACCGGTCGGTACGACTCGGCGTACGAGCTCTTCGAGGAGGCGGCCGGGATCGCGGCAGGTGCCGAGGACCGGCGCGGGCACGCGTGGGCGCTGCGCGGCCTCGCCGACGTCGTCTCCGTGCGGGACAAGGACGTCGAGCGCGCCCTCGAGCTGCTGTCCGAGGCGGAGTCGACCTGCCGGGAGATGAAGCTCTCCAGCGCGCTCGCCTACAACCACAAGATGCGCGGCAACGTCCTGTACCGGGCCGAGCGCTACACCGAGGCCCGGGACATGTACGAGGAGGCGCTCGCGGAGTTCCGCGCGATGAGCGAGCCGCGCGGCGAGTGCCTCTCGCGGCTCGGACTGGCGAAGGCGCAGGCCCGCCTCGGCTGCGACCGCAGCGTCACGGCAGCCGAACTGGCCGACCTGGGACGGGAGATGGAGCGGATCGGGCTGCGGCATGCGCGGGAGATGGTCGCCCGTGCGCAGGACGAATTCGGCATGGTGATGGAGGGGGCACGGTGACGGCGCCCACCGCGGCGCTGCGGGCGCCCGCCGACGCGCGGCAGGTTCTGCGGCGCTGCCGCGAGCTGGTGCGGCCCACGCTGGTCGAGGCGGTCGACGGTCTGCACCCCTGGGTGGGCGAGATGGCCGCGTACTCCTTCGGCTGGTGCGAAGTGGGCGGCATACCCGCCGAAGCCTCCGGCGGAAAGGGCGTACGGCAGGCGCTGGCCGTGCTCGGGGCCGAGGCGGCGGGGGCGCCCGGGCGGGCCGGGGTGCCTGCGGCGGTCGCGGTGGAGTTGGTGCACGCCTTCTCCCTGCTGCACGACGACATCATGGACGGTGACCAGGTGCGCAGGCGGCGCCCCACGGTGTGGAAGGCGTACGGCACCGGGCCCGCGGTCCTCGCGGGCGACGCGCTCTTTGCGCTCGCCGTCGAGACCCTCGCCTTCGCGCCGGCCGGGCCGGGGGCCGTACGCCAACTGTCCGCGGCCCTCGGGGACCTGGTGCGCGGACAGGCCGACGACCTGACGTTCGCCGCGCGCCCATGGACCGGGGCGGAACGGGTGAGGCCCGAGGAGTACCGGGCGATGGCCGAGGGCAAGACCGGGGCGCTGCTGGGCTGCGCGGCCTCGCTCGGCGCGCTCCTGGGCGGCGCCGGTCCGGCGACCGTCGCGGCGCTCGACCGGGCCGGGCGGCATCTGGGCCTCGCCTTCCAGATCGTCGACGACGTGCTCGGCATCTGGGGCGATCCGGCGGTTACGGGCAAGCCGGTTCATGGCGATCTGCGGGAGCGTAAGAAGACGTTCCCGGTGCTGGCGGCGCTCGAGTCGGGGGCACCCGAGGGGCGCCGGCTCGCGGGGCTGCTCGAAGCCGAGGTGGGGGCGACGGAGAGGGACGAGGCGCCTGAGGTGGCCTCGGCGTCCGAGCCGGCCGAGCTGGCCGACCTCATCGAGGCCGCGGGTGGCCGGGCGGCGGCGTCGGTGGAGGTCGGCCGGCATCTCGCGGCGGTGGAGGAAGCCCTCGCGGACGTACTCCTCGAGGGACCGGCCGTCGACGAACTGCGCTCCCTCCTGCGCTTCCTGGCCCGCCGCGACCTGTGACCGGCGCGCCCCGCCGAGGGCGCTGCGGCGCGACCGAGCAGCTGTGGTTCAGGCGACGTGATCGAGGAACTCGGTCAGCACGCTGTGGAGCGCTTCGGGGCGCTCGAGGTGCAGGTCGTGGCCTGTGCCGGGGATGCTCGCCGCCAGTGTTCCGGGCCGCTCGGTGAGCATGGCGTCGATGTCGGCGGCGGGGATGAGACTGGACTGGGCGAACACCGCCAGGACCGGGCATACGACGTGCCGCCACGCGTGCGGGAACGAGCGCTGTGCGTTGTCCGTGAGCGACGCGACCAGCACGTCCCGGTCGAAGCGCGGGTACCAGCCGTCATCGCGCTCCTCGAGCCCCTCCGCCCAGCCCTCGCCGAGCGGCCCGCCGCCGAAGAAGGCGACCGCCGCCTGGCGCGAGGCGAACGGGACCGGCCAGGAGTCCAGCCAGCCGCCGATGCGCTCGGGATGCCCGGGATCCGGGTCGCCGGGTGCCGCCTCGACGAGGACGAGGCCGCGCACCAGTGCGGGGTGGGCGGCGGCGGTGAGCATCGCGGTGTCTCCGCCCAGCGACTGGCCGATCAGCACGGGCTGGGCGAGTTCCAACTGGTCGATGACGGCCACGACGTCCGCCACGTAGGCGGAGCGCGAGACGTCGCGCGGGTGCCGTTCGCTGGCGCCGTGCCCCCGCTGATCGACCGCGACGACCCGGAACGCATCGGTCAACTGCCGTGCCAGTACGTTCCATTCACCGGCATGACCGGCCAGCCCGTGCAGCAGTACGACGCAGGGGCGAGCCGAGCCGCCCCAGTCACGACATGCCAGGTGGACACCGTCACGTACGACGGTTCGCCGCGACCACGACATCTCGACCCCTGCCCCTCCGTCCGGTCCCCCGGCTCCGCCGGTACTGCTACTTCTGCTCGGTCTGCCGGGCCAGAGTGCGTAGAACGCAGAACTCGTTGCCCTCGGGATCCGCCATGACCACCCAGTTTCCGTCCTGGCCCTGGCCGACGTCCGCCCTGGTGGCGCCGAGGTCGAGAAGCCTGGCCACCTCGTCCGCGGTGCTTCGGTCGATCGGGCTGACGTCGAGGTGCAGCCGGTTCTTCACGGGCTCCGGTCGATCACCTTGAAGCCGAGCGCCTCACACCAGAAGCCCGCAAGCCGTTCCGGATCGTGACAGTCAACTGCCAGCTCTGTGAACCTACTTGTCATGACACTCCTGGGCCCTGAGGCGGCGGGGGCTGCGATTATGCAGCCCCGCGGGCCGACGTGTCACTGACCGTTGAACTGACCCGCGTCACTCACCGGTACGCCAGTCGCCGGCTGGACGGCGGTGCCAGGTCGGAGGCGCCAGGTCGCCGGACCGAGAGCCCGGAGCCGGGCCGCCGCCGGTTCTTGTCCCCGTCGGCGTGGAACTGAGGCACGGTGTCCCCGCGTCTGAGACCCGTATCGATCTTGACCACTGACCGCAGACTGCAGACTGCACAGAACACGGGGAGACCGGATGTCCCAGACCCAGGCGCGCGGCAGGCGCGCCCTCCGTACCGCCGCCGCACTCGTCGCCACCACCGTGGGCGTATGCGCACTCGCCGCGTGCGGGCCCGACGACGAGACCGGCTCGGCCGATTCGCCGTCGCGGACGGCGGACAAGTCGACGCCGTCCGCCGAATCCGGTGACGCCGCCGAGACGACGGGAAGTCGACGGCGGAGGCGCCGGAGAAGCAGGTCTCCGACTTCCTCACGGCGTACAAGAAGGCCGCGGCGAAGAACGACACCGTGGCCAAGGTCAAGGCGAAGAAGAACTTCGTCGCTCTGCAGTACCAGGCCCCGCTGGCCGACTGGGAGCGGAAGAACGACGCGGACGGCGTCTTCCGCGCCCAGAACGCACCCGCCTCCTTCGCGGTCAAGGCCGACAGTGCGAAGGCGACCCAGGACAGTGCGTTCGTCGTCGCCACGTTCAAGTGGGAGGGCGCGGAGAACACCCGCGTCGAGTACCAGGTCGACGCGAAGGACGAGAAGATCCGCAACATCGAGGAACTCGGCTAGCCGCACCCGCGATACGTCGTGACCCCGGTGGTGCGGGGTGGTGGCCGCTTCCTCGCCGTCGTCCGCGCCGAAGAACGCACCCGCCACCCCGCGCCCCACCGGCCACAAGCCGCCCGGCCAGCAAGATCGCACGCCCCGACGGGCCGTCAGCGATCGCCCAACTCGACGAACTGGCTCACCCATGCCCTGAACCGGTCGTCGGATTCCTTACGCGCGGTCCACAGAGCGTGCGGGTCCTCCGGTGGGCCGAGACCGAAGTTCTGGTTCAACCAGGCGAGGAACTCATGGTGGCCTTCGCTGTGTTCCTCGGCGTCCCCGGCGGCCAGAAACCCGACGTCGGCGAGCGGTTCACTGTCGATGGCCAGCAGCTGGAACAGCTCCGTCAGGTTCCGCGCGATCACATAGAGGTCACCGTCGTCGCCGACCAGGACGACGGGCAGGGTGGCGAGGTCGGTCCGCTCGTCGCACCGCCAGAGTGCGTAGTCCGAGCCGGAGCCGTTGGCCTGCGCGAAGGGGATGAACCGGCTCAGGAACTCCGGATTCTCCGACCAGGTGTGGAGGCCGGCATCCGCACCGTACTCCCGCAGCTCGAAACCGTCCGAGTAGTGGACCGGGCCGATCCGGTCCGTGAACTCCTTGAGCAGATTCAGCTCCGGGACGGGCGAATACGCCTCGCTCATGTGTCCTCCTTGCCCGACCGGGACCGCCTGGCCCGGGTGCCGGCGTCCGGCACCGGAGAGGCGATGCTATCGACGCCGGCGACGAACGGGCGCAGCCGCTGACAGCACTGCGGAGCAGGGGCGTCCGGCCGACACCGGCCGGTCGGGGTCGCGGGACGTGACGGCGAGGAGGCCGGCGTCCTCCGGTGCCTCGCGCGCACGGCTGACCGGCGGATCGAGCACTCTCCCTTGACCGTTCCCGTAGCGCCGTCCCGATAGCACCGCCCCCGTCGCACCGTTTCGAGGCGTCCGTACGGTGATCCGTGCCCAGGCCACTTAATCTGGCGGGAAGCTGAGGGCGGACAGAGGGGGCGGTCATGTCACGAGCGCGGAAGGTCACGGTGTTTGCGCTGGCGGCGGGGGTGATCGGCTGGTGCTGGGTGAACAGGAACTACTTCCTGGGGCACTGGGCGATGCGCCACTCCAGCGACTGACGCGTACGGACGATCCGGCCACGCTCGGGCCCGGCCACTCGGGATGACCGTCGGCGGGCAACCAGGCGGCCGAGGAGGCAGCCATGACAGCAGCGGCCATGGTGCGCCGGGTGGCACGTGCCACCCGCCCCGGAGCGCCGGAGGACGTCATCGAGGGTCACCGAGGAGATCGGTGAGCCCGGCCCTGGGCAGGCGCTGGTCCGGGTGGAGGCGGCCTCGGTCAATCATTCCGAGAACCTGGCGCTCGAAGGCGGCAAGTACGCCGAAGGTCTCCCGTTCCCGTGCCTGCTCGGCTACGAAGGCGCGGGCACCGTTGTCGCCGTCGGCCCCGATGTCGAGCTGAACGCAGGGGAGTTGGCGTGCTGGAGCCCGTTCCCCGGCTCGTGCGCCGACTACCTGCTCGCGCCCGCCGCGGTGCTGGTGCCGGTCCCGCCGGGGCTGACCGCCGAGCAGGCCGCGGCGATCCCCAGTGCCGGTGCCGCGTCCCAACTCCTTGCGGACGTATGGCCGTTGCGCGGCAGGCACGCGGTGGTCCGGGGAGCCGCAGGGCCGGTCGGCAGGCTGCTGGTCGCCGTCCTCGCGGAGGCGGGGGCGGAGGTGATCGGGATCGCCGCCGGAGACCGGACGGCCGCGGTCACCGCCGCCGGAGCCGTGCTCGGCATCGACCGCACCACGCAGGATGTCGTCGGCGCGGTCGAGGAACACACCGGCGGGGCGGGCGCGGCTGCCGTCTTCGATCCGGTCGGCCCCGCGACGTACCGCCGCAGCCTGGAGATGCTCGTGCCACGAGGCTGCTACGTCAACTACGGGCAATTGTCCGGTGAGTTGCCGGTGGTCGAGCTGACCGACCTGATGGATCGCGGCCTGTTCGTCACCAAGTTCGGTGGCGGCGGCATCGAGGGACGCGAGCAGTTGCGCGAGCTCGTCGCAAGCGCCCTCGACCTCGCGGTACGCACGCCGGGGGTCGTCAGCGACGACGGCGGACGCTTCCCCCTGGACCGGGCCGCGCAGGCGTACCGGGAGCTGCTGAGCGGCCCGTCCGGCAAGACCCTGGTGGTTCCTGGGGGATGAAGTCCGGTTCGCGGGGGTGGGCTTGCGGGCCGTGAGTGGACCGGCCGCCGGGCGGCGGGTCAGGTCGGCTTGACCGCCAGCGTCGCGAAATAGCTCGACATGTAGGGCGCGGAGGCGTTGGACTGGTGCGGCGCTTCCGCGAAGCCGGTGAGGACGAACCCGGCGGCGAGTTGCCCGCCGATCTGGTCGGTGAGGGTGTGGCTGTATTCAAGAGGGGCATCCGCGCCGAACTTCGCGGCGCGCTCCTCCGCGGAGTACTGGGTGACATCGCTGTAGGGCAGCTTGTGCACGACGATCAGCTCGCCGCGTTCGACGAGCGCCTCGTGGTCGAACAGGTACGCATCAGGGTTGCAGAAGCCCGCGAGCAGAGTTCCGCCCGGTCGCAGGGTGCGGAAGCACTCGCGCCACACTGCTGCCAGGTCCGGTACGAACACGTTGGAGACCGGATGGAACACGACGTCGAACGTCGCGTCGCCGAAGGCGCTCAACTCGCGCATGTCTCCCAGAACGGTATGCAGCTCGAGTCCGTCGCGCGCCGCCACCGTCCGGTCCTGGCCGAGCTGGCGGGGTGAGTTGACGAATACGGTGACCCGTGCCCCTGCGGCGGCGAGGATCGGACCCTGCTGGCCACCGCCGGAGGCCAGGCACAGCACGTCCTTGCCGGTCAGGTCCGCCGGCAGCCAGGCGCGGTCGACCGGCTCGCGCCCGATGAGGACGATCGACCAGTCGCCCGTGCGGGCGCGCTCGACCTCCTCGGCACTCACCGGCCGCGACCACTCGTTGCCCTCCTGGACGTACCTGTCCCAGGCCGCCCGGTTGTGGGCGACCGGGTCGGCACCCATGTCCAGCACGTTCAACGCCCTGCTACGGCCGAACGGGTGGGAGTCGAGGTGTCCATGGGCTCGACGGGTTCGCTCGGCGGTGGGTAGGTGCGGTCGGCCGGCGCGGCGTTCAGTGCGGTGACACCGCCGGGGTCTCTGCCTTGTGGACCGTGACCTCGAGGTGTTCCAGACCGCGGAGGCCGTTGTTGATCAGGGGAGTTGAGGTGATGGTGTCGAAGCGGGCGACCCGGTCGGCGAGGTGGCCGAGGAGCGTGCCCATCTCCAGGCGGGCCAAGTGCATGCCGACGCATACGTGTTCGCCGCGGCCGAAGGCCAGGTGGTCCGAAGGGCGGCGGGTGATGTCGAAGCGGTCCGGGTCGACGTAGTGGCGTTCGTCGCGGTTCGCCGAGCCGTAGAGCAGGGCGACCCGGCTGCCGGCGGGCAGGGCGACCCCGTCGATCTCGTGGTCGTCGGTGAGGACGCGGCTGAACTGCGGGACCGGGGTCTCCATACGGAGCGTCTCGTTGATGGCGTGAGGCATCAGGGAGCGGTCGGCCCGCAACAGGTCCCACTGGTCGGGATGCTCGGCGAAGAGGGCGATCGCGTTGGTGATCGCGAGGATCGTCGTGTCCAGGCTGGGGGTGACGTAGTCGAGCATCAGGGCCGGGCACTTGTCGTGCGCCAACTCCCCGCGATCCGCGGCTTGGTAGAGGTGCGCGGCCCAGCCGTCGGGGTCGATGTTCCCGGGTACGGCCTCCTGGGCGACGTAGTCCATGAAGGCGCCGACCACCGGCGCCGCCGCCTCGAAGCGCTTGCCGGCCGGCCCCTGCATGTCCCACATGGCCGCAGCCCACTCCAGCATCTTGGCGCGCCCGCGATCGGGAAGGCCGACCAGATCGGATACGACGGTCATGGGCAGATGCTCGGCCAGTTCGGTCGCCGCGTCGAACCGGCCGCGGCTCACCAGCTCCGTGACGACCCGCTCGGACTCCGCCTCGATCGTGGGCGTGACGTCCCGCATCCGGTCCTGGCGCAGGGGGCGGCCGAGCACCGAGCGCATCTGTGTGTGCTCGGGCGGGTCGCTGCACAGTGTGATGCCCTCGAGCTGAGCGTTCATCCCGGGGTCGACGAACACTCCGCGGGCGGAGGAGAACGTACGCCAGTCCGTGAGTGCCGCGCGCACCTCCTGGTAGCGGGGGAGTGCGTAGAGGTCGTAGCGGGGCAGGTGCACCACCGGCCCGAGCGAGCGCAACTCCGCGTAGATCGCGTACGGATCGGTCCGGGCTTCGGGCGTGTAGAGATCGACATCACTGACCGGTATCGCGGACACACTGTCTCCCGTGGACGGCTGGCCCAACGGCATTCAGTACAAGGACAGTTGGCCGTCGGGCAGGCAGGTACCCGCTGATCGTCGCATGCGTCCCGCGGCGGACGCATCGGTTCTGGGAGGCGGGCGCGGGGTGCGGGGCGTCGCCGAGTTCGGAGCGTGAGCGGCACGAACGCTGCGGGATCGCCGGTGACTTGTCGGAGCATTGCACCGGCCTGCGCACGTTTCGCCGGGGCAGTCGAGGGGAGGGTGTGACGGGATCCGAGAAAACGATGTCAGGCTTGCCGCTTCGGTGGCGTAGGGCGTTGGGGAGCCGCGCAGGATGGGGGAGTTGGTCGTGCAGGGCGATGGGGCGAGCACGTTTCCGGTGAGGGCGGACGGCGAGGACCCGAGCGCGCCCAGCGCTCCGACGGGTGCCAGGCATCCGGGCGGTCCTGAGGTGCGCAGGCGGACCATGCTGATCAGCGGGCTCACCGGGATCACCGGTGCGCTGGCGCTCGGCGCGCCCGCACAGGCCGCGGCGAGGCACGAGCCGGACCACCGGCCGGTCAACATCCTGTTCGCGATCGCCGACGACTGGGGCTACCCGGACGCCGGCGCGAACGGCTCTCCGGCTGCGCGGACGCCGACGTTCGACCGGCTCGCCGCGGACGGCGCACTGTTCGAGCGCGCCTTCTGCGCGGCCCCTTCGTGCACGCCCTCGCGGAACGCGGTCCTCACGGGCCAGGCCCCGCACCGCCTCGGGGCGGGGACGAACCTGTGGTCCGAACTCCCGGCCGACTTCCAGGTGTACCCGGACCTCCTCGAGGAGGCGGGCTACCGCATCGGCCGGATGCGCAAGGGCTACGGCCCCGGCGTGCACCCGTATCGGCCGCACGACCCGGCGGGCCCGGGCTTCCCGTCGTTCGCCGAGTTCCTCGACGGGCAGTCGGACCGGGAGCCGTTCTGCTTCTGGTTCGGATCCTCCGATCCGCACCGCCCGTACGACCCCGAGTTCGGCGAGCAGTCCGGCATCGACCCGGCGTCGGTGGACATTCCGCCGTATCTCCCGGACACGCCGGAGATCCGCGACGATGCCGTCAACTACCTGGCTGAGGTCGAGCGGTTCGACCGCGAGGTCGGTGAGGCCCTGCAGCTCCTCGAGGACCGCGGGCTCGCCGAGAACACGATGGTGGTGATGACCGGCGACCACGGCTGGCCCTGGCCACGGGCCAAGACGAATCTGTACGACTCCGGCACCCGTGTGCCGCTCGCGATCCGTTGGCCGAAGCGGGTCAGCCCCGGCACGGAGATCGACCGCCTGACGGTGCTGAGTGATCTCGCCCCCACCTTCCTGCAGGCCGCGGGGCTTCCTGTGCCCGAGGACATGACCGGACAGTCGCTGCTGCCGGCTCTCTCGGGCCGGAGCGCTCCGCGCGAGTTCGTGGTGCTCGAGCGTGAGCGGCACACCTTCGCCCGGGAGGGGAACGTCTCGTATCCCGTCCGTGCCCTGCGGTCGGACCGGTGGCTCTACCTGCGCAACTTCTTCCCCGAGCGCTGGCCCGCCGGCGACCCGCAACCGCCCTCGCCCGACCGGGGCATCTTCGGCGACATCGACGGGGGACCCACCAAGACCCAGCTCCTCGACCACCGGGACGAGCCGGAGTTCGCCAGGTTCTTCCAACTGGCCACCGGCAAGCGGCCGGCGGAGGAGCTCTACGACCTCGAATCCGACCCGCACAGCCTGGTGAACCTCGCGGACGACCCCGGGCATGCCGCGGTGAAGGCCCGCCTCGGCAGGCAGCTGCAGCACTGGATGCGGCGGACCGAGGACCCGCGTGCCACCGACCCGCGGACCGACTTCTGGGACAAGGTCGAGTACCACGGATGACGGCCGAAGGGTGACGCCGGGCCCGGCAGGCCGTCCGACGCCCGCCTCCGGGACCCACGTCGATCCGAACGACAAGCCCTAATCCACCCTCACCACGTACTTCCCCCGTACGCCGCCGGCCTCCAGCGCCCGATGGGCCGCGCCCGTCTCCTCCAGCGGGAAGATCGTGTCCACCGCCGGGCTCAGCTTCTCCTCGGTGACGTGGCGGGCGAGGGTGTCGAGGTCCGCGCGCTTGGGGTTGCCGCTGAAGAAGCGCACCCGGCCGCGGCCGTGCACCGCGCTGGCGGCGATGTAGCCGAGCGACGGGACGGGCCGTGCCGTGTCGAACGCGATGGAGACCATGCGGCCGCCGGGATTCAGCAGGCCCCGGAAGGTCCGCAGGTCGGAACCCGCGGTGTCCAGGATCACGTCGAAGCGGCCCAACTGCTCGGGCGGTACGGCCCGGTGGTCGACGACGTGGTGCGCGCCGAGGTCGCGGACGAAGTCGTGGTTGGTGGCACGGGCGAGTGCGGTGACCTCGGCGCCGTACGCCCGGCCGAGCTGGACGCCGGCGTTGCCGACGCCGCCCGCCGCGCCTCGTACGAGGAGCCGTTCGCCGGGACGCAGGCCGGCCTTGTCCTGCAGTGCGGTGATCGCCGTCGTGGCCACGGGCAGCGCGGCGGCGTCCACCAGGTCGACGCCGTCGGGGACGAGGCCGAGCCGTTCGGCGGGTACGGTCACGTACTCGGCGGCGGTGCCGAAGCCGGAGGTCCGGCCCAGGGTGCCCCAGACGCGGTCGCCGACGCGGACCGACGTCGCGCCGCTGCCCACCGCGACGATCTCGCCGGTCAGGTCGAGGCCGACGCGCTTCGGGAACTTCCGGCCGGTCAGGAGCCGGATCCCGCCGGCGCGGGCCTGCAGCTCGCCACCGTTGATGCTGCAGGCCCGCACGCGGACGAGCGCCTCGCCCGGTGCGGGTTCGGGCACGGGCACCTGGCCCACGTAGAGCACGTCGGGGGTGCCGTAGCGGTCGTAGAGCACTGCTTTCATCGTTCGGTCGTTCACTTGCGCCTGCCTCGGTCAACCGGGATGTACGGGGATCTGTCGTCGACCGTAGGCTCGTAAGTGGACGGAATCGTCCGCTTGGCCGGAAGCGAGAAACAGTGATGACGGAATCCTCTCGGATCAAGAACGCCGGCGCGCGGACCGAGAACGCCGGTGATCGGATCGAAAATCCCGACGGGGTGCGCGCGGATGCCCTGCGTAACCGCGAGGCGCTCCTCGTCGCAGCGCGCGCCGTCTTCGCTGAGCACGGGATCGACGCACCGATGGCGACGGTGGCCCGCCGGGCCCGGGTCGGGGTGGCCACGCTGTACCGGCACTTCCCGACCCGGGACGACCTGGTGCGCGGCGCGTACACGCGGCAGATGAAGGCCTGTGTCCAGGCGCTCACCGATGCTCTCGACGACCCCGATCCGTGGCACGGTTTCCAGGGTCTGATCGAGACGTTCTGCGCGCTCCAGCGGGAGGAGCGCGGATTCCCGACCGCGTTCGCCGCGGCCTTCCCGCACGCCGGGCCGGAGCACGCGCAGGCCCGGGAGCAGGCAGCACGTGACCTCGCCGGCCTCGTACGCAGGGCCCAGGCCGCAGGGGCGCTGCGGGCCGATTTCCGTCCGTCGGACGTGCCGGTGGTGATCGCGGCGCACAGCGGTCTGGTGGCCACGCTGCCGGACGACGCTGCGGCGTCCCGGCGTCTGGTGGCCTACCTGCTGCAGTCGTTCCGCGCGGAGACGGCCGATGCCGTGGGTGTGCCGCTGCCCGCGCCGTCCGCGCAGTCGCTGCACAGCCTCCCGATGGTGGGCGAGGGCCTGCAGTGGCGGCGGCCGTCGGGGCGGTGACGGTAGTCCGCCGACGCGCTCACGGATTCACGGGCTCAAGCGGACCGGTACGCCCGCAGAAACGTCCGCACTCCCTCGACGACGAGCGGCTTGACCCGGTCGTCCTGGGCGGCGTTCGCGGACCCGAGCCGGTCGAGTGCGACGCCGAAGGTCAGCGCGAGGTACTGGTCGGCCGCGAGGCGCGCGTCGGGGACGACGAGCAGTCCGGCCTCGGCGAGGGCGGCGAACCGCTCGGCGAGTGCCTCGTCCGGGGTGTCGGCCATGGAGTTGTAGTCCTGCTGCGGCAGGTTCCCGGACTCCGTCCGGACCAGGCGCCGCAGCGTCGCGTATTCCGCCGAGCCGAGCATCTCGGTCGCGATCCGCATCGAGAACGTGACCAGCGCGTTCTCGAGCCGGCCGGCCTCGGTGGCCTCGGTGACGGTGTCGTCGAGCGTGCGCCGGATCGTGGTGATCAGTGACTGGGCGACGGAGTCGACGACCGCTTTGAGCAGCGTCCGCTTGTCGCCGAAGTAGTCGTAGACCGTCCGTTTGGACACCCCTGCTCGCGCGGCCACCGCGTCGACGCTCGAGCGGTCGAAGCCGTCGGCCAGGAACAGTTCCCGGGCCGCCGCCAGGATGGCGGCCCGCTTCGGTGCGGACCCCTCGCGCAGGGTCTTCGCGCTCGGCGTCTTCGTGGTCGGCATGGGCACATCCTAGCCGTCTCGCACCACCGTCCTACACTGCACGGTGTAGTGTAGTGCGAGCTGGAGGCGCCCCGCGTACGGCCGCCCCTCCGGCGATGGCGTGAGGCACCCGGCCACCAGGGAAAGGACGTCCATGAGCGCAACTCTGGCTCCCCCGGCCCGTATCGGTAAGGCCGCGATCGGCGCCCTCGGCCTGCTGGCCGTCGCCACCGGTGCCCTGGAGTCGGTGGTGACACCGACACTCCCGCTCCTGCAGCGCGAGTTGGGCATGAGTCCGGCCCAAGGCGCGTTGCTCAGCGTCGTCCTGCTGATCACCGGGGCGCTCGTCACCCCGGTCGCGGGCAAGTTCGGCGACCGCTACGGCGGGAAGCGCGTCCTGATCCGGCTGATGGCGGTGGTCGGTGCCGGCGGTCTGGTGTCCGCGCTCGCACCGAATCTGCCGGTCCTGCTGCTCGGCCAGGTACTGCAGGGCGCCATGGTGGGTGCGCTGCCCCTGTCGTTCATCCTGGTGCGCAAGAACCTCCCCGACGGGGAGTCGAAGGTGGCCATCGGGGTGGTCAGCGGACTGTTCGTCGGCGGTGGGATGGCCGGCACGCTGTCGGCCGGTCCGGTGGCCGAAGGGCTGTCCCGGCACTGGATGTTCGCGCTGCCGACGCTCGCCGTCATCGGCGCCACCGTGCTGGTGAACAGGCTGATGCCGGACGACCCGCCGGGCCGCCCCGACGACACCGGCGTCGACTGGCCCGGCCTGGCCCTGCTGAGCGCGACGCTGGTCACGCTCATGCTCGGGCTCGCGCTGCTGCCCGAACTCGGTGCACAGCCAGTCGCGTTGGGCGCGCTCGTGGTCCTCCTCGCCGGCCTCGCGGCCGGATGGGTGGCCGTGGAACGCCGGGCCGCGTCGCCGATGATCGACCCCCGCATGCTGGCGCGGCCCGCCGTGTGGAAGGCGTGCGTGCTGACCTTCGTGATCTGTGTCGGTACCTCGGTGGCCATGTACCTGGTCCCGCAGCTGTTCGCGGTGTCCGCGGACGGATACGGATTCGGGGCCGGTGCCACCGAGATCGGGTTCTTCCTGCTGCCGGGCGCCGTGGCCGCGTCACTGGCCGGGCCGATCGGCGGGGTCGGGGCGCGGCGTCTCGGGTCCCGGGCCGTGGTGGTCGCCGGGATCGTCATGATGGCCGGCGCGCTGATCGGCCTTGCGGCGTGGCACAGCGAGGTCTGGCACCTCGTCGTCGGCAAGCTGCTGATCGCGCTCGCCAACGGGCTGTGTGTCACGGCCATGGTGACCAGTACCGCCACGTCCGTCGACCGGGGCGACACCGGCATCGCCACCAGTCTGGTCCTGGTGACCCGCGTGGTCGGCTACGCGGTCGGCGTGCAGGTCAGCGGCGCGATCCTCACGGCCGGCACCCCGGCCGGCTCCGACGTCCCGGCCGAATCGGCCTTCGTCGTCGGCTTCGTCCTGGCCGGTGCCGTCGCGGCGGCGGCCCTGTTCGTCGCCCGCACCATGAGTAGAGGAGTCAAGTAATGCCGGGTACTGGTGAGTTGAGAATCCGTCGTACGAAGCCGAGGTGCCGCACCGCGCTGATCTCCGGAGCCAGTATCGCGGGGCCCGCGCTCGCGTTCTGGCTGAACCGCTGCGGATTCGAGGTCACGGTCGTCGAGAAGGCGGCCGCCCCGCGTGGTGGCGGATACCCCATCGACGTGCGCGGCACCGCGCTGGAGGTCGTCCGCAGGATGGGCATCCTGCCGCGGCTGCGGGAGGCGCACATCGACCTGCGGCGGATGACCTTCCTCGAGGAGGACGGCGGCGAGATCGCCTCGGTGGAACCGCACCGTGTCTCCGGCGGTGTCGCCGGACAGGATCTGGAGGTCCGGCGCGGGGACCTGACCGAGGCACTCCATGCGGCGGTACGCGACGACGTGGAGTTCCTGTTCGACGAATCCATCGACACGGCCGACGGCCTGGCCTCCGACGGGTCCGGTCACGGCGTCGACGTCACCTTCCGCGGGGGCGCCGGGCGTACGTACGACGTCGTGATCGCAGCGGACGGCGTGCACTCGCACACCCGGCGGCTCGCGTTCGGCCCCGAGGAGCCGTTCCACCGGTATCTCGGCTACTGCTTCGCCGTGTTCAGCATGCGCAACACCCTCGGGCTCGCCGAGGAAGTCGCGATGTGGAACACCCCCGGCAGGGCCGCCGCGCTCTACGCGGTGGGCGGCAAGGACGATGACGTGCACGCCTTCCTGAACTTCGCGCACCCGCAGGCACCGTTCCACGCGTTCGGGGACCCTGCGTCCCAACGGGCCCTGGTCGAGGGGGTGTTCGCAGACGCGGGGTGGGAGGTCCCGGGCATGCTCGACGCCCTGCGCGACGCGGACGACCTGTTCTTCGACGGGGTGGGCCAGATCCGTATGCCCCGCTGGTCGCGCGGCAGGGTCGCGCTGGTGGGCGACGCCGCGTACGCACCGTCGTTCCTCACCGGCCAGGGCTCGAGCCTCGCCCTGGTCGGCGCGTACATGCTGGCCGCTTCGCTGGCCGACCGGGACCACACCGCGGGCTTCGCCGCCTACGAGCGCGACACCCGCGCGTTCGTGACGCTGAATCAGGACCTGGTCGGCGACGGCGGTGCCGCACTCTTCCCGACCACGCGACGGGCGCTGGAGCGGCGCAACGCGATGCTGCGCAGCCTGGCCACGATGCCCGCCGCGGAGGGGAATCCGGCCCACTCGGCGCTCACTCTGCCCGAAGCTCCGCAGGCCGGCGGGCGCGCCGTGCATCACGGGCCCTGACCCGCAAGTCCCGCGAGCAGGGCCCTGGTGCTCCGCTCGGCCAGGTCCTCGGACCGCACCGGGATCGGGGCGCCGGTGCGCAGCGGGCCGCGGACCACTGCCAGGGGCAGCTCGACGACCGCGAGGGTCAGTTGGTCCCACTCCAACTTCCCTTGCAGGCCGAGGGACTTGCCCAGCGCGCGGAGTGCGGTGTGCACCTGGTCGTGCCCTTGTTTCGCGCGGCGCAGATGCGGTTCGCTCCAGTCGGCCCGCCCGTAGTCCTCCGTGCCGTAGAGAAGTACGGCGGCCGATGGCCGGTGGCCGCGGCTCCAGGCCACCACGTGCCGGGCCCCCGCCGCGGCAGAGGCTGCCGGGTCCGAGGGGCCGGACAGGGCCGCGAGCCAGCCCTCCTGGAAGTCCTCGACCGTACGCAGCCACAGCTCCGCCAGGAGCGCGGTCCGGGACGGGAAGCGGTGGTACACCGAGCCGCTCGGGGCGCCCGCCGCCTTGGCGACCGCGGCCATGGTCACCGCGGGCGGCCCCGCGCCCGCCGCGAGTTCGAGTGCCGCGTCCAGCAGCCGGTCGCTGTCGTACTGAGGTGGCCTCGCCATGTATTCGAGAGTACTCTCCATAATTATAGAGAGCACTCTCCAATACGCCTCGGCGCGCACCGGCGCGCCTGAAGGGGATGCGATACGCCATGGCCGTACTCGATGTCCACGAACGCCTCCTCCCTGCCGGCGCCGCCCAAGTCGGCGCACTGGTCGACTCGTTGGCCACCGAGGCGGACCGCCTGTGGCCCGCCGGCGCATGGCCCGCGATGCGACTCTCGGGCGGCCTCGCGCCCGGCTCTCGCGGTGGACACGGGCCGGTCCGGTACACGGTGTGTGCGTATGCGCCCGGCCAGTGGGTGCGGTTCACGTTCAGCGGGCCGCGGGGTTTCCACGGCTTCCACGAGTACTCCGTCCACCCGGTCGACGCGGCGCGCACCGTCCTGCGGCACACGCTCGCCATGCGGGTCCGTGGGCCGGCCCGGCTCACCTGGCCCCTCGCCTACCGGCACCTCCACGACGCCCTGCTCGAAGACAGCCTCGACCGCGCCGAACACGCCGCGGCCGGACACGTCACCTCGCCCGCCCGCCGGGGCGCGTACGTACGCATGCTGCGCGGGCCGGCGCGCGGGGCCACGGGGTGAGGGGCGAGAGGCCCGCCGGACGGTGATCGCGGTGATCGCGGAGAACCGGACGAGCGCGGCAGGGTGGATGGCCGGGTGGCCGGGTGGCCGGGCGGAAATGGGTTGCCCTTGCGCGCTCCGACCGGAAACGATCGCCGGACGTACGTCATGGGTGATGGGTCATGGGAGGTTCGTTGAGCGCGGCCGCGCGGTACATCTCGGCGCCGGTCACCACGGACCGGCTGATCCTGCGGCTCTTCGAGCCAGGTGATGCCGAAGAGCGTCACGCCTACCAGTCGCTGCCGGAGGTGGCCCGCTACCTCTACCGCGATCCGCTCACCCTCCAGGGCTGCGCCGAGTCCATCGCCGCGCGCTCCGGCGGCACGGCCTGGAGCTCGGACGACGACAGGCTCCTGCTGGCCGTGTGCCGGGCGGACGAGCCGGGTGTCATCGGCGAGGTCGTCCTCACCCTGACCGACGCCCGGGCCCGGCAGGCCGAGATCGGCTGGGTCTTCCATCCGCGGCACGCCGGCCGGGGATACGCCACCGAAGCCGCACGTGCGCTGGCCTCGCTGGCCTTCACCGAGCTGGGCGTGCACCGGATCTTCGCCCGCCTCGATGCCCTCAATACCGGCTCGGTGGGCGTGTGCGAGCGGCTCGGAATGCGCCGGGAGGCGCACCTGATCGAGAGCGGCCTCGACGGGGACCGCTGGGGCAGCGAATGCATCTACGCGACGCTCGCGCGCGAGTGGCGGGGCTGAGCCGCTGACCGTCGCGGCCGGCCGCCGGTCCTGCGGCGATGGCCCGGGGTCCCGGCGGCCTCCCCCCACGGGGGCCGCCGGGATGCTGGGGGAGTGGGGCCGGCGCGGTCGCAGTGCGGCGCGGACCCCGGTGGTGGCGGTCAGAAGGTGAGGGCGGTGCCTTCGCCGAGGCCGGCCTTCATCTCGCACGGGTTGGCGAACGACGCGGACCACCGGACATGTCTGCCGTTCCAGACGCCGTCGGCGGTGACGACCACGGGCCGCCACTCCTTCGTGCACCACGCGCCCGGCGCAGCGCCGACCAGCTCCGTGAACCGGCCCTTGACGCCGGCGAGTTCGGCGCAGGCGCCGGTCGCCGCGGGATGGGTCCCGCCAGGAGTCGGCGTACAGGTCAGGGTCACCGCGCGCTCCGAGATCATCGTCGCCGGGTCGTCGCCCTGTCCGATCGTCAGGACCAGTGCGGAGGGGGCGTACAGGCTCGTGGCCGTGGACCGCGTGTCCGGCTCGGCGTGCGCGGTGCCCGCCGACAGCACGGCGACCGAGGCCGCGGCGGCGGCTGCACCTGTGGCCTGGACGAGGGGACGCATGAGGGGACGCATGGAAGGGCTCCTTCGGTCGATGCGGGTGGCGTTGGCAACGGCGAGGAGTCTTGCGGCTGCGGAGGGTGAGCGCCAGGTCGGTGGTCGATTTCCGGATGCAGGTGCCCGATAGCCGGATGCCGTGCAGCTGTTCGGCCAGCTCAGATGAGTCCGGACCACATCGCGGGTACGTGCCCACCGTGCGGGCGATCCCGCTTGGTACAACGACGAACGATGCGCTGACCTGCAGAGGTAGTGGAACTATTCAAGCTTTGACCGTCTGCATTGACCGAAATTCACCGCCGGCCCGAGCGCCGGTCCGAGTGCCTGGGATCGGGTCGGCCGACGGCCTGAACGGTCCCGCAGCTACGACAAGCTCTGGCGCCGGCCCGACGAACTGCCGTCCGTGGTCGACGCGTCGGGCCGGATCAACGTCTCGGACAGCGGCAGGCCGTCCCGTTCGGCGGCGAGGCGGCGTGCGCGCAGTTCGGCGCGGGTGCGGGGCCGGTACTCGGGCTCCCTGCCGCATCCGCAGCCCGAGCGGCCCTCGTAGCGCAGCCCTTCGCCCAGTACGGCCGCGACCACGGACCATGCGTGCACGTCGCGCCTGGGCGGCGGGGCGAAGTCGTGGCCCGCGCAGACGAGCGGACGCCCGCAGTTCGGGCACGGGTGATGCACCCCCTGCCCCGGCGCATGCCGCTTGAAGCTGACACGGCACGACGTGCATGCGTGGTGCAGCTTGTAGGAGGTCATGGCGTAGAAGCACACGTGCCCCACGGTAGCGGGCGGCTCGACGGCACGGTCGCTTATGTGCCGTGCAGGGAGCGGGACTTGAAAGGGGAAGACGCCTCGCGACGGACCTGGGGCGTGTCCGGTCGGCCCGGCGGCAGCGCAGGATTGCCCGAGGAAAACCAGGTGCGGCCCGTCGCCGCGCCGGTGTGGGATACGGGACATGACGATCGTCCTGCACGAGCCCGGTGTCGACGAGCTGCCCGGGGTCGTGGACGCCCTCCGCGCATGGCAGGACGACCGCACGCCGCTGCAACTCCATCCGGGAGACCTCGGCTGGGCCTGGGCATTGGGCGCGGAGAGGCTGGCCGCGGCCGTCCGCACCTGGAGCGCGGACGGCCGGATCGTTGCCGTCGGGTACCTGGACGGCCCTGATGTGCTGCGCCTGACGACCGCGCCGGACCTGCGACAGGACGGCGATCTGGCGCACCGGCTGCTGGCGGACCTCGACGATCCGGAGCGCGGGGTCCTGCCGCCCGGGCGGGTCGGTCTGGAAATCCCCGTCGGCGCCCTGCTCCGCGAGGTCCTCCTGGCGGCGGGCTGGAATCCGGACGAACCGTGGACGCCGTTGCGCCGCGACCTCGCCGAGCCGGTGAAGGACTCCGGCCTGCGGATCGAGGTGGCCGGTCCGGGTACGGCGGGGGTGCGGACCGCGGTGCACCGCTCGGCGTTCGGCAGCCCGAGGTTCACCGAGGAGATCTGGCACGTCCTCGCGGCCGGGCCGGTCTACGCCGACGCCCGCTGCCTGATCGGCTACGACGAGCAGGACAACGCGGTGGCCGCGGCGACGGTCTGGTCGGCCGGGCCCGGCCGCCCCGGCCTGCTGGAGCCGGTGGGCGTGCACGCCGACCACCGCGGTCGCGGGTACGGGACGGCGATCAGTGTCGCCGCCGCGGCCGCGCTGCGGGAACTGGGCGCATCGAGCGCGCTCGTCAGTACCCAGAGCTCGAACGTCGCCGCCGTCGCCACCTACCGGGCAGCCGGATACGAGCCGTCGTCCGAACGGCTGGACGTCAGCCGAGCCGCCTGACGACGATCAGGTGGCGGCATCGGCCGGTCCGCGCCTCAACTCCCTTACCTCCCAGCCCGGTCACCTACCTCCCAGCCCGGTCACCTCGGTCCCGCTCCGGTTTCCGGGGCCAGGCGGCCAGGAGTGTGGTGATCGCCGTCAGAACCAGGGTCGCCACGAAGGCACCCCACGGGGTGCTGCGGCCCGCGATCTCCGGGGACACCTGACGGCGCGGGTCGTAGGCGACGCGTATCTTCTCGCCCTTCGAGGCCATGGCCTTGTCGTCCTTGAGGGCGGTGGGGTAACCGCCCGGGCAGCGCAGTTCCACCCGGTGGACCGTCCTCGTGGGCGGGCCGCCTTCACCGTGCGAACCCTGTTCCCGGCTGGTGGCCTCGCGTACGACGCACACCGCCTCACCGCTCCGGGTCGCCCGCGCGTCGGCGGCGGCGACCGTCGCAAGCAGCGCCATGGCCAGGAACAGGGCGCCGAAGCAGCCGCCGTTGTCGGGCCGCAGCCGGAAGCAGACCACCATCGAGCCCACGCCGATCACGAGCCCGACGACCACCGCCACGGCCGTCGGCGGCGGGGACGCGGAGCTGCCCGCGAGACTCCAGTGCGTCCACGCGTACACCGCGAGCACCGCGGACACCGGCAGCAGCGTGGCAGCTCCCCGCACCACGATGCGCCGGACTCCCGGCCTGCGCAGCCATGTCGGCATCCGCAGCCAGGTCCCCAGCGAGGTGCGCAACCATCCCGGCATCCGCACCCGCATCCGCGTCGTCACATGCTCTCCCCGGTGGCCGAGCAGCCCCTGTGGGCGTCGAGTACGTCCCGCAACCGGGGACGGGCCGCCCCGGTTTCAGGGTTCCCCGGCCACGGCGAACTTCCGTCGGCCCCGCGATGAACTGCAGGACACGAAGAAGCAGCCGGCCCCGGCACGCACACATCCACCTCCGACCGTGCCCCGGCGCGTACAAGTCCACCCCGCAAGGGTGGTGCTGACGCCACCCCACCACGGTCCCCAGGCCCAGCGACGCCGGCCTGGGCGAGGAGCAGGATTCAGGTGTCGGCCCGACGGGCGCCGGCGAAGACCCGGCCGACGCCTCATCCACCCACGCAGTCACCAACTGGGAGACAGTCATGCCCGAAACGCTCGCGCGCCGCCTGACCGGCGCGGCAGGCATCGCCGCTGCGGCCGCCCTCATCGTCGAAGTACCCCTGTACTTCATCTACTCGGGCCCGCCGCCGGACTGGAACGTCCTGAGCAGGCTGCTGATCGGCATCGTCGCCCTGGCCTGCCTGCTCGTGTTCGTCACCGCACTGAGGGAGTTGGTGGCCCGGGCAGCTCCGCAGTACTCCTGGGCCGGCTCGCTCGTCTTCGCCACGGGCCTGGTCTACGCGACGATCACCCTGGTCTCCAGCGGCCTGGAAGCGGGTGCGGTCATCGCCGCCGACCAGGCGATCGACCCGACCATCGACGTCAGCGGCACCTACATCCTCTACGGATCGATCTCCCGTCTGATGCTCGCGATGTTCCTGGCCGCCGTGGGCTTCGTCGTCTCGCGCACCGCTCTGCTTCCGCGCTGGACGGGCCGGTCCGCTTACGTCCTGGCGGTCGTCAACGTGCTGTTCGTACCGTCGCTGTTCTTCGGCAACGACCCCGCGAACTTCTACGCCGCGAACGGCTGGGGCACCACCGCCTCGATGGGCGCCCTGCTCAGCTACTGGCTCCTCGCGGTGGGCATCGCCACGTACCGCAGCGGCTCGCGGGCCGTCCCGGCTCCCGCGCCGCGCAGCGTGACCGCTGTGTCCCATGACGCCCCTCACTGACCGGCCTCGCGCCCGGCTCCTCGGCGTGCTGCCGAAGGGCCGGGCGCGGCCGTGCGGCAACTGCCTCACCGACGGACATCGCGGTACACGCACACGCCGCCCGACGGCGGTTCGTGACGGAACTCACCGCACACCTGCACTATTTCGTCTCATAAGTCCCTGCGCGGGACGGGGTGAACGCGCGATGATTTGCGTCAGCATTCGGGGGAACGGGGCGCGTGTGCCGCCCGTCGGCTCAAGGGCCGCCGGTGGCGGTCGAGCCGCATCGCTGTCGTGGCGATTCCTTACGGGGTGCGGTGCAGGCTGGTCACCGGAACGTCAGGAGTGGTGTACGTGAAGCTGTCTACCGTTCGGCGCGTGCTCGCCGCGTCGGTGGCGTCGATAGCCCTGAGCGTCTCGGCGGTGGCCTGTGGGTCGGGCTCGGACGACGGCGGATCGGACGACGCAGCGAAGAAGCCGGACGCGGACAAGGGGGCGTCGTCGGCGCCCGGGAAGTCCGGTTCAGGTGACGATACGTCAGGCGAGTCCGGAGGTTCGGACCCGGGATCCGGTTCGGGGTCCGAACGCAAGCTGTCCACCGCCGAGTTGGCGAAACTGCTGCTGGTGAAGTCCGACCTCACCGGACCGCTGAAGGGCTACGTGGTCGAGAAGCCCGGCCCGGACGAGGTGGACACCTCCGGCGGTATGAAGGCCAGCGGCAGCGAGTGCCAGCCGCTGATCGACACCCTCAACGAGGTCGCGCCCGCCGGCGCCGCCGAGACCGAACGCCGCGCGGTGATCGGCCCGAAGGCCAAGCGTCTCGAGGAGGGCCTCGGCAGCCAGGTCGCGTTGTCGTCGTACGAGAGTGCGGCCGATGCGACGAAGGCGCTGGAGGCGCTGAAGAACGCGGTCGACAACTGCGGCGACGGTTTCAAGGCGACCGGCACCTCGGCCGAGGACAACCAGGAGTTCACCCGCGTCGACACGCAGACGCCGCCGAAGGGCGCGGACCAGGCCGTGGCGTACGACCTGGTCGGGGACGTGGCGGACGGCGAAGAGGTCGCCGAGGGCATGAGCAGCGAGATGCCGATGAAGTTCGTGTACGCGCGTTCGGGTTCGACGGTGGCGATGTTCCTCACGTACAACCCGTTCGACCCGAAGAAGACGGCCTTCCCGCAGGGGCTGGTCGACGCGCAGATCAAGAAGCTGACGGGCGGAGCGGGAGCATGAGTCGGGGGAACGGCGTCAGGCCGGCGACGAGGACGGCACGCATACGGAAGGCGGCGGCCTCTCCGAGGCTGCGCAGGAAATTATCGCTGACCCGTCAGTTGGGCCTGCGGCACATCGACCGCGGCGCGACGGTGACGGAGTACGCGGGCGTCCTCGTTCTGGTCGCCCTGATCGTCGCGGCCGTCTTCGGCACGTCGATCAACGAGACGGTCGCCAGCACGGTCGGCACCAAGGTCTGTGAGATCACCGGTGGGGACGGCTGCGGGGGCGGTGACGGCGACGGCGACGGCGGACAGAACCAGGCCGACGGTCCGAAGGGCGACGGAGGCAATCCCGGCAAGCCGGACGTCGACCCCGACGACAGCGGCAAGGGCCAGCCCGCCAACGACAACGGCGGTGAGAACGGCGGCGACGAGAACCTCTCCGCCGACGAGATCGCCTACAACAAGTCCAAGAGCGACCTCGACAAGGCCCTCAAGGACTACAACGTCACCAAGAAGGACCTGAAGAAGGCCGCCGAGGAACTCATCAAGATCGCCGGTGAGGAGACCGGCATCACCGACGCCCTCAAGTGCATCACCGAGGGCGACGGTTCGGCCTGCACGGAGACGGTCATCAACGCACTGCTGATGGCCGCGGGCGGCATGCCGCTCAAGCTGGCGAAGAAGTACCTCCTCAACCCGAAGAAGGCCTGGCAGGTCGGCAAGTCGGTCGTCAAGAACGGTTCGAAGGTCGCGAAGGGGCTCAAGGACCTCTACGGCCAGTCGAAGAAGATCAAGAAGCTGAAGAAGGAGACCGCCGACCTCAAGAAGAAGGCGGACGCGGCCAAGAAGAAGCGCGTGGCCTGCAAGTCCAAGCACTCCTTCCTGCCCGGCACTTCAGTCGTGATGGCTGACGGCAGCCGCATCCCCATCGAATCGGTCGACCTCGGCGACAGGGTCGTGGCGACGGACCCGTCCACGGGTGTCACAGCGGCCCGGCCGGTGACCCGGACCATCACCACCCACGACGACAAGCACTTCACCCGCCTCACGATCGCCGGTGCCGGAAGCAGCGTCGACACCCTGACGGCGACCGACACCCACCCCTTCTGGCTCCCCGCCGAGAAGCGTTGGGTCGACGCGGGTGACATCACGGCCGGTGATCACCTCCGGACCGCGGACGGTGGATACCACCCCGTCACCTCCTTGACCCGCTACACCCAGCGCCAGACCACGCACGACCTCACGGTCTCCGGCATGCACACCTACTACGTCGGAATCGGGGCCTCGAACGCCCTCGTTCACAACGACGACGGGTGCGGCGACCTGTCTGCGGACGAGGTCAAGGACGCACGGTCGAAGCAGGTCGGTGAGGGCGATCCGAAGAAGTTCAAGGATCACTATCAGCGGCACAAGCAACTGGTCGGTGACGCCCTCGGCAAGAAGTACAAGAAGCTGAAGGACGACGGTCCCGCATTCCGGGAGGACATTTCCAAGGGAATCAAGGACGGCACCTTCGACCTGGTGGGCAAGGGAACCCTCAAGAAGGGTGAACCCGAGGGCCTTGTGTACCGGGGGCGCGGTGTGACCATTGTGCTGCGCGAGAACGGTGATTTCTGGACCGCTCTCAAGAGCGGCGAAGGCCTGGACAACGGGATCGAGATCACCAAGAAGATGCCCAAGCCCAAGGGCTGACTTTCGGGGAAGTAGGGTCGGCGGGTGATGAGCTCGGGAAGGGGCCGCCTCGATGTCTGATTCAGACCGTTCCGGATGGCTGGACGTACTGCGGGACCGTGTCGTGACAGATGTCCTGGTGCCCGGATGGGCCGACCGCGACGGCCTGTTCGTCGAGTTCCGGCCGCAGCCGGAGGTCGTATGGCTGCAGTTGGACGAAGGTGTCCTGCGGCTCCGTTCGGTGGGCCAGTACGACGCGCTCGAGATCCGCGAGGCCGAGCGGGTCGACTGGTCGGACATCGAGTTCTTGGACGAGGCGGAGGACGAAGTGATGGTCGCCTCGTGGGGCGAGCAGTTCTTCGGCGACGGATTCGAGCAGTTGCGGTGCCTGGAAGCCCGTGCGTACGAAACCGCGGCGGGGAATTGGCCGAAGTGCCTGGCCCTCGAATTCGAGGGCGCCAACACCCTGTTCTTCGATCCGACTTGGGTTTTCGGTATCCGCATCGGGCGCCTGTCGGACGAGGAATTCTGGCGCCGGCAGCACGGCCCGGACGCGGGAACGGCGGTGGCCGTCACGTCCTACCGCTGAGGCGGTCGCACGTGAGCGCTTACGGATTGCTCGTGGCCGGGGCGTCTGAACCGGACGACCCGGCCCGGCTGTTGGCCGAGGTGTTCCGGGTGCCGGTCGCGGACGTGGATGTCGCGGAGGCGGACGCGGAGGACGATGGCGCCGGGCGGAACTGGTCCGCGTCCGTGCTGTGCGAGTACCGGCGGCTGCGGGGTGATGTGCGGCTCGCCCTGGACGTGTACGTCCAGGACGCCGTGCCCGCGCCGCCCGGTCTGCCGGAGGCGGCGGCGCGGCTCGCGCGGTACGCCGGTGCCACCGTGCTCTACGCGGTCGGCCAGGTCGACCACGACGCGGTCGAGCCGGACGGCGCGGTGACCTGGGTGCGGGTCGTCGAGCCGGACGACGCGGACGAGCCGTGGCGGGTGACTGCGTCGCAGGCGCCGGTCGACGGACTGCCGGGCACTCCCGTGGAACCGCTGCCGGAGCGGCTGCGGGCGGTCCTGCTGGACACCCCGGCCACGGACACCTTCCGTGCCCAGGTCGACCCGGACGGCACGCTGCCTGCCGGTAGCGCCGCCAACCGCGCGCGCGAGTCCCTGATGCTCTGGGAGCGCCTGATCCGCCGGATGTCCGCGGACTGGCCTCCGGACGGTACGTACCGCCGCGACCTCTACGCCGAAGACCTCCGTGCCCGCGACGCCCTCGACGCGGTCGAGCTGCCGGGCCCGGAGCTGGACCTGCTGACGCGCCAACTCGCCGCCCTGGACAAGGAGTTCAACGATCTGACGATCGGGGGAGAGGCGCCGGGAGTGGCCTCGCCCGCGGAGTACCGGCGGGCGCGGCGACCGCGGAAGCCGCCGCACGGTTTCCTCGACGCCTGAGGACGAAGTGGTGGTCGCCTCGTGGGGCGAGCGGTTCTTCGGAGACGGATTCGAACGGCTGCGGTGTCTGGAAGCCCGCGCGTACGAAACGTCGGCAGGGAACTGGCCGAAGTGCCTGGCCCTCGATCTCGCGGGCGCCAACAGCCTGTTCCTCGGCCCCACGTGGCTCTTCGGGATCCGCATCGGACGGCTCTCGGACGAGGAGGCCCGGCTCCGGCTGTACGGCTCGGACGTCACGAGGCCGGCGGCGACGACGTATCGGTGACGACGTATCGGTGACGTCACCGGCTGAACCGGTGATGACGGTGATGACGGTGATCACCGGGCCGACAGCGGGCGTATCGGGGCATAGGCGAAGCCCATGTCTCGGTTGGTTCACGGCGTTGTCCCGGTTGGGAGGTGGGGTCGTTCGTGGCGGGCGGTACCCGTTAGCGTTCCTGGTTGCGGGTGAGGGCGCGCGTGCAGGAGTGCCGCGCCGGCCCGCTCGGGATTCCGCGTCGACCGCTTCGGGCGGCCGCGGACGACATCGAACGAAACCGGACGACTTCACGGGGGTACGGCGAGATGGCCATGCGAGACAGCGCGACGGGCGGCACCACGTCCCGGCGACGCGTACTGCGGCTGGCCGGAGGCGGTCTCACGCTGGCCGTCCTGACCGCAGGGGCGACCGGCTGCCGCGAGGACGACGCGGCGGGCGCGGGCACCGGCGGCGGCGAGGGCGGCGGCAAGCCCGGCGGCGGCGGTGACAAGCCGGCCGGCGGCGGCAAGAAGGGCCAGGCCCCCGAGCCGGTGTGGACGAGGACCACCAGCGCGCAGACGTACGGCGACCAGGACGAACTCGTGGCCGCGGGCGGCGTGGTCATCGCGAGCGGCTCGCCGCTCGCCGCCCTCGACGGCGAGACCGGCAAGAAGAGCTGGACACTGCCGGACGGCGCCGTCCCGGGTGCGCCCATGCTCATCGGCAAGGGCACCCTGTACCTGGCCAGCGCCAAGTACGACGGCACTGTCGCCGGCTACGACCCGGCCACCGGCAAGGAGACCTGGCGCAGCCACCTGGGCAAGCGCTACCGGCAGCCGAGGCCGATCGCCGTGGACGACAAGCAGGTGTACGTCGTCGCCGAGATCCTCGAGAAGGACGGCTCCTCGCACACCAACGTGATCGCCGCGCTCGACAGCCGTACGGGCAAACCGGCCTGGAACGAACAGCGCGACCTCGGCACCATGCAGAACGGCCTGCACGCCGCCGTCCAGGGCCGCCACCTCGTCTACACCGACTTCAAGAAGAACCTCACGGTGCGCGACACGGCCACCGGTCAGCAGGTGTGGACGCACAAGACGACGAAGACGAACTACGGCTTCTTCGCCATCCACGAGAACCTCGTGATCATCCCGCAGGGCGCCAAGCTGCTGGCCTACGACCTGGCCGACGGCAAGGAGAAGTGGTCCATCAAGTCCGCGGACACCTTCAGCCTCTTCAAGGAGCCGGCCGTCATCGACGGTGTGCTCTACGTCGGCGACAGCGGTCGGACCATGCGCGCCCTCGAGCCGGCGACGGGCAAGAAGATCTGGGAGTCCAAGGCCCTCTACGAGGCGAAGGTGCAGGTGCCCCGGCACTACGTCGCCGCGGGCGGTGTCCTCTACGGCGCCACCGACATCGACAAGGCGGGCGGCATCGTCGCGATGGACGCGAAGACGGGCGACCTGCTGTGGAGGTTCAACGACAACACCCGTGACCACCATGCATGGCTGGTGGCCGGCGACCGCAAGCGGGTCTACGCCCTGCACGGCAAGAAGCTGCACGCCCTGCCGGTGTGACCGGGTGCCTGGGTCTGTCCGCCGGACAGACCCAGGGGCCGTGCGTCAGCCGGCCGGTGTGCCGTCGACCTTGAAGTTCATCTTGACCTTGCCGTTGACGACCGACGTCGCGGTGACCGTCACTCCGTACTGCTTTCCCTCTGCGGAGAGTTGGCAGCGGATGGTGGCGTTCACCTTGGCCGGGAGGTCCTGGGGGCAGGAGAAGGCGTCCGGCTGCTCGCCCGTCTGCGCGGCCAGGGCGGCCTTGCCCTGGCGGGCGACCTCCGCCCGGTTCACGGACTGCCCGTCGCCACCGGTCCCGGCGCTCGGGGTGTCGGTGGGCTGCGCGGGATCGGAAGGTGCCGGTGAGTCCTCGCCGCCGGCGGCCGGGGTGTCGTCGACCTTGAAGTCCATCTTGACCTTGTCGCCGTCGACCGACGCCGCGGTGACCGTCACGCCGAACTTCTGGCTGCCGGAGGTCAGTTCGCAGCGTACGGTCTCGCCCTTCTCGGCCTTGAGGTCCTTCGGGCAGGTGACGTCGGGATTCCCGCCGACCTTCTTGCCGAGGGCGGAGGCCGCCTGCTCGGCGACCTCGTCCTTGTCCACCGACTCCGCGCCGCCGGCACTGAATGAACAGCCCGCGGCGAACAGCGCCGCCAGCGCTCCACCCGCCACCCCGGCCGCGATCCGGCCGAGGCCCCGGCTCCGCGCTGACTTCTGCATCGGTCCCCCTGAGAATGCTCGTGCCATGTACCTGATCCGGAACCTACCACCGCGTTCCCTGCGGCAGGTTGCGGGTGGGCGGCGCGACTCGGCGGCCCGCGCCCCGCTACAACGCGGCCCTGGCCGGCAACTCGTGGGCGCGGAGACGGCCGTGGCGGCGGGCCGTCACCAGGCGCCGCGGGCCGGCCCAGGCCAGGGCGGTCACCTCGGCGGCGCCGTACGGACCGTCGCTCGCCCCGTCCGGGTCGGCGTCCGGTCCCGGGTCCAGGAGCCGGGCCGGGCTCAGATACGAGCGGGCCTGGCCGCTGGTCGCGTACCAGAGCGCCACCGTGCCGTCCCGCCCGCCGCTGGCCAGGTGGCCGTCGGTGCCGGGGCGCCAGGCCAGCGCGGTGACCGTGCGGTGACAGCGCAGCCGGCGAGGTGCCCCCGTGGGGCCGTTGCGTGAGAAGTCCCAGACGGTGACGTCCGGGGCGCCGTCCGTGGCCAGCCAGTACCCCGTCTCGTCGAACGCGAGCCGGGACACCTGCTCCGGATAGCCGCGCACCGTCATGCTGCTGCCACCGAGGGTGCGCCAGACGTGGACCGCGGCGTCCGCGTCGCCGGCGCACACCCACTTCCCGTTGGGTGCGACGGCGAGCGCGAGCTCCTGTCCGTCGCACACGTACGTGCCGACCGGGTGCCCCGAATCGGCCTCGTGCGTACGTACGCGCCCGGAGGCGGCCACCGCCAGGCGTCCCTGCGGCATCCAGGCGACGCCGGTGACGGGCGAGCCGGAGTCGTCGGTACGCCACAACTCCCGGCCCTGCGCGTCCAGTACGAGCACGCGGTGGCCCGAGGCGATCGCGACCTGTGCACCGTCCGCCGACCAGGCGGCGTCGGCGGAGGTGACACCGGCATACGGGTCCGACCGTCCCGTTCTCCTGTTCCACAGCGCGTGGCCCATGGGCCCCGTGGCCATCAAGTCCTCGGCGTCCGGCGAGAGTTCGACCTGCAGGGCGCCGCCAGGAAGGCTCAGGGAGTCGAGGGTGTCGCCGGTGGCAGCGGCCAGGACACTGACCGTGCCTCCGGCGGTGGCGACGGCCACCAGATCGCCGCGGGCGCTCACCGACACCGGCACGTCGTCGACCGCGACCTCCCACAGTGGGGCCGGGGCGCGGTCCGTACTCAACCCCGTGGGCAGGCTGCCGCCGGGGCCGGGCAGCCGGTGTCGACGCGGCGTGGGGTGAGGTCCGGGCTCCACCGGGGGAGTCCTCGACGCGTCCGGGCCGGGGAGGCTGCGCGGCGACGGCAGAGCGAGGAGGGCGGGCCGGGACGGCAGGGCGGGTGCCGACGGCCTTGCGTACGGTGCGGGCGCGGACACCGGCAGGGCCGGCCGTCCTCGCTCGGGCGTGGGGGCCGGATCGGCGGAGTGCGGGGGCGGCTGGGCCGTGTCGGTGCCGGTCCAGGTGTCACGGTCGGCGGCCCGGGTGTCCTCGCCGTCCGGCACATACCACCCGACGGGCGTCTTGGGCCGATGTGCGGCGGGGAGGTGGTCCTCCTGGTCGCGGGCACCCCACGGGGGCGGGGGTCCGGGCGTGGTCATGCACGTGCTCCTCGGGGCAGGGGACTGCGCCGCGGATCGGCCGGGTCGCGGTGACCGGTCGGCGGCTCTCACCGGCCGGGGTTCACGGTCACCCAGGGGTGGGCGGGCGACCGCGGCCCTCACCGCGCGCATGCCCGCCTGGTCGGAGGCGGGCCGCGGGCCGAGGGCGGGCAGAGGGGGTGTGACCTCAGCAGCGCCGGCGGAGGGTGGCGGTACCTTCCACCGGCGCCGCAGCCACTCAACACGCCCCACCCACGCCGTAGAACGCTTCCCTCCGCAAATAGGCCCCAACACCTCCACATTTGGGCCCGCGGGCCCAGACACCCCCTGCCACCTGCCTGTACTCCTCTCGCTCGAAGTACTCAACTGAGCTTGCTGCGGGCACATATGAGTACCCGTCACTACTTGCCGGTAGCGAGCATGGCCTGCGCGGAGCCGGGATCGTTCGGCGTGTAGATCTCGAGGCGGTGGTCGGGGCTGTCCGGCTGGAGCCGCACCTGATACGTGACGCTCAGTGCGCCGGCCGCCGGCCGCCGGATGCTGGATGTGCATCGCGGCGGTCGTGCAGTCGGCGACGTCGCCCCTCGCTCGGAGGGACGCGAACTCCTGGCTGCCCATGGTGAGTTCACCGATCGACGTGGCCGGCTTCGCGTCGTCCGGACAGCGTCCCGCCGTCAGCCGCAGACGACCGACATGGATCTCGTCGAGCCGGTCCCCGTTGCGGAACAGCTCACGGGTCAGCGGTGCGAGGAAGAACATCCGCGGCACCGAAGGCCGTCGCTCCGTATCGCTCGGGGCGTCGAAGGGGAGACGGCCAGCCGTGCGGGCGTGCCCGGCGACGTTCCAGGCCAGGACGTCGCCGCGCCGCGCGCCGTCCGAGTACGACCGCCGGTGTGGTCTCGGCCGACGAGTCGAGCAGGGCGAGCACCCGCACGTGCGGCTCCTCGACGGGCGGCGCGACCAGACCTGAACGCGGCTCCTGGCGCGGCGTCGCTGCGCCGGCCGGCTGGGTGTGCGGAGGCCGGCGGGGGCCCCGAGGGGGCGGCGGACGCGGACGCCGCGCCCTACGAGCTGACGCGAACGGCGAGTTGAGCACACGGGCCGTCCGGTGCTGTCCCGTGGAGTCGCTGAGTGGTCAAGAACCGCTGGTGGACGGCGAGTTGCGCTTCTCCGGAAGGAGCACCGCCCCCGCGCGTTTGGTGCGGCGCTGTATGAGGGCCGTCTCGGCGCGGGTGATGCCGGGCAGGGCGCCGAGGTCCTGGGACAGGTAGTCGTAGAGGGCGGCGGCGTCGCGGCACTGCAGCATGGCGAAGACGGCCGCCGGGCCCGTGACGGCGGCGGCGAAGGCGACCGTGGCGTGCTGCGCCAGCGCCTCGGTCACCGCGGTGAGCGCGCCGGGTGCCACGTCCAGCCACAGCAGCGCCTCGACCGGAGCGCCGAAGTGCGCGGGGTCCACGTCCACTTCGAAGTGCAGGACGCCGGTGGCCCGCAGGCGGGCGATACGGCGGCGCGTGGTGGAGGTCGACCAGCCGGTGGCGTCGGCCAGGTACCGGATGTCGGCCCGGCCGTCGCGGGCCAGTTCGCCTGCGAGGCGCGCATCGGCATCGCTCCAGCCGAGGGGGCCGCCCGCCTCGCCGGCCGCTGACTCCTCCGCCGCGCGCAACCGCGCCTGCTCGCCCGCACCGAGTGCGCTCGTACGGCCGGACCAGCCGCCGACCCCGGCGACCGGCCGCAGTACGCAACCCGCCTGGACGTTCCGCACCCCCGGCGTCCTGGTGAGCTGCTCGAAGAACGGCCGGCCCCCGTCCCGACCGCCCACCGCCTGCCCCGGCGCGGGCGTGCGGACCATGCACACGAGGCCGCTTCCGCCCGCCAGCGGTGCGATCCACGACGTGTCGTCCCGCTGGGCCAGTACGGAGGTCAGCGCCTCCGTCGCATCGGGCGCGCAGTCGACCCGTACGAACCAGTCGGCCATACCGATCCGCGCACTGTCGACCAGGCCCGCGACCCGCACGACCAGAGCCGACCGCAGACGGTGGTAGCGGCGCGCGACCGTCCGCTCCGGTACGCCGAGGACCGCGGCGATCCGGCTGAACGGGGCGCGGCCGTCGATCTGCAAGGCGTGGACGAGACGCCGGTCCAGGTCATCAAGGGTGACGGATCGCGCCATGATGCACCTCTTCGATGTCGGATCGCGGCATTCCCGGTGACTGTACAACGCCCGCCCGGGCCGTCGGCGGGACGCTGAGGAGCACGGTCCGCGAAAGTCGCCGAGGGCCCGGAGCGACCGCTCCGCCCGGCCGGCCGATCAGGAGACGCACCCATGGAACCGCTGATCACCCTCGTTGCTGTGACCGCCCTGCTGCTGCTCGCCGGCCGCCTCGGAGTCACCCGGCTGCACGGCCGGCCGGTGGCCGCCCTGCGCGGCGGGCTCGCGGCCATGTTCGTCCTCACCGGCGTCGCGCACTTCGTCGGCATGCGCGAGGAACTTGTCGCGATGGTGCCGTCCGTGCTGCCCGCACCCGGGCTGCTCGTCACCCTCTCCGGGATCGCCGAACTCCTCGGCGCCGCAGGCCTGTTGTGGTCGCCGAGCGCCCGGCTCGCAGCCGGCGGACTCAGCCTGCTGCTCCTCGCCGTGTTCCCGGCCAACGTCCACCTCGCATCCGGCGGCGACGTCCCCTGGTACGACGAACTGGGCCCGCGCACCGTCACCCAGATCATCTTCCTCGCCGCCACGCTGACCGTACTGATCAAGCACCGTCGGGCCGCGGGCGAGCCCGGTTTGTCGGCGCGGGTGCCGCTCGCCCGTTAGGACGTGCCGGACACCGTGCGTGCCGGACACCGTGCGTGCCGCCGTGCAGGACTCTCCGGACAGCACACCTGGGCCGGTGCGCCTGGGCGGCACCCGTCGTCCTCGCCCGCCGGGTCAGCGGGTGGTGCAGGCGGAGGTGATGTACCGCCCGGCGCCCGCACGGTTCATCGCGGCCCGCTGCGCCTCCCCGCGGCTGTCGCCGTAGCCGCCGCTGTAGCGGCGCGTGGCGGAGTTGTGGACCACGGCGCCGCAGCCGTTGTTGAACGACGCGAGGATCTTGCACGTACTGCCGCTGCAGTTGTTCATCGCCGCCTGCTCGGCGGCGCTGCGGGACTTGTAGTCCCACGCCCTGCCGATGCTGCCCTCGCCGCTCACGGCGATCGCGCCGTAGTACGTCGGCGGCGGAGGCCGGTAGGTGGGCCGCGCGGGCGTCGGGCTGCGGTACGTCCGGGTGCGCGTCGGCTCCGGGTCGTCGTCGGCCTCCGACAGGTCGGGATCGGAGCGGCCGGTGTTCGTCGGCCGTGTGTAGGTGGGGCGCTCGCCGGGGGAGTACGTCGGGTCGTCGTCGATGTACGTCGGAGTCGAAGTGGATCCGCCTGCCTGGGAGTTGGAGCCTCCGGAGTCGTCCGAGCCGTTGGACAGCGCCGAGGCGAGGAGAACGGCACCGACGACCGCGGCGACCGCCGCGGCAGCGACCCCGCCGGGGGTCCAGGCCGACGTCGGCCCGGCGGGACCACCGGGGCGGCCGCGGCCGGTCGAGCCACCGGGCCCGCCACCCGTACGAGGCCGCGAGGGTCCCCCACCGCCCCCACCAGGACGTCCCGAACCGCCACGGGCACCACCCGCACCCGCTCCGGCCCCCGCCCCATCGCGCGTCGCCCGCCGCGTGTGCCCCGGACCGTCCCCGGTCCAGCCGCGGGTGACCGTCTCGGCCTCCGACTCGTCGGCGGCCCGCTGCAGTCGTGCGCCCTCCTCGGCGTGCCGGGCGATCAGTGCCGACCAGCCCGCGGGCAGCGCACCCGTCTCGCCCGATCCGAAGCGGCGGATCAACTGGTCCGCCGTCGGACGGCGCTCGGGCCGTAGCTCGAGGCAGTCGGTGATCAGGCCGGTCAGACCCGCGGGCAGGCCCGTCAGATCGGTGGCGCCGCGCCGCACATGGTTGAGCTGCTGCAGCGGCTCCTGGGTGTCCGGGTACGGCAGCCGGCCGCAGGCCACGTAGTACAAGGTGATGCCGAGTGCGTAGATGTCCGAGGCCGAGGTGCTGGGCTCGCCCTCGGCCTGCTCGGGTGCTGCGAACGCGATCGTGCCCAGGGTGAGCCGGGTGCTGGTCAGGTCGCTGCTGTGCGAGATGCCGAAGTCGATGACCTTCGGTCCCTCGGCCGTCAGCAGGATGTTCAGCGGCTTGATGTCACGGTGCACGATGCTCTTGCCGTGCAGGTCCTTCAGGGCGCGCACCACACCGGCGCCGATCCGCCGCAGCGCCTGCTCGTCCGCCAGCGCGCCGCGCTGCACGACCAGCGCCTCGAGCGACGGTGCCGGCACGTATTCCATGGCCATCCAGGGCCGTTCCGCGCCGGTGTCGGAGTCGATGATCCGCGCGGTGTATCTGCTGGTCACGCGCCGGGCGAGGGTCACCTCGCGGGCGAACCGGTTCCGTGCCTCCGTACTGACTCCGCCCGGAGCGAGCACGGTCTTGAGCGCGGCGATCCGGCGGGACGCGGGGTCCCGGCCGAGGTAGATCTCGCCCATGCCGCCGGTGGCGAGCTGACCGAGCAGTCGGTACGGACCCAGTCGGCGAAGCTCGCCACTCATGGCGAACCAGCCCGGGTCGAACGGTTCAGACACGACATCGCCCCCTTGATCCCGTCGTGGGCACGGACGCCCGGGCTCCGGCGGGCGGTTCCGTACCGGACGGAGGTTTCCCGTCCGGGGCGCGCGCTACGCGCCCACGAGGTGACGGTGTCTCAACTCCACCTGTGAAAACGCTAGTTGGCGCATTCGCCCCCTTGTGTGGCGGGACTCGCTCGGGGTGGGCGTCGATGTCTGTCGTCGGCCTCCGGGCACCGGGCCTACCACCCCATCGACGTAGGATTCCGGCGTGAACGACAGCACGCAGCAGCCCCGGAACCGCCCAGCCTCGCTCCGCATCAGGCCCGGAACCCCGCAGGACGCCCCCCGTGTACTCGACATGCTCGACGGCGCCGTGGCCTGGATGAACGCCCGCGGAAACACCGAGCAGTGGGGCACGGTGCCGTACTCGCAGACGGGCGGCGGGGCAGCGCGCGTCGAGGGCTACTTCAGCGACAACGAACCGTTCATCGCCGAGCTCGACGGCACCCCCGTGGGCGCCCTCGTCCTCGACACCGGCCCCAACCCGAAGGTGCCGGCGATCCCCGCGGCCGCCGAACCCGAGCGCTACGTACGCCTGTTGATCACCGACCGCCGGTACGCCGGTCGCGGCATCGGCGCGGCCCTCCTCGTCCACGCCGCCGAGGAGACCCGGCGGGCCGGCGTGGACCTGCTGCGCGTCGACTGCTGGGCGGGAGGCGACGGCGAACTTGTCGCCTACTACGAACGCAACGGCTTCCTGTCCACCAACCGCTTCCACGTGGGCACTTGGCCGGGCCAGGTGCTCGAGCGACGCGTGGCCTGAGCCTGCGACACGGGTGAGCGGCCGGGTCCGGCTACCGCGACAGATGGCCGCGGTCGGGGCTCGCGCGCGGCCACGGCGCGGCCGGTCAGGCGCCCGCCTCCGGACCCACCCGGGCCCGGCCGCTATGTCGCGCGAGGTGCCGTGTCGTACATGAGCACCCGCTCGTCATCGGTCCGTGCGGTCCGTACGGTCCGTGCGTCCGCGTCGACCGCGGGCACCCAGCCGACGTACGGCGGGGCCCGCCGCATCTCGTGGGCGTACTCCCATCCGTACGAGGAGCGAGGCGGAACCATGAGTGGACGGCACACGGCAGGCGCCCGGCGCCCCGGTCAGGACGACGACGGCGTTCGCATCCAGCGGATCGTGATCCTGGGCGGTGGTCACGCGGGTATGGCGGCGGTCATGCAGCTCGCCGCACGCGTCGGGCGGCGCGAGGACGTGCGGGTGACCCTGGTCGATGTGCAGGAGCCCGGACGAAACGGACTCCCGTGCCGACGAGCAGGCCGGGGATGTGCAGCTCCGCGCGCCGCTGTCCGGTCGCGGCCGCGTGCAGCCGCATCCGTTCGGTGAACGCGTCGGGTGCGCCGGAGTGGACTGCGGGCCGTGGCCTTCGGCCTGGTTCCGGGGTCACCCGTCGGCGGGGTTCCGGGGTCATCGTGCCGCTTCGGTCGTGGGCACGTCGGCCGTGGCGGCGGAGCGGCGTCCGGCAGCGGCGCGCACTCCGAGAAACAGCAGCAGTCCGATCGGCGAGAGCAGAATCGTGAGGACCAGGAGCGGTCCCATGACCAGTGCGGAGAGCCCCAGCCGCCTGGCCTCCCGGTACATCCACTGCCCGACGAGCAGGTCCCAGGCGATGATCTGTGCCCAGATGGCGCTCGCGCCGTCCGCGAGCGCGGTCAGTTCGCGGAAGGTGCCGAGGTCGGGATCGCCGACCGCGGTCCAGAGCTCCGGGAACGCCTGGATCGCCGGCGCCAGGTAGCAGAGCAGCAGCAGGGGCACCACGGTCAGCGGTGACGCGGCGATACGGACGGTCGGACCCCAGCCGGGCGCGAAGATCATGAGCAGCCAGACGGGCGCGGCCATCCAGAAGGAGAGCTCGAACAGGAACTCGGTCATGATGTCTCCACCTTCGACGCATCGCGTGCGTCATCTGCCTTGTCTGACAAGTGAGTCGGGCCGACCGGAGACAACGCCGTCGGGGTCGGGATCGGGGGCCGTGCGGTAGTCGTGGTCCGTGCGGGCGCATGCCCGGGGGACCGCAGAACCCCGTACACCCCTGCGGCCGCCACCACCACGATCGCGCCGAGCGCCGCAAGGGTCGCCCCGTCCGGCCGGAGCAGCGGTTGTCCGCGCAGCGCCTGCCAGAGGACGAGGGCGAACAGGCCCGCGTACACGCAGGAGGCGATCAACACCAGGCGCACCCGCACCCGTTCGTCCGCGAGCCGTGCGAACCGCGGCGCCAAGGCGGCCATCAACAGGACTACGAACGGCAGGAGTTGGAGTGCGTGCATACCGAAGAAGTGCGGGATGCGCAGATCGCCGCCGACGGTCGACCAGCCGGTCAACGGCATCGAGGGACCGCCGTCCGGCACGCCCACGTTGTGTGCGCCGACCACGTCGGTGACCCCGCGCTGCTGGCCCGGCGCGGGGCGCGTCATCAAGAACCCGACCCCGGCACCCGTCAGGGCCAGGACGATGCCGCAGCGCATGGCCCAGGCGGAGGCGCGGTCCGCGATGCGGGCGCGGAGCAGCAGGACGGCGACGACGACCGTGCCGGCCCAGAGGGCGACGACCGTGCCCCCCATCGCGTTGAACACGGCCTCGTCGAACGGTGTCGCGTAGTTGAAGTGGCTGCGGCGGCCGCGCGCGGCCTGGGCGATGATGAGCACCATCTCGACCAGGCTCGCGGAGGCGACGACGGTCCCGGCCCACCAGCCCGCGCGCCGGCCGCGCGGCAGCAACGACAGGATCCAGGCCAGGGACAGGCCGTAGGCGACGAACGAGACGGCGAACTTGAACGGCTTCGCCCAGATCGGTGCGCCGGCCAGGACCCGGTCGTCGACGGCCAGCCCCACGGCGGACCCCACCGCGGTCACCGCCATGGCCGCGGCGAACAGCATCAGCGGCCGATGCCACGACCGCCAGGCATGGACCGACTTGCTCGCCAGTCTCGATCGACTTGGCCGTAACGCACGTGTACGCATGTCACCCATGGGTCCTCCCGCGGAGTGGATGGATCGAACGAGTCGGACGGATCCGACGAGTCGGAAGGGGGGGGGATGGCAAGGGATGGGACATGCAGGTGCGGGCGCACCTGTCCCCTTCCGCATCGCTGCACGAAATGGATAGCGGAACTATCTGCTATCCGATAGCGCCACTATCTATGATGGATGCGGCGATCGGCAAGGGCCGGCGCCGAAATGCCGCCGAAGTACCGTCGAAGCACGGGCCGAAGCGCGGCCAGGAGCAGTCGAAGAAGTGAGAAGCGGAGTGAACCGGCCATGCGTATCGGGGAGTTGAGCCGGAGGACCGGAGTGCCGGTCCCGACGATCAAGTACTACGTCCGCGAGGGGATGCTGCCGTCGGGCGAACTGACCCGCCCGAACCAGGCCAGTTACGGCGAGCCGCACGAGCGGCGCCTGAGGCTGATCCGTGCCCTGCTCGACGTCGGCGGCATGAAGGTGTCGGAGATTTCGGACGTGCTGCAGGTCATCGACGACGGCAACCGCCCGGTGCACAAGGTGCTCGGTGCCGCCACGGACGGCCTCGGTTCCGCCGGTGCCGGGCAGAACGACGCCGAGGCGGAGGCCGCGGATGCCGTGGTCGCGGACTTCATCGCCAAGCGCGGGTGGCGCGTGCACGAGTCGACCCCCGCCGTGGCCGAGCTGTCCAGGGCCCTCGCGGCCATGGACCGGCTGGGGCACGGGGCCTTCGTCGGTGCGCTCGACACCTATGCGGATGCCGCGGTGCGGGTGGCGGGCGCGGACCTCGCGTACGTCGACGCGCACACGGACGTGGAGAACATCGTGGAGAGCGCGGTCATCGCGACCGTCCTCGGCGAGGCGGTGTTCGGCGCGCTGCGCAGGCTTGCCCATGTGGATGCCTCTGCGCGGGTGTACGGAGAGCCTGCGGGGGACCGCGCGGGCGGATGACGGTGGAGGTGCCGGCCCCGCCGGCGGGCGGCGCCCGGGACGAGGGGACGGGTCACGGGCATGCACAGGACCCGAGAACCCTTCCCCTTCTAATCAATTTTGACTAGCGTGTTGCGTATGGCCGAAAAGACGATCCCCCTGCTCCCCTGCCAGACCATCCAGCCCGTCGTCGACTTCTACACGGCTCTCGGTTTCGAGGTGACCTTCCTGCAGAAGAGCCCCAATCCGTTCGCAGCTGTCGAACGAGGCGATATCGGGCTGCAGTTCTTCGGCATGAAGAGGTACGAGCCCAGCGCGTCGTACAGCACGTGCTATGTCCTCACGGATGACGTGGACGGGCTGTACGAGGCGTTCAGGGCGGGGCTCAAGGCCGCGTACGGGAAGATCCCGAGCCGGGGCATTCCGCGGATCGGGCCGCTCAAGGACATGTCCTACGGGGTGCGGCAGTTCCTGATGACCGACCCCGGGGGCAACTGCATCCGGGTCGGACAGCCCATCAGTGAGGACCTGCACCACCGGCCCGCCCCCAAGGAGACCTTCGCGCGAGCGCTGCACAACGCCACGCTCTTCGCCGACTCCAAGGAGGACCCGGCAGGTGCGGCGAAGATCATCGACCGGGCGCTCGGGCTCGAGGGCGAGCGGCCGACGCCCGTGCAGCTCGTACGCCTCCTCGTGCTGCGCGGCGACGTGGCCGGGCGCCTCGGTGACGAGGTGACGGCGGTGTCCACGCTGAAGAAGGCCGCCGCGGTCCAACTCACCGATGAGGAACGGCAGTCGGTCGGCGGCGACCTGGAGAGGCTGCAGGACCTGGCGGGTTCGGAGCCGAAGCCTGCGGTGTGACATCCGCGCCGGATCGTCGGCCCGCCGTTCGGAGCGGTCCTCGGCGCGCTGACCTCCATCTGGCCCTCCGGGCGCGTCGTGGCTGAGGGCCGGAGCTGTCGGCGTGGCCTCTTAGGGTGGCCCCATGCCGCTTGTCGAAGTGACCTACTCCTCCGATGTGTCCGAGCGAGAGCTCCGTGAACTCTCCTCGGTGCTGCCGCACTTGGTGTCCGTTGCGGTCGAGTGCCCGGAGGAGCCGTACGACGGGGATCTCGGGCCCGGGGATGTGGAGATCCGCTTCCGTGCGCTCGGACCGTTCGACCGCTCGGGTCTTGACGTGGTGATCGAGGTGCGGTCCAAGTGGTTCGCGAGCCGGGCCGACGACCGTCAGGAACGCACGGACGGCCTCCACGCCGCGATCGCGGACGCGACCGGTCTCGAGGACTTCGGGGTGTACCTGACGCTGCCGGTCGCGGCCTGGTCGCAGGGCGAGGACGACGAGGACGCCGAGGCCGACGACGAGAACGACGACCAGGACGACGACCAGGACGACGCCGAGGTCTGAACTGCCCCGGCCGGGGCGGCTGTCAGTGCCGGGGTGCATGATCGGTGCCGGTCGGGATTCGGCCGGTTCGGCGGAGAAGGGGGACGGCACGATGGCGGTCACGAACGAGCGGTTGGCGCAGGACGATCTGCTGCGCATGCTCTACGACGACTCGTACTTCCCGGACCATCTCGTCGACAAGGGCAAGGCGATCCTGCTGAGGCTGTGCGAGCGCATCGAGGCGGAGCGCCCCGCGGACCTGCCCGCGCTGTACGTGCTGACGCATGCGGCCACGGAGGAGTTCAACGCCCTGGAGGGTGAGTTCGACGAGGCGGGCAGCGAGCTGGAGACGACGGCCCGCGAGGAGATCGGCGAGGGGTTCTGGCTGGTGGCCCAGGCGTACGGCTTCGAGGACGCCGACGACGAGGAACTGACTGCCCCGCGCACCTGGTGAGCCGGGGCGGCGGAAGCGCCGCCCGCTACGGCAGGGCCTCGGGCCGCCGGCGGTCTACTGCGGGCCGTCGTTCACGTCCTCGGGGTACCAGCGAAGTTCGATCGTGTTCTTGTCGGGGTCGTGGATGTAGATCGACTGCGCGTCGCCCCGGGCTCCGAAGCGCCCCACCGGGCCGTCGAGCACGGTGAACGTGCCGGAGTCGATCACCTCGTGCCAGTCCAGCGGCTCCACGACCAGACAGATGTGGTCCACGTTCGACTCCGAGCGGGGATGCGCGAAGAAGTCGATGATCGTGCTCGCGTTGATCCGCACGGAGGGGAAGGGCACCTTGCCCGCGCGCCACTCCTCCACCCGCACCGGCTCCAGGCCGAGCGGGCCGCAGTAGAACTCCAGGGCCCGCTCGACGTCCTGCACATTGAGCACCAGGTGGTCGAAGTCCTTGATCCGTACGCCCATGGCCGTGTCCTCCGTAGTCGAGTGAGTCATCAAGCTAGACCGGTCCTCGGACGGAAACTCATCGCCACCTGTGCAAGGGGGCCACGCGTCAGACGTCCCACACCCCCCGGGCCGCGGTCTCGCGGGCGAAGTCCGCGAAGTCCTTCGGCTTGCGGCCGATCGCTTCCTCGACGCCGTGCACCAGGTGTGCGTTGCGGCCGTCGAGGACGGTCTCGAAGAGGTCGGCGAAGTCCTCGGGCAGCCCGTGCTCGGCCAGCGCCGCCCGGTACTCGTCCTTGCTCACCGGCACGTACCGGATGTCGCGGCCGGTGGCCCGGCTCAACTCCTCGGCCACCTCGCCGAATCCGAGCAGCCGCGGCCCGGACACCTCGTACGTCCGGCCGATGTGCCGGATGTCGGTCAGCGCGGCCACCACCACGTCGGCGATGTCGTCCGCGTCGACGAAGGCCTCCACGGCCTGCCCGGTCGGCAGTGCGAGCTCACCGGCCAGTACGGGGTCCACGAAGAAGCCTTCGTCGAAGTTCTGGTGGAAGAAGCTGGACCGGACGACCGTCCAGTCGGCGCCTGACGATTTGAGGGCGTTCTCGCTGAGCACCGCACCCTCCTCGCCGCGGCCGGACAGCAGGACGAGACGGCTCGCCCCCTTGGCCACGGCGAGCTTCGAGAGCGCGCCGATGTGCTCGGCGGCGCCCGGGAAGGCCAGGTCGGGGTAGTAGGTGACGTAGACGGAGCCCACGCCGTCGAGGGCGGCCTCCCAGGTGCGGGAGTCCTCCCAGTCGAAGGCCGGTGCACCGGAGCGCGAACCGACCCGTACGGGCAGACCGCGAGCGCGCAGCCGCTCGACGACACGGCGACCGGTCTTGCCGGTGCCGCCGATGACGAGGGTGGTGCCCTCGGGGGTGGCCTGCCGGCCACGATTCCGCGTGCGGTCGTACTGCGAGTTCGGTATGTGCTGCGTGTTCTGCGTACTTTGCGTGTTCTGTGCGTTCTGGGTGTTCTGTGCGTTCTGGGTGTTTGTCATGCCCGTCAGTCAACTGCGCGGGCCCGGGCCGGAACATCGCTGTGACGCTCGACCCCATAAGCGATCGTCCACGGTGTCGGCGGGCCGCTCCTGCCGCTCTCAGTCGGACGGGTCCCCCTGGTAGCCGTCCGCCGCCGCACTGGTCCGATAGCTCCGTACGCGGAGTAGGTCTCGGGGTGCCCGGTGCGCGAGAGGGGCGGCAGGGCAGCAGCTCACGCGGCGTTCGGCGCGGATCTGGCAGAAGGGACGCTTCGGCAGGCGTGGGCCCAGGCCACGGGGCTTTGGAACCGGAGTTGGGCCCCGGGGCCCATCCTCTCGAGGTGGTCCGAACCGTAGCTTCCTCTTCATCACAGTCATCACCTGCGTCCGCGAGGCCGGGTCGGGGCGAGGGGGATGGGCATGCCGCGCAAGGCGGACGGACGGGACATCGGCGCCGGTACGGGGGGCGCCGAAGTCACGACGTCGAGGAGCGGCCCCGGCGGCCGGGCACTCCGGCGGCACACACCGAAGCGGTACGCGCGGCGGAGGTTCGCCCCTGACCAGGGCGTGAGCACCATCGAACTGGCCGGCGTACTCGTCGTGGTGGCCGCGATCGTGGTGGCCGTCAGCGGGCTCGGCCTGGCCGGAACCGTGGCCGACAGGGTGAGCTGTGCCGTCAGCAGCATCGTCGGGGAGGGCGGTGGCAACTGCGGCAGCTCATCGGACGAGGCCGACGACAAGAAGACGGACGAGGACTACCGCCCGGACCGCTGCAAGGTCAGCGCCCACACCGAGACCGTGAGCAACGAGGCGAAGATCCTCTGGTTCACGGTCGGCGACAAGTTCGACTTCAAGATGGAAGAGTTCAACGTCGAGGACGCGAACGGCAACGTCTCGAAGAAGTACCACATGACGTTCGTCAACGGAGACAGTGCGGGCGCCGAGTTCAAGGCCGGCGGCGGCGCGAAGGCCGGCGGCGAGGACGCGGAGGCGGGGGCCAAGGCCAGCGTCAGCATCGGCGGAGACGTCGAGATCTCCCAGGGCAACACCTGGGTCTTCGACAGCGAGGAGGAGGCGCTCAGCTTCCGCGACGACCTCCAGCGGCTGCACGAGGCCGAGGAGAGCGCCTGGACGAAGCCGGGCTGGAAGCTCATCCGCGACGGCTGGCGCGAGCACGTGTCGAAGTCCAACCCGGAGCTGCGCGACCGGATCAGCAAGAGCATGGAGCTGAACCAGATCGACTTCCGCTCCGTCGAGCTGAGCGCGGGCGTCGAGGGCAACCTCGCGGGACCGGCGGTCGGCGACGACATCGAGGTCGGCGCGAGCGGCAGCATCGACGTCGCCGGCAAGATGACCGTCACCGACGACCACATCAAGAACACCACGACGGAGACCTACGGCTTCAGCCTCGAGGGGGAGTTGCAGGCGGAGATCGACGCCGGTGTGGCCAACGCCGGTGCGTACGCCGGGCAGAAGCGCAACGGTGCGATCGGTGTCACCCGCGACGCGGACTCCAACGAGCTCCAGAAGATCACCATCACCCGGACCGTCGACACCAAGGCCGGCGCCGAGGCGGGCGTCGGTGCCGAGGGTGACAAGAAGGGCCCGGACGGCGAGAAGGACTCGGGCTCCACGAGTGTCGGCGGCCAGATCGGCGACACCGAGGTGGTCACCACCACCCTGGACATTCCCAAGGGCCCCGAGGGCGACGAGATGCGGAAGACCGCGGAGGACTGGCTGAACGACCCGTCGAACGCCGCCAAGCCCTTCGAGACCGCGTTCATGGACCCGTCGCCCACCGAGCGGCCGAAGGACGCGAACGACAAGTTCGGCAACCTCCTCTTCGAGGAGGCGGAGAGCAGCAAGGTCACCTACGACTCCGTCGAGAGCAAGGACGACTTCGGCTTCGAGCTCAACGTCATGGCGAGCCTCGGCTACAACCGGACGATGACGGAGACCGACGCCAAGATCCGTACCGGCGACTACCTGGGCGCCCCCGCACCCGAGGGCGACAGCCGCCGCTACATCCCGAACCAGCTCTGCGAAGGATGACCGGCATGGCCCGGCTGCCGTCCCGGCCATCGGGTACGGCACCGGGCCTCCAGAGCGGCGGACTCACCGTTTACGCCCCCCAGGTGGGTCTGCCTTCCGCGGCGGTCCGCTCCCCCCATGGCGGGCCGCCGCCCACAATCCGGTGACGGCTTACGATCCACACCCACGACCCTGGCCCGCGAACCCCGCCCCGTACGAGTCACACCGTGCACGACCTCGATGTCCCCGAGCCCCTCGAGAGCCTGAGAGCCTTGAGCCCCGAGGAACATGAGCACCATGAGCCCGAGAGGAACCCCCATGAGGAGCACCATCGCCCGCACCCTCACGGCCGCCGCGACCGTCGCCGCGGTCGCTCTGACCGGTGGCTGCGGCAGCGACGAGGGCGCATCCGGCGGCTCGGGCTCCGGCTCGGGCGAGGGTGACGGATCGGCGCTGACCGCGGGCAGTGTGTCCGTCGCGGTGCCCGACGGCTGGGAGAAGACCGAGCCGGGCAAGGACATCGACGCGATGGCCGAACTCCGCGACGGCGAGGACACGGTGGGCCGTATCTCGGTGCGGCGCGACTTCTCGACCGCGAGCACGGTCAAGTTCGCCGCCGCGGACGCGGCCCGTACGTACATCTTCGGCAGCGCCACCGACAAGGTGGGCGACGTGAAGCTGGACGGGGCGCCGGGCGACGCACGCCGCAACGACTACCCGCTGCGGGAGTCGCCGGGCGGCGACAAGCTCGCGCCCAAGGGCGCCATGGTCGCCGGCACCGACATCGTCGGCACCGAGGAGGAGAAGTCCTTCTTCCTCGTACGCATCAACTACGTGGAGGGCGAGCTCACCGCCGCCCAGGTCGACGAGATCATCGACTCGGTACAGGTGTCGGACGGCTGACCGCCTCCTGCACACGCGTCGGCCGGCCCGGTGAGGACATGTCCTCACCGGGCCGGCCGGTGTTCTCCGGCCGGCTCGGCGCCCGGTCCGGCGCCGGGTCCAGCCGCGGGGGGACGTGCTCCGGAATGCGTTGGACGCCCGTGGACCGCGGTGGCACGATCGCGGGATGTCCCCGAAACGCCCGGCCGGTCCCGGTTCCGACCCCACTCCCGACTTCGAGGCACTGGTCGCCGAGGCCCTGGCGGAGCCGACCGAGGGCTGGGACTTCTCCTGGTTCGAGGGCCGTGCCACCGAGCAGCGGCCGTCGTGGGGCTACCAGCGACGGATGGGGGAGCGGATGGCCGGTGCCTCGGCCGCCCTCGACATCCAGACCGGCGGCGGCGAGGTGCTCGCCGGTGTGCCCGCCCGCCCGCCGCTGTGCGTGGCCACCGAGGCCTGGCCGCCGAACGTGGCCAAGGCCACCGCACTGCTCCACCCCCTCGGCACGGCCGTGGTGGCAGCCCCCGACGAGCCGCCGCTGCCGTTCGCCGACGGCGCCTTCGACCTGGTCGTGAGCCGGCACCCGGTGCGCCCGTACTTCGACGAGATCGCCCGCGTACTGGCCCCCGGCGGCACGTACTTCGCCCAACACGTGGGCCCGGCCAGCGTCTTCGAACTCGTCGAGTACTTCCTCGGCCCGCAGCCCGACGACGTGCGCAACGGCCGGCACCCGGACGCAGAGCGTGCCGAGGCCGAGGCGGCCGGCCTGCGGATCGTCGACGTGACGACGGAGCGGCTGCGCATCGAGTTCCACGACATCGGCGCCGTCGTCCACTTCCTGCGCAAGGTGGTCTGGATGGTCCCCGGATTCACGGTCGACGCCTACCGCGACCGGTTGCGGACGCTGCACGAACTCATCGTCGCCGAGGGCTCGTTCGTCGCCCACAGCTCCCGCACCCTCTTCGAGGCGGCGAAGCCGCGCTGACCCTCAGCTCACGGCCGGCAGCCCGAGCGCCTCGCGCACGAAAGCGACGCGTTCCCGCACCGTAACCCGGGGGACGTGCACCAGGTCGTAGCCGAACTCCGGATACGCCGTCTCCATCGCCTCACAGGTGCGCACCGCGAGCCCGTAACTCTGCTTGCGCTCGGCGTCCTGTTCGTAGATCTCCGGCCACGGCGGCGTCACGAACACCAGCCGGTGGTAACGGAACTTCCGTGCCGCGGCCGTCACATGCGCCGGCACCGGCAGGCCTTCGAGCCGCAGATAGCCGACCAGGTCGGGTACCCCGCGATCGCACACCACGGGCCCGCCACCGCGCGGCGCCGAACGGTGCGTACGCAACTCCTGGGCCAGCATCAACTCGGCGAACAGTGCCCGGTCCTGCCACGGCAACGCCCGTCCACCGACCGCCAGTTGATCCTGGATGATCGCCCGCCCCGCCTCCTCGGTACGGGCGAGCCCGGTCCGCTCGAGGGCATCGACCAGGGTGGTCTTCCCGGACCCCGGGCCGCCGGTGACGATCACGAGTTCGCTGCCGTCGATCACCATGGGTTCCGCCCCGTCCGCACTGCCCCGTCCCTCAGGCATGGGCACCCGCCGTCAGGCCGTCGGTCACGACCGCCGCGTCTCCGGGCGGGCCGGAATCCGACGACGGCGTCCCGCTCGGGCCCTGCCGATCGAGGTGCCGGGCGTACGCGGCGGTCCAGCTGACACGGAGAGTCATCGGTCACGGCCTCCGGAGGTGGTGAGGGACAGGACAGGGGCGGTACGGGCGGGACGCCCCGGGTGCCGGCCGGGGCCGGAAGGGCGGTGCTGGGAGTGAAGGTACGGGAGCGGCCCGGAGGGGCGCCGGTGAGATTCCGGCCACAGGGCACGGTGGTCACCAATCCGCGTAACTCACCACATAATCCCGTCAAAACGGGCAAATGGTCTCAGTTGATTCCGCATCGTTATGCGGATCCAGTGAATCAGGTGTGAGTGTGACGTAAGTTCGATTCCTGGCTGAATCACGTCGGTACGCCGACGTGACCCGGCACCGCGCAGTGGAGGGGACCGCGCGGTGCCGTGGGGCCGCCCCCTCCACTCTCGGTGACGTTCTGTCACTGGCGGGGGAGGTGGTGCAGCCCGGGCCCGAGTGGCCCGTGAGGCGTCTTTCCGCCGGTGGGCGGCCCTTTCGCGAGATGTTGGGCCCCCGGGCTCATGTGACTGGGCCCACTCCTTCCGTACGTTCCGTACATGGGCTACGGAGACAGCGGGACGGTCAGGTCCGGTCGAGGGAACCGGGGTGCGGGCCGATCCGGACAAGGGACGCGACGGGCGGGACCGCTCGCCGCGCTGCTCGCGCTCGTCAGGGCATGGGTTGCGGGATGCGTCACGCTGGCGCTCGTCCTCTACTTCCGGGACCTGTACCTGCAGGAGCCCTTGGTCGACCAGACCGAACTCGGCTCCCTGGCCTGGCGCATGCTCGTCCTCTACCTGCCGACCGCCGCCGCCTGCGCTCTGGTCACCCTGGTCGCCGCGCGCCTGCACCCCGAGCCGTTCCGCAACTCTCCCGTGCAGCACCTGCTCGCCGCGATGACGGTGCCGCTCGGCGCCTTCGCCGTGAACTTCACGTACCTGTGGGAGGACGCGGTCGCCGAGGGCATCCTCTTCGCCAGCCTCGCCGTGGCCGTCGGCTGCTTCGCCGCCGTCGTCGTCGACGTGAGCATCGATCGACGCGACCAGGGGCCCCAGTAGGCCGCACCGGACCGACTAGAGCGGCTCCCGGCCGATCGCGACCCGAGCCCCCGCCCGCACACCCCACTCGGCCATCCGCCCCGCCTCCGCCTCGAGTGCGTGACGGGCGCCAAGTCGCGGCGCCCCGATCCGCCCCGGCCGCATGGTGCGGACCGCGAGCACCCTCAACTCCCGGTCCAGATAGGCCACATCGATGGCGAATCGCATCCGCACCGTGTGCACGGACGACGCGGGGGACAGCAGCAGCGCCCCGTCGATCCCGTCCCGCCCGAGCAGCCCGCGCTGCCGGGCCCGTGCGGAGTCCGCGATCTCCAGCGCGACCACAGTGCCCGCTCCACCTGCCCCGTCGAGGACCGTCAGCGTCGCCATGCCCGGACAGTACCCCCGGCCGGCCGCGCAGAGGTTGGGTCCCCGGACCCATGACCCGAGGTACCGGTGCGCATAGGGTCGCCGGGTGTTCGCACTTCTGATAGCCGCATCCGTCGCCTACGGGGCCCTGGCCGGACTTCTGCTGCCCCGGGTCGCGTACCGCTTCTCGGTGCGCTCCGGCCAGCCGTGGCGCTCCACCTGCCCGCAGGGCCACGAGCTGACCGGCCCCGCGCGCGCCTGGCTGGGCACGGCCCGCTGCCGCGCCTGCGCCACGGACGGTGCCCCGGCGCCCGCCGCCACCGTCCCGGCCACCGTGCCGGACACCCCCCGCACCGCCGACGCGGGCAGGGTCACCGGCACCGACGCGGACCCGGACGCGAGCCCCGACGGGCCGACGATCCCCGAGCCCGCGCGCCGGGACGAGGACGCCACCGACCCGGCGGAGGAGACCACTTCACAGGACGACTCCGAGGACGACGAGGCCCCCGAGGCCGTCGCCCCGGTCAACAGCCGCGCCACAGCACCCTGGTTCGGCCCGCGCACCCCCGTGGTCGCCGTGGTCACCGCGCTGCTCTGCGCGGCCCTCGCCGCGAGTTCCGGGCTGCGCCCCGAGACGCCCGCCTTCCTGCTCCTGCTGCCGCTCGGCATCCTGCTCGCCGTCATCGACGCCACGGTCCACCGGCTGCCCGACATGCTCACCCTGCCCGCCGCGGGTGCGGGCGCCGTCCTGCTCGGGTTCGCCGCCCTCGGCGACGCCGCGGCCGGCTCCTGGGCCACCGCCCTGCTCGGCGGACTCGCCCTGGGCGCCGCCTACTTCATCCTCTTCCTGATCCACCCGAGCGGCCTCGGCTTCGGCGACGTCAAGCTGGCGCTCGTACTCGGTGTAACTCTTGGGTGGTACGGCTGGGACACCGTCACGAGGGGCTTCGTGCTCGGCATCTTCTACGGCGGCGCCTACGCGTTCGCACTGCTGTCGTCCAAGCGGGCGGGGCGTCGTACGGCGATGCCGCTGGGCCCGAGCATGCTGGCCGGATCCTTCACCGCGCTGTTGCTCGGCGGTCTCGGAGTGTAATTACGCCACGCCGATGCACACGTCATCGCTCACGAAGGGTTATGGTGGAAACCCCCCCTCGGGCCGGTCCGTATCCCCCCCACGGACCGGCCCGTTTTTTCTTGCCCGTTCTCCCGCGCCGTCCGGCCCGGCGAGCGCACCCCGTTCCCCGGCTTTCTCCCAGGTCCGACGCATGCCCGGCCGCCGTTGCGTGCCGAGCCCGGCCCCGTACGCCGTGCAATTCCCTTGACGACAGCGGCTCGTGACGGGCCGCGCCGCGCAGCCGGACCACCTCGGGCGGCCCGGCTGCGGGCAGTGCGTCAGTTCCGCCCGGCCCAGATGTTCGTGCCCGGCGTCGACACCGCGAAGGTGTCGATCTCCGTCAGCTCCTCGGCCGTGAGCTTCGGCGCATCGAGCGCCGCGACGTTCTCCTCGAGCTGACGGACGCTGGACGCCCCGATCAGCGCCGAGGTCATCCGCTCGTCCCGCAGCACCCAGGTGAGCGCCAGCTGGGCCAGGGACTGGCCGCGCCGCTGGGCGATGTCGTTCAGACCGTTGAGGCGCCGCACCACCTCGTCCGAAAGCAGGTCCGGGTTCAGGGACTTGCCCTGCGTGGCCCGCGAGCCCTCCGGGATCCCCTTCAGGTACTTGCCGGTGAGCAGTCCCTGGGCGAGCGGCACGAAGGAGATGCAGCCCATGCCCTCCGCCTCCAGGGCGTCGAGCAGCCCGTCGTCCTCGGTCCAGCGGTTGATCATCGAGTACGAGGGCTGGTGGATCAGGGGCCGTACCCCCATCTCCTTCAGCAGCCGGGACGCCTCACGCGTCTGCTCCGCGTTGTACGAGGAGACACCCACGTAGAGCGCCTTGCCCTGCTGGACGGCGGACGCGAGCGCGCCCATCGTCTCCTCGAGCGGCGTGTTCGGGTCGAAACGGTGCGAGTAGAAGATGTCGACGTAATCCGTCCCCATCCGCTTCAGGGACGCGTCGAGCGAGGAGAGCAGGTACTTGCGCGAACCCCACTCGCCGTACGGGCCGGGGTGCATGAGGTAGCCGGCCTTGGTCGACAGGAGCAGCTCGTCGCGGTACGGGGCGAAATCCTGCCGGAGCAGCTTGCCGAAGTTCAGCTCGGCGGAGCCGGGCGGCGGGCCGTAGTTGTTCGCCAGGTCGAAGTGCGTGACCCCGAGGTCGAAGGCGCGGCGCAGAATGGCCCGCTGCGAGTCGAGTGCGCGGTCGTCGCCGAAGTTGTGCCACAGGCCGAGCGAGACGGCGGGCAGTTTCAGGCCACTGCGACCGGAGCGGCGGTACTCCATGGAGTCATAGCGGTCCGCGGATGCGCGGTACAAAGAGGCGTCGTTCATGTGACGAAGCTACGTCAGGGCCACCCGTACCTGTGGTCCCGGTTCCCTGACCCGCAGCGGTAGTGTGTCGGCCCTGAGGGTGTCAGGCAGGCCCCCGCGCGGCGCCAGGCAGGCACCGCACCGGGCTCTGCGGACGCCCGCTGGACACTGCCGGCCCGTCGTCGATCCGTGTGACCACCGGGTTCGACCGCCGGACTGCCGTCTGCACAGAGGGGCTGAAGAGAGTGAACCTGCGCGACCTGGTCTACCGGCTCTACGCACGCCGGGTGGAAGGCCGCCTCGACACCGCTTCCGTGCCCAAGCACATCGGTGTGATCATGGACGGCAACCGCCGCTGGGCCCGTGCCTCCGGCAGCACGGCGGCCCACGGCCACCGTGCCGGTGCGGACAAGATCGGGGAGTTCCTCGGCTGGTGCACCGAGACCGATGTCGAGGTCGTCACACTCTGGCTGCTCTCCACGGACAACTTCGACCGTCCGCAGGAGGAGCTGGTCCCGCTCCTGGAGATCGTCGAGGGCGTGGTGCGCACGCTGTCCTCCGACGGCCGCTGGCGCGTCCGCCACGTCGGCACGCTCGACCTGCTGCCGGCGCCGATGCAGAACGCGCTCAAGGAGGCCGAGGAGACCACGGCCGACGTCGACGGAATAGTGGTGAACGTCGCGGTCGGCTACGGCGGCCGTCAGGAGATCGCCGACGCCGTGCGCTCGATGCTCCACGCCCACGCCGAGCAGGGCACCAGCCTGGAGAGCCTCGCCGACATCGTCGACATCGACATGATCGGCAGCCACCTCTACGCGAGCGACCAGCCGGATCCCGACCTCGTCATCCGCACCAGCGGTGAGCAGCGGCTGTCCGGCTTCATGCTCTGGCAGACGGCCCACGCCGAGTACTACTTCTGTGAAGTCTTCTGGCCCGCATTCCGCAAGGTCGACTTCCTGCGCGCGCTGCGCGACTACGCGGCCCGTCACCGGCGTTACGGCGCCTGATTCCGCCCCTCTCCACGGGCGCGGCCGGCATCCCCGAGCGGGCGGCTCGCGCACCCCGGTGACAACCGTCACCCCGATTTCACTCACCCGCCGTGACAAGCGGTGGCATGGCTTCGGGTGTTCGAGGGAATATCCCTTCCAGATCGGCGCCCCGCGCCAAGGGGCTCCGCATCTCAGCGGACGGTACGTGACCGTCCGCCCGGGAGGCCCCTTGCACCAGATGGACCGTACCCAGTACGGACCCGCGGAGGGCCGGAGCTCGGCCCGCGCATGGGCGCCAGAGCCCGGTCCAGTCCCCCGCGACGCCGTCGCTCCCCGACCTCATCCGAGGGGGTACGTCCTTCCGTGGTGACCAGCACTAAGCGCCGCATGCCCGACAGGCGCACCTATGTTCTCGACACCAGCGTCCTGCTCGCCGACCCGGGCGCTCTGGCCCGATTCGACGAGCACGAAGTGGTGCTCCCCGTCGTCGTGATCACGGAGCTGGAGGCCAAGAGGCAGCATCCCGAACTCGGCTATTTCGCCCGGCAGGCGCTGCGTCTGCTCGACGACTACCGCGTCCGGTACGGCCGTCTCGACGCCCCCATCCCACTCGGCGACCTGGGCGGCACGCTGCGCGTCGAGCTCAACCACTCCGATCCCGGCGTGCTTCCGGCCGGCTATCGAATGGGGGACAACGACTCACGGATCCTCGCGGTCGCCCGCAATCTGCAGGCGGAGGGGTACGACGTCACGGTCGTCTCCAAGGATCTGCCGCTCAGGATCAAGGCCTCGTCCGTCGGCCTGCTCGCCGAGGAGTACCGCGCCGAGCTGGCCATCACGGACTCCGGCTGGACCGGAATGTCCGAACTCACGCTCTCCGGCGAGCAGGTGGACCTGCTCTTCGAGCAGGGATCCATCCTGGCGCCCGAGGCGGCCGAGCTGCCCGTGCACACCGGGCTGACCCTGCACTCCGAGCGCGGCAAGGCACTCGGCCGCGTCACGCCGGACGGCGAGGTGCGGCTGGTGCGCGGCGACCGCGAGGTGTTCGGCCTCAAGGGCCGCAGCGCCGAGCAGCGCATCGCGCTCGACCTGCTCCTCGACCCCGAGATCGGGATCCTGTCGATGGGCGGCCGGGCCGGCACCGGCAAGTCGGCGCTCGCGCTGTGCGCGGGACTCGACGCCGTACTGGAGCGCAGGCAGCACAGCAAGGTGATGGTCTTCCGGCCGCTGTACGCGGTCGGGGGACAGGAACTCGGTTATCTGCCGGGCTCCGAGGCCGAGAAGATGGGCCCCTGGGCGCAGGCGGTCTTCGACACCCTGTCCGCGGTGACGAGCCGTGAGGTGATCGAGGAGGTGGTGGGGCGCGGCATGCTCGAGGTGCTGCCGCTCACTCACATCAGGGGCCGGTCGCTGCATGACGCGTTCGTCATCGTCGACGAGGCCCAGTCCCTGGAACGGAACGTCCTGCTGACCGTTCTGTCCAGGATCGGGGCGAATTCCCGCGTTGTGCTCACGCATGATGTGGCGCAGCGGGACAACCTCCGGGTCGGCCGCTACGACGGAGTCGTCGCCGTGGTCGAGAAACTGAAGGGGCATCCGCTCTTCGCGCATGTCACGCTCACGCGCTCGGAGCGTTCGCAGATTGCGGCCCTGGTGACCGAAATGCTCGAGGACGGCCATATCTGAGCCGTAAGGCCCGGGGTGCAAAGGGTGCCCCATTTACCCCAGTTGGCCGAAACATGCGCCGCCCGGCAAAGGCGAAGAGCCTAGCCGGGCGGCGTTGTGACACGCGCGCATTTCCTCAAAACTCCTGGGGCAAACGGGGTGTGAGCTTTAACACGCAACGCAGAATTGCCTCGGGGCGTCCGCTTCCGGCAGAGTCTGGGTCCTGTCAGGCCCCGCATGCGGCACAAGGGCACCCCCTGGGGGCGCCTCCCAGGCGTTCAGCGCTGGGGGAGGTGCAGCACCACACAAACTTCACAGCGAAGCCGCATGCCACCCGAGCTCCAAGAGGCCACCCGCACCACAGGGTTGTCCATCGGGTCCGTGCCTCCCGTGACCGTGTATCAGGGGGAGGCCAGTGTCAGGGGCACGATTAGCGCCCGCCGGGTCACCTCTCGGGCGATGCTGGAAGGAAACCGTGTGAGCCGGATTTCGGTCCGGGGATTCGCAGTGGCGTCAGCCACCGCGGTCACCACCGTCGGTGCTGTCGTCGGCGTTGCCTCGGGCAACACCGACTCCTCCAACGACATGGAGGCAACGGCAGCCGACGGCGCGACTCTCCTCGCTGACATTCCCGCAGGCCAACAGGCCGAGGTGCAGACGGACTCGCTCGCGCACCAGGCACAGGCCCAGGCCGTCGCCGCCGACTCGGCAGCCATGAAGACGGCGGAGCAGTCCGCCCGTCAGCAGGCTGCCAAGGACGCGGTCGCCAAGAAGGAAGCGGCCGAGAAGAAGGTCGCCGACGAGAAGGCGGCCAAGGCACGCGAAGCCGAGGAGAAGGCAAGCCGCTCCGAGGCACGCAGCCAGGCCACCGCCGACTCGGGCGACTTCGCGCCGCAGAGCTCCTACAGCGTCTCCGAGGTCCAGGCGATGGCACGGCAGATGGTGCCGGGCGGCCAGTTCCAGTGCTTCAGCAACATCGTGGACCACGAGTCCACCTGGAACTACCAGGCGTCGAACCCGTCCTCGGGTGCGTACGGCCTCGTCCAGGCGCTCCCGGGTTCCAAGATGGCCTCCGCCGGTTCCGACTGGCAGACCAACCCGGCCACGCAGATCAAGTGGGGCCTGAACTACATGAACGACCGGTACGGAAGCCCGTGCGGCGCCTGGGAGTTCTGGCAGGCGAACAACTGGTACTGAGTCGCTCACGCGCTCAACTTGTCGGAGCCCTCCACCGTCCTTCGGTGGGGGGCTTCGCGCGTGTACGGTCGTCGAGACGGAATTCCGGGGTCATGTGGTGGGGGAAAAGGAAAAGATCATGTCGAGACTGCCAGGGTGGTTCGGCCGGCTCGGCGCTGGACTGACGCGTGTGGGGGACCGGTTGGAGGAGCGTCGTGAACGGACCGCCCGCGAGGCGAGCGACGACGCCCCGGAGGACCGCGCCACGGACGGCCGCGGTTCGCACGACGGCGACTCGGATCACCGCGACTCGGACCACCGCGGCACCGGCGAACGCCCCCGTACTTCCGGCGCGTTCCTCAAGTCCCGTGCCCGCCTGGCCTCCCGTCGCGACGGCTATGGCAACGACGACTACGACTACGACGACAACGACTCCGACGACGACTCCGACGACAACGACGACTCCGGAGTCCAGGTACCCGCACCCCCGGCCTACGCACCGGCCATAGCGGCCAAGCCCGAGGCGGCCGCCGCCGTCCCGTGGGGGTTGCGCGTCGCCGCCGAGGCCGGCTGGCGGCTGCTCGTTCTCGCCGGAGCGCTCTGGGTTCTGATGCAGGCCATCAGCGCCATCCAGCTGGTCGTACTCGCCTTCGTCGCAGCTCTGTTGATCACCGCGCTGCTGCAGCCCACGGTCGCCTGGCTCAAGCGCCTCGGCCTGCCGCGCGGTCTGGCCACCGCCGTCACGTTCATCGCCGGCTTCGTCATCATGGGTCTCGTCGGCTGGTTCGTGGTGTGGCAGGTCATGGAGAACATCGACACGCTCTCCGACCGCGTCCAGCAGGGCATCGACGAACTCCAACGGTGGCTCCTGGAGAGCCCGTTCCACGTCACCGAGGACCAGATCAAGGACATCGCCAAGAACCTGCGGGAAGCCGTGGGCACCAACACCGAGGAGATCACCACCGCCGGCCTCGAAGGCGTCACGGTCATGGTGGAGATCCTCACCGGCATCCTCCTCGCGATGTTCTCCACCCTCTTCCTGCTCTACGACGGCAAGCGCATCTGGAAGTGGTGCCTCAAGCTCGTCCCGTCGCAGGCGCGCCCCGGCGTCGCGGGAGCGGGGCCGCGTGCCTGGCGCACCCTCACCGCGTATGTGCGCGGCACGGTGATAGTGGCTCTGATCGACGCCATCTTCATCGGACTCGGCATCTACTTCCTCGATGTGCCGATGGCGGTACCGCTCGCCGTCTTCATCTTCCTGTTCGCGTTCATCCCGCTCGTCGGAGCGGTCGTCTCCGGGGCGCTGGCGGTGGTCGTCGCGCTCGTGACGCAGGGCGTGTTCACCGCGCTGATGGCGCTGATCGTGGTGCTCGCGGTGCAGCAGATCGAGGGCCACATCCTGCAGCCGTTCATCCTCGGCCGTGCCGTGCGGGTCCACCCGCTCGCGGTCGTGCTGTCCGTCGCCGCGGGCGGCTTCGTCGCCGGTATCGGCGGTGCCGTGGTCGCCGTACCGCTGGTCGCCGTCACCAACACCGTGGTCGGCTATCTGCGTGCCTACGCGGCGGAGCAGTCCCTGCGGAACTCGGCTCAGCCGCAGGGCGCGACGGCCGCCGGCGCCGCACCGGCTCGGGCGGTCGGCGCGGACCCGGAGGATTCCCGGGACCCCGCCTAGGCGACCGCGCCCCGACGAACCAGGAAGGCCCCAAGTACCCCGGCAATCCGGGTACTTGGGGCCTTCCTGGTATCAGGAGGTCACTCCGTCCGGAGCCCGTCCGGGCGCATCAGGCGGATCAGCGGCGGCATGCTGAGCGCGGTCACCACGAGGACGACTCCGGCGCCGGCGGCGGTCATCGCCCCCAACGAGGCCCAGTCCGGTGAGATCGGCCGGTCCACCATCTTCAGGAGTACGGACCCGAGGGTGAGTCCGACGACGGTGGCGAGGGTCAGGCCGAGCGCGACGGGCAGAGCGGTCTGCCACAGCACCGACAGGCTCAGGGTGCGCTTGCGGGTTCCGAAGGCCACCAGGGAGGAGAGCAGCTTCCTGCGCTCCCGCAGCTGTTCCAGCTGGGAGACGAGGAGACTCGCCCCGATGAGCGCCAGGACCGCGATGGCGCCGACGTAGAGCCCGGTACGCAGCGAGGCGAAGCGGTCGGTCTCGTCGCTGGCCTTGTAGCGGTAGATGTCGATGAAGGGCGAGGTGGCGGCCGCGGCGTTGCGCACCCGCTCGGCGGCGTCCCGGTCCGAGTTGTCGGTGCTGACCCAGAGTGTGCCGCTCTGGTTGGGCGTGCCTGAAGCGGTGAGCGCGCCGGGGGTGGCGAGGATGCCGGTGTTCGCGTAGCCGCCGGGGCTGTCGCGGGCCGTGACCTCGCGGACCTCGGTCGGAACCTTCCACGGCACCTGCTTGCCCCGGTAGCCGTCGTAGCTCGGGTCGAGGTAGAGCTGTTTGCCGGCCTTGGCGAGACGGGTCGCGTCCTCGTCGTCGCCGATGTCCTCGGTGCGCGAGACGATGAACACGTCGCCGTCCTTGCACGAGGTGATCCGGGCGAGTTCGCGCAGCGCCGAGCATGTACCGGTGTTCAACGTCGTGCTGCGGTCCGGCTCCGTCCTGCCGTCGGCGGCCTCCATGGTCATCAGGGGGGCCGTGATGCGGTCGATGCCCTTGGTCTGCTTCAGGCGTCGCAGGGTCTCCTGCATCTGCTGCTCGGCCTGCCCGGAGTCGGGTACGTGGACCTCGAGTTCCGCACGGCGCGGGTCCTGGCCGGTCGCCGAGGTGTAGTCGCCCTGTACGCCGGCGAACATCATCTGCAGGGCGATGGCTCCGGCCACGGCCACCGCGATCCCGTTGACCATGCGCGCAGCGGTGCCGCTGCTCAACTGCAGGCGCCGTACGGCCAGTTGCCAGGAGAGCGAGCCCCTGCCGAGGCGTACGACGACGGCCTCGACGAGCCAGGGCAGCAGGGCGGTGATGCCGACGAGGAGGAGCACCACGCCGGCGGTGACGAGCCATTCGTTGAACCGTCCGCCGTCACGGCCCTGCCCGACCATCGGGTACAGCATCGCCAGCCCGGCGATCGGCAGCAGCAGCCGCCACCAGAGCTTGCGCCGGGGCTGCTTGGCCGTGCGGACCACACCGAGCGGCTCGATCACGACGCTGCGCAGGGCGAAGAGGGTGACGGCGACGGCGGCGGCCGGTACGGCGATGCCGACGAGCAGGGCGAGAGCCGGCGACGGGTCGAGGTCCGCGGGGAAGACGCTGACGTCCAGGACCTCGATGTCGGCTGCTGCGGCGCGTGTGATCAGGAAGAAGCCGGTGCCGACAGCGAGGCCGAGCAGGGCGCCCGCGAGGGATTCACCGGCCGCGATCCTGCGGGTCATCCGGCCGTCCGCACCGATCAGGCGGAGCGCGGCCAGGCGCCGGTCGCGACGCTCGCCGCCGAATCGTACGGCGGCGGCGATGAACACACCGACCGGCATCAGCAGCACCACGAACACGAGCAGCGTGAGCAGTACGAGTACGGGGTCGAACGGATCGTCCGCGGAGTCGGCAGGCCCGAAGTGGTCGATGCGCATGGTCGGGTAGCCGTTCGGGACCAGCTTCTCGGCGCCCGCGTAGTAGGCGAGTTCGCCGGGGCCGATCAGGCCGGCGTCACTGATGGTGCCGACCTGTTTCGCCTGCAGCCGGTCGCGGAGCATCTTGCCGTCGTCGGACTTCAGCAGCTCGGCGAGTGCGGGGGAGACGACCATCTCGCCGGGCTTCGGGTGCGCGGAGACACCGGGCGGCAGGGGCGCCTTCGCGCCGTCCGGTGCGACGAGCCGACCCCGGACGCTCTTGCTCCGGAAGTCGGTGTCGACGGCGGAGATGACGAGGGTGTCTTCGGCCGCAGGCACCTTCTGCGAGGAGAAGGTGTTGTCGTTGCGGTCGTCACCGCGGGCTTCGCGGGAGTTCATCGCGGTCGGCAGGGCCGCGGTCACCAGGAGCAGGGCGACGCCGAGTCCGACGCCGACCGCGGTGAGGAGGGTGCGGACCCAGGCCTCGCGCCCGCCCGTGACGGCGAAGCGGATACCGAGGCCGAGGTCGCGTGCCCAGATGCGGGGGTTGCTCATACGGCGTGCTCCATGTCGCGCGAGCGGCCGTCGCGTACGACGATCTCGCGGTCGGAGTAGGCGGCGACGCGGGCCTCGTGGGTGACGAGGACGACGGCGGCGTTGGTGGAGCGGGCCGCTTCGGTGAGCAGCTGCATCACGCGTTCGCCGTTCAGGGAGTCGAGCGCGCCGGTCGGCTCGTCGGCGAAGACGACCCGGGGCCCGGTGACGAGGGAGCGGGCGACGGCCACGCGCTGGCCCTGCCCGCCGGAGACCTCGCCCGGCCGCTTGGCGGCGACGTCGTCGACCTCGAGGCGCTCCAGCCAGCCGAGGGCCCGCTGTTCGGCCTCCTTGCGTTTGGTGCCGGTCAGGCGCAGCGGAAGGGCGACGTTCTCCACGCAGGTCAACTCGGGTACGAGCTGGCCGAACTGGAAGATGAAGCCGAACTCGGTACGGCGCAGGGTGCTGCGCTCGGCGTCACTCATCGCGGACAGCTCGTGGCCGTCGAAGTGGATGGTGCCGGCGTCCGGCGTGACGATGCCGGCGAGGCAGTGCAGGAGCGTGGACTTGCCGGAGCCGGAGGGGCCCATGACGGCGACGGTCTCGCCGGCGTGGATCGAGAATCCGGCGTCGTCCAGCGCGGCCGTGGGGCCGTACGTCTTGCGGAGGCCTTCGGCGACCAGGAGGGAGCCTGCGGGGATCATACGGTGACCGCCTTAGCGAGTTGGCCGAGTCGTGCGGTGGTCAGTTCGAGCCATCGCAGATCGGCTTCCAGGTGGAACAGGGCGTGGTCGCAGATGAGTTGGTCCGCGAGGTCGCCCTTGCGCTTGCGGTCGGTGAGCGCGCGCATCATCCGCAGGTGTTCGGCGCGCTGGGTGTCGAGCAGGTCGCCGGCGTCGCGCCCGGTGAGGAGCGCGAGGACGACCTTGGTGTAGAGCGTCGATGTCAGATACGGCTCGGGCTTCTCCGGCGAGGCGAGCCAGCGGCCCACATCGGTGATGCCGGCCTCGGTGATGGCGTAGCGCTTGCGTTCGGGGCCGTCGCCCGCCTCTATCCCGTCGACCTCGACGAGGCCGTTCTTCAGCAGGCGGGACATCGTCGAGTAGACCTGGCCGTAGTGCAGGGGCTTGTCGTGGCCGAACTTCTCGTCGAAGGCGCGCTTGAGGTCGTAGCCGTGGCGTGGGCCGGACTCGAGGAGTCCGAGCAAGGTGTGACCGATGGACATGCGGAGCACTGTACACGGGGTGTATACCTGCCGTGTATACCCCCCATGTATAGAGAATGTGCGAGCGCCGGACAGGCCGCGTGACGGACTGTCCGGCGCTCGATCGCATGACGGCTCGCGGGGGAGCCGGGCTCAGTGCTTCTTGAACGTCACCGTCTTGTCGTCGTCCTCGTCGCGGTCGTAGTTGCCGCCGAAGCCCCAGTTCTTCCAGCCGCCGTCGCCCTTGTTGGTGACGGTGCCGTCGTCGATGGCGAACACGTCGACCCCGTCCACGACGGCGAGGTGCTCGAGACCGGAGACCTCGGAGAAGGCCATGTCGTCGAACGACTTCGCCGTGATGATGTTCTTGTCGGGGAAGCTCTTGCGGTACTCCTCGATCAGGGACTGGTTGAGCTTGTCCTTGTCACCCGGGACCTTGCCGTCGTAGTCCGTGCCGGGGAACTTGCTCTTGTCGGTGTCCGTGTACTTCGGTGCGCCGTCGTTGAAGTTGACCTTGCCGTTGCCGTGCTTCTCGGAGGTGTTCTTCAGGTCGGCGGGGTCGGGCGTATCGAACTCGACTTCCTTGTCGTCCTTGCCGCCGCGTTCGAAGTCGCCGTAGAGCGCCCAGTTGTTGTGGCCGCCGTCGCCGTCGTTCTTGAACTTGCCCTTGTCGAAGACGTAGACGTCGAAGACCGCGCGGCCCGACTCGATGTCGTTGCCCTCTTCGTCGTCGTGGTACTCGGTGGAGTTCAGGCGGTACCGGCTCTTGTTGACGAACTGGTCCGGCTCCTCCTCCCAGTGCGACTTCTGCTCCGAGTGCATGGCGACGACGTTGTAGTCGGGGTAGCAGCGGCGCATGTCGTTCACGAGCATCCGGACCGATGCCGAAGAGCCCTCGTTGTCGAGCGGGCTGTAGGTGTTGTAGTAGCGGCTCCGGTCGGGCGGCTCCTGCCCCTCGACCTGGCAGCCCTCGTCTCCTGGCTTCCAGTCCGGCTTGCGCTTCGGGCGGGGCTTCTCCTCGAAGGTGACCGTGCGCCGGTCCTCGCTGACCTCGAAGTTCCCGTGGAAGCCGCGGTTCTTCCAGCCGAGGTCGTTGCCTTCGGCCCAGGTGAACTTGCCGCTCTTGAAGGCGTAGATGCGGTACTTCTCGCCACTGATCTCGACGGTCTGGATCATCGCCGAACCGTCCATCTCCTGGAGGTTCCCGTCCTGCGCCTTGGCGATGACGATGTTGTAGTCCGGCAGGCAGTAGGAGAGGTCGTCGAGCGCGGCCTTGACCCGCTTCTCCTTGTTCTTCTCGTTGTTGATCTTGTCGATCACCAGGTTGGCCAGCTGCGAGTAGCCCCAGGCGGCTGCCGTACTGGTCGGGCCGTTGCCGGGGACGGACACGTTCGAGTTCGAGGACCGCTCCTGCGGGGTGTTGCAGAGGCTGGGCAGGGTGTTCCCGCTGTCGTCGCCGGGTTCGGCGTCCTCGTCGGGCTGGTCCTCGGACGCCGGCTCGGCGTCGTCGGGATCGACGTCCGGTCCGTCGCCGCCCGGCTTGTCGCCGCCGCCACCGACATCGTTGTCGCCGTCGGAGCTCTCTCCGCAGTCGTCGCCGTTCCCCAGGATGGTGCACACGGCCTGCGAGGTGGTCGTGGACACATCGCCCGGCATGTTCAGGGCGACGACGGCACCGACGATCGTCGCGACGACGCCGAGGATCGCCAGGTATTCGGCGGTCCCCGCACCGGCGTCGTAGCGCAGACCGTGTCCGGTTCGGTCTCTGCGGTTCACGTGGGTCACCTCGTTGGTCATTCGCTCGCCGTGTCGGCGGCTCATCGGCGGGGGGAGTGCCGAACGTGCCACGAGGCCGAACCGGAGCACAGGGCTCCAAGGCCCAGACCAGGGCCCAAAGTGCAAGTGGGGGGCAATCGGGCACGATCGATGGGCGGAACGGGCAGGAGGCGAGGCGAAACGGGCAAGAGGCGTCCGGCCGAGCGTGCACCCTCACATGCGGCCGTACCCGGGAAACCAACCGGTGGGAGGTGGCCGGCCGACCCGCGGGCGCCGCTCCTGGAGCGGGCGGGGGATCCTTGCCCGCGGGCACCGCGGGCGTGCCCGAACTCCCGCGCCGGGGCCGGGATATGACCTCGGCCCCGGAAGTCCCGGCCGCTCACTGCTTCTTGAACGTCACCGTCTTGTCGTCGGCCTCGTCGGCCTCGTCGGCCTCGTCGGCCTCGAAGTCGCCCTGCCGGCCCGGCTTCGTACAGCCGCCGTCGCCCTCGGTGCTGCTGGTGCCGTCGTCGACGGCCCACACGTCGTGCCCGTCGACCACCGCCAAGTGCTCGAGCCCGGACACCTGGGCGAAGGTCAGCTCGTTGAACGACTTCGCCACGAAGATGTTCTTGCCGGGGAAGCTCCTGCTGTGCTCGTCGACGAGCACATGCGTCAACTCGGCCCTGACCTTGGGGACTTCGCCGTCATAGTCAGTGCCGGGGAACTCGCTCTCGTCGGTTTCCAGGTACTTCGGGTCGGCGTCGTTGAAGTCGACCTTGCCCGTGCCGGGCTGGTCGCGGGTGTTCTTCAGGTCGGCCGGCCTCGGCCTGTCGAAGTCCACCACTTTGTCGGTCCGGTCGCCGCTCCCGTAGTAGTGCCCGTCTGGAAGCCGCCGTCGCCGTCGAGCTCGAACTCGCCCTTCTCGAAGACGTACGCGTCGAACACTCCGACCCGCCCCGCCGGAAGGCCGCCGCCCTCCTCATCCGTCGCCGCGCGGCCCGGCCCGTACCGGGTGTTCGCGTTGATGAACTGGTCCGGCTCTTCCATCCAGTGGAACTTCTTGGCCGGGCGCCGAAGGCAGCCGGCCGCGGCAGCGGCGGCCCAGGGCGCTTGGGCCCAGGCCGGGGCCCAAGCGGGGCGCGGGCGGCGAACGGTCGGGGAGCGGAGGCGAAACGGGCGTCGATCGAGGCTGAACGGGCGACTACGGAGCCGAATCCCCGCCGTCCGGCGGGGACTTGGGCGGCCGGCCGCGGCGCGCTATGGGCCCTGTGGAGCCGGGAAGCCGTCCCGACTCCTTCAGGGCCCGCCGCAGCAGAAACTCGATCTGCGCGTTCGCCGAGCGCAGTTCGTCCCCGGCCCAGCGCGCCAGCGCCTCGTACACGTGCGGGTCGAGGCGAAGCAGTACCTGCTTGCGCGACTCCTTGGCCCGGCGCCGGCCCTCGGCCGGCGCCCGGGACTCGGGGTCGGGGGCCGCGGCCCCCGTCGACTCGTCGCTCACTGGTAGAGCGAGCCCGTGTTCATGACCGGCTGCGGGGCGCGGTCTCCGCACAGGACGACCATCAGGTTGGACACCATCGAGGCCTTGCGCTCCTCGTCCAGTGCCACGATGTCCTGCTCGGTGATGCGGGCGAGTGCCGCCTCCACCATGCCGACCGCTCCGTCGACGATCTGCCGCCGGGCTGCGACCACGGCGCCGGCCTGCTGCCGCTGCAGCATCGCGGACGCGATCTCGGGGGCGTACGCGAGGTGGGTGAAGCGGGACTCGATGATGTGTACGCCGGCCGCCTCGACCCGCGCGGAGAGCTCGACGGCGAGCTTCTCGGTGATCTCCTCGGCGTCGCCGCGCAGCGAGAGCCCGGCCTCGTCGTGCGCGTCGTAGGGGTACTCGATGGCGATGTGCCGGACGGCCGCCTCGGTCTGCGTGGAGACGAACTCGAGGAAGTCGTCCACCTCGAAGCTGGCCTGAGCGGTGTCCTCGACCTTCCACACCACGACCGCGGCGAGCTCGATCGGGTTGCCGTAGGCGTCGTTGACCTTGAGCACGGCCGTCTCGTGATTGCGCACCCGGGTGGAGATCTTGGTGCGGGTGGTCAGCGGGTTGACCCAGCGCAGGCCGTCGGTGCGGATCGTGCCCCGGTAGCGGCCGAAGAGCTGGACCACGCGGGCCTCGCCCGGCGCCACCATGTTCAGGCCGCACATGGCGAAGAACGCGGCGATCGCCACGAGTACGCCCACGACGATCAGCGTGACCTTGACCGCGTTCGATCCGGAGACGGAGCCGACGACGATCAGGCCCGCACCGGCGATCAGGCCGATCAGGCCGAGCAGCAGCGCGAGGCCGCCGCCGATCGAGTGCGCCTGCTGCTCGCGGACCCGGGGCGCGGGCATCTCGGGGCCGGCGGAGGGCTCGGTCGTGGGTGGGGTGTCGTGCTGTGCGGACATGGTGGTCCCCCGTCATGGTCGGCGCGCGGTGAGTCGGCGGCGCGCTTTCACCGGTCAAGCAAAGTGATATCACTTTAACGGATACGGCAACCCTTCGCACCTCTCGATCGTCGGTTCCCTTAGGAGTGGGTGCTGATTGTCACGCCCCGGTACGACCGGATTGGGGCGTCTTGACCCACTTGGCCGGTGTTAGCTTCATGAGCTGACCCGGGGGGAGCCGAACTGACTGGAGCGACTGGGCAATGGGCCGAGCGGACGGACAACGAACGAGGCAGGGCGGGGGTGCTCGCCGGGGCGAACGGTCCGGCGGGGGCATACGCCGTGTCTTCTCGCTGAAGCGGATACTCGGCACGCTCTTCGGCCTGGGCCTGATCGCCATGGCGGGCTTCGTCGGCCTCTACCTGTATGTGGACGTGCCCGCGGCCGCCGAGGACGCCAAGAAGCAGAGCAACGTCTACAAGTACAGCGACGGCTCCGTCCTCGCCCGTACCGGCGACGTCAACCGCGAGATCGTCGGCCTCGACCGGATCCCCAAGGACGTCCAGAAGACCTTCGTCGCCGCCGAGAACAAGTCCTTCTACAAAGACGCCGGCGTCGACTTCAAGGGCACCGCCCGCGGCCTGATCAACACCGTCTCCGGCAAGGGCAAGCAGGGCGGCTCGACGATCACCCAGCAGTACGTCAAGAACTACTACCTGAACCAGGACCGCACGGTCAGCCGCAAGCTCAAGGAACTGGTCATCTCCCTGAAGGTGGACCGCAAGAAGTCCAAGGACGACATCCTCGCGGGCTACATCAACACCAGTTACTACGGCCGCGGCGCCTACGGCATCCAGGCCGCCGCCCAGGCCTACTACGGCAAGGACTCCGACGACCTGACGGTCGGCGAGGGTGCCTACCTGGCGGCGCTGCTGCAGGCCCCGAGCCAGTACGACTGGGCGTCGGCGACCGAGTCGGGCAAGGAGCGCGCCGAGGCCCGCTGGAACTACGTACTCGACAACATGGTCGAGGAGAACTGGCTCGACGCGAGCGAGCGCGAGGGCCTGAAGTTCCCGTACCCGGACAAGCCCAAGGCCGCCAAGGGCTTGAAGGGGCAGACCGGTTACCTGGTGGAGGCCGCGAACCGGCAGCTCAAGGCAGAGGGCGTCACCGAGGCCGAGATCGAGGCCGGCGGCTGGACCGTCACCCTCAACGTCGACCGCAAGAAGCAGAAGTCGCTGGAGAAGTCGGTCAAGAAGACACTGACCGACAAGCTCGACAAGGACAAGCGCAAGGTCGACGCCGCCGTGCAGGCGGGCGCCGTCTCCGTCGACCCGGAGACCGGCAAGGTCGTCGCGCTGTACGGCGGCAAGGACTACGCACAGCACTACACGTCCAACGCCACCCGCGCAGACTTCCAGCCCGGCTCCACCTTCAAGCCGGTGATCCTCGCCTCCGCCCTGGACAACGACGCCAAGACCCAGGACGGCGAGACGATCCGGGCGAACACGGTCTACGACGGCACCAGCGGCCGCCCCGTGAAGGGCGGCGAGTCCGGCTACGCCCCGCCGAACGAGGGCAAGAAGGACTACGGCAGCATCTCCGTGCAGCGGGCCATGGACCAGTCGGTCAACTCGGTCTACGCGCAGATGGGTGCGGACGTCGGCATGGACCGGGTGCAGCGCACCGCCACCGATCTCGGCATGAAGGAGGTCGGCAGGGACCCGGCGATGACGCTCGGTTCCATGGGCGCGAGCCCGATGGACATGGCCGGGGTCTACGCGACCCTCGACAATCACGGCAAGAAGGTCACGCCGTCCATCGTGAAGCAGGCCTCGCACAAGGACCGTCCGGACGACGTCAAGCCCGACCCGGTCGGCGATCAGGTCCTCAAGCGCCAGACCGCCGACTCGGTCACCTCGGTCATGCAGGGCGTCGTCAGCGACGGCACCGGTGCCGCCGTGAGCTCCGGCAAGTACCAGGCGGCGGGCAAGACCGGCACGTCCGACAGCAACGTCTCGGCCTGGTTCGCCGGTTACACACCCGAACTGGTCACCGTGGTCGGCATGTTCGGCGAGGCCCCGGACCCGAAGGTCGCCGAGCTGAACAACCCCGAGGGCACCCCGGCCAAGGAGTTCGACCACGTCTCGCTCGCCGGAGCCGGCGGCGAGGGCAAGATCCACGGCAGCGGCTTCCCGTCCCGGATCTGGGCCGCGTACACCCTGGGTGCGCTCGAGGGCGGCTCGGACGCGCGCTTCGACCTGGACACCGACATGGGTATGGGGGTCGCCCCGCCGCCGGAGCCGACGCGGAGCGAGGAGGAGGACGAGCCGGAGAAGCCGGACGAGCCCGCCGAGACCCCGGACGCTCCCGAACCTCCCGACGACGAGCCGGACCAGCCGGAGGAGCCGCCCGCCGAGACGCCGGATCCGCCGGTCACCGACGCCCCGACGTTCAGCCCGCCGACGCAGGAGCCCGACCCGTCTCAGCCCACCATCGGCATCCCGGATCAGCCGGACCGCCGGGAGCGCTGACGGCCGGCCGGGACGCGCCACGCGAAAGGGCGCCCGGAGCCTCGATCGGGCTCTGGGCGCCCTTCGTTCACGCCGCTCGGTGACGGCCGCTCCCTCGCGGCCGGACTTCGCTCCGGTTCAGCTCTGAGGACCGTTCTGGTTCAGCTCGAACCAGACGACCTTGCCCGTCGAGAGCCGGGTCGCACCCCAGCGCCGGGCCAGCTTGTTCACCAGATAGAGCCCGCGCCCGCCCTCGTCGGTCGCCCGGGCCTGCCGCAGGCGCGGCAGCTGCGGCACGTCGTCGCCCACCTCGCAGCGCAGGACGTCGGTCCGCAGCAGGCGGAGCGTCACCGGGCGCGACGCATAACGCACGGCATTGGTGACGACCTCGCTGACCAGCAGCTCCACCGAGTCGGTCATCTCCTCCAGGCCCCAGCGGCTGAGCGCCCTGCGAGCGAGCCGGCGGGCCCGCCCGGGCGCCGAGTCCTCCGGCTCCAGGTACCAGTACGCGACATCGCTCGGCGCGATCCCGTCGAAGCGGGCCGCGAGCAGCGCGATGTCGTCGTCCCGGTCGCCGGGGCCGAGCATGTCGAGGACCTCGTCGCAGAGCGCCTCGAGCGGCGGGGCGTGGTCCGGGCCGGTCAACTGGGCGGTGGCGGCGAGCCGTTCACGCAGCTGCTCGATGCCCGTCCAGACGTCCCGCAGCCGCGATTCGACCAGGCCGTCGGTGTAGAACAGCAGCGTCGCCCCGGCGGGCGCGTCCAGCTCCACCGACTCGAAGTCCACGCCGCCCACGCCGATCGGGGCGCCCGCAGGCACCCGCAGCACCTCCGCACGGCCGCCGATGTGCAGCAGAACCGGCGGCGGATGGCCCGCGTTGGCGATGGTGATGCGGTGCGAGACCGGGTCGTACACCGCGTACAGGCAGGTCGCCATCCGGTCCGAGCCGAGCCGCTGGGCCTGCTCGTCGAGATGGTGCAGGACTTCCTGCGGCGGCAGATCGAGTCCGGCGAGGGTCTGCGCGGTCGTCCGGAGCTGGCCCATGATCGCGGCCGATGTCATCGAGTGCCCCATGACATCGCCCACCACCAGGGCGACCCGGCTGCCGGGCAGCGGAATCGCGTCGTACCAGTCGCCGCCGACCCGGGCCGTCTCGGCGGCCGGCAGATAGCGGCTGGCCAGGCGCACTCCGGTGGGCTGCGGCAGGGTCTCGGGCAGCATGGTGCGCTGCAGCTCGTCGGCGATGTAGGCCTCGCGGCCGTAGAGCACCGCCTTGTCGATGCCGAGCGCGGTGTGGGTGGCGAGCTGGGCTGCGACCAGGAGATCGTCGGGCTCGAAGGCCGGCTTGTCGGCCCGTCGTACGAAGACCGCGGCACCGATCACCCGGCGCCGGCCCCGCAGCGGCGCCAGGATCGTGCGCTGTCCTGTCGGCACCACGCGGCCGGGACCGAGCAGCTCGGGCAGCGCGTCACGCGCGGTCTGCCCGTCCGTGAACACCGGGCGTACGCCCCTGAGGACCTCGGCGAGGGCGCCGCCGGAGCGCACCTCGCACAGCTCGGCGCCGGCCGGCATCTCGGGCTGCAGCTGCTGCTGCGCGGACGGCAGCAGCACACCACCGCCCTCGGTGTCGGTGTCCTCGCCTATCAGGCGCAGCCGGTCGGTACGCCTCAGCCGCAGCACCATCGGCCCGATCGGCCGCTCGTCGCCCACCGGCAGCGGATCGCGCAGATACACCAGGATCGCGTCGGAGAACGTCGGCACCGTCGCCCGGCACAGGCCCATCACGATCTCGTCGAGGTCGATACCGCGCGCGATGCGCCGCGTCGCCGCCCCCACGAACCGCAGCCGGTCGCCCTCGCGCCGGGCCGCCTGCGCGTCCGCCGTGGCGGCCGCCGGCTGTTCGCCCGCGGCGCGGGGCCTCGGGCGGTGCCCGCCGGGCTCCTCAGGCGCCGGCGGCTGTGCGTGCTCGGGGGAGTCCTGGGAACGCAGCTGCGCCCCGCGGGGTTCCGCGGGGGCGGTCGGGCGGGCGGTGGTCGGTCGCCGGCCCTCGTGCGAGGTGGGGTGCTCCGTCACGCGTTCAGAATCCGTCCGTCCGGGGCTGCGCGCAGCGCGCGCCGTGCAGTACGAGCCTTTCGGTGGTTCTCACACACGTCGGCAGTTGAGGAACAGCTGGTGCTCCGGTGCCGTGGTGGCGCTCGCCGGAGCGTACGCGTACGAGTCCTCCCCGGCGATCTCCAGACCCGCGTCGCGCACAACCTGGCGCAATTCGTCCCGCAGGTATCCCGATACCCGGATTGATTCTCCGATGAACGGAATCACCGCGTCGTCGAGGTCCGCCTCGACCATGGACAGCGAGATCAGGCCGCGTGGCACCAGCAGTTCGCGGAGCCTCACGAGGGTCTCGGGGATCTCGCCGCGGGGCAGCATGAGGAGCGAGAAGAAGCAGGCGATGCCCTCGAACTGGCCGATTCCTTGCGGTCCTTCGGCCTCGAGCGAGGCGATGTCGCGCTGCAGGAACTCGCCGTCCGGCACGTTCTGCCGGGCCAGCTCCACCATCCGCGTCGACAGGTCGATACCCACCACGTGGTGCCCGGCATCGGTGAGCTGCCGGGCCGTGGGCAGTCCGGTGCCGCAGCCCACGTCGAGGACCCGGGAGCCCGGCGGCAGCCGCTTGATCAGCCACTCACCACCGGCGAGCTGACCCTCCTTGTGCGGGAAGGCCTCGTCGTACCGTTCGCCGAGGGCGTCGAACGCCTCGGCCTGACCTCTGCGGTCGGGCCCGCCTTCCGCGGACCAGTCCTCGTATCCCTCGCTCACGTGCTGCTGCCCCTTCATGACGAACGGTCAAGCGCTGTGCCGGCACTGCAAGTTGCTTCCGTGCGCCCTTGCGGAGGACGATCCTACGTTTGGACCACGGGGGCGCATCAAGGGTCTCATGTGGACACTTGCGCGGGCGTACGGTCCCAGTCGGCCGGCAGCGCGGGCACCGGCCACCCCGGATCGGGACGCCAGTGCTGCCAGCCGTCCGCGAAGGGGGCGCCCCACGCCCGGATCACCTCCACCGCCGCACGGCCGGCCGCCCGTACCGCGGCCGCCTGTTCCGCGTCCATCAGGCCCGCGCGGCCCGCCTCGGCGAACTCGTCCTCGTCGTGCCAGCGCCAGCTGCGGTCGGGGCGTACCGAGATGTCGAGGAAGTGGTCCTGTGAGTCGACGCCGCCGGACCAGCGGGTATGCGGCTCCTCCAGGTTGACGTACCAGCTCTTGAAGCGCCATCCAGGCTCCCAGAACAGCCACACCGACCAGGGATCGCCCGGCCGCGCCAGCTTCAGGACGCCGGTGCCGTGCCACTGGTCGCGCAGTACGGTGCGCGGCCTGGTGTAGCGGGTGGCGAGCGGCTCGCGGTGTACGGGGGTGCCGTCCGCGATGACCGGCTTGATGCACTCGGTGCCGGGCGCGAGCCAGACCACGAGCAGGTCCGCGGTGTCGGAGACGACGGTCACGGGGCGGCAGATGTGCGGGCGGTGCCCGCCGTTCTCCCGGTAGCGCCACAGGATCGGGCTTCCGGGCTCCCAGCGTCCCGTGCCGCCGCCGTCCGTCGTCTGCGTCGTGTGGCCTGTCATGGACAGATATTACGCAGCGTCCTGAACGGGCCTCGGCACGGCGTTACGGACGCGTCATCCGCAGGACGTCGAGTGCGGCGTCCAGCTGCTCCTCGGTCAGGTCGCCCCGCTCGACGTAACCGGACTCCAGGACGACCTCGCGGATGGTCTTCCGCTCGGCCAGGGACTTCTTGGCGACCTTCGCGGCCTCCTCGTACCCGATGTACTTGTTGAGCGGGGTGACCACGGACGGTGACGACTCGGCGTACTCCCGGGCCCGCTCGACGTTCGCCGTGATGCCGTCGACGGTGCGGTCGGCGAGCAGCCGGGAGACATTGGCGAGGAGGCGGACCGACTCCAGGACGTTCTTGGCGATCACCGGGAGCATCACGTTCAGCTCGAAGTTGCCCGCGGCGCCGGCCGCCGCGACCGTCGCGTCGTTGCCGGTGACCTGGGCGGCGACCATCAGGGCCGCTTCCGGGACGACCGGGTTCACCTTGCCCGGCATGATCGACGAACCGGGCTGCAGGTCCGGCAGGTTGATCTCGGCGAGGCCGGTCCGCGGTCCGGACGCCATCCAGCGCAGGTCGTTCGCGATCTTCGTCAGGCCGACCGCGACGGTCCTGAGCTGGCCCGAGGTCTCCACCACGGCGTCCCGGGCGCCCTGCGCCTCGAAGTGGTCGCGGGCCTCGGTCAGCGGCAGTCCGGTGGCCCGTGCCACCTCGGCGATCACCGCGGCGGCGAAACCGGGCGGAGTGTTGATGCCGGTGCCCACCGCGGTCCCGCCGAGCGGGAGTTCGGCCAGCCGCGGCAGGGAGTCCTGGAGCCGCTCGACGCCGTAGCGGATCTGCGCCGCGTAGCCGCCGAACTCCTGGCCGAGGGTCACCGGAGTCGCGTCCATCAGATGCGTACGTCCGGACTTGACGACGTCGGCGAATTCCTCGGACTTGCGCGCGAGCGCCGCCGCCAGGTGATCGAGGGCGGGGATCAGGTCGTGCGTGACGGCTGCGGTGGCGGCGATGTGGATCGAGGAGGGGAAGACGTCGTTCGACGACTGCGAGGCGTTCACGTGGTCGTTGGGGTGGACCTCGCGGCCGAGCCGCTCGGTGGCCAGAGTGGCGAGCACCTCGTTGGTGTTCATGTTGGACGAGGTGCCGGAGCCGGTCTGGAAGACGTCCACCGGGAAGTGCTCGTCCCAGCGGCCGTCGGCGACCTCGGCGGCGGCGTCCTGGACCGCGCCGGCGATGTCCTTGTCGATGACGCCGAGTTCGGCGTTGACCTTGGCGGCGGCGGACTTGATGCGGGCGAGCGCCTCGATGTGGGCGCGCTCGATGCGCTGCCCGGAGACGGGGAAGTTCTCCACGGCGCGCTGGGTCTGGGCCCGCCACTTGGCGCCGGCGGGAACCCGGACCTCGCCCATCGAGTCGTGCTCGATACGGAACTCGTCCGTCGCCGGTGCGCCGTCTTCGGTGGTCATGGTCCCCGATCCTCCTGGAAACTCGAGCAGCTGTCCTGTCCTGGCGGTCCTCACCCAGTACAAAGCGCGGGACGGGCGCCACTGTTCCCGGGCCGACCGGGGAAATGGCCGCTGCTGACGGGAGACCTGAAGAACGAGCCCTTCCGGCGGTCGCCCCGCGTCACCGCCGCATCAGGACGCCGAGCGCATCGTCCAGATACGCACTGAACTCCCCGCCCTCCGAGGCGGGCAGCACGGAAGGTGCGGCATGGCCGAGCTGGGCATGGCCGAGGTACACGGAGTACGCGAGCAGCCCCCGCTGCCGCGCCTCCGCCTGCGGGAAGCCGAGTTCGGCGAAGAGCTGTGCGACGTACGCCACCCGGCGCTCGGTCACCCGGTGGAACGCCTCGGCCACCCGAGGGTGTCCGGCGGTCGCGAGCAGCGAGACCTCGAGCGGGTCCTCGGTGGCCGCCCGGACGGCGAAGGCGAAGAGCCGCCGGATCCGCCGCTCCGGGTCCGTCTCCTCCTCGACCTCGGCGATGGTGCCCTCGGTGTTGATCTCGGCCCAGCGGTCGAGGGCGGCGTCGATGAGCGCGTCGCGGTTGGCGAAGTGCCAGTAGAAGCTGCCCTTCGTGGTGCCCAGGCGGGTGGCGAGCGGTTCGACCGCGACGGCCGCGAGCCCGCCCTCCGAGATCGCCGCGAGCGCCGCGTCCGCCCAGTCCTGAGCCGTCAACCTGGGCTTCTTCCCGCCCTGTTGCTGCGTCCGCTGCTGCCGTTGCGCCATGACCATACGGTACCGTACGGTAAAACCATACGGCAGCGTATGGAGGTGCGTGATGGGCTGGATCCACAACGTCCACGAGCGGGAGATCCCGGTCCCCGCGGCAGTGGTGGGCGCACTGCTCGACCGCCTGTCGGCCGCGGACGACCCGATCTTCCCGGTGCCGGTCTGGGACGCGATGCGGTTCGACAGGCCGCTCGGCGTCGGTGCGACCGGCGGCCACGGCCCGGTCACCTACCGGGTCACGGAGTACGAACCGGGGCGGCGGATCCGCTTCGACGGGACACCGCCCTGGGTCGGCCACCACGAGGTGTCGGTCGCGCCGCTCGACGACGGGCGGTGCCGGGTGCGGCACGTCCTGGAGATGGAGTTCAGGGGCAGCCGGTACCTCGCCTGGGCCGCCGGGATCAGGCCCGTGCACGACACGATGATCGAGGAGCTCTTCGACAACATCGAGCGGGTCGCGACCGGTTCGCTCGCCCACCCGGTGCGCCACTCCGCACGCGTACGGCTGCTGCGCAGGGTCATGTGGGCGAGGCCGGAGACGGTCGCGATCCCCGAGCGCGCCCGCCTCATCCGCTCCGCACTCGACAGCCCGGCCTACGAGGACGCGTACCGCATGCCGCTCCAGCCGGGCCTGCCGCGCGACCCCGCACAGTGGACCGGCATCCTCCGCGACGCCTTCCCCGTCATCGCCCACGAGGACGGGGAACTGCTCCTGCGCGTGGAGACGAACGGGGTGAAGGCCCGCGCCTCGATCCTGATCGACGGGGACCACATCACCCTGAGCACGGTCGCCGCCACGCCTTCACCGCGCGCCCGCCTCTACTGGGCCGTGGTCGGCCGCGTCCACCCGTTCATGGCCCGTACGATGCTCCGTCGCACCCACCGTGACCTGTCCCGCGCGGCACCGTCGGCGGGGGAGCGGGCCCTCGGGAGTCCCTCCGGCGTTCGAGGAGGCCCCTGCGGCAGGAGTTCTTCGGGAGCGGGCGGGCCTTCCCCCGTGGGAGGCGCTACGCCAGCCCCGGCCCCCGCACCGGAATCGACGTGAACGTCGGCTCAGCGGCAGGGACCTGAAAGAAGTCGTTCCCCTTGTCGTCCACGACGACGAACGCAGGGAAGTCCTCGACCTCGATCTTCCACACCGCCTCCATCCCGAGCTCCTCGTACTCGACGACCTCGACCTTCTTGATGCAGTCCTGCGCGAGCCGCGCCGCCGGTCCGCCGATCGAGCCGAGGTAGAACCCGCCGTGCGTGCCGCACGCGTTCGTCACCTGCTGCGAACGGTTGCCCTTGGCCAGCATCACCTTGGACCCGCCGGCCGCCTGGAACTGCTCCACGTAGGAGTCCATCCGCCCGGCGGTCGTCGGCCCGAACGAGCCGGACGCGTAGCCCTCGGGGGTCTTCGCCGGGCCCGCGTAGTAGACGGGGTGGTCCTTGAGGTACTGCGGCATCTCCTCGCCCGCGTCCAGCCGTTCCTTGATCTTGGCGTGCGCGATGTCGCGGGCCACGACCAGCGGGCCGGTGAGCGAGAGGCGGGTCTTGACCGGGTGCTTGGTGAGCTCGGCGAGGATCTCGTCCATCGGCCGGCCGAGGTCGATCTTCACCGCGTCCTCGGACGCGGCGTCCTCGGACAGGTGCTCGTCCGTGGTCTCCGGCAGGAACCGCGCGGGGTCCGTCTCCAGCTGCTCCAGGAACACGCCCTCCGCGGTGATCTTCGCGGTGGCCTGCCGGTCGGCGGAGCAGGACACCGCGATGGCGACCGGGCAGGAGGCGCCGTGCCGCGGCAGCCGCACCACCCGCACGTCGTGGCAGAAGTACTTGCCGCCGAACTGCGCGCCGATACCGATCTGCTGGGTCAGCTCGAAGACCTTCTGCTCGAGGTCCTGGTCCCGGAAGCCGTGGCCGAGCTCGGAGCCCTCGCCGGGGATCTCGTCCAGGTAGTGCGCGGACGCGTACTTGGCGGTCTTCAGGGCGTACTCGGCGGAGGTGCCGCCGACCACGATGGCCAGGTGGTACGGCGGGCAGGCGGCCGTACCGAGCGAGCGGATCTTCTCCTCGAGGAACTTCATCATCGAGGCCTCGTTCAGGACGGCCTTCGTCTCCTGGTAGAGGAACGACTTGTTGGCCGAGCCGCCGCCCTTGGCCATGATCAGGAACTTGTAGGCGTCGCCGTCCGTCGCGTACAGCTCGATCTGCGCCGGCAGGTTGGAGCCGGTGTTCTTCTCGTCCCACATCGTCACGGGCGCCATCTGCGAGTAGCGCAGATTCAGGTTCTGGTACGCGTCGTAGATGCCCCGGGACAGGGCCTCCTCGTCGCCGCCGGCCGTGAGGACGTTCTGGCCGCGCTTGCCCATGACGATCGCGGTGCCGGTGTCCTGGCACATCGGGAGCACGCCCGCCGCCGCGATGTTGGCGTTCTTCAGGAGGTCGAGCGCGACGAACTTGTCGTTGCCCGAGGCCCCCGGGTCGTCGATGATGCGGCGCAGCTGGGCGAGGTGGGCCGGGCGCAGATAGTGCTGGATGTCGTGGATGGCCTCTTCCGCCAGCTTGCGCAGCGCCTCCGGCTCGACCTTGAGGAAGGTGCGCCCGTCGGCCTGGAAGGTGGAGACGCCCTCGGAGGTCACCAGCCGGTACGGCGTGGAGTCCTCTCCCATCGGAAGCAGATCGGTGTACGCGAACTCCGGCATTTTCGGCCATTCCTCACTCGGCAGACGGCTGCGCCTCCTGGGCAGCGCCCTCCAGAGTAGAACCTCGCGCGCGGACCGCTCCGGTGAGGTGAGGCTCACCCGGCAGCCCACCCGGCACCTCCCGTCCCCGGGGTCCCGTCCGTGCGATTCGGGGTGCTGTCCGCGGTCTCTCGGGGGCGTCTCGGGGGCGGTCCCGGGGGTCGTCTCGGGGTGGGCCCCGGGAAACATCAGGGACGTTCCCCCTAGTCGCGATCTATCGCGTTTCGGTACGCTGCTCAGGTGGACCTCGAAAAGCGACCCGAGAAGCCCGAAGCCCCCACCGCGCCGGCCGCTGCCGCAGAACCCGTCGCGGAGGCGGACCTGCGCGCCTCCGACGCGGACCGCGACCGTTTCGCGGACATCCTGCGTGACGCCATGGCCGAGGGCCGGCTCACCGCGGACGAGTTCACGGACCGCGTCGAGGGCGTCTACAGCGCCAAGACGGTCGGCGAACTGGAGCCGCTGGTCCGGGACTTGCCGGCCGCCCGGAGCGGCACGGCCACGTCCGCGCCCTCCTCGTACCGCCCGGGCCCGATCCCCGACGAGCCCGACGAGAACCTGGTCGCGGTCTTCAGCAGCAGCACCCGCAAGGGCCGTTGGCGCGTGGGCCGCCGCACCCACGCGTACTCGATCTTCGGGAACATCGAGATCGACCTCACCGAGGCGGTCTTCGAGCACCAGCAGATCCTCGTCAAGTGCTTCTCGATCTTCGGGAACGTCGAGATCACCGTTCCGGAGAACATCACGCTGAAGGGCAACGGCAGCGGCGTCTTCGGCAACTTCGAGGTGGAGACCCTGGAGGCGCCGGATCCGGGCGCCCCCGTCGTCCTGATCGACGGCTACTCGGTCTTCGGGAACATCGAGGCGAAGCCCAAGCGCGGCAAGTTCATCGCCGACCTCCACAAGTACGTCGGCAAATACGTCGACAAGCACATGCGCAAGCACCTCGGGGGCTGACGGCGGCGCTTCGCGGCGGGTGACGGCGCACCCCGGTCGCACGAGGGGGCATGAGTCTGAACTTCCGTTCATCGGAACTCAGTGCATAGGCGTGCGTACAGCGGGTAGGCCTTGCTGCATCGTCACCCCCGCCGCGAAGCCGTCGTCAGGAGTAGGCCGTGCTGCAAACGCCGCATCAGTCCCTGCAGGTCGCCGCAGTTCCGACTCAGCGGGCCGCTGCGATTCCGAGTCAGCGCGGGCCTGCGCGAGATCAGGATGCTCCGTGGCACACCGAGGCCGTGTGCCGGCGGGACGAGGCCGGACTCTTCTTCGCACCGTCCAAGGAACCCACAGCCGCCCGGCTCTCCCGTGAGGACGCCGCGAAGCGGGTCTGCGGAGGCTGTCCGGTGATGGCCGAGTGCCGTGAGCACGCCCTTGTGCAGCCCGAGCCGTACGGCGTCTGGGGTGGGCTGACCGCGGCCGAGCGCCGAGTGGTCCTGGCCCGGCGCCGCCGGCGTGAGATGGAGCTGCAGCAGAGCACCCGCGCGACGGACCGCATCGCAGCCGCCGGCTGACCGCCGCCACCGGCCCGCGAGTGCGGGCCGTCGGCACCCGGAAATCGGACGAGGGCGCCCCTCCGCACAAGGGGCGCCCTCTTCACGCGCGGGCCCACCACGCGCGCGCCGTCCATGGATACGCGCGCGGCGGGCCGTCCGTTCAACGTCCTTGCGGAGTCCGTCCGTTCAACGCCCCCGCAGCGTCCGTCCGGCGAACGGCCCGCCCGGACCGGCTACTTGGCCCGGGCGGCCGCTCGACCGGTACCGACTACTTGGCCCGGTCGAAGTCGATCGCGCTGTAGGCCCGCAGCTTCTCCAGCTTGTGGGTCGAGTCGATCTGCCGGATCGTGCCGGACTTCGAGCGCATCACCAGGGACTGCGTCGTCGCCGTCTCCGCGCGGTAGCGCACGCCCCGGAGTAGTTCGCCGTCCGTGATGCCGGTGGCCACGAAGAAGACGTTGTCGCCGGAGACCAGATCGGTCGTCGACAGGACCCGGTCCAGATCGTGGCCCGCGTCGAGGGCGCGCTGCTTCTCCGCCTCGTCCTTGGGCCAGAGCTTGCCCTGGATCACGCCGCCGAGGCACCTGATCGCGCAGGCGCTGATGATGCCCTCGGGGGTGCCGCCGATCCCCATCAGCAGGTCCACGCCGGTGCCTTCGCGCACCGCCATGACCGAGCCCGCCACGTCGCCGTCGGCGATGAACTTGATCCGGGCGCCCGTCTCGCGGATCTCCTTGACGATCCCGTCGTGCCGCGGCCGGTCGAGGATCATCACGGTGACGTCCTCGGGCGCGGAGCGCTTGGCCTTGGCCACCCGGCGGATGTTCACCGACGCCGGGGCGTTGATGTCCACGTAGTCGGCCGCCTCGGGGCCGGTGACGAGCTTGTCCATGTAGAAGACGGCGGACGGGTCGAACATCGCGCCGCGGTCGGCCGCCGCGAGCACCGCGACCGCGTTCGGCATGCCACGGGCCGTCAGCGTCGTGCCGTCGATCGGGTCGACCGCGATGTCGCACTCGGCGCCGGTGCCGTCGCCGATCCGCTCCCCGTTGTAGAGCATCGGGGCTTCGTCCTTCTCGCCCTCGCCGATGACGACGACGCCGTTCATCGAGACGGTGTGGACCAGGCTCCGCATGGCACGCACGGCCGCGCCGTCCGCGCCGTTCTTCTCGCCGCGGCCCACCCAGCGGCCCGCGGCCATCGCGGCGGCCTCGGTGACGCGCACCAGTTCGAGAGCCAGGTTGCGGTCGGGAGCCTCGGGAGAGACCTCCAGAGCGGACGGGAGATGATGCTCGGTCATCAGAGCGCACCTTTCTGATACGAGAAAAACCTGCGCCCGGAGGGGTCCCCGCGAGGGTGGCGTGATGGGCGGTCGGTCGGTCGAGGGTTCGAGGGGACGCCTGCCGATACCCGCACGGCATCCCGACGTGACTCTATCGCCAAGCCGACAATTTGAGCAGAGGGGCCCACGCATGAGCGGAGCGTGCACCTGCGACGATAGGGGGCGTGGCAGGTATGAAAGGCAAGCAGACCGTCCGGGACATGATCCTGTCGATGGCAGTGATCGGTGTGATCGTGGCCTTCGTCTACGTCTTCGTCCCGAAGGACAAGGACACGGAACCGGTCCAGGAGGTGGACTACACGGTCGAGCTGTCGACGGCCCGGCGCGCGGCCGCGTATCCGGTCCTCGCGCCCGACGGGCTCTCGCCGAAGTGGAAGGCGACCTCCGTCCGGTACAGGGGCGAGGAGGACGATCACTGGCACCTCGGTTTCCACGCGCCGAACGGCCAGTACGCGGCCGTCGAGCAGTCGACGCGGACGCCGCGCAAGTTCATCGAGGAGGTCAGCCAGGGCGCCCGGGCGACCTCGGTGACGCAGGAGATCGGCGGCCACACCTGGAAGCGCTACTCGGGTTCCGAGTACGACGCCCTGGTGCGCGAGGACAAGGGGTCCACCACGGTGGTCACCGGCTCCGGTTCGATCGGCATCCTGACCAAGCTCGCGGGAGCGCTCAGCGAGTCCTGAGGTCGGTGCCCGTCCCTTCGGTCCTGCGCCTTCCGCACACGTACGCGACGACGAAGACCCCCGGCCGGGAC
>NZ_KZ984549.1 GCF_003574445.1 Streptomyces sp. YIM 130001
AACCGACCCCCACATCACGCATCCAGGCCCCCGCACCCGACGCCCCACCGCGCCGGACACGGGGGCCTGACGCATGCCCCGAACGGTCAGGTCCGGTGGCTCCCGGGACCGGAGGGAAGCACGGCGGAAACGACACGGAAGGATCAAGGAGTCGCAGCAGATCGGTGTCTCCTGCGCCCGCATCACCAGGCTGCTTGACTCTCCCACGAAGGGAGAGTCGAGGGTGGTGCACATGCACAGGGAAGACGCGTCGCGGCCCACGTGGAGCATCGGGGCCGTGGCACGGCAGACCGGACTGACCGTGAAGGTGGTCCGGCACTGGTCGGACGCGGGCATCGCCGCACCGGCCGGACGGACCACCGGCGGCTACCGCCGCTACGACACCGACGGCATCGCCCGACTGCAGATGGCCCGGACGCTGCGGGACCTCGGGCTCGGACTCGGTGAGATCAGGGCCGCTCTGGACCGGGAGAGCGGGCTCGCGGACGTGGCCGCCGCGCACGTGGAGGCGCTGGAGGCGCAGATCCGCCGGCTGCGGACCCACCAAGCCGTCCTGCGCAACGTCACCCGTCACACCACCCGGGAAGGCCTCGCTCTGATGACTCGCACCGCCCACATGTCCCCCGAAGAGCGACGCAGCCTCATCCACGGCTTCCTCACCGACACCCTGGGCGACCTCGACGTGCCCACTTCCGTGAGGGGCTGCTCGACGCGGGAGCGGACCTTCCCGAGGAGCCCACCGACGAGCAGGTCGAGGCATGGCTGGAACTGGGCGAGCTCGTCGCCGGCAGGGAGCTGCGGCCCGCCATGCGGCGCATGGCCCGGTACACCGCCCGCCAGGGGCAGGGAGCGCAGGCCACCGATCCCGCGGCGGCAGCCGAGATGCGCGCACTCACCGACCTGTGGACCACCCGCGCCCGCGAGGCGATGCAGGCCGGCGTCGCAGCGGACTCCCCGGCCGCCGACGCGGTCGTCGCCGATGTGGTCGCCGGCTGGCTGCCGAGCGGCGCCAACAACAACGCCGCCGTGACCTCCGACGGCCCCGATGCCCGCTCCCTCCTGCACGAGCAACTCACCGCCGCCGCCGAACCGGCGGTCGAGCGCTTCTGGCAGCTGCTGTGCATCCTCGGCGGTCAGCCCGCACCCGCCTCGATCGCCGCAGAAGGACAGTGGCTGACCACCGCCCTGCGCGCCAACCCCGCGCCCGGCACACGCGATTCGCGCCTCGAGGCCCTCTACGCGCAAGACTCCGACCCTTGGCCTGGCGGCGTCCTGGACGCGTTCGCACGTGTCCGGGACACCGTCGGCGCACTCGTGCGCGCGACGACGCCGGAGCAGTTCAGCCTGCCGACCCCGTGCGAAGACTGGACCGTACGGGATCTGCTCGACCACCTGGTGTGGGAGAACATCATCTGGGGTGGCCTGGCACAGGGCGCCCCACCCGCCGACGGCCATACGGAGGACCATCTGGGCGCCGACCATGTCGCCGCCTTCGAAACGGCCTCCGCGACCGCTCGCGCGGCGTTCCGTCAGCCGGGCATGCTGGACCGCTCCTTCGGCCCTGCCCCCGGCCGCCGCGTGGCCGAGCAACTCCTGATCGAGCTGCTGGTGCACGGCTGGGACCTCGCCGCCGCGCTCGGCGGTGACCGTGACCTGGAGTCCGACATCGCGCGCGCCGCCCTTCCGGTCGTTCAGGAGGTGTACGGCGAACTGCCCCGCACCGTCGGCGGCTCCTTCGCCCCCGCCGTGCCCGTCCCACGGAATGCCCCGGCCCTGGACCGCGTGGCCGCGTTCCTCGGCCGCCGTATCCCGCACTGACCGGGGCGCGCCGCTCGGCGCTGCTCCACCTTGGGCACAGACCGTCCGGGCAGGTATGTCCGGACGCACCGGCCGCGCCCCTGACGGACGCCGTGCGGCGCCGCCGACCTGTCTACGTCACCAGGAGGACTTCCTGACTCCCGGCAGGAACCCGGCGTGTGCCTGCTCGCGCATCCTTACCCGTGAGAGTCCGAACCGGCGCAGGTGACCGCGCGGGCGGCCGTCCACACTGTCCCGGTTGCGCACCCGGGTCGCACTGGCGTCGCGCGGCTGGCGCCTCAACTCGTCCACGGCGGCGGCACGTTCGGCATCCGTAGTGGTGCGGCGGCGGATGATGTCCTTGAGTTCGGCCCGGCGGGCAGCGTACCGGGCGACGGTTTCCTTGCGCTTCTCGTTCTGCGCGATCTTGCTCTTCTTCGCCATCAGACCTTCCCTCCCCGGGAGCGGATGCGAGCGACGGCGGCCTCGATGCCGATCACGTCGACGGTCTTGATCGCCCGCGCGCTGAGTGTGAGCCGGACGTGGCGGCCCTCGCTCGGCAGCCAGTAGCGCTTGCGCTGGATGTTGGGGTCGAAGCGGCGCGGGGTGCGCCGGTGCGAGTGCGAGACGGTCCGGCCGAATCCTGGTTGTGCGCCGGTGAGTTGGCAGTGGGCGGACATGGTGGCCCCTCCTGATCGTGATGGCATCTCCGGTTCCCTGGATCGCCTTATTGGTAATGGGAACCATTTCCAATATAGTAGCGGCATGGCTCGCAACGAACTACGCCCGGTCATCAAGCTCCGCTCCACCGCCGGCACCGGCTTCACCTACGTCACCCGCAAGAACCGCCGGAACGATCCGAACCGCCTGGTGCTCCGCAAGTACGACCCGGTCGCCCGCCGTCACGTCGACTTCCGCGAAGAGCGCTGACGCCCCGCACCGGCCGCACGCCCCAGACCGCATCACCCACCTCGAGGACCACCATGAAGCCCGGAATCCATCCCGCCTACGGCCCCGTCGTCTTCCGCGACAAGGCCGCCGGCACCGCCTTCCTCACCCGTTCCACGCTGACCAGTGACCGTACGATCGAGTGGGAGGACGGCATCACCTATCCCGTCGTCGACGTCGAGATCTCCAGCGCAAGCCACCCCTTCTACACCGGTACCGCTCGCGTCCTCGACACTGCGGGCCGGGTCGACCGGTTCGAGCGCCGCTACGGCCGACGCGGGGTGAACTGATGGCTGAGAACGGGCAGTTGGCTGTCCTCGTCGTCGGAGGTCTGCACGCCGAGGCGCGTCGGGAGGTGGCGGACGGCCTGCTGCGTACGGTGCCGGGCAGCGTCCTGCTGCATCACGACCTCAGCACTGCCGCCGAGGGGACCGTCCGCAGGGTGGTCAAGGACTCCGCGGGGACGCTGCAGGTGGGCGAGACGCCGCTGGTGAACGACTGCGCCTGTTGTGCGCTGCGTGAGGACCTCGTCCCCGAGCTCGAGCGCCTCGCCGACGACGGGCTGACCCGCCTTGCCGTGGTGGAGCTGTGGGACTCCGTCGAACCCAAGGCGATGGCCGAAGTGATCGCCTCGCAGGGCGGCGATTCCGTCCGGCTGACCAATGTCGTCACCGCCGTCGACCCGGCCCTGGTACTGGCCTGCCTGGCGAACGGTGACGATCTGGCCGACGTGGGACTCGCGGCGGCCCCCACGGATCAGCGCACCGTCGGTGACACCTGGGCCCGACAGCTCGAGTACGCGCCCGTGCTCGCCCTTGCCGACAGCCCCGCGGCCGACGACGCGGACCGTGCGCTCCTCGGGCAGTTGCACCCCACGGCGGCCCAGGTGGCGGCCGGATCGGCGGAGCTGGCCCGGCTCGCGTTCGCCGGCTTCGACGTCGAAGCGGCCGCCGCCGCCCAGCATCCGGCGTGTGCCCTGCTTCCGCAGGACGCGGACGACGCCGGTGTGACGACGTACGTGTGGCGCAGGCGTCGCCCGTTTCACCCCGGTCGGCTCTTCGACGCGCTCGAGGACCTGTGCTGTGCGGGCGTGCGCAGCCGGGGCCGCTTCTGGCTCGCGGACCGTCCCGACACACTGTTGGCCTGGGACGCGGCCGGCGGGGCCTTGTGTGTGGAGGATTCCGGTCCGTGGCTCGCCTCGTTGCCGGACGCGGCCTGGGAGCTCGTACCGCCGATGCGCAGGGCAGCGGCCGCGCTCGACTGGGATCCGGAGTACGGCGACCGCTGTCAGCATCTGGTGTTCACCTCGCCCGGCCTCGACCGCGACGGACTCGAGCGGCTGCTCGAGGACTGCCTGCTCACCGACGCGGAGTACGCGGCCGGGCCCGAGGCGTGGCGGCGGCTGCCCGCCGCATTCGACGCGCTGCTCGACTCGGTGCCGTAGCCGGACGGCGCCTTGCTCACACCCCATCTGCCCCGGCAGGACACGTACACCGAGAGGAAACGTCAGACATGACACGCCCCCGCGATCCCCGCCGGCCGCTGCGCCCCAAGCGCAATCCGCTGGATGCCGCAGGGATCACCTACATCGACTACAAGGACACCGATCTGCTGCGGAAGTTCATCTCCGACCGGGGGAAGATCCGCAGTCGACGGGTGACACGGGTCAGTGTCCGGCAGCAGCGCCGGATCGCCGCCGCGGTCAAGAACGCGCGCGAGATGGCTCTGCTGCCGTACGCGAGCCGCTGAGGACGCGGCGGACAACGGTGGTGCGGAGGGGACGGCGAACCGGCACCCGTTCGGTTCGCCGCCCCGCGAGTGCACGGCCCTTCGGCCGCGCGGGCTGTTCCATGCAATGCCTGGTAACGCCCGGCTCGCGGTGGCACATATCGGAAGAACCCCAACGATCCCGGTGTGACCTCCGCAGGTCCGGGTAACCGGACGGGCGGATACCGAGCCCCGGACCGGCCGGCACCTCTGCCCGGCCCGGGACCGCATCGACAGTTAGGAGCCGGACATGCCTGACACGCAGCCCCTCGACGGCCGCCGCATCCTGGCGATGGTCACCAACTACGGCGTCGAGCAGGACGAACTCCTCACCCCTGTACGGCACTTGCGGAATCAGGGCGCCGAGGTCTCGGTGGCCGCCGTCACCAAGGATCCGATCGAGACCCTCGTCGGTGACCAGAACCCCGGGGAGAGCGCGGAGCCCGATCTGACGCTGGCCGAGGCGGACCCCGCCGCGTACGACCTGCTCCTTGTCCCCGGCGGCACGCTCAACGCCGACTCGCTGCGGCTGCAGGACGACGCGCTGCGCGTGGTGCGCGCCCTCACCGAGGCCGGGAAGCCGGTCGCGGCGATCTGCCACGGCCCGTGGATCCTGGTCGAGGCAGGGCTCGTGAGCGGCAGGACGCTGACGTCGTACGCCTCCCTGCGGACCGACATCGTGAACGCGGGCGGCGACTGGATCGACAAGTCGGTGGCCGTCGACGAGGGCGACGGGCGACTGTTGATCACCTCGCGCACGCCGGACGATCTGCCCGACTTCCTGCGCGAGATCGACGCCGCACTCGCCCCCGCGGGCTGACCCGTGGCCCCGGCACCGGACGGCACGCTCGCCTATCGGCGGGCGGCGGACTACATCGCCGTCGCCCTGGTCTTCCTGCGCGACAACGTGCTGCTGCGCGAGCCGTTGCGCCCCGAGCATCTCAAGCCCAGGCTGCTCGGCCACTGGGGCTCCTGCCCGGGCATCACCATGACCTACGCGGCCCTCAACGCCCTGGTCCGGGAGCGAGGGACCGACGTACTCCTGGTCACCGGGACCGGCCACGGCGCTCCCGCCAATCACGCGAACCTGTGGCTGGAGGGCACCCACGGCCACTACGACCCGGCGCTCGAGCGCACCGAGGAGGGCCTCACCGAGCTGGTCCGCCGCTACTGCGCACCGGACGGCTTCCCCAGCCACCTCTCCCCCGCGCTGCCTGGGACCCTGCACGAGGGCGGCGAGTTGGGGTACGCCCTGTCGACCGCGTTCGGTGCCGCCCTCGATGCGCCGGAGCGGCTGGTGACCTGCATCGTCGGCGACGGTGAGGCGGAGACGGGGCCGACCGCCGCCGCCTGGCACGCGGTCAAGCAGCTCGATCCGGTGACCGGGGGCGCTGTGCTGCCCGTACTGCACCTGAACGGCTACAAGATCTCCTCGCCCACGCTGTTCGCCACCATGTCGGACACCGAGCTGACCGACCTCTTCCGCGGGTACGGCTGGGACCCGGCGATCGTCGACATGATCGAGGCGCCGGACAGCGAGCGGCTCACCGAGGCCGTGCTCGACGCCCACACGGCGATCACCGGGATTCAGCGCCGTGCCAGGTCCGGGGAGAGCGTCGAGCGTCCGCGGTGGCCGATGATCGTGCTGCGCAGCCTGAAGGGGCAGGGCGCGCCGGCCGAGGTCGGCGGGCAGCGCATCGAGGGGACGTTCCACTCGCATCAGGTGCCGCTCCCCCAAGTGCACGACGATCCCGAGGAGTTCGCGGCTCTGGAGGGCTGGCTCAGGTCGTACCGGCCGGACGAGCTCTTCGACCAGGACGGGCGGCCGGTGGCGGGGGTCCTGGCGGCCTGTCCGAGCGGCGAGCGGTGTATCGGGCGCCGACCGGCGGGTGACGGCGGGCAGTTGAGGCGACCGCTCGACCTGCCGCCGGTCGAGTCGTACGCGGTCGAGCTGAAGGGCGGTCCGGGCAGCGCCACGGCCAGCCCCAACGAGGTTCTCGCGGCCTGGCTGACCGAGATCTTCCGCCGCACGGAGGCGACCCGCGATTTCCGCATCGTCTCCCCCGACGAGCTGGCCTCCAACCGCCTCGACGGCGTCCTGGAGGCGACCGGACGCGGCTACAACTGGCCCGTCGACTCCTACGCCGAGCATCTCACCCCGGACGGACGGGTGCTCGAGGTGCTGTCCGAACACAACTGCCAGGGCTGGCTGCAGGGTTACCTGCTCACCGGCCGGCACGGCATCTTCCCGACGTACGAGGCGTTCGCGTCGGTCGTCGACAGCATGCTGAACCAGTACGCGAAGTGGCTGAAGATGGCCGCCGAAGTGCCGTGGCGCTCCCCCGTCAGCAGTCTCACGTATCTGCTGACCAGTGAGGGCTGGCGGCAGGAGCACAACGGGTACAGCCACCAGGGCCCGGGATTCATCAACAACCTGCTCACCAAGCGGAGTTCGGTGACCGGCGTGTATCTGCCGCCGGACGCCAACACGTTGCTCGTCACCATGGATCACCTGCTGAGCGACACCGGCCGGATCAACGCGGTGGTGTCCGGGAAGCACCCTGCGGCTCAGTGGCTCGACCTGGACGAGGCGCGCCGGCACTGCGCGGCCGGGGCGTCCGTGTGGCGGTGGGCGTCGACCTACGACGGGGAGGATCCCGAGGTGATCCTGGCCTGCGCGGGCGGCATCCCCACCGTGGAGACGCTCGCCGCGGCCGAACTGCTCGCGCACGACGTGCCGGACGTACGGATGCGCGTGGTGAACGTGGTGGACCTGTGCACCCTCTCGCCGCCCGGGCGGCATCCGCACGGGATGCCGGACGAGGAGTTCCGGGAACTGTTCGGCGAGGACACTCCTGTGTTGTTCGACTTCCACGGCTATCCGTCGGCCGTGCACCATCTCCTGCACGGCCGTCCGTCGCCCGACCGCTTCCATGTGCGCGGCTACGTCGAGGAGGGCACGACCACGACGCCGTACGACCTGCTGGCCGACAACGGTGTGTCACGGCACGATCTGGTGATCGCCGCGCTCGGGCTGCTGCGGGGGCGCTCCGGCACCGCCGGCGATCTGGCGGCGGGCTGGGCGCGCCACCGCGACCGGCTCCGCGCGCAGTTGCGGCGTACCGGCGAGGATCCCGCCGAGATCACGGAGTGGCGCTGGGGTGGCTGAGGCCGTGGCGGCCTGCGGACGCGTGGCCGAGGCGGCGCCCGCCTGCCTGAGCGTCAGGCCCCCGCGGAGAGCGGGACGACCATCACGGGGCAGGACGCGGTGTGCAGGACCTCCGCGCTGACCGAGCCGAGGATGAGTCGCTGCAGGCCGGTCCGCCCGTGCGAGCCGACCACGAGCAGCGAGGAGCGCCGGGACGCCTCGGTGAGGAGCGTGGAGGCCCGGACGCGTTCGACGCGCAGGCCCACCTCCACATCGGGGTGGCGTTCGCGGCGTTCGACGGCCTCGGCGGTCAGGACGCGCCGCGCTCCTGCGTCCAGGGCCTCGAAGTTCGGCGCTGCCATCGCCGGGCCGGTGGGCAGTTCGCTGAGGTGGAAGTTCGCGTGCAGCAGGGTGAGGTGGGCGCCGCGCAGTTCGGCCTCCCGATAAGCCTGGTCGAGGGCCTGCCCGGCGATGTTCACGACGTCGACCCCGACGGCGACGCGGTTCGGCGCATCGGCTCGTTCGGGCTCCTCGCCCGGACGGACCACGATGACCGGGCACGCCGCGTGGGTGGCGACCTGCCAGCTCACGGAGCCGAGCGGCAGCCGCGGGAAACCTCCGCTGCCGCGGTGGCCCACCACCAGTTGGGTGACGTGGGAGGACCGGTCGATGAGTACGGCGGCCGGCTGCCCGGACACCGCCTCGGAGGACACCGCCAGATCGGGGAACTCGGTGCGGATCAGCTGGGCGAGCGGCTCCACCACGGTCGCTTCCCGTTCCACGCCTGCCCGCAGCGCCTCCTTTCCCGAGGCCTCGGGCCGTACGACATGCACCAGGTGCAGTGCGGCCGCGTGCAATGCGGCCTGCCGGGCGGCGTACCGCACGACGGACCGCTGCTCGCGGCCCTCGTCGACACCCACCAGGACGGTGCGCCCTGCACCCGCGGTGTCCTCCATCGTGACTGCTCCCCTGTTGATCGGCTGCTGCGGGACGTCCGGGCCGCGCTCGCACGCGCCCCGGCCATCGTCCTGCGGGCGGTGCGACGGCGCCACCGCGCCTGCGCCGTCCGGCCCGTCCGCGGCGCCGCGGGAGCGTCAGGCGAGCGCCGCCCTGGCCGCCACCGCGTCGGCGGGGTCCCAGCCCTCGCCGGGCACGGAGGCGAGGAGGAGTCGGGTGTAGGGGTCTGAGGGGTCGGTGAGCACGCCGCGGGTCGGTCCCTGTTCGACGGTGCGGCCGCGGCGCATCACGATCACCTCGTCGGTGATGTGCTGGACGACGGCCAGGTCGTGACTGACGAAGACGAGGGCCACGCCGGTGTCGCGGCGGATGTCGTCGAGCAGGCGCAGGATCTGGGCCTGGATGGAGACGTCGAGTGCGGCGACGGCCTCGTCGAGTACGAGGATCCGCGGGTCGACGGCGAGTGCCCGGGCGATGGCGAGCCGTTGCCGCTGTCCCCCGGAGAGCCGGCGCGGCAGAGCCTCGGCCTCGCGTGCGCCGAGGCCCACCTGATCGAGGAGCCCGGCTGCCAGCTGCTCCTGTCTGCCGTGCAGACGCAGGGCGGAGCGCAGGCACTGCGCGGCGGTCAGGCGGGGGTCGAGCGACACGTAGGGGTCCTGGAAGACCATCTGGATCTGTCGGGCGCGGGCGAGGCGTGCGGTGCGGCCGCGTGGGGTGCGGTCGGCGCGCGGGAGGCCGTCGACGGTGATGCCGCCCCGGTCGGGGCGCACCAGGCCGACCAGCATGCGGGCGACGGTCGTCTTGCCGGAACCGGATTCGCCGACGATGCCGAGGGATCCGCCTGCGGGCACCGTGAAGCCGACGCCGTCGGCCGCGGTCTGGCGCCCGCCGCCGGGCAGGGCGTAGGTCTTGGTGAGGTCGGTGACCTCGAGGAGGGCTCGGGTCACTGGCCGCTCAGCTCCTTGGGGTGCGATCGTGCGGCGCCGGGTTCGACCCGGCGGCATTCGGCGCTTCCGCCGTCGGCGAGGTGGACCGGTTCGGGCTGCCAGGTGGTGCAGGCGTCTTCGGCGTCCGCGCAGCGGGTGGCGAAGGGGCAGCCGGTGAAGGTGTCCGACAGGGACGGCGGGCGCCCGGGGATGGGCCGTACCTCGACCGCCTCGCCCAGCGTCGGGGAGCAGGCGAGCAGTCCGTGGGTGTAGGGGTGGGTGGGTGCGGTGAACAGGGCCTTGGCAGTGCGCTGTTCGACGACGCGGCCCGCGTACATGACGTAGACCCGGTCGCAGTAGGCGGCTGCCAGGTGCAGGTCGTGGGTGATGAAGAGGAGTCCTGCGCCCTGTTGTTCGCGGGTGGTGCGGAGCTGGGCGAGGATCTCGGCCTGCGTCGTGACGTCGAGGGCGCTGGTGGCTTCGTCGGCGAGCAGGAGCCGGGGGCGGGCGGCGAGGGCACCGGCGATGACGACGCGCTGGAGCATGCCGCCGGAGAGTTCGTGGGGCCGTTGGCGTACGTGGCGTTCGGGGGCGGGCAGACCGACGGTCCGCAGGAGTTCTACGGACTGGTCCTTGGTGGCACCGCGTTCGGTGAGGAAGTCGCCGATGCGGCGTACGGGGTTGAGGGCGGCCCGCGGGTCCTGGTGGATCATCGCCGCGGTGGTGGCGCGATGGCGGCGCAGTGTCTCGCCGGTGAGGGTGAGGACGTCCTGCCCCTCGACCCGGACCGCTCCGGTGGTCTCGGCGCCGGTGGGCAGGAGGCCGAGTGCGGCCTTGGCGGTGGTGGACTTGCCGGAGCCCGACTCGCCGACCAGACCGACGACTTCGCCCTCGGCGACGGTGAGGCGGACGGAGTCGAGTACCGGCCGGGCGGCGCCCGGGAGGCGGACGGTGAGGTCCTCGATGTCGAGCAGCATCGTCAGTCCTGCCTTCCGAGTCGGTCGGCGGCCCAGACTCCGACGACGTTGAACGAGACGACGACCAGGGCGATGGCGGTGCCGGGGACGAGGGCGGGCAGCAACGCCCCCTGGACGACCGCGGCCTGCCCCTCCTGGACCATCAACCCCCAGTCGGAGGAGGGTGGTTGGGCACCGAATCCGAGGTAGGACAGGGTCGCCAGGGACATCAGGGCCTCGCCGAAGAGGACGACCAGGTACCCGAGGATGGCCCGGCCGAGGTTGGGCACGATGTGCAGGGTGCAGATCCGGGCGCCGCCCATGCCCTGTACGCGGTAGGCGTCGACGTAGGGCTTGCGGGTCTCGGCGAGGGCGACCGAGCGCGTGTAGCGCGCGATGGTCGGGGTGAAGGCGAGGCCGAGGGCGAGGACCGAGGTGGTCATGCCGGCTCCGAAGACGGCGATGATCAGGACGGTGAAGAGCAGTCCGGGGAAGGCGTACATCACGTCGGTGAGGCGGGATACGACGGTGTCCACCCAGCCGCCGCGCCAGGCGGCGAGCACTCCGAGGGTCACACCGAGGACGGCGGCGACGGCGAGGAGCAGCACGGGGGCGACGAGGCTGCTGCGGGCGCCGTACAGGACGCGGGAGAGCAGGTCCTGGCCGGAGGAGTCGGTGCCGAGCAGGTGCTCGGAGCCGGTACCGACGAGCGATGCGGACAGGTCGATGGCGTCCGGGGCGTAGGGCGCGAGCAGCGGTGCGAGGACGGCCGCGACGACGACCAGGGCGAGCAGGGCCGCGGCGACGGTGACACCGACGGGGCGTCGGGCCCGTGGCAGGGACGGGTCCGGTTTCAGGGTGAGAACTGCGCTCATCGGGCCGTCGCCTCCTTCACTCTCGGGTCGAGCAGGGGGTGGACCAGGTCGACGAGGGTGGTGACCACGATGTAGCCGGTGACCATCAGCAGCAGTACGGCCTGGGCGACCGGGAAGTCGTGGGTGTTGATGGCCCCGACGAGGAGCGAGCCGATGCCGCTGATGCCGAAGGCGGTCTCGACGACGACGGTGCCGGCGAGCATGCCGGCCATGACCAGGCCGCACATGGTGACGATCGGCCCGAGGGCGTTGCGCAGCACGTGCCGGCGCACGATGTCGCGTTCGGGTACTCCGGAGGCGCGGGCGGCCTCGACGTGGTCGGAGGCGGCCGCGTCGGCCATGGCCTGGCGGGTGACGCGACTGATGACGGCGAGGGCGCCGAGGGCCAACGAGCAGGCGGGCAGGGTCAGATGATGCAGGGTGTCCATCGCGCCGTCGCCCGCTCCGGTCACCGGGAACCAGCCGAGTTGTACGCCGAAGAGCGAGACGAGAGCGATGGCGGCGACGAAGGAGGGCACCGAGGCGGCGAGCGTGGTGCCGCCCACGACTGCCGAGTCCACCCAGGTGGATCGCTTGACGGCGGCGAGGATCCCGGCGCCGACACCGAGGACGACGAACAACACGCTTGCGTAGGCGACGAGTTGGAGCGTGGTGGGCAGTCGGGCTGTGATCAGGTCGGCGACCTGGTCGCTGTACTTGAAGGAGCGGCCGAGGTCGAAGTGGACGCAGTCCCAGAGCCAGCGGCCGTATTGGACGACGAGGGGTTCGTCGAGGTGGTACTGGGCGCGGACCTGGGCGAGGCGCTCGGGGGTGAGCTTGTCGCGTCCGCCCGCCAGGAACACGGCCGGGTCGCCGGGGGCGGCGTACACGGCGGCGAAGATGACGAACGAGGCGGCGAAGAGGGTGGCGAGGAGTCCGGCGACCCTGCGTGAGATCCGTCCGGCGATGGCGTGCACGGTGGTCACCCGGCCTTCTTCTTGCCGAGGCCGGCGGCCCACGGGTAGTAGAGGTAGGCCTGGGACGAAGTCGGTCCGGTCAGTTCGGAGTCGAGGACCAGGATGGTGGGGACCTGGGCGACGGGGATCCATACGGCGGCTTCCACGAAGCGCTGCTGGATGTCGGTGGCGAGGCCGGCACGTTCGGTGTCGTCGAGGGTGCCGAGTGCCTTCTTGACCAGGCGGTCGTAGGCGGCGTCCTTGAAGCCGACCCAGTTGTTGGGAGAGGTGGACAGGCCGTTGTCGTAGAAGCCGACCGGGTCGGCCTTGGAGATGTACCAGTCGCCGACCAGCAGGTCTATGTCGCCGCGCGCCTGCTCGTCGCTGTAGAACTCCTCGAACTGCGCGGTGGGTACGGTCTTGATCTCGCCCTTGAGTCCGATGCGCTGCAGGGCGGCACGTACCGCGTTCGCGGTGACGGTGCGGCCCTGGCTGGCGTCGGTGCCGATGACGACGGGTTCGGTGGGCGCGCCCGACTCCTTGACCAGGCGCTTCGCCTCGGCGAGGTCGTCGGCGTCCGGGGAGGCGGGCGCGCCGGCGGCGAGCTTCTTCTGCGCCGCTGCGAAGGTGTCCTTCTCATACCCCCAGGCTCCTGAGCCGACGGGTGAGGCCCAGGGCTGCACGAGTCCGCCGAAGCCGGATTCGGCGATGCCTTTGCGGTCGAGCGCGAGGGAGAGGGCGTGCCGGATCCGGTCGTCCTGCATGCCGCCGCGGGCGGTCGGGATGAGGACGAGCGAGGCGGTGGAGGGGCCGTAGTACTGGCTCAGGCCCTTGTCGCCGCGCAGGGCGGCGGCGGTGTTCGGCGACTCCGCGTAGGCGCCGTCGGCGGCGCCGGTCTTGAGCGCGTTGACGAGAGCGCTGTCGGTGGCCCACTTGAAGACGACCTCGCGGGTCAGTGGCTGCTCGCCCCAGTAGGCGTCGTGGGCACGGATGGTGATCGAGTCGCCGGAGTCCCAGCGCGTCAGTTCGTACGGTCCTGAGCAGGCGTCGGGCTGGCCGGGGGTGCCGAACTCCTTCCCGGATTCGCGTACTCGAGCCTTGTTCCACACGATGCCGGCGTCGCCTGCGAGGGCCTTGAGGAAGAGGGCGTCGGGTTCCTTGAACCGGACGGTGATCTCGTGTTCGCCGGTCTTTTCCATGGCGGCGACGTTCTCGAACTCGTCGGCCTGTTCCATGTCGGGGTCGGCGTGCCGCTTCAGGGACCACAGCACGTCATCGGCGGTCATCTTCGAGCCGTCGTGGAAGGTGACGTCGTCGCGGAGGCCGAGCGTGAGGGTCTTGCCGTCGGCCGAGGCCTGCCCCTTCTCGGCGAGGTGCGGCTTCGTGCTCATGTCGGGCTGCAGCTGGTAGAGACGCTCGCAGACGTTGGTGAGGACGATTCGACCGGCGCTGGTGCCCTGGGCGTCGAGATCGAGGGAGTCCGGCTCGTCCTCGAGCAGCCAGTTCGCCTTCGCCAGTGCGTCCTCGGCGGCGGGGGTGGTGGCGGTGAGGTCGAGCTTCGCGGCGTCGGCGGGGGCCCGGTCGCCGGCGGGCCGGTCGGCGCCGCTACAGCCGGTGGCGGTGAGCAGGGCGAGAGCCGCGAGCCAGGCGACGGCGGCCGTGCGGGTGGTGGTCATCCGGCGTCTCCGTACGGGCCGTCGTAGAGGTTCCAGGGCAGGTGCTGGTAGTCACGGTCGCAGGGGGTACCGGCGGTGACGTGGTAGTCACCCGTGGTCAGGTCCACGCAGGAGGACACCAGGGTGGCCCAGTGCTTGACGGCCGGGCGGCGCGGGTCGGGGTGGGTGCACAGCGACTCGGGGTGGCCGAGGTGGTCGGACATGGCCTCCTGGATGACCTTGCGGGACTCGTCGGGTCCGGTGGCGTCGCGCAGGGCGCGCAGGCCGCGTTCGGCGCGCGGGACGCGGACCAGGGAGTCGGAGGACATCGGCCGGTAGTCGGCGGCGAGGGCCGCGGGGAGACCGGCCTGGTAGTGGTTTCCGTGCACCAGCAGATCGTCGGTCGGGTACATCCAGCCGATGCCGGCGGGCGTGGTCTCCAGGTCGACCGCGAAGCCTTCCCTGCAGGTGAGCAGGGCATTGCTCGCGATGTGGGCGCGGGTGCGGCAGAGCACGTCGAGGGCGTCGGTGATGGTGTGGGTGTCCAGGACGGCGCGGCGGACCACGGTCTGCGGCAGTCCGACGCGGTCGTCGAAGCGGCCGCCGAGGCCGTTGGCGTTGAGCGCGATGCCGGCGGAGTTGGCGCCCTGCCGTCCGATCTGGCCGGCCTCGACCTGCATGATCAGGGTGGGTCTGGGCGGCTGGACGATGCGGAGCATGACGACGGTGTCGCCGACCCCGGCCCGCCAGTCCCAGTTCTGCCCGGCCCACACGTGTCCGTCGCCACTGGCTTCGCCGAAGGCGGCGAAGGACGTGCACCCCTCGGCGGGTTCGTCCTCGGCGGCCATGTCCTTGAAGGACCGGTCATAGATCACCTCGCCGCGGGCGTTGAGGGCGAGTACGTCGAGAAGGTCGACGCCCGCGCCCTCGGCGATCCCCCGCATCTCCTCGAGGAGTTCGGGGGCGTAGTCGCGTACGGGATCGAGCCAGCGGGCGGCGCGTGCGGTGACCAGGTCCCAGGTGAGGCCCGCGGACTGGCCGAAGGCCTCCTCGTAGTAGCCGAGGGCCGCGTGCAGTTGGGTGCGGACGGCTGCGCCGTACTGGCGGCCACACTCCAGGGCCGTCCCGCTGATCTCGATGACCGGAAGGGTCCGGGGTGTCATTCTTCTCCTCGCGGCGAGAGGTTCCGGCAACCGTCCTGTAACGTCGGTTACGAGACGCTCTCCTCTTGGAATGCGTTGTTCAGGAGAGTAACGACCATCACACGAGAGTCAATACCTGTAATGGAGATTACTGAGGAGAGCGGGGCGGGCGTCGTCCGCCTCCGCACCGTGGTGCGCGAGAAGTGGGACGAGCTGTCCTCCTCCGAGCGGGCCGTGGCCCAGTACCTGGTGAGTGCACCCGCCGAGTCCCTGGTCTTCGCCTCGGCACAGGAGCTGGGCGGCGCGAGCGGCACCAGCAACGCCAGCGTGGTCCGCACCCTGCAACGCCTGGGATACGCCGGACTCCCCGCCCTCAAACGCGAGTTGGCGTCCGACTTCACCTCCGCGGTGGCCCCCGAGGTCCGGCTCAAGCAGCGCATCGCGCACGTGGGCCGGGACCTGGACGACATCTGGGAGGAGGTCTTCGACGAGGCGCAGGAGCGCATCGAGCACACCCGACGGCTCACACCCGGCGAGGCACTGCGCGACGCGGTCGCGCATCTCGCCGAGGCCGGGGAGATCCACTGCTACGGGGTCGCCGCGTCCGAACTGGCCGCGCGCCACCTCGCTTTGGCGCTCGGAAGGCTGGGCCGCAGGGCCCGCTTCGTCGGGGCGACGGGTTTCGCACTCGCGGACGACCTGCTCGCCCTGCGACAGGGCGACGCCGTGGTGATCTTCCAACCAGGCCGCGATCTCGCGGAGTTGACCGTGTTCGTCGACCGCGCCCGTGCGGTGGGCGCCCGGGTGGTCCTGGTGACCGACGAGTTGGCCGAGCCGTACGGAGACCGCGTCGACGCCGTCCTGACCGCACCGCACACCCCGACCGGCATCACCACCGAAGCGCTCACCGCACTGGTCGTCGCGGACGCGCTCCTCCTCGCCATGACCACGCTCGACGAGTCACGCGCGGTACAGACCTCGCACGAACTCACCACGCTGCGCGAGCAGTTGCTCAAGCCGAAGCGACGCTGAGCGGGCGGCGGACCGCCCGGCACATCACCTCAGGAGCCAGGCACGGGTCCGTTCCAGTACTTCGCCACGGGTGTGGCCCGGGTGGTCCGCGACGATGAACGGATTGCCGATGCGGAGGGCGAAGGTGAGCAGGCAGCGGGCCTCGACGTCACCTTCGTCCTCGCAGACGGCACGGAACAGGGAACGCAGGTAGTCCATCCGCCGGTTGTCGACGCGTCGCAGGCGCTCGGCGACGGCGGGGTCGCGGCGCGCCCAGTCGCGTACGGCGAGGTCGAGGGTGGTGCCGGTCGTGACGTCGTCGGCTTCCGAGACGAGGGTGAACAGCCGGTCGAGGCGGGCCCGTTCGTCGCCGGCATCGCGTTCGACCTGCTCGATGACGCCCTCGGTGACCTCGCGCTCCCAGGCATCGAGCATTTCCTCCAGCAGGGCCTCGCGATTGCGGAAGTGGCCGTAGAAGCCGCCCTTGCTGACGCCGAGCGCCTGCGCGAGCACCTCGACGCGGACCTCGCCGGGGCCGCCGGTCGCGAGCGCGCGCAGACCCTCCTCGACCCATCGAGCGCGCGGCGTGCGCGTCACACCCATCCTGTGCCCCGTCCTCGTCGCCGACTTCGTATACGCCACCGTACAGAAGCCTGCTAGTCTCGATGTATACGGCGCCGTATAGATGGAACGGACCACCGGACGCAACCGTAGGGACAGGGGCACGCTCATGAGACTCCCCACCACCGCATTCACCGCCCGCCCGTGGCGGGTGCACGAGATCGCCGAGGACTTCGACGTCGAGGACGTGTGGGCTCTGCCCACGCCCGGCGGGCCGGACGATCTGGACCGTCTCGTCGCGCAGTTCGCGGAGCGGGACGACGAGAGCCGGGTGGAGTCGCCGGTGTACCGCGCGCTCTTCGCCGTCCGCTGGAAGCTCGGCAAGCTGGCACGTCTCGACAAGCCCAAGAGCGGCGTCGGGGCACGGGTCGCGACGCTGCGCGACCGGCTGCCGGCAGACCTGCGTGACGGGACACGCGGGCCCGACTTCGGGGACCCCGCCAAGTTCCACTCGGTGTTCCTGACCCATGACGAGTGGGCGGCCGAGATGGCCAACAGCACCATGCACTGCGTACTGCACCTGGGGTGGGTGCCGGACGGCAAGGGCGGGTACCACGGCGTGATGACCGTCCTGGTCAAGCCGAACGGACCCCTCGGACGCCTCTACATGCTGGGCATCAAACCGTTCCGCTACGTCGGTGTGTACCCGGCGCTGCTGCGGGCGATCGGACGCCGGTGGGAGGCGAACGGCTCCGGGCGCCACCCGGCGGGAGCGGCCTGAGCCGCCCCCGCGCCAGGCTGCCCGTGCCTCAGTCGTGACGCAGCGGGGTGAGCTGTTCGATGTCGTAGCGCGCCCGCAGTTCGGCGATGGCCGACGGGTGTGGTGAGCCCTCGGCGTCGATCAGAGCGAGCAGCTCCTCGAAGTAGCGCTCGTGGTCCGGCGGCGGGGACGACTGGAAGAACATCTTGGCCGCGGTGCCCGTCCGGTTGGCGAACGCGTGCGGACAGCCCGGCGGCACGACGATGACCGTGCCCGGGGTGGCGCGCACCGTGCGCTGTCCGCCGGGTGACTCCCAGTCCTCCCAGCCGTCCGGGGTCCGCACCCGCGGTTCGAAGGCGAGGACGTCCAGCTCGCCGTCGAGGACGTAGAACAACTCCTCGCTGCGGCTGTGCACATGAGCGCCCACGTCGAATCCGGGCGGCACCACGACCTCGAAGCTGGAGGCCGCCCTGGAGTGCTCGCCGGTGACCTTGAACGTCACCTGCTGGGCCGGTGAGCGCAGGGTCCGCCCGTGGCCGCTGGGCACGAGCAGTCCCTGCGCCGCCGATGCCCCGCCCGGCACGACCGCGGTCACCAGGCCACCGGCATGCCCTCGGGGCCACGGATCAACGCACCCGGGCGCCAGCGCAGTCGGTCCTCCGGCACGGCGAGGTGGAGTCCCGGGAAGCGGTCGGCGAGTGCGTCGACGACGAGTTCGCTCTCCAGGCGCGCGAGCAGTCCGCCGATGCAGTAGTGCGGTCCGTGCCCGAAGGAGACGTGCGGGTTCTGGGCGCGGTCGAAGTCGATGCGGTCCGGGTCGGGGAAGACGTCCGGGTCGCGGTTGGCGGCGAGGTAGGAGACGTAGACGGGGTCGCCGGCCCGGATGCGGACACCGGAGACGGTCACGTCCTCCAGGGCGATACGGGAGAGGCCGACGGAGTTGCGGTGCGGGATGTACCGCAGCAGTTCGTCGATGGCCCGTGGCCGCACCGCCGGGTCGTCACGCAGTCGGGCGAGCAGGTCGGGGCGGGTGAGCAGGATGTACGCCATGTTGCCGGTGTTGTTGGTGACGGCCTCGCCGCCGATCTGGATGAGCAGCGCGAGCCCGACCGCCTCCTCCTCCGTCACGTCGCCCGCTGCCACGGCGGCGGCCAGCAGGCTGACCACGTCCTCGCCGGCCTGGTCGCCCCCGGCCCGCAGCCGCTCGGCGAAGTAGGCGCACATGGCGCCCTTGGCCTGCTCGCTGCGGTCGGCTCCCGCGGAGGAGGAGAGGATGAGGCTGGTCCACTCGTGCATCCGGGGGCGCTCGTGCTCGGGCGTTCCCATGAGTTCGCAGACGACGGCCAGCGGGAACGGCGCGAGGAGGCGCTCGGTGAGGTCGAGCGGCGGGCCGTCACCGAGCATCGAGGCCACGAGTTCGTCGAGCATGTCCTGCGCCCGTGACCGCAGCCGCTCCACACCGCGCCCGGTGAACGCGGGCGCCACCGCCCGTCGCAGGGTCGTGTGGTGCGGCGGGTCCTGCATCCCCACCGCGTCCTTGCTCGGGATGAAGTGCGGGGCGAGCCGGGTCACGTCGCGCTCCATCACGGCGGCGCGGCCGAACCGCGGATCGCCCGCGACCAGGCGTACATCCTCGTAGCGGGAGACCATCCACGCCCAGCCTGTGCCGTGCGGCAGCTGGATCCTGGTGACCGGGCCCTCGTCCATCAGCTCGGCGAGCACGGGGTCGAAGTCCACTCCGTCCAGGTCGATCGCCGGCCAGTGCCGCAGCGGAGGGAGTGCGCCGTCGGGGCCGGTCTCCGCGAGCGGGCATCCGGGGGCGTCGGCCGCCGGGGCGGTGCCCACCGGATCGGCGGTACGGGTCGTGCCGGTCGTGGTCTCACTCTTCATGCTGCCTCCAGCGGCCGAGCGACATCTCCGCGGTGATGCCGGGTCCGAACCCGGCGAGCAGTCCGCAGGCGGCGTCGCGGTTGCCGCCCTCCTCGAACATCCGGCGCAGCGCGTCGAGTACGACAGCGCTGGCGATGTTGCCGTACTCGGTGAGCGTGGCGCGGCTGAACCGGAACGCCTCGGAGGGGACTCCGAGGAACTTGCTCAGGTCGTCGAGGATCCGTGGGCCGCCCGCGTGAATGATGTAGAAGTCCAGCTGGGAGGCGTCCCAGCCGTGCAGTGCCGCCAGCTCCTTGAGGGCTGGGGCGAGGGGTTCCATGGTGCCGGGCACCCGCTTGTCGAGCTGGAAGTGGAATCCCGTGGAGCGGACGTCGTAGGCGATCCAGTCCTCTGTGCCCGGGACCAGGTAGGAGCGGTTGCGCTCGAGGGAGATGCCGGTGCCGCCGCGGCCGCGCACGACTGCCGCCGCTATGCCGTCGCCGAACAGGCCGTTGGACAGCAGATTGCCGATGCCGAGGTCGGTGGGCTGGTAGCACAGCGAGCAGAACTCGCAGGCGACGATCAGGGCGTTGGCCTCCGGATAGGCCAGGCAGAAGTCGTGGGCCCGGTTCACCGCCGCGCCGCCGGCCGCGCAGCCGAGTTGGGCGATGGGTATCTGTCGGGTGTCGGTGTCGAACTCCATCTCGTTGATCAGCCAGGCCGTCATGGACGGCATCATGAATCCGGTGCAGGAGACGTAGATGATCACGTCGATGTCCGCGGTGCGCAGTTCCGCCTCGTCCAGGGCACGGCGTACGACCTCCGGGACCCTGGCCTTGGCCTCGGCCTCGTAGCGGGCGTTGCGTGCGTCGAAGCCGGGGTGCTTGAGCGTTTCCTCGATGGGCTGCACGATGTGCCGCTTCTGCACACCGGTGTTCTCGATCAGCCTTAGCGCAAGCTCCAGTTGGGGGTGGTCCGCGTGCAGTGTCCGAGCCAGGTCGAGCGTCTGCGCCTGAGTGATCACGTGCTCGGGAACGGCCACCGCGGGTCTGCACAACGTCGCCATGGGAGGAGCCCCTTCTGTCGTCCCCGAGTCGTGGGCCCCTGCCCGGGGGCTCTGCTCCCCGGGGGCCGGTACCCAGCGTGACCCGACTACGGGGTCCGCACTGGCTCAGCTGGGCCGAACCGGTGACGGCCCAGTCCCCGGCCGACCCGAGGGGCCTGACGTCCGGGTTCCGTGGACCGCGGCGCGGGCCGACCTGACTCGCCCGGCATCCGTGGTGCCACCACGGATGCCGCACCGGCTCGCTGGACGGATCATGAGGGCACCCGTCGACACCCCCATCCCACCTGGAGGTCACTCATGGCCACCGTCGAGGAGCCTGTACGGCATCGCCGCCCGGACCGTCCAAATCAGTCGGAGCCCATAGGCACGAGGGAGCCGGGCCCACACTTCAGCCGTGACCGTCCGGCCGCCTCGGAGCCCGCAGTCGACTCCGGGCAGGACGGCCCCGCACGCGGGGACCGCATCGTGCGCTGCTGCGCTCCGGTCAAGGGTGAGCGGGCCGCGCGGTCCGCGGGGACCGCCCGTGAACGTCTCGAACTACTCCTGGACCAGGGGTCGTTCCACGAGACCGAGGCGCGCGTGGCGGATCATGGCAGCGACTTCGGCACCGGACTCGGCGCTGCGCACTCGGACGGCGTCCTGACCGGATGGGGACTGGTCGCCGGTCGCACGGTGTTCGTCTACGCGCACGATCCGGGCGTCTTCGAGGGCACCCTGGGCGAGACCTCGGCGGTCAAGGTGCACAAGGTGATGGACCGGGCCCAGCGGATGGGCGCACCGCTGGTCAGTGTCTGCGACGGAGCCGGCGTCCCGGTGCTCGAAGGGGTGGGCGCGCTCGCCCGGCACGGCGGGATCCTGCGCCGGCACGCCCGCGCCTCGGGGGTGATACCGCAGATCAGCGTGGTGCTCGGCCCCTGCTCCGGCACCGCGGCCTACTCCCCCGCCCTCACCGACTTCGTGTTCATGGTGGACGGTACGTCCCAACTGGCCGCGTCCGCCCCCACCCACGTCGAGTCGGCCACCGGCGCCCGCACCGCCCTGGAGGACCTGGGCGGCACCCAGGTGCACGCACGTACCACCGGGACCGCAGGTTTCACTTACCCGGACGAGCGGAGTTGCCTCGACGACGTACGGCATCTGATCGCACAACTACCCTCCAACAACCGGGAGTTGCCGCCCTGGGAGTCCACCCGCGACACACCGGACCGGCGCTGCGAGAACCTGCTCGACCTGGTTCCGGCCGACCTGCGCGAGCCGTACGACATCCGTCCGGTGATCCGCGAGATCGCCGACGCCGAGTCGTTCTTCGAGGTGCACGAGTCGTGGGCACCGAACGTCGTCTGCGCCCTGGTGCGGCTGGACGGCGAGGTGGTCGGCGTGGTGGCGAATCAACCCAGCTCCCAGGCAGGCGCGTTGGACGCGCAGGGCGCGCACAAGGCGGCCCGCTTCGTCACCACCTGCGACGCCTTCAACATCGCTCTGGTCACCCTCGTGGACGTGCCGGGTTTCCTGCCCGGACCGGAGCAGGAGCGCGAGGGCGTACTGCGGTGCGGCGCCCAACTCCTGTACGCCTACGGCAATGCGGCCGTCCCCAGAGTGTCGGTGGTGCTGCGCAAGGCGTACGGCACCGCCTATCTGGTGATGGACTCACGTGCGGCGGGCGCCGACCTGGCCTTCGCCTGGCCGGGCAACGAGATCGCCGTGACCGGCGCCGAGGACGCGGCCGACCGTGCCCTCCCCACCGACATCGAGTACGCGGACGATCCCGAGGCCGGCCGCGAACGTCTCGCCAAGCAGTACCGGGCGGAGCTGATGCATCCCTACGACGCGGCGGAGCGCGGCCTGATCGACGAGGTCATCGATCCGGCCGACACCCGCCGGGTGCTGATCGATTCGCTGGCGGCACTGCACCGCAAGCACGCCGATCTCCCCCTGCGCAAGCACGGGAACCCGCCCCTGTGAACCGGGCCGGCCTCAGGCGTCGTCGTCCGCGGGGTCTTCGGATTCCGGCTCCGGTCGCCCGTCGGCGACGTTGCGCACATAGTCGTCGGCAGCCGCTTCGAGGCCGATGTCGTGCTGGGCGCGCTCCGACAAGTACCAGCGGTGTTCGAGGAGTTCGTGGTACAGCTCCGCCGGGTCCATGCGCTGCGGAACCCGGTCGCGCACGGCGCGGACCACGGGCCGGAAGACCTCGCGGACCCACCGGTGGGCCAGCACCTCGGGGCGCGGTCCGAGTCCGGCGTCGCGGGAGCCCGGCGCGACGTAGTCGGCCTGTGTGGCCATCCAGCTCTCCAGGTCGTTGAGGAGCCGGCGGGCCTGGTTCTCCTCCGCGTCCAGGCCTGTCAGGCGCAGGAGTTGGCGCTGGTGGTGGCCCGCGTCGACGACCTTCGGCACGAAGGTGACGGTGTCTCCGTGGTCGGCGTGCTCTATCTGCATCTCGGCGACGTCGAAGCCCAGGTCGTTGAGCCGCCGGATGCGCCGCTCCATGTAGTGGTGCTTGCCCGCCGGATACACCGAGGTCCGGGTCAGCTCCGACCACAGTGCCTCGTACCGCTCGCCGATCTCGGTGCCGAAGCGGATCGGGTCGAGGGCCGGATGGAGAGCTCCGGCCGCCTCCAGATCGAGCATCTCGCCGCTGATGTTGACCCGCGCGAGATCGATGTCGTACGCCCGCTGTCCGTCGCTCAGGGACGGGTGCAGCTCGCCCGTCTCGGCGTCCACGAGATACGCGGCGAAGGCTCCGGCGTCCCGGCGGAACAGGGTGTTGGACAGCGAACAGTCGCCCCAGGCGAACCCGCCGAGGTGCAGCCGCACGAGCAGCACGGCGAGCGCGTCCATCAGCCGGTGCACGGTCGCCGGCCGCACGGTCGTCTCGAACATCGACCGGTACGGGATGGAGCCGTCCAGGTGCCGGGTGATCAGTACGGGTTCGAGGTCCGCACCGCCCGCCGTGGTGCGGCCGGTGACCACGGCCAGCGGGTCGACGGACGGGATGCTCATCCGGTCGAGGGTGCGCAGGAGTTCGTACTCCCGCAGGGCGGGGCGTTCGGCGATCTCCTTCACCACGACCACCTCGTCGCCGGCCCGTACGTGCCGCACCACGTGCCGCGAGATACCGCGCGGAAGCGGCACGAGGACGTCGTCCGGCCACTCCTCGAGGGGAGTGTGCCAGGGCAGGTCGAGCAGCAGCCCGGGGTGCTCCGGGTTGGTGGCACTGATCTGCAAGGCCATGGGGGTGTCCCGCTCCTGTGCTCGGGGGCGCGGCTGGTTCAGTACAGGCAGCGACGCCCCGAACGGTCCCGCCTGTCGCTGCGTAGTCTCACACCCTCGCCGCGGAGACGATCGCGGTGGGCTCCCGGCTCCTTCCCCGCGTAGGCCGCTCGTTCGACCCGACTCAGGTGCCGTACGGCCGCCGTGAATCCGGTGGACACCGTGCGGTCGGTACTGGCGGCTCAGGGCCTGCGGCGCAGCTCCGCCGGGTGCCGGGAGGCCGGACGGGTGCGAGTGAGGTGGGGATGGTCGCCGCCGAGGTCGTCGGCGAGGGGCTCGAGCCGGGTGCGGAGGTTCTCGTAACCGTGGTGGCGGGCCGCCTCCAGCGCGGTCAGGCAGGCCCGCCAGGCCGCAGCGGGCCTGCCGTGGCGCTGGTGGATGACCGACCGGGCATGCAGCAGCTGCGCCTGCGCCCACGGGTCGTGGTCCGGATCGATGGCCTGCTGGGCACGATCGGCGGCGTAGGCGGCCTCGTCGAGCAGCCCGTCCCCGGCGAGGGCGAGAGCGAGCCTCGCCCAGCCCAGGCCCACGCCCGGAGCGGCACTCGGCAGCCGCTGCCGTCCGCGACCCGACGGGTCGGCGGTCCGCAGGAACTCGCGGGCCGCCGACCAGTCGCTCTGCCCGAGCGCGTGCTCGGCCTGGGCGACCTGTGCAGCGGCGAACAGTCCGCCGTCTCCGCTGACCACCGCGGACCGCCAACTCCCGTCCAGGTACGGCCGAGCGGGCCGGCCGGCGGCGAGCGCCAGATGGGCGGCAAGAGTGAGCGCCTCGGCATGCATGCCCCAGAGCCGGCCGTGCGCCGTCAGGTGGCACCGGACCAGATCGAGCGCGAACTCCGCCCAGTCCCGGGTCAGCCACCAGAACCACAGGTCGACGCAGATCCCGAGCAGCGCCACGTCCCCGTCCGGGCCCTCCGGGACCTCGCCGGGGTGTTCCAGTACGGCGCTCAGCAGCGGCCAGTCCTCCTCGACGGTCCGCAGCGCGCGGCGGTGCTGGCCGATGTCCCAGAGGTGACGCGCGTTGACGGCGATGAGCTGGGCCCGCAGGCGCAGCCGGTGCCGCGCCTCGTCGTGTTCGCCGCGGGCTCGTAGTTGCCGCAGGCCCCAGGCACGCGCGGAGGCGGTGAGCCGGTAGCGGGGTGCCGTGACGGCGCCGGGATCGCGGTCGGCGCGAACCACCGAGGCCAGGTTGAGGCGGGCGACTGCGGACGGGATCTGCGCGGGTGGGCAGGCACCGGCGTCACCGGCCAGGGTCTGCGCGGTGGCGAGGTCGAAGGTGGACGGCAGCACGGAGAGCCGGGCCCAGACCGTCCGGTCGCCCTGGTCGAGGAATCGGGCGCCCGCGTCCTCCGCGGCCAGCATGGACGTGTGGCGCCGAGGTCCGGCGGGGCGGGTGGCGCCGGACGCCAGAAGCAGGGCGAGCGGGTTGTGTTCGAGCGCCGCACAGAGAGCTGCCGGGTCGGCGGGTTCGGCCACCGGTCCGGGTCCGTCGGTCGCCGTGCACAACTCCCTGGCGTCGTCGGCGTCGAGCGGACCCAGGCGCAGAATGGTTTCTTCGCCGAGCCCGAGCGGGCCCCGCGAGGTGACGAGAACCTTCAGGCGCGGCAGCCGCATCAGCAGGTCCTGCACGAGACGGGCCAACGGCAGGCGTACGGGGTCGACATCGTCCAGGAAGAGCAGGCAGCGGCGGTTCCGCAGCGCGCGGGCCAGTGCTTCGAGGCCCGCCTCGGGGGCGAGGCCGGCCGCCTCGCACAGTCCCTCGAGAGCGCCCTTCTCCCGGCCCGGCCCCCACCAGCGTGCCCGCAGGAGGCGGTCGCGTTTCCAGGTGCGGGACACGATGTCCGCGGCCTCTTCGGCCAGCCGGCTCTTGCCCACTCCCGCCGGCCCCGTCACGGTGGTCAACCGTTCGCGGCCCAGGAGTGCTCGGAGCCGGTCGCGCTCGGCACTGCGCCCCACCATCCGTCCCTGGCTCATGCGCCATTGCCCTGCGCCCTTGCGCGTCGCCATCCCGTCCCCGTCGTTCGGCCAAGGTGAAGCCTTTCCGCTCCGGACATGGTGGGAGACGGGGGGCGTTCGGGCGTCAGGACTCTGATGCGGTTCACCCGATCGGGGGGCTCTGGCCGGATTTCTGCACGGTGGCGGGCTCGGGCACCTAAAGGGCCGGGACCGCGCGCCGCCTCGGGCGGACGGCTGACTCGTGGAGGCGCCCGCCCCCGCCGGTACGGTGATGCGTCGTGGACATGAACCTGCTCCGTTCGCTCCATCAGGACGGCCTCGCGTACGACGCGGCACAGAGCGACCGACTGCTGCGCCGTCGCAATCTGGAACCCGAGTCGGCCGCCCTGCTCTCCGTCGTCCTGCAGACCGCGGGTGTGCGGCGGATGGCCGAGATCGGCACCTCCAACGGCTACTCGGCGATCTGGTTCGCGGATGCGCTGCACGCCACCGGCGGTGCGCCCCTGCTCAGTGTCGACCTGGACGGCGACGCACAGCGCGCGGCATCGGGCCATCTCGAGCGGGCCGGTCTCGCCGGCCTGGTGGAGTTGCGGCACGCCGACGGCGGCGAGGTGCTGCGGGCGCTGCCGGACATGGGCCTGGACGCGCTGTTCCTGGACTCCGAGCGGACCGAGTACGCGAGTTGGTGGCCGCATCCGCGCCGGGTTCTGCGCCCGGGCGGGTTGCTGATCGTCGACAACGTCCTCTCGCATCCCGACGAGGTGGCGGAGTTCCGCCGACTCGTGGAAGGCGACGGCGAGTTCGGGACGTCCACCGTCGCCGCGGTGGGCAAGGGGCTGCTGCTCGCGGTACGTGCGCAGGCCTGAACCGGGGCCGCGGGGGCGTCAGTCGGGTGGCAGGGCGATCTCGCACCAGACACGTTTGCCGGTGCCGCGCGGCTCGACGCCCCAGGAGTCGGCGAGTTCCTCGATCAGCATCAGACCGCGCCCGGAGGTGGACTCGTCCGTCGTGGCGACGCGCCGCGGCTGAGCGGGCGAGGTGTCGCTGACGGCGAGCCGGAGCGCTCGCCCGCCGCTCACCGGGTGCGCGGTGAGCATGGCGTACCCGTCGGTGTGCAGCAGCGCGTTGGTACTGAGTTCACAGGCCAACAGCTCGGCCGTATCGGTGAGTTCGTCGAGCGACCAGCGCGTCAGCGCGGCGCGCAGAGCGGCTCTGGCGGTACGCAGCGAGTCCGGGTCGGCGCGGGTGAGGCTGAGCTCCACCTTCGGCAGCCGGTCCGGGTGGCGCCGGTCCCGGCGCAGCACCAGCAGGGCCACGTCGTCCTCCTCGCTGGTGAAGGCGCCCATGGTCTTCAGCAGGTGGTCGGCGAGATCGTCCGGTTCCGGTGGGCCGTCCCGGAGTACTTCGAGGAGCCTGGTGCGTCCCCGGTCCAGGTCCTCCATGCGCGCCTCCACCAGTCCATCGGTGTACAGGACGAGCGTCGCCCCCGGCGCCAGGATCGTTTCGGAGGCCGGGTACGGAGGCTGGGCACCCATCGGTGCGACGCCGAGCGGCAGACCGCCGGGGGTGGGCAGCCAGCCGCAGGAGCCGTCGGGGCTGCGTACGACGGGTTCGGGGTGGCCGGCCCGGACCGTGACGGTCAGGCCGGTGTGCGGGTCGATGATGGCGAGCAGGCAGGTGGCGAAGCGGTCGGTGTCCAGGTCGGCGAGGAAGTCGGCGGCGCGTGCCATCACCGTGGTGGCGGGGTGCCCCTCGGCCGCGTAGGCCCGTAGTGCGATGCGGAGTTGACCCATCACGGCGGCAGCCGTCACGTCGTGGCCCTGTACGTCGCCGACCACCGCGGCGATCCGGCCGTCCGGCAGGGTGAGCGCGTCGTACCAGTCGCCGCCGATGCCGCCGCGTGCCCTGGCCGGCTGGTACCGGGGGGTGAGGGAGACTCCGGTGATCTCCGGCAGGCGCCCCGGGAGCATGGCCGTCTGCAGGCCGGCGGCCAGTTCGTGCTCCTGGTCGTAGAGCAGGGCGCGCTGCAGGGACTGGGCGATGACCTTGCCGAGGGCGGTCAGTACGGTCCGTTCGTCCGGGGTGAACCCGGCCCGTCCGTCGTAGGTCAGGCCCACGGAGCCGATCGGGGTGTCCTGGGCGATCAGCGGCAGGTAGACGGCGACGGCCGTCGGGGAGACCGCTCCCACGTAGGGCGCCAGCTGCGGGTAGCGGTCCCGGTACTCGTCGCGCGAGGTGATGAAGACCGGCTGACGGGTGACCACCGGTTCGGTGAGCGGCAGTGGGTCGGTCAGGCGGGAGAGGTGGAAGTCCCGGACGAACGCCGGCGGGCAGCCGTTGGAACCGACGATCTGCAGGTGCCCGTTGTCGACGAGGGCGAGCACGATGGTGGCGGCGCCGAGCTGTTCCAGCAGCTGGGTGCTGGTGAGGGCGCCTGCGACGTCGTCCACGGTGACGGCGGGGGCGAGCGCGTCGCTGACGTGCCGGACGATGTCGGCCTGTCGGCGTCTCTCGTCGCGTGCGCGGCGCAGTTCCTCGGTGTGGTCGACGGCGCGCAGTTCCTGGCTGGCGTCGCGGATGATCCCGATGACGCGCACCGGTGAGCCGTCCGCGTCGCAGACGACGTGGCCCTGGGTGTGCGTCCAGCGCAGCCGTCCGCCGGGCAGCCGCACCCGGAAGTAGAGGCTGAAGCCGGTGCGGTCGCGCAGCGCCCGGCCCACCTGGTCCTCCACTGCGGGCAGCTCGACGTCCACCATCCGCTCGCCGAGGGTGGGCAGCTTGCCGTCGAACTCGCCGGGGGCGAAGCCCATCACGGCCAGGCCGGCGTCGTCGTAGCGCATGGTGTTGCTGGCCACGTGCCAGGTGAAGCTGCCCATGCCGTTGGCGGCGAGCGCCAGGTCGGGACGCGGCGGTTCGATGTCGGGGGCGCGGTCGGGTGCGGTGGCTTCAGGCACGGGAACGGGCGCTGGTGCCGGCGCTGGTGCTTCAGGCCTGGGCGTGCTCGCGTCGTCCGGGCGCGAGCGGGGGCCATCGGCCGGCTGGTGATCCGGATCGACGTGATTCATGACGGCCTCCCAACCCGCGTCCCGCGGGGCCGGCCCGTGCCGCGGCCCGGTCGACGCCGTTCTCCGCACCGCTGCCGGACCGTGCGCACCACCTCATTCTGCGGGCGCGGCACTGCTCCCGCCCGCCGTGGCTCCTGCGGGCCGCTCGGCCGCTGTGTCCTGCCGTGCCTTCTGCTCCCGCTGCGCCTCGTCGCCCGGACGTACGGAGCAGACCAGGGAGTCGTCCACCACATCGGCGACGATGGTGTCGCCCGGCCCCGCCTCGCCGGAGATCACGAGCGAGGCGATGCGGTTGTCCAGTTCGGTCTGGATGGTGCGGCGCAGCGGTCTGGCTCCGAATTCGGGCTGGTGACCGTGCGCGACCAGGAGCTTCTTGGCCGCCTCGGTCACCTCGAGGTCCATGCCCTGGGCGCGCACCCGGCGACGGCTCTCGTCGAGCAGCAGGCCCACGATGTGCGAGAGATCGTCCGCGGTGAGGCCGTGGAAGATGATGATCTCGTCGATGCGGTTGAGGAACTCGGGCCTGAAGTGCCCCCGCAGGTCGGACATCAGGTCGTCCTTGATCTCCGACACATCGCCGTGGTGCGCCAGGATGCGGTGGGCGCCCACGTTGGAGGTCATCACGACGATGGTGTTGCGGAAGTCGACCGTACGTCCCTGACCGTCCGTCAGGCGGCCGTCGTCCAGGACCTGCAGGAGTGCGTTGAACACGTCGGGGTGGGCCTTCTCCACCTCGTCGAAGAGCACGACACTGTACGGCTGGCGGCGGATCCGCTCGGTGAGCTGGCCGGCCTCGTCGTGACCCACGTATCCGGGCGGTGCGCCGATCAGGCGGGAGACGGTGTGCTTCTCCTGGAACTCGCTCATGTCGAAGCGCACCAGGCGACTCTCGTCGCCGAACAGCAACTCGGCGAGCGCCTTGGCCAGTTCGGTCTTGCCGACGCCGGTGGGGCCGAGGAAGAGGAACGAGCCGACCGGCCGGTCCGGGTCGCTCATACCGGCGCGGGAACGGCGTACCGCCTCGGAGATGGCCACCACGGCCTCGTCCTGTCCGACGACCCGGCTGTGCAGCGCGTCCTCCAGCTTGAGGAGCCGCTTCTTCTCGTCCTCGGTGAGTTGGGCGACGGGAATGCCGGTGCGGCGGGAGAGGATCTCGGCGATGTCGTCGGCGGTCACCTTCATCACGCCCTCGCGGCGCTCGGCGATGCCCGCAAGTTCCGACTCGGTGCCGGCGATCCGGTCCTTGAGTTCCTTGGCGCGCTCGAAGTCCTCGTGCGCCACGGCCTCGTCCTTCTCCCGCCGCAGCTTGGTGAGGACGTCCTCGCGCTCCACGGCCTCCGTGGACCTGCCGAGCGAACGCAGCCGGACGCGGGCGCCCGCGGTGTCGATGAGGTCGATGGCCTTGTCCGGCAGAAAGCGGTCGGTCACATAACGGTCGGAGAGGTCGGCCGCTGCCGCGAGCGCCTCGTCGGTGTATCTGACCTGGTGGTGCGCCTCGTACGAATCGCGCAGGCCCTCCAGGATCTGGACGGTCTCGGCGACCGTGGGTTCGGGGACGGTGACCGGCTGGAAACGGCGTTCGAGGGCGGCGTCCTTCTCGACGTACTTGCGGTACTCGTCGAGCGTGGTGGCGCCGACCACGTGCAACTCGCCGCGTGCCAGGGCCGGTTTGAGGATGTTGCCGGCGTCCATGGAGCCCTCGCCGCCTCCGCCCGCGCCGACCACGGTGTGCAGTTCGTCGATGAACAGGATCGTCGAGTCGGAGGCGGCGGTGACCTCGTCGATGACGTTCTTGATGCGCTCCTCGAACTCGCCGCGGTACTTGGATCCGGCGACCATCCCGGTCAGGTCGAGCGCGACCACCCGCCGGTCCGCGAGGGATCCGGGCACGTCACCGGCGACGATCCGCTGGGCGAGGCCCTCCACGATCGCCGTCTTGCCGACGCCGGGCTCACCGATGAGCACCGGGTTGTTCTTCGTACGGCGGGAAAGGATCTCCACCGTCTGCTCGATCTCCTCCGCCCTGCCGACCACGACGTCGAGTCGGCCGGCCTTGGCATCGGCGGTCAGGTCCCTGCCGTATTCGTCGAGTGTCGGGGTGTCGCTCGGGGGCTTGGCCGCCTGGGTGTCCGTGCCGCCGGGCTCCCCGGCCTCCTGGAGGACGGCGCGGGCGTCGACGCCGTGCGCCTGCAGCAGTTTCGCGGCCGCCGAGTCCTGGTCGGAGACGAGCGAGAGCAGGATGTGCTCGGGGCCGATGTAGGAGGACTCCGCGGCCTGGGACATGGCGTGCGCGCGCAGCAGGGTCCGTTTGGCGGCCGGCGTGAGGTCCGGGGTTCCGGAGACCTCGGAGCCCTCGCCCGGCAAGGCCTCGGCGACCTGCCGGCCGAGCCGTTCGGGGTCCACGCCGGCGCGCTGCAGGAGGGTGCGGGTCGGCTCGGCCTGGGTGCAGGCCCAGAGCAGATGCTCGGTGTCGAGGTCAATGCTGCCGTCCGCGACGGCTCGTTCCGCCGCCTTGGCCAGGAGGTCCTGGGCGGACTCGGTGAGCAGCCTGCCGATCGGCACTCGCTGCACCGCGGGCGGGGACGCCATCGGCGACGTACCGAAGAACCTGCCCAGCAGATCCCCGAAGGGGTCGGAGGAGCCGAACGAACCGAAGGACGAGAGCGACATGGCCTGTGGCCTCCTTGGACGCTGTGTCCTGCCCGAATGCGCAGGGTCGCGCGCCGCGGCTCGCCCGCCACGGCGCTTCCTTCACACCGAAACAGCAGCGGGTAGGTCCCGCAACGCGAGGAAGTGCCCCGCCGCCGAGGCGCGGCGCGGCGGAACGTACAGCTGCCCCGGATGCCGCCACGCGACTGCCTTGCCCACTCATCCGCCCGTCACCATGCCCGCCGCGAGGCCGAGGATCAGCGCGCCGGAGACCACGGCGGTGACGCGCCTGCCTCGCGGCCCGGTGAGGAACCTGCCGAACACGGTCCCGCAGCAGGCCAGGAACACCTGCCAGCTCGCCGAGGCGGCCACCACGGCGACGAGATACGCGACGGCCTCGGCTCCGCCCGCGCCCTGCTGCGCCTGACGCCCCAGGATCAGGGCCACGAAGTACAGGGCAGGCCAGGGGTTGAGCGCGGTCAGGCCCAGGAACATGAGGTAGGACCGGGGTGGTGTCGGGCCCGCCGCACGCGGGCCTGCGGTGGCGGCCGGTCCGGCCGAGGTGCGCCGGGCGCTCAGGAGGATGCGTACGGCCATGCCCGCGAGTACCAGGAATCCGATCCACCGCAGGGGCCCGGCGTACGGTTCGATCGCCGTGGCGAGGGCGGCGCCGCCGGCCAGTGCGGCCACGGCGTAGAAGGCGTCGGCGGTCGCGGCGCCGAGGGCGGCGAAGACGCCGACCCGGAACGAGGTCCGCGCGGTCACCTCCACCATGAGCACGGCGACCGCCCCGACCGGGACGGCCAGTCCGTAGCCCGCCCAGAGGCCGGCGAGTACTGATTCGAGCACGTCGAAGTCCGTTCATGGTGCGCAGGAGGAGGCGTCCGCCGGTGTCCGGGAGGCGGTTCGCGGTACATTCTTGAACGCGTGAACCTTGTGACACCAGCGAATGTTTCTGCACATGACCGTTCGACGGAGCAACATGATTGACCCGCGTCTGCGTACCCTGCGTGTCCTGCACGCCGAGGGCACGGTCACCGCCACCGCTGCCGCCCTGCACCTGACGCCGTCCACCGTCTCCCAGCAACTACGCCAGCTGGCGGCCGAGTTGGACGTACGACTGCTCGAACCCGAGGGGCGGCGGGTGCGGCTCACCCCGGCCGCGCTGACGCTCGTCGAGCACACCGACGTACTGCAGGCACAGTGGGAGCGAGCCGACGCCGACCTCGAGGTGCATCGCAGCGGATCCGCCGGACTGCTGCGGATGACCGGCGTCGCCACGGCCGTCGCGGCGCTGATGGTGCCGGCGGTGCGGCATCTGCGGTCCCGGTTCCCGGGGATGACGTTCCACCTGGGCGAGGATCCGGGCGAGGACCGGTACCGGATGCTGCTCGCAGGCCGCACGGACATCGCGGTCGTCATCCCGACCCCGGATTCACCGCCACCCGACGAGCGGGCCTTCGATCAGCGTCTGCTCCTCGAGGAGCCACAGGATCTGCTCGTCCCCGACCAGCACCGACTCGCGGGCAAGCGGCGCGTGGAGCTCGCCGACGCTGACCGGGAGACCTGGATCGCGGCCGGCGATCCGGCCGACCAGCATCGGCTGCTCCTCGGTGCGGCAGTCGCCGCGGGGTTCACGCCACGGATCGAGCACGGCGCGGTCGACTGGTCCGCGGTCGTCGCGCTGGTCGCCGGCGGACTCGGGATCTGTCTGATGCCGCGGCTGGCACCCGTACCGCCCGGCCTCGCGGTGCGGCGGGTGCCGCTGGCCGGAGCCGTGCGGCCCACCCGACGGCTCGTCGCCTGCGTGCGCCGCGGGAGCGCGGATCAGCCGGTCATCGGCCGAGGTCTCGCGGCGCTCGCGGAAGAGGCGTCGGCGCTGGGGTGAGGCGAGCGGGGTCGCGTCACCGAGGTACCCGAACCTCCCGGAGCGGATCGCCTCCGTCGATGAACAACCGCCCCTCGGGCGCGAGTACGCCGCCGATACGGACCGGCACCCGCCTCCCCGACGCCGGGTGACGGCCGTCCAGGGCCCCGACCCGGAAGGCGAAGACGAGGTCGAACGGCCCCTCCCCCGGCTCCGCGGCGAAGTCCTCCGCCGCACACTGCCGCACCGTCTGCCGCCCGGAGGCGATCTCGGCCGCGCAGGCGGTACGGGCCAGGGCCACGGCTGCGGCGGACCGGTCGACGGCCACGATGTGCCCGGACCGCAGACGTGCGGCGACGGCGCGAGCCGCCGCGCCCGGACCCAGCCGATCTCCAGGACGCGCAGCCCGGGCTCCAGCGGGAGGGCCTCGACAGCGGCGCGGAGACGCGGCGACAGATGCGCCAAGAGCCGACCGTACGCCGGGGATCGGGCCCGCTTCCCGGCCGAAGCGGGACGTCCCGGACGGAACGCACGGCGGTCCGACGGAATGCTCCGTCCCTGTGTGGGCATCGGGTGGCGCCCCTGGCAGACTGCAGCCGCGGTCGGCCGGCGGCTCGCGCCGCGGGGTGGATCGCGGGCATCGCCCGCGCACGGGAGCCCGTCGGCGGGACCTCGCGGGTGGCGATGGACCGCTGCCGCCGGGCGGACGGCAGGCGGCCGTCGTGAAAGTCGGCAGGACGGTGCACCGATTCTTGTTATCCGCCCGGGCACCGGACGTCTCCCAGGTGTCGAGGGAGCAGGCCCGAGCAGACAGAGGCAGGGGACGGCACGTGAGCAGCGAACGTGACACGGCGTTGATCAGAGCAGCACAGGCGGGCGAGCAGCAGGCCCAGGACCGGCTGGTGGCCGCGTACCTACCGCTGGTCTACAACATCGTGGGCCGCGCCCTGAACGGCCACGCGGACGTGGACGACGTGGTGCAGGAGACGATGATCCGGATGCTCGGTGGGCTGCCCGCCCTGCGTGATCCGGACACCTTCCGCAGTTGGTTGGTCGCCATCACCATGAACCAGATACGCGGCCACTGGCGGGAACGCCGGTTCGGCGCGATACCCGGCGGCGGCCTGCACGAAGCACACGACGTCGCCGACCCGGGAGTGGATTTCGTCGATCTCACGATCGTGCGGCTCGGGCTCTCCGGCCAGCGGCGCGAGGTCGCGGAGGCCACCCGCTGGCTGGACGAGGACGACAGGGCGCTGCTCTCGCTGTGGTGGCTGGAGGCCGCCGGCGAACTGTCCAGGGCGGAGGTCGCTGCGGCGCTGGAACTCTCCGCGCAGCACACCGCGGTTCGGGTGCAGCGGATGAAGGCGCAGCTGGAGACCGCGCGGGTGGTGGTGCGTGCGCTGTACGCGGACCCGCGGTGTGTGTTGCTCGCCGATCTGGTCGCGGGTTGGGACGGATCGCCGTCGGCTCTGTGGCGCAAGCGCATCGCGCGGCATGCGCGGGGCTGTACCGCCTGTTCGGGTCACTGGTCCGGACTCGTCCCGGCCGAGGGGCTGTTGGTCGGTCTCGCTCTCGTACCGGCAGGTGCGGCGGGCGCTCACTTCGCGGCCGGCGGGGTCGGTTCGGGCGGCTCGGCGCCGACGGCCGCGTCGTATCAGGCGGGGCCCGACGGCGGGTACGGGGAGGCCGGGCACTCGGCCGATACCGGGTTCACCGGGGCCTCGTACGGCGACCCGGGTGTCTCCGGACCGGTCGGCGGCCACACTCCGCGCCGCCGGAAGACGGCGCAGGGGCGCCGGACCACCGTGGTCGCCGCCGTCGCCGTACTCGCCGCCGCGGGTGGTGCCGTGTACCTGTCGACCTGGCCGGATCAGGACGAAAGGGAGCGGGACACGGTCGGCGCCCGGTCCGCGGCCGTGTCCCCGACGACACCGAGCCGCACCCCCGAGGCCTCCCCCGGCAAGACGTCCGAGAAGCCCTCCCCGAAACCGAGCAAGTCCTCGGCGAAGCCGTCGCCGAAACCCACCACCGCCAAGCCCACCAAGAAGCCGGCACCCAAGCCCGAGCCGAAGCCCACCCGCCCCGCGGCACCCGCACCGAGCGGCAAAGTGGAACAGGTGGTCGCACTGGTCAACTCCGAGCGCGCCAAGCAGGGTTGCGGTCCGGTCACCGCCAACTCCACGCTCCACGAGGCCGGCCGTCGCCACTCGGTCGATATGGCGGCCCGCGACTACTTCGACCACACCAGCCCGGACGGAAAGGACCCGGGCGACCGCATCACCGCGGCCGGTTACCGCTGGAGCACGTACGGCGAGAACATCGCCCGCGGCCAGCAGACCGCCGCGCAGGTCATGGAGGGCTGGATGAACAGCGAGGGACACCGCGCGAACATCCTCAACTGCTCCTTCAAGGAGATCGGCGTCGGCATCCACGAAGCGGGCGGCGGCCCTTGGTGGACCCAGGTGTTCGGCGCGAAGCTCTGACCCTCGCCCGTGCCGTATCCCGTCACGAACGCGAAAATCGAGAGCCCCGGACCGCGGCGCGGCCTACCCTCGTCGCCATGCCCGACGCCTGCTTCGCCCACCCGCGACTCGCCGCGGTCTACGACCCGCTCGACCCCGATCGCAGTGACCTGGACGCCTACGTGCGGATGGCGGAGGAGTTCGGCGCCCGGACGGTTCTCGACATCGGATGCGGTACCGGCGTGTTCGCGCTGCGCCTGGCCGGGCTCGGCCTCGACGTCGTGGGCGTCGACCCAGCCCGGGCATCCCTCGACGTCGCACGGGGCAGACCCGGCGCCGACGCGGTCCGCTGGCTGTGCCAGGACGCCACCGGACTACCGCCCCTGCAAGCCGACTTGGTGACGATGACGGCGAACGTGGCCCAGGCCATCGAGGCGCCCGCGATGTGGCAGGCCACGCTCCGGGCCGCCCACGGGGCGCTGCGGCCGGGCGGCCGCCTGGTCTTCGAGACGCGTGTCCCGGCGCGGCGCGCCTGGCTGGAGTGGACACCGGAGCGCTCCCGCCGGGTCACGGACGTGCCGGGAGTCGGCCGCATCGACAGCTGGGTGGAGCTGACCGAGGTCGACCTGCCACTGGTCAGCTTCCGCTGGACCTACGTCTTCGCATCCGATGCCGAGACGCTGACATCGGACTCGACGCTGCGGTTTCGCGAACTGGCGGACATCGAGGCCGACTTGGCGGCTCATGGCTTCGGGGTGGAGGAGGTGCGGGACGCTCCGGACCGGCCGGGCAAGGAATTCGTTCTGGTGGCGCGCCGGCTGTGAGCGTGGCGCGCCGGCCGAGTGACCGGCCGGCCGGCGCGTGAGCGCGAGTCCTGGCTTTTCCGGTCACGACCCGGTGGCGAACTCCGTGGTCGCGAACGACGTGGCGTCTCTCGCCGTTGTCCCCTCGGTGATCCACCAGTGGGTGGGTTCCTCGCCGTAGAGGCCGAAGAGCCCGTCCCCGGACCAGTGCATGACGAGTTCGTCCTTGCCGTCCTTGTCGAAGTCGGCTGCGGCGGCGGGGCGTGCGTGCCGCCCGGCCTTGGGGATCTTGTCGCCGTCGACCCGGGCGGGCACGTCGCGACGGACCACGGTCCGCCGGTCACCGTCGATCAGCGTGGCTCCTTCGTAGGTGGCGACGAGTACGCCGTCGCGGCCGTCCCCGTCCGGGTCGGCCGCGACGTATCCACCGGGGCCGTAGCCGGTGGCGGCGCCCTTCGGCACCTTCGGCAGCAGGTGCCTGACCGGGTCGCCGCCGGCGCCCGGATACACGGCCAGGGAACCGTCGACGTCCGATTCCTCGCTCTCGGTCCCTGGCTCGTCGTTGCGTCCACCGTCGTCGCCGACGGCGATGTCGCGGGTACCGTCACCGTCGAAGTCACCGAAGGCGTGAGCGCTGCCGACCCGCAACTCCTTGCTCTTCGAGGCGAGTCCGCCGCCGGTGGAGGCAGGGTAAAGGGTGTTGCCGGACTGTTCGCCGTCGTTCCCGCCCTCCAACAGCAGCGAGGTGGCGCGGTGTTTGCCCGACGGGTCGATGTCGTCGGCGATCGGAGTCGCGTCGGCCCAGGGCCGGTGGTCACTGCGGGCGGGTGCGCCCGCGCGGGTGAAGGGCCCGTACATCACGACGAGGGACGACGTCTCGTCGTGTCCGAGAGCGGCGAGGTCGTGATGCCCGTCGCCGTCGAAGTCGCCGCGCTCGGCGGATTCGACACCGAACTCCCCGAGCTTCGAGGGGAGTTGCAGCTCGGTGGTCCGGGAGTCGCGACTCGGACCCTGCGGCCCACCCCAGGACACGTGCAGTTCGCCGCGGTCCCGCTCCCCGCCGCCCGGCACATCGCCGGACACGGAGGACACGAAGTCCGGGAAGCCGTCACCGTCGAGATCGGCCAGGTCGACGTCGTCGGCACCGATGGATTCCTTGCCGTAGGCGTCGTCCTGCGGTGCCGGCAGACCGAGATCGCTCCTCCCGTACACGGTGCGGGTCACGGGGTCGAGGCCCTCGGCGGAACCGAACACCACCGCGATCCGGTCCTCACGGTCCTCGGCGTCCGGGTCCGCGCTGGTGAATGCCGGAACGAGAAGATCCCGGTACCCGTCGCCGTTGACGTCGTCGGGGTCCTTCGAGCGCTTGCCGGCAGGCGGCTGCCTGCTCTCGCCCGGGACGCCCGGTATCGAGGCCGGCGCCCTGTCCTCGCCCGAGGGCTCGGGTGACGCACCGGAACCGCCGTCGCCGCATCCGGTGACCAGGGCGAGCGCGGCGAGGGCGGCGAGGGCGGTCAGGGCACTCAGCACGTTGCGTGACTTCATGCGCTCAGCTTGGCACCGGTCGGTGCCCGCCCCGCCCTGAACCCCCTGCGTGAGACTTTGCGGGTGAGTCGTGGCGGGGTGAGCGGGTCGTTCGCGGGCACTAGGTTGTGGGCCATGAGCAACCTTGACCGTGAGGCCGTACCGTCCGTCTGCGGCGGCCGGGGATTCGTCGTCGCCGAACCCGTGCGCGAGCTCCTGGCACCGCGCCGCGTCATGCTGGGCGAATCCACCGAGGTCCGCCGTCTGCTGCCGAATCTGGGCCGCCGCATGGTCGGCGCGTGGTGCTTCGTCGACCACTACGGTCCGGACGACATCGCCGACGAGCCCGGCATGCAGGTACCTCCGCATCCGCACACCGGCCTGCAGACCGTCAGTTGGCTGCACGACGGTGAAGTGCTGCACCGCGATTCCGAGGGAAGCGTGCAGACCGTACGACCCAGGGAGCTCGGCCTGATGACGTCCGGCCGGGCGATCAGCCACTCCGAGGAGAGTCCCCAGTCGCATGCGAAGTACCTGCACGGCGCTCAGCTCTGGGTCGCGCTGCCGGACGCGCACCGCCACACGGAGCCCCGTTTCGAGTACCACGGCGATCTCCCCCAGGTCACCGCTCCCGGCCTGACCGCGACCGTCCTGCTCGGCACACTCGCCGGCGCGACCTCACCGGGTACCGCCTTCACACCTCTCGTGGGCGCCGACCTGGCCCTGTCCCAGGGTGCGGATCTCGCGGTCCCGCTGGAACCGGACTTCGAGTACGCGGTCCTGTCGATGTCCGGCGAAGTACATGTGGACGGCGTACCGATGGTGCCCGGCTCGATGCTGTACCTCGGCTGCGGGCGCACCCGACTCCCGCTGCGCGCCGAGTCCGACGCCGAGATCATGCTGCTCGGCGGCGAGCCGTTCGAGGAGGAGATCGTCATGTGGTGGAACTTCATCGGCCGCTCGCAGGACGACATCGCCCAGGCCCGCGAGGACTGGATGTCCGGCACACGCTTCGGCGAGGTGAAGGGCTACGACGGGGCGCCACTCCCCGCGCCGCAGCTCCCACCGGTCCCGCTCAAGCCACGGGGTCGCGTGCGCTGACCTGCGCGGACATGGTGACCTCAGCAGGCATCGGGCCGGCGGTGCCGTCAGGTCAGCAGGCGACGGCGGTAGCCCTCGGCCACCGCCGAGGCTCGATCACGAACGCCGAGCTTGTCGTAGATGTGCTGCAGGTGGGTCTTGATGCTCGCCTCACCGATGAACAACGCCGTGGCGGCCTCGCGATTTGAACTTCCGTTCGCGACCAGTTGCAGCACTTGCTTCTCCCGATCGGTCAGTGTGCCGGCGCCGGGCCTGCGGACCTGTCCCATGAGGTGCTGCGTCACCGACGGCGCGAGCACCGACTCTCCGCGCGCGGCGGCACGGACGGCTCTCATCAGCTCGTCGGGCAGCGCATCCTTCAGCAGATAACCGATCGCACCCGCCTCGATCGCCGGCAGTACATCGCTCTCGCTGTCGAAGGTGGTCAGGATCAGCACTCGGGCACCGGGTGCCCGTTCGCGCAGAGCCGCGGTCGCTGTGACGCCGTCCATTTTGGGCATCCGAAGGTCCATGAGCACCACGTCCGCGGCCAGCACCTGCGCACGTTCGACGCCCTCGGCACCGTCCCCGGCCTCACCGACCACGCATATGTCCTCGGCGCCCGCGAAGGTGTCACGCAGACCGCCCCGCACGACCGGATGGTCGTCGACAACCACCAGTCGAATCATCGGCCGTCCTCCCCCTTCGCTCTGGTGCCCCCGGGGGCGATCGCCGGAACGCGCGCACTGACGGATGTCCCTTCACCCGGCGCGCTCTGCACTTCCACCTGACCGCCGACCCCTCTGACGCGCTGGCGCATGCTCGTCAGGCCGAAGCCGGTGCCCGCCCCGTCCGCGAATCCGCGTCCATCATCGCGCACGTCCAACAGCACCTCGGTGCCCGTGTACGACAGGGTGACACCGACGCGCGAGGCCTCCGCGTGCTTCGCCACGTTGGTCAGCGACTCCTGCGCGACCCGGAAGAGCGACACCTCTATCGCCGGGCTCAGTGGCTCTCGAGTGCCGGTGACCTCGACCTGCGCCCTGATCTCCTGGTCCTGCGACCATCGCTCGGTCAACGTACGCAGTGCGTCGGGGAGTTGCGCTCGCCCGAGTTCCTGCGGGGCGAGCGCCTTCACGGACCGCCTGGCCTCGGTCAGGCTGCTGCGTGCGAGCCCCAGTGCACGCGAAACGTGCTCTTCAGTCTCACCCTGCACGCTCACCGAACGCTCCGCGGCCTGGAGTTGCGTGATGATGCCGGCGAGACCCTGGGCCAGGGTGTCGTGGATCTCGCCGGCCAGTCGCTGCCGCTCGTCCTGGGCACCGGATTCCCGGGCCTGGACGACGAGTTGCTTATGGAGCCCGGCGTTCTCGTGGAGTGCCGCCTCGAGTCGCTCCACGAGTTCCTCCCGCTTGCGCTCCTCCGGTTCGCTTCGCGCCGTCAGCACGATGCCGACACCGATCGCCGCAGACTGCACGGCGACGATCAGGAGGAACTCCGCGAGCACGACCGGGGCCGGGTCCGCCCACACACGCATCGCCGAGCCGTTCAGAGCCACCGAGGTGGCCAGGACCCCGAGCACCCCCGCCGGCCACGGCCTGAGCAGGTACGCGTGGAAGAAGCCCGCAATGGTGAAGACGAGGAAGATCTCGGAGTACGTCATGAGGCAGACGCACAGCGCCAGCAGTCCGACGAAGTAGATGCCCGCCGACACGGGCCCAAGCGTCCTCCGCCTGATGGGCAACGTGTGACCGAGCAGCACCCACGGCACCGAGACCGCGACCAGCCCGAGGACGGATGCGCCCTCGGGCCAGAACCCCGCGCCGGAGACCGGAAGCACCCATCCGAAGTAGACGGCCGTCGAGATGGTCCCCAGCAGCCACGGTGTGATCAATTGCAGCAGGTCCCAGACCCGCAGCTGCTCCGCTTTCCAGGCCAACCGGGAGCGATTCGCGATCTCCGCCACTTCCCCGACGGAGGGTTCCTGCGTCCCGGGGCTCGGGCGCTCACCGGCCCCGGCATCCCGCATCATCGACATCTACTCCCAGCGGAAGAGCCTGGCGGCGGTCGCGCTCGCGATCACTGCGATCCCCGCCATTATGGCAATCAGCAGCCAGAACGGGTGGCCGCCGGCGGTGGCGGTGACCTCGCCCGCTTCGGCGGACCAGGCCGCGGTGAGGGCCTGCAGCCCGGGCGGTACGAACTCGCTGATCTCGCGCAGCACTTCGGGCATCAGGGCACGGGGCAGGAAGGCTCCGCCGAAGAACATCAGCGCAACGAACAGGAGGGTACCGATCTGGTTCGCTGCACTGCTCGTAGGGGCCACACCCGCGGAGATCATGCCGAGCCCGAGCAGTGCCGCACAGCCGACGACGAGGGCGGCGACGAACTCCAGGGGCCGCTCGGGCGGCGCGATGTCCAGCACCGCCCACGCGACGAGGACCACGAGCGCCGCGGAGACGACCACGGATGCGAACGCGACGGTCATGTGCGCGAGCAGGACATTCCGCGGATGCGCAGGAGTGGTCGACAGCCTGCGCAGGATGCTTCGCTCGCGATAGGCCGCGATCACCGCCGGAACGTGCTGCACGGCGATCATCACCATCCCGAACACCACCGCGGTCGGCGCCCAGACGTCGATGGACCGGAGCCCGCCGGTCTCCGGCGCCCTCTCCCTGAGCGCCGGGACGGCAGCCAGCCCGAGCAGGAGTGCCGTCGGGAACAGCACACCGAAGATGACGGTGGCCGAGTCCCGGAGGAAGAGTCTCGTCTCGACCTTGACCATCTTCAGGAGAGCAGGCATCACTCACCCCTCCTCTCGGGGGTTTCCGGCGTCTCCGGGGCGCGTCCGGTAAGGGCCACGAACGCGTCGTCGAGGTTGCGCTGATCGACTCGGAGATCCTCCGCCACGACCTGCACCCTGGCGAGAGCCCCTGCGACGCTGCTCAGCAACTGTCCCCTGCCGGTGACCAGCCAGCGCCCTTCGGTGATCTCGACACCGGTCACGTCGGGAAGTTCGGTCAGGACGCTCGCGTCCAGCGATTGACTTATCCCGAACCGGACTTGCTGCTCCGCGCTCGACTGCGCGATCAGCTGTGCGGGCGTATCCACTGCGACGACCCGGCCGCCGTCGATGACGGCGATCCGGTCGCTGAGGCGCTCCGCCTCGTCCATGAAGTGCGTGACGAGGAGGATCGTGACGCCGGTGTCACGCACTCGCTCGATGAGGCTCCAGGTGTCACGCCTCGCCTGCGGGTCGAGGCCCGTCGTGAGCTCGTCGAGAATCGCGATCCGCGGGTTGCCGACCAGAGCGAGCGCGATCGAAAGCCGCTGCTTCTGCCCGCCGGAGAGAGCCTTGTACTGCGTGTTGCGCTTCGCGGTGAGGCCAAGGAGCTCCATGAGTTCACGCCAGTCGGCAGGGTTTTGGTAGAAGGAGCCGTAGAGCTCGAGGGCTTCGGCCACCTTGATCGCGTCGGGGAAGCTGCTCTGCTGCAGTTGCACGCCGAGTCGCTCACGCACCTCCGCCCGGTCCTTGACCGGATCGAACCCGAGCACTGAGATCGAGCCCGAGTCGGGCGTTCGCAGGCCGGCGATGCTCTCGACCGTTGTCGTCTTGCCGGCTCCGTTGGGCCCGATGATGCCGAAGATCTCCCCCTCCGCGACCGTGAACGAGACGTCGTCCACGGCAAGGTGCTGCCCGTAGCGCTTGTGCAGATGTCGCACTTCCAATGCGGTCATACCGCGAAGTTATGGGCGCCCGCACCTCACCACATCGACCGCGGGGTCTGAGCGGGGGTTGACTCACGCCTCCACCGATCGGTGGATCTCCGGCACTTGCGGAGCACCCGCGGGCCACAGGTGCGACACCGGCCGTCGGCGACGTCGGGGCCCCGGCGAGGGTGCCCGCAGCCGTACCCCTCGCGGCCGACGACAAGGCTCAGGTGCGGGGCAGGCCCGCCCAGGAGTGACGCGGTGAAGACGGCCCGGGAAGTGTCGCGCACCTGCGCGTTGAGCGCAGAGAGGACGACTGCGAGCCGAGTGAGTGCTAGTTTCCTGCCGTGTTGGAACACCAGGACGAGACCAGGGACGGCTACGACGCGGTCGTCGAGCGCTACGCGTCGATGTTCACCAAGGAGTTGGAGACACGGCCGTTCTCACGGAACATGATCGCCACCTTTGCCGAGCTCGTACGGGAGACGGGGAATCCACGGGCAGCCGATGTCGGCTGCGGGCCGGGACATCTGACGGCCATGCTGCACGACTTGGGGCTCAGCGCCTTCGGACTCGACCTCTCCCCGGGCATGGTCGACCACGCCCGGCGGACCCATCCGACGCTGCGGTTCGACGAAGCGCGCATGGAGGCGCTGCCGGTCGAGGACGGCACACTCGGCGGCGTGCTGGCCCACTACTCGATGATCCACACTCCACCGGGGGAATTGCCGGCGCTGCTCGCCGAGTTGGTGCGCGTCCTGGCACCGGGGGGTCTACTCCTGGTGTCGTTCTTCGGGACCGAGGGACTGGAGCCGGTTCGCTTCGATCACAAGGTGGCGCCCGCCTACAGCTGGCCGGAGGCGCAGTTCGCCGATCTCCTGGCCGGAGCCGGGCTCGTCACGGTGGCGCGGTTGCTCCACGACCCGGCCACTGAGCGGGGCTTCCTCGACACCCACTTCCTGGCTCGCCGGCCGTAGACGGCAGTTCCGGGCGTCGGCTCAGGGCGTGGGGATGCCCGCCGGCGCGCGTGGTGGGCGTCCGAAGCGGACCGGGACTCCCGGGGAGTACAGGACGCTGGCGGGAGCCTCGGCCGGTGCGGGCAGGCCCGCCGCCGTGATGAGGTTCTCCTCGCAGTGGAGGAGTTCGGCTCGGTGCAGGGGCCAGCGGGGGTGCGTGTTCGGCAGGTACATCGAGCGCCCGAAGAATGCGTTGTGCATGCCCCAGCGGGCGGTCAGGAAGTGTTCGAGGGCGGAGGGCTCCTCGATCCGCTCACCGGGCCGCACGGAGATCTCACTGTGCGCGCCCCGGGGTCCGGGCCAGCGGCGGTGACTGCTGTACGTGACCGTGTCCTCGTCCCGGCGCACGCTCATCCTCGACCAGACGTACGGAAGACGGAACGCGGCCCGGGCGACGGCGACGGGGATCAGCCGCGAGGCGTCCAGGGAGCGGAAGACCACTCCGCGCCGGCCGCGGGCGTCGACGGAGTACAGGCGGACGTTGGTCTCGGGAAATGAGCCGAGATAGGGGATACCGGGGAGGCGGAACCATCCCACGCGGTGCATCCGGAAGGCGACGAGGCCGATGTAGGTGAGCCCGTCCAGGGTGTCCGGCCGGGTGCCGACGGGCAGCAGCGGGGCGACTACGGACGGTTCGGCGGCCCAGTGCAGGAAGGCCAGGTCGAGCCAGGACTGGAAGAGGAAGGGCCGGTCCGTGTGGTGGGGCGGGTCGGCCGTTATCGGCTCGGGGGCCCTGTCCAGCGCAGGCATCGCGACAGTATGGCACGGGCCTGTCCCACGCTTGGAAGGAGGACGGTCCCGCCCCGCGGCGGTAAAGGAGCGCTTGGCCGCTCCGCTCATGTCGCCCGCCGGGGGTGGTACGCGGCGAGGACGATCCGGCGGTCCCGTTCCCGTCCTTGCACGGCGCTGCGGCGCAGGCCGCGGTGGAAGCCGTATTCCGGGCACCGGGATCTACGTGGGACCGTCGGCACCCTGGCGGGGCGCCATCGAGGGCAGGCGCCAACTCGTTCACCGGCGAGGCGAGTTGGCCGGGTCTGCACAACCTCGCCCCGTGTCCTGCCGACTACGGCGATCGGCAGGACACTGAGGTGTACCGTGATCGAATCCAGGTACGTCCTGCCAGGTTTTGGCGCACGAGGTGGCAATCGATGAACGATTTCACGCAGTCCGCAGAGCACCCGACGAACGCGCACCCCGCTCGCGTGTACAACGTCTGGCTGGGCGGCAAGGATCACTACGAGGTGGACCAGGAGGCGGCCGAGCTCGCCGCCCGCGCCAATCCGACGATCGTGCCGTCGGTCCGGGCCAACAGGGCCTTCCTCGGCCGGGCCGTACGCCACCTCGCGACCTCCGGAATCCGCCAGTTCCTGGACATCGGCACAGGCGTCCCCGCCGCGGACAACACCCACGAGGTGGCCCAGCGGGCCGACCCCGACGCGCGCGTCGTGTACGTCGACAACGACCCGATCGTCCTCGCCCATGCCCGTGCCCTGCTGGTCAGCGGGCCCGGCGGACAGACGGACTACGTGCAGGCCGACGCACGCGACGTGGACGCGATCCTCGACGCCGCCTCGGACACCCTCGACCTCGATCAGCCGGTCGGCCTCATGCTGGTGGCGATCCTGCAGTACATCAAGGACTCCGAGGACCCCTGGGACATCACCCGCCGCCTCCTCGACCGCCTGGCCCCCGGCAGTTACCTGGTGCTGTCCCACCCGGCCGCCGACGTCACCGCACCCGAGGTGGCCGAGTCGATGCGGATCTACAACGAGCGCGCCGCCAGCCACGCCTCGGCCACACCTCGCACGCGGGGCCAGGTGGAGGGCTTCTTCGAGGGCCTGGAGCTCCTGACACCCGGTGTGGTGACCTTGACCCGCTGGCGTCCCGACCCGGCGGACACCCCGGACGACACCCTGCCGATGTGGTGCGGAGTCGCCCGCAAGGCCTGACGGCGACGGCCCGCACCCGCGTCGACTTACGGGCGCGTGCGGGCCCGCCGGTCCGCTTCACTCCTGGTCGCGGCGCTTCACGTACAGGCGGTTGCCCTCCGGCCCCGTCCACTCCAGGCGTACGACGCCCGCGACCGCGGCATCCGCGACGCGCGAGGGGTCCGCCCAGTAGCCGTGGGCGGGGTTGCGGAAGAAGGTGGCCCACAGGCCGCCTTCGTGGTCCTCGAACATGTTGTTGTGGCCGGCCCCGACGCCGGCGGTGTAGCGGCTGGAGTACGGCCCCTCGAAGCGGTCGGCGACCGCGACCACCGCGTCGTACTGGTACTGCGTCCGTCCGTCGGCGGGCGGATCGTAGGCGTATCGGGTGCTGCCGTCCGCGTTCGTCGACGTGCGGTCCCAAGCAGCGTGCAGCAGGAAGTACTTGCCGCCGTGCTTGAAGACGTACGCCCCTTCCAGGTACGGCTCCGGTTCGTAGGGTTGCTGTGCGAACGGCGGCAGTCCGGTCGTCGGGACGATGTCCTCCATGTCGGCGCGGAACTTCGCGTAGACGTGGTTGTGCAGCACCAGCCACGCCTCGTCGCCCTCGCTGTACAGGCCGCCGTCGATGTGGAAGTACGCGCCGGGTTCGATGAACTCCGGTCCACCCTCGACGACTTCACCGAAAGGCGACTCCAGACTGCCCTCGACCAGCCGGTACGGGCCCGCCACGTCTCCCTCGCTGACCAGCATGAACGTACCGACGAGCCGGGAGTGGTCGCCCATGCACGCCACCATGTACCAGCTGCCGCGGAAGTAGTGCAGCTCCGGCGCCCAGACGTTGCCGCGTTTACCGAACTCGCCGTCGTCCTCCCAGTGTTCCTGCCAGGGCGCGACGACCGTGCGGCCAGGGCGGTTCTCGCCAACGAACTCCGGCGACCAGACCTTGCCCTTCTCCGCGTCGGGTCTGATGCCGGTGGTGTCGGCGAGCTGCCACGGACCGTCCATCGAGGGGGACGTCCACACGAAGAGGCCGTCGTTCCACGGTCCTGCCGCTTCGAGGCCGGGGGCGCGCGTGGTGCCGGTGGCGACGTACAGCGGTGCGCCGTCGACCTCGAAGCAGTTGACGTAGGTGTCGCGCATCCACACCCGACCCAACTCCGCGTCCTGGGGGCGGAGTTCCAGCGGCAGGATGTGTGAGTTGTCCTCGCGCGGCCACAGGTCGTCGCGCGTGTCGGCCAGTCCGTAGGGTTCGAGGTCGGGCCAGTTCGGCGGATACACGGTCCGGGCGTTCCCCGCCGCCGCGAGGCGCGGTCCGCTCTCGGCGAGCTGCGGTAGTGCTCCGGCCGCGAGTGCGCCCGCGGCTCCGGTGAGCAGCACGCGACGGCGCAGGTGTGAGCTGTTCGTCGGTTCCATGTCCATGGAGCACTCCCTATTCGGGCTCGAAGGCCGACAGCGTGGTGTCGTAGTCCGTCTCCACGTCGTACATCGGCGTCATCCAGTGGTAGAAGTTGTCGCCTCGTTCGCGGAGCAGGTCGTACAGGCGCCGGGTCAGTACGGTGCGTGTGCCGGCGGCGTCCGGGTGGTCGTAGCGGTTGGTCAGCTCGTCGGGGTCGGCTTCGAGGTCGTACAGCTCGTTGCGGGACTCCGGGTTGATCACGAGCTTGTGCGTTCTGGTGCGCAGCATCCGCTGCGGGTACGGGAAGTGGTGCCCGTGGAACTCGGCGAGGTGGTGCTCGTCCCACTCGGGCGTCTCGCCGAGCGCGAGCGGCACCAGGCTGCGGCTGTCAACGGCCAGTTCGGGCTTGCTTTCCGCGAGGTCGAGGACCGTCGCGGTGCAGTCCGTCAGCGAGACGAACTCGTCCCGCACCTGGCCCTGCGGGGCGCCGGGCACCTTCAGCAGTCCCGGGATGCGGTAGATGTCGTCGTACATCGCCGGGCCCTTGTCGTGCAGGCGGTGCGCGCCGGTGAACTCCCCGTGGTCCGCCGTGAAGAACACCGCTGTCCGGTCGTCGAGGCCGAGTTCACGCACGGCGTCGAGGATGCGGCCGATCTGCTCGTCGATGAGGGTGACGTATCCCCAGTAGGCCGCGATCAGTTTGCGCGAGTCCTCGAGCGGCATGGTGTCGAAGGCCCAGAGCTTGCTGTAGTTGTGCTGGACGGGCGGCTTGTCCGCGAAGGTCTCGTGCACCGAGGCGGGCAACGTCACGAGGTCCGGGTCGTACATGTCGAAGTACGCGTCCGGGAGGATGTACGGCAGATGCGGGCCGAAGAAGTGGGTGGCGAGGAAGAACGGTGACCCGCCGCCGTGGTCCTCGCCCGCGGCGAAACGGCGCAGCATCTCGATGGTGCGGGTGGCCAGGTAGTACTCGAAGGTGGCCTCGACCGGCTGATCGAGGCGCGCCGCCAGCAGGTTCCCGGGACTTCCGTTGGGTGTGGTGCCCCGCATCAGGTCGGTGATGCGGTACGGCGGCAGGCCGGCCGCCTCCAGGTAGGCCAGATAGTCCGGGTGGTCCACGGGGTTGTGCCAGCCCGCGAGGTCGGGTCCCTCGAAGCCGTAGTCCGCCGCGGTGCGCCGCACGCCGCCGTGCCACTTCCCGATGAGCCCCAAGTTGTAGCCCTCGGACCGCAGTTGCCCGGCGAAGGTGAACTGGTCGTCGGAGAGGTCCTCCAGGTAGCCGACGTTGCGCTCGTAGTTGGCGAGGAGCTTGTGCCGGAAGGGCGCTGCTCCGGTGAGCAGGCTGGCGCGTGCCGGAGTGCAGATCGCCGTGGGTGTGTAGAAGCTGTCGAAACGCGTGCCCTCCGCGGCGAGCCGGTCGAGGTTCGGGGTGCGGACATGGGGGTTGCCGTATGCACCCAAGGTGTCCACCCGGTGCTGATCGGTCATCAGGAAGAGCATGTTGTGGCGCACGGAGAGCCTCTCGGGTCGGTCCGGCTCGCGCGTCGGACTTCAGCGGCCGCCTGTCGACGTCGGGTTGGTACGGCACGTCGCCGTTCACGTCACGGCGACGTCCTCGGAGCACGGCCGAGGTGATCTCGACCGGTTCCCTGCCGGGATGTTCCGGCTCGGACCGCATTTACGTCAAGTACGCGCACGAAAATCAGGATGATTTTGGTTCGCGTCCTTGACGAAAATCCACGGTGCTCACATGCTGTCCGGCATGCAGGATCACGACGGCCCGCTGACACGGCTCAGGCGCAGCAACGAACAGTTCGTCCTCGGCCTCCTCCGCAAGCACGGCCCGCAGAGCCGCGCGGAGTTGGGCACGCGCAGCGGACTGTCCCGCACGACGCTCTACGAGATCGTCGCGGACCTGACCGAGAGCGGCGCCGTCGTCGCGAGCACACCCCATGTCGCCGTACGCAAACGGGGACGTCCGGTGGAGAAGCTCAGCCTCAACCCCACTGCGGGCGGCGCCGTCGGCATCGACTTCGCACGCCGTGCCGTTCACGTCGCTGTCGCCAACCTCGCCCACGAAGTGATCGGTTCGGCGAGCGAGAGCCACGGTGCGGACCTGTCCTGGCCGGAACGCGTCGACGTCGCCTGGCGGTTGCTCGACTCACTGACCGATCCGGAGAGTGCGGCTGCCGACGGCGCTGCGCCCGCCGCCGCCCCTGTGCGCCTCGGCGCGCTCGGCGCCATCGGCGTCGGCGTGGTCGGCCCGCTCACCGACCCCGGCAGTACGAACGCCCATGCACGCGACATCGACGGACTGCAGGACCTGCTCCGCAAGCGCCACCAGGTGCCGGTGCTCCTGGACAACAACACCCGGCTCGCCGCCCTGGCCGAGACGGTGTGGGGCGCAGCGTCCGACAGCAGCGACGTGCTCTACCTGCGCCTCTCGCACGGCGTGGGCGGCGGCCTGGTCGTGGGCGGCGCCCTGCACCGCGGCGGGCACGGCCTGTCCGCGGAGTTCGGGCACATCGTCGTGGACCCGTCCGGCACACGGTGCGAGTGCGGCGGCACCGGCTGCCTGGAGACCGTCGCGTCGCTCGACGCGGTCCTGCGCCGGTACCGGCAGGCCGGCGGACGGGCCGCGGACATCGCCGGGTTCCTGAGAGCCGTCGAGGAGGACGACGCTCTCGCTCTCGAGGTGCTCGACGCCGTCGGCAGCGAGATCGGCGCAGTACTCGCCGGGGCGTGTCAGACCGTCGGCCCCGGCGCCGTCGTCCTCGGCGGCGAACTGGCCCAGGCCGGCGCGCGCCTGCTCGAACCCGTCGAACGCGTCCTGCACCAGCGGCTCATGCCCATGGCCCGCCATCACGTGGACGTACGCCGGGCCACCCTGGGCGACGCCGTCAGCGCGCTGGGCGGAATCGCGCTCGCGCTGCACGAGTCTCCCCTGCTCTCCCACTACCCACAGCCGACCGACGCCGAGGACACCCCCGTGACACCACCAGCGAGGAACCCATGGCAGTGATCACCCCTCCGGAGAATCCCGGCACCCGCGCCCTGCCGCCACGGCAGACACGCCGAACTCCCGCCCTGCGGCCCCTGATCCTGGGCATCGCCTCCGTGGCAGCGGGTATCGCCCTGTGGGCCGTGGTCGCGGCCCTGGGACTGGTCGAAAACCTGCCTGCGCCGGCGGCCGTCACGCGGCGGGCCGGCGAAATGATCTCCGACGGCACACTGGCCTCCGACACCCTCGCCAGCCTGCGCCGCGTCTTCATCGGATACGCCCTCGGCGTGGCCGTGGCCATCCCGGTCGGCTTCCTCATGGGCTGGTACGCGACGGCACGCGCGGTCGTCGAGCCGTACATCCAGTTCTTCCGCACCATCCCGCCGCTGGCTCTGATTCCGCTCGCCGTCGTCCTGCTCGGCATCGGCGAAGTGCCGAAGATCGCGGTGATCTACCTGGCCTCGTTCATGGCCTGCGTCGTCTCCTCGTTCCAAGGGGTCGTCGATGTGGACAAGACGCTGATCAACGCGGCACGCGTGCTCGGCGCCTCGGACCGCACGATCTTCGCCAAGGTGGTGGTGCCGGCGTCCACACCGTTCATCCTCGTCGGCATGCGGATCGGCCTCGGTGCGTCCTGGGCCACCGTGGTCGCGGCCGAACTCATCGGCGCACAGGAGGGATTGGGCTATCGCATGCAGAAGTCCGCCACCTGGTTCGACATGGACGCGGTTTTCGTGTCCCTCATCACGATCGGCGTACTCGGGCTCGTCATGGACCGGCTCCTGCTGCTGGCCGAACGGCGCCTCACCGGCTGGCAGGAGCGACGATGAACAGCAAGATCAGTTTCCGTGACGTGGTGAAGACCTTCCCGCTCAAGGACACCACCTTCACCGCCCTCGACGGGGTGGACCTGCACATCGCGGACCAGGAGTTCGTCACCGTCGTGGGCCCCTCGGGATGCGGCAAGTCCACGCTGATGAACATGGCGGCCGGGCTGGAGGTACCGGACTCGGGCGACGTACTCGTCGACGGGAAGCCGGTCCTGGGTCCCGGACCCGACCGTGGGGTGATCTTCCAGCAGTACGCCCTGTTCCCGTGGCTGACGGTGCGCCAGAACGTGGAGTTCGGGCTCAAGCTCGCCGACCTTCCCGCCGAGGAGCGCAGGCGCCGCGCCGAGGGCGCCATCGCGCTCGTCGGCCTGAGCGAGTTCGCCGACGCCCTGCCCAAGACGCTGTCCGGCGGCATGAAGCAGCGCTGCGCCATCGCCCGCGCGTACGCGGTCGACCCCCAAGTGCTCCTCATGGACGAGCCGTTCGGGGCGCTCGACGCACTCACCCGGGTGCAGCTCCAGGACCAGCTCCTGGAGACCTGGAGCCAGGAGAAGCGCACCGTCCTGTTCATCACCCACGATGTCGACGAGGCCGTCTATCTCGCCAGCCGTGTCGTCGTGATGGCCGCGGGGCCCGGCCGGGTGCGCCAGGTCATCGATGTGGACCTGCCCTACCCGCGTACGGAAGAGATCCGGCTCTCCGCGGAGTTCCGCCGTATCCGCAACGAGGTCTGGACCTCCGTCTACCACCAGGACGCACCCGCCTCCGCCGCGTGACCGGCCGAGACCGCTCCGCATCCCACTCCCCCACCGCACCCCCGATTGCCCTGCCCAGAGAGGATCACCCGCCATGCCCCGCAGCACGACCCGACGTTCCCTCATCGCCCTTCCCGCGGCACTCGTGCTGTCCCTGTCCGTCAGCGCGTGTTCCGGGAGCGATTCCGGCGACGACTCCACGGTCGAGTTCGGCTACATCGGCGACTACAACGGGGCCAGCCTGCTGGCGATCGCCGAGAATCAGGGGCTGTGGAAGAAGGCCGGCCTCACCGCTTCAGTGAAGTCGTTCAACAACGGCCCGGTCCAGATCCAGGCGCTCGGCGCCGGCGACCTGGACTACGGCTACATCGGCCCGGGCGCCGTATGGCTGCCGGCGTCCGGCCAGTCCAAGATCATCGCGGTCAACACGCTCACCTACGCGGACCGGGTGATCGGCCAGCCGGGCATGAAGTCCATGAAGGACCTCAAGGGCAAACGGGTCGGCGTCCCCGAGGGCACCTCCGGCGACATGATCCTCAACATGGCCCTCGAGAAGGCCGGGATGACCGCCAAGGACATCACCAAGGTCAACATGGACCCGTCCACCATCGTGTCCGCCTTCTCCTCCGGGAAGATCGACGGCGCCGGTTTCTTCTATCCGGGCATCGACACCATCAAGAAGAAGGTGCCGGACCTGCAGGAGATAGCCAGCACCGAGGACACCGGAGACTCCTTCCCCACCGCGTTCGTCGCCGGCAACAAGGTGCCGGAGGAGAAGACCAGCAAGGTGATCAAGGTCCTGCAGCAGGCCAACGACTGGCGCAAGAAGAACCCGGACAAGACGATCACGCTCACCGCGAAAATGCTGGAGGTCTCCGAGGCGCAGACGAAAGCCGACGCCTCGCACGTACGCACCCGCTCCACCGCCGACCTCGTCGCCAAGTCGAAGAGCGGCGAGGTGGACAAGTGGCTCAAGTCCCTCGGCGACTTCTTCGTCCGCAACAAGCAACTGGACGAGAACCCCGATCCGTCGGACTACTACACGGGGGACCTCTACGAGGAGGCGCAGGCCGAGTAGAGCCGGATCGGCATCGGCCACCGGCGCGGGTTCCCGCACGGAGCCCGCGCCGGGGTTCCGCTCAGCGCTGGGGACCTAGCCACTCGAACATGAGGAGCGTGGCATCGTCCCGCAGCCCCTCGCTCTGGGTGTCCAGAATGGAATGGATCAGGCGCCGCAGCGTCTCCGGCGCCAGTTCACCCGCGGCAGTAGCACGGATGAGGGAATCCACGAACCGGTCCAGGCCGAACTCGGTGCCGTCCCGCAGCCGGGCCTCCGTGACCCCGTCGGTGTACATCAGCACCCGGTCACCGGGCTCCAGAGCGATCTCGTGCACCCGGCGGTCCATGGAGGCGAGCTGCGAAGGCAGTCCCATCGGCGGGTCCGCCTCACGGTCCAAGGCCCCGGGAACCAGCCTCTTGTCCCGGATGAGCAGCGGAGCCGGATGGCCGCAGTTGCTCCACCGCAGCACGCCGGTCGCCAGGTCGAGCTGGGCGAGGATCGCCGTGCAGAACTGGTCCGGCAGCCACTGCGCGAGCGCGTCGTCGACCGACTCGATGAGGTCGGGCAGGTCGGATCCGGTGCGACGCGCATTGCGGCAGGCGGAGAGCGACACCGACGTGGTGAGGCCCGAGGCCAGGTTGTGGCCCATCGAATCGAGGATCCCGGCGTGCAGCGTCGACTCGGTCAGCGCGTGGTCGAACGCGTCGCCACCGATCTCGTAGGCGGGCTCGAGTACGGCCGTCGACACGGCATGCGCGGTGCCGATCGTGCGGGGCGGGAGGAAGGTGCGCAGCATTTCGGCGGGCAGCTGCATCGGCTCGGTACGGGTCCGCCGTACGAACGAATCCTTGTAGGCCCGCTCGGACGTGATCATCATGGCGAGCAGCGCGGCGAGTGCCCGACCGCTGCGCAAGGTCGCGGGATCGATCGACGCCGCCCGCACGGCCAGCACCCCGAGCCGCTCCGCCCCGTCGAGCAGGGGGAGCCAGGCCGTCATGCCCCCGGTCTGCGACTCCTCGACGTGCAGGGACTGTGTGCGGTACGCCCAGCCCGCCAGTGAGGCTTCGACGTCCAGCGTCGATGCCACGTCCGTCAACGGTACGAGCCGGCGCTGCTGCAGATCGGCCAGGTAGACGACGGCGGGCTGTAGGCCCAGCGCTTGGGAACAGCGGGCCGCCGCGGTGGTCAGGTCCAGCCTCGCGTTGTCCGGTTCGGCCAGGAACTCGCCCAGCGAACCGGCCTCCGTCTCCGACGCCGCCACGTCGTCTCCCTTCGCCTCGCCGTCGCCGGAAGAGGGGCCGCCGGCCGTCTCGCCCGGTCCGGCAGGCTCACACCGGTACGCGGCGCGGTGTGAGCCTGCTCGACCTGGGTCGGTGGAGCGCGCCGGGCCTGTCAGGCCTTTGACTGCATGTCGCGCCGCGCCTTGTTGCCCTGTTCCGCGGCCTTGGGATCCTTCTCGTCCGCCTTGGCGCGCACGCCCTGCTCGATGCGTTCGCCGATCGACTTGTCGATGTTGGACCAGTACTCGAAGGCCCGGCGCAGGACGGGTTCGGTGACGCCGTTCAGGAGGTGGCCCACGACGTTGTCCACCAGTCGGTCACGGGCCTCGTCGTCGAACACCTCGCGCACCATGGTGCCCGGCTGGCCCCAGTCGTCGTCCTCGGCGTGCGAGACGTAGGCGGCCCGCGTGATCTCCCCGTCGGCGTACCAGCTGGGCGGGCTGCCGTAGCGCTCGGTGTCGGCCGCGGGGCCGCCCTTGGAGTTCGGGGCGTAGACGGGGTCGCTGGTCTTGCGGTACGCCATCGCCCCGTCCTTCGAGTACGTGTGTACCGGGGCGACGGGGGCGTTCACGGGCAGCTGCTGGTAGTTGCCGCCGATCCGGTGCCGGTGCGCGTCCGCGTACGAGAACAGGCGGGCCAGCAGCATCCGGTCCGGGCTCGGGCCGATACCGGGGACGAGGTTGTTCGGCTGGAACGCCGCCTGCTCGATCTCGGCGTGGTTGTCGGTGGGGTTGCGGTCCAGCGTCATGCGGCCGACCTCGATCAGCGGGTAGTCGCTGTGCGGCCACACCTTGGTCAGGTCGAACGGATTGAACCGGTAGTCCGCCGCGTCCGCGTACGGCATGACCTGCACGTGCAGCGTCCAGCTCGGATACTCGCCGTCGCGGATGTGCTCGAACAGATCACGCGTGTGGTAATCCGTGTCGGCCGAGGCCATCTGGTCGGCCTCGTGCTGGGTGAAGTACTCGATGCCCTGGTCGGTCTTGAAGTGGTACTTCACCCAGAAGCGCTCGCCCTGCGCGTTGATCCACAGGTACGTGTGGGAGGTGTAGCCGTTCATGTGGCGCCACGTGCGGGGGATACCGCGGTCGCCCATCAGCCACGTGACCTGGTGGGCCGACTCCGGCGACAGGGTCCAGAAGTCCCACTGCATGTCGTGGTCGCGGAGATTGTTGTCCGCGCGTCGCTTCTGGGACCGGATGAAGTGCTGGAACTTCATCGGGTCCTTGATGAAGAAGACAGGGGTGTTGTTGCCCACCATGTCGTAGTTGCCTTCGCTGGTGTAGAACTTCACAGCGAATCCGCGGGGGTCACGCCAGGTGTCCGGGCTTCCGCGCTCCCCCGCGACGGTGGAGAAGCGGATGACCAGATCGGTCGTGGTCCCGGGCTGGAACAGGGCCGCCTTCGTGTACGCGCTGACGTCGTGGGTCACCTCGAAGTGCCCGAAGGCACCGCTTCCCTTCGCGTGGGGCTGCCGCTCGGGGATCCGTTCCCGGTTGAACTGCGCCATCTGCTCGATCAGGTAGGCGTCCTGCAGCAGGATCGGGCCTCCCGGGCCGACGGTGAGCGAATGCTCGTCGCTCTCCACCGGGGCGCCGGAATCCGTGGTGGTCGGCTCGCGTGAGACTGTCATCGATCTGTCCTCCGTCGGGCGGTATGGGCTGCGACGCCGACAGGCCGCGAGGCCGGACGGAATCGCCGCGATGCGCGAGTAGCCCAATCAGGATCGTGCCAAACCCGGGCAACCGCCGCTCTTCGACGACGAGGGTCGGGTCCTGCCGCCGATGGTCCGTCGGCGGCAGTGGGCAAGGGGCGGAGGATCCCCTCGCCGATTGGGCACGGGACAGTTCGAAGCCCGTCGGCACGGCCGGCCGTCACGGTGGACGGAGCAGAGCCGACTTCGGCACGAGTTGCACGTTCTTGCAGATCGTGATGTCGGCAGGACCGGACCGGCACGTACCCGGCCCGGTGCGGGGCCTGTCGGCGGTGCTGCACCGCATACCCGGCACCCCGCCGCAGTCAGCAGACCTTCACGTCCCGGTCCTCCGCCGCCTGCGGCAGTTGTGTGTGCGCTTCGCGTGCTGCCAGCAGGAGGCCCTGCCAGGAGGTGACCGTAGGACGGCGCTTGAGCAATGCACGCCGTTCACGTTCGGTCATGCCTCCCCAGACGCCGTGCTCGATGCGCTCGTCCAGAGCATGCGCCAGGCACTCGGTCCGCACCGGGCACGGGGCGCAGATCCGTTTCGCGCCGGTCTGTGCCGCGCCTTCCACGAACAGCTCGTCGGGGCTCGTCGTGCGGCATGCCGCACGCTCGGCCCACGTGGTGTGGCTGTCCACCATCATCCGCCCCCTCGCTTCCAGTTCCCCTGCTGTGCCAGTTCCCCTGCTGGAGACCCTAGTTGGCGGGTGAATCTACGGCACAGGTCCAGGCCATGCACCCCATCCCCACAGCTTCAGCTGGGAGTTACCGTCCCGCCGCCCCTACAACACCCGGCTCCTGTCGGCTACTTCAAGCCACCGAGCGGGCGGCACGGCCGCTGTGTCCGATACGCGCTCGATCCGCTCTGACGGCGCTGGGAGACGACCCGCGCCACCCCGTACTGCACGGCGAGGGCGCCATCTCGATCTTCTCCTCCGACTCGGGTCCGACCGATGCACTGCGCGGTCCGAAGGCCCCGACCGACAAGGGCCGTCCGGGCAGGATCATAGGTGAGCTGCAGGAGTTGCCGACGGCCCGACGTGAAGCGCACAGATGATCCGGCGTCCCGTCTCGCCCCGTAGCCCCCTACGCCCGCGCGCCGCGGTGGCGTCGCTCTCCGTGGCCAGCGGGATGTCGAAGCATCCGTATGCGGGAGTCGCTGATGGCTGGTATCCGTTGTGCCGGCGGTGGCCCGCCCTGTCACGCCCTCGGCTTCCCGCGCGCGGATGAAGCCTGCGAGGTGTCCGCCCCGGAGCTCACGTGCCGCTGGGTCTCCTGCGGGCCGTGCCAGTCCAGGCACATCACGGTGGCATCGTCCTGGAGGCGTCCGCCGGCCGCCTCCAGGACGGCGGACGTCAGGGCCAGTGCCGTCTCCCGCGGGTGCAGGCCACGAGTTCGCTCCAGCAGTGCGGGCAACTGCACATTCGCTGCGTGCCGTTCGATCATGCCGTCGGTGAACATGAGCAGACGGTCGCCGGGGCGCAGATCCAGGGACTGGACACGGTAGGGCTGGGGCGCGAGCTCGGACAGCCCGAAGGGCTGGTCCACCTCGCACGTGACCACTTCCACCGTGCCCTCGCGCAAACGCAGCGGCCAGGGGTGGCCTGCGTTGACGAACTGGACCTGCCCGGTACGAAGGTTGACGCGCAGCAGCTGCCCGGTGGCGTGACCGCGACCGTGGTCGACCAGAGCCCGATCGGCCAGTCGCGCTTGCTCGGCCAGCCCCGCTCCCGCCCGGCGGGCGCCGCGCAGAGCGCCCACCAGGACGGTCGCGGCAAGGGCAGCGTCGATGTCGTGCCCCATGGGGTCGGTCACCGACAGGTGCAGGACGTCGCGCTCCAAGGCGTAGTCGAAGGTGTCGCCGCTGAGGTTCTCGGAGGGCTCCAGGTTCCCGCACAGCGTGAATTGTGCGGCTTCGCACGACAGTGACATGGGCAGCAGCTGGTACTGGATCTCCGCGGCCAAGGAAGGGGGCCTGGAGCGTTTGCCCCAGGTGTAGAAGTCCGTGAACCGCCCGTTGGCGATCACGATGTAAGCCAGGAGGTGGGCGGCTTCCCCGATCTCGGCGAGTACGCCCTCGCCGAGATCGCTGGGCAGGAGCAATTCCAGCAACCCGATGGCGTCTCCGCGGTTGGTGACCGGAACGATCACCCGCTGCTCCTCGCCCGCCGTCTCCTGATGCAACTGCTGGGTGCGGATCACCTGCTCGTAGACGCTGCCGAACAAGGGCGTCCGCTCCGCTTCCGGCCCGCCCTCGACCAGGCCGGCGGTGGACAGCCGCGCCACCGCCTGTCCGGTCAGGTCCACGATGAGGAAGGAGACCTTCGTGGCGTCGAACCGTCGACGCAGATGCTCCGCCACCACATCGACGGCCTCCACCGGCGCCGCCGTCTCCGCTGCCGTGAGCAGTCGGGCGAGCCTGCTGTGCCCACCGCTCACGCTTCGCTCTCTTCCTCGCCTGCGTCTCAGCTTGGGTACCCGCACGGCAAGCGTCAATCGGAGACCGGCCGGGCTCAGGCTTCGGGGATGGGCCGGCCGTGGTCTGCCAGATTCATGGACTCCGGCTCCGGGCCGCCGCGTCGGCCGGTCTCCAGGCCGTCGATCGCCTTCAGCTCGCCGGCCGTGAGGTCGAAGTCGAAGACGTCGATGTTCTCGGCGATCCGGTGGCGCTTGGTCGACTTCGGGATCACGGAGCGGCCCTGCTGGAGGCCCCAGCGAAGCAGCACCTGGGCCGGGGACTTGCCGTGCGCCTCGGCGATACCGGTGACGACGTCGTCCTCGAGGACGCTGCGGCGGTCCTCGCCGTATCCCGGGTAGAAGGTGATCCCGCCGATCGGGGACCAGGCCTGGTTGAGGATGCCGTTGCGGTCGTCGAATTCGAGGACGGTGCGCTGCTGGAAGTACGGGTGGATCTCCAGCTGGTTGACGGCCGGGACGACCGTGGTGGCGTCGAGCAGTGCGGTCAGGTGGTCGACCATGAAGTTGCTGACGCCGATGGCCCGGACCTTGCCGTCGGCGAGGAGCTTCTCCAGAGCACGGTAGGCCGCCACGGTCCTGTCGAAGTCCGACGGCAGCGCCTGGTGCAGGATGAGCAGGTCGATCCGGTCGAGCCCGAGTTTGGCGGCGCCCTTGTCGAAACCGTGCAGGGTCTCGTCGTAGCCGTAGTCGCTGATCCAGATCTTCGTCTCGACGAAGATCTCCTCCCGGGGCACGCCGGAGTCCCGCAGGGCCTGGCCGACCTCGCGCTCGTTGCCGTAGGCGGCGGCCGTGTCGATGTGCCGGTAGCCCAGGTCGAGCGCGTCCTCGACGGCGGCACGGGTCTCGTCCGGCGGGGTCTGGAAGACGCCGAGTCCGAGGGCGGGCATCTCTACACCGTTGTTGAGGGTGATCGTCTGCATCGCTGAGCCTTTCGTTGCGGGTGGCGCTTGCGTGCGGGGGGCACGCTGCGGGTCGGGACGGTCACGACCACAGGTAGCGCCCGCCGTCCAGGAAACCGCGGATCGGCGCGCAGGTGGGAGTCACTGCTCTTCCAGGTAATGGCAGTACCTCGCGGGCGCTCACCGCCGGATCTACCGTGAAGGCACCGGCACAGGATGCACATCGAGCCAGAGGAGTTGCCGTATGCCCGCCCGCCTCGTCGCCCCCGTCACCGAAGCCCGCGGGCCGTGAGTACGGCCGACCGCAGCAGGAAGACGCCGACCGCCGAGGTCCGGGAGTTCCTGAGTACTCGCCGGGCACGGATCACGCCGGAACAGGCCGGACTGCCGGTCTACGGAGGGAACCGGCGCGTGGCCGGGCTCCGCCGTGAGGAAGTCGCTCTCCTCGCGGGCATGAGCGTTGATTACTACGTACGGCTCGAACGCGGGAACCTCGGCGGCGCATCGGACTCCGTACTGGAGTCCCTCGCGCACGCGCTGCAACTGGACGAGGCCGAACGCACCCACCTCTACGACCTCGCCCGCGCGGCCGCCCCGGCGGGCCGGCGTCCGACCGTCACGGCGTCGCGGGTGCGGCCCACCATGCTGCGCCTGCTCGACTCCATGACCGACGTGCCGGCCTACGTACGCAACGCTCGCTTCGACATCGTGGCCGCGAACGCGCTGGGCCGGGCCCTGTACGCACCGGTCTTCGACTCACCGCTGTTCGTGCGGCGCGGTCCGGTCAACAGCGCCCGCTTCATGTTCCTCGACCCGGCGAGCCGGGAGTTCTGGTCGGACTGGGACCGGGGCGCCGACGACGCGGTCGGGTTCCTGCGCACCGAGACGGGCCGGGCGCCCAACGACAAGGCACTGACCGATCTGATCGGCGAACTGACCGCGAAGAGCGACGACTTCGCGCGCCGGTGGGCCCGCCACGACGTGAAGTTCCACCGCTCCGGCCTGAAGAACCTGCACCACCCACTGGTTGGCGATCTCGCCCTGCCCTACGAGGCGATGGAGCTGCCGGCCGATCCGGGCCTGCGCCTGAACTTCTACACGCCCGAGCCGGACTCCCGGGAACAGGCGGCACTCGGCCTCCTCGCCAGTTGGGAACGCACCGGCAAGACCGTTCCCTCCGGGAACCAGTGACCCTTCCAAGGAGAACCACCTGATGCAGTACCGACCGCTCGGCCGCACCGGCGTCCAGGTCAGCCCGCTCTGCCTGGGCGCGATGATGTTCGGCCCCTGGGGCAACGAGGACGAAGCCGACTCGATCCGGGTCATCCACCGCGCCCTCGACGCGGGCGTGAATTTCGTCGACACCGCAGACGTGTACTCCGCCGGTGTCTCGGAGGAGATGGTCGGCAAGGCCCTCGCGGGCCGCCGCGACGACGTGTTCCTGGCGACCAAGTTCTTCATGCCGATGGACAAGGACGATCCCAACCAGCGTGGCGGGTCACGGCGTTGGATCTTCCGAGAGGTCGAGAACTCCCTGCGGCGCCTGGGCACCGACCACATCGACCTCTACCAGGTCCACCGCCCGAGCCCGGACACCGACGTCTCCGAGACCCTCGGCGCCCTCTCCGACCTCGTGCATCAGGGCAAGATCCGCTATATCGGCTCCTCCTCCTACTCCGGCTCCCAGATCGTCGATGCCCAGTGGACTTCGCGGGAGCGGAACCTGGAGCGGTTCGTCACCGAGCAGCCGCCGTACTCGATTCTGGTCCGCGGGATCGAGGAGGACGTGTTGCCCGCGACGCGTCGCCACGGCCTGGGCACGCTCACCTATAGCCCCCTGTGCGGCGGCTGGCTCTCCGGCCGCTACCGCAAGGACGCCACCGCGGGCCCGGCTTCCTCGGCCCGTCCGCAGGCACGCTTCGACATGCGCTCCCCGGCCAACCAGCGCAAGCTCGACGCCGTCGAGCAGCTCGCCGTCCTCGCCGAGCAGAACGGCCTCACCCTGATCGAGCTCGCCGTCGCCTTCGTCGTGAACCACCCCGGCGTCACCTCGGCAATCATCGACCCGCGCACCATGGCCAACTGGAGGCGTTCCTGCCCGCCGCGGACGTCACGCTCTCGCCGGACGTACTGGACGCCGTCGACGAGATCGTCCCACCCGGCCTCACGGTCAACCCGGTCGACAACAGCTACGGCGACTTCGAACTGAGCCCGGCTCAGCGGCGTCGCTGACGTGATCCGCGAGGGCGAGGCCCTACCGCACCAGGCACGGCCGCTTGGCGTTGAACTCCCAGCCGGGGACCAGGTAGTTCATGGCGATGGCGTCGTCGCGTGCGCCGAGTGCCTTCTCGCGGTACAGCGCGTGGGCCGCGTGCAGGCGATCCGGGTCCAGTCGTACACCGAGTCCGGGTGCGGAGGGGACGGCGATCTCGCCGCCGGTGATGCGTGGCGGGGTGACGGTGAGGCGCTCCAGGCCTTCCTGCCAGATCCAGTGGGTGTCGAGGGCGTTGTACTCGCCGGGCGCCGCGGCGCCGCAGTGCGTGATCATCGCGAGGGAGATGTCGAAGTGGTTGTTGGAGTGGCAGCCCCAGGTGAGTCCCACCGCGTGGCAGAGCTGGGCGACTCGTACCGAGCCCTGCATGGTCCAGAAGTGCGGGTCGGCGAGCGGGATGGAGACGGACTGCAGGGCCAGTGCGTGGGTCAGCTGGCGCCAGTCGGTGGCGATCATGTTGGTCGCGGTGGGCAGGCCGGTGGCGCGGCGGAACTCGGCGAGGATCTCGCGTCCCGAGTAGCCGTCCTCTGCCCCGCAGGGGTCCTCCGCGTAGGCGAGGGTGTCGACGAGCGGGCGGCACAACTCGACGGCCTCGCGCAGCGACCAGGCGCCGTTCGGGTCGAGGGTGACGCGGGCCTCGGGGAAACGTCGCTTGAGGGCACGCACCGCGGTGACCTCCGCGGTGCCGTCCAGGACTCCGCCCTTGAGCTTGAAATCCCGGAATCCGTACAGGTCGTGGGCGGCCTCGGCCTGGCGTACGACGGCCTCGGGGGTAAGGGCTTCCTCGTGCCGGACGCGGTACCAGTCCGTGTCGGCGTCGGGTTCACGGACGTAGTCCAGGTCCGTGCGGTCGGGGTCGCCGACATAGAAGAGGTAGCCCAACATGCGTACGGAGTCGCGCTGTTGGCCGTCGCCGAGGAGAGCGGCGACGGGTACGTCCAGGTGCTGGCCGAGGAGGTCGAGCAGGGCGGACTCGATCGCGGTGACGGCGTGGACGGTGGTCCGCAGGTCGAAGGTCTGACTGCCGCGCCCTGACCGGTCACGGTCGGCGAAGCGGTCGCGGACGGCTCGCAGGACTGCCTTGTAGGTGCCCAACTCCGCGCCCAGGACCAGAGCTTGAGCATCCTCAAGGGTGCGGGTGATGGCCTCGCCTCCGGGTACCTCGCCGAGTCCGGTGCGCCCCTCGGAGTCCGTGAGGACGAGCACGTTACGAGTGAAGTAGGGGCCGTGGGCCCCGGACAGGTTCAGCTCCATGCTGTCCCGGCCTGCTACGGGAAACACCGCGTACGCCGCGACGGTCGGTTGTCCGCTGCCCATCGGATCCCCAGCCCCCGTGATTCTCATATGTGGACGTCAGTTGCGTATGAAGACGAGCTGAGGCTAGGACGAGCCGCTCGGGGCGTCAATGGGCCCGCTCCCCGAGCGGCTCGGTCACCACTGCGCGGGGTAGTCAGCCCCGGTAGGTCTCCAGCAGCCGCAGCCAGATCTCGCTGATCGTCGGGTAGGCGGGGACCGCGTGCCAGAGGCGCTCGATCGGCACCTCGGCGGTCACCGCGATGGTGGCCGCGTGGAGCAGTTCACCGGCCCCGGGGCCGACGAAGGTGACGCCGATGACGGTCTCCGTGTCGAGGTCCACCAGCATGCGGGCCTGCCCGCGGTAGCCGTGGGCGTACAGGCCCGCGCCCGCGACCGCGCCCATGTCATAGTCGACGGCGCGCACCCGGCGGCCGGACTCCTCGGCCTCGGCGAGCGTCGGGCCGACGGCGGCCGCTTCCGGGTCGGTGAACACCACTTGCGGTACGGCACGGTGGTCGGCGGTCGCCGCGTGCGCACCCCAGGGGTCCGTCTCGAGGAGGGGAACCCCGCCCGCCCTGGCCGCGATGGCGGCACCGGCGATCCCCGCCTGGTACTTGCCCTGGTGGGTGAGCAGAGCCCGGTGGTTGACGTCGCCGACCGCGTACAGCCAGCCGGTGCCCTCCACTCGGCAGCTGTCGTCCGTGGTGAGCCAGGAGCCGTCCTCGAGGCCGACGGACTCCAGTCCGAGGCCGTCCGTGCGCGGGGCGCGGCCGGTGGCCATGAGCACCTCGTCCGCCTCCACGAGCGAGCCGTCACCGAGGGTCAGGGTGACGGTGTCCCCGCTGCGGACCACCGAGGTCACATCGGTGCCGGTACGCACGTCCGCCCCGGCCTCGCGCAGCCCCTCGGCGACGAGCTCGCCGGCGAAGGGTTCCATGCGCGGCAGCAGCCTGTCCGTACGGGCCAGGAGCGTGACCTGGGAGCCGAGCCCTTGCCAGGCGGCGGCCATCTCGGTGCCGACAACTCCCCCGCCGACCACCGCGAGCCGCCCCGGCACGTGGTCCGCGCTGGTGGCTTCGCGGCTGGTCCAGGCGCGGGCCCCGGCGAGCCCGGGCAGATCGGGCAGCACCGCACGGCTGCCGGTGCACACCGCCACGGCATGCCGCGCCTCCAGGACGTGCCGCTCCCCCTCGGGGCTGGTCACGACGACGCGTTTCGGTCCGTCGAGACGACCGTGGCCGCGCAGGACCTTGACGCCGATGGAATCGAGCCATTCGGCCTGGCCGTCGTCCTTCCAGTTGTTGGTGTAGTAGTCGCGATGGGCGAGTACGGCCGTGGCGTCGAGAGGGCCCTGCACCGACTGGCGCAGGCCCGGCACCCGGCGGGCGTCGGCCCGCGCGATGACGGGGCGCAGCAGCGCCTTGCTCGGCATGCACGCCCAGTAGGAGCACTCACCCCCGATCAGTTCGCTCTCGACGATCGCGGCACTGAGGCCCGCCGCGCGGGCCCGGTCCGCCACGTTCTCCCCCACTGGGCCGGCGCCCAGGACGACGACGTCGTACTCGCTGGTGGCTGCATGTCCCTGTCCCATGAATCCCAGTGTTCCCGTATGTGTGCGCCGCGGCCACAGGGGCATCCGGAACAGTGGCCCGGAATAGGGCACGGTCCCGCGCCGTTGTGCGGGTCAGTACGACGCAGCCGCCTGGAGAGGTAGATCAGTGAGCACCCAGGAACTCACCAAGGACAACTTCGACGAGATCGTGTCGGAGAACGAATTTGTGCTCATCGACTTCTGGGCGGAGTGGTGCGGTCCCTGCCGGCAGTTCGGCCCGGTCTACGAGGGCGCTTCCGAGCGTCACCCGGACCTGGTCTTCGGCAAGGTCGACACCGAGGCACAGCCCGAGCTGGCGCAGGCCTTCGGCATCCAGTCGATCCCGACGCTGGCGATCATCCGGGACAAGGTGGCGATCTTCGCCCAGCCCGGTGCGCTTCCGGAGTCGGCTCTCGAGGACGTGATCGGCCAGGCACGTGACGTGAACATGGAGGACGTGCGCAAGGCCATCGCCGAGGAGCAGGCCAACCAGGGCGACCAGGCAGGACAGCCGGCTCCGCCCGCCGGCGAGTGATCCGGGCCGGCTGCGCCTTCGGGTGCGGCCGGCCTTCGAGGACCCGGACCCTCCAAGGGGGTTCCGGGTCCTCGTGCGTCCGGGGCGGCCGCACCTCGCCCACGTGCGGGTGGTGGCCCCGAGTCGAGCCCCCGGCGCTATCGTTCGGTCGGACGAACAGCCGACCGACAGGAGGGCTCCCGGTGAGCGACGACCGAGCCGCGGGGCTTGCCGAGACGGCGAACGCCCTGGCGAGCGGCGAGTTGACGTCACGCGAGGCCATCGAGCGCGCTCTGGCCCGCATAGAGGCTTCCCGGCCCTCCCTGAACGCCTTCCGACTGGTGCGCGCCGAGGCTGCGCTCGAGGAGGCCGACGCCGCCGACCGGCGGCTCGCTGCGGGCGAGCAACTCCCCCTGCTCGGCGTGCCGGTCGCGGTCAAGGACGATATGGACGTCGCGGGTGAGCCGACCGCGTTCGGCTGCGGGGGGACGTTCCCGGTCAAGGGCAGGGACGCCGAGGCGGTACGACGCCTGCGCGAGGCCGGCGCCGTGATCGTCGGAAAGACCAACTCGTGCGAGCTCGGCCAGTGGCCGTTCACCGAGGGTCCGGCGTTCGGCGAGACGCGCAATCCGTGGAACACCGCTCACACGCCCGGGGGGTCGTCCGGCGGCTCGGCCGCTGCCGTGGCGGCCGGCCTGGTGCCTGCCGCGCTCGGCTCGGACGGTGCGGGTTCGGTGCGCATCCCGGCCTCCTGGACACATCTGGTGGGGATCAAACCGCAGCGTGGCCGGATCTCGTCCATGCCCGATCCGGAGGCGTTCCAGGGCATCACCGTCAATGGACCGCTGGCTCGCACCGTCGCGGACGCGGCACTGCTCCTCGACTGCGCGAGCGGCAGCCACCCGGGCGATCTGCACCGGCCGGCCCCGGTACGTCTCGCCGACGCCGCGACCCGGGAGCCGGGGCGGCTGCGGGTGGCGGTGTCGTTCCGCATGCCGTTCACCGCGACCCCGAAGCATCTGGACCCGGGGGTGGGGGCGGCCGTGCTCTCGCTCGCCGAGCGCATGGCCGCACTCGGCCACGAGGTGGAGGAGGCGGATCCGCGCTACGGGCTGGTCGGTCTCGGGTTCGTGCCCCGGGCGACGGCCGGGATCGCGGAGTGGGCCCGTCGGGTGCCGGACCCGGACCTGCTCGACCCGCGCACCCGGGAGGCGGCCCGGCTGGGGCGCACTCTGTCCGGGGCTCCGCTCAGGGCCGCACGCCGGGCGGAGGACGGGTTGCGGCGCAGGGTGTGGAGCCTGTTCCGCCGGTACGACGTGCTCCTGGTGCCGACCACGGCCACCGCGGCCCCGCGCGTGGGTGCCTTCGACGGACTCAGCGGGTTCGCCACCGACCGGGCGATGATCGCGGCGTGCCCGTACGCCTGGCCGTGGAATGTGCTCGGCTGGCCCGGGGTGAGCGTTCCGGCGGGTGTGCTGCCGGGTGAACTGCCCGTGGGTGCGCAGCTGTTGGGCCCCGACAGCAGCGAGCCGCTACTGGTCTCGCTGGCCGCGCAACTGGAGAGCGAGATGCGCTGGCACGAACGGTGGCCGGCCACGGCGGACGAACCCGGAGCGGCGGCCCGCTGACGAGGGAGCCCAGCACATGCGCGGTCGCGGACGTGGACCGTGCGGACGGGCAGGAACAAGCCGGGATGTCGCGCCTGCGGGACGGCACGCACGAGTGGCCGTCAGAGGCTTCCGTCCACGGATGACCGCCCTCCGTACCCTCGAAGCCCTTGGCCTAGGCTGCTCTGCGTGACTGCCTCCACCGAACCTCAGCAGAGTGCCGACTCCCCCGGCCGCCACGGTCCTTCGGCCACCGTCGAGGCCGATCCCCGGGAGGTGGGCCGGGTCCGTACCGAGTACGCGCCCGCCCACGACGGCGATCCCGATCCCGGCGAGATCGTGTGGACCTGGGTGCCCTACGAGGAGAACGACGGGCGGGGCAAGGACCGGCCGGTCCTGGTCGTCGCGCGCGAGGCGGCCGGCAGCCTGCTCGGTGTGGCGCTCTCCAGCAAGCGGCACGACGGCGACCGGGAGTGGGTGGCACTCGGCACCGGCCCCTGGGACTCCTCCGGACGTGAGTCGTGGGTGGACCTGGACCGGGTGCTGCGCCTGCACGACGGCGGGATGCGCCGGGAGGCCTGCGCGCTCGACCGGATGCGCTTCAACGCGGTCGTCCACCGGCTCCAGGAACGCTACGGCTGGCGCTGAGCCTCGCCGGGCCGGCCTGTCACCGCACCGGGTCGCCGGTCAGATCTGCGAACTCTGCGGTGAAGGCGCCGAGCGTGGTGGCGTCGCGTGTCCGGTCGAGGACGGCGAACACGACGTGCGTGAAGGTGCCGGCGAAGCGCCCACCGTCCGCGAGCAGGGCGCGGAACGCGCCGGCCACCTCGGCCGGGTCGTTGCGGAAGACGCCGCACCCCCACGCGCCCAGTACCAGTCGGCGGTATCCGCAGGCCGTCGCCGTCTCCAGGACGCGCTCGGCACGGCTTGCGAGCGCCTGCCCGATCCGGTGCGCCTCGGCCGGCGTACGGCGCAGGATGACACCCGCGTTGGGTGCGGGCGAGGTCAAGAACCCGGCCCTGTACGGGACTTCGAGCAGCGCGCCGCGGTCGTCGCGGAACACCGGCACCCCGGGTGAGTGGATCACGCGGTCGGAGTAGAACGGGTCGCGGTCCGCCCGGTGGTGGGCGTAGTAGTCCGGAGCGCGGAGCAGGCACGTATACAGGGCGGAGGCTCGGCAGAGGGCTTCCTCCTGCGCCTGGGCGCCGTTGAGGTAGCCGCCGCCGGGATTGCGTGCGGAGGCGAAGTTGAGGACGGCGACCGGGTCCGGCACCGTCGGTTCGGACGTCAGACGGCGGGCCGCCTCCATACTGCTCTCGCCGGTCGTCTCGAACCGTGTCGCGACGAGGCCGGAGGTCGCGTCCGCGGCCCCCGCGGCCACGGGCTCCGGGCCGAACAGTGCCGTACCGTCCGCAGCGGCCGCGATCTCCTGCGCGAGGTCCACGCGCCGGCCGTCGGGCAGTACGTAATGACCGGCCTCGACGATCTCCTGGGTGTGTTGTGCGGTGGCCCGCAGACGTGCGCTCATGTGCCGTCCCCCGTCGTTCTCATGACGCCATCGTTGCCTGCGGGTGACGCCTGTCGCAATGCAATTCATCGGCCGCAGGTGCACTCTTGTGCACGTGCGGCGGAAGAGTTTGGCTTGACTGAGCACGCCGACCGGAGGCATCCTCACCGAGCCACCAGGTATCGAACACACCTTCGATCAATGATCCGGAGGACCGATCCATGCAAGAGGCCGACTGTCCCCGGCGCACCCCCACCGTCACCGAGGCGGAGGTGGAGGCGCTGGTCAAGGGCATCTGTTTCAAGACCGGGCCGCCCCACACCCTGGGCGTCGAACTCGAATGGCACATACGGGAGTTGCACGACCCACGACTCCGCGTCCCACCCGAACGTCACGAGGCGGCCCTGGCCGCGGTGCGCGCACTGCCCCTCGCCTCACCCCTCACCGTGGAACCCGGCGGGCAGCTCGAGCTGAGCTCGCTCCCCGCCCCCTCCCTCTCCTCCTGCGTCGACCTCGTGTCGGCCGATCTCGCGCTGCTCCGCAGCACACTCGCCGGCTTCGGGCTCGGGCTCAGCGGCATCGGCCAGGACCCGTGGCTGGCCCCTCGGCGCACTCTGACCGCCGCACGCTACGACGCCATGGAGGCGTACTTCGACCGGACGGGCCCCGCCGGCCGCGCCATGATGTGCTCCTCCGCCTCGGTACAGGTATGTGTCGACGCCGGGCACGAGGAACCAGGTCCGCTCGGTCACGGGCGCCGCTGGCGCATGGCGCATCTCCTCGGTGCCGTACTGGTCGCGGCGTTCGCCAACTCGCCCATGGCCGAAGGACGCAGGACCGGATGGCGCTCCACCCGGCAAGCCGTGTGGGCCGCGATCGAGCCCAGCAGGTCGGCAGCCCCGCCGTACGGCGCGGAACCGCGTGCGGCCTGGACGGAGTACGTCCTCGACGCGCCGGTGATGTGCCTGCGCACCGAACACGGTCCCTGGCAGATCCCGGACCGGCTCACCTTCCGTGACTGGCTGCGGCACGGTCTGCCGCGCCCGCCCACCCAGGACGACCTCGACTACCACCTGACCACACTGTTCCCGCCGGTACGGCCGCGCGGGCACCTGGAACTGCGCATGATCGACGCCCAGGGGGGAGACGACGGCTGGCTGGTCCCGCTGGCGGTCACCGACGCGCTCTTCGACGATCCCGAGGCCGCCGAGCGCGCGTACCGGATCGTCGAGCCGCTCGGCGAGCGGGCCGGTCCGAAGCCGGCACCGCACAACCCTCTGTGGCTGGACGCGGCACGGCACGGCCTTGCCGACCCGGAACTGCACCGCGCCGCGACCGCGTGCTTCGCCGCTGCCACCGAGGCCCTGCCCCGGCGGGGCGCGTCGAGGACGGTGCGCGACGCGGTCGGTGCGTTCACAGAGCGCTACGTCGCCCGGGGCCGCTGTCCGGCCGACGATCTGCTGGAACGAATCGACGGGAGGCGCCCATGACCACGCCCCAGACCGACCCCGAGGCGCTGCGCCGACGCGCGCTCGATTCCCTGACCTCGGCACGCGACCGTACCCGGCTGCTCACCGAATGCGTGGACGACGGCGAACTCACCGCACAGCACTCGCCGTTGATGTCACCCCTGGTGTGGGATCTCGCGCACATCGGCAATCAGGAGGAGCAGTGGCTGCTGCGCGCGGTCGCCGGACAGGACGCGCTGCGCCCCGAGATCGACTCGGTCTACGACGCGTTCGAGCACCCGCGCGCCGAACGCCCGAGCCTGCCCCTGCTCGCACCCGCCGAGGCACATCGCTACGCCGGTGAGGTGCGGGGCCGGGTGATCGACGTACTGGAGGGTTCCTCCTTGCGGGGTTCCCCGCTGGTGGACTCCGCGTTCGCCTTCGGCATGGTCGCTCAACACGAACAGCAGCACGACGAAACGATGCTGATCACCCATCAGCTGAGGCGTGGCCCGGCCGCACTCGCCGAGGAGACGGCCACTCCCCCGCACGCGTCCCTCTCGGCGCCCGAAGTCCTGGTTCCCGGCGGCCCGTTCACCATGGGAACTTCGACGGAGCCGTGGGCTCTCGACAACGAGCGTCCCGCGCACCGCCGCGAGGTTCCCGCCTTCTGGATGGACACGGCGCCGGTGACGTGTGCGGCGTACCAGGAGTTCATGGCGGACGGCGGCTACGAGGATCCTCGCTGGTGGGATCCGCAGGGCTTCGACCTGGTGACGCGGCAGGGCGTCCGGGCCCCGCTGTTCTGGCGCCGGGAGGGCGGTGTGTGGCTGCGGCGGCGCTTCGGTGCCACCGAGCCCGTACCGCCGGATGAGCCGGTGCTGCACGTCAGTTGGTACGAGGCGGACGCGTACGCCCGCTGGGCGGGACGGCGGCTGCCGACCGAGGAGGAGTGGGAGAAGGCTGCGCGGCACGATCCCGCCACCGGGCGGTCGAGCCGCTACCCCTGGGGGGACGAGGAACCGGGCGTGGAGCATGCGAACCTCGGGCAGCGGCGGCTGCGCCCTGCCCCGGCAGGCAGCTATCCGGCGGGCCGCTCGCCCTCGGGCGTGGGCCAGTTGATGGGCGATGTGTGGGAGTGGACGTCGAGCGGCTTCCTGCCGTACCCCGGCTTCGTCACCTTCCCTTATCGGGAGTACTCCGAGGTGTTCTTCGGTGGCGACTACAGGGTGCTGCGCGGCGGGTCGTTCGCGGTCGGCGAGGTCGCCTGCCGCGGCACCTTCCGCAACTGGGACCATCCGGTGCGCCGGCAGATCTTCTCGGGCTTGCGTACCGCACGGGACGCACGGCCGGGCGAGGACGGTACGCACGTCGGCCGGGACCGCTGATGTGCCGTCATCTCGCCTACGTGGGCGAGCCGTTGCCGCTCGCCGAGGTTCTCGTCTCGCCGGACCACAGTCTGCTGCGGCAGTCGTGGGAGCCCCGGAGGCAGCGCTACGGCACGGTGAACGCGGACGGCTTCGGGGTCGGCTGGTACGTGGACGGTGACCCGGTGCCGGCCCGCTACCGGCAGGCCGGTCCGGTCTGGGCCGATCCGAACTACGCCGACCTGACCCGGGTGGTGCGCAGTGGCGCGGTGCTCGCCGCGGTCCGGGACGCGACCGAGGCGGGCGCGGACGGCGCGGCGGCGGCCGCTCCGTTCGCCGCGGGGGGCCGGCTGTTCAGCCACAACGGTGCGGTCTCCGGCTGGCCGGGGTCGCTCGCTGCGGCTGCCGGAGCCCTGCCGGCCGCCGATCTGCTGTCCCTGGAGGCTCGCTGCGACTCGGCGCTGGTGTGGGCGCTCGTCCTGCACCGGATCCGCTGCGGGGCGGGCGACGGATCGGCGCTCGCCGGCGCGGTGACCGAGGTCGCCGCGGCGGCCCCGGGCTCCCGTCTCAACCTCCTGATGACCGACGGCCGCACGATCACCGCGACCGCCTGGGGCGACACGCTGTCCTACCTGGCCAGCCCGGGCCGGCGCACCGTCGTGGCCTCCGAGCCGTACGACGACGACCCGGCCTGGCGCCAGGTCCCCGACCGGACCCTGCTGACCGCGACCCGCACCGAAGTCCTGCTGACCCCGATCGACGAGGTTCCGGTGCCGCTCGGCGGCCTGCAGCCCCCGCTCGATCTCCCGCCGTATCCGTCCGAGGAGCCGATCGCGTGAGCCCGTTCCAGCTGACCCGCATCCTGCCCGAGGACGCCACCGGGGCCGCCCTGCGCGCCGATGTGCGCACCGGCTTGACCGGAACTCCCAAGACCCTGCCGCCCAAGTGGTTCTACGACGCCCACGGCAGCGCGCTCTTCGAGAAGATCACCGAACTGCACGAGTACTACCCGACCCGAGCCGAGCGGGAGATCCTGCACGCCCGCGCCGACCGGATCGCCGCGGCGAGCGGCGCCCGCACTCTGGTGGAGCTCGGATCCGGCTCGTCGGAAAAGACCGGCCGCCTCCTCGACGCCCTTCCCGGCCTGGACAGTTACGTACCGGTCGACGTCAGCGCGAGCGCCCTCGAGGACGCGGGCCGTGCCCTGGCCGTGGAACGACCGGGACTCACCGTGCACGCGCTGATCGCCGACTTCACCCGGGGCCTCACCCTCCCGCCCACTCCGGGCCCACGCCTGGTGGCTTTCCTCGGCGGCACGGTCGGCAACCTGCTGCCCACCGAACGGGCCTCGTTCCTGCGCTCCGTCCGCCATCTGCTCGAACCCGGGGACATGCTGCTGCTCGGCACGGACCTGGTGAAGGCCGAGAGTGAGCTGGTGGCCGCCTACGACGACGCGGCGGGCGTGACCGCCGAGTTCAACAAGAACGTGCTCGCGGTGATCAACCGCGAACTCCGCGCCGACTTCGACCCACAGGGCTTCACGCACATCGCCCGCTGGAACCCGGACCGGGAGTGGATCGAGATGCGGCTGCGGGCACAGCGGGCGCACACGGTGCACATCCAGGAGCTCGGCCTCGACGTGGAGTTCGCGGCCGGAGAAGAGGTGCGCACCGAGGTGTCGGCCAAATTCCGGGAGGAACGGGTCCGGGTGGAACTGTCCGCGGCCGGATTCCGGCCGGCGCACTGGTGGACCGATGAGCGCGGGCGGTTCGCGCTGTCGCTCTCGGGCGTATGAACAGGGCGTCCGGCCAAGACCGTTCAGCCGCGGGTGTGGTCGAGCTCCTCGGTGATGCGGGCTGATGCCTTGCGGGCCTCGCGGGCGGGGTCGCCGCCGGTGAGGACCGCCGTCATGTACCGCTTGATCGGGTTGTCGGCCTCCACGGCGGCCCAGCGGGGAGAGTTGGGGGTCGCGCGGCCCTCGGCCGCACCGGCGGCCATGGCGGCGACTCCCTCCTCGGCGCCGACCACGCCGGACAGGGTGGTCTTGTTGGGCACGTAGTTCATGGTCCGTGCGAGGTCGGTCTGCCACTTCTTGCCGGCCAGTTCGGCGACGACGTTCACCGCGGCGTCGCGCTGGTCGGTGCGCTCGGGGACGACCAGGTCGGAGCCGCCGGTGAAGACGGCTCCGGGTTTGTCCGCCTTCTTGCCCGGCACCGCGAAGTAGCCGATCTTCCCTTCGAGTTCGGGGTTGGCTTCCTCGATCGCCTTGGTGGTGCCCGGTACGGCGATGATCTGGGCGACATCCCCCTCGGCGAACACCTCCGCCTGGGGCGGGGTCTCCTCGTCGGCGTCCTTCGGTCCGTCGCCGAGTGCCTGCAGCCGCTCGTAGAAGTCCATGCCGCGCAGCGCTTCCGGGCTGTGGAGTGATCCCTTCCAGCGGACGTCGCGTTCCTCGGCCAGGTCGCCGCCCTCCTCCCAGATGAACCCGGCGAGCGTGTACCAGTCCTGGCCCGCCAGGTAGATGCCCTGGTTCTTCCCGGTGTTGAGGCGTTTCGTGAGGGCCGCCCACTCGGCACGGTCGGCAGGCGGTTCCTTGATTCCGGCGGCGGCGAAGCGGTCCTTGTTGTAGATCACGACCCGGTTCGCCGCGTACCAGGGGATCCCGTACTGGGCGCCGTCGTGCGTACCTGGTTCGGCGAGACCGGGCAGCCAGTCCTTCATGCCCCATTCGCGCATCGACTCGAGCGTGAGGTCGAGCAGCCCTCCGTGATCGACGTACTGCGCGACCTGGGTGTTGCCGACCTCGATCACGTCCGGCGCGGAGGCCTCGTCGGTGTCGAGGGCGCGGGTGATCTTCTCGCCGATGCCCGACCAGTCCTGGAACTTCACCTCCAGCTCGACACCGGAGTGCCGCTTCTCGAAGTCGGTCGTGAAGCGGTCCACGAACGCCTGGGTGGCGCTGCCCTTCATCAGCCAGACGGTGACGGTCCGGGTGTCCCCGTCGCCACCCGGCAACAGCCCGCAACCGCTCAGGGCCACGAGCGATGCCAGGGCGAGGGGGACGGCGAACGGTCTCTTCTTCACGGGCGATCACCTTCGGCATGCGGGGCAAGGGGCGGCAGCCCGGCATGGGGGGAAGCGAAAGGCGCTCGCCCGGGTATGTGGCTGGATTTTGGTATGGACCAATTCGATCGGTCAACCCTTCGAACCCCGGGACCTGCCCGATCGCCTCGCGGTCGGGCGCCAGTTGGGGCACGGTGGAGTCACCGAGCGAAAGGAGTACTACTCCATGTCCGACCACACGTACCGGGTCACCGAGATCGTCGGAACCTCGCAGGACGGAATCGACCAGGCCATCCGTAACGGGATCAGCAGGGCGTCGCAGACCGTACGCGGCCTCGATTGGTTCGAGGTGACGCAAGTCCGCGGCCACATCGTCGACGGGGCGGTCGAGCACTACCAGGTCGGGCTGAAGCTTGGATTCCGGCTGGAGGAATAGCCCTGCAGGGGCCGACGAACGGCCGGGGCTCCCCATCGCAGGTTCGGGGTCGGGCCCCGGTCAGGTACGCCCCTCCCGCTCCTGCGCATCCGCGAGGTCCGCGGACCGCACCGCCCACCGTGCCCGCACGACCGTGAACCCGGCCGCTTCCGCCGCGTCGCAGACCTGCTCGTCGTCGTCCACCAGCATCCCGACCTCGCGCACTCGGGACAGGCGTCGCAGGACGTCGAGCTTGGTCTGCCGTGCGGGCCGCCGGTCGCGGTCCCCGCGCATCCAGATCCGCCCGGCGGGGAGGCCCTGCCGCTCCAGCCAGGCGCTCGTGTCGGCCCGGCAGCGCTCCGGCCGGCCCGTCAGGTACTGGATCTCGCAGTCCGTCGCGTTCGCGTGCACGAGCCGGACGCCTTCGGCGAGGGGCGGGTCGTCCGGGGCCGCGGCGAAGAAGGCTTTCCAGTCGCGCGGTCTGCGCTCCAGGAAGTGCTGCCGGTGTGCGGTGCCGGCGAGCGTGTTGTCCAGGTCGAACAGAGCCAGGGGTGGCCGCGCCGCGTCGTCCATGGCTCCAGCGTAGGCCGTGGCGGACCGGGGGCTCCGCGCACCCGGCGACCCGCGGCCTTCCCTGCGCCCGGGAATCCTCTTGGCTCCCGCGCGTTGAAGGTGGTGTGAACTCCGTGATCAGCCGCACCCGCTTCTCCGTACTCGACCGTTCCCGCACTCGCGCCGGCCAGGAGACGGCCGCTGCCCTGCGGGACACCGTGCGCTTCGCCCAGCAGATCGAGGAGCTGGGCTACCACCGCTTCTGGGTCTCCGAGCACCACAGCGTTCCCGGAGTGGCGGGATCGGCTCCGACCGTGCTCGCAGCCGCGGTCGCGGGAGCCACCTCGACGATCCGGGTCGGCACGGGCGGCGTGATGCTGCCCAATCACCGGCCGCTCGTGGTCGCCGAGCAGTTCGGCGTGCTCGCCTCGCTGTTCCCGGGGCGGATCGACATGGGCCTGGGCCGTTCCGTCGGCTTCACCGGCGGGATCCGCAGGGCCCTCGGCGTGGACCGCGAGGGCGCCGACGCATTCGCCGACCAGCTGCGCACCCTGCTCGGATTCCTCACCGGCACCCAGACCGACTTTCCGCAGGTGCACGCCCACCCGGCCGAGGGGCTCGGCATCCCTGCGTACGTCCTGGCCATGGGCGAGGGCGCGACGGTGGCGGCCGAGGCGGGGCTCCCCCTGGTGATCGGGGATCTGCGCAGCCGGACGCGCATGGTCGAGGCGGTCGGACGGTACCGGGACGCGTTCAAGCCCTCGCAGTGGGCCGCCGGACCCGAGGTGATCATCTCGGGCAATGTGGCGGTCGCCGGCACGGCGGCGCAGGCGCGGCGGCTCCTCGTACCGGAGGCGTGGTCGATGGCGTACTCCCGTACGCACGGGGTCTTCCCTCCCCTCGAGCCGGCCGAGGCGACGGAGAGCCGGACCATGACCGACAAGGAGCGCGAATTCTTCGAGTCGGGGCTGCGGGGCCAGCTGCACGGCACACCGGACGAGGTGTACGCCCGGCTCGAGGACCTCATCACGGCCACCGACGCCGCCGAGGTCCTGGTCACCACCTCCTCGTACGACCGGGCGGCGCTGCTCGACTCGTACAGTCGGCTGGCCCGGCTTGCTGGTCTCGACGGCCCCCGCGTTGCGAGGGGCCAGGGTGCCTAGAATCGTGGAGTTTGCCCAACAGTCGCCCCGGAGAGCCGATGGACAGCCCGCACGACCCCTATCTGCGCGTCCGCGGGGCGCGTGAGCACAACCTGCAGGCTGTGGACGTCGACATCCCGCGCGATGTGCTCGTGGCGTTCACCGGGGTCTCCGGTTCGGGCAAGTCGTCGCTCGCCTTCGGGACGATCTACGCGGAGGCGCAGCGCCGCTACTTCGAGTCCGTCGCTCCGTACGCCCGGCGGCTCATCCACCAGGTCGGGGCGCCGCAGGTGGGTGAGATCACGGGGCTGCCGCCCGCCGTATCGCTCGAGCAGCGGCGTTCCACTCCCAGCTCGCGATCGTCCGTCGGCACCGTGACCACGCTGTCCAACTCGCTGCGCATGCTGTTCTCCCGCACGGGTGACTATCCACCGGGGGCCGAGCGCCTGGACTCCGACTCCTTCTCCCCCAACACCGCGGCGGGCGCGTGCCCGGGGTGTCACGGTCTCGGTCTGGTGCACCGCACGACCGAGCAGTCGCTCGTGCCGGATCCCGCACTCTCCATCAGGCAGGGCGCGATCGCCGCCTGGCCGGGCGCCTGGCAGGGCAAGAACCTGCGCGACGTACTGGAGGCGCTCGGTTACGACGTGGACCGGCCGTGGCGCGAGCTCGACGCGGCCGACCGGGAGTGGATCCTGTTCACCGACGAGCAGCCGGTGGTGACGGTGCATCCGGTGCGCGAGGCGGGCCGCATCCACCGCCCGTACCAGGGCAAGTACATGAGCGCGCGGCGCCATGTGATGAAGACGTTCGCCGATTCGCGCAGTCAGACGCTGCGGGCCCGCGCCGAGCGTTTCCTGGAGAGCGCGCCGTGCGGCGTCTGCGGCGGCAGCAGGCTGCGCCCCGAGGCGATGGCGGTGACCGTAGCCGGGCGGACGATCGCCGAACTCGCCGCGCTGCCGCTGGCCGAACTCGCGGACCTACTGGCCTCCGCGGCCGGCGACGCCACCGCGGAGGTCCTGACCGGCGATCTGGTCGCACGCATCGAGGTGGTGCGTGAACTCGGCCTCGGCTACCTGTCGTTGGACCGGACGACGCCCACCCTCTCGGCCGGAGAACTGCAACGGCTGCGCCTGGCGACCCAGTTGAGGTCCGGTCTCTTCGGAGTGGTGTACGTCCTGGACGAACCGTCCGCAGGCCTCCATCCGGCCGACACCGAGGCTCTGTTGACCGTGCTCGACCGGCTCCGGGCGGCGGGGAACTCGGTGTTCGTGGTGGAGCACCACCTGGACGTGATGCGGCGTGCGGACTGGCTCGTCGACGTCGGGCCGCTCGCCGGCGAGCACGGCGGCCGGGTGCTGCACAGCGGGCCGGTGGCGGGACTGGCCGAGGTGCCCGAGTCGCGGACCCGCCGGTTCCTCTTCGACCGCGGGCCGGCGCCGGTCCGGACCGTACGAACGCCGGCCGGACACCTGAAGATCGGCCCGGTCACCCGGCACAACCTGCAGGACGTCTCCGTGGACCTGCCCCTCGGGGTGCTGACGGCAGTGACCGGCGTGTCGGGTTCGGGCAAGTCCACCCTGATGAACTGTGTCGACGAGGAACTCCCGGGTGCAGGACGCCTGGTGAGGGTGGATCAGAAACCGATCGGCCGTACTCCGCGGTCCAATCTGGCCACCTACACGGGCCTCTTCGACGTGGTGCGGAAGGTGTTCGCCTCCACCGCGGAGGCACGCGCCCGCGGCTACGGCGTGGGGCGGTTCTCCTTCAATGTGAAGGGCGGGCGCTGCGAGACCTGCCAGGGCGAGGGCGCGGTCACGGTCGAGCTGCTCTTCCTGCCCAGTACGTACACCCCCTGCCCGGACTGCAAGGGCGCGCGGTACAACCCGCAGACGCTGGAGGTCCACCACCGCGGCCACTCCATCGCCGATGTGCTCGCACTGACCGTCGAGGCCGCGGCGGAGTTCTTCGCCGACACTCCCCCCGTACTGCGCAGCCTGCGCACGCTGCTCGACGTGGGGCTCGGCTATCTGCGGCTCGGACAGCCGGCGACCGAACTGTCCGGCGGTGAGGCGCAGCGCATCAAGCTCGCCGGCGAGCTTCAGCGGGTACGCCGCGGCCACACCCTGTATGTCCTGGACGAGCCGACGACGGGACTTCACCCGGCCGATGTCGAGGTGCTGATGCGGCAGTTGAACGGCCTCGTCGACGCCGGGCACTCCGTGGTGGTGGTCGAGCACGACATGGATGTGGTGGCCGGGGCGGACTGGGTGGTGGACCTCGGTCCGGGCGGCGGGGACCAGGGCGGACACGTCGTCGCCACCGGGACCCCGGCGGAGGTCGCCGCAGTGGCCGACAGCCGGACCGCGCACTACCTGGCGGCCCGGCTGCAGAGCTGAGTAGTGGGCGGGTCGGCGGTCAGGCGTCGGACTCGGTGTCCGCCGCCTCCGGCTTCGGCTCCACGAACTGCACATCCAGGTTGATCTTGATGACGTCGCCGAGCATTCCGGGCGCGAAATCGAGCCCGAACTCACTGCGCCGGATCTCGCCGTGCGCATCGAACCCGGCGTGCCTGCTGCCGTCCATGGGGATGTCGACGAGCCCGCCGAACTCGACGTCGAAGGTCACGGGGCGGGTCACGTCGCCGATGGTGATGTCGCCCTCGAGCGTCCAGTCCTCGTCGGCCTGGGCGATCCGGGTGGAGCGGAAGGTCATGGTGGGCCGCTTGGCCACGTCGAGCAGATCGGGGGCCCGCACATGGGCGTCCCGGTCGGCGTTGCCGGTGTCCACGGAGGCCAGGTCCACGGTGGCGGACACGGAGGAGGTCTCCAGGCTCTCCCCCACGACCAGCTCAGCCTCGAGGTCGTTGAACCGACCGCGGACCTTGGAGATGCCCAGGTGGCGGATGGTGAATCCGACCGCGGAGTGGAAGGGGTCGAAACCCCAGCGCCCGGCGGGCAGCGGAAGGGTGTCGCTCGAGTTGCGTGATTCGGTGGTGGTCATGCCTCGACCGTGCCCCCTGCGCGCCGGCCGAGGAAGGCCCGCCCCAGACGGGTAGTGACAGGGCCACCCTCGCCGCACCCTCCTTCCGTACGATCGAAGGCGTGAGCGGAAACCGAGATACGCACGGCAACGAACTGGGGGCGTTCCTGCGCGCCCGGCGCGAGGCCCTCACCCCCGAGCGCGCGGGTCTGCCGCCGGGAGTACGCCGCCGCACCCCCGGTCTGCGCCGCACGGAGCTCGCCATGCTCGCGGGCATCAGCGTCGAATACCTGGCCCGCCTCGAGCAGGGCCGGGACCGCAATCCCTCGCCCCAGGTCCTCGGGGCGCTCTGTGACGCGCTGCAGCTGCCGCACGACGACCGGGCCCATCTGCGCCGGCTCCTGAAGACGGCCGACAGCGCGTTCCTGTGCTCCACCGTCCCGCAGCCGGCCCGCGAGGCCCGCCCGACGGTGCTGCGCCTCCTCGACCGGCTCGAGCCGACACCTGCGGTCGTGCTCAACTGGTTCGGGGACGTCGTCGCGTACACCCGGGCCTACGAGCGCCTGATGCGGCCGCTCGGTCTGCTCGACCCGGAACACCCGAACATGCTGCGGTACCTGTTCACGGATCCACGCGCACGGCAGGGCTTCCCCGACTGGGACGAGGTCGCCGACCGGCTGGTCGCCGCCCTGCATTTCGATGTGGCGAAGGAGGATCCGCAGCTCGCGGAGCTGGTCGCCGAACTGTCCATCACGGCGGGTGCCGCCTTCACCGACCGGATCGCCGCACCGATCCGCATCGTCACGGAGACCGGCGAGGAGCGTGTCGAGCATCCGACGGTCGGCGGTCTCCGGTTCGCGTTCGAGTCGCTGACCCTGCCGGAGTCGGACGGCCAGTACCTGGTCGCACAGCTGCCTGCCGACGAGGCCACGGCGACCGCCCTCGACCGTCTGGAGGGCCGGGGGCCGGGGGTGCTGCGGGCGGTGGGTGACTGAGTACGCCGGGTGCCTGAACACCCCGCAGCCGATGGGCGGTTGACCCGGAGCACCACCTTCGGGTCAACCGCCCCGTTTCGTGCGGGGAGCGGGGCTCCCCGGGGCTCGGGCGGCTGCTCAGCGCGGGGATGTGCGGGCCGCGCGCAGCCATTCCTTGTTCATCGCCGCGATCGAGGGCAGCGGGATGCCCTTCGGGCAGGCCGTCGCGCATTCCCCGGTCAGCGTGCAGCCGCCGAAGCCCTCGGCGTCCATCTGGTCGACCATGTCCAGGACGCGGGTCTCGCGCTCCGGGGCACCCTGCGGCAGGACGCCGAGATGGTTGACCTTGGCCGAGGTGAAGAGCATCGCCGATCCGTTGGGGCAGGCGGCGACGCAGGCGCCGCAGCCGATGCACTCGGCGTGCTCGAAGGCGAAGTCGGCGTCGGCCTTGGGCACTGCGGTCGCGTGCGCTTCGGGGGCCGAGCCGGTCGGTGCGCTGACATAGCCGCCGGCCTGGATGATCCGGTCGAACGCGGAACGATCCACCACGAGATCCTTGACCACCGGGAAGGCGGCCGCCCGCCACGGTTCGACGTCGATGGTGTCGCCGTCCTGGAAGGACCTCATGTGCAGCTGACAGCTGGTGGTGCGCTCCGGGCCGTGCGCATCGCCGTTGATGACGAGCGAACAGGCGCCGCAGATTCCCTCGCGGCAGTCGTGGTCGAAGGCGACGGGGTCCTCACCGCGCAGGATGAGTTCCTCGTTGAGGGTGTCGAGCATTTCGAGGAACGACATGTCCGGGGAGATGGAGTCGACCTCGTAGGTGGTCATGGCGCCGTCCGTGTCGGCCGCCGGCTGGCGCCAGACGCGCAGGGTGAGCTTCATGCGTAGCTCCGCTGAGTGGGGTGGACGTAATCGAAGACGAGGTCTTCCTTGTGCAGGACGGGCGCCTCGCCGGGAGCGGTGAACTCCCAGGCCGCGGCGTACGAGAAGTCCTCGTCGCGGCGCGCGGCCTCGCCGTCGGGGGTCTGGGACTCCTCGCGGAAGTGGCCGCCGCAGGATTCGGCCCGGTGCAGCGCGTCGAGGCACATCAGCTCGGCGAGCTCCAGGTAGTCGATGATGCGGTTGGCCTTCTCCAGCGACTGGTTGAACTCCTCGCCGGTGCCGGGCACCTTGATGCGGCGCCAGAACTCCTCGCGGATCTGCGGGATGCGGTCGAGGGCCTTGCGCAGGCCGGTCTCGGTGCGGGCCATTCCGCAGAACTCCCACATGAGTTCGCCCAGTTCGCGGTGGAACGAGTCGGGCGTGCGGTCGCCGTCGACGGCGAGCAGCAGGTGGAGGCGGTCCTCGGTCTCGGCGACGACGTCCTGTACCACCGGGTGGGCGTCGGTGACCGGGTCCTGGTGCGGATGCCGCGCGAGGTAGTCGTTGATGGTGGAGGGCAGGACGAAGTAGCCGTCGGCGAGGCCCTGCATGAGGGCGGAGGCGCCGAGCCGGTTCGCGCCGTGGTCGGAGAAGTTGGCCTCGCCGATGGCGAACAGGCCGGGCACGGTGGTCTGCAGGTCGTAGTCCACCCAGAGTCCGCCCATCGTGTAGTGCACGGCGGGGAAGATCCGCATCGGCACCTCGTAGGGGTCCTCGGCGGTGATCCGGGCGTACATGTCGAAGAGGTTGCCGTACTTCTCCTCGACCTGTTTGCGGCCCATCCGTGCGATGGCGTCGGCGAAGTCCAGGTAGACGCCCTGGCCGCCGGGTCCGACTCCGCGGCCCTCGTCGCAGACGTTCTTCGCGGCGCGTGAGGCGATGTCGCGCGGGACGAGGTTGCCGAAGGCGGGGTAGATCCGCTCCAGGTAGTAGTCGCGTTCGTCCTCGGGGATCTCCCGGGCCGGGCGGGTGTCTCCCTTGGCCTTGGGCACCCAGATACGGCCGTCGTTGCGCAGTGACTCGCTCATCAGGGTGAGCTTCGACTGGTGGTCGCCGGTGCGCGGGATGCAGGTGGGGTGGATCTGGGTGAAGCACGGGTTCGCGAAGTGGGCGCCGCGCCGGTGGGCGCGCCAGACGGCGGTGGCGTTGGAGTTCATGGCGTTCGTCGACAGATAGAAGACGTTGCCGTATCCGCCGCTGGCGAGGACGACGGCGTCCGCGAAGTAGGTGTCGATCTTCCCGGTGACGAGGTCGCGGGCGACGATGCCGCGGGCCCGGCCGTCGACGACGATCAGGTCGAGCATCTCGGTACGCGGGTGGAGTTCCACGTTGCCCGCGGCGATCTGACGGGACAGTGCCTGGTAGGCGCCGAGCAGCAGTTGCTGTCCGGTCTGGCCGCGGGCGTAGAACGTACGGGAGACCTGGACGCCGCCGAAGGAGCGGGTGTCGAGCAGTCCGCCGTACTCGCGGGCGAAGGGCACTCCTTGGGCGACGCACTGGTCGATGATCTCGACGGAGATCTGGGCGAGCCGGTGCACGTTGGACTCCCGGGCTCGGAAGTCGCCGCCCTTGACGGTGTCGTAGAAGAGGCGGTGCACGGAGTCGCCGTCGTTGCGGTAGTTCTTGGCGGCGTTGATGCCGCCCTGCGCGGCGATGGAATGGGCGCGGCGCGGGGAGTCCTGGTAGCAGAACTGGACGACGTGGTAGCCCTGTTCGGCGAGGGTGGCCCCGGCCGAGCCGCCGGCGAGTCCGGTGCCGACGACGATGACGGTGTGGCTGCGGCGGTTGGCGGGGTTGACCAGCTTGGCCTCGAAGCGGCGGGTGTCCCAGCGTTCGGCGACGGGGCCGTCGGGGGCCTTGGTGTCGGCGATGGGTTCACCGGTGCTGTAGGACGCGTAGGAGCTCATGTCAGTTCACCAATCCGGTCATCACGGCCACGGGTACGGACACGAAGCCGGCGGTCAGGACCAGGGCCAGAAGGTTGGCGCCGGTCTTGAGGATCCGGTCGCGGGTGGCGTTGCCGACGCCGAGCGTCTGGGCGGCGCTCCAGAAGCCGTGCCGTACGTGCAGGCCCATGGCGAGCACGGCGACGATGTAGATGACGTTGCCGTACCAGGTGGAGAAGGTGTCCACGACGTTCTGGTACGGGTGCCCCTCCTGGAAGCCGCCGGGGTGGGCGTGGCCGGTGGTCAGGTCGAGGAGGTGCCAGACGATGAACAGGGCGAGGATGACTCCGCCCCAGCGCATGGTGCGGGTCGCGTAGCTCGTCCGGCGCCTGGTGTGGGCGTACTTGGTGGGCCTGGCCCGGATGTCGCGGCGGCTCAGCTGGTAGGCGGCGACCGCGTGGCCGACGACGGCGAGGACGAGGGCGACGCGGAGAAGCCACAGGGCCCACTCGTAGTGCAGTACGGGGGCGCCCATGGTGCGCAGCCAGTGGGCGTAGCCGTTGAACTCGTCGGAGCCGAAGAAGATCTTGAGGTTGCCGAGCATGTGGGCGACCAGGTAGCCGAGCATGACCAAGCCGGTGACGGCCATCACGGCCTTCTTGCCGAGGGTGGAGTCCCAGAGCCCGCGCGGGCCGCCCCTCACGGGACGCTGCCGCGTCCCGGTCCCCTTCGACGGCGTACGCTCCGCCCGCGTTTCCAATGCCATGGAGCTGACCGTAGAACCCAAGGTCCCGAGAGGTCCAAGACATGGAGCAGCTCATTTCCATAGCCTGTACCTATCGTGCGTGCCTATGATCGTCGTATGCAGCTCCAGCAGCTCCAGTACTTCGTCGCGGTGGCCGAGACCCAGCACTTCACCCGGGCCGCCGAACAGGTTCATGTCGCCCAGCCCTCCCTGTCCCAGCAGATCCGCTCGCTCGAACGGGAGCTGGGCGCCGAGCTGTTCAGCCGCGCACGCGGGAACATCGCGCTGACGGACGCCGGCGAGACCCTGCTGCCGCTGGCCCGCCGGATCCTCGCGGACGCCGAGACGGCGCGGCAGGAGGTGCAGGAGCTGGTGCAGCTGCGCAGCGGCCGGGTCAGGCTCGGTGCGACCCCGAGTCTGTGCACCGGGCTGCTGCCCGACGTGCTGCGGGCGTACTCCGACCGGTACCCCGGCATCCGGCTCCTGATCGAGGAGGGCGGCTCGCACGACCTGGTGCGCGAGCTGGCCCGCGGCAGCCTGGACCTGGCCCTGGTCGTGCTGCCGCTGCCCAGCCCTGCACCGTCCCTGATCACGCACGAACTGCTGCGCGAGGAGTTGGTGGTGGTGTCGTCACCGGACGTGCGGGCGCCGGGCGGCTCGCGCGGGACGGTCCGGATCCCGGATCTGCAGGGCGAACGGCTCGTGATGTTCCGGCACGGCTACGACCTGCGGGAACTCACCGTAGCCGCCTGTCACGCCGCGGGATTCGAACCGGATTTCGCCGTCGAGGGCGGCGAGATGGACGCGGTACTCGGCTTCGTGCGGTCCGGCCTCGGCATGGCTGTCGTGCCGAGCATGGTCGCCCGGCGGGCCGGCAGCGGCCTGCGCGTGACACCGCTCGCCCGCCCCGGCCTCCACCGCACCATCGCCCTCGCCCACCGCAGCGACGTCGCCCCGCCGCGCGCGGCCCGCGAACTCCAGGCACTGCTGCTCGACGGGGCGTCATAGTCGCCTGCGGTGCCGTGGTGAGCCGGCAGCACAACGATGCTCGGGTTCACCGCTGCGGCGACCGCGCCGAAGTGTCCCGTACGCGGAGTCAGCGCGCGCGGACCAGACGGGCTGCGAGGTGGTGCTGCAGCGGCTGGTCCACCGCGGCCATCGCGTGCGTGAAGGTCAGGGTGCCGTCGGCCGTGAGGGCGTAACTGCGGTGGCTGGCGTCGACCTGTTTCGCGGTGGGGGTGCGGGCCACATCGCCGGTGGCCAGCTCGACCGCCTCCCCGGTGGCGGCGCCGGAGGCGATCTCGACGATGCCGGTGGGCTGGCTGATCAGCGCCTCCACCCTGCCGTCCGCCTGCAGCCGCCACCAGCCGGCCTCCCGCGCGGCCGGGCGCACCGGTGCGCCCTCGGCATCGATGATCCACGCCCGGGCCTCGTACTGCAGGAAGGGCCGGCCGTCGTGACTGAAGGTGACCTGCTGGGCGTACGTGAAGTCCTCGGCGAGCGTGGGGTATTCACCGCGCCCCTGCCCGGACCAGGTACCCAGGAGCCAGGCCACGGGGGCGAGCAGCGGGTGCGGGGAGGGCGCGGCGTCCGCACCGAAGGAGTCGGGGTACGGGGGCGTCGCTGCAGCTTCGGACACGGTGGCGTGCTCCTGGTTCGGTGCGGGCTTCGAGGGCGTCGAACCAGCTCCGATCGGGGCGTCCCACCGGGAGCGTGGTGCGTCCCCGAACGGAGAGTTCGTCGTCCTCGAAGCCTAGGGCGTGCCGCGGGACACGGCCCCGTCCCCTTCACCCCGTAGCGTCCACCAGGGCCAGTTGGTGCAGGTGGTCCCACGGGCCGGGACGGGCGTAGTACCAGCCCTGGGCCGTGTCGCAGCCGATCCGGCGCAGCTGGTCGGCCTGGGCGGCGGTCTCGACGCCCTCGACGGTCACCGAGAGGCCGAGGCTGTGGGCGAGGGCCACGATGCCTTCGACGATCTTGGTGTCGACGGGGTCGGCCGGGTACTGCTGCATGCCCTGGGTGAACGACCGGTCGAGCTTGAGCTCGCTGACCGGCAGGCGCCGCAGATTGGCCAGGTTCGAGTAACCCGTGCCGAAGTCGTCGAGCGCGATGTCGACGCCCATCTCGGCGAGCCTGCGCAACGGCTTGAGCAGGTCGTCGTCGGCACCGATCAGCGCGGACTCGGTCACTTCGAGGCAGAGGGCGCCGGGTTCCAGGCCGATCCGCTCCAGGGTGTCCACGGTGTCGGCCACGAGTCCGGGGTGGTACAGCTGGCAGGGAGAGAGGTTGACGTTGATCCGCAGCGGGCCGGCACCCGGATGGCGCTGCTGCCACTCATGGGTCTGGCGTACGGCCTCTTCGAGCACCCAGCGGCCGAGCGGAACGATCAGCCCGGTGTGCTCCGCGAGCGGGATGAAGCGGTCCGGTCCGAGCACGCCGTGCTGCGGGTGCGACCAGCGCACCAGCGCCTCGGCGCCGCTGACGCTGCCGTCGGCGAGGTGCACCAGCGGCTGGTACTCGATGAAGAACTCGCTGCGGTCGAGGGCGGCGGGCAGCGCCGTGGTGAGTCCGTGGCGGGTGATGGTGCGCCGGTCGACCTCGGGGTCGGCCAGTTCGAAGCGGTTGCCGCCTGCCGACTTGGCGCGGTACATCGTGATGTCGGCGCTGCGCAGGACTTCGGCCGCGCTTCGCTCGCCGGCCAGTCCCTCGACGATGCCGATGGATCCGCGGACGGTGAGTTCGCGGCCCTCGATGCGGATGGGGATGGCCAGCATGCTGAGGATCCGGCCGGCCAGCTCGTCGACCTCGCGTTCGGTGTCGGGGCCGGTGGTGAGCGCGACGAACTCGTCGCCGCCGAGTCGCGCGACCATCTCGCCGGGTGCGGTGGCGCAGGACTGCAGGCGGTCGGCGACCTCGACGAGCAGCCGGTCGCCGGCCGCGTGGCCGAGGCTGTCGTTGATCGCCTTGAAGCCGTCGAGGTCGAGGTAGCAGAGGCCGAAGCGGCCGCCGGACGTGGCCAGGGCCTTCTCGAGCCGCTCGAAGAACAGCGTCCTGTTGGGCAGGCCGGTGAGCGCGTCGTGGGTGGCCTCGTAGCGCAGCCGCAGGTTCAGCAGCCGGCGTTCGGTGGTGTCCTCCATGAGCGCCAGCTGGTACTGCGGGTTGTCCTCGGGATCGCGCAGCAGGGACACCGTGAGGTTGGTCCACAGGACCGTGCCGTCCTGGCGGTAGAACGGCTTCTCCACCCGGTAGTGCTCGCGTTCACCGCGCACCAGCTCCTCGTAGAGCCGCCAGACCTGGGGGGCGTCGTCGGGGTGGGTCCACTCCTGGACGGGGCGGGAGCGACCGTTGTGGTCGAGCGAGCCGCCGAACATGCGCTTGAGCGCGTCGTTGACCTCGATCAGGTTGCCGTCGAGGTCGGCGATGCCGATGCCGATCGCGGCACCCTCGAAGACCGCGCGGAAACGTGCCTCGCTCGCGTGCAGCGCCTCGGCCACCATCTGACGGGCATTCAAGGTCGCGCGCGAGATGGCCTCTTGCTCGGCGAGCGTGCGCTCGCGCAAGGCCTTCGCGAAGCCGGCCGCGACCGCGTGCTGCAACCGGGCGCTACGGGCCCGCAGTTCCTCGCCGTCCCCGTCGCCGCCGCAGTACAGGACGAGGTAGGCGTCGACGGCGTCCAGGGTGCGGCTGAGCACCTCGGGGTCGGTGGAGTGGAACGAGATCAGTGCGGCGCCCACCTCGCGGCCGGCTTCCGGCGCGAACGCACGGGCCGTCAGGCAGTTCCTCAACTGCCGTGCCAACGGGATCAGTTGCAGCTCGATCTCGGGTCTGGTGAGCGACGTCGCCGTCACGGGGAAGATCGCGCGGCTCCATATCGTCGCGAACCGCCGCAGTCGCCCCTCGGGGCCGTCGGATGTGTCACTCACGCCTTGCGCCCCACGCCCGCGAACCCGGAGAAGGCGTACGGATCCTCGTCCTCGTGCGGCGTGTCCGGCCGCCATTCGGGCATCGACACCAGACCTGGCTCCACCATCTCGTACCCCTCGAAGAACCGTGCGATCTCGTCGTGCGATCGCATGATCAGTGGATTGCGGATGTTCTTGTACACCCCGACGGCGCCACCCGCCTGCTGCTCAGGGAGCGGAATCCCGTCGTACGCGGCGTGCGTGAGGACGATCAGGCTGCCCGGCGCGAGTGCCGCGCCGAGTTCGGACACTGCACCGTACGGGTCGTCGGCATCCTCCACGAAATGCAGGAGAGCTACAAGCAGGAGTGCAACGGGACGTTCGAGGTCCAGATGGGACGCGACCGCCGAACTGCCCAGAATGTCCTCGGGCTTTCGGAGGTCGGCGGCCACAATTCCCGCGCCGGCATTGCCTTCGAGTACGACCTCGCTGTGTGCCACCGCAACGGGATCGTGGTCCACGTAGACGACGCGCGCATCCGGATTCTCGCCCTGCGCGACCTCGTGGACATTGCCGAACGTGGGAATGCCGGATCCGATGTCGAGGAACTGCGTGATGCCCTCGGAAGCCGCGAACCGCACAGCTCGGCGCATGAAGGCACGATTCGCCTGCATGATCTTGGGCATCCCCGGCAGGAATTCCATGGCCTTGCGGGCGGCCTCTCGGTCCACCTCGAAATTGTGCGAACCACCCAGGTAGAAGTCGTACATTCGGGACACGCTCGGCGTCGAGATGTCGACGCCTTGCGGGGCCCAGGAAGGGCGGTCCATCAGAGTCTCCCGGTTGTAGGCGATCCGGTGTTCGAACCGAGGCTACTGATCGCCCGCCAACGGGTCGAGCAGAAACGGAAATTGCTCGTCCGTATCTAGCCACTGCCTATGGCATGTGCACCTGCAGGTGCACATGCATCCCGACTCCGAAAGATGTCCGATCGCGGAACTCGCGGTGTGGCACCTGTGAATGCGAAGACGGCCGGCCACCGCCTCGACGACGCAGCGCCGGCCCCTCTCCCGCGGGGACGGAAGAGGGGCCGGACCGATCGGACGCACCGCAGCGTGGGGGGCGCTGCACATCTCCTGCCCTGCGAGATCTACTTGGCCGCGCCGATCAGCTTTCCCTGCGGTGAGACGGCGTACCAAGTGCCGCCCATTCCCTGGCCGTTGGTGTCGCCCGGCGCCTTGTCGCCGCCGAAGGTGTAGAGCGGCCAGCAGTCGATGGTCTGCTGCTGGAGACCGTCCGGACGGTCGAAGGTGACGAATCCCTTCTTCAGGACGCCCTTGACGTCGTCCTTCGCGACCGGCTCGACGACGGGCCACTGCTCCAGGCACTCGCCGGTGCAGGCGGACTTCATGGGCCAGGCGGAGTCCTTCTTGAAGCGGTAGACGGTCATGCCGTTCTTGTCGACGACCACCTCACCGAGCTTCGGGTCGTTGCGGGTGGACAGGCCCGGCCGGTCGGCCGCTTCCCCGCCCGCACCCGCGGCGGCCGGAGCCGCCTTCTTGCCGTCGGCGGCGGCCGCGTACCAAGTGCCGCCCACGCCCTGCCCCTTGGCGTCACCGGGCTTCTTGTCCTCGGCGTAGCGGTACATGGGCCAGCCGGCGACGGTCAGCTGCTCGGTGCCGTCGGGCGCCTTCACGGAGCCGAGCAGCGACTTGTCGATGCCGGGAGCCGGCTCGGCACCCTTCGCGAGGACCGCGGGCCAGGCCTTGGCGCAGTCGCCCTCGCAGGCGGACTTCGGCGGCTTCGCGGTGTCCTTGTCGAAGCGGTACAGGGTGAACCCCGAGCTGTCCGTCAGCACCTTGCCGAGTTCCTTGCTCTCCCAGACCGCGAGCTGCCCCGCGGCCTTGGCGCCGGACTTGCCGGCGGCCGAGGAGTCGGAGCCGTACGCCCCGCCCGAGTCGTAGCCGCCCTCCGCGGGCGCCGCGTTGCCCACAGCCTGACCGTCCGGGGAATCCGATCCCTGCTCCTGACCGCACGCCGTCGTCAGCGCAAGAACGGCTGCGGCCGTCACGGCGATCGAAGCGTTGCGCCAGGTGTTCATGGTCAACTCCTGTTGTCTTCCCGAGGTCTGCGATGCCGGGAGGCGCCGCACATGGCCCTAGGTACGCGCCGAGGGTGCGGCCGCGTTCAATGCCCCGGGAGATTTCCGCGAAGACCGAGGCCGGCGGGCCGTTCACCGGGTGCGCCGGGAACCCGCCCACCCGCCCGGTCCAGCACCGCCTCCCCGCGCCACACCGGAATGGCTGGAACTCTCCCCCGCGTGGCCCACCCTCGTGCCCCATTCGCCCCACAAAGATCGCGACCCTCCCGCTACGTACCTAGCGTTTCGGACATCGAGGTGCATTACGGCACACGCGGAATGGATCCGCGGCTGCTCCTCGGGGACTCGGAGGACTCACGATGCGTGCAATATCCGCCGCCGCCGTCACCCTGCTCTCGGCGGGCGCCCTGGCCCTGGCCGCACCCGCGGCGATGGCCGGCGACGAAGAGCCGGGGACGAACAAGAACGACATCACCTCGTTCGGCTTCAGCGTCACCCCGTCGACGGTCGCCGCGGGCGGCCAGGTCACCCTCAAGGCCGACGGATGCGACTCTGCCGTCAAGGCGAGCTCGGGCGTCTTCGACACGGTGACGGTGCACAAGGGCAAGCCGGCGACCGCCAACGTCGACTGGGACGCCAAGCCCGGCGCGATGTACAAGGTGACCTTCGACTGCAACGGCGAGAAGGGCACCACGGATCTCACCATCGCCTCCGGAGGCGGCGGCAACCCGACGACTCCCCCGCACCACAAGGGTGTCAACGGCGGTATCGGCGGCAGCTTCTCGAATCTGGACCTCGGGGAGATCGCCCTGGGCGGCGCCCTCATCGCCGGCGCTCTCGGCTCCGCCTACTACTGGGCCCGCAGGCGCCCCGACGAGGAAAGCGCCTGAGCCACCCCGCACATACGTCGCCCCGGGATCCGTGCCGATCCCGGGGCGACGTACGTGCGAAGCGAGAGTCCGCGAAACGACAAGGTCCGGACGACGGTGACGTCGTCCGGACCTTGTCCCCTGCTATCAAGCCTTCGAGTCGCCGCGACGGCGCATCCAGAAGACACCGCCGCCGACCAGTGCCGCGGTCACCAGACCGCCGCCGATCGCGATGTCCGTGGGGGTGGCGCCGGTGCTCGAGCTGCCGCCCAGACCACCGCGGACACCGCCGTGGATGACGGTGAGCGCGGCGTCACGGGTGACGCTCTGGCCGCCGCAGGTGGCGGTCACGCTGTGCGGGCCGGGAGTGGCGCTGTGATGGATCGTCACATTCGCGACGCCGCCGCTACCGCCGGACTTGAGGTGGGTGGTGGGGAACGCGTTGGACGACACCTTGCCGCTGCCGTTCGCGCATTCGTGGGCGTTGACCGTCACCGAGGCGGTACCGCCCCGCGCGATCGTGCTCGGGGAGACGGAGATGGTACTCCCGTCCCAGGCACTCGCCGCGGGCGCGGCGAGTCCGATGAACGCACCGGCGACAGCTGTGACCGCCAGGGTACGAGTTGTACGCATGAGGACCTCCGCGGCAGGCGCCCCGAGGAACGTTCCCCGGAAAGTTGGCGAGAGCGCCTCCCGCTAAGACCCTCCGGCGACCTGCGACAACCCGCATTTCGGGAATCGGCCGTACGGTTGACGCGACACGCCGAACACGTTCCCGCTATTGCCGAATTGGCGCAGGTCACGGACCGTCAGAAACTGTAGAGGCGCTGCAACTCGGATGGCGCACGGCACGGATGGCCGCCACCCGTTTCGCCCCCGCTCTGTCGCAGGCCGGTCCGCGGGCACTTAGCTTTCTTCCATGCACAACGGACGCGGCCGAGCACCGCGTTGAGAGGGGAAGAGCGCATGCCTTCGTTCCAGCCCGCCGAAGAGGAGGAACCGCGGAAGAAGCGCGCCCCTTGGGGTGTCATAGCGCTTGTTCTGCTGACCGGCCTCGCACTCATCCGGAACGGCTCCGGGGAGTTCGCCGTCGGCCCGCCACAGCCGGCTTCGGCCGCCGCGACGGACACCCGGACCACGAATCAAGCCCCCGCGGCAACCGATGTGAAGCCGCTCGGCTTCTCGCTGGCCCAGCGGGTGAAGATCCCTGCCATCCAGGTCGACGCACCGATCCAGCCGGTAGGTCTGGACGCGGAAGGGTTCGTCGACGCACCGCCGCCGGAGCAGGCGAACCTGGCCGGCTGGTTCACCGGTGCGGTGTCGCCCGGCGAGAAGGGCACCTCGGTGGTGGTCGGTCACGTCGACAACAACGCCGGGCCCGCGGTCTTCTACGGCCTGGGATCGGTCGAGAAGGGAAACCGGGTCGAGGTGACCCGCGGAGACGGAAAGACCGCCGTATTCGAGGTCTACGGGATCGAGGTGTTCGACAAGAACAACTTCCCCGGCGACAAGGTCTACGGATCGTCAGGAAAGCCGGAACTCCGCGTCATCACCTGCGGCGGCGGTTTCTCCAAGAGCAATGGGTACGACGGAAATGTCGTCGTCTTCGCCCGCATGGTCAGTTCCAACTGACCATGCGGGCGGGGGGGGGAATCCCTTGTGCGTGATTCCGGCGCTGCGAAAGGCTCAGACCGTCGCTCGGGTGGGCACGCCCAACTTGTAGCCGGATGAGAGCAGTTCGGGCAGATAGCGGCGCAGGGCCGCGACCGTCTGAGAACGATTGCCGCCCGCGTCGTGCGACAGGACCACGACGCCCGGTGCGGCCCCCTCGATGACGCGGCGGACGATGCTGCTGGTGCCCGGTTCACTCCAGTCGAGCGTGTCCACGGTCCAGGCGAGAGGCTCCATGCCGTACTCCGAACCGAGCTCGAAGACATCGCGGTTCCACGCGCCGTAGGGGGCGCGGAACCAGCGCGGTGTCTCGCCGATGGCCTTGTCGACGGCGTCGACGGTGCTCTCGATCTCGTCGCGGATCTTGCGGCGGGTCATGCGCGGGAGTTCGGGGTGCGACCAGGTGTGGTTGCCGATGGTGTGCCCCTCGTCGATCATCCGTCGCAGCAGGTCCGGGTTGTCCTTGGCCATCTCGCCGCAGACGAAGAACATGGCCTTCACGTGATGGCTGCGCAGGATGTCGAGCACCTGGGGCGTGTAGTTCGGATCCGGTCCGTCGTCGAAGGTCAGCACCATGCTGCGGCTGCCGCCGCTCATCTGCAGGATCGGCGCCTTGCGTACGGGCGGACGAGCCGGGGCCGCTCGCTGGGGGCCGTATCCCGTCATCGGCTCGAGCCGGTAGGCAGAGGGCTTCATCGGCCGCTTGGCCGGGGCTCCGGCCGCGCCGGCGGCCGGTGAGGGCTTTGCCGGACCGCCCGAGCCGTTGGCGCTCGTGCAAGCGGCGGTGACGGCGAGACCGACGAGCGCGAACCCGCCGCGGAGCAGGGTCCTGCGCCCTTGGAGCCTTTCGTCGTTTTTCATGACTAATGCCTCGCACGGCCCTCTCCCGCCGCCGTTCATCAACACGGTCCGGCGGACGAAAGCACCTGATGGGACCGTCCCGGGATGCGGGCACGGGCGCGCGGGCGTAGGAGTACCGATGACCGCCGGTGGCTCAGCGGCGGCGTACCAGCGGGAACGGCAGGGTCTCGCGGATGGTGAGGCCGGTGAGGAACATGACCAGCCGGTCCACCCCGACCCCGAGCCCGCCGGTGGGAGGCATCGCGTACTCGAGGGCGTCGAGGAAGTCCTCGTCCAGTTCCATCGCTTCGGGGTCGCCGCCGGCGGCGAGCAGCGACTGCTCGGTGAGTCGCCTGCGTTGTTCGACGGGGTCGGTCAACTCCGTGTAGGCGGTGCCCAGTTCGGTGCCGAAGGCGACCAGGTCCCAGCGTTCGGCGAGGCGTGGGTCGGTGCGGTGCTGGCGGGTGAGCGGGGAGACGGACGTCGGGAAGTCCTTGTAGAAGACGGGTGAGGTGGTCTTCTCCTCGACGAGGCGTTCGTACATCTCCAGGATCACCTCGCCGTGCCCGTCGTCCGGTGTGTACGGGACGTCGGCCCGGTCGCACAGGGTGCGCAGTACGGGCAGTTCGGTGCCGGGGCCGATCTCCTCGCCGAGTGCCTCGGAGATCGCTCCGTACACCGTCTTGACCGGCCAGTCGCCGGAGATGTCGTGCTCCACCAGCCGTCCGTCGGCGTCGGGCCGGTGGGCGATCTGGCGACCGAAGGCGGCGACGGCGGCCGACTGGATGAGTTCGCGGGTGAGGTCGAGCATCACGTCGTAGTCGGCGAAGGCCTGGTAGGCCTCCAGCATCGTGAACTCGGGGTTGTGCTTGTAGGAGACGCCCTCGTTGCGGAAGGTGCGGCCGAGCTCGAAGACCTTCTCCAGACCGCCGACGCAGAGCCGCTTGAGATAGAGCTCGGGGGCGATGCGCAGATACAGGTCGAGGTCGTAGGCGTTGATGTGGGTGGTGAACGGGCGGGCGTTGGCGCCGCCGTGGATCTGCTGGAGCATCGGCGTCTCGACCTCGAGGTAATCGCGCTCGAGGAGTCCCTGGCGCAGCGCCTGGACGGCCCGCGACCGGGCGCGGACCGTGTCGCGGGACGGGGGCGCCGCGATCAGGTCGACGTAGCGGCGGCGCACCTTGGCCTCGGGGTCGGTGAGTCCGCGGCGCTTGTCGGGCAGCGGGCGCAGGCATTTGGCGGTGAGCTGCCAGCCGGTGACGAACACGGAGAGTTCGCCGCGCTCGGTGGTGCCGATCTCGCCGGTGGCGGTGATCTGGTCGCCGATGTCGGTGTCCGCGGTGAAGCGGTCGAGTACCTCGGCGCCCGAACCGTCCCGGGTGAAGGCGAGTTGGAGATCACCCGACCAGTCGCGCAGCACTGCGAAGACGACACCGCCGAAGTTGCGGACGATCATCACCCGGCCGGCGACAGTGGCCTGCTCCCCCGTACGGCTGCCGGCGGGCATCGCGCCGTGCTCGGCACGGATCGCGGCCAGGGCATGGGTGCGCGGGGCGATGCCTGCGGGGTACGGGTCGATGCCGCGCTCGCGCAGCCGCTCCAGTTTGCGGTGCCGGACACGGACCTGGTCGGGGAGGGCGGCCAACGGGTCGGCGGCGGTGTCGGGGCCGCCGATGCCGAGTTCACCGATCGGCGGCAGGCCCTCGGTGGTGGCGGGCTGCGGGCCGGTGAAGCGGGCGGTGTGCCCGCGGCCCCAGAGCTTGCGCATGCTGGGTACGGAGACGAAGCCCTCGGCGATCGCGGAAGCCAGGCTGATGCGGGCGAGCGAGCCCGCGTCGCCGTAGCAGATGAAGCGCGGGTACCAGTCGGGCTGGTACTTGGCGTTGGAGCGGTAAAGGGCCTCCAGCTGCCACCACTTGGAGAAGAAGAGCAGCATCCGTCGCCACAGGCGCAGGACCGGGCCGGCGCCGATCCGGGCGCCCTCCTCGAAGACGGCCCGGAACACCGCGAAGTTCAGGGAGATGTGACGGACCCCCAGTTTGCCTGCTTGGGCGCAGAGTTGGGAGACCATGAACTCCATCACGCCGTTCGGCGCGGCGGCCCGGTCACGGCGCATCAGGTCGAGCGAGACCCCGTCCTTGCCCCAGGGCACGAACGAGAGCAGTGCGAGCAGCCGCCCGTCGGAGTCGAGGCATTCGACGAGCAGGCAGTCGCCGTCCTGCGGGTCGCCGAGGCGGTCGAGGGCCATCGAGAAGCCGCGCTCGGTCTCGGTGTCCCGCCAGGCGTCGGCCTTGTCGATGACCTCTTCCATCTCCGCGTCGGTGAGCGCCGCGTGCCGGCGGATGCGACAGGTGGCGCCGGTGCGGGCGACGCGGTTCACCGCCTGCCGGGTGACGCGCATGTCGCGGCCGTCGAGGTCGAACCCCGCGACGTGCAGCACCGCCTCGTCGCCGAGTTGCAGGGCGCCGAGTCCGGCGCGGGCGTAGGCCTTGGCGCCCAGTTCGGAGGCGCCCATCACGGCCGGTGCCCAGGCGTAGCGCTGAGCGGCGTCTTGCCAGGCGGTGATCGCCTGGTCCCAGGAGGCGGGCTCGCCCACCGGGTCGCCGCTGGCCAGGCAGACTCCGGCCTCGACGCGGTAGGTGACGGCGGCCCGGCCGTTCGGGGCGAAGATCACGGCCTTGTCGCGGCGGGTGGCGAAGTAGCCGAGGGAGTCCTGTGCACCGTAGGCGCCGAGCAGCGCCCGGATCCTGGGCTCCTCGTCGCCGTGCAGCGCCGCCTCCATCCGCTGCGAACGGAAGAGTGTGGCCACGGCGGCGAGCAGCGCGAGCGCGCCGAACAGACCGAGGAAGAAGAACAGCGGCCGCGGCGGCACCCCGTCGAACCGGCCCATCGGCACCAGTCCGCCGCACACCCGTGACAGCGCCCACAGGAGTCGCTGCCCGTGCGCCAGGCTGCCCGGGAAGAGCGCGACGAGTCCCCAGCCCACCAGAGTCGCGACCACGAGTCCGGCGAGCAGGACGCCGAGTGCGCGCCGGACGGCACCGCGGCGGGCGTCCGCGTAGAACTCGCGGTGCGCCAGGATCAGCAGCACGAGTGCTGCCAGACAGACGACCAGCGAGACGATGACCTCGGTCCACTGGCCGGTGCCGATCCACAACAGGTCCGCGGCGATCAGCAGGCCGAGGTACCAGACGAGGATGTGCCAGGCGATGGTCTTGCGCGAGGCGCAGGCCAGGGCGAGCAGCACCAAGAACACGGCGTACGCGAGGTTCGCGCTGACCGGGACGGTGGCCATGTCCAGGAGTTCGGTGACGGGCCTCACCAGTCGCCTGAGCGGCGGAATGATCGCGATGATCGCGCAGTACGCGGCGAGCAGGCCGAAGAAGGTCGCGAATCCGTCCGGCACCTGATGCAGGAACCGGTCTCCGCGTGAGGTACCGGTCGCGCCCGGCTCCGCGCGCCGGGCGGTAGGCGGTTCGGATTCCCGTATGTCGGCACTCATGGGCACGACTCTAGGAACGGCACCGGCTTCCCGCCCGTCGAGCGTGCGGGGGCGCACTGCCCTGCGGGCGGCCCGTGGACTAGCCTCACCCGTGTGACGGAACAGCAGCCCCACCAGTTCGAACGGGGCACCGACGGCCCCAAGGTCATCGTCGTCGGCGTCGACGGATCGGACACGTCACTGCGCGCCGTGGCGTACGCGGCCGGACTCGCCCGTCGGCAGGGCGCCCTCCTCGCGATGGTCTACGTACAGCCGGTACTCGCGACCAGTGCCGCGCTCGGTGTGCCGGTCACGGACACCACCGACGAGGTGGCCGAGTCGCTGATCGCGGAGATCAGGGCCAGCGCCGAGCGGGTGAAGGACACCTTCGAGGTGCGCTGGCAGTTCCACACGCTGCGCGGCGACCCCTACAGCGGCCTGGTGAGCGCGGCCGAGGACCTGACCGCGGACGCGGTGGTGGTCGGCGCGTCCGAGCAGGCCGGGCACCGCTTCGTCGGCTCGGTCGCGGTGCGACTGGTGAAGGCGGGACGCTGGCCCGTCACCGTCGTGCCGTAGAGCGCGCCCCTCACCTCTCGTTTGGTGCGCCTTCTTCCGTCACCGGCCTGTTGGGTCCATCATGATCGGCCGTCAGGGTCCGCCGATCACAACGAGGTGAAGCAGATGGCCAGGCTCCGTGCCGGACAGGGCGTACTGCGCCGCAAACCGATCGAACAGATCCAGGAGGGCCAAGAAGAGGGCCAGCTCAGCAAGTCGCTCGGCCTGTGGCAGCTCACCGCCATCGGTGTCGGCGGCATCATCGGCGCCGGAGTCTTCTCGCTCGCCGGTGCGGTCGCCAGTGGCACGGCGGGCCCGGCGGTGCTGCTGTCGTTCCTGATCGCCGGTGTCGCCAGTGCCGCGGCGGCGTTCTCGTACGCCGAGTTCGCGGGCATGATCCCGAAGGCCGGTTCGGCGTACACCTACGGGTACGCGGTGCTCGGCGAGTTGGCGGGCTGGTTCATCGGCTGGGACCTGCTGCTCGAGTACACCGCGATCGTCGCGGTGGTGGCGATCGGGATCTCGGGCTACTTCGGGTTCCTGGTCGATTCCTTGGGGGCCGACCTGCCGGACTGGATGCTCGGGGCCCCGGGGACCGGCGACGGACATGTGGTCGACCTCTTCGCGGTGGTGCTCTGCCTGCTCATCGCGTATCTGCTCACGCTCGGCATCAAGAACGCGGCCCGCTTCGAGACCGTCGTCGTGGTGCTCAAGGTGCTGGTCGTCCTGGTGGTGATCGCGGTGGGTGTGTTCCACATCGAGACCACGAACTACGACCCGTTCTTCCCGTTCGGCGTGGGCGGCGCGTTCACCGGTGCCGCGACCGTCTTCTTCGCGGTGTTCGGCTATGACGCGATGAGCACGGCGGCCGAGGAGTCCAAGGACGCCCAGCGCCACATGCCCAAGGCGATCATGTACTCGCTGGCCATCTCGATGGTGCTCTACGTCCTGGCCTGCCTGGTCCTGACGGGCATGCAGAACTACAAGGAGGTCGACCCGGAGAGCGGGTTCTCGACGGCCTTCGAGTCGGTGGGGCTCGGCGGTCTCGCGGACGTGATCGCGATCGGCGCGATCATCGGCATCCTCACCGTGATGTTCACGTTCATGCTGGGTGTGACCCGGGTGTGGTTCTCGATGAGCCGCGACGGGCTGCTGCCGAAGTGGTTCGCGAAGACCTCCGCGAAGCATCACGTGCCGACCAGGGTCACCTGGATCGTCGGAGTGGCGTCCGCCGCGATCGCCGGTTTCCTGCCGATCGGCGAGGCCGCGGAGCTGACCAACATCGGGATCCTGCTGGCCTTCGTGGTGGTGTGCATCGCGGTGATCGTGCTCAGGTACCGGCAGCCGGATCTGCCGCGCTCGTTCAAGTGCCCGGGCATGCCGGTGGTTCCGGCGATCGGCGTGGTCTTCTCGCTGTGGCTGATCACGTTCCTGCAGTGGCAGACCTGGGCGCGGTTCGCCGTGTGGTTCGCGATCGGCCTGATCATCTACTTCGCGTACTCGTACCGGCATTCGGCCATGAACCGGAGCCGGGTGCCGGGTGGCCCTGGACCGGTCGGGGACGAGCGGCCGCCCAAGTCCTGATCCGTACCCGCACCGCATCGCAGCGCGACCGCCCGTTTCCCGGGCGGCCGCGGTGCGTAGGGGCGGGGTGGTACCCGGCCCGGGGGGTCACTTGCCCATGACCAGGCCCTGCTTGCCGGCGCCGCGGCCGAGAACGACCTGCTGGATACGGTCGCGGATGCCGGCGAGGTCGGCGTCGCCGGCATCGCCGCCCAGGTTCGTCACGCGCCCCGCGTCCGGGTCGAACCCCATGGGCAGGAACTCGGCCCGGCGTACCGTCCAGCGTTCGCCGGGCTGCGCGGGCGGGGCGAAGGTGAAGCGGCCCATCGAGCTCTGGTTGCCGCGGGGGTCCTGCTCTCCGGCGTGATTGATCATGGCGCCCGCGATCTGGTCGCCCATGCCGTAGACCACCCAGGTCCCGTTGACTTTCTCGTAGGCCTGCGGGACGTGGGCGTGGGTGCCGATGATCAGGTCGATGTCGGGGCGGCCTTCGGTCTTGGCTGCGGTGAGCTGCTCGGCGAGGGCGAGTTGGCGGGCGTCCGGCTCGTCCTGCCACTCGGTGCCCCAGTGCGGGCTGACGACCACGACGTCGGCGCCTGCCCGCCGGGCCGCCTTGGCGTCGGCCACGACCTTCTCGGCGTCCAGGCGGTTGACGGCCCAGGGCTGCCCGGCGGGCAGCGGGGCGCCGTTGGTGCCGTAGGTGTACGCCAGGTGGGCGACCTTGGCTCCGCCGGCGTCCATCAGGGCCGGGCGCTGGGCCTCGTTCGCCGAGCGGGCCGAACCGGTGTGCCGGACGCCCGCACCGTCCAGGGCGTCGAGGGTTCGGCGCACGCCTGCGGCGCCGTCGTCCAGGGTGTGGTTGGACGCGGTGGAGCAGGAGTCGTATCCGGCATCGCCGAGAGCGGTCGCGACCTCGGGGGGCGATTTGAAGGTGGGGTAGCCGGTGTAGGCGCCGTTCTCGCCGTAGACGGTCTCCATGTGGCAGATCGCCACGTCGGCCTTCGAGACGACGGGCTTGGCTCCGGCGAGCATCGGGCGGAAGTCGTATCCGTCGCCGCCGGCGTCGACGGATGCGCGGCGGATGACCGAGTCGTGCGGCAGGACGTCACCGCTGGCGACCAGCGTGAAGCCGCCGGGGCGGCTGCCGTGTCCGCCCGCGGCGGACTGCGCCGGGCCGGGGGTCCGGGTGGCCTTGCCGCTTGCCTCCGGGGTCTTCGGAGCGGTTTGCGGGGCGCCGTCGTCCGTCGCGCAGGCCGTCGCGGCCGCGGCGAGGAGCAGGGCCGCGAGGGCGGCCCTGCCCCGGGGTGCACCACCTGGCCGGTCCTTGATGTCCCCGTTGCCCGTGCTGCGCTGCGTCATCGGCCAGTCTCCGTCGTTCGGGAATAGCGGCCGTACGAATTCACATTCGGGCATTTAAGGAGTCAAGCCGCAATACCGAGCAAGACACTCGAAATAGGATCTTCTACATCCAGTTGCGTGGCCGGTGGCCCGTTCGCCGCACCATTCGCCGACGGCTTCGACCGCCCGCCGCACACGGCTGCACGGCATATGTGCGCAGCCCGGCGGGTGCGCTGCCATACGGCCATGACGACGGCGATCCAGGACCACGGCAGCACGCGCCCCGCGGGCCCACCGACGGGGCGCCACACGGAAGAACGGGTACTCGCCGAGCTGCAGCGCGAGCACGGTGCCGCACTGTTCACGTTCCTGCTCCGGCTCACCAGCGGGGACCGGCAGCGCGCCGAGGATCTCGTACAGGAGACTCTGCTGCGCGTCTGGCAGCACCCGGAAGCACTGGCTCCGGAAAACGGCTCGGTACGGCCCTGGCTCTTCACGGTCGGCCGCCGGCTCGCGATCGACGCACGGCGCGCGCGGCTCTCCCGCCCCACCGAGGTCGACGGCGCGTCCCTTGACCGCACGCCTGCCTGCGCCGACCACGCGGAGCGATCGGCAGCGGTCCTCGATGTACGCGACGCCGTACAAACCCTCAGCCCGGAGCATCGGGCCGTCCTCCATCAGGTGTACTTCCGCGATGCGAGCACCGCGGAGGCGGCCGCCGCTCTGGACATCCCGCCGGGTACCGTGAAGTCCCGTGCGTACTACGCGTTGCGCGCACTGCGACGAGTTCTCCCGGGTTACTCGGGCGACCTGCATTGAAACCGGCCACCGGGTCAAGCCTCCGCAAAGTCCCTTGCTCGCCGCCCCGTTGAGTAATCGGCTGATCCCAGCCGTTTACTCGGGTGAGGGCCGGAACCCTCGTCCGCACACGGACTGGAGGGGCCGGAGGAAGGGTGCACGATGCAGCACACGAACAGAGACGGCGCCGGCGGACCCGGCGAACTGACCGTGCCGATGGCGTGGTTGTACGCCGAGTACATCGCCGAGGAGCTGCTGCGCACCGGCGATCTGATGCCGCCCACGTCCTTCGAGTACCGCGCGGGGCGCGAGGCGCTGGCCCTGACCATCTTCCTGTCCGACGCCGAGGGCGAGTTGGCGGGCATCCGGGTCATCACCCAGCTGGACACCTGGCTCTCCCTGACGGCGTACGACCGCCCGTGGCAGGACTGGGTACGCGAGCGCCTGGACGTGCTGGAGGCCGAGGCCGCCACGACCGGTGGCGCCGAGCCCGATCTCGCGCTCGCACAGGCCGCCTGGCGCTGGCTCGAGGAGACGGAGCTGCTCGCGCCCGACCTGGACGCCGTACTCCACGAGGGCGGTCCGCAGCCCGACGAGGAGGAGGCGGAGGAGTCGCACGTGTGGACGCCCGCATGGCAACTGGGGCTCCCCCTGGGCCACTTGGCGATCCATCTGTTCTGACACCGGCTCTGCGCCGCGACCGGACGCCCCGTCAGCCGTCCTGGTGCGAGGACGGTGAAGAGTGCACGCCCGCACGGTACTTGGGGATCCTGACGGTGATCTTCATGCCCGCCCCGCGCCCGGTCTCGATGACCAGTCCGTAGGCATCGCCGAAGACGGTCCGCAGCCGCTCGTCGACGTTCGACAGGCCGATGCCCGCGGTGGGCCCGCCCTCGCCCCGCAGGATGCGGCGCAGCCGCTCAGGCACCATGCCCACCCCGTCGTCCTCGATGACGACCAGCGCCTCCGCCCCCGCGTCCTCCGCCCGGATGGTGATACGGCTGCGGGTGACGGCACCTTCGAGGCCGTGCTTCACGGCGTTCTCCACCAGCGGCTGCAGACACAGGAACGGCAGCGCGACCGGCAGCACTTCGGGGGCCACCTGCAGCGTCACGGAGAGCCGCTCGCCGAAGCGGGCCCGTACCAGGGCCAGATACTGGTCGATCGAGTGCAACTCGTCGGCGAGAGTGGTGAAGTCGCCGTGCGTCCGGAACGAGTAGCGGGTGAAGTCGGCGAATTCCAGAAGCAGTTCGCGTGCCCGCTCCGGGTCGGTGCGGACGAAGGACGCGATCGCCGCGAGCGAGTTGAACACGAAATGCGGTGAGATCTGCGCCCGCAGGGCCTTGATCTCCGCCTCGATGACCCGGGTGCGCGAGCGGTCGAGCTCGGCCAGTTCCAGCTGTACGGACACCCAGCGGGCGACTTCCTCGGTGGCTCTGGCCAGCACGGCCGACTCCCGTGGCGCGTAGGCGACCAGGGCGCCGAGCACCCGGTGGTCGACGATGATCGGCGCGGCCACCCCCCACCGGCGTGGGCAGTCGAGGTCACCGCAGGAGCAGTCGAAGGCGGCGCCCCGTCCGGAGTCGAGCAGGGTGGAGAGCTGGTCCATGACCGGGTCGCCGTGCTGGTCTCCCGTGCCGTCCCAGGCGAGGACGACGCTCCGGTTGGTCAGGCAGAGGGCGTCGGTGCCGAGCAGCGTGCGCAGCCGGCCCGCCGCCTTGCGCGCGGTGTCCTCGGTCAGCCCGGCGCGCAGCGGCGGCGCGGCGAGCGAGGCGGTGTGCAGGGTCTCGAACGTGGCGCGCTCGACGGGCGTGCCGACGTCGCTGTGTCCCGCGGGGTGGGCGGTACGGCGGCCGAGCAGGAAGCCGCCCGCGAGGAGCAGCGGGCACAGGGCGAGCAGCACGGCAGCCGCGGTGCCGGTCATCGGGCCCTCCGTTCGGCGGCGGGCGCGGCCGCCGGGGCGGCGCCGTCGGCTCCCTCGGCCGCGGCGGCGGTCTCCTGGACGCTGAGCGACTCGGGCAGGTGCAGCCGGGTCATGGTGGCGCTGGTGTGCGGCGGGACGCTGGAGCGGGTGGCCAGGGAGACGAGCACCATGGCGAGGAAGCCGACCGGCACGGACCAGACCGCGGGCCAGGCGAGCAGGGTGTGCAGCCAGCCGGATCCGGCCAGGCCGGTGACCGTCAGCGTGACGGCGACCAGCGCCGAGCCGCCGCCGAGGAGCAGGCCCGCGAGGGCACCGGGCGGGGTGAGTCCGCGCCACCAGATGCCGAGGACGAGCAGCGGGCAGAAGGACGATGCGGATACGGCGAACGCCATGCCCACGGCGTCCGCCACCGGCACTCCGGTGACGAGCAGCGCTCCGGCCAGCGGCACGAGCATGGCCAGTGCGGTGGCCAGACGGAAGTGGCGCACTCCGCGGGACGGCAGCACGTCCTGCGTGAGGACTCCGGCGACCGCCATGGTGAGGCCGGAGGCCGTGGACAGGAAGGCGGCGAAGGCACCTCCGGCGATCAGGGCACCCAGGAGGTCGCCGCCGATCCCGGAGACGAGTCGTTCGGGCATCAACAGGACTGCTGCGTCCGCCTGTTGGCTAAGGCTGAGCTCGGGGGCGTACATCCGGCCGAGTGCCCCGTACAGCGGTGGCAGCAGGTAGAAGGCGCCGATCAGGCCGAGTACGACGACGGTGGTGCGGCGTGCGGCACGGCCGTTGGGGCTGGTGTAGAAGCGGACGACGACGTGCGGGAGGCCCATGGTGCCGAGGAAGGTGGCGACGATCAGCCCGTACGTGGCGTACAGCGGATGGTCGGCGCGGCTGGTGGCGAGCGGCTGGCTGACACTGTCGGCGGATCCCGGCTCGCGGCGCGGCACTTCACCGCCCTCGGGGAAGGTGAGCCGGGTGCCGCCCGCGATGCGATGCGTGCCCTCGTCGAGGTGCACCGTGTCGCCTTCGTGCCGGCGGTCGTCCACGACGCCGTCGGCGCGGACGGTGAGCGGTGCACCGAGTTTCATGTCGACCGTGTCCTGGATGCGGACGGTGCGCTGTTCGCGGAAGCGGGCGGGCTCGTCGAACTCGGTGCCGGGACTGCCCTCGCCCTGCCAGGCGAGCACCAGGAACAGGGCGGGTACGAGGAGTGCGGTGAGCTTGAGCCAGTACTGGAAGGCCTGGACGAAGGTGATGCTGCGCATGCCGCCGGCCGCGACCGAGACGACCACCACCACCGCCACGAGAGTGCCACCGAACCAACGCGGCGCCCCGGTGAGAATCTCCAACGTCAGCCCCGCGCCCTGTAGTTGGGGCGTGAGATACAGCCAGCCGACTCCCACGACCAGCATGCTCACCAACAGCCGGACCTGCCGTGATTCGAGGCGGCCCTCGGCGAAGTCTGGGAGGGTGTAGGCGCCGGACCGGCGCAGGGGCGCGGCGACGAAGACGAGCAGGACGAGGTATCCGGCCGTGTATCCGACCGGGTACCAGAGCATGTCGGGGCCGTGCAGCAGGAGCAGGCCCGCGATGCCGAGGAAGGATGCGGCGGAGAGGTACTCGCCGCTGATGGCGGCCGCGTTGAGGCGGGGGCCGACGGTCCGCGAGGCGACGTAGAAGTCCGAGGTGGTGCGCGAGATGCGCAGGCCGAAGCCGCCGATGAGGACGGTGGCGAGGACCACGAGGGCGACCGCGGTGATCGCGTACGACTGCGGCACGACGGTCAGTCGCCTTCCGCCGGCCCGGCCGGGCGGCCGGACGCCTGCTCGGGTCCGTGCACCCCGTGCACCAGGCGGGCGAAGTCGCTCTCGTTGCGCTCGGCTCGGTGCACGTACCACCAGGCGATGCCGACCAGGACCGGGTAGCAGGCGAAGCCGAGGACGATCCAGACCACGGAGGCGTTGCCGAGGGCGTCGAAGAACAGGGGCAGTGTCACGACGGTGAGCGCCAGGAAGCCGAACGCGGTGAGCCCTGCCCGGAGTTGACTGCGCATCAGGGACCGGACATAGGCGGCGCCGAGTGTGGTCTGTTCGTCGATCTCGGACTGGGTCGGGTGCCCGGGCAGCCGGTGCACCCGGCGCGGCTCCCCGGTCACCACCTCACGTCGGGGCGCTGGCTCTGCGGACACGGCCAGGAGTGTACGGGGCATCCCGGCTGCGGCGGAAGGCCTGGCCCATAACGAACGGGCTGGTCAGCGGGCGGTCGGCGGCCGTTCGCCGCAGGCGCTCGGGGTGGCCGGGTCAGGTGCCGCTGGGGCGCATGAGGAGCTCCCGCAGCCGTGGGGCGTGGCGCCGGGACACGGCGAGTTCCGCGTCGCCTATCCGGACGCTCATACTGCCCGCGTCCAGGCGGAGTTCGTCGATACGGTGCAGGGCGACCAGATGACGCCGGTGGATGCGTACGAAGCCGTGCTGCTGCCAGCGTTCCTCGAGCGTGGCGAGCGGCACCCGCACCAGGTGGCTCTCCTCGCCGGTGTGCAGTCGGGCGTAGTCGCCCTGCGCCTCGGCGTAGGCGATGTCGGACACGGCCACGATCCGGGTCACGCCACCGAGTTCCACGGGAATGCTCTCGACGGTGGTGGCGGGTACCGGGCGCACGGCCCGGGTCTCGCGCGCGTCGACCTGTTCGGCGACGCGGCGTACCGCCTCGGCGAGCCGCTCCGTGCGGACCGGCTTGAGCACGTAGTCGACGGCCTTGAGGTCGAAGGCCTGCACGGCGAAGTCCTCGTGCGCGGTGACGAAGACGATCAGCGGCGGGCTGGCGAATCCGGCGATCAGCCGGGCGACGTCGAGTCCGGTGAGGCCCGCCATCTGGATGTCGAGGAAGAGTACGTCGACGGTGTCGGCGCTGTCGGGACCCGCCTCGAGCGCCCGGCCGATACGGCGCAGGGCCTGGTTGGCGTCCGTGGCCCCCTCGGCACTGCCGATCCGTGGATCGGCGCGCAGCAGGTAGAGCAGCTCGGCGAGGGCGGGTTCTTCGTCGTCGACGGCCAGTACGCGCAGCATGCGGCTGGAGTGTATGTGGTCGGCAGTCCCCGGCCAATGCTGGTGGGCGTGGAGCGGATGAGCGGTGCCTGACCGCCTGCCGCGAGCGGTGCCTGACCGCCTGCCTCGCGCGGGGCCCGCGCCTCAGCGCGCCGGAATCGTGAACTCGCACCACACGCATTTCCCGGACCCCCGCGACTCCACGCCCCACACCTCCGCGAGCTGGTCCACCAGCAGCAGCCCACGGCCCGACACTCCCGACTCCCCCGCTTCGCGCCGCCGGGGCAAGGCACTGGAGGTGTCCTCCACCTCGATGCGCAGCCGGCGTTCGGCCCCGGCGAGCACCCGCAGCGTGACGATGGCGGCACCTTCCGTGTGTATCAGCGCGTTGGTGATGAGTTCGTCCGCGACCAGTTCGATCTCGTCCGCGCTCTCGCCCGCACCCCAGGCGCGAACCGCGGCGCGGATCATGTGCCGGGCCTCGGTGAGCGCCTCGGGGTCGGTGGGACCGACGTGCTGCTGCAGCCGTCCGCCGGACTGCGGTGCGTCGGTCAGGCGGCGGCGCAGGAGCAGCAGCGCGGCGTCGTCGAGCCCAGAGGCCGCCTCGTCCGAGCCGCACAGGAGGTCCGCCAGTTCCGTCAGGTCCGCGGGGCCGGAGCCCACCAGCGAGGTCAGTCGCTGCAGACCGTCGTCCAGGTCGGCACCCGGCTCCTCGACAAGACCGTCCGTGCACATCACCAGGGTCTGCCCGGGGTCGAGCTCCACGGTCGTCACCGGGTACTCGAGCCGGCCGAACTCGGCGGAGAGGCCGAGCGGCATGGCGCCGTCCACGGGCAGCCGACGGCAGCCGCCGTCCGTGCCGCGCAGCAGCGGATCGATGTGTCCGGCCCGGACGAACTGCACGACTCCGGTGGAGAGTTCGGCCTCGGCGTACAGGCACGTTGCGAAGCGGTCGGTGTCGAGCTCGTGCAGGAAGGTGGAGGCCCGGGCCATCACGGTCGCCGGGTTGTGGCCCTCGGCGGCGTACGCCTTGAGGACGATGCGCAGCTGTCCCATGACGGCGGCCGCGTGGGTGTCGTGCCCCTGGACGTCGCCGATGACGGCTCCGACCTTGCCGCCGGGCAGGGGGATGACGTCGTACCAGTCACCGCCGACGTCCCTCCCCTCCCGGGCCGAGCGGTAGCGCACCGCGATGTCCGCGCCGGGGACGTCCGGGATGGTGCGGGGCAGCATCGCCTGCTGGAGGCCCTGCGCCAGGTCCTTCTCCTGCTCGAAGAGCATCGCGCGCTGCAGGCTCTGGGCGATGGAGCTGCAGAGCGCGACCAGCAGCGTCCGCTCCTCGGGTGTGAAGCCGGTCTTCCCGGTGTAGAGGAGTCCGATCGCGCCTATGGGTCTCGCCTGGGCGATCAGCGGCAGATACGCGGCGGCGGTGATCTCCAGGTGGGCGATGTGCGGCCACAGGATCGGGTACGACTCGGCGAAGTCGTCGCTGCTCTCGATGAACCGCGGCGCCATGGTGCGCACCACGTCACCCATCGGGTACGGCTCCTCGATACGGGTGATCGCGGTCCCCTCCACGTAGGCACCCTGCGGCCCGTCTGCGACGAGGCGGATCCTGCCGGACTCCACGAGGCCGACGACCAGGCTGGCCGGGCCGAAGCGGGAGATGCCCTGCGCGTCGCTGAGCACGTCGATGACGTCCTGCACGGTACGGGCGTGGGCGAGGGCGGCCGCGGTCGCCTGGACGACGCTGGTGTGGCGGCGGCGCTGGGCGTCCGTCTCCAGCCGGGCCTCGGTGTCGCTGAGCTCCTGGGTGGCGTCCCGGACGATGCCGATGATGCGGCGCGGGACTCCGGCGTCGTCGCGGCGGATGCAGCCCTGGGTGTGGGTCCACCGCAGAGTTCCGTCCCGCCGGCGGACGCGGAAGTACGCGCCGTAGTTCTCGCTCCCGTTCTTCAGGGCGCGGGACACCATGCCGTCCAGACGGTGCCCGTCGGCCGGCGGCACGCGGTCGGCCAGGGACAGCGGGCGTCCGTCGTACTCCTCCTCGGTGAGGTCGAAGATCTCGCGTGCCTGGGCGTCGATGTGCATGAGACCTGTGACGAGGTCCCAGTCGAAGGTGCCCATCCGGTTGAGCGCCAGGATCGGATCCGGGTCCAGGGGCCAGTCGTCCGGGAATGCCAGGGCGCTCGCTCCCCGATCAACCATGTGGCCACCTTGCCACCATTCGTACCCTTTTTCGACATTTGCCGATGTTGGAGACAGTGGCCCGGGACCGCCTCGCGGACGCGGCTGTCGGCAGCCGACGGCGTGGAGGTCCCGGGCCCGTGCGGATCAGCTCCGGCCGGCGCCGGGTTGCGGTGTCGGGCAGCCGTCCGGGATCGGCAGGGCGGCTCCGTCGGGCCCGGTGGGCAGCACCGTCGGGCAGTCGGCCGGGGAGTTCTGGTCCGTGGTTCCGTCGGGGCTCCGGTCCGCGGATTCGTCCGGGGCGGGGCTGTCGTCCTGCGCGTCGGGGCTTTCCTGGTCGTCCAGGCCGTCGGGGTCGCTCTGCCCGTCGGAGTCCTGCTGGTCCGGGTCGTCGGTCGCCGTGGGGTCGTCCGGGTTCACCGACGCGTCCGGGTCGTCCGGGTCCGTCGAGTCGTCCGGATCGGTGGTGTCGTCGTCCGGGTCGGTGGACTGGTCGTCCGGACCGGTGGTGTCGTCGTCCGGCTCCGTGGTGTCGTCGTCCGGCTCCGTGGTGTCGTCGTCCGGATCGGTCGGGTCGTCGTCCGGGGTCGGCGACGGCGGCGGGACCGGCTTGTCGCGGCGGCCGTCGTCGCCGATGGGGCGCTCGATCCAGGTGTTGTTGGTGACGTTGACGAGGGTGATGTTGTTGATCACCTGGGTCGACTGGTTGATCACCACGACCTGGTTCACCTGATACCCCGGCCACTGCTTGCCCTGGTGGCGCGGGCTGCCGTTGAGCTGCACCGGCGGGGTCAGCGGATTGCCGCAGGCGCAGCGCACCCGGGGCAGCCCGCGGTTGTCCACCAGGACCGCGGTGCCGGCCTGCATCACCGACTGGAAGGCGTTCGCACTCCCGGACCGGAAGCCGTGGTTGGTGATCCGAGTGTCGGCGCGCAGCTGGACGGGCGTGAGCCCGCGCAGGTAGCCGGTCACCTCGGACGAGCTGATCCCCACGGTCTCGGCGAACGCCGTGGCCTTCGCGGAGTGGGCCGTCAGATAGCGGATCTGCTTCTCGACATCGCAGCTGCTCACGGACTTGGTTCCGCCGTAGAGCCCGGGGGTGTCTCCGGAGAGGCTGCGCGTGCCCTCCTGGTTCGACGTACCCGAATCGTTCGGTTGCGGCGATCGGGTGACGGGGGGCGGTGTCGCTGACTGCGCGGCGGTGGAGTCGGTGAACGGGTCCGAACCCTCCGCGGCCACCGGCTCCAGGAACAGTTCCTGGTCGGAGGCGGCGGCCACGCCGGTCTGTCCACCGGCCGAGCAACCGGCGAGGGCGAAGGCGGCGCTCGCCGCGAGGGCCGTGGGTATGGCGAAGGCTTTGGCTCTCCGCCTCGTCGGTCGCATCACACCGCACTCCCAGTTCAATTCGGGGCGTTCATGTCCTGTCGTCCTTGTTCGTCCACCATTGTCTGAGGCGTGTCCGACCGGCCCGCAAGCCGAGCGAGCGCCTGCGGAGTCACACTGGGGGCGTGGAGTGGTTCTCTGCGCCCGAGTACTGGCCGGCCCGGCTGGTCTTCCAGCGGGCCCTCGCCGCGGTGTACCTCGTCGCGTTCGTGGGTGCGGCCCTGCAGTTCCGGGCGCTGATCGGCGAGCGCGGGATGCTGCCGGTCCCCCGCCTCGTCGCCGGGGTGCCCTTCCGTCGGGCCCCGAGCCTGTTCCAACTGCACTACTCGGACCGGCTGTTCGCGCTGTGCGCGTGGACCGGCGCGGCCTGCGCGGCAGTGCTCCTCGCAGGCCTGGACGGCGACCTGCCGCCGGCCGCGGCGATGACCCTCTGGGCCGTGCCCTGGGTTCTGTACCTGTCCATCGTGAACGTCGGGCAGACCTGGTACGGATTCGGCTGGGAGTCACTGCTCCTCGAAGCCGGGTTCCTTGCCGTGTTCCTCGGCCCGTCCCATGTCGCCCCACCGGTCCTGGTGCTCTGGCTGCTGCGCTGGCTGCTGTTCCGGGTCGAGTTCGGCGCGGGCCTGATCAAGTGGCGCGGCGATCCCTGCTGGCGGCAGCTGACCTGCTTGGACTTCCATCACGAGACACAGCCCATGCCTGGCCCGCTGAGCTGGTTCTTCCACCGGCTCCCGAAGCCGGTGCACCGGATGGAGGTGGCCGCGAACCACGTCACGCAGCTCCTGGTCCCGTTCCTGATCCTGACGCCCCAGCCGGTCGCCTCGGTGGCCGCCGGAATCGTCGTCGTCACCCAGCTGTGGCTGGTCCTGTCCGGCAACTTCGCCTGGCTCAACTGGCTGACCATCGCGCTCGCCGCCTCCGCGATCGACTACACCCCGCTCGCCGGCCCGCCACCCACCCTCGACGCCCCGCCTCTCTGGTACGAGATCGTCGTCCTGTGCGTGACGGGCCTGATCCTCGCGCTCAGCATCCGTCCAGTTCGCAACCTGCTGTCCCGCCGGCAGGTGATGAACCGCTCCTTCGACTCGCTCCACCTGGTCAACACCTACGGCGCCTTCGGCACGGTCGGTCGGGTGCGCCACGAGATCGTGGTGGAGGGCACGGACCGGCCTCGCCCACCGACCGACGACGCGGACTGGCGGGAGTACGGATTCCGTGGCAAGCCCGGTGAAGTACGGCGGCTGCCACGGCAGTTCGCCCCGTACCATCTGCGGCTCGACTGGATGATGTGGTTCGCGGCGTTGAGTCCGCGCTACGCGGAGCCGTGGTTCGGCGGATTCGTCGAGCGGTTGCTCGAGGGCGACCGGGACGTCCTGCGCCTGCTGCGCCACAATCCGTTTCCCGACGGGCCGCCGACGTATGTGCGCGCTCGCCTCTGCCGGTACCGATTCACCACCTGGCGTGAACTGCGGTCCACGGGAGCCTGGTGGCATCGGGACCACTTGCGCGTCTTCCTGCCGCCGACCCGCCTCGACACCACCGCTCCACCCGCGGACGCCCGGCCTCCTCAGAGCCCGTAAGCGCGCCGGGCCGTGCCGGAGAACACCTCCGCCCGTTCCGCGTCCGTCAACTGCCCGGTCAACTCGTCTGCGGCATCCAGTACTTCCTCGTATCCGGCAGCCAGCGTGCACACCGGCCAGTCCGAGCCGAACATCAGGCGCCGAGGGCCGAAAGCCTCGAGAACAGTGTCCGCGTACGGCGCGAGGTCCGCCGTGGTCCAGGCAGCGGGATCGGCTTCGGTGACCATGCCGGACAGTTTGCAGACGGTGTTGGGGAGCGCCGCGAGGGCCCCGATGTCCGTGGCCCAGGGGGTGCGGGCCCCTGCGGCGATCGGCGGCTTGCCCAAGTGGTCGAGTACGAAGGTGAGTCGCGGGTGGCGTCGGGCGACCTCGGTGCAGGCAGGGAGCTGGTGCGGGAGTACCACCAGGTCGTACGCGAGTCCGGCCGCGGCCACCGCCTCGAGGCCGCGCCGGACGTCCGGGCGCAGCAGCCAGTCCGGGTCGGGCTCGCCCTGCACCTGGTGACGGACGCTCACCAGGTGTTGCCCACCGGTCAGTTGGCGCAGCCTGTGGAGCTCGTCGGCAACGGCGGGGGCGGTGAGGTCGGTCCAGCCCACGACTCCGGCGACCAGGTCGTTGCGTACGGCGACGGCCAGAAGTTCGGGGGTCTCGTCGGCGACGGTGACGGTCTGCACGAGGACGCTCGCCACGACTCCGGCGGCCCGTGCGGCGGGCTCCATCTCCTCGATCGTGAAGTCGCGGCGGATCGGGGCGAGTTCGGGCCCGGCGATCCACTCCTGGTCCCGCACGGACAGGTCCCAGACATGGTGGTGCGCGTCCACGACCGAGGCGGGTCTACGGACTGAGGCGGGTGCACGCTCCGTGGGGTCGGCCATGGTTCGCGCGGCTCCTGTCGGTCTCGTCGGGGGGCGGGCCGGTTCGGGCTTCGTCATGCCCCGCAGGGTGGGACGGCGGGGGCCGTGGGTACCGGGACGTCCGGTGCGAGCAGGCCCTCTGCGCGCAGTTCGTCCCACAGTGCGGTCGGCACGGGGCGCTGGAACCCCCTTACCGCGTCGGCCACTTCGGCCGCGGAGCGCGCGCCGACGAGTACCGAGGCGACGGCAGGGTGGCCGAACGGGAAGGCGAGGGCCGCCGCCCGCAGTGTGGTGCCGTGCCGGTGCGCCGCCTCCTTCATGCGTAAGGCGCGGACCAGCACTTCCCGGGGCGCCTCGGCGTAGTCGTAGGTGGTGCCGGGGGCGGGGTCGGCGAGCAGCCCGGAGTTGAAGACGCCGCCGATCACCACGCTCCTGCCTCGGGCGGCCGCCGTGGGCAGCAGGTCGGCCAGGGCGCTCGGGTCGAGCAGGGTGTACCTGCCGGCGCACAGCACCGTGTCGACGTCGGTGTCCCGGACGAATCGGGTGAGCATGCGCGTCTGGTTCATGCCCGCGCCGATGGCGCCGACCATGCCCTCGTCGCGCAGCTCCTCCAGGGCCGGGTAGGCCTCGGCGAAGGCCTGTTCGGCATGATCGTCGGGGTCGTGGAGGTACACCAGATCGACCCGGTCGAGTCCGAGGCGGCCGAGACTCTCCTCGAGACTGCGGCGCACGCCGTCGGCGCTGAAGTCCCAGACCCGGCGGTGCGTCGCCGGGGCCGCGAAGCCGTGCGCCAGGTCGTCGCCGTACGGCGGTGGCTGCTCCACCAGGAGGCGGCCGACCTTGGTGGACACCACGAACGAGTCCCGGTCGCGCCCGCGCAGGGCTGCCCCCAGTCGCCGCTCGGACAGGCCCACGCCGTAGTGCGGCGCGGTGTCGTAGGAGCGGATGCCCGCGTCCCAGGCCGCGTCGACGGCAGCGGCGGCCTGTTCGTCGCCGACCTCCGTGTAGAGGCCCGCGAGTGCCGCGGCTCCGAAGGACAGCCGGGTGGGCCGCACCGGGCCGGCGCCGAGCCGGGTGCGCTCGGCGGCGGGGTGGCCGCCCGGCGGCGCTTCGGTAGGTGGTCCGCACGTCATGACTGTGCGGGGCGCAGCCTGAGTCCTTGCATTCCGCCGTCCACCGCGAGCGAGGCGCCGGTCGTGGCGCCGGAGGCCGGGCTCGCCAGATAGGCGATGGCTCCGGCCACTTCGTCCGCGGTGACCAGGCGTCCGGTGGGCTGGCGTGCCGCGAGGGCGGCGCGTTCGGCCTCCGGGTCCGGCGCGGCGTCGAGGAGACGGCCGATCCAGGGGGTGTCCGCGGTGCCGGGGTTCACGCAGTTCACCCGGATCCCCTCCCGGATGTGGTCGGCCGCCATGGCCAGGGTGAGGGAGAGTACGGCGCCCTTGGAGGCGCTGTAGAGGGCGCGTTGCGGCAGTCCTGCCGTGGCCGCGATGGAGCAGGTGTTGACCACGGCGGCGTGGCGGGAGTCCCGGAGGTAGGGCAGGGCGGCGCGGGTGGTACGCACGATGCCGAGGACGTTGACGTCCAGGACACGGTGCCACTGCTCGTCGTCGTTGTCCTCGACGGTGCCCTGGGCTCCGATGCCCGCGTTGTTGACGAGGATGTCCAGGCCGCCCATCTGCGCTGCGGCCGAGGTCACCGCGGCACGTACGCGGGCGTCGTCGGTGACGTCGGCGCGGCGGGCGAGCAGGTGCTCGGCCACGCCGGCGGTGTCCAGGTCGAGGACGGTCACCGTCGAGCCACGGGCGGCGAGCAGGTCGGCGGTGGCCCGTCCGATGCCGGATGCTCCGCCGGTGACCAGGGCCCTGAGTCCCTCGTACTCGGATGCTGCGGTCGTCATGCGCCTGCTCCGTTCTGACTGGCCTCGGGAGTCGCCCAGCAGGTACCGCCGGGGAAGAGGAACTCGGTGAGGGTCTCCGGCCGCATCGCGGCGGAGAATCCGGGCGCGGTGGGCGGCAGATAGTGGCCGTCGCGCAGGGTGACCGGGTCGAGGAAGTTCTCGTGCAGGTGGTCGACGTACTCGATGACCCGGTTCTCGGTGGTGCCGGTGAGTGCCACGTAGTCGAACATCGAGAGGTGCTGGACGAGTTCGCACAGTCCCACGCCGCCGGCGTGCGGGCAGACGGGGACGTCGAACTTGGCGGCGAGGAGGAGGATCGCGAGGTTCTCGTTCACTCCGCCGACCCGGGCGGCGTCGATCTGCAGGACGTCGATGGCGCCGGCCTGCAGCAGCTGTTTGAAGACGATGCGGTTCTGTACGTGCTCGCCGGTGGCGACCTGGACCGGTGCGACGGCGCGTCGGATGGCCGCGTGGCCGAGGACGTCGTCGGGGCTGGTGGGCTCCTCGATCCAGTACGGGTCGTAGGGGCTGAGGGCGCGGGTCCAGCGGATTGCCTCGTCGACGTTCCACCGCTGGTTGGCGTCGACGGCGATGCGGATGCCGTCGCCTACGGCGGAGCGGGCGGTGCGCATTCTTCGCAGGTCGTCGTCGAGGTCCGCGCCGACCTTGAGCTTGATCTGGGTGAAGCCGTCGGCGACGGCCTCGGTAGCGAGCCGGGTGAGCTTCTGGTCGGAGTAGCCGAGCCAGCCGGGCGATGTCGTGTACGCGGGGTAGCCGCGCTCGTGGAGGTTCCGGATGCGGTCGGCGGCTCCGTCCTTGCCGCGCCGCAGCATGTCGAGGGCTTCGTCAGGGGTCAGTGCGTCGGTGATGTAGCGGAAGTCGATCTGGGACGCCAGCCAGGCCGGGTCGGCCTCGGCGAGCAGTTGCCACAGCGGCCGCTCCGCGCGCTTGGCGGCCAGGTCCCAGACGGCGTTCATCACGGCGCCGATCGCCATGTGCATCACGCCCTTCTCCGGCCCCAGCCAACGGAGTTGACTGTCGCCCGTCAGGTCGCGGTTCAGTGAACCCGGGTCGGCGCAGAGGGCGTCGAGGGGGCGCCCCAGGAGGTGCGGGCGCAGGGCTTCGATGGCGGCGACCTGTATCTCGTTGCCGCGTCCGATGGTGAACGAGAAGCCGTGGCCCTCGTGCCCGTCGGGCGAGTCGGTGCGCAGCACCACATAGGCGGCGGAGTAGTCGGGGTCCGGGTTCATGGCGTCGGACCCGTCGAGCTCCCGCGAGGTGGGGAAGCGGATGTCGTACGTCTGCACGGCGGTGACGCGGGCGATGCCCGACGGCACGGTGGCGGACGCGGCGGTCCCGGACGATGCGGTGGAAGTCAAGGGGTCCCTCTCGGGGAAGGCGCAGGTCAGTCCTGTGCGCGGCCGGTGGTGACGCGGGCGATCATCAGGGCGACGAGGATGATGCCGCCGTAGATGGCCTGGATCCAGAACGACGGCACCTGGGCCAGCGTGAGCAGGTTCTGTACGACGCCGAGCAGCAGTACACCGGTGAGTGCGCCGAACATGGTGCCCTTGCCGCCGTCCAGACTGATCCCGCCGATCACCGCGGCCGCGAACACGGTGAAGATCATGTTCTGGCCCTGGTTGGCGTTGATGGCACCGACGTACCCGGTCTGGATCAGGCCGCCGAGCGCGGCGAGGACTCCTGCGGTCACGAAGACGCCGAGCATCACCCGCTCCACTCGGATACCGGCGGCGCGGGCCGCCTCGGGGTTGCCGCCGATCGCGTAGAGCGCGCGGCCGACCCGGTGGTACTTGAGGACGAGTCCCGCGAGGCCGAACGCCGCCGCGGCCAGCCACACCGACATCGGGATGGTGAGGAACGTGGTGGTGGCGAGGGTGTAGAAGGAGTCGGGCATCCCGAAGAGGGTCTTGCCCTCGGTGGCGCCGACGAGCAGTCCGCGCAGCACGATCAGCATGGCGAGCGTGACGATGAAGGCGTTGAGCTTGAGCTTGACGACCAGAACGCCGTTGAACGCGCCGATCACCGCGCCGACCAGGAGGATCGCCGACACCGCGACCACAGCGGGCAGTTCGGTGCCGAATCCGGCCTGGGCGGCGGGCAGCACGAGCAGCGCACCGACGGCCGGCGCGATCCCGACGACCGATTCGAGCGACAGGTCGAACTTCCCGGTGATCAGCACCAGTGCCTCGGCGAGCACCACCATGGCGAGTGCGGCGGAGGCGCCGAGAATGGAGATGAGATTACGCTCGGTCAGGAACGAGTCGTTGAGCAGCGCCCCGAGCACGAGCAGCAGCAACAGAGCCGGAACGAGCGCGAGTTCACGGGCCCGGCGCAGCAGTACGGAGCGACCGCCACGACCGCTCTGCTGGTGTTTGCCGGTGTGGCCCGCCGTGACCGAGGCCGCCGCGGCCTTGGTGTCAGCCATGGTCCACTCCTTCGATGGAGGCGATCAGCTCGTGGTCGTGCCAGCCCGCCGGGTGTTCGTCGACGATCCGGCCGTGGAAGAGGACGAGCACCCGGTCGCAGCGGCGCAGGTCGTCGAGTTCGTCGGAGACCACCAGTACGGCCGTGCCGTCCTCCCGGCAGCTGTCCATGTGCGCGAGCAGTGACTCCTTGGACTTCACGTCCACGCCCGCGGTCGGGTTGACGAGGACGAGGAGCCGGGGGTCGGAGGCGAGCGCTCTGGCCATCACCACCTTCTGGGCGTTGCCGCCGGACAGGTCGGACACGGGCTGGTGGGGGCCTTCCGTGTGGATGTCCAGGCGGTCGATCAGTCCGTCCGCGAACGTCGCGCGCCGCTCGGTGCCCACGAATCCGTACCGTCCGAGCCGGGACAGGACCATCATGGTCGCGTTGTCCCCGATCGTCATGCCGGGGACGAGTCCCTGGTCGTGCCGGTCACGCGGTACGCACCCGACGCCGGCTCTCAGGGTGGCCGGCACGTCGCCGAACGGCAGCTGCTTTCCGTCGAGTTGGGCTGTGCCCGACGTCGGGGTGTGCAGTCCGGCGAGACTCTCGGCCAGCTCGGTCTTGCCGCTGCCGCTGATCCCGGCGAGCCCGACGACCTCTCCCCCGCGGACGGCGAACGAGATGTCGGCGTACGCCTCTGCGGTGAGACCCGACACGGTGAGGAGTTCGGGGGCGTCGTCCAGCGCTGCCGTCGGCCTCGCCGCGCTGCCGGTGAACGCTTCGCCCGCCATCGCCTCCACCAGCTCTGCGCGCGGGAGTTCGGCCACCGGCGCGGTGGTGATCCAGCGTGCGTCGCGCAGTACGGTCACGGTCTGACAGACCTCGTAGACCTCCTGCAGGTGGTGCGAGATGAACAAGAACGTCACCCCGGATTCCTGCAGCGAACGCATCCGGCCGAAGAGCCGCTCGATCTCCCGTTTGTCGAGCTGCGCGGTCGGCTCGTCGAGGATGATGAAGCGCGCGCCGAAGCTCAGGGCCCGGGCGATCTCCACCATCTGCCGGTCCTCGACGCGGAGTTCGGCGGTGCGGGCGTCCGGGTCGACGTGTACGTCCCAGGTGGCGAGGACCTCGGCGGCCTGCTCGTGCAGTACCCGCCAGTTGATGAGGCCGCCGCGGCCCGTCGGCTGGCGGTTGATGAACAGGTTCTCCGCGACGGTGAGTTCGGGTACGACGGTGGGTTTCTGGTAGACGCAGGCCACCTTGGTGCGCCAGGCGTCACGGTCGGCGAGAGCAGGAGCGGGGCCGCCGTCGAAGCGGACGGCACCCTCGTCGGGGGCCTGCAGTCCGGTCAGAATGTTCACGAGCGTGGACTTGCCCGCGCCGTTGCGGCCGACGAGGGCGTGGGACTCACCGGGCATGACGGCGATGCGGCCGTCCTGCAGGGCGACGGTGGGTCCGTACCGTTTGGCGACGCCCTCCGCCTCCACCAGGGGGATGGACGGAGTACTCATTCGACGGTGTTTCCCCACAGATCGGAGTCGTCGACGTTCTTCCTGGTCACCAGCGGGGCCGGCAACTGGTCCTCGAGGAGACCGTTCGGCAGCTTCACGATCTTCGAACCGTGGTCGGTGGGACCGGGTTTGAAGGTCTTCCCCGCCATCGCGGCCTTGATGTAGTGCATGCCGTACTCGGCATACGCGTCCGCCGGCTGGGAGACCGTGACGTCGATCTGGCCCTTGCGGATGGCGTCGAACTCCTGCGGGATGCCGTCGTTCGACACGATCGAGATGTGGCCCTTCGTGCCGGCCTTCTTGAGCATCCCCTTGGACTTCAGGGTCTGCAGGGTGGGTGCGAGGTAGACGCCGCCCGCCTGCAGGTAGATGCCTTTGATGTCGGGGTTGGCGTTGAGCAGCGTGTCCAGCTTGGACGCGGCGGTGTCCGACTCCCATTTGGCGGGGATCTCCAGGACCTTGAGGTCCGGGTACTTCTTCTTCACGCAGGAGCGGAACGCCTCGGAGCGTTCCCGGCCGTTGACGGACGCCAGATCTCCCATGACCTGGACGACCTTGCCGCTCTTGACCTGTCCGCCGAGGAATGCGCAGGCCTTCTGCCCGTAGGCGACATTGTTGGCGCGGACCACCATCGCGACCTTGCCCTCCTCGGGCGCCACGTCGACGGCGACGACGGGCACACCCTTGCGTTCGGCCTGGTCGAGTCCGGCGGAGACGGCGGCACTGTCCAAAGGAGCCACGACGAGGCCGGCGACGCCCTGGTTGAGCTGGTTGTTGATGTCGGTGATCTGCTGCGACGAGTCGCTGTTGGAGTTGACGGTCTTGAGGGCGTCGACTCCCTGGGACTTCGCCATCTTCGGCACGTAGTCGTTGTACGACTGCCAGAAGGGCGAGGTCAGCAGCGGCAGGATCACTCCGACCCTGCCGCCCTCGCCGTCCTTGCCTCCCGAGCCCGGTGAGGCGCCGGTGTCCTTGGTGCTGCCGCACGCCGCGAGTAGCAGGGCGGCTCCGAGCGCCGCTGCCGTGACGCGCACGGCCCGTGGGCTGATTCGCACAGTTCTGCCGACCATACGGCGGCTCCTCATGAGGCGACTGTTGGGCGAGTGCGAGGAATATTTATCAGACCACTTGGCGCGCACAACACCCTTCGGCGCTAACTTTCCCTGCTTACTCGGCATGGTGGTCGGACCACTTCGCTGACTAGACTGCGGCGCACCCGGTGGGAGGGAGTGGTCGTGGAACGCGTCGATCAGGCGGTCCAGGGCGAGCAAGTGGCCCCGCAGAAGGGCACGGTGACGCAGCGTGCCATCGAGGAGATCAAGGCGATGATCGCCGAGGGCCGGCTCGAACCCGGCCAACGGCTGCCCACGGAGCGGGAACTCGCCGTCCGGCTGGGCATCTCCCGCAGCTCGATGCGCGAGGCGATCCGCGCCCTCACCGTCATCGGCGTCCTCCAGGCACGGCACGGCTCGGGCATCTACGTGACCCAACTGGAGGCGGGCGACCTCCTGGAGACGTTCGGCGTCGTCGCCGACCTGTCCCGTGGCCCCCGCCTGGTGGAGCTGCTCGAAGTGCGCCGCGTACTGGAGTCGACCGCCGCCGCACTGGCGGCCGCACGGATCACGGACGCCCAACTCTGCGTGGTCGAGGACCATTTGCTGGCGATGAACGCCACCGACGATCCGGAGGAGATCCTGGCCCACGACCTCGACTTCCACCGCGCCGTCTCCGCGGCCGCGGGCAACGCCACCATGGCGGCCATGCTCGAGGGCCTCTCCTCGCGGACGTTCCGGGCGCGGGTCTGGCGCGGATACCAGGAGGCGGGCGCCTTCGAGCGCACGCGCCGCGAGCACGCCCGTATCCACGCGGCCCTCAAGTCCCGTGACCCGGAAGCGGCCCGCGCAGCCGCGGCGGCTCACGTCGGCGAGGTGGAGCAGTGGCTGCGCACCCAGAGGGACTCGCTCTGACCGCATGGCCGCCCCGCTGCGCACGGTCGCGGCTCCCCCGGCACCGAACCCGGCACTGAACTGCACGGCACACCTCCGCACTGGCCCGGCACGACCGACCGAACAGGAGAGCGCACCGTATGACAGTGAGCCGCAGGACCTTCCTCACCGCGACCGCCGTGGCAGCGGCCGGCACCTCCTGGGTGCTGACCGCCGGCCCACCCGCCTCCGCAGCAGCACGTGACGACGCCTACCGCCTGCCCATCGGCCCCGACGACACCATCGACCAACTCGTCGAGACGGCCGCCCGCATACGCCCGACCGAACGTCAGATCACCTGGCAGCGACTGGAACGAACCGCGTTCCTGCACTTCGGCGTGAACACCTTCACCGGCCTCGAATGGGGCACCGGCGACGAGGACCCCGAGGTGTTCCAGCCCGCCCGGCTCGACACCGACCAATGGGCGCGGGCACTGCGCGACGGCGGCTTCAAGCTCGCCGTCCTCACCGTCAAGCACCACGACGGATTCGTCCTCTACCCCAGCCGCTACACAGGGCACACCGTCGCCGCGAGCTCCTGGCAGGACGGCCGTGGAGACGTGGTCCGCGCGTTCACGGACTCCATGCGCCGCCACGGCATCAAGGTCGGCCTGTACCTCTCCCCCGCCGACGAGAACCAGTACCTGCACGGCGTCTACGCCAACGGCAGCCCCCGCACCGCACACACCGTCCCGACCCCTGTCGAAGGCGACGACCGCACACGCGACGACACTCCTCGCACCTTCGAACTGCAGGGCACGGACTACGGCGCCTTCATGCTCAACCAGCTCTACGAGGTACTCACCGAGTACGGACCGGTCGACGAGGTGTGGTTCGACGGCGCGCAGGGCCGGATCCCGGACGACAAGGTCGAGGAGTACGACTGGGACAGCTGGTACGCGCTGATCCGCGCCCTCGCACCGCAAGCCACCGTCGCGGTGAGCGGCCCCGACGTGCGGTGGGTCGGCAACGAGGGCGGACTGGCCCGGGAGGACGAATGGAGCGTAGTCCCGGTCAAGGAGGAGAACTACGGCCGTACGGATATCGCGCTGCCCGCCGACGCACCCGCACACGGCACCCGGGACGCGCTCCTCGAGGCCCGCACGGTCGCCACCCACCTGCAGTGGTGGCCGGCCGAATGCGATGTCTCCATCCGGCCCGGCTGGTTCTACCACGCGGACGAACAGCCCAAGTCCGTGGACGAACTCACGGACATCTACTTCCGTTCCGTGGGCCGCAATTCGGTGCTGCTGCTGAACATCCCGCCGGACCTGCGCGGACTCCTGCCCGACGCGGACGTGGACCGGCTGCGCGCGTTCCGCGCCCGCGTCGACGCGGAACTGCCCGAGGATCTGGCGCGCGGATCAGCCGCATCAGGGGACGGCAGGGGTGCCGGCCGCGCGGTCGACGGCGATCCGGACACGGCCTGGGTCGCACCGGCGCCGGCGCGAGGGAGCGTGCAGATCAACCTCGGCCGGGAGCTCGATGTGGACCGCGTCCGCCTGGCGGAGGACGTCCGGCACGGTCAGCAGGTCGAGCAGCTCGTGGTCGAGGCCCGGGTCGACGGGGCGTGGAAGACGGTCGCCGAAGCGGGAGTCGTCGGGATGAGCCGCATCCTGCCGCTCTCCGATGTGACGCGGGCACAGCACTGGCGCTTGCGGGTCACCGCTTCGCGGCAGGCGGCCCGGATCAGCGAGTTCGGCCTGTACAAGTCACGCCGCTGATCAGGGGCGGCCGCCACGGACGGCGGCCGCCCGCCGACCGAGAACTCAGTCCACGCTCGGCAGGATGTGCGGCTCGGCGAGGTCGTCCTCGTAGCCCGCGAGCCGGATGGGGGCCGAGCGGGCCCACACATCGAGGCTGCCGAGCTTCTTCGGGTGCCCCTTCGCCTGCCTGCGTTCCTTGGGGTGGTCTTCGCTCTTCGTCTTGTCCGGTGTCACCGCGCACTCCTTCTGTGTCGGGTAACCCCCGGGTCTCTCGCCGACCCGGGTATCCCGGGCCACCGGGCCACCCGTCGGGGCTCGTGATGGGCAGTTCGGTCGCGGTGGCGCCGGTAACTCGTTCGGGATTCGGCCGTGGTGACCGGCTTGTCCCGGGACGGGGTTTGTGGGTGTGGGTGGGACCCAATCGGGCTGTCCGTCCGGTACAGGGTAACCATATGAGCGGGACCCTGCTCGATGGGGCCGAAAATTGCCCCGGATTGTTGTCAACCCCCGTCCGCCCAGCGTCTCAGCGCCGTGTTGCACCCGCATGACGGGCCCATACCGGAAGGCCGTACCAGCACAGACCGAACCAGACCACCATCGCGACGACCGCCCAGACCGCGAGCGAGTCGTCGAGGGCGATCCGCAGGACGAGCAGCAGCGCACTCGCCATCGTGCAGAGCAGCAGCACCAGGCCCAGCAAGGTCATCCGGGACGCCCAGACGACGGTCTCCGGTTTGAGGCGCCGCCCTGCGACCATTCGGTGGAACGCGACCGGTCCGATGAGCGCCCCCATGGTCGCCGCACCCAGAAGCACAGTGACCACATAGATCGCACGATCGGCACCGGACAACGCGTCGAAACGTGGCTGGAACACCACGGTCAGCAGGAAGCCGAACATGATCTGCACACCGGTCTGCGCCACCCGCAGTTCCTGCAGCAGTTCGCCCCAGCGCCGGTCGGCCCGCTCCTCCGGAGATTCCCTGCGCCCCAGTACCCGCCCATCGTCGTCCGGCTCGAGGGGATTTCCGGGCAGCTTCGCACCATCGGTCATGAGCTCCACCTTCCAGGGACCGGGTATCCCACCCGGCGCCGTCCATCCCGGGCCTCGGCCGGCAGGCGAGGTTCAGCTCCTGTTGACCCCGCGGACAGCACCCCATGGTGTGCTGCCGGTACCCGCCGCCCGCCGGGGCGTCCGAGGGCCGAAGGGAGCGCCGCGCATGGACATCCGTACGGGACCGCCGCACAGCGTCGACCACCTCATACAGCTGTTGTACGCCTGCCGGGGAGCCTCGGACACTTCGTACGGCAGCGGCGATCCGGTGGATCTGCACGACCACGCACTGCGGACCGCGGCCCTGCTGCGCCGCTCGTATCCCAGCGACAAGGAGCTGCAGACCGCGGGGCTTGTGCACCGCATCGGGACGGTCCTGCGGCCGGGCGAGGCCGCACCCGCCCGGCTGGCGGCCGACGCCGTTCGCCCGCTGCTCGGAACCCGGGTGGCACGGCTCGTACTGCTGCAGGCGCCGGCCGGACGCAGGCTCGCGGCGAAAGGCGCCATGACGGAGGCGGAGGCCTCGGACTTCGACCGCGACCCGTACGCCGAGGACGCGCTGACCGTGCGGCATGCCGCGGACACCGCGAAGATCACGGGTTTCGGCGTCGGCGTCCTGGAGGACTGGCGCCCGGTGCTCGAACTCCTCGCAGCTGCTGCGGCAGCCACGTCTCACGCATGACGGCGTCCGGGCCGGGCGGTACTGCCTCCCGGTCGGGACGCCGACGCGGCTGCGCGGCCTACCAGTTGGCGGGCGCGTAGTCCTTCAGGAACACTCCGTACAGGTCCTCGCCGGCCTCGCCGCGCACCACGGGGTCGTAGACCCGGGCCGCGCCGTCGATGAGGTCGAGCGGGGCGTGGAAGCCCTCGTCGGCCAGGCGCAGCTTGTCGTAGTGCGGGCGCTCGTCGGTGATCCAGCCGGTGTCGACCGAAGTCATCAGGATCTGGTCGGTACGGAACATCTCCTGGCCGCTGGTGCGCGTCACCATGTTCATCGCGGCCTTCGCCGCGTTGGTGTTGGGGTGGCCCGCGCCCTTGTAGCCGCGGCTGAAGACGCCCTCCATCGCGGACACGTTGACGACGTACGCGCGGCCGCTCGCCGCCTGTCGCGCGGCCGCCGCCATCGCCGGACGCAGCTTGCTGATCAGGACGAACGGCGCCGTGTAGTTGCACAGTTGGGTCTCGAGCAGCTCCACCGGGGAGATCTGCTCGATCGTCTGCACCCAGGTGTTGGAGTCGACGACGTCGGGGACGAGGCCGCCGGCGTCGATGGCGGTGCCGTCGCGGTGCCGGACGACGCTGGCGTTGCCCGCGACCAGGGCCAGGTCGGCGACCTCCTGCGCGTCCATGCCCGAGATGCCGGCGGGCAGGGCGGCCAGTGCGTCGACGGCGCCGGAGTTGAAGGCCCCGATGACGTGGTGGGCGGGCAGTTCCCCGGCGGGCAGCGGTGCGCTCTCGCCGTCGACCAGGGCGGCGTACGCGGAGGGCAGTCGGCGCACGGTCTGGGTGGCGTTGTTGATCAGGATGTCGAGCGGGCCCGCGTCGGCGACCCGGTCGGCGAGCGCGACGGCCTGGGCCGGATCGCGCAGGTCGATACCGACGACCTCCAGACGGTGCATCCAGTCCGCCGAGTCGTCCATCGCCCTGAAGCGGCGGATGGCGTCCTTCGGGAAGCGGGTGGTGACCGTCGTGTGCGCGCCGTCGCGCAGCAGTCGCAGCGCGATGTACATGCCGATCTTGGCACGGCCGCCGGTGAGCAGGGCCCGCTTGCCGGTGAGGTCCGCGTGGGCGTCTCGTTTGGCGCGGTTCTCGGCCGCGCACTTCTGGCAGAGCTGGTGGTAGAAGGCGTCCACCTCGACGTATCGCGCCTTGCAGATGTAGCAGGAGCGGGGGCGCTGGAGTATCCCGGCGATCTCGCCGGCCGCCGAGGAGGACGGCAGCAGACCCTGGGTCTCGTCGTCGATGCGCTCGGCGGAGCCGGTGGCCGTGGCGTGGGTCACCGAGCGGTCGTGGGCGGTCTTGGCCGCGCGGCGCTCCTGGCGGCGGCGCTGCTTGACCGTGCGGTACACCCCTGCTGTGGCCCGGCGCACCTTGATCGCGTCCGGGTGGTCGACGTCGATCTTGTCGAGCTCGTCCAGAACGGACAGGCAGACCGCGAGTCGTTCCGGGTCGATTCCGGGGCCGAACTCCTCGGCGTCCGCGGCCTGTTCGGCGCCGGCCGTGGGCTCGGGAACGCGCGGGCCGTCCGCCGCCGCTTCGGGGTCGAGCCCCTGGCCTTCCGCTGTCACCGTCATCGCCGTTCGTCCTCGTACTCACTCGGGCCCGGCTGCGGCCTTCGCGCGCGGGTCATGAAGCATCCAAAAGGGAAACTTTACGTAGGCACGCGTGTTCTCTCCAAACCGCTCGGCCCCGGGGGCAGCGAGTGCCCCCGGGGCCGAGCGGCCTGCGACTGCCGTCAGTCGAGGGCGGGCGGAGCCGCCTCGGGTGAGGTGCCCCAGTCGGAGGGCTTGTCGCCGACGGTGAGGGACAGCGAGCGGGCCCCGCGGATGTCCTCGGTCGTCAGATAGGTGTGCTCCTGCGCGTCACCGTCGAGCGTCGCCGACTGGATGTAACGGTCGGTGTCCGAGGTGCCCTCTGCGGTGACGCTGAGCGATCCGCTCGGGTAGTAGCGCCGGTCCAGGTCGATGTCGACCCGGTCGAAGAGCGGCGTGGACAGCCCCCAGGTGTCGGTGCCCGGCTGTACCGGGAAGATCCCGATCGAGGAGAGCACGTTCCACGCGGACATGGTGCCGAGGTCGTCGTTGCCGGTCATTCCGGTCGGCCCGTCGGTGAACAGGGTCAGCGCGGCGTGCACGACGTCCGTCGACTTCCACGGCTGGCCGGTGGACAGGTAGGTGTACGGGGCGATCAGGTCGGGCTCGTTCTGCGGGTTGTACTTGTCCGCGTTGTAGTAGTCGTACGGGCCGTTGACCCAGACCTCGCGGGCCGTCTTCGCCGGGTCCTCGAGCAGTTGCTCGTAAGCGAAGAACGAGTCGAGGCGCTCGTTGGTGGCGTCCTTGCCGCCGATCAGGTCGATCATGCCGGGCAGGTCCTGCGGCACGAGCCACTGGTACTGCCACGACGTGCCCTCGTGGAAGCCCTCGGACTTGGCCGGGTCGGCCGGCCCGGTGAAGGCGCCCTTCTCGTCCTTCGCCCGGAAGAAGCCGGTCGACTCGTCGAAGATCGTCCGGTAGTTCTGTGCGCGCTCCCGGTAGCGGGTGGCGTCCGCGTCGTGTCCGAGGTCCTCGGCCATCTCGGCGAGCATCGCGTCGGAGAGTGCGTACTCCAGGGTGGCAGAGCCACCGTGGTCGTAGTCGGAGTCACCGGGCTTGGCGTGCTCGCGGTCCTTGATGTACGGGGCGAAGCCGTCCTTCAGGTACTCCTCGTTCGCCTCGCGGCCGACCGCCGGGTGCTCGGTGGGCGGCACGGAGTCGGCGTTCTTCTTGAGTGCGCGGTACGTCTCCTCCTCGAACCCGTCGAGCAGTCCCTGCTTGTAGGCATTGGTGAGGAACGGCGTGACCGGGTCGCCGGTCATGATGTTCGTCTCGACCGTCCCGTACGCCCACTTGGGCAGCCAGCCGCCCTCCTCCTCGATCTTGAGGATGGATCGGGCCATGTCCCGGGACTCCTGCGGGGCGAGCAGGGCGAGGAGCTGGGCCTGGGTGCGGTAGGTGTCCCACAGGGACCAGTTCTGGTAGTACGTGAAGCCCTTGGCGCGGTGGATCTTCTGGTCGTGGCCGGTGTACCGGCCGTCGACGTCGCTGCCCACGTTCGGGGCGAGGAAGGACCGGTAGAGCGAGGAGTAGAAGGTGCGCCGCTGCTCCTCGCTGCCGCCCTGGGCCCGTACGTCGCCGAGTCGCTTCTCCCACACGCGGTCCGCCGCCTCGGCCGTGTGGTCGAAGTCGGGGCCGCCCTCGGCGCGCAGGTTGCGGGAGGCGCCGTCGGCGTCCACGTAGCTGATCGCCGTGGTGGCCTCGACGGTGCGGTCCTCGGAGGTGTCGAAGCGCGCGTAGGCACCGTTGCGGCCTTCGCCGGTGGACTCCTTGGATCCCGCGGTCACCTTGTCGCCCTTCCAGGTGCCGGAGGTCTCGAAGGGCCGGTCGAAGCGGGTGACCGTGTGGATGGTGTACGGCTCGGTGTCCTGGCAGAAGCCGCTGCCGGTCATGGAGGTGCGGATCGTCCGACTGTCCAGCACCTCGACCTTGGTGGACTCCGTCTTGTGCAGCGACTGGCCGGAGTTGAGCATCACGTTGGCCTTGTCGGTGGCGGGGAACGTGTAGCGCTGCACCCCCGTCCGCTCGGTGGCCGACAGCTCCGCCGTGATGCCGGAGTCGAGACCGACCTTGTAGTAGCCCGGGCGCGCGCTCTCGTCGTCGTGACTGAACTTCGCCGCGTACTTCTCGTAGTCGGTCTCGGTGATGTCGCCGGTGGTGGGCAGCGTCGGCAGGTCGCCGCCGAGACCGCAGCCGACGCCGGAGATGTGCACGCTGCTGAAGCCGCGGATCCGGTCGTCCTCGTAGTCGTAGCCGGTGGTGTGTCCGGTGTCGGGCGAGAGCTGCACCATCCCGAACGGCACGGCGGCGCCCGGATAGGTGTTGCCCTCGTTCTGGGAGCCGATGAACGGGTTGACGAGGTCGGTCAGCCGCTCGTCGGCGGGCTTCGCCTGCGCGGACGGCACCGCGAGGAACCCGCCGAGGAGTGCGGCCGCGGCGACTGCGACTCCCGTGGTGCGCGCCCGAGCGCGCCTGGGCCAAGACATGCGGGGGTCCTCCCGGGGGATCGGACAACGTTGTCAGACGGCGCGGTCATTCTTCGGCCCGCGCCCAACTCCCGTCAAGGGGCCGGACGGTGATGACCTCAAGCGATACGCCCCGGCGGGACTGCCTGCCGTCTGCGCGCACGAAGCAGGGGCCGGCACCCACTTGGGTGACCGGCCCCTGCCCCCGAGACGACTCGCTTGCCGGAGACGGCTACTGACGGGCCGTCATCGACCGGCGCCCCGTCACTGCTCCGCCTTCGGGAGCTTCGCAGGCGCGGCGGTCTCGGCGTTCGCCGCGTCGGCGAGTGCCTGCGCCGCCGCCTCCGCGGCCTGCGCCGTGTCGTCCGCAGCCTCGGTGGACCGGTCCTGGGAGGCCGGCTTCTCCTTGGTCGCCGGCGACTGCGGCAGGTTCTCGCCGAAGGCCCGGGACACGCTCTGCAGTGCGGAGGTCACCTCGCTCGGGATCATCCAGAACGTATTGCCCTCGCCCTGCGCCAACTCCGGCAGCACCGTGAGGTACTGGTACGCGAGCAGCTTGGGGTCCGGGTCGTTGCGGTGCACCGCCTGGAACACCTCGTCGATGGCCCGGGACTTGCCCTCGGCCTTGAGGATCTCGGCCGTACGGTTGCCCTCCGCGCGCAGCACCGCCGCCTGCTTGTCGCCCTCGGCGGTGAGGATCTGCGACTGGCGCTGGCCCTCGGCCCCGAGGATCGCGGCCCGCTTGTCGCGCTCGGCGCGCATCTGCTTCTGCATCGCGTCCTTGATGGACTGCGGCGGGTCGATCGCCTTGATCTCCACACGGTTGACCCTGAGGCCCCATTTGCCGGTGGCGTCGTCGAGTACGCCGCGCAGCTGGCTGTTGATGGTGTCGCGCGAGGTGAGCGTCTTCTCCAGGTCCATGGAGCCGACCACGTTACGCAGCGTGGTGACGGTCAATTGCTCGACGGCCTGCAGGAAACTGGCGATCTCGTAGAAGGCGGCACGGGGGTCCGTGACCTGGAAATACAGCACCGTGTCGATCTCGACGACGAGGTTGTCCTCGGTGATGACCGGCTGCGGCTGAAAGGACACCACCTGCTCGCGGAGATCGATCACCGGGTGTACGCGGTCGATGTACGGAATGACGAGATTGAGGCCCGGGTTCAGCGTGCGGTGATATCGGCCGAGCCGCTCGACATTACGGGCCCGCGCCTGCGGCACGATGCGGACCGCCCGCACCACGGTGAAAACCGCGATGAGCGCGACGATCACGCCGGCGATCAGGAACGCCGAAACTTCCATGGCTCACTCCCGGGGGTACACGAGGGCGGTCGTGCCGGCAATCTCGATCACATCGACCGTCGCCCCTGCTGGAATCACCAGCGTCTCGTCGTAGGCACGAGCCGTCCATTCCTCGCCGCCTATCCGGACCCTGCCGCCGAGACCGGTGACCTCGGAGAGGGTCGTCGCCGCGGAGCCGATCAGGGCCTCCACGCCGAAGCGTTCCGTCTGAGGTCTGAGAACGTGACGCAGTGCAATAGGACGTACAAAAAGCAGACCCACCGCGGAGACACCGGTGAACACCAGAAACTGCAGCGGGACCGGAAGGCCGAGCGCGGCGGTTCCCGAGGTCACCAGGGCGGAGATGCCGAGGAGTCCGAGTGCGGCGGTCAGCGTGAAGATCTCCGCCACTGCCAGGACCCCAGCGACGATCAGCCAGATCAGCCATGGATCCATCGCAATCCCCTCTTGGCGCCGCGGTGCAGGGCAAAGGCGTTGACGATTGGCGGGTGTTTTTCGGTGGACTTCTGGTGGCCTTGCGTAGAGCTTACTGCGCGTGGGTTTGCGGGTAGGCGAAGAGACCGTTCGGCGGCCTCGCTCACCGACGGAATGGGGTCGTCTTCCAGTGAAGCGGTGTGTGGACTGGATGTCGATACATCCGCCTCTTTGCCCTCTCTTTACCCATCTCGGTAACCAGGGAACCTTCACGCAGCCGGACAAAACACCTCGCCCACGCCCGCGGGCCCCCGGCCCCGCCCCCCGAGGGGACAGGACCGAGGGCCCGGTCGTGCGCCGCGCAGCTGCTCAGCTTCCCGAGCAGTCCATCGACCCGGGGTCCGCCGCTTCCTTGATCAGCGCGTCGTGTGCCGCCTTGAGCCGGTCCACGTCGGGCTTCATCACCTTGCGGTCGTAGGTGAGCAGGCCGTTCAGCTCGCCCTCCAGGTCGGTGATCTGGGTGTAGACGGCACCGTTGCTTCCCTCGCAGGCGAAGTCCCTGACCTCACCGAGGAGCCTGAGGTATTCGTCGGTGTACTCGTCACGCTCGACGCCCACATAGGTGTGGCGTACGGGCCAGGCGTGGCCCGGCACCGCGAGGCCGAGTCCCCCGTACTCACCCGTGACCAGCGCGCGTTTGCCGTCGGGATCCGGCAGGAGCGGGCTCGGATAGCCGTGGGCGTCCGAGATGTCACCGTTGCCGCCGTCGACCGCCCCGCAGCAGTTGTGTCCGCTCATGTTGTTCACGAGCCTGCTCGGGTCCCACTTCTTCGCCTGGTCGGCGATGCGGGCCTGGTCGTACTGGCCCCAGCCCTCGTTGAAGGTGACCCACATGATCACCGACGGGCTGGAGACGTGCTGATCGATCATCTGCTTCATCTCGGACTCGTACTGGGTCCGGGACTCCTCGTCGGGCGTGACACCGGACGTCATCGACGGCATGTCCTGCCAGACGAGCAGCCCGAGCCGGTCCGCGTGGTAGAACCAGCGGTCGGGTTCGACCTTGATGTGCTTGCGGACCGAGTTGAAGCCCAGTTCCTTGTGCTTCTTCAGATCGAACTCGAGAGCCTCGTCGGTCGGCGCGGTGTGCAGACCCTCCGGCCAGAAGCCCTGGTCCAGGGTGGCCATGGAGAACACCGGCTTGCCGTTGAGCACCGTGCGCTGCTTGCCGTCGATCTCCTTGACCTCGATGCTGCGCATCCCGAAGTAGCTGTTGACGGCGTCCTGTTCGCCACCCTCACCCACGGTGACCTCGAGCTTGTACAGGTGCGGGTCGTCCGGCGACCACAAGTGCGGGTCGGGGACGGGGAGTTCGAGGGTGCTGCCGCCCTTGCCGCTGATCCTGCCGACCTCGCGGCCCTCGTCGGTCGCGACGGCGGTGACGGGCACACCGTCGGGCACACCGTTCACGTCCACGGTGAGCTGCTCGTCCTCGATGTCCGGGGTCAGCTTCAGGCTGTCGGCGTGGTTCTCGGCGACCGGCTCCATCCACACCGTCTGCCAGATACCGGAGGACGGGGTGTACCAGATGCCGCTCGGGTCGAGGCGCTGCTTGCCGATGGGCGGGTTCTCACCGTCGGCGGCGTCGGTCGGGTCGTACACGCCGACGATCAGTTCCTGCTTGTCACCGGGCTCGAGGGCGTCGGTGATGTCGACGGCGAAGCGGTCGTAGCCGCCCTTGTGCTCGGTGACCTTCTCGCCGTTGACGTAGATCTCCGACTTCCAGTCGACGGCGTCGAAGTTGAGCTTGAGGCGCTTGCCGTCCCCGACCTTCCATCCCTCGGGCACCGAGAAGTCGCGCTTGTACCACATGCGGTCCTCGTGGCGTTCGATGCCGGAGAGCTGGGACTCGACGGGGTAGGGAACCAGGATCTTCTCGTCGAGCTGCTTGCCGACGGGCGGCTCCTCGCCGGCCTCGGCGCCGGCGAACTCCCACTGGCCGTTGAGGTTCTTCCAGTCCTTGCGGGTCATCTGCGGACGCGGGTACTCGGGCAGCGGGTTCTTCTCGCTGACGTCGTCGGCGAACGGGGTCTTGAGCTGGTACTCGGAGTCGTTCTCTCCGGTGCTCCAGAACGATCCGACGGTCTTGCCGTCCGCGCCCGTGAGTCCGCCCTCGCCGTCGTAGCGCAGATCGGCGGTTCCGCCCTGGCCGACGACGGGTTCCTTCAGCTCGACCAGGAGGCTGCGCGGGTCGTCGGGGTTCGCGCTGATCTTGCCCAGGGGCCATTCGGCGCCACCGATCACGGCCTGGACGTGGTCGCCGATTCCGGCCGGGGGCGCGGCGAGTTCCTGCGCGAAGTCCAGACGCAGGGTGCGGCCGTCCTTCAGGACGGTGCCGGCGATGGCACCGTCGTAGTCGAATCCGTCGGGGAGGCGGAACGCCGACTTCGGGACGGGCTCCTTGTCCGCGCCCGGACGGATCCAGTTGAGGTGCAGGTTGGACCCGCCCTCACGCTCGAAGTACTCGACCTTGATGTCGTGTTCCGTGCCCTCGGTCAACTCGACGGGCTCGGAGGTCTGTTCGTTGTCCCAGTCGTCGACCCAGTGGTCGATGGCGAGTTCGTCGTCGATCCACAGCCGGAAGCCGTTGTCGCCCTTCATGGTGAAGGTGTGGGCTCCGGTGGTCTCCGGGACGATCTTGCCGGTCCAGCGGATGCTGGCGTCGTCGGACTGGCCGGTTGCCTGGGTCAGTCGTGACTCCAGGTCGTCGAAGTCGATGTCGGGGTCGAACCCGGTGGCCTTGAGCTCGTCGAAGTCGAAGGCCCCGGAAGCTGATTGGGTGTAGTACTCGCCCTTGAGACCGTGTGGCTCGACCGGCTCGTCGGCTGCCGATGCGGACGGCATCGCGGTGAGTCCCGCGATGCCGAGCAAGGCAGCCAGAAGTAGGGCCAGTTGTCTTCTCAATCGCACAGATACTCCTTCGTGGGGAAGGGTGGCGGCTCGTTGCGTCAGTCTGTACAACGTTGGAAGGAACGGCAGTTGGCATGACAGCACGGCTTCAAGGCTCTGTCCAGGGTCATGACAAGCAGCCAGTACAAGTGCCTGTATAACGATGTACGGACAGGCAGGGGCCGACTCGGGTACAAGCCCTGGCCCCGGAGGGGAATCTTGTGAGGGTGAGCCTCAAGGACGTCGCCGAACGCGCCGGCGTCTCGATCAAGACCGTGTCGAACGTGGTGAACAACTACGCGCACGTCACGCCAGGGATGCGGACCCGCGTGCAGAAGGCCATCGACGAGCTCGGGTACCGGCCGAACCTGACCGCCCGCCATCTGCGCAAGGGCCGGACCGGCATCATCGCGCTCGCCGTACCGGAGCTCGGCAACCCGTACTTCGCGGAGTTGGCCGGCGCCGTGATCGACGTCGCGGCGGACCATGATTTCACGGTGCTGCTCGACCACACCCAGGGCGACCGGGAGCAGGAGGTCCTGGTGAGCCAGGGGTTCCGGGCCAGAGTGATCGACGGTCTGATCCTCAGCCCGCTCGAGCTCGAGTCGGACGATCTGCGCAGCCGCACCGACGACGTGCCGCTGGTGCTGCTCGGTGAGCGCGAGTACGACCTGCCCTACGACCACATCGCCATCGACAACGTGGCGGCGGCGCGGGCGGCGGTGCGTCATCTCACGGGCCTGGGGCGTACTCGTATCGCGTTCCTCGGGGCCCGGACGGACACCGCGAACCAGCCCGCGCATCTGCGACTCCGGGGCTGGCGGGAGGCGTTGAAGGAGTCCGGCATCGAGCCCCAGGAGTCGCTGGTGGCGTCGGTCGGCGGCTGGGACCGCGGCGACGGCGCCGTGGCGATGGCCAGGATGCTGGACTCGGGTGTGCGGCCGGACGCGGTGTTCGCGTTCAACGACCTGGTCGCGATCGGTGCCATGCGGGTGCTGCACGAACGGGGTCTTCGGGTGCCGTGGGACGTGGCCGTGGTCGGGTTCGACGACATCGCCGAGGGACGGTACGGGGCGGTCACCCTGACCACGGTGTCGCCCGACAAGCACGCCATCGCACGGCTGGCCGTCGAGTCCGTGATCAGCCGGCTCCGCGGCGCCGAATCGGCGGGAAACGAGCCCGACGGACGCGAACTCACCGCGGAATTCCAGCTGGTGGAGCGAGAGAGCACACTCGGCCGCCGCTGAGGAGCGCGGGCGCCAGGGCCGGTCCCGTGCGCACGCGGACACTGCCACTCGCCGCGCCCCGCTCCTTACGCGGAGGGTTTACAGAGTCCTTCCAACGATGTAAAACGTGCTCCTGAACGGAGAGTTGACCGTCACAGCCGATCACCCACGCGAGCCGAGCGCCGCGGGGCCGCGCCATTCTGGGGACGCCATGAAGTCGACCGCTCAGCTGGGCCGCACCACCGTCAGAACCCTGGTCGCCACCGGGCTTTCACTCAGCCTCGCTCTCACTGCGGGCGCCTGCGCGAAGTCCGAGGACGACGGGGGCAGCAAGGACAAGGACAAGGGCGCATCCGGAGACGGCGGCCAAGTGGTCGCCGACCCGAGCACCGGTAGCGGAAAGACCTGCACCATCGAGCAGTTCGGCAGCGAGAAGATCGACCTGAAGAACGCCACGGTCGGCTTCTCGCAGTCCGAGAAGGAGGCCAATCCGTTCCGTATCGCCGAGACGGCCTCCATCAAGGCCGAGGCCAAGAAGCGCGGCATCAAGCTGCTCACTGCCAACGCCCAGACCCAGTTCTCCAAGCAGATCAGCGATGTACAGGACCTGATCGCCAAGGGCGCGGACCTGCTGGTCATCGCACCGCTCAACTCCGACGGCTGGGGCCCGGTGCTGCGCGCGGCCAAGGCCAAGAAGATCCCGATCGTCACCATCGACCGGAAGATCAACTCCAAGGCCTGCAAGGACTACGTGAGCTTCATCGGCTCCGACTTCGTCGAGCAGGGCAAGCGCGCCGCCGACCAGATGATCGAGGCCACCGGCGGCAAGGGCGAGGTGGCGATCCTCCTGGGCGCGCCCGGCAACAACGTCACCACCGAGCGCACCAAGGGCTTCAAGGACCGGATCAAGGAGAAGGCCCCGAAGCTGAAGGTGTCCTTCGAGCAGACCGCCGAGTTCTCCCGCGAGAAGGGCCAGCAGGTCACGGAGCAGCTCATCCAGTCCAACTCGAAGATCGGCGGCATCTACGCCGAGAACGACGAGATGGGCCTCGGCGCGGTCACCGCGCTGAAGAGCGCCGGCAAGAAGGCGGGCGACGTCAAGATCGTCACCGTGGACGGCACCCGCAACGCGGTCCAGGGCATCGTCGACGGCTGGATCTACGGCGTCGTCGAGTCCAACCCGCGCTTCGGTCCGCTCGCTTTCCAGACCCTGGACACCTTCACCAAGGGCGAGAAGGTCTCCCAGGACATCGTGATCAAGGACTCCGCGTACACCGAGAAGAACGCCAAGTCCGACCTCGGCAAGGCGTTCTGACCATGACCGTCGCACCACAGGCGCCGGGGCAGCCGCCACCGGAGCACGCGGCGCCCGCCCTGGCCGTCACGTCCCTGACCAAGCAGTTCCCGGGCGCTCTCGCCCTGGACGGCGTGGACTTCGAGGCCCGGGCGGGCGAGGTACACGCCCTCATCGGCGAGAACGGCGCCGGCAAGTCCACGCTCATCAAGGTCCTCACGGGTGTGTACCAGGCCGATGCCGGCCAGGTCCGCTACCTGGGTGACGAGGTGCGTTTCGGCACTCCCCTGCAGGCGCAGGACGCCGGGATCTCCACGATCTACCAGGAGGTCAACCTCGTCCCGCTGATGAGTGTCGCCCGCAATCTCTTCCTCGGCCGCGAGCCGCGCGGCCGGCTCGGGCTGATCGACTTCCGCTCGATGCACCGGGCGGCGGACGAGGCCCTGCGGGACTTGGGCGTACGGGTGGACGTGACCCGCCCGCTGCGCACCCTCGGCGTCGGTGCCCAGCAGATGGTGGCGCTGGCCCGCGCGGTCTCGGTCGACGCGCGGGTCGTCATCATGGACGAGCCGACCTCGTCGCTCGAACCCCGCGAAGTGGCGACCCTGTTCGGGGTGATCCGGATGCTGCGGGACCGCGGGATCGCGGTGATCTACGTGAGTCACCGCCTGGAGGAGCTGTACGAGATCTGCGACAGCGTGACCGTGCTCCGGGACGGCCGACTCGTGCACACCGGCCCGATCGCCGAACTCGACAGGCTGCGGCTCGTCGCGCTGATGCTGGGCCGGGAGATGGGCGAGGTCCGCGACGAGGGGGTCACCAAGTTCTCCGGTGAGCACGCTGCGGTCGGTGAACCCGTGCTGCGGGCCGCAAACTTGACGCTGAGTCATACCCTGGATTCGGTCTCGGTCGAGGTCCGTCCCGGCGAGGTCGTCGGACTCGGTGGACTGCTCGGATCCGGTCGCAGCGAGACCGCGAAGGCGATCGCCGGCGCACTGCCGCCCGACTCCGGCCGGGTGGTGGTGGCGGGCGCCGAGGTGCGTACCGGATCCACACCGGCGGCGATCCGGGCGGGTATCAGCCTGCTCCCGGAGGACCGCAAGGCGGAGGGCATCGTGCCGGGGCTCTCCGTACGCGAGAACATCGCGCTCGCCGCGCTGCCGGGCCTGTCCCGGTTCGGTCTGGTCGACGAGTCGCGCATCGACCGCATCGTGGAGACCTTCATGAAGCGGCTGCAGATCAAGGCGTCGAGCCCGCACCAGAAGGTCGGCGAACTCTCCGGCGGCAACCAGCAGAAGGTGCTGCTGGCCCGCTGGCTGGCGATGCAGCCCAAGGTGCTGCTGCTCGACGAGCCGACCCGCGGCATCGACGTCGGAGCCAAGGCAGAGGTGCAGAAACTCATCGACGAACTGGCCGAGGACGGCCTCGGCGTGCTGTTGATCTCCTCGGACATGGAGGAGCTGGTGGAGGGTTCGGACCGCGTGGTGGTCCTCAAGGACGGTGGTGTGATCGCCGAGTTGGCGGGCGACCAGGTGACCGAGGACATGCTGCTGCGCGCCATCGCGGCGCCCGCTTCGGCAGACGCCGCGCCGCCGCCCGACGGTCCCGCCGACGCCGCTGCGGACAAGGCGGCGCCCAAGGTCCCCGGCGTACGCAAGGAGGTCGGGGATGACTGATCTCGCCCTGCGCCGCCCCGAGTTGGACCGCGCCCGTGCCCTGCGCCTGCTGCAGGACTACGGCGTCTACGCGGGCGTGGTCGTACTGATACTGGTCAATGTGCTGATCACTCCGAACTTCGTGTCGGGTGAGAACTTCCGCACCCAGGCCGTCCAGGTCGCCCCTGTCATGATTGTCGCGCTCGGTATGGCGCTGGCGATCGGCTCGCAGGGCATCGACCTGGCGGTGGGGTCGGTGATGGCCCTGTCCACCTCGCTGCTCTCGCTCTATCTGGGGTACGGGCCGTGGGTCGCGGTCCTGATCGCGATCGTCGGCGGCATGGTCATCGGCCTGGCGAACGGCTCGTTGATCGCCTTCGTCGGGGTCCAGCCGATCGTGGCGACACTCGCCCTCATGGTGGCCGGGCGCGGACTTGCCCTGGTCCTCCTCCCCCAGCTCAAGGACGTCCGGGACCCGGGCATGGCCACGCTCGGCTCCGGCAGTGTGGCCGGCATCCCGTACCTGGTCATCATCGCCGCGGCGCTCGCGGTCGCGGTGGCGTTCGTGGTGCGGCGCACCACGTTCGGACGCCAGCTCCTCGCGATCGGCGACAGCCGGCCCGCGGCGCAGCTGGCCGGCCTGCCGGTTCGCAGGGTGCTGATCATCGTCTACGTGGTCTCCGGTGCGCTCGCGGCGATTGCGGGTGTGATCGCCACGGCACGCCTCACCGCGAGCGACCCCACCTCGCTCGGCAATCTGATGGAACTGTCCGCGATCACCGCGGTGGTGGTCGGCGGCACACCGCTGACGGGCGGCCGGGTTCGGATCGGCGGCACGGTGGCCGGAGCCGTCCTGATCCAGCTCCTCACAGCCACCCTGATCAAGCACGACCTGCCGCCGTCCTGGACGCAGATCGCGCAGGCGATCGTGATCATCGCCGCCGTGTACGCGGCGCGGGAACGGGGGAAGCGATGACCACCGACACGACAGGACCGGAAGTACAGGCGAAGGACCCGACGCCGAGTACCGAGCAGCCGCTCGGCGCCAGCCGTTCCGAACGCCTCACCGCGCTCGCCCAGCAGCACGGGGCCCTGGTCGCACTCGTCGTCATGGTGCTGGTCGCGAGTCTGAGCTTCGACTCCTTCCTGACCGGCGACAACCTCGAGAACATGGCCGTGTCCTCCGCGTTCCTCGCGGTCGTGGCACTGGGCATGACGTTCGTGATCATCACCGGGGGCATCGACCTCTCGGTGGGCTACGTGTTCGCACTCGGCGGCGTACTGGCCGCCTGGGGATCGCGGCACGGGACGCTGGTCGCCCTGCTGCTGCCGCTCGCTGTGTGCGGCCTGATCGGCCTGGTCAACGGGCTCCTCATCGCCCGGGCACGGCTCGCTCCGTTCATCGTGACGCTGGCTGCGATGCTGCTGGCCCGCGGGCTGCTCCTGTCGGTGACGGACGAGGGCTCCGAGACGTACCTGGTCGACAAGGACTCCTTCTTCGCCCGGCTCGGCCAGGAGAAGCTCCTCGGCATCGGTCTGCCGGTGTGGATCACAGTGGTGCTGTTCGGCGTGGGCGCACTCGTCCTGCGGCGCAGCCGCTTCGGGCAGTACGTGTACGCGGTCGGCGGCAACGAGGACGCGGCCGCCCTGATGGGCGCCCCCGTGGCCCGTACGAAGATCGCGGTGTACACGCTCTCCGGGCTCTGCGCCGGACTTGCGGGTGCGCTGAACGCGGCCTGGCTGATGTCGGGTGTGACGATCCTCGGCACCGGCATGGAGCTGGAGGCGATCTCGGCCGTAGTCATCGGCGGGACACTGCTCACGGGTGGCTTCGGCTTCATCAGCGGCTCGCTGGTCGGCGTGCTGCTCCTGAAGGTGATCCAGAACGTGATCAACCAGATCGGCTCGCTCGACTCCGCGTACCAACAGGTGGTCAGCGGCGCCTTCTTGGCGTTGGTCGTGATCGCTCAGACGTGGTTGGGACGGCGCCGCAGAATGCTGTGACCGCCGATCCGGCCACCGCGACGGGGTGTCCGTCGCACCGGGGCATCCGTTCAGGAGGGGAGCCCCGGTGCGGTCGGGTCAGCGCCGTCCGCCGAATTCCCAGCTGTGGACCTCTACTTGGGCGTACCGGTGCGGGGCGAGAACGTCCCGAGCGGCATCGGGAGACGGGGCCCGCAACAGGGCGGCAGTGCCGAGCCAGTTGGCCGCGTCGTCCGACAACAGAGGCCCATGGGCGATGAGTCGGCCGTCCTCGGTCGGGCGTTCCAGGTCCGAGACCGGGTCCGGGGCGAGCCCCAGGACGAAGTAGCGGTCGCTCCCCTCGCTGCCGCCCGGGAAGTCCCACATGGTGCGGCCGAGGGAGTTGCGCCAGCGGCGCAGCAACACGTCCCGGTACACGCCGGCCTGGAAGTTGGGCTCGTCGAAGGCGAAGGCGCGGGCCGCTGCGGCATCCGGCAGGTCGAGGATGTGCAGGCTCCCGGTGAGAGTGTCACTGCCCGCGGCGAACGTCGGCCCCCGGGCGATCATCTCCTTCGCGTATCGGTCCATGTACGACCAGTGCGACTCGATCAGTTCACCCCGCAGCGCCTCGGACTCGGAACGGTCGCGGTGCCAGCACAGGTACTCCATGCCGCCGCACTCTCGCCGAACGCGGCCGCGAAATCAACCGTCCTCAAGATGCCCCGACGGCATCGACGGCGGCAGCGACGAAAGAGGCGACCAGGCGGCGGCGGTCGTCCTGCGACCAGGCGAGGACCAGTTCGCTGTCGGGGGCGTCGGTCACGGGGCGGTAGACCAGGCCGGGGTCCATGGGCTCGGCCAGCGAGCTGGGCAGGATCGCCACCGTACGCCCCAGTCTGATCATGTGCAGGGCCTCGGCCGCGTCCGTGACCTCGGGCCCGTGCGCGGCATCAGGTGCTCCGGTCCAGCGCACACCCTTCCAGCGTGGCAGCGGCTCCTGGGCGAGGTCGGCGAGCGTGATCTGCGCGCTGGAGGCGAGCCGGTGGTCCGGCGGCAGGATCGCCACACGGCCTTCGACCCGCAGCGTCTCGTGGTCGAGTCCGGTCATGTCGTCGAACGGCGCGTACAGCAGGGCGACATCGGCACGGCCGTCGCGGACGTGGTCGGCGCGGTCGGTGGCTCCACCGAAGAGGATGTCCACCTGGCGGGCGTCCGGCCGGTCGGCGTAGGCGGCCAGGATGCCCGACAGCAGATTGGCGTCTCCGCCGGGTTTGATCACCAGGCGCAGGTGGGCCTGCCGATCGCCGGCCCGGCGGGCCTTCTCGGCAGCCGCGCCGACAGCGTTGAGTGCGTGCCGGCCGTGGTGCAGCAGCGCTTCGCCTGCGGGGGTCAGGGCGGTACGCCTGCTGGAGCGCTCGAGGAGGGTCACTCCGAGTCGGGATTCCAGCCGCCTGACCGCCTTGGACAGGGCCGGCTGCGCGATGGCCAGGCGAGCAGCGGCGTGACCGAAATGCAGCTCCTCGGCCACGGCGACGAAGTACTCCAGCTCTCGGGTCTCCAGTTCGGCCATGCTCCGAGACTACCGTCGCATCGATTCCTGGCAGGCATGGAACGAGAACGGACGGATCTTGGACGGTCGCGCGAAATGCCTGTTCTCTGGAGGCATGATTCACCACACGATGATCGTTGCGTTCGACCATCCGATTCCCACCGATGAGCTCGACGCCTACCTCAGGGAGTTCGAGGAGCTCGTGAGCGGGTCCGGTCTGGTCGAGTCGTTCGCGGCCCGGCACCATATCCGCGTCCCGGGTGACGACCACTCCCCCGTGGCCGTCGCCAGCGCGGTCCTGCAGCTGCGTCTGGCCGATCTCGACGCTCTGAACGCCACGTTCACGATGCCGGGGGCGCTCGATCTCATCCAGCGGTGGCAGGGCCGCCACCCGTACAAGGCGATCTGGGTCAACCACGAGCCGCTGACCTGAGCAACCACTGGGCCCCGCAGACCGGTCGAATGGCCCGGCGGAGGCTCCCGGCTTACGTTGGATTCATGCGGCTCAGAGCACCCGGGCCCTGCGCGCTCGTGCTGGTGGCAGCGGTCGGTCTGGTGCCGGCCGGTGGCGCCGCGCACGCCGCCGACCCGGTCTCCACGGTGACGTTCGGCAAGGCGGACCGCACCGAGGCACTCGCTTACTGGACTCCGCAGCGCATGCGCGATGCGGGGGCCGCGCTGGACGAGGGCGCGACGCCCGCGAACCTGAAGCCCTGGAAGGGCCCGCGGATGGCCGCCGTCGGACGGCTCTTCTTCGTCGACGACAAGGGCAACGACTCCTGGTGCACGGCCACTTCGGTGCCCGGCCGGAACCGTTCGACGGCAATGACCGCGGGGCACTGCGTGCAGTTGCCCGCCTCCCCCGGCAACCACCACATCTCGATGGTGTTCGTGCCGGCCTACGCCGAGGGCAAGCAGCCCTACGGGGCTTACGCGGTACGAGGGTTCGCCATGCCGCGCTCCTGGGAGCAGGACGACAAGGTCGATGTCGCGGCCCTGGCGGTCGACCCCGGCGACGGCCGGGATCTCGCGGACGCGGTGGGCACCCTGCCGGTGGCCTTCACCGACCGGCCGGGCGGCAGGGTCACGGTGTTCGGCTATCCGGCCACGAGCCCGGAGCGCGGCGAGCGGCTGCTCTTCTGCGCCGGGACCGCTCGCGCCGCGGACGGCCACGCCCAGAAGGTCCCCTGCGGCATGGGCGGCGGCGCGAGCGGCGGGCCGTGGCTCGCCGGCTTCCACCGCGATCAGGGCCGGGGCACGGTGGTCGGAGTGACGAGCTACGGCGACTCGGCTACGGAAAGCAGCACCACCTCGGCGGAGCTGCTCGGCCCGGACGCGAAACGGGTCCACGACCGGGCTCAGGGCATGTGAGTACCGCGCGTCGAGCACGATCTGCCGATCGCCGACCGGTCGGCCTGTCACGGCAGTTGCCCCGATCGCTGCGGATCCGAGAGAGCCCGTCGGACCGCGGCTGCCGGAAACGGCGTGCGCTTGCTCCGCGTGACGAGCCGGTGATGGAAGTCGTCCAGGACGATGGCGTGCCGCGCATGCCGGTCGATGATCGCGCCGATGCCGGGCGGCACGCCGTCGGGTCGGCGCCCCTCCACCCAGTCACGCAGGAAGGCTCCGTGTTCACTGCCGCCCCTGACGTCGTCCGGCAGATAGTGGCGAAGCAGATGGCTCGGCGCGAAGGAGCGGTCATACACGAGGTGATCGGTGAGGAAGTCGGCTTCCTCCGCCGAGAGTTCGAAGTCCCGGCTCGACGCGAGCCCGAAGTCCGCGAAGTAGACCTGCCGTCCGTCGGTCAGCAGATTGGCGAAGTGTGCGTCGAAGTGCACGAGCCCGTGGGCCCTCATGAACTCCGTCCCCCGCAGGAGTTCGTCTTCCACCCAGAGATACGGCGACGGGCCGCACGCGTCCTGCTGGGCCGTGTCGCGGATCTCGCCGAGTCGGCCGGCGAGGGTCTGCGGCACGCGCTCCAGGAAGAGGACCAGACTGTGCGAGGAACTGCCGATGGCCTCGAGCCGACGGCCCACGGCCGGTGACCCTTCCCAATGTGCGACGGCCCCCTCGACGCCGCCGAACTCGTCGGCGAAGTCGGCAGGGGGACGGTCCGGGAGCACCCGCCAGTGGTACAGCAGGGGGAAACCCGCGTACGCGTCCCTCAGGACCCAGCCCGTGGTGATGATGTGCGTGGCCAGCTCTCGCCAGGCTCCGAACCCCGTCGAGCCCACCCCGTACTGGTAATGGAGGGGCAGCCCGAACAGGTTCGCGGTGGACCGCAGGTGCTCCGGCTGCAACTCGATGTCCGTCAGCGGCACCCGCTTGACGAAGACGCCCCTCCCCTCGATCTCCAGCTCCGCCGACCTGCCTCCGATACCGGAGCCCAGACCCGGCGCGGCGGCCACGGCATCCGCGAGTCGCCGATCACTGAACAGCGACAACCGTGCACCCACGGCCGCGTAGGCGGACGTTCGTGCGGCATGCCCTGACCCGGCCCCCTCAGGCGGCGGCTCGGGCACAGCGTCGGGAATCACGCCGTCGATGATGCCAGGCGGCGGGACACGACTCTCACGTCTCGATCACTCGCCCCTTCCCGAGGGCGATGATCCCGCCCGGAGAGACGGTGTAGAGCTCTCCGTCGCGGTCGGGGTTCACGCCGATCGTCGCGCCCGCCGGGACGTCCACGTTCTTGTCGAGGATGGCGCCTCGTACGACCGCACCGCGGCCGATGCGCACGTTGTCGTGCAGCACCGAGCCCTGGACGACGGCGCCCGGCTCGACGACGACGCCCGGCGAGAGCACCGAGCGGGTGACCTGCCCGCGGATGACGCAGCCGGGACTGACCACGGACTCCCCCGCGATACCGCCCGCCACGAATCGGGCGGGCGGCAGCTGGCCGGGGTGGGTGTAGATCGGCCAGTGCCGGTTGTACAGGTCGAAGGCGGGGGTGTCCGACACGAGGTCCATATGGGCCTCGTAGTACGCGTCCAGGGTTCCGACGTCCCGCCAGTAGCCGTGGTCGCGCGAGGTCTCGCCCGGTACGTGGTTGGCGTCGAAGTCGTAGAGCTGGGCGACTCCGCGTTCGGTGAGCATGGGCAGGATGGATCCGCCCATGTCGTGCACCGAGTCCCGGTCCTCCGCGTCCTGTTGCAGGGCGTCGATGAGGGCCTTGGTGGTGAAGATGTAGTTGCCCATGGACGCGAAAACCCGGCTCGGATCGTCGGGCAGTCCCGGCGGCGCGACGGGCTTCTCCTGGAAGCGTTCCACCCGCGTACTGCCCCGGGCCGGGGTGATGATGCCGAACGCGGAGGCCTCGACGCGCGGCACCCGGATGCCCGCCACGGTGACGGCTGCGCCGCTCTCGACGTGCTGCTCGAGCATCTGCCGCGGGTCCATGCGGTAGACGTGGTCGGCGCCGAACACCGCGATGTGGTCCGGCTGTTCGTCGTGCACGAGGTTCAGTGACTGCAGGATCGCGTCCGCGCTGCCCAGGTACCAGCGCGGGCCGAGCCGCTGCTGTGCGGGGACCGGCGTGACGTAGTTGCCGAGCAGGCTCGACATGCGCCAGGTGGTCGTCACGTGGCGGTCGAGGGAGTGCGACTTGTACTGGGTCAGTACGCAGATCCGCAGGATGCCCGCGTTGACCAGGTTGGACAGGACGAAGTCGACGAGCCGGTAGGTCCCGCCGAAGGTGACCGCTGGTTTGGCGCGATCGGTGGTGAGCGGCATGAGGCGCTTGCCCTCGCCTCCTGCCAGGACGATGCCGAGTACCGAAGGTCCACCACGCATGGGCCGCCCCCTTGGTCGTTGCCGAATGCGTATGTCTGGTCAGGCCGCGCTGTGCTTCAGGTGGTGAGTGACGGCCGTCCACGGGGTCACGCCGCCGGCCGGCGCCTGTCGAGCAGGCTCCGGTAGATCGCGTGGGTGGCTCGGGCCACTGTGTCCCAGCCGAACTCCCTTACTGCGCGGGCCCGTCCGGCCTCGCCGAGCGCTCGCGCCGTCGACGGTTCGGCGACCAGCCGGTTCACCGCGTCCGCGAGCCCGGTCTCGAAGTGGTCCGTGGCCGCCTCGTCGTACGGCACGAGCAATCCGGTCACGCCGTGCTCGACCACCTCCGGAATGCCGCCGACATCGGACGCGACCACGGCGGCACCGCACGCCATGGCCTCCAGATTGACGATGCCAAGAGGTTCGTACACCGACGGGCACACGAAAGCCGCCGCGTGGCTGAGGAGTTGCACGATCTCGTCACGCGGCAGCATGGCGGGGATCCAGTGCACGCCACGTCGACTTTCACTCAACTCCGCATACAGCGCCCGGAATTCGGCGTCCGTCTCGGGAGTGTCCGCGGCGCCGGCGCACAGCACCAGCTGGAGGGCCGGGTCGAAGTGCCGGGCCGCACGCAGTAGATGGGGCACCCCTTTCTGGCGGGTGATGCGGCCGACGAACAGGAGGTACGGGCGGTCGGCGTCGATGCCGTGCCGTGCGAGGGTGCCGGTGCCCGGGTCGGGCCGGTAGAGACGGGTGTCGATGCCGTTGTGCACCACGTGCACGCGGGCGGGGTCCACCGCCGGGTAGCAGTCGAGGATGTCCGTACGCATTCCGTGGGACACGGCGATCACCGCGTCGGCTGCCTCCAGGGCGGTGCGTTCGGCCCAGGAGGACAGGGCGTAGCCGCCTCCGAGCTGTTCGGCCTTCCAGGGCCGGAGCGGTTCGAGCGAGTGCGCGGTGGCGACGTGCGGGACGCCGTGCAGCAGGGCGGCGAGGTGGCCGGCGAGGTTCGCGTACCAGGTGTGCGAGTGGACCAGGTCACGGCCGGCGAGGGCCGCGGCCATGGACAGGTCGACGGAGAACGTCCGCAGCACGTCGTTGGCATCGGCGAGGGTGCTCCAGGCGGAGTGCCGGACGACGCCGTCGCCGCGTCCCTCGCCCCAGCAGTGCACGGTCACATCGGCGAGCGACCGTAACTCCCTTGCCAGGAACTCCACATGGACTCCCGCGCCGCCATAGACGTCGGGCGGGTACTCACGGCTGAGCAGGCCCACTCTCACTCTCGGCCCTCCCGTCCGCCTGGCGTCGGCAGCTCCCTCATGGTCACCCAGAAGCGCTTCCGGGGGAAGAGCGGGGGACCCGCCAGTCCCCGCCCGACGGGGCGCCCGAAGCAGCCGCTTCGAGCGCCCCGGTGCGGCTGCTCAGGACAGGAGCTCCACGTAACCGTCGGTGCCGTGCACCCGGATGCGCCGGCCGTCCTTGATCCGCCGTGTCGCCTGCTCGACGCCCACCACTGCCGGCAGGCCGTACTCCCGGGCGATCACCGCGCCGTGCGTCATCAGGCCGCCCACCTCCGTCACCAGACCCGCGATCCCGACGAACAGGGGCGACCAGCTGGGGTCGGTGTGGGCGGTGACCAGGATGTCGTCCCCGTCGAGGTCGGCGTCCGCCATGTCGAGGACGACGCGGGCACGTCCCTCGACGGTCCCGGCGGAGACCGGGAGTCCGGCCAGGGCACCCTCCGGCACGTTGTCGCGCCGGTAGGCCCCCGTCACCGTCTCGCCGTGCGAGGTGAGGACCCGCGGGGGTCTGAGTGCCAGGTACGACCGGAACGCGTCCCTGCGCTCCTCGACGAGCCCGTCGTCCACCCGGTGCGAGCGCACCACGTCGTGGAGTTCCGGGAACGTGAGGTAGTGGATGTCCTCCGCGTCCCGCAGCACACCGTCCCGCACCAGGCGCTCAGCCTCCCCGAGCAGCGCCTTCCGGTAGACGAAGTAGCGGCTGATGATGCCGTACTTCGGATACTCCCGGTAGCCGGCGAAGGTCCGCAGCCGGTCGATCATCCGCTCCGCCTCGGCCGCCTTCCCTTCCCCGTCCGGCAGGGCGCGCAAGCGTGCCAGTACCTCCGCCGCCTTCAGCTGCGCCTTCTGCCGCCCTTGCTCGAAGCGCCGTTCGGCGGCGCCCGGTCCGAAGTTCCGGATGTTGTCGAGGAGTACGGGAACGAGCGTGGCGGGGCGCTCGCGCCAGCGGGGCCGGGTGATGTCGATCTCGCCGACGCAGCGCATGCCGTACCGGTCGAGGTAGGTCTCCAGGGCGTCACGCGCCTCGGTCCCGCCCGGGAGTCTCGCCAGGTCGTCGAGGAAGTCGTCGCCCTCCGCCCGCTGCAGGAACGCCACCACTTCCGCGTGCGGGCGGATGACGTCCGCGACATCGAGCAGGGCCAGGCCCATCTGGGACGTGATGTTGTCGGGCGCGGACAACGTGAGCGTGTCGGCGACGCTCTTCTCGCCCAGCCAGTCCGCGAGGTGGTCGTTGAGCCACCAGCCGGCCTCCATCCCCGCCATGATCGCCTGGTAGCTCAGCGGATCGGTCAGTACGCGCTTGTGCTCCTCGAAGGCCTCGAGCAGGAAGTCGAACAACGCCGGTCCGCGCTTCGTCCGGATGTCGCGTTCCAGGGCGGCGACGGAGGCCTCGTTACGTTCGATCAGTTCGGTGACGAGCGCGGGATCCGTCTCGATCGAGGTGGGCCGGCCGCCGGACTGCGGTGCGCCAGGCATCTCTTCGGGTGGTGCAGGGGCGAGGCCGTCGCGCTCGAGGACGGTCTCGAGGGCGTCTTTGGTCAGTGGGTCGCCGCGGCCCATGAGGTCGAGGAGCGCGGCGCGGCCGGCGGGCTCCGCGAGCCGCCGGGTGACGTCGACCCACAGCCGGCCGCCGGCGTGGTGCATGGGCGCCATGGCCGTCAGCTGCCATACGGACAGGCCCAGGGGCTTCATGGGGTCGGTCATCATCTGCTGGTGGCCGACGGAGACGTAGTAGTGCTTCGCCTCGTCGCCGTCGCCGTCCTCGGTCTCGGGTACGGGAAAGAGCGTGGTGATCGGCCGGCTCTGCACGATCTGGAACTCGTCGTCCGCCAGACACCATTCGATGTCCTGCGGGCGCCCGAAGTGCTCCTCGATCCGCCTCCCGATCCCGACGAGCCGTACGACGTCCTCGTCCGTCAGCGCGGGCTCCTCCTGGCGCTGCGGGTCGACTCCGACTTCCTGGGTGCCGCCGTCCGGCAGGCCGTGCACGGCACGCTGTTTGGCGGCGATCGTGCGCTCGACGACCTCGCCGTGCCGGACCCTGAAGACGTCCGGGTTCACCAGGCCGGAGACCAGAGCCTCACCGAGGCCGAACCCGGCGTCCACGGTGGCGACGGTCCGGTCGCCCGAGACGGGATCGGCCGTGAACAGGATCCCCGCCGCCTGTGGCAGCACCATCTCCTGCACGACGACGGCCATCCGCACCGTACGGTCGTCGACACCGCTCCGGCGGCGGTACGTCACGGCCCGCTCGGTGAACAGCGAGGCCCAGCACCGGCTGATGTGCCGCAGGATCGCCTGCGGCCCCACGACGTTCAGACAGGTGTCCTGCTGGCCGGCGGAGGAAGCGGTCGGCAGATCCTCCGCGGTCGCGCTGGAGCGCACCGCATAGGCTGCCTGCTCGCCGTGGCGGACGAGCGCGCCGGTGATCGCCGCCGCGAGATCGTCCGGCACGGTGATCGCCTCGATGGTGCGGCGGATCCGCGCGCTGAGCGTACGGATCCCCTCGCGGTCGTCCGGGGCCAGGCGCGACAGCTCGTCGAGCCGGTCGTCGAGCGTCGGCGCTTCAGCCATGATCCGTTCGAAGGCTTGTGTCGTCACGCAGAAGCCGCCCGGAACCCGGATGCCTTCGATCCGTGACAGCGCGCCCAGCTGCGCGCCCTTGCCGCCCGCGGCCGCGACCTGCGTCGCCTCGATCTCCTGCAGGTCCCACACGTAACCTTCGCTCACCGCGCCACCTCCGGGGCAGTCGTCCTCCGTCGCACAGCGCCGGCCCCTACAACGGCCGACGCCTCCCGATTCGACGCCATGGCGCCCCCGTATGCCGCCAACACACGCACGTCGTGCCCTCGTTTCCGCAGGTTGTGGACTCGGCGGACGATTGTGCGGCACCACGGGGGCCTTGCCGCAAGCCCCTAGGTGCGCTATAAGTTGAGAGTGGCAGGGAGAGGTCTCCCTGCCTTTCGCATGTCCCGGACCGAATCCGCCGCCTCGCCCCCGGGCGCGGCCACTGATTTCCGAAACGCCACGCGGGAACGTCCCCGCCTTGCGAGGGCGTTCGTCATCATGAGTGGTGATGACAAGCGATCATGACGCGCAGCAGAGTCCGCGGGCGGGTGTCCAGTGAGCCGTTCGCCGCGCCGCCCCTGCCCCGTATGCAAACGGTCCATCGCCGTCGTCGGCGGCATGATCTGGCGCCACGACCCACCCGAGAGCCAGCGGGCGAAACTGACCTCGTGCGACGGCTCGTGGGAACGGCCGACGGATCCGTGCCCGGGGCAACTCACCCTCGACGTCCCCGCGGTCGGCGAGGAGAGCGGGAACGACGGCGGGGCGACGCTGTTCTAGAGCGCGTCCGGAAAACGTGTCCGGAAAGTCGTGTGCGGTGCTCGCGGTGTGTGTTTGGTGCGTGCTCTCGGCACTCCGGCCGGGAGTCCTCGTACGGGACGTACTCGGGCTATCGGGCGGTGCGCCGAGAATGCGTACCGGGCGCCGTGAGTGCCGTGAGTGCGGTGCAGGACGTTCCTGACATGCCCTAGTCCCCGGACGCGGCCCGGCGGTTCGCCAGGCAGGTGCGGCGGTACGAGCGCGCCGCCCAGAGTCCCACCACGCCGGCGGGGAGAAGCACTCCGAGGTCCACCACGGGCGGGCGCCCGTCGGCCGCCCCCAGCACGACGGCGGCCAGTACCGCGACGCCGACGGTGGTCAGGGAAAAGACACCGACCTCTCCCCACCACTGTGCCGCGGTGGGTATCCCTTCGTTCCCCTGCTTCCGCATCAGGTATTCCTTTCTCGGCGATATTGCGGCGCCGCGCCCTTCGGGGTTTGCCCCAACTGCCGTGCTGCGCCTGCTTCATACCCGCGCATTCGGGCCGGCGACGTACTCCCGAGAGACGAGCGCTACCGCGTGAAGGTTGTGCGCCAGGAAAGTGCGAACGATCACATTGCCGGGACATGGGGGCGATGATCAAGCCGCGTTAAAGTCAACCCCGGCCGCCCCCGGTCAGGACCAGCAATGGTGGGGGCGGCCGCATGGATCGCATGAAGACGTCCCAGGTCATCGCAGGCGTCGAATCCGACCCCCACCTCCCCTGCTCTCTGTTCCACCACGCGTGCGTGCTACCGCACGACCGGCATACCAGCAGAGCTCACTCGATGCACCAGTGAGCCGGCTCGATTCCCAACGAACGTCGAGGAAACCGCATGACCCCCTCCTCCCGAACGGCAGCGGCGAAAACCGAGGCGAAGAGACTCCCCATCTGGGTGACTATCCTTGCCGGTATCGCCGTTTCCTTCATCTGCGGCGAGTTTTTCCACTTCCCCTACTGGGCGCGACTGGTGACGGTCGCCGTTGCCGCACTCGCACTGGAAGGCGTCAATCAATTCGTGCGCCGAAGGCTCCCGAGCAGCAGGCACTCAGGGTTGAATTCGCCAGGATGAATACGCCGTCGGCGGCCGAATTCCCTTGCGCCTGACCGAAGTTCACGCCGCCGTAGCGGACTCCGTCTCACCTCTGCCGGCTCCGCGGTGGCGCATCGAAGCAGCAGTCACCGCAGAGTCCGCCGCCGGGGCAGCGGTAGTAGAGGCAGCAACTACGCCGCCGGTGACGTGCGCCGGGCGCGGGCAGTGGCCCCTCGGCCCGCAGGCCCGGATGTACGAGCAGCGCTTCTGCGGCCTCCCGGCCTCCGGCAGCCACCTCCGGCCGGCCGGCCTTCCCGGCCCAGGTCTCCAGCTCGCGCACCGAACCGGCGAGTGCCGAGCCTGCGTTGCCCCGCAGAAGGCCGGGGGCGATGCGATAGTGGCGAGTCAACACGGCCGACAGAGGGGCGAGATGGCCCTCCCACAGCACCTCGGCGATCCGGTCCACGGGCAGCGGGTCGACGCGGTCGATCCACAGGTCGTCGGGGCTGGTCCCGTCCGGATCCCAGTACAGTCGCCGCGGATCGAGGTCGGGTACCGCGCAGAAGAGCGCGGCGCCGCCGACGGCGACCGAGCACAGGCGGGCGGCCAGACCGAGCTGCGCGACGGACACCCCGACCCGCACCTCCGGTGCCCTCAGCCGCGCCACCACCTTGCCGACCCGGTGACCGAGGGCCGCGCCTTCCCCCGCGTAGACCTCCGCGAGCGGTAGCGCGCCCCTGGGCGGTGCTCCGGTGCGCAGCGCGAAGAATCCACCGACGTTGCCGAGCTGTACGAGATCCACCCGGCCATGATCCCCGTCCCCGCGACATCTCGACACCCCGTCCCCGGACACCCATCGCCGATCACGCAGTGCATCCACCCCGCGACAGACAGGAGTTGGCCGGCCCGCCGTCCACTGCGCACGGGGTCCTCACCGCATCCGCCGGAGTCGGCCGGCGAGCGCGACCGGCCCGAACTCACCCGCCCGGTCCGGAAGTCGACCATCCACAGGACTACTCGGTCCCCGGAGTACTACGTCGGCGGTATGAGCAGGTGCCTGCTCAAGGACGACGACGGCAGGCGTCGGGCGCGACATGGTAGGACCATGGAAGCCGACCCGATGCCGCACGACCTGGCGAGGAGGGCCCGATGAGCGCACTGGCGCTGTCTGTGCTGCTGTCCCTCGTCTCCGCCCTGACCTACGCAGCGGGGGCGATCGTGCAGGAGCGGGTGGCCGTGACCACCCCCGGAAACTCCTACGCCCCGGTCCGCCGCCCGTCCTGGTGGATCGCCGTGGGCCTCAACGGCATCGGCGCCATCCTGCACGTCGCCGCTCTCGCGTTCGGTCCGCTCAGTCTCGTACAGCCGCTCGGTGCGCTGACGATCGTGTTCGCGCTGCCGCTGGCGGCGCTGTTCGTGGGGCGGCGGGCAGGCACGACCGCCTGGCGCGGCGCGATCATGGCGACGGTGGGCCTTGCGGGACTGCTCGCCCTCACGGGCACCGCCGACACCGGTTCGCTCGACGGCGGGGAGCGGATCCTCGTCGCCGTCACCACCTTCTCCGCGGTGGCCGTACTGATGGTGCTGGCGCACGCCGTGCACCGGCATCCCGTGGTGCGCAGTGTGCTCCTGGCCACCGCGGCCGGTGTCGCCTTCGGCATCGCCTCGGTCTTCACCAAGACGGTGGCGGTGGACTGGAGCGCCCACACGATGTCGGCCCGGCTGTCCAGCTTCGCCGTGATCGGCGTACTCGCTTCGGCCGGGCTCCTGCTCTCCCAGGCGTCCTACCGCGGCGCGGGCCTCGCAGCGCCGCTGGCCACGGTCACCGTGGTGAACCCGGTGGTGGCCGCTGCGGTCGGCATCACCCTCTTCGAGGAGTCGTTCCGGTACGGGTCGACGGGTACGGCCATCGCGCTCGGCTGCGGAGTGGTCGCCGCAGGCGGCCTGATACTGCTCACCACCGAGCGCATCGGCCGCACCCAGCCGGCGGCCGTCGAAGGCCCTCCGGCCCGACGGGACGATGCCGTGCCCGCGCAGGGCGGTGGGCGCCGGGAATCCGGTGCCAGGCGCGCGGAAGCCGAGGTGTTCGACGGACTCACGGCCCAGCTCCCCGCGCTGCCTCCCCCGTCCGGACTGCAGGACGCCCCGGCCATCGAGCACCTGTCGCCCGACGACGAGCCGGCCGGCGGCGGCCCTCACCGACCGTGCACGCACGCCGGCGGCGGCCGGGGCTGAGCACACGCCAAGGCACACAGCGGTTCACCTCGGCGACCCGGCGACGGGCCCCGACGCGCCCCTCAGTGCCGGCCGACGCGATAGTCGCCGGCCGGCTGGCAGGTGATGGCGTTCAAGCGGTTGAAGGCGTTGATGCAAGCGATCACGCACACCAGCTCGGCGAATTGATTGTCGTCGTAGTGCTTGGTGGCGCGCGCCCAGACCTCGTCCGGGACGCCACCGGCAGCGTCGGCCAGGCGGCTGCCTTCTTCGGCGAGTTCCAGAGCGGCCCGCTCGGCCTCGGTGAACACGGTGGCATCGCGCCAAGCGGCCGCCAGGTTCGGCCGCACCGACGTCTCTCCGGCGTGCGCGGCCTCCTTGGTGTGCATGTCGATGCAACCTGCGCAGCCGTTGATCTGACTGGCCCGGAGTTGACCAACTCCTGCGTCGCGAAGGGCACGGTCGGCTCCTCCAGCGCCTTGTTCGCAGCGATGAAGTGCTTGAGGACCTTGCCCGCGACCCGGCTGACGAGCGGGTTCAGACGTGCTTCCATCGACGCCTCCTCGTCAGAACGGAACGTTGCGTTCTCAAGTAGCTTCTTCCATGCCGAATTCGCCTGGCCGCTCCGCGCGCTCACATGCCGCGATCCTTCAGGCTGCACTCGACCTGTGCGCGGAACGGGGCTACTCAGCGGTGACCATGGAAGCGATCGCGCAGCGCGCGCGGGTCGGCAAGCCGACGCTGTACCGCTGGTGGCCCTCGAAAGGGAAACTGTTCCTCGCCGTGCTCACCGAGCGCCTCGGCGAGCCCTACTTCGCCATCGGCGACACGGGGGACCTGGTCGCCGATCTCCGCCGCTGGCTGCACGGCGTCGTCGATGAGCTCACCGACCCGGTGCTGGGCGACGTCGTCGCTTGGGTGGCCGGGACCGCGCAGCACGACACGGAACTCGCCACCATCCTGCAGGAACAGATCGACAACCTGCTGTCCGGCCGCAACCAGGAGCGCATCGGCGCCGGCCCGCGGGACGGACAACTGGCCAGTCTGGAGCCGCTGTTGGTCGAGGACCTCCTCGTCGCGCCGCTGTGGTACCGGCGGATGATCAGCGGTCGGCCGCTCACACGGGCCTACGCGGACACGGTCCTGGACACCCTGCTCGGCATCCACGGGACGCCTCCGTCGGGAACGGCGGGGAAGGCGGGGACGGCGGGGACGGCGGGGAAGGCGGGGAAGGCGGGGACGGCGGGGACGGCGGGGAAGGCGGGGAAGGACGAGACCGCCGAGGCATAGGCGCCCGGCGGTCTCTCGGGACCGGACGCCCGACGATTCGTGCGAGCCGATGACCCGTCGGCCTCGAAGCCCCTAGATGCGCACTCCCCCGGCCCTCAGGTACCGCAACGGGTCGACGTCGGCGCCGTAGCCGGGCCCCGTGCGGATCTCGAAGTGCAGGTGCGGGCCGGTGCTGTTGCCCGTGGTGCCGGAGCGGGCGATGCGCTGACCCGCACCCACGCTCTGGCCCGCCTTCACGTTGAGCGCGGACAGGTGCGCGTACTGGCTGTACTTGCCGTCCGTGTGCCGGATGACGACCTCGTAGCCGTAGCTGCCGCTCCAGCCCGCCGAGACGACCTTGCCCTGCGCGACCGCCTTGACCGAAGTCCCGGTGGCCACCGGGAAGTCGACACCTGTGTGGTAGCCGCTGGCCCAGGACCCGCCGGACGCGCGGTAGGGCGTACTGGGGCCGGCCGCGACCGGGGCCGACATGCCCTTGCTGCGGGAGCTCGCCTGCTCCGCCTTGTCGGGCTTGGCCTGCGGCTTGGACTGCGGCTTGGACTGCGGCTTCGACTCCGGCTTGGACTCGGGCTTCGACTCCGGCTTGGGGGCCGGCTTCGCGGCGGCGCGTTCGGGCTTCGCCGCGGGCTTGCCCTTGCCGTCGACCGTCAGCCGCTGGCCCGGGACGATCATGTCGGGGTCGCCGCCGATGACCTTGCGGTTCTCCGCGTAGAGCTGCTTCCAGCCGCCGTCGACCCGCTCCGAATCGGCGATCGTGGACAGGCTGTCGCCGCGTACCACGGTGTACATACCGCCCCGGCCGGCGTTCGACTGCGGCGTCGTCTCCGGCTTGGCGCGGCGCTCCTCGTCGGGTTTGTCGCGCGGCTGTACGGCGGGCTTCGCCGAGTCCTTGCCGCTCGAACCGCCGGGGTTGATGTCCGGCGCGTCGCCGCCCCGGGTCAGTCCGGCGCGGACCGAGCAGGCCGGCCAGGCACCGGGGCCTTGGCCCTTGAGGACCTTCTCGGCCACGGCTATCTGCTGGTCCTTGGAGGCCAGGTCGGCTCGCGGCGCGTAGCGCGTGCCGCCGTAGGCCTCCCAGGTGGACTGCTTGAACTGCAGGCCGCCGTAGTAGCCGTTACCCGTGTTGATCGACCAGTTGTTGGTCGACTCGCAGGCGGCGACCTTGTTCCAGGTGTCCACGTCGGCCGCTTGCGCGGCTCCACTGCCGAGGAGTGGCAGGGCCATACCGGCCCCGCCCGCCGTCACGGTGAGCGAGGCTCGGTTGATCCTGCTGGGCTGATAACGGCGGTGACGGCCGCGTAAGGCCATGATTCCCCCTGTAGTGCGCGCGACGGGAATCGCCAAGCTAATCGTCCCGAACAGTCCATGACAAGGGGGCGCGCGTGGCGCCAAGTCCGCCCCCTGTGCCGACAGTTGGCTTGATCAGCCCGTCAGGAGGGTCAGCCCCGCAGGTACTGAGGCAGCCAGCGCAGCTTCACGTCCTCCTGATACGGCCCGCCGCCTTCATGGTCGTTGAAGGAGTAGACCTCCATGGAACGCTCGCGTCCGGCATACGCGTTGAAGGCCGCGAACACCGTCGAGGGCGGGCAGGTCTGGTCCTCGAGCGCCGCGGAGAACAAGGCCGGAGCACGGCCCCGGGCGGCGAAGTTCACGCCGTCGAAGTAGGACAGCGTGCGGTACACGTTCTCGTGGTCCGACCGGCGGGCCTTGAGATAGATACCGATCTCCCGGTAGGGCATCCGGTCGGTGAGTGTGGTCGAGCGCCGGAAGTGGCACAGGAACGGCACGTCGGGGGCGATCGCCACGAGGTCGGGCACCAGACCGCCGACGGCGATGGTCACGCCGCCGCCCTGGCTGCCGCCGACCGCCGCGACACGGGAGGCGTCGACCAGCGGGTGCGAGCGTGCCGCCTCGACCGCACGGACCGCGTCCGTGTACAGCCGGCGGTAGTAGTACTCGTGCGGGTCCTCGATGCCGCGCGTCATGAAGCCGGACGTGGCCGGCGCGCTGCCGACCGGGTCGGCGGTGTCGCCCTGCGCGGCGTTGGAGCTGCCCTGACCGCGGGTGTCCATCACGAAGTGCGCGTATCCGGCGGTGGCCCAGAGCAGGTGCATGTGCGGCAGTCCGCGGCCGCCGCCGTACCCGATGTACTCGACCACCGCGGGCAGCGGCTCGCGGGCACCGGCCGGGAGTACCAGCCAGCCCTTGATGGGGTGCCCGCCGAAGCCGGCGAAGGTCACGTCGAAGACGTCGACGCCGGCGAGCGGGATGTCCACCCGCTCGAAGCGCGCGTCCAGGTCGTGCTCGCGGGCCTCGGCGAGGGTCTTCTCCCAGAAGGCGTCGAAGTCCTCGGGCTCCGGTACGTCGGGCCGGTACTCCTGCAGTTCGTCGAGCGGAAGGTCGAACAGAGCCATGGCTGGCACACTCCCCGGGCGCGCTGGTGGAAATATCGGCTCAGCCTAAAAGATCTCGCTCGTGCCGCCCCAGGGGGTTTCCCGCTCGAGTCCCGTTCCGTCCCGTTTCGCCACGTCCGCAGGCGGCACGCGGCCGCCTGCGGATACCTCGCGGGCCCTGCTCAGGACATCGGCCCCGGCTGCGGTTCCGGCGCCGGGTCGGGCCCCGGCGGCTGCGGGACCGGGGACGGCGGTGGCTGCGGGACAGGCGCGGGGTCCGGTCCCGGCACGGGCGAGGGGAACGGCTCGGGGCCCGGGCGCTCGGGACCGGGCTCGCCCGGACGTCCGGGTTCGGGACCGGGCTCCGGTCCGGGAGTCGGATCGCCCGGGCCGGGACCGGGGCCCGGCGGCGGCCCGGGGGCGGGCCCGGGTTCCGGTGCAGGACCCGGCGGTACGGGGTCGGGGATCGGATGGGTCATGAGGTGCTCCTCCATGCTCCGAGGCCGTGCGCCGTACACGCTCCCCGCCGCACGGCCCGTGTCGTCCCACTGTCTCCCGGCTCGGGTGCCCGCGCCCGGTGAACGCACTCTTGCGTGACGGCTCGGATCCGGGACCGGGTCCGGCCCGCGCCGGCCGCGGGTCCTTGATGTCACACCCGGACCCGGTCCGTACGTCGACCTGATGTGCGGCGCGATCGCGCCGTACGCCTGGGACGATGCCCACCGCCGTGCGAGGCAGGGCACAGCAGCACAGAAGGGGCGCCATGCCCGACACGTACAGGGCCGAGCAGACCGAGCACGAGGCGGAACGCGACGCGGACGCGCTGGCCGCACGCTTCGAGCAGGACCGCCCACGCCTGCGCTCCGTCGCCTACCGCATGCTCGGTTCGCTGAGCGAGGCGGAGGACGCCGTGCAGGAGGCGTGGATCCGCCTCGCGCGCACCGGTGACGGCGCACTGCGCGATGTCAGTGCGTGGCTGACCACGGTGGTCAGTCGGGTCTGTCTGGACATGCTGCGCTCCCGCACCGCTCGGCGCGAGGAGCCCTTGGACACCCATGTGCCGGACCCGGTCGTCACCGCGGCGACGGCTCCCGAGGAAGAGGCCGTGCTGACGGACTCGGTGGGCCTCGCGCTGCTCGTCGTGCTCGACCGGCTCGCCCCGGCGGAGCGGATCGCGTTCGTGCTGCACGATCTGTTCGCCGTACCGTTCGACTCCATCGCGCCGGTGGTGGACCGGACCCCGGCCGCGACCCGCCAACTCGCCAGCCGGGCCCGCAGACGGGTGCGCCGCGAAGGACCGGCGCCACAGAGCGACACGACGCGCAGGCGGCAGGTGGTGGAGGCGTTCCTCGCGGCCTCGCGCGCCGGCGACCTGGACGCACTCGTCGCGGTCCTCGACCCGGAGGTAGTGCTGCGAGTCGATGCGGGAGCCCTGGAAGGCGGGGTGTCCCACCTGGTGCGCGGCGCCGGGAAGGTCGCGGGACAGGCGGTCCGGTTCCGCCGGGTGGCGCCGTTCGCCCGGCTCGCTCTGGTGAACGGCGCTCCCGGGCTGGTCACCGCGCCGAACGGCGAGCCGGTCTCCGTCATGGACTTCACGATCCGGGACGGCCTGGTGGTGGAGATCAACCTGATCGCGGACCGCGCCCGGCTGCGGGACCTCGGTCTGCCGGACCTCGGCGTGGAGCAGGACGGCTGACCCGGGGGCCGGTCCGGGCCGGCAGGCCCGACCGGCCCCCGGCCCGCTCCGCTCAGGCCTTTCGGCTGATCCGGACGACGGGGATGTCCCGGTCCGTCTTCTCGCGGTAGCTCGCGTACGGGGCGAAGAGCTCGACGAGTCCGGGCCAGACGCGCTCCTTCTCCTCGGTCGAGAGGGTCGACGCGCGGGCCTCGAAGCGCTCGGGGCCGACCTGGATCCGTACGTCGGGCTCGGCCTGGAGATTGAGGTACCACTGCGGGTGCCGGTCGGAGCCGCCGTAGGAGGCGACGATCAGGTAGTCCTCGCCGTCGCGACCGTAGATGAGCACCGTGCGGCGCCACTGGCCGGTGCGACGGCCCCGGTAGTCGAGCAGCAGGCAGGGTGCGCCCTGCACGGTGGTGCCCTTGGTGCCGCCCGACTCCTCGTAGAGCCGGGCCTGTTCGGCGACCCAGCCCTCGGGGCTGACGGTGATGTCCTCGTCCTGTGCCATGCGCTGCCCTTTCGACGTGTGCGTAGGTGAGATGACGTGGTCCTGAGCCCGCCAACGTCTGCCGGGGCGCCAGGTGTTCCCGTACGCCCCGCTCTGATCAGCGGTGTTCGGGATCGGCGCCGAACTGCCGCACGACGTACGGGCGGAGCAGCACCCCGACGACGCCCGCACGTCCGGCGAGCGCGCCCGTCTCGCGAGCCCCCGAACCGGGGATGACCTTCTCCTCGTGCGCGGACTCGACCACAGTGTGCGCCGAAGCCAGGCGCGTCGGGACGGTCGAGTTCGAAGTGTCGATCGGGTTTCGGAGTACTCGACACGGCCCACGACTCCGCCCTCGGCGTGGGCCTCGAGCTTGCCGCTTCCCTGTCGTCCTTGATCGCGATGACCGTCAGTCACTGGCCCCGGTCTCCGCCCGGGCGGCCGGTTGCTCGCGCAGCGCGGCAGTAGCGCGTGTGTGAGTCACGCGGGCACGCGCGCGTGCGGGCTGCGTTCCGTGTCCGTCCCGGGAACCGGGGCGGAGGCATCGGCGCTGAGCTCGACGATCCGGTTGTCGGCGTCAACGTGCACGACGCTCGGCCGCAGCGTGCGCGCCTCGGCGTCGGCGACCTGCGCGTAACTGATCAGGATGACCTGGTCACCGGGGTGCACGAGGTGGGCCGCGGCACCGTTGATGCCGATCACCCCGGTGCCGCGTTCGCCCTCGATCACGTAGGTCTCGAGGCGTGCACCGTTGGTGATGTCGACGATGTGGACCAGTTCGCCGGGCAGCAGATCGGCGGCGTCCATCAGATCCGCGTCGACGGTCACGGACCCTACGTAGTGGAGATCGGCCTGGGTGACGGTTGCCCGGTGAATCTTGGACTTGAACATGGTTCGCAGCATGGAGTCACTCCCACAAGTCAGCTCCCTGCCTGCCTTGTTGCAGGTCAAGGGCTCGCGTAGGAGCGTACAGCGACCCCGCGTCAGCGAGTAGCTCTCCCCCGTGCGTCTCGGGACCTGGGTGCCCAGCGGTGGCACTCTGCGGCCGACCCCGCAGCGCCGCACGCCACGACCTCCATGCGCCTCGGGGCGGAGCGCCTCAGAACGGCCCCGTCTGCTGCCCGGGGCCGTTCGTGCCGCCGAGTCCGCGGGCGAGCCCCTGCTCGGCGGCTGCGCGCTCCGCCGCGCCGCGTTCTCCGGAGCCGCCCCTGCGCCGCACCACGGCCAGGCACGCTCCGATCGCCACCGCGAAAGCAACCACCATGCCGATAACGAAGATCATCAGTACCCCCCATTGATCCTTGGGACTCCCCGGCCCCACTGGTCCGCGACCGTGTTCTACCCAAACGTAGCCGGAGTACCCGCAGGTCATGCGCGCCCCGTAGAGCAAATGGCATCCAATGGCGCATATCCACCAACTACCGGAGCGGCCGCCACTCCGGAACCGACCGCACGCCCGTCCGTCGAGCGGCGAGAGGTTCCGTATTTGCACATGCCCGGGCAATAAATTAGCCTGCACATTGATGGGCAATTAAGTGGTGGCCGCAGTCATCCGCACCCGGCCACCGCACCGCCCGCACCGTCCCCTTGAGCCTCCGCTTCACCTCCTGCCGAGGAGCTTTTCGATGCCGCTCGTAGTGAAGACACCCGCCGAGAGAATGACCGCGCCCTACGCACGGCGCTGGTGGGCCCTGCTCCCGCTGTGCCTGAGCCTGCTGATCGTGGTCATGGCCAACACGTCCCTGATCGTGGCGGCGCCCGACATGACCAAGGACCTGGGTCTGTCCAGCAGTGACCTGCAGTGGGTCATCGACGGCTACACCGTGCCGTACGCCGCACTGATGCTGGTCCTGGGCTCACTCGGCGACAAATACAGCCGACGGGGCGCACTGGTGGCGGGCCTGCTGATCTTCGCGGGCGGCTCGGTGATGGGCAGCCTGGTGGACGAGGCCGGACTCGTGATCACCGCCCGCGCGGTCATGGGCATCGGTGCCGCGGTGGTCATGCCGGCCACCCTGTCCCTGCTCGTGGCCATGTTCCCGAGGTCGGAGCGCGGCAAGGCCATCACGGCCTGGAGCGCGACCTCTGGGCTCGCCATCGCCGTCGGCCCGCTGGCCGCAGGCTGGCTGCTGAAGAGCCATGCCTGGGGCTCCACCTTCCTGATGAACGTTCCCGTCGCGCTCATCGGCGTCGTGGCCGTACTGATGCTCGTGCCGCCGTCGAAGGCGCAGCACATGGGCCGTATCGACTACATCGGCGGACTGCTCTCCATCATCTCCGTCGGCGCCCTCGTCTACGCGATCATCGAGGGCCCGCACTTCGGCTGGGGATCCGGCCCCGTCGCGGCCGCCGTGGTCGCCGCCGTCGGTCTGCTGGCCTTCGTCGCCTGGGAGTTGCGCCATCCGCACCCCATGCTGAACGTGCGCAAGTTCAGGGAGCGCCCGTTCAGCGGATCGATGCTCGCGGTGCTGTTCTTCTTCTTCGGCACCTTCGGTTCGATCTACTACTCCACGCAGTTCCTGCAGTTCGTCCTCGGCTACAGCCCGCTGCAGACCGGAGTGCGGCTGCTGCCGCTGGCCGCTGCCGTCGGAGTCGGCGCCCTGGTGACCGGGCGGATGGCCCCGAAGCTCGGCGTGAGGCTGATGGTGGGGGCCGGCATGGTGATCGGCACGGCAGGCGTACTGCTGCTCACGCAGATCGAGTCGGGCTCCACGTACACCGACTTCCTGACTCCGCTGCTGATGCTCGGTTTCGCGATCGGTCTCAGCGTGGCCCCGGCGACCGACACCATCATGGGCAGCTTCCCCGAGTCGGAGCTGGGCGTCGGCGGCGGCGCCAATGACACCGCGCTCGAGCTCGGCGGCTCGCTGGGCATCGCGCTCCTCGGTTCGCTCCTCGCCACCTCGTACAAGGACGAGTTGGGCGACACGGTCGGGAACCGCCTGCCGGCGGAGGCCCTGAGTACCGCGCAGGATTCGGTGGGCGGCGGACTGGCCGTCGCCGAGCAGATCGCGAAGACGCCCGAGGGTGGAGCGCAGCAGGCCCAGGCACTGATCTCCGCGGTCAACGAGTCCTTCGCCCACGCCATCGCGCACACCAGCCTGCTCGGCGGCATCATCATGGCCGCCGGCGCACTGATCGTCATCGCGGTCCTGCCCGGCCGCAGACGGGGCGGCAAGCCCGCCCGGCAAGACGCGGACCAGGCACAGACGGAGACCGAGCCCGTGGGAACCACCTGAGTCGCACCCGGTGGGCGCGGGATCTCGGTCTCGGCGTCCTCCGCCCCCGTACGAGTCGTGCCTGAGCGGCGCACGGCTCCGGACGGTGCCGGGAGGGGACGCCCGGCACCGTCCCCCGCCACCGCCCGCATCGAAGGACCTGATGCGGGCGGTTACTTCTGTGCGTGCGGCGGCGGCAGGGGGCCCGGGGACCTCGCACCCGCCCGTTCACACCGCGGAGTCAACGGCAGCACCGCGGCTCAGTCGTCGGAAGCGGATTCCGTCGCGGCCGCGGCACTGACCTCGTCGACCACGGTGCGCGCTTGCTTCTCCGGCACGCCGCAGGCGATGAGTACGGCGACGGCTGTGCGCGTCCCGTCGTCCTCCAACGCCCCGACGTTGAGCTGCTCCAGCAGGGCAAGCGCCATGGCTTCCGTGGCGGCACTCAGTACCGCCGGCGGCAGGTGGGTGTGGAAGGCGCCCTCCCGCTGTCCCCGTTCCACGATGGCCGTGGAGGCGACGCGGGCGGGTTCGAGGATCTCGGCGACGCGCTCCGTGCCCAGGTCGCGCCGGGCCAGTGCCAGGAGCATCCGGTATCGGTCGGCCACCGGCCACATCGACAACTCGAAGTGTGCGAGCGCCCGTTCGGCCGGCTCCGTCACCTCCTCCGCGACGGCAACCGCCGCGTGGAGAGCCTCGCCGGCCTCATCGGCCAGCGCCTCCAGGAGCGCCAGCCGTCCGGGGAAGTGCCCGAACAGCGTGCGCCTGACGACGCCCGAGGCGCGGGCGAGTTCCTCCAGGGTGACGTCGGGATTCCGCCCGAGTTCCTGGCGTGCGGTGGCCAGAATGCGCGCCCGATTGGACCGGGCGTTACGTCGCTGCGGTACGCGGCCGACGGGCTGGGACACCGATAACCTCGCTGAACTCGCACGCAGAATGGGCCTCCTCATTCTGACACGCGGGGTCCGCACCAGGTCCGTGGGAATCACGCCCGGACAGGCCCAGGAGCGGCCCTACGCGGACTCGGCGCGCAGCAGTTCGGTCGAGACCCTCCAGAGCCGTTCGGCGGCCTCGGGGTCGAGCGCCCATTCCTTGACGCCGTGGGGATGGTCCGCGAGCTCGGCGTCGTCGGGCACCGTGTATGCCTCCTGCGCGTCGTCCAGGTAGTGGCCGCCGGAACGGGCGAAGGCCGGACTGACGGCGGCCACCATGCTGGTGGCGGCACCCTGCGCAACGGTCTTGTACGTGAAGACGCCTGCGGCCTCGGCCGCGTCGAGCGACTGCTTCTGCTCCGAGGTGAAGTTGCGTTGCAGCCCGGTGGCGACTCCCCCGGGGTTCACCGCGTTCGCCACGATCCCCTCCGATGCCCACAGGCGGGTGGCCTCGACCGCGAACAGGGAGTTCGCCGTTTTCGACCGGGCGTAGGCGATCTGCGGGTCGTAGGTGCCGTTCCGGAAGTGAAGGTCGTCGAAGGCAACGCCTGAACGCATGTGCGCCGTGGAACTCACCGAGACGATCCGGGCCTCGCCGCGATCGGCCGCGCCGAGGGCCAGGGCGTCACGCAGGCCGACGGCGAGGGCGAAGTCGCCGAGGTGATTGGCCGCGAACTGCCATTCCCAGCCCTCACCGGTTCGTTCGAGGCCGCCGGTGACCACGCCCGCGTTGTTGACGAGGAGGTGTAGCGGGCCAGCCCACTGTGCGACGAAGCTCTCCCCTGACGTCCGGTCGGCCAGGTCGAGGCGGGCGACTCGCGGCCGGGGGCCGCCGGTCGCCTCTTGGATGGCGGTGGCGGACTCGTCGCCCGCGACCGTGTTGCGGACGGCGAGGGTGACCTGCGCCCCGGCCGCGGTCAACGCGCGGGCGGTCTCGAACCCGATTCCGGAGTTGCCGCCCGTCACGATCGCGCGGACGCCGGTCAGGTCGTGGCCCACCAGTACGTCGTCGGCAGTGCTGGTGGCGGTGAAAGGCGTGGAGATGAGGGCAGACTCGGCCATGACCGTGACTATACGCACTAGGCAGAATGTGTCTAGTGCGGCTGGTCCTCGTATGCTCGCCCCATGAGTAGCCCCGATGCCGAGCGCCCGCCCGTCACCTCGGACCGGCGGGCCGCCGTGCTGGATTCCGCGCTCGGTACCTTCGCGCGATTCGGCTACCGGAAGACCTCGATGGAGGAGGTGGCGCGGGCGGCGCAGGTCTCGCGCCCCGGGCTCTACTTCCTCTTCTCCTCGAAGGAGGCGCTCTTCCGTACCGCGGTCACTCAGTTGCTCGAACGCGACATCGCAGCGGTCGAAGGCATCCTGGCCGATACCGACCGGCCGCTGCCGGAGCGCCTCGTCGAAGCGTTCGACCAGTGGGCCGGGCGGTACGTCGGCCCACTGGCACGCGACGTCACCCGAGTCATCGAAGCGAACCCGGACCTGCTCGGCGAGGTGACCGAGACCGCGCCGCGGCGTTTCGAGGAGCTGGTCGTCGAAGCGATCGCGGTGGAGTCGGGACGGCAGACCGCGCCGGCTGTCGCGCAGACACTGATCAGCGCGTCGATCGGCCTCAAGTACCAGGCGAACTCACGGGAGTTCTTCCGCGAGCGCCTCACCGTCGCAGTCGGTCTCCTCGCCCCCTGAGGCCGCGCGGCACCGGCCCTACGGCTCAGCTCCTGGGTTCGTCCGGCTGCCCGGGGCCCGGCTCCCGCTTCCGCACGTCGACGTCGGAGATCTTCTGGCTGTCGCGGTCGACCTGGACGCGCAACTGGGTCGGCGAGTACTCGGGCTCGTCGGGGGTGCCCGATTCCTCCGTGGGAACCTTGCCGTCCTTCCATTCCAGGTCGACGAAGAACCAACTGTGGTTGTCGATGGTGCTGTCGTGGCTGACCTTGCCCGCACGGTGCGGGGTGTTCTCCGACTGGGTCAGTGCGTCGCCCCGGTTGAGGGTCTCGTCGCCTCCCAGGTCTTCGAGATAGTGCGTACTCAGCCGCTCCTTGCGCAGCTTCCCCGGTTCCCCGGACGGTCCGTCCAAGGCGGCGAGGTATTTGGCGTAGAACGCCTTCAGCTGCTTGCCCGTCTCGTCGGTGGCGGGGACGTGGGCGACCGGTGAGTCACTGGCCCTCGGCGGCTCGGTTCGGACCGGACTCTCGCCGGCGTCGCTGTCCTCGCCCGATGAGCAGCCGGTGAGTGCGACGGCCACCAGGCTCGCGCCGGCCGTTCCCAGCGCGAAGTGCCGGAGACTGCCGCGCCTGGCCCGGCGCGAGGTGACGGCGGCGGGGCGGGGAACGGGAGCGTGCGTCATGCGCGGCTGCCTCCTGGCGGTGCGGTCGAATCGGTTCCACCCAGCAGTACGCCGGCCCTTCGGCGCAGAGGCTGTCCAGGTCTGGGACGCGTGGATCGCCCGGCCACGTTCCCGTGTGCGGAGCCGGATTTTCGCGCAGCAGCGGCGCGGAGACGAGTTCCGCAGGCCACACCTGCACCACGAGCCTCAGGCGTCACAACATCTTCACCACTCGGTGGACGCCTCTGAGCTGCACTTCTGCGCCTGCCGGCGGTCGGGCCGGTGACCGAGGCCGCTCCGAGGTGCAACCACGCCCGGTCCCCGACCAGTCGTAGTGGGTGTGCACGGTGCGCGCAGGCCGAGCTGTCCGGCCATCGCGTCGGCAGCGGCACGCACCCTGAAAACCGCCGTCCTGGGAGCCTGTACTTGCGTATCAGCATCAAACGCCTCGGCGTGACCGCAGCAGCCGGCGCGGTGTGCGCCACCCTTCCCCTGGGCTGGATGGCCTTCGGCAGTTCCGCCGACGCGGACTGCGGTGACCGCTCGCCCGCGAAGGCCGCCGCGAGCCCACCGAAGGTCGACTTCGACGGGGACGGGAACGACGACGTGGTGACGCGCTCTCCCCAGAGCGAGGTGGCCGGCGAGGACGGTGCCGGCTACGTGTCCGTCGTCTACGGATCGCAGGACGGCCCCGACCCCGAGCGCCACCAGGTGCTCTCCCAGAAGGACGCGGACACCCCGGGATCGGTGGCCAGCAATGCGGGATTCGGCACCGGGGCCGTCGCCCGGGACTTCGACGCGGACGGCCTCACCGATCTCGCCGTCGCCGTGAGCCGGTACGGCACCTCCTCCGGCCGCAGTGATCCCGGGGCACCCGGCGGCATCATCGTGTTCTTCGGCTCGAAGGACGGATTGAAGCAGTCGGCACTGGTCGAGCACGACGGCCGCTTCGACGGCGAACTGTTCAGGGGCGGTGACTTCGACGGGGACGGGAACGCCGACCTCGTCTGGGGCGTGGGCGAGGAGAAGGGCCTGCTCAAGGGGCCGTTCACACGTTCCGGGTCCCCCGCCGGCACTGGTGCCGTGCCCTCGGGAACCCACCAGGCGAACTGGGACGAGGACATGATCGTCGGGGACCTCACTGGTGACGGCGCCGACGACCTCGTAGTGCCCCAGAGCCACGGCAAGGCCACCGAGGAACCCGCACTCGTCATCAGAGGCGGAGGCAAGAGCCTCACCGCGGTGCGCCAGGGACGGCTGCCCTTCGGCAGGGTCGGCGCCATCGCCGACTTCAACGGCGACGGCTACGGAGATCTCGTCGTCGAGCGCCAGCCACTGGGCAAGGTGAACCGTCCCAGCAGCACGATCGAGGTCGTGTTCGGCTCCAAGTCCGGCCTCAGCAACCGCTATTCGGTGATCGACCAGGACACCGAGGGGGTGCCCGGCAAGCGGAAGGCGAAGGACAACACCTTCGGCTCCGCGATGGACGCGGGCGACCTGAACGGGGACGGGTACGCGGACCTCGCCGTCGGCAACATGGGGCAGGAGACAGCCGGCAAGTACCACTCCGGCGCCGTCACCGTCCTGAACGGCGGTCCGTGCGGCGTGACCGGCCGCGGAGCGGAGCGGATCGCCCTGGACACGGCCGGGGTGCCGGGAGCTCCCACGGAGATGAGGGAGTTCGGCACGTCCGTGAAGCTCCTGGACGCCGACGGCGACAACCGTCTCGACCTCGCGGCCGGCGGCGCCGGTTACGAGCGAGGCGTGGACAACGTGTGGGTGGTACCCGGTTCCGGCAAGGGACTGAAGCCGAAGGACACCTCCGCGTACGGGCCGAAGGATCTCTCCGGCACGGACATCTCCGGCAACACGATCGACTTCAGCGAGGGGTTCCCCCGCTGAGGTGGACGCCCGGTCGGCGTGCTCAGGGCCACGGCGCGGCGCACCGCGTCGTGGCCCGCAGGCCGCAGCGGTGACCGGTCAGGATTCGAGAAGCGCCGGTCCCGGCGGCGCGGCTAGCGTCGAGAGCATGAACTCCATCGCATCCGTCACCCTCGGCGTGACCGACCCCGCCGCCGCGCGGGACTTCTACGAGCAGGCCTTCGGCACGGTCGCTCCCCTGCGCGTGCGGGAGACCGCAGAGCCGTCGACCGGCTTTCGCGGGTTCACGCTGTCGCTCGTGGTCTCCCAGCCGGCGAACGTGCGCGCGCTCGTCGACGCGGCCGTGGCCGCCGGGGCCGAGGCTCTGAAGCCCGCAGCCAAGTCGCTCTGGGGCTACGGCGGCGTCGTGCAGGCGCCCGACGGCACGGTCTGGCAGCTCGCGTCCTCCTCGAAGAAGGACACCGGCCCGGCGAGCCGTGCGTTCGACGAGTTCGTGCTCCTGCTCGGTGTCGACGACGTGTCCGCGACCAAGCGGTTCTACGTCGAACGCGGGCTGGCCGTGGGCAAGAGCTACGGCAGCAAGTACGTCGAGTTCGAGACCGGCTCGAGCCCGGTGAAGCTGTCCTTGTACAAGCGCCGCGGACTGGCGAAGGTCGCCGGGGTCGCCCCCGACGGGACCGGATCGCACCGGCTCACGATCGACGCGGGCACGGAGTCGTTCACCGATCCCGACGGGTTCGTCTGGGCGCCCGCGTCTGCGTGACGTCCTTGCGCGCCGGTCAGCGTGCTCGGGTGGGCGCGCTGGATCCGCGGACGACGAGTTCGGGCTCCAGGACCACTCGGCGATGCTCATGTCCGCCTGGAAGCGCGGGTTCCGCCGTCTCCTCGAGGAGCAGGCCTGCGGCCATCGCGCCCATGGTGACGGCAGGCTGGCGCACCGAGGTCAACGGGACGGCCGCGGCGGCTGCGAAGTCGATGTCGTCGTAGCCCACGATGGCGATGTCCTCCGGCACCCGGAGCCCGGCCGCGTACATCGACTGCAGGACACCGAGGGCCAGCAGGTCGTTGGCGCAGAACACCGCGCTCGGCCGGTCCGGGAAGCCGAGCAGCCGCGCCCCCGCGTCCCGCCCCGCGACGACGTCGAGCCGCTCGGTGCCGATCTCCCGCAGTGCCTGCGGGGGGTGGCCCGCCTCGGCGAGTGCCTGCAGCGCGCCGGTGCGCCGGTCGCGGACCTGGTTGAGGTTCTCGGGGCCGCTGACGTAGGCGATCGACCGGTGTCCCACGTCGAGCAGATGCCGTACGGCGAGGGCGCCGCCGGTCACGTCGTCGACGGAGACGGAGCAGCCGTCGGTCTCCTCCGCCACCCGGTCGACGAGGACGAAGGGGATGCCGTGCCGGCGGAACGCCTCGATGTTGCGGCCCGTGGCGTCGGCCGGGGTCAACAGGACACCGCGCACCCGCTGTTCGGCGAACAGGGACAGGTACTCCGCCTCCTCGGTGCCGCTCTGGGCGCTGTTGCACACCAGGACGCCGAGGCCGGCGGCACGCGCGGCGCGTTCGGCACCGCGCGTGACGTCGACGAAGAACGGGTTGCCCATGTCGAGGACGACGAGTCCGACGACCCGGCTGCGTCCGGCGCGCAGTTGGCGTGCCGACTCGCTCCGTACGTAGCCGAGCCGTTCGATGGTGTACAGGACCCGGCTGCGGGTCTCCGGACCGACCGAGTCCGGCCGGTTGATGACGTTGGAGACCGTGCCCACCGAGACTCCGGCGGCGTGGGCGACGTCCTTGATTCCGACCGGCTGGGTCACGGGTGGCTACCTGCCTAGAAGTTGTAGTCGTCGACGTTGTCGGCGTCGAAGACGGTCGGCTTGCCGAGGTTGATCACGCCGTCCTTGCCGACGGTGAACTCTCCCAGGTCGCCGGCCTTGAACTTCTCGCCCTGCTTGCCGGTGATCCGGCCCGATTCGAGCGCCACCGCGGTGTGCGCGGCCAGCGCACCGAGGTCCGCCGGGTCCCACAGTTCGAAGGCCTCGACGGTGCCGTCCTTCACGTACTTGCGCATGTCGTTCGGGTTGCCGAGGCCGGTCAGCTTGACCTTGCCCTTGTACTTGGAGCCGGAGAGGTACTGGGCGGCGGCCTTGATGCCGACGGTGGTCGGGGAGATGATCCCCTTCAGCTTGGGGTGTTCCTGGAGAAGTCCCTGGGTCTGCTGGAACGACTTCTGGGCGTCGTCGTCCCCGTAGGCGGTGGTGACGAGCTTGATGTCCTTGTACTTGGGCTTCTTCAGCTCGTCCTTCATGTAGTCGATCCAGGTGTTCTGGTTGGTGGCCGTCTGGGCCGCCGAGAGGATCGCTATCTCGCCCTTGTTGTCGATCTGTTCGGCGAGGAGCTGCACCTGGGTGCGGCCGAGGTCCTCCGCGCTGGCCTGCGAGATGAAGGCGTTGCGGCAGTCTGTCTTGGTGTCGGAGTCGTAGGTGACGATACTGACTCCGTTCTTCATCGCCTGCTTGAGTGCGGTGCACAGGGCGCCCGGGTCCTGCGCGGAGACGGCGATGGCGTCGGCCTGCTGCTGGGTGAGGGTGTTGACGTAGGAGACCTGCCCCGAGGTGTCGGTGCCGCTGCTGGGGCCGACCTCCTTGAAGGTGGAGCCGAGTTCTTCGACCGCCTTCTTGCCGCCCTTGTCGGCGGTGGTGAAGTACGGGTTGTTGACCTGCTTGGGCAGGAAGCCGATCGTCAGGTCCTTCTTGAGTTCGGCCTCGGGGTCCGCCTTTCCCGCGGCGGCCGATCCGCCTTCCTTCTCGGTGTCGCTCTTGGTGGTGCCGCCGCAGGCCGTCGCCCCCACACAGAGGGCTGCGGTGACGGCGACGGCGACGGTGATCCGGCGGGTCCGGGTGAGGGCGTAGGACATCTTTGTTCCTTTGCGGGTGGAAGAGGGCCGGGCGGTGGGGCGGTTCTGAACGGGCTTCTATGCGGCGGGAGTCGGCTGCTTGGGAGGTGGCGCCGGGGTGCCGGGCGGCGCTGCGGTCGTCCTGCGGCGTGCACGGGCCCGGGAGATCTCCCTGCCGATGCGCGGCGCGAGCACGGAGACGACGAGGAGGACCCCGGTGACGACGATCTGGGACTGCGCGGAGACGTTGAGCAGGCTCATCACGTTCTGCAGCGTGCCGAGCAGGAACACGCCGGCAACCGCACCGCCGAGGGTGCCCCGGCCGCCGTCGAAGTCCACGCCGCCTAGCAACACGGCCGCGATGACGGAGAGTTCGAGGCCCATGGCGTTGTCGTAGCGGGCGCTGGCGTAATGCAGGGCCCAGAAGACTCCGGTGAGCGAGGAGAGCAGGCCGGTGGTGACGAACATGGCCAGCTTGAGCCGCTTGACCCGGACACCGCTGAAGCGTGCGGCCTCCACGCTCGCGCCGATCGCGAAGAGCGAGCGTCCGAAGCGGGTGGCGTGCAGCACCACCACGGCGATCGCGAGAAGCACCACGAACGGCAGGGCCGCGTACGGGATGAAGGTGTCCCCGATCCGTCCGGCGCCGAAGTCCAGGTACTGGCTGGGGAAGTCGGTGACCGAGTCGGAGCCGAGGACGATCTGGGCGATGCCGCGGTAGGCGGCCATGGTGCCGATGGTCACCGCGAGGGACGGCAGTCCGAGGCGGGTGACGAGCAGGCCGTTGACCAGGCCGCAGAGCACCCCGAGGAGCAGGCAGATCGGGATGATCGTCTCGATGGCCATGCCCTGGTTCCACAGTGCGCCCATCACCGCACCGGACAGGCCGACGGTCGAGCCGACCGACAGGTCGACCTCGCCGGATACCACGAGCATCGTCATGGGCAGGGCGATCAGGGCGATGGGCAGGGTGTTGCCGATCAGGAACGAGAGGTTGAGCGCGTTCCCGAAGTTGTCGACGAACGAGAAGGAACAGAGCAGCAGGACGACGAGCAGGGCGCCGACCGCGGTGTCCCAGCGCACCGCGCCGCCGATGCGGTCCCGCAGCGCCGTTGCCGGGCCGGACGTCTTGACGGTTGCTTCAGGCATGGCGGGCGCTCCTCATCCGTGCGGCCTGCTTGCGCAGCACTGCGGCGACCCGCAGGGCCAGGATCCGGTCGACGGCGATGGCGAGCAGCAGCAGGATGCCGTTGATCGCGGTGACCCATACGGAGCTGACGCCGATGGCCGGCAGGACACTGTTGATGGAGGTCAGGAGAAGGGCGCCGAGGGCGGCTCCGTAGACCGTGCCGGAGCCTCCGGTGAAGGCGACTCCGCCGACCACCACGGCGCTGACGACGGTGAGTTCGTAGCCGGAGCCGGTGGCGGAGTCGACGTTGCCGAAGCGTGCCAGGTACAGGGCGCCGGCCAGTCCGGCGAGTGCTCCGCACAGGACGTACGCCGACATGATGCGGCCGCGGACCGGGATGCCGGCCAGCTGGGCCGCCTCGGGGCTCGAGCCGAGGGCGTACATCTCGCGTCCGCTGCGGTAGCTGCGCAGGTAGTAGCCGACGCAGAAGACGACGGCGGCGGCGAGCAGGGCGAGGTAGGGGACGACCCAGATGCCGTTGTGGCCGAAGCCGACGAAACCGTCGGGGAGGCTGTCGGCGGTGATCTGGCGGGAGCCGACCCAGATGGAGTCGATGCCGCGCACGATGTACAGGGTGCCCAGGGTCACGACGAGGGCCGGGACCTTTCCGAGGCTGACCAGGGCTCCGTTGAGCGCGCCGAACAGGGCGCCGAGGCCGACGGCGAGTACGACAGCGTTGAGTGAACTCCCGCCGCTCTGCAGGTGGTTGCCTGCCGCGAAGGCGGAGATGCCGAGCACCGAGCCGACCGAGAGGTCGACGTTGCGGGTGATGACGACGACGGCCTGGCCGGTGGCGACGAGCACCAGGATGGTGGCGTTGAGCAGCAGGTCGGTGACTCCCTGCCGGGACAGGAACTCGGTGTTCGACAGCTGGGTGGCGAGCAGCATCAGCACCAGTACGGCGGCGACGGCCAGCTCGCGGGCCTTGAACACCTTGTCTATGAAGCGTCGTCGGGCGGCGCCCTCGGGCGGCGCGTCCTCGGCGACGGGTGGGGCGGTCAGAGTCATGCCGCCTTCCCCTCTCGGTTCGCGCGGCCGGTCGCGGCCGCCATCACGGTCTCCTCGGTCGCCTCGCCCCGGGTCAACTCGGCGGTCAGGCGCCCCTCGTGCATGACGAGCACGCGGTCGGCCATGCCGAGGATCTCGGGCAGGTCGGAGGAGATCATCAGTACGGCGACACCTTCGGCGGCGAGGGACGACAGGAGCCGGTGCACCTCGGCCTTGGTGCCGACATCGATGCCACGCGTGGGTTCGTCGACGATGAGCACCTGCGGGTTGGTCGCCAGCCATTTGGCGAGTACGACCTTTTGCTGGTTGCCTCCGGAGAGCGTGCCGACGACGTCGGCGAGGCGTGCGTACTTCACCTGGAGGCGGACCGCCCAGTCGAGCGAACGGCTGCGCTCCGCACCGCGGTTCATCAGGCCGGCGCGGGTCGTCTCGGCGAAGCCGGTCAGTCCGATGTTGCGCTCGATGGACATGTCCATCACCAGGCCCTGGGCGCGGCGGTCCTCCGGCACGAGGGCGAGCCCGGCGTGCATCGCGAGGCTCGGGGCGCCCGGCTTGAGTCCCTGGCCGAGCACCTCGACCTGCCCGCCGTCGAAGCGGTCGACGCCGAAGACGGCGCGGGCGACCTCGCTGCGTCCGGCACCCACCAGGCCTGCGAGGCCGACGATTTCGCCGCGCCGCACCTCGAAGGAGACGTCGGTGAACACGCCCTCGCGGGTCAACCTCTTCACGTTCAGGGCGACTTCGCCGATCTCGGTGTCCTGCTTGGGGTACAGCTCGGCGAGGTCGCGGCCCACCATGCGGCGTACCAGTTCGTCCTCGGCGAGGCCGGCCACGGGTTCGCTCGCCACCCAGCCGCCGTCGCGCAGGGTGGTGACGCGCTGGCAGAGCTCGAAGATCTCCTCGAGGCGGTGCGAGATGAAGAGCACGGCGGTGCCCTGCTCGCGCAGCGCCCGCACGACGCCGAACAGGCGGGCGACCTCGCTGCCGGTGAGGGCCGCGGTGGGCTCGTCCATGATCAGGACGCGGGCGTCGAACGACAACGCCTTGGCGATCTCGACGAGTTGCTGGTCGGCGATGGACAGGCCGCGGGCCGGCTGGTCGGCGTCGAGTGCGACACCGAGGCGGGCGAAGAGGCCGTCTGCCGCGCTCTTCACCGCCCGATGGTCGACCCGGCCGAGCGAGCGGCGTGGCTGGCGGCCCATGAAGATGTTCTCGGCGATGGAGAGGTCGGGGAAGAGCGTGGGTTCCTGGTAGATGACCGCGACGCCGGCATCGCGGGCATCGGCGGGGCCGTTGAACTGTACGGGCTTGCCGTCGAGCAGGACCGTGCCCGTGTCGGGTCGGTGCACCCCGGCGAGCGTCTTGATCAGCGTCGACTTGCCCGCGCCGTTCTCGCCCGCCAGGGCGTGGGCTTCGCCGGCGTACAGGCGCAGCGAGACTCCGCGCAGCGCGCGCACGGCTCCGAAGGACTTGCTCGCTCCCTCCAGAGCGAGCACCGGAGTCGTCTCCGGTTCAGATTGCGTCATCGGGTGGTCTCCATGAGAGTGCCGACAGATGTGCCCGGATCGGGGCCGTTGGAGTTCCCGTCCATGCCCTGCAGCCAGCTGACTGAAATGTTTCAAACAGGTAGCCGGGAAGCTAGTTCCGTGGAGAGCCCAGGTCAATAGGCCGGACGGGATTGGGCAGTTGCGTGCTTCATGAATCGATTCAGGAAGAGGTACGGATCACGGTTCCGGATCGACTCCTGGGACGCCCCGTCGGAGGCCGGGGCGCGGCAGGCGGCGGCCCGCGTCGCCGCGACGCGGGCCGGCGGGCTTTCGGCGGCTTCGGCGGTTTCGACGGCTTCGACGGTTTCGGATCATCCACGCACGCGGCGCGGGCAGTTGCCGTCCGCGCCGGTGCCGTACGGGGACTACTCGGCTCAGCGCCCCCGCACGCCGAGGTCCGCGAGCATCCTCCGCTGGTGGCGGTGACCCACGGTCTCGTAGCCGATCACCGTGACGTACGGGCTCAGCATGATCACGAGCAGGCAGACCGCGACCGGCGCCCCGGCTGCCGCGAGGAGCACGGCCGCGGCAAGGACGACGAGCGTGGCGGTGAGCAGCAGGAGGTGGAACCGGTCCGTCGCGGAGAGCAGCAGCGTGTGCAGGAGAAAGACCGTCAGGAGGTAGAGGCCGACGGGCAGGGCGAGAGACACGATCACGGCCGCTTCGCCGAGTTCCGTGTGGTGCTCCATGTACAGGCCCGCCACATGCAGGCCCGCGCCCGCCCCGGCGATCCCCATGAACAGCAGGATGTGCCCGTAGCCGAACAGGTAGCCCCGGCCGCGACGGTGCACCAGGACGTCGCCGAACGGGGTGGAGAAGTACACCCACCACATGCCGAAGGTCAGCCCCACGCCCGCGACGACGACGGCGATCGCGTCGATGCTCCAGTCCGTACCGTGCGCCCCGCCGAGCAGGTCACCCGAGGAGGCCACCGTGCCGACCACGGCCTCGCCGAGAGTGATGATCGCGAACAGGCTGTACCGCTCCGCCATATGGTGCGGATGCCAGGGAGTGCCGCCGGCGCTGCCCTGGCTGAGTGCGGGAAGGAGCAGTTCGAGCACTCCGAGCAGCGGGACGGCGACGACGACCAGCCACGTCGGAAGGTGCACGAAGGCGATGACCACCCAGCCGATCTGTGCGATCGCGATCCAGCGCATGTTCGCCATGCCCACTCGGCGGTACGCGGCGGACTCTCGGGAGGCACGCCACCACTGCGCGACCATCGCGATCCGCATCACCACATAGCCGAGGACGATCCCGCGCAACTCGAGGCGGCCGCCCTCGTCCACGGAATGGAACATCGCGGGCAGTCCGAGCGCGAACACGACGACGCCCACCATCTGAACCATCGTCAGGAGACGGTCGAGCCAGTCGTCCGTGCCGAACGCCGAGGCGAACCAGCTGAAGCTGATCCAGGCGACACTGATCGCGAACATTGCGAGCGCGAACGCGGTCGTCGCGTGCCCCACATGCCCCTCGGCGAGCAGCTCCGCGAACTGTGCCGCGGCCGTCCCCACCGCGACCACGAAGGTCAGGTCGAAGAGCAGCTCCAGCGGGGTGGAGGCGCGTTCGTGCTCGTCGGGGTCGCGGCCCGCCATCGGCACCCGGCGGTGCGCGGTCCCCGTCACGTCCGCGCCGTCGGGGCGCGGCGCTGCGACGGCGCCTGCCGACGCGGCGCGGTGGGTGCTGTCGGTGGGGCGCTGCGATGCGTCGCGGGAGTGCGACGCATCGGTGTCATCGGGGTCCGTCATGTTCAGCATCATGCCGCAGACGGCGGCTGCTTCAGCGTGCGAACTGCCGCGGGTCCGGGGACTGCGGCGGGTACCGGGGCGGGGCCTGCTGCGCATGTCGCCCGGTGTGGTGGCCCCCGGCGCGTACGGCACCGAGCCACGCGAACAGGAAGCCTGCCGGGATCGTGACGAGGCCGGGAGTCTGGAGCGGGAACCAGTGGAAGTCGCGGTCGGGGAAGAGGGCGATCGGAGTGCCTGACGCGGCCGGTGAGAACGCCATCAGGAGGGTGATCAGCGGCAGCGTCCCGTACACGGTCCAGCGCACCGCGCCTGCCGGGAACCCGCGCCGGAACAGCGCGAACAGCAGGACCGGCGGCAGCACGGAGGCGGCTGCGGCGAAGGAGTACGACAGGAACACCTGCGGGCTGCGGCCTCCGGTCCCCACCGCGACGAGTACGGCCGCGGCCCCGATCCCGGTCACCACCCAGCGCGCGAGCCGGACTTCGCCGGCCATCGAGCGCCCGGCGGAGGGGGGCGAGTCCGGCCGCGCGTCGGTGCGGTGACGACCGGTGTCGGTGCGCGGGGTGGTAGCCGTGCGCGGGATGGCGCCGCTTTCCAGGGCCCTGCGGGGTCGGCCGCCGAGGTCACGGACGACCGCGGAGGCGGCGGCCAGGGTGATGCCGGCGACCGTCGACAGTGCCGTGATGAACACCGCGCAGGCCACCACGGCGAAGAGCACGCTCTCCCGAGGTCCGGCGGCCGTCGGGTCGAGCGCCGCGGTGACCAGCAGCAGCGCCGTGCTCCCGCCAGGATCGGCGCCCGCGATGGCCTGTGCACCGACGAGCGCCGCCGCGCCGAGACCGATGACGACCACGGCGGCGCACACCACGGCGACGGGCGTGACGGCCCAGACGGTCGCACGCCGCGCACTGCCGGTGCCGCGCAGCGGGTACAGACGCATGGTGATGTGCGGCATGCAGGCCGCACCGAGGATCAGGGTCAGCTGAAAGCTGATCAGATCGAGGCGTCCGGCCACCTCATGGCCGAACTGCAGGCCCGGTGTGCCGTACGCCGCCCTCTGACCGCTGCCGTTGCGCGCGGCATCGAGGAGGCTGGTGACCGACCAGCCGAACCGGTCGAGTACGAGCCCCGCCACCAGTACGACGACGCCGACCACCACGAAGATCTTGAGGATCTGGACGTACCCGGTGCCGCGCATGCCGCCGAAGGCCGAGTAGCACACCATCAGGGCACCGCCCGCGACGGTGCAGCCGGCGAAGGCTGAGGTGGGCAGGTCGAACATGGCGGTCATGATCCGCCCGGCGGTGGCCAGTTGGACGACGAGCAGCGGGAAGAGTACGACGAGTGCGGCGACCCCGAGAGCATGTCGCGCGCGGGCGTCGGCGAAGCGTTCGGTGAGGAAGTCCCCGAGCGTGTACACCCCCGGCCGGCGCAGCGGCCCGGCGAGTACGGCCATGACCAGGACCAGCGAGACGACCGTGGCGACGGCGAACAGGACGCCGTCGAAACCCGCGAGGGCCACCGCGCCGGTGGTACTGAGCAGGGTCGCGGCGGACACGTAGTCCCCGGCTATGGCCAGGCCGCCGCCGGCCGGGCCGAGGGCTGCCCCGCCGGCGTAGAAGTGTTCGGGGTCGTCCTGGTCGGCGGCGGCCAGACCGCAGAGCAACAGCGAGACGGCGACGAAGCCGAGGAAGACGACGAGGGCGAGGGACCGGCCCTCGAACCCCGCGGCCACCGCGAGCGGCGTGGCATCGACAACGGTGGACGGCATGGCGGCCACCGCATCAGCGCAGGGGCGCCCACGTACAGCGTCTGCCAGGGCTGCTGTGCGAGGCGACAGGGTCCGGCCGCCGGTACATGTGCGGCCGCACAGTCCCGACGGCCCGTACGCCCCCGAGCCAACTCGCCTGCGGACAACGGGTGGAGACCGGGCGTTTTCTCAATTCGCGAGCAGGCGGCGGGCGGTGAGGGCCAGTGAGATCTCCACGACGTCAGAGGGTTCGGACAGGGAGCGGCCCGTCAGCTGCTCGAAGCGGCGGAGCCGGTTGAGCACAGTGTTGCGGTGGCAGTAGAGGCGGGTCGCGGCGCGCTGGGCCGAGCCCTGGACGGCCAGCCAGGTGGTCAAGGTCTCCACCAGGAGGTCCCGGTCGGCCGGGTCGATGCCGTCGAGCGGCCCGAGGACCCGCTCCTCCAACGCGCGGCCCAGGTCGGGCGCCGTGACGACGAGGGCGTCGGGCAGCTGCTCGTCGAGCAGGACAACTCCCCCTTCTCTGGGGCACGTTCGCAGTGCGACCTCGGCGAGTACCCTCGACTCCCCCACGGCGGCAAGGCCGTCGACCACCGGTCCTACAGCCGCGCGGACGCCGGTCGCGGTCCTGAGCAGTACCGCGAGCGCAGCGGGGTCGGTGGGCCCGCCGCCGGTCTCGACGGCCCGGACCGCGGCGGCGGCCGCGGTCGGCTCCGGACCGGTGGATGACAGATGGTGATCAGGCGTCATATCACCGTCGGCAACCGACAGTCGACCCGCGCGATGGGGCACGCCGCTGCCGGCTTGTGCTGCGTCGGAGCCACTCTCATCGGCCAGCCGAACGATGCCCAGCTGCCCGTCGCCGGTGGCGTGCCACAGCGCGCGTACGTCCGGCGGCAGCGCCAGCAGCGGACCCGGCGGGTGCGGGCCCACCGGTGCGGCTGCCACGACCACGTACCGGCCGTCGAGCGGAAGGCCGAGCAGCGCGGCCGCCTCCGGCAGGTCGGTGACGCGCACGGTGCCGTCCAGGACGGCCGCGGCCGTCAGACGCAGCCTGTTCTCGCGGCGCCAGGCGATGCGGCGTTCGGTCTGCCGGTAGGAGTCGCTGACGAGGGCGCAGTGCTCGTCGACGAAGTTCCATACGTCGGCGGCGACATGGACGAGCAGTCGCATGTCCTCGGGATGCCGCCGCGACGTGTCGTCGACCAGGCCCTGCCACACCATCGCTCCACCGAGCCGGAAGGCGTGCAGTACGGCGTCGAGCGGCACTCCGTGCTCGGCTCGGGTCGCGCCGATGGCGCGCGAGGTGCGCCGGGCGATCTCCCGGCATTCGACGGGACGGATCAGTGAGGCGATGTTGTGCCGCAGGGACTGGTGCACCTCCCGCCAAACCGCCGCGGCATCGGCGTCGATCGCGGCACGGTAGGCGGGCTCCCGTTCGCCGAGGTCGGCGACCAGGGCCGTGGTCAGTCCGGCCACGTCGTCGAGCAGGACCTGAGCGGCCCGGTGCAGTACGGCGACCGACTCCGCGTCGAGCAGGGAGCGGCCGCGGCGCGGCACGGCGTACGGGACGGGAACCTGCCTGACCCGCGAATGTACGAGATGCGACATGGGCGGCCTCCACCAGGAGTCGGTTCGCTCCGGTGCGCGGACGCCCCGTCCCCGCACCGGATCTACCTGACGCCCGCAGAATGGCATACCGCCCGGTCGGTACCCCACCCTTCCGGCTCATCGTTCTCATCACGGTCCCGCAACGCAGCCTGCGCCGGCCCCGGGCCGCCGCCTTCCGCAGGGGCGTCCCGAGCGCCGGAGTCGTTCAGCGGCCGGTCGGCCGGACCCGGTCGCGGTGCAGTTCAGGGGCGGACTGGCGGAGGAATCGGGCGAGTTCGGTGCGGGAGCGGACGCCGAGGGTGGAGTAGACGTTACGGAGGTGGTGGTCGACGGTCCGGGTGCTCACCGACAGCCGGACCGCGACCTCTCGGTTGGTGGCTCCCTCGGCGACCTGCCGGGCGATACGGCGTTGTTGCGGGGTGAGCAGGTCGAGTGGGCCGTCCGCCGAGTCGCCTGCGACGGCCTCGCCCGCGGCCCGCAGTTCACCGGACGCGCGCTCGGCCCAGATGCGGGCTCCGCAGCGTTCGAAGGCGACCAGGGCGTCGCGCAGCGGTCCGCGGGCCTCGCGGGTGCGACGCCGGCGGCGCAGCCAGTATCCGTACAGGAGCAAGGTGCGGGCCCGCTCGAAGTCGCCGCCGGCACGGTCGTGGTGGGCGATGGCTTCGGTGTAGTGGTCGGCGGCGTCGCTTCCCTCCTCGGCCGACGCAACCAGGGCTCGGCAACGGGCGAGCTGCGCCGGGGCCAGCGGGTCCGCGGTGTGCGCCGTCCAGTGGGCGAACTCCTCGACGGAGCCGAGCACTTCGCCGGTCCTTCCGGCCAGGGCTGCGGCTTCGACCAGGCACGGTACGGCGAGCATCCGGGCCGCGAAGTGACCGCGCCGCGGCCCTCTGCGCACCAGTGGGAGGAGTCGCGCGACGGCCTCGGCCGGCATTCCCCTGGCGAGGTCGGCACGGGCGAGCGCCCAGGTGGCGAGGGTGGTCGCCTGGCTCAGGCCGTGCGGACCCGCGCCCTGCACCGCCGCCTCGGCGTGCAGCGCGCAGGTGTCCCCGTCGCCGGTCACGGAGGCGCTGAGCGCGAGGACGGCGTGCAAGTGGGTGGCGATATTGCGCTGCCCGAGTCGGGCGGCGGCACGCAGCCCTTCCTGTGCGCGGGCACGGGCCGGTGCGTGCCGGCCGGCCCGGAGTTCGCCGTACGCCAAGTGCTCCAGCGCTTGCGGCAGTTGTGCCTCGGGGCCGTGTGCCCGTACGACGGCGAGCGCACGGGCACCGGCGCGGCAGGACGCGGCGACGTCTCCTACGACGAGCGCGGCGACGCCGCCGCGCATCACCTCCGAGGCGTCACTCGCACGCAGCGAGGCCTCGATGCAGTACCGCAGCAGTTGCTTGCCCGACCCGGTGCGCCCGCCGAACATCGCGAGCATGCCGTCGCGGTAGGCGGCCAGCGCGCTTCCGGGGTCGGGAGCGGCCATCGGATCCGGTTGCGGTGGAGGGGCGCCGTCCTGACCGGGCAGTCGGTGCAGGACTTCCGTCAGGAGGGTGGCGTCGCCCATCGCCCACGCCGCCTCCGCGGCGCCGAGTAGCGAGCCGACGGCGCGGCCGGGATCGTCGGCGCTGAGCAGGGACGCGGCGGTGAGCAGGGACTCGTGGGCGTCGCCGACCGGGCCGTCGCGCAGGGCCAGCAGACCGCGTACGTAGTGCGCCCGTCCCGGTGCGGGGACCGCGCGCACCCGGGCGAGCAGAGCGCGGGACCGACCGGATGCACCACCGAGCAGCGCCAGTTCGGCCGCGGCGGCGAATCGGGCGTCGCGCCCGGCCGCATCGGGGGTGAGATCGGCCGCGCGGGCGAGCGCCAGCGCACGCTCGCCCTGCGGCCGTGGCTCGACGGCCACGGCGGCCAGCGCGTCGGCGAGCGCCGGGGCACAGCCCGTGGCGGCGAGCGAGCGCTGCACCAGTCGGGGCAGCTCCTCGTGCGGTGCGGCCAGTGCGGTGGCGAGGAGTCGGTGGGCCGCGTGGCGCCGGGCCGCCGCAGAACGTCGCAGCAACGCGGTTCTCACCAGGGGATGCGGGAAGCGGAGGCGCCTGCCGTCCGTGGTGATCAGGCCGGCTCGTTCGGCGGCCGTGAGGGACTCCGGGTCTGCTCCGGCCCGCCGGGCGGCGTGCTGCAGAAGGGCCAGATCGACACCGTCGTCGCCCGCATCGTGCTCGTGGGCCGCGGCGGCCAGGAGCAGCATCAGTCGGGTGTCGGCGTTGAGCGCGTCGGCCCGCACGGTGTAGGCGTCGAGCACGGCACCGCCGCCGGGCAGCGGGTGCGGGACGGGGGCCTCGCCCGCCAGTTGGTCCGGTGTGAGTGCGTGGACGAGGTCCGTGAGCAACCGGGGGTTGCCGGCCGCCTCGCGGCACAGTGCATCCCGCACCACGGAATCGGACCCCGGTCCGGCCAGCTCCGTGCACAGGTCGTCGGCAGCGGGCTCGTCGAGTGGCGCGAGGCGCAGCTCCGCCAGTCCTGCGAACTGGGCCCGGGACTCCCCGAGTCGGCCACTCTCCCCGCCGGGCGGCGCGCCCCCGCGGTCTCCTGCGTGCGGCGTCGTCTCGTAGGGCCCGTCGGTCAGCGTGACCAGGGCGGCGACGCGGTCGGCGGGGGTGAGGCGGCGCAGGGCGAAGGCGAGGGCCAGGCGCGAATCGGGGTCCCAGGCGTGGGCGTCGTCGACGCAGACGAGCAGGGGCCGGCGCGAGGCGAGCGCCCGTAACAGGCCGACCAGCACCGTGGGTCGGAGTCCTCCGCGCATCATGTCGGACGCCCAGCGTGGAATCGGCCCCGGGGCCGAGCTCAGCAGCGCGTGGAGTCCGCTGTACGGCAGCCCGGCCTCGGCGGGGACAGCCCGCGTGTACAGCACGCTGCGGTCCCCCTGCGCCTCCACGGCGTGACGGACCAGTGCGGATCTGCCGAGTCCCGGTGGTGCGACGATCACGAGGCTGCCGCCGGTGCTGTCGCGGTGGCGCGCCAGGAGGCCGTCGATCAGGGCGAGTTCACCGCTTCGGCCGTACAGCCGAAGGGGACTGTGGACGGTCGGTGTCGGGTTCACGCCCGGCAACTTACTGCCGCGTAAAGACGGGCGGGAGGCCCGGAACCGGCCCGTCCGGCACCGGAGTCCCCATCCTGGGCACGACCCCAGCGAAAGCGCGCGCCAACTGTGCCACGGCACAGGAAGGCGTGTTGCCGGCGGCGCCTGCGCACCACCGGCAACACGCCTTCCGACGCCGGTTGTCGGGCCGTGCGAAGCGCTACGCGCCCCTGGCGTACGTCAGTTGTGCGGGCAGTTGCCGCGGAACTCGGCGATGGCGCCACCCGCGTCCGGCAGCGGGCACAGGAACTGCTCGTAGCGGGTGTCGTCGTCGATGAAGCGCTTCAGCCAGGAAATGCTGTACTTCGCGATCGTGGTGTTGGAGGTGTTCGGGGTGAAGTGGGACGCTCCGCTGAGCTCCAGGTACGCCTTGTCGAGCGATCCGGGCAGCGACTCGTAGAACGGCTCGGAGTGGGAGGAGACCGGCGCGACGGTGTCGCCGTCCGCCCCCACCACCAGGGTGGGGGTACTCAGTTCGGGCCAGCTCTTGTCGAGGTTCCAGCCGGTCAGCGGGATCGCCGCCTGCAGTTCCGGCCGGTCCTTGGCAGCCTCCAGGGTTCCGCCGCCGCCCATGGAGTGGCCCATGACGCCCAGACGTTCGCTGTCGATGCGGCTGCTGACGTCACTGCGCTCGGTGAGGTAGTCGAGTGCAGCGAGGAGCTGGTCGCCTCGGGCGGCAGGCTGATCCAGCCGGGTGTTGGTGTCGATGGTGAACACCACGAAGCCCTGCGAGGCGAGCCGCGGCCCGTACCAGGCCATGCTGGTCTGGTCGGCGGTGTACCCGGGAGCGACGGCGACCGCGCCGAAGGTGCCGTCCTCGGTGGAGGTCGGGTAGTAGATGGTGCCTCCGCCGAATCCGCTGACGCCCACGGAGGAGACCCGTTCCTCGGAGACGTCGTACGAACCTCGCGGGGCCTCGATGCTGGACTCGGTGGGGTCGGGTCCGCGCTCGTAGGAGTTCTCCGCCGCATCGGCCTGCTCGCCGGGGAGGAGCGCGGCGCACAGGCCGGCGGCCACGGCGGCTGCGCCGAGCGCCACTTGGGTGGCGCGGCTCTTGGGGAGTGCGTGCTTCACGAGGGGGGTCCTCTCAGTCGTCGGCGGTGCGGATCCGGCTGCGGAGCCGGATCTGTCGCCCCTGGGGCGGTTGTGCCCGGGGCGGCACCGTCTGCTGGTTGGCGGTCCCTACGGTGGTGGGTCCTCGGCCCGTGAGGCATCGGCGACTTCACCGGTCTCAAGAGGTGGTTCACACCAGCCCGTTCGTCGACAGCCTCCGTTTTCAGGCCCGGGCTGGCTGCCTTGTCGTCACGCGCCGGACAGGCTGTCCGGCGCGTGACGACAAGGCTGGAGACGCTCCCGGCGTGCTGGAGACGCCGCACGGCTCGAAGTGGCCGTGTCCGTCTGGCTCGCCAGAGCGATGCAGCGTCGGAGCCGCGCGTGCCACGACCCGGTGTTGCGCAGCCGGATGCCACTTCGACTGCGGCAGCTGGAGCTGTCCTGCGCCGGGGCGGAACCGCACCGGCGGGAGCGTCGACGGGCGCAGTGGTGGGCTTGGGGGGCCCTCACGATCGTCGAGTGCATGCCGCCGGCGGTCTGGTGGGCTGGTGCACTGGTGCACTGGTGCACTGGTGCACTGGTGCACTGGTGCACTGGTGCACTGGTGGCGAGCGAACCCGGTGAAGCCGACGGCCCGAAAGATCCTTCATGTCCCGCTGGCCCGGGAACACGACAGTCCCGCCCAGCTCTGCACGACCCACCGACACATCTCCGGGTTCCGCGAGGTGAGGGTCGGGGCAGGCACCCGGTGTGGGCCGAGCCCTACAGCAGGGCGCCGCCGGACACTTCGAGGCGCTGGGCGGTGACCCATCGCAGGTCGTCGGAGGCGAGCGCGGCGATGGCGTCACCGATCTCCTGCGGATCACCGACGCGGCCGAGCGCGGTCTGCGCGCCCAAGCCCTCGCGCATCTGCGCGTCGTCCCGCATGGCACCGCCGTTGAAGTCGGTGGCGGTCGGCCCCGGCGCGATCGCGTTGACGCGGATCTTGCGTGCCCCCAGCTCCACGGCCAGCGTCCGGCCGAGGACCTCGACCGCGGCCTTGGAGGCCGAGTACACCGAGGTTCCGGCACTGGTGTGGCGGCTGAGGGAGGAGGAGACGTTGATGATCCGCCCCCCGTCGGCCAGTACGGGCGCAAGCGCCTGGATGAGGAAGAACGTGCCGCGCACGTTGGTGTCCATCACCGCGTCGTACGCGTCGGGCGTGACCGTTTCCAGGGGGCCGAACAGCCCGATCCCGGCGTTGTTCACCAGGACGTCCAGCCGGCTCGCGCCCCAGCGCTCCAGGTGCGCGGCCAGCTGGGAGGTGAAGTCGGGGAAGGAGGCCACGTCGCTGATGTCAAGGCGCAGTGCAGCGGCCGTGGCGCCGGTGTCCTGAATGCTCTTGACCGTCTCCTCGGCCTCGTGCGGGTCGCCGCGGTAGGTGACGATGACGCGCAGCCCGTGCCGGGCCAGCGACTGGGCCGTGGCCCGGCCCAGCCCGCGATTGCCGCCGGTCACCAATGCGATCTTGCCTGACTCCATGAATGCTTCTCCCTGGCCGAACGGAACGACGCCGGCGGCGAGTGCTCCCACCGACCGAATGCGAGTCACCCGACTCGCCTCCCCTTCCACGTAAGCATCAGCGCAGTGGCGAGTCAAGTGACTCGCCTCGCGATGGAGGCATACTGGGCCCATGACCGCAGGACTCTCCGCGCACCATCAACGACTCGCTCGGCGCAAGCGCGAGGCGATCACCGCAGCGGCCACGAAGCTGTTCCTGGAACGGGGCTACGACGGGACCTCGCTGGCGAAGATCGCGCAGGAAGCGGCCGTCTCGAAGTCCACGCTGTTCAAACAGTTCCCCACCAAGGCAGCGCTCTTCGAGGCCATCGTCACCGAGTACTGGAAGGGCGGGCCGGACCCGGCGGCGCCCGCGGCGCAGCCCGGTGACCTGCGCGCCGGTCTGAGCGCGACCGGCCGCCAGTACGCGGACCTGGTCGGCCGCCCCGCGATGGCGGCCCTCTTCCGCATCGTCATCGCCGAACTGCCGCGCTTCCCGGAACTGGGACGGACTCAGTTCGAGCTGGGCAAGCTGCCCTACTTCATCTCCGTCCAGCACTACCTGGAGGCCGAGCACGCCGCGGGCACCGCGGTGGTACCCGACCCGGAGAGCGCGACGAACCAGTTCCTCGGAATGATCGCCAACTACGTCCTGTGGCCGCGAATGCTGCTCGCCGACTGGAGCCCCACACCTGCCGACGTCGACCACGCCGTCGAGGAGGCGGTCGAGACGATGCTCGCCCGCTACGGCCGCAGCGCCGGCGACCCGCAGCACTCCTGAAGGCTCCGGCGCCGCCCCCACCCCGGGAGGCCGCCGGCGGTTGCGGGCCCCGTCCGCACATCCTCGGCACCTCGGGTGTGCCGCAAGCCTCACTGGCCGCAGTTGCCAGTAGCGGTCGCACGGATCGAGTCCGCCGCCTTCGCGGGCGGCGGACTCGTCGGGCGGGCTGCCGTGGTGCGGCCCGCGCTCTCAGGCCGGCTCGGCCACGCGCACCCCGCCCCGGTCGCCCTCGGAGCAATCGGAGCCGTCGCTCGTGAACTCACCGTCCGCGGACGCGAATTGGGTGCGGTACAGCTCCGCGTACCGGCCGCCCGCGGCGAGCAGCTCATCGTGCGGCCCGCGTTCGACGATCCGCCCTTCCTCGACGACCAGGATCTGGTCCGCGGCGCGGATCGTGGAGAGGCGGTGTGCGATGACGACCGCTGTGCGGCCTTCGAGGGCCTCGGTGAGGGCCTCCTGCACGGCGGCCTCCGAGGTGTTGTCCAGGTGCGCGGTGGCCTCGTCGAGGATGACCACCCGCTGCCTGGCGAGCAGCAGCCGCGCGATCGTCAGACGCTGGCGCTCACCACCGGAGAACCGGTATCCGCGCTCCCCCACCACCGTGTCCAGGCCGTCGGGCAGCGCGGCCACGAGCCCGTCGAGACGGGCGCGGCGCAGGGCGTCCCACAGCTCCTCCTCGTCGGCGCCGGGACGGGCGAGGAGGAGGTTGGCGCGCACCGAGTCATGGAAGAGATGGCCGTCCTGGGTGACCATGCCGAGCGTGGCCCGAACCGAGTCGGCCCTCAACTCCCGTACGTCCACGCCCCCGAGGCGCACGCTGCCGGCATCCGCGTCGTACAGGCGGGGCACGAGTTGCGCGATGGTGGACTTGCCTGCTCCCGAGGAGCCGACAAGGGCGATGGTCTGGCCGGCTTCGGCGCGGAACGACACCTCGTGGAGCACCTCGGCTCCGCCCCGGTTGTCCAGCGTGGCGACCTCTTCGAGTGAGGCGAGCGAGACGCGGTCGGCCGCCGGGTAGCCGAACCGTACGCGGTCGAACTCCACCGAGACGGGCCCTTCGGGCACCGCGCGGGCGTCCGGCTTCTCCTCGATCAGCGGCTTGAGGTCGAGCACCTCAAAGACGCGCTCGAAGCTGACGAGAGCACTCATCACCTCGACGCGTGCCCCGGCGAGTGCGGTGAGCGGCGCGTAGAGCCGGGTGAGCAGCATGGCGAGCGCGACGACACTGCCGGGCTCCAGTGAACCGGTCAGGGCCAAGTGGCCGCCGAGACCGTAGACGAGGGCGAGGGCGAGGGCGGAGACCAGGGTCAGCGCGGTGATGAACACGGACTGCGCCATGGCGGTCCGAACGCCGATGTCACGTACCAGGCGTGCCCGGGCGGCGAATTCGACGGACTCCTGGTCGGGCCGGCCGAAGAGCTTCACGAGGGTGGCACCCGGGGCGGAGAAGCGCTCGGTCATCCGGGTGCCCATGGCGGCGTTGTGCTGAGCCGCCTCGCGCTGAAGTCGGGCCATCCTGGCCCCCATCCGGCGGGCCGGGATGACGAAGACGGGCAGCAGGACCAGGGCGAGCAGAGTGATCTGCCAGGACAGGCGGAGCATCACGACGAGAGTGAGCAACAGGGTGACGAAGTTGGCGACCACCGAGGAGAGCGTTCCGGAGAACGCGCGCTGGGCGCCGATCACGTCGTTGTTGAGCCTGCTCACCAGGGCGCCGGTGCGGGTCCTGGTGAAGAAGGCGACGGGCATGCGCTGGACGTGGTCGAAGACGGCGGTACGGAGGTCGAGGATCAGATTCTCGCCGAGTCCCGCCGACAGCCACCGGCCGAGAATGCCGAACGCCGCCTCGGCGATGGCGATCAGGGCGATGAGTACGGCGATACGGACGACGACGCCGGAGTCGGAGCCGTTGACGATGGCGTTGACCACGTCGCCGGCGAGTACCGGGGTGGCCACGGCGACTACCGCGGTGGCGACGCTGACCAGCAGGAACTGGACGATGCGTCTGCGGTGCGGCCGGGCGAAGGTCCCGATCCGGCGCAAGGTGGCGCGGGCGAAGGGGCGGCGGTCCTGCTGGGCGTTCAGCACGCTGTGCAGCTGGGTCCAGGCTGTGGTCTCCATGCTCATGCACAGGACGCTAAAACCTGAACCAAAGTTGAGGTCAAGCCCTGCTCGAGACCTCCCCGGAAAGCGCGCCTTCGGGCCGCTGCCGCCCGTCAGGGCAACAGCACCCAGTCCGCCGCAAGGGCCGCCACCAGGCCCACGACGAGGAGCCAGCTGCCGAGCCGGGTGCGGCCCCTGCGGCTCAGGTCGATCACGATCCCGCAGAGGATGAGCAGCAGTCCGTAGACGCCGACGACGAGGACGGACGAGCGACTCGCCAGGCGTACCGCGAGCACGACTGCGGCGGCCACCATGAGCACTGCGGCGGCGGCGATCCTGAGGCGTCTGGCCTGACGGGGCGTCGTCCCGCCGCGTTCGGGGTCGCCGGACTCTCCGGCCTCGTCCGGTTCATGATCGGGAGAGCTCATGGCCTGGATCGTAGCCGCTCGCAGTTCGCCTGTTCGACGGTCGGGCAGGGGCGGGACCGGCCGCAACTCCGGACCGTCCGGGGTCAGCGCAGCAGCAGCTGCAGGCCGCCGAGGACGGTCGCGGCGAGGACCAGGCGTTCGAAGAGCCGCTGGTCGATCCGGTCGACACAGCGTCTGCCGAGATAGGCGCCGGGCACGACGAACAGGACGAGGGCGGCGTCCAGCAGCAGCGAGTCGGCGTCGATCAGGCCGAGACCGGCGCTGAACGGCAGCTTGGAGGTGTTGACGATGAGGAAGAACCAGGCGGAGGTACCCAGGAATCCGAGCTTCCGGAAGCCTGTGGAGAGCAGGTAGAGCGACATCACCGGACCGCCCGCGTTGGCGACCATGGTGGTGAAGCCGCCGAGCACCCCGTACGAGCGGGCCTTGACGCGCGCGACCCGCAACTGCCGCCCGTCGCTGACCGGTTCGTCGCTCTCTCCCGGCGCGTCCTGCACCGGGTCGCGGTCCGTCTCCCGGCGTGCGAGGCGCTCGGCCCGGTCCGCCTGGCGCCGGCGCCAGAGCGTGACGCCCGACATGAACAGCAGGATCGCCCCGATCGAGGTGCGCACCGCTTCGTCACCGGCCCACATCATGAAGACGGTGCCGAGTGCGACACCCACCCCGACGGCGGGGAACAGCCGCCACAGCGTGGGCCAGTGTGCGTGCCTGCGGTAGGTGGCCACGGCGAGTGCGTCGCCTGCGATCAGCAGCGGCAGGAGCACGCCGGTGGACTCGCGGGCCGGCAGTACGGCGGCGAAGATCGCGAGACTGACGGTGTTCGCTCCGCTGACGGCGGTCTTCGAGAAGCCGACGAGTGCGGTCGCGGCGGCCAGTATCGCGAATTCCCAGAGGGTGACGTCCATGACGAGCGCCGATGCTATGCCGTCCCGTTCACGGCCGGGCGGCCGGGGCTTCCAGCAGCGCCCGGCGGAATAACCTCGTGCCCGGCCCTCCCCCCTTCACTACACTCGGCGAAGCCCGCCGCGACGGCGGGAGCGCCGCCTCACGGTGGCGCCTGGAACGCACCGTGACGAAGGAAGGGAGACGGCCGGGCGAGACCTCCGCACCGTCGCCGTCCCCGCGTCCCGGTTCGACGTGATCCTGGTGTCTCCGGCGCCCCGGCGCCGGCTGCGCGGCCGGCCCCGGACCCCGTGACGACCCACGCATCCGCGTCCCGACGGAACTGATCCGACGGACCGGCCCACGACGCATGCGCGCGCCGTGGCGAACCGCCGTACCGGCCTTGCCACTTCGGCAGGCCGTGTCGTCCGGGCATCGCGCCGACCCGTTCTCATCCCGAACCGAAAGGCCACCGGGCCGTGCGTACTCCCCTGCAGTCCAGTCCTGCCATCCCCCTGTCCGCCGTCCGCAATCTGGGCATCCTCGCCCATGTCGACGCCGGCAAGACCACCGTGACCGAGCGGATCCTGTACCTCACCGGCTCCACGCACAAGCGCGGCGAGGTCCACGACGGCACCACCGTCACCGACTTCGACGCCCAGGAGCGCGACCGCGGCATCACCATCTTCGCCGCGGCGGTGAGTTGCACCTGGGACGGCCACCGGATCAACCTCCTCGACACCCCTGGGCATGTCGACTTCGCCGATGAGGTCGAGCGCTCGCTGCGGGTACTGGACGGCGCGATCGCCGTGTTCGACGCGGTGGCCGGTGTGGAGCCGCAGAGCGAGTCGGTCTGGCGGCAGGCCGACCGGCACGGTGTCCCGCGGATCGCGTTCGTCAACAAACTCGACCGGTCCGGCGCCGACCTCGACTCGGCCGTGGACTCGATCCGGCGCCGGCTGCACACCGTGCCGCTGGTCGTGCAGATGGCCGTCGGCCGTGAGGACGGCTTCACCGGTGTCCTCGATCTCGTCCGCCTCCGGGCACTGACCTGGGCCGACGGCGAGGGTGTCGCGCAGGGGCCGGTGCCGGACCAGCTGCGCGAGGAGGCGGAACGCCGCAGGCGGCTGCTCGACGAGGCCGTGGCGGAGCTGCACCCCGAAGCGCTCGAGGAGTACTGCGCGCAGGGCTCCCTGACGGCAGGGACGCTGACAACGGCGCTGCGCGAGGTCACCCGTACCGGAGACGGTGTCGTGGTGCTCTGTGGTTCGGCGTACCGGAACCGGGGCGTCGAGCCGCTGCTGGATGCGGCGGTGGCCTACTTGCCGTCACCGTCGGACGTGCCGCCGGTGCGGGGCATGCACGACGGCGTCGAGCAGGAGCGACCGGCGGATCCCGAAGCGCCGTTCGCGGCACTGGCGTTCAAGGTCAACTCGACCGCCACCGGGCGGCTCACGTATCTGCGGGTGTACTCGGGGACGCTCACGAAAGGAGACACGGTGTGGGACGCGGGCGCGCACCGCAAGGAGCGCGTCGGGCGGATCCTGCGGGTACAGGCCGACCGGCGCACTGATGTGGAGCGCGCGGTCGCCGGTGACATCGTCGCGGTGATCGGGCTGAAGAGTGCCCGGCCGGGCACGACACTGTGCGCACACTCGGCGCCGCTCGTGCTCGAACCTCCTTCCTCGGCGACACCGGTGGTTTCGGTGGCGGTTGAGGCCGCCCGCAACTCCGACACCGACCGTCTCGCGGCCGCACTGGCCCGCCTGGTCGAGGAAGACCCTTCGCTGACCGTCGGCACGGACGCGGAGACCGGACAGACCGTGCTCTCGGGCATGGGTGAGCTGCATCTGGAGGTGGCGGCGGAGAAGGTCCGGCTGGCCACCGGAGTCGAGATCGGCACCGGCCGGCCTCGGGTCGCCTACCGCGAGACGGTGCTGCGCGGTGTGTCCGGTTTCGTGTACCGGCACGTCAAACAGGACGGTGGCGCGGGCCAGTTCGCGCATGTCGTCGTCGATGTGCGGCCCCTGGACCCCGATGACGGTACGACCGGTCCGGCCGACCTGGTCTTCGGCTCCAGCGTGGTCGGTGGCCGGGTGCCGCGGGAGTACGTGCGGGCGGTCGAGGCGGGGTGCAGGGACGCGTTGGCCGAGGGGCCGCTCGCCGGTCATCCGGTGACCGGAGTGCGGGTCACGCTCACGGACGGGGCGACCCATCCGAAGGACTCTTCGGAGATGGCGTTCCGTACGGCGGGCCGGTTCGCGCTCCGGGACGCGCTGCGCGCCTGCACCATGGCGGTCCTCGAGCCGGTCGTCGAGGTGACGGTGACGGTGCCCGACGATGCCGTCGGCGGGGTGCTCGGTGACGTGGCGTCCCGTCGCGGCCGGGTGTCGGGGTCCACGGCGCGGACCGGTACGGCGGTACTCACCGCCGATGTGCCGCTGGCCGAACTCTTCGGCTACGCGACACAGTTGCGGAGTCGGACCCAGGGGCGCGGCTCGTTCACCACGCGGCCTGTCGGTTACGCGGTGGTTGCGGCGCACGTGACGACCGGCTGACCTGCGACCCGCCGGCCGGTGCCGGGACACCGGCGCCGGCCGGCGGTGCGGTCGGGGCGGCAGGTCCCGGGGCCGGTACGGCGGCGGCGGCGGGGGCGGGGCAATCGGTACTCCTGGTTCCTGTCGCGCCCCGGGCGCCTGTGTTGAGCTGGACGGCCGAGGAGCTCACCGAGCCTCTTTATTGACATGTCTACTTCACGACTAGGCCTGATCGTGCCGTCATGTCGCTATATCGCCAACCCGGTTTCGCGTGCACCACCGGCCCGACAGGCCCCGCACCGACCCGGACGTCAGGAGGAAGTATGTGTGCGACCTGCGGCCCCGCGGATGAAGTACCCCTGGATGAGGCCGAGTTCGACGCGGCCGGCCGGTCCGGCCCGTCCAGGCGCCGACTCCTCATGGGTGTCGGCGCGGGACTCGGACTCGCCCTGACGAGCGCGCCGTTCGCGATGTCCACCGCGTCGGCCGCGAGCCTCAAGAACGGCCGGTGGTGCAATCCCGCGCTCGGCCACTTCCCCGACGGCGGTCACTACGGCGCACCCCGAGGGCGGCTTCCGCACGCCGGCCAGGACGTCACCAACTCTGTCGGCACCGCCGTCTACGCTGCCGCGGCAGGAAAGGTGGTGCGCCGAGGCTCCGGGGTACTGGCCGGGCGCACCGGCAACGGCCTGGTCCTCTCGCACGGCGGCGGCGTCTACACGTACTACGGGCACCTGAGCGCCTTCCGGGTGGGCGCCGACGCCGAGGTGAGTGCGGGCCGGCGTATCGCCGACATGGGCGCCACCGGAAACGTCACAGGCCCGCACCTGCACTTCGAGATCCATCACGACGGACTCAACGCGACCACCGATCCGGTCGATTACCTGTCCGCCCGCGGAGTGGGCCTGGGTGGCGGCTGGCCGAGTCTCGACCCCGGCGCCTCCGGCAGGACCGTGGTGGCCCTCCAGCACTTGATGACGAAGCGGGGGTACGAACTCGAGGCGGACGGCGCGTATGGTTCCGCCTCCGTCGCCGCGGTGAAGAAGTTCCAGTCGGCGCGGGGGCTGGTCGCCGACGGCCAGGTCGGCCCCCGGACCTGGCCCGTACTGGTCTATGCGCTGCGGCGCGGGGCCTCCGGTGTCCATGTCCGCGCACTGCAGGTGGCACTCAACAAACGCAGCGCGGGCCTGGCGGTCGACGGCGACTTCGGCTCGGTGAGCGAAACGGCCGTCCGCACGTACCAAGGCCTCAACCGACTTGTCGCGGACGGAGAAGCGGGCCCGAAGACCTGGCGAGCACTGGTCGCCTGACACTTCCCACTCACCCCGGGCCGGAACCGGAACCTGCGTCCGGCCCGGGCCTCGCACGCGTACCACCGCAGGCAGCGACGGAACCACGCCGCCGGAGCGGCGGCACGAGACGGTCGGTGACCGGGCACCCGCGGAAATCGGCGCTGCGCCGAAAACTTCCGGAAGGCTGTCGACTTACCTGCCACGCATTGAATCCTGCCCTTTTCCACGTCGACACCGCGAGTTTTTCTCGGCGACTTCTACGCATCGGGCATCACATTCTTCTGCAGCATTCCAGAGGTATTTACCGGTGCCCGAGGCAACGCCTCCGAAACAAAACCAGTACTTCCAGTACCGGTCCCCCACTGTAGGAAGCCACAAACAAAAGCCGCGGTCAGCGTCCGGCCTCGCCAACTGACTTTCGCGTAACGTGACTAGACCTCAGGGAACCACTCCCACAGGCGGTCGACTATCGAGTCCAAATAGCGCCGCCCCTCCTCACCGGCGGCAGCACCGATGGCCCGGCCGAGCGTCGCGGCCATGATCGCCTGGTACTCCTGGTGCATCGAGCGCAGCGGCTCCTTCAGGTCGCGCTTGTCGATCGCGGTCAGCTTCGCGATGTCCTTGATGTGCGCCTGCCAGCGCGTGGTCACCGCCTCGACGAGCAGCCTCGCGAGCTCGTCCTGCAGCCCGGTGATGGCGATGAAGTCGCTCGGCGGCAGCTGGAAGAACTCCCCCAGTCGCGCCGACTGCATCTTGTCGCCGACCCATCGGCCCGCCTGTTCCATCTGGAGATAGGCGTCGACCGGCACCCCCACGGTCCGCGCCACGTCCTCCGCCGCGACCCCCCGCGAGAGGCGGTACTCGAACAGCGTGCGCGGCCGCCCCATGAGGTCGCCCGGCGAACACCACAGCGCCGCCGCGAGAGCGGCCAACTCGCTCGCGGTCGGCAGTACCGCGCCACGCTCCCAGGCCGTGATGTGCTCGGGCGTCACGTGCGTCATCCCGTAGGAGGCACGCACGCCGTGGGCCACATGCTCGGGCGCCATCCCGAGTTTCCAGCGCAGGGTGCTGGCGGCGCGCGCGTTAAAAGGAATCAGTGGGGGCACAGCTACAGACTGTAAAGATCTTCGCAGAAATCTCCAAGTGTGCCTGTCGATTGCACCCCGTTTTGGACGGATAGGTCGGAGCCAATCCTGTAGGAACCCACGGGACAATCCGCGGCCCCGGGAGCCGTTTATCGGCTGCCGATTGAGAAATCCCGACGGACGCGTATGATCCGCCCGCAAGGTGTCGCATACACGTTCGCGCGAAAAACGGCCGCGAATGGCACGGGCGCGACGCCTGGCCACTTCCCCCGATCCTGTATACGTCCAGGAGACGCGCATATGCAGACCAGTACGACGAGGCCGCCCGGCTCGGCTCCGGCCGGATCCGGAGGGTCGCTCGACCGGTTCTTCCGGATCAGCGAGCGCGGCTCGACCTACGGCCGGGAGATACGTGGCGGTCTCGCCACGTTCTTCACCATGGCGTACATCCTCGTCCTCAACCCGATCATCCTCGGCAGCGCCGAGGACAAGTTCGGCAACCAGCTGAACTCCACTCAGATCGCCACCGCCACCGCCCTGGTGGCCGCGGTGATGACCATCATCATGGGCGTCGGCGGCAACCTGCCGCTCGCGTTGGCCGCAGGTCTCGGCATCAACGCCATCGTCGCGTACCAGGTCGCTCCGCTGATGAGCTGGAACGACGCGATGGGCCTCATCGTCCTCGAGGGACTGCTGATCACCGTCCTGGTGATGACCGGCCTGCGCGAGGCCGTCATGCACGCCATCCCCCAGGCACTCAAGCAAGCCATCAGTGTGGGGATCGGCCTGTTCATCGCGTTCATCGGCTTCGTGGACTCCGGGTTCGTCTCCCGCGTCCCGGACGCCGCGAACAGCACCGTGCCCGTCCAGTTGGGCACCGGCACGCTGACCGGCTGGCCGATGCTCGTCTTCTGCCTCGGCGTCCTGACGACCGTCGTCCTGCTGGCACGCAAGGTCAAGGGCGCGATCCTGATCAGCATCGCCGCGATGACCGTCCTCGCGGTGATCATCAACGAGATCGCCGACGTCAAGACCTGGGGCCTGACCAACCCGACGCTGCCCGACAACGCCGTGGCGTCGCCGGACTTCGGACTGCTGGGCCAGTTCGACCTGTTCGGCGCCTTCGGTCAGGTCAGCGTGCTGACGGTCGTCCTGCTGATCTTCACGCTGATCCTCTCCGACTTCTTCGACACCATGGGCACCGTCGTCGGTGTCACCGCGGAGGCCGGACTCCTCGACGAGCGCGGGCAGGTACCGGGCCTCGGACGTGTGCTGTTCATCGACAGTGCCGCCGCCGTGGCCGGTGGCGCCGCCTCCGCCTCGTCGGCGACCGCCTACGTGGAGTCCGCCGCGGGTGTGGGTGAAGGCGCCCGTACCGGCTTCGCGAACATGGTCACGGGCGGACTGTTCGCCCTGGCGCTGTTCCTCACCCCGGTGTTGACCCTGGTGCCGATGCAGGCGGCCGCGCCGGCTCTGGTCGCGGTCGGGTTCCTGATGATGACCCAGGTCAAGCACATCGACTGGGAACGCTACGACCTCGCCATCCCCGCGTTCCTGACGATCGCCGTGATGCCGATGACGTACTCCATCACCAACGGCATCGGCGCCGGCTTCGTCTCGTACGTGCTCATCAAGGCCTTCCTGGGCAAGGGCCGTGAGGTGCACTGGCTGCTGTGGGGTACCGCGGCGCTGTTCGTGCTGTACTTCGCGATCGATCCGCTGGAGCAGATCCTCGGGCTCAAGTGACCCGGGCGCTCGCGGTGTGAGACGTACGAAGGGGCGCCCCTGGAATGCGCCGACGGCCGGGGCGCCCCTTCGTACTTTCCTGCCCGGGCCGACTCCCCGCTCCGAGGGCATCGCGCGGGCTGCTCGACGCACCCCGGCCTGGGCCGGCGGTAGGTGCTTAGAGTAGCCTTGCCTAAGTTTTGCTCACACTGTTTCCGCAGGTGGGGGTGCTCGATCCCGGAGGAGTTGGGGTGGTTCCGGCAGAACCGTCGGGGCGGGGCGTACTGCGCCATGCCGTCCGCGCGCAGCGGGGCAGGGTCGCCGTCGGCGCACTGCTCGGTTCCGGTCACCAGATCGGCGAAGCGCTCGTCCCCGTCCTCATCGGTGTGGTGATCGACAACGCGGTCACCGATTCCGACACCGGAGCCCTGGTGCTCTGGCTGGTCGTGCTCGCCGTCGTCTACGTCGGCCTCGCGCTGAGCTTCCGCTTCGGCGCCTGGAACGGCGACCTCGCCGCCACCCGCGCCGAGCACAAGCTGCGCGTCACCCTGGTCGAGCGGGTCATCGCCCCCGGCGGTGGTACGGAACGGGGCAGACTTCCCGGTGCCCTGGTGAACATCGCGACCGAGGACGCCAAACGCGTCGGCGTCTCGATCATGGCCCTGATGATCGGCACCTCGGCCCTGATGGGCCTGTTGACCTGCGCCTTCGTCCTGCTGCGCACCTCGGTGACACTGGGACTCGTGGTGCTCCTGGGCACCCCCGTACTGCTCGGGCTCGCGCACCTGCTGAGCAAACCGCTCGAAGCGCGCAGCGGCGCCGAGCAGGAGCGAGCCGCACACGCGTCCGCGGTGGCCGCCGACCTGGTCGCCGGCCTGCGGATCCTCAAGGGCATCGGCGGCGAGCCGACCGCCGTGACCCGCTACCGCACCACGAGCCGGGAGTCACTGCGGGCGACGCTGCGGGCGGCGCGCGCCCAGGCTCTGCAGAACGGGACCGTCCTGGCTCTCACCGGCTTTCTGATCGCCGCGGTGGCCCTGGTCGGCGGACGTCTCGCGGCCGAAGGAAGCATCAGCCTCGGCCAGTTGGTCTCGGCCGTCGGCCTCGCCCTGTTCCTGCTCGGCCCACTGCAGACCCTGGCCTGGGTGAACGCCGAACTGGCCCAGGGACGCGCCTCGGCCGCCCGGATCGCGGACGTACTCGGCACATCTCCCACCGTCTCCTCCGTCAGCGACACCGGCAGCGCGCTGCCCGCGCCCGCCGAACCGGTGGCCGGCGCCCTCCGTCTCACGGGCGTCGGGCACGGCGGCCTCGACGCCCTCGACCTGGCCGTCGCACCGGGCGAGCTGCTCGGCGTGGCCGCCACCGACCCGGCGCACGCCACCGATCTGATCCGATGCCTGGCCCGCGGGACCGACCCCGAGCAGGGCACCGTGGAACTGGACGGAGTGTCGCTGCGCGACCTCGATCCGGCAGCACTGCGCACCCACCTCCTGGTCGCCGAACACGACGCGGACCTCTTCGAGGGCACCGTGCACAGCAACGTCACCGCTGCCGCGAACGGCTCGGCGGAACCGGATCGTGCGATGGCGGCGGCCGGCGTCACCGAGGTGGTCCGTACGCTGCCACGGGGCGCCGAATCGGCGGTCAGCGAGCGCGGCCGCTCGCTCTCCGGAGGGCAGCGGCAGCGCGTCGCGCTGGCCCGTGCCCTGGCCGCCGACCGTCCGGTACTGGTCCTGCACGACCCGACGACCGCGGTGGACGCGGTCACCGAGGCGGATGTGGCCACCGGGATCAGGGAGTTGCGCACCGGCCGGACCACCGTGCTCGTCACCACCAGCCCCGCCCTGCTCGCCGTCGCCGACCGGGTGGCACTGCTCGTCGACGGGCGGGTCACCGACACCGGCAGCCACGCGGAACTGGCCGCCCGGCACGAGGTGTACCGATCGGCGGTGCTGTCGTGACCCTCCCCTCCCCGCAGGACACCGGCCGGACGGACCCGGACACGCAGGCATCACCCACTCCCGGAACGGACACGCTGATGCCGGAGCCCGGCCCCACCCGGAAGCCGGACGGCGAAAGGGAGTTGCTGCCCACCGCGACCGGCCGCGAGACCTGGGCCGCGGTCCGCGAGCTGCTGCGGCCGCGCCGTGGTCTGGCGCTCGCCGGACTCGCCGTGATGGTCGCGGCGACGGGCATCGGGCTGCTGATCCAGCCGCTCCTCGGACGCATCGTCGACCTGGTCGCCGAGCAGCACTCGCCGGACGCCCTGACCCTGCCGGTCGTCCTGCTCGTGTTGGTCGCGCTGGCCCAGGGCGGCGCCACCGCGCTCGGCCTGTCGCTCGTGTCCCACCTCGGCGAAAGCGTCCTGGCCCGGCTCCGCGAACGCTTCGTGGCGAACGCGCTGCGGCTGCCGATCGGACAGGTCGAGAAGGCCGGGGCCGGCGACCTCACCGCCCGCGTCACCCGTGATGTGTCGATGGTCGGCGAGGCAGTGCGCTCCGCGCTGCCCGAACTCGCCAGGTCCGTCCTCGCGATCGTCCTCACGCTGGCCGCGATGGCCGCCCTCGACTGGCGCTTCCTGATCGCCGCGCTGATCGCGGTGCCGGTCCAGGCCCACACCGCCCGCTGGTACGTACGCCGAGCCGTCCCGCTCTACGCGCAGCAGCGCATCGCCACCGGTGCCCAGCAGCAGCAGCTGCTCGACACGGTCGCCGGCGCCGGCACGGTGCGGGCCTTCCGGCTCGAGGAGCAGCACACCGAACTGGTGACCCGTCGCTCGTCCACCGCGGTCGGCCTCACCATGCGCGGCGTCCGCCTGGTGCTCGACTTCTACAACCGCCTGCACGTCGCCGAGTACGCGGGGCTCGCCGCCGTACTCGTCACGGGATTCCTGCTCGTACGCGCCGACTCGGTCTCGATCGGTACGGCGACGGCGGCGGCGCTCTACTTCCACAGTCTCTTCGGCCCGGTCAATCAGGCCCTGGTCCTGCTCGACGACGCGCAGTCCGCGAACGCCTCGCTGGCCCGCATCGTCGGAGTGACCTCGAAGCGCACCGCCGAGACATCGGCGGACGGGCGGACGCCTGACGCGGTGGGCGAGGAGCAGCGGGCGGAGTCGGCCCAGCACGTCGAGGCCGGCGAGGCGACGGACGCACCCGGCGTCACCGTCACCGTGACGGACCTGAACCATGCCTACGAACCCGGACGTCCGGTGCTGCGTGACGTCGATCTGACGCTGCGCCCGGGCGAGTTGGTCGCCCTGGTGGGGCCGAGCGGCGCAGGCAAGACCACCCTCGCCAAACTCGTTGCAGGCGTGCACCAGCCCGCCTCCGGCACCGTACGGCTGACCGGCAGCGGATTCGCGTCGAACGGTCCGCCGGTTGCGCTCATCACCCAGGAGACCCACGTCTTCGCCGGCCCGCTGGAGGACGACCTGCGCCTGGCCCGCGCCGACGCCACCGACGAGGACGTCCACGAGGCACTGGCCACCGTGGACGCCCTCGACTGGGCTCTTGCTCTGCCCGACGGACTGAGCACCGTGGTGGGCGAGGGCGGGCATCGCCTCACCGCCGCTCAGGTGCAGCAACTCGCCCTGGCCAGACTGGTACTGGCCGACCCGCCCGTCGCCGTACTCGACGAGGCCACGGCGGAGGCGGGCAGTACCGGAGCGCGGCTTTTGGAGAAGGCGGCGCAGCGCGCGGTCGCCGGCCGCACGACCCTCGTGGTCGCCCACCGCCTGACGCAGGCCGCTACCGCCGACCGTGTCGTCGTCATGGAGGACGGACGCATCGTGCAGAACGGCACGCACGCCGATCTCTGCGCGGAAGCCGGGCCGTACGCGGAACTGTGGGAGGCCTGGTCGGGGGCTCGCTGACTCCGTCCCGTCCGTCGAGAACGCAGGCGGAGCGGGTGGCCGGCGGCCGGTCAGTCGAAGACGCCGCTGTACGCGTTGAGCGCGGGCTGGCCGCCGAGGTGGGCGTAGAGCACGTTGGACTCCGCGGGGATGTCGCCGCTGCGTACCAGGTCGACGAGGCCGGCCATCGATTTCCCCTCGTAGACGGGGTCGATGATCATGCCTTCGAGGCTGCCGCAGAGCCTGATGGCATCCACCGTGGACTGGACCGGCACACCGTACGACTCACCGGCCCAGCCCTCCAGAACGGTGATCTCGTCGTCGCGCAACTCCCTTCCGAGGCTGATGAGTTCGGCGGTGCTGCGGGCGATCTTCGCGACCTGGGCGCGAGTGTCGCCGATCTTGGCGGAGGCGTCGATGCCGATGACACGCCGCGGCCGGTCCTGGCCGGCGAATCCGGCGATCATTCCGGCGTGGGTGCTGCCGGTGACGCTGCACACCACGACGGTGTCGAAGAAGACGCCGAGCTCGCGTTCCTGCTGCTCCACCTCGTAGGCCCAGTTGGCGAAGCCGAGACCGCCCAGCCGGTGGTCGGAAGCGCCGGCCGGGATGGCATAGGGAGTGCCACCCGCGGCCCGTACGTCGTCCAGTGCCTGGTTCCAGCCGTCCTTGAAGCCGATGCCGAAGTCGGCGCGGACCAGGCGGACTTCGGCGCCCATGATGCGGGAGAGCAGGATGTTGCCGACCTTGTCGTTGACGGCGTCCGGCCAGTCGACCCAACTCTCCTGCACCGTGACGGCCTTGAGCCCGAGGCGGGCCGCGACGGCGGCGACCTGACGGGTGTGGTTGGACTGGATGCCGCCGATGGTGACCAGCGTGTCGGCGCCCTGCGCGAAGGCGTCCGGCACCAGGTACTCGAGCTTGCGGGTCTTGTTGCCGCCGAAGGCGAGACCGCTGTTGCAGTCCTCGCGTTTGGCCCAGATCCGGGCGCCGCCGAGGCGGCCGCTGAGGCGGTCGAGCGGATGGACCGGGCTGGGACCGAAGAGCAGCGGGAAACGCTCGAAATCGGCCAGGGACATGACGACTCCTTCACCTGCGGGACGGGACGGGGCGGGAGGGAACGGGGCGGGACGGGGCGGGGCGGGACGGCGGACCGGGACAGGCCGAGGCTGCGACGGGGACGAAAGCCAGGGACCACTCAGGGCGCCGAACGCCCGCGACCGCCCTCCCCGGGACCGGCGGGGCCGTGCCGGTCCTCCTGGTCGGGCAGCGGCACGGCGTCGAGCAACGGCGCGAGAGTCTGCCAGTTGGCGTGGACGGCGGCCGCCGCTGCGTCCACGTCCCCGGCCGCGCACAACGCGATGATCAGCTCGTGCTGCGCGACGGACCCACGGCCTCCGAGCGAGCCGAACCGCAGTCGCTCCACTCGGCGCAACACCGGGGTGAACTGGTCGAGGACGGACCGTACGGCCGGATTGGCACTGGCAGTCACCGCCACGTCGTGGAACGCGTCGTCGGCGGCGAGCGCGGCATCCACATCGCTGTCGGCGAGAGCGCGGGCGAACCGGGCGTTCGCCTCCCGCATGGCATCGAGTTCGGCCGCCGAGAGGTCCGGAAGCGCTTCACGGACGGCGAGTTGGTGCATGGCGGCCGTCACCGACTGAGCAGCCCGCTCCGCACGGCTGTCGAGCGGGCTGACGATCGTGTAGCGCCCGGGCTTTGTCCGTACCAGGCCGGCCTGCTCGAGCCGTCCGAGAGCTTCCCGGACCGGAGTGCGGCTGATGCCCAACCACTCCACCAAGTCAGGGTCGTTGAGCCGCTCCCCCGGTGCGAGGGTGCCGTCGACGATGGCGTCGCGGATCACCCGGTACGCGTTCTCCCGCAGGAGCGACCTGGATACGAGACCTCGACTCTCCGGAACCGGCATGCAATATATTGCGCATCGCATGCCGGAACCTGTCAAGGACAGTTCCCGGCTCTTACCGAAGACAGAGCGACTCCTGGGGCGGACGGGCCGTCGGGCCCGCGCCCGGCCGAGCCCCACGGCGAACATCCGCAGATCGCAGTTCTCCGGCAGCGTCACACTCTTCCCCGAAACCCCGACCCGGACGCCGCCCTTCAGTCCTCCGGCGGGGCAGACACGCGGGTCAAGGGGCCCGCGGTAACGACCAGTTGCACGGCCGTCCTCCCCGCCGCCCGGAGACGACCGCACCGGAGTCACCGTGCGACCCGCCGAGCACGCTGCGAACGCTCGGCGACCTCGCCCCTCCTATGATTCGGCCATGCCCCGAATCGACCGCGCCGCCAGACTGATCGCCGCACCGCCGGGGTCCGTGTACGCCGCCCTCGTCGACCGCGAAGCCCTCGAGGCATGGCTGCCGCCGGACGGTATGCGCGGCCGGATCGAGCGGTGGGACCCGCGGCCCGGCGGCGGGCTGCGGATGGTGCTCACCTACCTGGATCCCGCCGGCAGCCCGGGCAAGACCTCCGACGCGACGGACGTCGTGGACATCGGTTTTGCCGACCTCGTGCCCGCTGAACGCGTCGTGCAGCAGGCGGTGTTCGAGGCGGACGACCCCGCGTTCGCGGGCACCATGACCATGACCTGGGAGCTCACCCGCGCCGGCGACGGGACCGAGGTGAGTGTCTCGGCGACCGATGTGCCGTCCGGTATCAGCCAGTCCGACCACGAGGCCGGCATCGCTTCCTCTCTCGCCAACCTGGCGTCGTACGTGGAGCGACGGCCCTGAGTCCGGCGTGGCGAGGTAGGCTGCCGCGCATGGTTCACATGTACGTCCGCCGCCGGACCGTCTGACCGCCGCACCACACCAACCACAGTGTGTGCGGCGCCGATTGAGTGGCCGCTCGAGTGTCACTCGAGGGGCGGCTCGGCAGCTCGCGGCCTGCGAGCCGCGCGCCCGGCGCAGGCTCCACTTCACCCACCGTCCCGGCAGCGTGCGACGACGGCTCAGCCGGTCGACCACTCCCGCCGCGACACTCCGACGAACATGGGACCCACAGGTATGGCATCTTCCCCCGGCAACACCGCCCCCACGGCCAACTCGGCCCGCCCTCAAGGCACTTCGAACCCGCGCGGCGATCGGTCCACGGACCCCACCTTCGTCCTGGTGCACGGCTCCTGCTCCAGCTCGCTCATGTGGGCCCCGGTGCAGCGCGAACTCGCCCTGCTCGGCCGCCGCAGCTACGCCGTCGACCTGCCGGGACACGGCTGCGACGCGCAGTACTCGACCCACTACCAGGCACCGCAGGACCTCGACGCATGGGCGCACGAGCCCTCTCCGCTCGCGGGCGTCACCCTGCAGGACAACGTCGACTTGGTCGTCGATGTCGTACGCCGGCTCGCCGAGCACGGACCGGTGGTCCTGGTCGGCGCCAGCCTCGGCGGCACCACCATCACCGGAGTGGCCAACTCGGTACCCGAGTTGGTCGACCGGCTCGTCTACATCTCCGCCTGGTCCTGCGTGGAGCGCCCGAACCCGGTCGCCTACATGACGGAACCGGAATTCGCCGGCAGCCTGCTCGCACCCCTGGCGCCGCTGAACGTCGGCGATCCCGCAGCTCTCGGCGTCGGCCGGGCCAACTACCGTACGTCCGACCCGAATCTGCTCGCCGCCGCGAAGGAGGCGATGATGGCGGACGGGACCGACGCGCAGTTCATGGCCTTCCTCAACATCCTGCAACCGGAGGAGTCGATGGCGGTGATGACCTCCGACGCCCGAGCGCACGCGAGCACCTGGGGAACCGTCCCGCGGACGTACATCAGGCTCAGCGAGGACCGCTCACTCCCCGTCGCCATGCAGGACCGGCTGATCGCCGAGGCCGACGCCCTCACCCCCGACAACCCGTACGACGTGCACACCCTGCCCACCAGCCACGTCGGCTTCCTCCTCGCCCCGGAGAAGCCTGCCGCCATCCTCGACCGACTCCCGCTGAACGACCGCCCGTGACGGCCCCGCACTGACAACGGCGGACCGTGGCCGCCCCACCCACGGTCCGCCGGAGCGCGCCCCACGCGTCTTCGCGTCACCAACGTGCAGGTCGAAGGCTCTGGCACAGCGCCCACTCAGCCGGCAACGGCGTCCGTGAGGGGCGTAGCCATCTCCGTTGTCAGTAGTGTGCGGAAATGACAAGAAGCGAGCGAATCGCGGACCAGTTGGACCGGCACTGGCAGAAGAATCTGAGACCGCGGCTGCGCGGTCTTACCGATGGGGAGTACCTCTGGGAGCCGGTGCCTGGCTGCTGGAGCATTCGCCCGCGTGGCACGTCGGCCCCACCGATGTCGGAGGGGTCGGGGGAATGGACAATGGATTTCGCGTCCCCCGCACCGGTACCGCCGCCGGTGACCACGATCGCCTGGCGGCTGGCGCACATCATCGTCTCCTGCCTGGGCTATCGAGTCGGCTGGCACTTCGGCGGCCAGGACGTCGACTCTGCGACATTCGCCTACGCGGGGACCGCTGACGAGGCGCTGCACCAGCTCGACGAGATGTACGGAAGGTGGCACGCGGGGGTCGGCGCGCTCTCGGACACCGACCTGGAGAATCCGCCCACGGTGGGTCCCGAGCGGGTTCCCATGGAAGGCATCGTCCTGCACGTCAACCGAGAACTGATCCACCACGGCGCCGAGATTTCCCTGCTGCGCGATCTCTACCTCCGGCAGGACGGATCCGTACAGGTGCCTGTTGACCGGCGTACGTAGCCCGCTTAGGTTCGAACCCGTACAGAAAGCGCTTACCGTCACGCGAGCCCGACCGGGCGGCACGGGAGTCCCGAGGCCTCGATGCCCAGTACCACTCGCCGACCGCCCACATCACCCCACTCCTCAGCCCGAGTTGGAGATTGCAGTGGCAGCGACCGCTCAACGATTCGACGGACTGCCCGGCGGCGTCGCCGTGTCCCACCTGTCCGTGTACGACTGGCCCGCAAGCGACGGACTGTGCGGCGGTACGCCCCATCTGCATCTCACGTGCAGCGAGGGCTATGTCGTCATGGGCGGGCGAGGTGCGGTCCAGACCCTCACCGCCTCGGGCTTCGACCGGACCACGCTCGAGCCGGGCACCGTCGCGTGGTTCACCCCCGGCACCATCCACCGACTCGTCAACGATGACGGCGCCCTGCAGATCGTCGTGCTGATGCAGAACAGCGGGCTGCCGGAGGCCGGGGACGCCGTGCTCACGCTCCCGGCGGAGTATCTGGCCGACCCGGACACCTACGCTGCGGCCACCGCGATCCCCACGGAAGCACCCGAGGCGGACCAGGAACGCGCGGCGCGGGCACGCCGGGACCTCGCCATCGAGGGATACGTCCGACTTCGCGAACACCCGGACGAGTTGCCCGCGTTCCACGAGGCGGCAGCACGTCTCGTACGGCACCGGGTCGACGCCTGGCGCAAGCGATGGGAAGCCGGGGCCGCAGCCGCGAACGCCGCCACCGCCCAGCAGCTCGACCGGCTGGCCGCGGGTGACGCCGGGCATCTGGCCGACGCCGTGGTGCGCAGTGAAGTCCCCGCCGCACACGGCAAGTTCGGCATGTGCGGCCGTCTCGACGTCTACCGGACCGAGTGACGTCCGGACTGATTCTCCGCACCGTCCGCCGGGACTCGCTCCCCACTGTGCCTTGTTCCGGAATGAGCCCCTCTGCCACGGGTACTCGCCTCTGGTCCGCAACCAACAAGCATTCCAGACCCGTTGGGAGGCACTTCTCATGGGAATGGGAGCCAGCCTCGTCATGCTCGCCGTCGGTGCGATCCTCGCGCTGGCGGTGGACTGGGAGATGCAGGGCGTCAATCTCGACATCGTCGGCCTGATCATGATGGTCGTCGGCCTGATCGGCGTGTGCTCGTACGTGAGTATCTTCAAGCGCCGCAAGATGCAGGCACCGCCGCCGGCGGCCCCGGTCGTCGAGCAGGACCACCGCTACTACGAGTGAGACCCCACCGCCGGCAGAGAACGCAGTCGCGCGTGAACGGGAGGGAGACCACCCATGGCACGCCTCACCCAGGCGATGCACCACCGCACCCATCACCGCACCCCGGACCGGAGCGTGCTGGGGATCGCCGGAGCGGTCCTCGGCGCGATCGGTCTCTTCGCCCTGCCGATCGTGTGCGGTCCGCTCGCCGTACTCTGCGGCTATTCGGCGGTGGGCGGGCGCGGAGCCGGCCTCGGCACCGCACGCCGTGCAGTGCGCGGCGGCGGCCGCCGGAAACCCGTGGCCGCGTTGGTCGCCATCGTGCTCGGCATCGTCGACACGGTCCTGGCGATCGTGCTGATCGCCGCGAGCCCGGGCGCCGGCCCACTCGCCTGAGTCACCGGCCGCGGAGCGATCGGCACGGTACCGGGCCGCCCCCGCGTCCGGCGGCCCGTCACTGCCCGACGCGTCCGTCGACGCATTCGCGCAGCAGGTCGGCGTGGCCGCAGTGCCGGGCGTACTCCTCGATCCGGTGCACCATGAGTTCGCGGACCGCGATCTCCTCGCGGCCGATGCGGGCGCCGAGGTCCTCGTGCCGCGCCAATTCGGCATCGGTGGCTGCCTGTTCACGCTCGAGGTCGGCGTACGAAGCGTCCACCACGGCCTGATCGCCGAGGGCGCCGTCGAAGTCCGCGTCCCGTACTCCGTAGATCTTGGGCTCGGGTTCGCCGAGGGTGATCCAATTGCGCCAGTCGCGTTCCACTTCCGCGAGGTGCCGGATCAGGCCGAGCAGTGACATGGTCGACGGCGGGACCGAACGGCGGGCCAGTTGCTCGGCGTCGAGGCCCTCACACTTCATCCGGAGCGTTTTGCGGTAGCTGGTGAGGTAGTCGTCGAGCGTCGCGAGCTCACCCTCGGGGCCGTCGCCGTCGGTCTCACGAGGGTCGTTGTCGGGGTCCGTCCACATGTCGGGGTAGACGGTCGCCCGGGTCCATCGTTCGGGTTGGTCAGTCATGCCGCCCATACTTGTGCGTGGCCGAGGGGATGCGCCACCGGGTTTGCTCCGGACCCCGCCGTGGGCGGGAGGGGCTGGTCAGGTGATCGAGGCCGGGGCGTAGATTGCGGGTCGAGGCGGTCGAGGCGGTCGAGGGGGAGAGATGGCGATGGATGCGCGGCGGACGGCGGAGCGGCTGCGGTCGGTCACGGCTGAACTGTCGGACCTGTTCTACGAGCGGGACGACGTCATCCGTACGCTCACGGTGGCGATGCTGGCCGGACAGCACTCGCTGGTGATCGGCCCGCCCGGCACTGCCAAGTCCGAGCTGGCGCGCGAGCTGACGGGCCGGATCGAGGGCGCGAACTACTGGGAGATCCTGCTCAGCAAGTTCACCGCGCCGACCCGGATGTTCGGTCCGATCGACGTGGCGGCGCTCAGTCGTGGTGAGTACCGGCAGGTGTTCGACGGGCGCGCGACGACCGCGCATATCGCGTTCATCGACGAGATCTTCAAGTGCTCCACGGCGGCGCTGAACGAGACGCTCGGTCTGCTCAACGAGCGCATATACCACCCGGAGAACGGCGGCGAGCCGATCCGTTGCCCGCTGATCAGCGCTATCACCGCCTCCAACGAACTTCCGGCGGGCGACGACAGCGCCGCCATCTACGACCGGCTCCTGGTCCGCCTCGAGGTGGGCTATCTCGCCGATCCGTCGAACTTCGCCGGTCTGGTGCGGTCCGCGGTCAGTTCGGCGGCCGCTGCGACGAGAACCACGGTACAGCTGGCCGAACTGCAGCATGCGGTGGCCGAGGCCGTACCGGCCGTGGTGGTCCCGGATGCGATCGTGGACGCCCTGTGCACGCTGCGTGCGGCCTTGCGGCGCGAGGAGTTGATCGCATCGGACCGGCGCTGGCGGCAGTCGGTCCGGCTGCTGCAGGCGAGTGCGTTCCTGGACGGGCGGGAGTCGGTGGACTCGTCCGATCTGTCGGTCCTCACGCATGTCCTGTGGGACTCCCCCGCGCAGCGTCCGACCGTGGAGCGCGAAGTACTGCAGCTGGTCAATCCCGACGCCAGGGAAGCGCTCGATCTCGCCGATGCCATCGACGAGTTGGAGACCGAACTGGAGGCGAGGACGGGGCAGTCCCGGGAGGCGCTGAGCGACTGGGCGATCAGGGAGGCGCTCACGAAGCTCAACAAGGCCGGCAAGCGCCTGGAGAAACTGCTGAGCGAGTCCCGGACTCCTGGACGCGGCACGGCCGAGCGCGTGATGGGCCGTCAGCGTGCCGTGCATGCCCGGGTGTTGACCGAGGCACTCGGGGTCGACGCCAGCCTCGTGCAGGACCGACTCTGAGCGGCGAGGAGCCGGGATGGCACGCGACACACTGCGAGAGCTGACGGACCGGGCGGGCAGATGGCTCGGTCCGTCGGCCGCGGCGGGTGCGAACTCGGCGGTCGTCGCGGACCGGTTCGACGCCATGGCCTGGCGTGAGGCGAGCGACCAGGCACCCGCGCTGCACATGCTCGCCCGCAGCCTGAACCTGCGCCACGACCACACCGACGACCTGCTCGCGGACGTGTTCCTCCTCGCGTACAAGGTCGCCCCGCGGGTACGCGAGCGGGCCGCGATGGCACCGTCACGACTGGTCAACCACGAGATCGTCGCGGCGCTCGAGAACAGCCCGGAGTTCGCGGAGCTGCACCGCGAGACGTCGGGCGATCCTTACGCGGCAGCGATGGCCGTCCTGGCGCAGGGCGAGGCACTGCGCCGGATGCTCGAGCGGGCCGCCGACGTCGCGGAGCGGGCGGCTCGGGCCCAGCGGGCGCGGGAGGAGGCCGGCCGGGCGGCCGCTGCCGTGGCCGGCGCGCTCGACGAGGCCGCGGGTGACGCCGCCTCGGACGGCACCGTCGCGGACGGTGCGGCCGACGGCGTGGCCCGGGCGTCGGCAGCGGCCGAGGGCGCGGAGGCCGCCGCACAGCAGTCCGCGTCCCAGGCCGAAGAGGCGATCGCCGCGGCGGCTCCCGGCATCCGGGCGGATGCGCGGCGATCCACTGCGGACGCCGCCGAACAGGCCCATGAGGAGAGCGCGTTGATGCGCGCGTGGGGTGTCGGGCCGGGCGAGCTGGGGCGGATGCCGTACGACAAGCGGGCACGGCTCGCCGAGCAGCTGCGTACCGGAAGGCTCGGCCGGTTCGCGGACCTCATCGGCCGCTTCCGGCTGATGGCGGAGGGAGAGCGTGCCCGCAAGGTCGAGGAGGCCAGCGGCGAACTGGTCGGGATCACCTTGGGCGACGACCTGTCCTGGGTGATCCCCTCCGAGCTGGCGCACCTCGGAGTCCCGGCCATGCGGAGCGTGTTCGCCGCGCGCCTCGCCGAGTCCCGGTTGATGCTCTACGACAGCCGGGGCGAGCAGGACACCGGCAAGGGCGCGATCATCGCGTGCGTCGACTGCTCGTACTCGATGGAGGAGTCGGGACCCGGCGGGATCACTCGGGAGGCCTGGGCCAAGGCGTGTTCCCTGGCGCTGCTGGACCAGGCCCGTCGCTCGGGGCGGGACTTCGTCGGCGTGCTGTTCTCGTCCGCCGAGTCGGTGAAGGTGTTCCGATTCCCGGCAGTCCGGCCGGCCGAGATCGAGCAGGTCCTGGAGTTCGCCGAGCACTTCTTCGGCGGAGGCACCAACTATCGGGCGCCGCTCTCCGCGGCCGTCGCCGTGCTCGAGGCGGAGTTCAACACCGAGGGCCGGCAGCGCGGGGACATCGTGATGATCACCGACGGGGAGTGCGGTGTCACCGAGGCGTGGATGCGGACCTGGAACGACGCCAAGCAGGCGCTCGGCTTCCGGGCCTTCGGGGTCGCTGTCGGCGCGCCGGAGGCCGCGCAGCCGGGCCGCGCCCTGGACGCGTTGTGCGACAACCTGCGCAGCATCGAGGACCTTACGGACGTGCGGGCGGCGGGTGACCTGTTCCGGGCGATCTGAGGATCGGGTCCGGAGCCGTCGGGTGCCCGGGAAAGCCGTCGAACTCTGCGCTCTCCTGACCGAGTCGGCCGCTGCCCGCCTGGCCGTCGAGCGCTGCATGACCTTTGCGTCGAGGTCCGCGACGAGCATCGCGCTGCCGTGTTCCCCGTTGACGTACACACGTGTCGCCGGCCACGGGAAGCAGCCGACGCCGATGCGGCTCGTCTTCGGCTCGCGCACCTTCCGCTCCGTCTCGGCGACTTGGATGAGCCGCACAGGGCGTCCCGGTCGACGCGCGAGACGTCGATCGAGATCGCACCGCCGGATCCGGCCATGGCGCGAAGCTCTGAACAATGGTTCACTTCATTTATGGCCTACCGCAAGACCGATGCCGAGGTTCGCCGGCTCGAGGCGGCCCGTGAGCGCCTCGTCGACCGGGCGACCGTGGTCGTCGCCGAGGTGGGCTGGACGCAGGCGTCCGTCACGGCGGTCGCGAACGCCGCGGGGATCGCCGCGGGTTCGGTGTACCAGCACTTCCCGTCCAAGGCGGCGCTCGCCGTCGAGGTGTTCCGGCGGGCGGCGGGCCGTGAGGTGGAGGTGCTGGCCGAGGTGCTGCAGAGCCCGGACGGCACCGCGGTGGAGCGGCTCGCCCGCGGAGTGCAGGTCTTCGCGCGGCGCGCGTTCGAGAACCGCGGTCTCGCCCACGCGCTGCTCGTCGCTCCCGCGGAACCGGCCGTCGGGGCCGAACGACTCGACTACCGCCGTCGCTACCAGGCCCTGTTCGCCGACGTCGTCCGCGAGGGCATCGACGCGGGCCTCCTTCCGCGCCAGGACGGGCGGATCACCGCGGCCGCGCTGACGGGCGCGGTCGGCGAGGTGCTCGTGGACCCGCTCGGCGCCGACCGGCCGCGCGAGGCCGGGGAACTCCTCACCGAGCTGACCGCCCTGGCTCTGCGCTGCGCGGGCGCCCGGCCGGAGCCGCCCTGATGCCGGACCGCTCGGACGCCCACGCCCACGCCGTAGAGGAGAGGCCGATGCCCGCCGCCACGCCGCACAGCAACCCCACCGCAGTGACGCACGAGGTCACCAATCAGCCTCCGCCGCTGACCGGCCACGACGTCGCCGACGACCCGGTCCTCCTTGAGGGCGTGGCCCGTGAGGGCGCCGAGTGGTGCCTGGAGGACCTGCACCGTACGGGTCGGCTGGCCGGCAGCGAGCAGGTGCAGCGCTGGGCGGACGAGGCCAACCGGTACGAACCGGAGCTGCGCACCCACGACCGCTACGGCAATCGCATCGACGAGGTCGACTTCCACCCCTCCTACCACGCACTGATGGACGTCGCGGTGCGCGAGGGCCTGGCCGGCAGCGCCTGGGCCGACGAGCGGCCAGGGGCCCACGTGGCGCGCGCCGCCGGGTTCATGGTGTGGAGCGGCACCGAGGCCGGACACGGCTGCCCGATCTCCATGACGTACGCCGCGGTCCCGGCCCTGCGCCACTCCCCCGACCTCGCGAAGACGTACGAACCACTGCTCACCAGCCGTGCGTACGATCCCGGGCTGCGCACTCCGGGCGAGAAGCAGGGGCTGCTCGCCGGTATGGGGATGACGGAGAAGCAGGGCGGCACGGATGTGCGCGCCAACACCACGACGGCCGCCGAGCAGCCGGACCGCAGTTGGCGGTTGCGGGGTCACAAGTGGTTCACCAGCGCCCCGATGAACGACCTGTTCCTGGTGCTCGCGCAGGCTCCGGCCGGGCTCTCCTGCTTTCTCGTGCCGCGTGTCCTGCCGGACGGCAGCCGCAACACGTTCCGCATCCAGCGTCTGAAGGACAAGCTCGGCAACCGCTCGAACGCCAGCAGTGAACCCGAGTTCGACGACACCGTGGCCTGGCTGGTGGGTGCGGAGGGCAGGGGGGTGCGCACCATCATCGAGATGGTGACGATGACGCGTCTGGACTGCGTCCTCGGATCCGCCTCGGGGACCCGTGCCGCGCTTGCGCAGGCCGCTCATCATGCTCGGCACCGCTCGGTGTTCGGGGCCGAGCTGATCGACCAGCCGTTGATGCGCAATGTGCTCGCCGATCTCGCCCTGGAGTCGGAGGCGGCGACCACACTGGGGCTGCGCCTGGCCGGGGCTGTCGACCGCGCACAGCGCGGGGACTCCACGGAACGCGCCTTCCTCCGGCTCGCCACCGCAGTCGCCAAGTACTGGGTGTGCAAGCGGCAGCCCGCTGCCGTCGCCGAAGCTCTCGAGTGCCTCGGCGGGAACGGGTACGACGAGGCCTCGGGCATGCCGCGCCTGTACCGCGATGCCCCGCTGAACGGCATCTGGGAGGGCTCCGGGAACGTCAACGCACTCGACATGCTGCGGGCGCTCGCGCGGGAGCCCGAGTCCTTCGACGCGTTCCGCGCGGAGATCGAGGCGGCCGCGGGCGCGGACCGTCGGCTCGACGTCGCGTGGCGGGAGTTGCGGAACCGGCTGGTACTGACCGAGGACGCGCCGCTGCGGGCCCGTCGGGTGATCGAGCGTGCGGCCCTGGTGCTGCAGGGCTCGCTCCTGGTACGCCATGCGCCGCACGCGGTGTCCGACGCGTTCTGTGCGTCGCGGCTCGCCGGGGACCGCGGCCTGGCGTTCGGCACGCTGGCGGCGGACACCGATCTCGACGGCGTGCTGCAGCGGCTGCCCTGCTGACGGGCCCGGCCTCCCGCTGACCTGCCGGTTCGGACCTCCGTGCACTGTGGCCCACAATCCGTTGGAGACGAGACGAGCCGTCTTGCTATGGTGGGCCCATGGTCTTCTTCTACTTTCTCTGAGTCCGGGCACGGCCTTCGTGTCGCCGTCTCGACGGCGCTCGCCGCCGCCCATGCGGCCCGCGTAGCCGTCCGTACGGCCTTCGTGGCCGTTTCTGCTGCCCGTAGACCCCACCCATCGCAGGGGAAGTACCATGCGCGAACGCGCCCCCATCCATTCCACCGTGCCCGCTTCCGTGGCCCAGCTGTCGGTCAGGGACGTCACCAAGTCCTACGGCACCCGTAGCGTCCTCGACCAGGTCTCCTTCACCGTCCGGCCGGGCGAGAAGGCCGCCGTCGTAGGCGAGAACGGCTCGGGCAAGTCCACCCTGCTGCGCCTTTTGGCGGGCGCGGAGGCGCCGGACCTCGGCGAGATCACCGTCGTCTTCCCCGGCGGCACGGGCCATCTCGCCCAGACCCTGGATCTCGATCCCGTCTGCACGGTGCAGGACGCCGTCGACCTCGCCCTCGCCGAGCTGCGCGACATGGAGCGCAGGATCCAGGCCGCGGAGAAGTGCCTCGGCGACGCTTCACCGGACGAACTCGCCGCGTACGGCGAGCTGTTGACCACGTACGAAGAACGCGGCGGCTACCGGGCGGATGCCCGTCTGGACGCCGCCATGCACGGTCTCGGACTCACCGGAGTGACCCGCGACCGCGTGCTCGGCTCGCTCTCCGGCGGTGAGCAGTCCCGGCTCGCGCTCGCCTGCGTCCTGGCCGCCGCACCCGAGCTGCTGCTCCTCGACGAGCCGACGAATCACCTCGACGCATCGGCCGTGCACTGGCTCGAGGAGCATCTGCGCGCGCACCGCGGCACCGTCGTCGCGGTCACCCACGACCGCGGGTTCCTGGAACGCATCGCGACCACGATCCTCGAGGTCGACCGGGACTCCCGCACGGTGCACCGGTACGGCGACGGCTGGGCGGGCTACCGCTCCGCGAAGGCGTCCGCCCGCCGTCGCGCGGTGCAGGACCATGCCCAGTGGCTCGAGGAGCTGGCCCGCTCGGAGGAACTGCTCGCGGCGGCCACGAAACGCCTGTCCGGCACGGGCAGGGACCCTCGGCAGGGCTTCGGCAAGCACCGCCGTTCGCACGAGGCGAAGCTCGGCGGGCAGGTGCGCGCGGTCCGTGAGCGCCTCGCCCAGCTGCAGCGCAACCCGGTGCCCGCACCGCCGGAACCCCTGCGGTTCACGGCCGCACCGACGACGGCGCGCGAGGCCGACGCGGAGGCGCTTCGCACAGCCGGCGCCGACCGCACGGTCGCCCGCCTCGATGGCGTACGGGTCGGTGAACGGCTGCGCCTGGACGGCGTGTTGACTCTCTCGCAAGGGCAGCGGCTGCTGGTCACGGGCAGGAACGGCGCGGGCAAGAGCACACTGCTGCGCCTCCTGGCCGGTGACCTCGAGCCGGACGCCGGCACGGTGCGGCGCCCCGCACGGATCGGCTACCTGGCACAGGAGCTGCCGGCGCGCATCACGCGCCGCTCCCTGCTCGCGACCTTCGCGACCGGACTCCCGGGTCCGGCCGAGGACCATGCGCAACAGCTCCTCGCGCTCGGCCTGTTCCGGGAGGAGGACCTGTTCGTCGAGGTCGCGGCGCTCTCCGCAGGGCAGCAGCGCCGGCTGCAGATCGCCCGCCTGGTCACGCGCCCGGCGGACCTGCTCGTACTCGACGAACCGACGAATCACATCGCCCTCGACCTGGTGGAGGACCTTCAGGCGGCACTCGCGGCTTATCCGGGCCCGGTGGTCGCGGTCTCGCACGACCGCGGCTTCCGCGACCACTTCCCCGGGAATCGGCTCGAACTGCACGACGGCCGCGTCAGCACACCGACGACGACACCCCTTCAAGGAAACGGAGCGACCCGATCATGACCGGATCAGCCACACCCCAGGACCTCGCCCGCCGGACCTCAGCCGCCGTCGACGCGGCGGTCGGTGCCGGGCGCGACCTCGGGCTCACCGTGACCGATGCGACGGTGCTGCACGATCTGTTCTCCGTGGTGGTGCATCTCGCACCCTCCCCGGTGGTGGCCCGCATCCCCGTGGTCCTGCCCTCGGCTCCGGATCCGGCCGCTCTGTCGCACCGGCAGCAGGACGAGCTGGATGTGGCGCAGTGGCTCGCGGAGCAGGGCACGCCCGTGATCCCGCCCAGCCCACTGGTCCCGCGCGAGCCCGTGCAGCGGGACGGATTCTCGATCACCTTCTGGACGCACCTCGCGGAGGACTCCGGCAAGGAGCCCGACTACGTGGCGAACTCCGAGAGCGTGGCGGCGCTGCATGCCGCGCTGCGCGCGTATCCGGGGAAGCTGTCCTTCCTGTCCGCCGCGGAGCCGTCGTTCGTCACGGAGGGCCTCACGCTTCTCGAGCAGCAGCCCGTGCTCGTGACCCGGGAGGACCTGGAACGGGCGCGACGGGAGTGGCGGGTCCTGGAGCCGCTCGTGCGCTCCCGGGCCGTCTTCGAGGAGGCCTTCCCGGGTGTCGAGGTGCAGCCGGTGCACGGCGACTCCCCGCCCGCGAACATCTTCCACGGGGTGGACGGCGACCTCTACTCCGATTTCGAGATGATCACGCTCGGCCCCGTGGAGTGGGATCTGGCCTCGCTCGGACCGGAGTTGGAGGCGGCGTACGACCGCGGTGCGCGCCGGGCCGGTCTGCGGCCGCTGCGGGGGGACGTGCTGCGCTTCGTGAATGCCCTGGGGAGCTTGCGCGCGATCACCGTGCTCACGCTGGTGCCGCAACTGCCCGTCCTCGAGGAGTACATGAAGCCGGCCATCGACCAGTGGCGGACGATGCCGTTCGCCGGCGGTCTGGCCGGCTGAGCAGCGGGGAGCCCGTCCGGCGTACGTCCGTCGGGCGGGCCCCTGTCAGTCGGCTACGGCCGCGGCGGTGCCGGCGGAGGTCGCTGCGACGGTACGCATCACGGCGGCGTTGACCGCGTCAGCGCCCCAGCTGCCCTGCTCCCCCGCCTCGTCAGTGCCGGCGGCCGTCGTCATCCCTGGTTCGGTGGACGGCCACGGCGTGGCCCGCGCCGCGCCCTTCCGCGCGGGCCACGATCAGGCCGTCCCGGCAGCGGACGGCGGCCTCGGTGAGGTCGTCCGGAGCGTCGAGGCCGATCGCTGCGGGGACCGTACCGGCGTCGTCGAGGACGATGCGCAGGCGCGGCAGTTGTTCCGGGGGGAACACCCGCAGCAGACATGCGACGAGATCGACGATCCGCAGGCGGGCCAGACGGCCCGTCTCGGCGGGGTCCCCCGTCACGACGACGCAGGTCACGGCTTCACCCTGGGGCGCGTCTCGCAGTGCGTCCCCGACTGCGGACAGACGGCGCACGCCGAGGACGACCACCATCGCGTCCTCGTCCAGATCGACCGGACGCCCGGTGACCTCGTCCACGAGACCGCCGGGCGCCTCCCAGTCCGCGCTGGTGGCAGCCGCCGGTGCGACGTACGGCAGATGGGGCGGATCGGCGTCGTCGGTCAGGGGCGTGGCGGCCAGATGTCCGGCGGCACGGGCGATGTCGAAGGGGTCGTGGACGCCGGGGGCGTTCTCGGCGAGGCTCGCCGTGCCGTGCAACAGGGTCAGGGCGAGTGCGGCGCGCCGGACCGCTCCGGTCCGCAGTGGAGCATGCGGCTCGAGCGCGAGGGCGAGCAACTGGGCCTCGAAACGGGCGAGTTCGGCCAGCGCCTCGCGGGCCGGTTCGCCGGCGACGACTCCCGAGAGCGAGCGCAGCTGGAGGTGTCCCTGACTGGGGGTGTCGCCGATGAAGGGCAGCCGTTCGAGCCAGATCCGGGCGAAGGCGCTCAGCGCCTGCTCGGCATCGGCGGGTGACTTCGCGGGAGGTTCCGCGATCGCCCGGTCCTGCTCGGCCGCTGCGGCGAGCACCGCGAGATACAGGGCGCGCTTGCCCGTGAAGTTGGAGTAGACGGCGCCGCGGGTCAGTTCGGCGCGCTCCGCGATCCGGTCCACCTTGGCGTCGGCGAAGCCGCGCTCGGCGAACTCCGCGCGGGCGGCGACGAGCACCGCGGCACGGGTCCGTTCCTGTTGCTGTGCGCGGGTCAGTCGCACCATCCGTACCTGCCTTCCATCGGGCCGTGTCATGATACAGATGGCATCCGGATGATGACGTCATCCGAATTTCTCGGACACTGGAGGAACGAGCAGTGAGCCCGCCCCACGACCAGGACACCCGACTCCTCGTGCTGCACGCCCTGCGCTGCGCCGGCGCCTGCGGTACGGACCGCATCGGCCACGTCACCGGCGTCGGCCCGTTCGACGTCGAGTCGGAGCTCATCGATCTCGGTGCCGCGGGGCTCGTGACCCGTATGTCTCGCGACATGCCCTACTGGAGCCTCACGGACGCCGGCCGGGCGGCCGCGGCCCTGCGGATCCGGGACGAGCTGGATTCGGCCGCCACACGCGACACCGTGGCGGCGGCGTACGAGCGGTTCCTGGTGCTCAACCCCGAGCTTCTCGACCTCTGCCGAGCCTGGCAACTGCGGCCCGTCGACGGCGTCTTGACCGCCAACGACCACCGCGATGCCACCTACGACAGACATGTCCTTGACCTGTTCGCGGACCTCGACCGGCGAGCCGAGCCGGTACTCGACAAACTGACCGCGGCACTCCCGCGGTTCGGCCGGTACCGGGTGCGCTTCGCCGATGTACTGGGCCGCGCCCGCTCCGGCGAGCTCGAGTACGTCACCGACAGCACCCTTTCGTTCCACACGATCTGGGCGGAGCTGCACGAAGACCTGCTGGCCACCCTGGGGCTGCAGCGATGAAGTGGATCCGCCACCTGTCCGCCGAACCGGACGAACCGGCCGAGGAGTTGGGCGGCAAGGCGCACGGGCTCGTGCTCCTGCATCGCCTCGGTTGCCGGGTGCCGGCGGGCTTCGTCATCACCGCCGCGGCCTGCCGGGCCTTTCTGCGGGACGGGCGCGCACCTGACGGTCTGCGGGATGAACTGGTCCGAGCTGCGGGCGAGTTGGAGCGCGGCACGGGACGCGTGCTGGGTGGCCCGGAGGCGCCGCTGGCCGTGTCGGTACGTTCCGGCGCCGGCGTCTCGATGCCCGGCATGATGAACACCGTCCTCAACCTCGGTCTCACCACCGCGGCCACCGAAGGTCTGGCCGCGGAGACGGGTGACAGGGGATTCGCCGAGGACTCGCGGCTGAGGTTCCTCACGAGCTTCGCCGGCGCGGTCACCGACGCGGACGTGGCCGGCGTGACGGCCGGGCACCAGAGCGATGCCGGGGCCGCCGCGCGGGCGGTGCAGGACCTGGTGCTCGACCGCTGCGGCCGCCCCGTCCCGGACGACGCCGTCGGCCAGTTGGAGTGGGCGGTGGAGTCCGTGTTCGCCTCCTGGAACACCCCTCGCGCCCGCACCTACCGTTCACTGAACGGGATCCCCGAGGACCTCGGCACCGCCGTGGTCGTCCAGCGGATGGTGTTCGGGAACCGCGACGGCCGCAGCGGGACCGGCGTCGCCTTCAGCCGCGATCCGAACACCGGCGGGAGCACGCCGTACGGCGAGGTGCTGTTCGGGCGGCAGGGCGAGGACGTCGTGTCCGGCAGTACGACGACCCGGCCACTCGGGGACCTCGCCGAGCGGGAGCCGCAGGTGTGGAGCGAGCTCCTCGGCGCGCTCCGCCGGATCGAGGCCCACTACCGCGATGCCTGCTACGTCGAATTCACCTTCGAGGCAGGCGAGTTGTGGCTGCTTCAGGTCCGACCCGGCAGGTTCGTGGGTGGCGCGGCCGTCCGCCTCGCCACCGAACTCGCCGACGAGCGGATGATCGACCACGGCGAGGCGCTGCTCCGCGTCGCTCCCGGCCACCTCCGGCACGCCCGTACGCCGCGCGTCGCACCGTCCCCCGAGACCGAGGTGCTCGCCCGCGGGGTGGGTGCCTGCCCCGGTGTGGCGGTGGGGCGCGTGGCAACCACCGCGGAAGGTGCCGTGCGTATGGCCCGGGGCGCGCCGGTGATCCTGGTCCGCCCGGAGACGTCCCCGAACGACATGCACGGACTCGCCGCTGCGGCCGGGATCGTCACCGCGCGCGGCGGCCCTGCGAGCCACGCGGCGGTGGTCGCCCGGTCGATGGGCAGACCCGCGGTCGTCGGCGTCGTCGGCCTCCGCGTCGACTCCGGGTCCGGCTCGATGACGGTCGGCGGACGCACCGTGACCGACGGCACCCTGGTCACCATCGACGGAACCGGCGGCGAAGTCGTCCTCGGCGCCCCACGCATCGTCGAGAACCCGGCCGGGGGCTCGCTGTCCCGGCTGCTCACCTGGGCCGACGAGATCTCCGGTCGTATCGCACACGCCGCCTCGGACCACTCCCCGTGCGACGAGATCTCCGGTCGTATCGCACACGCCGCCTCGGACCACTCCCCGTGCGACGAGATCAGCCGCCTGGAGGCCGCGCACGCCGTACTCCGAGCGCGCTGAACCTCGCATGCCGCTCCCCCCGGCTGCGCACCACGGGCGGCAGCCGCGCCCCCGAGGAGACCCCCCGTCACGCCCGAGCAAGGAGAGCATCCATGGCAACTCGGCGCATCTATCTGGCCCGGCACGGAGCCGCCGACCCCTTCGGTGAACTGACCGGGACCGGACAACGACAGACCGAACTGCTCGCCCACCGCCTGTCGGACCTCCCGGTGGACACCGTCTGGCACTCGCCACTGCCCCGAGCCGTGCGCTCCGCGGAGATCATCGGGGACCGGCTGCCACGCGCGGCTGTACGGGAAGCGACCGAACTGATCGATCACATCCCGTACGTGCCGGCGCAGCCGCCCGCGGAGTGGGCACCGTTCTTCGACGGGTACAGCGCGGCGGAGGCTGCGGAGGCAGCGCGCCGGTCCACCGCTCTCACCACGCGATTCGCCCGCCCCGCCGACCAGGAGACGCACGAGGTGCTGATCACCCACGCCTATCCGGTGGCCTGGCTGGTCCGTGACGCCCTGGACGCCCCCGTGGAACGCTGGCTCGGCCTCAACTGCGGCAACGCCGCACTCACCGTCATCGAGTACCGCTCCACCTCGGCCCCGACCGTACTGCTCTACAACGACATGGGGCACCTGACGCCCGAACTCCGCTGGACGGGCTTCCGCGCGGGTGTGTGGCCCTGACAACACCCATGGGGTGAACGGGACTTGGCGCCCGGCGTGGCGAGTGCCCGGCGAGCCGTCGCGGCCGGGCGATAAGGCCGTGGGCACACCGCTCGCGGGCCTGACCGTGTCGGCGCGCGTCTACCGCGGCTGAGTGACGATCTGGACGAGGTTGCCGCAGCCGTCGTCGAGTACGGCGGTGGTGACGGGGCCCATCTCCACGGGTTCCTGGGTGAACCGGACACCGAGGTCACGCAGGCGTTCGTACTCCGCGGTCACATCCTCGACGGCGAACTGGGCGAGCGGGATCCCGTCACCGACGAGTGCGTCACGGTAGGGCTTCACGGCCGGGTGGACGGCGGGCTCGAGGAGGAGCTCGGTGCCGTCGGGGTCGTCGGGAGAGACGACGGTGAGCCAGCGGTGCTCCTCGCCCACCGGGACGTCGTGCTTGATCACGAAGCCGAGAACCTCGGTGTAGAAGCGCAGCGCCGCGGCCTGGTCGTCGACGAAGACGCTGGTCATATGGATCTTCATGGGGTGCTCTCCTCGGGTGCGGAATCTTTCGGTACGGGCCACCGCTCGGCGATCTGCCGCAACGGTGCCGTGTTCAGGTCATGGAATTTGTAGCGACCCTCCCGCCGGGTCTCGACGAGCCCGGCAGCCTCGAGCAGGGCAAGGTGCTGGGACACCGCCTGGCGCGACAGTCCGAGCCCGTGTTTCATGCTCAGCCGCGAGCAGATCTCGAACAGTGTCTGCCCGGGGCTCTCCGTCAGCTCGTCAAGGATCGTGCGGCGGGTGGGGTCGGCCAGTGCTTTGAACAGGTCGTCGGCCACATGGACAGCATAGGCAAGTTATGGCTTGCCTATCAAGTCGGGTGACGGACCGGCCCCTCGAGGGCATGAGAGTCGCGCCCGCGGGAACCCGGCCGCGCGACACCGTCGACCGCCCCCGCAGCAGAGACAGGCGGACGCACGACCGCACCACGACAGCAGTACGCCTGCGTACGGCAGCCGTACGGAGAAGGAGTCACCATGCCCGTCGCCGACTACTGCCTGGTGGTCGTGGACTGCCCCGACCCCGCCGCACTCGCCGGTTTCTATGCCGCGGTGCTCGGCGGGGAGATCCAGCAGGACAGCGAGGACTGGTACGACCTCTACGCGCCGGGCGGCCACCGCATCGCCTTCCAGCGCGCCCCCGAACACCGCCCTCCCCGGTGGCCCCGCGGCGACGACAACTCCCAGCAGTTGCACCTCGACTTCCACGTCAAGGACATGGGCAGCGCCGAGACGCAGGTACTCGCGCTGGGCGCCATGCCGCTGGACCTCGACGACCGCGACGGAGAGCGCGGCTTCCGGGTGTACGCGGACCCGGCGGGCCATCCGTTCTGCCTGTGCCGCGAGTGACGGCCGACGGCCGGGCTCCGACCCGTCGCCCGAAGAAGCCGCGCGGCCCGAGGAGGCCGTGGGAGACAGTGCCGCACCCTCCCCGACCTCGGCCACGGCCTGTTGCTTTTCGTTCCGCAAGTTATCGTGAGCAACGGCCGGGCCCGGTCAGTACGGTTCACCATCCGCGACGCCGTCCGCCGGGCCCTGCGCCGCCGGCCCGGCGTCGTCCTGCGCCGGGTATCCGACGAAGGGACGGACCGTCCATGACCCTCGACATCACAGCTCTTCGGGCTCATTTCCCCGCCCTGGAGTCCGGCATCGCGTTCTTCGACGGACCTGGCGGGACCCAGACCCCGCGCTCCGTCGTCGAGGCCATCGCCTCGACCATGACCGGCCCTCTCTCGAACCGCGGCACCATCAGCCCGTCGGAACTCAACGCCGAGGCAGCCGTGGCCGACTTCCGTGCCGCGTACGCCGACCTGCTCCACGTACCCGCCGCCGGCATCGTGCACGGACGCAGCGCCACCCAGCTCACCTATGACTTCGCACGACACCTGGCCAAGGACTGGCAGGCCGGCGACGAGATAGTCCTGAGCCGTCTCGACCACGACTGCAATGTCCGGCCCTGGGTCCAGGCGGCCGAGCGCAGCGGAGTGACGGTGCGTTGGATCGACTTGGACAGCGAGACCACGGAGCTCCAACTCGACTCCTATGAAAGGGTGTTGTCCGCTCGGACGCGGCTGGTCGCTGTCACGGCCGCCTCCAACGTGCTGGGCACCATTCCGCCCGTCCGCGAGATCGCCGATCGCGCACATGCGGTGGGCGCCCTGGTCCACGTGGACGGTGTGCACTACGCCGCACATCGTCCGGTGGACGTACCGGCCCTGGGTGCGGATCTGTTCGTGTGCTCGCCGTACAAGTTCTTCGGTCCGCACTGCGGCGTGCTCGCGGCCGCACCCGAACTCCTCGAGACGGTGCACCCCGACAAGCTCCTGCCGTCCACCGACACCGTGCCCGAGCGCTTCGAATTCGGCACGCTGCCGTACGAGATCCTCTCCGGTGCCACCGCCGCCGTGGACTTCCTCGCCACCCTCGCACCCCGCGCGGGCTCCACACGCAGGGAGCGGCTCACCCATTTCTTCGACGCTCTGCACACACACGAACGAGCCCTGCGCGGCGCCTTGGAGGCCGGACTCGGCGCCCTGGGTGACGCCGTCACCGTCCACTCGAGGGCGGCCGACCGCACCCCGACCGTCCTCATGTCACTCGTCGGCCGTGACGCCCGTGAGGCCCAGCGCCACCTCGCCGCACGGGATGTGGTCGCTCCCGCCGGGTCCTTCTACGCGTACGAACCTTTCACCGCACTGAAGTTGACGGATCCGGCGCTGCGTGTCGGCCTCGCGCCGTACAACTCGGCCGACGATGTGGAGCGGCTGCTCGACGGTCTGGGGTCTTTCGTCTGAGGCTCGGGTGCGCGTACGCGCGGGCGGGGCGGGCCCGTCGCGGGCCAGGTTTTCGCAAGTCAGGTGCGTTCAGATCGGCTCACCCTGCAGGTCGCCGTCGGGCGAGGATATCCACCCGGCGGGCAGTACGCCGTCGACCGGACCGCGCCTGACGCAGCGCCCGGCTTCGAAGAGCGCGGCCCGGTCCGTGAGCGCCCGTACGGCGGACAAGTCGTGGCTGATGAACAGCAGGGCCGTACCCGCAGGCGCCAACAACCCTGGCAGTGCGCCGAGTACGCGGCGGCGGGAGATCGTGTCCAGGGCCGACGTCACCTCGTCGCAGATCAGGAGGGACGGACGGGCCGTCAGAGCCCGTACCAGTGCACAGCGTTGAAGCTGGCCGCCGGAGAGCCGGCCGGGGGTGCGGTGGAGCAGTGTCTCGTCCAGGCCGAGCGCGCGGGCGGTCACGACCGCCTCGGCGGTCGCGTCCTCGACGCCGAGCCCTCTCAACAACCTTGCCGTATCGGCCAGTTGGGCGTGGACCGGCCGGTGGTCCTCGAAGGAGTCGGCACTGCTCTGGTGTACGTATTGCACGAGGCGGCGCTCCGCGGGCGGGCGGCGGTCGATGCGGGCGGGGATCCTGCGGCCGTCGAACCGCACTTCGCCCGAGGTGGGCGGGGTCAGCCCGGCAAGCACCCGGGCGAAGGTGGTTTTGCCCGAGCCGGAGGCGCCTAGCAGCGCGGTCCTGCTGCCGGGAGGGAACGCCATCGACACCGGGCCGGCCAGCGGATCGCCGGACCGGCGCCGCACGACGACCTCCTGGGCGACCACCTCCGAGCCGGACGCGGTGCCCCCTTCGGGATCCTCCAACTTCATTGATCTGTCCCCCAGTTCATGTTCCGCAGCCAACAGGTCCCTGGTGGCCCGCGGTCGCACACGCCGGTGCGGACGCTCGGTGGAGTCGCCGGAGCCGAGCACCTCGCCCGTCGGTCCCGAGTCCGCTGCCCGGCCGTGATCGAGGACGACGACACGGTCGGCCGTCGCGCGCACGAACGGCAGATCGTGGCTGAGGAGCAGCACTCCCGTGCCGTCGTCCGCGAGCGCCCGCACGGTGCGGGAGAGGTCGCGGGTGAGCAGCGGGTCGAGGCCGCTCGTCGGCTCGTCGAGCACCAGCAGACGTGCGCCCGTCACGAGGGCGGAGGCGAGTGCGAGGCGCTGCTGCTGGCCGCCGGAGAGCTGGTGCGGGAAACGTCGGCGTACCGCTGCCGGGTCCAGGCCGACGGCGTTCAGCGCCCGTTCCGCGGCGGCCTTGCGCGGCGCGCGTCCCGTGTGGCCGAGGGCGGCAAGTTCCGTCAGGGCACTGCCGTTTCGGCGCACGGGGTCGAGGACGGTCGCCGGGTGCTGAGGCAGGTGCGCGGCGCGGCCGGCGCGCCGCCGGGTTCGCGCGGCGGGCGTGAGACGCAGCAGATCCGTGCCCTCTAGGCGGGCCTGTCCGTCCAGTTCGACGCCGCTGCGCGCGGCGCCGAGCACGGCGAGTCCCAGCGTGGTCTTGCCGCTGCCCGAGGGGCCTGCCACTGCGAGCACCACACCGGGCTCGACGGTGAGCGCGATGCGGTCCAGGAGGGGCCGCGGGGCACCGTCGGCGTGCGCGGAGATCTCGGGGACGTTCAGGAGTTGAGGAACGGGCGTGTTCACCGCGGCTCCCTCTGCCGGGCGAGGGCCCGGTCCACGAGGAGGTTGCCTCCGATGCACAGCGCCGTCAGCAGCCCGGCGGGTGCCAGCACCGCGGCGGGCTGGGTGAACAGCGCGTCGCTGTTCCGCTCGATGAGGACGGCCCAGTCCGGGGAGGAGTGGGGCAGTCCGAGGCCCAGGAAGTTCGCGGACGCCAGCAGATAGAGCACCACCGAGAACCGTCCGGCGAAGTCGGTCACCAGCGAAGCGGTCAACTGCCGCGCCAGGTGCCGGAGATGGATGTACCCCCAGCCGTGCCCCTGCATCCGCAGCGCCTCGACGACCGTCCGAGTGCCGGGCGCGAGCGCGGCCGCACGGACCAGGCGCGCCACGGCCGGCACCTGGAGCAGTCCGGCGACCGTCACCAGCCAGTACCGGTCACGGTGTCCGGTGGCGGCCAACGTCATCAGGACCAGCAGCCCGGGAAAGGCGAGCAGCAGGTCAAGGGCGCGCATCACGCCCTCGTCGAAGGCTCGGCGCGGCCCCGCCGCGAGGAGGCCGAGCGGCACCCCAGCGACGGCACCGATCAGGAGCGCGCCCAGGGCACTGGCCAGGACCGAGGCGCCACCCTGCAGCACGAGGGCCAGTACGTCACGGCCCAGGACGTCGGTGCCGAGCGGGTGTCCCGCACCCGGCGGCCGGGACGGCAGCGCACCCGGTCCCGGTGTCGCGTCACCCGCCAGCCACGGGCCCAGGGCGGCAGCGGACACGGGTACGGCGAGGAGCAGCAGAGCGGCCCACGGGCGGCCCCGGCGCGCGGCGGCCATCGCCTGTGGTGCGGTCATGCCATGACCTCCCGTCGCGGCGCGAGGCGGTGGGCGACGAGGTCGCCGAGGAGGTTCACGACCACGGCCGTGCCGGTGAACAGCAGGGCGTACGCCTGGACTTGAGGCAGATCGCGGTTCTCCACCGCCTCGACGAAGCCACCCCCGAGGCCGCGGAAGCCGAACACGGCCTCCACCAGTACCGCGCCGCCGAGCAGCCCTTCGACACACCGGGCGTACTGCTGGGCGGCGGGGCCCATGGCGTTCGGCAGGACATGGCGCAGTACGACGGTGCGTTCCCGCATGCCGAGCAGGCGCAGATGCCCGGCGACCGGCCCGTGCCGCTCCGCTGCCACGCCGACGCGGATCTGCCGTGCCAGATCACACAGATGACGGGCGGTCAGAACGGCGACGGGCAGGACGAGCACGCTGGGCTGCGCCTGCAGCGCAGCGGTGTCCATGCCGACGGCGGTGGCCGGCAGCAGCCCTGCGGCGAGCGACACGGAGGCGACGAGCAACAGGGCGAGCACGAACTCCGGTACGGCATGGAGCAGTACGGCCGTGGCGTTCAGCACCCTGTCCATGCGGCTGCCCTCCCGTAGACCGCAGGCGGTGCCGAGCAGCGGTGCGAGCAAGGTGACCAGGGCCAGCGCCGGTACGCCGAGGAGCAGGGTGGCCCCGACGCGGCGCGCCATGTCGTCGCCGACGGGCAGTCCGGTCGTGAGTGACGTGCCGAGGTCTCCGCCGGCCAGGCCGGCCAGCCAGTGCACGAAGCGACTCAGCGCAGGCTCGTCCAGGCCCAACTGACTTCTCAGTGCTGCTACTTGCTCCGGGGTTCCGTGTTCGCCGCGGAGCACGTCCGCCGTGTCACCGGGGAGCAGCGTCCCCACGGCGAACACCGCGACCAGCACCACCAGGCACTGGACGACGGCGAGCAGTGTGCGCCGCAGGACGTACCCGCGCACGTCAGGAGATACGGACCCGGTCGAAGCGGGCCCAGTCGTGCGAGTTCGGCGGTGCGGCACGCAGTCCGCGCACGGAGGAGCCGACGGCGTCGACGGCATCGGAGAACGCCCAGACGAGCAGACCCGACTCGTCCCGGGCGATCTTCTGCGCGCGGGCGAGCAGGGCCAGGCGTTCCTGCTCGTCACGGGTGGTGCGCGCACGGTCCAGGAGCTTGTCGAACTTCTCCGAGACGTATTCGGTCTGGTTCCGGGCGGCTCCCCCGCGGACCCGCTGCTGCAGGAAGTCGGAGACGGGCAGCGTGGAGGTGGTGTTGAAGGCTGCGACGCCCTTCGTCTCGATCTCGCTGAAGTAGGTACTGGAGGCTCGGGTGTTGGCCGTCACCTTCAGACCCACCTCCTTGAGTTGACGTGCCATCAGGTCGGCGGCGGGCTGCCATGCGGCGTCCACCGAACTGGTCTGGATGGTGATGTGCAGGCCTTCGGCACCGGCCTGTTTCACCAGTTTCCGAGCCTGCGCGAGATCGCGTTCGCGGGCTTCGAGACCGTCCGGATAGCCGCGCAGCCCCATGCCGAACAGGTCGTTGCCCGGCTCGCCGTGTCCGGCCAGTGCGATCCTCACCAACGCCTCGCGGTCGATACCCAGTTGGACGGCCCGTATCAGCCGCGGATCGTCGAAGGGCTTGCGTCCGGTGCGCAGCAGCAACTGCTGGGCGGTGGCTCGCTTCGAGGTCAGCAGCCGGGCAGACTTGTCCTTCTCGAGGCGCTCGACGGAAGCCCCGGCCATGTCGGCGGCGTAGTGCACCTGCCCGGACAGCAGGGCGTTGAGCCTCGCCGACTCCTCGTTCGCGGGGACGATCTCCAGCTCGGCGATGCGCGGCGCACCGTCCCAGTGGTCCGCCCACGCCCGGTAGCGGGCGGTGCCGCCGGGGGTGAACGACACGTAGGTGAAGGGCCCGGAGCCGACCGGTTCGCGGAAGTCCGTCGTCCCGTCCGGGATGATCTCGGTGCCGGGACCGGCGAACACGGTGGGGAACTCGAAGTTGGGCGCCTTCAGTACGAAGACGACGGACCGCTTCCCGTCCGCCTTGCTCGCGTCGAAGTCGACTGCGGAGAGCAGCACTTGGGAGGGCGATCCGGTGTCCGGGTCGGCGGCGCGCCGGTAGCTGTACAGCACGTCCTCGGCGGTGACCGGGCCCCCGTCGTGGAACTGCGCCTTGCGCAGGCGTACGCGCCACCGGGTGCCGGAGGCGTCGCTCTCCCAGGACTCCGCGAGCCGCTTGCGCACCGACATGTCGTCGGCGTAGGTGCCGAGGGTGTCGTAGAGGGCTTTGGCCCGCGCCTGGTCGACGAAGTTCGGCGCGACGTGCGGGTCGAGGGTCTCCTGCGAGCCACCGGAGGTGAACGCGGCGCGGAACCTGTCGCCCTCTCCCCCGTCGCCGGTGTCGCCGCCGCACCCGCCGAGCAGGCCTGTCGAGGTGAGGGCCAGAGCGCCGCCGGCGGCCAGCACCCCTCTTCTGGTGGGTTCGGGGCGGTCGAACTCCGTCCGGGCACGCGTCGCCACGGTCGATCCTCTCCGGGGTTTCCTCGCCCCTGACGTCGGACCGGCGACGGGTCAGTCTCCTGGCTCCCGGATCATCGCTCGCCGCCGCCTTCCCGTCCGCAGCTGCGGACAGTGGCACGCCGGAGGGTCGCTTCCCGGTCACAGTGGCGGGACCGCGTCGGATTCACACCGACTTCCTGGTCCCCGTCGCCTCGTGCGCACATTGTGGCGTACGGGGTGGGGACGCCCGGGCGCGGGGCCGCCGGGGTACGGGTGGGCCGCGCCATGGTGGCACTTCCCAGCCCACGTACGGTGTTGCACTTGCCAGGGCTCTTCTCGAAGTCGGCTCATATGCGCCATGTGCATCCGCCATTTCTCCTGGCATCCTCGATCTCGGCAGCGTGACGTACCGGCCGGGCGGACGCCGTCCGCGACGAAGGGGGCGAGGATGAGCCGACTCGTGGTGATGGGCACGGTCGACCAGCAGGTGCGGCTGACGGTCGCGGACCTCCGCCACCGATGGCCCGCACGGGAGGCGGCCGTGACCTTCCACTGCGCGACCAGCGGTCCGCGGCACCACACCTTCCGGGGTCCGCTGCTGCGTGAGGTGATCGCGGCGGCCGGACCGGGATTCGACGCGTCCGGACGCAGGAACCGCTCCCGCTTCCTCCTCCAGGTCACGGGCGAGGACGGGCACGGCACCGTACTGTCCTGGGCCGAGATCGACGAGGACTTCGGGAACGCGCCCGTACTACTGGCCACGGAGCTCGACGGACGGGAACTCGACGCCCAGGGCAGCCAGTTGGTGGTTCCCACCGACCGCTGCGGGGCGCGCTACGTCAGCGGCATCAGACGGATCACGCTCGGCACCGCGCGCTGAACGATCCGGACTTCCCACCGCCGAGCCCGGAAGTCTTGGTGAATCCTCCATAGCGCCCAGCACCTGCGCCGGAGAATCCTCCGGAGAGTTGTAAATGCCAGGAAAACACGCCTACCGTGTCGCACATGCAGTCCTACACAATCGGTCAGGCCGCCCGGCTGCTGGGCGTCAGCCCCGACACCGCGCGGCGCTGGGCCGATGCCGGGCGGGTCAAGACGCACCGCGACGACAGCGGCCGTCGGCTGATCGACGGCCGTGATCTGGCCGCCTTTTCCATCGAGGTCGGCCGGACCGGCAACACCGAGGAGGAGGACGCCTCCTACACCTCGGCCCGGAACGCCTTCCCGGGCATCGTCACCGCCGTCAAGCTCGGCGACGTCGCCGCCCAGGTGGAGATCCAGGCGGGCCCGCACCGTCTGGTGTCCCTGCTGACCCGCGAGGCCGTCGAGGAGCTCGGTCTCGAGGTCGGCATGCAGGCCACCGCCCGGGTGAAGTCGACCAACGTGCACATCGACCGCACCTGAGCGACCGATCTCACCAGGGGCCCGCACCACCCGCCCGCTCGTCTCCACCACCGGGTGATGCGCCCCGCAGCCCCACCGCGTACCCACCGCGCAGGCTCCACCGTCCCGTACGCCCGCGCTTCCGCTCACCGGCGACACCGCCGTCTGCAGTCAGAGGAGCCCCATGTTCACCGCCGTCACGCCCCGACGCGTCGCTGCCGCGGCCGTCACCGCCGCCCTGCTCGTCCCGCTCGCCGCCTGCGGCAGCGACGACGACGGCAAGAAGGACACGGGCACGGGGAAGCAGTCCGGTCAGAAGACCCAGCTGACCGTGCTCGCCGCCTCCTCACTGACCGACGTCTTCGCGACGGCCGGCGCCGCCTACGAGAAGGACCACCCGGGCACCAAGGTGAAGTTCTCCTTCGCGGGCTCCCAGGAACTCGCCGCGCAGGTCGAGCAGGGCGCCCCCGCCGACGCACTGGTCACCGCCGACACCAAGACCATGGACGGCCTGACCTCGGACACCGGCAAGCCGTCGGTGATCGCGAAGAACCGCCTGGTCATCGCCGTCGGCAAGGGCAACCCGAAGAAGGTCAAGACGCTCGACGACCTCGCCGAGAGCCAGAACAAGGTCGTGCTCGCCGCATCCGAGGTGCCCGTAGGCCGGTACAGCAAGGAGATCCTGGACGCCCAGAAGATCAAAGTGAAGCCGGTCTCCCAGGAGCCCAACGTGCGCGCGGTCCTGAGCAAGGTCGAGCTCGGCGAGGCCGACGCGGGTCTCGTCTACAAGACCGATGTCACCGCCGCGGAGGGCAAGGCCGAGGCCGTCGACATCCCGGACGCACAGAACGCCATCGCCTCCTACCCGGCCGCCACCCTCAAGGCGTCCAAGAACACGGACGCGGCGGCCGAGTTCGTGAAGTGGCTGAGCTCGGACGAGGCGCAGAAGATTCTCGGGGACGCGGGCTTCCAGCAGCCGTGACCCCGCTGCTTCACCGGCCTGTCGACGGCGTCGGGCTGTCCGGCACGGGGGTGCGGACAGCCAGACGCCCGTCTCCCCCGCTCGCCCAGAACCGGGAACCGCGATGAGGAACATCCGCAAGGCAAGCGCCGACCCCGCAGCGGTGAAGCGATCCGGGCGCGCCCCTCGCTCCAAGGCGACACGCGCACCACTCACCCTCGCGGTGCCCGCCCTGCTGGCCATCGCGTTCCTGTTGCTCCCGCTCGTCGGCATCCTCTCCCGCACCGAATGGGGCGACCTGGGCACGCACCTGACCAGCCCCGCCGTCACCGAGGCCCTGACACTCTCGCTGTACGTGTCGTTCAGCGCCCTCGGCGTGTCCCTCGTGCTCGGCGTTCCGCTGGCCTGGCTGCTCGCGCGTGTCGAGTTCCCCGGCAAGACCCTCGTACGGTCGCTCGTACTGCTTCCGATGGTGCTGCCGCCCACGGTGGGCGGAGTCGCGCTCCTGCTCGGCTTCGGGCGGCGCGGGTTGCTGGGGCCCTGGCTGGAGGACACATTCGGCGTCGTACTGCCGTTCAGTACCGCCGGTGCCGTGGTGGCCGCGACGTTTGTCGCCATGCCGTTCCTCGTGATCAGCCTGGAGGGCACGCTCGCGGGCATGCGCCCCTCGTACGAGGAGACGGCGGCCTCGCTCGGCGCCTCGCCGGTACGGGTGTTCTTCACCGTCACGCTGCCGATGGTCGCCCCCGGGCTTGCCGCCGGGGCTGCGCTCACCTGGGCACGGGCACTCGGCGAGTTCGGCGCGACCATCACCTTCGCAGGCAACCTGCCGGGATCCACCCAGACCCTGCCCCTGCAGGTCTATCTCCTCCTCCAGGACCAGCCCGAGGCAGCCACCTCGGTGTCTCTGCTTCTGCTGGCCATTGCGATGGCCGTCCTGGTGGCGCTGCGCGGACGCTGGACCGGTGGAGGCTCGCCCGCTCGTAGGGCGCAGGACGCCGTCACAGGCCGTGAAGAGCCGGGCGAACCTCCGGCGGCCACAGAGGAACGGACCGCCCCGGCACCCGAGGGGGACGCCCCGCGATGGCCCCTGCACGCCGACGTCACCGGCTTCAACCAGCTCACCCTCGACGCGGCACCCGGCACCACCATCGCCGTCGTCGGCGAGAACGGCGCCGGCAAGACGACCCTCCTGCGCGCCCTGCTCGGCCTCACTCCCCGGGCCCACGCGCGGCTGCAGCTCGGCGACACGGACGTCACCGCTCTCCCCCCGCACAAGCGCGGCGTGGCCTGGGTCCCGCAGGACGGCGCGCTGTTCCCGCACCTGAACGCCCTGTCCAACACGGCATACGGCCTACGAACCCAGGGCGTACCGCGCACCGAGGCCCGACGTGCCGCACAACAGTGGCTGGACCGGCTCGGCGTCGGACACCTCGCCCGCCGCAAGCCCGCCCAACTCTCCGGCGGCCAGGCCCAACGCGTCGCTCTGGCCAGGGCATTGGCGCCCGATCCGCGGCTGCTGCTGCTCGACGAACCGCTCGCCGCCCTCGACCAGACCACCCGCGCCCATGTCCGGCACACCCTGCGCACCCACCTGTCGGGCTTTCGTGGCGTCTGCCTGATCGTCACCCACGACCCCGTGGAGGCCGTCTCACTGGCGGATCGTGTCCTCGTACTCGAAGACGGCCACACCCTGCAGGACGCCACGCCCTCGGAGGTCACCCGGCATCCGCGTTCCCCCTGGGTGGCACGGATGCTGGGCCGCAACGCCCTTGCCGGGACCGGCACTTCGCAGGGCACCCTCGCGCTCGCCGACGGCGGCCACCTCGTCGTGGCCGACCCGCCGGCCGAGGGAGCGCATGCGCTCGCCATCATCGCGCCCGAGGCGGTATCGCTGCACCGCGAGCACCCGGAGGGCTCCCCCCGCAACGTCCGGCCCGGAACCGTCCGGGAGATCACATCACTCGGCAGCCGGCTCCGCGTCCTCGTGGCCGGCGACCAGGCACCCGACCTCGTCGCCGAGATCACCCCACAGGCAGCGGCAGACCTCGAACTCGCCGACGGCACGCCCGTCTACACGAGCGTCAAGGCCACCGAGATCACCCTCGTGGCCACCTGAGGAAGCGGGCCTCGGACCCGGTCATCCCCGCTCGCCTCCGCGTACCCCGTCGGTCGCCGGATCGACACTCCTCAGCAGGTACGTATCCATGATCCAGCCGTGCCGGGCACGTGCCTCGGCCCGCAACTCCCTGATGCGTTCGGACACTTCACGCAGCGGACCGGCGACCAGGAGCTCGTCCGGCGTACCGAGGTAGGCACCCCAGTAGATCCACACATCGTCGCTCTCGACGTCCGTGAACGACTCGTGCGCGTCGAGCATGACCACGATGTCGCCGTCGTCGCCCCGACCCACGTCACCGAGGCGGCGGGCCGGGGTGATGTGCAGGGGCCGGCCCACCTGGTTCAAGGGAATGCGGTGCCTGGCGGCCAGCGTCGAGACGCTGCTGATCCCCGGCACGACGTCGACGGCGACCGACACGTGACCGCGGGCCTCGATGTCGGACAGAATCCCGAGCGTGCTGTCGTACAGCGACGGATCGCCCCACACGAGGAACGCGGCGGTCTCCCCCGCCGCCATCTCCTCGCGCAGCAGGACCTCGAAGATCTCCCCGCGCCGGGTACGCCAGTCCTGAACGGCCGAGGCGTAGTCGCTACGCCCCATGGGGCGCCGGTCCCGGCTCGGGTCCTCCACCTCGACGACGCGGTACGGGCTCTGCGCGTGCTCCTCGATCATGCGATGCCGCAGATCCGTCAGCACCGCCTTGTCCGGCCCCTTGCCGACGACGAAGAACACATCGGCCCGCCGCATCGCCTTCACCGCGGCGAGGGTCAACTGGTCCGGGTCCCCCGCTCCGATACCGATCACGAGTACGCGTCGTCGCTCCATGCTCATACCCGCAGTCTCGCAGGCCCGCCGCCTGACGGCGGCCGCGACCAGTGATGGCGGGCCGCCTGCCCGAGCGCGTGACGCCCGCGAGCAGCCGAAGCGGCCGTCAGGAGGCCGTGGCGACCTTCCACAAGTGGCCGTCAGGGTCACTGAAGGTGCCGTAGTACCCGCCCCATTCGGTCGCGGACGCCTCCAGCACTGCGGTGGCGCCCGCAGCCACCGCAGTGCGCATGACCTCATCCACCTCGTCCCGCGAGTCGGTGATGAAGTGCAAGGACGCCCCACGGAACCCGGATCCGTCCGCGGGGACTCCGGCGTCCTCCGCCACGGAATCCCAGGCGTACAGCGCAAGTGACGAGGACCCCTCACCGAGGCTGCACCTGACGAACCCGGGGAACTCCTGTTCCACCGCGCAGCCGAGACCTTCGACGTAGAACGTCTTGGCGCGATCCACGTCCTGGACCCCGAGCATGATGACACTGACCTTCAGCTGAAAACTCATGGCGGTGAGAATAGGGCGTGGGGCATGAACGCGTCGGCCGAAACACAGAGGAATTCCAGTACCGATCGAGCAGCGCCAGAGCGGATTCGCCGCTATCGGCCGGCGGCCCGGTCGATGACACCGGGCAGCACACATGAGTGTGCCCTCCGTCGACGACGGAGGGCACACTCATGCCGGCGGGTTCAGCAGGAGCCGACCCATTCGACCTTCGAGACGTGGCGCTCGATGAAGCTGGCGCTGGCGCCCGGGGTGGCGACGGGACTGTCCGTCGAGTGGTAGGTGTGGCAGTCGGTGCGGTTCTTCTCGGGGCTGTCCGGATAGTGGTACGTGTACCGGACGTGGTCGGCGCCCGGGTACCGCTTCCCGTTGTTGAAGGCGGCGTGAGTGGTGAATTCGCCGCCCTTCCAGTTACCGGCGGTCTTGAAGACGATCCTCGATTTGACCGAAGTCTTCTCGTAGAAACAGATATAGCCGGACGGGCATCCGTAGAGCGTTTTGGACGGGCTGGCCTGTACCGTCCCGGCACCGGTGAGACTTGCGGTCAGAGCGAATGCACCGGTGGCGGCAAGGATGCCCAGCGTGCGCTTGGCCATGAATTCCCCCTTGGGATCGTGCCTTTGCGTCAGTCATCCTGCACGCCGAACGGGCCGGGGCGAACCTCTGACCTCTCAGGCTCCGGCACAAGCCCCCGAACGGCCCAACTGGGATTCCGCCCACCCTCCGGGCCCCTCGGCAGGGTGGGACGACATACGCCTGTAGTCCCCCTGTCGTAATCCTTCTGCATGGTTGATCGTTGGGCGGTCGACACGAGCCGTGAAACGCCGAACAGGGGGACGAACCGTGACCATCAGCCGCAGAGGATTGCTCGGGACGGGCGCGGCATTGGGGCTGCTGACCGCATGCGGATCCAACACGGGCCGGGAGGAGGGAGGTTCGGGCAGCGGACCGAAGCTCTCGCAGTGGTACCACCAGTACGGCGAACAGGGCACCGAGCAGGCCGTGAAGAAGTACGCGGCCGCCTACAAGAAGGCGAACGTCAGCGTTCAGTGGCGGCCCGGGAACTACGACGAGCAGACCGCCGCCGCCCTGCTCACCGATTCCGGCCCCGACGTCTTCGAGGCGAACGGGCCCTCGCTCGACCAGATCCAGGGCAAGCAAGTCGTCGACCTCACCGATCTGTTCGAGGGGGTCAAGGACGACTTCAACCCGGCCGTGCTCGCCCCCAAGACGTACGACGGCCGGATCTGGGGTATCCCCCAGGTCGTCGACATGCAACTGCTCTACTACCGCAAGAGCCTGCTCGCCGACGCCGGTGTCGCGCCGCCGAAGACCCTCGACGCACTCGTCGATGCGGCGAAGAAGCTCACCTCGAAGAAGGTGAAGGGCCTGTTCCTGGGCAACGACGGAGGCGCCGGTGTGCTGGGCGGCACTCCGCTGTTCGCGGCCGGGCTCGAACTGGTCACCGACGACGGGAAGGTCGGCTTCGACGACCCGGCCGCGGCTCGCGCCCTGGGCAAGATCCGCCAGTTGTACGCCGACAAGTCGCTGCTCCTGGGTGCTCCGGCCGACTGGTCCGACCCCTCGGCGTTCGTCCAGGGGTTGACGGCCATGCAGTGGTGCGGATTGTGGGCGCTGCCCACGGTGGAGAAGGAGCTCGGCGACGACTTCGGCGTCCTGCCGTTCCCCAAGGACGGCAGCGCGGGCGAACCTGCCGTCCCGGTCGGCGCGTACGCGGCGGCGGTCAGCGCCCGGAGCAAGCACCAGAAGGCCGGCAAGGACTTTCTGAAGTGGCTGTGGATCGACAGCACCGACCGCCAGGAGGACTTCGCTCTCGAGTACGGCTTCCACATTCCGGCCCGCATCTCGCTCGCGAAGAAGGCCGAGAAGCTTCGGACGGGTCCGGCGGCCGACGCCGTGCGGTACACCACGGACCACGGCCACGCCGAGCCGCTGCTCTGGACACCGGCGAGCAGAAGCTCCTATCAGGACGCACTCAGCCGCATCATCAGGGAGGGCGCGAACCCGGAGAGCGAGCTGAAGAAGGTGGTCCGCAAGGTGTCCGCGGAGCTCGGGCGGGTGAAGAAGAAGTCGTGACCGCGCAGAGCCCGCGTGCCCAACGCCCCACTGAGCGTAGGAGGTTGTGGGGAGCCCAGAACCGCACACTGTGGTTCTGGGTGTTCGTCGGGCCCTTCCTCCTGGGCCTGGGCGTCTTCACGTACATCCCGCTCGGCTGGAGTCTGTACCTCAGCTTCTTCGACGCGCAGAACACCGTCAATCCCAGCGACTTCGTCGGCTTCGGCAACTACACGGCGATGCTGCAGAACGACGCGTTCACCGACAGCCTGTGGACGTTCCTCGTGTTCTCGCTCTTCATCGTGCCGACGACGTACGCCCTCTCGCTGGCGCTCGCCCTCATGGTCAATCGGCAGCGTCACGCGCAGGCGTTCTTCCGCTCGGTGTTCTTCCTGCCGGCTGCCTGCAGTTATGTGGTGGCGGCACTGATCTGGAAGATGTCGATCTTCAACGGGGTGCGGTTCGGACTGGCCAACACCCTGCTCGGCTGGTTCGACCTCGATCAGGTCGCCTGGTTGGCGACGACGGATCCGCCCTGGTACTGGGCGGTGATCGTCACGGTGCGGCTCTGGCTGCAGGCCGGCTTCTACATGGTTCTCTTCCTGGCCGGTCTCCAGCGGATCAGTCCCACGCTCTACGAGGCGGCAGCCGTGGACGGGGCACGGCCGGGCTGGCAGGTGTTCCGGTACATCACGTTTCCACAGCTCAGGGCCACCTCCGTGGCAGTCGTACTGCTCCTGGTCATCAACGCCTTCCAGGCGTTCGACGAGTTCTACAACCTGCTCTCGGACGCCCGCGGGTACCCGCCGTATGCCCGACCACCGCTCGTGTACCTCTATTACACGGCGCTCGGGCAGGGGCAGAACCTCGGCCTCGGCAGTGCGGGTGCCATCCTTCTCGCCCTGATCATCGCCGTGGTGACGGTGGGGCAGGCGAAATGGTTCGGACTCGGGAAGAAGGAGGCGTAGTGAGAGACGACTCGAGAGTCCGGGCGGGGCGCGCACTGCGTCTGTCGCTGTTGATCGCGCTGGCCCTCCTGTTCCTGATCCCGTTCTATCTCCTGGTACGCAACGGGCTCTCGTCGGAGAGTGACATCACCTCGCCGGAGTGGACCTTCTTTCCCTCGTCGCTGCGCTGGGGCAACATCAAGGAGCTGTTCGACGACACATCCGTGCCGTTCGCGCGCTCGCTGCTGAACTCCTCGCTGATCGCGGTGGCGACGACGCTCGGAACACTCCTGCTCGCCTCGCTGGCCGGCTACGGTCTGGCCCGCATCCCCTACCGTCACGCGAACAAGGTGTTCTTCGCGATCCTCGGCACGCTGATGGTTCCGGCCTCGGTCACGTTCGTGCCGACCTTCGTGCTGGTCTCGTCCCTCGGCTGGGTGTCGACGATGCGCGGGCTGATCGTGCCGACCCTGTTCTCCGCCTTCGCGTGCTTCATCTTCCGGCAGTACTTCCTGGGATTTCCCAGGGAGTTGGAGGATGCGGCCCGGGTGGACGGTCTGGGTTACTGGCGTACGTACTGGCAGGTGGTGGTGCCCAACTCCCGTCCGGTCTTCGCCGCGGTGGGCACGATCGTCTTCATCGGCGCGTGGAACTCGTTCCTTTGGCCGTTGGTGATCGGTCAGGACCGCGACTCGTGGACCGTGCAGGTGGCGCTGTCGTCCTTCACCACGTCACAGGTGATCAGGCTGCACGAACTGTTCGTCGCGGCAGCCGTGTCGATCGTGCCGCTGCTGGTGGTGTTCCTGTTCTTCCAGCGGTGGATCGTGGCCGGGGTGGAGCGGTCGGGCATCGACGACTGATCCACCACCTCCCGCGCCGACGACGTCCGCGGGGCCTTCAAGTCCCGTGCCGGGTCTGTCCGTTGTGTCGTCGAGACTGGTCACCCCGCGCACGACCCGCGCCCGGCACCTACGACCTCCGGTCTGGACCAAACCCTTGACGGGCCTTCGAGCACGCCCTTATATCAAGAGGTGAAAGATGTGACGGGAGAGGTTCCGTGATGCGTTCACCTCTCGACACACGCACAGCCTCAAACACGGACATGTCATGCACATGCCCCCCACGAAGTGATGTGATGACCGTGCACACCCCCACACGCCATGTGCGACGGCTTTCCAGGAAACGTCGTGCCGCACTCGGCGCCATCTCCCTGGCCTGCTGCTGTGCCGTCGCGGCAGCCCTGCCGTCCGGGGCCTCGGCCTCACCCGAAGCCCCCCGTTCGGCCGACAAGAAGGCGTCGGCGGCCGCGTTCGCCGACGAGTTCGACGGCCCGGCCGGGTCCCCGGTGGACAGCAGCAAGTGGCAGACGGAGACCGGCGACAACGTCAACAACCACGAGCGGCAGTACTACACACCGGGCGGCGACAACGCCCAACTCGACGGCGAGGGCCACCTCGTCATCACCGCCCGCAAGGAGAATCCGTCCAACTACCAATGCTGGTACGGCACCTGCGAGTACACCTCGTCCCGGCTGAACACCGCGAACACGTTCACCCAGACCTACGGGCACGTGGAAGCCAAGATGAAGATCCCGCGCGGCCAAGGGATGTGGCCCGCCTTCTGGATGCTCGGCGCGGACATGGGTGATGTCGGCTGGCCCGCAAGCGGTGAGATCGACATCATGGAGAACGTCGGCTTCGAACCCGGCACCGTACACGGCACGCTGCACGGCCCCGGTTACTCCGGCGGAGGCGGCATCGGCGCCGACTACTCGCTGCCCGGCGGCGAGGACTTCGCCGACGACTTCCACACCTTCGCGGTGGACTGGGCCCCCGACTCCATCACCTGGTCCGTGGACGGCAACGTCTTCCAGACCCGGACCCCCGCCGATCTCGACGGCAAGGAATGGGTCTTCGACAAGCCGTTCTTCCTGATCCTCAACCTCGCGGTCGGCGGCGACTGGCCCGGCGACCCCGACGGCGGCACGACCTTCCCGCAGGAACTCGTCGTCGACCACGTGCGCGTGGAGACCGACGACGCCGCCCCGCCGGCCTGAACACTCCGCGGCCCGGGTGGTGACCTCACCACCCGGGCCGTGGTCCGTACGTGGTCAGCCGTCAATCTCCGCCCACGCGTCGGGCCGAGTGCCGTCGACGTCGGTGACGCCGTAAGCCCTGGCGAGGTCGGCGGCCGTCACCGACTGCTGGTTCCAGCGCGCCCGGTCCGCATCCCCGGCCAGCGCGGCGATGCCCCTGCCGACGAAACACGGCGACTCGGACGCCGCGAAGCCCGCGGGAGCGGCCGGGTACCCCGCAACGCTCCCGTCCAGGGCCTCGCGCCAGTTCTCCTCGGTGACCCCGAAGTTGTCCAGCATCATCTCCGAGCGGAGCCAGCCGGGGGTGACCGCCAACGCCGTTGCCCCGTACGGCGCGAGCTCGTGCCCCTGCGAGAAGCCGAGCCGGTTCACGGCGACCTTCGCCAAGTCGTAGTACACGGAGATCCGGTACTGCTCGGCGTTGTACGCGGTGGTGCCGTCGGTGATCTCCACGAGCAGCCCTCCCGGCCGGTCGACGAGCAACGGCACCAGGTGGTGCGACGTGACCAGATGGGTGTCGATCGCCAGGCGCAGGATCCGCAGGCCGGTGTCGAGATCGTGCTGCCAGACAGGCGTGTTCCACGTCGGTGGCGGGCCCTTGAGTACCTCGGCACCCCAGATGCTGTTGACCAGGACGTCGATGTGGCCGTAGTCCTTCCGCAGCCGCTGCGCCAGGCCGGCCACCTGGCCGGACTCGAGGTGGTCGACCTGGATCGCGACTCCCGCCCCGCCGAGCCGGGTGACCAGGTCGGCAGTCTCCTCGATCGTCTCGCCGCGGTCGTAGTCGGACCGGATGGAGGCATCCCCACGGCTGCTGCTGCGTCCCGTGCAGATCACCGTCGCTCCGGCCTCGCCCAGAGCCGCAGCGATACCCCTGCCCGCGCCGCGCGTGGCACCGGCGACCACCGCCACCTTGTCCCTCAGTGCACCGTTTCCTGACAAGTCCATGGTGAGAGCCTCCCAGCCTCGCGTTCGCATGCCGATGCGACATCCCGGTGGGGTCGTGAGCCGCAGGCGATCCGCGCGTCGTATCGGTTCGGCGGGTACGCAACCCGGTCTGGCCTGCGGTGCCGTGGGCCCCTTCGTCCACGGCTCACCATTGGCGGCTCACCGTCGCCTTGCCCCCGGTCACCAGGGTGGCAGGGGGTACGTCGTCGGTGACCACCGCGCCCGCGGCGACCACGGCATCGCGGCCGATGGTGACGCCCGGCAGGATCATGGCGCCGGCGCCGATCCACGCGTTCTCCTGTACGTCGATGGGGCCTCCGCTCAGCCAGCCCCGCCGCTCCTGAGGGTCGACCGGGTGGCCGACCGTGATGAAGGTGGCCTTCGGCCCGACCATCACGCGCTCGGCCAGGCGAATGCCGGCGTAGTCGAGGAACGTGCAGTTCTGATTGATGAACACCCGCTCTGCGAGCTCCAGTCGGAGTCCGTGGTCGGTGTAGAAAGGCGGATAGACGGTGACTCTGTCCGGCAGCGGCTTGCCGAGGATCCGCTCGAACAGGTCCGCCTTTCCCGCCTCGTCGTCGAAGGGCAGGACGTTCAGGCGGGAGGTCAGTTCGGTGGCGTGCAGGACGCGTTCGGACATGGCCTTGAACTCGGGGCTGTGGATGCGCATCAGACGGTCGTTGGACATGCACGATCCCTATCACTGCGCGCGCGCCACGGTCTCCGCCGTGTACCTCGGGGGCCGGGGGTGTCAGCACGGTGGCCTCCGCCGCGGAGTGCGGCGGAGGCCGTGGAGTGCGCGCGGGTGCGGTCGCGTCAGTCCGGGACGTTGTCCTCGAAGGTGGTGCCCGAGGAGCGGTAGGAGTCGACCTTCGCCTGTACTTCGGCCGGGGTCAGCGCCTCGTCCTTGACGTGCAGGACGTAGTCGACCTGCTGGTCGTACGCACGGGCCTCGGTGGAGGTCTGGCCCTCGAGGTCGATCAGCCACTGGTTGAAGTAGATGCCCATGGGGCGTTCGGGCAGGTACTTGGCGTCGTGGGTGCCGAAGAGTTCACCGTCGATGTAGTACTTGATGGTGCTGTCGTCGATGGTGAACACGACGTCGTGCCAGCCTTCGAAGCTGGTACGGGACTCGGTGTGCTGGTTGACCACCTCCCAGGGGTCGGGGCGGAACGTCTCCCACGAGGTGGTGAACAGGACGTTGTCCGTCTCGCCCCAGCCGCCGTTGGGCAGATACTCGAAGTCGTACTCCGAGTAGTCGTCGGCCATCGGAGCAGTGAGGTCGTTGAGCGAGAAGAACGCCTGGACGAGGCGATCGCCGTCGGGGCCGGACTTCGGCGCGTCGGAGAACTTGATCCGTGACGCGTAGGTGCCGTCCTTGAACTTCATCTTCTGGGAGAGGAGTTCGGCCTGCTCGGTCGACTCGGGTGTGCCGGCGGTGGAGGTCTCCAGGTTCATCACGGAGTTCTCGCCTTCGGTGGCGAAGGTGATGTTCTCCGGTGACCAGGTGGCTCCGGGGACGCCGGGACCGCCGGAGTTGCTGCGGACGCTCCAGCCGTTGGCGGAGATCGCCGGGTCGCTGTGCGAGGTGTAGTTGAAGTCGTCGAAGAGCGCTTCGCCTGCGGCGGCCTTGGCACTGCGCTCGCCGCGGCTGTCGTCGCTCGCCTGGGCGGTCGCCGTCAACGTGACTGCGGCGAGTCCGGTGACGGTGGCCACGGCTACGGCGATGCGCAGGTTCCTGGGACGGGCTCGGTGGGCGGGGTGACGTCGACGGATTCGTGGGGCTCCGGACACGGTGTTCCTCCTGGTGGGGGGCTACTGCGGGGGTTGTGCCTGTGTGCAGCCCCGCCGCGACTGGCGCGGCGGGGCGGTCGGCGTCGTCGCGTACCGGTTGAGGCGCGACGGGATGAGGGGGCGGTGGTGGACGCCGAGGGCGTCGAGACGGGCCGTATGGACGTGCAGGCGGGGCAGGAAGTCCCGGGACCAGGAGGTCTCGCCGGTCCAGGAGCGGTCGGCCAGAGCGCACAGACGGGGGAACGACTGGTACTCGATCTGCTCAGGACCGGGCACGAACTCGGTCCACAACTGGGCCTGCGCGCCCAGGATTTGGGCAGCCTCTCCGGGATCCCAGTCATTCGGCGCCGGATCGTGCGCGTGCACGGCGCGCAGGTCGACGACGGCGCCCGGCTGGCCAGGCGGTTCGCCGGGGTCGGCGGACTGGGCGTAGTCGAGGTAGGTGGCGAGGTAGTGGGCCATCACCACCTGATGGCCGCGGCGGGCGGCGGCCCGGCCGTGTGCGGGGTCGCGCCAGGTCATGACCGTGAAGCCGGGCGGCAGTTCGGTGCCGGTCTCCGCCCAGCCGACCGGACTGCGCCCTCGGGCGAGCAGGTGCTCCCCGATGCGGCCCATGAACCAGCCGTGCAACTCCTTTGTCCCTGCCAGGCGTTCGGTCGCCATGCGCTCCTGCGCCGACGGGCTTCGTTCCCATTCACCGGTCGGGCACTCGTCGCCGCCGATATGGACGTACGGGGACGGGAAGACGTCCATGACCTCGTCGAGGACGGTGCGGCAGAAGTCGAGGGCCGCGTCGTGGACACCGAGGGTCGTGTCGCAGACACCCCATTCGGTCCAGACGTCGAGCGCCCGGTCGGGGTCGTTGCCGAGTGCCGGGTAGGCGGCCAGCGCGGATCTCACGTGGCCCGGCATCTCGATCTCGGGGACGACGGTCACTCCGCGTTCGGCCGCGTACGCCACGATGCCGGCGAGCTCGTCCCTGGTGTAACTCCCGCCGTGCGGAACGCCGTCGTACGTGGTGCTGCCGGCGGGCCCGACCATGGAACGGGCGCGGTGACCGCCGACCTCGGTGAGCTTCGGGTAGGCGGCGACGGGCATCCGCCAGCCCTGGTCGTCGGTGAGGTGGAGTTGGAGGACGTTCAGTTTGTGGAAGGCGAGCAGGTCGACGTAGTGGCGTACGTAGGAAGCGGGCTGGAAGTGGCGGGCGACGTCCAGCATGACGCCACGCCAGGAATGGCGGGGCACATCGGTGATCTCGGCACAGGGCAGCTGCCAGGTGATACCGCGCCGCGGGGTGGCCGACAGGGCCTCGGGAGGCAGGAGCTGGCGGATGGTCTGGATGCCGCGCAGGAGCCCGTCCGGTCGGGCAGCACGGAGCAGTACGCCGTTCGGACTGATGGTGAGGCCGTAGCCTTCCGCGCCGAGGCCGGTGAGCTGCGGGTCGAGGGCCAGGACGAACGCTCCGGTCGCGGAGGGGCGCAGTTTCAGGCCGGTGGCGGGGGCGAGGAGCATGCGCAGGAGGTGCGCGGCGTCCTCGGCGCCGGGGGCTGCGCGCACGGTCGTGTGCCGGTCGAGGGGGAAGTGACCGGGCCGGGGTGAGTACCGGCTCGGTCTCGGGACCAGGGAGATCTCGGCGCGTGGTGCGGACACAGGTCGGCCTCCGGGGCGTGGGATCGGTCAGCCCTTGACGGCCCCGGCGGCGAACCCCGAGGTCACATGGCGCTGCAGGACCAGGAAGATGGCCAGGGCGGGCAGGGCGAAGAGGGTTGAGGCGGCCATGGTGGCGCCCCAGTCGGTGCCGAAGGTGTTCTGGAACGAGGAGAGCCAGACCGGCAGGGTGCGGCTGTCCTGCTGCTTGATGATCAGGAAGTTGGCGTAGGCGAATTCGTTCCAGGCCGTGATGTAGCCGAAGAGCGAGGTGGCCATCAGGCCGGGGGCGAGCAGGGGGAAGGCGATTCTTCGGAAGGCACCGAGCCGGGTGCAGCCGTCGACCTGGGCGGATTCCTCGAGTTCGGGCGGGATGGTGCCGATGAAGCCGCGTAGCACGACGATGGTGAACGGCAGCGTGATCATGAAGTAGACGAGGGTGAGGGTGGGCAGCCGGTCGAGCATGTCGGTGTCCCGGGAGATGATGTAGATCGGGATGATCAGTGACTCCCAGGGCGCCATCTGCGCGATGAAGACCATCAGCATGAACTGCCGCCGTCCGCTCCATCTCAGCCGCGCCACCGCGAAGGCGGCGCCGAGTGCGACCACGAGCGCGAGCAGCACCGCGCTCGCGGTGACGAGGATGCTGTTGCGCCAGAAGAGGGCGAACCCGTCCGAGTCGACGGCGGTACGGAAGTGCTCCAAGGTCCAGGTGTACGGGACGATTTGCGGGCTCTCGGACTGGATGTCCCTGGTGGGCTTGAAGGCCGTGGTGACCATCCAGTAGACGGGGAAGAGGCAGACGAGGACGGTCAGTACGGCCGCCGCGTCGAGAGGGATCCGGCGGATTCGGGAACGGGTCACAGCTCGGCCTCCTGCTTGAACATCTGCCGGAAGTAGGCGACGAGCACGCCGGACATCAGGACCACGGTGACCATGGAGGCGGCCGCTCCGAGGTCGTAGTGCTGGGCGGACAGCGCGGTCTGGACGGCGTACACCGGCAGGATGGTGGTGGCGTCTCCGGGCCCGCCCCGGGTCATCACCCAGATCTGCACGAACGCCTTGAAGGTCCAGATCACTTCGAGCGACAGGACGAGCATGAAGATCGGCCGGATCATCGGGAAGGTGATCGAGCGGAAGATCCGCCGGGCGCCCGCCCCGTCGAGGCGGGCCGACTCGTAGAGCTCGCCTGGGACGGTGGTGAGCGCCGAGTAGAGAGTGATCGCGGCGAACGGCACCGACTGCCAGACGATGAGCAGGACCAGGATCGCGAAGGAGGCCGGTCCGCTCGCGAACCAGGTGTACCGGTCGAAGGATTCGAGTCCAAGACTCCTCAATGCCCAGTTCACAAAGCCGAATTCGGAGTGGAAGAGCCACTGGAAGACGGTGGTGGCCGCGATCACCGGCATGGCCCAGGCCAGTACCAGCGCACTGAGGACCATGGTCCGGCCGAAGCGGCCGAGCCGCTCGACCATCAGGGCGACGAGCGTCGAGATGAGCATGATGAGGGCGACGTTGATCGCCATGAAGACGAAGGTGCGGCGTACGACCTCCCAGAAGCGGGGGTCGGTGAGCAGCGTGCGGTAGTTCTCCAGTCCGACGAACTCGGCCTCGCCGAGGATGAGTTGGCGGAGCCCGAAGTCCTGGACGGAGATCAGCAGGGCGCGCAGCAGGGGGTAGACGAGCAGGTAGAGGGTGCCGAGTACGGCTGGTGCGATCAGCAGGTACGGCCACGGACTGCGAGGCCGGGCGGGAGTGCGGACGGCACGCGGGGCACGGCGTGGCGCGGGTGCCTTCCCGGGTGCGGTGGTCCGTTCACGAGTGAGTGGCACTGCACTCAGGACCCGGTGTTCATGGCGCGGGTGATGGCTTCTGACGCCTTGGCCGCCTCGGTCTCGGTGGCGCCGCCGGTGATGACGGCGGTCATGTAGTCCTTGATCGGGTTCTCGGCCTCGACCGCTGCCCAGGCGGGCGTGTTGGGGGTGGCGTGGCTGTTCCTTGCCGCGCCCACCGCCATGGCCGCGGCGCCCGGGTCGTCGGCCACGGCGCTCGCCAGAGTGGTCTTGTTGGGCACGTAGCTCATGGCGACGGCCAGCTTCTTCTGCCACTTGTCGCCGGTGAGCGCCTTGACGAAGCTCCGTGCCGCGTTCGGGTGCGCGGAGGCGGCGGGGACGATCAGGTCGGAGCCGCCGGTGAAGACGGCACCGGGCTTCGACGCGGACTTTCCGGGGATGGGGAAGAAGCCGAGTCTGCCCTTGAGTTCGGGGTTCGCCTCGGTGATCACTTGGGCGCCGCCCGGCGTGGAGATGATCTGGGCGACGTCGCCCTTGGCCATCACGTCGGCCTGGGGCGGGTCGTCCTCGTCGGAGTCCTTGGGTCCTTTGCCGAGGGCTTGGAGCTCCTTGTAGAACTCCATTCCGCGGACGGCTTCGGGGGTGTCGAGGGAGCCCTTCCAGGTTCCCCCGGACTCGGTGGCCAGGTCGCCGCCCTCGTCCCAGATGAATCCGGCGAGCGCGTACCACATCTGGCCGGGCAGGTAGATGCCTTGCGTCTTGCCCTTGTTGAGCTTCGCGGTGGCGTCGGTCCACTGTGCGCGGCTCTTGATGTCAGCCGGGTCGATGCCGGCCTTCTCGAAGAGGTCGGTGCGGTAGACGACCACGCGGTTGGCCGCGTAGTACGGGATGCCGTACTGCTTGCCCTGGTAGGAGCCGGGCTCCGCCAGGCCCTTGAGCCACTGCTTGCCGCCGAGTTCGTCGACGGCGTCACTGAGGTCGGTGAGGCCGCCACTGGCGGCGAACTGGGCGACCTGAGTGTTGCCTGCCTCGATCACGTCGGGCGCGTCCTTGCTGGCGAGGGCGGCGGTGACCTTCTCGCCGATGCCGTCCCACTCCTGGATCTGGATCTTGACCTTGATGTCCGGGTGCGCGGCCTCGAAGCCCTTGACGAACTCGTTCTGGAACTCGGCCGAGACGCTGTCCCGCATCAGCCAGACGTCGATCGTCGTACGCCCGCCCTCCGCTCCCCCGGAACTGCTGGAGGAGCCGCAGGCGCTGAGGCCGGCGATCGCCACACATACGGACACCCATGCAAGCAAGCGGAGCTTCACGGTTCACCTCTGCGGACGAGCCGGCCCCGGAGGGGGCTGGCAACCCAACCACCTGACCAGTGGCATCAACTGGATACCTGACCTGTTGGCGATGGATGAAGTTGGCATAGACCAATTGAAACGTCAACCCCCTTGGCATATAAGGGATTTGCTAACCGACCTGGAGGCCGCGAGCCGGCCGACCGGCTAAACTAGCCTTACCAGTAGGCCACTTGTGGTCAGGTCGTGGCAGACTGGTCAGGCCCGGGACGTGCCGCAGGGAAGAAGGCCGACAGCAGATGGAGACGCAGCCGCCGGGGGCGGTACTCAAACGCGAGCGGGTCCGCGAGGTGATCCTCGAACTCGTCGAGTCACGCAGCCCAGGTGACGCCATTCCCTCCGAGCGCGCGCTCTGCGCCCGACTGGGCGTCTCCCGGCCGACCTTGAGGGCCGCGGTCGACGATCTGGTCGCTTCGGGGGTACTCATCAGGGAGCACGGCCGCGGCATGTTCGTGGCCCCGGAGAAGATCACCCAGGAGCTGGTGTCCGACCGCCACACACTCACCGCTCCGCCGGCGACCGGCACTTGGTCCAGCCGGCTCCTGGAGTTCGCCACCGTCCAGGCAGGCGCCCGGGTGGGCCGCAAGCTGCGCCTGTCCCCCGCGGCCGACATGGTGTACGTGGCGCGACTCCGACTGGTCGACGGGGCGCCCATGGCGATCGAGCACCTGCACATCCCGGCGTCGATCGTCCCCGGCCTGACAGCCGAGGAGTTGGAGAGCGGCGACCTCTACGATCATCTGCGCGAGCATCACCAGATCCGGGTGCGGGAGGCGGTGCAGGCCATCGAGCCGACCGTGGTGACCGAGGCGGAGGCCGAGCTCCTCGACGTCCCGGCCCTCTCGCCGGCGCTGCTCTTCGACCGTCTGACCACCGACACCGAGGGCCGCCCCGTGGAGTACGTCCACTCCCTGTACCGCGGCGACCGCTATCGGATCGTGTCCCGGCTGACGCTCGGCCCGGACCCCGGCACGGCGGTCCCACCTGCCCGGGACGGCCACCATCCGGGCATTCCACCGGGCGACCTCACCCATCGCGACCCGATCACCTCATCCACGACGGGCGACGTACAGACGGAGCGCTGAGGCCACGCCGGCGGGTGGCCGCAGCCCACCTGGCCGATCGACCGACGTAAATGCCCGACATACCGCCGCATACACCTGACGCGACGTCAAAGCTGCTCCAGCCGGAACAGGTTGAACCGATAGGCCTCGATGTCCCTCAGACGGACAGCTCCCATGGCACGCACGAGCAGGCGATAGCGCAGCGGCAGCGAGCGGCGCAGTGCGGCAGGCAGTCGAGCGAGGGTGCGGCTCTCGGCGAGGCGCAGGCCCGGTACCCAGGTCTCCATGTCCCGGGGATCCGCGCAGGACCAGCGGATGCGGGCCTCCATGTCCCCCAGCACATCGTGCCGGTCCTGGCGTTCGACCATCCAGGGTGCGGAGGTCTCCAGCGCGACGGTGGCCCCGGGCAGGCGTTCGTCGATGAGCCGGAACACCGACTCGACGTCCTCCTCCGGCAGGTAGATCAGTACCGCTTCGGCGAGCACGAGATACGGGCCGGGGCTGTCCGCGACGGTGTCGGCCCAGGAGGGGTCGGTGACCGATACCGGCAGCATCCGGCGCCGCTCGGTGTCCTCGAAGTACCTGCGGCGCAGTGCGATCACGTCGGGCAGGTCCAGGTCGAACCAGTGGACGCTCCCGTTGTCCAGGCGGTCGAAGCGCGTATTGAGTCCGGTGCCGAGCTCGACGACCGTGCCCGACGGATGCCGCCGCAGAAAGTCCTCGGCCCATACGTCGAACAGCAGGGTCCGGAGAGTAGCTCCCAGCAGGCTCTTCGCACCGTCGAAGCGCGAGAAGTCGTAGTCGATCCCGTCGACCATCCGCACCGCCTGCGGGTCGTCGATCATCCCGTGCCGTTTGCGGGTCTGCACCGCTCGGCCGTACAGCGGAATCAGCAACGTCTCCTGGACCGCGCCGAGTTCGGGCTTGCGTTTGGGCTGAGTCATCGGGCTCACCTCTCCCATCATCCGCTGCCTGCGCGGTACCGACCCGGGAAGCCAGAGTAAGTAAGGCTACCCTAAGTAGACCTTGGAGGGAGGTGCTCATGCCGACTGTGCCGTGGGGTCCGTCGGCCGCCCTGAGTCTCGAGGAGGCGGGCCACGGCGGATTCCGGTACGGCGGCCGAGGAGGTCGCCGGGGCGGGGGGATGCTCGCCCCGGGGCAGCGACGAGCCCGCACCCTACGAGCCGTACGCGCTCAGCACCCGCCGGGCCACCAGCTTCACGTCCGCGTCGAGTTGGGACTTGGTCGGGTGGTTCCAGCGCTGGTAGTCGACGTACACCACCAGGTTGCCCTCGCGGGCGACGAGTGTGTGGTTGCGGTTCATGTTCGCCTTGTGCCGGAATGAGTCGCGTTCGAGGCGGGCCTCGTCGCCGAAGCCGGACAGTTCGCCGCCGTCCGCCGAGGTGACGACCTCCTCGGCCTGTTTCGCCGCGCTCCGGCCGGTCAGCGGGGAGTCAGGCAGGGCCTTGACCCGTACGGTCAGATGCGGTGTCGGATCCGCGTCGGATTCCCAGTCGCACCCGGTGACGCGCCCGTCGGCCCCTCCCCTGGGTGTGGTGTCCTGCGCCTTGGCACCCGGCACAAGGCCGGCAGCCTCGGAACGCAGCCTGGAACAGAGGGGCTTGGCTTCGGTGATCTTTCCCCCCGTGGGCTCCGCCAGGGCCCTCTCGGACGCGGGCACCTCGGCCCCGAGCTGCTCGAGCACGTCGGCCAGCGCCGTCCGCGCCGCCGCCTCCACCCGGTGCTGCGGAGGCACTTCACCCCACAAGCCGCTCGACAGCGCCTCCGTCCTCGCCTTCACCCGGACCGTCACATTGCGGTGGCGGGCCAGGAGGTCGGCGCTTTGCCAAGTGCCCCGAGCCGAGTCATTCGCAGTCGACTTCGCCTCGTCCCCCAGGCCGTCGAGGGGGTGCGCGTCCGCCAGGACCTTCTCGTCCTCGTCCTCGTTCTCGATCTTTCCTCGACCGGCGTCGCGGAACGCCTTCTTCGCCACCGTGACCGCCGGCGTCGGCTTGCGCGAACCGGTGGGCGTCGCACTGTCGGACTCCTCCTCCCCGCCGGGCTGGTGCGCGGTCACGGTCACCGACAGCTCCCGTTCCGCGTGCCGGGGCGCGTCCCGCTCCTCCCAGGCGCAGTCGGCGGGCGGCGGCATCCCCTCGCGGTACACGCGCATCGACTTCTGCGCCGTCGGCGACACCGCCTCGCACGCGTTGGCCGCCGCGTCCGGACGCACGTCACCCTTGCGCCAGCCGTGCTTCTTCAGCGGCGGGTCACCCGCCACCGGAATCGGCTCGGCACCGTATCGCCGGGTGTCCCCGCCGGAGTCCGGCAGAGGGTACGCGACGACGCTGCCCCCGGACTCGCCCGAGCGCCGCAGGTAGATCCGGTCGTCGTCCCAGCCCACGAACAGCTGTGGCTGTGCGCCGATCTCCGCGATCCGCCCGATGGTGCGTTCCTCGCCGTCCTGTATCCCGTACGTCATCAGCCACGTGACCGGGAGCCCCTTGGGGCCCTTCACCTGGCGTACGGCCAGCAGCTTGTCCTTCCAGACGCCGAGGACGCTCCCGCTGTCCTGACGCTTCTTCCAGCGCACCTTGCCGGTGTCCAGGTCGTAGGCGTACAGCGCCGGGTCCCGGAAGTAGCCCATCACCAGCGTGTCCCCCTGGGCGAACGGGCCCACCTTCGCGCTACCGCTGCCACTGGAGAATCGCTTGAGCTGCTTGCCGATGGTGCGGACGGGCTTGCCCGCCGAGTCGTACGTCTGGATGAGGCGGTGGCTCGCCCGGCTGACGTCCAGGACCACCGGGTCGTCCGAGACGATGCCGTGCAGTTCGTCGCCCACGCGCTGCGCCTTCGTGCGCCAGACCGGTTTCTTGTCCGCTCCCTCGTACAGGGCGAAGTGGGCCGGGGCGCCTTCGGCGGCACGGATCCAGCCCGGGACCTTCTCCTTGGCGTTGCCCACCGGGGCCTCACGGACGGCGAGATGGCGGCCGTTGTGGTCGACTTCGTGTGCGCAGGCCTTGTCGCTCTCGAGACGGGTTCCCAGTGAGGTGCCGTCCTGCGCCCGGAACTGCTTCACGCCGTAGCAATCGAGGGTGACGGTGAGCGCCTCGTCCCCGATGCTGATGTCGCTCTTTCCGTAGGAACCCTTCATCTTGCCGACGTCCTTGGCCCACTCGACCTCGCCGTCCGCCAGGTCCACCGCGGCGGCGTAGCTGCAGTCGCCCTTCTTCTGCGCGGTGAGGAACAGCGCGCCGAGACCGGACTTGCTGGGCTCGTCCGACATCCCGCAGACACCGCTCGTGCCCTCGGGCGCCTTCAACGTCCAGCGCTGCTTGCCCGAGCTCGTGTCGTACCCGTGGAGGTCATCCCCGTCGCGCACGGCGAGCGTGCCCTTGCCGATCCAGGCTGCGGCACCGCCGTCGGCGCCCGCCGCGTCGACCACGGCCCGCGCCTCCCACGCCTTCTTCAGCTTCTTCGGCTGCATGACGCGGCGCGGCTTGTCCTTGCCGTCGTCGTCACCCCCGCCGGTGCAGGCCCCGCTCGCGAGCAGTGCGCCGAGCACCGCGACGGCCGTGGTCGCCCGCAGGCGCGTACGCACAGGTCGCCCCATGAGTGGTATCCCCCGATTCCCCCTGGTCCTCGGGCCGAGCCTAGGCCGACCGAGGCCACCGCCGTCAACCTGGGACCTCCGAGGGTCACGGGTGCGGGCAGGTGTGCTCGGTGGCGAGGAGTCCGGTGCCGTCGGGCTCGGGGGGCGGACACAGGACTCGGCCGGCCGCGCGGTCGTCGTCGACGAAGCGCTTGAACCAGGCGACGGTCTGCTCCGCGACGAGGGCACCAGGGGTGTTGGTCACGAAGTGGTCGCCGTCCAGCGAGAGATACGCCTTCTCGGCGGATCGCGTGCCGCGGTACATGGGTTCGGCGTGGTCGGTGACCGGGGCGACCTCGTCCTGCTCACCGCCGATGACCAGGGCGGGAGCGCGGACCCGTGCCCAGTCGTACGCGCCGTCGTAGTACGGGGTGAGTGCCACGGCGGCGCGGATCTCGCGGTGCTCGGCGGCGGCCACGAGGGCTCCGCCGCCGCCCGCGGAGTGGCCGAGTACGCCGAGCCGTCGAGGGTCGGCTCGGTCGGCGGCGGCGCTGTCCTGGGCGGCGTAGTCGAGTGCGGACCGGAGTTGGCCGGCGCGCTCGTCGGCGGTGTCGTCGGTGGCGCGGGTGTTGAGGGTGATCGTCACGAAGCCGTGTGAGGCGAGGAGTTCACCGAACCAGGCGACCATCGATTCGTCGGCGCCGAGTCCGGGTGAGGCGGCGATGACGCCGTGGCGGCCGGTGGTGTCCGCGGTGGGGGCGGGGCCGCCCGCCGGGTAGTGGAGCGTGCCGCCGCCGAAGTCGCCGTCCACGGCGTCGGACCCGAAGCTGTCGGTGCGGACCTCGTACGGGCCGTAGTGCTTGTCGCCGAGTTGGCGCTCGACCGGCTCGGGCGGCCTCGGCCGGCTGCCCGAGCCGTCCCGCTCCTGCGCGGGCCCGCCGCAGGCGGCCGAGGCGAGGAGCAGGACGGCGGTGAGGAGAGGGCCGAGCCGCGGGCGAAGAGCCGGTGTGCGCGCTGGTTCCACGGTCGCGGCTCCTCGCCTCGGTTCAGCTACCGAAGACAGTGTCCTGCTGATCGGGGATGACCGTGCCGTCCTCGCGCAGCACAGGACCGAGGGTGCCGTCCGGATGCGTGTACCCGGTCGTGGAGCAGGGGTACGCGCCGTCCTTGCGGGGCAGCGGCTCGATGAACATCGGGTTGACCAACCAGGCGCCGTCCGCGTTGTCGTAGCCGCGGCACATGACCTCGTTCTTGTTGCGGTTGAGGATGAGGTGCGCGTCGGTGGCGTCGCCGACGATCGTCACATCGGTGTCCGCGTCGCCCGCGCCGATCGCCGGACGCTTGTCGGCGGGCTGCTTCTTCCAGGCGTCGGGGCCGGTGATGCCGAAGGCCTTCTCGTTCAGCCAGCAACGCTTGCCGTCGATGTACGGCATGTCCTCACCCTTGCTGTCGGGCCGGCCGCCGCAGCCTTCCTGGGTGTAGGTGATGCGGCCCTGCTGGTCCAGGACGTTGCGGATGGCGATGGTGTGCTTGCGGTCGACGCCCACGCCGCCCGTCCAGGCGTTGGTGACCGGGGTGGAGCCGGCGGAGTCGACCCAGACTTCGAATCCGGCGCGCTTCAGCGTCCGGATCAGGTCCTTGATCTGCGGGTTGTAGCGCGCGTAGGCGTGCAGAGTGTGGCTGCCGAGCTTCTGTGTGGCTCCCACGGGCGCGGCGAGCGCCTCGGCGCGGGACTTGCGGGCGTACGACCTCACCTCGGCCTCGGTGTGCCCGGCGAACAGCTGGGGCACCCAGGCGTACTCGGGCAGCGTGCGGCGGCTGTTCCAGTCGCCCTCGAAGGCGTCGTTGCCGTTCATCAGGGTGGCCTCGCTGCGGATGGAGAAGATCTCGTCCGTGCAGGCCGTGTTGGTGGAGGTGGGCAGCGGTGCACCGACGGGCACGTCCGTGCCGCAGGCCTCGGTAAGCGTGCGGTCGGCTTCCTCGGTCATCCACGGACTGGAGTCGGACCAGTTGGCCGGGCGCAGAATCTTGTCGTGCTTGAGGGCCCAGGCGATGGCCAGATCGGTGATGTCGTTCTTGGTGACGGTGTTGTCCCAGTCGAAGACGGCGACCGGTCGGTCGCCGTGTCCGGTACGGGAGTTGGAGCAGTTGCCACGCTCGTCGATCACTCGCTGCAACTGCTGCTTGTTGGTGCCGTGCCACTCGAGGTCGGCGGAGAGCCGGGGACATCGGTGTCGTTCGGCGGGCCCCTCGGCCGCAAACGTGGGAGTAGCAGGAACGATGGTGGCGAGAACGGCGACCGAGAGAGAACCGAGGACGGCAGCCAGGGGGCCAGTGCGCACGCGGCGCCCCTCCTTCACATCAACGACGTCAGGACGTCTCGCACCGTACGCCTGGCATTAACCCTGGGTACACCCCACCGCGCCGGGCACACGCCGGAACGCCGCGGAGACCGTCCGAAGTCGGTCTCCGCGGCGTTCCGGCTGCAGGCGCGTGGTCGGGCGGTGACCTCCTCTCGGGGGCACCCACCGGCCGGGCGCTACTTCCGGTGTACGAGATCACGTGCGGTTCTGCGGGCGGAGGCCCAGGTGCTGTTGCGGTGGGCCGAGCGCCGGCCCAGGAGGTAGGCGCCGGCCACTGTGCCGGCGAATCCTGCCACGGCGCCGGACACGATCCCCTTCCGGTGCTTGGCCACGCTCCAGGCGGTGCCGGCGCTGGATGTCACCCGTCCGGCGGTGGACGTCACCCGTGCGGCAGTGTTGGTGAGCGCCTGGCGGCCCCCAGCCAGGCCGGTGGCTTCCGCGGCCTCTTCGGTCTTGGCCGCGGCCTGCTCGGGGACCGCCGCGGCCTTGGCCGCTCCCTTCTTGTCAGTGGACCGGCGCTTGGGTGCCGGTGAGGGGACGCCGCTGCCGGATGCGCCGTTGCGTTCAGCGGTCGGCTGGGCGGCCGTGTCGGAGTTCTTGTTGGTCTGGTGCTCTGCAGTCATGGGATCCGGGTTTCCTCTCAACTCTCGGTGATACTCAGGGGATTGCACTATTCGGGTGCCCTGTGTCACTCCGGGACCCGCCGGCGTCCCTGCGAGCGCGTGTCAGCCGCCGTCCCGTGGCAACAACGAGCCCAACGGCCCGAGATCCAGGTTCAGATCGTCCATGGTGAGGCCGTGCTGGTCGCAGAGTTCCGCCATCCGCTCCTGGAGGATCATCAGCGTCTCGCCGATGCGCTCCTCCTGGTCCTCGCTCAGGTCTCCCTCGTCGACCCGGTGCAGTGCTGTGCGTTCCATCAGCTGCCGCAGGAGTTCGACGATCGTCAGGACCAGCTTGATGAGGTCGCGTTCGACGGTGTCCGGGTCGGTCCCCAGTCGCTGGGCCGCCGTGCCCGGGCGCTTGATCTCCTCGTCGGGGCGCGGCGGGACCAGGTCGAAGGCGCGAACGGCTGCCTGCGCCACCTCGTCGAACCGGCCCCCGTACAGGGGCTCTCGGGCTTGTCCCACGGGACACCTCCAGGTCTGTCGACTACCGCGGCCGGTGCCGCCCCGCCCCGGACGCGGCACTCCCCTGCGCGCACCGGTCACCACGGCGCCGGTTCGTCGGCGGTGAGCGAGCGGATGACGGCGCGCAGGTTGATGTGCACCAGGTCCACGTCCGCGATGGACAGGACCAGGTCCCCGGTCAGGACGGCGCCGCCGGACAGGAGACGGTCGAGCAGGTCGATGAGTGCGACCTGCCGTCCCGCGAGCTCCTCGATCCCCGGGTCGTTCCCCGGTACGTCGACCGGCATCAGGGCTCCCCGACCGGTGCGGGCGGTGTGGCGAAGGAGTAGGGCGCCCAGGGGCCGGTGACCTCCAGCCGGACGCCGGGGACGTCGTCGACGAGTCCGGCCAGGGCCGTACGGAAGTCCTCGACACGGCCGACGGGAACCAGGAAGGCCTCGTTGGCGATGTTGTCTCCGACGTCCGGGGCCAGTTCACCCTGCTGCGGACGGTGCGCCATCCGCATCACCGCGAACTCGGCGACCCGGCTCGCGGCTTGGTCGGCGACCGCGCCCGCCGCACGGTAGACGTCGCTGTGGGTGCGCCGTTGGGCACGCCGCTGCTGCAGATAGGCGCGGCCCGGGCTCGCGGCCGGTGCCTCCTGGGTGACGACGGGTGTCTGTGCCGCGGCCTGCCGAGCGTCCGCGTACACCTTGACGCCCAGTTCCACATGGCCCTCCAGCTGGGCCAGCAGGATGTCGAACTCGGTGGCCCGTTCGTCCAGCATGGCGGCCACCCGGTCGTCCTCGATGTACACGGTCGCCAGGCGCATCGGCAGGACGGTGGCATGTTCGTAGGCGGCCTCGACCACCGCATGGTGGGTCCGTGCCATGACCTCCAGCCTTCCCAGGTCCTCCAGTTGCGTCTTGAGCGCCTCGGCCCCGAACGCGTCGGCCGGGACGGAGGAGGTGAGCGCCGCGAGACCGCCGGCACACACCGTGCGGACCTGCCCGCCGTCGATGCCCGGCAGCAGGGCCGCCGCGCGGTCGAGTGCTTCGCCCGCGCGGCCCACGGCGTAGACGTACGACATGTCCCGCGCACCGTCGTCGGAGTTCATGAGTCCTCCTCGTTCCGCTGCCGGCTCGGCGCCTCCTCGAGGCCGGCGGCCGAGCGCAGTTCGGCGAGTTCGGCGCGCAGAGCGGCGTTCTCGCGTTCCAGAGCTCCGGCCGGTGCGGCCTCGTCCGAGCGCCCGGAGACCTCCCTGGGAGGCCGGGCACGCGAGGAGAGGGAGGGGTCGTTCTCCCACCAGTCGATGCCCATCTCCTTGGCCTTGTCCACCGAGGCCACCAGCAGGCGGAGTTTGATGGTGAGCAGCTCGATGTCGAGCAGATTGATCTGGATGTCGCCCGCGATCACGATGCCCTTGTCGAGCACCCGCTCGAGGATGTCGGCGAGGTTGGCGGACGAACCTTGCTGCGCGTACGGGGACACTCCGCGGGAGGATCCCGCCCGGCCTGGCAGTGAATCGGACACCTTCGATCAGCCTCTCTGGGTACTGCGGCGCCGTCAGCTACGGGCGGCCGCGGGAGCGCGGCGCCGGCGCGAGCGGGGAGCGGGACGCTCCTCCTCCTGAACGGCCTCGTCACCGGGCTCGTCGGGGTCCTCGTCCTCCGGGTCCTCATCGTCGTACTCGTCCTCCGGGAGGTCCTCGTCCTCGGGGAGCTCTTCGTCCTCGGCGGTGTCGGAGTACTCGTCCTCGAGATCGGCATCCTCGTCCTCGGAGTCGTCCTCACCTCGCGGCTCGTCGTCCTCGGCCGGCTCGTCGTCCTCGTCGTACTCGTCCGCCGCTCGGTCGTCCTCGTCGGCCAGGTCGGCGTCCTGCGTGTCCTCGCCGTCCTCGGCTTCGGCGGCCGAGGCCTCGTCGCGTTCGCGCTCCTCCTCCTCGACGGCGTCGTCGTGTTCCAGTACGACCTCGCCGTCGCGGATCTCGCCGCGCCAGCCGTCGGAGGCCTCGCCCCGCATCATGATGAACTTGCGGTAGAGCTTGAGGTCGAGCCGGGCCCGTCGGCCCTGGGCGCGCCAGATGTTGCCGGTCTTCTCGAACAACCCCTTGGGGAAGTACTCCAGGACGAGCAGCACGCGCGTGAGGTCGTCCGTGATCCGGTGGAAGGTCACGACGCCCTTGACGGTTCCCTTGGCGCCTTCGGTGGTCCAGGTGATCCGCTCGTCGGGCACCTGCTCGGTGACGTTCGCCTTCCAGCTGCGGGTGGACTTGGCGACCTTCACCTTCCAGTTGCTCGTGGTGTCGTCGGCCTTCTCGACGCTGACGACACCCTTCGCGAACGTGCTGAACTCCTGGAACTGCGTCCACTGGTCGTACGCCTCGCGCACCGGCACACCGACGTCGATGTCCTCGACGATGGTGACGCTCTTGGACTTCCCACCGCCGCTCTTGCCCTTGCCACCCTTGCCGAACAGGCCCTTGACCTTGTCCTTCACGGTGTCCTTGAGGTGCGACACGCCCATGCTCATGGCGGCCTTCGCGGGTGACTTGCCCTCGCTCAGAGCCTGTCCGCCCTTCGCCAGGTCCGAAGCGATCCCGCCGGCCTTGCCTGAGCCGCCGTCCGCGAGTTTGCCGACTCCGTCGCCCAGGCGTTGGCCGAGGTTGCTCACCGCGTTCGTGGCACGGGCGCGGAGGTAATTCTGCAGTTCTTCCTTGAGTCGGTCCGTGGCGGGGTTGTCCGCGATCTCGCTCTTCAGCTTGTTCATGGTCGAGTCAGCCATTGCGGCCACCTCCTCGCGGCTTGCGCGCGGCGCTCGTCGCTGTCTTGCCCGCCTTGGACGCGGTCTTGGTCGCCGTACCCGATGCCGACTTGGTGCGGTTCGAGGACGCGCTGCGCGCCTTGCTCGCTGTGCCCGACCCGCTGCCGCGCTCGGCATTCGAAGTGCCCTTGGTGGCGGCCGACTTGGCGGACGAGGTCTTCGCCGACGCTGTCTTGGCGGCGGCCTTGCGAGCGGGTGCCGGCTTTTCACCGCCGTCGTCGGCGGCGGACGATGCGTCCTCACTCGCGTCCTCGTCCGGTCCGGACCCGTCATCAGCCTTCGGTGGCTCGTTCAATGCCTGGGTCCGTTCGTGCAGCGAGTCCGCGAGGCCGGTCGCACGTTTGGTGAGCGCGCCCGTGGCCGCGGTCTTGGTCGCGTCGACCAGCTCCTTGCGGACCTGGTCGTTGAGGCTGCCGAGTACCGGTGAGTTGGCCACCAGTTTGCCGATCTGGGTCGGGTCGAAACTCAGTTTTCGGCCGGCCAGGAACATGCCGAGTCCGATGGCCATCTTGGCCTTCTTCGTGCGACCCAGCAGGTATCCACCCACCACGGCCACACCCGTCTTGACGTTGCCATTCATCGTGTGCACCTCTTCGGAGCTTGTCAGGGATTGACGCCCGTGCCTGGCTGATGTGCCTCGCACTCCTCCAGCCGGTCGAGCAGTTCGTCCTCACGCCGGTCGAACTCTTCGTCGTCGATCCGCCCACTGAGCAACTCGCGTTCCAAGGCGGCGAGTTCACGCAGCACGGGCTCGGGGTCGTAGTACTCGCGCTCGGCCGCCAGGATCACCTGGTCGATGGCCCAGAGGCTGCCGCGTACCGGCGCGAGGGGCAGGGTGAGGACCTGTGAGATGAGGCCCATGGCTCGATCTCCGTTCTGGGGGACCGCGGGCAGACATGACTGCCGCGGCAGTACCTCTCGGCGCTGTCGCTGCCGGAGGTGTGTGTCGGACGTGCCGGTCAGACGAAGCTGTAGGGCGGCAGCGGTCCGTTGAGCGTGAAGGTGTAGGCGTCGCCGTGCCGTTCCGCCTCCTCGTGCACGGCCTGCGAGAGGACCGCTGCGCTCTCACGTGTGACGAGGAACGACACATTGAGGAAGTGCGAGGTGGTCGGGTCCGCCGGAGCGGTCCGCAGCGCGGCCGGAGCCAGCCGGTCCACCACCAGGGCGGCCTCGGTGCTCTCGCGCTGCTGCACCTCCTGCATGATCAGTTCACCGAGTGCGACCTTCTCGTCCTGCGCCTCCGGGTGGTCCCGCGTGTGCTCGTTGAGCCCGCGGACCTCGTCCGAGTCGGTCAGGATCTCGTGCAGCAGATCCTGTTCGTCCCGAGCGACCTTGAGGTTGTACTCGAGGCAGCCGCGCAGCTCTTCGAGCCGCTCGCGGTACGGGTCGCGCTGCTCCTCAAGTACGGCGAGCACCGAGTCGTCGTCGGGGCCGAGCAGTCCGAACCGCATCGGCAGCGCGGCGCCGTCCGTCATCAGGCGCTCGAGTACGCCCTGGTGGGCGAGCAGGTCGCGGCGTTTGGCCCGCAGGTCGGACGGCGCTTGGCTGACGACTGCTGCGAGATCCTTCGTCGTGACGGTGCGCAGCTCCGAGGGTGGGTCGCCGACTCCCTGCAGCCCGTCGAGGTTCAGCGGGTGGTCGACGCGGGTGATGGCGTAGATGTAGGTAGGCACCGGTCACTCCTCTCGACGCTGCGACGCGCGCCGGCTGTTGGACGAGGACTTGCGCTGAGGCCGCCGCTCTTCCTCGGGCTCCTCTTCCCGGCTGCCCTGAAGCCCTTCGGTGAAGGCCTCCACAGCGCCGGTGAGGGCGCCCTTCGACTTGCCCTTGGCGCCGCTCTCGGTCGCCTCGCCGACGATGTCGGTCAGTTGGGTGGGGGCCTTGCGGCCGGACTCCAGATCCAGGCGGTTGCAGGCCTCGGCGAAGCGGAGGTAGGTGTCGACGCTGGCGACGACCACTCGCACATCGATCTTCAGGATCTCGATGCCGACGACGGAGACTCGGACGAATGCGTCGATGACGAGGCCTCGGTCCAGGATCAGTTCGAGTACGTCGTAGAGGTTTCCTGAGCCACCTCCGCCACCGCTCTGTGCGTTGCTCTGTTGCACCATGCTCATGGTCGATCTTCCTTCCGTAGAGCCGAGTTGAACCGCAGCAGCGGTACGCCGACGTGGCCGGCACAAAGGACGCGTCCGGTGCCGGGCCGTCCCGGGCGGTGATGTCAGCGGTCCGTCCGGCCCCTCGCGTACCGCCGTGTGCGTTCGTAACCGGTGAGCTGACCCTGGGTGTCGAGCGTGACCCGGTAGGAACCCATGACACTCGTGGTGTCCGGGATCCTGGCGAGCTCGAGTACCTCGACATCCGCGATCCAGCCGTCATCCGTCGCCTTCACCGCGGACACCGAACCGGGTTCGGACCTCAGCAGCTCCGCCAGTTGGTGTGCGGCGCGCTGCATGGCCTCGGGGACCCCTAGGCGCGTCCGGCGCGCAGGCCTGGCTGCGGACTTGGCTGCGCCACGCTTGCGGTCGGTCTTGTCCTGGCCGGTGTTGTCGTCGTCGGCATGCGCGTTCTTGTCCTTGTCGGCATGTCCGGCACTGTCGGATGTGGCCATGATTTCCGCCTGTCACACGTCGTCAGAACGTCCGGTCGAGTCCGGTACAGCCATTCACGGCTGGCTCACCGAGTGCCCGTGCGAATCGGTCCTATGCGTGGTCCGGCCGGGTCGCGGCCCTGCGGATACATTTCACGCGCCTGGGCACACGGTGGTGCCCAGGCATTGCGCCGGGCAGTTAGCGAAGGGCGACGAGCGGGGCCAACTGAGGGGCAGCGATGGAGATTTCGAGTCTCTTCACAGCAATCGCCATCGGCGTCGTGATCGGCGTCCTCGGTCGGCTGGTACTGCCGGGCCGGCAACACATCGGCGTGCTCTGGACGATCACGGTCGGCATCGCAGCGGCCTTGCTCGGTACGGCAGTCGCGGCCGCGCTGTCGGTGGCGGACACCGGAGGTGTCGACTGGGGCGAGTGGCTGCTTCAGATCGGCCTGGCTGCGGCAGGTGTCGCCGCTCTCGACCGCGTACTGAACCGCCGCTGACGATGCACCCCGCACCGAACAGCCTAACCCCCGAGCCGTCTCAACAGGGCGCTCTTCGCGCCTGTTCGGGAAGAGCGCATCTACGCCGATCAGGCCACGACGATGTCCGTCAGTCCTCGGAGGCCCGGTGGTGCAGATACTCGAGAGCGTCCAGGACGACCGTATGCCGGTGCCAGGAGAGCCAGGCACCGACCTGCGCGCCCAACTCCTCCATCGTCTTCAGCCGGGCCCGCGGCAGCGGATCGCTCAGCGGCCGCCGGTAGTGCGCGGTCATGACGGCCAGCGCCTCGTCGTGGCCACTCGCCAGGGGCAGGCAGTGGCAGGCGAGCGTGCCGTTGTGGGCCATCGCTCGGCTCGCAGCGCGGGTGAACAAGTCACTGGCCGGAGCCGCCGGGACGGTGATCTGACGCGCCTCGTTCGCGGCCCGGTCCCAGGCGGCTTCCTCGCCCTGGGTGAACGCGGCATAGTCCGCGAAGGGTTCGTCGAGCCCGGTGGAACGGGAGAGCCGGCGCATGCCCGCCTCCACCAGGTGCACATGACCGGCGTCGGCCCCCGCCACGCGCAGCATCTGGCCGAGCGCGGCATCGAGTACTTCACTCTGCGGAGCAGAACGCCGCACCTCACGGCTGCCGAGCATGTTCAGTGGCGGCGGCAGCGGATGGTCGCGGCCGGGGAACCAGTCCTTGCACCCGCTCTCGGGACCCGACACACGCACCACCGCGTCCGCGACGGTGTGGAGCTTGAGATTGCACTGCTGCGAGGCGTCCTTGAGCAGGGTGAACGCGGCGAGCAGATCCTCAAGTCCGTAGCGCTCGAGGAGAATGCTCTCGGCTCTGCGGACCACGCTCCGGGCCGCGCGACGGTTGCGCCTGCCGATCCACTCCCGCCATTCCTGCTCCGTCGCATCGGCCGGTTCGGCCTCGGGCAGGCGCGGCACGTCGTCCGCCGGGGAGCGTGGATGCGGGGCAGCGGGCGCGGCCGACGGCCGTGCACTTCCCGAATTCGTCCGCCCGGGACTGTCGTCGAGCGTGCTCATGAGTAGCGGGCCTCCCTCGGACGTGCGTCGACGGTGGCGACCGCTCGCGGCGGCGAGCGGCTCTGTCTCCGTTTGCCGACATCCTGGCCTCATACTGGTAGCCCGTCTTCCGGCCCTGCAACCCCCTCAGCCAATTCACTGCCCCCGGCGGGACCTCGTCTACGGCACACAAGCGCCACCGCGACCGACGGCGCGTTCGCGCATCGGTCGCGGTGGCGGATGCCTGCGTCAGGCGGCCTCGGCGCCCGTCTCAGCCGTGCTGCCGAGGGCCTCGGCCCGTACGTCGGCACAGGCGGAGCTGATCAGCCGGGAGACGTGCACCTGGGACACCCCGAGCCGTTCGGCGATCTGGCTCTGTGTCATGTCTCGGAAGAACCGCAGGTAGAGCACGCGGCGCTCCCGCTCGGGCAGACGGCTCAGGCCGGGCCGGGCCGCCTCGCGGTCCTCGACCACGCCGAAGCCCTCGTCGGCCTCGCCCAGGTACTCGCCCAGGCCCGCCCCGTCCGACTGTGCGGACGACTGCGCGGAGAGCGACAACGGGCGGTAGCTGTGCAGCGCCTCGAGCCCCTGCCGCGCCTCCTCCTCACTGAGCCCGGCCATCCGGGCCACCTGCCCCGCGCCCGCCCCGTCGGGCATGACCTGCAGAGCTGTACGCACTCGGTTCCGCAGATCCTGCACCCGCCGCGGCACGTGCACGCCCCAGGTGTAGTCACGGAAATGGCGGCGGAGTTCGCCGGTGATCGTGGGTACGGCGTACGCCTCGAACGCACCGCGCTCCGGGTCGTAGCCCTGGACCGCCTTGCACAGGCCCAGTGCGGCGACCTGCCTCAGGTCCTCTCGTTCCTCACCGCGGTCGCGGTATTTGTCGGCGAGCCTGGTGGCCATCGGCAGCCATGCGCGGATCAGCCGTTGTTCGATCACTTCGCGTTCCGGTCCCGCGGGCAGTTCGTTCATGCGCTGGAAGTCGCGTTGCGTCTGCGGACGGTCGTGGTGGTCATGGCGCATGCCGCCGCGTGTGCGGGAGTTCTTTGTGGCGATTGTGGTGTTCTTGGCGGTTACCGCGTTTGTTGCGTCTGTTGCGTTCACTTTTGTTCACTCCTCGGATGTCCGAGTGGTGAGCGGGCGCCGTCGGCGGCCTCACTGCCCGATTCACGACAGTGCAGAACCGGCCGGCCGACTGTCGTCGGCGCCGAAGAGCCTCACAAGTCTGAAGCTGTCTTTCACCTCCCCATGACCCGTGGCGCCAAACGTCCGCCGGGCAAGTGCCGTTTGCCCGCACCGGATGCGTGCGGCCGAATGTCGACACCCGCAGACCGAGGCGCCCCGACTTCGTCTCGTGTCCCGGCCTGCGGGTACGCGTCACGCCAAGTGGCGCCTCTGCGGCCGCAGTCCGGCGGATGGCGCGCCCCCGGCATCGCGTACGCGAAAGGCAGGCCCCGCCATGTACCACACGGTCGCCGACCACATCCTCGACCGGTTGCGTCACTGGAACGTCGAGCACGTCTTCGGCTACCCCGGCGACGGGATCAACGGACTGATCGCCGCCTGGGGCCGGGCAGGCGATCGCCCCGAGTTCATCCAGGTGCGGCACGAGGAGATGGCGGCACTCGCCGCCGTCGGCCACGCGAAGTTCAGCGGCCGGGTGGGCGTGTGCACGGCCGCCTCGGGCCCCGGGGCCGTACATCTCCTGAACGGGCTGTACGACGCGAAGCTGGACCATGTGCCGGTGGTCGCCCTGATCGGTCAGACGGCGCGCAGCGCCATGGGCGGCTCGTACCAGCAGGAGGTCGATCTGCACAGCCTGTTCAAGGACGTGGCCTCGGACTTCGTCGAGACCGTCACCGTGCCCGAGCAGTTGCCGAACGTCCTGGACCGCGCGGTGCGCACGGCGTACGCACGACGCGCGCCCACGGCGGTGATCGTCCCGGCGGACGTGCAGGAGCTCGAATACACACCGCCCAAGCACGCGGTCAAGATGGTGCCGTCCAGTGCGGACCGCAGCGCGTGGACCGCCGAGCCCATCGCCGAGGCCCTGGAGCGCGCGGCGGACGTCCTCAACTCCGGGGACAAGGTGGCGATCCTGGTCGGGCAGGGCGCGGCCGGGGCGCATCACGAGATCGTCCAGGTCGCCGAACTCCTCGGCGCCGGCGTCGCGAAGGCCCTGCTCGGCAAGGACGTGCTGTCCGACCGCTGCCCGTACGGCACAGGCGTGATCGGTCTGCTCGGGACGCGGCCGTCGTACGAGTTGATGCGTGACTGCGACACGCTCCTCACCGTCGGATCCAGCTTCCCGTACTCGCAGTTCCTTCCGCCGTACGGCAAGGCACGTGCCGTGCAGATCGACATCGATCCGCACATGATCGGCATGCGCTATCCGTACGAGGTGAACCTGGTCGGCGACGCGCGGCACACGCTGCGCCGGCTCCTGCCGCTGCTGCACCGCAACGATGGCCTGGACTGGCAGGAGGCGGTGTGCGCGGAGGTGGAGCGATGGGACGATGCGATGACGGGCCGGGCGGCCGTCTCCGCCGACCCGGTCAATCCGGAACATGTGGTGCGTGCGCTCGATCCGCTGCTGCCGGACGACACGATCCTCACCGCCGACTCAGGATCCGCGGCCCACTGGTACGCCCGTCACATCACCATGCGCGGGACGATGCGCGGCTCACTCTCCGGCACGCTCGCGACGATGGGCTGCGCGGTGCCGTATGCGATCGGCGCCAAGTTCGCGCACCCCGACCGGCCGGTGGTGGCGCTCGTGGGCGACGGCGCGATGCAGATGAACGGTCTTGCGGAACTGATCACGGCTGCCAGGTACCAGGACGAGTGGGCGGATCCGCGCCTGGTCGTCGGCGTACTCAACAACCGGGACCTGAACCAGGTCACCTGGGAGCTGCGCGCCATGGCCGGGGCGCATTCCTTCCTGCCGTCGCAGGAGATCCCGGATGTCGACTACGCGGCGTTCGCCCGGCAGTTGGGGCTCACCGGGATCCGCGTGGAGTCGCCGGACGACGTGGCCGACGCGTGGGAGGCGGCGTTGAGTTCGGACCGTCCCGCGGTCATCGACTTCGTCACCGACCCCTCCGTACCGCCGATTCCTCCGCACTCCCCCTGGGCGCAGATCGAGAACACCCGGGAGGCGCCGCTCAAGGGTGGTCCGCAGCGCACGGACGTGGCCGGGCAGGGCTTCAAGGCGAAGGTGCAGGAGCTGTTCCCGACGCTGCGCGGCGACTGACCCGCCAGTCCTCCTCCCCCACTGCCCGTTCCCCCGCCGTCAACCTCCCGTGCTCTCCCGCACGATGACCTCGTGGCCCACGACATGGTCCTGCAGCGGGCCGGTGTCGAGGCCGTCGATGCGGTCCAGGAGGAGGGTGACGGAGGCGCGGGCGATCTCCAGCTTGTCCGGCGACACCGTGGTCAGGCTGGGCACACTGAAGCGCGCGGCCTCGATGTCGTCGAAACCCACGACGTCGAGCTCGCCCGGCACGTCGATCCGCCGCTCGTACAGGGCGCGCAGCGCGCCGAGGGCGAGGTCGTCGTTGAGGCAGAGCAGCGCGTCGGGGCGGTGCCGCCGCTCCATGAGGGCGGCCGCAGCCTGCGCGCCGTACTCGCGGTGGTACGCGTCGACCCGCACCACCAGGTCCGGATCGAACGCGACGTCCGCCGCCTTCAACGCTTCGCGGTGACCGTCGGTGCGCAGCCGGTCGGTGCCCTGCCGTCCCGCGGCCCGCCCGCCGACGACAGCGATACGGCGCCGCCCGCGGGACAGCAGATGCTCGGTGGCCTCGCGGGCTGCCCGGACGTTGTCGACCGCCACATGGTCGGCGCCGCCCACGGCCGGGCGCTCACCGAGCAGGACGACGGGGAGCCTGCGGTCGCGGGTAGCCAGGTCGCGGGCGTGCAGGGCGAGCGGGCTGAGGATCACGCCGTCGCTGATCTGCGCGTCGAAGCCCTGCAGGACGGCCAGCTCCTGCTCGCGCACGCCTCCCGTGCGGTGCAGCAGTACGGTCTGGCCGCGCCGGCCCGCTTCGGCCATGACATGGGTGGCCAGCTCCGCGAAGTAGGCGACGTCGAGTTCCGGGACCGCCAGCGTGATCATGCCGATACGGCCGCGGCGTAGCTGCCGGCCGGCGATGTTGACCCGGTAGCCGAGGGCGTCGATCGCCTCCTTGACCACCTCTCGGGTGCGATCGGAGACATGCTCGAAGTCGTTGATCACGTTGGACACGGTCTTGGGCGAGACGCCGGCGTACTCCGCCACGTCCTTGATCCTGGGTCTGGCCGCCACGCTGTGCATTCCTTCCCTCGGCCGTCCGCGATGGTATCCAGTACCGGCGTCCGCATCACGAAACGGTTTCGGGCCGGATCCTTGACCGTCCCAGGGATTTACATCGATGTAAATCCCATGGTGCCATGACGTCTCACCGACTGGCGCAGTCCTCATCGGCAAGGAGCAGCATGCCCGCCCCGCATTCCCCGGCCCAGCCGCGTCCCGAGTACCCCCGGCCGCAGTTCGTCCGCGAGGCCTGGCTCAATCTCAACGGCGAGTGGCAGTTCGAGCTCGACCGTGCCGACACCGGCCTCGAACGCGGCCTGTGTGACCGGGAGTTGACCGACACCATCACGGTCCCCTTCTGCCCGGAGTCGACGCTGTCGGGGATCGGCGAGACCGACTTCCTGGAGGCCGTCTGGTACCGGCGCACGGTCACCGTGCCTGCCGAGTGGACCGACTCCCGGATCCTGCTGCACTTCGGCGCGGTGGACCACGACACGACGGTGTGGGCGAACGACGTGGAGGTCGCGCGGCACCGCGGCGGCTTCACTCCGTTCACCGCGGACCTCGCCGATGTGGCACGCCCCGGCGAGGAACTCGCGATCGTGGTCCGGGCACGGGACACCCGGCACGGACCGCAGGCCCGCGGCAAGCAGGCCACCTGGTACGCCAACACGCACTGCAACTACACCCGTACCACCGGGATCTGGCAGACAGTGTGGCTGGAGCCGGTACCCCGGGCCGTGGCGCTGAAGCGGCCCCGCATCACGCCCGACCTGGCATCGGGCACGTTCTTCCTCGACCTTCCGCTCACCGGCAACGCGCCGGGCCACCGGATCCGCGTCACGCTCGAGGACGAGCACGGCACCGTCGCCGAGGCGGTGACCCGCGCCGACCTCGACCTCAGCCCGCGCCTGGCCCTGCCCGTACCCGAGGACCGGCGGCGCGTGTGGTCTCCCGACGACCCGCATCTGTACGGCCTGACCTTCGAGGTCCTGGACGCCGAGGGCCGGTCCGTGGACCGGGTCACCTCGTACACAGGACTGCGCTCGGTCTCCATCGACGGCAAGCGCCTCCTGCTGAACGGCGAGCCCGTCTTCCAGCGCCTCGTCCTGGACCAGGGCTACTACCCGGACGGCCTGATGACCGCGCCGAGCGACGCGGACCTCGTCCGGGACATCGAACTCGGCCTGGCGGCAGGCTTCAACGGGGCCCGGCTGCACCAAAAGGTCTTCGAGGAGCGGTACTTGTACCACGCCGACCGTCTCGGCTACCTGGTCTGGGGCGAGTTCGGCGACTGGGGCTGCGAGGTCGGCGTACGCGACGACAATCAGCGACCGGACGCGAGTTATGTCACGCAGTGGCTGGAGGCCGTGGAGCGCGACTACTCCCACCCCTCGGTCATCGGCTGGTGCCCGCTGAACGAGACGTACCAGCATCTGCATGACCGGATCACCCAGCTCGACGACGTCACCCACGCCATGTTCCTCGCCACGAAGCAGGCGGACGGCACCCGGCCGGTGATCGACGCCTCCGGATACGCCCACCGCGTCCCCGAGACCGACGTGTACGACTCGCACTCCTACGAGCAGGACCCGGCCGCCTTCGCGAAGCAGATGCGGGGCCTCGCCGAGAACCGGCCGTACCTCAACACCGGTCCGGACGGGCGCACTTGGTCGGTTCCCTACCAGGGGCAGCCGTACTTCTGCAGCGAGTTCGGCGGCATCTGGTGGGACGCGAAGGCGGCGGCCGAGACCGCCGGCGACGAGCGGGACTCCTCCTGGGGGTACGGCGAACGGCCGCGCACCGCACAGGAGTTCATCGATCGGTTCACCGGCCTCACCGGCGTCCTCCTCGACGATCCGGACATGTTCGGCTACTGCTACACGCAGCTGACGGACGTCTTCCAGGAGCGCAACGGCGTGTACCACTTCGACCGCAGCGAAAAGGTCGACACCACTGTGCTGCGCGACGCGCAACTGCGTCCCGCGGCGTTCGAAAGCTCCAACTGATCAGGTTTCTGTAGGTAGTTCACCTCGATGAATGTCCGCAGGGCGGCGGTGCCAAGGACCGCCGCCCGCGGGGAAGGAGCCACATGACAGGCTCACCAGCACCCGCGCACCGGTCCGGGTTCACCCGGCGACGGGCACTGACCACCGCACTCGGCGCCGGGGCGGCCGTCCTCGGCACCGGGGCGCTGAGCGGCTGCGGCAGCGCGCTGGCGTCCGACGACTCGACCGTCCGCCTGTGGGACCTGTTCCAGGGCGCCGACGGCGGGCTCCTCAACGACATGGTCAGCGCGGCCCGTCCCGACATGCCGGGGACGAAGATCGAACGCACCGTGCTCGAGTGGGGCACCCCGTACTACACGAAGCTCGCGATGGCATCCGCCGGCGGACGCGGCCCCGACGTCGCCGCCACCCACCTGTCGCGTCTCGCGGGGTACGCGCCCACCGGGCTCATCGACCCGTGGGACCTGGATCTGCTGGCCGAATTCGGCGTGCGCAAGAGCGACTTCGCCGAGGCCGTCTGGTCACGGACCCTGTTCGAGGGCAAGACGTACGCCATCCCGCTCGACACCCACCCGTTCATCGTGTTCTTCGACCCGAAGCCGACGAAGAAGGCAGGGCTGCTCAAGGCGGACGGCACGCTGGACACGGACGCCTTCTCGTCGCCCGACCGTTTCCTCGACGCAGGCCGGGAACTGGCCAAGGCCACCGGCAAGCAGGGCATCGCGTACGGCTACGTCAACGACACCGCGCAGGGCTGGCGGCTGTTCTTCGGTCTGTACCGGCAGACCGGCGGGACCTTCAAACTGCCCGAGGGCGGCCCGGCCGAGGTGGACCTCGACCGGATGACCGAAGTCATCGCCTTCATGACGAAGTTGACGGACGGCAAGGTCAACCCCAAGGGGCTGAACTACGAGTCCGCCGTGGCCGCGTTCGCCAACAAGCAGACCGCGATGATCCTGAACGGCGAGTGGGAGCTCAATACGTTCAAGGAAGCCAACAAGGACGTGAGCGCCGCCCCGTTCCCCACGGTCTTCGGCACTCCGGCCGTCTACGCCGACGCGCACTCGTTCGTGCTTCCGCACCGCGACAACCCCGACCCGGAACACCGTCGGCGCACCCACCAGGCGGTGGCCGCCCTGCTGAAGGCGGGCCAGATCTGGGCCACCGCGGGCCACATCCCCGCGTACGAGCCGATCACCCGCACCAAGAAGTACGCCGACCTGCTGCCGCAGGCGCACTACAAGGCAGCCGCGGAGGATGTCGTACTCGACCCGGCGGCCTGGTTCGTCGGTGCGGGTTCCGACTTCCAGAACTCCGTGTCCCAGGTGCTCCAGCAGGCGCTGCTCAACGGCCTCGCCCCCGACCGGGCGGCACGCGCCATGGTGCGCCGCATCAATACCTTCCTCTCCAAGCCAAGCCCGGCCTGACCGGCGGCACCATCACCTCGCAGGAGGCACAATGACGTCCCCTCCCCGCGTCGCGCCCCGGTCAGGCACCGGGTCGGTGCGGCGATTCTTCTCGCCCGGTCTGCTGTTCGCGCTGCCGTTCCTCGTCCTGTTCGGGGCATTCATGATCTGGCCGCTGGGCCAGGGGCTCTGGATGAGCCTGACCGACACGTCCCTGTCGGCGCACGCCCCGTCGTTCATCGGCCTCGACAACTTCACCGAGGCCTTCCAGGACGCCGAGATGTGGCGGGCACTCGGACACACGCTGTTCTTCACCGCGATCTCGACGATCCCGCTGGTCGTGGTGGCGCTCGGTATGGCACTTCTCGTGCACACCGGCCTGCCCGGTCAGTGGGTGTGGAGGCTCGCCTTCTTCGCCCCCTATCTGCTGCCCGTCGGTGTCATCGGCCTGCTGTGGCTGTGGCTGTACGAGCCCGACCTGGGCCTCTACAACCAGCTTCTGGACTCGATCGGGCTCGGCGCAGTCGGCTGGCTGACCGAGGAGTCCGTGGCCATGTGGGCGATCGCCCTGGCCACCCTGTGGTGGACGGTCGGCTTCAACTTCCTGCTCTACCTGGCCGCGCTGCAGTCGATCCCGGACCACCTCTACGAGGCCGCGGCCATCGACGGAGCCGGCGGCTGGCGGCGCCTGTGGTCCGTCACACTGCCGCAGCTGCGCCGCATCACCGTGGTCATCTCCGTGCTGCAGGTCCTGGCGTCCCTGAAGGTCTTCGACCAGGTCTACCTGCTGACGAAGGGCGGTCCGAACGGCTCCACGCGCCCGGTCGTGGAGTACATCTACGACGTCGGTTTCACCGGCTACCGGCTCGGCTACGCGTCGGCGATCAGCTACATCTTCTTCGCCCTCGTCGTCCTCGCCTCCGCCGTCCAGTTCGTCGCCCTACGCCGCCGGGAGAAGTGACCATGACCTCCACCGACACTCCTGCCCGCGCCGCCGGCTCCGAGCCACAGCCCACGCGCTCCATTCGGCCGATCAGGCCACCGCGGCGGCCCGCCAAGACCCGCACGAACCTGACCCTCGGCGACAGCCGCGTCGCACGCGTCCTCGCCCTGACCGCGCTCGCCATCGGTGCGCTGATCTGGCTGCTTCCGATGTCCTGGGCCCTGCTCACGGCGTTCAAGTCCGAGCAGGACGCGAGCGATCCGCTGAACTGGTTCTGGCCGGAGAACGGCTTCACGCTCGACGGGTTCAGCCAGGTCTGGGAGCGCGGCGACCTGCCGCTGTGGATGCTCAACAGCCTCTTCATCGCAGCCGCTGTCACCGTGATCACGGTCCTCGTCTCGGCGATGGCCGGATACGCCTTCTCACGCACCCAGTTCAAGGGCCGGCGCTGGCTGTTCGTCATCACGGTCGCCGCGGTGCTCGTACCGCCGCAGATCCTGATCGTGCCGTGGTTCCAGCAGATGCTCACGCTGAACCTGCTCGACACCTACGCGGGGGTGATCCTGCCCCAGACAGTGGCACCCGCCATGGTATTCATCCTGAAGAAGCACTTCGACTCGCTGCCGCGTGAGCTGGAGGAGGCGGCACGGATCGACGGCGCCGGGCACTGGCGCATCTTCTGGTCAGTACTCCTGCCGCTGTCGCGGCCGATGCTCGCCGCCGTGGCGATCTTCGTGTTCATCGGTGCGTGGAACAACTTCCTGTGGCCCTTCATCTCCACGTCCGACCCGTCGCTGATGACACTTCCCGTCGGCATCACGGCGGTGAAGGACGCGTACGGCATCCAGTACGCACAGTCGATGGCGTCGGCCGTACTGGCCGCACTGCCGCTCGTGGTGGTCTTCGTCTTCTTCCAGCGTCACATCGTGAAGTCGGTGGCGACGACCGGTCTCGGCGGTCAGTGAGCCTCCATGCCGACCCGCCGGGACCGCGAACCTCCGCGCCCGAGAGCCTCGTTGACACTCCTCCGCCCCTTCTCTACCGTCCACAAGCCAGGGAACTTACATCGATGTAAGGAGTCGCCCATGGGCGCCCGGTCCCGCTCCGCCCTGCTCACCGCCATGCTCGCCCTCCTCGTAGGCCTGCTGTACGCACCTCAGGCCACCGGGCAGCAGTCCGATCCCGACCCCGCGGCAAAGGCCGCGGGGACCTTCCGGAACCCGCTGAACTCCGGCCCGGACCCGTTCATGGCGTACGCGAACGGCGCCTACCATCTCGCCACCACCCAGGGCGACAGCATCAAGATGTGGCGCTCGAAGTCCATGTCCACGCTGCTGGAGACCGACCCGATCACGGTGTGGACGGACGACGACGCCTCGCGCAACCAGCACATGTGGGCGCCGGAGTTCTACCACTTCGGCGACCGCTGGTACCTGTACTACACGGCCGACGACGGCGAGGACGACCACCACCGCCTCTTCGTCCTGGAGTCCGAGGCGGACGACCCGGCCGGCCCGTACCACTTCAAGGCGAAGCTCGAGCCGCCGAACCACAAGGACACGTTCGCGATCGACCCGGGCATCCTGCAGCACAACGGCAAGCTCTACCTGGCGTACAGCGGCATCAACGCGTACCAGCACAACGGCCTCAACATCGCGCCGATGTCGAACCCGTACACCGTCTCGGGAGACGCGGTCGCGATCGACGCCGCCGGTGGTTGCCCCGAGGTGCGCGAAGGACCGGCGTTCCTGAATCGCAACGGTCGTACCTGGATGACCTATTCGGCCTGCGACACCGGGAAACCTGACTATCAGGTGTGGATGATGTCGCTGCCGGACGACGCCGACCCGATGGTCCCCGGCAACTGGTCCCAGCACGAGGGCCCGGTGTTCTCGCGCGCCGACGACCGCGGGGTGTTCGGCCCCGGCCACCACTCCTTCTTCACGTCACCGGACGGCACGGAGGACTGGCTGATCTATCACGCCAAGACCACCGCCGAGAACACGTACACCAACCGCACGACCCGGGCCCAGAAGATCTCCTGGAAGGAGGACGGCTCTCCGGACCTCGGTACACCGCAGGCCATGGGCGCCACCCAGAACCTGCCCGCGGGCGACCCCGGTTCGGGCAATCACTGGATCAACGACGACGGCCGCTCGAGCGGCGACGCGACCGTCGAGTACACGGGCACCTGGAACTCCGGTGCCGGATGCGCGGCGCAGTGCTTCTTCGGTGACGACCACTGGAGCGACCAGGCCGGCGACACGGCGACGTTCCGGTTCACCGGCACCCGCATCGTGCTGCTGTCCGTGCAGGACACGGGCAACGGCATCGCGGCCATCAGTGTCGACGGCGGACCCGAGGAGCGCGTCGACTTCCACGGCCCGATCCGTACCGGCGAGACGGTCCAGTACCGCAGCCCGAAGCTGTCCCCCGGTCCGCACACCGTGCAGGTCCGGGTGACCGGTGAGCACAACGACTCGTCCGACGGCGCGTTCGTCAGCGTCGACCGGGCCGAGGTGTACACCGACTGACCGGTGGACTCGCGCACCGAACGAAACGGTGGCCGCGTCCCGTGGATCGCCACGGGACGCGGCCACCGGCCTGTCCCGGTGCTCCTCAGTAGCAGTACGGGTCCGTCACGGGCGCCAGTGCCGACGTCCCAACTCCACGAGAGTCATCCGGTCGCGGGCGGTCGCGGCCACCTCGTCCGCGGCCGGCCCCTCGCCGAGCTCGGCGCTGAGGAAGGAGCAGGCGGTCTGCACCATCTGGTCCACGAAGAGCCCGGCCAGCATGCGTAGTTCGCCCGCGCTCCAGCTGTCCGCGCCCGGGTCCGTGGCGAGGGTGTCGGCCACCTCCTGGATGAAGGTCTCGAGCTCGACCGCGATGGCCTGACGCACCTCACGCACCCCGCCGTGCCGCTCGCTGGCGACGAATCGCACGTGCGCCGGATGGTCGGCCACGTAACCGCGGATCAGGTCGACGGTGGTGTCTATGCGCTGCTGCGGGCCGTCCTGCTCGGTGAGCAGGGCCTGTACGAGCACGTGCAGGCTGCCCAGAGCCTGGTCGACGAGGGCCACACCCAGATCGGGGATGTCCCGGAAGTGGCGGTAGAACGCGGCCGGGGTGATGCCCACGGCGCGCGTGACCTCGCGCAGGCCGATGCTGGACAGGCTCTGCTCCTCCAGGAGTCCGAGCGCTGCGTCGAGCATGGCCTGACGCGTCTGCTGCTTACGGGCTTCCCGGGGTCCGGGGGTGGTGGTGCGGCTCATCACGGAGACCGAGTAAACACTCGTTTGCCATTCGGCGCCAGCGCGCGTACTCTCTTTTTCAGTGAACAACTGTTACTACAAGCGTTCACCGAAGAGGGGGATGTGTACCCATGATCATTCTCGTTGCGGCGGTACTTCTGTTCGGCGTCCTGGTCGGCGCCGCCGCCCAACTGCCCGTGTCCGCATCACTGGTGGGCGGCGCACTGGTCGCCACCTGGCTGCTCGTCTTCGCGGTACGCGAACGGCGGCCGGCTCGGCGGGCGGGACGGTGAGCGCGATGACCGGACCCACCGACACGGTCGCACCCCGCACGCCCGCGCCCGACAAGCGCGTCCGCCGCGCGGCGGACGACTACGCGGTGGCGTCGTTCGTCACCGGGCTCACCGGCCTGCTGGTCTTCAATCTCTTCCTCGGCCCGTGCGCCCTGATCTTCGGCACCTTGGCCCTCACCCGCGGGACCTCACGGCGAGGCCGCGCCTGGCTCGGCATCGCCCTGGGCGTGGCGGACCTGGTCGTCCTGGCCGTGCTCACCGCGGCCAACGGCACGCTGTCGTGGTCCACGACGGGCTGACCTCTCACGCACGGTTCGAAGGCCGCCGCGACGGGCCAACCGCACGGGTCTCGACCTCGTCGTAGCCCTCCTTGCGCAGCCCGTATCGGTAGGCCCGGTCCATCTCTCCGCCCAGCGCCATCATGTCCGGCGCCGTGCCGCGGTCGAGGTGCACGCCCGGCGTCCACAGCCGTGAGCGGCGCACCGCATCGCTGCCCGTCACCTCGGCGTGCTCCACGTCGACGATGAGGGCCAGGTGCGGGGGCATGCCGCCCAGCGCCATCGTCTCGAGGAGAGCGGGATCGTCGGTGATCGTGCCGCGGCCGCGGACATGCAGCACACCGCTGCGTCCCGGGACGAGCGCGGCGAACGACAGCCGCTCGTCCTGCAGCAGGTTGTGGAGCGAGTCGGCACACTTGTTGCCCTTGCGGTCCGGGATGGCGAGGGTGCGACCGTCCAGGATCCTGGCCACCTCCCGTCGGTCACCGCGCGGGCTCGTATCGCTCCCCTGGGACGCGTCCCACGTGGACAGCGCGAGGAACCTCGACGTCGCGGCCGAGTTGATCGTGACGACCGTGGAACTGAACACGCACAAGCTCATGGCCGATCCCAGAACCACTCCGGTGGAGACCTTCGAGAGCGAACTGGTGGACATGATCACTCGCTATCTGCGCGGCGATCGGTAGCCCGAAGCACCCCTGCGCGCGGTGGTTCCCGCACCTGGGGGACCGATGCCGACCGGCGCGCCCCGCGGATCAGCGCCTTCGTTCCGCTTCCCCACGGGAGCCGGCGCGCGCTAGCCGTCGATCACCAGATGGTCCAGGGGCCGGGAACTGCACAACAGGATCTTGTTCGCGGCGATCTCGCGGGGCCGGATCCCTCCGTTGTGCCGCATGTCGACGGACCCGGACAGGAGTGTGGTCTTGCAGGTGCCGCACATGCCCTGGGCGCACGACGCCGGCAGGGTGATCCCCTCGCGCGAGGCGGCGGCCAGCACGGTCGTACCCGCATCGCAGTCGATGGTGCGCCCGGTGCGGGCGAACTCCACCTTGAACGACGCCTGTCCGGTGCCCTGATCGGCCACGTCCCGGTCCGCACTCTCGAAGGTGAAACTCTCCTCGTGGTAGTGCTCCATCGCGAATCCGGCGCCCGACAGCATGCCCTGCACCGCCTGCATGTAGCCGCCGGGCCCGCAGGTGAAGACCTCGCGTTCAGGGAAGTCGGGGGCGAGTTCGCGGAGCAGTTCCGCGCACAACTGCTCGCCCCGGTCGTCCAGTACGTGCGTGACCCGGATGTGCGGGCTCGTCAGCGCGATGAACTCGAGTTCCTGCCGGAAGATGATGTCGTCGAAGCTGCGCGCACTGTGGACGAACACCACGTCCACAGCGTGCGCCAGGTCGTACAGCGCCCGGGTCATCGACATCAGGGGCGTCACCCCGCTCCCGGCCGACAGGAAGAGGTATTTCGGTGCCGGATGCCGGGCGATGGTGAAGCGTCCGAGCGGGCCCCGCGCCCAGACCTGGCTGCCCGGAGTCAGGTGGTCGTGCAGCCAGTTGGAGACCCGGCCGCCCGGGACACGTTTCACCGTGATCGTCAGCAGATCGGGGCGGGTCGGCGGGGAGGAGATGGTGTAGCAGCGCTCGACCTGCCGGCCGTCGATGTCCAGGAGCAGCGTGAGGAACTGACCGGGGTCGTGCCGGAAGAGGTGCGGGTCGGTGGGTTCGAGGACGAAAGTGCGTACGTCGTGGGTGGTGTCGTGGACCTGCTTGCACACCAGGAGCCCGTCGGCCCAGACGGGCGGGAGGCTCCCGGTGGCCATGGCCGCTGTGGTCATCGTCCCTCCTCCAGATGTGCGTCCAGCCGGTTGATGTACCACTGCACGAAGTCCTCGACCTGGGACTCGGTAGGGCTGTACGGGCCGGGGACGTAGCCGGGGTCGCCGATCCCGAGCTGCGCGCGGGCGACGAAGACGGCGTCCTGTTCGTTGGTGACTTCCCATACCTTCGTCAGTGGGTCCAGGTCGTAGTCCGTGCCCTCCTCCGCGTCGGCGTGCACCAGCCAGGTGGTGCGTACGAGGGTGCGGTCCGCGGCGAGCGGGAGCACCGAGAAGGTGACCGCGTGGTCGGCCGCGCAGTGGAACCAGGCGTTGGGCTGCAGATGGAGGCCGAGGTGGCCGAGGCGGGCCGTGGGGAAGTCGGCGAGCAGACGGCCGACCGCGGCCTTGCCGTCGTCGGTGAACGACTCCCCCGCGAGGTCGAGCGGTTCGCGTTCGATGCGGAAGCCCGTGGGCCGGTCGACCAGGTCCTCGAGCGCGGCGTACGGCAGCCCGATCGACTCGTAGGCGGCCCGTGCCTGTGCGTCTGCCTCGAGGAACCGCTCGTAGGTCGGGCGCAGTGCGTCGGGTACGTCGCCCTCGGTGAAGTTGTAGAGCGGGAAGTAGCAGCGCTGCAGCTCGGGGTGGCCGGCGCAGTGGTAGCACTCCCGGTTGTTCTCCATGGTGAGCTTCCAGTTGGCGTCCTCGACCAGGTCGACCTGCTTCGCCACCTTGGCCTGCCCGAGGCGGTGGGGGGCGAGGTAGGGGGTGATCCGTTCGGCGAACTCGTCGAAGTCGTCAGGGGGTTGGGCGGCGAGGCAGAGGAAGACGAGACCGGCGACGGCGCGCACGTGGACGGACCGCAGGGCGAAGCACGAGGGGTCGAAGCCCGCGTCCTGCGATGCGGCGTGCAGCAGTCTGCCGTCCACGCCGTATGTCCAGTGGTGGTAGCCGCAGGTGATGTTGCCGACCGAACCGCTCGCCTCGTTGAGGATGCGGGCGCCGCGGTGTCTGCAGACGTTGTGGAAGGCGCGCACCTCTTCGTCGTCGTCGCGGACGACGATCACGGAGTACGGCCCGACGGTGACGGTGATGTAGTCGCCGGGTTCCGGGACTTCGGCTTCTGTCGCGGCGAAGATCCAGCTGCGGGCGAAGACGGCCTCGATGTCGAGGTCGAAGAACGTCTCGCTGACATAGAAGGGGGCTTCGAGGCTCCGGCCGGCGACGCGTCGTTCGACGAGTTCGGCGGCGGGTGTGACGAAATCTTGTGCGGTCATCTCGTCTCTCCGATGGTTCGTCAGACGGGCAGGCACAGGCGCAGTGCGTCGTACACGGCTGCGTGGATGTTGCGACTGGTGACCGCGTCACCGATTCGGAACAGCTGGTACCGCCCCGCCGCGTTGCGGACGACGGTCTGCTTCTCGTACGCGAGGAGGGCGCGGTGGTCGACCTCGCCGAGGTTGGTGGAGCCGGCCAGGAGGTCCGCGTAGAGCTCGACGTTGGGGAGCGTGCCGTGCTCGACGACGACGTGGTCTACGGTCTGTTCCGTGTCGGTCCGGGTGTACTCGCTGTGGAGGGTGGCGGTGAGCCGCCCGTCGGGCGACCGGCGCACCGCACGCAGTCGCCTGGCGAGGGTGGTGGTGACGCCGTGCTCGGCGAACACCCGTAGATAGGCGGGGGAGTTCATGCTGCCGATGTCCGGTGCGAGCGTGCGTTCCGGTGTCACGTAGTGCAGTTGCGCGCCGGCCGGAGCCAGCAGCTCGACGGCGTCCATCGCGGGGTGGCCGCCGTGGTCGTCGTAGACGAGGATCTCGCTGGTGCCGCCGGGGCGCAGGGAGCCGGACATCACGTCCCAGGTGTCGGATACGAGGTCCTCGCCGGCGGCCAGGAAGGACCGGTCGGGCATGCCGCCGGTGGCGATGACGACCAGGTCGGGGTGTTCGGCGGTCACGTCGGCGGCCTCTGCGTAGGCGCCCAGGCGCAGGTCGACACCGAGGTGCTTGCACTCGGAGAACCGCCAGTCGACGATGCCGAGGAGGTCCCGGCGGCGCGGGTTGGACGCGGCGAGGCGTATCTGGCCGCCCGGGGCGTCGCTCGCCTCGAACAGGACGACGTGGTGGCCGAGTTCACCGAGGACGCGTGCCGCCTCCAGGCCGGCCGGACCCGCCCCGACGATCACCGCCTTCGAACGGGACCGGGCGGTGGGTGCGATGACGTGCGGCAGCTGGAGTTCCCGCCCGGTCGCCGGGTTGTGGATGCACTTGCTGTCGCCGGAGTCGTAGATCGCGTCGAGGCAGTAACTCGCCCCGACACAGGGCCGGATGCGGTCCTCCTCCCCCGCGGCGACCTTGGCCACCAGGTGCGGGTCGGCGATCTGGGCACGTGTCATGCCGACGAGGTCGACGAGGCCCTCCCGCAGGGCGTACCGCGCGGTCGCCGGGTCAGCGATCCTCGCCGCGTGCATCACGGGTACGTCGACGTTGCGCCGTATCTCTCCGGTGAACTCCAGGAACGAACCGAGCGGGGTCCCGATCGGCGGGATCGTCCTGGCCAGGGAGGCGTCGCTCTCGATGGATCCCCTGATGGCGCTGATGAAGTCGATGCCGGCGGCGCTGAACCGTGTCGCCGCATACACAGCGTCGGAGAACGTCAGCCCGTCGGGGTGGTCCTCGTCGAAGGCCATCCGGATGCCGAGGACGAAGTCCGGGCCCACGGCCTCCCGTACGGCACGGATCACCCGGAGCGGGAAGGCGGTCCGGTGCTCGATGCTGCCGCCCCAGGCGTCGTCGCGCTGGTTGGTCAGCGGGGAGAGAAAGCTGTCGAGGAAGTGGCCGTAGGCCTGGAGCTCGATTCCGTCGAGTCCTCCGGCCTGGCAACGCACCGCCGCAGCCGCGTAGTCGGCGACGATCCGGTCGAGGTCCCACGGCTCGGCGGCCTTGGGGAACGCACGGTGCGCGGGCTCGCGCAGCGCGGACGCGGCCACCAACGGGAGCCAGTCTCCTGAGTAGTTGCTCGTACGACGGCCGAGGTGCGTGACCTGGCACATGACGGCTGCTCCGGCCTCGTGCACGTCGTCGGTGAGCCTGCGCAGCCACGGGACGATCTCGTCGCGGTACAGCAGCAGATTCCCGAACGACGGTGGGCTGTCCGGGGACACGACCGCCGAGCCGCCGATCATCGTCAGGCCCACACCGCCGCGCGCCTTCTCCAGGTGATAGGCCCGGTAGCGGTCCTTGGGCAGTCCGTCCTCCCCGTAGGCCGGTTCGTGGGACGTACTGACCACACGGTTGCGCAGGGTGAGGTGCTTCAACCGGTAGGGCTGGAGCAGGGGATCCATGGTCGTGGTAGGTACGGGCATATCTGCTCCCGGTGAACTCTGTGGGCCGGCTGATGACAGCTGGATCCGAGAATTGGCCACGCTCAAGAAAGGCGCCTGGACGCCCTGAGAGTTTCGCTGTGCGAAACAGAGTCGCTATACGAGACAAATGTGGAGCCTGTCGAACTCCGCCGTCAAGCCTTTTCAGAGGTGGATCAGACGGGATCCGCAGTGGATCAGCCGCGCCGCAGATATCCCTTGCGCCAGGAGATCTTGTCGCCGGCCGCCACCAGCTGTTCGGCGAGCCCGGAGATGGTGTGGTCGTTGATCCGGAACGTCGGCCCGGAGAGCGTCACAGCGGCCACGACCTCGCCGTTCAGCGACCGGACGGGAGCCGAGAGCGCGGCCAGACCGATCTCGTGCTCCTCGCTTGCGACCCCGTAGCCGAGTTCGCGAACAGTCTGCAACTGCTCCTTCAGGAGCGCCGGATCCGTGACGGTGTACTCGGTGTACTCCTCCAGCGGCTGGGCCAGGATCTCGGTGACCTCGTCCTGCGGCAGATGCGCGAGGAAGACCTTGCCCGCGGATGTGGCGTGCAGGGGGGTGCGCTTGCCGATCCAGTCGATGCTGGTGATCGCCGCGTTGCCGATCACCTGGTCGATGCTGATGACCTCGTCCCCTTCGTGGACCGCCAGGTTCACCGTCTCGCCCACGGCCGCGGCGAGTTCCCGGCACACCGGGCGGCTCAGCAGGGACAGGTCGTCGCCCTTGGTGACCCCGCCGGCCAGTTCGACCATCGTGTAGCCGATGCGGTACCGCCCGCGCTCGTTGTCCTGCTCCACGAGCCCCCTGGCCTCCAGGGTCGCGAGCAGCCGGAACACGCTCGACTTGTGGATCTCCAGGGCCTCCGCGATATCCGTGACGCCGGAGGGTCCTCGCGCCGCCAGTACCTGAAGGATCGACACCGCACGATCCACCGACTGCACCGAGTTGTCCCGCGCCCGACCCTTGCTGCCCATACAGGGAGCGTATAGGAGGGCTTCGAACACCTGGCTCGGCCCGCTCGGCGCCATCGCGAGCAGCCCCAGACCCGTGGTGATGACCGCACGCGGCAAGCCTCCGACGACTCGCTGGTCTCCGGTCACCGTCCGGCCTGACAAGCGCCCAGCACACGCCCACGGCACCGTGCCCTGGTCTCCGCTCGCCCCCGAGCACATCCTCGTCGACCACCCCTGCCAGCAGTCGACCCCGCTCATGGCCCTCGCCGTAGAATCGGCACCGGCTCCGCCATGACCACCCGATGCCCGCTGTCCGGTGGAGTCTCGGACCTGCGGGACGCGTGAGTGTGCCGCACGCGGTCGTGTGTCCTGGCAGGAGGACTTCACCGATCACTTGCCGGGATCAGGGTGGCGCCCGATCACCTGGACCGGTGCGCCCCTCCCGGTCGGCCGGGAGGGGGCAGTCCCACTCGGAGCACGCTCGGGCAGACCTACTGCGGCACGCCGGGTCCGGCCGCATAGGCCAGCGGAGGAGCGATCGCCTGCGCGTCCGCTCCTTCGCCCACCCACAGCGCGATGAACAGAGCGGCGGTCGCTTCCAGGAGTCCCGCACGTTCGAGACCGCCGCCCGCGAGGGGGTCGCAGCCCACGTCCCGCACCAACGTACGGACCCGCGCGACCGCCTCCCCGTCGTCACCGCAGACCGGGACAGCGAGCGGCCTCCCGTCGAAGACGGGCGGGCTCATGCGCCACACGTCCTCGTGGCAGAGGTTGAACGCCTTGACCACGTGGGCTCCCGGCGCCGCCGAGGCCAGTTGCCGGGCGGCCGAGGGGCCTCCGTCCGTCAGCAGCCGGAAACCTGCGCCGACCGGGTTGCTGCAGTCGAGCAAGGCCTTGCCGTCCAGGGCCGCCTGCAGTTCCTGTGCCACTTCCGCGCCCGCACCGAAAGGCAGCGCTGCCAGGACCACCTCGCCGAACTCGGCCGCTGCGCGCAGACCGACCGGCTGTGCGCCTCCCCCGACGCGCCTCGCGAGCCGTTCCGCCTTGCCGATGTCCCGTCCACCGATGGCCACTTGGTGCCCGGCCCGTACCCAGTGGGTGGCGAGTGCCTCGGCCATGCTGCCCGTTCCCAGTACGCCGATCCTCATCACACATTCCCTTTCTGTGGCTGCTGTGACGCCTCGCACTGACGCTAGGAGGTCGCTCGGGCACCATGTGGTACGTGACGCATGACCCCTTCCTCGCCGACTGCCGCGCCCGCCTCGCCTTCGACCTGTTCTCCAACACCTGGAACCCCGTGGTCCTGTGGGCTCTGCGCAACGGGCCGATGCGTCCGGTCGAGCTTCGGGAACGGATCGGGGGCATCAGCTCCAAGGTCCTCACCGAGACCCTGCGACGGCTGCGGGCCAACGGCCTGGTCGAGCGGAACGAACGCACCGGGTCAGCGTCACGGGTCGAGTACCGACTCACCGCTCTCGGCGGGACCTTGTTGTCCCCCATCGACGCGGTCGGCGCGTGGGCCTTCGAGCACGGCGACGAGGTGATGACGGCACGGGAAGCGGCGTGCACGGCCGAGTTGCAGGCGGATCCATCGTCGCCCTGACGAGCTCTTCCGAATTGATCAGTGGTCGTATGCGACCAGGAAGCGCATGATCAGTGCGCGGGCCTCGCGGCTGTGCCGGATCGTGCTCGGCCCGGCCGGGACGCGTTGGGCCCTCTGCTCTGATCCGAGCGCTCGGGACAGCTCTCCTCATGCCGGACGACGGGGTCGGCGTCGCCTTGGGCGCGGGCGTGCAGATGCATGTCATGCCAGCCATCCGCGTGTCGAACTGAACTGCGCCGGACACCCTCGAACCCGAATCCGGTCTTGTCCGCCACCCGGCAGGACGCGTGGTTGCGGACGGAGTGTGCCAGTTCCAGACGGTGGAAGTGCACGTGCTCCAGCGCCCAGTCGGACAGGGTGGCGAGCGAGCGCGGAGCGACGCCGTGGCCGCGGAGCTCGGGCAGAACCCAGTACGCGCATTCGGCAAGGCCCACGAACAGATCCATCGAACGCAGGGCCACCCGGCCCACGATCTGTCCGCCGTCCGCATCGGTGACCGCCCACTGGGCGCCGCGCTCTTCCTGCCACTGTCGACCGGCGTCCGCGATCCACTCCTCAGCTGCCGCCCGAGACGGCATACGGCGCAGCGACCAACGCCGGATCGTCGCGTCCTGGTAGGCGCCCTGGAGGACCACGGCGTCGTCATTCCTCCACGGCCGCAGGAGCAGAGCTTCGTCGGACGACATGAGCGAGGGCTGGGGGAAGCCGGAGAGACTGCCTGCCGGAACGACCGGCGCGACGGACGGTCTCACGAACGCGGCCGGTGGGCTCGGATATCCACGGGGCGGCCGTCCGGGTCGTGCGCCGTCATGGTCCACTGCGCAGGCAGTGTCACGATCGGGCCCACCGGGTGTCCTGCCGCCAGAATCCCCTCGCGAACCTCGTTCAGTTGCGCGTGAGTTGCGACGCGCAGACCCCAACCCGCGTTGCCCAAGGGGTCGAGGTCCGTGATGGGGACGGCGGGTGTCTCGACCATCATCAAGTGGTCGTTCCCTCCGACATCGACGACCGCGACCCGGGGGTCGGACGAGGTGGCGCCGCGCTCGAAGGCGAGCGCGGCGCCGAGCACGTGCGTGTAGTACGTCAGGAGCCTGTCCAGGTCGGTCGTGGACAGCGTCAGATGATTGATTCCCAGCAGCTCAGGCATCGTCGGCAGGCTACTACCGTTCGATCGACCGGGTGTGGGCGACGAGCGCGTTCGCGTGCCCGTGGCCGAGGCCGTGCTCGGTCTTCAGCCACGTGACCAGCTCCATGTGCCCGGTGAGCGGCGAGGAACGGATCAGTGCGATCCATTCCTGCACGGGTCGGCCGTACTTTTCCTCGATAGCGGGGAAGTAGCTGGCGGGGTTCCCCTTCACGGCAGCCATAGCGGATTCCTCTCTGTGCGGGGCGATGCGATGCGGGGCGGGGGACTCGCGACTTGGGACTCAGGCGGGCCGGTACGTCGCGTCGATCACTCCGGTGGAGAAGGTCGTCGACGCGGTCAGCGTCAGGGGTACGCGGTTCGAGCCCTCGGGGAACAGTCGTTGGCCGGTTCCCAGCACCAAGGGGTGGACGAGCAGGCGCAGTTCGTCCAGCAACCCGGCTGCAAGGAGCGCCCGAGTCACGCTGATACTGCCGGCCAGGTTGATGTTCCCACCCTCCTGTCCCTTCAAGTCCTGCACGGCGGCGATGACTTCACCGTCGATGACGGAGGCGTTGTTCCAGCCGGGCTCCCGGAGAGTCGTGGACGCGACGAGCTTGGGTACGCCGTTGATGACGTCGGCCACCTCGCCGCTCTGGCCCGGCCACACCGCGGCGAACGCCTCGTACGTCACCCGCCCGAACAACAGCGTGTCCGCCTCCGCGTACATCCCACCCAGCGCGGCCCCCATCTCGTCGTTCATGTAGGGGAAGTGCCAGGTCTCCGGCGCCTCGACCACGCCGTCCAACGATATGAACAGGCCGGCCACAACCTTGCGTACCGCAGTCATCCGTATCCTCCGATCCTGGGCCCTCCGGCGGCGTGCGCCTTGCGTGTGCATCGGCGACGCGGGCGGGCACGGGATCGAGTGTCACGACCGTTGGCCTGCGGGAACAACAGGCAATCGAGCAACGCCGGTTGAGCGAAACTCAAGCACGGGTGGGTGCGACGACGGCGCCCTGGGAGCATGTCCGCGCTACACCGCAGGCATGTACCGCTCGAACCAGTCCAACACCCGTGTCAGGAAGTCGATCTGCGCGGGATACGCCCGCACCCCGTGCCCCTCCTGCGGATAGATGACCAGTCCCGACGGCACTCCCCGCGCGCGCAGGGCCTGGTGGAACTCCTGCGCCTGGCCGGGGGGTGTGCACGCGTCCAGCGCGCCGGCGACGTTCAGGCAGGGAGTGCGTGTCTTGCCGGCATGCAGGACGGGGCTGCGGGTGTGTGCCCGGGTGCCGGGCTGCTCCGGGTCGGCGTCGAGGAAGCGGTTGCCCCACGCGGCGATGTTGCTCGTGAACGACTGGCTGTACCAGTCGGTCACCGGGGCGAGGGGGACGGCCGCGGCGAAACGAGTGTCCTGGGTGACGAGCCAGGAGGACATGAAGCCGCCGTAACTCCTGCCGATGAGGCCGATCCTGGCGGGGTCGGCGATGCCCCGTTCGACCAGGGCGTCGATGCCGGACAGGTAGTCGTGGGTGTCGGCGCCGCCCATGTCGCCGACGACCGCGCCGGCGAACGACTGCCCGCGGCCGCTGCTGCCACGCGGGTTGGGGTTCAACACCGCGTATCCCCGGGACACCAGGAGCGGCACCCACGGGTACGACATCGACCAGGTGTCGCGGAATCCCCAGACGGGGCCGCCGTGGATGTTCACGACGAGCGGGAAGGGACCGTCGCCCGCGGGCTTGCACACGATGCCCTCGATCTCCGTGCCGTCGGGCGCGCTCCAGGAGAGCGCCTGCGCCGAACCGGCCACCGAGCGCAGGTAGTCGGTGCCGGGGTCGGCCACGGACGCCAGCACCTGGTCGCCGTCTGCCGCGGTCAACACCAGCTGCTGCGGGAGCTCGTAGGACTCCTGGATGGTCAACACCCTTCCGTCGGCGGTGAATGAGCCGTCGGGGTGGAAGGTGGTGCCGCCGCAGGACTTGGCGGTGGACAGGGCCTCGGTCACGCGCCCGTCGCCGGTGCGGACGACGCCGGCGACGGAGTCCAGGTGTCGCACCCCGACGTACCCGAGGCGCCCGGCGTCGATCCACTCGAGCCGGGTGACATCGGTGCCCGCGGTGTCGATCCGCCGTACCGCACCGGAATCGGCGTCGACGAGCAGCAGGTCACCGGCCACCAACCAGCGGTCACTGCAGACCGCTTCGGCTACCGACAGCCACCGGCCGTCGGGCGAGCCCGTCGGCAGCCCGAGCTGGACCTCGCTGTCCAGTACGGTCCGGACCGCTCCATCCAGGCCGATGAGGCTGAGGACGGCGCCGTACCAGTCGTCCTCGCCCGGGGAGTCGGAGGTGATCGCGGCGATACGGTCCGGCCCGCACCAGCCGGCTTCCCAGCAGTTGAGGCCCTGCGGCGACACGCGCTCGAGGGCACCTGTCGCCACGGTGTACGACCACAGGCTGCGCCAGGCCTCGTCGGCGACGTCGCCGTCGACCTTGGGGAACCACGCAGGCGCCCCGCCGCCACTCCCCCGGTTGGTGCCCGACCCCTGTCCGCCGGACAGGTCCGCGCCGAGGCCGGCGACGCCGAGCAGGATCCGCCGGCCGTCCGGCGACCAGTGCAGGTACTCGACCGTCCCCGGCACGGCGGGCGCCCGCTCCGCCTCCCCCAGCGTGCCGTCCACCAGGAGGTACAGCTGGTACACGCCGTCCTCGCCGCGGTCTGACAGGAACGCCAGCGTCCGCCCGTCCGGCGAGAACCGTCCCGACCGGGCCGAACCGCCACCCGTCGACACGGGCCGGAACCGGCCGTCCACCGCGGTGTACACAGCGGTTCTCGGCGCACCTTCGAGGTCGGCCATGACGTCCGCGGTCACCACGGCGCTCGCTCCGTCGTACGACACTTGCGCCTCACGGATGTTCATCGGCCGGCCGAATCCCGGCCCGTGCAGCGCACGGAGGTACTCGAGAACCTTCCGGTACTGCGTCGTCGCCCTCAGATCTGCCGGCAAAGCGCTCCCCTTCCCCATCGTGGCCGTGCCGGGGTGGAGACCGGCACCACGTCCAGCCTGCCGGTTCGGTCCGAACCGGCGCGACCGTCAGGTGTCGGTCTTCCGCGCGCACCCGCACGACGGACGATGTCCACCGGCGCCCGCGCACCTACCGTCCGGACACCCCGGAGCGAGAACGGTCGGACCACAGCCCCCAGGTCTGCAGCACGTACGGCCTGCCCTTCTCCTCCCCCGCGATCAGTGGCACGTCGAGCAGCCGGAAACCGGCCTTCGCGGCCACGGCGGCGCTCGCGGCGTTCTCGGCCTCCAGTTCCAGAATCACGTGTTCCACGCCGAGTTGGCCGAAGGCGTACGCGGCCATCACACGCACCGCCCGCGCGGCCAGGCCCTGACCGCGGTGCGCGGGGCCGATCACATAGCCGATCTCGGTGCCCTCGGGGGCGCGCCGCAGCATGACCTCGCCGAGCGGCTCCCCGCCGTCCGCGGTGATGGCGAGCAGGACGGTCGAGCCCTCCGCGCGCATTTTCCGTCCCCGGTCCAGGCGGGCGCGGGCCGCCGCCGCGTCGAAGGGCGAGACGATCGGTGTCCAGTGCGCGATGTCGGGGTGGTCGAAGAGGTCCGGCATCGCGGCCAGGTCTGCTTCCGTCCAGTCGCGCAGGACGAGCCCTTCTCCCGCGAGTTCGATCCGTTCGGGAAACGACGACGTGGTGCTGCCCATGGTGAGACCCTCCCTGGCCGGTGAACGGGCAGCGTAGCCAGTCCACCGCGGGCTCGCTCCGGCACATCCGGGGTAGCCGCCCACCGTGCCCGAAAGCCCTCGCTCGCGTGGGAAGTGTGTCCGTACTGGGCGACTTGTGTCCGAGTCGTGCCCGTGCGTCTCATGATCACGTCGACTGTGTCATCACCTCGTAACCGCGCTTCCCCCGTGATCGTCTCGTGGGTCAGGATGTTGATCGACCGAGCACACAGCACAGTCCGTTCGTTGAATCGGCCGGGCTTGCGCACGACCGGGGGGAACGACTCCATGCTTCGCAGCCACCGCCGTAAGACCGTCCTGACCGCCGCCGCCCTGATGGCGACGACCGCGCTGCTCACGTCCTGTCAGGGAGGCGACTCCGGCAGCAAGAAGTCGAGCGGCTCCGGATCGTCGGCCTCCGACTCGGACGCCAAGGGGAAGTCCGACGACGACAAGGGCGGCGCCGACGGCACCGAGGCGCAGTCCGGGAACGGCTCGGGGGGCGGGTCCGGCGGCAAGGCGGGCGGCAAGGCCGTGACGGGTACGTGGTTCGGGAACGTCGCCTACCTGGCGCCGGGCAAGTACACCGTCACGGACATGAAGGACACCAAGCAGGCGTTCTTCACCTCGACGGACACCGACATCCAGGGCGCGGGCAAGATCTGCGGTGACGCGGAGGGCCAGGCGGCGACGCCGTGCACGGAGGACCAGCTCGAGGCAGCGTCCAAGAAGGGCGTGAGCGCGACCGTCAAGATCAAGAACGGCACCGCGGTCAGCATCGTCGAGGACCACTCCAGCAGCGGTGGTGGCGACGGCGGCGGCGAGAACGGGTCCGGCACCTGGTCCGGAGACCTCGGCTACATGGCCCCGGGCAAGTACAGCATCGCGGACGAGAAGGGCGCCAAGCGCGCCTTCTTCACCTCCACCAGCACGGACATCAACGGTGCCGGCTGGATCTGCGGCGACGCGAGCGACATCACGCCCTGCACCGAGGACCAGCTCGAAGCGGCCGCCAAGAAGGGCGTCGCCGTGGTCGTCAAGATCGCCAAGGGCGTCGCCGTCACCATCGACGAGGAGCACAACTGAGCCGTCGGGCCACAACCGAGTCTCGGCGGGCGACCACCGTCGACGAGCGGTGAACTGAGTTCCGCGGGCGGGCTCGGCCGACAGGGCCGAGCCCGATCTCGCACCCTCTCCCCGTGAATCAGCGCGCGGACCGTCTTCGCAGACGGTCCGCGCGCTGTTGTGCTGCGGCGGGGCCGGGCCCGCTCGCGGCGACCCGGGACGCTCAGGCCGGACGCGCTTGCAGGATGCCTTCGACGCCGTCCAGGAAGGTCCCGGAGACGAGCTCCGGATCGAAGAGGCAGCCGGCCGCCATGGCGCCGTCCCGCAGCATCACGAGATGCCGGCCGGCCGCGTCGGCGGGCTCATGGCCGGCCTGTCCGAGCAGCTCCGTGACGGTGTCGAGGAACCATTCGCGGTGGGCCAGGACCGTGCGGTGGATCGGGTGGGCGGGGTCGGGGTATTCGGCGACGGCGTTGAGGAACGCGCATCCGCGGAAGCCGGGAGACTTGATGCCGTCGACGATGGACCGGGCGACGGCCCGGACGCGGTCGGAGCCCGATTCGCCGCTCGACTCCGCGGCCGCGACCTGTGCGCGGATTCCTCGGTCGGCCTGGTCGAGATAGGCGAGGACGAGCTCCTCCTTGCCCGCAAAGTGCCGGTACAGCGTCGCCCGGGTGACCTGCGCCTCCGCGATGATCCGGTCGACGCCGACGGAGTGGATCCCCTCCGCGTAGAAGATTCTCGTCGCCGTGCTCAGCAGCCTGGCTCGCGCTTCGGACGTGCTGCCGTTTTCTGTGCCCCGACTCATGGACCCGAGCGTACCAAACCCGCGAGGGAGAACGTTCGGTCTTGACATCCGTCGAGCAGAACCTTTAGATGATGACGAGACCGAACGTTCTCCCTCGGCGAGACGACCCTCACGTCACGGTCCGCCGTCACCGGAAGGCATCCCCATGGACACCCTCATCAGCACCACCGCTCCCACCAGCGTCCCCGTGGCACTGCGCAAGCTGTACTTCTACCGCTTCGCCTTCGCCGCCGTATGGGCCGCGCTGCTGTTCGCGACCGCCGACACCCTGGGTCCGCTGACCGCCACCCTGCTGGTGATCTACCCGTTGTTCGACGTGGCGTGCGCCGTCGTCGACGTCCGCTCCGCGAACGCGAGCGGCGGACCGGCCCGCGGCCTGTACGTGAACATCGCACTCAGCACCCTGGCCGGCATCGGCCTGGCCGTCGCCGCCACGTCCGGCATCCCGGCGGTGCTGCGTGTCTGGGGGATCTGGGCCGTCACCGCCGGCATCGTGCAGCTCGTCGTCGGGGCGAGCCGGCGCCGGCTCGGTGGCCAGTGGGCGATGATCGCGAGCGGCGGCATCTCCACGCTCGCCGGAGCATCGTTCGTCGCGCAGGCCGGCGCGGAGTCCCCCACGCTGGGCAGCCTGGCCGGCTACGCCTTCCTCGGCGGCGTCTTCTTCCTCGTCTCCGCCCTGCGCATCAAGCCCTCAGGTCAGCACGCGTGACCACGCCCTTTCGCACCCCACACGGACCCGACCGGTGTTTCCCCTGCACCGGTCGGGCCCGTGGCTTTCGACAGGTCAGGGGCGGAGGCCGCTCGAATGGCGGCGCCCGTCCGACAGTCTCCCGAGGCGCGAGGACCCACTCCGGATTCTCACCCCGGCGGCCCAGCAGCCTTCCTCACCGACGGGGTACTCGACCGCCATGCACACCTACAGCTCAGCCACCGTCCTGGCCGCCTCGGGCGCCGCCTCGTTGATCATCGTCCTCGTCGGCGTCGTCGTGGTCCTCGGTCTCATCGCCATGTTCGCCGCCGGGCGACGACGTGACGCACGCCGTGCCGAGCGGAGCACCAACGCCGACGGCACCGACCCGGTCAGCGGCGAGGCCCAGCGCGGCACCACCTGGCAGACCCCCGACGACGACCCCGACCAGGGCAATCCCCATCCCTGACCTCGTTGCCCTCACCCCCGGGTCTTCGCGGCGCAGTCCGTGACCAGACTGCGCAGGCTGCCCGTGCGCTGCAGCAGGTCGCGTTGCACGCGCGCTCCGGTCCCCCGCCGCCGCAGTTCCGTCAGCGCGGCTCGGGCCGACGCGAGGTCGCCGTGGTCCCCCAACGCGTCGCGTACGTGCGCGAGCAGGGCCTGCACCACGTCCTCGGCCGGCTCGGGCCGCATCGTGTGCGGGTGCAGGAGCCGGTCCTCGAGGCCCGTTCTGCCGGCCTGCCACGCCGCCATGCGCAGGACCGCCGATCCGAAGGGTGCGGGTTCGCCTCCCGAGCGCCACTCGCGTGCCGCGGTCTCGACGAGGCCGCGTACGAGGGTGGCGAGGAGGACCGTGTCGGACGGGTCCAGGCATACGTCGGCGACTCTGATCTCGACGGTGGGATACCGGTGGGAGAGCCGGGCGTCGAAGTAGATCATCCCTCTGTCCCGCAGGACTTCGGTGTCGAGCAGGGCCTGGACCCGCTCGTGGTAGCGGTCGGCCGAGCCGTAGAGATCGGCCGGTCCCGAGGACGGCCAGCGGCCCCAGACCATGCTCCGATAGCTGCTGTAGGAGGAGTCGCGGCCCTGCCAGAACGGCGAGTTGCTGCTCAGGGCGAGGAGTACGGAGAGCCAGGGCCGCAGCCGGTCGAGTACGGCGACTCCTTCCTCGTCCGACTCCACCGATACGTGGACGTGGCAGCCGCAGGTGAGCTGCTCCTCCGTGGTCAGACCGAAGCGTTCCGCGAGCCACCGGTGCCGTTCGCCGGTCCCGATCGAGGGACTGACCGGGAGCGGGGACGTTCCGAGGGCTGCGACGGCTGCCCCGAGATCACCGGCGCTTCTGGCGGCCTCCGCTCGCCACCGGCGGATCTCGCGCGCGAGTTCTGTCATGTCGCTCTGTGGGGCGGTGGCGAACTCGAGCTGTTCACGGTGGAGTTCGGGATCGAAGGGCGAGTCGCCCGCACCCCGGCGCTCCGTCAGGGCCAGGACCGCCGTGGACAATGCCTGCGGCTCACCGCTCTCCGCGTCGACGAGCAGCAGCTCCTCCTCCACACCGACGGTGCGCATGCCCTCTCCCCCGTCGGCGCGGTCTTCGGCGGACAACGGCATCTCAGGCCTCCACCGGAGCGAACGGCAGGAACTCGTCCGCTCCCGGCTGGACCACGCCGTAACTGCTCTCCGGGACCTCGTGCCACACGCCGGGCAGATCCCCCAGCGGCTCGGACACGACCAGCCTGGTGTCCGGCGACACTCCGCGGAGGAAGTTCAGGTCGGGGTGCAGGGCGCGGATCGTGTCGGCGCGGCTGCTGTAGAAGAGCGACCGGGAGGCACGCAGGCTCGAATAGCGAAAGGTCCACAGGCGTTCGCCGTCCGAAACGGCGACCGTCATCTGGAGTGGATCCCGGACCCCTTCGCGGCGCCCGATCCGTTCCACTGTTCCGGCCATGCGCGCCACCGCTCCGGGGGCGTCCTGGTCGAGGCCGAGGGTGACCGCGAGATAGAACATCACCTCCGAGTCCGTGGACCCTTCCAACTGCGAGTACAGCGACGGGTCGATGGCCAGGGACAGGTCCCTGCGCAGGCGGTGGAAATCGGCGATCGCACCGTTGTGCATCCACATCCAGCGGCCGTGCCGGAAGGGGTGGCAGTTGGTCTGCTGCACCGCGGTGCCCGTCGAGGCGCGCACGTGGGCGAAGAACAGCGGGGAACGCACGTGTGCGGCGATCTCACGGAGGTTGCGGTTGTTCCAGGCCGGGCCGGTGTCCCTGATCACCGCGGGCTCTTGCGCCTCGGGCCCGTACCAGCCCACGCCGAACCCGTCGCCGTTCGTCGTCTCCACGCCCATGCGGGAATGCAGGCTCTGATCGATCAGTGAGTGCTCCGGCTTGTACAGCAGGTCGGCGAGCAGCACGGACGTTCCGGAGTAGGCGAGCCACCTGCACATCAGCGGGTCCTTCCCCGTACGTCACAGTGCGGGGCAGTTCGGTGGTCGGTCGGTGCGACCGCACGGGTTCGCGGCCCTTCGCTTCCACCGTACCGACTCCCTGCGGGGGCCGCTTCCTCCCGACGCCGCCTCCGCCGTCGCTGCGTTTAGACGGCAGTGCGCAGGGCAACCGGGGTGTCCTGGGACGGGGGTGGACGAGCGAGCGCTCCGAGGAGGACCGCATGACCGACTCCCGCCCTTCCTACGAAGAGTCCTACTGGATGGCGACGGCGGACACGACCGGCTACCCGACGCTCGGTGACGACACCGAGGCGGACGTCGTCGTGGTGGGCGGCGGCATCGCCGGCCTCAGCGCCGCGTGGGAACTGGTCAAGGCCGGTCATTCCGTCGCCCTGCTGGAGGCCGACCGTGTCGCCGCCGGGGTCTCCGGATACACCACCGCCAAGGTGTCCTCGCTGCACACCCTGGTCTACGACCGAATCCGCCGGATCAGGAACGAGGCCGACGCCGAGCTGTACGCGTGCTCTCAGCAAGGCGCCGTGGAACACGTCGCGGAGATTGTCGACGAACTGGACATCGCCTGCGATCTCGAACGCGTCCCGGCCTACACCTACACGACCGATCCGGCGGCTGTTCCGTCGTTGCAGGCCGAGGCGCGGGCCGCGGCCTCGGCCGGACTGCCCGCGACCTACGTGACGGACAGCGAGCTGCCGTTCGAGATCAGCGGCGCCGTCCGGGTGGAGGAACAGGCGCAGTTCCACCCTCGCGAATATCTCCTCGCCCTGGCCGAGGACATCGGGCGATCGGGCGGGCGGATCTTCGAGGGCACCCGCGTCACCGGGCTGGCGGAAGGCTCGCCGTGCCGGGTGACGACCGAGTCCGGACACTCCGTCGCAGCCCGGGACGTGGTCGTGGCCACCCACTATCCGGTGTTCGACCGGGCGTTGCTCTTCGCCCGTCTGGCGCCGCGCAGGGAACTGGTGGTGGCCGCGCCCCTCGATGCGGACCGGGCGCCGGCCGGGATGTACATCACTCAGGGGGAGGGCAAGCGATCGATCCGGTCGGCTCCGCTCGACGACGGACGACGGCTGCTCATCGTGACGGGTGAGAGCTTCACTCCCGGCGCGGGTGAGGACGTGGGCGAGAGGTTCCGGCGCCTCGATGCCTGGATGCACGAGCGCTTCCCCGTCGGCGCCACGGCCTACCGGTGGGCGGCCCAGGACGCCGACTCGGCCGACGGTGTTCCGTTCGTGGGTCTCCTCCATCCCGGCGCCCGCCACAGTTACGTGGCCACCGGTTTCGGCGGCTGGGGCATGAGTGGGGGTGTGATGGCAGGGAGCCTTCTCGCCCGGCTGATCGGCGACGAGACGCCGCCGTGGGCCGATCTCTACGACCCGCGGCGGCTGTGGAGCACTGTGCGCGAGGCGGCGACCGTACTGCGGCAACAGGGCGATGTGGCCCAGCATTTCATCGGCGGCAGGCTGCGCACCCGGCACGTGGCCTCGGTGGCCGACATCGAGCCGGGGACCGGTGCGGTGGTGCGCGTCGACGGCCGGCGTTGTGCCGTTCACCGGAGCGCGGACGGCTCCGTACAGGCCGTGTCGGCGCGGTGTACGCACCTGGGCTGCTTGGTCGCGTTCAACGAAGCCGAGACGACATGGGAGTGCCCGTGCCACGGATCCCGTTTCGACGTCGACGGGTCGGTGCTCCAGGGCCCGGCGGTGCACCCGCTGGCGCCGGTGGACCGGGCCGACGACTGAGGCGCGCAGCTGCCGCCGACGCGTACGCCTCCGTCGGCGGAGCATCACGGACCACCAGAAAGGGGTGACGCGCAGTGGTTGCACTGGATGGCTTCACCGACCGGCTGGACTATCCGATGTGCGTCGTCACCGCAGCCGCGGGCGACGAGCGGGCCGGATGTCTGGTCGGTTTCGCCTCGCAGTGTTCGCTGGACCCGCCCACCTTCGTGGTGTGGCTGTCCCGGGCGAACCACACCTATGGCGTCGCGCGCCGCGCCTCGCACCTCGGCGTCCACCTGATCGGGCGTGAACAGGTCGGTGTGGCGCGGCTGTTCGGCAGCCGATGCGGCGCTGTCGTCGACAAGTTCGCCACCCTGAGCTGGGAGCCCGGCGCGGGCCGGACACCCGTACTCACGGATGCGTGTGCCTGGTGGGTCGGCAGAGTCGACGGGCATGCCGACTGGGGTGACCATGTCGGGTTTCATCTCAGTCCGCTGGAAGCCGGGTCGGACCCGCTGCCGCGCCAGGCACCGCTGCGACTCAGCGATGTCCGCGATCTCACGCCCGGCCACTCGGGATGACGCCGCCGGTGTCCGCCAAGAGGAGACCCGGGATCGGAGGCAGGGGTGTGCGTTCCGCCGGCAACGTACTGCGAGGCCGTACGGTCGTAGTGACGGGCGCCGCCCGCGGCGTCGGGTGGGCGCTCGCCAGGGAGTTCGCGGCGCGCGGAGCCCAACTGGCCCTGATCGGGCTCGAGAAGGAGCAACTCGCGCGCGCGGCCCACGCGCTGGGGGCGCCCTCGCTCCACTGGCATGTCGACGTGACGGACCCCGAGGCGATGGCGCAGGTCGCCGGTGAGATCCGCGACCGGCAGGGCCCCGCGTCCGTGGTCGTCGCCAATGCGGGCGTCGCCGAGTGCGGCCCGTTCGCCGGCTCCGAACCGGCCAGTTGGCGACGCGTCCTCGAGGTCAACGTAGTCGGCAGCGCGAACACGGCGCGCGCCTTTCTACCCCAACTCCTGGACACCCGCGGCTACTTCATGCAGGTGGCATCTCTTGCCTCCCTCGGCGCGGCCCCGATGATGAGCGCCTACTGCGCTTCGAAGGCGGGCGCGGAGTCCCTGGCCCACTCGCTGCGCGCGGAGCTGCTGCCGCGGGGCGTAGGGGTGGGTGTCGCCTATCTGAACTGGGTCGACACGGACATGATCCGCGGATCCGATGACGGTCGCAGCGGCGGGCTGAGTGAACTGCGCGCGCAGCTGCCCCTTCCTGCGCGCAAGCTCCTCGACCCCTTCGACGTGGCATCGCGGCTGGCCGACGCGACCGAGCGCCGGGCGGCCTCGGTGTACGTACCGGGCTGGCTCCGTGGACTTCAGGCGGTGCGGGCCGCCATGCCGGGGATGGTCACCGCGTGGTCGACTCGTCGGTTGACGCACTCGGAGTTCGAGCCGACCGGGCTGCTCGGGCCCGGCGGTCGGGCCGCGGACGATTCCGGCGCTGCGAAGTGAGCCTGACCGCCGTTGTTCACCTGGTCGGGCCCTTCCAGCGCGCGACCGTCCGCCGGGCCAGTCCGCCCGGCGCCCGCAGCGCTGCCCGGGCGGCGTTGGCGCCCGGCGCTCCGTGGACGCCGCCGCCGGGATGGGCGGCCGCCGATGCCAGATACAGGCCCTTAACGGGCGTCCCTGGGCGCCCGTTACCGGGCGTCGGCCGGAACACCAACTGCTGATGGGCGGCTGCCGTACCACCGTTGATGGCTCCGCCATGCAGATTGCCGTCCATGGCCTGCAGCGTCGGAGGGGCGAGGAGTCGACGTGCCCTGATGCGGGAGCGGAAGCCGGGAGCCCAGCGTTCCACCTCCTGCTCCATGCGGTCCGCCATGGCCTCCTGCTCCCTGCGGTCCCAGCGCCCGGTCAGTCGGTCGCTCCCGGCGTCGCCCTTGATCCGGTGCGGCACGTGCGTATACGCCCAGGCGGACTCGGTCCCGGCCGGTGAACGCGAGGCGTCGGCTGTGGTCATCTGCCCGAGGACCAGGAAGGGCCGGTCGGGCACCTGTCCGGTGGCGATCTGTGCGACCCAGCGGGTGAGGCCGTCCACGCCGTCGGCCAGGTGGACGGTTCCGGCCGTCGCGGCGGGTTCTGCCGTCCAGGGCACGGGGCCGCTCAGGGCCCAGTCGACCTTGAACGTGGCGAAGTCCCACTGGAACCGACGCAGGTCTCCGAGTACCCGGTCGGGCACATGACTCTCGTCCAGCAGCTCGCCGTACAAGGCGGGAGCCGAGACATCAGCGAGTACGGCACGGTCCGCCGGCACGCCCTCGCCCCCGGCCGTACGCACCCCGACGGCTCGTCCGCCCCGCACGACAATCTCGGCCGCGCGCACACCGCACCGCACCACGCCGCCGTGCCGCTCGAGTCGCCGTACGAGCGAGCCCGTCAGTTCGCCGGCGCCCCCTTCCGGCACCGGAAAGCCGTAGGTCTGGCCGAGCATCGACATCAGCCAGCCGAACCCACCGCTGCCGGTCGCCTCCGGCCCGAGATCCGCGTGCAGGGCGTTGCCCGCCAGCAACAGGCGTCCCGGCTCCGCACGAAACTCCTCCTCACCGAAGCGTCGTACGGGCAGCAGCAGGGCCCGGGCCGACCGCAGGCCTCCCGCGTTCCGCAGTGCGGCGGCGAGCCGCAGCCCCGAGCGCACCGGCGGGAAGGGCGTGAAGAGCGCCCCGACGACGGCGGGCTCGAGCCGCGCCCAGGTGGCGCAGAGGTCCAGCCAGGCAGCCCCGTCGCCCTCGGCGAAGGCGTCGAAGCCTGCCGCGGTGTCCGCCGCGCTGCTGTGCAGCACCGCGCATCTGCCGTCCGGCAGGGGGTGCGCCAACGGGTTCGGCGCCCGGCTCCAGCGAAGTCCGTCTCGGTGCAGGTCCAGACCGGCCAGTACCGGGGACGCTGCTGCCAACGGGTAGAAGGCGCTGAACAGGTCGCTCACATAGTCGGGGTGCACGCCCCGGTCGCTGCGCACCGCGCCGCCCGGTCGGTCCTGCTCCTCGAGCACCTCGACGCTCCATCCGGCGTCGGCGAGCACATTGGCGGCGACGAGCCCGTTCGGGCCGGCCCCGATGACCACGGCATCCGGCATGGCTGCCTCCTTGCTCCGGGCCCCACGCTCGGGCCGCCCTGCTGGTCGGCGATCGGCTTCAGCCTGGTCAGGACGATCCGATGGACTGCGGCGTGGACGATTCGACGACGTCGGCCAGGCGGGCGAGCATCGTCCGGTGCCTGAGCTGGATCAGCGCATCGACCGCCTTGTTGTGCAGCTTCCTGCCGGGGCCGGTGAGCGGGTGCTCATCGACGATGACCAGAGCATCCTCACCCCAGCTGCGCACCTCGATGGCGATCCGCGCCGAGCCGAGCGGCCCGCTGTTCGCCTCCAGCTCCAAAACCTCGGGTTCCTCGCGACGCCGCACGGCGGTCCAGCCCTGCACCGACCAGCGGGCCAGGCGGATCGTGTACGTGACGCTGGAGCCCACGTCGGGCCAGCTGCCTTCACGGGGCTTCGAGTGCGCCGTCCCCACGACCCAGTCCGCAAAGCGAAAGGGGTCCGAGAGCACGGACCACACGTCGGCCACGGGCCGTTTGATCAGACGGTGTCGTACGGCCATGGGCTCGCTCCCACCTGTACCTCGTCGGCCTCGTGCGAAGGGGACTGCCTCCCAGTACCCATACGTGACGGACCCATGCCGCCGAACCAGGTCGGTGGCGGCGAGCAGCGGTCAGTGCCGGCCGTGGGCGCTGTCCGATGCGCCTGAGAAGAGTCGGGCCACGGCGCGGAAGGGCAGGGTGACGACGGTGGCGATGGCGCCACCGATGGCGCGTACGACGTCGGCGACGGCTTTCAGCATGGGTGGTTCCTCCAGGAGCCGTTAGGACGGTGCTCGTTCGGCTGGTACGTCCGGCCGATCGGCCGAGGTCGGCGGAACCTTGCTCCGCCAAGCCTTCGCCCCGTCGGCCGTCGACGTCCGGGCCCGGCGGGTACCCGCGTGGCGCGGCGCCATCCGGAAGCCCCGGCCGTTCTGACAGACGCCCGGCCGGGCCGGAGAATGTCGGTGACTGAGCAGGCCGTGTCGGTCACCTCGCGGCGTCCTCGGTCAAGTCCGCGTACCGCCTCCCGCTACCGAGGCCCCTGCAAGGAGACGTCAGATGCTGGACATCGCCGCAGAACTCCACCGATGGGTCGAGCAGGGGCGTGACTTCGCAGTCGCCACGGTCGTATCGGTGAGCGGCAGCGCTCCACGCCGGTCCGGTGCCTCGCTGGCGGTCGACTCCCGGGGCGCGGTGATCGGTTCGGTGTCGGGTGGCTGCGTGGAAGGGGCCGTGTACGAGCTGTGCGTCCAGGCGCTGGCGGAGGGCGAAGTCGTCCTGCAGTGCTTCGGGTACGGCGACGACGATGCTTTCGCGGTAGGTCTGACCTGTGGCGGAACGATCGACGTTCACGTCGCGCCGGTGCGGATGGGCGACGCGGCCCGCCCCGTCCTCGCCACCGCGCTCGCCGCCGCCTCGCAGAGGGAGGCCGTGGCGGTGGCACGGGTCGCGAGCGGGCCGGCCGAACTGCTGGACCGAGCGCTCGTGGTCCGCCCGGACGGCTCGCCCGCGGGCGGCTTCGGCGCACACCCCGACCTGGACCTGACGACCGCGGTGGAGGCCGGTTCCTTCCTGGCCATGGGCCGTACCGGCACGTGGAACGTCGGCGCGGACAGCTCGCGCTGCGGGGAGCCGCTCACTGTGCTGATCGAGTCGTCGACCCCGCCCCCGCGTCTGATCGTGTTCGGCGCGATCGACTTCGCGGCGGCTCTGGTACGCGTCGGCAAGTTCCTCGGATACCACGTGACGGTGTGCGACGCCCGCCCCGTGTTCACCACGGAGGACCGCTTCCCGGACGCGGACGAGATCGTCGTCGAATGGCCGCAGGAGTACTTGGCTCGCACCACCGTGGACGCCCGCACGGCGCTGTGCGTCCTGACGCACGACGCGAAGTTCGACGTGCCCCTGCTTGAACTGGCACTGCGCCTTCCGGTGGCGTACGTCGGCGCCATGGGGTCACGGCGCACCCACGCGGAGCGCGCCACGTGCCTGCGGGAGGCCGGCGTGACCGCCGCGGAGCTGGCGCGGCTGAGGTCCCCCATCGGCCTGGACCTGGGCGCGCGTACGCCCGAGGAGACGGCGGTGTCCATCGTCGCGGAGATGGTCGCCGCGCGTGAGGGCGGCACCGGTACCTCTCTCACGGACGTACCCACGCCGATCCACCGTGACGGGGCGAGCCGACGGACGTCCGCGACCGCATGAGGTCCGCGCGGTGACGGCGGGGACTTCACGCGGCACTCCCCCACCCGGGCTCAGTCGAGGACGAACGTGCCGCCGGCGGCGACGGCCAGGTCGGGGCCGAGCGCGGCCGCGGGGCAGGAGGCGCCGGGCTTGCCCTCGCCGCGGGCGAGACCGAGGGCCGTTTCGGCGGCGACGCGAGCGGTGTAGTCCATGCCGTCGTCGGCGCGCAGCCAGCCCTCGCGCCGGGTTCCGTCGGGCCAGGTGATCACGGCGTGCCCCCAGGAGTGCCGACGGGGGCGGGGGGCCGCCTTGACCTTGAGCCCGGCGATCCGACGGACGGCGAAGTTGCGCAGCGCGGGGAGAGACAGCAGCTTCCGGGCCAGCGGAAGGAGTGCTCGGACGACCCTGCCGGTGGGAGCCAGTCCCGAAGTGACCGTGACGTCGGGGGCGTTGCTGGCGCGCTGCGCGGCGATGAGTTCGCCCTGCGGGGCGCCGGCCGTCTTCGTCTTGTCTCCGTCGGGGAGTGTGAGGTGCTGGATGTCGCTGCCGAGTCGGGTCTCGACCAGTCGGCCGCTCGCGTAGCGCCGTCCGCCTCCGGCCAGCCCGTCCACCATGCTGGCGGCGAAGGCGGTGCCGACAGGGCCTGCCTCCATCGCCACCGATGCCACGGCGTCGACTCGGACCTGGCGGGGAGCGTCGCGGTCCTCGCAGAGTTTGACGACGAGGGCCTCTGTGGCGAGGACGCCGAATCCGGCGCCGGTCACCAGCGTGCTGCCCGCGGCTTCGGCCTCTTGGTCCAGGTCGAGCAGTCGGCTGATCGCGGCGAGGTCGGCGGCCAGGTCGACATAGTGTCCGCCCGGCATGGCGGCGCGGGCGAGGGCCCGGGCTGTCGCGGCGTACTCGCCGATGGTGTTGATCACGACGGCCGGGCGTTGCCTGCGGATCTCTTCGGCCATCGCTTCGGTGGTGGCGGCGACCACGATCTTCACGGTGCCGCTCGGGCCGAGGCGCGCCCGGACCTCGTCCAGGCGCTCGCGGTGGCGGCCGACCAGCGCGAGCGGGACCCCGCGGGCGGCCAGGTCGGCAGCGACGGTGGAGCCGATGCGGCCGGTGGCGCCCAGGATCCACACCTCACCGCTGCGCCCGCCGCCGGGCATGTTGCTCGCCATGGTTTCTCCTCCCGGAGACCGTCCGGTGAAGGCCGATCCCGCGTGATGTCTCACTGTGTCATCACTCAGGCTAGCACCGACGACACAGTGAGACATCATTTGTTAGGGTCGCCCCCATGGCGAGATGGGACCCGGGCACGCAGGATCGCCTCTTCAAGGCAGCGCTGGAGCTGTACTCCGAGCTCGGCTACGACAGCGTGACCGTGACGCAGATCGCCGAGCGCGCCGGCATCACCCGGCGCTCGTACTTCCGCTACTTCCCCGACAAACGTGAAGTGCTCTTCGTCGGCTCCGAGCGCCTTCCCGTCGCCCTACGTCAGGCCGTCCTCGACGCCACGGACACCTCGACGCCGTTGGCCACCGCTCTGCAGGCCTTCGCCGACGTCGGATCCCAGCTCACCGCCCGCCTGGATCACGCCGCCGATCGCCGCGCCGTGATCCGTACCAGCGCGGAACTCCAGGAGCGCGAGCGCACCAAACACGCCGCCGTCACCGCCGCGATCCGCGATGCACTGCGGGAACGCGGCACCGAACCCCAGCGCGCTCACCTCACGGCGCAGATCGCCGCACTCATCTTCCAGAACGCCTTCGACCAGTGGCTCGACGGGGACCGGCAGTCGGACTTCGTCACGTGCCTCGACGCGGCCACCGCATCGTTTCGAGACGCGGCGGGGGGCGAGGGACAGGCGCAAGGCTGACGTCCGCTGCGCCCCTGAGTCCCGCGCCACAGACCCGAGTTCACGGTCCGCGTTCTGACCGCAAGGCTGACGCCCGGAGGTCGGGCGCTCCGCCCCACGGGCCGGAGTGTCAGCGCCGGCGCACCTTCACCCGGTCCAGTGCGTAGACGCCCAAGCCCGCCAGAGCTATCTGAATGAGCCATTCGCCCCAGTCGAGCCCGTCGGTGTTCGCCACCCCCAGGCCGGCCGCGACGGCCGTCCCGATCAGGGCCGCCACGATGCCGACCACGATGGTCCACAGGATGCCGATGCGCTGCCGTCCCGGGATCACCAGGCGGCCCAGTACACCGATGACGATGCCGATGAGAATGGCACTGATCAAACCCGAAATCTCCATTGCTGCCCCTCGGTCGACGTGGTCCGGCAACCGAGTACCCGTACGGTCCCGCGATAGCCGGGACGGTGCCGTCAATGGCCGGATCGGTCCAGGCGTCGCAGTACGGGCGCCGCCGCGGCCCCGTGCAGGACGACCGACAGAAGCACGACGAACGTCACCACCGCCCACAACTCCTCGCCGAACGAACCGAGTTGTCTGTCGTGGCCCAGCGCATACGCCAGGTAGAAGAAGGACCCGATGCCGCGGATGCCGAACACGGCGGTCACAGCCCGCTCCTTGCGTGCAGTCTTCCCGCGCAACTGGGCGATCCAGCCCGTCGCCGGACGGATCACGAGAAGAACCAGCACTGCGGTCAGCGCGCTGCCCCAGGAGAGGCCGGAAAGCCCACCGGAGGCGATGAACCCTCCGACGAGGAAGAGCACACCGGCCGTGAGCAGCCTCTCCACCTGTTCCATGAAGGTGTGCATCACCACTTGGTACCCGTGGGCATGCTCCGCCGAGCGGATCGCGCAGGCTGTCGTGAAGACGGCGAGGAACCCGTACCCCTGCAGCACTTCGGCGAGACCGTACGAGACGAAGGTCGCGGCCAGCGCTACGAACCCTTCCCGGTGTTCGGACAACCGGAGTGCCTCCCAGCCCGCGCGGAAGAACATCCATCCGAGCAGCCGGCCCACCAGCAGGCCCACGACCACCCCGGCCGTGACGCGTAGGGCCACGTCGCTCCACAGCCAGTGGCCCACCCACGCGGCGGACCAGCCCGTCTGCGACGCGGCGAACATCGCCAGGGCCGCCAGGACCAACGGGAAGGCGAGACCGTCGTTGAGACCGGCTTCGCTGGTGAGGGCGAAGCGCACTTCGTCCTCGTCGTTCTCGGCGTCGGTCGGTTCTCCGACACGTACCTCCGCCGCGAGAACGGGGTCGGTCGGTGCCAGGACCGCGCCGAGCAGCAGAGCGACGGCCGGCGGCCAGTCGAGGAGACCCCAGGCGACGAGTCCGGCGGCCAGGACGGACAGCGGCATCGTGATGCCGAGCAGGCGCCAGGTGGTGGACCAGGTGCGCCTGCCGAAGGGTCTGTTGATGGCCAGACCGGCACCCATCAGGGCGACGATCACGCACACCTCGGTGAGGTGCTCCACCCACACCCGATCGCCGACGGGATCCAGCTCGGGCAGGCCGGTGGGGAGCACGTACACGAGGAATCCCACCGCCAGGAAGACCATCGGCATGGACATCGGCTGCCGCGCCACCAGCCTGGGCAGTACGGCGGCGAGCAGAGCGCCGACCCCCAAGCAGGCGTATCCCACGTCTGCAGCGGTCAATTCCATCGGCGGCACCACTCCTCGCGGTCGTCGTTACGCCGACGAGTTCCCCGTCCCGCCCCGCCGACTCCCCCGCAGGCGCCGAGGATCACGCCGGGGCGCGGCAGGCGGCGGTACGGTCCCGGCTGTCCGGGTCCCGGTGGGACAGCGCGGCAGAACGGCAGAACGGCAGAACGGTTCAGGAGACCGGCGGGAAGGTGCGGTGTTAGCGTCCCGGCATGGATGAGGACCGTGTGGAATTCCGGGCCGGACGTGACACCTACGGACTGGCGCGCTGGGTCGTCGGCCAGGTCCAGGAGCGTGAACAGCGCGCCGACGGGCCCTGGATCAAGGTATTGCCCGCGTACTCCGCTTCGGACGAGGACGCTCAGTGGGTGCGGCAGGACGATGTGCGCGGCGCGGCCGGTCCCGCGTGACCGAGTCACCTGAAGTGGCCGTCGGCTGCCGAGCTGTGTGGTCCGCTGGACCGGACTGACACTCTCGCCAAGTCCCGGGCGATTCGGGTGCGTTCGCGGGGGACGACCTTGCGGCCCACGTCCCGGCGCAGGGCGTCGACCGGGGCGCCGCGCATACGTGTGAGCAACAACTCGGCCGCCGACTCGCCGATCGGGGCAGCCGAGCAGGCGCCCGCCGTGTACGCGGGACGTTCCTGGCGCCCGACGAGGAACGCAAGTCCACGACCGTGTCCCGTGTCGGACGCACCGCGGAAGGAACAGCCGCGGCCTTGTCGGGGAGAGGACTCCTGCCAGGACCGTCCCCGTCCGCGGCGCCCGTTCGGCTAGCGGGCCGTGGCGAGGTCCGCAGCCGTCCAAGCCATCGCGATGGCGCCGTCGATGACGGCCCGGTCGGCGGTCGGAGTGATGCACGCCGCGGTGAACTCGGGCTGGTGGTTGGCCGCCGGTGCGCAGTCCAGTCCGAGCATGGGGTGGATGGCGGGTACGGCATGAGAGACGTTGCCCATGTCGGTGGCGGCTCCGACCGCGGGCCCGCCGTTCAGATCGGGGAAGGTCCGGCCGAGGGCTTCGGCGTTGGCCCGGTACAACGCCAACAGCCGTGCGTCGGGGCGCATATCGGCGTAGTCGGGTCCGGCCGGGACCGTGGTCAGTTCACATCCGGTCGCCAGTGCCCCCGCCTCGAAGCAGCGCAGTACCCGTGCTTTGAGCGGTTCGAGTGCCTCGACGGTGTCCGAGCGGACGATCCATCGGCCTCGGCCGGCATCCGGGATGACGTTCGCCGCGCTGCCCGCATCGGTGACGATGCCCTGGATACGGTCGGCGCTCGTGGTCTGCTGGCGCAGCAGTCCGATGGCGACCTGGGCGACGGTCAGGGCGTCCGCGGCGTTGACACCGCGTTCCGGATAGGCGCCCGCGTGCGCGGGGGTCCCCTGGTAGTGGACGTCGAACATGGCGATGGCCGATCCCGGCATCGCCGCCATCTCGACGGCTGCGGGATGCACCATCATCGCCGCGTCGACTCCCGCGAATGCTCCGCGTTCGAGCATCAGGACCTTGCCGCCGCCGCCCTCCTCCGCCGGTGTCCCGAGCACGGTGACCGTGAGGCCGAGGTCGTCGGCCAGGTCGGCGAGGCCGAGTCCGGCACCGACTGCGGCGGCGGCGATGACGTTGTGTCCGCAGGCGTGGCCGATGTCCGGCAGTGCGTCGTACTCGGCGCAGATCGCGATGTGCCGCGGCCCGGAGCCGACGGTGGCGCGGACGGCGGTGGGCAGGCCGTAGCAGCCGTGCTGGACGGCGAATCCGGCCTCGCTCAGTCGGTCGGCGACCCAGGCGCTGGCTCGTACTTCCTCGAATGCGAGCTCGGGATAGGTGTGGATGCGGTGGGAGAGGTCCACCAGAGCGCGTTCGGCCCGACGGATCCGGCGTTCGATCTGATTCTTGGGTGACATGGCGGTGGCGCTCTCAGGACGCGGGGCGGGCGGCGATGTGGACGGAGACCGGGCGGGTGGCGGCGTCGTAGGCCGCGCTCGCGCCCGTGGCGCCCATGCCGCTGTCACCGGCCGGTTCGTAGAGGCGCTCGGGACCGCCTCCCTGCCACTGGTTGACCCAGACGACGCCTGCGGGGATCCGGGCGGACGCGTCCATGTGGCCGGGGTCGTCGGTGTAGACCGTCGCGCCGAGGCCGAAGCGGGATCCTGCGGCTCGCTCGAGCCCTTCTTCGAAGGAGGCGACGACCACGACGGGGGCGAGCGGCCCGAATGTCTCCTCGGTCATGACGAGCATCGACTCGTCGACGCCGGTCAGCACGGTGGCCGGGTAGAAGTAGCCCTTTCCGTCCGGCTCGACCCCGCCCGCCCGGATCGTCGCACCGCGTGCGACCGCGTCCGCGACGTGCCGCCGGACGGTCTCGCGCTGCCCTTCGTCGACGAGCGGGCCCATCATGACGCCCTCGTCGTGACCGTCACCCAGGGCATACGTTCCCGCCGCCTCGACCAGAGCCTCGACGAACGCGTCGGCGATGTCCTGGTGGACGTAGATCCGTTCCATGGAGGTGCAGATCTGCCCGGTGTTGATGAAGGCGCCGAAGGCGACGGCCGCCGCTGTCGCCTTCGGGTCGACGTCCGCGTCGACGACCACGGGGTCCTTGCCGCCGAGCTCGAGCACCGACCGGTGCAGCAGCCGCCCGGTGGCGGCGCCGACCTTGCGGCCGGAGTCGACGGATCCGGTGAAGTGCACGAGCTGGATCTGCTCGTGCTCGGCCAGCGGCGCTCCGGCGCGCGCGTCGCCGAGTACCAGATTCGCCGCGCCGGGCGGCAGGTTCAGCAGCTCGAAGAGCCGCACGGTCGACAGCGGAGAGCGTTCCGAGGGCTTGACGACCACCGTGTTGCCGGCCGCGAGCAGCGGGCCGAGCGCGCCGAGCACCATGGGGACGGGGAAGTTCCAGGGCGTGATCACCGCGGTCGCGCCCAGCGGCCGGCGAAGGATCCTGGTCGTACCGCCGTCTCCCTGGGCGACGGTCTCCTCGAAGCCGTACGCCTGTGCCTCGGCAGCGGACGCCTTGAGTCCGGCGACTGCTCCCTCGATGAACGTGCGGCCGAGACCGACCGGCTTGCCCATCTCCCGGCACTCGAGTTCCGCCAACTCGTCGGCGTGCTCGGCGATGACGTCCGCCCAGGCGGAGATCCGCGCCACCCGCTCGGCCACGGACAGTGCAGCCCAGGCGGGCTGTGCCCGCACCGCGGCCGCGACGGCGCGGTCGACATCGTCCTCGGAGCCGGCGGGAGTCCGGGCGACGACCTCCTCGGTCGCGGGGTTGACGACGTCGAGCAGCGCGTCGCTCCGGGAGTCCTCCCAGACACCGCCGATCAGGATCTGCAAGGTCTTCATCGGGAGGCTCTCCTTCATACACGGGTGCGGGTTCCGCATCGCCCACGGCCCGTGGGGGTCGATGGACGGGTCAGCCGAGACGGTCGGCCATGAGCTCACCGGCCATGATCGTGGCCAGGTTGGTGTTCGCCCTCGGCACCGAGGGGAAGACCGAGGCGTCGACCACGCGCAGGCCGTCCACGCCGAGGACACGGCACTCGCTGTCGACGACCGTGTCAGGAGCGTCGGCCGCGCCCATGCGGCACGTACTGGTGCCGTGCTGCGCGTCCCCGACGGTGGCCAGCAGGTGGTCGTCCAGTGCGCTGTCGTTGTCCAGCGCGGAGAACAGGGCCGCGTTCTCGCGTTCCAGGGATCCCTGGGTGATATCAGCGGTTTCCGGCCGCCGCGCGAGGTCGGCCAGTGCGCGTATCCCGGTGCGCATACGGGCCAGGTCGCGGTCGTCGGAGAGCATCCGCTGGCGTACCAGCGGCTGGTCCGACGGGTCGGCGGAGGCCAGAGTCAGCACGCCCCGCGCGTAGTTGTGGTTCAGCCAGACACCGAACGCCCCGGCGCTGGTGCTGGTCGACGCGCTCGCCATGGCCAGCACGTTCTGGTTGAGCGAGACGAACATCAGGTCGTGTTCCGGGGCACCGGCTCCGCTGGTCCAGCGGACGCAGACGTTCGTGTGGCGGTCGTGCGGCGAGGTGACGGCCGCTGCTTCGGTCAACGGGATGGACACCAGCGCCATCGGATGGTCCTGCATGCCCCGGCCCACCGGAAGGTCGTGCCGTACGTCGACACCGAGCCGGCGCAGGTGTTCCGCAGGGCCGATGCCCGACCGCATGAGGATCGCCGGAGAGTGGATGACACCGGCGCTGAGCACGACGGTTTCGGCATGCTCGGTCATCGCCCGCCCGTCGACGAGGAGTTGCACTCCTACCGCCCGGTTCCCGTCGAAGAGCACGCGGTCGACCAGTGCATCGCCCTGAACGGTGAGGGTGTCGAGGCCACGGGCCTGTTCCAGGTACGCGTCGTTGACCGATACCCGGCGGCCGTCACGGGAGTTGATCGGGTAGGGCGAAACTCCGGTCGCGGTAGGGGCGTTGACGTCCTCGGCCCAGCCGAAACCGGCGGCGAGGGCCGACTTGGACAGGGCGGTGTCGACGCCACCCCAATCCGCCTGCCGCATCCGGTGGATGGGCGTGGGGCCGCCACGGCCGTGGTACGGCTCGTCGCCGAAGCGTTCGTCGTCCTCCAGCTTCGCGAAGTACGGCAGCACGTCCTTCGGCGACCATCCCGTGCAGCCGAGGGCCGCCCAGTCCTCGAAGTCCGCCATCGGTGGCCGGATCGCGATCTGTCCGTTGACCGACGAGCTGCCGCCGGCTCCGCGGCCGCGCCAGTACGGCGCCTGCTGCTGCCTGTCCGTACGGGAGGAGTTCAGTCCCGTCCAGACCATCCCCTGGGCCGCGGTCGGGTCCGTCAGGGCGACCGCCGGATTGGGTGAGCGCCACGCTTCGTGCATCTGCGCCGACCGGTAGTCGGGGCCGGCCTCGAGGAGCAGAACCCGCTTGCCCTGCTCCGCGGAGCGCACGGCGAGCGCGGCCCCCGCGGACCCTGCCCCGACGACGATGACATCCCAGCTGCTGCTCGTCATACTCGCGTCTCCCGCCATAGGGTGATCAGCCGTGGCTCGCGCTACCGACCAAAGGGCCCCCGACCGGTGCTACTGGTACTCTCAGGCCCGCCGTACGTTCAGTCAAGACTGAATATTCATTTTTCACTGACCTTCGGGAGGTTCCGTGTCCGAGGCGGAGGCGGGCGGTGACATCGGCGCGCGCGACTCGCTCGTCGAGGAGTTCGGCATTCACATCGGCCGCGCCATGGGCTGGCCTCCCCTGGCGGGCCGGGCCGCGGGCCTGCTGATGATGAGCGACGAGCCGCTCACGCTGACCCAGCTCCAGAGCGCTCTCGAGGCGAGCAAGGGATCCGCCTCGGAGACCACGCGCCTGCTCATCGCCAACGGCACGGTCGAGCGGTACAAGGCGCCGGGACAACGGCACTTCGTCTACCGCTGGCGCGACGACGCCTGGGTCGGCTGCCTCCAGCACGTCGTCGACTCGATGACCCAACTTCGCGATCTCGCCGAACGCGCGCAGGGACAGGCGGCCGCAGTGCCGCAGGTCCAGCGCGAGCGCCTCGGCGATATGCGCGAGTACTACGGCTTCATGGTCCACAGCCTCGAGTCACTCCTGGCGGAGTACGTCCGCACCCAGGAGGCGCGCCCCCGAGGACCGGTCGCGTAGAGCGCACGGCCTGAGGACCCGTCAACTCTCGTACAGCGAGCTGGAATCAGCCGATGCGCGGGGGTGGCGTGCCGAGCTCACAACCCGAGCTCGTCCAAGGTGTACCGGTGCACGCCGCGAGTACTCAGGCCGTCCTTGCTTCCGGACAGGAACCAGATTCCGCCGTAGCGGCCCTTGGCGGTGTACGGCTCGAAGACCAGGACGTCGTCGTTGCCGTCATGGTCGGCGTCCAGTACCCGCAGGTCGTCGGCGAAGCGGTCGCGCTTGCCGATGTCGGACTCGAAGACGTCACCGGGGATGCCGTCCGTGTTCATGTCGACGGTCTGCAGCGCGGTCATCGTGACGGCGGATCCCTTGCCGGTCAGGCGCACCAGTTGGAGGTGGCCCTGCTGGTCGGTCGAGCCCTGTTCGACGTCGACGACGAGGTTGCGCGCGTACGCCGAGGTGACGTTCCCCTGGATCACGTGGGTGCCGATGGTCGAGGAGTCTAGGTCGAGTGCCAGCCGCGACGTGCCGGAGCGGAAGCCGTCCGGTCCGCCGCGCAGGTACTTGCCCCCGCCCTCGTCGCTCGGGCGGGGCGGAATCAGGTCGGGAAATCCGTCGCCGTCGACGTCAACACCCGCATGGGCTGCACTGCCCTTGCCGCCGACCGCCTCACTCAACCGCCGGCTCAACTCGCCGACTTCCTCCAGGCCGTGCCCCGGCGTGCCGCGGAGATAGCGCACCGACCGCCGGTCTTCCTCGACGACGTCGGCCTCCTCGGCGTAGTCGCTGTGGACAAGGACGTCCATGCGGCCGTCCCCGTCGAAGTCGGCGACTGTGGACCTCGTGGACGCGGACAGCTCCCGATCGGACAGGCGGTGGGATGCTTTCGGCTTGCCGTGGGAGTCGAACGGCCCCCTGAGGACCGTTCCGTCCCCGTACAGGTCCGCATGACCGTCACCGTCGAAGTCCCCGGCTCCCGCGGCCACAAAGGGGTGCTCAGGATCATCGCCGGGGGCGCGCAGCCTGACGGATTTCCTGGACAGGCCGTCCTTGCCGCCGTGGAAGACGACCGTACGGGCACCCTGTTCCTGGTTGTCCTCGGTGCCGGGGACAGGCACCCGCTGGTGCAGGACCAGGTCGGTGAAGCCGTCGCCGTTCAGGTCCGCGGTCAGGTCGGACATGAACCCCTCTTCGAGGAAGCCGTTCTCCCGGTGGCCGCTGCCCGCGATCAGCGGCTTGCCCGTGGGACGCGGGCCCTGCGGGCCACCGCGGAAGACGACGACCGGCCCATAGTCCGGGTCCAGGCCGGCACCCTTGCTGCCGGTCACCACCACGGCGGCGTCCTCGTATCCGTCCCCGTCGAAATCCGGGGCACCGGCGAGACGCGCCTGACCCTTTCCCGCCGGGCGCCGGTCGTCCTCCGTGGAGTCGTCGCAGCCGACAGCCGTCGCGCACAGAACCAGCACGGCAGTCAGGATCACGGCCCCGCGTATTCGTCCATCTCGCATCGCCGCAGCCTAGCCCAGCCCCGGGACGACACCCCCGTAGCTTGTACAGTTGCGCAATCACGCAATCATTGGCGGTCACGGCGAGCTCGACGAGAGCCGCCACGCCGGCGAAGGAAAGGGGCCAACGGAATGCTCCGCAACATGGTGACGCCCTGGCATCTACTGATCCTGGCCCTGGTGGTCATCGTGGTGTTCGGATCGAAGAGGCTGCCGGACACCGCCCGTTCCCTTGGGAAGTCGCTGCGCATCCTCAAGAGCGAGACGCGCGCGATGCGCAAGGAGAGCGACGCGGACTCCGACAGCGCACGCTGACCGTGCGCGGCCCACCGCCGCCGCGACGGACGGCCCACGCACCGGCCGATGCGCTGCGACCGGACGGAACACCCGCAGGGATCCCATGACTTCAACGTTTGCGCAACTGTTAAAGTCGCCGCATGGAATCTCCTGGTTCGACCAGTTGGGAGGCCGCCGTACTGGCCGGCGGTCCGGCCGATGGATTGCAGGTACGGGTGTCCGACCGGCCGCGGACACTGCAGGTGAGCTATCCGTGCCAGGTCGCGAGCCCCGGCAGCGATGCGCAGGTGGTGGCGCTTCACGTGTACCGCCTCGACTGGACGGTGAAGCGCGAGCCACTGCGGTACGGCTTCGACGGCGTCAGCCCCTGACGCAGCAGCGAACGGACTGCCCTCCCTGCGCCCCTCAGCGTCCGCCACCGCGCTCGGCGTCCCGCTGCTCGTAACGGTCCCTGGCCACCGCAAGGCCCACCGCGTACAGGCAGAGGACGGCGGCCAGCAGCAGGTAGTACAGCGAGGGCAGGGCGACCATGCCGAGAGCCGTGCCCAGCGGCGTGAGCGGCAGCAGCACGCCGATGAGGGCCAGCACAGCGGCAGCGGCCCCGACCGGCCCCAAGCGGCGGCGGCCGAAGCCGCGGAGCCCGGTGCGCAGCAACACCATCACCAGCGCCTGCGTGAGCAGGTTCTCGGTGAACCATCCCGAGTGGAAGGTGTCCGCGCCCTGCATCCCGAGGGTGTCGGGGACGGTCAGGACGAGGACGGCGAAGGTCGCGAGGTCCGCGACGGCGTTGAGCAGTCCGAAGCCGGTGACGAAGCGCAGCAGACGACGCGGCCGCAGCACCGTCGGCCGGTGCAGTACCGATGCGTCCGGTCGGTCGTAGGCGAAGGCCAGTTGGGCCGAGTCGAAACACAGGTTCTGGATGAGGACCTGCGCCGGAAGCATCGGCAGGAACGGCAGGAGCAGGCCCGCGACGAGCATCGCGATGACGTTGCCGAGGTTGGAGGAGAGGGTGGCGCGCAGATAGCTGGCGACGTTGCCGCTCGAGTGCCTGCCCGCGCCGATCGCGTGGTCGATGGCGGTCAGGTCCTTCTCCGCGAGCACGACATCGGCGCGTTCCCGCGCCACGTCGACGGCGTCGCGGGGGCAGATCCCGACGTCAGCGGCGTGCAGGGCGGGCAGGTCGTTGACCCCGTCGCCGAGGAAGCCGGTGGTGTGCCCCACGCCGCGCAGCGCACCGACGACCCGGGCCTTGTGCTCGGGTGTGCACCGGGCGAACACGCGGGTCCGGTCGGCCAGGGCGGCGAGTTCGTCGTCGAGGAGCGTGTCGATGCGGTCGGCGGTCAGTACGTCGCCGGGCTCCAGACCCAGCTCACGGCAGACGCGCGCCGCGGTGCCCGGGTGGTCGCCGGTGAGCACCTTCACCTCGACTCCCCGACCGGCCAGCACCGCGAGAGCTTCGGCGGCGGACGGGGTCAGCGCATCACGGAAGGTGAGCAGCCCGAGGAAGGTCAGACCGCGCGGATCGGCCGGCGTGCGGTCCCGGCGGGCGACGGGGCGTTCGGCACGGGCCACGGCGAGCAGCCGCAGACCGCGGCCGGCCTCGCGGGCGGCGAGTCCGAGCAGCCGCTCGCGTTCCTCGCCGTCCAGCACACACCGTTCCAGTACGTGCTCCACGGAGCCCTTGACGATCACGGTGCGGGTGCCGAGGCGGCCCGGCTCGGCCACCACCGCGGTGGCGACCCGGCGTACGGGGTCGAAGGGGTCGGCGGACACGCCGTCGTACCGCAGCGGTGCGTCGTCGTCGGCCGCGTCCAGGACCGCCTCGTCCAGAGCGTCGGGCGCCGGGAGTTCGGCGAGTTGGAGTGTCCACCAGGCGTTGACCGCGGCCCAGTGCAGCACCTCGGGATCGTCACGGCCTGACGCGTCGAGAGCGCGGTCGAACACGGGACGGTCCTGGGTGAGCGTTCCGGTCTTGTCGAGGCACAGCACATCCACCGCGCCGATGTCGTGCAGTGCGGGCAGCCTCCGGACGATCACCCCATGGGTGCGGGCCAGGAATGCGGCCCCGCGCGCCAGACTGGTCGTGACGATGACCGGCAACGTCTCCGGAGTCAGCGCGACCGCCACGGCCACCGCGAACGGCAGCGTCTCCAGGCCGCGACCGCGCAGCGCGGCACCCGCCATCAGCACCAGCGGCGGGGTGATCAGCATGAACCGGATCAGCGCCCAGGCCACACCGTGCACCGTCCGGTCGAACGCACTGCGCTCGCGCCGTCCGGGCTCCCGGCGTACGGAGGCGAACCGGGTGCGCGCGCCCGTGGCGAGTACCACGGCCGTGCCACTGCCGGACGCCACGCTGCTGCCCTGGAAACACACCTGGGCCTGCGCGAACAGCTCGGGTCCCACCGCACGGGGCACGTCGACCGGATGCTTGGCGAGCGGAGCCGACTCGCCCGTGAAGAACGCCTGTTGCACCCTGAGCCCGCCGGCACGCAGCAGTCGCACATCGGCCGGTACGACGTCGCCGGGACCGATGCGGATCACATCGCCCGGCACCAGTTGACCGACCGGCACCTCCCGGGCCGCGGGCGGCCCCTCGGCATCGGCTCGGCGCAGCACGGTCGTGGTGGTGGCGACCAGTTCACGCAGGGCCACCATCGACCGGTCGGCGCGGTACTCGCCGGCGGCCCGCAGCGCACAGCTGACCAGCACCAGGAGTACGGTCACACAGGCCGTTCCCCAGTACGCCACCGACGCCGACGCCACACCGAGGCACAGGAGCACCGCGGTGAACGGATCACGCAGGCCGCGCACGAACAGCCGGGACCTGGACGTGCCGCGCCAGGCCGGCGCCACGTTCTCACCCCAGCGCGCGAGCCGCTCCTCGGCCTCGCTCTCCACCAGCCCCCGCGGGCCGCTATCCATCGCGCGCAGTGTCTGCAGTGTGGTGAGCCCCGCGACACCTTGATCCAGGAACGCCTCGTCCCGCATGCCGTTGTCCGCCCCTGCCCGCCGCCGGGTGTCACGACCGGGGGCACCGCGGGCAGTGTCAGGCGCCGACGTCACGGAGGCGGCCCGGCGCTGCGGGTGCAGCGCGGTCGGAGAGCTGGCCGACCATCAGGCGCACCACGGTGACCACATCGGGATCGTCGACGAAGTAGACCTGCCGTCGCCCCTCGCGCCGCGACCCGACCAGGCCTGCCAACTTCAGCTTCGTCAGGTGCTGGCTGACTGCCGGCAGTGCACCGCCGACGCGCTCCGCGAGATGCGACACGTCGCTCTCTCCCTGCGCGAGTGCCCAGAGGATGTGCAGCCGCGCGGGCGCCGCGAGCAGTCCGAACGCCGCAGCCGCCTCGGCCAGCACGTCGGCGGACGGGTCGTCGAAGCCGTCGGCGTCCGTCACCACCGCTGCCCTCCCGTTCCGCCACACCTGCGAACCCTGTCGTCGAACCGCGCCAGTCTAGGGCGCGGGCTGTGCGCCATCGAACGGGAGAGCGCGGTCGAGAGCCCGCCCGCGCAGTCCGGTGAGGTCTCGGCGCGCATATCGGCCGGCATCCGGGCGTGCGTGAGGTCGAGGGAACGCGCGGGCCGCCGTGGACGAGCGAAGAAGCGCGCGGTCGACGACCGAGCCGCACAGGGCCCGGTCCCCCACTCCGGCCACCCGGATCGCGGGGGCGTCGCCGCAGCTCCGAGCAGGGTGCCGCGGGGCCGGACGGGGCACCGACCGTAAAGTGTCAGCGAAACGACCGCACGGTGCAGCACACCGAACCATGGAGGGGGCGCTCGAGGATCATGCCTGCACCCGCGAAGGAATCCGTCATACGCACGCCCGGCATCCCGCACCTGCTGGTGACGGTGCTGTTCTGCTTCTCCGGGTTCGCCCTGCTGCTGCCCGTCACACCGGCGTGGGCGGTGAGCGGCGGCGCCGACGAGTTCGGCGCCGGTCTCGTCACCGCCGTCCTGATGTCCGCCACCGTCCTGGCGCAACTCTGCGTCAGAACGGCACTGCGCAAGCTCGGATGGACCCGCACCCTCGTCCTCGGCGCGCTCCTGCTCGGCCTGCCCGCCGTCCTGCAAGCCCTCAGTGACCACTTGTTGCCCATCCTGCTGACGACCGCGCTGCGCGGAGCGGGCTTCGGCATCATCACCGTCTGCGGTTCGATCGCCGCGGCCGCGCTGGCACCGCGCGGACGGCAGGGAGCCGCCATCGGCCTCTACGGCCTCGGCATCGCCCTGCCCCAGGTCGTCCTCACCCCGGCCGCTCCCTGGCTGATGGATTCCTTCGCGCTGCCCGCGGTCATCGCCTGCGGCGTCCTCCCCGTCCTCGCGCTGCCCTGGACACGAACCCTCGGCCGCGCCGTCGAAGCCCGCACCCTGCGACCGTCGCCCCAGGACGGCCCCGCCCAGGCGGCGGAACCGGCCACGACGGTGCTCCGACGCATCCTGCTCCCGCTGGCCGTGCTGCTCGTGGTCACGGCAGCGGGCGGAGCCGTACTCACCTTCGCCCCGCAGTTCACCGCCGGCCCCGCGCTCGCCGCCGCGGGACTGCTCACCCTCACAGCCACGGCCGCGCTGGCCCGCTGGGGCTGCGGAGAGCTGGCCGACCGCATCGCCCCGCGGCCGATCAGCGTCATCCTCGCCACGTCCGCGTGCGCCGGTCTGGCACTGATCGCGGTGGCCGTCGCCTCGCAGCGTGACACCGTTCTCGTTCTGCTGGCCGGACTGCTTCTCCTGGGAGCGGCGTACGGAGGGCTGCAGAGCCTGACTCTGGTGCAGGCGTTCACCCGTGCCGGCCCGGCGAACCAGCACATCACCTCGGTCGCGTGGAACATCGGCTACGACGCCGGCACCGGCGTCGGCTCTCTCGCGCTCGGCCTGGCGGCCCAGATCGCCACGTTCTCCGCCGGCTTCACGGCCATGTCCGCGGTGACGGCAGTCGCAGCGCTCGCCGTGCTCCTCGCCGGTGCACGGCCGGCCGGCGGCCGTACGGGCGCCGGCCGCCCGCATGTACGGAGCAGTCGCGACGACGAGTCACGCACCCGGTGCTAGACGCGTCGCCTTCCTGGGCCGGTGCGGGAGCATCACCGTCGTCACGTCGAGCACGGCCCGTCGGTCGGCCCGTCAGGTTGCGTGTTCGTGAACGCGCCTGGTTCATGGGCGGGTTGTGGGAGCACGATCGCCGTGCGGAGGAGTCCGTCGCGTATCAGCCAGCGCCCCGCGAACTCCGCCGGTGCTCCCGCGATCCCGGGGCCGAGCCAGGGTGATCCTGCTCCGTCGAAGACCCGTCCGGACGGTACGAAGCGGGCCCGGAAGCTCCCCGTGTCGCGGCACCCCCGCGCGACGCGGAACGCGACGTCGACGTCCGCGAAGCGGAGGGGCCGGCCGGTGAGCGGGAACCACGTCTTGTAGACGCTTTCCTTGGCGCTGAACAAGAGCTTGCCCCAGTGCACTTGGGGCAGTACCGCGGATGCGGACCGGATCCGCCGCCGCTCGGCCGGGAGCGCGATCCGCTCGACAGTGCGCCAGGACATCGGCACGTGCAGCTCCGCGTCGATACCGATACCCCGAACGTCGGCGGCACGACCGAGCACCGCGGCCCGGTAACCGGTGCAGTGGGTCATGCTGCCCACCAGACCTGCCGGCCAGCACGGTTCACCTCGGGGGCCGGGCAGTACGGGCGCACGCTGGGTGATCCGGCGTACGGCCTGCGCGGGTGTCGCCCGCGCCGCAGCCTCACCGCCCTGGTCGCGATCCGGCCCTGCGACAACCTCTCGGGGCACTGCGGCTCCCCCTCCTCGTCGGCGGCACTCAGCACCCATGGTCCGCGCCGCACTCACGCGGCTCAAGACGCTCCGGTACAGATCTCCGTCAGGACTCCCCCGCAGTTCACGGCAGTGTGCGCGTAGCTCCAGGGGAACGACAGCTCACGGAAAATCCCGCCCTGACAGGGAGAAGTGACGGCGTCCGAGGGGGCGTCGGCACGGCCCGTCGTCGGGCCGGTGATCCGGCCGGCGCGCCGCGGCAGTTCAGCTGCTCAGCCCGCGCCGCCGTCGAACCGGAACCCGTTGCGCACCTTGGCGAACACCGGCTTGTGGGTGTCCCAGTCCGCGCTCGGTGCAGAGAGGTAGATCGCGTACTCCGTCTTGCCCGGCTCTCCGAATCCGAGGTCCTGGGCGCGGAACTCGCGGGCTCGGCCCTGCCAGGTGAACTCCCAGATCGCGGCCGGCATGCCCCGGTAAGCCGTGCCCTGCATGCGGATCTGGCGGTAGCCGGGCAGTTTCCCCTCCTCGACCGACCTCTCCTCGTCGTCCTTCCAGCGCTGCAGCGGGTCGGTGCTCGCGAAGTCGACGGTCGCGACGCGCAGGCTGACCAGGCCGGCCGGGTCGATGTAGGCCACGCCCTCGTTGTCCTCCGGGAGGTCCTTGCGGGTCCATCCTTCGGGCACCGGGAAGGAGACGCCGAGCTGCTTCTCGTGCACGAGGCGGTAACCCGGCGGCACGGGGGACGGCTTGGGCGTGGGTGTGGGCGACTGCTTGTCGCTCGCGGACGGCTCGGCGCCGCTCTGCGGTGGTGAGCCGTCCTTGTCCCGGCTCTGCAGCGCGAACAACGTGCCGCCGAGTGCCAGGGCCGCGAGGACAGTTGCGACGGTCGCCCACAGGGCCACCCGCCGCCGTCCGCGACCACGCCCGCCCGCGGGCGCGCCGGTGGGAGGCGCACCCGTCACCGGAGCGCCTGTTGCGTTCACCAGCGGTGCTGTCGGGCCCGTACGACCGGAGGCCGGCGCCGCGCCCAGGGTGTCGGGAGGGAAGTGGAGTCCGTTCTGGACCGCGGTGGCGTCGCTCAACTCCCTCAGCCGCAGCTCGACTTCGCCCGCCGAGGGCCGATCGGCCGGGTCCTTCGCGAGCAGCTCCTCGATCAGCGGGGCCAGCGCCTGCGCCCCGGCCGGAGGCTCGAGCGCGTCGAAGACGATCGCGTACGCGGTCTCGAAGGGGGTGTTGCGGCGGAACGGCGGGTACCCCTGCACGGCTTGGTAGAGGGTCGCGCCCAGGGCCCACAGGTCCGAGGCGGGTGCGGGGTCGCGGCCCCTGAGGCGTTCCGGGGCGAGGAAGTCCATGGACCCGACCAGTTCGCCCGTGCGCGTGAGGGTGGAGGTGTCGGCGACGACGGCGATCCCGAAGTCCGTCAGGACCACGCGCCCGTCGTCGCCGAGGAGTACGTTGCCGGGCTTCACGTCGCGATGGAGGACTTCGGCGCCGTGCGCCGCTCGCAGCGCCGCGACCATCCCGAGGCCGACTCGGGCTGCCTCGTGGGCAGTCAGGGGGCCGTTCTTCTTCAGGATGTCGTCGAGCGCGGGTGCCCGGACGTGCTCCATGACGATGCAGGGCAGTCCCTGATCGTCCGCGACATCGTGCACCACCACGACATTGGGGTGCGTGATACGCGCCGCGCTCCGTGCCTCGCGCCTGGTGCGCTCGAAGAGCCGGTCACGCTCGGCGTCCTCCAGGCGGGCCGGCACGTGCAGTTTCTTGATCGCGACGTGCCGGCCGAGAACCTCGTCCTCCGCCCGCCACACGGTCCCCATGCCCCCGCGCCCGATTCTCTCCACCAGGCGATACCGCCCGGCTATCAGGCGTCCTGGCTCGTCGGGCCCCGTGCCGTCCCACACTTCGCGCTCCTCGTCGTGCACCCGTGCCGGTCATCCCGCTTTCCTTGCCCGCGAGTGACTCCTGTCGTGGTCGTGACACGATATCGGCCAGGGTGTGACGCCCTTCACCCCGTCGTACATTGGAGGGACGGACCTCGTACCCGTACTGATCGCAGGTGCTCCTGATGGCTGGTGAGATCTCGTTCTTCGAGCTCGGGGTGGGAGATGTCGGGCAGGCCCAGGCCTTCTACGGCGGGCTGTTCGGCTGGACTTTCGGCACGGCGTCGGGCGGCGGCGGGGACGGTGCAGGCGCCACGATCGAGACGCCCACGCTCCCCGGCGGCCTGCACGGCAGCGACCCGGGGGCGAGCCCCTATGTGTTCTTCCGGGTCGACGACATGGCGGCGGCCCTGGAGCAGGTGCGCGCTCTCGGTGGGTCGGTCGACCCGGTCGACCTGGGCTCGGACGAGGCCTCCGCCGCGCGCTTCGGCCGATTCCAGCTCTGCCGCGACGACCAAGGGTCACCGTTCGGACTCCACCAGCCGCCGGCGCGCTCGGGACCCTGACCCCTCACTGACGCCGCCGGCGTGGCAGGTGTTGCACCGCACGGCGGCGGCCCGCACGTACGGTGCCGGCGCTGCTGTGCATCAGTCGCCGCGTCGCCTTCGCGCACCGACCGAGAAGCGTTCCACCGCGCTCTCGCCTCCGTCGATGCGGACTCCGAAGCCGTAGTGGAACTGCCGGCGGACGTCCGGATCGTCGAGCCGTGCATAACGGCCCACATCGATGGTGAACAGGTACTGCCACCTGTCGTCGGCTGCCACCGCGTACGCCGTGAGCTCGTCGCGGTGCAGTACGCAGGCCACTCGGGAGCCCGGCCCCGGATAGTCGATCTTCTCGTCGAGCTGTGCGATGCGTTCGCCGGAGGCCTCGCCGTCGATCCTGACGTCCCAACCGGTGCGCTTGCGGCGGTGGTTGTACCAGACCATCAGGTAGTTGCCTGCGTCCTTGACCAGGCCGACGAACACGGTGTCCTGGCTCGATGCCTCGTCCCCGGCGTACGCACGCTGGCCGACGACCATCGCGGCCGACGGCTCGTCGGCCGCGCGGGGCGAGCGGAGCAGTGCGAAGGCCGGCGCCCCGTCGGCCGCCACGGTGAGCGCACCGTCGGTGGCCAGCACCGACCCGGTCCGGCCCTCCGGCTCCGGAGCCAGCACCGTGAATCCGGCCATGCCCCTGCGGAACTCCTGATCGAGGACCCGCTCCGGGAAAGCGCGCCGATCGGGCTCCGGCGGAATCACGTCGACGTCGCGCAGGTGCGCGTCGAGGGCCGCCTGCAATCGCCGTCGCCTGGCGGGCAGTCGGCCGGCGAGGTCATCGCTCTCGCTGGGGTCGGCGAGGAGGTCGTACACCTCGTCCCGCCCGTCGTGCAGATTCCGCAGCAGCTTGTAGCGGCCGCGGCGGACCGACGCGGTCGGCGTGCCCGGGTCGTGCCAGTGCGGGTACACCCAGAAAAGGTCGGAACGCCGCGGCGCCCCGCCCCCGGCCAGCAGTCCGGCGAAGCTGACGCCGTCGAGGTGCTGCTCCGGCGGCCTGGCGACGTGGGCCGTGTCGAGCAGGGTCGGCATGAAGTCGACGGTGCTGAAAGGGGTGTCGACGACACGTCCGCCGGGTGCTGCCGGGTGGTAGGAGATCATCGGCACCCGGACACCACCCTCGTACAGGGTCGCCTTGCTGCCGCGCAGTGGGCTGCTGGTGGCCACTCCGCCGTCCCCGCCGTTGTCCGAGAGCAGCAGGATGACGGTGTTGTCGGCGATCCCCAGGTCCTCGAGCGTGTCCCGGATCGAGCCGACGCCGTCGTCGATGACCTCCAGCATCGCGGCGAGCTCCGGGTTCTTGCCGGGTTCGCCGGCGCCCGGCTTGGCTGCGTACTTGTCGACCAACGGCTGCGGTGCGGCGAGCTTCGTGTGGGTGGCGTAGTGCGAGAGGTAGAGGAAGAACGGCTCCGCGTCGCCGTGGGCGCGGGTGATGAAGTCCACGGCCTCCAGGTTGAGCCGGTCGGTGAGGTACTCGTCCTCCTTGCGGGCGGGCAGGTCCGGCAGCATGAAGTACGGGTGGAAGTAGTCACCGTCGGCGATGTACTTCTGCTCCGAGGCGATGACCTCGGTGAAGCCGTGCGACCAAGGGTTTCCCGGCCGCTCGCGGACCGGCCCGGTGTAGGTCTCGCTCTGGTGCCACTTGCCGATCAGGCCCGTCCGGTAGCCGGCTCCGCGCAGTGTCTTCGGCAGGGTGTGGTGGCTGGTCGGCAGGAAGTCGTCGCCGGCGCCGCCGAGGAACTCGGTGATGCCCACGCGTGCCGGGTACTGCCCCGTCATGATGCTGGCCCGGGTCGGGGAGCAGACCGGTGCCGCTGCGTAGCCGGCGTCGAACCTGGTCCCGTCGGCGGCCAGTTGATCCATGTGCGGGGTCTCGTTGAAGGTATTGCCGTAACAGCCCAACTCCCGCCGGGCCAGGTCGTCGATGAGCACCACGATGATGTTGGGGCGCGTCGTCGCCGCCTCGGCGCCGTGGGCGCCTGCGGCCCAACTGGCCGCGCCGCCGATTCCGGCGGCGCTCAACCCTCGTAGCACTGTGCGTCGGTCCGGCCTTGCTGCAGTCATGCGGAGAGCCTCCGGGGTTTGAGCACTGGTGGTGGCGCCGGTGAACCCGAACTCACGGCCTGGCGTGATCGTTTCAACGCCTCATGCTGCCAGACGGCCCTCGCACATGTGCGCGACTCCCGTACTTCACCGTGTCAACGGCCGCCGCTCCGCGCCCTGATCAGGAGAGGACCTTGCCGGGATTGAGCACCCCGTGCGGGTCGAGGGCCTGCTTCACCGCGTGCTGCATCGCCATCACCTCCGGCGACAACTCCGCCGCGAGCCCCGGACGTTTGAGCAGGCCCACTCCGTGCTCCCCCGTGACCGTCCCGCCGAGCGCGATCGCGTCCGCGATGATCTCCTCGAACGCCTTCTGCGCACGGGACTTGGCCGCCTCGTCGCCAGGAGGAGTGATCAGCAGCGGGTGCAGATTGCCGTCGCCGGCGTGCGCGATGTTCGCGATCACGATGTCGTGCCGGACGGCGGTCTCCTCGATCCTGCTCAGCATCTGAGGGACGTGCTCCCTGGGGACGCAGACGTCCTCCGTCAGTACGGGGCCGAGCCGCTCGAGGGCCGGGTAGGCCAGGCGGCGAGCGGCGAACAGCGCGTCGGCCTCCTGCTCGTCGGTGGACCGCTCGGCCCAACCGGCACCCGCGTCACGGAAGCACGCGACCAGGCGCTCGGCCTGTGCGGTCCCGGCCTCTCCGGGCTCGTCGACCCGGGCGAGGAGGACGACCTCCGCGGCCTCGGACAGTCCCATGTTCTTCCAGTCGTCGACGGCGCGCAGACAGTGCCGGTCGATGAGTTCGAGCGCCGACGGGGTCAGACCCGCGGCGGCGACCGCGCGGACGGCTTCCCCGGCGTCGGTCAGGGACGCGAAGAATCCGGCGACCGTGATCGCCGGGCTCGGCAGGGGACGCAGCCGCACGGTCACCTCGGTGACGATGCCGAGCGTGCCCTCGGACCCCACCGCGAGGCCGACCAGGTCGTAGCCCGCGACGCCCTTCGCGGTACGCCGGCCGAGGCGCACCACCTCGCCGAGACCGTTGACCATCTCCAGGGCGAGGACGTAGTCGCGAGTGACGCCGTACTTGACGCAGCACACGCCGCCCGCGTTCGTGGCGACGTTGCCGCCGATGGTCGACCAGGGCGAGCTGGCCGGGTCCGGCGGGTACCAGAGGCCGTGCCCGGCGACCTCGGCCCGCAGGTCGTCGTTGACGACTCCCGGCTGCACGACCGCGAGCTGCTCCAGCCGGTTCACTTCCACGATCTTGTCCATGGTCTCGAGGGACACGACGACACATCCCTCGACGGCGTTGGCGCCGCCGGACAGGCCCGTGCCCGCGCCGCGTGCGACGACCGGAGTGCGATGTGCGACGCAGGCCCGGACCACCGCGGCCACGTCCTCGGTGGACCTCGCGCGCACCACGGCCGCAGGACGCCCGTACGGAGCCCACGCGGCCTGGTCGTGGCTCAGGCCCTCGACGCTCTCCGGGGCCGTGATCACCCGGTCCGCCGGTATGTGCTGCCGGATCGCTCGTACGACGGGGGCACTCATGGTCGGTCCTCTCATGCGGTTCTACGGGCCCGTCCCGGGGGCCGACGGGCAAGCGCGGCACATGTACCTGCATGGACCACGTACCTGCATGGAAACACGGCGCCGAGCCGGAGCCGAAAGGCAGGAACCTCCATGCGCTCCTGGACTTTACGGACTCGCTCCGGCTTCCCGCCCTCGAGGTACTTGACCGGACCGGCACCTCGCCGAGCGCACCGCCGCAGTGCCCCGCGGACATGGGTCATCTGTACCGCACGGGGAGCTCTTCGCACGACGTCTGTAGGGGGCCGCGGACGGTCGTGCGGTCGTATCGTCTTGGCCTCCCGACCGAGGAGCGCCATGTCAAAGCCTGATTTCATGTCGCCCGAGCACGTCCGGCAGATGAACCGGCTGCTCGGGGCGTCCGCCGATGTCGCGGCCGCCTGTGCGGCGCTCGACCGCGACTACGTGCTGACTTACGAACTGAGCGACGGGCCGCACGGCACGGAGCACTGGGTGATGCGGTTCGACCGGCGCCTGGGCGTCTCGTTCTCGCTCGAATCACCGCCGGCGTCGGACGTGACGTACGTCGGCGACTGGTCGGCGGTGGTCCGCGCCGCCGGGGCCGCCCGCGAAGGCGTCGCGCTCGACCCTGCGATACGAGTGCGCGGCGACTCCTCCGTACTGGCACACGTCGCCGACGCCTTCACCGCGGCGCAGACGGTGGCCACCGTGCCAGTCGAATTCCCCTGCTCGAGCGGCGATCCCGCGCAATAGCACACGAACCGAAAGGGAACTGCCGATGGTTACTACCGGTAATCGAATGTTCGACCTCTTCTACGACGACTTCGCCTCACTGACCACGGGCGGCGAGGTCACGCCCGCGTGGTCGCCGGACGGGAAGACGCTGGCGTTCGTCGACGGCCCGGCGGACGAGCGGCGCGGTTGGCTCGTCGATGTCGCGACGGGCGACAAGTCGCGCCTGGTGGACGTCGGGCGGGTCCGCGCGGCGATCACGGAGGCGACGGGTGAGACGCCGCCGGGGCGCGGACTTCCGTTCGCCCAAGTGGTGTTCACCGGCCCGCGGAGTGTGGAGGCACAGGTCGGCCCGCACACGGTCACCGTCGACCTGGATACGGCGGGAGTCTCCAGGAAGCCGGACGAGAGCTTGATCGACACCGTCTTCGGACTGTCGGACTCGGCGCGGCGCAGCCCGCGCGAGTACTGGCGTACCCAGCCGCTCGTCGATCCGGCGAAGGCACTCGAGTCCGGGTCTCCCGACGGCCGGTTCCTGGCGTCCACGCGGGACGGGAACATCATGCTGCGCTCGGCCTACGACGGCCGCGAGTTCGCGCTGACCACCGACGGCACGCCCGAACACGAGTGGCGCTTCGACATGAGCAACCCGGCGCTCGCCCTGATCGGCCTGCTGGCTCCGGTGACGGACTGGTCTCCGGACAGCACCAAGCTGGCCGCGTACAAGGTCGACAACGCCGGCGTCTCCCGCAAGGCGCAGGTGCACCAGCTCAAGCGCGACGACGAGGTCGTGCACCGCTACCACGCCACGGCCGGCGGCGTACTGGAGCGGTACACGCTGCACATCCTCGATGTGCACGGGCGTCCGGCCGTGGACATCGACCTGGGCGACACCACGGATACGTACCCGATGTTCGCGGGCTGGCTGCCCGGCGGCTCGGAGGTCCTGGTGGTACGGATCAGCCGGGACTGCCGGCGGGCGGACGTGCTGGCCGCCGACGCCACGACGGGGGCGGTGCGGGAGCTGTTCTCCGAGACCGGGGACACCTTCGTGCGCATCCACCACGACTTCTACTTCGGCCGCAAGGTGGGGCTGCTCCTGACGCCGGACGGTGAGCAGATTCTCTGGCTGTCCGAACGGGACGGGTTCAAGCACCTTTACGCCTACGACCTGCAGGGCACGCTGCTGCGGCAGTTGACGTCGGGTGAGTGGCCCGTGGACGCGGTGCAGCGGGTGGCCGACGGGCAGGTCTACTTCACGGCGCGGCACGACCAGGACCGGCCCTACGACCTGCATCTGTGCCAGGTCCCGCTCGACGGAGGCGAGGTGCGGCGACTCACCGAGGGCGAGGGTGTCCACAGCGCGGCCTTCTCCCCTGCCGGGGACGTGTTCGTCGACACGTACTCGACGCCGGACGAGCCGCCGGCCGCCGTGCTGCGCCGCATGGACGGCAGTGCACTGGTCGAGCTGTCCTGGGCGGACACGTCGAAGCTCGACGAGGCCGGCTGGACGGCGCCTCAGGAGTTCACCGTCACGGCCGCGGACGGGGAAACCGAGCTGTGGGGCACGATGTTCTTCCCGCACGACTTCGACCCCGATCGGCGGTACCCGCTGATCGACTACGTCTACGGCGGCCCGCAGCTCGCGGTCGGCCCGCACTCCTGGAGCGGCACCTTCGCCCGTTACGCGCGCGCGATCGCCCAACTCGGGTACATCACCGTGGTACTCGACAGTCGCGGCACTCCGGAGCGGTCCAAGGCCTTCCACGACGTGGTCCACCGGAACTTCGCGGGCGGCCATGTCGACGACCATGCCGCTGCCATGCGGCAGTTGGCCGACCGGCATCCCTTCGTCGACGGCGAGCGGGTGGGGGTGACCGGGCATTCCTGGGGCGGCTACGCGGCGTTCCGGCTGCTCGCCGACCGTCCGGACGTCTACCGGGCGGCGGTGTCGTCGGCCCCCGGCTTCGATCCGTTCTCCAGCGTGCTCTACGAGTGCTACCTCGGCCTGCCGCAGGACCACCCCGAGGCCTACGCGGCGGCCGACACGCTGCCGCTGGCGGCGAACCTGGACGGCGCCTTCATGCTGGTCTGCGGCACCTGCGACCACGCCACCTGGACCGACGCCGTGAAGTTGTCCGAAGCGCTGATCCGGGCCGACAAGGACCACGAGTTCGTCGTCCTGCCCGAGCAGGGGCACGGCTACGCCAGTAGCCACGACAGCTACTTCTGGCGCAAGGTCGCCGGCTTCTTCGAGGCGCAGCTCGGGACGCCGGAGGGCTGAGTCGCGCCGGGGACGCGCACCGCGGTGAGCGTGCGCGGCGGCCGGTTCCTCGCCGGGCGCCCCTGCGGCTTGTCGTCCGGATCGGCGTGGGGCCGCGCCGATCCGGACGGCGAGCCCTGGTTCAGCCCGTCCCCGCAGGCCGCAACCGGGCCATCTTGAGGCCGAGATGGGCGACCAGCCGGTCGTCGCCGTTGCCCAGGTCCAGGCCGGCCAACTCCTCCACTCGGCGCAGCCGGTGGTACAGGGTGGAGCGGTGGACGTGCAGTTCCGCGGCGGCGCGTTGGGCGTCTCCGGCCCGGTCGAGATACACCCGGAGCGTCTCGACGAGGTCCTGGTGCCCGGCGTCCGGACTCAGCAGGCCGCGCAGCCCCGGGTGCATGCCCTCGGCCAGCTCCTCGGGGCTGAGCTTCGCCAGGAGCGCGTAGACACCGAGGCGGGGGTACGAAGCGACCTGGCCGATCACCCCGGTGATGCGGGCGACCTCGGCGGCACGCCGGGCCTCCCGGTAGGACGCATGGGCCTCGCTCAGGCGCCGCCGCACGCTGCCCACCCCCACCCAGCACGGCGTGTGCTTGCCGACGCCGAGTTCCGCGGCCAGCTTCTCGCGCAGTACGCCGGCCAGGTCGCCGGCGTCGCGGTCGATGCTGTCGGAGCGTGCGCCCGGCCAGACGGTGAGGAGCAGTGCGTGGTCCGGCCGGGTCAGCGCGAGGCCGCGGGAGGGCGGCAGCCGTCGCCGGGTGTGGTCGACGGCCAGATCCAGGGCCAGCCGCTGCCGTTCGGTGGGCGGCTCGCCGGCAGCGTGCGCCACGGTGGCGACCAGGGCGACCACCGGGCCGGCCACGGCGTGACCGTCCTCGACGAGCGAGGCCGTCGCCTGCGTCCGGAGCGCGTCGTCGGGCGCGACCAGGTCGCGGAGCAACTCCCGTGCGTGGCTTCGGGAGACCTCGTCGGCCAGGTAGTCGCGATGCATGATCAGCGCAGCCTGCCCGGCGGCCTCTCTCAGCGCCTCGGACTCCCTGGCGCCCGCCGGGCCGTCGGAGCCGAGCAGCCACACATAGCCGAGTAGCGCACCGTCGTAGCGGATCGGTGTGCCGATCCGTTCCACCGCCATGCCGATCTCCGTACGTGGCGGGACGGTGAAGACGTCCGCGGCCTGAGCGGCGCCGTGCGCGGTGACGTGTTCGACGAGCGCGGTGGACACCTCGCGCCGCATGATCGACTCGATCCGGGCGGCGTCGACGTCGCCGGTGTGCGCGCTGTGCACGAGCAGCCGGATACGCGCGTCGTCGATGGCGATCGACCGGCCCAGCCTGGCGCCGAACGCGTCGACCAATTGCTGCAACTCCGAGACCATTCCCGCACTCTAGAGCCGTGCCTGCCGTCCGGGAACCGATCCGACATCTGACGCGCGGGTACGGCTCGATGCGCAACGGACGTCCCGGGCCGACGCAGTCCGTGCGCTCCTAGAGTGCTGCCCGGATCGCAGCAGCGAAGGAGCCCTCCATGACAGCGATTTCGGACCTTGCGGACGCCTGCTGGGCACGGCTGACCCGGAACGAACCCGTGTACGCGGTGCTGGCCGGCCTGCCGCCCGAGTCGATGGCGAGGCTCGACGCCGGCACCGTGCAGGAACGCGCGGCGGAGGCGGACAAGCTGCTGGCCGACCTCGACGCGCTGCCGGTGCCCGCCGCCGAGGCCGATCTCGCCGCGGTGCTGCGTCACGTGCTCACCACGGAGGCCGATCAGCCCCGCGTGATGTGGCACCTGCACCCGGCGGCTCCGTACCGCGCCAACTTCCAGTTCGATCAGACGGCCAGGCTGGTGCTGGCCCCGCTTTCGGGGTCGGAACGAGTGCGGCTGACGGCCGAGTTCGCCGAGCTCGTCCGCTCGTCCGCCTGGCTGCTGCGCGAGCAGCGTCAGCGCGGCATCACCGTGCCGGGGCCCGCCGTGGAAGGCGTACGGACGAGCTGGGCGGCTCTGGGAGAGGAGCTCCGTGCGCTGCTCGCGGACCGCGCGGTGGACGCGGCGGTGGCCGAGGTGGCCGGCGAGATCGAGAAGTCGGCGGCGGTCGCGGGCGATGCGGTGGGCCTGGCCCACCTGCCCGGAGGGGAGGCGGCGTATCGCGCTCTGGTGCAGCAGGAGACCACCTTGGGCCTCGAGCCGGAGGAACTGCACCGGCTCGGGCTCGACCAGTGCGCGGAGTTGAGCGAGCGCATGGCGGAGATCCGCGCCCGGCTGGGCGGGCCCGCGGACGAGGAGGAGGCCCTCGCCTGGGTGAAGGCACAGGGGCACCTGTACGCGGACGACCCGGCGGCCGTGGCGGACGTCTACCGCAGGCACATCGCCCGCGTCGAGCCCCGCATCGGCCGCCTGTTCCACACCCGGCCGCGCGCGCCTTACGACGTCCAGCGCCTGGACCCGGCGGCCGAGGCCGGGATGACCTTCGGCTACTACGCGCCGCCCTCCTCCTCGCGCCCGGTCGGCCGATACCACTTCAACGGATCGGAGCTGCAGGACCGTTCGCTGCTCACCTCGGCGGCGCTGATCCTGCACGAGCTGGTCCCGGGCCACCACTTCCACCTCGCCCTGCAGGCCGAGAACGCGAGCCTGCACCCCTTGCAGCAGCACGGCGCGCAGATCACCGCGTTCAACGAGGGCTGGGGCGAGTACGCCTCGCACCTCGGCTGGGAGCTCGGCGCGTACGCCGAGGACTGGGACGCCTACGGACGCCTCGCGCACGAGCGGTTCACCGCGCAGCGCCTCGTCGTCGACACCGCACTCAACCTCGGCTTCTGGGACCTGGACAAGGCCCGGACCTTCATGCGGGCCAACACCCTCGAGAGCGACCGCCAGATCGCCTCCGAGACGTTGCGCTACGCGACCGACCTGCCGGCGCAGGCGCTGGCCTACCGGTCGGGTTTCCTCGCGTTCCGGCACGCCCGCGAGGCGGCCGGTGCCGCCGACCCGCGGACCGTGCACGAGGCCATGCTGACCGGCGGGGCCGTGCCGATGCCGCGGATGCGGGAGCGGGTGGCGCAGTCCGTGGGCCGGTAGTCCGGCCACCTGACGCGGACGAAGACCGGGTTCGAGGAACACGACAGGTCGTCCCACGGGCTTTCGAGTCCGTCGGCGAGCGGTTCCGCCTCACCGGTGCTCGTGCCGCGGTCGCGTGCGCCCGTCGCCCCCGACGGTGCGCAGGGTGTGCCTGGTGACGTACGCGCGGCCCTGCCTGCGCCAGTCGCGCGGGCCCAACCGTGCGACTGCCTGCGTGCCGGGATTCGGTGTCGGAGTCCAGGTCGGCGCATGGACCGGTGACCTCATCGACGATCAGGTCGACGCGCCGCACCTCGGGACGGTCGCCACCAGAGGTGCGACCACCGAAAGAGCGGTGCCGATTCGCTCGGCTGTGGGGCATTCATGGTCGCCGTTCTTTCAACTGCCCAAGAAACCCTGGGTATTTACCTCGAACGGGGTTGTCGCGTACATGGCTCACTGCTTCCCTGGCCAGGCGTGAACAGCAGTGCCCCTCCCCCACACCCCACTCAGGGAGCACCGATGACCCCACAGCCCGGCTTCAACCGACGCGCGCTGATCCGCGGCGGCATGGCCGCCACCGCCGCCGGTGCCATCGGCCTCGGCGCCGCCGAGTCCGCCTCCGCGCGCCCCTTCTCCGCCCGCTCCTCGAAGGCCCGCCCCGCCGCGGCCGAGCCGCGCGTCTACACCACCGCGGAGTGGGGCGCCCAGGCGCCGACCGAGGACATCGTCGTACTCGACCGGGTGCCGACCTACATCGTCGTCCATCACACCGCGGACCCGGGCAACAGCGAGGACTACTCGCTGGAGCATGCCAAGGAGATCGCCCGCAGCATCCAGAGTGCCCACATCGCGCGAGGGTTCGGCGACAGCGGCCAGCAGTTCACCAACAGCCGCGGCGGATACGTGCTCGAGGGCAGGCACCAGAGCCTCGGCGTGGTGCAGGGCGGCACGCAGCACGTGCAGGGCGCCCACGTCGGCGATCACAACAGCGAGACGATCGGCATCGAGAACGAGGGGATCTATGTCGACGTCGACGTCCCCCAGGCCCTCTGGGACTCCCTCGTCGACCTGGTCGCCTGGATCGCCACCCAGTACAACCGCCCGGTCGCCGACATCATGGGCCACCGCGACTTCAACTCCACCGAGTGCCCGGGGACCGTCCTGTACGGCCGCCTCCAGGAACTGCGGGACGCGGTGGCGGGCGCCATGGGCGTGGCGAAGGTGTCCGCACCCGCGGTGTGGCCGCTGCTGCGGCCGAACGCCGTCGGCCCCCAGGTCCGCGCGGCCCAACACCTGCTGCGCGCCAAGGGGTTCAGCGACGTCGGCACCTCGGGCGTCCTGGACGCGGCCACCCAGCGCGCCGTCGTGAAGCTCACCGAGACGCACCGGATCGAGCAGCACACGTGCTCGGCGACCTACCACTCGACCGTCGACGAGACCGGCTACCTCGGCTCCGACATCTGGCCCCTGATCACCCCCGAGGTCCGCCCGGGTGAGAACGAGGACGTCGCGGCGGCCGTGGAGACGATGCGCCGCGCGGGCGCCCGTACGTCCGCGGGCGCGTTCACGCGCAGCGACTGGAAGCGTCTGCTCGCCTGACCGCACTCGACGGACGCCACGCCCTCCGTGGTCCGCGTCCGCCGTCCCGCCTCGCCGGTGGGACGGCGGACGCGGCGGGCCCGGCAGTGCGTAGAAGGCAGTTGAGCACTTGGCCCTCTCAGCCACCGACCGAGCGGGCACGCCGGTATTGCTGGCTTCCGTTTCGGGTGATCAGCCCCAGGTCCGCCAGGAGTCGCCTGACGGCCGCGTAGTCATCGTGAACCTGCCCGAGCAGATGGTTCACCTCGGCTTCGGTGAGTTCCCGGTCCTCCGGCAGCAGACACACCAGAATGTCGGCGACCCGCTTCTTCGCGTCGAAGTTCTCGGGAATCCTGACCAGGCGTCCGTGGCGAAAGAACCGAACAAGTTCGGGATCCTTCTCCAGGATGACGGTCACCGGAAACTCGCTGTCCATGGCCCGAGCAGTGTCCCGCAAGGGGGACAGATTCGCCGTGACCCGACCGTCGTCGAGCGAGATCAGTCCCTGCACCGAGAGCCGCATCAGTTCTTTCATGAGTGACATGCGATCCAGCCCGGTCATCTCAGAGATCGCCGTCAACGACCGCCCGTTCTCCTCGTCGGACGATTCGAGAACGGTGGCCAGCAACTTCAGGCGCCCTGGCGCCCCGACCAGGTCCAACAGCGTCGCAGCACGACTCGGAGTGACGACGTCGTTCATGCACTCGGCTCCCTCGGCCCGCGGCGTACCCGATCGGCAGAGCTGGAGCCTACGTCGGGGCCCTGGCGTGCAGCACGCCGTTTTCGCCGGCGCGTGCGACGGTCAGCGTCGCAGCGAGAGTTCGCCCTGCGGCTTGTAGCTGGAGCCGCTGAGCAGCGGCACGTTCCCGTATCCGCTGTCGGGCGCCTGTACGTACTCCAGGAACTCCCGGTCCTGGTTCTCGTTGTAGACCAACGCGCCGGATCTCAGCTTCGGTTCGATGAGTTTCAGGACGTCCAGGGAGACGATCGGCTCCCAGCCGTCGATGAGCGCGAAGTCGATGCCGTCCGGAACAGCGGCGAGCGTCTTCCGGGCATCCCCTTCGAGCACGGTGACGTAGTCGCCGAGGCCGGCCCGTGCGAGGTTCTCCCGCGCCTGCTGCACCTTCTCGGGCACCAGTTCGGCGGTGTACACCCTCCCCTTGCCGCAGTCGCGCACAGCGGCGGCGAGGAAGATCGTCGAGAAGCCGAGGGACGTCGCGAACTCGACGACATGACTCGCCCGCCCGTGACGGACCAGCAGGTACAGCTGATCGCCCTGTTCCGGACTGAGCGAGAACCCGGTCCCTGCATGCCGGAACGGGTCCGGATCGTGGGGGTACGCCTCCCAGTTGACGCGCCGCTCGCGCTCGTAGAGTTCGTCGAGCACTCCGAGCACGCGTGGATCCGTGATCAGCCGGCTGTGGAACGGCGGCCGTTCCACCATCACGGACCGTGATTCCTGACCCGTCCGGCCGTCCGGCCGAGCTTCCTCCGACACCACGTGGCCTCTCCTTCAGTCGTACGGCGCCCCATCCCGACACGGCGCAGTCAGCCTAACCGGAGCCGGCCGCCTGTCCCTCGGGGCCGACGGGGAACCGGCGCGCGGGGGCACGGGCGGCACCGGGAATAGCCCACGGGTCTGCCCGGTTCTCCGAGCCACGGACGTCACGGCCCGGTCGGGGAGGATGCGTGGCAGTACACGGCACGGTCGCCGAGGGCTTCGACGGCGTAGGCGAGGAGTTCGCCGCGTTCGTGGCGGGCGCGGAGCATCCGCCGGGCGCGCAGTTGGTGGTTCGCCGGGGAGACGAGCGGGTGGTCGACCTCTGTTCGGACGGCGTGGAAGCCGATTCGCTGCTCGGCGTCTTCTCGTCCACGAAAGGCGCCGCGTACCTGGTCACCGCGCTCCTGGTGCAGGACGGCGCCCTGGACCTGGACCGCACCGTGGCCTCGTACTGGCCGGACTTCGCCGCCGAGGGCAAGAGCGCCGTCACGCTCCGCGAACTGCTCGCGCACCGCGCCGGGTTGATCGGCCCGGATACCGGGTTCAGCCAGGAGGAACTGGCCGACGACCGTGCGATCGCGTCCCGGCTGGCCGGGCAGCGGCCGTTCTGGCAGCCGGGGCAGTACTTCGGCTACCACGCGTTCGTGATCGGGGCACTGGTCGGCGAGGTGATCGTCCGGGCCACCGGGCGGACCCTGCAGGAGTGGTTCGACGAGCGGATCCGCGTCCCGCACGGCCTCGACCTGTGGCTGGGGCTCCCCGAGACGGAGGAGCCGCGCTTCCTCAGCACACTGCCGATGCTGCCGACGCCGGACGAGGCAGCCCTCCTCGAAGCCGTCTGGACGAGCCCGCACAGCCTCGGCGGCATCGCGTTCAACAACCACTCACCCGACAGCCGCGAGCTGTACGAGTTCCCGAACTCCCGCACCGTACGCGCGGGCGGGCAGGCGTCGGCGGGCGGCGTCGGAACGGCGCGCGGCCTGGCCGACATGTACGCGGCCGCCGCCTTCGGCCTGGACGGACACGATCCGCTCCTGCGGCCGGACACCGCCGCCGACTTCGCCCGGATCCACTCCGCGGGGACCGACCTGGTGTCCGGAATGCCCCAGGCGTTCGGCCTCGGCTTCCAGAGCTTCGGCCCTCGGTTCCCCGCACTCGGCGCGGGCGCGTTCGGCCACAGCGGCGCCGCCGGCTCCCTCGCCCTGGCCGACCCCCGGCAAGGCTTCGCGTACGCCTACACCCGCCGCCGTTTCGCCTTCCCGGGCGGTGCGGCACCCGAGAACGAACGCCTTCTGCGGTCGGTGGTAAGGGCGTTGGGGTGACGAGAGCCGACAGCACCTGAGGCGAGGGCCTTCGCTCATCGACCCGCTCGAGCCGGGAAGCCGTGCTGCCGGCGGCCGGCTCGGCTGGGCCGCCGGCCTCAGGCGTCGCCCATGACCAGGCCCTCGATGGTGTGCTTCTGCGTCAGCGGGGGCAGCTCGTCCACGACCGGGCAGTCGAGGTGGCGGCGCACCCGCTCGGGCAGCGCTTCCCAGTAGGCGCGTGTGACGGCGGTGTCGTGGTGGTCGCCGTTGTCCGCCTCCGGGCCGTCGAGGCCGAGGACCAGGACGGGCCGGGACTTCGCCGACTCGTTCTTGGTTCCCCGGTGGATGGTCAGTGCCGTACGCGCCGAAATGTCGCCCCGCTGCGGGTACTTGCGCACGGCGCGCTCCGCGTAGCGCCCGTAGCGCTCCCGGGGCGGGAACATGCCGTGGTCGAAATCCGGCTCGTCGTCCCACTGCGTGCCCGGCGCTATCTCGAACGGGCCCATGTCCGGCTCCGTGTCGACGGCGGTGACGTTGAACGCCAGCGAGGTCAACCGGCCCGCACCGCGCGTCTCCTCGGGGCTGGGGAAGTCGCGGTGCCAGGGCTGGTTGACGGCACCCTCGAGAGGGACGTCGAAACCCAGCTCCACGATGCGGTAGTCCGGGCCGAGCACGGCGGTGGCCACCGAACGCACCCACGGATGGTCGGCCAGCTCGACGAAGCCGCGCAGTTGTTCGGGGTGGATCTCTACGTAGAAGCGGTTCGGGCCCCGGCCCACGGCACCGCCCGGCCGGGAACGCGCCTCGGTGAACGCCTGGTCGATGTCCTCACGGAGACGATCCGTCCACTCCGTGGTGAACGCCCCCTTCCGTGCGGTGATGCCGTCGGTGTAGAGGTTCTCGACATCATGGCCCACCGGGACATCGAGGCTCTCGAGGGCGACACCGGGATAGGCGTGCGGGGTCTGCGTTGCCATTCCTGCCTCCTTGCAAGCGTGGTCGTACCCCTAGATTGCAACGTTGCATGCAACGCGGCAAGAGATATCAACTCTTCTTTGCGTGCGGCGACATGGCGTGGTGAAAGGATGGCGACGTGAGCAGTCGTCTGAAGGATGTGGCCGCGCGGGCCGGAGTGTCCGTGCGCACGGTGTCGAACGTGGTGAGCGGTACGGCCTCGGTGGCCGCGGGCACCCGGCGACGGGTCGAGGAGGCGATCGAGGAACTCGGCTACCGGCCCAACCTCGCCGCCCGCAGTCTGCGCGCCGGCCGCACCGGCATCATCGGTCTCGCCATCCCCGAACTGCACTCGCCCTACTTCGCCGAACTGGCCGGGCGGCTGGTCCGCGAGGCGCAGCGCCGCTCCTGGACGGTGATCATCGACCAGACCGGCGGCGAGGCGGAGGCGGAAAGGCGCCTGCTGGCACAAGGCGGCGAGCGGGCCATGGACGGGCTGATCATCAGCCCGTGGGCGCTCGACTCCGCCGAACTGGCCGCTGCGGCCCCCGGGACTCCGCTGGTTCTGCTGGGCGAGCGCTCCCCGCACGGCGTCGCCGACCGCGTCGCCGTGGACAACGTGATGGCGGCGCGGGAGGCCACCGAGTTCCTCCTGGCACAGGGACGGCGTCGTATCGCAGCCATCGGCCTGCAGCCTCACCTGCGCAACGGCACTGCGGTGTTGCGCGCGGAAGGCTATCGGGGGGCACTGCGACAGGCCGGCCTGGAACCCGTCGTGGAGGCCGAGCGCGCGGTCGAGGCGCTGCACCGGGCGGACGGCGCGCGCGCCATGGCGGAGCTCCTGGACAGCGGGTCAGTACCGGACGCGGTCTTCGCCTTCAGTGACGAACTCGCCCTGGGCGCCCTGCACACGGCCCACACGCGGGGTCTACGCGTCCCTGACGACATGGCGGTCGTCGGCTTCGACGACATCGAGGACGGTCACTACAGCAACCCTGCCCTGACCACCGTATCCCCGGACAAGCAGCAGATCGCCGAGCGTTCGCTGCAGTGCCTCGCCGACCGGATATACAGCCCCGGAACTGCTGTACCGCCGCAGGACCTTGTCGTTCCGCATCGTCTGGTGCGTCGGGCCTCGGCCTGACGCACCAGACGGGTCGCCGACCCGTGCCCGTGCACCCCATCTGACGCCGACAGGCCGCTCCCACTCCCCCTGCACGCTGCCGTCCGCGCTCGCCACCGACCACCACGGCGAGAACCTCCGCGCCTGCACCAGCCCACCGGGACCTGCCGCCTGCCGCCCTCAGTATCGTGACTCGGCATGACGGACACCGACATCGAGATCACCGCAGATCTGATCCGCGACCTGCTGCGGGATCAACATCCAGACCTCGCAGACCTGGCCATCCGCGAGGTGCCGGGAGGCTGGGGCAACCAAATGTGGCGCCTCGGGGACGAGTTGGCCGTACGCGTGCAGCGCATGGACCCCACCCCCGAGCTCCAGCTCAAGGAGCGGCGGTGGCTGCCCGAGCTGGCTCCGAGCCTGCCGCTCCCGGTGCCGACCCCGGTGCGGTACGGCGAACCGTCCGAGCGCTTCCCCAAGCACTGGACCGTGATGACCTGGGTCCCCGGCACACCGCTGGACCACGGTTCGATCAGCCACGGCGACCACGCGGCCGACACCTTGGCGCGCTTCCTCCGGGCGCTCCATGTGAAGGCGCCCGACGACGCCCCGGTCAGTACGGACCGCGGCTCCCACCCCAGACACTGCACGGACGCCTTCGAGGGCTTCGCCCAGGCCGTCGCCCTCGACGGCATCGCCGCCGACGTGCGGGCCGTCTGGGGCGAAGCCGTTGCGGCCGACGCGTGGGAGGGCCCGCCGGTGTGGGTGCACGGCGACCTCCATCCCGCGAACGTCGTCGTCTCGGACGGAACGCTCGCAGGCATCGTCGACTTCGGCGACCTCTTCGCCGGCGATCCGGCGTGGGACCTCGCCGCCGCGTGGGTACTGCTTCCCGCAGGCACGGCCTCGCGCTTCTTCGACACGTACGCGCAGGCAGACGAGGCGGCGATCCGGCGCGCCCGCGGATTGGCCGCCATGAAGAGCCTCTTCCTGACGCTCATGGGGCAAAACGGAGACCGAGGCCTCCCCGGCGGCAAGCCGCATTGGGGACCAGCGGGCCGGTCAGCACTTGATCGCGTACTCAAAGGCATCTGACACCCGGCATTCGACAACCGCCTCAGAAACCGGAGGAGTTGGGTGGTTTAGGGGGGCGACGCTGCGGCAACCGGCAACCCGATCGCCGCGACGCCGAGGTGGCGCGCAGTCGGACCCTCTGCCGCAAGGGCCCGACCCCGACCTTTCGCGCCGGTCGACGCTGCCCAGGACCGGCGTCCGACATCCGGCGGCCACCGCTCCCGGGCCCACAGCCCCTCACATCAAGTGCGGCCCGCGAGCGTCGCGTCGAGGGACGCTTCGAGGATGTCGAGGCCCTCGTGCAGTTCGTCCTCGGTGGCGGTGAGCGGCGGGGCGATGCGGAAGATGCCGCCCATTCCGGGGAGTTGGACGATGTTCAGGTGCAAGCCACGCTCCAGGCAGGCGGCCGTGACGTCCTGCCCGAGCTGGTCGGCGGGTGTCTTGCTCGCCTTGTCCTGCACCAGCTCGATACCTTGCAGCAGCCCGCGCCCCCGAACATCGCCCACTACGTCGTGTGCCTCCCGTAGCGCGTGCAGGCGTTCGGTGAGCTGCTTGCCCAGGGTCGCGGCGCGGGCGACCAGATCGTCTCTGTCGATCACATCGAGGACGGTCAGTGCGACCGTCGCCGCCAGTGGGTCGGAGACATGGGTGGTGAAGAACAGGAAGCCGCGTTCGTGGCAGGCCTGTTCGATCCGGTCGCTCGTCACCACCGCGGCGACCGGCAGGCCGGCCCCGAGCGTCTTGGAGAGAGTGAGAATGTCCGGCGCGACCCCGTCACGCTCGAAGGCGTACATGTGACCGGTACGCCCGAGGCCGGTCTGGGCCTCGTCGAGGATGAGCAGCATGCCGCGTTCGGCGCACATCGCCTTGAGGCGCCCGAGGTAGCCGACCGGCAGCTCGATGATCCCGCCGGAGGACAGGATCGGCTCGATCAGGCAGGCGGCCAGTGTTCCGGTCGACTGCTGGTCCACGAGCGCGAATCCGTAGTCCAGCTCGGCCTCCCAGTCGTACGAGCCGTCGGGGCGACGGAACGGCGAGCGGTAGCTGTTGGGTGTGGGCAGGGTGAAGTTGCCCGGCTGGGCGGGTCCGTAGCCGCGCCGGCCGGCGGAGAACGTGGCTGCCGCGGCCCCGGACGTCATGCCGTGCCAGGACCGGTCGAAGGAGACGATCTCGTGCTTTCCGGTGGACAGTTTCGCCATCTTCAGCGCGGCCTCGTTGGCCTCCGCCCCGGTCGTCAGGAGCAGGGACTTGCTCAGGTCCTCCGGCAATGTCGCGGCCAGGCGTTTGGCGACGTCGACGACGGGGCGGCTGAGCATCCCGCTGAACAGGTGGTCCAGTTCGGCCACCGACCGCGAAACCGCGCGGACGATGTCCGGATGAGCGTGCCCGAGTACCGCACTCATCTGACCAGAGGTGAAGTCCAGGATGGCTGCGCCGCTGCTGTCGTAGAGGTAGCTGCCGGTGGCCTTCTCGATGATCCGAGGCGTGAAGGCGGCACCGTAGCGCACCACATGGCGGTCGGCGTCCTGCCAGAACGCGTCCGTCCCGGTGCGGGCGGTCGTGCGAGTGCTCTCTGCGGTCATGGAACTCTCCTTGGCGAGTCTCCGGGAAGCCCTGTCCGATCGGTCAGTCGGGCTGTTCGTCCATGTGCGCGAGGACGCGGTCCGAGATCCGGGCGAGGGCATCGAGCTCTTCCGGGGTGAGGGCGTCGATGAACAGTCGGCGGACGTGCTCGACGTGCGTGGGCGCGGCATCCTCGATCGCCTGGTAGCCGGCCGGGGTGGCGACGATGAAGGATCCGCGCCCGTCGTCGGGACATTCCTCCTTGGCCACCAGGCCGCGCTTGACCATCCGGCCGACCTGGTGCGACATACGGCTCTTCTCCCACTCCACCAGCTTCACCAGATCCATGAAGCGGATCCGCCCGCCGGTGGTTTCGGTGAGTTTCGCCAATACGACGTAGTCGGAGGCGGACATCCCGGAGTCGGCTTGGACACGGCGGGAAAGTCGGCCGATGAGCTTCTCCTGCATGTGGATGAAGCTGTCCCAGGCGGTCTTCTCCTCCGATGTCAGCCAGCGAGGCGTTGGGTTCATGAAGGGAGCGTATCGGCGCCGCCCGGACCGCACGCCAGGCAGAAAGTTGATGCATCAACTAGATTGGGTTAGCGTGGAGAACGTCCATGCGGAAGGCATCTGGAGGGCACATGTCGGTGGAAGTGACGGACGCTGCCGAAGCGAAGCGTTACGAAGCCCGGATCGACGGAGCGTCCGAGGTCGCGGGCATCGCGGATTACATCCGCACGCCGGAACTGATCGCCTTCGTGCACACCGAGGTCTCTCCGGAACACGAGGGCCGGGGCGTGGGGGCAGCGCTGGTCCGCACCGCTCTCGACGAGGCGCGCGCCGCGAACCTGCGGGTGCTGGCCACCTGCCCGTTCTTCGCGGGGTGGATCGCCCGGCACCCCGAGTACGAAGACCTGCTGTATCAGTCCCGCAGCAACGTCAAGGACTGAACACACCGCGGCGTACCGCGACGCACCTGCCTCCGCCGCCTGCCCCGGCCGGACACCGCCGCGCCGCGCACACAGGAACACCTTCTTCGCCCGCCACGCCCTCTCGCGATCGCCCCGACGACAGGAAAGTCCGATGGCTGAAGGATTGACCGACAAGACCGGCGCCTCCGTGACGGTCGAGCTGGATCTCACCGGCCCGATCAACGCCTACACCGTGAACCTCGCCGACGGATCCCCCGCAGGCAGGGCCGAATTCATCGACCCGCCCCGAGCGGGTGACGAGCGGATCTTTTTCCACACCGAGGTGGACGAGGAGTTCGGTGGCCGTGGTCTGGCCGGGCTGCTGGTGCGTGAGGCGCTCGATGACAGCATGCGCAGGAATCTGACCGTCGTGCCGGTGTGCCCGCTGTTCGCTCGCCATCTGGCGAAGCACGGCGACGCGTTCGTCGCGAACGGAGGCGTGTTCCGTCGGCCGACGTCGTCCGACATCGCCCTGGTCACGCGCACCGTGGAGGGCTGATATCCGCGGTCCCGCACATCCGGTGGCGATTCGGTGACGCTCCGACGGTCAACGGGAGCGTAGACGTACTACGGCGGCGGAAGCACTGGCACCGCAGCCCGAAGCTTGCCCGTCCGGTGAGAGGAACACCCATGCGGTCCGTCATTCCCGACTATCTGGCCGAGGCGCTCGAAGATGCGGAGCCCGATACGTCCGGCGAGCCGGCCGGATACATCCCCGAGCTCGCAGCAGCGGATCCCGAGCGCCTGGGCGCGGCCTTCGCCACGGTCCAGGGCGAGGTCTACGGAGTCGGTGACGTCGATGTCGAGTTCACGATCCAGTCGATCTCCAAGCCGTTCGCGTATGCCCTGGCTCTCTCCGATCGCGGATTCGACGCCGTGCTCGCCAAGGTCGGAGTCGAGCCGTCGGGAGAGGCGTTCAACCAGATCTCCCTGGAGAGCGACACCGGTCGCCCGCTCAACCCGATGATCAACGCGGGCGCGATCACCACTCACTCGCTGGCGGGCTCGCAGGATCTGAAACCGGCGGAGCGTGTGGAGCGCGTGGTGCAGGGCCTTTCGGCCTTCGCCGGACGCCGGCTGAGGACGGACGAGGCGGTGTGCGCGTCGGAGATGGAGCACGCACACCGCAATCTCGCCATTGCGCACATGCTCCGCAGCCACGACGTCCTCACCGAGGACCCGAGGTCCGTCGTCGACGGCTACGTCCGTCAATGCTCCGTCCTCGTCACCGCGCGCGATCTGGCCATGATGGCCGCGACGTTGGCCAACCGTGGGGTGCATCCGCTCTCGGGTGAGCGGGTGATCTCCGAGCGGGTGGTGCGTCAGGTGCTGAGCGTCATGTTCACCTGCGGGATGTACGACGCGGCGGGTGACTGGGCGACCCAGGTCGGCATCCCCGCGAAGAGCGGTGTGGCCGGCGGCCTGATCGGTGCGCTGCCCGGCCAGATCGGTATCGCCACGTTCTCGCCGCGCCTGGATCCTCACGGAAACAGCGTGCGCGGGGTGTCCCTGTTCGAACGGTTCTCCTCCGACATGGGGCTGCATGTGATGGGGGTACCGGCCGCCGCGCGCGCGTCCGTGCGCTCCAACCACGTGGTCGGCAGCGGCCCGGACGCACTACGGGTCCTCCAACTGCAAGGCGGGATCGGCTTCGCCGGTGCCGAGCGGGTGGTGCGCGAGGCCGTGGAATCCGCGCCCCGGGAGGTCAAGGTCGCTGTGGACCTCACGATGGTCCACTCGATCGACGACGTGGCCCGGCGCATGATCCTGGAGGTCACACGCCGACTCACACTCGACGGCCACGAGGTGTACGTCGTCGATCCGGAGTCGATCCTGCCCGATCCCGATCCCGGCGACGGAGGCCGGATCACCGTCGTCCGCACCGTGGAACAAGCCGGACGCTCGCCGCATGCCGGTGACTCAGGGTGACAACCGGCAGCGCACGAACGGGACTTGACGGATAGGCAGCGACGGCGACGGCGCCGCATCGATGGCGAATCCATGGCAGTCGAGAGCGGAGGGCGAGCAGGCGCTGTCTCCGCGGAAGAGGAAAACGATGCGTCCGTACTTGGACAAGGTCATGCCCGAGGCGTGGAAGGCCGCGAGAGCGTTCTCGGCGGCGATCCGCGAGGCGGCGTTGCAGCGCGGACTCTCGCTGCAGGAAGTCGAGTTCATCAAACTCCGTACGTCGCAGATCAACGCCTGCGCCTTCTGTATGGACCTGCATGCGCGCGAGGCGAGGAAGGCCGGGGCAGCGCAGCAGAAGCTGGACCTGCTGCCGGCATGGCGGGAGACCCAGGTGTTCGACGAGCGGCAGCGGGCTGTGCTCGCGGTCGCCGAAGCCGTCACCTCACTTCCCACCACCGAGGAGTCGGAGGCCGATCTCGCCGGGGCGCAGTCGGTGCTCGGCGAGGAGGCCTTCGTCGCGGCCGAGTGGGTGGCGGTCACCATCAACGCCTTCAACCGCATATCGATTCTCAGTCACCACCCGGTGCGTCTCCGTGACGCGGAGGGGAAGATCGCGCGATGAGCAACCTCGAGACGCATCCTCGTCCGGAAGTCCTGGAGCAGGGGGAGCCCTGCACCGCGGTGGAGGTCCTCACGCCGCGTCCGGTTCCGCTCGGCGGTGTGCGGGCGACGACCGTGCACCGGACACTGCCGCAGCGGCGGAGGTCGTTGGTGGGGTCGTGGTGTTTCCTCGATCACTTCGGTCCCGACGCGGTGTCGGAGACCGGCGGCATGCGGATGCCGCGGCATCCGCACACCGGGCTCGCGACGGTGTCCTGGCTGTTCGCCGGCCATGTCGACCATCTCGACTCCGGCGGCAACTCGGCGCCGGTCGTGCCGGGCGAGCTCAACCTGATGATCGCGGGCCGTGGCATCACGCATCAGGAGATCAGCGGCCCCGACGTGAGCACTCTGCACGGCGTACAGCTCTGGTACGCGCTGCCGGACGAGGCGCGTTTCGGTGAGAACGCGTTCGTGCATCACGTTCCGGAGCCGGTGGCGCTTCCCGGTGTCACGGCTCGTGTGTTCATCGGCGAACTCCTCGGCTCGGTCTCCCCGGTCGATACGCGGACACCCGACCTGCTCGGTGCCGAACTCGTACTGGAGCCCGGCTCCGAGGCCCGGCTCACCGTGCGGGCCGACTTCGAGCACGCCGTCCTCGCCGAGAACGCCGCCGTCACGGTGAACTCGGCCGCCGTCGACCATCGGTCACTCGCCTACGTCCCACCCGGATCCGAGACGCTGGTCATCACGGCCGGTGACACCGGAGCCCGCGTCATCCTGCTGGGCGGTGTGCCGTTGGGAGAGCAGATCGTGATGTGGTGGAACTTCATCGGGCGCAGTCACGACGAGATCGTCGAGTTCCGCCGCCGGTATCAGGCCGAGCTCGGTTTCGAGCCCGCCGATCCTGTCGACACCGGCAAGCCCGCCCTGTTCGGCGAGTTCCCGCCCGGGCAACTGCCGCCGCTGCCCGCGCCGGTGCTGCCGAACTCGAGGATGCGGCCACGTGCCTAGTGCGGCGGCGCTCGGAGCGGCATGACGGCAGTCTGTCGTGGCGCAGGTCGATGGCCGGCGGCAGGCTTGTACCGATCCGGGTGATCGGTACAAACTTGCCTCTGGTCGTTCTTCCGTATGTCAGGACGGGTTGTCGGCGTGGGTCAGTGTTTCCCAGGCGACGAAGAGGTTGTTGGAGCCGGACGGGCGCTGCTGTTCGGTGAGACGTCCGGTGCTGTCCATGGGGTGTCCGAGACGGTTGTGCAGGGCGTTGTAGGCGACCTCGGTGATGGGTCCGAGCTTGTCCTTGAGGCTGCCGCCGCAGAGGTTTCCGGGAACGGGCTCGCCCAGTTGGTACTTGGCGTGCAGGCCGAAGGCGTGCCGCAGTCGGTCGGCGATCTCCGGGTAGAGGTCCTCACCTTGGATGCGGCTGGTCTCGGCGATGTGCGAGATGGCCGAGAATCCGTAGCCGGCATGTGTGAGGTCGCGGCAGGTCTCCTGGGACAGGCCGTTCATGAACGTGGACTGCCCGTGCCAGTATTCGATGATCTCGTCGGGGGTGTCCAGTCCGCTGCCCGGGGCGGTCTTCGGCAGGGATCCGTCGGATTCGAGGTAGAGGTAGGCGGGCACGCGTCCGTGGAACTTCTCGACCGCCTTGTCGTAGACGCTCCGGTCCTCGAGGAAGACGGCGATGCCGATGGTGGCCTCGACCATCGTCAGCTCCCAATTGCCGTTGCTCTGCGAACCGTTGACCACCTCCGGGAGGTAGACGTCACGCAGCATGGTGCCGAAGCGGTCGGCGTTCGGCCAGCTGTCGTAGGTGTACTTGATGATCTCGGCGGCGCGCGGCCACGAGGAGGCGGCCCAGCCGGTCTGCAGCGGGGCGTTGGTGTTGGTGTGGTCCTTGATCACGTCGGACCAGGCGTCCATGATCTCGATCGCCTTCTCGGCGTACTGCGGATCCTCGGTGATGTACCAGGCCAGGGCGAGCGTGTACGCGGCGATCGCGTCCTCGCGCTCGTCGGTGCAGCCGATGTTCGGGTCCGAGTACGAGCCGCACTCGACGACCTCGCGAGGCTTCGCGGTGCGCGAGAGTGAGGCGTACCTGCTGTCGAGCATCTCGTCGTAGGCGCCCTTCCAGGGCTGTTCGCCGGCGTTCACCCGCTTGCGTACGAAGTCGAGTTGGGGACGGCTGACCAGTACGCCGGGGTGGGTGAACTCGGCCGGGGCGGCGGCCGCCGACGCGGGGGACGGCGCGGGCTCTTCGGGTGCGGCGGAGGCCGGCGCGAGGAGCATCGCGCCGAGCACGGCGGCCAGTGCCGCGGCGACGGCGAGGAGTAAGGCTCGGGGGCGGCGCAGGGCGCGGGACCGGAGGGCCGGAGTACCGGATCTGGTGCGGGTCGGGGGTGTGGGGTCGTTGCGCATGGGGGGTGCCTTCCAGTGGGGGGACGGCCGAAGTCACAGCAGTCGTACGGCAGTTCAGCCACATGAACGATGGCCGAGAGCGTGAACGGCTGGTGCGTCAGGAAGTTAGAGGCAACGCCAGGCCGCGTCAAGAGGTGAGTTCACGACGTGAAGGAAGCCCGGGCAGCGGCATGAAGGCGCGCCTCCACCCCTCGGCGCGTGCCGGACCGCGGGCGGGCGCCGAGGGTGCGCCGCCTGCACTCAGGACCGGACGGCGCGCGAGAATGTGAGGGTCAGTTCCAGAGCGTGAGCTTGTCGGGGTTCATCACCATCCGCACGTCGGTCACGAGATCGGCCGCGACTTCCAGGGTGACGACGCCGATGATCCGCCCCTCGTCCCAGAGCGCGAATCCGAGTCCGTCGGGAGTCTCCTGTTCCAGCACGGTGGCCCGGGGATTCTTCCTGAGCGCGCCGAAGAGGAACCGGACGATCTTGTCCGCACCCGAGACCGGGTTCAGCGCCGCCGACACCACGCCGCCCCCGTCGGAGCGCAGTACCGCTTCCGGGTCGAGGACGGCGACGAGGCCCGCGACATCGCCCGTTCTCGCCGCGGAGGCGAATGCCCTGACGATCTTGTCGTGCTCGGCGCGTGACGCGCGCCGAGCACGGCTGTGCTGCACCCGGCGGCGCGCGGATGTCGCGAGCTGCCTGCACGCGGCCGGCGTGCGTCCGACCACTTCTGCGATCTCGGCGAAGGGCATGGCGAACACGTCGTGCAGGACGAACGCGACGCGCTCGGCGGGTGTCATGGACTCGAGGACCACCAGCAGGGCGGTGCTCACCGAGTCGTCGAGGGTGACGTGCTCGAGCGGGTCCTCGGGGGCGGACGAGGGGAAGGCATAGGCGGGAACCGGCTCCGGGAGCCAGGGACCCACGTACCGCTCCCGGCGCCGCCGGGCCGACGACAGAACGCTGAGGCAGACACGGCCGGCCGCACGCGTCAGCCAGGCTCGCGGCACTTCGATCGCATCGCGCTCCTCCTGGGACAGCCGGTACCAGCGGATGTAGGTCTCCTGCACGGCGTCTTCCGCCTCGGCCACGGTCCCGAGCATCCGGAATGCGAGCGATACGAGGTGGCGTCGCTCCCCCAGTACCTCGGCCTGCAGTGCGTCGGGTTCGTCAAGTGTCATCGCGTTCTCCTCCACGTATCAGACCGCGTGGCGGGCTGAAGTGTGAGGTGGCGCCTCACATTCCGGTGGCCTGCGACGTCCTGAAAGGTATGCACACAAGATTTCGCCCCAGTTCGCCCCTGTCCACACGGGTGCACATGGAGGCCGGGGCGGTGACCCGATGAGGATCGTCGTTGCCGGCGCGACCGGGATGCTCGGACGTCACGTCGTGGACGCCGTGCACGCCGCGGGACACGAGCCCGTGTCGGTCAGCCGAGGCTCCGGAGCCGACCTGGTGACCGGCGCGGGACTCACGGAGGCGCTGCGCGGAGCATCGGCGGTGATCGATGCCTCCGCGACGAGCAGCACCTCCACCAAGGAGTCCGTCACGTTCTTCACCACCGTCACGCAGAATCTGCTTTCCGCAGAGCGTGCGGCGGGCGTGGCCCACCATGTCGCGATCTCGATCATCGGGGCCGCCGAGGTCGACGCGAACTATTACGCGGGCAAGGCTGCCCAGGAGAAGACGCTGACCGCGGTGCACCGAGGTGGCTGGTCGCTGCTGCGGACGACGCAGTTCCACGAGTTCGCGAAGCAGCTCGTCGGACACGGCAAGGCGGGTCCGCTCCAGGTGGTTCCGAAGATGCGGGCGCAGCCGATCGCGGTGACGGAGGTCGCCACAGAGCTCGTCGCGGTCGCCGCCGGCGAGCCCCGCGGGGTCGTGCCCGAGCTTGCCGGGCCGCGTGAGGAGCGGATGGCCGATCTCGTCCGGCGCTACCTCGCGGCGACCGGTCGGCGCCGGCCGGTCATCGAGGTCTCGCTCCCGGGAGCCTGGGGGCGCGGCATGCGAGACGGCACGCTGCTCCCGCGGGCCGGCACACGTCTCGGTCGACAGACCTTTGACGAATGGCTCGCGGCCCAGGCCGGCTGAACGGCCCGGTCCGTCAGGGCCTCGCGGAGTCGAGTCGTCGAGAGTTCACTGAACACATGGAAGAAGGGAATCGTTGGGCATGCGCATCTTCCTCGCCGGTGGCTCCGGCGTCATCGGAAGCAGACTCGTCCCGCAGCTCGCCGAGGCGGGACACCACGTCACCGCCACGACCCGTCGCGCGGAGAACGTCGCACACCTTCGCGAGCGAGGCGCCGCCGAAGGTGTCGTCGTCGACGTCTTCGACGCCCCGCGTCTGGCGGCTGTCGTGCACGAGGCCGCGCCCGACCTCGTACTGCACGAGCTGACCGACCTGGGTGACTTCGACACCGACGCCAACGCACGCATCCGGCGTGCGGGGACGGCGAACCTCGTCGCCGCCGCCGAGGCCGCGGGCGTGGGACGCATGATGGTCCAGAGCATCGCCTGGGCATACGTCCCCGGTGAAGCACCTGCCGTCGAGGACGACCCGATCGAGCCGGGTTCGGCCATCGAGGCGATGGAGGACCTGGTCCGCCGCATGCCTCGGGCCACTGTCCTCCGGTACGGCATGCTGTACGGCCCGGGTACCTGGTACGCACCCGGGGCTCGGATGGCCGAGGCGGTGACTGCCGGTCTGGTGCCGGCAACTCCGGCGATCACGTCCTTCGTCCATCTCGACGATGTGATCACCGCGACCGTGCAGGCGATCGACTGGCCCGCGGGCGCGTACAACATCGTGGACGACGAGCCCGCTCCGGCGACCGAGTGGCTGCCCCGCTACGCCGCCGGTCTCGCCGCACCCGCGCCGAAGGTCACCGCACTCCCGGAGGAGACGCCGAGAGGCCGTGGCGCTGCCAACGCGAAAGCCCGCGCAGCGGGCTGGAATCCGAAGTACGCGTCCTGGCGGCAGGGATTCCCACACCCGTAACCGGCCTGCCCAGTCATGGCCGAGGGGCGGCACAGCATGAATGCTGTGCCGCCCCTCGGCCACTTCATGCCGGGCGTGGATGACGCAGGTGCGCGCGCTCCGCGAGTTCGTCCGCACTCACGAACGTCAGCATTTCCTCGCCCGGCGCACAGACCATCACGGCGATGAAAACGCTCCGGGCGTCGGAGAGGTTGTTCGCAGCCTGATAGTGGATGACATCGCCACCAGGCTCCCAGAACGCCTCCCCCGCGCGGATCACGCGTTCAGGCTCCCCTTCGAGCTCGAAGACGAGCTCCCCCTCGACGAGGTAGGCGAAGACCGGTCCGGAATGACGGTGCGGCGGCGACCCCTGCGATCCGGGCTCGAGTTCGATGCGGACGGTCATGACATGCGACGGGCCGATGCCCTTTTCGAGATGGGCCTGGTCCAGCAATCGATAGTCGGCGTTATCAGCCATGTCTGATGCTCCTCTCGGGACGACGGGTTCGTCCGTTTCCCTTGATGACCGCCGCCGGACCCGGAATGTGAGGTGCGTCCACCGCGTCAATCAGTGCGCCGGGGGCGGGAACGCCGGCCGTACACGGTGACCAGGCCATAGGCCGTATAGCCGACGAACGCACCGACGACCGCGAACGCCACCATCTGGATCCAGAAAGCATCCCGGGCGGTCAGCACAGCATGGAGGGGGTTGGAGTCCGCCTTCGCGTTCCCGAGCGCGAATCTCACGACGCCGGACATCGGCGCCCCGTCGCCGGAGACGCTGCGCCAGCGCACCTCGTAGCGACCGTCGGGGATATCCGACCGCACCCCGGACGAGACGACCGCGGCGTCCACGACCGCCGATCCCGCCGCCCAGTTCTTCCCCTGTTCGTCGGCCAGGGTGACCTTCGCGCCGATGTCCTTCACCGGTTCCGCGAACCTCAGCTCGATCTGCGGAGGCATCGACGCAAGGTGCTCGCCGAGCTGCGGCGTGCTCGACTGCAGCGCGCTGTGCGCCGAAACGCCGTGGGCCGGCATCAGGACCGACAACACGACCGACAAAGCGGTCGCGACGAACAACCCTCGCCGAAGGCGCCCGTGGACCTGACTCGCTGCTGCACACATATGGCCTCGCCAGCTTCGATTCGACAGCGGTCTCACCGGTTACGACCGAACAGCGCACCCGAATGTGAGCCGAACCGCCGATCAGGAGTGCAACCTCACGAAACGACGTCCTACGTAGTCATATCCAATGGAACCGCGCGAACGGTGCCGAGCACGCGCCTGCGAAGCGAGCCGCGCACAGTGGAGGAGAAACCCCATGACCGTCTTCATCCGGATCGGGCTCGCCATCCTGTTCCTCGACGAAATCGTGGTCGGGGGGTGGAACGCGATCTCACCGGACACCTTCTACCGCAATTTCCCGACCGTCGACCTGACCCCGCCTTTCAGCGAGCACTACGCCCGCGACTTCGGCGGCGCAACCCTCGGCATCGCGCTACTGCTCGGCATCGCGTTCGTCAAACCGAAGGCGCACTTCGTCGTCCCCGCCTCGCTGGCCTATTCGCTCTTCTCCGTGCCGCACTTCTTCTACCACCTCGCCCACCTCGAAGGCGCAACGATCGGCGAGGCCATCACCCTCACCGCCGCAAACGCGATCGTGGCGCTCCTGGGAATCGCGATCATCGTCGTCACCACCTCCCGCGACCGCCGCGAACAGCGACGGGAAAACACCTCCACCCCGGCACTCGGGTGACGCCGGGGTGGATGCGGTCGCGCGGATCCTCACCCGCATTCCCCTCAGCCATCGCGAACCATCAGGCGATCCAGACGATGGGGCGCTCAACGACATCGGAGGCACCACATGCCGAGATCCATCGACTCCACCGTCCTGGAACGCGGCGGCGTACGCCTCGACGTGGACGGGCCGCGTGCGAGCATCACCCTCGACCGTCCGGCCTCTTCCAACGCACAGACACCGTCCACCTGGCAGGCGCTCAAGGCGATCGGCGAAGGCCTCGACCCCGAAGTTCTCGTGGTCGTCGTGCGTGGCTCGGGCAGCGACTTCTCCACGGGCCTGGACCGGCGCATGCTCGCCGGCGGCATCCCGGGAGAGACGGACATCGCCGGGATCGCCGGGCTCGGACCGCAGGACGGTGCGGACGTGATCGCCGAATTCCAGGCAGGCTTCCGGTGGTTGCGGGATCCGGACCGGGTGACGATCGCGGCCGTGTCCGGTTCGGCGGTCGGTGCCGGCTTCCACCTGGCCCTCGCCTGCGACATCCGTGTCGTGGCGGAGGACGCGGCGTTCGTGATGCCGGAGGCCTCGTTCGGACTGGTACCCGACTTGGGCGGCACCTTGCCGCTGGTACGAACCGTCGGCTACGCGCGGGCCGCGGAGATCTGTGTGACCGGCCGACCGGTCGCGGCCCCGGAGGCCCTGCGCATCGGATTGGCCAACTCCGTCGTACCGGTGGACGAACTGGGCTCCCATGCCGATGAACTGGCCCGATCGATCACGCAGTCCATGCCGGGCGCCGTACGCGAGACACTCGCCTTGCTCGACGCCGCGGCGGCCGGCAACGCGGCCGACGAGCAGGTGGAGTCGGAACGCTCCGCCCAGCTGCGCCGCCTCACGGAACTCGCCGCACTGGCCCGGCAGTCGAACTGACGGGTAGACGGGCTGACGGGCTGACGGGCTGACGGGCTGACGGGCTGACGGGCTGACGGGCTGACGGGCTCGATGCTCCACGTGCCGTGCCCGTCAGGGCCAGGAAGCCAGCTTCTCCGGGTTCAAGGTGAGCCACACATCAGTGATGCGGCCCCGCACGACGTGCAGTGAGACGACACCGCGCACCACGCCGTCCGCGCGGCAGACGAGCGCCGGACGGCGCCCCGCGTTCTCCAGGGTGACGGCCAGGTGGGATTCCCGCCGGAACACGCCGACCAGATATCGCGCCGTCCGGTCCGCTCCGTGGATGGGCCTGAGCGCAGCCCTGGCACGGCCGCCGCCGTCCGCACGGGAGACGACCCGCGGGTCCAACAGCTCGGCCAGACAGTCGAGTCGGCCGGTCCGGCACGCCCTCTTGAACTCCTTGACCACCCTCGCGTACTCCAGCGGATGTGCCTCGCTCCTTCGCGTCGAGCCGATGCCGCGGCGAGCCGCCACGGCCAGCGCGCGGCAGCTCTCCGTGCTCCTGCCGACGATGGTGGCGATCTCGGCGAAGGGCACCTTGAACACGTCGTGGAGGACGAACGTCACTCGCTGCGCAGGAGTGAGGGACTCCAGCATGACCAACATTCCCATGGAGATCGAGTCGTCGAGAGCGACTCGATCGGCGGGGTCCTCCGCCAGACGTGAGGGCAGAACGCTGGTCCACACCGCGCTGTCCGGCAGCGGTTCGGGCAGCCACTCACCCGGATACCGCTCCCGGCGGACCCGCGCGGAGCTGAGGTGGTCGAGTCCGATCCGCCCAGCGACCTTCACCAGCCAGGCAGTTGGGGATGTGATCTCCGTGCGGGCGGACTCGGGCATCGCGTACCACCGTGCGTACGTCTCCTGCACGACGTCCTCGGCATCGTGCGTCGAGCCGAGCAGCCGGAAGGCCAACGACATCAGCAGGTTCCGGTCTGGGAGGGCAGTGTCCGTGGCGGGGTCCGGCTGCCCCGCGTCCATTCCCAGCATGAGCGTGCACCCCTACCTGAACGATTGGTGAGTGCACCGTACTGTCTCGTCAGGCCGCATCCCCGGATCCCACTCCCGTTGCTCCTTCCCCTGGGCGATGCCGAGGGTGGCTTCCCCCGTCGGAGGTCGGGCCACGACCGCGGAGACGGCTCACGACACGTGACCGGTGGGCTCGAGCGGTACGGGGGTGAACATCTCCGGTTCGTCGTCCGGGTCCACTGCCGTCGGGCCGTAGAGCCAGTCGACGAACGTGTAGTCGTGGACATCGCGGTTCCGCAGGAGGTTGTTGCGCCGTTGTCGGTCCTGGCCGTCGAGATGCCACAGCCGACCCCATGATCGCGATGTCGTGACCACGCGTCGGCAGTGTTCCGGTCTCACTGCCTCGTACGCGGCCAGGACGGCGTCCCAGTCGACGGCGTCGCTTTTGCGCCGTTGCCTCGCGACGTGTTCGCCACGATCCGCCGCAACGGGTTCGCCCTGAACCAGGAACGTTCCGAAGGCGGCGTCGTCGCCATCGGTGTGCCCGTTCGCACCGCCGACGGCATCGCGGTCGCGGGCCTGTCCGTATCGATGCCCGGCGTCCGCTACGACCCGCACCACCTGCGTTTCACGGTGCGTACGCTCCGGGCCGCTGCCGACGACCTCGAGCATGCCCTCACTCTGGACGAGTGAGGGGCTCGGTCGGCCGACAGCCCGGAACCGGTGGGCAGTTGACCGGCTGAGGGGCAACCTCCCCCCGTCTCGGCTCGCGGCCGCGATCAGCGTCAGCGGAACGCGGGAATGCCGGTGAGGGCCCGCCCGATGCTGAGGGTGTGCATCTCTTCGGTGCCTTCGTACGTCGATACCGTCTCGAGGTTGTTCATGTGGCGCATCACGGTGTGATCCAGCGTGATGCCGGCCGCGCCGAGCATGCCTCGCGCGGTGCGCGCGACGTCGAGCGCCACCCGGACGTTGGCCAGCTTTCCGTGGCTGACCTGTTCAGGGGTGATGCGGTCGGCGTCCTTGAGCCGGCCCAGTTGCACGGCGGTGAGGCCGGCGTTGGTCACCGCGATCGACATGTCGGCCAGCTTGCGCTGGGTGAGCTGGAACGAGGCCAGTGGTTTCCCGAACTGGGAGCGGGCGAGGGTGTATTCGAGCGCCTCCTCGAAGCACGCGCGAGCGGCGCCCGCAGCACCCCAGAGGATCCCGTACCTCGCCTCGTTCAGGCAGGACAGCGGCCCCTTCAGGCCGCGGACCTCGGGAAGGGCCGCGGAAGCGGGAAGCCTGACCTCGTCGAGGGACAGCTCTGCGGTGACCGATGCGCGCAAGGAGAGCTTGCGCGGGATCTCGTGCGCGGCGAAACCCGGTGTGTCGGTGGGGACCACGAATCCGCGGACCCCGTCGTCGGTCTGCGCCCAGACGACGGCCACCTGGGCGAGAGTGCCGTTCGTGATCCACATCTTGGATCCGTTGAGCACCCAGTCCTCGCCGTCGCGCTGCGCGGACGTACGCATCGAGCCGGGGTCGCTGCCGGCGTCGGACTCGGTCAGGCCGAAGCAGCCGATCGCGTCGCCGGCGGCCATCCGGGGCAGCCACTCCTGGCGGTGTTCCTCGGTACCCCACCGGTGGAGGGCGAACATGGCCAGCGATCCCTGCACGGAGACCAGGCTCCGCAGTCCGGAGTCGACCGCTTCGAGTTCGCGGCAGGCGACGCCGTACGCCGTGGCCGAGGTGCCGGCGCAGCCGTAGCCGTCGAGATGCATCCCGAGGACGCCGAGCTCACCGAGGCCCTTGGCGACCTCGGTCGGGATGGTGCCGCGTTCGTACCAATCGGCTACGTGCGGGGCCAGTTCGGCGCGGGCGTAGTCGCGCACGGTCCGGCCGATCTCGCGTTCCTCCTCGCCGAGAAGACTCTCGGTCTCGAGGAAGTCCGCGCGGTTCGTCGGGTTCATCACTGCCCCTTCCAGACGGGTGGGCGTCCGGAGTTGAACGCCGCGTGGAACTCGGCGTGATCGTCGGTGGTCATCAGCAGTGCCTGCGTCATGGCGTCGAGTTCCATCGCCGACGACATCGACATGTCGAGCTCGCGCGTGAGCAGTGATTTGGTCTGGGACAGCGCCAGGGTCGGGCCGTCGGCCAGCCGGCCCGCGAGGGTGTCCACGGCCTCGTCCAGCGCGTCGTCGTCGACGAGTCGGGAGACGAGTCCGTACCGGTCGGCCTCCTCGGCGCCGATCGTGTCGCCCAGCATGAGCAGCGATGTGGCGCGGCTGAGCCCGACGATGCGCGGGAGCAGGTAGGCGGCGCCCATGTCGCCGCCCGAGAGCCCCACCTTCGTGAAGAGGAAGGCGAAGCGGCCGGACCGGCCGACGACGCGGAAGTCGGCGGCGAGAGCCACGACCGCGCCGGCACCGGCGGCCATTCCGTGGACCTTGACGATGATCGGGATCGGGCACTCGCGCATGGCGCGGATGACGTCCCCGGTCATCTTGGTGAACTTCATGAGGTCGTCGGCCTTCATGGCGATCAGTTCGCCGATGATCTCGTTGACGTCGCCGCCGCCGCAGAAGCCGCGTCCCTCGCCCTGGATGACCAGGACCTTGACCCCGGGGTGATGGGGCAGCTCGGCCAGCAGGTCGCGCAGGTCGGCGTAGGCCTCGAAGGTCAGCGCGTTGAGCTTGTCCGGACGGTTGAGTGTCACTGTCGCCACGGCGCCCTGCACGGCAAAGTCGAAGTGCTCCCAGTTCGTGGTCAGCGGAGCGGATGCGCGGAAGCGCGTCATTCGGGTTTCCTTTCCTTGAGCAGTTCACGGGCGATGATGGATCGCTGCACCTCGGAGGCGCCTTCGTAGATCCGTGGCGCCCGGACGTCTCGATAGAGGTGCTCGAGTACGTGCCCGCGCTGGAGCGCCCGGGCACCGTGCAGCTGCACGCACTGGTCGACGATGGTCTGGGCCGCCTCGGTGGCGAACAGCTTGGCCATCGCTGCGGATTTGGTCACCTCACCACGCGGCGCCCCGTCGTCGTAGGCGCGGGCGGCGCGGTGCACGAGAAGCCGGGACGCTTCCAGTTGAGTGGCCAGGTCGGCCAGCGTGTGGCGGATTGCCTGCTGGTCGGCGAGCGTCGCCCCGTAGGCGCGGCGCGTGGCGACGTGGTCGAGGGTGACGTCGAGTGCGCACTGGGCCATCCCCACCGCGAACGCTCCGACACTGGGCCGGAAGAGGTCGAGGGTGCGCATGGCGACCCGGAATCCCGCGTCGACCTCGCCGAGTACGTCCTGTGGTCCGACACGGACCCCGTCGAAGACGAGTCGACCGATGGGATGAGGTGAGAGCAGGTCGAGGTGCTCGCCGGTGAGGCCCTCGGCGGCTCCGTCGACCGCGAACGCGGTGACACCCCGGGCCCCGGCGCCCTGCGTGGTCCTGGCGAACACGGAGTAGACGTCTGCCTCGGGTGCGTTGGAGATCCACAGCTTCTCGCCGGTCAACCGCCAGCCGTCGCCGTCCCGTTCGGCACGCAGATCCAGACCGGCGGCGTCCGAGCCGGCCTGCGGCTCCGACAGGGCGAACGCGGCGACCGTGTCTCCCGTGACCACTCCGGGAATCCAGCGCTCGATGGTTCCGGGGCCGCCCGACTGGAGGATCGGATAGCTGCCGAGACCCTGCAGAGCCAGCGCCGTCTCGGCCTCCGACGACACACCCGCGAGGGTCTCCCGCAGCAGGCACAGCTGAAGTGCGGCGGCGTCCTTGGGAGGTTCCGGCGGCGAGCCTCCGAACAGGTCACGCAGCAGTCCGTGCCGGCCCATCGCCGCGAGCAGCGGCCGGTTCACCCTGCCTTCCGCCGCCTTGCCGACGAGCGGAAGCAGCTGATGCACCGCCAACTCGCGTACGTGATCCGTGTAAGCCCGCTGGTCGGCATCCAGTTCCTTCATCGCGATCCCTCCTCGGCCGGGCGCCACCTGGCATGTCGAGTCTCGTGCTCGCCCTCCCGGACGAGCTGCAGCCGCGGCCGGGGGCCGTCGGTGCGGCCGGTCTGCGGCTTGCGCCGGCCCGCCCGCCACGGATCCGGCCAGACGGCGCCCTGCCCTGCGTAGTCCTGTTCCAGGGCGGCGTGCAACGTCCAGTTCGGGTCGTACAGGTGGACACGGCCCAGCGCGCAGAGGTCCGCCCGGCCGGCCAGGAGGAGCGAATTCACGTCGTCGTAGGAGGAGATCACGCCGACGGCGATGGTGGGCAGACCGACCTGATTGCGGATCCTGTCGGCGAACGGTGTCTGGTACGAGCGTCCGAACGCGGGCGTCTCCTCGGGGCTGACCTGTCCGGAGGACACGTCGATCGCCGCGGCACCGGCGGCCTTGAACGCCGCGGCGACGGTGACGGCGTCCTCAGCGGTGATGCCGCCGTCGACCCAGTCGGTGGCGGAGATGCGTACCGTCATCGGCTTGTGCGCCGGCCACACCTCGCGCATCGCGGTGAACACCTCGAGCGGGTAGCGCAGCCGCCCCTGCAGATCGCCGCCGTAGCCGTCGTTGCGGCGGTTGGTCAGGGGCGAGATGAACGACGAGAGCAAGTAGCCGTGCGCGCAGTGCAGTTCGAGGAGGTCGAACCCGGCCGCGTCCGCGCGCCGCGCCGCATCGACGAAGTCCTGCTCGATCGCGCGCAGGTCGGCGGTGGTCAGCTCACGCGGCACCTGGTTGACTCCCGGCCGGTATGCCAGCGGCGAGGGGGCGACGACCTCCCAGTTCCCGTCGTCGAGGGGCTGGTCGATGCCCTCCCACATCACTCGGGTCGAGCCCTTCCGGCCGGAGTGGCCCACCTGGATGCCGACCTTGGCGGCGCTCTCGCGGTGCACGAAGTCGGTCAACCGCCGCCAGACACCGGCCTGTTCGTCCGTCCAGATTCCGGTGCAGCCGGGGGTGATCCGGCCGGTCGCACTCACGCAGACCATCTCCGTCATCACCAGGCCGGCGCCGCCCAGGGCCTTGCCGCCGAGGTGCACCAGGTGGAAGTCGTCCGGCACCCCCTCGTCGGCGCGGTACATGTCCATCGGGGACACCATGACGCGGTTGACCAGATCCAGCTCACCGAGCCGGAACGGCTGGAACATCGGCGGAGCGTCGCAGACGGGCCGGTCCAGTGCCGCGGCGTTGTCCTCGGCGAACCAGGTGGTGACGTCCTCGACGAACTCGGGATCGCGCAGCCGAAGGTTGTCGTACGTGACGCGCCGGCTGCGCGTCATGATGTTGAAGGCGAACTGCAGCGGATCCTGGTCGACGTACTGGCCGAGGTTCTCGAACCATTCCAGGCTGGCCTGTGCCGCACGCTGGGTGGACAGGACGACGGCCTTCCGCTCGGCCTCGTACTCGGTGAGCGCCGTGTCGACGGTGTCGTGTTCGTGCAGGCAGGCGGCGAGTGCCAGCGCGTCCTCCATCGCCAGCTTGGTGCCGGAACCGATGGAGAAGTGGGCCGTGTGCGCGGCGTCGCCGAGCAGGATGACGTTGCCGCGGCGCCAGTGCTCGTTGCGGACCGTGGTGAAGTCGATCCATTTGGAGTTGTTCGCCTTCACCTCGTGGCCGTCGAGTACGTCCCCGAACAGCTCTCGCACGTACGCGATCGACTTCTCGTCGGACTCACCGGGGGCGAGGTCACGCGTGGCGAGAGCGTCGAATCCGGCGGCGTGCCAGACCTTCTCGTTCATCTCCACGATGAACGTGCTGCCGCGGGCGTCGAACGGATAGCCGTGCACCTGCATCACGCCGTGCGGAGTCTCGCGGATGTAGAACTTGAAGGCGTCGAAGACCTTGTCGGTGCCGAGCCACATGTACTTGCAGGCCCTGCGCTCGAGGCTGGGCCCGAAATCGTCGGCATACGTCGAGCGAACCGTCGAGTTCAGCCCGTCCGCCGCGACAACCAGGTCATGCGTGTCCGCGAGTGTCTCGACGCTCGGCGCCTCGGTGAGGAAGTGCACGCTCACACCGAGTTCGGCGCAGCGTTGCTGGAGGATCTGCAGCAGTCGCTTGCGGCTGATCGCGGCGAACCCGTGGCCACCGCTGGTGACGGTCCGGTCCCGGAAGTGCACGTCGATGTCGTCCCAGCGCGCGAACTCCCGCTCCATGAGCCGGTATATCTCCGGGTCGGCGTGCTCGATTCCGCCCAGCGTCTCGTCGGAGAAGACCACCCCGAAGCCGAAGGTGTCGTCGGCCGCGTTGCGCTCCCAGACCGTGATGTCGTGGTGCGGCCCGAGCTGTTTGGCGAGTGCCGCGAAGTACAGCCCTCCGGGGCCGCCTCCCATGATCGCGATGCGCAAGGTTCCTCCCGATCGGATTGTCGTGAACAGTTGACGGCGGCCTGTCAGGGCGCCGGAGCCTCGTCACACCGCTGAGGGCGAAGTCCCGGATCTGTCAGGTGCGGTGGGGGAAGGAACGTCGGGGGAAGGGCCGTCCGGCGATCGGCCCTCGCGCAGCCGGAAGCGCTGGATCTTGCCGGTCGCACTCTTGGGCAGGCTGGTTCGGAAGTCGATCCTGCGCGGGTACTTGTAGGGCGCTATCCGCTGCTTCACGAACTGCTGCAGCTCGCCGGCCTTGGCGGCGTCGCCGACCACATCGTCGTGCAGGACGATCACTGCGCTGACGAGCTGTCCTCTCGCCTCGTCCGGCAGACCGACGACGGCGCACTCGCGGACGTCCGCGTGGGCGAGCAGCGCTTCCTCCACTTCGGGCCCGGCGATGTTGTAGCCGGAGGAGACGATCATGTCGTCGTTGCGGGCCTGGTAGTGGAAGTAGCCGTCGGTGTCCTCGACAAATGTGTCGCCGGTGATGTTCCACCCGTTCTGTACGTACACCTCTTGCCGGGGGTCGGTCAGGTAACGGCAGCCGGTAGGGCCTTTGACGGCCAGTCTGCCCGGTGTGCCCGGCGGTTGCGGGGCGCCGTTCTCGTCGAGGACCGCGGCGAGGTATCCCGGCACCGGGCGGCCGGTCGCGCCGGCTCTGATGTCGTCGTCGGCGGCGGAGATGAAGATGTGGAGCATCTCCGTCGCGCCGATCCCGTCGATGAGCTTGATGCCCGTGGCCTCGTGCACCGCATGCCAGGTCGCGGCGGGCAGATGCTCGCCCGCCGACACCGCCCGGCGCAGCGTGGCGAGCTGACCGGCTCGGCCCGCCGCGAGCATCGCCCGGTAGGCCGTGGGGGCGGTGAAGCAGACGGAGATCCCGTGCTCGGCGATCAGATCGGCCAGTTCCTCCGGAGTCGCCTTCTCGACCAGCAGGGTGGAGGCGCCGGCCCGGAGCGGGAAGACCACCAGACCGCCCAGGCCGAAGGTGAATGCCAGGGGTGGCGTGCCGGTGAAGACGTCCTGCGGCTCCGGGCGCAGGACGTGCGCCGAAAAGGTGTCGGCGATCGCGAGCACGTCGCGGTGGAAATGCATGGTCGCCTTGGGCCGGCCGGTGGTTCCCGAGGTGAACCCGAGCAGCACCACGTCGTCGGCCGCGGTGTCGACGGGCGTGAAGGACTCGGGCTTGCGCGCGGCGGCGGCGAGTCCGGCTTCGTCTCCGTACTCCACGACGCGGAGCCCGGGGATGTCGGCGCCGCGAAGCTCGTCGACGTAACGGAAGTCGCACAGGGCCAGATCGACGGACGCGATGTCGGCGATGACCCTGAGTTCCCCGCCCCGCAACAGCGGCATCGTGGAGACGGCCACCGCGCCGGCTTTGATCACGCCGAACCAGCAGACCACGGCCCAGGGGGTGTTCGGGCCGCGCAGCAGCACCCGGTTGCCCGGCACGATCCCGTAGTCGTCGATGAGCAGTTGGGCGACCTGGTTGGAGACTCGGCGCACGTCCCCGTACGTCCAGGGCGCTTCGCCCGGCGCGAGCAGGCACGGCCGGTCGGGGCCGAGGCGTTCGGCCATGACGTCGACCAGCTCTGCCGCGCAGTTGAGGCGCTCGGGATAGCGGAGCCCGGGGACTTCGAGGAATTCCGGCCACTCGGATTCGGGCGGGAGATTGTCGCGACAGAATGTGTCTGCGTGCGCGGACGTTGACAGCACCATCAATGTCTCCTCGCGGTATCAGTCGGGCAGAATCGCGTGCCCCTGCACTTCGACCAGGGCCTCTTGGTCCCACAGCCGTGCCACGCCGATTCCCGCCATGGCCGGATAGCCGTTGCCCATCAGCCGTTTCCACACCGCACCGATCTCACGGGAGTGTGCGCGGTAGTCGTCCATGTCGACGATGTAGACCGTCAGACTGGCCAAGTCCGCCGGCGCCCCTCCTGCCGCGGCGAGCGCGACCAGGAGATTTCCCAGCGCCTTCTCGAACTGGCCCACCACACCGTCTCCGACGATGCGGCCGGTGTCGTCGAGCGCGGTCTGCCCGGCGAGAAAGACGACCTTTCCCGACCCCACCGCGGCGTGCGAGAAACCGCTGGGACGCCCGAGCTCGGGCGGATTGACGAATTCGAGGCTCATGACTGCACTCCCCCGCCATCGATATTGATTCCTTGGCCGTTGACAGCCGCGTTGGTCACACACAACCAGACGGTTTCCGCGACCTCTTCGACGCTGACCAGCCGGGCGTTGGGCTGCTTGGCGGCCAGAGTCGCGTGGACGTCCTCGGCATTCCGTCCCGTATTCGAGACGATTTCGGCGACGGTGCGCTCCGTCATGGGTGTTTCGACGTATCCGGGGCAGACCGCGTTGACGGTTATCCCGCTCCTGGCGAGTTCGGCGGCGGCGGAGCGCACCACACCCAGCACACCGTGCTTGCTCGCCGTATAGGCGCTGATGTAGGGCTCGCCGTGTTTCGCGGCCACCGAGGCGACCACGACGACGCGTCCCCACCGCCGCTCGGACATTCCCGGAACCGCCCGGCGCAGGCATCTGAACGGCGCCGTGAGATTCAGGTCGAGCATGGCCGCCCACATCTCGTCGGTCGTCTTCGCGATCGGCGCGGAAGCACCGGCTCCGGCGTTCAGGACCAGCACACCGGCTCCGCCCCAGGCCCGTTCCACGGACTCGAACGTTCGGTCGATGCCCTCGGGGGAAGTGATGTCGGCGGGCAGCACCAGCGTCTCCCCGGGGCACAGCTCGGCGGTCTCCCGCAGTTCGTCCTCGCTCCGCGCGGTCAGGGCGACGCGGCACCCCTCGGCGCTGAGCTTCCTGGCCACAGCGCGACCGATCCCGCGCCCGGCGCCGGTCACTATCGCTACGTCCTTCAACAGATCCACACTCAAAACGTGGCACGCTTCTGTGACGGTCGTCAAGAGCGCGACATACACCGGGGTGGTCACGCGGCCCTGGCGGAGGGGAGCTGGACTCCGGATCGCTGCAACAGCGCAGGGTGATCTCGTCCACGGAGTTGTTCGGCGAGGAGGCCGCGGGAGGGTTCTACCTCCGCTCGGTCCCCGGCTTCGGCCCCGCCGAGGACGTCGAGGCGCATCGGTGGGTCGTGCTCACCGAACCCCGCGACGGGGAGGGTGACGCGACCGTGACGACGGTGCCGCGGGACAGGAAGCTGCAGAGGATCCGCAGGAAGCTCCACCCCAAGGCGGCGCGAAGAGGCGCGCGATGAGCCGGCCGAGGATCACCCCGCGACGCGCGGAGGGCCGATCATGACCGGACCGCGGAGCCAGGGTGGCGGCGGGATCGACCTCCGATGGCGCCGGCGGCTCCGCCGTCACCGACGATCCCACTCGGGCGAGCACAGTGGGCTTCAGCCACGACGGAGGAAGCAGTGTCCCTGGCCTGCACCGGATCAGCCCCGACCTCGCGTTCGTGCGCGAGGTGTTGCACATTCTCATAGCGCCGGACGGCCACACGACGTACAACGAGAAGTTCTCCCGTCGCGAGCAGGAGCGGAGCGGCAATGACCGATCAACAGGCAGCGAAGCCGAACCCCCGCATCGGTGGACGACCGTCCCTCCCCCGACGGGTCTGGAGCGCCATCGTTCGCGAGTCCGCCCCACCGCCGATACCGCGCCCCGCTCCGGGCGAGGAACAGCTCGCCGGAGGGCATCTCGCCGTCGGCGTGATCGACGACGCGATCGAGGACGGGCCGGGCAGTGACGTGCAGGGGTCCGACACGCTCGTCATCAGCGCCGAGGTACCGGGACAGGTGACCCTCCACCGCAGGGTCACCTGTCCACTGCCGATGCCCGGCAGTGGACGCCGACTTGTCGACCGAACCATCACCTTCCGTCACGCGACTCTTGATCCCTGCTTCGTGAACGACGTGCTCGTCGTCCGGTGGCCCGACGAGGTCACCAGAGCCCTGGAACCGTTCCGCCCGACAGGGCCCGGAGCACTGCGCGCACGGGCATGGAGATTCCTTTCCGGGTGCGGTGCGGTGATCGCAGTGGGCGGGATCCTGCTTACGGTGGTGACGCTCATCGGCGTGATCTTCACCGGCGGGGCGCTGTTCGCCGACCTCCCTGCATGGTTCCGGCCCGGCGTCGCGCTGACGGCGAGCATGAGTGCGGCGGTGCTGGGGCCCATCGCGTACGTCATCTGCGAGTCACGCGTCCACCGTGTGCCGTCGGAAGGTCGGCAGTGAAGAGGGTGGGACACACGGTGCCCCCATTCCCCGGGGCCGGCCGCACCTGCCGCGCTCGGCGATCGGGGCCGCGATGCTCCGGGCACCAGGGGAATTCGCCATAGCGGCCCTCCTACCGCAACAGCTGAGGCGACACCGCAACTCGATCGCCTCCCGACGGCGTTCGCCGGTGTCGAGAGCCGACCACCCGTGGAACTGGGCAAACGACTGGAGACGGGCCGACTCCGGCGTGCTGTGCCGGCCGAAGCGAACGGTCGGGGCTTTACGAACCCGGCGTTCCATGGGGCCGATCGAGCAAGCAGGGCGCGAGCCTCTGGCCGAGACGGGCCATGCGGCCCCCGAGCCATTCACCCGGACAAAGGCCGCCGACGGCACGTTGGCCACACATCGCCCAGGGAATGGCGAATCGGCGCTTCGGCCCTGGGCGCACCCCAAAAGGGCGAATGCGCACGACCGGCCATTTAGCACCTTTTGCCACCCGGGGATGCCTATGGCTTTGCCGAATGTCCACCAAGGCATGGGAAACACTTCGGAAAGAAATCTCCGATATGCGGTGTCGACTTAACCGGATCGCGACCTGACCAGCCTTGACGTGCGCATGGGCACTTGAAAGCGTCAGCAGCGGCGCTGCCGAATCAAGCGGTCGCCTTGAACTGGCTTACCCCCACGCGAGGTTGACGCTCCATGAACGGCACCCCCCACCCGCACTTCGCCCGCCCGTGCGGCTCCACCGGCCCACCTCAGGCTTGCACACGAAAACGGCTCCGCGCCAACCGTTTTCCGACCCGCACAGGGTCCCCATGTTCTGCCTGAGCGCCAGAGCCCCGGCGTCCCGTCACCACGGGCGAGCGTCCGGTCACCACCGGATGAACGGGCCGAAACGACCCTAATCACGAAAGGCCGGCTACCAGTGCTGCGTTACCTCGCCCGCAAAATAGTCGGCTGGTTTTTGATGATCGCCATCGCGACCAACCTGACGTATTTCCTCGCCAACGCATTCCTCAAGCCCGCGTCGAACTACACCGCGCTGCGACCGCCTCGAACTCCAGCCCAGATCAACCACGCCCTGGCGCTTTACAACCTCAATCCGGACAAACCCATCATGGAACGATGGTGGCACTGGATGACCCAGCTCGTCACACACTTCGACTGGGGGCAGTCGCCGACCGGCGGCAGCGTCAACGAGCAGGTCGCCTATCGGATCCTCGTCAGTGGCCAACTGGTCCTGGGTTCAACGATCCTGTCCATCATCATCGGAGTCGGACTCGGCGTCTACACCGCCTCACGCCAGTACAAGGCCGCCGACCGGGTGTGGCAGGGATTCTCCGTCCTCTCCTTCAACACACCCTCCGCGGTGGCCGCACTCGGGGTGGTCTTCGCCGCGATCGCGCTGAACCAGGCCATGGGCAGCACGCTGCTGCCGGTCGCCGGAGCACAGAGCCCGGACGCCTCCGGGTTCTGGGAAGTCCTGGGGTCCAGAGCAACCCACGCGATCCTGCCGACGATCTCCCTCACGTTCATCTCCTACGCCGCGTACCACTTGTTGCAGCGCTCTCTGCTCCTGGACAACATCAACTCCGACTACGTCCGCACCGCACGGGCCAAGGGGCTGACGCGGAAGCAGGCCATCTACCGGCACGGGCTGCGGACTTCGGTCATCCCCGTCGCCACTCAGGTCGCGTTCGCGATGCCGGCCCTCTTCACCGGCGCGGTGATCGCGGAGACCGTCTTCGCCTGGCACGGCATGGGCGAGTACTTCACCAAGACCATCGGCACGAACGACGTACACGGTGTCGTCGCCGTCGCAGCCTTCGGTGCCCTCATGACAGCCGTCGGCGCGATTCTGGCCGACCTCGTCATCGTGGCCCTCGACCCCAGGATCAGGGTGAGCTGACGTGGCCATCAACACACACGGTGCAGGCTCCAACGCCGACCCCGAGACGCCTGCCGACCTGACCGAGACGCTGGAGCCGGGAAAGGCCGTCGTCCAGGGCAAGCGCCTCTCGCCGGTCAAGCTCTACACGCGTCGATTCGCGCGCAACAAGGCGGCGCTGGGCGGCCTCATCCTCTTCACCCTCCTCCTGCTGCTCTCGGTGTTCGGTCAGTACCTGACCCGCTGGGACCACGTGGAGGCCGACTTCACCGCGCTGTCCGTCGCCCCCGGAGCCGGCGATCACCTGCTGGGCACGAACGGCGCGGGCAACGACGTCTACGCCCAGCTCATCCACGGTCTCGGCCGCTCGCTGACCATCGCCGTGACGGTGTCACTGCTGACCACAGTGATCGCCGGCCTTTTCGGCACCACTGCCGCCTACTTCGGCGGCAAGGTCGAGCGGGTGATGCTCGGCATGGTCCACTTCCTGCTGATTCTCCCCTCGTTCCTCATCATCGCCCTGGTCGGTACGCACTACCGCGGCGAGTGGCAGGTCCTGGTCGTGGTCCTCACCCTGTTCGGCTGGATGCTCACAGCCCGGGTGATCTGGTCCCTCGCCACGTCCCTGCGCGAGCGCGAGTACGTCACGGCGGCCCGCTTCATGGGGGTCAGCTCGATGCGCATCATCGTCCGCCACCTGGTGCCCAACATCGGGTCCCTGCTCATCGTGACGTTCACCCTCGGTGTCGCCTCGACCGTGCAGGCCGAAACGGCGCTCTCCTTCATCGGCTTCGGCGTCAAGCAGCCCGACGTGTCACTGGGCTCCATGCTCGCCGAAGGCCAGAGCACCCTGTCCACCGCTCCGTGGCTGTTCTACCTGCCCGCAGCCATGGTCGTGCTGCTCACCGTGGCGATGGCGTTGATCGGTGACGGTCTGCGCGACGCACTCGACCCCACCTCTCAGTCTGGAGGCCGCGCATGATCGAGCAGCGCGCTGTCACGACCAAGTCCGATGTCGCCCAACCTCTGCTGTCCGTACGCGATTTGAAGGTGGCATTCCCCTCGGAAGCGGGCCGGGTGGAGGCCGTCCGCGGCGTCTCCTTCGACCTGCACCGCGGGAAGACCCTGGGCATCGTGGGCGAGTCCGGTTCGGGCAAGTCCGTGACGTCCATGGCGATCATGGGTCTGCTGCCCGAGTACGCCTCGGTCACCGGTGAGATCACGCTCCGCGACAGGAACATCCTCGACCTCGACGACCGAGCGATGTCCAAGGTCCGCGGCCGGCACATCGGCATGATCTTCCAGGACCCGCTGTCGTCGCTCACACCGATCTTCAGCATCGGGTCCCAGATCGTCGAAGCGCTCCAGATCCACCAGGACATTTCGTCCGCGGCCGCCTGGAAACGGGCCGTCGAACTCCTCGACCTGGTCGGCATCCCCAACCCCGACCGCCGTGCCAAGGGATTCCCGCACGAGTTCTCGGGTGGCATGCGCCAGCGGGCCGTCATCGCCATGGCGATCGCCAACGACCCCGACCTGATCATCGCGGACGAACCCACCACCGCGCTCGACGTCACCGTGCAGGCCCAGATCCTCGACGTCCTCAAGACCGCCCAGCGCGAGACCGGGGCCGCGGTCATCATGATCACCCATGACCTCGGGGTGGTGGCCGGCTCGGCCGACGACGTCATGGTGATGTACGCCGGCCGCCCGGTCGAGCGCGCCGGAGTGGACACGCTGTTCTCGCGACCGCGTATGCCGTACACCATCGGTCTGATGGGTGCCATCCCCCGCCTGGACGACAGCGACAGGAACGCCCTGACCCCGGTCCCCGGCACCCCGCCGCTCCTGGTGGATCTGCCCGACGCCTGCCCGTTCGCGGCGCGTTGCCCCGTGGCGGAGGACTCGTGCCGGGCTGCCGAACCGACCCTGTTGACGGTCGACACGGACGACAGCGGCGGCGCACACACCGTCGCTTGCAGGCGTGCGCCGGAGATCGACGACGGCGCCATCGACGGTCGGCCGATCTACCCCCTCCCGCCCATCCCGGAGAACCGGGCCATCGCCGTGCCGCGCGAGGAACGATCGAAGGTACTGGAACTCTCCGGTGTCACCAAGACGTTCCCGCTCACCAAGGGCGGCCTGCTCAAGCGCAAGGTGGGCACCGTCTTCGCCGTCAACGGCATCGACTTGGACATCCGTGAGGGAGAGACGCTCGGACTCGTCGGCGAATCGGGGTGCGGAAAGACCACCACGCTCCTCGAGATCATGGGGCTGAAGCCGCCGGAGCAGGGCAGCATCGCCGTCTGCGGCCACGACACAGCGGAACTGAAGCGCAAGCAGGACATCAGCTCGGTCCGCCGGAACATCCAGATGATGTTCCAGGACCCCATGGGGGCACTGGACCCCCGCATGACGGTCTTCGACATCCTCGCGGAGCCCCTCCGCGCGGTCGGTGAACGCGACAAGCAGGTGCTCAGCACCCACGTCGCGGAGCTCATGGAACTGGTGGGGCTCGACCCCGAGCACCGCGATCGCTTCCCCGGTGCCTTCTCCGGCGGGCAGCGGCAACGCATCGGCATCGCCCGGGCCCTCGCCACCAAGCCGCAGTTGCTCGTCCTCGACGAGCCGGTCTCGGCCCTCGACGTATCGGTGCAGGCCGGTGTCATCAACCTGCTCAACGAGCTCAAGGCCGAACTGGGCCTGTCCTACCTCCTCGTCGCCCACGACCTGTCGGTGGTGCGCCACATCTCCGATCGTGTGGCGGTGATGTATCTGGGACGGATCGTCGAGATCGGTACCACCGACTCCCTCTTCGACGACCCCAGACACCCCTACACGAAGGCGCTCCTCTCCGCGATCCCGCTGCCCGATCCGGTCGCGGAACGCAGCCGGGAACGCGTCCTGCTGAAGGGCGACCTTCCCAGCCCGACCGACGATCAGCCGGGCTGCCGGTTCGTCACCAGGTGCCCGCTCCACCTGACTCTGTCGGAGCCGCAGAAGGAGCAGTGCCGCGGGGCCACTCCGGAACTCACGGCGAGGGGAGACACCGACCACCGCGACGCATGCCACTTCGCGGACACGACCGCGTCTGTAGACAAGTGAACTGAAAGGCTGTCATGAGAAAGATCAAACTGAGTGCAGTGGCTTTCGCCGCCGCGGCCTCCCTCATCCTCTCCGGGTGCGGCGGCGGTGACTCCGACGACTCCGGGCAGAAGAACTCCAAGGGTGCCACCTCGGAGAAGGACGTACTGACGTCGTACAACCCCCAGTCGGCGAGCAACCTCAAGCAGGGGGGCAAGCTGACGCTCCCCATCGTGGAGATTCCCGACCAGCTCAACCACCTGCACGGCAACGCCGTGCTGTACAGCTCCAAGCTCGCCTGGTTCTACCAGCCGCAGCTGTCCTTCAACGACCCGAAGGGCAAAGTCACTTACAACAAGGACTACCTCAGTGACGTCAAGCAGGAGGAGGTGGACGGCAACACCCAGGTCACCTACGACATCAACCCGAAGGCCAAGTGGAACGACGGCCAGGACATGGACTGGACGATGTTCCGGGACTCCTGGAAGGCGCAGAACGGCAAGGACAAGGAGTTCAGCGTCGGCTCCACCGACGGGTACTCCAACATCGCGTCGGTGAAGAAGGGCAAGAACGCCAAGCAGGCGATCATCACCTACGACGGCACGTTCGTGTACTGGAAGTCCCTGTTCGCCTGGGTCGTCAACCCGCACATCGCGAAGTCCGGCCCCTTCAACGAGGCGTACGTGAACAAGCCCCACCCGGAGTGGGGCGCCGGTCCGTACACCATCTCCAAGTTCGACTCCAAGGGCGGCACCGTCACCTTCAAGCCCAACCCCAAGTGGTGGGGCGCCAAACCGCATCTGGACGAACTCACCTTCATGCAGATGGAGGAGAGCGCCGCCGTCAACGCATTCAAGAACGGCCAGATCGACGCGGTCGAGGTGAAGAGCGGGGAGCAGGTCAACCAGGTGAAGTCGGTGAAGGGCACCGAGCTGCGCCGCGGCACGACCACCTCCAACAACCTCCTGGTCTTCAACAGCACTTCGCCGCAGTTGAAGGACCCCGCGGTGCGCAAGGCCGTGATGCAGGGCATCGACCGTTCCCAGCTCGCCAAGATCACCTTCCAGGGACTCGGCTACACCGAGCCCCTGCCCGGGTCCTTCAACCTCTACCCCTTCCAGAAGGGGTACCAGGACAACTTCGGCAAGCTGGTGAAGTTCGACGCCGAGGCCGCGAAGAAGGGCTTGGATGCCGCGGGTTGGAAGACCGGCTCGGACGGCGTGCGCGAGAAGGGCGGCAAGAAGCTGAAGCTGACCTTCCCCACCATCGGTGACAGGTCCACCACCAAGGCACGTGCCACGGCCATGGCCCAGATGCTGAAGGGAATCGGCGTCAAGCTGGACATCGATGCGCGCCCCTCCGCCGACTTCAACAAGGTGTTCAGCAAGCGTGCCTTCGACATCTTCGGCATGGGCTTCATCTCGAGCGACCCGAACGGAATGATGTACATCTGCCAGATGTACTGCTCCGACTCCACCCTCAACGTCTCCCGCTCGACCCCGAAGAGCATGGACAAGGACGTCAAGGCCGTCTCCAAGCTCCCGACCCTGGACGAGCAGCTCAAGGCGGGCAACGAGGTCGAGTTGAAGGCCATGAAGACGTACGGCATCATGCCGACGCATAACGGCCCCACCGTCTGGGCCGTCAAGAAGGGTCTGGCCAACTACGGCTCGGCCCAGTTCTACGGCCACTACGGTGTCCAGGGCCCGCCCACCACGATCGGCTGGCAGAAGAAGTAGTCCACGGCACCGGGGGCTCCGCCGCAGCAGGTACGCGGCGGAGCCCCTGCTGTCTGTCACGGGCGCGTGTGCGGCGGATCGGAACCGCGCGGCGCCGGGACGCCCTCACCGGCTCCTGACACGTCGCGTTGTGCCTGCTGCCGGCCTCAAAGTCGGCAACCCCATGGACAGTTGCACCGGACAGTTCGACGGGCCCGCTGACTCCCGCGGCCGCCGACACACATGGCCGCGGCGAACCACCCAGGTGCCGTTCCAGCGGTGCCCGCCCGCCACAGTGGGTCGCCGAGGCCCGGCTCCTTCGCGGACCCGGCAGCACCGATCGTTCGACGTTCAGCGCAGTTCGAGCGGTTGGAACCGCGGGCGACTGCACGCGCTCATCTGCTCGGACAACTGCCGTCAGCCGTCAGCCGTCAGAGCTGGATACGGCCACTCCCCTGCCCAACTGCCGTACGACATAGGCGCTGTGCCGATGACGGCCGCCGGACAGATCCCGCGCAGCGCCCATTTGTCGCGCCGCCATGAAGGTCCTCTGCTCAAGGGGCGATAGATCCCCGTCCTCACGTTCGCCCGCCCCACATAGCGATCACGCCGGACGCGTCACACAGAGCCTTGATCATCCGCCGCCACCCGTGATGCCGGTCGACCGGGCTGGTCGAGGCTGTCGGCGCGGCGGTTGTTGAGCTCGATGGCGTGCATGTGTTCTTCGGCCCATGCGCGCAGGCTCCCGAGCGGCACCTCGAGAGAGAGCCCCAGGTCCGTGAGTGCGTAATACACGCCGGGCGGCACGCTGGGTTCGACGCGGCGCGCCACCAGTCCGTCCCGGGTGAGGTTCTGCAGCGTCACGGAGAGCATCTTCTGGGAGATCCCAGGCATGCGACGCCGCAGTGCCGAGAAGCGGAGCTCATCCGGGGCGGCTTCGGACAGCGCTTTGATCGCCATCGAGGTCCACTTCGTGCCGATGCGGTCGAGCAGCATCCGGGTCGGGCACTTCGGGTCGAAGAGATCTCCCTGCCTCACCACGGTCACCTGAACCTCACCACCTGAATCGAAAGTGCCGTCTTGGGGAGCATGCACTGGTTCCCTACAGTATCCACGTCACCTTTGGTTACTGCCTGCCTGGAGCTACCCATGCCCGAATTGCGCCGCATTCCCGTCAATGGCATCGAGTTGAACGTGGCACTGACCGGCTCGGGTCCGGCCGTACTCCTCCTACACGGCTTCCCCCACACCTGGCAGCTCTGGAGCGAAGTCATCGCGGGCCTCGGTGGCGGGTACCGGATCATCGCGCCGGACCTCCGCGGGTTCGGCGCCAGTACACGGGCCGCGACGGGTTGCGACGCGAAGTCGCTGTCCGAGGACGCCGCGGCTCTCCTCGAAGCGCTCGACGTACCCTCGGCAACCGTGGTCGGTATCGACGCCGGCACCCCGCCGGCCTTCCTTCTCGCCCTGGAACGACCCGAGTTGGTGCACCGCCTCGTCGTCATGGAAGGCCTGGTCGGCCGCCTGCCCGGAGCCGAGGAGTTCCTCCGCCAGGGCGCTCCGTGGTGGTTCGGTTTCCACGCGGTACCCGGGCTGGCGGAGGAGGTACTCGTGGGGAACGAAGCCCGATACATCGACTTCTTCCTCGACGCCGGAACCCTCGGCCAGGGCCTACCCGCGCACCTGCGTGACGCCTTCGTCGAGGCCTACACCGGACGGGACGCGCTGCGCTGCGCGTTCGCCTACTACCGCGCCCTGCCCGACAGCGCGGCGCAGATCGAGCGAGCGGTCGCCGCCAAGCGGCTGACCGTGCCGACGATGAGCGTGGGAGCTCACCCGGTGGGAAGAGCGCTCGAACAGCAACTCCGGCCGATCGCCGACGATTTGGCAGGGCACCTGATCGAGGACTGCGGCCACATCATTCCCCTGCACCGCCCCGATGCCCTGCTCCAGCTACTCCACCCGTTCCTGGCGTGACCCGCACGGCAATCGGGCCCACGCTCTCGGTCGAGGCAGTGACTTCGCCACCGATGACGCCCGAGAATCACCAGTGGCGCGCCAGCCCTGAGCGCGGCGGAGAACGGAGCCGCGAGACGGGATCGCCATGCGCCCCAGGACATGGTGACGTTGTCCGCCAATAGTCCGGGCACTCACGGCGGCGTGGAGCATCCGCACACCGCTCGGCGAAGGGCCTACTACCGGCCCCCGCAGCGCACACACCCACCGACAAGCGGCGTTCCCCGACTGAATCGGCTGGATCGCCTGGTGCAGCTACCGCTGGCCCACATCGACATCACGGCCCACACCCGCCCTGGCCACCGCATCACCAGCCTCTTCGGACAACACCCCCTGGGACGCCGTGCGTTCAGGCGTCGGCATCTGTGGCCCCGAGGGCTGTCGTGCAGAAGCCGGCCTCGGCCAGGACGTCGACTGCGACTCCGCGGCCGACCTGGGTGATTCCGATCAGCAAGTCGTCGCAGTCGATGCGCTCGGAGCCGCCTTGTTCGGATCGCGCCTCGGCGAAGGCGATGGCTTTGCGGGAGTACGGCGTCCAGGCGATCCGCTCGGCGGCTCGGGAGGCGCCCATAGTCAACCGACTTCCCACGGACTTGTGGACCTCTTCGGGCGAGACCCCGGATGCCTGGAGGAGGCGCGTGGCGCTGTTTTCTTCTGCGGTGAGGCCGCGCAACAGGTGCTCGGTTCCGATGTAGTTGTTGCGGTGCTGCACCGCTGCTTGTTTGACGTGGACCATCGCTTGGCGCAGGTCCTCGGTCATCGCCTCGGGGCCGTAACGCTTGTGCGGCACACGGAATCGCTGCTGGACGGCTTGCCGGGTGACGCCAAGGGCGGTGCCGATCTCGGTCCATGACGAGCCGTGCATCCGACTGTGTTCGACATAGTCCTCGACCAAGTCGTCGGCCAAGGTCTGTAGTTGGCCTGCGAGTTGGGCGGCGACCCGCAGCAGGGAAAGCCAGTCGGGCTGCTCCTGACCGTCGGGGCGGTGCGCGGTGTCGCATCTCCGGTCGACTTCCGCGATGAGGTCATCCAGGTCCGGAAGGGTCATAAAGCAAGTACGCATTGACAGTTACGGATTGTCAATGCGTAGTTGCCTAAATATCTGATGGCGGTTGCCGACAGCGACGTGGGGGTGCGATCCGCCTCGGTCGTGGGCGCCACGTCGTCGAGCGCCCGTCGGCTGCCGCAAGCAGTGCCGCGAAGAAGCACACCCCGGGCACGAAAGGTCAGCGGCCGGTCTCCCGGAGTGTCGGGAACTCCCGTACGAGTTCTCCACCCCGGGGCCCGTAGCAGGACAAGCCGACGTTCCAGCCGAACCCGGTGAGCAGGGAGTGGAGTTCGTCCCACCGCTCCGGGTCGGCCTGTCCGGCGAAGCGGATGAGGTCGGGCCTGGAGAGCGTGCCGAGCCGGGCCCAGTCGGTGGAGAAGGCGAGCTCGCCGCGGAACTGATCGGACGCGCCCGTCTCCCAGCCCGCCCGGGACAGGGCGGCGGCGAACTCCTCCAGCGAGGGCTTGCGGACGCCGTCCCGCGCGTCGGCCTCCGGGTACACGGCCCCGTAGACATTGGGGAGCCCGTCCAGCTTCTTTCGAAGCCAATCCGGGACGTTCTCCTCCGCGCGGGGGAAGTAGGCCAGGTCACGGGCATAGTTCTCGGGCGTGAAGGACGGCGCGTCCGGCTCGTTGTCGTAGTCGTAGCGGACCGAGTACCGCTCCGGGACCAGCGTGTAGATCAGCGTGAACCAGGTGCCGCCGGTCTCCGTGTACATCCCCACCCGCAACTGCCGGCACAACTTCGTGATGCTCTGCGGGATTCCCGCCGCGGCGAGGCTGCTACCGTCCTCCGCCACGGCGGCCAGCGAGGCCGACGAACCGCCGACGGCAAGTTCCGACCACCGTAGGGTCGCCTGCGCCCAGCCGTCGGGGAGACTCTCGCCGAGTACTTGCCCGATCTCGGCGCAGATCTCGGCCTGTTCAGTGGCGTCCAGGGCGCGTCGCGACACTTCGTCACCTTTCTGGTGAGGGATGGGGTGTTTCCTGGTCGGACGCTTCGAAGGAACCGTCCGGTTGCGGCTGTGACCGCGGGCGCGTGCAGGGCGCAGACCGAGAGGGACAGCCTGAGGGACACGTGGGTCGAGGCTCTCCTGCCGGCCGGCCTCGGTCAGCCCTGCGCTCTCCCCCGCTGCCGCTCACAGATCGTTCCCGAGCGCAGATCGTTCCCGAGCGCAGATCGTTTCCGAGCGCCGGTGCCGAGCGCGCGTACCTGTCGGCACGGTGCGCTCGGCGCCGAGGCGGCCACTTCCAGGACGGCGGCCACGTGCGTCTTCAGGCGTCAGGCGCCCGATGGACACTGACGGCATACCCGCCGCCTTCGTAACGGTGGGCATCCCACGTCGCAAAGCGGTCGACGAGGGTGAGTCCGGCCTCGGCGCAGTACGCGTCGTAGTCCGACAGGGTGATCGTGGGCGGCACAGGCAGGTGGTCTGCATCCAGACCGAATCCCGCGACCAGGAGGCCGCCGGGCCGCAGGGCCGCGGCAAGACGGGCGACCGTCGCGGCCTCCGTACCTGCGGCGAGAAGCGGGAAGATGTTGCCGGCGGCCACGGCGAGGTCGAAGTCCGCGCCACCATCGAGTCCGGCCGGGTCGAACGTGGCCAGATCGGCCTGGATCCAAGGCAGTTCCGGCGCTTGCCTACGGGCCACCGCGAGCATGGACGCGTCGAGGTCGACCCCCACACAGTCGTACCCGAGCTCCGCCAACCGGATCATGACTCTGCCGGTCCCGCATCCGGCGTCCAGCACCCGTGCCCCGGGGGGTGCCAGCGCGGCACACAGGCGTGCTTCACCGTGCACGTCCTTTCCGCTGTCCGCCAGCGCCGCGAACCGGGCGGCATATCCCTCTCCGGACGTTCCGCCGGTCAGCTCTTCCCAACGACTCATGCCGGACAGGCTAGGTGAACAGTGCGGACGCTTGCCCCCACCCCCGACCGACCGAGCGCGCCCTCGCCGAACGCGCGCCGTAAGCTCACGTCGTCGGCTGCAATGCGCCGGAGCAGCGAAGCGCTGTGCGGCGGGCCGTGTGGGGTTGCTCTCCTCGAACGGGTCTCCCGATGGCCCCACCTCCGACCGCCGGATGGACCGATGGCCGCCCGCCGTCGGCGTTCCGGGGTGAGGTTTCGGTCCGCTCACGGGCACTCAGCGCTGAAGGGCTTCGGTGCGGGCCACGTAAACCGTGTTGGTCGAAGTGCCGCCCTGCAGCGGGTTGTCGAAATCGACGACGTGGGCCGACGCTGTGTCGAAGACCTGCGTGAGTACGGCGGTGAAGTGCTCGTCCGGCGGGTCGTTCGACCAGAGGGCGAAGACGCCTCCCGGGGTCAGCTGCCGGGCGAGGACGCGCAACCCTTCGGGACGGTAGAGGGCTGTGTGGCTGGGATGCAGGACGTGGCGGGGTGAGTGGTCCACGTCGAGGAGGATGGCGTCGAAGCGACGGGCTGGATCGTGCGGATCCAGCCCGATCCCTTCCCGGCCGGCCAGGGCGAAGAAGTCGCCCTGGACCAAGCGGCACCGGGGGTCGGACGTCAGAGTCGGGCCCAGCGGCACGTATCCCTGCTCATGCCATTCGATCACCTCTCCCAGCGCCTCGATCACGGTCAGCGAACGTACCCGCGGGTCCTCCAGCGCGGCCCGCGCGGTGTAGCCGAGACCGAGGCCGCCCACGACGACATCGAACTCGCCGTCACCCAGCGGTGCGAGGCCGAGTCGGGTGAGTGCGATCTCGCCCTCGGTGAAGAGGCTGGACATCAAGAACTCGTCGCCGAGTTTCACCTCATGGATATCGGCGCCCGTCGCCGGATCACGTCGCCGGCGCAGGCTGATGTCTCCCATCGGGGTGGGGCGCCAGTCGATCTCCTCGAAACGCGCGCTCAAGCCGGTTCCCTTTTCCTGTGAGGTGAGTGAACGGTCATGCGTCGATGACGACCTGGATGATCGGCGGACGACGACGGTACGTACCGTACGCCCGGTTCGCCACTGCCCGCCGGTCAGATCCGAGAGACTCCCTCGGCCCTGGCCTCGCCCGGTCGGGCAACTCCTGTCCGCGGAAGGGTGCGAGGGCCCACGAGAAGCACGCACCGCTTAGGGACATACGTGCCAAAGAGTCCGTCGCCGCGAATGGCGCCGCCTTCCGACACTTCGGCCCCGCGCGTTTCCCGCTTGTCCGAACTGCTCGGCTTCCGCGCGGGCCGAAGCCGAGTGGGGGATGTGTGGGGCGGAGCCGCGCCGAGCGGCGGTGCTCTCCGCAGGGCAGCGGCGGGCGCTGCGGGTGAGGGCCACACCGGGCGTGGCCTCGGCGACGTCATCGACGCGGAAATGGGCGCGCCTGTCGCTGCTCGGCTCCGCCGCGTCCCTGGCCCCGTACCGCAGTCACCGCGTACCGCTGCCGCCGCCGCTGCCGCTGAGGTTGCGCAGCCGGAGGGCCCCGTCCGTCACCTCGCGAGACGGCCCCGGCTCCGGCCGGCCCCAGGGGCCCTTACTGCGCCGCTGGGAAGTGCAGCGTCGCGAACTTGGGGAAATCCGCGACAGTCTTGCCCACGAGCCGATCAGGGGCATAGCCGCGGAGCAACGGTGAGCGCGTGCCCTCCAGCAGTTCGGTGCTGACGAGCCTCCCCAGCAGCGGGGCCAGCGTGATGCCGCTGTGGGTGGCCACCAGGTAGACCCGCGCGGCATCAGTGACGAATCCGACCGCGGGTAGCCCGTCAGCAGGCCGCGCGCGCTGACCGACCGCGATCCGCTCGATACGAGCCCCCGCGGTGTTGTCGAAGAGGCGGTGGAGCCGCGCCAGCATCTCCTGGCCGATCAGCGCTGTGGTGTCGGCCTGGTACGCGGGGTCTGCACGGTGGTCCAGGTCCGGGGTCTGGAGCAGCAGTCGGCCGCCTCCGTCGGGCCGGACGTTCAGCTCGGGTGTGATGAGGTTGGAACTCAACTGCACGTACTGAGGGTCGGTGTAACCGAGGAACCCGCAGGCGAACTTGTTGGGCTGGTCCGGATCGATCATGGCGAACTGCTTGCCGAGCGTCTTCATCATCGATTCGCTCCACCGGCCGACGGCGCTGACCACGCAGTCGCCCCGCCAAGTTTCTTCGGTGCTCAGTTGCAGGGTGACACCACTACCGTCTTCGATGACGTCCAGGACGTCGACGGGCGCATGCAACTCAGTCCCGTTGGCTTTGGCCTCGGACCACAACCGCGCGAGCAGAACACTCGGGGCGACGTATCCCTCACTCGGGAAATGCACGATCTCCGAGGAGCGTGGATGAATGCGCAGTTCGGGGATCCGAGCCCTCAACTCGTCGGTTGTGGCCTTCCGGACGGGATAGCCGGCGTCGGTCAGTCGCTGGACGCGCGCCTGTAGCCGCTCGGCGACCTCCGGCTTGGTCGTCCATTCATAAGTGCCGGTCTGCATGTACCACTGTGCCTCGGAGGACGACGTGTGCTGCAGCTCCTCGTGCTCCCGCATGCCGGCCAGGTTCAAGTCGTGGTAGGACTCAGGGGACTTGCCGTTCGAGTTCACCCAGGCGAACGTGCCCGAGCTGGTGCCTGATCCGATCCGGTCACGCTCGAAGATCGTTACCTGAGCGCCGGCCAGCGACAGGGATCGAGCGATGGACAGTCCGATGACACCCGCCCCGATGACGGCGATCGACGGTCGTTTCACAGTGAGCTCGCTTTCTAGGTGTGCGCGTGCACGAAGTGCCGGTGACGCGTGACGGTCGGTCAGGGAGCAGCGAGAGACGTGCCCATCGCGGTGAGCATCTGCTCCAGAATGTGGGCCGGGGTTGCGAAGTTGAGTCGCACGAAGCCTTCCCCGGCGACTCCGCAGAGCTGGCCGTCGGCGACCGAGACCCCGGCCCGCTCAAGGAAGTGAGCACCCGGGCTCGAGTCCAGGTCGAGCGCACGGCAGTCGAACCAAGCCAGGTACGTACCGGACGGTGCAGACCAGCGCACGCCGGGGAGGTACCTGTCGACCAGATCGCCGAGCAGCTCACGGTTGCTCTCGAGGTAGCACATGACCTCCGCCAACCACGGCGCCCCGCCCCGGTACGCGGCGATGGTCGCCTCTGCGCCCAGGTTCGACGCCCCGCGCGAGGCGCTGTGACGGACTTGCTGCCACGCGGCCCGGTCCTCGCTGCCGAGGATCAGCTGTGCGCACTTGAGGCCCGGGATGTTCCATGCCTTGGACGCTGAGGTGGCCGTGATCGTATGCCGATCGGTGTGTTCACCGAGCGGGGCGTAACACTGGTGGCCGGCGCCCGGGTAGATCAGGGGTGCGTGGATCTCGTCGGCGAAGACGCGCGCCCCGTAGCGGTCCACGACCTCGGCGAGTGAGCGTAGTTCGGCCTCTTCGTACACCTTGCCGATCGGGTTCTGCGGGTTGCACAGCACCACCAGTCCGGCGCCGGCAGCGAGCGCTTCGGCGATGGCCTCCAGGTCGAGTTTCCACGTGCCCTCGTCCTCCCGGAGAGCCACCTGGATCACGGGACGGTGCAGCCGGGCCGGAACCGTCAGGAAGGGCATGTAGGCCGGAGTCAGCACCACGACGGGTGATCCCGGCGGCGTGAACCGTTCGATGACGGTTTCCAGTCCCACGATGACGTCGCCCACGGCGCGCACCCGTCCGGGGTCGACGTCCCAGCCGTACGAGGTCTGCTGGTACTGCGCGGTCGCCCGATTCAGCTGATCGGCCAGCTCCGGTGGGAAGTAGCCGAAGTCGCCTCGCCGGCCGGCCTCCACCAGCGCGGTGGTGATCGGTTCGGCCAGACCGAAGTCCATCTCCGCAACAGAAGCACCGAGTGCGCCGGGGACGCGGCACCACTTGGCGCTGCCGCGGCGTGCGAGTTCCCGGGGCGTGAGCATGGCCAGCCGGTCCCGGTCCAACAGGCCGGTTGTCCCCGCCATCAGCGGCTCACACTCGTGAAGAAGCTCCGTGCCCGCTCGGTGGTGGGGTTGAGGAGAATGTCCTCCGGCGGTCCGGACTCGATGATCTTCCCGTCGTCCATCATCACGATCTCGTCCGCGATGTCGCGGGCGAAAGCGAGTTCATGGGTCACGATCAGCATCGTGAAGCCCTCCATGGCCAGTTCCTTGATGACTGCGAGCACCTCGGCCACGAGTTCGGCGTCGAGAGCACTCGTGGGTTCGTCGAACAGCAGCACACTCGGTTTCATCGCCAACGCCCGGGCGATGGCGACCCTCTGCTGCTGGCCTCCGGAGAGTTCGGCGGGATAGTGGTCGGCTCTGTCGGCCAGCCCCACTCGAGCGAGCAGCTCGCGTGCCTGCTGCTGTGCCTCGGCGCGGTCGAGGTTCAGGACTTCGACCGGCCCCAGCGCGATGTTCTGCGTGGCGGTCATCTGGGGGATGAGGTTGAAACTCTGGAACACCATGCCGAAGTTGACCGCCTGACGACGTGCCTCCTTCTTCGGCACAGGGCGACGGTGATCCCCGCTGCGAGTGAAGCCGAGCATCTCGCCACGAAGGTAGACCGCTCCGCCGTCCGGCCTCTCGAGCAGATTGACGGTACGTAGCAGCGTGCTCTTTCCCGACCCCGAGGGGCCGACGAGACAGGTCACGGTCCCGGTCCGCAGGGTGAGACTCACGCCGTCGAGCGCGACGAAATCACCGAACTTCTTCTCCACCTTGTGCAATCGCAGCAGCGGTTGCTCAGTCATGCCGCTCCTCCTGTCCAACGGCGTCCACGGTCCTGGTGGTCTTGACCACCCGCCGGTTGAAGCCACGGCCGAACCGCTTCTCCAAGCGCGACTGGCCGAGCATCGCCAGACTGGTGAGGACGAGGTACCAGATGACCGCCACCGTGAGCATCGGGATGGTCTTGAAGTTCTGCGAGTACACGAGCTGCACGGTGGTGAGCAGTTCCACGTACCCGATCACCGACACGAGCGAGGTGTTCTTGAACATCGTCACCACCTCGTTGGCCAGCGACGGTGTGATCACACGGATGATTTGCGGCCCCACGACTTTGGTGTAGGTCTGCCACGCGGAGAGTCCCAGCGAGTGCGAGGCCTCGAACTGGCCCTGGTGAACGGAGAGAACACCACCGCGGAAGATCTCGGCGGAGTAGGCACCGAGATAGGCGGAGAGCCCGATGACAGCAGCCGAGAACTGCGAGATCACCTGATTCGTCGGTACCTCGAAGAACGGGTCCGCGAACGGCAGGCCCAGGCTGAGCGTCGGCATCAGGGCGGCGAGGAAGTAGACGAACAGGATGAGCACGAGGCCTGGTGTCGCCCGGATGATCCATACGTACGCGGCGGCCATCGCACGGAACACGGCGAACTGCGACAGACGGAGCGCGGCAACGATCAGGCCGACAATCAGTCCGACGGCCGTGGACACGAGGGTGATGAGGATGGTGTTCAGCAGCCCGGACACCACGCGTCGGCTGAACAGCCAGGAACCGATCGTCGGCCAGTCCCAGTGCGGATTGAGGACGATGAACCGGAAGGCAAGGACGAGCACGGTGATGCCCAACGCGTAACTCAGCCAGTGCGCGAGCCGCTTCGGGTCGCGGATCGGCATGCTGTGCGGGGCAGGCTCCTCGCCGGCGACGGTGCCGGTTTCGAGAGTCTCATGCGTGGTCATCGGCAGGCCCCTTGTTCAGCGACATGTCCGTCAGCGCATAATCCGTCAGCCCGTAATCCTCGAGGAGCTTCTGGTAGATGCCGTTCTCCACGCATTTGCGCAGGGCGGCGCGCAGCGCGTCCCGCAGTTCGGTGTCCTGTTTGTTGACTCCGACCCCGTAGGGACCGGAGATCTCCCGGTACAGCTCCTTGTACCGGCTCGGATTCTTCTCCGCGTTGTAGGAGATCGACGGTGCGTCGCCCCAGGCCGTATCGATCTGGCCGCTCTGTACGGCGAGAATGGCCGCGTTGATGTCCTGGAAGGCAGTCCCGGTCACCGGCTTCGCGCCGGCGTCGGCGCAGCGCTTGTCCGCCGCCGCAACGAGGTCCTGCTGCACGTTGCCTCGCACGTATCCGACCGAGAGCCCGCAGAGCTTTTTCGGGGTGACCTCGTCCTGCGGCAGGGAAGCAGCACCGAGGATGGCGGTTCCGGTCTTCAGGTAGTCGATGAAGTCGGTCTTCTCCCGGCGGTCGGCCAGGTCGTTGATGGTGAGGATGACGTCGAACCGACGAGCTTCGAGACCGGGTATCAGGGCATCGAACGAAGTCTGTTTCATCACGACGTCCAGGCCCATCATCTTCCCGGCAGCCGTGACCAGTTCCGGAGTGAACCCCGTGATCTTCCCGGCGCCGTCCACGAATTTGATCGGCGGCGACGACGGGTTGACCGCGGCGGCGAACGAGCCCTGCTGCGCGATGTTCTGCGGCACCATGGCTGCGATCTTCGCGTCGCGTTTCACGCTGTCGACAAGATCCTCAGTGCCTTTCCCCGCGCCTCCCTCGGCGCCGTCGTCCGGATTCGCGCACCCTGCCAGTGCACTCACGCACGCCACGGTGAGCGCAAGACCCGTGACCGATCGCTGTCGCAGTGGTGTTCTCATAACGTGCCTCCTGCTTGGCCAGTCGTGCTGTTCGGGCTCCTGTCTTCCGCTCGCATCGAGCGGTGGTTCGTACGTGCGGGGTCATCAAAGCTTCGAGGAGGGCCGAGTATTTCGGTAGGTCGAATCCTCCTAGGTCTGGCATTAGCCTGGGGCTATGCCTTCTTCGTCGATGGAAATCATGGACCTCGAGGTGTTCTCGGCGATCGCACGCCTCGGCAGCTTCAATGCCGCGGCCGCGGAGCTGCGGCTCGCCGCCCCTTCGGTGAGCAACCGAATCGCCGGATTGGAACGCCGACTTGGCACGACCCTGTTCATACGCGGGGCACGCGGCAGCACCCTCACACCTGCAGGCCAACGGCTGATGGGGTACGCGCGGCGGTGCCTGGACCTTCTGGACGAGGCCGTACACAGCCTGGACACGGGGACGCCCGAGCGACTCGTCCTGGCCGCCCCGAACAGTTTCGCCGCGACCGTGTTCCCGCTCGCCTTCGGCGCGCTGGACGGGTTGGACATCGCAGCGCACGGACGCGTGGCTCACAGCAGGGAGGTGGTGGAGCAGGTACGCGACGGCAGCGCCCATGGCGGTTTCCTGCTCACCCAGGTGGCTACCGGATCTCTCAGGTCCGAGCGGCTGGGGACCTCGCCGATGGTCGCCGTCTGCAAGCCCGGACATGCGCTGTGCGACGCACCCGTACTCACCCCCGACGACTTGGTCGGCAGCGTCCTTGTGGTCTACCGCTGGGACGCCGAAGGTGAGCCGCTGGCGGCCACCTTCGACCACCCGGAACGACGCCGCAACACCCCCGTGCACACCACTGGTTCGCCCGAAGCCGCGATCAGATACGCCATCGACTCCGGCCACGTCGCGGTGGTCCCCCAGTTCGCCACCCGAAGTTTCCAACGCTCCGGGCTCATCCACGTACTGCCGATAAGGCTTCCCCCGTGGCGCGTAGAACTCCGTTTTGTCTACCTGGCCGCGAATGCAGAGAATCCCGGGGTGGCGACGCTCCTGGACTCACTCCCCCGGCTACGCGATGAGTTGTGCAGCTGACCGCCGCCACCGGCCACCTGCTCCGGCCACGCGGCACCAGGAGGCGTCGGCCACGGCCGCCTCGACAAGTCGCGCAGGGCAGCTACCACTTGACCTGATGGAAGTCCATCGTGCCGAAGGTCGTGATGTCCATCGCGTAGCTCCACAGCGCATACCGCCGCTGATCGGTGCGGCGATAGGTCTTGCCGAAGCCGTTGTCGAGGATCTCGGTCCAGCCGTCGCCCTGTCCGTAGTACGCGAACAGTCGGTCGTTGCGCCGTGCCGCAGCCTCTCCGGACTCGGCCGGGGTCTGGTAGGTCACCTCATGCAGTCGATCGCGCCAGAGAGTGAGAAGCAGACGGCCGCCGTCGACAACGTAGGTGTTCACGACCGCGCCGGGAGTGTTCTCGTGCGGGCCTGACGACGTGAGTTCGCCGCGGATCTGCACTTCACCGGCGGCGCACAGCAATTCCAGCAAGGGCAGATCATCGGTGAGGCAGTCCATGAGACGTCACACTAGGCGCTGTCCGGGGGTTCTGCGGCATGGCCGAGTCGACCGCCGGTCGTTCATGCTCCGCTGAATCCGGGAACTACCTGGCGTGCCTGCCTGATTGTGGCCTCGTCGCGATTTGGCCCGATGGCAGCCGCATACGTTACGAGCTCGCCTGGACGACTGCGGCGGCTGGGCAATTCAGTTCGGTGAGCCAGTCGCCGTGGGTTGCGTCCGGTCCGTGTCGTGGACGAGTACCGCCTTGGCCGGGCGGTCGCACGCTCCCCCCGGGACGGCGACGGGAACTCCCGCCCGAGCAAGGCCCTCGAGCAGGTGGGATCACTCCAAGGCGCCGAGGAGTGCCTCTTCGACAGGCAGGTGGAACCCGCCACCCACCACCTGGCCGGGGCGGTCGTGGAGCGTGCCATCCGCGCTGCGCGCACGCGATGAACGCGACGGACGGGACGGACGGGACGGACGGGACGGACGCCTGCCGCGTACGGGAACTCGGGGCACGGGGCACGGGGCACGGGGCACGCAACGACGAGAATCCGCCGGTGCGCCGCGGGCGGTGGCACCGGTCTGTGCGGGCGCACGTGATCGCGAACGAACGGGGTGCGCGCCGGGCCCACGAGTGGCCGCCGGCCACCAGGGCGGCAAGGCGCTCGGGGGCGAGGGAACTTCTGCGGCCTCGGACACCGACGACGGACGCGCGGGTCCAATGAGACCAGGGCTCCGATCTGCGGCCGAAGCACCGCCGACAGCGGGGCCATCAGGTCGGGTGATTCGCAGACCACCCTGGTCAGTTGGCCGTTTCCGGAGCGCCCGCTACGCAACGGCACACCCCGGAAGCTCACGCCTTGGCAGAGGCGTCGGCGGCCACGCGGATCCCCCGACAGTTCAGCGGCTCAGGCGTGCGCGGTGCGGCGGTCAGGCGTGAGGAGATAGGCGATCGCCATGTCACTCAGTTCGTCCGCGTACTTGCGCCTGGCCGCCTCACCTGTGGCGGGGTCGGGGCGCACGGAGTTGTGGAAGCAGGCGCCCAGGATGGCGCGGGCCGCTGTGTCCAGCGCCGTCTCCGGGTGCGAGCGCCGGATCTCGTCCGCGTAGGGGGCTGCCGCTTCGAGCAGCATGCGATGGATCTCGGTGATCGTGCGGGCCCCTCGGTCCAGGGACTTGGTTCCCCTCACACGCAGCAGCTCAGGGAAGAGACTGCTGCTGTCGGCGAAGGACTCGAGGAGTGCGTGCGCGTAGGCATCCATGACGCCCGAGAGTGAGGCGTCGGCCGTGCGCAGCTGCTCGGCCAGGAACTCCTCGCGCCGCTCCAGCATCCGCTCGGTCAGGGCGGTGATCAGCTGCTCCTTGTCCTCGAAGCGACGGTAGATGGTGCCGACCGAGACGCCGGCACGGTCCGCGACACCGGCGATCGTCATCTCTTCCAGGCCGGAGGAGGCAGCGATTTCCTCGGCAGCCCGCAGTACGCGAGCCAAGGTAGCGGCGCTGCGTGCCTGCCGGGGTTCCCGGTAATGCGCTGGACGGCTCGGCTCCTCGATCATGCCCGGCATCGTATCGGCGACGGCCCCGGCGGATCCCGTTGACAAGTGGTGCACCCTTCTGGTTAACCTCATGATGCGAATGTGAATTCACATTCGCAGTCTAGTGGAGGATCAACCATGTCCGAGAACCTGCCGTCGACGCCTGTCACCGTGACGCTGGAGTCAGGCCCCACCGGAGGCGGGAGCATCGACGACTTCGAGCTGTTCTATGCCCGCCGCGCCCTGGACCGCTTCCGGACGCTGCTGGGGCGCCAGGGCCTCCTCGACCTCCTGGCCGCGGACATGGAGGAGGGCAACGCCTTCCTTCGAGAGTGCGCGCTCACCTCCGACGGCGAGTTCCAGGCGGGCACGACCGTGCTCACGGCACGCGGTCTGACCTCCGGCGAGTTCCTGGACTGGATGGACGGCGCCTTCGCGGGTGACGACGAGCGCCCACTCCTCGCGGCACACCCCGAGCACTACGTGATGGGCCCCGATGACATCGGAGCACGTGTGGTGGAGAACATCGGCCCCCACGTCTGCTCGTTCTACATGGGCGGTTGGGGCACAGCCGCGATGGCCTGGGCGGATGACGCGGACGAGCTCCTCCCGGAGTCGGAGTATCCACGCAAGAAGTCGTCGAACCTCTTCCTGGAGGACGGCACCGTCGTCGGGCGGGCTTTGATCCAGTTCGGCGACACCGCCGGCGGGTTCACCGCGAACCTGACGGTCTACCTCCCCACGACCTGCCCGAAGAACGTCCTCGACCACCATCTCCGGCACTACGCCGTCGAGTTCAGGAACTGGATCGTCGCAGCGTCGGAGACTCAGGCCTGAGGGACTCCGGGCCATGCCCGCCCTTTCGTCGATGTCTTCAACCAGACATCCGGCCGCGCCACCCCTCCCCCGCGCACCGTATGCGGCACAGAGAACCTCACCATGTCGAGTCACCCCACTGCGCGTTCACCCGGCCGTCGATCCACAGCGGACCGCACAACATCCCCGTCGGACTGACCGGGTCCCAGCAGGTCACCGCGGCCGGGTCGTACAGGAAGGTGCCGACGCAGACGCGTGGGACGTTCACCTGTACCGGTCCCCCGCCGCACTCCGAGCCGCCGCGGTCGAGAGCCTGGAGATCGCCGGCGGTCTGGAGCTCAGCGCTGACGACATCGCCGTCTGTACCCGGCACCACCCGGCGGACCCTCCGCCACCAGTGCCCTCACCGAGCTGGGCAACGTCGTCGCCGGGCAGAACGAGATCCGGGAACCGGGAGCCTGGAATCTGGAACTGGGAGCCGGGAACCTGGAGGCGTCACGGCCCTCGCCGACTCCTCCGTGATGGACCTGCTCCAGGCCGCCGGGTTGCCGGGCTGTTGGGCTGCCGGGCTGTTGGGTTGCTGGTCTGCCGGGTGCACCCAGCCAGGGCTGACCGGGCGCAGATCGAGGCCGCGGACGCCGAGGGTTCACGGCAGCTGCTACCCGCACGCCGCGGCGAGGGCTCTACGGATCCGCACGGGTTAACAAGTGGGCGACGCCATCGACAACACGACGAGCGCGGTACGCCCCAGGCGGATTGCCGGCACGGGCGGCACCGCTCGCGTCGCGTGACTCGACCGCCTCGGCGATCGTGCGGCGCTACCCACTCGTGTCTGCCTGCCACTCCAGCCGATTCCACGAGACGAAGGACCTGCGACCGCCGGCCTGACCGGCCCCGACGACCTCGACAGCTACAACTTCTTCACCGAGCCGGGCTTGCGGCCCGACTTGCTCCTCCTCGACATGAGAGATGAGGCAGTCGGTCGCCGGCACATCCGCACTTACCGCTTCGGCACCCCGAGACGGAGGCGTGACGATGCCTCACGGGCCGCGCCACCGAAGACGCGGCAGGCAGGCATCCCGACACCCGCATCACGCAGTCTTGACGGGGAGTTGTACGTACGACGCCCGCTCCCCTCCCGTATGGACGATGTGCTGCCCCGCGTTGGCGGGGACGTACTCGCGGTTCCCGGGCATCATCGTTCCCAGGAGCGACCGGCCGCTGATGACGAGGCGGAGCTGTTCGCCCGGGTGGAAGGTGAGCCCGATCGGGAGCAGGTCGATCTCGACGTCCACGACCCCGCCGGCCGACAGCTTCTCGATCCGGTCGAAGCTGTGGGCGGGCACCTCCTCGGTCGACACGGTGGGATCCAGGTGACGCATCGAAACACGCAGGCGTCCGTCAGAGCCCTTGTACCTCAGGATCGAGGCACCACGCTCGGTGACGTCCTGGATCAGTGCCCCCTGGTTGGGCACGGTGAACTGCTGCAGCGGCGTACCGTACGCGTCGAGCTTTTGGACGAGGAGGAACAGGTCCATGTCGTCGTGACCCTTCGCTTCCACCCACAGTCGGGCCTTCGGGTACCCGACCAGCACGGTCTCCTGGTCGAAGCGCGTCACGAACGACGCCAAGTCGGGGTTGGAGTCAACGGTGTAGGCGACTGTCGCCTCGGTGGTGGGTGCTGCCGCCGCCAAGGTCCGTGAGCGGCCGTCGAGGTAGTACTTCGTCAACGTGACGTCTCCCGGCGGGAATTGCTCCGCCGGAATGTTCACGCGGTCGCCGCCTTCGAGGTCGAGGAGGGAGTAGCGCACGCGCGCCGTCCGCTCCCAGCCGTTGTCCTCGCCCTTGAGGAAGTGGTCGAAGAACCGGCGCAGGTCCTCCGTGTTCGTCTCGTCGTAGTAGTCGGGCCATTCCTGACTGTTGTGGATGCGCAGCCACTTGTCCTCGGACGCCATGCGGCGCCAGGCACGGAAGGTACCCGCGGTGTGCAGCGTGTTGGAGTAGCTGGCGACGACGTAGGCGGGCACGTCGATCTTCTCGAACTGCGGGATCTTGTTCTGCACAGGTCGTTCACCAGCGGGAACCGTTCGGCCTCCGTGACGATGTCTTCCTTCTGGCTCTTGCCGTAGAAACTGTTGTCCTGGAGCTGCGTGGCGAAGCCGGTGTCGGGCATGCCGCCGCGCATCACCAGGTCGCGGTAGACGTCACTGACGCCTTCCCACGGGTTGATCGCAGCGAGATGGGGCGGCTGTTCGGCTGCGGTGAACCACTGGGAGACCGCGAGATACGACGTTCCGCTCATGGCGACCTTCCCGGTGCACCAGTCCTGGACGCCGAGCCACTCGATCAGGTCGTAGCAGTCCCGGCCTTCCTGCCGGTCCCACACGACACTGTCGCCCTCGGAGTGGGCCACGCCCCGGATGTCCGGGTTGCAGATCGCGTACCCCCGCGCACACCAGTACGCGGGATCCGGGCCCTCGAACTTCGCCAGGCCCGAGACGATGCCGTTGTCGAGACCGACCATGCCGAAGATGCCGATCACGCTGGCGGACGTGCCCTGACCCTTGCCGTACGGGCTCCACGCCACGATGACCGGTACCTTCTCCGACCCGACGGGGCGAAAGACGTCGACATGAATGGTGACCCCGTCACGGAGGGCCACAGGCACGTCCTTCTCGAGCACGATGTCGACGGGCAGCGGCTTGAACGGCGGCGCAATCCGAAAGCCCGCCTCCAACGTCCGGGTCCCCGGCTCGAACCCACTCAGAATTCCGTACCGGTCACCGGGCTCCAGCGGGTGGGACGGCACGAAGACCTTCTGGACATCACTCATGGTGGACCCCTCGCATATCTCCGTCAGCGGACAGGCTCTGCCGACTCCTCGATCGTAGGTCTGCCGACGACAGAACTCAACAGGCGTTGATATATGTCTCAGGAGGTATTTTCAGAGCATGACCGCGCACACCAACGCCGCTGCCACCACACGCCGCGGACGCCGGCCGGGGACGAACACGACCCGCCAGGCGATCCTCGATGCGGCCCGCACCCGGTTCGCATCCGACGGCTTCGCCGCTACGACCATCCGACGGGTCGCGGCAGACGCCGGGGTCGACGCGTCACTGGTCATGCAGTTCTTCCGGTCGAAGGGCGAACTGTTCGCCGCCGTCAGATCCGTCCCGCCGGAGGCCCTGACGAGTTTCAGCGCCTCCTTCGAAGGGACCGACGACGGCCTCGGTGAACGCGTGGTCAGAGCTTTCCTTGACGCATGGGAGGGGGATGCCCCGAGCTCGGAGCCGCTCATGGCCATGCTCCGAGGCGCGATCGTCAACGACCAGGCGAACGATCAGCTGCGCGAATTCCTTCAGGAGCGGCTGCTGGTCGACAACATCGCGTCACGCGCAGTCGACGACGCGTCGCTCCGGGCCGGAATAGTGTCGTCGATGCTCGTCGGGCTGGTGGTGGGACGAGGCATCGTCGGCGTTCCGACACTCACCGGAACGGATCGTGACACGCTGATCGCCCTCGTCGGACCCGCAGTACAGAGCGTGCTGGTTCCGGCAGCGACGGCCACGGAGAGTGACGGGGGCAACGCAGCGGCGGACCACTGACGGTGTGCGACGGACGCATCGCCACCGCCGGGCGCCGCACCGAGTGCCCGCCAGACCTCCAGGACGCTGCAGTCGGCATGGACATCCGGAGGCGTCGCCTGGATCAGGCTGAGGTATCCCGGCCCAGAGCGGCTCGCGCCCGCCGACTGCTTCGGACTGCACCCGCCGACCGTTGAGGACGCACGCGAGGGGCATCAGCGAGCGAGGTCGAGCGGTACAGCGACGCGGCGTTGGTCGTATTGCGTCCGGCCACTGCGACGACCGAACCGAGCACATCGACATCGGTGAGGTGCGCCAGGTCCCCGGCCCGCACTTCGTCGTCACGCGCGCCGACAGAACGAAGTAGCCCGCGGTCATCCTGCTGAACACGTCCTTCGCGCCGGCGAGCAGGTCAAGGTCGACATCGCCTACAACGATCTGCCCGTACGCATCGCCGCCAGTCATTCCGGACTCCACCGACGGTGCGTCGTCGCACGTCGTCCGACTCGGGCGGACATCGTGGTACCGGGGGGCCCGAGGACCTGTATGTCGCCCAACTCGGCTTCCAGCGCGGGCCGTTCGTGCCGGAACTGCTTTTTCACCTCGATCTCATGGGCACACGGTCGCCAGTCGACTGACGGGGCGTCGGAGGTCGCTACGATCGTCACCCCTCAGACGTTCCATAGGAGTGTGGTGGACGAGATCGCAGTGCGGCCGGCGGCCGCCGACGACTGGTGCTCCGTCGAGAAGCTTCTCGATGCCCGAGGATCGGTCAACGGCTGCTGGTGCATGTTCTTCCGGCAGACCCCGCAAGAGCGCCGCACCGAGTGGGGGGACGGCAACCGGCGTGCTCTCGCCGCCCTCGTCCGGTCCGGCGCAAGACCGGGTCTGGTCGCCTATCGTTCGGACACTCCGGTCGGCTGGGTGTCCGTCGCCCCGCGCGAGGAGTACTCCCGCCTGGACCGTTCCCCGCTGAGCAAGCGCGTCGACGAGCGGCCGGTCTGGTCACTGGTGTGCATCTACGTGGCGCGGGAGCACCGCGGCACCGGTGTCTCCCGTGAACTGGTGCGTGCCGCCCTCGAGTTCGCCGTGCAGCAGGGCGCGGACACGGTCGAGGCCTACCCGGTGGACGACACGATGGGGCAGGTGCCGGCCGATGCCGCCTACCACGGCTTGGTGACACTGCTGCGCTCCGAGGGATTCGACGAGGTGGCACGGCGCAGCCCCAAACGCCCGGTGATGCGATGGCACAGGCCCGGGGGCCGTCCGGTGCCCGCACGGCGCCGCACAGCGACGCCAGCAGAGGAGAAGTGAGCACACGGCATGACTGGAGCCCTCGCGGACAACAGCGGCGAGCCGCACATCCACCGAGCCCGGCAACCCCTGGGCGCAGTGGTGCTGCTGCATTCCTGGTTCGGTCTGACCCACCACTTCCGCGGACTGTGCGACCGGCTCGCGGAGGTTTCCCTCAGCACGGTCGCTCCCGACCTGTACGGCGGCCCGCAGACCGACGATCTGGCGCGCGGCTGAGGAGCTGCGCAGGGCGCTGCATGACGACGAGGTGCTCGAGCGGGCCTCCACGGCCGTCGACCAGGCCCAACTCCTCGCAGGTGGCGGGCCGGTGGGCATGGTCGGTTTCAGCGTCGGGGGTGAGTTCGCCCTGCGCACCGCTGCCGCGCGCGGCAAGGACGTCGCGGCGGTCACCACGTACTACGGCCTGTACGTGCCCGCGGACCTGGCCGGCCTCGAGGCGCACGTGCAGGCGCATCTTGCGGGCGAGGACGAGTTCGTCGAGCCGGCCGAGGCGGGGGAGTTCGTCGAGCGGTCCATGGCACTCGGCAAGTCCCTGGAGCTGTACACCTACCCGGGCACCCGGCACGCCTTCAGCAACGCGACTCGGCCCGAGTCCTTCGACGCCGCGGCCGCCGGCCTCGCCTGGCGGCGGACGCGCGAGTTCCTCACCCGACACCTGGCCGGGTGAGCGCACGCGTCCGCCGGCGACTCAGGCGGCGAGGGCACTGACCCGGCCGTCGACAAGACGGCCGATCAGCGTTCCGTCCGGGTCGCGGTCCGGATTGATCTCCGTGACCACCACGGCGGACGGGCCGGGTGGCGCACGGAAGCGGCCGAGTGCCGCCATCGCGGACTGCTCGGACAGGCATTCGTTGAAGTGCGGGAAGTCGGCGAGGGGCAGTTCCGTCGAATGGCCCGCCGAAGACGGGCTCATCGCGCGATCGTCGACGGGCGCGTGACTGTCGTGCGCGACGACCACAGCGGGCGTATCGAAGAGGTCACCACGCATGCGCTCACCGCCCTGCTCGACCGGGGCATCACTCCTGTGGTGTCACCGCCGGCGCGTGCCGAGGACGGCTGCCCGGTCAACGTCGACGCGGACCGGGCGGCGGCCGCGACCGCGGGCGCGCGGGGGCGCCGATGCGCTGGTCCTGCTGACCGGCGCCCCCGAAGTTCTCACGGACGGGGCGGACGAGGAGACGCTCCTCTCCGTGTGCGCGGTGCCGGTGCGCGGAGCTCCGCCGATCACCCAGGGCGGTATGGGCACCAAGCTCATCGCAGCCCGCGACGCCCTCCTCGTCGGTGTGGAGCGTGTAACCGTCGCCGACGGAAGAATTTCCCGACCGGTGCACGCGGCCCTTGCCGGCCACGGCACCCGGATCACCATGCAGGCCCAACCTCAGGAGGCGACGGGATGAGCAGGCCTACGAACAGCGGCACGGTGTCCCGGGGACCGGTGGACGAGACCACGGCCCGCGGTCTGCTGAGGGCGCTCCTTGAGACTCCGTCACCGTCGTACCAGGAGGCGGCGATTGCGCACTACCTCGCAGTCACCCTGCCGCACCTGGGATTCGGCGCGCACATCGACCCGGTGGGCAATCTCGTCGCGGAGCTCGACTGCGGGCCGGGGCCGACGGTCATTGCTCCTCGGCCACATGGACACGGTGCCGGGCGACCTCCCGGTGCGCTCCGCCGAAGACAGGCTGTACGGTCGCGGCGCCGTGGACGCCAAGGGACCGCTGGCCACCATGATCTGCGCGGCGGCGGGCGCCCGGAAGTTCCGCGGCCGGATCGTCGTGGTGGGCGCCGTCGAGGAAGAGACGCCGGGTTCACGCGGTGCCATGGAGATCCGGGGCAGCCATGCGCAACCCGGCGCCGTCGTGATCGGGGAGCCCTGCGCTCGAGGCGCCTGAAGGTACTGCGGGATTGATGCGGGCGTCGAGGCCGCCCGCCTGGATTGCCGAGAGAGGTTCGGCAATTCCTGCTGTGATTCTGTCGGGACGGCGGGATTTGAACCCACGACCCCTTGACCCCCAGTCAAGTGCGCTACCAAGCTGCGCCACGTCCCGTCACCGTGCGCGGAGCGTCCCGCGCAGGTGCTTCGGCAACCCTACATCACGCTGCATGGGGTGATTTCCCCCCTGCGAGGGGCGCTCAGGCGGGGGCGGGCCAGGTGATGGGGCGGACCTGCGGAGTCAAGCGGGTGATCCGTTGTGCCCAACGATGTGCCGGAGGGCCTGAGTTCCGTGGCGGCGGGTGGTCTTCGTGGAGGGCCGCCCGGTCGCGCCGTAGGTGGTGCGTGTGCGGCGCGATCGTGGTGCTGGGCGGGCCCTACCGAGCTGGACCGGGCGGAGCGGTGGACAATGGGCGGGTGAACGATTCCGCTCCGCATTCCTCGTCCCAGCCGTCGCAGGAGTCCAGCCAGGAGACCACACCAGGCAGCGAAACAGAGTCCACCGGGCAGGCGTCCGGTACCGCTCGCGGTGCCGGTGGTCGGGACCGGGACGAGGAGGGCCGGGCCCGCAATGCGCGGCCCCGGGACGGGCTCGGGCGGCCGCTGCCGTACGGGGCGCCCGGCGTGGAGCGGCAGCCTGAGGGTGTGGTGCGCAGTCCGGGCGAGAGCGTCGCGGAGGCGCAGGAGTTGCTGGACCAGGGCAGGCCGTTCCATGCGCACGAGGTCTTCGAGGATGCGTGGAAGTCGGGGCCCGAGGAGGAGCGTGCGCTGTGGCGCGGGCTGGCCCAGCTCGCGGTCGGGCTCACGCACGCGGCGCGCGGCAATCGGACGGGCGGGGCGCGACTGCTGCGGCGTGGGGCCGCGGCGATCGACGAGGCAGGGGCGCGGCACGGTATCGACGTGCCGGGGCTTGTCGTGTGGGCGACGGGTCTGGCGGAGCGGGTGGAACGGGATCCGGAGCCGGTCGATGCGGCCGCCTCCGCGCCGGTTCTGGCCGGGGGGCCTTTGGGTGGATGACTCCTGGCCTGGCCGTGCGTGCGGTGCCCGGGGCGGTCCTGTCGCGTGGTGAGGGACGTTTCCTGTGCCGGCGCCGGATGCCTTGTCCTCAATCGCCGGACGGCTCGAACGAGGTCCGGGCCACCTCTCCCACGGTTGCCCGAAGGTGGCGGCGCGGGGTCCGAATCGGGTCCGAGGTTCCCAGGTGGGGCCGGGATGCGGCGGGATCTGAGAGCGTACGGGTGGGGGCACGGCCCCCGGAATGCACGCGACCCCGAGAGGACCCCAAGTGATCGTCGTAGCCGGTGAGGCGCTGATCGATCTGGTGCCCGAGACGGCCGGCCCCGCCACGGCCCCCCTGCTTCCGGCCCGTGGTGGCGGGCCGTACAACACGGCCGTCGCGCTCGCGCGTCTCGGTTCGCCCGCGGGCTTCTGCTCGCGGATCTCCGAGGATGCGTTCGGAGCGTCGCTGTACGAACGGCTCCGCGAGGAGAAGGTGGACGTGGCCCTGGTGCAGCGGGGTTCCGAGCCGACCACGCTCGCGGTCGCCTCGGTCGGCGCCGACGGCTCGGCCGCGTACAGCTTCTACTGCGAGGGCACCGCGGACCGACTGTTCGGCGTTCCGGATGAACTCCCCGCGGGTACCAGGGCGTTGTCGTTCGGAACCTGCTCGCTGGTGCTGGAGCCGGGGGCGAGTGCGTACGAGGAGTTGATGCATCGGGAGGCAGCGAACGGACGTTTCGTCGCCCTGGATCCGAACATTCGGGCCGGTCTCATCGCGGACCAGGAGGCCTACCGGGAGCGATTCCGCAGCTGGTTGCCGTCCGTGTCGTTGCTCAAGTTGAGCGAGGAGGACGCCGAATGGCTCGGGAACGACGTGGAGTCCTGGCTGGCCGCCGGGCCCGCGGCCGTGGTGGTCACCCGGGGCGGCGCGGGACTCGCCGCGTACACGAAGGACGGCGGCGAGCACCGGGTGCCCGGTGAGCGGGTCGATGTCGCGGACACCATCGGCGCCGGGGACACGGTCAACGCCGCTCTGCTGCACACCCTTTGGCAGCGGGATTTGCTCTCCGCGCAGGCGCTCGCCGGGCTTCCCGGTGACACGTGGCGCGAGGTGCTCGGTTTTGCCGCCCGGGCAGCGGCGGTCACCTGTTCACGCCCGGGCGCGGAGCCGCCGTACGCCGATGAGGTGCCGGCCGCGGCGTGATGTGACGGACGGTCGGCGCCGGCACCCGCGCGGGGTGACCGTCCACGTACTCCCCCGCCGGTGAAATGCCCCGACGTACACTCGAACCTTCCTCGCGGCCAAGGGAGTTGACACATGTCCGATACGTCCGGGAGTACTCACCGGATCGACACCAGCAAGCCCCACCCCGCCCGTGTGTACGACTGGTATCTCGGCGGAAAGGACAACTACCCGGCGGACGAGGAGCTCGGCCGGCAGATCGCGACGTTCGAGCCGACCGCCAAGTACGGGGCCCAGCACAATCGTTGGTTCATGCACCGTGCGACCCGGCACCTGGCGGGGCGGGCCGGCATAAAGCAGTTCCTGGACATCGGCACCGGGATCCCCACGGAGCCCAATCTGCATCAGGTCGCCCAGTCCATCACCCCCGACGCCCGGGTGGTCTACGGCGACAACGACCCGATCGTGCTCGCGCATGCCGCCGCCCTGCTGCGCGGCACACCCGAGGGTGCGACGGAGTATCTGCAGGTGGATGTCCGGGATCCGGACCGGATACTCGAACTGGCCGCAAAGGTACTGGACTTCGACCAGCCGATGGCCGTGTCACTCATCGCGGTTCTGCACTTCGTCACGGACGAGGACGGCGCCTACGACACGGTGCGGCGCCTGATGGACGCGGTGGCCCCGGGCAGCCATCTCGCGCTGACCCTCGTGGCCTCCGACTACGACCCGGAGCGCACGCGGGAAGCGGTGGAGATGTACAAGGCGGGTGGGGTGACTCTGGTACCGCGTTCCCGTGAGGAGTTCGGCCGGTTCTTCACGGGGCTCGAGCTGGTGGATCCCGGAATCGTGTGGCTGCCGGACTGGCGCCCCGATCTTGCCGAGGACGAGATCAGGGACGGTGCGGCGGTACCTCTGTACGCGGGAGTGGCCCGCAAGAACTGATCCCCTTCCAAGGCCCCACCGCCCTGGGGAAATCTCCCTGGGGCTATCCCCCGTGCCGCCGTCCGGCCCGCCGGATGGCCCCCGGCCCGCCCGGTCGGGGATCGTCGTCCCCCTGGGACGGATCGGGCACGACCGGGAGACGGGGACGCCTTGCAGCAGCACAGCGACGACATGACCGGGGGCGAGGCGGCCGACGGCAGCGGAGCCGGGGGCGCCGGGAGGGTGCGGGGCAAGCGCAGCTCCCGGCGCACCGCGGTCCGGGCAGCCGCCACCGCCGCCGTGGCTCTGACGCTGGCATCCGGTACGCCCGCGGCTCCGGCCGCCCGTACCGCAGCGGACACGCCCGTCGACGGGGTCTGGCGGGTGACCGGCTACGGCACGGTCCTGTCGATCGCCGACGGTCGCCTGCGGGAATTCCGGACGACTGCCGCCGGCTGTCTGCCCGGCGACTCGGCGAAGGAGACCGCTCCGGGCAAGTACCTGACCGCGGACGGCACGGTCGTGACCGTCCGCGCCGAGGGGTCGCTGCAGGTGGCCGGGGCCGCCGGCGATCGTGCACTGCGGCGCCTCCCCGGTCTCCCGTCCGACTGCGAACGCCCTTTGCCCAAGGACCCGTTGACGGCGTTCGACGTCTTCTGGCAGTCATTCGAGGCGCACTACCCCTTCTTCGCCGCGAAGGGTGTCGACTGGGATGCCGTGCGCGACGAGTACCGGCCGCGCGTCACGGCTGACATGAGCCGCACAGAACTCTTCGACGTCCTGGCCGACATGGTCCGTCCGCTGTACGACGCACATGTCACCGTCACGGACGGCGACCGGCACTTCGGTCAGGTGCGCCCCGGCGCGGTCGTTCCGAGCCCCGATCTCGACACCAAGATCAGGAACCACATCGTGCGGCGCGATCTGCACGGAGAAAAGCCCCGGGAGTTCGCGAACGGCCGGATCGGCTATGCCGATCTGCCGAACGGCCAGGGCTATCTGCGCATCACCGGCTTCACCGGCTACGACACCGAGGACCGCACGTATGCCGCTCAACTTGCAGAGCTGGACCGGGCGTTGGACGCCGTGTTCACCGCTCGGCGCACCGCGTCCCTCAAGGGCCTCGTGATCGATCTGCGGATCAACGGCGGCGGATTCGACGCCCTCGGTCTACGACTGGCGGCGCGCCTCACCGACTCTCCGTACCTCGCCTACCGGACGCGCACCCGGTACACCCACCCGCAGTCGGTCCAGGTGCGGCCGGTCCACGGAGTCCCCCGGTACACAGGTCCGGTCGCCGTCCTCGCCGGCGGGACGACGGTCAGCGCAGGTGAGACCTTCGTCCAGGCACTCATGGACCGGCCCGGCGGCGCGGTGCGGATCGGCGAGAACACGCAGGGCGTGTTCTCGGACGTCCTCGAGTTCAGGCTGCCCAACGGGATGGAGATGGGGTTGCCGAATGAGGAGTTCCTGACGCGCTCGGGACGGACCTTCGACGGTGCCGGCATCCCGCCGCACGTGCGTACTCCGGTCTTCACCGAGGACGAGTTCACCGAGAACCGCGACTCCGCGTTCGATGCGGCGGTACGGATACTCGGGCAGGCCGGGACTCCTTGACATGCTCGTCACAATGGTATGGACCTATCCGATCCAGGAGTGAGGTGTCCGTGCCCGCAACACCGCAGCGCCGACGTCGCGTCGGCCGGTTCGCCGCCCAACTGGCCGCCCTGGCAGTCACATTGGGGCTCACCTTCGCCGTGCTGCCCGCCGGCGCGAGTGCCGCGGCCGAGCATCCCGATCACCGATTCCCGGTCAGTGAGAGGCAGTTCGAGCGGATGTTCCCGGAGCGGGACGCGTTCTTCACGTACGACGGACTCGTCGAGGCGGCCGCGGAGTTCCCGGACTTCGCCCGGACGGGCAGCAAGGTGACTCGGCGTCAGGAGGCTGCGGCCTTCCTCGCCCAGGTCAGCCACGAGACCGGCGGCCTGTACTACGTCGTCGCCCAGGACGAGTCCACGTACCCGATCTTCTGCGACACCACTCAGCCCTACGGGTGCCCGGCCGGCAACGACGCGTACTACGGACGCGGCGCGATCATGCTGAGCTGGAACTTCAACTACAAGGCGGCGGGTGACGCGTTGGGCCTCGACCTGCTCAACAACCCCTGGCTGGTGGAGCAGGACCCGGAGGTGGCCTGGCTGACCGCGCTCTGGTACTGGAACACCCAGACGGGCCAGTCGACCATGACCGGCCACGAGGCGATGGTCCGCAAGGCCGGATTCGGCGAGACGATCCGCAGCCTGAACGGTCCGGAGTGCGACGGCGGAAGTCCCGAACAGGTCGCCCACCGGGTGGACTTGTACCGCCAGCACACCCGCCTGCTGCACACCCCGCCCGGACGCGGCCTGAGCTGCTGACGCCGGCGCCCGGCCGCGAGCGAAGCCCAGTCACGCGGGTGCCCGGACCTCGCCGGGCACCCGCGCCACTCACCTACACCTTCTGGAACGGATCGTGCTCCGCGAGAAGCTTGTCGATCCTCGCCTGGTCGACACGGCTGACGATCTGGCCGGCCTCCTGCCGGTCCCTGATGACCTTGGCCAGAGTGAACGCCGAGGTCGTCAGGTAGAGCACGGCGATCCCGAGGAAGCCACGGACCCAGGCGTCGGCGTCCAGTTGGACGATGCCGACCGTGACAGCCGCGAGCGCGACGCCGAAGGATGCGACGGCCTGCCCGTAGTACGCCGCGGTGTTCTGCTGCTTGACCTGTGTCTCACTCATGGCCACAGGGTGTCGTCCGGGCAGGGCCTGTCACATGGGTGCTGCTACTCAGGCGCGTACTCAAGTCGTGCCTGGGCGCGGGTGCGCCTGAGAGCCGCGCGCAGCTCGGCCGTCGGCAGCTTGGGCTTGCGCTCGGCGGTGAGCAGGCCGTTGATCTCCTGTTCCGTGTCGGTGAACTGGGTGTAGCAGAAACCGGCGAGTCCGGAGTCGACGGCGGCGTCCACCAGGGAGCGGAGCCGTTCGGCGAACTCGGCCTCGGTGGCCACGGTGTCGTAGCCGAACCAGTCGGCTCCGTCCGCGGGTTCGAAGGTCGCGCCGCCGAACTCGCTCAGTACGACGGGCTGTCCCGTGTGGCGTACGCCGTCGAGGAGGAGCCGCTTGACGCCGGGCCACTTCTCGTTGAACTCGCCGCGACGCAGGGCGTGATGGCCGTAGCGCTCGCGCAGGACCCGCGCGTCCTGGGTGTAGTCGTGCACGCCCCAGATGTCGGCGGCCGACACCTCCCAGCCGTCGTTGGAGACGGACGGCCTGGAGGGGTCGAGGGACTTGGTCAGGTGGTAGAGCGCGTCCATGAAATGCCGCTGCGCCGGGACGGTCGCCGGGTTCGGGACGGACCAGGACTCGTTGACGGGAATCCAGGCCACGATCGAGGGGTGGCTGAGGTCGCGGGAGATCGCCTCCGTCCACTCGGCGACCACGCGCTCCACCGTCTGCGTGCCGAAGGTGTAGGCGGACGGCATCTCCTCCCACAGCAGCAGGCCGATCCGGTCGGCCCAGTAGAGGAAGCGCGGATCCTCGATCTTCTGGTGGATGCGCAGGCCGTTGAGGCCGATCTCCTTGGCGAGTTCGGCCTCGCGGCGCAGTTCGTCCGCGGATGCCGACAGGTGGGATGCGGGCCAGTAGCCCTGCTGGAGTGCGAAGCGCAGGAAGTACGGCTTGTGGTTGAGCAGGAAGACGCCGTCGTCCCAGCCGATGTCGCGCAGGCCCAGGTAGGAGCTGATGCTGTCGATCGGCTCGTCCTCGGCCGGGTCACTCACCACGACCGTCGCGTCGACGAGCGTGGGGTGCTCGGGACTCCAGACCAGGTCCTCGAGGTCCTGGCCCTGGCGCATGGCCGGCACGGACACGTCGAAGGTGGTCTCCTGGCCCTCGGTGAGCGTGCGCTGCTCGGCGAGGACCCGGTCGCCGAGGGTGAGGCGGACGGTCAGGTGGAGGGGCTGCTGCGGCCACCGGTCGAGGACGACCCGGCAGCGTACGCGGGCGGCCTGGACCTCGGGCGTCCAGTGCAGTTGGGTCACGTGGTGGTCGGGGACGTCCTCGAGCCAGACCGGCTGCCAGATGCCTGAGGTCCGGTGGTACCAGATGACGTGCGGGTCGCGCCGCCAGTCCTGCTTGCCGCGCGGTTGTGTGGCGTCGAGCGGCTGGTCCTCGGTCCTGACCACGACGACCTGGTCGCCGTCCCGGTCGACGACGCCGGTGAGGTCGCAAGTGAACCCGGTGTGGCCGCCCTCGTGCCGGCCGACGAACTGCCCGTTCACCCACACCTCGGCACGGTGGTCGACCGCTCCGAAGTGCAGCAGGAGACGGCGGCCCCGGGCGGGGGCGGTCATGGAGACGGTGCGCCGGTACCAGAGCACCGGGTGGAAGTCGGTGTCACCGACGCCCGATGCCTTGCTCTCGGGCGGGTAAGGCACGGTGATGGCGCGGGTGAACGGTGCGGTGACGTCCGGGTCCATCCAGCGTCCGGCGCGCCCGCGGTCGGAGTCGTCGTGCGCGAACTGCCACGTACCGCTCAGGTCGAGCCAGTCGGGGTCGCGTACGAGCTGCGGCCGCGGGTGGCCCGCGACGTCCAGGTGGGTGGTGGTCATACAGGGAACTCCGTTTGTTTCGGGGGACGTTCAGCGAGGGGCCGGGGAGGCGTTCAGCTCTCCCGCGGGTGAGGCTGCCGGGGTCGGCTCTGCTGCGCGTCGGGCTGCCTGCGGAGGTCCACGACGGTGGCGGCGAAGGCGAGCGGCCCCGGCAGCAGCGGGATCATCAGCGGCGTCGACCAGGCGATGAGTACGGCGAGCAGTGCTGCGGCGCCCAGTAGCAGGGCACCGCGCAGGTCCCCTGCCGAGCGCACCAGCGCCTCACGTACGGAGAGTTGATGCGGCGCTTCCAGAGCCGTGGCGCGCAGGCCGACGACCGCGGCGCCGAACGTGAGCAGGGCCAGGGCGGGCGCCATGATCTGCGCTCCGGGCATCCCGCCGCGTACCAGCGCCACGTCGACGAGCAGGACGACGAACAGCACGGGCGGGAGCAGGCCCGCTGCGAGCGCGCGGGGCGTCAGCAGCTGCCTCAAGTGCCCCATGTACGTGCCGACCTTGATCTGCAGGCCGTCACCCGCGGTCTGCCGCAGAGTCGCCGATGCAGCGGCGAACGCGGCCGGCGCGGTGACGACCGGCAGACAGGCGAGGGCGGTGAGCAGGCCGATGAGGAGCATGTCGGCGAACAGGGTGAAGCCCGGCCCGAAGACCTCACCGGGTTCCCGGCGGTCCCGGGGCTGGGTTGCGGGTGCGTGCGCCATCGCTGCGTCAGCCCTTCAGTCCGGAGGCGGCCATGCCCTGCACCAGGTAGCGCTGGAACACGAAGAAGAACAGCACGATCGGCAGTACGGAGATCACGGACATCGCGAACATCGGCCCGTACGCGGAGGTGCTCGACTGGTCGACGAAGCTGCTCAGGGCGAGCGTGATGGTGAACTTGTCCGGAGAGAACAGATAGATCATCTGGGTGAAGAAGTCGTTCCAGGTCCAGATGAACGTGAAGATCGCCGTGGTGATCAGCGCGGGCCTGGCCAACGGCAGCGTGATCGACCAGTAGGTCCGGAAGGGACCGCAGCCGTCGATCCGGGCCGACTCCTCGAGTTCGCGGGGCAGTCCGCGCATGAACTGGACGATGAGGAAGACGAAGAACGCCTCGGTGGCCAGGAACTTGGGCAGGATCAGCGGCCAGTACGTGTCCACCATGCCGAGCTGGTTGAACACGATGTACTGCGGGATGAGGACGACATGGTGCGGCAGCATCAGCGTCGCCACCATGAAACCGAACATCGGCCCCCGCATACGGAAGCGGAGCCGGGCGAAGGCGTAGGCGGCCAGCGAACAGGAGATGACGTTGCCGATGACCGCGCCGATGGCGATGAACAGGGTGTTGCCGAGCAGCTTGGTGACGGAGACGCCGGAGACGCCTTCGAGTGCGGTCGTGTAGTTCGACCAGTCGATGCGGCTGGGCCACAGCTCCAGGCTGGTCAGTACCTCGTCGGCCGGCTTGAGCGAGGTGCTCAGGAGCCAGACCAGGGGGTACAGCAGGACGAGCAGTCCGAGGAGGGCCACCGCGTGCGGCACCCACCGCTTCGTGGCGATGTTCATCGTCCGCCCTCCTCGTCCGCGTAGAAGACCCAGGACCGGGACGTCCGGAACAGGATCAGGGTGACCACTCCGATGGCGATCAGGAGCATCCAGGCCATGGCCGATGCGTAGCCCATGTGAGAGGCGGTGAAGCCGCGCTCGTAGAGGTAGAGCGTGTAGAAGTTGGTCCCGTCGGCGGGCCCGCCGTCACCGCCACTGATGGCGAACGCCGGGGTGAACACCTGGAACGACTGGATGGTCTCGAGCACCAGGTTGAAGAACACGACGGGGGACAGCATGGGCACGGTGATGGAGATGAACCGGCGCCAACGACCCGCTCCGTCCAGGGCCGCGGCCTCGTAGAGGTCGGGCGAGATCTGCTGCAGACCGGCCAGGAAGATGACCATCGGGGCACCGAACTGCCACACCGTGAGCAGAACGACCGCGTAGACCGCGAGGTCCGGGTTTCCCACCCAGCCGCCGATGTCGAGGCCGAAGAAGCTCAGGGTGTTGTCGACCGAACCGCCGTCGTTGAACAGGGCCTTCCACACCAGGGCGATGGACATGCTCGCCCCGAGCAGGGACGGTGCGTAGAACGCCGAGCGGTAGAAGGCCTTACCCCGGCCGAGGTTCTTCAGGAGCATGGCGACGCCGAGCGCGAAGGCCAGCTTCAGGGGCACGGCCACCACCACGTACAGCAAGGTGGTGCCGACCGAGCGCCAGTAGCGCGGGTCCTCTGTGAGCATCTCGGTGTAGTTGCGCAGGCCGACCCACTTCGGCGGATCGAAGAGGTTGTAGTCGGTGAACGACAGGTAGAGGGACACGGCCATCGGCACCAGGGTCAGGATGCCCGCGCCGATCATCCACGGGGAGAGGAACACATAGGCGGGCCACTGCCGTTCGCGGACCGGGCGACGGCGCTTGGCCGGTGGCTTCGCCTGCTCGTTCCGGTCGGTGGGCGCCGGCGCCCTGGTGGACACGGTGCTCATGACGTCAGCTCCCGGTTGGCCTCTTCGATGAGTTCGCGTGCTGCCTGTCGCGGGCTCGCCAGCTCGTAGGCCACACGCTCGTACTGGCGGGTGAACGCGGTCTGGACGGCGACGTCTCCGCGTGGTGGTGCGGTGGGCGGTGCGTCCAGGCCGTACTTGTCCATGGATTCGCCGTACTCGTAGATCTCCCGCTCCGCGCCCTTGAGCGTCTTCGAGACGCGGCGGGCGATCGGCTGGTTGGGCGGTGTGGAGCGGGTGAAGCCGAGCGCATCGCCCGCGCGTCGGTCGTTGATCAGGAAGTCGACCAACGCACAGGCTTCCTTGGGGTGTTGGCTCTGCGAGCCGACCCCGAAGAGCATCGACGGTTTGAAGTACGTGCCCTGCCGTCCGTCCACACTGGGAACCGGCGCGAAGTGGACGTGATCACCGACGAGATCGGCCACTCCCGGGAACGTCGCGTCCCAGTTGTAATCGGCGGCCGCCAGACCACGGCCCATCGGGCTGGTCTCGGTGCTGGTGGCCTGCGAGGTGTCCCTGGCCGCCGCGATGGCGCCGTCCTTGCGCAGGTCGTTGCAGAACGTCCAGAACTCGGTGAGGTCGTCCTCGGTGAATCCGAGCTTCTGCTGGCCGGCGTAGAGGCTCTTGCCGTGGCCGCGCAGCCAGTTCTCGAAGACGTCCTCGTTGACCCCGCCGTCGTTGGATCCCGTGGTGGCGCGCCCGTCGGGCGACTTCAGACCGAGTGCCGCGATCTTCCGGTTCGCCGCCGCCCAGTCGGCCCAGGTCCAGTCGGGGCGCGGGGTGGGGATCCCGGCCTTCTTGTAGATCCGTGTGTCGTAGGCGAATCCGGTGATGCCCCGGCCGGCGGGGATGGCGTACTGCTTGCCCTCGTAGGTGCCTGTGCGCAGGAACTCGGGGTCGATGTCCCTGGTGCGCATCGACCGGTCGCGGATGACGTCGCTCAGCGGCAGCAGCGCGCCACCGCCCGCGTACTGCGAGATCTGGCGGTAGTCGAGCTGCGCGACGTCCGGGATGCCGCCGCCGGCGGCCTGGGTCGCCAGCTTCTGCATGTACGAGTTGAAGTCGGCGTTCGACGTCTGGACGGTGACGCCGGGGTTCTCCTTCTCGAAGAGCCGTACCGCCTGCTTGGTGCGCTCCGCGCGGTCGTCGTTGCCCCACCACGTCATGGTGAGGGTGATTCCTTTGGACGTACCGCCGCTCGCACTGGAACACGAGGTGAGCGACGCCGTCAGCGCCGTGCCGAGGCCGGCGCCTGCGGCGGCCAGTACGGCACGCCGGCTCGGCTGCCGGGGCCGGCCACTTCGAGGCTCGGGCATGGGGGCCTTCCGGGGATGAGAGAGGGGACAGAGACGGGAAAGATGAGGGATGGCGGGGAGCACGCTCGTGGCAAGTGACTGTGCGCGCGTGCGCGTGACGGACTGCCTGTGATCCCCGCGCACGCGCGCGTGACCGGCTCCGGAATGGACCCGCCGGGTCTCAGATGCCCTGGTACACGTCGAGGCGACCGCACATGCCGAAGCGTCCACTGGCCGTGGGCCCGGTCGCGGCGACGCCGGCCTCGGCGAGGTGGCGCACGTCCTGGTCGCGCAGTGCGCCGACCTGGGACTCGGTCGCCGTGGTGGCGGTGTGCGCGCCGTCCTTCCAGCGCCGTTCCCAGTCGTCCAGGTGAGGGCGTACGAGCTCGGCGGCCGCGCGCTGGAACTCCGCGAGCGGTTCCGGGTCGCCCGCCTCGGTCGCCGCGCGCAGCTCGAGGAAGCGACGCGTCGCCACATCGCGGCGTGCGCGGGCCACTTCGACCTGACGCTCCTCGGGGACCCCGGCCGGGATCCGCAGGGCGTCGCCGTAGGTGGCCTGGTCGACGAGGAGCGACGGCGGGAAGGTGAGTACGGCGTCGCCCGCCTCGGGCAGTCCGCTGTTCTGCATCACGACGACGATCTCCAGACCGCCTTCGTTGATCAGCCGGTGGATCGTGCCGGGCGTGAACCATGCCACGGTGCCCGGCTCCAGCGGCGTCTCGCGGAACCCGGCGGTGGTGAGCGTCTGCACCGCGCCGCGGCCGCCGGTCACCACGTACCCCTCGCTGCAGGTGAGGTGGAGGTGCGGGGTGCCGCCCCCGGGGCGGTCGTCGACCGTGGGCCAGTCGTAGACGCTCAGCCGTGATACACCGACCGCCCCGGGGAATCCGTCGTAGGTGGCGGTCACCATGTGCGGGCCTTGAGGTGTGCGGTGATCCGCTCGCGGTCCCACTGCCCGTCGGCGATGTGCACCCGGTAGCTGCGGGTGAGGGTCTCGTCGGGCTCGAGGACCAGCTCGTCGTGGAACGCCCAGGAGGGGGCGACGGCGGCGAAGGGGTCGTTGCGGACGAACCAGTGGGCCGGGTGGGTACCGCGCTCCCCCGCGTGGTCGTTGTCGGGCGCGTGCTCGAAGACGACGGTGGCGTGGCCGTCGCGTCCGTCGTGCTCGGCGGTGTACGCGAGCCAGGGCGACTGGCTGCCCATCAGGTCGCCGCCCTCGCCGTCGGCGGTGAGTACCCGGCCGCCACGGAAGGCGCGCGGGCCGCGCCAGAAGAGGCCGGTGTAGCCGGCTGCCGGGCGGCCGTGGGTGGTGGGGCTGCCGAAGCGCAGCGGCTCGGAGCGCCGGTTGGTGATCGACGACGACCAGCCGAGGGTCCAGCTGCCGGCCTCGGTGTCGACGTCGCAGACCTCGACGGCGCGCTGCTCGTCCGCCCACAGGTCGCCGTTGTGCGGATGCCAGGTCAGCCGCTCGGCGATCACCGCACGGTCACCCTCGGCGGACACCTCGTCGAACGTCACGTGGGCCATCGATCCGACCCGCTCGGGCAGTTCGAGGTAACCGTCGCCGTGTACGTAGGTGTTGCCGCCCCACAGGTTCTGGCCCGACAGGTGGGAGGCCGTGAGCTGCAGGCCCTTGTGCCAACGGTGGTCGTTGGGGCGGTAGTCGGTGACCTCGGCGCCGGACAGCGTACGCAGCGGGTGCAGGTAGGGCTTGGGCGCTTCCCAGGCCGCCTCGGGGCGGTAGACATAGGCGAAGAGTTCGGCGCCGGTCGCCTCGTGGGCCACGGTGATCCGGTCGCCGTGGGCGTGCGTCAGCGAGAGCGTCATGCGTTGTCCTCTTCCTTGCCGGTGGTGGCGGGCGCCCAGCCGGGGGCTCCGCCGTGCAGTTCGGTGTAGTAGGGGTCGCCGGGGCCGATCTCGCCCGCGCGGACGAGGGTGTCGGTGAAGGCGGACTTGTAGAGGGCGGAGATGAACTCGAGCGTGCGACGGCCGCCGGGTCCGCTGGTGGCGTGCCGGCGTCCTGCCTTGATGTCGGCGACGAGGGACCGCAGTTGGGCCAGGTGGGAGCTGGGCTCGTCGGTGCCGAAGTCGTTCCACTCGGCCACGGTCTCCTCGGGGACTCCGGAGGCCGGGGTGATGCGCCAGTCCGCGTTGCGGTAGCCGTAGAGGTGGGTCAGCTCGATCGTGGCGCGTTCGCAGTCGATGCGGATGCGGCTGACCTCGTCGGGGCTGAGCACGCTGTTGACGACCGTGGCGACGGCACCGCCCGCGAAGCGGACCTGTGCGGTGGACACGTCCTCGGTCTCCACGTCGTGCACCAGGCGGGCGGCCATGCCGCGTACCTCGGTCCACTCCCCCATCAGGTCGAGGAGCAGGTCGGTCTGGTGGATGCCGTGCCCCATGGCGGGGCCGCCGCCCTCGGTGGCCCAGCGGCCGCGCCACGGCACTGCGTAGTAGGCGCTGTCGCGGTACCAGGTGGTCTGGCAGTGCGCGACGAGCGGCCGGCCGAAGGCACCCTCGCTCAGCAGCTTGCGTACGTGGTGGGCGCCGGAGCCGAAGCGGTGCTGGAAGACGATGGAGGCGTACGGGCTCGCGTCGTCGCCCTTCTCCTCGGCAGTGACGGCGTCGTGGTCGGCGAGGGACGGGCTCGGCGGCTTCTCGCACCACACCCAGGCGCCGGCCCGCAGCGCGGCGACCGACTGTTCCCGGTGGACGGCGGGCGGGGTGCACAACACCACGAGGTCGGGGCGGACTTCCTCGAGCATGGCGTCGAGGTCGGTGCCGGAGAACGGGATGGCGGCCGACTCGGCGAACGCCCTGACCGCATCCTCGTTCACGTCGACCGCGGCAACGACTTCCACCTCGCCCTCGGTGGCCAACTCCTGGAGTGCGGGCAGGTGACTCCCGCGGGCAATACCTCCCGTGCCGACCACGGCGGTGCGCAGCGGGGCGCTCGAAGGTTGCGGAGACATGCGGACCCTCTCGTGAGACGTGCAGCCGGAGAGCAGGGAAAGCGCTCTCTATGCGACTGGTTCCAACGTTGTAACCGCCATGAGTCCGCAGGGTCAACCCTTCGTGACGAACGAGATCTTTTGGATTTCTGAGCCTCGGGATCGGATCCGGGATCGACCCTGGCTTCGAAGGCGGAACCGTGCATAATCAGGGGAAACGCAGGGATGGGAGCAAGTCAGTGGCGGCAGTGACGCTCAAGGACGTGGCCGATCGCGCGGGGGTGTCGATCAAGACCGTGTCCAACGTTGTACGCGACGCCCCGCGAGTCTCCGATGCCACCCGGAAACATGTCATGCGTGCCGTACGCGAACTCGGCTACCGGCCGAACGCCTCGGCACGCCGGCTCCGTACCGGCCGCAGCGGACTGATAGCCCTCGCGGTCCCGGATCTGTCCACGCCGTACTTCGCCGAACTGGCCCAGCACGTACGGGCCGAGGCGGCGGAGCTCGGCCTGACGGTGCTCATCGAGGAGACCCTCGGCGACGCGAAGGAGGAACTGCGTCTGGCCACCGGCGTCGGCGCGGCACTCCTGGACGGCGTGATCCTGTCGCCGCTGCACGTCTCGCTGGATGAACTCGCCCCCGTTGCCGATGAGTTCCCCCTGGTCCTGCTCGGTGAACGCAGTTACGGGCGGGAGCGGCTCACCGCCGACCACGTCCTGATCGACAATGTCGCGGCGGCCCGCGAGGCGACCGAGCACCTGGCGAGCCTCGGCCGTACCCGGATCGCCGCGATCGGCGTGGACCACAAGGCGTCCGCGACCAGCCGGCAGCGCCTGGAGGGGTTCCAACTGGCGCTGCACGAAGCCGGGTTGACCTACGATCCCCGACTGGCGCCGTCGGTGAAGGAGTTCGACCGCCGCAACGGCCTGCTCGCGATGCGCTCCCTCACCGAACTCCCCGCGGACGTACGCCCGGACGCGGCCTTCTGCTTCAGCGACATGCTGGCGGTCGGCGCGCTGCGCGCCCTGCACGAGGCGGGCCTGACTGTCCCCGGCGACGTCTCGGTGGCGGGCATCGACGGCTCCCAGGAGGCGCTGTACAGCACGCCGTCGCTGACCTCGGTGGTTCCCGACCGCTCCGCGATCGCCACTCTTGCGGTGAAGTGCCTTGCCTCCCGCATCCGTTCGGACGACCCGGTGCCCTTCGAGGTGCACACGGCCCCGCACTGGCTGGAGAAGCGGGAGTCGACACAGGGCGGCCGGCTGGCCCTGCCGTAGGCCTTCCGCACAGCGCAACTCGCCGTCCAGCAGCGTCAGTTGCCGCGAGGCGCATACATGATCACGGCCATCCCGGCGAGACAGACGAGCGCACCGATGACGTCGTAACGGTCCGGCCGGTACCCGTCGGCGACCATGCCCCAGGCGATGGACCCGGCGACGAAGACGCCACCGTACGCGGCGAGGATCCGTCCGAAGTTGTCGTCGCTCTGCAGCGTGGCGACCACGCCGTACAACCCCAGGGCGAGCACGCCCGCGCCGATCCAGATCCACCCCTTGTGCTCGCGGATGCCCTGCCAGACCAGCCAGGCACCCCCGATCTCGAACAGGGCGGCGACGACGAACAGGGAGATGGAGCGGGTGACGAGCACGGGGAGGTCTCTCTGGCGCAGGTGTGGGGTGTCGGCAGCCGGGCGCGTCCCGGCCGGGCGGTCCTGACCACCTTCGCACTACTTGTTGTTCGGCCCCCGGAAGCGGCCGAATGCCTTCGTCAGGGCGCTGCGCGGTGCGCCGTCCGCCGCACCCGGCGTGCCGGAGGCGGGAGGCTCCGGCACCACGCCGTTGCCTCGGGTCGCCTCGGCGAGTGCGGCGTGTGCCGTCTCGGCCGCCTCGCGGTAGCGGTCGCGGGACCGCGTCATGTCCTCCAGCGCCTCGGCGTACCGGGTGACCATGCCCTGGGCGTGCGCCAGTTCCTCTGCGTCGGTGAGCAGGTGCCAGCCCCGGCGGAGCCGGTTCAGCGCCTGCTCGGCCTCGGCCGGGAGCGGTCGCGGCAGGGTGTCGAACTCCCTGATCCTGTCCAGGAGTTCGGTCGGCTGCGTACCGTCGAGGAACACGCTCTGGACCGTGTACCGGGCGGCGTCGTAGCCGCTGCCCTGCTGCGACGTGGGCAGGATGACCGCACCGCCGCGCGGCATCCGTACATCCAGTTCCCGCTTCATCGCGAAGTCCGCGATACGGGCCTGGTCGGGCGTGGCACGGTGCTCGATCACCCGGTGGCGCAGGCTCGGCGGCAGGAAGGCGGCGAGGGGCCGCTGCCCCACGGCGTCCGGCGTCATGGCCTCGTGCACGACGAGGTGGATGTACCAGCTCTGGCGGGTGCAGTCCCGCAGCAGGCGGCGCACCGCGTCGTCGTCCTTCGGCAGATGGTTCGTCGTCCGCACGCGCAGTCCGGCCAGGGTGTCCTGGTCCCAGGCCACCCGGTCGCTGTCGGGCCAGAACATGGTCGCGGGTGAGGCCCACCGCGCGTCCCAGGCGTGCTCCGCCTCCGCGGCGAGCACCCACAGGACGCCGTCGCTCTCCTTACGGCGCGCGGGCGGCGGATCGAAGGTGGTCAGCTGAGCACGCACCGTGATGCCCTCGACGGGACGCCAGCGCGCCTCGAAGAGCCGGCGGGCGGACGGTCCGGGGTCCACGGACGCGTCCCGCGGGTGCAGGACCGTGGAGCGGGCCGCCTCGGACGGCTCGAGCTCGACGAAATCGTCGAGCACACCGGCCGCCTTGAGGGCGATCAGGTTGCGCCTGATGTCCAGCTCGGGCTCGGGCCCGGGGTGGCGCCCGCGCCCCAGCCACACGGTGTCGGGGACGGTGGTCGAGGGGGTGCTGTTCTTGGCCATGGAGTCTTCTGTGGACGATCGGGGGACTCGACCAGTATCGCGGACAGGCCCTTCCTCGCGAAACGCCTTCGAGAAGGACGGTGGCCATGCCTAGGGTCGTGGCATGAACGCCACACCTCTGCGGGGCGCGACCGTCCACTACGACGACCTCGGCCCTTCGTCCGGAACGCCGGTTCTGCTCATCCACGGGCACCCCTTCAACAGCACCCTGTGGTCGCCCCAGGCCGAGGCTCTGACAGCTGCCGGCTACCGGGTCGTCACCCCCGACCTGCGCGGGTACGGACGCAGCAGCGTCACGCCCGGGAAGGTGTTCCTCGCCGACTTCGCCGACGACCTCGCCGCGCTCCTCGATCACCTGGGCATCGAGCGGGCCGTGGTCGGCGGCGTGTCCATGGGCGGTCAGATCGCCATGGAGGTCCAGCTCCGGCACCCGGACCGCGTACTCGGGCTCGTCCTGTCCGACACTTCCGCGCCATCCGAGACGGAGGAGGGCAAGCAGTTCCGCAACCGGCTGGCCGACAGGCTCCTCGCCGAGGGCATGAGCGGCTATACGGACGAGGTCATCGACAAGATGCTCGCGCCGTACAACGTGACCGGGATGCCGGCCGTCGCGACCCGCGTGCAGGACATGATGCGGGCGACCGACCCGCGCGGCGCGGCGGCGGCACTGCGTGGTCGCACGGAGCGTCCCGACTACCGGGAGATCCTGGCGGGCGTACGGAAGCCCGTGCTGATCGTGGTCGGCGAGGACGATGTCTACACACCTGTCGCGAACGCCGAGGCCATCCGTGACCTGGTCCCGGATGCGGTCCTGGCCGTGGTGGAGAAGGCCGGGCACCTGCCCGGTGTCGAGCAGCCGGAGCGGTTCAATGCCGTCCTGCTGGACTTCCTCTCGGCGCGGGGCTTCGCCGCGAACTCGAGCTGAGCGGTATGCGCCCCCTCACCGGGTCGCGGTGCCGGAGCCGTCGGGTCGGCGGACTCATGGGCCGCGGGCCCCGCGCCGTCACGCGGCGGGCGGCAGCTCCATCCAGTCCGCCCAAGTGATGTCCCGTCCGAGGTAGCGGGGCTGCCCGAAGGGCCAGTCGGCGGCGATCCACCGCGGGACCAGCGCGTCCAGCGCGCGCTCCGCATCGCTGCCGACGAGCTCGTCCACCACCCACCAGGCGACCTCACCGTCGGCACCCGCACGCTCGGGCGGGTCGACGTAGACGCAGCCGAGGAGCACGGTCTCGTCCTCGTCGAGCAGTGCGTAGTTGAACGACTGGTGCGCGGCGATCTCCTTCTCGTGCCGCAGCAGGTCGACACGGTCCCCCTCGTACGTCATCGTCTCGCTCGGCCACGACCAGGCCGGGCCGAAGATCTCCCAGAGGCGTTCGCGGGAGTTCATCACGGCCGGGTAGTCGATCGCGGCGTCGGCCTCCCGGATCGGACGCAGGTGGAGCGCTGTGCCGGGCACGGGCACGTGGACCGGGTGGACGAAATCCTGCGGCAGCCAAGTCATGGCCTCACGCTACAGCGGCGCCTCACCAGGTGATCCACCGGCAGGAGCGCCCCCGCTCGACTCTCCGGCCCCCCAACCGGCCGGGCGGCCGCGGCGGTTCGTGACGGCGCCTTCGGACATCGGTGAAACTGCGTTGCCGCCGCGGACGCCCGCTGGGTAGCGTCACCGGTCATGACCCCCTCGCTGCGCACCGAGCGGCTGCTCCTGGAGCCGTACGCACCGGAGGACGAAGACGGCTTCGTCGCTCTGTTCCAGGACACCAGAGTGTCGCGGTGGATGGGTGACGGCCCGGACACCGAGGCCGCGGACCGGGCCATGTTCGGGCGGATCTTCACCAAGGTGTACGCCCAGGACCTCTTCGACGTCTGGGCCGTCCGCCTCGACGGTCGGCTGATCGGCCACGCCGAGATCAAGCGGACCGACGCCGTCGCCGGCCACGAGATCATCTACGCCCTCACCCCGGCCGCATGGGGATCGGGGCTGGGCACGGAGTTGGCCCGGGCACTCGTCTCGTACGGCTTCGGCACGCTCGGCCTCACCGAGGTGCACGCAACCGTGGCCGCGCCGAACGAAGCCTCCCTGGCCCTGCTGTCCCGCATCGGCTTCGAGCACGTCCGGGACATCCAGGAGGAGGACGGCAGCACCACACGCGTGCTGACTCGCACCGGCGCTTGAAGTCCTCTCCGCAGCGGCACACGCTGCGGCACCTCCCCGCAGATCCCCGTGCGCCCGGCCGCGCGCACATCTCGTACAACTCATTGACGCGCAGAAACCGATCACATTACGGTTTTCATCATGAGGGACCGCCCCCAGGCGCTCCCGTGCACTGCTGTGTCCTCCAACGTCCGCCGGCGACGCGCGTCCCGGCCCTCCAGACGGAGAGATCATGAAGTGGTACGCAAGGTCCGGGGCTTTCACCGCCACCGTCACGGCGGCCGCGCTCGTACTGGCGGGCTGCGCGGGCGAGGGAGCTCCGTCCGCGGGAGGGAAGGCGGAGCTGAACATCGCCACCCTGACCAGCGCCCAGAGCCTCGACCCCGCCGACGCTCTCGGAGGCAACCTGCCGTACTTCCAGGCGGTGTACGACACCCTCATCAAGCGCGCACCGGACGGCAGCCTCCGCCCGATGCTCGCCACCCGGTGGTCGTACGACAAGGCCCGGACCAGCCTGTCCCTGACCCTGCGCAAGGGTGTGAAGTTCAGTGACGGAGCCGCGTTCGACGCCGAGGCGGTGAAGGCCAATCTGCAGCACTTCAAGAAGGGCGGCGGAGGCGGCGCCAAGTATCTGAACACGCTGGAGAGCGTCGAAGTCACCGACGCCTCCCACGTCACCCTGAGACTCTCCGCCCCGGAACCCGCCCTGCTCTTCTACCTCAGCGACGGGGCCGGCCTGATGGCCTCCCCCGCGAAGCTCGACGGCGACTCGCTCCGCACGACACCGATCGGCACCGGACCGTACACCCTGGACAAGGACAAGACCGCCGTCGGCAATCGGTACGTGTACGAGCGCCGGGCCGACTACTGGGCCGACGAACTCCCCTTCAAGACACTGACGATCAGCGTGTTCGACAACGAGACAGCGCTGGTGAACGGCCTGCGGACCGGGCAGATCGACAGTGCCACCCTGCAGGATCCGAACCAGCAGACGGCGGTCGACTCGGGTGCCGCCCTCCGCACCACCGAGTACACCTTCGACTTCCAGGGACTGTTGCTCTTCGACCGCGCGGGCAAGCACACTCCGGCACTGCGCGAGGCGAAGGTGCGCCGGGCGATCAACCACGCGCTCGACCGCTCCACCATGCTGAAGCAGATCCGCCGGGGCCAGGGCAAGGCCACGGCCCAGGTCTTCGGCCCACACACCGAGGCCTACGACAAGGACCTCGACTCCGCCTACCGGCACGACCCGGCGAAGGCACGGAAGCTGCTCGCCGAGGCCGGCTACGCGAAGGGCTTCGAACTCGAGCTGCCACGGATCTCCGCGATCGTCAGTGACGCGCTCGCGTCGTCGATCAAGGCGGACCTCGGCGCCGTGGGGATCAAGGTGTCCTGGGACGAACTGGACGGTGCGAGCGCGGTGCGAAAGATCTACCGCGACCGTGCGTACTCGGCCATGGTCATGAACATGGGCCAGTCCGACACGGACTGGGTCACCGCCCAGGAGCTGGTGACACCCGGCACGTTCAACATGTTCGGCTCCACGGACGCCACGGTGAAGCGGCTTCTGGGACGGATGCAGTCCGGGTCCGCTTCCCGATCGGCCTCGGCAGCACGCGAGTTGAACCGTCATCTGGTGGAGGAGGGCTGGTTCGCGCCGTTCTACCGCATGACGTTCCTGCTGGTCTCCGGTGACGGGGTGAAGGCCGTTCCGCAGGCAGGGATGGGTGTGCCGTCGATCTACAACTACACGCCTGCCGGCACCTGACGCCGGTTCGTGGCGGAGCCCCCGGTGACGTGTCACCGGGGGCTCCGCCACAGGTCGGGTCAGTGCCAGGGGATCTCGCTGTCGGGGAAGTACGCGAGGCCGCGCTCGCGCCACCAGACCTCGTGCCGCGCCAGGCGCTCGCGGTGCTGCGGCCAGTCGGGGGCCGCTCCGGTCCAGGCTGCTTCGGCAACCGGGGCGAGCCGGGGCAGCAGGAGTGTGGTGATGTCGTCGATGCCGCGCATGCGCTCGGCGAAGAGCGTGACTTCCACCCCCGCGATCCGGTCCTCCGGGATCGCATGGCCGAGCGGGTTCCACGATGCGGCACAACGGGTGCTGCCCGGGCGGTAGTTGGGAAATCCGAGCCCGGCCTGCTCGGGCGGGCAGTCGGCGGGGGTGACCTCGGCCGCGTAGGGGCGGTCGAGGTAGAGGTGGGACTGTGGGGACAGGAGCACGCGGCCGTCTCCGGTCAGGATCCGCTCCACGTCGTGATCGGAGGGTCCGAAGAAGCGCTTGAGGGCGTGGATGCGTTCCAAGGTGTGGCCGGCAGCCAGAAGTTCGGGCCGGTCGGCGAGTTCACCGGGCGTGCTCGGCAGGTCCATCATCTCCACGTCCACCCAGTGCTGCAGCACATCTCCGGGCTCGACCCCCGCCCGCGACGCTTCCTGCCAGGCCAGCGGACGCTTCCCGAACCTGCCCACCAGGGCAAGTAGTTCACGTACGGAGGCGGCGAGGCTCTGCTCCGTGGCGCCGAACGCCTCGTCGCCACCGATGTGCACGAAGGGGCCATCGGTGGCCGCACAGACATCGGCCAGTACGACGGCCACGACCTCCCGGGTGCGGTCGTCGGTCAGGTCGAGGGGAGGGACGTAGGGGTATCGGCCGGCGAGCCCTTCGGGGGCCGGTGCGTCCGGCAGTCCGGGCACGGCCGCGCGCAGGGTGGCGCAGTGGCCAGGGAGATCGATCTCCGGGACGACCGTGATGTGGCGCCGTGCGGCGTACGCCTGGAGGTCGCGGTACTCGGCGAGCGTGTAGTAGGTGCGTTCCGCGTCGTCCGCGGCGGGTGGGGTCAGACCGGGTAGGGCGGGGATCTGCAGTCGCCAGCCCTCGTTGTCGGTCAGGTGCAGGTGGACGACGTTGAGTTTGTAGAGCGCGGCGAGGTCGATGAGGCGGCGCAGCTCCGAGCAGTCGAGGAAGGTGCGGGCGGGGTCGAGCATGAGTCCCCGCCAGGCGAAGTGCGGTGCGTCGCAAAGTCGTTGGGGCTGGAGCTCGTCCCTGGTGATCAACAGTTGGGCCGCCGTGACACCCGCGCGGAAGGCGCCCGTCGCGGTGTGTGCGCGGCAGGTGATTCCGTCGGCGCCGACGTGGACCTCGTAGGACTCGTCGACTGGCTGGTCCTCGCCGGCGGGTGGCACACCTACGGCGGGACGGCCGTGCGCAAGCGGCGCCTGACTGCTGGTCAGCCGGAGGACGTACCCCTTGGGGGTGGAGCCCGGCGGCAGGAGGCGAGAGCCGAGATGGGGTGCGAGCAGCTCGCGCAACGTGTCGGCTTCCGGTCGGAGTTCGGTGTCGGAGCGGATGTGCCAACTGCCGTCGGCGAGCGGTTCGCCGGCGCTCGCGACGGTGGTGGCGGGGACGGGGATGACGGCGTTCATGGATTCCTCCACCGGCCGCGCCGGGCCCCGGAGGCCCTCGCCGGCCGGATTGTGTGCGGCATCGAGGGACCTCGGCGCCGTGGGCGGTCGGCGCGGTCGGGCGCCGGTGACGCGGTCAGGCGCCGCTGGTGCTCCGCAGGTGCTCCGCAGGTGAGCGAAGACCCTGTCGAGGTGTTCCGAGGCGCGCTCGACCGTGCCGTCCTGGCGCGGCTGCCCGCCGGGAACGGGCAGGTCGACACGCGGATAGCGGGGGTGCGGTTCGGCGGGGATGACGTCCGAGGTGTCGGCGAGCCAGCGCAGCAGGGCCTGCTGCATGCGTGCCTCCACCGCGGCGTGCTCACCCCGCCCTGCCAGGTTGGCCCGTTCGCCCGGATCGGTGGGTCGGTGGTACAGCTCGGGCTCCTCGTACAGCCGCCAGACGTAGCACCACTGCTTGTCGCGCACCGCGACAGCTCGGCCGACCAGCTCCGGATTCTCGTGCTGGAGTGCCGACTTGAGGTCGTAGGGGAATCCGCCGTATTCGAACCGGGGCTCTTCCTCGCTGGAGAACCCGCCCTCGGTGAAGGCGTATTCGCGGTGCTCGGCCTCCGGGTCGTCGATGACGGGCAGCAGGCTGCGGCCGAAGTGGCGGTGGGTGGCTTCGAGTCCGGCGAGTTCCAGGACGGTGGGCACGATGTCGAGGAGTTCGACCATGGCGTCGGTGTGCTGCCCGCCCGGCAGGCCCCCGCCGGAGATGACGAGCGGATCGCGGGTGATGCAGGAGTGCATGGCCGACGGCCACTTCTCGACCAGTCCGTGGTCTCCGAGGTATTCGCCGTGGTCGGCGAAGAACAGGGTGACGGTCTCCTCACGTGGTCCGGCGGCGTCCACGGCGGCCATGACACGGCCCAGTTGGTCGTCCATCCGGGAGATCATCCCGTAGTAAGTCGCGGTGATCTCACGCCACATGGCGGGCGAGGTGCCCTCGATGCCGAATCGTTCGCGGATCGCCCGCATGTACGCCGGTTCCCGGTCGGGGTCGTCCGCCGCCGGGACGGGCGCGGGCATGAGGTCCCGGTCGTGCAGGGAGAACCAGGGGTCCTCGATCCCGAAGGGACAGTGCGGCGCGATCAGCGGGACGAACAGGGCCCAGGGCTGGTCGGGCGGGTTCTCAAGCCACTGAAGTGCCGTGCGGATGGTGGCTTCGTCCGAGTCGATACGGGTGTCGTCCGTGTCCTCGCGGCCCCGGTAGTAGAGGCGGGCCGATTCCTCTCCGCCGGGCCAGCTATCGATCCGCGGAAGCGTCGGCATGACGGTCGGCAGGACACCGAAACCGTGCTCGTCGACGCTGAGTTCGGTGACTCCGGGCGCGAAGGTGTCGCCTCGCAGCCCAGGCCACACCACGCGGTAGCCGCCCTCCTTGAGTGAACGCAGCAGGTTGGGTTCGTCGGGCCCGATGAGGTGGGTGAGGGTGCGATGGCCGGCCGTGTGCGGGTACCAGCCGGTCAGGAAGGACGCCCGGCTCGGCGAGCAGACGGGGTGCTGGACGTAGGCGTTGTCGAAGCGGGTCCCACGGGCGGCGAGCGCGTCCAGGTGCGGCGTCTGTACGTACGGATTGCCGAAGGCGCCGATCGCGTCCGCCCGCAGCTGGTCGGGGATGAAGAAGACGAAATTGGGTCGTCTGCCGGGCATGGGGACTCCTTGGCGTACCGGGTTGCTCGTCGTCATGCGTCCTGCTCGGCTGCGGTCGCGGCGAGGCGCGCGGCCTCCCGTCGGCGGCGCTGTTCGGCGACGTCGGCCACCGGGGAGGCGAGCAGCAGGGTGCGGGTGTACGGGTGGCTCGGGGTGGTGGTGACAGTGGCGGAGTCGCCGGTCTCGACGATCTCGCCACGGTGGATGACGGCCACTCGGTGGCTCATGAACCGGACCACCGACAGGTCGTGGGAGACGAAGAGGTAGGCGACATCCGTTGCCTGCTGGATCTCCAACAGCAGGTCGAGAACGGTTCGTTGGGTCGTCAGATCGAGCGCGGACACCGGCTCGTCGCAGATGATCAGTCGTGGGTCGAGGGCCAACGCCCGTGCGATGGCGATCCGTTGGCGTTGACCGCCGGAGAACTCCCGGGGCAGCCGGGACGCGGAATCCACCGGCAGATGGACCCGCTGGAGCAGGTCGGCGATCCGCTCGCGCGAGGCACCCGCGCCGGCCCCCTGGGCGATGAGCGGTTCGGCCAGGGTGTCGCCGATGGTGCGCGAGGGGTTCAGGGACGTGTAGGGGTCCTGGAAGATGACCTGGAGATCCCTGCCGAGTGAGCGCCGCCGGGACGGCCTCAGGTGATCGATCCGCCGGCCGTCGAAGGTGACGGTTCCGGAGGTGACCGGGGCCAGTCCGAGTACGGCGCGTCCGATGGTGGACTTGCCCGACCCCGATTCGCCGACCAGACCGAGGGTCTCGCCGGGCCTGATGGTGAGGTCGACACCCTTGAGTACTTCGGTGGCAGGTGCGCGCCAGCCCTTGCCCGGGAAGCTGACGCGTAGTCGCTCGACGGTGAGCAGCGCCTCCCCCGGGGGCTCCTGGGACTGGGTGATCGGCTGAGTGCTCATGTGGTGGCGGTCCTTGCTGCGCTGGGATGCGGCTGCCAGGCGGGTCGGGCGGGGGCGTCGTCGAGCACGGCGGACAGCAGGGTCATGGTGTACGGGTCCTGCGGGGCGTCGAGGATCTGTTCGGTGGGACCGGCCTCCACGATGCGGCCGGCATTCATCACCGCGACCCGGTCGCAGAGGTCGGCGACGACCCCGAGGTTGTGCGTGACGAGGAGGACGCCGAGTCCGCGTTCGCTGCGCAACCGGCGCAACAGGTCGAGTACTTCGGCCTGGACGCGGACGTCGAGGGCGGTGGTGGGTTCGTCGGCGATGAGGATGTCGGGTTCGCAGGACATCGCGCCGGCGATGAGTACCCGCTGGGCCATGCCGCCGGAGATTTCGTGCGGGTAGCGGCGCAGCACCTGTTCCGGGTCCGGTATCTCGACCAGGCGCAGCAGGTCGAGGGCACGTTCGGCGGCCTCGGTGCGGGACATGCCGAGGTGGTGGCGGAGCGGTTCGGCGAGCTGACTGCCGATGGTGAAGGCCGGATCCAGGTTGCTCATCGGCTCCTGCGGTACGTACGCGAGGGTCTTGCCGCGCAGGGTGCGGTGCTCACGTTCTGGCAGACCGACGATCTCCCGGCCGCCGACCGTGATACTGCCGCGGGCGATCCTGCCGCCTTCGGGCAGCGTGCCGAGCACGGCGAACGCCGTCTGGGACTTCCCGGATCCGGACTCGCCGACGAGGCCCACGATCTCGCCCGGATGTACGTCGAGGTCGACGCCCTGCACGACGCGTTTGTCGGTGCCGTCCGGCTGCGCGTAGCCGACGACCACGCCCCGAACGGAAAGGAGCGGGGAACGCTCGAGGCTGCCCTCGCTGTCCGAAGTACCGTTCGGCCTAACGGACTTGACGGGACGGCGACGACGCGTGCCGTCCTGTCCGCTCCGGTCCTCGAGGGCGTCGCGGATGGCGCTCGCCAGCAGCACGAGGGCCGCGTTCGTCAGGCCGAGGGCGAGGCCGGGCCACAGCATCAGGCGGGGTGCGCGCTGGATGTTCTGGAAGCCCTCGTTGAGCATGGCGCCCCAAGTGGCCGTGGACGTACTGCCGATGCCGAGGAACTCGAGGCCGGCCTGCAGGGCGATGGCGATGCCCGCGACCAGGGACACCTGGATGATGACCGGGCCGCGCACCACGATGAGGACGTGCCGGGCCACGATACGGGCGTCGGAGAGACCGGAGACTTTCGCCGCGTCCACGTACAGCTCGCCGCGGATGTTGGCCACGATGCCGCGTACCAGGCGGAAGAAGCTGGGGGCCACCAGTACGCCGAGCACCACCATGAGGACCCAGACCTTCGGGCCCAGGATGGCCCGGGACGCGAGCAGTACGACCATGGCCGGCAGTGCCATCACCAGGTTCACGACCCAGCCGGCTGCCGCGTCGAACCGGCCGCCGTAGTAGCCCGCGAACAGGCCGCTCGGCACCCCGAGTGCGAGGGCGATGGCCAGTGCGAGTACCGCGCCGCCGAGGGTGTTGCGGCCGCCGTACAGGATGCGCGAGAGGATGTCGCGGCCGGCGGAGTCCATGCCGAGCGGGTGGGCTGCGCTCGGCTGGGCGAAGGCCTCACCGAGCGAGGAGGTTCCCGGTCCCTGCGGCGCGATCAGCGGGGCCAGGACGACGGCGAGGACCAACAGGGCGAGCACGAGGGCGGCCAGGGCTCCGAGCGGGTTGCGCAGCACACGCCGGACCGTGCCGGTGCGGCGCACCGCGGCGGCGTCGGGCTCGGGGGCGGCGGCGGATTCGGGCGACCTGGTCGCCGGGAGGTGTGCGCTCACGCGACCCTCGCCTTCGGGTTGAGCCAGCCGATCAGTACGTCGACGGCGAGGTTGATCAGGACGACACCGACGACGGTGAGCATGACGAGCGCCATGATCACGGGGATGTCGCCGCGCGTGGTGTAGGTGACGGTCATGCTGCCGATGCCCGGGAGACCGAAGATCTGCTCGACCAGGACCGCACCGCCGAGCAGACCGACGAACTGCATGCCGAGCACCGAGAGTGCGGGTGCGGAGGCGTTGCGCAGCACGTGCTTGAACACGATGCGTCGCGTGGTCAGACCGCGTGCCTTGAGGGTGCGTACGTAGTCCTGGCGCATCACGTCGATGACGGCGCCGCGTACCTGCTGCGAGACACCCGCGACCGAGGCCACCGACAGGGCCAGTACGGGCAGGGTCACGGTGGACAGCCAGCCGCCGGGCGATTCGGCGAACGGCGTGTAGCCGATGGCCGGGAACCAGCCGAGCTGCACGGCGAAGACCAGGACGAGGATCAGCGTGACCAGGAATCCGGGCAGCGCATAACCGGCGACACCGATGACCTGTACGACCCGGTCGACGGCGCCGCGCCGCACTCCGGCCCAGACACCGAGCAGGAACGACACGACGGTGGTCACGACCGTGACCCCGAGGACGATGCTGAAGGTGACGGGCAGCCGGCCCGAGACCGCGGTCCCGACGTCCTCACTGGTGAACCAGGAGACGCCCAGATCGCCGCGTACGGCGTGGGCGAGCCAGTCAGCGTACTGCTCGATCACCGGCCGGTCGAGTCCCAGTGAGGTGTTCTTGGCGTCGACTGCGTTCTGCGCGGCGCCCTGGCCGAGGAGTTGACGTCCGACGTCGATGTCGGGCAGGGAGAGGAGGAGATAGGTGAGGCACGAGATGACGAGCAGGAGTATGGCTCCTGCCGCGATCCGGCGTGCGATGAAGTTCAGCATGAGACTGGATTTCCGTCCGGCTGTCCGCCCGGCCTGGCGGAGATGGGATTGCGTGGCGGTGACCGTCGGGGCGTCCGCTGATGTCCGGCGCGGAGGTGACCGCCGGTGTCCGGCATCGAGCCGACGCCGGTGCCCCGAGGCCGCTCGATTCGGCCGCCCGCGACGGTGTGCATCGGGTCGCACGGCACCGGGTGCGCGGGCACCTCGTCCGTGCGGACTGCCGGGTTCGGCGATGCCCGGGGCGCGTGCGCCTCCGGCCCGGTGCGGGCGAGAGGCGCGTGCGCCTCCGGCCCGGTGCGGGCGAGCCTACACACGGGACCGACCGGCCGGTAGGCGTCTCGGGTGAAAAATTAACCAGGTGGTAAGTTCCCTCGAAACGGCGCCTGGCGGGCGGGTACCGACTGAGCACCGTGATGGCCCGGCAGGCACCGTCCGAGCGCGGCGATGCCACCCTGCCGCGCACCGCGGCTCGCGGACGAGGCAGGATGTCGGGCCCCGAACCCTGCGGAAGGAAGCCGAGTTGAGTAACCCGGGAGACACCGCCGCCGCGCGCCGCCCGTCGAAGGGTGAGCGCACCAGGACGCGGATCCTCGCATCCGCGTCCGCGCTCTTCTCCCGCTCCGGCTTCCACGCCGTGTCGCTGCGGGACATCGCCGCACACGCGGGCCTCACCCACGCGGGACTGCTGCACCACTTCCCCGGCAAGGAGGCGCTGCTGCTCGAACTGCTCGGCCACCGGGACCGCGTCGACGCCGCCGACCTGTTCCCCACGGCCCTGGACGCGGGCGCCCCCGAACCCGCCCCCGAGCAGTGGCTGCGCCGACTGCTCGACGTGGTCGCGCGCAACAGCAGGACACCGGGCCTCGTCGCCCTGTACGCGAATCTGTCCGCGGAGGCCGCCGATCCCGATCACCCGGCGCACGACTACTTCGTCCGCCGCTACCGCGTGGTGCGCGAGGGCACGGCACGCGCGCTCGGCGCCCTGTTCGCCGCGGCCGACCCTCCGGTGGAGGAGGATCCGAACGCGGTGGCCGTCCAGCTCATCGCGCTGATGGACGGCCTGCAGACCCAGTGGCTCCTGGAGCCGGACACCGTCGACATGCCGGCCCAACTCCGGGCCCTGCTGCGCCGTTACGGCATCGAGCCGGCACCCGAGACCGAGGTCAGCGCCTGAGTGCACCGCCGACCCCCTCGGTCTGGCAAGACATGCGGCGCGGTGCCCTGCGGCCGCCGTTCGCCTTGGTGCGGCACACGGGCCCCCGACTCGGTAGCGGGCCTTCACTGGCGACACATCGGTTTCCGGCATAGGGCGTACCTCGATTCGCGGAAGGCGGGCGCGCGAGCCGTAGACGCACACGGAACAACGGTCCACGGCGCCACCCGAACACTAAAACCGTATGGTGATCGGTTTCTGGCCGTCAAGGGGTGAATGCTGACTCGGACCCAGTCCGGGCGGGCCAGTGGACCTCGCGTTGCGGGCACACCGCCGACTTGGTTGCGACCGAGGCGGGATGGATCTGCGGGAGGGCGTGCCCCCGCGGCTTCCCGCCCACTGCAGTGCCGGCAACTCCCTTTCCCCGTACCGCCGTTACGCGACACCGGCGCGGAAAGGGGGCCGCAGTGGTGACGGACGGCGGTGCCCGATTCGACTTCTCCCGACCCTGGAGCGGGCAGGCCGTCGACTACGCGTGCGGAGGCGTGCAGCCGCACGTGACGGCCCGCTCACAGGTGGATACGAGCCGAGGCGTCCGTACGGCCGCACGTGAGTGATCAGGAACGTACCGCCCGACCGGAGCTGCCCGTCGAGGCCTCAGCCCTCGGCCGTTTCGCCGTCCGCATCGCGCCCCGCGAGGAGTTCGAGCAACCGCATGACGTCGTCGATGGGCTGCTCCATGTCGACGGACCGGTCCGTCAGCCACTGCAGCTGAACCCCGTCGGCCAGCGCGACGAGGAGCGCAGAGACCCGCTCCGCGGGAATGACGTCCGTGATCCGCCCCGCGTCCATGTGCGCCTGCAGCGAGGCCGCGAGCCGCTCGCGAATCACCGGATAGCGCTCGGCGAAGTGCGCGTGCGCCGGATGCTCCGCGTCACTCGCGGCCGCGGCCATGGAGACGAACAGCTCGACCAGACCGGGGGTGTTGGCGCCCTCCCGCATGACCTCGCGGTAGTTGAAGGCGGCTCCACGCTCGATCTGCCGGGCGCGCGCGGTCTCGTCCCGGGCCTGGAGGACCCGGGTGAGCAGGTCCTCCTTCGAGTCGAAGTAATGCATGAGGCCCGGCAGGCTGAGGTTGCACCTCGCCGCCACCTTGCGCAGGGACGTACCCCGGTACCCCTCGGCCGCGAAGATCTCCAGGGCCACCTGGAGGATCTCCGCGCGCTTCGCCTCGCCCTTCTCGTACGGGCCCCGTTTCGCCATGCCGGCCAGCCTAGCGCGGGGAGGCGGCACGGGCTTCCGGCAGCTCGGGGCGCTCCGGGATCCTGCCGGACCGGGCGAGAGCGCCGAGCCAGCGCGCCGACTGCTTGGGGGTACGGGTGAAGGTCTCCCGGTCGACCGCGATCAGGCCGAACGTGGGCCGGTAGGTGCCCCATTCGTAGTTGTCCAGCGCGCTCCAGTGCAGATAGCCGAGCACCTCGACCCCGTCGCGCATGGCGGCGGCCAGGCTGGCCAGCGCTTCGTCGGTGTAGTCGATGCGGCGCTGGTCGTCGCCGGTCGCGATGCCGTTCTCGGTGATCATGATCGGCACCTGCGGACCGACCACCTCGGCCGTGTGCCGTACGGCCTCCCCCAGCGCCCGCGGGTAGTACTCCCAGTCAGTCAGCGTCGTCTCGGTGCCTTCCGGGAGCGGCAGCGGCCCGTCCGTGCCGATGCGGTGGCGGGTGTACACCTGCACGCCGATCCAGTCGTCCTGCCGGGACGCCTCCAGGAAGATGTCCTCCCGCAACCACGCGTAGGCGTCCGCCACTTCCTGTGCGCCCGGCTCCGCCTGGTACACCTGGTTGGCGATCGTCCAGCCCACCTTGAGGCCGGGATCGGCCGACTTGAGGACGGCGGACGCGGCCCGGTGCGCCTCGATGAGCGCGTGGACCACATCGGCGTCCGGGTCGATGGTGGCGGGGTCGATCGCGGCTGCGCCGGTGGGGGCGTTCTTCTGCTTGCCGTGCGCGATGCTCTCCCAGCCGTGCTCGGCGGCCACGTTCCGGATGGCGTGCATCACGGCCAGCATGTTCGGCTCGTTGATGGTGACGACATGCCGGACGCCGATCTCGAGGATCTCGGCGGCCGTCCGGGCGTACTCGGCGAAGAGTTCGGCCGCGTCCGGCGCGAGCCAGCCGCCGAGCTCACTGAACCAGCGCGGCGAAGTGAAGTGATGGAGCGTCACCACGGGGGTCAGGCCACGCTCGAGCGCACCGGTCACCATGGCCCGGTAGTGCGCGACCGCGGCTCGCGAGACCTTCCCGCGCTCCGGCTCGATGCGGGCCCACTCGATGCCGAACCGGTAGGAGTTGAAGCCGAGTTCACTCAGCAGGTCCATGTCCTCGGCCCAGCGGTGGAAGCTGTCGACCGCGTCCCCGCTGGGTTCCGCGACGAAGGTGCCGGGGCGGTGCTCGATCTGCCACCAGTCGCTGGAGACGTTGTTGCCCTCGACCTGATGAGGCGACGTGGATGCCCCCATGAGGAAGCCGTTCGGCAGGTCGAGGCCCGGCCCGGTCGGCGTGGTCATCAAAGTACTCCTCTCGCGCGGCGTCGGTTCGGCAACCGCACTGCGCCAAAAACGTGCATTGATCGGTTTTCACGCCAGCGTACACACACCGAGGGCGGCGACGGAAGCACTGGCGAGCCCACGAACACGACCGCCATCGCGACGAGGAAGGCCCCCGCAGTCTTCATTGCCGACGAATACCGATCGATGTACGGTTTTCGAGTCCGAGGGCCGGCCCGGGCCTTCATCGGCCTGCGCTCCGGCCGCCCCGGCATCTCGCGTGGGCGCCACCCACCCGTCCTCACACGGAGATCACCATGAGGTTTTCCGCTCGTTCCACGGCCGCGGCGATCAGCGTCGCCCTGTGCGCCGCGACGCTGTCGGGCTGCTCCGGATCGGCCGGCAACCGCGCCACCGATCGCACCACGCTCGACATCGCCACCCTCAGCGCGGCCCAGAGCCTGGACCCCGCGGAGGCGGCGGGCGGCACGGTCATGTACTTCCAGCCGGTGTACGACACCCTCGTCGAGCGGGCCCCGGACGGCACGTACAAGCCCATGCTCGCCACCCGCTGGTCCTACGACCGAGCGCGCACCGCCCTGTCACTGACCCTGCGCAAGGGCGTGAAGTTCAGTGACCGAACTCCCTTCGACGGGGAGGCCGTTCGCAAGAACCTCGACCACTTCAAGTCGGGCGGCGGTGCCAATGCCAAGACGCTCAGCACGCTCGACAAGGTGACCGTCGAATCCCCGACCCGGGTGACGCTGCACCTGTCAGCCCCCGACCCCGCCATGCTCTTCTACCTCAGCGACTCGGCCGGCCTCATGGCCAGCCCCGCCGCGCTCAAGGGCTCCTCGCTCGAGACCACTCCGGTAGGCACCGGCCCGTACACCCTCGACAAGAAGAAGACCTCGCTCGGCGTGAAGTACGTCTACGCCAGGAAAGCCGACTACTGGGGCGACCAACTCCCCTACAAGACCGTGACGATCAGCCGCTTCGACAACGAGACGGCGATCGTCAACGGGCTCAGGACCAGGCAGATCGACTTCAGTGTGCTGCAGGAGGCGGACCAGCAGATCGCCGTGGAAACGGACCCCGAACTGTCCGGCACGAAGGTCACCCCGAACTTCCAGGGCCTGCTGCTCTTCGACCGGGCGGGGCTACGCACCCCGGCCCTCAAGAACCGCAAGGTCCGCCAGGCACTCAACCACGCCCTGGACCGCCGGACCATGCTCGAGCAGATCCGCCGCGGCCGAGGCGAGTCCACCGCCCAGGTCTTCGGTCCGGAAACCAAGGGCTACGACCGTGACCTGGACACCCGCTACCCCCACGAACCCGCCACAGCACGGAAGTTGATGAAGGAGGCGGGCTACGCGAAGGGCTTCACCCTGAAGCTGCCGAAGGTCGCCGCCATCGTCGGGGACAACCTCGCCTCCTCCATCCAGTCCGACTTCAAGGCCATCGGCGTCAAGGTCGTCTGGGACACCCTGGACGGGGCGACGGCGGTCAGGAAGATCTCCAAGGACCGGGCCTATCCGGCGATGGTGATGAACATGAACCAGACATCCACCGACTGGCTCACCGTCCAGGACCTCGTCGCACCCGGCGCGTACAACCTCTTCGGAACCACCGACACCACGATCAAGAAGCTGGTGCCTCGCATCCAGCGCGGCGGCGACGGCGCCGCCCAGGCTGCACGGGAACTGAACCGGCACCTCGTCGAGGAAGCCTGGTTCGTCCCGTTCTACCGCATGGAATGGCAACAGGTCGCCCACCGCACGGTCAAGGCGGCTCCGCAGTCAGGCATGGGCTATCCGTCGCTGTACAACTACCGCCCTGTCGAAGGGAATTGACGGCAAAGCGCGCACGGGACGGCCAGGCGTTCACGGCCACAGGAGATGCCGCTCCCACGAATTCCCGGCCGCCGCACGTGCGTAACGCCGCCGCGTGTGCCGACGGCTCCCGTCCGCCTGCCGAACTCGACCGTGGCCGGAACGACGGTGTACAGCGACCACGCGTCGGCGACACGTCCGGCTCCCTCGCGATCCGGGACAGCGCCTGGCCCTCGCCTGCTCACGCTCGGAATCGCTGTCCGGCGAACACCTCGAGACCCCCAACCACGCCCGCACATCCCGCGCCCCGTCACCAACACCTACATCGACATCACTCATCTCTCATCACGCATCACCCACCCGTGCCGCCTGTGAAGTCGACCGTGTGAAGACCGAGCGTGCCCTCTCACTCATGCCGCCCGCAATCGGCGGCCGCGCACCGATGAGTTCCTGGGACAGCCCCGGTCTATCCCTGTGTACGGACTCACCCCGTAGGGAGACACTCAGCCATGTACCAGCAGATGATCTTCGTGAACCTGGCCACCGGCAATCTGGACGCGACGAAGAAGTTCTTCGGCGAGCTCGGTTACGCGATCAACCCTCAGTTCAGCGACGACACCACGGTCTCGATCCCGCTCAGCGAAGCCATCGTCGTCATGTTCCACACGCACGAGAAGTACGCCGAGTTCACGAAGAAGACGATCGTGGACTCGACCTCTTCCAGCGAGGTGCTCCTCGCCCTCAGCGCGGAGAGTCGCGACAAGGTCGACGACCTGGTGAACAAGGCGGTCGCAGCCGGCGGCGCGGTCACCGGCGAGCCCCAGGACCACGGCTTCATGTACGGCCGCGCCTTCGACGACCTGGACGGCCACACCTGGGAGGTCGTCTGGATGGACGCGTCGGCGGTCGAGGGCTGACGACCACCTCTCGGCGGGGAGCACTGCGGGGTCCAGCCCCCAAGTGCCCGGCTCGGCCAGGCGCTTGGGGGTGTTTGGCAAGTCCGCCCGTAGAGGATGGCTCAGCCCGCGGCGGCTTGCTCGGCAGCCCGTCCCGACGACGATGCGCGGCGCGGCGCCGAGGCCGCGACATGGACGACCACCGTTCCGTGGAACAGGTGCACAGCGTCGTCGACACTGCGGATAAAGCCGGATTCCGCGTTGCCACGACTGCTGCCCATGCCCTTGAAAAGAGAGAGACGGAATCCGGTGATCTGCATAGCGTTCTTCGGCACGATGTTCGCGGGTTCCGGCCGCAGACGTTCCAAAGTGCCCCGCGGGCCGCCCGCTTCGCCCTCCACCAGCGTCTCGACGTGCAGGTCCGCGGGAGCGTCAGCCAGGCGCCGGATCAGGCGTTTAACCCAAGTCAGGGGGTAACCCTGTTCGGGCGCGGGAATTTCGATGGACGTACGGATTTTCCCAGTACGCAGATCGGCGATGACGGCGAGCACGCCCGGCGAACCCTCCATCCGCAACTCGGCCTTGAGCCGTCCGTCGAGGCAGAGCTGATCGGCGAGGCGGATCCGGCGGGCGGCCGGATCGATGCCGCGCTGGGAGCGCTGGACGGGCAGGACCTTCCGTCCCAGTTCACCACCCAACCTGAGGCAAACCTGTCGGACGAGCCGTTCCCAGCTCTCCACCACCTCAAGGGCGCGCGGGTCTCCCTGGCACAGGGTCTCGTCGTCGATGCCGTTGCGTACGGGCACCCAGGCGGCACCCATGTTCTGGAAACCATGGCAACCGGAGTTCTCGTGCTGGAGGTAGTGCAGCAGCTCCTGGAGCAACCAGGCGTGTGACGCATTTCCCACGCCTTCGTGCTGGATCAACAACTGCGCCTGGTGGGCGACTTCGGCCCACGAAAGATGCCACAGCGCCACCTTGTGCTTGCGGCGACCGTCGATCCTGACGTCGACCAGCGGGCTGCCCTCCAGGGCGACATCGTTCGACAAGGTGATCACGGCCTCGTATCCGCGCCGAGCCGCGATGTCCATGTACGCCTGGACCTGATCTGCCTTCAGGGCGCTGCCGTTGGTCTTCGTCTCGACCAGTGCGGTCCACAGTTTCCCGGCGCGTTCCACTCGGATCACACCGTCGGGCCGCCGCGGAGTGTCGCCGTGCGGCAGTGACACTTCCGTGAAGGTCTCCATCCGGCCGGCGGGCGCTCCGTACGCCGCGGTGAGTCTCCTGCCGAACTCCGGGATCTGCGCCATCACGGACAGCAGCACCGACGTCGCCCGCATCTCACGGTCGCGGTCACTCTTGAGCGCCGACACGGGGAAGAGCCGCGCCTGCTTCCAGGACTCGCTCTCCGCCAAGGACTTCTTGGCGGTCTTGGGAAGGATGACCTTCTTCTTGGAGGTACGCGGACGTGCCCGCACTTTCGTCGGTGCAGATCCCGCATCCGGCCGCCGGGGCGCCGGGAGCGCCGGCGCCGGCTCCAACTCCGGCTGCCCGGCGGGACTTTCAGTCGGTTCGCCGTCGTCCGACGGTTCCCGCCCCAACTCCGCTCCCGCCGTGGCGCCCGAGTCCCGCTCGGCAGCCGCGTCGTCCTCGACGTCCACGCCGAAGTCCGTTGCCAGACCGGCCAACCCCGCGGCATAGCCCTGTCCGATGGCACGCAGCTTCCACTCGTCCCCACGACGGTAGATCTCGCCGAAGACCAGGGCGCTAACAGCTCCGGCATCGCCGACCGCGAACCTCACCACGTCTTCACCGGAACCGTCGGCCAGGGTGAGTTGGAGATCCTCCAACTCACCGAAGTGCCCGCCGTCGTACCGGCTGGCGGCCACCACGATCCGTTCGACGTCCTGTGGGATCGCCGTCAGGTCGAAGCTGATCCGGTCCCGGTTTCCGCTCCCTGTGGGCGTCTTGCCAAGCAGCTGAACGCTCCCGTCGGCAGCCACAGGGTTGTTGTAGAAGTAGAAGTCGGCGTCGCCGCGCACCTTCCCGCCTCCGTCCAGCAGTAATACGGAGACGTCCGCGTCACCCTCCCCCGTAGTGCTGGCCCATTCCAGACTCACGATCACGGAGTCGACGCTTTCACTGAGGGGCGCCAGCCCGACATTGGCGCCCTTGATCAACTCGAACACAACCCCACCCCCACTGACGCACGCCGGGACTACGGCCGTCGGCCGAGCGTCAATTGCTCCGTGTATGCCACGCCTTCACATTCAAGGCACAAGCGGAACCTTAATGCGCCAGGCGTCCTGCCGGTGTCGGCTCGAGGGAAAAGCCCGGGGCGGCCGTTGTCCGGCGCTACGACCTGGGAACGAGTCGCTGGGTCGCGCGGCGTGATCAGGCGTGCAGCGTAGGGCGGTAGATGAGTTCCTGGATGTGGTTGTCGAGGGTGCGGGACTCGAGGAGTTCGAGGTCGTAGTCGGATGCGCCGCGGAAGATGGGGTCGCGTCCCGTCTCGCCGGTGATCGCAGGGAAGAGCGTGACCTGGACACGGTCGACAAGGCCCGCGGCCATCAGCGCACGGTTCATCGACAGGCTGCCGTGCGAGCGCAGCGGCACCGCGGACTCCTCCTTGAGCCGTGCGACTACGTCCACCGCGTCGCCCCTCTCGACCGTCGCGTCCGGCCAGTCGAGGTGCTCGTCGAGCGTGTTCGACACCACGGTTGCCGGCAGGCTCCTCAGACGTGTGACCCAGCGGTCGCGCGTCTCCGGCTCCGGCGAGCTCGCGCCGAGCATCTGCGCGAACGTCCGATAGGTGTTGCCCCCGAACACCATCCGTTGCTCCTCCTCGTACAGCGCCTGACGGCGGTCGAGCAGCTCGGGCCCCTGCTTGCCCCAGTAGCCGGCCCAGTTGCCGCTGGTGGTGCCGAAGCCGTCGAGGGTGGAGAAGACGTCGACTGTGTAGGTGGTCGTCATGGTGCTCTCCTCACGTGCGGTGGGCCGCGATCTCGCGTCCCGGAGAGGTAGACCGGCGCCCGGGGCGAGACTCATCGCGCGGGCGCGCACGGGCACGTACGTGACCGGGGCGAGTGGCCCCGGCAGGCTGTGCCGGGGCCACTCGGAGCGGCGGGTCAGTGGTTCATTTCATCAGTACGAACGCTTCCGTGCGCATCTCGTCGGCCGGCTCGTCGGCGCGGTTGGCGTGGAGCCGGCGGCGGTGCTGAGCCGCTGAGCGGCGACGTAGCGGTCGCAGCGGTTGTGACCGGCAGTTTCTCGCCGGTGAACGCCGGGCGGAGGCGATGGCTGTACGCGAGGTCGAGGCCACATGCGGCGCCTCCCGGATCAGGCCTCCGCTCAGGCCCAGGATCACGCCTCCGCCCAAGTCCTGAGCGTGTCGCTGGTGAACTGGACCTCTTCCATGAGGCGAGTGGCCTCGATGACCAGGACTCCGTAGGGCCGCGTGGGATCGGCCAGCGGCAGGAGTTGCTTCTCGGCTTCGTGGACGACTTCCCGGCGCCGTGCTTCGACGTCGTGGGCCAGTTCCGACAGACGTCCCATCCCGCCGGGCAGCGTCGTCTCGTTCAGCTTGCTCAGTTCGTCCGCCACGGTGGAGACGGCTTCGAGGAAGGCGGCGTAGCGGTCCAGGAAGTGGCGGTACCGGTAGTCGTTCTCCTCCTCCCGCCACCGGTCGAGACTCCTCGTCAGGGAAGCCAGTTGGTACAGGGCTCGTTCCAGGGCGTTCAGTACGGTCTCGTAGTTCTGGAACGTCAGGTGCCCGCGGTGGCGCCTGAGCAGTCGTCGCGGGTTGTAGTGGATGCTCTCCTTGGCCGTGCTCAGACCGGCCCGGGCCTGGTCGATCAGGTTGTCCGTCCGGGCGGCGCGCTCGCGCCATCGGGCGGTGGTGTCAGCGTCCGGGGCGCCTTCGCGCAGTACGGGAGGCATGTCGGCGGTCAGGTCGCGCAGCGCTTCGGCGAGGCTGCGGATGCCGTACTCCGCGCTGCGGTAGCGCATCGGTGGGACGACCGTGACGTTGACCAGCGTGCCGATGGCGCAGCCGATGAGGACCAGCAGCACGATCTGACCCAGTTGGGTGGCCCGGGTGGTGTTGTCGGGAGCGGCGACGTAGGTCGAGAACGCGAAGAACGCGGCCGTCGCCACCTGCGGCCCTTGTACCCCCAGGATCCGTGACCGTCCGATCGACAGCGTGATGACCGCTACCAGCACGAAGGTCAGCAGGTCCGGGCCGGCGAGGAATCCGAGCACGGCCTGTACGGCCACTCCGGCCGCGACCGCACCGATGTAGCGCAGGGACTGCGTCACCGACTGGTAGACGGTCACGTACATGATCATCACTGCGGCGAACGGTGCGAACGCCGGTGACTGGGCGTCCAGAAGGTAGTACGAGACCACCCAGGCCAGGGAGGCGGCCAGGGTGCTCTTGGCGGTCAGCAGCAGGCTGTGGCGTTCGAGTCCGGCGTGACGGAACGCCCTCCCCCACCATCGCCCGACTCGCACGGTCCACCGCCGCGACTCTTCAGCGTCCGCCTCACCGGCCGTCACATCGGATCACTCTCTCCCAGGCTCGTTCCCGACTCCCGACTCGCGTTTCCTCCCTCCTGACTCCCGTTTCCGCACTCCCGAATCGGGCCGATCCGCAGTAGGACCGAGGCACCGCAGCCGACGTACGACCGCAGTACCCCTTCACAGGGTCGGACAGACGCCCGCATCGCACATTCGCTGGGCGAGGTCCTGTCAGTGGCTTGCCGCATTCGTCGCTGCATCGGCCCAACGCTTCACAGGTCATCACCGCTGGTGGAATCGGCGCCGTTCGGTCCGCCGCACCGCGTTCCCCCGGCTTCGAGTCAGAAGGACAGGCCGGGGTACGCGGGAGTCGTCGGACACGGAAAGGGTCCGGAAGAGCCGGGTCCGCGGGAAAGGAGGGACGCTCCACCTCGGAGTGCAGGCGCCAAACGGGAGCGCCAGGATGACTCCATCGAGGAGGCACTCCGCGGGGAATCGACGGCGGTTCGGCGAGAAGTGTCGGCGACGGACATTCGGCGACAGGGCCGGGAAAGCACAGAGAGGAGCGGGCGCATGACCGACAACAGAAGGCACAGGCCTGAGGACGACAAGGAGCCGCCCTCCACAGCAGCCGACGAGATCCTCCACGAGGCCGAAGAGGCCGAGACGCGTGTGCTGGACGGCGGTGAGCGGCCCGGCAAGGACGGCGAGGCGGCGGACGCGCTCACCCCGGACGAGCGCGCGCAGGAGGACGTCTCACGGCACGACGACTGACCGGCGTCCTATCGGCTCGATTTCCCGCAGTACTTCTTCGCGTATCTCTTATGCATGCGGTCATGCACGCGGTCATGTTTCCGGTCATGTATGCGGCCATGTATCTAGTCGTCGAATTCATGAGATTGTGCGCGGGTCAGAGATCCGATGACGGAGTGCAGCAGTAATCGAAAAACACCGCAGGAAAGAATGGAGCAGCTCCATGCCCTCCGACGGTCCCGACGCCGAGGTTCCGCTGCCCGCCCGTAATCGGCACCGGGCACTGTTCCGTGCGATCGAGCGGCGAAAGAACCCTCCGCTGCGGCGTACCGACATCACCGTCACCGATGAGGCCGCGGTAAAGCGCGCGGTCAAAGCAGCCTCGCTCGGTAATGGTATGGAGTGGTTCGACTTCGGCATCTACAGCTATCTCGCCTCGACGATCGGTCACGTCTTCTTCCCGTCCGGAAGTGACACGGCCCAACTCCTGTCGTCGTTCGCGACATTCGCTGTGGCCTTTCTCGTGCGTCCGCTCGGCGGCATGTTCTTCGGGCCGATGGGCGACAAGGTGGGCCGCAAGAAGGTCCTCGCCGTCACCATGATCATGATGGCGGTCGGCACCTTCGCCATCGGCCTGATCCCGTCGTACGCCAGCATCGGTTTCTGGGCCCCGGTCCTGCTGATCTTCTTCCGCCTCGTCCAGGGCTTCTCCACCGGCGGCGAGTACGGCGGCGCCTCCACGTTCCTCGCCGAGTACGCGCCCGACAAGCGCCGTGGCTTCTTCGGCAGCTTCCTGGAGCTCGGCACCCTGGGCGGTTACGTCGGCGCCGCGGGCCTGGTCACCGCGCTCACCGCCATCCTGGGCGACGCCACCATGGAGGACTGGGGCTGGCGTGTGCCGTTCCTGGTCGCCGGCCCCTTCGGCCTCATCGGTCTCTATCTGCGAATGCGCCTGGACGAGACCCCGGCGTTCAAGAAGCTCGAGGACTCCTCCACCCACAGGGCCTCCGAGGGCGCTTCCGCGGTGGAGACCACCGTGACGGGCGACTTGAAGCGCATCTTCTCCGAGCAGCTGTCCCGGCTGATCCTGTGCATCTGCCTGGTGGGCGCGTACAACATCGTCAACTACATGCTGCTGTCGTACATGCCGACCTATCTCTCCGACGAGATGGGCTACGAGGAAAGTCACGGACTGCTGCTGCTGATCGCCACCATGGTGGTCCTGATGCTGATCATCAACCAAGTAGGCCGACTCTCCGATCACTTCGGCCGCAAGCCGCTGCTGACCGTCGGCATGCTCGGCTTCCTGGTGCTGTCCGCGCCGGCGTTCCTGCTGGTGCAACAGGGCAGTGTGGTCGCCGTCCTGGGCGGCATGATGATGCTGGGTCTGTCGCTCGTGTGTCTGCTCGGCACGATGTCCGCCGCGCTGCCCGCCCTCTTCCCGACCCAGGTGCGCTACGGCGGCCTTGCGGTCGGTTACAACCTGTCCGCCTCGCTCTTCGGCGGTACAACCCCTCTCGTCGTCACCGCGATGATCAGCGTCACCGGCACCGACATGTTTCCGGCCTACTACGCGATGGGCGCCTCGCTGATCGGCCTGATCTCTGTGGCCCTGATGAAGGAGACGGCGCAGAAACCCCTCGAAGGTTCACCACCCTCTGTGGAGACACCTCAGGAGGCTGCCGAGATCGTCGAGACTCAGGTGCATCAGCCGCCGAAGTTCTGACGGCGGGCTCGGCGTCGACCGCTCGCTTCTCGTACTTCACGCAGGAGAGCCGGGTGCGGACGGCCGGGGTGCACGGTCACGGTCTGCGATGGCCTCGGCAACCTCTCGGACGGCCCGCCGAATCAGGTCGCCGTACGCGTCCTGGAGAAGCGCCGGTGTGTGCTCGCGGGCCGCCTCGATGTGTTCGGTGGCCGCTGCGAAGGATCCGAGTCGGCGGTAGTTGTCTGCGAGGTTGAGGTGGAGTGAGGGGTAGAAGCCCGCGATGTCCTGCGCGGTGACCGCGTCGGCGGCGTCCAGGGCACGGATATCCCAGGTCAGGGCCTCGGCGGGGTCTTCGTAGAGGTCCGCGAGGTAGTGGGCGAGGGAGCAGCGGTGCAGCGGGTCTCCGGTGACTCCCATGGTGGCCCACAGGCTCAGGAGCTTGCTGCGGGCGGACGCGACGTCGCCGTCGCGTCCTTGGGTGACGGCCTCGGCTATGGCTTCCGTGGTCGGGTCGGGGGTGCTGCTGGGGGCGGTGGTCATGGGGGCCTCGTCGTTCTCTCAGGTAGTTCGCTCGGTCCGTTGGCCAGGTGCATTGATCAGGCGCATTGGTTCGGTGCGCCGGTTAGGTGCGGGTGCTTGGCGCGGGTGCTTGGTGCGGGGGCTTGGTGTTCTTGCTTGGTGCGGGTGCTCAGTCCAGGTCGTCGGCCTTGACGGGCATGGTCAGGGTCGTGAGATCGCCGCGGTCGGCGGAGCGGATCGTGGCCGGTTGGTCGCTGCCCCTCAGGTCGAGCATCACGTCCGGGCCGATCGCGCTGCTCACCGCGGGATAGAGCGTGGTGGGTCGGAACGAGAGGTCGAGGGCCGGTCCCGTCGTGGCGGCCGGCAGCGTGGTGTCGGGATGGGCGTCGTGCGGTGACAGGACAGTCACTTCGTTCTCGGCGATGTGCAGTGCGATGTGTTCGGCGGAGTGTTCTTCAAGGGCTCGCAGCAGCAGGTTCTTCGAGACCGTCACGCGGGTGGTGGCGTCGCCCAGGGACGCGAGCATCAGCCGGAAGTCCGGGAACTCCTCGGTCAGCAGCCGGCAGTGCCGGTCAGTCCCGCCCGTCGCACGAAGCCAGATCCCGTACGGCACGGCGTCGAGCCGGACCAGCGGGCTGCGGCGGACTTCAGCGACCGCAGCCCGCAACTCGTCGCCGTCGACCGTGCCCGCCCAGGTCTGCAGCGGTGGTTCGACCGGCACCAGGGTGCGGGTCGAGAGCCGGTAGCGGTCCGTCGCGGTCAGGGTCACGGCCTCGCGATTCGTCTCGATGCGCAGGCCGGCGAGTACCGGCATCCCGGGCTCATGGGCGGTCGCGGTGAGGACTTGCTCGACCGCGTCGGCAAGAACGGGCCCTCGCAGCGCCGCCAACGGAAGGCCGGGCGTCTCACCGAGCGCCGACTTGACGGCTGCGGCCGTCTGTTGTGCTGCCGCCGCGTCACCGACGATCTTCGACACATGTTCGTCGAGCAGCCTCGCTGCTTCGGCGGGACCCGCCCCCAGGACGGTCTCGACCTCGGGGAGCGGCATGGCGATCTCACGGAGCTGCCGCAGTACGGTCGCCCGCTCCACCTGGTCCCCGCTGTAATAGCGGTAGCCGGAGATCGGGGCGACCTCGGCGGGCGGCAGCACTCCGGAGTCGGCGTAGAACCGCAGGGCGCTTGAGGTCAGGCCACTGCGACGGGCGAAGTCCCCGATCGGCATCAGTTCAGAATTCGGCACCCGGCCATCATCGAGCTTCAAGCGACTTGAAGGTCAACATCCGCGGGCGGCGCGAATCCTCCGCGCCCCCGCGGCAGGTGGATGTCCCGGCGCCACGGGTGGAGGATCGAGGTCGAAGCGCACAGGCGCACAGGCACACGGAGCGAAGGGGCAACAGTGGAGCTTTCCGGCGTAGGCGTGTGGAGCGCCCCCCTGCGGTACGGCGACCCTGCCGAGATCGCCGAGGCGGCGGCGGAACTCGAGGAGCTGGGGTTCAGCGCCCTGTGGTTCCCCGACGTGGGCGGGCCGATCTTCGAGGCGGCCGACCGGCTGCTCGCGGCGACCCGCGAGACGGTGGTGGCCACGGGCATCCTGAACCTGTGGCAGCACACGACGGAGGAGACCGCGGCGGGGTACGCCGGCATGACCGCCGCCCACGGGGACCGTTTCCTCCTCGGCATCGGCGTGAGCCACGCACCGCTGATCGACACGGAGGAACCGGGGCGGTACCGCCGGCCGCTGTCGGCGATGAAGACCTTCCTGGACGATCTCGACAGGTCGCAGCCCCCGGTACCGGCCGACCGGCGGGTACTCGCGGCGCTCGGCCCGAAGATGCAGGCGCTGGCCGTCGAGCGCACCCGGGGCGTCCACTCCTACCTCACCACCCCGGAGCAGACCCGCCTCACGCGTGAGGCACTCGGCGACGGCGCGGACATCCTGGCCGAACAGACGGTGATCCTCTGCTCGGACGCCGACGAGGCGCACGCCATCGGCGGCGAGTGGCTCCGCGGCTACCTCTCCCTGCCCAACTACGCCAACAACGTGCAGCGCCTCGGGTACTCCCCCGAGGACGTCGCCCAGGTCAGCGACCGGGTCTTCGACGAGATCATCGCCTGGGGCGACGAGGAGGCGATCGAGCGGCGGGTGGACGAGCACGTGGCCGCCGGCGCCGACCATGTCTGCCTGCAAGTACTCACCGCGGACGGCACCTCCGTCCCCCGCGACCAGTGGCGCCGCCTCGCGGGCATCGCACAGTGAGCGAAGTGACGCGCGCGGGCGCGCGGCCCTGGCTGCCGATCGGCGCACCTTCCCGGCGAGTCCGGGCGCCCGTACCCGCTCTCCGTTCCCATCCCTGCCCCTGATACGTTCAACGCTCCATCAACAGACATCGGGGCGTATGTTCGGCGCGGAGAAAGCACTGACGTCCGCGGGGATCACCGACCCGCTGCTGCGGGAGGCGTACAGCCTCTGCCGCAGGGTTCTGATCTCCGCGGACGGAGCGAAGTGGGACGCCGGCCTGCTGACCCTGCCGCCCGCGAAGCGGCCTGCGGTCTGGGCGCTGTACGGATTCGCGCGGTGGGCGGACGAGATCGTCGACAGCGGTGACCCGGCCACCCGCGCGACCGAGCTCGCCGTCTTCACCGCCCGCGTCGTCGAGGACCTCGAAGCGGGCTACTCCCGCGACCCGTTCTCCATGGCGCTCCTGGACACGCTGCGCACCTGGGACATCGCCCCGGAGACGGTCACCGCGTACCTGGAGAGCATGCGGCGGAGCCTGACGGTCACCGAGTACCGCACCTACGCCGAGCTGCGTGACTACACCGACGACGCGATCGTGAGCGTGGGCCGCCAGGTGCTGGCCGTCCTCGAGCCCTCGCACGACGGTGCGTACGCCCGCATGGACTCGCTCAGCACCGCGATGTACCTGACCGACATCCTCAAGGACCTCGGTGAGGACCTGAGCTGGGGCCGCCTCTACCTGCCACTGGAGGAGCTCGAGGCTTTCGGCGTGGACCGTTCCGACCTGGAGCGAGGTGTACTCACGCCGCCCGTACGGGAGTTGCTGCGCTTCCAGGTCGACCGCATCCGCCGCCTCTACGACGAGGGCATGGCGGTGGCCCGGCACGTACACCCCGGCAGCCGGGACTTCCTCCGGCTCGGCACGGAGATCTTCCGCGGCACGCTCGAGAAGATCGAGCAGCGCGGCTACGACGTGTTCACCCCGCGCCCCTGGATCAGCACCGCCCAACTGCCGGGCCTGCTCTGGCGCGTGGGCAGCTCCACGACGACCCGCCACCGTACGGCCCGTGCCTCCTCAGCCTCCTCAGCGGCAAGGAAATCGGGCGTGCGAGCCGACAGGTCGTGAACCCCGCAGCCGGGTAGTACCGGCACCTGCCGGTACCACCGACGCACCGACCGGTGCGGGCTAGTCGTTCGGGGTGAGTTCGATGGCGGCGGTCGGACATACCGTGGCGGCTTCGCGGACTGCGGCGTGGTGTTCGGGCGGGGGCGCGGCGTCCAGAAGGTCGACGACGCCGTCCTCCTCGCGTTGGTCGAACACCACGGGGGCGATCAGGACGCACTGGCCCGCGCCGCAGCACTTGTCCTCGTCGACGGTGACGTTCATGCGAGTTCTCCCTTCATGACGGGGGGGGGTGCCACGCGCCGCCGCCGAGCGGTCGCGGCGTGGAGTCGGGGGCCGGGGGCCGGGAGTCGGGGGCCGGGGGGCCGATCGGAGCGGAGTCACCAGCGCACTGGGACGGTGCGCAGGCCGCCCACGAGGAGGCCCTCGACGCGAGTCAAGTCCTCTACGGGAACGGCCAGTTCGAGGGTGGGCAGCTTGCGCAGCAGGACCTCGAGCACGACCTGGAGTTCGGTGCGGGCCAAGGCCTGGCCGAGGCAGGAGTGAGGTCCGGCGCCGAAGTTGAGGTGGGGATTGGGGCTGCGGCCGAGGTCCATCTGCTCGGCGTCGTCGAAGACGTCCGCGTCTCGGTTGGCCGCGGGCATGCTGCAGATCACGGTGGTTCCGCCCGGCAGGGTCGCGCCGCCGACCTCTGCGTCCTCGGTGAGATAGCGGCGCAGGCCGAATCCGAGGTTGGTGTCGAAGCGGAGCGCCTCCTCGACGGCGGTACGTACGAGATTCGGTTCGGCGAGCAGTCGCTCCCACCGGCCGCGGTCGGCCAGGAGCATGGCGATCATCTTGCCGATCATGTTCGCGGTGGTCTCGTGCCCGGCCACCAGCAACCCCATGGCCGTCGCCCGCAACTCCTTGTCGGAGAGCCCATGGCCGTCGGCGGAATCCCGGATCAGCGTGCTGATGAGGTCATCGGTCGGATGCTCGCGCTTGGCGTCGATGTGGCCCGACATGTACTGCACGAACTCGGTCTGGGCCCGCGCGGTCTCCTCCTCGGTGAAACGCGTGATGCTCAGCAGCGCGTCGGACCAGTGGGAGAAGCGGTCGCGGTCCTGTGCGGGTACGCCGAGCATGTCGCAGATGACGTAGACGGGCAGCAGGAAGCCGACGTGGGCCTTGAGGTCCGCGGGTGCGCCGGCGGCGATCATGTCGTCGACGAGGCCTTCGGCGGTACGGGTCATACCGGGCCGCAGTGCGGTCATGCGCTTGGCGGTGAACCACTTGCTGACCTGTCGGCGCCACTGCTGGTGAGGCTCGCCCTTCGCCGGCAGGGACAGCGCGTCCGCCTCGCCCGGGGCGACGGCTCCGCCGCCGGTGCCTCCGGGTGCGAGGCGGGCGGCGCCGTCCTGTGCGGTGGGACGGGCGAAGCGCGGGTCGGCCAGCAGTGCCCTGACGTCCTCGTGGCGGGTGAGCAGCGTCGCTTCGTCGCCACTGGGCAGTTCGACCGAGGCCACGGGGCACTGACTGCGCAGCCGCTGCCAGTCGGCAGGGGCGTCCAGGGCTCCCGACTGGGCGAGCGGGTAGCGCAGGGTCTCCTCAGCCTCACTCTCACTCCGGCTCCGGCTCTCCCTCTGGCTCTGGCTCCGGCTCTGGCTCTGACTCTGGCTCATGAATGAACTCCCTCGGAAAGGTGGGGCTTTCGTCCGGCGGGTGCCGCTGCACGGCGTACTGGGGCTGGGTTCGTGGGCGGGCTCTCCCTTCGCTCGGAGCGTCCGGTCATCGCCGCCCGACCGGGTCCGGCGGAATCACGCGGGCCGGGCGGCTTCCGGCTCGGGTTCCAGGCCGGACGCGCCGGACTGCGGGGCATCCAGGGGCGTGAGTCGCGCTGTGGCGCGGGGAATGGCCAGAGTGAGCAGGGCCGCGGTGAGGGCGGCGGCCCCGCCGACGACGGCGGCCGCCCGGAAACCGTTCTCGGTCGGGAGCGTGAAGTCACCGACGTCGTGGCTCATCTGGGCCAGGAGGACACCGATGACCGCGCTGGACACCGAGAGGCCGATGGATCGCATCAGCGCGTTGAAGCCGTTCGCCGAAGCGGTCTTGGAGGCGGGGACCGACGCCATGATGATCGCCGGCATGGCGCCGTACGCGAAGGCGACACCGACACTGACGACACAGCTGAAGGCGACGATCCCGGCCACGGATCCCATCAGCGGCAGGGCGAGTCCGTAGCCGACGGCGATGATCAGAGATCCGGTCAGAAGCGACGTACGCGGGCCGAACCGGGCGGACAGCTTCGCGCCGAGCGGTGAGAACGCCATCATCACCAGTCCGGTGGGAACCATCCACAGACCGGCGGCAAGCATCGACTGGCCCAGCCCGTAGCCGATCTCCTCGGGCAGCTGGAGCAGTTGGGGAGCTACCAGGCTCTGCGCGAACATGGCGAAGCCGATCACGACCGAGGCCAGGTTCGTCAGCAGGACCGGTCGGCGGGCCGTGGCCCGCAGGTCGACCAACGGCTCTGCGGTGCGCAGTTCGAACCAGCCCCAGGCGCAGAGGGCGATCACGGCCGCGGCGAACAACCCGAGGGTCGTCACGCTCGTCCAGCCCCACTCGGCCCCTTTGGAGACGGCAAGCAGCAGTGATACGAGACCGGCCGTGAGACCGATCGCGCCGGGGATGTCGAAGCGGCCCCGAGCGGTGTCCGCGGGCACGCCCGGTACGAAGCGCAGCACGGCGACACCGACCAGCAGACTGACGGCGGCGGAGCCCCAGAACAGTGCGTGCCAGTCGGTGTTCTGGGCGACCCCGGCCGCGAGAGGCAGACCGAACGCGCCGCCGATGCCGAGCGACGAACTCATCAGGGCCACCGACGCCCCCATCCGCTCCGGCGGCACGACGTCGCGCATGGTGCTGATCCCGAGCGGGACGATGCCCATGCCGATGCCCTGGACGGCGCGCCCGATGACCATCGGGACCAGCGAATCGGACAGGGCACTCGTCACGGAACCGGCGACGAGCAGGCCGACGCAGATCAGCAGCATCCGCCGCTTGCCGTAGAGGTCACCGAGGCGCCCGAACACCGGAGTTGCGACCGCGCCGGTCAGCAGTGGCGCCGTGACCACCCAGGACGCGTTCGCGGTGGACGTGTCGAGGAGTTCCGGAAGCCGGCCGACGAGGGGAATGACCAGTGTCCCCATCAGGGAGGCCACGATGCCGGCAGCGGACAGCGAGGCGACTGTCGCTCCCGTGCGCGCCGGAGAGGCGGAGGCATTCATGTGTTGCACCGTACACATCAATTGCATCATGCACAAAAGTTGCACGATGCTCGCCGTGAGCATGATGCATATGCGTGACATAGGGTGCCGACGTACGGATGACGGAGCCGGAGGTGCCCCAGATGGATGCCCAACAGGCGGGCGAACAGATCGAGCGGGAGCTTCTGATCCTCACGCGGCACCAGGAAATGACCTCGCCCCGCCGACTGCGCGGCAGCGAGTCCCTGGAGCGCAGCGCCTACGTACTCCTCAGCCGGATCGAGGCGCAGGGCCCGATGTCGGTGGCCGACCTCGTCGACGCCTTCGGGCTCGCCGCCTCGACCTTCAACCGGCAGACGGCGGCCCTGCTCAGGGACGGGCTCGTGGAACGGACTCTCGACCCCGAGGGCGGCGTGGCCAGGAAGTTCCGGGTCACCCAGAAGGGGACGGATGCGCTCAGGGCCGACCGCGACAAGGTGGTCGACGGGCTCGCCGAAGTCGTCACCGACTGGACCCCCGAACGTCTGGGCCGCTTCATCGACGACCTTCAGCAGTTCAACAAGGACATCGAACGGCTCACGGGGCGGCCCTGGCCGCGCTGACGAGGTGTGCGATCCGCCGGGCCCCAGCGGTCAACTCCGGCTCCCAGGCGCCCGGGGCAGCATCCCGGGTGCCCGTCGGCCCACTGCGCCGAACCCGCGTACGCCTGCGGAGCAGCCGAGGCGACGGGCCGCGGTCACCTGTCGAGTACGAATTCACTTCTCCGCAATCGGGAATTCGGGCAGGTGAAGGCGGGCGCACGCACCTCTCGTCCCTGCTGTTCGCGACCAAGTGGCAGGTAAAGTCACTTAGTCGACACAAGGCTTCCACAACCGCCCTGACCTTGGCAGACTTCGCGCGTCCCTGCTGTCCCGCGCATCTTTGTGAGGTCTCCAGTCATGCCCGAACTCAACCGGCGTCGCTTCCTTCAGATAACGGGAGCAACCGCGGGCTTTGCGACCCTGTCCAGCAGCATCGACCGGGCCGCAGCGATCCCGGCGGCGCGCCGTACCGGGTCACTCGAGGACGTCGAGCACATCGTGGTCCTGATGCAGGAAAACCGCTCCTTCGACCAGTATTTCGGAGCGATGAAGGGAGTGCGCGGCCACGGCGACCCCCGTCCCGTGACCCTGCCGAGCGGGAAGTCCGTCTTCCACCAGCCCAAGGTGCCGGGCTCCGCGACCGAGGTGCTGCCCTACCGGGCGGACGACGAGGACCTCGGCATGAAGTTCCTCGCGGGCCTCGACCACAGCTGGAACGGCAGCCACAAGGCACTCAACGACGGCGCGTACGACGGCTGGATCGCCGCCAAGTCCGAAGAGACGATGGCGTACATGACCCGGGACGACATCCCGTTCTTCTACGCCCTCGCCGACAAGTTCACCGTGTGCGACGCCTACCACTGCTCGTACATCGGCAACACCGAGCCCAACCGCTACTACATGTGGACGGGTTACCAGGGCGGCGAGGAAGACGGCATCGGCGGCCAGGTCGTCTCCGGCGACAAGCCCGGCAACACCGGCACCAGTTACCCCGAGCGCCTCGAGGAGGCAGGTGTCTCCTGGAAGTACTACCAGGACATCGGCAACGGCCTGAACGGCGAGGGCGAGTGGGGCTGGACCGAGGACGCCTACATCGGGTGCTACGGCTGCAACACGCTGCTCTACAACGAGAACTTCCGCAAGGCGCAGCCGGGCGACGCGCTGTACGAGAAGGCGCGGCGCGGCACCGAGATCAAGAAGAGCGGTGAACTCCTCGACGACCTGCGCGCCGACGTGAAGGCCGGCAAGCTGCCCCAGATCTCGTACATCACCGCACCCGAAGCCTTCGACGAACACCCCAACTGGCCGACGAACTACGGCGCTTGGTACATCGCGCAGGTGCTGGACGTGCTGACCTCCAACCCGGAGGTGTGGAGCAGGACGGCCCTGTTCATCACCTACGACGAGAACGACGGCTACTTCGACCACGTGGTCCCGCCCTACGTGCCGGCCACGACGGACCAGGGCGACGCGACGATGGAGACCGCAGCCGACTACTACAAGGGTGACGCGACGAACCAGGCCGGCCCTTACGGTCTGGGCCCGCGCGTGCCGATGCTCGTCGTCTCGCCGTGGTCGACCGGGGGGTATGTGTGCTCGGAGACCTTCGACCACACCTCGATCATCCGCTTCATGGAACAGCGCTTCGGCGTCCACGAGCCCAAGATCTCTCCGTGGCGCCGCGCCGTCTGCGGTGACCTCACCTCGGCCTTCGACTTCTCGCTCAAGGACACCGAGCGCCCCGGCCTGCCGGACGTCGACGCCTACGAGCCCCCCGACAACGACCGCCACGACTCCTACGTCCCGGTCCGCCCCGACACCCCGGGGGCACTCAAGCAGGAGCGGGGCGCACGCCCCACGCGGCCACTCCCCTACGCCCCGCTGGTCGACAGCGAACTGGACGCCGCCAAGGGCAAGTTGACGCTGACCTTCGGCGGCGGCCGGAAGGCCGGCGCGCACTTCCACGTGACCTCCGGCAACCGTAAGGACGGCCCCTGGGTGTACTCGACCGAGGCCGGCAGGACACTGTCGGCCACCTGGTCGACGGAGCAGACCGAGGACGCGTACGACCTCACGGTCCACGGACCCAACGGGTTCCTGCGCACCTTCCAGGGCAACGGGAAGCAGGCGGGACCCGAGGTCACCGCGCGGCACCTGGCCCGCAGCGGCGGCATCGAGCTGACGATCACCAACTCCGGCTCGTCCAAGGTGACTCTGCGCCTCACCAACGGATACGGCGGTCGCCGCGAGAAGCTCACCGTACGACCGGGCGCGACGCTCACCCACACCGTCAACCTCGCCCGCAGCAAGCGCTGGTACGACCTGCGGATCCTCAGCGAGGGCGACGGAACATACCTGCGCCGTCTGGCGGGACATGTCGAGACCGGCAGGCCGGGCGTGAGCGACCCGGCCATCGCCACCGACTGAGCGGAGGCTGTGGGGGTGTCGCCGATCGGGGACACTCCCACCGGCCCCAGGCCCGTCACCCGCTCACTCACAGGGCGATCAGACCGGCCGTCGTCTCCCGGAAACCGCAGGCGTCGAAGTAGAACGACCGCAGGTGTTCCTCGAAGTCGACGTGGAGCCATTCGCACCGCGCGGCACGAGCCTCCTGCGCGGCCGTGGCGACCAACTCACTTCCCACGCCTGCCCCTTGGCGTCCCTCGGCGACTACGGTGTCCAGGACGAAGGCGTGGACTCCGCCGTCCCAGAGCACGTTGACGAAGCCGATCAGACAGCCGTCTTCCCAGGCGCAGACCCAGCCGAGACTGTGGCGCTCGACTCGCGTTCGCCAGTCGGTCCGGGCGACCGGGTGGCCGAAGCCTTCGGCATGCAACGCGTCGAGGGCGGCGTTGTCGAAGTCGCCCCGCCACTCGTACTCGATCGTCATTCCACGATCGTAGGGACCGTGCCGGGACCGGCAACTGAATTGCGGAGCCGGGAGAACCGCGTGACGCACGCGGTGCTGCTACACCGGAGTGGGTGAGCGGTCCGGCGCCTTCTGGGCCGGCAGGCCGTGCGCCAGGTCCTCGGCGAGCAGTCGTTTCGCGATCGAGTCGACCGCGGCGCGCAGCTCCTTGCCGGGCGGGCTGCCCAGGTCCTGCTCGACCCGGGCGCTGAGCCAGGTGCCCCACGCACGGTTGAACACGTCCGCCTCTCTGCTCCCCGCGGCCGTGTGCGAGAAGTACGAACCGGTGCGGGTCAGGTAGCCCTCGTCGACCATCCGCTGGAACACCGGGACGAGCACCTCGGGTGGCAGCCGATGCCGGGCAGCGATCATGCCGAGGCTGGCATGGCCCACCATCCGCGTGTAGAACTCCACCTGCATCACGGCCCAGGCGCCCGCCGTGTCGAGCCGCGAGTCCGAGGAGTCGAGAATGCGCCGGGCCGTCTCACGGTCGGTGGACTTCACGATGTTTCCCACGGCCCGCTCGAGGAGGTGCGCCGGATCGCCCGTCGTCGGCTGCGCGAAACCCTCGCCCATGTCGGAGGATCCCATACGCGCGCTGTCCCGCAGCGCCACCTGCTTCAGGAACAGGGCCACCACGAATCCCAGCAGCGCCACCGGTACCGTCCACAGGAACACGGTGTGCAGCGAGTTCGCGTACGACTCGATGATCGGCTGCCGGGCCGCGGTGGGCAGCGAGTGCAGGCCCTCCGGGCTCTGCGCGGCCTTGGCCAGCGTGGCCGGATCGACTCCGCTGCCCGCCCGGGCGGCCTCGGCGACTCCGTCGTCGAGATTCTGTGTGAGGTTGTTCGCGTAGATGGTGCCGAATACGGCGGTACCGAAGGAGCTGCCGAGCGTACGGAAGAAGGTGACGCCTGAGGTCGCCGTGCCCAGGTCCGCGTAGTTCACGGTGTTCTGCACGACGATCGTGAGCACCTGCATGCACAGACCGATCCCGAGACCGAGCACCAGCATGTACAGGGACTCCAGCCAGGTGCCGGTCGAACGGCTCATGGTGGACAGCAGGTAGAGGCCGAGTGCCATGACGAGTGAGCCGACGATGGGGAAGATCCGGTACTTGCCGGTCTTGCTCACCACGTTGCCGGAGAAGATCGACGCGGCCAGCAGGCCGACCACCATCGGCAGCGTGCGCACGCCCGAGATCGTCGCCGAGTCACCGTCCACGTACTGCAGATACGTCGGCAGGAACGTCATCGCGCCCAGCATCGCGAAGCCCACGATGAAGCTCAGCACCGAGCACACCGTGAACACCGGGTTCGCGAACAGCCGCATCGGGAGCATCGGCTCCGCCGCCCGCGTCTCCACCAGGCAGAACAACCCGAGCGCCACGAACCCGCCCACCAGCAGGCCGATGATGACGGCTGAGCCCCAGGCGTATTCGTTGCCGCCCCAACTCGTCGCCAGAATCAGGGCACTTGCGCCGACCGCGACCAGGGCGATGCCCAGATAGTCGATGACCGGCCGGGCCGCCGACTTCACCACCGGGATCGTGCGTGCCGCGGCCAGGACGACGACGATCGCGATCGGTACGTTCACGTAGAACGCCCAGCGCCAGGTCAGGTGGTCCGTGAACAGGCCCCCGAGGAGCGGTCCGATGACGGTGGAGACACCGAAGACGGCACCGATCGCGCCCTGGTACTTGCCGCGCTCGCGCAGCGGGATCACGTCCGCGATCAGCGCCATCGACGTGACCATCAGCCCGCCCGCGCCGATTCCCTGCAGCGCCCGCCATGCGATGAGGAGCGACATGTTCGTGGCGAGGCCGCACAGGAACGAGCCCGTGATGAAGACGATCGCGGAGATCTGGAAGACGACCTTGCGCCCGAAGAGGTCACCGAACTTGCCGACCAGCACGGTGGCCACGGTCTCGGCGAGCAGGTACGCGGTCACGACCCACGACATGTGCGCGCCACCGCCCAGGTCCGAGACGATCGTCGGCAGTGCGGTGCCGACGATCGTCTGGTCCAGGGCGGCGAGCAGCATGCCGAGCATGATCGTGACGAAGACGACGTTGCGGCGCCGCCTGTCGAGAACCGGTGGGGCTGCCTCGGCGTCCGGCGGTGCCGTTTCAGTGGTCGTCACCTTCGCAGCGTCACATCGGAGCAGTGGCTGCACCTACGTGGAGGGGCCATCCAGGTGAGACACAGTCACCTTGCATTCCCCGCCAAACGGCGAGCTTCTGCGCGGGCCGCTTCGCCACGTGACCAGAGGGCGGCTTCGACGGCCGCGCCGGCAGGCACCCGCTCAGTCGAGCATCGCGGTGGCCTCGATCTCCACCAGGTGCTCGGGGATGTCCAGGGCCGCCACACCCAGCAGCGTCGCCGGCGGGGCCGGGGTGACACCCAGCTTCTCGGACGCCCGCCGGATCCCGTCCAGGAGCTGGGGCATCCTGTCGGGGGTCCAGTCGACGACATGGACGGTCAGTTTCGCCACGTCGTCGAAGGAACCACCGACCTCGGCCAGGGCGGTGGCGACGTTGAGGTAACACTGCTCGACCTGGGCGGCGAGGTCACCTTCGCCCACCGTCCTCCCATCGGCATCCCAAGCGACCTGCCCGGCGATGAAGACCAGCCTCGTCCCCGTCGCGACCGACACCTGTCGATAGACGTCGACCGTGGGCAGTCCACTGGGGTTCACCAGGGTGATGGCCATGTTGCCCGCCTCCTTGTAAGGGGAGCCCGTGGGCTCGCTCGCCACCGGACCAGCACATTTTGCGGTCTCTTGTGGTTACTCAGGAACCATAGGAGAGTGAAGCCTGACGTTGAAGTACGCACTTTTCAGTGACTGGAGAACCTCGCGGTGACCAAGCAGTTCACGGGCTCGCCCGACGAAGCGGACCTCAGGCGCGCGGACTCCCTGGCGCGCGAGATCTTCTCGGACGTCGCCAACAAATGGGCGCTCCTGATCATCGAGTCCCTCGGGGATCGGACGCTGCGCTTCGGCGAGGTGCGGAAGGAGATCGAGGGCATCAGCCACAAGATGCTCACCCAGAACCTGCGCATGCTCGAGCGCAACGGCCTGGTCGAGCGGACGGTGCACCCGGTCGTGCCGCCACGGGTCGAATACGCGCTCACCGAGCCGGGCCAGGCCTTGCGGGCGACGATCGACGGACTGTGCGACTGGACCCATCGGTACCTCGGCCACATCGAGACATCCCGCCGTCGATTCGACACCTGACGGCGGATCGTGGCGGTCAGGTGCGACGGGGGCGCCCGTCAGGTGCGACAGGGCGTCCGTCAGGAGCCACTCAGCCGACCGCGTGGCAGCGGATGCGTTCGATCGCCGCGGCCGGGACGGCATCGAGGGCCGCGGTGTTGCGACGGGTCCGGGGCACCAGGAGGCCGCCCTGGAGTGCGGTGCGCAGCGCGAGGGCGCGGCGATCGGGGCCGGCGACGCCGCCCAGTTTCCGGGCCCAACTCCCCGATGTACTGCGGCCCGTGTCCGGTCGTGGCGCGGGACATACTGGGCCGTGCCCGGTCCACCCGGGCGTACTCGTCCGCCCCAGGAGGATGCCGGTGAACCGCCGCCCCACCGCTCGTGACGTCGCAGAGCTGGCCGAGGTGTCGCGTGCCGCGGTGTCCTTCGTCTTCAGCGGACGGGCCGCCGGGAACCTGTCGGCCGAGACCCAGGAGCGGATCAGACGGGCGGCCGAGCAACTCGGCTACCGGCCCGACGAAGTGGCCCGCTCCCTGCGCAGACGCCGCAGCGGAGTGATCGGCCTGCTGAGCGACCAGATCGCCACCTCGCCGTTCGCGGGCCGGATGGTGCTCGGAGCGATGGAGGCCGCGAGGGAGCGCGGCTGCCAGGTGCTGCTCCTCGAGTCCCGGCACGATCCGCACGCGGAGTCCGAGGCCGTGTCCGAACTTCGCGCCCGCCGGGTGGACGGCATCGTCTACGCGGCGATGTCGATGCGCCGCACCGACGTACCGGAGGGCATCGACCCGGCCCACGCGGTGCTCGCCAACTGTGTGGCGCGGGAGCCGGGCCGCTACGCGTCGGTGGTGGCCGACGAGCCGGCCGGGGGGCGAGCCGCCGTGGACGTACTGATCGAGGCCGGCCACCGGGAGATCGCACTGTTCGGCGGGGAGGAGGGCGACATCGCGGCCCTCGACCGTGCGCGGGGTTTCCACGACGGGTTGCGAGCAGCCGGCCTCGTGGCCCGCCCCGAGTGGCTGCGTCACGCGGGCTGGCAGATCGACGAGGGATACGCGGCCGCCCTCGACGTACTGGACTCCCGGAGCCGGCCCACGGGCGTGGTCTGCGCCAACGACCGGGTGGCCACCGGTGTGCTGCTGGCCGCCGCCCGCCTCGGCATCGACGTGCCCGGCGAGCTCTCGGTGGTGGGGTACGACGACCAGGACCAGGTGGCGGGTCACCTCGTCCCGGCTCTGACGACCGTCGCCCTGCCCCATCACGCGATGGGCGCCACGGCCGTCAGGACGCTCCTGGACGCGGCCGACGCCGAGCGAAGTGTCGACACCGCGCGCACGGTCCGTCTCAACTGCCCTGTCGTCAGGCGGGATTCGGTCCGTCCACCGACCAGGCGCTGACCGTCACGGTGGCCGACCCGTGCGCCACGGCGGCGGTGAAAGTGCCGCTCGGCGCGGGGTGAACCTTCTCGGTGATCACGGCCCGTTCGTCCAGGAACGCCTCGATCAGGGGCCCGTCGACGAGTACCCGCAGCTGCGAGGTGACTCCCCCGGGCACGCTCGCCACCGCCCGGTCGCGCCGCGGGAAGCGGGCCTCGGCCGTGGCCGGTGCGCCGGAACGGTCCAGGACGAGGACGCCACGGGTCGGGTTCACCCGCAGGGATACGGTGCCGCCGAGGTCGAGTTCCACCTCGGCGTCGGGCACTTCCGCGCGGACGTCGAGCTGGATCTCGTAGGCGGGCGGCAGCGGGTCACCAGGGGCCAGTCCCGTGCCGCGCAGGCCGTCGAGTTCCCGGGCGGGAGCCATCCGTACGGTGCCGTCGGAGTGCAGGCCGACCTCGCGCGGGTATGTGAGGCAGCCGGCGTGACCCGCCTCGACCGAGGCGTTCTCGCTGCGCGACTCCCAACTCCAGCCCCAGACCAGGGTGCGGTCGTCCTCGATCAGGGCGGCGGGGGCGTAGAAGTCGCGGCCGTGGTCGAGCATGCCGCCGCTGGTGGGCACGAAGCGCAAGCCGTCACCGTCGGTGCGCAGGTCTCCGATGAGGCGGACGGTGCTGCTGGTGATGCCGTCGATCCACAGGGACAGGATCAGGATCCAGCGCCCGTCTCCCGCCGGCAGCAGGGCCGGGCACTCCCACACGGTGGCCGGGGCGGCCACCCGGGCGGCGACGGGGTCGGCGGCGTCGAGCAGTGAACCCGCGTAGGCCCAGTCGGTCAGCGAGTGGACCCGGTACAGGAGGACGTCAGCGGCTCCGGTCACGCGGTGGCCCGCGCCGATCAGGGCCCAGCGGCGGCCCTCGTGGGTGAAGAGGTACGGGTCGCGGAACGCGTTCAGGTCGAGTCCGGGCGGCGGACCCGGCACCACCGGTGCGGGCTCGGCCCTGAAACTGCTGATCACATCGTCGGTGGCGGGCGCGAGCATCACCGATCCGATGCCGTCGTCGCGGTCCATGCCGGTGTAGACGGCCGTGGGCACGCCGCCCTCGACGACCGCGCAGCCGGACCAGGCACCCCGCTCGTCGCGCGTGCCGGGCGTCGGCGCGAGGGCGATCCCGTGGTCGGTCCAGGTGACCAGATCGGGGCTCGAGGCGTGGCCCCAGTGGATGTCCCCCCAGACCGGTGCACCCGGGTTGTGCTGGAAGAAGAGGTGGTAGCGGCCGTCGTGGAACAGCGGACCGTTGGGGTCGTTGCACCACTGCCCAGCGGCAGGGCGGACGTGGTGGCGGGTGATGTTCCGGTCGTCCATGCGCTGCTGTCCCCTTGCCGTCCCACCGCTCACCAACTGACACCTGACACGTGATAGGTGCCGCACGCTAACACGTGCCAGGAGCCGATCGGAATGCGTCCGGCATCATTGACAGGCGCCTCGGGAGCAGCGGTACGCGGCCCGGCGCTTATCCGGACCACCGACGTATAACCAGGTATTTCCGCAGGAGGACTTTTTCCATGACCTACCACCGGCCTTTGACGCTCATGGCGGTGCACGCCCACCCCGACGACGAGGCAACCAGCACGGGAGGTGTCCTCGCGCGGTATGCGGCGGAAGGCATCCGCACGGTACTCGTGACCTGTACCGACGGCGGTTGCGGTGACGGACCGGGAGGTGTGAAGCCGGGCGAGCCCGGGCACGACCCGGCCGCCGTGGCCCGGATGCGGCGCCAAGAACTCCAGGCGAGCAGCGACGTCCTGAAGATCAGCGATCTGGAGACGCTGGACTACGCCGACTCCGGGATGATCGGCTGGCCGAGCAACGACGCCCCCGAATCCTTCTGGCAGACCCCAGTGGAGGAAGGCGCCGCCCGACTCGCCGAACTCATGCGGCACTACCGGCCCGACGTGGTCGTCACTTACGACGAGAACGGCTTCTACGGTCACCCCGACCACATCCAGGCCCACCGCATCACCATGGCGGCGCTGGAGATGATCGCGCTCACACCGAAGGTGTACTGGACGACGATGCCCCACTCGATGATGCAGCGGTTCGCGGAGACGATGAGCGAGGCCCAGGAGGGGACGCCGGAGCCCGATCCTGCCGAGACCGCCGCGATGGCCGAGATCGGCCTTCCCGACGACGAGATCAGCACCTGGGTGGACACCACAGCGTTCAGCGACCAGAAGTTCGATTCACTGGCCGCCCACTCCAGTCAAGGCGACAACATCTTCTTCCTCAGGATGGGCAAGGAGATGTTCGGCAAGTTGATGGGCGTGGAGACGTTCGTACGCGTCAAGGACTCCACCGGCGCGGCCGTACCCGAGAACGATCTCTTCGCCGGACTGCGCTGATCCGCCCACCCGGCCCGGCGCCGACCCGAGCCCCAACTTGGTCCGCTCTCTTGTGAGTTGAGGCATGCGTTCGGGGAGGAGTCCGTCCCCGCCATGCCTCAGCCCGAGCAGGCGCCGGACTCAAGTGCCGTACGGCGACGGGCCGGCCCAGGACGCTGCGTGCAAGTGGCCGGGTCCGGAACCGGGATTGACCGAACGAGGGACGAGTTGCCGGTGGGCCGGTTCCCCCTGACGGGAGTTGTCGTTGGACAGATCATTCACCGGACCAACGCGGAGGTCTCGTCCCCTTGCTCACCGAACATGTGCGCCGACTGTCTTTCCGAGGGCTCGAATACGGCTGCCGGATCATCGAGAATCCGGTTCCGTCGACGGAGCCGATCATCATGGTCGGCGGCGCCTTCCAGGACATGTACGCCTTCCGGCGCCTGGAGAGGCCGTGGACCGAGGTGGCCACCGTCGTCACCGTCGACCTGCCGGGCTCGGGTTCCGCCGATCATCTGCCCGGCCACTACGGGTTCGACTTCCTCACCGGAGCCCTCGACGATCTGCTCGGGCAGCTGGACCTGGGGCCGGTCAACCTGTTCGGCGCCTCGTACGGTGTGCCGGTCGTCTACCCCTTGGCCCAGCAGCGCCCCGAACTCGTCAGGCGCCTCTTGCTGGTCGGCGCCAGCATGCGGTACCCGGCCGAAGGCCTCGGCCGAGTCCAGGAGATGGCTGACCACCTCGCCGCCGGACAGGACATGAGCACGTACGGCCGCGCCTGCGTCGACGCGATGATGGCGCACCCCGACCGTCCCGTCCGCAACCGGACCGTCGCCGCCCGCATGGTCTCGTGTGCCATGAGTTCCATCAGCGGTCCCGAGATCCCACGCCATCTCGCGTCGACACAGCGGCTGCTCTCCTGGGAGGGCCTGCCCGGCGGCGGGATCAAGGACGTGCCGGCGCTCTGCTTCACCGGCGAGTACGACGAGTTCGCCCTCCCCGAACTCGGTCGGGAGGTCGCCGCGACGATCGAAGACGGAACGTTCACGCTGATGCGCGAGACCGACCACCTCCCCAACCTCGAACGAGGCAAGGAATTCGCCCGCCTCGTCACCGACTACTTCACGGACCGGCCGCTCGAGCGCCTCGACTTCCTCACCCCACTCGAGTGCCCGTCCCGCGACCTGAGCCCGGTCCCCTAGATCCCGTGGTCCGCGACGACTCCGTCGGAACCGGCGACTTCGTCGGAACCACGGAGTGGATGGTGTCGGTCGACTCCACGATCAGCCGAGCCCATCAGCACGCCGCCGGCGCCCGCAAAAGTGGGCTGCGGCGGGGGACGAACTGGAAGATCCGGCATGCACGACGGCCGGCCAGGCGCTCGGCCGGCCCCGCAGCGGGCTGACCAGCAAGGTTCATCTCGCCTGCGATGGCCGTGGTCTGCCCCTGGCCGTCGTCGTCACGCCCGGCAACGTCAACGATTCCACCGTCTTCGGCGAGGTCATGGACGCCTTGAGGGTGCCCCGGGCCGGTTCGGGACGGTCTCGCCGCAGGCCCGACGCGGTCATCGCGGACAAGGCGTACTCGTCCTGGGCGACCGCCATTCCCTGCGGCGCAGGGGCATCCGTGCGGTGATCCCGGAGCGGACGGATCAGAAGGCCAACCGTGTGCGGCGCGGACAGGCCGGCGGCAGGCCGCCGGCCTTCAACCGCGAGCTCTACAAGGCCCCCCTGGCCTCACTGATCCTCTGGCTTCGCGAACCCACCCAAGATGGTTTGTCGGACAGGACCTGGCGCGACGACCGAGGACCGGGACGATGTGCGGGCCAGCGCGCCTCGGGCCGGGCAGGTCCAACTCCTGCCCGGCCGGGGTGAGTCAGGCAGACGTCAGACCGGAGCCGGCTCGGACGCGGCGTGCTGCGCGATCTGCCGGGTGGCCCGGAGGAACTGCTCGGCCTCCTCGATGGTGTGGCAGTGCAGCGGGGACACCCGCACCACTTCCTCCAGGCCGACCGCGCGCAGGATGCGTTCGGAGTAGGCGCTGCTCGCCACCCGCTCGTAGACAATGACTCCGGCCTCCTCGTAGGCGCGGGTGGCGTCCGCGCACGATAGGCCGTCGAAGGTCAACGGCACGATCAGGTCCCGCGCCACGAGCGCGGCCCGATCGGCGAAATGAACGTGTACGCCCGGCAGTTCACGCAGGCCGGTCGCCCCGGGGGTCCCCTCGAGCAGAGTGCGCAGGATCGCCTGTTCGTGCCCCTGGATGGCGCGCTGCCCGGCGACGAGTGCGGTGCGGCGATCAGTACCCGGCGCGGTGGCGCCCACGGCGACCAAGTAGTCGACGATCGCGGAGAACCCTGCGAACACGGCAGGCGCGGCGCTGCCGATGGCCCAACTGCGCGGACCGGCACTGGCCGGCCTGTCGTGGTCGAGTCCGGCCAGCCGCCCCGAGAGGTAGGTGAAGGCGTTGCCGCGTTCGCCGAACATCTTGTACGGCGCGATGTTGGCCGCGTCCACTCCCCACTCCTGGACGTCGACGACACCGTGCGGGGCGTACTGCACGGCGTCGACGACGACGTAGGTCTCGGGGTTCCTCGCACGGACCGCCCGGACCACCGCTGCGACATCGGTGATGGCGCCGGTGATGTTCGAGGTGGCGATGACCGACACCAAGGATGTTCCGGAATCAACAAGTTGGGCGATCGCCTCCGGGTCGACTCCACCGGTCGTCGAATCGGCCGCGGCGATCCGCAGTTCCTGCCCCGTGCGCCGGGCATGGCGAGTGCATGCGTCGTACGAGGAGGGGTGCTCGATCGCCGTGGTCACGATGTTCGTGCCCGGGATGTTGTCGGCGATCGTGCGGATGACCGTGAACATGCCCTGGGAAGCCGTGGCGGTGGGCAACAGTGCGCCGGACGCGTCGCCGCCGAAGAAGGCGAGGACGTCCGCCTCTCCCTGCTCCTGGATCCGGGCAAGTTCGCGGGCGACACGACCGGGCCGGGACGCGCTCTCCGGGCTCAGGGACACCTCTTGAGCCCGTTCGCCCACCGCCCTCAGCCGCAGTGAGCCGCCGGAGTTCTCGAAGTAGAGACGGTGCGTGCCGTGGACATCACGCTCCAGGTGCGCGAATTGCTCGCGTACATAGCGCATGGTGGCGTCCGCGAAAGGCACGGCGTCGCTGGTGGTGAGGGACATGAACTTCTCCAAGACGGTTCGGAACGGGGTACGAGCACGGGCCGTGGTGCAGCGCGGGCGTCATCGCCCTGCGCCGGGTGGCCGGTTCAGCCGGGGCGGCATGCGGGTGTGAGAGCGCTACGGATGTCGGTATCAGCGCCGTTTCGGCTCAGGCCGCGACGCGGGCGAGGAAGCTGCGGGTGCGTTCGGCCTGCGGGTTGTCGATCACGTCCCCCGGCGGGCCCTGCTCCACGATCACTCCGCCGTCCATGAACAGGACACGGTCGGCCACCTCACGGGCGAAGCCCATCTCATGGGTGACCACGATCATGGTCATGCCCTCCCGGGCGAGGTCCTTCATCACGGCGAGCACCTCACCGACGAGTTCCGGATCGAGAGCGGAGGTGGGCTCATCGAACAGCATCAGTTTGGGCCGCATGGCCAGGGCCCGCGCAATGGCGACCCGCTGCTGCTGTCCCCCGGAGAGGTGGTTGGGGTACGCGTCGACCTTGTCGGCGAGGCCGACCCGGTCGAGGAGGGCCCGGGCATGTTCGGCGGCCTTCTCACGCGTCTCCTTCTTGACGACGCGGGCGCCCTCGGCGACGTTCTCGAGGATCGTGCGGTGAGGGAACAGGTTGAACCGCTGGAACACCATGCCGATGTGGCTGCGCTGACCTGCCAGCTCCTTCCGGGAGAGTTCCTGGAGCTGGTCGCCTGCCCGGCGGTAGCCGACGAGCTCACCGTCCACGCTGATCACCCCCTCGTCCGGGTTCTCGAGGCGGTTGACGCAGCGCAGCAAGGTGCTCTTCCCCGATCCGGACGGGCCGAGCAGGCACACCACTTCACCGCGTTCGACATCGAAGTCGAGCCCGTCCAGGACGGTCAGCGGGCCGAACGCCTTCTTGATCCCGCGGGCCTGCAGCATGGCGGCCATCACTTGGCTCCCTTCGACGTGGCGGCCGTGTGCCCGTAGCCCTGGTTGAGCCGCCGCTCCAGGAAGTGCTGCCCCAGGGTGGCGAGCGAGACGAGCACCAGGTACCAGAGGCTCGCGACGATGAGCAGGGGGATGACCTCGTAGTTGTTGGCGTAGACGTGCTGGACCGAGGAGAGCAGGTCCTGGCCCGAGACGAAGGCGACGAGCGAGGTGGCCTTGAAGAGGTTGACGAACTGGTTCATCGACGGCGGAACGATGACCCGCAGGGCTTGCGGAAGGACCACGCGCCGCAGGGCCTGAGTGCCCGTCATGCCGAGGGAGTCGGCGGCTTCGGACTGGCCCCGGTCCACGGCCAGGAAGCCGCCGCGCACGATCTCGGACATGTACGCCGCCTCGTGCAGGCCGAAGGCGAGGAGTGCGGCCACGAACCAGTTGATCGCCTGGTTGGTGTCGATGCCGCCGGCGCTCTCGCCGAGGAACACGGCAGGTCCCAGCAGGGGGAACACCAGGGCCAGGTTGAACCAGAAGATCAACTGGACGAGGAGCGGCGTACCGCGGAAGAACCACAGATACAGCGAGGCCGCCGCGGACAGGACCCGGTTGTCGGCGGTGCGCATGACCGCGATCACGACACCGAGAACGGTGGCCAGCACCATGCACAGCACGGTCAGCACGATGGTCCAACCGACGCCCTGGAGGATCTCGGCGCCGAAAAGGTACTCCCCGACCACCGGCCAGCCCAGGTTCTCGTTGGTCGCGACCGAGAAGAGCAGCAGCGCGAGCAGCACCAGTACGACCGCGGTCGAACCCCACTGCCAGGGCTTGCGGACCGGCGCGACAGGCAGTCGGGCGAGAGCTTCGATGCTGTTGCCGGGCCGTGTGTCGTCCTCGGAAGCGGCCGCCGGGGCCGCGTCGGCCGTCATGACGTCGCCGCGTTCACACGCGGTGCGGGCATCGCCATCTTCTGCATACCCCAGTCCTTGAGAATCCTGTCGTACGTTCCGTTCCGGATGAGCTCTTCGAAGGCGGCGACGAGCGCCTCGCGCAGCCGGACGTTGTCCTTGTCCACGGCCGCGCCGTGGAACTGCCGGTAGAAGGGCTCGCCGGCCACATCTCCCTTGCCGTTGTTCTCGGCCGCATGTCGGGCGATGACCAGATCGGTGACCAAGGCGTCGGCGCGCTTGGTCAGCACCTGCATCATGGCGGCGGTCGACGTGTCCATCCCGAGCACCGTCACGCCGGGCCTGCCGGACTTCCTGCACTTGACGTTCTGCTGCTCGGAGACCGTGGCGGACAGGCTGCCGACCGCGGCGGAAACCGTCGTGCCGCACAGGTCGTCGGGGCTGGCCAGCCGCTTCGGGTTCCCCTTCTGCGTGAACAAGGTCTGGTACGAGGTCGTGTAGTCGACGTAGGTCACCACGCGCTGGCGTTCCAAGGTGTCGGTGAAGTCGCCCATCGCCACATCGAGCTTTCCCGACTGCAGCCCCGGCACAAGGGCGGCGAATCCGGTGTCGAAGAACTGGACCTTGACGCCGAGTGCCGTGCCGAGTGCATCCATCAGGTCCTTCTCGAACCCACTGACCTCCGCCCCGTCCCGGTACAGGTACGGGGCCACGTTGGTGCTCCCGCCGATCTTGAGCTCGCCCGCGTCCTGGACGCTCTTCGGCAGTTTCGCGTGCAAGGGGCCCGAGGACGCGGCGCTCTTCGCCGCAGGCCCGGTTCCACAGCCAGCGACGGTGAGGGCAGCGGCCGTACAGACCGCAGCGACGAGCCGAGCTCTCTTCATCGAGGTCCTCCGAGTGAGCTGACGGCACGTCCGCAACAGATGAGCGCGGTCACGGTTCCGCCCTCATCTGCCACCCGACGACCGCCCAATGTGAGAGAGGCGTATCAGTTCCCGATAGATTCAACGTCGGACGGCACATCCGTCAAGACCCGTTCACGGACGAGTTCCGTCACCTGGCCGGCATCCAACTCCCGACTCACGGGCCAGAGATCGCGCCGCCGGACGCTTGGCTTCACCACGCGGCGGGAGGTGGGCTACCCTTGCCAAAAAGTAAGAAGCCCTTCTCGATCACGGGAAGGAGACTCGAGGAGGCAGCCCTGAAGGCGACGCGCCAGTTGAGCCGAACCGGCCGCAGCCCACGCCATGACACGGTCCGCAACCGGGGCAAAATCCTCGAGGCCGTCGGCGAGATGCTGACATCGGAGCCGGGTGCCGTCTCCATGCCGCTCATCGCGAAGCGGGCAGGTCTGTCGGTGGCAACGGTCTACCGGTACTTCGCGTCGGCCGAGGACGCGATCGGCGCATACGTCTTCAGCACCATCCTCGAACTGCGGAACTACAGCCACGACTGCCCCCTGACCGGTACCGCACTCTTCGAAGCAGTGGTCGCAGAACGAGTGCGGCTGGTCCCCACCTACGGTGCCGCCACCGTCCAAGTCCGTTCACGGCAGGGGTTCCTGGCCCGGCTCGACGACCAGGACGAGCTGATCACCGCGGTCCGCGACATCTGGGAGCGGCCGATCCGCGGCGTACTGCGGCACTTCGCCATCCCCGACGCACACTTCGATCACGCCCTGTTCCTGTACAACATGATGTTCGACCCCCGCGAGATCCTCGACCTCATCCGCTCGGGCCTGACCGAAGCGGACACGGCACTGCGGCTGACGAGGGCGTACTACGGAGCTCTCAACGGCTGGGCGGACGCCGACAAGGCCTGACGGGACGAGGCCGGCGCGGTCTGGAGGGACCCGCCGGTCACCCGTACGGCCCGGCTCGTCTCGCGCCGCCCTCGCATCGGCGGTGCGCTGGTCACCCATGAAGTGACGAGGACGCCCCGACCGACGCGACGGCGTCCTCGGGGTCCGCCGCCGCTTCGTCTGCCCGCACGACCTCGGTTGTGCGGCTCGCGAGGCGGGACGCAGCGCGGCCGGAACCAGAGAAGGGCACAGGCGCCATGGCCTCCGTGGACACGGCAGCAGTCCGACGGATGGCGGACGCCCTCTTCATCGAACGTTCCCTCCGGAGTCCGAGTTCGACCCGGTTCTGGGGACTGCTCGTACTGGCGTCGGTCATCGCGAGCGCGGGCGTCGTCGGGGATTCGACCGCGACGGTCATCGGCGCGATGATCGTCGCCCCGCTGATGACGCCGATCCTCGGCAGCGCACTGGCCCTGGTCCTGGCGGACCGTCCCCAAGTGGTGCGCTGCGCACTGCTGGTGGTCGGTGGAGCCCTCGCCGTGGTCGCGGTGGGCATGCTGCTCGGCTGGGTGGCGGCGCCGCCCGACTCCTTCGCCTCGAACAGCCAGGTCTCCTCCCGGATCAGCCCGCGACTGATCGACCTGCTGGCCGCGCTCGCCACGGGAACGGTGGGCGCGTTCGCTCTCGTACGCACCGACATCTCCGACACCCTGCCCGGCGTGGCGATCGCGATCTCCCTCGTGCCGCCGCTTGCCGTGACGGGCCTGCTGCTGACCGTCGGCCGGTACCACGACGCATCGGAGTCGGCGCCACGAGCCTCTCGCGGACGGAGTCGAGCAGTCCCATGCGCTCGACGGCCTCGATGCCCTGCCCTCTGAGGTCGACCTGTGCACCGGTGGCCCGGAGGGCCGGGAAGCGTTCGACGACGGTGACCCGGTGGCCGCCACGCGTGAGCCAGTAGGCAAGGGCCTGCCCGGCTATCCCGCCTCCGGCGACGAGGACCCGCAAGGACCGCGCTGCCAGCTCCTCAGCCATACCGAGCCCTCCAAAATCTATCAGTGAATGATTTCTTTCCAGAGTCATCTATCAGCGATAGATTGTCAACGTGACCAAGATGAACCGCGAAACCGTCATCGCCGAGGCGCTCGACCTGCTCGACGAGGTCGGCCTGGACGGCGTCAGCACGCGGCGCCTCGCCAAGCGACTCGGCGTCGAACAGCCGTCGCTCTACTGGTACTTCCGCACCAAGAAGGACCTCCTCGCCGCCATGGCAGGCGCCGCCATGGCACCCCACACGACACAACCGCTGCCGACACCCGACGACGACTGGCGTGACTGGTTCATCGAGAACAACCGCAGCTTCCGGCGCACCCTGCTCGCCCGCCGGGACGGCGCACGGCTCCACGCGGGCAGCACTCCCACCGGCGACCTCGACCGGATCCGCCACAAGATGGGCTTCCTCGTCGCATCCGGCGTACCCGAGCGCGACGCACAGATGGCGATGCTGGCCGCCGGCCGCTTCACGGTCGGCAGCGTCCTGGAAGAGCAGGCGGACCCAGGCCCCGACACGGCGGCCCTGCCGGCCGATATGCCACCGATCGATCACGATGCGGCGTTCGAGGCGGGCCTGGCCCTCATCCTGGCCGGCCTGGTGCACAGCGCGGGCCGGCCTGGATGAAGTTCGGGCCCCTTCGCCGCCGGACTCGCACTCCTCGCCGTTAAGACGAGGGGCGGTACTCGGAGGCAGTCAGGCACCCAGGGAGGCGGCGGTGGGCGCCCCGACCGCGGCGTACGGTTCTTGAGGCCGAAGAGGCCAGCGCCCTGCGGAGAGGCCGAGGGGCCAATGCCCTGCGGAGAGGCCGAGGGACCAGTGCCCTGCGGCCGCGCAACGTACCTGACAGCCCGAGGCTGGGATCGGAGCCATGGATGAAGGCCGCTCGCTTCAGTGAGTTCGGGGGCCCGGAGGTCCTCGAGATCGTGGAACTCCCCGAACCGCACCCGGGTCCCGGCCAGGTCAGGATCGCGGTGCGCGCGGCCGGCGTCAGCGTGAGCGACTGGAAGAAGCGCAAGGGCCTGATGGACGAGGAGCTTCCGCAGACTCTGGGCTACGAGGCGGCCGGCGTCGTCGACGAGATCGGCGAAGGCGCCGCAGAGGTCGCCGTCGGTGAGCGCGTGTTCGGCTTCTGCCTCGACGGAGCGGCGCAGGCCGAGCTGGCAGTGCTGTCCTCCTACGCACCCATCCCCCGGTCGCTCGACTTCGCCGGCGCCGCCGCACTGCCGGCCACCGTCGAGACGGCCATGCGCGCGCTCGACCAGCTCGGCGTCGAGCGCGGCAGCACAGTACTCATCAACGGCGCCTCCGGAAGCGTCGGCAGCGCCGCGGTTCAGTTCGCGGTGGCGCGTGGCGCGCGCGTGATCGGCACCGCCGGTCCGGCGAACCACGACTACCTGAGCTCACTGGGCTCCGAACCCGTCGCGTACGGCGAGGGTCTGGTCGACCGGGTTCGCGAACTCGCCCCCGATGGTGTCGACTTGGCGCTCGATATCGCCGGAAGTGGCGTGCTGCCCGAGCTCATCGCACTCACCGGTGGCGCCGAACACGTCCTGACGGTGGCCGACTTCAGCGGCGCGGCGGAGCATGGAGTGAGGTTCAGCCGCAGCGACGACGGACGCGCGCTCCATGTCCTCGCCGAAATCGGCGAGTTGACCGAAGCCGGACGCTTCTCCCTCCCCGTCGCGCAGACCTTCCCTCTCGCCGACATCGCTCAGGCACACCGCGTCAGCGAGGACGGTCACGTACGAGGGAAGCTCGTGCTCCTGATCGACTGACCCTGACGCCCGATGAGGGCAGCAACGCCGACCACGTCCCACCCCGGCCCCAGTGGTCGGTAATGTTCGAGTGCGTTGACGGGTGGCTCGTGCGCGATACCGCCCCCGCAACGCCACCGATCGCTCCTCACGGCGCAGCCGACCCGAGTCCCGCCTGCGACCTGTTGCCCGGCGTACCGTCCGATTGATCGGAGCGGCCAACCTCCTTGCTCCTTCTGCTGGTTGAGGCTCCGAAGCCAGTACAGGTCTTGATCGCACCTCCGGCTGGGCGGCCAGTCGGCATCCCGCCCCACCGATCACACCCACCCCGCCCATGACGTGACGTCACCCCTCTTGCCACCACGCCGACGGCGGGGTCACTCTTTTGTAAATGTTCGTAGTTGGTGAGTAGTTGGTGACCAGCGAGGAGATCCGATGCGTACTCGAGCTCCCGCACTATCAGCTGTAGCCCTGTCCGTGGTCCTGGCCGGGGCTCTGCTCGCGCCCTCCGCCTCGGCTGACGATTCCTGGCACGTTCGCTTGGACGACGGCCCCACCGCAACCCTCCGCCTCGACGACGACGGCGCCCTCACGCTCGGCGTCGAGAACAAGGGCCGCACCGTACTGGAACCGGGTGCCGTCGGAATCACCACCGACGAGGGCGAGTTGACATCCGGCCTGGAATTGCTGGACCGAAACGACCGGACGTTCGGCGAGAAGTACACGACGACCGTCGGCAAGGAGCGTGAGCGTACGGTACGGATGGCCGAGTCACGTTTCACCTTCGAGAACGGGGACGGCCGGCGCCTGGCACTGACCGTGCGGGCCGCAGACGACGGCGTCGCCTACCGATACGAGCTGCCCGACGAGGCCGGCGACGGCGTGACGGTCACCGGCGAGTCCTCCGCGTTCCAGGTACCGGACAGCTCGAAGGCATGGCTGCTTCCGTACACCCCCAACTACGAGGCGGCGCACATCGAGTCCACGGCGGCCGACGCGAAGAGCGGGGAGTACGGCTATCCCACGCTCTTCCGGGGCGACGGCGCTGACGGGGCTGGGCACGGCGACTACACGCTGCTCAGCGAGTCGGACGTCGACGGGCGCTACGACGCGAGCCGGCTCACGCACGAGGTCGGCAGCGGAGGCTACGACGTGGAGCTGGCCGACGACTCGGTCAGCTCCCCCGGCCCGCTGAACACCCCTTGGCGGACCGTGATCACCGGCGATCTGGCGACCGTCACCGAGTCCACTCTGGTCGACGACCTCGCGCCCGCCTCCAGGATCGAGGACACCTCCTGGATCCGTCCGGGCAAGGTCGCCTGGTCCTGGATGGACGGCGGCCAGGACACCCAGCGCGACCTGAAACGGCAGAAGGAGTATGTCGACTACGCGGCGGAGCACGGCTGGGAGTACGCACTGGTCGACGAAGGCTGGAAGGACGTCGACTGGGTGCCGGAGCTGATCGAGTACGCCGACGAACGTGGCGTGAAGATCATGCTCTGGATGCACTACAGCGATCTGGACACGGCCGACGAACGCAAGGCCAACCTCGACCGGATGACCGAGTGGGGCGTGGCCGGCATGAAGATCGACTTCATGGACTCGGACTCGCAGGCCCGATTCCGGTGGTACGACGAGATCCTCCAGGACACCGCCGACCGAAAGCTGACGGTCAACTTCCACGGCTCGACCATCCCGCACGGCATTCAGCGCACCTGGCCGCACGTCATGTCGATGGAAGCCGTGCACGGAGCGGAACAACTGGACGTCACAGCGGCCAACTTGTCGACCCTCCCCTACACCCGAAACGTGGTCGGCTCGATGGACTTCACCCCGATGGGGTTCCAGACCGGCGATCGCCCCGTCACCGACGCCGGGGAACTGGCTCTTTCGGTGGTCTTCGAATCCGGCTTCCAGAATTTCGCCGGGGCACCCGAGGAGTACGCCGAGCGCCCTGAACTCGAACACTTCCTCTCGGAGGTGCCGACCGTCTGGGACGAGACGAAACTGCTGGCGGGCGAACCGGGCAAGGAGACGACCGTTGCCCGACGCGACGGCGAACGCTGGTTCCTGGGCAGCGTCACCAGCGGTGACGGCCGTACCCAGCAGGTGTCGACGGACTTCCTCGGTGAGGGCAGTTGGACGATCGACGTGGTGACGGACGGTCCCGATGGACTCGTCCGGAAGAGCCACGACGTGGAAGCCGGCGACACCTTGGAGGTGACGACTCCGGAGAACGGCGGCTTCGTCGCCATCGCCCAGCCGGCCTGACGCTACGTCACCTAGCTGACCACATACGGCAGGCTGCGCAATCCACGACCGGCGAGTGCCGCCCGGACATGGCGTCCGGGCGGCATGCCGCACCGTCCGCCGAGCGCGCGGCTCACGTCCCGATCCGTCAAAGCCGACCGCGAGTGGATACTCTCCCGGGAAACGAGTGCCAGACACAGGCGAAGGGCGCGGTCGCGATCGTCCACCGGCACAACGTCCCTTCCGCGCACGCGACTTGTGACCTGTGACCTGTGACCTGTGACCTGTGACCTGGTGCTACCACGTCATCGCGTCACCACGTCATCGCGTTCCCAGCTCGCGGCTTCCCGCCCGGTTCTTCGCGATGTTCCGGATCTTCTTGCTGCTGCCCGACTCGGCAAGCAGGGTGAGCAGCCTCCGTGACGTCGACTCCTCCGCCAGGCGGCGCTGCATCCACCTCGTGACCCTCGCCAACTCGGCCGAGGACGCAACGTGGCCTTCCTTCACGGCCAGGTAGAACTGCCAGTCGTACACGCGTCGGCGAACGAACTCACGATGCGATTCCACTTTGAACCGGTCTATCTCTGACCGCAGTTGGACCGACCACTGCCGAAACACCCCGGAGTCGGACGCCTTCTCCGCAACCCTGTCCACGAGCTCGACCACCGCCGACTTGGATACCATCTCGACGGGATCGCGCAGGATCGCGGCCACAAGCGCGCGATCACGCTCGCGGCTGCACGAGGACGCGGCCACTGCCACGACAGACCGGTACACGGCCCATCGGACGTGCTCGTCCTCCACGGCATCGTCGATGTCCACGTCGACGATGCCGGCCCCCGCAAGCAACTCGGCCAGATCGGAACGCAACGTCATCGCAGCAACTCCCCCTGTCGCACGACCGGTTCACATCCGACCAACCGCGCCGCTCCCCTCAGCCCGGGCCGGCCTACCGTCAGCTACCCGACCCACCGCACGTGAGCGCCGACCCAGGCGTACGTGGTGCTACGGCGGTCGGGCTCCAGCAAATCCGACTCGTTGGCGCCGACGGATCCCACAACAGAGCCCCAGATCACGGACGCGAGGCCGCCGACAAGTCAATCACGCAGACCCCTTCCACCTCCCCGCCGGCGAACAACTCGCGCAATCGCCTGCAGCGAGGCGACCACGACTTCGACGCAGGCGACAGAGCCCGGGAGGACACGAAAGGATCCTGGAGTGGCCGGCATGACCACCGAGGTGCCCTACCAGCCGCTTCCTGCCGACCAGTCGGATGTGCGCTACGCCCACGGTCCCGATTCGGCTCTCCAACCGGGCGTGCCCGCTGGTGAAACCCTTGAGTTCAGTTGGAACGACAGCGCGATCTACCCCGGCACGTCACGGAAGTTCTGGGTTCACGTCCCCGCACGGTACGACCCCTCGGAGCCGGCGTCGCTGATGGTGTTCCAGGACGGCCAGTGGTACCTGGACCCCGATGGGGAGGTCCGCGGCGCGATGGTCCTGGACAACCTCGTCCACCGTGGTGACATCCCGGTCACCATCGGCCTGTTCGTCGACCCCGGCACCTTCCCCGACGCCGACGATCCGAAGAACCGCAATGCCGAGTACGACGCATTCGACGATCGGTACGTCACCTTCCTTCTCACCGAGATCATCCCCGAGGTCACCAAGCGCTACTCGATCGCGCATGACCCTGATCGGTGGGGCATTTGCGGTGGCAGTAGCGGCGGCAACTGCGCCTTCACCGCAGCGTGGCTCCGCCCCGACAAGTTCCGCCACGTCATCGGGTACCTGTCCAGCTTCACGCAGATGCCAGGAGGCGACCCCTACCCGGAGCTCATTCCCGCTGTGCCCCGCAAGCCGCTGCGCATTTTCATGCAGGCCGGCCATCGCGATCTACGCTGGGACGAGCCCGAGCGGAATTGGCTCGCCCACAACCTGCGCGTCGCCGCGGCTCTGGCGGAATCCGGCTACGACTTCCGCCTCGTCCTGGGCGACGGCGGCCACAACCCCAACCACGGTGGCGTCCTCCTCCCCGATGCCCTTCGCTGGTTGTGGCGGTCGGGCGTTCACTGAGGTCCGTAGGCTGAACAGTGGCAACCGTTCGTCACCGGTGAACCCCATCCGCATCGCACCTACCGCCGCCGACAGACATCGCACCCGTACCGGGAAGACCGGACTGGTCGCGGTCTTCCCGGACGCGGCACCCCGAGGAAGCGCCGCGCCGGAGCGTGCGGCCGCCTTACGGGGTGTAGACGGCATCGCTGCCGTACAACTCCCTGGTGAATGCGGAGACATCGGCGCTGCGGTCGGTCCCGTCGAGGTTGTATGTCAGGTAGACGCCGTAGCCCTCGCCGACGGTGCGGCGGGCGAGGTCGGCGGCCGTGCTCTGCGAGGTCCCGCCGATCTCGACGGCGGCCGGCGACAGCTTCTCCTTGGGCAGTGCGATGTCGGGCACCTGCCACGTGCCGTAGTACGGGTTCCAGGCGTAGTCGAACTCGGAGGAGACATCGACCCCGCCATCGGAAAGGCGCGATGCGGCCGGACCGATGTTGTAGAGACTGATGATCTTGTCCGGCATGTTCGCGCGCAACGCCGTCACCAGGTGCACGAACGAGCTGTCGTTGGGCTGGCCCGTGCCGTTGTTCCCGTAGTCGGCGTACTCGTCGTCGAAGTCGATGCCGTCGAGACCGTACTCGGCCACGGTGTCCGACATCTCTTTCGCGAAGCCCGAAGCGGCTTGCTGGGACGGGAAGTTGGCGAAGCCCGCGCCCTGGTGGTTGCCGAGCACCGAGAGGACGACCTTGATGCCCTTCTCCTGCAACGGCCGGATTTCCGTGTCGGCGTTGTCGAGGACGCGCTGCACGTTCTCGTTGAAGTGCAGATACGCCTCCTTCTTCTCCGTGTCGTAGTTGATGTTCGCCGCGAAGATCACCGCGACGTCGAAAACGTTGTCGCCGCCGTCGGCGAGGGTGTATTTGCCGACGTTCAGCATGCTGTTGTTGTTCACTTCGACGTACGCCACCGAGGTCGGCCCCTGCTTCGCGGGAGCGGGAGCGGGAGCGGGAGCGGGAGCGGGAGCGGGAGCGGGAGCCGCTGCCGCGCCTGACGGGGCGGTCGCGCCGAAGGCCAGCGCCACGACGGCCGTGAGCGCGAGAGCCGCCGTCCGCACTCTGCTCCGTACGGAAGTCACCATCGTTCGATCTCCCCTCGCATGGACCGACGCCCGGACCGTTCGAAAGCGTCGAGTGAGCCGCTCCGGATCATCCCCTCCCGTCACCGAATCCCGAGAATCAAGCGCAGATCCTTCACGACTCCCACGCATCTGGCACGTCAACTCAGCGCCTGGTCAACGGAGTTGGTGCGACGAAACAGCAACGGCGACCGCCACCGACGCCGGGAACACCGCACGGCCATGAGCCGCGCGACAGTGCGACGGCCGGGCGGCGCACACACTCCCGGGCCGTCGCACTGGCACGGCACGTTGCTGCTACGACTTGCCGGACACCGTCAGCCCACGGATCCGGCCGGCGTTGTCGAACGAACCGAAGCCGATCCGCCCGTCGCCGGGCCGCGCGCTCACCGCAGTCATCAAGGGGTACGACGAGCCGTCCAGGTACACAGCGGTCTCCCCGGTGTCTCCGCAGCGCACCACACTGACCTGGTGCCAGGCGGCGTCGCTGATCGCGGGCGGGGCGCCGGTGGTGCCGTCCCACTGGTCCTCCACACGCAGCCGGTCGGCGTCGTCGACCGTGAAGACGCCGTTGTGCGGATAGATGGAGTTGTCCTGCGAGAGATGCGCGTAGCCGAACCTGGTATCGGACTCATGGCCGAAGAGGACGACCACGTCCCGGTTGTCGATGTCGGTCGGCGTGTCGATGCGGACTTCGGCATCGACGCGGACATTGCGGTACGTGGGGCCGGCGGTGAGCACGGCGTACTCGTAGGGGCGGCGAGGTCCCGGCCGCTCGACGCCCGCCTCGGTCATCACCGCCTGGCCGTCCTCGAACCGCCACTTGGACGGGGTGACCGGCGCCCAGTTCTCGGCGCCCATCACGTCGGTGAGGGTGGTCCCGTCGGTGTCGCAGCTCGCGAACGTGCGCGTCCCCGTCACCTTCCAGATCTTGCCGTTGGCCTTGGAGAGGATGTACAGCTCGCCGTCCGCGTCCTGCCCGAATCGCAGGTCGACCCGCTTGTCACCGGCCAGTTCCTGCATGGAGACGCGCTTGCCGGACTTCGCGTCATAGACCATGAGGCTGTACATCCGCGCCAGGCGCTGTTCGGCGCCCGGCTTCGCGCGGCTCATGTCGGCGGTATCCGTGTAGAGGAGACGGCCGTCGACGATGTCACCGAGAATGTACTTGCCCTGCAGTTCCTGCAGGTCGTCGCCGCGGTAGACGTAGCCGCCGGAGATGCCGCGGCCCACGTCGGACTCACAGTCCCAGTCGGCCGGCGGATCGTGGTCGTAGGCGGCGACCGGATAGGTGTAGCCGTACTTCGCGTCGTCGGCGGGGAGTGGAAGGATCTTGGCGCACGGGTCGGTGGCCTTCTTGTCGAAGACGAAGGCGCCCTCGCGTTCGCTCCACCCGTAGTTGTCGCCGGCCTGCACCTCGTAGACGGCCTCGATGGCGTGCTCGCCGACGTGGGAGAGGAACATGCGGTGGCTGCCGCGCGGGTCCCAGCTGAAGCGGTGCGGGTCGCGCATCCCGATCGCGTAGGTCTCGCCGAGGGTGCCGGGCTCGTCGACGAACGGATTGGCGGACGGGATGCCGTACTCACCGTTCGCGCTGTCGTGGCCGCGTGGATCGATGCGCAGGAGCTTGCCGTGCGGCAGGGCCCGGTCCTGGGGGTCACCGGTGGTGGCACCCTTGCCGCCGTCACCGACCGCGATGTAGAGGAGCCCGTGGTCCGTGTCGCCGGGCTTGGCAGTCGGGTTGAAGTCGATCTGCTGGATGCCGTGGACCTGGCCGTTGAAGCCGATGCGGAGCAGCTCCCGGTGGGTGCCGGAGAAGCTGGAGGCGTTCGGGTCGTCGGCCGTCCACTCGGTGACGACGCCGTGGAACCCGTTGCCGCTGGGCTGATTGAAGTCCGGCTCGGCATCGGTCAGTTCGGGCTTCTCGGTGTGGACCGTGTAGAAGCGTCCGTTGTTCCGGAAATCCGGGTCGAAGGTGACGTAGCCGAAGCCGGTGCCCAGGCCCCGGCTCGCGTAATAGGCGGTGGAGAACTCCTTGTACAGGTCCAGGTAGGGGTGCTGCCCGGAGCCGTCCTTCTCCAGCGAGTACATCGTGCCGTTCTGGTCCGCGACGGCCAGGCGGCCGGAATCGCCCGGGAAGGGGGTCAGGTAGTTGATCCGGTTGTGCCGGATGAGACGGTCGTCCTCGACCGGGCCCGGCCGCGGCTCGGACTTCGGGAGCTGGGCGAACTCCTGGACCTCGAGGCCGAGACCGGAGGTGACCGGCTTGTCGGGGATGGGGTCGGTGACAGCGGCCGCCGCGGCACCGGCGGGCGCTTCGGCCGCGCCCGCCGGTGCCGCGGTGAGTACTGCGCCGAACAGGGCGCAGGTGAGGAGTTGGACCAGGAGGGATGTCTTACGGGGTCGGACGTGCGGGACCGACGGGGACAAGGGAGCTCCCTTCATGTGGCGTGCCCAGGAGGTGCGTTCGGGCGGCGTGCACAGGACAGGTGTTCATGACGTGGGTTCTGGACACTGGTCCCGCAGACACGCCGGTCCGGGAAGCACGTCCAGCACGCGGACTCAGGACGCCGGTCGCCCACCGGTGCGGCGGTACTCGGCCCTCACCTGACCCGGGGTGGCGGCCCGGTCCAGAAAGAGCAGATCGTCCATACGGCAGTTGCAGGGGTTGGCTTCGCGGGTGTTCTGCGGGAAACTCCCGCCGATCTTGAGGCCTCGCGGGTCGGTCGGCGAGGCGAGGTCGGGCTCCGGCTCTCCGGCAAGAGCCCACGGATCGTCGTCGCGTACGTAACTGCCGGAAAGTGCACGGCCGTTGCGGTACAGCGCCATGTCACCCGTGTCGAAGTCGAAGGTCGCGGCCAGGTGGACCCACTTGCCGTCCGGCAGATGGGTACGCCAGTCCCCGTCCGCGGCGAAGGTCTGGGACTCGGAGCCGTCCAGCCGGCGTCCAAGTGCGACGAGGCGCAACTCGCCGTCCACATCGATCAGTTCGAGGAGGGCCCGTACATCGTGCCCGTTCGAGTCCCCGGTCAGGACGCCCGCCAGACCGATGGCGTTGTAGAGGTCGGAGGGGTCGGCCGTACTCGAATCCGGGCTCGGATTCTGCCCGGTGGTACGGAACCAGCCCATCACCGTGGCCTGGCGGGCTCCGTTGAACGCATGCAGCGAGGCCGCACCGTCCGGCTCGTACACGCCCGCCTTCCAGTCGTCGTTCCCCGCCGCGTCCGGACTCACCTGCCGGGTCTGCAGGACGTGCCCACGCCGCGGATCGGCGTCGTCGCGCACGCGCATCGCAGCACCGCCGTTGACGAGCGACAGACTGGTGCCGGACGGCCCCACGTCACGCTCACGCCCGGCGTCCGCGGGGTCCGGATGCTCGAAGTCGTAGCCCGCGACCAGACTTCCGCGGATGCCTGCCCCAGCGGCCGCGGACGGGTCGTCAGGCGAGGACGCACCGCCGGACGGAGTGACGAACGCGGCGGTGAGCAGAGCGGCCCCGACCGCCATCACAGCAGGCCACAGCCTCGACCGTGCAGTATTGCGCCGATACGACGGCACGGCGGCGCCAGGCGTCATGTCCCCTCCAGAGGGCGAGCAGAGAAAGCGCTTCCTATCGTGTCTGCTGCAACGTACAAACATCGAGCGGAGGCGACAAGAGCTCGTACAACGATTACCGTCCGGCTCCTGCGGAGAGCGACCCCACCACACGGGATGACGCCAGGGGCCACACCTCTCCGGCAGGTCCAGCCATCCCCGCTGTCCCCGCCACCCCCGCCATAACGGCCATTCCGGTCGGATGCTGCCGGTGAACAACAGGGGCTCGTGGGTCCGCGACTCGCGCCACCAGGGCAACGTCCTGGATCGGCAGAGCTGGGATCGGTACGGGAAAACTCACCCCGGGACACGATCCGGCGACCGAGGTCATGCACGCGTCGATGCCGCTTCCCGATCACGCCGCACTGAAAGCGGGTGGCTTCGGGACACCGGCAGGCGGCACTCGTAGACAGCGAGGCCGATGTTCCTGGCAGGTCCGTTGATCCTCTTCGTGCACACGTCGAGCCAACGGCCTCCAGCGCCCAGTCAGTTCCGTTTGCGGTGTGATCGGAAAGCGTCCATCGGGCAGTTTGCGCAGCCGGCCCCGCCCGGCGAGCTTGCTCAACTTGCTGCGCAGGGGCTCCAGCCGACCCGTCACCTCGACGTCAAGGCCCAACTCGACACCGACGTCCTCGCCCCGACCGGACCAACGCATTCCGCACGATCTTCATCGGCCGCAATCCGGCGGCAGGACGTCCTCCCCGGCCCGCCTCGCGGTGTGGCACCAGTAGCACTCTGCCAGCCCACCTGCGCCGTCTTCGCCTGCGACGAGGGCTTCTCCGCGTCCAGTTGGGCGTGATCCACCCCCACACGCGCATGGCCACCGCGAGTTCCTCGCGCTCGGTGCGGACCGCATCGAGTCGCTCGGCCAGGAGCTTCTGCTCGTCGGCGAGTTCAACCCGACGAGCCGCGACGCATTCGGTGTTCTCGTCGGTCTCCGTCACCCCTCGGACCTACGAACCCGTACACCTCCGCGACTACGCCTCCGCGACCTGGAAACGGCCAGACCGGCCTCGACCGCCGCCCGGCGATCGAGGCGCCAGGCTGCCCACAACCAGCACGAGCACCCGCCCTCCCGAACGATCACGCCACCCCGATGACCTGCGACTTCAAGATGTCGGGACTTCAATCGCACCTCCCCGCCCTGGACCAGCTCGCCCTCCTTCCGCACCCCGGCTGACCGACGAATCCACCCGCCCCTGAGCAAGACCCCCTCCAGTCGAAGCAGTGGAACCCGGCACCCACCCGAGACGACACCCGGCCCCCGGCCTACCCCACCTCGGCCCACCGCACGAAGACGAGCCACCGACTCCGTCGGCGGCTCGTCATGAGACTTCGCGGTCAGAGATCATTCTCTTTCCGAACCCCATGTGCGGTTTCTGCTGCTCAGGTATGCGTTAGCGACTGGCGTCGAAGTCTCGCTCCGTCACGGACCGAGCTGTCGTCCGATGTCATACGGGCCGGGAGCCCCAGAATCGGTTGAGTACCTCCGCGCCCCGATCCGGGTCCTGGAGCATCCAATAGTGGGTGAGGTCGTCCAGTTCCACTGCCTGTGCTCCGGTTCGCGCGGCCACGTCCCGGTCCATCGCGGGCTGTGCCATCGGATCGCCGGTCGGGATCAGGACGAGCCCCGGCGCCTGCGCGGGGCGGTCGAAGTCCTTGCCCCAGTCGGCGTGGAAGTTGGGCCAGGCCGAGCGGTAGAGCGTCAGGATGGCCTTGCTCATCTCCTCGTCATGGACGGTGTCGACTTCTGCCGCCAGTTCGGCGCTCATCCCCCGGGGGCGGAGGAAGTCGCCGAAACCAGGGCTGCCGGGGGCCTGGGTGCGCAGCGACGCGAGCAGCTCCTCGCCCTCCGGGTTCCTCTGGAAGAGGGTGGCCGCCTCGTGCCACTGATAGTCGGGATGCCAGCCGTGTGCGACGTCGGACACCCAGCTGCGTACCGGAACGTCGTAGGCGGAGACGATCCGCATCACCAGGTGCGCGCCCCAGTCGTGGCCCACGAGATCGACGGGCTCACCGAGGGCACGCAGCTCCCTCGCCAGCCAGCCGGCGTATGCCTCCTTGCCGTCCAGGCGAGTCGGGCGAGGGCTGCCGAATCCGGGCAGCCGCAGGGTCGTGGCGGGGCGGTCGATCCGCTCCCGGAGGTCGTTCCAGAGGGAAGGCGTCTCGGGTACTCCGTGGATGAACACAACGGTCATGACCGCTCCTGCCGAGGCGAAGTGGATTAGCTATCCATTTCACCGTAACAGCAGCCTGATAGGTTATCCACATCGGCTTCTGCGGAGGAGGGATCATGAGGTCGGATGCCGCACGCAACAGGCAGAGGATCTTCGATGAGGCTCGCGACGCCGTCATCGGCGGGGAGACTGCGCTCACCCTCAACGAGCTCGCGCGCCGGGCGGGCGTAGGGGTCGGGACGGTTTATCGGGTCTATCCCACGCAGCGGACCATGCGGGAGTCCGTCCTGGAGGAAGCGGTCCGAGAGCTCATCGATGCGGCGGTCGCAGCGGGCGCACATCCCGATCCCGCCAACGCCCTCGTCGACTTCCTGCGCACAGCGCTGCTGACCGCTTTGGCACGACCGGGCCTCACCGACGTTCTGATCACCGGGTCCGACGAGACAGAGTCTCTGCACCGGGCCAAGGGAGAGCTGGTCGAGGTCACCTCCGGCCTGCTCGCACGCATCCGCCCTGCCCCTGCCCTCACCGGCGAAAACCTGCTCAAGCTCCTGTGCGGCCTGATCCACGCCGTCAGCGAGCACCCGGCGGAGCGGCAGGGGACCGCAATAGACAACTACCTCGACATCCTCCGGGCCGGCCTCACACCCGCCCCCTGACGACCGGGCCCTCGGTGCGGGCGAGGCCCGGACTCGGATGCTGCGCCGGAGGTGCATCGTGCCGCTCGTCATGCAGCCCTCCTTGGCCGGCCCGCTGCGATGTCGCGTACGCCGCCCGTCGGAGCAGGCCGACGCTGGGCCGGGGCCGGGCGTCAAGATGATTCGATCGGCCGAGGCCGAACCGGCCCTGTACACGACCTGGCTGATGGACTGCGAACAGGTGGAACACGGACTGCCCGCGGTCATCGCGACTCGCCTCGGACACAGCCCGAAGGCCGTTAGGCGCGTCCGCACGCCACGGCGGCCCTTCGAGTCATCAACGAGTACGTCGGAGCCGGCCTTCACGACGGCACCGATCCGCGGAAGCTCGGGGACGAGGGTTTCGCCTTCATCGCGGACGCCTTCCGCACGGCCACCGGGGGCGCCGTGGGCGACCACCAATGTCAACCTGTCCGCCGCCGACAGCCGTTGCCGGCCATTGGCCATCCAGCTCACAGCCGGCCAGGCCGGCACCGGTCATGAGCCGTTTCCGGGTTCCCTGGCCAGTCGGACGGCCCGCATCACGCCGCCCTCGCGGACAAGGCGTATTCCTCCCGCGCTATCCGCGAACATGTGCGCCGACGAGGTATCCAGTGATTCCACACCCTGCGGATCAGGCTGCCACCGCAAGCGCCGCGGTCACCTCTGGGGAAAACCGCCCGCCTTCGACTGCGACGCCGACAAGCAGCACAACACCCTCGAGCGCTGTTCAACCGGCGCGGACGACGGCGCGGCCTGGCCACGCGATCCGACAAGACCGCAGCCGTCTACCTCGCCGCACTCCACACCGCAGGCATCCTCATCTGGTCCGCGAGATGATCCAGAAGGAGCGCCCGAGGGTGTGTCCGGAAAGTCGTGTGCGGTGCTCGCGGTGTCCGGTGCGTGCTCTCGGTGCGACGGCCGGAAGTCCTCGTACCGGACGTACTTGGACTTTCGGGCGGTGCGCCGACAGTGCGTGCCAGGCGCCGTGAGTCCCGTGCAGGACTTTCCGGACATGCCCTAGGACGGTCGGCATGGAGCCGGAGACGCTCCGGACGATGCGCGGGCGAATCGCGCCCATCCGCGCGGGTGGGAACATGGCATCCGTCGCGGCCGACGCTGCGGACCCGGGGGCGATCCAACCTCGGCCAGCACGGGTGTACCGAGTCCGGCCAGGGCACGCACCGGCCCGTTCCCGGCGCCCCGACGTCGATGTCCCTCGACCGGCTCCGCGCGACGTACACCGTCGGCTTCCCGTTCGGGCCGGGAAGGAACCCGGCATGGAGCAGGAGACCGGCGCGGTCAACGAAGTTCGGCGGCGTTCCGCCCCGGTCGGAGCTGTGTGGACTCGTCCACGATCACGTGGGCCCGGTGCAGAACATCGAGCTGCGCCGGGTTGTACAGCTCACGCAGGATCGTCGCCATGGTCTCTCGAACGAATTTCTTCCCCTTCGAGGCTTCGGCGTACAGATCGGGCAGGTCCGGGTGGTCCTGCCGCAGCCGGCGCAGGTAGGGCACCATCCGCTCCACGAGGTCTTGGCGGATGTGCTCGCCTGCGTCGGCGGCGAGTTCGTCGAACTCCCGGTTGATCGGGTGAGCAGGCAGATTGCGCACCAGTGCACCGTAGGCTTGCAGCTGCTCCCCGTGCATCAACCGGGTCATGACCAGCAGGAGCGAGCGGTCGGTCTCGGACAGCACCGTCGCTTCGCCGGGAGTGAGTTCCGCAGGCAGGTCGGCCGGGGCGCGCTGCTCGATCAGTGTCGCGAGTTCGAGCCGGGCTCGCTGCAGCCGCTCGATGGTCGCGGCCAGCTCCGCGTCGAGCGTGCGCAGTGCCCGCCCGGGGTGCTCAGCCTCGTCCACCGTCTCCGCGATCTGGTTCAGCGAGAACCCGAGATCGACCAGGCGCTTGACCCGCAGCAGGCGGACCAGGTGCGGCACGCCGTACTGCTTGTAGCCGTTGGCGCGGCGCCCGGGCTCCTCCAACAGTCCGACCTCGTGGTAGTACCGCACCGCCCGCAGGCTGGTGCCGGCAAGCTCTGCGATCTCCCGAGTACTCCAGCTCATGGTCCTCAGCCAACACTGTGCCGCTACGGCACAGTCAAGTCCTCCCCCTGCCGCTCATGATCGGCATCACGATCGGGACCGGGCTGGTGCTGATCGGCTTCCGGCTCGCGGCAGCTGAGCCTGTGCGCGGTCGCGCGAGTTCCGGTTCACACTCCGGGGCCAACGTCCAGTGCCTGTTCATAATCGAGTTCCAGCAGCGCGGTACGGAGCTTCGCTGCTGCTTCAGCCAAAGCTGACTGGTCCTCCTCCTGCTTGGCTTTACTGAAGTCAAAGTCGGACATATCCCAGACCGGCGCGACATGTATATGCAAATGCGGTACCTCAAAGCCTGCGATGACGAGGCCGGCGCGCGGAGCGTTCCAAGCCCGCTGCACCCCTTGCCCCACGGCCTGGGCCACCTCGAAGCAGCGCGTCAGAAGGGCCCCGTCAGCGTCCGTCCACCGGTCGACCTCACGCCGCGGCACGACAAGAGTGTGACCGGGCCGCAAGGGAGCGATGGACAGAAAAGCGACGATTTCCGGATCCTGCCAGACGAAGCGTCCGGGCAGCTCGCCAGCGATAATGCGTGAGAATACGGTAGTCATAGGTGAAATTGTCCCCACAGACGTCAGGCCGCGGACGGCGAATCGGGCAACGACGGTCAGAGATGCGCCCACGGCCGCGCCCGCTCCAGTTGCGCGGCCAGTGCCAGCAGCTCGGGCTCCGAACCCGGACGCCCGACGAACTGGATGCCGAGCGGCATCCCACTCGACGTCCGATAGAGCGGCACCGACGACGCCGGGCGTCCGGTCACGTTCGCCAGCTGAGTGAAGGGCGCGGGCTCGAGGTTCGCGACGGCCAGTTTCTCGACGAGGTTCATCCGCCCCAGCACACCGCCGATCCGGGCAGCCAGCAGCCCCCGTGCGGCGAGCCGGACCGGCAAGGCGAGATCGAACTCGCCGATCGGCCACGCCGGCCGGGCGGTGGTCGGGGTGAGCAGCATGTCGTAGCGCTCGTGGAACCGGGCCAGCGCTCGGGTGTGCTGGTGCCAGCGGGACTGCGTGGCCAGATATCTCGGCGCCGAAAGGTTGCGGCCGATCGCAGCCATCATCCGGGTTTCGATCTCGAAGTCGTCCTCGGCGCAGCCGGTGAACTCCCGTGCGGCCGTGACCTCGGCGGCGACCATCGCGAACCAGGTCGTGAGGAAGTCGGTTGCCAGGCGCTTCCCGTCGATGGCCGGGGCAGATTCCTCCACGACGTGTCCGAGCCCGGTGAGTAGATCCCCCGCCTCCCTGACTGCGGCGGCGACCTGCGGATCAACCGGTCCGCCAAGCGGGGACACCGTGCTCAGCCCGATCCGCAGCGGGCGCGGGTCGTCCACGACGGTCGCGGCGTAGGGGCGCTGCGCCGGCGCCACCCGGTACGGGCCCTCCGGTGCGGGCCCGGCCAGCACGTCGAGCATCGCGGCGGAGTCACGGACCGTGCGCGACAGCACGCCCTGCACGGCGGTGCCGTGGAAGACCTCGTCGACCTCCGGCCCGGACGGGACGACGCCACGCCCCGGCTTGAGCCCGAACAGTCCACAGGCCGCCGCCGGAATCCGGATGGATCCCCCGCCGTCGTTCCCGCCCGCGACCGGGACGACTCCGGCCGCGACCGCCGCCGCGGACCCGCCGGAGCTGCCACCGGGCGTCCGCGACGGGTCCCAGGGGTTGCGGGTCGGGCCACCCACGACGGGTTCAGTTATCGCGCGGGCGCCGAATTCGGGGGTCGCGGTCCGGCCGAACACGACCAGCCCGTCGTCGAGCCAACGCTGTACCACCGTGGACGTCTCCGGGCGCGGGAAGCGTGCCAGCGATCGATTCCCACTGCCGGTGGGGATTCCGGCGAGGTGCTGACTCAAGTCTTTGATCAAGAATGGGACGCCGGCGAACAGCCCGGACAGCGGGCTGCGAGCGCGGGCGAGGGCAACGTCGTCGAGTCGGTGGCTGATCGCATTGATCGTCGGCTCGACGGCGTCGGCACGCGCAATCGCCGCCTCGAGCAGTTCACCCGGGCTCACCGCCCCCGACTTCACCAACTCGGCCAGCCCGACAGCGTCGTGCTCCCGGTACTCATCCCAAGTGATACCCATACGAGTGCTCCCATCAGAGCGATAAGGGCTTGGTCCGAGGCACGTCCAACGTCACGACGCCTCGGCCATCGGCGTCCCGGCCACGACCTCGCGCAGGTCTCGGTCGGCCGGTCACGACAGCGCCCGACACTGCGTAGCGATGTTGATCAGCCATGGTCTGAGTCAACACTGTGCCGCGACGGCACACTCAAGCTCATGGACAGCGGGATCACACCACGCCGAGTTCTGGGCACAGCACCCGACGCGGGCACGCGGCGAAGGTCGGACTGACCGGAGGCAGACGCGCTCCGGCCGGCGCCTGACCCTGACCGTCGGCTGGCGCTCCGGGCCCACAGATCTGCGTCGCCGGCGGTAGCTGTCCACCTCGTCGGTTCCTTTCGCCCGCCATTCGCTCTGCGCGCAGATCCGGCCCGACGACTGCTCACGGAGCGGGGATCGCCGGGAGCAGCAGGGACAACTTCGCATCGGGACCGAAGTGCAGGGTGACCGTGCCGCCGAAGATCTCCGCCGGACGATCCTCCGGGTCGGTGTGGATGAAAGGGCCGACGCCCGTCGTCGGGTACATCGCGTTCTCGGTCGCCGTGCCTTGGTTGCTGTAGTCGCGACCACCAATGCCCAGCTCGAGGACATAGCCGGCCGGGACCACGATGCTCGTCGGCCAGATCTCGATGTCGACGTCGACGTGCTAGCCGGGGACGAGCGGCTCGATGGCGTCGTGGCTGTGCACCGGTCGATAGGGTTCGGAGCTGTCGATGTCGAGTCGCCGGTGGGAGGCACGCAGCCATCCCAACGCGATCGGCACCTTCGGATCGTTGGACCCGATGAACGTAACCTCGGCGCCCTGCGGGTCGTAGAGCCTCAGGCTCGAGAAGAGATCAGCGTCGGTCGTGGCGGACGAGATGCGCAGTTTCGCTGCGGCTGGACCGGTGAACTCTCGATCGTCACCGGCAGGCGGGAGCTTGAAGCGCAGGTCTTCGTGCTCCGGCTGGTAGCTCAATGTGCCCGAGGCGCCCGGCGAATGGGCCACCCGAAGATGACCCATCAGCTGCGAAAGTATCCGACGTAACCGTCGGGACGACAGGATTTGAACCTGCGACCCATTGACCCCCAGCGATGCGGTCGTTGCCAATCCCGAGAGATGAAGAGACGCTGCGGGCGGTGCGCAGCGGCTGAGACCTGTTGCGATGGCTCCGCGCGCTTGGGTCCAGTATGCGCTGTTCGCACTCCCCGATGCGTCGTGCATCCCGGCCGGCTAGTCCCTCTTTCCGGCGGTGATCGCCGAATCTTCAGTCAGGAGTGGGGCGGTGGCCTCCCGCCGCACTACTGACCATGACGAAGCGCAGTTCATTCCCCTGAACCGAACGCCGGCACCCGCCCTGGCAGCTCTAGCCAGTCCACCGCAGCCCCCTCGATGAGCTTCTTGATCTGCTCCGGGCCCTCAGACTTCAGGACATCCCGCAGGCACGCGCATACCGCCGGTTCACGGTTACCAGTCAGGCAGATGACGATGCCGGCGATCTGCAACCCACGGGCCGCTGCCGTCAGCTGCGCGTCCACCGGGAGGGGCATCCTGGAGGCAAGTTCCTGAGCGAAGATACGGCTGATCGGTGGACTTCCGAGCCATCCGAGCAGCCCCCCGGCCGCGCGTCCGACCGCTGCGTGCAACAGGTCCTTCCCCTTGAGGATGTTCCTGGCCAGGCGGGCGAGGTCGCGGCAACCTCGCCCCCGGTGTCTTCTTACCAGTGCGTTCCAGGTCTCGTTTGACACGTATGCGGCGGCCCTGGCCTCGATCGCCGCGGCTCCGCCGTCCTCGAGGGCATCCACGCAGAAGGCTGCGAGCTCTTCCGCCTGGCTCTGCCGCGGCGAGGGCTCGGGAGGTAGCCGCGGTGCCTGCGGCCTGGCGGGCGCACGACTGGTCCGAGATGTCGACCCGACGACCGTGCGGCGCTGGGGCGGAACGCGACGCCGGGGCGCGGATCCGCGTGCGGTCTTCCGCCTGCCGCCGCCTGCCCCTTCCGGGAGCCCCCTATGTCGGTGACAGCGCAGACCCGACGCCTTGACTCGGTTCTTGCAGAGGGTTCCGTCGCCGGTCGCCGCCCGGCACCTGTTCACCATGTCCGGAGCTTCTCCGTGACCATCCAACGACGACAACAACGCCAAATCAGCCAACGTCGCCAGAGGGAATGCCGCCGCAGTACAGGCTAACTGCCGTACGACATAGGCGATGTGATGTGGCCGGACCGGATCCATTGCTCAGGGCCCCAGCTCGGGCATGCGACCGCATTGCGACCACCGCGCCACCGACCACGCGAAGGGCCGCCCTCTCGTGGATGAGAGAACGGCCTCCGACCTGCGTTGCCTAATCGTCGGTACGGCAGAGTTTGAACCTGCGCCCCTTTGCCCCCAGCGCGCCCCAACTTGGCTTATTACACGGGGTATTCATCCACGGCGACCACTGCCAACATCTTCGGTCTACGTTCCTACGCATCGGGGTGCTGCATGTCTGTCCAGAACAACGATCAGCGGTTGCTCGACCGAATCCTGGAGGACCAGCATCGCAAGCTCGCGCCCGACAAGAGCAGGGACGACTTCTTCACGTTCTTCGCCGCTGACAAGGCCCTGCAGGACTGGGATCTGGACAACGACGAGATCACAGACGGGATCGTCGACGGCGCCCACGACTGTGGTATCGACGGCATCTGGGCCTTTGTCGACGAGCGTTACATCAGTGCCGATGCTCATCAGTATCTGCCGTCCCGTGCCAGCAAGATTGAGCTAGTGATCCTCCAGGCAAAGAACACCTCCGGATACCAGGAAACGGTGATCGAGAAGCTCCACTTTCACTTGCCCACACTGCTCGACATGGGACGAGAAGAAGATGACCTGGTCGACCACACCAACGCCAAACTGATGGACCGCTCCCGTCGGTTCCTGCACGTGCTGGAGGAGCTGGCCTCCTCGTTTCCACAGGTCCGCATCAAGGTCATCTACGCCAGCAAGGCGGCGGAGAGCCCACACCCCAACGTCAAATCCAAGGGTGATCGACTCCGCAGGGAGCTCGCAAAGATCACCTCGGACGCCATCGCCGAGATCGAATACCTCAACGCACCGGTTCTTCGTGAGCGCACAGCGCGTGGGGCGAAAGCCGTCGCCCAACTCGTCTTCACCGAAACACCCATGAGCACCTCGCTCGGCGAAGGGTACGTGTGCCTGGCACGACTGGACGAGTACTACCGGTTCATCACCTCGGACAACGAGGCCCTGCGGCTGGAGCTGTTCGAGTCCAACGTACGCGACTACGCGGGATCGACCGTGGTCAACAATGCCATCGGAGAAACCCTCAAGTCCGGGACTGGCGAGGACTTCTGGTGGTTCAATAACGGCGTCACCGTAGTCGCCGACGCCGCTCAGATCGCAGGCAAGCGAATCGTGATCAAAGAGCCGCAGATCGTCAATGGCCTGCAGACGAGTCACGAGATCTTCAGTTACGTCCAGAGCGGCGGACAGCACCGTGACCGCTCCCTGCTCGTGAAAATCGTCGTCGCGCCGGAGTCCGGAACCGCCCGCGACCGCATCATCCGAGCCACCAACAGCCAGACCCAACTCCCCGCTGGAGCCTTGCGTGCCACCGAGTCCATCCAAAAGGACATCGAGGAAATCCTCCACCAAGCCGGCGGTTACTACTACGAACGCCGCGCCAGCTACTACCGCAACCTCGGCTTTCCGCTGGCCCGCGTCGTCAGCATGGCTCGGCTGGCGCGAGAGTTCACAGCCTTCGCCCTCCGCGAGCCCCACGTGGCGCTCCGACACTCTGACGCCCTGCTCCTGGATGACCAGCATTACGCCCAGATCTTCTCCACTCGGCACGACCTGGACATCTACCGCCTTTGCCTCGACGTCCACAGCCGACTTCGCACTTTCCTCACCCAGTACACCGAAGACCGCCCGCTCCTCGGGGAAACCTTGGAGAACTGGCTCTACCCGCTGGCCTCGATGTCCGCCTACACACTCACGCGCCTGCGCCAGCCATCCACACGCGACCTGATGAACATCGACTTGGACCACCTCAACGATGCCCTTATGAACCGCATGGCAGGCACCTTGGAGATCAACTTCAAGACAGCCCTGCGCCACAGCAAGGCCGGTGGCGTCGACCGCATCGCCCGCACCCCCGACTTCACCATCAAGATCCGCCAGGCCGTCATCACCCAGAGCCGCTACCGCATCGACAAATGACTCGGCTCCGACTCAAGGCTTCGAGGGCCGGCCCTCCGCGAAAGTACGGACGGCGGCCCTTCATATGGCGCGAGCGGAGCCAGCATCCTGCACCGAGCCCACCGGGGCCACGAAGCCATCCGCGACATCACCTGCGGTGGCCTCGGATACCAGCTACCGCCTCGCGTACACGAACCACCCACCTTCGCGATGCTGGACCAGTACCTCCCTGAGCGAGAATGCCGCGCCTGTTACGGCGCCTTGTAGGGAGCAGCGCAGGGTGCCGAAGGCCCACTCCGTATCGAAGCCATGCTCATCAACGCGATGACAGAGGGCTGAACGTCGTCCCTCCGGTCCCAGGAGTGAGCTCGTCAGAGGTCTCGTTAGCCCGCCACACGGAACTCGGCGCCTCCGATCTACACGATGACCGAAATAGGTTCTCCGAGTGGCCATGTCATGTCTCAGCGTCCCCACGACGTCTGGCGGCCCCTGGGCTCGTACGCGATCACACTCGGGTCGACAGCCCGCGTCCACCTCTACGAGGCACGCTCACTCACCCTCGGCCCACAGCACCTCACCGACACCGAGCAGGACTTCAAACTCTCCTGGTGGCCACTCGACGACGCCATCACGGCAGCTACCGACGGTCGGTTCCTCCTGCCCGCGGGCCCCCTCGCCCTGTTCCTGGCGGGACGCCATTGACCAGCCATCTGACAGGTCCACGGAGCACCGCCCTGACCTGGTCCGCAAGCGAACGCTCCCTCCAATTCCGTACCACAGAACCGCTGGGACGACCGTGACTCCCTGGCACCAAAGGCTCACCACCGGAACGAAATCCCTGCCCCCAATTGGAACGGGCTCGTTGATGGAGGTGCTCCACGCAGTCGAGAACGACAGTGCGGCGGTGCCACTCCAGCCAGGCTCCCGCTTTCTCGGCAAGTTCTCCCAAACCCGCCAACTGGGCCGCCGGCAAGGCCTCGTGAGCCGATTCGGATAGTGCACGATTCCTCCCACTTGATGTTGGGTCGGTCCGGGTAGGCCCAGGGGAGTGTCACGTAGACCGGATCGAACTTCGCCGTGTGGGCTTTGACGGCCTCGGCGAGATCCGGCGGGCACGGGCGTCGCGCCCCTTGCCGCCTATAGGTGACGCGAACGCCGACTTTCCGCCGACTCTGATGATTTGGCGCGTGCAGTCGGGCATGTCTTTGCTCGCCCCTCTCCCGCGTCCGCCGCAAGCCCCCGGCGGTCGTGCCGCGGCTGACCGTGCGGCCACTCGTCACGACGCAGCGCACGAGCGGCATCAGTGGCCGCGTCCTCAACCCCAGCATCTTCGACGAGGAGCAGTTGAAGCGGGCGCTCGTCACGGCCAAATTGATCCCGACGCCCAAAGTCACCGTCAAGCAGGGCAAGGGCACCCGAACCTCAAAGAGCATCGATTGGGACAACCCGCGCGAGCACAGGTTCCACGTGCTACTGCACACGTTCGCCTCGATCGTCCTTCAGGCCGGCAAGACGATCGCGAAGCTCACGGCTTGGCTCGGCCGCAGCGACCCGGCGTTTACGCTGCGGGCATACATCCACTTCCTGCCCGAGGCCGGGCAGCGCGGCCTCGCCACGCTGGGACGGTGGATCAGTCGAGCGGGCGCCGAGCCCCAGGCGGCCGCCGAAGCCGATGCGGAGGACGGCTTACCCCCGACGGCTCCCCAGGAGCGCATGTCGCCGCCGATTTTCCCCCCCCACAGCCTTATGGATCATGAAAACGGGGATGTAATGCCTGCTCAGAGATGGAGAGGGCAGACGATTCGGCCTGCACGCCGGGTCCCGTTCCTGTCGGAAGGGGCGTAAACATCCCACACCAAACAGCCGGGAATCACCCCATCGTCACACCAGCAGAATCCGTCAGCAACGCCCAACTGCCTCAACAGGCCGCTCCCCACCGTCGAGTTCACCCACAGGACGCCGCCCCCTCCCCCGACTCAGACCCGATCCCACCTCCCCGAACGCCTTCCGCCGTGTTCAAGATCTGGAGGGGCTGTGCGACGAGATCGTGCACGATCGCGGTCAAGGGGTCGTCCAGGCCTCGTCGAATGGGGCGACCCCTTGACGAAGAATCGGACAAGGGGTCGTCCCACCGACCACGTGCCCACCGCTGCGGCCCCGACCGGGATCGATTCGTCGACGGGACCCACACGTTCCGACGACCCAGGTCAAGCACGCATTGACGCCGCTCCCAGACCAGCCCCAAAACGCCGACAGGGCCATCCGAAGATGGCCCTGTGCTGCGGAAATATCCGACGTAACCGTCGGGACGACAGGATTTGAACCTGCGACCCCTTGACCCCCAGTCAAGTGCGCTACCAAGCTGCGCCACGTCCCGGTGCCCGCATGACCTGGGGTTTCCCCCGGCCGAGCGCGCACCGAAACAATACCGCACTCGGGGCGGTGGTCGTGAACTCGTTTCCCGCGTGCCAGGGGCACCCGCGAAGGAGCGGTTCCGGACGCGGACGGCGGACGAGCCGTGACCGGCGGCCTGATCACCTCACCCCGGTCAGCACCCTGTGCGCCACCGTCCGCACTCACTGTGCACGGACGCGCCCCCCCTCCACGGCGCCGTGCCGCCGTCGAGCTACCACCCGGATCTCACCCCGCGGCCGGCAATCCCAGGCTCGGATGCTCCTCGATGAGGCGGGACGGGGCGGCCTGGCGCCAGGAGTCGGCCAGGATGTCGCGCAGCTCGTCCCGGTCGTCCAGGGCGGCGAGGCGGACTCTGACCCAGGCGAACATCGCCTCGTGGTCCGCGATCCAGAACTTGTCCGGCTCGGAGAGTGCGAGCTCGTCCCGCTCCTCCTTCGGGCAGCGCACCGCTATCGACGTCTCGTCCTCGGGCAGCGTGGCGAACATCTTGCCGGCGACGCGGAACGTGGGCATCGACCAGGCGATCTTCTCGGTGGTGGCGGGGAAGGAGAGCGCGAGCTCACGGACGTCGTCGGAGGTGACCATGGTTCGACGGTAGAACACGGCACTGACAGCGGCGCCGGAACGCCGCTTCCCTCCGCCCCTGCCCCAACACCGCACCGGGGCCGGGAGTTGCACCGGACCCGATCCAGCGAGAAGCCCTCTCACACCCGCGCATCCAGCCAGGCCGTCAGGTCGTTCTGCACCTCGTCGCGGTTGGTCTCGTTGAGGATCTCGTGGCGGGCGCCCTCGTACCCCTTCCAGGTCAGGTCCGTGACGCCCGCGTAGCGCAGGTCCTCGAGGAGTTCGTGGACGAGGGTCATGCGCTGATTGCACGGGTCTTCCGTGCCGACGGCGATGTGGAACGGGAGGTCGCCGGGGATCTTGGCCAGGTTCGCGGGGTCGTTGATCCGGCGCACCGCGCGGACCCAGTCGAGGGAAAGGCCCGTGGAGAAGGGGAAGCCGCAGCGTTCGTCGGCGACGTAGGCGTCGACCTCCGCGTCGTCGCGAGAGAGCCATTCGAAGCCGGTGCGGTGCGGGTAGGGGTCGTTGAACGTGCCGAAGAGGTTCGGGACGAAGTCCGAGAGGGCGGCGCGGCCGCGTTCGGCGATCTCGTTCTCGAGTCGGGCCAGGGACTGCTCGGTCTCGACGGACGGCAGTGAGCGGAAGGTGCCGGAGAGGATGACGCCGGAGAGCTCGTCGGAGTGCTGCTGCGCGTAGTCACGGGCGAGCATGGATCCGAGGCTGTGGCCGAGGAGGACCAGGGGAACGCCGGGGTGCAGGGCGCGCGCCCGCTCGCCGATCAGGCGCAGGTCCGCCACGATCGCGAGCCAGCTGTCCCGGTCCTCGTCGCCGGTGACGCCGTAGCCGCCGGTGGAGGGGGCCGTAGCGCCGTGGCCGCGGTGGTCACTGGCCACGACTCCGTAGCCGTGCGCGGTGAGGTGGCGGGCGAACCGGTCGTAGCGCAGGCCGTGTTCGGCCGCGCCGTGGGCGATCTGCACGAGGGCGCGTGGGCGGCCGCTCTCCGGCAGCCAGGTGTACGTGACGATCCCCGCGCCGTCGCCGGGCGTCACCTGTCCGACGGTGTACGTCATCGGATTGCTCTCCTCCGTGTGTGGGGCCGGGCGGTGCCGGGAGAGCCCGGGGCCGGGGTGGCAGGGCCGGTCGCCGGCCCGGGCGTCCCGTGGCCCAGTGTCTCCCCCGCTGCGGCCGGGACATGCGTGCACGGAGTGACCGCGGTCGCGCACTCGGCGCCGCGCGCACGGGCCGACCGCGGTCCCGCACTCGCCCGACACGCGCTCGAGCCGGCATGCCAACTCCCGTACCACGCACCGACCTTGCGTGCACCGCACGCTTCCGACCCATTGACCCCTCTCGGGCCGGAAACCTACGCTGAACGACGCACTGCAGAAAGCGCTTTCTAGCTTGTCTTCCACAGCCACCCCCTAACCAGGGAGCGCCCATGGGACGTCCCGCACGTGGCACGCGCACTGCACGAAGAGCCCCGAGATCCGGGCCAACGACCAGTGCGAGACCCGTAATTGTGCTGGTGGCACTGTTAGGGCTACTGCTGAGTCTCGGACTCTCCTCGCCCCCGAAGGCCGCCGCAGCGCCGTTCAAGGTGCTGGTCTTCTCCAAGACCACGAACTCCGAGCACCCCTCGATCCCGGCGGGCATCGCGGCCATCGAGAAGCTCGGGAAAGAAAACGGTTTCGAGGTGGAGGCCACGGACGACGCCTCCGCGTTCACCGACGAGAACCTCGGCCGTTTCCAGACCATCGTCTTCAACAACACCAACTCCACCCCGGAGTCCGGCGACCTGCTCAATGCCGATCAGCGCGCGGCACTGCAGGGTTACGTCCAGGGGGGCGGAGGCTGGGTCGGCCTGCACTCGGCCGCCGCCAGTGAGCGCGACTGGGAATGGTACGAGGGCCTGGTCGGCGCGATCTTCGACAAGCATCCGGAACCCCAGACCGGTCGGATCAAGGTCCTCGACCAGACGCACCCCTCCACCAAGGGCCTGCCCCAGCTCTGGGAGCGGAACGAGGAGTGGTACAACTGGCGCACCAATCCGACGGGCAAGGTGCACACCCTCGCGCAGATCAAGGTCCGCGACGGCGTCGAAGGACTCGACGAGGGTGTCGACCACCCGTGGTCCTGGTGCCAGAACTACGACGGTGGCCGCTCCTGGTACACGGCCGGCGGGCACGACGAGGCCGCCTTCGCCGAGGAGGCGTTCCTCCAGCACATTCTCGGCGGCATCGAGTGGGCGGCCGGCGCCAAGACGGGCGACTGCACCGCCTCCAAGACCGGCTCGTTCCAGCGCACTCCGCTGGCGACCGAGGATCTCGCCGACCCCTTCGAGCTGGCGATCGCTCCCGACCGGCGGGTGTTCTTCATCCAGCGGACCGGCAAACTGAAGATCATCGACCAGGAGACGCTCCAGGTCACCACCGCCTTGGACCTGGCGTACACCCCGGAGATGACGGACCAGTCGGACGGTCTGCTCGGGCTGGCACTTGATCCGAAGTTCAAGGAGAACCACCGGCTGTATCTGCTGCATTCGGACAAGGAGAAGAGCCAACTCAATCTCTCGCGGTTCACCGAGAAGGACGGCAAGGTCGACCCGGACAGCGCGAAGCAGCTGATGGCGGTGCCGACGTTCCGCGGCGAGGGGCGCGCCAATTCGCACATGGCGGGCTCGATCGCCTTCGACAAGGACGGCGATCTCTACATCGCGACCGGTGACAACACCGACCCCTTCGCCTCCGACGGCTTCGCCCCGATCGACGAGCGCGAGGGCCGTCGCGCCTGGGACGCGCAGGCCACCGCGGGCAACACCAACGACCTGCGCGGCAAGGTGCTGCGCATCACGCCGAAGGACGATGGCACGTACAGCGTTCCGGAGGGCAACCTCTTCGCTCCGGGCACCGACAAGACCCGTCCCGAGATCTACGCGATGGGCCTGCGCAATCCGTTCCGCATCACCACCGACCCACAGTCCGGCGCGCTGCTTCTGGGGGACTACGGCCCTGACGCCCGGGAGGGCAAGGAGGACCGCGGCCCCGAGGGGACGGTCGAGTACAACCGCATCACCGAGCCGGGCAACTACGGCTGGCCGTACTGCATCGGCGACAACACCCCGTTCAACGACTACGACTTCGCGACCGGCACATCGGGCGAGAAGTTCAAGTGCGACGCGTTGAAGAACGATTCGCCGAACAACACCGGGCTCACCGACCTGCCCGCGGCCAAGCCGGCCCTGGTCTGGTACGCCTACTCCGCCTCGAAGGAGTTCCCCGAACTCGGCACCGGCGGTGGCGGTCCGATGGGCGGCCCGGTCTACGACTACGACGCGGAGAACGACTACCGCACCAAGTTCCCCGAGGCGTACGACGGCAAGTGGCTCAACTACGAGCTGACGCGGCAGAACTTCAAGTCGTTCTCGATCCAGCAGAAGGACCAGTCGTTCACCGACCCGCGCTTCCCGGACGCCAAGGCGGGCGATCTGCACTCCATCAACCCGCTGTTCGCGGACATGGAGTGGAACCAGCCCTTCGACGCGGACTTCGGCCCCGACGGCGCGCTCTACGTCATCGACTTCGGGCTCGGCAGCGGCACCGGCCGCGGCGGCAGCAACGAAGGGGCCGGCATCTACCGCATCGACTACGTCGGTGACGACCGTCTGCCGGATGCCCGGATCACCGCGACTCCGGACAACGGCACGGGTCCGCTGGACGTGGAGTTCTCCAGCAAGGGCTCCGGCCTGCCGGACGGCACCGAGGTGACGTACGAGTGGGACCTCGACGGGGACGGCGAGACCGACTCCACCGAGGCGAACCCGAAGCACACCTACGAGGAGGACGGGCAGTTCACGGCCCGTCTCAAGGTCACGGCCCCGGGTGATCTGTCGGCGCTCGCGGTACGGGAGATCACCGTCGGCAACACCAGACCGGAGGTGAAGGTGACGACGCCGGCGAACGGCGGCATGTTCAGCTTCGGTGACACCGTTCCGTTCAAGGTCGAGGTGACCGACAAGGAGGACGGCGGCCCGGACAAGATCGACTGCACGAAGGTCGTGGTCCAGTCGCAGCTCGGGCACGACTCGCACCTGCACCCGCTCGACAACTACGAGGGCTGCGAGGGCGAGATCGTCACGGATGCCGGCGACAGCCACGGCCCGGGACAGAACCTGTACTACGGGATCACGGCGCAGTACGAGGACGAGGGCGGCCCCGACGGCGTGCCCGCGCTGACGGGTTCTGCCTCGCTCACGCTGCGGACCTCGTTCCGGGAGGCGGAGCACTTCACCCAGACGGGAGGCGCGCACGACGGCGTCGAGGTGGGTTCACGTGACGACGCCTCGGCCGGCAAGCGGCTGATCGAGATCGAGGACGGCGACTGGGTGTCGTTCGACCCGGTGAACCTGAAGGGCGTGGATTCGGTCACCGTGGGGGCCTCCTCGGGCGGTCTCGGCGGCGACGTCGAGTTCCGTTCGGGCGCTCCGGACGGGCCACTGGTCGGCAAGGTGTCCGTGCCGAGCACCGGAGGCTGGGGCAACTTCGTCTCACCGACCACGGACCTCGAAGACCCGGGCGGCAGCGGCAAGTTGTACGCCGTCTTCACCAACTCCGAGTGGTCGGAGGACAAGGAGGATCTGCTCTCCCTGGACTGGCTGCACTTCAATGGCCCGGGCGTGGAGAAGAGTCCGTCCACCGAGGTGACGGTCAAGGCGGAGCCGGCCGACGGGACTGCCCCGCTGACCGTCGCGCTGACCGGCACGGTGAAGCCCGTCGAGGGGCGCGAAGTGGCCTCGTACCACTGGGACTTCGGCGACAACAAGAAGCCCGACGGCGAGGAGGGCGCCACTGCCGAGCACACCTATGACCGCAAGGGCGACTACACCGCCCGGCTGACCGTGACGGACGACAAGGGCGACACGACGGCCGGGTCGGTCCGGGTCAAGGTGGAGTGACGGCCTTGGTCGCAGTGACTACTCCCGTAGCACGGGCGAATGCTGACGCAGCGTCACAAGCACTCGCGTGCGGCGTACTTGCTGGACTGGCGGCTCCAAGTGGGCCGAAAAGGAGGACGAGTTGAGTTCACGTAGAACCAGACGCGCGTTCCTCCGTACGGCCGCGGGCCTCGCGGTCGCGGCGGGCCTGAGCCCGGCGGCGTACGCCCAAGTGGGCGCGCAGGACACGCCGGCGGGCCATGGCCGGCGGCGGCGCATCCCGCGCGACGCCATCGGCATGCATCTGTTCACGATGCGTGATCCGCTCGCGGAGGACTTCCGCGGCACCGTGGAGCAGCTGGCCGAGATCGGTTACGCGACGGTCGGGGTGAGTGGCCGGCACGGGCACGACGCCCCGGCCATCCGCGGCATGCTCGACGCCACCGGCCTGCGGGCGGTGCTCGAGCATGTGGGGTACGACATCCTGACCGGTTCCGGTCTGCCGGGGGCGCTGGAGGATCTGCACACCCTCGGCGCCGAGTGGCCGGTCGTGCCGAGCCTGCCGGAAGCGATGCACACACCGGCCGGATTCCGGGAGGCGGCACGGGAGTTCAACCGGATCGGGCTCGCCTCGCGCGAGGCCGGTCTCGGCCCGGTCCTGTTCCACAACCACGGATCGGACCATGCGGAGGTCGAGGGCGAGGTGCTCTACGACATTCTGCTGCGGGAGACCGACCCGGAACTGGTGGGCTTCGAACTCGACGTGTACTGGGCGGCGAAGGGCGACACCGACGCCGGTCAGTACTTCGTCCGTGAGCCCGGCCGGTTCCCGGCACTGCACGTGAAGGACATGGCTCCGGACGGCGGCTTCGCCGACGTCGGTTCCGGGGTGCTGGACTTCTCGGCGATGTTCCGCTGCGCCCATGTGGGCGGCGTGCGGCAGTGGTTGGTCGAGCACGACAGTCCGGCGGACCCGTTCGCCACGGCGCGCAACAGCTATGCGCATCTGGCGGCGCTGCGGTACTGAGCGATCCTGGATGAAACGGGCAGCCGGTCCCTGTCATGGCGGGGGCCGGCCGTTCGTCATGCGTCGGCGGGCCCGGTGCCCGTTGCCGTGCCTGACGTACGGGCCAGGTGCTCGACGGCCGCCCCGTCGGATCGACGGTGGGTGTGCCGGTGAGGGCGCGGCGCGGGCCTGGGCCGGGTACGTGGCGATGCCCGTACGGGAGGCGTCGCTCTCGGCGGGTGACGCACTCGATGACCCTGTCGCGTACGGGCCGGGCAATGTCCGTACTCCCGAAGCGGCCTGGGAACGACAGGGCCGTCGGGCACACGCCGAGTTGGCCGACTTCCAGAACACCTACCGGACCAGGATTATGCAGCTCGACGCGACGTGCGGGCCGGGCCGGCATCGGTTCGATCAGCGGCGAACTCGCTTCGGTCGAGGGCGGGATGGTGGCCGTCAAGCAGTTCCCGACACGTTCCACGGCACGGTCCGCAGGAGGCCCTGCGGGCGCAGAGACCGGCGGCGACCTGATCACCGCCGGCTTCGTGAGACACCTGTGCGTACCGTTCACCGCGGGCAGGGCGCTTTCCGACTCACCGCGCATGGCGCTTCCGACTCACCGCGCACGCCGCCTTCGCCCTCGGCCGCCTGCCGGACGTCCTCTCCGATGCCACCGCACCCGGCCACTCACCTCGGCGGACGGCGCCGTACTGACGTTGGCGATGCTGCAGGCCGTGAGCCTGAACACGACCCCGGCCTGTTCGGCACTGTCATGGGAGGCGTCGACGAGACCGTGGACGTCACAGGCCGGGGTCCGGACCGAGGGCGAGACCGAGTCAGTCCACGGCCGCCGCGGCCCCGAGCAGGTCTCGGATCCGGGTCGTCGCCTCGCCGAACTCGGGGCGGGACATCGTCTCCGAGTAACCGCGCTCGGCGGGCAGACCGGCATCGATGATCTCGGCGACGGTGCCGGGCCGCGCGCTCATCACCACCACCCGGTCCGCGAGATACACGGCCTCGGAGATGGAGTGCGTCACCAGGATCACGGTGGTCCCCGTCTCCTGCCAGATGCGGCGCAGTTCGACGTTCATCTGCTCCCGGGTGAGCGCGTCCAGGGCGCCGAACGGCTCGTCCATCAAAAGCACCGGCGGCCGGTGCAGCAGAGCGCGGCACAGCGCCACGCGCTGCTGCATGCCACCGGACAGCTCGTGCGGCAGGGCGTCCTCGAAGCCCTCGAGCCCAGTCATCCGGATCAACTCCCCCGCACGTGCCCGGGATTCGGCCGCCGGCAGCTTGCGGATCTCGGCCTGCAGCAGGATGTTGCGCAGGGCCGAGCGCCACTCGAGCAGTGCTGCGCGCTGGAAGACGTAACCGATGTCGTGGCGCGGGCCGCCGACCCGCTCGTCGCCGAGGCGCACTTCACCGGCGGAGGGGTCGAGCAGGCCTGCCACCAACTTGAGGAGGGTGGACTTCCCGCAGCCCGAGGGGCCCACGATCGCCACGAACTCGCCGCTGGCGATGTCGAGGGAGACGTCGGTCAGGGCGGTGACGTCCCGCTTCTTCGAGCGGAAACGTACGGCGACGTCGTCGATGCGCACGGCGGCGGCCTCGGTGCGGTCCCCGGGTGTCACGGACTTGGTCACGTCGGCCTTCTCGAGGGTCGCGCCGGCCTGGCTGTGGGTCACGTCGTTCGGCATGGTGTGCCCTTCGATGTCGCGGGGGGCGGTGTCGCGGTCCGGTCTCACGGGTCCGGCATCGCGGGTGACGGCAACCCGTCAGTGGGCAGCCGGGGGCGGACGGGCCGGGTGCCCCGGGCCGGACCCCGGGGCACCCGCCCGGTCAGTCCTTGGGGGCCACGTCCGAGGCCCAGTACTCCTCGACCGGCTTGGGGTTCTTGACCATGCCGGCCTCGGCGAAGACGTCGATCGTCTGCTGCCAGTCCTTCTCCGTGTTCACTCCGGGCGCCTTGCCTTCGGTGGCATCGGTGTGGAGGAGGGTGAGCGTGGTCTTGAACTGCTCGTCGAGCACCGCCTTCGGCGGGAGTTGGTCGGAGGCGCCCTCCATCGAGGCGATCGCCGGGTCGGGGGCCTTCTCGGCCGCCGCCCAGGACTCGTTGACCGCCTCGGTCATGCGCTTCACGAGGTCCTTCTTGCCGGTCAGGATCTTCTGTCCGGCGATGAGGCCGTTGGAGTAGAAGTTCAGTCCGTGCTCGGAGAAGCGGAGGTACGAGACGTCCTTCTTCGCCTTGTTCTGCATCGACGGGCCCTGGTCACTGGCGTAGCCGAGCAGTCCGTCGGTCTTGCCGGAGATCACCGCCGCGATCTTCCCCGCGGGGTCGGTGTTCTGGATCTTGACGTCCTTCTCGGAGAGACCGTTCTCCTTGAGGAACGTCGGGAACGTCTTGGACAGTGCGTCACCCGCGGTTCCGGCGATGGTCTTGCCCTTGAGATCCGACGGGTCCTTGATGCCCTGCTCGTCGAAGTACTGCACCGAGGCGGGTGTGGTCTGCAGCATCACGCCGAGGCTGCGCACCTTGACCCCGGACTCCACACCGGCGAGCACAGCGGGTGTGTCGGCCCAGCCGAAGTCGGTCTGTCCGGCACCGGTGGCCTGGACGGTCTTCTGGGAGCCCTGGCCGGCCTGGATGTTGAGGTCGATGCCGTGCTTCTCGAAGATCTTCTTCTGCTTGCCGTAATAGAACGGGGCGTGTTCGCCGTAGGGGTACCAGTTGAGGGTCAGCGTGACCTTGTCGAGCTTCTTGCCCGAGTCACTGGTGCTCGTGTCCGAGTCACCCCCGCCGCAGGCCGTGGCGACGACCAGGGTCAGAGGGACGAGGCCGATGAGTGTTCTGCGCGGGTGCATGCGGGCCGGCCCTTTCGCGAGCGGACATCGGTGGGTTGTGCGGTGTGTCCGGCGAGGTGCGCGGGTGCGCAATTCGCCGTAATACGTGGGTGCTTGACGACACGTCAGTACATGACGTTGCGTCACCGGGCGGTGGTGCGTCAGTACGTGGTGGTGACCGCGCCGTCCCGGCGGCTCGCGTGCCAGGGCAGCAGGAGCTGTTCCGCGATCTCCACGGCGACGAAGAGGACCACGCCGATCAGGGACATCACGAGCAGTCCGGCGAACAGCATCGGGGTGTCGAGGTTGCCGTTGGCCTGCAGGATCACATAGCCGAGCCCCTCGTTGGCCCCGACGAACTCACCGACCACGGCGCCGGTGACCGCGAGCGTCACGGCGACCTTGAGGCCGGAGAAGAGATGCGGGAGCGAGGCCGGGAAACGGATCTTCAGGAAGGTCTGCCAAGGACTCGCACCCATGGTCGCCGAGAGCTGGAGCATCTCCGGGTCGACGGCCTTGAGTCCGGTCACCATCGAGATGACGATCGGGAAGAAGGCGATCAGGACGGCGATCAGGATCTTCGGCGTGATCCCGAAACCGAGCCAGACGACGAACAGCGGCGCGATGGCGATCTTCGGCACCACCTGCGCGAACAGCAGGATCGGATAGAGCGTCTTCTCGACCGTGGACGAATAGACCATCACCACGGCCGCGACCACTCCGACGACCACGGCGATCACGAAGCCGAGCAACGTCTCGTACGTCGTCACCCAACTGTGCTGCCAGAGATAGTCGGGCTTGTCGAGCAGGACGTCGAGGGTGGCGCCCGGCGAGGGCACCAGGTACGCCTCGACCAGTTCCGCGGCCGAGATCACCCACCAGGCGATGAAGCAGGCCAACAGCAGCGCCACCGGGCGCCAGCTCTTCTCGGCCGCCGCCAACGCGCGCTGCTGCAGGCCCGGCCGGGCCCGTTCGGCGACCCCGGCGGGCTGCACGGGTGCGGTGGACACTGCACTCTGACTCACTACGAACTCCCCTTGTCAATGTGGCTGTTGCGGAGAGCGGGTCGGATCGGTAGACCAGTGGGACGGGTACGGGAAACCGCTTTCAGAAAGCGCTTTCTGGTACGATGCGGCCACGCTAATGACCGCCCCTCCGCACGGTCAAGAGGTCGTCATGCGGAAAGTTTCAAGACCCGCGCCGTACCGGTACCCGCCGCGGGCCGGCACCGCCCGACCGCACGTAACCGACTCGTTCACTGCCTGAGCCCGAGGGGGCGCCGTGGGAGAACTGGGAGCGACGAACCGGACCCTGCCGTCCACCGATCCACCGGGCCGACCGCCGGGCCCTGTCGGCCCGACCGGGTCGCCGGTCACCCTGGACGCCGTGGCCCGCACCGCCGGAGTCTCCCCGGCCACCGCGTCCCGCGCACTGAACGGCACCACCCGCGTACGCGAGGACCTGCGCACCCGGGTACTCGCCGCGGCCGACGAACTCGGCTACATCCCCAACGCACACGCACAGGCGCTCGCCAGCTCCTCCAACAACACCGTCGGGGTCATCTGCCACGACGTCAGCGACCCCTATTTCGCGGCGATTTCCAGCGGAGTCATGCGTGCGGCGGCCGAGCACGAACTGCTCGTCATGCTGGCGTCCACCTTCCGCGAGCCCGACCGCGAGATCGCCTATGTCTCGATGCTGCGCGCCCAACGCGCCCGCGCCATCCTGCTGATCGCCTCCGGCATCGAGGACCGGGCCTGGGAGCGGTCGCTCGACACCGAACTCGCCGCGTACCAGAACGGTGGCGGCCGGGTCGCGGTGGTCAGCCGCCACCGCAGCCTGCGCGTCGACACGGTGCTGCCCGAGAACCGGGCCGGCGCCACCGCACTCGCCCGGGCCCTACTCGGCCTTGGACACCGGGAGTTCGCCATCCTGACCGGGCCCGCGCGACTGACGACGGTCAGCGACCGGCTCGCCGGCTTCCGGGACGGGCTCGCCGAGGCAGGGGTACGACTCCCCCGGGAACGGGTGATCACCGGGGCGTTCACCCGCGACGGCGGACACGACGCGGCCGTCGAACTACTGCGCCGCGGCGACCGGCCCAGCTGCGTCTTCGCCGTCACCGACGTGATGGCCGTCGGTGCGCTAGCCGCCTTCCGGGAGCACGGACTTCGCGTGCCCGAGGACATCTCGCTGGCCGGGTTCGACGACATCCCGCTCGTCCGCGAACTCACGCCGCCGCTCACCACGGTGGCCCTGCCGCTCACCGCCATGGGACACAGCGCGATCGCACTCGCGCTGCGCGAGCAGCGTGGTCAGCGCTCACGGGTCGAGCGGGTGGCCGGTGAGGTCGTACTGCGCGCCAGCACGGCAGCGCCACCGGCGCACGGCGGGCGGTGACTGCGTTCCGGACGTCACAGTCGAGGACGTCTCGGCGCCGTTGCCGCGTGCCGTCCGGCCCGCCCCGCCGCGGACCTTCGACGACGCGTCGAACTCTTCCTGATCGGGCCGGCAGCCGACGACAGGTCTTCCTCCGAGATCGGATCAAGGGAATGAGGGCCCGAAGGCCCGGCCCGGCTCCGGACCGCTCAGAGGCGACCGTCCTCGCGACGGTGGATCTGCTCGACGAGTTCGTCCGCCATCGACTTGATCGTCTCGAGCCCCGCCCTCCCCCAGGGGCGCGGCCGGGTGTCCACCGCGCAGACGGTGCCGAGCACCGTCCCCGTACGGTCGATGAGCGGGGCACCGAGGTAGGAGCGGACGCCGGTCTCGTCGACCATCGGATTGCCCGCGAACCTCGGATAGTCACGGACGTCCTCGAGGACGAGGGCCTTGCGCCGGACCACGACGTGCGGGCAGTAGCCGTGGTCGCGGGCCAGGTGGCGGCTGTTCCCTTCGGCCGCGACCGCACCCAGTTCGCCACCGGACCGGCTGCCGGACGGAGTGTGCAGTCCGGCGAAGAACTGCCGGTACTCATCGATGAAGTTGACCATCGCGTACGGCGCGTCGATGATCTCGGCGAGCCGGTCGGCGAACGTGTCGAAGGCCTGCTCGGGATGCTCGCCGAGACCGAGCCGGCGCAGCCGCCGCACGCGATCCGGTGCCTCCTTGTCGACGGGGGTCAGCAACTGGCGGCCGGTCGGGTCGTACGTCACGTGGTGGCTCCGTAGCTCGATGCCGGGGCGGTGGTGAGCAGATGCTGGACCAGAGTCACCAGGGCCTGTATGCCCGAGCTCGAGATCCGGGCGTCGCAGAGCAGGACCGGGACCTCCGGCTTGAGGTCTATGGCGGCTCTCACCTCCTCGGGCTCGTAACGGAAGGACCCGTCGAACTCGTTCACCGCGACGACGAAGCCGATCCCTCTCCGTTCGAAGAAGTCGACCGCGGCGAAGCACTCCTCGAGCCGGCGGGTGTCGGCCAGGACGATCGCACCGAGCGCTCCGTCGGAGAGCTCGTCCCACATGAACCAGAAGCGTTCCTGACCGGGGGTGCCGAAGAGGTAGAGGACATGGTCCTTGTCGAGGGTCATACGCCCGAAGTCCATGGCCACGGTGGTGGTGGACTTCCGCTCGACGCCGACCAGGCTGTCGGTGCCGGCGCTCACGGCGGTCAGCAGTTCCTCGGTGTTGAGCGGCTCGATCTCGCTGACCGCGCCGACGAAGGTGGTCTTGCCGACGCCGAATCCGCCGGCGACCAGGATCTTGAGCGCCTGCGGGAAGGGGTCAGAGCCGTCGTCGTAGGCCATCGAGCACTGCCTCCAGTAGTGACCGGTCGGTGGGGGTGTGGTGGAACGCCGGGGCCTTGGTGGTGAGGGCTCCGCAGTCCACCAGGTCGGACAGCAGGACCTTGGCCACCACGGCGGGCAGCCGCAGCTGCGCCGCCACCTCGGCGACCGAGGTGGGGCCGCCGCCGCACAGGCCCAGTGCCTGGCTGTGCTCGGGGCCGAGATGTCCGAGGTGCGCCGACCCCGTGGGCATCAGCAGGGACAACAGGTCGAGCGGAGCCGTGGGTTGAGTACGGCCGTTGCTCACCGTGTACGGGCGGACGAGCCTGCCTGCCGCGTCGTCGAGCCACGGCCCGTCCTGCGGGGCGGCCACGTTCAAGGCCTCATGGCGGTGGGTTCCGCAGCGTGCCGGGACGGGGTGACGAGGTAGGGCCGGACGCTCTTGACGAGCATCGCCATCTCGTAACCGAGTACGGCCGCGTCCGCGTCCCGTCCGGCGACCACGGCGAGGCAGGTGCCGGAGCCGGCGGTGGACACGAAGAGCAGCGTCGTGGCCAGTTCGACGACGACCTGGCGTACTTCACCACCGTCGCCGAACTTGATGCCCGCGCTGCGGCCGAGCGAGTAGAGACCCGAGGCGAGCGCCGCCATGTGGTCGGCGCCGTCCGGGTCGAGCCCGTGGACGGACTTGACCAGCCCGTCGGAGGAGAGCAGAACCGCGCTGCGGGTGTGCGGCACCCGCTGCACCAGGCCGCTCAACAGCCAGTCCAGATCGTTGACATGGCCGGTCGGCACATCGCTCACCATGATGGATCGACTCCTTGCGATACAGCGTAGATACGTAACGAGGGAAAACGCGGGGAGGGAGGAGGGGACGCGGGTCAGTCGCTGCTCGTCCGGCCGGACCGCTCCTCTCCGGCCGAGTGGCCCTCGTCCGATTCCTGGCCGGACAGTTCCGCGGATTCGGCGAGGCCGATGCCGCGCTGGAAGGCCGCCATCAGGCCGGGGTCGTGGCCGGCGGGGTCGCCGGCTTCCTCGGGTGGCGGAGCAGGGGCCTCGCGCAGTTGGGGCGCCAGATGCTCCTGGGCGCGGCGGCGGGGCAGCGACGGGCGGCCCATGGTGCCGCGTACGGCGCCTTGGCCGGGGACGGGCGTGGCCGGGGTGTTCTGCTGCCCGGGGACGGCTACCGCGGGGGCGGGCCGGCCGGTGACCGAGGGCGGCGCAGCGTGCTGGCCGCCGCCGGTGCGGGCGCCGGGTACTGCGGCGGCCGGGTTCGGGCGGGGCTCGCGCTGAGCCCTGACGGGCAGGGGGATTCCGGTGGTCGGCAGATGGACGGCGGGCCGACGGTCCCCGGACGGCGAACCGCCCGCGGGGGCAGCGTCGTCGGCCGCTGCGTGCGAGCCGTGGGCCGGACCTGCCGCCTGAGGTCCTGCGGCCTGGGGTCGTGCGGCATCGGAGCCGGGGTACGACGCGGCGGTGTGCACGGTCCGGTCGCCGGGGGCCCTGGCACCGGGGGTCCGGTCGGCGGCGGTCCGCGTCCGTAGCGGCGGTCGGGTGCCGGACGGCGTGTGCAGCGAGAGGGCGGAGCCGGTCGCGGTGGGGGTCGGTTGGGGAGCCGGGCGGTCGACGAGCTGCGGGAGGAGCTTGGGCGATGAGGGGGTGGGTGCCGAAGCCGGTGCCGGAGTGGGTGCCGGTGGCGGAGTGGGTGCCGGTGCCGGAGTGGGTGCCGGCGCGGGTGCCGCAGTGGGTGCCGGCGCCGGCATCGGCGCGGCCGCGGTCAGTTGGGCGGGCTCCGCGGGCCGGGCCGGAGCGGCGGCCGAAGCCGGGGCGCCCGGCGCCGGAGCCTGCGGCCCGTTCGGATACGGGGCACGTGCCGGTGCGCCCGACCGGTGCGCCCCCTGCGGCTGTTCGGCGCCGAGGAGGCCTTGCGGCAGGACGATGACCGCCTGGACGCCGCCGTAGATGTTGCTCTGCAGACGGACGGCGACACCGTGCCGTCGGGCCAGGGCGGAGACTACGAACAGACCGATGCGCCCGTCGGACAGCAGGCTGGCCACGTTGACCTGGTCGGGGTCGGCGAGCAGGGCGTTCATCTTGTCCTGTTCAGCGACCGGCATGCCGAGCCCGCGGTCCTCCACCTCGACGGCCAGACCGGCGGCGACGGGGTTCGCGCGCAGCAGCACCTGCGTGTGGGGCGCCGAGAACACGGTGGCGTTCTCGACGAGTTCGGCCAGCAGGTGGATGACGTCGGCGACGGCATGGCCGTGCAGGGTGCCCTCGATCGGGGGCACCAGCTTGATGCGGGAGTACTGCTCGACCTCGGCGATCGCCGAACGCAGCACCTCGGACACGGTGACCGGGTGCGACCACTGCCGGCGGGAGATGGCGCCACCGAGCACGGCGAGATTCTCCGCGTGCCGGCGGATACGGGTGGCGAGCTGGTCGACCTGGAAGAGGCCCTTGAGGAGTTCCGGGTCCTCGGCCTGGTTCTCGAGTTCGTCGAGGAGCTGGATCTCGCGGTGCACCAGGGACTGGAGGCGGCGGGCGAGGTTCACGAACACCTCGACCTTCTGGTCGCTGCCGGTCTGGCTGGAGAGCTGGGCCGCCTGCACCACGGAGGTGACGGCCGACTCGTGGGCACGGCTCAGCTCGTCCGCGAGCAGGTCGAACTCGTCGCCGGCGGTGCGGCGTTCGGGGGTGCGCTGCTCGGGCGGGGGCTCGCCGTTGCGCAGTCGGTCGACGAGGGCGCGCAGTTCGGTCTGGCTCCGGGCGCTGCTGCGGCGCAGCTCGGTCACCCGGTCGGCGAGGGAACGGGCCGCACGGTCCGCGGACTTGGCGCCGGCGACGATTCCGGCGACGGCCACGGCGGCCGCTGCGGCGAGTACGGCCCACAGCGCCGTCGACGCCTCCGCGCCGGTGGAACGCAGGGTGAAAAGGACTGCGGCGATCCCGCCGAGTGCCACCGCGACCGCGGGCAGGACCGCGGTCCGCAGCAGCTGCCGGCGGATCTGGGCCTCGGCCACCGGCTGGGCGGTACGGGGTCCCGGCCTGCCGTGCCGTCCGCCCTCACGGCGGTCTGCGCGTGCGGCCGGTTCACGAAGGTGAGACATCAGTGTCCTCGTGTGTGCTTCTCCGGCCGGTGCCGGGGAAGGTGCGTGGGCTGTGTCTGGCGCGTCGTGGCTCCCCATGCGGAATGGCTGCACCGCTCGGGGGGATTCATCGGCCGCGCCAGCCTACGTTGATCCTCGGGCACTCACGGTAGTCGTCAAGTCATCATGTGCAACGGGCAGTTGCCAAACTCGCGCGAAAGTGGGGGCTGCTCTGGCATGATGTCTCGCACAATCGACCGAATTGGCGACGGGCATCCGTGCCCGCGGCCGGCCGAGGCCCCCTTCGGCCGCCCTTCTTCGAGGTCAGCGCGCTCGCCGCACGGATCGTGCGGGATACACCGCGCTCGCGTTCCCGGCCGCGGAAGCGGAATGCACCCCCTGGCACGGCACGCATGTGTGGGCGCACGGCACGCATGTGTGGGCGCACGGCACGCATGTGTGGGCCGCGCCCGCCGGGACGGTCGCGGCCCACGGATGCCGTGCGGCGCCGGAGGGAACGTACGTTCAGTGCCCGGCGACCACCCCGGAGAGTTCCGTCGTCGTCTTCGGCAGGGTCACCGATGCCTTCTTCTCGCCGGACTCGATGTCGATGGCGTGCAGCTTCTTCTCGCCCGGCTCGGACACGTACGCGGTGTGGTCGCGGACGAAGAGGACAGGCATGGGCTGCTGCCAGTCGAGCGGCTCCTTCCACTCCCCGATGGCGGGCACGGTACGGACGACCTTGCCCTTCTCCGGGTCGATGACGCGGATGTCGCCGTCCGTGCCCAGGACCAGGGCTTCGCCGTGCGGTCCACGGGCGAGCGAGCGGAAGGAGTAGCTGGTGCCGAGGTCGAGCAGGCGCAGTTTGCCGGTCCGGGTGTCGATGAGCGACACCTGCTCGGGACGCTCGAGCTCGGCCTCCGGGTCGGTCTTGTAGTCGCCGAGCAGAACCGGGGAGGCGTCGCTGCCCGCCTGGTTGCCTATCCGGGCGTACTCGTCCGGGGCGTCGATCTTCTTGAACTTGCCGTCCTTGTACATCAGTGCGCCGTTCTCGCAGCCGACCACCACGGCCTCACCCTTCGCGGCGGCCTCGCCGTGCACTCCGGGGCAGTCCTCGTTGCGGGCGATCTCCTTGCCGTCCTTGTCGAGTACGCGGGCGCCGGTGCGCTTCTCCTCGTTGCCGAGAGTGGTGAGGAGTTCGCCGTTCTTCAGCTCGATGGCCACACCGTGGTGCGGTTCGTCGGAGGTGTGCTTGCGGCCCTTCGGCTTCTTGCCGTCGGCGAGGTCCGCGGGATCGAAGACGTTGACCTCTCCGGTGCCGTCCGTGAAGAGCACGGTCTTTCCCGCGTGCCGGACGACGTGGCCGGGCTTCGCGCCCTTGTACTCGATGTCGGTGAGCGTCTGCTCGACGGCGTTCACGACGCGGAAGCCGTTGTCGGTGGAGAGCATCACATGGGTGTCGTCGCCGACCGGGTTGACGCGGTTGAAGCCGGGGACCTTCACGGTCTTTGCGAGCTTCAGGGTCTTGCCGTCGAGGAAGTAGAGGCCGCCGTCGTAGGTGGCGACCACGGGGTCCTCGAGGGGCTTGGAGGCGCTCGGGCTGCTGTCGTCCGCGGCCTTCGAGGAGCCCGCGTCCTCGTCCTTGCCGCAGGCGGTGAGGGTGACGGTGAGGGCCAGGGCCAGCGCGGCGCCCTGGGCGGCGTGACTGCGTACGGGGATGTTCATGTCCGGTGTTCCTTTACGTCGGGGACGAACGGGTTTCAGGCATGCCGGACGTGGCGCCCGGCACGGGTCGGATCACGGGGGTCGGGAGCAGGGTCAGGCGGTCAATCCCTCCGCCATGGCGCGGGTGTTGGCGCGCATCATGGCCAGATAGGTGTCCGCTCCCCCGCCCTTTCCGGTCAGGGATTCGGAGTACAGCTCCACGACACGTACGTCGCCGCCCATCTCCTTGCGCAGTACGTCGGCCAGCTTCTGGGGCCTGGACGAGTCGGCGAAGATGGTCCGTACTCCGGCCTTGTCCATGGCGCGGGTGAGTGAGCGCAGGTCGGACGAGCTCGGCGAGGCGAGTGTGGTGCCGCTCGGGATGACCGCGCCGACCACGCGGAAGCCGAACCGTTCGGCGAGGTAGCCGAAGACGTGATGGTTGGTCACCAACGCCCGGCGCCCGGGCGGGATGCGTGCGAAGGACTCGGTCATCCAGGTGGTGAGCGTGCTCAGTTCCTTGCGGTACCGCTCCGCGTTCCTGCGTACGGTCCGGTCGTCGGCTCCGTCGACGTGCGCGGTGACCTCGTCGGCGATCAGGCCGGTGGCCTTGCGTACGCGGTCGGGGTCGGTCCAGAAGTGCGGGTCCTGCTGCCCCGATTCGCCCTGGCCCGCGCCGTACGCCAACGGATCCACGCCCGCGCCGACTTCGAGGGTGGGCACGCCTGATTCGCGGGCGTTGTCGACGTGCCGCAGGACGTTCTCCTCGAGGCCGAGGCCGTTGAACACCACGAGGTCCGCCTGTTCGAGGGAGGCTGCGTCGGTGGCGGAGAGTCCGAAGGAGTGCGGGTCGGCGTTGGGCTTCATCAGGACCTGCACCCGCGCCTCGTCACCGACGATCCGCCGGGTGATGTCTCCGAGGATGTTCGTGGTCACCACGACGTGCGGGCGGTCCGGCTCGTTCGAGCAGCCCGGCAGGGCCACGACGGCGAGCAACGCGGCGAGTACGGGAAGCACGGCGCGGCGGAGCCGAGGGCGCGGTGCGGCGCGGAGGTTCATCGGCCGGTCTCCACCATCAGGCCCGGGCTGATGTCCAGGTCGAAGGAGCGGGCCAGCCGCAGGTCGTCGTTGTAGTCGATCTCGTCGACGCGCTTTCCCGCCGGGTCGCTGACGTAGGCACGGGTCGTGTCGACGGCGATGTCGGGGGCTCCCGGCGTGCCCGCGTCCTTGCCCTTTCCTCGGCCGGTGGCCTTGGCCTTGAGTTCGATCTCCGCCGTGCGGCGCCCGTTGTCGATGTCGTAGCCGCGCAGGGTGCCGTCCGGGCCGAGAGCGAGCAACGGCGCACCCTCACCTGCGGTGTTGGCGGCGACCACGGGCCCGGTGTCGATCCGCTTCCACTTGCGGTCCGTGACATCCAGGACCCACACGGCCGCGTCGCCTGCGAGGGAGGTGAGGGTGTCGCTGCCGGGCCGCAGGCGGAAGTCGTCCGCCCGCTCCTCCTCGGGCGTGTCCTCGGGGTACGGGATCTCCACCGCCTCGAACTTGCCGTCCTCTTCCCGTACGAGCACGGCTCCGTCCGCGCAACTGAGGACGACACCGCGGCGGGTGACGGCGTCGCCGCGCGGGTCGCGGCAGCCGGCCTTCGGCGCGGCAACCTGCTTGCCGGCGCGGGTACGTACGGTGACCCGGCCGCTCTCGCCGTCGTCGGAGACGACCACCAGGTGCTCGTCGAAGGGGATCACCGATACGGGCTTGTCGATCGCGGCATCCCGGCCCTTTCCGATCCGTCCGTCCTCGAGGTCGGCACGTCGGTGGAGGCGGGCGCCGCCGTCCTTGCCGGTCACCGCGGTGACGGCCGCGTCGCTGCGTATCGCGAGGTCGTCGGCGGCGGATATCCGCCCTACGGGCCGGATGTCGGCCCGGTAGTAGTGCACATGGTCGCCGTGGTCGACCATCCAGGCGCCGGTGTCGAGCACGGTGGCTCCGGTCGCGGTGTGGAAGTGGGCGAAGCGGCCGTCGGTGGTGAGAGCGGTCGGCTTCTTCACCGACGGGGTCCTGTGCGTCTTCTCGTCGATGAGGTCGAGTACCCGGGTCCTGCCGGTGGCCGGGTCACCGAGGACGAGCCGCGACTGCTGCTCGGCGGACTCCTCGGCGCCCTCGACGTATCCGTGCGGCGCGGAGGCCGACGACTTGGACTCGGCGGGCTGCTGCTCGGTGCCGTCGCCGGAGGCGCATCCCGCGCACAGGGCGAGAGTGAGCGCGGCGACGGCCGGGAGCCGGCGGGCCGTGGTGCTGCGGGTGGTCACGATTCCTTGACTCCCATGTCTGCTGCGGTACGTGCGGTGCTTGCGGTACGGAGAGGTGGCGCGACGACTGGCCCGTCGAACGCCGGAGTGGGCGTGGGCGGTGCGGCCTCGGCGCGGTCGCGGCCGACCAGGCCGGCGACCAACCGGGAGAGGAAGAACTGGGCGACGGCGAAGGCCGCGATCGTCGCCCCGGCGGCGGTGCCGAGATGCCAGGACAGGAGCAGACCGCAGAAGGTGGCGCTCCCTCCCAGGACCGCGGCACCGGCCATCACCCCCGGCACACTCCGCGCCCACGGCAGCGCCGAGGCCGGCGGCGCGATGAGCAGACCGAGTACGAGCAGGGTCCCCACGATGTGGAAGGACGCGACGATCGCGAGCGTCAGCAGTCCGAGGAGCACTGCATGGGCGGCCCGCGGACGCAGTCCGAGCGTGTGCGCCTTGCGTGCGTCGAAGGCCAGCGCGAGGAAGGCCCGATGACCCGACGCCGCGACCACTGCCGCAAGGAGGAGCGCGGCCGCGAGAGCGACCAGGTCGTCCTCCCCGACAGCCAGCACGTCACCGAAGAGGAAGCCCGTCAGGTCGACGGCGAACGACTGCGACCGGGACACGATGATCACGCCGAGCGAAAGCATCCCGACGAAGAGCAGCCCGATCCCGGTGTCCTGCGACAGCCTCGGCGTACGGCCGAGCACACTCACACCGGCCGCCATGACCACGGCGCTCGCCGCCGCTCCGATCAGGAGGCTTCCCCCGAGCAGCGAGGCGACCGCCACCCCGGGAAGCAGTCCGTGCGACATCGCGTCGCCGAGGAACGCCATCCCCCGAAGGACCACCCAGGTACCCGCGAGTGCGGCGATCGCGGACACCAGCAGCCCTCCGATCAGGGCTCTTTGCACAAAGGTCACCTCGAAGGGACCGGTCAACCACTCCATGCCCGCAGACTATACTGAAAATGATTGTCACTACAGACTGGACCCCGAATGAGTACTTCCCCTCCGGCATCCCGCCGGCCCTGCCGCACTCGTCTCGACGCCGTGAGTGCCGGCTACGACGGGCGCACGGTTCTGCATCAAGTCACCGCGGACATACCCGAGTCGGCGGTCACGTCGCTGGTGGGAGCGAACGGCAGCGGGAAGTCCACGCTGCTCTCCGCCGTCGCCGGTGTGATCAAGCCGACGTCGGGGGCGGTGATCCATCGCGGGGGCCCGGCGGCCTTCGTGCCGCAGCGCGGCGCGGTGAGCGACGCGCTGCCGCTCACCGTGCGGCAAGCCGTCGCGATGGCACGCTGGCGGGAGCGCGGACCGTGGCGGCGACTGACGAAGGGCGATCACTCGATCATCGGCGAGGCTCTCGAGCGGCTCGGCATCGCGGATCTGGCAGGGCGGCAGCTGGGCGAACTGTCCGGCGGGCAACGCCAACGTGCCTTCATCGCCCAGGGCGTGGCACAGCGGTCCGATCTGCTGCTGCTCGACGAGCCGTGCACGGGCCTCGACCCAGAGGCGCGGCAGAGCATCGGGCTGCTCCTCACCGACCTGGTCGCGGACGGCACGACGGTGGTGCAGGCGACCCATGATCTCGACTCGGCCCGTTCCGGCGATCACTGCCTGCTGCTGCACGCGGGCCGCCTCGATGCGGCGGGCGAACCCGGTGTCGTGCTCGCCGGAGCCCCGGCCCTGCTGTCATGAAGCGCGAAGAGGCCTGCCCCGCGGACGGGACAGGCCTCTCGGTCGGGCAGGTGGGTCAGCCGGTGAAGAGCGGCAGGCTCGACCTGATCGCCTGCACCACTCCGTAGATCAGCGGCACGCCGACGATCAGCCAGGAGAGGGCGATACGCGGGGTCTGGCCCCCGGATGCGACGGGACGTTCCGACATGGTCTGTTTCCTCCTTCGCCAGTGGGCGGGAATGTGCGGGGGTGGCACCGACTGCGGTGCGCTCCGCGCTAGTTGGAGCCGACCTGGCTCGGCTCGGTGGTCTCGGCCACCGGTTCGCCGGCCGGCTGCTCGTGGCGGTGTGCGGCGACCGGGCGTACCAGGAGGTTGGCCACGAAGCCGACCGCGAGGACGCCCACCATGGTGAACAGTGCGGGGCGGTAGTCCGCAGCGACGAGCTCGCCGGGTGTGCCGCGCGCGTCCAGGATGCCGTTCACGATGAGCGGCCCGACGACCCCCGCCGTGGACCAGGCGGTGAGCAGACGGCCGTGGATGGCGCCGACCTGGAACGTGCCGAACAGGTCCCGCAAGTAGGCGGGCACAGTGGCGAATCCACCACCGTAGAAGGAGATGATCACGGCGGCGAGCAGCACGAAGAGGGCCGTCGACTCGCCGCCGACCAGGGCGAGCAGGGTGTAGAGGCCCATGCCCACGCCGAGGTAGACCACGTAGACGGGCTTGCGGCCGATGAAGTCCGAGGTGGAGGACCACACGAACCGGCCCGCCATGTTGAACACCGAGAGCAGACCGACGAAGCCGGCCGCCGCCGCGGCTGTCACGGTGGAGGTGCCGTTCTCGCGGAAGAAGTCCGTGATCATCGGGCTGGCCTGTTCCAGAATGCCGATGCCGGCGGTGACGTTGCAGAACAGCACGGTCCACAGGAGCCAGAACTGGGGCGTCTTGATCGCGTTGTTGGCGGACACCTGGGCGGTGGTCACCATCGGCTTGGCCTTCAGACGGGACGGGTCGAAGCCCTCCGGCTTCCAGCCCGGCGCCGGTACGCGCACGGTGAAGACGCCGAGCATCATCACGGCGAAGTACACGACGCCGAGGGTGAGGAAGAGTTTGGCCACGGACGCGCCGTCCGCACCGTCGGGTGCGTAGAGCGACATCAGGTCCTTGGAGAGCGGGGAGGCGATCAGTGCGCCGCCGCCGAAGCCCATGATGGCCATGCCGGTGGCCAGGCCCGGCCGGTCCGGGAACCACTTGATCAGGGTGGAGACGGGCGAGATGTAGCCGATACCGAGGCCGATCCCGCCGAGCGCTCCGTATCCGAGGTAGACGAGCCACAGTTGACCGGTGGCGATACCAAGGGCGCCCACCAGGAAGCCGGCCGACCAGCAGCAGGCCGAGGTGAACATGGCCTTGCGCGGACCGACCCGGTCCACCCAGGTGCCCATCACGGCCGCCGAGACGCCGAGCATCACGATGGCTATGGAGAAGATGACGCCGATCGCGGTCAGAGATGTGTCGAAGTGCTCGACCAGGACGGTCTTGTACACGCTCGTCGCGTAGACCTGACCGATACAGAGATGAATGGCGAGCGCGGCGGGCGGAATGAGCCAACGGCTGTATCCGGGTGGAGCCACCGTGTGCTCGCGGTCGAGAAAGGACAGTACGGCCACTGTCCACCTCCTTGTGCGAAGCCGTGATCGGCTGTGCGGAGAGCGAGGGATGCGTGGGGGCACCTCGCGGCACGAACGGCCCATCGTTGCGGAATTGCGGACATGCCCGACGGCCGGACGGTCGCCGAACTGCCGGTGAGCACTGAAAAGTTAGAGCTGGACGTGATCCACGTCAAAGTCCCGCTGCAAATCTTTCGATAGCCCGGATTTATCAACTCGCCGGATTCTCCGCGGTACTCGCGTCCGGTCCGTTCTGTCCGGCCTCCGCAACGGGCCCGTTCCGGAGGCCGGCGGCCGGCAGTCTGCGTCGCACCACATCGTCCAGGGCACTGCCCATGTCCACCTGGCGTGCAGTATCGACGAGGGCACGGGCGAGCATCGAACCGGGGCCTCGATCGGCCAGCACGAGCCCCACCTGGTGCGTACGGGCCGGGCGCGGAAGCGTGATGACCGTCATGCCCTCCGGCACCCCGAAACTGTGCAGCCAGGCATGCGGAATGACACTGGACAGGCGCATGGCCGAGATGTGCGCGTACACCGCGGAAACTGTGTCGGTCTCGACGACCGGGTTCACCGTCGCCCCGTCCTCGGCGAAATGGCCGTCCAGAATTCGGCGGTTCTGCATCACCGGGGCGAGCAGACAGAGTCGGGCCGTGGCAGCCTCTGCCCAGCGGATCGAGTCCAGTCCGGCGAATTCTCCGTCGCTGGGCGTGAGAAAGAGATAACGCTCCCGGTACAGCGGAACGACGCGGACCTTGCCGAGCGGCTCGCCGTCGATGTATGTCATCCCGGCGTCGATGTCGAATTCGTTGAGTCTGCTCACGATCTCGCGCGACGACATGGAGTCGAGAGAGAACTGCATCGTCGGATGCTGTGCGTGCAGCGGCGCCGTGAGCAACGAGGCGACCGTGAGGGCCGTGGGCACCGCCCCGATCCGCAGTACGCCCGTCAGCCCGCCCCGCATGCTCGCCAGCGCGCTGCGCATGGCGTCCTTCTCGGCGATCATGCGGTGCGCCCACTGCAGCACCTGCCTGCCCTCGGGCGTGAATCCCTCGAAACGGTGCCCGCGCTGGACGATCTGCACGCCGAGTTCGTCCTCGAGTTTGCGGATACCGGCGGAGAGGGCGGGCTGGGACACATGGCATGCTTCCGCCGCCCGGCCGAAGTGACCCTCGCGCGCGAGAGCATTGAGGTATTCCAGTTGGCGCAGCAGCATGCTGCAAGACATACCCCGTGCGGGAGCGGAAGGTAAAGGTGACCAGCGATCGGGCCCCTGGGTGGTGCCTCGCAGTCACCCCACGGGTACCGGCTGCAGACGTTCCGCTCCGGTGTAGACGTTCATCGAGGCGCCGCGGAGGAAGCCGACCAGGGTCAGTCCGTTCTCGTCCGCCAGGTCCACCGCGAGGGAGGACGGGGCGGAGACCGCGGCGAGCATCGGGATGCCTGCCATCACGGCCTTCTGGACGAGTTCGAAGGAGGCGCGGCCGCTCACCATCAGGACGGTGCCGCTCAGCGGCAGCATGCCCGAGCGCAGGGCATGCCCGACGACCTTGTCGACGGCGTTGTGGCGGCCCACGTCCTCGCGCAGGCACAGGAGTTCGCCGTCCGCGGTGAAGAGGCCGGCCGCGTGCAGTCCGCCCGTGGTGTCGAAGACCTTCTGTGCCGCGCGCAGCCGGTCGGGCAGGGCGGTCAGCTGTTCCGGGCCGATGCGCAGCGGGTCGTCGGCCACGGACCAGCGGGCGATCGTACGCACCGCGTCGAGGCCGGCCTTTCCGCACAGGCCGCACGACGAGGTGGTGTAGAAGTTGCGCTCGAGGGAGGCGTCCGGGGCGGCCACACCAGGCGCCAGGCCGACATCCACGACGTTGTACGTGTTGCTTCCGTCCTCCGTCGCGCCGGCGCAGTAGCGGATCCCGGCGATCTCGTCGGCGGCGTGCAGGACGCCCTCACCGGCCAGGAAGCCGGCGGCCAGGTCGAAGTCGTTGCCCGGGGTGCGCATGGTCACGCTGAGGGCACGTCCACCGACGCGGATCTCCATGGGTTCCTCGGCCGCCAGGGTGTCGGGGCGGTACGTCTGCACCCCGTCCCTGATGCGCAGCACCCGTCGGCGCGCGGTCACCCGGCCCATGCGACCGCTGCCTCGCTCTCGGACCGCCGTACGGGCTCCAGGCGGACCACCACGCCCTTGGAGGTGGGGCAGTTGCTGATGTCGGCCACGCTGTCCAGCGGGACGAGGACGTTGGTCTCGGGGTAGTACGCGGCCGCCGAGCCTCGGCTCGCGGGGTAGGCGACGGTGGTGAAGCCCTCGGCGCGGCGCTCGCGCCGGTCGTGCCACACACTCACCAGATCCACCGACTGACCGTCCTCCAGGCCGAGTTCGGCCAGGTCTGCGGGGTTGACGAGGACGACGCGGCGGGCGTTGTGGATACCGCGGTAGCGGTCGTTCGGCGCGTACCAGACGGTGTTCCACTGGTCGTGCGACCGCAGCGTCTGCAGCAGCAGGTGCCCCTCGGGTACGTCCGGCATGGTGAAGTCATTGCTGGTGAAGACGGCCTTCCCGCTCGGGGTGGCGAAGGCCCGCTCCTTCGCCGCGTTGGGCAGGGTGAAACCGCCGGGCTCGGCGACGCGTTCGTTGAAGTTCTCGAAGCCGGGTACGACGCGGGAGATCCGGTCACGGACTGTGCCGTAGTCGGCCTCGAAGTCCTCCCAGGGGATGTCGGGTGACGTCCCGAGGGTCCGGCGGGCGAGGCGGCCGATGATCGCCACCTCGCTCAGCAGATGCGGGGAGGCGGGAGGCAACTTCCCCCGGGATGCGTGGACTTCACTCATGGAGTCCTCGACGGTGACGAACTGCTCGCCCGAGGCCTGGATGTCCCGGTCGCTGCGGCCGAGCGTGGGAAGAATCAGTGCCGTCTGGCCGCACACCGTGTGCGAACGGTTGAGTTTGGTGGAGACGTGTGCGGTGAGCCGGCAGCCGCGCATCGCCGCCTCGGTGACGTCGCTGTCGGGAGTGGCCCGTACGAAATTGCCCGCGACGCCGAGGAACAGCTTGGCGCGACCCTCGGACATGGCGCGGATCCCGTCGACCGAATCCAGCCCGTGCCGGGTGGGCGGGGTGAAGTGGAACTCCCGCTCCAGGGCGTCGAGGAAAGACTGCGGCACCCGCTCCCAGACGCCCATGGTGCGGTCGCCCTGGACGTTGCTGTGACCGCGCACCGGGCAGGCGCCCGCACCCGGCCGGCCCATGTTGCCGCGTATCAGAAGGAAGTTGACGATCTCGCGGATGGTGGGCACGCCGTGCTTGTGCTGGGTGAGGCCCATCGCCCAGCACACGATGATCTTCCCTGCGGCCAGGACGCGCTCGTGGACCTGCTCGATCTCCTCGCGGCTGAGACCGGTGGCCTCGAGCACGTGGTCCCAGGACACCTTCCGGGTGTGCTCGGCGAACTCCTCGAAGCCGGTGGTGTACCGGTCGACGAACTCATGGTCCACGACCGTGCCCGGGGCGGCGTCCTCCGCCTCGAGCAGCAGCAGGTTGAGCGCCTGGAAGAGGGCGAGGTCGCCGCCGGCCTTGATGTGCAGGAACTGGTCGGCGATGGCGGTGCCCCGGCCCACGACACCACGCGCCCGCTGCGGGTTCTTGAAGCGCTTCAGGCCCGCTTCGGGCAGCGTGTTGACCGCCACGACCTGGCCGCCGTTGCTCTTGGTCTCCTCGAGGGCGGAGAGCATGCGCGGGTGGTTGGTGCCGGGGTTCTGGCCCACGACGAACACCAGGTCGGCCTGGTGGATGTCGTCCAGGGAGACGGTCCCCTTGCCCACGCCCAGGGTCTGCGTCATCGCCGAACCACTGGACTCGTGGCACATGTTGGAGCAGTCGGGCAGGTTGTTGGTGCCGTACGCGCGGACGAAGAGCTGGAGCAGGAAGGCGGCTTCGTTGCTGAGGCGTCCCGAGACGTAGAAGAGGGCCTCGTCGGGTGAGGCGAGTGCGCGCAGTTCGCCGGCGAGCAGGTCGAGTGCCTCGTCCCAGGCGATGGGCTCGTAGTGGGTCGCGCCGGGGCGCTTGACCATCGGCTCGGTGAGCCGGCCCTGCTGGTTCAGCCAGTAGTCGGACTTCGCGCCCAGTTCGGCGACGGAGTGCTCGCGGAAGAATTCGCGGGTGACGCGGCGCGTGGTGGCCTCGTCGCTGATGTGCTTGGCGCCGTTCTCGCAGTACTCGTTCCGGTGCCGCTTGCCCGGCTCGGGCCAGGCACAGCCCGGACAGTCGATGCCCTTGGCCTGGTTGACGTTCAGGAGAGTCAGAGCGGTGCGGCGCACGGATGTCTGCCCGAGCGAGTACTCGAGGGCGTGGGCCACTCCGGGGACGCCCGCCGCCCACTCCTTCGGCGGGGTCACTCTCAGGTCGTCGACCGGGTCCTCGATGCCGCTCATCTTCTGTTCTGCCTCTTTCCCCGACTGCTTCCGCTGATGCGGTCGCGGATTCCGAAATCCGTCGCGGGATTACCTTCCTCCCGCGTTCCGCGGCAAGTCAAAGCAACCTTTTCGATGGGTCGATAGATGGCGTTTATCCAGCTGTTCCGGCAGCGGCCCACGGCCTGTCCAGATGCGTTCTGACCTGGTACCGAGGGGTGCATCCGCTGATGGCGGACCGCTTCGGGAACCGACGTCGACGATGCGTGGGAGCGGTGCATGTCACCATTACCGAGGCGCCCGTGCGGGTTTGCCGTCCGCATCAGGGAACGTGCCGGGAATATCCGGCCGCAGAAAACCCGGCGCGGAAATTGCCCGCCGAGTGTCAGGAGCGGTTCGGGCCGCTGCCCCGGCACCTCACGCCGGTGTGTGGCCGCGCACGTACTCCCGTACGGCCGGGGGCAGTTCGATGTCGTCGAGTTCGGTGAACAGGACCCAGCGGAGCCGCTCGGACGGCAGGCTGCCGCTTCCCGACGGATCCTCGGTCAGCGGGTGGCAGACGACGGCCGTACTGCCCTTGCTCCGCGGCTCCAGTGGCGGTGAGCCGTCGACCAGATAGGCGGTGAGCTCGTAGACGATACGGGCGGCTGCCGCCTCGGCGCTCTCGGCCGGCTCGGTGCCTCCCGTGGGCAGGCCCCAGGCGTCCGCCTCTGCCACGAGCAGGAGCTGCCCGTCGTAGACGACCACCGCCTGCACCACGTCCGTCGGGGGCTGGTCCAGCGTCACGGTGATTCCTCTCCTCGCGCGGTCGCGGCGGCCTCGCGGGGGCGGCCGGGTCCTCGACGCCTACCCAGGGTGCCAGGGCCGGAACACCGGTGCCACGCGGGGGTTGGGCGCCTTGCGGTCTCAACTCTCCCCGGGCGGGCCCGATCGGGTCGTGGTGACCTCGACGGGGACGGCAAGGCTGTTGGCGATGTAGCACTCGCGGTGTGCCTGGGCCCCGAGGCGTTCGATCTCGGCCGGATCGGTGCCGGGGGCCGTCCGTACCGTCACGTTCAAGTGGATCGACGTGAGGCGGGCGGGCTCGGCGGTGAGGTCGAGGCGGCTGGTGGCCTCGTCGTCGTAGGCGAGTACGTCCACACCGGCGCGGGCGGCGACGGCGAGGAACGACAGCAGTTGGCAGGACGACGCGGCCATCACCACGAGTTGCTCGGGATTGAGCAGCTCCGGATGCCCGCGGAAGGCGGGATCCGCACTCAGGCGCAGCTCCTGCGCGGCGGGCGGGGCGTGTGCGGTGTGCTCGCGCGCGTAGGTGCGGATGCCGTCGGCGGTGGATCCTGCCCAGTGCAGCAGGGCCCGGTAGGTGTGTGCGCTCATGCTCCGAAGCTAGCTCCGGACTGCTTCGGCGGCGGCCGAAAGGTCGCCGGTGCCGGGCCGCCCGTCGGGGCAGGCCCCCGAGCACCGGATGCTCGGGGGCCTGCGGCGGGACGTCCGCAGTCAGTAGGCGACGGCTCCGCTGTTGTTGCGGTTGTGGGAGGCGGCGCTCAGGCGGCCCGTCACCGGGTCACGTTCCACCGCCACCCACAGGCCCTCGCCGCCGAGCCGGGCGTCCTCGCCCTCCACCTCGCGCCAGTCGATCCCGATGCCGTCCAGTACGTCGTGGTCGAAGCGGCCGCCCGGGACGATGACGGTCGCCCGGCCGGTCTCGGTGTCGACCTGCGGCGCGTAGAAGTCGGCCGAGTCGACGGTCTCCTGGACGGTCGTGCCGAAGGCGGTGTAGTTCAACAGCGCCTGCAGCGTGCGGTGGTGAAGTCCCGCGCCCATCGACGCGAAGCCGAGTACCGCGTCGTCGCCCTTGAAGAGCACGCCCGTCTCGGTCGGTGCGGGCAGCCGGCGACCGGGACCGGTGCGCGCGATCAACTCCTGCTGGTACGAGGCCGGGTCGCCGATCGAGATGCCGTCGATGTTGAGGGCCGTCTTGCCCCACAGCGCGCTGTTGATGGTGTGGGTGACGGCGGTGATGTTGCCGTCCGCGTCGACGGCGACCACGTCGTCGGAGTGCTTGGGAGGAGAGGGCTGCCAGGCCGGGAAGGGCGCCCCTGCCTCGACGCGGGACCACAACTCCTCAGCGTGTTGCAGGGTCACGCGCGCCTCGGGAGAGAAGTCGATCCCGGGGAAGAGCGCCTCCAGGGTCTCGGACGGGAGGTAGCTGAGCTGCACCAGTTGGGAGACGTCGAGCGCGGTGCGCAGGGACTGCGACGACCGGGTCCAGTGCTCGCGCTCGGGCAGTCCGGCCACGCGGGCGAGGTTCTGCGCCTCGATGAGGGCCACTCCGCCGGCGTTCGGCCAGGGTGCGGTGGCGACCGTGTACCCGCCGCCGATCTCGGCCGTGAGCGCGTCCGCCCAGGTGACTTCGTAGTCCGTCAGGTCCTGGAGCGTCATCTTGCCGCCCTCGGCCTGCACGGCCCGGATGAGCTTCTCGCCCCACGGGCCGCCGTACATGTGGTCGGCGCCTTCCGCCGCGATGCGGCGCAGCGTCTCGGCAAGCCGCGGTTGCCGCAGGGTGTCGCCCTCGACGTAGCCGGAGCCGTCCGGCTTGAGCAGCGTGCTTCTCGTCTCCGGCAGCCTGGCCAGGTCGTCCCGGCGCAGCCGGTAGCACCAGGCGAGATCCGAGGTGACCGGTACGCCGTCGTCCGCCAGCTCGACGGCCGGCTGGAACAGTGCCTCGAACGGCAGCGTGCCGAACCGGCCGTGGGCGGACTCGACTCCCTTCATGAAGCCGCCGACCAGGGCTGTGCGCCCGCTGGGTTCGGTGCCGAGCGGGCCCACGCCGGGGCCGAGTGAGATCTTGCCCGGGATGCTGCGGGGGTCTTTCTCGCCGGCGACGGTGTTCCACTCGGCGTTCATGGTGTGGACCCGGCCGGTGGCGGCCTCGTAGTGGACGAGCGACATCATGCCGAAGTAGCTGATCGGGGCGCCGGCCTTGAGGGCGACCTGCGCGAGGGCCGTGGTCAGCGCCGCGTCGACGGAGCTGCCGCCCTGCTTGAGCGCTTCGAGGCCGGCGCGTGCGGCGTAGGCGCTGTAGGCCACGGTGACCGCGCCGTTGTCGCCGCTCGCGGTGCCCGCGGTGGTGCGGATGGTGCGTTGCTCGGCCAGGTAGCGGTCCCGGTCGCCCGGTGTCCAGTGGGCGGAGGTGAGGTCTACGGCTGCGTCGTGGGTGGCCACGGTGGTTGCCCCCTTCTGGGTGGCTGTGCAGGTGGTTGGGGCTTCGAATCCAGCGGGCCGGATGCCCTGCAGCTGGTCGACGGGAACCGAGCGTCGCGGTGGCCGGGCACTGCGGATGCCCACCGGCGCCGCGAGACCGTATGCCGGTGCTCAGCCCATGACGCCGGAGGCCGCGCCGTCCCCGTCGACCGGTCGCATCCGGCTGTACTGGGAGAGGTCGATCTTGTGGCCGGTCCGCGGCAGGGCGACGTGGACCGGGTCCTGGTCGTGGTCGTGGCCGTTCTCGCAGGCCCTGATGATCGCGGTGAGGAACTGGCCGACGACGGGGGCGTTCTTGAACTGATTGCCGCTGGTGCCGATCGCGACGTAGTAGCCCGGCAGTTCGGTCCGGTCGTAGATCGGGGTCCAGTCGTCGGCGACGTCGTAGACGCCGGCGACACCTCGTGGGGCGCCGGGCACCTGCAAGGTGGGCAGCCGCCGGGCGGCCCGGTAGACCTGGGCGGCGTACAGGGCCTGCGTCGGGTGCATGTGATACGCGTCGGGGTCCTCCAGCCACTGCAACTCGTCGCATTCGGGCTCGGTTCCGCCGACGATCAGTCCGCCGCTGGGAGTGCCGCGGAAGTACGTGCCCAGATCGGTGTCCGCGACCAGCGGGCCGGGCCCGTCGGGGCTGTAGCCCTCGGGGGCGCGCACCTCGTGCACCTCCTGCCGCAGCGGGCGGGTGTGCACCGTGAACGACTCCCCCACGCCCGCCAGTTCGTTGACGGCGCCGGAGTGCGGTCCCGCCACGTTGACCACGACCGGGGCGGACAGTTCGCTGCCGTCGGCGAGGGTGACGCCGGTGATGCGGCCGGAGCTGTGCACCGCGGTGACGCGGCTGCGGAACTTGAAGGTCGCCCCGTGCCGGCGGGCCGCCGTCATCAGGTTGTGCGCGGCCAGTTGCGGATCGTCGATGAATCCGCTGTCGGGCGTCCAGTAGCCGGTGAGTTCGCCGTCGGGTCCCGCGTCCCAGAAGTCGTCGTCGGAGAGGGCCTTGGGCGGGTAGTAGCGGCCGGTCTCGAGCAGCGGCAGTCGTTCCCGGATGGTGGCCGCGTCCCAGTCCTCGTACTCCACGCCGACCTCGTCGAACAGGGACAGCACCCGGGTGCGGTCCTGTCGCGGTGTGTCCAGGGTCAGTCCGCCGGTGGTGAAGAAGCCTGCCAGGCCGGCGTCGTCACTGCCGCCGAGGTGGCCGGCCCAGTCCTGCCAGGCGTGCCTGGACTCCCACGCTGCGGCCACCCCGGCGAAGGTGGAGTAGTTGAACCGTACGACCGCGGACGAGGCGCTGGTGGATCCGCTGCCCGCGGTGGGACCGCCGTCGACGGCACACACCCGCCATCCGTCGGCGGCGAGCGCATGGGTGACGGAGCTGCCGATGACCCCGGCCCCGATGACGATGGCGTCGAACGATTCGCGCATGACCTGCCTCCTGTGATCGGAGGTCGAGCCTAGGATCGGGGCGCCCCTGCGGGTATCTACTGCTGCTGACTGTTCGACCGGCTGTGACTGACAGCTGTAGACCGGGCCGCGGTCAGGCCAGACCGATCCTGTCGAACGACCCGGTGAGCCTGGCCATCTTCAGGCCGAGGTGCAGGGTCAGCCGGTCGAGGCCGTCGCGGAGATCGAGTCCCGACACCTCTTCGATCCGACCGATGCGCTGGTAGAGCGTGGTGCGGTGGATGTGCAGGGTGTCCGCTGCCCGCTGCGCGTCACCGGCGTAGTCGAGATAGACCTCCGCGGTGGACATCAGTACCTCGGCGTTCTTGCTGCGCGCGAGACGCAGCAGCGGCACCGGATAGGCGGCGGACTGTGCCTCGTGCGGCGGGATCTGGGCCAGCAGTGCGTAGACGCCCAGGGATTCCCACTGCAGTACGGAGCCGAGCCCCGGGAGGAACTCCGCGGCGCGTGCCGCGACGAGTGCCTGGTCGTAGGAGACGGCGGCCTTTCCGAGGCCTTCCTGGGCCAGGCCGATGCCGGCGACCGCTCGCCGCCGGGTGACTCGGCCGACGGAGTCCACGACGCGGCGGCACACCTCGGTGAGGAGCTGCCCGTTGCGGCTGTGCCGGCCGGTGACGAGGAGTACGGCCCGGCGTCGCTGCAGCGACGTGAGGCAGTCCATGTCGGGGTACGCGCCGACGGTCTGCCGTACGGCCTGGGCGAGCGCCAGCTCCGCCGCGTCGTGCGAGGAGGCACCGCCGCCGGCTCCGTCGGCTCCCGTGTCGCTGCGCGCCAGTTGGACGGCGACGACGGTGGCGGATGACGGATCCCCCACCACCCCTTCGTCCTCGATGTCGGCTTCGGCCCGCAGCCGGGCCGCCGGATCGGCCGCGAGGAGCTCGCGCAGCAGGCCGTCGTGCAGCGACTGCCGGCGCTCGGAGTCGAGGTTGTGGCGGTACATCAGCAGCGCGATGGTCTCCAGCGCCGCCGCCGTCTCGGTGATCTCCTCGTCGGTGAGGCTCTCGTCCTTGTCGATGAGCCAGAGATAGCCGAGGAGCACCTTCGCGTAGCGGACCGGGAAGCAGACCCGGGCCGTCGAGTCGAACTGCGGCATGGCCGGCAGCCGGGTGTGTCCCTCTGCCTGGTCGATCCCGGACAGTACGGTCTGCGCGATCTCGTCGGTGACCTCGCGGCCGAGCACCGACTGGACGCGGACGGGGTCCTCGTCTCCGTAGTGCTTGCTGGCCACGATCAGATGGATGGCGGGATCGTCCACGGCGACGGAGCGCTGAAGCCGGTCGGCCAGGCCGTCGACGATCTCCTGCAGCCCGTCCGTCCGCATGCCACTTCCTTGCTGTCGCCACCTCTGCCCGTTCAGGGTACGTCCGGTTCCGGGACCGCAGGAGCGCCGGGAACGGCCTCGATCAGCTGCCGGGTGTAGTCGTGCCGTGGATCGCCCAGGACCGTGTCGGTGGCCCCGTACTCGACGACCTCGCCGTGCAGGAGCACCACCAGCCGGTCGGCCATCTGCCGTACGACGGACAGGTCGTGGGTGATGAACAGCATGCTCATGCCCGTGCTGCGGCGGATGTCCCTGAGCAGTTCGAGGATCTGCGCCTGGGCGGAGACATCGAGGGCGGCGACGGGTTCGTCGCAGATGAGCAGCCTGGGCTGGACGGCGAGCGCGCGGGCGATCGCCACCCTCTGCCGCTCGCCGCCGGAGAGCGCGGCCGGTCTGCGCGCCGCGTACGAGGCGGGCAGGCCCACTCGGGTCAGCAGCTCGGCCGGGTCACCGCTGTTCCCGGGACCCTGGCCCGCGGCCTCGCGCAGGGCGGTGCCGATGGTCAGGCTGGGGTTGAGCGAGGAGTACGGGTCCTGGAAAACGGCCTGGACCAGGGTGTGGGCGTGCTTCGGCCGCCGTCGTCCGGTGATCTCGACGCCGCCGAGGTCGATACGGCCACTGTCGGGGGAAGCGAGGCCGAGCAGGCAGCGGGCGATGGTGGACTTCCCCGAGCCGGTCTCCCCGACGAGGCCGACGCACTCCCCCTCGCGAACCTCGAGGCTGACGCGTTGCAGCGCCACGGTGGTGTGCGGGCGGCCGATCAGGGGCGTGCTGCGGAAGGTTTTGCGGACGTCGGTGAGCGCGGCGACGGTAGGGGCGCTGGCGGCCGGGGCGGGCGGCGGTGTTCCGTGCAGCTCGACGGCGACGGGGGCGAGGTCGATCTCCGGCAGCCGCAGGCAGGCCGACGCGCGCTCGTCCCCGAGGGGTTCCAGCGGCGGGCGGGCGGTGGTGCAGACGTCCTCGGCCCACTGGCAGCGGTCGGCGAAGGCACAGCGGGCTCCGACGCTGTCGGCGGACGGCACCGAGCCGGGGATGGAGACCAGCTCGTCGGCGTAGTGGCCGAGCGGTGGCTCGGACCGGAGCAGTCCGTGGCTGTACGGGTGTGCGGGGCTCTGTTCCAGGGCCTTGGCGGGCCCGGTCTCGAGGACCGAACCCGCGTACATGACGTGGATGCGGTCGCAGACGTCGAAGGCGACCCGCAGGTCGTGGGTGATCAGGATCAGCGCCATGCCGCGGCGCTGCTGTATGTCCTTGAGCAGCCTCAGGACGTCGTCCTGGGTGGTGGCGTCGAGTGCGGTGGTCGGCTCGTCGGCGATGAGCAGCCGCGGGTCGCCGGCCAGCGCGCAGGCGAGCGAGACACGCTGGCGCATGCCGCCGGAGAGTTGGTACGGGCGACGGTCGGCGACGTCCGGCGGCAGGTTGACCTCGTCGAGGCGGCGGACGACCTCGTCCCGCAGTGCGGCGCGGTCACGGCGCGGGCCGGGCAACGACTCGGCGATGCCGGCACCCGCGGTCTGCAGCGGGTTGAGCATGGTGAACGGGTCCTGCAGCAGCAGGCTGAGGGACGTGCCGCGCAAGGGACGCAGCTGCTTCTCCGTGGCCCCGACGAGTTCCTGGCCGTCGAAGTGGACCGAGCCGTGGGCGGCGAGGCCACGGGGAAGCAGTCCGGTGATCGCCCGTGCGGTCAGGGACTTGCCGCTGCCGGACTCGCCGACGATGCCCAAGGTCTGTCCCTCGGCGACGTCGAGGCCGACCTCGCGTAGGAGTACCGACGGGCGTCCGCGTCGTCCGGCGGTGGTGACGCCGAGCCGGTCGGTCGACAGCAGCGGTTTCATGCGCGGCCCCCTCGGCGGTCGAGCCGCTCCTGCGCCCAGTCCCCGAGGAGCGAGGCGCTGATGGCGGTCAGGCAGAGCAGCACCGCGGGAGCCAGGGACAGCCACGGGTTCTCCGCGACCAGGGTCTGCCCCTCGGCGAGCATGCGCCCCCAGTCCGGGCTGTCGGCGGAGACGCCGAGTCCGAGATAACTCATGGCGGTGAATCCGATCAGTGCGGCGACGAAGTCCAGCAGGAAGGTGGCGACGAGGGTGGGCAGCACATTGGGCAGGACGTGCCGCACCACGATGCGCGCGGGGTGGATGCCCAGGGTGCGGGCGGCGTCGACGTAGGGCAGACGTACCTGCACCTGGGCCGCGCTGCGGGTCAGCCGGATCTGACCGGGCACGCCGAGAGCCAGCAGAACCCCGGCGGTCACCCAGTAGCCCCCGCCGAGCGCGCCCACCGCCACGATGGCGATCAGCAGCGCGGGCAGCGCGTAGACCAGGTCGGCGAAGCGGCCCGCGAGGCTGTCCGTCAGACCGCCGAAGTAGGCCGCGGCCAGGCCGAGTCCACTGCCGACCAGCAGGCAGCCCAGGGCCACGACGAGCGGCCCGAGGAGCGCCGCACCGGTGCCGGCGAGGAGCTGTGACATGACGTCGTGGCCGAGTTGGTCGGTGCCGAGCAGATGGCCGGGGCCGGAATCGCTGACGCTGAGCGCGGGGTTCTGCGCCAACGGGTCGTGCGGCGCGAGGGTCTCGCCGACGACGGCGACGATCGTCAGGAGCGCGAGGAACGTGCCGCACAGCAGCGGCACCGCTTTGACGCGTATCCGCGGACGGCGTTCCTCGGCAGGAATCACTGCGGCGGCCATCAGGTCCTCCCGCTCGGGGACAGGCGCGTACGGGGATCGATCACCAGGGCGAGGACATCGACCAGGAGGTTGACCACGACGACCAAGGCAGCGACGCAGATCGTGACGCCCTGCACGACCGGCATGTCCTTGGCGTTCACGGACTGCACCATCAGCTGTCCCACACCCGGCAGCGAGAACACCGACTCCACCAGAGCGGCGCCCGAGATGGCCACGATCAGCAGCAGTCCCGCCGCCGTGACCACGGGCAGCGCGGTGTTGCGCAGTGCGTAACGCACCATGATCCGCCGCCTGTTCAGGCCCCGGGCCCGGGCGAAGGTGATGTAGTCCTGCTCCATCACATGCAGTACCGCGGCTCGCGACTGGCGCATCAGCAGGGCGACGAGGTTGACGGCCAGGGCCACGGCCGGCAGTACGAGATGGGAGAGCCGGTCGGCGAAGCCGCTGTCGCCCGCGCCGTAGACCGGGAACCATCCCAACTGCACCCCGAAGACGTGGATCAGCAGGATCCCGACCGCGAATCCGGGGATGCTCATGCCGACGATGGCTCCCGCCGAAGCGGTCCTGTCCAGCTTCCCGCCGCTGCGCACCCCGGCGGCCACCCCGATCGTCACGCCGAAGACGCACACCAGGATCAGTGCGCATCCCGCGAGTTGCAGGGTGAGCGGCAGTTGGGCGGAGATCGTCCGCGTCACCGGCTCCCCGGACTGCATGGAGACGCCGAGATCGCCGCCGAGTGCGTCCGTCAGCCAGTGCCCGTACTGGACGATGAACGGATCGTCGAGGTGGTATCGCGCCTCGATGGCGCGGACGGCCTCGGGAGTGGGCTGCTGGTCGCCGAGGAGGGTGTCCACCACCGAACCGGGGCTGAGCGTCAGCAGACTGAAGACGAGCAGCCCGACGGCGAGCAGGATCACGACCGTGCCGGCGAGGCGTTTCGCGACGAACCGGAGGACGGGCACCGGGCTCAGCCGGCCTTCAGCGCGGACGCCCAGGTGCCGTTGACCATGAGGTCGAAGAGGGTGACCTTCTTGGAGAAGGTGAAGCCCTCTCCGAGGACGGCCACCGTGTCTGGGTTGTAGAGCGGCACGTACGGCACATCGTCGGCGATGTTCCTCAGGAGGGTCTGAGCGGCCTTCCAGCGCTGGGCCTTGTCGGTGGAGGTGGTGAGCCGGGCGTAGGCCTTCTCGGACTCCGGGTCGCTCCAGTTCGCGAGGTTGAAGCGGCGCGGAGCGATGTTCTCCTTGCCGGTCGTCTTGCTCAGGATGGCGATGGGATCCGGGATCGGGGCGACGAGTTGCATGGAGTGCGGGCCCTTCCTGTGGCCGTAGACGGCCTCCGTCCACTGCGGCTGGCTGAGCGGCTTGGGCTTGATGGTGACGCCGAGCGGCTTCATGTTCTGCTGCAGGTTGAGCACCACCAGCTCGGAGAAGGGGGCGCCGGTCAGATAGGGCACGGTGAGGGTGAAGCCCTTGGGACGCTTCGACTTCGCCAGTTCCGCGCGGGCCTTCTTCGGATCGAGGTCGTACTGCGGCAGTCCGGCGAGGAAGTTCTTCGCCTCCTGCTCGCTCGATGCCACGGGTGCCAGGACTCCGGGCGGCACCATGCCGTTCAACAGCTCGGCGTGCTTGCCGAATCCGGCGCTCATCACCCCGCTCCGGTCGACGGAGTACGCGATGGCCTTGCGTACGTGGACGTCGTCGAGCGGCGCCGTGCGGGTGTCCAGGGACAGGAAGGTGCTGGAGAGCGACGGCAGCGGGTACAGCCGCGCCTTGTCGATCCCTTCCCACTGGTCCGCGGTCTTGAGGTTGCCGATCAGGGCGCCCTGGATCTCGCCCGAACGCATCGCCAGCTGCGCGGTGTTGTCCTGCGGAATGAACCGGAAGGTGATCCGGTCCATGGCGGGCTTCTTCCCCTCGAAGTGCGGATTGCGCTCGAGCCGCACCTGCTGCTTCGTGTACGCGACGACCTTGTACGGGCCGGTGCCCACGGGCACGGCGGCGGCCGTGCCCAACTCCTTCGCGTGCGCCTCGGCGAACTTGGCGTCCTGGACGAAGCCGATGACGGCGAGCGACTGCCGGGCCGTCGGATCCGGGTAGCGGAGTTTCACGGTCACCTCGTCGGCGCCGGTCGCCGACGCGCTCTTGAAGGAGCGGACGTTCCCCGCCGTCTGCGCGCCGGCGGCGGTGTCCGTGACATGTCGCAGGCTCCACACGGCGTCCGCGGCGGTCATGGTCCGTCCGCTGGAGAACTTCACGCCCTTGCGGAGTGAGTAGACGAGGGTGGTGGCGTCGGGCTGTTCCACCGACGAGGCGAGACCCGGCGACAGTTTCCCGTCCACGGAGATGTGCTCCAGCTTCTCGGTGGCCGGCGCCATCATCTGCATGATGTTTCCGTCGTAGTGCTTCGTGATGTCGAGGGAGATCGGCGCCGCGCTCTGCGCGAAGGTGAACTCCTTGGCGCCGGACGCTCCCGCCGATCCGCTGCCGCCTCCCGTACAGCCCGCGGCCAGGGCGAGGGAGCAGGCGCCCGCGCCCACCGCCCACGCCCTGCTACGTCGTGATCGCTTCGTGCGTGTGCTGCTCAGCCGCATGGTTCGCTCCTCGGAGGGACACGGTTCGGCCGGACCGGCACGTCCAGGCAGGCGTCGAGTATGCGGCGGTCGTGACGGGCGCCACTATCGGCGGTTGTCGAGGAAACCCGCGCACATGCCCTACAGGCGTCGGGTTCCGCGGCCTCGTTCCCGCTCCTACTGTCCGCGGCAGAGCAGTCCCGACCGAAGGTCCGACGGACAGGGAGCCACGATGACGGCGAGCACCATCCAGTACCTCGGCGCGCAGGGCGACGACCCGCTCGGCGGCGGCCGCGTAGGACCGAAGACGGCCGTGCGGGCAGGGCGGGCCGTGTGCTCGAGCCAGCACCCCACCGTCACGGGGACGATGACCGACGTACTGCGCTCCGGCGGCAACGCCGTCGACGCCGCGATCGCCGGCAGCATCGTCCAAGCCGTGGTGCAGCAGGACATGACCAACCACACCGGCACCGTCACCGGCCTCTTCCACGAAGCAGCCACGGGCCGCATCCACGAACTGAACTCCATGGGCCGGATCGTGCCGGGCCTGGCGGCGCACCACCGCGTGCCGGGCGGCAAGGGCCTGTACTCGCCGGTCGGCACCCGCGGCCCCATGTCCGTGATCCCCGGCTTCATGCCCGGGATGAAGGCGATGTACGAGCGCTTCGGCAGCAAGCCGTGGGGCGACCTCGTGGCGCCCGCCGTCGCAGCCGCCGAGGACGGCCACATCGTCACGTCCTTCGAGACGCTCGTGCTCGCGCAGACGGTCGACTTCTTCCTCTACACACCCTCCGGCCGCGCCCACTTCACTCCCGACGGGCACCTGCCGCAGGCCGGCGACCGCTGGTCACAGCCCGCTCTCGCGAAGACCATGGCGGCACTTGCCGCAGAGGGTCCGGACTACTTCATCACCGGCGGCTGGGCCCGCAACTTCGTCAAGCGCGCCAATGAACTGCAGTGGCCCATCACCCTCGATCACATGACGGTGCTGCCCGCGCAGTGGCGCGAGCCACGGACGTGGAAGCACCGCGACCACGAGGTCGTCCAGCTCTCCGCCCCTGACCGGCAGGCCGTGTACTGCGCCCTCGTCCTCGGCATCCTCCGGCACCTGGACGTCCGCTCGGCCGGCCACTTCACCGACTCGCCGGAAGCCGGCTACTACATGGGGCACGCCCTGCGCCTGGCCCATCAGGAGACCGGCTTCATCAACGATCCGGACCTCTTCGAGGACCCCAGCGAGATCCTCGTCGACGACGACTACCTCGCCTTCCTGGCGGCCAAGCTCCGGCGCAGCCGCCCGCGCACCGACCTGACGGCCCACGTCGAACTCACCCGCGGCCGCAACGCCCTGCACGCCGCCGGGTCGGCGTCCGAACAGCCCGCGGGCAGCTGCGAGTTGAGCGTCGTCGACGCCGACGGCAACTGGGTGCAGATGATGAACACCCTGCAGAGCGGCGGCATAGCGGGCGAGGTCGTGGACGGAGTCCCCATGGTCGGCAGCCACATGGTCAACTCCCTGTCGTCGCCGATCTCCGGCTGGCTCACGGGCGGTGGCGGGATGCGCGCCATGCTCAGCAACACCCTGGTCCTCCGCGACGGCAAGCCGGTGGTGGCTCTCGGCAGCCCCGGAAACGTCCACTGCACCGTCCCGCAGGTGCTGGCCAACATCCTCGAGTACGGCATGGATCCGATCGAGGCGGAGGACAGGCCGCGGATGCTTCCGCTGACCGACGACTACGAGCTGTCGGTCGAGAGCCGGGTGGGCCAGGAGTACGTCGACGGCCTGGCCCGCCTCGGGGTCCTGGTCAACCCGCTGCCGGCGTACGACTACCACATGGGCTCGTACCAGATGAGCTGGCTCGACGGCGACGTGTTGAAGGGCGGGGTCGGACCGCGCCGTGAAGGAATGGCGCAGGGCATTTAGCGCCTGACCGGCCGCACACGTGCACGGGACCGGCGGACGTGTGCGGCCGGCTGCGGGAGGGAGGATCCGGGCAGCGGCCCGGCTCGTCCTTCGACCCCGAGGGGCCGGTCCTCCCGCACGCGGCGGCGCATCTCGGCCATGGCAGAGCGTTGCTGTACGCCGAGCGGCGGGCCCACCGGCCGGAGTTGCCTCGCCCGTCGGCGTGGTGAGCAGAGGCGTCCGGTCCACGCGGCGCGTGCCGTCCCGACGCGTTGAGCGGGACCTGCGGCATGCCGCGTGCCGCACGCCGGTCGCGGCCCGGCAGCGTCACCGGATGTCCTTGACGACCTCACCGTTCTTGATGACGAGGACGATGCGCTCGCGCCGGTCGAAGAGCGCGGGGTCGTCGAGCGGGTTCCCGGCGAAGGCCACGAGGTCGGCCCGCTTGCCGACCTCGACGGTGCCCACCTCGTCGCCGATGCCCAGGATCCCGGCGTTCACCGAGGTGGCCGCCATCAGTGCTTCCATCGGCGACTCCACCTCGGACCTGAGCACCAGCTCGTTGCCCCGGTGCTCCTGATGCGGCCCGATCAGGTCGGATCCGGATCCGACCCGCACTCCGGCCGCCCGCGAGGCCCTGATCGCGTCGATCTGGCCCTGCTGCACACTCGCGGCGCGATCGGCCACCTCGGGCGGCAGTCCCGCGCTCGCCGTGTCGTCGAGCAGCGCCTGAACGACCGCCAGGGTCGGCACGTGCGCGACATCATGAGCGGCCATCAGCGCTGCGGTGGCCTCGTCGATGCCCGAACCGTGCTCGACGCACCGCACTCCGGCCGCCACGGCATTGCGGATACCGGCGTTGTTGTGCGCGTGCACGGTCACGTACGTCCCGCGGGCCGCGGCTTCCTCGACCGCGACGGCGATCTCCGCACGGCTGAACTGGGTGTCGGAGACGTTGTCGTGCAAGGACACGACACCGCCGGTGACGCAGAGCTTCAGGAAGCTCGCACCGCGCCGGAACGACTCACGTACGTGCTTGCGCAGTTCGTCCGGGCCGTCCGACAGGATGGACAGCGTCCGCAGACCGGGGATGCCGTGGTCGTTCCAGCGTTCGGCGGCTTCCCAGAAACCGCCCAGATGACCATGCCCACCGGTCTGGCAGTGCGCCGGTCCGCTGTGCAGAATCCGCGGCCCGGGAACGATGCCGTCGGCCACCACCTGCGCCACACCGTCGTCCAGGCCACCCGGTTCCCTGACCGTGGTGAATCCACCGTCGAGCGTCTGCGCGCAGTTGGCGAAGATGTCGGCCGCGATCCGCGCCACGGACAGCTCATGCCGGAAGCCGTCGGAGACATCGCTCGACAGACCCAGGTGCGCATGCGCGTCGATCAGGCCCGGCGTCAGCGTGAGTCCGCCGCAGTCGACGACCTCCGCCCCGGCCGCGGGCGCCTGCTCCAGGCCGGTGATGCGTCCGTCCTCGACACGCACCGCCACCTTCCGGGGCTCCGCCCCGGTCCCGTCGACGAGTGTTGCTCCTGCAAGCCACATGCGATCTCCCGGATACGTCGGACGGGCGGACAGGGGGATCGTAGTGACGGTGCGCGACCCCGGCTATCGCTGTCCGTCGCGCCCACAACTGCCGCGACGCTACGGGTGATGCGGGCCCGCCGCTGCCCGGCCGCGGGCGCGAATGCTTCGGCGGTCGCCGAAACGTCGTCGTCGTATCGTGGCGTCATGACCAGGGACCGGGACTTCACACGACTGGGGAAGGCGCTCGGTGCGCCCGCACGGTCGGTGTTCCTCAATCTGCTGATGGACGGGGCCAGGCGCCCGGCGGGCGAACTGGCGCGAGCGGCCGGGGTCAGCGCCTCGACCGCGTCGGAACATCTGACGGTGCTCGTCGAGGCCGGTCTGGTGACCTGCGAGGCCCGCGGGCGCAGCCGCTACTACGCCCTCGCGGGGCCCCGGGTCGCCACCGCCCTCGAGGCGCTCGGCGCCCTCACCGGGCCGGCGCCGGTCTCCGGATATCGGCTCAGTCGCCAGATGGAGCGCCTGGCGGCGGCACGGCTGTGCTACGACCACCTCGCCGGGCGGCTCGGCATCGCCCTTGCCGACGCCTGGACGGCGCAGGGATGGCTGGCCGACCGCGAGGCGCTCGCCCTCACCGCCGCGGGTACCGAGGGGCTGCGCGGGATCGGTGTCGACGTCGACGAGGCGATCGCGGCCCGCCGCCCCACCACCCGTGTCTGCCTGGACTGGACGGAACGCCGGGACCATCTCGCGGGCGCCCTGGGGGCTGCGGTCGGGCGGCGGTTCCTGGCGGCGGAGTGGGTGGTGCGCCACCGGTCGGGGCGCGGCCTGGACGTGACGGCCGCAGGGCACGCCTTCGTACGCCGGACGTGGGGCATCGACCTGGGGGCTGGACCGTCTGACGGCGTGTCCGACTCCGTCTCGTAGCCGGGCACTTGGGGCGGACTATCCCAGCAGCGCGGCGATCGTGACGAGAGCCGGCACGGAGGCGGCGGTGGACAGCAGGATGGATTCGCGGGCCAGTTGCTCGGCCACCCGGTACTGGGACGCGTACGTGAAGAGGTTCTGCGCGGCGGGCAGCGCCGAGGTGACGGTGACCGCGAGCAGCGCCTCACGGTCCAGGTGCAGCACTCCCGCACCGATGGCCCAGGCGGCGAGCGGCTGGACGACCGTCTTCAGGACGGCGGACAGCACTATCGCGGGCCGGTCCGCCCCGCGGGCGGGCAGTCCGCTGCCGCGCAGGGAGATGCCGAAGGCGAGCAGGACCGCGGGGACGGACATGTTGCCTATGAGCGTGAGCGGCTCGAGCGCCGGGCCCGGCACCGTCCAGCCGGTGGCGGCGACCACGACGCCGGAGAGCGCGCCGACCGCCATCGGGTTGCGCAGCGGCGTGGTCAGCCGGTGGCCGAGACTGCGCCGCTCGCCCGGCCGGCTCAGGTCGAGGACGGCCAGCGCGAGCGGGGTGAGGACGATCTGCTGGAACAGCAGCACCGGCGCGACGAACGAGGCGTCCCCGAGGACGTACACGGCGATCGGAATGCCCAGATTGCCGGCGTTGACGTAGCTGGAGCACAGGGCGCCGAGGGTGAGCCGGCCGACGCTCCAGCGCCGCGCGAGTCCGACGGCGAGGAATGCACCGGCTGCGACGGCGGTACTTGCCGCGGTGACCAGGAGCCGTCCGGACAGGACGACGGAGAGGTCGGCGCCGGCGAGGGTGGTGAAGAGCAGAGCGGGAGTGGCGACGTTGAAGGCGAGGCGGGTCAGGACCGCGCGGCCGTCCTCGCCGAGGTGGCCGCGGAGTCCGAGGACGTAGCCGACGGCTATGACCACGGCGATCACCGCGAATCCGGTGAGGACTCCCTGCATGGCCTTCCCTCGCGCCCCGCTGCCGGCCGGGCTTGCTCGACCGCCCGCGCGGGCCCGGCCCTTCTGCCCCCGCACCGGCCGGGAGCAACCCTACGTGCCGGTCTCCGCCGTGCCGGCGACGGGCGAGTGCGCACAGGACAGGGTCTAAAGGGCGTCGGCGCCCGGGCCGAGCGGGCTGCCGTCGGTGCCGCGGGTGAGCCGGTCGAGGCGCAGGGCGAGTTGAGTCTCCAGGGCGTGGGCCGGGGAGTTCCAGTCGGGGCCGAGGAGTTGGGCGACCCGGTCGAGGCGTTGGACGACCGTGTTCACGTGGACGTGCAGCGCGTCCTTCGCCCGGGCCAGGCTGGAGCCGTGGTCGTAGTAGGCGTGCAGGGTGCGCATCAGCTCGGTGCCGCGTTCGGCGTCGTAGGCCAGGACGGGGCCGAGGATCCGTTGTACGTACGAGGAGACGTCGGAGCGGTCGCCGCCGAGGAGGATGCCGACGAAGCCCAGGTCGGCGATGTCCGCGCCCTCTCCGGTGCGGCCGAGGGCGTGCAGCGCCTGGAGGCAGCGGACCGCCTCCGCGTGGCTGGCCGGGAGTTCGTCCGGCCCGGCACCGGGGCCGGCGGCCCCGACCGTGACCGGCGCGGCGAGGGCGCGGCCGAGGTCCGCGGCCAGGGTGTGGGCGAGGTCGCCGGGCCGGTCGCCCGGCGCGAGGAGCACCACCTGGCCGTGCCGGGTGCCGGTCAGGCCGCCCAGCCCGCGGGCGGTGCGGGCGGTCTCCGCCGCGAGGCGCGAACGCAGCTGCGGTTCGCAGCCGAGTACGGCGACGATGTGCGGTCTCCCGAGGTGGACTCCGAGGCGTCGGGCGCGCAGCGTCAGGCTGCCGCTGTCCCAGTGGGGGGAGGAGTCGGGTCCGGCGAGCAGGTCGTCGAGGAGTTCGCCGCGCACCCGGTCCTCGGCCTCGGCCACGGACCGGCGCAGGAGCAGCAGCAGCGCGGTCACCAGGGCCGCCCGCTCGAACAACCGCCGGTCCGGCTCGGTCAGTTCGGTCCTGCCGGTGAGCACGATGCTGCCGAGCGGTTCGGTGCCGGCGAGCACCGCGCAGGTCCACACGCCGTCGGCGAACGCGGCGCGGCCGTCGGTGTGCGAGGCCGCGAGGCCGGCGGTGGAGGGGGTGACGGGGTCGGTGTGGGCGCGGGCCAGCTCGCTGCCGTCGGTGTCGTGGACGGAGAGTCCGCCGCCGAGCAGGGCCGCGATCTCGGCCGCCACGTCGTCGATGCCGGCGCCGCGCAGCACGAGTTTGGTGAGGCGGTCGTGGGCGTCGGAGGCCCGGTGCAGGGCCGCGCTGTGCGCGCGTGCGGTCTCGTTGGCCGCTTCGAGGCGGACCAGGGTGCTGCGGGTCTCCTCCAGGAGGCGGGCGCTGTCGATGGCGACGGCCGCGTGGGCGGCGAGCGAGCCGAGCAGGTCGATGGCGTCGGGGGTGAACTCGCGGGGTGTGCGGTTGGCCGCGAAGAGCACCCCGATGATCTCCTCGCCGAGCCGCAGCGGGACACCGAGGATGCCGCGCAGTCCCTCCTCGGCGACGCCGCCGTCGATCGCGCCGGTGTGCAGGAAGCGCTGGTCGGTGCGGTAGTCGGTGCTGGCGTAGGGCCGCGCGGTCTGCGCGACGAGGCCGCCTAGCCCCTCCCCCATACCGAGCCTGAGCTGCTGGAAGGCAGCGGAGACGGAGCCCTCGGTGACGCGCATGAAGGTGTCGTGCGCGGCCGGGTCGTTGAGGGTCAGGTACGCGACGTCGGCGCCGAGCAGGGCGCGGGCCCTGCGGACGATGGCGCGCAGTACCGCGTCCAGGTCGCGCAGGCCCGCCAGGTCGCCCGCGGTGTCGAAGAGGGCGCTCAGTTCAGCTTCACGGCGCAGGTGCTGGTCCAGGGCACGACGTACGGCGAGGGCCACTTCGGTGGCCTCGGCCACCTGCTCGACGGTGCCGGCGTCCGCGCCGTCGGCCCGGGTGCGGGCGGGCTCGGCGGCGAGCTCCTCGGCGGGGGCGCCGGCGGCGAGCAGGTCGAGGAGGCGGTGGACGGATGCCGCGGCGGGCGCAGGGCTCCGGTGCGCGGGCCGGGTGGGGTCGGCCATGGTCCGCCTCCGGGTCGGTGGGTACGCGGTGGTCACGTGCGGGGCCGCCCAGTCTGCCGTGCGCGCGTGCGGCGCGGCGGACCGGGCGGCGCCCGGCGAACGGGACCCGGCCGGGTCAGGCCCGGATCCGGGGTGCGTCCGCGGGCTCGGCGGGCTCCGGGTCCTCGTCGCGGTTGCGGGTGAGGTCACGGCCCAGGGTCTCGCGGGTGACCGCCACGGTGACGGTGGTGACCACGGCCGCCGCGCAGAGATAGAGACTGACCGGGATCGACGAGTCGAATTCCCGCAGCAGCTCGACGGCGATGATCGGGGCGAGCGCGCCGGCGACGATGGACGCGAGTTGGGAGCCCATCGAGGCGCCGGAGTAGCGGACCTTGGTGTCGAACATCTCGGAGATGAACGCCGCCTGCGGCCCGTACATCGCGCCGTGCAGCACCAGCCCGACGGTCACCGCCAGGGTGATCACGGTGAACGACTCGGAGTCGACGAGGGTGAAGAAGGCGAACCCCCAGGCGGCCATCCCCACCGACCCGATCAGCGTGACGGGCCGGCGTCCGACCCGGTCGGAGAGCGCACCCCAGAGCGGGATCGTGACGAAGTGGATGGCGGAGCCGATGAGCACGGCGTTGAGTGCGGTGCTCTTCGGCAGCCCGAGGTGCGTGGTGACGTAGACGAGGACGAACGAGGTGAGGATGTAGTACGAGATGTTCTCGCCGAAGCGGACACCGATGGCGGAGAGGACCTCGCGCCAGCTGCGGCGGAACACCTGGACGACGGGCGGTTGTTCCGCGACTCCGCGCGCCGCTGCCGCTTCCGCCTTGGCCTGCGCCTCGAGGAACACCGGCGACTCGGAGACCGACACGCGGATCCACAGGCCGATCACGACGAGCACTCCGGACAGCAGGAACGGGATCCGCCAGCCCCAGGCCACGAAGTCGGCCTCGGACTGGAACGCGGCGAGCAGGGCGAGGACGCCGGTGGCGAGGAGGTTGCCGCCGGGGGCGCCGCCCTGGGGCCAGGAGGCCCAGAAACCGCGGTGCTTGTCCCCGCCGTGCTCGGAGACGATGAGCACCGCACCGCCCCACTCACCGCCGAGGGCGAAGCCCTGGATCAGACGGAGCACCGTCAGCAGGATCGGGGCGCCGACGCCGAGGGTGTCGTAGGTGGGCAGCAGGCCCATGGCGAAGGTCGCACCGCCCATCATGAACAGGCTGATGACGAGGAGCTTCTTGCGGCCGATCTTGTCGCCGTAGTGGCCGAACACGATGCCGCCGAGCGGCCGGGCCAGGAAGCCGATCGCGTACGTGACGAAGGCGATCAGGGTGCCCACCAGCGGGTCGGCCGACGGGAAGAAGAGAGTGTTGAACACCAGCGCGGCGGCCGAGCCGTAGAGGAAGAAGTCGTACCACTCGATGGTGGTGCCGATGAGGCTGGCGGCGACTATGCGGCCGATGCCGGTTCGTGGTTTCGAGGGGCCGGAAGGTTTCGTGGTGTCGGACGGCATCGGGGTGCCGGACGGGTCCGGGGTGTCGGTCATGGATTCACCGGGTTTCACGCGTGGGGACGGGGCGACGGTGCGGGCGGAGCGGCTGAACAGGGCGGTGCCGGGCGGTACTTGGTCGAGCCTCGGGGGCGGTCGTGCCGGGCGTTGCGTCGGCGTACTGCTGCGGTCAGCCCGCAGTCCAGCCGCCGTCGAGCGGGAGCGAGGCGCCTGTCAGGTGGCCGGAGTACGGACCGCACAGCCAGACGACCGCGGCGGCCACCTCCTCCGCCTCGATGAGCCGCTTCATCGGCGAGCGTGCGAGGAGGATGTCGGAGACCACGTCCGCCTCGCTGATGCCGTGCACGGCCGCCTGGTCACGGACCTGCCCCTCGACGAGCGGCGTCCGCACATAGCCGGGGTTGACGCAGTTGCTGGTGACTCCGTGCGGCGCGCCCTCGATCGCGGCGACCTTGCTCAGGCCCTCCAGGGCGTGCTTGGCGGCGACGTAGGCCGATTTGTAGGCGCTGGCCCGCAGACCGTGGACGCTGGAGACGTTGACGACCCGGCCCCAGCCGCCGGACTGCATGTGCGGCAGGATCCTCCGCATCAGCAGGAACGGCGCGGTGACCATCACCTTCTGGATCAACTCGAAGCGTTCCAGGGGGAAATCGGTGATCGGTGCGACGTGCTGCAGACCGGCGTTGTTGACCAGGACGTCCACCTCCGCGGGCAGCAGGTCGACGGCGTCGGGGTCCGCGAGGTCGGCCACGTGCGCCACCGCACCGGCGATCTCTGCGACCTCCTTGGCGCTCTCCGCGTCGCGGTCGACCACATGGACCGCGGCTCCCGCCTGCGCCAGGGCGAGCACGCAGGCCCTCCCGATGCCGCTGCCGCCGCCCGTCACCAGGGCCGTACGACCGGTCAGTTCGACGGCGGCGGCGGGCGGCGGCAGCGGGGCCGACGCGGGAAATGTGTTCGTCATGGCCGGAAACAGTAGGGAGCCGGGACCGCCACTCCCATGTATGGGAGAGCCACAAACCGCCGGACGGTCATGGCTTCTTCCACCATGCCGATGCCCGACCCGCCGTGGGTGTCACCGCAGACGGCACTCGTCGAGCAGTCGGGCCGGCTCCGTTCCCCGGGGCAGCGCGACGGTCCGCGAGGCCGGTGGCTGCCCCGGGTGGTCGCGGTCCACCCAGCGTTCGAGGGCCGCGAACGCCGACCGGTGGCAGGGCGTGAGCGGGCGCAGCCGACCGGGGAACATGTCGACCAGGGAATCGGTGTGCGTGCCGCCCTCGATGCGGTAATAGCGGTGCAGTGCCCCGCGGCCGGCTCGTTCGACCATCCGGGCATAGACGTCCGAGCTGCGGCTGATCGGCAGCAGTACGTCGAGGGTGCCGTGCACGGTGATCAGCGGTTTGCCGATACGGCCGGTGAGTTCGATCTTCTGGACCGCCTGCCGTACGGATTCGGGGCGCGCGCCGTAGTCGTAGTCCGCGTCGCAGGCGGGCGTGCCGGGGGCGCAGTACGGGGTGCCGGCCTCGAGCGGTCCGTCGAAGCCGGGGTCGACCTCCTCGCGGTAGATGCGTTGGGTCAGATCCCAGTACGCCTCGTGGTGGTACGGCCACAGGAACTCGGACCCTGCCGGGTAACCGGCTGCGTGCAGGGCCGCTCGGGCTCGTCCGGCACCCGGGCCGCCCGCCGCGTAGGCGGGATAGTGCCGTAGGGCGGGCGGCAGGAAGTCGAGGAGGGTCGGCCCGTCGGACCGCCACAGCGTGCCTTCCCAGTCGACTCCGCCGTCGTAGAGCTCGGGGTGGTTCTCCAGTTGCCAGCGGACCAGGTAGCCCGCGTTGGACAGGCCGGTGACCAGGGTGCGGGCGGGCTTGTGTCGGTAGTGCCGGGCCACGGTGGTGCGGGCGGCACGGGTGAGTTGGGTCAGCCGGTGGTTCCATTCGGCGACGGCGTCACCGGGTGTCCGACCGTCGCGGTGGAAGTCGGCTCCGGTGTTGCCCTTGTCGGTGGCGGCGTAGGCATAGCCGCGGGAGAGCACCCGGTCGGCGATGGCGCGGTCGCCCGCGTACTGCTCGCGGTTGCCCGGGGTTCCGGCGACGACGAGGCCGCCGTTCCAGTCGTCGGGCAGGCGGATGACGAACTGGGCGTCGTGCTGCCAGCCGTGGTTGGTGTTCGTGGTGGAGGTGTCCGGGAAGTAGCCGTCGATCTGTGTGCCGGGGACTCCGCTCGGGACCGGCAGGTCTCTCGGGGTGAGCCCGGCCCAGTCGGCCTCGTCGGTGTGACCTGATGCGACGGTGCCGGCGGTGGTCAACTCCTTTAGACATGCGGCCTGTTGGTGCACGGCGCCCGGTACACGTGCCGTGCGGCCGCAGTCGACCTGTTCGAGGGTGCCGGGTCGTGCGGACGCGGAGGGTGCCGCCGCGAGTACGGCGATGGCGAGCAGGGCGGGCGCGGCCCATCTCCGGTGCGTTCGGGGCGTGTCGGCGAGTCGGCGCATCAAGGTGCCTCCGGTGTGGGGTGGTTCAGGTCGGCGCGTCTGCTCGTCCTACCGGCTGGATGGCGGGAGCGGCGATGTCCGCCGGCCACACAGGGCACCCTCCGAAGCTGGTCGGCGCACCCATGCCCCGCCCGGCACGCCCGCCCGGATGATGGGACCGTCACCGCTCCCCACTCCCCCAACTCCCCACGGAGACAGCCGACATGAGAAAGACACATCCTCCACTCCCGACTCCCCCGCACGGCCCGGGACTTGCCCCGGCGGGAAGGGGCCGAGTCCCGGGCCGCCCCCGGACCGCCCGCCGTTGGCTCGCCGCCACCGCAGCAACGCTCGCCCTCGTGGCCGGGCTTCTGGCGGCTGCCCCGCAGCCGCAGGCGTCCGCCGCAGGGTCCGGGCCGTCCGCCGCCGACCTCACGGAGATCACCGGCTTCGGCAGCAATCCGGGCAGCCTGTCGATGTACGCGTACGTCCCGGACGGCCTGCCCGCGGACGCCCCCGTCGTCGTGGCCCTGCACGGCTGTACGCAGAACGCCCGTGACTACTACGACCATTCGGGCTGGCCGCAGCTCGCCGACCGACACGGATTCGCCCTGGTGCTGCCGCAGACAGGCAGCACGAACAACATCAACGCGTGCTTCAACTGGTTCGAGCCGGGCGACAGCGCCCGCGACAGCGGAGAGGCCCTGTCGATCAAGCAGATGACGGACAAGGCACTCGCGGAGTACGGCGGCGACCTGGCCAGGGTGTACGTCACCGGTCTCTCGGCCGGGGGCGGCATGACGGCGAACCTGCTCGCCGCGTACCCCGACGTCTTCGCCGGCGGCGCGGTCAACGCCGGCCTGCCCGCGTACTGCGCGAACAATGCGGCCACCGCCTACACCTGCATGTACAGCCCGACGGACAAGCCCCCCGCCCAGTGGGGCGACGCGGTGCGCGCCGCAGCCCCCGAAGGGACCACCGACTGGCCCCGGGTGGCGATCTGGCAGGGCACCGGCGACACCACGGTCCGCCCGGCCAACGCCGAGGAGCTGCGCGACCAGTGGACCGACGTATGGGGCCTCGGTCAGACCCCGTCACGCACCGACGACCTGCCGGGCGGCACCACCCGCAGCAGCTACGACGACGCCTCGGGCCGGCCTGCCGTCGAGGTCCACTCGGTCGAAGGCATGGCCCACGGCCTGCCGGTCGACCCGGGCAGCGCCGCCGAACAGTGCGGCACCGCCGGCACCTACTACCTCGACACGATCTGCTCCAGCCACTACACGGCCGCCTTCTGGGGACTGATTCCGGCGACGGAGCCGACCGGCTGAGCGCCCGCACGACTCCCGGCCCCGTCGGCGCCGTCACGCGATGAACCAGCACGCGCGCGCGGGCAACGTACGGCCTCGCGTGAACCGTTGCGGCATGATCTTCGGTGAGGAACTGTCCCCCGCCACAAGGTTCTGCCGACCGGAGAGGAACGCGTGACCGACAGCCGTCGCCCGTACGACCCCGACGACGGGGAGCCGCGCCCGCCCGGGGACGCCGAGCCGGAACCCGGGCCCGGCTCGGTCCCTCCGCCGGGAAAGCGGCTGCGGCAGTTCCGCCGCCACGAGGTGCTGCACCGCTCGCTCTACAGCATCGGCATCGCCGGTGAGGACGGCGCCGAGACCGACTACACCGTGGACATCGACCTCGGCAGAGACGACTCCTGCGCCCTGCTCTTCGCCGACGGGCACCGGGTGGCGAAGGCCGAGATGCCCGCCGCCTTCCCGGTTCCCGGCGGGAAGATCGAGGTCGATGTCTCGCTGTACGGCGTACGCCGGGTGCATCTGGTGCACGAGGACGGCAGCGAGCAGCGCCTCACGCCGGTCACCGGCACCATCGAGGACCTGCGCGGCAGACTGCACCGCCGACATCCCGGAGTGAGCCGTGCCATCTCCTGGACGGCGATCCTGATCCTGGTCGCGAACCTGGTGCTCGCCGTCCCTCAGGGCCTCGAACTGCTCACCCAGATCCCGAAGATCGCCGACAACATCGGGACCTTCAACTCGCCTGTCGATCTCCCGAGTTGGCTGAACTCCACGCTGATCGCCGCCGGAGTCCTCGCCGCGGTGGAGCGGCTTCTCACCCTGCGCAGCCACAAGATCCTGGACGCCGAGACCCTGTGGCTCAACTTCTGAACAGGTACCTGTGAACGGCGGCCGGTGAAGTCGCGGTGCACCGGCCGCCGTGCGGCAGGACGGCTCAGTCGTCGCCCTCCAGGTCACCCTCTGCCTCCAGGTAGACCTTCCGCAGCGCGTCCAGGACCGCGGGATCCGGCTTCTCCCACATACCGCGCGACTCGGCCTCCAGGAGGCGCTCGGCGATGCCGTGCAGGGCCCAGGGGTTGGCCTGTTCGAGGAACTCGCGGTTGGTGGGGTCGAGGACGTAGGTCTCGGTGAGCTTGTCGTACATCCAGTCGGCGATCACGCCGGTGGTGGCGTCGTAGCCGAACAAGTAGTCCACGGTGGCGGCGAGTTCGAAGGCGCCCTTGTAACCGTGGCGGCGCATCGCCTCGATCCACTTGGGGTTGACCACACGGGCACGGAAGACCCGGGAGGTCTCCTCGACGAGGGTGCGGGTGCGGACCGTCTCGGGGCGCGTGGAGTCGCCGATGTACGCCTCGGGCGCGGTGCCGCGCAGGGCACGCACGGTGGCGACCATGCCGCCGTGGTACTGGAAGTAGTCGTCGGAGTCCGCGATGTCGTGCTCGCGGGTGTCGGTGTTCTTCGCGGCGACGGCGATGCGCTTGTAGGCGGTCTCCATCTCGTCGCGCGCCGGGCGCCCGTCGAGTTCGCGGCCGTACGCGTAGCCGCCCCAGACCGTGTACACCTCGGCGAGGTCGGCGTCGGTGCGCCAGTCGCGGGAGTCGATGAGCTGGAGCAGGCCGGCGCCGTACGTGCCCGGGCGGGAGCCGAAGATGCGGGTGGTGGCCCGCCGTTCGTCTCCGTGCTCGGCCAAGTCGGCCTGGACGTGGGCTCGTACGTGGTTCACCTCGGCCGGCTCGTCGAGGGAGGCGGCGAGGCGTACCGCGTCGTCGAGGAGGCCGACGGTGTGCGGGAAGGCGTCACGGAAGAAGCCGGAGATGCGCAGCGTCACATCGATGCGCGGCCGGCCCAACTCCGCGGCGGGGATGGGCTCCAGGCCGGTGACGCGGCGCGAGGCGTCGTCCCAGACGGGGCGGACGCCGAGCAGCGCGAGGGCCTCGGCGATGTCGTCGCCCGCGGTGCGCATGGCGCTGGTCCCCCACAGGGACAGGCCGACGGAGGTCGGGTACTGGCCGTCGTTGTCCGTGCGGTAGCGCTCCAGGAGGGAGTCGGCGAGGGCCTGGCCGGTGTCCCAGGCCAGGCGGGACGGTACGGCCTTGGGATCGACGGAGTAGAAGTTGCGACCGGTCGGCAGGACGTTGACCAGGCCGCGCAGGGGCGATCCGGACGGGCCTGCGGGGACGAACCCGCCGTTCAGGGCGTGCAGCGCGTGGTCGAGTTCCGCGGTGGTGCCGGCCAGGCGCGGCACCACCTCGCGGGCCGCGAACTCCAGGACTGCGGCGACCTGTTCACCGTGCTCCGTGGGTACGGCTGCCGGGTCCCAGTCGGCGTCCTCCATCGCCTGCACGAGGGCGCGGGCCTTGCTCTCCGCCTCGTCGGCGGTGGTTCGGGTGGCGGCGGACTCGTCGAGCCCGAGTGCTTCGCGCAGTCCGGGCAGGGCCGTCGTTCCGCCCCAGATCTGGCGGGCGCGCAGGATGGCGAGGACGAGGTTGACGCGGTCACCGGCAGCAGGCGGATTACCGAGTACGTGCAGGCCGTCGCGGATCTGCGCGTCCTTGACCTCGCAGAGCCAGCCGTCGACGTGCAGCAGGAAGTCGTCGAAGCCGTCGTCGTCGGGCCGGGCCTCGAGCCCCAGGTCGTGGTCGAGCTTGGCGGCCTGGATGAGGGTCCAGATCTGGGCGCGGATGGCGGGCAGCTTGGCCGGGTCCATCGAGCTGATCTGGGCGTACTCGTCGAGGAGTTGCTCAAGGCGGGCGATGTCGCCGTAGGAGTCGGCGCGGGCCATCGGCGGGACGAGGTGGTCGATGAGGGTGGCGTGCACGCGGCGCTTGGCCTGGGTGCCCTCACCGGGGTCGTTGACCAGGAACGGGTAGATCAGCGGCAGGTCACCGAGGGCAGCGTCGGGGCCGCAGGCCGCGGACAGACCGGCGTTCTTTCCGGGCAGCCACTCCAGGTTGCCGTGCTTGCCGAGGTGGATCATCGCGTCCGCGCCGAAGCCCCCGTCGGCAGTGGAGGCGGCGATCCAGCGGTAGGCGGCCAAGTAGTGGTGCGAGGGCGGGAGATCGGGGTCGTGGTAGATGGCGATGGGGTTCTCGCCGAAGCCGCGCGGGGGCTGGATGAGGATCAGCAGATTGCCGAAACGGAGTGCGGCGAGCACGATGTCGCCGTCCGGGTCGGCGCTGCGGTCGACGAACATCTCGCCGGGCGCCGGGCCCCAGTGCTGCTCGACGGCGGTGCGCAGCTCCTCGGGCAGGGTCGCGAACCAGCGCCGGTAGTCGGCCGCCGGGATCCGGACCGGATTGCGGGCCAACTGCTCCTCGGTGAGCCACTCCTGGTCGTGTCCGCCGGCCTCGATGAGGGCGCGGATCAGCTCGTCGCCGTCACCGGACACGATGCCGGGAATCTCGGCGTCCCCGAAGGCGTAGCCCTCCTCCTCGAGGCGGCGCAGGAGCTCGATCGCACTGGCGGGGGTGTCCAGTCCGACCGCGTTGCCGATGCGGGAGTGCTTCGTCGGGTACGCGGAGAGCACCAGGGCGAGGCGCTTGTCGGCGGCCGGGATGTGCCGAAGTCGCGCGTGGCGTACGGCGATTCCGGCGACGCGGGCGGCGCGCTCGGGGTCGGCGATGTAGGCCGGGAGCCCGTCCTCGTCGATCTCCTTGAACGAGAACGGCACGGTGATGAGCCGGCCGTCGAACTCGGGGACGGCGATCTGGCTCGCGGAGTCCAGCGGCGAGACGCCCTCGTCGTTCTCCTCCCAGTCGGCGCGCGAGCCGGTGAGGCAGAGCGCCTGCAGGATCGGCACGTCGAGCCGGGCCAGCGCGCCCGCGTCCCAGGACTCGTCGTCGCCGCCCGCCGAGGCCTCGGCCGGCTTGGTGCCGCCGGCGGCGAGGACGGTGGTGACGATGGCGTCCACCGAGCGCAGCTGGTCGATGAGTTCGGGCTCGGGGGCGCGCAGGGATGCCACGTACAGCGGCAGCGGTCGGGCGCCCGCGTCCTCGACGGCCTCGCAGAGGGAGCCGACGAAGGCGGTGTTGCCGCTCATGTGGTGGGCGCGGTAGTAGAGCACGGCCACCGTCGGGCCGTCGATGCCGTCGCGGGCGGTGCGCTCGAGCGGTCCCCAGGTCGGGGCGGGTGCGGGCGCGTCGAAGCCGTGGCCGGTGAGCAGGACGGTGTCGGAGAGGAAGCGGGCGAGTTGCTCGAGGTTGGCGGGGCCACCGTGCGCCAGGTAGGCGTGGGCCTCGGCGGCGATGCCGACGGGGACGGTCGAGGCGGCCATCAGCTGGGCGTCGGGAGCCTGTTCACCGGTGAGGACGATCACCGGCCGGCCGTCGGCGAGCAGCAGGTCGAGTCCGTCCTGCCAGGCGCGGATGCCGCCGAGGAGGCGGACGACGACCAGGCCTGCCCCGTCGAGCAGGGCGGGCAGCTCGTCGAGGGCGAGCCGGGACGGGTTGGCGTAGCGGTACGGGACCGGACCGTCGGCCGCGCGGGCGCTCAGCAGGTCGGTGTCGGAGGTCGACAGGAGCAGGATCATGCTCGTGAGGCCTTCCTCGGGGTCCGCGCCCCGGGTGGTGGAGGAATGGGCTCCGCTGCTCCGTGGGCATCCCCCGGGAGGTGCCGGGTGCTGCCGGAAGCGTGGGAAAGGGAGTTCCTGGCTCACCCGTCGCCAGGTGCGGGACCTGGGCCGGGCTCACAGTGGCGGGACCGCGCCGGAATCGCACCGGGCTTCCTCCCCCTGTCGCCCGAGCCTGTCCGGCGGACGAGCCCCGGCGACATCGGCGGATCGGTTGATCCGCCGATGTGCATAGTAAGCGGGCGGGGGGTGCGGCCGACGGGCCGGTGGGTATGCTCGCCGCCATGTCCTCGGCAGCCCCCCGCCCATCGCCCCAGGCCACAGCCGTGGCGCGGGGCGGCGGTGACTCCTGCCCGGGGTCGCTGCGGCTGCATGCTGCGGACGACGGGGCGCTGGCCAGGGTGCGGATTCCCGGCGGTGTACTGGCCGTTCACCAGGCGGACGCGCTCGCCTCGGCGGCCCGGCGCCTCGGTGACGGCGAGCTGCACCTGACGTCCCGCGGCAACGTCCAGATCCGCGGCCTGGACGGTGATTGCGCGGGCGAGCTCGCCGGCATGCTCGATACGGCCGGCCTCCTCCCGGCGCCCTCCCACGAGCGGGTCCGCAACGTGGTCGCATCTCCCCTGTCCGGTCTCGACGACCAGGGACGCACGGACGTGCGCCCGTGGTTGGTCGGCCTGGACGCGGGGTTGTGCGCGAGCACCGGCACCCGGGAGTTGTCGGGTCGCTTCCTGTTCGCGCTCGACGACGGGCGGGGTGACGTCGCCGGTCTCGGGGCCGATGTGACGGTACGGGCGACCACGTCCGGTGATGCGCAGCTTGCCCTCGGACCGTCCGATATCGCCCTGCGGGTGCGCGGCGAGGACGTGGTCCAGGCCGTGCTCACGGCGACCGAGATCTTTCTCACGTCGGCCGCGGCGAGTACGTCACGGGCCTGGCGCGTCGACGAACTGGCCTTTCCCGCTGACGACTTGGTCCGGTCGGTGGCCGATGGCCTCGCGGATGCGCGCATCGGTCATGCGCTGATGGACCGGGAGGCGGCCGGAGCGGACGGGCCGTCGCCCGGTGTCCACGGTGACTCACTGTCGGTACACGTACCGCTGGGGCGCCTCACCGGCGACCAGTGGCGGGAGTTGACCCGGACCGCCGAGACGCAGGCGGGCGAGCTGCGGCTGACGCCGTGGCGCGGGGTCGTGGTGCCGGCTCGGGTCGTGGTGCCGGCTCGCGGTCTCGGCCCGGAGGCGGCGGCCGGAGTGCTCGCGCGTCTCGCCGCCTCGGGACTCGTCACCGATCCCGCGTCCGGGTGGCTGCGGGTCGGCGCCTGTATCGGCCGGCCCGGCTGCGCCAAGTCGCACGCGGACGTCCGGGCGGACGCGGCGCGCGCGTTGCGCGCGGGCGACGCCGGGCTCCCGGTGTACTGGTCCGGCTGCGAGCGCCGCTGCGGGCGCCCGCGGGCCACCCGCGCGGACGTCGTGGCGACGCCCGGCGGCTACCACCTCAGCACGGACACACCTCCGTCACACGGCGTCGAGCTGGACGACCCGTCCCGGCTCGCCTCCGCCCTGTCGGCGCTCACCGGGCACTGCGGATGACGCACCGCGAGACCGGACCCGCGTGACGCGCCGACCGCCCGCACCCCGCCACCCGCACTCGTACTACGACCTCCCGACCTCACCACGACCGAGAGCAGCGAGATCAGCACCGTGACCCTCACCTACGACTACGAGAAGGACGGCGCGGCCATCTACCGCCAGTCCTTCGCCACGATCCGATCGGAGGCCGACCTCGCGGGCCTGCCCGCCGACGTCAGTCAGGTCGCGGTCCGGATGATCCACGCCTGCGGAATGGTCGACCTGGTACAGGATCTGGGCCACACACCGGACGTCGTGGCGCGCGCCCGCGAGGCTCTGCGGGCCGGGGCGCCGATCTTCTGCGACGTGCAGATGGTGGCCAGCGGTGTCACCCGCAAGCGGCTGCCCGCCGACAACGACGTCCTGTGCACCCTCTCCGACCCGTCCGTGCCCGAGCTCGCGGCGGAGCTGGGCACCACCCGTAGCGCCGCCGCACTCGAGCTGTGGCGGGACCGCCTCGAGGGGGCGGTGGTCGCGGTCGGCAATGCCCCGACAGCGCTGTTCCGGCTCCTGGAGATGATCGAGGAGGGTGCCCCGAGGCCCGCCGCGGTGATCGGTGTGCCGGTCGGTTTCATCGGCGCGGCCGAGTCCAAGGACGCGCTCGCGGCCCACCCTTCGGGCCTGGAGCATCTGGTGGTGCGGGGCCGCCGCGGCGGAAGCGCCCTCGCGGCCGCCGCGCTCAACGCGATCGCGAGTGAGGTGGAATGAGCGGCAAGCTGTACGGCGTCGGGCTCGGCCCCGGCGACCCGTCCCTGATGACGATGCGGGCCGTGGAGGTCATCGCCGGTGCGGACGTGGTGGCGTACCACAGTGCACGGCACGGCCGGTCCATCGCCCGCTCGATCGCGGCGCAGCACCTGCGCGAGGACCACATCGAGGAGCGGCTGATCTATCCGGTCACCGTCGAGACCACCGACCACCCGGGCGGCTATCAGGGCGCCATGGACGACTTCTACGCCGAGGCGTCCGAGCGCCTGGCCGCGCACCTGGACGCGGGGCGCACGGTGGCGGTGCTCGCCGAGGGCGACCCGCTCTTCTACGGCTCGTACATGCACATGCACAAGCGGCTCGCGCACCGCTACGACACCGAGGTCGTCCCGGGCGTCACGTCCGTGTCCGCGGCGGCGGCCCGGCTCGGGACGCCGCTCGCCGAGGGCGAGGAGGTGCTGACGATCCTGCCGGGCACGCTGCCCGAGGAGGAACTGACCGCCCGCCTGGCCGCGACGGACGCGGCGGTGGTGATGAAGCTCGGCCGCACCTTCCCCAAGGTGCGCCGCGCGATGGAGAGTTCGGGCCGTCTCGAGGCGGCGCGGTACGTCGAGCGGGCCACCATGCCCGGACAGCGCCTCGCCCGACTCGCGGACGTCGACGAGGAGTCCGTGCCGTACTTCTCGGTGGCCGTACTGCCCAGCGAGGTGGACGCCGAGCGCCTCGAGCGCGAGCAGGGCGAGGTGGTCGTGGTCGGCACGGGACCGGCCGGCCCGCGGTGGCTGACGCCCGAGTCGCGGGGCGCTCTGGCCGCGGCGGACGATCTCGTCGGCTACACGACGTACCTGGACCGGGTGCCGCGGCGTCCGGGGCAGGAACGGCACGGCACGGACAACCGCGTGGAATCGGAGCGCGCCGAGTTCGCCCTCGATCTGGCCCGCAAGGGACGCCGGGTCGCGGTCGTCTCGGGCGGCGACCCCGGCGTCTTCGCGATGGCCACCGCCGTCCTGGAGGCCGCCTCACAGGCCGAATACGCGGATGTGCCGGTACGCGTTCTGCCGGGAGTGACCGCGGCCAACGCGGCCGCCGCCCGGGCCGGCGCACCGCTCGGCCACGACTACGCGACGATCTCGCTGTCCGACCGGCTCAAGCCCTGGGAGGTGATCGCCGAACGGCTGCGCGCGGCCGCGACTGCCGACCTGGTGCTCGCCCTGTACAACCCGGGTTCGCAGAGCCGGACTTGGCAGGTGGGCAAGGCCCGCGAGCTGCTGCTCGAGCACCGCGCCCCGGACACTCCGGTGGTGGTGGCCAGGGATGTGGGCGGTCCCGGCGAGCACGTGCGGATCGTGCAGCTGGCCGATCTGGATCCGGCCACGGTCGACATGCGGACCATCCTGCTCGTCGGCTCCTCGCAGACCCGGTCCGTGCGCAGAGGTGCCGGCGAGCAGATCGTGTGGACGCCGCGCCGGTATCCGGAGGCGTGAGCGGGGTGCGGCGGCGCGGCCCCGGGCTGCCGCACCGGCCCGGTCAGCTCTCCGGCGGTACGAGCCCGAAGTGGTCGAGCACCCAGCGGGCGGCCGCCTCCGGGTCCGGTACCTGCGCAACGCCTTCGGGGGCGGGAGGCCGGCGGACGACCACGACCGGCACGCCCGCTTCTCGGGCTGCGGTCAGCTTCGGCGCGGTGGCCGCTCCCCCACTGTCCTTGGTGACGACGACGTCGATGCGGCGTTGCCGCAGCACCTCGCGTTCGCCGTCGAGGGTGAACGGGCCGCGGTCGAGCAGCACTTCGGTCCGCGGTGGAAACGGGGGCCCGGGCGGATCCACCGAACGCACCAGGAACCACAGGTCGGTGAGCCCGGCGAACGCGGCGAGCCCGAGCCGCCCGGTGGTCAGGAACACCCGCCGGCCGAGCCCGGGCAACAACTCCGCCGCATGCGCCAAGGACGTGGCGTCGTGCCAGACATCGCCCGCGACCGGATCCCAGCCGGGCCGGCGCAGGGCGAGGAGCGGAACACGGGCGACGGCCGCGGCCGCGGCCGCGTGGAAACCGATCGTCCCGGCGAAGGGGTGGGTGGCGTCGATGAGCGCATCCACCCGGTGGTCCCGCAGCCAGGCGGCCATGCCGTCGGTCCCGCCGAAGCCGCCGATGCGTACCTCGCCGGGCGGCAGCCGGGGGCTCGCCACGCGCCCGGCCAGTGAGCTGGTCACGGTCAGGCCGGGTGTGCCGTGCAGCAGACCGGCGAGCCGGCGGGCCTCCGTGGTCCCACCGAGTATCAGTACGTGCATGGGAGTCCGGGTCCGATCATGAGCGGTGAAGTGCAGGCTTCCGGGCCGCGGGGCGGTCGCAGCGCACAACTCGAGCACACCGGCCTGAGGCCGGGATGGACCACGGGGGCCTGTGCGACGGCGGCGGCCACGGCCGCGTACACGGCCCTGCTCACCGGCGAGTTCCCCGACCCGGTGACGATCACACTACCGAAGGGCCGGACGCCGTCCTTCGCGCTGGCCACCGAGGAGCTGACCGACGCCCGCGCCACGGCGGGGATCTTGAAGGACGCGGGCGACGATCCGGATGTCACCCACGGTGCCCTGGTCCGGGTCACGGTGCGCCGGCTGCCCGCGGGAGCCGGGGTCGTCTTCCGGGCGGGCCCCGGCGTGGGTACGGTCACTCGTCCCGGTCTCCCGCTGCCGGTGGGCGAACCGGCGGTCAACCCGGTGCCGCGGCAGTTGATGCGTGAGCACATCGCCGAGGTGGCGGCCCGCTGCGGGGGCCGCGCGGATGCGGAGATCACCGTCGGCATCGAGCACGGCGAGGAGATCGCCCGCTCCACCTGGAACCCGCGCCTCGGCATCCTCGGCGGCCTCTCCGTCCTCGGCACCACCGGGATCGTGGTCCCGTACTCCTGCTCGGCGTGGATCGACTCGATCCGACGCGGTGTCGACGTGGCCCGCGCGGCGGGGCGCACCCACGTCGCCGGATGTACGGGGTCCACCTCGGAGAGGACGGTGGTCGCCGAGTACGGGCTGCCCGAGGACGCACTGCTCGACATGGGCGACTTCGCCGGCGCCGTACTCAAGTACGTCCGGCGCCATCCGGTGGACCGTCTGACGGTGTGCGGCGGTTTCGCGAAGCTGTCCAAGCTGGCGGCCGGACACCTCGACCTGCATTCCGCGCGCTCGCAGGTGGACAAGGGATTCCTCGCCTCGCTCGCCGTGCGCGGCGGCGCGGACCAGGAGCTGGCCGCGCGGGTGGCGGAGGCGAACACCGGCCTCGCCGCGCTCCAGCTCTGCCAGGCCGCCGGGGTTCTGCTGGGCGACCTGGTGGCCACGGCGGCACGCGACGAGGCCCTGTCCGTACTGCGCGGGGCACCGGTCGCCGTCGACGTGGTGTGCGTCGACCGGGCGGGCACGGTGGTGGGACGCAGCACAGTGGCCTGAGACGCGGCATTCACCCCGTCGCTCAGCACACGTGCCGGTCGCGCTCCGGCGAGTACAGGTGGCTGTCACCGAACTGCTCGGCGCCCAGCGTGCGGCCGACCATGATGACGGCGGTACGGAGCACTCCGGCGTCCTTCACCTGCTGGGCGATCCCGTCGAGTGTGCCGCGCAGGACGACCTCGTCGGGTCGGGAGGCGTAGGCGACGACGGCCGCCGGGCAGTCGACACCGTAGTGCGGCAGGAGTTCGTCCACGACCCGGTCCACGTAGCGGGCGGCGAGGTGCACCACGAGCAGGGCGCCGCTGCGGCCGAGCGTCGCGAGGTCCTCGCCGTCGGGCATGGCGGTGGCCTGCTGCGCGATACGCGTGAGGATCACCGTCTGGCCGACGGTCGGCACGGTCAGCTCGCGCTTGAGCGCGGCCGCCGCCGCGGCGAACGCCGGTACGCCGGGGACCACTTCGTACGGCACACCGGCCGCGTCCAGGCGCCGCATCTGCTCGGCGACGGCACTGAACACCGAAGGGTCACCGGAGTGCAGCCGGGCGACGTCGTGGCCTTCGCCGTGGGCGCGGACCAACTCCTCGGTGATCCGGTCGAGATCGAGCTGCGCGGTGTCCAACAGACGTGCGTCCGGCGGGCATTCGGCGAGCAGCTCGCGCGGGACGAGGCTGCCCGCGTAGAGGCAGACCTGGCAGGCGGCGAGCGTCCGTGCGCCGCGCAGCGTGATCAGGTCGGCGGCGCCGGGCCCGGCGCCGATGAAGTACACGGTCATCTCTTCGCTCCTGCGGGGTCGTCGGATGCGGCGTCGGGTTCGGGCTCCGGGTCGGCCGCGTCGGGCCCCTTCCGCGCGCTCCACTGGGTCACCGGCATCGCCTGGCGCCAGCCGGTGAAGCCGCCCACCGGTACGGCGTGCGCCACCGCGAGGCGGACCAACTCGCCGCCGTGGCGCCGGTGTGCGGCGGCGAGCAGCGCCTCGGACTCCAGGGTCACGGTGTTCGCCACGAGCCGCCCGCCGGCCGGCAGGGCCTCCCAACAGGAGTCGAGCAGCCCTTCGGCGGTGAGCCCGCCGCCGATGAACACGGCGTCGGGCGTGGGGAGCCCGGCGAGCGCGGCCGGTGCGGCACCGGTGACGACCTCGAGCCCCGGTACGCCGAGCCGCTCGGCGTTGCGGACGATGCGTTCGGCCCGTACCGGATCGCGTTCCACGGTGACGGCGCGGCAGGACGGGTGGGTGCGCATCCACTCGACGGCGACGGAACCCGATCCGCCTCCGATGTCCCACAGCAGTTCACCGGGCCCGGGGGCGAGGGCGCCGAGCGTCGCGGCGCGAACATGGCGCTTGGTGAGCTGCCCGTCGTGCTCGTACGCCTCGTCGGGCAGTCCGGGTACGGCGCCGGTGCGCAGGGCATCGGGAGCGCGGCGGCAGTCCACCGCGACGACGTTGAGCGGGTCGCCGGGACGGTCCGGCCAGGTGTCGGCGGTCGCCGCCTCGCCGGTGAACTCGCGGTCGCTGCCGAGTTGTTCGAGGACCCGCATCCGGCTGGGTCCGAAGCCGCGGTCCCGCAGCAGGGCGGCGACCCGGGCGGGGGTGGTGGCGTCGGCGCTCAGGACGAGCAGTCTGCGGCCGTGGTGCAGGGCGGCGGCGAGGCGGGCCGCGGGGCGGCCGACGAGGGTGACGACCTCCAGGTCCTCGACCGGCCAGCCGAGCCTGGCGGCGGCGTACGAGACGGACGACGGGTGCGGCAGCACACGCAGGGCGTCCGCGCCGAGCACCTCGGTCAGGGCGCGCCCGATGCCGTAGAACATCGGGTCGCCGCTGGCCAGTACCGCGATCCGGCGGCCGGCGTGCGCGTCGAGCAGACCGGGCACGGCAGGGCGCAACGGCGTGGGCCAGGCGACCCGCTCCCCCGCGCACGACTCCGGCAGCAGATCGAGCTGCCGCCGCCCGCCGACGATCACTTCGGCATCGCGCAGGACCGCACGGGAGGGGTCCGGGATGCCGGTCCAGCCGTCCGCCCCGAGGCCGACGACGGTCACGGTGGTGGTCGGTCGTGCGCGGGTCACGGTCGGTTCCTCGGTGCTCGAAGGCGCGGCCCCCGGGGCGGCCCGCAGCCTGTTGCCAGGGCGGCACCCGTTCCCGGGAGGTGTCAGGCACGCACTCTACTGGGCGGTGACCTGCGCCTCCTCGGACGGGTGCCGCTTCCCGCGGACCCGGTCGGGGTCAGCTTGCGGCGAGGAGATTGAGCGTGTCGACGACCCGGTTCGAGAAGCCCCACTCGTTGTCGTACCAGGCGACGACCTTGATGTGCCGGCCGTCGACGCGGGTCAGCTCCGAATCGAAGATCGACGAGGCCGGGTTGCCGGTGATGTCGGACGACACCAGCGCGTCCTCCGAGTACTCGAGAACACCCTTGAGCGGCCCCTCCGCCGCGGTGCGGTACGCGGCGAGCACGTCCTCGCGGGTCACGTCGCGGGCGACCGTGGTGTTCAGCTCGACGATCGAGCCCACCGGTACGGGGACGCGGATCGAGTCGCCGGACAGCTTGCCGTCCAGCCGCGGCAGGACATGGCCGATCGCCTTGGCCGCACCGGTCGTGGTCGGCGCGATGTTCACAGCCGCGGCGCGGGCCCGGCGGGCGTCCCGGTGCGGGCCGTCCTGCAGGTTCTGCTCCTGCGTGTAGGCGTGCACGGTCGTCATGAACCCGTGCTCGATGCCGGCGAGTTCGTCGAGTACGGCGGCCAGCGGGGCGAGTGCGTTGGTCGTGCACGAGGCGTTGGAGACGATGTGATGCGCCGCCGGGTCGTAGGTGTCGCTGTTGACCCCGTAGGCGAGCGTGACGTCGGCGCCGTCGGAGGGGGCGCTGACGAGTACCTTCCTGGCGCCGGCGTCCAGGTGCGCCCGCGCGGCCTTGGCCGACGTGAAGCGGCCGGTGGCCTCCAGGACGATGTCGACGCCGAGTTCGGCCCAGGGCAGGTCCGCCGGCTCGCGCTCGGCGAGCACGGTGATGCGGCGGCCGTCGACGACAAGGGTGTTCCCGTCGACGGTCACCGGGCGGCCGAGCCGGCCCGCGGTGCTGTCGTACGCGAGCAGCCTGGCAAGGGCGGCGGGCTCGGTGAGGTCGTTGACGGCCACCACCTCGAGTGCGTCGTCGCGCTCCAGCAGCGCGCGCAGCACATTGCGTCCGATGCGGCCGAATCCGTTGATGGCGATACGAGTCATGAGTGAGGTCCCTTCTCTCCTGCCCTCAGCGTCGCGCGCTGCTCCGGCGCCGGACAGCGGCACGATCGCCATGGTCCGCAAGGATCCCGCCAACCGCTCTAGTCTCCGCGGGAGAACGTCCGCCGGTACTCGATGGGCGTGGTGCCGAGGATGCGCTGGAAGTGCAGCCGCAGATTGGACCCGGTGCCGAGGCCGACGTCCGCGGCGATCTGCTCGACGCTCCGCTCCGAGCGCTCGAGCAGCTCGCGCGCCATGTCGATCCGCACGCGCATCACCCACTGCATCGGCGTGTATCCGGTGTCCTCGACGAACCTCCGGGAGAACGTCCGCGGCGACACCGCCGCATGCCGGGCGAGCGAGTCGAGGGTGAGCGGCTCGGCGAGGCGGTGCAGCGCCCATTCGCGGGTCGCGGCGAAGCGCGCGCCGAGCGGTTCGGGCACGCTGCGCGGTACGTACTGGGCCTGGCCGCCGCTGCGATAGGGGGCCGCGACCAGGCGGCGGGCCGCATGGTTCGACGCGGCGACCCCGAGGTCACCGCGGAGCAGATGCAGGCACAGGTCGATGCCGGAGGCGGCCCCGGCCGAGGTGAGCACCTTGCCCTCGTCGACGAACAGGACGTTCTCGTCCACCTGGATCCGCGGGTACTTCTCCGCGAGGCGGCGGGTGTAGTGCCAGTGCGTGGTGGCTCGCCGGCCGTCGAGCAGTCCGGTCGCGGCGAGCGCGAAGGCGCCGGTCGAGATGGCCGCCAGACGCGCGCCGCGGTCGTGGGCCGCGATCAGTGCGCCGACGACACTCTGCGGCGGATCCTCCCGGTCCGGGAAGCGGAAGCCCGGCACGAAGACGATGTCGGCCCAGTCCAGCGCGTCCAGCCCGTGCGCGACGGCGTACGAGAGTCCGTCCCCGCCGGTCACCGGCCCGGGTTCGGCCCCGCAGACCCGTACCTCGTACGGCATGCTCGCGCGCGTGGTGAACACCTGGGCGGGGATGCCGACATCGAGCGGCTTCGCCCCTTCGAGCACCAGCACTGCGACCCGGCGCAGTCGAGACACGGACACCTGCCCGAGCGTACGTCCCGCCCGCGGCGGGCCTGCACTGCACACGGCTTGCCTCCTGTCACCGCCGGCGGCGGTGACAGGAGGCAAGGGCTCGGTCTTGGAGTCAGTCCGCCGCAGGCAGCGTGATGGTGGGCTTCCCGGGCTTCAGCTTCACCGTGGACGCCTTGAGGTACTGGTCGAGGAACGGCGAGCGCGCGCCGCCGGTGGCGACATCCTCGGCCGGGTCGTCCACGGACAGTTCGAGTCGCGCGTCCGTGACCTGGATCTTCTGCTTGGACGGGGTGTCGATCCAGTCTCCGGTCTGCACGGAGCCGATCTCCACGGCCAGCGAGTGTCCGGCCTTCAGGGTCCAGTCGGTCGACTTGAGCTCGAGGTCCAGCTGGTCGCGGTCGAGACGCGACACCTGCTCGTCGAACATCACGGCCTTGCCGTCCTTGTCCACGTCGTACAGCTTCACCATGACGTTGCCCTCGCCCTTCGCGGTCATGGAGACCTTGGGGCTGCCGGTGACACGGGTGGCCTTCGCGACCGGCTCGGACCACACGAAGTAGCCGGCCTTGCCCTGACCGGCGTCCTCGCCGGGCGGCTCCGTCTCGGAGCCGCCACCGGTGTCGACGTACGTGCCGTCGCCGAGCCGGAGCGTGGCGGTGCGGTCCTTGGCGGGCCAGGACTTCTCGCCGCGCCAGTCACCACTGCCGTCCTCGACGGCGTAGTCGGGGTAGTCGACCTTCGGCTTCTTGCCCTTGAGGTGCTCGTCGTAGAACGACAGGGTCTCCTTGAACCAGCCCTCGCGGCCCATGGCCAGCCGGCCGTCCTCGACCCGTTCGTTGCCCCGCACGTGGTTCCACTGGCCGACCCAGCCGCGCTCGACGCCCTCGTGGTTGTCGAGGAACTCCTGCATGCCCTCGGGTTTGGTGTTGTCCTCGATCAGGCCCTGGGTGAAGAACAGCGGGGTGTCGGTGCCCTTCGCCTTCGCCGCCGGGTTGCGGTCCTTCCAGTGCTTGTCGTCCGGGTCGCCGATGGCGTATCCGTAGCTGTTCAACGCCGCGCACTCCGGGTGCTTCTTCTCGTAGCCGGCGTTCTTCTTGTAGCGCTTGTCGTCGCCGGGCAGTTGCGGGAGTCCCGCGATGCTGTTGTACGTGTTGGGGGTGATGGCGGCGTGCGGGCGGGGCAGCCCGTTGGCGTGGACCTGCTTGTATCCGTCCCACACGGGCTCCTGGGCGACGACGGCCTTCAGCGCGTCCTGTTTCAGGTTGTTGCCGATGAGACCGGTGTACGCGTCGAAGGACTTGCCGTACATCCCGACCGCTCCGGTGGACCACGGACGGTTCGCGCTCCAGTCGATGGCCGCCTTGACGTCGGCCTGGTCGCCGGGCCCGCCGAAGTCGAGGCAGCCCGTGGAACCTCCGAACCCACGGGTGTCCACCATGACGAAGGCGTAGCCCTGCTTGAACAGGTCGGTGCCCTTCATGAAGTCCTGGAAGCGCTTCGACGGTCCGGGCTGCTTGTACCCCTCGGGCGCTATCTCGCCGGAGTGCCCGAAGTACGAGCTCGCCGAGAGGATCACGGGCACCTTCTTGCCCTTGGGCATCTTCTCGGGCAGCAGGACGTCCGCGTGGAGTTCGGTGTCGGAGCCGTCGGACGACGGGAAGTAGTGCTGGGTCCAGACCGCGCCCTCGGGGACGCGCTCGTTCTGCTTGTGGGTGACGCCGTCGGTGGCGGTCGCGGTGGCCCCGCCGGGCTTCCCGGAGGCCTGCTCGGGAGCGACTGAGGCCGAGGCGGTGAGTGTGCCGGTCAGCACGAGCGTGGTGGCGATGGCGGAAGCGGCGTAGACGGTCGCGCGGCGGTTCTTCACGGGATCCTCCGGAGTTGCGGTGCGGACGGAGCGGCGGACGCGGGGCGTGTGCTGGACGGTGCGGCGGCGAGGGTCACTTCCCCCAGCCGCCTCCCACGGCCCGGCTCGACAGGTAGGAGTCGCGCAATGCGGCACGCAGCCCCGGGACGAGTCCGTCGAAGTGGTCGGCGAGCGTCTTCAACGCCTGCTTGTGCGTACGCCGTTCCTTGCCGCTGAACACGCTGGACACCTCCAGCTCGGCGGCGAACACGGCCATGGTCAGGTCGTGCACCGCGACGGTCGACGGATCGGCGCCCAGCAGGACCACGCTCCGCACCCGGTCCTGCAGCTCGGTGATCTCCTGCAGGTCCTTGATCGCGACCTGGTGGCCGGCGAGCGGGCTCAGGAGCCGGTTCTTGTCGGTGACCGTGACCGCACCGGAGGCGACGAGCTGCTCACGGACGGCCTGTTCGGCGGTGTACGCGTCGTGGATCTGCGAGAGCCAGCTCTTGGGTTTGTCGGTGGGGATGCCGCGCCAGACGTCGGCGGTGAAGGGGTCCGCGGGCATCGTGCCGGCGCGGCGGACGACCTTGCGGCCCTTGGAGCCCTGCGGGGCGACGAGCCCGTCCAGCGTCAGCCGGGCCAGCGCTCCGGCGCGCAGCAACTGGCCGCGGCCCTGCAGGTCGGTGGTCACGAACTTCCCCTTCTCCACGGTGTAGCAGAGCAGGTAGAGGAGCTCGGGGAGGGTCCGGTTCTGCTCGGTCCGACTCTTCTCTGTCCGGTGCATCTCGGGTCCTCGGGGTTGTAGGAATTCCGCCGGCGAGCGGCGGTGCATGCGCTACGGCACGAGACGACGTTCGCTGTCTCTGAACGACACTATGTCACTAAGTGACACGCGACGCCAGTACGAATTTCCGGAGGAACTGATTCCGGGAAGCGCTCGCCCACCCGGCGACAGAGGTCTGCTCGGGTGCGTACGGCAAGCGGATGCGGCCGGTCACGGGCCGGATCAAAGAGACCTGCGAGGCCGCGCGTGCGGCAGGCGCGAGGACCGAGGCCGGCCTCGCGGTGCCCGAAGAGCGCGACGCGCAGCACCGGTGGGGCCGGCCCTGAGGGGACGAGGGCCACGTTCGAGCCGTACCGGAGCACGTCGTGATCGCGCGGGCGTGGCCGGCGGGAGCGTGGAAGCGGCGAGGGCGGGGCTGAACTGAGGGGGCTCGATACGCAGCATGGGTCCGCTCGCGCCGGACGGCCCCGCACAGGAGCAGAAACAGGAGCAGAAACAGGAGCGGAAGCAGGAGCAGTACGGGTGCGCCTGGCTCTACGCGGGCGAACTCACCGCGGAGCCATTGCGGCCAGGCCCTTGTTGCGGAGCCATTGCGGCCCTTGTCGAGGGCGTGACACGAATCGGCCGGGCATCACCGCCCGGCCGATTCGAGTAGGTGTCAGCGGTCGCCGGCCAGATCGAGGTTCCGGCCTTCTTCCTGGTCGGCGGCCCCGATCCGTTGCGGCGTCTGCGCACGCCACGGGTGGGCGATCGGGTGCGAGACGGCACGCCACCACGGCTCCACCGGGAGGGTCCCGGCAGGCTCGAAGGGCTCGCCCGGACGCGGGAACGCGGCACGCTGCCCGGCCTCCTCGGCGACGTCCCTGGTCCACTCGGCAGGCTCGGCCCACGCGTGCGTGGCGAGATTGAAGGTGCCCCAGTGGATCGGCAGCAGCACCCCGTGCGGCTCGCCCCCCTGCAGGTCGAGGTGGGCCTGCAGACCCTGGGCGGGGGACATGTGAATGTCGGGCCAGGCCCCGGGCACCGGCGTACGGTCCGTGTGCCCGTCAGGCCAGTGGTCGCTGTAGGCGCCGATCTGGATCATCGTGACGTCGAACGGTCCGTGCTCCGCACCGATCTCGCGGAAGCCGGCGAAGTACCCGGTGTCGCCGCTGTGGTAGATCCGGTGCTGCTCCCCCGTGACGACCCAGGATGCCCACAGGGTGTGCTGCTGATTGCGCAGCCCGCGGCCGCAGAAGTGCCGCGCGGGAGTCGCGGTCAGCGAGATGCCGCCGACCTCGGTGGACTCGTTCCAGTCCAGCTCCCTGATCCGGGCAGCGGGCACACCCCAGCGCTCGAGGTGTGCGCCGACCCCCAGCGGCACCGCGAAGACCGTGTGGGTACCGGCCAGCGCCTTGATCGTGGGCAGGTCCAGGTGGTCGTAGTGGTCGTGCGAGATGACCACGACGTCCACGGGACCGAGGGCGGCGAGCCCGACCGGCACCGGATGCAGCCGCTTGGGCCCGGCGAAGTCGAACGGCGAGCAGCGCTCACCCCATACCGGGTCGAAGAGGACGCGCCGGCCGTCGATCTCCGCGAGGACGCTGGAGTGCCCCATCCACGTCACCCTGAGCCCGCTCGGGGGCGGCGTCGCGAGATCGGCGAGCGTGGTCGCGTACATCGGAACGGAAGCCGCCGGCGCCCGTCGCACCCGCGACTCCTTGCGGAAGTACGAGCGCGCGAACTCGAGACCGAAGCCGCCCTGCGGCCGTTCGGTGCCCGCAGGGTTCTGGAACCGGCCGTCCGAGAAGTTCGGCGAGCTGTGGATCCGCGCCAGCCGCTCCCCGGACGAATCGGCTCCGAACGCCTCGGGCCTGCGCGAACGGAGTCCGGAACGCAGAGAACGCAAGCCGGTCACGGCACCTCCTGAGGTCGGGGACAAAGCCCGCAACGAAAAGACTCTCCATTATGGGCGCTCATGGCGCCGCTGCGACCGGGGACCGGCCACCGCGGTCCGGCGCCGCGCACCGGTCGCGCACACCGTGGATCAAGCACGCGGCTGTCCGTACGCCCGCTCCACCCGCAGGCGCAGCACCAGCCGCCGGTCGCGGACCATCGCCGCCCGGTAGTCGTCCCAGTCCGGATGCTCGCCCTGGACATCGCGGAAGAGGGTGATCAGCTCCTCGACCGCCGGGTCGTGCGGATCCGCGGCGACCTCGGACAGTTCCGCGGTGGCGTCGACTGCGGTCCAGGCCCAGCGGTCGTCGCTCGTCACGTGGTACGTGGCCCGGGGGTCGCGGCGCAGATTGCGGGTCTTGGCCCGGTCGTCCGTGATCGACACCCGGATCACGCCCTCGTCCGGGTAGTAGTGGTGGTTCACATTCGACAGCTGGGGGCGGCCCTCCCGGCCGAGGGTGACGAGCACCCCGCCGTCGTACTCCGAGACCAGTTTCAGGAGCGCGTCCTGTCGCGCGTCGGATGACGTCATGACCACTCAACGCACGAACGTCGCCCGGGATTCCGGCCACGGCCCGCCTCCCGAATACGGCCGGATGTCACGCCCGGAACGCCGCCGTCCGTCGCATCAGTGACCGCCCGACGCGACGACGGAAGGACACCGCCATGGCCCGCGTCTCGCTCACCCCGCCCCGGTCACTGCGTTACCGCCTGACGGAGTGGTACGCGAAGCGCACCTACGGCAGGGCGATGGACCCGCTGAAGGCGGCCGGCCACCATCCGCGCGTGCTGTGGGGCCAGGCCCGCCTGGAGATGTCCGTCGCCCGCTGGAACAGCCTGGACGCCGACCTCAAGGCGCTCGCGGTGATGGCGTCCGCCGCGTCCATCGGCTGCTCCTGGTGCATGGATTTCGGCCACTGGGAGAACCATGAGCGCGGTATGGATCCGCGCAAGCTCCACGCTCTGCCGCGCTGGCGGCAGAGCGAGGTGTACTCGGACCTGGAGCGGGACGTCATGGAGTACGCGGAGGGGATCACCGCGAACCCGCCCGACGTCGCGGACGACCTGGCAGAACGGCTCGTCCACCGCCTCGGCGAGCCGGCGTTCGTCGAGCTGACCGCGATGATCGCGGTGGAGAATCTCCGCTCGCGCTTCAACGCCGCGATGGGCCTCACCAGCCAGGGCTTCAAGGACTCCTGCGACCTCGCCCCCACACCGGGCCACGCCACCGACGACCACCGCTCGCCCCACTGACTGCCGCGCGGCCGCGGACCGAAGCCCGGCCACCGAGCACACACAGGACTCAGGCAGTCGGCCTGATCTGCTGCTTGATCGTGTACGGGTCGAGCGACCCCTTGGCCGAGGCATGGTCGCCCGAGGACTCGCCCCGCAAGCGGCGGCCGATCCACGGCACCAGGTACTCGCGCGCCCACTGGATGTTGTCGCGCCGGACCTCGAGCGTGCCGCGGGGCGGCAGCGCCGGCCAGGGCTGGTCCGGTTCGGCCGGTACCGGAATCCCGAGGACCTGCCCGGCCCGCAGCGCGACCCGGGTGTGCCCCTCCGGCGAGAGGTGGAGCCGGTCCCCGTCCCAGGCGCGACGGTCCTGCACGGACTTCAGCGACCAGAGGTCGAGCACCGGGCAGTCGTAGCGGTCGGCGATGGCCCGGACATGCGCCGTGTAGGTGGCGATCTTGCCCCTGAGGTGACGCAGGACCGGGACGTCGCGGGTGTCGAAGCCGGTGGTGACCATCACCGTGCCGACGGAGCCGCTGAGATCGGCGACCGCGCGCTCGAAGCGCTCCGCGACGTCGTCGGGGTCGGTGCCGGGCCGGATGATGTCGTTCCCGCCCGCACAGAAGCTCACCAGGTCGGGCGCGAGCTCGCGGGCCCGGGGCACCTGGTCGGCGACGATCTGGTCGAGAAGCTTGCCGCGCACCGCGAGATTCGCGTAGCGGAAGGAGTGTTCGGGGTGCCGGTCGGCAAGGAGGACGGCGAGCCGGTCGGCCCAGCCGACGAACGTCCCGTCCGGGCCGGGGTCCCCGACCCCTTCGCTGAAACTGTCGCCGACGGCCACGTACGACCCGTATGCGTCACTGAGGATGAGGGGTGTCGATTCGTCTGCCACGTCGGAACATGCTGCACCTCTTCAAGTGACCTACGCCATCGTAGGGTGCCCTTGACAGCGGTGAGATAGGCCACCGGTAAAGATCGCCCCAATGCGGGAATAGTCCGGCAACCACGGCACCACGCCCGGCCAGGCGCCTCAAGTGCGCGGAGCAGGCGGGCAGTTGAGGGTCCACACACGCCTGAGGCGACCGGAGCCGAGAGCTCCGGTCGCCTCAGGCGCCATGCCGTCCTACGGGGTCAGACGCTGACGCCGTGCGAGCGGAGGTAGGCGAGCGGGTCGACGTCCGAGCCGTAGCCTGGACCGGTACGGACCTCGAAGTGCAGGTGCGGGCCGGTGGAGTTTCCGGTCGAGCCGGAGAGGCCGATCTGCTGGCCGCCGGACACGGTCTGGCCGGTGGAGACACCGAGCGAGGTCATGTGGGCGTACTGCGAGTAGTGGCCGTCCTCGTGCTGGATGACGACCTCGTTGCCGTACGAACCGCTCCAACCCGCCGAGACGACGGTGCCCTGGCCGATGGCCTTGATCGGCGTACCCGAGGAGACCACGAAGTCGGTGCCGGTGTGGTAGCCGCTGGACCACATGCCGCCGGGGGTGCGGTAGTTGGTGGAGATGGAGGCGTCGACGGGAGCGGTGAAGCCGCCGGCCGAGGCCTCGGCCTTGCCGCCCTGGGCGCTCGGAGCGGAGTCGGCGGACTGCTGCGCCGGAGCGGACTGCGGCTCGGCCTCGGCCTTCGGGGCCGACTCGGTGCGGTCGGCCGTCGACGCCTTGGCCTTGCCGTCCAGCTTCAGCTGCATACCGGGCACGATCCGGTTCGGGTTGTCGCCGACGACGGAGCGGTTGTTCTCGTAGAGCCGCTCCCAGCCGCCCTCGACTCCCTGCCGGTCGGCGATCGCGGACAGGCAATCGCCCGACTTCACGTCGTACGAGCCGCTGGAGGTCGCCGGAGCGGCGGCCGGCGCGGACTGCTTGGCCTGGGCGGGGGCGGACTGCGGGCTCTGCGCGGGGACGGTTCCCGGGGCCGTGGACGGGGCGGCGTTGGCCCCGGTGGCGCCGAGAAGCGGAAGCGCGAGCGCGGCGCCACCGGTACCGGCGACGGCGAACGTACGCGTGATCCGCTGGGACTTGGGACGGCGGTGCTTACCCTTCGCGGGCATGGCGAATTCCTCTCCGGCGCCTACGAGGTGAGCTGTCGGGTTCGGACTGGAGCTGCCCGGCCGCGCATTCGACGCGACTTCACCCCTAGCCTTTCCGGTGGACCGGAACGGCGAATTACCGTGGGTCCCCCGCTCCTGCCGTGCACGGGTAGATGCACTGAGTTCCGGGTAGCGGCAGGATTTGGCGTCCACCCGGACGACCGTGACGTTAAGCGAGTGCGGAACTCAGAAACAAGGAATCAACTTCTTTGCCATTCCGCCCCGCTGATCCTTTTCCGGATATTCCGTCACACTCCGTGGATCAATGATCTTCCCGACCGCGACGGCCTCCGGAAACGCTTCGGCAAGATCGCCACACACCGTCACGACTATGATCCCGCTCACGCATTGACAGCCATCCGCCTTTAATCCGGGGCCAGTTGCACCTAATCCCCCTAAAGCACCTAACCGCACCTAATCCCTTTAACTCGCCAATGGCACCGAATCGGTCATTTGGTACTCGCGGGACTGCCGTTCGCACCGGCGCCTCCCGCGCATGATCACTCCGAGCAGGCGTGTCGTATCGTCGAATCGGTGCGCACCACGGCGATCAGCGCCGGTGACCCCAATGGGAGGAGCCCCCGTGACGCAGCAGGTCCCGTCGACCGAGCCCACGCTCGCCGGAGTACGCAACTTCCGTGATCTGGGCGGTCTTCCGACCGCTGACGGCCGTCGGGTACGGCCCGGCCGGCTCTTCCGAAGCGGCCACCTGGCGCACGCCACGGACGAGGACGCGCGGTACCTCACCGAGCTGGGCCTGCACACGATCTTCGACTTCCGCAATTCCGCCGACCGGAAGCTGGACGGCCTGGACGTCGAACTGGCCGGAGTGCGCAACATCAACATCCCGCTGAGCGATCCGGCCGACGGCGCGGAGTTCTGGCGGATGGTCCGCAGCGGAGACATCGCGGACCTGCGCTCGGTGCTGTCCGACGGCAAGGGCGTGGACCGGATGACGACCGCGTACCGCGCGATGATCAAGGACCGCACGTCGGAGCACGGCCGCATCCTGCGCGCGCTCGCCGACGACAGCGTGCCGGCCCTGATGCACTGCGCCGCGGGCAAGGACCGGGCCGGCCTGTCCATCGCCGTCACGCTGCTCGCGGTGGGTGCGGACCGCGAGGTGATCGAGGCCGACTACGTGGAGTCCAACGCCGCGCACCGGCGTTACAAGGTGCAGCGCAGCAGCACGGCCCCGGACGCCATGTCCCCCGAGGTGCTCGAACTCCTCAGCCCGCTCTTCGACGCGCGCGCCGAGTACCTGGCCGCCGCCTTCGACTCCATCGACGAGACCTGGGGCACCACCGAGCGCTACCTCACCGAGGGCCTCGGCCTCGACGACGCCCTGCGCACCCGCCTGCGCGACAACCTGCTGGACTGATCCGGACCGGCGGGCGGGCGGAGCCGCTACTGCCCGCCGCCGAGTGTGAACAGCAGATAGATGAATCCGGCCAAGAGGTGCCCGGCCACGAAGTAGACGAAGAGCCGGATCCACAGTCCCCGCGGAATGGTCTCCTCGACCCGCTTCCGCGGCGACACCCGCACCGGCTCGCCCGGTGCCTGACCGGCCACGGCCTCGACGTCGACGGCCTCACCGGACTTGGTCCCGGCCGTCGCCTCCCCGGCCGTCGCCTCCCCGACCGGTTCCTCCGAGGGCCCGGCTCCCTTCGCCGCCCCGGCCGCCTCGAACTCGCTCATGCCCTGCCTCCTTTGCCGTGGACGCCGTCCGCACCGCGGGAACCGTGCCCGATGCACCCGTGTTCGGGCACCTGACGATCGGCCGCCGAGAAGCCGCCACCGGCTGGGCTCATACGTCCGATTCAGCCAGAGCCGTGCCTCAGGGGCAAATTTTTTGCCCCTGAGGCAAAAGCCGCGGAGGGCGCTCAGCGGGTCGCGACGGCCTGCTTCATCAAGGTCCGGCCGAAGTCCCACATCAGGCCACCGCCGCTGTGCGCGTCGTCCATCACGGCCGTGAAGGCCTCGACGAAACGGTCCACCTCGCGCTCCCCGATCGTGAGCGGGGGAATCAATTTGATCACTTCGAGGTGGTCACCGGAGACCTGGGTCAGAATCCGGTGCTTCTGCAGCAACGGTACGACGACCATCTGCGCGAAGAGCCCCTTGCGGGCGGCCTGCAGGACCGTCCACCGGCTGCGCAGCTTCAGCGACCGCGGACGGCCGAACTCGATGCCGATCATGAGTCCGCGGCCCCGCACCTCGTGCAGCAGCTCGTAGCGGTCGACGAGCGCGCCCAGTCTGGTCCTCAGCAGATCACCGGTGGCCCGGGCGTTCGCGACGAGCTGCTCGTCGGCCAGCACGGCGAGTACGGCGAGGCCCGCGGCCATGGCCTGCGCGTTGGAACCGAAGCTCGCCGAGTGGACCAGGACCCGGTCCATCGACGAGTAGACCTTCTTGAAGATCCAGTCCTTGCCGAGCGTCGCGCCCACCGGCACATAGCCGCCGGAGAGCGCCTTGGCCACGCACACCAGGTCCGGCTCCACGCCCTCGTCGCGCTGGTAGGCGTAGAAGTCGCCGGTCCTGCCGAGTCCCGTCTGCACCTCGTCGGCGATCAGCAGCGCCTTGTGCCGGTGCAGCAGCTCCTGGGCCGCCTTCAGATAGCCGGGCGGGGCCTCGTGCACGCCCTTGCCCTGGATCGGCTCGACGACGAGTGCCGCGACGTCGCCGCGTCTCAACTCCCGTTCCAGAGCGTCGAGATCACCCATGTCCACGGCGGTGTCCGGGAGCAGCGGCGCGAAGCCGTCGCGGAATCCTCCCTCGCCGTTGACCGACAGAGCACCCGTGGTCAGTCCGTGGAAGGCGTGTGCGCAGTACAGGATCCTCGGCCTGCCGGTGGCGTACCGGGCGAACTTCAGCGCCGTCTCGACCGCCTCCGCCCCGCTGTTGCCGAAGAAGACCCGGTCCAGGTGCGGACTGTGCTCCAGCAGCCGCTCGGCGAGCAGCCCGGGCAGCGGCTGGCAGTCGAAGCGGGTCAGATCCGCGAGCGAGGCGTCGAGTACGTCGTGCAGTGCCTTGCGTACGACGGGATGGTGGCGGCCGACGCCCATGACGCCGAAGCCGGCCAGCATGTCCAGGTAGTCGTTGCCGTCGGTGTCCCAGAAGTAGGCGCCCTCGGCCCGGTCATAGACCTTGTCGAAGCCGATGGTGTGCAGCATGCGCGGCAGTTGGTGGTTGAGGTGGCGGGAGTGCAGCTCGTAGCGCTCGGTGCCGCGGTCGGCGAGGAGCCGGCCCAGGTCGAACCCGGAGCCCGCGTCCTGCTGTGAGCCCTCGGGCTGCTCGGTGGCCTGTTCGGGGCTGCTCATGCCTGCTCCTCCTCGGCGGTGGCCCCCGCGGGCCTGTGCCGTCTCGCGTCCAGGGCCGTGAGGCTCGCGCCGATCCGTCCCGCGATCTCGACGGGGGTCAGCCCGATGTCGGCGAGCAGCTCACCGCGTTTGGCGTGCTCCAGGAACTGCTCGGGAATCCCGAACGTCCGCAGCGGCTGATCCACCTCCGCGTCCCGCAACGCCAGCCCGACGGCCGAACCCACGCCCGAGGCACGGCTGTTGTCCTCTACCAGGGCGATCAGATCGTGTTGCTCGGCCAACGGCGGCAGCGCCTCGTCGACGGGCTTGACCCACCGCGGGTCGACGACGGTGCAACCGATCCCCCGCGCTTCGAGCAACTCGGCTGCCCCCAGACAGACCGGGGCCATCACCCCGACGGCGACCAGCAGCACCCGCGGAGCCTCGGCCCGGTGCAGTACGTCCATCCCGCCGACCCGGTCCACGGCCGGCACCTCCGGTCCCACGGACTCCTTGGGGAACCGCAGCAACGTGGGCGCGTCCGTCACCTCGACCGACTCCCGCAGCTGCGCCCGCAGTTGGCCGGCGTCGCGCGGGGCAGCGATCCGCAGTCCGGGCACGACCTGCAGTACGGACAGGTCCCACATGCCGTTGTGCGAGGCGCCGTCGGCGCCCGTGACACCGGCCCGGTCGAGGACGAAGGTGACCCCGCACTTGTGCAGCGCCACATCCATGAGCAGCTGGTCGAAGGCGCGGTTGAGGAAGGTGGCGTAGACGGCGACGACGGGGTGCAGCCCGCCGGTGGCGAGCCCGGCGGCCGACACCGTCGCGTGCTGCTCCGCGATGCCCACGTCCCACACCCGCTCGGGGAATCGCTCCGCGAACGGTCCGAACCCGACCGGCTGCAGCATGGCCGCGGTGATGGCGACGACGTCCGGCCGCTCCTCGCCGACCCTGACCATCTCCTCGCCGAAGACGGAGGTCCAGGAGCGACCGCTGGAGGGCGCGAGCGGTTCGCAGGTGAGCGGGTCGATGGCCGCGATCGTGTGGAAACGGTCCGCCTCGTGGGCCAGCGCCGGCTCGTACCCGCGGCCCTTCTCGGTGAGACAGTGCACGAGCACGGGCCCGTGGAAGCGGCGGGCCCGCCGCAGAGCGGACTCGACCGCACCGATGTCATGACCGTCGATGGGTCCCAGGTACTTCAGGCCGAGGTCCTCGAACATGCCCTGCGGGGCGAAGGCGTCCTTGAAGCCCTTCTTGGCGCCGTGCAGCGACTCGTAGAGCTGCCGGCCCACGACCGGGGTCTGCTGCAGCACCTCCTTTCCCCAGGCCAGCACCTTCTCGTAGCCGTCGGTGGTGCGCAGGGTGGCGAGGTGGTTGGCGAGCCCGCCGATGGTGGGGGCGTAGGAGCGTTCGTTGTCGTTGACGACGATGATCAGTGGGCGGTCCTTGGCCGCGGCGATGTTGTTGAGCGCCTCCCAGGCCATGCCGCCGGTGAGGGCACCGTCGCCGATCACCGCGATGTCATGCCCCGGATCGCCGCGCACCTCGCGGGCCTTGGCGAGTCCGTCGGCCCAGCCGAGCGCGGTGGAGGCGTGGCTGTTCTCGACGATGTCGTGCTCGGACTCCTCGCGGGACGGGTAGCCGGACAGGCCGCCCTTGCCGCGAAGCTTGGAGAAGTCCTGCCGCCCGGTGAGGAGTTTGTGTACGTAGGACTGGTGGCCGGTGTCCCACACGATGCGGTCGACCGGCGACTCGAAGACCCGGTGCAGGGCGATCGTCAGTTCCACCACACCGAGGTTCGGACCGAGGTGGCCGCCGGTCCGTGCGACCGCCCGGATCAGGAACTCGCGGATGTCTTCGGCCAGTTCGGTGAGGTCGTCGTCCTGCAGCGCCTTCAGGTCATGCGGTCCTCTGATGCTCTCCAGCAGAGTCATGCTTCGGCCCCCTTCGGTCGTCTGCCGTCACGCACCCGCCGCGACGCCGGCGCCCGCGGCGCTGACGACCGGCGTTCCGGATGC
>NZ_KZ984550.1 GCF_003574445.1 Streptomyces sp. YIM 130001
GATCGACCGGGGCCCCTCGCTGTACGTCCTGTCGGGGACGAGCGCTACGCGCTCTTCTCCTGCGGGCCTTCCTTCTTTCCGACGATGCGGGGAACCAGCGTCGGGTTGACGTTGGAGTGCACGACGTCGGGGGTGATGACCACACGGGCGACGTCCTGGCGGGACGGCACCTCGTACATCACCGCCTGGAGGACCTCTTCCATGATGGCGCGCAGTCCGCGGGCGCCGGTCTGGCGCAGGATGGCCTGGTCGGCGATCGCTTCGAGCGCCTCACGCTCGAACTCCAGCTCCACACCGTCGAGTTCGAAGAGACGCTGGTACTGCTTCACCAGTGCGTTGCGCGGCTCGACGAGGATCTGCAGGAGTGCCTCGCGGTCCAGGTTGTGCACCGAGGTGATGACGGGGAGGCGGCCGATGAACTCGGGGATCATCCCGAACTTCACCAGGTCCTCCGGCATCACGTCCTCGAATTGGTCCTTCTCCGCGAGCTCCTGCTTGGAGTGGATCGTCGCGCCGAAGCCGATGCCCTTGGCACCCGCACGGCCCTCGATGATCTTCTCCAGACCGGCGAACGCACCGCCCACGATGAACAGCACGTTCGTCGTGTCGATCTGGATGAACTCCTGGTGCGGGTGCTTGCGTCCGCCCTGCGGCGGTACGGAGGCGGTGGTGCCCTCCAGGATCTTCAGCAGGGCCTGCTGGACGCCCTCGCCGCTGACGTCACGCGTGATCGACGGGTTCTCGCTCTTGCGGGCGACCTTGTCGATCTCGTCGATGTAGATGATGCCCGTCTCGGCCTTCTTGACGTCGTAGTCCGCGGCCTGGATGAGCTTCAGGAGGATGTTCTCGACGTCCTCGCCGACGTATCCCGCCTCGGTGAGCGCGGTGGCGTCGGCGATCGCGAACGGGACGTTCAGCATCCGGGCCAGGGTCTGGGCCAGGAGCGTCTTGCCCGAGCCCGTGGGGCCGAGCAGAAGGATGTTGGACTTGGCCAGTTCGATGGCGTCCTCGCGGCTCGCCGAGCCGCCGTTCTCGCCGGCCTGGACCCGCTTGTAGTGGTTGTACACAGCGACCGAGAGAGCCTTCTTCGCGGACTCCTGGCCGACGACGTAACCCTCGAGGAACTCGGAGATCTCGCGGGGCTTGGGAAGTTCCTCCCACCGCACCTCGCTGGTCTCGGCGAGCTCCTCCTCGATGATCTCGTTGCAGAGATCGATGCATTCGTCGCAGATGTACACGCCGGGGCCTGCGATGAGCTTCTTGACCTGCTTCTGGCTCTTTCCGCAGAACGAGCACTTGAGCAGGTCGCCGCCGTCACCGATGCGTGCCACGAGGTGCTTCCCCTTCGCCTGGGAAACGCCCTTGAGAGCGTCTCCTGGTGCCTCAATATCCGACGGTACCTTGCCGGGCCCCCCGTTCGGGCCCCCCTTGGCGCGGTTCGCTGAAGGAGCGGACCGCGCCGTGGGGAGACTGATACGGCTGCGCCGGTCAGCCGGCTGCGGCGTTGTTCATCTTCCGGGTGGAGATGATCTGGTCGATCAGGCCGTACTCCAGGGCGTCCTCAGCAGTGAGGATCTTGTCGCGCTCGATGTCGTCGCGGATCTTCTCCAGTGGCGTCGTCGAGTGCTTGGCGAGCATCTCCTCGAGCTGGGCGCGCATCCGCAGGATCTCGTTCGCCGCGATCTCGAGGTCGGAGACCTGGCCGCGGCCGGTCTCGCTGTACGGCTGGTGGATCAGCACCCGGGCGTTCGGCAGCGCCATGCGCTTGCCCGGGGTGCCGGCGGCCAGCAGGACCGCGGCGGCCGACGCGGCCTGACCCATGCACACCGTCGACACGTCCGGCTTCACGAACTGCAGGGTGTCGTAGATCGCCGTGAGTGCGGTGAAGGAGCCGCCGGGGCTGTTGATGTAGACCGAGATGTCACGGTCGGGGTCCATCGACTCGAGGCACAGGAGCTGCGCCATCACGTCGTTGGCCGAGGCGTCGTCGATCTGCACGCCGAGGAAGATCACGCGCTCCTCGAAGAGCTTCGCGTACGGGTCGTACTCGCGCACTCCCTGCGAGGTGCGCTCGACGAAGCGCGGAATCACGTAGCGGGACTCGGCACTCGGGCCGGTGTACCGGCCGGAGGCGCCTTCGTCGCGCATCCGGTCGTAGAGGCCGCTGCCGGGGAAGTCGTTCACTGTGGGTCTCCTGAAAATGTCGGCGTCGGAGGCGAGAGCCTGTCGAGAGGGGCTCAGGCCCCGGTGCCGCCGCCGCCCGGCATGCCGGCCGCGGTGGGCATGATGTCGTCGATGAGGCCGTACTCCTTGGCCTCCTCCGGGTCGAACCAGCGGTCGCGGTCCGAGTCCCGGGTGACCTGGTCCACGTCCTGACCCGTGTGGTGCGCGGTCAGCTCCGCCATGCGCTTCTTGGTCAGCAGCAGCCGCTCCGCGTGGATCTTGATGTCCGATGCGGAGCCGGCGAGGCCGGCCGAGGGCTGGTGGATCAGGATCTCCGCGTGCGGCAGCGCGAAGCGCTTGCCGGGGGTGCCCGCGCTGAGCAGGAACTGGCCCATCGAGGCGGCCATGCCCATCGCGATCGTCACCACGTCGTTCTTGATGTACTGCATGGTGTCGTAGATCGCCATGCCGGCCGTGATGGAGCCGCCGGGGCTGTTGATGTAAAGGAAGATGTCCTTTTCCGGGTCAGCGGCAAGAAGCAGCAGCTGCGCGGTGATCTTGTTGGCGATGTCGTCGTCCACGGGCTGGCCGAGGAAGATGATCCGCTCGTTGAGCAGTCGGTTGTAGACCTGGTCGCCGAGGCCACCACCGATGGAGGGCTCGCCGGCGGCGGAGGGCATCAGATTCGTCACGTATCCACCTGCTCGTCTTACGACGGCGCCGGGCCGTCTCACGTCTTCTGCGGGCTCGGGGCCCGTGCGCTCACCGCTTCCGCGGTGGTTCGGGGACTCCCCTGCCCTCGTAGTTATGGACCCTAACGCGCGGGTCCCTCCGGTGAATCCCGCAGAGGTAACTGTTCGCTGTGAGCGCAGGGTGGCGGCCAGGGCTTTCCGGGACTTCCCGCGGTCCGTGCCGCGGCCCCGAGGCGCTGAGTGAACGACGGACCCCCGCCTCGCGCGAGTGCGCGAAGCGGGGGTCCGGGACGTGCGGGTCCGGGTCGGGTCAGGACTCGGTCTTGGCCTCCGCGGCCTCGGGGGCGTCGCCCTCGGCAGCGGCGGCGTCGCCCTCGGCGGACTCCGCAGAGACCGTCTCGGCCGTCTCGTCCTCCTCCGAAAGGTCCACGACCTCACCGTTGGTGTCCTTGACGGTGACCGCTTCGACGACGACCGCGAGCGCCTTGCCGCGGGCGACCTCGCCGACGAGCATCGGCACCTGGCCACCCTCGACGACCGCCTGGGCGAACTGGTCGGGGCTCATGCCGGAGGAAGAGGCACGCCGCATGAGGTGCTCGGTGAGCTCCTCCTGGCTGACGTTGAGCTTCTCCTTGTTGACGAGCTCGTCGAGGACGAACTGCGTCTTGATGCCCTTGACCGCCTGCTCCTTGGTCTCGGCGTCGAACTCCTCGACCGTCTTGCCCTGGATCTTCAGGTAGCCCTCGAGGTCGAGGCCCATCTGACCGAGCTGGTGGTGCTCCAGGTTGTGCTTGCGGGTGTTGACCTCGTCGTCGAGAAGCTTCTCGGGGACGGGGACCTCGACCAGCTCGAGGAGCTTGTCGAGCACGCGCTCCTGGGCCTGGGTGGCCTGGTCGTACTGCTTCATGTTCTCGAGGCGCTTGCGGCTGTCCGCCTTGACCTCTTCGAGGGTGTCGAACTCACTGGCCAGCTGCGCGAAGTCGTCGTCCAGCTCGGGCAGTTCACGGGCGGCGACCTGCGTCACCTTGACCGTGACCTCCGACTCCTTGCCCTCGGCGCTGCCGCCCTTGAGCTCGGAGGTGAAGGTGGCCTCGCCACCGGCCTCGAGACCGGTCACGGCCTCGTCGATGCCGTCGAGCAGCTCGCCGGAGCCGATGGTGTACGAGACACCGCTGGCGACGCCGTCCTCGAGGACCTCGCCGTCGACCTTGGCCTCCAGGTCGATGGTGACGACGTCACCGTCGGCGGCGGCGCGCTCGACGGGGCTGGTCGAAGCGAAGCGGTCACGCAGTTCGTCGACCGACTTCTCGACGTCCTCGTCGGTGACCTCGACCGGGTCGACCTCGACCTCGATGCCGGAGTAGTCCGGGATCTCGATGGCCGGACGGATGTCGACCTCGGCGGTGAAGTTCAGCGTCTCGCCGTCCTTCAGGTCGGTGATGTCGACCTCGGGCTGACCGAGGACGTTGAGCTCCGCCTCGTTCACCGCATCGGTGTAGAACTTCGGGAGCGCGTCGTTGACAGCCTCCTCGAGGACCGCACCGCGGCCGAACCGCTGGTCGATGACGCGAGCCGGGATCTTGCCCTTGCGGAACCCCTTCACCGTGACCTGCTGGTTGATCTTCTTGTACGCCGCGTCGAGGCTGTCCTTGAGCTCCTCGAAGGGCACCTCGACAGTGAGCCGAACCCGAGTCGGGTTCAGGGTCTCCACGGCGCTCTTCACGGTTCGGTCTCCTTGATGGCTGACTTCTGGGATTCTGCTGAGCCAAAGACTTCGGAAGCCAGACGCTGCAGCGGATTGGGTCGCCCGGGAGAACTTCAGACTTGAGACACACGGGCGCGCAGCTTGCATAGTAACCGCAGCGGGCACTCGCCCCAAAAGGCGATCATGACCCCGCCGCCACCGGAAAGGGTGGGCGGTCCGCCGAGCGGGACGAGGGCCGGAGCCGGCCCCGCGCGGGCGCGGAATACGCAGGTGGTCGGGGTGGCGGGATTTGAACCCACGGCCTTCCGCTCCCAAAGCGGACGCGCTGCCAAGCTGCGCCACACCCCGTCGGTGCGACACGTAGGGTACATGCCCTCTGTCGGTGCGGTGCCCGCATTTGCGGGCCGGCGACGAGCGAGGAATGCGGTGTGCGCCGCGGGGGTCGGACCCGCTACGATGCTTCCCGTACCGCGGTTCCAGGGCGTGCGCCTTCGGGCCTTGCCTCTGACCTGCGGTGTGCTCGTGCGGGCGTAGCTCAATGGTAGAGCCTCAGTCTTCCAAACTGATTACGCGGGTTCGATTCCCGTCGCCCGCTCTCGCATGATTCGGCCCGGCCGGGACCTCGAGGTTCCGGCCGGGCCGTTCTCGTTCACTGCCGCAAACGCGCACGGACGCAGATCCACGCCTGAAGCGGGCCGGGCCGGCTCGCCGGGAACCGGCCTGCCCCGACCCGCTCAGAAGCTGATCTGGTTGATGGTGTCGGCTATCGAGTTGAGGAAGCGGTTCACCGACGGCGCCATGTCCGTCGACGCGAGGAAGAAGCCGAACAGCACCGCGACTACGGCTGGTCCCGCCTTGATGGAGCCACCGCGGATCAGCACCACAAGGATGACAGCCAACAGCAGCACCACAGACAGCGAAATGGCCACACTGATCACACCCTAGGTCGGTCCGCGTTCCGGCCCGGAGGTACACGATCGCGCACACCCCCGCCAGAACCATCGTGCCACCAACGGGCCTGGCGTATGCGGCGGGTGACGCATCGTCGGCCAAAGCTCGACCGCCTGTGCGACCCGTCCGGGGTGCGATGTCACCACAGAGGGCGGTGCGACAGCTGTGAACCACCGCCCCGCATGCGGTAATTCGCCTGACTACGGGCCGATCAATTCGGCTTGATCGATTCCCCGGGGGCGCGTTCCGTTCGCAGGGAATTCGAATTGTTGCGGCGCACACATGCGGAAGACCCGGGGGTACGGGCGAGTTGAGCCCGGGCCGTCCGCAACTGCCTCCGGAGTGGGCCACGATGGAGCGGCCGACGTGCGCCGGCAGGGCGCGGTGTGGGCAGGGTGGGGCATGTCACGGGCGTTGCGCGCGGGCGTTATGCCCTGATTGCTCGGGACAAATCCCCTTGTAACGTCCGGATAACCACTCGCCATTCATTCATGGATTTCTCACAAGATGCCGAGTCGACTTCTCCGGAGCAGGGGTACCCGAGCCCTATGCGCAGTATTCCGATCCATACGATCCGGGGTTTTACGGAATCCCTCGACCGGCGCTAGGGTGCCTCGAATGTTCCACGCTGCCATTGAACCCGCGAGCGCAGAGCAGTCACGGACCGGCTTCCCGGGAGCGCGGCGGGAGGGGCTGTGAGCCACTCACTGAGCCCGCACGGGCACCACCGTGTACCGCTGCCAGAGGCGCAGACGTCCGGCCCGATGCAGGGTCTGCCGGGTTCCCGGCTGCCGCATACGGGGCCGAATTCCGCCTCCTCCGCCGGTACTTCGGGGCCTGGCGCCGGCGCGTCCGGCTCCGCGAGCCGCGAGCAGGCCGGTGCGGCGAAGGCGGCCGCGCAGCGTGATCCGTTCTTCGACAACGCCAAGTACCTGGCGATCGTGCTGGTCGCGATGGGGCACGCATGGCAGCCGCTGACGGGCGACAGCCGGGCGGCCGAGGCGCTGTACATGACCGTGTACACGTTCCACATGCCGGCGTTCATCATGATCTCCGGCTATTTCTCGCGCAGCTTCGACATGCGTGCCGACCGGCTCAAGCGGCTGGTCACCGGAGTGCTCGTTCCGTATGTGCTCTTCGAGGTGGCCTACACGCTGTTCAAGCGGTGGGCGGACGACGATCCGACGTATCCGATCAGTCTGCTCGACCCCTGGTACCTGACCTGGTTCCTGGCCGCGCTCTTCGTCTGGCGGCTGACAACTCCACTGTGGAAGCTGGTGCGTTGGCCGGTCGCACTGTCGCTCGCCATCGCCGTGCTGGCATCGGTCTCGCCCGACATCGGCGACGATCTCGACCTGCAGCGGGTGCTGCAGTTCCTGCCGTTCTTCGTGCTCGGCCTGGTGCTCAAGCCGGAGCACTTCCAGATGGTGCGGCGGCGTGAGGTGCGGCTGCTCGCCGTGCCGGTGTTCGGGGTGGCGCTGCTGCTCGCGTACTGGGCGGCGCCGCGGATGACGTCGGCGTGGTTCTACCACCGGGACAGCGCGCAGGAGCTCGGGGCGCCGGCCTGGACGGGCGGTGTGATGACGCTCGCCCTCTTCGGTTGCTCGATCGTCCTGGTGGCATGCTTCTTCGCCTGGGTCCCGCGGCGCCACATGTGGTTCACGGCGCTCGGTGCCGGGACGCTGTACGGCTACCTGCTGCACGGATTCCTGGTCAAGGGCTCGCGCTTCTGGGGCTGGTACGAGGAGTACGAGTGGCTGCACAGGCCGCTCGGCGAGATCTTCGTGACCGTGCTGGCCGCGACGGTCATCACCCTGCTGTGCACCAAGCCGGTGCAGCGGGCCTTCCGGTTCGCGATGGAGCCGAAGATGGAATGGGCCTTCAAGCGCGACGCGGCGCAGCTCGCCCGGGAACGCTCCAAGGCGGGATCGAAGACGGGGCGCTGACCGGCGACGCGACGGTCAGTCGTCCGCGCCGAGGCCCAACCGGGCGCGCATGTCGGCGTACTTGCGGGTCAGACGCTCGCGGGTCGGGCCGTCCAGGACTGCGAGTCGCTTCCGTCCGGCGTTGTGCGCGAGGTCAGCGGCCTTCACCAGACGGGCGCCGTCGGTGGCGAGGATGCGGTCGGCGTACGCCTGCGGGTCTTCGCCCGGCTGTTTGGTGAGGGCCCGCACGATGTCCTTGGTCCGCTCCGAGAGTGCCGCTTCGGCGAGCCACTCGGGGCTGAGCGCGTCGTCCTCGACCGAGTCGTGCAGCCAGGCCGCCGCGATCTGTTCGTCCGAGCCGCCCCGTGCGCGGGTGCCCTCGGCCACGGCCTGCAGGTGTTCGGCGTACGGGCGGCCCGCCTTGTCGGTCTGTCCGGCGTGTGCGGCGCGCGCGGTCGCCTCCACCTCGGCCAGGGTGAGCCGGCGTACGGAGAAGTCGTAGGTGACGCCGGTGGCGACCTCGCTGCGGGTCCACAGGCGGGCGGCGAGGGCCCGGTCGCGGGATCTGCGGCTGGTGTCGACCACCGTCGGGTAGCCGGTTCGCTGCGCGAATCCATCGGGCCCGATGCAGGTACCGCCGCGTACGGCCGGTGCGGTGGCCGCGTGGAGGAGCGGCAGAGCACCCATCTCGGGCGACTGCGCCGTACCGCCGGCCAGGAGTCTGCCCTTCAGTGAGGTGTCGCGGCGCTGCCCTTCGGTGGCGGCCACGCCCGGGTGGGCGGCCACCGACAGGAGCGGGCGGCCTGCGGTGGTGAGGCGGCGCTGGAGTTCGTACGCGAAGAGCAGGTTGGCGAGCTTGGACTGTCCGTAGGCGAGCCAACGTCCGTAGCGGCGGCGGTCGGTGTCGAAGGCGGCCGACGGATGGCCGTCGAGGCCCGCGAGCACGTGGAGACCGCTGGAGACGGTGACGACGCGGTCCCGGATGCGGTCGAGCAGCAGGCCGGTGAGGGCGAACGGGCCCAGGTGGTTGGTACCCAGGTGTCGTTCGAAACCGTCGGCCGTGGTGCCCTTCGGGACTGCCATGACGCCCGCGTTGTTGATCAACACGTCGGCGTCGGCGTCCAGTTCGTCCGCGAAGGTGCGTACGGAGGTGAGGTCGGCCAGGTCGAGGCGGCGCACCTCGACGTCACCGTCGATCGTGTCGGCCAGGGCCCGGGCCTTGTCCCGGTCGCGGCAGGCCATCACGACCTTGGCGCCCGCTCCGGCCAGTGTGTGCGTCAGCCGGGCACCGAGGCCGCTGGTCGCGCCGGTGACGATCACCGTGCGTCCGGTCTGGTCGGGTACGTCCGCCGCCGTCCATCGAGTCATCGGGCCACCCCCCTGAGGTCCTGATTTCAGAGTAGGCCAGCGGCGCGAGGCCCGGGGCGGAAGTCCGGTCACATCCCCTCCGCTGCCGCGCGCTCGGCCATACGGACCGTGGTCCGGGTAGCCCGCTCACCCGTCGCCGCGGCAGTACCCCGCTGAGCTGCGACGACGGCCGAAGCAGTCGTTTGGTAACCTAAGTATTGACGCGTCCTTGACGCGTCCTTTGCTTTCGAATTATTTCGTTGTCCCCGCCCTTGCCCGTCCCCGCACGACAGGAGGAAGCCCATCGGCCACGCAGACACCCTCATAGCCATGGGTGGAGCCTTTCTCGCCGCAGCGGTCCTCGCCCGCGTCGGCGGCCGCATCGGTCTCCCCACCATTCCCCTCTTCATCCTGGCCGGCATCCTGCTCGGCCCTCACACACCCGGCGTGGTCCTCGTCGAGGACCCGCACGAGCTGGAGATGCTCTCCGCGCTCGGTCTGGTGCTGCTGCTCTTCTATCTCGGCCTCGAGTTCCACATGGACGACCTCAAAGCCGGTGGCAAGAAGATGGCCGTCGCCGGGAGCAGTTACCTCGTCCTGAACGTCGGCGCCGGCCTCGGCTTCGGCTTCGCTCTCGGCTGGGGCACCTCCGAGGCGCTGGTGCTCGCCGGTGTGCTCGGCATCTCGTCCTCGGCGATCGTGACGAAAGTCCTGGTCGACACCGGGCGCCTGGGCAATCCCGAGACCAAACCGATCCTCGGCATCATCGTGGTCGAGGACGTGTTCCTCGCGCTCTACCTGGCGGCACTCCAGCCGATCCTCTCCGGTGCCGACAGCCTCTCGGCAGCGCTGATCGACGGCGGAAAGGCCTTCGGTTTCCTGCTGTTGCTCGCCCTTGCCGCACGCTTCGGTACGCGCCTGGTCAGCAAGCTGATCAACACCCGGGACGACGAACTCCTCGTCATCTCGTTCCTCGGTGCCGCGGTCTTCGTGGCCGGTGTCTCCGAGTGGTTCGGTGTCGCGGACGCCATCGGGGCGTTCATGGTCGGCCTGATGCTCGGCAGTACGAGCTCCGGCGAGCGGATCATGAAGCTGGTGCACCCTCTGCGGGACGCCTTCGGCGCGATCTTCTTCTTCGCCTTCGGCCTCTCCATCGACCCCGGCCTCCTGACGGTCGTGCTCTGGCCGGTACTCGCGGCGGTCGCCCTGACCCTCGTGATGAACGTCCTGTCCGGGCTCGCCGGAGCGCGGATCTACGGCTTCGACGCAGGCCCCGCGGCGAACATCGCCACCACCCTGCTCGCCCGCGGCGAGTTCGCGCTGATCCTGGCCACCATGGCGGCGACCGCGGGACTCGACAGCCGGCTCTCCCCGTTCATCGCGGGTTACGTCCTGCTGCTCGCCGTACTCGGTCCGCTGGCCGCCGGCCGGTCGCACTGGCTGGCAAGGATCCTGCCCGGCGGGCGCCCGACCGGGTCGAAGCCGAAACCGGGGCCCGAGCGGGACTCGGCCCCGGGAGCGGACTGGGGACCGGAGACGGACTCGGATCCGGTGACGGACGCGGATCCGGTGACGGACTCGGATCCGGAGGCGGTCAGCCTTCCCGGCACAGCAGAAGCAGTGCCCGGTCGTCGTTGACGTCCTTCGCGACCGCCTCGATGAGGTGCCAGGCAGCTCCGTGAAAGCCGCCCGCGACATAGCGGTCGGCCTCTCCGGTGAGGCGGTCGATACCTTCCGCTATATCCCGCTCGGCGGTCTCCACCAGGCCGTCGGTGAAGAGCATCAGTACATCGCCGGGGCGCAGGGAACCCTTCACCGGGTCGAACTGCGCCCCGTCGTACACCCCGAGCAACGGACCCTCGGCCGTCTTCTCCTCCCAGCGGCCGGTGCCGGCGTGCAGTTGCAGCGCCGGGGGATGGCCCGCGGACTGCAGTTCGTAGTCCCCGGAATCGAGGTCGAGGGCCAGGTGGATCGAGGTCGCGAAGCCCTCGTCCCAGTCCTGGCGCAGCAGATAGCCGTTCGCCGCCGGCAGGAAGGCGTGCGGCGGGAGCGATCCGAGCAGGCCGCCGAAGGCGCCGGAGAGCAGCAGGGCACGCGAGGCTGCGTCCATGCCCTTGCCGGACACGTCGGTGAGGACGACCTCCAGCGTGCGTCCGCCGCCGGTACGGGCGGCCACCACGAAGTCTCCCGAGAACGACTGGCCGCCCGCCGGGCGCAGCGCCATCTCGCGGTGCCAGCCGACCGGAAGCTTGGGCAACTTGCTCTGTACCCGGATCCGTTCACGCAGGTCGAAGAGCATCGTCCCGCCGCGCCGCCACGGCACCCCGACCCGGCTGCGGAACTGGGCGATGAGCAGCCCGAAGAGTCCGCAGGCGCCGACCACGAGCACCACTCCCGGCGTGACGCCCACCGGGACGCGGTCGTAACTGCCGAGCTGTATCGACTCCACGACCAGGGCGGCCGCGGCTGCGGCGTACAGGCCGAGCAGGCTGGCGGGGCGCAGCAGCAGGCCGCCCGCGACGATCGGCAGGACCAGGGTGGACGGCGCGCACCACTCGGGGCGGGCGAGGGTGGCGGCGGCGATGGCCGGGATCGTGAGGAGCAGCGCGACGAGCGCGATCCAGTCGGAGCCGTCACCGCGGAAGTAGTCGACTCCGGATCTGCGCAGCGCGATACGGGCCCGGTGCGCGCGCTTGCGCATCCGGGCCGGAAACGTCTCGGCCTCGGCTCGGCCCGACTGTCGTGCTGCCATTGCTCGTGGACCCTATCCATCCGGCGTGCGGCCGCGCACGGGAGGCCCGGCTTGTCCCTCACACGGGCAGGCTGGGCCCCTCGGCGGGTGACGCGGCGCGATGCGCCCGCGTCGGCACAAAATTCCTGGCCCAGTATCGGAGGTGCCGGGTAGGGGCGGCGTATGAGCAACGACCTCCGCGTTCTGGAGCCGGCTCCCGAAACGGCGGGTGACGCGGCGCTATGCGCCCGCGTCGGCACGAGCCGGCTCCCGGTCGTACGCGACGGACGTCGATTCGGTCCTCGACGTGCAGGATGCCTTCTGCCCCTGGAACACGGGGTGTTGGCGGCTCAGGGGTGTGAAGGGCGCGAGTCGCGAGCGGACCACGGATCGGGCCGAACTCGCCCTGTCGGTGCGGGAGATCGGGTCCGCGTATCTCGGCGGGATCTCGCAGGCCTCGCCGGCCTCGCCGGCCGTGGCCAGGCGGGTGCACGAGCTGCGGGAGGGTGCGCTCGAACGTGCCTCGGCGGCGTTCGCCTCGGTGTGCGGGTGCCGTGGCTGCCGCGCAGTTTCTGGTGCCGCGCCAGGCGGGGTGAACGGCCGGACGGCTCAAGGCCGTTGGCAGCGCGGGCACCAGAAGAGGTTGCGGGCGGCCAGTTCGGCCGTGCGGATCCCGGTGCCGCAGATCAGACAGTCCTGGTTCGCCCGCCGGTAGACGTACACCTCGCCGCCGTGGTCGTCGACGCGTGGCGGGCGGCCCATCGCCTCGGGGGTGTGCTCGGGGCGGACGGTGTCGATGCGGTTGTGGCGTACGCCCTCGCGCATCAGGGCGGCGAGGTCGGCCCAGATCGCGTCCCACTCGTCGCGGGTGAGGTCCTTGCCCGCGCGGTACGGGTCGATTCGGTGCCGGAAGAGGACCTCGGCGCGGTAGACGTTGCCCACGCCCGCGACGATCTTCTGGTCCATCAGGAGCGCGGCGACGGTACTGCGGGAACGGGAGATCCGGTGCCAGGCCTTGCCGGGGTCGTCGCCGGGGCGCAGCGGGTCGGGCCCGAGCCGCTCGTGTATCGCCTGCTTCTCGCCGTCGGTGATCAGCGCGCAGGTGGTGGGCCCGCGCAGATCGGCGTACGCGTCCTCGGTGCGCAGGCGCAGGCGGACGGTGTCGGTGGGCGGCGGCGCCGGAGCGGTACCGAAGTTCAGCTTGCCGAACAGGCCGAGGTGGATGTGCACCTGACCGGCGTCGAAGGCGAGGAAGAGGTGCTTGCCGTGTGCCTCGGCGTCCCGCATCACCTGCCCGTCGAGCAGCGCCGCGGCGTCGGAGAACTTGCCCTGCGGACTGCCGGCCCGGACCGGACGTCCACGAAAGCGTGCTCGGTGGTCGGCGGCGAGGCGGTGGATCGTGTGCCCCTCGGGCACGGCGCCCTCCTGATCTCGGCTCTGAAAGGCCCGCGGGCCCCTTGGGAACACGGAACGTCAAGGGGCCGCGGGCCGCGGGGAGTTACGGCTGCTGCGGGTGGTGGTCCGGGATCGGCGGGAGCTCGCCGGTGGCCTCGTACGCGGAGAGCATCTCGATGCGGCGGGTGTGCCGGGGCTCGTCCGAATAGGGCGTGCCGAGGAAGATCTCGACGAACTTCGTCGACTCCTCGAGGGTGTGCATGCGGCCGCCGATGGAGACCACGTTCGCGTCGTTGTGCTCACGGGCGAGTGCGGCGGTCTGCTCGCTCCAGGCGAGGGCGCAGCGCACGCCCTTGACCTTGTTCGCGGCCATCTGCTCGCCGTTGCCCGAACCGCCGACCACGATGCCGAGGGCGTCCGGGTCCGCCGCGGTCCGCTCGGCGGCGCGGAGGCAGAACGGCGGGTAGTCGTCCGCCGCGTCGTAGATGTGGGGACCGCAGTCGACGGGCTCGTGGCCATGGGCTTTCAGCCACTCGACGAGGTGGTTCTTGAGTTCATAACCGGCATGATCGGAGCCGAGGTACACGCGCATGGACCGAGTGTGCCACGGCGCCGCGGAGGCCTCGGCCACGGGCCCTGGCCCCTGCCGGCGGGCCCGGTGACAACTCGCGGAAAAACCTGACGGTGGATGTCAGGTTGAGGGGTCAGCCTGGAGCCATGAATGCGAAGACACCGATCACTGCGTCCACACTCGGCACCACCGGCGCCGTGCTGCTTCCCGACGACCCGGCGTACGACGAGGAACGCTCCGGCTTCCAGGCCGGCTACTCCCACCGCCCGGCACTGACCGTCGTCGCGGCCGGCCCCGGGGACGTGCGGGCCGCCGTCGCCCATGCGGCCGGGAACCGGCTGCCGGTGGCTGTCCAGTCGACCGGGCACGGGCTCTCGGCGCCCGCGGACGGCGGCGTTCTGGTCTCCACCCGGCGGCTGACCGATCTGCACGTCGACCCGGCGACACGGACCGCTCGCGCGGGTGCCGGGGTGCGTTGGTCCGAGGTGATCGAGGCCGCCGCGGAGCACGGACTCGCCCCGTTGAACGGTTCGGCGCCCGGGGTGGGCGTCGTCGGTTACCTCACCGGCGGCGGACTCGGCATCCTGGGGCGGCAGTTCGGGTACGCGGCGGACCATGTGCGGGCGTTCGACCTGGTGACGGCCGACGGGGCGCTGCGGCGGGTCACTCCTGACAGCGAGCCCGATCTGTTCTGGGCGGTGCGCGGGGGTGGCGGGAACTTCGGGGTGGTGACCTCGGTGGAGTTCGATCTCGTGCCGCTGCCCACGGTGTACGGCGGGGTGCTCGCCTTCGACGGCGAGCATGCGGACGAGGTGCTGGCGGCGTATCCGGGGTGGGCCCGGTCGCTGCCCGAGGAGCTGACCTCGTCGCTCGCCCTGATGACGTGGCCGGACGCGCCGTTCGCTCCTGAGCCGTTCCGGGGACGGCATGTCACGCAGCTGCGGATCGCCTTCACCGGGGACCCGGCGGAGGGTGAGCGTCTGGTGGAGCCGCTGCGGAAGGTGGCGCCGCGGCTGGTCGACAGCCTGCGCGAGATGCCGTACGCCGAGAGCCACACCATTCACAGCGATCCGCCGCATCCGCACCCGTACGACGGGGACAACGCCCTGGTCACCGACCTGTCGCCGGAGGCGCTGCGGACTCTGGCCGGTCCGGAGGCGCGCGAGTCGGCGGTGGTGCAGATCAAGCATCTGAGCGGTGCGTTCGGACGGGAACCCCGGGTTCCGAACGCGGTCGGGCACCGGGATGCGGAGTTCCTGGTGAGTGTGCTCTCCGCGCTGTTCACGACGGACCGGGAGACGGCGCGTGCGGCGCACGGACGGATCCTCGCCCCGCTGGAGCCGCACCGGATCGGCCGCCAACTCAACCATCTCTTCGGGGAGTTCGGCGAGGACCGGGTGCGTGACGCCTATGAGCGGGGCACCTGGGAGCGGCTGACCCGGGTCAAGGGCGAGCACGATCCGGGCAATCTGTTCCGCCTGAACTACAACATTCCGCCGTCGGGAGACGCCGGCTGACGGCTCCGGCGTGGGTCCGCGCGGGTTCGCGCGGGTCGCGCGGGGTGTCGCGGAAACGACTGCGGGCCCTCCGGTCCGGAGGGCCCGCGAGTAGCCGGTGAGTTGCGTACCGGAGGATCAGCCGCGGCGGCCGATCAGCTTCCAGGCGGTGGGCAGCGCGCCCATGGCGAGTGCCGCCTTGAGGGCGTCGCCGATCAGGAACGGCACCAGGCCGGCTGCCACCGCGGCGCCGAGCGACATCCCGGTGGAGACCGCGAGCCACGGCACGCCGACCGCGTAGGTCACCGCGGAGCCGACGGCCATGGTGCCGGCCATGCGCGGCATCGAGCGGTCACCGCCGCGCCGGGCGAGCTCACCCACGACCGCCGCGGCGGCCATCATGCCGACCACGTACCCGAACGAGGCGCCGCCCCAGCCGGCCGTGCCGCCCTGGAACCACGGCACGCCCGCCATACCCACCAGCGCGTACAGGACGAGCGAGAGCAGACCGCGGCGGGCGCCGAGCGAGGCACCGACCAGGAGCGCGGCGAAGGTCTGACCGGTGACCGGGACCGGGGAGCCGGGCACCGGGACCACGATCTGCGCGGCGATACCGGTGAGAACGGCGCCACCGGCGACCAGGGCGATGTCCCGGGTCCTGGAGGCAGGCAGCAGGTCGGCGAGAACCTCGCCCGGACGGGTGGCTACGGCAACGGTGCTCATGCGGACTCCAGGGAACGCGAGGGGACGGGCCAGAACACCGCGACGTTAGCCCACGGCCCCGTCCCCGATCACCATGAGGCGCCGACAAAGGGGGCGTTGACCCTGTGGTGGGGTCCTCACAACTTCTCGGTTCATGCACAGCAGCCCGATCGGGGCGAGGTGATGCTTGTCACGGGGGTCACGGGTGGCGGGCCGCCTTTTGCGCGTCTGCAGTCGAGCGGGAGAGACTGTGGAGTCCCACCAAAGACCCGTCGTCGCCTGCACTCCCCCGACCTGGAGGTGCCGGGCCGCTCGGGTGGAAGGTGCTCCCCTCCCGCGGGCCGCACCCGCTCCGGCACGAAGGCGCTCCGCACATGCACGATGCCAAGGCCGGTCCCACCGGACCGCCTCCGCCGTCCGACGACGGGCCGGGCCTTCCCGGCGCCGAACCGGAACCGCTCGCCGGCGGCCTGAAGCAACGCCACCTGACCATGCTCGGCCTCGGCGGAGTGATCGGGGCGGGTCTGTTCGTCGGCTCCGGGGCGGGTATCGAGCTCGCCGGGCCCGGGATCGTGGTGTCGTATCTGGTCGCCGGGGCGCTCGCGTTCCTGGTGATGCGGATGCTCGGGGAGATGTCGGCGGCGATGCCCGCGTCCGGGGCGTTCTCGGTGCACGCCGAGCGGGCGATCGGCCGCTGGGCCGGCTTCACGGTGGGCTGGCTCTACTGGTTCCTGCTCGTGGTGGTGCTCGCGGTGGAGGCCACGGCGGCGGCGCAGATCGCGCACGGCTGGGTGGAGCCGGTGCCGCAATGGGCCTGGGTGCTGCTGTTCATGGTGGTCTTCACCGTGGCCAACCTGGCGGCGGTGAAGAACTTCGGGGAGTTCGAGTTCTGGTTCGCCACGCTGAAGGTGGGGGCGATCGTGCTCTTCCTCGGCCTGGGCGTGCTCGCGATCTTCGGCGTACTGCCCGACACCGAACCGGTGGGGCTCACGCATCTCACCGGTGACGGCGGCTTCTTCCCGAACGGCGCGCAGGGCGTGGTCTCCGGCGTACTCGCGGTGGTCTTCGCCTTCGGCGGGCTCGAGGTGGTCACCATCGCCGCCGCCGAGTCGGACGATCCGGCGCGCTCGGTCTCCCGGGCGGTGCGCAGCGCGGTCTGGCGGATCCTGCTCTTCTACGTCGGTTCGATGCTGGTGATCGTGACGGTGCTGCCGTGGACCGAGCAGCGCACCGGCCTGAGCCCCTACGTCACGGTGCTGGATGCGATCGGCATCCCGTCGGCCGGGCAGATCATGAACATCGTGGTGTTCGTGGCGCTGCTCTCCGCCCTGAACGCCAATCTCTACGGCTCGTCCCGGATGATCTTCTCGCTCGCCGAGCGCGGCGAGGCTCCGCGCGGGCTGCTCGAGGTGTCGCCCGGCGGGGTGCCGCGGCGCGCGGTGCTCGCCTCGGTGGCGTTCGGTTTCGTGTCGGTGCTGCTCAATCTGGAGTGGCCCGACTCGGTGTTCCTCTACATGCTCAACGCGGTCGGTTCCGTGCTGATCTTCGTCTGGGCGCTGATCGCCGTGTCCGAGCTGCGGCTGCGGCGCCGGATCGAGCGCGAGGCGCCCGAGACCCTGGTCCTGCGGATGTGGGCCTTCCCGTATCTGACCTGGGTGGCGCTCGCGGCGATGGCGGCCGTGGTGGTCCTGATGCTCACGGACGACACCGCGCGGCCGCAGTTGCTGTGGTCGACAGGCGCGGCCGGAGCCGTACTGGCGGTGGCGGGGCTGCGGGAGTGGCCCCATCGGCGCCGGACGGGACGGGCATGAGCCCGACGCCCGGCACAGCAGGCTCGAGCCCGGCACCGAAACGCACGAAGCGGCACCGGAAAACCGCAGGTCTCACCGCCCGTGGACCCGCCGTGCGCGGAAAGTGAACAAGTTGTCCGGATAACGGTCCATGGGTTCAAGCGTGCCAAGCGGGCGCTCAGACTGTGCGGGCCGGACTGTCGTCTCACGTACTGGACCACCAAGCCCATGACTCGGACATCTCCCTCTACCGGGACTGTCGAGGCCAAAACGGACTCCTCTGCGGCGGACTCGCCCGTCGGGACCTCCACCCCTGACGCCGCGTCCCCCGACGCGTCGCTGTCGAACGGCCTCAAGCAGCGCCATCTGTCCATGATCGCGCTCGGCGGGGTGATCGGCGCCGGGCTCTTCGTCGGCTCCGGTGCCGCGATCGCCTCCGCGGGGCCGTCCATCATCGTCGCGTACGCCATCTCGGGTGCCCTGGTCATGCTGGTGATGCGCATGCTGGGCGAGATGTCCGCGGCCAGCCCGGCCTCGGGTTCGTTCTCCGTGCATGCCGAGCGCTCGATCGGGCCGTGGGCCGGATTCACCGCCGGCTGGTCGTTCTGGTTCCTGCTCTGCGTGGCCGTCGGCCTCGAGGGCATCGGGGCCGCGAAGATCATGCACGGCTGGGTGCCCGGGGTCGCCGAGTGGGTCTGGGTCCTGCTCTTCATGCTGGTCTTCTGCGTCACCAACCTGGCCGCCGTGCGGAACTTCGGCGAGTTCGAGTTCTGGTTCTCCGCCCTGAAGATCGGCGCGATCGGCCTGTTCCTCGGCATCGGCGTACTTGCCATCCTCGGAGTGCTGCCGGGCAACGACGCCCCGGGCATGACGAACCTGACCGGCGAGGGCGGCTTCATGCCGAACGGCAGCGAGGGCCTGATCGTCGGCCTGCTCGCCTCGGTATTCGCGTACGGCGGCCTGGAGACGGTGACCATCGCGGCCGCCGAGTCCGAGCATCCGGTGCAGGGCGTGGCCAAGGCCGTGCGCACCGCGATGTGGCGGATCGCGATCTTCTACGTCGGCTCGATGGCCGTCATCGTGACCCTGGTCCCGTGGAACGAGCCGGCGTTGCCGAACCCCGACAAGGGCTCCTACGTGGTCACCCTGGAGCACCTCGGCCTGCCCGCGGCCGGCCAGATCATGAACGTGGTCATCCTGGTCGCCCTGCTCTCCGCGATGAATGCCAACATCTACGGCGCCTCGCGCATGGCCAGCTCCCTGGTCTCCCGCGGCCAGGGCCCGAAGGTGCTCGGCAGGATCAGCGGCGGCGTTCCGCGGAACGCGGTGGGTGCCTCCTCGCTGTTCGGCTTCTTCGCCGTGCTGCTCAGCTACTGGTACCCGGACACGGTGTTCGCCTGGCTGCTCAACATCGTCGGCGCGATCATCCTGGTCGTCTGGTTCTTCATCGCCGCGGCCCAGCTGCGGATGCGCCGCCGGCTCGAGCGCGAGGCGCCGGAGAAGCTGGTCGTGAAGATGTGGGCGTACCCGTACCTCACCTGGATCGCGCTGGCCGGGATGGTCACGGTCTTCGTCCTGATGGCCCGCGAGCCCGGCACCCGTGAGCAGCTGTACTACACCGGCGGCCTGACCCTGATCCTCGCCGCGACCGGCTACACGCTGCAGCGGGTCCGCGCCCGCCGGGCGTCCGCCGGGCAGGAGGCGGTCCCGCAGGACTGAGCGCAGCCGCCCCCGCACCAACCGAAGTCCCCGCTCGCGGTCCGCGAGCGGGGACTTCGGCGTTCCCGGACCAGGTGGGTACGCCGGACGGCGACGCCACGGTGTTGCTGCTAGCCTGCACTTGCAAGTTATGTGCAATAAGCAGGTGGAGGGGTTTCCGATGGCCATGTACTCGCTTCCAGAACTTCCCTACGACTACGCGGCGCTGGCTCCGGTGATCAGCCCCGAGATCATCGAGCTGCACCACGACAAGCACCACGCGGCCTATGTGAAGGGCGCCAACGACACCCTCGAGCAGCTGGCCGAGGCGCGGGACAAGGAGACGTGGGGCTCGATCAACGGCCTGGAGAAGAACCTCGCCTTCCACCTCTCCGGCCACATCCTGCACTCGATCTACTGGCACAACATGAACAGCCCGAAGGACGGTGGCGGCGGCGAGCCGACGGCCGCCGACGGTGTGGGCGAGCTCGCGGACGCGATCACCGAGTCGTTCGGCTCGTTCGCCGGATTCAAGGCCCAGCTCACCAAGGCGGCGGCCACCACGCAGGGTTCGGGCTGGGGCGTCCTCGCCTACGAGCCGGTCAGCGGGCGCCTGATCGTCGAGCAGATCTACGACCACCAGGGCAATGTCGGCCAGGGCTCGACGCCGGTCCTGGTCTTCGACGCCTGGGAGCACGCCTTCTATCTGCAGTACAAGAACCAGAAGGTCGACTTCATCGAGGCCATGTGGGCCGTCGTCAACTGGCAGGACGTGGCGAAGCGTTACGCCGCCGCCAAGGAGCGCGGGGACAACCTGCTCCTGGTGCCCTGACGGCACGTCCCCCATGACGCCCTGCTCGTGATCGTCTTCTCAACCTTCACCGGGCAGGCGGTAGGAGGAAGGCCCCCGCAAGGACATGACTTGCGGGGGCCTTCTGTATCTTGCGGGACCTTCTGTACGCGACTCTCGTCACGGGGCTCGCCCCGGCCGTACGGCAGAGAGCGTCGGAGCTCCCTGCGTCAGAGGTTCGAGAAGTCCGGGCCCGCCGTACGCGTCCGCTTGATCTCGTAGAAGCCCTGGACGCCGGCCACCAGCAGAGTGCCGTCCCACAGGCGGGCGGCCTCCTCGCCCTGGGGGGCCGGCGTCACGACCGGGCCGAAGAACGCGATCTGCTCGCCGTCCGCGCCGGGCACGGCGATCACCGGGGTGCCGACGTCCTGGCCGACCTTGTCGATGCCCTCCTTGTGCGAGGCGCGCAGTTCCTTGTCATAGCGATCGGAGTCGGCGTAGTCCGCGAGGGAGGCGGGCAGGCCGGCGTCCTCGAGTGCGCCGAGGATCGCCTCACGGGTGGGGCCCTCGCCGTTGTTGTGGAAGCGGGTGCCGAGCGCGGTGTAGAGATCGCCGAGCACCTCGGGGCCGTGCTCCTGCTGCGCGGCGATCACCACGCGTACCGGGCCCCAGCCCTTGGTGAGGAGCTCGCGGTATTCCTCGGGCAGTTCGTCCAGCTTGGGTTCGTTCAGCACGGACAGGCTCATCACGTGCCAGCGCACCTCGACGGGGCGCACCTTCTCGACTTCGAGCATCCAGCGCGAGGTCATCCAGGCCCAGGGGCACAGGGGGTCGAACCAGAAGTCCGCGACGACCTTGTCCTCGGACGGCGTGGCAGTCATGTCTCTCCTCGGGTCGGATGCACAGGTCCACGGCTGCGGCGCCGCGGCATTCGTCGCCAACGCTGCCCGCGGCGGCCCCATTCCCGGATGCCCGCCCGGGAAGCCACATGGGAGGATCGTAGCCATTCCAACGATTCCGTACGCCTCCCGAAGGAGTGCCCGTGCCCGGTGAGAACCTGACCCGCGACGAGGCCCGTGAGCGGGCCGCCCTGCTGTCCGTCGACGGGTACGAGGTGGCCCTCGACCTTCGGTCCGCCGTAGCTGAGGGCGACGCCGAGCCGCGCACCTTCAGGTCGGTCACCACGATCAGGTTCCGCTGCGCCGAGCCCGGGGCCGCGAGCTTCGCCGATCTGGTCGCCCCTTCGGTGACCGCCGTGTCGCTGAACGGCCGGGATCTCGACCCCGGAGAGGTCTTCGACGGCACCCGCGTCGCCCTGGAGGACCTCGCCGAGGACAACCTGCTGGTGGTGGACGCGCAGTGCGCTTACAGCCGTACCGGCGAGGGGATGCACCGCTTCGTCGATCCGGAGGACGGCGAGGTCTACCTCTACACGCAGTACGAGCCGGCCGACGCCCGCCGGGTCTTCGCGAACTTCGAGCAGCCTGATCTCAAGGCGCCGTTCCGCTTCGAGGTGCGCGCACCCGAGGGCTGGACGGTGTGGTCCGGCGGTGCGGGCGAACTGCAGGACGGCGTCTGGCAGTTCGCCGAGACCAAGCCGATCTCCACCTACATCACGGCGGTCGTCGCGGGTCCTTACCACTATGTGACGGACACCTACCGACGCGCCTTCGACGACGGCAGCACCCTGGAGATCCCGCTCGGTGCGCTCTGCCGCAAGGGGCTCGCCCGGTACTTCGACGCGGACGACGTCTTCCTCGTCACCAAGCAGGGGCTCGACTTCTTCCACGACCACTTCGACTACCCGTATCCGTTCGGGAAGTACGACCAGGCCTTCGTGCCCGAGTACAACATCGGCGCGATGGAGAACCCGGGCTGTGTCACGTTCCGCGAGGAGTTCATCTTCCGCGGCAAGGTGACCCGCGCGTCCTACGAGCGCCGGGCCAACGTCATCCTGCACGAGATGGCGCACATGTGGTTCGGCGACCTGGTGACGATGCAGTGGTGGGACGACCTGTGGCTCAAGGAGTCCTTCGCCGACTTCATGGGCACCTTCTCGATGGTCAACGCCACCCGCTTCACCAACGGCTGGACCACCTTCGCCAACAACCGCAAGGCCTGGGCCTACCGCGCGGACCAACTTCCCTCCACGCATCCGGTCACCGCCGACATCCGTGACCTGGAGGACGCCAAGCTCAACTTCGACGGCATCACCTACGCCAAGGGCGCCTCGGTGCTCAAGCAGTTGGTGGCCTATGTCGGCCAGGACGCCTTCCTCGAGGGTGCGCGGCGCTACTTCAAGCGGCACGCGTACGGGAACACCCGGCTCGGTGATCTGCTCGCCGTGCTCGAGGAGACCTCGGGCCGCGACATGGCCGGCTGGTCGCGCTCCTGGCTGCAGACGGCGGGCGTCAACTCGCTCACTCCGCAGGTCACTTACGACTCGGAGGGGCGCATCACCGAACTCGCGGTGCTCCAGGAGGCCGCCGAGTCGCACCCCGAACTCCGCCCGCACCGGGTGGCCGTCGGCCTCTACCGGCACACCCCGGACGGCGCACTGGCGCGCTACGCCCGTGCCGAGGTGGACGTGGCAGGACCGCGCACGGTGGTCGACGAGCTGGCCGGTTCCGAGCAGCCCGATCTGGTCCTGGTCAACGACGAGGACCTGACGTACTGCAAGATCCGCTTCGACGAGCGTTCGCTCGACACCCTGCGGACCCGGCTCGGTGACATCACCGATCCCCTGGCGCGTGCCCTGTGCTGGTCGGCGCTGTGGAGCCTGACGCGTGACGCCCTGATGCCGGCCCGCGACTTCGCCTCGCTCGTCCTCGCCTTCGCGGGCCGCGAGTCGGACATCGGCGTGCTGCAGATGCTGCACGCCTGGGCCCGTTCCGCACTGACCCTCTACACCGCGGCGGAGCACCGCGAGGCGGCCGCACGGCAGCTGGCCGAGGGTGCGCTCGGCCAGCTGCGGACCGCGGAGCCCGGCAGTGAACAGCAGCTCGCCTGGGCCAGGTTCTTCGCCTCGGTGGCCTCCGCGGAAGCCGATCTGCAGCTGCTCGACGGGCTGCTCGACGGCTCCGCCAAGATCGACGGCCTCGACGTGGACCAGGAGCTGCGCTGGGCGTTCCTCGAGCCGCTGGCCGCGCAGGGCGCCGCCGACGAGCCCCGTCTCTCGGCCGAACTCGCGCGCGACGACACCGCTTCCGGCAAGCGTCACCAGGTCCGCTGCCTGGCGGCCCGGCCGTCGGCCGCGGTGAAGGCGCAGGCGTGGGCACAGGTGGTGGAGTCGGACGTGTTGTCCAACGCCCTGGTGGAGGCGACCATCTCGGGCTTCCAGCAGTCGTCGCAGCGGGAGTTGACCGCGCCGTACGCGCCCAAGTACTTCGACGCGATCGAGCGGGTGTGGGCCGAGCGGTCGATCCAGATCGGCATGGATGTGGTCAGCGGGCTGTTCCCGTCGCTGCAGAGCGACCCGGCCACGCTGGAGGCGGCCGACGCATGGCTGGAAGGGCACGCGGACGCGGCGCCCGCGCTGCGCCGGCTCGTCCTCGAGGCCCGCGACGATCTGGCCCGTACCTTGCGCGGTCAGGCCTGCGATGCGGCGGCCGGCCCCCGGTAGGGATGGATCCACCGGCAGTTCACTGACGCCCGCCGACCGATGGCTCACCTTCAACAGGCCTTCGGTCGGCGGGCGTTCCTCTGTACGCGCTCCGCCCCGGGCTTGACGTGGTGACGTCAACCAGCTGCCGTTCCGATCTGTGACGCACGGGTACGGCGCAGACCGTAACCCCCATTCGGACCAGCGCCTTCGGCATTCGAACTCGCGTACTTTAGGGCGGCGTTGTCCGGATTCTCCGACGAGCGTGTAACAGGCGTTAGGGAGCCGATCCGGCGCGGAACCCTCGGGTGCATGAACCACAACACCCCGCTGTCGTCCGACACTTCGCTGCCCCATCGCTCCCCGAACGAGCCGCCGGTCACCGGCTGCCGGGTCCTGACCACAGCCCAGCTGCGCGCCCAGGGCGTACGTCCATCGGACGCGCTTGCCGCCTGCAGGGCGCCGGGCCCCTGGCAGCAGCTGCTTCCGGGGGTGTTCCTGCTGCGCCCCGGGCCGCCGACCAGTGACGAGCGGCTGCACGCCGTACTCCTGTACGCCGGCCGGCCTCCGGTGACCCGGGTGCCGCGGCAGGGCGGCACGACGAGCGAGGAGCCTGCTTCCCCGTACGGCGACGCCCTGCTCACCGGGCTCGCGGCGCTGGCGCTGCACGGCTTCACCTCCGCTCCCCCACTGCTCGCACTGGACCGGCTCGACGTGCTCGTACCGCGGACGCGTCGGCTGCGCTCGGCCGCGTTCGCGGGCCTGGTGCGCTCGAACACGCTGCCCGCCCCGCAGTGGATCACCGGGCTGCCGGTCGCGCCGGTGGCCCGCGCGCTCGCCGACGCGGTGGCGGATCTGGACGACGCGGAGTCGGTCCGGCGGCTGCTCACCGAGGCGGTACGGAGCGGAAGGTGCGACCCGACGACGCTGGTCGCCGAGCTCACCAGGGCCCGGCTCCTGAACCGTCCCCAGGTGAGCGGCGCGGTCGACGCACTGCGCGCCGAGGGGCGGCTGATCGCCGAGGAGCGGCTCTACCGGATGGTGCGCGAGTACGGCCTGCCGGACCCGCTGTGGAACGTGGATCTGCGACTGCCCGGCGGCCCGCACCTCGGCGGTGTCGACGCGTACTGGCCGGAGCAGGCCGTCGCCCTGGAACTCGACACCGGCTCCGCGGGACGGTGGCCGGACGGCTTCGACGAGTCCGACGACTGGTGCGAACACGCCCGCAGGCGCGAGCACTTGGAGCGCCTGGGCATCACCGTGGTGCACATCCCCCAGCGCCGCCTGCGCGAGTCGATGGCGGAACAGGCCACCGTGGTCCGCACCGCCCTGATGGCCTCGGACGAGCGTGAGCCGGCGGCCTACGTGATGGTGCTGCCGCGCTAGAACGTGAACTGACGGACCTTATTGACAGTTGGGCCTCTCGCATCCAGGAGAGCTGCGTGCTGACCGAACGTGATCCATCAAGCCGGGCGACGGTCCGCCGGCGGACCCCGGTGTCGGACCCGCGGATCAGGGCTTGGGGAGGACGAGTTCGGTGTTGCGGTCTGCCGGGGTGCCGGAGAGGGTCTGCTTGGCGCCGGGGACGTTGAGGGAGATCTCGCGGTAGAGGGCGGCGAGGCCGGGCTGCGAGAGGTCCTCGAAGTCGGTTCGGTGCGGGGCCGACGACTCGATCAGGGTGGTGAAGAGGGACAGCGTCCCGTCGCCGTTGTCGGTCAGTTCGATCACGCGGGCGAGCTGCGGGAAGTCGATGTGCGAGGCGGTGGAGATCTCCCAGAAACCGTCGTGCGCCGTGATTGCGTTCTTGTGGCTGTGGCCGTTGACCCAGGCGACGACGCCCGCATGCTTCTCCAGGAGGGCGGTCAGCTCGTCGCCGCCGTGCCGGGCCTCGTCGGGGTGCGCCGGGTCGGGGCGCTCGTTGCGCATGGAGGCGCCGGTGTGGTGGCTGAAGACTATGGCGTACGCGTCCTTGTTGTTCTTCAACGTACGTTCCAGCCAGCTCAGTTGGGCGGTGCCGAGGGAACCCTCGTAGTGACCGCCGGGGTCGGTGGTGTCCAGGCTGATGCCGATGACTTCGTCGGAGATGCGGAAGGTGTAGTGGCGGGTGCCGGAATCGACGTTCTCGGCGGTGAAGCCGTGCCCGGCCGGGCCGGGGCCGGTGTGCGCCGGGTCGAGGTGCGCGGCGACGTACTCGGCCGGGGTGAAGGGGGCGCGGTCGGGGTCGGGGGTGACCGGCCGCAGGCGGCGTGCCTCGGTCCGCATCAGCTCGCGGAAGTCCGCGCCCTTGGGGTCGAGGCCCTTCTTGACGGTCCGCCAGAACGCCTTGCCGCGCTCCTCGTCGAGGGACATCAACTTCCGTCCGCCGACGGCGAAGTCGCGGAACCAGCCCTCGTCGCCGGGGGCGTAGCAACCGCCCGGCAGGACGTCGTGGTTGCCGACGGTGGCGTACCAGGGGACGTTGAGGCCGGGACTGCGGACCGGGCGGCGGGCGGCGTCGAGGAGACCGTCGATGCGGGGAAATCCGAGGCGTTTGTCCGCGTCGCGAATCGCGTCGCCCGGGTGCCAGTAGAGCGGCAGTCCGGAGTCCTGGACGCCCTCGTAGCGGCGCGGGTCGCCGGTGTCGGGGGTGATGGTGCCGCCGCTCAGGACGCGCAGGTACCAGTCGAGTTCGCAGCGGGCGTTGTTGTCGGTGGTGTCGCCCGTCGTCATCACGAAACTCAGGGGTGCGCCGGTGGCGGGTGCGCCCCTGAGTGCGTTGACCCGCTCGACGAGTGAGACCGCGCCGGCGACGGTGAGCGGTTCCTGCGGCCGCCAGGCGCTGGTGGTCTGGGCGCGCAGGAATTCGTAGCGCAGCGGATGCTGTACGTCGACGATGTGCAGGTCGGTGAGCTGGACGAACGCTGCGAGCGGAGTGCGTCGTTCGTCCCTGCCGCGCTTGGCCGCGGCGAGTTCGGAGCGGACGACGCGGGGCCAGGCCGGGCCGTCACCGAGCCGCCGGAAGCCGGAGCCGCCCAACGGTGCGGCGACGGTCTGCAGGGTGGTGCCGCTGGTGTAGGGCGCGAGCGGCGGCGGAGGGGCCGTACGGGAAAGGGCGGGGGTCACCGACTCGGGGCGGGCGGCACTGGCTCGCCCTCCCCCGCCGAAGGTGAGGGCGATCCCGGTCGAGGCGGTGACGGCGCCCGCGACGGTGAGGAAGGATCGGCGGTCCAGGTCGGTGACGAGGCGTGTGCGCGGCATGGCGCGTCTCCCGGTGCGAACGCGTCGGCAGGGGTCGCGGGACCGGGGCGCGCCCCGGGAACTCCCCGCTCGTACTGGATCGTTGGCAGTGGGGATGACCTGCGCGTTAACGACACCGCAACGCTCCGGGCCGATCGCCGTACGTGGATCATGGACGGCCCGCACCGACACGGAGCCCTTCCCGTGTGGCGGCGAGACGGTCACTTTGTGTTCATGTCCGGGGGTAGCGGGGCCGTTTCACCGCCGGCTCGCGTAGGCTGACGCGCCGTCGCGCGCACGGACGCCGTCGCGCGCACAGACGCCGTTCCGGGGCACTTCGCACGATCGGACCCGGCGGCGACGTATGACCGGTTACGGGCGACCTCGTCCCCGATGGCGTATGGCGGGATTCCGCCATGACAGGAACCCGTCACAGACAACTCTCCTCAAAGCCCTGTCACTTGCGTAAGGCTGAGCGGTCATCCGGTCCCGAATTGCGGACCCTTTCTTTCACGTACAGGGATGCAGATGACCCTCGAATCACCGCGTGCACCCAGAGCCGGTGCGAGACGCACGGCCCGTGTCGCTCTGGCCGCAGGCCTGACGGCCGCCCTCGCGGCGTCCGGGCCGATACCCGCCTTCGCGGCCGACGATCCGGGCCCCGCCGCCCCGTCGGTCAAGTCCGCCGCCAAGAAGCTCGGTCCGGCGGACGCGCAGCTGCTCGCCGACGCCAAGGCCGACGGCGACAAGCACGTCACGATGATGATCGCCACCGAGCCCGGCGCCACCGAGCAGGTCGCCGGAAAGCTCGACGCCGTCAAGGGCACCACGGTGGGACGCACCTACGACAAGCTCGGCTACGTACGGGCCACCGTGCCGACCGGCAAGGCCGATGCCGCCATCGCGGACGCCACCGAGCTGTCCTCCGTGCACGGCATCGACCTGCGGCACGAGATCGAGCTCGACGACCCGACGCCGGCCGGCGACCGCGCCAAGGGCGCGAAGGCCGCATCCCGCGGGAACTACCCCGCGCCCGGCAAGAAGACGCCGGCCAAGAACCCGTACAACCCGTCCTTCGAGACCGGTGCCGTCGATTTCGTCAAGAAGAACCCGAAGGCCGACGGCCGGGGCGTGACGATCGGCATCCTCGACTCCGGTGTCGACCTCGGCCACCCCGCGCTGCAGAAGACCACCACCGGCGAGCGCAAGATCACCGACTGGGTCACCGCCACCGACCCCGTCATCGACGGTGACGGCACCTGGCGGATCATGAACGAGCCGGTGTCCGGCGAGTCGTTCACCTACGACGGCCGCACCTGGAAGGCGCCGAAGGGCGACCACCACATCAACTGGTTCCGCGAGTCCGCCTCCACCGGCGGCGACGCGAACGGCGACCTGAACCGTGACGGCGACACCACCGACAAGTGGGGCGTCCTCTACGACGAGGCCGAGGGCACCGTCCGCGTCGACCTCGACGACAACGGCGACTTCACCGACGACGAGGTCCTCAAGCCGTACAAGGACGGTCACCAGGTCGGCTACTTCGGCAAGGACGACCCGAAGACCGACGTCGTCGAGCAGATCCCGTTCGTCGTGGAGATCCGCAAGGACGTCGTGTACGACGAGGACGGCGCCACCGCCGACTTCGTGAACATCGGCATCATCGAGTCCGAGCACGGCACCCACGTCGCCGGCATCACGGCGGCCAACTCGCTGTTCGGCGGCAGGATGAACGGCGCGGCGCCCGGCGCCAAGCTGGTCTCCTCGCGCGCGTGCTCGTGGGGCGGCGGCTGCACCAACGTGGCGCTCACCGAGGGCATGATCGATCTCGTCACCTCGCGCGGTGTCGACATCGTCAACATGTCGATCGGTGGCCTGCCGCCGCTCAACGACGGCAACAACGCCCGCGCAGAGCTGTACAACCGGCTGATCGACACCTACGGCGTCCAGCTGGTCATCTCGGCCGGCAACAGCGGCCCCGGCCTCAACACGATCGGCGACCCCGCGGTCGCCGACAAGGTGATCTCGGTCGGTGCGTCCATCTCCAAGGAGACCTGGGCGGCCAACTACGGCTCGGCGGTGCAGAAGAAGTACGCCATGATGCCGTTCTCGTCCCGCGGCCCGCGCGAGGACGGCGGCTTCACGCCGACCCTGACCGCGCCCGGCGCGGCGGTGAACACCACGCAGACCTGGATACCCGGCGGCCCGACCCCCGAGGCGGGCTACGACCTGCCCGCGGGCTACTCGATGCTGCAGGGCACCTCGATGGCCTCCCCGCAGGCCGCGGGCGCGTCGGCGCTGATCCTGTCCGCCGCAGCGCAGCAGGGCCTCGACGACACCGCAGTGACTCCGGCGAAGCTGCGCACCGCGCTGACCTCGACCGCGGACCACATCCGCGGCACGCAGGCGCACGAGGAGGGCTCCGGCCTCATCGACGTCGTCGCCGCCTGGAAGTCACTGCGCAAGGGCGCGAGCGCCCACACCTACAAGGTCCAGGCCCCGGTCGACACCGCGCTCGACGAGGAACTGAAGAAGCCGGGCACGGGTCTCTACGACCGCGAGGGCGGCCTGAAGGCCGGCAAGCGCAAGACGTACGAGATCACCGTCACCCGGACGACCGGGCCGGAGCGGGTCGTTCCGCACCGGATCGGCCTGGCGAACAACGACGGCACCTTCCGGCTCAAATCCCGCACGGCCGCCCTGCCGCTGGACAAGCCGGTCACGATCAAGGTCACCGCGGCTCCCCGCAAGGCGGGCGTGCACAGCGCGATCCTCGAGCTGGACGACCGGCGGACCGAGGGCACGGACAAGCAGATCATGACGACCGTGGTGGTCGCCGAGGACCTGGCGAAGCCCGACTTCACCAGTGCGGCGAAGGGCTCCGTGCAGCGCAACAGCACCGAGTCGCACTTCGTCACCGTCCCCGAGGGCGCGAAGAGCCTGGAGGTCGCGCTCGGCGGTCTGAAGGACAAGAGCCAGACCCGGTTCATCGCGATCCACCCGTACGGAGTGCCGGTCGACCCGACGTCGACCGTCAACTGCTACCCGGACTACGAGAACCCGGACAACACCTGCGCCCCCGACAAGCGGTCCTACCAGGATCCGCAGCCGGGCGTCTGGGAGATCGAGGTCGAGGCGCGCCGTACGTCGCCGCATCTCGACAACCCGTACAAGCTGGACGTCACCGCGCTCGGCGTGGCCTTCGACCCCGAGGTCCGCACCGTCGACGAGGCGAAGGCCGGCACTCCGACGCCGGTCGACTGGAAGGTGACCAACGGATACGCGCCGATCGACGGGAAGCTGCGGGGCGGCGCGCTCGGTTCCGCGAACGCGCAGCGGCCGACGATCGCCCAGGGCGCCTCGCAGGAGACCGAGGTCGCGGTGCCCGAGGGCGCGGAGCGGCTGGATGTGTCGATCGGTGGCACCGAGGACCGTGGCGCCGACCTGGACCTGACCGTCCTCAAGGACGGCGCGGAGGTCGCCTCGTCCGCGGACGCCGACTCCGAGGAATCGGTCAGCGTGCCCGAGCCGGAGGCCGGTACGTACACGGTCGTCGTCGACGCCTACGCGGTACCGGCCGGATCCACCGCCTTCGACTACCTGGACGTGTACTTCGCGCCCTCGCTGGGTGAGGTGACGGTGGACGGCTCGACCGCGGTGAAGCTGGCCAACGGCGCGTCCACCGAGGTCGCGGCGGAGGTCGTGGCGGCCGGTGCGGCTCCCGAGGGACGGCAGTTCTTCGGCGAGGTGCAGGTCGTCAACGGCCGTGGCACGGTGGCCGGTTCGGGCAGCGTGCAGATCGAGAAGGTCGTGCCGTAGGCGCGAGCCGACCGTGCCGCTACGGGTACGGGGCCGCCGGGCCACCGGCGGCCGAGGCGGGCGCTCCCCTCGGGGGCGCCCGCCTCTGCTCGTCCCGGGCGTCAGGTCCCGCACTTCGTCTTCGCGGCGCCGGGCAACGCCTTGACGACGAGTTTCCTCAGGTCGGCGAGGTCCTTGCCGACGGCCCAGTTCTCCGGGGCCGCGTCGTCCTGCCCGATGGTGATCAGGGTGCGGTCGCCCTTCTTCAGGCGCGGATCCACGTTCTGGTCCATCGGGAAGACGACACGGGAGCCGCCGTCCGCGGGCTTGTAGTAGCGCTTCACCTTCACGGTGATCCGGTCCATGCCCGCGCCGGGGAGCTCCTCCACGGTCTCGACGGTGCCTTCCACGATCAGCGAGGAGCAGGCGACCATGGCCTGCGGCGACTGCGCGCCGGAGCCGCCGCCGTCTCCGCCGGCCCCCGTGTCGGTCGCGGACTTCGCTGCCTCCTCGCCGCCGCCGTCGGCTCCGCCCATCGGCCCGAGCCAGAAGACGGTGCCGAAGACCGCGAGACCGCAGACGGCGGTCGCCGCGCGGAGGATGAGGGTGCGCCGGTTGCGGGGGCGCCACCAAGGGCGGGCGGGCGGTTCCTGGGCGCCGACGGTTTCCGGCGCCTGTGTCGCGTGCCTCTCCTCCGCCTCCGTCTCCGCCCTCTCCTCCGTCGCTCCGGCCGTCTCCGCTCCTGTCAGCTCGCGGGCCACGACCTGGAGCTGGTCGCGGAGCAGGCCGAGGTCGCGTACCGCGTCCGCGTGCTCGAGGACGTACGCCTCGTCCTCGCGCGCCCCGTCCGGCACCGGCTCCCCGGTGATCGCCACGGTCAGCGGGTCCGGGTACGGCTGTTCGTCCGCCACGTCACACCACCTCTTGTTCGTGCAGCCGGGTCCTGAGCACCCGTACCGCCTTGTGCAGCCGGCTCTTCACGGTCCCTTCCGGGATGCCGAGCTCATCGGCGATCCGGGCGACCGGCAGGTCCGCGTAGAAGCGCAGGACGACGACCTGGCGCTGGGCGTCGGCCAGCTCGTCGAGGCCCTCGGCGACTGTGAGAGACAGCACACGCGTGTCCTCCGCACCGGCCTGATCCTGCCGCAGCGAGGCGAGCCGCTCGCCGAGCCGCTCCTGCCGACTGCGGGAGCGGTGCCAGTCCATGGCGAGGTTCGAGGCGACGACCGCGGACCAGGCGGACACGTCACGCGGCGGGTCCTGCCCCTTCGCCGCCCGCTCCAGGAGGCGCAGCCGTACCTGCTGCACACCGTCCTGCAGTTCGGCCGGCGGTACTCCGGCCAGGGCGAGCACGGCCCGCACCCGGTCCTGCTGGTCCGGATCCAACGGATCCGGCCGTTCCTCGGATCCCGCTCCACCGCGCGGCAAACTCCACCCCTCCCCGGGCTCCCGCTCCCCCGCGAGAAACCCCTCACGGCATCCCCGACCCGTCACGGGCCGCCCACTGATCCAACCCTGTGACGTGTCCTACGACGCACGGCCCAGCCGTAACGTTCGCGCATCCACAGTCGGACAATGGATTGGACAATCACACACCGGTCATACGCATCATGGGGCGGACGTCCCCAGGTCGAGACAGTGTCGAGACCGTCGTGACATGGAGTAAGGAGTCCCCGTGAGGGTCGGAATCGTCGGTGCCACCGGTCAGGTCGGCGGAGTCATGCGCAGGATCCTCGCCGAGCGGAAGTTCCCGGTCGACGAGCTGCGCCTCTTCGCCTCCGCCCGCAGCGCGGGCTCCACCATCGAGTGGGAGGGCCGCGAGATCACCGTCGAGGACGCCTCGACCGCCGACTACGCGAACCTCGACATCGTGCTCTTCTCCGCCGGCGGCGCGACCTCGAAGGCACTCGCCGAGAAGGTCGCGGGCCAGGGCCCGGTCGTGATCGACAACTCCTCGGCCTGGCGCCGTCACCCCGAGGTGCCGCTGGTCGTCTCCGAGGTCAACCCGCACGCGATCAAGAACCGCCCGAAGGGCATCATCGCGAACCCGAACTGCACCACGATGGCCGCGATGCCGGTGCTGCGCCCGCTGCACACCGAGGCCGGTCTCGAGGCGCTCGTCGCCACCACGTACCAGGCCGTGTCCGGTTCCGGCCTGTCCGGCGTGGCCGAGCTGCACGAGCAGGCCAAGCAGGTCGTCGCGGAGGCGGACCGGCTCACCCACGACGGCTCCGCCGTCGACTTCCCCGAGCCCTCGGTCTACGCCCGCCCGATCGCGTTCAACGTCCTGCCGCTCGCCGGCAAGATCGTCGACGACGGTCTGAACGAGACCGACGAGGAGCAGAAGCTCCGCCACGAGTCCCGCAAGATCCTCGAGATCGAGGACCTCAAGGTCTCCGGCACCTGTGTCCGCGTCCCGGTCTTCTCCGGTCACTCACTGCAGGTCAACGTCCGCTTCGCGAGCCCGATCAGCGTCGAGCGCGCCACCGAACTGCTCGCGGCCGCCCCGGGCGTGGAGCTCTCGGACGTGCCCACCCCGCTGCAGGCCGCCGGCCAGGACGCCTCGTACGTCGGCCGCATCCGCAACGACGAGACCGTGACGAACGGCCTGTCGCTCTTCCTCTCCAACGACAACCTCCGCAAGGGCGCCGCGCTGAACGCGGTGCAGATCGCGGAGCTGGTCGCGGAGGAACTGACCGCCTGACGCGAGGGTCCATACGCACGGAAAAGGGGCGGCCACCGATCCAGGTGCCCGCCCCTTCGCCCTGCCCGCTCAGAGCGCCAGATGCGTCCGCAGGGCAGCGTCGATGTCCGCCATCCGCTGCCGCGGCACGGATCCGAGTCGCCTTCGGAAACGCCCCGGCGCGAGCGCCCTCACCTGCTCACACTGCACCTTGGAATCATTGGCCAGGCCACAGTCGCCCGCATCGAGCAGCACCTGGAACGGATAGACACGGGACGTGTTGGAGGTGAGCGGAACCAGGGTGATCACACCGCGTCCCGTACGCGCCACCACCGCGTTCGCGCCGTCGTTCGAGACGATCACCGCAGGACGAGCCTTGTTGGCCTCGCTTCCGCGAACCGGCTCATAGTCGACCAAGTAGATGTCACCGCGCTTCATCGACCAGCCCATCACCGGAGAACTGGTCCCAGAACGCCGCGTCCTCGCTTCCTTCCCATTCGTCGAAGGCAGCCTCGTAGTCGGCCTCCAAGCGCGCTGCGCGCAACAGCTCGATCGCGGCATGTATCACCGCCGACCTGGACTGCGCCGAGTTCTCCGCCGCGTACTGGTCGACGAAGGCGACATCCTCCTCCGGCAGACTCACACTGATCTTCATACCAAGCATGCTACCCCTGTTCCTACTCTTATAGCCACCCCGCTTCTCCCCTGAGCGTGGAAGGATGGCCGGAACACCGACGTCAGTCACCACCGAGGAGATGACCGCGTGCCCGGCACCAATCTGACCCGCGAGGAAGCACAGCAGCGCGCCCAGCTGCTCACCGTTCACTCGTACGAGATCGATCTCGATCTGAGCGGGGCGCAGGAGGGAGGCACCTATCCGTCGGTGACGACCGTGCGCTTCGACAGCGCGGAGGCCGGGGCCTCGACCTTCATCGACCTGGTGGCGCCCACCGCCCGCGAGGTCGTCCTGAACGGCCAACCGCTCGACGCGGCCGCCGTCTTCACCGACTCCCGGATCGCGCTCGACGGACTGCTCGCCGGACCCAACGAACTGCGTGTGGTGGCCGACTGCGCGTACACCAACACCGGTGAGGGACTGCACCGGTTCGTCGACCCGGTGGACGGACAGGCGTATCTGTACACGCAGTTCGAGGTGCCGGACGCGCGGCGGGTGTTCGCCTCGTTCGAGCAGCCCGACCTCAAGGCGACCTTCCAGTTCACCGTGAAGGCTCCCGCGGGCTGGACCGTGATCTCCAACTCGCCGACGCCCGAACCGGCCGACGGCATCTGGCAGTTCGCCCCGACCCCGCGCATCTCCACGTACATCACGGCCCTGATCGTCGGCCCGTACCACAGCGTGCACAGCTCCTACGAGAACGGCGGGCAGAGCGTGCCGCTCGGCATCTACTGCCGGCCCTCACTCGCCGAGTACCTGGACGCGGACGCGATCTTCGAGGTCACCCGGCTCGGGTTCGACTGGTTCCAGGAGAAGTTCGACTACGCGTACCCCTTCGAGAAGTACGACCAGCTCTTCGTGCCGGAGTTCAACGCGGGCGCGATGGAGAACGCCGGCGCGGTCACCTTCCGCGACCAGTACGTCTTCCGTTCGAAGGTGACGGACGCCGCGTACGAGTCGCGGGCCGAGACGATCCTGCACGAGCTGGCGCACATGTGGTTCGGCGACCTGGTCACCATGGAGTGGTGGAACGACCTGTGGCTGAACGAGTCGTTCGCCACCTACACGTCCATCGCCTGCCTGGCCTACGCCGGCGAATCGCAGTGGCCGCACTCGTGGACGACATTCGCGAACTCCATGAAGACCTGGGCCTACCGGCAGGACCAACTGCCCTCCACCCACCCGATCATGGCGGACATCCAGGACCTCGACGACGTCCTGGTGAACTTCGACGGCATCACCTACGCCAAGGGCGCCTCGGTCCTCAAGCAGCTGGTCGCCTACGTCGGCATGGACGAGTTCTTCGCCGGCGTGCAGGCGTACTTCAAGCGGCACGCGTACGGGAACACACAACTCAGCGACCTGCTGGGCGCGTTGGAGGAGACCAGCGGCCGCGACCTCGGTGCCTGGTCCGAGAAATGGCTGCAGACCGCCGGGATCAACGTCCTGCGGCCGCAGATCGAGACCGACGCCAACGGCACGATCACCGCCTTCGCCGTCCGCCAGGAGGCCCCCGCGCTGCCGCCCGGCGCGAAGGGTGAACCGGTGCTCCGCCCGCACCGCATCGCCATCGGCCTCTACGACCTGGATGACGACTCCGGCAAGCTGGTCCGCTCGGACCGGATCGAGCTGGACGTGGACGGCGACCTGACCGAGGTCGAGGAGCTGGTGGGCCGGCACCGCCCGGCGGTGATCCTGCTCAACGACGACGACCTGTCGTACGCGAAGGTCCGGCTCGACGCGCAGTCCCTGCACCATGTCACCCAGCACCTGGGCGACTTCGAGGCCTCGCTGCCGCGTGCGCTGTGCTGGGCGTCCGCCTGGGACATGACGCGGGACGGCGAACTGCCCACCCGTGACTACCTGTCGCTCGTCCTGTCGGGAATCGGCAAGGAGACGGACATCGGCGTCGTGCAGTCGCTGCACCGCCAGGTGAAGCTGGCGCTCGACCTGTACGCGGCACCCGAGCGGCGCCCCGCGCTGCTCGAGCAGTGGACCGAGGCCGCGCAGCGGCAGCTGCTCGCCGCCGAGCCGGGCAGTGACCACCAACTTGCCTGGGCCCGGGCGTTCGCGGCCACCGCCCGTACGGACGCGCAGCTCGATCTGCTCGACGCGCTGCTCGACGGCAAGGAGACGGTCGAGGGTCTGACCGTGGACACCGAGCTGCGCTGGGCGTTCGTACAGCGCCTCGCGTCGACCGGGCGGTACGGGGAGACGGAGATCGCCGCCGAATACGAGCGGGACCGGACCGCGGCGGGCGAGCGGCACGCGGCGTCCGCGCGGGCGGCCCGGCCGACGGCCGAGGCGAAGGCGGCGGCGTGGGCCTCGGTGGTGGAGTCCGACCAGTTGCCGAACGCGGTGCAGGAGGCGGTCATCGGCGGCTTCGTCCAGACCGACCAGCGTGAACTGCTCGCGCCGTACACGGAGAAGTTCTTCGCGGCCGTGGGCGACGCGTGGCAGACGCGTTCGCACGAGATGGCCCAGCAGATCGCGGTCGGCCTCTACCCGGCGGTGCAGGTCTCGCAGGACACCCTCGACACCACGGACGCCTGGCTCACCTCGGCGAACCCGAGCGCGTCGCTGCGCCGCCTGATCTCGGAGTCCCGCGCGGGCGTCGAGCGGGCGCTGCGGGCACAGCGGGCGGACGCCTGACCGCACGTCCTGGGGGTGCCGGCCGGATTCCGGCATCCCCCGGGACGAGCCCGCCCGCCGGCCGGGGAACAGCCTGACGACGGGTCGTTCGGCCGGCCCGCAGGGACCACGGGACCACCGGAACCACCGGGCAAGATCTTCGCCGGTATCCGCGACGAACCCGGGGTACTCGTCCGCCGGCGCGAACGTGGCCGGTGGAGATGCCCGCTCGAACGCGCTCAGCGACAACAAGCCCGTCCGGTGTGCGAGAACGACACCGGACGGGCTCGAGACTCTGTCAGCCGTTCAACTCGTCGTGACGCTCCTTGAGTTGCGCGGCGCCGGCCTCCGTCAGTTCACCGTGCAGCCTCATCCGCGCGACACCTCCGTCGGGGAACGCATCGAGGCGTACGTGCGTGGCCACCGCGGCCGTGGGGAGCTTGAAGCGGTGCAGCGTGTCGGGCTGGAGGCGGGTCTTCGGCAGGATCTCGAACCACTCGCCGCTCTCGCCGTCGCGCCCGCTGAGCGCGATCCAGCCGGCCGAATTGCCCTTCAGGTACGCCGTGTCGATCTCGATCGCACGGATCTCGCCCTGCGCGACGAGCCGGAACCGCACCCAGTCGTTTGTGCCCCGCACCCGGCGGCGGCGGTTCTCCCAGCCGTCGTCCATCTTCTGCGAGGTGCCCGGCAGGATGATCTGCGTGGGCGAGGAGTAGAACTTGTCCGAGGCGTCCTCGTAGGTGCCGCCGTTGACCGCGGCGAGCAGGTCGAAGGTGCCGAGGAGGCCGAGCCACTCGGGGTCGGGGACGACCTCGCCGTGCACGCGGAGGCGGGCTATGCCCCCGTCGGGGTGCTGGCAGAGGCGGATGTGGGTGTAGCGGCGTCCTGTGGTGACCTCGAAGGCGTTGGCCGCGTGGCCGAGTACCGGGCTCACCGGGACGATCTCGTCCCACTTCACGTCGTCGGCGAGCAGGTCCTCGGGGCTCGGGCTGCCCTCGACGGCGGTGGCCTGGACGCTGACGCGCTGCGGGTAGTTGCCGCGGAAGTGGGCGGTGTCGACGACGATGCCGCGGATCACGCCCGGGGCGCCGAGCCGGACCAGGGCCCAGTCGTGCTCGTCGGGCGCCGGGAAGGGCTCGTCGGCGCCGGCGCCGCGGCGGCGGCGGGTCTCCCAGCCGTCCATGATCTTGCCCTTGTGGCCGAAGTGCTCGGGGTCGAAGACGGCGTCGTGGCGCAGCAGCAGGTTCTCGCGCTGGGCGAAGAACTCGTCGTTGGCGGCGACGACTCCGCCGCCGAGGCGGCGGTCGGCCAGGTCGACGAGGTCGGTGAACGCGAACTCACCGGTGCGACGGTAGTCGGCGTACGGGTCGCCGCCGCCATACGGCGAGGCGTCGTTGGCGTGCGGGTCGGCGGGGTCGTTGCTGGGGGCCACGGGGGCGGTTCGCTCGGTCGGCATACCACCAGCTTGGACGCGATGACACCTCAGGTCCATCGAAACTTTTCGATGGTGACGTTCAGCTCAACTTAAAGATCAAGAGGAGGTCCCGCGCGCGGGACACAGCCACCCGGCGCCGACCGCGGCTACGTGTCGTACGGGCTCCGGTACGCCTCCGCAGCCTCGCGCAGGGTGCGCAGCACTCGGGCCAGGGCCGGCCCCTCCTCCGCCCCGCGGCGCACGGCCGCCACCACGTGTCGCATGGGCTGATCCGGACTCAGGGTGCGCGTCACGACGCCGGGTGCCCGCTGCGCGGCCATGCGCGGCACCAGAGCCACGCCCATACCGGCCTCGACCATCGACAGGATCGCGGTCCAGCCGGCCGCACTGTGCGCCTGCTCGGGTACGAACCCGGCGGCCTCGCAGGCGGCGCGGGTGATCTCCGACCAGGGGCCGCTGCCACCGAAGATCCAGCGCTCACCGGACAGATCGGCGAGCCGCAGCCCGGCCTCCGCGGCCATCGGGTGCCCGGAGGGCAGGGCCACGTCGAGCGGGTCGGCGAGCAGCGGAACGCGGGTGAACTTCGGGTCGCGGGCCGTCGGCGCGTGCGCGGCGAGCGACAGGGCGAGGTCCACGTGCCCGCTGGCGAGCAGTTCGTACGCCTCGGCCGCCTCCGCCTCGCGGACTCTCACCTCGAGCCCGGGAGCAGCCGCCCTGAGGCGTCGTACGGCGGGCACCACGAGCGCGGGCACGGCCGTCGAGAAGGCGCCGACACGGACCTCGCCGGCCTCGCCGCGCGCGTATCCGGCGAGATCGGCGTCCGCCCGCTCCAGCTGTGCGAACACGGCCTCGGCATGGCGCAGCACGAGATGCGCGGCGTCCGTCAGGCGCACCCGGCGCCCCTGCGCCTCGAGCAGCGGGACGCCGACCTGGCGGGCCAGGTTGGTGAGCTGCTGGGACACCGCGGACGGCGTCATCAGGAGGGCCTCGGCGGTCGCGGTGACAGTGCCGCACTCGCTGAGCGCCTTGAGGATGCGCAGCTTCCGCAGGTCCCAGTCGGTCGCACGGGACGACTCCGGGGGGCGCTGCGCTCCGGGGGCCTGCCGCGACTCCGGCGTGTGCGGCGGCTCGGGCGTCCGGGGCTCGGTCATGACCGGCAACCTATCCCGCTCGGACCTCTCGCACGGCGCGCGCGTGACTCACTCCACTCGTCAGCGGTACTGAATGCTCGTACGTGATCCGTGCAGTGCCGGAGAACGATCTCGGCGGAGGTCCGACGCAAAGACGCCGAGGGCGTCCCCGGACCGGTCGGTACACGGTCCGGGGACGCCCTCGGCGTAAGGGTGCGGTGCGGCGGCTCAGTCCTTCTTCGGCTTCTTGTCGCCGATCATCACCAGTCCCGCGATGACCAGGAAGAGCACGATGGGCGCCGCGACATAGAGACCGAGCGTCTCGATGACGTCCAGCCCCGGACCCGGGTCGTCACCGTCGTCGGGCGTCAGCGCGAGCGCGGGGGACGACATCAGCAGCATCATCAGCGACGTACCGGCTGCTACGGCGCCGGCGCGCAGGGCGTTCTTCTTGTCCACGGAGCCAACGTAGCGAATGCCTCAGCGCACCGCGCGCCCGGGGTCCCCGTACGGGCCCGCCGGCATCTCGTCCTTCGCGCCCGCGCGCGCACCCGTCGGGCCCCGCAGATCACCGAACAGGGCGTGCAGCCGGGGGGAGGCGGCGAGTGCCTCGAGGGTGACCGGCCGTCCGTCGGGACCGGCCATCGGCAGCCGCCAGTTGGGGTACTCGTCGAGGGTGCCGGGCAGGTTCTGCGGCCGCCGGTCGCCGATCGCGTCGGGCAGCCACACCCCCACCAGCCGGGACGGGGTCCGCAGCAGGAAGCGGTACACGGCCCGGATCCCGGCCTCCTCGTCACCGATGTCGCCCATCCCGCCGATCCCTCCGGTGCCGCCGGTGCCGCCGGTGCCACCGACACCACCGGCGTCGTCGAGCAGCCCGAGCGAGGCGAACAGGGACAGCCACTGCGCGGATTCGGCGGCGTCCGCGTCGCGGGCCTCCCGCAGCGGTTCACCGAGCAGGCCGAGCCGGTGCCGCAGCGTGACGTGCTCGCCGCTGAGCCGGGCCGCGGTGGGCGGCAGATCGTGAGTGGTGGCGGTGGCCAGACAGCTCCCGCGCCACCGTTCGGGCGGCAGCGGAAGGCCCGTACCGTCCCAGTCGCGCTCGAACCACAGGACCGAGGTGCCGAGCACGCCCCGCTCGGCGAGACGTTCGCGCACCCCCGGCTCGACCGTGCCGAGGTCCTCGCCGATCACCACGGCCCCCGCCCGGTGCGCCTCGATGGCGAGGACCGCGAGCATCGCCTCGGCGTCGTAGGAGACGTACGCACCTTCGGTGGGCGGTCGACCGGACGGCACCCACCAGAGCCGGAACAGGCCCATCACATGGTCGATGCGCACCGCGCCCGCGTGCCGGAGCAGCCCCCGCAGCAGCTCCCGGAACGGCGCGTACCCCGAGGCGGCCAGCGCGTCCGGCCGCCAGGGCGGCAGACCCCAGTCCTGGCCACGGGAGTTGAAGGCGTCGGGCGGTGCGCCCACCGACATCCCGGTGGCGAAGCAGTCCTGCTGCGCCCAGGTGTCGGCGCCGTCCGGGTGCACGCCGACCGCGAGGTCCTGGATCAGGCCGATGCCCATGCCGGCGTCGCGCGCGGAGCGCTGTGCGGCGGCGAGTTGGGTGTCGGTGAGCCAGGCGAGCCAGCCGTGGAAGCCGACCCGGTCGGCGAGTTCGGTCCGGGCCCGTGCGGTGCCGGGCGATCCCGGCGTACGCAGGTCGGCGGGCCAGGAACGCCAGTCCGGGCCGTGGCGTTCGGCCAGCGCACACCAGGTCGTGTGCGTGTCGAGGGCCGTACCGGCCGCATCGAGGAACGCGCGGTGCGCTGCGCCGCGTTCGGGGCTCATCGGCACCCTGCGCAGGATCTCCAGGGCCTGCGACTTGAGCTCCCACACGGCGTCCCGGTCGATCAGCGCACCGTCGTCGAGCACCGACTCCCGCAGCCGCGCGGCCCGTTCGAGGATCGGCTCGATACGCGTGCGGTCCTCGGGGGCGAGCCGGTCGTACTCGGGGACGTCCTCGATGCGCAGATGGACCGGATCGGGAAAGCGGCGCGAGGCGGGGCGGTACGGGGACGGGTCGGACGGTGCGCCCGGCATGCCGGCGTGCAGCGGGTTGATCTGGACGAACGCGGCACCGAGCGCGCGCCCCGACCAGGCGGCGAGTTCCGCGAGGTCCCCCAGGTCGCCCATGCCCCAGGAGCGCTGCGAGAGCAGCGAGTAGAGCTGCACGAGCAAGCCGTACGAGCGCCCCTCGGGTCCGGGGGCCCGCTCCGGAGGCACGACGAGATGGGCGTCCGCCGTGCGTCCGTCGGGTGTCTCGGCGTGCAGCAGGTGCACACCGAGCGACAGTTGGGGGTCGAGCGGGCCGGCCAGGGTGGCGCCCTGCTCGGTGTGCACGGTGAGCTGCGTGCCGGGCGGCAGCGCGGCGAGCTCCGGCGCGAGACTGCCCGGCCACTGCACGAGGGTCGGTGGCAGCAGGCGTTCGCGGAGTTCCCGCATCCGCGCGTCGAGAGCGGCCCGCACGGCCGCTTCCCCGCCGGCGTCCACACCGAGCGCGGCGAGCACCTCGACCACGGCGGCCTGCCCACCGGACGAGCCGTCGGCGGGGGTCGAGAGCGAGGTGGCGGCCGCGTCCGAGGCGGGGGCCGTGTGTGTGGTGTCGACGCCGTACAGGGCGGCAAGCCGGGCCAGGCTCATCCTCGTCCCCCAGGAGGGCTCGTCCGCGGGCGGTCTCGGACCGGACGGCCGGGACGGCAGCTCGGTCGGCATGCCTTAGGGATGGTACGGCCGTCGAACGGCGGGACACCGCTCTTTTGCCCGGCCTTGCCCGGTTTCGCCACGGAGGAGTGACCTGCTGCGGTCACGTCGACGCGGCCGGTCCGGCCGACGCACGGCACGGAAGCGGCCGTACGGGACGGATCCCGTCGACGGGGAGGAGTGCGGGGCGGCGCCTAGTGGACGGAGGGGTCCAGGCCCGAGGCGGTGCCGGTGGCCGTCGGCTCGCTGGTCAGCGGAGCGGCGTCGGCGAGCGGTGGTTCGCTGGTGAGAGGGGCGGCGTCGGCGAGCGGAGGCTCGCTCGTCAGAGGCGGTTCCGCGCACCCGCAGGAGCAGGAGCCGAGCAACCCGGAGTCGGGTCCGGACACCAGCGACAGGTCCGGCAGGTCGCGCGGCTCCGGGCGTTTGGAGAGGGCGTCGAGCAGCAACTGAGCGGAAGCGGCCACGAGTGGCCTCCTTGTCTGCGAGGGCAGGGCTTTCGCGCCCCTACCCAGTCGGCACGCAGGCATTCGGAGAATGTGAGGCGCTTCACATTCAACTCTCACCCCCGGGATTCCGGTGACCCGTTGAGAGTGATCGGCGACGCACCGCAAGCACAGAACTGGCACAACAGGCCCGGACATTGACACTCTGGGCGCCGTGGCGGTGGGTTCGGCCCACCCTGGAACGCCGCGCGGGACATGCGGAGAAGGGCAGGGCGAGCCGTGCAGCTACGGCGAAGCAAGGGGGCGGCCGCCGTCGTGGCCGCCGTCATCGGCGGCCTGCTCGGTGGTGCGCCGGGAGCGCTCGCCGCCCCACAGGATCCGGCCGGTTCCGCGCTCGGCTCCGAGGACCGCGAGGACAACGCCGCCCTTCCGTCGGTCTGGCCCCGCCCCCAGAACCTCCAGCCCTCCGGTGCCGCGGTCCCGATCGGTTCCGCCGTTGCCCTGCTGACCGACGAGAACACCGACCCGTATGCCGTGCAGGCGCTGCGCACCCTGCTGCGCGAGGCCGGCGCCCGCCAGATCACCGAGGTGCCGGCCGGCGCGGCGCCACCGGCGGACGGCCTGCTGGTGCGGGCCGGACAGGCGGCCGGCGGGCGCTCCGGCGCGAGCCGCGCGCTCGGCGCGATGCGGGCCCCCGAGCGCGGCGATCTGCCGTCCGGCGGCTACCGGCTGGCAGTCGGACGCCACGGGGGCCGCGACACCGTCGCGCTCGAGGGCGCGGGCCCGGACGGCCTGTTCCACGGCGTACAGACGCTGCGGCAGGTGACCTCCGGCGGCCAGGTCGCGGGCGTGAAGGTCCGCGACTGGCCCGGCACGGCGGTCCGCGGCATGACGGAGGGCTTCTACGGCACCCCCTGGACCCGCGAACAGCGGCTCGCCCAGCTCGACTTCATGGGCCGCACCAAGCAGAACCGCTATCTGTACGCGCCGGGCGACGACCCGTTCCGTACGGCCCGCTGGCGTGAGCCGTATCCGGCCGAGCAGCGCGCGGACTTCCGGGCGCTGACGAAACAGGCGGCGGCGAACCATGTGACGTTCGCCTGGGCCGTCTCCCCCGGACAGACGATGTGCATGTCCTCCAAGGAGGACATGCAGGCACTGACGCGCAAGGTCGATGCCATGTGGGCGCTGGGGGTGCGCGCGTTCCAACTGCAGTTCCAGGACGTGTCGTACAGCGAGTGGCACTGCGGGCAGGACGCCGAGACCTTCGGCTCGGGGCCGGACGCCGCCGCCCGCGCCCATGCGCAGGTGGCGAACGCGGTGGCCGCGCATCTCGCCGAGCGCCACGCGGGCGCCGAACCGCTGACCCTGATGCCGACCGAGTACTACCAGGACGGGAAGACCGAGTACCGCACCTCGCTCGCCGAGGATCTCGACGGGCGCGTCCAGGTGGCCTGGACCGGCGTCGGTGTGGTGCCGAAGACCATCACCGGCGGTGAACTCGAGGGCGCACGCGAGGCGTTCGGGCACTCGCTGGTCACGATGGACAACTACCCGGTCAACGACTATGCGCAGGACCGGCTGTTCCTCGGCCCGTACCGCGGCCGCGAACCGGCCGTCGCGGCGGGCTCCGCGGCTCTGCTCGCCAACGCCATGGAGCAGCCGGCCGCCTCCCGGATCCCGCTCTTCACGGCGGCCGACTACGCCTGGAACCCCAAGGCGTACCGTCCAGGTGAATCCTGGCAGGCGGCCATCGACGACCTCGCGGACGGTGATGCCTCGCGGCTGCCGGCGGTCCGCGCGCTGGCCGGCAACCACGCCTCGTCGGTGCTCGGCACGAACGAGTCCGCGTATCTGCGCCCGCTCGTCGACGCGTTCTTCGCGGTGCGGCCCTCCGGCGACCGGCAGCGGACCGCGCAGGCGGCCAGGGCGCTGCGTGCGGCGTTCACCGCGATGCGCGAGGCGCCCCAGCGGCTTGCGGCCACGGAACTGGCGGACGAGGCCGGCCCGTGGCTGGCCCAACTGTCCCGCTACGGCCGGGCCGGCGAGCAGGCCGTGGACCTGCTGGAGGCACAGGCAGACGGCGACGGTGCGAAGGCGTGGTCCGGGGCGCGGTCACTGGACACCCTCCGCGAAGACCTGAAGTCGAGCCGGGTGACGGTCGGCAAGGACGTACTCGATCCGTTCCTCGACCGGGTACAGAAGACGGCCGCGGCCTGGACCGGTGCGTCCGACGCTCCCGACCGGGTGAACGAGGAGCGCGGCTCCTACACCGTGCGCCTGCCGCGCCCGCGCCCCCTCGAAGCGGTCACGGTGCTCGCGGATCCGGCCGAGCGCAGCGGCTTCCTTCAGGCGCATGTGCCGGGCCAGGGCTGGCGGAACGTCGGCCGGCTGTCCGGCGGCGGCTGGACGGAGACGGGGACGGACGGGCTGAGCGCGGACGCCCTGCGGGTCGTCGGCGAGGGCGCCACCGGCCGCTCCGGACCGCCCGAAGGCCGTCAACGCGGCAGCAGCGTGCGGCACATCGTGCCCTGGTACGCCGACGCGGAACGCGCCGGACTCTCCCTCGACCGGTCCGAGACGGATGCGCAGATCGGCGGCCCCGCGGAGCGGGTGACGGCGAGGCTGGCCTCGCGGCGCCCCGCGGAGGTGCGCGGCAAGGTCACCGCGAAGGCCCCGAAGGGTGTCGAGGCGCGGGTACCGGAGGGCATCCGGGTTCCGCGCGGGGCGACGGTCGAGGTACCCGTGGACGTACGCATCCCCGAGGACACCCCCGCAGGCAGCTACCGGGTGCCGGTCTCCTTCGGCGACGAGACGCGCACCCTGACGGTGCGCGCCTTTCCACGTACCGGCGGACCCGATCTGGCCCGCGGTGCGCAGGCCGCTTCGTCCGGCGACGAGACCCCGGACTTCCCGGCCGCGAAGGCCAACGACGGTGATTCCGGGACCCGTTGGTCCTCGCCCGTGGAGGACGGTGCCTGGTGGCAGATGGAGCTGGCCGAACCGGTCCGACTCGGCCGGGTGGTACTGAACTGGCAGGACGCCCACGCGTCCCGCTACCGCGTGCAGGTCTCCGCGAACGGGCACAGCTGGCGTGACGCGGCCACGGTCACCGACTCCCGCGGTGGCCGCGAGTCGGTTCGCATGGACCAGCGGGACGTACGGTTCGTCCGTGTCCAGGGCGACGAGCGGGCGACCCGCTTCGGCTACTCCCTCTGGTCGGTGGAGGCGTACGCGGTGACTGCGGACCGGTAGAGCTCCCTCGGCGCGGGGCGGCTCGGCCGTCGAGTCCATCCACCTCGTCGCGTCCGGCCCGCCTCAACCGGAGTGCCAGTTCCCACTTTCAGTCCCCTCCGCTTCACTATGTACTCAGTACATATATCGAGTACATACTCGTGCCATGACCACCCGCCACGTCCTGCTCGGCCTGCTCGCCGGCGGGCCCAGCCACGGCTACGACCTCAAGCGACGCCACGACGAACGCTTCCCGGGGGCCCGCCCGTTGGCGTACGGGCAGGTGTACACGACCCTCCAACGCCTGGTCCGCGACGGGCTGGTGGAGGTCGACGGCACGGACGCCGACGGCGGTCCCGAGCGCACCCGCTATCGCAGCACCGGTGCGGGCACCCGCGAACTCGCGGACTGGCTGGGCGAGATCGTCCCGCCCGCCCCGCACATCGCGAACGAGATCTTCGCCAAGGTCGTCGTCGGCATCCTGGCCGCCGCGGCAGGCGGGAACGCCGACCCGGCGGACCACCTGCGCGCCCAACGCGCCGCCCACATGGCCCGGATGCGCGAACTGACCGCCGTGAAGACCGCCCCGGGTGCCGACCTCGCCACCGTCCTGTCCGCGGACTACGCGCTCACCCATCTCGATGCCGACCTGCGCTGGATGGCCACGACCGCGACCCGGATCACCACTCTCACCGAGGAGATCACCACCTCATGAGCACATCCCCGAGCACACCGAGCCCGTCGCCCGCGCGCGGCACGCCGGTCCTGGCGGCCCATGCCCTGAGCAAGTCCTACGGGCCGACCGAAGCGCTGCGCGGCGCGTCGGTGGAGTTGGCCGCCGGCGAGATCCTGGCCCTGACGGGCGCCAGCGGAAGCGGCAAGTCCACCCTGCTGCACTGCATGGCCGGGATCGTCGCGCCCGATGCGGGTGCCGTCACCTACGCGGGCCGGCACCTGGGTTCCCTGTCGGAGAGCCGACGCACGCTGCTGCGGCGCACCGACTTCGGCGTCGTCTTCCAGTTCGGCCAGCTCATTCCGGAGCTCGTCGTCCGGGACAACGTGGCTCTCCCGCTGCTGCTCGCCGGTGTCCGCAGGGCGGCCGCGGAGCAGCGGGCCGAGGAGTGGCTGGAGCGGTTCGGCGTACGGGGCCAGGCGACGTCGCGGCCCGGCGAACTCAGCGGTGGTCAGGCTCAACGGGCCGCCATGGCGCGGGCCCTGGTGACCGAACCGAAGGTGATCTTCGCGGACGAGCCGACCGGCGCACTCGACTCCCTCGCGGGCGAGCAGGTCCTCACCGCCCTGGTGCACGTGGCCCGCGAATCGGGCACAGCGGTCCTCGTCGTCACGCACGATGCCCAGGTGGCGGCCTACGCGGACCGCGAGGTGCAGCTCCGGGACGGCGCGGTCGCACCGGACCCGGTCGTCGCCGCGGCCAGGGGGGCGGGCGGCGATGAGCACTGAATCCCGTACGCCCGTGCCCGGTTCGGCCGTGCGGGCCCTCGTGGGCGACGCCCGGCTCGCCGTCGATCTGGTGCGCGGATCGGACCGGCGCGAGTGGTGGCGGCTCGGGCTCACCGCCTTCGGCGCATTCCTCGCCACCTGCTTCGCGCTCGCCGCGGGGACCGTCGCCGCCATCCCCGACGGCCATCCGGTGCGGTACACCAACGGCCTGCTCAACGGTTCCGGAGTGCGCCCCGGTCTCGTGCTCGCCCTGCTGCTGCTCCTCATCCCCGTCCTGGGCTTCCTCGGACAGGCCACCCGGATCGGGGCGGTGCACCGCGACCGGCGCTTCGCCGCGCTGCGCCTCACCGGTGCCACGACGCAGCAGGTGCGTACCGTCGCGGCGTTCGAGGCGGGAGTGACCTGCCTGGTGGGATCGGTCGCCGGACTCGTCGGCTTCCTGGGCGTGCGTGCTGTGCTCGATGCCGCGCAGAGCGGTCGGTCGGTTCTCGTCTGGCCGACCGACATCCCGGTGTTCTGGCCGGGGTTCGTCCTGGTGACGCTTGCGATGCCGCTGCTCGCCACGGCCGCGGGCGTTCTCGCGCTGCGCCGGGTCGCGTCGTCGCCGCTCGGGGTGTTCCGGCGTACCCGTCCGCCGCGCAGTCTGAAGGTGTACGTGCTTGTCGCGGTGCTGCTCGTGGCAGGCGCGGGAGTCGCCTACGTGGGCAGCCAGGAGGATCTGCTCATGGCCGCCGCCTTCCCGGCGATCGTGGCGGGCGCGGTGGTCCTGATCGGGGCCGGGGCGGTGTCCGCCGCGGGGGCGGCCAGCCGATTCCTCGGCAACCGGCTGGTCGGGCGGGCGCAGAGTCCCGCACTGCTGATCGCCGCCGGCCGGCTGCAGTCGGATCCCTGGGCGGCGGCGCGGGTGCATGCCACGGTGATCCTGATCACCGTGGTCGGCGTGGGCTTCACGGGGATCCGCCGGATCGTCCTGGACGCCCTGAAGGGCCCCAACTACGCGGGGAACGACACCGGCTTCTACGAGAGCGGCTTCGCCGCCGTGGGCCTGACCGTCCTGGTGGCCCTGTCCATCGCCATGCTCGGCCTCGCGGTCGGCACCGCCGAGTCCCTGCTCACCCGGCGCCGCGCTCTCGCCGCACAGTACGCGGCCGGGGTGCCGCGCTCGGTGCTGCGCCGGGCCCTGCTGGTGGAGACGGCCCTGCCGCTCGCTCCCGCGGTCCTGCTCGCGGGCCTCGGCGGACTGGTGATCTACGCGGCCTACATGCCGAACGGCAGCTCGTTCCCCCTCCTGCAGCCCCTGCTCGTACCCGTGGCGGTGTACGCGGCGTGCCTGCTCGCCGCGGCCGCGTCCCTGCCGCTGCTCGGCCGGACGCTGCGGCCGGCCGAGCTACGGCACGAGTAGGCCCCGCACGCCTACGCCGACCCGGTCGCAGCGCGAGCGTGCGGCAGGGTCGGCCAGGACGGGCGAGGGCTGACAAAAGCCCGGTCTCTCAGGCGGAGATGCCGTCGATCCGGGCCATGGCGTCGTCGGCGCCGTACGGCTGCAGGTACGGCAGCCAGCGCGGATCCCGGTGCCCCGTGCCGATGATGCGCCAGGCGAGTCCGCTCGGCGGTGCCGGTTTGTGGCGCAGCCGCCAGCCCAGTTCAAGCAGGTGGCGGTCGGCCTTCACGTGGTTGCAGCGGCGGCAGGACGCCACCACGTTCTCCCAGGCGTGCGGGCCGCCCCGGCTCTTGGGGATGACGTGGTCGACGCTGGTTGCGACGCCACCGCAGTACATGCACCGGCCTCCGTCCCTCGCGAACAGGGCCCGCCGGGTCAGCGGAACGGGCCCCCGGTACGGGACCCGCACGAAGCGCTTGAGCCGGACCACGCTGGGTGCGGGGATGGTGCAGGTCGCGCTGTGCATGAAAGCGCCGGATTCCTCGAGGCACTGAGCCTTGTTCTCCAGGACGAGGACGAGCGCGCGGCGGAGCGGTACGACGCCGAGCGGCTCGTACGACGCGTTGAGGACCAGGACATGCGGCACGGATGCCTCCTTGTACGCCGGCGGCGCGTGGCTCGCGCCGGGACGATCTGCACTCAGTCTCCCCTCAGGCCTGGTCGCGGCGCCACCATGTGCGGGTAACGGGGTGAGGGAGTTTGCCGCGGAGACGTGCCCCGCGGCCGCGCCGACACGGGATTCCGTGGCCCGTGTGCCGTCCGACACACTCACGTTCTGCCCACACGTGAGCGCCGTCTCTCCTTGGAACATGACAACGATCCACACACAATGCCCCGTTAGTGTGGTGAGTCTGCCCGGTCTTCCCTGTGCCCGGGCGGATCCCCATCAGGAGGTATCTGCCGTGTTCTTGTCCGTCGCGTCGAGGGTCGTCGCAGCCGACGAGCCCGTGACTCTCGACGACGCTCACGAGAAGGCGACGAACGCCGCCGGCTGGATCGAGCAGAACTGGGCGACCTGGCTCGGCATCGGTCTGAAGGTCCTGCTGATCGTGGTGATCGCCGCGATCCTCAGGCATGTGATCCGCAAGACCATCACGAAGCTGATCGAGCGTATGAACCGCGGCGCCCAGGCGGTGGACGGCACCGCGCTGGGCGGACTGCTGGTCAACGCCGAGCGGCGCCGCCAGCGCTCGGAGGCCATCGGTTCGGTGCTCCGCTCGGTGGCGTCGTTCCTCATTCTCGGTACCGCCGCCCTGATGGTCCTTGGGATCTTCGAGATAAATCTGGCGCCGCTGCTCGCCAGCGCCGGTGTAGCGGGTGTCGCGCTCGGTTTCGGTGCGCGCAATCTGGTGACGGACTTTCTCTCCGGCGTCTTCATGATCCTGGAGGACCAGTACGGGGTGGGCGACAGCATCGACGCGGGCGTCGCCTCGGGCGAGGTCATCGAGGTCGGTCTGCGGGTGACCAAGCTGCGCGGTGAGAACGGCGCGATCTGGTACGTGCGCAACGGCGAGGTCAAGCGGATCGGCAACCTCAGCCAGGGCTGGGCCACCGCCCACGTGGATGTGACGGTGCGTCCGGAAGAGGACCTGGACAAGGTCCGCACGACGCTCGAGGAGGTCGGCGAGGCGCTGGCCAAGGACGACCCGTGGAACGAGGTCCTCTGGGGCCCGGTCGAGGTGCTCGGCCTGGACTCGGTGAACCTGGAACAGATGGTCGTGAGCATGTCCGCGAAGACCATGCCGAACAAGTCGGTCGGTGTGGAGCGCGAACTGCGCTGGCGCGTCAAGCAGGCGTTCGACGCGGAGGGCATCCGCATCGTCGGCGGTCCGGCCCTGGACGCCGAGGAGGCCGCCGCCGACCCGTCGGCCGCCGTGTCCGCTCCTTCGGCGTACGCATCCGCGGTGTCGCCCCAGTCGATGGCGGCGTCCCCGATCCCGCCGCCGACCCTGAAGAAGTAGCCGCACTGGCCCGCTCCACACCGCACCCCCGCAGGTAACGACTTGGTTGCCGCGGGGGTGCGGTGTATTGACGTGCGCCCGGGCGCCGCTGCTACCTTCCTCGCATCGAACAGGAAACCTTCCTAACAGTGGCATCGGCAAGGATGTCCCTGGTGCGGCCGCCCACTGCGGCAGCACGGGAAACGGTCGGTCGGGTACGGCGGCGTAAGGGGGCTCTCATGTCGGGTGCGACACCGGGGACACCGAAGGTGCTCCGCGCCATGAACGACCGTGCGGCGCTCGATCTGCTGCTCACCCACGGACCGCTCAGCCGCACCCGGATCGGCAAGCTCACCGGCCTGTCGAAGCCCACCGCCTCGCAGCTGCTCTCGCGCCTGGAGGCAGCCGGCCTGGTCGTGCAGACCGGCACCAGCGAGGGCAGGCCGGGCCCCAACGCCCAGCTGTACGCGGTGAACTCGGGCGCCGCGCATGTGGCCGCGCTCGACGTCACGCCGGACCGGATCCTCGCCGCGGTGGCCGATGTCACCGGCGCCACAGCGGGCGAGTTCGAGCTGCACACCGGACGCGGCGGCGACGGCGCGGTGCGCCAGGTGCTCACCGCCCTGGACGGCGCGGTGAAGGCCGCCGGGCTCACCCGCTCCGACGTGCACCGTGTGGTGATCGGCACCCCGGGCGCCTTCGACCCGAACACCGGCCGCCTGCGCTACGCCAGCCACCTGCCCGGCTGGCACTCGGCCGCACTGCTCGACGAGCTGGCCGCCGCGCTCCCGATGCCCGTCGAGTACGAGAACGACGTCAATCTCGCGGCCATCGCGGAGCAGCGCCTCGGCGCGGCACAGGACCACGAGAACTTCGTCCTGCTGTGGAACCAGGAGGGCATCGGCGCCGCCCTCGTCATCGGCGGCCGACTGCACCGCGGCTGGACCGGCGGCGCCGGCGAACTCGGCTTCCTGCCGGTGCCCGGAACCCCGCTGGTCCGCGGCGTCGCGCGCGCGGGCAGCGGCGGGTACCAGGAGCTGGCGGGCGCGCAGGCGGTCCCCCGGATCGCCCGCTCGCTCGGTCTCGACACCCCGGACGAGCCCTACGCGCGCGCTGCCGCGACACTGCTCGCCAGGGCCGCCGCCGACGAGGACGACGACCCGCTCCTCGCGGAGCTGATCGTGCAGACCGGACGGCGTCTCGCGACGGGTCTCGCCTCGGTCGCGGCCGTCCTCGATCCGGAGCTGATCGTGCTGTCCGGTGCGGTGACCGCGGCCGGTGGGGAGCCTCTGCGGGCCGCCATCCAGGCCGAGTTGGCGGAGCTTGCCGCACCCCGGCCGCGGCTCGTACTCGGCGACGTACCGCACCGTCCCGTGCTGCGCGGCGCGTTGGAGAGCGCGCTCGCGGACACCCGCGACGAGGTGTTCGACACCTCCCGCTGACCATCGCGGGCCGGGCAGCCGTCCGGCACCGCACCGCCCTCGAAACGGCACCGCACCGCCTCACCGCGCACCTGTCCCTACCGCCCCCTGCCCTTCCCACCCGTCGAGGGAGACACCGCCATGCGCAGAACGGGAACCTCCGCGAGGAGGCGGCTGACCGCAGCCGCCTCCGTCGCCACCCTCGCCCTGCTCGCCTCCGCCTGCACCGGATCGCCGGACGACGGCGCGGGCGACGATCCGAACGCGAAGACGACCCTGACGTTCTGGCACGGCTGGAGCGCCCCCGGCGAGGTCGCGGCCATCAAGGCGAACATCACCGAGTTCGAGAAGCAACATCCCCATATCACCGTCAAGTTGGTGAAGGGCATCACCGACGACAAGATCAACCAGGGGCTGCGCGCGGGTGGTTCGAACGCGCCCGATGTGGTGTCGTCCTTCACCACGGACAACGTCGGCCGGTTCTGCACCTCGGGCGCGCTCGCCGACCTGAAGCCGTTCCTCGACAAGTCCGGCATCGACCCGTCAGAGACGTTCCTGCCGCAGATGGCCAAGTACACCGAGCACGACGGCAAGCGGTGCACCGTTCCGCTGCTCGGCGACGCCTACGGCCTCTACTACAACAAGGACGCGTTTCGGAAGGCCGGCATCAAGGCCCCGCCGAAGACGCTCTCCGAGTTCGACGAGGTCGCCAAGAAGCTGACGAAGACCAAGGGCGACGGCTACGAGCAGCTCGGCTTCATGCCCAACTACCTGGGCTATGAGACGACCGTCGAGCACTACGGCGGCCAGTTCGGGATCGGTTACGTCGACAAGGACGGCAAGTCCGACACTGCCGACGATCCCGCCGTCAAGGAGATGTTCACCTGGCAGAAGAACCTGGTGAACGACCTCGGCGGCTACCGGAAGCTGAACCGCTACCGCACCACGTTCGGTGACGAGTGGGGCGCCAAGCACCCCTTCCACACCGGCCAGGTGGCCATGCAGCTCGACGGCGAGTGGCGCGGCAAGATGGCCACCGACGCCGGTCTCGACTTCGAGATAGGCGCCGCGCCGCTGCCCGTCCCGGACGACCGGGCGGACGAGTACGGCAAGGGTTATCTCTCCGGCACCGTCCTGGGCATCGCCCGCACCAGCGAGAAACAGAACGCGGCCTGGGAACTGGTCAAGTACCTGTCCACGGACACCGACGCGGTCGTGTCGTTCGCCAACGCGATCCACAACGTCCCGTCGACGGTGAAGGCTCTCGAGTCGCCGAAGCTGAACGACGATCCGCTGTACCGCACGTTCGTCGACATCGCCCGGCACCCGAAGAGCTCGCACGCCCCGTCCTCGGTCAACGGCGGCGCCTTCCTGCTGACCCTGCAGGATCACGCCGTCGCCTACGAGAAGGGCAAGGAGAAGGACCTGGACGCGATGTTGCGGAAGAACGACGCGCAGGTCGACAAGGACAACGAGCAGGCGCAGTGAGATGACCCCGACCCGCACCGTCCCGGAGTCCGGGCGCCGCGGTCCGGCTGTGCGCGCCGGACGCCGCGATCCCGCTCTGCGCGCCAAGCAACGGCGGCAGACCCTGCGCACCCTCGGTTTCCTGTCCCCCTGGCTGATCGGCTTCAGCGTCTTCTTCGCGTACCCGCTGATCGCGACCGTCTACTTCTCCTTCATGAAGTACGACGGGTTCGGCGCACCCGTGTACGTCGGCCTGAAGAACTGGAGTTACGTCTTCCGGGACAACCCGTTCTTCTGGCCCGCGCTCGCCAACATGCTGTGGCTGATCGCGGTGATGGTGACGCTCCGGGTGGTCTTCGGGCTCGGTATCGGGCTGCTCGTCACCAGGATCAAGACCGGCGCCGGGATCTTCCGCACGCTGTTCTATCTGCCGTATCTGGCACCGCCGGTGGCCGCCACGATGGCGTTCGTGTTCCTGCTCAATCCCGGTACCGGGCCGGTGAACACCGTCCTGGACACCCTGGGGATCAGCGGTCCGCAGTGGTTCAACGACGCGGCCTGGGCCAAGCCGTCGCTGACCATCCTGGCGCTGTGGGGCATCGGCGACCTGATGGTGATCTTCATGGCCTCGCTGCTCGACGTACCCAAGGAGCAGTACGAGGCCGCGGACCTGGACGGCGCCAACACCTGGCACCGGTTCCGCTACGTGACGCTGCCGAACATCTCGCCGATCGTGCTGTTCGCGGTGATCACCGGCGTGATCGCCACCATGCAGTACTACACGGAACCGCTGGTCGCGGCGAAGGTCGCGAGCGGGGTGATCGGCGGCTCGGGACAGCACTTCGAGCCGGGCTACCCGGACAAGAGCACACTCACCGTGCCGCAGGTGATCTACAACCTCGGCTTCCAGCGCTTCGACACCGGCGCCGCCTGTGTGGTGGCCCTGGTGCTCTTCGCCCTGGCCATGGTGTTCACCACGTTCTTGATGCGCAGGCGCAGCGGCTTCATGTCGGCGGAGGACTGAGCGATGACGACCGACACCGGACTGAACCCGCCCCGGGCCGGCCACGCCGGCGAGCGCGACCGCGGGAGCAGGCGACACGACGACGTCGAGCGGAGAGCGGCGCGGCGCCGGGCGGCCCTGCACTGGGTGGCCGTGCACTCCCTCGCGATCGCCGCGTCCCTGTTCTTCGTGCTGCCCTTCGTCTTCGTCCTGCTCACCGCGGTGATGAGCGACGACCAGGCACTGACCCGCGAACTGTGGCCGCACACCTGGGAATGGGGCAACTTCGCCGAGGTGTGGAACACCCCGGGCTTCCTGACCTGGTGGCGCAACACGCTGCTCTACGCGGGCCTCGGCACCGTCCTCGCAGTCGGCTCCAGCCTGCCCGTGGCGTACGCCCTGGCCAAGTTCCGCTTCCGCGGGCGGAATCTGATGATGATGGTGGTCATCGCGGCGATGATGCTGCCACCGCAGGTGATCATCGTCCCGATGTATCTGTTCTGGGCGAAGCAGCTGGATCTGGCCGGCACCCTGTGGCCGTTGATCATCCCCTTCGCCTTCGGCAACGCCTTCTCCATCTTCCTGCTGCGCCAGTTCCTGCTGACGATCCCCCGCGAGTACACCGAGGCGGCGCGGATCGACGGCTGCGGCGAATTCACCACCCTGCTGCGGGTGGTGCTGCCGATGGCGAAACCGGCGGTCGCGGCAACCGCCCTGTTCCACTTCTTCTACTGCTGGAACGACTACTTCGGACCGCAGATCTACGCCTCGGAGAACCCGGGTGCCTGGACGCTGAGTTACGGTCTCGAATCGTTCAAGGGAGCACACCAGACGGACTGGAATCTGACCATGGCGGCCACGGTCCTCGTGATGGCCCCTGTGATCATCCTGTTCTTCTTCGCACAGAAGGCCTTCGTCGAAGGCGTCACGCTGACCGGAGTGAAGGGCTAGACACGATGAAGCTCGCAGTGGTGGGCGGCGGTTCCACCTACACCCCCGAACTCATCGACGGGTTCGCACGGTTGCGGCGGACACTGCCCGTCGAGGAACTGGTCCTGGTGGATCCGGCCGCCGACCGGCTCGACCTGGTGGGCCCGCTCGCCCGGCGGATCTTCGCCAAACAGGGACATCCGGCGACCGTCACCACCACCTCCGACGTGGACGCGGGCGTCGCGGACGCGGACGCGGTGCTGCTGCAGTTGCGTGTCGGCGGGCAGGCCGCGCGCAACGAGGACGAGACCTGGCCGCTGGAATGCGGCTGCGTCGGCCAGGAGACCACCGGCGCGGGCGGTCTCGCCAAGGCGCTGCGTACGGTGCCGGTCGTCCTGGACATCGCCGAACGGGTGCGCCGCGCCAATCCGGACGCCTGGATCATCGACTTCACCAACCCGGTGGGCATCGTGACCCGTGCGCTGATCGAGGCCGGGCACAAGGCGGTCGGACTGTGCAATGTGGCGATCGGATTCCAGCGCCGGTTCGCCGGGCACCTCGGCGTGGACCCGTCCGAGGTCTTCCTCGACCATGTGGGCCTCAATCACCTGACCTGGGAGACCGGCGTACGGCTCGGCGGCCCGCACGGCGCCGACGTACTGCCGAAGCTGCTCGCCGAGCACGGCGACGCCATCGCGGAGAATCTGCGACTGCCGCGCCCGGTCCTCGACCGGCTCGGCGTGGTGCCGTCCTACTACCTGCGCTACTTCTACGCCCACGACGAGGTGGTCCGTGAACTCGGCAGCAAGCCGTCGCGGGCCGCGGAAGTGGCGGAGATGGAACGGCAGTTGCTCCGGATGTACGCGGATCCGGCGCTGGACGAGAAGCCGGAGTTGCTCGCCAAGCGGGGCGGCGCCTTCTACTCGGAGGCCGCAGTGGACCTCACGGCCTCCCTGGTCGGCTCCGGCGGCAGCCCGTACCAGGTGGTCAACACCCTGAACCGCGGCACGCTGCCGTTCCTGCCGGACGAGGCGGTCATCGAGGTGCAGGCGACGGTCGGCCACGCAGGAGCGGCTCCGCTGCCCGTGGCGCGGCTCGACCCGCTCTTCGGCGGCCTGGTCTCGCATGTGACGGCGTACGAGGAACTCGCCCTCGACGCAGCGCTGCGCGGCGGCCGCGACCGGGTGTACAAGGCGCTGCTCGCCCATCCGCTGGTCGGCCAGTACGAGCTCGCCGACGGGCTCACCGACCGCCTCCTCGCGCACAACCGGGAGCACCTTCCGTGGGCCTGATCACCACCGGGCCCGCAGGGGCGGGACCGGACGCCGTGGGCGCCGTACTCGCCGTCGACGCGGGCAACAGCAAGACCGATGTGGCCGTGGTCGCAGCGGACGGCACCGTGCTCGGTTCGGCGCGCGGCGGCGGGTTCCAGCCGCCGGCGGTGGGCGTGGACGCGGCGGTCGACGCGCTGGCCACGACGGCCGGGCGCGCCCTCGACGACGCTGCCGCCGCGCACGGCGGCGGGCGACCGGCGGTGGCGGTGGTGTCGGCGTGCCTGGCCAACGCCGATCTCCCGGTCGAGGAGGACGAGTTGGCGCGCGCTGTCGAGGAGCGTGCGCTCGGTGCGGACGTCGAGGTGCGCAACGACACCTTCGCGATCCTGCGGGCGGGAGTCGACGAACCGCTCGGCGTGGCCGTGGTCTGCGGTGCCGGGATCAACTGTGTCGGGCTGACCCCGGACGGGCGGACCGCGCGGTTCCCGGCGGTCGGCCGTATCTCCGGGGACTGGGGCGGAGGCGGGGGCCTGGCCGAGGAGGCGCTGTGGTTCGCCGCCCGCGCGGAGGACGGCAGGGGCGAGCCGACCGCGCTCGCCCGCACCCTGCCCGGGCATTTCGGACTGCCGTCGATGTACGCGCTGATCGAGGCGCTGCACCGGGGCCGGATCGCGCCGGCCCGGCGGCACGAGCTGGCGCCCGTGCTGTTCGAGACGGCCGCGGGCGGGGACGCGGTGGCCCGGTCCCTGATCGACCGGCTCGCCGACGAGGTGGTGGCGCTGTCCACGGTCGCGCTCGACCGTCTCGGACTGCTCGCCGCACCGGTGCCGGTCCTGCTCGGCGGGTCAGTACTGGCCGCCGGGCACCGGGACTTGGACTCGCGTATCCGTGAACTCCTCGCGGTCCGGGCGCCGAAGGCGGTGGCCCATGTGATCACGGCTCGGCCGGTGCTCGGCGCGGCACTGTTCGGACTCGACCGGATCGGAGCGCCCGCCGCAGCCCACGCGCGCGTGCGGGCGCATTACGGACGGGACGGGGGCGCCGGCGTCCCGACAGCGGCGAGCAGCGGCGAGTAGCGGCGGACTTCCGGCGGGGGCACCGCGCGGGCCGGGTGCAGCCTGCGGTGTCGCGGGGGCTTCGGCGGGAACCGAACTGATCCGGATTTCGTATTGGAAGGCAGGTACCACAGGCAGGTACCGGGAGCTGTGGAGAGGCATCGATCCGAACAAGATCGCGCAAACGCTGGTGTCGATGTCGGTCCCTGCCGCCATACTTGGCGGCCGGGCCGTCCTTCCCCACCGCGCAGGGGACGGGCAGGACCGTCAGCAGACCGAGGGGGAGGTCGAGTGACACACCCGCCGAACGGCAGCACGGCGCCACCGGGCGCGCCCACGGTGCCCGCCGTGCCGCCGCAGGCGTCGGCGCCGCCGACACCACCGCCGGCGCCCGTCCTGCCCGAACGCCGCAGCGCCTGGAACGAGTCCACGGACCGGCTGCGCGCCGCCGCGACGACGGAACCGGGCAGGCTGCGCATCATCGGTGCCGTACTCGCCGTGCTCGTCGTCGTCTTCGGCGCTCTGGCGTCGTGGCAGATGTCCGGGCGCTCGGCCGCGGCGGACGACGTACTGAACCGCAGTCAGCCGCTGAGCGCGGACGCGGCATCGATCTACCGCTCGCTCGCGGACGCCAACACGGCCGCGGCGAGCGGCTTCCTCGCAGGCGGCCAGGAGCCGGCCGACGTCCGCAAGCGCTACCAGGACGACCTCGACATGGCCGCGGAGAAGCTGGCCACGGCAGCGTCGAACAGCAAGGGTTCGCAGACGACCACCGACCAGCTCACACAGCTGGGAAAGCTCCTCCCGGAGTACGCGGAGCGCATCGAGACCGCCAGGACTTACAACCGCCAGGGCCTCCCCCTCGGCGGCGCCTACCTGCGCGACGCCAACGACCTGATGCAGAAGCAGATGCTCCCCGCGGCCAAGAAGCTCTACGACGCGGAGAAGAAGCAGCTCGACGCGGACTACGCGGACGCCAGGTCCTACCCGTGGGCGGCCATCGGCCTCGGCGTGGTCGCGCTCGGCGCACTCGGCTGGGCCCAGCGCCGCAACTACCGCCGTACGAACCGGGTGTTCAACCGCGGCCTGGTCACCGCCACCGCGGCCGGCACGGTGGCGCTCCTGTGGCTGTCGGTCGGCCACACGATCGCCTGGTCGAACCTGAACGACAGCTATGACAACGGCGTCCGCTCGCTCAACGTCCTCAACGACGCCCGGGTGAGCACCCTGCAGGCCAGGAGCAACGAGAACCTGACCCTGGTCGCCCGCGGCGCGGTCACCGTCCCGGACGGTCCGAACGAGGGCAAGGACGCCTACGACGTGGACTACCAGAAGCAGATGTCGCAGCTCGGCACGGGCGGCGAGCGCTCCGGATTCCTCGGCAGCGCCCGGCAGTTGGCCGACGATTCGGCGGGCATGCTGCACGTGGGCCAGGCGGCCGACGCCGTCGCGGAGTGGCAGAAGCGCCACAAGTCGGCGCGTGACGCGGACACCCAGGGCAACTACGACGCGGCCCTCGCCCGGGTGATCGGCGACGACAACCCGACGGGCGACTCCTTCGACAAGGCGGACAAGGCACTGGAGAAGGCACTCGCCCACGAGCAGAGCGACTTCAAGGACGCCGCCGAGAGCGGCAGGGGCGCGATGACCGGACTGCCCGTGGGCGCCGCGGTCCTCGCGGTGCTCGGCGCGGCGGGTGCGGTGCTGGGTATCGGACGCAGGCTTTCGGAGTACCGGTGACAGGGGGCGACATGACCAGGACCGGGACGACCCGAAGGCTCGGGAGGCTGCGCGGCTGGGGCGGTGTGGCGGCGATGGCGGTGGCCTGCGCGCTCACTGCCCTGATCGCGCTGCTGCCGCTGGGGGGCGGCGACTCGGGTGTCCCCGCGGGCAGTTCGTCCGGGAGCGCGCGGGCGGAGCAGGCGCGGGCCGAGGAGTGCGAGGAGCCGGAGCGCAGCCTGCCGGCGTCGGGCGCCGACGGCCCCACGATCAAGGACATCAAGACCCGCACCGACAAGCCGAACAAGCTGATCGTCGGCGTCGACCAGAACAGCTACCGCTGGGGATACCGCAACCCCGCCACGGGCAAGCTGGAGGGCTTCGACATCGACCTGGTGCGCGCCATCGCCGAGGACATCCTGGGAGACCCGGACGACGTCATCTTCCGCGCCGTACCGACCAATCAGCGGGTGCCCGCGATCCAGTCCGGCCAGGTCGACATGGTGGTCCGCACCATGACGATCAACTGCGACCGCCTGAAGGAAGTCGCCTTCTCCACGGCGTACTTCGAGACCGGCCAGCAGCTGCTGGTCCCCGAGGACTCGAAGATCACCGGGCATGACGAGTCGCTGGCCGGCAAGAAGCTCTGCACGGCGGCGGGTTCCACGGCCCTCTCGGAGCTCGAGAAGGAGGCGTACGGTGCCGATATAGCCACCACGGTGCCGAACCAACTCGACTGCCTGGTAAGGCTCCAGCTCGGCGACGTGGACGCGGTGGTGACCGACAGTGCGCTCGCCGCGGGCCAGGCCGCGCAGGACCCGACGGTGTCGCTCGCGGGAGAGCCGTTCACCAAGGAGTACTACGGCGTGGCGATGAACAAGAAGGCCCCGGATTTGGTACGCCGGGTGAACCAGATCCTGGAGGACTTCCGCAAGAGCGACTGGGACAAGTCCTACGAGAAGTGGCTCGCCGACGACCTGAAGAACGTGGACGGGCCCCCGGCACCCAAGTACCAGGACTGACCCGGCCGCCGGGAGCCGTCGAGGCACAAGGGGCGGAGCACGGACACCAGCGAGGACAGAACAGCCACGTACGGCCCGGCAGCAGGCCCGGTCCGGCACAGCGAGAGGTGATCGATGGGCGTCGCGGGATCCTTCCCCGGCTCGGCGGGCAGTCCCGAGGGCCCCGTCATGGACCGGGACGAGGTGGACCGTGCGCTGGCGCGCCTGGACGCGGAGCACGAGGCCGTCGAGACGTCCCTGCTCGCGCTCCAGGACCACGCGGGCCGCAGGCTTCTGGAGGGCGCCGAACTGACCGGCACCACCCGGGACCGCTGGGCGGTCACCGATCAGGCGGTCTCCCGGCTCTGGTCCTACTTCGACGCCTACACCGCGGCGTTGGCGTCGGCCCGCGAGCTGCGCGCGCGCAGGCGCTGGCCGAGCCGCGACGATCTGAGTGAGCTGACCGAGCGGCTGCAGGGACGCTGCGTGACGGTGGCAGGCAGTCCCGCGCAGGCGGGCGCACCGGGTTCGATCACCGGTCCGGCCAAGCTCTCCGAGCAGTACTCGCTGACCGAGCTGGTCGACCGGATGAACGAGCTGTACGCGAGTTCGCTCGACATGGTGGTGGCGGCCGACGCGGTCTGGTCGGCGCTGCCGGCCCGGATAGACCTGCTCGCGGCCGAACTGGGCCGCACCCGGCAGCTCGCGGCCTCCGTGGGCGTGCGTCCCGGCGAGCATCCGGCCGGTGACGACCTGGAGCGGATCACGGCCGAGCTGACCACGCTGCGCTCGCAGGTGGTGTCCGACCCACTGGCGTTCTGGCGTACGGCGACCGGGAGTTCGGCCCCCGGCGGCGGGCGCCCCGACACCGAGAGGTACGACCGGGCGGCGCAGGACCTGGAAGAGGTGCGGCGTGAGATCGACGCCGTGCTGACGGTGCGGCAGGACGCGGAGCTGCGCCTCGGCCGGCTGCGCGACCTGCTGTCGCGGGCCGACCGCACCCTTGCGGAGGCCCGTTCGGCGCGCGGCGAGGTGCTCGCGAAGATCGCCGCCTCCGAGGTGCCGGCGGTCAGCGGACCGCCGACGGCTCTGCAGGAGCAGCTGGCGACGGCCGCCGAGTACCGCAGGACCGCACAGTGGCACCGGCTCTCGCCGCTGCTGGAGTCCCTCGAACAGCGCGCGGAGGACGAACTGCACCGGGCACGCGAGTCGTTGACCGCGGTCACCGCCCCGCTGGCGGTCCGTGCCGAGCTGCGCGGCCGCCTGGACGCGTACAAGGCGAAGGTGGCGCGGCACGGTGCGGCGGAGGATCCGCTGCTCATCGAGCGGTACGACGCGGCCCGCCGGATGCTGTGGAGCGCCCCGTGCGATCTGCGCGTGGCCGAACAGGCGGTGCTGCGCTACCAGCACGCGACCGCCGAAGTGCTGGCCCCCCGGGTGCCGAACCAGGGCGGGCCGACCGACCGTAGGGGGGAATCTTGAGTACGCAATGCCAGCGCCCCAAATGCGAGGGCACCTACGAGGACGTGGGCGGCGGGGAGATGTACTGCGACACCTGCGGTCTGGCTCCGGTCGTCTCGCCGAGCGGCATGGTGTCGTCGCCACCGACCGGGATCACCGCCGGCGGCGGTGACTCCAGCAGTTCCTCGCGCGCGAGTGAACGCTCCTCGCGTTCCTCACGGTCGTCGTCCTCGCGCCGTTCGGTGTCCGGCAGGCTCTCCCGGTCGATGTCGGGGAGTCTGTCGTCACGGCCGTCGGTGTCGGTGCGCTCCACCGGATCGTCCACGGCCGCCTCCGGCCGGGACCGGCTCGGCGCGGGTCTGGTCAGCGTGCCCCAGGTGCCGCGCCCCGACCCGGGCACGATGGTGCAGGAGAACCCGGAGGTACCCGAGCGCAAGCGGTTCTGCTCGCGTTCCGACTGCGGTGCGCCGGTGGGGCGTGCGCGCGGCGAGCAGCCCGGCCGCACCGAGGGGTTCTGCACCAAGTGCGGCCACCCGTACTCCTTCGTGCCGAAGCTGAGTCCGGGCGATGTGGTGCACGGCCAGTACGAGGTCACGGGCTGTCTGGCGCACGGCGGTCTCGGCTGGGTCTATCTGGCCGTGGACCGCGCGGTCTCGGACCGCTGGGTGGTCCTCAAGGGCCTGCTCGACACCGGCGACCAGGACGCGATGGCGGCGGCGATCTCGGAGCGGCGCTTCCTCGCCGAGATCGAGCACTCCAACATCGTGCGCATCTACAACTTCGTCGAACATCTCGACCAGCGCACCGGCTCCCTGGACGGCTACATCGTCATGGAGTACGTCGGCGGCAAGTCCCTCAAGGAGATCGCCAACGAGCGGCGTTCACCCGACGGCAAGCGCGACCCGCTCCCGGTCGAGCAGGCCTGCGCGTACGGCATCGAGGCGCTCGAGGCCCTCGGCCACCTGCACAGCCGCAACCTGCTGTACTGCGACTTCAAGGTCGACAACGCGATCCAGCAGCACGACCAGCTCAAGCTCATCGACATGGGCGCGGTGCGCCGCATGGACGACGACGAGTCGGCGATCTACGGCACGGTCGGCTACCAGGCGCCCGAGGTGGCCGAGGTGGGCCCGTCGCTCGCCTCGGACCTGTACACCGTGGCGCGCACGCTCGCGGTCCTGACCTTCGACTTCCAGGGGTACACGAACGTCTTCGTGGACTCCCTGCCGGATCCGGACAACATCGAGGTGTTCCGGAAGTACGAGTCCTTCTACCGGCTTCTGGTGCGGGCCACCGACCCGGACCCGGCGCGCCGCTTCTCCTCCGCGCAGGAGATGGCGGACCAGCTCACGGGCGTTCTGCGCGAGGTGGTCGCGCTGCAGACGGGCCGGCCGCGGCCGGCGCTCTCCACCCTGTTCGGGCCCGAACTGAGGGTCACGGACACGGAGTTGTTCGCCGAGACGACCGGTGAGGTGTCCCGGCTCGGCGTACGGAAGGTGCCCGCCGGGCGGCGTGGACAGCAGGCAGACCCGGGTCCGGGTGCCGTGCCGCTGCCGACCGGTGCGGCGCCGGGCGCGCTGCCCGCCCCGCCGACCGCCGCCCCCGACACCGCGGCCGTCGTGCCGTCCGGCGGGGTACCCGCTCCCGAGGGCGCCGGTCTGGTGCGCCGGCTCGACGCGCCCGGTGCGGCCCTCGCCCTGCCGGTCCCGCGCGTCGACCCGGGCGACCCGAACGCGGGCTTCCTCGCGGGCCTGATGGCGTCCGCGCCCGCCGAGTTGATCAGTGCCCTGCAGTCGGCGCCGGCGCCGTCCCTCGAGATCCGCCTGCGGGAGCTGCGGGCCCGGCTGGAGATGGAGGACGTCAGCGCGGCGACGCGTCTGCTCACCACGCTGGAGACCGGCCATCCGGACGACTGGCGGGTGGTCTGGTACCGCGGCGTGGTGGCCCTGACCACGGGCGACTTCGAGACCTCCGCGCTGTCCTTCGACGCGGTCTACGACGCCTTTCCCGGTGACGCGGCGCCGAAGCTGGCCCTCGGTGTCTGCGCGGAGGTCCTCGGCCAGCTGGACAACGCGGCGGAGTACTACCGACTGGTGTGGACGACGGACCCGAGCTATGTGAGCACCGCTTTCGGTCTGGCCCGGGTGCAGCTCGCCGCGGGCGACCGGCGCTCGGCGGTCCGTACGCTCGAGTCGGTGCCGGAGGCCTCCATCCACTACACCGCGGCCCGGGTCGCGGCGGTGCGCGCGAGACTGCGCGAACAGGCCGTGCACGAGCCGCTGCTCGACGATCTGACCGCGGCCGCGGGGCAGGTCGAGGCGTTGCACCAGTTCGGTCTCGACGCGGTCCGCCAGGAGCAACTGTCGACCGAGGTACTCGGAACGGCACTGGACTGGATACTCTCCGGTAGCCGCGGTTCCGCACCGTCCCAGGGCGCCGGGCACACTGTGCTCCTGGGCAGCCCGCTGGACGAGCGCGGACTCCGCTTCGGTCTGGAACGCTCGTACCGGACCCTGGCGAGGCTCGCGCAGCGCGGTGACGAGAGGATCGAACTGGTGGAACGGGCCAACCGATTCCGACCACGGACATGGGTCTGAGCCGACCGGCCGGGCCCGAGTCCCGGCCGGCGGTCCACCCGGTCCACCTGGACCGACGAGCGAGTCGTGCCCTGCACGCCGAGGCGAGGTGAGAGTGAGTGACGCCGCAGATGCACCAGTTGTCCGCGTGCCCCAGCTGCGAGGAGCCGCTGGAGTCGGGTGACCTGTTCTGTGGTGCGTGCGGGTACAACCTCTCGGAGGTGCCCGAGCCGCCCGTGGACCACCCGACCGTCACCATCAACGGCGCGGCGCCGGCAGGGCCCGCCGCCCCCTCCGCCTCGGTGGAGTGGCCGACCGCGCCCGAGGTGGACAGCTCAGACACTCCGGCGCCCGTACACCGCGCCGACGAGCTCGCCGGCATGGACTCGGCGGGCACCGAACTGCCCGCCGCCGCCCGCTCGTCGAGCCTGCGGCCACCCGCCGCACCGGACGGGCAGGACGGGCCGCAGTTCGAGGAGTACCCGCTGCCGGCGCCCGACCCGCGCGCCGCCGCACCGGAACCGGGCGCCGCGTCCGGCGTCAAGCGCTGTGTCGCCTGCCGCACCGGCCAGGTGGACGACGACGGCTACTGCGAGCACTGCGGGCACGCCCAGCCGCGCGAACGCGACCACATGGAGCAGGAGTTGGGCGCGGTGGCCGCGGTCAGCGACCGGGGTCTGCGCCACCACCGCAACGAGGACGCGTTCACCGTGTCCTCGGCCGCGCTGCCCGACGGTTCACCCGCGGTCGTGGCGATCGTGTGCGACGGGGTGTCCTCGTCGTCCAGGCCCGACGAGGCGTCCCTCGCGGCCTCGCAGGCGGCCAACGAGTCGCTGCTCGCGGCCCTGCCGCGCGGCACCCACCCGCAGCAGGCCATGCACGACGCGATCGTCACGGCCGCCGAGGCGGTCAACGTACTCGCCGACGATCCGGCGCACGCCCAGGAGCACGATCCGCACCGGCACCAGAACTCCCCGGCGTGCACCTTCGTCGGTGCGGTCGTCGCGGGCGGCCTGCTCATCGTCGGCTGGGTCGGCGACTCGCGCGCGTACTGGATCCCGGTGGACCGCTCGGTGCCCGCCGCCCGGCTCACCGAGGACGACTCGTGGGCGGCACAGATGGTCGCGGCCGGCCTGATGGGCGAGCAGGAGGCCTACGCGGACGAGCGGGCGCACGCCATCACCGGCTGGCTCGGCGCGGACGCGTACGAACTGGAGCCGCACACCGCTTCCTTCAAGCCGGACCGGCCGGGTGTAGTGGTGGTGTGCACGGACGGACTGTGGAACTACGCGGAGGCGGCCGAGGAGTTGGCCGCCGCCATCCCCGCCGACGCCGCGGAGCGGCCGTTGCACAGCGCCCAGGTCCTGGTCGGTCACGCCCTCGACGGCGGGGGCCACGACAACGTAACAGTGGCGGTGCTGCCGTTCCCCGTGCATCCCGCGGGGGCAGGATCGGCCTGAAGCCCAGGGGGGACAGGGGAGCGCCACCACATGTCAGCAGCGCGGAGCACAACCGCACTCAGTCACGTCATCAGGTAACTGCCACCGGCCCTGTGCGCGATGCCGCGCGGGGACCCGGGGCAGAGTTGAGGGGGAGCAGGATCCATGGCCAACTTCTCGAAGTCCAACGTTCCGCAGTTCTCCGTCGAGGTGTACCAGAACGAGTATCTGCCCGAGGGCGGCCGTGAGGTCAGCGCGATCGTCACGGTCACGTCGACGGGCGGCGGCACGGTGGGAGGCACGGCCGCCCGTACGCTCACGGCGGGTCAGGGCCCGGACGCGGCCGTGGCGATCATGGTCGACTGCTCGGGATCGATGGACTACCCGCCGACCAAGATGCGCAACGCACGGGACGCGACGGCCGCCGCGATCGACACCCTGCGCGACGGCGTGCACTTCACGGTGATCGGCGGCACCCACGTCGCCAAGGAGGTCTATCCGGGCGTCGGGCGGCTCGCGGTCGCCGACGACCGGACCCGCGCCGAGGCCAAGGACGCACTGCGTGCCCTGAGCGCGGGCGGCGGCACCGCGATCGGCACCTGGCTGCGGCTCGCGGACCGGCTGCTCGCCACCGCCGACGTATCGATCCGGCACGGCATCCTGCTCACCGACGGGCGCAACGAGCACGAGTCGCCCGAGGACCTCAGGGCCGCGCTCGACTCGTGTGCGGGCCGCTTCACCTGTGACGCCCGGGGCGTAGGCACCGACTGGGAAGTGAAAGAAGTCACAGCGATCGCTTCGGCGCTGCTCGGCACCGCCGACATCGTCGCGGATCCGGCCGGCCTCGCCACGGACTTCACGCAGATGATGGAGAACGCGATGGGCAAGGAGGTCGCGGACGTCGCTCTGCGACTGTGGACCCCGATGGGCTCGGAGATCAAGTTCGTCAAGCAAGTGGCGCCCACGGTCGAGGAGTTGACGGACCGTCGCACCGAGTCGGGACCGCGCGCCGGCGACTATCCGACGGGCTCGTGGGGCGACGAGTCGCGCGACTACCACGTCTGCGTCACGGTGCCGGACGCCGACCTCGGCCAGGAGATGCTGGCCGCCCGGGTGTCGCTGGTGATCCCGCAGCCCGACGGCAGTTCGCAGGCGCTGTCCCAGGGCCTGGTACGAGCGGTGTGGACGGACGACATGGCCGCGTCCACCTCGATCAATCCGCAGGTCGCGCACTACACGGGGCAGGCGGAACTGGCCCAGGCCATCCAGCAGGGCCTCGATCTGCGCAAGTCCGGTGACGACGACGGGGCGACCGCGAAACTGGGCCGTGCTGTTCAGTTGGCAAGCGCCTCCGGGAACGCGGACACTGCGAAACTGCTTGCGAAGGTGGTCGACGTGGTCGACGCCGCTGCGGGTACTGTGCGACTGAAGCCGAAGGTCGCGGAGGCCGACGAGATGACTCTCGAAACCCGGTCCACCAAGACGGTTCGGGTGAAGAAGTAACCGAAGAGCAGACGCAGTGCGGCGTCACGGTCACCGACCGTCACGCCCAGTACCGCGAGGTACCTGACAGCGGCCCGCCGGGCCGGAGAAGGAGAGGGGGAAGCGCCGACATGCCGACCTGCCCGAACGGACACCAGTCGGGTTCCGACGACTGGTGCGAGGTCTGCGGCCACCGCATGGCAGGTGCACCCGCCGGTGCCGTGCCGCCACCTCCCCCGCCACCGCCTGCCGCCGGTTACGGCTACCCGCAGGGACCGCCACCGCCTCCCGGCGGCTACGGCTACCCCCAGCAGGAGCCGCCCGCGCAGGCCGAGCTCTGCCCGCAGTGCCGTACGCCCCGCGAGGCGAACGCGCCGTTCTGCGAGGAGTGCCGGTGGAACTTCATCACCAACACCGCGACGTCGTACCAGCCCGCCGCCCCGCGGCAGGGTGTGCCCGGTCTGAATCTGCCGCCGGGCTTCCAGGCACAGCAGCCGGGTGGCGGGCCGCAGCAGCAGCCCGGTGGCGGTGACTACACCAGCTCGCGCCCCTCGCAGATGAACCGTCCCGCGGAGCCGCTGCAGGGCGGCGGCCACCCCTCGGGACCGCAGGGACAGCCGGGGCAGCAGGCGCCGCCTCCGCCTCCGCCGCATCAGGGCGGGTTCCCGCCTCCGGGCGGTCAGCAGCCCGGGCCGCCCGCGCCTCCGCCGGGCTACCCGCAGCAGACTCCGCCCGGCCCCCCGGCGGGTGACGACGACTGGATGATCCAGCCGCCGTCCGCCCAGGCGGGTGCTCCGGCACCCACCGCGCCGGCTCCCGGCGGTCCGCAGCACGGCGGCCCCGGGAACGGCTTCCCCGAGCCGAACGGCCCGGGTGGCGCTTTCCCCGGTCCGAACGGTCCTGGCGGCGGTTTCCCGGACCCGAACGGCCCGGGCGGCAGCTTCCCCGACCCGAACGGGAACGGGAACGGGCAGAGCCAGCACCGCGGTTTCCCCGATCCGAACGCCCCGGGCAGCAACTTCCCGGACGCCGGTCAGGGCTTCCCCGACACCGGCCACGGATTCCCCAACGCCCAAGCGCCCGCGACCTGGTCGGCGACGATCGGCCCGGATCGCGAGTACTTCATGGCGATGATGCACCGCAGCGGCCCGGATGCCTCCGGGCTCAACCTGCCTGCCTACTCGCCGGAGCAGCAGCGGGTGCTGGACGGCAACCAGATCACCATCGGCCGCCGCCGGCACTCGACGGGTGAGTCGCCCGACATCGATCTGTCGGTGCCGCCGGAGGACCCGGGCGTCTCGCACCAGCACGCCGTTCTGGTCCAGCAGCCGGACACCACCTGGGCCGTCGTCGACCAGAACTCGACCAACGGCACGACCGTCAACGGCGGCGAGGAGCCGATCCAGCCGTTCGTGCCGGTGCCGCTGCAGGACGGCGACCGGGTGCATGTGGGCGCCTGGACGACGATCACCATCCGGCGCGGCTGACCCAGCGGCGCCGTACCCGCACAGCACGGCAGAGGCCGCCCGCCCGGGAAACCGGCGGGCGGCTTCTGCCGTCTCCGGAGAGGTGCCTGCTGGAGGGGCGCGGGCTCAGGTCAGCGGCCAGGTGTCGGGGCCCGCGGGGTCGTCGAGCCAGGCGCGGGCGCTCCCGTCGGCGACCGTCACGCCGTAACGCTCACGTCCTGGCCGGTCCCCACGCCGCCACAGGGCCAGCGCCTCGTACGGGTCGAGGCTGTCGCCCGCCAGGGCGAGCAGGAAGCGGAACGAGTCCTCGCGCAGCGCCCGGCGCGGCAGCCCGTCATACTCGCGCGGCCGGTCCCCGGCGCGGGAGCTCCCGCCCCGCAGCGGCACGAAGTACGCGGGCGTGTGCAGGAAGCGGCCTTCGGCGTTCTCCGCGTCGTGCACCGTGAGCAGCAGCAGTCCGGTCGCGAGCGGGGCCAGGATGCGCGCCCCGGGCCGGCACTGGCCGAGCCAGTCCGGCGGGATGCCCGGCAGCGCACAGGTCGCGATGATGCGGTCGAAGGGGGCGCGGCCCGGGCAGCCGCGGGCGCCGTCGCCGGTGACGACGGCCGGGTGCCGGCCGGCCGCGGCGAGGTGCCGGCGGGCGGACTCGGTGATGTCCGGGTCCAGGTCGACGGTCGTGACGTGCTCGTCGCCGAGGCGGTGGGACATGAGTGCCGCGTTGTACCCGGGGCCTGCGCCGATCTCCAGGACCTTGAGCACGCCCTCGCCGCGCTGCACGCCGAGCGCGACGAGCATCCTCGCCATGAGGGACGGCTGGCTGCTGGAGGAGAGGAGTTCGCCGTCGCGCACCCGGGTCGCCAGCGGGGCGTCCGCATAGGCGCCGCGCAGCCAGCGGGCCCGCCGTTCGGGATCCGGGTCCTCGCCCCAGAGCCGCTCGTAGCCGCCCGCGGCCGCCGCGGTCGCTTCGTAGTAGTAGGGCACGAACAGTTCACGCGGCACGGTGGCGAAGGCGTCCCGCCATCCTGGATCGCCGTCGAAGACGCCGTCGGCCTCGATGGACCGCACCATCGCCGCCCGCTCCGCCGCAGCGATCGCCTCGGCCCCGCCGTCGGTCCCCGCGGGGGGGTGCCCTTCCGGTTCCGGCGCATCCATATGTCCACTGTCCTGCGCGGCGGCGCGGGAGGCGAGAGCGGGCGGTGCCGTGGTCCGGTCGCGGATCCGGCAGGACCTAGGTCATCCGTACTCGGCCGGGCCGTCTGCGACGATGGAAGATGCGGCACCCGGGGGAGGTCCCCGGACGCTCCGGCGGCCTGCCGGGGCGGCCAGAGCGACTGTGAGGCCATGACACGTGACTGAGATTCCGCGCGGCACGCTCCAGGAGCAGACCTTCTACGAGCAGGTCGGCGGCGAGGACACCTTCCGGCGTCTGGTGCGCCGGTTCTACGAGGGTGTCGCCGAGGATCCGCTGCTGCGGCCGATGTACCCCGAGGAGGACCTGGGCCCGGCCGAGGAGCGGCTCACCCTCTTCCTGATGCAGTACTGGGGCGGCCCGCGCACGTACAGCGACAACCGGGGACACCCGCGGCTGAGGATGCGGCACGCACCGTTCGCGGTCGACCGCGCGGCGCACGACGCCTGGCTGAAACACATGCGGGTGGCCGTGGACGAGCTCGGCCTGTCCGAGGAACACGAGCGCACCCTGTGGAACTACCTCACCTACGCCGCGGCCTCGATGGTGAACACGGCGGACTGAGGCCGCAGCGGGCCGCGAGCGGCGGGGTCCGAGCACACGACGGTCCGCGAACACCGGCAGCACGGCGGACCGGCAGCACGGCGGACCGACCCGAACGAGTCCGTAGAGCCCGGGCGTTCCCCGCCCACATACCGGCCCCCGCTGCCCGGATTCCGGTCACAGTCGGGCAATTTCTGCCCACAGGCGGTTTCCCCGGCCCCCTGCCTCTGTAAGCATCGCGCTGTCAGGGGCCAGGGGGACAGGGGATCGAGTGACAGGCTTCGGCTTCATCTTTCTGCGCGCACGCGCACACGGTCTGCTGCTCGTCGCCGCGCTGCTCGCGGTGCTCCTGACCACCTCGGTGCTCGCCACGCTCGCCGCGTTCTCCGGTGCCATCGGCGACGCGGCGCTGCGGCACTCGCTCACCACTCGCTCCGCGGCGCCCGCCTCGCTGCAGGTCTCCGCGGACGTACCGCCGGAAGCGCTCGAGAAGGCCGAACGGACCGTCGCCCAGGGGGCGTCACGCACCTTCGACGGGCTTCCCGTGAAGGTGCGCACGCTGCAGCGTTCCGGCCCGTACGCCCTCCCCCGGTCCGCCGTACGGGCACCCGGCAGCGAGCCGGACCTCACGCATCTCGCCGCGCTCGACCGCTCCCGGATCCGGCTCGTCTCCGGGGAGTTGCCGCAGGCCGGGACGGACGGACCGGTCCAGGTGGCGCTGCCCGAAGCGGCCGCCGCCCAGCTGAAGTTGCGCCCGGGCGGCGGAACGGTGACGCTCACCGACCGGCTCGACGGACCGAAGCTCGAGGTCCGGGTGACCGGCGTGTACCGGCCGGCCGATCCGGACGACGCGTACTGGCAGGTGGACGAGCTGGGCGGCCGCGGGGTGCGCCGGCTCGACTTCACCACGTACGGCCCGCTGCTCACCGATCCGGCGGCGCTCGCCTCCGGCCGCGTCAGCAGCGACCGCACGTCCTGGCTCGCCACCGCCGACTTCGGCGCGCTCACCACGGACCGGATCGACGCGCTGCGCGAGGCGGCCGCCCGCGGAACCGCACGGCTCGGCAAGGATCCGGCGCTCGCGGGCGCCACGGCCGAGACCGCGCTGCCCGATGTGCTCGACCGTGCCGAGCGCGCCCTGTCGGTGTCCCGCTCGACCTTGCTCATCGTCGCCCTGCAGCTGGTGCTGCTCGCCGGATACGCGCTGCTCCTCGTCGCCGGTCTGCTCATCCGCGAGCGCGGGGGCGAGACGGAGGTGCTGCTCGCCCGCGGCGGCTCCCGACGACGCATCGCGGCGCTGGCGGCGGCCGAGTCGCTGCTGCTCGCCCTGCCCGCCGCGGCCGTCGCGCCGCTGCTCGCCGGGCCGTTGACCGAACTGCTCGCCGGTCAGGGCGCGTTGGACCGGATCGGGCTGCGCATCGACACCTCGCTGACGTGGTCCGTGCGGCTGGTCGGCGTGCTCGTCGCGCTCGGCTGCGCGCTGGCCGTGGCGGCTCCCTCGCTCTCCGCCGCGGGTTCGCCGCGCCGCGCCGTACGCGCCAAGTCGCTGCCTGCTCCGCTGCGGGCTGGCGCGGACGCCGGGCTCGTGGTGATCGCCGCGGTGGCGTACTGGCAGTTGGACCGGCAGACGTCGGGGGCGGGGGGCGGCGAAGCCTCGTCGGGTGTCGATCCGCTGCTTGTCGCCGCGCCCGCGCTCGCCCTGCTCGCCGGCACCGTGCTCACCCTGCGCCTGCTGCCGCCCGCCGCCCGGCTCGGTGAACGGCGGGCGGCGAAGGGCCGCGGTCTGCCCGCCGCCCTGGCCGCCTGGCAGCTCAGCCGGCGCCCGCTGCGGGGCGCGGGGCCGGTGCTCCTGCTCGTCCTCGCGGTGGCGATGGGCATGCTGGCGATCGGTCAGGGCGCCTCCTGGGACCGCTCGCAGGAGGACCAGGCGGACTTCCGGGCCGGCACCGAGATCCGCGTACTGAGCAGCCGTGCCGCGCAGTTGGAGCAGGGCGGGATCTACGGATCGGCCGACGGGGTGCGCTCGGCGGCGCCCGGCGCCCGCTCCTCCATGGAGCTGTCGCAGAACCGCTCCGCGACGGTGCTCGCGCTCGACACCCGGGGCGCCGCCGCCGGGATGCTGATCCGGGACGATCTGGCGAGCCCCGGCGAGCTGGCCGGCGCACTGGCCGACAAGCGGTCGCACTCCCCCGGGATCGCGCTGCCCGAAGGCACCCGGCGGCTCGAGTTCGACGCGCGCACGTCGGTGACCGGCGAGGGCCGCAGCCGTACGGGCGACGCCGCGCTGACCGCGTCCCTCGAGGACCGGCACGGCACCACGCACCAGCTGCGGCTCGGCGATCTGCCGGTCGACGGCCGCACCCGCACCCTGTCCGCGGACATCGGTACGGGCGATGTGCCGGGGCGGCTGCGGCTGACCGGAATCGATCTCTCCGTGCCGCTGCCGCGCGGGCCGAGCGAGAAGCACCGGCTCACGGTCTCGGGTCTTCGCGCCGCGACCGAGCCGGGCGGCAGGGCCGAAGACATGGCGCCGCCCGAGGACTTCGCCTGGAAGTCGAAGGCCGTCACCTCCTCCAACGCGTCCGGAGCGGCGCAGCGTGCCGCCGAGGATCTGCGTACGGCCACCGGCTCGGACCGGCTGGCAGCGGTCACGTACACCACCGGTTCCGTACGCCCGGAGGATCCGAGCTGGGAGGTCCCGCGCCGGCAGGTGCACATCGGGGCCGAGCGGGAGAAGGCGGAGCGGCCGGCCGCGGTCGCGACGACCCGCTTCCTGGAGTCGAGCGGGGCGAAGGTGGGTGCCACCGTCGAGGTGCCGCTCGGCAGCCGTACGGTGCCCGTCGAGGTCGTCAAGGGCGTGGACAGCCTGCCGACCATGGCGGCGGACAGCGAGAGAGACGCCGGCGGGGACGGCGGCGGACTGCTCCTCGACCTCCGTTCGGTGAACGAAGCCCTGGTGGCCGAGGGCGAGTTGGGCATCGCGCCCACCGAGTGGTGGCTGCACACGGCGCCGGGCGACGCGGACCGTGTCGCCGCCGAGCTGCGCGAACGCCCCGACACGGACCCCGAACAGGTCCAGGTCCGCTCCGAGATCGCGGACGAGCTGCGCGACGACCCGCTCGGCGCAGGACCGCAGTCGGCGCTGCTCGCGGTGGCGGTGGCCGCCGCCGCACTGGCCGCGGTCGGCTTCGCGGTCAGTGCGGCGGGGTCGCTGCGGGAACGGGCCCAGGAATTCGGGGTGTTGCGGGCGCTCGGCACTCCGCCGGGACGCCTGGCCCGGCTGATCGCCGTCGAACAGGGCCTGCTCGTCTCCCTCGCGCTGCTCGTCGGCGTGGCCCTCGGCGCCCTGCTCACCCGGGCGGTGGTGCCACTGATCGTGCTCACCCCGGACGCCGCACAGCCCGTGCCGTCGGTCCTGGTGGAGCTGCCCGTCGGGCGCATGGTGGCGCTCCTGGTGGGCGTGGCGGCCGTACCGCTCCTGATCGTGGCCGGCCTGGCGCTGCGCCGGGGCGATCCCGCGGTGTCCCTGCGTCACGAAGGGGGCCGCTGACATGCGCCCGCACTCCGTCGCCCCGTGGGTCCGCACCCGGCTGCGCGCCGCGCCCCTGCCGGCGGTCGCGCTGTTCCTGCTCGTGCTCGTCACCGCTTTCCTCGCGGCCGCCTTTCCGCGCGGTACGGACACCTACGAGAGCTCGGCGCTGCGGGACACCCTGGATTCGGCGGGCGCGGCGCGCACCACGTTCGAGCTGTCCACGGACGCCGCGAGTACCCAGCTCGACCGCGAGGCCCGTGAACGGGACCTGCGGCCCGCGCAGGTACGGGAGCGGCTGCCGAAAATCGCGGCGATCATCCCCGCACCGCTGTCGCCGGACCGTTCCCAGACGGCGTACGGCGCCGAGACGTTCCGTCCGAAGGAGTCGCCCGACCCGGAACTGCCCCGTCCGCAGGGCCTCGCACCGCGTTTCACCGTCAACGCGCAGGACGAGACCGGCAAGCACAGTCGGCTGCGGGACGGCCGGCTGCCGGAGGGCGACGGCGTCAGCTCGCGCAGCGACCGCGTCGAGGCGGCGGTCACCGCGGAGACCGCTCGCACCCTGAACCTGAAGGTCGGTTCGGTGGTCCACCTGCCGGACCTACGGGCTGAGGAGGTCGCCTTCGAGATCACCGGCATCGTGGAACCTCGGCAGCCGAAGGGCAGTTGGTGGTCGTACGAGCCGGTTCTGCGCACCCCTGAACTGACCGCGGAGCCGGGCGGAAATCCGCCCAAGCACTACTGGCACGCCGCGCTCCTGATCGCGCCCGAGGCGGGTCCCGTTCTCGCCCGTATCGAGCAGACTCCGCAGATCTACTGGCGGCTGCCACCGCTGACCGCCGAGCTCACCGCACAGGACGAGCCGGCGCTGCGCGAGCGCGTCGCCTCGCTCGAACACGGTCCGCTTCTCGCGGAGTTGCGCACCGTCGTCAACGACAGTGCGCGCCTGGGCTCCGACATCGATGTGAGTCTCGAGGAGTTCCGCGACCGCCGCGGCGCGGTGACACCGATCGTCGCGGTCGCCGCCTTCGGCATCGGTGCCGTCGCGTTCGTCGTCCTGCTGATGACGGCCGAACTCGCCGTCGCCCGCCGCGACAGCGAACTGGCCCTGCTCCGTGCGCGCGGCGGCTCGTTGCGCGGCATCGCGGGGCGGCTCGGCGCGGAGACCGCGGTGGTCGTCCTGCCGGCGGCGGCCGTCGGACTGCTGCTCGCGATGGTGGCGGTGCCTCAGGGGCGTGCCGGGCCGAGCGTGATCGGGGCTGCCGCGGTCGCCCTGTGTGCGGTGCTCGCGCTGCCGGTACGGGCCGTTGTCGCGCACCGCCGGCCCCGTACCCACCAGGGGCGGCCGGATCTGGTCACCGCACGGCCGTCCCGGCGGCGTACGGTCGCCGAACTGACGCTGCTGGTGCTCGCCGGGTTCGCGGTGGTCGCCCTGCGGCAGCGCGGGACGAAGTCCGGGTCCGGGTCCGCCGATCAGCTGGTCAGTGCCGCGCCGGTGCTGCTCGCAGTGATCGCCGCGCTGCTGCTGGTACGGCTCTACCCGCCGGTGCTGCGGTTCGTGGCGCGGCCGTCCGCGCGGCGTCGTGGCCTGGTGGGGTTCGTGGCGCTCGCCCGGGCGGGGCGGGTCAGGGGCACTCAGGTGCTGCCGCTGCTCGCGCTGCTCACCGCGCTGGCGACGGCCGCGTTCGGCGGCTCGGTGCTCGCCGGGGCCGACGGGGCCCGGGATCGCGCGGCGCTGCTCGCGGTCGGCGCGGATGTGCGGGTGAGCGGTCCGGGAACTCCGCTGCCGGGCGAACTCACCACCGAACTCAGCGAGGTGCCGGGGCTGGACGAGGTCGCCGCCGTGCACGTCGACCCCAATCTCGACCTTCCGGACGGCTCCGGCGCGACCCTGATCGCCGTCACCCCCGACACGTACGCGCGGGTCAGCAGGGACGCCGGGCTGGGCGCCTTCGCCGCGGACGAGCTCGCGGCGCCCCGTTCGGGTGCGCTGCCGGCGCTCGCCTCGCCCGGTGTGGCCAAGCGCCTCGGCTCCGGGAAGCACAGCTTCCGGATGCCTGCCGGGGAGTTCACGGCCCGGGTGACGGGAGTGCGGGACGGCACGCCTGCCGCTCCCGTCGGGGAGTTCCTCCTCATCGACGGCCGTCAGCTTCCGTATCTCACCAACTCGGTGCTTCTGTGCAGTGGTTCGGGCATCGACACGGCCGCGCTGCGGCGCACGGTGCGCGATGCCGGCGGGAACAACGGCGTGGAGGTGCGCGCGGAGCAGCGCGCCCGGCTGTCCGACTCACCGCTGCAGTCCGGAGCGGAGCGCATGTACACGGCGGCCGTCCTGGCCGGTGCGGGGTACGCGGTGCTCGCCGTACTGCTGTCGCTGCTGCAGGCCGCGCCCGAACGCACCGCGCTGCTCGCCAGGTTGCGCACCATGGGCCTCGGCCGGCGGCAGGCCCGCGGCCTGCTGGTACTCGAATCGCTGCCGCAGTCGCTGCTGGCGGCCTGCGGCGGCGCCCTCGTCGGCTGGTCGGCGATCGCCCTGCTCTCTCCCGGGATCGATCTGGAACGTCTCGCCCTGACGGCAGCCTCCGGCTTCGACGACCTAGCCACCGCCCGCCTGCGTACGGATCCCTGGTCACTGCTGGCACCGGCCGGCGCGGTCCTGTGCCTGGCCGTCGCCGTCTCGCTCGCGCAGGCGTGGTGGACGGCCCGCCGCACGGCGGCGACGGAACTGCGGGCGGGTGATGCGGGGTGACGACTCGGGTGCGGAGGGACGCACGGTCGTGGCCCGGAGCTCGGGCTGGAAGCCGCGGCCACCCGGCCAAGGGACCTCAACTGCGCTTCGGCCGCCCCGTTCACCGACGGAGAAGAAGGGAAACGACGTGAAGAACCCGACCGCCACGACGAACGGCTCCGCCGAGGCCTCCGGCACGACGAACGCCTCCACCGCGACCACCCTCGGCGACCTCGAGCGGCGGGCCGCCGCGGACCGGGACCGTCCCGTGTACGGCCGGGACGCCCTCATCTCCTGTGACCGTCTGGTCCGTGTCTTCACTACCGACGGGGTGGAGGTGCAGGCCCTGCAGGGCCTCGATCTCCTGGTCGCCGAAGGCGAGTTGATGGCGCTGGTCGGCGCCTCGGGCAGCGGCAAGTCGACACTCATGAACGTACTGGCCGGGCTCGACGTGCCCACCGCGGGCCGGGCGTCGGTCGCGGGCCACGACCTGCTGGCCATGGGCGCGAAGGAACGACTCCGGTACCGCCGCGAGGCGGTCGGCTTCGTCTGGCAGCAGACCGCCCGCAATCTGCTCCCGTACCTCACCGGCATCCAGAACGTCGCCCTGCCCATGCAACTGCGCGGCACCCGTACGTCCACGTCCGAACGCGGCGCCCGCGCGGGGGAGCTGCTCGAACTGCTCGGTGTCGCCGACTGCCGTGACCGCCGGCCGCACCAGCTCTCGGGCGGTCAGCAGCAACGAGTCGCGATCGCCGTGGCGTTGGCCAACGAACCGGCCGTACTGCTCGCCGACGAGCCCACCGGCGAACTGGACTCGGCCACCGCGAAGGACATTTTCGCCGCCTTCCGTACAGCGAACGAGGAGCTCGGCACCACCATCGTCATCGTCACCCACGACCAGGCCGTCGCCGACCAGGTCCGCCGCACCGTCGCCATCCGCGACGGCCGCACCTCGACCGAGGTGCTGCGCCGCACCCAGGTGGACGCCGCCACCGGCGAGGAGTCGGTGGTGGCCCGCGAGTACGCCATGCTCGACCGCGCAGGGCGCCTGCAGCTCCCCGCGGATTACACCGAGGCCCTCACGATGCGGGAGCGGGTCCTCCTGGAGCTCGAATCCGACCACATCGGCATCTGGCCCGACGACACCCGGGACTCACCGGACGCTTGAGGACTCGAGGACTCGAGGGACGGCTGAGGACTCGAGGACTCGAGGGACGGCTGAGGACTCGAGGGACGGCTGAGGACTCGAGGGACGCTTGAGGACTCGACGACTCACGTGCCCGCGCCCGGGCCGGTCGACGGCGCAGACCGTCGACGCGCGGTCCGGTCAAACGCCGTGTGCAGTCCGGGCTTTCGGGTCCCCCGAGGTTGCCCAGCGCCCGCTGCCGGTTCGCCCCCAGCCCGTCCGGGACTTCAGACTCGGGGCAGGGCGGAGTCCGAGAAACGGTGAAAGCGCGAGGTCAGCGGCATCATCCCCATACGGAGGCCTCACCCCCGAGGCATGACTCCCAATCCCCCACCGGGCCCGGAAGCCCGCACCACCACGGCCCCGTACGGAGTCCGCAACCGCAGCCACGCACCGGCAGCCCAGAGACTCAACTCACCGGCCCCGGCGCCGGGTTCGTCCCGGAGGAAACCCAGAACCCGAGCCGCGTGCGCAGCCCGCACGGGCAGCTCCGTATCCCCCACCGGCCGGGACCACACCTCTGTCCCGATCCGATCGAGCTCTCCCCGCGTCCGCTTCGCGGGCTCCAACTCCTCGACCCGCGCCCGGAATTCCGCCACCGCGGCCCGCACGGACCGCAGCACCCCCGCGGGGGAAGGCAGCCCCGGCACCCGCTCCCAGCCGCCCTTCGGCGGCAGAACACCCGCCCACGGCGGCCCGGTGACGGCGGACGGCACCACCGCGGTCGCGGCGCCCTCGTCGACCGACTCGAGCAACTCCCCGGCGGAGACCGTCACATCGACCTCCACCGCACGCTCCCCCGCGAACTCCGCGAGCCTCGCGGTCCGCACCGCGAGCACCTCGAAGGACGCCGGCCGCCCGAACACGGCGAGCGCGCCGCCCCCCGCCTGAAGACGGACGGCGGCGGCCTTGTCGTAGTGGATCAGCCGGGCCAGGAAGGCGGCGACATCCGCCGCCTCCCCCGCATCGGCGAACCGCACCGGCGGCATCGACGCCGTCATGCGGCAAGCGCCTCCGGCGTCCCGCCGTCGCGGTACTCCTCGAGGAACTTCCGCTCCTCCGCGCTGATCCGCCGCGGCACCTGCGCCTCGAGGTTGAACGGCACGACGATCGTCTCGGCCCGGACGTACACCTGGTCCGGGTCCTTGATCTCGTACGCGATCGTCAGCGAGGCCGCGCCGATCTTGGTCACCCACGACTCGACGGTCACCGGCTCGTGCCGGTGCACCAACGGCCGTACGTAGTCGATCTCGTGCCGGGCCACCACGGACCCGCCCGAGAAGGACGGCGACCCGTCCCCCGGCGCCAGCCGGAACATGAAGTCGATACGCGCCTCCTCCAAGTACCGGAGAAAGACCACGTTGTTGACGTGCCCGAAGGCGTCCATGTCCGACCAGCGCAAGGGGCAGGAGTAGATGTGACGCACGTTCAGCCCCGGGTCAGCTTCTTGTAGGTGGCACGGTGCGGACGCGCGGCGTCCGGGCCGAGCCGCTCGATCTTGTTCTTCTCGTACGACTCGAAGTTGCCCTCGAACCAGAACCACTTGGAGTTGCCCTCGTACGCCAGGATGTGCGTGGCGACGCGGTCCAGGAACCAGCGATCGTGGGAGACGACCACCGCGGCGCCCGGGAACTCGAGGAGCGCGTTCTCCAGCGAGGACAAGGTCTCGACGTCCAGGTCGTTGGTCGGTTCGTCGAGGAGCAGCAGGTTGCCGCCCTGCTTGAGGGTGAGCGCCAGGTTCAGCCGGTTGCGCTCACCGCCGGAGAGGACTCCGGCCGGCTTCTGCTGGTCCGGGCCCTTGAAGCCGAACGCGGAGACGTACGCCCGCGAGGGCATCTCGACCTGGCCGACGTTGATGTAGTCCAGCTCGTCCGAGACGACGGCCCACAGCGTCTTCTTGGGGTCGATATTCCCGCGGGACTGGTCGACGTAGGAGATCTTGACCGAGTCGCCGACCTTGATCTCGCCGGAGTCCGGCGTCTCGAAGCCCTGGATCATCTTGAACAGCGTGGTCTTGCCCGCGCCGTTCGGACCGATGACGCCCACGATGCCGTTGCGCGGCAGGGTGAAGGACAGGTCGTCGATGAGCAGCTTGTCGCCGAAGCCCTTGCTGAGGTTGTTGACCTCGACCACGAGACTGCCCAGGCGCGGGCCCGGCGGGATCTGGATCTCCTCGAAGTCCAGCTTCCGCATCTTGTCGGCCTCGGCCGCCATCTCCTCGTACCGCGCGAGGCGGGCCTTGGACTTGGCCTGCCGGCCCTTGGCGTTGGAGCGGACCCAGTCCAGCTCCTCCTTGAGCCGCTTGGCGCGCTTGACGTCCTTTTGGCCCTCGACCTTGAGACGTGCCTGCTTGCTCTCCAGGTACGTGGAGTAGTTGCCCTCGTAGCCGATGGCGCGGCCGCGGTCGAGCTCGAGGATCCAGCCCGCGACGTTGTCCAGGAAGTACCGGTCGTGGGTGATGGCGACGACGGTGCCGGCGTACTTGGCGAGGTGCGCCTCCAGCCACTGGACGGACTCGGCGTCCAGGTGGTTGGTGGGCTCGTCGAGGAGCAGCAGGTCGGGCGCTTCGAGCAGCAGCTTGCACAGCGCGACGCGACGCTTCTCGCCACCGGAGAGGTTGACGACCGGCCAGTCGCCGGGCGGGCAGCCGAGCGCGTCCATGGCCTGCTCGAGCTGGGCGTCGAGGTCCCAGGCGTTCGCGTGGTCGAGCTCCTCCTGGAGCTTGCCCATCTCTTCCATGAGCTCGTCGGTGTAGTCGGTCGCCATCTGCTCGGCGATCTCATTGAACCGGTCGAGCTTGCCCTTGGTCTCGGCGACGCCCTCCTGGACGTTCTCCAGGACCGTCTTCTCCTCGTCCAGCGGCGGCTCCTGCAGCAGGATGCCGACGCTGTATCCCGGGGCGAGGAACGCGTCACCGTTCGACGGCTGCTCGAGACCAGCCATGATCTTCAGCACCGTCGACTTACCGGCGCCGTTCGGGCCCACGACGCCGATCTTCGCGCCGGGCAGGAAGCTCAGCGTGACATCGTCAAGGATGACCTTGTCGCCGTGCGCCTTGCGCGTCTTGCGCATCGTGTAGATGTACTCAGCCAAGAGAAACCGTCCGGCAGTGAACTGACAGTGGACATGGTGCGACTCCGCCGCTGACCTGCGGACCCGCCGCCGCCCCGAGGGGCGGGCAGGTCCGCCGCGTCAAGGCAGATAGACCCATCTTGCCTGACAGCCACCCCACGGGGGAAACCAGTAGGGCCCGAGGGCCACCCTCCGACCCTCCCCGCGTCCGCCGGTGACGGTCAAGTCACCTACTGTGACCGCCTGCAGCGCACGGACCCGCACCGGCCCGCGCGGGCGCCGCCGGCCTCGCCCGGAGCGCCCCCGCCGGGGTCAGCCGTCCGTTCCGCTGCCGCCTTCGTCGAGTTGGCCGTCGCCGCTGCGGTCCGCCGCCGAGGTCCCGGTGTCGGTCTCCTCTTCCTGCTTGCGGCGCAGCAGGAAGACGACGGCTCCGCCGACCAGGAGCAGCGCCACCGCGATGCCGCCTATCAACGGCGTCGCGTTCGACCCGCCGGTCTCCGCGAGGTCCTCGTCCGCGCCGGACAGCGCCGTGCCGCCGGCCGAGGCCGGGCTCGGTTCCGAGGCGGGCTCGATGTCGCCGGCGCCGCTCCCGGACACGGTCAGACAGTCGAGTACGCCGGTGAAACGCTTCTGGATTCCGTGCGGACCGGTGACGGTGAAGTCGTAGGCCTGGTCCTCCTGCAGCGGGACGGTGACCGTCTCCGTCTCGCCGGCACCGATCGTGTACGTCTCGTCCATCAGCTCGAACGTGAACGCCTCGTCACCCGGATTGCTCGCGGTGATGTCCACGCCCCCCGCCGCGCAGTTCTCCCGCGCGTTGACGGCCGGTATCGCGCCCGCGTCCGCCCAGTTCGCGGTGGCCTCGGCGGACACCGTCGACACACTGGCGCCGGCGAGTATCTGCGTCTGGCTGCGGGTGCCCGAGGCGAAGGCGCGGCCGGCCGGCACCTTGGTGGAGGCCTGCACCTGCAGCGCCGCAGATCCGGCCGATCCGCCTGAGGGGACGTCGAAGTAGAGCTGCCCGCCGTCCCGGGCCGTTGCGACCGGCTTCCCCGCCTTGTCCACGACCCGTACGCCGTTGGCCGCGGCGTCGCCCGCGGGTGCCACGTCCACGCTCGCCACGTCCGTGTGCACCGTGACCGGGCCGAGCCGCTCTCCTGGCCGGCCCGAAACGGCAGGCGGGTCGAGCGTCAGGGACGCCTTGGGCTCGGGCAGCTTGCGGGCGGTCTTCTCCAGGTAGTCGGCGAGCTTCTCGGCGTGCGGGTCGACGGCCTTGACGTCGGCCTGGTCCGAGTAGCGCCAGATCGCCACCTGCGTGCCGGCGGCCGCGGTCTGCTCCGTGAGGCTGCCCGAACCGGACTTCTCGGCGAGCGCCGCCAGGTCGTTCACCTGCGGGTAGGAGTTCCGCACGATCCAGCGGATCTTGCCGGCGTCCGCGTTGGCCCCGAGCGACGTCCCGGACCAGGGCGTCTCCTGGTACTCGGCGTCCTTCTGCGTCGGGCTCTGCATGTCCACGCAGTACGTGCGCAGAGTGCCGCCGTCGTCCACGGCCATCTCGAAGAGCCCGGCAGGCACCCGGCGTTCCACGCCGCCCTCGACCACCGTCGCCTGGCCGTACGTCTTCAGGCCGTCGAGGGTCGCCGTCGCTCCCCCTTGGCGCTGCGGCTCACCGTCGGCCGCGGCCGCCCCGGTGGTCGCCGAGAGCACAAGGCCTCCGGCGAGCAGCGCCGTGACGGCCGGACGTATGGAGCGACGTCGTCCCGTACGGGACGACGTAAGCGCGAAATACACAGAATTCCCCTCAAGGCAGGACCTGTTCACTTCGTTCACCGGGGGCGAGGTCCCGTCGGCAGAACAGCTGGCCCGTGAGCTACGCCCGGCATCCTAAGGACGTCCGACCTCTCCCGACGCAGTGATCTCATCCGACAACAGATCCGAATCGGAATCGTTATCGCCTACGGCGTCACAAGGCCGGAGAGTCGACAAATCCATGCCACCCAGGGGTTTCTGACCTTCCGCCACCGACCCCACCACGCCGACCTCACGCCCGCACGTCGACCGTCTCGACCTCGAACAGGGCCTGCGGCAGCTCGCCGGTCCCCTCCCCCGAGGGCGGCACGGGCCGCAATCGCCCCGCTCCGTCCGGCAGATCCGGCTGCGGCCCGGTGGCCCCCGAACGCGGCACCCGCTGCTGACCCGCCCCTTGCGCTTCCCGGATCTCCCGCTCATCGGGCGCGAACACCGGATCGGACTCCGGCACCGAGGGGACGTGCGGCCCCACATGCCCCGCACTGTCCGCCATCATCGTCGGCCGGCCCCTGGGCGACCGGCGGAAGGCGGCCGTACCGCGGGAGAGATCGTGACCGATGGCGACCGCCTCGACGTCGGCCGACATCCAGCGCCGTCCCTCCCGCTCCTCGTGGCGCACCTTCAACCGCCCCTGCACCACCAGTGGTTCGCCCAACGCCACCGAAGCCACCACGTTCGCCCCGAGGTTCCGCCAGGCCCACACCGTGAAGAAGTTGGTGTGCCCGTCCGCCCACAGGCCACGCCCGCGGTCCCAGCGCCGGGATGTCGCCGCGAGCCGGAAACGGACCACCGAACCCGACCCGGTCTCGCGGTACACCGGCGTCGTGGCCACATTTCCCATCAAGGTCACCAGCGTCTCGTTCATCTCGCCCCTCCCCACTGCCCGCACCCCCGCGGGCCACATGCGCCCGCCGAAGGGGCGCGACAGGCGTACGGGCCCGTCCCGTACGGCTGCTGTCGTCGACTCGCGTCTCAGACTGCACCCGACGGGACGAGCCCGCTGAAGCCTGTGGATTACCGGCCGGTTGTGGACAACTCGCTCACCCGCGAGGAGGTACGCCCCCGTCCGCGCGCCGGACCCGACCTCCCGAGCGACCCCAACATCCCGCCGCTGCCTGCGGATTCACCCGGCCCGGCCACCCCGGTGACCCGTACGTACTGCTCGCGCACCTCCCGGTACCGGAGCAGTTCGGCCGCCACCGGATCGAGCACCCGGGCCCGGCCGCAGGACGCCGCCGCCTCCCGCAGCGTGCGTTCCGCCTCCAGTCCATAGCGGCGCCCGGGTCCTCGCGCGGCCATCCGGCACGACCATTCGACGCAGGGCCCACCGACGATTCCGGCGATCATCAGCAGTACGGGCGGCCACAGGTTCGGCTCCACGACGCCGATGATCTGGCCGACGAGCCAGCCGCCGCCCACGATCTGCACGAGCGTCATCATCGCCTGCAGCAGTACGGCGATCGGCCACCAGCCGGGCCGTGGGGGCTTGCGGGCCGGAGCTCCGGCGTCCTTGGCCAGTTCATCGAGCGCCTCCGGCAGTCCGTGCGCCCCCTTCTCGGCCGCGTCCCGCACGGCCTGCCCCCAGGGTCCGGGCAGCCCGTCCGCCGCCTCGTTGCCGACGGTCCGTACGGCCTGTTCGACGCGCTGCCGGGCCGTCGCCTTCTCGTCGACGGGAGCCACCTCGCGTCGCACCGAACCGGGCGAGCGGCTGGCGTCGTACCAGCGCCACAACCGCAGCCACGGAGTCCCGCAGGCCTTACCCGCGCTGCGCCGCCAGGCGCGTTCGGCGGCCTCGCCGGCCGCGGTGGCACCGACCGCCTCCGCGAGCCGGTCGTTGAACTCCTCACGCGCCCGCTCACTGAGTCCGACCCGCCGCCCCGCCGCGTACACCGGACGCAGCCGGGCCGCAGCGGCGTCCAGATCGGCGGAGATGCGGCGAGCGGCAGCGCCCCGCGCGGCCACGAACTGCCCGAGTGATTCGCGCAGTTCGTCGACCCCGTCGCCGGTGTACGCGGACAACGCGAGGACGGTGGCCCCCGGCTCGCCGTACTCGCCGAGCGCGATGCCGTCCTCGTCGAGGAGTCGGCGCAGATCGTCGAGCACCTGGTCGGCAGCGTCACCGGGCAGGCGGTCGGTCTGGTTGAGGACGACGAAGGAGACCTCGGCGTGCCCGGCGAGCGGGCGCAGATAGCGCTCGTGGAGCATCGCGTCGGCGTACTTCTCCGGGTCGACCACCCAGATCACGGCGTCCACCAGGGTCAGGATGCGGTCGACGTGTTCGCGGTGCTCGGGTGCGGCCGAATCGTGGTCCGGCAGGTCGACGAGGACGAGCCCTTGCAGGTTCATGTCGGCCCCGGCGCTCTGCACCGGCCTGCGCCGCAGCCGACCCGGGATCCCCAAGCGGTCGAGCAGGCCCGCCGCGCCGTCCGTCCAGCTGCAGGCGAGGGGCGCTGCGGTGGTCGGCCGCCGTACCCCGGTGTCGGAGATGGTGACGCCGGCGAGGGCGTTGAACAGGGTGGACTTGCCGCTGCCGGTGGCGCCCGCGACGGCCACGACCGTGTGCCGGTCCGACAGTTCACGACGGGCGGCGGCCTGGTCGAGGACCCGGCCGGCCTCCGCCAGAGTCGCCCCGTCGAGCCTGGTGCGGGACAGGCCGACCAGCTCGCGCAGGGCGTCGAGCCGGGCGCGCAGGGATTCGTCGTACGTCATGGGTACGACTCGCTGGTCGTCGTCCTCTGCCATGTGGTCCTGCTCCTCATGGTCTCCGACCCGGCGAGCGATCAGCCCGTCGTCCCAGTTGCGCTCACCGCGCTCGGCCTGCTGTGCGCCTCGATCGGCTTCTCGTGCAACCCGTCCGTCGGCGGCGTCCGCGGTGCGCGGGTGCGTGGTGTCCGCCGACGCCCGACCCGTCCCACCGGCTTCCTGCCGCTCCGAGTCGCCGCGCCGCAGCCCCCGGCGACGGGATCGCGGGGAAGCGTCCGCATCGGCCGACACGCGCGCGTGGTCGGTGTTTTCACGAGCCACGCGCGCGTGGCCGCTGTTCGCCCGGGACCGTTCCGCATCCGTCCGGCCGGCGTCCTCGCGCCCGTCCGCCCGCGACGGTTCGGCAGGCTCCTGGCCTCCGGTGTGGTCAGTGATGGCCGTCACCGAGGTCACCTCTCCTTCTGCAGTACGGACAGCGCGGCGATGAGTTCCGCCTGCGTCTCCGGATGGACGTCGAGACCGTCGAACGGGGCGAGCCTGCGGTCGCGTTCGGCCTGCAGCACCTTCTCGACGTACGAGGTGAGCAGCCGGCCGCCGCGGTCGCGCAGCCGCAGCGCACCGTGCGCCCCGATGCGGGTGGCGAGCGTCTCGCCCGCCTGGCGGGCCCGCCGGCCGCCGAGCAGGGCGGTGACGAGCAGGGCGGTGACCACCTCGGTGTCCGGTGGGTTCTCGAGGCCGCGCACCTCCTCCTCGACGTACTCCTCGATGACACGGCTCCAGCGGCGCATCGCGAGACCGATGCGGTGTTCCACGGTTTCCGCGTCCGGGTCCCGGCCCGTCAGGCCGGGGGCGTCTGCGGCTGGTTCGTACCGCCAGGCCTCGTCGATGCGCTGGTCCGCCGAGGAGACTCCGCACACCAGGAGGGTCACGAGGCTGTCGATGACGGCGTCGAGGAGTTCACCCGCGGTGCAGTCCAGCGGGTAGCTGCGCCAGCGCCCGAGGGCGCCGCCGGCCAGTACCGCGCCGGCCTGCAGACGACCCCGCACGCGCGCGTGCTCCCGTTCGTAGGCCTCCTCCACGACTCCGGTGAGCCGCAGCGAGGCGGCGTTCTGCACCGCGACGGCACCGGCGAGTTCGGCGAGCCGGCCCTTGAGCGAGTCGATGACCCCGCGCGCGGTGCGACTCATGGCGTTGGCCCGTGCGGCGGGATCCTGTGCCCGGTGGGTGAGCCACGCGCGCAACGGCGCGACCGCGGTGGCGGGCAACAGCCCACCGCCACCCGCCGACTCGGGCAGCTCCGGCACGGTGAAGCGCGGCACCTCGCCGAGTCCGGCCTTGGTGAGCAACGCCCCGTACTGCTTCGACACCTCGCCGACGACCTGGTGCGGCACCCGGTCCAGAACACTGACCAGAGTCGCGTTGTACTCCTTCGCCGTACGCAGCAGATGCCAGGGCACCGCGTCGGCGTAACGTGCGGCGGTGGTCACCATGACCCAGACGTCCGCGGCGCAGATGAGCTCGGCGGCGAGTTTGCGGTTGTCGGCGACGAGCGAGTCGATGTCCGGGGCGTCGAGCAGCGCCAGGCCGCGGGGCATGGTCGCCGCGGTCTCGATGCGCAGCGATCCGCCCTCCGCGCCCTCGGCCCCCCGCTCGCGGCCGCCCCTGCGCCCGCTCTTCGTCTCGCGCTCCGCGTCCTGTTGAGGCGCCCATACGCGGGTGAGTTCGGGCAGTACGCGGGTGCCGACGAACCAATGGTGGTCGTCCGGATTGCACACCAGCACGGGCGTACGCGTCGTCGGCCGCAGCACTCCCGCCTCGCTGACCTGCCGCCCGACCAGGGAGTTCATCAGCGTGGACTTGCCGGCGCCGGTGGAACCGCCGATCACCACGAGCAGCGGCGCCTCGGGCTGTCGCAGCCGCGGCACCAGGTAGTCGTCGAGCTGCGACAACAGCTCCTCCCGGTTGACGCGGGCGCGTGCGGCGCCCGGGAGGGGTAGGGGAAAGCGCGCGGCGGCGACACGGTCGCGCAGGGCGGAGAGTGCGTCGAGCAGCTGAGGCCGTACGTCCAAGGTCACCACATGCGAAGAATGCCCAATTTTGCTGACATTCTGAAGGATATGAGCCCTCTGCGCGCCGACGAACCGAAAGAGGTGACACTCCAGGCCACATCGGACCCATCGAACGCATAAGCCGTCGACCAGATATTTGTGCCACTTGGGGCGAGCACGCCGAATGGGACGCAGGCATAACGAGTGCACAACACCCGGCGCGTGAGGCGCGAAAAGCACTGCACGCCGAGCGTCCGCCTGCAATTATCGGACCGCTTCACGAGACCTCCACATCGCCCCGTGGAGGCGCGGCAAGCGGGACGAGGACCCGAGAGCCCTATCCTTGTCCCGGCAAAGGTCACGGAACCGCCCACACGGACTCCGGGCCCCGGCCACAACCGGCCCCCGTAGCTCAGTGGATAGAGCAGGCGCCTTCTAAGCGCTTGGCCGCAGGTTCGAGTCCTGCCGGGGGCACTCAGCCTGCGGCTGGTCGTTGCGCGGGAAGGTGCCGGCCGAAGCCGCGTTCGGTTGCAGATTGAGACAGTTCTTTGCGCGCCCCGTGGGGCGCGCACTCTGGCGCCGCTCCAGGTTGCAGCCGACATGCGCAGGTCAGCGGAGGCGCGGTGTGGTTCCGGCGACGTAGCCCGGTTGTCCCGGTTTTCGTTGTCGGTGCGTGCACCGCGTGTGGAGCGTCCCGGCCGGGCCCCGCGCGTGGTCCGAGAACAGCCCGGACGGGCTCGTAGGCACACGGGGGGGGGGTGATGCCGGCAGGAGTCTCAGGGAGTGAGGCCGGCGTCACGGGCCAGGAGAGCGGCCTGAACGCGGTTGGTGACGCCCAGGGTGGTCAAGATGCGGCTGACGTGGGATTTGACGGTGCTCTCCTGCATGCCGAGGGATTTCGCGATGTCGGCGTTGGTGTCCCCTTCGGCGAGCAGCGCCAGGACGTCCTTTTCCCGTGGGGTGAGCGGGGCGATGCGGGATTGGGCCCGAGTGGCCTGAGGGCGGCCCGTGTGGTGGTAGCGATCGATGAGGCGGCGGGCGGCGGTCGGGTGGAGCATGGCCGAGCCGGCGGCGACGAGATGGACGGCTCGCAGAATTTCGGCGGGGTCCGTGTCCTTGAGGAGGAACCCGTCGGCGCCTGCGGCCAATGCGTCGTAGACGTACTCGTCGAGGTCGAACGTGGTCAGAGTGATGACTTTGGGTGGCTGCGGCAGGGCGCGCAACCGCCGGGTGGCGGTGATGCCGTCCATGCGGGGCATGCGGACGTCGACCAGGGCGACGTCGATGTGGTGGGCGGTGGCCTGCTCGGTGGCATGGAGGCCGTCGGTGGCCTGGGCTACGACCTCGATGGCGTCGTCGCTGTCGAGGAGATCGGTCAGTCCGAGGCGGACGAGGGCGTCGTCGTCGACGACCATGGCGCGGATCACTTGCGGGAACCGTTCTGTTCGGTGAGGGGGTGGGGGATGCGGGCAGACAGACGCCAGGTCCCGGCGCCGCCCGGACCGGCGTTCAAGTGTCCGCCCAATGCTTCGACCCGCTCGCGCAGACCGATGAGGCCGAATCCGGAGGGGACTGCCGGAGCGCTGCGGAGGCTGGTGCCGGGAGGGTTGGTGGTCTCGATCAGGGTGGCGGGCGGCCCGTAGTCGATGCGGACGCGGACAGGCGCGTCGAGGGCGTGCTTGCGTGCATTGGTCAATGCTTCCTGGACCAGCCGATAGACGGCTAGCCGGTGTGCCGCCGGAGCCTGCTCCGAACTGCCCTCGACCATCGCGTGGATGACCTGTCCGGACGCTCGGGCCTGCTCGATCATCTCTTCCACATCGCGCAGGGCCGGTGCGGGCGGATCGGTGGCGGCAGAGGTGTCGGTACGCAGGGCGCCCAGAACGTCGCGCAGGTCGGTCAGAGCCTCGGTGGAGGCGGTACGCAGCAGGCCGAGGCGTTCGATGACGGGGTCCGGCAAGGCATCCGTTTTCGTGGCCAGGACGCCCGTGTGCAGGGCGATCAGGCTGAGCCGGTGAGCGAGCACGTCGTGCATCTCCGCCGCGATCGCGGACCGCTCCGCCATCCGTGCGGCCTGCTCCCTCAACTCCCGCTCGGTCCGTAGGTGTTCCACCTGCGCGTCCAACGCCTCAACCAGGCGACGCCGGTTGCCCATCCACAGCCCTGCGACCACGGCCAGCAGGACAAAGAGTGCCGAGCCGTAGGGCTGCGGGCTCCACAGGGAAACCGCCGGGTGCAGGACGGCGTTGCCGGTGAGCGCCACGGCCGAGCAGACCACGGCTGCCAGGGTGCGGCGGCGGGCGGCGAGGTCGAACAGGGCCAGCAGGAGCAGCGGGAGCACGGGCCATCCCCACACGCCCGCAGCCGCCGTCGTGAGAGCCGGCGCAAGCCACCAGGGCCCCTGCCGCAGCAGAAGGGCCAGCCCGCACCCGAGCGCCGCCGCGGTGCGGATACCGCCGTAATGGCCGCCGACGCTCGATGCCGTGTTCTGGACTGTGGCCAGTGTCAGCAACACCACCAGGCCATAGCGTCCGTACGCGGCCCATCCGTGGCTCTGTTCCCGTTTCACCTGTGCAGCGTAGGCAGGCAGCCGTCTGTTGCACGGCCACCGTTCCGCCATGGCTACCCCCTACTTTCGTAGGGGAAGGCGGTCGCACAAGGGACGATCCGCAGGAGAGCGACCGTCCTTAGCGTCGAAGACATGGACGACTGGACAACCTCACGCGACCGTGCCCTCACGCAGCGCAACTCCGAGGGCTGGATGTTCCTCCTTGAAGCAGCCCGCGACCTGCGCACCACCGGAGCCATCGCTCCCAGCAGCAAAGCGCTCGCCCGCCTGCTCACTGACCAGGTCCAGGAGCGTGGAACGCGGCCCCTGAACGTCCTGGAGGCGGGCGCCGGGACCGGCTCCGTAACCCGCTCCCTGATCCCCCGACTCCCCCCGGGCAGCCGACTGGACATCGTCGAGGCCAACGCGCGATTCGCCTCCCAGCTGCACCGCCTCGTCCGTACCCACCCGCGGCTGGCCGGCGAGAGTGAACGGGTCCGCGTCCACCACGCCCTCGTCGAACAGCTCGACACCGGCCGCCCCTACGACGTAATCGTTTCGGGCCTGCCCTTCACCAACTTCACCCCCGCACAGGTCGACGCGATCATGAACCGATACATGGAACTGCTTCACCCCGGCGGGGCCCTCACCTACTTCGCCTACCGCGGCACCCGCTATGCCCGCGCCCTGACCGCCTCCCGCGCCCAAGCTCGCCGCCACCGCGCCGTCGAAGAGGTCCTCGCCGGCTACCAGCGCCGGTACGCCACCGGCTGCTGGACCGTGTGGGGCAACCTGCCCCCGGCCGACGTCTGGCAGTTGCGCCGCCCCACCTGCGCGTCCGTCCCGGCAGCGCCGGACCTCGTGGCCGGGGCAGCCCGGTGAACAACGCGCTGTCGGGACTGATCGCCCACGTTCCTGCGCCGGCCGTCTACGCGATCCTGGCCGCCTCAGTGCTCGCCGAGTCCGTGCTGCTGGTCGGCGCGTTCGTCCCGACCCTGACTCTCCTGCTGGCATCCGGGTCCCTGGCTCGCACCGGCGACCTGAACCTCGCCCTGGTCATCGCCACCGCGTCGGGCGCGGTCGTCGCCGGGGACGCCCTCGGCCACCGCACCGGACACCTCCTCGGCAGCCGCCTGCGCGCCGGACGACTCGGCCGCGGCATCCCCGCCGCCGCCTGGCAGCGAGCCGAAGCGCTCATGGCCCGACGCGGCGGGCAGGCAGTCTTCCTGTCCCGCTTCGTCCCCGTCGTACGCACCCTGACCCCGCACCTGGCCGGGGCAACCCGCGTTCCCTACCGCCGTATCGCCCCCTACAGCCTGCTCGCCGCACCGTTGTGGGCCGGCGCCGAAGCCACCGCCGGATACGTCGCGGCCACCTCACTCCAGCACGCCGTCACCTACGGCGGCCCCGCCCTCGCCGTCACCGCCGCAGTGATCACGGCGACGGTCCTGTGCGGCAGCAAACTCCGCAGCCGAATCCGCTCTGCCGACCGCGAGAGTCACGACACCGTCGCCCTGCACACCTGAACGCGCCGACGCGCACCGCCGGCCGGCCCGTCAAGTCCCGCTGCATTCAACGTTTTTGGAGTTGGAGCAGCTCAGAGACTTGCGGCATTCTCCTCTCCTCCTCTCCTCCTCTCCTCCTCATCCAGGCGAGACGGCAAGTGGGCGACCGTATGTTCCGACGCAACCGAGCGGACCGAGAGATCCGCGAAGCCCGGCGTGCCGGCCAGGAGGTGCCGCGATGCACACCGCGTGGCCGGAGCCCGGATACCCCGTCCCCATCGCTGCGCCGGCCCCGGCCGTGCCCGACTGCCTGCCGCCGAAGTTCCGGGCAGCACCGTGTCAGCAGGACGTTCCGCGCCGAGTGGTCGAGGGTGAGGCGAGGTGGGGCTTTCGCCCCATTGGGGTGGTTCACGCGCAGGGAACTGCCGGTCGAGGCGGTGGCCGCTGTTCGCGCGGTGGTGCCGTCCCAACTCGAGGTGTTCGGGGGGTCCTTGGATTGCCTCGGGGCGCGGCGGTACGGACGGCTGTCGGGATCGGTGGCTGCCGTGGTGCCGCAGGCCGGTGTGTGGACCCGGCGCACGCGGCCCTGACCGGCGGGCTTTCACGTCCGGTCCCGGTTCGCGGGCTCGCGGAGGCCGTTGTCGGGCCGGGGAGGGCGACAGGTACGGTCGCGACGCGGAGGGGGCGGCTCCTGGGTGGGGCCGGTTCCCGGGGTGATTGGCGTAGCAGGTTCGGTGCGTGGCCGTGCCGGTGGTGGCGAGAGGGAACGGAGCGGGGCATGACGATGGACGGCCGGTGCGCGGTGGTGTCCGGTGCGGGGAGCGGGATCGGGCGGGCCATCGCGCTGCGTCTGGCGTCCGCGGGGGCGAAGGTCGTCGTCGCCGGTGACAAGGCCGGCCCGCTGGAGGAGACCGTCGGGCTCGTCGCGGCGGACGGCGGGGAGGCGTTCGCCGTGCGGTGCGACGTGAGTCGTGAGGACGACGTGATCGCGTTGATGGACCGGACGGTGGAACGGTTCGGGCGCCTCGACGTACTGGTCAACAACGCGGGAGTCGAGTTCGCCAAGCGCGTGGAGGACACCACGAGCGAGGAGTGGGACTGGCTGATGGACGTGAACCTCAAGGGGGTCTTCCTCTGCGCCAAGCACGCACTGCCCGTCATGCGCGGTGCCGGGGGCGGGGTCATCGTCAACATCGCGTCCGAGCTGGCCCTGGTCGGGTCCGAGGCGGTGGCGGCCTACTCCGCGTCCAAGGCCGGGGTACTGCAGCTGACACGCGCGCTCGCCGTCGACCACGCCGGTGACGGTGTACGGGTCAACGCCCTCAGCCCCGGTGTCATCCTCACCGCACTCCTGCAGACGGCTCTCGACTCCACGGGCGATCCCGACAAGCGCCGGCGGGAGTTCGAGGAACGGACTCTCCTGGGGCGCCTCGGCACCCCCGAAGAGGCCGCCGAAGCCGCACTGTTCCTGGCCTCGGACCAGTCCTCGTACATGACCGGCGGGAACCTCGTCCTGGACGGCGGCTGGACCGCTCACTGAGACGCCGAGGCCGCCCCCGGCTCTGCAGGCGCACCACCCGGGCAGTGGTCAGCAGCCGTCGGGCGCAGGGCCGGGACCGCCCAGCGGGATCACGGCCGGTGCCGCCGGGCCGCAGCAGCCGTCTGCCGATTCCTGGTCGGGCTCCGCGGTGTCGGTGAGGCCCGCGCCGCCGCATACGCCGGTCTCGGGGAGGGTGAGCTCTACGTGGTCGGCGGCGTCGAGGTCTCCTGCGAGGGCGGCGACGACCGAGCGGGCCTGTTCGTAGCCGGTCAGAGCGAGGAAGGTCGGGGCCCGGCCGTAGGACTTCATGCCGACCAGGTAGAGACCCGGGTCGGGGTGGGACAGCTCGCGGTGACCGTGCGGGTAGACCGTGCCGCAGGAGTGCTGGTTGGGGTCGATCAGTGGGGCCAACTCGGCCGGGGCCTGCAGCCGTTCGTCGAGGTCGAGGCGGATCTCGGAGAGGAAGGACAGGTCGGGGCGGAGGCCGGTGAGCACGATGATCTCGTCGACCGGGTCCAGGCGGCGGCCGTCGTCGCCGGCCAGGACGAGGCGGCCGTCACAGGCTCGTTCCACCGCCTCGGTGCGGAAGCCGGTGACCGCGTCCGCGTACCCGTCGTCGACGGCGCGCTTCGCCGCGAGGCCGAGGGCACCCCGTGCGGGCAACTGGTCGGATTCGCCGCCCCCGTACGTGGATCGGCCGATGCCGCGCCGCAGGATCCAGACACCCTGCGTTCCCGCGCCGTCGCCGGAGTCGGCAAGGGCCGCCAAGGAGGCGAGGGCGGTGAAGGCGGAAGCCCCGGATCCGATGACGGCGGTGCGGCGGCCGGCGTAACGGGCGCGCACGGCAGGGTCCTTGAAGTCCGGTACGCGGTAGGTGATCCGGTCGGACGCGGCGCGCTCGCCGAGTGCGGCCAGGCCGCTGCCGCCCGCCGGGGACGGGGTCGACCAGGTTCCGGAGGCGTCGATGACGGCGCGGGCGAGGAGACGCTCGTCGCGGCCGTCGGCGTGATGTACGTGGACGACGAACGGCTGGGCCGCACGGTCGGCGTCGACGACGCGGTCGCGGCCCGAGCGGGAGACGCCGGTGACGGTGGCCCCGGTGCGGACCGCATCTCCGAGGACGTCGGCGAGCGGCTGGAGGTAGGCGTCGGCCCAGTCGCCGCCGGTGGGGTAGGTGTCCGGGTCGGGCCGCGTCCAGCCGGTGGGCGCGAGGAGCTTCTCGGCGGCCGGATCGACGACCTCGCTCCAGGGGGAGAAGAGCCGGACGTGCGACCACTCGCGTACGGACGCGGCGGCCGTCGGTCCGGTTTCGAGGACGAGCGGATCGAGGCCCCGGCCGACGAGGTGGGCGGCGGCGGCAAGACCGATCGGGCCGGCCCCGATGACGACGACGGGGAGGTCTTCCGTGCGGGTGGTGGCGGGTGCGGTCATGGTGGCTGCCCTCCGGGGCTTGATCCGACTGCTTGAACCGGCTGCTTGAACCGACTGTTTGAAGCGACTGCTTGAACGGGCTGCCGGATCCGGCACTCGGTCCGGCTACGTGGCCCGCCACCCGATCCGGTGCTCGGTCCGACGCCTCGAACCGGCCATCGCTTCCGGCTGCTGGATTCCGGTCACGCGATCGCGATCGCGATCGACCGCTTGATTCGATTGCTGTCGATACAGACGAGCTTGCCCCTTGAATCGACAGACGTCAACATAGAGGCATGTCGAATCCTCGTACGGTCGAGCCGCCGGCGGAGCCTCACGACTCAGCCCCGGAGCCGGCGGTGCCGTGCTGCCCGCCGATCACGGCGGGCGAGCTGTCCGTCGCGGACGCCGAGAAGACGGCCCTGATGTTCAAGGCGCTGTCGGACCCGGTGCGGCTGCGGCTGTTCTCGAAGGTGGCCTCGTACCCGGGCGGGGAAGCGTGCGTGTGCGACATCTCCGATGTCGGCGTCTCGCAGCCGACGGTCTCGCACCACCTGAAGAAGCTGAAGGACGCGGGTCTGCTCACGTCCGAGCGGCGCGGGACCTGGGTGTACTACAGCGTCGCGCCCTCGGTCGTGGCGGCGATGTCGGCCATGCTCGACCTGCGGAGGCAGTGAGCGTCGAAGCAGCCGGGCGACCACACGTGTCCGGCGGACCCCGGACGAGCTCACCGGCCCGCAGGCGCCCGGTCGTCCGAGGCAGGCGAGGCGAACGACTTCCGCCGCGCGAGCGCCACATGGACGAGTCCGATCAGCACCGGCACCTCGATCAGGGGGCCGACCACCCCCGACAGCGCCTGGCCCGACGTCACGCCGAAGGTGGCGATGGCGACCGCGATGGCCAGCTCGAAGTTGTTGCCGGCCGCGGTGAAGGCAAGGGTGACGGTGCGGTCGTAGGCGAGACCGATTCGCCTGCCCAGCAGGAAGGTTCCGAAGAACATCACCGCGAAGTAGACGAGCAGCGGCAGCGCGATCCGGATGACGTCGACGGGCTGTGAGGCGATCGTCTCTCCTTGCAGGGCGAAGAGCACGACGATCGTGAACAGCAGTCCGTACAGCGCCCAGGGCCCGATCCGGGGCAGGAAGTCGGTCTCGTAGCGGACGCGGCCGAGTTTCCGCTCGCCGATGCGGCGGGTGAGGAATCCGGCGATCAGCGGAACGCCGAGAAACACGACCACATTCAGCGCGATGTGCCACACCGGTACGTCGAGCCCCTGGCCGTCGCCCAGGCCGAGCCACCGCGGCAGCAGGTCCAGGTAGAACCAGCCGAGCAGGCCGAACGCGAGGACCTGGAAGACGGAGTTGAGAGCCACCAGAACCGCGGCGGCCTCCCGGTCACCGCGGGCGAGGTCGTTCCAGATGATGACCATCGCGATACAGCGGGCCAGGCCCACGATGATCAGGCCGGTCCGGTACTCCGGCAGGTCCGGCAGGAAGATCCACGCGAGGGCGAACATCACCGCGGGGCCGACGATCCAGTTGACGGCGAGGGACGACACCATGAGCGGCTTGTCGCCGGTGACCGTGTCGAGCCTGTCGTAGCGGACCTTGGCGAGCACCGGATACATCATCACGAGCAGGCCGATCGCGATGGGCAGCGAGATACCGCCGACCTCGATCCCCGCCAGTGCGTCGCCCATGCCGGGAACCAGGCGGCCGAGACCGATGCCGGCGGCCATGGAGAGCAGGATCCAGACCGCCAGGTAGCGGTCGAGGGTGGAGAGCCTGTCGACGACGGAGGCTTCGGGAGAGGGCCGGGTCCGGGCGGATCCCGGCTCCGCGGCGGCCATCAGCAGGCACGCTTCCGGCCGGTTTCGGCGGTCGTACGGGCTGTCTCGGCGAGATCGGTGAACTGGCCCGCGAGAGTGGCGATCGCGTCCGGCCTGAGTCGGTAGTACGTGAACCGGCCGCAGGGCTCGGTGTCCACGATCTCCGCGTCGCGCAGCACCTTCAGGTGGTTGGAGAGATTGGTCTGGCGCGCTCCCGTCTCCTCCACCAGGTGGGTCGTGCACAGGGTCTCGCGGGCGAGCAGGGTCACGATCCGCAGCCTGAGCGGGTCGGCCAGCACCCGGATCAGATCAGTGTCGACTGACGTCATCATGGACGGATGATGTCACATCATCCTGTGCTGATACCAGTGGGGCCTGATGTGTCAGGTGGTGGCTGTGGCCACCGGCGTCACCGCCTCGACCCGCCCTGTCCTGCGGCGCGTTCGGCCACGTGGGCGGGGAGCGGCGATGCCCGCGCCCCGTCCGTGCGCATCGCCTCCGTGCCCTGCGTCCGCGTCCACACCTCGGGCCGTCCGCACACGGCCCGCTGATGCGTCGCCCGCCTCGCCGGCGGCGAGCGGATCCAGGTCCGCTCCGCCGGTTCGGTCCCCGCCGACCAGGACAAGGCCGTCCCCACCGGTGATCCGTCACCCGACCCTGGCCGACTTCGCAGCACCGGAACCGCCCTGCCCGACACCGGACGCCTGACCGGCCCTTCCGCCACAGATCCTCACACCCCCCGGCCTCCGCCGCCCAACCCGTCCGGCCGAGCCGTGGTGCGCAGGGGCGGGACCGGTGCGGATCCCGCTCGTTCACCAAGGGAAAGGATCAAGACTTCAGGAAGCAGGCCCGCTGTGACGACGTCCACGACCCTCACGCCTGACCGCAACGCCCACGCCCAGGGCCGTCCGCCGCCGCGCCCGGCCCGCGATCCGTTCTTCGACAACGCCAAGTTCCTGCTGGTCGTCCTCGTGGTGGTCGGGCACAACTGGGCGGCGCTCGTGCGGGACATGGACACCATCAAGGCCGCGTACTCGGTGGTCTACCTCTTCCACATGCCGGCGTTCATCCTGCTGTGCGGCCTGTTCTCGCGGGGCTTCACCGGGACGGGGCCGCAGATCCGGGCGCTGATCGCCCGGGTGCTCGTGCCCTATCTGGTCTTCACCGTCGCGTACAAGGGGCTCTACGTCGTGATCTCGGGGGCCGAGTTCACGCTGAAGCCGGCGGAGCCGACGTATCTGCTGTGGTTCTTGATGGCGCTGTTCCTGTGGCGGCTCAGTGCGCCGGTGTGGCGGGCCCTGCGCTACCCGGTGGCCGTCGCCGTGGTGATCTCGCTCGCCGCCGGGCTGACCGAGGTCACCGCCCAGATGGCGATGCCGCGGGTGCTGATGTTCCTGCCGTGGTTCGTGCTCGGTCTGCAGCTGCGGCCCGAACACTTCCACCGGCTGCGGACCCGCGCGGTACGGCGCTGCGCCCCGGTCGTGCTGCTCACCGCGCTGGCCGGCGCCTACGTCCTCGCGCCGCGGATCAACGCCACCTGGTTCTACATGTCGGCCAACCACCACGCGCTGGGCACCGGCGTGTTCGGCTACGTGCTGATGCGGCTGCTGCTCTTCGCGCTCTCCGGCGCGCTGATCGTGGCGTTCCTGGCGCTGGTGCCGGCCCGCAGGACCACGTTCACCGCGCTCGGGGCGGTGACGATGTTCCCGTTCCTGGTGCACGGGCTGCTGGTGCAGACGGGCAAGGCGTACGGCGTCTACGAGCACCTCGGCCGGCTCGGGGCGACGGCGGCGGTGGTGCTCGCGCTCTTCGGCTTCGCACTGACCGTGGTGCTGTCCAGTACGCCGGTGCGACGGGTGCTGCGGCCGGTGGTGGAGCCCCGCTTCCCGAAGGGCCTGGTGCCGGCCGACTCGGGCACGGCTCCGGACGCCGGCGCGCGCACCGACACCGCCCGGGACGCGGATACGGCCCGGGCGGGGCACGGAAGTTAGAGCTTGTCGTTCGGATTCCGTGGGAGCTGCGCAGCTGGAGTCAGGCGGTCTCCGGCTGGACGGCAGGGTCAGGCGGTCTCCAGCTGCGGGATGCCGATCCCGGCCGCCGGGACGGAGGGCCGTGCCGGCGTACCGCGCAGCAGTTCACGCCGGTTGCCGACGCCCAGCTTGCGGAAGACGCTGCTGACGTGGTTCTTGACGGTCTGGTGGGCGAGCACGAGTTGCTCGGCTATCTCCTCGTTGGAGTAGCGGCGAAGGAGCAGCGCGAGCACCTCGTTCTCCCGGCCGGTCAGATCGGGAGCGTGGGACAGGTCGCCCGGTGTGGAGGCCGGCGACGTCTCCTGCTCACGGAGCCATACGACGCGTTCGCCGCGGTGGGTCTTGCTGATGGCGTCCACGAGCCGGCCGCAGGACGTGCTCTTGTGCACGAAGCTGTCGGCCCCGGCGGAGAGCGCCGCGATGACGTCGGCCGGGGCGGTCGACCCGGAGAAGACGAGCACCCGTGGGGACTGCGGCAGAGCCTTGAGCCGCCGCAGGAAGTCCCCGTCGAACCCCGGCTCGCTTCCGGACAACTCCGTGATGACGAGGCCCGCGCGAGTCCGGCGGGACTCGCGCAGGGCTTCGTCCGCATCAGCCACCTCACCGAGCACCGAGATCCCGGTCCCCTCGCTGACGAGTGCGCTCAGCGCCAGGCGCACACACGGATGACCGTCAACGATGACTACTCCCATCGCTCCCCCTCACCACACGCATCGATAACCCGCGGTGTCGGAACTGCAGTTGCGGAACGCATCGCAGATTGATTCACCGCCCACGAAACGCTAGCAGCGGAATTCCGCCAATCGTCGGCCCACCGCAGTATTTGGGCCCAGGCCCAGTCCATTCCGCTTTGTGGGCCCAAGGGCCCGGGCCCGGGGGCCCATTGACGCGGCACAGAGCGGAAAATCGTCGCCCGGTTTCCGTCGCCTGCGGTCGGACGGATATCCCCCACCTGCATAAATGCACGCCACCGCAGCGGCGCACCGCCGACCGTAAATTCTCTTCGGAAGCGGCCATATCCAGCCGCCCGCAAGGTCATTAACGAGCCATGTTTCGAACCGGACGCCGAGGCTTAGCGTTACTGACATTGGATTCTCGGCGCGACTTCACTGCCAGGCCACGGACATGCAGGGACACGACAAACTTCGGGGATGCGGAAGGGCGGCCAGGACGCCCCGCAGCGCCCCGGCCTCCCCGCACATCGCGTCTCGGCCGGCCGGAACCTCAGGCCTTCGACCGCCAGAGCAGCCAGCCGAAGTACGGCGCACCGATGACCGCCGTGATGATGCCGACCGGGATCTGCGCGGGCGCGATGACGGTCCGTCCGACGGCGTCCGCGACGACCACCAGGAAGGCACCGAGCAACGCCGCCACCGGCACGACCCGCGCGTTCCGCTGCCCCACCAGGGCGCGCGCCGCGTGCGGCGCCACCAGACCGACGAATCCGATCACGCCGACCGCGGCGACCGCGGCGGCGGTCAGCAGGACGGCGATGCCGAGCAGCGTGAGCCGGGTGACCGCGGGCCGCACACCGAGCAGCCGGGGAGTGTCCGCGTCCAGGCCGATCAGGTCGAGTTCGCGGCGCATGACGAACAGCACCGGCAGCGTGACGGCCAGCACCAGGAGCACCGGCAGCACCTCGGGGAAGGTCCGTCCGTACGTCGAACCGGCAAGCCACACCATGGCCTTGGTCGCGTTGTGCGGGTCGGTGAGCACGATCAGGAGACTCACCACCGCTGACGTGCCGGCGGACACACCGATGCCGATCAGGACCAAGACGTTCTGCTCGAGGCCGCGGCGGGCGGCGAGTCCGAAGACCAGGGCGGCGGCCACCGCGGCGCCCGCGAGCGCCGAGCCGCCGATGAACCAGAAGCTCGCCAGCGGCACGACGGTGATCGTCACGATCGCGCCGACTCCGGCGCCGCCGACCACACCGAGGATGGCCGGTTCGGCGAGCGGGTTACGGGACACGGCCTGCACCACCGCACCCGCCACGGCGAGCGCGGCACCGGCGAGCAGAGCGGCCACGACCCTGGGCACCCGGGTGTCGAGCACGTAGGACACATAGGAACCGGCCCGGCCGCCGAGCCAGTTGACCACGTCGCCGAGGAGCAGTCGGGCGTCGCCGAGCAGGAGGGCGGCGACGAGCGCGGCCAGTAGTCCGGCGGCCACGACGACCAGGGTGACGACGAACGTACGGCGGCTGCGCAGCCTGGCGAAGGCGGTCGCCCGGTCGGACTTGCCCGCGTCCTTGGAGCGGTAGGCGAGCACGACCAGGACCACGGCGCCGAAGAAGCTGGTGACGATTCCGGTCGGTACGGCGGTGCTCGCCTGCGCGCCGAACGCCGCGCGCAGCAGCACATCGGCGCCGAGCACCACGAGGACACCCGTCACCGCCGAGGCCGGTACGAACACCCGGTGCCTGAGCAGCCCGGGCGCCCAGGCGCCTGCGAACCGGGTGATCGCCGGCGCGCAGAGGCCCACGAATCCGACCGGTCCCGCGATGGTGACGGACACCGCCGCCAGCATCACCGCGAGCACCACCGCCACCGCGCGGGTGAGCCGGGGGCTGACACCGACGACCGCTGCGCCGTCGTCACCGAGCGCCAGGATGTCGAGCCGCCGGCCGAGCAGCACCAGGCCGATCAGGGCGAGTACCGCGACCGGCGCGAGCCGGGCGACGTACTCCATGCCGATCTGGGCGAGCGAGCCCTCGCCCCAGGCGTAGAGCCCGGTCGTCTGCTGTTCGCGCAGGATGAGCAGCATCTGGGTCAGGCTGGTGAGCGCGAGGGTGAGCGCGGAGCCCGCCAGGACGAGCCGGATCGGGCCCGCACCGGCGCGGGAGATGCCGAGGACCACCGCGGCCGCGGCGAGTCCGCCGACGAAGGCGGTGCCGCCGGCCAGGAAGGCGGGCAGCGTGAGACCGAACGCGGCGACCACGACGACCGCGAAATGCGCTCCGGCGTTCACGGCGAGCGTGTCGGGCGAGGCGAGGACGTTGCGCGACACCGACTGCAGGGCCGCGCCGGACGCGCCGAGCGCACAGCCCACGACCAGTCCGGCGGCGAGCCGCGGCAACCGCGAGGAGACCAGGACGGCATCCGCCTGGCTGTCGCCGCTGTCCGACCACAGGCTGCTGAACGCCCGCCACACGGTGGGCAGATCGAGGGCCGCGGTGCCCTGGCTGACGTGCACGGCGGCGAGTACGAGTACGCCGAAGGCGGCCGCGGCCGTGAGCAGCGCGGTGCGCCGGGTGTTGCGGCGACGCGTGGCCGCGCCGGCCGGCTTCCCCTCGGTGGGGTCGGCGGCCGGCGCGGACTTCGTCGCGGGTGCGGTCACGCTCACTTGGTCAGGGCGCCCACGAGCGCGTCGACGTAATCCGACATGGAAGCGGTGGCGCCGAACATCCAGATGCCGTCGGGCAGTCGGTGCACCTGGTCCTTCTTGACGAACGGCAGCGACTTCCAGACCGCGTTGTCCTTCAGGCCCTCGGCGAACGGGTCGCCGCCGTCGGTGGCGTTGGCGATGTAGACGAACCGTGCGTCGCCGACCTTGGTGAGGCCCTCGACGTCGGTGGCGCCCAGGCCGTACGCCTTGTCGCCCTTGACCTTCCACGGGCTCTTCAGGCCGAGTTCGGTGTTGACGTCGGTGAGCAGGGAGCCCTTGACGAAGGGGCGCACCGAGACCTGGTTGCCCTCCTGCCAGCCGTCGGCGACCGCGACCTGCTCGCCGTCGAGCCCGGCGTCCGCGAGCTTCTTGCGTCCTTGGGCGAGCTTCTTCTCGAAGGCCTCGATCTGGCTGTCGGCCTTGTCCTCGGTGCCGGTGGCCTTGGCGATCAGCTTCAGGTTCTCCTTCATCTGATCGATCTGCCGGGTGGCGTCGGCGGACTTGAGGACGATCACCGGTGCGGCCTTGGAGAGCTGGGCGACCGCGGCGTCCGAGAGGTCGTTCGTCGCGATGATCAGATCCGGCTTCAGCTTGGCGACGGTGTCGACGCTGGGCTCGCCGCGGGTGCCGATGTCGGTGGGCTTGTTCTTGAGCGGGGCGGCGGTGTCCCAGGCCGTGTAGCCCTTGACGTCGGCGACGCCCACCGGGTCGACGCCGAGCGAGACCAGGGATTCGACGCCGTTCCACTCGGTGCCGACGACACGCTTGGCCGGGCCGTCGAGCTCGACCTTCTTGCCGCGGGAGTCGGCGAGCGTGAGCGCGGAGTCGCCGCCCTTCGACTCCTCCTCCGGCGCTTCGGTGGTGCCGCACCCGGCGAGGGCGACCGCGGCGACGGCGACGAACACGGGCCAGGCCCGGAGCTTGGACGTCATGAGGGTTCAGGACCTTTCGAGGCGGCGGTGGTGTCGGCCCAGCGCGCGGGTTCGGGGGACGCCCGTGGCGGGGTCGCTCTCGACCTCGATACGGATGCCGTAGGTATCGGTGAGCCGCTCGGACTCGTACACGTCGGCGGGAGTGCCGGCGGCGCTCACGCGGCCCTCGGCGAGCAGGACGACCTGGTCCGCCACCGCGGCCGCCTGGTCGAGGTCGTGCAGGACGACTCCGACCGTGACGCCGTGGGTGTCGGCGAGGTCGCGGATCAGGTCGAGGATCTCGACCTGATAGCGCAGGTCCAGGTGGTTGGTCGGCTCGTCGAGGAGCAGTACGTCGGTGTCCTGGGCGAGGCAGCAGGCGAGCCAGACGCGCTGCAACTGGCCGCCGGACAGCTGCTCGACGCCGCGGTCGGCGAACGCGACGACGTCGGTGACGGCGAGCGCGTGCTCGACCACCCCGGGGCCGTCGGGGTCGGTGCCGCGGAAGCGGTGCCGGTAGGGGTGGCGGCCGAAGGCGACCACGTCGCGGACACTGAGTCCGGAGGGTGCGGTTCGGCTCTGGGCGAGCATGGTGATACGGCGGGCGAACTCGTTGCGGGACAGGGTCAGGGCGTCCAGCTGCTCGGGGTCTCCGTCATTGGCGCTCCCGTTCCGGGAGCCGTCGCCGGGAGCCTTTTCGCGCGGCACGGTCACGCTGCCGGTGCGGGCGCGGTGCAGGCGGGCGACGGCGCGCAGGAGGGTGGACTTGCCGCTGCCGTTCGGGCCGATCAGCGCGGTCACCTTGCCGCGCGGGAGGTTCAGATCGGCGGCGTGCACCACGTCGACGCCGTCGTAGCCGACGGTGAGCGCGGCCGCGGCCAGGCCCACGCTCGGCGCGGCGTCGCCCTCCAGGGGCTGCGCACGCCGGCGCTGCGGTATGCCGTCTCGGTCGAGGTCACTCACCTTCACGGCGATGAGGTTAGCCTAACCTTAGGCTTCTCCGGAATCCGCCTCGGACGTCCGAGCACTTCAGCGGCCCTTCGCGCGCCCCTGGCGCACCACCCGCGGAACGCACCGCCCCGCCTGGCGAACCGGCCCCGCCGGTAGCATCGCGGCGCGGAAGCAAGGGGGCGCACGTGCCGCAGGAGCAGAGTGACTGGCTACGGGTGCCGGTGGGGGACGAGGCGCGGCGATGGGCCTCGCGCGGCCGGTGCCGACGGGTGCTTCTCGTGGTGCACAACGTGACCTCGGCGACCCGGCTGCTCGACGTACTCCCCTTGTTCCGCGACGACCTGCGGGTGCAGCTGCTCGCCACCTGCACCGGGTCCTCGCCCTTCCAGGCCGGCACGGCGGAACTCCTGCACGGCCTGGGGATCCCGGTGCTGCCCTGGGAGCAGGCCCTGGCGACCCCGGTCGACCTCGCCATCGCCGCCAGCTTCGGCGGCCAACTCCCTGAGATATCAGGGGATTTGACCGTTCTGTCGCACGGCGTTGGCTATAATAAGAAGCTGGCGAGCCGGGAGCCGGGAGCCGGGAGCCGGGAGCCGGGAGCCGGGGTCTTCGGGCTGTCGGAGGAGTGGCTGCTCGCCGGTGGGCGCCCCGTCGCGGATGTCATGGTCCTGTCCCACCCCGAGCAACTCGCGCGCCTGCGTGCCGCCTGCCCCGAGGCCGCGTCCACCGCGGTGCTCGCCGGTGACCCCTGCTACGACCGCCTGCTCGCCGCCGCGCCGCACCGCGGCCGCTTCCGCCGCGCCCTCGGCGTACGCCGCGAGCAGCGTCTCGTCCTGATCAACTCCACCTGGAATCCGGAGGCGTTGTTCGGCGACGGAGGCAGCGATGTGCTGCCTCGCCTGCTGCCCGCGCTGACCGCCGAACTGCCGGCGGACGAGTACCGCGTGGCCGCCGTACTGCACCCCAACATCTGGCACGGCCACGGCCCCGGACAGATACGCATGTGGCTCGACGGGGCCCGCCGCGCCGGACTCGCCCTCGTGGACCCGCTGCACGACTGGCGCCAGGCGCTGATCGCCGCGGACCTCGTCCTGGGCGACTTCGGCTCCGTCTCGTACTACGCCGCCGCCCTGCGCACACCCGTACTGCTCGGCGCCACCCACCTGCCGGGGCTCGGCGCCGACTCCCCCGTCGCCGACTTCGTGCGACGAGCCCCGCGCTTCGACCCGCACGCACCGCTGCGGCCCCAACTCACTCGTGTTCTCACCGCACATGAGCAGGCGCCGGCCGACCCTGCCGAGTTCGTCTCGTCCGACCCCGGCCGGTCCGCCGAACTGCTGCGCCGCACCTTCTACTCCCGTATCGGCATACCGGAGCCGGCAGGCCGCGCCCTCCTGGACCCGCTCCGGACACCCGCGTACGACCCGCCGCGCCGCACAGCGCCGATGCAGGTCGTCACCCAGGTCACCGGCCCGGGCGAAGTCTCGGTCACCCGGCACGCGGGCCTCGACGCCGAACCGGTCGCCGGGGGCCAGGCGCACACGGCCGTGCACGAGGACACCCTCGACCCGTCCCACCTCTCGCTCGCCGACGTCGTCCTGCGCCACGGCGAACCGGACGACCCCCGCTTCGGCCCGCCGACGCAGTGGGCGGCAGAAGTGCTCGCCCGCCACCGGCACTGCGCACTCGCCGCATACGTGACGGGCCCCGGCAGCTGCATCGCGGTGTCCCGCGGCCGGGCGCCGCTGCTCCTGACCGCGCGGGAGCAGGACGCGGCCGACCCGGCGGCGTACGCCTCGGCCCTGCACGCCTGGCTCGCCTCGGGCAAGGAACTCGCCGAACTGGATGGGGTGTTGGCGGTCCGCACCGGGACGGCGGTACACCGGGTCGAGGTGGCCGAGGAGGTCAGCCGCCGGTAGGCGGCTCAGGCAGGTCCGGACCGCCGACGCAACTGCGCCGCAGGGCCCTGAGATGCGCCACGTGGTACTCGGCCCGCTCACCCTCCAGGGCCCGGATCGCGTCGTCGGTCAGCAAGACCGCCTGTTCGCGGCGTCCGCTGAAGAAGTACAGCTCGGCCAGGTCCGTCAGGGTGCGGGCGGCGTTGTACGTCTCGGGTGCCACGCCGTCGCTCTCGCCGCGGAAGAACCGCAGGGCGGACAACAGGAGTTGCTCCGGGTCGTCCCAGGAGCGCAGCCCGCGCATGGCCTGTCCCGTGCGGGCCCGGCCGCGGTGGCGGTCGAGCAGCGCCCGGAACCGCGGGAGGTCGGCGGCGCCCTCGTCGCCGGGGCCGATCCCGTCGAGGATGCGGCCCGCCGCCACGAACAGTTCGTCGGCGTCCTCGTAGCGCCACTGAACGAGCCTGAGCCGGCCGAGCGTCTCGGTGGCGGTGGCGCGGCCGCGCAGATGACCGGCATGCTCCTCGGCGGCGAGCGCGGACCGCGCGGCCGCCTCTGCCGCCGAGTACTCCCGCATCTCGATCAGCGCGGACGCCAGGAAGGTGTACATCCGCCCGGCCATCCGGGTGTTGGGGCAGACGTCCTCGGCCACCTCGACGCCGGCGCGCAGTGCGGGCAGCATCTGTTCGTGCCGCCCGTCCTTGAGCTGGATCGGCCACAGTCCCTGGACCAGGACGCAGGCCGTGTCCCCGAGTGCGTACTCCCGGGCGGCGAGCACCGCCTGTACGGCGCCGTCGAGTTCGGCGCCGAGGGCCGCGAGTGCGGCGCCGGGGTCCGCGTAACGGCCGGGGGCGGGCGCCTGGGTGGCGCCGATCTGCCAGCGCTGCGACAGAGCCGCGGTGCCCGCGTCCACCGCCAGGTCGACGTACCAGCGCACGGTCCGCTCCACGGCCCTCAGGCAGCCGGCGACGCGCTCCTCGCGCATCGCGGCCTCCTCGGCGTGCCGGCGTACGGCCGGCGGGTGGCGGTAGCCGGCGACGGGGTCGCCCTCGAGCAGGCCGCGCCCTGCCAACTCCTCGAGAGCCAGGGCGGCTTCGTCCTCGCCGATCTGCGCCGCGGCGGCAGCGGGGCCGGACCGTAGGGCCGGCCAAGGCCACAGAGCGCACCGCCGGTGCAGCCGGGCGACGTCCGGGTCGAGGGCCCGGTAGGCGCGGTCGGCCGCGGCGTGCAGCGGGTCGTCGGGGGTCACGGTGCGGGCCTCCTCGTCGGGGGGTGCGGTGACGAGCCCGGCGCCGACGAGTCGGATGGCCCGCGGGCGGCCCCCGCAGCGTTCCAGCTCCACATCGACGCCGTCGCCGAGCGCGTCCACGGCCTGCTTGCCCGCCACTCGGGTCAGCAGCCGCAGGGCATTGCGCGGCGCGAGCGGCTCCACCTCGACGGACGCGGCGTCGAGGCCGACGAGCGGCCGCCGGGCGACCACGACGGTGAACACGCTCGGCGACGCGGTGAGCAGCGGCCGCACCTGGGCCGCCGAGCGGGCGTGGTCAAGCACGACGAGCATGCGCCGGCCGGCCACCAACTCGGCGAATTCCGCCTCGCGTCGGGCAGGAACGGCGGCGATGCGCTGCTCCGGTACGCCCAGCGTCACCAGAGCCTGCCGCAGAGCCGCGGAGGCGTCGGGGTCGCTGCGCAGATCGACGTAGAGACACCCGTCGGGAAAGCGCCGCGCCTCGCTCCGGCCGAACTCCACTGCGAGCCCGGTCGTGCCGATACCGGGCGGACCGTGCAGCAGTGCGGCACGGGGGTGGGTACCGGGGCGGCGTCCCGCCTCCTTGGCCAGGCGCCTCAGCGGGGCGCGATGATTCTCGAAGTACGGCGTTCCGGGTGGCAGTCGAGGTGTACGGGAGGCCGTCGGCGGGGTGAGGGTGGAGCGGGTCATGGCCATGATGTGGGCGAGCCGCAGCGCCGTCTCGGGGTCCTCCCGCGCCTGGTCGCACAGGACTTGGACCAGTGGGCCCCAGTCGGTGCCGCTGTCGGGGGCACGCTCCTCGAGGCCGACCAGGCCGCCGAGCAGGTTGACCAGGCGGCGGCCCGCCTCGGACGCCATGCCCGTGCCCATGGCGGACGCCATCGTGGTGACCGCCGACATCGTGATGGGTTCCACCGGGTCCCCTCCCCGTTCCGGACTGTGGATCAACCGTATCGGCCGTACTCCGGCTCCGCCCCGCCGTTCGCGGTCAACGGGCGGGGGTGGCCCCCGTGTTGGCGCGCAGCAGGGCCGCGCCGAGCGGGGTGAGGGTGTGCAGGACCGAGTGGGTGTGCCGGTGACTGACCAGCAGGCCGGCGTCGCGCAGCGAAGCGGCGTGCTGACTGGCGGAGGATGCGGAGACACCGAGGGCGCGGGCGATCTCTCCGGTGGTGGCGCCCACGGCGGTGGTACGCAGCACCGCCGCACGGGTGCGGCCGAGGAGGGCGGCGAGCGAGGCGCCGGAGCCGAGGTCGCCGGGCAGCGTGGAGGGGTGCGGTTCGTGCCGCAGGGAGTAGATCAGTACGGGCTCGAGGGCCGTGTCGCCGAACGTCACCGGGTTGCCCCAGCAGAAGTACGAGGGGACGAGGAGGAGCCCGCGGCCGTTCAGATACAGATCGCGGTCCTCGGGATAGCGGGTGTGCAGTACGGGGCGTCGCCAGCGCAGGTCGGGGCCGAGGTCCCCGAGCAACGCCTCGGTGCCGCCGTCGAGCACGGCGCGGGCGCGCACCGAGCGTTCGGCCTCGATCCTGGCGCGGACGGCGTCGCGGTGCGGGGCGATGGCCAGGTCGTGGTAGCGGCGCAGGGCGTGCACCAGGTCCCGGCGCAGGTCCGGTTCGGCGAGCCGCGGCGCCCAGGCCGGGGCGCCGCAGGTGCGGTCGAGGATGCCGATCTCGTCCCGTACGCGCTGCTCCGGGGTGGCGAGGACCGCCTCGAGTCCCGCGTCGAGACCGTCGACGGCCTCGGGCGGGGTGAGGAAGTCGGGGAAGTACGCGGCGCGCGGTATCAGCGGCAGCAGCATCGTCCGCAGGGTGCGGACCAGTCCGGCGTCGTGCAGCCGGGCGCGGGTTCCGCGGTACCAGTCTGCGTAGGCCCAGCGTCCGTGGCGGGTCTGCATGCGGTGCAGGCTCGCGCAGATCTCCCAGAGCGGGTCGGGCGCGGAGGCGATCCGCGTGCGGGCCAGGTCGGCATCGGTGAAGTGGATGCGGAGCATTGGATTCCCCCCAGCGGCCCGGGCTTTTCAGGCGAGTTCGGAAGCCCTGGCATCGCCATGGTCGCGTCAAGGAAGCTCTGGTGCAAAGCGGCGCGGGGGACGCGCACCGGGATGTTCTCGCCCGCTACGGGCTTTCCGGGCTTTCGCGCGAACAGGGGCGTTCTGTAAGGGAGTTGAGTTATCCCGAGGCGTCGGTCCGAGCTCCGTGGGTGGCACGACCGGGTACGGCTCCGCCCGACGAGAGAACTACTCGTCCTGGTAGGCCACTTGATCGGCGAGGACGGATCGGCCGGATCCATTGCCCCGTTCGGCACGACCGACCACGACATGGCCACATCCACGGCGCTGACGGAACGCCTCTACGCCATCCGGGCCGGCACCCCGGACGAGGAGATCGCGGCGCTGATCGACGATCCGGCCGCGCACCTGGAACCGCTGCCGACGCGGCTGACCGGGCCCGCCCCGCTCGACGAACAAGCCGCAGCGCTGGTGAACCAGCTGGGCGAACAGACGCTCAGGCCCGTGCAACACCACGTGCTGCGCCAAGTCCAGGAGCACCTCGTCCGGCCCGACGAGACCTGACTGCCTCGCCCTGCGCCAGGGCCGGCCGGCCGCCGGCCGCCCCTGAAGCGCGGCGGCCGCAGCCCGGTGTCCGCATCAGCGGGTGAGGAGCAGCGCGTCGCCCACCGCCCGTTCGGCTCCGTCCGACGGTGAGTTGATCAGTTCGCCGTCGACGGCCATGCCGACCGAGCCGCCGCCGTCCAAGGCCATCGCCTGCTCGGCACCGAGCGATTTCATCAGCTGCGCCGCCTCGTCGAGGCCGAATCCGTCGCTGTAGCCGGGCTGGCGGCCGTCCGCGGCGGCCAGGATCAGACGGCCGCGTGCGTCGACACCGATCAGCATGCGCGGATTGCGCTTGAGGCCCCAGGTGTAGGCGAACGACGGGTCACCGATCCGCTCGATGCCGTCGGCGCCGTAGTTGACGGCGACCCGGCCGTCGCGCAACAGCTGCGGTCCGCCGTTGACGATCGCGTCGTCCTTGCCGAGCCGGACGGTGCGTCCGCGTTCGTCGAGGATCCGCTCGCGTACGGACACGTCCTCGCCCTCGCCGGCGTGGTCGCGCAACCAGTCGGCGCCCTTGCCGACACCCGCGAGCACACTGCCGCCGGCCGGCACCGGACCGCCGCGCGGCCGCAGTTCGCGCACCGCGCCGTCCGCACCGAGCACCGCCTCGACGCCGTCGCCGGCCGGGGTCTCGGCGCCGAGTTCGTCGGTGAACTTCACGATCTCGTCGGGGTCGGTGCAGGTCACGTCATGTTGCGGGCGCTGGGTGGGGCTGTCGCCGCCGACGCCGCCGCAGTTGCGGACCAGGCCGGGGATGCGGTTCACGCCGTCCACGGTCTCGGTGGCGCCCGAGGCGCGCACCTTCAGATCCGTGTCGAGCTTCTTGAACTCGGGCCGCAGACCGTCCCCGCGCAACACCGCCGCGATCCGACCGCCGGTGGCCGCGCTCTGCAACTCCCCGTCGTACGCGGCGATTCCGGCAGCGGCGCCGGGGACGCCGTCCTCGGGTTCCATGACGAAGAAGCCGGCGTTGACGGCGAGCAGGGCGTCCGCCTCGCGCGCCATGTCGGTGACGTTCTCGCGTCCGGCGACCGCGGTGCCGTAACTCGCCTTCAGGGCACCGCCGTAGCGCTTCGGGTCGACGACGGCGACGGCGACCTGCGCGGTGCCGGTGCCGCGAGTGCCGTCCGCCCCGGTCCACTCGGCGACGGCGTCGAACCCGTCGGCGGCCAGTTCGTCACGCCGTGCGTCGGCCTGGGCCCGGGTGTCGTACTCCCCCACTCTGACCCGTACGCCGAGCAGTCCGCTGCGGTCGGCGCCCTTGGGCCAAGTGACCTTCTCCGTACGGGGTTTCGCACCCGACTGCCGCAGCCGGTCGGCGAGCGCGGCAGCATCGCCCGCGTCGGCGAGGTGCGCGCCCTCCGTCCGCACGGTGACGGTCCACCGGTCGGCTCCCGGCCGTCCGGCGACGGTGCCGCGGTACAGGTCGACGCCCGCGGCGAGCCGTTCGTGGTCCCAGTCGGAGAGCGGACGCGGCACGGCGCCGCCGTGCGGATCCGGCGCGGCCGCGGCGCCCGGGGCGAGGACGGCGGTGGCGGCCACGGCGGCCGCCGCGACATGAACAGCCGTACGGGCCAGGGCACTTCGGCGACGACGGGCGGGGACCGGACGACGGTCGGCGGCACTCATGGACACTCCTCGGTCGCGTGACGATACGCGGCACCCCTGTGCGGGCCGCCCACGTGGATCGGTGACACAGCGCTCAGAGCGAACGCGAGCCGCCGGACGCTAGTTCATCCCCGGGGTGAAGACAAGAAGTCGCCCGGCCCAACTCCGTATCCGCCGGTGCGTCGAAGCAGAGCGCTCCCCGATTGCTTCCTTAGGGGTCCTAGGTTATAACTAGAGCCCCTAGGAACGGCGAGGAGAACGTATGGCACGGGCCGGATTGACTGCGGAACGGGTGACGCTCGCGGGCGCCGAACTGGCCGACGAGGCCGGGCTCGACCAGGTGACCATGTCGCAGCTGGCCCGCCGCCTCGGCGTGAAGGACGCGAGCCTGTACACGCACGTCCGCGGCCTGGAGGACCTGCGCGGCCGGATCTCCCTGCTGGCAGCCGACGAGAAGACCTTGGCGATCGCGGAGGCGACCGCCGGCAGATCGGGCAAGGACGCACTGTTCGCGTACGCCGACGCCTGGCGGGAGTACGCCCATCGGTATCCGGGCCGCTACCTGGCGACGCAGACCCCGATCCGTATCGACCCGGCACTGGTCGCCGACGCACCCGGCCCGCGGCGCGCGGTCGAGCTGACGTACGGCATGCTCCGCGGCTACGGACTGTCCGAGCCCGATCTGACCGACGCGGTCCGCCTGCTGCGCAGCACGTTCCACGGGTTCGTCGCCCTGGAGGCCGCCGGCGGGTTCGCGCACGCGCGCACGCCGGAGCAGTCCTGGGTCCGTGCCCTCGACGCCCTGCACACGCTCCTCGAGCACTGGCCCCCGGCCCGAGAAGAAGGAGAGACCCCATGACCGAGTCGAGCCGCCTGCGCGTGAACGGCGCGACCCTGCACCACGAAGTACGCGGCCAGGGCCCGCTCCTGCTGCTGATTCCCGGCGGCGCCGGCGACTCCGCCTCGTACGACGGGATCGCGGACGATCTGGCCGCCGACTACACGGTCGCGACCTATGATCCGCGCGGCATGTCCCGCAGTCCGTTGGACGACCCCGAGGCCGAGCAGCAGGTCGCCCAGCACGCGGACGACGCGTTCCGGATGCTGGAACTCCTCTCGCCCCACCGGCCGGCCCGGGTGTTCGGCGCCAGCTCCGGAGCGATCGCCGCACTGCATCTGCTCACCGCCCACCCCGAACGCATCGCACGCGTCGTCGTGCACGAGCCACCGGTGGTGGAGGTCCTGCCGGACGCCGCCGAACACCGGGCGCTGATCGCACGGGTACAGGAGACCTTCCGGACGGAGGGTCTGATGCCGGCGATGACGCTCTTCGCAGCGGGACTGACGAAGGGCGACGACAGCGGCAGCGATGCCCCTGCCCCGGAGCCCGACCTCCGGCTCCCGCCCCAGGCGGCCGCGCGCGTCGAGCGGACGATGGCCAACCTGCCCTACTTCGTGAGCCGCATCGTGCCCGCCTTCATGTCCTACGCCCCGGACATCCGGCGGCTGCAGGCGCTGGCGGACCGGCTGGTGACGGCCGGCGGGCAGGAGTCGCGCGGCGAACTCCCTTACCGTGCGGCCGACTTCCTGGCCGAGCGCCTCGGCACCGGGCTCGTGCACTTCCCCGGCGGCCACACCGGCCTGACCACCCACCCGGCCGGGTTCACCGAACTCCTGCGGAAGGCCTTCCGGTAGACGGCTGCCCGGCCGCGGGCGGGTTCCGCGCGGCGCACGGACGTCAGCGGCGCATGAGGGCGAACACACCCCAGCCCAGGTACTCGCGTTCCCAGCGCACGTACCGAACGGGGTCGACGTCCAGCTCCGCCCGCAGCTCCGGGGCCAGTTCGTCCTCGGGGCCGGTATCGAGCCAGCGGCGGACGTTCAGCCACTGGGCGGCTCGGTACCGGTCCCAGCTGTCCTGATCCGCGAGCACCATCTCGACCACGTCGTAGCCGAGCGTGCCGAACTGCCCGAGCAGGTCCGGCAGCAGGCGGAAGGCGTCGACGCTGCCGGCGTGGCAGCCGTCGACGGCCTCCTGGTGCGGTGGGTGGTGGCGCCAGTACGGCTCGCCGACGAGGAGCATCCCGCCGGGGCGGACGCTCCTCTGCAGCAGGTCGATCGTGCCGGGGACGCCGTCGCCGATCCAGGTGGCGCCGATGCATGCCGCGACGTCCACGGGCCGGTCGGCGACGTGGCCGACGGCGTCACCGTGCACGAACGTGACGAGGTCCGCCACGTCGAGTTCGGCGGCTCGCGCGCGGGCCCGCTCGGTGAAGACCGTGCTGATGTCCACGCCGGTCCCGGTGAGCCGGTGGTCGCGGGCCCAGGTGCACAGCATCTCGCCCGAGCCGCAGGCCAGGTCGAGCATGCGCGCTCCTGCGGGCAGCCGGAGCGCCCGGCCGAGCGTGGCCAACTTCTCGCCGGTGAGCGGGTTGTGGATGCGGTGACTGCTCTCGCGGACGGTGAAACTACGTGGAAGATCCACTTCGGGGAGTCCTTCGATCGGATGAGGCCGGGAAGTCTGCCTGCGGCGTCCGGCTACCTGCCGCGTCCATCCGGTCCCTCATCCCACGCACCCCACTACTCGCATACGGCCGACGACGCGACGAAGGTACGGGGCGCCGCCCGCACCGTCCACAGGGTTTTCGGCGGCCGACATACCCGCCGCACGCGCCGTCCCCGCTCAACGAGCCCCGTCGAAACGGGCGATCATCGGCCGGCTCGGCATGTCCGGGTCGTCGCCGCCGCTGATGAGAACCGCGCCGGCGGCCAGAACGGTGTGGGTGCCCGGCAGCAGGCACGACACGTTCCACTCCATCTGCTGGCCGAAGCGGGGGTCGACCTTGTAGTCGGGAGGCCCGTCGATCTCCGCGGGCCACGCGACCTTGTGGACGTCGCCGTCCGCGGTGAAATGGTGTTCGTGGTCGAGCAGCAGCCCGCCGCGGCCGTCCGGCGTCGTGGTGGTGGCGTCGATCGCGTGGCGCAGGCGCGGGATGCGCCGCTTGCGCCAGGTCTTGCCGTCCCCCTGCAGCAGGATCTCCTCCGACTCGGGCTCGTCGTCGACCTCACCGTGGTTGAAGTCGTGCCGGCCGACGGCCCACAAGCCGCGCTTCGCGTCGTCGGCCACGACAGTGTCCAGGCCGGCCGAGGCCTCGGGAGGAACCGGATCGTCGAACCGGAACTCGGGGGTGTCGAGCGCCTGCCAGCGGCCCTTGCGCCAGACCGCACTCGCCGGCTGCGGATAGCACTCCCCTTCCGCGCAGTCGAGGTCACGTACCCCCGCCACCCACACGCCCGGGTCTCCACCGGAGCCGAGTGCGGCGGAGATGGCGAGGCCGGCCGGGACGAAGTCCAGGTCGGGGGTGTGCCAGGCGGAGCCGTCCCAGTGCGCCACGGTGTCCCCGAGCATCAGCCAGCCGGCCTCCGGTCCCGCCGTGACCAGTTTGCCGCCCTTCCCGGGGGCCGTGGTCGTGGCCGGCGCGGCCGGCGTCTCGGGCAGCAGGTGCCACTTCGTGCCGTCCCAGCGGTGGACGCGCGTCGCTGCCTCCGGGCGGCTCTCGGCGAGCCAGACGTTCTTGGAGTCGCTCGCGTGCAGCGTGAAGCCGGCGTCGGCCTTCAGGTCCCCGGGCAGCGGCCCCGAGGTCCACGTATCGCCGTCGAAGCGGTCGAGGAACAGCCGGGCGCCCGTGCCGCCGTCCTTGCCGCCGCGCATGCCGAGCGCCCATACGTCGTCGCGGGCGGGGGCGGCCATGGCGACGTAGGCGCCGTCCCATGCGTCGGCCAGGTGTATATGGCGCCAGGCCCGCTTCTTCTTCGCCGCTTCGGGCTTGCCGTCCTTGCCGTCGGACCGCCCGCATCCCGCGACGGCCGCGCCCACCGCAGCCAGCGCGGCACCCAGCACCGACCTGCGGGCTATGCCACTCCGATTCATGCCGCCCGACTGTATCGGCCAGGCACCGACCCTCGACTCCTGGGTGATCGGCGCCCCGCACCCGTACGCCGCACCCGTCATGAAAGGTTTCAAGAGGCGGAGGACGGGCCCCGGCACGAGATCCCGCCGACCTCCGCGCACCTCTGCCCCGGCAACTCGGACGAACGTCGCGCGTACCGGCGGGCAGGCATCCCGACCAGGTGAACCCATGCTCTTGACAGGCCAGTTGAGGTCACCTAGCTTCCTTCAATGAAACGATTCAGTTGGGAGCGCTGATTCATGACCGCCGTATCCGCCGTGCAGTCCGCCCTCACGTCCCAGATCATCGAGACCCCGTCGTGGGCGTACGGCAACTCCGGCACCCGTTTCAAGGTGTTCACGCAGGCCGGGGTGCCCCGTACGCCCGAGGAGAAGCTGCAGGACGCCGCCCGCGTGCACCTGCACACCGGTGTCGCCCCGACCGTCGCCCTGCACATCCCGTGGGACCGCGTCGACGACTACGCGGCGCTCGCCGACCACGCGCGCGGACTCGGCGTCGGTATCGGCACCATCAACTCGAACGTGTTCCAGGACGACGACTACAAGCTCGGCTCGGTGACCAACCCGGACCCGGCCGTGCGCCGCAAGGCCGTGCGCCACCTCCTGGACTGCGTCGACGTCATGGACGCCACCGGTTCGCGCGACCTCAAACTGTGGTTCTCGGACGGCACCAACTACCCGGGCCAGGACGACCTCTCCGCCCGCCAGGGCCGCCTCGGCGAGGCGCTCGCGGAGGTCTACGAACGGCTCGGCGACGACCAGCGCATCCTGCTCGAGTACAAGCTCTTCGAGCCCGCCTTCTACGCCACCGACGTCCCCGACTGGGGCACCGCCTACGCGCACTGCCTCAAGCTCGGCCCGAAGGCGCAGGTCGTGGTGGACACCGGACACCACGCGCCGGGCACCAACATCGAGTTCATCGTGGCGCTGCTGCTGCGCGAGGGCAAGCTCGGCGGATTCGACTTCAACTCCCGCTTCTACGCCGACGACGACCTGATGGCGGGCGCCGCCGACCCGTTCCAGCTGTTCCGGATCATGTACGAGGTGATCCGCGGCGGCGGGCTCACCGCGGACACGGCGTTCATGCTCGACCAGTGCCACAACATCGAGCCCAAGATCCCGGCGATCATCCGCTCGGTGATGAATGTCCAGGAGGCCACGGCCAAGGCACTCCTCGTCGACGCGGACGCGCTCGACTCGGCGCAGCGCGAGGGCGATGTGCTCGGCGCCAACGCCGCCCTGATGGACGCCTTCAACACCGACGTACGCCCGCTGCTCGCCGAGGTGCGTACCTCGCTCGGCATCGACCCCGACCCGATGGCCGCGTACCGGGCGTCCGGCTGGGCGGACCGCATCGTCAAGGAACGCACGGGCGGTCAGCAGGCAGGCTGGGGCGCCTGAGCCTCCGGGCTCGGCACGTCATCCGCGTACGCCACCAGCGCACCTCACCCGCCGCGCCCCGGGCGTCCCGCACCGGGCAGGGCGGCGCCTCCGTCACGGACTCCGTCCGTCACCGACTCGATCCGTCACCGATCCCGAGGGACACCATGACCGACTCGCCGGGCGGCCTCCACCCCGAGGCCGCACAGCTCCTGGACCGTTCGCACCGGCTCGGATCCGATCCGCGCAACACCAACTACGCGGGCGGCAACACCTCCGCGAAGGGCACCGCCGACGACCCGGTCACCGGCGACCCGGTGGACCTGATGTGGGTCAAGGGGTCCGGCGGCGACCTCGGCACTCTGACGGCGGGCGGCCTCGCCGCGCTGCGGCTCGACCGGCTGCGCGCCCTGACCGGTGTCTATCCGGGCGAGGAGCGCGAGGACGAGATGGTCGCCGCGTTCGACTTCTGTCTGCACGGCAAGGGCGGTGCGGCGCCGTCCATCGACACCGCGATGCACGGACTGGTCGACGCACCCCATGTCGACCATCTGCACCCCGACTCCGGCATCGCCCTCGCCTGCGCCGCCGACGGCGAGAAGCTCACCGCCGAGTGCTTCGGCGAGCAGGTGGTGTGGGTGCCGTGGCGCCGGCCCGGATTCCAGCTCGGCCTCGACATCGCGGCCGTCAAGGAAGCACACCCGGAGGCGATCGGGTGTGTGCTCGGCGGCCACGGCATCACCGCCTGGGGCGACACGAGCGAGGCCTGCGAGCGCAATTCGCTGCACATCATCAGGACCGCGGAGGCGTTTCTCGCCGAGCGCGGTGCGGCCGAGCCCTTCGGTCCGGTCATCGAGGGGTACGAGCCGCTGCCGGCCTCCGAACGACGTTCCAGGGCAGCGGAGTTGGCGCCGCTGGTGCGCGGACTCGCCGCCACCGACCGGCCGCAGGTCGGGCACTTCACCGACTCCGACGCCGTACTCGACTTCGCCTCGCGCGCCGAGCACCCGCGGCTCGCCGCGCTCGGCACCTCCTGCCCCGACCACTTCCTGCGCACCAAGGTCCGCCCGCTGGTCCTCGACCTGCCGCCGACGGCCCCGCTCGAGGAGGTCACGGCCCGCCTCGAGGAGCTGCACGCGGCCTACCGCGAGGACTACCGGGCGTACTACGAGCGGCACGCGGGCCCCGACTCCCCCGCCATGCGCGGCGCGGACCCGGCGATCGTGCTCGTGCCCGGGGTCGGCATGTTCAGCTTCGGCAAGGACAAGCAGACGGCCCGCGTCGCCGGCGAGTTCTACGTCAACGCGATCAATGTGATGCGCGGAGCGGAGGCCGTGTCCTCGTACGCCCCGATCGAGGAGTCGGAGAAGTTCCGTATCGAGTACTGGGAGTTGGAGGAGGCCAAGCTGCGCCGGATGCCGGCGCCGAAGCCGCTGGCCGCGCGGGTGGCTCTGGTCACCGGTGCCGGGTCGGGCATCGGGCGGGCGATCGCGGGGCGGCTCGCGGCCGAGGGTGCCTGTGTGGTGGTGGCCGATCTCGACTCCGAGTCGGCGGGCGAGGTGGCCGAGCAACTGGGCGGCCCCGACCGGGCGTTGGCCGTCACCGTGGACGTCACCTCCGAGGAGCAGATCGCCGAGGCATTCCGCGCCGCGGCGCTGGCCTTCGGCGGTGTGGACCTGGTGGTGAACAACGCCGGCATCTCGGTGTCCAAACCGCTGCTGGAGACCACGGCCAGGGACTGGGACGTACAGCACGCCATCATGGCCCGCGGCTCCTTCCTGGTGTCACGAGAGGCCGCCCGGATCATGGGCGAGCAGGGACTCGGCGGCGACATCGTGTACATCGCCTCCAAGAACGCGGTGTTCGCCGGCCCCAACAACATCGCCTACTCCGCGACCAAGGCCGACCAGGCCCACCAAGTACGCCTGCTCGCAGCAGAGTTGGGTGATCAAGGTATCCGGGTGAACGGCGTCAATCCGGACGGCGTGGTGCGCGGTTCGGGCATCTTCGCCGGCGGTTGGGGCGCGCAGCGTGCCGCGGTGTACGGGGTGGAGGAGTCGAAGCTCGGCGAGTTCTACGCCCAGCGCACCCTGTTGAAGCGGGAGGTCCTGCCGGAGCATGTGGCGAACGCGGTCTTCGCGCTCACGGCGGGCGATCTCAGCCATACGACGGGACTGCTGATCCCGGTGGACGCCGGGGTGGCGGCGGCGTTCCTGCGGTGAGCCGCGTGGCGGCGAGCCCTGCTTGGCCGGTTGACCGACTCCCGTCCCCTGTACGCCTGTTCGCGAGGTTTCCGTGACTCTGCGCTCCTCCCCCGCTCCCCTCCCCTTCGCCGCCGTGGACCTCGGTGCGTCCAGTGGCCGGGTGATGGTCGGCCATGTACGGGGAGGGAGCGGCGGGGACGACGGAGTACTGCGGCTCGCCGAGGCGCACCGCTTCGCCAACCGTCCGGTGCGCACGGGCGGCACCCTGCACTGGGACGTACTCGCCCTGTACCGGGGAGTCCTGGACGGCCTGCGCCGGGCGGGCGAACTGGCCGGGCGCTCACCCCGCAGTGTCGGCATCGACGCATGGGCCGTCGACTACGGGCTGCTCGACGCCACCGGCTCCCTGATCGGCAACCCGGTGCACTACCGCGACGCCCGCACCGAGGGCGTCGCGGAGCAGGTCGCCGAAGTACTGCCCCGGACCGAGCTGTACGCGGCGACGGGCCTGCAGGAACTGCCGTTCAACACCGTGTACCAACTGACCGCCGCGCAGGGCACTCCCGCCCTGGCGGCGGCCAGGCAGCTGCTGCTCGTCCCCGATCTGATCGCGCTCTGGCTGACCGGCGAGGCCGGCACGGAGCTCACCAACGCCTCCACCACCCAGCTCATCGACCCGCGCACCCGCGACTGGTCGCGGCCGGTCGCCGAGCGGCTCGGCATCGACCTCGGCCTGTTCGCCCCTTTGCGCGGCCCCGGCGACCCGGCCGGACAGCTGCTCGCGGAGGCCCTTGCGGACACCGGACTCGAGGGCCCGGTGCCGGTCACCGCGGTGGGCTCGCACGACACCGCGTCGGCGGTGGTGGCGGTACCGGCCGAGGGCCCCCGTTTCGCGTACATCGCCACCGGCACCTGGTCCCTCGCCGGTATGGAGCTCGACGCGCCGGTGCTCACCGAGGACAGCCGGCGCGCCAACTTCACCAACGAACTCGGTGTCGACGGCACGGTCCGCTTCCTGCGCAACGTGATGGGCCTGTGGCTGCTGCAGGAGTGCCTGCGCGACTGGGAGGAAGCGGGACGGCCGCAGGATCTCGGTCAACTTCTCGACGAGGCCGCGAAGTTGCCGCAACTTCGGCACGTCGTGGACGCCGGCGACCCGGAGTTCCTCGCGCCGGGGCGGATGCCGCAGCGGATCGCGGAGGCCTGCCGTCGTACGGGACAGCCGGTACCGCACACCCCGGCCGAGTTCACCCGCTGTGTGGTCGACTCGCTCGCGCTCGCGCACCGGCGGGCCGTCGACGACGCACGGCGCCTGTCCGGGCGGGACGTGGACGCGGTGCACATCGTCGGCGGCGGGGCGCACAACACCCTGCTGTGCCGGATGACCGCCGACGCCTGCGGACTGCCGGTGGTGGCGGGCCCGGCGGAGGCCGCGGCGCTCGGCAACGTACTGGTCCAGGCCCGGGCCGCCGGCGCCGTGCACGGCGAACTCGCGCAGCTGCGCGCCCTGTTGCGCACCGCGCTGCCACCCGTACGCCACGACCCGTCCGGCGACCGGACACCGTGGGACCGGGCCGCGGCCCGGTTGCACTCCGCTGCCTGAACGCCGCCCCGATCACCGGCGCCGCTACGGCGGCCGGGCTCCGCTCCGTAAGATCCCCCGTGCCCGGCAGGGCCGGACGCGCGCCTTAGGATGGCCGGGCCCGGGCCCCCGACAGGCGCCGGGACCAGGGCAGGAAGGCGGGACGGGTCGCGTGGCGCAAGCGGTGAGCATCAAGGAAGTGGCGCGGCTCGCGGGGGTGTCGGTGGGCACCGTCTCCAACGTCCTGAACCGGCCGGACAAGGTCGCCGAGGAGACCCGGGACCGGGTCAGGGCGGTGATCGAGCGGATCGGCTTCGTCCGCAGCGAGTCCGCACGACAGTTGCGGGCCGGCAGCAGCCGGATGCTCGCCATGCTGGTGCTCGATATGGCCAACCCGTTCTTCGCCGCCGTCGCCAAGGGCGCGGAGGCCGCCGCCAGGGACGCCGGACTCGGGGTGATGCTCGGCAACAGCGCGGGCAGCGCCGCCGAGGAGGACTACTACCTGTCGCTCTTCGCCGAGCAGCGGGTCCGCGGCGTCCTGGTCACCCCGGCCGACACCACGGGCCGCGGCCTCGGCGACATCGAGCGGCGCAGCATCCCGTACGTGCACGTGGACCGCGAGGTGCCGGCGGACGAGGGCTGCTCGGTGTCGGTGGACGACGTGATGGGCGGCACGCTCGCGGTGCGGCACCTGCTCGACGCCGGGCACCGCCGGGTCACGTACATCAGCGGGCCGATGCGGCTGCCGCAGTGCCGCGACCGGCACCGCGGCGCACTCACCGCGCTGCGCGAGGCCGGGCTGCCCGATGACGCACTGAACCTGGTGGAGTCGGCCCGGCTCGACGTCGCTTCCGGCATCGACGCGGGCGCCCGCCTCCTCGGCCTGCCGGAACGCCCGACGGCCGTCTTCTGCGCCAACGACCTGCTCGCGCTCGGGGTGTTGCAGGCGATGTACGCGGCGGGCGTACGGGTGCCACGGGACCTGGCGATCGTCGGCTACGACGACATCGAGTTCGCGGCCGCCGCGGTCGTCCCCCTGACCTCGGTACGCCGCCCCGCACAGCGCATGGGCCGAGCGGCAGCCGAACTACTCATCGAGGAAACCGGCGAACACGCCACCACCCACGACCACCGCGCAGTGGTCCTCCAGCCCGAACTGGTCGTCCGCAACTCGACGCTCCGCAACGACGACACCGCGTAGGCCTCGAACGCGGGTGGGTGGGCTCGCGGGAGTCGGTCCCCCGAGCGGTGCGCGGCGCCGACGCTCACTGCACGTCGATGTTCGCGCCAGTCAGCCGATTTCGGCGGTCGGGGACGAAGGACGCGCGCTCCCATCAGGTAGTCGAACGCCGAATGGGCCACGTCGTGGCCGACGGCACGGTGCCCCACCTCGGCGGTACGCACCGCTGGCGGCAGCCCCGACGAAACCCCGGCCGACGACACCCCTAGCGGATCGGCAGTGCTTGAATGACGGTCGTGCCGGCCGAGCAAGGAGGAAGCGCTGTGCCCCTGGTGTCTGTCGTGATGCCCGTGTACAACTCGGCAGCCGCTCTCGGCGCAGCGGTCCGGTCGGTACTCACGCAGACCCACAGTGACCTGGAGCTGCTGATCACAGACGACCAGTCGTCCGACGGCTCCATGGACCTGCTGACGGAGTTCGCCCGACAGGACGAACGTGTCCTGCCGGAATCAGCACCCGAGCGAGGCGGCGCCGGCCGGGCACGCAACCTCGCCATCGAGCGGGCCCGCGGGGATTACGTGGCCTTCCTCGACAGCGACGACATGTGGCTGCCGGAGAAGGCCGAGCGGCAGATCGAATTCGCTGCGGCCGGTACTGCGCCCCTGACATTCACCTCGTACTTCAAGATGGACGCCGACTACGACGGGGAGAGCACCGACTTCGTCCCGAACGGGCGCGTAGTCCGCGCAACCAGCCACGTGGACTACCGCGCCATGCTGGCGAGGGACCACATCGGCGCTCTGACCGCCATGTACGACCGCAACATCCTCGGCACGAGACTGATGCCGGAGATGCGCAAACGGCAGGACTACGCCCTTTGGCTGTCGATCATGCGGGACGGTGCTGACGCCAGGGGCCTTTCCGAACCGCTGGCTGTGTACAGGGCCCACCAGGCCGGCTCATTGTCCTCCAACAAGATCTCGCTCCTGCCGTACAACTGGAAGCTGTACCGCGAACATGAGGGACTGTCGGTCCCTCGAGCGACGCGGGCGCTGGCCGGCGCCGTGTGGCAGTCGCTGCGCAATTCTCGGATCTGACACCCGCATTGGGGCTGCAAGCGCGCGTCGAGGCGGAGGGCCTGTGCCGCATGCGGTTGTCGTTGGCCGGCCACGAGGTGGCGACGGCGCGATCCTGAGTGCGGAGGCCATGGTCAGGTCGCGGCCCAACTCCCGTCCCAGGAAACCCGGTCTCCACCCCTCCACCACGTTTTCCGCATCAAACAGACGCCCGCCCTCGTCCGCCCCGTGACCTTCGTGACGGAGAGTGGGCCGGAGTGTGTGCACGAGGCGAGCTGCAGCAGAACCGAGGGGGAACGGGATGACCGGGGCGACTGAGGAAGGCGGGGGCGGCGCCGGATCGTCCGCGGGCAGCAGCATCGGCGGTTACCGGCTGATCCGCAAGCTCGGCTCCGGCGGTATGGGCGATGTCCATCTGGCGCGTTCGCCGGGTGGCCGCACCGTGGCGGTCAAGGTCATCAAGGCCGAACTGGCCGCCGAGCCCGAGTTCCGTGAGCGGTTCCGGCAGGAGGTCGCGGCGGCCCGCCGGGTCGGTGAGCGCTGGACGGCCCCCGTACTCGACGCGGACACCGAAGCCGATACGCCCTGGGTCGCCACGGGTTATGTGGCGGGTCCGTCGCTCGACCACGTGGTCTCGGCCTCCGGGCACGGGCCGTTGCCGGAGATATCGGTACGCACCCTCGCCTACGGTCTGGCCGGTGCGCTGCTCGACATCCACGGCGCCGGACTCGTGCACCGCGACCTCAAGCCGTCGAACGTGCTGGTCACCATCGACGGCCCCCGGGTGATCGACTTCGGCATCGCGCGAGCCCTTGACGCCGTACCGGAATCCACTCTGACCCGGACCGGGATGGTCGTCGGTTCGCCGAGTTTCATGTCGCCCGAGCAGGTCAAGGGGGATCAACTCGGCCCGGCCGGCGATGTGTTCTGCATGGGTGCGGTGCTGATGTTCGCCGCGACGGGGCGCACGCCGTTCGGCGGGGGCGGTTCCGGCGGTCTGCATGCCGTGATGTTCCGGATCGCCGAGGAGGAGCCGGACCTGGTCGGGATCGGGGAGCCGCTGCGGACGCTGATCGCCCGGTGTCTGTCCAAGGATCCGGCGGACCGGCCGACGCCCGAGGAGATCGTCCAGGAGGTGCAGCCGGTGGCCACCGCGACCTCGTCGCCGCCCTGGCTGCCGGCCCGCCTGATCGCCGAACTGGGGCGCAGCGCGGTCAAGTTGCTGGACACGGACACGCCGCCGCGCGCCACCCAGGCCACCACGGCCCAGTCCGGCCCGGTGCCGGCCGCGTACAGCCCCGAGGCCGGCACCGCCGTACTGCCGCAGACGGTGCTCCCGCACGGCGGTCCCTCAGGTACCACAGGCCCCTCAGGCACTGCGTACGGCGACGACGACTTCGGTCGTCCGGAGCCGCCGCGGCGCCGGGGCCGTCTGCTCAAGGTCACGGCGGGGACCGCCGCCGTGGTCGCGGCCGCGGTGCTCGGGACGGCCGCCGCGGGCCTCGGCCCGTTCGCCGACGACGCCGGCGGCGCGGGGACCGCCTCGGACGTACCGGCCGAACTGGTCGGCACCTGGGCGGGCGAGGTGGAACGCGACGGGCAGCCCACCGGCCAGTACCGGCGCTTCGTGATCTCCAAGGGGCAGCTGGGCGAGGTCGTCGCCACCAGCATCAGCCTGGGCCGGACGTACGCCTGCACCAGCGACGGCAAACTGGCCGGCAAGGGCGGCGAGGACGGCACCCGCTCGGTACGGCTCGACACCAAGGTCGTCCGCAGCATCCCGGACGACAAGTGCTCGGCACTCGGTGAGCACACGCTGTCGCCCGGCGACGGCGACGCGATCCGCTGGAGCGCGGCCGGGCGGACCGCGGAGCTGCGGCGGGTCGACAAGCCGGAGCGGCTCCCGGACGAGGTGATCGGCACGTGGGAGCGGCCGCTGCCCGGCGGCGGCACCCAGAGCATGACGGTGCGGCAGAAGGCGGTCGGCAGCGCGGCCGCCGAGCTGGTGTCGGACAGCGGGAGCCTGCACTGCGAGGCGGGCATGGTCCTGGTCTCGGCCGGCGGTGCGGCCGGTCCGATACGGGTCACGCCGCCGGACGTGGACAGTTCCGCGTCGTCGGGCGACTGCGCCACCGGCGACTCGTCGACGCTTCGGGCGGAGGGCGGCGAACTGGTACGGGAGTTCCCCGGCGGCGAGGTCCTGCGGTACACACCGGCCTGACGGGGCCGGTCCGGCAGGCGCCCCGACACCGCCATCCGGCGGATCGTGTCACCCGCCTGGACACCCCCGGCCCCCCACGGCGTGCACAGCGCGCGTGAAGCGCTTTGGCTCGACAGCACGGAGCGTGGGGCCTTCCCGTTCGGGCAGTGCCACAGCGGCGCCGCCACCCGGGCTCCGTGGAGGGTGTTCATGCGCACGATACGAATATCCGGGCGTCCCGCCCTGGTTCTGGCCGCAGTCCCCACCGTCGTGGCCGCCCCGCTCGCCCTGCTGCTCGCCGCGAGCCCCGCCCGGGCCGAACCCGGCATCGACGTCACGTCCGATGCGGGCACCGTCCGGGTCTCCACCACCGACTGCCCGACCGGTGGCACCGCGGCCCTGATGGGCGGCGGCAACGCCACGTTCGCGGGCGGTCAGCAGGAGGCACTCGACGACGGCTCCCCCAGGACCGCGACCTGGTCATCGGTCGGCTCCGGGACCTATACGGTCGCCGTGATCTGCTCCGACGGCGGCGCCGCAGGCTCCCAGCGGGTCACCGTCAGCGGCTCCTCCTCCACTTCGCCCTCCCCCACCTCTCCGTCCCCCACCCCCACGGCCACCTCGTCGCCGACCACCACCGCCACCCCGACCGCCAGCTCGTCGCCGACCGCGCCGACCGGCCAGGTCATGGGTGGTCTCGGCGGTTCGGACCGGGACGCCACGGCGCAGATCGCCGGAGGCGCCGCGCTCGCCCTGGCCACCGGGGCGGCCGGCACCTGGCTGATCCTCCGCCGGCGCCGCAGGGACTCCTCCTCCTGACCGTTCCGCGCGCCGCCCCCGGTCCGCACGCGGAGCAGGGGCGGCCGCGGGCCACGGCCCCCTGGGCCCCGCGTTCCGCCCTTTCTGTCCGACCGGTACACCAGCGGAGGTGAGCGCGTGCGCTCCTCGGATCAGGCTCCCCGCATCAAGGTCCCGTTGGCCGGGATCACGGCGCTCGGCATTCTCGTCGGTTCCTGGCTGATGACCGAAGGCGTACGGGCCGAGGACGGTCCGCCCCGGCCGGCCGCGGCACAGGCGGGCGAAGAGCGGGCCGGTACGGCGAAGCCGATGGCCCCGGCCCGGCCGCTGCGCATCCGGATCCCGAGCATCCAGGTGGACGCGCCCCTGGCCGGTCTCGGTCTGCAGCCGGACGGCCGGCTCGAGGTGCCGCCGCCGGACCGGCCGGAGTCCGCGGGCTGGTTCGCGGGCGGCACGACGCCCGGTGCGCGCGGCACCGCGGTGACCGTCGGGCATCTGGACTCGGCGACCGGTCCCGCGGTGTTCTTCCGGCTCGGCGCGCTGAAGCGGGGCGCCACCATCGAGGTGGACCGCGACGACGGCAGTACGGCGGTCTTCACCGTCGAGGGCGTCGAGCTGCTGGACGGCGACACGTTCCCCGACGAGAAGGTCTACGGCCAGGCGAAGCGGCCCGAGCTCCGCGTCATCACCTGCGGCGGCACGTACTCCCGCACCGAGGGCGCCTATTCGGGCAACACGGTGGTGTACGCGGGCCTCACCTCGAGCCGCTGACCGTCACCGCGCCGACCGGGGCCCGCGGCCGGCGCCCCGCAGCTCCCCGTACGCCCCCGTCGGCACCACGGGCGCGACAGGGGCCACCGCGGGCACGCGCGTGTACGGCGATCCCTGGTCGGGCCGGGTGTCGGTGTCGCCCTTGTTCGGCCACAGGGACATCGCGCGCTCGGCCTGTGCGGTGATCGTCAGGGACGGGTTGACCCCGAGGTTCGCGGACACCGCGGATCCGTCGACGACCGAGATCCCGGGGTGGCCCCAGAGCCGGTGGTACGGGTCGACCACACCGTCCTCGGGTCCGGCGCCGATCGGGCAGCCGCCGAGGAAGTGGGCGGTGAGCGGGCGGCCGAGCAGTTCGCCGAGATTGGTGCCGGCGAGACCGCCGATCCGGTCGGCGAGCAGTCCTGCCGCGCGCCAGCCCTCCGGTATGTGGACGGGGTTGGGGCTGCCGTGCCCCTGGTCGGCGGTGAGCCGGCCGCGTCTGCCGAGCCGGGTGGTCAGCGAGTTGTCGTGGGTCTGCATCACCAGGCCGATGATGGTCCGCTCGGACCAGCGGTAGGTGGTGACGGTACGGGCGACCACCACCGGGTGGCGGGCGAAGGCGAGCACCGCCGCTACCGGTTTCGGTATCCGCTGCGAGTACTGCGGCACGCAGATCAGGGCCATCAAGTTGGAGCCCTTGCCGTAGCGGACGTTCTCGATGTGGGTGGCGGGGTCGGGGTGGATGGACGAGGTGATGGCGACGCCCTGGGTGAAGTCGGGGTTTCCGCTGCCGCCGCTGCGGCGGTGGCCGCGCGGGGTGGTCAGGGCGCCCACCAGGGCCTCGGAGTTGGTTCGGGTCAACTCGCCCAGCCGGTCGGACAGTCGGGGCAGCGCGCCACGTCTGCGCAGGGTGTGCAGCAGGGTCTGGGTGCCGTACGTGCCGGCCGCGAGGACGACGTGCCGGGCGCGCAGCACGCGTCGGCCGCGGCGTCCGCGGCCGGTGCGGGTGACGGTGACCTGGTGCCCGCCGCCGGGGGCCTCGCGCACATCGGTGACCGTGGTGAGCGGGTGGACGACGGCGCCGGCCCGTTCGGCGAGGTACAGGTAGTTCTCGGTGAGGGTGTTCTTGGCGCCCACCCGGCAGCCGGTCATGCACGATCCGCACTGCGTGCAGGCGCGGCGGGGCGGTCCGGCGCCGCCGAAGTAGGGGTCGGGGGCCTCGGCGCCGGGTTCGGCCCGGGTTCCTCCGTCGGCGTCCTCGCCGTCCCCGAAGAAGACTCCGACGGGGGTGAGCCGGAAGGTGTCCGGGACGCCCATCTCCCGTGCGGTGTCCCGCAGATGCTCGTCGGCCTCGGTGACGGTGGGGTTCTGCCGTACGCCGAGCATGCGCTGGGCCTGGTCGTAGTGCGGGGCGAGTTCGTCCTGCCAGTCGGTGATGGACGCCCATTGGCGGTCCTGGAAGAAGGCGGGCGGCGGTACGTAGAGCGTGTTGGCGTAGTTGAGGGAGCCGCCGCCGACTCCGGCGCCGGCCAGGACCATGACGTTGCGCAGCAGGTGGATGCGCTGGATGCCGCGCAGGCCGAGCCGGGGTGCCCACAGGTAGTCGCGCAGGGACCAGGAGGTGCTCGGCAGGGTGTCGCGGGTGAAGCGGCGGCCGGCTTCCAGGACACCGACCCGGTAGCCCTTCTCGGTCAGTCTGAGGGCGGTGACCGAGCCGCCGAATCCGGAGCCGACGACGAGCACGTCGTAGTCGAAGCCGGTCGTGGTGGCGTGCGGGTCAGTCACGGTAGATGCCCTCGATCTCCTCGGCGTAGGCGTCGGCGACCGCACGGCGCTTGATCTTGAGGGACGGCGTGAGCAGCCCGTTGTCCTCGGTGAACTCGCCCTCGACGAGGGTGAAGGAGCGGATGGACTCGGCGCGCGAGACCGCCTGGTTCGCGTAGTCGACGGCCTTCTGTACGTCAGCGGCCATCTCCGGGTCCTTGATCACCTCGGACATCGGGGTGTCGGCGGGGCGTTTGCGTACGGCGAGCCAGTGGGCGACGGAGTCGGGTTCGAGGGTGATGACGGCCGCGATGTAGGCGCGGTTGTCGCCGACGACCATGCACTGGCCGATCGGCGGGCGGCTGCGCAGCCGGTCCTCGAGGACGGCGGGCGAGACGTTCTTGCCGCCGCTGGTCACCAGGATGTCCTTCTTGCGTCCGGTGATCGTGAGATAGCCCTCGTCGTCGAACGCTCCGAGGTCGCCGGTCGCGAACCAGCCGTCGTCCAGGGCCTGTCGGGTCGCCTCGGGGTCACCCCAGTAGGAGGTGAAGACGATGCCGCCCTTGATCAGCACCTCGCCGTCGTCGGCGATCCGGACGGCGGTGCCGGGCACCGGCAGGCCCACGGTGCCGGGGCGCGGCCTGAGCGGTGGGGTCACGGTGGCGGCGGCGGTGGTCTCGGTGAGGCCGTAGCCCTCGTAGACGACGATGCCGGCGGCGTAGAAGAAGAGGCTGAGGCGGGCGTCGAGCGGGGAGCCGCCGCTGATCGCGTATCTGAGGCGGCCGCCGAGTTCCTTGCGGACGCGGCGGTAGACCAGCAGGTCGTAGAGGCCCCAGGCGAGGGTGAGACCGACGGAGGGGCCGGGGGCGAGGCCGAGGAACTTGTCGAGGTGGGCGCCGCCGAAGCGCACCGCGATGCGGTCGGCGCGTTCGAAGGAGGCGCCGCGGCCCAGTTTCTCCGCGGTGGCGCGGCCGGTGTCGTGGATCCGCTCGAAGAGGTACGGCACTCCGACGATGAACGTCGGCCTGAACGAGCGGAGTTCCGGGCGCAGTTCGTCCGGCTTGATGCTCGGGCAGTGGCCGAGCTCGATGCGTGCCTGCAGGCAGGCGATCTGCAGGGTGCGGCCGAGGATGTGGGCGAGCGGCAGGAACAGCAGGGTGGCGGCGACCTGCTCGGTGACCTCCTTGAAGATGGGGTGCAGCAGCTCGACGGTGTTGGCGGCCTCGGCGTGCAGGTTGGCGTGGGTGAGGACGCACCCCTTGGGCCGGCCGGTGGTCCCCGAGGTGTAGCAGAGGGTCGCGACGGTGTCGGGGGTGAGCGCGGCGCGACGCTCGGCGACCTCCTTGTCATCCAACTCACGTCCGAGTGCGACGAGTTCGGGGACGGCGCCGGAGTCGAGTTCGTGGATGCGCGGGGGTGCGGCGAGGGCGGCCGTCGCGGCGGTGGCGGTCGCCGTGTTCTCCGCGGTCTCGGTGATCATCAGCTGCGCCCCGGAGTCCTCGACGATCCAGGCGATCTGGTCGGCCGACGAGGTGGCGTACACAGGGACGCTCTGGCCGCCGGCCGCCCAGACGGCGAAGTCGAGCACGGCCCATTCGTAGCGGGTGCGGGACATCAGGGCGACTCGGCCGCCCGGCTCGAGGCCCGCGGCGATCAGGCCTTTCGCGGTCGCGGTGACTTCGCGGGCGAAGGCCTCGGCGGTGACCGGCCGCCAGGCGTCGCCCTCCCCCGCGTGCGCCTCGGCCGGATCCTTGCGGTGCAGGACGACCGCGTCGGGGGCCTCGGCCGCGTTGGTGAACGGTATGTCCGCGACGGTGCCCGTCGTGGGCCGCTCCACCAGGCTCTCGGTGCGCACCTCGCGCACCCGGCCGCCCTCCCGGACGAGTTCGGTGCGCATCCGCGACGCCAGGTCGCCGCGCTGCTTCGCCCGTTTCAGATCCTTGCGTACACCCATGGTCGGCTCCGTTGTCGGCCCGTGTCCGTCGACCGTGAGGTCGGTGATTTCCGTACTGCGCGGTGTTCCCAAGTTCTTTACGCAGGAGTCAACTTACTCACGCGTAAGGAGAAATCAATGGGGCGGACGAGAGTTCGCGAAGATCCGCACCGCACGGTGCGCGACGATCCCGGGCAGGCCGCGCTCCGGGGCCCCCTGTGCGATCGTGAGCGGGTGAATCTCGAGGATCTGGTGCTGCTACGACGGGCCCGCGACCGGATGGACCGCGAGTACGCCGAGCCGCTCGACGTACCCGCCCTCGCCAAGGGCGCGCTCATGTCGCCCGGCCACTTCTCCCGCAGCTTCCGCGCGGCATACGGGGAGACGCCGTACAGCTACCTCATGACCCGCCGCATAGAGCGGGCCAAGGCGCTGCTGCGCAGGGGCGACCTGTCGGTGACGGAGGTCTGCTTCGAGGTGGGCTGTACGTCTCTGGGGTCCTTCAGCACGCGCTTCACCGAACTGGTCGGCGAGAGCCCGAGCGCCTACCGGGCCCGCGACCACGAGCACGGCGAGGCCGTCCCGCCGTGCGTCGCCAAATACGCCACGAGACCGGTCAGGAACGGAGAAGCGAAGCGGGACCGGCAGTCGTAGCGTGAGCCGCATGGACATCAAACTCTCCACTTGTTTCATCGCCGTCGACGACCACGACAAGGCGCTCGGCTTCTACCGGGACATCCTCGGACTCGAGGTCCGCGACGACGTGGGCTTCGAGGGCATGCGCTGGGTGACCGTCGGGTCCCCCGCGCAGCCGGACGTCAGCATCGTCCTGGAGCCGCCGCTCGCCGACCCGAACGCCTCGGCCGACGACCGGCGAGCCATGGCCGAGCTGCTCGCCAAGGGCCTGCTGCGCGGCGTCCTCTTCCACACCGACGACTGCGACGCGACGTTCGAGCGCATCAGCTCGGGCGGCGGGGAGGTCCTGCAGGAGCCGGTCGACCAGCCCTACGGCGTGCGCGACTGCGCCTTCCGCGACCCGTCGGGCAACATGCTCCGCTTCACTCAGCCCCGAAAGAGCTGAATTCGAGCCCGCGTCCGCGTCCACGTCCGCGTCCGCTCGTCACGGCTCGCAGGAGTCGTCCAGATAGGACCGGGTGAGCGCGGCGGCGCGGGTGAACCAGTCGGCCAGTACGGCGACTTCGTCGGGGGTGTACTCGGCGAACAGCTCCGTGAGCCGTGCGCCGTACGGCCCGTACACGGCCTCCACCCGTTCCGCCGCGGCCGGTACGGCGACGATGCGCACCCGGCGCCGGTCGACGGGGTCGGGACGTCGGGTGACCAGGCCGCCGCGTTCCAGACGGTTCACGATGCCGGTGACGGCTCCGGTCGTGACGTGGGCGCGGCCGGCCAGGTCGCCGGCGGTGACCGGGGAGTCGCCGGCCGCCAGGACGTGGGTGAAGCAGAGAAGGTCCGTGATGTTCAGGCCCAGATTCCGGGCGAACTCCTGCTGACCGGCGATGCTCGCCGCGACCAGGTCGTCCATCGCGGCGAGTGCCTCCGCCCCGGACGCGGAGCGGTGCCTGCCCTCCATTGAATATCCCTTACTTCCTAAGATAAATTCCTCACTTGCTAAGGCATTCTAATCCGGCGCCGGCGGCACGGCCGCGGCATGTCCGCGATAGCGGGCACGAGGGGGCAGGCGTGAGTGAGCACGGGTACGACGAGGGCCACACCGTTGCCGGCTGGGCGGGCTGTGCCGTGGGGGTGGCCGCGGCGCTGGCTCTCGGCGCAGGGATCTGCGGCTGGACCCCGGGCTTCTGGGCGGGGCTCGTCCTCACGCCTGCGGCCCTGGTCACCACCTGGCTCCTCCACCTCGCCGGCTGGGGCAAGGCACCGGGCCCGCGCCCCGCGGCCGAACACCCTCTCACCGTCCGCGACACCGCTGCGGCCACGGGCCACCCGAACTGCCTCGCCTGCCGTTCGGCGGGGCGGTCCGGGCGAGCCGCCGGCGTCGGCCGAGCCTCATCGATCCCCTCGGCCCGGTCCGGGACAGCCTCCGGCCCGTCCGGGGCGCTCGTGGGGGAGTTCGAGGACCAGGACCGCCAGGGCCGGGCCCGGTAAGCGGCCCCGCCCCGGCGGGAATCCGCGGGCTCAGGCCCCCAGGTCCCTCGCCTGCGCCACCGCCGCGGCGAGGTCCCGGACCGGCTTGTTCTCCATGTCGTCCGCCAACTCCTGCGCACGTTCGGTGAGTTCACCGAACCCGGGCGCGCCGGGCAGCGGCTCTCGACGTGCCCCCGTCCCCTCGGGCCCGGCCGTACGGTCACTGCGTGAGGAGCCCTCGACGCCGGAGGAGCCGCCCGAAGAACCCTCGCCGGGGGACTTCGTCCGCAACGCGTCCGCGAAGTAGGCCGCCACCGCCGCGACCTGGAAGTTGCGGTCCGCGCCGTCCCACAGCGACTCGTCGAGCGCGCCGCTGCGGATGCTCTTCGACTCCTCGGACGCCTTGCGTGTCTTCGGATCGAGCCAACGGACCGTCGCCTTCGCCACTTCCCCGCCGGCGGCCGCCCCTTCCTTCAGCCGCACCGCGTACAGCGCCGTCACCGTATGGCCGGGCCCGACCTCGCCGCCGTCCACGCTGTCGTCACGGAAGTCGTCGTCGGCGACCCGCCGGTTGTCGTAGCCGATGAGCCGGAACTGCTCGACCGTCTTCCGGTCGAAGGCGACCTGCGCCTTCGCGTCGCGCGCCTTGAGGTCGATGTGCGCGGGCAGCTCGTCGCAGAACACCTTCCGCGCCTGCTCGATGTCGGACACGTAACTCGTGTGCCCGTCACCCTTGTTGGTGAGCCGCTCCATCAGCGCGTCGCCGTAGTCGCTGCCGACGCCGACGCCGAACAGGGTGATGCCGTGCTCGCGGCGGGCCGTGGCGATCTTCTCCAGGATGGCGTCGGCGTCGGTGTCACCGGTGTTGGCGAGGGCGTCGGAGAGCAGGACGACCCGGTTCGTCGCCCCCTTCTTCCGTCCCTCGACCGCCGCCGCGTACCCCTCCTGGATTCCCGCGTCGAGATTCGTGGAGGCCTGCGGCGACAGCGACTCGACCGCGTCGCGCACCCGCCCCCGGTTCTCGCCGAGCCGGGTCATCGGCAGGACCGTCTCCGACTCGTCGCTGAAGGTCACGATCGACACCGAGTCGTCGGGCCGCAGCTGGTCGGTCATGATGCCGAGCGACTTCTTGGCCAGATCGAGCCGGTCCGGCTCGCCCATCGACCCGGAGACGTCGATGACGAAGGTGAGCGCCGCGGGCGGTCGCTCGCTGCTCGGCTCCGGGGCCTCGGTGGCGAGACCGACCCGCATCAGCGACCAGTCCTCGCCTGCGGGTGCGCGCGCACCGTCCACGGACACCGAGAAGCCGTTGCCGTCCGGCCGTTCGTAGTCCTGCCGGAAGCTGTTCACGAACTCCTCGGGCCGTACGGTCGACGGCTGCGGCATCCGGCCGTTCTCCAAGGTGCGCCGGGCGTAGCCGTACGAGGCGGTGTCGACGTCCAGGGCGAAGGTGGAGAGGTAGTCCGGGGGCGGCGCGGCGCCGCGCTTCCCGTTCTCCTGGCCGTCCTGCTCCGACCCCTCCGGCTTCGCCGCGTCCGGAGCGGCCGGCGCCGGTGCGCCCTCCCGCGCGCCGCCGGCCGCGTTGTCCGGGGCCGCCTGGCCGCCGTCTCCGCCGCCCGTGCAGCCGGTCAGCAGGACGCCGCCGGCCAGCACAGCGGCCAGCAGTCCGGTGCGTACGCGCCGCCCGCGCAATCGTCGTTCGTCCCGCATCTGGTCCCCCTCGGTTCGCCGGTGCATGGCACTGTGACGAAGCAAGTGGCGGGTCGGAGCCGTCCTGGCGGTTTCGGAAGGATCTCGATTCGGCGACACCACCAGTTACGAAATCCGGCCACCACCGGTGCACCGTCCCGCACATCCGGGTTTCCGGAGACGATGCGCTCGCGCCGAGCGATCCTGTTGCGGACGCCGGGCATGATCTACGGGGCGTCGTACGGATGCGGGACGTCGTACCGGACAGGCGTTGGGCCAACTCCCCACGGGCGGGGCGGGGTTGGCTGGGCGCAGGACGTCGGGTAGGAACCGGGGAGTCGATGGACGAGGGGGCACGGTGGACGAGACGGGCGACGTGGAGCCGCTGCGGGCAGCCGATCCGGAACGGGTGGGGAACTTCGTCCTGCGCGGGCGCCTGGGCGCGGGAGGGATGGGTGAGGTGTTTCTGGGGCGCTCGCCCGGCGCCCGGTCGGCGGCGGTGAAGGTCGTACATCCGCATCTGGCGCGGCAGCCGGAGTTCCGGCGCCGGTTCCGTCGGGAAGCGGCTGCCGTACGGGCGGTCAGCGGGGCGTTCACCGCTCCCGTGCTCGGCGCGGGCCCGGACGACGAGTTGCCGTGGATCGCGACCGTGTACATCCCGGGGCCGGACCTGGCCAAGGCCGTGGCGCGGACCGGGCCGCTGCCGGAGGAATCCGTGTGGGTACTGGCGGCCGGTCTGGCCGAGGCCCTGGCGGCCATCCAGGGCGCGGGCCTGTTCCACCGCGACCTCAAGCCGGCGAACGTGCTGCTGGCCGCGGACGGCCCCCGCGTCATCGACTTCGGGATCGCCCAGGCGCTGGAGGGCACCGTGCTGACCGGCGAGGGCACCTCGATCGGCACGCCCGGTTTCATGTCTCCGGAACAGGTGGAGGGCGGCGAACTCGGCCCGTCCTCCGACGTGTTCGCCCTCGGGGCCGTACTCGCCTTCGCGGCGACCGGCCACGAGCCGTTCGGCCAGGGGCCGCCACTGGGCGTACTACACCGGGTCGTCTCCGGCGAACCGCGCCTCGACGGTCTGCACGGCCCGCTCCGCTCCCTGGTCACCGCCTGCCTGTCCAAGGATCGGGCCGAACGGCCCACGCCGGCCCAGGTGTTGGACCGGATCGCCGCCCACTGGAGCCCTGCCGACGACCTCCCCACCGCCTCGCCGTGGCACTCCGCCATGACGACCCTGATCCAGAGCTGGGCCACGACGCCCACCACTCCGTACACGACGCAGTCCACCGCCCCTCCCCCGCGGCCGCGTCCGGAGCCGGACCCCGAGCCGGCGGAGCCGTACCACGCCCGCATCGCCGCCGACACGGAACGGTCCCTGGGCGCCGACCACCCCGACACCCTCCAGGCCCACCACGTGCACGCCTGGCACCTGACGAACATCGGCAAGTACGCACAGGCGGCGCCCATATTCGCCCGAGTCGCGGCGAAGCGCGCCCGTGTGCTCGGCCCTGACCACGGCGAGACCTTCCGAGCCCGGGGCAACCACGCCTGGAGCCTCCAGAAGGACGGCGACCACACCGAAGCCGCCGACCTCTACGCCCAACTCGCAGCCGACGAAGCCCGCGTACTCGGTGCCGACCACGAAGAGACACTCCAGACCCACCACAGCCACGCCTGGAACCTGGCAAAAGCCGGCATCAACGCACAGGCCGCACACCTCTTCGCCCAGGTCGCCACGGACCGCGCCCGTGTACTCGGACCCGACCACCGCGAAACCCTCCGCGCCCGCTCCAACCACGCCTGGGCCCTCGGCAGGGACGGCGACCACACCGAAGCCGCCGGCCTCTACGCCCGACTCGCCACCGATCGGACCCGCATACTCGGCGCCGACCACCCCGACACGCTCGGCACACGACACAACCACGCCTGGAATCTCGGCCGCGCAGGCCGGCACACCGAGGCAGCCCACATCATGGCCCAGGTCGCGGCAGCCCAGTACCACACACTGGGCAGGGACCACGAGGACACCTTGTGGAGCCGCCACATGCACGCCTGGAACCTCGGCCAGGCAGGCCAACACACCGCTGCCACACATTTCATGGCCCAGGTCGTCGCCGACCGCACCCGCATACTCGGCGCCGACCATCCGGAAACACTGCGCTCACGCCGCAGCCACGCCTGGAACCTGGCACAGATCGAGACACGGAAGGTCTGAACCCGCCGGGAACCGCGGGGCACCGACCGACCGCACCGGACGCACGCATGCGTCCACAAGCCGCCCGGCTGCATCCAGGACGCAACAACCTGCCGACGCACCCCGCAGGCGATCTCACCCCATCAAGACACGATGTCCTTCCGCGCGAACGCCCGGAAGGCCAGCGCGAACAGCACCAGTGCATACGCCACCGAGACGGCCGTGCCCTGCAGCATCCCGCCCCACTCCGGCCGCGGCTGCAGCGCGTCCACCCAGGCGAACTGCCAGTGCGCGGGCAGTGCGTTGCGCCAGTCGCCGAGCGCGGTGACCGCGTCCAGGACGTTGCCGACGATGGTCAGGCCGACCGCTCCGCCGACGGCCCCGAGCGGGGCGTCCGTCTTCGTCGACAGCCAGAACGCCAGCCCGGCGGTGACCAGTTGGGAGGCGAAGACGTAGCCGACCACGACGGTGAGCCGCCACGCCGCGTCGCCCGCGGCCAGACCGCCGCCCGTGGGCAGCTCCAGCGGCCCCCAGCCGTACGCGGCCGTACCCACCGCCAGCGCCACCAGCGGAAGCAGCACCATGGCGGCCGCGCTGAAGGCGAGCGCGACGGCGAGTTTGCTCCACAGCAGGCGGGCTCGCGGCACGGGCGCCGCGAGCAGATAGCGCAGCGAGGACCAGCTCGCCTCCGAGGCCACGGTGTCCCCGCAGAACAGCGCGACCGGCACCACCAGCAGGAAGCCGGCGGAGACGAAGAGGCACGTCGCCGCGAAGTTCGCACCGGACTCGGTGGCCGTCTGCATCAGGGACGGACCGCGCTGCGGGTTCCCCTCCGGCGTACCACCGATGGCGAACGCGGCCACCAGGACGAACGGCAGCAGCGCGAGCACCAGACCCATCACCTGGGTGCGGCGCCGCTTCAGCTGGCGCACCGCCTCCACGCGCAGCGGCAGGGTGCGTCCCGGCCGGAAGCCGGGCGCGGACTCGGTGAGCGTGCTCACGCGGAGCCTCCGATCAGGGTCAGGAACGCGTCCTCGAGGCGCCGGTGCGGACCGACCCCGGTGACCGGCACTTCGAGACGGAGCAGTTCGGCGAGCAGCTCCGGCACCGAGGCGCCGTCGAGCCGGACGAGCAGTCCGCCCTCGGCTGCGACCGCGGAGCCCACTCCGGGCAGCGCGTCGACCTTGCCGACCAGTGCATCCTCCAGCGGGACCTCGGTGCCGACGAGCAGCGTCTCGCCGGCTCCGGTGATCTCGGCGACCGGCCCGGCCTGTACGAGGCGGCCGCGGTCCATCACCACGAGGTGGGTACAGGACTGCTCGACCTCGGCGAGGAGGTGGCTGGAGACGATCACGGTGCGGCCGCCCTCCGCGTACCGGATCATCACCTCGCGCATCTCGCGGATCTGCGGCGGGTCGAGGCCGTTGGTCGGCTCGTCGAGGATCAGCAGGTCCGGCAGTCCGAGCATGGCCTGCGCGATGGCGAGCCGCTGCCGCATGCCCTGCGAGTACGTGCGCACGGCGCGGGCCAGGGCGTCGCCGAGCCCGGCGATCTCGAGTGCCTCCTCGAGGTGCGCGTCCTCGGCGGGCCGGCCGGTGGCCTGCCAGTACAGCTCGAGGTTCTCCCGGCCCGCGAGATGCGGCAGGAAGCCGGCGCCCTCCACGAACGCGCCGACCCGGGACAGCACCGGTGCGCCAGGCCGGATCGCGTGCCCGAAGACCCGGATCTCGCCGCCGTCGGGCCGGATGAGGCCCATCAGCATGCGCAGGGTGGTGGTCTTGCCCGCGCCGTTCGGTCCGAGCAGGCCGAGGACCTGCCCCTTCTCCACCCGGAACGTCAGGTCGCTGACCGCGTACCGCTCGGTCTTCTTCGCGTACTTCTTGCTCAAGTCGGTGATCTGCAGGGGCACTTCGGCGAGCTCTTCGTCCGGCGGCGGGCTCGTGGTGCGGCGCCGCGCGGTGAACAGCAGTCCGCCGCCCACCAGGGCCGCGCCGAGCGGCGCTCCCCAGACCCAGGCGGGTACGGGTGTCGCCTCGGTGGTCACGCTCGGCGCGGTCGGCACGTGCAGGTCGCCGCGCGGAGTCACCTTGTACGTGGCGGGCTCGACGGGTGAGGCGTAGCCGAGGTCGGTGGCCGAGACGACGAAGCGCAGCCGGTGGCCGGCCCGCACCTCGTGGTCGATCGCGGGCAGTGTCAGCTCGACGTCCTTGCCCTGCTTGGCGTCCGCCACCCGCGTGGGGGTGACGAGCTGGCTGGGCAGCACCTGTTCCGTGCCGTTCGGCCCCACGTCGTAGACCTTGCCGAACAGGACGGCGTCGTCGCTGCTCGACTCGACGTGCACGGTCACCGAGGGCGATCCGGTGATCTGCAGGTCGCGGTCGAGCGGCTTCGAGTCGAAGGGGGCGTGCTGGCCGGGGAAGTCCATGGACAGGCCGCCGACGCCGAGCGCGCTGAGCTGGGTCATGCCGCCGGTGATGCCGGGTACTCCGGAGATGGAAGGCGGTCCGGCGCCCGCCGGGTTCTCGAACGTCTTCGTGCCGCGGCCGATCGCGATCGCGCGGTCGCCGCTGTCCAGGCCCGGGTACGCGGAGTCGGTGGCGCCGCGCAGCTGCGTCCTGCCATCGGTGGAGTCGACGCCTCCGGTGCGGCTGACGCGGAAGGCCGGGCCGGTGTCGGCGGACGTGTCCTTCTTCAGGTAGCGGTCGAACCAGTCGCCGACGCGTCCGGTGATCCGGTCCTGTTCGCCGTCGCCGCCGTCGTGACCGCCGGAGATCCAGTCGACGGCGACCGGTGCGCCGTTGTCCCCGATGGTCTTGGCCATGGTGTCGGCCTGGCCGAGCGGGAACAGCGAGTCGGTCTGGCCCTGCACGATCAGGCTGGGCACATCGATCTTGTCGCCGACCGCGGACGGGCTGCGCGCCTCGAGCAGCTCGCGGGCCTTCGCGTCCGGCTTCCCGGCGACCGCGACGCGCTCGTACATCTCACACAGTTGCTTCTCGAACTTCTTGCAGCCGCCGCCGGCGGAGAAGAACGTCCCCGCCCACAGCTTCTTGAACACCCCGTCCGGGAACAGCGCGTCCGCGAGATTCCAGTACGTGATCTGCGGGGCGATCGCGTCGACCCGCTTGTCGTGACCGGCGGCCAGCAGCGCCACGGCACCGCCGTAGGACGCTCCGCTCATGCCGACCCGGGGGTCGCCCGCCTTGTCGAGCTGCACCTCGGGGCGCTCGGCCAGCCAGTCGATGAGCCGGGAGGCGTCGGCGACCTCGGCCTTCGGGTCGTTGAGCCCGATCCGTCCGGTCGATGCGCCGAATCCGCGGGCGGACCAGGTCAGCACCGCGTATCCCTCGCGGGCCAGCTGCTCGGCCTGCCCGCGCACATCGTTCTTGCTGCCGCCGAAACCGTGGCCGAGAAGGACCGCGGGCCGCTTCTCGTCGGCCGGCCCGGAGGTGAAGTACGAGGTGTCGATACGTACCCCGTCGTGCCGCATCACCTGGTCGGCGCGCCGCACCTCGGGCTCACCGCCGGTGGCGACGGCTGTCCAGGTGCCGGCGCCGACAAGCACGAGAAGGGCGGCCACCACTGCGAGCAGCCGCCGTCCGCGCAGCCACGCCGGTGGCCGGGGCAATCGGAGATCCATGCGCTCCACCGTACGGGTGCGCGAGTGCCTTCAACGCCGCCACCGGGCGGAACCCTCCCACCTCCCTCAGGCGTATATGGCACGCGCCGCATACCGCGCCCGTGGTACGAACACGCCATGAATCCTGGGAGTGAAACGGATCACGACATCCGCCGGGCCACCGACGTCGAAACGGTCCTCCTGGCCCCGGAGCTCTTCGACCACACCCCGACCCCGGAGGCCACCCGCCGTTTCCTGGCCGCACCGGGCCACCACATGTTCTTCGCGTACGCGGCCGACGCCCCGGCCGGCATTCCCGTCGGCTTCATCACCGGAATCGAGATGCTGCACCCCGACAAGGGCGTCGAGATGTGCCTCTACGAACTCGGCGTGGCCGAGGACTACCGCCGCCGCGGCATCGCCACAGCCCTCATCCACACCCTCCACACCCTCGCCCGCGACCTCGACTGCTACGACATGTGGGTCGCCGTCGACACGGACAACGACCCTGCACTGGGGGCGTACCGCGGCACGGGGGCTACGGACGACGGGGGGTGTGCGGTGCTGACCTGGGAGTTGGGTGACGGGGTGGAGTAGTTCCGCGGCGGGCGTGACTGGTGCATACGAAGGTCATCTTCGTGAACGGCGGCCGGAGTGAACTCGGCCCCGCCCCGGCGCGGGTCGGCACCGAGTTCGTACGAGCACGCCGCGACCAGCGAGCCGGGCGTCCTGACGGAGGTACCTCCGCGGAACGTCACCGCCTGAGCCGGTGACGTTCCGCAGCATCTGCGCGAAGTCAGGCGCGACCATGCGCGGTTGGCGCTGCGAGCGCTTCCCACTGATCTCTTACGTCGGCATTGCGCCACGACTCGGCCTGTTGCACCCGGTCCAGATCGCGGAAGAAACGCAGCGCCGCTTCCTTGAGCGTCGAGACGGTCGAAGTGAGCTCGGCTTCGGCCTTCTTTTCCCCGCACCGGATCATCAGGCGGGAACCTTCACGACGGAACGCCAGCTCCAAAGGCTGGTCCGGGAACAGCGTGAACGCTTCACCCGAATCCACAACCTCATGCAACATGCGCGCGATATAGGCCCAGAGCTGGTCGACCAGGTCCCAATCCTCGGCCCCCATCACCTCCCTTCCACCCATGACGATGCGGATGTACCCCTCGACGTAGTCCGGGTCACCAGGAGGCCGATCCATGTCTCCGGAGGACACGTACTCGCCCCCTGGAACCCTCACGAAACTCTCAACTGACACGTCGCTGATCATCGCTCTACGTCCAGTCCCCGTCATGACCTGCCCCGGCATGGAATTCTTCGCGTTACAGCGACTTACACTTCGACGGACCTCGCCGCGATTGTCGCCATTCTGAGAGGTCCTTGACGACAGGCCCAACTACGTTCGTCGCGCCGCAAGCATACGCGAGCCAACATTCTTCACACGGGAACGCCGACTCACCAATCGAAGTCGAGTCCCACCACTGCCGCCTCGACTTCATCAGGCCCGAATCCCGCCCGCAGGAACAATTCACGGGACCCCAGAGCAGAAACAATTGGCTGCACCAGCGCATGCCACTGTTTAACAATTCGAGACGGGATACCCGCCGTAACCTCTGACCTTGAAGCGCCCGCACCATCCGCTTCGCCTGCCAAGACTCGAAGCCCGGCAGGAGCCTCCGCCTCATCGCCGCCCAGCTGGATACACACTCGCGAAGCATCGGCCACATGGGCATCGACATTGCGGAGTGCGTCAATCAGTTTCTGCAGTTCGGCCGCCGTGAACCCAATCTCCATGGGTCGGGACTCCTGGAGATTGACCGTTTGATGCGTGACCTGGAAGATCACTTCAAACTGGTCGACGCCGAGAGTGATGGAACGAGCCGGTGACTCAGCCACTCGATCGCCCCTGCCTCATCGGAAGGCATTATCGAAGCAGGTCGTTGAGGCCTTGGATCGCCGCGCGCCACGCCCCCCGCCCTACGCCGCAACGGCCACCTGAGCCTTCCACTGACGTTGCAGTCCGCAACTTCCGTCAGACACCTCAGGCGCCCCGCCGGGACGCGCCACCGGGACACATGCATTGCTATCGCGCGTGGGTCGGATGGCTTGACCCGCTCACTCTGCACTCAATTCGACTCGCCTTCGAACCTTGTAGCCATCGAACGAACTCTGCAGCCCTCGAAATCCTTCCAGATCTCAAGTACGTCACCTGGAGTCAGCAGAACTACTCCACAGGTGCTTCAGCGGACAGCTCCTGGGGCGGTCTATTCCTTCGACTTGGCCTGCAAACGCCGGACCTCCTGCTCGTCGCCCCATCCGCGCCCCACGCAGGCAGTGGCCAACTCGCCTCCCACGCGTTTCAACGACTCACGCAACTCGCCCAAGTCGACAGCCTCCTGTCGCTCGACGCCATCGATTCTGACTGAGAGGTGCAATGCACCATCGCCGCGACCGGCCAGGTCGATCCAGAACGGACCGTCGAAGAACCTCACCCTTGCCTGTTTATCCGAAGCCCCATCGAGCGATTCAACCGCGTCCAGTAGTTCAACGAGGAGTGCCACCGCCATGTCATTCCAGTGAGATTCCGGGTAGGCGTATCCAGACATGTCGACCCAAATGTCTCCCCAGATGGCACCCGACCTGGCCCGATCGAGCGAGTGCACGTCGCAGTACACCTCGAAACCCAACAATCTCACTTCCAAACCGGATAGGCGGTTTCAATCATGCGGGTCTTCTTGTTGACCCACATCTCGACGTCGAGCCCATTCGCCTTCCCTCGAAGGAAGACGCGATTCCCTTGCGATCTTCCTGCTATTGAGGACGACTTGTAGGCCTGGCGAATGGTCGACTTGATCCTCTTCGTGGACATACCGTCCGGAAATTTGGTCTTGATGCCGCTCTGCCTGTACGTCCGACCTGCTGCGGTATGCCGGTCGAGGACATGATCTATATCTATGTCCACTTTCCGCCACCCCGGGAGGTTGGCTGGCTTGGTGCAATTCTGATTGTGCACCAGGACCGTCGTCCTGCCCGCCAGCACATAGTACGTATGGATACCGGCGACGGTGAGGTCGTGGGTGGTCTGACGCTTTGTGTAGCGGGACAGAGAGGTGACGGCGCGGGATGTGCCCTCGGCGGTGCGGAGGCGGTCGCCCGTGGTGATGTCGCCTGCGTCCGCCCAGCGATTCTCGGACGGGAGCCAGAAGGGGTGGGTGTCTGTCGCAGTGAGGGTTTCGTTGCCTGGACCAGCGCCGGAGCCACCGACCATGAGGCGGGTGAAGTGTTTGTCTTCGTGGGTGGTGATGGTGCCGGTGACCGGGCGGGCTGCCGTGGTATCCGTCGCCGGGTCCGTGGCCAGGACCTTGTCGCCGACATCGACGGTCTCGATGGGGACGCGGCGGCCGTCGGCCAGGAGGACTGAAGTGCCGGGCAGGAAGGAGTGTTTGGGCTTGCAGGCCTTTGCCGCCGCCTTCTTCAGGGCCGCCTCGGCCTTGGCGACGCGCTTCTTGTTCTTGATCAGGCCCTTGATGCCGGAGTAGAGGTCGCCGCCGTGCTTCTTGAGGGTTTTGATCAGGTCGGCGGCTTCGTCCCATTTCCAGGGGACGCCGTACTTCTTGGCGAGTTTGCCGACCGCTCCGCCCACGAGGGACGACAGGACGTTCAGTACCGTCTCCGTGCAGGCCGAGGATTCGCCCTTGGTGATGCAGTCGAAGGCGTCCTTGATGCCCAGTTCCTCGGACAGAATGCGGGCCAGTTCACCGGCGGCGTGCTTCGCCTTCGCGTTGTCGGACTTGTACGCCTTCTGCGCTGCCGCCAACTCCCGCTGCGCAGCCGCGTATTCCTCGTCCTCCTTCGACGCCGCCTGCTTCGCCCCGTCGCCCTGCTTGTTGCTGTTGCCGGGGTTCGTCCCGTCGGTGACCGGGGAGTCCTTGCCGCCGGCCTGCGCGCCGCCGGCGTCCGCGCAGTCGCCGCCGACGATGCGGCACACCTGCGTGGACACCTTCTCCGCGACCGTGTCGCCGAGCGACAGGCCCATCACGGACACGACGATCGCCGTCACGAGCACCAGAACGCCCGCGTACTCGACCATGCTCGCGCCGCGATCGAGGTGCGCGACTCCGAACTGCCGCGCTATCCGGTGCCCCCAAGTTTCCCGCCGCCGGCGGCCGTTCATGCGCCGCCGCCTGCGACCGCGCATGGCCGTCGCGCTCTTGGAATGGCCGTGCATCACGTCCCCCTCCCCGCGCCGCAACGGCTACTTGAGCTTGGCCACCTGAGCCTCGACCGCCTCGCCCGGGACCTTCGCGGGAGCGCCCGGCTCCAGTCCCATCGCGTAGAAGACCGCGACGGTCTGGCCCTTGCGGACGACATGGAAGTCGAGCGGGACGGACATCCCGCCGAGGTCGCCGGCCAGTTCGTACGAGAAGGCCTCATCGCCCGCATCCGGGGCCGGCGCCTCGATCAACTCGGCCTTCTTGTAGACCTTCGCGCCGGACGGCGTGGTCGTGTCGAAGCCCTTCGCGCACGCCTCGACGGACTGCTTGAGGGTGTCGACGTAGGACGCGCCCGCCTTCTCCCCGTAGGAGAGCAGGAAGGTGAAGACGGCCGGGGCGCGGTCCTTGGGCTCCGCCTCGGTGGAGTTCAGCTGGCGCATCACCTTCGCGGCCGGTTCCGGAGTGGTGGGCGACCCGCCGAGCAGATCCGCCAGCGGTGCGCAGGCCGGCTTCTTCGCCTTCTCCTCACCCATCCCCTCCATGTCGGAGGCACTGGGCTTCTTCACCGTGTAACCGGCCGCCTTCACGTCGGCCGACGTGGCCGCCGCCTTCTCCAGGTCCGCCGTGGAGGGGTGGGGGCCGGTGACCTTCGTTGCGTCCTCGCCCGGCTCCGTTGCATCGGGCGACGCTTCAGGCGCTCCGTCGCCCGCGGCCTCCTTCTCCTTCTCCGTCCCCTTCTCCTGCTGGCCCTGCTCACTCGCCGCCGGAGCATCCGCCTTCGCGTCCTCGTCACCCGAACCGCCACAGGCCACGGCCCCACCGCCCAGCGCCAGAACGACCACCGAGGCGACGAGCCCACGCCGTACCGCCGTGACCAACACCCACACCACTCCCAAAGTTCAGCAGTAAACCAAAATGCCTTGCGTACGCGAACATCAAGCGGCCGAAATGAGACAGGACATTACAAACTCGGGCACATCTCGCCTATTTGATAATTGCTTTCGCGAATCATTCCACGCGGCCATCAACTCTGCACCGTCGAATCAGACCCAAATCGGGCTTCCGGTACGTGAGTTGCATCACATAGTCCGTGGTGCGGTGGACGGCTCTATGGGCATGAGCGGCTGCGGGTGAGGTGTCGGGCGGGGGCATGGACGAGACCGACGCCGGCGCAGAGCGCGGTCAGGCACCGACACGCGAAAGTGCCCCCGCACCGAACTGGCACGGAGGCACTTGCACTGCCCGTCAAGCGTGGCGCGCTACGCCAGGAGCTCGCCCACAACTACGGCTTGAGCGCCGCGACGAAGGCGGTCCACGCCGAAGCGGAGAAGGCAAGGACGTCGCCGCCCTCGACGGCGGTCTTGGAGTCGCGGACACGGAGCGCGTCAGCGGCAGGGAAGTGACCAGAAACCTCTAGGCAGTTGCCACCGTCGCCGCTGCTGTGACTCGATTTCCACCAGCGGTCGGAGACCTCCAGGCAGTTGCCGCCGCTGCCGTCGCTGTAGCTCGACTTCCGCCAGTTCTCAGGGGTGTTGATGCTCATGGCGGTAATCCTCCGCGATGGACTGAATCAAGGCCAGGGAGTGGCGCGGAGACGATGCGACGGACCACAACCGAGCGTAGGTCCGCTCGAAGGCAGCGACAGTCGCTGGATCATCCTCAAGTCGCCCTTGCCCAGGGCCTTCGAAGTAGACGAAGGCCGGGTCGTCGGCAAAGTACATGAGCTTTAGGGAGCCGCCCATGGCGCTGTGCGCACCTTCCCCGAAGGGGATCACCTGAGCTGTGATGCGGTGAGCCTCGATCAGGGCGACGAGATGACCGAGCGCGTCCATCATGGCTCCGGCGCCCCCGACCTTTCGCCGTAGCGCCGCCTCGTCCAGAACGACATCCAACAACGGGGTCGTTGGATCCGTAAGCAGATGCGCCCGGTCCAGCCGAGCCGCCACCAGGCCGTCGATCACGGCCGCTGGGCCCGTAGGCCGATAGGCGCGGAAGACGGCTCGCGCGTACGCCTCCGTCTGAACGAGTCCGGGGATCAACAGGCCCGAATAGTCACGGATTTCGGTGGCCCTCGCCTCCGCATCTGCCGCTTCAGCGAAATGGTCCGGGTGCTGCGACCTGACGGACACCTTCCCGTTGCGAGCGAAGAAGCCACGCGTACCGAGAATCTCGTCGAGTCGGACAGCGACGTCCGGCTGAATGCGACGGGTCCCTGCTTCGAGCTGACCGATGAAGGAACCGCTGACAAAGAGCGGCTCCCCCAACGCATCCTGGGACAGGCCCGCTCGCTCGCGCGCATGACGCAGTTCCGCTCCGAGCATCGCGCGCGGCGACGCAGAAGGGTCGAGGTCCTTGGGTGCGGGCACGGCAACTCCTCGTCCAACAACTCACGTTGTAGACACAACGCCTCTGGCGAGCGTAGCCCGACCCTCACCACGCTAGGTGACGAACAGCAACACTCAGCGAGCGAAGGGCACGCCCGTGAACAGGACATCGGCGACTCAGCCGACCGTGGTGACCGAATGGTCCGGCGACTACCCGCCGCGAGGCGCTTCCGTGGGCAAGGCCCGCGCCCGTACCCGGCTGCTGCTGACGGTCTGGCGCTGGTCGGGTGACGTGGAGGACGCCGTGCTGGTCGTGTCGGAACTCGTCACCAACGCCGTGCGGCACGCCGCCCGCCCCGGACGCGTTCTGGTCCTGCGCCTTGCCGTACTCGAGAACGGCACCCTGCTCGTGGACGTCTCCGACCCAGTGCCCGGCCTCGGCCCAACAGGCACGGCGACCTCGGAGTGCGGCCGCGGTCTGAGCATCGTGCGCGCGCTGTGCACCCGCGTCGAGTGGTTCCTGCGCCCGCACACCGGCAAAACGGTCCGTGCGCAGATGCCCGGCCAAGTCACGGCTGCCAGTCAGGAACCGGTGCCGCAGCCGAGTGCCGCGCCACCCAAGTAAGCGCGTTAGATGCCCAGTTGGCTTCGCGTATCGCACGGCCCGCACGGCCCGCACAGTCAGCCGTACGACCCTCGCGCACGAGGCCACCGCGACACGTGGGCCGCCATCGACACGGACACCGACCCTGGACCCGGACCCGCACTGGCGGCACACCCTGGCGCGATCGCCACCCACGACGGCGAACTCGCCTTACACCGGGAGGAGTTGGGCGGGAACCCGGGCCGAACGTCAGCGATCCGCCCCGGAGCCGGTTGCCGCTACTCCCCTACCCCTCCGAACGTCGGCACAGCACCCCCCAGCACGGGCCGATGCCGGCAAGTGCGGCTATGGAGGCTTGCGGAATGCCCAAGGGACCGAGGGAATGCCGACAGGGCCCGCAACCGCCGGCAGCGCCTGCCCCCTGCCCGCGCCGCGCCCCAGCACCGCCGCGCCCCAGCACCGCCGCGGCGACGGTCGGGACACCGGCCACGTTCCCGGCGGTGGCACGCCCGCCGGCGGGTCCCGTCGCCACGAATGACGCCTGCAGGCCGCACCGGCACTGACCTGTACTCCGGCAGCGTTCCGGGGTGGCCGTGCCCCTCAGGAGTGCCCCAGGTCGTCGGCGCTGCGGCCGTAGCGGGCGAGCATCGTGGTGACCGCCTCCTCGACGGCGTGGCCGACGTCGGCCGGCGCGGGGCTCCAGTCGGCGAGCAGCATCCGCGGCCACAGGACGTAGTTGGCGATCATTCCGAGGAACTGGTTGGTGGCGCTCTCCGCGTCGGGTACCACCGCAGTGTCCGCGGCGTGCTCGGCCTCCAGGTAGTGCTGGACGGAGATGAAGTAGGGCAGCTTGCCCAGCTCGAACTGAGCCCGTCCCAGTTCCGGGAAGCGCGGCAGTTCGGCGATGACGATGCGGAAGAGGGCCGCCATCGCGGGGCGGCCGACCAGGTCCGCGTACTGGCGGCCGGTCGCGCTCAGACCGGCGCGCAGGTCACCGGGCTGCGCCGCGGGCGCCGCCGGGTCCGGCCCGCCCTTCCAGTACTCGGTGACGATGGCCTCGAAGAGCGCTGCCTTGGTGGGGAACTGTTTGAACAGCGTGGACTTCGAGACGGCCGCCTCCTGCGCGATCTTCGCCAGCGAGGTCCCGTCGTAGCCCCGTTCCAGGAACAGCTTCGTGGCCGCGGCGGTGATCGCCTCGCGCTTGCGCTGAGCGAGACGTCGATGGTGCGCGGAGAGTCCTGCGGTCATGGGCCCAGTATGCCTCCATCACGAGGCGAGTCACTTGACTCGCCATTGCGTGGATGTTTACGTGGAAAGGGAGGCGAGTCACTCGACTCGCATCTGCCCGGCGGGAACACGGGAGCACCACCGCCGGCGTCGTTCCGCTCCCGCAGGAAGAAGCACTCATGGAGTCAGGCAAGATCGCATTGGTGACCGGCGGCAATCGCGGACTTGGCCGGGCCACGGCCCAGTCGCTGGCCGGGCACGGGCTGCGCGTCATCGTCACCCACCGCGGCGACGCGCAGGAGGACGAGGAGACGGTCACGAGCATTCAGGACGCCGGCGCCACGGCCGCCGCACTGCGCCTCGACATCAGCGACGTGGCCTCCTTTCCCGCCTTCGCCTCCCACCTGGCCGCGCAGCTGGAGCGCTGGGACGCGACCCGGCTGGACGTCCTCGTCAACAATGCCGGGATCGGGCTGTTCGGACCGCTGGAAGCGGTCACGTTCGACGACTACGACGCGGTGATGGACACCAACGTGCGCGGCACGTTCTTCCTCATCCAGGCGCTTGCGCCCGTGCTGGCCGACGGGGGTCGGATCATCAACGTCTCGTCCTCCCTCAGCCGCCACACCAGCGCCGGCACCTCGGTGTACTCGGCCTCCAAAGCGGCGGTCGAGGTCCTCAGCCGGACCCTGGCCGTGGAGCTGGGGGCGCGCAAGATCCGCGTCAACGCCATCGCACCGGGGCCGACCGCCACGGACTTCAACGGCGGCGCCATGCGGGACGACGCGCAGATGCGCGAGGGCTTGGGCGCGCAGACCGCGCTCGGCCGCGTCGGCGAACCGCAGGAGATCGCCGACGCCATCGCCGCGCTCGCCTCCGAGGACCTGCGATGGGTCACCGCCCAGCGCCTCGAAGTATCCGGCGGCGCCCTGTTGTAGCCACCCCGGCCCACACCGTGTGCCGCAACGAGGTCGAGCGGGCGCAGCCGGGTCTACGACGCGTGACCACTCGCTGCCAAGTCGCCGCCGCGCGGCGGTGAAGGGTGGGGCGGAGTCTTCGCGGCGCGGCGGGCCTCGGCCGCGTAGTGCCTGATTGCTTCGGGGCGCACGGGCATAGGTGGCTGCGGCGGCTGGTCGCCGCGGCAGGCGGCGCATTCGCCGCCGCTGAGTGCCTCCGGGCTGCCGGGGGCGCGGCAGGTGACGCACTCGAGCATGCGTACGGCGGGCGGTCGCGGCGGGAGGGCGGGTGGCAGCTTTTCCGTCAGGCGGATCTCGGTCACGCGGCGGGGAGAGTGGACTTCCGGCGGGAGGCCTGAGGTGAGGACGTGCATGATGCGGTCCCGGGTCGCGCCACGCCGCAGCCAGTCCTCGACCAGCGGGGCGAGGGCCGTGCAGTCGGCTGCCGAAAGGCTCAACCGCACGTCCACCAGGCCGACTTCGGCGAGCAGGGAGTAGGCCTCACTCGGCGGCGGTGTCACCGACGGGGTCCGGTGGTCGACGGCGGTACGGGGCTCCGGGCCGGAGGGAGTACGGGGTTCCGCCGTCTCTCCGTACGCATCCTCGGCGCCCCGAGGAGCCGGAGACCAGGCCCCCATGTCCTGCCCCTCGACGTACGCACCCCACCAGTCGTCACCGCGCGCCACCCGCGAGAAGTGCGTCCGGGTCACCCACTGGCTCGCCCCGTCCGCAGCCACCCGCTCGCGGATGCGCCGCAGGTGGCCGGTCCGCGCCAGCTCACGCAGCGCGGTGCCGATCGCGGCCTGGCCGCGCGGGAGTTGGGCGGCGAGGCCCTTGATGGAGATGTCGGCGCCGTCGGGCAGCCGGTCGACGTAGGCCGCGACGGCGGCAGCGACCGGGGACAACGCCTCGAAGTCGGTTCTACGCCGTGGGCCCTGACCTGGCACGGACTGCTTCCCGAAGCCGGATGCGGCCATGGGGTGGGCGGTGGAGGGCGCGGCAAAGATAAGCTTGGCAACAGCCATGGGATCGTTTTCCTGTACATGTCGATCTTCGTGGTCAGACCCCCGGAGGTGTTGGTAGCACCTGGCGGGGGTCGTTTCTTGTGGCGAACGCTACACACACTTCCCGCGCCGCCGCGACCTGATCACGAAATGTCACATCTCTTGCGCAGCAAGGCAGTTGAACCCGTGACAATGCCGCGGATCGGTCTCGATCAGCCGAGGTCGACCTGGAGGGAGGGCGGGAAAAACCTCCCACCCTTTCCACTCAAAACACCGCTCGACACCTGGGTCGAGAGCTCCGAGACCCGGGCGGCGGCACGTCCGATTCATTCAAGAAGTCGATCCGGCGACTCCCTACCATCGCCGACATGACCAGCACAGACACAGCATCACGCCACCTCAGCGTCGCTATCGACCGCGGTGTCGACGACGTCTACGCCTATGCGTCGAACCCAGCCAACCTGCCCGCTTGGGCCAGCGGCCTGGGAACCTCCATCGAGCGGATCGACCATCAGTGGGTCGCAGAATCCGCCGCCATGGGACGGGTCGTGGTGACCTTCGCTCCGAGCAACGAGCTGGGTGTACTCGACCACGACGTCACGCTCCCCTCCGGGGAGACCGTCTACAACCCGGTCCGCGTCATCGCCGACGGCGCGGGGAGCGAAGTGGTTTTCACCCTTCGCCGTCAGCCGCAGATGCGCGACGCCGACTTCGAGCGCGACGCCGCCACAGTCGCCGCCGATCTGCACCGACTCAAGGAACTGATGGAGTCCGCCTAGTCCGGCTAGTTCGCCTGCCAGGTGGAGCGGCGCCGAGTAGCCACCGATGCGAAGGCCCAGTTCGGCGACCTGCCCAACATCACCGTTCACGTCATCTGACGTACGGCCGGGCGGACTTGGGGTCGAGCCGGAGCCCCCAACGTGAGACCTGGTGAAGATCAAACGCCGGGGGCTCCACGACCTGAAGCACGGGCCGGTTAAGGCTCAGGGCACCGGCTGAAGGCAGGTCACGTGCGCTCTGACCGTGTGGGCCGTATCGCCCTCATTGATCACGCTGAATTCGACAGCTCGGTCGGTCACGTTCTTGGCGGTCCAGGTAATGGCCTGATCGCCGCCCGATCCTTCGATGTACCGGCCGACCAGCTGTGAACCGACAGGACACTCAGCGTTCAGCACCAGGCGAGTTCCGGGCTGGGCAGGGCCGTCTTCTCCGGCGACGTCGACTGAGCGCACAGTGGCGGCGTCACCCTTGGCTCCCGGGGCGCCATCCTTACCGGGCTCGCCTTTGGCCCCGTCCTTGCCGTCAGCTCCCGGGGCGCCATCCTTACCCGGCTCGCCTTTGGCCCCGTCCTTGCCGTCAGCTCCCGGGGCGCCATCCTTACCCGGCTCGCCTTTGGCCCCGTCCTTGCCGTCAGCTCCCGGGGCGCCGGGGTTCCCCTTATCTCCCTTGACGCCCGGGGCTCCCTTGTCACCCTTGTCGCCCTTGGGTCCCGGAGGCCCGGGAGGGCCGACCTTGCCGTGGTCCTCGTCCCCGCACGTCGGCACCGGCGCGAGGTTCTTGGTGTACCGGGCGCTGAGCCAGCCCTTGCCGCTGCTCAGCTTGTACCAGACGGCGTTTCCGGCGACGTTCTGACCCTTCGCTTTGCAGTCGACCGCGACCCGCGCACCGCTACGGAATGAACCGGTGGCCGCAGACGCGGTAGTCGGCTGGGCACGGGACTTCTGCCCGATCTTCGCGACAACTTGGGCCGGCACAGCGGCCGCTGACGCCGCTTCCACAACCGTGGCTGACGTCGCCGTCAGGCCGGCGAGCAGAACAATTGCGGCTCTGGTTCGTGTATGGATCATGGTCAGCACATTAGAAGAGATGCCTGTTATACGACTGTTCGACACGAATGGGTACGTCGATCGGCCCAACAGATGCGCGGCTGGCGTTCGTCAAAAGTCTCAGCTTCCTCGAATGGGAAGGGCCCCCGACCGCGAACGATCGGGGGCCCTTCCCGGAGCACACGTCAGGCGTCACGCCAGACGCATCAGTGAGAGGTCGGGAAGCCCAGGTCCACGCCCGTCGGGGAGTCCGACGGGTCCGGCCAGCGGGTCGTGACGACCTTGCCGCGGGTGTAGAAGTGCGTGCCGTCGTTGCCGTAGATGTGGTGGTCGCCGAAGAGGGAGTCCTTCCAGCCACCAAAGCTGTGGTAGCCGACGGGGACCGGGATCGGGACGTTGACGCCGACCATGCCGGCCTCGACCTCCAGTTGGAAGCGGCGCGCGGCGCCGCCGTCCCGCGTGAAGATCGCAGTGCCGTTGCCGTACGGCGAGGCGTTGATGAGGGCCAGGCCCTCCTCGTAGGTGTCCACGCGCAGCACGCTGAGCACCGGACCGAAGATCTCGTCCTGGTAGGCCTTCGCGCTGGTGGGCACGTGGTCGAGGAGCGAGAGGCCGATCCAGTGGCCCTTCTCGTGGCCCGCGACGGTGTAGCCGGTGCCGTCGAGGACGACCTCGCAGCCCTCGGCGGCGGCGCCGTCGACGTAGGAGGCGACCTTGTCGCGGTGGGCGGCGGTGATGAGCGGGCCCATCTCGGAGGACGGGTCGTCGCCCGGGCCGATCTTGATCTTCTCGGCGCGGTCCTTGATCTTGGCGACGAGTTCGTCGCCGACCGCGCCGACGGCGACCACCGCGGAGATCGCCATGCAGCGTTCACCGGCCGAGCCGTAGGCAGCGGAGACGGCGGCGTCGGCGGCTGCGTCCAGGTCGGCGTCGGGCAGGACGAGCATGTGGTTCTTGGCGCCGCCGAGGGCCTGGACGCGCTTGCCGTTCGCGGAGGCGGTGGTGTGGATGTAGCGGGCGATCGGGGTGGAGCCGACGAACGAGACGGCGGCCACGTCCGGGTGCTCGAGGAGGCGGTCGACGGCGACCTTGTCACCGTGCACGACGTTGAAGACGCCGTCCGGGAGGCCTGCCTCGGCGAGGAGTTCGGCAAGCTTGAGGGAGGCCGACGGGTCCTTCTCGGAGGGCTTGAGCACGAAGGTGTTGCCGCAGGCGATGGCGATCGGGAACATCCACATCGGCACCATGGCCGGGAAGTTGAACGGCGTGATGCCGGCCACCACTCCGACCGGCTGCCGGATCGACGACACGTCGACGCGGGAGGCCACCTCGGTGGACAGCTCGCCCTTGAGCTGGACGGTGATGCCGCAGGCCAGGTCGACGATCTCCAGACCGCGCGCGACCTCGCCGAGGGCGTCGGAGTGGACCTTGCCGTGCTCGGCGGTGATCAGCGCGGCGATGGCGTCCCGGTTGGCGTCGAGCAGGGCGCGGAACTTGAACAGGATCGACGTGCGCTTCGACAGCGACGAGGTGCCCCAGTCGGCATACGCCTCCTTGGCTGCGGCGACCGCCGCGTCGACCTCCTCGACCGAGGCGAAGTCGACCCGCGTCGTGACCTCGCCGGTCGCCGGGTCGGTGACCGGGCCCTGGTTTCCCGAGGCACCCTCGACGGACTTGCCGCCGATCCAGTGGTTGACGTTCTTCGTCATGCCGGTCATGTCGAAAGCTCCTTCAGCGATGGCGGCAGCTCCCTCAGAGATGGCGGCGTCGGGCCGCCACGTGCCGTTCGTACTCCTCCCGGGCCGAGGTCGCGGACGGGCGGGTCGCGGTCTCGGCCACGGGCACATCCCACCACGCTTCGCCGGACGGCACCCCCGACACTGTGTCTGCCGTTTCCGTCTCCACATAGACACATGTGGGCACGTCCGAAGCCTGTGCCTCACGCAGCGCCTTGTCGAGACCGCGCACGGTGTCGGCGGTGAGGACGCGCATACCGAGCGAGGCGGCGTTCGCGGCGAGGTCGACGGGCAGCGGATCGCCGGTGTACGTCCGGTCCGCGGCGCGGTAGCGGTAGGCGGTGCCGAAGCGTTCGGCGCCGACGGTCTCGGAGAGGCCGCCGATGGATGCGTAGCCGTGGTTCTGCAGGATCACGAGCTTGATCGGGAGGCCTTCCTGCACGGCCGTGACGAGTTCGGTGGGCAGCATCAGGTACGTGCCGTCGCCGACGACCGGCCACACCCGCCGCTCGGGGGCGGCCAGTTGGACGCCGATCGCCGCGGGGATCTCGTAGCCCATGCAGGAGTAGCCGTACTCGACGTGGTACTGCCGCGGGTCGCGGGCGCGCCACAGTGCGTGCAGGTCGCCGGGGAGCGATCCCGCCGCGTTGATCAGTACGTCGTCGGCGGTGAACAGGGCGTCCAGGGCACCGACGACCTGGGCCTGGGTCGGCCGGGCGTGCTCGTCGGGGGCGGTGAAGGCGCGGGTGACGCGCCGCTCCCAGTCGGCCTTGGCGCGGCGGTACTCCTGCTCGTAGGCCTCGGACACGCGGTGGCCCGGCGTCCGTTCGCCGTCCACCGCGTGCTCGCGCAGCTCGCCGTGCAGGTGCTGCAGTCCGGCCCGCGCGTCGCCGGTCAACGAGGTGGCGGCGCCCATCTTGTGGCTGTCGAAGCCGGTGATGTTGAGGTTGACGAAGCGGACTTCGGGGTTCTGGAAGAGGGTGCCGGAAGCGGTGGTGAAGTCCGAGTAGCGGGTGCCGATGCCGAGGATCAGGTCGGCGGTGCGGGCGAGGTGGTTGGCGGTCGCGGTGCCGGTGGAGCCGATTCCGCCGACGTCGGCGGGGTGGTCGTGGTCGAGGCTGCCCTTGCCGGCCTGGGTGGAGGCGACGGGCATGGCTGTCGAGTCGACGAGGGTGCGCAGGGCTTCTTCGGCGGCGCTGTGGTGCACGCCGCCGCCGGCGATGATCAGCGGCCTCTCGGCGGACCGGATCAGCGCCAACGCCTCGTGCACGTCCTGGCGTTCGGGCTCCGGGCGCGGCACCCGCCACACCCGTTCGGCGAAGAACTCCTCCGGCCAGTCGTACGCCTCCGCCTGGACGTCCTGCGGCAGCGCGAGCGTGACCGCACCGGTCTCGGCCGGGTCGGCGAGCACCCGCATCGCGGCGAGCGCTGCCGGGATCAGGGCCTCGGGGCGGGTGATCCGGTCGAAGTAGCGCGAGACGGGGCGCAGGCAGTCGTTGACCGACACATCGCCCGCGTAGGGGACTTCGAGCTGCTGGAGCACGGGGTCGGCGGGCCGGGCGGCGAAGGTGTCTCCGGGCAGCAGCAGGACCGGGAGCCGGTTGATGGTGGCGAGGGCGGCGCCGGTGACGAGGTTGGTCGCGCCGGGGCCGATGGAGGTGGTGACGGCGTGCGCGGAGAGCCGGCCGGACTGGCGGGCGTAGCCGACGGCGGCGTGCACCATGGCCTGCTCGTTGCGGCCCTGGTGGTACGGCATCTCGTCGCCGTACTCGAGGAGGGCCTGGCCGATGCCGGCGACGTTCCCGTGGCCGAAGATGCCCCAGGTGGCGCCGATCAGCCGCTGTCGGGTGCCGTCGCGTTCGGTGAACTGGCGGGTCAGGAAGGCGAGCAGGGCCTGCGCGGTGGTGAGCCGGCGGGTGGTCATCGGTATCCCTCCGCGTGATCCGGGTGGAAGCGGATCTTCCACTCCCGTTCGTCGCCCGGCCCGGCCATCACGTTCAGGTAGTACATCCGGTGGCCGGGCTGCGCGATCGACGGTCCGTGCCAGCCGTCCGGCACCAACACCGTGTCCCCGGTGCGGACTTCGGCGAGTACATCCGTACCGCCGGGACGCGAGGGCGACACCCGCTGGTAACCGAAACCGCCCGCACCCTCGATCTCGAAGTAGTAGATCTCCTCGAGTTCGCTCTCCTCGCCGGGCAGGTGCTCGTCGTGCTTGTGCGGCGGGTACGAGGACCAGTTACCGCCGGGGGTGATCACCTCCACGGCGATCAGCCGGTCGCACTCGAAGGCGTCGGCGGCGGCGAATCCGCGCACCTCCCGCGCGCTGTTCCCGCTGCCGCGTTGCTCGAGCGGTACCTCCGGCGCGGGGCCGTAGCGGGCGGGGAGTCGACGCTCGCACTTCGCTCCTGCCAGGGCGAAGCGGCCTCCCGCACCGGAGGCGATCTGCACATGGGTGTCGCGCGGTACGCGGACGAAGTCGCTCGCCCCGCCGAACACGTCCTCGCGGCCCATGAGTTCGAAGAACTCGCCGTTCGCGTGCACCGTACATCCGCCGGACAGCGGCAGCACGATCCACTCGCAGTCGCCGGTGTCGACGGAGAGCGAGCCGCCCGGCGGCAGTTCGGCGATCCGCAGCGCGCTGTGCGCGAGCCCGGCCTTCCCCGCCCCGTCGCTGCCCGCGTCGATCCGCAGGGCGTACGGCCCCTCAGCCGTCGAGCCCGCCGGTACGTACATCACGCCTCCCCGACCAGGGCGACCGCGGTGTCCACGGCCGCCGTCACATCGTCATCCGCCGGATACAACAACGACCGTCCCACCACGAGTCCCTGAACGGTCGGAAGGCGCAGCGCGCCCCGCCATTTCTCGTACGCCGCGTCCTGCTCGGCGAGTGTCCTGCCGGTGTCGCCGCCGAGCAGCACGACGGGCAGGGTCGAGGTCTCCAGGGCCCGCGCCGTACCGTCCGCGTCATCGGTGACCGGCACCTTCAGCCAGGTGTACGCCGAAGTACCGGCCAGGCCCGAGGCGACGGCGATGGAAGTGGTGACCGCTTCGGGACTGAGGTCGTTGCCGAGCCGGCCGTCGGTCCGGCGGGACAGGAACGGCTCGACGAACACCGGAAGGCCCCGCTGCGCCATCGCGTCGATCACACGGGCGCCGGTTTCGAGCGTGTCGAGCGAGCCGGGGTCGGAGTAGTCGATGCGCAGCAGTAGCTTGCCCGCGTCGAGGCCGAGGCGTTCGAGGTCCTCCGGCCGGTAGCCGGTGAACCGGTCGTCGAGTTCGAAGGCCGAACCGGCGAGCCCGCCACGGTTCATGGAGCCCATCACCACCTTGCCGTCCAGGGCGCCGAGCAGCAGCAGGTCCTCGACGATGTCGGCGGTGGCGAGGACCCCGTCCACGCCCGGGCGGCCGAGCGCGAGGCACAGGCGCTCGAGGAGGTCGAGCCGGTTGGCCATCGCCAGGCGGCGGCCACCGGCGGAGAGCGCGCCGCGCGCCGGATGGTCCGCGGCGACGATCATCAGCCGGCCGCCGGGGCCGACCAGTGGTCTGCGCTTGCGGCGGGCGGCCGCCTCGGCGAAGGCCTCCGGATGCCTGGCCCGCACCCGGGCCAGTTCGCCGGGGCTGATGGCGCTCACACCAGGCCGCCTTCCATGGCCTCGGTGACCTCGTGCGCGTACGGCATGGCCGAGGAGCAGGCGAGGCGGGAGGCGACGATCGCGCCGGCGGCGTTGGCGAACCGCACGGTCTGCTCGAGGGGCAGTCCGGCGAGCAGACCGTGGCAGAGCGCGCCGCCGAACGCGTCGCCCGCGCCCAGGCCGTTGACGACCTCCACCGGGACGGGCGGCACCTCGGCGCTGCGGCCGTCGGCGGCGAGCGCCAGCACGCCCTTCGGGCCCTGCTTCACCACGGCCAGTTCGACCCCGGCGGCGATCAACGCCCGTGCTGCGGCGCCCGGTTCGCTCTCGCCGGTGGCGACCCGGCACTCCTCCAGGTTGCCCACGGCGACGGTGGCGTGCGCGAGTGCTTCTTCGTACGGGGCGCGGGCGCTGTCCGGATCGGGCCAGAACATCGGCCGCCAGTCCAGATCGAGCACCGTGGTCCCGGACTTCGCCCGGTGCCGCAGCGCGTCCAGGGTCGCCGTACGGCTCGGCTCGGCGCACAGTCCGGTGCCGGTCACCCAGAAGATGCGGGCGGCGCGGATCGCGTCCAGGTCGAGTTCCCCGGTGCGGATCTCCAGGTCGGGGGCCTTGGGCTGCCGGTAGAAGTAGAGCGGGAAGTCGTCCGGCGGGAAGATCTCGCAGAACGTCACCGGTGTCGGCAGCCCGGGCACGCCGCTCACCCAGCGGTCGTCCACCCCGAACTCCCGTAGCGCCTCGTGGAGATACGTGCCGAACGGGTCCTGCCCGGTCCGGGTCACCACCGCCGCCCGGTGGCCGAGCCGCGCCGCGGCGACCGCGACATTGCTCGGCGATCCGCCGAGGAACTTCCCGAACGTCTCGACCCGCTCCAGCGGGACACCGGTCTGCAGCGGGTAGAGGTCGACGCCGATGCGGCCCATGGTGATGAGCTCGTGCGGGTCACTCGCCCCGGCGCCCGGGGGCTCGGTGGGCGCGGCCCGGTGTGGGTCCGTGGGTGGTGGGGTCACGTCCTGCGGATCGGTCACCATCCATGTCCCTTCGGTGCGCCCGGGGTCCGGACGGAGCCCGGCGGGCCGCGCCGCCCGGGTCCCGCGTATCCCCAGGTCTAGTCCCGCGGTCCGGCACTGTCAACATTTTGTCCTTACATTCGGACGAAGGCTTGACACCTCTCTCCGCCCGCCAGGAGGCTGAACGTCATGACGCTGTCGCGCATCCGCATCGGTTCGGCGCCCGACTCCTGGGGCGTGTGGTTCCCCGACGACCCGCAGCAGGTCCCCTGGCAACGCTTCCTCGACGAGGTCTCCGGCTCCGGCTACGAGTGGATCGAGCTGGGCCCCTACGGCTATCTCCCCACCGACCCCGACCGGCTCCGCGCGGAGACCGAACGCCGCGCCCTGCGCGTCTCGGCGGGCACCGTCTTCACCGGTCTGCACCACGGCCCCGAGGTGTGGGACGCGACCTGGGAGCACGTGGCCCGGGTCGCCGAACTGACGCGGGCCACCGGCGCCGGGCACCTGGTGGTGATCCCCGCGTTCTGGCGCGACGACAAGACGGGCAAGGTCCTCGAGGACCGCGAGCTGACGGCGGAGCAGTGGCGGCATCTGTCCACCCAGACGGAGCGCCTCGCCCGCGAGGTGGGCGACCGCTACGGCCTGAGCATCGTGGTCCACCCGCACGCGGACACCCATGTCGACACCGAGGAGAACGTCACCCGCTTCCTCGACGCGACCGACCCCGACCTGGTCCAACTCTGCCTGGACACCGGTCACTACGCGTACTGCGGCGGCGACAGCGTCCGGTTGATCGAGACCTACGGGGAACGCATCGGCTATCTGCACCTCAAACAGGTGGACCCCGCCGTACTGGCCGAAGTCCGCACCGATGACCTGCCGTTCGGGCCGGCCGTGGCACGCGGCGTGATGTGCGAACCACCGCTCGGCGTACCGGAGCTGCCCCCTGTGCTCCAGGCGGCGCAGGGACTCGGCGTCGACCTGTTCGCCATCGTCGAGCAGGACATGTATCCGTGCCCGCCCGACCGGCCCCTGCCGATCGCCCGGCGCACCCGCCAGTACCTGCGCGGCTGCGGGGCCTGAGCGGGGCGGGTCAGGCACCCGACGGGGCGGTCCGGCATCGATGACCGGCCCCTCTGCAACCACTCCGTCACCAAAGTCCCTCTTCGGTCACATATATCTCGTTCACGCGGGTTCCCCGTCACACACCGTCAACAAGCGCTCTCTCAGAGTCGTGACGGCTCGTTCACCGGGCACAGGCCGAGTGATCGCGATGCGCCGCCCTCAGCTCCCTGGGGGTCCCCCCGGACGAAGTCTGGCTCCCTGGCCGAGGCTGCGGCGCGTAGCAGGAGGTGCCACCGAAGATGACCGACCGACGGCTCTGGTCGTACAAGGAGATCGCCGCACATATCAAGGTCCAGCCGGACACTGTGCGCTCCTACCGCAAGCACGGGCTGCTGCCGCCCCCGGACCACGTGGAGCGGGGCAAGCCCTACTGGTACGCGGACACCGTGCGGACCTGGGTCTCCCGCCGCCCCCGCAACCGCGGCCGAGCCGACTAGACCGCCCCCTCGCCCCCTCCCCCGTATTCGCCGGCCCCGCCGCCCTTCGCGGGCGCCGGGGCCGGCGCCCGCGTTCAGGCGATCCCGCGCCACGGCTCGATCACCGTGACGCCGGCCCCCGCGGCCCCCTGCCCGAGCGAGGCGAGCGCGGCCGGCGCCTCGTCCAGGGCGATGACGGAGGTGACGAGGAGGTCGGGGCGCAACAGACCCGACCGCACCAGCTCCATCATCGGCGGATACGCATGCGCGGCCATGCCGTGGCTGCCCAGGATCTCCAGTTCCAGGGCGATCACCCGGGACATCGGTACGACGGGGTCACCGGCCGCCGACGGCAGCAGCCCCACCTGCACATGCCGCCCGTGCCGGCGCAGACTCCCCACGGAGGACGCGCAGGTCTCCGGGGAGCCGAGCGCGTCCAGGGACAACTGGGCGCCGCCGCCGGTGAGATCGCGCACCACGGCGGCCGCCCCGCCGGGCACTCCGGAAGCATCGACGCACTCCGCCGCTCCGAACCTCCGGGCCATCTCGAGTGCCGCCGCCGAGACGTCGACGGCCACCACCCGGGCGCCGGAGGCCGCGGCGATCATCACCGCCGAGAGCCCCACGCCGCCGCAGCCGTGCACGGCCACCCACTCGCCGGGCGCCACCCGGCCCTGGGCGACGACGGCGCGGAACGCGGTGGCGAACCGGCAGCCGAGCCCCGCCGCCGTCGCGTACGAGAGCTCGCGGGGTACCGCCACCAGGTTCACATCGGCGTGCTCGAGCGCGACGTACTCGGCGAACGAACCCCAGTGCGTGAAGCCGGGCTGGGTCTGCCGGTCGCAGACCTGCTGCTGCCCCGCGGCGCACGGGTCGCAGTGTCCGCAGGCGCAGACGAACGGCACGGTGACCCGGTCCCCGAGCCGCCAACGGGTGACCTCGGGACCCAACGCCGCGATCACTCCGGCCAGTTCGTGCCCGGGGACGTGCGGCAGCGTGACGTCGGGATCGTGGCCCATCCAGCCGTGCCAGTCGCTGCGGCACAGGCCCGTCGCCTCCACCCTGACGACCGCGCCCGCCGGCGCGGGCTCCGGGTCGGGCACGGTCCGCACCTGCGCCTCCTGGCCGAACTGCTCGAACACCACTGCCCGCATCCCTGCCACCCTTCACCGCATCGGATCAGGCCGCCTCACGGAAGCCTCACCGCACGCTAATCGGCCCGCCGGCAGCTCGGCCGCCTCCGGTGAGCGCCGAGGCTGATCCACGAAGGCCCGTGACGTTCCGTCAGTGATCCAGCGTGACCGTTCCCGCAGCACCGTCGACGGTGACCAGCTCACCGGTGCGGATCCGTTCCGTGGCGGCCGGTACGCAGATGACCGCGGGAATGCCGTACTCACGCGCGACCGTCGGTCCGTGGGCCATGACGGCACCGGTCTCGGCGACGAGACCGCCGGCCGTGAGGAACAGCGGGGTCCAGCCCGGGTCGGTCGTCGGGACGACGAGGATCTCCCCGGGTTCGACGACCGCACCGGAGGGGTCACGGACCACCCGGGCACGGCCGGTGACGCGTCCGGAGGCCGCGCCCATTCCGTTGAGCGACCGGCCGTCGGACGGCGGGGCCGGCAGGAGGGTCTCCACATCCGTACCGTCCGAGAGCAGAGCGACCGGGACGGTACGGCGCCTCAGTTCGCGCTCGTACTCCGCGCGCCGGGCGGCGATCGTGCCGCGCAGATCGGCGCCGGCCTCGACTGCCGTGCGCAGCTCGGGGAGCTGGAGGAACATGACGTCGTCACGGTCCTCGAGCAGTCCCTCGGCCTGGAGCTCCGCGCCGATCAGGAGCAGACGGCGACGACGGTCGCGCAAGGCGTAGAGACCGGCGAACTTGCCCGCTTCGCGCAGCCCCGACAACTGCCTCGACCTCCGCAGGAAGAAGCCGGCGAGCCGACCACGCAGCGCCCGCTCGCGACGGGCCCGCCCGGCCACCTCAATGAGCATCGACTCGGCCCTGGCCGCGGCGCGTTCGAAGCGGCGGTCCGGGGCTTGGTCGGGGTCCGCGACGCGCAGGTAGTTGGCGAGCATCGTGAACACCGGTGTCGGGTCCTCGGCCCAGCGGGGTACGCCGACGTCGACCTCGGCGGCGGAGCGGATGCCGTACCTCTCGAGGAATGCGTCGAGACCGAAGTCGGGCAGTTCACCGCCAGTTGGGCCGCAGCGAGTTCCGACGGCGGGGTGTTGAGCAGCCTCTCGCGATGCGGCGCTGCCCGCCGGGCCACGGCCCACAGCGCGAGGTCCATCTCGATCGTGACGTTGTGCGGCATGCCGGCGAGCACCGTGTGGATCTCGTCCTCGCTCGCGATGCCCTTGAGCAGTGACGGCAGCGCGGCGGATACGGCGAGCCCACTGACGACGGGCCAGACGATCGCGTCGGCGCGCGTACTCGACTCCGCGTCCTGCTCGACCACATCGAGGAGTTCAGCTGCCGAGCCCGGATCGGTGACCGGCTCCCGGCGGAGGCGTTCGATCTCGCCGAACACGCGGGCGCGCGCCCGGTCCGGCCTGGCCAGCGCTCCGAGGATCCCGGCGGCTGCCTTGGGGCCGGTCTTCATGGCGGCGGCGTTGCGCTTACGGGGAGTCTTCCGCGGCGCGAACCGCGGGTCGTCCAGGAGGTGTGCGACCGCGTTCTGGGCACGCGGCCCGAAGTCGACGGCCATCATCTTGACGAGCCGCTGTCTCGTCGCGGGGTCGCGCAGCGCGTCGGTCAGGTCGCCGTAGAGCCGTCCGCCGATATCGACGATCTCCACCGTGAGGCCGAACGCCGCGAGCATGCCCGCCAGCATCGACTTCAGAGTCGACATGCCCATCGGGGTGGCGGGCCGCAGCATCCCCTGGACGTGGCCGAACTCGACATACAGCCGCGGGCCCGGCTTGTCGCTCGCCGGCGGCGTGGGAAAGAGGGTGGTGATCGGGCGGGCTTGCAGCAGCCACAGTTTCGCCTCGCGGTCGTAGGCCCACTCGATGTCCTGTTCCGCGCCGAGCAGGTGCCTGATCCGCGCACCGGCGGCGCGCAGTTCCTCGCGGCGGGCCGGTGCGAGGCAGCCGCGCTCCCGTTCCTGCGTGCCGTCGAGTACGTAGTGGTCCGCTGCCGCCGCCCCGTCGACGACCGACGGCCCCGGTCCCGGCGCGGCGTCGACCACGCTCGCGCTGCGCGAGCCGGTCAGCGGGTCGGCGGTGAACAGCACGCCCGCGACTTCGGCGTCGACCATGCGCTGCACGACGACGGCCATCCGTACGGAAGCGTGCGGGATGCCGTTGGCCTCCCGGTAGGCAGTCGCGCGCTCGGAGTGCAGCGAGGCCCAGCAGGACTCGACGGCCTCGATCAGTGCCTCGTCGCCCGTGACGCCGAGGTACGTGTCCTGCTGGCCGGCGAAGCTCGCGTGCGGCAGGTCCTCTCCCGTGGCGCTGGAGCGGACCGCGACCGGCCCGCCACCGAGGCGTTGGTACGCCGCGAGCACCTCGGCTCGCGGCACCTGCCCGTCCCCGTACGCCTCGGTCGTCACGCAGAAGCCCTCCGGCACCCGCTCGCCGAGCCGGATCAACGCGGCGAGGCCGTCGGCCTTCCCGCCCACCAGGTCCCACTTTCCGCGGCCGATCTCCGTCAGCTCGAGCACGTTCATGCCGGCCACCTCCCTCGCGCCGACCACGTACTCCGCGGGCGGCCGCACCGTTTTTGCAATACGACTGCAATGCACGTTCTTGACAATACAGTCGCAATGCAAAATGTAAACTGGCCGCATGCCACGCAAGGTCGACCACCGTGAACGCCGGGAACTGCTCGCCGACGCCCTGATGCGCCTCGCCGCCACAGAAGGGCTGGCGGGCGTGAGCCTGCGCCAGGTGGCGGCCGAGGCGGGCGTCTCGACCGGGATGGTGCAGCACTACTTCCGCACCAAGGACGAGATGATGACGTTCGCACTCGGCATGGTCGGGGACCGGGTCCGCGCCCGCTCCGAAGCAACCGCAACACCGGTTTCACCGCGCGAGCTCGTCCGCGGCCTCCTGCTCCAGATCCTGCCGCTCGACGACACCCGACGGCTCGAGGGCCACGTCGGGCTCGCGTTCCTCGCGTACGCCGCGGTGAAGCCGGCGATCCGGCAAGGACTGCGCGAGGACGCCGAGGCGATCCGCGCGTTCGTCGCGCAGCAACTGCGTGCGGCCGGAGCCGGCGGCGTCGATCCCGAGCTCGCGGCGATCGGCCTGATGGCGCTCGTCGACGGCCTCGGCATGCAGCTCCTCTCACGGCAGTACACCGAGAAGGACGCGGTCGCCGCCCTGGACACCCAACTCGCCCTGATCTTCGGCTAGGGCGTGCCAGAGCCGCACCCCCGAGCCGGCCCCACACCCCTGCATCTCCGCCACCCGGCGACACGGCCAGGCCATTTGGTTAGTACCCCCTAGGGGTATAGAGTCGACGGTGTGGTGAAGCCTGGGACTCCTCGCCCGAGTCCGGCTCCCCGCCGGGCGGTCGCGAGCCGTCCAGCCACCCGTACTTCGCGATGAGGAGACCGACATGACCGCCAAGACCGACGCCACCGAGACCGGTTCCCGCCAGCCGCACCCCGGCGCCGTCACCGCCGTGTACCAGGTCTCCGGCATGAGCTGCGGCCACTGCGAGGGAGCGGTGTCGAGCGAACTCTCCGAGCTGCCGGGCGTCACCTCGGTGCAGGCCGTCGCCGCGACCGGCCAGGTCACCGTCGTCTCCGAGTCCGCGCTCGACGAGGACGCGGTCCGCGCCGCGGTCGACGAGGCCGGGTACGAGCTGACCGGCCGCGCCTGAGCGGTCTCACCCGACCGGCCGCCGGCGGTGCGTGTCCCCGCACCGCCGGCGGCGGGCACGCACCGCGCCCCCGCGGAAATACCCTGGAGCCCCTCCGCCCTTGAGACCGATGAGGGCCCCGAACACCGCGCCGGGTCCGCCCCGAAGACCACGCCGGGCGACAGCGCACCCGGCAAGAGCCGGAAAGAACCGCCCATGCCCCAGGCGCCCACCGCGGCCGCCCCGCCGCTGCACGACTCCGAGGCCGAGCTGGCCATCGGCGGGATGACCTGCGCCTCCTGCTCCTCCCGTATCGAGAAGAAGCTGAACCGCCTGGACGGCGTGACGGCCTCGGTCAACCTCGCCACCGAGCGGGCCCACGTCTCGTACGCCGAGGGCCGCGAGGTCGCCGAACTGATCGCCACCGTGGAGAAGCTCGGCTACTCCGCCGAGGAGTTGCGCCCGCCGGACCCGGACACCGCGCAGACCACTGCGGCCGCCGAGCCGGCCGAGAGCGAGGCCGACGCGCTCCGGCACCGCTTCACGGTCTCGGCCGTCCTCGCGCTGCCGGTCGTACTCCTGGCGATGATCCCGGCCCTGCAGTTCGACAACTGGCAGTGGCTCTCGCTGACCCTCGCCGCGCCTGTCGTCGTCTGGGGCGGACTGCCGTTCCACCGTGCCGCCTGGACCAACGCCCGGCACGGCGCCGCCACCATGGACACGCTGGTCTCGGTCGGCACGCTCGCCGCCTTCGGCTGGTCACTGTGGGCGCTGTTCCTCGGCGACGCGGGGATGCCGGGGATGCGGCACGGCTTCGATCTCACCGTGTCCCGGGCCGACGCCGCCGGGACCATCTATCTCGAGGTCGCCGCCGGCGTCGTGGCCTTCATCCTGCTGGGCCGCTGGCTCGAGGCCCGCGCCAAGCGGAAGGCCGGCGCCGCCCTGCACGCGCTGCTCGACCTCGGCGCCAAGGACGTGTCCCTGCTGCGCGGCGGCACCGAGGTCCGGGTCCCGGTGTCCCGGCTGGCGGTCGGCGACCGGTTCGCCGTACGGCCGGGCGAGACGATCGCCACCGACGGCACGGTCGTGACGGGCACCTCCGCCGTCGACACCTCCATGCTCACCGGCGAATCCGCGTCGCAGGACGCCACCGAGGGCGACACGGTCACCGGCGGCTGCCTGAACCTCTCCGGCCGCCTGGTCGTCGAGGCCACCCGGGTCGGCACCGACACCCGACTCGCCCGTATCGCCCGCCTGGTGGAGAACGCGCAGACCGGCAAGGCCGAGGTGCAGCGTCTCGCCGACCGGATCTCGGCGGTGTTCGTCCCGGCGGTCCTGCTGATCGCGGCCGGCACGCTCGGCGCCTGGCTCGGTCTCACCGGGGACGTCACGGCCGCGTTCACCGCCGCCGTGGCCGTACTGATCATCGCCTGCCCCTGCGCCCTCGGCCTCGCCACCCCCACCGCCCTCATGGTCGGCACCGGACGCGGCGCCCAACTCGGCATCCTCATCAAGGGACCCGAAGTCCTCGAATCCACCCGCAAGATCGACACCGTCGTCCTCGACAAGACCGGAACCATCACCACCGGCCGCATGACCCTCCTCGCCACCCACACCACCGAGGGGTACGAGGAGACGGACCTGCTCCGCCTCGCGGGCGCCGTCGAGCACGCCTCCGAGCATCCTGTCGCCCGAGCCGTCGCCGATGCGGCCACCCAGGCCGTCGGTACCCTGCCGCCCGTCACCGACTTCCGGAACGTGCCCGGCCTCGGCGTCCTCGGCACTGTCGAGGGCCACCGCGTACTCGCCGGCCGCGAAGACCTCCTGGACGACGCGGGAATCGGCCTGCCCGAGACACTCGTCGAGGCCCTCGCGGCAGCTCGCCAGGAGGGACGTACCGCGGTGGCCGTCGCCGTCGACGGCACCGCGTGCGGTGTCCTGGCCGTCGCCGACGCGGTGAAGGAGACCAGCGCCGACGCCGTCACGGAACTCCGCGCCCTCGGCCTCACTCCGGTACTCCTCACCGGCGACCACCGCTCGGTCGCGGAGGCGGTCGCCGCCGAGGTCGGCATCGAGCCCGGGCACGTGTACGCGGAGGTACTTCCGGAGGACAAGGTGGCCGTCGTCGAGCGGCTGCGCGCCGAGGGCCGGGCGGTCGCCATGGTCGGCGACGGCGTGAACGACGCCGCGGCGCTCGCCACATCGGATCTGGGCCTCGCGATGGGGACGGGCACGGACGCGGCGATCGAGGCGGGTGACCTCACCCTGGTCCGCGGCGACCTCCGGGTGGCCGCGGTGGCGATCCGGCTCGCCCGCAGGACGCTGACCACCATCAAGGGAAACCTGGGCTGGGCGTTCGGCTACAACGTGGCCGCGCTGCCCCTCGCGGCGGCCGGACTGCTCAACCCGATGATCGCGGGCGCCGCGATGGCCTTCTCCTCGGTGTTCGTGGTGACCAACAGCCTTCGCCTGAAGACCTTCACATAGTGGCCACAACTCCCTTACTCTTGGCTTCAGATCGACGATTCGGGGCCCTTGCGCACGTTCGAGACATAAGCAAGAGACGTAGATCACAGCGATCCGAACGTAACCATTGAGGGGTCTCGTAGGTCTAAATCTGCGGTGGATGAAACGTCTTGGGGGGCGTTTCAGACATCACGGGACGTCTTGGGGGACGTTCCAGTCCGAGGTACCTCGCGGGCCCGCACGGTCGCGAGGAAAGCGTTGCCGGGGCACGTGCACCGGGGAGCTTGAGCGGCCCTCCCGTACGTACGCGTCCCGGCAGACACGCGCGGCACCACCGCGCACCACCCAGAACGCCCGGCCGGATCCCGTGGGGGGAATCCGCACCGGGAACATGGAAGCGCCCCGACCGTCGGCCCGTGGGGGGACCGGCGGCGGGGCGCTTCTCTTGAGTCAGGTCGGCCGGCGGTCGGATCGGACCGCCGGACCGTGCCTCAGCGGGCCTCGACGGGGACGAAGTCCCGCTCGACGACGCCCGTGTAGATCTGCCGCGGACGGCCGATGCGGGATCCGGGCTCCTTGATCATCTCGTGCCACTGGGCGATCCAGCCGGGCAGCCGGCCGAGCGCGAAGAGCACGGTGAACATCTCGGTGGGGAAGCCCATCGCCCGGTAGATCAGACCGGTGTAGAAGTCCACGTTCGGGTAGAGCTTGCGCTCGACGAAGTACTCGTCGTTCAGCGCGTGCTCCTCGAGCTTGAGGGCGATGTCGAGCAGCTCGTCGGACTTGCCGAGCGCGGAGAGGACATCGTGCGCGGCGGCCTTGATGATCTTCGCGCGCGGGTCGAAGTTCTTGTAGACCCGGTGGCCGAAGCCCATCAGGCGGACGCCGTCCTCCTTGTCCTTCACCTTGCGGATGAAGGTGTCCACGTCGTTGCCCGAGTCGCGGATGCCCTCGAGCATCTCCAGGACGGATTGGTTGGCGCCGCCGTGCAGCGGGCCCCAGAGCGCGGAGATGCCGGCGGAGATCGAGGCGAACATGTTCGCCTGCGAGGAGCCGACCAGGCGGACGGTGGAGGTCGAACAGTTCTGCTCGTGGTCCGCGTGCAGGATGAGCAGCTTGTCGAGCGCGGAGACCACGGTCGGGTCGAGGTCGTACTCGGCGGCCGGCACGGAGAACGTCATGCGCAGGAAGTTCTCGACGTAGCCCAGGTTGTTGCTCGGGTAGACCACCGGGTGGCCGACCGACTTCTTGTACGCGTACGCCGCGATCGTCGGCAGCTTGGCGAGCAGCCGGATCGTCGAGAGGTGGCGCTGCTTCTCGTCGAACGGGTTGTGGCTGTCCTGGTAGAACGTCGACAGGGCGCTGACCACCGAGGACAGCATCGCCATCGGGTGGGCGTCGCGCGGGAAGCCGTCGTAGAACCGCTTGACGTCCTCGTGCAGCAGGGTGTGCTGGGTGATCTCGTCACGGAAGGTGGCGAGCTCGTCGACCGTCGGCAGTTCGCCGTTGATCAGCAGGTACGCCACCTCGACGAAGGTCGAGCGCTCGGCGAGCTGCTCGATCGGGTAGCCGCGGTAGCGCAGGATGCCCTGCTCGCCGTCCAGGTAGGTGACACCGGATTTATAGGCGGCGGTATTGCCGTAGCCGCTGTCCAGGGTCACCAGACCGGTCTGGGCGCGGAGCTTGCCGATATCGAAGCCCTTGTCACCGACGGTGCTGTCGACCACCGGGTAGGTGTACTCGTCGTCGCCGTACCGAAGTACTACCGCGTTGTCGTTGTGCTCGCTCACGTCATCCCTCACCGACGTTGTGCCTCTTCTTCGAGGTGCCCTGACTGTCTCTACCATCCCCCATTTGGACCTGAAAGGTGCACTCGGGGTCGACCAATGGGCCCAATGGCGGCACTGAGTGCCGCCAACCTACTCATCCTGCCCGCTCAGGCCCCGCGCGGGAAGACCTGCGTGACACATCCCACCAAATGATCGATCAAAATTGCGGCGGCCGGTGGCCGCCCAGCCGGTGATCCAGAGCCGTGCACCGCCTGCCCGCGGAAACCGTACGGACAGCCTGCCCCAAAGCCTTGCGCGAACCCACCAGTACGACCAGCTTCTTCGCCCGAGTCACCGCCGTGTAGAGGAGGTTGCGCTGGAGCATCATCCAGGCGCTGGTGGTCACGGGGATCACCACGGCCGGGTACTCGCTGCCCTGGGAGCGGTGGATGGTCATCGCGTAGGCGTGGGCCAGTTCGTCGAGTTCGTCGAAGTCGTAGCCCACCTCCTCGTCCTCGTCGGTGCGCACGGTGAGGTGCTGCTCGTCGGGGTCGAGTGCGGTGACCACGCCGACCGTGCCGTTGAAGACTCCGTTGGCGCCCTTGTCGTAGTTGTTTCTGATCTGGGTGACCTTGTCCCCCACGCGGAACGTACGGCCGCCGAAGCGCTTCTCCGGGAGTTCCGGGCGGGCGGGCGTGATCGCCTGCTGCAGCAGGCCGTTGAGCGTGCCGGCGCCCGCGGGGCCGCGGTGCATCGGGGCGAGTACCTGGACGTCGCGTCTCGGGTCGAGGCCGAACTTCGCGGGGACCCGGCGGGCCGCGACGTCCACCGTGAGCCGGCCCGCCTCCTCGGTGTCGTCCTCGACGAAGAGGAAGAAGTCCTTCAGGCCCTGAGTGAGCGGTGGCGAACCCGAGTTGATCCGGTGAGCGTTGGTCACCACCCCGGACTGCTGCGCCTGCCGGAAGATGCGGGTGAGGCGGACCGCGGGCACCGGGCCGCCCTCGGCGAGCAGATCCCTGAGGACCTCGCCCGCGCCGACGCTCGGCAGCTGGTCCACGTCCCCGACGAACAGCAGGTGGGCGCCCGGGGGTACGGCCTTCACCAGCTTGTTCGCCAGGAGCAGGTCCAGCATGGAGGCCTCGTCGACGACGACCAGGTCGGCGTCGAGCGGGCGGTCCCGGTCGTACGCCGCGTCGCCGCCCGGCTTCAGCTCCAGGAGCCGGTGCACGGTGGAGGCTTCCGCTCCGGTCAGCTCGGCGAGGCGCTTCGCGGCTCGGCCCGTGGGCGCCGCGAGGATCACCTGGGCGCCCTTGGCGCGGGCCAGTTCGACGATGGAGCGGACCGTGAAGGACTTGCCGCAGCCCGGGCCGCCGGTGAGCACCGCGACCTTCCGGGTCAGCGCCAGCTTGACGGCCTCCTCCTGCTCGGGGGCGAGTTCGGCGCCGGTGCGGCCGCGCAGCCAGCCGAGCGCACGGTCCCAGTCGACGTCCCGGAAGGCGGGCATCCGGTCCTCGTCGCTGCGCAGCAGCCGCAGCAGCTGCCCGGACATCGACAACTCGGCCCGGTGGAACGGCACCAGATAGACCGCGGTGACCGGGGAGCCGCCCTCCGGACCCGGCACCTGCTCCCGTACGACACCCTCCTCCTCTCCGGCCAGCTCGCCGAGGCAGTCGATGACCAGGCCGGTGTCGACCTGGAGCAGCTTGACCGCGTCACCGATCAGCTGCTCCTCGGGCAGGAAGCAGTGGCCCTGATCGCTGGACTGTGAAAGGGCGTACTGCAGACCCGCCTTGACCCGGTCCGGGCTGTCGTGCGGGATGCCGACGGCCTGGGCGATGCGGTCGGCCGTGAGGAAGCCGATGCCCCAGACGTCGGCGGCCAGGCGGTACGGCTGGTTTCTGACCACCGAGATCGAGGCGTCCGCGTACTTCTTGTAGATGCGGACCGCGATGGAGGTGGAGACGCCGACGCCCTGCAGGAAGACCATGACCTCCTTGATGGCCTTCTGCTCCTCCCAGGCCGCACCGATCAGCTTGGTGCGCTTGGGGCCGAGGCCCTCCACCTCGATCAGCCGGCCGGGCTCCTGCTCGATGACGTCCAGGGTGTCGGTCCCGAAGTGGGCCACGATGCGCTCGGCGATGCGCGGGCCGATGCCCTTGATGAGTCCTGAACCCAGATAGCGGCGGATGCCCTGGATGGTGGCGGGGAGCACCGTCGTGTAGTTCTCCACCGTGAACTGCTTGCCGTACTGCGGGTGCGAGCCCCAACGGCCCTCCATGCGCAGCGACTCGCCGGCCTGGGCGCCGAGCAGGGAGCCGACGACGGTCAGCAGGTCGCCCGCGCCGCGGCCGGTGTCCACGCGGGCCACCGTGTAGCCGTTCTCCTCGTTGGCGTAGGTGATCCGCTCCAGGACCCCCTCGACCACCGCCATGTTCGCCATGATCCGACGCTACCGCCGGGGTACGACAGCCCGGGCGGCCCGTCGGCGACGGGCCGGGCGGACCGGAATCGGCTCCCTGCCGCACCGTCTGAAATCAGCCAGACATACTTCGAGGGGGCCCGGTCCGCGGACCGAGCCCCCTCGCGGTTCCCCTCCCCACCAGGACCTCTCCGAATCCCCCCGGATCCCCCTCCAGAAGTCCTGATGCCAAGTACGACCCACGTGCCGGGCAAAGGGTTGCACGGCCGACGCAGGTTTCTGCGAAGAAATTCTCCGGGTGCCGACGGCCTGCTCCGGCCGTAGCGTTTCGGACATGAGCGACCACTCTTCTGAAGAGCCGGCAGAGCCGGCGAGGCTCGAGACCGACGTACTCCAGGAGCTGGGCGACGACCGGCTCGGCGAGATCGCGGAGGTCCTCGGCACCGACCGCGGCGGCGCCGAGGACGTCGTACGGACCACGGTGTCCGCGCTGTCCGGCGGGCTGCAGGAGAAGGCGGCCGGACCGCCCGAGGAGGCGGACGAGGTACGGCAGGCTCTCGACGAGACGGCCGAAACCCCCGAGTCCGCCGAACCGCCGCTGCAGGGTGTGTCCACCCTGGGTGGTTTCGGTGGCGGCCTCGGCGGGCTGCTCGGCGGCGGCATGATGGCCGGGGTGCTGGCCAAGGTCAGCAAGCCGGTGGCGACGGCCGTGGCGAAGCGGACCGGGCTCCCGGTACCCGCTGTGACGCGGGCGATCGAGCTGATGATCCCGGTGGTGCTGGCCGTCCTGTCCAAGCGCACCAAGTCCGCGAAGACGGGCCCGCGCGCGTCCGGCGGCTCCCCGGACCTCGGCGACCTGCTCGGCAGCGTGCTCGGCAGACGCCCGAAGTGACCCGTACCCGGCGCGAGCGGTGGCGGACCCGCGCGAGGTGACGGCGTACGGCGGCCGCGCGGGGGCGCGTCGGAGCGCCGGGCTCCCCGCGCGGCCGCGGTCACCTCACGGGCGGGTGCGGGCGGACGGCCGCCTCACGTGTGCAGCAGGAACCGCTCCGCCGTCTCCGCCAGGACCTCGCCGCCGTCGCGCTCCCAGAGCCCGGAGTTGAAGAGCTCCACCTCCACGGGGCCGGTGTGCCCGGCCTCGCGGGCCAGGCCGCACCAGGCCCGCATGTCCACGGACCCGTCCCCCAGCTGCCCGCGGCCCGTCATCACGCCCGCCGGCAACGGCGTGACCCAGTCCGCCAGTTGGAAGGCGTGCAGCCGTCCGTTCGCGCCGGCCCTGGCCAGCTCGCCTGGCGCGGTGTCGTCCCACCAGACGTGGTACGTGTCCACGCAGACGCCGACCTGCTCCGCCGGGAACCGCTCCGCCAGGTCGTTCGCCTGCCGCAGCGTGGAGACCACGCAGCGGTCCGCGGCGTACATCGGATGCAGCGGTTCGATGGCGAGCCGCACGCTTCGCTCGGCGGCGTACGGCCCGAGTTCCGCCAGCGCTTCGGCGATCCGCTCACGCGCGCCGGTCAGGTCCTTGCTGCCCTCGGGCAGGCCGCCCGAGACCAGGACCAGCGTGTCGGTGCCGAGGGCCGCCGCCTCGTCGACGGCCCGCTTGTTGTCGTCGACGGCGGCCACGCGCGCGTGGCCCTCGATATCCGTGAGGAATCCGCCGCGGCACAGCGTGGTCACCGAGAGCCCTGCGTCGCGCATCAGCTTGGCGGCCGACTCGACGCCGTACTCCTGGACCGGCTCGCGCCAGAGCCCCACCTGACCGACGCCCACGCGCGCGCAGGCCTCGGTGAGTTCGGGCAGGGACAGCTGCTTCACGGTCATCTGGTTGATGCTGAAGCGGGACAGGTCCGGCACGGTCATTGGGCGGCTCCGTGTACGTGCAGCAGGGACTTGATACGGCTCTCGGCCAGTGCGGGGTCCGGGAACAGGCCGAGCCCGTCCGCCAGTTCGTAGGCACGCGCCAGATGCGGCAGTGAGCGGGCCGACTGCAGACCGCCGACCATGGTGAAGTGCGACTGGTGCCCGGCCAGCCAGGCGAGCAGCACCACCCCGGTCTTGTAGTAGCGCGTCGGGCGCTCGAACAGGTGCCGGGACAGCTCGACGGTGGGGTCGAGCAGCGCACGGAACCCCTGCCGGTCACCGGTGTCCAGTACGCGCACGGCCTCGGCCGCGATCGGCGCGAGCGGGTCGAAGATGCCGAGCAGTGCGTGGCTGAAGCGGCCTCCGGTGCCCGGCTCGTCCCCCGCGATCAGCTCGGGGTAGTTGAAGTCGTCACCGGTGTAGCAGCGCACGCCCTCGGGGAGCCGGCGCCGGATGTCGATCTCGCGCTGTGCGTCGAGGAGCGAGACCTTGATGCCGTCGACCTTGTCCGGATGGGCGGCGATCACCTCCAGGAAGGTGTCGGTCGCGGCGTCCAGGTCCGACGAGCCCCAGTAGCCCTCCAGGGCGGGGTCGAACATCGGGCCGAGCCAGTGCAGGATCACCGGCTCGGTCGCCTGCCGCAGCAGGTGCCCGTACGTCTCCAGATAGTCCTCGGGCCCGCGGGCGGCGGCCGCGAGGGCGCGCGAGGCCATCAGGATGGCCTGGGAACCCGACTCCTCGACGAGGGCCAACTGCTCCTCGTAGGCGGCCCGTACGGCCTTCAGGGCACCGTCGGCGGAGCCGTGCCCGGCGGGCGGCAGCTGGTCCGTGCCGACACCGCAGGCGATGCGGCCGCCGACGGACTTCGCCTCGGCCGACGAGCGGCGGATCAGTTCGGCCGCGCCCGCCCAGTCGAGGCCCATGCCGCGCTGCGCGGTGTCCATGGCCTCGGCGACACCGAGCCCCTGGGCCCACAGGTGACGGCGGAAGGCGAGGGTCGCCTCCCAGTCGACCACGGCCGGATCGTCGATCGACACGTCCGCGAACGGGTCGGCGACGACGTGCGCGGCCGAGAAGACGGTGCGCGAGACGAGCGGGGCGCCCGGGGAGAGGGCCAGCGGCTCGGTGCGGGGCGTGTGGACGGTGGTGGTGCCGTCCGGGCGGGGCAGTACGACAGTCACAGGCCCAGCTCCGGAACCTCGTAACGGCGGCCCTCTGCCGAGGACTTGAGGCCGAGGTCGGCGAGCTGCACGCCGCGGGCGCCGGCGAGCAGGTCCCAGTGGTAGGGCTCGTCGGCGTACACGTGGCGCAGGAACAGTTCCCACTGCGCCTTGAAGCCGTTGGAGAAGTCCCCGCCCTCCGGCTGGTTGTCGGGGACTTCCTGCCACTGGTCGCGGAACGCCTCGGTGGCGGGCAGGTCCGGGTTCCACACCGGCTTCGGGGTGGCGGAGCGGTGCTGGGCGCGGCAGTTGCGCAGACCGGCGACGGCGGAGCCCTCGGTGCCGTCGACCTGGAACTCGACGAGTTCGTCGCGGTTGACCCGGACCGTCCAGGAGGAGTTGATCTGGGCGATCGCGCCGCCCTCCAGCTCGAAGATGCCGTACGCGGCGTCGTCGGCGGTCGCCTGGTACGGCTTGCCCCGCTCGTCGAAGCGTTCGGGGATGTGGGTGGCGGTGCGCGCGGTGACCGAGGTGACGCGGCCGAACAGCTCGTGCAGGACGTACTCCCAGTGCGGGAACATGTCGACGACGATGCCGCCGCCGTCCTCGGAGCGGTAGTTCCAGGACGGGCGCTGTGCCTCCTGCCAGTCACCCTCGAAGACCCAGTAGCCGAACTCGCCGCGTACGGACAGGATGCGGCCGAAGAAGCCGCCGTCGATCAGGCGCTTCAGCTTGAGCAGGCCCGGCAGGAAGATCTTGTCCTGGACGACGCCGTGCTTGATGCCGGCGGCGTTCGCCAGGCGGGCCAGCTCCAGGGCACCGTCGAGGCCGGTGGCGCTGGGCTTCTCGGTGTAGATGTGCTTGCCGGCGGAGATCGCTTTCTTCAGCGCCTCCTCGCGGGCCGAGGTGACCTGCGCGTCGAAGTAGATGTCGATGCTGTCGTCGGCGAGCACCGCGTCCAGGTCCGTGCTGAAGTGCTCCAGGCCGTGCCGCTCGGCCAGCGCGCGCAGCGCGTGCTCGCGCCGGCCGACGAGCACGGGTTCGGGCCACAGGACCGTGCCGTCCCCGAGGTCGAGGCCGCCCTGCTCGCGGAGCGCGAGGATCGAGCGGACCAGATGCTGGCGGTGTCCCATCCGCCCCGTCACACCGTTCATGGCGATGCGCACCGTCTTGCGTGTCACAGAACTCCTCCGAACGCGGCATCGGCTCGCCCCGGTCCGGCCGTCGGACACTTCACCGGACCTCGTAGCAAGCGCTTTCTATGCGTAAGAAAGCTAGCCTGCCAGCCAAGCCCTGTACAAGGGGGTGTCGCGAAAGTCGCCTCGGCGGGGCTTCGGACACCCCCGGACCTCTCCCGCGGCGCCACGGATGTGCGGCGCGGGCCCGGATTCCCGACGTTCCGGAGGACTGGATGACCGTGAAGTGCCCTCAGTACGCGACGACCGCGGTGGCGTTCCGGAGGCCGCGATGACGACCGCGAACGTCCGGAGGCCGTGATGACGAACGTCGAGCCCCGGAGGACGAGATGACCGTGACCCTGGCGGACGTCGCGGCGCGCGCGCAGGTCTCCCCCGCCACCGTCTCCCGTGTCCTGAACGGCAATTACCCGGTGGCCGCCGGCACCCGCGAGCGGGTGCTGCGTGCGGTCGACGAGCTGGACTACGTCCTCAACGGCCCGGCCAGTTCGCTCGCCGCCTCCGCATCCGACCTGGTCGGCATCCTGGTCAACGACATCGCCGACCCGTTCTTCGGGATCATGGCCGGGGCCGTGCAGTCCGAGATCGGCGGCCCCGGCGGCCGCGCCGGCGGCGAGCGTCTGGCCGTCGTCTGCAACACCGGCGGCTCCCCCGAGCGCGAACTGACCTACCTGACCCTGCTCCAGCGCCAGCGCGCCGACGCGGTCGTCATCACCGGCGGCGCGATCGAGGACGCCGAGCACATGGAGGCGCTGGCCGCGAAGATGGAACGGCTCACGGACGCCGGCACCCGCGTGGTCCTCTGCGGCCGCCCGCCGGCCCCCGGCACCGGCGCCGTCGCCCTCACCTTCGACAACCGCGGCGGCGGGCGACGCCTCACCGAGCACCTGCTCGGCCTCGGCCACCGCGTGATCGGCTACATCGCGGGCCCCGAGGAGCGGACCACCACCCGGCACCGCCTCGAAGGCCACCGCGCCGCACTCGCCGCCGCCGGCCTGCCCGACGGAGCGACCGTGCACGGCCCCTACGACCGCAGCGCAGGCTACGACGCGGCGCTCGAACTCCTGCGCCGCGAGCCGTCGTTGACGGCGATCGTGGCCGCGAACGACTCGGTCGCACTCGGCGCGAGCGCGGCCCTGCGCGACACCGGCCGACGTATCCCCGACGACGTCTCGGTGGCCGGCTTCGACGATCTGCCGTTCAGCATCGACACGGTCCCGGCCCTGACGACCGTACGGCTCCCGCTGCACGAGGCGGGCGCCCGCGCGGGCCGGATCGCGACGGGCCGGGAGAACGAACCGCCGGGCGGCGTCGCCACGGTGCACGGCGAACTGATGGTCCGGGGGTCGACGGCACCGCCGCGTGGCTGAGCGGGCGGCTGTCCGGTTTTCGCCACCCCTTCGGCAGCTTCCCACCGGTCTGGTGCGCGCTTAGGCTCCGCAGCACTGTCTAGGACCGGGAGCCCCTGATGAAGCTCGCCTTTTCCACGCTCGGGGTGCCCGGGCTCGCTCCGCCCGAGGTCGTACGGATCGCGGGTGAGTACGGGTACCACGGCGTGGAGCTGCGGGCACACGCCGAGGAGCCCCTGCATCCGGGGGTCGGGCAGGGCGAACGGGACGACGCCGTGGGGCAGTTCAAGGACGCGGGTCTGGAGGTGGTGGGCGTCGCCGGTTATCCGCGGGTGGCCGCGCCGGGCGACGACGCTCCCGTGCTCGCGGAGATCCGCGCGCTCACCGAACTCGCCCGCGATCTCGGCGCCGGATACGTACGGGTCTTCCCGGGCGGTGGCGGGGCGACGAGCCCCGAGGAGGCGGACGCGACCGCCATCCGCCGCCTCGCCGCGGCGGCCGGCCCCGCGACCGAACTCGGCATCCGCGTGCTGCTCGAGACGCACGACTCGCACCGGACCGGAGCCGACGCGGCCCGTGTGCTCGGGCCCGTCGGACACCGCGGTGCGGGCGCCCTGTGGGACGTGATGCACACCTGGCTCGGCGGCGAGGAGCCCGCCGACACGTATGCCGAACTCGCCCCGTACCTCGGCTATGTACAGGTCAAGGACATCGCCTCGGCCGACGACACCACCCCGCTCGCCCTCGGCTCCGGAGTGCTGCCGCTCGCCGAGTGCCTGGACGTGCTCAGCCGCGCGGGCTGGGACGGCTGGCTGTGCTGGGAGTACGAGGCCCGCTGGTATCCGCAGGCACAGGCGCTGCCGCCGCTGCTCGCCGCGGGCCGGGAGCATCTGGCGCGGCTGCTGAACGACGCGGCGTGACAGCCGTGCCGGCGGGGCGGGGGATCGGCTGAGGACCGCGGTCGCACCCGTCGGGCGGGCGGACGCATCGGCTCGACCCGCCGTCCACGGGCGAAAAGGGACCGCCACCGGCGCTCTGGAGGGTGTGCGCCGGTGACGGCCCGCTGCCGGCCGTACGCGGTGGGAGAGGGGGGTCAGCCATCGCCGGCAGGGTGCGTCGCCGACGCCGCGCCACGGGGACTCCCCGGCAGCTCGCGGCTTGGACGTGCGGGCCGGTCCGTCGGTTCCGCACCCCTTGACCGGCAATAACTTTCCGGATATCCGTAACTCCTTGGAAGTTTCCTTCACTTCACTCCTCCATCCCCGGGAGCGCCCGTGCAGCACAGCCCCGTGAGCCCCTCCAGACGCACCCTGCTCGCCGCCGGCGCGGGCGGCGCCGCGGCCGTCGCCGTCGGCCAGAGCCCCGCCGTCGCTGCCGAGTCCGCCGAGTCCGCCGAGTCCGCCGACGAGGCCCGGGCCGCCCGCCGCGACCGGCTCCGGCGGATCATCGGCCGGATGTCGCTGGAAGAGAAGGTCGGCCAGCTCTTCGTGATGCGGGTGTACGGCACCTCGGCCACCGACCCCGACCAGGCCGACGTCGACAAGAACCTCGAAGAGACCGGCGTACGCAACGCGACCGAGCTGATCGCCAAGTTCCGCCTCGGCGGCATCATCTACTTCGGCTGGGCGAACAACACGAAGGAACCGCACCAGACAGCCGACCTGTCGAACGGCATCCAGCGCGCCGCCCTCCAACAGGACTCCGAGATACCCCTGTTGATATCCACCGACCAGGAGTACGGCATCGTCGCCCGCGTCGGAGAGCCGGCCACCCTGATGCCGGGGGCGATGGCTCTCGGCGCGGGCGGCTCGCGCAGCGACGCGCGCCGGGCCGCCAGGATCGCCGGTGCGGAACTGGCCGCGCTCGGCATCATGCAGGACTACGCCCCGCTCGCGGACGTCAACGTGAACCCGGCGAACCCGGTGATCGGCGTGCGCTCCTTCGGCTCCGACCCCGAGGCCGTGGCCCGGATGGTCGTCGCGCAGGTCGAGGGCTACCAGAGTGCCGGCATCGCCTCCACCTCGAAGCACTTCCCCGGGCACGGCGACACCGAGACCGACAGTCACACCGCGCTGCCGACCATCCACCACACCCGCGAGCAGTGGCAGGAGCTGGACGCCCCGCCGTTCCGCGCGGCGATCGAGGCGGGTATCGACTCGATCATGACCGCGCACATCGTGGTGCCCGCCCTCGACCCCGCCGAGGACCCGGCGACCCTCTCGCACCCCATCCTGACCGGCATCCTGCGCGAGGAACTCGGCTACGACGGCGTCGTCGTGACCGACTCGCTCGGCATGGCAGGCGTGCGCACCAAGTACGGCGACGACCGCGTGCCGGTACTCGCCGTCAAGGCCGGCGTGGACCAGCTGCTCAATCCGCCCGAGCCGGAGATCGCCTGGAACGCGCTGCTCGCGGCCGTGCGGGACGGCGAGCTGACCGAGGAGCGGCTCGACGAGTCGATCCTGCGGATCCTCGAACTCAAGTCCAGGCGCGGCCTGTTCAAGGACCCCTTCGTCACGCACCAGGGCGTGGACCGTACGGTCGGCACCCGGCAGCACCTCGCCGCCGCCGACCGCATCACCGAGCGCACCACCACCGTGCTGGCCAACGCGGACGGCCTGCTCCCGCTCTCGCGCCGCCGGCACCGCAACCTCCTGGTGGTCGGCGCGGATCCGGACTCGCCGTCCGGCACCACCGGGCCGCCGACCAGCACGCTGGCCGAGGCGTTCACCGAACTCGGCTTCTCGGCAACGGCGTTGTCCACCGGCACCGACCCCGAGCAGGCGACGATCGACGAGGCGGTGGCCGCCGCGGACGGGATGGACGCGGTCCTGGTGGGCACGTACAACGTCACGGCCGACAGCCCGCAGCGCGCCCTGGTGAGCGCGCTCGCCGAGACCGGCGTCCCCGTCGTCACACTCGCCATCCGCAATCCGTACGACATCGCGTACCTGCCGGAGGCCGGGACCCGCGCCTCGCTGGCGTCCTACTCGTGGACGGACGTCGAACTGCGCGCGGCGGCACGGGTGATCGCGGGCCGGGCGAGGCCGGCCGGCCGCCTGCCGGTCCCCGTGCCCGGCGCGGACGACCCGGAGCAGGTGCTGTATCCGGTGGGCCACGGGCTGTCGTACTGAACGTCCGCGGGAAAAGGGCCGCGCCCGCTGCCGTGCAGGCAACGGGCGCGGTCGTGCGGAACGGGACGTGCGCTACGGGCGCAGCGCCGGCTCCCGCTGCAGCTTCTGCTGGTCGAGCTCGGCGTCGTAGGTCGCCAGCGGCTTCGCCTTGGCCGGGTCGGCCTCGACCGAGGCCGGTGCGACGCCCGCCCAGTCCAGGATGGCCGCCGTGGCCTGTGCCTTCTCGTCGGGCACCAGGCCCTCGACGTCGGCTCCGTGGTTGGCGCCGGGCGCGGTGAAGACGTGGGTGTCACGGGTGTGCTTGCCCGGGCGGAAACGCTCGGAGCCCCACGGGTCGTTCTCGCCGTAGACCCACATCATGCGGGTGGCCTTGTGCCGGACCCAGGTGTCGACGTCCCGCATCGCGTCGTGCTTGAACTTCATCGGGATCTCGCGCGGTACGAAGTTCCGCGGCGGCTGGTAGCCGTAGCGGGTCAGGCCGTCCAGGTGCGGGACGCTGATGGTGGGCGCGCCCATCTCGGTGCCTGCCTGGTAGTAGTACGGCGTGTACGGCTCCAGGCCCTGGTCGGTGTAGGCGGAGAACCCGGAGACCTCGTCGACGTAGTCGTAGATCTCCTGGTCGGTGGCGGTGGTGGCGTCCGGCACGTCGGCGCAGTCCGCCTCCAGGCCGTACTGCCAGAAGCCCCAGACCAGGTCGAGGACGACGGCCTCGTAGGCCTTGTCGAGGGTGCCGACCGTCGTGAACGTGGCGTCCTCGGACTTCGCCCAGTCCGCGTACTTCTTCTCCAGCGGCTCGCGGCGCACCAGGGCCTCTCGCTGCACGGCGTTCAGGGCGTCGCGGCACTCGGCGGTGCCGACGGTCTCGAAGAACTCGTCGTAGGCCGAATCCTCCTTGTTCACCACGTCGTTGGGGGCGACGTAGGCGACGACGCCGTCCATGTCGCGCGGGTGGAAGCGCTCGTAGTACGTGGCGGTCATGCCGCCCTTCGAACCGCCGGTGGCCAGCCACTTCTGGTCGTAGATCGGCTCGAGCGCCCGGAAGATGCGGTGCTGGTCGTCCGCGGCCTGGCGGATGTCGAGCTTCGACCAGTCGGCGGGCTCGGGGCGGGACGGTGTGAAGTAGCGGTATTCCAGGGAGATCTGGTTGCCGTCGACGATCCGGGTCGGCTCGCTGCGGCCCGGGGTGGTGGAGACGCCGTAGCCGGAGGTCTGGAAGACCGTGGGGCGCGCGGTGTCCTTGTGCAGCACGGTCAGGCGCTGCTGGAAGGTCCCCTTGGACGGGCGACGGTGGTCGACCGGCTGCTCGAAGTTGAGGACGAAGTAGCGATAGCCGTCGTAGGGCTTCTCCTCGATCAGGCTCATGCCCGGTATCGCGAGCAGCCGTTCCTTGATGTCGGTGCTCGCTCCTGCCTCCGGCTGTGCGGCGGTGGCCGCGCCGGCCGTACTCACGGTGCCTATCAGCACCACGAGCGACAGCAGCCATCTGAGCGCCTTGCTCATGCACCCTCCCCTTGGTTCACGTGTGTGCGCCGGAACCTAGCGGAGCAACCGGAGTGGCACCAGGGGCGGTTGGGGAAAGGTCACGTATGCCCGGATCGGGTGGGGAAGGCCGCGGCGGGGAGCATCAGCACAGTATCCAGCCGGAGTTGACCGAAGCCCTGCCGACGGTCGCCTTGATCCGGACGCAGCGCTTGCCCGCGTGGACGTTCACCGGGCCCGCGTACCGCGTGAAGCGGCCCTCGTTCTTGACCGCGCGGTGGCCGCGGGCCTGCACGCTGACACTCATGTGCCGCCGCTTTCCCGGGCGTTCGGCATGGGCGGTCACGCAGACGAAACCGCTCTTGCGGTAGATCTGCACCGTGCCGGTGGAGAAGGAGAGCCCCCGCGCCTTGTGCCCCGAGCAGGCTGCCGCGTGCGCCTGACCGCCGGCGGGTCCGAGCAGAGCGAGCAGCAGTCCGGCCACGAGCGTGCCGACGACCGTCGCCCACCGCCGCCGGCCGGATATCGCCGCAGAATCCACTCCTGCCCCCTCCCCGCACAGCAGCGTACTGATGTACGGACGCGGCAGGGGATCGGATGGTTGCGGCGGCCCCGGGCCGGTGGACGCGTCGCACGACGGCCTGCCGCTCTGCGTAGCTTCACGACTCCTCAGGGCAACACTCGGCCTCATATCGCGTGAGGGTTGCGTTATTAGCAAGCGCCGTGCACATTTGAGTTGCTGCATGGTGGACGCGAGTGCGCCCGACGTCCGGAAGGACCACGGCGCCGCAGGGTCCACGTGCTCCCGCGACAGTCACAGAGGCGCCCGCAGTGCCTTCCTGAGCGATGAGGACGACATGCCAGAACAGACCATTGATCCCGAGCGCCGACCCTCGACCGGGCCCGACCCCGACGGGGTGGCGAAAGCCTCGCCGCGCAAGGTGCTGGTCGCCGCCGGCGCGGGGCACTTCGTCGAGTGGTTCGACCTGGGCATCTACGGCACGCTGTCGACGATCATCGCGGCGAACTTCTTCGCCGACGGGGACGAGACCGCGGCACTGCTCTCGACGTTCGCCGTGTTCGCCGCGGGGTTCGTGGTGCGGCCCCTTGGCGGGCTCTTCTTCGGGCCGCTGGCGGACCGGATCGGCCGCAAGCGCGTCCTGGCGATCATCGTCCTGGTGACGTCGCTGACCACGTTCGGCATGGGGGTCCTGCCCACCTACGCGACCATCGGCGCCGCCGCGCCCCTGCTGCTCGTGGCCCTGCGGCTGATCCAGGGGTTCGCGGCAGGTGGCGAGACCTCGAGCGCGGTCAGCATGCTCTTCGAGTACGCACCACGGAACCGGCGCGGCTACTACACCAGTTGGAGCGCCGCCATCGGCTTCCTGGCGTTCGTGGTCGGATCCGGCCTGGCGCTCGCCCTGACCGCAGGACTCGGTGACGCGACGATGTCCTCCTGGGGCTGGCGGGTGCCCTTCCTCCTCGCGCTGCCGCTCGGCATGACCGGCCTCTACCTCCGTCTGAAGATGGAGGACACCCCGGAGTTCCGCGCCATGAAGGAGTCGGGGGACATCTCGGACTCACCGACGCGCGAGACGTTCCGCACCGCGCGCGTGGCCATGCTGGTGCTCGCCGGAATCATGGTCATCAAGGGCGTGGGCCACTGGATGCTCCAGACCTTCATGGTGAGTTACCTGCAGAACACGATGGACTTCAGCAAGGTCCACTCGTTCCTCGCCGCCACCGTCTGCCTCGCCGTGGTCGCCGTCCTCGTACCGTTCATGGGACTGCTCTCGGACAAGATCGGCCGCAGGCCGCTGCTGATCGGGGGCACGGCGGGGATGCTGGTCCTCGCATGGCCGGCCCTCCAACTGATGGCGCTGCACAACACCGCGTTCGCCATCCTCGGCATGGTGCTTCTGGGGCTGCCGCTCGCCGCCTACGACGGCGCGATCAACGCCGTGATGGCCGAGCTCTTCCCGCCCAGGATCCGCTCCGGCGCCATCGCCATTCCGTACAACATGTCCGTGACGCTCTTCGGCGGCACCGCGCCGTACGTCGCGACCTGGCTGATCGGGGCCACGGGCAACGACTTCTCCCCCGCCTTCTACCTCATGCTGGCCGCCGCCGTAACGCTGATCACGGTGCTGCGCTGGGTGAAGGAGACGAGCGGCCCCAAGGCGGACATCACCGTCGAGGGCTGATCACCGGCGGACACGGCCGCCGGACCGCCTCCGGCCCGCATCGCGCCCCACCTCCCCCGCACTTACGCCCCGAAAGGCCGCCATGCCGCCCGCACCCGCCCCGAGTCCCGACCCGCTGCTGACGGCACTGCGCCGGCACCGGCTCGTGGCCATCCTCCGCACCCGGACCGAGGCTCCCCTCCTCGACGTGATCCGCGTCCTCGCCGACGCGGGCGTACGGATCGTCGAGGTCACCGTCCCCACCCCGGGCAGCACCGGGGCGATCCGCACGGCCGCCGCGGAGTTGGGCCCGGAGGTACTGGTCGGAGCGGGCACGGTCACCCGCGCCGAGGAGGTGACGCGGACCGCCGAGGCGGGCGGACGGTTCATCGTCTGCCCGCACACCGATCCCGCACTGATCGGTGCGGCCCGGGCCGCGGGGCTCGGCTCCCTGCCCGGCGCGTACACGCCGACCGAGGCGCTCACCGCATGGCGCTGCTCCGCGTCGGCGGTCAAGATCTTCCCGGCTTCCCAGCTCGGCCCCCGGTATGTCGCCGACCTCGCCGCGCCCCTGCCTGATCTGCCGGTCGTACCCACCGGCGGCGTGGAGGTCTGCGACATCGCCCCGTACCGCGAGGCGGGAGCCACCGCCGTCGCAGTGAGTTCGCCCCTGATCGGTGACGCGCTCGCCGGCGGTTCGCTGGCCGAACTGCACCGCCGCGCACGCCGCTACGTCCACGCAGCCGAAGGTGCCCCCGTATGAACAGGCAGTCCGCCGTCGACCTGACCACCCTCGGAGAGACCCTGGCCGTCCTCGCGCCCGACCACATCGGGCCTCTGCGGCACGCGCGGTCCCTCGGTCTCACGGTCGCCGGGTCGGAGTCGACGGTGGCGATCGGGGTGCGGCGCCTGGGGCACTCGGCCGCCTGGGCCGGTCGGGTGGGCGACGACGAGCTGGGCCGCCTGGTGACGGACCGGCTGCGCGGCGAGGACCTGAGGGTGCACGCCGTCACCGACGCGTCGGCACCCACCGGTCTGTTCCTCAAGGACCAGCCGCTCGCGGGCAGTCGGCGCGTCCACTACTACCGCGGCGGCTCGGCGGGCTCACATCTGTGTCCCGAGGATCTGCCGCCGGGTGTTGTGGAGGGCAGCCGGGTGGTGCACACGTCCGGAATCACCTCGGCGCTGTCCGACGCGGCCGCGAGGACGGTTCGCACGGCACTGGCCCGGGCCCGGTCCGTCGGCGTCACGGTGTCCTTCGATCTGAACCACCGCACCCGGCTGTGGTCCGACGAGCGGGCCCGTACGGAGCTGTGGCAGGTGGTGCCCCTGGTCGACCTCCTGTTCGCGAGCGACGACGAGGCGGCGCTGCTCGTACCGGAGGCGGGGGGTGACCCGGAACGGGCCGCGCACGCCCTGCGGGAGCACGGACCGGAGACGGTCGTGGTCACCATGGGCGCGGCCGGTTCGCTGTCCGTCGGCCCCGAGGGCGTACGGCTCGGGGCCGCGCCGGCCGTCCTTGAGGTCGATCCGATCGGTGCGGGGGACTCGTTCGTCGCGGGCTATCTCTCCGCGTTCCTCGACGGGTGCGCGGAGCCGGAACGCCTGGTCCGGGCCTCCGCGGTCGCGGCCGTGTGCGTGGCCACCCAGGGGGACTGGGAAGGGCTGCCGGACCGGGCGGTCCTGGAGCTCGCGCTCGCGCCGGCCGGCACCGTCACACGGTGAACCCGACGTCGTGTACCGGAGGTTGACGGAACGGGGCACGCGGAGGCGGGCACCGACCCGCGAGTCGGCCGGCCTCCGCCCCCGTGCCGGATCACCCGACGCTGGGCGCCTGCACCGGTCCCAGGTAGCCGAGGCCGACACTGATGGTGTCCGCGGCCTCGATGACGACGCTGCCGAGCGCGTCCTGGCGGTCGTCGAGCGCGATGGCCGAGAGCGCTCCCGACAGCGAAAGGGCCGCCACCACCTTGCCGGTGTGGTTGCGCACGGGAGCGGCGAGGCAGGCCCGCCCGAGGGCCAACTCCTCGACCTCGGTGGCGTATCCGCGCTCCTCGGCCTCCGTCAGGCTCTCCGTCAACTGCTCGTGGCCGGTCAGCGTGCGCGTCGTGTAGGCGGTGAACGGTTCCTCGCCGAGCAGGTCGACCCGCTCCTGCGCGGAGAGTCCGAGCAGCAGGCACTTGCCCATGCCGGTCGCGTGCAGCGGGTTGCGCTGCCCCATCAGCGAGAACGACTTCTGCGCGAGGTGGCCCTCGACATTGAGCAGGTAGAACAGCTGGTCCCCGGAGAGCACCGCCACGTTGGCCGCGAGGCCGAGCTCCGCGGCGAGACGCTGTGCGACCGGGCGGGCCTGGCGGTAGATGGAGTCGTTGTTCAGCGCGACACCCGCCATCGTGAGGACGGACGGCCCCAGTTCGTAGAGCTGACTGACCGGGTCGCGGCGCACCAACTGGGCGCTCTCCAGGGTCGAGAGCAGTCGCGAGGTGATGGAGAGGCCCAGGCCCACCTCCTTGGCGACGTCGGAGACCCGGAGGGCCGGCCGGCCCAGCGTGAAGGCGTTGAGCACGGCCGCGGCCCGCTCGACGCTCTGATTGCCACCGCGTTCAGAAACCATGGAGCAATCCTGATTCACACTTCCGCTATTAGCAAGGCATGTGCGAAATGCGAAGAAGACGCAAGGGAGGCGACACCACGACAGTCGTGTTCAAATAACGGCACTCGCTTGCACTATTAGCAACTGCGGCGCATGGTTGATGAACCGGCAACGACGAAAGGCCCGAGCCAGATGCGCATCACCGACGTCAGGACGTTCGTCCTGAAGATCCAAGGCCCCCAGGCGTACCTCGGACGACTGGACGACGGCGCGGAACTCACCGCAGACCGCGGCTATGTCGTACGAGAGCCCTGGCGCAGCCTGTACTCGGGACGCTTCGAGACCCTGCTCGTCCGAGTGGACACCGACGAAGGCCTCAGTGGCTGGGGCGAAGCACTCGCCCCTGTCGGCCCGGAGATTCCCCGGGCCGTGGTGGACCGGCTCCTGGCCGGATGGCTCGTCGGCCGCGACCCCCGCGGCGTACGCCCGCTGTGGGAAGAGATGCGTCAACTCATGCGGGAACGCGGCCATCTCGTCGGGCACCAGGCGGACGCGATGGCCGCCGTGGACATCGCCCTGTGGGACCTGCACGGAAAGATCACCGGCCTGTCCGTGGCCGAGCTCCTCGGCGGCCCGCTGCGCACGACCGTCCCCGCGTACGTCTCGGGCCTGCCGGAGCCCACCGACGAGGCGCGGGCCGCGCTGGCCGCACAGTGGGCAGGCAAAGGCGCGACGAGGGTCAAACTCGCCCTCGGCAAGGGCATCGAGGCCGACCTCGCCACCTTCGACGCCGTCACGGCGGCGGCACCCTCGCTGGCCGTCGCGGTCGACGCACACTGGGCCTACCGGCTCGGCGAGGCACTCGAACTGGGCCGTGAACTCGACCGCCGCAAGGCCCTCTTCTACGAGGCCCCGCTGGCGCCGGAGGACATCGAGGGCCACCGCGAGCTCGCCGGACAGCTGTCCACACCGGTCGCCGTCGGGGAAGCGCTGCGCAACCGCTACGAGTTCGCGGACTGGCTGACGCGGCGGGCCGTACGCCTCGCGCAACCGGATGTGGCCCGCACCGGCATCACCGAAGCCATGGTGATCAGCGATCTGGCCTCCGCCCACCATGTGCCGGTCGCCTGCCACCACTCCGTCGGCCTCGGCATCGCGCTGGCCGCCGGCATCCACGTGTCCGCGGTCGCCACCGACAGCCCCTTCTTCGAGTTCCAGGCCGACGTCCTGCCGGTGGCCCAGAGCATCCTGCGCACCCCGCTGGCCGCGGACGCCTCCGGCTACGCGCTGCCCACCGGCCCCGGGCTCGGCATCGACGTCGACACCGAGAAGATCACCGCACTCTCCGAGGAGCACTGACCATGGCCAAGCCGCCCACCGGCCTCATTCCCATCCTGGCGACCCCCTTCACCTCGGCCGGAGAGCTGGACGTCCGCTCGCTCCACTCGCTCGTGGAGTTCCAACTCGACGCCGGTGTCGACGGGTTGGCCGTCTTCGGCATGGCCAGCGAAGGCTTCGCCCTGACCGAGCGGGAGAAGGCCGTCATCCTGCACGAGGTCCGACGGGTGACCGGCCCCGGCCTGCCCGTCGTCGCCGGCGTCAACGGCACGAGCACGGTCACCGCGCTGGAACAGGCCCGGGCCGCCGCGGACGGCGGGGCCGACCAGCTGATGGTGCTGCCCCCGTTCCTCAGCAAGCCCGCACCCGACCAGGTCGGCGAGTTCTTCACCGACGTCGCGGCAGGCGGTGGAGCGCCGGTGATGGTGCAGGACGCGCCCGGCGTCACCGGAGTGACCCTGCCCGCGCCGACGCTCGCGGAGCTCTCGCGCGTCCCCGGCATCACCTCGGTCAAGGTGGAGACACCTCCCACCGTCACGAAGATCGCCGCCCTGCGGGGCCTGCTGCCGGACGAGTTCGCCGTACTCGGCGGGCTCAACGCCCAGGCGCTCATAGAGGAGTACGACCACGGGTCCGTCGGCACCATGCCGGCCTGCGAATTCGCCGACCTGCTGCGGCCGTTGCTCGACGATCTCGCGGCCGGCCGGCGCGACGACGCGCGCGCCGCGTACCACCGGCTGCTGCCGCTGATCCACCTGGGCGTCCGGCCCGGCCAGGCCTGGGCCGTGCACAAGGAGGTGCTGCTGCGCAGGGGCGTCATCGCGTCGGCCGCGGTGCGCCTTCCCGCACGGCCCCTGGACTCCGTCACGCAGAAGGCGCTGAACGAGATCCTCGACGACCTCCCGCTGCCGTCCTGGCGCGCACCCGTCACCACCGGATGAGGCCGGTGCCCGCCCGCCGGCCGGGTCAGCGCCGCGTCACAGCCGCCTCCCGCTCCGGGTCCGCCTCGCCGATGAAGGTGCGCCAGAGGCGGGCGTAGGTGCCGTCGAGGGCGAGGAGTTCGTCGTGGGTGCCGTCCTCGGCGACCCGGCCGCCGGCCATCACCACCACGCGGTCCGCGCGGGCGGCCGTGGTCAGGCGGTGGGCGACGACGAGCGTGGTGCGGCGGCCCGCGAGCCGGTCGGTGGCCTGGTTGACCTGTGCCTCGCTGGCCAGGTCGAGTGCCGCGGTCGCCTCGTCGAGGAGGAGGACGTCCGGGTCGACGAGCTCGGCGCGGGCGAGAGCGATCAGCTGCCGCTGTCCTGCGGAGAGGTTGCGGCCGCGCTCGGTGACATGGTGCAGATAGCCGCCCTCCAGGGTGGCGATCATCTCGTGCGCGCCGACCGCGCGTGCCGCCGCCTCCACCTGGGCGTCGCTCGACTCGGGCCGCCCGTAGGCGATGGCGTCGCGCACGGTGCCCTCGAAGAGGTACGCCTCCTGCGGCACCACACCGAGCCGGTGGCGGTACGAGGTCATGTCCAGGTCGCGCAGATCGGTGCCGTCGGCGGTGACCCGGCCGGCGGTCGGGTCGTAGAACCGGGCGACCAGCTTGACCAGGGTGGACTTGCCGGCGCCGGTCTCACCGACGAACGCGACGGTCTGCCCGGCGGGGATGCGCAGGCTGATCGCGCTGAGCGCCTCCTCCTTGACGCCCTCACGGACCGGGACATCGGCCGGCGGCTCCGCGCCCTCGCCCGCCCCGTACGCGAAGTGGACGTCCTCGAAGGCGATGTCACCGCGCAGCGAGACGACCTCGAGCGGCTCCTTCGCCGCCTTCGTCGAGGTGGGCTCCTGCAGCAGCTCCTGGATGCGCCCGAGCGAGACCGATGCCTGCTGGTACCCGTCGAAGACTTGCGAGAGCTGCTGCACCGGCGCGAAGAACAGGTCGATGTACAGCAGATACGCCACGAGCGCACCCGTGGTCAGCGTGCCCGCCTCGACCCGGCCCGCCCCGACGATCATGACCGCCGCGGCCGCGACCGTCGAGAGCAGCTGGACGAACGGGAAGTAGACGGAGATCAGCCACTGGCCGCGGATACGCGCCTGCCGGTAGCCGTCACTGCGCTCGGCGAACCGGTCCGCACCCGTCCGCTCCCGCCGGAACGCCTGCACGATACGAAGGCCCGACACCGACTCCTGCAGATCGGCGTTCACCACCGAGACCCGCTCACGCGCCAGCTCGTACGCCTTCACGCTGGACTTGCGGAAGAAGTAGGTGCCGATGATCAGCACCGGCAGCGTCGCGAACACCACGAGCGCCAGCTGCACATCGATGACGAGCAGCGCGACCATGATGCCGAAGAAGGTGACGACCGAGACGAAGGCGGTGACCAGTCCGGTCTGCAGGAACGTGGACAGCGCGTCCACGTCCGTCGTCATCCGGGTCATGATGCGCCCGGTCAACTCCCGCTCGTAGTAGTCGAGTCCGAGCCGCTGCAGCTGGGAGAAGATCTTCAGGCGCAGCGAGTAGAGCACCCGCTCGCCGGTGCGGCCGGTCATCCGGATCTCGCCGGTCTGCGCGGCCCACTGCAGCACCACGGCGGCCAGCGCGAGCGCGGCCGCCGTCCACACGGCGCCGAGCGCCGTCTGCGTCACGCCCTCGTCGATGCCGTGCCGGATCAGGACCGGTAGCAGCAGGCCCATGCCCGCGTCCACGGCGACCAGTGCGAGCGCGAGCAGCAGCGGCCGCCGGAAGCCGCTGAGCAGCCTGCGCAGCCCGTACGACTCCTCCGCGGTGACCGCCCGCGCCTCGTCGATGTCCGGGACGTCGTCGGCCGGCGGCAACGCGTCGACCTGCGCGAGGAGTTCAGGCGTCGCCGGAGTGCCGGCCAGCGCTGCACTCTCGGCGTTCTTCGGCTCGCGGTCCCCGGTCCACAGCCGGGGCGTCGTGCCGCGCTCGGCGTCGAACTCGGCGTCCAGCTCCGCGCGTACGGAGGTGTCCGCTTCCTCCTCGGCCGGGGCGGGCGGCAGATGGCCGGGGGACACTCCCCCGAGCTCGTCCGGGTCGGTGAGCAGACGCCGGTAAAGCGGCGAGCGTTCCTGCAGCTCGTCATGGGTGCCGATGTCGCTGAGGCGGCCGGCGTCCAGGACCGCGATGCGGTCGGCGAGGCCGAGTGTGGAGCGGCGGTGCGCGATGAGCAGGGTCGTGCGGCCCGCCATCACGCCGCGCAGCGCCTCGTGGATCTCGTGCTCCACGCGCGCGTCGACGGCGGAGGTGGCGTCGTCGAGTACGAGCAGGCGCGGGTCGGTGAGGATCGCACGGGCGAGCGCGAGGCGCTGGCGCTGGCCGCCGGAGAGGGTGAGGCCGTGCTCACCGACCTTGGTGTCGTAGCCCTCCGGCAGCTCGGCGATGAAGCGGTCCGCCTGGGCCGCGCGGGCCGCCGCCTCGATCTCGTCCTGGGTGGCGTCGGGCTTGCCGTACGCCAGGTTGGCGCGGACCGTCTCGGAGAACAGGAAGCTGTCCTCCGGCACCAGGCCGATCGCGGCGCGCAGGGACTCGAGGGTGAGCTCGCGGACGTCCTGGCCGCCGACCAGTACGGCGCCGTGCGTCACGTCGTAGTAGCGGGGCAGCAGCAGGGACACGGTGGACTTGCCGCTGCCGGAGGCGCCGACGACGGCGACGGTCTCGCCGGGCCGGATCTCCAGGCTGAAGCCGTCGAGCACGGGGCGGCCGTCCTCGTAGCCGAACGACACGTCGTCGAACTCGACCGTCGCCGGGGCGTCCGCCGCCAGCTCCTTCGTGCCGTCCGTGATCACCGGTTCGGTGTCGATCAGTTCGAGCACCCGCTCCACGCCGGCCCGCGCCTGCTGACCGACGGTGAGCACCATGGCGAGCATCCGCACCGGCCCGACGAGCTGCGCGAGATACGTCGAGAACGCCACGAACGTACCGAGCGTGATCTCCCCGCGCACCGCCAGCCAGCCGCCCAGCGCCAGCATCGCGACCTGCCCGATCGCGGGTACGGCCTGCAGTGCGGGGGTGTACTTCGAGTTCAGCTTGATCGTGCGCAGCCGGCCCGCGAAGAGCTTGCGTCCGACCGCCCGCAGCTTGCCGGTCTCCTGATCCTCCTGCCCGAAGCCCTTGACCACGCGTACGCCGGACACCGAACCGTCCACGACACCCGCCACGGCCGCGGCCTGCGCCTGGGCGTACCAGGTCGCGGGGTGCAGGCGGGTCTTGCTGCGCTTGGCGATGAACCACAGCGCCGGCGCCACGGCGAGCGCGACGAGGGTGAGCGGCAGCGACAGCCAGGCCATGATCACGAGGGAGATCAGGAAGAGCAGGATGTTGCCGATCGTCATCGGCAACATGAAGAGCAGGCCCTGGATCAGCTGCAGGTCACTGGTCGCCCGTCCGACGACCTGACCGGTGGACAGCTCGTCCTGCCGCTGCCCGTCCAGCTTGGTGATCGTCCGGAACATGTCGGTCCGCAGATCGTGCTGCACGTCGAGCGCGAGCCGGCCGCCGTAGTACCGCCGGATGTACGCCAGTACGTACACGACGAGCGCGGCACCGATCAGGAGCCCCGTCCACACCCCGAGCGAGCGGGTGGGGGTCTCGATGACGTCGTCGATGATCACCTTGGTGATCAGCGGGGCGAGGGCCATCACGCCCATACCGCCGAGCGAGGCCCCGAGCGCGAGCACCACGTCCTTCGGGTACCGCCATGCGTACCCGGTCAGGCGTTTCGCCCACCCCTTGCCCGCGTCCACCTCGGCTGCCACCTGGGCCCTCCCGTCGATCCGATCTGCCGGAAGCACCAACACGGACGAACATCGATTTCATCCCGCTGCAACAAACAGGCACTCGCGACCTCGGTCACCGCGCGTGATCTGCGGCGCCGCGACTCACCGCGATGCGGCGCACGTCGGTTAGGGACTCGGTCATCCGGGCGAGCAGGAAGCGGAGCTGCGGGGATGTCGCGCGCCGGTCGACGAGGAGGTCGGCCGCGTGGGCGAGGAGCTCGGCGGCCATCTCCAGCTGTACGCGTTCGGTGGCGTCGGCCATCCGGGAGATCAGGCCGCCTTCGCCGCCACCGATCAGGTAGCAGGGCTTGCCCTCCGGTCCGGCCCACGGCAGCAGCCTCACGCCGGCACGATCCTGGCCGTCCTCGTCCTCGTCCTCGTCTTTGTCTTTGTCTTTGTCGATGTTTTCGCCCACCACATGTGCCACACCGGCCACCCGACCCTCGACTGTCGCTGTACGTACGGAACTCGTCACAGCCTGCGAGCGGGCGGGCTAGGCTCGCCAGGGGTGCCGGGGTGACCAGGCAGACGTCACAGGGGAGTTGACGGTGTCGAACAAGTACGGCGACTGGCTACGGGGGCGGCGCGAGGCCGCCGGGCTGACTCAACAGGAGCTGGCCGACTCGGCGATCATGACGCGGTCGCACATCGCACACATCGAGGCGGGGCGGCGAGTGCCGTCGCCGGACGATGCACGGCGGCTGGATCGGGCGCTGGGGACGGGGGATGTGCTGGCGAGTTTCCTGCCGGAGCGGGACATGGCCATCGCCGAGTACTTCGAGACTGCCCGTCTGCTCGAGCAACAGGCCGTGTCACTACGCGAGTTCGCCCTGTCCTTCATCCCAGGCGTCCTGCAGACACCGGCCTACGCCCGCACGGTGCTGAGCACCACGTTTCCGCCACTTCCGGCCGACGAGCGTGACCAGCGCGTCGTCACACGTCTTCAGCGAGCGGAACTCCTCGACGACCCGGTGAAGCCAACGTTCTGGGCCCTGCTCGACGAGGCGGTGCTGCGCCGCACAGTCGGCGGTCCAGCCGTCATGGCCGACCAACTAACTCATCTGATCGACCTGGTGGAGTCCACGCGCATCCGCGTGCACATCCTGCCGTTCGATCTGGGCATGCACCCGCTGATGTCGAGCATGCTGACACTGATGGCCTTCGACGATCAGCCGCCAGTGGCGTACGCAGAGGGGGTCCGGTGGAGCAAGATCCAGGACTCGCCAACCGTCGTTGAAGAGCTGGAGAATCGCTACCAACTCGCCCTGGCCGACGCGCTCCCACTCAATGAGTCACTCGCCCTACTGAAGGCCCGAGCAAAGGACTACGGACACCGTGACTGACCTCGCCATCCCTGACGCTTCCGCCTTTTCCGGCTGGCGCAAATCCTCGTACAGCAACGACACCGCCGGCAGCTGCCTCGAAGTCCTCGACACCCACCCCTCCGGCACCCCCGTCCGCGACTCCAAGAACCCCGCCGGGCCGGCGCTCCTCTTCACCTCCCCCGCGTGGTCGGCCTTCGTCACCGCGGTCGCCGGGGATGAGCTGTCCTGAACGCGGAACCCCACCTCGCCGCCCGCCCTTTCGACGCGGTCCTGTGCGACGTCGACAACGTCATCCGCTTCTACGACCCGGCCCCACTGGCCGAGCTGGAACGCACACTCGGCGTGGCCGAAGGCACCACGCAGCAGATCGCCTTCTCCCCCGAGGTCGACGGGCCGTTCCTCCTCGGCAAGATCTCCCCACAGGCGTGGCGCGACGCCATCGCCTCGGAACTCTCCCGCCGACTGCCGGAAACCTCCGCCCGCGAACTGGCGTCGACCATGACCCGCGCACCGTTCCGGGCCGACGCCCCAGTGGTGACCCTGCTCCGTAGAATCAGGCAGCACGTCCCCCTGGTTCTCGTCACGAACGCGTCCACGGACCTGGAGCGCGACCTCGAGACGATGGGACTTACGGACCTCGCGGACCACGTCGTCAGCAGCGCCCGAGTGGGAGTCGCCAAACCCGACCGAGCGATATACGAGATCGCGGCAGCCCGGGCCCAAGTCCCCGCCCACCGCTGCCTGTTCGTGGACGACCGCGCGGAGAACGTCGACGCCGCGGTCGCACTCGGCATGACCGGTGTGCACTACGGAGGCCCCGCGGACCTTCGGTACGCCGTGGATGCCCTACCCGGCGAAGGGCACGTGTCGGGCCGCTATCAATGAGCACGTCGGCTGCACACCTTGCACTCGACGGGCAGTAGCCGCGCGACAGGTTCGCGGGCCGTCATCACGACGAGGCGGCAGCCGTGGCCGCAGGCCAGCCGCCCTCGGTCACAAGGCCCGCCGGAAACGCAACTCCGTCGAGCGGTACGCAACCGCTCGAAAGCAGTGACGCAGCATCGCTACCCGCTACCAGAGGGCCTGCCCAGCCGGACTCCACATCGCAGGCATCTGCATGGGCCCGCTCCTTGCTCCAGGCGAAGCGAGCCAGGGCTTGTCGTGCTTGTCGCTCTTACGATGCGTTCTGATCTGTCGATTGGTCCATGACGTAGATCGTCGTGCCGCCTGGGTCCTGATAGGTGGCCAGGAAGCCGCCGGGAATCTCCGAGGGCCCCTCGACGACGACCAGGGCCTCAGCACGCGCCGCGTGGAAGGTCTCGACGCTGTCTACGACGAACAAGGGCCCTACTGCGGCCTCGGGGTCGTTGGCATCGAGCATGACCTGCACGTCGCTGCCCGGGAGGGCCAGGGCAACGGTCGCCTCGCCCTCACGCCACATCTCGGTGAAGCCGAGACTGTCCCGATAGAGGGCCAGCGAGGCCGCCAGGTCGGAGGTCGGGATGAACATGAACTCGAGCTTCATGGCAGATCCTTCCGCATCGTGGCGTAACTCAATCTCGCTAGACCGTAATCGCATTATGCTCTGGAGGGGAGCATTATGGCCAGGTGCGCGAGTGGATCCCGATGTCGACCTCCCCGAAGGGCAGACTCGCCCTCGCCGCGGTCAAGGAGTTCGGGGCACGCCCCTTCGACGAAGTCACCGTCGCTGAACTGGCCGCAGCGGCACAGGTCACCACGGGTGCGCTGTACCACCACTTCGGCAGCAAACTCGGGCTGTACACCGTGGTGCGGGAGGACGTAGAACGACGCCTCCTGGACCGCATGGAAGGCGCACTGGCGGCCAGCGGACCTGAGTCGGATCAGTCCGCATCCATAACGTCGGCCTTGCTCGTCGGTCTGGACTTCAGCGTCCGCGAGGACTTCCTCCGCATCCTGGGAGACCCTCCCGCGGGCGCCGACCAGGACCCTCTTGCCGAAATGCTCAGTCGGGCGGCAGTTCCGACGACACCGGTTCTCGGCAGAGTGCTGGCGGCGGCCTGGCGCGCGGCCCTTTCCTCGGTCGCCGAAGGCGCCGAGCCTGAGCACGCCCGCGCTGCCATCGCGGCTCTGCGAATCGACCCGACCACCAGTGACTGAAGATCTCGCGAAAGCCGCACGGACTACATTTCCGGCGAAGGGCACCGGCACGGCAAGCCCCGACGGTTTCCTGAATCCGGTGTGAGCTGCACCGACCGGCTGGTCAGGTCGAATCCGCGGACGTCCGCGTTCTGTCGTGGCCCGATCGGGGCGGTCGAGCATGCCCGCCGACCCCGTAAACCGGTGGACACCCCTCCGGCACTGGGCGAGCATCGCCGCGATGAATCACGACCCCCTCTCCGGCCTCGCACGCGTCCGCTTCGTCGAGCTCGGCGCGAAGGCCCTACGGGCGCTCGCCGGCGGTGATCTTGCCGGTGGCAGTGCCGAGGCCGGGATCGCCCTCGACGAGTACTTCGTCTGCGACCGGGCCCGCTGGGTCTTCGGCTACCGCGCGGACCAACTCGCCGAGGACCCGTCCGTGGCGCCCTGGATCACCCGGGCCGCGGTGTCCAGGGCGGACGGAGCCGTCGTCGGTTACGCAGGGTTCCACGGGCCGCCGGACGAGACCGGCACGGTCGAGCTCGGCTACACCGTCGTGCCCGCGTACCGCCGCCGGGGCTACGCCCGCGCGATGCTGACGGCGCTGCTGGCCCGGGCTGTCGCCGAACCCGGCGTCACGACCGTGCGGGCCTCCATCAGCCCGGACAACGACGCCTCCCTGGCCACCATCGCAGGCTTCGGTTTCACGCGCGTCGGCGAACAGTGGGACGAGCGCGACGGACTCGAGTTCGTCTTCGAGGTTCCGGCGGACGTGATCCCCGCAGAGCGGCTCGAGGGCTCCGGCGGACGTGGCTGATTTCCCCGCCGAACGCCCATGAACGGTGAAGGGCTGTACGGGCCAGGGTGAGTTGGGCCGGCCGCCAGACCCGGACCCGTACGGCGAACGCCGCTCCAGGAGCGGACTCCTCTCGACCGTCGACACCCCAGGAGCGGACTCCCCTCGACCGTCGACACCCCAGGAGCGGACTCCCCTCGACCGTCGACACCCCAGGAGCGGACTCCCCTCGACCGTCGACACCCCAGGAGCGGACGCCTCTCGACCGTCGCCCCTCGACCGGTGACGGGCCGCACGCCCCACCCGGCGCCCGTCAGTCCGAGACGAGGTGGAGGAGCGCCGTGCCGGTCGGGCCCGTGGTCATCTGGATGACGACGGCCTTCGGCTGGGCGGACGGGGCGTCGGTGGCGGTCGGGCCGCAGGTGGTGCCGCTGCCGGTGGCGCGGAGGGCGGTGATGCAGCCCTGGCCCGGGCCTCCCGCGCCGCCCGATGCCTTGCCGTTGCCCGACTTGATCCGGTACTCGACTCTGTTGCGCTCGACCTTGGTGACCGAGAGGGTCGCCTGCCCGTCCGGACCGTCGAAGCGGATCTCCGCCGGATCCGCGACCGTGACCTCGCAGTTGCCGTCCTTGCAGGCGGCGAGGTCGTCGCCGTCCGCGGCCGTCACCGACGGGGAGGGCTCGGCAGGCGGGCTCGAAGTGGCGGGCGCCGGACTGGACTTGGCCTTCCCGGAGCCCGGCGAATCGCTGCGGTCCGCTTCGTCCTGACCGCCGCCGCAGCCGACCAGCGACACCGCCGCCAGCACCGAAAGCACCGCCCCGGCGCGCCTGGCCACCCTTGCCGACCTTGTCTCCATACCGCTCTCCCACCCATCGCCGCCCGCCCCACCGCGACCGCCCGCGCGCGACCGCCGCGGTCAGTCTTCCCCGTACGGGACGACGCCGTACCCTCCCGGTCGGTTGCAGCGGTCGACGGACCGTACTTCGATGAACGTATGACGGAGTTGGAGATCAACCTCGTAGTCGCCGACCCGGAACGCAGCCGGGCCTTCTACACCGCACTCGGCTGCTCCCTCCGGCCGATCTCGCGGGATCCGGACGACGTCCAGGCGTGGATGGCGGTGGACGGGCCGCTGCCGGTCACCGTGCACAGCGTCGAGTTCGCCCGCTGGTGGGACACGACGGGCCCGAGCGTCTCGCCCGGCTCGACGGTCGTCGACGTCACGGTCGACCGGACGACCGCCCACCGCATCCTCGACGCCGTACCCGCCTACGGAGGTGAGGTCGTCCAGCCCTTGCGCAACATGCCCTGGAGGCAGGCCTACGCCATCCTCACCGACCCGGACGGCTACCGCTGGGGCGTGAAGACCGACCTCGCCGAACAGGAAGGGAGCGCTTGACCCAGGGGTCGTCGTCCGGATCGGCACGGGGCAGCGGCGGCAGCCTCAGCCCGCCGCCGTGGCGATGACCTCGTCCAGGATTTCGCGGGTGTAGCGCAGGTCGTCGATCGAGCGGTCGATCCGGCCGCGCTCCTCGGTCAGTTGCTCCAGCAGCCAGGGGGTCGCCTTCTCGGACGGGCCGCCGTCGTAGTCGCGCATGCACGGCAGGACGCGCGCGATCTTGTCGGTGTTCAGGCCGGCGGCAAGGAGTTGCTGGACGAGGATCACGCGGTCGACGGCAGCCTCCGGATAGTCCCGGTGGCCACCCGGTGTGCGATCGGACGCGAGCAGGCACTTCTGCTCGTAATAGCGCACGGAACGCACGCTCACGCCCGTACGCCGGGACAGCTCGCCGATCTTCATACGCCTCGGCCCCTCTCCGTTCGCCACACGCTCCGGGCCGGTCGTCGTGCGACCCGGGACTTGAATCTGACACCGGTGTCAGATTCTACGGTGCTCGCATGACGAACACACCCACTTCCCCGCTGCTCGCCCCGTACACCGCCGGCAGCCTCGCCCTTCCCAACCGGCTCGTCATGGCGCCCATGACCCGGTACCGCGCCCACGCGGACGGAACGCCGCTGCCGGTGGTCGCCGAGCACTACGCGCAGCGGGCGGAGGCCGGACTGCTGGTCACCGAGGGAATCTGGCCGCACCGCAGAGGCCAGAGCGGCTGGCGGCTCCCTGGCCTCGAGACCGAGGCGCACGTCTCAGGATGGCGCGCCGTGACCGATGCCGTGCACGCCCGCGGCGGGCGGATCTTCGCGCAGCTCATGCACGGCGGGCGCCAGGGGCACCCGCTCTCGCGGCTGCTCGGCGACATCCCGGCCGGCCCGTCCGCCGTCCGCACCCCGAGCCCCGTACACGTCAAGGACGGCAAGGCCGAGGCGCCGCTGCCGCGCGAGATGACGACGGCCGACATCCGTACCGCGATCGACGATCACGTGGCCGCCGCGCACAACGCCCTGCGGGCAGGCTTCGACGGCGTGGAGATCCACGGCGCCAACAGCTACCTGACCCACCAGTTCCTCGCCGACAACACCAACCTCCGCACGGACGCGTACGGGCGCGAACGGACCCTGTTCGCCGTCGAGTTGGTGACCGCGGTCGCCGAAGCCGTCGGCGCGGACCGGCTCGGACTGCGGCTCTCGCCCGGCAATCCGCAGTTCGGCATGGCGGAGCGTCACCCGGGTCCGGTGTACCGCGCGCTGCTCGACAGGCTCGACCCGCTGGGCCTGGCCTACCTCCACCTCACCGACAACGACGCCTACCCGGCCCTCGCCGATCTGCGGCCCCACTGGAGCGGCACCCTCATCGCCAACGTCGGCGAGAACCACGCGCCCACCACCCAGCTCCAGGGCGAACAGGTCCTCGCCGCGGGACGCGCGGACCTCGTCTCCTACGGGCGCGCGTTCCTCACCCACCCCGACCTGCCGGCCCGTATCGCCGTGAACGATCCGCTCGCCACACCCATCGACATGGCGCACCTGTACACGCACGGCGCCGCGGGCTACACCGACTACCCGACGCTGGAGGAGGAGCGGGCGCAGCAGCGCAAGCGGACCGTCGTCACCGCCGCGTCGTGAGCGATGCGGTGTCAGACAGCCGGGGCGGGGTCGGTGTGCGTCGGGGCGAAGAGCTTCAGGACGGCGGGCAGGACGAGCACCGAAGGGCCGGGCGCGGCAAGGGACTTGGCGAGGTCGGCGGCGAGGGTCTCGGGGGTGGTGAGGGCGGCCGGGACGTCGAAGGCGGCGGCGAGGGCCACGAAGTCGGGGCGGGTGAGTTCGGTGCCGGCCGTGGTGCCGTAGGCGTCCGTGAGGTAGTCGCGCAGCACGCCGTAGCCGCCGTCGTCGACGATCAGCCAGGTGACGTCCAGGTCGTGCTGGCGGGCGGTGGCGAGTTCGGCGATCGAGTACAGGGCGCCGCCGTCGCCGGAGACGGCGAGCACGGGGCCGGTGGGGTCGGCGACGGCAGCGCCGATCGCGGCGGGGAAGGCGTAGCCGAGGCCGCCGGCGCCCTGGGCGGAGTGCATGGTGTTGGGGCGGCGGGCGTCGAACGCCGACCACGCCCAGTAGCTCAGGATCGTCATGTCCCAGAAGCTGGGCGCACGGTCGGGCAGGGCGCTGCGTACCGCGGCGAGTACGTCCTGTTCGAGACCGAGGTCCTGGGAGCCGATACGGGTACGGACGCGGGCGAGGACGTCACGGACCCGGGCGGCGGCGGACGGGTCGGCCCTGTCGTCGTCGAGTGTCTCGAGCAGCGCGGTCAGCGCGAGACGGGCGTCGGCATGGATGCCGAGCGCCGGGAGGTTGGCCTCCAGCTTGCCCGCGTCGGCCTCGATCTGGATGAGGCGCCCGCGGGGCGCGAACGTGTGGTAGTTCGAGGAGAGTTCGCCCAGGCCGGAGCCGACGACCAGCACGACGTCGGCGTCCTCGAGGAAGTCCGTGACGTGCCGGTCCTCCAGCCAGGACTGCAGTGAGAGCGGATGCTCCCAGGGGAAGGCGCCCTTGCCGCCGAAGGTGGTGACGACCGGTGCCGACAGCTTCTCGGCGAGCGCCCGCAGCTTGCCGGAGGCGTCCGAACGGATCACGCCACCGCCCGCGATGATCGCGGGTCGCTCCGCGTGCGCGAGCAGATGCGCGGCGACGGCCGTCAACTCCGGCCGGGGGACGACCTCGTGGGGTGTCGCGTCCATCGCGGTGACACCGGGCAGGGTCGCCTCGGCGGACAGGACGTCCGCGGGGATCTCGACCCAGACGGGCCCGTGCGGGGCGGTCAGCGCGGACTCCCAGGCCGCAGCGATCGCGGACGGGATCTGCGACTGGGTACGCACGGTGTGCACGGACTTCACCACGTCGCGGAACGAGGCCTGCTGGTCGCGGAGTTCGTGCAGATGACCGCGGCGTCCGCCGCCGAGCCCGGCCACCGGGACCTGGCTGGCGATCGCCAGGACGGGCGCACTGGCCGCGGCCGCCTCCTGCAGGGCGGGCAGTGCGGTGAGGGCGCCGGGCCCGGTGGACAGCAGGAGCGGGGCGGCCTCGCCACTGACCCGGCCGTACGCGTCTGCGGCGAAACCGGCGTTGTTCTCGACGCGCAGGCCGACGTAGCGCAGGTCGCTGCGGCGCACGGCGTCGAGCAGTCCGAGCGCGTGCTGACCGGGCAGGCCGAAGACGGTCGTGGCGCCGAGCCCGTAGAGGGTCTCGACGACCAGGTCGCCGCCGGTGCGGCCGGGAGCGGGCGCGAGGGCGGCGGCGGTCTGGCGCGCGGTGGGCCGCAGCTCCAGGTCGTGGTCGTGCGTCACGGGTGCCCCTTCTCTGGCTCTGGCTCTCTGGCGGTCGCGTCGGTCCCGGCGCGGGCGGCGCACCGCCGGCACACCGCGGCCCTCAGTGTCTCCGCGCTGGACGTGCGGACGCCAGGCGGGGGTGACGCGACCGCCCGCCGCCCGCACGCGGGCCTCAGCCCTCGCGTCCCTCGGCGATCTGCCGCGCCATGATCGTGGTCAGTTCGTACGCCGTGTGGGAGGCCGCGACCGAGGTGATCTCGGCGTGGTCGTACGCCGGAGCCACCTCGACCAAGTCCGCGGAGACCAGGTGGCAGGAGGCGAGGCCGCGCAGGATCTCCAGGAGCTCGCGGGAGGTGAGGCCGCCGGCCTCGGGGGTGCCGGTGCCGGGCGCGTGGGCCGGGTCGAGCACGTCGATGTCGATCGAGATGTACAGCGGACGGTCGCCGATGCGCTGCCGCAGTTGGTCGGCCACCTCGTCGACGCCGCGGCGCATCACGTCCGCGGAGGTGACGATGCCGAAGCCCATCTTGGCGTCGTCGTCCAGGTCCCGCTTGCCGTAGAGCGGGCCGCGGGTGCCGACGTGGGAGAGCGCGGAGGTGTCGAGGATGCCCTCCTCGACGGCCCGGCGGAACGGTGTGCCGTGCGTGTACTCGGCCCCGAAGTACGTGTCCCAGGTGTCCAGATGCGCGTCGAAGTGAAGGAGCGCGACCGGGCCGTGCTTCTTCGCGACCGACCGCAGCAGCGGCAGCGCGATGGTGTGGTCGCCGCCGAGCGTCATCATCCGCGCGCCGGTGGCCAGGAGGTCGTCGGCAGCGCCCTCGACGGTGTCCACGGCCTCGTTGATGTCGAACGGATTGGCCGCGATGTCACCGGCGTCGGCGACCTGCGCGAGGGCGAACGGCGAGGCGTCCTGCGCCGGGTTGTACGGGCGGAGCAGCCGCGAGGCCTCGCGTATCGCGTTGCCGCCGAAGCGGGCGCCGGGCCGATAGGAGACGCCGGTGTCGAAGGGCACGCCGACCACGGCGACATCGGCGGCACCGACCTCGTCCAGGCGGGGCAGCCGGGCGAACGTCGCGGGGCCCGCGTAGCGCGGGATCCGGGAGGAGTCGACGGGACCGCGGGGCGTGGACGGGTTCTCGCTGGTCATGCGGGGCCTTTCACTTCTCGGGGGTTCGGGGCGTGCTTGCAGAGGAACGGGGGCGCCCGGGCTCGTACAACTCCGGCCGCCGGTCGCCCAGTACGTCGTTGTGGTCGCCGAGCCGCTTGTCGCGGGCCCGGTCCAGGTCGCAGTCGGCGAGCAGCAGGGCAGGCCCTTCGGCCGGCCGGTGGCCGGCGAGCGGGAAGCCGTCCGGGTCGACGATCACGGAGCCGCCGGTCCAGGTCACGCCCCGCTCGGTGCCGGCCCGGTCGCAGGCGGCGACGTAGAGGCGGTTGACCGCGGCGTCGGCCTGCACGCGTACGACCTCGCCGGGGCGCTCACCCTCGGGACGCGGGAAGCGCGGCCAGTTGACCGGCGCGCACAGCAGCTCGGCACCGTCGAGGGCGGCGAGCCGTACCCACTCGGGGAACTCCAGGTCGTAGCAGACCATCACACCGATCCGGCCGACGGACGGGACGTCGACGACCGGCGGCCGCTCGTCGCCCGGGACGAAGAACTCGGCCTCGGTGCCGAAGAGGTGGGCCTTGCGGTAGACGCGGCGCAGCTCGCCCGCGGGGTCGATCAGGACCGCCGAGTTGCGCACGCGGCCGTCGGCGTCCCGCTCGCACAGGCCCGCGACCAGGGTGACGCGGTGGCGGCGGGCGGAGGCGGACCAGGCGGTGACGGCGGGCCCGTCGAGCGGCTCCGCGAGCGCGCGGGCCTCGGCCGCGTCGGCGAACACATACCCGCTGTTGGCCAGCTCCGGCAGCACGACGACCTGAGCCCCGCCCGCCGCGGCAGCGGACACGGCCTCCTCGGCCGCGATCCGATTGCCGTCCGCATCCCCGACAGCAAGCGCGAGCTGCGCACAGGCCACCGTCGTCATACCCGCTCTCCCTCCAGCCGGGCCTCGCTCTCGGCGACGGCCACACGTTCCGCGTCCAGATCGATGGTGCGCCCCAGCAGCAGATACAGCAGCCCGCCGACGGCCAGTCCGACCACGAAAGAGATGTCGAAGCCACCGATCGCCTCGGCCAACGGGCCCGTGTAGAACGACGTGGTGAAGAACGGGACCATCGCGGTGAACCCGACGACGTAGGCGGTCAGGCCCTGCCACGACCAGCGCCCGTAAATGCCCTTCGGGTCGAAGATCGCGGTGATGGCGTAGTGCCCGCGGCGGACGAAGTAGAAGTCGACCAGGTTGACGGCCGTCCACGGGATCAGGAAGTACAGCATCATGAGCACGAAGTCGTTGAAGCTCCCGAGATAGTCCTCGGGCAGCAGCAACGCCACGATCAGGACCATGAGTTCGATGGCGACGATGCCGGTGACCCGGGACCGTACCGTCGGGCGGACCGGGCGGAACGCGTCGACGGCGCTGGTCGTGGTCAGCATCGCGCCGTAGGCGTTGACGGCCATGATCGTGATCAGCGCGAGCGCGGAGACGATGACGGCGAAGGTGCCGAAGCCGGGAACGATGGTGTTGCCCACCTGGCGCAGGCTGCCGATCGCGTCGGGGGCCGGCAGCGAGGAGGCGAGCAGCGCGCCGAGCGACATCAACCAGACCGCGGAGAGCGCTGCGCCTGCGTACGTCCACCAGATGACCTTGCGCGAGGAGACGTCCCGCGGTAGGTAGCGGGAGTAGTCCGAGACGTAGACGGCGTAGCTGATCTGGTAGCCGGCCGCACCGCAGAAGACGATCAGGAACGCCGTCCAGGAGTGACTGGTCGACGCGGCCACCTGCTGCGGCTCCAGCTGGACGAGCGCGCCGACGGTGATGATGCCGAACACGGCGAAGAGGACGTACGTCAGCCAGCGCTGGACCAGGTGCAGCAGGTCGTGGCCGACGACGGCGAGCACGACCGCTACGGCGATCAGGATCGCGTACCACATACGCGGGCCACCGGGCAGGACCGTGGTGAGGCCCTGGGCGGCGAGGACCACGTTGAAGACGTTGAAGCCGACGTAGACGAAGACCACGGCGGCGAAGGGGACGACCGCGCCGCGGATACCGAACTGCGCGCGCGACTGGATCATCTGCGGCAGACCCATGCGCGGGCCCTGATTGGCGTGGAAGGCCATGAAGAACGTGCCGAAGCAGGCGCCGAGCGCCACGGCCGCCACCGACCGGGCGAGGCTGAGGCCGAGGGAGGGGCCGATGAAGCCGGTGACCATCGTGGTGAGCACGAAGTTCCCGGTGAACCAGAACGGTCCTTGGTGCCAGACCTTGCCGTGCCGCTCACGCACCGGGACGTAGTCGATGGAACGGACCTCGATCACGCCGCCCGCCTTGCGGGCCTGCCCCTGCCCGGCGCTCGGGCCCGTCGCGCCCGATCCGCCGGATGCCGCTGTCGAAGCACTCACAGCCGCCTCGCCTCCCTCGATCGTCCGGTGCGGACCGCCGTGGAGGGCGTGGGCACGGACACGGGCCGCGGGACTGCGGAACCGCGGCACGGGGAACGTAGCTCTCCCGAGAGTCGACCTTCGATCGCCGCCAGGGCGAATCTCGGCTCCAGGTGTGGACACCGCGTCCATCGTTGTCGGCGAGACTTGAGCCATGGCTCTCCTCGTCTCCGATCTCGTCGACCGCCCGGAGCTGCATCTTTCCGCCGTCACGGGGCGGCGGCACCTCGACCGCCCGGTGCTGGCCGCCCACGCCTCGGAACTGGTGCGCCCCGGCGCCTGGCTGCAGGGCGGTGAGCTGCTGATGACGATCGGGCTGCTGCTGCCGATGGAACCGGACGCCTGCCGGGCGTACGCGGACGATGTGGCCGCCGGCGGCGCGCACGCCCTGGCCCTCGGGCTCGGCCCCGACCTGCCGTATCAGGAGGCGCCCGCGCCGCTCGTCGAGGCCGCGACGGAGGCCGGGCTTCCGCTGCTGACGGTCGGGGCGCAGGTGCCGTTCATCGTGGTGACCAAGGCGGTGTTCGCGGCCCAGGCTGCGGAGCAACGGGCCGCTGTGGAACGGGCGTTCGCGACCCAGCGGCGGCTCACCGCGGCCGCCGCGTCCGGGCAGGGACTGGCCCCGACGCTGGACGCGTGGACGGCCGCGACGGGCGTACGGGCCCATGTCACGGACCCGCTCGGCCGGGTGCTCGCGGCGGACGGGAGCGGTCCGCAGGAGCCTTCGGCCGGCGCCCGCGACCTGATCCGGCGGGTCGCGACGGGCGGGCTGCGCTCCAGCGCCGCGGCGCCCGGGATCGAGGTGCAGCCGCTGGGGGCGCGGCGACTGCGCGGGATGCTGGTCCTCGCGGGGACGCCGGGGCACGACGAGCGGCTGCTGATCTCCGGGCTCGTCTCGCTCCTGTCGCTCGAGCTGGAGCGCCGGCATCTGGCCGGGGAGCCGGAGCGCCGCCGCCGTGCCGCTCTGCTCGGCCGGCTGCTCTCCGCGGACGCCACCGCGGAAGCGGCGGGTGACGCGCTGGCCGTCGCCGGCCTCGCGTCGGCGGCGGTACGCGGTGTGGTGGTGGACGCGTCGCCCGGCGGAGGCGACGGACGGGCGGAGCCCGCGACCACCGGCGAGGCGCCTGCGGCATCCGCCGAGACGGCTGCCCCGGACCTCGCCGCCGACCTCGCGCTCGCCGTGCCCGGCGGGCTCACCCGCGCCCGTGGCTCTCTCGTCGAGGCGCTGGTCGGCGAGGAGCTCGACCTCGACGCGGTACTCGCCCACTTCGCGCCCGGCCGCCCGGCGGGCATCGGCTCCGCCGTCCCGCCCGAGGCGGCCCGTGCGTCGCTGCGCGAGGCGGCCGGTCTCGTCGCGGTCAGCCGGGACTCCGGGCATCCGGTGCGGGCGCGCCGGGCGCAGTCCAGCGGTCTGCTCCTCGGGCTCGGGGACCGGCCGGCCCTCGCGGGATACGCGGACGCGCTGCTCGGGCCGCTGGACGCCGCCGACCCGTCCGGCGCCCTGACGCTCACGCTCGCCACCTGGCTGGACAGCGGCAGCTCCTGGGACGAGACGGCCCGCCGCCTCGGCCTGCACCGGCACACCGTGCGCAACCGCCTCGACAAGGCCGCCCGGCTCACCGGCCGACGCCTGGACGACGGCGACGACCGCTTCGACCTCTGGCTCGCGGTGCGCGCCCGCGGAGCGGCCCGCCCGTCCTGAACCGTGCGCACCCGTCACGCGCCCCGACCGGCACCTCGCCCCCGCCCCCGCACCACGCCTGCCCGGCACCACGAACCCGTGGGCCACGGGGCCCACAGGGCCTGCCGGACCGCCCCCGGCCACCCGTACATGCGGACCGTCACCCCTTGAACCGGTGACGGTCCGCCCACCCGGTCACAGCCCTCCGTGTCCGCCCCTCGGAACCCGCTCCCCCACCCGGCCCCGCCGACGGCACAATGGACCCATGCCGATACCCAGCCGGGTCGCTCTGGTCGACCACCTCGTCCGCACCCGTATCGCCGGAGACGTCGCCACCCCGCGCGACAACAACCTCTCCCACTACCGCAAGCTCGCCAACGGCGACCGCCACTACTGGCTGGGACTCGAGCTCGGCGACCGCTGGACCGACGAGCAGGACGTGCTCGCGGTGATGGCCGAACGCTGCGGCGTCAACGACGACCCGGAGTACCGCCTCGGGCAGGACACCATCGACCCGGAACTCACCGTCGACGCCCTCGACCGGATGGCCGCCCGGCTGCGCAAGGCGGCCGCCGGCCGGCAGCGGGTGCTGTTCGCGACCGGTCACCCGGGCGGACTGCTCGACGTGCACCGGGCGACGGCGTCCGCTCTGCGCCGGGCCGGCTGCGAGATCGTGGTGATCCCGGAGGGCCTCACCGCGGACGAGGGTTACGTCTTCCAGTTCGCCGACGTCGCCGTACTCGAACGCGGCGCGACGCTCTGGCACACCCATTCGCCCGAGCCGATGAACGCGATCCTCGACGGCCTGGAGCGCGAGGGCCGCCCGCTGCCGGACCTGGTCGTCGCGGACCACGGCTGGGCGGGCCGCGCCGGCCAGCGCGGCCTGGACTCGGTGGGGTACGCGGACTGCAACGACCCCGCACTGTTCCTCGCCGAGGCCGAGGGCACCCTGCAGGTCACCGTCCCGCTCGACGACCACGTCACCAGCCCCCGGCACTACGACCCGATGACGGCGTACCTGCTCGATGCGGCCGGGCTCGACACCGACGCGTAGCCGGCGCACCGGGGCCGGAGGCGGTCAGCCGCCGGCCCGGCCCGGCGTCGGATCCAGATACACGCGCTGGATCTGCGGGTAGCGCTGCCGCAGCCGGCGTTCCGCCTCCTCGCAGGACGCCTCGACCTGAGCCGCGCTGGACAGGTCACGGAAGTCGACCTTCGCCGCGATCATCACCTCGGCGGGCCCCTGCACCAGCGTCACCAACTCGATGACGGCCACGATGTGCTCGACGCCGAGCAGTTCCTCGCGCACCCCGTCCCGCATCCGGGCCGGCAGCGGTCTGCCCACCAGGTACTGGGCGTTGGACCGCCCCAGCACCCACGCCACGTAGACGAGCAGCAGGCCGATCAGGAGCGAGGCGACGCCGTCCCACGCGCTCGATCCGGTGAGTTGGGTGGCCAGCAGTCCGCCCGCGGCGAGCAGCAGACCGATCAGTGCGGCGGAGTCCTCCATGACGACGGCCTTGACCGCGGTGTCGGGGGTGTGGCGCAGATACCGGCCGAAGCGGACGCCGTGCCGCTCCGCCTCCCCGGTCGCCTGCCGGAGCCCGGTGCGCAGCGAGTAGCCCTCCAGGAGGAAGGCGATGGCGAGCACCACGTACGACAGGGTCGGGCTGCCGACCTCCTCGCCGTGCGTGAGGGTGTGGACGCCGTCGTACACGGCGAAGATGCCGCCGCCCACGAAGGTGGCGACGGAGGCGAGCAGCGCCCAGATGTAGCGCTCGGGACCGTAGCCGAGCGGGTGTTCGTCGTCCGCCGGACGCTCGCTGCGTTTCAGGGCGGCGAGCAGCATGAGTTCGGTGACCGTGTCGGCGACCGAGTGGGCGGCCTCCGAGAGCATCGCGCTCGAGCCGCTGACCAGGCCGGCGACCGCCTTGGCCGCCGCGATCCCGAAGTTCGCCGCCGCCGCGACCAGCACGGTGAAGGTGCTCTCACCGGATTCCGCCGCGCCGGAGCCGCCCGCCCCCTCGGGGGCCTCTTCGGCGTCGTTCTCGGTGCGCTCCGCCTGCCCGGGGTCCCGTTCGCTGGTCATGCGGCGACGTTAAGGCCGCCGGGTGGGGCGCGCATCGTTACGACGCCACCGCCTCAGCGCGGTACGCGGACGAGCCCCTCCTGGATGACGGAGACGGCGAGCCGTCCGTCCTGGGTGTAGATCCGGGCCTGGCCGAGTCCGCGGCCGCCGAAGGCGGAGGGCGACTCCTGGTCGTAGAGGAGCCATTCGTCGGCGCGGAACGGGCGGTGGAACCACATGGCGTGGTCGAGCGAGGCGCCCACCACGTCGCCGACGGTCCAGCCGCCACGGCCGTGCGCGAGCAGCACCGAGTCGAGCAGCGTCATGTCGGACACGTAGGTGGCGAGGCAGACGTGCAGGTGGGGGTCCCCCTGGACGGAGTCCGGGCGGGCGTCGTCGGCCAGCTTGCCGTTCGTCTTGAACCAGACCTGCGAGTGCGGTTCGCGGGGCACGCCCACGCTGGCGTACGGCGGCTCGTCGACGTAGCGCAGGTCGAAGGCGGCGCGGGCCTCGATCATCCGCCCGACGATGCCGGGATCGCTGAAGCGGTCCGCGTAGCGGGGCAGCATCTCGGCGGCGGTGGGCAGCAGTTCGGGGTCCGTGGTGGGCGGCATCGGCGCCTGGTGCTCGAGCCCGTCCTCCGCGGTCTGGAACGAGGCCGACAGGTGGAAGATCGGCCGCCCGTGCTGCACGGCGACGACCCGCCGGGTGGTGAACGACCTGCCGTCGCGGATCCGGTCGACCTCGTAGACGATCGGCGCGCCCGGGTCGCCCGTCCGCAGGAAGTACGCGTGCAGCGAGTGCGCGTGCCGGCTCTCGGGCACGGTGCGGCCCGCGGCGACGAGCGCCTGGGCCGCGACCTGTCCGCCGAAGACCCGGGGCACGAGTGCGGAGCGCGACCGGCCCCGGAAGAGGTCCTGCTCGATCCGCTCCAGGTCGAGCAGATCGAGCAGGTCATCGAGTTGCTTGTTCACCGTGGTCCGCGCCCCGGGTGCGGGTGGCTGTGCCCCGGGTGCGCGAGGAGCGGTGCGGGTGCGGTCACGTCCTAGAGGCCCATGTTCTTGGCGATGATCATCTTCATGACCTCGCTGGTGCCGCCGTAGATGCGGTTGACCCGGTTGTCGGCGTAGAGGCGGGCGATCGGGTACTCGTTCATGAAGCCGTAGCCGCCGTGCAGCTGGAGGCAGCGGTCGATGACGCGGTGTGCGACCTCGGTGCAGAAGAGCTTGGCGCTGGCGGCCTCGGCGGCGGTCAGTTCGTGTGCGTCCAGGGCCTCGAGGGCGCGGTCGGCGACGGCCTCGGCCGCGTCCACCTCGGCCTGGCAGGCGGCGAGTTCGAACTTGGTGTTCTGGAACGAGGCGACCGTCTTGCCGAAGACCGCGCGCTCCTGCACGTACTCCTTGGCGAAACCGACGGCGGCCTTGGCCTGCGCGTAGGCGCCGAAGGCGATGCCCCAGCGCTCGGAGGGGAGGTTCTGGCCGAGGTAGTAGAAGCCCTTGTTCTCCTCGCCGAGGAGGTCCTCGACGGGGACCTGGACGTCGACGAAGGCCAGCTCGGCGGTGTCGGAGGTCTTCAGGCCGAGCTTGTCCAGCTTGCGGCCGACCGAGTAGCCCTCGGACTTGGTGTCCACGGCGAACAGCGAGATGCCGAAGCGGCGGTCGTCCGCGGTCGGCGCGGCGGTGCGGGCGCAGACGATGACCTTGTCGGCGTGCACGCCGCCGGTGATGAAGGTCTTGGCACCGTTGAGGACGTAGTGCGTGCCGTCGTCGGAGAGCTTGGCGGTGGTCTTCATGCCGGCCAGGTCGGAGCCGGTACCCGGCTCGGTCATGGCCAGGGCCCACATCTCCTCGCCGCTGACGAACTTCGGCAGGAAGCGCTTCTTCTGCTCGTCGGTGGCGAGCATCTGGATGTACGGCAGGCCGAGCAGCACGTGTACGCCGGAACCGCCGAAGGAGACACCCGCGCGGGCGGTCTCCTCGTACATGATCGCCTCGAACTTGTGCGAGTCGATGCCCGCGCCGCCGTACTCCTCCGGGACGCGGATGCCGAAGACGCCGAGCTCGCCGAGCTTGTAGTAGAAGTCGCGCGGCGCCTGGCCGGCGGCGAACCACTCGTCGTAGACGGGGACGACCTCGGACTCGATGAAGTCGCGCAGGGTCTCCCGGAACGCCTGGTGATCCTCGTTGTAGACGGTACGGCGCACTGGAGGCCTCCTGGTCGGCTTCATCTCTTGGTCCGGTCCACGCTCATCCGGTCAACTCGGCTAAGCGCTTGCTCAGACGAAGTTACCCGGCAGTCCGAACGGCTGTCCATAGCGGCGCAACGAGGCACGGGTCACGCCGGGGAGCAGGCCCGCGATGCGGGGGTACGAGGCGGGGCCGATGACTCCCGCGGGCGTCAGGCGGCGCCCGGCCCGGCCGCTGCCGCGAAGGCGCCGCGGGCGACGCGGTGCAGGAGCGCGGCGGTGGCGCGGCGGCCGGGGAGCGCGCCGGAACGGCCCAGGTGCGGTGTGGAGTTGAGCAGCCCGAAGACCGCGTGCACGGTGGCCCGCACCTCCGTCTCGGCCAGATCCGGGTACGCCTTGCCCACCGCCTCCACCCACAGTTCGACGTACTGCCGCTGCAGCTGGCGGACCAGGCGGCGGTCGGTGTCCCGGAGGCGGTCGAGCTCCCGGTCGTGGAGGGTGATGAGAGGGCGGTCGTCGAGAGCGAAGTCGATGTGCCCCTCGATCAGCGCGTCGAGGAGTTCACCGGGCGAGCCGTCCGCCTCGGCGACACATCGCTTGCCACCCGTCAGGAGCCGGCCGCTGATACCCACCAGAAGTTCGGCGAGCATCGCGTCCTTGCCCGCGAAGTGGCGGTACAGACCGGGCCCGCTGATCCCGACGGCGGCCCCTATCTCGTCGACGCCGACGCCGTGGAAGCCGCGCTCGGCGAAGAGGCGGGCGGCCTGCTTGAGGATCTGCTCGCGGCGGGACGTCGGGGTACTGGTGCTCATGGGGATTCATTCTAGACAGGACGGTTAGCGGTCGTTAACCTGAGAGCGCGTGTTAACGCTCATTAACGCGTCGGAGCCGGCGCCCGGACCGTCCCGGAGCCACCAGGGACTCCAGCGGCGGGACGGCGCCCGGGAACCACCGCACGACGTTCGGGCGGATACCGGACACGGAGCAGGCACCGAGCAGTCGCAGAGCACGGACAGAGCAGTCGCAGCGCGGCCACGGAGCCGTCACGGAGCAGTCGTAGAGCAAGGGGGCTCGACCGATGCAGCAGGCACCGGAGCTTCACAGCGGGGCCGACCCCGCATCGGAGGCCTGGCGGGTCAACGAGACGGCGCACCACGCCCTCGTCGACGAGCTGCGCCAGAAGCTGGCGGCGGCGCGCCTCGGCGGCGGCGAGCGGTCCCGGGCCCGCCATGTCGCACGCGGCAAGCTCCTGCCGCGCGACCGCGTGGACACCGTGCTCGACCCCGGCTCGCCCTTCCTCGAGCTGGCCCCGCTCGCGGCGGACGGCCTGTACGGCGGGGACGCACCGGCCGCCGGTGTGATCGCCGGCATCGGCCGCGTCTCCGGCCGCGAATGCGTGATCGTGGCGAACGACGCGACGGTCAAGGGCGGCACCTACTACCCGATGACGGTCAAGAAGCACCTCCGCGCCCAGGAGGTGGCCCTGGAGAACCGCCTGCCGTGCCTGTACCTCGTCGACTCCGGCGGCGCGTTCCTGCCGATGCAGGACGAGGTGTTCCCGGATCGCGAGCACTTCGGCCGGATCTTCTACAACCAGGCGCGGATGTCCGGCGCCGGCATCCCGCAGATCGCCGCGGTCCTCGGCTCCTGCACGGCCGGCGGGGCATACGTACCGGCGATGAGCGACGAGGCCGTGATCGTCCGCGGTCAGGGCACCATCTTCCTGGGCGGCCCGCCCCTGGTGAAGGCCGCGACCGGCGAGGTCGTCACCGCGGAGGAGCTCGGCGGCGGCGAGGTGCACTCCCGGGTCTCCGGAGTCACCGACCACCTCGCCGAGGACGACGCCCACGCCCTGCGCATCGTGCGGAACATCGTCTCGACCCTCCCCGCCCGCGGCCCGCTGCCCTGGACCACCGAGCCGGCCGAGGAGCCGAAGGTGGACCCGTTCGGCCTCTACGGCGCGGTGCCCGCCGACTCCCGTACGCCCTACGACGTGCGGGAGGTCATCGCGCGAGTGGTGGACGGCTCCCGCTTCCAGGAGTTCAAGGCCGAGTACGGCACCACCCTGGTCACCGGCTTCGCACACATCCACGGCCACCCGGTCGGCATCGTGGCGAACAACGGCATCCTGTTCTCCGAATCCGCCCAGAAGGGCGCCCACTTCATCGAGCTGTGCGACCAGCGCGGCATCCCGCTGCTCTTCCTGCAGAACATCTCGGGATTCATGGTCGGCCGGGACTACGAGGCGGGCGGCATCGCCAAGCACGGCGCCAAGATGGTCACCGCGGTCGCCTGCACCCGCGTCCCCAAACTCACCGTGGTCATCGGCGGCTCCTACGGCGCGGGGAACTACTCGATGTGCGGCCGCGCGTACTCCCCCCGCTTCCTGTGGATGTGGCCCAACGCCAAGATCTCCGTGATGGGCGGCGAGCAGGCCGCCTCGGTCCTCGCGACCGTCAAGCGCGACCAGTTGGAGGCCCGCGGCGAGAGCTGGCCCGAGTCCGCCGAGGAGGACTTCAAGGCCCCCGTCCGCGCCCAGTACGAGACGCAGGGGAACGCCTACTACGCGACGGCCCGCCTCTGGGACGACGGCGTGATCGACCCCGTCGACACCCGCAGGACGGTCGGCCTCGCCCTGACCGCCTGTGCGAACGCGCCGCTGGGGGACCCCGGCTTCGGCGTCTTCCGGATGTGAGGGGGCGGCTCGTGACATCCAGCCAGGCAGCAGCGCAAGGACCGGATTCGGGACCCACAGGAGTGGCCATGTTCGACACCGTGCTCGTCGCCAACCGAGGCGAGATCGCGGTCCGCGTCATCCGTACGCTGCGCCGGCTGGGGATCCGCTCCGTCGCGGTCTTCAGCGACGCGGACGCGGACGCCCGGCACGTGCACGAGGCGGACACGGCGGTACGGATCGGGCCCGCGGCAGCGGCCGACAGCTATCTCTCACCGCAGCGGCTCCTGGACGCGGCCGCCCGCAGCGGAGCGCAGGCGGTCCACCCGGGCTACGGCTTCCTCGCGGAGAACGCCGGGTTCGCCCGCGCCTGCGAGGAGGCCGGCCTGGTCTTCATCGGGCCCGGCGCGGACGCCATCGACCTGATGGGCGACAAGATCCGCGCCAAGGAAACCGTGCGTGAAGCAGGCGTTCCGGTCGTCCCCGGATCATCGGGCAGCGGCCTCAGCGACGCCGAACTAGCCGCGGCCGCACGGGAGATCGGCATGCCCGTCCTGCTCAAACCGTCCGCGGGCGGCGGCGGCAAGGGCATGCGCCTGACCCGCGTCGAGTCGGCCCTGCTCGAGGAGATCGCCGCGGCACGGCGCGAGGCCCGCGCCTCGTTCGGCGACGACACCCTCCTGGTGGAGCGCTGGATCGAGCGGCCGCGGCACATCGAGATCCAGGTCCTCGCGGACGGACACGGCGGCGTGGTGCACCTCGGCGAGCGGGAGTGCTCGCTGCAGCGCCGGCACCAGAAGATCGTCGAGGAAGCACCTTCGGTGCTGCTCGACGAGGCGACGCGGACCGCGATGGGCGAGGCGGCCGTGCGGGCGGCACGCTCCTGCGGGTACCGGGGCGCGGGCACCGTCGAGTTCATCGTCCCGGGCGGCGATCCGGCGGCGTACTGCTTCATGGAGATGAACACCCGCCTGCAGGTGGAACACCCGGTGACCGAGCTGATCACCGGGCTCGACCTGGTGGAGTGGCAGATCCGGGTGGCCGCGGGCGAGCAACTCCCGTTCACCCAGGGGGACATCACCCTCACCGGGCATGCCGTGGAGGCCCGGATCTGCGCCGAGGACCCGGCCCGCGGCTTCCTGCCCTCCGGCGGCACGGTGCTCGCACTCGCCGAACCGGGAGGCGACTGGAACTCCCCGCTGCTCGCCCGCGATTCCGGCGGCCCGCGCACCGACTCGGGCCTCAGCGAGGGCACCGAGGTCGGCAGCCGGTACGACCCGATGCTGTCCAAGGTCATCGCGTACGGCCCGGACCGGCCGGCGGCGCTGCGCGGCCTGCGGGCCGCCCTCGCGGACACGGTGACGCTCGGCGTCCCGACGAACGCGGGCTTCCTGCGCCGCCTGCTCGCCCATCCGGCGGTGGCCGCAGGCGAGTTGGACACCGGCCTGGTGGAGCGCGAGGCGGACTCCCTGGTCGAGGACGGCGTACCGGCGCAGGTGTACGCGACGGCGGCGCTGCTGCGGCACGCACGGCTCACCGGGACCGCCTCCTCGACCGCCAACACACCCACGGACAAAGCCAGTTGGTCCGACCCCTTCGACTCCGCCGACGGCTGGCGGCTCGGCGGCGAGGCCGCCTGGACCTCGCACCCGCTGCGCGTGCCCGGACAGGATCCGGTGACGGTACGGGTACGGCCGGCGAGCCCGACCACCGGGCACCGGCCGGCCCCCGGGACTCTGGAGCTCCGGTACGATGACGCGGACACACCCGGCCCCGCCACCACCTCCGACCCTGGGGCGTCCGGTACCGCGCTCGCCCGTCTCGTCACGGTGACCGGCTCCCGGGTCACCGTCGAACTCGACGGTGTCACCCACACGTTCAGCCACGCGCCCGACGGCACCGACGACTGGCTCGGGCGGGACGGCGACGCCTGGCGCGTACAGCAGTACGACCCGGTGGAGGCCGCGCTACGGGGCACGGCGCACGCCGGCGCCGACACCCTGGCCGCCCCGATGCCCGGCACCGTCACCGTGGTCAAGGCCGCGGTGGGCGACCACGTGTCGGCCGGGCAGAGTCTGCTCGTCGTCGAGGCGATGAAGATGGAGCACGTGATCTCCGCGCCGCACGCGGGCACCGTCGCCGAGTTGGACGTCACCCCCGGCGCCACGGTCGCGATGGACCAGATCCTGGCGGTGGTCACCCCCGACGCCGACTCCGCCCCCGACGACCCCGACGGCCCCGCGTCCGGCGCCACCCCCGCCCTCTCCCCGGAGGCCGCCTCATGACCGGCACCCCGCACCCGCCCGGCGCCGCATCCGCGTCCGGCACCCCCTCCCCGTCCGGCGCCGGGACCGGCCCCGGCGCCCTGCCGATGACCGTCCCCGCCCCGGACCTGCCCGCCCGGATCCGTATCCACGAGGTCGGCCCCCGGGACGGCCTGCAGAACGAGGCGTCGACCGTCCCCACCGAGATCAAGGCGGAGTTCATCCACCGCCTGGCCGACGCCGGTCTCCGCACGGTCGAGGCGACCAGCTTCGTGCACCCCAAGTGGGTGCCCCAACTGGCCGACGCCGAGGACCTGTTCCCGCGCCTGTCCGACCTGGACGGCGTATCCCTGCCGGTTCTCGTGCCGAACGACCGAGGGCTCGACCGCGCCCTCGCCCTCGGCGCCCGCTCGATCGCCGTGTTCGGTTCGGCCACCGAGACCTTCGCCGCACGCAATCTCAACCGCACCGTGGCCGAGTCGCTCGCCATGTTCGAGCCCGTCGTCGCGCGTGCCAAGTCCGAGGGCGTCCGCGTGCGCGGCTACCTGTCCATGTGCTTCGGCGACCCGTGGGAGGGCCCGGTCCCCGTCCCCCAGGTGGTACGGGTGGCCAAGGCACTCCTCGACCAGGGCTGCGACGAACTCAGCCTCGGCGACACCATCGGGGTCGCCACCCCGGGCCACGTGACCGCCCTGCTGCGCGCACTCGACGAGGGCGGGGTCCCCACCGCCGCCGTCGGCGTCCACTTCCACGACACCTACGGCCAGGCCCTCGCCAACACCCTGGCCGCCCTGCAGCACGGCGTGACCACCGTCGACGCGTCGGCAGGCGGCCTCGGCGGCTGCCCGTACGCCAAGAGCGCCACGGGGAACCTCGCCACCGAGGACCTGGTGTGGATGCTCCAGGGCCTCGGCATCGAGACCGGCGTCGACCTCGGCCGGCTCACCGCCACCAGCAGCTGGCTGGCCGGACACCTCGGCCGCCCCAGCCCGTCCCGCGCCGTCCGCGCCCTCACCGGGGCCACGGCGGAGACGACCTCGGACCGCACCGACACCAAGGAGTCCTGATCATGCCGCTCGACCACCGGCTCTCCGCCGAGCACGAGGAACTCCGGCGCACCGTCGAGGAGTTCGCGCACGACGTCGTGGCACCCAAGATCGGCGACTTCTACGAGCGTCACGAGTTCCCGTACGAGATCGTCCGCGAGATGGGGCGGATGGGCCTGTTCGGACTCCCCTTCCCCGAGGAGTACGGCGGGATGGGCGGCGACTACCTGGCGCTCGGCCTGGTCCTCGAGGAGCTGGCCCGGGTCGACTCCTCGGTGGCGATCACCCTGGAGGCCGGGGTCTCGCTCGGCGCGATGCCACTGCACCTGTTCGGCACCGAGGAGCAGAAGCGGCAGTGGCTGCCGCGGATGTGCTCCGGCGAGATCCTCGGCGCGTTCGGCCTGACCGAACCGGAGTGCGGTTCGGACGCGAGCGGCACCCGCACCACGGCCCGCCTCGACGAGGCCACCGACGAATGGGTGATCAACGGCAGCAAGTGCTTCATCACCAACTCCGGCACGGACATCACCGGCCTGGTCACGGTCACCGCGGTGACGGGCCGCACCGAGGACGGCAAGCCGCGCATCTCGTCGATCATCGTCCCGTCCGGCACCCCCGGCTTCACGGTCGCCGCCCCGTACTCGAAGGTCGGATGGAACGCCTCGGACACCCGCGAGCTCTCCTTCTCCGACGTCCGCGTCCCCGCGGCGAACCTCCTCGGCACCGAGGGCCGCGGCTACGCCCAGTTCCTGCGGATCCTCGACGAGGGCCGGGTCGCGATCTCCGCACTCGCCACGGGTCTCGCCCAGGGCTGCGTGGACGAGTCGCTGCGGTACGCCAAGGAGCGGCGCGCCTTCGGCCGGCCGATCGGCGCGAACCAGGCGATCCAGTTCAAGCTCGCCGACATGGAGATGAAGTCCCACACGGCACGGCTCGCCTGGCGCGACGCGGCCTCGCGCCTGGTCTCCGGGGAACCGTTCAAGAAGGAGGCGGCCCTGGCCAAGCTGTACTCGTCCACGGTCGCCGTGGACAACGCCCGCGAGGCCACCCAGATCCACGGCGGCTACGGCTTCATGAACGAGTACCCGGTCGCCCGCATGTGGCGCGACTCCAAGATCCTCGAGATCGGCGAGGGAACCAGCGAGGTCCAACGCATGCTGATCGCCCGCGAACTGGGCCTACCGAACCACTGACACACAGGCTGCCCGGCCCGGCCCGACCTGTCGGCATCCGGGCCCGGTCCGGCCGGGCGACTTCCCGGGCCGGGCCCGGCTACATCCCAGGCCCGGCCCGGCGACATCCCAGGCCCGGCCCGGCTACATCCCAGGCCCGGCCCGGCGATACATAGAGCCCGTCCGGCGATTGAGGACGAGCGCGCCAGCGCGAAAAGAAGCCCGTCCGGCGATTGAGGACACGACCTCAGGGCCGAGCCCCCAGCCGGCACCCCTTGCCCCACACCCCACCCATCCGATTGAGTAAGGCGAACCTAACCACCCCAGGGCCCAGCCCCCACAGGAGTACGGACTGTGAAGACCCCCTTCGGCCTCTTCGACCTCGAAGTGACCCGGGGACACGATCTGTCCCCCTCCCTGCGCAGGTTCACCTTCACCGGCGAGACCCTGAACCACTTCGAGTCCGGCGGCCGCGACCAGAGCCTGTCCCTGTTCCTGCCGCACCCGTACCAGGCCGCCCCGGTCCTGCCTCCGGCCCAGGACCAGGCAGCCTGGTACCGGGCGTACCGCGCGATGCCGTCCGACGTCCGGGCAGTGATGCGTTCGTACACGGTGCGCGCACAGCGCCGCGGCGACGACGGCCGGACCGAGGTCGACATCGAGTTCGCCCTGCACCCGGACGGCGGCCCGGCCTGCCGCTGGGCGGAGACGGCCGGCGCGGGCGACCGCGTGGCCGTGCTCGGGCCGATGACGGCGGACAACTCGGGCGTACGCTTCCGGCCGCCCGCCGGCACCGACTGGGTCCTGATCTGGGCCGACGAGACAGCCCTGCCGGCCGCCGCCGCGATCCTGGAAGCGCTGCCCGCCGGCACCCCGGCGAAGGTCTGGCTCGAGGTGCCGTACGCGGCGGACCGCCGCACCCTGCACACCGAGGCCGACGCCGAGATCACCTGGCTGGCCCGCGACGAGGCTCCGGCCGCAGGTCAGGGCGAGCCACTCGCCCTGACCGCCGTCCGCGCGGCCACCCTCCCCGAAGGGACGCCGTACACCTGGATCGCCGGTGAGGCCGGGGCTCTCAGGACGCTGCGCCGCCATCTCGTGGGGGAGCGTCAATTCGACCGCCGCGCCGTGACGTTCGTCGGGTACTGGCGGCACGGCGCCAGCGAGGACCGACTGCGCGAGGAGGCGGAGACGGCGGCCTGACAGCCGCCGCCCACCTGTGGCTCACCCCGCAGGCCAGGGCACCTTCGGCGACTTGTAGTAGTTGACGCCGAGCGCGTCCCAGCGCGGCGCCTGCTCGCCGAGCCGTTCCTTGTAGGTGTCCCAGTCGTGCGTGGCGGCTGGCGACCAGCCCAATTCCGCGATGCCCGGCAGCCGCGGGAAGGCCATGAACTCGACCTCGTCCGACTCCGAGAGGGTCTCCGACCACATCGGCGCCTCGACCCCGAGCACGGCCTCCTCGGCTACACCTTCCAGATACGAGGCCGGGTCCCAGTCGTAGGACCGGTCCACCTCCACCAGACCCGCCCAGGACAGGCCGAGCGGAGTGTCCTCGTCGTACTTCATGTCGAGGTACGAACGGTCCGCGGGCGAGAGGACCACTCCGGTGCCGTTCTTCGCGGCGTCGGCGACCTGCTTGCGCTCCTCGGCGCCCGTCGCGTCGTAGCCCCAGTACTGCGCCACCGCGCCTTCCGCTGGCGTCGCGGCCGTCAACTGGTGCCAGCCCACGACGGTCTTGCCGTACTTGCCGACGACGGGCTGCACCCGGTTCATGAAGGCGATGTAGTCCTCCCGGCTGGTGGAGTGCGCCTCGTCACCGCCGATGTGAAGGTACTTGCCCGGGGTGAGCTCGGCGATCTCGCGGATCACGTCGTCGACGAAGTCGTACGTGATCTCCTTGTCCACGCACAGGGAGCTGAAGCCGACCTCGGTGCCCGTGTAGAGGGGTGGGGCGACGCCGTCGCAGTTGAGTTCGGCGTACGAGGCGAGCGCGGCGTTGGTGTGGCCCGGCAGGTCGATCTCGGGGATCACCTCGAGGTTCCGGGAGGCGGCGTACTTCACCAGGTCCTTGTACTCGGCCTTGGTGTAATAGCCGCCCTCGCCGCCGCCGACCTGCGTGGAGCCGCCGTACTCGGTGAGCCGCGGCCAGGAGTCGATGGCGATGCGCCAGCCCTGGTCGTCGCTGAGATGCAGATGCAACTTGTTGATCTTGTAGAGCGCCAGCTGGTCGATGTAGCGCTTGACCTTGTCGGGGCTGAAGAAGTGCCGTGAGACGTCGAGCATCGCGGAGCGGTAGGCGTACCGCGGCACGTCCTCGATGGTGCCGCCGGCCACCTGCCACGGTCCGGGCTGCTCGGTGTCCTGCTCCACGGAGGCGGGCAGCTGCTGGCGCAGCGTCTGGACGCCGTGGAAGAGGCCGGCCGGTTCGCGGGCGGTGAGGGTGACGGCTTCGCCGTCGGACTTCAACCGGTACCCCTCGGCGCCCAAGTCCTCGTCCTCTGCGGAGAGTTCGAGCCGGATACCGTCGCTGCCCGCGTCCTCGGTGACCGGCAGCGGATAGCCGGTGGAGGGCCGCAGCACGTCCGCCAGATAGTCGCCGATCCGGCGGGTGTCGTCGGAGTCCCCGACGCGGATCCGGGTGTCGCCCGTGACCTCGTAGCCGGGTCCGGCCGCATCCACGGAGGACGGCGCGGGGATCACCCGCCCGAGCGGGACGGGCGCCGGCTCCTCGGCCCCGCTCGCGGGCGCGGCCCCTGCACCGAAGAGGCCGACGGCCCCGGCCAGGAGCAGCGCACCCAGGAAATGACCTGACAGACGTGAAGTGGATCGTGGACGGCTCACTAGCTCGGTTCCCTTCGACGGGCTCGCAGCTGTGGTACCTGGCACTTCGACGGCGGATCGTCGAAGCACGTGCATCCCAACCTCCCCATGGCTACCCGCACACCCACCTCCGGTCAAGGGGTGTAGACCAATTCCGGACCACTCTTCGGGCGACTCTTCGGGCGACTGCGATGACAGAATCCCGGCATGGCGGAAATCATCCAGCGAGACGGGACCTGGACCTTCGACGGCGAGACCCTGCGCATCGTCCCCGGACGCGACAAGGGCGTCGGCCTACTGCGCAAGACACTCGGCGAACTGGCCGTCCCCGTAAGGGCGTTGGCCGCCATCTCGTTCGAGCAGGGCAAGAAGTCGGGCCGTCTGCGGCTGCGTCTACGGGATGGCGCCGACCCCCTGTTGCAGGTGACGCACGGCAAGCTCGACGACGCCTCGGACCCCTACCGCCTGACCGTCGACTCCGACCGCTACGGAGTCGCCGAGTACTTCGTGGACGAGGTGCGCAACGCCCTGCTGCTCGAGCAGATCCCGTCCGAACCCAGCGACAGCTACCTGCTGCCCGGCCCCGCGGTGCCGGTGTCGGCGACCGCCGGTGACGGCACGGTCTCCTTCGACGGCGAGCAGGTCCGCCTGGAGTGGAAGTGGAACGCCGAGGAGGCCAAGTCCGCCGCAGGCATCCGCACCCTCACGCTCGAAGACCTGGCCGCCGTCGAGTGGCACCCCGCGGTCGGCTGGGAGAACGGCTACCTCCGCTTCACCGTGCGGCACGCGCCGACCAAGGCCCCGCCGAAGTACGACCCGAACTCGGTGGAACTCTTCGGCTTCAAGAAGGACCCCCTGATGGCCCTGGTCGCGGCCGCGGTACGAGCCCGTATGCCGCACCCCTCGAGCCCGCAGGAGCCGGCGCCCGCACTCACGAAGTCCCCGCCGTCCGCCCCCTCCGGCACCCCCGAGGACACCCCCGGCTCCGGCACGCCGACGGGCGACGACCATGACGCGCTGCTGCGCCGACTGCGGGAGTTGGGCGAATTGCACCAGTCGGGCATCCTCACCGACGACGAGTTCAGCCTCGCCAAGCAGGCCATCCTCAAACGGCTCTGACCCCCACCACTCCACCGAGCGCCACGATCCTGCCCGAATTCGGGCAGGATTCTTGCGATGCCCTCCTTCGTACCCCAGGATCGTCGAGTGCACGAGGACCTGGTCGACCACCTGACGCGCAGCACGTCCCTCCAGCGGGGCGAGGCCCTGCGCGTCATCCAGGACGTCCTGGCGTACTTCGACGAGACCACGGAGGACTACGTCCGGCGCAGGCACCGCGAACTCCAGGCCCAGGGCCTGCTGAACGCGGCGATCTTCGAGCAGATCGCCGGCGAACTCGGCTACCGGGCCGTGGCACCGCCCGAGCTCTCCCTCAGACAGCTCCGCCGCATCGTCTACGGCTGACCCACCACCCGCCGGCCACCACCCTCGCGGGACTCCACCCGGAACCCGACCCCGAAACCCGACCCCGGCACCCCACCCGGCACCCCACCCAGAGCAGAGCTTCGAGAAGAGGAACCAACACCCATGTGCGGAATCGTCGGATACATCGGCAAGCGCGATGTGGCCCCCCTGCTGCTCGAAGGCCTGCAGCGCCTCGAGTACCGCGGCTACGACTCGGCGGGAGTGGTGATCACCGGCAAGTCCGGCGGCCTGAAGATGGTCAAGGCCAAGGGCCGCGTCCGTGAGCTCGAGTCCCGTATCCCCAAGCGGTTCGCCGGCACCACCGGCATCGCGCACACCCGTTGGGCCACCCACGGCGCCCCCTCCGACGAGAACGCCCACCCGCACCTGGACGGCGAGTCCAAGGTCGCCGTCGTCCACAACGGCATCGTCGACAACGCCTCCGAGCTGCGTGCCAAGCTCGTCGCGGACGGCGTGGAGTTCCTCTCCGAGACCGACACCGAGGTACTCACCCACCTCATCGCCCGCTCCCAGGCGCCCACCCTGGAGGAGAAGGTCCGCGAGGCCCTCCGCGTCGTCGAGGGCACGTACGGAATCGCCGTCCTGCACGCCGACTTCACGGACCGCATCGTCGTCGCCCGCAACGGCTCCCCGGTCGTGCTCGGCATCGGCGAGAAGGAGATGTTCGTCGCCTCCGACGTGGCCGCGCTCGTCTCCCACACCCGCCAGGTCGTCACCCTCGACGACGGCGAGATGGCCACCATCAAGGCCGACGACTTCCGTACGTACACCACCGAGGGCTCCCGCACGACGGCCTCGCCGACCACCGTGGAGTGGGAGGCCGAGTCGTACGACATGGGCGGCCACGACACGTACATGCACAAGGAGATCTCCGAGCAGGTCGACGCCGTGGACCGGGTGCTCCGCGGCCGTATCGACGACCGGTTCTCCACCGTCCACCTCGGCGGCCTCAACCTGGACGCCCGCGAGGCGCGCACCATCCGCCGGGTGAAGATCCTCGGCTGCGGCACCTCGTACCACGCGGGCCTGATCGGCGCCGGACTCATCGAGGAGCTGGCGCGCATCCCCGCGGACGCCGAACCGGCCTCCGAGTTCCGCTACCGCAACCCCGTCGTCGACCCCGACACCCTCTACGTCGCGGTCTCCCAGTCCGGCGAGACCTACGACGCGCTGGCCGCCGTGCAGGAACTCAAGCGCAAGGGCGCCCGGGTGCTCGGCGTGGTCAATGTGGTGGGCTCGGCGATCGCCCGCGAGACCGACGGCGGCGTCTACGTGCACGCAGGCCCCGAGGTCTGCGTGGTCTCCACCAAGTGCTTCACCAACACGGTGGTCGCCTTCGCCCTGCTCGCCCTGCACCTCGGCCGGATCCGGGACCTGTCGGTCGCCGACGGCAAACGGCTGATCGCCGGACTGCGCAAACTGCCCGAGCAGATCTCCGAGATCCTCCAGCAGGAGGACGACATCAAGAAGCTCGCGGAGCTGTACGCGGACGCCAAGTCGATGATGTTCATCGGCCGGGTGCGCGGCTATCCGGTGGCCCTCGAGGCCTCCTTGAAGCTCAAGGAGATCTCCTACATCCACGCCGAGGCGTATCCCGCCTCCGAGCTCAAGCACGGACCGCTGGCCCTCATCGAGCCGGCCCTGCCGACCGTGGCGATCGTCCCCGACGACGACCTCCTCGAGAAGAACCGCGCGGCGCTCGAGGAGATCAAGGCCCGCAGCGGACGGATCCTCGCGGTCGCCCACCAGGAGCAGGAGAAGGCCGACCACACCGTGGTGGTCCCGAAGAACGAGACCGAGCTGGACCCCATCCTGATGGGCATCCCGCTCCAACTCCTCGCCTACCACACGGCGTTGGCCCTCGGCCGGGACATCGACAAGCCCCGCAACCTGGCCAAGTCCGTCACCGTCGAATAGCCGTACCCGCCCGGGGAAGACAGCCGGACCCCCGCGCGCGGAGCACGTACGAGACGGGACGCGGCCCCCTGCGTGTGCCACCACGCACCCAGGGGGCCGCTCCCTTCGGGATGCCGGGGTCGCCCTAACCCCGGCACCGGGCTGCCTCCACCGGCGGCCGTCACCCACCGGCCGGCAGCGCGCCGACCCGGCGTCACCACATGGACGCCAGTGCCTGATACGTACCCGCACCAAGGCGGCCCGGCACCTCTACGCACCGGTAGATTCCGTTGATCCGGAAGGGAATTGACGGCCCGACAGGCCGATCTGAGCTGGCCCGCGGCCGCGTTACGGAATGACGACGACGGGACGCTGCGCCCGCTTGGCGAGCCGGCCCGCCACGGAACCGAACATCCGCCCCACCAGACCGTGCGTGGAGCCGACGACGATGGCGTCCGCCTCGTACTCCCGGCCCACTTCCTCGAGTTCGTGGCAGATGTCGCCGCCGCGCTCGACCAGGATCCAGGAGACGGCGCCCAGATAGTCCGCGCACGCCAGCTCGAGGCCGAGCACCTCGGTGCGGTGGTCGGGGACGTCGACGAAGACCGGCGGTTCACAGCCCGCCCAGACGGTGGTCGGCAGCCGGTTGGCGACGTGCACGATGATCAGGCCGGAGCCGGTACGGCTCGCCATGCCGATCGCGTACGACAGGGCCCGCTCGCTCGACGTGGATCCGTCGAAGCCGACGACGACTCCGTGCCGGAAGGCGGGATCGCAGGGATGACGTGCTTCTTCCGCCGCCAGGGGGTCGACCGTGGGATCGGCGACCTGCCGCTTGCGGTCCGTGGGTTCAGGGAATTCGTGACCGGCCATCGGTGTCTCGGCGAAGAAAGTCCTCGGTGGAGGGCGGCTGCTGGTGTCTCCGCGGCTGCCGGGGCGGCCACGCTGTCGAAGGAACGGGACGAACTGCGAACGGGTCGGGCGGACTGACTGCCGGGGGCGCCTTGTCCGGGATTCATCTTCCCGATCCCATACCCCCAAGGGTACGGCGACACTCCTGTCCTGCCCAGCTCCCGCAAGGGTTCCGCAGCATTCCAGGGAGCATGCACGAGGTCGCCCCAGATGGCAACGGTCGCTGCCAGTTACAGCATTCTGGCCCGCTTCTGCCCCGAACCAGCAGGTGTAAGCCTCCCGAATCCGCGGGCCCCCGTCTCGTCCCGTCACCCACACCTTGCGGCCACGGGGCCGGTACGGCCTGCCGCGCCGTGGCGCCGTACGAGCAGCGACCGGCCGGAAAAGCACACGCCGAACGGGACACATCGAGCCAAGAAGCGCTGACCGCCCGGAGCACCCTCCACACCCGCCCGTGCGTCACCGTCCGCTTCCGCCACGCGACATGGAGCGGCTCCTGCAGACGGCTGACGATCCGTGCCGCCACACCGGAGCCGGCACCCACCCCCGTCACCGGATCGAGGCCTCACCCGCCCCCGCGGACACCCTCGCGATCCGCGCCGCCGCGGATCCGGCGCGCCGGGCCGCCTTCAGCTGCGTCCTGGTACCCGTGGTACTTGTGGTCCACGGCACGGGGCTGATCGGCACCGACGGAACCGCACTCGACCTCGCGGCCGTCACAGGAGTCCGCCGGGTGCTACTGCGACGGTCCGGGCGAGGCGGCGAGGCCCCATCGGACAGCACCTCCGAAGGAGCGCCCACCATCTCGCGCCGGCGCTGCGAGACTGCCGTGAGCCAGACCCGACAGGGCGCACAGAGGGGCGCACGGAAGCGGTCGACACTCGGCTTGAATGCCACCCGGCAACGATGTGATTCGACCGTGCGCCCCCGGCTACTTTCAGCCAAAATCCAGCGCCCTGCGGACCGTTGGCACTCCGGGCCCCCAACCCCCTCACCACCAGGGGCGAAAGGGGCAGAGCGGGCCGACGCACCCTACGGGGACCGGCCATGGATCCAAGGCGCACTTCCACGGAACGCTCTTGAGTGCCACGCTTCGTGATCGAATGCTTCACGCCAAGTTGCCTTATCGACAATGTGTCGAGTCCTGAACTGGTCACGCAGGCCCCACGGGACGCAGTAGATTCGATCATGACCGTCTGGGCGGGGGACTCGTGCAGGACCGAGGGACTGTGACAGGGACTGTGACCTTGAAGGACCATGCGCAGGACCGACAGAGCCGACGACACAGTCGAGGAGCCGCGACCATCGAGGGGGGCTTAGCACCGTGAGCCACGACTCCACTGCCGCACCGGAGGAGGCAAGGAAACTCACCGGACGCCGACGCAGGGAAATCGTCGCCGTGCTGCTGTTCAGCGGCGGCCCCATCTTCGAGAGCTCCATCCCGCTCTCGGTGTTCGGGATCGACCGCCAGGACGCGGGAGTTCCGCGCTATCGCCTCATGGTCTGCTCCGGCGAGGACGGACCGCTGAGAACCACCGGCGGCCTCGAACTCACCGCGCCGCACGGCCTGGAGGCCATCGCGAAGGCAGGCACCGTCGTCGTCCCGGCGTGGCGGTCCATCACCTCTCCGCCACCCGCGGAGTCGCTCGACGCACTGCGCCGGGCCCATCAGGAGGGTGCACGGATCGTCGGCCTGTGCACCGGTGCGTTCGTCCTCGCCGCCGCCGGACTGCTCGACGGCCGCCCGGCGACCACCCACTGGATGTACGCGCCGACGCTCGCCAAGCGCTACCCGTCGGTGCACGTCGACCCCCGCGAACTCTTCGTCGACGACGGCGACGTGCTCACCTCCGCGGGCACCGCCGCCGGTATAGATCTCTGCCTGCACATAGTGCGCAGCGACCACGGCAGCGAGGCCGCCGGGGCCCTGGCCCGCCGCCTCGTCGTACCGCCGCGCCGCACCGGCGGTCAGGAGCGCTACCTCGACAGGTCTTTACCTGAGGAGATCGGCGCCGACCCGCTCGCCGAGGTCGTCGCCTGGGCACTCGAGCACCTCCACGAACAGTTCGACGTGGAGACCCTCGCCGCACGCGCCTACATGAGCCGGCGGACCTTCGACCGACGGTTCCGCTCGCTCACCGGAAGCGCGCCCCTGCAGTGGCTGATCACCCAGCGCGTGCTGCAGGCCCAGCGGCTGCTCGAGACGTCCGACTACTCGGTGGACGAGGTCGCGGGCCGCTGCGGCTTCCGCTCGCCGGTCGCCCTGCGCGGGCACTTCCGACGCCAGCTGGGCTCCTCCCCCGCCGCCTACCGGGCTGCCTACCGGGCCCGCAGGCCGCAGGGCGAACGCCCCGTGGACGCCGAGTTCGCAGGACCCGTACCCGCACAGACCAGGCGGACGGCGGCGGTGGCACTCGGACCGGCAGGCGCCTCGGTGGCGGCGGAGGGCGGCAAGCCCACATCCGACGCCTACGCGCCCGCCCGCCCGACACTGCCCGGCCAACGGGAACGCCCCGTAGGGTGAGACATATGAACGATCGCATGGTGTGGATCGACTGCGAGATGACCGGGCTCTCGCTGACGGACGACGCACTTATCGAGGTGGCCGCACTGGTCACCGACTCGGAGTTGAACGTACTCGGCGACGGCGTGGACATCGTGATCCGCCCGCCGGACGCGGCCCTCGAGACGATGCCCGAGGTGGTGCGCACCATGCACACCACCTCGGGCCTCCTCGAGGAACTCGCGGCCGGCACCACCCTCGCCGATGCCGAGGAACAGGTCCTGGCGTACGTACGCGAACACGTCAAGGAACCGGGCAAGGCCCCGCTCTGCGGAAACTCCGTCGGCACCGACCGCGGCTTCCTCCTGCGGGACATGTCCGAACTCGAGAGCTACCTGCACTACCGCATCGTGGACGTCTCCTCCATCAAGGAGCTCGCGCGTCGCTGGTACCCGCGGGCCTACTTCAACAGCCCGGACAAGAACGGCAACCACCGCGCGCTCGCCGACATCCGCGAATCCATCGCCGAACTCCGCTACTACCGCGAAGCCGTCTTCGTACCGCAGCCCGGCCCCGACTCGGACACCGCCAAGCGCATCGCCGCACAGCACGTGCTGCCTGCCGAGTAACAGCGCCCCACCGGGCGCCCGCGGGCGCCCTCAAAAGGGGTGCGCGAGCACCCGTCCGGACCCTGTACACTTTTTCTCGGCCGGTCGGAAACGACCCGGTCATGGTGGGTGTAGCTCAGTTGGTAGAGCACCTGGTTGTGGTCCAGGTGGCCGCGGGTTCAAGTCCCGTCACTCACCCTGAACGATCAAGGCCCGGTCCGCGAAAGCGGACCGGGCCTTGATCGTTTTTGCGTGCCCGGAGCCGCGGTTGCACCCCGCCCCGGCCATCGCACTCAGGACGAGTCCCGCACCACCAGCTCGTTCGGCAGCACCAGCTGCTCCCGGTCCCGGCGGCGAGCCGGCCCCGAACGCCTCAGGCCCGGCGCCGCGCTCTCCTCGATCTCCTCGATCAACAGCCGCGTCATCTCCCGGCCCATCTCCTCTATCGGCTGCCGCACACTCGTCATCGGCGGGTCCATGTGCCGCGCTATCGCCGAGTCGTCGAAGCCGACCAACGCCACGTCCTGCGGTATTCGACGGCCCGCCGCCCGCAGGACCTGACGTGCCCCCGACGCCATCACGTCCGACCCCGCGAACACCGCATCCACATCCGGACGCCGCTCCAGCAGCTCGACCGTCGCACGCCGGCCGCCCTCCTCCGTGAAGTCCGCAGGACAGACCAGTTCCTCGTCCACCTCACGACCCGCCTCCAGCAGCGCCGCACGGTAGCCGTCCAGACGACGCTGCGCCCCGTACACGTCCAGCCGTCCGGTGATCGTCGCGATCGTGCGCCGACCGCGGGCCACCAGATGCTCCACCGCATCCCGGGCGCCGCCGAAGTTGTCCGAGTCGACCGAAGGCAGCGTCTCCTCCTCCGAACGACGGCCGCTGATCACCGCCGGCATCCCCAACTGCTCGAGCAGATCCGGCAGCGGATCGTCCGCATGCACCGACACCAGCAGCACACCGTCCACCCGCTGCGCCGCCAGATACTGAGCGAGCCGCTGCCGCTCCCGGTCACTGCCGGCGAAGGTCAGCAGCAGCTGGAACTCCGTCTCCGCCAGGGCGATCCCCACCCCGTGCACGATGTCGGAGAAGTAAGGCTCGGCGAAGAACCGCCGCTCCGGTTCCGGCACCACCATCGCGATGGCATCCGTACGATTGCCGGCCAACGCCCGCGCCGCGGTGTTCGGCACATAACCGAGCTCCGCGACCGCAGCCTCCACCGCGGCCCGGGTGCGCTCACTCACCCGTGGAGAGCCATTGATGACCCGCGACACCGTCCCCCGGCCGACCCCGGCGTGCGCGGCCACCTCCTCCAGGGTGGGGCGACGCCCGCTCCACGTACGCGGTTGACGCGAGGTCATGCCTTCCTCCCTACGCTGTGCGCCGAAATCCCGGCGCCGGCGGCAAACTAACAGCCCTATAACCGAAGGCACTCCGGCTGTCCGGTCCCTTGACACCCCCGAACCGAGCCGCGACCCTTCAAGACATCACACATGGGAGCGCTCCCACACTACCCCAGCCATACACAACCCGCACGTTCCCGCCCGAGCCGCAACCCGGGTCCCCACCGTGCCGCAGCGGTGGCCCCAGACGGCGCAGGCCAGGGCACAAGGAGGACGCAATGCGCATCACCGTGCCGAACCAAAGGGCCTCGTCCCCCCGCCGAAGGACCCGCAGACTGGTGGCCGTAGCCGCCGTGGCGGCCCTCGGCGCCGGACTGCTCGCCGGCTGTGCCGAAGACTCGGACAACGGCGGACGTGCCGGCTCAGGAGCCGGCAAGGACGGCAAGACCACCATCAAGATCGGGGTGTTCGGTGTCTTCGGCCTCAAAGAGGCCGGTCTCTACGACGAATACATGAAGAAGAACCCCGACATCGTCATCGAGCAGACCTCCATCGAACGCAACGAGAACTACTACCCGAGGCTTCTCACCCGCCTCGGCGCAGGCAGCGGACTCGCCGACATCCAGGCCGTCGAGGTCAACAACATCGCCGAGATCGTCGAAACCCAGGCCGACAAGCTCGTCGACCTCGGCAAGACCGCCGGCGTCAAGAAGAGCAACTTCGTCGACTGGAAATGGCAGCAGGGCACCGCCAAGGACGGCAAGACCGTCGGCCTCGGCACCGACATCGGCCCCCAGGGCATCTGTTACCGCAAGGACCTCTTCAAGAAGGCCGGACTCCCCACCGACCGCGACAAGGTCAGCGAACTGTGGGCCGGCGACTGGGACAAGTACCTCGACGCCGGAAAGAAGTACAAGAAGAGCGCCCCCAAGGGCACCGCGTTCGTCGACTCCGCAGCCGGCGTCATGGCCGCCGTCACCGGCAGCTACAAGGAGCGCTACTACGACAAGGACGGCGAAGTCGTCTACAAGTCGAACCCACGCGTCAAGGAAGCCTGGGACATCGCCGCCTCCTTCGCCGAAGAGGGACTGACCGCCAAACTCCAGCAATTCCAGAAGACTTGGGACCAGGGCTACGCCAACGGCTCCTTCGCCACCGTCTCCTGCCCGGCCTGGATGCTCGGCTACATCAAGGGCAAGGCCGGCGAGAAGGGCGAGGACCAGTGGGACGTCGCCCAGGCCCCCAGGCCCAGCAACTGGGGCGGTTCCTTCATCACCGTGCCCAAGGCCGGCAAGAACACCGAAGAGGCCGCCAAGCTCGCCGCCTGGCTGACCGCACCCGAACAGCAGGCCAAGCTCTTCGACAAGCAGGGCAGCTTCCCCAGCGCCTCCGCCGCCTACGACCTGCCCCTGGTCGCCGACGCCAAGCACCCGTACTTCAGTGACGCACCGATCGGCAAGATCTTCGCCAAGGCCGCCGAGGGCGCTCCCGTCCAGATCCTCGGCCCCAAGGACCTGATCATCGCCCAGAACCTCGCCGACATCGGCATGCTCCAGGTCGACCAGAAGGGCAAGTCCTCCAAAGAAGGCTGGGACGCCGCCACCAAGGCGATCGACAACGCACTGGACAAGTGACCCGCATGGCAAGCGAGTACCGCACCGCCGCGCCCTCCTCGGATGAGGAGGGCGCGGCCCCGCGCCCCGAGGACACAGCGTCGAAGAGCGACGCCCGCCGCCGCGAACGACGCAGTCGTCGCTACCGCCGTGACATCAAATGGAGTCCCTACGCCTACATCGCACCGTTCTTCCTCTTCTTCGCGGCGTTCGGGCTCTTCCCCCTGCTCTACACCGGCTGGGCCTCGCTCCACCGCGTAGAACTGACCGCGCCCACCGATATGGAGTGGGCCGGACTGCACAACTACTCCCGGCTCCTGAGCGACGACTTCTTCTGGAACGCGCTCAAGAACACCTTCACCATCGGGATCATCTCCACGGTGCCCCAGCTCCTCATGGCGCTCGGCATCGCCCATCTCCTCAACTACCGGCTGCGCGGCTCGATGTTCTACCGCGTCGCCGCCCTCACCCCGTACGCCACCTCCGTCGCCGCCGCCACCCTTGTCTTCGCGCTGCTCTTCGGGCGGGACTACGGGATGATCAACTGGGTGTTCGGCCTCGTCGGTATCGACAACATCGACTGGCAGAACGGCGACTGGACCTCACAGATCGCCGTGTCCAGCATCGTGATCTGGCGCTGGACCGGCTACAACGCCCTCATCTACCTGGCCGCCATGCAGTCCATCTCGCACGACCTCTACGAATCGGCGGCGCTCGACGGCGCCTCACGGTGGCGACAGTTCATCCACGTCACGCTGCCCCAACTGCGGCCCACCATCCTCTTCACCTGTGTCGTCTCGACGATCGGTGCCGTCCAACTCTTCGGAGAGCCACTGCTGTTCAGCGGCAGCGGCGCTACCGGCGGACCGGACCACCAGTACCAGACCCTCGGCCTCTATCTGTACGAACAAGGCTGGGTCAACCTGCACCTCGGCCGGGCGTCCGCGATCGCCTGGGCCATGTTCCTGATCCTGCTGCTGATCGGCGCCGTCAACCTGCTGATCGCACGGCGGCTGCGCAAGAGCGAGGGGGCCTCGTGACCACGCTCACGGACACCGAGCCGAAACCGGACCTCAAGACCCCGCACGGCGCCAGGCGCCTCGGACGCGGGCCACGAGCCGGTCGCCAACTCCACGGCGGCAAGTGGACTTACATCGTCCTCATCGTGGTAACCGTGCTGTCGCTGTTCCCTCTGGTGTGGACGGCGATCGCGGCCTCCCGGAGCAACTCCCGGCTCGCGGAGACGCCACCGCCCTTCTGGTTCGGCGGCAATCTCTTCAGCAATCTCGAGTTCGCCTGGCACGAAGCCAACATGGGCACGGCCCTGCTCAACACGGCAGTGGTCGCAGGCACCGTCTCGATCGGCACGGTGCTCTTCTCCACCCTGGCCGGATTCGCCTTCGCCAAACTGCGGTTCCGTTTCAAGAACCTCCTCCTCCTGCTCGTCATCGGCACGATGATGGTCCCCCCGCAGCTCAGCGTCGTACCTCTGTACATGCTCATCGCCAAGCTGCACTGGACCGATCAGCTCCAGGCCGTGATCCTGCCGACCCTGGTCACCGCCTTCGGGGTGTTCTTCATGCGGCAGTACCTGCTGCAGGCCCTGCCGACCGAACTGATCGAGGCGGCACGCGTCGACGGGGCCAGCAGTATCCGCATCGTCTGGCACATCGTCTTCCCCGCCGCCCGGCCCGCGATGGCCGTGCTCGGCATGCTGACGTTCGTCCAGGCCTGGAACGACTTCTTCTGGCCGATCATCGCCCTCACCTCGTCCGGCAACCCGACCGTTCAGGTCGCCCTCACCGGACTGGCCCAGGGCTTCGACCCCGACCAATCGGTGATCATGGCGGGTGCGTTGCTCGGGACCCTGCCGTTGCTGATCGCCTTTCTGGTGTTCGGGAAGCAGATTGTGGGCGGGATCATGCAGGGGGCTGTCAAGGGTTGACGGGGCTAGGGGCCCCTCCCCTCCCCTCCCCTCCTCCCCACCCACCCACCACTTCCTGACCTGTTCTTCCCTTTCCCTTACCGACCTTGGGAGCGCTCCCGTGTCCGATGCGAAGCTGAGCTTTCCCCCGGAGTTCCTCTGGGGTGCCGCAACCGCCGCCTATCAGATCGAGGGCGCCGCACAGGAGGACGGCCGCACCCCGTCCATCTGGGACACCTTCAGCCGTACGCCGGGCAAGGTCCTCGGCGGGGACACCGGCGATGTGGCCTGCGACCATTACCACCGCTGGCGCGAGGATGTCCGGCTCATGGCCGACCTCGGGCTGCGCACCTACCGCTTCTCGGTGTCCTGGCCACGTGTCCAGCCCACCGGTCGCGGTCCGGCCGTGCAGCGCGGTCTCGACTTCTACCGGCAGCTCGTCGACGAGCTGCTCGAGAACGGCATCGAGCCGATGGTCACGCTGTACCACTGGGACCTGCCACAGGAGTTGGAGACGTCCTTCCCCAGTGGTGACAGCGCGGGCGGGGGGTGGCCGGAGCGCGACACCGCTCACCGCTTCGCCGACTACGCCCGGATCGTCGGCGAAGCGCTGGGCGACCGTGTCCGGATGTGGACCACGCTGAACGAGCCGTGGTGCAGCGCATTCCTCGGATACGGCTCGGGGGTGCACGCCCCTGGCCGGACCGATCCGGCTGCCGCGCTGCGTGCGGCGCACCATCTCAACCTCGCGCACGGCCTGGGCGCCCAGGCCCTGCGCTCGGTATTGCCGGCGCGGGCACGGCTCGGTATCAGCCTCAATCCGAGTGCGGTGCGGCCCCTGACCGATTCTCCGGAGGACCGTGACGCTCAGCGACGTATCGATGCCCTTGCGAACCGGGTGTTCACCGGTCCCCTGCTCAAGGGTGCGTACCCCGGGGATCTGCTCACCGATACGGCGTCGGTCACGGACTGGTCCTTCGTACGGTCCGAGGACCTGTCTGTCATTCATCACCCCCTCGACTTCCTCGGTATCAACTACTACTCACCGGCCGTGGTGTCCGGTGGAGCCGACCCGTCCGCTCCCCGCCACGACGGGCACAACTCCGCTGTTCACTCCCCCTGGCCCGCGGCCGACTCGGTGGCCTTCCATCGCGCGCCGGGCGAACTCACCGCGATGGAGTGGCCGGTGGATCCGACCGGCCTGACCGACCTTCTCCTGAAGTACACCGCGGAGGCTCCGGGGGTTCCGCTTTTTGTCACGGAGAATGGGGCGGCGTTCGACGACAAGCCGAACTCTGCAGGTCAGGTCCATGATCCTGAGCGGATTCGGTACTTGGACGGGCATCTGCGGGCGGTGCACAAGGCGTTGGAGGCGGGCGCGGACGTCCGCGGCTACTTCTTGTGGTCGCTGCTCGACAATTTCGAGTGGGCCTACGGCTACAGCAAGCGCTTCGGTGCGGTGTACGTCGACTACGAGACGCAGAACCGGGTTCCGAAGTCGAGCGCGCGCTGGTACGCGAAGGCGGCGGCGACGGGCCGGCTTCCGGACGTCGAGGACTGAGAGGCCGAGAGGCCGAGAGCCCGCGCACCCGCGCGCCCGAGCAGCCGAGAAGCGGAGAAGTCGAAAAGCTGCAAGGACCTGAGCAGTCAGACGCAAGCGCGTGCCCCGGCCGGAGTGGGGGGAAGCCCGGCCGGGGCACGCTGTGTGGGGGGAGGGGTGCGGTTTTCGGGGGCGGGGCGGGCCCTGGCGGTGAGGACCCGCCCCTGGCGGCCTACTTGTCGGCGCTGAAAGCCTTGGTGAAGGCGAGGGGTTCCTGCTCGATGGAGCTGCAGGTCGGGGAGACCTCGGTGGATCCGCCTTCGCAGGCCTTGTCGCGCGTCGAGGACCACATGGAGAGCCAGCCGATGCCCTTTTCCTGGGCGAATTCGACGAGTTGGGGTGCGTCGTCGAGCTGGAAGATCTCGGTGGTGACGTCGTTGACGCCGATCATCGGGGTGATGGCGACGGTCTTCCAGGCTTCGGCGTCCTCGAGGCCGAGGGATTCCTTGAGCTGGCCCTGGGTGGCGGTGGCTGCCTGGATGGCGTAGTCGCCCATGTCGTCGCTGTAGGAGGGGCCGTAGTCCATGGCCATGATGTTGACGGCGTTGATGCTGACGCCGTTCTCCTTGGCGTCGGCGAGCAGGTCGACGCCGGGCTGGGTGAGGCCTTCGGGCATCACGGGCAGGGTGAAGGACACGTCGAGGTCGGGGTGGTCCTTCTGGAGTTGGGCGATGGCCTGGGCGCGGCGGGTGTTGGCCTCGGTGTCCGGGAGTGCGGCGCCCTCGATGTCGAAGTCGACCTTGGTGAGGTCGTAGGCGTCGACGACCTTGCCGTAGGCCGCGGCGAGTTCGTCGGCGCTGGCGCAGTTGAGGGCGAGTTCGGAGCCGGATGCGCCGCCGAAGGAGACGCGTACGTCGCCGCCCTGGGCGCGGAGATCGCCGATCTGGTTCGCGACGGGGTTGTTGTCGAGGTCGGTGGTGCCGCCCCACAGGGGTGCGCAGGAGCCGCCTGAGGTGACGAAGGCGAGGTTGTATTCCTTGACGCCGGTTTCCTCGGCGGTGGCGAGGAGGTCGTACGCCGGCTCGAGCGAGGTGTCGACGAAGGGGGCGAAGCCGCCGGCTTCGGCGGCCGGCTTGGCGGCGGGGTCGTTCTTGGTGGCCTGGGCGCTGGTGGTGAGGGTGAGGGCGGCTGTGCCGATGGCGGCGGCTGCGATGACTGCGCCTGCCGCTTTGGTCTTGCCGCTGATCCTGCGCCGGTGGGTGTTGCTCATGTGTGCCGCCTCGGAATGTGGGGGTGGGTGCGGCAGCACATTAGCGATGTGGAATCGGACAATCAGCTTGTTGTGGACGGGAGTTGGGGAGTTTAGGGCTGGCTTAAGGAACCATTGGGCGGTGGTTAAGAGCGGCGGCCCCTGAGGGGTGTTCGGGGCCGGGGGACGGCGGTCATGTGCGGCGGCCGGTGGTGGTGCGTCGGCGGCGGCGTACGGATCCGCGGTGGCCGCGGCGGGCGGTGGTGGGGGTGCGTCGGTCGAGTTGGATCCGGACGCGGATCTCGGTGCCGCCGAGGATGGAGCGGCCGATGCGTACGTCGCCGCCGGTGGTTTCGGCGAGGCGGCGGACGATGTCGAGGCCGAGTCCGGTGGAGCCGGCTGTGCCGTTGCTGCGGCCTCGTACGAGGGCGGCTTCGGGGTCGTGGATGCCGGGTCCCGCGTCGGAGACGAGGAGGATGACGGCGTCTTCGCCGTGGTGGACGTCGACGGCGAGGGCGGTGCCTTCGGGGGTGTGGCGGAAGACGTTGCCGAGGAGTGCGTCGAGGGCGGCGACGAGGTCGGCGCGTACGACGGGGATACGTGCGGGGGTGTCGACGCCGGCGACGCGTACGGTGCGTGCTTCGTCCTCGGCGAGTGCGGACCAGAAGGCCATGCGGTCGCGGATGACTTCGGCGGCGTCGCAGCCGACTGCGGGTCCTGCGGGTGCGGTCCGGGGTTTGGCGTCGCGGGCGGTCTGGATGATGGTGTCGACTTCGCGTTCGAGTTGTTGGACGGCGGCGCGGGTCTGGTCGGCTGCGGGGGTGTCGCCGAGGGAGGCGGCGTTGAGGCGCAGCACGGTGAGGGGTGTGCGGAGCCGGTGGGAGAGGTCGGCGGCGAGTTCGCGTTCGTTGGCGAGGAGTTGGACGACCTGGTCGGCCATGGCGTTGAAGGCGGTGGCGGCTTGTTTGAGTTCGGTGGGGCCGTCTTCGGGTACGCGGGCGCCGAGTTGGCCGTCGCCGAGTGCGTGGGCGGCGCCGACGAGTTCTTTGGCGGGTTGGACGAGGCGTATGCCGAGGCGGTCGGCTACGGCGACGGAGCCGATGATGAGGGCGATGCCGACGCCGGCGAGGACGAGCCAGGCGGTGGTGACGCCGTTGCTGACTTCGCCTTCGGGGACGAAGACTTCGACGATGGCGATCTCGCCGCTGCTGAGTGCGGTGGGTTGCAGGAGTGCGGATCCGCCGGGTGCTTCGGTGGTGGAGGCGCGTCCGAGTTCGCGGGTGGTGTCGAGGTCTTCGCGGGTGGCGCGGCGGCGGCCGATCTCGATGGCGGCTTCGTCGTCGGTGGCGGGGATGTGGACGGCGAGCTGTCCGTCGGCGCCGGCTTGGGTGGACATGACGGCGCGGGTGAGCTGGGTGCGGTCGGTGGTGATGGAGAGGGTGGGGCCGAGGGCTGCGGCTTGTCGTTCGGCGTTGGAGAAGGCGCGGTCGGAGGCCATTTCGCGGATGACGAGTCCGAGGGGGATGGCGAAGGCGACGACGACCATCGTGGTGACGGCGAGGCAGACCTTGACGAGCGCCCATCTCATCGGGGCGGTTCCAGTTTGACGCCTACGCCGCGCAGGGTGTGCAGGTAGCGGGGTTGTGCGGCGGTTTCGCCGAGTTTGCGGCGGAGCCAGGAGAGGTGAACGTCGATGGTCTGGTCGTCGCCGTACGACTGCTGCCAGACCTCGGCGAGGAGTTCTTTGCGGGGTACGACGACTCCGGGGCGGCCTGCGAGGAAGGCGAGGAGGTCGAATTCGCGGCGGGTGAGGTCGAGGGGGGTGCTGTCGAGGGTGGCCTGGCGGCGCAGCGGGTCGATGGACAGGCCGCCGACCTCGATGACGCGGGTGAGGGGGGTGTCGGGGGTGCTGCCGGTGCCGGAGCGGCGCAGTACGGCGGCCATGCGGGCGGAGAGGTGTTCGACGGAGAAGGGTTTGGTGAGGTAGTCGTCGGCTCCGTCGTTGAGGAGTCGGACGATCTCGGCCTCGTCGTCGCGCGCGGTGGCGATGATCACGGGGACGTCGGTGATGCCTCGGAGCATTTTGAGGGCTTCCGCCCCGTCGAGGTCGGGCAGTCCGAGGTCGAGGATGACGACGTCGAACCGGAAATGGGCGACCTCGCGCAGCGCCTCCAGAGCGGTGCCGACACTCCGTACGGTGTGGGAGGCGTCGGTCAGGTGCCGGATGAGGGCGGAGCGCACGAACTGGTCGTCCTCTACGACGAGCACACTTGCCATGGGCGGCACCGTACGCCATTCGGGGGACGGTGCGCTGTGGAGGACATGGCCTCGGCGGATGGTGCAGTATGACCGGCGATGCGACGAGGACTGGTGCACACGATGGCGTGGACGCTCGCTACGGGCGCGGCGGTCACGCTGTCGTGGTGGGGGGTGCACACGGTGATGACGGGCACGGTGTACGACCCTCCGCGGGCGGTGCCGATCGCGGGTGCGGCGTCGGGTGTCTCTGGTACGGCGAGTCCGCAGGTGTCGTCGACGCGGCGGCCGAGTGCGACGCCGGAGGGGGATGCCTCGAGCCGGTCGCCGGGTGGTGGGAAGGGTGACGGGGGCGGCAAGGAGGAGGGGGGTTCGGGTGGTGGTCGTTCGCCGTCGCAGTCTCCTTCGAAGTCGCCGGGTGGTGAGAGTTCCCGCCCGGCGTCGAACGGCCGGGTGAAGGGTTATTCGGTCGAGGGTGGCCGGGCCGTGTTCGACATGCGGGCGGCGTCGGCGGAGCTGGTGTCGGCGACTCCGAATGCGGGGTGGGAGATGCAGGTCTGGAAGCAGGAGTCCTGGATCCGGGTGACGTTCACGCGGGACGGCCGGGAGATTTCGGTGTTCTGTACGTGGCACGATCATGCGCCGCTGGTGGAGATCGACGAGCGCTGAGGGACCGCCGAGGCGGGCGCCGGGTCGATCCGGTGCCGGGGCCGCTGGTTCAGCGGCGGAAGGCGCCGGCGGGTGGTGCCGGTGAGGCGGTGGCGCTCGCGTCCCGGACGACGGTGGCGCCGCCGGTGAAGTCGAGGAGTCCGCGGCCGTGTTCGACGCGGCCGGGGTGGGGGTCGGCGGCGATGCGGCGGGTGAGTTCGGGCAGGGGCAGTGGCTGGTCGGAGGCGACGAGTACGGCGTTGCCGAATCGTTTGCCGCGCAGGACGGCCGGGTCGGCGGCGAGGGCGATCTCGGGGAACCGGTGGGCGGCGGTGGCGATCTGGCCGCGGAGGTAGCCGAGCGGAGGGCCGTCGGCGAGGTTGGCGACGTAGGTGCCGCCGGGTGCGAGGACGCGGTGGACGTCGTCGAGGAATTCGGTGGTGGTGAGGTGGGCGGGGGTGCGTGCGCCGCTGAACACGTCGGCGATGAGGAGGTCGGCCCAGTTGTCCGGGATTCTGCCGAGGCCGTCTCGGGCGTCGGTGGAGCGGATCCTTACGCGCGCGTGGGCGTCGAGAGGGAGTTCTCTGCGGACGAGCTGTACGAGTGCGCAGTCGCGTTCGACGACCTGTTGGGTGGAGCGGGGGCGGGTGCCGGCGATGTAGCGGGCGAGGGTGAGGGCTCCGCCGCCGAGGTGGACGGCGCGTACGGGTTTGCCGGTGGGGGCGGCGAGGTCGATGAGGTGGCCGATTCGGCGCTGGTAGGCGAAGTCGAGGTGGGCGGGGTCCTCGAGGTCGACGTGCGACTGGGGGGCGCCGTCCAGGAGCAGGGTCCACGCGCGCGTGCGCTCGGGGTCGGGTATCAGCTCGGCGAGGCCGCCGTCGACTGTTTCGACGATGGCGGCGGCGGTGCGTTTTCTCCTGCTCACCCGGCCATTATCGGTGCTGTGGGTCGGGGGCACCGCGCGAGTCGGTTCAGCCGCAGACGGGTCCGCCGGTCTCGATGATGCGGGCGGCTTCGCCGAGGGCCCGGCGCAGCCGGTCGGGGTCGGTGACGGGTGCGCTGTCGGCGGGTGCGAGGAGCCAGCTGGTGCCGGCGACGGGTGGCTGTTCCGTGCGGGTGTGCGCGGGGCGGGCGCAGGTCTGGGTGCAGGCGCTGCCGGGTACGTTCCAGCGCTCGGCGGTGCCGGGCGGTACGAGGAAGCCGAGGGTGTCGCAGCTGCGGTCGTGGAGGACGGGTCCGAGGGCGGGGCCCGGTCGGCGGCGCAGGATGTCGACGGCTTCGAGGCCGTGGCGGGCGGGCACGGTGACGAGGTCCCACGGGGGTGCGGCGGGTGCGGGGTCGGGGCGTGGCGCGGCGTAGAGGGCCTGGGGTGTGGGGTGGGGTCCGGGGTGCCGGGTGGGTGCGGTCGGCAGTGCTGCGCGGGTGATCTTCATGCCGGCCTCCAACAACGGGTCGCGCCTCGTCCGGGAAGGCTTTCTCGCGGGCGCCTTCTCCGTAAGGTCCAACGTTCTTCGGCGTCAACGGCTACGGCACAACACCCCCGTTTCGGATGGCGCTTCATGGCAGATCTCGCAGGAGATTTCCGGTTTGTAGGCAAACTCTGCGTACTGGTGTCGTCACAGCAGGTACCTTCGAGCCCCGCTGGGACACGGGCGCCGAGGGGCGTGCCGGACGGCCGGTGTGCCGTGCGGTGGCGCCGTGTGTTCCCGGTGCTGTCTGTTCCCGGGCTGTTGTCGGTCCGTACGAGCACGCTCCGCATGAGCACGATCTGCACAAGCACGATCTGGACGAGCACGATCTGTACGAGCAAGATCCGCACGAGAGGGCAAGGCCATGGCGTCGTCAACGGTGACATCGTCCATGCGGTCCCCCCGGCCGAATGCCGCCTTCCGGCGGCTGCGCGGTTCGCTGTCGCCGGGTGAGTTCGCCTCGCTCGTGCGCCGGTCCGGCCAGGAGATCGGCGAGCGGGTGTCTTGCGACGCGCGCTACATCGGCCGGGTGGAGTCGGGTGAGATCCGCTGCCCCAACTACGCCTACGAGCGGGTGTTTCTGCACATGTTCCCCGGCCGGACGCTGTCCGATCTGGGGTTCGCGTCCCGTGCATCGGTACGCGGCCGGGCCGCGCGTCCCGCACCCGCCGACGCCGCGGCGCACGCGTTCGGGCAGCACGGCGCAGGGCGCGTGGTGTCCCAGTGGTCCCCGAGAACCCCGAGTACACAGAGCGACGAGGTGAGCGACGTGCTGCGTCGCGCATTCATGACAGTCGGCGGCGCGGCCGTGGCGGCCACGCTCGGCCGACCCGCGGAGGCCTCCGAGGCGCGGTTGCCGCGCAGGGTGGGTACGGCGGAGGCGCTGGCCCTTGAGGACGCGGTGCGCCGGATCCGGCTGCTCGACGACCGGCACGGCGCGGACGGCCTGTACCGGCGGGCGATGGGTCCGTTGCGTACGGCGTATGCGCTGCTCGATGCCGAGGCAGCACGGCAGTCGGTGTCGGAGCGGCTGCACGCCGGGGCCGGTGAGCTGGCGATCTCGGTGGGCTGGCTGGCGCACGACTCGGGACGTCTGGAGGAGGCGCGGGCGCATTACGCCCAGGCGCTGGCCACGGCGCGGATGGCGGGTGACGGGGCCCTGGAGACGCACGCGTTGTGCAACATGTCGTTCCTGGCGCGGGATGCGGGACGGTCCCGGGAGGCGGTGCGGGCGGCTCAGGCGGCGCAGCGTTCGGCGCGGGCGTCGGGGTCGAGCCGGCTGCAGTCGTTGCTGGCGCTGCGGGAGGCGGGCGGCTGGGCGGGGCTCGGGGACCGGGCGGGCTGTGGGCAGTCGCTGTCGCGGGCGCAGGGTCTGTTCGAGGCCGGAGCCTCGGACGCGGATCCGGAGTGGATGAGTTTCTACGGTGAGGCGGAGTTGTCCGGTCTCGAGGCGCAGTGCTGGTCGGCGCTCGGTGAGTGGCCGCGGGCGGCTCGGCAGGCGCAGCGGGCGGTGGGTCTGCAGGATCCGCATTTCACCCGGAACATCGCGCTGTACACGGCGGAGGCGGCGGACGATCTGGCCCATGCGGGGGCGGTGGACGAGGCGGCGGCGGCCGGGGGCCGGGTGCTCGATGTGCTGGGTGAGGTGGGGTCGGCGCGGATCCACTCGATACTGGCCGGCACGGCGCGGCTGTTGCGGCTCCACGGGGGCGGCGCCGGGGTGCCGGACTTCCTGGAACGGCATGCGGCGCTGGCCGGTTGAGGGGTGGCCGTACCGCGTACGAACGTCACGTCGGTGAACCGCCCTCTACGCGCGCGTGGAGGGCGGTTTCGCGTTCCCGGCGGTCGTCCACGCGCGCGTAGAGGACGCTTTTGACGCTCGCGCGTTCGACGCTCGGGTAGGTCAGGCCGTCAGGTGCCCGGTGTCGTTCCACGCTTCGATGGCCGGCTCTGCGTACGCCCAGCCGAGGATCGACAGGGACGTCGGGTCGAGCCGGATGCGGGCGCCGAAGTCGAGGGGCAGGCCGAGCCAGCGGGCGCCGAGCGCGCGCAGCAGGTGGCCGTGGGCGAAGACCAGCAGGTCGCGGTCGGCACTGCGGGCGCGGTCGACGACGGCGTCGGCGCGGGCGGTGATCTCGGCGGCCGTCTCGCCTCCGGGCACGCCGTCACGCCACAGGAGCCAGCCCGGCTGCCGTTCCTGGATCTCGTCGGGGGCGAGGCCTTCGTAGTCGCCGTAGTCCCATTCGAGGAGGTCGTCGCAGGTTTCGGCGCGGTCGCCGAACCCGGCGATGTCGCAGGTGGCACGCGCGCGTGCCAGTGGGCTGGTGAGCACCTCCGCACCGGGCAGGCCGGACAGTGGTGGGCGGTGCAGCCTCTCACCGACGAGGCGGGCGCCGTGCCGTCCCTGGTCGAGCAGCGGGATGTCGGTGCGGCCGGTGTGCTTGCCGGCCTGTGACCAGGCCGTCTGTCCGTGCCGGACCAGCAGGATGCGGGGTGCCATGGGGGACTCTTCCGTGCGTGTTCGGGGCGGCCCGGTGGGCTGTCGAATGCTGCTCAACCGGCGCAGAGCGGCGGTTTGCGGGACGGGTCCGCCCCGTCCCGGACCATCATCGCGCACGCGCGCCGATGAGCCCCGAGAGGTGCCCTCCGTCAGCAACCCCGAGCGTCGTGCGTGCGTCTAGTACCACGCGCCACGGCAGCAGCGAGAGTGACCGTCCGCCGCCGCCGGGCCACACCGTATGGTGGTTCGCTGGCCGCGCGGCCAGAAGCGATGAGGGAGAGCGAGCGAATAAGTATGGGAGCGCCGCAGACGGACGCGCCGCAGGCGGCCGCGGCACCGGGGGACATACGCGACGAGCCTGCGGCCGGGCGTCCGCGCTGGTGGACGGAACTGCCACTCATCGTCCTGGTGTACGCGGCCTACTCGGCGGGCCGGCTCCTGGCGCGCGGTGACGTGTCGACCGCCGTCGATCACGGCCTGGCGATCCTGCGGATCGAGAAGGCGCTGTTCCTGAACGCCGAGCACCCGCTGAACCGCCTCTTCACGGAGCACGCCTGGATCGGCGTACCCGCCGACTTCGCGTACGCGTCGCTGCACTATCTGGTCACTCCCGCGATCCTGATCTGGATGTTCCGGCGCAGGCCCGCGCACTACCGGATCGCCCGCACCTGGCTGATGGTGTCGACGCTGATCGGTCTGGTCGGGTTCACGCTGCTGCCGACGTGCCCGCCGCGGCTGCTCGAGGCGGGCCACGGTTTCGTCGACACGATGGCGCAGTACAGCTCGTACGGCTGGTGGGGTGCGGAGGCGAGTGCGCCGCGCGGGCTCGGCGGGATGACGAACCAGTACGCGGCGATGCCGAGCCTGCACGTGGGGTGGGCGCTGTGGTGCGGGGTGATCCTGTGGAAGCACGGCAGGTCGCGGCTGACCCGGGTGATCGCGGTCGCCTACCCGCTCGTCACGACGATCGTGGTGATGGGCACGGCCAACCACTACTTCCTCGACGCGGCCGCGGGTGGTGCCGTGATGGCGGCCGGTCTGCTGCTCGCGCCGCGCGTGATGCATCTCGCCGATCGGGCCAAGTCCCTTTTCGTGCTGCGCAGATCGGCTGCTCGTTCCCGCGTTGTCAGTCCTGGATGTCAGACTTCCGCAGGTGAGCGAATTCCCCAACAGCGCGGGTCCGCAGCCGGACCCGCCGATGCCGAAGCAGGAGCCGCGGGCGACGGGGCTGCGGCAGCGGCTCGCTGAGCTGCGGGGCCCGTCGGTCCCGCCCAAGGCCCTCGATGCCCGCGCCCTCGCGGCGCTCGCGGCGAATCCCGGTTGCCGGCGCCGCGCCCTGCTGGACGGCGCGGGGGTGGACAAGGCGACGCTCGCCGAGGCACTGGGTTCGCCTTCCGGCTTCGGCCAGTCCCAGTTCGCGTTCGTACGAGGGAACGCCTTCGAGGCGCGGGTCAAGGCGGACGGCGGTGCGGAGCTGCTGCGTCTGGCGCACGGCCTGCTGGGTGGCGGCCCGGAGCCGGAGCCGGGTACGGCGCGGGTCCCGGAGTTGGGCGCGGCGGGGCCCGAGGGGCGGGCGGCGCGTACGGCACTCGCGCTGCGGGAGGCCGCGTCGGCGGCGGAGTGGACGCTGCTCGACCATCCGTTGCTCGCGCTGGACGTGGCGGGGTCACCGGCGTATCTGGAGCCGGATGCGGTGGTGGTGCATCCGGACGGCCGGTGGACGGTCGTGGAGATCAAGTCGTTCCCGATGGTGGACGGTTCGGCGGACGCCTCGAAGGTGGGGGCGGCGGCCCGCCAGTCCGCGGTGTACGTGCTGGCGCTCGAGGAGGTCGCGCGGCGTCTCGATCCGGTCCCCGGGGTGCGGCACGAGGTGCTTCTGGTGTGCCCGCGCGACTTCTCGAACCTGCCGACGGCGTCGGCGGTGGACGCCCGTAAGCAGGTCGCGGTCACGAAGCGGCAGTTGGCCCGGCTGACCCGGATCGAGGAGATCGCCGAGGCGTTGCCGCCGGGCACCACGTTCGATGTGGAGCGTCCCGCGGCGGAGATCGAGGAGGCGGTGAGCGCGGTGCCGGCGACGTACGCCCCGCAGTGCCTGTCGTCGTGCGAGCTGGCCTTCCACTGCCGCGACCGGGCGCGGGAAGCGGGGACGGTCACGGCGCTCGGGCGGTCGCTCCGCGGCGAGCTGGGCGGTCTGACCGAGGTGGAGCGGGTGCTGGCCGCGGCCCGCGGTGCGGAGGGCGATCCGGACGATCCGGCGGTGGCCGCGCTGCGCCGTGCGGCGGCGCTGCGGGCCGAGGCGCTCGGGGGTGCGCCGTGCTGAGCCGGCGGCCGTGGGCCGCTGCCCGTGCGCGGGACTGCGATGAGCCGTGGCTCTCCGGTCGCTGCTGGGGGCCGTCATGTCGCTGATGCAGGCACTGGCCCGGCTCGAGGCCACCGAGTCGGGGCGGGCGCAGCCGCTGGCGACGGTCCGGCACCGGCATGTGGCCGAGCGGCCGCTGGTGTTCGTGCCTTTGACGACGGCCGGTGAGACGGGTGCGCCGCTCGGTGCCCTGGTCGGTACGGACCGTGCGGCGCCGCAGCTGCTGGTGGTGCCGCAGCCGCGCGATCGTGACCTGCGGTTCGGTTTCCTGTCCGAGCTGGCGGAGGTGGTGCTTCCGTACGTCGACGGGTTCGCCGGGGAGACGGAGTCGACGGAGCGTTCGACGAAGGATCCGGAGAGCGGCAAGCGCGTCAAGGTCGAGGTCGAGCTGTGCACCGATGCGCCGCAGATCCTGGTGCCGAGCCGGGCGGGCCTGGAGTTCGTGCGGCTGCTCGGTCGGTCGATGCGGTTCCGTCGTACCGCCGAGCAGGATCCGGACACTCCGTATCCGGCGCCGCCTCGGGTTCCGCTGCTCGGGCGCTGGCTGACGCATTTCGGCGAGCGGGCGCGGGTGCCCGGCTCCGCGCTCCTGATGGCGATGACGGATCTGCTGTCGCGGCACTGGGCGGCGGGCCAGTCGAGTCTGGAGGACCAGCACCTGGGGGCGCTGCTCGCCTGGATCGATCCGCCGGAGGGTGCCTCGGGGGCGTGGGCGGCGCGCGAGGCGGAGCTTGCGCGGGACGCGGCCGGCCAGTTGCGCTGTCCGCCGGCGGGTCCGGCGACGGACCCGGCGTTCGACAACCGGCTCCTTGCCCCGGCCGTCGAGCGTTTCGACCGGGCACGTACGGCACTCGCGGCGGCCGACGACGGTGTGGCCGCGGACCGCAGGCTCGCCGAACTGACCGCGGCGGAGCGGGAGATCCGCGATCTGGTGGCGGGCTGCACCCGTCCGACGTGGGACGCGATGTGGCGGGGCATCGACCTGCTGCGGGACCTGCCGCGGTCGCTTCGTGACGAGGACCGCTGGACGCGCGACCGCTGGTCGTACACCGGTCACCGGGACCGGGTGCTGGCCGGTGAGCCGCCGCAGCCGCGCCGCGACGACGCGGTGACCGCGGCGAACAAGCTGTCGGCGCGGGAGACCGCGCAGGCCAGACTGGAGGCGCAGGAGGCGCTCGACGATCCGCTGGTGATGGCCGGACGGCGGCTGTCCGGTGAGGCGTTCGTCGGCGAGGTCGTCGACGTGACGATGGCGTACAGCGAGAGCAAGCGGCCGAGCCCGCGACCGCTGGTGACGCTGCGGACGGCGGACCGACCGCATCTCGGGGAGCGGACCAAGGTGTTCCGCGATCTGGCGGGCAAGCCGCAGTCGGCGGAGTTCGCGGGGTGGGCGGAGGCGGGCGAGGCCGAGGCCGGGGCGGTGGTGCTGCGGATCCTCGACAAGATGGGCCGCGGCAAGGAGCCCGAGGCGGGTTCGGTGCCGGAGCCGGGCGAGCGGGTGTGCTGGACGCTGTTCGAGCACACGCCGCGCGGCGGCCCCGGGCTGCCGGAACCGGAGGACACACCCTGGACGCACGGTGGCCCGCCCGGAGCCGCGGCGGAGAACCCCGACCTGGTGACCGCGGAGGATGTGCTGTGACGGCCGGAGAGGATGCCCGGAATCCCGCCCCCGAACCCTTCGACCCGGCACGCGCGGCGGGCCGCGCCACGGACGCGATCCTGCACGACACCCTGCACGGCACGGCCCGCGGTGTGGTCGTCGACTCCCCGCCCGGCGCGGGCAAGTCGACCCTGGTGGTGAACGCGGCACTGCGTCTCGCCGCCGCCGGCCGCCCGCTGATGATCGTGGCGCAGACCAACGCACAGGTGGACGACCTGGTCCTGCGCCTCGCCGAGAAGAACCCGTCGCTGCCGGTGGGCAGGCTGCACAGCAGCGACTCCGATCCGTACGACCGGGCCCTCGACGATCTGGAGCAGGTCCGCAAGTCGGCGAAGGCCGGCGATCTCGCCGGCCTCGACGTGGTCATCTCGACGGCCGCGAAGTGGGCGCATGTGAACGGCACCGATCCGTGGCCGCACGCCATCGTCGACGAGGCGTACCAGATGCGTTCGGACGGGCTGCTCGCCGTGGCCGGGCTGTTCGAGCGGGCGCTGTTCGTCGGCGATCCCGGTCAGCTCGACCCGTTCTCGATCGTGGGGGCCGAGCAGTGGGCCGGGCTCACGCACGACCCGTCGGCGAGTGCCGTGTCCACGCTCCTCGCGCACAATCCGGAGCTGCCGCAGCACCGGCTGCCGGTGTCGTGGCGCCTGCCGGCCTCGGCGGCCGGCCTGGTGTCGGACGCGTTCTATCCGTACACGCGGTTCCGCAGCGGCACGGAGCACGGGGACCGCACGCTGGCGTTCTCAGTGACGTCGGACGGTTCGGGCCCGGACCGGGTGATCGACGAGGCGGCGGTGTCGGGTTGGGGCCTGCTGGAGCTGCCCGCCCGGCACACACCCCGCACCGACCCGGAGGCGGTACGGGCGGTGGCGTCGGTGGTGCGCCGGCTGCTCGACCGCGGCGGCGTGACGACGAGCGAGCGGACCACGGACCCGGTGCCGCTGACCAGCGACCGGATCGCGGTGGGCACCGCGCACCGCGATCAGGCCGCGGCCGTACGGTCGGCGCTCACGGAGCTCGGTGTCACGGACGTCACGGTCGACACGGCGAACCGGCTGCAGGGCCGCGAGTACGACGTGACGGTCATGCTGCACCCGCTGTCGGGCCGGCCGGACGCGACCGCGTTCCATCTGGAGACGGGCCGGCTGTGCGTACTGGCCTCGCGGCACCGGCACGCGTGCATCGTGGTGTGCCGGGCGGGCGTGGCGGAGCTGCTCGACGACCATCCGTCGACGGAGCCGGTGCAGCTGGGTGTGACGGTGAAGTTCCCCGACGGCTGGGAGGCCATGCAGCACACCTGGGACGCCTGGTCCAACCACCGTGTGCCGATGCGCACTTGAAGGGGTACCCATCTGGGGTGACCGGTGCAGCGGCGATGGCCACGGGGCGTACTTGCACGAGGTTGGACAATGGAAGGTGGCCCGGAGCCGGTCACCGCGCAGCGGGCTTCGAACCAGCCCGCGGGGCGGCACGGGACGACGTACCACGGCACGACGAGAGGACCAGGCACATGGCGGAGCCCGAGCAGACCGAGCGGCGGCTGCGACCCGCGCCGCTGCTCTTCGAGCCGGCCGAGGCGACCGCCGACCCGGAGCATTTCTTCGACCTGGAGTCGCTCGAGGATCCGAAGGAGCTGCTCGCGCGGGCGACGGAGCTGACGCTCGCGTTCCGCGCGGCGACGGACCGGTCCCTGGAGTTCCAGGCGATCGCGGCGGCCCAGCTGGCCGATCCGCGCCGGTTCGACCGGCTGACGACGGCGGCGATCGCCGAGCGGGCGGACTGGACGGAGGACTACGCCAAGAAAATGGTCGAGTTCGGCCGCGAACTCCTGCGCGACGGGGACAGCTGACCGACGGCTGACGGGTTCCCGGTACTGCCGCGCCCCGGCGGCCAGTTGCGCGCCCCCGCTCGAAAGAGCTGATGGCATATGCGGCGGGGGCAAGGTACTCCGTCGCCTCAGGTCCTGTCCCGATTTCCGGCAAGTCGCGGAAATGGCCTCATTACCGCCAGTAGACCTGTGTGTATGAGCACCCGGCAGCACACCGCAGACAACCGTGACCGGCACGGCGCGACCTCTTCCCCGGCCCCCGCCGCCCCCTTCGGCACGATCGTGCACGCCACGATCGACACCCCGCACCCCGCCAGCGTCACCTCCGAAGGCGCGGCCTGGCTCGCCGCCTGCACCTCCCACCCGCGCAGCACACTCGCCCTGTGGAACTCACGGCCTGCGGCTCCCGTGGTGGTGCCCTGCGGTACGGGGTTCGACGCGGTGAGCGTGCCCGCGGTGTTCGGTCGGCGTGTGCTCGACCAGCTCTGGGAGGCGGGCCCCGGCTCCGGGCCGGTCGCCTCGCACCGCGGCCGGACGCTGCTGTTCGCGGCGCCGGGCACCGCGCAGCGGCTGCCGTCTCTGCTCGCCTGGGAGGAGTGGCACCCGTCGGTGCCGCCTCCGCTGTGTCACGGTGCGGGCGATGCGATCACCGTGCCGCCGGTGCACGGAGCCGGCGGTGAATACCCGCCGCACCCGATGGATTCCCGCTGGCTGGTGGCGCCCGACAGCCACCATCCGTGGCTGCCGGGGCCCGAGGTTCTGCTCTGGGCGTGCGTCCGCGCGGCCCGTTCGGGGGCCCGTGCGGCGGTCCGTATATCGATTTTTCCTCGCGCCGATCAGGGTGCTAAGGTCTACGACGTCAGCAGGCGCCGTTAGCTCAGTTGGTTAGAGCAGCTGACTCTTAATCAGCGGGTCCGGGGTTCGAGTCCCTGACGGCGCACAGACGACGAAAGGCCCCTCGCTTCGGCGAGGGGCCTTCGTGCTGCTCCACGGGCCTAGGTGGTGATCTTCACCGTCCAGGTTCCGGATGCGGACTGCGACACCACCTGGACCGTGACCCGCTCCCCCGGAACCGTCCGGTTCTCCCCCACCTGGACAGGCGCGTCGGCCAGCTCCGGATACACCGAGGAGTCCCAGCAGGCCCCGGAGTCCGGATGGGCGTCGACGACCTCGACGGGCCCGTGCCCGGATGCGGAGTCGGTGTGGACCCGGTAGATCAGGACGCCCTCGGTGCAGGTCTCCCGGTCGTTTCCGGTACGGCCCCGCGCCTCGATCGCCACCGCACTGTCGCGCCCCGTGCGCACCACCGCGAGCCGTTTGCCGCCGAGCTGCCCGCGCTCGGGCGCCGCCGCGATCGGCTCCAGGCTCAGCAGACTGTCGCCCGTGCCCTGGACGCAGGTGACCTGATGCCCGTCGAGCCAGCCGAGCTTCCACTTGTGCCAGCCGAAGAGGTCGGGGGCGAGGCCGAACTGACTGCCCATCACGTCCCAGTCGCCGACGTGGGTGTCCCAGTCGCCCTTGCCGTCCGTCGGCCGGTGGTACAGGTCGGGCAGGTCGAAGACATGGCCCGTCTCGTGCGCCAGGACGTTCCGGTCGGGCGGGTGCCGCTCGAAGACCGTGACGATGCGTCGCAGGTCGGTGCCGTCGGCGCGCAGCGGACGCTCGAAGTTCACGACCTTCGTCGCGTCCGAGTCGACACCCGGGGCATCGGGGTCGGCCACGAAGTAGACGACGTCGTAGCGGCTGAAGTCCACCGAAGGGTCCGCGACCGCCAGCGCGTCACGCAGATAGGCGCTGCGCTTCTGCGTCGGCCAGTCGCGCTGTATCTCGTACGAGGTGGACGGCTCGGGCATCTCGAGCCAGTCCTTGCCCGGATGCGCCTTGAGGTCGAAGCGTCCGTACGACGCACGGTCGAAGAACTCGCTGGTGGCCGGGAAGTGGTCCGCGGCCAGCTGGGCCGGCGTGGCCAGCGGCTCCGAGTCGGGGAACGAGAGGAACACCATCACCGCGTCGAGTTGCTCGACCGGCTTGGGGTAGGCGCTGTTCCAGGTGTCGAGGCCCTCGGAGTGGTGGGCGGAGGTCCGCTCGAGGGCGCACGGGCCGGCGAAGGCGTCGGCGGAGACGGGCCCCGCCGCGAGGGAGGTCGCGGCGAGCGCGACGAAGGAGGTGAAGGCTGCGGCCGCACGGCGCACGCGCGGCGAGAGCTCCCGCTCACGAGGTGGAGTACCGGGGTGGAGCGGACGCGGCACGTCGGGCCTCCGGGGGACGGGCAACAGAACACCGCACCCAGCCTGTTCCGGTTCGTGCGGGTATGCCCTGTTCAGCTGCCCCGGACGAGTGAGAGGCGACACTCCGGGGATCACACAACGTCACAGAGGCGCCAACAAGCGGTCCCGCACGGAAGAGTTGCGCCGCCGAGCCGACCAGCCTTGAGCAGAAACGATCTGTCAAAGGGGTGACACCCAGGGGCTTCACCCGTCCCGTACCCCGGAGGAGTACACCTGCCCGTACAAAGGCTGGATCGGTGCTCCGGCCAGCCTCTATGATCGGCACACTTTCCGGCCGACCACCCATCCGACCTGTACAAGAAACGACTGCCCTCCGGGAGCGAGCGGTGAGCGGAATGTCCGAAGGGCCGACCTTCACGGCGCCGACGGCCACCGATGACATCGGGCCGATCGTCACGGATGGTGATGAATTGACCGGTCCGGGTCCGGAGCTGTCGTACCCGGAACCGGATTCCGACCTCCCGTACCAGGACGCCGAGCTGCGCGACGGGCACGCCGCGTTCCACGCGTCCCGGTCCGCGATGGCCGTGGTCGACACCGACGGCCGGATCACCTCGGCGAACGACGCGCTCGGCACCCTGCTCGGTCTCTCCCCCAGGGAGCTGCGCGGCCGGTCCGCGGCCGGTCTGGTGGATATCGCGGCGCAGGCCCGCAGCTGGCACGCGTACCAGGAGATCCTGCGGGGCCGCCGCGCGGGGCTGCGCTGCACGCGGCGGCTCAAGCATCCGGCCGGGCACGCGGTGTGGGCGCAGATCACCGTGGCGCCGCTCGCCCAGCGCGGGTCGGTGCTGGTGACGGTCACCGATGTCACGGCCCGGCGCGAACTGCAGGCGCAGCTGCGTCACGTACGGCTGCACGATCCGGTGACCCGGCTGCCGAACCGGACCCTGTTCTTCGAACGCCTCACGGGCGCGCTCGAGGCCGCGGACGAGGCGACCGGCACCGGCCGGATCGGCCTGTGCTACCTCGACCTCGACGGCTTCAAGGCGATCAACGACACCCTCGGGCACGGCAGCGGCGACCGCCTCCTCGCCGCCGTCGCCGACCGTCTGACCCACTGCGCCGAGCGGGCGGCCGCCGAGGACGGTGGCCGCGAGATCCTGGTGGCCCGGCTCGGCGGCGACGAGTTCGCGCTCCTGGTCGAGGACTCGACCGGTACGGAACAGCTGACCTCGCTCGCCCAGTCCGTGCTCGACGGTCTGCGCGAGCCCTTCGAACTCGGCGGACGGCAGCTCGCGGTGTCCGCCTCGGTCGGTGTGGTGGAGCGCCGCGCCGCCGGCACCAGCGCGACCGGCCTGATGCAGGGCGCGGACACGACGCTGTACTGGGCGAAGGCGGACGGCAAGGCCCGCTGGACCCTCTTCGATCCCGAGCGCAACGCCCACCGGATGACCCGTCAGGCGCTCGCGGCGACTCTGCGGCCGGCCGTGGAGCGCGGTGAATTCGCCCTGGAGTACCAGCCGTTGGTGGGTCTGGACGACTGCGGCGTGCGGGGCGTGGAGGCGTTGGTGCGCTGGCATCACCCGCAGTTCGGGACGCTGGCGCCGAATCGGTTCATCGCACTGGCCGAGGAGGACGGCTCGATCGTCGAGCTCGGCCTGTGGGTGCTGCGCACCGCCTGCGCCCAGGCCAGGGCCTGGCAGCTGGAACACCCGGAGAGTGCGCCGGTGTTCGTCAGCGTCAATGTCGCCGTACGGCAGGTGTGGGACTCGGATCTCGTGGCGGATGTCGCCGCGACTCTGCGCGAGACCGGGCTCGAACCCGGGCTGCTCCAGCTGGAGCTGACCGAATCCGCGGTGATGGGTTCGGCGGGCCGGCCGCTGGAGACCTTGCAGGCGCTGAGCGAGATGGGTGTCCGGATCGCCATCGACGACTTCGGCACCGGCTACTCGAACCTCGCCTATCTGAGCCGGCTGCCGGTCTCGGTGCTGAAACTCGACGGATCGTTCGTGCGCGGGTTCCAGTACGAGAGCGGCGACGGGGACGCAAGTGAGGCCGACGAGACCATCGTGGAGGCCATGGTGCAGTTGGCGCACCGGCTCGGTCTGACGGTGACGGCGGAGTGCGTGGAGACGCCGCAACAGGCGGACCGGCTGCGGCGGATCGGCTGCGACACCGGCCAGGGGTGGCTCTACTCGCGGGCGGTGTCGCCGGATCGCATCTCCACGCTCATCGGCTCACCGGTGGGGACGAGCGGGGCCTGAGCTCCGGCCGACGCGCGAGACGCCGGCCGGGCCCCTCAGGTCACAGCCGCGGCAATGCGTAGGCGTCCGCGATCAGTTCGTAGCTGCGCAGCCGGGCCTCGCCACCGTGCGCGTTGGCCGTGATCATCAGCTCCGCGGCTCCGGTGCGCTTCTGCAGATCGTCGAGTCCGGTGCGTACGGCGTCCGGGGTGCCGTGAATGACGTTGCCGAGCCAGCCGTTGACGAAGTCCTGCTCCATCTCGCTGAACGTGTGGGCCTCGGCCTCTTCGGGGCTCGGCACCAGACCGGGACGGCCGGTGCGCAGCCGCACCATCGACAGGGCGCCGGTCAGGACCTGGCGGCGTGCCTCTCGCTCGTCGTCGGCCGCGAGGGCTGCGACACCGATGAGGGCGTACGGCTCGTCGAGGACCGCGGACGGCCGGAACGACTCGCGGTACAGGTCGAGTGCCGGGATGGTGTTCTGAGCCGAGAAGTGGTGCGCGAAGGCGAACGGCAGTCCCAGCATCCCGGCGAGGCGGGCGCTGAACCCGGAGGAGCCGAGCAGCCACAGCGGCGGCCGCGCGGGCGACTGCACACCGCCGGGCGAGGTGGCCTGGACGGGCCCGGGGACGGCGTGGATCTTCGCGTAGGGGTGCCCGTCGGGGAAGTCGTCGTCGAGGAAGCGGGTCAACTCGGCGAGCTGCTGCGGGAAATCATCGGCGCCCTCGTTGAGCCGCTCGGTACGGCGCAGGGCCGCGGCGGTCGCACCATCGGTGCCGGGGGCGCGGCCGAGGCCGAGGTCGACGCGGCCCGGGGCGAGCGCCTCGAGGGTGCCGAACTGCTCGGCGATCACCAGCGGGGCGTGGTTGGGCAGCATGACGCCGCCGGAGCCGAGCCGGATGCGGCTGGTCGTGGCGGCGAGGTGGGCGAGGATCATCGCGGGCGAGGAGGAGGCGATTCCGGGCATCGAGTGGTGCTCTGCGACCCAGTAACGGTGGTAGCCGCGGCTCTCGGCGAGCGCGGCGATCCGCACGCCGGTGGCGAGCGCCTCGCTCGCCGTGTGGCCGGTCCCGACGGTGGCCAGATCGAGCACCGAGAGGGGTACGGATGCTGTGCCCTGTGCCTTGCCGCGGATGTCGTCGCTCACCGGTGCTCCTTCTGCATAGCTGCCCGCAGTCGCCCGTACGTGGGCGTGCGATGGTCTTCTGACGTCCCGCTGCGGAGAACAGGAGGGCGTCTCCGGTTATTCCGGGGAGCCGGGAGCCGGCAGCCGGGGCGAGCACGGAAACGGGGCGAGCACGGAAACGGGGCGAGCAGGGAAACGGACGGGGCACGCACCCGGCGTACCTGCCCGGTGCGTGCCCCGCCGTACGGTCGCGCCTCGGTCTACCCCTCGGCCTGCACCAGGGGCTCGCGGGTGAACAGGGCCCCGAGGGCAGGGGCGTTGACCCGCCGGTCGGCCAGCCGCAGGGCCTCCCAGACGGTGACCTGATTGGCGGTCAGGACCGGCTTGCCGAGTTCGGTCTCCAGGTCGCGGACGTACGCCGCGGTGTGCAGGGCGGTGTCCGGCAGGAGTACGGCGCCCGCGTCGGGGTGGTCGCCGGCCCGGGCGAGCGCGAGCACCTCGTCGTATCCCCAGGTGCCGACCTCGGCCGCGGTGATGATGCCGCTGCCGCGCATGGCGACCACCTCGATGCCGGCCGCCTTCAGGAAGTCGGTGAAGTGCGCCGCCACGTCCTCGGGATAGGTGGCGGCGATCGCGACCTGCCGCACGCCCAGCTCACGCACCGCGTGGGCGAACGCGAACGACGTGCTGGAGGCGGGCATGCCGGCCGCGAGCGCGAGCCGGCGGACCTGTTCGTGCGCGCCGTCCCAGCCGAAGACGAAACTGCCGCTCGTGCAGGACCACACGACCGTCTCGGCCCCCTCCAGACGCAGCTCCTCCACCCCGTCGGCCAGGCGGTTCGCCGAGCCCATCTCGAGCAGGGCGTCCACCCGGTGCGCGTCCTCGCCGATGTCGGTGTGGACCAGCGCGAGCCGGATGTCGCTCCCGAGGAGCTGTTCGATACGCGGGTAGTCGTCCTCGGCGGAGTGGCCGGGGTACAGGAATCCGAGTGCGGTCATCTGCGGCCTCCGTACGGTTCGCTGTGCACGGTTCACTTCGGGGCGGCGGCTCGTCCGGCCGCACCCGGCGGTGCCCGCCCCCGGGCGGCCGGGGGCGGGCGGTCATTCGGTGGTCGGGTATTCGGGATACGCCGGAGGTTCCGGCACGGGGGGCGGTTCGGGCAAGGGTGCCTGAGGGACTCCCTCGCTCAGGGTCCGGCGCGCCGAGTCGTCGATCAGCGCCTGGTAGGGGCCGACCGGTGTGGTGCCGAGGCGGCGCAGGGCGGCCCACATGGTGACCTGGTTCGCCGAGATGACGGGGATCCGCAGCTCCGCCTCGAGCTGCGGGATCGCGTCGTACGTGGCGAGGTTGGTGCAGCTGATGAACAGCGCGTCCGCGTCGCCGACGAGCGCCTCGCGCGCCATGCCGACGACGTCCTTGTAGGGGACCTTCCAGATGTGCCGGGTCAGTCCGAGCGAGGAGCGGCCGGTGACCTCCACTCCGGCCTCGCCGAGGAAGTCCTCGAGCGCTCCGGTCACCGACTGGGTGTAGGGGGTGACGAGGGCGATGCGGCGGGCGTCGAGTTCGGCGAGGGCTTCGAGCACCGCGCCCGAGGTGGTGAGCGAGGGGACCTCGCCGGCGCTCTCCATGGCGGCACTCATGGTGCGTTCGCCCGCCATTCCGTCGACGAAGCTGCCCGAGGTGCAGGCGTACGCGATGACCTCGGGTTCCGCGGCGTTGAGGGCGCGTACGGCGTCCCGCAGCGTCGCGTGCTCGCTGACGAGCCGGGCGAGGTCGAGGCTGACCTCCACCGGAACGTAGGGAGTGCGCGTCAGGTGCAGTGAGATCTCGTCCGGAACCCAGCGCCAGAGTTCCCGGTCGAGCGCGAAGTCGAAAGGGGCGACGATTCCGATACCGCGCTGCGGATACGGTCCACCCAGAAATGAGACGTCCATAGCTGGCCCCAGCTGTATGAGCAGGTATGACGGAGGGCCGGCCGGTGGCCGGAAAGGAACGTTGAACCGGCACTCGCCGGGACGTCGGGACAGAGAAAGCTTCAGACGGGACTGTCGTCGCGAGGGACGCGTGTTGTGCCCTTGTTGACGACGGTAGGTTCGGGTGCGAGCGTGGTCAATCCGCACATCTCACACGGCTTCGGCCCATTCCTACCAGGGAAGCGGATCAGCGTTGCAAAACGGTTTCCCCGCGATGTCCGAACTCAGTCTTCTGGTCCTCGACGCCGACCCGCCACCGCGGCTCGGCAGCCTCTCCGGGCGCGTCCGCGTCACTCACGCCGACCCCTCGAACCTGGCCGAACAGCTCCCCTCGGCCGACGTACTTCTGGTGTGGGACTTCCAGTCGCACGCGGTACGGCACGCCTGGCCGGGTGACGGCCCACGACCGCGATGGGTGCACACGGCGAGCGCCGGGGTCGACCATCTCCTCAGTCCCGAACTGGCCGCGTCCGACACGGTCGTGACGAACGCACGCGGTGTCTTCGACCGGCCGATCGCCGAGTTCGTCGCCGGTCTGGTGCTGTCCTTCGCGAAGGATCTGCCGGGCAACTGGGCGCTGCAGCGCGAGCGCCGCTGGCAGCACCGCGAGACCCAGCGGGTGGCGGGCACGCGCGCGTGCGTGGTGGGTACCGGGCCGATCGGGCGGGCCATCGCGCAGACCCTTCAGGCGCTCGGCGTCACCACGGCTCTGGCCGGCCGGACCGCCCGGGAGGGAGTGCACGGGCCGGAGGACCTGCCGCAGCTTCTCGCCGGGGCCGACTGGGTGGTGTGCGCGGCGCCGTCGACCGCCGCGACGCGGGGCATGTTCGACAGCAGCAGGTTCCAGCAGATGAAACCGTCGGCGCGGTTCATCAACGTCGGCCGCGGCGATCTGGTCGTCGAGGACGACCTGGTCGAGGCGCTGACGAAGCGGACGATCGCGGGCGCAGGACTCGACGTCTTCGAGCAGGAGCCGCTGGCGGCCGACAGCCCGCTGTGGGACACCCCCGGCATGCTCGTGTCGCCGCACATGAGCGGGGACACGATCGGCTGGCGGGACGAACTCGGCGAGCAGTTCCTGGAACTCTTCGAGCTGTGGGCCGCCGGGAAACCCCTGAAGAACGTGATCGACAAACAGCGCGGCTACGTCCCCGGCCACTGAACTCCGGTACGCAGCCGTTCAACTCCGATGCGTGACCGACGATTCGGTGCCGGCGCGGTGCGTAACCGGCCCCTGACTTCGGGTACGTACTCGGCGACCGTCCGCGAGTGATCGCGGACGGTCCACCTACCCCTCCGGCACGTCCCCGGCTTCCTTCGCCGGGGTGCCCACGACCCGGCACATCTCTGGCGACCCCTTGGGAGGGCGGATGACCGACCTCGGCGAACTCACCGCGGCACAGCTCATCGACGGATACCGCAAGGGCGAGTTCACACCCCTCGACGCGACCCGCGCGGCCCTCGACCGTGTGCAGGGCACGGAGCCGGCGGTGAACGCGTTCGTCCGGGTGGACCCGGAAGGAGCCCTCGCGCAGGCGGCCGAGTCGGCGGACCGGTGGCAGCGAGGCGATCCCGCCGGTCTGCTCGACGGAGTTCCGGTGTCCGTGAAGGACATCCTGCTGCAGCGCGGCGGGCCCACCCTGCGCGGCTCCCTGGGCATCGATCCGGACGGCGCCTGGGACGAGGACGCCCCGTCGGTGGCCCGGCTGCGGGAGCACGGCGCGGTGTTCATCGGCAAAACCACCACGCCCGAGTTCGGCTGGAAGGGTGTCACGGACAGCCCCGTGTCCGGCGTGACCCGCAATCCGTACGACCCGACGCGTACCGCGGGCGGCTCAAGCGGCGGGGGTGCGGCGGCGGTCGCGCTCGGCGCGGGGCCGGTGGCGCTCGGCACGGACGGCGGGGGCAGTGTGCGGATCCCGGGTTCGTTCTGCGGGGTGTTCGCCCTGAAGCCGACGTACGGGCGGGTGCCGCTGTACCCGGCGAGTGCGTTCGGGACGCTGGCGCACGTGGGCCCGATGACGCGGGACGCGGCGGACGCGGCACTGGTGATGGACGTGATCAGCGGCCCGGACGTCCGGGACTGGTCGCAGCTCGCGCCGCCGCCCGGATCCTTCCGGGACGGCCTGGACGGCGGGGTCGCGGGCCTGAGGGTGGCGTACTCCCCCACGCTCGGCGGGCAGGTCAACGTGCAGCCGGCCGTCGCCGCGGCGGTACGCGGCGCGGTCGAGCGGCTCGCCGAGCTCGGCGCGTACGTGGAGGAGGTCGACCCGGACTTCAGTGATCCGGTGGAGGCGTTCCACACCCTGTGGTTCAGCGGCGCAGCCCGGGTGACGCAGCACTTCAACGACGACCAGCGGGCCGCACTGGATCCGGGGCTGCGGGAGATCTGCGAGGAGGGCGCGAGCGCCAGTGCGCTCGACTACCTCGCGGCGGTGGACGTACGGATGGAACTCGGCCGCCGGATGGGCCTGTTCCACCAGACGTACGACCTGCTGGTCACGCCGACCATGCCGATCACCGCGTTCGAGGCGGGTGTCGAGGTGCCGAAGGGGTCCGGTCACCGGCGCTGGACGGGCTGGACCCCCTTCACGTACCCCTTCAATCTCACTCAGCAGCCCGCCGCGTCGGTGCCCTGCGGGGTCGATCCGGCGGGACTGCCCATCGGGGTCCAGCTGGTGGCGGCCCGGCACGCGGATCCGCTCGTCCTGCGGGCGGCCCACGCGCTGTACACGTCGGGGGCCGCCGATCTGCCGGGTCCCGAGCTGCCTACACCCGGCGGAAGCTGAGCGTCTCGCCGAGGGCGCCCGCACGCCACAGGTCCTGACAGGCCTCGGCCATCCGGTCGAGGCCGTCGACCACCTGTCCCCAGACGATGCCGGGGACGTAGCCCACGTCCGCGTTCAGGAGCAGGTTGTTGCGCTCGTAGAACAGTGCGAGGTCGACGACGGTCTCCTGCTGCGGGGCGCCGTATCCGTAGGCCTTGGTGGCCAGTTCGGTACCCGAAAAGGTGAAATAGCAGAGGTCGCCGGGGATCGGGGTGATGGTCGGGTTCTCCAGCGGCGGCTCCTGGAGGGCGAAGGTGGGCAGGAGGGCGTAGATCTCGTTGCGGGCGTACTTGGCGTGGTAGACGTCGCCGCCCAGCGGCAGTGCGTCCCAGACCGCCTGACAGGTCACGGGTGCGCGGTCGTCGAGGAGTTTCGCCGTGCAGCGCACGTCCCGCTTGTCGAGCGAGACTTCGATGTGACGGTCGGTCATTTGCCCTCCTATCGCTACGTTTGATGCCTCTGCGGATCAATACTGAGCCACCCGACAGGTCCCTGCATACCTCCTTCGGACGCGCGTCCATCTGCATCAAGGCCTGAAAACGATCGGCATATCTCGTCGACTGTCGGGTAGCCGCGCGCCCATGGCTCCACCACAGGGGAACAACTCAGGAAGCACGAAAAGCGGGCTCCGGCGCCGCTCACTGCTGGCCGGCGCGGCAGCGCTCGGCGCGGTGGGCGCGGTCGGCGCGACCAGCGGATGCAGCCGGGTGGCCACCGCCGATACCGAGGACGGAGGGTCCCTTCTCGACCAATTGCGGGCGAAGGGCACGGTGACCCTCGGCCTGGCCGGCGAGCAGCCGTACAGCTACATCGGCACGGACGGGAAGATGACGGGCTCGGCTCCGGCGATCGCGCGGCGCATCTTCAAGGAGCTCGGCGTGGATCACGTCGAGCCCTTCGCCACCGAGTTCAACTCGCTCATCACGGGCCTGAACTCACTGCAGTTCGACGTGGTCGCGGCAGGCATGTACATCAACGAGGAACGCTGCGGCCAGGTCGTCTTCGCCGACCCCGAGTACCAGATGCTGGACGCCTTCATCGTGAAGGAGGGGAACCCGAAGAACCTGCACACGTACAAGGACATCGCGAAGAGCGGCGCGAAGATGGCCACCGGTATCGCCTGGGCTGAGATCGATTACGCCAAGGAGGCCGGCGTCAAGAACATCGGCACTTTTCCCGACCAGCTGGCCGGCCTGCTCGCCGTGCAGCAGGGACGGATCGATGTCTTCGTCGGCACCGCCGTCACGGTGTTCAACGCGGTCGAGCAAGCGGGCAAGGGCTCCGGTATCGAGGCGACGAAGGAGGTCCAGCCGTACGTTGACGGAAAGCCCGTCACGGACGTGGGTGCCTTCGCCTTCCGTACGCCGGAGACGAATCTGCGCGACGCGTTCAATCGCGAGCTGCACAAGCTCAAGAAGAGCGGTGAACTGCTGGAGATCATGCGTCCGTTCGGCTTCACGAAGGACCAGATGACCACGACCCGCGCCGAGGAGAAGTGCAATCCATGAGTGAAATCACTTCAGGTCTGTGGGGACTCCTCTTCAACGGCCTCTGGATCACAGTCCAGTTGACCGTCTACAGCGCGGCGCTCGCCGTGCTCGTGGCCTTCGTCATCGGCCTGGCCAGGACCCACCGCCTGTGGATCGTCCGTTTCCTGTCCGGGACGTACTTCGAGATCTTCCGCGGCACGTCCGCGCTGATCCTGATGTTCTGGATCTTCTTCGTGCTGCCGCTGCTCTTCGGCTGGCAGCTCGTCCCGATGTGGGCCGCGGTACTCGCCCTCGGTCTCACCTACGGCGCGTACGGCTCGGAAGTCGTACGTGGCGCGGTCGCGGCGGTCGCACCGGCTCAGCGCGAAGCGGGGATCGCACTGAGCTTCACGTCCGCCCAACAGCTGCGGAAGATCATCCTGCCGCAGGCCTGGCCCGAGATGGTGCCGCCGTTCAACAACCTGGCCATCGAGCTGCTCAAGGGCACCGCACTGGTCTCGATCGTCGGCGTCGGCGACCTCACCCGCGAGGGGAACCTGGTGCGCAACGCCACCGGTGACAGCGCCCCGGTCTTCACGGTCATCCTGCTGATGTACTTCGTCCTCGCCTTCGTGATCACCCGGGGTATGCGGGTCGTCGAGCGCCAGGCCAAGGCGAACATCGGCCAGGCGTCGCCCAAGACCGGTGGCATCACCGCCAAGCTCGGTCTGCGCCAGCAGAACGAGACCTCGCAGAGCGCCGGAGGTGCCGCGTGAACTGGGATTGGTCCGCAGTCGGCGATTTCATGCCGAAGTTCTGGGACGGTCTGCTGGTCACTCTGCAGGCACTGGTCCTGGGATCACTGATCGCCTTCACCCTCGGCCTGGTCTGGGCCCTGGCACAGCGCTCATCACTGAAGGTGGTGCGCTGGCCGGTCTCGATCGTCACCGAGTTCATCCGTAACACGCCGCTGCTCGTGCAGCTGTTCTTCCTTTTCTACGTACTGCCCGAGTGGGGCATCACGCTCTCGGCGATGACCACCGGTGTCATCGGCCTCGGCCTGCACTACTCGACGTACACCGCCGAGGTCTACCGGGCCGGCATAGACGGTGTCCCGGTCGGCCAGTGGGAGGCCGCGAAGGCGCTGAGCCTGCCGCGGGCGCGCACCTGGACCTCGGTGATCCTGCCGCAGGCGATCCGTCGCGTCGTCCCCGCACTCGGCAACTACGTCGTCGCGATGCTGAAGGACTCGCCGATGATCATGACCATCGGTGTGCTCGACATGCTGGGTGAGGCGCGCCAGTTCGGCTCGCAGACCTTCCAGATGGCCGAGCCCGTCACCGTCGTCGGCATCGCCTTCATCCTCATCGCCTACCCGGCTTCTCTTCTTCTCCGAGCACTGGAGCGTCGCCTTGTCCGCTGACAGCACTCCCACGACCGACAACATCAATCCCGCCGTGGACGGCAGTGAACTGATCCGCTTCGACAAGGTCACCAAGCGGTTCGGCAGCAATGTCGTCCTCGACGCACTCGACTTCTCGGTGAACTCGGGCAAGCACGTCACGCTGATCGGCCCGTCCGGTTCCGGCAAGACGACGATCCTGAGACTGCTGATGACCCTGCTGACGCCCGACGAGGGCACCATCAAGGTTGGCGGCGAGTACCTCACGCACGAGGAGCGTGGCGGCAAGCTGGTGCCGGCGGGCGAGAAGCACACCCGGGACGTACGCAAGAACATCGGGATGGTGTTCCAGCAGTTCAACCTCTTCCCGAACATGAAGGTGCTGCGGAACATCACCGAGGCACCCGTGCATGTCCTGGGCCTGTCCAAGGACGAGGCGGACGAGCGGGCCCGGGAGCTGCTCGACCAGGTCGGCCTCGGGGACAAGGCGAACTCCTACCCCTCGCAGCTCTCCGGCGGTCAGCAGCAGCGGGTGGCGATCGCGCGGGCGCTCGCGATGCGCCCGCAGGTCCTGCTGCTCGACGAGGTCACCTCGGCGCTCGACCCGGAGCTGGTGGCGGGGGTGCTCGATGTGCTGCGGGACATCGCACGCAGCACCGACATCACGATGCTGTGCGTCACGCACGAGATGAGTTTCGCCCGGGACATTTCGGACCAGGTGCTGATGTTCGACTCCGGTCGAGTCATCGAATCCGGCAGTGCGGAAAAAATCTTCGGCGATCCCGATCATGAGCGGACACGGGAGTTCCTCAGCGCGGTTCTGTGAGCGCGGAACGTAATCGCAGAGCTTACGGCGCCAGCGTGTGACGTGGGCATATGCCAGTGTGGTGCGCTCCAGCGTATCGGGCCTCTCCGGTACATGGAGCGCACCACTTTGTTCGTCAACAGCCCCTCCGGACCGGGTGTTTGACCGCTATCGTGGTACGAGCCCAGCTGTCCGGAACCGGTCCACGCAGGGGGGATACCGTGGCGCTGAAGCCAGAGCCGACCGCGCCGTACCACTCGGTGCAGCACGCCCTGCGTGTGCTCGAAACCGTTTCGAGGCACGGCACGGGGGTGACCGACGTACAGATCGCCCGTGAGACGCATCTGCCCGCCAAGGCACTCGCCTCACTGCTCTTCATGCTCCGGCGCGAGGGGTACGTGCAGCAGGTCGCCGACGGCGCTTATGTCCCGGGCGTGAATCTCGCGATGATGGGCTCCTCCGCGGGACACGACGGCGCCATCACCGAACGCCTCCAGCAGATCCTCGACCGGCTGCGGGACTCGGTGGGAGCCGCGGTCTACATCAGCCGGTACGTCGACGGCGAGGTCAAGATCACCCAGTTCGCGGCGGGCCCCGACACCCCCGCGGTCAACGAGTGGGTGGACTTCCGTTCCGCGGCGCACGCCAGCGCGGTCGGCAAGAGCCTGCTCACCCAGCTGGATGTGAACGGCCGCCGGGACCACCTCTCCCGGCACCGCCCGGCCCGCCTCACCTCACGCACGATCACCAACGAGCGGCTGCTCTTCAACCGCCTCGATTCCCAGCCGCCCACCGTCCCGGTGCTCGATATCCAGGAGTACGCGGTGGGCACGGTCTGCGCCGCCGTCCCGATCACCGCCGGCGCTTCGGTGGGCTGTCTGGCGCTGTCGATGCCGATCGAGCACGCACACCGGCTGCGGCAGGCGGCCGACACCCTGAACCGGGGCGCGGCACCGGTCCTGCTGTCGCTCGCCCTCTGAACTGCCCTTCCTGGCCCGGCACTTCGCTGCCCCGCCCCTCAACAGAGCGGGGCAGCAGGCTTTCTGGGCACGCGTGCGAACCTCGGCTACGCAGGCCTGACGGCAAACATCTCCAAGTGCCCGCACTTGGGGCACCGATGGGCGTCGATCTGCCAGCGGGGCCGCCCCATCCGCTTCGCGCCACCGAACACACCGCGCTCGAGCGCTCCCGCGATCCACCGCGAGTAGCCACGGGCGCCCTGGCCCAGATCCTCCACGAAGCCGGGCTCCAGCCCGGTCGTCCCGCACTGGGTGCACCGTATGCCGCTCATCGGGGCAGTGTAGGCCGCGTACGACGGCGCGCACCCATGCGAAAGGGCTCCCCGGAGAACCGGGAAGCCCTTCGATCAGCCGAAGAAATACAAGTGCGCCGTCAGGGACTCGAACCCCGGACCCGCTGATTAAGAGTCAGCTGCTCTAACCAACTGAGCTAACGGCGCCTGCTGACCGGTAAATAGTACCCGCCCCTCGGGGGTGCTCATGACCACCCTCAGGGCACGGGCACCCAGGTCAGCGGCCGAGCAGATCCTCACGGTCGTGGGCACGGTACTCGGCGAGCAGGCCCGTCCGGTCCTCCTCGGTCAGACGGCGGTACGCGTTCGAGCCGGGCGGGAGCCACCACACGGGGTCCTGGCAGCGGAAGCCCGCGCGGCGCAGGGCCGCCCGGTGGACCTTGTTGGTGGCGGTGACCGGCAGCCGGTGCGCGACCCGGACGAAGCGGGGCACCATCTTGGGCCCGAGGTCCGGTTGGTCGTCGAGGAAGCGGCGGAAGGCCCCGGGATCGAACGTGGGCGCCGCCTCGTCCGGGAGCCCCTCCCCCGCGGCGAGCGCCACGGTCGCCATGACCTGGTCGCCGGCCACCGGATCCGGCACCGCGTGGACGGCGACCGCGGCGGCGGGCCCGTATCGGGCGAGGATGTTCTCGATCATCGCGGCGGCCAGATTCTCGCTGTCGACGCGGAGCCTGTCGTCGTCGCGGCCCGCGAAGTAGAGGTAGCCCTCCTGGTCGCGGAAGAAGAGGTCGCCGGTCCAGTACCAGCCGTCGCGGACCCGGGCGGCGTCGGCCTCGGGGTTGCGCCAGTAGCCCTCGAACGGACTGCGGCCCCGGTTGACCAGCTCGCCGATCGCCTCCGAGCCGTTGAGCAGCCCTCCGTCCGGGGCGAGCAGCGCCGGCGGGCGTTCGCGGCCGGTCTCCGGGTCGACGACGGCGAGGTCGTCGGCGGGGCCCGCGCGGCCTATCGCGCCCGGCGGGGTGCCCTCGGTGCGCTGGATCGCGGCGCCGCCCTCGGAGGAGCCGTACCCCTCCACCAGGCGCACACCGAAGCGATCGGCGAACCGGCCCGCGTCGACCGCACCGGCCTCCGTGCCGAAACCGACGCGCAGCGGGTTGTCCCGGTCGTCGGGCCGCTGCGGCGTGGCCAGGATGTACTGCACGGCCCGGCCGACGTAGGTGAAGTACGTGGCTCCGAACTCCCGTACGTCCGGCAGGAAGGCGGAGGCCGAGAAGCGGCGGCGCAGCGCGATCGACGCTCCGGCGGCGAGGGCCGGGGCCCAGTCGGCGAGCACGGCGTTGCCGTGGAACATCGGCATGCAGATGTAGTGCACGTCGTCCTGCCTCACCCCGAACTGCCCGGCGAGGGAGCGGCCCGCCGACGCGAGGCGGCCCTGGGTGCAGATCGCCGCCTTGGGTGCGCCGGTCGAGCCGGAGGTGAAGTAGAGCAGGACCCTGCTGCGGGGGCCGACCGGTGCGACGGTGGCTTCGCCCGGCCGGGCGCCCGCGCAGGAGGCGAGCAGCCGGTCGTACTCGGGCGTGCCGGTCACCAGGACGGTGACGCCGGGGAGTCGGAGGTCGTCCAGGAGGTGGAGGTGGGTCCGCTCGGTGATCAGGAGGCGGCATTCGGTGTGCAGGATGTCGCGGGCGAGTTCGGGGCCGCGACGGGTGGGGTTGATCCCGGCCACGGCGGCGCCGGCGAGGGCGGCGGCGCTCAACCACAGGGGATATTCGGGGGTGTTGTCGAGCAGTACGCCGACATGGGGCCGGGCGTCGGCGGGGAGCAGCTCGGCCAGCAGAGCGGCTCGGACCGCGGCGCCCGCGGCGACCTCGTGGTGGGTCATCACCAGGCCCTCGAAGCGGAGTCCGGTGCGGTGGTCGTTCCAGCGGTCGCGGACCAGTTCGGCGACGGTGGGTCCGAGTGCTGCTGCGGTGGCTGCCTGCGGCTCCATGGGGCCGCACGATAAATGACGTTCCGTCAGATAGGGAGAGTCACGTGGGAGTCGGTGACGGACGGTCGCCCTCCGCGCGCGTCACGGCCGTCGCCGGTGACGCGCGCGGACCTCGCTCGGGCCCGGCCGGGAGAGGGGGGGGAAGACCCGGTCGCGGGCGCGCGGGGTGCCCCTCAGAAGGTGACGTCGGAGCAGGCGTAGAAGGCGTTGCCCGTGTCCGCGACGTTCCAGACCGAAAGGATCACGTGGTGCCCGGACTTGCCCGAGGGCAGGGCGCCGACGTGCTCGAGGGTGGCCGGCGGCTGCCCCTCGAAGGGCAGGGTGAGGAACGGCGCGGGCTCCAGCGAGTCCCGGGTGATCGGCTCGTTCTCGTTCCAGCCGTCCTTGGTGACGAAGTACTGGAAGTCGGCGGTGCTGTGACGTGCGGTGAACTGCCAGCGGAACGTGTGGTCCGCGCCGCTGTCGAGCTTGGTGGCGGGCCAGGCGTCGCCGTTCGGGGCCTTCGGCTGGTTGAGGGTGTCGAAGCCCTCGTTGCCTCCGGAACAGATCTGGCCGTCGGCGGGACCCTCGGCCGGGAAGCCCTTCGGGCCCTCGACGCTCTGGGGCTCGTACTGGATGGCGCCGCAGTCGCTGACGTCGCCGTTGGCGCAGGCCTTCTGTCGGCTCACGGGTGAGTCGGTGTAGCCGTGACTGCTGGCACCGCCGGTGGAGAGCGCTATCGCACCCACTGTGGCGAGGCCGACGGCACTGGCGTAGAGCCTCTTTCGCATGGTGATGCTCCTGTGCTCCTGGGGAATGTGGGGATTCTTCGAGGCGCCGGAGTTCTGCGGTCTAGACCAGGATTAGATTATTGCCGACTGTTGAACATGTCCATACCAATGAGGGGTTCGGTTCCGGACGCCAACTCCCCTTGATACGCCCGGTGTTCACCCGGGGCACCGAAACGCGGACCGGCCGCCGTCCCGCCCGCGTGTGCGGGGGTGGGACGGCGGCCGGTGCGGTGGAGCAGACCTCTGTCGATACCGGCCGATGGACCGGGCGGACGTCAGCGGTCGGACTGGCCGGTGCAGAAGGCGACCGTCAGGTCCTTCACCAGGGCCTTGCGCTCGCCGTCGTCCAGCTCGACCAGGCCGCGCCGGGTGAGCCGGCTCACCGTGTCCTCCACCGAGTCGACGACCTGGGTCAGGACGGTGTCCCGGTGCCGCGCCTCGAGTTCGGCGACCCGGCGACGGCCCATCGCCTCGGCGACCTCGGGCGCGTACTCGATCCGTGTCGGCTGGGCCGAGAACACCTCGATGCCCGCCGGCGCCGCCTCCGCCACCAGGATCCGGGTCAGCGCGTCGCCGACGGCCTCCGCGTCGCGCAGCGTCGGAGTCCGGTCGCCGAGGAGGCTCGACGCCGGTGCGTCCAGCGGGAGTCGGGACATCACGCGGGCCGTCGCGGCCTCCACGCACGCGCGCAGGTACGCGGTGTGGTCCTCGACGGCGAGCGCGGCGCGCGCCGTGTCCTTGACCCGCCAGGCCACAAGCACCGCCGCGCGTACGGCCACCCCGTGGGCGTCCACCGCGGGCATCGGCTCGCTCTGCCAGTGCCGCAGCCGGACATCGATACGGCGTCGGCGCAGAAACGGGTTCAGCCACACCAGGCCCGTACGGCGCACGGTCCCCCGGTACCGCCCGAAGAGCGAGACCACCCAGGCCCGGCCGACCCGTCCGCGCCCGATACCGCCGAAGGAGAACAAGGAGAGCGCGCCGGAGCCCGCGATCAGCGCCCACTGTTCCGGGCCGAGCCCGGCGCCTTCCAGCACAGGCAGGCGCGCGAGCTGGACCGCGAGCGGCGGCAGCACCCCCGCCCACCAGAATCCGGCCGCACAGCAGGCCAGGCCCGCGGCCCCCACGGCGGCCGCGGCAGCACCCGACAGCGAGGGCCCTTCGAGTTCGGTGATCGACGCGTCCACCGGCGGTGCCTGGCGCGCGGGCTGCGCGAACGCCGGCGGCACCCGCAGCGACGGAGGCGCGGCGGTCCGCGCTCCGGCCCGGTGTGCGCCGTTCCAGGGGATACCGCTGCTGCGGCCGGTCGCGCCCGGATCCGAACGCGGGGTCGCGTCCGCTCCGCCCGGCGTGGCCGACCCCACGCGCACCGGCACCGCGCCGGGGTCGTCACGGAAGAGGAGGTGGACCGGGATCTCGGTGGTCGCCTCGTTCTGGATGAGCCGAGCGGAGCGGGCCCCGCTTCCTGAGCGCCGCCCCTCGGGGATGCCTTCTCCTTCTGCCGCTCCGTCCGCTCCCCCGCTCGCGCTGTCGGTGTCCGACGCCGGGCCGGCTACCGGCCGGCCGGACTCGCCGGCCTCCCGATGCGCCGCCCCGGTCTCGTCCGTGTCTCCGCGGCCGTCGTCGGACCGCTCGGCGATCGTCGTCATCGGTGCCCTGCCTCCGTCGTGCGTGCCGCTGCCGTACGTCCCGTCCGAGCCGTTCCCGTCCTGTCCGCACCACCGGCGGAATTGCTCCGATGGGCGTACGCGACCACTGGCGTCCGTGCCGTGCGACGGGCCTGCGAGGAGGGTCCGTAATGCGTACGTGATACTCCGGACCGGCCGCCGGAAAGGCGCGTGAAATGCTCACCTGTCGGGCACTTCGAATGGACCGCCTGTCCAATTGCGCCGAGGGCTGGTCCGGTACACCTGCCGCATTCACGGCGCGAAACGGAAGACATATCCGGGCCGGCCGCACGATCCCCCTCCGTCCCACTGCCACCGGGCCCGGACAGCGGCCCGGGCCCACATCGCGAATGAAGGGATTTCATGCTCTGCCACCCGAGAGGAATACAACCGGCACATTCTCCACGACCCTGCCGATCCCCCTTCTCGCACACCGCCGGATCATCAGGAGCCACCTCGCGACTTTTCCCGTTCCGCCGCACCGAATCTTCGCGAATCTGCACGGTCGTAAGTTTCTCAACTATGAGCGGACACCGCATGTTGACGGACCGCCACTTCCGTCGGCCGCGAGCGCCGGCAGGAGGGCGCCTCCAGCGCTCCCGGACCCGTCGCGAGGTGTCCGGAGCACCGTCCGGGATCGGGTAGAGTTCTCCAGGTCAGCAGGCGCCGTTAGCTCAGTTGGTTAGAGCAGCTGACTCTTAATCAGCGGGTCCGGGGTTCGAGTCCCTGACGGCGCACAGACGGATGAAGGCCTCTCGCGAGAGCGAGGGGCCTTTGTCGTGTCCGCACACGGCAAGTCCCCGCTACCTTGGCCCTCATGGCTCGCGACATACAGGAACGGATCAAGAAGCTCATCATCGACCGGCGCCTGCCCCCGGGTTCGTCCCTGCCCACCGAGCCGGAGCTGGTGGAACTCCTCGGTGCCAGTCGCAACTCGGTGCGCGAGGCACTCAAGGCACTGCAGGCGATGGGCATCGTCGAGATCCGGCACGGCTTCGGCACCTACGTGGGGCCGATGTCGTTCGCGCCGATGGTCGAGGGCCTCACCTTCCGTACCGTCGCCGGCCACTACCGGGGCGAGGACAGCCTGCTGCAGCTGCTCGAACTGCGCGAGGCCGTGGAGACGGGCCTGATCGCGCGTCTCGCGGGCAAGGCGTCGGCCGGCGACCTGGAGCTGCTCGACGTCCTGGTCGCACGGATGGAGAGCGAGGCGGCGGCCGGTGGCGTCGCGGCGGAGACCGACCGCGCGTTCCACGCCACCCTCTACCGCGGTCTGGACAACCTGCTGCTCGGCGAGGTCCTGGAGGCCTTCTGGGACGCTTTCCACCGGGTACGGACGGATCTGGTGGACGTCCCGCAGGATCCGCACACCACCTGCAGCCAGCACCGGGAGATCCTCGACGCGGTGCGCTCGGGGGACGCACTCAGGGCGGAGCAGGCCATTCACGAGCACTTCGGTAACATTCGTGCACGACTGAGCTCTCCCGCCCCGGCGGGCGGTCCCGGCAGCTGTGCCATAGCGGCAGGCCCGGGGCCCTGACCGGCGGATCACGGGGAGCTCTTGCGATCATGATGTAGGTCGTAGAACCCTGCTGGAGTATGGGGGCTACTGCCGTCCATGGGGCGGGCGTTGTGTGAAACCCGACACCGGGGGGCGGGACACGCAAGACTGCCGTTCGTGGAGCGCACGGGGAGGGGGCCCCGTTCGTGACCGAAGGCCGGGGCGGGGCATCATGCAACCGGAAGGTTGTCTTTTCATGTCCTACGGGACGTGGGAGGCAGGTGGCCGACCACTGATGCGTGCGTGACGGTCGAGGGGGACCCGAGCGGACGGAAGGACCAACGAACACGCAAGGGATTGCGTGCGGGGGGATGACTCATGACGTCGACGCCGACGGGCGCCCGGCAGAACCCGGACCCGTCTCAGACGACCCAGCTGCGGGTGCCACCGAATCGCACCGGCGGCTTTCTGCGCTTGAAGAAGGCGCTGCCGCGTTACGACTACGAGCACTACAGCCGGCTCGCCGGACCCCTCACCCAGCCGGACCGGAACAAGCCGTACAAGGTCCAGTACCGCACGCTGCTGTCCCAGGAGACGCACCGGATACGCGCGGCGCTGATGCTCGGCGCCGCCCCCGTGCTCTCGCTCGTCCTGCTCTTCTGGCTGCTGCAGCCCGAGCACTGGACCAAGCGCGACTACGTACCGAACGCGTACCTGGAACACCTCGACGTCGTGATGCTGGTCTCGATCGGACTGATCGAGTTCTTCCGCTGCATGAACGTCCTGTCGAACGCGCACGCCACCCTGGTCGCCCGCGACCCGATCCCGGTGGTGCCCGAGACCGGCACCCGTGTGGCCTTCCTCACCTCCTTCGTGCCCGGCAAGGAGCCGCTCGAGATGGTGACGAAGACGCTGGAGGCCGCGGTCAAGATCCGCCACCGCGGGCTGCTGCACATCTGGCTCCTCGACGAGGGTGACGACCCCGAGGTGAAGGCCGTCTGCGAGCGGCTCGGCGTGCACCACTTCTCCCGCAAGGGCGTCGCGAAGTGGAACCAGGCCAAGGGCCCGCACCGTGCCAAGACCAAGCACGGCAACTACAACGCCTGGCTGGACGCGCACGGCGACGACTACGACTACTTCGCCTCCGTCGACACCGACCACGTGCCGCTGCCCAACTACCTGGAGCGGATGCTCGGCTTCTTCCGCGACCCGGACGTCGGCTTCGTCATCGGCCCGCAGGTCTACGGCAACTACGACAACTTCATCACCAAGGCCGCCGAGTCCCAGCAGTTCCTCTTCCACGCCCTGATCCAGCGCGCGGGCAACGCCTACGGCTCCCCGATGTTCGTGGGTACGTCGAACGCCGTACGCATCAGCGCGCTGAAGCAGATCGGCGGCCTGTACGACTCGATCACCGAGGACATGGCGACGGGCTTCGAGATCCACCGCGCCAAGAATCCGACCACCGGCAAGAAGTGGAAGTCGATCTACACGCCCGACGTGCTCGCGGTCGGCGAGGGCCCCAACGCCTGGACGGACTTCTTCACCCAGCAGCTGCGCTGGTCCCGCGGCACGTACGAGACGCTGCTCAAGCAGTTCTGGAAGGCACCGTTCTCGCTGCCGCCCGGCCGGTTCTTCAACTACACGATGATGGTCATCTTCTACCCGATGTCCGCCATGAACTGGATCCTGGCCGCACTGAGCTGTGCCCTGTTCCTCGGTCTCGGCGCCTCGGGTGTGAACATCGACCCGACCATCTGGCTGATGCTCTACGGCAACGCCACCGCACTCCAGGTCGGCCTCTACATCTGGAACCGCCGGCACAACGTCTCGCCGCACGAGCCCGAGGGGTCCGGGGGCGTGGCCGGTATGGCGATGTCCGCGATGTCCGCACCGGTCTATGCCCGGTCCCTGCTCGATGCCGCGCTGCGCCGCAAGAGCAAGTTCGTCGTGACGCCGAAGGGCGAGTCCGCGAGTCCGGACACCCTGTTCGGGACCTTCCGGATCCACCTGTTCTTCATCCTCGTCTTCGCGGGTTCGATGGGCGCCTCGTTCTCCAACGGCAACGCCCATCCGGCGATGATCATCTGGGCCACGCTCGCCCTGCTGATCACCGCGGCGCCGATCCTGCTGTGGCAGTACGCCTGGCAGAAGGAGAAGAAGGAGCGCGCCAGGGGCGGGCCCTCGTCCGGCGAACCCGCCGCGGCGGACCCGACCGCGCCGTCACAGCAGCCGGGTCAGGGGCCGGCGGGCGCTCACGCCCCGCAGCAGAAGCCCAGTTGGGCCGCTGCCGACCAGACCATGCAGATCGCCGTGGGGGGCTCCGCGAGGGGAACGCACGGGCAGGCGGGTCTCCCGCCACGGGCCGACGGCCCACCGGCAGGTGCCGCACCTCAGCATCAGGCACATCACTACGAGGCAAATCGGGGTAAGCAGTGAAAGACCGTTCCAGCCGTCGGCGCCGGGCTCGGCGCATCACGATCGGCGCGGCGGTGGTGATAGCGCTGGCGGGGATGAACGGGCCGGCGCTGTACCGGTTCGGTTCGGAGCAGTACCACGAGTACAAGATCAACCGACCTGAGTACAAAGCCGACAACGGCAAATGGGACACCGTCAACATACCGAAGGAGTTCCGGCTCAACACGATCCACGCGGCGCTGCTGCACACCGGCAAGGTGCTGCTGGTCGCGGGTTCGGGCAACGACGAGCGGAACTTCGACGCGAAGAAGTTCAAGACGGTCCTGTGGGACCCGGACAAGAACACCTTCAAGACGATCGGGACGCCGAACGACCTGTTCTGCACCGGCCACACCCAACTGCCGGACGGCAAGCTCCTGGTCGCGGGCGGCACCCGGCGGTACGAGAAGCTCCAGGGTGACGTGACGAAGGCCGGCGGCCTGATGATCGTCCACAACGAGGACCCGGACAAGCCGATCAACCTGCCGGCGGGCACCAAGTTCTCCGGCAAGAAGAACGGCAAGACGTTCATCTCCAAGGACCCGCTGAACATCCCGCGGGCCAAGAAGGTCTTCGACAAGGCGACGGGCAAGTTCCTGCGCAACGACCCCGGCATCGGCCGGGTCTACGTCGAGGCGGCCAAGAGCGGCAAGAAGTACGAGACCGGCACCCAGGACAACTACCGGGTGCAGGGCCTCAAGGGCTCCGACGCGCGCAACACCTACGGCATCGCCCAGAAGCTCGCCCTGGACAAGAAGGACTTCCAGGGCATCAAGGACGCCTACGAGTTCGACCCGGTGGCGGAGAAGTACATCACCGTCGATCCGATGAACGAGGCGCGCTGGTACCCGACGCTCACCACTCTCGAGAGCGGCAAGATCCTCGCCCTGTCCGGACTCGACGACATCGGCCAGGTCGTCCCCGGCAACCGCAACGAGGTCTACGACCCCGAGACCAAGAAGTGGAAGTACGTCAAGCAGAAGAAGCAGTTCCCGACGTACCCCGCGGTCTTCCTGCTGCCGAACGGCAAGCTCTTCTACTCGGGCGCCAACGCCGGTTACGGCCCGGACAACGTCGGCCGCAAGCCCGGCATCTGGGACTTCGAGAACGACAAGTTCAAGAACATCAGCGGTCTCAGCGACCCGAAGCTGATGGAGACGGCCGGCACGGTCATGCTGCCGCCCGCCCAGGACGAGCGGTTCATGGTCGTCGGCGGCGGCGGTGTCGGTGAGTCCGAGAAGTCCAGCAAGAAGACCCGGATCATCGACCTGAAGGACGACAACCCGGTCTTCAAGGACGGCCCGTCGTTCGACAAGGGCACCCGCTACCCGCAGTCCTCGATCCTGCCGAACGACGACGTCCTGGTCACCGGCGGCTCCGAGGACTACCGCGGCCGCAGCGACTCCAACATCCTCGAGGCGAGGATGTACGACTCGAAGGCCAACGAGTTCCGGCGGGTGGCCGACCCGCTGGTCGGCCGCAACTACCACTCGGGCTCGATCCTGCTGCCCGACGGCCGCGTCGTCGTCTTCGGATCGGACTCGCTCTACTCGGACAAGGGCAACACCAAGCCGGGCAAGTTCGAGCAGCGCATCGAGATGTACACGCCGCCGTACCTCTACCAGGGTTCGCAGCCGAAGCTGTCCGGTGGCCCGAAGTCGATCAAGCGCGGTGGCACGGCGACCTTCAAGACCGAGCACGCGTCGTCGATCAAGAAGGCGCGGCTGATCAAGCCGAGCGCCTCCACCCATGTCACCGACATCGACCAGCGGTCCGTCGAGCTCGGCCTGAAGAAGACCAGCGGCGGCATCCAGGTCACCATGCCGAGCAACAAGAACCTGGTGCAGCCGGGTTGGTACATGCTGTTCGTGACGGACGACCAGGGCACGCCGAGCAAGGCGGTCTGGGTCGAGGTGCCGTAGGCGCACACCACAACGCCTGACACACCACAACGCCTGAGGGGCGCCTCCCGGTCGGGAGGCGCCCCTCAGGCGTTGTGCGGTAACTGCTGTGTGCGGGCTACCAGTTGCTGGCCTCGGCCAGCTTCACCGCGTAGTCGTCGTACCACTCGCCGGCCTTGGGGCCGCCCCTGCACTCGCCGTCGGACTCACCGGGACGCTTGATCCACAGGTAGGCGTCGACCTGCTTGTCGGCGGTCTTGGTGGTGGGTGCCTCGCCGAGCGCACGGCCGGGCGGGTTGCACCAGCGCTGGTCGGCCTTGCCGCCGGTGTACGGGCCGTTGCCGTTGCGGCTGGTGTCGATGACGAACGGCTTGTTGCCCACCTTGGCGGAGAGCTCCTTGCCGAAGGCGATCGACTCCTTGGTGGTGTAGTAGTTCGACACGTTCACCGCGAAGCCGTCGGCCTTGTCGATGCCGGCCCACTTCAGTGGCTCGTAGTACGAGTCCGGCTTGGCCGCGCCCGGGTTGCCGCCGTCCAGGTACACCCTGGTGTTCTCCAGGGACTTGAGCTTCTCGATGGCGCCCTTGATCAGGTCGTAGCGCTCCTCGTGGTACTGGTCCGGCGTGCAGCCGTCGACCAGGTGCAGGAGTGCGTCGGGCTCGAGGATGACTGTCGCGGGACGGTCGCCGATGCCCTTGGCCACGTTGTCGATGAACGTGCGGTACTCGTTGCCGTCCGCCGCGCCGCCCTTGGAGTACAGGCCGCAGTCGCGGTGCGGGATGTTGTAGAGGACCAGGATCGCTTCCCGGTCGGCCTTCTCCGCGGCCTCGGTGAAGCCCTTGGACTGTTCCTCGGCGTTCTCCGGGATGATCCATTCGCCCGCCGGCTGCTCGGCGATCTTTCTGACCTGCTCGAGCTTGTCCTTGTCGCCGCCCTGCTCGTATTCGGCCGCCTGCTTCGCCGCCTTGCTGTCCGGGTTGACCCAGTACGGGTCCTCGCCCTTCGGCTGCTGCTTCACCGGCTTGCTGGACTTGTCCGATTCCGGATCGTCCGAGGAGGAGCATGCGGAGAGCATCAGGGCCGCCCCCACGGCCACCGCTCCCGCCTTCCACCCACGACCCGGGGACTTGCGCTTACGGCGGTCATCGCTGCCGTACATCCACTCCCCCTTGGGTGCACTGTATTAAGGCCCAATCCTGACATACGTGTTCCGAGCACCACGAGGCCAGCCCGGTCCGCTTCCGCCGATCGTAGGTGAGCTGTTACGCGGACGTCGCTTGCCGGGCACCGCAGCGCACAGGCCCACCGGCATACGGGCTCAGTCGCCGTCGCCGGTGAGGTAGGCGGAGACGACCACGTTGGAGCTGTAGGTGCGGGTGGCGCTGTCGAAGGTGCCGCCGCAGGTGATCAGGCGCAGTTCGGCGCGGTCCGACTCCTGCTTGCCGTAGGCCTTCTGGGCGTCGAAGGAGTCCCGGCCGACGACGGCCACGTCCTCGACGGTGAATTCGGCGAGCGAGCCGTCGTGGCGGGTGACCCGGATCTTCTCGCCGGGCTCGAGGGCGCTCAGGTCGTAGAAGACGGCCGGCCGGGTGTCGGTGTCCACGTGTCCGACGAGCAGGGCGGTGCCCTCGGTGCCGGGCTGGGTGCCGGCTCCGTACCAGCCGACGGCCTCGGACTGTGCGTACGAGGGCGGGTCGACGGCCCCGTCGGCGTCGAGGCCGCGGCGTACGACCGGGGCCTTCACCCCTATCGCGGGGATGTCCACGCGGTCGGGGCGTGCGGCGTCCAACGGCTTGTGCGCGGGCGGCAGTTGGGCGCCGAACGGGCGGCCGACCGCGGCCACGTCGCCGGTGGTGGGCGCCGAGTCGCCGCCGGGGGCGCCGGTCAGTTCGCGGCCCCAGAGCCAGAGGCCGACCAGGAGAACCGCCCAGGCCACTCCGGTGAGCAGCCGGCCGGTGCCGGGTGCGCGTTCCTCAGCCATGGGCACGCCGCCTACTCCGGTCGTCGGCGCCGGCGCACCAGGCGGCCGGTGACGGCGAGGGCGGCGGCCGAGGCGAGCAGCAGGCCGATGACGGCGTGCCGGGCGCCGGGGCCTTCGGAGGCGGCACGGTCGGCGGTGGAGTCGGCGGCGAGTTCCGCGGTGCCGCCGCCGCCCGCACGGACCGGGGCGGTGGGTGAGGGCCTCGGCGACTGCGACTGCTTGACCTGCTTCTGCCGGGCCTGGTCCTCGTCCTCGTTCTCGTCGGAGGCGACGACGGTCAGCGTTCCCTTGGCCTTGTCCTCACCGTCACAGCTGACGGTGATGCGGTAGCCGCCGGGGGCCGCGGTGGAACGGACGGTGGCCTCGCCGGCGAGCGGGGCGTCCTGGTCGTCGTCCGGCTGGCTGAGGGCGGCGTCCGCGACGAACGCCCGCGACTTGGCGGCGCCCGTATTGCCGTCGCAGCCTGTGACCTGCAGTTTCACCTGGCTGCCCGGGGTGGGCTTGGTGGGGCTCACGCGGACGGTGCCGGCCGGGTCGTCCAACGGGGCGGATATCGCGGGTGAAGCTGTCAGCGCGGCCACCGCAGTCGCCGCACAGAGAGTAAGCGCGTATGTGCGCATCGTGAAACCTCCAGACACTCCGAGGTTCCTCCCGCGACGCCGCTCCCGCATCCGGAGCAGCCGCACCACGGCCCGGACGCAGCCGTTCGAGTGACTGCGGGGCGGACCGCGGTGATCCGCGCCCGGGTCAGATGCGGTCGACCAGGTCCGCGATGGAGTCCACCGTCTCGGACGGCCGGAAGGGGTAGCGCTCGACCTCGTCGGGCTTGGTGAGACCGGTGAGTACCAGGTAGGTGCGCATGCCCGCCTCGAGGCCCGCGAGGACGTCGGTGTCCATCCGGTCGCCGATCATGGCGCTGGACTCGGAGTGGGCGCCGATCGCGTTCAGGCCCGTGCGCATCATCAGCGGGTTCGGCTTGCCCGCGAAGTAGGGGTCCTTGCCCGTGGCCTTGGTGATCAGGGCCGCGACGGCGCCGGTGGCGGGCAGCGGGCCCTGCAGGCTGGGGCCGGTCTCGTCCGGATTGGTGCAGATGAAGCGGGCGCCGTCGTTGATCAGACGGACGGCCTTCGTCATCGCCTCGAAGCTGTACGTACGGGTCTCGCCGAGCACCACGTAGTCCGGGGCGTGGTCGGTGAGGACGTAACCGATGTCGTGCAGGGCGGTGGTGAGGCCGGCCTCACCGATGACGTACGCCGTGCCCCCGGGGCGCTGGTCGGCGAGGAACTTCGCGGTGGCGAGCGCGGACGTCCAGATGTTCTCCACGGGGACTTCGAGGCCCATGCGCAGCAGGCGGGCGTGCAGGTCACGGGCCGTGTAGATGGAGTTGTTGGTCAGCACGAGGAAGGGCTTGCCGGACTCGCGGAGCTTTTTCAGGAAGGCTTCGGCGCCGGGGATGGGCACGCCCTCGTGGATCAGGACGCCGTCCATGTCGGTGAGCCAGGATTCGATCGGCTTGCGGTCTGCCACGGGTAGTTCTCCGCCCTGCGTCCGTCGTTCGACACCATCTGTCGCGCGCTACGGTCTCTCGTTCGATCGATCCTAAGGGGCGCGGACTGCGGACGGTCCGGTTGTCCACAGCCCGGGATCCCTGCCGCCGAGTTGTCCACAGGCCGCCGCGGGGGTACGCCCGGTCAGCTGCCGGTTGCGGACTTCCAGGCGTCGACGTAGTCGGTGAGGTTCTTCTCGATGTCGGTCCAGTCCGGCTCGAAGACCTCCACGCCGTCCATGAGCTTGGTCAGTGCCACGGCGTTGGCGTCGGTGGGCTCGATGTCGGAGCGGGCCGGGAAGCCGCCGCCGATCGAGCTGACCTGCTTCTGGGCCTGCGCGCCGAGCATGTGGTCGAGCAGCTTCTTGCCGTTCTCGCTGTGCGGGGCGTTCTTGACCAGGCCGCCGGCGTACGGCAGGGCGAAGGTGGTGGGCTTGCCGCCCCGCTTCTTCGGGAACCAGATGCCGAGGTTGGGCATGGACTTGGACTGCGCGAAGTTCATCTGCACATCACCGTTGGCCACCAGGAGTTCTCCCTTGTCGACCTTGGGCGCGAGCTTGGAGGTCGAGGAGGACGGGCCGACGTTGTTGGACTGCAGCTTCCCGAGGTAGTCCATGGCTGGCTTCTCGCCGCCGAAGTCGTGCATGGCCTTGATGACCATGGCGGTGCCGTCGCCCGCGACCCCGGGGGTGGAGTACTGCAGTTTGTTCCGGTACTCGGCGTCGAGCAGTTCGTCCCAGGTGGCGGGCGGCCGCCGCAGCTCGTCCTTGTTGTAGATGAACGAGAAGTAGTTGTTGACCAGGGCCGTCCAGGTGCCGTCGGCGGCCTTGTCCGCGCCGTTGACCTGCCCGGATCCCTTGGGCTCGTAGCGGTCGAGCAGGCCCTTGCCGGTGGCCTGCTGGATGAAGGGCGGCAGGGTGACCATGACGTCGGCCTGGGTGTTGGACTTCTCGCGCAGGGCGCGCTGCACCATCTCTCCGGAGCCGCCCTCGACGTACTTGACCTCGATGCCGGTCTTTTTCTCGAAGTCCTTGAAGACCTGGTCGTACCAGCCCTTGCCGTCCTCGCCCTTGAGGCCGTCGGCGCTGTAGACGGTGACGACGTCGGTGTCGGAGGCGGAGGAGTCGCCGCCGCAGGCGGTCAGGGAGGCGGTGAGGGCGAGGCCGCCGACGGCGGCGACGAGCGTTTTGGCGCGCATGGGACGGATGTCTCCTCGTCAGGAAGATGCTTTGGTACGGGCTACGGCGTACGGGGGTGTGCGGATACGGGAGTCGTGGGCGGTCGCCGGGTTACGGAGGCGGGCGCGCGCAAGGCGCCGGTTCGGTGGTACGACGCCCTTTCAGCGGTAAGAGGCTCTGGTCCTGATCCGGGACACGGCGAGCAGGACGAGCAGCGTGGTGCCCATCAGGACCACCGCGACGGCGGATCCGGTGAAGAGCGCACCGCGGTCGGTGGCCGTGTAGATCTGCACGGGCAGCGGCATCCAGTCCGGCGGGTAGAGCATCATCGTGGCGCTCAACTCGCCCATGGACAGCGCGAAGCAGAGGCCGGCGGCCGCGTTCAGGGAGGGCAGCAGGAGCGGCAGTTTCACCCGGCGCAGTACGTGTCCGGGCCGGGCGCCGAGGGAGGCCGCGGCCTGCTCGAAGGCCGGGTCGAGCCGGGTCAGGGCCGCGGACACCGACTGGTAGGCGAAGGCGGTGACCAGGATGGTGTGGGCGAGGATCACGATCCAGCGGGTGCCGTTGAGCAACACCGGCGGCTGCGAGAACGCCACCAGGACCGCGAGCCCGACCACCACGGAGGGCACAGCCACCGGCAGTACGAACAGCGCGTCGAGTACGGCCTTCCCGCGCTTCTTCAGGCCGGCCGCGGCCAGCGCGGCCCAGCTGCCCGCGGTCAGCGCGAGCAGGCTCGCGGTCACGGCGGTGACGAGGCTGGTGGTGAGGGCCTGGAGGGAGTCGCCCCGGGTGGCCGCGGCGTAGTGACCGCCCGTCGGACCCGAGGGGAAGGCTCCGGACCAGCTGGTCGAGAAGGACGCCGCGACGATCACCACGAGCGGCAGCGCGAACAGCGGCAGGAAGAGGACGAAGAACACCGCCCAGGCGGTCCACTTGCCCTTGCGGCTATGCACCAACACGACGGCTCACCACCCGGTAGAGGCCGTAAAGACCCACGGAGATCGCGATGTTGACGACGGCGACGACACAGGCCGCCGGATAGTCCGACTCGAGGATGGCCTTGCCGTACACCAGCATCGGGAGTGTGGTGACGCCCTTCGCTCCGGTGAAGAGCACGATGCCGAACTCGTTGAGGCACATCACCAGGACGAGGCTGCCGCCCGCGGCGAGTCCCGGCAGCGCCTCGGGCAGGATCACCCGGCGCACGATCCGCGCCGGCCGCGCACCGAGCGAGGAGGCGACCTCCAGCTGTGTGGTGTCCAGTTGCGAGAACGCGGCGAGCAGCGGCCTCATCACGAACGGGGTGAAGTACGTGATCTCTGCGAGGAGTACGCCCCACGGCGTGGTCAGGAACTGGAAGGGCCCGGTGGCCGCACCGGTGGCGTCCGTCCACAGTCCGTTCGCCATGCCCACGGTGCCGTAGACGAACAGCAGCGCCAGCGTGATGAGGAAGGACGGGAAGGACAGGAAGACGTCGATGAACTTGGCGACGGCCTTCCCGCCGGGGAACGGCACGAACGCGATGATCAGCGCCAGCACGAAGCCGAGCACCAGACAGCCGACGGTCGATCCGACGGCCAGCCACACGGTGGTGCCCAGCGCTTCCCGGAACGCCTCGGAGGCGAACACTTCGGTGTACGGCTGGAGGGACGTTCCGCCCTCGTCGGGCGACACCGACTGTTCGACGACGAGGGCGAGCGGATAGACGAAGAACGCCCCGAGCAGGGCGACGGGTGGCAGCGCCCAGACCCAGCGGGGGACGGTCCGTGCGCGAGGGGACGGTCCGTCACGCCGCAGGGCATCGCGCGGCTCGACGAGGGCGCTAGTCATGGCTGCCCACCCCCGAGCCGAGGAGCACCGCGTCCTCCGCGGCGAAGTGCAGGGCGACCGTGTCCCCGATCGCCGGCGGTTGCTTCAGCTCCCGCAGGTCCGCCTTGAGCCGGTGGCCGTCGACGTCCACGTAGAGCCGGTGGGTGGCGCCGCGCCACTGGATCTCGGCGACGGTGCCGTGCAGGGCGTTCGGTCCGTCGCCGAGTCCGACGAGGTGCGGGCGTATGCACAGGGTCGCGTCGGCGCCGGGAGCCGCATCGCCCGTGGGCGTCCGCAGTGCCTTGCCCGCGAATTCGACGCCGTCGTCGTGCACGGTGACCGGCAGCAGGTTCGCTTGGCCGACGAAGGACGCGGTGAACTCGGTGCGGGGCCGCCGGTAGAGCTCCTGCGGGGTGCCGCAGTCGCGCAGCCTTGCCTGGTCCATGACGGCGATACGGTCGGCCAGGGTGAGCGCCTCGACCTGGTCGTGGGTGACGTAGAGGATCGAGACGTCGGGCAACTCCCGGTGCAGACGGGCGAGTTCGGCGAGCATGTCGCTGCGCAGCCGGGCGTCGAGCGCGGACAGCGGCTCGTCGAGCAGCAGGACGCGGGGCCGGATGGCGAGCGCCCGGGCGATGGCTACGCGCTGCTGCTGGCCGCCGGACAGTTCGCGGGGGTAGCGCCGGGCGTAGGCGGCCATGCCGGTCATCTCGAGGGCCTCGGCGACGCGGGCGGGGATGGCCGACCTGGGGACCTTCTGGGCTCGGAGGCCGAAGGCGACGTTCTCGTCGACCCGCATGTGCGGGAAGAGGGCGTAACTCTGCACGACCATGCCGATGCCGCGCCGGTGCGGAGGCAGTTCGGTGACGTCACGGTCGCCGAGGAGCACCCGTCCTGCCGCGGGCCGGACGAATCCGGCGACGGCGCGCAGGGCGGTGGTCTTGCCGGAGCCGGAGGGGCCGAGCAGGGCCATGACCTCACCGGGTTCGACGGTGAGGTCGAGGGAGTCGAGGACGACGTTGCTGCCGTAGGCGACGGTGACGCCGTCGAAGCGGATGCCGCTGCGCGGTGCGCCACCGGTGGCCGCCGCCTCGTCCTCGGCCCGGGTCATTTCGGCCGGGGCGGCGCTCACCGGTCCACTCCTCGCGGCGCGGTCTCCCACGTGCCCAGTGCGGCGGGGAGTTCTGCGACCGAGCCGAGAATCCGGGTGGCACCCGCGGCGCGCAGGGCGTCGGCTTCGTGTGCGCCGGTGAGGACTCCGGCGACCAGTCCGGCTCCGGCGCTGCGTCCCGAGCGCATGTCGTACGAGGTGTCGCCGGCGACGGCCACCTGGCGCACGTCGTCGGCCGCGCCGGTGCGCAGCAGGGCGCCGAGGACCAGGTCGGGGTAGGGGCGGCCGCGGCCGCCCACGTCGGCGGGGCAGAGGGTGAGGCCGACGAGGCCGCGCCAGCCGAGCGCGTCGAGGATGGCGTCCTGGGTCACGCGGGCGAAGCCGGTGGTGAGGACGACGGTGCGGCCCGACTGCTGCAGGGCCTCGATCGTCTCGCGGGCGCCCGGTACAGGGGCGATGCGTCCGCCGTCGACGAGGGCGCCGTAGGCCTCCTCGAAGGCCGAGTTCGCGGCCTGCGCCTTCTTCTCGTCGCCGAACAGGGCGCGGAAGACGGTGATCTTCGATTCGCCCATGGTGGCCCGGACATAGGCGAGTTGCTTCGCATGGCCGGGGCTGCCGGGTTCGACGCCGAGGCGTTCGGCGGCGCGCGAGAAGGCCTGCTCGACGAGCCCGCCGTCGGCGACGGTGGTGCCGGCCATGTCGAGGACGACCAGGGTGATGCCGGGGGTGTGTGCCGGGGTCCCGGGGTGCGGTGTTCCGGGGGCGTGTTCGGGGGTCGGCTGGGTCAACTTCCTCACCAGTTCAGCTCGTCGGCGGTGGTTTCGGCTATCGCGGGCGAGCAGGTCATACCGCGCCCGCCGGGCCCGGTGACCAGCCACACGCCGTCGCGCACCTGCTCTCGGTGCACCACGCGGCTGGTGTCGGTGCACTGTGCGTACACCCCGGCCCAGCGGCGCCTGATCTTCGGCAGCGGCCGGCCGAGGAACGACTCGACGACGGCGGCCAGATGCTCGTAGGGGTCCTCCAACACGTCGAAGGAGAAGGGGTGTTCGTACTCATGGGTGTCGCCGATGGTCAGGCCGCCGTCCTTGCGCTGCACCATGAGCAGTTGCATGCGGTGGGCGGCGGCGGTCGGCGCCTGCGCCTGTCCGGCGTTGAGCTCGTCGAGCGCGACCGAGCGGTACGCCGGGTAGTAGCGGAAGCTGTCGGCGTCCGCGACGGAGGTGGGGAGCGGCTCGCCGAGCGGATCGGTCTGCATCATCTGGAGCCGCACCCGGCGAACCGGCAGGTCGGGGGACAGTTCGCGGACGAGCCCGCCGAGTGCGGCGCCGGTGCAGAGCACCACGGCGTCGCCGGAGTGCACCTCGCCGCGATCGTCCCGTACGGCCTGCTCGCCGACGACGTCACGGACTTCGCGGTCCGACAGGAAGGTGTACCGGCCGCTGGCCAACAGGGCTCGGCGCAATGCCAGTTGGGCGGTACGAGGCTCCACCGCCGCATCACGCTCGCAGTGCAGAGCGGCCTCGAAGTCGCCGCGCAGCGCCGGGTTGACCGCGCGCGCCTCCTGCGGGGTGAGCAGCTTGTAGCCGCGGTCCGGTGCGTCGTCGAGGGCCGACGCCGCTTCTGCCACTGCCAGTTCACGCTGGGTGCGGACCGGGGTCAGGGATCCGTTCGGCCGGAATCCGAGCTCCGGCACCCGGCCGCCGAGGCCCTCCCACAGTTCCCGGGCACGCAGTGCCGTGCCGAGCTCCTCGCCGGCCGCCCGGCCACTGACCCAGATCTGACCGAAGTTGCGCAGGGATGCGCCTCTGGCCTCGCTCTCCCGCTCGATGTGTACGACCTCGTGGCCGCGTTCCACTGCATGCCAGGCGTGCATGGTTCCCACCACGCCGGCTCCTACGACGATGACTCTCACGTCGGCAACGCTCCTGGCGGGCGGTGTCCTGATCCCGTCCGGACGGTGACCGGGCGGTGAACGACCACCCAAGCTTGGCCTAGACCCGTTATGTTTCCGTGATACTGGAGTGGACGTCCGGGCACTGGCGTACTCAACGCACCTCACCGGCACGCGAGTTGGGCACCCCGGCACCGGGGGCGGCCCACGCGAACCTCCCCTACGGCCCCGCGGATGAACGGCGTACGGTCCGACCGCTACCCGAGATGGGTCGTGAAACTGAACCGGTCCCCGCGGAACAGCGTCCGCACCCGCTCCAGCCGCCGCCCGTCGGCATCTCTGGACAACCGGTGCAACAAGATCATCGGCAGGGCCGGCGGCGTGCCGATCAAGAGCGCCTCGCGCGGGGTGGCGAGCACCGTCTCGATCCGCTCGTCGGCTGCGCCGAAGACGATGCCGAGCCGCTCGCGCAGATAGCCGTAGAAGGACGAGTCGGGATCGAAGTCGCGGTCCAGGTGCGGGACTCGGGCGACCGGGACGTACGTACTCTCCAGGCCCATACGCTCGTCGTCCGCGAGCAGGACCCGCTCCAGGTGCCAGACCGGCTCACCTGCTTCGACGCCGACCTCGCCGGCGAGCGGGGCCGGGCAGGGGAAGCGGTCGAGGGTGATCAGACTGCGGCCCGGGCGCAGCCCCTGCCGCCGTACGCCCTCGGTGTAGCTCGCCAGGGCCAGGGGCTGTTCCAGTTTGGGACCGGCGACCACGGTGCCGCGGCCGAGCCTGCGCAGCCGGCCCTCCAGGAGGAGTTCACGCAGCGCCTGTCGGATCGTCTCGCGGGCGACCTCGTAGCGCTCGGCGAGATCCCGCTCGGTCGGCAGCAGACCACCTTCGCCCAACTCGTCGAGCAGGGCGGCTATATGGGTCTTGACCGCGTAGTACTTGGGGATGCGGCCGTGCTCGGGGACACCGGCCCGTACCGGTGCGCCGGGATGCTGGTCGTTCGGGTAGTCCACCGGAGGAACTCTAAGCGGGGTCGGTGTCGGGGGTGGGCCGAGGCCGGGCGCCGGGCTCGCGGCGGTGCTTCAGGCCGCGCTCAGGGTGCGCGGCGGCCCCGGAAACCGAGCCCGGCACAGGAGCGGCCGAAGCTGCGTCGGGTGGCGGTGACCATCCCGGCACCGAGGAAGGTGAGGACGGCTGATACGGCGGCGAGGCGGGCGAGGGCGTCGTGTCGGCGGTCGCCGGTCTCGGCCAGTCGGGGTGGCGGGCCGCCGTGTTCGCCGCGGGGGGTCTCGTCGTGGCGGGGTGTGCCGGTGGACGGGCCGGTGTCAGGTGAGGGGTCCCGTCGGGGTGCGGATCCCGGGTCCGTTCCCGGGGTGTGCGGGGCCGGGTCCGTTCCGGGGGTGTGCGGGGCCGGGTCCGTTCCGGGCTGTCGGCCAGGGGCGTCGCCGCTCGCCTCGGGCTCGGCGGGGCCCGTGGGGCTGGACTTGGACTCCGGGTCGCGCCCGGGCTGCGAGTCCTCGGGGCGTACGGAAGGGTCGAGGGCGAACTCGTACGCGTCGGACTCGCCGACCCACTCCCCGTCGCCGCCCCGGCGCTGGACCAGCGCAACCGTGGCCTCCACCGCGTCCGCTCGCGGGTCGGGCCGGGTGTCGGCCGCGAAGGCGAGCCGCACGTCGACCGACAGTTTCGCGCCCGGGGAGAGCACGAAGCCGTGGAAGCCCTCGCCGGTCGCAGGCCCGTCCGCCAGGATCCCGACGTTCTCGTCCCGGTCCGTGTGCTCGACCTCCGCGGGACGCCACTTGCCCTCGGGGTCGCGGAACTCGAGTCGTACCTGGTCGGCGGTCAGGGTCCGCGCCCGGTCCACGAGAACGACGATCGGGTGGATGCGCGCGCAGGGCTGAGCCGTGGTGTTGGTCAGCTCGATCCGCCAGTTCGCCGGTGCTCCGCCGGGGCGGTAGCCACTCGACCCGTCCGCGATCTCGGCGCGCACCGGGAAGGGATCGGCGTCGGGGGCCTCGCCCGTGGCGCAGGTCGGCGGCCGCACGGCCCCCAGCGGGGCGACGGGAACGGCCCACGCCGGTACGGAGGCAGCCGGAGCCGCGGCCCCCGGAACGACGGACGCCTGAGCGGTGACCGTGGTGGAGGCCCCGCCGCAGGCCAGAGCGACGAGGACGGTGGCGGCGAGAACCGGGGCACATCGCGGTCGCATGGGGCCAGCCTTCACGGGTCGCGTACGGGAACGGGCACGGGCAGGGGCGCAGGTGCGAGCACTCGCGGCTCAGGAAAAGAAGCTTCTGCGGGACACCGGGGGCGCGGGACGGGCCGCAGGGGACCGCCGACGTGCCGCGACCCTGCCACGCGGCTCCCGCGATCCCCCGTACCGCACAGGTCAGTTGAGCGGACAAGACGCCGAATTCGTCCGATCGGCGCACGTCGTCCCGCCCGTACGGGCGACCTGCGCCGGCCGCCCGGGGGCCGCCGGCGTGCTTTGCACTCCGGGCGGGCGATTGCTTAGGTTCGGCGCATGACCACCTCGCGCACCGCCCCGCTCCGCGTGGCCCTCGTCGGCTACGGCCTCGCCGGCTCCGTCTTCCACGCACCCCTGGTGACAGCCACCGCAGGGCTCACGCTCGACACGGTCGTCACGTCGAACCCCGAGCGTCAGGCGCAGGCCCGCGGGGAGTTCGGTGACACCCTCCGTTTCGCCGACTCGCCGGACGCGCTGTGGGAGCGCGCCGGCGAACTCGACCTGGTCGTGATCGCCTCACCGAACAAGACCCACGTACCGCTCACGACGGCCGCGCTGGAGGCCGGTCTGCCGGTCGTCGTGGACAAGCCGATCGCCGGCACCGCGGCGGAGGCCAGGGCACTGGCCGCATTGGCCGAGCAGCAGGGACTGCTGCTCTCGGTCTTCCAGAACCGGCGCTGGGACAACGACTTCCGCACCCTCAAGTCTTTGATCGACGCCGGCGAGCTCGGCGAGGTGCAGCGCTTCGAGTCACGCTTCGAGCGGTGGCGGCCGGCCCTCAAGGGCGGCTGGCGCGAGTCGGGAGCACCCGAGGAGATCGGCGGTCTGCTCTACGACCTGGGCAGCCACGTCGTCGACCAGGCGCTCGCCCTCTTCGGCCCCGCCGCAACCGTCTACGCCGAGACCGACGTACGGCGCCCGGGCGCGGAGGCCGACGACGACACGTTCATCGCCGTCAGCCACCGCAGCGGCGTGCGGTCGCATCTGCACGTCTCCGCGACCACCGCTCAACTCGGCCCGCGCTTCCGCGTGTTGGGCTCGTCGGCCGGCTACGTCAAGTACGGTCTCGACCCGCAGGAGGCGGCGCTGCGCGAGGGCCTGCGCCCCGGCGCGTCGGCGTGGGGCGAGGAGCCCGAGGCGCTGTGGGGCCGGCTCGGCGCCGGCGAGTCCCCGCTGACCGGCGGCGGCACTCCCGTACGAACGCTGCCGGGCGACTATCCGGCGTACTACGCGGCGATCGCCGCGGCCCTGCTAGAGGGCACGGCGAACCCGGTCCCGGCACTCGAGGCCGCCGCCACTCTCGACGTACTCGAAGCGGCCCGCCGCTCGGCGACCGAGGGAGTACTGGTCACGCTCTGACGCGTGCCACCGCGGCGCCCCGCACTCAGGGCCGTGCCGACGACTGGCGCCGATGCGGGCAGATCGGTACGGCCAGCAGACGTCGGACCTGTTCGCCCGCCTCGACCGCGTCCCGGGCGGTGTCCGGGAACGGCAGGCGCAGGTCGCAGTGACCCTCGCGGTATTCACAGCGCAGGGTGATGCCGTACCGGTCCAGTGCGAGCGGCAGCGTGCGCAGCACTCCGTGCGGCAGGCGGGATCCACCGAGGGAGACGAGGCCCGAGACCATGTCCTCGTGCGCCTCGGCGAGATGCGTCAGCATCGCCGCTTCCTCGACCGCGAGCGGGTCTGGAGCGGCGCGGACGAAGGCGTCGAGGTCGACCCCCTGGACGCCCTCGGCGGTGGTCAGCGTCACGAGGTCCGCCTCGAACTTCAGCCCGTCGCCCGGCAGTTCGTCGTCGGACGGGCCGCTGTCCGCGGCACCCGCGACGGCTCCCCGTTCGGCGACGAGAAGCCGCCCGACGAGCGTGACCCTGGCTCGCACCCGGTCGCGCAGCGCCGTCGCCGAGATGTCGGTGAACTCGAGTACGGCGCCGAGTCCGCCTCGCGGTCCGGCCGCGACCTGGAGGGCGAGCGGAGTGTCCGGCTTGGGATAGAGGGTGATCTGCCCGTCGGGCCCGACGGAGTGCATACCGATGAGGTCGTAGTCCTGGCTGTCGGTGCCGAGCGACAGGGAGACCGCCTGGACGAGTACGGACCGGACGCGTTCCGGCGCGGTCAGTTCGGGCGGGGAGAGGGTGGCGGCACTCAAGTTGACTCCTCGCGGGACGGAGGGGATGGGAGTGAGGGTGGGCCGGGACATGCCAAGCAAGCCACCCCGTAAGCAAGGTAAGGCTAACCTAACTTAGCCCTGCCCGTACCGCCGCGCACCCAACCTTCACAGGCCCACACATCGAGGGCCGGGCCGCTCCACGCGACCCGGCCCTCGACGGTTTCCGTCCACACACCGGACGCGCTGCGCGCCCGGTCACAGTCCTATGCGTCCTTCAGCTCCTGCCGCTGCCGCCCGAGTCCCTCGATCTCCAGCTCGACCACATCGCCGGAGCGCAGATACGGCTTGGGCTCCGCGTGCCCCATCGCGACACCGGCAGGAGTGCCCGTGTTGATCACGTCACCCGGGTACAGCGTCATGAACTGGCTGACGTAGCGCACCACTTCGCCCACCGGGAAGATCTGGTCGGCGGTGCTGCCGTCCTGCTTGAGCTCGCCGTTGACCCAGAGCTTCAGGGCCAGGTTCTGCGGGTCGCCGGCCTCGTCGGCGGTGACCAGCCAGGGTCCGAGCGGGTTGAACGTCTCGCAGTTCTTGCCCTTGTCCCAGGTCCCGCCGCGCTCTATCTGGAACTCGCGCTCCGACACGTCGTTGGCGACCGCGTATCCGGCGACGTGGCCGAGTGCCTCCTCGGCCGAGTCGAGGTAGCGGGCCGTACGTCCGATGACGACGGCCAGCTCCACCTCCCAGTCCGTCTTCTGCGACTTGCGCGGCACGAGCACCGTGTCGTCGGGGCCGACCACCGTGTCCGACGCCTTGAAGAAGACGATCGGCTCGGCCGGGATCTCGGCTCCGGTCTCGCGCGCGTGGTCGTGATAGTTCAGACCGATGCACACCACCTTGCCGATCCGGCCGAGCGGCGGGCCCGTGCGCAGACCGTCGGCGTCGATCTCCGGAAGGGTGCCGGCGGCCGCCGCCTCCCGGATCCGGTCGAGTGCGGCAGGGTCGGCAAGCAGGGATCCGTCGATGTCGGAGACGAGTTCCGACAGGTCACGGAGGGTTCCCTCGGCATCGAGCAGCGCCGGGCGCTCGGCCCCCGCGGTTCCGACTCGCAACAGCTTCATCAGTCATCTCCCCAGGTCAACCACTGAACGGGCCGATGGGTGACGGCCATCGGAGGATTGGCCGATCCTCCAAGGTCGTCATCCAGTCCGCAAGACCCCGTTCACATGACGGACCGCACACCGTCCGGCTCAGGCAGCGGCCGCGGTGACCGCCGCCGCCGGCATGTCCCGGTACAGAAGCGCCCGCTCGACCGAACTCCACACCGTGCTGGTGACGATGTAGAGCGCGGCGGCGAGCGGCACGACCGCCACCGACACCAGGGTCATGAACGAGAACAGCGGCAGCACCTTGGCCATCGCCCCCATGCCCGGCATCTCGGATGCACCGGTCTCGAGACCGGCCGTCTGACGCTTGGCCCGCCGGTAGTTGACGGTCGCCACGACGGCGACGAGCGCGAAGAGCGCCAGGTAGACGAGCCCCGCACCGCCGAACACTCCCCCGTCCGCGAGGGCGTCGTGCCAGCGCCCGCCGAGCGGTGCCGCGACGAGGGTGTGGTCGAGCAGGGCGTTGGATCCTCCGCCCAGTTCGGAGCTGGAGAAGACGTGGTACATCAGGAAGAACGCGGGCAATTGGAACAAGCTAGGCAGGCAGCCGGAGAGCGGCGACACCTTCTCCTTGGTGTGCAGCTCGAGGACCGCCTTCTGCAGACGCTCCGGGTTCTTCGCGTGCTTCTTGCGCAGTTCGGCCAGTTGCGGGCCGAGCCTGGCGCGCTCCTTCTGGCCGCGGGCCGCGGCCCGCGACAGCGGGTGTACGGCCAACCGCACCGCCATGGTGAACAGCACGATCGCGGCGGCGGTGGCCGAACCGTGGAATACGGGCTCGAGTCCGTCCGCCAGGCGCGCGACCAGATCGGCGAAGCCGCCGAAGAAGTCCGCGACGGGCGAGGCGAGCGTGGTGGTGGCGGATGTGGCGGAAACGTGGGCCGTGATGGCAGCAGGCATGGATGCCCCTCCGAGGGGTCGTCTCGTCGTACCGGAAGTGCGCATCGGTGTGCGCTTCGGCAGGACGGCCTGCGTGCAGGAGAGGCACCGCACGAACGACCTCGCACCGCGCCGCGCGAACTCCGCGTGTCCGGACGCCGGCTGGGGCGATCGCCCGCCGGACTCCAGAAGGAGTGGCAGCTGGTACGGGTGAGCGGTGGATACGGAAGGGGTCGGTGCCCCTCCCGCTACGCGGCCGTCGGGACGGGACGGCCCGGTGCGCGTGGACGTCTGCGTCCGCGGGCGTCGGGGTCACGCTGGGGCAGGAAGGCGGTCCGCCGCTCCCTGTCACGTATGGCCGTACGCACCCGGGCAGGCCGGGCGGCAGGCATCCGGCGCGCGGCGAAGACCGCGCAGACGACGAGTGCGGCACCGGCCGATGCGGTGGTCGCGGCGGCGGTGGCGGCGAGGGCCACGACGGCGGAGAGCGCCCCGGAGTCGAGCAGCAGCACCTGCGCGAGCAGGAGGAACGCGAAGGCGGAGGTACGCAGTGTGCCGATCCGGCCGATCATCCGTCCCCTCCCGTCCTGTTGCCTGTCGCGCGTTCGAGTAGCGCCGGTCCCGGTTCCTGTAGCGCCGGCCCCGGTTCCTGCTCTTGAGCTTCCACCTGGGGTGACGTCACAGGACCCGCAGAAGTTCCCGTACCCCGAGGTGAATTCATCACACCGGCAGCGTCGCCCCTCCGCCCCCACCGTCGGCGTCACACCGCCGTGCTCGCGAGTACCTCCGCGTCGGGCCGCGCGTCGCCGGCCTTCTCCCCCGCCGCCGGAGCAGGCCGGACGTACGCCATCACCAGGGTCACCGCGAGGTTGACGACGAGGGCGAGAAGTCCGGCGTTGATCCCGTACACCGGGTCGTTCTCCGTGAAGACGAGGGCGCAGACCAGTGCCACACCGACCACCAGACCGCTCAGCGCGGCCGTCAACGACAGCCGCCGCCACAGCAGTCCGAGCAGCACCATCGGAAGCAGCTGCGCCATCCCCTCGTACGAGATGAGGGAGAGACGCACCAGGGTGTTGGGGACGGCGTAGGTCATGATCAGGGCCAGCGTGCCGGCCACCACGACCACCAGCTGCGAACCCGCCTTCTGCCTGCGGCCGGAGCTCAGCGACGGCACGAGCGAGAGCACACTGCGCCCCCACATCGTCCCGATCACCAGCATGAACACGGCCATCGGCACGATCGACGACAGCGCCGCCGCCACCCCGATCACACCCACCGCCCAGGCCGGCAGCGAATCGACGACCAGGCGGAACAGCGCCAGGTTCGAGTCCGCCCCCACCAGACCCGGCACGACGAACAGCGCGGCCATGCCGAGCAGCATCGGCACGAAGAGCAGGATGTTGTACGCGGGCAGCCAGATCGCGTTGCGGCGCAGCGCATCGGCGTTCTTCGCACCGAGGTAACCGGCCACGGTGGTCGGGAAGATGACCACGGTGAGCGCGTTGAGCACCGAGGTGGTGGCGAACCACGCGGTGCCGAGTCCGCTGCCTCCTTCGCCGTCCCCGCCGTTCCCGGGCAGCGTCAGCCAGTCGCTCTTCTCGGCGGTGAGCCGGTCGAGGAAGGGCCCGTAACCGTCGAAGTAGTGCAGTGGTACGTACACGGCGAGGAAGGCGAGCGTGGCGATGACCAATACGTCCTTGAGCACCGAGACCCAGGCGCTGCCGCGCAGACCGCTCACCACGACGAAGCCTGTGGTGACCGCGAAGGCGATGAAATAGCCCCAGTTGAGGCTGATCGCGCCATACGAGATCGTCGACACGACCACGCCCATGCCGGTGATCTGCAGCTGGATGTACGGCAGCAGGAAGACGGTGGCCAGGATCGCGACGGCGGCGCCGAGCCAGCGGCGGTCGTAGCGGTGGGCGACCATGTCGGTGATCCCGACGAGGTCGTGCTTGCGCGCGTACGCCCAGAGCATCGGCCCGACGACGTAGCCGACGGCGTAGCCGCAGGACATGTACGCGACCACGTAGAGGACCGGCGCGCCGTAGTTGTAGCCCCAGCCCGCGGCGCCCAGATAGCTGAAACTCGTGTAGCTCTCGCCTGCCATCAGGACCCAGATGAAGACCGCGCCCAGGCTGCGGCCCCCGACCGACCACTCGGTGAGCCCGCCCTGCCCGCCGCGGCCCCGCACCGCGTACAGGCCGAGGGCCACGGTGGCCACCATGAAGACGGCGAACACGGAGGTGGCGACGACGGCGTTCATCGCCCGCCCTCCTCGGGCTCGGCGTCCCGCGCGCGCTGGGCCAGGGCCGCCCGGTGGTGACGGTCGCCGTGCCAGGTCAGCCAGGCCGCGACGACGGTGAGGACGGTGGCGCCGAGCAGCCAGACGAACAGGAACGGCAGCCCGGCGATCACGGGCTCCACCCGGTTCACGAACGGCAGCGCGCCGATGTAGAGCACGAACGGCACCAGGAGCCAGAGGAGATGAGGACGAGAGAGCACGGACGGAGCGTAGACCTCCGGTTGTGGGGTGGAGGTTGGGGGTCCGGCGGGGCTCGGAGGTCGGCCGGTTCCGCCGGCGGGGTCACTCGCTGACGTCAGCGGGGCTCGACCGACTTGAGCTTGCCCCACACCACCAGGCGGTACTTGGAGGTGTACTCGGGCGTGCAGGTGGTCAGCGTGATGAAGTACCCGGGCGCGTCGTAGCCGGCGCTCGGCCGCACCGCGCTGCGCGGCACCTTCGCGATGACGCCGCCGTCTCCGGGCAGGGTCTCGGGCAGCGTCCGGTCGACGACGTAGCCGTACTCGGCGCCCTCGGTCTCCACCGTCAGGCGGTCGCCGGGGCGGAGGCGGTCGATGTGGCGGAACGGTTCGCCGTGGGTGTTGCGGTGCCCGGCGAGCGCGAAGTTGCCGGGGCGTCCGGGCTGGGCGGTCTCCGGATAGTGGCCCGCGTAGCCCTTGTTGAGGACGCCGGACTTGCTGATGCCTTCGGCCACGGGGATACGGACGCCGAGGCGCGGGATCGACAGGACCGCGTACGCCTGGTCCCAGCGCGGTGCGGGCTTCGGCTCGGCGGCGGTCGCGGGACGCTCGCCGCCGCCCTTCGCGCGGCCGGCCTTCTCGTTACTGCTGCCGCCGCCTTCCGGAGCGTCCTTCGTACCGCCGGGATCCTGCGGCCCCACGACGCGGTCGTCGCCGCGTCCCCACTCCGACTCCAGGGCGCGCACCTGTTCGTCCGCGCCGGCCTGCGCCTCCCGGTTCGTCCACCACAACTGGTGCACGACGAGCAGCAACAGCACCACCCCGCCCGTCACCGCCAGCTCCGCCCCCGTCCACAGGGCCTGCGCGGGACGCGAACGGCGAGCGGGCCGGGGGCGGGCTCCCGTCCTCGCGCCCCGACCGGCCCGTCGCTTCCCCGGTCCCGCGTACGCGGTGGTCCGGCGCCGGGATCGGACGCGGTGTCCTACGACCACGGGTACGGGCTTCTGCCTGCGGGGCGGGCGGGGGGCTCGGAGGACTCGGAGGGCTGGGAAGACTCGGGGTGGGGGTGGGGATGGGGGTGGGGGTGGCTGTTGGCCGGTGGCGCCGTTCGGGTCCGTGTCGGGCTTCGGCATCGAGTCGGGCTTCGGCACCGTGTCGGAGTGCGGGTCCCTGGGGCCCTTCGGCTCCGTGTCGGAGTGCGGGTCCCTGGCACCCTTCGGCTCCGTGGCGGAGTGCGGATCCCCGGCACCCTTCGGCACCGTGGCGGAGTGCGGATCCCCGGCACCCCTCGGCACCGAGTCGGAGTGCGGATCCCCGCCCCCCTTCAGCACCGAGTCGGAGTGCGGCTCACCGCCACCCTTCAGCACCGAGTCGGAGTGCGGCTCACCGCCACCCTTCAGCACCGAGTCGGAGTGCGGCTCACCGCCACGCTTCAGCACCGAGTCACGTTGCGGCGGACGTTCCGGCACGGGACCTCCTCGTTGCGGCGGCCGGAGGCGGGGCCGGGGGCAAGGACCGGGAGCGCTTACCGGGAGCGCTGAGCGGATGGCCGGCGGCCCCGCCCGGCCGATCAACCGGATTTCCCCTCGGCACCTCCCCGGCGCTCCCCCGGCACGCCCCGGGCACGCCCCGGGCACTCCCCGGGCACTCCCCGGGGCAGGGCCGCACGATAAGGGCACCGCCCAGAACTCACCAGACCGGCAGACGAAACGACAACCGGCGCGAGCCGGCCCCACACCCCGAACCCAACAACCGACGCACCCACCGCCCCCACCCCCGCGCCCACGAACACCACCAGCCGCCAGCCGCCAGCCGCCAGCCGCCAGCCGCCAGCCGCGACGAACGGCAGGAGCCCGACACCGGAACCACCGAGAGGGATCCGGCCTCCGTCCCGCCCCCACCCCCGACGCCGAACGTCCACCGACGGACGCTCTTCCACGCAGCCCACCCCCGAGCAGTACCGTGTCCCCCATGCGCCCCGACACGCCTGCTACGCCTGCCGACCGCACGGGCGGGACGGACCCCGCGGCCGACCAGCCCTCCGACCGCACCGCCGCGACCAGCTCGGCCGCGAACCGCGGATCGAACGCCGCACAGCCCGCAGCTGCCGACCCCGAGTCGGTCCCCGGACCGGACCCCGAGCAGACCTCCGAGCACATCGCGGAGGCCGAGCGCCTCCTGCGTACGGCCACTCAGTACCCGCAGGACGCGGAACAGCTGCACCTGCACGCCGCCGCCCACCTCGAACTCGCCGGCGAGCGCGAACGCGCCACCACCCTCTACGACAACCTGCTCGGCCAGACCCCGGCGAACTCCCTCCTGATCCGCGCCCTGAAGGCCGCGAACCTCTGGGAGTACGGACACGAGGCCGAGGCCCGCGCGATCATCGACGGCGTCCGTGGCAGCACACCCCGCGACCCCGCACCCTGGGTGATCATCGCCGAGTCCCTGGAGTCGCACGACGAGCTGGAACCGGCCCACGAGACGTTCACCGAGGCCACCACCCGCCTGATCACGCCGGGCGCCCCGGTCCCGCAGGACGCCCGCCCGCTGCTCGTCGGCCGGCACCGCGTACGCCGACTGCTCGGCCTCGACCACGACAACCAGGACACGCTGGCGGACGACCTGCACACCTCCCCGGTCACCCTGGACGAACTCCACGACCCGAACCGCACCTGGTCACTCGGCTCCGAGAACCCCGCCGAACTCCGCGCCGAAATCGCCCGCCTGCAGGCCGAGTTGGGCTCGTACCGCGCCGCCCTGTCCCGCCCGTTCCCGGTCGCGGTCCTGCACTGGCCGGCCACGGAACTCGCCGAACTCCTCGCGGCGTACCCCGACCTCGAGTCCGAGTACCCCTCCCACGAGGAGCACCTCGCGACCACAGAGTCGGCCCTCCGCGAACTCGCCGCCTCCGGCACCCCGAACCTCGGCATCGTCACCGCCACGGTCCCCTCCTACGAGGCCTTCGCCGCCTCCGAGGCCACCACCCCCTCCGACCCCTCCCTCCTCCCCCAATACACCACCACCCTCGCCTCCCGAGGCCGAGCCAACCCCTGGCCCCCGCGGAACGAGTGCTGGTGCGGGTCGGGGGCCGGGTATGGGGAGTGCCACGGCCAGCCCCAGGCCTGAGACCGGACGCGGGGGCGCCCACCACGCCCCCGCACGCCGGCACAATTCCCTTGTGTCCGAATTCGTGCCGAGCTCACCCGCCGCGTCGTCCCGCATGAGCGGACAGAGCTCGCGCGACACCGCACCGGAAATCGCCGTCCGCCGCCTCCTTCACGCGGCGGGCCTCCGCTACCGCGTCAACGTGCCGGTACCCGGCATGCCCCGCCGGACGATCGACATCGTCCTCGGCCCCGCCCGCATCGCGGTTTTCCTCGACGGATGCTTCTGGCACTGCTGTCCTGACCACACGACCCGGCCGAAGTCGAACGCCGAGTGGTGGCGAACCAAGCTCGACCAGAACACGGCCCGCGACCGCGAGACCACGCGGCACCTCGAAGCGGCCGACTGGACCGTGCTCCGCTTCTGGGAGCACGAGAGCCCCGACGAAGTGGCGGCGGCCATCGTCGAGGCCCGCGCAGTGAACATCCGGCGCCGCCGCCGGCCGTAGCCCCCTGCCCGCGTCCGCGTTCTGGTCCGGTTGTCTGCCCCTCACGCTATTGTCACCATTAATCACATCAACACATTTCGACACTGAGGCAGGGCATGACTGTCGAGTGGCATTTCGACGTTCCCACCGCAGGGAGCAGGCACCTCCCACCGGACGCGCGGTACATGGAAGCGCTCAGCAGCCAGGGGTACGGCTTCGAGGTGGCGATGGCCGATCTCGTCGACAACTCCATCGACGCCGGGGCGAAGGACGTGGTCATCCACTTCTTGCGCGACGGCGACCAGCTCGTGAGCCTGCTGGTGATCGATGACGGCAAGGGAATGAGCGACGAGGATCTCGACGTCGCCATGACCGTCGGCGGCAAGCGGGACTACGCCCCAGGCGCGCTCGGCATGTTCGGCACCGGTCTGAAGTCGGCGTCCCTCAGTCATGCCTCGGCCGTCACCGTGATCAGCACCACCAAGCGAACCCGCACCGCAGGACGACGCTGGCTGATGGAACGTGCGGTCGCTGGCTTCCAGTGCGACATCGTTGACCCCGCCTATGCCCAGGCACTTATCGACCGCTACGCCCAGCGCCCGATCATCTGGCAGGGCACGGTCGTGCGCTGGGACGGCGTGAAGGACTTCCCCAAGCACGGCGGAGGGGGCCAGACGGACCGGTATCTGCATCGGACGATCAACAAGCTGGGCCTGCACCTCGGCCTCTACTTGCACCGTTTCCTCGCCCGGGACGACTTCAACATCACCATCGCCGTGGAGGACGTCCGTACCGGCACCGAGTACATGAACTTCGGCGTCCAGCCTCTCGACCCCTTCGGCTACCCCGTGAGCGGGCACCCGGACTATCCCCGCCGGTTCACCGCCGCCGTACCGTCCATCGGTGACGTGGCACTCCACGCTCACATCTGGACGCCGAAGTCCAACCTCGACGAGTACAAGGCCGTCGGCTCGGTCGTCGACCGCCAGGGCTTCTACTTCTACCGCCACGACCGCCTCGTGCAGGCGGGCGGCTGGAACAACTTCCGCCAGCCTGAGCAGCATCTGTCTCTGGCGCGCGTGGCTGTCGATCTACCGTCGGCCCTCGGCGATGTCTTCCGGCTGACGGTGAAGAAGGCCGGCGTCGAGGCGTCTCCCGAGTTCACGGCCGCACTGGAGAAGGCCATCGACCCGGAGTCCCGCTCCTTCCTGCACTTCCTGACGGACAGCGACGGCGTGTACCGCGATGCGCGCAAACGTTCGGGTACGACCCGCAAGCCGGTGATCCCGCCAGGTAAGGGCATCGACCCCGCCGTACGCGAGACCGTCCTCGACGAGCTGCCGGCGATCCCGTACGAAGACGCCGTCTCGGTCCGCTGGCAGAAACTCGACAACGAGCTCTTCTTCGACATCGACCGAACAGAGCGCACGATCGTCCTCAATCAGCACTACCGGGCCGCCATCCTGGGCGGCCGGCGCGGTGGCCTGAACGACGCACCGCTGATCAAGTCTCTGATGTACGTCCTCCTGCACCAAGTGTTCGAAAAGGAGTACAGCGGCAGCCGCGAGAAGGACAATCTGCAGCTGTGGCAGGCGATCCTGGTCTCGGCGGCCCGCGCGGAACTGGACCGGGTGGCGGACGGTGACTGAAGGACGTGGCGTCTCCTGGACGGACGTCGAGCACTATCTGAGCAAGGGCCAGGCAACCGACTTCCCGCTGTCCGACGCCTCCGCCTCGCCGCGGGTCTCCTACGTTGTGCGACACGGCGGCAGCGACATCGCACTGCACGTCGACCTCGGGCCACGGGACCGGCTGCCGCAATCACCGTTGTCCACCGTCCGCGTCGAGCAGATCGCCGACGGCAGGCGGAGGATGGCAAGAATCTGCACCACCCGGCCCGAATTGCTCCGTGACTTCCACGACTTCGTCTCCGCGATCGCGGACCGGATCGTGGGACACGGTCGCACCCTCGACCGCGCCTTCGCCGAGACTGTTCGGGCATGGAGTGCGCTCCTTGACCGTCCGCGTGCGCTTGCTGCGGAGAAACGTATCGGCCTGCTCGGCGAGCTCACCGCGCTCAACGCACTCGCCGCCCACGACGGTTGGTACGCAGCGGTCGATTCATGGACCGGTCCGACCGGCGAGGAGCACGACTTCGGCCTTCCCGGGTTCGACCTAGAGGTGAAAACCACCGCCTCCGAGCGGCGTCGGCACAGCGTCCACGGCCTTCACCAACTGGATCCCACTCCCGGACGCCCCCTGTGGCTGGCGTCTTTGCAGCTAACCCGTGGGGGCACCGGCGGACGCACACTCGCCGAGAGCGCCCAGGCCGTTCGGACAGCGGTACGGGAGCACGCCCCGGCCGCCCTCGACCGCCTCGACCACACACTGGCCACCGCCGGCTGGTCCGAGGATCTGCCCGACGACGAGCGATGGACACTCCGCACCGCGCCGCTGCTCCTCACGTCCTCCGCCCTACCCCGCCTGAACTTCTCGGCCCTGTCCGGTGAAGCACACGAGCGCATCTCTGCCGTCCAGTACGTCATGGACCTCACCGGCATCGAGCCGTCCCCCGACTCCCCGGCCGAACCGGCCGAGTTCCGTATTCCATGAGCCCGAGGAAGAACCATCGATGACCACGAACGCGGCCACCGTCCGTCTCACGCTCCACCAGTCCGCCCTCGCCGGAATGCAGACCAGCCGTCCGAAGAACCTGCTGCGCGCCCTCGCATTCCACGCCGAGGGGGAGGGAGCGGCGGCCGAAGCCTGTGCCACCGGCGCTGACTTCCAGGACACCCTCTATCTCTCCCACTCCACCGACCAACTGGTTGAACTGTGGCGCAAGCAGCTGACCCAGTGGGACTACGCGGAAGGGCCTGCCTGGTCCTCGTCGGAGCCGCACACCGCTGACCGTCGGGCAGACGTACTCGACCTGCTCGGCCTGCCCGACGAGACTCGCAAGCTCCTCAACACTCTGATCCCGGTGGCGAAGGCTTCCGAGCCCGTCGTGATCAGCGCGCGGCACCCGAACCCGGACTGGTACACGCCCCAGTCCCTTCGGGGACGCAGCTGGTACTGGCCCGCCTACCGACGTCTGCTGTCCGAAAAGGGATGGTCCGAGACCGCTGTCGCCGGTCTGGACACGGCTTCCGACCGGGTCGTCGAACGCCTAGCGGACCCGACCTCCGCGTCCGCGTACCAGTCGAAGGGCCTCGTCGTTGGCTATGTGCAGTCCGGCAAGACCGCCAATTTCACCGGCGTGATCGCCAAGGCCGTGGACGCCGGCTATCGCCTTGTCATCGTCCTCGGCGGCACTCTCAATCTGCTGCGCGCACAGACGCAGCGCCGACTCGACATGGAGCTGGTCGGCCGCGAGAACATCCTGCGCGGCGCCGCCGAGTACGAGTCCGACTACGCCGACGACCCTGCGTGGTCCCGCGGCAAGTTCCTGTCCCACGGCGGCCAGCCCTCCGCGCTCGGCGGCTTCGACATCCACCGCATGACCACCCGGGACGACGACTACAAGAGCCTGCTGCAGGGCATCGTCGCCCTCGAGTTCGAGAAGCAGGAGCCCGCCCTCCCGCTGCACGACGCACGCAACCTCCACCGCTCGGCGGCCCGCCTGATGGTCGTGAAGAAGAACAAGAGCGTCCTTGCGAAACTGGTCAAGGACCTCAACAAGATCAAGACGGCCCTCGGCGAGATCCCTGTCTTGATCATCGACGACGAGTCCGACGAGGCCTCGGTCAACACCGCCAACCCGAACAAGCCGGACGTAGAGCGCACCGCGATCAACGACAAGATCTCGGAGCTGCTGCAGATGCTGCCGCGAGCCCAGTATGTCGGCTACACGGCGACGCCGTTCGCGAACGTCTTCGTCGACCCGAGCGACTCCGAGGACATCTTCCCGAAGGACTTCATCGTCTCGCTCCCCCGCCCGTCCGGATACATGGGCGTCCAGGACTTCCACGATCTCGACACCACGGTCGAGCCGGCGGAACGAACTGTCGCCAACTCCAACGAGAAGGCACACGTCCGCAACATCCTGCTGTCCGACCCCGTGGACGACAGCTGTCTGCAGCAGGCCATGGACATGTTCGTTCTCACTGCCGCGATGAAGCTGTACCGGGAGTCAAACGGGCTGGGCGACCGCCACTTCCAGCACCACACCATGCTGATCCATGAGTCGGTGCGCACGGCAGAGCACCGCGAACTGCTGGGCCGTGTAACGCGGTTGTGGTGGAACTCCGGCTATACCGGCGCCTCGGGCCACGCCCGGCTGCGTAGCCTCTTCGAAACCGACGTTGCCCCGGTATCCCGGGTACGTGCGGACGGACACGCGATGCCGGCGTCGTACGACGAACTGGCGCCCTACATCGGCGCAGCGGCCATTCGGATCGGCGGCGACGATCAGCCGATCATCGTCGTCAACGGCGACAAGGACATCGAGACCGGCGAGGCCGACTTCGACAAGCGTTCCATCTGGAAGATCCTCATCGGCGGCCAGAAGCTGGCGCGCGGCTTCACGATCGAGGGTCTCACTGTCACCTATTACCGTCGCCGCACCAACAACGCGTCGACTCTGATGCAGATGGGCCGATGGTTCGGCTTCCGCAACGGCTACCGCGACCTGGTGCGCCTCTACCTCGGCCGCGAGGAGACGATGGGCGCCAAGGAGATCGACCTCTACGAGGCCTTCGAGGCGATCTGCCGCGACGAGGAGACCTTCCGCGAGCAGCTCCGCCAGTACTCCGAACCCGTCGACGGCCATCCCCAGGTGACCCCGGCCCAGGTCCCGCCGCTGGTATCACAGCACCTGTCGTGGCTCAGGCCTACGAGCGCGAACAAGATGTTCAACTCCGAGCTGATTGAGATCCGTTCACCGGGCAAGCCGATCGAGCCTGCGGCCTACCCGGTCAATCCGGCCGCCATTAAACGCAACACTGAGCGGTGGCGGCCTCTCCTGGACTCCCTCTCGCCCGAACCGCGGATTTTCGCCAGCGAAGCGCCGGAAGCCGATAGTTCGAGGATCGAGGCGTTGACCGGCCTGGTGAGCCACAGCGACCTGGTCCGCGTCCTTTCGCAGCTCGAGTGGGAGCGCCCGGGCCACTTCGCGCCCCACCTCACGTATCTGTCGCAATTGGACGGCACGCTTGCCAAGGTCGACGACTGGCTGTTCGTCGCGCCACAGTTGACCTCCGGCCAGCCAGTCACGGCTACGGTGCTTGGCTCAGCCCCGCTCTCTCTGGTCCGACGTGCCCGCCAGCCTGGCAAGGTCTCCTTCGGCCGCATCGCGGGTATGGAGCACCGGAACACTGCTGAGCTGCTGGTCTCTGGCAGCGCGTCGGCTGCATCGAGGCTCGGTTCACCTCGGCGTGGCATCGCGCTCTTCTACCCGGTGGTGGAGGCGGGCGACACTGCGGCCGTCCGCGCTGCAGTCAGCAATGGCGTGGCCGATCCATCGCGAGTCATCATGGCGTTCACCCTGCTCCCGCCGGCCGCCGCCACCGGCTCATCCCGCCAGCTCGTGCGCTTCCGCACCAAGGACTCCGCCCGCCTTGACGCACCAATCGTCACCACGGATAGCCTGTGATCCGTGCCTGATGAACTCGAGCCGACGGTCCCGGAAGGATCCTGGGCATCGTCGGCTGCACGTCGCCGGAACATGCAAGCGATCCGGAGCCGCGATACTAAGCCCGAGCAGATGATCCGGCAGCTCGTGCATGCGCAGGGTTTCCGCTATCGCGTCAGCGCGAGACCACTTCCCAGCCTGCGCCGAACGGCCGATCTCGTATTTCGTCCGGCAAAGGTCGCCGTCTTCATCGATGGCTGCTACTGGCACGGGTGTCCGGACCATTACGTTCCACCAAAAACCAACCCTGGCTACTGGTCCGACAAGGTACTTCGCAACATGACACGCGACACCGACACCAACACACAGCTCAGTAAGGCTGGTTGGCTGGTACTACGGTTCTGGGAACACGAAGAGGCTTCACTGTGCGCCGACAAGATCGCTGCTGTTGTCGTCGCTCGACGTCGGGAGACCGGAAAGCGCTGAGCCGCCGATCGACAGCTGCCCGGACTCGCCTTCAGGCTCCCCGCCGTCCATGACGTAACCCGCCAGCAGCGCGTCCCGCAATTCCGGGCGCAGGACCGCGGCGATAGCTCTTCCTACGGCCTCGGCGACCGGCGGGGGGAAGGCATTTCCCACCTGCCGGTACCGGGCAGTCTTCTTGCCCTGAAATTCCCATCCCCGCGGAAATCCCTGGATGAGGGCCGCTTGTTCAACCGTCAGCATGGGGCCCGCCTTGCGGAACAGATCCCGGTCAGGAACCGTGCCGGGACCAGAGTCGTTGGCCACACCCGTCGCGTCGACTCCCATAGCCTCCCATGCGCGCTTTGCCCTGGTAGGACCCAGGTCAGCACCACCGTGCTTCCGGGACCCTCCGACCAAGGTGGGCCCCACTCCGCCCGTAGCGTTCTGCTCCGCTTCAGTTGCCTGGCGATGCCAGTCGCGAAAGACATCATTGCCCGTACGATCACCGGGCCTTGCGTCGCGGCCATCCTCATTCCGGTCCCAGAATTGGTGGCACCGCTCCCGCATCGTCTCTTCCAGGGTGGCGGCAACAGAAACCGGGCCGCCTGCCACGCCCTTGGGCCAGACGAACTCCTGACCCTTCAAAGCGTCCCGATGAATCGCCACCAGAATCGCTCTCGGCCGCAACTGCGGGACGGCGAAATTGCTGGCATCGAGACGGCGCCAGACGCTCCTCATAACCTGGTCCTGGACCTCAATTGGCCATGTTTTATCGACTTTTGGGACCACATACCCCAAGCGGCGGAGCTCACTGACCACTGATCTACGATACTCAATGAAGACGTGTGGCGGCTCCAGAATGCCGCGCACATTTTCGATCATTACCGCTTTCGGCAGCAGGGCCTCGATAATCTTGAGGGCTTCTGGGAACAAGTCGCGTTCGTCGTCCGGGCCTAGCTGCTTTCCTGCCAATGAGAAGGGCGGGCAGGGAACGCCGCCGGCAAACAAATCCAGCTCGCCCTTACCGACTCCCAAGCCACGCCGAATTTTCGAATCGAGGAAATCCTTCACATCCAGCGGCTCGAGCGCTGCAGCCCGCTTCTTCCCCCATCCCGGCCAGGTGCCGACATTCGCCCGTAGCGTACTTACAGCGTGTGTGTCATATTCGACCAGCGCGAGGTGCTTGAAGCCTGCGTTGTGCAGACCAACGGCCTGGCCTCCCGCACCCGCGCAGATCTCGATCGAGGTCAACGGCGGGGTTGTCTGCGGAACCTCGCGGCCGCTGGCGCTCATGGACTCGCTCCTCCTGATGTGACGCAAAACCGACCCCCAGTGTCGCAGAGCGGCTGTGAGACTGCTGCCCATCTCCGGGCAGCAGTCTCACAGCCGCTTCGCCCCACCACACAGTCGGGGGTCACACAGCGCCCTGGAGGTCCTCCCTGTTCACATGCTGGAGCAGGGCCTGAACGTCACTAGGGGCCAGTCCGGCGGCAACCGAGGGCTCTTCCTCCAGGTAGGCCAGCTGCTGCACGGTCGGGTCGTCGAGAATCCTGCCCATGAAGTCCAGCTTCAACTGGAGCCGTGCCGCCACCACTTCGTCGACAGTTCCCGAAGCGGCCAAGACCGTCACACGGGTCTCCATATCCGAGGCCAGTCCCAGCCGGTGGATCCGGTCCAGGCTCTGCAGGAACCGTCCTGCGACGAAGTCCCTTTCGACGTACACGGCATCGTGGCACGTGCGATGAAGGCTGATCCCTTCCCCCAGCGTGGCCGGGTTGGAGATCAGCACCATGCAGTCCTTGTCCGCGCGAAACCGCCGCAACTCCTCCTCGCGGTCCGGTGTCCCTCCGTGAACTACGGCAGGTTCATATTCACTGAGCAACTTAGCCAGCGTCGTCAGACTGCGTACGAAAGTTGTCCAGATGAGGGTCTTCCGTCCCCGCCTGGCGTTCTCTGCGACGATCGCCGCAGCCTCCTTGTATTTGGGCGACATTTCGTAGTCGGGCAAGCTCTGCAGGAGCGAATAGAGCGAACTGCCTGCAGGGATCTGCAGAGGCGGAAGCTGATAGGCGAGCGGCTCGTGACGGCTGGCACCGGCCAGCACAAGAGCCGGGCTCGTCGCCGCCATGAGCAGACGCAGCGCCGTCTTCCCGAGCGAACTCAGGTCATCGCGTTCCGTACCGGAACTCCCGTTGACCATGGAGTTGTAGATATCGCGATGAAGGTCCGGCAGGTCCACATACCTCATGGACAGATCCATGGGCGGCAGCCCCAACTCATTCTTGGTTGTCCGCGTGAACAGCGGACGCAGCACGCTACTGGCATGGGCAAGGTCCCCGCCAGCCACGGCGCGAGTGACGGATCGCTGGCCGTGCCCTGGCCAGACAAACCCAAGGAGACTCTCCAGGTCGCGTGATCCGTTGGGCGCCGGTGTACCGGTGAGGATCAGCCGCCTCCGCGCCAGAGGCCCGAGCGCCATGCAAGCAGCCCCGTACGTCCCCCGCACCCCAAGTTTCATTCGGTGCGCTTCATCCAGGATGATCATTGAGGGAGCGGCCTTGAGCCAGCTGGCCAGACTGGGCAGCGCTCTGTCGAGACGCTCGTAGTTCACGATCAGCATCTCGGTCCATCCATTGCGCGAACGCTCCATGATCTGCGTTCGCAGCGGATCCTGGAACGACAGCGCAGCTTCGGACTCCCAAGCCTCATAGGCTGACTTGGGACACACGACCAGGACGCGGCTGACCTTCTCCTGTTCTTTCTGGGCGGCGTAGACAGCTAGCGCCACGCGAGTCTTTCCCGCGCCGGGCACGCTGAAGTTCGCACCGTGCTGAAGGGACAACAGCTTGGCGATGTCGCGGCGCTGGAACTCACTGAGTGCCCCCACCCAGTTGTCACCTAGCAGGGCTTCGACGTCGTGATCCGCTACCGCAGCAGTCGCGTCAGTACCGTTTGCCAGGCGCGACTCGACAGCTTTCGCGTCCTGGAGAACGCCAACGACCAGTTCCCGCAGCTCCTGATCCCAGACAACTCCTGCGCGGTCCGGCCAGCTGTTGACTGACGCAACGTCGCCAAGCAGGTCATCAAGATCTAGCTGGGCTTCAAGTAGCCCTAACTGTCCTCCACTTGGGAAGCGAGCAGTCAAGCGCACCAAGTCTTGTCTGTACTTCTCGGTTGTCCGGAGTACGACCTTGGTGCGAGAGGAATCAAGCGCAAGGCGCAGGGAAGCTTCCACCGCCGATGCCGTCACCGGTGGAGCTCCAGCTTGGCAGCACCCAGAAGCCATGCCAAGCCGTCACCAGGATGACTAGCTCCACGCCCAGCCTGCTGTGCCAACTTGCTGATACTGGACCGAAGTTTAAGAAGTGCCTCGTCGAAAGCCTCCTCATCCAAGGACTGCGATGCCCGGGCCTGGACGAAATCCGCGACGCACTGATCGATATCCACACAGGCGTCTGCGAGGCGCGCCGGCGCCAGCTGCTTGCGCTTACGCACGCGCGCATCCCTCCCCGCCGCGTCGATAGCCCGGTCAAAAGCCTCCTTCGCCTCCTCGACGACCTCTTGGGCGCTGCTCATCTCAGCGTCGCCCAGCCCCGGCTTACCGCCCCTTGCTGCGGCTTTGGCCCGCACGATCCGGTCAGTGAGCGAGCGCGCCGCGGCGACCGCGGCCGCAGTTTCCGGCACCGGCATGTCCAGCCCAGCGATCGTCTCGGCGGGTTGCGGCTCAGGCTCGGTCCCCGCCTGCGTCAGGTTCGGCGGAAGATTCCGGTCGAGGTAACCGCTGTGCAGGAACGTCTCATCGATGTGCCGGACATCGGTCTTCGAGAAGCCGAGGAGGATAGCGGCAAGCCTCGCCTCCTTGAGCGCTTCCGCCTGGTCCGGGTCTACGCTCTTCAACTTCTCGTAGCGACGGTGCAGCTCCTTGAGCTTCTCTTGATCATCCTCGAAATCCACCAGCCGAAGAGCCGCCACTCCCCCGCGGCTCGAACTACGTTTGATCAACTCGCGAACTACGCCGAGGATCCACCGTTCCTGGTGGTACGTGGCCTCACGGATACGGAAGTCACGGGCGATGTCGCCAGGAATCCGCCCCACCGACGCCTGCTCTTCCATCGCCAGCAACCGGTTGATGTACGAGTAGTCCCGCCGGTGATCGTTCCGCAGCTGAAGCGAAAGCTCCACCGCGTTGATGTCAGCCCAGCTAAACGATGCTGGGAGAACTCCCACACGCATGGACGTCCGACCGAGATCGCGCAGTCCGGCTGCCCGCGTGTTGCCGTTTACCAGCACGCCATGGTGCGTGACGAGTCCGGGGTCGCTCTGCCCGAACTCCGAGAGGCTGACCTTGAGAGCGTCGAACCTGCTATCGCGCTCCGCCGGGTTCGACGGCGAAGCCATCAGCAGCTGCTCCAGGTACCTCTGGCTGTCCGTGCTCCAAGGAGCTTCGTCCAACGCCGCATCCTTGCCGGCGTCGTGGCTGCGCTGGGCTCGGATGCGATGCGTCCCAGGGTTGTAGTAGAGATCAGTGAGCGGCACGTCAATCACCTCGACGTGGAGGGTCCTATCGTTCCAGTCAACGGTGACCGTCTCCCGGGTGCCGCCGGACTCCTTGGCCTCGGCGAGCTTCTTCTTGACCGTCCGGCTGATCTCCTCCGCACGCGGCGGGGGTTCGAATGAAAGCATCATGGTCTGCCCTATCCCTTCTAGTTGCCCAGTCCGCGCGTTGCGTCCCTCACAGCATCACGCGACGACTCCGGAAACGACCGATAGGTGGCCCACAGCTTCTCGAGCTCGCCGAGCTCCCGCTGACCGGCATCCATCCAACCCAGGAACACGTCCTGCTCCAACGGACCCAACCCCTGCACCCTGCCGATGAACTCTGCCAGGTCGACCTCCCGGTGCGCGCCACCGGTCCTGCAGCGATTGCACTCAGTGACCAGCTCGGTCTGCTCGATGCCGTCCAGGTTGCGCACGTTCCGGCGGGCGATGTCCAGCTGAGCATCGGGGCCACCGTCACCGTAGGACTCGCCGGCGCTGATACCGCAGGACCGGCACAGGAATCCGTCAGCCTGCATGACCTTGATCCGCTGCGCAGCCGTCAAGCTTGTCTTTGCCTTACGGAGCGTCTTCTGGCCCGGAATCCAGACCTCGGCACCACGCTTGACGTACCGCTGCTCGTCCTGCCTCAGTGAGGGGTCATCGCGGCTCGTGTGAATCTCCCAGCCGTGGTCACGGAGTTCCCGGATCCGGCGATCGATCTGCGCCTCCGGGAACGCTGCACGGACCTGCGCCTTGGTGAACACCCTGCCTTCTCCCACCACCGACACCAACCACAGGGCGGCGCGCGCCTTGGATCCCAACCTCGTGTCCTGCCACGACGGTTCCATCGGTACCTCCGGGTCTCGTCTTGCGTCATGCCCGTCCACCCGCAGGCCCGGAGGTTTTCACTCAGAGGCTCGGGCGGGTCGGAACTGCTGACAACTAGCGTTCTCCGGTACCGAACAAGAATCCAGTGGAATCATGTCTTGCGCGCAGGTTGGCAAGACGGGGCTCCGGCGGTCCGCTGCGGTACCGCTGGCGGCATACAGAAGCGGGCGGTCAGGTGTCTCGAAGAGGCCAAGCAGGCGGCAACATCAATCAGAACGTCCCTCCGGGCAGTCGAAAGGATCTAGCCGAGGCTGCGATTTACCTGTACCAGCACTGCGGGGTGCATCAGCCGCCGACGCTGCGCGAGTTGTCCGAGCGGCTTGGCGAACTTGGCCACCCAGTCGGCGAAGACTCCGTCTCGCGCTATCTCAACGGCTCCAGAGTGCCTGGTCAGCAGTTCATTGAGCACCTCTACAAGCTCACCGCCGAGGCGTCCGACACACGTTCCATGCGCTATAGCCTGCAGGAGCTGCAGCACCTTTGTGAGGCGGCACACAAGGAGTGCCGTTCCGTTGAATGCGCGAACCTCCGCCGTCGTCACACACGAACCCAGGTGGAACTGGAACAGGCCCGGCGTGAGCTCAACTCACTGCTCCGCGCGGCAGGCAACAGGAATGCCGCATTGAACCTCACAAGTTCCGCCTCTGATCAAGGAACGCACCTGCCGGTCCCCCGCCGATCAGGGGACCGGCAGGTGCGACAACGCACCCAGCTCGAAGCACGGCTCCTGGCCAGCCGCGCAAGGGAGCTGATCGAGCAGCAGAAAACAGCCGGAGCGCTGCTACTGCTACGCGAAAGCATGCGCGAGCTGTCCCCTCTGGAGAGCACCCTCTACCTCGCTGCCCTTCGGCACGAACACCCCCGGCTGGCTGACGAGTATGTGTGCATTTTCGTGCGCGAACGAACTGACCGGAGCGTGATCCACTTCGCCGCCGAGTTGCACAAGAGGGGCATGCCTGAAGAGGCAGGCGCTGTACTCCGTGCCGTAATCAAGTAGTCGGCTCAGGTCGCACTTGGCCCCGTACCCTGGCCCTGATGTGATCTGCAGAGAGGGGCAAGGTCGTGTCGAATGGCGGGAGTTCGTGGGGGGCGGGGGCCGTCGAGCCGATTGCGTTCGGGCAGCGGATGCAGGTGTTGCGCGTTCGGCGTGGGATGAGTCGGGTGGTACTTGCCGGGCTTGTGGGGAAGTCGCCGAGTTGGGTGAAACAGGTTGAGGGTGGGCGGCTGCAGATGCCGAAGCTGCCCATGGTGCTACGCATCGCGGAGGCCTTGCGGGTCAGGAACCTTGCAGAGCTGACGGGGGATCAGTCGGCCGCCGTGGACCTGTTCACTGGTCCTGGACATGTTCGGCTGCCTCAGGTCAGGGCCGCGATCAATGCTTATCCGCAGCCGACAGCTGGTGAATCTCCGCCCGTGGAGCACCTGAAGGTGAGGCTGGACCGGGCCTGGGGCGCCCGGCATTCGGCGCCCGACCACCGGGACGTAGTCGGCGCTCTGCTGCCCGAGTTGATCCGGGACGCGCAGCTCGCAGTGCGCCAAGCGGACGGCGGTGGGGAGCGGCGGCGGGCGCAAGGGCTGCTCTCGCAGGTGTACAGCCTCAGCCAGTTCTTCATCGCGTACCAGCCGGACGCCTCGCTTCTGTGGCGTGTGGTCGAGCGCGGGATGGTTGCCGCTCAGGAGTCGGAAGACCCGCATGCGATCGGCGTCGCCGCCTGGCTCGCGGCTCAGGCTCACCGGGACAGCGGGCCGGGGCATTTCGAGGAGGCCGACGCGGTGAACCTCGGCACGGTGCGGTACTTGGACCGACTTCTGCCGGATGCCGGTGACGACGTACTCGCCATCGCGGGGGCCTTGCAGTTCGAAGCCGGCTATACAGCAGCTCGGCGGGGCGATGCCGGAGCGGCCTGGGGCTACTGGGACGCCGCACGCGCCATGGCCGAACGCCTGCCTGCTGGCTATTACCACCCGGTGACCTCGTTCTCGCGAGCCATCATGGGTGCCCATGCCGTCACCATCGCCGTGGAGTTGCACGCGGGCGGCGAGAGTGTCCGGCAGGCGACCGCAGCCGATGGCACCGCCATCCCGTCCCGTCCGCGACGTGCCCGGCACCGCATCGAGGAAGCCCGTGGGTATCAGCTCGACGGGCAGGCCGAGGCGTCGCTTGCGGCGCTGAGCAGGGCGTATGAGGCGGCGCCCGAGACCATTCGCTACAACGGATACGCCCGTCGGATCGTGCTGGAGGAGGCGGAGTCCAAGAGTCCTGGGCAGCGGCGCAGGGCAGGGGAACTGGCGGTGAAGATCGGCGCGTTGGCGGCATAGACACTGCCCTGCATCCGCGGCAGGTTCAGGATGAAGGGACACAGAGTGTGCCCCTTCATCTTGGCAGCGGCTCCTACGTTCGTCGTCGTATGACAACGAGGGCCCTCACTCCCGCGGACGCGGACCCGGGGGCTCGGCCATCGCTGACCAGGAGCGCCGACTTGCCGCACGGTATCGCCGAGCTTTTCGCCTCACTCGTGAATCGGGCGCGCGAAGCGCCTCGCCCGTCGGGCCGCCCCTGGGCGAGCTCGCCTCTCGGTGTGGAGGTGCACGCCGCATGAACCATGACCGGTCACCGCGGTTGCTGCCGTGGTCCACGCCCGAAGACAAGCCCTGCTTCCTCATCAGTGATGGGGCCGGCTATCTCTCCCGGTTTGCCGATGACATGGAGGCGGTGCAGCTCGGTATGGGCGGCGATCTCCTGGGGCACGCGAAGGATCTGCTCGGACAGAGCGAGGCCACTGCTGAAGAACTGCGTTTCCTGACAGCCAGGTTGAGCGAAGCGCTGGCGGATGCGCTGCGGATCGCGAGGAGCCGTGGTGCGCGGCTGGCACAGCCATCGGGTGCGGAGCACGCGTCGCAGGCCGCGTACGAAAACGCCGGCGGGGATTCGTCCGGGGCGGAGGGCGAGATCAGCCCGCCATGACCTTGCCCGTGAAGTCCGAGAGGTTGTCGCGCAGGCGGGTTACGCGTTGGGCGGGGGTGAGGGTTTCCTCGTGGCTGTAGGTGCGGAGTTTGGGGTGGCGCTTGCCGCGGGCGTAGAGGGGGGGCAGGCGAGGTAGGCGCAGATGTAGGTGCCGACCGTGTTGCCCGTGCGGCCTCGAGGGCCGGCGACGGGGGCGACGAGGGGGGAGACGCCGGAGGAGGCGTGGTTCGTCAGGCAGATCTGGCACATGCTCGACTTCACGGCGCTGATGCGGCGGGCCGTGGGGACGCGTAGCGAGATGCCGAGCGGGCCGTCGTCCTGGGGCGTGGCGATGTGGGTGCGCAGGGGTGCTCCCGGGTCCACCCAGCCGAGGAAGTCAAGGCCGCCTCACGGGAGCTCGGCGAAGTCCAGGGGCAGGCGCGGGCGGGAGGCCTCGCCCTTCATGCAGTTCACGAAGGGCGAGCGGATCTGATTCTCGGTGAGCGGTTTCACGAGCGTCGACCTTAGGTTCGAGGGTTCGGTCCCGCATCCCGATTTCGGACGCGGGAACGCCGACGGGCTGCAGGAACCGGTGGGCGCCCTGGGCCGGGACCTGGTGAGTGCCCATCGCGGGTGTCTGTGCTGGTGGAGCGAGCAGGTGAGGGGCGGCTGCGGAGAGTGAACGGGTTGAATGGGGTGCAGTCGGTCGCTCGGTGTGGCTGTGCCTGAGGGGGCGGTGGGAATGCAGGACGGTGGGGACAGACCGGGGTGGCGGGGCGCCCTGTTGGTGCTGGTCTGTGCCGGAGTGCTGTGTGTGGTGGGCGGCGGCGTGATGTTGGCGCGGGTGCCGGGGACGATCGCTGAGCATCGTGCCTACGAGAACGCTCCGGTCTGCGGGGCCGGCGGTGACCGAAGCGCAGGCGGCGGCAGACATACCGACGGTGACGAACGTACCAGCAGTGCCGGACGTACCGGCATGGCCAGTTGGCCCCGCTCCCGCTCCTGCGTGACGAAGGTCGCGGCAAGAGTGGAGCGCATGGAGCAGCGCGGCAGATTCTCCAAACGTTCCCTGCACGTAAGCGAGTTGAGGTCGGGGGCGATTCCGGGCGGCGCCGGGGGTGGCGGGCACGTCGAGGTCCGGCTGCTCGATTCCGATCCGCTGTACAACGACGTGTTGCTCGGGGACCGGGTGACGCTCTCGTACTGGAAGGGCGAGGTGCGGACCGTGCGCCACGGAGCGCTCACCCAGGAGACCGAGGATTCGCCGGCCAACACCTGGCGGGTGCCCGTCGGCATCGGGTTTCTGGCCACACCGTTCGGCCTGATCATGCTCTTGATGTCCTGGAGTTACCGGAACCACCACCCCAACGAGCTGAGCACGGCCCCCAGTTGGCCCTTCGCGGGCGTCCTGACGCTGCTCGGTTCCGGCGTGGTGGGCTCGTTCGTCAGCAGGGATGCCGACCATGTCCAACAGGTCTTCCTGGCTGCGGGGATCGCGGCGGCGGTGTGCGCGGTGCTGAGCCTGCCCCTCGCCTGGACGATGGCCTGGATGCAACGGCGTGCCGCGGACACCAGCGATGTGGTGCCCGTACGGCTGGCGGCACCGCTGTGTGTTGCGGCGGAGGTGTACGGCGAAGTGCCCTACAGCATCGACGAGTTCCGGTTCCTCCTGCTCGGTGCCGGACCACCCGCTGTCACGTCGGTCCCGGTCGAGTGGAGTACGCCGCAGCAGCTGCCGGCGAGCCTCGCGATCCAGGAGGTCAGGTCGTTCCGGCCGGGTGATCCCACGCACTGGCCGAGCACGTACCAGTACGACGGGATCGTTATCGAGTGCCTCGACGGCGAGCAGGTGGTGCTCATCGCCTGCGGCCGCCGGGACGCGCCGCTGATCCTGGGCGCGCTGATCCATGACCGGTCGGCGGTACGGCCGTGGGGCATGGATGGCTTCGGTGGTACGAGCGGGAGGGCGGGGCTGCCGGGAGATCCGGCGCCGGCCTGATGACGCTGCGGCTCACTTGCCGCACGGCGACTCCGGCGCGGTGTTCGCAACGGTCGGGTGAGTTACGCAGCGGTCCGAGGAGGGCCGGGAGAATGGGGCCGGCGACGGTCGCCCGATGCGGCCGAGCCGGGGGGGGTGGGTATGCGGAATTGTGGGGAGAGACCGGCGCGACGGCGGACGATCATGCTGGCGCAGGCGTCTGCCGGGCTGCTGTCTCTACTGGTCGGCGGTGTGCTGTTCGCGCAGATTCCGGGGGCGCTCGCAGAGAGTCGTACGTATGCGGACACGCCGGTCTGCCGCACGGCGGACGAGGCGAGGTCCGGCTCCTCGTGCGTGGCGAAGGTCCCGGCGGATGTCGAGCACACGGAGCGGCGCACGGGCGGCAAGTCGACCCAGTACTGGTTGCACGTAAGGGAGTTGGGACCCGACCGAACCGGAAGCCGGGAGGACGGGCGCGTCCGTATGCGTCTGCGTCAGAACTCCCCCGCGTATGCCGCCGCGCGTACGGGGGACCGGGTGACGCTCTCGTACTGGAAGGGCGAGGTGCGGGCAGTGGACTTCGGGACGGTGACCCTGGAGACCTGGAGCTCACCGGCCAACGACTGGCGGTTGCCCGCCGGCGTTGGGTTGCTGGTGACGCCCTTCGGCCTGTTCATGCTCTGGACGTCCTGGTGGTATCGGAACCGCTACCCGTACCAGAAGAGCGTGTCGCCCGGTCCGGCCGTCCTGGCCACCGTGACGCTGCTCGGCGCCGGGATGCTGGGGCTCGCCGGCAGCATGACCACCGACACGGTCCAACAGACCTTTGCCTTGGCGGGATTCGCGGTTCCGGCGTGCGCCGTGCTGAGTCTGCCGATCGCGTGGTGGAAGGTGCGGCAGGCACGGCGCGAGGCGAGCAGGCGGAGCGTGGTTCCCGTACGGCCTTCCGAGCGTCGGTGCGTACGGGCCGGCGTTTACGGTCAAGTTCCGTACAGCGTGCCGGGGTTCGATCATCTCCTGCTCGGCGAAGGGCCGCGGCCCGCGGTCACTGCCGACCCGGCGGGGCGGGTCTCGCTATGGCCGCTGCCGGAGACGTTGACCGTATGGGAGGTCAGGGCGTTCCGGCCCGGCGATCCCGAGCACTGGCCGGGGATCTACCAGCAGAACGGGGTCGTCATCGAGTGCCGCGACGGTGCGCAGGTCGTACTCATCGGCTCCCGCCGCAGGGACGCCTCGCTGATCCTGGGCGCGCTGATGGCACCGCCCGTGGAAGACCGCTGAGGGCGAGTCGTCACGCCGCTCCGCTGACGGCGACTCGCTACGCCGTCCCGCCGACGTCGACCTTCTCCGCTCCGATCCGGCGCATGCGCTCGGAGCCCCACGCGCCGAGGGAACCGAGCGCCTCGTTGAGTGAAATGCCGTGCTCCGTGAGGGAGTACTCGACCTTCGGCGGCACTTCGCGGTAGACCTCGCGGTGGACGAGGCCGTCCTCCTCCATCTGCCGCAGGTGCTGGATCAGCATCTTCTCGCTGACTCCCGGCAGTCCGCGCCGGAGTTCGGCGAAACGGCGGGTGCCGTGATTGTCCAGTTCCCAGAGGATCAGCGATTTCCACTTGCCGGCCAGGACGTCCATCGCCGCGTCGACACCGCAGATGTAGGGGCCGCGCCGCTCCGTACTCGCCATCGTCGTCCCTCCTGGTCGACCGCCCTTACTCACCATTAGGTAAGTACCCCACTAAATAGTCCGTACTGGTCAACTCTACTGGCGGAGCTGAGGATCTGAACGGCGGAAGGCGCACTTCACGCCGGGCGGAGAGACCGCCCCCGACACAGTGGGGAGTACCGACGATGGCGATCGACACGAAGAGCGAAGACAAGGACGACAAGGACGACAAGGGGATCGAGCGCGGGAGCCGCAAGCCGGCGGTGAGCGTTCTCGGCCTTGGCGAGATGGGACGGGAGTTGGCGGGATCGCTGATCGACGCGGGCCATCCGACGACCGTGTGGAACCGATCGCCCGGCAAGGCGGACGATCTCGTGGCACGGGGCGCGCAGCCGGCCGGGGATGCGCGATCCGCCATCGAGGCAGCCGAGTTGGTGGTCGTCTGCCTGCTCGACCACGCGTCCGTGCACGAGGTGCTGGATCCCCACGTCGACGCACTGGCCGGCCGCACCGTGGTGAACGTGACCACGACGGCGCCCGACCAGTCACAGAAGTCGGCCGCGTGGGCCTCTGCGGCGGGGATCGTGTACGTGGACGGCGGGATCATGGCCACGCCGGGGATGATCGGACAGCCGGGGTCGTCGATCCTGTACAGCGGCTCGGCCGAGGGGTTCGAGCAGTACCGGACGGTGCTCGAGCTCTGGGGCGAGAGCGTCCATCTCGGCGAGGACGCCGGCCTCGCGCCCCTTTACGACCTCGCTCTGCTGGCGGGTATGTACGTGATGTTCGCCGGCTTTTTGCACGGTGCCGCGATGGTGGCGCCGGCCGGGGTGACGGCGCGCGAGTTCGCCGGGAGGTCGGCGCCCTTGCTGGCCGCCATGACCGGCGCGTTCCAGGGTTTCGGCGAGGTCGTCGACGGCGGCGACTACACCGTGGCCGGACAGCAGAGCCTCGAGTTCTCCAGCCTGGACGACATGTTGGCCGCCACGGCCGCGCAGGGGGTCAGTACCGAGGTCGTCGAGATGGTGCAGACGCTCATCCGCCGGCAGATCGATGCCGGGCACGGGAAGGAGGGGTTCGCTCGCATCATCGAGAGCATGCGGCGGCCGGGCTGATGCACTGCGAATGCCGCTGGGCAGGGACGCCGCTCGGCTGAGGACGCTTCCAGATCGAGGCAGGCGCCAGATCGAGGCAGGCGCCAGAGCAAGCGAGCCGCCAGGGCAAGCAAGCCGCCAGATCCAAGAGCAAACTCCGATCAATATATTCCTTGACACGAATATTCTCTATGGAGAATACTTCCGTTCATGGATGCCACCGAAGCGCTCCTCACCGCGTTGGCCGACCCCGCCCGCTGGCGGCTGGTGAACCTGCTGGCCGAGCGGCCCCGCCCCGTCGGAGTCCTCGCCGAGCTGGCCGAGGCGCGTCAGCCGCAGACGACCAAGCACCTGCAGACGCTGGAGCGCGCCGGCGTCGTCGCCTCGCAGCGTGCCGGGCAGCGCAGGGTGTACGCCCTGCGCTCCGGCTCGCTGCGGGATCTGGCGGCGGCGCTCAACCTGCTCGCCGACACCACGGACCGGCCAGGCGGTCCGCTCGAGGCGTACGAGCGGTACGGATCGGGGCTGCACACGGAGCGGCTCGCGGCGCGGGATCAGGGCTGGGCGGACGACCGTACGTTCCTGTTCCACCGTGCGCTGCCCGGGAGCCCCGAGGTGGTGTGGCGCCACCTGACCGAGGCGGATCTGCTGGCCCGATGGTGGACGCCGGCCGAACTGCGCGTCGCCGAGCTCGTCTTCGAGGCCCGGCCGGGTGGTCGGATCGTCCACACGTACCGCGATATCGAGGACACCGGCGGGTCCGACCCGTTGGCGGGGCGCGCAGAGGGTGTGGTCGAGGAAGTACGCCCGGCGGAGCGCCTCTCGTACCGGCACTCTCCGCTGCTGCCGGACGGGAGTCCCGCGTTCACCGCCCACGTCGACATGACGCTGACGCCCTCCGCAGCCGGCACGGATCTCGATGTCCGCTGGCTGATCACCGACAGCACCGTCGATTCCGCCGACTTCGTGGCCGGGATCGAGATCGGCTTCGGCCAGAGCCTCGACCACCTCGCGGTCGCCGTGGCCGAGGAGCCGCGGCACGCCGCCCCCCGGACGAACGAGCGCAGCGACGGACGCACAGCCACAGCCAGGCAAGACCGAGAAGGGGAAGTGACATGACGACCAACCCGGCCGCACGCAAGGTCACCGCGAACATCGCCCTCACCCTCGACGGCCGTTACAACGGCCCCGGAGGCCCCGCCGACATCGGCGCCATCGTCGGCTACGCGACCACGGAGACGGCTCGCGACCACCTCACCCGCATCTGGGAGCAGGCGACGACAGCGGTGCTCGGCCGGGTCAATGCGGAGGGGTTCCTGTCGTTCTGGCCGACGGTCGCCGAGGACGACAGCGCGGATGCACGCGACCGCGGCTACGCGAAGTGGCTGGTGGACGTGGACAAGGTGGTCCTGTCGAGGACTCTGACCGAATCCCCGTGGCCACGCACCCGGTTGGCGAACGCCCCGGCTGCCGACGTCATCGCGGACCTCAAGGCCACGGGCGAGGGAGACATCCTGGTCAACAGCTGCCCGAGCGTCATCAAGGAGCTGCTCGCCGCGGACCTGATCGACCGGCTGTACCTGCTGATCTGTCCCGAGATCGCGGGGGGCGGCGAGCGGCTGTTCGAGGACGGGCTGCCAGGATCGACATGGGCGGTCACCCGGCAGGACACCGGGGAGCAGGGTGAGATCGCGGTGATTTACGACCGCGTCCGCTGAGCCCTGCCCTCAGGACCGACGGGCCCTGGAGTGGGCGGCGGTCCGGCGCCGACAAGTCCCGGGACGCACTGCCCGGTTGGAGTTCCCTGAGGTCCACCGAGTCCACCGAGTCCACCGAGTCCACCGAGTCCACCGAGTCCACCGAGTCCGCCGGGTCCACCGGGTCCGCCGGCGTCCGCCCAGGTCTCCTTCGGGGCCGAAGCGGTCCCCCGCTCAGGCCGCGAGAGCCGCCGGATGCTTCGGGGAGAGGAAGACGATGACCTCGTTCGCCGCCTCTGGCAGCGGCTCGACCTCGTGCCAGCCGAGACGCCGGTAGCTGGCGACGGCCCGCTCCGCATGGCGGGCCATTGCCACCCACGCGCGGCCCGACGGCGCATCGGCGGCGAGCTCCGTGAGCAGTGTGCGGCCGGTGCCCTGCGGCCTGGCGTGCCGTCGTACCGCGAGTTCGTCCAGTTCGAGTGCCCCGACGAGGAGTTCGGCCACCCGCCGCGGACCGAGCTGCGCGACGACCTTCGCGTGCAGCGGGGTGTCCGGCAGCGCCTTGGGGGTGAGCCGGGCGATCGCGAAGCCGTCGATGCCCTGCGGGGACTGGGCCAGCACCGCACGGAACCCCGGCCGGTCGGCCGCGCTGCGCAGGCGTCCGTGGAAGCGCTCAGCGCCTTCCTCGCCCTCGTTCCAGGGCGGGGCCGAGAAGACCTCGGCGTATGCGTCCACCAGGTCCTCGACAAGGTCGAGGACGGTGGGTCCGTAACAGATCACCGGTACTGCTCCTTGATCCGGTCGGTTGAATCCGCTTCGCCCGAATGTAGGCGTTGGTGCCGGTGTGGAGTAATGCGGGGGGTAAGAACAGGGGATGACACCTTTGGTCCGCGATCATCAACTGCCGTGCGGTACGCGGCAGATGGGCAGCTGAACCCGGTTGCGTGGGCACAGATCTGCGAGTGTGCACCCGGGGACGGAATCCGGCCATCTCACCGGGCGTGTCGCGCGGGCCGGCAGAGATCAGCCGCCGCCCCTGCCCCCGCACGCCTTGTCCACGAAGTAGGCGACCGGGCCGAACAAGGTCCAGGGGATGCTCACCCAGATCAGGGTCGCCCACAGCGCCACGTCACCGCGCAGGCCCGGCCCGACGGCGATCTCCATCAGCACGCACAGCGTCGACGGAGCGGACACGATCGCCGCCCCCCAGTGCGGCTGCCTGCGGTATCCGAAGTACGCACTGACGCCGACGTGCACGGCACAGGCGGCCGCCACGGCCCCCAGGAGCGCGTCGGACGGGTCGCTGAACAGCCTCCCGTCCGTGGCGAAAAACCTCCACGGCAGGATCAGCAGACAGGCGGCGCTCACCACGGCGAAACCCGCCAGGCTCACCAACACCCGTTCCCGCCAGGGACGTTCGGAAAGCGGGCCCGGCACACTCCGGGCCCGCCGCTTCTCCCACGACCGTCCGGTCGCGTGCCGCGACACCTGCGGCTTCGCCCACGCCTCTTCGTCGCGAGCGTTTTCTGCGTCCATCGCCACCCCCCGAAGGCGAAGTACCGCAGGCCGGCGGTCAGCTCCGCCCGCCGGCACCCACCCGGGCCGCGACGAAGGCACCGGCCGCGAACAGGGCGCCGAAGAACACCCAGGCGACGGGCCACACCGCCGCGTCCTGCACCGGGTGCGTAGCGAACGACGCGAGGAGCAGAGCCGTGGGCGGCACAGCGACGAGCGGCACCGCGAGAGCGGTGCGGTCCCTGCGCCCCAGGTAAGCGGCGAGCAGCAGAAGCACCACGGACAGTCCCACAACTCCCGTGGCGGTCACCGGAGTTGTCTCATCGATGACGCCGGGCGACGCGGCTCGGTTGCGCAGGTCCCAGGGCAGGAAGAGCAGGTACGCACCGCCCGCGGCTACGGCGGCCGCCAGTCGTACGGTCCACCGCTCGGCGAAGGGGCGCTCCCCGAGCGGGGCCAACAGGCGCTTCGTGAGAGTGCCGGGATTGGACGCGGCGGCGTTCTGCCGCCGTCCGTTCCGCCGCTCGTTCCGTGTCATGGCCGCCGTCGTTCCGTGCGTGGGTGTGATCGATGTCGTCATGGGCCCACCCTCGCTGCGGGAGCCGGGCGGGCCACAGAGTACGGGTACTCATCTCGCTGCCGAGTATCCGAGTAGCTGTCCGCCGGTGCGCGGCGGGCGCCTTCCCGGGCGTCGGCCCGACGGCCCCGCCCTCAAGCGCCGGACGGACTCGATGCCCGGGCCCGGCCGAATGCCCCGGCCAGACTCGATCCACGAGACCGCTACGACCGCGGCCCCCTGAACGTCGACCGGTAAGCCCCCGGGGAGACCCCGAGCGCCGACTGGAAGTGCTGGCGCAGGGACGCGCCCGTGCCGAAGCCGGCGTCGGCGGCGACACGGTCCACCGTGTGGTCGGTCTCCTCGAGCAACTGCCTTGCCTGTTCGATGCGTTGACGGGTCAGCCACTGCATCGGAGTGAGTCCGACCTCCTCGCGGAAGCGGCGGCTGAAGGTGCGCACGCTCATGCCTTCGCGGACCGCGAGCTGCTTCAGGGTGAGCGGCTCGCCGAGGCGGGTGAGGGCCCAGGCGCGGGAGGCACCCGTGCCGGCGAGGTCGGGGTCGGCGACGGGCCGCGGGATGTACTGGGCCTGGCCGCCCTCGCGGTGCGGCGGCACCACGGTCCGCCGGGCCACGTCCGCGGCGACGGCCGCCCCGAAGTCGCTGCGGATCATGTGCAGGCACAGGTCGATGCCGGCGGCCTCGCCCGCCGAGGTCAGCACCCGGCCCTCGTCGACGTACAGCACCTCGGGGTCGGTCGTGACCTGCGGGAAGCGTCGGGCGAAGGCGGCCGCCGAGCGCCAGTGCGTGGTGGCGCGGCGGCCGTCGAGGAGTCCGAGGGAGGCGAGCACGAACGCTCCGGTGCAGATCGAAGCGATCCGGCCGGTCGCGGGGACGGCGGCGAGGGCGTCGGCGAGCGGCCCGGACAGGGGCGCGTCCAGGGACTCGTCCTGCTCGTGCGAGGCCGGTACGACGACGGTGTCGGCCTCGGCCAGCGCCTCGGGGCCGTGCGGCGCGTGGAGGGTGAAGTCCACGTCCGTACGCACCGGTCCGGCCACGAGTGCACAGGTCACCACGGAGTAGAGGGGCGAGCCGCCGGACGTGCGGGCGGAGCCGAACAGCTGGTGCACCAGGCCGAGTTCCATCGGCAGCACGCCGTCCCGGACGAACACGGCGACCCGGTGCGGGGAGTCGGTCCCCGCACCCGTATCGGCCGCCCCTGCGTTCCTCACTCGCTCAGCACCCATGGCCAGATTCTTTCACATCATGGCCATCTGGCCACTCGTACGGCCACCCACCCGGGACGCAGGCTCGGACCATGAACGCAAGGACGGCGGCAGGGCCCGCGACACCCACCACCACACCGGCACCCGCTCCGCCCCGGAGCCTGCGCCCCTGGGCCGTGGCCGCCGTCGCGGCCGTGGCCATCGTGACGGCAGGTGCGTTCACCACTCTCGCCGGGCTCCTGGTCGGCCCGCTGCACGCGGAGTTCGGCTGGTCGCGGGGCGCGATCGGCGTCGCGATGGCGGTGAACATGGTCGTGTACGGGGCTACGGCGCCGTTCGCGGCCGCCCTGATGGACCGGTTCGGGATGCGCAGGGTGATCGGCGGTTCGCTCGCCCTGATCGCGGGCGGCGCCGCGGGCACTCTGACGATGGGCGAGATCTGGCAGCTCGTCCTGTGCTGGGGCGTACTGGTGGGGCTCGGCAGTGGCGCCGCGTCCATGGTGTTCGCGGCGACGCTGACGGAGCGCTGGTTCGTGGCGCGGCGCGGCCTCGTCGCGGGGCTGCTGACGGCGGCGAGTGTGTTCGGCCAGTTCGTGTTCCTGCCGGTGCTCTCGCGGGTGGTGGAGGGGCCGGGCTGGCGTACCGCCACCCTGACGCTCGCGGTCGCCGCGGCGGCGGCGACGCCGCTGGTCGCCTTCTTCCTGCGGGACCATCCCGCCGATGTGGGCGGACTCCCCCACGGCGCACGGGAGTTCGTGCCGAGGCCGCCCCCTGTGCAGGGCGCTGCGGTGCGGGCGGTACGGACTCTGGTGTCGGCGGCGCGTACGGCCCCCTTCTGGCTGCTCGCCGGGATCTTCGCGGTGTGCGGTGCGTCGACGAACGGCGTGATGTGGAGCCACTTCGCGCCCGCCGCGCACGATCACGGGATGCCGGTGACGGCGGCGGCGTCCGTGCTCGCGCTGATCGGGATCTTCAACGTGGCCGGCACGGTCGCCTCGGGCTGGCTCACCGACCGTTATGACGCACGTCGGTTGCTCGCCGGGTACTTCGCCGTGCGCGGCCTGTCGTTGCTCGTACTGCCGCTGCTGTTCTCGGCGACCCTGAACGCGCCGCTGGTGGCGTTCGCGGTGGTCTTCGGCCTGCTCGACGTGGCGACGGTGCCGCCCACCATCGCGCTGGCCCGCGAGCACTTCGGGGCCCGGAGCGCGATCGTCTTCGGCTGGGTGAACGCGGGGCACCAACTGGGCGCCGGAGCCGTCGCGTTCGGCGGCGGTGTGGCCCGCGACCTGTTCGGAGGTTACGACGTGGTGTGGGTGACGACCGCCGCCCTGTGCGCGGCGGCGGCCCTGCTCTCCCTGGTGGTGCGCAAGCCCGCGCCGACCACTCGCCCGGCGCCGTAGGCCACGGGACCGCCAGGCGCCCGTAGAGCCCGCCTAGCCCCCCGCCACCTGCGTGACCGCGTGGATCACCAGTCCCGCAAGTGACCCGACCACCGTGCCGTTGATGCGGATGAACTGCAGGTCACGGCCGATGTGGGCCTCGATCTTCTTCGAGGTGTGGTCGGCGTCCCAGCCGGCCACGGTGTCGGTGATCAGGGAGGTGATCTCCCCGCGGTACGTCTGCACGACGTACACCGCGGCGTCCTCCACCCAGCCGTCGACCTTGTTCTGCAGCCGGCCGTCCGTGGCGAGCCGCTGACCGAGCGAGAGCAGCGCCGTGCGCACCCGCATCCGCAGCTCGCTGCGCTCGTCCTCGGCGGCCGCGACGACCATCGCGCGGACCGAGGACCAGGCGGAGGCGATCAGGTCCTGCACCTCGCCGCGGCCGAGCACCTCGGACTTGAGCCGCTCGACACGGGCCCGGGTGTCGCCGTCGGTCTGCAGGTCGGTCGCGAAGTCGGAGAGGAACTTGTCGACGGCGCCGCGCGCCGGGTGCTCCGGCATGTCCCGCATCTCGGTGACGAAGCGCAGCAGCTCCTTGTAGACGCGCTCGCCGACCTTGCGGTCCACGAACCGCGGCGTCCAGCCGGGGGCGCCGCCCTCTACGGCGTCCATCACCTGGTCACTGTGGGCGACGAGCCAGTCGTGGGCACGGACGCAGACCAGGTCGACGATGCGCCGGTGGCCGCCGTCCGCGACGACCTTGTCGAGCATCTTGCCGAGGCCGGGGGCGATCTCCGCGGCGTCCGCACGCCGGGTGATGGCCTCCCCGACGATCGCCTGTACGTCCGAGTCCCGCAGCACGGTCAGTGCGCCGCGCAGCGCGGTGGACAGTTCCGCGGTCACCCGGTCCGCGTGCTCCGGCTCGGCGAGCCAGGCGCCGAGCCGGCTGCCGATGCCGACGGCCCGCAGGCGGCGGCGTACCACTTCGCGGGAGAGGAAGTTCTCGCCGACGAATTCGCCGAGCGAGATGCCGAGCTGGTCCTTCTTGGTCGGGATGATCGCCGTGTGCGGGATCGGCAGGCCGAGCGGGTGCCGGAAGAGCGCCGTGACGGCGAACCAGTCGGCGAGCGCGCCGACCATGCCGGCCTCCGCGGCGGCGGCCACATAGCCGGCCCAGGCCCCTGCCCCGGAGTGCTCGGCCCAGGTGGCGAGCACGTAGACCACGGCGACCAGACCGAGGAGCGCGGTGGCGATGGCCTTCATCCGGCGTACGCCCCGACGCTTGATCTCATCGGCCTCGCTGTACGAGAACGCCCCGGGATGGGCGGGCTCCGTCCGGTTCGTACCCTCTGCCGGGAATGGCGCGCCGGGCTCCAGGGCAGGCTGCCCCGTGCCTTCTTCTGCCGGTTCAGCCGGTTCATCCGGTTTTGTACGTTCCATTCGCTCCACCCGTCGCCCGTTCTCCCGCAAGCATTCTCCCTGCTTGAGCTACTCCTGGAACGAACCACGAGTTCCCGGCGTCTGTTACGCCGGGGGGTGCCGTGCGCAGCCTCCGGCGGCATGCCGCAAAATGGGATTGTCCAATCGGAGCCTCGGGCTCCCACTGCCCGAGGAGATAAACCCCGCATGACCAGGCGCGACGAGGGGGCCTTCGGGGGCTTGTCCCCCGTGCGAAGCAGTGCCCTGCTGGCCGGCATGGTGGCCCTTGTGCTGCTCGTCTCCGCGGCCATCTACGTGGTGGTCGCCCAGGGAGGCGAAGACGAAGGCGTACAGGCCGGCGGACGCACCCCGCAGAGTTCGGCGGCACCGGCGTCGTCGGGCGCCTGGGTGGGCACGTGGTCGTCCTCCCCGGCGGGGGCGGAGCCTCGCACCCAGCGCGGATTCCCGGGACGCTCGATCCGCAATGTCGTGCACACCAGCGTGGGCGGCAGCAGCGTGCGCATCACCCTGTCGAATCTGTACGGGCAGGAGCCGCTGTCCATCACACACGGTTCGGTTGCGGTCTCGGCTGCGCCGAGCAACCCGACAGCGGCGGCCGGCACGCTGCGGCGGCTGACCTTCGGCGGCAACCGCTCGGTGGTGATCGCGCCGGGCGAGCAGGTGGTCAGCGACGCGGCCCGCCTCCAGATACCGTCGGACGCGGACCTCCTGGTCACGACGTTCTCGCCGACCCCGTCGGGCCCGGTCACCTACCACCCGCACGCGCGGCAGATCTCCTACGTGGCGCGCGGCGACCGCACGGAGGACCCGCGGGGCGACGCGTACACGCAGCAGAGCCCGTACTGGCGCTATCTGACCGCGGTCGACGTGCTGAGCCGGGAGGCGGACGGTACCGTGGTCGTCATCGGCGACTCCCTCACCGACGGCATATCCGCGACGATGGGCGCCAACAGCCGCTGGACCGACATCCTTTCGGACCGGCTCCGCGGCGAGGAGGGGGCACCTCGCTACAGCGTGATCAACCAGGGCATCAGCGGTAACCGTGTCCTGTCCGACGGTCTCGGCCGTCCCGCGGACAACCCGAGCGGACTGTCCCGTTTCCAGCGCGACGTACTGGGCCGCAGCGGCGTGAAGGCAGTCGTCATCGCCCTCGGTGTCAACGACATCCTGCGCACCCCGCACCAGACCGACCCGCAGGAGATCGCCGACGGGCTGCGGGAGTTGACCCGCCAGGCGCATGCCCGCGGGCTGCGCGTGGTCGGCGCGACCCTGATGCCGTTCGGCGGACACCGCGGCTACACCCCGCAGTTGGACGCCGTGCGCCGCGCGGTGAACACGGAGATCCGCACCGGCAAGGTCTTCGACGAGGTCGTCGACTTCGACCGCGCCCTGCGCGACCCGTACCAGCCGGTGAAGCTCCGTACGCCGTACGACTCCGGCGACCATCTGCACCCGAGCGACGCGGGCTTCCGCAAGATGGCCGAGTCGTTCAACCTGAGCCACCTGAAGGGCTCCACCCCGGCCGAGCTCTGATCCGTCCGGCTGGCTACTCTGCCGGGATGCGCGAGTGGATACGGGGTGGGCGGCGTCGCGGGAGCGGCGTTCGCGCTGGTGGTGGCGGCCGGGGTGACCGTACCGCTGATGGCGGACGGGGACGGCGGATGCGCCCGGGTACCGGCGTCCGCGAAGCGCCTCGGGGACGATCCGGCGGCCGCGACCAAGGCCCTGGATCCCGGTGACGATCTGGCGCGGTTGGGCGCCGCGCGTCGCCTGCTCGGCCACGGGAAGGTGTGCGACGACGGGGCCGAGGTGCTGGGCCGGGCCGTCACAGCGGCCACCGTGCCGAAGCCGGGCCGCCCGCTGTCGCCCGCACAGGCCCGGGCCTCGTACGCGGTGGTGCAGGCCTTCACGGAGGCGGGACCGCCGGACGGTACGGCCCCGTACGTGGCGCGGATGCTGGCGAGCCAACCGGTGGACACCGCGCGGCAGGGTGTCGCCGACATCCGGGACCCGGACGCGGCCGTCTACACGGCAGCGGACCTCGCAGGGGAGGGCCGCGCCGGCAAGGTCGGCCGCTTCCTGCATCCGGACGAGGCGCATCCGATCCACGAGTACGAGCCGCCGGCGGCACCCCGCCATGTCAATCCCCTGGCCTACCTGACCCGCCAACTCGCCAGGGATCCGGAGGCGTTCGCGATCCTGTACGACGCCGAGCGCGCCCACCTCGCGCACTATCTGGAGCGCCTGGACGACCGCGCCCTGCTGCCCGGCCGCACCGTCAAGGGGTCGTGGCAGGTGGAGTGGGACCTGAAGGGCAGCGCGGAACGCATCGCCGATCTGCTGCGGTACCGCTACCACCACGCCCAGGACGGCGGGATCGAGGACCCGGCCGCCTTCGACCGCGCGGTCCGCCGGCAGGTCAGCGGCGCGTACGCGCCGTCCGCGACGCTGGTGAAGTCCCGTCCACCGATGGCCGATTCGACCCGTCGCGAACCGTCCGGGAAGCCGGACGGCGATCTCTTCGACGGCCGCCACCAGATCCTGCCGGTGCTCGACGACTGGGCGCGCGACCGGGGCATACCGCGGGCGCGGGCCGAGAGCCTGCACCGACTCCTCGACAGCGCGTATGTACAGGGCTGGTGGCTGCGGTGAGCCCCCGCTCCGGCCGGCCTTCGAGCACCTCCGGCGGTTGCTGAGCGGGGTCCGGGACGGCCCTGGGGTCTCGTACCCGGCTGGTGGCCGGAAGCGTTCCGGACCAACGGCCTGGTGGCCTCGTTCGAGAACCCGGGACAGGCGCACGGATTTCCTGGACCGCCGGGCAGGCCGGGTGATGCCGGACGGGCAGGTGATGCCGTGCCCGACCGGCGGGGTGGTGTCCGACGGGCCGCGTGGTGCCGACCAAGCTGGGTGATGCCCGCCCTGCTACGTGGTGTCGGGTCGGCCCGAAGCCGGGGAGGTGAGGTGGGTGCAGTCGCGTCGTTCGGCCTGTTCGGAGGAGAACTCGGCGATCAGCGCCCGGACTTGACGGTCACTCAGACCGAACTCTTCCTCCGCCCATCCGTTGAAGACGGCCGACTCACCGTCGCAGCGCGCGGTCGCGGAGTTGAGGCGGGCCGACTCCTTGTTGATCAGCCGCTCACTCCAGTCCCCGTACCAGGCGCCGAAGTCGGCCTTCGGCTCGCCGCCCTCCCCGTCACTCCCGACGAGTTCGCAACGGACCACGAGGGACGAGGAGTTGGTTCGGATGCGCACCTTGGTCCCGGTCGGCAGATCCGCCTCGGCGAAGGCGGCACAGGGCGTCCCTCGCGCTTTCTCGGGCGCGACCGGCGCCGACCCGGGGTCGGTGGACCGGGCCCGGCCGGTCTTCTCGAGCGGTTCGGCACCGCAACCGAGTTGCTCCGAGGCGCGGTTGGCGGCCGCCACGGCGACGCCGACGAGCGCGTCGGGCGCGCCCCTGTCGGCGTCCCAGCCGGCCGCGGTGCGCACCAGGATTCGTCGCGGACGCCCGTCGTCGTCCTTGCCGAGCCCGGGGCACTCGCCCATCAGCTGTACGGCGCCGGATTCGTCGATGAAACCGGGCATGCCGTCGGGCAGCGGCGAGACAGGCCTCCAGCCCCCTTCGCCGAACGCCTGCCACAGGACGGCCTCCTGGGGGTCACGACGGGTGTCCGCGGTGACCTCGAAGACCCGCGCGGGCGACACATCGTCGCCCCGGTCGTAGCTGAGCTCGCAGCGGTAGCTGCCCAGGGCGTCGACCCGCTTCTCCTCCATCGCCGTGAGGTGATGTTCGCCGGAATCGGGGCTGAGCGCATCGACCGCGTCGTCCGGCAGCGCACCGCCGCACACCTCGCGGCTCAGCCACCAGTCCTTGGCGTACGGGAACCCGCCGTACCCGGCCAGGCTGAGCACGATCACCGCCGCCACCGTCAGCCTCGCCCAACGCGGCACCGCGCCCGCCCCCGCACACTCGTGTCCCCACCCCGGACGTACGCCCGCCCCAAGGGTCCGTTGATCCGTACGAGCCGGACCCTATCGGCCCCGTCGGCCGCCCACGGTGCACGGGGCCACCTGAAGCGGGCCGCCGTACGGGTGACCGCGGTCAGCGGCGGCGGGCGGCGGCGACCCCGTCCACCGGCCGGGTCAGATCCCCAGGTCCTTGATGATCTTCGCGACGTGGCCGGTGGCCTTCACGTTGTAGAGGGCGCGCTCGACCTTGCCGTCCTCGTCCACCACAACGGTGGAGCGGATCACTCCGGTGACGGTCTTGCCGTAGAGCTTCTTCTCGCCGAACGCGCCGTACGACTCGAGGACCTCCTTGGACGGGTCGCCGACCAGCGTGACCTCGAGGTTCTCCTTCTCACGGAACTTGGCGAGCTTCTCCGGCTTGTCGGGCGACACTCCGATGACGTCGTAGCCCGCGCCGGCGAGGAGGTCCAGGTTGTCGGTGAAGTCGCAGGCCTGCTTCGTGCAGCCCGGGGTCAGGGCCGCCGGGTAGAAGTAGACGATGACCTTGCGGCCCTTGCGGTCCGCAAGCGAGACCTCGTTGCCGTCGGCGTCGGGCAGGGTGAAGGCGGGTGCGGTGTCGCCGGGCTGAAGGCGCTCGCTCATCAGGGTCTCCTCGCTGAGGTGGTCGTTACACCTGAGCGTAATGGGGGTGCTGTGCGGTGCGTTGCGGCCGGAGCTGACAGACTGTCCACAGCATCCGTCAGGATCAGGACGACAGCCGGAACAACGACGACCGAAAGGCAGCGCGGTGTCGGAAGCCAGGACTCCCGCCGAGATCGAGGCGGACATCGAACGACGGCGCTCGCTGCTGGCCGAGACCCTCGACGAGATCGGCGTGCGCGTGCACCCGAAGACGGTCGTCGGCGACGCGAAGGCACGTTTCGTCGGAACCGTCGACCAGACCCTCGGCCGGGCGTACGTCGGGGCCAATCGCGCGGTCAGCGACGTGCGGTCGAAGTTCGTGAACGAGGAGGGCGCCCCGCGCCTGGAGCGCGTCGTGCCGGTCGCGCTCGTGGCCGCCGGCCTGGTCGGGCTGCTCGTCGTCTCCTCCCGGCGCCGGCGAGGCTGACCCGCCCGCCGCCGCGGGCCGCGAGTGCAGGTAGGTTCGACGCGTGAGCGAGAACACCCACCACGACAAGCTGCCCATCCGGATGCTGCACGACCGGGTGCTCGTCCGGACCGACATCCCGGAGGGCGAGCGGCGTTCGACCGGCGGCATCGTGATCCCCGCGACCGCGGCCGTCGGCCGGCGCCTCGGCTGGGCCGAGGTCGTCGCCGTCGGCCAGAACGTCCGCACGGTGGAACCGGGCGACCGGGTCCTCTACGACCCCGAGGACCGAGCCGAGGTCGAGGTACGCGGCATCGCCTACCTGCTCATGCGCGAGCGCGACCTGCACGCCGTCGCGGCAGACCGCTTCGAGGGCTCCGAGGACTCGACGGGGCTGTACCTGTAGGTCTCGGTTCCGAGACGCCCCGGGAACCGACAACGCCTGGTGACCACAGACACCAGGTCTCTCGCTCGCCCTTGCCCCGCCGCCGTCACTCAGGGCGCGCGACGGCCTGCTCCAACAGCCCGTGCAGTACCCGCTGCTGCTCGATGGTCAGGCCCGCGAGCGGTGATTCCTCAGCGAGCAGGTCGATCAGCCGGCCACGCAGGACGGCGCCCTCGTCCGTGAGCACGAGGTGCTTGGCGCGCCGGTCGGTGGGGTGCGCGACCCGTTCGACCAGCCCTTGATTCTCCAGTTTGTCGACTACGAACGTGGCGTTCGACGGCTCGCACCCCATGCGTCCGGCGAGCTCCCGCATGGTCAGGGGCCCGGTCATCTCCCGGAGCACGGTGGCCTGGGGCGCCGTGAGGCCGAGAGTGCCTGCCCGCCCCCGTACGTGATCCGCGATCTGCTGCGCGAGGCCGTTCACGAGGCCGCACAGCTCCCGCTCGGCGGTCGCCTGCGCCTGTGACTCGGTCATGCCGCCCACCCTAGCAAGTCCATCAAGCGAGAATAATTAGAGCTTGAATGATTAGAGCTTGATGCATAACGTGAGTGCGGTCGCTGCCGGCAGGCGCAGCGGCGACCGACACCGAATGGGGACACGGATCATGCTGAACTCGACGGTCGACCAGGGCGAACGCCTGCGGCGGACGGCCCGACCCCGCTCACTCCAACTCGGCGGCGGCACACGGGTGTCCTACCTGCCGGACGGGGACGTACGGCTCCCGCCCCGCGGCTGGCTCCCCGAGAGCACCGACGAGGTGTGGACCGAACACTCGGAGTACCTGGACGACACGGGCCATCTGGTGGCGAGCATCGGCGCTCTCCTCGTGGAACACGGCGGCCGAGCCCTGCTGATCGACGCGGGATTCGGGGCCGAGTCCCTGCCGCCCGACGCAGCGACCCCCCGCGGCACCATCCAGGGCGGCCTACTGCTCGACTCGCTGGCCCAACTCGGCCGTGCGCCAAGGGATATCGAGGCAGTGGCCATCACCCACCTGCACCCCGATCACATCGGCTGGGCCTGGCGCCCCGCCCCGGGCACGGACCGGCCGGCGTTCGCCCACGCCGACTACCTGGTGTCGGAGCCGGAGTGGGCCGGCCGCGACGAACTGGCGGCCAAGCACGGACTCACCGAGGAGATCGCCGGCGTCGCGCCGTACGTCCGCACGGTGGCCGACGGCCAGGAGATCTTCCCCGGTGTACGGATGCGGGTCACCGCCGGTCACACCGCCGGACATGCCGAGTACGTCGTCACCGGGGGTGAACGGCGCCTGATCGCCTTCGGGGACGCCCTGCACTCCCCGATCCAGATCGACCATCCCGAGTGGTCCGCGTCCCCGGACCACGACCCGGCCGGGTCCGCCGAACACCGCCGTCGCCTCGTCGCCGAACTGGCGGAGCCCCGCACGATCGGCTTCGGCGTGCACTTCGCGGATGTGGTGTTCGGTCAGGTCCGGCCCGACGGCGCCGGCCCCGCCTGGCAGCCCGTGGACGCCTGAGGCCCGTCGAGGCTCTGGCACCCGAGCGGGCCGGCGCGGCGCCCGCTCCCGTGCTCACCCCGGCCCGCGCCGGTCCGGGCGGCCGAGGATTCCCTGGCCTGTGGGGCCGCCGAGTGTGCCGCCGTCGTCCGTGTCGCCGTCCGGGGCGTCTGCGTCCGTACCGCCCGGCCCTTCCTCGTCCTGCCCCTCGGTGCCGCCCTCGTCCGGCGTCTCGGGGCCGGGCGTCGCGGGAGTTCCGGTCGGGTCCTCGGACGGGCCGGTGGACGGGCCGTCGGAGGGCTGCTGCGAGGACTCGTCCGGCTCCGGTGCGGTCTCCTCGTCGGGCGCCACGGGCGGGAGCGGTTCGTCGGCACCGTCCTGCGTCCGCAGATCGAAGTCCCGGACCGGCCTGCCCTCGAGAGCCTCGCGGGTGAACTGCGCCCAGATACGGGCCGGGAAGCCGCCGCCGTTGATCCGCGCCTCGCCGAGTGCCCCGTACAGCGGAGTCTGCACGGCCGTGTCCGGATCCTGGCCCATCACCGCGACCACGGTCGCCAGATCGGGTGTGTATCCGGCGAACCAGGCCGCCTTGTCCTCCTCCGCCGTACCCGTCTTGCCGGCCGCCGGACGCCCCGCGGCGAGCGCCTCCGTTCCCGTACCGCCGTCCACGACGCTGCGGAGCATCGACGTGGTGGTGTCCGCGGCCTCCCTGCTCACGGCCTGCCGGGAGGCGGTGTCGGGCAGGTCGATCTCCTTGCCGTCCTTGGTGATCCGTTCGATCAGCGTGTAGCGGCCGTGCTTTCCGTGGTTGGCGAGCGTCGCGTACGCCTCGGCCATGTCGAGCACGCTGGCGGTGGACGGGCCGAGCGCGATCGACGGTGACGCGTTCAGGTCCGGAGTGGTCTTCGGGATGCCGAGGTCCACGGCCGTCTCGCGGACCTTGTCGGAGCCCACGTCGACGGCCATCTGCGCGTACACCGAGTTGACGGAACGGTCCGTCGCGGTACGCACGGGGATGCTGCCGTAGTCGACGTCGTCCTCGTTGGCAGGTGCGTAAGTCCCGCCGTCCCAGCCCTGCACCGGGCGGCGGTCGGTGCCGTCGTAGACGGTGCTGGGGGTGATGGGGCGGCCGTCCTGGGTGGTCGAGTCGTTCTCGGCCGCCGCGGTGAAGACGAACGGCTTGAAGGTGGAGCCCACTTGGTAGTCGCGACGGGTGGCGTTGTTGACGTACTGCTGCGTGTAGTCGATGCCGCCGTACATCGCGACGACCTTCCCGCTCGCCGTGTCGATGGACGCGCCGCCCGCCCGTACGTTCCGGTCGATCTTGCGGGCCTCGCGGTCGACCTTGGACATCAACTGCTCGTCGACCGCGTCCACGAAGGCGTCCTGGCGGTCGGGGTCGAGCGTGGTGGTGATCCGGTAGCCGCCTCTGGCCAGGGTGTCGGCGTCGAGGATCTCCTGTTCGGAGAGGTAGTCCTCGACGGCCTTGACCAGGTAGCCGCGCTGACCGGACAGGCCCGCGGCACCCTTGGCCTCCTTCGGCTTCGGGAACTTGACGGCTGCGCGGGCCTTCGGGCTCAGCCACTCCTTGTCGACCATGCCGTCCATGACGTAGTTCCAACGGCCTTGCGCGCGGGGCTTGTTCTCCGGGTGCGCCGCGACGTCGTACGCGTTGGGCGAGTTGAGGAGCGTGGCGAGATAGGCGCCCTGGGCGACGCTGATGTCGCCGACGTCCTTGCCGAAGTACGACTGGGCGGCGGCCTGGATGCCGTAGGCGTTGCGGCCGAAGTAACTGGTGTTCAGATAGCCCGCCAGGATGTCGTCCTTGCTGACCTGCCGGTCGAGCTTGATCGAGATGAAGAACTCCTTGACCTTGCGGGACAGGGTCTGGTCCTGGTCGAGGTAGTAGTTCTTGACGTACTGCTGGGTGATCGTGGAGCCGGACTGCCGGCCCTTGCCGGTCGCCGTGTTCCAGGCGGCCCGCAGCATCGCCTGCGGGTCGACGGCGGACTCCGAGTAGAACTCGCGGTCCTCGGCGGCGAGCACGGCGTGCTGCACTCGCTTCGGCACCTGGCTGAGCTGGACGTTCTCGCGGTTCACCTTGCCGTCACGGGCCAGTTGGCTGCCGTCGGCGTAGAGGTAGACGTTGCTCTGCTTGGTGGCGGCGGCGTTGGCGGGCGGGATGTCGACGATCAGGTAGCCGGCCAGGAAGGCTCCGCCGAGCAGCAGCAGAAGGGCGACGAACGTGCCGAGGAGCATCCGCCAGGTCGGCACGAGCCGTCGCCAACCGGTGCGTCTGGGCCGCCGCTTCTTGGCTTTCGCGGGCTTCTTCGCCCGGGCTCCAGTGACCGGGGCGGCCTGCGCGCCGGCGGCTGTGGCGCCCGGCTCCCCCGCGCTCTCCGCGGCGGAGGCGCCCGCCTCGGGCACCGGCCGCTCGTCGCCGTTGCCATGCTGCTGCGACTCGTCGCTCATCTGTGCCGGAACTCCCGATTCACCGTGGTACGCCCGGCCCTGCGGAAACGTACCCGCACGGCTCCCCCACAGCATCGGCACTGTGGACCCGCGTCCTGTGACCAACGCGGGCGGCGCGCACCCGTTGCGCCCCCGCCCTCGGCCGCCCGGGTGAAATTCCTTGGCGCACCCCCGCCGTGCGCGGCTAAGGTCGTGCTCTTTGGCACGAAGGGGGGCAACAGACGTGCGGCTGTACGCGGCCGTCGCCGTGAGCGGCTTCCGCCGCTACGCCACCTATCGGGTGGCCACCGCGGCCGGTGTCTTCACCAATACGGTCTTCGGTTTCATCCTGGCGTACGCCTACACCGCACTGTGGTCCGAGCGACCGCAACTCGGCGGCTACGACCAGGCCGAGGCACTCACCTTCGTCTGGCTCGGCCAGGCGCTGCTCGCGACCTGCGCGATGCTGGGCGGCGGCTTCGAGGACGAGCTCATCGAGCGTATCCGCAACGGCGACATCGCCATCGACCTCTACCGTCCGGTGGATCTCCAACTGTGGTGGCTGGCAGGTGAATTGGGGCGCGCGCTGTTCCACTTCCTGGGCCGGGGCATCGTCCCCATGGCGGTCGGCGCGCTGGCCTTCGAGCTCGCGCTGCCCGGCGATCCACTGGTCTGGCTCGCCTTCCTGGTCGCCGTCACGCTCGGTGTCGTGGTCAGCTTCGCGGTGCGCTACCTGGTGGCGCTCTCGGCGTTCTGGCTGCTCGACGGGGCCGGCGTGGCCCAGATCGCGGCGCTCGGCGGGATGTTCTTCTCCGGGATGCTGCTGCCGTTGAACGTGTTTCCCGGCGTGCTCGGTGAGATCGCCCGGGCGCTGCCGTGGTCGTCGTATCTGCAGGTGCCGGCCGATGTGTTCCTCGGCAAGCGGACCGGGGCCGATCTGTTCGCGGCGTACGCGTTCCAGGCCGGCTGGGCGGTGGCACTGCTCGCGGCCGGGCGGGCGCTGCAGACGGTCGCGACCAAGAGGGTGGTGGTGCAGGGTGGTTGACGGACTGCGTGCGTACCGCATGATCGCCGCCATGTGGATCCGCTCCACGATGACCTACCGCGCCTCGTTCGCGATGACGCTGTTCGGGAACTTCGCGACGACCGCGCTCGACTTCGTCGCGATCCTGCTGATGTTCTCGCACATCGACGCGCTCGGCGGCTTCACACTCGGCGAGATCGCCTTCCTGTACGGGGCGTCGGGGATCGCGTTCGGGCTCGCCGATCTGGTGATGGGCTCCATGGACCGGCTCGGCCGGCGGGTCAGGGACGGCACGCTGGACACCCTGCTGGTGCGGCCGGCGCCGGTCCTGGTGCAGGTGGCCGCGGACCGGTTCGCGCTGCGGCGGCTCGGCCGGATCACCCAGGGCGTCCTGGTGTTCGGCTACGCGCTGACCGTGGTGGACATCGACTGGACGGTGACCCGGGCGCTCCTCGTGCCGGTGATGCTGCTCAGCGGGGCGGCGATCTTCTCCGCGGTGTTCACGGCCGGTGCGGCCTTCCAGTTCCTGGCGCAGGACTCGGCGGAGGTGCAGAACGCCTTCACCTACGGCGGGACCACGCTGCTGCAGTACCCACCGTCGATCTTCGCGCAGGAGTTGGTGCGTGGCGTCACCTTCGTCCTGCCGCTGGCCTTCGTCAACTGGCTGCCCGCGCTGTACATCCTGGGCCGCGAGGCCCCTGCCGGGCTGCCGTCCTGGCTCGCCTTCCTGCCGCCCGTGGTGGCCGTCGCGTGCTGTCTGCTCGCCTCGGTGGCCTGGCGGGCCGGCCTTCGTTCCTACCGCAGTACGGGGAGTTGACCAGCGTGGACCGAGCGGACGACACAGCCGGCGCACACGGCGCGAACGGCGTGAAAGCCGGAGGCGGCGAGGCGTTCATCGAGGTCGACGGCGTCGAGAAGGTCTTCGACGTACGCCGCAAGACCGGATTCATGCGCCGCGAGCGCCATCAGGTGCGCGCTGTGGACGGAATCTCGTTCGCCGTGCCGCGCGGTGAGATGGTCGGCTACATCGGCCCGAACGGCGCCGGCAAGTCGACCACCATCAAGATGCTCACCGGAATCCTCACACCGAGCGGCGGGCGCCTGCGGGTCGCCGGCATCGAGCCCGCCCGCGACCGCACCCGGCTCGCCCGCCGTATCGGTGTGGTCTTCGGGCAGCGCACCACGCTCTGGTGGGACCTGCCGCTGATCGACTCGTACCGTCTGATGCACCGGATGTACCGCATCGAGGACCGGCGTTTCCGCGAGAACCTGGACCGTTGTGTCGAACTCCTCGAGCTCTCCGAGCTGTTGGACACCCCGGTCCGCCAACTCTCGCTCGGCCAGCGGATGCGCGGCGACATCGCGGCGGCTCTGCTGCACGATCCGGAGGTGCTCTACCTCGACGAGCCGACCATCGGCCTCGACGTGATCAGCAAGACGAAGGTCCGTACGTTCCTGCGCGATCTGAACGCCGAGCGGGGCACCACGGTGCTGCTCACCACGCACGACCTGCAGGACATCGAGCAGCTCTGCAAGCGCGTGATGGTCATCGACCACGGCCGTCTGATGTACGACGGGGCGCTCGCGGGCCTGCACGAGATCGGCGAGAGCGAACGCACCCTGGTCGTCGACCTGGCCGACGAACTCCCGCCGGTGCAAGTGCCGGGCACCCGTGTCCTGAAGGTCGAGGGCCCCCGCCAGTGGCTGGCCATCCCGGCCGCCGCCTCGGCGGCCCCCGTCGTCACGGCGGTGGCCTCCGCCTACCCGCTGGTCGACCTGTCCGTACGGGAGCCCGATATCGAAGCCGTGATCGCGAAGATGTACGAGGATCGCACTGCGCCGTCAGACACCCTCTAGGCTGAGTTCATGGGTGATGACCTCCCGGAGATCCGGGCCTCCGACGCTGATCGGGACCGAGTGGCCGAACGGCTTCGGGATGCGATGGCCGAGGGCCGCCTGAGCTTGGAGGAGTTCGAGGAGCGACTCGAAGAGACCTACCAGGCCCGTACCTACCGGGAGTTGGAGCCGATCACCCGGGATCTGCCCGCCCCGCAGGAGCGTCGGCCGGCCGCCGGGACCACGGGCCCCGCCGCACCGGACACCGAGGACTGGTCGGGCCGGGTCGGCGTCGGTGGCGAGCCCAGCTCCTCCGCCGCCGTGGCGATCATGTCGGGCTTCCAGCGCAGGGGCCGCTGGACGGTCGGGTCGCGCTTCACCTCGTTCGCGTTCTGGGGCGGCGGTGAGATCGATCTGCGCGAGGCCCGCTTCACGGAGCGCGAGACCGTGATCAGGTGCGTGGCCGTCATGGGTGGGATGAACGTCGTGGTGCCGCCGGGCGTCGAGGTGGTGGTCCGTGGATTCGGCTTCATGGGCGGCTTCGACCACGGCGAGGACGGCTCACCGCCCGACCCGGGCGCCCCACGGGTGATCGTCACCGGCTTCGCCATGATGGGCGGGGTCGGGGTCGAACGGAAGGTCACCAAGGCGGAGAAGCAGCGCCTGAAGGAGGAACGCCGCCGCGCCAAGCTGGAGAAGTCATCGCCGGACGAACTCGACGATCGGCGCAGGGGCCGCAAGGAACTCGGCGGCTGAGCCTCCTGCCGACTGCCCGGCCGGGCCGTGGGAAGCCGGATATCTCTCTCCCGCCCGGGGACCGGGCCCCGTAGAGTAGGGCCCGGCGCAGGCGCCCGTACGCCAAGGGCTGAGCGGCGATCTTTAGGTGGTCGTGTTTGTCGGTTCGAATCCGATCGGGCGCACCGGTTTTCCGGACACGGTGAGAGGCCCGGTCCGCGGATGATCCGCGGGCCGGGCCTCTCACTGTCTCCGCTGCAGGTCCGTGGGGTCAGGCGACGAGTTCCCGTACGACGGGGACCAGCGCGCGGAAGGCCTTGCCCCGGTGGCTGATCGCGTTCTTCTCCTCGGCGGACAGCTCCGCGCAGGTACGGTTCTCGCCGTCCGGCTGCAGGATCGGGTCGTAGCCGAATCCCCCCTCGCCGGCCGGTGCGGTGCGCAGGGTGCCGGTGAGCCGGCCCTCGACGACGCGTTCGGTGCCGTCGGGCAGGGCGAGGGCGGCCGCGCAGGCGAAGGCGGCGCCGCGGTGTGCGGGGGCGATGTCGGAGAGCTGGGCGAGCAGCAGTTCCAGGTTGGCGCTGTCGTCGCCGTGCCGCCCGGCCCAGCGGGCGGAGAAGATGCCCGGGGCGCCTCCGAGTACGTCGACGCAGAGGCCCGAGTCGTCGGCGACGGCGGGCAGGCCGGTCGCGGCGGCCAGTGCGTGCGCCTTGAGCAGGGCGTTCTCGGCGAAGGTGACGCCGGTCTCGGGGACGTCGGGGATCTCGGGGTAGGCGTCGGCGCCGACGAGGTCGTGCGGCAGTCCGGCGTCCGCGAGGATCGACTTCAGTTCGGTGATCTTGCCGGGGTTACGGGTGGCGAGGATGAGGCGGGTCATGGGTCGATTATCCGGCCCTCGCGGGGAGCGTGATTCCACCGCCCCACCCGTTCCGGGGCTACCCGGGATCAGGGCTTGCAGGCCTTGGTCAGCTCGCCCGTCGCGTCCACCACGGGAGACACGTCCGGCGTCGAGTCCCCGGACTTGATCGAGTCGCGGACGTTCCCCACCGCCTTCTGCAGGTGGTCCACGGCCTTGCCGACGTCGGCGTCGTCGGCCTTGTCGCCTATCTCGCCGAGGTTCTTCTCGATCGCGTCGAGTGCCTCGTCCGCGGCGAGCGGGTCGTCGCCCGCCTTCTCCACCGCCCGCTGCAGGTCCGTCGCGCTCTCCGCCACGTCGTCGGCGGTATGTACGCAGTCGAGCGCCTTGTCGACGGCGCTGCAGCCGACCGCGAGCGGCGCGGCGAGTGCCACGGTGGCGACTGCGATGGCTATACGTCGGCGGCCCGAGGCCATGGTCGTTCCCTCCGCTGATACGGGCGGGCGCACGGCTGTTCGCGTGCGCCCGTACCCGTATAAACGCCTGCCGAGGTGCAGTTGGTTGCTCGGCGGGCGGTGCGGGCGGAGCGGTCAGGCTGTGGCGGTCCTCAGTGCCTCGTTCTGCAGCGCGGCGAGGTCGTCGCAGCCGGCGACCGCGAGGTCGAGCAGCGTGTTGAGCTCGTCGCGGGCGAAGGGCTCGGCCTCGGCGGTGCCCTGCACCTCGACGAAGCGGCCGTCGCCGGTGCACACCACGTTCATGTCGGTGTCGGCCGTGACGTCTTCCTCGTAACAGAGGTCGAGGAGCGGGACACCGCCCACGATGCCGACGCTGACGGCGGAGACGGTGCCGGTGAGCGGCTGCGACTTGGCGCGGATCAGCTTCTTGGACTGCGCCCAGGCGACGGCGTCGGCGAGGGCGACGTAGGCGCCGGTGATGGCGGCGGTGCGGGTGCCGCCGTCGGCCTGCAGGACGTCGCAGTCGAGGACGATGGTGTTCTCGCCGAGCGCCTTGTAGTCGATCACGGCGCGCAGCGAGCGGCCGATGAGGCGGGAGATCTCATGGGTGCGGCCACCGATCTTGCCGCGTACGGATTCGCGGTCGCCGCGGGTGTTCGTGGAGCGCGGGAGCATGGAGTACTCGGCGGTGACCCAGCCCTCGCCGCTGCCCTTGCGCCAGCGCGGGACGCCTTCCGTGACGGAGGCGGTGCAGAAGACCTTGGTGTCGCCGAAGGAGACGAGGACGGAGCCCTCGGCGTGCTTGCTCCAGCCACGCTCCAGGGTGACCGGTCGGAGCTGTTCGGGCGTGCGGCCGTCGATACGAGACATGCGCCCGAGCCTATCGGCCCCTGCCGCCGGTGTTCGCGCGCGGCTGCGGTGCGGGGCCGGGGCGGCCGGGCCCGGAGAGGTCCGGGCACCGGCTCGCTTCGCGTCAGCGATTCACATCATGTCTTCGATGTCGGCGGCGATCGGGTCGGCGTCCGTGCCGATGACGACCTGGATCGCGGTGCCCATCCGCACGACACCGTGGGCGCCGGCGGCCTTCAGAGCGGCCTCGTCCACCAGGTTCGAGTCGTGCACCTCCGTGCGGAGACGGGTGATGCAGCCCTCGATCTCGTCGATGTTGTCGATGCCGCCGAGCCCGGCAACGATCTTCTCAGCCTTGCTGGCCATGGATTCTCCCTGGTTCCTAAGGACGCGGCCTCATCACACCGTGGGTCCGCTTTGACACGTTAACGCACGGTTGGCCCATCTTCACGGGCGGTGAGGACAGCGGGACTCCATGATGACGATCAAGGTGTCACCCCTGTCCGGAGCGGCACCTGCCACCCCTTCGCAACTGGTCTACACCAGTATTCCACGACCGCCAAGCCTTGCTTGTTCCGGAGGTACGCCGATGAGTTCGCAAGCCGCCGCGGCACCCACCAGGAGGTGGTGGAGCGGCTTCTTCCAGGGCCTGCAGAAGATGGGTCGCAGCCTCCAGCTGCCTATCGCGGTCCTGCCCGCCGCCGGCATCCTGAATCGGCTCGGCCAGCCGGACGTCTTCGGCGAGGACGGTCTGGGCTGGACGAACGTGGCCAAGGTCTTCGCGGCCGCGGGCGGTTCCCTGCTCGACTCGTCGCTCGGCCTCCCCCTGCTGTTCTGCATCGGCGTCGCGATCGGCATGGCCAAGAAGGCGGACGGTTCGACCGCACTGGCGGCCGTCGCGGGTTTCCTCGTCTACTACTCCGTGCTGCACGCGTTCCCCGACGACTGTCCGGCAGACACCACGTTCGGCGCGGCCGGGATGTGGGGCGGCGTCTGTGTCGCCGAGGACGGGACGGTCGCCCAGGCCGCGTACCAGAACCCCGGGGTGTTCGGCGGCATCGTGATGGGCCTGCTCGCCGCCTGGCTCTGGCAGCGGTACCACCGGGTGAAGCTGGTCGACTGGCTCGGCTTCTTCAACGGCCGCCGGCTGGTGCCGATCATCATGGCGTTCGTCGGGCTCGTCTTCGCCGGGATCTGCGTCTGGATCTGGCCGCCCATCGGCGACGCACTGACCAGCTTCTCCAAGTGGCTGGTGGACCTCGGCTGGCTCGGCTCCGGAATCTTCGGTGTCGCCAACCGTGCGCTGCTCACGGTCGGCATGCACCAGTTCCTGAACACCTTCACCTGGTTCCAGTTCGGCGACTTCACCAAGGACGACGGCACCGTGGTGCACGGTGACATCAACCGGTTCCTTGCGGGCGACCCGACGGCCGGACAGTTCACCTCGGGCTTCTTCCCGATCATGATGTTCGCGCTGCCCGCCGCCGCCCTCGCCATCACGCACGCGGCCCGGCCCGAACGCCGCAAAGTGGTCGGCGGCATGATGCTCTCGGTCGGCCTCACCTCGTTCGTCACGGGCATCACCGAGCCCATCGAGTACTCGTTCCTCTTCATCGCCCCCGCGTTGTACGCGATCCACGCGGTGCTCACCGGCGTATCGATGGCGGTGACGTGGGCGCTCGGCGTCCACGACGGCTTCAGCTTCTCCGCGGGCCTGATCGACTATGTGATCAACTGGAGCCTGGCGACGAAACCTTGGCTGATCATCCCGATCGGACTGTGCTTCGCGGTCGTCTACTACTTCCTCTTCAGATTCGTGATCCGCAGATTCAACCTCGCGACCCCAGGGCGAGAACCCGAGGACGAGGCGGAAAAGCTGGACGAGGAACAGACGAAGGCCTAGCTCAGAGCCACCCCCGAGCATCTCGCGGGACAGCCACCGAACGGAAGCCGTCGGACCCATCCGGGCCGGCGGCTTCCGTCGTGCCGCACGCGGCACAAATTCGCGGGTTCCTTACGCAGCCCTCACGTGTTACAACTGGTCTACACCACTCACTGGTGTAGACCAGGAGCCTTGTCCCGAGGCGTCTGGCACAGGTCTCTGAGTGACGTCGCCGTCCCCCGTGTACAAGGCGACGCCTTGTCCACTGGAGGAATTCAATGTCTACGGACAGCGCCGCCCCCGCGGCCAAGAAGAAGGGTTCCGGCGCGATGGCTGTCCTGCAGCGCATCGGCCGCAGCCTCATGCTGCCGGTCGCCGTGCTGCCCGCCGCCGCCCTTCTGGTGCGGCTCGGCGCGGACGACATGCTCGGCAAGGAGTCGTTCCCGACCTTCATCACCAAGGTCGCGGGCTACATGCAGGCGGGCGGCAGCGCGCTGCTCGACAACATGGCCCTGCTCTTCGCGGTCGGCATCGCCATCGGCTTCGCCAAGAAGTCCGACGGCTCCACTGCACTGGCCGCCGTCACCGGCTACCTGGTCTTCAAGAACGTGCTCGGCACGTTCACCGACTCGAACCTGCCGAAGGTCGCCGAAGCCGTCGACGGCAAGGTGGTCATGACCGACGCCCCCGTCGACGCGGGCGTGCTCGGCGGCGTCGTGATCGGTGTCGTGGTGGCGCTGCTCTACCAGCGCTTCTACCGCACCAAGCTGCCCGACTGGGCGGGCTTCTTCGGCGGCCGCCGCATGGTCCCGATCCTCTCCGCCTTCGCCGGTCTGCTCCTAGGCATCGTCTTCGGTCTGATCTGGCCGGTCCTCGGCGCCGGTCTGCACAACTTCGGTGAGTGGCTGGTCGGTTCGGGCTCGGTCGGCGCCGGTATCTTCGGTGTCGCCAACCGTGCGCTGATCCCCGTCGGCATGCACCACCTGCTCAACTCGTTCCCGTGGTTCCAGGCCGGCTCGTTCGACGACGGCGGCACCCAGGTGCACGGCGACATCGCCCGCTTCCTGGCCGGTGACCCGAACGCCGGACAGTTCATGACCGGCTTCTTCCCGATCATGATGTTCGCCCTCCCGGCCGCCTGCCTCGCGATCACCCACGCGGCCCGCCCGGAGCGCCGCAAGGTCGTCGGCGGCATGATGTTCTCGCTCGCCCTCACCGCCTTCGTGACCGGTGTGACCGAGCCCATCGAGTTCACCTTCATGTTCATCGCCCCGGTCCTGTACGCGATCCACGCGGTACTGACCGGTGTCTCGATGGCCCTCACCTGGGCCCTCGGCATGCGGGACGGCTTCGGCTTCTCAGCCGGCGCGGTCGACTACTTCCTGAACCTGGGCATCGCGAACAACCCGTGGGGCCTGGCCCTGGTCGGCCTCTGCTTCGCCGCCCTGTACTACGTGGTGTTCCGCTTCGCCATCACCAAGTTCAACCTGCCGACTCCCGGCCGGGAGACGGACGAGGAGATCGCCGAGCTGGAGAAGGTCGAGGGCAAGTAGGCCCGACGCCCTGCACCGAAGCCCCCGCCGCTGTCGCTTCTGCGACAGCGGCGGGGGCTTCGTCGTGGCGGTGGAGGCGCGCGGTCAGATCTCGTAGACCGTCCCGGGACTGGCCACCTCGAGCGGGCCCGGGTAGACGGAACGCGCGTCCGCGAGGCTGGCGGCCGGGTCGGTCCACGGCGGGATGTGCGTGAGCACCAGGCGTCCGGCACCGGCGTCCCGCGCGCAGAGCCCCGCCTCGCGTCCGTTGAGATGCAGGTCCGGGATGTCTTCCTTGCCGTACGTGAACGAGGCCTCGCACAGGAACAGGTCGGCGCCCTCGGCGAGTTCGTCCAGTTCCGGACTGACCCCGGTGTCACCGGAGTACGTCAGCGTGCTGCCGCCGTGCTCGATCCGGATGGCGTACGCCTCGACCGGATGGCGCACCCGCTCGGTGCGCACGGAGAACGGGCCGATCTCGAAGGAGGCCGGCTTCAGCGTGTGGAAGTCGAAGACCTCGCTCATCGAGGACGCGGAGGGAGTGTCGGCGTACGCCGTGGTCAGGCGCTGCTCGGTGCCCTCGGGGCCGTACACCGGCATCGGGGGACAGCGGCCGCCGTCGTGCCGGTAGTAGCGCGCGACGAAGTAGCCGCACATGTCGATGCAGTGGTCGGCGTGCAGATGACTCAGGAAGATCGCGTCGAGGTCGTAGAGACCACAGTGACGCTGCAGCTCGCCCAGGGCGCCATTGCCCATGTCGAGGAGCAGCCGGAAGCCGTCGGCCTCGACGAGGTAGCTCGAGCAGGCGGAATCCGCGGACGGAAACGAGCCCGAGCAGCCGACGACGGTGAGCTTCATGGAGCAGGAACCTCCGCGCTGGCGGGAAGGACGGGGGTTGTGCGGTCCGTTGAGCGTAAGGCGCAAAACGGCAGGTCGCTCCTCCGCCGTGGGCCGTTGTGGGCGAACTCACCTGCGTTGTCACCGGTTCGGGCGCCGTCGGGCGACCCGTGTGCGGGCTTGTCGTACGCCTGCGCGGGCCGGGGCGCCGGTACGGTCGGGTCATGGACACGTCCTGGTGGATCGCCCTCGCCGCGGTGGTGCTGCTCGCACTGTTCGCGACGCTCACTGACGGGTTCGGGCGCAGTGGGCGAGGGCCCCGGGGCCGGACCCGGCCGCCCGGGCGGCCCGGCGAGCGCTCGCGGCAGCGCCCCTCGCGGCGGCCGGAACGACGGCCCGAGCGGGCGGAGATCTGGTGGGCGGACGTCCCCTACGAGGACGGGCCCGGGTCCAAGGACCGGCCCTGCCTGGTCATGTCGGTACGGGGCGACCGGGCGCAGGTCGCGAAGATCACGAGTCGTTATCACGACGAGCGTGCCGGGGTGATTCCGCTGCCCCCGGGCTCCGTCGGGGACGCGCACGGCCGCCCCAGCTTTCTGGAGACGGACGAGCTCCGCGAGGTCCCGGTGTCGGCCTTCCGCCGCCACGTGGGGGTCGTGGACCCCGCGCTGTGGGACCAGGTCAGGCACCTGACGGACTGACGTCCGGGGTGCTCCGTTTCTGCCTGGGCCTGGGCCTGTGCCTGTGCCGGTGCCGGTGCCGGTGCGGCATCTTCAGCGGGTCCGGTGTCTCCCGCCGGTCCGGCACTCCCAGCGGGTCCGGCACTCCCAGCGGGTCCCGCACTCCCAGCCCGTCCGGCATCTTCAGCCCGTCCGGCGTTTGAGGACAAGGCGCGCCGGCGCCGGGGGCTGGAGACTGGCCCCCCGAGCCGGGTGGCTCCGGTTACAGGCCGGCCTGACGGCCTTGTCCTCAAACGCCGGACGGGCTGGAAGTGCCGGACGGGCTGGGAGACACCGGACCGGCGGGAGACACCGGACCGGCAGCGGACACCGGACCGGCAGGAGACACCGGACCGGCGGGAGACGCCGGACCTGCTGAGTGGGCAAGCGGCCACCACGCAGAAGCGGAGAGCGGGCTGGATCAAGCCCAGAGTTGGCCGTGGAGGGCCGCGACCGCGTCCGCCGTCGTGGGGGCCGTGTAGATGCCCGTGGAGAGGTACTTCCAGCCGCCGTCCGCGACGAGGAAGACGATGTCCGCGCTCTCCCCGGCCGCGACGGCCTTGCGGCCGACGCCCAGCGCCGCATGCAGCGCCGCCCCCGTGGAAACCCCGGCGAAGATCCCTTCCTGGCCGAGCAGTTCACGCGTACGCGTGACCGCGTCCTCGCTGCCGACGGAGAACCGCGTGGTGAGCACGGACTCGTCGTAGAGCTCCGGGACGAACCCCTCGTCCAGGTTGCGCAGGCCGTAGACCAGGTCGTCGTAGCGCGGCTCCGCGGCGACGATCCGGACGTCCGGCTTGTGCTCGCGCAGATAGCGGCCGACGCCCATCAGCGTCCCGGTGGTGCCCAGTCCCGCCACGAAGTGGGTGATCGAGGGCAGGTCCTGGAGGACCTCCGGGCCGGTGGTGGCGTAGTGCGCGCCCGCGTTGTCCGGGTTGCCGTACTGGTAGAGCATCACCCAGTCCGGGTGCTCCGCGGAGATCTCCTTGGCGACCCGTACCGCCGTGTTGGAACCGCCCGCCGCGGGCGAGGAGATGATCTCCGCGCCCCACATGGCGAGCAGCTCCCGGCGCTCGGACGAGGTGTTCTCCGGCATGACGCAGACGATCCGGTAGCCCTTGAGGCGGGCCGCCATCGCCAGCGAGATGCCGGTGTTTCCGCTGGTCGGCTCGAGGATGGTGCAGCCGGGGGTGAGCCGGCCGTCCTTCTCGGCCTGCTCGATCATGTGCAGCGCGGGCCGGTCCTTGACGGAACCGGTCGGGTTGCGGTCCTCGAGCTTCGCCCAGATCCGTACGTCGTCGGACGGCGAGAGCCGCGGCAGGCGCACCAGGGGGGTGTTGCCGACCGCGGCGAGCGGGGAGTCGTAGCGCATGCGGATCAGGCCATTTCCGGCCGGAGCCCGGCCGGGAGCGCGTCGACGGAGCCGCCTGCCACGGCGGGCAGGATCGTCACGCTGTCGCCGTCGCTGAGCTTGGTGGAGATGCCGTCCAGGAAGCGGACGTCCTCGTCGTTCAGGTAGACGTTCACGAAACGGCGCAGCTTGGCGCCGTTGTCCGCGTCGATGATGCGGGCCTCGATGCCCGCGTGCCGGGTCTCGAGATCGGCGAAGAGGTCGGCGAGCGTGTCGCCGCTGCCCTCGACGGCCTTCGCACCGTCGGTGTACTGGCGGAGGATGGTCGGGATGCGGACCTCGATGGCCATGGCTGCGGGCTCCTGTCGGAAGGTGTCGGTCGGGAGGGTCGTTCGATGCGGCACGGCGGTCTGGCTGCCCGAGGCCGGCGGGGTACGAAGCTGCCGGTACGAACTGGCGGTACGCGGAGTCGGAGCGCCGCGCCCCGGCCGTACGGCGGCAGGGGTCAGCGCGGACAGATGGCGCTGCAGAGCCTGCACAGGTCGACGTGCAGCCGCGCCACGAGCAGTGCGCCCGGCGTCTTCTCGCTCACGTCGTGGGGAACCATGCGGTCATCGTATCGATTCCCGTCCCGCTTCCCGGAATGTGATCTCACATCGTGGATGACTTTGGTTCACCGGTCGGGACGGGGAGGGAATTGTCCACCTCTGTCCGGTGCGGCAAATGCCGGTGCCGGTCGGGCAGATACGTGATCGTGGGCGCTCCGGTGGACGGATGCTCGGCCACCTCCGCGCGTACGCCGTACACGTCCGCGAGGAGTTCGGCGGTCAGGACCTCGGCGGGCTGGCCGGACGTCACGGCCCGCCCGTGGTCGAGTACGTACAGCCGGTCGCAGTAGTACGCGGCCAGGTTGAGGTCGTGCAGGGCGATCAGGTTGGTGGTGCCGAGCGTGCGGACCAGGCCGAGGATCTCCAACTGGTGCCGTATATCGAGGTGGTTGGTCGGTTCGTCGAGCACCAGGAGCGTGGGCTGCTGCACCAGGGCGCGGGCCACCAGGACGCGTTGGCGTTCGCCGCCCGACAGGCTCGCGAACCTGCGGTGCTCGAGCGTGTCCGCGCCGACCCTGGACAGTGCCGCGTCCACGATGTGGTCGTCCTGCGCGGTGTCGGCGGCGAGGAAGGACTTGTGCGGGGCGCGGCCCATGGCGGCGATCTCGCGGACGGTGAGCTCGAAACCGGCCGGGGTGTCCTGCGGCACGGTCGCGAGCCGTCTCGCCCGCCGCTTCGCGCCGATCGCGTGCAGGTCGTCGCCGTCGAGCAGGGCGCGGCCGCCGGTCGGGGCGAGCGTGCCGTAGACGCAGCGGAGCAGGGTGGTCTTGCCGCTGCCGTTGGGGCCGACCAGGCCGACGGTCTCACCGGGTGCGGCATGCAGGGACACCGCGTCGACCAGGGTGCGGCCGGCCGTGCGGTAGCTGAGTTCTTCGGTCCTGAGCATCAGTCCTGGCCTCCGGGTCCTCGGTGCAGCAGCCACAGGAAGAACGGTCCGCCGGTGAGCGCCGTGAGCACCCCGACCGGGATGTCCTGGGGCGCGGCGACGGTACGGGCCGCGAGATCGGCGAGGACCAGGAACACCGCGCCCATCAGGGCGCACACCGGAAGCAGTCGCCGGTGCCCGGCGCCGACGAACATCCGCGCGGCGTGCGGCACCATCAGACCGACGAAACCGATCGCCCCGCTGTACGCCACGAGGAGACCGGTGAGTACCGAGGTGACGACGAAGACGGCGACCCGGAAGCGCCCGGTGTCGAGCCCGAGCACGGTGGCGCCCTCCTCGCCGACGAGCAGCAGGTCCAGGGGCCGGGCCAGGGCGAACAGGAACACGACACCGACGACAAGGGCCGCGGCCGGTACCAGGAGCACGTCCCAGCGGGCCGAGCCGAGCCCGCCGAGCGTCCAGTACAGGACGTCCCTGAGGTGCTCGGCGCGGGCCGATGTGACCAGGAGCAGGCTGGTCAGCGCGGACAGGATGTACGCGACGGCGACGCCCGCGAGGATCAGCCGGCCGGTGGTCATCAGCCCGCCCTTGCGGGCCAGCGTGTAGACGAGCACGAGCGAGCCGAGCGCCCCGGCGAACGACGCGATCGGCACCAGGACGGTGGTCGCGAGGCCGGTGCCGAAGCCGAACACGATGGCGGCCACCGCGCCCGTGGAGGCACCGGAGGAGACGCCCAGCAGGAACGGATCGGCCAACTGGTTGCGTACCAGGGCCTGTAGCACCGCTCCGACCACCGCGAGCCCGGCACCCACGATCGCGCCGAGCAGCACCCGCGGCAGTCGTACGTCGAGGACGATGGTGCGCAGTGGGGACGCCTCGGCGCGGCCGGTGAGGATCTCGACGACCTGTCCGGCCGGGATCCGCACCGACCCGAGCGCGAGTCCGGCGACGACGGCGGCGGCGAAGGCGGCCGCGAGGACGAGGAGGACCAGCGAGGTGCGGACCCGGCCGACCGGGTCACCCCGCTCCCTCACGGCGGCCGGCGGGTGATCGTCGGTGCGGGGCGCCGGCGGCGTCTTCTCGAGCGAGCTGGTCACCGTGCGGAGTCCGGGTGCAGCTGGTCGGCCAGCTTCTGCACCGCGGCCGGCGCCCGTACGCCGAGCACCGCGTCGGAGAGCGGGAGCACGGCGAACCGCTTGTTCACGATCGCCGGTACGTCCGCGAGCGCGGGGTCGTCGAGCAGGCGCTTCTTCTTCTGGGCGACGGTGGTGCCGCCGTAGTCGTAGATCACGACGACCTCGGGCTTGCGCTCCACGACGTTCTCCCAGGAGGCGTCGCCGAAGGACTTGTCGAGGTCGGCGAAGACGTTGCGGCCGCCGGCCCGTTCGATGATCTCGTTGCCGATGCCGGTGCCGCCCGCGGTGAAGGCCGTCTTGTCCCCGCTGTCGTAGACGAACGCGTCGAGCGGGTCGGTGTCCGCCAGCTTCTTCGCGGTCGCCGCGGACTCGGCCTTCGCCTCCTCGATCCAGCGCTCGGCGCGGTCCGGTACGCCGAAGGTCCGGCCGGTCTCGCGGACTTCGCGGTGCACGTCGGCCATGGTCACGGCCTTCTTGGTGCAGCCCTCGATGTTGAGGCGGCTCTCGATGCCGGACTTCTTCAGGGCGGCCCTGCTGCGTCCGGAGCCGGCCTCGAAGGCGCTGGTGTAGCCGCCGTACACGAAGTCCGGGTTCACCGAGAGGAGCTTCTCGTAACTGGGGTACTCGTCGGCGATCACCGGACGGGACTTGTACGCCTTCGCGTACTCGGGGAGGACCTTGTCGTCGAGGTAGGCGGTGCCCACCAGGCGGTCTTCCAGGCCGAGTTCGAGCATGATCTCGGTGACGTGCTGGTTCATGGTGACGACGCGCTTCGGCGGGGCGTCGAAGGTGGTGCTGACACCGCAGTTGTTCACGGTGTACGGGAACCCCTCGGCCTCGGCGGCCGGCTTCTTCGCGTCGTCGTCCGGGGCGCCGCAGGCGGCGAGCGGGACGAGCAGCGCGGCGGCTATCAGCGCATGGGCGCGGGGACGCCAGGTCATGGCGAGGCCTCCTCCGGGGGATTTCCACGTCCCCTCATCGGCGGGAGAAGGCGGCAGGTCAGTTCCTGACTCCCCGGCGCACCGCCCGGAAGGGGCGCGCGCCGGTCACAGTGGCGGGACCGTGCCGGATTCGCACCGGCTTCCTGGGTCCTGCCGCCTCGTTGTCACCGCTCAGTATGCCGGGCTCGAACACCCGGCTGATCCCAGGGCGGGCCCCGGGCGGGCTCAGCCCACCACTTCGACGTCCTCCTCCGTGACCTCGCCGTCGACGATGCGGAAGGAGCGGAACTGGAAGGGGCCGGCGTCGTCGGTGTCGGCCGTGGAGACCAGGACGTAGTGGGCGCCGGGTTCGTTGGCGTACGTGATGTCCGTGCGCGAGGGGTACGCCTCGGTGGCCGTGTGCGAGTGGTAGATGACCACGGGCTCCTCGTCCCGGTCGTCCAGGTCGCGGTACAGCTTGAGCAGGTCGCCCGAGTCGAACTCGTAGAACGTGGGCGAACGGGCCGCGTTCAGCATCGGAACGAAGCGTTCGGGACGGTCGGAACCGGCCGGGCCCGCGATCACGCCGCAGGCCTCGTCGGGGTGGTCCTTCCGTGCGTGGACGACGATCTGGTCGTACAGATCCCGGGTGATGGTCAGCATGCCCAGAGAATAGGCAGGTGGTCCCCGGATCCGAGATCCGGGGACCACCTATTGAGACGCCTTTGTCCGGGGAGTGAAAACGCTCCGCGGTGGGGCGGTCGCCGTCAGGACTTGCCGCCCGCCTGCGCCCGCTCGCCGATCTGCGGGTTGCGGGCCTTGAGCACCCGGTACGAGACGACCAGGATCAGGGCCCACAGGGGCGCGCAGTACAGGGCGTTGCGGGCCGTCGAGTCGATGCCCATCAGGACGATCACCAGGCCGATGAAGGCCAGCGCGAACCAGCTGGTGAACGGTGCGCCCGGGGCCTTGAAGGGGGACTCCGGCAGCTCGCCGCGGGCGACCTTCGCCCGGAACTTGAGCTGGCTGCACAGGATCATGATCCAGGCCCACATACCGGAGATCGTGGCGAACGAGACGACGTAGTTGAACGCCTCGCCGGGCCACTGGTAGTTGATCCAGACGCCGAACATCATCAGCGCCGCCGAGAAGGTGGTGCCGATCAGCGGGATGCCGCGGGTGCTCAGGCGCGTGAAGATCTTCGGGCCCTGCCCGTTGAGCGCCAGGTCGCGGAGCATCCGGCCGGTGGAGTACATGCCGGAGTTGCAGGAGGACAGGGCGGCGGTCAGGACCACGAAGTTCACGATCGCGGCACCGACGCCGAGACCCATCTGCTCGAAGGCCTTCACGAAAGGCGAGACACCGTCGCTGAAGACGGTCCACGGCACCACGGAGAGGATCATGATCAGTGCGCCGACGTAGAAGACGGCGATGCGCCACGGCACGGTGTTGATCGCCTTCGGGAGCACCGTCTTGGGGTCCTTGGACTCGCCCGCGGTCACACCGACCAGCTCGACGGCGAGGAAGGCGAACATCACGATCTGCAGCGTCATCAGCGTGCCGCCGATGCCCTTGGGGAAGAACCCGCCCTGGTCCCAGAGCATCGAGACGGACGCGGTGTCACCGGCGTCCGAGAAGCCGATGGTGAGAACTCCGGCGCAGATCAGGATCATGCCGAGGATCGCGGTGACCTTGACCATCGAGAACCAGAACTCGATCTCACCGAAGAGCTTCACCGAGATCAGATTCGCGCCGTAAAGAATGAGCGTGAAGACGAGCGCGGAGAGCCATTGAGGAATGTCCCACCAGTACGTCATATAGGTGGCCGCGGCGGTGACTTCGGTGATTCCGGTGACGACCCAGAAGAGCCAGTACGTCCAGCCGGTCACGAACCCGGCGAAGGGGCCGATGAATTCGCGCGCGTATTCGGCGAACGACCCGGAGACCGGGCGGTACATCAGCAGTTCGCCGAGCGCCCGCATGATGAAGAAGATGACCAGGCCGGCGATGGCGTAGGCCAGGATGAGACTCGGGCCGGCCTTGGAGATCGCCTTGCCCGCGCCCAGGAAGAGGCCGGTGCCGATGGCTCCGCCGATGGCGATCATCTGGATCTGGCGGGCGCCTAGGCCGCGCTTGTATCCCTCGCCCGACGTTTCGGCGGAGGGTCCGGCCGCTTTGCCGTCGTCGTTCTGCTCGACCTGCAACGAGGTCATGATGGTGCGCCTTTCTCCATGCCGGTCCGTGCCACGTGGCCGGATCGGCGGCGTGGGGGTCCCCCCGGACGAAACTGGGGAAATCCTGTGGCGATCCCCCGGATGCAGATGGACTCGCCTGCCGACGGTTTGCCGGTGGGGCGCACCCGGGAGACAGGGGTGGTGTCCCGCCGGGCGATCGTGAACTTTTATCACGCCACGATGGCCCGGCCGGGCATGAAAATGTGACCCACCACACAGGGAGAAGCGGACAAAATTCCCCCGCGGCGTCAAAGGAAGTCCGCGGGAGCTGCGCCCATTGACGCGATCGTTATGCGGATTTGAGTGTCCGTTGAGCGAACAGCGCTCCGCACGGGAGGCATGGCGCGAGAAGGCCCGCCCGCACCTTCAAGGGCACGGACGGACCCGGCGGAACCTCAGGGCAGCAGCGTCTCGACCAGCGTCTCCTGCAGGCCGCCCAGCCACAGGTACGCCATCACCATCGGCTTGCGCTCGTCGGAGTCCGGCAGCTGGTAGAGCAGTTCGGTGTCCTCGTCGTCGATGACGTCGAGGCGGGCCGCGATGGCCAGGCGCAGGTCGTTGAGCGCGCTGAGCCATTCCCGCGACTCGTCGGCGGAGAGCTTGAGGACGGCGCCGCCCTCACCCTCGATGGTGAGCGCGTCGAGGGTGCGCACCACGGTGAGCGCCTTGTCGCGCTTGCCCGCCCTCAGGTCGTTCTCCGTGAAGCGCCTGAACTCGGCGGAGTACTCCTTGAGTTGGTCGTCCGGTACGGCTTCCGGGTCGCCGTAGGCGTCGGGGAAGAGCCGCTGCAGGACGGGGTCGCTCGGGGGTTCGCTCGGCCCCTCGGCGAAGAGTTCGGCCAGCGGGTCGTCCTGGTCCTCGCCGCCGGGCCCCGGTCCGATCAGCTCGAGGAGCTGGACGGAGAGCGAGCGCAGGATGGAGATCTCGACCTCGTCGAGGGCGACGGCCGCGCCGCCGCCGGGCAGCGGTTCGAACTGGCCGGGCATCAGGTGCGCTCCTGACTCAGCGTCGCCCACAGGCCGTATCCGTGCATGGCCTGCACATCGCGCTCCATCTCCTCGCGCGATCCGCTGGAGACGATCGCGCGGCCCTTGTGGTGGACGTCGAGCATCAGCTTGTGCGCCTTGTCCTTCGAATAGCCGAAATAGCTCTGGAAGACATACGTCACATAGCTCATCAGGTTGACGGGATCGTTGTGCACGATCGTGACCCAGGGGACGTCCGGCTCGGTGACGGCGGACACGTCCTGAGCCGACTGGGGCTGACCGGTCTCTACGGGGGTCACATCGGGAGCCACACTCACTTGCCCCATGCTGCCACTCGGGACCGCTCGGCGCATAAACGGAATGCTGGTTTCCGCGCGGACGAGGCCCATTTTCCGGGGTCGGCACAGCCTCGTACCCCTGTCGCGACCCGGCTCGCACCCTGAAATCGTCAAACTGACGAGATGGGGGTAGGATCGCCGCCATGAACACTGCGGACCTACGGCTGCCGGTGGACGTTCCCTCGACAGCACTCTTCACGGACCATTACGAACTGACGATGCTGCAGGCTGCCCTGAAGGCCGGAACGGCCGATCGGGGCTCGGTGTTCGAGGTCTTCACCCGCCGCCTGCCGGAGGGGCGCCGCTACGGCGTCGTCGCCGGCACCGGGCGGGTCCTGGACGCCATCGAGAGCTTCCGCTTCGACACCCGCGAGCTGACCTTCCTGCGCGAGCGCGGCGTGGTCGACGAGCCGACCCTGCAGTGGCTCGCCGACTACCGCTTCCGCGGCGACATCTGGGGCTACCCGGAGGGCGAGGTGTACTTCCCCGGCTCCCCCGTGCTGCGCGTCGAGGGCTCCTTCGCCGAGTGCGTACTGCTCGAGACGGCGATCCTGTCGATCCTCAACCACGACTCGGCGATCGCCGCCGCGGCCTCCCGGATGGCCTCGGCCGCCGGCGACCGGCCGCTCATCGAGATGGGCGCCCGGCGCACCCACGAACTGGCGGCGGTGGCCGCCTCCCGGGCCGCGTACATCGGTGGATTCACCACCACCTCGGACCTCGCGGCCGGATTCCGTTACGACATTCCCACGGTCGGCACCTCGGCCCACGCCTTCACGCTGCTCCACGACAGCGAGCGCGACGCCTTCACCGCCCAGGTCGACTCGCTCGGGCGCGGCACCACACTCCTGGTGGACACCTACGACGTCTCCGAGGCGGTGCGCACGGCGGTCGAGGTGGCCGGCCCCGAGCTCGGCGCCGTACGCATCGACTCCGGCGACCTCCTCCTGGTCGCCCACCGGGTGCGCAAGGAACTCGACGAGCTGGGCGCGCACCGCACCAGGATCGTGGTCACCTCGGACCTCGACGAGTACGCCATCGCGTCCCTCGCCGCCGCCCCGGTGGACGCCTACGGAGTCGGCACCCAGCTGGTCACCGGCAGCGGGCACCCCACCTGCTCGATGGTCTACAAGCTGGTGGCCCGCGCCCGCTCCGCCGAACCGGACGCCCCGCTCGAGCCGGTCGCGAAGAAGTCACTCGGCGCCAAGTCCTCCAAGGGTGGCCGGAAATGGGCGGCCCGCAGGCCCGACGCGGACGGTTACGCCGAGGCCGAGGTGGTCGGTACGGGCCCGGTGCCGGAAGAGCTCGCCCCGCACCAGCTGCTCGTCGAACTCGTCAGGCGCGGCGAGGTGGTGGCCCGTGAGCCGCTGGACGCGGTGCGCGCCCGGCACGCCGCAGTCCGCGCCGCGCTCCCGCTGTCCGCGACCCAGCTGTCCCGCGGCGAGGCCGTCATCCCTACGGAATACGTCTGACGGCTCCCCCTCCACAAAAGGGGGCCCGACCGCCGCCGGAGCGCGGTGTATGCGCATCCCCCACCAGGTACCGGACACTCCGGCGGCAAAATCGTGCACCCTTGAACGAATACGCATGAACGATCGGTGAGCGGGCATGCAACGGCTGCTCCCGTCCACCGCCCGGACCACCCGTCCCCCAGTCGAAGGAAAGGCATCATGCGTCGCGCCCTGATCGTCGTAGATGTGCAGAACGACTTCTGCGAGGGCGGCAGCCTCGCGGTTTCCGGCGGTGCCGACGTGGCTGCCGCGATCACCGAGCTGGTCGGCCAGACCGCAGGCGCCGGGTACCAGCACGTGGTGGCGACCCGTGATCATCATGTGGACCCCGGAGACCACTTCTCGGACAACCCGGACTTCCACCGCAGCTGGCCACGGCACTGCGTGGCCGGGACCGAGGGAGTCGGCTTCCACCCCAATTTCGCTCCGGCCGTGGCCTCCGGCGCCATCGACGCCGTTTTCGACAAGGGCGCCTACTCCGCCGCGTACAGCGGCTTCGAGGGCTCCGACGAGAACGACACGGGGCTCGCCGACTGGCTGCGCACCCGTGAGGTGGACGAGGTCGACGTCGTCGGCATCGCCACCGACCACTGCGTGCGGGCCACCGCGCTCGACGCGGCCCGGGAGGGTTTCCGCACCCACGTGCTGCTCGACCTGACCGCGGGCGTCTCCGAGGCGTCCACCGACGCGGCCCTGGACGAGTTGCGCACGGCGGGCGTGGAGCTCACCGGGAAGCCGGTCGTCTGAGCCGCCCGCGGGGCTCACACCTTGCGGACGGCGCCGCCTCAGGCCGGCCGGGCGGGCCTCAGCAGCGCACGGATCGGGTGCCAGAGCTCCTCGGCGCAGTCCGGGGCCGTACGCCATACGAGCCCGTCGGGATGATGCAGCACCGCCGTGATCTCGTCCGGTGTCGGTGGCTGGCTGTTACCACGCAGATACACCGCGCGCAGGCCCAGGTTCCTGAGCCGGGTCAGAGCTCGCGCCCGGTTGCCCGCGTGCACCAGTACCCGCACCGTGCCGCCGCCCGGTCCCGTAGCCGGATCCGGTAGTGACAGGGCCACCACAACGCTGCCGTTCGGCAGCTTGCTGAAGCCTCCTCCTGCCATCCCTCTTCACACCCCCGTGAGACGTCGCGTCAATAAGAGAACCACAGGACGCACCTAAACACGATTGGCCGCGACCCGCTAGAGGGCCGCGGCCAATCACGCTCTGACCTGCAGTTTTACGCCTCAGCTGCCCGAGGGGCCCACTTGGAGCGTGATCGTCTCGCCGCTGCGCGGCTCCTTCACGATCTCGATCCTGGTGTTGGTGTCAGCGACCTTCACACTTCCCGCGGGGTTCGACGGGTCGTAGTACGAGACCCAGTGACCGTCGTCGAAGACGGACACTCCCTCCTTGCCGGGGACCTTCGTCGGCACGCCGTCGTTGTGCAGCGTGAAGCCGTCGGTGCGGTGCCGGCTGAACGGAACGTCGTAGGCCTGGATCCGGTTGCGCATCAGCGAACCGTCCGCCCACTTCTCGGCCTTCGGATGGGCGTCGACGGGCAGCACGAGCCCCTCACCGGGGTGCTGGCTCGTGTTGTTGTCCGACTGCGAGGTGTCCCACTGCCAGATCATCAGGCCGTTCTGGTAAGGGAAGTGCTCCACCCAGTTCGGCCGGTCCGTCGCCCAACCGAAGTTGTACGGGCCGGACTTGAGGGTCTTGTCGTAACTCACGTACTGACGGTTCTCGGCGATGTAGTACTGCGGGTAGTCCTTGGAGAAGGACTCGCCGACGCGGCTGAAGCCCTTCGCCTCCCAGCCGTTGTCGTCCTCTTCGGCGCCGTCCGCGAAGAGTTCCTCGCCGTCGGCGGTGATGCTGATCTCGTCCGCCGTGAATCCGCGCTCCGCCAGGCCCCCGTCGGTCTGGTACCGGAAGCGAAGGTCGACCTTCTTGCCCGCGTACTCGTCCAGCGGGAAGACCAGCTTCTTGTACTTCTCCGAGACACCGGTCAGGCCCGGCTTGTCGCCGCCGTCGCGCGGAATGGCCTGGCCGTCCGCGGTGCCGTCCAGCGGGGTGTAGCTCGCGCCGCCGTCGGTGGAGGCCTCGGCGTAGAGGAAGTCGTAGTTCTCCTCGATGGACCACCAGCCCGAAAGGTCGAGACTGGCCTCGGACTTGCCCGTGAGGTCGACGCTGCGGGTCAGGGTGTTCTTGAGGTCGTTGCCCTGGCCGCTCCACCACTGCTTCGTGCCCTCGGCGGGCTTGGTGATGGTGGTCTTCACCGACTTCTCGGGCAGCTCGACCACGAGACCCTGTTTGTTCTTGGTGTTGTACTCCGCGAGCCCCAGCTTGTGCGTGGACTTCGTCGCGGCCTTCGCCGTGTCGTAGTCGAGCCAGCCGAGCTGCAGCTTGTCCCAGGCGGTCATGTCGCCGGGCAGGTCGCCGATCGCGTCCTTGCCCCGGCCGAGCCACGATCCGGACGACATCAGGGTCCAGAACGAGGTGGAGTTCTCGCCGCCGTCGGTGTCGTAGTGGTCCGGCAGACCCAGGTCGTGGCCGTACTCGTGGGCGTAGACCCCGAGTCCGCCGTTCTCCGGCTGCATCGTGTAGTCGCCGACCCAGATGTCGGAGTCACCGATCTCGGTGCCGCCCGCCGGGTTCGCCTCGGGGCCGGTCTTGCCCGCGTCGGTGCCGTACGCGTACCAGCGGTGCGCCCACAGGGCGTTCTCACCCTCGGCCCCGCCTCCGGCGGACTCGTCCTCACCGGCGTGCACGATCTGGAAGTGGTCGATGTAGCCGTCCGGCTCGTTGAACTCGCCGTCGCCGTCGAAGTCGTTGCGGTCCCACTTGTCGTACTCGGCGAGCTGCGCCTTGATCTCGGCGTCCGTCTTGCCGGCCGCCTTCTGGCCCTCGGCCCAGGCGGTCACGCCGTCGCGGACCGCGTCCCAGACGTTGGGGCAGTTGGTGTCGCCGCAGTAATTGGACCCGTAACGGGCCTCGTTCCAGTCGACCTTGACCCAGTCCGAGACCTCGCCGTCCACCGAGTAGCGGCCCGAGGACTGCTTCTCGTAGTACTTCTTCACGGACTCCTTCTTCTTGTCCGTGGAGAAGTAGAGGTCCTGGAAGTGCTGCCGGTCGAAGTCCTCTTGCCAGTCCGTGGAGTTGTCGTCCTTGCGGTCCGGCTCCGCGATGGTGTTGTGCAGCGGGCCGGGCTCGCCGCCGTACTTCTTCACCGGCTCCTCGGGCCCGTCCGGGCCGTCCGGGTCGTACATGGTCTCGTCGTCGACCTTGTCCCCGAACTCGACCAGGATGGTGAAGATCTTGTCCGTCTTCTCACGGCCGAGCTCGACGTACTTGCCGTCGTCCAGCTTGACCACGTTCGATCCGCCGCGCTTCTTGACCTCTCCGTCGCCGGATATGACCTCGCGCAGTGCGTCCTCGCGCAGTTGGGCCTGGCGGTCGCTGAACGGGCCCTTGAGGTCGTGCTCCCCGTGTCCCTTCGCGGACGCCGGGTCGCGGCGCTCCACTCCGGGTGCCTCCGCGGACCGGTCGTCCGCCTGCGCGGTCGCATACGCCGAGGCGGTGGCGCCCGTCGCGGCGAGCGCCGCGAGCACGGCGACCGTGCGCATCGACCGGCGGTGTCTGCCGGTACCTGGCTCTCTCTTCACTTGGCATGTCCTCCCCCGCGGCCGCGCCTGCGGATGGAGGTGGATGTAGGGGGATGTGCGGAATCCGCGCGCCTGACCGCGTCACAAGTGACGACATTCGACCGGAGTTACGGAAGAAAAGACAGACCTTGACTTGAACCCGCCAAGTGCGTTACGCGGATGAGGAGTTGCGGTATCCGGACGGCGGGCGGCGCGTACGTCTCGGGTGCTGGAACGAGGAATGAACCTGTGCGCCCCCCGTGCACCGGCGCCGTGGGTTAGGTCACGCTTACTTCAGCTTCCTGGCGGGAATCCAGCGGACTAGAGTCAGTTGACATGCTGACGGTCCGACCCGGGTTCCGGTCCGCACCAGGACGGGATCCGTCCGGTCCGTGCGGTCGACAGGCTCCGCAGTGCAGTTCACCCCCGTAACCGCTGTTCCGAGGACGGATTACGCCATGCCTCGTCCGACTGCCGCACAGCTCGCTCTCGGCTCCGCCACCGTGGTCTTGTCGACACTCGCCATGCTGCTGCTCTCCGGAGCGACTTCGGCTCTCGGGGCCGCGGTCGCGGCCGTTGCGGGTCTCGGGCTCGGGCTGCTGGTCGCGGTCACCGTGCCGGCCCGGCAGCGGGCCGTGCCGCGCACGGTCCCGCAGCAGACCGTCGTCGCCTCCCCCGTCTCCGCCCCGGCCGAGACGGAGCGGGTCTCGGCGCTGCGCCACTGACACGCCGAACGGCGGGCCGTGAGTGCCACGGCCCGCCGTTCGTGTGCGCCGGCTGCGCTTATCCGGTGTGCGTGCTCAAGGGACCGTCACCACCACTGTCTTGGCCGCCTTGTCGTGCAGACCCTGCTTGTACGGCTTGTCGAAGAAGCTCCAGCCGCCACAGATCACGGTCCAGATGCAGGCGCAGCAGAACGCGAACGGCAGCCACAGGACCGCGGCGCGGATCAGCGCCGTCTGCAGGGTCGGGGTCGCCCCGTCGTTCAGGTTCGCGACCCGCAGTCCCATCCACTTCTTGCCCAGGGTCTGGCCGGTCCTGGAGATCATCACCGCGTCGTAGCCCATGTACAGGACCGCGGCGAGCAGCGACTGGCCGAACGACGTCCCGTAGTTGACTTCGTCGGGGTCCGTGTCGAAACGGACGCCGCCGAAGAGCAGCGACAGCAGGTAGACCACGATCGCGACCATGAGCATGTCGATGATCCTGGCGAGGACGCGCTTGCCGCTGTCCGCGAGCGGGGGCATACCGGCGAGTGGGTCGCCGCCGCCTCCGCCGTAGGGGTCGCCTCCGTACGGAGGAGGTGTGCCGTACGGGCCGCCGCCTCCCGGGGGAGGTGGACCGCCCGCGCCCGGCGGGGGGCCGTACGCGCTGCTTCCGCCGCCCGGGGCGTCGTAGGGGGAGCCGCCGCCGGGACCACCGGTGGGCGGTTGCTTCTTGAACGGGTCGTCGTCCGGCGGTTGGCCCGCGCCGGGGGGCGGCGGTTCACTACTCATGCGTCGAGTCGAACGCGGGGCCGGGGACGGCGCATCCGGGTGGGGGCCATTCGGGGTTGGGCCAGGGCCGGGCACCGGGAGGTGACGGGGTGCGGCGCAGTGCGGACGGAAGCGGTGTCGGCCTCCGTGCGCCGCGTGGCACGACTCAGAAGTCGTTGCGCACGATGTTCTCCACATTGCGCTCGGCGAGGGCCGTGATGGTCACGAACGGGTTCACCGTGGTGTTGCCGGGGATCAGCGCGCCGTCCATCACGTACAGGCCCGAATAGCCCTTCAGGCGCCCGTGGTTGTCGGTCGCCTTGCCCAGGACCGCGCCGCCCAGCGGGTGGTACGTGAGGTGGTCGCCCCAGATCTTGCCGGCACCGAACAGGTCGGTGCGGTAGATCGTCCCCTCCTTCTGATTGATCTTGTCGAAGATCGACTTCGCCATGTCGATCGAATCCTGCTTCCAGGCGGTCTGCCAGGACAGGCCGACCTTGCCGCTGCCCGCGTCGTAACCGAACTCGGCGCGGTGCGGGTTGTCGGTGATCGACAGGTAGAAGGAGGCGAAGGTCTCGATGCCGGTCGGCAGCGGGGCGACCTCGGCGAAGGCGCCGCCCGCGTCCCAGTTGTCGATGCCGGAGCAGGGGATGGTGGACTGCACGTCGCCGGTGGGGTCCCACAGGTGGTTGGCGCGTCCGCACATCACGTTGCCGTTGTCGCCCCACTCCTTGCCGACGGCGGCGTCGAGGTCCGGCAGTGCGCCGGTGGACCTGAGCTTGACCAGGAGCTTGCTGGTGCCGACGCTGCCCGCCGCGAAGAAGACCTTGCCGGCCGTGACGTTCTTGGTGGCCACCGTGTTGCCGTCGGTGTCGGTCTGCTCGAGCGTGACCAGGTAGCCGCCGCCGGAGGCCGGTTCGACGCCGGTGACCTCGTGCAGCGGGGAGACGGCGACCCTGCCGGTGGCCCGGGCCGCGGCGAGGTAGGTCTTGCCGAGGTCCTTCTTGCCGTGGTTGTTGCCGTAGAGGATCTCCTGGGCGAGTGCGGACTTGGGCACGGTGCCGTTGTCCTCCTCGACCATGTAGTCCCAGTCGTAGACGTCCGGTACGAACGTCCAGTCGAACCCGGAACGTTCGGCGTGCTTACGGCCCACCCGCGAGTACTGGTAGTACGAGGTCCGCTCGAACCAGTCGGGGTCGACAAGTCCCACGCCGAGCCCGGAGTTGGCCCGCGGGTAGTAGGTGCCGTACATCTCCTCCGCGTCGACCGTGGGCAGGATCGCGGCGAAGTTCTGCCGCTTGGGCGTGACCGCCATACCGCCGTTGACCAGCGAGCCGCCGCCGACGCCGCGGCCCTGGTAGACGGTGATCCCGGTGAATTCCTCGGCGTCGAGGATGCCGGCGAACTTCGGCACCTCCTTGTCGAGCGGGAAGCCGAGGAAGTTGGAGAGCGGCGCCTTGGTTTTCGTCCGCATCCAGTACGAGCGGTAGTCGGGCGCGGTGACCTTCGGGTGGATCCGGCCGTCGGGGCCGGGTGCGGCGGTGGACCAGTCCTGGCCCATCTCCACCATCCGTACGTCGACTCCGGCCTCGGCGAGGCGTAAGGCGGTGACCGCGCCGCCGTAGCCGGTGCCGATGACCAGGGTGGCGACCCGGGCCCCGTCCTCGATGGGGTCGGCTGCCGCGGGCGACGGGCCGGGAGCCGCGTAGGCGGTATGCCCGCCGATCACCGCGGCCCCCAGAAGAGAACCCGTTCCCGCGATGAATCTTCTGCGGCTCAGACGGGCGGATACGCCCGTGTAGTGCGATGTGTTTCCCATGTGCCTTACCTCGCTCTTGTCGGATAGAAACGGGTTCTAGTCGGACAAGCGTGAGATGTCGATGACAACGTTCAGGTAACTTCCTGACGATCTACCGCACGATCCGCCGCAGGATCCGGTAAAAGATCTCCGGCGAAGTGGACCCCGCGTGCGTCAGACGGAGCTGTGGCGCGGACGGATGCTGGACGTCAAGTGGCCGAGCACGCGCGGCACTTGACGGAGAAAGGGCGCTCGGCGCCTTCGCGGATCAGCCGCGGTCCGGGCCGAGGACGAACGTCCGCGCGGCCTTGTCGTGCAGGCACTGCCGCCACGGCCGGTCGAACACGCACCACAGCACGCCGACGACTCCGACGACCAGCACCCCCGGCACGATGTACACCAGCCACCGACGCAGCGCCGCACCGAAACCGGGCGGCTCGTGCGCCTCGATGTCACGGACCTGGAGCCCGAGCAGCTTCTTGCCGAGGGTCCGCCCCCACTTGGCCGTGGGCAGCGCCTCGTAGAGGACACCGAAGACGAGCAGTACGGCGAGCACGATGCCGAGGTACAGCGAGGTGGTGCCGTCGATCAGCCAGACCGTGACGGTCTCGCCGGACATCTTCGCCGCCTGCACCTTGCCGTCGATGTGGTCCGACACCTTGGTGACGAAGGGCAGCGCCGCGGCTCCGGTGACGGCTGCCAGGACGACGGTGTCGACGAGCCGCGCGAGGAGGCGCCGCCCGAGACCGGAGGGACGGGCCGAGGCCTGGGCCTGTGCGGCCGCCAGGAAGGGGTCGTTGGCCGGCGGCTTGAACGGCGTGACCGGCTGATCCGCCGACCCTGCGGCCGCGGGCTGGGCGGACTGGGCCTGGGCCTGGGGTGTCTGCGCCAGTTGGTGTACCTGCTGCGCCCAGGAGGCGGAGCCTCCGCCGGGGCCCGGGGTGACCGGTGAACCGGCCTGGGGGGCTGCGGCGGCTTGCGGGTAGCCGTAGGCGGCGGGGGTGGCGGGAGCGGGCGCCGGGGCCGCGGGCGCCGGGGCAGGGGCAGGGGCAGGGGCAGGGGCGGGTGCAGGCGACGCGGCGGCAGGACCCGACGTACCGGCCGACGCGGAACCGCCCGCCGCGGGGCTGGAGTTGGCCGCGCCTCCGGGCAGCGCCCGGATCGTCATCGTGCCCTCGGTCGCCGGCGCGGGAGGCGAGGACGGAGCAGAGGCGGGCGTAGAAGCAGCGGCCTCGTCCTCCGGGCGCCCGTCGCCGGCCTTCGCACCTCCGCGCCGCACCCGGCGCACCATCACCGTGTCCTCGGCGGGCTTCTGCTCCGGCACCCGCGCGGCGGTGTCGGTGGAGAGCGACCGGATCGCCATCGTCCCGTCCGGACGCCCACCCTCGTCCGAAGCGCCGGACGGCGTACTGGCCGCATCCGAAGGGGTGGCGGCGGAGGGGGCGGTTGACGCACCGGAGGCGGCCGCCGCCGCGGCGTCCTCGGGCTGCGCGGACCCGCCGTCGGGCGCGGAACCACGAGGATCGGGCCCACCCGGCACCCGCGGCGTACGCCCCGACCCCCAGGACACCCGCCGGTCGGCCTCACTGCCGAAGCCCGCCTGCCGGTTGGTGTCCGCCTGCCAGGCAGAGGCCGGTTCGGGACGGGAGCCGTGCAACTCCGCCTGGTCCTGCGGCTCCTCGTCGAAGAAGACGGGGCCGGTCTCGTCCACGGGGCCGCCGTGCGCGGGAGGTTGAGCTGCCGCGGCGGGCGGCGTCGGCATGGCCTCGCCCTCCGACGGGGCGGGCCGACTGGTGCCGGGCACCCATGCGACGCCGTTCCAGTACCGGACATAGCCCGGAATAGAGGGATCCGGATAGAACCCTGCCTTGGGGCTGCTGTCGCCGGGTGCCGGAGTTGGGGCGCTCATGGTCCGTCGTCCCGTATCTGCTCGGGGGTCTGTGGAGGGTCCACATTTATCAGACCCACGCTCGACTCCGGGCCGGTCCCACTGTTCCGTCCACTTTCCGGTCACGTTCCTTCCGCTTCTGCGGGCGGAGCCGGTCACAGTACAAGGGCGGCTGCTGAGACGGGAGTTGAGGAGCGCCACCCGTGCGGTACGCGGACCCGGGCCCCACGGGGACATCGCGCGGAACACCACGCGGGAACACGGCCACACGATTCGGGAAGAAGCACAGCAGACCGGCCGGGAAGCGGCGAAAGGAGAACGGTGGACGACGGCGAAGGGCCGGGCAGGCGCCCGACGGCCTCCGGGACGCGGGCGCGAGGCGACGGGATGCCGGCGGGCGGGAGCAGCGCAAGGGCCGGAATCCGGGAGTGGACGGGTCTCGGGGAGGCCCTCAGAAAAAAACTCCGGAAGTCGCGTAATGGATGGTGAGGACCGCGCTCTCTTCGGTTGCGGGCCTGCCGAAGGGCCCTGTCGCCGAGAGGAGCGCATCGAGATGAACACCGTCGTGGAACGCGAGCTGGAACTCAACCTGGTCCTGTCGCCGGAGCGGAGCATCCCCGTACCGGCCCGGCTGCTCTACCGTGCCGACGATCCGTACGCCGTGCACATCACCTTTCACATCGGCTCCGAGCAGCCCGTGAACTGGACGTTCGCCCGTGAACTCCTGGTCGAGGGCGTCTTCAGGCCGTGCGGCCACGGGGATGTGCGGATCTGGCCGACGAAGGTGGACGGCCGCAGCGTCGTCCTGATGGCCCTGACCTCGCCGGACGGTGACGCCCTGCTGGAGGCCCCGGCCGCGATCGTCTCGGCCTGGCTGGAGCGAACCCTGCGCGTGGTGCCGCCGGGCACCGAGCAGGACCGGCTCAGCCTCGACGAAGGGCTGGCCGATCTGCTCACCCCTACCCCGGCCGACGACCTGTGGCTGCAGAACCCGTGGCCGTCCGACGAGTCCAAGGACACCGACTGACCGGGTGCGGCCGAGATGGGCCGGCCGGCACGAGGGCCCCGTTCGCGGCTGGTGGGGGTCCCCGCCGGCCGTCCAGCGCGCGCCCGGGCACCGTACACACTGTTTTCACAACACTCGTTGGTCATAGAATTTGCCGTATGACCGCTGAGGAATCCACATTCGCGGCGCTGGGCATGCTGGGCGATCCGCTGCGCCGCCGGCTCTACGAGTGCGTTGCCGCAGACCCGGGCGAGGTCGGGCGGGACGCGGCCGCGGAGGCGACGGGGATCTCGCGGTCGCTCGCCGCGTTCCACCTGGACAAACTGGTGGAGGCCGGGTTGCTGACCACCTCCTTCCGACGGCTCTCCGGACGCACGGGCCCGGGTGCGGGCCGCCCGGCCAAGATGTACCGGCGGGCCGACGGCGAGCACTCCGTCTCCGTACCGCCGCGCTCGTACGACGCCGTGGGCCGGCTGCTCGCCCAGGTGGTGGAGAACGGCGGACTCGACCGGGAACTGCAGGCCGCGGCGCACGCGGCGGGCGCCGCGGATCCGGACGCGTCGGCCGAGGATCTGATCGCGGTACTGCGGGCCCGCGGCTACGAACCCTTCTTCGACGGGAAGACGCTGCGCCTGAACAACTGCCCCTACCGCGGCCTCGCCGACGAGTTCCCGGCGCTGATCTGCGGCATGAACCTGGCGCTGATCGAAGGGCTCGCGAACAGCGAGTGGTCACCGGCCATGGACCCGTGTCCCGGCGGCTGTTGCGTGGCCCTGGACTCTAAAAATAAAAATCATTGACGATAGAAGGCGCCCAGGCCATGCTGACCCCATGACTGGTTTCCACCTGGCCCAGGTCAACGTCGGCCGCATCGTCGCCCCGCTGGACAGCCCCGAGCTCGCCGGTTTCGTGGACCGGCTCCCCGAGATCAACGAACTCGCCGAGCGCAGCCCCGGATTCGTCTGGCGCATGGTCGACGACGAGGGCAACGACGCAACGAGCCTGCGCCCCGCGGAGGATGACGACCTGTTTCTGATCAACTGCTCGGTATGGGAGTCGGTCGAGACCCTGCGCGCCTTCACCTACGAGACCGGTCATCTGCGCGTACTCAGTCGGCGGCGCGAATGGTTCCGGCGCATGGTGGAGCCGCATCAGGCGCTGTGGTGGGTCCCGGCCGGCCACCGCCCGTCGATCGCCGAGGCGCTGGAGCGGGTCTCGCTGGTGCGCGAGCACGGCCCCGGGCCGGACGCCTTCACCTTCCGTACGCCGCACCCGGCGCCCGACGGGGCCGGGGAGGCCGCCGACGCAGGGCGAGCGGGCTGAGACCGCCGCCGCTCGGCCGGTTCAGAACACCTTCCCGGGGTTCAGGATCCCCAGGGGGTCGAACGTCGACTTCACGCCCCGGTGCAGTTCGAGGGAGACCGGGCCGAGCTCGCGGGCCAGCCATTCCTTCTTGAGTACGCCCACGCCGTGCTCTCCGGTGATCGTGCCGCCGAGCTCCAGGCCGAGGGCCATGATCTCGTCGAAGGACTCGCGTGCGCGGCGCGATTCGTCGGGGTCGCCCGCGTCGAAGCAGACCGTCGGGTGGGTGTTGCCGTCGCCCGCGTGCGCGCAGACGCCGATGGTCAGATCGAACTTCTCGGCGATCCGCGCCGTGCCGTCGAGCATGGCGCCCAACTGCGAACGCGGTACGCACACGTCGTCGATCATCGTCGTACCCTTCACCGCCTCGAGCGCGACGAGCGACAACCGCCGTGCCTGCAGCAGGAGTTCGGACTCGGCACGGTCTTCCGCCGGCACGACCTGGGTGGCACCCGCAGCCGTGCACAGGGCGCCGACCGCGGCGAGGTCGGCGGCCGGGTCGGCGGTGTCGAAGGCGCAGAGCAGCAGCGCCTCGGTGGTCTCCGGCAGGCCCATCTGCGCCATGTCGTTGACGGCCCGGATGGTCGTACGGTCCATGATCTCGAGCAGCGACGGCACGTGGCCCTCGGCCATGATCCGGCAGACCGCGTCGCAGGCGGCCGCGCCGGACGTGAACTCGGCGGCGAGCACCAACTGGACGGGCGGCCGCGGCTTCAGGGCGAGCACGGCGCGCACGACGACACCGAGGCTGCCCTCGGAACCCACGAAGAGGCGGGTGAGGTCGTACCCCGCGACGCCCTTGGCGGTACGCCGACCGGTGCTGAGCAGGCGGCCGTCGGCGAGGACGACGTCGAGGCCGAGGACGTACTCGGCGGTGACTCCGTACTTGACGCAGCACAGGCCGCCGGAGGCGGTGCCGATGTTCCCGCCGATCGTGCATTCCTCCCAACTGGAAGGATCCGGCGGGTAGTAGAGGCCCTGCTCGTCGACCGCGCGGGACAGCACCGCATTGACCACACCCGGTTCGACGACGGCGATGCGGTCGACGGGGTCGATCTCCAGGATGCTGTCCATCCGCACCAGGGACAGGACGATCCAGCCGTCGCCGGAGTTGGCCGCGCCGGACAGGCCGGTGCGGGCGCCTTGCGGGACGACGGGGACGCGCTCCTCGGTCGCCGTGCGCATCACGTGCTGCACCTGCTCGACCGTCCGCGGCAGAACCACCACCGCGGGGGTGCCGGCCTCGCAGAAGCTCGCCATGTCGTGTCCGTAGCTACGGGTGATGTCGGGGTCCGTGAGGACGGCGTCGGCGGGCAGGCCCGCGCGCAGGAGCTCGGCAAGCCGTTCGGAAGCAGCGTCCATGATCCAAGGGTGGCACTCGGGGCCATCGGTGTGAACCCGTATGCGAACCCGTTCCGGTGCACCGATGTGCTCGTCGTACTGGCGCACAGTGTCGGCCATGGAGCTGGAGATGGAGTACGAACAGGAATCGCCTGCGCGGACCGCGCCCTCGCCCGCACCGGCCCCGCCTTCGCCGACCCCGTCCTCGGGGACGTCGTCCTCGCGCACCCGGCCCCGTCGCCACTCCCCCGTCGCGCGGCGGGCGCTGTTCGCATCGGTGGCGGGCTGCGCGGCCGTGGCCGGTGTGCTGACCCTCGTCCCGTGGGGCGACGACGGAGCGCCGCCCGCGCCGGGGCCTTCGGGCCGGGCGACGCTGGCCGCCGGGGCGGGCGTACCGGCGGCGCTGCCCGATCTGACGGCGCTGATCAGCGAGCGCAGCGCGCATGTCACCAAGCATCCGAAGGACGACGAGTCGTGGGCGGTGCTCGGCTCGGCGTACGTGGAGCAGGGGCGCAGGACCGGCAACCACGCCGTCTACCCGCAGGCCGAGCATGCGCTGAAGACTTCGCTCGGCGTCCGGCCGCAGGGCAACGTGGACGCACTCCAGGGCCTCACCGCGCTGGCCAACGCGCGGCACGACTACCGGGCAGCGAAGAAGTGGGGCGAGCAGGCCCTGGCCGCCTCGCCGGCGCGCTGGACCGTGCACGCGCAGCTCATCGACACGTACACCCAGCTCGGCGACGCGAAGCGGGTCGACGCCTCGCTCGAGAAGCTGCAGAAGTACGGCAAGGGGCCCGCGGTCCTCGCCGGTGCCTCGCAGGTGTACCGGGACCGGGGCTGGCGGGAGGACGCGACGGCCGGGCTCTCGGACGCGGTGGCGCTGGCCGGCTCGCCCGCCGAGCAGGCGGAGTACCAGCACCGGATGGGCGAACTGGCCTGGGAGCGGGGCGAGGCGGCCGAGGCGCTGCGCTGGTTCGACGACGCCCTGCGGGCCGACCCGACGCATCACGCCTCGCTCGCGGGCCGCGCGCGGGCACTCACCGGACTCGACCGCGGGACGGAGGCGCTGACCGTCTACCGGTCCGCGTACACCAAGCAGCCACTGCCCCGATATGCCCTCGAACTGGGCGAGTTGTACGAGTCACTCGGCCTCGGTCCGGCGGCCCGCGCCCAGTACGAACGGCTGCGGACGCGGCTCGCCCAGGACGCGGCGGCCGGAGTCGGGGACGGCTGGGTGCTCGGCCTTTTCGAGGCGGACCACGGCGAACCGGACGCCGCGGTGAAGCGGCTCGAGGCGGAGTGGAAGCGGCATCCGGGGCACCAGGTCGCGGACGCGCTCGGTTGGGCGCTGCATCGGGCGGGCGACGACAAGAAGGCGGACAAGTTCGCGGAGAAGGCGATGAAGGACGGCCCGCACAGCGCGCTCTTCGCCTACCACCGGGCGGAGATCCAGCGGGGTTTGAAGGATCCGGGCGCGGCCCGGCGCTACTTCCAGGAGGCGCTGCGCATCAACCCGCACTTCTCCCCGCTGCTCGCCCCCGCGGCACGCCAGGCTCTGGAGGAACTCGGCGAGCCGACGGAGGACGGCCCGGCCCAGATGCAACCCCCGACCCCCGAGCCGGCCACCCCGCCCCGGCCGTCGTCCAAGCCGACCCCGCCCCGAGCCACCGCGAAGCCGAAGCCGGCTCCGCCTCGGCAGTCCACCGAACCGACCCCGCCCGCGCAGACGAACAAGCCGTCTCCGAAGCCGGAGCCCGCACGCTGAGCCCCGGGCGTCACCCCCGGCCGACGCCCGGCAGAACGAAACCGCGGCGGGGTGCGCACAATGCACGCACCCCGCCGAGACCCAGAATCAGAGATTCCCCCGCTTGTCCTGCTCCCGCTCGATCGCCTCGAACAGCGCCTTGAAGTTGCCCTTGCCGAAGCCCATCGACCCGTGCCGCTCGATGATCTCGAAGAACACCGTCGGCCGGTCCTGCACCGGCTTCGTGAAGATCTGCAGCAGATACCCGTCCTCGTCCCGGTCGACGAGGATCTTCTGCTCCCGCAGCGTCTCCACGGGCACCCGCGTCTCGCCGGCCCACTCGCCGAGCGTGTCGTAGTACGAGTCGGGGGTGTCGAGGAAGGAGACCCCGCCGGCCCGCATCGCCCGCACCGTGGCCACGATGTCGTTCGTGGCGAGCGCGATGTGCTGGACGCCGGCGCTGCCGTAGAACTCCAGGTACTCGTCGATCTGCGACTTCTTCTTCGCGACCGCGGGCTCGTTGATGGGGAACTTGACCTTGAGGGTGCCGTCGGCGACGACCTTGGACATCAGGGCCGAGTACTCGGTCGCGATGTCGTCGCCCACGAACTCCTTCATGTTCGTGAAGCCAAGGACCTTGTTGTAGAACGCGACCCATTCGTTCATACGGCCGAGCTCGACGTTGCCGACGCAGTGGTCGATCGCCTGGAAGGTGCGCTTGGCGGGCGGCTCCACGATCGGGGCGGCTGCCGCGTAACCGGGCAGGTAGGCCCCCTCGTACCCGGACCGCTCGACCAGGGTGTGCCGGGTCTTGCCGTACGTGGCGATCGCGGCGAGCACCACGACACCGTGCTCGTCCTTGACCTCGTGCGGCTCGGTGATGCCGCGGGCGCCGTGCTCGACGGCGTACGCGTAGGCGGCGCGGGCGTCCGGGACCTCGATGGCGAGGTCGACGACGCCGTCACCGTGCGCGGCGACATGGCTCTCGAGGAAGGCGCCCCACTCGGTGGAGGCCTTGATGACGGAGGTGAAGACGAAGCGGGCGGAGCCGTTCTCCAGAACATAACTGGCGGTCTCGCGGCTGCCGTTCTCGGGTCCCGAGTACGCGACGAGCCGCATGCCGAAGGCGGTCGAGTAGTAGTGGGCGGCCTGCTTGGCGTTGCCCACGGCGAAGACGACCGCGTCCATTCCCTTGACCGGGAAGGGGTCGGCCTCGCGCGCGGTGGGGGGAGTCTGGTGTGAGGTCTCAGTCATGGTCGAAGCGTCCCGCCGAACCACAAGGTGCGCAATAGTTCGCGCATTCCCTGGGCAATATGCACAGCGGTCGGGCAGTATCACCGGTCTATCTGTACAGGCTGACCACTGGGAGTGTGACACAGGCCATGGCGATCGACGCACTGGACGGAAGACTGCTCGTCCTGCTCGCCCGCGAGCCCCGGATCGGCGTCCTCGAGGCGTCCCGCAGGCTGGGGGTCGCCCGGGGCACCGTGCAGGCCCGCCTGGACCGGCTTCAGTCGAATGGAGTCATCCGCGGATTCGGCCCGAACGTCGACCCCGCGGCGCTCGGCTACCCCGTCACCGCCTTCGCCACCCTGGAGATCAAACAGGGTCAGGGAGCGGATGTACGGGCGCATTTGAGCGGCGTACCGGAGGTGCTCGAGCTGCACACGACGACCGGCAGCGGCGACATGCAGTGCCGGCTCGTCGCGCGCTCCAACGCCGATCTCCAACGTGTGATCGACCGGGTTGTGGGCTTTGATGGCATTGTTCGGGCCTCCACGGCGATCGTCATGGAAAATCCCGTTCCGCTGCGGATCATCCCGCTGGTCGAGCAGGCCGCGGAGGACGGCAGCTGAGTTCTCCGCCCCTCGGCGTCCGCGCACGGGGTGACCGAGGTGACCGAGGTGACGTGAGTGAACTTCTGGGAGTACCTGGACAGTCGCCACCAACAGCTCCTGACGGATGCCTATCAACACGCGAGCGCCGTCTTCCAGTGCATGGTGGTGGCCACCGTCATCGGCGTGCTGATCGGCGTGGCCACGTACCGCAGCGACTGGGCGGGCAGTGTGGCCACCACCGCGACGTCGACGATCCTGACGATCCCCTCGCTCGCGATGATCGGTCTGCTGATCCCGATCGTCGGACTCGGCGTCGCACCGACGGTGGTGGCGCTCACCCTGTACGGGCTGCTGCCGATCGTGCGGAACGCGATCGTGGGTCTGCGCGGAGTCGACTCGACCCTGGTGGACGCGGCCCGCGGCATCGGGATGTCCCGTACGGCGCAGCTGCTGAAGGTCGAACTGCCGCTGGCCTGGCCGCCGATCCTGACCGGGATCCGCGTCGCCACCCAGATGCTGATGGGCATCGCCGCGATCGCCGCGTTCGCCTCGGGCCCCGGGCTCGGCAACGAGATCTTCCGCGGCATCGCCTCTCTCGGCAGCAAGAACGCTCTCAACCAGGTGCTCGCGGGCACGCTCGGCATCGTCGTTCTGGCCCTGCTCTTCGACGCCGCGTACGTCCTCATCGGACGACTGACCATCCCGAGGGGGATCCGTGCCTGAATCCGCGACGACCAGCGGGGCCACGTCGAGCGGCGCCACGGCCGCGAGCGCCGACGGCGCAACGGGCTCCGGTTCCGGCGAATCGGCGACCACCGGCGCCACCATCGAGTTGGAGAACCTCACCAAGCGCTATCCGGGCGCCGCCGACGCGGCGGTGGACAGCGTCAACATGGAGATCAAGGCGGGCGAACTCGTCATCTTCGTGGGCCCGTCGGGCTGCGGGAAGTCCACCACCCTGAAGATGATCAACCGCCTCATCGAGCCGACCGGCGGCCGTATCCGGATCGGTGGCGAGGACGTCACCGACATGGACTCGGTCAAGCTGCGCCGCAAGATCGGGTACGCGATCCAGTCGTCGGGTCTCTTCCCGCACATGACGGTCGCTCAGAACATCGCCCTCGTACCGAAGATGGTCGGGTGGTCGAAGTCGAGGATCAAGGGCAGGGTCGAGGAGATGCTGGACCTGGTCGGCCTCGATCCGGGCGAGTTCCGCAGCCGCTATCCGCGCCAGCTGTCCGGCGGTCAGCAGCAGCGGGTGGGTGTGGCGCGGGCGCTCGCGGCCGATCCGCCGGTGCTGCTGATGGACGAGCCGTTCGGCGCGGTGGACCCGATCACCCGCGACCATCTGCAGGACGAACTGATCCGTCTGCAGCACGAGTTGCACAAGACGATCGTCTTCGTGACGCACGACTTCGACGAGGCGATCAAGCTGGGCGACCGGATCGCGGTGCTCAGGGAGCACTCGCACATCGCCCAGTTCGACACCCCGGAGGCCATCCTCACCAACCCGGCCGACGACTTCGTGTCCGGCTTCGTCGGCGCGGGCGCGGCCCTGAAGCGCCTCAACCTCACCCGGGTACGGGACGTGGAGATCAGCGACTACCCGACGGTGACGGTGGACGACCCGCTGCAGGACATCTTCGACAAGCTCCGCTCCGGCAAGGTCAACGAGATCCTGCTGCTCGACAAGCGCCGCCGCCCGTACAAATGGCTGCGTCGCGGCGATCTGATGCGCGCCCGGGGTTCGCTGGCCCGGGCGGGCACCCTGGTACACGACACGGTGACCAGGGACGCCACCCTGCGCGACGCACTGGAGGCGGTCCTCACCGACAACGCGGGCCGGGTGGCGGTCACCGGACGGCGCGGCGCGTACGAGGGCGTCGTCGACATGCAGACCCTGATGAACTCGGTGCACGAACTCCTCGAGGCCGACCGCCTCGACGCGGTGGAGCACCAGCACGAACTGGAGGAGCAGCGGGCCGACCGGACCAAGGACTCGCAGGAGGGCGGCGGTATCGGGGAGGTGTCCCGGTGAGCCGCGACAGCAAGTCGCCACCCGCCGAGACCCGGCACGAGGGCTCGCACGAGGTGAAGGGTCACTCGTTCCGCGACGCGGGCGAGGCGGAGGCGGAAGCGCTGCCACCGCAGCCCTCACGCGGACCCGAGCGCCGGATCGGCTGGCCCCAACTGGTCATCCTGCCGGTGGTGTTGGTGCTGATCCTGCTCGCCACCTGGCTCTGGTTCCAGCAGGCGAAGCTGGACTCCATCTCCGAGAACGCCTTGTCCGGGGACAAGGTGACCAAGGCCCTGTTTCAGCACATCAAGTTGACCGCGATCTCCACGTTCTTCGTCCTGATCATCGCGATCCCACTCGGCATCCTGCTGACCCGCGGCGCGTTCCGCAAGGCCGCTCCGGTCGCGATGATCCTCGCCAACATGGGCCAGGCAACCCCCGCGATCGGCCTGCTCGCGCTGCTCGTCATCTGGATGGGCACGGGCATGAAGGCCGCCCTGTACGGCATCATCATCTACGCCGTACTGCCGGTCCTCTCCAACACGATCGCCGGTCTGAAGGCCAACGACCCGACCCTGCTCGAGGCCGCCCGCGGCATCGGCATGTCCCCGGTCGGCGTGCTCAGCAAGGTCGAACTCCCGCTCGCCGTACCGCTGATCCTGGCCGGCGTACGCACGGCCCTCGTCCTGAACGTCGGCACCGCCACCCTCGCCACGTACGGAGGCGGCGGCGGGCTCGGCGACCTGATCACCACCGGCATCACCAACCAGCGGATGCCGGTCCTGATGCTCGGCTCCATCCTGACGGTGGTCCTCGCCCTGCTGATCGACTGGCTGGGTTCGCTCGCCGAGCAGATGCTGCGGCCGCGCGGTCTGGAGGGGACGACATGAGGTTCCGGCGCACCACACCGACCGCCGCACTCGCGAGCGCACTGCTCGCCGCCTCACTCCTGGCCGGCTGCGGCCTGAGCAGCGGATCACCGATGGTCGACGAGGTGGAGCCCGGCACGGTCGGCCGCGGAAAGCCCCTCGACGGGGCCAAACTGACCGTCACCTCCAAGGAGTTCACCGAGCAGCTGATCCTCGGCGCGATCATGGGCATCGCCTTCGAGGCGGCGGGCGCGGATGTCCTCGACCGGACCGGAATCCAGGGTTCGATCGGTGCGCGCGAGGCGGTCAAGAACGGCGACGCGGACGGCATGTACGAGTACACGGGCACCGCGTGGATCACCTACCAGGGCAACTCCAAGCCCGTGCCCGACCCGCAGAAGCAGTGGCAGGTGGTCCGTGACGCCGACCGGAGCAACGGCATCGACTGGCTCCCGCCGTCCGAGCTCAACAACACCTATGCGCTGGCCATGAACCAGGCCAACGTCAAGAAGCTGAAGACCAAGACACTCTCCGACGTCGCCGCCCTGCTGAAGTCGAACCCGGGGGTGGTCACCCTCTGCGTGGAGAGCGAGTTCAACAACCGCGCCGACGGACTGCCCGGCATGAAGAAGGCGTACGGCATGAACATCCCGGCCGGCAACATCACGCAGATGGACTCCGGAATCATCTACACCCAGGCGTCCAAGGGCAGTTGCACCTACGGCGAGGTCTACACGACGGACGGCCGCATCCAGGCGATGAAGCTGACCGTCATGGAGGACGACAAGAAGGCCTTTCCCAACTACAACGCCGCCCCGTCCATCAACTCCAAGGCCCTCGAGAAGCACCCGGAGATCGCAGAGATCCTCGCCCCGATCACTGCCGAGCTCGACAACACCGTCGCCCAACGCCTCAGCGCCAAGGTCGACGTGGACGGCGAGGACCCCCACCAGGTGGCCCTCGACTGGATGCTCGACGAGGGCTTCGTGAAGGAGTGACACTCCGGGGCCGCTGACCGCCCGCCGTCTGTCGTCGGCCGCCGGCCGTCAACCGCAGACTTCTCTCTGCAAAGCACTTGGTGCAAAGACTCCATTGCAGCCGGTCCTTGGCATTTCTACGCTCGCCGCCATGACCGATTCACGCGACCTCGATCCCCGTTCCCTGCGCGGCCTCGCCCACCCGTTGCGCATGCGCCTGCTCGCCGTACTGCGCGACGACGGTCCGGCCACCGCCTCTCAACTGGCCGCCAGGCTCGACGAGTCGAGCGGTTCGACCAGCTATCACCTGCGCCAGCTCGCCCGGCACCGGTTCGTGACCGAGGAGCCGGGCCGCGGCAAGGGCCGCGAGCGGTGGTGGCGGGCCGTACACCACTCGATCAACTCCGACACCGAGGATTTCTACCGCAACCCGGACCCCGAGGTCCGCGGCGCGGTGAACACCCTGCTCTACGAGATGGCCACGGGCCACGCACAGGAGCTGGGCACCTACCTGGGCACCATGCACGAGCGTCCCGAGTGGATCGGTGGGGCGATCATGAGTGACTGGACGCTGAAGCTGACGATCGATCAAGCCCGGGCGCTGAAAGCCGAGTTGCTCGAAGTCATCGGTCGCTACGAGTCGCCCGGAACGGGTCCGGAAACCGGGGCAGGGGCAGGAACAGGAGCGGTAGCACGAGCGGAGGCAGGGCCAGGGGCAGGGCCAGACGGGGAGACGGGCGACGCGGACGAGCCGGAAGCCGCCGTGTACCGCCTGCAGGTGCACGGCTACGTACGCCCACGAGCTTCGCACCACCCCGCGTCATGAACCGTGACCGGCGGCCGCTGTACGCCGCGCTGGTTGCCAACACCGTGTCCATCGCCGGGAATTCACTGACCCTCATCGGGATCCCCTGGTTCGTGCTCGAGACGACGGGCAGCGCCACCCGGGCGGGCGTGGTGGCGTTCTGCGCGATGGTGCCGGTGATCGTGGCCTCGCTCGTCGGCGGGCCGCTCATCGACCGCATCGGCAGACGGCGGGTCAGCATCGGGACCGATCTGCTGTGCGGCGCGGCCGTCGGCGCCGTGCCGCTGCTGCACCGTGCGGGCCTGCTCGAGTTCTGGACGCTGTGTGTACTGATGGCCGTCAACGGCCTGTTCCACGCCCCGGGTGAGACCGCCCGCAGCGCGCTGCTGCCCGAGCTCGCCGAGCGGGCCGGCACAACCGTCACCCGAGCGGCGAGCCTCTTCGACGGGGTCTCGCGCGGGGCCCGGATGCTGGGTGCGGCGGTCGGCGGCGTACTGATCGCCGCGCTCGGCGCCGAGACGGTACTCGCCTGGGACGCCGCGACGTTCGCGATATCCGCCGCCGTGGTGGCCGTGGGACTGCGCGGTCTCCCGGCCGGCGATCCCGTACACCGCAGGGCCCGCCGACCCTCCTACCGCCGCGAACTCGTCGAGGGTTACGCCTTCTTGGCCCGCTCGCCGCTCCTGCTCGCCGTCTCCGGGCTCGTGCTCGTCACCAACGCCCTCGACCAGGGCGGGTCCGCCGTACTCCTGCCGGTGCACGCCGAGCGGGAGTTGGGCGGGCCGGCGGCCCTCGGCCTGATATCGGCGCTGTGGGGTGTGGGCGCGGTGGTCGGCGCATTCCTCTACGGGGCGTACGGCACGCGCTTCCGCCGCTGGCCGGTGTTCGCCGTCTGCGCCCTGCTGATCGGGCTCCCCCGCTACGCGACCGCCGCGTTCTCGTCCGAGACGGCCCCGCTGGCGGTGGTCATGGTGTGCAGCGGTATCGCCGGCGGCATGATCAACCCGATCATCTCGACGGTGACCTTCGAGCGAGTACCGGACGCCTTGCGCACCCGTGTCCTGGGCGTCTCCCGCGCGGGATCGATGATGGCCACGCCGCTGGGCGGTCTGGCCGCGGGGCTCCTCGTCGACGGCGTCGGACTCACGGCCGCGTTCCTGGCGGTCGGAGGCATCTACTTCGCGGTGACGCTCGCGCCCCTGTTGTTCCCGGTGTGGCGGGGGATGGACGCCGGGCAGCGGACGGCGGTAGTGGCCGAGCAGTCGGCACAGTCGGCGAAGGCCGGCCGGTGAGAAGGCGTCAAACCGTTTGCCGCCGGGCGGCCCGGTCGGTTAGGAAACGTGGATGCTAAAGGGGAGCAAGGTCGGGCTCCGGGCCCGGCACGAGGACGACATCCCGGTCCTGCGGGCCGAACTCTACGAGGACGTGGTCACCGCCTCGCGGGCCGAGGGCCGGCCGTGGCGGCCGATCACACCGGGCGCGAAGGACGCGCCGTTCGTGGTCGACGAAACGGATCCGGGGTACACCCCGTTCTCCGCGGTGGACCTCGAAACCGGCACGCTGGTCGGCACGGCGGGGCTGTGGGGCATCGACACGCACCACCGGTCCGCGCACATCGGCCTCGGACTGCTGCCCTCGGCCCGCGGCAAGGGCTACGGCACGGACATGATCGCGGTGCTCTGCCACTACGGCTTCGTGGTGCGCGGCCTGAACCGGCTGCAGGCCGAGACGCTGTCGGACAACATCGCGATGCTGCGCTCCGCCGAGCGCAACGGCTTCACCCGCGAGGGCGTGCTGCGCTCCTCGGCCTGGGTGCTCGGCGCGTTCATGGACGAGGTGGTCCTCGGACTCCTCGCGCAGGACTTCCCGGGCAAGCGGTAGGGGCCCCTACCTCGCGTGCGCGGGGTGCCCCGCGCACCGGCCCGGGCCCCGAGTCAGCAGCTGGGGACGTTCTCGCCCTTGTCCAGGGCACGCAGCGAGTCGACGGTCCTGGCGAGCGTGGTGACCGGGATCAGACGGAGCCCGTCGGGGCGGTGGGCCGCGGCGTCGGCGCACTCCGCCTTCGGCACCAGGAAGACGGTGGCGCCGTCGCGGCGGGCCGCCTGCGTCTTGAGCGCCACACCGCCGACCGGGCCGACCTTCCCCGAGCCGGTGATGGTGCCCGTACCGGCGATGGTGCGGCCGCCGGTGAGGTCGCCGCCGCTGCCGTTCCCGTCCAGCTTGTCGACGATGCCGAGCGAGAAGAGGAGACCGGCGCTCGGACCGCCGACGTCGGCGAGTTCGAGGCCGACGTCGATGTCGTCGGGGCTCTTGTCCAGGTGGTTCAGGGCAGCCTGCACGGCGGAGTTCTGGGACTTCACCATCTCGTCCGCGTTGTGCTGCTCGATCTCCTTCGTGGACTCGCCGCTCGGGTACACCGCCTCCCGCGGCATCACCGCGCGGTCGTCACGGAACCAGCCGTCGAGCACCTCGCCGAGGTGGACGTCCGCGTCCGGGCCGGTGGCGAGGATCGTCGTCATACGCAACTGGCCGTCCGTCTCCCGGGTCGGAGCACCCTTGACCGTGATGACGGGTTTGCCCTTGTTGTCGCCCAGGACGTCCGTCGTGGTACCCGGCTGCGCGACGGCGAACGGCAGGGGCGAGAACGAGGCGACCGCGAGCAGCGCGACGAACGGGACGGCACTGATCGCGAGGGCCTTGGGCCGGGAGATGGGCCTGGAGAGACGATTGAGCACGGAGCCAATCTAACGTGACCGCCGAGGTGCCGCCCCGGTCGGCCGGTGCGGGGCCCCGCGCCCGCACGGTTCCGGGCCCGGGGCCGACTCCCGTCACGAGCGCCCCGTCCCGTACGCCTCCGGCTGCCGTGGCACCGTGCAGGGCTCGCCCGAGAGACGGCCGGGGGACCTCCCCGGGCCTGGGCGGAAGCTCCTGGGCGGGACACATCGGGCGGCTTCGGGGGCAGGCGCGCGCCGGACGGCGAGCGGGTCCGTGCGCCTTGCGCCGGTCGTGCGGATCGAGGCCACTCGGCCGGCCATCCCGGCCCGTTCCGAGGTCAGCGCAACGCGTCGGCGACCTCACGCGCCGCGTCCATGACACGTACACCCACCCGCTCGGGCACGGAGTCCGAGAGCATCACCACACCCACGCTGCCCTCTACACCGGTCACCCCGAGCAACGGAGCCGCCGCCCCGCTGGCGCCCGCCTCGAGCTCGCCGTGGGTGAGCGTGTAGCCGGGGTCGTTCACCATGCCGCGGCGGGCCGCGAGGATCGCCTTGCCCGCGGCGCCCTTGTCGAGCGGATGCCGGAAGCCCGTGCGGTACGCCACGTGGTAGTCCGTCCAGGTCGGTTCGACGACCGCGACGGCGAGCGCCTCCGTACCGTCCACCATCGTGAGATGCGCGGTGGCCCCGATGTCCTCGGCGAGGGACCGGAGCGCGGGCAGAGCGGCCTCACGGACGAGCGGATGCACCTGCCGGCCGAGCCTGAGGACGCCGAGCCCGACGCGGGCCCGGCCGCCGAGGTCGCGCCGTATCAAGGCATGCTGTTCGAGGGTGGCGAGCAGACGGTAGACGACGGTCCGGTTGACTCCGAGCTTGTTGGACAGCTCGGTGACGGTCAGCCCGTGATCGGTGTCGGCGAGAAGCTTGAGGACTTTGAGTCCCCGGTCGAGCGTCTGGGAGGTCTCCGCGGTCACGACGGCCTCTCCTTAGAGGTGAGTCGACGGCCCCTTCGGCGGCGCAAGCGTCACCGGTCCCATCGGCGACGCGCGTGAAGAAGCCGCCGGACGAAGCCGGACTCGGGACCCGCTGCCCCGTAGCCGCCCGGCACCGGCTGCGCTCCGCGGCGTCGCTGCCACGGGGCGTGTGCGTTGCCGGGACACTAGCGAGCCGGTCCCGCTGAGCGGAAGACTCCGTCCAGAATCCGGTCACCGGAGAGGGGAATTCCGTTCCGGATCGCCCGTGATCTCCGCAATGTCCGGGGAACTCGGAGGCTCGATACGGCCACGTCGGCGGCCGAGCCGCCACTGCTTGCGACGACGGGCCCGCACAGCTCCACTTCCGCACCGCACCGCGAAGGGACAACCCCTCCGCCGCCACGGTCACTTCATCCGCGTGGCCCACTCCTGAACCTTGGCGATCCGTTGCCGGATCTGCCCGCCCGTCGCCTCCGCACTCGGCGGACCACCGCACACCCGGCGCAGTTCCGTGTGGATCACCCCGTGCGGCTTCCCGGACTGGTGGGAGTACGCACCGACCATCGCGTTCAGCTTCTTGCGCAGCTCGAGGAGCTCCTTGTGGGAGACCACCGGCCGCCGCTCGGCGGGCAGTTCGAGCAGATCGGCCTCGTCGTCCGGCTTCTTGCGGCTGTGCGAGATCTGCCGGGCCTGCCGCTTCTGGAGCAGCATCTGCACCTGGTCCGGCTCGAGGAGCCCGGGGATGCCGAGGTAGTCCTGCTCCTCCTCGCTGCCCGGATGCGCCTGCATGCCGAACTCGGCGCCGTCGTAGAGCACCCGGTCGAAGACCGCGTCGGACTCGAGCGCCTCGAACGGGAGCGCGTCCTGTTCGCCGGTGTCCTCGTCCTCCTCCTTGTTCGCCTCGTCCATCTCCTTCTCGGACTCGGCGTACGGATCCTCCTCGCTGTCCTTCTTCGGCTTGTCGAGGACGTGGTCGCGCTCGACCTCCATCTCGTTCGCGAAACCGAGCAGGTCCGGGATGGTCGGCAGGAAGACCGACGCGGTCTCGCCACGCCGCCTCGACCGGACGAAACGGCCCACGGCCTGCGCGAAGAACAGCGGGGTCGAGATCGTCGTCGCGTAGACGCCGACCGCGAGCCGCGGCACGTCCACCCCCTCGGACACCATGCGGACCGCGACCATCCACCGGTCGTCGCTCTTGGTGAAGGCGTCGATCCGGTCCGAGGAACCGCTGTCGTCGGACAGGACCACAGTCGCCTTGCTCCCCGTGATCTCCCGGATCAGCTTCGCGTACGACCGCGCCGAGTCCTGGTCCGCGGCGATCACCAGACCGCCCGCGTCCGGAATGCCCTTACGGACCTCGGTGAGGCGGTGGTCGGCGGCCCGCAGGACGTTCGGCATCCAGTCGCCGCGCGGGTCGAGCGCGGTGCGCCAGGCCTGCGAGACCGCGTCCTTCGTCATCGGCTCGCCGAGCCGCGCGGCGACCTCGTCACCGGCCTTGGTGCGCCAGCGCATGTTGCCGCTGTACGAGAGGAAGATGACGGGCCGCACGACACCGTCGCCGAGCGCGTTCCCGTAGCCGTAGGTGTAGTCGGCCACGGAGCGCCGGATTCCGTCGTTCCCCTCCGCGTACTGGACGAACGGGATCGGATTGGTGTCCGAGCGGAACGGCGTACCGGTCAGCGCGAGGCGGCGGGTGGCCGGCTCGAACGCCTCCAGGCACGCCTCGCCCCACGACTTCGAGTCACCGGCGTGGTGGATCTCGTCGAGGATGACGAGCGTCTTGCGCTGCTCGACCCGGTTGCGGTGCAGCATCGGCCGCACGCCCACACCCGCGTACGTCACGGCGACGCCCTGGTACTCCTTGCTGAGCGGGCCCGCGCTGTACTCCGGGTCCAGCTTGATGCCTATCCGCGCGGCGGCCTCGGCCCACTGCTTCTTCAGGTGCTCGGTCGGCGCGACCACCGTCACCTGCTGCACGACATGGTGGTGCAGGAGCCAGGACGCCAGCGTCAGCGCGAACGTCGTCTTGCCGGCCCCCGGAGTCGCCACCGCGAGGAAGTCCCGCGGCTGCTCCTGGATGTACCGGTCCATGGCCCCCTGCTGCCAGGCGCGCAGCTTGCCGGCCGTACCCCAGGGTGCACGGCCCGGGAAGGCGGGAGAGAGGTGGTGGGAGGTGGCGGTGGTAGTCACGGTCTCCGGTTCGGGTCAGGCTTCACACACGTACTCGTCACGGATGACACAGCTGCGTATGACACGGCTACGTATGACAACCGGGCCACCCTACCGGTGGCGCCCCCGCACCCCACGAGGCCGACGCGGAGTGGGAGGCGAGTGGGAGACGGGTCACATCGCACACGCCGCGCGGTCGCTGGTGAACGCGGCGAAGCGGCGCGTGTGAACGGGGCATGGCAGTCGCGTTGCGGCAGGTCCGGGGCCCTTGAGGCAGAGGATGCGGAGGCCTAGCGTCGTACGTACGGAGCACGGCCGTGTGCCCGAGTGGTTGAGGGACTCGCCTGCAAAGCGAGTTACGCGGGTTCGATTCCCGCCACGGCCTCCGAGGCTCACAGGCCTGCAAGGCCTGCAAGCCTCTGAGTAGGCAGACGAATGGACGGCGCCCTTCCCGGGGGCGCCGTCCATTCGTTCGTCCGTCTCAGATTCCGTCTCAGTTCCCGTCCCAGTCCCCGCCTCAGTCCCCGCCTCAAGGCGTCTCAAGACATCTCGAGACGCCTCGAGACGCCTCGAGACGCCTCAGCCGTCGTACGCCTTCCTCAGGGCCTCGACATCGATCTTGCCCATGGCGAGCATCGCCTTCATCACGCGGCCGGCCTTCTCCTCGTCCGGGTCGGCCAGCAGCTCCGGCAGGACCCTGGGCACGATCTGCCAGGACAGGCCGTACTTGTCCTTGAGCCAGCCGCACGGGCCCGGCTCGCCGCCGCCCTCGATGAGCTTCTCCCAGAGGTCGTCGACCTCCTTCTGGTCCGCGCAGTCCACGGAGAACGAGATCGCCTCGTTGAACTTGAACTCCGGTCCGCCGTTGAGCCCCTGGTACTGCTGACCGTCCAGCTCGAACTCGACGGTCATCACGGATCCGGGCTCTCGCATGCCCTCCTCGCGGTAACGCTCGATCCCGGTGATCCGAGAGTTGTCGAAGAGGGAGACGTAGAAGTTCGCCGCCTCCTCCGCCTCGTTGTCGAACCACAGACATGGCCTGATCTTCTGCATCGCCCAGCCTCCTGCCGCCTCGCGCGCGGGCCGTCCGCCCGCGCTCACGGTCTCTGGTCTGTAGACCCTGCGCGGCGGCGGAACTCATCGGGCCGAGTGCGGTGGGGTGGGGGGTGGTGGCGGTGGCGCTGGCGGTGGCGGTGGCGGTGGCGGTGGCGGTCGGCTGGGTGCGGCCAGTTGGGCAGGTTCAGTTCGCCGGGTTCAACTCGGTGGGCTCAGGTCGGTGGACTCAGCTCGGTGGGCTCAGTTGCCAGCGGCGTTCGCCGTCGTGCAGGTGGCCGGTCGGTGCGAGGCCGGCCGCTGCGGCGACGGCGGCCGAGGCGTGATGGTCGGGGTGCACGTGTGCGACGACGACGGTGACGCCGTACTGCTCCCGCAACAGCTCGACGAGTGCGCGCGCCGCCTCCTTGGCGATGCCACGGCCCTGCCAGCCGGTGCCCACGACCCATGCGATCTCGGCGGTGCGGGTGTCCGGCGTGACGGTGGCCTGAACGGTGCCGGCGAGGCGGCCGGTGGCGCACCATTCGAGGACCCAGTTGCACCAGACGACCGCCGGGTCCGGGGACCCGGCAGTCAGTCGCTCGTACCGGCTGCGCAGCGCGTCGGTGTCCAGCGGAGCCCCGCCGGTGAACGCGTGCAGGGCGGGGTCGGACAGCACCTCGGCCATCTCCGCCGCGTGCTCGACCCGCAACGGGACCAGGACGAGCCGCTCCGTCCGGCATGCGGGGACGCGGGTGGGGGCGTGGCGAGGGTCAGGCATGGGTCACCGTGTGCTGCCAGACGTGCAGGACCAGGGGGCGGCCCTTCTCCGTGACCTTCTGGGGCGGCACGTCCAGCTCCTCGTAGCCCGCCGCACGGGCGACGGCCACGCTGGCCCGGTTGTCGGGTTCGATCTCGAGCAGGACCTTCGCCAGTCCGAGCGTGTCGTGGGCGTACGCGGTGAGCAGCCGAGTAGCCCGGCCGGCGAGCCCCTGCCCGCGGTACGGCGAGCCGACTGCGTAACCGATCGCCCCTCGCGCGAAGTTCACCAGCACCTCGCCCATGGGAGCATCCCCGTCGGTCGTGATCGCCAGGTGCAGACGGGCCCCTTCGGCCCGCTTCCGGCGGATCATGTCCAGGTACGCGCGGGCCGCGGACTCGTCGAACGGGACGGCGAGCGGGGTGCGGTAGCCGATGTCGGGGTCGTCGAAGAGCTCGGACATGACGGGCAGGTCCGCGTCGTCCCACTCCCGCAGGATCAGGCCTTCTCCGGATATCCGGACACGTTCACGATGCTCGGTCATCCCTTCACGGTACGACTCACGGCACAGCCGCCGGCACCTCCAGAGGCACGACAGGCTTGTTCGTACAGCCCAACCCGTCCACGACTACTCGGGTGGCGTGCAGGAGATGCCGAAAGTGCGACCTGGGGCTGTCGGCGGTGGGGAGGGTGTCGGTCATGGTGCCTTGAAGTGGAACCTGCAGCTCTTGCTCTGGAGCAGCCCCTTCAACCTTGCACTTGACGTAAGTGCGGTACGCGACATTGCCCCGTTCACCGAGACGCCCCCATACCAACCTGACACTTGAATTTGATTCAGCCACGCTTTGACGATCCAGATATCTCGAAGGTTCTCCAAAGGGGAATCGGAAGGAGTAAGTAGACGGGCCGAATCGAACTTGGAGGGAGTCGCCTGGTTCGGCCGACCGCCCCGTCACCTGGCAAATATCCGTCCGCCCAAAATTCACCACAGCACCTCTCTCCGGATCCCAAGATTCAACCTGCTTGCGGAATAGCGCCTGCGCACGCTCCACCTCCTCGCCGTCCCTGAAAATCACACCGCCGTAGGCGTCAACACGTCCCCGCAGCCAATCTGCACCGCGCTCCCCCATTGCATCGCCGCACGCTCCTGAACTGTCTACCTTGTGCTTCGTGTCAGATCCAGAGCATCCGATCACTCCCGCGACCAATGCCGCTGCCACGAACACCAACAACGTTCCCCTCATGGCCCTACTTTCGCGAATTCTGCGTATCCGCATACCTGGCACCCTGGCCATAGTTCTCGGCCGCCCTCTCGACCAGCCGCCGCACTCCATCACCCTTCACATTGTTCGCTTCCGCGTAATTAAGAATCGATGCCATCGCATTATTCTCACCCTCGCGCTGCGCCCGCTGAATTCCCTCCGTCGCCTCCTGACTGTTGTCGTATTCGCGGGCGTTGAGCCAGTCGATCGTGTTCGTGGCCCAGGCCGTTTCCGCCGCGCCCTGGGAGGCGTCGAAGGCCAGGGGTGCGACGACCGCGGCCGCTCCCGCCGCGGGGACGACGAGCGCCGCGCCCGCGCCCGCGACGACCGCCACCGACGCCCCGACCGCGTACGAGCGCCACTCGCCCTGCTTCTCCAACTCCCGGTTCCGCTCGTCCGCTTCATCGGCGTACTGCTTGCCGATCGCTTCCGTTCGGGCCTCGTCGAGCAGTCCGTGTACGACCGTGCCGGCCATCCCGGCGTCGATCGCGTCGTCGTGACGGTTGCCCTGCGCGGCCATCAGGCTGGACGTGTACGCCTGTTGGGCCGCGGACACCGTGTCGTACGAGCTCTTCTCGGAGGCGAGTGCGGTGAGGAAGTTGACCGTGTCCGACTGGCCGAAGTCGGCCAGACGGCGTCCCTCGGCGTCGAACAGGCCGTCCCGGTCCGTGAGTTCGCCACTCCCGCCGAAGTTGGCCATCGTGTACGAGATGCTGTCGACATGCCCGGCGGCGATGCGCGCCAGGCTGTCCCGCACGCCGGGCTGCGCGTCGATCGTCTCGGCCGACCCGTAGTGGTCGACGATCCGGGACGTCAGGGCCGTCCTCGCCTCCCGCGCCTCGATGTCCGCGGCGGAGTCCAGGGGCGGCGGGGTGGGGTTGCGGGCGTCGTACGCGTAGCCGAGCGTCGCCGACTCGAGGGCGTGGCCGAGGTTGTCGTGGCCGACCGGTTCCCCGTCCTCGCCGGGTGGCCAGGCACGGACGTCGTCCCCGTTGCCGACCAGGTAGTCGAAGTTGTCCGTACGGGCGAGGCCGTCGCGTCCCCCTCCCGTCGATTCGTTGAAGAAGCGCAGCGAGGCCTCCGGGTTGTGTCCGAGCGCTTCGAGGTAGCCGGCCATGGGGTCGTTCGGGGCGCCGGTCGGTGGGTGGTCGAGGGTGGCGCGGCTGCGCCAGACGACTTCGGGGTCGGCCGGGTAGCGGCGTTCGAACTCGACCAACTCTTCGCCGTAATCGTGCAGATAGCCGGATTCGTACTTGCCCTTGTTCATGAGGCTGCTCATGATCTGGAACCCGTACGGGCCGGTCCCGGTCCTGCCTTCGCCCGGGAAGTAGGTGCCGCCCGCCGAGATGACGTCACGCTTCCAGGCGTCCATCGCCGGGCTCTCGCTGTGGGTGGCGCTCGCCAGGGTCATGCTCAGGTGATCCTGGGTGTCGCCGAGCAGCGCGGAACGCGCCGAGTCGACGCCGCCCTCCGGGGACGCGAGGTCCCGCCAGAACTCGAGGGTCCCGCGTCCGCCGAGCGCCACCGCGAAGGCCTCGGTGAACGCACTGTTCCCCCGTTGCAGCGCCAACGTCTCGTTGAACCGCCCGAGTTCGTCGTCACTCCAGTCGGCCACGTCACCGCGGGCGATCTTCTCTGCCCAGTACGCGGCGTCCGCCGCGCCTTGGCGGGCCGCGGCGTCCTTGAGGCCGGCGACGGGCCGCCCGGCGAAGTCGTGTCGGTCGCGGGCCAGTGCGCGCAGTGCCCTGGCGGCGACCCGGTCGGTCTCGTCGGCCTCGCGCAGGATGCGGGCCACGTGCTGTTCGACCGCGGCCAGTTCGTTCTTCGTCGGACCTTCCGGGCGGTCCTCCTGGGCCACGACGCCGGGCGGCGCCGACGGTGGTTGGGCGCCTCCTTTGTCGTTGACATGGATGTTGCGGCGGGTGGCGTCAGCGACGGCCGAGGCGAGGGCGTCCTGGTGCCGGGTCAGGCCGGAGTGGGCGTCGCGCAGCACGGCGTGGACACTGCGGGCGGCGGTGGCCGCGTCGTTGAACTCCGCGGCGGTACGGGTCACGAAGCCGCGGCCCACGTCCGCGTTGACCCCGCTCCAGTCCGCCCCACGAGCCCGGGCGTCGAGTTGTTCTGCGCCTGCGTCGCCGTCGGTCCCCGTGGCGAGGGCGCGGAGTCTGCGCGCCATGGATCCCCAGTCGTCGACGGCCGACTTCAGCCCGCCGAGTTGCAGGTCCAGCAACTGCCGTACGGTCAGCGCCACTCACCCACCGCCTCCCCGCGACCTCGACGTCCGCACCGCGCGCGACGCGACGCCTGGCATCCTGCGACTATGAGCGAACTGGTGGAACGTGTCGACGCACACGACCGTGTACTGGGCGTCGTCGACCGCGCCGAGGCGGTCCGGCGCGGCTGGCTGCACCGCATCGCGACCATCGTGTGCCGGGACGTGGAGGGGCGCTTCCTCGTGCATCGCCGCCCGGACCACTCGCCTCGCTTCCCCGGGCAGTACAACTGGATGCTCGGCGGCGCCGTCGCCGTCGGCGAGTCGTACGAAGCCGCCGCGGCCCGGGAGCTCGAGGAGGAACTGGGGGTTCGCGCCGCACCGCGCCTGGTGCTCACGTTTCTGTGCGCCGGTGCGATCAGCCCTTATTGGCTCGGGCTGCACGAGGCGCGCATCACGACGCCGGTGCGCCCGGACTCCCGGGAGGTCACGCGGCACGACTGGCTCGACGCTTCCGCACTCGAAACCCTCACCCGCACGCGGGAGTTCGTCCCTGATGCGCGTGAGGCCTACGACCGGTACCGGGCGGAAGGCCGGGTGCTGGGGTGAGTGGTCATCGGGTGTGCCGTCCGTCCGGGGCGCGATCCCGTTGCCCGTCATCGCATGCCCCCGTACTTGCGCCCGTGCTCGCAGTGGTCCTCATCCTCGTCGTCGTACATGGCCGGCCTCAGCGGTAGTACTCGGTGATGCGGGAGGTGCTCACTTCTGTGGCCACCTTGCCGTCGTCCTTGGCGTGTTGGGCCTGGGTGAAGTCGAGATGGTTGGAGATGTGTCCGCAGGCGTCGACGAGGGTGCGGGACTGGGTGTTCCAGGCCTCGGACAGCTGAGTGAGGGCCGCACCCAGATCGAGGCCGCCGTTGAACAGGCCGGTGGCGGCGGCGAAGCTGCCCGCACGGGCGTGGTCAGCGTCCCGACGCAGGCGCTCGCGGAGGCCGTAGGCGAGCGACCCGAGGGCACCGAGCTCGTCGTCCAGCACCACGAGGTCCCGTCCAGCTCCACCGGACGAGGCCGCTGCTCCTGGGGAGACTCCGATGCCGGTCGCCGCCCCGAACCCGGAGCCCGAACCGGATCCGATCCCAGCTCCGAGGTCGGCGCCGCCGCCCGTGAGGCCCGGCCCCGACGCACCGAGACCCGATCCCGACCCACCGATCCCTTGCCCCGATCCAAACCCGGAGCCCAGCCCTGCTCCCGCTCCGGATCCCACTCCCGGCGCAGGATCGGCGGACGACTGACCGCCACCCGCAGCCGACTTCAACTGCTCCCACTCGGTCCAAGCCATGTGCTCACGCGCGGAACGCGCGCCTCCTTCCTGATCAGTTCACCCACATCCACCAGCCGCCCGGACACCCTGCCCAAGTCCAGTCCGACGCTCCGCCCATCCCGCGTCACCGCCCCTGGTCACTCATCTCTCGGCGCCACCGAGCCGACCTCCCCCAGGGCCCGCGGCACACCACCACCTCCGGCCGGCGGAACCCGGGTGCCTCCCCGCGCCCCGACAACACCGTCCCCACCGCCACCCGCAGCCGCCGACCGGCGACCAGCCGCTCCCGCACCACCGATCACCGCACCACCGACCACTGCCCCCGAAGCCCGTCGCCTCTCCGACCGCACGGGTGAACCCCCCTCCACCGAACGGGAGATGGCCACCGAGCCCGAACCGATTCCTCCGCGCGCCCCTCCCGCCGCACCCGGCATCACCGTCTGCGCCATCGGCACCGGATGACCACCGACGACCCCACCGACGCCGCCGCCGCCCTGCACCGGCGTACGCCCGCCCCCGGGGCCCTGCCCGGCGGGTCCCGCATGCCCCCCGTTCACCTGCGAGGCCCCCGGCACAGCACCGCTCGCGTAGGACGACGCGTACGGATAGGGATGCGGTGTCGAGTGGGCCCCGGCGGCCGCCGCACCTCCACGCCCGCCACCACCCACAACCGGCGGCACCGCAACCGTGCCCCCGGGGTACACCCCACCGCCCCCATCACCGGCCGCCGCGCCGCCTCCTCCCCCACCGGGCCCCGCTCCCGGCACCGGCGAGGCGTTCGAGGACGCGGTCGCCCCGGGGCCCGTTGCCGTCGCGCCGGACACACCGTCGATCACCATCCCGACGCCGCTGTCCGGACGGACCCCAGGCACCACCGATCGCCCGCTCTCGACGGCACCGGCACCACTCACCGCACCGCTCTCCGCCACCACAGAACCCGTAGAACCCGTCGGCCATCCCCCACCCGCCGACGCGGCGAACCCACCACTCGCCCCTTCCGCCGCACCTCCAGCGACACCCCACTCCCCCATGTTCCGCCCGACCGAAGGCCCACCCACAGCCGCCGCCCCGCCACCCACACCCGAACCGCCACCGCTCCCCGCACCCGCACCCGCACCCGCACCCGCACCCGCCGGCATCAACTCCCCAGGAACCGCAGGGAACTCCGGCCGCTCCAGGCCATGCAGACGCGACGCGGACATCGCATACGCCTGGCTCAACTTGCGCAGCTCCGCCACCGCCTCCAGACGCACCCGCTCCCGGGCAGCCTTCAACACCGCTTCCCGCACCGCGAGTTCACTCGCGGTGGCATCGCCATCCAGGGGCAGTGCGCCGCCGGAGCGGCCAGCACCGGACCGAACCCCTCCAACGGCCAACCCCGACGGCGGGGCCACCCCCACACCGTCGCCCTCCCGCGGCACAGCAGCCTGCGCCCGAGCGATCGCCTCCGCCGCGCGCGTGAGCCACGTGGCCGCCTCCTCGCCCAGCTCACCGAACCTCCGGGCGGCACCGGCCACGTCCGCGCTCCACGCACGGAAGGCGTCGGCTCCCTCTCCCTGCCAGACCAACCCCTGCGGACGTGTCCGCAGCTCACCGGCGATCCGGTGGATCATCCGGGAGGCCGTCACGAGCCGGTCGGCCGCGGCCTGCACGGCCCCGCTGTCGGCCTGGTCGAGCCAGCGCAACAGCTCGGCATGCGACATCCCCTCGAACGAAGCGCCGCCCCCACTCCGCTCACCGCCCATGACGGCCCACCCCGCCATCAGCGCCCGCCCCGCCGGCAGCGGCCAACTCCGCCCCGGCCGCGGCCACCTGACTGCGCACCTCGCCGTCCACGTTCTCGTAGCCGTGCCGTGCGGCGAGTGCCGTGGCGCCGACCGCTTCGACCGAGGCCTCCAACAAGCGGGCGTACGAGCCCAGTTCACGCGCCAGAGCCGCGCAGGCGCCGTGCATCCCCGCCGCCTCCACCCAGGCGTCCGCACCGCCGCCCAACTGGCCGCGCGCGACCCGCTCCCGACCCAACTCTGCGCTACACGCGGGCGACTCCCCGAGATCGCGCAGCAACTCACCCACGGCCGACTGCAGCCCACGCAGCGAAGTGAACTCCGACACCAGCGCCCCGGTCACAGCCGCCGCCCCGGGAGCCACACCCGAAACCGCTCCCGCACCGACCCACCGGCCAAGCGCCGCCACCCTTTCGGCACCGTCGGCCTGCGCACCCCGTACGCCCTGCACGCCCTGCACGCCCTGCACGCCCTGCTCCCTCACCGCGCCCCCAACTCCCGCATCACGCACTGTCGGCTATCGACCACACAAGGTAGCCGCACCCGCCGACAAACCACCCCGAGTTATCCACAGGCGCACGGTTGTCCACAGCCCCAGCGCATCCCGGACCGCATGAAAAAGCGCGCCACCGCCCCCGCGGCAACGCGCTCACCACTCCGGCTTCCGACACCGCGATTCAACCCAAAGGGCGACCCCGGATCAGAAACAGCTGACGACGACCCCCAGCGGGAAACCCCTGGCCCTACTCCCCCACCGACACCACAGCGGCCTGCGGACGGATCGGCAGCCGGTTGACCGGCCGCCCCGTCGCCGCCCGCACCGCGGCCGCGACCGCCGCCGGGGACGTCACGACGGGCGCCGCGGACGCCGCCTTCGCGCCGAACGGCGCCACGACGTCCCGTTCCTCGACCAGCTTCACGATGCGGATCTCTGGTGCGTCCAAGGCCGTGGGCAGTGCGTACCCCGTGAGGTCGGGGTGCCGGACGAGCCCGCGCGGCGCGCGCAGATTCTCCATCAGCGCGGCGCCGACGCCCTGTGTGACACCGGCCTCGATACGGGCCCTGAGCTGCGCCGGGTTGAGCACCCGGCCCACGTCCTGGGCGACGGCCAGTTCGACGACCCGGACCGCGCCGATCTCCACATCGACGTCGACCACGGCACGTACGGCGCAGAACGCCATGCCGACGAACGCGTCTCCCTGTCCCGTCTCGTCGAGCGGCTCCGTCGGGTGCGGGCGGCACTGTGCGGTCGCCCACAGCTCCTTGCCGTCCATGGCCTCCATGACCGTGGTGGACAGCACACCGTCGTACGAGGTGATCTTGCCGTCGGTGATCTGGAGCAGCTCCGTGGACATGCCGAACTTGGCGGCGAGCGGCTGCAGAAGCTGGGTCCTGACCATCTTCGCGGCCCGTTCCACCGCACCGCCGGAGACCCAGGTGTGGCGCCCGCGGCAGGCGGGGCCCGCCGGCGGCTGGTCGGTGTCGGCGGGGGCGACGTGCACCTCGTCGATGCCGAGCGTCTCCTGCACGACCTGGCGGGCGAGTGTGGCGAAGCCCTGGCCGGTGTCGACCGCGGCACAGATCACGGTGGCCACACCGTCCTTGACCTTCACGGTGGCCGTGGAGACTTCGTCGGCGCCCTCGGCGCCGAGCATGTGGACCATGCCGAGTCCGTAGCCGACACCGCGGCGGACCGCGCCCGGTTCGCCCGCGCCCTCCGGGCCCCCGGGCAGCAGCCAGTCCTCCTCGGGGGTGTCCTTGGGCAGCTGGGGCAGCGGGAAGTCCCGTACCTCGCGCAGCAGTTCGGCCACCGGTGCGGGGCAGGTCACCGTCTGGCCGGTGGGCAGGATGTCGCCGGTGGACAGGGCGTTGCGCAGGCGCAGCTCGGCCGGGTCCGCGCCGAGGCGGGCGGCGAGCTTGTCCATCTGGGCCTCGTAGGCGGCGCACACCTGCATCGCGCCCTCGCCCCTGACGTGTCCTGACGGCGGGTTGTTGGTGCGTACGGCCCAGCCCTCGATGAAGGCGTGCGGGACGACGTACGGGCCGCAGGCGAACGCCACCGCGGCGGCGAGCGATTCGGACGAGGCGTCCGCGTAGGCGCCGCCGTCGAGCAGGATCTGCGCCTCGACCTTCACCAGCCGCCCCTCGGCGTCGGCGTGGTGGCGGTAGCGCAGCAGGGTGGGGTGCCGGTGCGGGTGGCCGAGGAAGGCCTCCTCGCGCGTGGCGGTGATTTTCACCGGGCAGCCGGTCTTCAGGGCGAGCAGTCCGAGCGGCAGTTGCAGACCGGGGTCCTCGCGGTCCGCGGTGGCGCCCGGTACGCCGGTGACGACGACCTTCACGCGGGACGGTTCGAGCCCGTAGCAGGCGGCCGCGAGGTCGCGGTCCGCGTGCGGGTCGGTGGAGGCGACGTAGAGCTCCACGCCGCCGTCCGGCCGCGGCACCGCGAGGCCGGCCTCGGCGCCGATGGGGGCGGGGTCCTGGCGGCCGATGCGGTACAGGCCCTCGACGACGACCTCGCCGGTCGCCTCGGGGTCGCCGTAGCGCAGCGGGATGTGGCGGATCAGGTTCCCGTCGGGGTGCAGGGGCTCGGCGCCGAACGCCTCTTCGGGGTCGGTGACCGGTTCCAGGACCTCGTACTCGACGGCGATGGCGGCGGCGGCCATCCGCGCGGTGTCGGGATGGTCCGCGGCGACGGCGGCGATCGGCTCGCCGTGGTGGCGCACCAGGTCGGAGGCGAAGACCGGGCGGTCGGCGATGCGGCGGCCGTGGGCGGCGTCGCCGGGGACGTCCTCGTGGGTGACGACGGCGTGCACGCCGGGCATGGCCGCGGCGAACGAGGTGTCGATGGAGACCACGCGCGCGTGGGGGTGCGGTGAGCGCAGGATGGCTGCCCACAGCAGTCCCTCGGCCCACAGGTCTGCGGCGTACGGGAAGGTGCCCTCGGTCTTGGCGCGGGCGTCGTCCGGCTTGAGTGAGGTGCCGAGCCCGTGCGGCGGCGGGGCCGGGGCCGTCCCGGTGGGGTCGGCCGCGGTGGCGGTCTCGTTGCTCACGCCTGGCCTCCGTCGTGCGGGTACTGCTCGGGGTCGTGCGGGTACTGCTCGGGCCCCTGCCCGTACGGGCCGGGGTGCGCGCTGCCGGCGCCGGGCGGCGCCTGGTGCGGGATGCGGGCATCCCGTTCCGCGGCATCTGCCTGCTGCTGCTTCTCCTCGGCCTCGGCGGCCGACGCGGCGCGCCGTTCGGCGACGACCTCGCTGACGGCGTCGAGCACTCCGCGGTAGCCGGTGCAGCGGCAGAGGTTGCCGCTGAGGGCCTGCCGGGCCTCGCGCTCGCTCGGGTCGGGGTTGCCGGCCAGCAGGTCGTGCACGGTCATCGCCATGCCGGGGATGCAGAAGCCGCACTGGACGGCGCTGCCACAGGTCAGGGCGCGCTGGACGTCGGAGGGCCGCCCGTCGGCGGCGAGCCCCTCGACGGTACGGATCTCGCTGCCCGCGGTGGTGGCCGCGGGCACCAGGCAGGAGGCGACGAGCCGGCCGTCGACCTGGACCGCGCAGGCTCCGCACTCACCCTGCGAGCAGCCGTCCTTGGCGCCCGCGAGGCCGAGGCGTTCGCGCAGCACGTAGAGCAGTGATTCACCGATCCAGGCGTCGGTGACGGGCCGGTCCGCCTCGTTGACGCTGAGGACGTAGGAGGCGAGGGGGCGGTCGTCGTGGAAGGCGGGCTGCGGCGCTTCGGCCGGCGCCGGGTCCTGGGCCTCGTCGGCCGTGTCCTCGGCCGGTGCGTCCGTCTGCGGGGCCTGGGCGCCGGGACCTTGGGCGGCCTCGTCGTCCGCGGCTTGCTCGTCCCGTGCCGGAGCGGTTTCCTCTGCGCCGGTCTCTTCGGGGACGGCTGCTACGAACTCGTCGTCCCCCCTCCCCGCGCGCGTGGAGGCCGTTTCGTCGGCAGCGGCGGCGCCGTCGTCCCGAGGCTCACTGCGCGGTTCCTCCCGCGGCGCCCAGGGCGCCGGTGCGCCGCCCGGCAGGGTCGCCGGAGCCGCGGCCGCCCACTCCCTGACGAGCGCCGACCGCGTGAACTCGCCCGACTCGTCGGGCAGATCGCCCCGCGCCACGGGAATGGACCACTGTCCGGTGACATTCGCCGCGTCGTCCGCGGCCGTCACGCCGTCGCCGACGCTCCCGTCCTCGGGGCGTCCCTGCGCGTCCTGTGCGAACTGCGCATCCGCGAACGGCGCACCGCCCTGCGCACCTTCGGTGAACGACCACGATCCCGTCGCCGCCGACGGATCCGGAGCGGGCTGCTGCGGCGCGTTGGGCTCGGGCCAGTGCACGGCCTGCCCGCCGTCCCCGGCCCCGGTCCGCGGCCCGTCGAAGTTCGGCACGATGAACGCGCCGGTGGCCGCCGGGTCGGTCGCGGCACCGGGCGCCACGGAGATCGGCGGCGGCACGAACCCGCTGCCGGGCGCCGCGAGCGGGATGTCCGCGTAGCCCTCGGGGAGCTGGACGAACGCCGTGGCGTCCGCGTCGAACGCGCCCTGCGGGGTCGGCTGCCAGCCGCCCTCGGCGCTGTCCTGGTCCTGGCCTGCGGCCTCGTCGCCGTAGCCGCCCTCGCCGGGCTGCGATCCGTACCCCCGCGGCTGTCCGTACGTCACCGGCGGCCCGTACGCGGCGGGCTGTCCGTAGGGGTTCTGGTAGTGCGCCTGGGGCGAGCCCTCGGGGCCACCGCTGTGCGGTCCGTACCCGCCGTTCTCCGCGTCGTACGCTCGCTGACCGGCGTTCTCGGCGTCGTACGCGCCCTGGCCGCCGTTCTCGCGGTCTTCGTCACCGTTGTGCTGGGTGTTGCTCACGCCAGTGCCCTTCCGAGTGCTCGCCGGGCCAGCGCGGCGACCGTGCGACGCAGGTGCAGTACCCCCGGCGAAAGCTGCTCAGGCGTCCCGTCGGGCGCCGTGCGGTCGGGGATGCAGGCCGCTGCCACGTAGTCGCCGAAGGCTGTGAGGGCCTCCGGCGCGAGGGCGCGGCCCGCGCCCCAGTCGATGTGCGAGGCGACCCAGGCCTCGGCCTCCAGGGGGCGCAGCGGCATCGGCGCTATGGCGCCCACCGCGCAGCGCACTCCGCGCCGAGCCGGGTCGAGGACCACGGCCACGGACCCGGTCGAACGCCCGGGTCCGGTCCGTCCGGTCGCCTTGAGGAAGACCTGCGGCGCGTGCAGCAGCGGTACCCGCACGTAGCCGATGAGTTCACCCGCGCGCAGGTTGTCCATACCGGCGAGCAGGTGGGACACCGGGACCTCGCGCAGCGCACCGCCGGGTCCTGCGATGACGAGAGTCGCCTCGAGGGCGGCGAGTACGGGCAGTGAGTCACCGGTCGGTGCCCCGGAGGCGATGTTGCCGCCGAGCGTGCCCGCGTTGCGGATGGTGGGCGGGCCTGCCGCACGCGCCGCTGCGGCGAGGGCCGGGATCAGGGCGGCGAAGTCGGGGCGCCCTATGCGCGCGTGGGTGAGCCCGGCGCCGAGCAGCGCGTGGCCGTCCTGGTACTGCCAGCCCCGGATCTCGCTGATCCGGCCGAGGCCCACCAGGGCGGCGGGCCGCAGCTGTCCCGAGTTGACCGAGGTCATCAGGTCGGTGCCGCCTGCCACCGGCACGGCTGCCGGGGTGGCCGCGAGCGCCTCCACGGCCTCGTCGAGCGAGGCGGGAAGCAGCACGGACGGCGCGGCGTGCGTCGAATGCGGTGCGTGCGTGGTCAACCGGCTGCCCCTTCCCAGTGCCCTGCCCGTCGGGCTCGTTCCGCCGTACGGTACGTGCTCCACAACTGGACGTGGCAACTCTGGCACATGTTGCGGGCCCGCCGACGAACGGGTCCGCTACGAGCTTTTCCTACCTCTTCGCGAGGTAGGTCCGTAATCATCGAATCCGGGCTCGAAGTACCACTGGTGGCTTTTTGCGAACCCTTGTCCGTGTTCTGTCCCGCGACGTGCCGTCCCACGACGTGCCGTCCCACGACGTGCTGTCCCACGACCCCCCAGAGTCCCAGGGCCGCACCCCTGGGACGTGCGCTCCGCGGGACACTCACACGTTCGGGGGCGCTCCCTCGATCGGGCGTCCGAGAACACCGGGCCGCTGCTGCCACGGCAACGGCCCGCCGGGCGGCCGGTATCCGACGCCGAGTGCGTCAAGTCGCGCGTAGTGGGCGGTCATCCGTGAGCCGAACCCGGCGTAGTCCCGCTCCTCGGGCGCGGGCAGCACACTCCAGGCGACCTCGCTGAAGGCGACGAGCCGCGGGAACGCCTGGTAGTCCACGCGCGCCTGGCTCTCCATCACCTCGGTCCACAGGTTGGCCTGGGTGCCGATGACGTGCCGCGCCTGTTCGGGCGTCAACTGCGGCGGTACGGGCTCGAAGCGGTAGACGTCCTCGAGGGTGCGGACGTACCCGATCGGCACCGGCTCGTTCTCTCCGCCGTGCTGCCGGTGGTCCAAGTACACCTGTTGTTCGGGGCACATGACGACGTCGTGGCCCGACTGCGCGGCCGCGATACCGCCCGCGTAGCCACGCCAGGAGGACACCGTGGCGCCGGGTGCGAGGCCGCCCTCGAGGATCTCGTCCCAGCCGATGAGCCGGCGTCCGCGCTCGGTGAGCCAACTGTCGAAGTGCCGGATGAACCAGGACTGGAGCTCGTCCTCGTCGGCGAGACCGAGCTCCTTGATGCGGGCCTGCGCGGCCGGGGACTGCTTCCACTGGTCCTTGGGGCACTCGTCGCCGCCGACGTGCACGAAGGTCGACGGGAAGAGTTCCAGGAGCTCCTCGAAGACGCCCTCGTAGAAGCGAAGGACGTTGTCAGTGGGGGCCAGTACGTTCGGTGTGACGCCCCAGGAGTCCCAGACGGAGAGGGTGGTGGTGTCGATGACGTCGGTGTTGCCGAGTTCGGGGTACGCGGAGATGGCGGCCTGCGAGTGGCCCGGGATGTCCACCTCGGGGACGACGCTGATATGCCGCTCGGCGGCGTAGGCGACGATCTCGCGGATGTCGTCCTGGGTGTAGTAGCCGCCGTGCGGCTTGTCCTCCCACAGCGGTGAGGCGCGATGGCCGTACTTGGTGCGCGAGCGCCAGGACGCGTGCTCGGTGAGCTTCGGGTAGCGCTTGATCTCGACGCGCCAGCCCTGGTCGTCGCTGAGGTGGAAGTGGAAGACGTTCAGCTTGTGCGCGGCAAGGAGGTCGATGAAGCGCAGCACGCCGTCCTTCGGCATGAAGTGCCGTGCCACGTCGAGCATGCTGCCGCGCCAGCGGAAGCGCGGCCGGTCCTCGATCGAGGTGCCGGGCAGCGTCCACTGCCGCTGGGCGACGGGAGCACGGCGGAAGGCTTCGGGGCCCACGAGTTGACGCAGTGTCTGGGCGCCCCAGAAGACGCCTGCCGCGCCGCCACCGAGGATGGTGACGCCACTGTGGGCCACGTCGAGCCGGTAGCCCTCGGGTCCGGGCGCTCCGGCTCCGTCCGGGTCGATGCGCAGGCGCACCGCGTGCGGATCACCGGCCGCTCCGGGGGCGAGGGGCAGTCCGGTGGCCGCGCCGATCGTCCCGCGCAGCCAGCGTGCGGTGCCCTCGGTGCCGGGGCCCGCGTCGATGACGGTGTGCTCGTCGAGTACGAAGTCTCCCGGGGTCGCGCGGCGGGCGCGCGGTGCCGGGATGAGTCCGGGATCTGTCATGGGGCGAGCCTGCCACGCCGCCGAGACGGTGGGACAGCACCCCCGGCGGTCGATCACGCCTGTGACGAGGGAACTTGGCGCGCCGTGCGGGCAGCGGAGGACCGCTGAGCCGGTTCGTGCCGGACCCCGGTACGGGATCCGGGTTCCGGCACGAACCACCCTGCGGAGGTGCAGAGGTGCGGGCCTCGATGGCCGCGACTACTTCTTGTCGCCGCCCTTGCCGCCCTTGCCGCCGCCCTTGTCACCGTCTCCGCCGGCGCCCATGGACTCGTAGATCTCCTTGCACATGGGGCACACCGGGTACTTCTTCGGGTCGCGGCCCGGGACCCAGACCTTGCCGCAGAGTGCCACGACGGGCGAACCGTCGAGCGCGCTCGCCATGATCTTGTCCTTCTGGACGTAATGGGCGTAGCGCTCGTGGTCACCGTCTCCGTGCGACGTCTGCGGCGTCGGCTCTACGAGGGTCCCCGTACCTGCCCCGCGCTCGGGCTCGAGAGTGCTCATAACTGCCAAGGGTACCCAGGCCCCGGAGATGCCCGCAGCGCCTGCCGCGACGGACACCACGACGGGCCGCGGCGTACGGACCGGGCCGGGCGGGTCCGACGGCAGGACCGTCACGGGGCGGTCAGTTGAGGGACGGATCGTCCGGATATGTGGCGACCATGGCGAGTTCGCTGCGCTGCCGCCGCAGCACCGCCCGCCACAGACTCTCCGGTACCGGCGAAGAGACGTCCCCGGGCTCGGATTCGACCACGTACCAGGCACCCTCGGTCAGTTCGTCCTCGAGCTGGCCGGGCCCCCACCCGGCGTACCCGGCGAAGATGCGCAGCGAACCGAGGGCCGCGGCGAGCAGCTCCGGCGGGGTCTCCAGGTCCACGAGGCCGATCGCGCCGTGCACCCGCCGCCAGCCGATCGGATCCCGTACGCCCGGCTTGGGCCCCGTGTGATCGTCGCCGGGGACCACTCCGACGCCGAGCGCCGAGTCGAGGGAGACCGGTCCGCCCTGGAAGACGACGCCGGGCTCACCGGTGAGCGAGGCCCAGCCCTCCAGGATGTCGTCGACCCCGACGGGCGTCGGCCGGTTGAGGACGACGCCGAGCGAGCCCTCCTCGTCGTGGTCGAGGAGCAGCACCACGGCCCGGTCGAAATTCGGGTCCGCCAGGGCAGGCGTGGCCACGAGCAACCGCCCTGTGAGCGAGGACACCTCGGTCATGCGAGACATGATCCCGCATCCTGCCCCTCGATGGGACGGCAACGGCCACAAGCACCCGGCCGGGCACCTCAATCCGCTGGCAGCGGCCGGATCCGGTTCCGCACCCGAGCCCCTCGCGTCCCGTCCGACCCGACCCCGATCCGGTGACCCTGTGCGGCCACCGGTGCACCGCTCGTGTCTGTTCGCGATCCGAAACGACTCGGGCCGCCCTCGCCCTTACAAGAAGGGGGTTGGCGCCCATTACGCTTGCGCCCGGGACTCGACAGGAGCTCGACAGCCCACCAGCCCTCAGCCCACCTCACCGGAACGCGAGATACATGACCGTCAACGGCAATGACGACGTACTGCTTGTCCACGGCGGGACCCCGCTGGAGGGCGAGATCCGCGTCCGCGGCGCGAAGAACCTGGTCCCCAAGGCCATGGTCGCCGCGCTGCTCGGCAGTGGTCCGAGCCGGCTGCGCAACGTGCCGGACATCCGCGACGTCCGCGTCGTACGCGGCCTGCTGCAGCTGCATGGGGTGACCGTCCGCCCCGGCGACGAGCCGGGTGAGCTGATCATGGACCCGTCGCACGTGGAGAGCGCGAACGTCGCGGACATCGACGCGCACGCCGGCTCCTCGCGGATCCCGATCCTGTTCTGCGGTCCGCTCCTGCACCGGCTCGGCCACGCCTTCATCCCGGGGCTCGGCGGCTGTGACATCGGCGGTCGGCCGATCGACTTCCACTTCGAGGTGCTCCGCCAGTTCGGCGCGACGATCGAGAAGCGCGCGGACGGCCAGTACCTGGAGGCCCCGCAGCGGCTGCGCGGCACCAAGATCGAGCTGCCGTACCCGTCGGTGGGCACGACCGAGCAGGTGCTCCTGACGGCGGTACTCGCCGAGGGAGTCACCGAGCTGTCGAACGCGGCGGTCGAGCCCGAGATCGAGGACCTCATCTGCGTACTGCAGAAGATGGGCGCGATCATCGCGATGGACACCGACCGGACGATCCGGGTCACCGGTGTCGACCAGCTCGGCGGCTACAACCACGCAGCCCTGCCCGACCGTCTCGAGGCCGCCTCCTGGGCGTCCGCCGCGCTCGCCACCGAGGGCAACATCTACGTCAAGGGCGCCCAGCAGCGCTCGATGATGACGTTCCTGAACACGTACCGGAAGGTCGGCGGCGCCTTCGAGATCGGCGACGAGGGCATCCGCTTCTGGCACCCGGGCGGGAACCTGAAGTCGATAGCGCTGGAGACGGACGTCCACCCGGGCTTCCAGACGGACTGGCAGCAGCCGCTCGTGGTCGCCCTCACGCAGGCCACCGGCCTGTCGATCGTGCACGAGACGGTGTACGAGTCGCGGCTGGGCTTCACCTCCGCGCTCAATCAGATGGGCGCCCACATCCAGCTCTACCGCGAATGCCTCGGCGGCAGCGACTGCCGGTTCGGGCAGCGCAACTTCCTGCACTCCGCGGTGGTCAGCGGCCCCACCAAACTCCAGGGCGCCGACCTGGTCATTCCCGACCTGCGCGGCGGCTTCTCGTATCTGATCGCGGCGCTCGCGGCGCAGGGCACCTCCCGGGTGCACGGCATCGACCTGATCAACCGCGGTTACGAGAACTTCATGGACAAGCTCATGGAACTCGGCGCGAAGGTCGAACTGCCGGGCGGCGCGCTGGTGTAGCGCCTCGTCACCTCACGACGAACGGCGTCGTCCCGCAGCTCGTGCGGGACGACGCCGTTCGTCGTACGAAGGCGCTCCGCTAGCCGACCGAGAAGGTCGTGAGGACCGCCGCGTGGTCCGTGGGCCAGGCGTTGTCGGCCTGGTCCGGGTACGGCGCCGGGTCGCCATCGACGATCACCGAGGAGTCCTGGACACCGAGTCCGCTGCCCGCGTAGGTGATGAAGTCGATCCGGTCCTGCGGTTCGACCTCCCCCGTGGAGCCGTCGTGGTTCGGGTAGATCGGCGACCAGGTGGTGGCCGGGTCGGCGGCCGGGTCCGGGTGCGCCTGGCGGTAGGAGTCCGTCATCCCCGCGTCGGCGACGATCTTCGTGGCGGGCCAGTCGACCTGTCCGTATCCGCAGTGCTGGTTGGCGTCCGTCCAGTCCAGGTGCGAGGGCGAGTTGAAGTCACCTACGAGGAGTACCGGGGTGGTGTCGGCGTCCGCGATCTTCCCCTTCAGCTTCTCGGCGAGCTCGGTCGCCTGGCCGGTACGGCCCGACTCCGCCTCCCGCTCCATGATCGTGTCGACCGGCATCTGGTCGAAGCAGGCGTCGTAGGGCCCGTACGGGGTGTAGCCGAGGTGAGCCGTCCACAACTCGACCTCCTGGCCGGTGGATTCGTCGATCCGGATACGCACGCCCGCCCCCGCGCCGCCGCCGATGGTCTCGGCGTCGGAGGTGATCGGGTGCCGGCTGATCACGCCGAGGCTGCCGTCGGACTGCCAGTGGTCCCAGCCGAGCCGCTCGGCGAGATCCTTCGCCGCGTGGCCCGAGGTCTCCTGGAGGCCCACGACGTCCGGCCGGTGCTTCTCGATGACGGCGACCTGCTTGTCCAGGCCGTCGTTCACCTGGGCGCCGCCGTGCCAGAGGTTCATGGTGAGGACGCGCAGTTCACCCGCCGCGGCCCGGTCCGGTCCGGCCTGTGCGGAGGCGGTGGTGGTCGCGGCGGCCACTGCGGTGGCGGCCACGGTCAGGAAGATGCGCCGTGTGACGGTCACGAGGTAGGTCACTCCTTGTGGACGGTACGGGGCCGGGTCAGGACTGTCCGGACACGGCCTGGGCGACGAGCACGGACTTGTCGTGCGGTGTGATGGTGCAACGGGAGCCCGGGGCAAGGCCGTCGGCGTCCCTGCTGGACAGGTCGGCCTTGACGGACGTACCGGACTCGGTGGTCAGCAGGAGTCGTGTGGTCGCGCCGAGGAAGGTCGCGACACGCACGGTGGCCGGCTCGCCCGCGCCGTCCGGGCCCGCCACAGCGAGGCCCTCGGGCCGCAGCAGTACGTCGACCTCGGTCCCGGCGGCGTACTCCCGTTCGCCGTGGGCGGGCAGCCGGCGGCCGAGGAGCTCGACGGTGCTGCCGTCGCTCATGACGGCCGGCAGCCGGTTCATGGTGCCGACGAACTCGGCGACGAAGGGCGTGGCCGGGCGGTCGTACAACTCGCTGGGAGCGGCGCACTGTTCGAGCCGGCCGTCCTTCATCACGGCGACGCGGTCCGCCATGGACAGCGCCTCCTCCTGGTCGTGGGTGACGAAGACGGTGGTGATGCCGAGTTCGAGCTGGATCCGGCGGATCTCCTCGCGGAGGTTGAGCCGGACCTTGGCGTCGAGCGCGGACAGCGGCTCGTCGAGGAGCAGCACCTTGGGCCGTACGGCGAGGGCTCGCGCGAGGGCGACGCGCTGCTGCTGACCTCCGGAGAGCTGGTGCGGGTAGGCACCCGCGCGCCCGGGGAGGCCGACGAGTTCGAGCAACTCCTGGGCACGGGAGGCACGTTCGCTCGGCGAGGCGCCGCGGACGCGAAGGCCGTAGCCGACGTTCTCGGCCGCGGTCATGTTCGGGAAGAGGCTGTACGACTGGAACACCATGCCGATGTCGCGCCGGTGGGCGGGCACCGCGGTGACGTCCTGGCCGTCCATGAGCAGTTCGCCGCTGTCGGCGGACTCGAAGCCCGCGATGATGCGCAGGGCGGTGGTCTTGCCGCAGCCGGACGGGCCGAGCAGCGCGACCAGTTCGCCGGCGGCGATGTCCAGGTCGAGCCCGGTGAGGGCCGTCGTGGAGCCGAACTCCCGGCGCAATTGCTTGAGTTGCACGGGGACGGTCATGAGGTCTTCCTTTGCTTGCGGGTGCGCCCGCCGGCGAGCGCGGTGAGCAGGAGCAGCAGCCCCCAGGTGACGAGCAGGCTGAGCATCGCCGCGGCGACGGACAGCTGGGCCTCGCTGTCGCCGGCCTCGACCATCCACACGGCGAACGGCCGGAAGCCGAGCACCGAGGCGACCGAGAACTCGCCGAGCACCATGGCCAGGCTGAGCACCGCGCCGCCCGTCACGGCCTGCCGCAGATTGGGCGCCACGACCTGCCACAGGGTCTGTACCCGGGAGGCACCGAGGCTGCGTGAGGCCTCCACCAGGACCCGCAGATCGACGGCGCGCAGGCCGGCGTCGAGCGAGCGGTAGAGGAACGGCAGCGACATCACCGTGTAGACGATGACCAGGATCAGCGGGAAGTCCGGGTTGATGAGCGCCTGGAACGTCCCGTACAGCGGCGTGGCCGCCAGGTCCTGCTGCCAGGCGAGCACCGAGGTGACGCCGGCGACCAGGGCGATGGGAGGTACGACGAGCGGCATCATGCAGAGCGTCTCGACGGTCCGGCGCAGCTTCGGCAGTCGCAGCGAGACGGCGACCATGGTGGGCACCATCAGGAGCAGCCCGAGTACGACGGTGGCGAACCCGATGAGTACCGAGAGCGTCAGGCTGGTGATCAACCCTTCGGAGCCGAGGCCCTTGGTGTACGCCTCGAAGCTGATGCCGTCGCTGTCGTCGATCGTGAACCACAGGGAGGCCGCGATCGGGACCAGGAAGTAGAGCGCGGCGACCGTGAGGACGGGCGCTCGGGTGTTCAGCCGAGCCATCGGGCACTCCTGCGCTGCAGCGGGATCTGGACGGCCATCACGAGCAGCGCGACCACCACCATGTTGAGGCTCATGGCGAGCGCGAGATTCTCCTGGCCGGCCAGGACGTTGCCGTTGAGGGCGTTGGCGATCTGGATGGTGATCAGCTCGACGGAGCCGCCGACGAGGACGGCGGCGGTGGCGTGCGAGGCGAAGGCGGTGCCGAACATCAGGACCGCGCCGCCGAGCAGCGAGGGCGTCAGGACCGGGACACCGATGTGCCGCCAGAACTGCCCGCGGGTGGCGCCGCAGGAGGCCGCGGCCTCCCGCCACTGGCTCCGCAGCCCGTCGAGGGCGGGCAGCACGGTGACCACCATCAGCGGAATCATGAAGTACAGGTACGCGAGCACCAGACCGGTGAAGGTGTACAGGCTGAACCCGGTCGATCCGAGCGAGAGCAGCTTGGTGAGCGTGCCGGTGGTGCCGAGGGTGGCGATGAACGCGAACGCGAGGGGCGCGCCGGAGAAGTTGGCGAACACGCCGCAGGCGGAGACGACGGCCCGGCGCAGTGCGGGCCGCTTGGACGCGACCAGGGCCTGGGCGACGACGGTTCCGGCGAGGGTCGCCAACAGGGCTGTGAGCAGGGACAGTTCGAGGCTGCGCGCCAGGCCCCCGGCATAGACGCCGGACAGTGATCCGGTGACGTTGTCGGTGGTGAACACGGTCGCCCCGGTCGTCGGGTCGACCGCGGTGAACGCGCCGTACGCCATGGTCCCCGCGGGCAGTCCGAAGCCGACCGCGAGGAAGACGAAGAACGGGACGACGGCGAGCCAGCGGGCCCGGCCCCGGCGCACGGGCCGGCGCCGGGATCCGGGTGCCGGGGCGGGCGCCGCGGCCTCGGCAGGCGCCTCGGCCACGGTCTGGACAGCTTGTTCTGCCATGGTCATCCGACCGCCTTGCCCCAGCCCTGCACGACCTTCTCCTTGGCGTCGGCCTCCTGCTCGGTGCTGGCCGACTTCGGGGTGCCGGAGACGTCGGGGAGCTTGTCGGCGGAGGCCTTGTCGGCGGTGCCATCCTTCTCCATCGGCTCGAGGAGAGCCGGGCGGGAGTAGCCCTTCAGCCAGATGTTCTGGCCCTCGGGGCTGTAGATGAACTCGAGCCACAGGCGGGCGGCGGCCGGGTGCGGGGCGTACTTGTTGACGCCCTGGTTGTAGTAGAGCGAGTACTGACCGTCGGAGGGGACGGTGACCTTCCAGTCGACTCCCTTGGCCTTGAGCTTGTCGCCGTAGCCGAGGTTGAGGTAGTCCCAGTCGATCGAGATCGGGGTCTCGCCCTTCTGGATGGTGGCGAGGGTCGACTCGGCGGGGACGTAATTGCCCTTGGCCTTCAGCTTCTTGAAGAAGTCGAGGCCGGGCTGGATGTCGTCGAGCGAGCCGCCGTCGGCCAGCGAGGCGGCGAAGACCGCGGAGAGCGCGGAGCTGGATTCGGTCGGATTGCCGTTCAGGGCGACCTTGTTCTTGTACTGCGGCTTCAGGAGGTCCTTGAAGGTCTCGGGGCACTCCTTGACGGCCTTGGCGTCGCAGCCGATCGAGATGTAGCCGCCGTAGTTGTTGAGGAACGACCCGTCGGCCTGCTTCTGCTCGTCGGGGATCGAGTCCCAGCCCTTGACCTTGTACGGGGCGAGGAGCTTCTTGGCCTTGGCGTCCTGCATGTACGCGGTGCCGAGGTCGAGGGCGTCGACGGCGCGGTCCTGGCCCTTGCGCTTGGCGGCGGCGTTCAGGGCCTGCTGGCTGCTGCCGCCGGGGTTCTCGTTGTTGACCTTGATGCCGTACTTCTTCTCGAAGGCCGCGATCATCTCGCCGTAGTTGGCCCAGTCGGGCGCCAGGGCGTAGACGTTCAGCTTGCCTTCCTTCTTCGCCGCCTCGACCAGCTTGTCCAGGCCGCCGAGATCGGCCACCGAACCCGCCTTGCCGGCCTCGCTGCTCTGTGCGTCGGCGGTGGGCGCCGAGCCGCAGCCGGCTGCTGTCGCGACCACGGCGAGTGCGCAGGCGGCGGCTGCCACAGCGCGCCGGGTCACACGGGGACGGGATGCCTTCACGATGGTTACTCCTGGATCTTCGGGATGCCACCTGTATGGACAAGCAACGTCAGTAAGCCGGACGAAGATAACCGCCGAACGCCCCTCAGGTAAAGCTTCGGTGTAATAAAAACCCCAGGTCATAAGCGTTATAAAGAGATGCGTTTACCGACACAGGGAGCGGAAAGACGCATGGCCCACCCGCTGAGACCTGTACACAGCTGCGCACAACCAGAGATGCGTACGGCCTGGTCCGGATGGCATGATCCAGGCCCCGGGCCACCGCCCGGACCCACCCATCAGCACGGCTCCTCGAGGAGACAAGTGACCCGACGGCACGAGCACATCGCCGACGAGCTGCGCCGCGCCATCGCCGAAGGCCGCCACCCGGTGGGCGCGGCCCTGCCCTCGGAGTCCGAACTCGCCGCCGAACACGGCGTATCGCGCGGCACGCTCCGGCAGGCCTTCGGCACACTGCAGGCGGAGGGCCTGATCGGCTCCCGGCAGGGTGCCCGGCGCGTGGTCCTGTCGACCACGCCCAGCCAGAGCTTCACCGAACTGCGCAGCTTCGCTCAGTGGGCGAGGGCCGGTGGCCGCACCCCGGGCGGCCTGGTGCTCGACAGTCGCCGCGCACCGGCCACCGAGGCAGAGGCCGGACTGCTCCAACTCACCCCGGGCGACGAGGTCCTGCACATCCTGCGCATCCGCACCCTGGACGACAGCCCGGTCCTGCTGGAACGCACGGTGTACGCGGGCTGGGCCGCCGATCCGGTCGAACGGCTGCCCGCCGACTGCGAGTCGGTCACCCAGCACCTCCGGGACACCGTCGACCTGGTCATGTCCCACGGCGAGCACCACCTCGACGCGGTCGCCGCAGGCACCGTGGACGCACGGGAGTTGGGCGTGCGCCGCGGCTCCCCGCTGCTCAGGGTGCGCCGCACCACGACCACCCTCGAGGGCCGCCCCGTGGAGACCTCGGACGACCGCTACCGGCCCGGCTCCGTCGTCTTCACCGTCCGCAACTCGGTGCAGGCCAACCCGCTCGCCCGCACCACTCCCGACCGCCCCGCACCGTGAGGACCCCCGCGATGCCATCCGCGCCCCGTACCCTCGACCGGCCCGCCGCGCTCCTGTGCGACATGGACGGGACCCTGGTCGACACCGAACACGCCTGGCTGGAGACGGTCGCCGACTTCCTGCGCGCCCAGGGCTCCCCGGCCGACGCCCCGGTGCTCGCACCGTTCGCGGGCGCCGCCGTGGCCGATGCCGCGGATCACCTCGTACGCAGCGGACTGACCACCCGTACGGCCGCGGAGAGTTGCGCCGTGCTGGACCGGGAGTTCACCGCGCGGGTGGCGTGCGGCGTCACCGTGCAGCCGGGCGCGCTGCGACTGCTCGACCGCGCGCGTGAACTCGGCGTCCCCACCGCCCTGGTGACGGCATCGGAACGGCATGTGGCCGATCTGGTGCTGCGCGCGCTCGGCGCGCACCGCTTCGACGCCTCGGTCACCTCGGGCGAGTCGGAGCGCGGCAAGCCGCACCCGGACCCGTATCTCACCGCCGCCGCCCTGCTCGATGTCGACACGGCGGACTGTCTGGCGGTCGAGGACACCCCCACCGGCGCCGCTGCGGCCCTCGCGGCCGGCTGCCGGCTGCTCGCCGTACCGTCGGTCCCCGGCATCTCCCCCGGGCCGCGTACGACCCTGGTCGACTCCCTGGAAGAAGTCACCCTGCTGGGACCCGCCTGACGGCACAGCAGAGCCCCGCACACGGCGTCCGCACACACAGGAGGGCGGCACCCGGAGTGATCCGGGTGCCGCCCTCCTGAGGCTTCGGGTGTGTTACTTGCCCTTGGCCGCTTCCTTGAGCTTCGAGCCCGCGGAAACCTTCACGCTGTAGCCGGCCGGGATGTTGATCGGCTCGCCGGTCTGCGGGTTCCGGGCGGTGCGAGCGGCACGGTGCGTGCGCTCGAAGGTCAGGAAGCCGGGGATGGTGACCTTCTCGTCGCCCTTGGCAACGATCTCGCCGACGGTCTCGGCGAACGCGGCCAGCACGGCGTCGGCGTCCTTGCGGGTCACCTCTGCGCGGTCGGCCAGCGCGGCCACCAGCTCACTGCGGTTCATGTTTGTACTCCCGTGTTCTTCGTGCCGTTAAGGCGTGCCACGCGGTCGTCCCGCATGTCGAGCACCAGCTGAGCCGATGCTGCCAGGGGCCCTGGAGGTCCCCGGACCCGGGTCCCTTCGTAGACCCACGCGCCCAGAGAGGCATCCTGCCCCCACGTACGGTGGTAAGGCCAATCCGGCACCCGCGGGAGTCACACGAAAAGCGCCACACGACAAAATCGGTGACACTCCGTCCACTCCCGGCGGCTGACCGCTGGACTATTGGGCGGGGCTGCCCGCAACCCTAGAGGGCCACGCGGGGACATGGGTCCTGCGACGCGCCGCCGGAATGCGGTGCAACGCGTCACACACCGGCGCCGACGGCCTTCGCGGCGCCACGCACCGCTCCCGCCACGGCGCCCGCGACCTTGTCGTTGAAAACGCTCGGAATGACGTAGTTCGGGTTGAGCTCGTCCTCGGTGACCACGTCCGCGAGGGCGGTCGCGGCGGCGAGCATCATCTCCGTGTTGACGGTGCGCGACTGGGCGTCGAGCAGGCCGCGGAAGACACCCGGGAACACCAGGACGTTGTTGATCTGGTTGGGGAAGTCGGAACGCCCGGTGGCCACAACTCCGGCCGTCTCGCGGGCGATCGACGGCTCTACCTCGGGGTCGGGGTTGGCCAGGGCGAAGACGATCGCGCCCTCCGCCATGGCCGCCACGTCCTCGCCGCCGAGGACGTTCGGCGCGGAGACGCCGATGAACACGTCGGCGCCGCGCACGGCTTCCTTCAGGCTGCCGCTGACGCCCTCGGGGTTGGTGTTGTCCGCGATCCAGCGCAGCGGCGAATCGGGAGCCGCGTCCACCAGGTCGCCGCGGCCCGCGTGCACGACGCCGTGGATGTCGGCGACCACGGCATGCTTGACGCCGGCGGCGAGGAGCAGCTTGAGGATGGCCGTACCGGCGGCACCCGCACCGGACATGACGACGCGGACGTCGCCGATGTCCTTGCCGACCACGCGCAGGGCGTTGGTCAGTGCGGCGAGGACGACGATGGCGGTGCCGTGCTGGTCGTCATGGAATACCGGAATGTCCAGGGCCTCGCGGAGCCTGGCCTCGATCTCGAAGCAGCGGGGCGCCGAGATGTCCTCGAGATTGATGCCGGCGAATCCGGGCGCGATGGCCTTGACGATCTCGACGATGGCGTCGGTGTCCTGGGTGTCCAGGCAGAGCGGCCAGGCGTCGATGCCGGCGAAGCGCTTGAAGAGGGCCGCCTTGCCCTCCATGACCGGCAGTGCGGCCTTCGGGCCGATGTTGCCGAGGCCGAGGACGGCCGAGCCGTCGGTGACGACCGCGACCGAGTTCCGCTTGATGGTCAGACGGCGGGCGTCCTCGGGGTGCTCCGCGATCTGTGTGCACACCCGGGCCACGCCCGGGGTGTAGACCATGGAGAGGTCGTCACGGTTGCGGATGGGGTGCTTGGACTGCATCTCGATCTTGCCGCCGAGGTGCATCAGGAACGTACGGTCCGACACCTTGCCGAGAGTGATTCCGTCGATCCCGCGCAGCTGCTCGACGATCTCGTCGGCGTGCGAGGTGGACGTCGCGGCGATGGTGACGTCGATCCGGAGCGTCTCGTGCCCGGAGGCGGTGACGTCGAGGCCGGTGACCGAGCCGCCGGAGGACTCCACGGCCGTGGTCAGTTGGGATACCGCTGTTCCGCTGGCGGGCACCTCAAGGCGGACCGTCATCGAGTAGGAGACGCTGGGCGCCGTTGCCATGGCCGACTTCCTCTGCTTTCACCTGTGTCGCTGGTACGCCCGTCCGCGCCGGGCGCGGGAGCGTCATCCGATGGTCGCACCTACCACTGAGTACGCGGTAGCCGCATCGAATTGAGAACGTTGTGTTCTCGGGCGTGTTCGTGGGGGTCTTCCGGGGTACAGCTTGTTTCGGAAAACAGATTCCACCATACGAGAGATGCTGGCAACAGAAAAGGTCCCCGTCACTTGGTGACGAGGACCTCTCTTCGGGATCGCTCCCGGCTTCCCGGGATCTTCCCGGACGCTCAGTGACACCGACCCGCCATGCTCGCCTCGCGGCAAGTGGTCGCTCGTAGCGACTATGGTTGGGCCCGGGGGCTTGGATCGGGCCGGTGCCACATCCACGGTAACAAACGATCCCCGTAAGGCAATTCCCGTCCCGCACCCGTTCTCACGCCGCTTCCGGGAGCGCCCCCGGGTGCCCGTGACGCCCGCGTGGAACCCCCGCTCAGTCCCGCAGCAGGTCGGGCACCCCGTCGCCGTCCGGGGCGTCGCGCTCGCCGGAGACGAGGGTCAGTTCCTGGGTCGCCCGGGTCAGCGCCACGTACAGCACGCGCAGGCCGGCCGGCGACTCGTCGGCGATCTCCGCCGGCGACACCACGACCGTCGCGTCGTACTCCAGGCCCTTGGCCTCCAGGCTGCCGAGGGCCACCGCCCGCGGGCCGAGGCCGTCGAGCCAGCCGGCCGCCTCGGTGCGGCGGCGCATCGCGACCACCACACCGACGGTGCCGTCCACCCGGTCGAGCAGCCGCCGGGTCTCCTCACGTACCGCCGTCGCCAGGTCGCCGTCGGGCGCCACCGTGAAGTGCGGGCGTACGCCCGTGGAGCGGACCGCCTTCGGCGGCTGGGAGCCGGGCATCGCCAACGCCAGGACCTTCGAGGCCAGTTCGGCGATCTCGGCCGGGTTGCGGTAGTTCACGGTCAGCTCGAAGCGGCGGCGCGGCCGGGTGCCGAGCGCCTCCTCGCGCGCCGCGGCCGCCTCGTCCGGGTCGGACCAGGAGGACTGCGCGGGGTCGCCCACCACGGTCCAGGTGGCGTGCCGCCCGCGGCGGCCGATCATCCGCCACTGCATGGGGGTCAGGTCCTGCGCCTCGTCGACGATCACGTGGGCGTACTCGGTGCGTTCCTCGGCGAGGCGCTCGGCGCGCTCGCGCTGGGTCTCCTCGCGTACCGGCATCAGTTCCTCGAGGCCGGTGAGCTGGTCCAGCGGGTCGAGTTCACGCGGCTTGCGCGGGCGCGGCGGAGTGCCGAGCACCGCGGTCAGTTCGTCGAGGAGCGCCACATCGTGCACGGTCAGGCCGTCCCGCCGCAGCGAACGCGCCACCCGTCTGATCTCGCCCGGGTTGAGCACCCGGCGCGCCCAGCGGCCGAGGCGCCGCTCGTCGGCCATGGCGGTGAGCACCCCGCGCGGGGTGAGCTCGGGCCACCAGGCGTCCAGGAAGTCGATGAACGCGTCCTCGTCGCGTACGTCGGCGTCGAAGCCCGATCTGAGTTCCGCGGCCAGTTCGGGGTCGGAGTGCCGGGCCCCGGCGCCGGACTGCTCCCACAGGGCGTCCAGGAGGAGCTTGCGGGCGCGCGGACGCAGCAGGTTGACGGGGGCGGTGCCGCCGAGTGCGGTGCGGCGGATCCGGTCGAGGGCGTCCTGCTCCAGTTCGAGCCGTCGGCCGAAGGCGACCACCCGCAGCCGCTCCGGGCGCACGGTGCCTTCGCCCCGAGGGAGTTCGAGGGCGCCCCGGGCCGCTCGGCGGAGCACCTTGAGGAAGCGGGACGAGCCCTTGACGCGGGCCGTCGGCGGATCGTCGTACAGGCTCGCCTCCGCGCCGTCGACCAGGGAGCCGACCGCGCGGATCGCGACCTGTCCCTCCTCGCCGAGCGAGGGCAGCACGCCTTCGGTGTACGCGACCAGCAGCGGCGTCGGCGAGACGATCAGGATGCCGCCCGCGTACCGGCGCCTGTCCTGGTAGAGCAGGTACGCGGCCCGGTGCAGGGCCACCGCCGTCTTACCGGTGCCCGGCCCGCCCTCGACATGGGTGACGGAGGCGGCGGGAGCGCGGATCACCCGGTCCTGCTCGGCCTGGATCGACGAGACGATGTCGCGCATCGTGTGGCCCCTGGCCTGGCCGAGCGCGGCCATCAGGGCGCCGTCGCCGATCACCGCGAGCGCTTCGCCGTCCAGGTAGGCGGTCAGCTCGGGCCGCATCAGGTCGTCCTCGACGCCGAGCACCCGCCGTCCCTTGGAGCGGACCACCCGGCGGCGCACCACGCGGCCCGGATCGACCGGCGTGGAGCGGTAGAAGGGCGCGGCGGCGGGCGCCCGCCAGTCGATGACGAGCGGGGCGAAGTCCTCGTCGAGTACGCCGATGCGGCCGATGTGCAGGGTCTCGGCGATGTCGGCGGTGGAGTCGGCGCGGACCGCGCCGTCGGCCGGCTCCACCGAGGTGTAGGCGCCGTCGGGCCCCTTCTTGCCGTCCTTGCCGAGCAGCAGATCGATCCGGCCGAACAGGAAGTCCTCGAACTCGCTGTTCAGCCGGTTGAGATGGATCCCCGCCCGGTAGACCTGCGCGTCCCGTTCGGCGAGCGCGCCAGGGGTGCCGACGTGGCCGCGCTGGGCGGCGTCGTGCATGAGGTACTCGGCCTCGTGGATCTTCTCCTCGAGACGCAGGTACACCCGGTCCAGATGTTCCTGCTCCACGCTGATCTCACGGTCCCGTGCGTCGGCCACCGAGCCCCCTTCATGCTGTGCTGGGCAGCCGTCAACCGTACGCGAAGTCAGGCCCTCGCGTGGCACCGATCCCTGGTCACGCGTCGACCTCCACCAGACGGCGGCCGTCGAAGGTGCGTACTTCGAAGCGGTCGATGTCGGCGCGGTCGAGGGCGGAGCCGCCGTGTACGTACAGCGGTTCGCGGGCCCACTTGTTCGGGCTGTCCTCGATGCCGTAGCCCCACTTCGGGACGGACCAGGAGGTGACCGTCTGCTCCTCGCCGTCCGTGCCGACGGCGATCAGGGAGCACTTGAGCGGGCCCTTGACGTTCTTCAGTTCGAGGAGGGCGCGGGTGCCCCAGCCCGTCTCCTCCATGCCGACGGTGGCGCTGACGTCGGTGCGTGCGTCGGTGGCGCGCACCTTGTCGTCCATGCCGCGCAGCAGGGCGTCGTCGCCGGGCGCGGTCGACCGCGCCTCCGGCTTGGCCGCGCCGTCCTCGGCGGTCAGGGCGAGGACCGCGAGCGGCGCCGTCACCACGAGGGCGGCCGCCGCGGCGAGCAGATAGAAGCCGCGCCTGCGGCGGTGGGCGCGGCGGCGCACCACCTCGTCGACCGCGTTGTCGAGGACACGGGGAGCGGGTCCCGCCGCGCCCGGTCCCGCCGCGGGCTGCTCGGCGAACTCCGGTGCCGGCTGCGGCGGCAGATCGGCGAGGGCCGCCAGCATGGGTTCCATGCCGGAGAGTTCGTCGAGCTGTGCGGCGCAGAACTCGCAGCGCGCCAGGTGGAGTTCGAAGGCGCTCGCCTCCGCGTCGTCCAGAATCCCGAGGGCGTACGCGCCGACGGTCTCGTGCACGGCGTCCACGTCGTGTCCGCCTCCGTCCCGGCCGTGTCCGGTCGTGCCGTGGCCTGTCATGCCGTCACCCCCCGCTCCTCCAGCGCCAGCTTCATCGAGCGCAGGGCGTAGAACACCCGGGACCGGACGGTCCCGCTGGGTATGCCGAGCGCCTGCGCGGCCTCGTTGACCGTGCGTCCCTTGAAATACGTCTCCACGAGCACCTCGCGATGGGCGGGTGTCAGGTCGTCGAGCGCGTCGGAAAGAGTCATGAGCCACAACGCCTTGTCGATCTCGTCCTCCGCGGGGATGACCTCCAGGGGCGACGGGTCGACCTCCTGCGGCCGGGCCTGCCGGCTGCGGTGACCGTCGATGACGATACGCCGCGCGACGGTGACCAGCCAGGGGCGGACCGATCCGGTGGCGGCGTTCAGACGGTTCGCGTTCTTCCAGGCTCTGATCAGGGTTTCCTGGACGACGTCCTCGGCGCGCTGCCGGTCGCCGGCCACCAGACGCAGTACATAGGCGAGCAGCGGACCGGCGTGCTCCCGGTACAGCGCGCACATCAACTCCTCGTCGGGTGCCGGGAGTTGCCGATGGCCGGGCATACGATGCCTCGCCCGCGGGGGGCGTTCAGCTGCCACGGCGGAATCCTTGCGCACGCGTACCTCCGGTGTCCGGGGGTGGGGACAGCCAGGGGGTAGTGGTGGGTTCTGTGCGGTGCTCCCCCTGGAACCCCGGTCGGTCATCCAGGAGTTACGTACGCGGACGGCGGGATGTTCAACGCGGCCCGGGAACGGGGGTGTCGAAGGCCGGCCGCGTCGGCCCTAACGGTCGGCGAGGGACGCGGCGCGGCGGCGGTGGCGGGCGACCCGTTCGCGGTTGCCGCACACCTCGCTGGAGCACCAGCGGCGGCGCCGGCCGCGCGAGGTGTCCAGGTAGACCAGCGGGCAGTTGACCGCCTCGCAGCGGCGGACACGGGAGCGGGCCACCGGGTCGGTGAGCAGCTCCACGGCGTCGCGGGCGACTGCGGCGAGCAGTTCGGATCCGGTGGGTTCGCCGTGCAGGGCGCGGACCAGGCCGGCGCCGCCGGGGCCCTGAGCGGCTCGCGGGGCCGGCGGTGCGACCGCGGACTGTTCGTTGACCCGGGCCAGGACCGCGGGCGGGACGGCGGCCCCGGGCGGGACGGCTCCGGGGATCAACTGGGCAAGATCGGCGCGCAGTTCACGGAAACCGAGCAGGCATCCGGCGTCGACCAGCCGGAGCGGTTCACGGGCGGGGACGAGTCCCGCGCCGATCAGCCAGGCACGCAACGCCCGTACGCTGTCCAGCCGTTCGCCGGGATGCGCGGTGGCGAGCAGATCGAGGCAGACCCGCCCGGAGTCGAAGCGCAGCTCGTACGGGGCCGGGTCCAGGTCCGACGCCATGTGCGTGTCACCGCCTTGTGGGAGGCCGTACCGGAGTCGCCACCCACCAGAGTGCCCGTGCGGGCGGGTGTCCGGAAGCCCTGCGGCAACGGGCTGTTCAGGGGCCGTCGGCGTACTTGGTGTCCGCGGACGGGTCGAGCGCGAGGCGGTAGCCGCGTTTGACCACGGTCTGGATGAGGCGGGGAGCGCCGAGCGCCGTGCGCAGTCGGGCCATGGCGGTCTCCACGGCATGCTCGTCGCTGCCGGAACCGGGCAGCGCGCGCAGCAGATCGGCGCGCGACACCACCCAGCCGGGCCGTCGGGCGAGGGCCCGCAGCAGGGACATCCCGGCAGGTGGCACCGGCCTCAACTCGCCGTCCACGACGACCGCGTGGCCCCGGATCTCGGTCCGGTGCCCGGCGATCGGCAGGGTGAGCGCGCGTGCGGGAAGTTCGCGGCAGAGGATCTGCACGAGCGGGCCGAGCCGGAACCGTTCGGGCTGCACGGTCGCGATGCCGTGAGACTGCAGCGGCAGCGCGGTCACCGGGCCCACGCAGGCGGCGAGCACGTCCTGGCCGAGTAGGGCGGTCAACCGGTCGAGCTGACCGTGGTGTTCGGCCCGGGACAGCAGGGACGCGGCGGCCGGCGCGCTGGTGAAGGTCAGCGCGTCCACGGACCCGGCGAGCGTGGCGTCCAGAAGCCGGTCGACGGGGCCGATGTCCTCCGGCGGCAGCCAGCGGTAGACGGGGACCCCGATGACCTCGGCGCCCGCCGCACGCAGCGACTCGACGAAGCCGGGCAGCGGCTCGCCGTGCAGCTGGATGGCGATGCGGAGTCCGTCGACGCCCTCCTCGAGCAGACGGTCGAGTACTTCGGCCATCGACTCGGAGACCGGGGACCACTCCTCGGTGAGGCCCGCGGCGCGGATCGCGCCCTTCACCTTGGGGCCGCGGGCGAGCAGCCGTGCGTCGCGCAGCGCGGCGAGCAGGTCCGCGCCGACGCCCCAGCCGTCCGCCGCCTCGACCCAGCCGCGGAAGCCGATCGCGGTGGTCGCCACCACGATGTCCGGCCCGCGTTCGAGGAGTTGCTTGGTGGTGGCGTACAACTCGCTGTCGTCGGAGAGCGGGACGATGCGCAGCGCGGGTGCGTGGATGACGGTGCCGCCCCGCCGGGTGAGCAGCGTGCCGAGCTCCTCGGCCCGCCGGGCGGCCGTCACACCGATGGTGAAGCCGGCGAGGGGGCCGTGCGCGGTGCCGTCGGGGTGGTCGGTGTGGTCCATCGGTCTGTCCCGCCTGACTGTGGTGCGTGCGGACGACCGAGCCTGTCAACGGTCCGTGACGGGCTCGGTTCGGCCGGGTTGCCTCGGTGTTACGGGACCGCCCCGTGGCGCGCGAGGTCCTTACACGTCGGCGTACCCGAGCTGCGGCTTCGTCGCCGCGGTCGCGGCCGGGCCCGGCAGCCCGTCCGCCCTTCGAAGGTATACGGCCCAGGTGACCGCGGAGCACAGGGCGTAGCAGCCGAGGAAGACCACGAAGGCCGCGGTGCCGGTGCCGGCGGTCCGGAAGGACTGCCGGAAGGCGAGGTTGATGCCGAGCCCGCCGAGCGCACCGACCGCTCCGATCAGGCCCATCGCGGCACCGGAGAGCCGACGCCCGTGGGCCGCCGCCTGCGCACCGGTGAGGCCCTCGGCCAGCGCCCGTCGCTGAAAGATGCCGGGGATCATCTTGTACGTCGAGCCGTTGCCGAGCCCGGTGAGGACGAACAGGGCGGTGAAGCCGACGAGGAAGACCGGCAGCGACTCCAGCACCGAGGCCACCACGACCACCGAGGTCGCGGCCGCCATAGCGACGAAGTTCCACAGAGTGATCCGGGCGCCGCCGTGCCGGTCCGCGAGCCGGCCGCCGACCGGCCTGATCAGCGAGCCGAGCAGCGGCCCGAGGAAGGTCAGCGAGGCCGCCTGCAGCGGGGTGCGCCCGAACTGGGTCTGCAGGACGAGCCCGAAGGCGAAGCTGTAGCCGATGAACGAGCCGAAGGTACCGACGTAGAGGAACGCCATGATCCAGGTGTGCCGGTCGCGGAGCGCCTCGCGGGCGGCCCCGGTGTCGTTGCGTACGGGAGCGAGGTTGTCCATATGGCGGGCGGCGAGGGCGGCGGCGAGCACGATCAGCGGGATGTAGACGCCGAGCAGCACCCTCGGGTGGCCGGCTCCGGCCGTGCCGATGACCAGCAGGCCGACGAGCTGGATCACGGGGACGCCGATGTTGCCGCCGCCCGCGTTCAGGCCGAGGGCCCAGCCCTTCTCGCGCAGCGGGAAGAACGCGTTGATGTTGGTCATGGACGAGGCGAAGTTGCCGCCGCCCACCCCGGTCAGCGCGGCGACGAGCAGGAGCGTCCCGTACGAGGTGCCGGGCTCCATCACCAGATACGCGGCGACGGTCGGCACGAGCAGCAGCGCGGCGCTGAACACCGTCCAGTTCCGGCCACCGAAGCGCGCGACGGCGAACGTGTACGGCACCCTGATCACGGCACCGACCAGGGTGGCCGTGGCGATCAGGAAGAACTTGCCGGCCGCGTCCACGCCGTACTCGGGGCCCATGAAGAGCACGAGCACCGACCACAGGGTCCACACCGAGAAGCCGATGTGCTCGCTGATCACCGAGAGCAGCAGATTGCGGCGGGCCGTGCGCCGTCCCGACTCCTGCCAGAACTGCTCGTCCTCCGGGTCCCACCGCTCGATCCAGCGGGACCCGCTGCGCGGGCCGGTCGGGGCTTTCATCACGCCTCCACGAGTGCGTCGGGTCGTGGAGGTGACGCTAGGGACGGCGCGTTTCGGGCTGGTGCCGTCCGGTGACCTTCGCGCAACCTTGCTCTCACCCGCTCCGCGGAGCGGGTGTGAGCCCGACTGCGGGCGCGTCCCCGGCGGCGGGCGCGCTCAGCGGCGGTGCGAGCCTCCCGCGGCGGCGCGACGGCCGGACCGTGACGGCCGCGGCTTCGTGCCGTTCGGCCACAGGCGCCGGCTGCGTTTCGCCGCGAGGTCCTCGACCCAGCCCACGGAGACGATCATCAGCCCGATCAGCGGCCACACCAGGACGAACATCCACAGCGTGTACGTCGTCGAGAAGGCGTCCCCGAAGTGCTCGGACAGGAACGGGACGTTCCACACCTGGTCGAGCAGCGGGATGGTGGCCATGATCAGCGCGTTGTGCCAGAGGTAGATGGTCACCGCGCGGTTGTTGGAGAGGGTGATGAGCTTGTCGAACTGGGCCAGTTTTCCCGGTAGTTGCTGCCACGACGGCGCGTACTGCAGCAGGATCACCACGAACCCGAAGGACCAGGTGGCCTGGGCGAGCGGAATGTCGTTGAGGTCCCAGCCGTCCGGGCCGAGGTGGCCGGCGGCCCACCACAGGCCGAAGGCCATGAAGAGTGCGGCGAGCGACACCGCCAGGTACCGCGGTATCTGCTTGAGCACCCCCTCCTGGTGCGCGAAGCCGAGCACCCAGCAGGAGCCGTAGACGGCGAAGTCCGTGACCGCGTTCCCCGTCTCGCCGGGGATCTTGACCAGGCCGGTGCCGACCACGGCGGTGAGCGCGAGCGGCGCGAGCAGCGTCGCCCACGGGACGCGGCGGAACGCCCACAGCAGCAGCGGCGAGGCGATCACGAACCAGAGGTACGCGCGGATGTACCAGAGCGGGCCCGCGGCCTGCACGGCCCAGGTCTCCTCGAGCAGCCCGCCCGGGTCGCCGGCCTGCCACGGATACGGCGGGGCGCCGACCGGCACGATGTAGTTGAGCAGCTGCAGGAACCAGGTACCGCCCAGGTCCTTCGCCGGGTTCCAGCCACCGAGCAGCATGATCGGCAGCACCGCGGCGCCGAACACCCATACCGGCGGCAGCAGTCGGCGCACCCGGCCACGGATGACGCCCCAGGCGGGCCGGCTCAGCGACCGTGCCATCAGGGAGCCGGCGAGCGCGAACATCACGCCCATGGACGGGAAGAGGACGGTCAGCCAGGCCCATCCGAAGATGTGGTAGAAGACCACGCGGACCAGGGCGAGCGAGCGCAGCAGGTCCAGATAGCGGTCGCGGCCGGGCTTGCTCCGCGCCACCGCCGGCTTCTCGGAGGCACTCGGCTGCGCCGGGGCGCCGGCCGTCACGGGTGCGCCGGGCGCCGCCGGATCCACGGGCCGGGTGGGTGCGCCGGGCGCCCCGTACTGCGCCGGGTACGCGGCCGACCGGCCGTACTGCGGCGGGACTTGGCCGCCACCGGCCTCGGAGGCGCCGGGCACCACGGGCATCGGGCGCGTCCCGCCGCTGTCGGGGGGGTTCATGCGACGGGCCTCCGCTCCTCGGCACGGGACCGCCCGCCGGGCACGGAGCCGGGTGCGGCTCCGACGACTCCGGTGCGCCGGAGCTTCTGCCAGCGAAGGCGGCCTCCGGTGAGAGCGGTGATCCAGGACTGCAGCAGCACGACGTACATCAGCTGCCGGTAGAGGATCTGCTGGAGGGGCAGCGAGATCAGATGAGTCATGCGCTCCCGGTCGAGCCGGAAGGCGTACGCGGCACAGACCGCCTGCACGGCGAGCACGCCGAGCCAGGCGAGCACGGTCTTCTGGGTGGGGCCGAAGACCAGGCCGTACAGCAGGAACACGTCGATCAGCGGTGCGAGCAGCGGCGCCAGGACCATGAACAGGGAGACCAGCGGCAGTCCGACCCGTCCGAAACGTCCCGAAGGACCCCGCTCGATGACGGCGCGCCGGTGCTTCCAGATCGCCTGCATCGTGCCGTACGACCAGCGGTAGCGCTGGGACCACAGCTGCTGCACGGTCTCCGGGGCCTCGGTCCACGCGCGGGCCTTCTCGGCATAGACCACGCGCCAGCCGTCGCGGTGCATGGCCATGGTGATGTCGGTGTCCTCGGCGAGGGTGTCGTCGCTCATGCCGCCGACCCGCTGCAGGGCACTGCGGCGGAAGGCGCCCACCGCGCCGGGGATGGTCGGCATGCAGCGCAGCACGTCGTACATCCGGCGGTCCAGGTTGAAGCCCATCACGTACTCGATGTGCTGCCAGGCGCCGATGAGGGAGTCCTTGTTGCCCACCTTGGCGTTTCCGGCGACGGCGCCGACGCGGGCATCGCCGAAGGGCTGCACCAGTTCACGAACGGTCGCCGGCTCGAAGACGGTGTCGCCGTCCATCATCACGATGATGTCGAAGCGGGCGTTGGCCAGGCCGCGGTTGAGGGCGGCGGGCTTGCCCGCGTTGTGCTGGCGGACCACCCGGACATTGGGCAGGCGGAGGTTCTCCACGATGCGCGCGGTGCCGTCGGTGGAGCCGTCGTCGATGACGATCACTTCGATCGGATGGTCGCTGCTGGTCAGTGAACGCACCGTGTTCTCGATGCACTTGGCCTCGTTGAACGCCGGGACCAGGACGCTGACCGGTTCGGTGATCCGCGGCCCCCAGCGGAAGCGGCGCCGCCTGGTCCGTCTGGCGTGCACGAACGACAGGAGCAGCATCAGACCGAAGCGGGTGAACACCAGGACGCCGATGACCGCGAGCGCCACGACCAGGCCGCCCGTCGCCTTCTCCGAGACGGTGACCGCGAGGACGAACGCCTTGCCCTTCCACAGGTCGAGCCCGCTCACCGGGGTGTGCGCGCTCGGCAGGTCCATCGCCTCGGTGAGGTTGGCGAACTCGTAGCCGTCCTCCTGCATGGCGGGCAGGAAGCGGTCGAGTGCCTGGACGGTCTGCGAGCGGTTGCCTCCCGAGTCGTGCATGAGCACGACCGCGCCCTTGCCGCCCTTGGGCGTGGCCCGCTTGATGATCTCGTCGACGCCGGGACGCTTCCAGTCCTCGCTGTCGGTGTTGTTGACCACCGTGATGTAGCCGTGGTCGGCGATGTACTGCGTGACCGGCCAGTTGGCATTGTCGAAGGCGTCCGCGAAGGACGAGTACGGCGGGCGGAACAGCGAGGTCCGCACGCCGGCGGCGCCCGCGAGCGTCAGCTGGTTCTGCGAGAGCTCCCAGTCGATACGGCTCTTCGACTGGTACGAGAGGTCGGGGTGGTTGAAGGTGTGCAGGCCGACCTCGTGGCCCTCCTTCACCATCCGCTCCACCAGGTCCGGGTAGCGGGACGCCATCGTGCCGGTGACGAAGAAGACGCCGTGTGCGTGGTGCTCCTTGAGCTTGTCGAGGACCTTCGGTGTCCACTCGGGGTCGGGGCCGTCGTCGAAGGTGAGCACCAACTTGTGGTCGGGGACGCTCAGGCCCCGGGGCTTGTCGCCGTCTCGCGCGTCGATCACCGGACCGCCGTCGAGGACTTCCTCGGGGACCTTGTCGGTGGCGACCGGCGGGCGCACCCGGTGGTCGGCGAGGATCTCGCTGTGGACGTACCCCCGCAACATGAGCATGGCGAGGAGCGCGACGAGCAACAGCGACGGCAGCAGGTAGCGCATGGGAAGCCGACGGCCGCCGCGGCGGCGACGTGAGCGGGATGTCATGACGGTGCGCCCTCCGGGGCGACGCGGTGGAGCGCTATCTCTTCGGCGGCGATGCCACCGGTCGGCTTGGGATCGGGCGTCTCGTCGTCCGTCGGATCGGGGTCGGGCGTCTCGTCGTCCGTCGGGTCCGGACCGGGCGTCTCGTCGTCCGTCGGATCGGGGTCGGGCGTCTCGTCGTCCGTGGGCTTGCCGCCCGGTGTCTCGTCGTCCGTCGGTTTGCCGCCCGGCGTCTCGTCGTCCGTCGGGGAGTTGCTGAGCGTCGGGCTCGGCACCAGGCCACCGGTGTCCGAGGGGCCCGGGGTCGGCGACGGAGAGGGTGAATTCTCCGCGGTGGCCGATGCGTCGGGCGGGGTGGTCGGCGAGACCTTGCCGGCCGGCTTCTCGTCGTCCTTGCCGATGCCGGGCATCCACGGGGCGTCCGAGTTGCCGGACACCAGCGTCGCACCGAGCACGACCGCGTAGACCGCGCAGGCGACGCCGAGGATCCAGCCGATACGCCTCAGCCGCCGGCTGCGGCCACCGGACTCGTCGACGAACACCGGGGCGTCGGAACCCTCCGGCCCGTCCTCGGCCGGGCCACGCCCCTGATCGAGGTGGCCCACGCTGCCGATCTGCACAGTGACTTCGTTGGGATCGTGGGCGAGACGAGCGCGCTGATCACGCGCCGGGTCCGGCTCCACGTCGTCGAAATGCCCAGAATGGGCACCTTCACGCCAATTTTCCACTGTTCTACGCCCATCCCCCACTGCCCGGTGCGGGCGCTAAGACGACACCGGGCAACTCGCCACCGGATCGGGCCCCCACCCGATCCGGGCGCCCCCCTTATCACACTGCGCCCGGACCATGAATGTAGCGCACACCGCCGACAGCCGGTGCCCCCGGTCATTCCTGACACATCATGATGCGCCCGTCCATGGCCGGAATCCAACTCCCGACAGGTGCCTCGAGCCACCTCTCCTCCTGCGCCAACTGCCTTGTGGCCAGGCGCAAAGCATCGATTCCGGGGTGCTGGTGCCCCCTTCTCCATACAAGTGACACAGGCGACAGTGGGATCGGTTCCACAAGGGGCCGCAGAACCGTCCCCGGCATCGCCGGGAAGTCCACGACGGCGAGCACCGGCGTCCGGGTCTTCGCCATGATCCGCCGGAATTCGTCCGCCCCGACGGCCAGTGGTGCGGGCTCCGCGACCTCGATCCCGCGGCCGTCGAAGAGGCGGTGCGCGAGGTCGGTCCACTCCAGGGTGCGCGGGTTGCCCGCTCCCGCGTAGACGGTCTCGCCGGCCAGCTCGGCGAGCGGCACGCGCGCGTGGCCGGCGAGCCGGTGGTCCTCGGGCAGCACCACGGCCATCGGCTCGTACCGCACCGGCCGGTGGTCCAGGCGATCACGCAGGGACGGTTCGAGGCCGGCGTACCGCCCGAAGGAGGCGTCCAGGCGACCCGCCACGATCTCCCCGGCAGCCCAGGTCAGACCGCTCTCGTAGCGGGCCATCAGCTCGCACTCGGGGGCGAGTTCACGGGCCCGGTCGAGGACGCGGCCGCAGGCCAGGCCCGGGCTGTTGAGATCCACCAGGAGGGGCCGCGCGTGGCCGGCGGCGGCAGCGGCCAACAGCTCGTCCTGCGCCTCGAGCACCCGCCGGGCGTACGGCAGCAGCCGCTCACCTTCGGCCGTGAGCACCACCTGGCGGGTGGTGCGGACGAACAGTTCGGCGCCGACTTCCCGTTCCAGTCGTCGTACGTCGCGACTCAGAGCCTGCTGGGCCACGTAGAGCCGGGCGGCGGCACGGGTGAAGTGCAGCTCGTCGGCCACCGCCGCGAAGGCCCTGAGCAGTCTTGGTTCGATGTCCTGGCGCATCGCCCGAATTTACAACGCAGGCGCGTCAATGGGCGCCGAACAGGTGTTGGACCCCGACCGCGACGCACCCCGAGGCTTGGCATCATGCCTCCTGCCTCTCCCACCCCGGCCCACCGGCCGCCCTCCGACACCCGCCTCTTCGCCCTCGCCGGTGACGTCCTGATCGTGGCCGACCGCTCCGGCGGAAGCGACCGCCACCGGCACCCCCCTCACCCACGCCGTTCACCACTGACCCCCTACCGTCGCCTCTTCGCGGTCCCCGGCACACGCGCCTTCACCCTCGGCAACCTGCTCGCCCGCCTCCCCATGGGCATGTTCACCGTCAGCGCGGTCATCATGATCGCCGCGGCACACGGCTCCTACGCACTGGCCGGCGCCGTCACCGCCACCGGCCTCGCCACCACCGCGGTCGTCGCACCCTGGACCGCACGGCTCGTCGACCGGCACGGACAGGCCCGCGTCGCCCGGCCCGCCACCGCGCTCGCCGCCCTCGGTTCCCTGGCCCTGGTGCTCTGCGTACGGTCCGACGCCCCCGCCTGGACCCTCTTCCTGTGCTACGCCGCGACGGCCACCACACCGAACACCGGCGGCATGTCCCGGGCGCGCTGGCACCACCTCTTCCGCGGCGACCCGGCAGCCCGGCACACGGCCAACTCCTTCGAACAGGCCACGGACGAGCTGTGTTTCATGCTCGGCCCGGTCATCGCCGCGTTCCTGTGCACCGCCCTGTTCCCGGAGGCGGGCACCCTGACCGGCGTCGTACTGCTCCTCACCGGCATGACCGTGTTCACCGCCCAGCGATCCACCGAGCCGCCGGTGCAGCGCCCCGCCACCCGTACGAAGTCGCCGGTGCGCGCACCCGGCATGCTCCCGCTGCTCGCCGTGTTCCTCGCCACCGGCTCCGTGTTCGGCTCGCTCGAGGTGATCACCGTGGCGTACGCGGACGGGCATGGACAGCGGGCCGCGGCCGGACTCGTCCTCGGCCTGCAGGCGGCCGGTTCCGGCGCGGCCGGCCTGGTCTTCGGCGCGCTCTCCTTCAGCGGACCGCGGCACCGCCGCCTGCGGTACTGCCTGCTCGCCATGACCGCACTGATGACCCTGCCTCTCGCGGCCGCGACGACCGATTCACTGCCGATCCTCGCCTGCGCCCTGCTCATCGCGGGCATGGCGACCGCCCCGACCATGGTCACGGGAATGTCCCTGGTCCAGGACCTCACCGAGGAGGGCCGGCTCAACGAGGGCATGACCCTGGCGGTGACCGCCCTGCTCGGCGGTATCGCCTGCGGCTCGGCCGGCGGCGGCTGGGCGGCGGAGCACATCGGTCCGACTGCCGCGTACGCCGCCCCCGCCACCGCCGCCTTCCTGGCGCTGCTCCTCACACTGCACCGGGCGAGCCCGCCGGCGGTCACCCTCCCGCGGTCACGTCCCTGAGCGCGTCGAAGCACTCGCGTAGCACTCGCGGCAGCTCCAACTCTCGGGCCCCGACCCACCGTTCGAACGCGATCTTGAAAACCGCCATGCCCGCTTCGGCCGTCACCCGCGCCGCCAGCTCGCTCACACCCCGGCGGACCAACGCCTCGGTCATCGCGGCCGACAGCGCGGCGAGTTTGATCAACTCCCGTTCCTGCAGCTCAGAGTTGGCGTCTATGACGACCTGACGCCGCCGCACGCTCTCCTGACGCTCCTGCATACCGTCGGCCGCCGCCCGCAGCGCCGCGAAGACGGCGTCGATCGGTGCGACATCCTCCGGCGCCTCGGCGATCGCCCCCACACAGAGATCCCGCAGCAGGACGGAACCGGCGAAGAGCACCTCGCGCTTGTCCGCGAAATGCCGGAAGAACGTGCGCTCGGTCAGCCCCGCCCGCGCGGTGATCTCGGCGACGGTGGTCCGCTCGAAGCCACGCTCCAGATACAGCTCGAGGGCCACCTGCTCCAGGCGACCGCGCGTGTTCGGCTCCCATCGGCTCATGCTGGGAATACTACGGCCATGACAGTGGCTGACATCGGGTGTACTGTCGATGACAGTCACTGACATCATCTGGCCCGCGACACCTCCCGCCGAGGGCCGACCGACTTCAGGAGCGCCCCTCATGCGCGTATTCGTCACCGGAGCATCCGGATTCATCGGCTCCGCCGTCGTCCCCGATCTCCTCTCGGGCGGCCACCAGGTCGTCGCCCTCGCTCGCTCCGACTCCTCCGCGGCCTCCCTGGAGGCCGCCGGGGCCGAGGTGGTCCGCGGCACCCTCGACGACCTCGAGACCCTCAGGGACGCGGCCACCGCGTCCGACGGCGTGATCCATCTCGCCTTCAAGCACGACATCGCCTTCACGGGGGACTTCGCCGGCGCCGCCGCCGCGGACCGCCGCGTCGTCGAGACCTTCGGTGAGGCCCTCGCAGGCTCCGACCGCCCGCTGGTGATCGCCTCCGGCGTACCCGACGAGCAGGGTCGAGTGGCCACCGAACGGGACGGGCACGCCTCGTCGGCGGCCGCCGACGGCACCGTCCTCGACGACCGGTCCGCCACCGCCGAACTGACGCTCAACCTCTCCACCCGGGACGTCCGGTCCTCCGTCGTACGGCTGCCCCCGACCAACCACGGCGAGGGCGACCCCGGCTTCATCGCCACCCTCGTCCAGACCGCCCGCGCCAAGGGCGTATCGGGCCACATCGGCGACGGGAAGACCCGCTGGCCCGCGACCCACTACCGCGACTCCGCGCACCTGTTCCGCCTCGCCCTGGAGAACGCCCCGGCAGGAACCACCCTGCACGCGGTCGCCGAGGAAGGCGTACCGCTGCGCGACATCGCCGAGGCCATCGGCCGCGGCCTCGACCTGCCCGTGGCCTCCATCGCCCCCGAGGACGCCGCCGAGCACTTCGGCTGGCTCGCCGCGATCCTCGCCGCCGACCGCCCGACCTCCAGCGCACTGACCCGCGAACTCCTGGACTGGGAGCCGACCCGGCCCGGCCTCATCGCCGACATCGAGGCCGGCCACTACTTCCGCGACGCGGGCACCCCGACCGTGTGACGCCACTTCCCTACGCGATTCCGCCGTACGGAAAAGGACACAGAAATGCCCCCGGCCCGTCGATCGAATCGACGGGCCGGGGGCCACATGGGAATCGTGGAGATGGCGGGAATCGAACCCGCGTCCAACGGTGCGGAACCAGGGCTTCTCCGAGCGCAGTTCGCTGCGATTTTCTCGGCCCCGGAGATCACGCGAACAAGTCTCCGACGGGCCCAGCCACTGTTTGATTTCCCACCGAACCCCGTGACCGGGCTCGGTGGTTTAGTCCCCTAGCTTATGCCAGGATCCGGGTCGGGAACGCTCCCGGGCTGACACCCATTTTGGGTCCCTCGATCACTACCTAATTAGGCAGCGAGAGCGAAGGACTGGGAATCGCGCTTAGTATTGGCGATTATTTTTTGCGACATATGGTTTACGAGATCATTGCCGCTTCCTCGGCTCGCTTCCCCTGCTTCGACAGCCGCTGTCGAAACCGATCATCCCCATGTTGTTTTTTCAAATCGCCCGCCCCTTGCGGAGCGGACCTGCCCCGGCTGTGCGGGACGAGTGCCATCGTACGTGAACAACGCGCGACGGGGCCAGCCTATTTCCGGCGCCGCGGTCCGGGTGGGGCCGGGGCCCCCGACCGCTACGCGCGCTGCTTGCGCCGGGCCGCCGCCACCGCACGGTCGGTCTCGCGCCGGTCCTGCTTCTCGCGCAGGGTCTGCCGCTTGTCGTACTCCTTCTTGCCCTTGGCCAGGGCGATCTCGACCTTGGCCCGGCCGTCCCTGAAGTACAGGGCGAGCGGCACGATCGTGTGGCTGGTCTCCTGCGACTTGGCGGCCAGCTTGTCGATCTCCACCCGGTGCATCAGGAGCTTGCGCTTGCGGCGCGCGGAGTGGTTGGTCCAGGTGCCCTGGTGGTACTCCGGCACGTGGACGTTGTGCAGCCACGCCTCGTTGTCATCGATCTGTACGAACCCGTCCGCCAGCGACGCCCGCCCCTGGCGCAACGACTTGACCTCGGTACCGGTCAGCACGAGGCCGCACTCGTAGGTGTCGAGAATGTGGTAGTCGTGCCGCGCCTTCTTGTTCTGCGCGATCAGCTTGCGCCCTTTTTCCTTAGCCATAGTCCGGCCATTTTCGCACTACGAGGGGGTGCCGAGGCCACTCAATACTGTGCGGGCCCGTTCCTGGGCCCCGTCACCGGCCACCAGGTCGGGCGTGAGGCCCCGGCCGTCGACGTTCCGCCCCGACGGGGTGCTGTAGTGACCGACGGTGAGCTCGGCGACCGAGCCGTCGGGCAGCTTGCTCGGCATCTGCACGGACCCCTTGCCGAAGGTCCGGGTCCCCACGACGACCGCGCGACCGCGGTCCTGGAGCGCGCCGGTGAGCAGTTCGGCCGCGCTCATCGTGCCGCCGTCGACCAGCGCGACCACGGGCCTGGCCGCGTCCCCGCCGCGGGACGCGTGCAGGGCGCGCTGCTCGCCACGTACGTCGTAGGTGGCGACGAGGCCTCCGTCGAGGAAGGCGGAGGCGGCATCGACAGCCTCGTCGACCAGCCCCCCGCCGTTGCCCCTGAGGTCCAGCAGGACGCCGCTGCCGGAAGGCGCCTGGCGGACCGCTCGCCGTACCCGCTCACCGGAGCCCTTGGTGAAGGCCTTCACCTTGATCTGCACGTTGCCGTCGGGCAGCCGCTCGACCGCGACCGTCTCCCGCCGCAGATCGGCCCGGTGCAGCGTCTCGTGCCACACCCGCGCACCGCGCCGGAGCCCGAGCTCGACCGTGCTGCCCGCACCGTCCCGCTCGCCCCGCAGCATTTCCACGACCTCGGCGACCCGGCGGTCCGCCACCGGCCGGCCGTCGACCGTGCGCAGCCGGTCCCCTGCTTCGATTCCGGCCCGGTCGGCGGGGCCGCCGCGCTGGACCCGGTCGACCACGATGCCGCCGTCCCCGCCGCGCACCGTCCACAGGCCGACGCCGGTGTAACGGCCGTCCAGATCCTGCTCGAACTCCTCGTACTCGCCGGCGTCGTAGACCGCGCCCCAGCGGTCGCCGCTGCGGCTGACCGCATCCTCTGCGGCCTCGGTGGGGGACTTCCCGTCGATCATGGCCCGGGCCGCCGCCTCGGAGACGCGCTGCGCGGCGGGGACGGGCCGCACCTCGTCGTCGTGCGCGTCATCCCGGTCGGTGCGGCCGAGCGAACCGGTGGCGGCCCCGGTCGCAAGGACGACTGCGAAGACCAATGCCAGCGTCGCCCCGCGGCGGACACCGCGGGGTCTGGCGAACAGGTCAGGACCTGACATGCCGGTGAGTCTAGGACAACAAGGGGCGCCGCACGGTTGCTTGACCGTACGGCGCCCCTTGGCATGTGTCACACCTTGAGGTACTTGCGCAACGCGAAGAACGCGGCCAACGCCGGCATCAGAAGCCCGATCGCGAGCACCAGGGGCAGCTTGGCCAGCACCTGGTCCCATCCCACGAACTGGATCAGCTGAAGCTTGTCGGCGAGCGCGAGTCCGTGATCGATGAGGAAGTACCGGCCGACGAGCAGCATCAGACAGGCCACGCCCGCGCCGAGCAGCCCCGCGAAGGCGGCCTCCATGATGAACGGCATCTGGATGTAGAAGCTGGACGCTCCCACCAGGCGCATGATGCCGGTCTCCCGTCTGCGGCTGAACGCCGACACCCGCACGGTGTTGACGATCAGCATCAGCGCAACGACCAGCATCAGCGCCATCACCGCGAGCGCCGCGTAGTTCATTCCGTTGAGCAGCTCGAAGAGGTTGTCGACGGTCTTTCTCTGGTCCTGCACCGACTGCACACCGTCACGGTCGGAGAAGGCGCTCGCGATCACCTGGTACTTCTCCGGGTCCTTCAGCTTGATCCGGAAGGACTCCTGCATCTGGTCCGGCGTCAGCGAATTGACCAGGGGCGAGTCGCCGAACTGCTCCTTGTAGTGCTTGTACGCCTCGTCGCTGGACTCGTGGATGACGTTGTCGACGACGCCCATCTTGTCCAGGTCGGTCTTGATCGTCTCCCGCTGCTGGGCGGTGACGGCTCCCTTGGTGCACTTGGGGTCCGTCTCCGCGTCGCCCTTGTTGCAGAAGAAGATGGCGACGTTGACCTTGTCGTACCAGTACCCCTTCATGGTGCTCACCTGGTCGCGCATGAGCAGCGAGCCGCCGAAGAGCGCCAGAGACAGGGCGACGGAGACGATGACCGCGAAGGTCATGGTGAGATTGCGGCGGAGACCGACGCCGATCTCCGACAGGACGAACTGGGCGCGCATGGCGTCCTTTCAGTGCTCTCGTACTCTTCGTTGCCGTGCTGATGCTCAGTGCTGGTAGCCGTAGACGCCGCGCGACTGGTCGCGGACGAGGCGGCCCTTCTCCAGCTCCATGACGCGCTTACGCATCTGGTCCACGATCTGCTGGTCGTGGGTGGCCATCACGACGGTGGTACCCGTGCGGTTGATCCGGTCGAGCAGCTTCATGATGCCGACGGACGTCTGCGGGTCCAGGTTGCCGGTGGGCTCGTCCGCGATGAGCAGCATCGGACGGTTCACGAAGGCGCGGGCGATGGCCACGCGCTGCTGCTCACCACCGGACAGCTCGCCCGGCATACGGGCTTCCTTGCCACCGAGGCCGACGAGGTCGAGCACCTCGGGGACGGTCTTGCGGATGGTGCCGCGCGGCTTGCCGATGACCTCGAGCGCGAAGGCGACGTTCTCGCCGACGGTCTTGTTGGGCAGCAGCCGGAAGTCCTGGAAGACGGTGCCGAGCTGGCGCCGCATGTGCGGCACCTTCCAGTTGGAGAGCCGGGCCAGGTCCTTGCCGAGCACGTGCACCTGGCCGTGGCTGGCGCGCTCCTCACGCAGGAGGAGCCTCAGGAAGGTGGACTTGCCGGATCCGGAGGACCCGACGAGGAACACGAACTCGCCCCTCTGTACTTCGAGGGAGACGTCCCGCAGCGCTGGACGCGTCTGCTTGGGATAGGTCTTGGAGACGTTGTCGAATCGGATCACGGATGCACCACGGGTCGCCGGGGGTAGGTGAGCGTGACCCTACGCGAACCGGCGTGCGCAGTGCAGTCGCCGTCCTGGGTTGCGCGTTTTATCACGGATCTGCCGGGGAACGGACCGGTCGGAATCAGGCGCGTCGCCCGGCGGCGGGGGCAGCGGGAGCGATCGGGGCCCGCGCCGAATCCTGGGGAAGCTGGCACAGTGGTAGGGGGAACGGTTGCGTTCCCGTATGCGTTGTGCGAGGCAGTGAATCGGGTTGCGGCCTCGCCGCGCGGGAGGAGGAAAGCACATGACCTTGGACAGGTTGGTGTGCGCGAACTGCGCGGCGCCGGTGAGCGAGGGCCGCTGCCCCGTCTGCCGGGCGAACCGTGCGCGGATGGAGCAGGAGGGCCCAGGCGGCCTGAACCCGGTGATGCTCGTCACCCTGCTGATCCTCCTGATCGGCACCATGGCCCTCCTGGCGGCGCAGAGCGCCTGACGGCCCGCCTTTCCCCAGACACCCTTCGCCCTCGACCGCCGGACCGACTCCGTCGCGGCAGGCTTGATCACCCCGCATCCCCGGAACGCAACTGTGCCCCGCCAGGACGGACCCGGCGGGGCACAGTTCATGGGCCGGGGGTCAACAACCCCCACCCCGCAAGCAGTTCAGCGGCAGCGACTACGCCGCAGTGTTACGGCCGGAGACCAGCCGCGGCAGCATCCGGAACCCGATACCACCGGCAATCATCGTCGCCGCACCGATCAGCAGGTACGTCGTCTCCGCCGCACCCGTCTCGGCCAGCTCGCCCTTGCCCTTGTCCGCCGCCTCGGGCGCGCCGCCCGCGTCGGTCAGGCCTTCCTTGCCCTCGCCCTGCTCGACGGGCTCGTTGCCGCCGTCGGGGTCGGTGCCGTCGCCCGGCTCGGTGGGCTGCTCGGTCGGCTCGGACGGCTCGTCCGTGGGCTCGGAGGGCTCGTCGGTCGGCTCGGTCGGCTCGTCCGTGGGCTCGGTCGGCTCCTCGGTCGGCTCGGTCGGCTCGTCGGTGGGCTCGGTCGGCTCCTCGGTGGGCTCCTCCGGGTCCTCCGACGGGTCCTCGGGAATCTCGGTCTCGTCGTCGCCCGCACCCGGCAGGTCGACACCGACCTCGGCGCCCTCCTCGTCCACGCCGGCCTTCACGCCGATTCCCGCCACGTCGACATCCACGCCGACGGCCGAGGCCGCACCGGCAGCGGTGAGCGACGCACCGGCGGCGATCACCGCGCCGGCGGCTATGCGCGCCACGCGGATACGCGTCTTCTTCGTCATCTGCCTGCTACCCCCAGTAGCTGTTCTCATCGATGGAGCAGCCGTATTCGGGGCAACGGCACGGCGGAATTCTGTCTCGAGCTCGGGACCGCCTCCGAAAGGCCGTCCACCCCGCCCCGCTCACACCCGCCCCAGACATACGCATGCTGCACTGCAGCCTGTCCAGAGTTAAGAGTTACGTCAAGGCCGTTCCGGGCGAGATGTCGTGTTCATTGCGACTTGACCGGCGTCCGCCACGCGACTGTGACGCAATCACCACGGTTCGGGCCCACCGAGGCTCTCAACTCCAGGGCGTACGGGGCCCACTGGGCTGTCGTACCCGAGTGCAAGGATGCATCGGCCGGGCCCGGCGGGTGCACGGCGGGAGGGCGAGACAGGAGCAGGTGTGGCACAGGACGTTCCGGTGACTCCGGGGAGACAGGCCCGGGCCGTACTGCACCGGGCGGGCGAACTGCTCGGCGCCGCCCGGGCCGTGGTCGAGGAGTACCGGGGCGCACAGCAGGCCGTGCGGGACGCGACGCGGTCCCTCGAGGACGCTCTCGCCCGTGCGGAGCTCACGGCGTTCCCGGTGTCACGCCTGCGCGACGTCACACGCGGCCAGTTGCGCGAGACCACCGTCGAGGCGCTGACCGCCGCCGGATACACCTCGGTCGGCCAGGTCCTCGACGCCGACACCCACGCGCTGCGCCGGGTGCCCGGCATCGGCAGCACAACTGCCGCTCAACTCCTCGCTGCTGCACAGCAGTTGCACCAGTCCGCGGCCGGCGCGGTCGCCGTGCGGATCAACGTGGACGCGGCCGGCGGAGCCGACCCCGCCTCCGCCGCGCGGCACACCCAACTGGTGCTCGCCCTCAACCGCCTCCTGCTCGCCGGCCCCGGCATCCCGGAGGCCGCTGCCGTCGCAGAACGCACCGCGGAGGCCCTCGAGCCGCAGTTGGCGACGGCCCGACCCACCGCTTCCCGGCTGACGTCGATACTCCTGGGCCGGGAACGCAGGACAGCCGCCAAGGCCTCCCTCGCCGCGCTCACCGAACTCCTCGCGCAGGCCGACGCCGACGACGTACCCCTCGCGCTCGGCCAGGCCGCCACGGATCTGATGCGCGGACCGGCCCCGACCGACGAGGCCTGGCTGGACTTCCAGGTCCGGGCCGCCGACTACTACACGCTGCTCGGCCGGATCGCCGACCTGCCCGAGGACCGGGCGTCCACGGAAGGCTTTCTGCCGTCCGGGATCGCCGAGGAGATCCGCGCACAGCCGCTGGACGAATCGCTGCTCCGGGTGTCGCTGCGTGGGTACCAGGCCTTCGGCGCCCGTTTCGCGCTGGTCCGCAGGCGGGTCCTCATCGGTGACGAGATGGGTCTCGGCAAGACGATCCAGGCGATCGCCGCGATGGCCCATCTGCGGGCCGCCGAGGAAGCCCGCCACTTCCTCGTGGTCTGCCCCGCGGGCGTACTCATCAACTGGATCCGTGAGGTGGAGGCTCGCAGCACCCTGCCCGCGTACCGTGCGCACGGCCGCGACCGCGAGGCCTCGATCGCCGCCTGGACCGCGCACGGCGGGGTCCTCGTCACCACGTACGACCTGTTGTGGACGCTCGAGCTGCCCACCGCGCTCGACCTCGGCATGCTCGTCGCGGACGAGGCGCACTACGTCAAGAATCCCGCGACCCGGCGAGCGGACGCCGTCCAGAAGCTGATCCGTCGCCGGACCACCGGGCGCGTGTTGTTCCTGACCGGGACCCCGATGCAGAACCATGTGGCCGAATTCCGGTCCCTGGTCGGCCAGTTGCAGCCGAAGCTCGTGCACACCATCGGCTACGGCACGGCGGCGGGCGACTCGAAGGCGTTCCGCGCCGCGGTCGCCCCCTGCTATCTCCGCCGCAATCAGCCGGACGTGCTGACCGAGCTGCCGGGAGTCATTTACGCCGACGCATGGGAGGAGTTCTCCGACGGCGACCGGGCGGCGTACCGCAAGGCCGTCGCGGACGGGAACTTCATGGCGATGCGCCGCGCGGGCTACGCGGACCCGAAGCGCTCCGCGAAGCTCCACCGACTGCGCGAACTGGTCGGCGAGGCGGCCGAGAACGGACTCAAGGTGGTCGTCTTCTCCACCTTCCTCGACGTCCTGCAGACCGCCCACGACGCCCTCACCGTCAGCGGCCCGGTAGCGGAGGCCGGGACCGTGACCGGCATGCTGACCGGCGCCGTCCCCACGGACCGGCGCCAGGAACTGGTCGACGCCTTCACCCGGGCCCCCGGCCACGCGGTGCTGCTCGCCCAGATCCGTACGGGCGGGATCGGGCTCAATCTCCAGGCCGCCTCGGTCGTCGTCCTGTGCGAGCCGCAGCTCAACCCCGCCCTGGAGGCGCAGGCCGTCGGCCGGGCCCACCGGATGGGGCAGGTCCGCCGGGTCCAGGTGCACCGGCTGCTCGCCACCGACAGCGTGGACCAGCATCTGCTCGGCATCCTGGAGGAGAAGAAGGCCCGGTTCGACGCGTACGCACGGCGCAGCGAGCTCGCGGAATCGGTGCCGGAGGCGCTGGACATCTCGGAGCCGGACCTCGCCCGCCGGATCGTCGAGGACGAACAGCTGCGTCTCGCGCTCGGCGGGGGCCCGGCACCGCCGGACTGACCGGGCCTACTTCTCCGTGCGCTTGCGCCAGCGGATACCGGCCTCGATGAAGCCGTCGATCTCGCCGTCGAGCACGGACTGCGGGTTGCCCACCTCGAACTCGGTCCGCAGGTCCTTGACCATCTGGTACGGGTGCAGGACGTACGAACGCATCTGGTTGCCCCAGGAGTTGCCGCCGTCGCCCTTGAGGGCGTCCATCGCGGCCTGCTCCTCCTGGCGGCGGCGCTCGAGGAGCTTCGCCTGGAGGACGTTCATGGCGCTCGCCTTGTTCTGGATCTGCGAGCGCTCGTTCTGGCAGGAGACGACGATGCCGGTGGGGATGTGGGTGATGCGCACCGCGGAGTCCGTGGTGTTGACGCCCTGGCCGCCGGGGCCGGAGGCGCGGTAGACGTCCACGCGCAGCTCGGACTCGTCGATCTCGACGTGGTCGCTGGACTCGACGACGGGCAGCACCTCGACGCCGGCGAACGACGTCTGGCGGCGGCCCTGGTTGTCGAACGGCGAGATGCGCACCAGACGGTGGGTGCCCTGCTCCACGGAGAGCGTGCCGTAGGCGTAGGGGACCTTGACGACGAAGGTGGTCGACTTGATGCCGGCCTCCTCGGCGAACGACGTCTCGTAGACCTCGGTCGAGTAGCCGTGCCGCTCGGCCCAGCGCAGGTACATGCGCTGGAGCTGCTCGGCGAAGTCGGCCGCGTCCACGCCGCCGGCCTCCGCGCGGATGTTGACCAGGGCGTCGCGGGCGTCGTACTCGCCGGACAGGAGGGTGCGGACCTCCATCTCGTCCAGCGCCTTCTTCACCGCGGTGAGCTCGGACTCGGCCTCCGCGCGGGTGTCCGCGTCGTCCTCCTCCTCGGCCATCTGGAAGAGCACTTCCAGATCGTCGATACGACCGCGGAGGGCCTCGGCCTTGCGGACGTCGGCCTGCAGGTGCGAGAGCCTGCTGGTGATCTTCTGTGCTGCCTCCGGGTCGTCCCACAGGGACGGGGCCGCGGCCTGCTCCTCGAGCACGGCGATATCGGCCCTGATGCTGTCGAGGTCCAGGACGGCCTCGATGGACCCCATGGTCGAAGCGAGGGACTTGAGCTCTTCGGATACGTCGACGACTGCCACGCGTCCCAGCCTAACGGCATTGCACCGCGATCCCGTCCGCCCGGGGGCATCCCCGTCCCCGCGGGCGCTCAGGGAGCGACGGGAGACGTCGAGGTGCGCTCCCTCGGAGTCGCGTCGGCGTCGTCGTCGGAGACCGCGAGCCAGCCGCCGACGCCGACGGCCGCCACCACGGCGACCGCGGCCGCCCCGAGGGCGAGGCGCCTGCGGCGGGCGACCATGGCGGCGCGGTGGCGGGCGGAGCCGGGGCGCGGGGCGCCGCTGGCGCGCGGGACGCGGGCCGTGCCGCGGGCGCCTCCGGCCAGCTCGTCCGGCTCCGGTACGCGCATCGAGGTGTGGGTGTCCCGGTTGGAGTCCGTCGCCGAGCCGGGGACCAGGGGGACGGCTCCGCGGCGCGGCTGCGGACCGGGCTGCTCGGCGGCCGTCGGGCGGTCCTCGGCCGGTTCGTCCTCGTCGGACTCGGCGTCCGGTTCGTCCACGTCGAGCGGCGGCATCCCGGCCAGCTGCGGGAGCTGCTCACGCAGCCGCTCCGCCAGCTCGGAGGCGCGCAGCCGGGAGGCGGGCGCCTTGGCCAGGCACTGGATGAGCAACTGCCACAGCTCGTCGGGGATCCCGGGCAGCGGCGCCACCGCCTCGGTCACATGCCGCCGCAGTACGGCTCCGGGGTGCCCGCCGCCGAACGGCGTGAAGCCGGCGAGCAGCTCGTACAGCACCGTGGCCAGGGCGTAGATGTCGACGGCGGCACGCGGCGGCAGGCCCTCGACGATCTCCGGGGCCAGATAGTCCGGAGTGCCGATGACCTTGGTCGCGCGGGTGCGGCGCGGGGAGTCGACGAGCTTGGCCACACCGAAGTCGGTGAGCAGGGCGGGGTGCGAGCCGCCCGGGCCGAGCGGGCCCTGCATGTCGAGCAGGACGTTCTCCGGCTTGACGTCGCGGTGCACCACGCCGGCCGCGTGCGCGGCGGCGAGCGCGTCGGCGACGTCGGCCGCGATGGCCACCGCGGCCTCGGGGGCGAGCCTGCGCTCCCGGTCGAGACGGGTGCGCAGGTCGGTGCCGCGGACGAGATCCATGACCAGAGCCAGGTCGTTCCCGTCGACCACCAGGTCGTGCATGCCGACCACGTGCGGGTGGTCGAGGCCGAGGAGCGCCGTGCGCTCCTGCACGAAGCGTCCGACGAGCTCCTGGTCGCTGGCCAGGTCCTCGCGCATCAGCTTGATCGCGACGGGCCCCTCCGGCCCCTCGCCCAGCCACACCGTGCCGGCGGACCCGCGCCCCAGGATCTGGTGGGCGGTGTACCGGCTGCCGATTTTCCGTGCCAAGGCTGCTCCTACGGACGCTTGTTGGCGACAAAGCTACGCGGCGTGGGAGCCAACCTTCACTCTCGTACGGGAAATCACCCTTCAGATATCGACAAATCGGCAGGGTCGGGGGTGGATCGGCCGAGTCGTCGTCCGCGCCATGACATGGAGAAGGCCGGTCCCGCGTCCGCTGTCGCGGATACGGGACCGGCCTTCGCGGTCTGCGTCACTCCAGCCCTAAGAGGCGCCGCCGGAGTCGCCGCCCAGGTCACTGATCCAGCCGGTGACGTTGGACGTCCAGTCGGTCAGCTGCTCCCAGTACCCCTTGCTGGTGTCCAGCCACTCCTGCAGCGGGCTCAGTTCCCAGATCAGCCAGCCCGCCACGAACACGATGATCAGCGAGAACAGACAGCCCTTGAGGCAGCCGAGCCCGGGGATACGCATCGGGTTGGAGCTACGGCGCCGCGGTTCGCGCGGCGGTCGCTGCTGCTGTTGCGGGGGCGGCGCGTACCGCTGCGGCTGTGGTTGCTGCGGCGGCGGAGGTGCGTAGCGCTGCTGCTGCGGTTGCGGCGCGTACTGCTGTTGCGGGGGCGGCTGCTGGGGCTGATTGACCTGGCGCTGCGGGCGTCGACGGCGCAGCGGATCCTGGTTCGGGTCCAGGTACTGCTGCACCTGCGTCTGCTCGTTGCGGTCGCGGGCCGCACGCATCTGGTTCTGCCAGGGGTGCGGACCGTCCGGCTGCTGCGGGGCGTCGTCGGGCCTCGGGGGCACCGGCGGCATGACGGACGTGGCGTCGCCCGCGCCGGCGGGGCCGGTGTGCGGCATGACGTTCGTCGCCGCGCCCGGGTCGTGGGAGCCCGCGTTGCTCGGCAGGACCTGGGTGGGATCGGCGTCCGCCGCGGCGGGCACCGGCGCGGGGGACGGGTCGGGCGCGAGCAGCGCACCCACGCCCGCCGCGGCCGCGATCTGTGCCGGCGTCGCGTGGACGCCGACGCCCTCGGCGACGGCGCGCAGGCCACGGGCCAGGTTCTCGGCGCTGGGACGTTCGTCCGGGTTCTTGCGCAGGCAGCGCTCTATGACCGTCCACAGCGGCTCGGGGACGCTGCCGGGGCGGCGGGGCTCCTCGCTCAGATGCCGCTGCAGGACCTCGAGGGCGGTGCCGCCGGCGAACGGCGGACGTCCGGTGACCAGCTCGTAGAGCAGGATGCCCGCGCCGTAGATGTCGACGGCGGAGGTCTGCGGGCGGCCTTCGGCCGATTCCGGCGCGACGTACGCGGGTGTGCCGACGAACTCGTGGGTGCGGGTCAGGCCCGGGGAGTCCGCGAGCCGGGCGATGCCGAAGTCGGTGAGCATCGGGTGCATGCCCTCGGCGGTGTCACGCACCAGGACGTTGGCCGGCTTCAGGTCGCGGTGCACCACGCCGTCCGCGTGGCTCGCGGCCAGCGCGTCGGCGATCTGTGCGGTGAGCAGGGCCGCGGCGACCGGCGTCATCGGGCCGTTGTCCCTGATGTACCGGTGCAGGTCGGGGCCGTCGACCAGGTCCATGACCAGGGCGAGCAGATCGCCCTCGACCACCAGGTCGCGGGTGCGGACGATGTTCGGGTGGGTGAGCCGCAACAGTACGGAGCGCTCGCGCAGGAAGCGCATCACGACGTCCGCGTCGTTGGCCAGCTCCTCCTTGAGCACCTTGATCGCGACGGTCTCGCCGGGCTGGCCCGGAACGGCGGCCTCGGAGCCCGCGGTCTCCCGCTGACGGGCCCGCCAGACGGTGCCCGTGGCGCCGCGTCCGAGCGGCTCCTCGAGCAGATACTTGCTGCCTACCGGCCGCACGTCATGCGCTCCCTGTCGATCTGGGGGTCCTGTGTCCCGGGGCCGTGCTGCCTCTGTGGCGCTTATCGGATCCAGGTGTTCCGACCCACTGTAGTGCGGGCGCCCGGGGCACTGTCCCGGGCGATCCGGCGCCGCCGCACGGCACGGTCCGTATCGGTGTTCGGTATGAGTGTTCGGTGGAAAGACGCGCGGCCCGGACAGTTGGTTGCGTACCCCGGAATCGGCATTCCAGATCTCCGCGCACGGGTCCGAACGGGCGCTGTACTGGAGGTATTTCGCGCACTTTTACGGGCAGAGCCGACCAATCAAGATCACTTGGCGCCGGGCACCGGGCGTGTTGTCAGTGGCAGGTGCGAGGATGCTCCACAGCACGGAGCCATGCCGTGTGCGGTGGGGGGCATCACATGGACGTCCCCTGCCGGGCACCCGCGCAGAAGGGACCGCTGACGGCGATGCAGATCCGGCTGACCGTCCTCGGGCCGCACAGCGGCCGGACCCCGCAGTCCACGCGCGGACGCGACGTGCTCGTCACCGCGCCCGCGGGCACCGCGCTGTCCGCGGTGGCCTCCGCACTCGCCGCCTCGGCCGGAGCGCCCGACGGCCCCGTGGTGCTGTTCTCCGGGACCGACCGGATCGATCCGGCGGTCTGCCTGCTCGGTGAGCCGCCGCTGGTGGACGGTGCCGTCCTCGCGCTGCAGTCCCCCGTCGAGCCGGCGCCTTCCGCGACGGGTGACTCCGCCCGGCTGCACGTGATCGCCGGTCCGGACGCGGGCGGCGTGCACCTGCTGCACGGCGGCCGGATCACCATCGGACGGTCGGCCGACGCCGACGTACCGCTCGACGACCCCGATGTGTCCCGGCTGCACTGCGAGGTCACGGTCACCGCGGACGGCCTCGTCTCGGTCGCCGACCTGAACTCGACGAACGGCACGACGGTGGACGGCACCCCCGTCACCGACCGCCCGGTCCGCTTCGCCCCGGGCGCCGTACTGCGGGTCGGCGAGTCGACACTGCGCCTCGGCACGGCCGCCGACGAGGCCGCACCGCTGCCCACCGCCGCGGACGGCGAGGGCCACGTGCGCGTGGGCGCCGATACGTCGCCGGCGCTGTCGTCCGACGGCGCGGGTTCGTCCGGGCGCCCGCTGGGAGGCCGCAGCGCTGCGGCACCTTCGGGGCGCCGCGTCTCGGCCGGGATGCGGGACGCGGCGAGCGGCGCGGAGTCTCGGGTCGGCTCCGGGCGAGCGGGGCGCCCGCTCGGGGGTGGCGGCTCGGCGGACACGGGTGCCTCCGGTCCCGGTTCGGCGTACGGGGCGGGGGCGGACGGTGATCGTGGGGCACGCGCGCGTGGGGCCGCGGCTGCAGACGCCGGAGCCCGGGCTGCGGGCTCAGGTGGCACGGCGTCGGGGGCACGGGCCGGGCAGGTCGTTCCGGATGCAGGGAGCCAAGGGGTGCCGCGGGCCAGGGAGGCCGGGGAGTACGGCGGTCGTGGTGTGCACAGTGGCCCGGCTGAGCAGGCCGATCTGACTTCCGGTTCGGCCGAGGAGGATTCGGCGCGGCGCACCGCCTCCGGAACGGGCGACGGGCCCCGGGCCCGGGCGGCCGATACGGCGGATCCTGGTACGCCATCGCCCCAGGGGGTGCCGCTCGGTGAGTTCACACCCGGCGAGGAAGGTCCAGAGGGCCGCCCGGAAGCAGCACACGCACGTGGCGGGGCTCGATCCCGCTCCTCGGACACGGACTCCGCGCACGAGCCCTGGCACCCGGCCTGGGCTCCGTACGGCGCCCAGGGCTCCGTCGGCGACGGCACCGGCACGGCCGGTGGTGACCTCCGCGGACACCTCGGTGCGCCGCGTGCGGTCTCGCCCACGGATCCGGACCGACCAGACGGCGCCGCCTCTCCGGAAGCCCGCCCCCATGTGCAGGGTGCTCCGGCGCCCCGCACACCGGACGCCGGGCAACAGGCGCCTTCCGGCGGCCCGTTCACGCCCCAGGCCCCCGGCACCCGTCACGAGCCGACGGCCGGCCCGCTGCCGATGACGGACGGGCGGACCACCGACGGCCGCGCCCCGAGGGCACCGCAGCCGGGCCCGTCGCACCCGGCCCCGGACACCCCCGACCAGCCCGTGGGCGACGCCCTGCCGCACGGAGCGACCGTCCGCGGGTTCGGCGGCACACCCGGTTCCGACGCAGACGCGCCGCACGCCGACACCGCGGCACCCGACGAGGGCGCCGACCTGGATCCCGCCTCGCGCCGCTCCGGCACCCCCATGCGCGGCACCACCGTGCCCCGCCAGCTGCGCAGGCGCGGACTGACCGCATGGGCGCGGCGCCTCACCGGCAGCCGCGAGGTACCGGTGACACCGGCGGCCGAGCAGCCCGCGGAGCACCCCGTACCGGACCTCGCACCCGCCCCCGCTCCGGAGGCCTGGCCCGATCCGGCCACCCTCCTGCTCACCGCCCTCGGCCCGGGCCCCCGCCTCTGGGAGCGCGGTCCCGCCCACCCGGAGGCGTTGGCCGTCCGGCTCGGCACGAGCGACAGGACCGCACCCGGCGGCACCGGCCTGCTGCCCGGTGTCCCCGTGACGGTGAGCCTGCGGGAGGCGGGCGCCCTCGGCCTGGCCGGGCCCCGGGAGCGGCTGGACGGCCTGGCGCGCTCGGTCGTGGCCCAGCTCGCTGCGCTGCACGCACCCGGAGATCTCGAGATCGTGCTGATCAGCACGGACCGCGCCCGCGGCGTCGAGGACCGCACGGACCGGTGGGGCTGGCTCGGCTGGCTTCCGCACCTGCGCCCGGCTCACGGCCAGGACTGCCGCCTGCTCCTCGCGTACGACCGCGAGCAGGCCGCCGCCCGCGCCGGCGAACTACTGCGCCGCCTCGACGACCTCCGGCAGGAAGCGGAGCGCACACCGACCGCCGGCCGCGTCCCCCGCCCGACCACCGGCCCGGAGACCACCGGCGAGCAGCGCCCCGGCGCCGCGCACCCCGCAGTCCCCCAGGACGGCCACGCGGGCAGCACCCCGACGAACGCCCACCGCACCCCGCTGCATCACACCACCGGTCAGGCGCCCGACCCGTACGACGGCCAGGACGGCCGATCGCACCCCCACGCGCGCGTGGCCGGCGACCGCGGGACCGACGTCCCCGGCTCCGAACCCGCCTCCCCCACCGGACCGTTCACCGTGGTCCTGGTCGACGGCGACCCGGGTTCCGCCGCACTGCGGGAGGCGGTCACCCGGCTCGCCACCGACGGCCCGGCCGCGGGGGTCCACGTGGTGTGCCTCGCCGAGACCCCGCCGGCGTCCGCCGCCTCCCCCGTGTCCGCCACCTACGACGCGGCCGCCGCGGCGTCGCCCGCCTTCCGCGCCTGCGGCGCCGTCGCGCTCCTGAGCGGTGACGTGGCGACCACCCTGCGGCTGCTGCGCGCCACCCGCGACGGACTTGCGGGGCACGGCACGCTCGCCTCGGTGGACGCCGTGTCGACGGCCTGGGCCGAGCGGTTCGCCCGCGCGCTGGCCCCCTTGCGCGCGGCCGACACCGGCGAGCGGCACGCGCGCGCGTCCGCGCCGCTGCCGCAATCCACCCGGCTTCTGGACGAGTTGGGCCTGGCCCGTGCCACACCGGCGTCGCTGATGGCACGCTGGGCGGCCGCCGCGGACGACCCGGTGGCGCCCGCGGGGCGCGCCTGGGCCGTGCTCGGCGCCGGTCCGCGCGGACCGCTCTGCGCCGATCTGGCCGGACAGGGCCCGCACCTGTTCATCGAGGGCCCGGCAGGCAGCGGCCGCACCGAACTGCTGCGCACCGTGGCGGCCGCACTGGCCTCGACGGAGCGCCCGGACCGGCTCGGCATCATCCTGGTGGACGGCGCCGGGACGGACCGGGGCGACGGCCTGCGGGCCTGCCTCGACCTGCCGCACGTGACCACCCGCCTGGTCGCCAACGACCCCGTACACATGCGGGAGTTCGCCCAGGCGCTGGTCGCCGAGCTGAAGCGGCGCTCGGAGTTCGTCGGCCGGCTCGGCTTCGCGGACTGGCACGCGGAGCGCCAGGCGGCCGACCGGATGGTGGCGCAGCGGATCCGCTCGGGTGCCGCGGACCTGGACGCGGCGGCGAGCTCCACGCTGCGGCTGCGCGCCCCGGACGTGGCGCCGCGCGACGCGGCCGGTCCCCCGCTGCCCCGCCTGGTGGTCCTCGTGGACGACATCGACGCCCTGGTCGCACCGGCGCTCGGCGCTCCTGGCCGCCCCGCGGCGGGATCGGTCGTACGGGCGCTGGACGCGGTGGCGCGCGAGGGCGAGCGGCTGGGTGTGCACCTGGTCGCGGCGTCCGCGCGGCCCGAGCGCACCGCGGACACGGAGTTCGCGCGCGCGGCGCTGCGTGTCCGCCTGGAGACGCCGGCGTCGGGGCCGGAGGATCCGGCGCCGGGCCGGGGGACGCTGACGACGGCCGACGGCCGGGTCACCGCGTTCCAGGCCGGCCGGGTCAGCGGACGCATCCCTCGTACGTCGACCCTGCGGCCGACGGCGGCGCCGCTCGAGTGGGAGCGGATGGGCGATCCGCCGACGCGGCGTCCGGTGCGGGAGTTGGGGAACGGTCCGACGGACCTGGCGCTGCTCGCCAGTGCGGTCGAGCGGGCGGGCCGATCGGTCAACTCGGATCGCCTGCCGCCGCTGCTGTGACGGGATCCCCGGGCGCGCGGCCCCGGGGACCGCACTCCACGGGCCCGCCGCCCGGGCAACTCGCCGGAAACCACCCCAGGCCCGCCCAGCGACACCCGCACACCGCGTACCCCCGGTACCCATCCGCCTCGCCGCCTCGGTACCCCCGCTACCACTCCTCCTCCCGAGCGGCCGTATTCGCATGTGAGGGCACGTCACGAGGCCATCACGATCAAGGAGTTGGGGTCGCCGACGCTATTGCCTGGGGTCCTTTGCCGGGCGTAGACCTTCTCTCACGAGACAGCTCGGCAGAACGGGGCAGTGATGCGCACAACTCTTCGTACACGCACGGCAGTTCTGGCGGTGATCACCGCCGGCGCACTCGCACTCGCCGGATGCGGCGGCGGTGACGACGGCGAGAAGGCCGACGGCGGGTCGGACGGCGGCGGCAAGAAGTCCGCGCCGTCGGTCAAGCTGCCGAAGCTCGACGGGGAGAAGCTCGAGGTCGCGGCGGTCTGGACGGGACCCGAGCAGAAGAACTTCGAGAAGGTGCTCGACGAATTCGGCAAGCGGACCGGCGCCGAGGTCACCTTCGTCCCGGCTCAGGACCCGATCGTGAACTTCCTCGGCTCGAAGATCGCCGGCGGCGACCCGCCGGACGTCGCGATGCTTCCGCAGCCCGGCGCCATCAAGCAGGCCGTGGACAAGAAGTGGGCGAAGCCGGTCGGCCCCGAGGCCAAGGCACAGCTCGCCAAGAACTACACCAAGGGCTGGCAGGAGATCGGCGAAGTCGGCGACGAGAGTTACGGCGTCTACTTCAAGGCCGCCAACAAGTCGCTGGTCTGGTACAACGCCACGGTCTTCGACAACGCGGGCGCCAAGGAGCCGAAGACCTGGAAGGACCTGGTCAGCACGGCCCAGACGGTCTACGACTCCGGCGTCACCCCGTTCTCGGTGGCGGGCGCGGACGGCTGGACGCTCACCGACTGGTTCGAGAACATCTACCTCTCGCAGGCCGGCCCCGAGAAGTACGACCAGCTGGCCGAGCACAAGATCAAGTGGACCGACCCCTCGGTGAAGAAGGCCCTGACCACGCTCGCCGAGATCTGGGGCAAGAAGGACTTCCTGGCGGGCGGTCAGACCGGCGCGCTGCAGGTGGACTTCCCCAAGTCGGTGGAGCAGACGTTCACCGGCGGCGACCAGCCGAAGTCGGGCATGGTCTTCGAGGGCGACTTCGCGGCGGCCAACGCCCAGGAGGCGAAGGCCGAGATCGGCAAGGACGCGAAGATCTTCCCGTTCCCCGCCGTGGGTGACGAGGCCCCGGTGGTCACCGGCGGCGACGCCGCGGTGGCGCTGAAGGACACGGAAGCCTCGCAGGCGCTGCTGACGTTCCTGGCCTCCACGGACGCGGCCGAGATCTGGGCGAAGCAGGGCGGCTTCATCTCGCCGAACAAGGAGATGGACCAGTCCGCGTACCCGAACGACGTGCTGCGCGACATCGGCAAGGCCCTGGTCGACGCGGGCGACCAGTTCCGCTTCGACATGTCGGACCAGGCTCCCCAGGTGTTCGGCGGTACGCCGGGCAAGGGCGAGTGGAAGGCGCTGCAGGACTTCCTGAAGAACCCGAAGGACGTGGCGGGCGCCCAGAAGCAGCTCGAGGACGCCGCGGCCAAGGCCTACAAGAACTGATCGGGCGATGACCTCTGTGAAGACGGGGGGCGTCCGCTCGACGCCCCCCACCCCCCGGAAACTCAAGAGCGTGACAGGTACCCGTAAATCGGTGGCGGTCTTCTTCCTGCTGCCCGCACTGGTCCTGCTCGGCGCGCTCGTGGTCTACCCGATCGGGTACTCCGTCGTCCGCAGCCTCTTCGACCAGTCCGGCGACAGCTTCGTCGGCCTGGACAACTACGTGGAGCTGTTCACCGACGACGGCATCCTCACCGCCATCAAGAACAACGCGATCTGGGTGGTCCTCGGCCCGACGGTCGCCACCGCCCTCGGCCTGATCTTCGCCGTCCTGACGGAACGCATCCGCTGGGGAACGGCGTTCAAACTGATCGTCTTCATGCCGATGGCCATCTCCATGCTGGCGGCGGGCATCATCTTCCGCCTGGTGTACGAGCAGGACCCGGGCCGCGGCGTGGCCAACGCCGTGTGGGTGGGTGTGCACGACACGTTCAACGAGTCGTCGGCCTTCCCCAAGGCACACCCCGGCCCCAAGTCCCCGCTGAAGCCCGCGGGCGGCGGCGCGTTCATCACCCGCACCACCGTGAAGGCGGGCGACCCGGTCGCCCTGCCTCTGGTCGGCGTGGCTCCCGACCAGATGCCCGACGACGCGTCGAAGGCCGCGAAGCCGAAGACCGACCCGGGCAAGGTCACCGGCACCACCTGGCAGGACTTCACCCGCGGCAAGGGCGTCGGCACCCGCGGCGGCGTGGACGCCTCGGAGTTCGGCTATCCGGGCATGAAGGTGGAGGCGGTCAAGGAGGGAAAGGTGGTGGCGTCGACCCGGGCCGGACCCGACGGCGCCTTCACGCTGCCGGCAGCGGCCGACGGATCCCGACTCCGGCTCCCCGAGGCCAACTTCCACGAACCGTACAACGGTGTGCAGTGGCTCGGCCCGAGCCTGATCACACCCGCCATCATCGGCAGCTACGTATGGATGTGGGCGGGCTTCGCGATGGTCCTGATCGCCGCGGGCCTGGCGAGCGTGCCCCGCGAACTGATGGAGGCGGCCCGGGTCGACGGGGCGAGCGAATGGCAGGTGTTCCGCCGGATCACGGTGCCGCTGCTCGCACCGGTGCTCGCGGTCGTCCTGGTGACGCTGATGATCAACGTCCTGAAGATCTTCGACCTGGTGTTCATCATCGCCCCGGGCTCGGTGCAGGACGACGCCAACGTCCTGGCGCTGCAGCTCTACCGGTCCGCCTTCTCCGAGGGCCAACCGGGGATCGCGACGGCCATCGCCGTCCTGCTGTTCCTCCTGGTGATCCCGATGATGCTGTTCAACATGCGCCGGCTGCGCAGAGAGGTACGCCGATGAGCGCGGGAACCGACGAGGCGGTGCGGGCCACCGAGCCCGCCGAAGTGTCCGCCGCCCGGCCGTCGTTGGCCGCCAGGGCCGCGGCTGTGGCCGGCAGCGGTGCGATGCGGGTCTTCCTGGTCGTCATCGCCCTGTTCTGGCTGATGCCGACGGTGGGACTGCTGCTCTCCTCGCTGCGGGACCCCTCCGACATCGCCGCCACCGGCTGGTGGAAGGTCCTCACCGAGCCGTCGCAGATCACCTTCGAGAGCTACGGCAAGCTGCTCGAGACCGAGGCGATCACGGACTCCCTCGTGAACACCGTGATGATCACGCTGCCGGCCACCGTGCTCGTGGTGGTGATCGGCTCGCTCGCGGGCTACGCCTTCGCGTGGATGGAGTTCCCGGGCCGCGACTGGTGGTTCCTCGGTGTGGTCGGGCTGCTCGTGGTGCCCGTACAGGTGGCGCTGCTCCCGATCGCCGAACTCTTCGGTGACATCGGCCTGTTCGGCTCCATCAGCTCGGTGGTGCTGTTCCACGTGGCGTTCGGGCTGCCGTTCGCGATCTTCCTGCTGCGGAACTTCTTCGCGGAGATCCCGCGCGAGCTCCTCGAAGCGGCCCGCCTGGACGGTGCCGGCGAACTGCGGCTCTTCACCCGCGTGGTGATGCCGCTCGGCGGTCCCGCGATCGCCGCGCTCGGCATCTTCCAGTTCCTGTGGGTGTGGAACGACATGCTGATCGCCCTGGTCTTCGCCAAGCCGGAGAACCAGCCGATCACGGTGGCCCTGCAGACCCAGGTCCGGCAGTTCGGCAACAACGTCGACGTACTCGGCCCCGGCGCCTTCATCTCGATGATCATCCCGCTCGTGGTGTTCTTCGCCTTCCAGCGACAGTTCGTCTCCGGGGTCATGGCGGGCGCGGTGAAATAGGGCAAAGTCAAGTACCTTCACACATACCTCACTTGAGGGGCGGGATATCCTCCCGCCCCTCATCCCTTTGCCGCAGGCGCGTAACCCATCCGGACCTTGAGGCGTTTTCGGGCAGGTATGCCCGTGCCGACCCATGGATGCGCCTTGCCCCGGTTCAGTGTCATCGTCCCCGCATACAAGGTGCAGGCCTACCTGCACGAAGCCCTCGACTCCGTACTCAGACAGTCGTACGCGGATCTGGAGCTGATCGCGGTCGACGACTGCTCACCGGACGCCTGCGGTGACCTGATCGACGAGTACGCCGCCACGGACGCCCGCGTCGTCCCGGTCCACCTCACCGAGAACGTCGGCCTGGGCCGCGCCCGCAACGCCGGCATCGACCGCGCCAGCGGCGACTACCTGATCTTCCTGGACGGCGACGACACCCTCGCCCCCGGCGCCCTCGACGCCGTCGCCGACCGCCTCAAGGAGACCGGCACCCCGGACGTCCTGGTCTACGACTACGCCCGCGAGTACTGGACCGGCGAGCGGGTCCGCAACAGGATGGCCCTGCAGCTCACCGAGGACGGCCCCGCCACCTTCACCCTCACCGACCGACCCGGCCTGCTCAAGGTCCTCATGGTCGCCTGGAACAAGACCCTGCGCCGCGACTTCGTCGAGCGCCACGGCTTCCGCTTCCCGCCCGGCTACTACGAGGACACCCCCTGGACGTACCCGGCACTGCTCAGCGCCGAGTCGATCGCCGTCCTCGACCGGGTCTGCGTGCATTACCGCCAGCGCAGGCAGGGCAACATCCTGGGCACCACGAGCCGCAAGCACTTCGACATCTTCGACCAGTACGAGCGGGTCTTCACCTTCCTCGAAGGGCGCGAGGACCTCGCGCGATGGCGGCCCGTGCTCTTCCGCCGGATGCTCGACCACTACTGCACGCTGTTCACCATCCGCGGCCGGCTGCCCCGGGGCAGCCGCGCCCAGTTCCTGCGCCGCGCCCGCGCCCACCACCGCCGGTACCGGGTGCCGGACACCGGCCGGGTTGCGGCGCGCGCCCGGCTGCGGCACCTGCTCGTGCGCTTCGGCTGCCACCGCACGTACCGGACCCTGTCCTTCGCGCAGCGTGTCCGCCACCGCCTGCAGGCGAACTCCGGCCCGCTGCTGCACAAGCTGCACGGCGGCCTGATGCAACTCCACTACCGCGCCCAGCTGTTGCTCCCGGTGCGCGCCGACCGCGCGGTGTTCTCCGCCTACTGGGGACGCGGCCACAGCTGCAACCCGGGCGCGATCGAGGAGAAGGCGCGCGAACTGGTCCCCGGCCTGCGCACCGCATGGATCGCGGACCGCCGGCACCACCACGCGGTACCGACCGCGGCGCGCAGGCTCACCCCCGGCACGGCCGCCTACTGGACGGCGCTCGCCCGCTCGAAGTACCTGGTGAACAACGTCAACTTCGACCGCCGCCTGAAGAAGCGCCGCGGCCAGGTCCTGGTGCAGACCCAGCACGGCACTCCCCTCAAGCAGATGGGCCTCGACCTGCAGAAACGCCCCGCAGCGACCGGCACGACGGACTTCGGCGACCTGCTCGCCAACGCCGACAAATGGGACTACGTCCTGTCCGCGAACCGCCACTCGACCCTCGTCTGGGAGCGCGTCTTCCCCGCCGGATACACCACTCTCGAATACGGATACCCGCGCAACGACCGTTTTCAGCAGGCCAGTTCGGCCGAGGTCGCCCGGATCCGCGAGAGCCTCGGCATCCGCCCCGGCTCGACCGTGCTCCTCTACGCACCGACGCACCGCGACTACCGCACGAGCCCGCAGCAGCCGCTGGACCTGGAGCGGCTGCTGCGCACCCTCGGCCCGCGCTTCACCATCCTGACCCGGGCCCACCACACGTACCGCGAACCGCTCAGCCGGGAGACCTCCGCGCGGCTGATCGACGTGTCCCGGCACCCCCGCGTGGAATCGCTCTGTCTCGCAAGTGACGCCTTGGTGACGGATTACTCGTCCCTCATGTTCGACTACGCGAACCTGGACCGACCAGTGGTTGTATACGCGGACGACTGGGATGCGTACGAGGCAGCCCGGGGCACTTACTTCGATCTGCGTGCGTTCCCGCCCGGTGCGGTGGCCCGCAGCGAGGACGAGCTCATCGACATCTTCGCGACCGGACACTGGAGGGGTTCGCGTGCGGCACAACTGCGATCCACGTTCCGTGCCCGGTTCTGCGGGCTTGACGACGGGCGTGCCGCGGAGCGCGTCGTACGGCATGTCTTTCTCGGCCAGACGGCGGGTCTGCCGTCCGTCGTGCCGCTGGAGGAGCGCCGTCCCGTGCCCGCGCCAGGGGCCGGTGAGCACCTCCCCGAGCAGTTGCAGGCGCACCCTTCCCCGCAGGCGGTGCATCTGATGCCCACCGAACGCACCTGAACCCAGGAGCACCCATGACCACCACATCGGCCACGAAGGCACTTCCCCGCCCCGCCCGGCTCTCTGATGTGAAGGGCTGGTTCTTCCCCGCCGATCAGCTGCTCTTCGACTGGTTCCTCGGCAGACAGCGTGACCGCGAGGAGCACGGCGACCTGCTCGAACTGGGTGCCTATCTCGGCAAGAGCGCCATCTTCATGGGCTCCTATCTGGCCGAGGACGAGACCTTCACGGTCTGCGACCTCTTCGACTCACCGGCCCCCGACGCCTCCAACTCGGCCGAGATGGGCCGCTCGTACTCGACCCTCACCCGCCGCGCCTTCGAGACCAACTACCTCTCCTTCCACGACGAGCTGCCGGTCGTCGTGCAGGCGCCGTCCTCCGAGGTCTCCTCCCACGTCGAGCCGGGCAGCTGCCGCTTCGTACACATCGACGCCTCGCACCTCTACGAGCACGTGCACGGCGACATCGAGGCGGCGGCCGAACTGCTCGGCCCCGACGGCATCGTGGTGCTCGACGACTTCCGCGCCGAACACTGCCCCGGGGTCGCTGCGGCCACCTGGGGCGCCGTCGCCACCACCGGCCTCAAGCCGCTGTGCATCACGGCGACCAAGTTCTACGGCACCTGGGGCGCCTACGACGCGGTGCACGAGGAGCTGGCCGCCATGCTGCGCACCCGCTCCGACCTGTGGCACGGCGTCGAGGAGGTGGCCGGCCGCCCGATGATCCGGATCTCCGGCAAGAAGGCCGAGGCACCCGCGCAGCCGCCGTCGAAGCACCCGGCGCCTCCCGCGGAGGAGCGCAAGGGCGGCGCGGCCTCCGCCCCGGCAGCGGCTCCGGCGCCCGCCCCGGCGGGACTGACCCGCCTCAAGCGCGCGCTGCGGAATCGCGTACGCCGCTGACGACCCGGGGCGGGCCGCCGGACACACCGGCGACCCGCCCCGCACTCGGCCTCTCCGCAGGCGTGAGTCACTCCTCGAGGAAGGCGAACAGGTCCTCCCAGCGCCGCAGGACCTCCTCCTCGGAGAACCGCTGCACGTTCTCCCGTGCCCGCTCCCCCATCGTGTCCCGCAACTGCGCACTGCCCGTGAGCCGCAGCAGCTGCCGCGCCAGCGCCCCGGTGTCACCGGGGGGCGCGAGCAGACCGTCCACCTCGTCCTGCACGATCTCGCGGACGCCCGGCGCACAGTCGAAGGCCGCGCACGGCACGCCGCTCGCCATCGCCTCCATCAGGGCCAGCGGGAAGCCCTCGCCGCGCGAGGACTGGACGAACACCGAGGCCGCGTCGAGCGCCCCCCGCACGTCGTCGGTGCGCCCCATCCAGCGGACCGAACCGTCCAGACCGAGCCGGGTGCACTGGGCCCGCAGGGCGTCCTCCTCGATGCCTGCGCCGTAGATCCGAAGGGTCCAGTCGGACCGCTCGGGGGCCACCTCCGCCCAGGTGTCCAGGAGCAGGTCGATGCCCTTCTGGTCGTGCAGGCGGCCGATCGAGGCGACAGCGGGGCCGGTCCGCGGTGAGGGCACCTCGGGGAGCCGGGCGAGGGCGTTGGGCATGAAGCCGACGTTGTGCATCCCGTCCGCGATCCAGCGGTCCGCGTCCTCCTCGGTCAGCGTCAACCACCGGTCGACGGACGGGTAGTTGTGCTTGATCCAGCGGTAGCGGTGACAGGCCTTGGAGTATTCGTACGACTCGTGGCTCATGCCGATGACGGTCAGGCCGGCGGTGTCCGCCTCGCGCAGCCACTCCATCGGCCAGACCTGCGTGACGATCAGGATCCCGCCGGGGCGGGCGGTCGCGAAGAGCTCGGACAGCCCGTCCACGACGCGCTTCCTCTCGGCGAGCCGGTCCGCCTCGCGGCGCCGCTGCCGCACATCGAGCCGCCCGAAGCCCCTGATCCGTCGCGGGGTCGGAGGGTGCGACGGGTACAGGTTCGTGACCGGGTACCCCAGGTCGTCGGGCAGGGAAAGCTTGAGGTCGGCGCGGTGCACGCCGATGACGTGCACACGGTGGCCGTACCGCTGGAAGAGGCGGGCCATCTGGTGCATCCAGGCGGTGACACCGCCGAGCTCGTCGGTGGTGTTGGAGACCAGGAAGATGTCGCGTGCGGTGCTGGTGGTCGCCGCTCCGGGGGCCGTGCCGACGGTCATTTGCAGGTCCTCCTGACGAAGAGTGCGTCCACCACGGCGCGGGCCGACTCGCCGTTGTCGTACGCCCCGAAGTGCGCGGCGAAGGCGCGGCGGCGCTCGGCGTGCTCGGTGTCGATGGCCTTCAAGTCCGCTAGCACGCGCAGGAGTTCACCCTCGGTCTCGATCAGCGGGCCCGGCGCCCGCTCACGCAGATCGAAGTAGCTGCCCCGCTCGGCCGCATAGGTGTCGAGGTCGGGGGCGAAGAGCACGACGGGCCGGTCGAGCAGCGCGTAGTCGAACATGATCGACGAATAGTCGGTCACCAACGCGTCCGCGAGACAGAGGAGTTCACTGACGTCGTGGTGGTCGGAGACGTCGATGAGAGTGCCGGGTGCGCATACCGGGAGTTCGGCGCGCTCCATGTAGTGAGCACGCACGAGGAGGGTGTGGCGGTCACCGAAGGTCTCGGTGAACTTCCTTACGTCCAGATCAAGTTGACGCTTGCGACCGTTCTTGGGCACCCCGCGGAAGGTGGGGGCGTAGAGGATGACGGTCTTGTGGTCGGGGATGCCGAGCTCGGCGGCGAGCGCGGGCCGCGGGAAGCGGCCCTCGGCCTCCTCCCGGGTGCGGGCCGCCACCAGGCGGTCGTTGCGCGGGTAGCCGAGCGGGAGCAGCCGGGACGCGGGGATCCGGTAGGCGTTGCCGAGCGTGCGGACGTCGTGCTCCGATCGGACCAGGAAGCGATCGAAGCGGTCCACGGCGCTCTGCAGCCGGTCGCGGTGCGGCGCGTTCTGCATCCGCACCCGGGTCTCGTCGAAGCCCATGCGCTTGTACGCGGTGCCGTGCCAGGTCTGCAGATAGGTGGTACCGGACGGCTTGTGCAGGGCGTGCGGGAAGCCCTGGTTGTCGATCCAGAACTCAGCCCGGGCGAGGGCCCACAGGTACCGCCACGACCACCGCCGCACCAGCTTCGAGTCCTCCGGGAATCCGGCCTGCGAGGTCGAGTACACCCAGGTGCTGCGCACCTTGAGCCCTTGCCCGTTCAGCTCCTCGTGGATGGCGCGCGGGCTGTCGCCGTAGCACTTGCCCATGTGGCTCTCGAAGACCGCCGAGTTACGCCGCGTAGGCAGCTTGAGCAGGATCTTGTTGTAGACCCTGGTCTTCACCGAGCCGGAGTTCAGTCGGTCGCGGCGGGCCCGCAGGGCCTTGGCGAACCGCCGGATCGTGCGCGCGGGCCGGAAGTGGGTGACGTAGTGCAGGATCCGGCGGGTGGTACGGGCGGGCCGACGCTCCGCCTTCAGTTCGAGGGCGAGGTGGTGGCGTGCGGTGGTGTAGGGCTGCCATGTGTCGGCGGAGAGGCGGCCGAGGCGCGGGCGGGCGGGGAACACGGCCCGGGGGCCGGTCAGTTCGGGCTCGGCGAGGACCTCCGCGAGCAGCCTCTCCCCGTTCGCCTCGACGACGATCCGGGCGTCCCAGGTCCGCTCGCGCATCCCGCGCGCGGGCAGCCGGGCCGGGTCGACCCGGACGCTCCAGTCGAAGCCGCCTTCCCGGCGTACCGTCTCGTCGACGGGCATCCGGAAGGTGCGAGGGCTTCCTCGCAACTTGAACTCGAGGCGTACGACCGCCTCTTGGGTGTCAGGCAGTACGTCGAGGGGCAGCAGCAACGTTCCGGCGAGGTCGAGCGCGCCGTCGACGGGCTCGCAACGGGTGAGCCGGTTCATGACCTGCACGGTGCCCAAGTTCCGGTGCTGGTGGCCGAGTTCACTGACGTCGGTGCCCGCGCGCACCTCCGGGTCGTCGAGCCCCTCGGCGCTCCAGTGGATCCTGCCGTCACGCTCGACGAGCGGCGAGACCACAGTGCCGGGCCTGGCGAGCGCGTATGCGGCGGCGTGCACGCCCTCCGCGTCACCGGCGGCCAGGAGGCGTACGCAGACCCTTTCGACGGGCGGCAGTTCGGACCACCGCTGGTCGACACCGTTCAGGTGCGTGGCCACCTCCTGCGCGAGCTTGTGTCGCTCGTCGCGCGACAGACGGAGAAAGGTGGCGGCCAGGGGCAGCAACAGGTCCCCGGCGAGGGCCTGTTCGCGCGCCAGGTGCAGAGCACCGAGCCCGCGGTCCGCGAGTTCGCGGCCGATGCGGGTGCCGGCGTCGACGAGTCCCGCGAAGTCCCGGCCGTGGTCGGGCGCGGCCCGGCGCGTGACGATCACGTTCGGCACGAGGGTGAGGCGCTCTGCCGTGAGGGCCGCCATGGCCCCGAACACGAGATCGGCCCGCTCGGCGTCGACCGGGTGACGGAGGCCGTGGGCGTCCAGGAAGCCGCGGCGCAGACAGTATCCGGAGGCCAGGCCACCGTCCCGGACGACCAGCTCGGGAGCGGCGGTGACAGCGGTCAACGTACGTGTGCGGGCGTGCAGTTCGGCCTGCCAGTCGGGGCCGGCCTGTTTGCGTCCGGAGCCGGTGAGGCGGGTCCACCGCCCGGCGACCAGGTCGGCGTCGGTGCGCCGTGCGACGTCCAGGAGGTTCCGGCAGGCGTGCGCCTGGAGCAGTTCACCGGCATCGAGGTACAGCAGGTGACTGCCGTGCGCGGCGTCGAGGCCCGCGTTGCGCAGCGCCGCCGTGCCGGGGCCGTCGGCCCGCACCAGGCGTACGCGATCAGGGTGTTCGGCGGCGAGGGCGGCGATTGCCTCGTCCCGGCCCTCGGGTGCGTCCTGTTCCCCCTCGGCCGCCACCAGTACGGCCTCCACGGACCGCAGGGTCTGCCCGAGGACGGATCGGACGGTTGCCGTGACGGCGTCGGCGCTGCCCGTCGGCCCGCAGGTCACGATGCAGCTGAAGGCAGGTCCCTCGTGGGGTGGCGCGGTGTCGCGGGTGGTCATGCCCGGCCACCTCCGAGGATGTAGTCGGCGACCCGGGCGGCCGCGTGCCCGTCGTCGAGATCGCAGTACGCGTCACGGAATCTGTCGTACGCGCCCGCGTGGCCGGCCGTCGCCTCCGCCGGGTCGGCGAGGGCCTCGAGCAGCTCCTCCTGGCCTGCGATCAGTGGTCCCGGAGCCTTGGACTCGAAGTCGAAGTAGAAGCCGCGCAGGGTGTCGCGGTAGTGGTCCAGGTCGTAGGTGTGGAAGAGCATCGGCCGACCGGTCTGCGCGAAGTCGAACATCAGCGAGGAGTAGTCGGTGACCAGCACATCGCTGACCTGGAGCAGTTCGGCGACGTCCGGGTAGCGGGAGACGTCACGCACGAACGCGGTGTCGGGCAGTGTGCCGCCGACCAGGTAGTGGCGGCGCACCAGAAGCACATGGTCGTCGCCCAGCGCGCGTTCGGCGGCCGCGAGGTCCAGTTGGAGGTCGAAACCGTAGCGGCCACCGTCCTTGGGCTGGTTCTCGCGCCAGGTGGGGGCGTAGAGGATGACCTGCTTGTCCTCGGCGATGCCGAGGCGCTCGCGCACGGCCGCGGCGATCTTCTGGCGGTCGGGGGCGTGCAGCATGTCGTTACGCGGATAGCCGCATTCCATGACCTCGCCCTCGTAGCCGAAGGCGCGGCGGAGCACCGAGGTGGAGACCCGGTTGGGCGAGACGAGCACGCTCCACTGGGCTGCTCGGGCCGGCAGACCTGCGATGTAGCCGGGGTCGGCGGCGACGCCGCTGACGTCGCGGCCGATGCGCTTGAGCGGAGTGCCGTGCCAGGTCTGTACGACGGTTTGGCCTTCGGCGCGCTCGAACCAGGTCGGCAGGTTCGAGTTGGTGACCACGGTCCGGCAGGTGGCGAGCGCCTCGTACCATTCGGCGCTCCACAGGACCACGGGCCGGGCACTGAGCGGGACTTCGGCCTGCTGGTCGCGCACTACCCACAGGTGTTCCGTCTGGGCGCCTCTGCGCACCAGTTCCTCGTGCACGGCTCGGGGGGAGTCGGAGTACTGGCGGCCGTCGAAGCTGCTGTAGAGCACGGCCTCGCGGCGTGGTCCGCCGCGCAGCGTCTGGTAGCGGCGGCGCAGCTCACGCTGGTGGCGGCCGCCTCGGTCGGCGGCGGACAGGACGCTGCCCGATTCGATGAGCAGCCGGTCGTGGGAGCGGCGCTCCACGGCGAACTGCCGCCCGTTCAAGGCCCGTTGGACCGGAAGTGTCTGATAGAGCGCAGGGCTGACATGCATCGGCAGGGTCCGGACGGTGCCGTCCTCGTCCCGCTCGCGGAAGAACAGGTACCAGCGGCCTTCGGCGAGCGGCAGAGTCCCGGCGATCCCCTCGACCGCAGCGGGCCGGACGGAGGCGCTGAAACCGCCCTCGGTGAAGGAGACCGGCAGGGCGATCTCCTCGTCGTGCCCGGCGTGCCGAAGGAGGAGCGAGACCTGGGTGGATCGCGGCGCCGGGTGGCTTCCGGTGACGGTGAGCAGGCCGTCGTCGGACCACGTCACGCCGGTGGCGATGGGACGTACGGTCTGGTCGCGCAGTTCCAGGTTCCCCGAGGCGTTGGACGTCAGGTACAACTCCCGGCCGGGGCGCAGCGGGTAGCGGCCGGGCAGGACGGTGTCGCGGGCACCGAGCGCGCAGCGGCGGCTGCCGTCGGCGCGCTGCAGGTATGCGCCCCAGGGCACGGACTCGCGCGGGGCGGAACGCTCCGACTGGTCGGCCGGGTCGGCCGGGTCGGGCTGAGCGGATTGCTCGGGCTGCTCGGCGGACGCCTGCTCGGTGCTGTCGGCGGGCTCAGGCGCTCCGGAGTCCGCGGTGCGCTCGTCGATCTCAACAGCCGCTTCAGAAAGTTCGGTTGCCTCGGCCCCGTCGGCCGCGTCCCCGAGCGCGGCCAGCGGCACCAGCCCGGTGAACGTACGCCCCTCGATCCGCAGCGGCACCTCGACGCCCTGCTTGGTGTACCAGTTCTCGACCCGAAGAAGCAGGCCTTCGGCCGGCTCGGCGAGGGTTCCGCTGATGCGTACCGCGTCGCCCTCCGGCCGGTGCTCCGTGAGTTGTGCCGCGATGCGCTCCACCTTGAGCTGGAGCCGGCCACGGCTCAGGGAGGGCACCACGCGCACATGGTCGGCCGGGTAGTGCACGGCGAGCGGCGCGGCACCACCGGGCATACGCAGCGGGCCGCGCTGCATACCGGCGCCGCCGTACACGGCCGTCTCCGCCTGCCAGGTGGCGCTGCGCCGCCCGGTGACGAGGCGGCGCGGATCGACGACGGTCTCGAAGCCCGCCCACTCGTACCGGTGCAGGCCCTGCTTGGAGGCGTAGGTGGCCTCGCGCAGATAGCGCGTGCGGACGCGCAGCGGGACGATGCGGCGCCGGCCCAGCCGCAGCCAGATGAACTTCAGCCGTCCGGTGAGGCGGCCCGCCGGAAGGTTCCGGCGGTAGGCATAGCCCTTGAGACGCAGTCGGCCGTCCCGCCACTCGGCCTCGGTGATCTGCGCGCTCAACGGCACCTCGGCGCGGCTGAGGGTGACGGTGTGCGCGGGCAACGGGGCGCGCAGCACCGGAAATTCGGCCCGCCGCTTGCGCAGTCCGCGGACCCGGAAGGCGTTGGGATTGGCCTTCTCGTAGCCGAGCAGCTCGAGGAGTTCGGCCATCCGGCGCTCGCGCACCAGCTGCCACTTGACCCGCAGGTGGAGCGGGAGGCCTGCGAAGACCGTGCGATCGACTCCCCCCGCGTACGCGTTGGCGTGCTGCAGGAAGGCCTCGCGGTAGGCGGCGTCGCCGTCGGGCAGTACGTCGAGGAAGTACCACAGGTCGGCACGCAGTACGGACGACTCGTAACGCAGTGACGCCTCGGCCCAGTTGGCGTGCTCCTCGGCGTCCCCGGCCTCTTTGGCGCGCTCGGCACGCTCGGCGAGGAAGGCGCGGACCTTGCCGCAGGCGACGGTCCGTTCCTCGATGGCGCGGGGCGTGGTGCGCCGGTTGGTGATGGACCCGTCGCGGTCACGCCACAGGTAGACGGTGTCCTTGAGGACGTCGACACTGCCCGCCAGGAAGTGCGCCGGCACCACCACGGGCACGTCCTCGAAGAGCACGCCGGTGGGGAAGGCGAAGCCGTGCCGGTCCCAGAAGTCCTTGCGGAAGACCTTGTTGCAGGCGATGCGGTCGGCGATCAGGGACCAGTCGCGCGTCACGTGGGTGGCCGAACGCGTGCCGCGCATGGCCTTCTTGAACATCCAGGACTGCTCCGTCCTGCCGTTCGGCCGCAGCCGGTGCACATTGCCGCTGACCAGGTCGGAGCCGGACTCCTCGAGGGAGGCGAGCATCTTCTCGTACGCGTCCTCGGGCACCAGGTCGTCGCTGTCGACGAAGGCGAGGTGGGTGCCCCGGGCCAGTTTCACACCTGCGTTGCGCGCCGCTCCGAGGCCCGCGTTCTCCTGGCGGACGAGCCGGAAGCGGGCGTCCTCGTCGGCGTACCGCCGGGCGATGTCGGGGCTCCCGTCCGTGGAACCGTCGTCGACCATGACGACCTCGAGGTCTTCGAGAGTCTGGTCCGCGAGGGAGCGCAGACAGGCGTCGAGGTAGTCCTCGACGTTGTGGACGGGGACGACGACGGTGAGGCGGGGTGCCATGCGGTGCACTCGATCCTTCCGGACGGCAGGACATACACTTCGGGCCCTTCAGGGCCCTTCGGGTTAACCGGCGTGGGAGCCGCCCGGTCACCTTCGAGCAGCCATTCGGGTGACCATGCGGCCGGGCCCCGCACCCCGGCGGCGTCAGTGGCCGTGGGACACGGGGCCCGCCGGGCGGCCGGGGCGAGCCGGCCGCGGCACCTGCCGGCGGCCAACTGCCGTGACTGCGGCCCTGGTCGGGGTGGACTTCAGGGCTTGACCGCGATGCGGCCCTCGTCCATGCGGAGCAGGAGCAGGCGCTCGCCGGTCTTCTCCAGGAACTCGTCGACGGCCTGGCGCGAGCCCTGCCAGTAGCCGTAGTCGTCGATCAACAGGACGCCGCCGGGGACCAACCGCTCGTAGAGGTGGTCGAGTTCGTGCTTGGTGGAGGCGTACCAGTCCGTGTCGAGCCGCAGTACGGAGATCTGCTCGGGGGCCGCGTGCGGGATGGTGTCCTCGACCTTGCCCTGGACGTAGTGCATCCGCTCGGCGGGGTAAGGAACCGCTCCGAAGCCGGACTTGACGTCGTCGAGGGAGGCGACCGCCCAGATCGGGCGGTCCTTCGCCTGGGCATCGAGCAGTTCCTGCGCCGACTTGCCGTCGCGGCGCAGGTCCTCCTCGGTGGGCGGGGTCATGCCCTCGTAGGTGTCGAAGAGATACAGGTCCCGGTCCGTCTCGCCGAGCGACAGCAGGGTCTTGGCGCAGGCCTGCATCGAGCCTCCGCGCCAGACACCGCATTCCACGATGTCACCCGGGATGTTGTGCTTGACGATGTGCCGGGTGGCGAGGATGAAGGCGTTGAGCCGCTCCGGCGAGGTCATCGTGTACGGCTTGACCGCACGGATGACGTCCTTCGCCTCGTCGTCGTAGTCGTCCGGGAAGACCGGCCCCTTGGGCTTGGGAGCCGCCTTGGGCTTGGCCTTCGGGGACTGCTCGGCCGGGGTCGCGGGTGCTGTGACGATCCGCTGGCCGGGGACCGGGACCCGCGTCAGCTGGTATCCGGTGAGGTGCCTGAGTGCGCCGTTCACTGCGCTTCGCCATGCCATGGGGCCGGACAATACGCGCGAGTCGGCGCCGGTGTCACTTTTCGTCAACGACTCGTCACCGTGCGTTGATCATTGGGGAGTTCCCCGGTTCGGCTTGCGTGCGCGGGGGCGCGTCCGCAGGGCGTCCGCAGTCGGCTCGCGCCGCCAGCGGTTCCGGCAGCGGTACGGACTCCACGCCGCCGACCCGGTTGGCCCACCAGCGAGTTGTGGCCCTGACGAAGGCCATGGTCAGACGCGGATAGCCGGACGGCTTGCGGAAGACTCCGACGGAGTCGCCCCAGTAGGCGTGCTTGGCGTCCACGCGCGCGTAGTCGTGGCGGATGCCCTTCATGGGCGGGAAGTCGGTGTAGGCCTCGCGCAGTTCGAGCTTCGTGTACGCGGCCAGGGCGCGGAAGCCGTCCGGGTAGTAGCGCCAGCAGTCCTGGGCGTCGTGCACGTGCCCGCGCGAGGGCGCGGTGACGAAGGCGATGCCACCGGGCTTCAGGACCCGGGCGATCTCCAGCATGGACGCCCAGAAGAACGGGATGTGCTCGAAGGCCTGCCCGGAGAGCAGGAAGTCGGCGGAGTTGGACTTCACCGGGATCCGGTACGGCTTGGGCATCACCCGGTCGACGTTGGGGCCCTCCCAGACGTCGACCCCGCAGTAGTCGATGTCGCGGCCCTTGAGGAGCTCCTGGTGGGTGAGCTTCTGGCCGTCCGAGATGCGGGACCCGAGGTCCACGACGCGGTGCCGGGTACCGGCCGGCATGTACTGCTCGATGCAGAGTTCCATCTGCTCGTACGCGGACCTGTGCACAGCGGTTCACTCCTCGACGCGGGCTTGGCTGAACAGTCGAGGACAACAACGCGAGGACGGCCGCCCGAGTCACGAACGGACGGTCCGGCCCGGCGTGTTGCCCGTGTACGCGCCCGCCGGCCCGTCAGCCGGCGGCGCCGTCCAGGAACAGTTTGTGCACCACTCGCTCGGCTGCGTGGCCGTCGTCGTACGGGCAGAAGCGGTCACGGAAGGACTTCCTGAGCAGGGTGGTGGCGTGGGTGTCCCAGGCCTCCGCCTGGAAGAGGAAACGCAGCTCCTCCTCGCCGGCGGCTACGGCTCCCGGAGTCTGTCCGGGGCGGCCGGACAGCAGGTCGCAGTACAGCACGTCCTCGTACGGCTCGTGGGTCTCGGTGAAGGACAGGCCCTCGTACTGCCAGAACGCGCGCCTGACGAGGCGGTTCCAGGCCGCGTTGGTGACGGCGTGCGGATCGCCGGCGAGATCGTCGCCGCCGGGGAGCACGGTGTCCCACCAGTCGACGCGGTCGTGGGCGAAGAGCAGGACGTCCACGGGGGCGGGCCCCGGGCCACTCTCGTCGGGGGCCGGCCGGTCACCGGCCTTCAGGGCCGTATCGAGGGCTTCCAGTGCGCCCGGCAGCAGCAGGTCGTCCCCGTCGAGGAAGAGCAGATAGTCACCGGTGGCCGCGCGGGCGCCCGCGTTTCGGGCTCCTCCGGCGCCCGCTCGCGCGTCGAGCCGGACGACTTGCACGCGCGCGTCCTCGGCCGCAGACTCCGCGGCGATCGCACCGCCGGCATCGGGCGAGCAGTCGTCGACGACGATCAGTTCCAGGTCACGATGGCTCTGCGCCCGCACGGACTCCAGACATTCCCGCAGGTAGCCCTGGACGCGGTGGGCGGTCACGACAACGGAGAAACGGGGCATGCGCACCGAACGTAGTGAGACGGACACCGCCTGTCGAAGACCGATAGTCATCCTTTCGGGCGACGCAGGGCGAAGGAATTGACCGGAACGGGCAAACCGTACAAATACTCCGCCATGGTCGGCGGTGTCCCGTGCGCCCGCTCCGGAGGAGAGGCCCGTGTCCGTGCAGCCACGTCTCAGCGTCGTCGTGCCCATCCACAACGTCGAGCACTGCCTGGAGGAGTGCCTGCGATCGATCGCAGCCCAGACCGTCCCGTGGGACGGCGCCCTCGAAGTCGTACTCGTCGACGACGGCTCCACCGACGGCAGCACCCGCATCGCCCAAGCATTCGCCGACCGCGATCCACGCCTGCGGTACGTACGCCAGGAGCACGCCGGACTCGGAGCGGCCCGCAACACCGGGGTCCAGCAGATCTCCCCCGGCGTCGAGTTCCTGGCCTTCGCCGACAGCGACGACGTCGTGCCGCACGGCGCGTACCACCGGATGATCACCAGCCTGGAGAGCACCGGCTCCGACTTCGCCACCGGCAACGTCTGGCGGCTCGACGACCGCGGCCGCCACCAGACCGGGCAGTACACGTGGCTGACGAAGACCCGGGAACGCACCCACATCACCCGCGACCCCGAACTGCTCTCCGACCGGGTCGCCTGGAACAAGGTCTTCCGCCGCGCCTTCTGGCAGCGCCACGGCCTCTCCTTCCCCGAAGGTGGGCTCTACGAGGACACCCCGGTGATCGTCCCCGCGCACTTTCTCGCCTCCTCCGTGGACGTGCTGCACGACCACGTCTACTACCGGCGCGAAGGCTCGCTCACCGGGCAGCGCACCGACGTGCGCGGCGTACGGGACCGGATCGCGGCCTGCGACGAGGTGAGCCGCTTCCTGGCGGAGCGGTTCCCCGAGCACCGCCGGAGTTACGACACCTCCTGCCTGCGCGACGACTTCGGGCCCCTCCTCGACGGGCTGCCGATGGGCGGTCCCGAGTACCGGGCCGCCTTCCTGGTGGGCGCGGCCGCGTTCCTCGCGCGCGCCGACCCGGGTGTCATCGACGCACTGCCGGTCGACCTGCGGGTGAAGTGGCATCTGGTGCGTGAGCGGCGGCTCGCCGATCTGATCGCGGTGCTCTCCTTCGAGCAGCGGGGCGGCGCCGCGTTCGGCGTGCGGGGCGCGGTGCGTCGCGCCGCGGTCCATCCCGACGCCTCGGGAGGCCGGTTGCGCGTCCCGGCCCGCACGGCACGGCTGCGGCGCGGTGAACTGCCGGTCGTAGCCCGCCTTGAGCGTGCCGAATGGCAGGACGACGGGACGCTCCGCATCGACGGGTACGCGTACGTGCGCAACCTCCCGAGCGCGTCACCGGGCCGTGAGGTGCGCACCGGCATCCTGAAGTCCGCGCGCCACAAGGGAGTTGTGCGCCGCGTACCGACCAGGAGCGTGCCGTCGCCCGCGGCGACCGAGGACTCGGGCCAGGAGCTGCACGTCTACGACCACTCCGGCTTCTCGATGATCGTCGACCCGGACAGCCTCAAGGTGCGCGGTCGCAGGGAGCCCGGCAGTTGGCTGCTCGGTGTCCTCGTCGCCGGACACGGCACGGTGCGCAGGGCGGCCGTGCGGGCCCCCGAGGGACCGGCCGCGCAGGCCCTGGTGCGGGAGCTCGAGGACGGGTTCCGGCTCGTCCTGACGTACAGCCGGGGACGGTTGGTGCTCGAGGTCGTCGCGTACCACGCGCGCGTGGAGTCGCATCGTGCGGAGGGTGACGAGGTGGTGCTGCACGGGCGCCTGCACGGCCCTCGGCCGACCGTCCTGCGGCTCACGCACACGCATGCGGACGCCCGTTTCGACTGCCCCGTCGAGGGCGCCGGCGACGACTTCGCGATCCGGCTTCCGGTCGCCGCCATCGCCGCTGTGCCGCCCGCCGAGCGCCACGAGCCCAAGGAGGTCGAGCCGCCGCACAGTGACCGCTGGCAGGCGGAGCTGATGCTTCCCGACGGCTCCTCGGCCGCACTCGCGGCGGTCGTCGCTCTGCCGCCCGGGCGGTATCCGGCAGGTGCCGGACGCGAGCTCTGTGCGACCGCCGACGATTCGGGGCAACTCGTCGTCGAACTGACCCGGCAGCCGGTGGCCGACTCGCTGCGCTGGACCGACGGCGGTTCGCTGGTGGTCGAGGGCACGGTGGCGGACGCCAGTTGGGGCGATGCGGAGCTCGTACTGCGGCACGACTCACGGCACGAAGAGGTCGCCGTGGACGTCCACCGCGCGGGTGGCCGCTTCACCGCGCGCGTGGAGCCGGCCATCGCGGACGGCGGCCTGCCGCTACGCCAGGGCCGCTGGTACGCCTTCCTCCGGGAACTCGGTGCGGACGGCGACGGGGTGCCTGTGCGCACGCTCGCGTCGCTGGCGGGCCGGCTGCCGCTCACGCGCGCGTGCCAGGGCCGCGACTACAGCGCCGACCGCCGCTTCGGGGACCGGCTCCTGATCGACGCGGCGCCCCGCCTCGCGCGCGAGGAGCGCGGTGCGTACCGCCAGGCGCAGCTGCGGACCGTGCACTACGCGGCACAGCGCGAACTGCCCCTGAAGGAGACGGTCCTGTACGTCGGCGGGGACTCCCCGCGCGCAGTGCAGGAAGAACTCCTCCGACGCGGTGCCCCGGTCGAGCACCTGTGGGTGACACACGACGGACGCAGCTCGGTGCCGGCAGGCGCCGACGGTGTGGAACTGCACAGCAGCGCCTGGTACGAGGCGCTCGCGCGCTGCCGCAGGATCGTCACCGCAGGGCATCTGCCGGACTTCTTCGAGCGCCGAAGCGGCCAGACCGTCGTACAGACCTGGCACGGCAACCCGTTCAAGCGCATCGGCACGGATCTCACCGGCAGCCCCTACGCGGACCACTCCCAGCTCGACGTCCTGGCCCGGGCCACCGCCCAGTGGAGCGTCCTGGTCGCCCCGGGCCGGCGCGCCACCGCACGATTGAGCCGCGCACTCGCCTACCGCGGTGAGCTGCTGCAGGCCGGATCCCCGGCCAACGACCTGCTGTTCGCGGACGACCGCGGCAAGATCGCCGACCGGGTACGGGCCCGCCTGGGGCTGCCGCCCGGCAGACGCGTGGTGCTGTACGCCCCGACGTACCGCGACCATCTCGGCTACGCACCCGACCGCTACCGGCACGAGCAGGCACTCGACCTCGCCGCCGCGGAATCGGCACTCGGCGACGACCATGTGCTCCTGGTACGGCGTCATCCGCTGGCCGCGGGACCGCTGCCGGGTGCCCGCCCGCCGTTCGTCGTGGACGTCAGCGCGTATCCGCAGGTGGCCGAACTCCTCCTGGTCGCCGACGTCCTGGTCACCGACTACACCTCGCTGGCGTTCGACTTCGCGCTGACCGGCCGCCCGATGCTCTTCCACACCTACGACCTCGAGCAGTACCGGGACACCGTGCGCGGCTTCTGTCTCGACTTCGAGGCCACGGTCCCGGGGCCGCTGCTCCGCAGCACCGAGGACGTCGTCACGGCGCTGCGGGACCTGGACGCGGTGGCCGAGCGGCACGCGCGCGCGTACGCCGCGTTCCGGCAGGCGTACTGCGACCTCGACGACGGACGCGCGGCGGCGCGCGTCGCGGACAGGCTGCTGCGATGACGGACGCGCGCGTGGCCGGGGTCAGGACGGCGGCCGCGCGGCGCGTCGTGCACGGGTCCACAGCCGTGTACGGCGGGCTCAGGTCGCTGCGGCCGAGCCCGTACCTGGTGTACGGCACGCTGTTCTGGCTGGTGGCCGGGGCCGCGGCCTGGCGGGTGCCGGTCTGCTGCGACTTCGGGCAGCACGCGGCCGTGGTGAACCGGCTCGTCGCCGATCTGTGGTCGCCCGCCCAACCGACGGCCGACGTACCGGGCGCCGGCAGCCCGTACTACTCGCCGTACGCGGTGCTGCAGGCCGTCGTCGCCCGGCTGACCGGGCTCGACGGGTGGCAGGTGGTCAAGCTGACCGGACCGGTCAACCTCCTGGTGCTGCTGACGGGGCTCGGCCGCTTCGTGAAGGCCCTCACGCCCCGGCCCTGGGCGCCGGTGCTCGCGCTCGCTTTCCTGGTACTGCTGTGGGGCACCAGGACGGCGTGGTGGAGCGGGTTCCTCGGACTGATGCCGCTCACGGGGCATCTGCCGTTCCCGAGCACCTTCGCCGTCGGACTGGCCTTCTGGGTCTGGGCGTTGACGGCACGGCTCGCCGCGTCCGGCGGCCGGCCGGCCTCGTACGTACTGCTCGGCGTGCTCGGCGCCCTGGTCCTGCTGGTGCATCCGATCGGTTCGGTCGGGGCCATGGCGGGCGTCGCCGCCCTGGTGGCCGGGCGGCAGCGCGGGTGGCACGCGCGCGTGGTGGCCCGTTGGGTACTCGCCGGAGCGACCGCCGTCCTGCTCGCCGCCCTGTGGCCGTACTTCTCGGTGTTCTCGCTCGTCGGGGACGGGAGCGCGGACCCGGTTCACGAGCGGTTGTACACGGGATTTGCCGAACGCTACTGGCTGTCCCTGATCGGGTTGCCCGCGCTGTGGCTGCGGTGGCGGCGCGACCGCCGCGATCCGCTGGTCCTGATGTTCGCCCTCGACTGCCTGATCGTCGGCTACGGCTACCTGTCCGGGCACTTCACGTACGGCCGGGTCCTGGGGGCTGCGGTGATCCCGCTGCAGCTCGCCCTCGCCGTGGAGTTGGCCGGGCCGCGGCCATGGGCGCGGGGCCGCCGGGTCCTCGCGGGCGCTGCGGCCTCGGGAGCACTCGCGGGCCTCCTGCTGGTGCACGCCGGTGCGGTGGTGCCGCGGGCCGTCGATCCGGTGGGCTTCGACCAGCCGCCGCGCTGGCCCTCGTACGCCTGGGCCGCCGAGCGGATCGGGCCGGGCGACGTGGTGCTGACCGACAGCTATCGGGCCTCGCGTTCGCTGCCGGGCTTCGGGCCGAATCTCGTCGCGCCCGTGCGGCCGGACGCCTCGCTGCCCGAGCCGCAGCGACAACGCCGGCTGGACGCCGTCCGGCGCTATCTGGACCCCGGCAGCACGCGCGCACAGCGGGACGGGATCGTGCGCCGCTACGACGTGCGCTGGGTGCTGCTCTCGCCGGATCAACAAGCCCCTCAGGAGGCGGCGGTGGCGGCCTGGGGGCCACGTACAGGTGAGGTGCTGATGCGCGTAGGAGACGGCCGTCGGGCGCCGGCGCCGGTGAACGGCCCTGCGGGGAACGAACGTTGAGCGGCGTGAAGGCGCCCGCGCCCGCCTCCACGGCCGATCCCGAGTCCGTACGCCCCCGGCGGAGCCCGCTGCCCGCGCTCGTCGCGGCCTGGGTGATCACACGGGCGGTGATGCTGGTCCTGCTGGCCCGCGACGGCAGCCACCCGCTCGGGGTGGGCGGCGTCGCCCGCGAGGTCTACGAGCTCTACTTCCGCTGGTACGGCGTCCTGGCCGACGGCGGCTTCCCCCTCGACGACCCGCTGTGGCAGTACCCGCCGGCGGCCGGCCCGGTGATCCTGGCGCCCGGTCTGGTGCCAGGGGCGAGCTACTTCCAGGCGTTCGTCGCCATGACGCTGATCGCCGACGCGGTCGTGGTGCTGCTTCTGGTCCGGGCGGGACGGCGGCCGGGGCGTTCGCTGCGCGGTGCGCTCCTGTGGACCTGCAGCCTCCCGCTGCTCCTGCACATCCCGCTCGCCCGTTACGACGTCCAGGTCACCGCGTTCGCGGTGGCGGCGCTGCTCGCCCTGCCCACCGCAGCCGGGCGCACCAGCCCGGTAAAAGCCGACTCCGCGAAAACGTCCTCCACGCGCGCGTGGAGTGCGATCGCCGGAGCCTGTGCCGCTGCCGGTGCCGTGATCAAGGTGTGGCCGGCGCTCGTCCTGCTCGGCACCCCACCGGGCCGCATCACCCGCACCGCATGGACCGCGGCGGCCGCGACCGCGGCCGGACTGCTGCTCCTGCTCGCCGCCCTGTTCACGCATCCGTTCGACTTCCTGAGCCAGCAGGGCGACCGCGGCGTACAGATCGAGTCGCTCGGCGGCACCGTCCTCTCCCTCGCCCGGCAGGCGGGCTGGCCCGGCGAAATGCGCTACCAGTACGGCTCCGTCGAGTTCGTGGGGCCGTACGTGCCGACGGTGGCCGCCACCTGCCTGGTGCTGACCGTCCTCGCGTGCGTGGCTCTCGTCGGCCGGCGGATCAGGGCGGTGCGGTCCGGGCGGTGGACCACGGCGACGCCGTACGACGCCGCACTCTGCGCCGTACTGCTGTTCACCGTGACGAGCCGGGTGATCTCGCCGCAGTACCTGATCTGGCTGCTCGGACTCGCGGCGGTCTGTCTCACCTCGCGCGCAACGACCCAGCGGCCCGTCGCCGCCGTCCTCGCCGCCGCGGCCGCCGTCAGCACGCTCGCGTATCCCACGCTCTACGAGGACGTGATGACCGGGACCTGGACCGGCTGCCTGGTGATGCTGGTCCGCAACGGCCTGCTCGTGACGGCCGCGGTGCTGTCCTGGAAGGGCCTGTGGTCGTCGACCACGAAGCTCCCCGGAAACCGGGAAACCGGGGCAAACAGAGAAAACAGGTCAAAAGCTAAGATTCACTCGTGAACAGCACGCCAGACCACCGGTCACCGTCCGACGCCGGGTCCATCGCTCCCGCCGCGGCACCCGTCGCCCCCGCCGACGGCGTGAGCATCGTCGTGATCGGCTACAACGACGCACCCCATGTCGTGGACGCCGTGCGCTCGGCGCTCGCCCAGGGACCTCACGTACGCGAGGTCATCGCGGTCGACGACCACTCGACCGACGCCAGCCCCCGACTGCTCGCCGCGCTCGCCGCCGACGACTCCCGGGTCCGTCCCGTCCTGCGGCGGGCCAACAGCGGCGGCTGCGGCACTCCGCGCAACGACGGCATCGACGCCGCGACCTCGGCGCACCTGATGTTCCTCGACAGCGACGACGTCCTGCCGCCGGGTGCCGTGGACGCACTCCTGACGGCCGCCCGCGAACACGGCACCGAGGTCACCACGGGCCGCTGCCTGCGCCGCGAGCTGCCCTCCGGGCACGAGACCGTCTGGCAGCCCGGCCTGTACGACAGCGCCGCGATCATCGAACACCCCGCACACCGCACCTCCCTGGTGCAGGACACCCTGTGCGTCAACAAGCTCTACCGGACCGACTTCCTGCGACAGCACCGGATCCGCTTCCCCGAGGGCCGGTTCCTCTACGAGGACTTCGTCTTCACCGCGCGTGTGCTCGCCGCGGCCCCGCGCATCGCCCTCATCGCCAATCCGGTCTACGTCTGGCACGTACGCCGTGAGGCCGCCCGCCTCTCGCTCTCCCTCGACCGCGCCGGCATCGGGAACTGGACGGCACGGCTCGACGCCCACCGACAGGCCGTCGAGATCCTCGCGGCCGCCGGCGAGCAGCGGCTCGCCAGCGCGGCCCGCGCCAAGTTCCTCGACCACAGCCTGTGTATGTACGCGCGCGAACTGGGCGACCGGAGCGCCGAGTACCGCGCTGCCTGGTGGCACACCACGCGCGCGTACCTGTCGACCTTCGACGCCGCCGATTTCGCGCGCGCCCCCGCGCCGGGCCGCGTCATCGCGCGCGTGGTGCTCGCCGCGCCCGACCCCGTCGACCTCCCCCGCATCAAGGAGATCGCGGCGCGCCCGGCCCGGCTCCTGCCGCCCTACGCCGTCGACGCGGCGGGCGCGCCCATCTGGTCGCAGGCCCTGCCGCAGGTGCCTCTCGACCACCTCCTCGTACGGCCGATGCGACTGTTGCCGCTCGCCGTGGACGCCGAGGTACGGCCACGCGCGCGTGCCTCCACCCTGACGCTGCGCCTGCACGACCTCTACGGACGCGCGAGCGCGGCCGTACCCGTCAGCGTCGACGTCGAGCTGCTCGCCCGCGCCGACCGGCGTACCGGACTGCACCACACGGCGCCCTGGACGCCGGACGGCCCGGCGGACGCCGACTCTGCCGCGCCTTCCTGGTCCGCGCGCGTCGACCTCGACCTGGCGGGGCTCGACACCGGTCTGTGGGACCTGCGGCTCCGGGTCCGCTTCGCCGACGGCAGCTACCGCGACACCACGGCCCACCCGGCACCCGGCCCCGGACGGCTGCACCCGCGGTTCGTCCTGCGCGCGCGCCGCGGCCTGCTGCTCCTGCGGCCGTACAGCACACGGGCGGGGAGCCTCGCCGTACGCGTGGCTCCCGGAGCATCCGCCGCGAGGAGCGCGGCGCGGGCGCGGCTGCGGCGCCTGCTCGACGCGGAGCGCTCCCGGCGCAAGCCACCCGCGCCCGACCACCCGACGGCCGCCCCAGCGGAACCGGCCCGCGGCGCCGCACGTTGACCGACCGAGAACAGCCAACGACCGGCCGGACCGGCACACCGGGTGCGGACGGCGGGACGGCAGCACGGAGAATGCAGGAACCGACGGCGTGGCCGCACCCCGCGCCGACCGGACACGAAGCACGAAGCAGAGACCGGCACACGACCGACGCACAAGAGCGACCAAGCAAGGCAAAGGACAGGGTGGACATGACCTGGCTGATCACCGGCGGCGCCGGCTACATCGGGGCACACGTCGTCCGCGCCATGACGGCGGCGGGCGAGCAGGCGGTCGTGTACGACGACCTGTCGACCGGCATCGCGGACCGCGTACCCGAGGGCGTCCCCCTGGTCCAGGGCTCGATCCTCGACCGTGACCTGCTCGGCCGCACCCTGGCCGATCACGGCATCACGGGCGTCATCCACCTTGCGGCGAAGAAGCAGGTCGGCGAATCCGTCGAACTCCCCCTGGACTACTACCGGGTCAACATCGAGGGCCTTCGTGTCCTGCTCGAGGCAGTGGTGGACTCGGGCGTCGGCGCCTTCGTCCTCAGCTCGTCGGCCGCCGTCTACGGCATGCCGGACGTCGACCTCGTCACCGAGGAGACGCCGTGCCTGCCGATGAACCCGTACGGCGAGACGAAACTGGCCGGCGAGTGGCTGGTGCGCGCGACGGGCCGGGCGCACGGCCTGACGACTGCCTCCCTGCGCTACTTCAACGTGGCGGGCGCCGCGGCCCCTGAGCTCGCCGACACCGGCGTGTACAACATCGTTCCGATGGTCTTCGAGAAGCTCAGCGCCGACGAGGCGCCGCGCATCTTCGGCGACGACTACCCCACGCCCGACGGCACCTGCATCCGCGACTACATCCACGTGGCCGACCTGGCGGATGCGCATGTGGCCGCCGCCCGCCGACTCGCCGCCGAGCCCGGCACTGACCTGACGGTCAACATCGGCCGGGGAGAGGGAGTTTCGGTCCGCGAGATGGTCGACATCATCTCCGAGGTGACCGGCCGGGACATCACCCCCGAGGTCACGTCCCGCCGCGCGGGCGACCCCGCGCGCGTGGTGGCCGCGGCGGACCGCATCTCCGGGGAGCTGGACTGGAAGGCCAAGCACGACGTACGGGACATGGTCACGTCCGCCTGGGCCGGTTGGCAGCACCACCACCGGTGAACGCTCCACGGCCCGACCAGGACCCACCCCCGTAACGCCTCGCGGCCCGACCGGAGCGCGCCGTCGCCCGACATCGAATCGGGCGGCGGCCGGCCTCACAACTCCCGAAGCGCCGCCGCCGTGGCCGAGGCGAGCAGGTCCAGGTAGCCGTCGGGCAGCGGTGAACGGACCACGACGGAGCGCCAGTACAGCGGCCCGGAGATCAGGTCCAGCGCCAAGTCCTCGTCCGTCCCGTCCAGTTCGGACAGCTCCCCGCGCGCGGACGCTGCCCGTACGATGCCGCTCGCGACCGAGTACTGCCCCTCCCGCAGCGCCTGCTGCAACGCCTCGGCGATCTCCGGATTGCGGGCCGCCTCCGCCTGCAGATCCGGAATGATCTGCCCGGCCACCGGATGCCGCAGCGCACGCGAAGTCACCTCGTAGAGCAGCCGTAGATCCTCCTCGAGCGAGCCGGTGTCCGGGGCCGGCAGCCCCTGCACGGCGACCGCGGACACCAGGTCGAGCACCAGCTGCAGTTTGGAACGCCACCGGCGGTAGACGGCGGTCTTGCCGACACCCGCCCGCCGCGCGACCCCCTCGATGGACATCCGCGCATAGCCGACCGCCGCGAGTTCCGCGAAGACCGCCCCACGGATCGCCTCGGTGACGTCCTCCCGGAGCACGGCCGCACCCGCCGGTGCCCGCCGACGGCCCGGACCGCCGGCTGCGTTCTCCTCGCGGTCGCCTTCACGGCTCTTGGGTGTCATGAGCACCAAGCATAGGGCGACGTGACCACGACCACGTCACGACGAAACGGTTGCGTACCGACGTCGTCAAGCCCTACGCTCCACGCAACGACGAAACGGTACCGTCCCGACGCCAAGGCGCCGCAAACGCCGCGGATCCCGCGACCCCTCACACCCGGAGGCCCGGAAGGTGAGCCACACACTCGACAAGCCCCCTCAGGAGCCCGCGCCCACCCGCGCCACCTCCACTCCACCCGCCACCGAGCCGGCCCTCTCCCCCACCGAACTCGCCGCACGCCACGGCCTCACGGCCAGCGGCGCCCGCCCCTCACTGCCGAGTTACGTCCGACAGCTGTGGCAGCGGCGGCACTTCATCACCGCGTTCGCCACCGCCAAACTCACCGCGCAGTACAACCGCGCCCGCCTCGGCCAGCTCTGGCAGGTACTCACACCGCTGCTCAACGCGGCCGTCTACTACTTGGTGTTCGGCGTGCTGGTCGACACCCGCAGGGGCGTCGAGGACTTCGTGCCGTTCCTGGTGACGGGCGTGTTCGTGTTCACCTTCACGCAGAGCTCCGCACTCACCGGCACCCGTGCCATCTCCGGAAACCTGGGCCTGGTCAGGGCGTTGCACTTCCCCCGGGCGGCGCTGCCCCTGGCGCTCTGCCTGCAGCAACTCCAGCAACTGCTCTTCTCGATGGCCGCGCTCGCCGTGATCCTGCTCGGCTTCGGCGTACCGGTCACGACCTCCTGGCTGCTGGCACCCGGAGTGCTCGCGCTCCAGTTCCTGTTCAACGCCGGCCTCGCGCTCGCCGTCGCCCGCCTCGGCAGCAAGACCCCCGACATCGCCCAACTGATGCCCTTCCTGCTGCGCACCTGGATGTACGGCTCGGGCGTGATGTTCAGCCTGCAGTCGAAGCTCGAGGGCCGGGACATCCCCGAATTCGTGCGCACGGCACTGGAGTTCAACCCGGCGGCCGTCTTCATCGATCTCATGCGGTACGTCCTGATCGACAGCTTCCACACGGCGCAGCCACCCGGCCAGGCAACAACCTGGTGGATCACGGCGGCGTGCTGGGCGGTGGTCGTCGGGGTCGGCGGATTCATCTGGTTCTGGAAGGCTGAGGAGACCTACGGTCGTGGCTGACACCCTGAGTGCATCCCTGTCCGCGCGGGCGACGGGCCGCGTCCCGGGCCCCGCGCCCGCGCCGTCCACCGAGCCCGCGACGGAGGCCCCGCCCCCCACCGTGATCGCCGACGGCGTGGACATCGTCTACCGGGTCAGCGGCGGCTCCGCCGGCCGCGGCAGCGCCACCTCCGCACTCAGCCGCATCCTGCGGCGCGGCAAGCCGTCCGGCGGACGAGAGGTGCACGCCGTCAGAAACGTCTCGTTCACGGCCTACCGCGGCGAGGCGATCGGCCTGATCGGCACCAACGGCTCCGGAAAGTCGACACTGCTGCGCGCCGTCGGGGGCCTCCTGCCCACCGAACGGGGCCGCATCCTCACCCAGGGCAGGCCGTCCCTGATGGGTGTCAACGCAGCCCTGATGGACGACCTGACGGGCGAACGGAACGTGGTGCTCGGCGCCCTCGCGATGGGCCTGTCCCGCGCGCAGACCCGCGAACGCTACGACGACATCGTCGATTTCTCCGGAATCAACGACAAGGGCGACTTCATCTCGCTCCCGATGCGCACCTATTCCTCGGGCATGCGGGCGCGGCTGCGCTTCTCGATCGGCGCGGCCCGCGACCACGACGTCCTCCTGATCGACGAGGCCCTGGCCACCGGTGACCGCGCCTTCCAGCGGCGCTCCGAGACCCGGATCCGCGAACTGCGCCGGAACGCGGGCACGGTCTTCCTGGTCAGCCACAACAACAAGTCCATCCGGGACACCTGCGACCGGGTGCTGTGGCTGGAGCACGGCGAGTTGCGCCGGGACGGACCGACGGACGAAGTCCTCGCGGAGTACGAGGAGTTCACCGGCGGCAAACGCTGACAGCGCCCCGCCACCACCGGCCGCTCACCGCTGCCCGCTCACCGCTCACCGCTCACCGCTCCAGAAACGCGAACAGCCCCTCCCACCGCCGCACGATCTCGTCCGTCGAGTACCGCTGGATATTGCCCCGGGCAGCGTCCCCCATCCGGTCCCTGAGCGCCTTGTCCGACATCAGCGCGTCGAGGTGCCGGGCGAGCCGGGTGATGTTGCCGAGGGGTGCGAGCAGCCCGTCCACACCGTCCTGGACGATCTCCCGCACCCCCGGCGCACAGTCGAAGGCCGCGCACGGCACACCGGTCGCCATCGCCTCCATCAGGGCCAGCGGAAAGCCCTCGTAGCGCGAGGACTGCACGAAGACGGAGCCCGCCCTGAGCGCCGCCGCCGGATCGTGGGTGCGGCCCTGCCAGCGCACCGAACCGTCCAGGCCGAGAGCCCAGCACTGCCGCCGCAGGGTGTCCTCGTCCTCACCGTCCCCGTAGATGTGCAGTTGCCAGTCCGGGTGCAGCGGAGCGACCTCCGCCCAGGTCTCCAGGAGCATGTCGATGCCCTTCTGGTCCTCCAGGCGGCCGATGCTGGTGACGACGCGGCCGGTGCGCGGCGAGGGTGCGTCGGGCAGTACGGGCAGCGGATTGGGCATGTGGCCGACGTTGTTCATGCCGCCGTGGGAGATCCACAGGTCGGCGTCCTCCCGGGTCAGCGGCAGCATCCGGTCGACGTCCGCGTAGTACCTCTTGCAGCGCCCAAGACGTGAACTGCCGCGGGTCGCGGCGTACGACTCGTGGCTCATGCCGATCACGGTGTGGCCCGCGGTGTCGGCGCGGACCACCCACTCCATGGCCCAGACTTGCGTGACGATCACCACCGCGCCCGGACGGGCCGCCCGGAACAGCGCCGTGAGCTTCGCGGACTGCGCCGGCATCGTGGCCTCGCGGCCCTCCCGCGGCGGATCGGCGTCGTACAACGTCGTGGTGGGGTACGGCAGTTCGTCGCCCAGACGCTGCTGCTGACCCTCCGGGGCGGGCCGGATGCCGACGACGTGCACACGGTGGCCGCGAGCGGTGAACAGTCGCGCCATCTGATGCGACCAGGTCGTCACCCCGCCCAACTCGTCGACGCTGTTGGAGACCAGGAACACGTCGCGCGCCCGGTCCGCGAGCGGGGACTCGACGGTGGTCTCGAGTGCGGTCGTCACGCGTGCCTCCCGGGGGCGAAGAACGTCGAGACGACGCGGCTCGCGGCGTCCCCCTGGTCGTACTCGCCGTAGCGGGCCACGAAGTCCGCCCGGGCCGCGGCGTATTCGGCGTCGGCCGACTTCAGGTCGGCCACCGAGTCGAAGAGTTCCTCCTGCGTACCGACGACAGGGCCCGGCGCCTCCTCGCGGAGGTCGAAGTAGGTGCCGCGACTGTGCGCCGCGTACTCCTCGTAGTCATACGCGTAGAAGATCATCGGCCGGTCGAGCAGGGCGTAGTCGAACATCACGGACGAGTAGTCCGTGATCAGGCCGTCGGCGAGGGCGAGCAGCGGGGTGATGTCGTGCTGCGAGGTGACATCGACGACCGCGCCGCGCACGGACGGCGGCAGCACCACGTGGTTCAGGTAGTGCGAACGGATCAGCAGCACACAGCGGTCCGCGAAGCGCCGCGCGAACTCCTCGACGTCAAAGGGGAGTTCGAAGGTCCGAACCTTGCCGCCCTCGGTGGCGCGGAAGGTCGGCGCGTACAGGAGGACGGTCCTGTCGTCCGGGATCCCGAGCTCCGCCGCCAGGGGTCCACGCGCGCGTGCACCCGTGTTCTCCTCCGCGGCGCGGGCGGCCACGAGCGCGTCGTTGCGCGGATAGCCGGTGCGCAGCGGCACGTCGGGACGCAGCCGGTACGCACGCGCGAGAGTGCGGACGTCGTGCTCGGAGCGGACCAGGAAGGCGTCGAAGCGGTCGAGTGCCTGCTGGTAGGCCTGCTGCGCCGGGTGCCACATCGCCTTGTAGCCGGGCTCGTCGAAGCCCATCCGCTTGAGCGCGGAGCCGTGCCAGGTCTGGATGTACGTGGTCTCGGGGCGCTTGGTCAGCTTGAGCGGGAAGCCCTGGTTGTCGATCCAGAACTCGGCCTGCGCCAGATACCTGAGGTACGGCCAGCTCCAACGCCGCACCAGCACCGCGTCCTCGGGGAACCCGGCCGGCTTCTTCCCCGCGTACGACCACACGGCACGGAAGCGCACCCCCTGCCGCCGCATCTCCTCGTAGATGGCCCGCGGACTGTCGCTGTACTGCCGGCCCAGGTGGCTCTCGAAGACCACCAGCCCCTTGCGGACCGGCAGCCTGGCGAGCAGCCGGTGGTACGCACGGATCTTGGTCTCCCCGGAGCGCAGCCGGTTCCGGGTCGACCGCACCTTCCGCTTGGCGGTGCCGGCCGGGCCGGTGGCGATGGCCCGTCGGATCGCCTCCTCGCTACGCCTCGCGGCCGGCCCCCGCGACACGAGGCGGAACGCGAGATGGCCGCGCTGCGAGACCCGTGGCTCGAGCCGGTCCGCGACGAGCCGGGTCAGCCGCGGACGTACCCGCAACTCGGCGGCGTCCTCGATGTCCTGGTCCCGCGCGGTCAGCCGGGTTCGCAGCCGCTCCCCGTCCACGTCGAGGATCAGACGTACGTCCCACACGGCGTCGATCACACCGAGCGGCCGCAGCCCCCGGGCGAGGTCCACCTCCGCGCTCCACTCCAGCGTCTCGCCGGCGTGCCGCAAGGAGGCGAGCGGGAAGCGGAACGTCTGCAGGCTGCGTCGACGGGCACGGAACTCGAGCTGTCCGCGCAGCGGCCGGTCCGCGCGGATCCGGCCGAGCGGGTTCACGATCCTGCCCGCGAGCCGTACGGGGCCGCGGCCGCCCGCGCCGAGGTCGGTGTACTCGGTGAGCTCGTTGCGCAGGAAGAGATGTCCGAGCGGGGCCGTGTGATAGCCGAGTGCGGTGACGTCGAGGACCTCGCGGCCCAGCGGGTCGTCGAGATGGTCGGCGCACCAGTAGACGCGGGCGTCGCGTTCGGCCAGCGGCGAGGACAGCTTGTCGCGGTTGGTGAGGGTGTCGGCCGCGGGGATCAGCCGGTCCCAGTCCTCCAGGAGCAGGAGATAGGCGCAGATGGCCTGGGCGGGCTGCACCTCCCGGTAGACCTCGGGCGCGAATCCGGCGACATAGGGCCGGGCGAGTTCGGCGAAGGCGCGCCGGTACTCCTCGTCCGTGGACGGCAGATCGCGCAGGTGAAGGACCAGGTCGTGCTTGAGGAACTTCACGTCCTTGTGGAACTTGAGGTCCGTCAGGCCGCGCTCGGCCAGGAGCGTGTCGACCTGGCGGTGGATCTCCATCCGATGCGCGAAGTTGGCGATCTCGTGGCGGCGGTTGCTGATGGACTTCGCGGCTGCACCGTCCACCACGTTCCAGTCGTAGACCCGGTTCGGGATGAGGGTGATGCGGCGGGCCGCCACGTATGCCTGCGCGGAGAACAGCAGGTCCTCGTAGTGGATGCCGACCGGGAAGCGCAGGCCCTCACGGGCGAGGAAGTCCCGGCGGTAGCACTTGTTGGTCGACAGGGTGTCGAAGACGAGCAGGTCGGGGAGTTCGGCGATGGACTCGAGGGTGCGGGTCCGGTCGTAGAGCCAGGGGTACCACTTGACCTGCTTGCCGCTGCGGGAGTCGACGTGGACCCGCACACACAGTCCGGCGACCAGATCGGCGCCGGTGGTCTCGGCGGCCTCCAGCATGTTGCGGCAGGCGTTGCGCTCCAGGACGTCGTCGCTGTCCAGGAACATCACGTACGTCCCGCGCGCGTGGTCGACGCCGAAGTTCCGCGGAGCGCCGCAGCCGCCGCTGTTCTCCGGCAGCCGGAGGGCGCGTACGCGACCGGGGTGCTCGGCGGCGAGTTGCTGCGCGACCCGGTACGAGCCGTCCGTACTGCAGTCGTCGACCACCAGGACCTCGACGGACCGCAGTGTCTGCCCGAGCGCGGAACGCACTGCCGCCGGCAGCCGCTCCTCGTCGTTGTAGACGATCACGACGACGGACACGTCCGCGGTCACATCCATGCGTCCCTCCAGACACCCGGCACTGCTCGTACACAGTCCGATTGTCATCCATAACGGGACAAACCATCGAGCTCATGGGGGCCAACGGAGGTCGGGGAACGACGGAAGGGGCCCCGAAGGACCCCTTCCGTACGGGTGTGCCCGCAGCGTCAGCTGTGCGTACGCAGCAGCGTCCGCATCGTGCGCATCGCCACCGACAGGTTCGCCAGGTCGAAGTCCTCCGAGCCCTGGATCTCGTCCAGGGTCGTCTTCGCCCGGCCCAGGATCGCCGCGTTCTGCTGCTCCCAGGCCTTGTAGCGCTGCTCCGGGGTCGCCGAGTCGCCGCCCGCCGCGAGGACGTCCGCGGTGAGGGCGGCGTGCGCCGCGTACAGGTCCTCACGGATGGCCGCGCGGGCCATCGACTGCCAGCGGTCGGTACGCGGCAGGGCGCTGATGCGGTCCATCAACTGGGTGATCCCGAGCCGGTCGGCGAGGTCGTAGTACACCTCGGCGACCGCCATCGGCTCCTTGCCCATATTGTCCGCGATCAGGACGTTGTCCAGGGTCGGGAAGGCCGAGGAGAAGCCCGCGACCTGCTGGGCCAGCTCCTCGGTGACACCGGCGCCGGTCAGCTCGTCGCGGATCTGCTGGTACCACTCGAGGTCCGCGCCGCGAAGCAGCGACGGCAGCTCGGACCAGACCTGCCGCACACCGCCACTGAAGAAACCGATGGTCTCGGCCAGTTCGAGCGGCTGCGGGCGGTTGTTCAGCAGCCAGCGGGTGCCGCGCTCCACAAGCCGCCGCGAGTGGAGCCGGATACGGGTCTGTACGTCTGCGGGCACCACGGTGTCCAGCGCCTCGACGGCGTCCCAGACCGAGCCGAGCCCGAAGATCTCGCGGGCCGCGGTGTGCGCCCGTACGACCTCTTCGAGCGAGGCGCCGGTCTCCTCGCGCATCCGGTGCAGGAAGCTGGTGCCGCCCGCGTTCACCGTGTCGTTGACCAGGACCGTGGTGACGATCTCGCGGCGCAGCGCGTGCCCGTCGATCTGTTCCGTGTACCGCTCGTGCAGCTGCTTCGGGAAGTACGCGTGCAGCAGCCGCTGCAGATACGGGTCGTCCGGCAGGTCCGTGGAGAGCAGTGCGTCCGCCACCGTGATCTTGGTGTAGGCGAGCAGTACGGCCGTCTCCGGCTGGGTCAGACCGTGTCCGTGAGTCAGCCGCTCGCGGATCTGCCGGTCGGTCGGCAGGAACTCGAGCGCCCGGTCGAGGTCGCCCTCGCGCACCAGCGTGCGCATGAAGCGCTGCTGGGCGTGGACCATGCTGGACGACTGCGCCAGGGCGTTGGCCAAGGCCGTGTTCTGCGCGTAGTTGTTGCGCAGGACGAGGCGGCCGACCTCGTCGGTCATCTCGGCGAGCAGCTTGTTGCGCTGCTTGACGGTCAGATCGCCGTTCGACACCACCGCGTTCAGCAGGATCTTGATGTTCACCTCGTGGTCGGAGGTGTCCACGCCCGCGCTGTTGTCGATCGCGTCGGTGTTGATCCGGCCGCCGTGCTGGGCGAACTCGATACGCCCGAGCTGGGTCAGGCCCAGGTTGCCGCCCTCGCCCACGACCTTGGCGCGCAGGTCGGCGCCGTCCACCCGGATCGCGTCGTTGGCCTTGTCGCCGACGTCCGCGTGGGACTCGGTGCTGGCCTTGACGTAGGTGCCGATGCCGCCGTTCCACAGCAGGTCGACCGGCGATTCGAGGATGGCCTGCATCAGCTCGGCCGGCGTCATCTTGGACACCGAGCCCTCGATGCCGAGCGCCTCGCGCATCTGCGCGTTGACCGGGATCGACTTCGCCGAACGCGGATGGATACCGCCGCCGGCGGACAGCAGGTCCTTGTTGTAGTCGGCCCAGGACGAGCGGGGCAGCTCGAAGAGGCGGCGCCGCTCGGCGTACGAGACGGCCGCGTCCGGAGTCGGGTCGATGAAGATGTGCCGGTGGTCGAAGGCGGCGACCAGGCGGATGTGCTCGCTGAGCAGCATGCCGTTGCCGAAGACGTCGCCGGACATGTCGCCGACGCCGGCCGCGGTGAAGTCCTCGGTCTGGCTGTCGTGCCCCAGCTCCCGGAAGTGCCGCTTGACCGACTCCCAGGCGCCGCGGGCGGTGATGCCCATGCCCTTGTGGTCGTAGCCGGCCGAGCCTCCGGAGGCGAAGGCGTCGCCGAGCCAAAAGTTGTAGCTCTCCGCGACCTTGTTGGCGATGTCGGAGAACGTCGCCGTGCCCTTGTCGGCGGCGACCACCAGATAGGTGTCGTCCTCGTCGTGGCGCACCACATCGGCGGGCGGCACGATCTCGCCGCCGACCATGTTGTCGGTGATGTCCAGGAGCGCCGAGATGAACATCTTGTAGCTGGCGACGCCCTCGGCGAGCCACGCGTCCCGATCCTTGGCCGGGTCCGGCAGCTGCTTGGCGACGAATCCACCCTTCGCGCCGACCGGCACGATCACGGTGTTCTTCACCATCTGCGCCTTGACCAGACCCAGGATCTCCGTACGGAAGTCCTCCCGCCGGTCCGACCAGCGCAGACCACCGCGCGCGACCTTCCCGAAGCGCAGGTGTACGCCCTCGACCCGCGGCGAGTACACCCAGATCTCGAACGCCGGCCGGGGCGCGGGCAGATCCGGGATCGCCTGCGGGTCGAACTTCATCGAGACGTAACTGTGCGGGACACCGCCCGACGCCTCCTGGAAGAAGTTCGTCCGCAGCGTCGCCTTGATGACCGTGAGGAACGACCTGAGGATGCGGTCCTCGTCGAGCGAGGCGACCTGGTCGAGCGCGCCGTCGACCTCCTCGAGCAGTCCGTCGATCAGCTCGGTGCCGGCCCGCTGCCGGTCCGGCGACATCCGCGCCTCGAAGAGCGAGACGAGCAGCCGGGTGGTGTGGACGTTGTAGTGGAGGGTGTCCTCCATGTAGTCCTGGCTGAACTTGGAGCCGGCCTGCCGCAGGTACTTCGCGTACGCCCGCACCACCATCGCCTGGCGCCAGGTCAGACCGGCGGCGAGGACCAGGGAGTTGAAGCCGTCGTTCTCCGCCTGGCCGGTCCAGACCGCGGCGAACGCCTGCTGGAACCGCTCGCGGGCGTCGTCGGCCAGATAGTCGCCGTTGCCGTTGGACTTGGGCATCCGCAGGCCGAAGTCGTAGATCCACGCGGTGCTGCGGTCGCTGCGGCGCAACTCGTAGGGCCGCTCGTCGACGACCTCGCAGCCGAGCTTCTGCAGCACGGGAAGCACCGCGGACAACGAGACCTGGCCGCCGTCACGGTAGATCTTGAAGCGGCGCTCGCCGGGGCCCGCACCGACCGGTTCGTACAGGCTGAGCGCGAACCCCTTGCCCTCCGCGGCCAGTTGCTCCAGATGCGTCAGGTCGGCGACTGCCGCGCGCGGGTTGTGGTCCGCCTTGTAGCCCTCGGGGAAGCCGCCGGCGTACTTGCGCAGCAGCGCCGCGGCGCGCTCCTCGCCCAGCTCGGAGTTGAGGGCCTCGGCGAAGCCGTCGGCCCAGGACCGCGCGGCGTCGACGAGGCGCGCCTCGATGCGCTCGGTGTCGGCGTCGGTCAGCTCGGGCAGCTCGGTGCCCTGCTTGACGCGGACCACGAAGTGCAGCCGGGACAGGATGGACTCCGTGTTCCAGGCCGTGAAGTCGACGCTGGCGCCCTGGAGTTCTTCCTTGAGGATGTCGATGATGCGCAGCCGTACGCCCGTGGTGTAGCGGTCGCGCGGCAGGTAGACGAGCGCCGAGTAGTAGCGGCCGTACTCGTCCTTGCGCAGGTAGAGCCGGAGGCGGCGGCGCTCCTGCAGGTACAGGACGCTGGTGACGATGGCGCGCAGCTCGTCCGGCGGTGTCTGGAACAGCTCGTCGCGCGGGTACGTCTCGAGGATCTGCAGCAGGTCGCGGCCGTCGTGGCTGTTGGGCGAGAAGCCCGCGCCCTTGAGGACCTCGGCGACCTTGCGGCGGATCACCGGAACCCGGCGTACCGATTCGGTGTAGGCGGCGGAGGAGAACAGTCCGAGGAAGCGGCGCTCCCCGACGACATTGCCCTCGTCGTCGAACTTCTTGACGCCGACGTAGTCGAGGTAGCTCGGACGGTGCACCGTGGCGCGGCTGTTGGCCTTGGTGAGGACCAGGAGCCGGTGCTCGCGGGCCTTGGCGCGGGCGTCGGCCGGCAGCCGGTTGAAGGACGGGCTGACCGGGTGGCCGTGCACGTCCTCACCGGTGTGGTGCGGGTCGGCGCGCAGGACACCGAGGCCGGTACCGGGCAGGGCGCCGAGCGAGTCGTCCTCGTTGAGGTGGTACTCGCGGTAGCCGAGGAAGGTGAAGTGGTCGGCGGCGAGCCAGCGGAGCAGCTCGCGGGCCTCCTCGACCTCCTGGTTCTGCAGATCGGCCGCGGTGGGCTCGCTCGGCAGCTCGTCGGCGATGCGCAGCGCCGCCTCGCGCATCTTCTCCCAGTCCTCGACGGCCTCACGGACGTCGGACAGGACGCGCACCAGGTCGAGGGTGATCTGCTTGAGGTCGGAGCGGTCCGTCTCACGGTCGATCTCGACGTGGATCCAGGACTCGGTGAGGGTGTCGTGCGAGCCGTCCTTCGCCCCCTCGGGCAGGAGCTCGATGAGCTTGCCCGTCACGTCGCGGCGCACCGTGACCTGCGGGTGGATCACGACGTGGATGCCGCGGTTCTGCCGGGACAGTTCGTTGGTGACCGAGTCGACCAGGAAGGGCATGTCGTCGGTGACGACCTCGACCACGGAGTGGCTGCAGGTCCAGCCGTTCTCCTCGACGGTCGGGGTGTGCACCCTGACGTTCGCCGTGCCCTGCGGTCGCTCCTCCGCCAATCGGTAGTGCGAAAGGGCGGCACCGAAGATGTCGACCGGGTCGCGGTCGGCCAGATCCTCGGGCGCGGTGTGCAGGTAGTAGCGCTGGAGATACGTCAGGAGCGTGTCCTCGGCCGGTGCCGCGGACTCACCCTCGCTCGTGGCCCCGGTCGGTAGGTGTCCTCCCACCGGGCTGTTCTCAGCAACCCGGGCCGCCCTTGCGAGCAGCTCGGCCTTGGCTTCGTCCAGCTTGGTCTGCATGGTCCTTAGGCTCCTGTCGCGCGCCGTTGCGAGACGTAGAAAGAGGTGTCGTTCTGCCGAACTTTGCCGTACGCCACGACGCGGGGTCTCCGGTCGTTGACGACGTTATGCCCCGTCGAGGGACGGGCGGGGGGTTATCGGCCATTATTGTCGGCCTGCTCCGGCCCGGAAGATCGGCGAAGGCAGCCCGGTCTCGGATGTCGTCCGAGCACACCGGGCGCGGCCCGGGGGCGGCGCTGCCCCCGCGAGCTATCGCGCTGATCACGGGACCCAGGCTATCCCCCTCCGCCAGTGGTCCGTCATGGGCCACTTGTGGACAAAACAGGGGGCCGAACTTTGACACCTTGTCCCATAACAACCGGGGTTCGATCACCCGAGGACTTGGCAAACCGGGCAGATCGCGGCACGTTGGACAAATAGGCCCCGTGCCCGTGCCCGGGCAGGGGGCGGAGATCCGGCACCGGGGAGCGTGCGGCCATGGCACCGAAGATCCTGATCGTGACCGGGGACGCGGCGGAGTCCCTCGAGGTCCTCTACCCCTACCAGCGGCTGCGCGAGGAGGGTTACGACGTGCATGTCGCAGCGCCGGCCCGCAAGACCCTGCGCTTCGTGGTGCACGACTTCGAACCCGGCTTCGACACGTACACCGAGAAGCCCGGATACACCTGGCCCGCCGATCTGGCCTTCTCCGAGGTCGACGCGGGAAATTACGTCGCCCTGGTGATCCCCGGCGGCCGGGCACCGGAGTACCTGCGCAACGACCCCGAGCTGCGCAAGCTCGTCAAGTCGTTCTTCGACACCGACAAGCCCGTCGCCCAGATCTGCCACGGCCCGCTGCTCACCGCCGCGATCGGCAGCCTGAGCGGACGCCGGGTCACGTCGTACCCGGCGCTCGAACTGGACATGCAGTCGGCGGGCGCGCGCTTCGAGGACGCCGAGACCGTGGTCGACGGCACCTTGGTCTCCGCTCGCGCGTGGCCGGACCACTCCCGGTGGATGCGCGAGTTCCTCACGGTGCTGCGCGACAAGGCTCCGGTCTCCTGACCGTGACGCCGACTTCCGACGGTCACCGGCGGCCGTCGGGCCCCGGGGTGCGCCGGCTCGTCCTCACCCCGCGATCCGGCCGGCCTCCACGACCGCCTCTGCCAGCGTGTCGACCACGGGCACGCCCACCTCGGCGAGGCTTGCCCGGCTGTGCGAACCACCCGTGTACAGCACCGCCCGCGCTCCCACGTGCGCGGCGGCCAGCGCGTCGTCCACGGCGTCCCCGATGACCACCGTCCTGCCGGGATCGATGCCGGCCAGCGCGGCGACATGACGCTCCATGTGCTGCGCCTTCGTACCGCCGGAGGGGCCGATCCGCCCGTCGACCCGGACGAAGTGGCTCTCGATGCCGAAGTTCCGCACCAGCGGCACCAGTTCCTCATGGCCGAAGAGGCTGAGGATGGACTGGCTGTGCCCGGCCGACTGCCAGTCGCGCAGCAGCATGTCCACCCCCTCGGCGAGCCCGCAGGCCTCCCGCCGCGCGGTGTAGTGCCGGTGGAACGCCTCGTCCATCACGCCCCACTCGGCTTCGGTGGGCAACCGCCCCATCAGCCGCTCGTAGAACCGCGGCACCGGTACGCAGTACAACTCCCGATAGCGCTCGAGCGTGATCGGCGCGAGGCCTATCTCACCGAAGGCGGCATTGGTCGCGCCGATGACGGCGTCGACGTCGTGGAACAGCGTGCCGTTCCAGTCCCAGACGATGTGTGAGCCCTGCTTCCCCATGCCTTCCAAGCTACCGGGCACCTCTGACAGCGCTCCATGGCGCACCCTGCCCGGTGGCCCCGCCCGCCGCTCAGCCGATGAGGTTCTCGATCTCCTGCGTCGCGAACCAGAGCAGCTCGTGGTCCTCCGCACCGTCCACCGTGAACTGCGCGTCGTCGTCACCCAGGTCCGCCGCACCGAGCGCATCGGCCGCAGCCGTCACGTCCGCCGAAGCCTCGTCCGCGTCCACATGGACGGCGGCCGCCTTGGCCAGCGGGACCGCCCCGGCGATACGCACCTCGCCGAGCGCACCGGCGTCCAGCCCGCGGTCGGGATCGACGGACGTCGCCGAGTCCGGTACGTCGGCGGCGAGCACGACCCGGCGCCGGACGGCCGAAGGGGCCCCGGAGATGAGCCGCAGCGAGGCGCCGGCCGCCCGGTTGAGCGCGGCGTACTCCAGCTCCTCGATGTCGTCGGAGAGGTACCACTCGCGCAGCGCCGGGGTCACGGCGTACGCGGTGAGCGGGCCCGGGCCCAGTTCGCCCGCCCTGTGCGCCTCGGCGAGGGAGGTGAGGGTCAGGGGGACGTACACGCGCATGGCCGCCGCTTTCTCGGGTCGGTGGTGGGGAGGCCCGGACCCGTGTGTTCCGGGGCCCTGGGGGTCTCAAGGATACGTCCGTTGTCCCCCATCGAGGCGGGGGTGTCGGGTCCCCCGGAGCTGCCGAGCGTCCGCGCCCGACGCGCACGGCCCAGGCGCCCCTTGGCCCGTCACCCTGATAGGTGATCTCCGCCCGAGCCTTCGCGGCGGTCCGGCCCACGTTGCGCCGAGGGGCGTGATCCCCGTAGAAGAACGCCACAAGCTACTGCTCGGTAAACATTCCGGGCCCAAGCAGAAACGGGGCGATCACCATGACCAGGACGCGGATCGGAACGGCACCCAAGACCCGTCGCGACCAGCGCGGACCGGCCGGACCCGCGGGAACTGCACCCCATCGGCCAACCACCGTCCCCGCGCCCCGCCGGCGCCCGGACGGACCCGCTTCCCGGCCCGCTCCGTCCTCCCGACGCATCACACCCCACGAGCTCTTCGCCGAGCGCCTCCTCGCCGTCCTCAGCGGGCGCCGGCCGGTCCACTGGATGCTGAACCACAGCATCGGCGACGGCTACCAACAGCTCGTCGAACTGGCCCCGGTCGCCCCCTTCGGCACCGTGGGCCCGCGCCCCGTCGTCCGCACCTGCCGGGCCCATCCGCTGCGCCCCGGCGTCGTCGAGGCCAGCGCCTGCGTCGGTACCGGCGAACAGGTGCGGGCCATGGCGTTCCGCCTGGAGCAGGGCCCCGATCTCCGCTGGCGCTGCGCGGCCGTCGAGCTCGACACGTCCCCGGCCCGCCCGACCGCGTCCTGACCCCCTCGCGCCTCGCCCCCCCCCTCACCGCCGGCTTCCCCCTCCGGGCCGCCGCTGCCGCGTCACAGCGGCGGCCCGGATCGCCGGGAGGCGAACGCCGGCAGAGGCGGTGACCGCAGGACCCCACGACTCTCGCGCGCAGGTCAACTCCCCTGCCCCGCGAGCTGAATCAGATCCCACCGATTGCCGTACAGGTCCCGGAAGACCGCCACCGTCCCGTACGGCTCGCGGCGCGGGGGCTCCTCGAACTCGACGCCGGCCGCCCGCAGCCGCGCATGATCACGCGTGAAGGCGTCCGTGTACAGGAACCAGCCGACCCGTCCGCCGGTCTGGTCCCCCACCCGGCGCTCCTGCGCCCCACTCGCCGCACGCGCCAGCAGCACCGCCGTCTCCCGCGCTCCGGGAGGCGCGACGACCACCCACCGCTTCGGGCCGTCGAGCCGGGTGTCCTGGAGGAGCTCGAAGCCGAGTACGCCGCAGTAGAAGTCGATCGCCTCGTCGTAGTCGCGCACGACCAGCGTCACCAGTCCGAGATGGGCCATCCGCCCAGCCTGCCCGACGGCCACCGGCGCCGTGCCCGCACACGGAAACGGCAGGGGCCGGGTCCGGCGATTCGCCGGACCCGGCCCCTGCCGGACATCGGTCACTTCTTGCGGCGACGGCCCTTCTGCGCCTTGCGGCGCTCCGCACGCGTCATGCCGTCCGCGGACGAGCGCACCGCGGTGCCGTCCTCGTCCTCGGTGGTGAAGTCGCCCTCCACGACGCCGCCTTCGCCGTCCACCGTGGGGGCCGAGAAGTGCAGCCGGTCCGGACGCTGCGGTGCGTCGAGGCCCTTGGCGCGGATCTCCGGCCGGGCGCCCGCGGGCACGGCGTCCTGCTTGTCCTGCTTGCTGAGCGAGGTCTGCTCGGCGGCGTCCACCGGGACCTCCTCGACCTGCTGCTCGACCTGGACCTCCAGGTTGAACAGGTAGCCGACGGACTCCTCCTTGATGCCCTCCATCATGGCGGTGAACATGTCGAAGCCCTCCCGCTGGTACTCGACCAGCGGGTCCTTCTGGGCCATCGCCCGCAGGCCGATGCCCTCCTGCAGGTAGTCCATCTCGTAGAGGTGCTCACGCCACTTGCGGTCCAGGACCGAAAGGACCACGCGGCGCTCGAGCTCACGCATGATCTCCGAGCCGAGCTGCTCCTCGCGGGCCTCGTACTGCTCGTTGATGTCGTCCTTGATCGACTCACCGATGAACTCGGCGGTGAGCCCCGCCCGGTCGCCCGCGGCGTCCTCGAGGTCCTCCACCGTGACCTTGACCGGGTAGAGCTGCTTGAACGCGCCCCACAGCCTGTCCAGGTCCCACTCCTCGGCGAAGCCCTCGGCGGTCTCGGCCTGGATGTACGCGTCGATGGTGTCGTTCATGAAGTGCTGGATCTGCTCGTGCAGGTCCTCGCCCTCGAGGACGCGGCGGCGCTCGCCGTAGATGACCTCGCGCTGGCGGTTGAGCACCTCGTCGTACTTCAGGACGTTCTTACGCGTCTCGAAGTTCTGCTGCTCGACCTGCGACTGGGCGGAGGCGATGGCGCGGGTGACCATCTTGTTCTCGATGGGGACGTCGTCCGGGACGTTGGCCATGGCCATCACGCGCTCGACCATCTGCGCCTTGAACAGCCGCATCAGGTCGTCACCGAGGGAGAGGTAGAAGCGGGACTCGCCCGGGTCACCCTGTCGTCCGGAACGACCGCGCAGCTGGTTGTCGATACGGCGCGACTCGTGGCGCTCGGTGCCGAGCACGTACAGACCGCCGAGTTCGGTGACCTCGTCGTGCTCGTCCTGGACGGCTTGCTCGGCCTGCTCCAGAGCGGCAGGCAGCGCGGCCGCCCACTCCTCGATGTGCTCCTCCGGGTCGAGACCCTGCTGCCTGAGCGCGGCCTCCGCGAGGTCCTCCGGGTTGCCGCCGAGCTTGATGTCGGTGCCTCGGCCGGCCATGTTCGTCGCGACCGTGACCGAGCCCTTGCGGCCCGCCTGGGCGACGATCGGCGCCTCCCGGTCGTGCTGCTTGGCGTTGAGCACCTCGTGCGGGACGCCGCGCTTGGACAGCTGCTGCGAGAGGTACTCGGACTTCTCGACCGAGGTCGTACCGACCAGGATCGGCTGGCCCTCGCCGTGCTTCTCGACGATGTCGTCCACGACCGCGTCGAACTTCGCCTTCTCCGTGCGGTAGATCAGGTCCGACTGGTCGATGCGGACCATCGGCCGGTTGGTCGGGATCGGCACCACACCGAGCTTGTAGATCTGCTGGAACTCGGCGGCCTCGGTCATCGCCGTACCGGTCATGCCGGACAGGCCGCTCTTGTAGCCCTCGCGCTTGTAGAGGCGGAAGAAGTTCTGCAGGGTGATCGTGGCGAGCGTCTGGTTCTCGTCCTTGATGTCCACCCCTTCCTTCGCCTCGATCGCCTGGTGCATGCCCTCGTTGTACCGGCGGCCGGCGAGGATACGGCCGGTGTGCTCGTCGACGATCATGACCTCGCCGTCGATGACGACGTAGTCCTTGTCGTTCTTGAACAGTTCCTTGGCCTTGATGGCGTTGTTCAAGTAGCCGACCAGCGGGGTGTTCACCGACTCGTAGAGGTTGTCGATGCCCAGCCAGTCCTCGACCTTGGCGACGCCGGACTCGTGGATGGCGACCGTGCGCTTCTTCTCGTCGACCTCGTAGTCGCCGGTCTCCTCGATGCCCTTCAGCTGGTTGCCCGCCTCGCCCTTGGTGAGGCGGGTGACGAGCTTGGCGAAGTCGCCGTACCACTTCGTGGCCTGGTCGGCGGGGCCGGAGATGATCAGCGGCGTACGCGCCTCGTCGACGAGGATCGAGTCGACCTCGTCGACCACCGCGAAGTTGTGGCCGCGCTGGACGAGCTCGTCCTTCGACCAGGCCATGTTGTCGCGGAGGTAGTCGAAGCCGAACTCGTTGTTCGTGCCGTAGGTGATGTCGCAGTTGTACTGCTCGCGGCGCTGCGCGGGCGTCATGTTGGCGACGATGCAACCGACGGTCAGGCCAAGGAACCTGTGGACCCGGCCCATCATCTCGGAGTCGCGCTCGGCCAGGTAGTCGTTGACCGTGATGAGGTGAACGCCCTTGCCCGACAGGGCATTGAGGTACATGGGCAGCGTGCCGACCAGGGTCTTGCCCTCGCCCGTCTTCATCTCGGCCACGTAGCCGAGGTGCAGGGCGGCACCGCCCATGACCTGGACGTCGTAGTGCCGCTGGCCGAGCACGCGCTTGGCGGCCTCGCGGACGGTCGCGAACGCCTCGGGGAGCAGATCGTCCAGGCTCTCGCCGTCGGCGAAGCGTTCCTTGTACTCATCGGTCAGGGCGCGCAGCTCGGCGTCGGAGAGGCTGACGAAGTCCTCTTCGATGGAGTTGACCTGGTCCGCGATGCGGTGCAGTTTGCGCAGGATCTTTCCTTCGCCTGCACGCATGATCTTGTTGAAGACGGACACGAGGGTTGGTCTCCTTGCCGGTCGGGCCTGGCGCGGTCGGGTTCTGAACGGTGCGGGCACGGCAGATGGCACCCACCGCAACGGCCATCGTAAGCGAGGACCCCACCGCCCCGGGAGGTCCGGCCCACAAGGCGGCCACCACGACCTTCGTGAACCCTTCAGCACAACGTCCGGCAGCCCGAGAAGGTGCCGGTCCACGGCAAATTGCTCGCTGTCCGCCGCCGCGTCGACCACAATCCGTGCATGGAGCCGATCACGCTGAGCACCGAGCGCCTGTTGCTGCGCACGCCCGTCGCGGCGGACACCCCCGCAGTGTTCGAGGCGTGCCAGGATCCCATGATCCAGCGCTGGACGACCGTGCCGTCGCCCTACGCACGCGTGGACGCGGAAATCTTCACCGAGCGCCTGGTCCCGGACGGCTGGCGGGACTCGACGATGTACACCCTGGCGGCGTTCCGGCACGACGCCCCGGCCTCCGGGGACATCGTCGCCATGCTGGGGCTCAGCGCCCGCGGGACGGGTGTTTTCGAGCTCGGCTTCTGGGCCCATCCGCGCCACCGGGGCAACGGCTACACGGTCGAGGCGTCCGACGCCTTCTGCCGCTGGGGGATGCAGCACCACGGCATGGACCGGATCGAGTGGCGTGCCGAGGTCGGCAACCACGCCTCGCGGGCCGTGGCCGAGAAGTCCGGTTTCAGCTTCGAGGGCACCCTGCGCTCCGCGATCCTGAACCACGGCACCTGGCGGGACTGCTGGATCGGATCCCTGCTCCCCGCCGACCTCGGACTCCCCTCCCACGCCCCGTACTTGCCGGCCCCCTCCTGAAGCCGGCCCGCCCCGCCGGCGCACCCAGACCGTCTCGCGAACGACTTTCCGCAGGCCATCCCCGGCTGTCAGTGCCGGGCTCTACGGTACGAACATGACGTCCGCCGCACCCGCCCCCGAAGTCTCCCTCTCCGCCGACGAGGCCCGCCGCATCGCCCTGCGCGCCCAGGGCTTCCTGGGCGCCCCGGACAGGCGCGGCGCGGTGCAGGGCGTGCTGCGCCGCCTCGGGGCAGTCCAGCTCGACACGATCTCCGTCCTCGCCCGCTCCCACGAGCTCATCCCGTACGCACGCCTGGGGTCCGTGGGCCGCCCGGCGGTGGAATCGGCCTACTGGACGCCGTACGGCACGGGCGCGCCCCACACGTTCGAGTACTGGTCGCACGCCGCGTGCATCCTGCCCATCGAGGAGTGGCCGCACTTCGCCTTCCGCAGGCGTGCCTACCGTACGAGGCCGCACTGGCACCACGAGCTGAAGGCCTCCGCGTACGACCAGGTCATCAAGCAGCTGGAGGCCGAGGGCCCACTCACCGCCACGGAACTGGGCGGCGCGAAGAACAAGGGCGAGTGGTGGGACTGGTCCGAGTCCAAGGTCGCCGTCGAGCGCGCACTGATGTACGGCGAGGTGGTCTGCACGGAGCGCCGCGGCTGGAAGCGGGTGTACGACCTCGCCGAGCGCGCCATTCCGGACGCCGTGCTGCACGACGACCTGGCCGACGCCGAGTGCCTGCGCCGCCTGGTCCGTCAGGCGGGCGAGGCCCTGGGCGTGGGCACCAGGGCGGACATCGCCGACTACCACCGGATCAAGTCGGAGCAGTTCGACTCGGTGGTCGCGGACTCCGGTCTGGTGCCGGTGTCGGTGGCGGGCTGGCCGAAGCAGGCCTGGGCCGATCCGGCCGCCCTGGCGAGCGCACCGCGCGGCCGGCACCGCACCACGCTGCTGTCGCCCTTCGACTCGCTGATCTGGGAGCGGGCCCGCACCGAGCGGATCTTCGGCTTCACCCATCGCCTGGAGGCCTACGTCCCCAGGCCGAAGCGGATCTACGGGTACTTCGCGATGCCGCTGCTCGCCGGCGGGCGTCTGCACGGCCGAGTCGACCCGGCCCGCGAGGGCAGCACCCTGGTGGCCCGCCACGCGTCCCTGGACAGCCCGAAGGCGGTCGAGCCGATGGCCAGGGCGCTCAGGGAAGCGGCCTCCTGGGTCGACTGCTCGGACGTACGGGTGGAGCGGGTCAGTCCGGCGGAACTGCACGCGCCGCTGGTCTCAGCTCTCGCGTCCGTGTGAGCCGAGGGCGGTTCGGCGGCCGCTGCAGGGCCGCCGTTATTCAGCGGATCTCGAGAATCTTTTCGCGCATGGCATAGACCACTGCTTCCATCCGGGAGTGCAACTGCAGTTTCTCCAGGATATTGCGCACGTGATTCTTGACCGTGTTCTCGGAGATGAACAACTCCTTGGCGATATCACGGTTGTTCATTCCGGTGGCGACGAGTTTCAGCACTTCCAGTTCACGCTCGGTGAGCCGCGGCGCCGGCACGAGGCGTCGCTCATCGGTCCGCTGGATCATCGACTTGAACTCGGTCAGCAGCTTCGACGCCATGGACGGGCTGATCTGCGACTGCCCGTCGGCAACGGCGCGGATGGCGGTGGCGACCTCGTCCGTGGAGATCTCCTTGAGCAGATAGCCGGTGGCGCCCGCCTTGATCGCGTCGTAGAGGTCGGCTTCCTCGTCGCTGATCGTCAGCATGATGATCTTGGCGCTGGGGGCCACCTCCTTGATCGAGGTGCACGCCTCGATCCCGCCCCGCTTCGGCATCCGTACGTCCATCAGCACGATGTCGGGCAGCAGGTCGGCGGCCTTGTCGACGGCCTCGGCCCCGTCCGCGGCCTCGCCGATGACCTCGATGCCCTCCTCGTGGGCCAGGACAATCTCGAGGCCGCGGCGGAAGAGCGCGTGATCGTCCACCACAAGGACCCGGATGGGTTCCTTGGCGGTCGCGCCCATGTCCGCGCCGATGCCATGGACGCCGTCGTCGGCCTCGTTACGCATCGGTCCGAAACTGTCCGCCATCGTTCCTCCCCCTGAAGGCCGTGGCCTGATTACAAGTGGCACTCCAACCCGCGCCGACAGCACATGGGTTGGCCTGCACACCCATGCTTTCATGACTGGACGGCGACCCGGTGCCCGTAGGGGGCGCATCAGGGTGCCCCTGGCGGCGCGCAACGCGCTCCAGGGGCACCACGGAAACGGTCACCGATGCGTCATCCGCCGAGTGCGCCGCCCGCGTCCGCGGACTGCGGCTTCGTCACCATCGGGTCGGTGTTCAGGTGGATGACGCCGTAGTCGTAGGCGTGACGGCGGTAGACGACGCTGGGCTCCTTGGTCTCGGAGTCGACGAACAGATAGAAGTCGTGCCCGACCAACTCCATCTCGTAGAGCGCCTGGTCGAGCGTCATGGGTGCGGCGACGTGGCTCTTCTCGCGGACCACCAGAGGGCCTTCGCCCTGCACCTCGAGGGAACCCACGCGCCTGGTCGGCACGTCCTCCCCGGTCTCGTCCGCGGCGAGGTCGCCCTCTCCGTTCAGGACCGCCGTGCCGGGGACCACCTCGGCGACCTCGGCGGCCGAGATACGGCCGTTGCCCCGGCGGGTGGAGCGCTTGCTGTGCTGCTTGCGCAGCCGCGCCTCCAGCTTCTCCTGCGCCAGATCGAGCGCCGCGTACGCGTCGCTCGCCGCCGCCTCCGCGCGGATCACCGGCCCCCGGGTACGGAGTGTGATCTCCACCCGGTCGGAACGGTCAGCCTGTCGCGGGTTGGGCTCCTTGGACACCTCGACGTCGAGGCTGATCACCTTGCCGTCGAGCTTCTGGATCTTGTCCAGCTTCAGCTTCTCGGCCACGTGCTTGCGGAACCGCTCGGGCACCTCGGTCTTGCGGCCCTTGACGACGATGTCCACGCAGAACTCCGTTCCCGGATCGCTCCGCTCCGTGCGGCGGAGCATCTCCCTTTTGCACCAGGCTCCGGTATGCGCCGGAGCCTCGGACTCGGTGACTTCCACCTCCTCCTCCCCCGGGGACAAGATCCACACCCCCGCAAGAACGAGTGGTTACAGAAACCCGCGCCGGCATTTCGGGAGGCGAGGGACAGCGTCCACCATTCCTCACAACCGAACATATCCCGGCCGGACGGATACCGTCACCCTCTGACCTGACGTACCTCCGTTCAGGCGAATTTGAACTCTCTCTACCTGCAACGATGCAAGTTCCCCATCAGTTCCGGTTTATTTCGAAAGAATCCGGCGAGGCCGCGATCACCGCCGCCCTCGTTCGACTCTTCACCGTCGATTCCCCTCTCTGTGCGAGGCGTACGACGCGGGCGGCTTCGGCGAGTGAGGCCCCGGTCGTCATCAGATCGTCGACAACCACGACCCGCCGCCCCGCAAGCAGCCTGCCCACGCCCGGCGCCAGTTCGAGCGCGCCCCGCAGATTCGCCTGCCGCTCGCGGGAGTTGAGCCCCGACTGGTCCGCGACCACCCGGCCGTGGCGCAGCGCAGGCACGACTTCCGCCGGCGCACCCGCTCTGCGCAATCTCCGCGCAGCGGCCAGCGCCATGCGCCGCGTCGGGTCGTGCCCACGTCTGCCCACGATCCGTCGGGCGGACGGCATGGGCACCAGCAGCACAGGCCGCTCCGAGCACACCCGCAAGGCACGCCCTCGGTGAGGGCGGGGCCACGGCCCCGCATCCACCGTCGTACCGGTGCGGGTACCCACTTCCCCCGCGTTACGCACCTCCATCTCGCCCTCGCCCACCACACCCGCGAGCGCCCGCCCCAAGGCGTCCGCCAGCACCATCGCACCTCGCTCCTTGTGCGCCAGCAATACCGAGCGCACCGCATCCGCGTACGGCGCCGCCGCGTGCACCACCGGCAACCCGGCCGGCTCCGGCGAGGGCCTCACCCGGCCCGGCACCCGCCCCCACAACTCCTCACCACAGGCCTCGCACAACACCGCGCGCCCGCGCCCGCACCCCGCGCAATCGACCGGCAACACCAAGTCGGCGACGTCTCTCCAGATCGTCCGCATGCATCCACTCTGCCCACGAAACGGGCATCCCGCCACCCCTGTGGAAAACTCCGGCCGAGACCGCCAATTCGCCTCTCACCAGGCAGGATTCAGTGGTACAAGCCCCCAGGTTCAGCGGTACAAGCCCCACACCGCACCATCAGCCGCCTGCACTCACCCCGGGTAGACCGGAGCCGAACCTTCCTTGAGTACGGTCCGCCAGTTCGCCCCCTGCGCCAGCCGCACGATCCCGTCCTCGGAATGGGCCACCAGCGGCAGCCGGTCGTCCTCCGAAGCCGCGATCTCCGTGGCCCCGGTCAGCCCCGGCAACGTGGGGCCCAACGACACGGAGCCGTCGCTCTGCACATAGCGCAACTGCTGCACCCCGCCGGCCTCCTTGCCCACCACGACGAGCCGGCTCCCCCCGGCCCAGGACATCGCGGTGACCTCCTCCATCTGCGGTGCGGCCAGGCGCAGTTCCCTGACATCCACCACCGGCTCGTCGGGCGTACCCTCACGCTCGACGCGCCCCACCTTGAGCGACACGGTCCCTTCGTCCTCGACGAGCAGCGCGACCCGCGCACCGTCCGCCGAGACCCGGACGGACTTGATCCGCCCGTCGCCCAGCCCGGCGACCCTCACCTCGGTCGGGGCGCCCTCGCCCTCGGGAAGCCACAGAAGACGCGGGTTCTCAGGATCCTGATCGGCCACCCACAGATCGCCCCTGCCGTCCCAACTGGGCGCCGTCAGCCGGTCCTCCTCCTTCTTGGCCTTGCTGCGCACCTTCGTACGCTCCAGCGAGCCACCGGCAAGCAGCGAGCCGACGAACAGCGAATTGCCGTCGTTCGACACCCCTGCCGCCCGGTCCTCGGCCCGCGACACGGCCACCGTGCGGAACTCCTGCTCCCCCGCACCGAACGGCCCGGACACCGGCTCCACGTCATCGCCGTTCTTCGGCATCCGGACCAACTGACCCTTGTCGTCGACGAAGTACTGGTACGCCAGCGTGCCCGCCGTGTGATGCGGAGCCACACCGTCCGCCTGGTCCGCGTCGAGAGCGCACAGCCGCGAGCCGTTGGACCGCTGCAGTTCGATCTCCTCGATACCCGTGGAGGTGAGGTCCTGCAGAGTGAAGAAGAGCTGCGCCGCCATGTTCACGCAGCGGTCCTGCCGTATGCCGTCCGCCTTGCGGTTCAGCGGCACCTTCAGGCGGTTCTGGTCGTCCGGCGAGAGCGACTTGGTGCCCTTCTTCAGAGCCGTGCCGGTCGGGAAGCGCGAACTGACCACCGGGTTCAGCCAGTCCGTCGGCCCCTCCAGGAGGGACTTCACCGACTGGGTCACCGGATCTATCCGCTTGCGTACGTAGACCGGATCCGCCACCAGCGGGGCCTGGCCTGCACTGTCGCCGTCCGAGGACGAACGCGAAGCGAAGTAGTACTTGTTGACCGAGAGATAGATCCGCTTGAAGTCCGACTCACCGAGCACCACGCCTTCGGGCAGGTCCTCGATGCGCCATTCGTCGCCGTCCTTGCCCTTCTGCTTCGTGAGATGCAGCGTCTCGGCGTACGGGCCCTCGTCCGACTCGTAGGCGCGCTTCGCATTGATCGTGGCGATCTTGCGGCCGGTCAGGCCGTAGGTGAACCCACCGCCGTCCCGGTCGTTGCTCGTCCGGTCCGGGTCCCGGTTCGGCCCGTCCGCGAGGACCGTGGTGGCACTGCCCGGCTGCCAGCCCTCGGAGGCCTCGTCGGTGAGGTACTTGCGGGCCATCGCATAGTCCGCCTCGTCGCTGGTCAGGGCCTCGAGGAAACCCTCGACGATCTCCGCGGGCGGTGCTCCGTCCCGCGGCGGCACCCCGAAGACGCGCACCTGGGAGTCGCCCTGCGCGGGGACGTCCACGGGCCCCGCGCCACCGCTGTCGGGCATCGAGGCGCAGCCGGTCAGCAGCACACCGCCGCACGCCCAGAGCGCCACGCCCTTGCGCCGGCCGCGGCGGCCGCTCGTCCCGGCCCGTCGCCCGCCGTCAGACCTCACGGGTCGCCCCTCCCTCGTCGTCCTCCACGCGGTCATGCCCCTGGCCCGGAATGCCTGGCTCCGGCCGTGGTCCTGCCGTGTCGGGCTCGGCCTCCGCCCGCTCCTTCGGCCGGGCGATCACGCGCGCTCCGCTGCCGGGCAGCGCCGTCGGATCGACGGCGGGACGCACCGGCCCGGTGGCCGTGCCCCCCGGAACCACGCCGGCCTGCCGCTCGGGCGAAGCCTGCGCCGGAACCGTGGCCTGCTTGGCGGAGCCACCGAGCGGCAGCCCGGCGTCGCCGAGCCCACGATGACGTCGCGAATCCTCCGGCTCCAGAGGTATCGGCGAGCCCCGCAGCGCCTCGTCCGCCGTGCCCGGCAACGTCAGCCGGAACTGGGAACCACCGCCCGGCTCCCCCCACGCCTGCAGCCAGCCGCCATGCAGCCGGGCGTCCTCCAGGGCGATGGACAGGCCCAGCCCCGTACCGCCCGTCGTCCGCGCACGCGCCGGGTCCGCCCGCCAGAACCGGTTGAACACCCGTGTCGCCTCGCCCGGCTTCAGTCCCACCCCGTAGTCGCGCACGGCGACGGCGACCGCGCCACCGGCCGATGCGAGCTTCACCACCACGTCCTCGCCCTCGCCGTGCTCGACGGCGTTCACCACCAGGTTGCGCAGGACCCGCTCCACCCTGCGGGCATCGGCCTCCGCGACCACCGGCCGGTCGTCTCCGACGATCCGTATCCGGCCGCCCTTGCGCTCGGCCAGCGGCTCCGCCCCGCCGACCACCCGGCGCACCACATCGCGAAGGTCCACGGCCTCCGACTCCAGAGCCGCCGCCCCGGCGTCGAAGCGGCTGATCTCGAGCAGATCGGCGAGCAGCGATTCGAATCGGTCCAACTGGTCCGCGAGCAGCTCCGCCGACCGCGCCGTCACCGGATCGAAGTCGACGCGCGCCTCATGAATGACGTCCGCGGCCATCCGTACCGTCGTGAGCGGCGTCCGCAGTTCGTGCGACACGTCCGACACGAAGCGGCGCTGCATCCGCGAAAGGTCCTCCAGCTGCTGGATCTTCAGCTGAAGGTTCTGCGCCATCTTGTTGAAGGCCTCGCCGAGCCGTGCGATGTCATCCTCGCCGGTGACCTTCATCCGTTCCTGCAGCCGCCCCGCCGAGAGCCGCTCCGCGATCCCCGCGGCCATCCGGACCGGCGTGACGATCTGCCGCACCACCAGCCAGGCGATCGCCCCGAGCAGGACGACCACGAAGAGACCCGCCGTCGCCAGCGTGCCCTTCACCAGGCTCAGCGACTTCTCCTCCTGCGCCAGCGGGAAGAGGTAGTAGAGCTGGTACGAATCGCCGTTCACATCCCGCAGGCTCTTGCCGATCGCCAGGCCGGGTGTCGAATCCACGGTCCTGTCGGTATGCACGATCCGGGCGAAGCTCTGATAAGCGCCGTTGCTGCGGTCGACCTCCCTGCGCAGCTCGGTCGGCACACTGGACAGCGCGTTGACCCCACCCGAGGCGCGCGGGCCGCGGCCCTTCTCCGCATCGCTGCCCTCGCCCGCGCTCAGCGCCACCACATGGAAGGCGCTCTGCCCACTGCTGGACAGCTGCACCACGAGCTCCGAGCGCCACAGCGCCGCGTTCTGCTGGGCTCCGCCGCCGTCCGAACTGTCGCCACCGCCCCGGCCGGCGGAGTTGGCCATGTCCTGGGCAGCCTTGAACCCGCCCGTGGCCTGGATCTGCGAAGCCTTCTCCTTGGCATCGAGCAGGCCATTACGCACCTGCCCGATCACGACGAAGCCGAGCAGCAGTACGACACCGAGCGACATCAGCAGCGTGGTCGCCACGACCCGCAGCTGGATGTTCCGCCGCCACAGGCGCATGACCGGCAGCAGCGGCCGCCGCACCCAGCGGGTGAACAGCCGCAGCACGGGGCTGCCCTGCACCCCGCCCTGCAGCAGCAGCCCGCTGTCGACGACCCTTCCGAGCCGGGAGGCACGCCCCTTCGAAGTCACCGGCGGAACCGGACGAGACCCCGGCTCCCCGGCCTCCGGAGCAGCTTGCTCCCGGGACACGTCAGCTCGGTCCCGCCTTGTAACCGACACCACGGACGGTCACAACGATCTCCGGGCGTTCCGGGTCCTTCTCCACCTTCGACCGCAGTCGCTGAACGTGGACGTTCACCAGGCGGGTGTCCGCCGCGTGCCGGTACCCCCAGACCTGCTCGAGCAGCACCTCGCGCGTGAACACCTGCCACGGCTTGCGCGCGAGCGCGACCAGCAGGTCGAACTCGAGCGGCGTCAGCGCGATCGACTGTCCGTCGCGCTTGACGGAGTGCCCCGCCACGTCGATGACCAGGTCACCTATGGCGAGCTGCTCCGGCGCGGGTTCCTCGGAACGCCGCAGCCTGGCCCGGATCCGCGCGACAAGCTCCTTGGGCTTGAACGGCTTGACGATGTAGTCGTCGGCACCGGACTCGAGCCCGACCACCACGTCCACGGTGTCGCTCTTGGCCGTCAGCATCACGATCGGCACCCCGGACTCCGCCCTGATCAGGCGGCACACCTCGATGCCGTCCCGGCCGGGAAGCATCAGGTCGAGCAACACCAGATCCGGCTTGGTCTCCCGGAAGGCAGCCAGCGCCTTGTCGCCATCCGCTACGAACGACGGTTCAAAACCTTCTCCACGCAACACAATGCCGAGCATCTCGGCCAGTGCGGTGTCGTCGTCGACGACAAGGACTCGTCCCTTCATAAACGACATCATCCCATTAGCTAATCGTTACCTGGCGTGACCTGGCACACAGCTCGTCGAGCCGCCCTGCCGTCACCGGCGAAATGGCCCCGAATTCGGTGACGATCGCCGTCACCAACTCGGGTGGCGTCACATCGAACGCCGGGTTGTACGCCTGCGTGCCCAACGGCGCCACAGGAATGCCGCCTCCCGCTTCTCCACCCGCCACGCGCACCCGCGGTGCCGTGAACTCCGTCACTTCATGCCCTGACCTCTGCTCGACCTCGATCGCCGCCCCGTCCGCGGCGTCCGGATCGACCGTCGTCGCCGGCGCCACCACGACGAACGGCACGTGGTGGTACTTGGCGAGGACCGCGAGCGGATAGCTCCCCACCTTGTTCGCCACAGAACCGTCGGCCGCGATGCGGTCGGCCCCGATCAGCACCGCGTCCACCTCACCCGCCGCGAACAGCGACCCCGCCGCGTTGTCCGTCAACAGGCTGTACGCCATACCTGAGCGCGCCGCCTCGTACGCCGTAAGCCTTGCACCTTGCAGCAACGGCCGCGTTTCGTCGACCCACAGCCTTCTCAGCCGCCCGGCACGATGGGCTTCGAGCGCCACCGCGAAGGCGGTTCCCTCGCCCCCGGACACCAGCCGACCCGTGTTGCAGTGCGTCAGGATCCGATGACCTCCGCCCGGGACCAGCTCGTCCAGGAGGGCGAGGCCGTGCCGCGCCATCTCCCGGCTCGCCTCGGCATCCTCCCGGTGCAGCGCCTTCGCCGCGTCGAGCGCGGCCGCGGCAGCACTCGCCTCGTCTCCGCCGGAGCCCAACGCCGACCGGTACGCGGTCCGCGCCCTGCGCACACCACCGGCCAGGTTGACCGCCGTGGGCCGTGCGGTGGCGAGCGCACCCGCCGCCTCGTCCACGTCGAAGCCCCGCGCCGCAGCGAGCGCGACACCGTACGCACCGGCGATGCCGAGCAAGGGCGCTCCCCGTACGGCAAGCGTCCTGATCGCCTCGCCGAGGGCGGGCGGATCCGTGCACACCAGCTCGACCTCCTCCACGGGCAGCCGGGTCTGGTCGAGGAGCACCAGGACCGGCCCCTCCGGCGACTCCTCCCAGCGGATCGAAGGAATCCCCTTCGCCCCGCCGCACTCGGGGGATCGTGCTCGCTGATCAGCCATCCGCCCAGTCTCCCCCCAACCCGGCGGACAATTGAAGGTACGCAGCCCTTACGGGGCCTGGCCCACGAACAAGCACGCCATGGCACGATGGCTGCCAACCCACCGCCGCACACGCGGTCGGGCACCGTGAAGGAGCGACGATGAACGACACTCCGGGCTGGGCTTCGCCCGGATCTGCCGCCTCGGACGGAGACAACCGGGGCGTCTCTCGGCCTGCCGACCCCGACGACGCTCCGGCCTCGAAGTGGTCGAAGGACCAGCCACCCGCGGGTCAGTGGTCCGCACCAGGCACCCAAGCCCCCGGCGGGCAGCAGGCGCAGGGCCCCGGCCCCGACGGCCCTCGCTGGGGCGGCGCCCCCGGGCCCGGGCAGCCACGCGGCGGCTGGGGAGGAGGCTGGGGCGGCCCTCCGCAGGCCGCGAAGCCCGGCGTGATCCCGCTGCGCCCGCTCGGCGTCGGCGAGATCCTCGACGGCGCGGTCTCCACGATGCGGGCGCACTGGCGCACCGTGCTCGGCATCTCGCTCACCGTCGCCGTGATCACGGAGATCGTGGTCGTCCTGCTCCAGGGGCTCGTCCTGAACTCCCAGGGCAGTACGGACGCCCTCAGCGACCCGAACGCGAGCGTCGACGAACTGAGCCGCGCGCTCGGCAACTCGCTCGTCGAGACCGGTGTCGTTCTGCTGATCTCGCTGCTCGGCACCTTCGTCGTGACCGCGCTGCTCACCATGGTCACCAGCCGAGCCGTCCTCGGTAAGTCCGTGACCAGCTCCGAGGCCTGGCGGGACGCCCGGCCTCAGCTGCCCCGCCTGCTCGGCCTCACCTTCGTGCTGCCCCTGCTCGCCGCTCTGGTCGTGGGCCTCTGCATGGTGCCGGGCATCCTGATCTCCGTAACGTCCGGATCGGACGCCGGTATCGCGCTCGCCATGCTCGGCGCACTCGCCGGCGCCGTGCTGGCCGTATGGCTGATGGTCCGCTTCTCGCTGTCGTCCCCGGCCCTGATGCTGGAGAAGCAGAGCATCCGCAAGTCCCTGGGACGCTCCGCCAAGCTCGTCAGGGGCTCCTGGTGGCGGGTCTTCGGCATCCAGCTGCTCGCGGCGATCCTGGTGAACGTCATGGTGTCGATCATCGTCATCCCCTTCACCTTCATCGCCGTCGCACTCAGCGGCGACGGCGTGAGCGGATTCCTCGGCACCGGCGGCGGCGACGTCGGCTGGACCTTTCTGATCGTCAGCGGCATCGGGTCCGTGATCGGCTCGATGCTGGCCTTCCCGATCACGGCCGGAGTCACCGTCCTGCTCTACGTCGACCTGCGCATCCGCCGCGAGGCCCTCGACCTCGAACTCGTCCGCGCGGCAGGCCTTTCCGGCCCGGCCGCCGACGCACCCGGCGCCGGGCCGGGGAGTTGACGGGGTGACCTGGGCGGGGGGCTTCCTGGGCACGATCGGTGCACTGCCTGCGGCCGGAGACGAACCTCCGGTCACGGTGGGGCGTACCCCTGCCCGGGAGGCCGCCGAGCGCGAACTGTCCCGTCCGAGATACCACGAGAACGACCCGAGCCTCTTCCAGCGCGCTCTCAACCGCTTCTGGGACTGGGTCGGCGATCTCTTCGACGCCGCCTCGGGGGCAACACCCGGCGGAGGGCTCGGACTTGTCGTGATCCTCCTCGTGGCCGTCGCACTGCTGGCTCTCCTGTGGTGGCGGCTCGGCCGCCCCGAGCGGACCGGCACCCCCTCGTCCGCCCTCTTCGACGAACGCCCTCGCACTGCTGCCGAACACCGGGCGGCCGCCGAGGCCCACGCAACCGACGGACGATGGAGCCAGGCGGTACAGGAACGGATGCGCGCCCTGGTTCGGAGCCTGGAGGAACGCGCTCTGCTGGACCCACGCCCCGGCCGCACGGCCGACGAGGCGGCCACCGAAGCCGGCCGTTCACTCCCCGCCCACGCTGCCCGACTTGTCGCGGCCGCCCGCGACTTCGACGACATCACGTACGGCGGACGCACCGCCGACGAGACCGCGTACCGCCGGATGACCGAACTGGACGGCGACGTGGAACGCACGAAGCCCGAACTCGTCGAGACGGCCCACGGAGCGGACGCATGACCGGGGCCGCACCCGTCTCCACCTCGGCCTCCCCCACCGCTCGCCAGGTGTGGACCCGTGGCCGCGGAATCCTGCTCGCCCTCACCCTTCTGCTGGTCGCCGGCATCGCCATCGCCGCCGTCCGCTCGGGCGGCCAGCACGGCCGTCTCGATCCGCGCTCCGCAGACCCCAACGGCAGCCTGGCGGTCGCCGAACTCCTCGCCGAACGCGACGTATCCACCCGCGTCGTCACCACCACCGCCCAGGCCGCCCGCGCCGCCGGCCCCGACACCACCGTCCTGGTCGCCGCCCCCGACGCACTCACCCATCGCCAGCAGTCGAAGCTGCGGTCCGCCACCGAGAACGCCGGTGGCCGGACCGTCCTGCTCTCCGCCGGAGCTCCCTCCGTCGCACGACTCGCCCCAGGCGTCGAAGCAGCTCCCCCCAGCATCGAGACGACCCTGGAACCCGGCTGCTCGCTGCCCGAGGCACGCCGCGCCGGCCGCGCCGACACCGGCGGCGCCCGCTACGACACCGCACGACTCGAAGCCGATTCCTGCTACGTCAGCGACGGCCTCCCGACCCTGCTGCGCATGCCGGACGACACCGGCAAGGGCGACACCGTCCTCATCGGCGCGGCAGACATCCTGTACAACGACCGTCTCGACGACGAGGGCAACGCCTCGCTCACCCTCCAACTCCTCGGCTCCCGCCCACATCTGGTCTGGTACCTGCCTTCCCTCTCCGACGCCGCAGCCGAGGACGACAGCGGCGAAAGCAGCTTCGTCGACCTCGTCCCCGCGGGCTGGCGCTGGGGAGCCCTGCAACTCACCATCGCCGCGGTCCTGGCCGCCCTCTGGCAAGGCCGTCGCCTCGGCCCTCTGGTCCTCGAGCACCTGCCCGTCGCCGTACGCGCCTCGGAGACCGTCGAGGGCCGCGCACGGCTCTACCGCAAGGCCAACGCCCGCGAACGCGCCGCCACCGCACTGCGCTCCGCCACCAGGTCCCGCCTCGCACCCCTGGTCGGCCTGCCCCCGTCCCGCGCGCAGGCATCCGAAGCCCTGCTCCCCGCCCTGTCGTCCCAACTCCCGGACAGCACCACCGATCTGCAGTCCCTGCTCTTCGGACCTCCGCCGTCCAACGATGCGGCTCTCGTCGCCCTGGCCGACCAACTCGACGCCCTCGAAAGAGAGGTACGCACGTCATGAGCACCCCGATCACCGACAGCCCCGGGAACGCGGACCAAGCCCGCGCCGCCCTGGAGGCACTTCGCGCCGAGATCGCGAAGGCCGTGGTCGGCCAGGATCCCGCGGTGACAGGACTGGTCGTCGCACTCCTGTGCCGCGGTCACGTCCTCCTGGAAGGCGTGCCCGGCGTCGCCAAGACCCTCCTGGTCCGCGCCTTCGCCACTGCCCTCCAACTCGACACCAAACGCATCCAGTTCACCCCCGACCTGATGCCCAGCGACGTCACCGGCTCACTCGTCTACGACGCCCGCACCGCGGAGTTCTCCTTCCAGCCCGGCCCGGTCTTCACCAATCTCCTCCTCGCGGACGAGATCAACCGCACCCCGCCCAAGACCCAGTCCTCCCTCCTCGAGGCGATGGAGGAACGCCAGGTCACCGTCGACGGCACCCCCCGCCCGCTGCCGGGCCCCTTCCTGGTCGCCGCCACACAGAACCCCGTCGAGTACGAGGGCACCTACCCTCTCCCCGAAGCACAGCTCGACCGCTTCCTCCTCAAGCTCAACGTCCCCCTCCCCTCTCGCCAGGACGAGATCGCCGTCCTCACCCGCCACTCCGAGGGCTTCAACCCTCGCGATCTCGCCGCCGCCGGCCTGCACCCCGTGGCCGGCCCCGCCGACCTGGAGGCCGCCCGCACCGCAGTGGCAAAGACATCGGTCTCCCCCGAAATCACCGGCTACGTCGTCGACGTCTGCCGGGCCACCCGCGACTCCCCGTCCCTCACCCTCGGCGTCTCTCCCCGTGGCGCCACCGCACTGCTCTCCACGGCACGCGCCTGGGCCTGGCTCACGGGCCGCGACTACGTATCGCCCGACGACGTGAAGGCACTGGCGCTCCCCACGCTCCGCCACCGCGTCCAACTGCGCCCCGAGGCAGAGATGGAAGGAGTCACCGCCGACTCCGTCATCAACTCGATCCTGGCGAACGTCCCCGTACCCCGCTGATCCGAGGACCCATGGCACTCACAGGACGCGCCGCCCTCCTAGCGGCCCTCGGCACCCTGCCCGTCGGCTTCCTCGCACCCAGCTGGACGGGCATCCTCGCCGTCAATATCCCCCTGTCGCTCGCAATGATGTGCGACTACACCCTGGCCGCGCCAGTACGAACGCTCCGTTTCACCCGCACCGGTGACACGTCAGTTCGACAGGGTGACGCGGCACAGGTCGAACTCGCCGTGACCAACCCGTCGGCACGCCGGCTCCGCGCCGAGCTTCGCGACGCCTGGCCGCCCAGCAGCTGGACCTCCGAGGCGGAAGCCGCCGGCGCCCACCATCAAGTCACCGTCCCGGCAGGGGAACGCCGTCGCGTCACGACCCTCCTGCGGCCCACCCGCCGCGGTGACCGTCACGCCGACCGTGTGACGGTCCGCTCATTCGGACCGCTCGGCCTCATGGCCCGCCAGGGCAGCCACCGCGTGCCCGGGACCGTTCGCGTGCTCCCCCCGTTCCACAGCCGGAAGCATCTGCCCTCACGCCTCGCACGCCTGCGTGAACTGGACGGCCGCACAAGCGTCTTGACCCGCGGCGAAGGTACCGAGTTCGACAGCCTCCGCGACTACATCCCGGGCGACGACACCCGCTCCATCGACTGGCGGGCCACTGCCCGCCGGACCGCCGTGGCCGTCCGCACCTGGCGCCCCGAACGTGACCGCCACATTCTCCTGGTCCTCGACACGGGCCGTACATCCGCAGGCAGGGTCGGCGACATCCCTCGCCTCGATGCCTCCATGGACGCCGCGCTGCTCCTGGCCGCGCTGGCCTCACGAGCCGGCGACCGCGTGGACCTGCTCGCCTACGACCGCCGGATCAGAGCACTCGTCCAGGGCCGCGCCTCCGGCGAACTCCTGCCGGCCTTGGTGAACGCCATGGCCCCGCTCGAACCCGAACTCGTGGAGACCGACTCCAGGGGCCTGACCGCGACTGCCTTGCACACAGCTCCCCGCCGCTCCCTCGTAGTCCTCCTCACGAGCCTGGACGCAGCACCCGTCGAGGAAGGGCTCCTTCCGGTCCTGTCCCGCCTCACCGAACGGCACTCCGTGGTCCTGGCCTCGGTCGCGGACAGTCGGATCGAGCACATGGCCACGTCCCGCGGCGACACGGAAAACGTCTACGACGCTGCCGCAGCAGCTCAAGCCCAGGCCGAACGTCGGCGTACAGCTGATCAATTGAAGCGTCGCGGTGTCACGGTCGTCGACGCCACCCCCGAGGACCTCGCACCTGCACTGGCGGACACCTACCTGGCACTGAAATCGACAGGCCGGCTCTGAAGCCTCACCGACACAAAACAACCGGGAGAAACTGCCCCAGAAAT
>NZ_KZ984551.1:0-131421 GCF_003574445.1 Streptomyces sp. YIM 130001
GTTTCCAAACTCTATCAAGCTTTTTCGCTGCTCCTGACCACCCCCTGCGAGCATGCAGAAGAATGATCCAGGGCTAGGATCGGCAAGACAGATGCTGTTCGAGCTTCGGCTTTGATCGCCGTTCGGCCGTGAACAGATGGACGACAGTACAGGCGGGCGCCGTGGGGACGCAAATCGTTTGTGGAGCTCCCCGAGGTCTGTGAAGCAGGAGTTCTCGTGGGGAACCGGGACTTCTTATGACTTAGGCTTCTCACCAGTGCGTCGTTGGCGACAGGTAGTAACGACGCAGTTGATCTCCACCCCCTGGGAGGCCCTCCATGACGACCGTGACGTCCCCACTTGTCGGCCGTGCCATCGGACTTGCTGCAGTACCCGACCCGGTCTTTTCGGGTGCGATGGTCGGGCCCGGCACTGCTATTGACCCCCCGCGCGAGCCGTCGACGGCTGTGGCGCCGGTCGATGGCGTTGTGGTGTCTCTGCACCCGCATGCCTTCGTCGTCGTCGACGCTGAAGGGCATGGGGTGCTCACGCATCTGGGCATCGACACGGTTCAGCTCAACGGTGAGGGCTTCGAGCTGCTGGTGAACAAGGGCGACACCGTGCAGCGCGGTCAGGAAATGGTGCGCTGGGACCCCGCAGCCGTCGAGGCTTCCGGTAAGTCCCCGGTGTGCCCGGTGGTGGCTCTCGAGGCGACGGCCGACTCCCTCTCCGGCGTCGTCGAGGACGGCGACGTCAAGGTCGACGACACGCTGTTCAGCTGGCAGTGACGTCAGTGCCGCCGCCGGCGGCAGGTTCCAAGTCCAAAGCGGCGGCAGTTCCGCTGCACGTACCGGAGACGGGTGAAATGGAGACAACGCTGCGAGGCGTCGGCGTGAGCCACGGTGTGGCGATCGGCGAAGTACGGCACATGGGGACGGCAGTGCTCGAACCCCCGGCCAAGCAGATTCCGGCCGAGGCCGCGGAGCGGGAGCAGGGGCGTGCGCGTCAGGCGGTCGAGGCGGTGGCCGCCGATCTGAACGCGCGGGGCAACCTCGCCGGTGGTGAGGCGCAGGCCGTGCTCGAGGCGCAGGCCATGATTGCCCAGGACCCCGAGCTGATGGCCGATGTGGATCGGCGTATTGCTGTGGGGAGTTCCGCGGAGCGCGGGATCTATGACGCCTTCTCGCACTACCGGGAGCTTCTCGCCGGTGCGGGTGAGTACATGGCGGGCCGTGTCGCCGACCTGGACGACGTACGCAACCGCATCGTGGCGCGGCTGCTTGGCGTACCGATGCCGGGTGTGCCCGACAGCGACGAGCCGTACGTGCTGATCGCCAGGGACCTGGCGCCGGCCGACACCGCGCTGCTGGACCCCGCTCTGGTGCTCGGGTTCGTGACCGAAGAGGGTGGGCCGACCAGTCACAGCGCCATTCTGGCTCGGGCGCTCGGGGTGCCGGCTGTGGTTGCGCTGCCGGGTGCCGGTGAGCTGACCGAGGGCACGGTCGTCGCGGTGGACGGCAGCACCGGTGAGATCTTCGTGGATCCGACTGCTGAGAAGCGTGCCACGCTCGAGGCTGCTGCCGCGGAGCGCAAGGCTGCTCTGGCCGCGTCCACAGGGCCGGGTGCCACCTCGGACGGTCACAAGGTGCCGCTGCTTGCCAATGTGGGCGGCCCCGCCGACGTGCCGGCGGCGCTCGATGCGGGCGCGGAGGGTGTCGGGCTGTTCCGGACGGAGTTCCTGTTCCTGGACGACAGCACGAAGGCGCCGTCCGAGGAGAAGCAGGTCGAGTCGTACCGCGAGGTTCTCGAGGCGTTTCCGCAGGGGCGCGTCGTGGTGCGGGTGCTCGATGCCGGTGCGGACAAGCCGCTCGACTTCCTGACGCCCGCCGATGAGCCCAACCCGGCGCTGGGCGTGCGGGGACTGCGCTCGCTGCTCGATCACCCCGAGGTGCTGAAGACGCAGTTGAGCGCGCTGGCGAAGGCGGCCGAGGGGCTGCCGGTGTATCTCGAGGTCATGGCGCCGATGGTCGCGGACCGGACGGATGCGAAGGCGTTCGCCGATGCCTGCCGTGAGGCCGGGCTGCAGGCCAAGTTCGGTGCGATGGTGGAGATTCCGTCTGCGGCGCTGCGGGCGCGCTCCGTGCTGCAGGAGGTCGAGTTCCTGTCGCTGGGGACGAACGACCTGGCGCAGTACACGTTCGCCGCGGACCGTCAGGTGGGGGCCGTGTCGCGGCTTCAGGACCCCTGGCAGCCCGCGCTGCTCGATCTGGTCGCGCTGTCCGCCGAGGCCGCGAGGGCGGAGGGCAAGAGCTGCGGTGTGTGCGGCGAGGCCGCATCCGATCCGCTGCTTGCCTGCGTGCTGACGGGTCTTGGGGTCACCTCCCTGTCGATGGGCGCCGCGTCGATCCCGTATGTACGGGCGACGCTGGCGAAGTACACGCTGGCGCAGTGCGAGCGCGCGGCCTCCGCGGCGCGGGCTGCGGACACCGCCGAGGATGCGCGCGCGGCCGCGCATGGTGTGCTGTCCGGCGAGTGAGCAGTATCCGGGGCTGACAGCCTCGGCCGAGGGCGTCCCTGTCGAGCGATGGGGGCGCCCTCGGTGTGTGGTCGGCGGGTCAGTCAGTGGGCGGGTCCCTGGTCGAGGGGGCCGAGGTCGGGTGCTGCCCGGTACTCGAGGCCCGGCTCCGGGGCGATCAGGTCTCCCGAGCGGGCGTCGGTGCAGTAGGCGTCGAAGACTTCCGCCTCGGTGAGCGGAACGAGGCGGTCGGACTTCAGACGCCAGCCGCAGACTGACTCGGGGGCGCCCGGTCGGGCAGTGCGCAGGACCGCTCCGCCTGCGCCGGCGGTGGCGATGCCGGCGGCCAGCACCGTCGTGAAGTCGGCCGCTTCTTCCTCGTCCAGATCGACCTGGGCGTCCGCGGTGGCTTCGGCGTGCAGGGCGGCGAGCAGGTTGTATCCGTCGTGCGCGATGCTGCACACGAGGTGATGGACGCCGGGGCCCGCGGCCTGGAGGAGGCGGGTGACCAGGAACGCGGCCCGCGTGAACGCGGCGCGGCCGATGTCCTCGCCGCAGTCCGCGCACTCCCCAACCTCCGCCAGGAGTGCCTGGGCGTACTCCCAGGTGGACTGTCGCATCGTGATGTCGACCAGGTCCGGCAGCAGGTGGCGCAGGGGGCGGCCGTCGTAGGCGACGGTGGGCCCGGCGGCCAGGTGGGCGGTGAAGCGCATCCGGCCGCGTGGGCTGTCGGGTTCGACTCCCTCGTCGGCGCAGTAGTCCGCGTATTCGTCCGGGTCGAAGAGGGCGACGGTGGTGTGGTTCCCTCCGGCGTCGCGGACTCGTAGGAGGCGGTCCATCTCGCGGAGGTAGCCGGTGTGGTCGTCGAAGGTGAAACTGCGGTAGCGGCGCATGGCCGCGAAGTCCTCCGCGTCGGCCAACAGGCCGATCGTGCCGACGACTTCGCGGCGCAGCGTGCGTCGCATGGTGGTGGGCTCGGTGTGCGCCATGGTGTCCCCCTGGTGTTCCGCCGGTGATGAGTGCTCACTCACCGTAATCGGGGGTACTGACAACGGGCCCTGGCCGTCGGGGTCAGGCGCGGTTGGGGGCCTGGTCCGCGTAGAAGCGGAGGAGGTCGAGGTTGTCGACCGAGCCCGGGTTGACCGCCTTTTCCATGGGTGTGCCCTGGAGCAGGCGCTTGACCGGAACCTCGATGCGCTTGCCGGTGAGGGTGTGGGGGACGCCGGGCGCTTCGATGATGTCGTCGGGTACATGGCGGGGCGAGAGCTGTTCGCGCAGTGCCTGCTTGATGCGGGTGCGCAGGGTGTCGTCGAGTTCGGCGCCGGGGGCGAGGTGCACGAACAGGGGCATCCAGTAGCCGCCGTCGGGGAGTTCGAGGCCGATGACCAGGGATTCCTTGATCTCGGGGAGGCGTTCGACGACTTCGTAGATGTCCGCGGAGCCCATCCGGACGCCCTGGCGGTTGAGCGTGGAGTCGGAGCGGCCGTGGATGATCACGGATCCGTGGTCGGTGACCGTGATCCAGTCGCCGTGGCGCCAGACACCGGGGTACATGTCGAAGTAGCTGTCGTGGTAGCGGGTGCCGTCCGGGTCGTTCCAGAAGGAGACCGGCATGGACGGCATGGGGCGGGTGACGACGAGTTCGCCGACTTCGCCTGTGAGTGGCTTGCCCTGGGGGTCCCAGGCGCTCAGGTCGGTGCCGAGGCAGGCGGCCTGGAGTTCGCCGATGTGGACGGGCAGGGTGGGTACGGCGCCGGCGAAGCAGGAGCAGACGTCGGTGCCGCCGCTGACGGAGGCGATCCAGAGGTCGTCGCGCACCTCGTCGTGCAGCCAGCGGAAGCCGTCCGGCGGGAGCGGCGATCCGGTGGTGGCCACGCACTGGACGCGGGAGAGGTCGAAGTCGCGGCCCGGGTGCACGTCGGCCTTGCGGCAGGCCATCACGTACGCGGCGGAGGTGCCGTAGAGGGTGGTGCCGGTGAGTTCGGCGATGCGCCACTGGGCCGCGATGTCCGGGTGTCCGGGGCTGCCGTCGTAGAGGACGATCGTGGTGCCTGTCAGGAGGCCGGAGGCGAGGAAGTTCCACATCATCCAGCCGGTGGACGTGTACCAGAAGAAGCGGTCCGACGGGCCGAGGTCGCAGTGCAGGCCGAGCTGTTTGAGGTGCTCGAGGAGGATGCCGCCCTGGGACTGGACGATGGCCTTGGGCAGTCCGGTGGTGCCGGAGGAGTAGAGCACCCACAGAGGGTGGTCGAAGGGGACCTGCTCGAAGACGGGTGTGCTGTCGCCCGCGGTGACCTCGCGCCAGTCGAGTGCGCCTTCGGGGGCGTCGGTGCCGAGGAGCGGAATGTGCACCACCGCGCGCAGGGTGGGCAGTTCGCGGCGGAGTTCGGCGACCGTGTCGCGGCGGTCGTGCTCCTTGCCGCCGTAGCGGTAGCCGTCGACGGTGAACAGGACGACCGGTTCGACCTGTTGGAAGCGGTCCAGGACGCTGCGGGCGCCGAAGTCGGGTGCGCAGGAGGTCCACACCGCGCCGACGGACGCCGTGGCGAGGAGGGCCGCGATCGCCTGCGGAATGTTGGGCAGGTAGCCGCTGACGCGGTCGCCGGGGCGAACGCCGAGGGCGCGGAGCTGCTCACTGAGGGCGCCGACCTGGCGGCGCAGCTCCGACCAGCTGACCGGGCGGATCTCCTGGGTTTCGTCGACGCCGAGGAGGGCTGGTTCGTCCGGCCGCTCGTCGGCGGTCCGGAGGGCATGTTCGGCGTAGTTCAGGGTGGCGCCCGGGAACCAGGTGGTTCCGGGCATGCTCTGGTCCGCGACGGCGTACTCGTACGGGGTGTCGAAGCGGACCTGGAACCAGTCGGCGACGGCCCTCCAGAAGGTGTCGAGCTCGTCCACGGACCACCGGTGCAGGGCCTGGTAGCCGCCCTCGGCGGGTGCTCCGTACCGCTCCGCGGCCCAGGCCTGGAAGCGGGTGACCGCGGCGGCGTCGATGCGTGCCTGATCGGGCTGCCAGAGCGGAGGCTGCTGCGGAGTGGCGGTGGACACGGGGCGGCTCCCGGGGGTGCGTGGGCGGGTGCGCGTCGGCCGGGGTGGGGCGCGCGGCTGCAACGGACGATGCCACGTGATCGACTTCGGCACCAGGGTGTGCCGGCCATATTCGGCGCCTCGGATGTGTGGCTGTGCCACGGGTGAACGGCAGTTGAACGCCCCACGCGCGCGTGGCCCGTGATGGCAGGGTGAGCTGCATGGATGGTCGGGATCTGGTGCGTGCGGTGCAGTCGGTGGGCGTGGTCGGTTCGGCGCAGGGGCTGCGCTCGGTGCGTGCGGCGTGGCGCAGACGGCGTACGGACGCGTCGGGGTTGCCGCGCAGGTCGGGTGAGCGGGCGCGGGTGCCGGGTCCGGTGACCGGTGTGGAGCCGGGTCCTGGTGGGGGTGTGGTGCGGTTCGCGCGGTCGCGGTTGCAGGTGACGGTGACAGGTGGGGGTGCCGTCTTCTGGGGCTGGGACGGGGCCGGTGCGCAGCCGTCGTACGCCGTGGCGGGTGCGGGCCCGGAACCGGATCCGCGAGCCGTGCTCGAGCCGGACACGAAGGGTGGCTGGCGGGTGGTGTCCGAGCGGGTCACGGTCGTGGTGTCCCGGCACGGTGCGGTGGAGGTGTGCACGCCGGGCGGCGTGGTGCTGAGGCGGGATCTGCCGCCGCGGTGGTGGGCGCCGGAGTCGGGTGGGGAGGCGCGCTGGGTGCAGCGGTCCGAAGTGGCCGCGGACGCGCGGTTCTTCGGGCTCGGTGGGCGCGCTTCGGGGCCTCGGCTGCGGGACGGTGCGTACCGGCTGTGGAACACGGATCCCGGTGGTTCGTTCGGTCCCGGCGACGATCCGCTGTCGCTGACGATGCCGGTGCAGATGGTCGTCGCCGACTCGGGCACGCATCTGGTGTTCCACGACAACACCTGGGACGGCACCGTCACACTGCGGGAGGGCGAGGAGGGGGCCGGTTCGGGGCACGACCGGCCGGGCGGCTGCGAAGTGCGGATGAGTGGTGGGCCGCTGCGGTGCTGGGTCGTGGTGGGTACCCCCGCGCGCGTGCTGGGTGCTTGGGCCGCGCTCACAGGCGCTCCGGCCGTGCCGCCCTCCTGGGCGCTCGGGTATCAGCATGCGCGCTGGGGCTTCGGGAGCGCGGCCGAGGTGCGGCGGGTGGTGGCCGGCTACCGGGAGCGCGGGTTGCCGCTCGACGCGATCCACCTGGACATCGACCACTACGACGGCCACCGGGTGTTCACCGTCGACCGGGAACGCTTTCCTGGGCTGCCGGAGCTGGCCGCCGAGTTGGCGGACGGCGGGGTGCGGCTGGTGTCGATCGTGGACCCTGCGGTGAAGGCGGATCCCGCTACGGGGCTGTACGCGTCGGGGAAGGCTGCTGACGCGTTCGTACGCGACCGGCGGGGCAGGGAGGTACGCGGGGTGGTGTGGCCCGGTGAATCGGTGTTCCCGGACTTCACCTCGCCTGAGGTGCGCCGGTGGTGGGGCGATCAGTACGAGGAGCGGCTCGCGCAGGGTTTCGAGGGGTTCTGGCACGACATGAACGAGCCGGTGTCGTTCGCCGCGTTCGGTGATCCGACGCTGCCGCGGTCGGCGCGGCACGCACTCGACGGGCGCGGGGGCGACCATCGCGAGGCGCACAACGTGTACGGACTGTGCATGGCGCGGGCGGGCTACGAGGGGCTGCGGCAGCTGCGTCCTGACGTACGGCCGTTCCTGTTCTCGCGGTCCGGTTGGGCGGGACTGCAGCGCTACGGGGGCACATGGTCCGGGGATGTGGCGACCGGCTGGTCGGGGCTGCGTGCGTCGCTCTCGCTCGTCCTGGGGCTCGGGCTGTGCGGGGTGCCGTACTCCGGTCCCGATGTGGGCGGTTTCGACGGGACTCCGACGCCCGAACTGTATGTGCGGTGGCTGCAGTTGGCGTCGTATCTGCCGCTGTTCCGTACGCATTCGGCGCTGCGGGCGGGTCGGCGGGAGCCGTGGGAGTTCGGGGCCGCGGTGTTGGAGCACGCGCGCGTGGCGCTCGATGAGCGGCGTCGGCTGGGGCCGTACTTCGTGACACTGGCGCATCTGGCGCATGCGACGGGTGCGCCCTACGTGCGGCCGCTGTGGTGGTCGTCCCCGGAGGACCGGGCACTGCGGGACTGCGAGGACGCGTTTCTGCTCGGTGAGGCGCTGCTCGTGGCTCCGGTCCTGGAGCACGGGGCCGACCGGAGGGCGGTACGGCTGCCACGGGGGCGGTGGTACGACGCGGTTTCCGGCGCGGTGCACGAAGGGCCCGGTCAGGTACTCCTCGACGCACCGCTGTCGCGGATCCCGGTGCTCGTACGTGCGGGTGCGGTGCTTCCCGTACGGGGCGAGGACGGTTCGGTGGAGCTGGAGGCGTGGGCGCCGGCGCGGGGGCGGACCGGTGGCGGTCTGGTGGTCCGGGACGCCGGGGACGGCTGGGAGCACGCGGAGATCGAGCGGTACACGACGCGCTGGGCGGGGGACGAGGTGGTGGTGGAGCGTGAGTCGGGCGAGGGGCCTGTGGTGGTGCGGGATTCGGTGCGGGTGCGGGGGGTGGTCGTGTCTTAGCGGCTGCGCCGTCCGCGCGGGGGACGCGGCACCTTGCTCGGATACGGGGGCAGCGGGAGGGCGGCCGTTCGCCGGGCCGGTCTCAGCCGTATCTGCCCGCGAACCACGCGCGCGTGGCGATGGTGTGCAGCGGGAATCCGAGTTCGCCGGGCTCGCGCAGGAGGTGCCGGCCTCGGGTTTCGTTCGTGGGCTCGTCCGGCGGCAGTCCTGCGGCCGGCACGGCGGGCAGCAGGCCGAAGACCAGCAGGTGCCCTTCGGGTGAGCTGAGGAGGTCGGCGAGACGGACGTCGCGCGCGTGGGCCTCGATACGGGTCTCCTCGTGGAGCTCCCGGACGACGGCGTCGCGCCAGTCCTCGCCGTGGTCGATGAAACCTCCGGGCAGCGCGTCGCGGCCGAGGGCGGGGGCGATCGAGCGGGTGATGACGATCAGTCCGGTACCGCGGGTGTCGTACACGGGCTGGAGGGCGACCGCCACGGGCAGGGGGTTGCGGTAAGCGACGTGGCCGCAGGCGGGGCAACGGCGGGGCCAGGACGAGAGGTTGTCGTGGGCCGCACCGCAGGTCGAGCAGTGTGAATCGCGCAGTGCGGCGGAAGGCACGCCGTCGTTCGGCTCCGATCGGTCGTAGGGCTCGGACAGGCCGTATGGCTCGGTGCTTCGGTTCGGCTCGGACACGCGCGGACTGTATCGGACACGCGCGGACTGCATGCGATCGCCTTTCCCCGGTCGGCTGCGCCTGGTACACGTCTGTGCTCATGACACGACTCACCGCAGCACTGCGCGCGTTCGCCGTCACCGCGACCGCTCTCGCCACGGTCGCCGCACTGCCCACGCCGGCCACGGCACGGCCCGACCCGAAGGCCCCGGAGGAGTTCGTCGCCCTGCGCGACGTGGATCCGACGGTGATCGAGGAGATCCGCTACCCCACGCGGCACAACTTCGTGGGCGATCGCATCGACGGGTACCGGCAGCGGATGTGCATCCTCACGCGGCCCACGGCCGAGGCTCTGCATCGGGCGCAGCAACGGCTGTTGCGCAAGGGCTACTCGTTCAAGGTGTACGACTGCTACCGACCGCAGCGGGCGGTGGACCACTTCGTGCGCTGGGCGAAGAACGTGGACGACGAGCGCATGAAGGCGGAGTTTTATCCGCAGGTCGACAAATCGAGGTTGTTCGAGGACGGTTACATCGCCGAGAAGTCCGGTCACAGTCGCGGGTCGACGGTCGACCTGACGATCGTGAAGCTGCCCGCGAAGCCGACTCGACCGTATCTGCCCGGTGAGCCGCTCGTGCCGTGCTATGCGCCCCAGGACGAGCGATTCCCCGACAACTCCCTGGACATGGGCACGGGTTACGACTGCTTCGACACCCGCTCGCACACCGATGACTCGCGCGTGACGCCGCAGCAGCGGGCGCATCGCGACTTGTTGCGCGACGTGTTGACCGATGTCGGCTTCGAGAACCTCCCGGAGGAGTGGTGGCACTTCACGCACGAGTCGGAGCTGTTCCCGGACACGTACTTCGACTTCCCGGTGTCACGGCGGTCGTTGACCGGCAGATGACGGCCTACCGACGCTCACGCCCGCAGGTGACATACGACTGAAGCGGCCCCTGACGCGGCGACGGCCGGGACCACCACCCCCGCGAGTCCCGGCCGTCCGCATCCGTAGGCAGACGCGCACAGGCCATCGCCGGTGCTCACCCTCGGCCGCCGCACGCAGAGCACCCCGGCCCTCTCGCGCACGGGACCCACGCATGGCACACTCCCGATGGGAACTGATGCACCGTCACATTTTTGGCAGAGGTGGACTGTCGACCAGCGACACCGTCCGGCCAGCTGCCGCGCCGGCGACCCCAGGAGAGGTGGGCAACCGTGCCGCGTACGCGAACACCCGTGGTGGAGGGCTGGTTCACCGGCGAGGGCGAGGAGTTCCGGCTGCTCGGCACGCGGTGCCAGGCCTGCCGGAACGTCCACTTCCCGCGGGAGGACGCGTACTGCCGCAACCCGGCGTGCACAGGTGACGAGTTGGCCGTGGTCCCGCTGTCCCGGCACGGCCGTATCTGGTCGTTCACCGACGGACGCTATCGACCACCGGCCCCCTACCTGTCCGACCCGGAGATTCCCTGGGAGCCGTACACCCTCATCGCCGCGGAGCTGGAGGCCGAGCGCATGGTGGTGCTCGGCCAGGCGGCCCCGGGGGTCACGCCCGCCGAACTGGCGGTCGGGATGACCGTGCGTGTGGTGCCCGGGATCCTCGGCGGCGACGCCGAAACCCTCTGGACGACCTGGAACTTCGAGCCGGTGAGCGGCTCATGAACCACGACGTGGCGGTGCTCGGTGTCGGCATGCACCCATGGGGCAAGTGGGGCCGGGGCTTCACCGAGTACGGGGTGGTGGCCGCCCGCGAGGCGCTGGCGGACGCGGGCCTCGACTGGCGGGAGGTCGGCTCGGTCGTGGGCGCGGAGACGGTGCGTGGCGGATACCCCGGATATGTCGCGGGATCGACATTCGCCAAAGCGCTCGGCTGGCAGGGCGCCAGAGTCACGACGGTGTACGCGGCATGCGCCTCGGGCGCCCAGGCCGTCAACACCGCGCGTACACAGATCCTCTCGGGACTCGCGGACGTGGTCCTCGTGGTCGGCGCCGACGCCGCCCCGAAGGGGTTCTTCCGCCCCGCGGGCGGCGACCGGCCCGACGATCCCGACTGGTTGCGCTTCCGGGTGCTCGGGGCCACCAACCCCGCGTACTTCGGCCTCTACGCCCGCCGCCGGATGGCCCTGTACGGCGACACGCTCGACGACTTCGCGCAGGTCAAGGTGAAGAACGCGGCCTGCGGTGCGCTCAATCCGCTGGCCCGCTACCGCAAGCCGGTCACCGCCCAGGACGTCGCCGGGTCCCCCGTGGTGGCCGATCCGCTGCGGCTGCTCGACATCTGCGCCACGTCCGACGGCGCTGCTGCTCTGGTGCTTGCCGGCATGGACTTCGCCCGCGCGCACTCCCGCACTGCCGAGCCGCCCGTACGCATCCGGGCCGTCTCCACGGTCACGCCGACCTTCCCGGGGACGGCTCTGGACATGCCGGACATCGCCACCGACTCCGCGGCGATCGTGCCGCCGGGCCCGGTCGGATTCCGCGGCTCCATCGCGCGCGCGGCGTACGAGGAGGCCGGTATCGGCCCCGAGGACCTTTCGCTCGCCGAGGTCTACGACCTGTCCACCGCCCTGGAGTTGCAGTGGTACGAGGACATCGGTCTCTGCTCCGAGGGCGAAGGAGCGGCCCTGCTGCGCTCCGGCGCCACGGCCCTCGGAGGCCGGACACCGGTGAACGCCAGCGGCGGCCTGGCCTCCTTCGGCGAGGCGGTGCCGGCCCAGGCCATCGCCCAAGTCTGCGAACTCACCCTTCAGTTGCGGGGTGAGGCCGGGGAGCGGCAGGTGCCCCACGCGCGCGTGGGCATCACCGCGAACCAGGGCCTCTTCGGCCACGGGTCCGCGGTGGTCGCCGTCCGGTGACGCGCCGGGAGTCGTCAGGTGCTGCTCCGGGAGTCCTCGGCCGCGGCGTCGGGGGTCCGCGGCCGGCGCTCCGGAAGCCCGTCGACGCCACGGGCCGTGCGCGGCAGCTCTGAAACAGGTCCGCTCCACCCTGAACAGCCGTTGTCGTCAGCAACCTTGACGCTCCATCACCACCGGTGAACACTTCCGGGTGTCAGTCGGCATCGCCGCCCTCGGGCACCATGCCGCCCACGGCCCCGACCTGCGCTGCGGGCCGCATTACAGGGCGATCCGGCTGCGACGGCACGCTCGTCACCGACGCCGGGCGGGGCTCGGGAACCCCTGTCCTCGGTCGACGTGGGCACGCGAAACGCACCCGCACTCAGGACCGGGGGCCAGGCCCCCGGGCGAGGGCCTAGGAGCCGCCATGTACTCGAACGGGGACATCTTTGTCGGTGAGGTCATCGGCACCGCCATCCTGATTCTGTTCGGCGCCGGTGTGTGCGCCGCGGTGAATCTCAACAAGTCCAAAGCCAACAACGCCGGTTGGGTCGTCGTGTCGTTCGGCTGGGGCCTCGGTGTGATGGCCGGGGCGTACACCGCCAACCCGCTGTCCGGCGGGCACCTCAACCCCGCCGTGACGCTGGGCCTCGCGGTCGCCGACGTCACCGAGTGGGCCGACGTACCGGTCTATGTCGGCGCGCAGATGATCGGCGCGATCGTCGGTGCACTGCTCGCCTGGGCCCTGTACTACGCCCAGTTCCAGGTGGCCAACAAGGACCCGGAGACGGCCGTACCGACACTGGGTGTGTTCGCGACCGCGCCGGAGGTCCGCCATCCCGCAGCCAATCTCGTCACCGAGATCATCGCCACCGCCGCGCTGGTGACGCCGCTGCTGTTCTTCAGCAAGAACACCGGTATCGCGGTCGGCGAGTTCGAGAACGGCATCTACGGATCGGGCATCAACGTGCTGCTGGTCGGCCTCCTCGTGGTCGGCATCGGCCTCTCGCTCGGCGGCCCGACGGGGTACGCGATCAACCCGGCCCGTGACCTCGGCCCACGGCTGGTCCACACCGCGCTGCCGATTCCCAACAAGGGGACGAACGACTGGGGTTACGCCTGGGTACCGGTGGCCGGACCGCTGATCGGCGGTGTCCTCGGCGCGCTCGTCTTCAACGCAGCCTTCTGAACAGCAGCCTTCCGAACTAGGGGTAGCCATGCCGGACAACGCCGACAGGTTCGTCGCCGCCATCGACCAGGGCACCACCTCGAGCCGCTGCATCATCTTCAACCACAGCGGTGAGATCGTCGCCGTAGACCAGCGCGAGCACCGCCAGATCTTCCCCAAGCCGGGCTGGGTGGAACACGACGCCACCGAGATCTGGTCCAAGGTCCAGGCGGTGGTCGCCGGTTCGCTCGCCAAGGCCGGCCTGAGGGCGGACCAGTTGAGCGCTCTCGGCATCACCAACCAGCGTGAGACGACGGTGCTCTGGGAGCGTGCCACCGGCCGGCCGGTCCACAACGCCATCGTGTGGCAGGACACCCGCACCTCCGCCCTCTGCCACGAACTCGGCGGCGCCGACGGCCAGGACCGCTTCCGGGACGTCACCGGCCTTCCGCTCGCCAGTTACTTCTCCGGACCGAAGGCGGCCTGGCTGCTCGACAACGTGCCGGGGCTGCGCGGTCGCGCGGAACGGGGCGAGATCGCCTTCGGCACGATCGACTCGTGGCTGATCTGGAATCTGACCGGCGGCACGGACGGCGGCGTGCACGTCACGGACGTCACCAATGCCGGGCGCACCATGCTGATGGATCTGGAGACCCTTCAGTGGGACGCGTCGATCCTGTCCGCGATGAACGTCCCGGAGTCGATGCTGCCGGAGATCAGGTCCTCCGCCGAGGTGTACGGCACGGCTGTCGGGCAGCTGTCCGGGGTCCCCGTCGCCTCGGCGCTCGGCGACCAGCAGGCCGCCGTGTTCGGGCAGGCCTGTTACGACACGGGTACGGCGAAGAACACGTACGGCACCGGAAGCTTCCTGCTGCTCAACACCGGGAACCGGCCGGTCCCTTCGAAGAGCGGGCTACTGACGACGATGGGCTACCGGATCGGCGGCGAGGCGCCGGTCTACTGCCTGGAGGGGTCGATCGCCATCACCGGCGCCCTGGTGCAGTGGTTCCGCGACCAGCTCGGCATCATCAGCAGCGCGGACGAGATCGAGACGCTGGCGGCCAGCGTCGAGGACAACGGCGGCGCATACATCGTCCCCGCGTTCTCAGGGCTCTTCGCTCCGTACTGGCGCTCCGACGCGCGAGGTGTGGTCACCGGTCTGACGCGGTACGTCACCAAGGCCCACCTCGCCCGTGCGGTGCTCGAGGCGACCAGTTGGCAGACCCGTGAGGTCGTCGACGCGATGTACCAGGACTCGGGCGTGCAGATCACCACACTCAAGGTCGACGGCGGGATGACCAGGAACAACCTCCTGATGCAGCATCAGGCGGACGTGCTCGGCGTCCCGGTCGTCAGGCCGCGGGTGTCCGAGACGACCTGTCTGGGAGCCGCCTACGCGGCAGGGCTCGCTACCGGCGTGTGGAACGACCTGGACGAGCTGAAGGCGCACTGGCAGCGGGACGCCGAGTGGTCACCGCACATGGGCGCCGAGGAACGCGAAGGCGAGTACGACAACTGGCGCAAGGCGGTGGAACGCAGCTTCGGCTGGCACGCCGACGGCGACGCCTCCTGATCCTTCGTTCTGCGCCCCACGGACAACGGCTCGTACCCCGGTCGGCGAGGGTACGGGCCGTTCGGCGTCGCCCGGCCGGTGGTGGACGCCGAATCAGGTGGTCGCGGGCTCCCGTTGGGCGGCGACGCGCGTCATCGCATGCTCCACCACGGTGATCAGGACCTCCTTGACGGACTCCCGGTCCCGGGCGTCGCACAGCACCACCGGTACGCCGTCGTCGAGGTCGAGCGCCCCGCGTACCGAGTCCGCCGGATAACGCGCGGCATCGTCGAAGCAGTTCACGCCGACGGCGAAGGGAATGCCGCGCCGCTCGAAGTAGTCGACGGCGGCGAAGCAGTCCTCGAGACGGCGGGTGTCCGCGAGCACCACACCGCCGAGTGCGCCCGTCGCCAACTCGTCCCACAGGAACCAGAACCGGTCCTGCCCGGGCGTACCGAACAGGTAGAGAACCAGGTCCTCGCGGAGCGTGATCCGGCCGAAGTCCATGGCGACCGTCGTCGTGTTCTTGGCCTCGACGCCGCCGATGTCGTCGACCGGGCGCCCGGCCTCGCTCAGGGTCTCCTCGGTACGCAGCGGCTTGATCTCGCTGACCGCGCCCACCAGGGTCGTCTTGCCCACGCCGAAGCCACCGGCCACGAGCATCTTGAGGGTGACCGGCTCGACGGGGGGCTTACGGCGTCCAGAGCGCCCGATCACCATTGGTCTCCACTCCTGGGTCACTGCTCCTGGCTCACTTCGGTCGAACTGCCTTGTGCGGTAAGGAAGTTCCGCGGAAGACTCTAGCGGCGCGGAGCCGACCGTTCACCCGCGGTGGGCGATAGGCCCGGAATCGTTCCGTCCGGCATCCGCGGCAGGCGGGCCGTAGCCTCCGCCACCCGGGGTTTCGACGACCAGGACGTCACCGGCCGCCAGTTCGGCCGAGTCGCTGCCCTCGAGCTCCTCGACGGTGCCGTCCGCACGCTCGATCCGGTTCGAGCCGAGCGCGCCGGGCTCGCCGCCGGCCATGCCGTACGGGGGTACGCGGCGGTGTCCGGACAGTGTGGAGACGGACACCGGTTCCAGGAAGCGCAGTCTGCGTACCGCCCCGTCCCCGCCGGGCCAGCGGCCGCGGCCGCCGCTGCCGGGCCGTACGGAGAAGTCCTCGAGGAGCACCGGGAGCCGCCACTCGAGGACTTCGGGGTCGGTGAGGCGGGAGTTGGTCATGTGCGGCTGCACCACCGGTGCGCCGGGGAAGCCGTCGCCCGCGCCCGAGCCGGAGGCCAGAGTCTCGTAGTACTGGAGGCGGTCGTTGCCGAAGGTGACGTTGTTCATCGTGCCGGAGCCTTCTGCCTGCACGCCCAGTGCGGCGTAGAGGGCGCCGGTGATGGCCTGCGAGGTCTCCACATTGCCCGCGACCACGGCGGCGGGCGGTTCGGGCGACAGCATGGAGCCGGGCGGGACGATGATGCGCAGGGGACGCAGGCAGCCGTCGTTGAGCGGGATGTCGTCGCCGACGAGGGTGCGGAAGACGTACAGGACGGCCGCGTTGACGACGGCGTAGGGGGCGTTGAAGTTGCCGGGCAGCTGGGCGGAGGTGCCGGTGAAGTCGACGGTGGCGGTGCGCTCGGCGCGGTCGACGGTGACGGCGACCGAGATGGTCGCGCCGAGGTCTGTCTCGTAGGCGCAGCTTCCGTCACCGAGGGTGTCGATGACCCGGCGGACGGCGTCCTCCGCGTTGTCCTGCACGTGCCGCATGTAGGCCTGGACGACGTCGAGGCCGAAGTGCCGGATCATGGCGCCGACTTCCTCCACGCCCTTGGCGTTGGCGGCGATCTGGGCGCGCAGGTCGGCGAGGTTGGTGGCAGGGCTGCGTGAGGGGTACGGACCGGAGGTGAGCAGGCGTTCGGTCTCCGCCTCGCGGAATCTGCCGTCCTGGGTGAGCAGCCAGTTGTCGAAGAGGATGCCCTCCTCCTCGATGCGGCGGCTGCCGGCGGGCATCGAGCCGGGGGCCATGCCGCCGATCTCGGCGTGGTGGCCGCGGGAGGCGACGTGGAAGAGGATCTCGTCGCCGTCGAAGACGGGCGTGATCACCGTGACGTCGGGCAGGTGGGTTCCGCCGTGGTACGGGTCGTTGACCGCGTAGGCGTCGCCCGGCCGCATCCGGCCCCGGCGTCGGCGGATGACCTCCTGGACGCTGGTTCCCATCGAGCCGAGGTGGACGGGGATGTGCGGGGCGTTCGCGACGAGGTTCCCGTCCGGGTCGAAGAGCGCGCAGGAGAAGTCCAGGCGTTCCTTGATGTTGACCGACTGCGCGGTGGATTCCAGGCGCGCGCCCATCTGTTCGGCGATGGACATGAAGAGGTTGTTGAAGACCTCGAGGAGTACGGGGTCGGCGGCGGTGTCCGCGGTGAGTTCCTCGGCGGGTGCGGTGCGCCGCATCACGAGGTGGCCCTCGTCGTCGACAGCGGCCTGCCATCCGTCGTCCACGACGGTGGTGGCGTTGGCCTCGGTGACGATCGCGGGGCCGGTGACCGACTCCCCCGGCACCAGGTCGGTGCGGCGGTGCAGGGGCACCTCACGGCGCCGGCCGCCGGTGTGCAGGATGACGGTCTCGGGGGCGTCTCCACGCGCGCGTGGAGCACGTTCTCCGGAAGGCTCTTCGGGTGCGGTGAGGTCGGGCGGCTCCGTGACGCCGGTGGCCTCGACCGTCAGCGCCTCGACCACCAGCGGCCGGTCGAGGACGAAGGAGTACGTGGCCCGGTGCGCTTCCTCGAAGTCCCGGCGCATCGTGCCGGATTGGGTGAGGTCGACGGTGAGGGCGGTGTCCGTGCCGTCGTAGCGCAGCAGGGCGCGGCGGACGGTGCGGATGCGGTCCTCGGGGACGGCTTCGTCGAGCAGTTCCTGGCGGGCAGCGGATTCCAGTGCGTCGGCGGTGGTCTCGATATCCGGCATCGAGGCCTCTTCGAGCGGTGCCTCCACGGACTGTTCGCGCATCGCCGTGGTGTCGGCGAGGCCGATCCCGAGCGCGGACAGCACCCCTGCCATGGGCGGCACGAGGACCGTGCGGATGCCCAGCGAGTCGGCGACCGCGCAGGCGTGCTGGCCCCCGGCGCCACCGAAGGTCGTGAGGGCGTAGCGCGTGACGTCGTGGCCCTTCTGCACGGAGATCCGCTTCACGGCGCCGGCGATGTTGGCCACGGCGATCCGCAGATATCCCTCGGCCACCTGCTCGGGCGTGCGGTCGTCGCCGGTCTGCCGTGCGATGTCGGCGGCGAGCCGGGTGAAACGGTCACGGACGAGACCCGCGTCGAGCGGCTGGTCGCCGTCGGGGCCGAACACCCGTGGGAAATGCGCGGGTTGGATGCGTCCCAGCATCACGTTGGCGTCGGTGACCGTGAGGGGTCCGCCGGCCCGGTAGCACGCGGGTCCCGGGGTGGCGCCCGCGGAATCCGGGCCCACGCGGTACCGGCTGCCGTCGAAGTGCAGTACCGATCCGCCGCCTGCGGCCACCGTGTGGATGTCGAGCATGGGCGAACGCAGCCGTACTCCGGCGATCTGCGTCGTGTACACGCGCTCGTAGTCGCCGGCGTGGTGCGAGACGTCGGTCGAAGTGCCGCCCATGTCGAAGCCGATGACCCGGTCGAAGCCCGCGCGCTGCGACATCCGGACCATGCCGACGATGCCGCCGGCGGGACCGGACAGGATCGCGTCCTTGCCGCGGAAACGGCCGGCGTCGGTGAGCCCGCCGTTGGACTGCATGAACATCAGGCGTACCGCGCCGAGGCTGGCCGCCACCCGGTCGACGTAGGCGCGCAGCACCGGCGAGAGGTAGGCGTCGACGACGGCCGTGTCACCGCGCGGGACCAGCTTCATCAGCGGGCTGACCTCGCTGGACAGGGAGATCTGGGGGAATCCGGTATCGGCGGCGAGACGGCCGACGGCCTGCTCGTGCCCGGGGTACAGGTGGCTGTGCATGCACACCACCGCGACGGCGCGGATCCCGTCCCGGTGGGCCGCACGGAGTTCCGTGGCGAGCAGGTCGAGGTCGGGCGGGGTCAGGACGGTGCCGTCGGCGGTGATCCGCTCGTCGACCTCGATGACACGCTCGTGGAGGAGCTCCGGCAGGACGATCTCGCGGGCGAAGATCTCGGGCCGGTTCTGGTACGCGATGCGCAGCGCGTCCCGGAAACCGCGGGTGACGACGAGGGCGGTGCGTGCGCCCTTGCGCTCCAGGAGGGCGTTGGTGGCCACCGTGGTGCCCATCCGGACGACATCGACGGGAGCGGAGGCGAGATCGTCGTCGGGGGCCGCGCCGAGCAGTTCACGGATGGCCTCGACGGCCGGGTCTGCGTGGGGTTCGGGTCGCTCGGACAGGAGCTTGTGGGTGACCAGGGTGCCGTCGGGCCGTCGGGCCACGACGTCGGTGAACGTACCGCCGCGGTCGATCCAGAACTGCCAGCCTGTCACTGCGCTCTCCCGCTCGGTGTGCACGCCGTTCAGAGCGCGCGCAGTCCGCTGATCACATCCCGCAGAATACTCTCGTCGGGCAGTTGCGCAGGGGGGACGGGACGCGAGACGTGCACCAGGTCGTCATCCACGAGGTCGCCGACGAGGACCCTCACGACCCCGATCGGCAGGTCGAGCTCGGAGGCGAGCTCTGCCACGGACAGCGGCGCGTCCTGGCAGAGCTCGACTATCGACACGTGCTCGGGCGCCAGCGTCCGGTCGGCGCCCGCGTCCTCGGTGCCCTCCTCGGACATGACCAGGGCGATCAGGTCGAGGCGGTGCTGGGACGCGCTGCTGGTGCGCCCGCGCGTCATCGCGTACGGACGCACCACCGGCCCGGCGTCGTCGTCGAACCAGTGGGGCGTCCCGTTACCGTCGCGGCTCATGCCATCCCACTACCCGCCCGCGGGCGTTTCGGTACGTGGAGCCGTACCCAAATGCACGCCGACCCGCTTGACCAGGAGCGTCATCTCGTAGGCGACCTGGCCGACGTCCGAGTCGGCGTCGGAGAGCACGGCGAGACAGCTGCCGTCGCCCGCGGCCGTGACGAACAGGAAGGCGTCGTCGAGCTCCACGACGGTCTGGCGGACCCGGCCCGCCTCGAAGTGCCGGCCGACGCCCTTGGCCAGGCTGTGGAATCCGGACGCCACGGCGGCCAGGTGCTCGCTGTCCTCGCGGGTGAGGTCCTTGGAGACCCCGGTGGCCAGGCCGTCGCCGGACAGGACGACGGCCTTGCGGATGCTGGCGACGCGCGCGACGAGGTCGTCGAGGAGCCAGTTGAGTTCGCCGGAGCCTCCTCGGCTTCCGTACGGCCCTGAGGCAGTCTGCGGTGCGGTCATCGACCGTCCCCTTCGGGTGTGGTGCGGTGGTCGGCGGCGGGATCCGGGGGTGTGGATTCCGCCGTTTCGCGCGAGGGTGCTTCGGCGTCGGCCGAGGCATCTGCGCTTCCGGCGCCGTTGCCGGTACCGGGGTCGTCGGTCGGGTCGGGGGCGGCGTTGCGCTCCCGGCCCCGCTGCCAGCCGCGCTGGAGGGAAGCCATCCTGCTGCGCACCTCGTCGGCGTCACGGTCGGCGGGCGCCTGCTCGGTGTCGGCCGTACGGGATGCGGAATCCCTGAGCTGCGGCGCGATGCTGGCCTGGCGCACGCGTCGGGGCAGACCGGCGTGCGGTGGGCCGGCGGCGGGCTCCGCGGGTCCGCCGGGCGCGGCTGGTTCACCACCGCGCGGACCGGGGCGGTCCGTGGCGGGGGCGCGCTCCTCGGTGGGCCCGGGCCGCCGCGCGGGCGTCGCGTCGTCGGCCTCGTCGTCGGCGGGTGTGCGGGCGTGCGGCACGGTCCGGCCGTGCGAGCTGACGAGCTTCGGGGTGCGGCGGCGCGGGAGCGGCACCGGTGAGCCGTCGGAGGGCGTCGGCCGGGACGGCTCGCGCCGCTCCACGGCGGGTTCGTCGGCCTGCTGGTGCTCGCGCGGGCCGGAGGTGAGCCGCTTGCGCGGCCGGAACAGACCGCCGCGCTCACTGTCGTCGTCCGCGAGGTCGCCGGCCGTCGCAGTCGGTTCGGCCGAGCGGGCGGCGCCGCGGATCTCCGGCTCAAGTTCGACCGGTCCGTCCAGGATCGACGGCGGGAGGCCGGGCAGCCGGGACGGTACCTCGGTGAGCTTGCCGGTCCGGTCGTCGGGCAGCAACGCGCGCGCGGGCGCGCCCGGACCGCGGTCGAGCCGGAAGCCGGCACCGTCGGTGTCGACCGCGTCGGTGAGCAGGGCCTCCGGAATGAACACCACCGCGGTGGTGCCGCCGTACGGCGACTTCTGCAGGGAGACGCGGACGTTCTGGCGCTGCGCGAGACGGCTGACGACGAAGAGGCCGAGGCGGTCGGTGTCGGAGAGTTCGAAGTCGGGGGTCTCGGCGAGCCGCAGGTTCGCGTCGAGCAGCGCCTCGGAGGTCATGCCGAGGCCGCGATCGTGGATCTCGAGCGTGAATCCGTTCGCGACGCGTTCGCCGTGCACCTGCACCGCGGTGTGCGGTGGCGAGAACACGGTGGCGTTCTCCAGGAGCTCGGCCACCAGGTGCGTGACGTCACCGACGGCCGGGCCGGTCACGGCGACCCGTGGCAGTCGGCGCACCTCGACGCGCTCGTAGTCCTCGACCTCGGCGACCGATGCCCGTACGACGTCCATCAGTTGGACGGGTTTGCGCCACTGGCGGGAGGGGGCGGCGCCGGAGAGGATGACCAGGCCCTCGGCGTGCCGCCGCATGCGGGTGGTGAGGTGGTCGAGGCGGAACAGGTCGGCCAGCTCGTCGGTGTCGTCGGTGCGGCGTTCCATGGTGTCGAGCAGGGTGAGCTGCTTGTGCAGCAGGACCTGGCTGCGGCGGGCGAGGTTGACGAAGACCTCGGACACTCCGCGGCGCACGTCGGCCTGCTTGACCGCGGCCTCCACCGCCGCTCGCTGCAGGGTGTTGAGCGCCTGGCCGACCTGGCCCATCTCGTCACGGTCGTACTCGAGCCGGGGGGCCTCTGTCTCGACATCGACGTGTTCGCCTGCCGCCAGGCGGCGCATCACGCTCGGCAGCCGTACGCCGGAGGCCTCGTGGGCCTCCTTGCGGAGCCGGGTGAGGTCGCGGACGAGGGAGCGGCCGATCCGTACCGACAGGAAGAGCGAGACCAGCAGGGCGAGCAGACCGAGCACGCCGGCCACCGCGGCCTGGACGAGGACCTTCATCGCCACCGGCTGGACACGGTCCTGCAGCCGGTCGCTCGCACCGGAGTTGAGCTTGCCGAGTTGGTCGAGTGCGCCGGTGGAGGCCTGCGACCAGGATGCGGAACTGAGGCCGCGGGGCTTGCCGGGGTCGGAGGCGAGCAGGGTCTTCTCGGCGGCGCGCAGAGGCGCGGTGGCCGGGCTCTTCCAGAAGCGTTCGTAGCGCTGGCGTTCGGCCTGGGGCAGGGCTTCGAGACTGATCTCGTTGCGCTGGGTACGCAGGACGACGAGTTCGGAAACCTGGCGCAGTTCCTTGCTGTTGATGGAGCCGGTGGCCAGCGCGGCACTGACCAGGGCGTCCTCGCGGGCCAGCAGTTCACGCGCGTGTGCGAGGCCGACCAGGGCCCTGCCCTGCTGGTCCATCTCGGAGTCGTCGATGGCGCCGACGTCGGTGAGGAAGGTGTAACAGGGGTCGATGAGGCGGTTGTAGAGGTCGAGCGCCTGCCCGGCGGTGAGCGGGCCGACCTCCACGGAGCGGCGCAGGCTCGCGATGCCGTCGAAGGCCTCGATGATGGACGCGAGGCGTTCGCCGGATTCGCCGTCCAACTCCTCGCGTACGTCCGGGTCCTCGGCGCTGGCCCGGGCCCGGGCGACGGTCTCGTCGGTCGTCGCGCGCTGCCGGCGCAGTGAGCTCAGGGCGTCGGAGGCACGCGGATCTGCCAGGTAGACCAGTGTCTGGCGGCGCTCGGCCTGCAGAACCTGGACGGTGTCCTCGATCGGCTCACCGACCTTGTCGGCGACGAACGAGACATCGAGCAGCTGCTCGGCCTCCCGGCCCGTGATGACCGTCGCGAAGCCCCAGATGGCAGTGAGGGACACCAACGGCACAAGAAGCAACGCCACGATCTTCCGGCGGATGGATTTCCCGCGAAAGCGCATGGCCTCCCCCAGCTCAGCCCCTCGACGGGGGTACTTGCGTCAATAATCTGCGCGAGCCTACTACTGACGAGTGAGCAACTCGAAGGCTTGTCCGGGCACTTTCCGGCCGCCCTGCAAAGCTTGCGTCATGAGTTGTCCGTTCTTACCCGGAGATGGACACCCACCGGCTTCGATGTGATCTACAGCCCACTCTCGGTGAGCCAGTGGCCAGTTGGCCGGAATTTTTCGTCGGGACAACCGAGTAGGGGAATTCTTGAAGGGGTTCAATCGTCAGTTCCGGTAGGGAGTCGGCGGATCGCGCCCATGTTCCGCATGAGGCGCCGAAACCACCCATGAAGGCGGCGTGAACCGGTGCAAGCCGGGCAGTCAAGGAGGCATCGCCTCCGGGGACCGGGGCGAGTGGCTGCGAAGTGATGAAGAGAGACGGTCGAATGGGGACGGCAGAACAGCACATGCCGGAAAGCGAATTGTGGATCGACGAACCGGTGGCCCAGCCCCGGATGCCCGATCCGGTACGGACCGCCGCAGTCCGGGCGGTGCTCATAGTGTCGTTGACCCTGATCCAGGCCATGGTCGCCTTCCTCTGCACGATCGCCGGCTCCTGGCTGGCCTTCCCCATGGTGCTCTCCAGCGTCGCCAGCACCGTCGTGGCCACCTGGGGCGTACTGGACGTATGGGTCACCCGCCAGGTCTGGAACCAGCGCAACGGCGTCGTCTCCTCCCCCGGCAGCACCGCCCGCCGGCTGCGCAAGGAGCGCCGCCGCGCCCGTCGCGCCGCCCGCGCCACGGCTCGGGCCCGGCCAGCCGGCAGCGGTCACCTCTCACGGGCCTGACCGGCCGGACGCTTCCGGTGTCCCGCTGATCCGCGGTGTCCCGTCGATCCGCCGCGGCAGGCAGGGCCGCGGCGGCCCTCAGACCTCCACGGCCGGTTTACGGAACATACGCGTGGCCGTGATCTCGCCCTGGATGGCCTCGCCCTCGGCCTCCGGCGCGGGCAGTCCCGGCCGCAGGTGCTCCTCCACGCTGATGTACTTCAGCCCCGCGCGTAGGTCCGCATCGTTGCGCAGCCGGATGACCAGGGGGAACTCGGCGAGCGCCGTGGTGTCGAAAAGCCCTGTGGTGTACAGGAGTTGGACCCCGAGGGCGTCGGCCACAGCCCGCTGCAGTTCGAGCAGATACGTGGCGTTGGCCCGCCCGATCGGATTGTCGAGGAACAGGGTGCCGGCGTGCCGGTGCTTGTCCCGGCCGCGGTCGTTGCTGCGCAGTGCGGCCATCGTGCAGTAGAGCGCGATCGCGGCCGTGAGCAGCTGGCCACCGGAGAAGACATCGCCCATCTGCCCCACCGGCACCCGCTCGGCGCGCAGCACGGCGTCCGGCTTGAGGATCTCGACGGACACCCCTCGAGGTTCGAGTGCGGCCTGGACTCCCCGCAGGAGCAGGGACATTCCGTCCCTGCGCAGATCGGAGTTCTTGCGGACGGCCGCTTTGGTGGCCTCGTCCACGACCTCGCCGAGGCGTTCCACCAGGGTCGCCTGGTCCGGCTCCTCGAAGCGGATCCGCACGAATTCCTGGCCCGACCACTCGCCGAGGCCCTCCGGCAGGCGGGACAGACGCTGCGCGGAGCGCAGGGTGGCGAGCGCGGTGCCGACCAGTCCGCGCAGCCGGTCCACGATGCTGTCGCGGTTGCGTTCCAGTTGCTCCAACTCGTCGGTGAGGACGCGCAGTCGGGGCGCGAAGGCCTCGGCCCAGCGTGCCGCGTGCTCGGGCAGGGCGGCGGCGGGCAGCTCCCTGATCTGCTGCCTGGCCGGGGTGCGGACCTGCTCGTAGCGCGTGGCGTTGGCGTGCCGGACCAGGACGTCGCTCGCCTCCCGCACCGCCGCTTCGGCCGCGGACAGGTCCGCGGCGCAGCCGCGCAGCGAGCGCCGCGCCTCCGCCGCTGCCGTACGGGCCTGCTCCAAGGTCCCCGGATACGGCTCGGGGTCGCCGTCCTCGTCGTCCTGATGGTCCCGCAGCAGGTCCCGCAGCAGTGCGGCCGTCTCGTCGAAGCCGCCCGCCGCGTCCTCCGCCGCGCGGTGGTCGGCGAGCAGCGCGGTGTGGGCCTGCCCCGCCCGTTCGAACGCCTCGGCCGCGGCGGCCCGCTCGGCGGTCGCCGCGCGCAGCAGCTGCTGCGCGTGGTCGGCGTCGGCCGGCACCAGGTCGTCGGCCAGTTCGGTGTGTGCGGCCCCGTCCTCGGGCGACAGGCGCTCGGCCTCGCCGCGCAGGCGTCCCAGCTGCTCGCTCGCCGTGGACGCCCTGGCCTCGAGCATCTGGACCAGGGACTCGGCACGGGCGGCGGCGGCCTGCCGGGAGGGTCCGTCCGCTCCGTCCGGCCCTTCGAGGAGCTGGGCCGCGCGGGTGCGGACCTTGTTGGTCAACCGCTCGAGCTCGGCGGTGGCGGAGCTCTCCTCGCTCTCCGCGCGGGCCTGTTCGGCGCGCAGGTCGGCACCGACACCGACCTTCTCGTACAGCTGGGAGGCGGCGCGGTACGCCTCGCGCAGGGCGGGCAGCGGCGCGCGGGGGCCGTCCGCCTCCGGAATCTCGTCCGGCGCGCCCGCGATCTCGGCCCGCTCGGCGCGCAAGGTCCGTGCGGTGCGCCGGGCGTCGTCGGCGGCGCGCTGGGCTGCGCGGCGGTCCTCGTCGGCGGCCCGTGCCCGCTCGAGGCAGGACTGCGCCTGCCCCTCCGACTCGGCCGCGTCGTCGGCGAGTTCGCGCAGCCGCGCCTGCCAGCCGGAGCGCTCGCGGAGCCGGAACGCCAGGCCGGCCAGAGCGTCCGCGGCCCGGCGGGCCCGCTGCGCGGCGTCCTGCCGTTCGTCGCGCACCCGCGCGGCGTCCGCCGCTGACTCGTCGGCCTCCATCCGCCGGGCACGGGCCTCGGCGAGCTCGGCCTCCGACTCCTCGGCGAACTCCCGTGCCACCCGGGCCGCTTCGGCCAGCTCGGCAAGGCGGCCCGCCGGGCAGCCGGCGCGCCAGGACGCCAGTCGGGAGGCGAGCTCGCGGTCCTTGCCGAGGCGGTCCGCGAGCGCTCGGATCTCCTCGTCACGGGCGGCGGCCCGGCTGCGCAGCGACTGCCGCTCGGCGTCCGCCGCATGCTCGTCGTGCATCGCCGGGTTCGGCGGTACGAGGAACACGTCGCCGTGGTCCGTCCCGGAATCCGGCGCCGGCGCGAGCAGCGCCGCCGCGGTGCCGACCGCGACCGTGGAGCGCGGCAGCAGTGCGGCCGCCGCGAGCGCCTCACGGGCTCGCGCGTGGGCCGCCGGGTCGGTGAGGACCACCCCGTCGACGAGCTCGGGGCGGGCGGCGAGGACACGTGCGTGGTCCACCGGGTCGACGGCCTGCGCCAGGTAGCGCCAGCCGGGCAGCGCAGGGATGCCGTGCTCGGCCAGGTACTCGACGGTGGCCAGCACGTCGGGTCCGGGCGGCAGCAGTCCGCCGTCGCCGAGCGCGCCGAGAATGCGTGCGTCGTCGGCGGCGGCGGTACGGAGATCGAAGAGCTGGCGCTCGGCGCCGGCGACACCCTGGTCGAGCAGCTCACGCAACTCGTCGGCGAAACGGTCGAGTTCGGCCGCGCCCAAGGGGCCGTCCGCGGCCCGGCGGAGTACAGGGCCCCCGGACGGCTCCGGCGCGGTGGGCTCCGGTCCGCCCGCCTCGGCCCCGGCGCCCCGCGGGGCGGGCACGGACCCGCTCGCGGCCGGCAGCGTGCCCGGCAGACTGAGCAGCTCCGCGAGCCGTTCCTCGGCGGCGAGGACCTCCGCCGTACGAAGCTCCGCCGTGTACGCGACGTCGGCCGCATCGGCGGCGTCGGCCGCACGGGCCGCGGTGAGTTCGGCGCGGCCCTCGGTGGACGTCGTGTCGCGGGCCAGGTCCGCGGCGGTACGGGACGCGTCGCGCGCGAGGTCCCACGCCTCGACGGCCGTCTGCTCGGCGTCGCTGGCGGCGAGCGCCGCCCTGGCCGGGTCGGCGTCCGGGGCCGAGTCGTCGAGCCAGCCCGCGCGTACAGCCTCGTCGGTCTCCTGCTCGACCTCGGCGAGGCGTTGGCGCAGGTGACCGGTCTCGCTGCGGGCCCGTTGCGCTTCGGTGGCCGCGGCGGTGGCGTCGCGGTGGGCCGCCTCGCCGGTCTCCTGCAGGACGGCGGACCGCTCCTCCTCGCCGTTCGCCAGGGTCTCCGCTTCTTCCGCTGCGGCATGCAGCGCACGGACCAGATCGGCGGCCGCGCTCGCGCGGGCGGCGAGGGCCGGCGCCGCGTCCCGTTCGGCCTCGCGGATGGCGGCGGCCACGCGTGCGGTGCGGTCGGCCGATGCACGGTGCCGGAGTACCGCTTCAGCGGCCTGCCAGGCGGAGTGCAGGGTGCGCGCGTCGGCCAGCTCGCGCTTCTGCGACCCGGCGGCCTTCTCCGCGGCGGAGAGCGCCAACGACGCGTTGCGGTAAGCGAGTTCCGCGGCGATCGCCGCTCGCGTGTCCTGTTCCCGGCCCGCTTCGGCGACGTGCTGCTCGGCCGCCGCGAGCCGTTCGGCCAGGTCCGCGGTGCGGCCGCGCTCCTCGGCGGCACGGGCCGAGAGGCGGCCGGCGAGGGTGCGGGTGCGGCGTTCGGCGCCCGCATGCACGTCACGTGCGCGTGCCCGCGCCTCGGTGGACTCCACGATGCGCCCGAGCAGGTCGACCGAACCGGCCGTGAAGTCTCGCTCCGCGATGAGCTCCGCGCGACGGCCGAGCTTCGTGCCGAAGCTGCTGACCAGGTCGGCGAGGCCGTCGGTGTCGCGGGTGTCGGTGACGGCCCGCAGCAGCAGGTCGGTGAAGTCGGAGTCCTTCTTGACCGCGAAGAGCCCGGCCGCCTCACCCTCGTCCGCGTTCATCTCCCGCTGGTAGCGGAAGAGTTCGGGGTCGAGACCGAGGTCGCCCAGGTGCTCGTTCCACCGGTCGTGGATCTCCTCCCAGTGCACCTCCAGGTGCGGATACGCCTTGCCCGCCTCGGCCAGCGCGTCCCGGAAGCCCTTCATGGTGCGCCGCCGCCCGCTGGCCCCCGAAGCGCCTTCGGCGTGCGGGCGCACCGCGGTGGCCTCGGCGACCGGCAGATTGTCGAGACTGAGGCCGGGACCGGGCCGGAACGAGTACCAGCCCTCCGCGAACTTCCGCGGGTCGCTGGACACTTGCCGCCCCCGCCACTCGCTCGCCTTACCGACGACGACGGCCTCACCGGTGAGGGTGTGCTGCCACTCGAGAGCCACGTGACCGCAGTCGTCGGCGAGCAGGAACTTGCGCAGTACGCCGGAGCTCGCGCCGCCCAGGGTGTTGCGGTGGCCCGGCAGCATGACCGAGAAGATCAGTTTGAGCAGGACCGACTTGCCTCCGCCGTTCTCCAGGAAGAGGACACCGGCCGGGGCGGGCCTGCGCGGCGGCCCGGTGGGCTCGTCCTCGAAGAACTCCGCCTGGGCGGGCGCGGGTTCGGGCACGGTTTCGCCGACGCCGCGCAGGTCGAGCACGGTGTCGGCGTAGCGCGCCCCCGCAGGGCCGATCGAGTAGAGGCGGACCCGGGACAACTCGTACATGGCGGCGGACTCTCGTGGTGGGTCGGTGATCGGGGGTACGGACGGGTGGGGGCCTGTCAGGCCCGGTCGGCGTGCAGGGGCAGGCCCGCGTCGGCGACCAGGCCCACTTCCTGCGGGTCGGCGGGCGGCAGCAGACTGGCGGAGCCGTCGGAGACCGGCACCACACCCAGTTCGAGCAGCTCGGCGAGGGCGGCGCTGCCGGCCGTGTCCCGCACCTGCAGCTGGTAGCGGGCGGTGGTGCGGTAGGTGCCTCCGGAGTCGTCACCGGTGCGCTGCAGAAATCCGGAGTCGGTGAGGAAGGCGACCGCCTTTCCGACGATGCCGGTCGTGGAACCGGCGAGACGGCGGGCGTCCTTGGTCGCCCCGGTGGCACTGCGCCGCGCCCAGACCCGCCATGCGGCCTCGAGACCGGGGGCGTCGGTGGCCGGGTCCGTGTTCTCCCCGCGCTCGTCCGCGCGCTCCTCCAGGCGGCGGCAGGCCTGCCGCACGAAGGCGTCCACACCGTGCACGGTGACCCGCCCGATGTATCCGTCGTCGGCGAGGTCCTCGGGGCGCGGGAACGCCATCGCGGCGACGGCGAGGTGGGCGAGGCCGTGCAGGAAGCGGTCGCCGGTGTCGGATGCGGCGCGGCGCGCGTAGTCCCCCATCCGTACGGCGAAGACGGAGTCCTCGGCGGCCGTGACGGCCATGCCCGCGCGCGCGGAGACCTCCAGCACGACAAGGCCGAGGCCGCTCGCGACGGCGTCGGCGAGGCGGGCGAAGGGCGGGTCCTCGCGGTACCGCCGGAGCAGGTCGGCGTACTCGGCGTCCCTGGCCGGCTGCAGCTTCGGCTGCAGCCCGAAGGACACCAGGCGGGCCGCGTCCGCGGCGTCGGCCGGGGTGACCGGAGCGGGCGCCGGGCGGGCCTCGGGCTCACTCCACGCGGCCCTGTCTGCGTGGTGGTCGCTCACGGCTGGTGCTCCTCGATAGGGGTGATGTGCGGGGTCCGGGGTGGGGTGGGCGGGGCCATCAGACAGCCTCGGTACGTCCGGCGGCCATGCCGACGGCGTCCAGCAGCGCGGTGCCGACGATCAGGTCCGCACCGCCGAACTCGGGGTCGTCGAGCTGCGTGCCGTCATCGACGGCGAAGAGCAGCCGTGGCTCGCCCTGCCGGTAGGCGGTGCCCACCGGCGGGCTGGCGGCGTGCACGGCCAGGAGTGCCACCAGATAGGGCAGTTCGGGGTCGGTGCGGCGGGCGTCGGCGAGCAGACCGGAGAGTCTGCGCGGGGCGTCGTGCGCGATGTCCAGGAGGTCCGTCGCGACTGCCAGCTGCTCCTCGCTGAAGCGGCTGTCGTCCGGGGTCGCGATCAGGTCGGGCTCGGGCATCTCGGCACCCAGGTGTGCGCGCTCCACGGGCGGCGTCAGGAGCAGGTCCACCAGGTCGCCGAGGCGGACGGCGGACGGTGTGCGCAGTCCGGTGCCGTTCGCGAAGAAGGCGTCGGTGACCCGGCCCGCCTGCTCCAGCGGCAACGGCAGCGCGGGAGCGAGCAGTTGGCCGTACAGGTCGAGTCCGGTGTGTGCGGCGGGCGGGGCGAAGGCCTGCCGGTCCTGCTCGGCGCGGAACAGCGGTCCTGCCTCGAGGAGCCGGGACTGGAGCTGGGTGTGCCTGCGGATGCAGTCCTTGACGATGTCGACCAGTTCGGCGGCGCGGCGCTTGTGCTCGTGGTCCTCGGCCTCGTCCCGGGCCTTGCGGATGTTCATCAGGATGGCGTTCTCGTGGCGGTAGCGGTCGGCCACGTGGGCGAGCGCCTCGTCGATCATGTCGGGTACGGACTGCAGCCAGTCCACCGCCCGTACGTTGCGCCGGGTGGCGTCGAGGGCGCGGCGCAGGGTCTCGGAGTACTGGACGGTCCGGTACCTGGCCTGCTCGGCGGCAAGTTGGGCGTCGGCGAGCCTGCCGCGGTTGATCAGTACCTCGAGCTTGACCTCGGCGGCGATCTGGGCGCTGGTGACGTCGGTGTCCAGGGCTCCCACCAGGACGTTGACCGCTTCGTCGGTGGTGCGCAGGTAGACGCCGCCTCCGGTGCCCGGCACCTCCTCGACGAGCTTGAAGTCGTAGTCCCTGCGGACGTAACTGCCGTCGGGGGCGAAGGTGCCGTAGACGGCGCGGAAGCCGCGGTCGACGCTGCCGACGTTGATCAGGTTCTCCAGGACCCAGCGGGCCACGCGCTCGTGTTCGTCGGCGGGCCGGCCCGGAGCCTGGGCGGCCACGCGGGGCACGAGTCTGGTCACTATCTGGTCGTGGTCGGCGCCGGTGTCGAAGTCCATGTTGAGCGTGACGAGGTCGATGGCCGAGAGGGCGACCTCCGCCATCGCGTACACCGCATAGGCACCCGCCAGATTCGCCTTGCGTACGTCCAGGTCGTGCAGCGGGGCGGTGCAGGCGAGCGCGCGCAGCCGCCGGGCCAGGCCCTCGTCGGCGGCCGGGCCCGGGGCCGGGGACGGGACGGTCTTGGCCTGGGCAGGTGCAGTCACGACGGCAAGATTAGGCGCTAGCACTGACAACAGCCGAAACGGCACAGATGCGGGTGCTTGTCCGCTGCCCGGCGGACCGGCCCGCCACGCTAGGGGCGACCCCGGTCCGCCGCTGTCAACCGCGCGCCGACCACGGCCCGTTGAAGGACGACCTGGCCGACGGACCCGTCACGTCCGTCTCAGGCCGTGTGCTGGTACGCCGGGTACGTGAGGTATCCCGCGTCGCCGCCCTGGTAGTACGTCGCCTCGTCCACCGGGGCGATCGGCAGGTTGGTGCGCAGGCGCTCGACGAGGTCGGGGTTCGCCACGAAGGCGCGACCGAAGCTGATCAGATCGGCTCCGAGGCCGAGCCAGCGGTCGGCGTCGGCGGGCCCCGCCTGCTTGGGCCCCATCGGCAGCGAAGGGTTCATGATCAGCGTCCCGGGCCAGGCGCGGCGCAGCCCCGACAGGACCTCTTCGTCCGCGGTGGCCTCGAGGTGGACGTAGGCCGGCCCCAGCGCGGCCAGTTCATTCCGCAACTCGCCGTACAGCACGGGCACATCACGCTCCTCGACGCCCCAGAATCCCCCGCCAGGGGAGAGCCGGATGCCGGTCCTGGCGGCCCCGACGGCGTCCACGGTCGCCGCGACCGCCTCGACGGCGAAGCGGATCCGGTTGGCCGTCGACCCGCCGTAGCGGTCGGTGCGCAGATTGGCGTTCGAGGAGAGGAACTGCGAGATCAGATAGCCGTTCGCGCCGTGCAGCTCCACACCGTCGAATCCGGCGTCGACGGCCCGCCGCGCCGCTTCGGCGTACGACCGGGCGTGCTCCGGCACCTCGGAGGTGGCCAGAGCGCGGGGCATCGGCGCGGGTCGCGGTCCGGCCGGAGTGAACACGTCGCCGTCGGCCGCCACCTGCGAGGGCCCGACGGGCTGCATCCCGATGGTGTCCGGATGCGAGACCCGTCCTCCGTGCATGATCTGGGCGAAGACACGGCCGCCGTTGGCGTGCACCGCCCCGGTGACCGGGCGCCAGGCGACGACCTGCTCGTCGGTGTGGAGCCCCGGCGTCCCCGGGTTGGACTGGCCGATCGGACTGGGCTGTACGCCCTCGGTCACGATGAGTCCGGCGGTGGCCCGCTGGGCGTAGTACGTCGCCATCGAGGGCGTCGCAAGACCGCCGGCGGCGGCCCGGACCCGTGTCATCGGAGCCATCACCACACGGTTGGGCAGGGTGAGTTCACCGAGCTGATGGCGGTCGAAAAGTGTCGTCACGGCAGGACTCCCTTGTGAGGCGATAGGCCCGGTTCCAGGCCTGCCGGTTACGCTAGAACCTCACACGGATGTCAGGGTCAAGGCCCTGTGTCCCGCATCACAGCCAGGAGGGGTGGCATGCGCATCGGAGAGCTCGCGACACGGACGGGCGTCAGCGTCCGGTCACTGCGGTACTACGAGGAACAAGGACTTCTCGCCAGCACGCGCAGCCCCGGCGGCCAGCGCCACTACACGGACGAGGAGGTCGAACGGGTCGCCTTCATCCAGCGCTTGTACGCCGCGGGCCTGTCCAGCCGCACCATCGCCGAACTCCTCCCGTGCGTGGAGGCCCCCAGCGAGGAGACCACCGACGCTTCGCTGGAACGCATGGCACAGGAGCACGAGCGGCTCTCGGCGCACATCGAGGATCTGATGCGCACACGGGACAGCCTCGAGAACGTGATCGCCACCGCCCGCGCCCACCGCGAGCGCCAACGGTCCGCACTCGCCCACTGACCCGTGCACGATCCGCCGCCGGCCGCGCACCCGGCCCGTCGGACCTACGCCGTGGCCTCGGGCCCGATCCGGCTGCGGACCGCGGTCTGCACCTCGTCCTCCTCGGCGGGATCCGCCGCGAGCCGGCGCAACTGCTCGACCACGCGCGCGTCGCCGGTCTCCGCGTGCCGGGCCGCGACCTCCCGGGTGGACTCCTCGCAGTCCCACAGGCACTCCACCGCGAAGCCGGCGGCGAAGGTGGGATCGGTGGCGGCGAGGGCGCGCGCCGCCCGGCCGCGCAGATGCGACGAGGCGGTCTCCCGGTACACGTGGCGCAACACGGGCGCCGCCGCGGCGATACCGAGCCGCCCGGCCCCGTCGACCAGTTGCCAGAGCGAGGGCGAGCCGGCCCGTTCGTCGTCGCGCACCGCACGGCGCAGCGCGGACAGCACGAGCGCGTGATCGCGTACTCCGCCACGGCAGGCGAGCACACGGCCCGCGGCGGCGCCCAACTCGTCCGCCCGGTGCACCCACACCCGGGCACGCGCCACGGCGTCCTCGCCGGGCATGCGCTCAAAAGCGTCGACGGCGGCATCCAGCACGACCCCGGGTTCACCGGGGGCGACCGCGGCCTCGATCAGACCGAGCACCTCGGGATCGCGTACGGCCGCCAGATAGCGCAGCGCCGTCGCGCGGGCGCCGTCACGCCCGGACCGCGCCGCGTCGAGAATCTCGGGCCGGTCCTCGTCGCCGGCCACGGCGGCCAGGCAACGGGCTGCGGGCAGATGCCGGCCGGGCCCGCGCTCGACTGCCTCCTCGGCCCAGTCGAAGACGGCCTGCACGCTCCATCCCGGACGCGGCCCGGTACTGCTGAGCTGGCGCTGCCACTGGTCGAAGGAGCCGCGTTCACCGGCGGCACGCACCCGGCCGGAGATCTCCGGCCGCGGGTCGTCGGCCCACAGCCGCCACGGCCGGGGCTCGAAGGCATCGCGCACGGCGGCGGCGAGTTCCCTCTCGCCCTCCGCGGTCCGCGGGAATCTGGCCAGGACGGGGCCGGCGAGCTCCTTGAGTCCCGCGTCCTCGTCGCGCAGGGCCAGCTCGTCGAGGGCCCAGGCCCAGCTGGCGCCGGTGGCCGCGTACCGGCGCAGCAGGACGAGTGCGTCCGCGCGCCCGTAGGAGGCGAGGTGGCCGAGTACCGCGAGGGCGAGTCCGGTGCGTGACTCGGCGTCGTCGAGCGCGTCCTCCACGCAGAACAGGTGCTGTTCGATCTCGTCGAGGCCGCCGTGCAGGTCGACGTAGAGACGGGCGTAGTAGAGCGAGCGGTTCTCCACCTGCCAGTCGTGGCGTGGATCGCTGGTCACACAGGCGTTCAGTGCCGCGAGTGCCTCGGAACGGGGCGCGGTGAGTGCGTGCAGCGTGCCGTCGCCCCGCCCCCGCTGGAGCAGGCCGAGCAGCGTACCGCTGGGCGCTATGACCGTATCGAACATGGAATGAGCCTCACATCAAGCTGTCGACGCAACAGGGGATCGCTTTACCTGGCCGCGCGACAACAGATGCGACTGCCCGTCGTCTCTCGCTTGCTGAAGACCATCTTCCTCTGCCTCTCGTCGATGACCCGGAACGGGCCGTTCACGGCCCGCGTGCTGCGGCGTCTGCCCAGCAGTCGTGTCCGTGAATCACGCCGTCATGATGACCCAGCGGTTCAGCCCGCCGCGACCACATTTCCGCTCATCGCCGCGCCGGCCCGGCACCGCGGGGTCGCCGGGCGTTCAGCCGGCGCTCACGCGGACCCGAACCGCTCGAGCAGTTCCTCCTTGCCGAACATCCGGGCGGTGTCCACGGCCGATGGCGTCCCGGCCGCCGGGTCGGCACCGCCGTCGAGCAGGGCCCGCACGACCTCGTCCTCGCCCTTGAACACGGCGCCGGCGAGCGGGGTCTGGCCGCGGTCGTTGACCCGGTTCGCGTCGGCGCCGCGCTGCAGCAGCGCGCGGACCGCGGCGGGGTGCCCGTGATAGGCGGCGAGCATCACCAGGGTGTCGCCGCGGTCGTTGGTGAGATTCACCGGCACGCCCGCGTCGAGGTACGCCGAGAGGGCCTCGGTCTCGCCCTGCCGCGCCAGATCGAAGATCTTCGTGGCGAGCTCCACGACCTCCGGATCGGGTGCCTCAGTCATCGGCAGGACCGCCTTTCGCTACGGAATGGGTGGGGCCGTCCGGGCGTCGGTGAGTCCTCGGCCGACCGGGTGAATCGCCAGCGTACTGCCCAGGTGGGCACATGAGTCCGCCCGCCGGAGGCAATGATCGTCGCCGTACCGCAGCGGCCCCGTCTCCACACCCGGGTGGCCCTGAAGTGCTGCGCCGCATCGGTGAAATCGGCGGAATTTCACCCAGTTGCACCTTTTATCGTATGGATACATGCTGTGAGCCTGGAAGAACTCATGGTGACTGTCCCCCTCAACCAGGAGACCCTCATGATCCTGTCCATCTCGGGCGTCGTACTGCTCGGAGTCATCGTCTTCCTCTTCTTCCGAAAAGACGGACTCAAGGCCTCGCACGCGCTGGTGTGCGCCCTGTTCGGCTTCTATCTCGCGGGCACCGCCATCGCCCCGAGCATCAAGGCCGGAGGAGCGAGCCTGGCCAGCCTCCTCGGCGGGATCAAGTTCTGACCTATCCGTCCCACCGGAACGACTTCAGGAGAACACCGTGGCCAGGCGACCACTCCCCCGCATCCTGACCAGCGGCACTGCCTCGATCACCCGCAGCAGGGAGCTGGCGAGAACCGCAGCCGACAGCGCCACCGACGTACTCCATCCCCTGATCACGATCACCCGGGGACTGCGCCGCCTTGCCGGGGCCGGGCGGCGCAAGTGGATCGAGACACCCAAGGACCGACGCGGTCCCGTGCTCTTCCTGGTGGCCTCCTGCGCCCTGGTCGTGGCCCTCGTCCCGTACGGACCCGTGCTCGCACTCGTCGCCCTGATGGCGGCCGCCGCGTGGGTCGGCCGTGACCGCACTCCCCCGCAGACCGGCCCGGACGACGCGCACACCGAGAGGCTGCAGGCCCTCTACGACGCGCTCGTGCCGTATTTCTCCGTGCCTGAGGACCCCAGTCCCCTCTTCGCGCACGGCGGTACATGGGACCAGGCCTTCGAGACCCACGATTTCGACGACGACGGCCGGGTCTGCCGTCTGGTCGTGCACTACCCCGCGTACTTCAAGGACGGCGAGACGGAGTCCCGCGCGCGGATCGAGCAGCTGCTCCAGGCAAAATCCGGCCGCGGCCGCGAATACCACTTCGACTGGGACGAGGAGGCCAACCGCCTCACGGTGACCGTCCTCTCCGCACTGCCGGCCGACATCAGTGCCCAGCGGTTCGTGACCTCGCCGGGCGAGACCGTGCTCGGCTTCACCGACGGCACCCATGTCCAGCGCACCCTGCCGGTGCAGACCGGTGACGAGCAGCGGGACGCGTCGCCGGTGGTCTGGCGCACGGGGATCCGCTCCACCGAGCCCCATCTGCTCGCGGTGGGCCAGCCCGGGAGCGGGACCTCCACGCTGCTGCGTTCCGTCGCCCTGCAGGCCCTGCAGAACGGCGACGTAGCCATCGTGGACGGCGGCGGCACCGGAGAGTACGCCTGCCTCGCCGGGCGCAACGGAGTCGTCGCCGTCGAATGCGGTGCGGCGGGTGCCTCCGCGACCCTCGAGTGGGCGTCGCACGAGACGGAACGGCGCCTGATCGCCGCCAACCGGGCCCGGCAGGAGGGACGGACCCCGCCCGAGGACACCCGTAGGCCGCTGTGGGTCCTGCTCGACCGGCCGAGCGCTCTGCTGCAGCTCGCGGAGGCCGATGGACGCCCCGACCCGCAGTCCCTGCTGCAGGTGCCGCTACGACACGGCAGGGCCGCCAACGTGACGGTCCTGGTGGCCGAGCAGTTCGACAGCCTGGACGCGCTGTCCGCCCCCGTGCGCCAGCACACCCGCGCGCGCGTGGTGCTCGGTCCCGCATCGCCGGGCCAGATCGAGTCGGTACTGGGCACGCGGCCCAACAGCACCCCGATCCCGGACGCACCGGCCGGCCGGGGCTACGCACGCCTGGGACTCGGCCCGGTGCACCGGCTCCAGGTGCCGGCGACCCCGGACCCGTACGACGACGCCACCAGCGACGCCCACCGGCAGGCCGTGCTCGACCTGCTGCCCGAGCGGCCCAAGCCCGCCACCGAGGTGCGGCCGGCGGTCGAGCTGCGGAAGGCGGGCCAGGAACAGCCCGCCGTCGAGGCGGAGTGCGCGATGGAGGGCCAGCAGGCGATCGAGCTGGAGCCCGCGGCCGAGACTCCGCCGGCGCTCGATGCGCAGCCGGCGACCGTCGCCGTCGAGAGGTGAAGCGGGCCGCCCCGGAGCCGTACCGGTGACGGGTCAGGCCACGTAGGTGCGCGGCGCCTCGGCGCCCGTTCCGGCTCCCTCACGGACCAGGCGCGCCGCGGCCGCGAGCCGCGTCGCCGCCTCGTCCGCCAGCGCTCCGCCCACGGTGAACGGCAGCCGTACGTATCCCTCGAAGGCTCCGTCGACGCCGAACCGCGGACCGGACGGGACCCTGACCCCGACCCGCTCCCCGACCTCGGCCAGCCGGGATCCCGACAGGCCTCCGGCCCGCACCCAGAGCGTCAGTCCACCGTGCGGGACCTGGAACTCGAATTCGGGCAGCTCGCGGCGCACCGCGGCGACCAGGGCGTCCCGGTTGCCGCGTGCCTGCTGCCTGCGCAGGTCCACGGCCTCGGCCCAGCCGCCGGTGGTCAACAGCCAGTTCACCGCGAGCTGTTCGAGCACCGGCGTACCCATGTCCGCGTACGCGCGCGCCGAGACCAGGCTCCGGATGACGTCGGGCGCCGCCCGCACCCAGCCGATGCGCATGCCAGCCCAGAAGGCCTTGCTGGCGGACCCGACCGTGATCACGGTGGACCCCGCCGGGTCGAACGCACAGACCGGGCGCGGCATCTCGACCTCGGTGTCGAGCCACAACTCGGACATCGTCTCGTCGGCGATGAGGACGGTACCGGCGGACCGAGCGGCCTCCACGAGCGAGCGCCGCTGACCGTCGTCGGGCAACGCGCCGGTCGGATTGTGGAAGTCGGCCACGACGTACCCGAGCCGCGGCGCCGCGTCCCGCAGCACCTGACGCCAACGGTCCGTGTCCCAGCCCGCGAGGCCGGGGGCCATCGCCACCGGCACCAGGCGTGCCCCCGCCTCGCGCATCAGCTGCAGGATGTTGGCGTACGACGGGGACTCGACGGCGATCCGCTCCCCGCGTCCGCCGAAGAGGTGACAGATGGCGTCGATCGCCCCCATGGCACCGGTGGTGACCATGATCTGCTCGGGCATCGTGGGGATGCCGCGCTCGGTGTAGCGGTCGGCGAGCATCTGCCTCAGCGCGGGCAGCCCGGCGGGATAGTCGCCGTGCGTGTGGGCGTACGGCGGCAGCTCTTCCAGGGCGCCCTGAACGGCGCGGGTGAGCCAGGGTTCGGGCGCCGGCAGTGCGGCGCAGCCGAGGTCGATCATCGAACCGAGCGCCTCCGGGGGCAACGGTTCCAGGCCGCGGGCAGGCAGCGGGTTGCCGGCCGGCACGGCGGTCCAACTGCCCGCTCCGCGACGGGATTCGAGAAAGCCCTCACTGCGCAGCGCCTCGTAGGCGGCGGCGACGGTGGTGCGGCTGACGTTCAACGCGAGTGCGAGCTCGCGTTCGGCGGGCAGTCGCGCGGCGACCGGCACCCGGCCTTCCAGGACGAGCAGCCGGACGCCGTCGGCGAGCGCACGATAGGCGGGAGGCCTGCGGGTGCCGGGTCCTGCGGGTCGTTCCTGCTGAGACCCGATCAGGCGGGCCAGCTGAGTGGCACCCACCGCCGACGTCCACTGCGCCATTCGAATCAGTCCACCTAACCTGAATTGGCCATGGTTCGAAGAGTCCAACGAGCCACAGAGTGTCACAGGCAAGTCCGCAGCGACCACCAGGGAGGCACCACTTGCCCGCCGACCCGACGCCACGAGCCCGCCGGCTCCCCCGCCGGCTGTTGCAGCTCTACGTCGGACTCGTGCTGTACGGCGCGAGTTCCGCCCTCCTGGTACGCGCCGGCCTCGGCCTCGAACCGTGGAACGTCCTGCATCAGGGCCTGGCCGAGCTGACCGGCCTGACGATCGGCGTGGTCTCGATCATCGTCGGCGCCGCAGTGCTTGTGCTGTGGATCCCACTGCGCCAGCGCCCGGGGCTCGGCACCGTGTCCAACGTCTTCGTGGTGGGCATCGCGTTGGACGCGACCCTCGCAGCCGCCCCGGACGCCCACACGCTCGCCGTACGCATCCCGCTGCTCGTCGCCGGGATCGTGCTCAACGGCGCGGCCACCGGCCTGTACATCTCGGCCCGCTTCGGACCCGGCCCGCGCGACGGCCTGATGACGGGCCTGCACCAGGCCACCGGCCGGTCGATCAGACTGATGCGGACGGGGGTGGAAGTGACCGTGGTCGTCGTGGGCTTCCTGCTCGGCGGGACCCTGGGAATCGGTACCGTCGCCTACGCACTCACCATCGGCCCGCTCGCACAGCTCTTCCTGCGCGTCTTCGCCATTCCCGAGACCGGCGCCGCCGCCGCGGAACCCCGACCGCGGCGCACGAGTTCTCGCCGCTGAGGCCGCGCGAACCTTTTGTCCGGCGGATTTACCCCTGAAGGCCAAAGGCCGGTAGTGTACGCCTTTGGCCTGCCGGATGGACCGTTACTGCGTGCCGAAGTATCGGAGACGCTGAGTGACATCTCCTGTCAGATGTGACAAACCGGGCACCGGTGGGTACAACAAGGGCGGCTACGACGGCGACACATGACCCGGAACCGGGAATCTTTACCGCCGACCGGACGTTGACCGGATGACGACGACAGCGACACCTGTCCTGTGGGCGACAAGCCCGGGAGGCACGATTCATGAGTGAGCGAGCTCTTCGCGGCACGCGCCTCGTGGTGACCAGCTACGAGACCGACCGCGGCATCGACTTGGCCCCTCGCCAGGCCGTGGAGTACGCATGCCAGAACGGACATCGATTCGAGATGCCGTTCTCGGTAGAGGCGGAGATTCCGCCGGAGTGGGAGTGCAAGGTCTGCGGGGCCCAGGCACTTCTGGTGGACGGCGACGGTCCCGAAGAGAAGAAGGGCAAGCCTGCGCGAACGCACTGGGACATGCTCATGGAGCGACGTACCCGTGAGGAGTTGGAGGAGGTCCTGGCCGAACGCCTGGCCGTCCTGCGCTCCGGCGCGATGAACATTGCCGTGCATCCGCGCGACAGCAGCCGTAAGTCCGCCTGACTCCACCGAGGCGACCAGCACGGCGAAGAACGAGAGCCGTGGGTGGCAGCACATTTCGATGTGCTGCCACCCACGGCTTTTTCATGGCCCGGCCCACGCGCAGCTCGCGCCGAGACTTCCCCCGGCCCAGGCAGAGCGATCCGGCTCAGGAAGCGATCGGCGGGCGCGGGCCTTCGTCCTGCGGCGGCGGAGTGTCGTCCCGGATCACCTCGCCGGGGACGACCTTGCCGTCAGGGCGATGCATACGGGCCTGTTGGTAGGCGTTCTCGAACGTCCCCGGGCCGGACTCGCGCAGGCGGCGCTCCATGGCCCGCTCGGAGCGGGCGGCGACCGTCTTGCGGACCGGCGGCAGCAGGAGCACCAGGCCGACGGCGTCCGAGACCAGGCCGGGGAGCATCAGGAGCAGCCCGCCGAGCATCGTCAGGCCGTTCCCCTCGGAGCGCCCCGAGGTGTCCGGTACGGCGCCCAGCTGGGCCGCCCTGAGCTGTTCGTTGAGGCTCTTGAAGGCGCGGCGGCCGGCACGCTTGATGACGATCCCGCCGAGAACGACTCCGGCGAGGAGCAGCAGGAAGACGGTCAGGCCGCCGGCGGCTCCTGCCACCACGCTGAGCAGCCAGATCTCCAGTACCAGCCAGGCGGCGAGGCCGAGCGGCAGGAACCTGCGCAGCCGCGAGCGCGGCGGTCGGGCGGACGGGGTCGGAGGCGGAGTGCCGGTCGTCATGACTCCAGTGTGCCCGCACACGCGTCCGTACGACGTAAACGGTCGACCGGACGCGAAGCCGACGAGCGGGACGCGGTGGGTCAGCTGCGCGGCCGCGACGGGCGCTTGCGCCCGCCGGTGACCTTGCCGAGCCGCTCCGAGACGCCCCAGGCGGTGACCCGCCACAGCGCCTCGACCAGGATGTCCCGGCTCATCTTGGAGTCACCGTGCTCGCGCTCGACGAACGTGATGGGCACCTCGACCACGTGGTATCCGGCCTTGACCGCGCGCCGGGCCAGGTCGACCTGGAAGCAGTAGCCCTGTGAGGCGACGGCGTCGAGGCCGAGTCCCTGCAGGGTCTCCTTGCGGAAGGCGCGGTAGCCGCCGGTGACGTCGCGGATCGGGACGTCGAGCAGCAGCCGCGAGTACAGGCTGCCGCCGCGGGAGATGAATTCGCGGGACTTGGGCCAGTTGACGACCCGGCCGCCGGGCACCCAGCGGGAGCCGAGCACCAGGTCCGCGCCCTTCAGTGCGGTCAGCAGCCGGGGCAGTTCCTCGGGGCGGTGCGAGCCGTCCGCGTCCATCTCGACGAGGACGTCGTAGCCGTTCTCGATGCCCCAGCGGAATCCCGCCAGGTAGGCGGCGCCCAGGCCTTCCTTGCCCTTGCGGTGCAGTACGTGGACGTGGTCGTCGCCGGCCTCGAGCTCGTCCGCCAACTTGCCTGTGCCGTCGGGGCTGTTGTCGTCCGCGATCAGCACGTGGGCGTCGGGCACGGACTCCCGCACCCTGCCGACGATCGGCTTGATGTTCTCCGCCTCGTCATAGGTCGGGATGATCACCAGAGCCGTGCCGAGCGGGCCGTACCGCCGCTGACCGCCGTCCTTCACTACTGCCCCTTAAGTCTGTACGCAGATGCCCCACCATAGTCGGCGGCCGGCGGTGCCCGACGGCCGCACGGGTGCGGGGGTGTCGGTGAGGCTGCGGTGTGGGGCCCGGCGCCCTTCGGGCCGGCCTGGGATCCGCTGGCTGCGGGTCGACCGAGTGCCGTTGTCTACTGAGCGTCCGGGCCCCATCCGGGTCACACCCTCCCGCGAACCTCCGGGTCCCGGTTCGGCCAGGGCCGAACCGGGCGGGCTCCCGTGACGGGGAGGGACTTCCGACCGGGCGGGACCTCTTCGCCCCCGATGCGCTGGCGCTGAACCTGGCTCCCAGTGGTGGTGTGCCGGTGCGGAGCACCACCCCGTGGTCCAGCGGCGTTCGACGACTGAGTGGAGGTTTCACCGGTCGGACGTCCTGTGGTGGACCTGGCCGAACCTACCTGTCTCGGTCCGCCGTCTGTCAACAGGCGTTTGACCTGGGGCATTTCGCGGACCCACCTGGTCATGCCCGAGGATGCCCAGGTGACGCGGCCGCGTACACGATCTTCGGGTCACCCGGTGGCGCTCCCGGACATCACCCGCCCGGCCCTACGAAGACGGTCCTGCCCGCCACCACCGTCCGCAAGCAGACCGGGAGTTCGGCGCCGGGAGTGAGGTCGGGGAGCCCGGGAGTGCCGGATCGCGGGTCGGTCGACCAGCGCGCCACCCGGTCGTCAGGCGCCTGGACGACCAGTGCGTCCGCGCGCCACACCGCGAAGTCGGCGGGCGCGCCCGGCACCAGGACTCCGGCGTCGTCGCGGCCGACCGCGCGCCAGCCGCCACGGGTGTGCGCGGTGAACGCGGCCCGTACGGACACCCGGTGCTCGGGGGTGCGGTGGAACGCGGCCGCACGCACCGTGCCCCACGGGTCGAGCGGCGTGACCGGGCTGTCCGAGCCGAGAGCGAGCGGGACTCCTGAACGCAGCAGCGCCGCATAGGGGTTGAGGGTCCTCGCCCGTTCGGCGCCGAGCCGGTCGGCGTACATACCGTCCTCGCCGCCCCAGAGGCGGTCGAAGGCCGGCTGTACGGAGGCGGTGAGGCCGAGTTCCGCGAACGCGGCCACGGACTCGGGGGTCAACATCTCGGCGTGCTCGACGCGATGGCGCGCGGCGCGGATGCGGGCGAGGCCCAGTTTGTCGGCGGCGGCCCGCACACCGGTCACGACCGTGTCCACGGCCGCGTCGCCGATGGCATGGAATCCGGCCTGCAGTCCCGCCTCCGTGCACAGCACCACGTGGGACGCCACGGCGTCCGCGTCGAGGCGTGCGGTCCCGGTGTGCGGGGCGGCGACGTCGGCGTACGGCTGATGCAGACAGGCGGTGTGCGAGCCGAGGGCGCCGTCCACGAAGAGGTCGCCGGCGGCGCCGAGTGCGCCCAGCTCACGGATCCGGTCCGCGTCCTGGGCGGAGTGCAGTCGCTCCGCCCAGTAGCCGAAGACGCGGGGGCCGCTCTCGTCGGCGGCGAGCCGCAGCAGGCCGGTCAGGTCGTCCTCGCCGGAGATGTCGGGGCCCGCGCACTCGTGCAGGGATCCGATGCCGAGTGACGCGGCGTGCCGCAGGGCGGCCCGTTGGGCGTCCGTGCGCTGCTCGGGAGTGAGTGCGTCGAGGGCGGCGGAACGGACCGCGTGGTGTGCGTCGTCGGTCAGCGGCTGTGAACTCTCGTACCCGGCGCGGCCGGTGACGCCGGGGACCAGGTCGAGGAGTGCGGTGGTGACCTGGGCGGAGTGGACGTCGATGCGACTGAGGTAGAGCGCGCGGCCGCCCGCGGCCGCGTCCAGTTCGGCGCGGGAGGGCGCCCTGCGCTCGGGCCAGCGGGCAGCGTCCCAGCCGTGGCCGAGCAGGACCCGGTCGGCCGGGTGGGCGGCGGCGTGCGCGCGCACCCGGTCGAGCGCCTCGGCGAGCGTACGGGCGTCGCTGAGGTCGAGGCCGGTCAACGCGAGCCCGGTGGCCGTGGTGTGCACGTGCGCGTCGGTGAACGCCGGCGTGACCAATGCCCCGTCCAGGTCCCACACGTCGTCGACTCCCGAGGCGAAGGCGTCGGCGGCGCCCTCGGAGCCGACCCAGGCGACCTGACCGCGTTCGACCACCATCGCGGTCGCGAAGGGGTCGGCCGGGCTGTGAATGTCTCCGCGGCGCAGCAGTACGGTGCCGTCGCCGGGTCCGGAGGGGGTGCTCTCGCTCATGGGGACCAGTCTCGCGCCTCGACGGCTCCGGTCGCGCACGGGGGCACCCCGCTGACCGGGGTGAGGCGGCCTGCCGGGGGATCCTGGAGACCGGCAGTCGTTCAGACCTGTGGCGGGCGTGCCTCGTAAGGGGTGGAGAGGACGACCGTGGTCCGGGTGGAGACTCCGGACAACGACCGGACCCGGGCCAGCAGGTCCTCGAGTTCGAGCGGGGTCGCCACCCGGACCTTGAGGATGTAGTTCTCGTCGCCGGCGACGCTGTGGCAGGCCTCGATCTCGGGTACGTCGGCGAGCCGTTCGGCGATGTCGTCGGGCGCGCTCGGGTCGAAGGGCTTCACCGAGATGAAGGCGGTCAACGGCAGCCCCACGGCCTCGGGGTCGACCACGGCCGCGTAGCCGCGGATCACGCCACGCTGTTCGAGGCGGCGCACCCGCTGGTGCACCGCCGAGGTCGACAGGCCGGTGGCCTTGCCGAGGTCGGTGTAACTCATCCGCCCGTCCGTGACGAGCAGCTGCACGATCTGACGGTCCAGCTCCTCCATGACGGAAGAACCTACAGGGCCTTGATCCCTCCTGACACCTGAGCGACGTGCCTGGTCATCCGAGCACCGAAGTAATCGTGTGACGAACGCCACAGGCATGGGACCGTGTCCTTCGGGGAGTCGCGATTACCCACGAGGCGAGCCGGGCAATGCTTGCTGTGGCCGACGCAGCGCGTTGTCGGCCCACCCGAGGGGGAGAGTCCCATGCAGAACGTGAAGCACCCCGGTCGCAGTGCCCGGAACCGGCAGCAGCCGGCCGTCGAGCCCCAGCCGGAGGGTGTCGATCCCGGCGAGGACGGCCTCGACACGTACGACACCTTCGAGATGTACCGGGTGATCTGCCCGGACTGCGCCCAGTCCATCGCCCTGCTTGCGGACGAGGACGCCCTGCCCGAGCACGCCAAGTGCCCCACTCCGTGGAACCCGTTCGGCCTCACGGTCTGCTCCGGCACCGGACGTCCGGCGACGCAGGCGGCCGCGGACGGATCGGAGGGGATCCAGGGGCAGGACACCGCCACGCTCCTGACGCTTCCTCAGGGCCTCGACTGGAGGACGCAGCCGTTCTCCCACGTGGGCGGCCCCGGATCGCGTCCCGTACAGGCGCCTCAGCTGCGCCCCGCTGCCTGACGCTTCGTCAACAGGCTGCGCTGATACGTCACTTCCAGTACGTACCCTGCACCATGGCCTCGAGCGAGTCGTGGTGCAGGATCATCCGGTCCGGGTTCCGCGGCACCGAGATCTCACCGAAGTACACCTGCCGATAGGCGATGCGGAGCATCACGGTGGCGTGCCGGCATGCGGCGTAGAGCGTATGGAAGTCCATGTCGCGCGGTGTGTGTCCGGTGAGCGCGGCATAGCGGGCGACGACGTTCTCCCGGGTGAGGAAGTCCGGCAGTCCGCGCTGTCCGGTGCTGGTGGTCAGATCCTGGAAGAAGCGGTGCAGGTACACGGTCCAGCCCAGGTCCACCTCGCGCGGGGCCACTGCCGCCATCTCCCAGTCGAGTACGGCGGCGGGTTCGAAGCCGTCGTAGATGATGTTGCCGATCCTGGCGTCGCCCCAGTTCAGTACGGGTGTGCCGGGGTCGTGCGGCCAGAGTTCCTCGAGTCGGTCGAAGGCGGCCTCGATCAGGGGTGAGCGCGGTAGTCCGTCCACCACCCAGGCGTAGTAGGCGCGTTGGGCGGTGACGTGGCGGCGCAGTGCGCTTTCCTCGCCGGGAGGGGTCAGGAACTCGGCTCGTTCGACGGGGAATTGGTCGTGCAGGCGGGCGAGCAGCCCGATCGTCGCGCGCTCCAGCGCCGCCCGCTGCGCGTCGCTCGCGGAGTGCAGCCAGTTGCCCTCGTAGGTGTAGGGCATGACGTCCGGCGGGACGCGCCCCTCGACACGTTCCATCACGAAGAACGGGGCGCCGAGCGGGCCGGGGTCCGGCTCGTACCACTGCACCGCGGGCACCGGCAGGGTGGTGGTCCGGGCCACCTCGGCCATCAGCCGGTACTGGCGCCCCAGGTCGTACTCCGGGAAGACGGTGTACGCGGCGGGGTCGGCGGCCAGCCGCAACGCGCATGCCCTCAGGGGTGGTTCGGGATGGTCGACGTCGAAGAGGAGGGTCTCGCTGGACATCCCGTTGGACTCCGGGATCCGCAGACCGGTGACGCGTGCGCCGGGCAGGCGGGCGGCGAGCCAGGCGCCGAGGCGGTCGGCCAGGTCTTCGGGGTCGCGGGTGCTGATGCGGGGACGCGGTACGGCGGCCATGTGTCCTCCTCGGGAATCAGGGCGCGGTGGAGTCGAACCCGGTGAATCCGCTCGGGTCGTGGCGTCCGAAGCTGCCGTGCTCGAAGATCCCGTAGCCGGTCCGCCCGTCGAGGGTGAAGCGTGCGGCATGGTCGGTCACTCCGTAGCCCGCGAGCGGGTGTGCGGCGGGGTCGGAGAGGTCGTAGGTCCGACGATCGGTCCAGTCGCGGCCGCGCCAGGTGCCGTGCTGCCAGTCGTCGGCCGGCGGGTATCCGGCGCCGATGGCGAGGGGTGACGAGAGGACGATCTCCGCGCTCATCTCGAGCGGACTGCGGTCGGGGCCGGTCAGGTGCAGTACCGCCCGTTCGGGGTGGCGGGTTCCGGAGCGGTAGGCGATCTCCGTGTGCGGCCAGCCGAGTTGGAGGTCGCGGTGGCCCGGGCGGACGAGCAGCGCCTCGTTGAGGCTGCGGTGGCCGTCGGCGTCCTCCTGGACGATCACCATGACGAAGCGGTCCTCGAACCGCACCGGCACCCAGAGCCAGTGAAAGCCCTCGGGCCGCCCCTCGTCGCCGGCCCGTCCGGCGTCCTCGCCGGGGATCGGCCGCACGCCCCAGCTCCGGTCCCTGGTGCCGGTCCACTCCCCCGACGTCACCCGGATCTCCGTACCGCCCACGCGCAGCACCCCCGAGACGCTGCCGGCCTGGACGAACCGACGGCCCTCCAGGGTGAGTCTGCCGCCGCGCCGCTGCACATGGTGCGGCTCCCACACGGCGGGGAAGTCGGCGGTCCAGGTGAGGTCGTACGACAACGAGTCCGCGCCGTCGCCCGCACAGCGCAGGCGCAACCGCTTCAGCGGCTCCTCGACGGTGATGCTCAGCGGTCCGACCCGCAGGTCCATGCGGTCGTCGCCGAGCGCGTCCGAGGCCCGTACGGCATGCAGGGTGTCGCCGATGCGGACGGTGGCGTAGGCGTCGATGACACCGGCGTTGGGGTAGACGCCGAGGCCGAGGATCAGCAGATGACGTCCCGCGTGGTCGAAGATGTGGAAGATGCAGCGGTCGTAGGCGTTCCGGTCTCCGGTCGCCACATGCTTCATGGAGAGCGGCACTTGATGGACCGGGTACTCGTCGAGCGGAACCGGCCGGTCATCCTCGGCCATGTGGACCTCCCTGGACGCGCGCTGAACGGCGTGCCCGGAGGGGTGCGGCCCCCGGCAATTCGTATGACGGTACGTCAGTTCCCGGTGCGGGGGCCAGAGTCGCGCAACCACCCGAACGACCTGCCCCTTGGGACACACGGTCGAATCCGGCGAGGAGTGACCCGGGGCGCGGGTGAGGCGTTGGCCAGGCATGACAACGATGCACGAGGCGGTGGACAGACGGCGCGAGCGCTACGCTCCGCCTCCCGCAGAATCGGTTCGGCAGACGGAGGCGCAGCAGACCGGCGCGCGCCCGTCCGATCCGCCCATCTACCGGGAGATGCTCGCGCTCTGGGCGCAGCGCGGCCGCACCTTGCCGGGGCTGCGTGACGCGGAGTGGAACCGCCTCTCGGCCCCCATGGTGCGCGCTGGCCAGTTCGGCGGGACGGCGGCCACGAGCAGCAGCACGACCGGAGTGTTCAGCGTGCCCCCGACGGGAGTGCCCGGCGCCGGTGCGACGCGGGATCCACGAGGTGAGGGCCGATGAGCGGGCGCGGGATCTGACCTCTCCGGTCGGCACGGCACGGTTCGCCCTCGGGGTGGGCGAATCGCCTTACGGGGGCGCGGAGTTGACGGGCGCCTCGGGAGTCCGCGGGGTGACATCTCGTGGCGGTCGCGGACGCCCGTGCGGGACCGGGAGCCGGAAGCGGATTGGTCCGAACCATTGACCGCACTGGTCTAGTCCTCTACTTTTCTGGCACTGCTCTACGCGTGCATGTCAAGCACGTGATGTGCACGAGGTCGATCGCACCAGCCCTTTCCTCCCGTCCCCTCGAGGAGAAACGATGCTCAGACCGAACCGTCCCCGCACCCGTGTCCGGGCGCTCGTCGCCGCGGCGTGTGCCGCAGTCCTCGGTGCCGGACTGCTCGTCGGCGCCGGCACCGCGGGCGCCGCCGACCCCGCCCCCACCGCCGAGCCGGCGGGGGCCTCCAAGGTGGTGGGCTACTTCACCGAATGGGGCGTCTACGACCGGAGCTACCACGTCAAGAACATCGAGACGTCCGGCGCAGGCGACAAGCTCACCCACATCAACTACGCCTTCGGCAACGTCCAGGGCGGCAAGTGCACGATGGGCGACTCCTTCGCGGCCACCGAGAAGGCGTACACCGCCGAGGAGTCCGTGGACGGCGAGGCCGACGCCTGGGACCAGCCGCTGCGCGGCAACTTCAACCAGCTCCGCAAGCTCAAGGAGCTGCACCCGGACCTGAAGATCCTCTGGTCCTTCGGCGGCTGGACCTGGTCGGGCGGCTTCACCGACGCCGCGAAGAACCCGGACGCGTTCGCCCAGTCCTGCCTCGACCTGGTCGAGGACCCGCGCTGGGCCGACGTGTTCGACGGCATCGACATCGACTGGGAGTACCCGAACGCCTGCGGTCTGACCTGCGACACGAGTGGGCGCGAGGCGTACAAGGACCTGATGGCCGCGGTGCGCGGGAAGTTCAGCGACCAGCTGGTGACCGCGGCCATCCCGGCGGACGCCAGCGAGGGCGGCAAGATCGACGCGGCGGACTACGCGGGCGCCGCCCAGTACGTCGACTGGTACAACCCGATGACGTACGACTACTTCGGCGCCTGGGACGCACAGGGCCCGACGGCCCCGCACTCGCCGCTGAAGGAGTACGACGGCATCCCGCAGGACGGCTTCAACTCGGACGCCACGATCCAGAAGCTCAAGGGCCTCGGTGTGCCGGCGGACAAGCTGCTGCTCGGTCTCGGCTTCTACGGTCGCGGCTGGACCGGCGTCACCCAGGCCGAGCCCGGCGGCACCGCCACCGGACCGGCGGCCGGCAAGTACGAGCAGGGCATCGACGACTACAAGGAGCTGAAGGACAGGTGCCCGGCCACCGGCACGGTCGGCGGTACGGCGTACGCGCACTGCGGCGACGAGTGGTGGAGCTACGACACCCCGGAAACCATCGCGGACAAGATGGCGTACAAGAACGCGGAGGGGCTCGGCGGCACGTTCCTCTGGGAGCTCAGCGGTGACACGTCCGACGGCGAGCTGATCAAGTCGGTCGACTAGTCAGGGCCTGACGTTCGGGTCAGCAGTTCGGAAGAGACAGGGGCAGGGGCCGCGCGGCTCCCTGCCCCTGCGTCGTCGTACCGCCGGAGGTCAGAGCAGTCCGGCCTGGGTGACGAACATGGCGAGCACGACCACGAGCGTCCAGCCGAGCACGTGCTCGAGGATCTTCGGCCCGTCGTCCTTCGGGCCCCCGGTGCTGGCCCGGAGACGCTCGGCGGTGGCAGTGGTGGCGGTCATGGCGGCTCACTCAAGGTCGTCGTGCAGGTGTGTTCCCCCTGATGCCCGCCCAGACTGCCATCCGGTCCGGGGGCCGGGGTAGAGAGCTGGGTCACGCCCCGCGCCGGCCGCCTTGCGCGCACCGGGCTTCGGCGCATCCGGCGTGACCAGGGTCACCGGACCGCGGGGCCGGATACCGGTCACCGGCCCTGCCCGGTGCCGGCGGTGTCGCACAGCGCACGGTCGACGAGGTCGCTCGCGGACCGCTGTCGCCCGAGCGTGCGCTCGGGGGACGCCGCCGGTGCCCTAGACGCTCCCGTCGTCGGCGTTGTGGCGTTGTGGCGTTGAGTACAGAGCCAGATGTTCTCGCGGGATGCGTCCACCGGGAGCCTCGACGGTTCATCCGCCTTCATGGGCGAGGGGGCCGAGGGCTTCGGCCTGGATCTCGGCGGTCAGGGCTGGGGGCCACGCGCTCCTGGGTGGAGGAGGAGCTCTCCGCGGCGGAGCGCATCAAAAGGTCGAGCGGCTGCGCGGTGACTGGACGTCGGACATGCGCCGCCTGGATCTCTGCGATCCGGAAGGTCGGGCGCTCACTCGTCCTGCGGTCCTTCGTCAAGCCCTTCTTCGTTCGACACGCGGAGGGCCTGTTGACCCGCGAGACGAGCATCCTGCGCCCGCTCGGTGGCACGGATGTGCCCGCTGCCACGCTCGTGGCGGTGGATGCGACGGCGCAGTTCTGCGATCACCCCTCCTTGTTGAAGTCCCAGCTGCCGGGGACCGTGCACCTGGACGATCAGGGCGCTGATACCCGCGCTGAACTGCCGGCCCGGCAACTGGTGCGTTATCCGTCGACTGCCGGTGGCCACGCGACAACGGCCACGTACCTACCAAGCCCCCGCCTCTCCCGAGCGAGTGACTCCCCCAGCCACTGAACGGCCTGAGCTCTGGCAGCGGGCTGTCGACGTCATCCGCCGCGAGCCCCCGGCCCGTCAAGGGCCCTTGCTGCACCGGGACTTCCATCCCGGCAACGTCCTCTGCACAGGCACCCACGGTGATCCTCGGATCGGTGGGGTCGTCGACCGGGTGGAGTCCTCCTGGGGGCCGGCCGACTTGGACGTGGTTCATTGCTCGACGGCTCTCGCCCTGCTGCACGGCAGCCCCGCAGGCATGCACTTCGCCGATCGCAACCTCGCCGCAGGAGGAACCTTGTCCGACGGCGATGCCGCCCATCTCTACCGGCGGCTGCCGGACGCGCTGGACCTCGCTCCGGACGCGGAGAAGGTCGCTGTTGCCTGGCGTGAACTGGGCCGCGTCGATCTGACAGCCAGTGTCCTGACTCAAAGGCTGGAGGGATACGTCGAATCCCTTTTCATGCGCTACGCCTGAACCATCACCTCTGCGGTGACTGCCTGGGTGCCGTCGGTCGTGGACCCGCCGAGCGAGTGCGGTGCGGCCGCGTCGACCACGCAGGGGCACTTGAAGGCCGAGGGCCAGGCGCGGGGCGGAGTCGGACTGGGGCGTTCGTGACGGACGCCTCCCGCTCTGAGGGGTGACGCTGCCCGAGCACGCACCTAGGCTTCTTCACATGTCCCCCACTCCTCCGCCTGGTTCTGCACGGTCTGCTGACGAGCTCAATGAACTGATACGCGCCCTGGTGCTGCGGGCCGGAGGACATCTGGATGCCGAACAGCGGCGGGAGTACCAAATACTGGTCACGGAGTGGGCCGAGGCGGTCCATGGGCGAGTCGTGAAGGCGGCGTAGCGCCCGCTCGCCGAACTCCCCGACGACCTGATCATGCTGGACCGTTCCGCCGAGGAGTTCCGCGTGTGCTGGGTGCTCAGCGGATGCCCGCTGCAGCCAGGGCCTTCCTCTGACCTGTTGTGAGGTCGGTGGGGAAGTAGAGGTAGCAGACGCCGCCGGTGCCGGAGACGACCTCGTCGTCGGCGTTGTGGCGCTGGGTTCTGAGCCAGATGTTCTCCCACTCGCGGCGCTGGTAGACGCGGCGCACGGCGTCGTTGTCCGGTGAGGCGGGGTCGTTGGCGATCACGTCGCCGTCCGGGGTGAAGCCGACGACGGTCATCAGGTGCCCGGCCGTGCCGTAGCCCGCGCCGGTCAGCTCCTCCTCGAGGAAGGACTGCGAGGTGATGACCGGGATGCCGGCGTCGACCAGGGTCTCCAGCTCGTTGAGGGAGCCGAGACGGGTGACGACTGCCTGCAGGTCGTCGTACGTGGCGGCGTAGGCGGCGTTGAACGGCCAGTTGCCGCAGCCCTCGTACTGGTAGTCGTAGGTGAAGCGGGCCGCGTGACAGACCTGCGGGTCGGCGAAGTCCGGATCGACCCAGGCCAGGTCGTCCTCGGTGGGCTTGCGCCCCCAGTACTCGATGATCATCTGCGAGGAGGTCGGGCTGCACCAGGCCTCGCCTCCGTTGTCGTACTCCGGGTACTGGCCGACGTGCGTGTTCTGCGAGTAGCGCGGCACCTCCAGCTCGCGTGCGGCGGTCGGCGTGGACGCGGGCACGGTGAAGCGGTCCGGTACGTCGGAACCCATCGCTCCGGCGCGCCACACGGTGGGCGTGGCCTCGCCACCGGGTTTGCGGTACAGGGTCACGCGCAGCTCGTAGGTGACCAGGCGCAGGCCGGAGGCGGGGTCGTCGAGGGAGAGGGTGTCGGTCCATACCGAACTCTTGCCGTCCGACTGATCGTCGACCGAGGTCCGCCGGATGTCCTCGTCACCGCCGGCCCAACGGCCCATCACGTACCAGGGGGTGCTCGAACCGTCCGAGTACGCACCGCGCAGCTCGATCTGGATCCAGGTGCCTGCCGGGGCGTCGGCGTTCCACGAGGCGATGACCTCGGTGGCCGGGACGGACAGGGCGTGCGCCGGTGACGTCCAGGAGGCGAACTCCCAGGTGTCGGTGCGTCCCGTGTGCGGGTCCGCGTAGTCGGTGCTCCCCGCCGGAGTGCCGATGGCCACGCCGGGCCGGCCGCCCCCGACGACGCGGGTGCCGCGGGCCTTGCCGGCACGCCAGTCCGCGGACGTCGACCAGAAGCGGTTGTCCACCTGCCTGCCCGGGGCGCGCTGGACGGAGGCGGTGGCACGGGGGCCGGACGCGGCGAGCGCGGGAGTGGCCGCACTGCCCGCGGCCGCGGCGAGTGCGGCGGCCAGCACGGTTCTGCGCGAGGTGGGACGGGTCATGGGAAGGAGCCCCCAGTCGGGTCGTAGCCGGTCGGTGCGTGTCCGTGGGTGGGGTCGGCGGTCGGTCGGCGGCAGGCCGGTGGGCCTCGGTCAGGTGCACGACAGTGGGGCAACTATGGCCGGTCACCGGGGACTTCTGCCAGCACCCGGGGACGCGTGGCGCAGCCAATATTGGCGTGGACCTCTGACGCACGATCAGCGCTCGTGCGGGTCTGACCTGCGGGGGCGCGCTGTCCCCGCACCCGGGCGCGAGGGCGAGCGGCCGTACCCTGGGCCCGATGACCACCTCCGACCCGGACTCCCCCGCTCCTCGGCCCACCCTCACGTCGTTCGCCCGAGCGCTGTGCGCGCTGCGGCCGTCCTGCGGTCCGGTCCGGCTGATCGGGATCGACGGCCACGCCGGTTCGGGCAAGTCGACGTTCGCGGACCGACTGGCCGGAGTGCTCGGCGGAGCGCCGGTGCTGCGGCTCGACGACGTCCGCAGTCACGACGCGTTGTTCGACTGGACCGACCGGCTCGACAAGAGCGCGATCGAGCCGTTCCGGCACGGACGGGACGGCGTCGTCACTCCGTACGACTGGGAGCGCCGGCGGTACGGGCCGGAGCAGCCGGTGGAAGCGGCCCCGGTGGTCCTGCTCGAAGGCGTCGGGGCAGGCCGCGCGTTCCTGCGGCCGCACCTGGCGTGGCTGGTGTGGATGGATCTGCCGCGCGATGCGGCGTGGACACGGGGGCGCGACCGGGACGGTTCGGTCCAGAGTGAGTTCTGGGACGCGTGGGAGCCCGCCGAGCGCGCGCACTTCGCCGGCGACCCGACAATCCCGTGGGCGGACACCGTGGTGCGGCAGAGTCCGGAGGGATATGTGCTGCTGCCGGGACCCCGCAGAACCGCAGGACAGCCCCGCACCGACACGGACAGTGACGGGCCGTCGGCAGTGCGCTGAGACGGCGGAAAAGCGCTTCCAACAGTCCCTCAACTCCGCTTGACCCGGGGGTCGTACAGGTCTTACGTTCTCAATGTGCGCCTTGACAAGGGCCACCCACAGACGCGAAGCCCCCGGTTGTTCCCCCGTGATCGGGGGCTTCGTTCTGCCCTTTGTCCCTTTCGTGTGTGCGCCCGGGCGCCACATGTTCACCCTGGGTCACCGCCGGTCCACACGTCCCGGTGACCGGCGTATGACACTGCACCCTTCGGTCGACGACACCCTCGCAGGTACGATGCCTGCGGCGGGGCCCCGTGGACGGTCGCGTCGAGCGGTGCCAGAACTCCCGTCCACAGCACAGTGGTTGACGAAGGCCTTCGGCAGGCGACTGCCGGCGGGCACACCACGGGGGCACGGCTTGTGGGGGGACGGGATGGACTTCGGCACGCAGGGCTCGGTGGCCCCGGCCGACCTGGCCTGGCTTCGGGGCGTCGACGCCTACACGATGGGGGCCTATCCGCAGGCCGAGGAGGAGTTCCGGGCGGCGGTGCGGATCGATCCGTCCATGGCGGACGGCTGGCTCGGGCTGCACGCCCTGCGCATCGACACCACCAACGCGCTGCTGCGCATGCACCGGCACCGCGACCGCTTCGGCGACCAGCGCGCACGGCACCGCCGCACGCTCAACTCCTGGTACTGGCTGGGCTGGTGGGTTCAGCCGGTGCTCGAGTCACCGCGTGATCTGCTGCTCGCACACGCCTCGCACTGGCTCGACGGGCGGCACGTACCCGATCTCGACCGGGCACTGGCCGGACTGCCGCCGGTCGACGCCGATCCGCAGGTGCGCTTCCTGCATGCCTGCCGCGCCTATCTGGTCAAGGACTGGGAGCACCTGGTCCGGCACACCGATCCGCTGATCGACGATCCCGTACTCGGCATCGAGGCGGGCCTGTTCGGCGGTATGGCCCGCGTACGCCTGGAGATGTACGGGCACGCCGAACCGCTGCTCTCGGCGGCCCTGATGCGCTGCCGCAGCGAGCAGCCGCAGCGCAAGGAACTGCGGTACTGGCTGGCCCGCGCCCACGAGGGCACCGGCCGGACGGCCGCCGCGCTGCCGCTGTACCGCGCGGTGCACCGGGTCGACGCGACGTTCATGGACACCTCCGCGCGCCTCGCCGCGATCTCCGAGGGCGACGGCTACGACGAGACCTTCGACCTGGCCCCCTTCTCGCTGGCCGGGGTGGGCCAGGACGTGGTCGACGCCCAGGAGTCGGGCGACGGGATCTTCGGCAGCGACGGCCGGGACCTGCGGCTCGGCGCGGACCCCGATCCCGAGGCCGGCGCGGCGATGACGCCGGCGGACCCGGTCCGGGAGAAGGCCGTCTTCCCGGTGCAGCCCGGTCCCTCGCAGCTGCCTGCCGGACCCTCTGATCCGGCGCTGCTGCAGGAGGCGCTCGCCGAACTCGAGCAGATGGTCGGCCTGGAGCCGGTCAAACGACAAGTCAAGGCGCTCTCGGCGCAGTTGCGGATGGCCCGGCTGCGCACCGGCCAGGGTCTGCCGGTGCAGCCACCGAAGCGGCACTTCGTCTTCTCCGGCCCGTCGGGTACGGGCAAGACAACGGTGGCGCGGATCCTGGGCCGGGTGTTCTACGCCCTCGGGCTGCTCGGCGGCGACCATCTGGTCGAGGCCCAGCGAGCCGATCTGGTGGGCGAGTTCCTCGGCCAGACCGCGGTGAAGGCGAACGAGCTGATCGACTCGGCGATCGGCGGGGTGCTCTTCGTCGACGAGGCGTACGCGCTGTCCAACTCGGGCTACAGCAAGGGCGACGCGTACGGCGACGAGGCCCTGCAGGTACTGCTCAAGCGCGCGGAGGACAACCGCGACCACCTGGTGGTGATCCTCGCCGGGTACCCCGAGGGCATGGACCGGCTGCTCGCCGCGAACCCCGGCCTCGGCTCGCGCTTCACCACACGCGTCGACTTCCCCTCGTACCGGCCGCTCGAACTCACCGCGATCGGCGAGGTGTTGGCCGGGGACAACGGCGACGTCTGGGACGTGGAGTCGCTGGAGGAGCTGCGCTCGATCAGCGGCCACGTGGTCGACCAGGGATGGATCGACGAGCTGGGCAACGGACGGTTCCTGCGGACGCTGTACGAGAAGAGCTGCGCCTACCGGGACCTGAGGCTGTCCGGATTCACCGCGACGCCGTCGCGGGACGACCTGGCGACGCTGCGGCTGCCGGACCTCATGCAGGCGTACGGGGAAGTGCTGTCCGGACGCGAGCCACGGCCGAACTAGGCCCCGCACCGACGGCCCCCGGCGCCCTAGCCGCCGGCGGGACCCGCTTCGACCAGGTCCCGGAGTGCCCGTGCGTCCTCGATCGCCCGCTCCTTCGCGATACCCGGCTGGATCCCCATCGCCGGGAGGCTGGTGCCGTCGCTCAGGTCGAGGAAGACCCAGGCGTCGCCCGGACGAAGGTTGACCTGGACGATCTCCGCCCAGGCGAGGCGGCGCGTGGTGGTCAGATTGATCACCGTGACACCGCCCTCGTCGGCGACGACCTTGGGCCGGGCGAGCAGGAGCAGCACTCCGAGGATCAGTACGCCGGTGAAGACGAAGCTGATCCGCTCCCCCGGACCGAGGTTCTCGAGCAGCAGGGCGACCGCGGTGATGACGGCCAGGATGGCGACGCCGGAGGCGATCAGCACCGCGCGGGTACGGGCGGGCCTGAAGGTGACGGGAAGGGTCGGCAGGGTGGACATGACGCAGTCCCGTCAGAGCCGGCAGGCGTGGATCGCGGTGGTCAGGATGGCCCGGGCGCCGATCTGGTAGAGGTCGTCCATGATCCGCTGGGCGTCCTTGGCGGGCACCATCGCACGGACGGCGACCCAACCCTCGTTGTGCAGCGGGGAGATGGTGGGCGACTCGAGACCGGGGGTGAGGGCGACGGCCTGCTCCAGGTGCTCGGCCCGGCAGTCGTAGTCCATCATCACGTACGTCCTGGCGACCAGGACGCCCTGCAGGCGGCGCAGGAACTGCTGGACCTTCGGCTCGTCGGATCCCTCGCCACTGCGGCGGATGACGACGGCCTCGGACTGCATGATCGGCTCGCCGATCACCTCGAGACCGGCGTTGCGCAAGCTGGTGCCGGTCTCCACGACATCGGCGATGACCTGGGCGACACCGAGCTCGATGGCCGTCTCCACGGCGCCGTCGAGGTGCACGACGGAGGCGTCGACACCCTTGTCGGCGAAGTGCTTGGCGACGATGCCCTCGTAGGAGGTGGCGATCGTCAGGCCGCCGAAGTCGGTGAGGCCGGTGGCCGTCCCGGGGCGGGTGGCGAAGCGGAAGGTCGAGCGGCCGAAGCCGAGGGGCAGGATCTCCTCGGCGTTCGCCCCGGAGTCGATCAGCAGGTCGCGGCCGGTGATGCCGATGTCGAGCTTCCCGGACGAGACGTAGATCGCGATGTCACGCGGGCGGAGGTAGAAGAACTCCACCTCGTTCGTCTGGTCGATCGCGACGAGTTGCTTGGACTCGCGGCGCTGCTGGTAACCGGCCTCATGCAGCATCTCCGCCGCAGGTCCTGACAGGGAACCCTTGTTGGGGACGGCGATGCGCAGCATGAGGTCGGCTTCCTTCGTTCGGTGCGTGACGGGGTGAGGACAGGCTGGGAGAGCGGGTGGATCAGAGGTGGGCGTACACGTCGTCGAGGGAGATGCCGCGGGCGACCATCATCACCTGTACGTGGTACAGGAGCTGGGAGATCTCCTCGGCGGCGGCTTCCTTGCCCTCGTGCTCGGCTGCCATCCAGACTTCGGCGGCCTCTTCGACGACCTTCTTGCCGATGGCATGGACGCCCTTGTCCACCAGCTCGGCGGTACGGGAGGTGGCGGGGTCGCCCTCGGCGGCCTTGTGCTGGAGCTCGACGAAGAGCTCCTCGAACGTCTTCTTGGACATGGTGCTGCTCACTCTACGCGGACCGGCGACAGCGGCGCTCAGCGCCTCCCGCGGCTCCGGGACGGACGGGAACGGTGCGGTCAGCGCCAGGGCTCGGTGACGGTACGCAGGGTGGCAGCGGTCGCGACGGCGGCGGTGACGGCCTCGTGGCCCTTGTCCTCGGTGGAGCCCTCGAGCCCGGCCCGGTCCAGGGCCTGCTGCTCGGTGTCGCAGGTCAGGACGCCGAAACCGATCGGGACTCCGGTGTCGACGGACACCTGGGTGAGGCCCTGGGTGACGCCCTGGCAGACGTACTCGAAGTGCGGGGTGCCGCCGCGGATGACGACGCCGAGGGCGACGACGGCGTCGTAACCGCGGCCGGCCAGCTGCCCCGCGACGACCGGGAGCTCGAAGCTGCCGGGGACGCGCAGCAGGGTCGGCTCGTCGATGCCGAGGTCGCCGAGGGCCCGCAGGGCGCCGTTCACGAGGCCGTCCATGACTTGGGTGTGCCACTGGGCCGCGATGACCGCGACCCGCAGATCGCCGCAGTTCTTCACACTGAGTTCGGGTGCGCCCTTGCCGCTCACGTCTCTCCTCGGGGTGGTGGTGCCTGGTCGTTCGGTCGGTGCTGTCGGAATGTCTCAGCGGGCGTCGAGCCACGGCAGGTCGTGACCCATCCGGTCCCGCTTGGTGCGCAGGTAGCGCAGATTGTGCTCGCCCGCCTCGACGGGCATGGTCTCCCGGCCGCTGACGCGCAGTCCGTGGCGGACCAGGGCTGCCGACTTCTCCGGGTTGTTGGTCATCAGGCGTACGCCCTCGACACCGAGGTCGCGCAGGATCTGCGCGCCCGCACCGTAGTCGCGGGCGTCGGCGGGCAGGCCGAGCTCCAGATTGGCGTCCAGGGTGTCGCGGCCGCGCTCTTGAAGTTCGTAGGCGCGCAGCTTGGAGAGCAGGCCGATGCCGCGGCCCTCGTGGCCGCGCAGGTAGACGACGACTCCGCGGCCCTCCTGGGTGATCCGGGCGAGCGCGTTCTCCAGTTGGGGGCCGCAGTCGCAGCGCAGGGAGTGGAAGACGTCACCGGTCAGGCACTCGGAATGCAGCCGGACCAGTACGTCCTCGCCGTCCTCGGCGCCGTTCAGGTCGCCGTGGACGAGCGCTACGTGCTCCACGCCGTCGACGGTGGAGCGGTAGCCGTACGCGGTGAACTCGCCGTAGGAGGTGGGCAGTCGGACCTCCGCCTCGCGGCGCACGGTGGGTTCGCTGGTGCGCCGGTAGGCGATCAGGTCCTCGATGGAGATGAGCGTCAGGCCGTGCTTGCGGGCGAAGGGGACGAGCTCCGGCAGCCGCAGCATCCGGCCGTCCTCTCCGGCGATCTCGACGATCGCGCCGGCCGGCCGCAGACCGGCGAGGCGGGCGAGGTCGACGGCGGCCTCGGTGTGGCCGTTGCGCGCCAGTACGCCGCCGGGCCTGGCCCGTAGCGGGAAGATGTGGCCGGGCCGCACGAAGTCGTCGGGCGCCGCCTCGCCGCCGGCCAGGAGCTGGAGCGTGGCCGCGCGGTCGGCGGCCGAGATGCCGGTGGTGACGCCGTGCGCGGGCCCGGCGTCCACCGAGACGGTGAACGCGGTGCCCATCGACTCGGTGTTGTCCTGGACCATCTGCGGCAGCCGCAGCCGGTCCAGTTCGGCGCCTTCCATCGGCGCGCAGATCAGGCCGCGGCACTCGCTCATCATGAAGGCGACGACCTCCGGGGTCGCCATCTCGGCCGCGATGACGAGGTCGCCCTCGTTCTCGCGGTCCTCGTCGTCGACCACGACGACCGGGCGTCCGGCCGCGATGTCGGCGATGGCCTGCTCGACCGGGTCGAGGCCCGGTGCGCCGGCGTCCGTGGCGTCCGTGGGCCGCAGGGGGATGGCGTTCATGCCGGGGCTCCTTCGAGGACGGGTGCGGTGGCGCGGGACCGCTGCCACCAGTCGCGCATCCCCCACAGCACGAGGGCGAGGTAGATCACGTACACGAGACCGGAGAAGGCCAGGCCGCTGTGGAAGGCGAGCGGCACGCCGACCAGGTCGACGAGGAGCCAGGCGAACCAGAACTCCACCAGACCGCGGGCCTGCGCGATCATCGCGACGAGCGTGCCGACGAAAATGTAGGCGTCGGCCCACGGGCTCCAGGACAGGGTCGGGAACGCCGAGAAGATCCCGCCGACGGCGAGGGTGCCGGCGACGGCGCCCGCGACCAGCAGTCCGCGTTCCTTCCAGCTCGCGAAGCGCACCGCGATGGTGCCGTCCTGTGCCTGCTGTCGGCCGCGCTGCCACTGCCGCCAGCCCCACAGGGCGACGCCTATGACGAGCAGTTGCTTGCCGACACCGCCGGGCAGGTCGGCCCAGGCGTACGCGCTGACCAGGATCAGGCCGGAGAGGAACTGCACGGGCCAGGTCCAGATCGAGCGCCACCAGCCGAGTGCGAGGGCGGCCAGGCCGATGCTGTTGCCTGCCATGTCGGACCAGATGACCTCCTGGCCGAAGACGTGGAAAGCCTCGGAGTTCAGCCAGTCGAGGATGCTCATCGGGCGGTCTCCCGGTCCTGGCCGTCGGCGCCGAGGAGTCGCTCGACGTACTTGGCGATGATGTCGACCTCGAGGTTGACCGGGTCGCCGGTCTGCTTCACGCCGAGGGTGGTGAGGGCGAGCGTGGTGGGGATGAGGCTGATGGTGAAGTAGTCGGGTCCGGCCTCGACGACGGTGAGGCTGACGCCGTCGACGGTGATGGAGCCCTTCTCGACGACGTAGCGGGCGAGTTGCGCCGGCAGGCCGATCCGGACGATCTCCCAGTGCTCGGAGGGCTCCCGGCCCAGGATCGTGCCGGTGCCGTCGACGTGGCCCTGCACGATGTGTCCGCCGAGCCGCGCGCCGACCGCGGTGGGCCGCTCCAGGTTGACCCGCGAGCCGGATTCGAGGACGCCGAGGCTGGACCGCTGCAGGGTCTCGGCCATCACGTCGGCGGTGAACTCGTCGCCGTCGTGCTCGACCACCGTGAGACAGACGCCGTTGACGGCGATCGAGTCTCCGTGGCGGGCGCCGTCGGTGACGACGGGGCCGCGCAGGCGAAAGCGCGAGGAGTCGCCGAGATTCTCCACGGCGGTGACCTCACCCAGCTCTTCGACGATTCCGGTGAACACGTCAGTGCTCCTTCGAGTTCGAGGCGGGGACGGCGGGGACGGCGGTCAGGCGAAGATCGGGTCCGATGCGGATGGACTCCGTCAACTCGAGTCGCAACGCGGCGGACAGCGTGCTGATTCCGGCGTCGCCGAGTGCCGCGGGTCCGGAACCGAGCAGTACGGGGGCGAGATAGCCGACGACACGGTCGACGGCACCGGCCGCGACGAAAGCGCCCGCGAGGGTGGGGCCGCCTTCGATCAGCACGGAGCGGATGTCGCGCGCGTGCAGCGCGGCGAGCAGTGCGGTCACGTCGAGGCCGCCGGCGGCGCGCGGCAGTCGCAGCAGCTTTGCCGGGGAGCCGGCGGCCCACTCGGGCTCCGGTGCGTCCTGGGCGATCGCGACGAGGGCGGGCGCCGCGTCGTCGAGGATGCGGGCTCCGTCGCGTACCGCGGTGGCGTGGGTGTCGACGGCCACCCGCAGGGGCTGTACGGCCACGGGGACATCGCGGACCGCGAGGTGCGGGTCGTCGGCGGTGACCGTGCCGGAGCCGACGACGACGGCGTCGCTCTCGGCGCGCAGCCGGTGGACGTCGGCGCGTGACTCGGCCGAGGTGATCCAGCGGCTACTGCGGTCGGCGGCGGCGATACGCCCGTCGAGGGTGGCGGCGTACTTCCAGGTGACGTGCGGGCGGCCGAGGCGGATCGAGGTGAGCCAGGCGGCGTTGCCGGTGGCGGCCTCGTCCTCCAGGAGTCCGGCGGCCACGTCCACACCCGCGTCGCGCAGGGTGCGAGAACCGCCGGTGGCGGAAGGGTTGGGGTCGCCGACCGCGTAGACGACGCGGGCGATGCCGGCGTCGACGAGGGCCTGGGCGCACGGGCCGGTGCGGCCGGTGTGGTTGCAGGGTTCGAGGGTGACGACGGCGGTGCCGCCGCGGGCGCGCTCGCCGGCCGCGCGCAGGGCGTGGATCTCGGCGTGCGGTCCGCCGGCCCGCTCGTGGTGGCCTTCGCCCGCGGTCCGCCCGTCCGCGTCGAGGACGACGCAGCCGACGACCGGATTGGGGCTCGTGGCGCCGAGGCCGCGTGCGGCGAGGGCCACGGCGCGGCGCATGGCGGCACGCTCGTGGTCGGGCACTGCGGGTGCGGTGGCGGCCACCGGGTCCTCCTGCCTCTGTGGGCACGGACTCCGGGGCCTGTCGATGACGACAGAATTCAACGGAACAACGCATGAAGCTCGCCGGACACCGGCTGCCCACGAAGGGCGAAACCGACGGCGGCGCACCTCGGGGTGCTGATCCGCCGCGCACTGCCTCCCATCCGGACTTTCACCGTCGGTCCAGGAATTTCACCTGGTCAACCGGCCACTGGATGCGGCCGGGTCGCGGACTGTAACCGCCGGTTCGGAATTACACCGACCCCGGAGTGCGCTGCTTCTGGTACACGGTCAGTGTGCCACGCCTGATCGTCGGCCAGGCGGGTGAGGGCTGTGGCCTCACTCACAGCGATCGTGGGCATACCTTCGGGACGCGGGTGTCGGGGGCGCCTGCCGGGGTCCGATGTCACGTCCGTGGGTACCCGGCGCGTCCTCGTTGCGTGCGGCGGCAGGCCGCCACGACAGCGCAGGCCCAGTACCGGGAGAGATGCAGATGACCACCACCCTCGTGACCGGCGGCACCGGGACACTCGGCCGGCTCGTGTGCGACCGGCTGCGCGCACAGAGCCATGCCGTACGGGCGCTGAGCCGGCATGCCGAGGACTTTCCGGTGGACCTGATCAGCGGCACCGGCCTCGACCGCGCGGTACAGGGGGCCGAGGTGATCGTGCACTGCGCCAGCTCCCCGAAGGGCGGCGACGAACAGGCCGCGCGCCGTCTGATCGAGTCGGCCCGCCGGGCCGGAGCCGGACACATGGTCTACATCTCGATCGTGGGCGTGGACGACGTACCGCTCGGCTACTACCGCACCAAACGCCGGGTCGAGCGCCTCGTGGAGGAGTCGGGCCTCGGCTGGACGGTCCTGCGCACGACGCAGTTCCACGACCTGATCCTGCAGATCTCGCGGTACGCCGCCCGGCCGCCGCTCGCTCCGTTCCCGTCGGGGGTGTCGAGCCAGCCCGTCGCAGCGGCCGAAGTGGCAGACCGGCTCGCGGAGTTGGCGCTCGCGGGACCGGCGGGCAGGGTGGCGGACATGGGTGGGCCCGAGGCGCGCACCCTGCGCTCGCTCATCGGGGCGTACGCGGCGGCGGCCGGGGTGCGGCGTACGTTCGTTCCGGTCCGGCTGCCGGGTCGTACGTTCGCGGCGATGCGTGCGGGCGGGCTCCTCGCTCAGGACCGGGCGGTGGGCCGGACCACGTTCGAGGAGTTCCTGGCCGAGCGGGTGGCGGGCAGGCGGACGAGCGACAGGACTTAGGGCTTGCCCGGCTTCAGGGTTCACTCGGCCCAGGGCTTGACCGGCTCAGGGCTTCCCCGGCGCGAACAGGTCGTTGTGGGCCATGTCCTGGGCGGTGAGCAGGGCGCCGCGGAGAACCGCGGTGCCGCCGAGTGCTCCCGCCCGTACCTCCGTGCGCAACGGTGAGAGCGCGGCGGCCCGTCGCTCGACGCGGTCCGCGAGGGCGGCGGCGCCGGCCCGGCCGATCGCGCCGCCGAGCAGCACGCATCCGGGGTCGAGGATCGCGGCGACCGAGGCGACGCCGATGGCGAGCCGGTCCGCGAGGGCGTCGAGGTAGGCGGCGTAACGGCGTTCACCGGGAGCGGAGGCGGCCTGGCCGACCGCCGCGACGGCCGCCGCCTCGTCCCCGGCACCGGCTTCGATCCCGTACTCGGCGGCCAGCGCACACACCGCGGCGGCACCGACGAGCGAGTGGAAGCCGCCGTCGCAGGAGCTCGCGGACGGCATCCCGATGGCGCCCGGCACCGGTAGAAAGCCGATCTCGCCGGCCCCGCCGCCCGCTCCGCGGCGCAGGCTGCCGTCGAGCATCACGGCGGCCCCGATGCCGTGGCCGAGCCAGAGCATGACGAAGGTGTCGCGGTCCTGGACGGCGCCGACCCGCTGTTCGGCGACGGCGGCGAGGTTCGTCTCGTTCTGCACGACGACGGCCGCGGGAAGGCGTTCCCGCAGCACGTCCACGAGCCGGCGGTGCCAGGCGGGCAGGCCGGTGGTGTCGCGGAGTTGACCGGTGGCGGGGTCCACCAGGCCGGGCGCGCCGATCCCGACGCTGTGCAGCCGCCCGGCGCCCGATTCGGCGACGGCGGCCTCGAGCAGGGCTACGGCGTGCTGCACGGCGGGTTCGGTCCCGGTGTCGTCGTCGATCGGCAGTGACTTCTCGGCCAGGACGGTGCCGAGCAGATCGGCGACGACGGCGGAGAGCCCCTCGGTGCGTACGTCGAGTGCGGCCAACTGGGCGCGGTCGGCAACGATTCCGTAGAGCCGGGCATTCGGTCCGCGGCGCTCCGCGCCCGCTTCGCCGACGACCGTGATCAGGCCGGACTCCTGGAGGCGTTCCACCAGGCCGGCGATGGTCGGCCGGGAGAGTCCGGTCAGCTGCTTCAGTTGCCCTGCGGTCAACGGGCCCTGCTGCCGCAGCAGTTCGAGGGCCGACCGGTCGTTGATCGCCCGGGCCGTACTCGGGGAAGCGGGCATGCCGAGATCCTCTCAGGCGCGTCTGCCGGAACGGCACCGAGTCGGCCGGAAGGCGACCACGGCTCATCTATTTATCAGGCAAGGTTCCTGATAGTTTACGGCGCTGGATCTGGCGGGCTGGTCGGGAGGGGCCGCATGAGCGGGACGGACGGCGGCGCGGTGATCGACGCCGGGCGGCTGCGGCGGGCACGCTACGCGGTGGCCGCGGTGTTCTGTGTGCACGGCGCGGTCACCGGCTCCTTCGCGACGCGGGTGCCGTGGATCCAGGACCACGCGGGCGTCAGCGCGGGCCAGTTGGGCCTCGCACTCGCCTTCCCCGCGATCGGCGCCTCGCTCGCGATGCCGCTGGCCGGCAGCGTCACCCACCGCTTCGGGGCGCGCACCGCGCTGCGTGGACTGCTGGCCCTGTGGACGACGGCGCTGATCCTGCCGTCCCTGGCGCCCAATCTGCTCACCCTGTGCCTCGCCCTGTTCGTCTACGGCGCCACGGCCGGCATGTCCGACGTGGCGATGAACGCCCTCGGGGTCGACGTGGAGAACCGCCTCGGTCGTTCGGTGATGTCCTCGCTGCACGGCATGTGGAGCGTGGGGACCCTGATCGGCTCGGCGGCCGGCACGCTCGCCGCACACCTCGGCTCGGACGCCCGGCTGCACCACGTGCTCGCCGCCGTCACGCTGACGGTGATCGGAGCGGTCGCGTGCCGGGGCGTCCTCGATCTGCGTAGTTCGCCCGAGGAGGAGGCACCCCCGCGGTTCGCGCTGCCGCCCAAGTCGGCCCTGGTGATCGGGGCGGTGGGGTTCTGCGCGGTGTTCGCCGAGGGAGCGAGCCTGGACTGGTCGGCGGTCTATCTGCGCGACGTGATGAGCACTTCGCCGGGGGCCGCGGCCGCGTCCACCACGGCGTTCGCCCTGACGATGGCCGTCGCACGGCTGGTGGGCGACGCCGTGGTCGACCGGTTCGGCGCGGTGCGCACCGTGCGGGCCGGCGGCGTACTGGCCACGGCCGGCGGGCTGCTCGTGGTGGTCGGCCCGAATCCGTGGGCGGCGATGGCCGGCTTCGGACTGATGGGGCTCGGGATCGCCGTCGTGGTGCCGCTGGCCTTCGCGGCCGCCGCCCGCAGCGGCGACAACGCCTCGCTCGCGATCGCGGGCGTCGCCACCATCACCTACACCTCCGGGCTCGTCGCCCCGTCGGCGATCGGAGCGATCGCGGACGCCACCTCGCTCGTGGTGTCGTTCGGCCTGGTCACCGTGCTCGCGTTCGGGCTGCTGCTCTTCGCCGGAGTGCTGGCTCCCGGGCGGAATCCGGCATCGGTCAGGCGGAGCGCGGCACCGGCCGGTAAGGACTGAGGCGCCGCCATCCGCGCCGGGCGCAGCGCCCCGGACCTGCGGTGCGGCCCCGCGCGCAGGCCTCCACCGTGCCCCGTAGCATTGCCGGGTTCACGCACCCCTTGAGAAAGCGAAACCCACGATGAAGCTCGGCGTGCGCTGGTCCCTGCACGGTGATGGGCGCACCCCCGCGCCCGGTGCCGTGGTCCGTCCGGACGAGCGGCTCTCGTGGCCCCGTACGGCCGGGCTCGGAGCCCAGCACGTGGTGGCCATGTTCGGTGCGTCGTTCGTCGCTCCGGTCCTCATGGGTCTCGACCCGAACCTGGCGATCATGATGTCCGGTGTCGCCACGGTGATCTTCCTGCTGGCGACCCGTGGAGCCGTGCCCAGCTACCTCGGCTGCTCCCTGTCGTTCGTCGGCGTGGCCGCGGTGATCAGGGCGCAGGGCGGCAGCAGTGCGACGGTGACCGGCGCGGTCTTCGCGGTGGCGGTGGCGCTGTTCCTGGTCGGCCTTGCGGTGCGGAAGTTCGGTGCGCGGATCATCCACGCCACGATGCCGCCGATCGTGACCGGCGCCGTGGTGATGCTGATCGGCTTCAACCTGGCGCCGGTGACGGCCAGTACGTACTGGCCGCAGGACCAGTGGACAGCGCTGCTCGTCATGCTGTTCACCGGGCTCGCCGTGGTGTGCCTGCGCGGCTTCTGGTCGCGGATCGCGATCTTCCTCGGCCTGATCTTCGGCTACGGGATCTCCTGGCTCTTCGACCGGGTCTTCGGGCAGATCCACTCGGTCAACGGCGGCACCGAGGCGGTCGACCACTGGCGGCTCGACTTCTCCGCGGTCGGCAAGGCGGACTGGGTGGGCCTGCCGTCCTTCCACGCCCCGAGCTTCGAGTGGTCGGCGATCCTGGTCGCGCTGCCCGTCGTGATCGCCCTGATCGCGGAGAACGCCGGGCACGTCAAGGCGGTCGGCGAGATGACCGGCGACAACCTGGACGGAAAGCTGGGCACCGCGATCTCCGCGGACGGCGCCGCGTCCATGCTGTCGACGGCCGTGGGCGGCCCGCCGAACACCACGTACTCCGAGAACATCGGCGTGATGGCCGCGACACGCGTCTATTCGACGGCCGCGTACTGGGCTGCCGCGGGCTTCGCCCTGCTCTTCGGCCTGTGCCCGAAGTTCGGTGCAGTGGTGGCGGCGATCCCCGGCGGTGTCCTGGGCGGCATCACGGTGATCCTCTACGGCATGATCGGCCTGCTCGGCGCCCAGATCTGGATCAACGCCAAGGTGGACCTGCGCAATCCGCTGAACCTGGTGCCGGCCGCGGCGGGCATCATCATCGGCGTCGGCAACGTGAGCATCAAGATCAGCGACAACTTCGAGCTGAGCGGTATCGCGCTCGGCACCCTGGTCGTCATCACCGGCTACCACGCCTTGCGCGCCATGGCCCCGCCCCACCTCAAGTCGCAGGAACCACTGCTCGACGAGGGCACCTCGCGCTACGACGCGGCGGCGGGCACGAAGTCGGACGAGGAGCGGCCCGGCGACGGTCAGCCGCCGGTCACCAACTCGTAGGCGTAGTCCGGGGTGAAGGAGCCGGCCGAGCCCTTGCAGCCGTCGGACTCGCCCGGGAGCTTGATCCACAGATAGGCGTCGATGCGGGACGCCCCGGTGCTCAGACTGGGCGGCTGCCCCAGCTTGCGGCCCGCCGGGTCGCACCATTTGCCGGCCGGGGGCGCACCGTTGCCGTTGCGGCTGGTGTCGATGACGGCGCCGTGGCTCGCGGGACCGCCGAGCGCGGCGAGCACCGAGCGGGCGTAGGCGGTCTCGTCGGCGGTGGTGTGGAAGTTCGAGACGTTGGTGAAGATGCCGTCGGACGAGGCGGCGGAGGCGGCGCCCGCCTTGCGCAGCTCGGCCGCCTGCTTGGCGGCCGGGTGCCAGCCGGAGTGGCCGGCGTCGAAGTAGACGCGCGCGTTGGGGTTCGCCGCGTGCAGGGTGCGTCCGGCGCGGGCGAGCGAGGCGAAGCGCGCCGAACGGTCGGCGGCGGAGAGGCAGTCGGAGAGGGCGATCGCGTCGGGCTCGAGTATCACCACGACCTCGCGGGAGCCGAGCCCCGCCGCGAACTTCTCGACCCACCGGTCGTAGGCGCCGAGCGAGGGCGCGCCGCCCTGCGAGGCGCCGCCGCAGTCCCGGTCGGGTATCGCGTACGGCACGAGCACCGGCACCTTGCCGCCGGCCGAGGAAGTGACGGCGCTGACCCGGGAGGTGATCGTGTCCGGGGCGTACTCGGCGAACCAGACGGCGGCCGGCCGGTCCGCGATGCGCTGCTCGATCAGCGGCCGCCGCGGGTCGTCGCGGTTCGCCCGGACCCAGTCGAGTACCTGCGAGTCGCCGTGCCGGTAGAGGCCGTTGCTCTTCGGGGCCGGGGCCGGTCGCGGGGTCTTCGGCGGGGCGGCCGTCTTGGACGGCTTCGGCTTCGGCTTCGACGACTTGGACGTCTTGCTCGGCGAGGGCGACACCGGCGTCGGTACGGCCGGCAGCGGCTCGAGCGTCGGCTCCGGCGATTCGGTCCGCCGCGACTCGTGCTGCTCGCCACCGCCCTCGGCAGCCGAGATCAGTCCTGCGGCCGCGCCGACCGCCACCACCACCGAGGCGGCGGCGGATATGGCGTGATGCCGTGCGGTGCGTCTGCGTGCGGCGCGCTGTGCGCGTCGCTGCGCGCGATGACCTGCCACGGTTTCGTACCCCCCTGAACGTGCTGTCGTACGTGTGCTGTTGGTGCCTCGTGCTGCTTACGGCGCGTGTGCCGCCGGGTCTCCGGAATCGGACACACTCACCCCCCCTGGGCCCGGTGCCGCCTCCGAGGTCCCCCGTTTCGGGGAAGCTCCGGGCCGGACGCGCCCGGCACCAGCCTATGACTGTCACGCTGCGTCCATGATGCGCTTGGAGCAGTTGTCGACCGCCACGGAGGGTGTCGACGCCGTGGTGGAGCGGATGCGGACGCTCGACGAGCGTCTCCATCCGGCCGACGGGGTGGCCGTCTTCAACCGGGTGTATCTCTCTGTGACCGAAGAGGTGGACCGGTCCATCGACTCGGGCGGATTCCCCGATCCACGCTCGGCTGCGACCCTCGACGTCCGCTTCGCCGAGCGCTATCTGGACGCGGTCGACTCGGCGGCGGACGATCGTCCTCCGGCGCACTCCTGGCGCCCTCTGTTCCAGTACCGGCGCCATCCCGGAGTACGCCCGCTGCAGTTCGCGCTCGCGGGCATCAATGCGCACATCGGGCACGATCTGGCGCTCGCCGTGGTGGACACCTGCCGTACGCTCGACTGCGAACCCGCCGATGTCGAGGCGGACTTCGACCGGGTGGGCGCTCTGCTCGTCTCGCTCGAGGAGCGGATCAGGGACGATCTGATGCCCGGCCCGGACCTCCTGGAGGTCGCCGATCCGCTGACGCATCTGCTCGGCTCCTGGAGCCTGAACCGCGCCCGCGACGCCGCCTGGGCCGCGGCGCGCGTCCTGTGGGGGCTCAGGCATCTGCCGGATCTGGCGGAGGACTGTGTCGAGCGGATGGACGGGGCCCTCGGCCTGGTCGGCCGTTGCCTGCTCACGCCCTGGCGCTGAGCGGCGGGTCCCGCATCGCCCCCTGGTAGGAATCGCCCAAGTCGCCTTGGATGGCGGGGAGTCGCCGCCCCGATCACCCGTCGTCCGGCGGCGGCACGGCCGTTCACCAGGAGGACGCGGATGACCATCAAGCTCGGACTCGGGCTCCCCCAGATGAAGCAGTACGACATCGGCCGGGACGTGCCCGCCGTGGCGCGGGCCGCCGAGGAGATCGGCTACGACAGCCTCTGGGTCTTCGAACGGATCCTCTTCCCGACACCTGCCACCCAGGGCCTGTACGGGATCGAGGGGCTCCCCTGGCCCGACGCGTACCGCTCGGTGTCCGACCCGCTGATGACGCTGGCGCTCGCGGCCGCCGCCACGGAACGGGCGACTCTCGGCACCAGCGTCCTGGTGGCGCCGCTGCATGTGCCGTTCCAGTTGGCCCGTTCCCTTGCCACACTGGACGCGGCCGCCGGCGGCCGGGTGGCCGCCGGCCTCGGCACGGGCTGGTCGAAGGACGAGTACGCGGCCTCGTCGATCGTGCCGTTCGACCGGCGGGGCCGGGCGCTGGACGAGCTGATCGACGTGTGCCGCGCGGTGTGGGGGCCCGATCCGGTCGCCTACGAGGGCGATTTCACCCGGATCGCGCCCGCCGAGGTGGGACCCAAGCCGGCCCGACCGATCCCGGTGTACCTGCCGGCGAACAGCCCGCGCGCCGCCCGGCGCCTGGTGGACCGCGGGGACGGCTGGATGCCGGTGGCGATGGGCGCCGATGCGCTGGCCACGTCCTGGGCGCGGCTGCGGGAGCTGGCCGACGAGCGCGGCCGGGACCGGCCGATCGCCGTGTCCTTGCGGGCGAACGCGCGGTACTCCCCGAAGCGTGACGAGCGGGCGGACCGTGCGCCGTTCCACGGGAGTGTGGAGCAGATCGTCGAGGACCTGACCGGGTACGCGCAGGAGGGCGTCGACGAGATCTTCATCGAGCTGCAGGGCACGACGCGGGACGCGTCGGAGCTCACGGACGTCGCGGCCGCGGTGTACGCGAAGGCCCGGGAGGCCGGCGTGTAGGCGCCGGGCGGGACCGTATCGCCGGAGGGCACGCCTCGTCCCCTCCGGCGATCCGCAGTCCTCAGTCCTCCGGCAGTTCCACCGGCGCGATCTCGTCGTAGCGGTCGCCGGGCCCGGGGTTGGACGGATCCGTCGTGCCGCCGAACTGGTGCATCACGCCCCAGACCGCGTTGAGCGCCGTCTGCACCGCGCCCTCGGCCCAGCCCGCCGTCCACGAGATGTCGTCGCCCGCGAGGAAGATGCCGCGCTTGTCCTCGGGCAGCAGGTCCTGCATGAAGTGTGTGAACAGACGGCGCTGGTAGCGGTAGTGGCCCGGCAGGTTGGCCTTGAAGGCGCCCATGAAGTAGGGCTCGTTCTCCCAGGAGACGGTGACCGGGTTGCCGATGATGTGCCGTCGGATGTCCACGGTGGGGTAGATCTCGCCGAGCGACTTCAGCATGACCTCCATCCGCTCGTTCGCGGACAGCGGCAGCCACTTCAGGCTGTCGTCGCACCAGGTGTACGAGAGGCAGATGACGGCGGGCTTGTCCGGGCCGTCGTCGAGGAGGTAGGTGCCGCGCGTCATCCGGTCGGTGAGCGTCATCGACATGGTGTCCCGACCGGTGGCGTTGCCCTCGCCGTCGACGGCCTCGTCCAGCCAGAACGGACGGTCGACGGGCACGAACAGCTTGGAGCTCTCCATGTAGTGGGTGCGCTCGATCGCCGTCCAGTGGTCGATCGGGAAGAGCGAGTCGTCGCAGTCGATCTTGGACAGGAGCATCCAGGACTGCGCGGTGAAGATCGCCGCCGGGTAGGTGCGGATGTCGCCGCTCGCGTCGGTGACCGTGATGCGGTTGCCCGCGGTGCGGTGCAGACGGGTCACTGCGGGGCGGGGCTCGCCGTTCTCGTGCAGCGCTGCCAGTGACGTGTCGGGGGCCCAGTGCACGATCTTCTGGGGCTCGCGCTCCCACAGGCGCAGCGGGAGCTGCTGGCTGCCGCCGACGATGCCGCGGTGGTGGTCGTCCGCCTCGGTGTAGACGACGCGGAGGATCTCCAGGATCGAGTTGGGGAAGTCGGTGTCCCAGCCACCGGTGCCGAAGCCGACCTGGCCGAAGATCTCGCGGTGCCGGAAGGAGGCGAAGGCCTCCGAGTCGCAGAGGAACCCGTAGAAGGTCTGGTTGTCGAGCTTCTCGACGAGCCGGGACCAGATCTCACGGATGCGCGGGACGTCGCGCTCGCGCAGTGCCTGGTTCATGTCGGAGAAGTCGGCGCCCTCCTCCAGGCAGGCGTTCCAGGCGTGCATGACGTCCCGGTAGACCTGCGGCAGGTCGTCGACGGTCTCCGCGTAGTGCGACTCCCCCTTGAGGTCGACGACGGTCGACGGGGTGTCGGGCGCGAGCGGGTTGGGGAACGGCTCGGTGCGCAGGCCGACCAGGTCGATGTAGTGCTGCAGCGCGGTGGACGACGGCGGGAAGCGCATCGCGCCCATCTCGGCGGTCAGTTCGGGATCGCACCCGTCGAAGCCGACGGTGCGCAGCCGGCCGCCGATCCGGTCCGCCTCGTAGACGACCGGCTTCAGGCCCATCTTCATCAGCTCGTACGCCGCGACGATCCCGGAGAGACCGCCACCGATCACCGCGACCTCGCGCCCGTGCTCGGTCGCGGGTATCTGCCCGAGTCCCGCGGCACCGGCCAGATAGTCGTCGTACGCATACGGGAAGTCCGGCCCGAACATGGTGATGGGCGGCTGGGCGTCGGTGTGCTGGACGGCGGTGGGCACCGTGGACGTCATGGGGCAGGGACTCCTCGCGGAACGGGTGGAACGGCCGGGCCGGACCGGACGGCGGGCGCACCGCGCGCGTCGGCGCCGTCCGGAGCCGTCGCTGCGGTGACCTCCGGAGCACGGCCCTGCCACGATCTAGACCGTACGGGCGGCCGGCGAGCCCGGACAAGCGGCGACTCTTGCGCACCGACCGTTGATCCGTTGCGTGCCAGGACTCTTCTCCGACGATTCGTTGCGCCCGGCGCCAGCGGGGCCTCCGGGTGCCGCCCTGTGGGCCGCCCGCGGGGTGCGCACTGCCTGTCATCCGCGGGTCTCAGTCCGCGACGGGTGGCCCCGCCGCACGGGGGAGGCGGTACCGCCCGCGGGGCGATGTGGCGGGCGGGTGCGCGACGCGAGGCTGAGGTCACCCGGAAGGTCCGGGCGAACCCGTCGTCACCACGGAGGACTCTCGTGAGCCGAAGCTCCAACGGCCACCACCGCGCACCGAGCCGTACGGCCCGCCGTACCCGAGTCGTCAACACGCTGGGCGTCGCCGTACTGGTGACCACCGTCCTGATCACGGGCGGTGTGGCAGGTGCCGTCGCCCCTTCCGAGAAGGAGGCACCGCCCGTCCGTACCGGGGCCGTCGCCGCCGCGGCGCCGCACCACAAGGAGGCGGCCGCCCTCACGGGGACGGCGAAACTGGACCGCCCCACCACCGAGGACATCACCTTCACCTTCGACGCCCACTTGGCCGAGAAGGACCGGATGGATCCGAGCCAGGCCACGGGCACCTTCCACTTCGAGCACCTCGACAAGCCCGGCGGTGAGGGCGCCGAGGCCGAGGGACGGATCGACTGCCTGGTGACCGGCGGCAAGGTGGCGACCGCCACGGGTGTCGTGACCAAGACCGATATGCCGGGCCTCAAGGGCCTTCGGGTCGGTTTCAGCGTGCACGACGTCCGCGGCCAGGACCGGCTCGGCTACAGCTGGGCGGCGTACGGCACGCCGCTCGACCAGCCGGGCGAGCTGTCCAAGTGCACCAGCGCCGCCCCGTTCGAGAAGGTCCGCAAGGGCACCGGGGACTTCGAGGTGCTGCCCTGGGCGCCGGACTTCTCGGGGACGCCCGAGGGACAGGACCGCCGCCCGCGCTGACGGGTGGGAGGGGGCCGGGCAGGGGCACACGGGGGTGGTCCCAGCCCACTCCTGCCTGCGGGCACGATCCGGCGCCGGTCCGAGCGACAAGCCCTAACCCGGCGCCCCCGAAGAGAACCGGCGCAGCAGCGGCGAGAGGACGAGGACGGACTTGGTGCGTTCCACGAAGTGTTCGCCCGCGATCCGTTCCAGTACGCGCTCGAAGTGCCGCATGTCGGAGGCGAAGACCTGCGCGATCGCGTCCGCGTCACCCGTGACGGTGGAGGCGGAGACGATCTCGGGGTAGCGCTCCAGACCGCGTTTGATGGCCTCGGGCGAGGTGTTGCGGCGACAGTGAATCTCGATGAAGCCCTCGGTCTCCCAGCCGAGGGCCGCCGGGTCCACGCGCACGGTGAATCCCGTGATCGCGCCGCTGGACCGCAGCCGGTCCACGCGCCGCTTCACCGCGGGGGCCGACAGGCCGATCTCCTGGCCGATGTCGGCGTAACTGCGGCGTGCGTCCTCGGCCAGGGCGTGCACGATCCGTTCGTCGAGTTCGTTCAGCACGGCGGGCGGTTCACTTCTCTTCGTTCCGGTTCTCTCGTTCACCGCGCAGGCGGGGAGGCCAGGCAGGCGGGGGTTGTGGGGGCCCGGGTCCGCGGCGGCCCGGGCCCTGCGGTCAGTTCTGCGGGGCGGCGGACTCCGTCGCCAGGCGGGAGCGGCGGTAGCCGTAATTGAAGTAGAACACGAGGCCGACGGCCATCCAGATGCCGAACACCACCCAGGTCACGGCCTGCAGGCTGAACATCATCCAGACGCAGAAGCCGAAGCCGAGCGCCGGGACCAGCGGCGACAGCGGCACCTTGAAGCCGCGTGCCATGTCGGGACGGTTCCGCCGCAGGACCACGACCGCGACGTTGACCAGGGCGAACGCGAAGAGAGTGCCGATACTGGTGGCGTCGGCGAGTTGGCCGAGCGGGACCGCCGCGGCGAGCACGCCGCAGAACAGCGAGACGAGCACGGTGTTGGCCCGCGGCACCCCGGTGCGCCGGTCGACCTTCGCGAACACCTTCGGCACCAGTCCGTCGCGCGACATCGCGAACAGCACACGCGTCTGGCCGTACAGGACGGTCAGAACCACGCTGGCGATGGCGATCACCGCGCCGGCGGCGAGGATCACCGCCCAGAAGCCCTGCCCGGTGACCTCGCGCATGATCGAGGCCAGTGCGGCCTCGGACTCGCCGAACTTCTGCCAGGGCCGCGCGCCGATCGCCACGGCCGCGACCAGCACGTACAGGCCGGTCACGATGACGAGGGACAGCATGATCGCGCGGGGCAGGTCGCGCTGCGGGTTCTTCGCCTCCTCGCCGGCCGTGGAGGCCGCGTCGAAGCCGATGTACGAGAAGAACAGTGTGGCGCCTGCCGCACTCACGCCTGCCATGCCGAGCGGCATGAAGTCCGCGTAGTTGCCGGAGCGGAAGCCCTGCAGGCCGATGGCGCAGAACAGCAGCAGAGCGGCGATCTTCACCGCGACCATGATGGTGTTCGCCCGGGCGGACTCGCGGGCGCCGCCGAGCAGGAAGACCATCGCGAGCAGCACCACGATCAGGGCCGGCAGGTTGAAGAACCCGCCGTCGCCGGGAGGTGCGGAGATCGCACTGGGCAGGGTGACCCCGATGGTGCCGTCGAGCAGTTCGTTGACGTACTCGCCCCAGCCGACGGCGACGGCCGCGACGGACACCCCGTACTCGAGGACGAGGCACCAGCCGCAGATCCAGGCGACGAGCTCGCCCATGGTGGCGTAGGCGTACGAGTACGAGGAGCCGGCCACGGGAATGGTGCCGGCCAGTTCGGCGTAGGACAGCGCCGAGAAGAGGGCCGTGAGGCCGGCGATCACGAAGGACAGGGTGACGGCGGGGCCTGCCTTCGGTACGGCCTCACCGAGGACCACGAAGATGCCGGTGCCGAGCGTCGCGCCGATGCTGATCATCGTCAGCTGCCACATGGACAGGGACCTGCGCAGTGTGCCGCCCTCACCCTGGCCGCCCTCGGCTACGAGCCGCTCCACGGGCTTGCGGCGCATGACACCGCCGCCTGAGGTGGCGGGCTTGGGTGGCGCTTGGCCTCGGTCCGGCACGGGTGTGCTCCTTCATGACTGCGGACGGTCGGCGGTGACCGCGGCAGCCCGGCGGTAGGGACCACCGAGCAGACGGTCCCCGCCACACGAAGTACAGCGCCTGACTGTATGAGGCGCGGCTCACCTCGCGAAATGCGGGAACCTTGCGCGTTCGCGGAGAAATGTTGCGCTGCCCGCCCGGATACGGGAGTTCGTTGCGCCGTGCCGTCTCCGCGTCCGCCCCGACGTGAGTATTGACACGTCGAGGGTCAGGCCTCATCCTCCTCGCCGCCCGAGCGAAACGTTCTTCGACATCTCGAAAACGACGGAAGAAACACCCCTGTCGCGATGCTCTTCCCTCTTCTTCCGGAGGCTCAGATGGACCTCGACGTCCTGTACGAGATCGACGTGCCCAAGCCCTGGAACGGTCCGCATCCGCACGGCCAGCGCGCCGCCGAACAGCGCGCGTACCGCGAGGCGGTGGAGCAGATCCGGCTCGCCGACCGGGTCGGGTTCCGGACGGTGTGGGCCGTGGAGCACCACTTCCGCGAGGGGCGCTCGCACTGCCCCGCGCCCGAGGTGCTGTTGGGGCATCTGGCGGCGCTGACCGAGCGGATACGGCTCGGCTTCGGGGTGACGCTGACGCCGTTCGGGTTCACTCCCCCGCAGCGGATCGCGGAGAAGGTGGCGGCGGTCGACGTGCTGTCCGGCGGGCGCGTCGAGTGGGGTACGGGGCGGTCGACTCCCATGGAGCAGACGGCTTTCGGCGTGGACCGCGAGCAGTCACGGGCCGACTGGAAGGAGGCCGTCGAGATCGTCACGGGCATGTGGCGCGAGGAGTATTTCGAGTACGCCTCCGAGCGGTTCACCTTCCCCCGCCGGATGGTCACGCCGAAGCCGGTGCAGGATCCGCATCCGCCGGTCTGGATGGCGGCCACCTCCGAGGGTTCGGCGGAGGTGGCGGGAGCGAGTGGACTCGGCCTCCTGTCGTTCTCGATCATGCAGCCGCTCGAGTCGATGGCCCGGCAGGTCGCCGCGTACCGGGAGGCGGCGCGCAGCCCGTTGCCGATATCCGACGTGACCACGGACCGGGTGAGCGCGTACACCTTGGTGCACGCGGCCGAGCGGCCCTCCCGGCGGGTGTGGGACTCGGTCGCCTGGTGGTACTCGAACCTCGCGCAGTTCACGCTCGACTGGGAGCTGCCGCATCTCGGCCCCGAGGAGCGCGAGAAGACGTTCCCGCTGCTCACCCCGATCATCCGGGGCGAGGTCCCGGTCCGGGACTTCGACGAGGGCGACATGATCCTGATCGGCGACGCCGAGACGATCGTGCGCAAGGCCAAGCGCTATGCGGATCTCGGCGTCGACCAGCTGATCTGCTACGTCCAGTGGGGCTATCTGGAGCACCAGGAGATCCTGCGGACGATCGAGATCCTGGGCAAGGAAGTCCGCCCGGAACTCGCCCGCTACCGGCCGGCGAGGGCCGCTTGAACGGGCCCGCGGAACCGGCGGACACCTCCCCCGTCCCCGACTACGCGACGGCCGCCCGCCTCGACGACCGCGTGTTCGTGCTGCTCGGAGCGGGCAACGGCATCGGACGCCAGACGGCGCACGCGCTGGCCGCGGCGGGCGCGCGGGTGTGGTGCGTCGACGTGGACGAGGAGCGCGCGCGGTCGGTGGCCGACGAGACGCAGGGGGTGCCCTACGTCGCCGATGTCACCCGGCGCCCCGCGATGCGCACGCTCTTCGCCGATGCGGTGCGGGATGCGGGCGCGGTGCACGGTGTCGTCGACATCGTCGGCATGGCCCGCTACGCACCGCTGGCGGGTCTGGACGACGCGGCCTGGGACTGGCATTTCGACCTGGTCCTGAGACACGCACGGCTCGCGGTCGAGTACGGCGCGGAGGCCGTCGCCGCCTCCGGCGGTGGCCCGCTGGCCTTCGTCGCCTCGGTGTCGGGCCTCACCGGGGCGCCGCAGCACGCCGCGTACGGCGCGGCCAAGGCGGGCCTGATCTCCCTGGTCAGATCGGCGGCCGTGGAGTACGGGCCGCGCGGAGTCCGGGTCAACGCGGCGGCACCCGGGGTGGTGTGGACCCCCAGAGTGGCGGGCCTGCTCGGCGACGGAGGCCGGGACCTGAACGCGGCGAACGCACCGCTCGGCCGGGTCGCCGAGCCGTCCGACATCGCCTCCGCCCTGCTGTTCCTGGTGTCCCCGCTGTCCTCGTACGTCACCGGGCAGACGCTGGTGGTGGACGGCGGGGTCGGCGTGAAGTTCCCGTATCCGACGATCGGGGGTGCGCCGTGACGGTGCCACGGGAACTGCTGCGCGGGGTGGGGTGGTGGGACGGGGAACGGATGCTGCGGGCCGATCCGGCGGACCTGGACCGGCTTCCGGGTGACACGGGGGAACGGGCGACCGTGCCCGCGGGCGTGCGGATCGCGTTCACTGCGCGGGGCGCGGACGCGGTGGAGATCGCCTGCACGGCATCGGAGCCGCTGCCCGCGGACACCTTCCGGCCGTTGCACCACGCGTTCACGCTGCTGTGCGGAGACCGCGCGGTGGCGGAGGCTCCCGTCGACCCGGGCTCGTCCGTCGTGCGCCTTCAACTCCCCTCCGCTGACGGGGCGTTCGCGATTCATCTGCCGGAGGCGCTGCGGCCCGTGGTGCGGTCCGTGCGCCTCGTTCCGGACGCCGCGACGCTGACGCCCGCCCCCAGGGCGCCGCGCTGGCTGGTGTACGGCGACTCGATCGCTGAGGGCTGGTCCGCCTCCCGGCCGGATCTCGCCTGGCCGGCCGTAGCCGGGCGGGCGCTCGGGCTGGATCCGGTGAACCTCGGCTACGCGGGTGCGGCGCGCGGCGCACTCGCCTGCGCCGAACAACTCGCCTCTCTGCCCGGCGAGTTCATCACCCTCGCCTTCGGTACCAACTGCTGGTCGCGGACACCGCACTCGGCCGAGCTGCTGCGGGCGACGGTCCGGGCGTTCCTCGGCACGGTGCGCCGTCGCCGGCCGGGCACCCCGGTCCTCGTCGTCTCACCGGTACTGCGGCCCGACGCGGAGTCCACGCCGAACGCCCTCGGCGCCACGCTCGCCGAGCTGCGCGAGGCGGTGGAGGAGGCCGCGGTCTCCCGCGCGGACGACCGCGTACAACTACTGCCCGGCACGGGCCTGTTGCGGCCCGAGCACCTGGTCGACGGGGTGCATCCGGGCGACGAGGGGCACGCGCGGATCGCGGCGGCGGTGGCGGAGGTACTGCGGGAGGGATGAGGGTGTGCGCGCACAGCCCGCTCAGTGGCCGTTCACCTCGGGCGGCCGTCCTCCGATCTCGCTCGCCAACGACCTGGCACGTGTGATGAGTTGACCGGCCAGTGCGAGGAGCCGAGCACCGCTGATCTCGGGCAGTCCGGTCCCGGTGAGGGCGAGGGCGACGTTGCCGTGCTGGTCGAAGACGGGCGCGGACAAGGTGGTGAGGCGATAGCGCTCGGCGGGTTCGACGCGCAGTACCTCGTAGTCGTCGCCGAGCGCCGTCACCAGGTCGGCCACCCGACGGCGCAGTCGGGCGTCCTGCGGCAGGTCGGAGAGCCGCACCAGCGCCTCGCCGAGTGCGGTACGCCCGGGGGTGTCGCGGTTCGCCGACCAGCCGCGCCCGCGTACGGCGGACATGGCGGTGTCCAGATGGGCGGGCAGCCGCATGCCGGGGCCGATGCGATCGAGCCATCTCCGGATCTCCCCCGGCCCCGACCAGGCGAGGAAGACCTGCCCGAGTGGCGGCAGCAACGGCAGCCGCTGCCCCGCCCACACCTCGGGCGTACGCCCGGACAACCGGCCCTCGACCGCGAGGACGACAATGCTGTCGCCCGCCACCGCACTCACCACGTACGCGCAACCCGACTCGGCGGCGAGCAGCCGCAGTTCGCGCCGCGCACGGTCCACGACACGGTGCCGGGTGAGCGCGGCATGCCCGGCGGCGACCAGGGACATCCCGAGTCCGTACGTCTTGCGCCGCGGATGCCGGACGAGATAGCCGGCGTCGGTGAGCGACTGCAGCACGGACAGGAGCGAGGCCAGGTTGATGTCGAGCGCCTTGCTCAACTCGCTGAGCGAGTAGGACTGTTCGGGATGGGCGGCGAAATGGTCGAGCACGGACAGCGCACGGCTCGCCGCGAGCGCGGGACGGACCACGGCCCCGATCGTAAGCAGCGATCGGGGCCGTGGCGAGGGTGCGTACCGAGGCACCACCCAGAGTCACTGACGCGGCGTCAGTTCCAGCTGTTGTGCAGCGGCTTGCCCTCGGCGTAGCCCGCGGCACTCTGCACGCCGACGACGGCGCGCTCGACGAACTCCTGGACGGAGTTCGCGCCCGCGTAGGTGAAGGAGGACCGGACGCCGGCGATGATCGAGTCGATGAGGTCCTCCACACCCGGACGCGCCGGGTCGAGGAACATCCGCGAGGTCGAGATGCCCTCCTCGAACAGCGCCTTGCGGGCGCGGTCGTAGGCCGACTCCTCCGACGTGCGGTTGCGCACGGCGCGGGCAGAGGCCATCCCGAACGACTCCTTGTAGAGCCGTCCGTCGGCGGACTGCTGCAGGTCGCCCGGGGACTCGTAGGTGCCGGCGAACCAGGAACCGATCATCACGTTGGACGCACCGGCCGCGAGGGCCATCGCGACGTCGCGCGGGTGCCGCACTCCGCCGTCCGCCCACACGTGCTTGCCGAACTTCTTGGCCTCCGCGGCACATTCGAGCACCGCGGACAGCTGCGGACGGCCGACGCCGGTCATCATGCGCGTGGTGCACATCGCGCCCGGTCCGACACCCACCTTGATGATGTCCGCGCCGGCCTCGATCAGGTCGCGCACCCCCTGCGCGGAGACCACGTTGCCGGCGACGACCGGCACCTGCGGGTCCAGTGCACGGACCGCCTTGACCGCGGAGATCATCGACTCCTGGTGGCCGTGCGCGGTGTCCACGACCAGGGTGTCGGCACCGGCCTCGAGCAGCTGCTTGGCCTTGCCCGCCACATCGCCGTTGATGCCGATGGCGGCGGCGATACGCAACTTGCCGTCGGCGTCGAGGGCGGGGGTGTAGAGCGTGGCGCGCAGCGCACCCTTACGCGTGAGGATCCCGACGAGGCGACCCTCGGCGTCGACTGCGGGGGCGACCTTGCGGTGGCCGGCGTCGAGCTTGTTGAAGGCTTCGCGCGGGTCGATGTCCGCGTCGATGAGCAGCAGCTCCGTGGACATCACCTCGGAGAGCTGGGTGAAGCGGTCGACGCCGGTCAGGTCGGACTCCGTGACGATGCCCACCGGGCGCCGCTCGCCGTCGACGACCACTCCGGCGCCGTGGGCGCGCTTGGCGAGCAGCGCCAGCGCATCGGCGACGGTGCCGGTCGGCGCAAGGACGATCGGGGTGTCCAGGACGTGGTGACGCGTCTTGACCCAGGAGACCACCTCAGTGACGACCTCGATCGGGATGTCCTGAGGGATCACGACGAGGCCGCCGCGGCGGGCCACGGTCTCCGCCATCCGGCGTCCGGCGATCGCGGTCATGTTGGCCACGACCAGCGGGATCGTGGTGCCGGTGCCGTCGGAGGCGGACAGGTCCACGCCCTGTCGCGAGCCCACGGCCGAACGGCTCGGCACCATGAAGACGTCGTCGTAGGTCAGGTCGTAGGGAACCGGGGACGTGGTGACGTGCTGTCCGGTGCCGGGCTCAAGAAAACGCATAAGTCTCACATTTTCACGCGAAACGGCGCAGGTCACTCCCACGGTGACACAACAAAACACCCCCGCCGTCGTCTGTTCCTCCAAGGAGGTGCGGGGGCTCCGGTGCCAGGCCAGGAATCCTGCCTTACGTCGAGAGCTTACCCGGCGTTGCGCCATTCGGGCCTGCCGGTGGGTGAGCAGTGGCCGCCGGACACGGTCCGGGCGCTCCGTGCACCCGGGTTCGGCGCCGGACGGCCCGGCGGGCCTCGCGAAGGCGGCTCGCTACTCCTCGGACCTGCCCAGATGTTCCGCGCGGGCGGTGCGGCCCGACGCGAGGTGGTTCAGGACGAGGCTGTCGACGCGCGGGACGTCGCGCGCCGCGATCGCCTCATAGAGGTCCGCGTGCTCCTGGGCGACGGCGAGCAGGTCGTCGTGCCGTCCGAGTACCCAGCGCATTCTGCTGCGCAGCGTGCGCTCCAGTTCGCTGAGCAGCTCGTTGGCCGCGAGCGCGGTCACCGCCTCGTGGAAGTCGGCCGCGGCCCTGCGCGCCCGCACGGCGTCGCCGCGACGGGCTGCCGCCAGCTCGGCGTCGAGGGCCTCGCGCAACCTGTCGAGTCCGGCGCGCGTACTGCGCTGCGCCGCGAGCCGGAACGTCAGTGTCTCGAGCGCCCCGCGCACCTCGTCCAGGTCCGCCAGGTCGGTCGCACTGAATTCCCGTACGACCGCCCAGGTCCGGGGCCTGGGCGTGACCAGGCCCTCGGTGACCAGCGCCTTCAGCGCCTCGCGGACGGGCAGCCGGCTCACGCCTAGTTCGGCGGCCAACTCTCGCTCCACGAGCCTGCTGCCCGGGCCGCGTTCACCGTCGAGGATCTCGTCGCGGATCCGACGGGTGACCCGGTCGGACTCCGGCTCGAACTCCGGGGTGTCCGCGCCGGTGACTCGGGCGCCTTCGCTACGTGCCATGCGGTGCATTCTTCCATCGGCTCAGGTGGTCCGGTCGGGGGCGGCCCGGTGACGAAGGGACACTGCCGTCACGGTGCGCTCGGCAGGTCAGGGCGAGGCGTAACCGCGGTCGCGTACGACCTCGGCGACCAGCTCCCGATACGCCTCGATGGAGGATCCGAGGGGGGCGCCGTCGCGCACCAGCAGGGCCGCACGGCGACTGGGCAGCGGCGGCTCGACGGGGACCGGCCGCAGGTGGGGACTGTCGTCGGTGACCGCGTCGGGGAGCACCGTCACGAGCGCGGGGGTGCGCTGCACCAGTTCGGTGAGCGCCTGGACGGAGTTGGTCTCCACCGCGACCCGTGGGGCCACGCCGTGTTCGGCGAAGTACCGGTCTGTGCGTTCCCGGATGTCGAAGTCGGTGCTGAGCAGCGCCAATTGACGGTCCGCCAGTTCCCGTACGGCCACGGGCCTCGACTCCACACGGCCGGCGTCGGAGGCGGCGACCACCAGGCTCAGTGTCTCGGTGAACAGCGCGTGCGCGGCTATCCCTCGGGCGTGCCTCCCGATGAAAGCCACCCCCGCGTCCAGCTCGTCCGCGAGGAGACCGGCCTCGATGCGGTCCTGGGGCATCTCCGTGATGGTCACGGTGATGCCGGGATGCCGGAGGTTCAGCTCGGCCACCAGCGGGCCAATCAGGTACGCGGCGAACGTCGGAGCCATCGCGAGGCGCAGCGTGCCGCCCGCGACGTCGGCGGCACGGTGCACCGCGCGGTCGGCCGCCGCCAGGTCGCTCAGTGCACGCCGAGCATGGTCCGCACAGACCTGGCCGGCCCCGGTGAGCCGGAGGCTCGGACACGCGGAGTCGACCAGTCGTGCGCCCACGGAGTCCTCGAGGTGGCCGATCTGCTGCGACAGGACGTGCGGCGAGATGCCCAGTTGCGCGGCGGCACCCGCTCCACTGCCGTGCTCGGCGACCGCGACCAGGCAGCGGAGCTGGAGCAATTCGGCGCCTTCGGCCGCGGTCACGCAGGTGGACCGGAATCCGATGTCCCCCCATCGCCGCGGCTGACCGCCGGCCGGCATGAACCCCACCCCTCAGCCCTCGAAGTCGTACACGGTCACCGGTACCCCGCGGGCGGCGAGGCGACGGCGGACGAGCGGCTCGACCTCGGACCACTTCCCACCCGCGAGACCGCACCCGATCCGCGGCATGTGGACCGAGGCGCCGAGCTCGAGGGCCCGGTCGCCGACGGCGCCGAGCGCGCTGTCGATCGCCTGGTACCGCACCGGCGCCGCCCCCTCGCTGCCGGAACGGATCCCCCGTTGCCCCACCATGTTGGCCACCCGTACCAGGCCGTCCGCCCGGACGAACTGCACGGCGCCGAGGCCGAAATCGTTCGCCGCGCGGTCCCGGTGCCAAGTCCGGTAGGCCGCCTCCGGCTCCGGCCACCGTCGCGACAACGCGAGGACGAAGCCCGCTCCCCAGCCACCCACGTCGTTGCACACATGGGCCACGATCTTGACGCCCTCGCCCTGCGGCGCCGTGGCGTCGCCCTGCACGTACGCGATCTCCGTCGCTCTCCCCGTCATACCGGCCACGCTACGAGGCCCCACTGACAATCGCCGTCGAGCCGAACCCGGGAGCATTTGGTCAACCACAAGAGCGCCCATAAGGCAGGTGCAATAACAACTTCCATTTAACGCTCCCTTACCGAGAGGAACGTACGGTATCCCAAATACCCCGTCGCCCTCGACACCATCGTCGTTCTTCTCCACTCCCCCACTGCGACGCCCCGAGGAAGGACACCCGCGCACGGCCGCCGGGCCCCACGCAGAGAGGCACCACCATGGCTCCACCCCCCAGCACCACCCGCCTGTTCGTCTCCCTGGCCGGACTGGCCGTCCTCGCGACGGCCTGCAGCACGCAGTCCGACGGCGGCAGGGGCGAACGCCGTACGTCCTCGGCCACCACCGAGGCCGCCTCACCGGCCGACCGGCAGGACGGTGAGAAGCGCGGCAAGAAGGGCGACCCCGCAGCCGGCCGCGACCTCCTGCACGCAGCGGAACAGGGTGACGCCGACGCCGTACGCAAGGCGATCGGGCAGGGCGCGGACCTGGAGACGCGGGACGACCGGCGCCGCACGCCGCTGCTGCTCGCCGTCACCGGCGACCATGTGGAGACCGCGGAGGCGCTCGTGGCGGCCGGGGCCGACCCCGACGGCAAGGACAGCAGGCAGGACACCCCCTGGCTGGTCACGGGTGTGACGGGCAACGCCGCGATGGCCAGGACCCTGGCGAAGGCCGACCCCGACTACGGCCTGGTCAACCGCTACGGCGGCACCTCGCTCATCCCGGCGGGTGAGCGCGGCCACGTGGACTACATCCGCGAGGTCACCACCAACCCGGACATGGACGTCGACGTCGACCACGTCAACAACCTCGGCTGGACCGCCCTGCTGGAGGCGGTCATCCTCGGCGACGGCGGCAAGGACCACCAGGAGTCCGTACGCCTCCTCCTGGAAGCCGGCGCCGACGCGTCCATCGGCGACGGTTCAGGAGCCACCGCACTCGATCACGCGGAGGACCGCGGCTTCGACGAAATCGCCCGCATCCTGCGCAAGTGACCCGGCCCGGCCCCCGACGGCGGCGGATCCGGCGGGGGTGGCGGCCCGGTCCCCCACGCCGGCCACCGCCGCGCCACCGCCGCGCCACCGACGGCGAGCGTGTCGACGACCGCCGAGCCGACCGAAGCACCCACCTGCTTGTTTGACAGCGCCGGACCGCGGTGCCGATCGCGAACGTCACGAGGACGGGCAACACCTGTGCCGCGTACGGGAGATGGGACCGAGCAGGGCGAGCTACCAGCCACTCGGCATCAGCCTTGAACAGACGCTGTGCCCCGTTCAACCAGCGCTTCCATGATCGCGCCAACGTCCACCGGCGCCCCTCCAGAACTGCCTCGGACACTCCACGCGACATGGTCACCCCGAGGACGGACATCGTGGGCGGTCTTGTCGATCCCTCCGGGTGGTGCGGCCGGCGTCCGTGGTCAGGCCGGAGTGAGCAGCACCGTCAGGGGCGTCGCCCGATCCCTCCAGTACTCGGACGCCTCCGCCAGCACCTCGCGCGCGACCGTCCACTCCCGCGGCTGCTCCCGCGCGTACTCGGTCCAGCCGCCCAGCACCAGGACCCGTCCCTGCGCCGCAGGCAGCCAGGACAGGTCCGTCAGGCTGTCGGCGAGGGCGTCCCAGTTCCGCCCGAACCAGGCGGGCAGGCCGAGCGCGCTCGTACACCGGTCCATGAAGCCCGCCTTGTCGCGGACACCGGTCAGATCGAGGAACACCACGGCACGCCCGGAGTCGGCCGCGAGCGCAAGGAGAGGGGCCGGGTCCCCCGGGGCCACCGCTCCGGCCGCCCGGTCAACGCCGTATGCCCGCCGTGCTTCCCCGGGGCCGGCGCTCTCTTCGCCCGCAGCCGTCATCGCAGGACCGCCTTCGTCATCACAGGGCACCCCGTGGTCATCGCAGGACCGCCTTGAACGTCTCGTAGTGGTCGTCGGTGTAGTAGATCTCTCCGCCCGACCCGGTGACGATACGCCGGGCGCCGCGATCCCCCTCATGGGGCGTGCGCACCGTGAACTCCCGGTAGTAGCCCCGTCGTTGATCCGGCAGCAGCCCCTCGAAATTGCCGAACCGGGACCCGTCCTTCTCGTACGGGAACGGCCCCGATGCGTCGATCAGGCGCAACGTCTCCCGGGCCTCGGCGGGCAGCTCCTCGACCGTCACCGCCCGGAAGCCCGCTGCCCAGGCGGGCATCGGCGCGGAGGTGGCGGGTACCGATGAGGAGCTGGCCTCCCGGGTGGCGGCGCTGCGCCCGCCGTCCTCGTCGTCGGCGGCGGTGCACCCCGACAGGAGTATCGCGACAAGGAGCCCGCAGCACGTCACCAGGAGTGACCCCAACCAGCCCCGGCCACCGGCGGCCCCGTGGCTCTCGAACGGTCGCGCGGCGGCCTCCACGGCCGGGTACCGGTGGCGCATGAGGCCGATGCTGCCACAGGGGCCTAACCTGTGCGCGCCGCCGCGGTCCGGGGGACGATGACGGCATGCTGCTCTCCGATGTGGCCGGTGCCTCCCGGGAGATCGCCGCCACCACCGCACGCTCGCAGAAGGTCGCCCTGCTCGCGGAGCTGTTCCGCGGGATGGCACCCGAGGAGGCGCCGCTGGTGGTGAGCTATCTGTCCGGCAGGCTGCCGCAACGCAGGACGGGCATCGGCTGGACCGCGTTCCGGCAGATACCGCCGCCCGCCGCGACCGCGTCCCTCACCGTGGCGGACGCCGACGCCGCCTTCGGCCGCATCGCGGCGGTCGCCGGCAAGGGAGCGCAGGCCGAGCGCAAACGCCTCCTGGACGCCCTGCTCACCGCCGCCACAGCGGACGAACACCGACTCCTGCTCGGCCTGGTCAGCGGCGAGCTGCGCCAGGGCGCCCTGGACGCGCTGGCCGCGGAGGGCCTGGCCGCGGCCGTCGGCGCGGAGCCCTCCGCCGTACGCCGCGCGGTGATGCTGGCAGGCCGACTGGACACCGTGGCCCGGGCGTTGGCGGCGGAGGGTGTCACCGCGCTCGACGCGTTCCGGCTCGACGTGGGCCGTCCGGTGCTCCCGATGCTGGCGAAGACAGCGAAAGACGTGGACGAGGCGGTCGAGCTGCTGGGCGCGTGCGCGGTGGAGGAGAAACTCGACGGCATCCGGGTACAGGTCCACCGCGACGGCAACGAGGTCCGCGTCTTCACCCGCACCCTCGACGAGATCACCGACCGTCTGCCCGAAGTCGTCGCGGCAGCACGGGAGTTGACCACCGACCGGGCAGTCCTCGACGGTGAGGTCATCGCCCTGGACGAGCAGGGTCGGCCGCGGCCGTTCCAGGAGATCGCGGGGCGGGTCGGGTCCCGGCTCGATGTGGCCGGTGCGCAGGCCTCACTGCCGCTCGTCCCGGTCTTCTTCGACCTGCTGTCGGCCGACGGCCACGATCTGCTCGACCTGCCCGCCCGCGAACGTCACGCCCGGCTGGCCCGCATCACGCCCGAGCCGCGCCGGGTCGGACGGCTCGAGGTCCGCGATCCCACCGACGAGCAACTGCGCGAAGAGGTACGCCGGTTCGCCGCGTCCGCTCTCGAACGGGGCCACGAGGGCGTCGTCGTGAAGGCCCTCGACGCGCCGTACAACGCCGGGCGCCGGGGTGCGTCCTGGCTCAAGGTGAAACCCGTGCACACCCTGGACCTCGTCGTGCTCGCGGCGGAGTGGGGGCACGGGCGGCGCACCGGCAAGCTGTCCAACCTGCATCTGGGAGCGCGCCGGTCCGACGGGACGTTCGCGATGCTGGGCAAGACGTTCAAGGGGCTCACCGACGCCCTCCTGACCTGGCAGACGGAGCGGCTCGGCGAACTGGCGACCGAGGACGACGGCTTCGTCGTACGGGTACGGCCCGAGCTGGTCGTCGAGGTGGCCTTCGACTCCGTACAGCGCTCTCCGCGGTACCCGGAGGGTGTGACCCTGCGCTTCGCCCGCGTGGTCCGCTACCGCGAGGACAAGGCGGCGGCGGAGGCGGACACGGTGGAGTCGGTGCTCGCGCTGCACCGGTGAGCGGGTGACGGGGCAGCCGCAGCGGCGGCGCCCCGCGCACCCGCGCGCTCCTACTCCGACTCGTCCGGGTCCTCGCGGTCCAGGGCGGGGCGCGGTTCGGGGCCCGCCTCGAAGAGGTAGTCGGCGGCCGCGGTGTCGGTGACCAGGCTGGTCACCAGGCCGGACCGCAGCACCGCGTCGATGGCCTCCGCCTTGCGCCGGCCGCCCGCGATCGCCACCACCTCGGGGATCCGCCGCAGCCGGTCGGCCTCGACGGTGATGCACCGCTCCCCCAGATCGCGTCCGACCCGGCGTCCCTCGGCGTCGAAGAGGTGCGCGGACATCTCGGCGGCGACGCCGAGCGAGGCGTAGTGGGCCCGCTCCTCGTCGCTCAGCATGTCGTGCACGGTGGAGATACCGGGCTCCCAGGAGCCGATGGAGACTGCCGCGACCGTGACCTTGTCGAAGTACTCGAAGGCACGGGCGATCCCGGTCTGATTGCGCAGCGCGGCCGCGGTGGCCGGGTCGGGAAGCAGCATCGGTGCGTAGATCGGGTGCGCCTCGCCGCCGGACACCTGGGCGGCGCGGCGGACCGCCTCGACGGAGCCGCGCTCGGCGGTCCCCGCGTCGTACACCCCCGTCAGCTGGACGACCGTGCACGGCGGCAGCCGGTCGAGGGCTGCGGCCATGTGGATGGTGGAGCGGCCCCAGGCGAGGCCGAGGACGTCGCCCTCGTTCACCAGCTCACCGAGCAGGTCGGCTGCCACCTCGCCGAGGTTCTCCGGGTCGGGCGACTCCTCCACGTCCTCCGCGGGTGACTCCACGACGACCGCGTGCCGCAGTCCGTACCGCGCCCGCAGGCGGTCGGACCGCTCCGCGTCGAGCTCCGCGGGCACCCTGATCTCGATCCTCACGAGGTCGCGCTCTAGCGCTGTCTCCAGAACCCGCGCGACCTTGAACCGGCTGACGCCGAACTCCTCCGCGATCTGGATCTTGGATTTGCCCTCGAGGTAGAAGCGGCGGGCCATGGCCGCCGCCTGCACCAGTTCAGCGGGGCCCATCCGAAGGGCTGGCCGACCCGCCGACATGCCAGACACGGCGATCTCCTCACTGCTGTTCACAATTTCACTTCGGCTCGCCGTTCATCCTTGCAGATCCGGCGGTACTTGATCAGTCCTGAGGGGCAGCAGTTCACCGAGCCGTGGCTCAGTGGCCGCACGCCCAGGCCGCGGAGGCGGTTGTGGCGGCGGCCTTCTCCCGCAGGGCGCGCACGGCGGCGGCCGGGTCGTCGGCGCCGTAGACGGCCGATCCGGCGACGAACACATCCGCGCCGGCCTCCGCGCACCGCTCGATCGTCGAGTCGGAGACACCGCCGTCGACCTGCAGCCAGAGCTCGAGGCCGTGCTTGGAGATGAGCTCACGAGTACGGCGGATCTTCGGCAGCATGATGTCGAGGAACGCCTGCCCGCCGAAGCCCGGCTCCACGGTCATGACCAGGAGCATGTCGAGCTCGGGAAGCAGATCCTCGTAGGGCTCGATCGGAGTGGCCGGCTTCAGGGCCATCGAGGCGCGGGCACCCTTGGCACGGATCTCCCGGGCCAGCCGCACGGGCGCGGCGGCGGCCTCCGCGTGGAACGTGACCGAGCCGGCGCCGGCTTCGACGAAGCCCGGAGCCCAGCGGTCCGGTTCGTCGATCATCAGGTGGCAGTCCAGCGGGGTGTCGGTCGCGCGGCTCAGCGACTCCACGATCGGAACCCCGAGCGTCAGATTCGGGACGAAGTGGTTGTCCATGACGTCGACGTGGAGCCAGTCGGCGCCGTCGACCGCCTTGGCCTCGTCGGCGAGCCGCGCGAAATCCGCGGACAGGATGCTGGGGCTGATCTGAACTGCCATGCCCCAAGCCTGCCATGCCCCAGGGCGGTTGCCACCGGCGGTCCGCCACGGCTCGTCCCCGAGGCGGTGACGGGGCGCGGCCGTCGCTACGCCGTGCGCCGGATCAGCGCCAGGTACATGGCGTCCGTGCCGTGCAGGTGCGGCCAGAGCTGGACGTCGGGGCCGTCGCCGAGGGCCGGGACGCCGGGCATGAACGGGCGGGCGTCGAGGAGTTCGGCGTCGTCCCGCGCGCGCAGTACGTCGTCCACGACGGCCCTGGTCTCCGCGAGGTGCGGCGAGCAGGTGGCGTACCCGACGACCCCTCCGGGGCGCACCGCCGCCAACGCCTCGGTCAGCAGCGCCCGCTGCAGCGGCGCGAACCCGTCGAGGTCCGCGGGCCGACGGCGCCAGCGGGCCTCCGGGCGGCGGCGCAGGGCGCCGAGGCCGGTGCACGGCACGTCCATCAGGACCCGGTCGAAGCTGCCGGGCCGCCACGCCGGACGCGTCCCGTCGGCGGCGATCACCTGGTACGGCCCCGGATTCCCCGCCAGTGCCTGCTGCACGAGCCCCGCACGGTGCGGCTGCAGCTCGGAGGCGACGAGGAGCGCGTCGCGCTCCGCGGCGAGCCCGGCGAGCAGCGCCGCCTTGCCTCCGGGGCCCGCACAGCCGTCCAGCCAGCGCCTGTCGGTTCCTTCCACGGGGGCCGCGGCCAGCGCGAGCGCGACCAGCTGGCTGCCTTCGTCCTGCACGCCGGCGAGCCCGTCGCGCACCGCTTCGACAGCGCCCGGTTCACCGCCCTCGGCCAGGCGTACGGCGAGCGGGGACCAGCGTCCGGGCAGTGCCGCGTCGGAGCCGGCGGAGGTGAGGAGGTCGTCGGCCGTGGTGCGGCCGGGGCGGGCGACCAGGGTGACCTCGGGCCGTTCGTTGTCCGCCTCGAGCAGGTCCTCGATGCCGGCGCGTGGCCCGCCCAGCGCGTCCCACAGCGCGGAGACGATCCACCGCGGGTGGGAGTGGACCACCGAGAGATGGTCTTCGGGGTCGTCGTCCCAGGACGGAGCCACCTTCTCCAGCCAGGTGTCCAGATCGTCCGCGGAGACCTTGCGCAGCACGGCGTTCACGAACTTGGCACGGCCGTCGCCGAGGACGACCCTGGCCAGTTCCACACTGGCCGAGACCGCCGCGTGGGTGGGGATCCTGGTGCCGAGCAGCTGGTGCGTGCCGAGGCTCAGTACGTCGAGCACCGGCGGGTCCACCTCGCGCAGCGGCCGGTCGATGCAGGCTGCGATGACCGCGTCGTAGCTGCCCTGCCTGCGGAGCGTGCCGTAGACGAGTTCGGTGGCGAGTGCGGCGTCGCGGTTGTCGAAGTCGCCCTTCTCGCGGGCCTTGCGGAGCAGCGGCGGCAGCACCAGGTTCGCGTAGGCGTCCCGCTCGTCCACCGCCCGCAGCGCCTCGAAGGCGAGGATGCGTACCGGGTCCTTCTGCGGTCGGCGGTACGGCTTGGCCGGCTTCTTTGGGCGGCGACGCTGCTGGTCAGACACGAAAAAGGTGCTCCGGATCCTGGATGAACTGGCCCGTCAAGGCTAACGGGTGGCAACCCGCCGGCCACCCGCGCGAGGCCCCCTGCCCGACGGGCGCCGACCGCCGTCACGCGTGCCCGGTCAGCCGCCGAGCGTCTCCCCCGCGGCGATACGGACACCACGCGCCCAGTCCGCGGCACGCATCGGCTTCTTCCCCTGCGGCTGCACCCAGAGCGGTTCCACGGCGTGCGAGCCGGTGCCGACGTACACATTGTTCTTGCCGGCGTCGAGCTGCCCCGGCGCCAGATCGGTACGGTCCGCCAGCAGTTGGGCGGCGATGATTTTCAGCCGCTCGCCGCGGAACTCCGTCCAGGCGCCCGGCGCCGGAGTACATCCGCGCACCACCCGGTCCACTCGCAGCGCCGGCGCCGACCAGTCGATCCGCGCGTCCTCCACGGTGATCTTCGGCGCGAGCGAGATCCCGTCGATCGGCTGCGGCACGGCCTGCAGACTGCCGTCCTCGATCCCGTCCATCGTGGCCGCGAGCAGCCCGGAGCCCGCGAAGGCGAGCCTGGTGAGCAGGTCACCACTGGTGTCGGTGGCACGGACCTGCTCGGTGACCGTGCCGTAGACCGGGCCCGAATCGAGCCCTTCCTCGATCAGGAACGTGGACGCTCCGGTGATCTCGTCACCGGCCATCACGGCGTGCTGCACGGGCGCGGCACCACGCCAGGCGGGCAGCAGCGAGAAGTGCAGATTGACCCAGCCGCGGGCCGGTACGTCGAGGGCGGCCTTGGGGAGCAGCGCGCCGTAGGCCACCACCGGACAGCAGTCGGGGCCGATCTCGCGGAGCCGGGCCAGGAACTCCTCGTCGCGCGGACGCTTCGGCTTGAGCACCTCGATACCGGCGTCCTGGGCGCGTTCCGCCACCGGACTCGCCACCAGCCGGCGCCCGCGCCCGGCCGGTGCGTCGGGGCGGGTGATCACGGCGGCCACCTCGTGCCGGCCGGAGTCGATCAGGGCGTCAAGCGCGGGGACGGCGACCTCGGGGGTGCCTGCGAAGACCAGCTTCATCGGTGGGCGACTGCCTCTCGGGCGGGGTACTTGGCGAGCAGCGCACCAGTCTATGGGCCACTCGCCGCGTACGTACGAGGCGGCCGGGCGCTGCGGGACGAGCCGGCTGCGACTGTGTCCGCGCCCGGGCACAAGGGGGCGCGGGATGCACCGTGCGCCCCGTACGTATGCCCACACGCCCCTGCACCGTGACTACATCGACGGGTGGCGCGTTGGTCAAGAAAGATTTGACCCCGTGGGCCGCGCAGACGGCCCTCTTCCTTTTCAACGCCGGTTCGAGAGGCTTGTTCATGGCCGACCACGCAACCCACGACGCACAGGCACGGGCCAGCCTGCACCTCCTGGTGCGGGACATCGAGCGGGTCCGCCGGCAGGTGGACGCACTGCGCACCCTCACCGCCCAGCTCGGCAACGTCTACCGACCGCGCCGCTCAGGACCCTCCACAGGATTCGTCGTCTACGGTCGGGCGCCCGCGCCGACCGTCCGTCTCGCCCAGGAACTGCGCGACAGCGTGGAGACCCTGGTCACGGCGGCCGTCGACTTCGACCGCTCCCTCGGCTTCTCGTGGGACGCGGTGGGCTCCGCGCTCGGCGTCACCAAGCAGGCGGTGCACCGGCGGTACGGCGCCCGGCGTGCCACCACCCAGGCCGCTGCCGAGGCAGAGCGAGCCACCGACGGCTCGTCCCGTCCGGTCTCCGTCGCAGGCACTCCCCTGCCGTCGGTTCCGGCGGCTCGCGCCATGCCGACCCAGCCGACCTCGGGCAGTCCCGTGCTGCGCGAAGAGCCTCGGCCCGGGGCGTTCCCCGGCCCGCGCCACGGCTGACCCCCGCGCTGCGCCCTGGTCCCGGGCCACCTGCTCGGCAGCAGTCGCCGACTCTGCTCGCCACGGCCCTGGTCCGGTCGTACGGATGCCCCCGCTTCCTCCTGGCGGGGGCATCGGCATGTCCGCTCGGCCTCGACGGGGCCCACCCGCGTCAGGCCGGGCGCAGCGCGGACGGCAGCGGTTCGCGGTGGACGATGTGCAGGTACGAGACGGCCCGGGTGACCGCCACGTAGAGCCGGTTCAGGCCGCGCCTCTCGGCCCGGACGATCGCCGCCGGCTCGACCACGACCACATGGTCGTACTCGAGGCCCTTGGCCGCCGATGCGGGGACGACGGTGACGCCGGCCCCGAGCGATTCCGGGCCCGCCGCATGGAGGCCGGCCGCGCTCAGCGCCGCGTGGAGCCCCGGGGCGTCCGCGTCGGCGGCGATGACGCCGACCGACCCGGCTCGTTCCCGGGCGGTCCGTACCGCCGCGACTGTCGCCGCCGCCGTGTCGTCCGCCGCCTCGATCGTCACCTCGCCGTCGCGGCGCAGCGACCGGGCGGGAGCCACCTCGGCATCCAGCTGCCCGAGGATCCCGTTGGCCAGCTCCGCGACAGCGCCCGGGAGGCGGAACCCGGTGGTGAGCGGGGCGATCGTGGCGTCCGGCTTCCCGAGCTGCGCGAGGAACCCCGCCCAGCCGCCGGCAGCCCACGGCGCGGTTCCCTGCGCCAGGTCGCCGAGCACGGTGAGCGATCCGGAGGACGAGCGCCTGGCGATGGCCCTGCACTGCATGGCAGACAGGTCCTGCGCCTCGTCGACCACCACATGCCCGTAGCCGGCGGGCCGTTCGACGAGTCCGGCGAGTTCGTCGAGCAGCACCAGGTCGGCCTCCGACCAGCCGCCCGCGCGCCGGGGTGTGTCGCGCAGCAACTCCCGCTGCTCGTCCGGTCCGAGCAGCCCGTCGGCCGCTGCCGCCAGCACGTCGGCACGGGTCAGCAGATCACCGAGCACCCGCTCCGGCTGTACGGAGGGCCATACGGCGTCGAGCAGTGCGGTGAGCGGCCGGGCCCGGGAGATCTTCTGGGTCCAGGCGCGGGTACGGGGTCCCGCCCGGCGCTCGGCCTGCACCTGGACCGCGCCGACGATGCGCGTGCGGACGCGCTCCCGCCCCACCGCGTGGGCGGGCCCTTCGGTGCGCACGTCGAGCACGATCCGCTGCAGTTCGTCCCCCGACACCCGCCAGCGGTAGGAGCCGTCAGGCACGACGAGCGGCGTCGCCAGGTCCGTCCGTACGCATGCGTAGAGCGCGCGGTGCAGGACGTCCGCCATGCGGGCGTCGTGCTTGAGGATCTCCGCGGCCTCGCTGTCCCGCACGGTCACCGGATGGCGGGCGATCTCGTCGCCGAGCGTGGACTGCCGCACTCCGGTCTCGCCGAGCGAGGGCAGGACCTCGGAGATGTAGGAGAGGAAGGCGCGGTTGGGCCCGAGGATCAGCATGCCGGCGCGCTGGATGCGCCGCGGGGAGGTGTAGAGGAGGTACGCGGCGCGGTGCAGCCCGACGGCGGTCTTGCCTGTGCCCGGGGCGCCCTGGACGCAGAGGCTGACGCCCAGCCCTTGACGTACCAGGTCGTCCTGCTCCGGCTGGATCGTCGCCGCGATGTCGCGCATCGGACCGATCCGCGGGCGCTCGATCTCTCCGGTGACGATGCGGCTCTCGTGCGTCTCGCCCCCGGACCCGCCCTCGTCCAGATGCTCGTCCTCCAGGCCGGTCAGCTCGTCGGATTCGCCCCGGCCGGACGGCGACCAGCCGAATCGGCGCCGGACCGCGACGCCTTGCGGTTCGCCGGCGCTCGCCTGGTAGAAGGCACGCGCCACCGGTGCCCGCCAGTCGACCACGAGCGGCGGGGCCGACGGGTGGTCGGTGATGCGCATACGACCGATGTGGTACGTCTGCCCGGCGTGGTCCGCCGCGGTGCGCGGGTCCGCTGCGAAGTCGAGGCGGCCGAAGAAGAGCGGACCGGGCGGCAGTTCCCGCAACTCCTTGTACTGGGTGCGGAGTTGACGGCCGAGGACTTCGGCGTCGGCGCCGGACGCGGAGACGTTCTCGCCGACCACGACCTGATCACGGGCGCCGTCGACCATACGGTCGAGCGCGGCGCGGCACGCGTCGTGGTGGGCGCGCTCCTGACTGAGGGCGTCACTGAGTGCGGAGTCGGGGCTTGGCATTCCACCAGCATAATGCAACCGAGTAACGTTTTTTATCCGGTTGCCTCACGCGCACTCACGCCAGCCGCGGCAACCCGGCCTCGAGCTGGGCGAACGCGGCATCGGCCACCTCGGCCGCCTCGGGGTGGAGATCGTCCGCCGCTCGGCCGTCCTTGATCTGCCGCCAGTTCTCCTGCGCGAGGATGCGCTGCACGGCGACGATCTGCCCGGCAGCGAGCCGGGCCTGGACGGCGCCGCCCGCCGCTGCGCGCAGGGCGTCGGCCAGAGCGCTTTCATTCCGTTCCACATACGCGTGCAGCCGAGCCACGAGCGACGGGGTCGTGTAGACGAGGCGGTGGTAGGCGAGCACTTCGGCGTCGTCGTTGAGACCGGTCACCGGATCGCGCCGGTCGAGGCCGTCCAGGAAATGCCGCCGCAGCGCCGCGAGCGGCGAGTACTCGTCGGCCCGCCCCGCGACCACCTGGGCGGCCTCCCCCGCATGGTCGGCGAGACGGTGCAGGACGAGGTCCTCCTTGGCCGGGAAGTAGCGGAAGAGCGTCGGCTTGGAGATGTCCACGGCGGCCGCGACGTCGGCGACCGTCACGCCTTCGAAGCCCTTCTCCAGGAACAGCCCGATGGCCGTGTCCGACAGCCGTCGGTACATCTGCAGCTTCTTGCGTTCACGCAGCCCGCCAACCTCACTCATGCCGAGGAGCCTACGCAGCCCGGGCGCGGGGCCGTGCCACGGCCGACGTCCGCACAAGCATCCGGTGCGCGCTCACCCGATGTCCGGCGGATCGATCCTGATCCGTACCGCGTCGCCGTCCGCCCGGTTGTTCCGTGCCATCCGGGCGGCCTGCGCCGCCTTCAGAGCTGCGGCGAGCGCCGCTCCACTACCCGGCGGCACCCGCACCAGCGCCCGCTCCCACTGCTCGCCCGGCGGCGGTCCACCGGCCCTGCTCGGCCGTCCCGGATCGGTCACCGGCAGCGGGACGGGGCCCAACACCTCGGCGGCATCAGGCAGTTCAGCAGTAGCCAGGAACTCGGCGAGCGCCTCGTCCCGCCCGGACACCGCGGCCATCCGCGACACCGGCGGAAAACCCAGCTCCGTACGGTCCGCGAGTTCCCGCACCGCGTGCCCGACGGGATCCCAGCGCACCAGGGCCTGCACCGGCCGCAGCGTCGGCTCGGCGACCACCACCACGGTGCCGCCCGCGCTCTGCGGCCGCACCAGGGACGACGCCCCGATCCAGCGGCGCAGCGCCTCCTCACCGGCCCGTAGGTCGGGCCGCCCCAGCATGGCCCAGCCGTCCAGCAGCAGCGCGGCCGCGTAACCGCCCTCGGCCACCGGCTCGGCCCCCGGTGTGCAGACGACGAGCGCGGGACCACCCGGCACGGTGTCCAGGATCTGCTCACGCCCCGAGGTCCGCACCGGCACCGCCGGGAAGGCCCGCCCGAGCTCCTCCGCGGTCCGCCGCGCCCCCACCACCTGGGCGCGCAGCCGAAATCCGCCGCACTCGGGGCAGTGCCAGTCACTCTCGCCACGTCCGCACCAGGTGCAGGTCGGCGGCCCCGTGTCGTGCGCCTCGAGCGGCCCCGCGCAGTGCCGGCAGCGGGCGGGTGCCCGGCACCGGTCGCAGGCGAGCCGCGGCACGTATCCGCGCCTCGGGACCTGCACCAGTACAGGCCCGGCCTCGAGCCCCTTGCGTACGGTCTGCCAGGCGAGGGTGGGCAGCCGGGCCGCGCGCGCCGCCTCGTCGCGGGCCAGATCGCCGTCACCGACCGTCCGCACCAGCGGCGCCGCGGCCCGCACTTGGGAACGCTCGGCCACCAACGGCCGTGCCCAGCCGCTCTCCACGAGCTGCGCGGCCTCCACCGTGCAGCTGTGACCGCCGACCAGGAAGGCGCATCTGTCGAGCGCCGCACGGAGTTGCAGGACCTCGCGGGCATGCGGCTGCGGCGCGTGCAGTTCGCTGTGGCTGCCGTCCCCGTCGTCCCAGACGGCCACCAGACCGAGGTCCTGTACGGGAGCGAACATCGCGGCCCGGGTGCCGACCACGGCTCGCAGCGCACCGCGGCGGACGGCCAACCACTCGCGGTAGCGCTTCTCCGGTCCCGCGTCCGCGGTCAGCAGGGCGTGCCGTCCGGTGCCCAGCAGCTCGGTCAGCGCACCGTCGACCCTCCCCGCGGTCCTTCCGTCCGGTACGACCACGAGCGCGCCCCGCCCGGAGGCGAGGGTCGCGGCCACGGCCCGCGCCAACTCCTCGGCCCAGTACGGCCCCGGCAACGCGTTCCACACAGCCCGGGGGGAGCCGCCGCCGGCCAGGGCGTCAAGGAACGCCGGCCCGTTCTCGTAGCGCGTGAAGGTGCCCGGCTCGGGCGCCGGCGGCGGGGGCAGCGGATCCGGCGACGGTTTGCGCTCGGCGCGGGCGTTGCGCGGCGGCACGGCCAGGGTGAGTACGTCGGCGAGGCTGCCCGCGTAACGGTCGGCGACGGCACGGGCGAGCCCGAGCAGTTCGGGCCCCAACACCGGCTCCGGCGAGACGACTTGGGCGAGAGCCGCGAGCGGGCCCGAGTAGTCCGACTCGGCCCGGCGCTCGATCAGGAAGCCGCTGATCAGGCCACCGCCCTCGCGGCGTCCCCCACGTACCTGGTGCCGGCCTGCCCCGAAACGGACCCGGACCCGGACTCCGGGCTGCGCCTCTGCGTCGAGCTCCTCCGGGACTGCGTAGTCGAAGTAGCGGTCGAGATGGAGGACGCCCTTGTCCACCAGGACGCGCGCGACCGGGAGTTCGGCGGCAACGTTGGCGCCGCGCCAGGTCCGGGGCTTCGCCCGGGGCACCTTGGCCTGGCGCACCGACTCGCGGATGAGCGCGAGCTGCTCGGGCGGCGCGGTTTCCGCGCCCTCGCTGTCCTCGTTCTCGCTGCTCACAGCCCCATCCCTATCAGACCCCTCCGACAACGGCCCCGCCGGCGACAGCACGAAGCCCCCTGCCGCCACGGGCAACAGGGGGCTTCGCGATGACGCTGCAGGTGTTACACGCCGACAGCTGCCCGCAGGGCGTCGACGCGGTCGGTGCGCTCCCAGGTGAAGTCCGGGATGGCGCGGCCGAAGTGGCCGTACGCGGCGGTCTGCGCGTAGATCGGCCGCAGCAGGTCCAGGTCGCGGATGATCGCCGCGGGACGCAGGTCGAAGACCGTGGAGATCGCGGCCTCGATCTTGTGCACGTCCACCGTCGCCGTGCCGAAGGTCTCGACGAACAGACCCACCGGCTCCGCCTTGCCGATCGCGTACGCGACCTGCACCTCGCAGCGGGCCGCGAGACCGGCGGCCACCACGTTCTTCGCCACCCAGCGCATCGCGTACGCGGCCGAACGGTCCACCTTGGACGGGTCCTTGCCGGAGAACGCACCACCACCGTGCCGGGCCATGCCCCCGTAGGTGTCGATGATGATCTTCCGGCCGGTCAGGCCGGCATCGCCCATCGGGCCGCCGACCTCGAAGCGCCCGGTCGGGTTGACCAGCAGCCGGTAGCCGTCGGTGTCCAGCTTGATGCCGTCGTCGAGCAGCGCCTTGAGCTCGGGCTCCACCACGAACTCCCGGATGTCCGGGGCGAGCAGCGAGTCCAGGTCGATGTCACTGGCGTGCTGCGAGGACACCACCACCGTGTCGAGCCGGACGGCCTTGTCGCCGTCGTACTCGATGGTGACCTGCGTCTTCCCGTCGGGACGCAGGTAGGGGATCGTGCCGTTCTTACGGACGTCCGAGAGCCGCTTGGACAGCCGGTGCGCCAGGTGGATCGGCAGCGGCATCAGCTCGGGAGTCTCGTCCGACGCGTACCCGAACATCAGGCCCTGGTCGCCCGCGCCCTGCTTGTCCAACTCGTCCTCGTCGCCCTCGACCCGCTTCTCGTACGCGGTGTCTACACCCTGAGCGATGTCCGGGGACTGGGCGCCGATCGACACCGAGACCCCGCAGGAAGCTCCGTCGAAGCCCTTCTTCGACGAGTCGTACCCGATGTCCAGGATCTTCTCGCGCACCAGCTGCGGGATGGGCGCATAAGCCTTGGTGGTGACCTCGCCGGCCACGTGCACCAGGCCGGTGGTGATCAGCGTCTCCACGGCCACACGGGAGGAGGGGTCCTCCCGCAGAAGCGCGTCGAGGATGGTGTCGCTGATCTGGTCAGCGATCTTGTCGGGGTGACCTTCGGTCACGGACTCCGAGGTGAACAGACGACGGGACACAACGCTCCCTGGGGTTGCAGCGGCTGCTGGCTATTCATTGGCGGAACCGCCGGGAGCTGCGCCCGGCATGTACCGCCACCAGTTTATCGGTCGCTTCCGGCCACTGGGCTCTGTGTCTCGCTTATTGGAAGCCCTGTGACCTGCAGCACGGCATTCTCCGGTACGAAGATACGTCTTCGCCAGAGGGCAGGTGCCCCAAATCCCGTGTTTTGGGAGGCCCGGACGGGCGAAAGTCACCCGTGATCGAGCCGGGCAGCCACCAGATCCCACACCGTGTCCGCGAGACCTTCCTTCGGACCGTACGGCACCGTGGTCTCGCTGCCGTCCGCGCCGAGCACGACGGCCTCGTTCTCCTCGGAGCCGAAGGTCTTGCGCTCGCCGACCTCGTTGACCACGAGCAGATCGCAGCCCTTGCGCCGCAGTTTGGCGCGGCCGTTGACCAGAACGTCGTCGGTCTCGGCGGCGAAGCCCACCACGACCTGGCCGGACCGGGAACGCTCGGCCGCCACCTCGGCGAGGATGTCCGGGTTGCGGGTCAGGGCGACCGGATCGGGATCCTGCCCGTCCTTCTTCTTGATCTTGCCGGTGACGTAACTGGCGGGCCGGAAGTCGGCCACTGCGGCGGCCATGACCACGGCGTCCGCGTCGGCGGCGGCCTTCAGGACCGCCTCACGGAGCTGTACGGCGGTGCCCACGTGGACGACGTCGACACCGGCCGGGTCGGGCAGCCCGGCGTTGGCCGAGAGCAGCGTGACCCGGGCTCCGCGGGCGGCCGCGGTACGAGCCAGCGCGTATCCCTGCTTGCCCGACGACCGGTTGCCGAGGAAACGGACCGGGTCGAGGGGCTCGCGCGTGCCGCCCGCGCTGACGACGACGTGCCGCCCCGCGAGGTCGGGCTCGGCCGAGCCGCGCGCGAGGACGCGACGGCAGACCTCGTAGATCTCCGCCGGGTCGGGCAGCCGGCCCTTACCGGTGTCGACGCCGGTGAGCCGGCCGACGGCGGGCTCGACGACCACCGCACCGCGGCGGCGCAGAGTGGCGACGTTCTCGCGGGTGGCCGGGTGCTCCCACATCTCGGTGTGCATGGCGGGGGCGAAGACGACCGGACAGCGGGCGGTGAGCAGGGTGTTGGTGAGCAGGTCGTCGGCCATGCCGTGAGCGGCCTTGGCGAGCAGGTCGGCGGTGGCAGGGGCGACGATCACCAGGTCGGCGCCCTGGCCGATGCGCACGTGCGGGACCTCGTGCACGTCGTCCCAGACCTCGGTGGACACCGGGTGCCCGGACAGCGCCGACCAGGTCGCGGCGCCGACGAAGTGGAGCGCCGACTCGCTGGGGACGACGCGAACGTCGTGCCCGGACTCGGTGAGCCGGCGCAGCAGCTCGCACGCCTTGTAGGCGGCGATCCCGCCGCTGACCCCCAGAACGACCTTCGGCTTGTCCACTGCGTCTCCCCTGCTGGCGAACCGTACTCACTCATGACACACCACAGGCCCGGCGGTTGCTCCGCCGGGCCTGTGGTGAGAAGCGTTCTGGATTACTGGGCCGGGCCCTCGATGGCCTCGGAGGTCAGCAGCCCCGCGTTGATCTCACGCAGCGAGATCGAGAGCGGCTTCTCGTGGACATGGGTGTCGACCAGCGGACCGACGTACTCGAGGAGGCCCTCGCCGAGCTGCGAGTAGTACGCGTTGATCTGGCGGGCACGCTTGGCCGCGTAGATCACCAGGCTGTACTTCGAGTCGGTGGCTTCGAGGAGCTCGTCGATCGGCGGGTTGATGATGCCCTCGGGCGCAGTCATGGAAGAGGACACGCTCTACCTTCCGAAAGGGGGTGGAAATGACCAGACAACTGATCAGTCAACGTTCATCAAGGCTAGCAGCTCGCGGGAGACGTCTCCGACGGAGGTGTTGACCAGGGTGGCGTCGAACTCCGCCTCGGCCGCCAGCTCGACGCGTGCCGCCTCCAGGCGCCGCTCCACGACCTCGGGCGCCTCGGTGCCGCGACCGGTGAGCCGGCGGACCAGCTCTTCCCAGCTTGGCGGTGCGAGGAAGACGAGCTGCGCCTCGGGCATGGACTCGTGCACCAGGCGGGCGCCCTGCAGATCGATCTCGAGGAGTACGGGCTCGCCGTTCTCGAGACGCTCTGCGACGGCCCTGCGGGGGGTGCCGTAGCGGTTGCCGGCGAACTCGGCCCACTCGAGGAGATCACCGTTGGCGATGAGCTTGTCCATCTCCTCGTCGGAGACGAAGAAGTAGTGGACGCCGTGCTGCTCGCCCGGGCGGGGCCGCCGGGTCGTGGCCGACACCGAGAGCCAGACCTCGGGATGCTCCTTGCGCAGATGCGCGACGACCGTGCTCTTGCCGACCCCTGAGGGGCCGGAGAGCACGGTCAGCCGCGGACGCGAATCCTGGGGGACGGGAGCCGCCCCCTGCGAAGCCACTGCCGGGGGTACGGGGGTTTCCCCCCGGGATGTTGCTGCCATGCAGCGATTATCCAGGTTCGCGGGAGTGCCCGGGACCGTCAGGCGGCAGTTGAGCCGAACTCACGCTCCAGGGACGCGATCTGGTTGGACCCGAGACCCCGCACGCGGCGGCTCTCGGAGATGCCCAGACGCTCCATGATCTGCTTGGCGCGGACCTTGCCGACGCCGGGCAGGGACTCCAGGAGAGCGGAGACCTTCATCTTGCCGATCACATCGTTCTCCTGGCCCTGCTTGATCACCTCATGCAGAGACGCACCGGAGTGCTTGAGTCGATTCTTGACCTCGGCCCGCTCCCGGCGAGCCGCGGCGGCCTTTTCGAGCGCGGCTGCGCGCTGTTCAGGGGTAAGGGGCGGAAGAGCCACGCCTACGTCACCTCGGTAGTCGAACTGTCGGATACGGACCGGTGAGGAACCTAGTTGCCCCACACCTGGGGAGCAACGAGCAACGCGTGCCCGACCTCCCGTAAGGGACGACGGGCGTGGGCGGTGCCCCCACCCGACGGAGACTAGCGGTCAACACCTCTCGAGTCAGCGAGAACAGCGGAAAAGTCCTGGTCAGCCTGCGCCGAACCGCACATATCCGACAAAACGCACGAGATTTCGGCTGTGAAGAGGGATCCGGTGGCCGCCATGCGCCCTACCCCATCCCCGCGGAACGCGAAAGACCGCCTTCCCGGCGCCGGTTTCGCCCGCATCCGGCGCCGAGGGCGGCCCTTCGTGTCCGTGGCTCGTCGCGGCTTGGACTCAGCCGGCGACGGCCGCACGCACCTCGTCACTGAAACGGTCCGCGGCGTCGCGGAGCGCGGCGGCGTCCGGGCCGTGCCGCAGCACCCCGCGGCTGACGGACGGCACCACGTTCCGTACGGAGTCGCCGAAGACGCCGGGCAGATCGGCGGGCGTCGCGCCCTGGGCGCCGATACCCGGTGCGAGCAGCGGCCCGTTGATCGCGAGATCGGCGCGCGCGTCGCCCAGGGTCGCGCCGACGACGGCGCCGACCGAGCCGAGCGGCGTCGCGCCCGCGTTCTCGGCCGCCATGTGGTCGAGCATGACCTGGGCGAGCGAGGAGCCCCCCGCTGCCGTGGCGCGCTGTACTTCGGCGCCCTCCGGGTTGGAGGTGAGCGCCAGGACGAAGACACCCGCGCCGGAGACGACCGCCGCGTCCAGCGCCGGCCGCAGAGACTCGAAGCCGAGATACGGGGAGACGGTGAGCGCGTCCGAGAACAGCGGCGAGTCCTTGTCGAGGAAGGCCGCCGCGTAGGCACCCATGGTCGAGCCGATGTCGCCGCGCTTGGCATCCATCAGGACCAGCGCGCCCGCGGCCCGCGCCTCCTCGACGGCCTTCTCCAGGACGGCGACCCCCCGCGAGCCGAACCGCTCGAAGAACGCGGACTGCGGCTTGAGCACCGCGACCCGGTCGGCGAGCGCCTCCACGCACGTGCGGGTGAAGCGTTCCAGGCCGCCGATGTCGTCGCTCAGGCCCCAGGCCTGGAGCAGCGAGGCGTGCGGGTCGATGCCCACACACAGGGGGCCCCGGGTGTCCATGGCGTGGCGCAGGCGGGCACCGAACGGTTCGAGCGAGGTCATGGGGTGGCCTTTCGGGTGTCGGCGCCGACCGCCTCGGCGAGCGTGGCGTAGGGGCTGGTACGCAGACGGGCGGCGAGGCCCTTGTGCATCGAGCGCATCCAGAAGGGGCCCTGGTAGATGAAGGCGCTGTAGCCCTGGACCAGCGTGGCGCCGGCCAGGATTCGCTGCCAGGCGTCCTCGGCGTCCTCGATCCCGCCGACGCCGATCAGCGTCAGATCGTCCCCCACGCGCGCGTAGAGGCGTCGGAGTACCTCGAGGGAACGCTCCTTGAGCGGGGCACCGGAGAGGCCGCCGGTCTCCTCGACGAGCGAGGGCGCGGAGGTGAGGTCCGCACGGGTGATGGTGGTGTTGCTGGCGATGATTCCGTCGAGGCCGAGCTCGACGGCGAGATCGGCCACTGCGTCGATGTCCGCGTCGGCCAGATCGGGCGCGATCTTCACCAGGAGCGGGACCCGGCGGTCGGTCACCGTGCGGTCGGCGGCCTCGCGTACGGCGGTGAGCAGCGGACGCAGGGACTCGGTGGCCTGGAGGTTGCACAGGCCCGGCGTGTTCGGCGAGGAGACGTTGACGACGAGGTAGTCGGCGTGGCGGGCGAGACGCTCGGCGGACTTGACGTAGTCCTCGGCGGCCTCCGACTCGGGGACGATCTTGGTCTTGCCGATGTTGACGCCGACGGTCGCCCTGAAGGCCGGCCTGCGGGTGCGCAGACGCTCGGCGACGGCCGCCGAGCCCTCGTTGTTGAAGCCCATGCGGTTGATCAGGGCGCGGTCGGCGACCAGGCGGAACAGGCGCTTCTTGGGGTTGCCCGGCTGCGCCTCGCCGGTGACCGTACCGATCTCGACATGGTCGAAGCCGAGCATGGTCATACCGTCGATCGCGACGGCGTTCTTGTCGAAGCCGGCGGCGAGCCCGAACGGGCCGTGCATCCGCAGGCCCAGCGCCTCGGTACGCAGCTCCTCGAAGCGCGGCGCCAGGACGGCGGCGACGAAGGTGCGCAGTACGGGGACGCGGGCCGCGAGTCGGATCCAGGCGAAGGCCAGGTGATGGGCCTGCTCGGGATCCATCCGCTTGAAGAAGGCGGTGAAGACGAACTTGTACATGGTGGTCGTGTCCTCGTGAACCTCATGAAGAGGGGGACACCGTTCCCGGTGTCCCCCTCGTCGGTCGCTAGTCGCGGGCCGCGGTCAGGTGGTGCGCGTGTTCCTGGAGTGAACGCACGCCCACGTCACCGTGGTTGAGCGCGTCGATGCCCTGCACCGCGGCGGCGAGCGCCTGGACCGTGGTGAGGCAGGGCACGGAGCGTGCGACGGCGGCGGTGCGGATGTCGTAGCCGTCGAGGCGGCCGCCGGTGCCGTAGGGCGTGTTGACGATGAGGTCGACGTCGCCCTCGTGGATCAGCTGGACGATCGTCTTCTCGCCGTTCGGGCCCTCGCCCTCGGACTGCTTGCGTACGACGGTGGCGTTGATGCCGTTGCGCTTGAGGACCTCGGCGGTACCGGAGGTGGCGAGCAGCTCGAAGCCGTGCGCGACGAGTTCACGCGCCGGGAAGATCATCGAGCGCTTGTCCCGGTTGGCGACGGAGATGAAGGCGCGCCCCGAGGTGGGCAGCGGTCCGTACGCACCGGCCTGCGACTTGGCGTAAGCCGTGCCGAAGACCGAGTCGATGCCCATGACCTCGCCGGTGGAGCGCATCTCCGGGCCGAGCACGGTGTCGACGCCGCGGCCGTGGATGTCGCGGAAGCGCGACCACGGCATGACCGCCTCCTTGACGGAGATCGGCGAGTCCATCGGCAGCGTGCCGCCGTCACCGGTGGCCGGGAGCAGGCCCTCCGCGCGGAGTTCGGCGACCGTCGCGCCGAGCGAGATGCGGGCGGCCGCCTTCGCCAGCGGCACGGCGGTGGCCTTGGAGGTGAAGGGCACGGTGCGCGAGGCCCGCGGGTTCGCTTCCAGGACGTAGAGGATGTCTCCGGAGAGCGCGAACTGGATGTTGATCAGTCCCCGGACGCCGACGCCCTTGGCGATGCCCTCGGTGGAGGCGCGCAGGCGCTTGATGTCGTGCCCACCGAGGGTGATCGGGGGCAGCGCGCACGCCGAGTCGCCGGAGTGGATGCCGGCCTCCTCGATGTGCTCCATGACGCCGCCGAGGTAGAGCTCGTGGCCGTCGTAGAGGGCATCAACGTCGATCTCGATGGCGTCGTCGAGGAAGCGGTCCACGAGCACCGGCCGCGAGGGGCTGATCTCGGTGGACTCTTCGATGTACGCGGAGAGCCGGGTCTCGTCGTAGACGATCTCCATGCCGCGGCCGCCGAGCACGTAGCTCGGGCGCACGAGGACCGGGTAACCGATCTCGTCGGCGATCGTCTTGGCCTCGGTGAAGGTGGTCGCCGTGCCGTGCTTGGGCGCCGGCAGTCCGGCCTCGGCGAGCACCCGGCCGAAGGCCCCGCGGTCCTCGGCGGCGTGGATGGCCTCGGGCGAAGTGCCCACGACCGGGACGCCGTTGTCCTTGAGCGCCTGCGAGAGGCCGAGCGGGGTCTGGCCGCCGAGCTGTACGACCACACCGGCGAGCGGGCCCGCCTGCTGCTCGGCGCGCACGACCTCGAGGACGTCCTCGAGGGTGAGCGGCTCGAAGTAGAGGCGGTCGGAGGTGTCGTAGTCCGTGGAGACGGTCTCCGGGTTGCAGTTGACCATCACGGTCTCGTAGCCGGCCTCGCTCAGGGCGAAGGAGGCGTGCACACAGGAGTAGTCGAACTCGATGCCCTGCCCGATGCGGTTGGGCCCGGAACCCAGGATGATCACCGCGGGCTTCTCGCGGGGCGCGACCTCGTTCTCCTCGTCGTAGGAGGAGTAGAAGTACGGGGTCTTCGCGGCGAACTCGGCGGCGCAGGTGTCGACCGTCTTGTACACGGGGCGCACGCCGAGCGCGTGCCGGACCTCGCGGACGACGTCCTCGCGCAGGCCGCGGATCTCGGCGATCTGGTGGTCGGAGAAGCCGTGCCGCTTGGCCTCGGCGAGCAGGTCGGCGTCCAGGCGCTCGGCGGCGGCCAGTTCGTCGGCGACCTCCTTGATGAGGAAGAGCTGGTCGACGAACCAGGGGTCGATCTTCGTCGCGTCGAAGACCTCTTCCTGGGTGGCGCCGGCACGGATGGCCTCCATGACGAGGTTGATCCGGCCGTCGGTCGGTCGGACCGACTCGCGCAGAAGCTCCGTCTTGTCGCCGGTCTCGCCGACGAAGGTGAACTGTGAGCCCTTCTTCTCCAGCGAGCGCAGCGCCTTCTGGAAGGCCTCGGTGAAGTTGCGGCCGATGGCCATCGCCTCGCCGACGGACTTCATGGTGGTGGTGAGCGTCGAGTCGGCCGAGGGGAACTTCTCGAAGGCGAAGCGCGGGGCCTTGACCACCACGTAGTCGAGCGTCGGCTCGAAGGACGCGGGGGTCTTCTCGGTGATGTCGTTCGGGATCTCGTCCAGCGTGTAGCCGACGGCCAGCTTGGCGGCGATCTTGGCGATCGGGAAGCCGGTGGCCTTGGAGGCGAGCGCGGAGGACCGCGAGACGCGCGGGTTCATCTCGATCACGATGACCCGGCCGTCCACGGGGTCGATCGCGAACTGGATGTTGCAGCCGCCGGTGTCGACGCCGACCTCGCGGATGATCGCGATGCCGACGTCGCGCAGCCGCTGGTACTCACGGTCGGTGAGCGTCATGGCAGGCGCGACGGTGATCGAGTCGCCGGTGTGCACGCCCATCGGGTCGAAGTTCTCGATGGAGCAGACGACCACGACGTTGTCGTTCCTGTCGCGCATCAGCTCCAGCTCGTACTCCTTCCAGCCGAGGATCGACTCCTCCAGGAGCACCTCGGTGGTCGGGGAGAGCGTGAGGCCCTGTCCGGCGATACGGCGCAGCTCCTCCTCGTCGTGCGCGAAGCCGGAGCCGGCGCCGCCCATGGTGAACGAGGGGCGTACGACGACGGGGTAGCCGCCGAGGGTGTCGACGCCGGCGAGTACCTCGTCCATGGAGTGGCAGATGACCGAGCGTGCGGACTCGCCGTGCCCGATCTTGGCGTTGACGGCTTCGACGACCTCCTTGAAGAGGTCGCGGTCCTCGCCCTTGTTGATCGCCTCGACCTCGGCGCCGATGAGCTCGACGTCGTACTTCTCGAGCGATCCGGAGTCGTGCAGCGAGATCGCGGTGTTGAGCGCGGTCTGGCCGCCCAGGGTGGGCAGCAGCGCGTCAGGGCGCTCCTTGGCGATGATCTTCTCGACGAACTCGGGCGTGATCGGCTCGACGTACGTGGCGTCGGCGATCTCCGGGTCGGTCATGATCGTCGCGGGGTTGGAGTTCACCAGGATGACGCGCAGGCCCTCGGCCTTGAGTACGCGGCAGGCCTGGGTGCCTGAGTAGTCGAACTCGGCGGCCTGGCCGATGACGATCGGGCCGGAGCCGATGACCAGGACGGACTGGATATCGGTGCGCTTAGGCACGCTGGGCTCCCTTTTCTGCCATGAGCTCTACGAAGCGGTCGAACAGGTAGGCGGCGTCGTGCGGTCCTGCCGCCGCCTCGGGGTGGTACTGGACGCTGAAGGCGGGCTTGTCGAGCAGCCGCAGGCCCTCGACCACGTCGTCGTTGAGGCAGACGTGGGAGACCTCGGCGCGTCCGTAGGGAGTGTCGGAGACCTTGTCGAGGGGCGCGTCCACGGCGAAGCCGTGATTGTGCGCGGTGACCTCGACCTTGCCCGTGGTGCGGTCCTGAACGGGCTGGTTGATGCCCCGGTGGCCGTACTTCAGCTTGAAGGTGCCGAAGCCGAGGGCCCGGCCGAGGATCTGGTTGCCGAAGCAGATACCGAAGAGCGGGGTGCCGCGCTCCAGGACGCCCTGCATCACGGAGACCGGGTGCTCGGCGGTCGCCGGGTCGCCGGGGCCGTTGGAGAAGAACACTCCGTCGGGCCGGATCGCGTAGATGTCGTCGAGCGTCGCGGTGGCGGGCAGCACATGCACCTCGATGCCGCGCTCTGCCATCCGCTGCGGGGTCATGCCCTTGATACCGAGGTCGACTGCGGCGACGGTGAACCGCTTGGTGCCGATCGCGGGGACGACGTAGGTCTCCTTGGTGGCGACCTCGGCGGAGAGGTCGGCGCCCTTCATCTGCGGGACGTTCTGCACGCGCGCGTGGAGGGTGTTCTCGTCCGCAAGGGCGTCACCGGAGAAGATGCCGACGCGCATGGCGCCGCGCTCGCGCAGGTGCCGGGTCAGGGCACGGGTGTCGATGCCGCTGATGCCGACGACGCCCTGCTGGTCGAGCTCCTCGTCGAGGGAACGACGGGAGCGCCAGTTGGAGGGCACGCGCGCGGGGTCGCGCACCACGTACCCGGACACCCAGATCCGGGCGGACTCGGGGTCCTCGTCGTTGACGCCCGTGTTGCCCACGTGCGGTGCGGTCATCACGACGACCTGCCGGTGGTACGACGGGTCGGTCAGGGTCTCCTGGTAACCGGTCATGCCGGTGGAGAACACGGCTTCGCCGAAGGTCTCCCCCACGGCCCCGTAGGCGCGGCCGCGGAAGATCCGGCCGTCCTCGAGGACGAGTGCGGCGGGAGCCGCCTGGCGGGCGGTTCCCCTGGTGGAGGTCGTCATCGTGCGGCGCCTTCCGTCGTGTCGGTGTGCTTGGTGGTGTCGATGGAGTCGGCCGTGTCCGTGGAACCGGCCGTGTCGGTGGAGCCGGCGGTCGCCGTCATGGAGTTGACGGCCTCGACCCAGGCGGCCTGCTCGGCCGCGTGGTCGGAGCGGAAGCCGGAGTCGATCAGTCGCTCGCCGTGGGCCCAGGTCACGATGAGCAGTCCGCCCTCGGTGAGCACCTTCCCGGCGATGCCCTTGTCGAGCCGCGCCTCGCGCAGTGCGGCCCGCGGGACGAAGAAGTCCGTGGCTCCGGGGCGTACGACGTCGAGGCCGGCGTCGCTGAGCGTCAGTTCGGCCCGGCTGCGGGTACCCAGTCCGTGCGCGACGATCCGGTCCAGCCACTGCCCGGCGGTGGTCGAGCCGTGGTAGCGGCCGCTCATGGTCAGGGTGGCGGTCCCGGCGTCATCGGGGGTGGCCGGCAGCTCGGGCAGGTCGCCCTGCAGGGTGCCGCGCCACTTCCAGCCCTGGCGCATCAGCCAGTAGACGAGCGCGACGAAGAGGGCCAGCCCGACGAGCCAGCCGATACGTGCGGACCAGTCCGTGACCTCGGCCGACTTCTTCTCGGCGGCAAGGAGCACCTGGGTGAGTCGATCAGTTGTCACGCGAGATTCCCGTCCATGAGCGTCGGCCGGCCCCGCAGGAACGTGTGGGTGACCCGGCCCGGCAGCTCGCGGCCCTCGTAGGGAGTGTTGCGGCTGCGGGACGCGAAGCCCGCGGGGTCCACCGCTCCACGGTATGCCGGATCGACCAGGGTGAGGTTCGCGGGCTCGCCTGCCGAGACGGGGCGTCCGTGCCCGGCGAGACGGCCGATACGGGCCGGGGCGAGGGACATCCGCTCGGCGACGCCGGCCCAGTCGAGGAGCCCCGTGTCGACCATCGTCTCCTGGACGACGGACAGCGCGGTCTCCAGGCCGACCATGCCCATCGCGGCCGCGGCCCACTCGCAGTCCTTGTCCTCGCGCGGGTGCGGCGCGTGGTCGGTGGCCACGATGTCGATGGTGCCGTCGGCGAGCGCCTCGCGCAGCGCGAGCACGTCGGCCTCGGTGCGCAGCGGCGGGTTGACCTTGTAGACGGGGTTGTAGCTGCGGACCAGCTCGTCGGTGAGGAGCAGGTGGTGCGGGGTGACCTCGGCGGTGACGTTCCAGCCCTTGGACTTGGCCCAGCGCACGAGCTCCACGGAACCGGCCGTCGAGAGGTGGCAGATGTGCACCCGGGAGTCGACGTGCGCGGCGAGCAGCACATCGCGGGCGATGATCGACTCCTCGGCGACCGCGGGCCAGCCGCCGAGGCCGAGTTCGGCGGAGACCAGGCCCTCGTTCATCTGGGCGCCTTCGGTGAGCCGCGGCTCCTGGGCGTGCTGGGCGACGACTCCGTCGAACGCCTTCACGTACTCGAGGGCCCGCCGCATGATCACGGCGTCGTCCACGCACTTGCCGTCGTCGGAGAAGACCCGCACGCCGGCGGCGGAGTCGTGCATCGCGCCGAGCTCGGCGAGCTGCTTGCCCTCGAGTCCGACGGTGACGGCGCCGATCGGCTGTACGTCGCAGTAGCCGGACTCCTTGCCGAGCCGCCAGACCTGCTCGACGACGCCGGCGGTGTCGGCGACGGGGAAGGTGTTGGCCATCGCGTGCACCGCGGTCCAGCCACCGCGTGCGGCGGCCTTGGTGCCGGTCAGTACGGTCTCGGAGTCCTCGCGGCCGGGCTCGCGCAGATGCGTGTGCAGGTCGACGAGTCCCGGGAGGAGCACCTTGCCCTCCGCCTCCACGACCTGGGCGCCCTCGGCCTCGAGACCGGTACCGACTGCCTCGATCGTCTCGCCGTCGATCAGAACGTCCTGCGCTTCGCCGCCGAGTACCTTCGCACCACGGATCAGGATCTTGCTCATGGTCGTCACTTCTCCTCGAAGTCTGTGGTGGCGGCACGGCCGGCCTCGTCAGCCGTCGGGCGCGTGTGGGTGACGGCGGGCTCGTTGCCGCCGAGCAGCAGGTAGAGGACGGCCATGCGGATGGAGACGCCGTTGGTCACCTGCTCGATGGCGGTGCAGCGGTCCGAGTCGGCGACGTCGGCGGTGATCTCCATGCCGCGGACCATCGGGCCGGGATGCATCACGAGGGCGTGGCCGGGCATCTTGGCCATCCGGTCTCCGTCGAGCCCGTACCGTCGCGAGTACTCGCGCTCGGTGGGGAAGAAGGCGGCGTTCATCCGCTCGCGCTGGACGCGGAGCATCATCACGGCATCGGACTTGGAGAGCACCCGGTCGAGGTCGTAGGAGACCTCGCAGGGCCAGGTCTCGACGCCGACGGGCAGCAGCGTGGGCGGGGCGACCAGGGTGACCTCGGCTCCGAGGGTGTGCAGCAGGTCGACGTTGGACCGGGCGACCCTGCTGTGCAGCACGTCGCCGACGAGTGTGATGCGGCGGCCGGCGAGGTCCTGGCCGAGTCCGGCGTCACGCCCGAGCAGGCGTCGGCGCATGGTGAACGCGTCGAGCAGAGCCTGGGTGGGGTGCTGGTGGGTGCCGTCGCCCGCGTTGATGACGACTGCGTCGATCCAGCCCGAGGTGGCGAGCCGGAAGGGAGCCCCGGAGGCGCCGTGCCGGATGACGACGGCGTCGACACCCATCGCCTCGAGGGTCTGCGCGGTGTCCTTCAGGGACTCGCCCTTGGAGACGGACGAGCCTTTCGCGGTGAAGTTGATGACGTCGGCGGAGAGCCGCTTCTCCGCCGCCTCGAAGGAGATCCGGGTACGGGTGGAGTCCTCGAAGAAGAGGTTGACCACGGTACGTCCGCGCAGGGTGGGCAGCTTCTTGATGGGCCGGTCGGCGACCCGGGCCATCTCCTCCGCGGTATCGAGGATGAGAACGGCGTCGTCGCGAGAGAGGTCGGCGGCCGAGATCAGGTGGCCGGTGGTCTGGGGGTGTCCCCCGGGAGAACTCAGCATCTGGAGAGCTCCATGCGGAATCTGGAGGTTTCGGGCATGCGGGCGCGCAGCGCTCGCACTCGGGCGGAGTGGGTGAACCGAGGCGCTACTGCTCGCCGGCCGGGACGGTCGGCTTGTCACCGAGCAGCACGGTGTCGCGACCGTCCTCCTCGGCGAGCTGGACCTTGACCGTCTCCCGCAGCGACGTGGGGAGGTTCTTGCCGACGTAGTCGGCACGGATGGGCAGTTCGCGGTGGCCGCGGTCGACGAGGACCGCGAGCTGCACGGCGCGCGGTCGGCCGATGTCGCCGAGCGCGTCGAGGGCCGCGCGAATCGTGCGGCCGGAGAACAGGACGTCGTCGACGAGCACGACGAGCCGGCCGTCGATGCCGTCGCCGGGGATGTCCGTACGAGCGAGGGCCCGCGGCGGATGCATCCGCAGATCGTCGCGGTACATGGTGATGTCGAGCGAGCCGACCGGAGTGGAGCGGCCGGTGATCTCGTCGAGCTTGGCCGCGAGACGCTGGGCCAGAAAGACGCCGCGGGTCGGGATGCCGAGCAGTACCACGTCGTCGGCGCCCTTGGCGCGTTCCACGATTTCGTGGGCGATGCGGGTCAGTGCCCGCGCGATGTCGGGGCCCTCGAGAACGGGCCGAGCGGCACCGGAATTCTTGGTGTCCATATGAAAACGGACCTCCTTCTCCGCCTCACGGGACGGACCTTAAAGGACGTCGAGATTGCGCCATCTACCGTACCAGGATTGGCAACGCCGCCGGTCACACCCCTCTAATGGGGCGGTACAGACCATTCGGCTTGACGCATCCAAGTAACGCTGCGTAACCTCACAGTGAGTTACAAGGCGAGCGGTGAAGCCGCACGTGTCACAGCGTCCGGGGAGCTATATGTCCAGCGAATACGCCAAGCAGCTCGGGGCCAAGCTCCGGGCCATCCGCACCCAGCAGGGCCTTTCCCTCCACGGCGTCGAGGAGAAGTCCCAGGGCCGCTGGAAGGCGGTAGTGGTCGGTTCGTACGAGCGCGGAGACCGAGCCGTCACGGTGCAGCGCCTCGCCGAACTGGCTGATTTCTACGGGGTCCCGGTCCAGGAACTCCTCCCCGGCACCACGCCTGGCGGAGCGGCCGAGCCGCCGCCGAAGCTCGTGCTCGACCTGGAGCGCCTGGCCCACGTCCCGCAGGAGAAGGCGGGCCCGCTGCAGCGTTACGCGGCCACGATCCAGTCCCAGCGCGGCGATTACAACGGCAAGGTGCTCTCGATCCGTCAGGACGACCTGCGCACCCTGGCCGTCATCTACGACCAGTCCCCTTCGGTACTCACCGAGCAGCTGATCAGCTGGGGCGTGCTCGACGCCGACGCCCGTCGCGCCGTGGGTCACGACGACGTCTGACCCTTGGCCCGGACGTTCTGCAGAAACGTACCGTCGGGCGTCCGGGAGGCATCTCCCCCGGGACTGCGACGAGGGGCCCGCACCACACTCTCCGTGTGGTGCGGGCCCCTCGTCGTATCGGGCCTCGCTGCTCCTCGAGCGCTCAGGCCCCGTCCCGCCTCAGCCCCGGCTTGAGGTCTTTGAAACGGCCGAGCAGGCCGTTCACGAAGGCCGGGGAATCGTCCGTGGAGAACTCCTTGGCGAGCTGCACGGCCTCGTCGAGCACCACGGCGTCGGGGGTCTCGTCCACCCAGACCAACTCGTAGGTGCCCAGACGCAGGATGTTGCGGTCGACGACCGGCATGCGGTCGAGCGTCCATCCCACCGCGTACTGCGCGATCAGATCGTCGATCCGCTCGGCGTACCGCGTGTACCCCTCGACGAGGTCCATCGTGTACGCGCTGACGGGCGGCTGGCGGGTGTCGCTGCGCGCGTGCCGCACCCAGTCGGCGAGGACGGTCTCGACGTCGGTGCCGCGCTGGTCCGCCTCAAAGAGAATCTGGAAGGCGCGCTTACGGGCCGTGTTACGGGCAGCCACGGTTAGCTGTTCACCCGGCCGAGGTAGTCGCTCGAGCGGGTGTCGACCTTGATCTTCTCACCGGTGGTGATGAACAGCGGAACGCTGATCTGGTGACCGGTCTCCAGGATGGCGGGCTTGGTGCCGCCGGTGGAGCGGTCGCCCTGCACGCCGGGCTCGGTCTCCTTGATGACCAGTTCGACCGCGGCGGGCAGCTCGACGAAGAGCACCTCGCCCTCGTACTGCGCGACGGTCGCCTCGAAGCCCTCGATGAGGAAGTTCGCGGCGTCACCGACGGCCTTGCGCTCGACGTGCAGCTGGTCGTACGTCTGCATGTCCATGAACACGAAGTAGTCGCCGTCCATGTACGAGAACTGCATGTCGCGCTTGTCGACGGTGGCAGTCTCGACCTTGACGCCGGCGTTGAAGGTCTTGTCGACGGTCTTGCCGGACATCACGTTCTTGAGCTTGGTGCGCACGAAAGCCGGGCCCTTGCCGGGCTTGACGTGCTGGAACTCGACGACGGACCAGAGCTGGCCCCCGTCGAGCTTGAGCACCAGGCCGTTCTTGAGGTCGTTCGTGGAAGCCACGGTTGCGGAATCTCCTGGACTGCGGGTGGGACCACGAAGGCAGGCGCGCCCTAGAGCGCGAGCAGCTCCTTGGTCGTGATGGTGAGTAGCTCGGGTCCGCCGTCCGCCTCGGGACGAACGACGAGCGTGTCATCGATCCGGACTCCGCCCCGGCCCGGAAGGTGAACCCCGGGTTCGACGGTGACCGGCACACGAGCGTCCAGTTTACCCATGGCCGTGGCGGCGAACTGAGGGTCCTCGTCGATTTCGAGCCCCACACCGTGCCCGGTGGTCTCCGGGAGCCCCTCCCCGTACCCCGCGGAGTTGAGCACATGTCGGGCCGCACGGTCCACCTCGCGGTACTCCGCACCGGGTGCGAGCGTCTCCCGGCCGGCCCGCTGAGCTGCGAAGACCAGGTCGTACAGCTCGATCTGCCAGTCCGCGGGAGTGGTGCCGATGACGAAGGTGCGGCCGATCTCGCAGCAGTATCCGCGGTACGTGGCGCCGAGGCCCACGGAGAGGAAGTCGCCCTCCTCGACCCGGCGATCACCCGGCCGGTGACCGCCGCGGCCCGAATTGGGGCCGGTACCGACCGAGGTGGGGAAGGCGGCGCCGTCCGCGCCGTGGTCGACGAGCCGGCGTTCCAGCTCGAGGGCCAGATGGCGTTCCGTCCTGCCGACGAGGATCGACTCCAGGAGCTCGCCGAGTGCCTGGTCGGTGATCTCCGCGGCGATCCGCAGGCAGGACAGTTCCTCGTCGTCCTTGACCAGGCGGAGTTGCTCGACCGCACCGTCCACGTCGCCGAGGTGCAGGCGCGGGGCGACGGATCCGAGGGCGCGGTGGCGGGCCACCGTGAGGTGGTTCTCCTCCACGGCGAGCGAGTCGGCACCCTGTTCCGCGGCGAGGCCGGCGGCCGCGACGGCCGCGTCCACTCCTGCGCCGGTGAGGACCCGAAGGCGCAGCGAGTCGTCTACGTGGCCCTCGGGCGGCTGGCCGGTGGGCGCCGTCGCGCACAACAGCGTGTCTTCCCGGGGGCCGAGCAGCAGCACTCCCCCGTGCGGGCACGCGCCCGCGAGATAGCGGACGTTGGCGGGGTGGGAGACGACAGCGGCGGCGTTGCCGGCCGCCGTGCATCGATCCCTCAGCCGCTCCCTGCGGGCCAGGTACACCTCAGACATGAGGCGAGCGTATGAGCGGATCTGCGACTCGGCCGGTTCAGCGCGTCCGACCGTGGTGCGGTGCTCCCGTGGGCGGCTACCTGCGTACGGCTACCACTGCGGCGGGCTCGCGATGGAGCGGGCCAGGACGTCGTCCAGGACCCGGGCCGTGGTGGGCACGTCGAAGGTGGAGTTGTCGATGATCGGCAGTCCGGAGCCGTACCAGCCGGCCATCCGGCCGTGGATCGCGGCGACTTCCTCGTCGGCCAGCCGGCGGTTGCCACTGCGCTGGGCGTTGCGCTCCAGGACGATCTCGAGACCCGGGAGCAGCACGACGGGGAGCAGGCCGGGTCCCACATGGCGCTTCCAGCCGCCGAGGCCCACGACCGGGCGGTCGGGGAAGACAGCGTCGTCGAGGATGCAGGAGATGCCGTTGGCCAGGAAGTTGCGCGCGGCGAAGCCGCAGGTGCGGCGGGCCAGTCGGTACTGGGCCTCGGAGTGGTCGTTCCACCCCGTCTGCGGATCGGCGAAGCCGGAGCGGACCCATTCGCGTACGTCGTCGAGGCTGATGTGCGATGTCGGTACCCGGCGGTTCTCCGCCCAGTGCTTGGCGACCGAGGTCTTGCCGGCGCCGGCCGGTCCGATCAGGAGCACGGCGAGGGTGGTGGCCCCGGTGTCGGCGGGCCCGGCACCTCCGGGAGGCGGACTCGGTACGGCCACCGGGCCGCCGGGCGGGAGCTGGATGTGCCCCGTGGTGTCCGGGGTGGGCGGTACGGGTGCGGGGGCCTGCGGCGCCTGACTGGTGAATCCGGCGGGCGGCGGGCCGCCGCTCTGCACACCCTGCGGCATCGGCGGTGGGACGGGACGCCCCTGCGCTCCCGGGTGTCCCCCGGGGCCCGGGTGATGTGCGGCCGGGGACCGGCCGACGGCCGGTCCGTGCCCCGGCTGATGGGGCGGCGGCAGCGGATTCCCCACTGCGTGATGCATCCGGTGCCACTCCGTCTCGTCACGGCGACTGTCGCTGGTCCCGGGTGGTCTCGCTCCCGGGCCTACTGAACGGTACCTGCCCCGGCCGGTGTTGTGTGAACGGCCGGGGCAGCCGCCGAGTGCCCGATCAGGCGGAAACCTCGCCATATGCGGCGAGCAGGACAGCCGGATCCGGACCTTCCAGTACGGAGGCCCGGCCGAGGCCGTTCAGGACGATGAAGCGCAGCAGGTCACCGCGGGACTTCTTGTCGACCTTCATGGTCTGGAGAAGCTTGGGCCACTGGTCGCCGCGGTAGGTGAGCGGCAGTCCGACCGACTCCAGGATGCTGCGGTGCCGGTCCGCTGTGGCGTCGTCGAGCCGGCCCGCGAGACGGCCGAGTTCGGCCGCGAAGACCATGCCGACGCTGACGGCTGCGCCGTGCCGCCACTTGTAGCGCTCGTTCTTCTCGATCGCGTGCGCGAGCGTGTGCCCGTAGTTCAAGATCTCCCGCAGGCCGGACTCCTTGAGGTCACTGGAGACCACGTCCGCCTTGACCCGGATGGAGCGTTCGAGGAGTTCCGCGGTGTGCGGACCCTGCGGACTGCGCGCGGCCTCGGGGTCCGCCTCGATCAGCGCGAGGATCTCCGGGTCGGCGATGAAGCCGGCTTTGATGACCTCGGCGAGACCGCTGACGTAGTCGTGGACTCCGAGCGAGTCGAGGGCGCCCAGGTCGCAGAGCACGCCGGCCGGCGGGTGGAAGGCGCCGACCAGGTTCTTTCCCTCGGCGGTGTTGATGCCGGTCTTGCCGCCGACGGCCGCGTCGACCATGCCGAGCACGGTGGTGGGCACCGCGATCCAGCGCACGCCGCGCAGCCAGGTGGCCGCGACGAAGCCGGCCAGGTCGGTGCTCGCCCCACCGCCGACGCCGACCACGACATCGCTGCGGGTGAAGCCCGAAGTGCCGAGTGCCTTCCAGCAGTACGCGGCGACCTCGGCGGTCTTCGCCTCCTCCGCGTTGGGCACCTGGATGGCGACGGCCTCGTAGCCCTGGTCGGCGAGATCGGCGCGGATCGCCTCGCCGGTCTCGTCCAGCGCCTCCGGGTGGATCACCGCGACCCGCTTGGCGTCCGTGCCGATCAGTCCGGCGAGCTCGCCGAGCAGTGAACGTCCGACGAGCACCTCGTACGGATCGGTGCCCGCGGTACCGCCGACCTGGATACGGGTGGGGGGCTGCGCGTCGGCCGGTGCGGCTGACTGCTCCGTCATGCTTGCTTCAACTCCAGTGCGTCGAGGACGGCTCGGGCGACGTCTTCGGGATCACGGCTGTCGGTGGCGACCACCGCTCGTGCCACCTCGGCGTACAACGGGCGGCGTGCGTCCATCAGTTCGCGCCACTGCCGGCGCGGGTTGACGGCGAGCAGCGGCCGGGCGACGTTGAGGCCGGTGCGCTTGACCGCCTCGTCGACCTCCATCGAGAGATACACGACCGCGTGGCCACCGAGCAGTCGGCGGGTCGACGCGTCGAGAACGGCTCCGCCGCCGAGGGCGAGCACGCCCCGGTGTCCGGTGAGAGCGGCGCGTACGGCGGACCGTTCCAGATCCCGGAAGTGCTCCTCGCCGTCCTGGATGAAGATGTCGGAGATCTCGCGTCCCTCGGCGGCGACGATGTCCGCGTCGGTATCCCGGAATTCGGTGCCGAGCCGCTCCGCGAGCAGTTCACCCACGGTCGACTTGCCGACACCCATCGGGCCGACGAGAACGACCTGCGGCCCGGTGGCGGATGCGGCGCTCATCGGACGACGAGGGTGTCGAGGTACGAGCGGACATTGCGCGCGGTCTCGGTGACGCTGTCTCCGCCGAACTTCTCCGCGACGGCGTCCGCGAGGACCAGCGCCACCATCGCCTCGGCGACGATGCCGGCCGCGGGCACGGCACACACATCGGAACGCTGGTGGTGCGCCTTGGCCGCCTCGCCGGTTGCCACGTCGATGGTGGCCAGCGCCCGCGGGACGGTGGCGATGGGCTTCATCGCGGCACGTACGCGCAGCAGTTCGCCGGTGGTGAGGCCGCCTTCGGTGCCGCCGGAGCGACCGGAGGCACGCCTGACGCCGTCGTCGGTGGCCAGGATCTCGTCGTGCGCCTGCGAACCGGGCACCCGGGCCAGGTCGAAACCGTCGCCCACCTCGACCCCCTTGATGGCCTGAATGCCCATCAGCGCGGCGGCGAGGCGGGCGTCGAGCCGCCGGTCCCAGTGCACGTGCGAGCCGAGCCCGACCGGTACGCCGTACGCGATCACCTCGACGACTCCGCCCAGGGTGTCGCCGTCCTTGTGGGCCTGGTCGATCTCGGCGACCATCTGCTTCGACGCGTCGGGGTCGAGGCAGCGCACGGGGTCGGCGTCCAGACGTTCCACGTCGGAAGGCTCCGGCACGACGCCGTAGGGCGCCTTCGCACCGGCCAGCTCGACGACGTGGCTGACCAGCTCGATGCCGGCGGTCTCCTTGAGGTACGAGCGGGCGACCGTGCCGAGGGCGACGCGCGCCGCGGTCTCGCGGGCGGAGGCACGCTCCAGGATGGGGCGGGCCTCGTCGAAGCCGTACTTCTGCATCCCGGCGAGGTCGGCGTGGCCGGGGCGCGGCCTGGTCAGCGGCGCGTTACGCGCCAGCTCGGCGAGCTCCTCCTCGGGGACCGGGTCGGCCGCCATGACCTTTTCCCACTTGGGCCACTCGGTGTTCCCGACCATGATCGCGACGGGTGAGCCCATGGTGAGTCCGTGGCGTACACCGCCGAGGAAGGTGACCTCGTCACGCTCGAACTTCATCCGCGCCCCGCGGCCGTAGCCGAGCCGCCGCCTGGCCAGCGCGTCCGCCACCATCTCCGTGGTGATGGGCACCCCGGCAGGCAGACCCTCGAGGGTCGCCACCAGTGCGGGCCCGTGGGACTCCCCCGCGGTCAGCCAACGCAACCTGCTCAACGGTGTTCCTCTCTCCTGGCCCCGGTTTCCCGGGAAGCCTCGCGCCCGGCACAGCGACAGCGGCCGGGTGCGCGGCCCTGGCCCGCCAGGTCCGATCCTCCCACGAGCGGACACCGCGCCCTGCCGACGGTCCAGTAAACGGACAGGCCGGTGGACGGCCTACCGGGACGCGAGCGCCTTCTCACCGGCTGCCCGCATCGCGGACAGCGGCGCGGGCGAGCGCCCGGTGAACTGCTCGATCTGCAGCACTGCCTGGTGCACCAGGAGATCGAGCCCGCTCACCACGGCACCTCCGGTCATGGACCAGCGGGCAGCGAGCTCGGTCGGCCACGGGTCGTAGAGCACGTCGAACAGGGTCCCTGGTCGCTCCGGAACAGCCCTCGCCAGCTCGTCCGTCGCACCGGCGGGGGTCGTCGCGACGACCAGCGGCGCCGCGAAGGCGTCGGCGGCATCGGCCCACGGCGCGGTCCGTACCGCGACGCCGAGCCGCTCGCCCCATTCACGCATTTCGGCGGCCCGCCCCGAACTGCGGACGTACGCCACGATCTCGCCGGTGCACACCCGTGCGAGCGCGGCCAGGGCCGACGACGCGGTCGCGCCCGCCCCGAGGATCGCCGCCGACCCGGTCTGCTCGACGCCCCGCTCACGCAGGGCGGCGACCATGCCGGGGATATCGGTGTTGTCGCCGCGGCGCCGGCCGTCCTCGCCGAACACGACCGTGTTCACTGCGTCCACGGACGACGCGGTCTCACTGACCTCGTCGAGCAGCGGCAGTACGGCCCGCTTCAACGGCATGGTCAGTGAGAGACCGGCCCACTCCGCGCCGAGCCCGCCGACGAAATCCGCAAGCCCCGCCTCGTCGACCTCGAAGCGGTCGTACGACCAGCCCTCGAGCCCCAACGCGTCGTACGCGGCGCGGTGCAGGACGGGCGACAGGGAGTGGGCGATGGGCGAACCGAGGACGGCCGCGCGGTGTCGCGTCACGCTCATGTGCGGCTACTCGTTCCCGTCCTGCTCGTCCTGGTACTTCTGGCGATTGCGCTCGTGCTCCTCGTTCGTCTCGGCGAAGAGGGTGGTGTCGGCGTTCACGGAGACGAAGTAGTACCAGTCGCCTTCGGCCGGCTTGATCGCGGACTTGAGCGCCTCGGCCCCTGGGTTGCCGATCGGTCCGGGCGGCAGTCCCTTGATCTTGTACGTGTTGTACGGGTCGTTGAGCTTGCGGAGCTCGTCCACCGAGCCGGTGGCCAGGTCGGACTTGCCGCGCAGGTAGTTGACCGTCGAGTCGAAGTCGAGCAGGCCGTAGGTCTCCGTGTTGTTCGGCTTCAGACGGTTGTAGACGACGGTGGCGACCTTCTCGAAGTCGTGCTTGTACTTGCCCTCCGCCTGGACGAGGCTCGCGACCGTGACGAGTTGCAGCGGGTCCTTGAGGTTCAGCGCCTTGGCCTTCGCCTCGAGGTTCTGCGCCTCGTACTGCGTCGTCGCGTGCTCGACCATCTCCTTGAGCACGTCGGCCGGCTTCATGCCCTTGGCGACCGGATAGCTCGAGGGGGAGAGGAAGCCTTCGAGGTGGTCCTTGACGTCGGGGTGATCGTTCTTCGCCCAGTCCGGCAGGCCGAGCTTGCGCCAGTTCTTCTGGGCGTACTTCTCCGTGGTGCCCTTGGGCTCCTCGAGACGCTTGTCGATCTGCTCGTAGATCTTGGCGTTCCGCATGCCCTCGGCGATGACGAGGTTGTTGCGGCTCTTCGGGTCGAGCATCAGGCCGACGGCGGCCTCGGCCGACATCTCCTTCTTCATCACGTAGACGCCGGCCTGGATGGACTGGCCCTTGGGGTCCTTGCCCTGCGCCGCGACGAAGGCGTCGACGCTCTTGACGACGCCGGCCTCCTTGAGCTTGTTGCCGATGTCGTATCCGGTCGCGCCTCTGGGGATGTCGACGGTGACCTGGCCGGCTCCGTCACCCGCGTAGTCCTCGGCCGAACCGAATCGGCTCTGGATGTAATCCCATCCGTAGTACACCGCACCGCCGAGTCCGCCCGCGAAGACGAGACTCAGGACCAGGCAGGCGCATCCGCCGCGGCGCTTCTTGCCGCCGCGCCCGCGACGCTCACCCCGGCCGCGCCCGCCGCGTCCGCCGCGTCCGCCGTCGTCGTAATCGTCATCGTCGTCATCGCGGTCCGCGAAGAACGCGTGCTCGCCCTGGTCGGGGCCCGGGTCCCAGTCGGGTGTCTCCTGCTGCACCTCGTGCCGGCGGCCCGGGGGCCGGGGCGGCGGGTAGGCGTCAGGAGTGCCGTACTGGTCGGGACGCTCGCCGCCGTACGCGACGGGCTGCTGCCCGTAGGGGTCGTGCCCACCGTAGGGGTCGTGGCCCCCGTAGGGGTCGTAGGCGGGGTTCTGTCCGGTATCCCATCCGCCGTCGTAGTTGTGCTGCGGGTAGCCGGGCTGCTGGCCGCCATAGCTCTGCTGCGGCTGCTGCGGGTAGTGCTGCGGCTGGCCGCCGTAGGAGCTCTGGCCCGCAGAGGCCTGACCTCCCCACCCCTGGTCCCCGTACAACGGGTCTTCGGGGTGCCACGGTTCGGGACTTCTGCCCCGGCCATACTCAGTCATCGATCCCCTACGAGCCGCGAGGCGGCGGTTGAAGGGCACCTACGGTGTGGCATCCCGTCCGCCTCTTTTTGCTGTGCGGCAGCTGTTCGAACACCGCCGCATCGCGCGGAACGTTACCGTATCGCGATCAGACAACCACTTCGACGCCCTCACCCGGAGCCACTCCTGACGCCCGTTCGGACTCCAGAGCGTGGCGGAGGATGACCACAGCGGCAGCCTGATCGATGACGGATCGGCCCTTTTTGGACTTAATACCGGACGCGCGCAGGTTCTGACTGGCCGTCACTGTGGTCATCCTCTCGTCCACGAGCCGCACCGGTACGGGTGCGATGCCACGGGCGAGCTCCTGGGTGAAACCGCGGACCTTGACCGCTGCCGGCCCCTCACCACCGTTGAGCGAGCGGGGCAGGCCGACGACCACCTCGATCGGCTCGTACTCCTCGACGAGTTGGCGCAGCCGCCGGTGGGCCGCCGGGACGTCACGTCCCGGAACGGTCTCCACCGGCGTGGCGAGGACCCCGTCGGGGTCGCACGAAGCAACCCCGATCCGGGCGTCCCCCACGTCCAGGGCCAGGCGCCGGCCGCGACGGAATCCGTCCGCGGCCATCAGGCCGTCTCGGTGACGAGCCGCTCCACGGCGGCCACGGCGTCACCGACGGCGGCCGGGTTCTGTCCACCGCCCTGGGCGACGTCCGGCTTGCCGCCGCCTCCGCCGCCGAGAGTCTTGGCGGCCGTACGCACCAGGTCGCCGGCCTTGAAGCCACGTTCGCGGGCGGCCTCGTTGGTGGCGATCACGGTCAGCGGACGGTCGTTGACCGTGCTGAACAGGGCAACCACGGCCGGGCGGTCGGACGCGATGCGGCCGCGCACGTCGAGGACCAGCTTGCGCAGGTCGTCGGCGCCGGTGCCGTCCGGCACCTGTCCGGTCACCAGCGCCGTGCCGCGCACGTCCTTGGCGCCGGCGGCGAGACCCGCTGCGGCCTGCAGGACCTTCTCGGCGCGGAACTTCTCGATCTCCTTCTCCGCGTCCTTGAGCTTGGCGAGCATCCCGGAGACCTTCTCGGGCAGCTCCTCGGAACGGCCCTTGATCAACTCCTGGAGCTGAGCGACCACGGTGTGCTCCTTGGCCAGGAAGCTGTACGCGTCGACGCCGACCAGAGCCTCGATACGCCGCACGCCGGAGCCGATCGACGATTCGCCGAGCAGCTTGACCAGGCCGAGCTGGGCGGTGTTGTGCACGTGGGTGCCGCCGCACAGCTCCTTGGAGAAGTCGCCGATGGTCACGACGCGCACCCGCTCGCCGTACTTCTCGCCGAACTCGGCGATGGCGCCCTGCTTCTTGGCGTCGTCGATGCTCATGACCTCGGCCTGTACGTCGAGTTCACGGGCGAGCACCTCGTTGATCTTCTGCTCGACGTCGGTGAGGACCGTGCCGGGCACGGCGGCCGGCGAACCGAAGTCGAAGCGGAAGCGGCCCGGGGAGTTCTCCGAACCGGCCTGGGCGGCCGTCGGACCGAGGGCGTCACGCAGCGCCTGGTGAGTGAGGTGGGTGGCGCTGTGGGCACGAGCGATGGCCCGGCGCCGGTTGGCGTCGATCGCGGCGAACGCGGACGACCCGACGGTGACCTCGCCGACCTGGACGGCGCCCTTGTGCACGGAGACGCCTGGCACCGGCTGCTGCACGTCACGGACCTGGATGACGGCACCGGTGTCGAGCTTGATCCGGCCGGTGTCGGCGAGCTGGCCGCCGCCCTCGGCGTAGAACGGGGTCCGGTCGAGGACCACCTCGACCTCGTCGCCCTCGGAGGCGGCGGGTGAGGGAACGCCGTCGACGAGCAGGCCGACGATCCGCGACTCGCCCTCGGTGGCGCTGTATCCGGTGAACTCGGTGCTGCCGGAGTTGTCGGCGACCTCGCGGTACGCGGACAGGTCGGCGTGCCCGGTCTTCTTGGCCTTGGCGTCGGCCTTGGCCCGCTCCCGCTGCTCCTTCATCAGGCGCCGGAAGCCGTCCTCGTCCACCGAGAGGCCCTGCTCGGCGGCCATCTCGAGGGTGAGGTCGATCGGGAAGCCCCAGGTGTCGTGGAGCAGGAACGCCTTGTCGCCGGCGAGCACCTTGCCACCGGAGGCCTTGGTCTCGGTGACGGCGGTGTCGAGGATGTTGGTGCCGCCCTTGAGAGCCTTGAGGAAGGCGGCCTCCTCGGCGAGCGCGACGGCCTCGATCCGGCTGCGCTCGGTGAGCAGCTCGGGGTACTGCTCCCCCATCGTCTCGACCACGACGTCGACCAGGTCCTTGACGACCGGGCCCGTGGCTCCGAGCAGCCGCATGTTGCGGATGGCGCGGCGCATGATGCGGCGCAGTACATAACCGCGGCCCTCGTTGCCGGGCGTGACGCCGTCGCCGATGAGCATCACCGAGGTGCGCATGTGGTCGGTCACCACGCGCAGCGAGACGTCCGTGTTCGACGCGGCGCCGTAGCGCACGCCGGTGAGTTCGGTGGCCTTGTCGATGACGGCCATCGAGATGTCGATCTCGTAGAGGTTCCGCACGCCCTGCAGGATCATGGCGAGGCGTTCCAGGCCGAGACCGGTGTCGATGTTCTTCGACGGCAGCTCGCCGAGGATCGGGAAGTCTTCCTTGCCCTCTCCCGGTCCGCGCTCGAACTGCATGAAGACCAGGTTCCAGATCTCCACGTAGCGCTCGTCGTTGACGGCCGGGCCGCCCTCCTCGCCGAACTCGGGGCCCCGGTCGTAGTTGATCTCGGAACACGGGCCGCAGGGTCCGGGGACACCCATGGACCAGAAGTTGTCCTCCTTGCCCAGCCGCTGGATGCGCTCCGCGGGCACCCCGATCACGTCGCGCCAGATGCGCTCAGCCTCGTCGTCGTCCAGGTAGACGGTGATCCACAGCCGCTCAGGCTCCAGGCCGTAGCCACCGTCGGCCTGGGAGCTGGTGAGCAGCTCCCAGGCGAGCTTGATGGCGCCTTCCTTGAAGTAGTCACCGAAGGAGAAGTTGCCGCACATCTGGAAGAACGTGCCGTGCCGGGTGGTCTTGCCGACCTCTTCGATGTCCGGCGTACGCACGCACTTCTGCACGCTGGTCACGCGCGGAGCCGGCGGCTTGACCTCGCCGAGGAAGTACGGCTTGAAGGGCACCATGCCCGCGGGAACGAGGAGCAGCGTCGGGTCGTCCGCGATCAGCGACGCCGACGGCACAACGGTGTGCCCGCGCTCTTCGAAGAAGCGCAGCCAGCGGCGACGGATTTCAGCCGACTCCATCAGTGGTCCTCATTCCGGTTGTACGTGTAGGGGGCTTGTTTGTACGTCACGTTGTTCTCGAGGGCGGCGAGCCGCTGCTGGGCGGGGAGTTCGCGGGGTTCTTCGGCGTCGCGGCCCAGTGCGTCGTTGAGCTGATCCTCACGCTCGGCCATGCCGTCGCGGACGTCGAGGGCGAAGTCCTTGAGGCGGTGGCCCGCATCGAGTGCCTTGTTGGCGGCCTGTGCCGCGAGGCTCTCGGGGGTGAGCTTCTTCAGCTTCTGGTTGACCTTGGTGGTGGCCCACACGCCGGCGGCAGCGCCCGCGGTGAACCAGAAAGTACGGCGGAACATCGCTGCGTCAGTCCTTCTTCCGCTTCCCCCGCCGGGCGGACGGCACGGCCCGGCCCACGATCACGGTACGACGGGAGGGTCGTGGCGGCATGTCCTTGCGGGTGATGGCCCGGCGCACTCCGTAGCCGAACGCCGCGACCTTGACCAGGGGGCCGCCGAAGGTCGATGCCACGGTGGTGGAGAGCGCGGAGGCGTTGGAGGTGACCTCCTGGACGTCCGTCGCGATCGCGTCGACCCGGTCCAGCTGGGTCTGTGCCGAGCGCACGGTCGCCGATGCGTCCGCGAGCAGCGGCACCGCCTGCTCGGTCACGTCCGCCACGAGCTTGGTGGTGGCCTTCAGGGTCTGGGCCAGCCTCACCAAAGCGACGGCGAGGAACGAGACCAGGATCGCCCAGAAGACAGCCACCAGGATCCCGGCCACCTCTCCACCGGTCACGCTGCACCGCTCTCTGCTTGTTCGGGGCCAGTTGTTCACGGCCAGAGGGTGTCCGGCAGGCCCGCGCGCCACCCATGGCGCTCGCTCCTCCGGGACTTCCCCTGGTAAAAGTCGTTCCCCGAGCCTATCGCGCCGGGCCTGGCGCTCCGTACCGTATTCGGCTTCCTGGCACCCGCGTTGTGCGATGCGATTGTACGGACCGCACCGGGATGAGTACGCTGCGTGGCCCATGCGACGCTCTCACCGCCCCGGGCGAATCGACCGGCCCGGCAATCTGCCCGAGGAGCTCAACTCCTTCGTCGGCCGGGCGGAAGAACTCGACCGGCTCGACTCCCGCCTCACGGCCTCGCGCCTGGTGACAGTGGTCGGGGTCGGCGGGGTCGGCAAGTCACGGCTCGCCCTCAGTGCGGCCCGCCGAGCCCGCGAGGCCTTCCCCGACGGCGCCTGGCTCGTGGAACTCGCCACGGTGCGCGATCCCGATCTCGTCACGTACGCCTTGGTGGAGGCGCTCGATCTCACGGATCACACCGCGCGCTCGCCGCTCTCGGTCCTCACCGAGCAGCTCGCCGACCGTGAACTCCTGCTCGTGGTCGACGGGTTCGAGCATCTCGTCGACGCGATCGCTCCGGTGGTGCGGGAACTCCTGCGGCGGTGCCCGGGTGTACGGGTGCTGGCCGCGGGCCGCCGCCCGCTGGGTGTGGAGGGCGAGTGGGTGCACGGCCTGGCGCCGCTACCGGAGGCGGACGCGGCGACCCTGTTCGCGGAGCGGGCCGCCTGCGGTCCGGCAGGCTTCACGCTCGGCAGGACCTGCCTGCCCGAGGTGCTCGAGCTGTGCCGGCGCCTGGACGGTATCCCGCTGGCGGTCGAGCTGGCCGCGGGCCGCCTCGGGGCGCTGTCGCCGGCGCAGTTGCTCGCCCGGCTCGACGACCGTTTCCGGCTGCTGACCGGGGGCGGGCAGCGGGCCGCCCGGCACGAGACGCTGCGCACCGCGATCGGCTGGAGCCATGAACTGTGCACGCCGCCGCAGCGCCTGCTGTGGGCTCGGCTGTCGGTGTTCACCGGCCCCTTCGACCTGGAGGCGGCCGAGTACGTCTGCGCAGGCCAGGGGCTGCCGGCGGCGGAAGTTCTGGACACCGTCGACGAGCTGATCGCCCAGTCCGTGGTGCTCCGCGAGGACAGCCCGGAAGGCGCGCGGTACCGGATGCTGGCCACGGTCCGGGAGTACGGCGACGGCTGGCTGCGGGCGGCGGGTGACGCCGAGCGGCTCCGCCGCCGGCACCGAGACTGGTACCTGGGGCTCGCGGTCTGGTGCGAGCTGGACTGGTTCTCGCCGCGGCAGGCCGAGATCGCCTCCCGGGTGGAGAGCGAACTGCCCAATCTGCGGGCGGCGCTGGAGTACTGCCTCAACGAACCCGACGAGACGCACCAGGGCCAGCTCCTCGCCGGAACGCTCTGGTTCTACTGGGTGGGCTGCGGACATCTGTCCGAGGGCCGGTACTGGCTGGACCGCGGCACCGAACTCGACGGCGAGCACGAGGACTCGAGGCTGAAGGCACTCTGGGTGCTCGGCTACGTGGCCGCGCTGCAGGGCGACACGATCGGATCGCTCGGTGCGCTCCAGACGTGCCGCGACGAGGCCGAGCACACCGGCAGTCCGCTGGCGGTGGCGTACGCGGTGCACCGCCTCGGCTGTCTCGCCCTGGTCGACGACGACATGCCGCGCGCCGAGCGGCTGCTGCGCGAAGCCCAGCTCCGCTACGGAGAGTTGGGCGAGCTCAACAGCAATGTGCTGATGGGCCGGGTCGAGCTGGCGATGTCCCTGGTGTTCCAGGACCGCGCCGAGGAAGCCCTGCGACTGTGCCGCGAGGTCGACGAGATCTGCGAGCAGCACGGCGAGCGCTGGACCCGCGCCTATGCGCTGTACGTCCTCGGCTACGCGGCGTGGACGCGCGGCGACTTCCGGCGGGCCAGACAGCTCGCCGAGGAGTGCGTCACCATCGACCACACCTTCCGCGACCTGGTCGGCCTCGTGCTCGCCGTCGAACTGCTCGCCCTGATCACCGCGAGCGAGGGCGACCCGGCGGAGGCCGCGCTGCTGCAGGGCGCGGCCGATCCCCTCTGGGACTCGGTGGGTCTGCCGCTGTTCGGCTCGGATCACTTCCGCGCTCCGCGCTCCCACTGCGTGCGGCGTACGGCCGAACTCCTCGGCGCCGAGCGCTTCGAGCAGTGCGTACGAAAGGGGCGCACGCTGGGGCTCGAAGCGACAGTGGAGCGGGCGCTGGCGGGCAGCGGTACGGACAGCGCGGTGCTCCCCGCGCCGCGCCCCGCCCGGACGCGGCCCACGCCGGACGCACGGAAGCCCGCCGGCTCCCCCACCGGAAACGGCGGGGAGCAGGCGGGCTCCTGAGTCTGCTGCGCCTCGCTCAGCGGGCGCGGCGGAACCGCGGCCCGATCAGCGGGCGTAGAACTCGACGACCAGCTGCTCGTCGCAGATGACCGGGATTTCCTTGCGGTTCGGGTCGCGGTCGAGGCGGAAGGCCAGGGCCTTCAGGTTGACCTGCAGGTAACGCGGGGTCTCGCCCTCGGTGTCGTAGCCACCCTCGCGCGCGACCTGGAAGGGGACCTTCTCGCGGCTGCGCTCGCGGACCATCACGACGTCGTCGGGACGGACACGGAAGGAGGGCTTGTCGACCTTCTTGCCGTTGACCTCGATGTGGCCGTGCACGACCATCTGACGGGCCTGGTAGATGGTGCGGGCGATGCCCGAACGCAGGACGAGGGCGTCGAGGCGGCGCTCGAGCTCGATGACCAGGGCCTCACCGGTCTTGCCCTGCGTCTTGGCGGCGCGCTCGTAGGCGCGGACCAGCTGACGCTCGGACACGTCGTACTGCGCACGCAGGCGCTGCTTCTCCAGCAGACGGACCTTGTAGTCCGAGTTCTGCTTGCGGCCACGGCCGTGCTCGCCCGGCGGGTAGGGGCGGGCCTCGAAGTACTTGACTGCCTTCGGCGTCAGCGCGATTCCGAGCGCGCGCGACTTCTTGACCTTGGGACGCGACTGGTTAGGCACGTTCTCCGGACCTCCGTTGTAGGTTAGGTTAGGCTCACCTTAGTTAAGGAGATCGCATGTCTCGCCGTGGGAACACCACACACGTCACGGACAGCACAGAGAACACCGACGCTGAGGGCGCCGATATGACGGAGGTCCGATCAGATCGTGGTCAGCCGCGTCCCAGCCGGCTTGAGATCGCCCGGATGCCGTCAGCAGCCGAACGCACACGAACTCTCGTACAGAGTACATGCTCCGCGGTGCTGCTCGTCCCCGGGCTCCAAGGGGCCAGGCCTGACCAGCTGGTGCCCGACGCACGACGGGTCGGGCCGGACGGAGACGTCCTCCTCGACTTCCCTGCCGACTCCCCTGCCGTACGCGCGGCGACCCACGCGCAGGACGACGAACTGTCCGCCGTGCTCGAGGTCACGGACGTGGCTCCGGTGGCCGTGCCCCACCGTATCCGCGGACGCGCCTGGGTCTCCGGGTGGCTGACCCGGTTGCCGGGGATCGCCGAAGCCGGGCGCATGATGCTGCGCCTGGAGGTCGGTGAGGTCTCGGTGGACGATCTGTGGGGTGCTGCGCGGGTCGAACCCGAGGCTTTCACCGAGGCACGGGCCGATCCGCTGGTCGACCACGAGGCGGAACTGCTGCAGCATCTGCATGCGGCGCACGCCGAACAGGTCGCCTCCCTGTGCTCGCTGCTCGGCGACCGTGCCGAGTCGCTGCTGCACGGTGGGCGAGCGACGCCGCTGGCCCTGGACCGCTTCGGACTCCGGATCAGGATCTCCGACGGGACACAGAGCTTCGATGCCCGCTTCGACTTCCCGGAGCCGGTGCCCGATGTGACCGGACTGCGGCGGGCCATGCATCAGCTCTTCGAGGCGGCGTACTGAGCGCGGTGCGTGCCGCCGCGGGTGTTCCGGCCGCCGGAGCGGGACGCGGTCAGCGCCCTTCGCTCTCCCGCTCGCCGGAGAGCCGGCTGCGTACCCGGTCGGCGACGTCCGCATAGCGCGCCTCGGCGCCGTAGCGAGTGGGCCGGTAGTACTCCTTGCCGTGGATCGCGTCCGGCGCGTACTGCTGGGCCGCGATCCCGCCCGGTACGTCGTGCGGATACACGTAGCCCTGGGCGTGACCGAGCTTGGCGGCGCCCTTGTAGTGACCGTCCCGCAGGTGCGCGGGCACCGGGCCCGCCAGTCCCTTGCGTACGTCCTCGAGGGCCGCGCCGATGGCTGTCGTCGCGGAGTTGGACTTCGGGGCGAGGGCCAGGGCGATGGTGGCGTGGCTGAGGGTGAGAGCCGCCTCGGGGAAGCCGATCATGGCGACGGCCTGGGCTGCGGCGACCGCGGTCGGCAGCGCCGTCGGGTCCGCCAGACCGATGTCCTCGCTGGCGGAGATCATGAGCCGGCGGGCGATGAACCGCGGGTCCTCGCCCGCCTCGACCATCCGGGCCAGATAGTGCAGCGCTGCGTCCACGTCGGAGCCGCGGATCGACTTGATGAGGGCACTCGCCACGTCGTAGTGCTGGTCGCCGTCACGGTCGTACTTCACGGCCGCGCGGTCGACGGACTCCTCGAGGGTCTCGAGCGTGATCTCGGACTCGCCCTTGTCGAGCGCCGAACCCGCGCCGGCCTCCAGCGCCGTCAGCGCGCGGCGGGCGTCGCCGCCCGCGATGCGCAGCAGATGCGCTCGGGCGTCGTCGGTCAGGCCGACCGAACCGGCCAGACCCCGCTCCTCGGTGAGCGCACGATCGAGCAGCCCGGCCAGATCGTCGTCGGTGAGCGGCTCGAGCGTGAGCAGCAGCGAGCGGGACAGGAGCGGGGAGATCACCGAGAAGTACGGGTTCTCCGTGGTGGCCGCGATGAGGGTGACCCAGCGGTTCTCCACCGCGGGGAGCAGGGAGTCCTGCTGGGCCTTGCTGAAGCGGTGGATCTCGTCGAGGAAGAGGACGGTCTCCTTGCCGTACCCGCCCGTCGCGCGACGGGCGCCCTCGATGACGGCGCGGACCTCCTTGACGCCCGCGGTGATCGCGGAGAGCTCGACGAAGCGCTTGTTCGTCGCCTTGGAGACCACGTAGGCCAGGGTCGTCTTGCCGGTGCCGGGCGGGCCCCAGAGGATCACCGAGGACGGGCCGGCCGGGCCCGAACCGCCCTCCCCCACCAGGCGGCGCAGTGGCGAGCCCTGCTTCAGCAGATGCTGCTGGCCGACGACCTCGTCGAGGACGCGCGGGCGCATCCGGACGGCCAGAGGGCTGCTGCTGGGCTCCTTCTCCTGGCGGTCTTCGGCTGCGGCGGTGAACAGATCGGGCTCCACGCTTTGCAGCCTATGCCAGCCCACCGACAGTGCTGACAGCGCCGTCCGGGCTGTCAGCCCGGGTCGGTGGGTCAGCTGGTCCAGAAGTCCCACCAGCGGGTCAGGATCAGCATGCCGATGATCCCGATGTGCAGCACCGGCAGCACCCACGTGAACTCGTCGAGGAAGGACCGCAGACCACGGGGAGCGGGCAGCAGC
>NZ_KZ984551.1:132261-478884 GCF_003574445.1 Streptomyces sp. YIM 130001
GTACCAGCGCTGGAGTGCGAGCCGTTCTTCGCCGTCGTGTTGCCCATCACGCCATTCCGTCGGTCGGTCGTGGCCCTTCAGGGGCCCTGCGGAAAGGCTCATTGTGCCGCACGAGCCTGTGTGTCCACCGGTCGGTGGACGTCACCGTGTACGGCCGGTGGGCCCGGTACCGGCGGACCGGGGCCAGGCTCTCGGGCATGACAGCTCTGGCACGGGACACAGCGGCGGCTGCCGTCGAGGTGCGCGGTCTGCGCAAGCGGTACGGGGACGTCACGGCCGTCGACGGGATCGACCTGCGGGTGCGCCGCGGCGAGGTCTTCGGGCTGCTCGGACCGAACGGCGCGGGCAAGAGCACCACCGTCGAGATCCTGCAGGGCCACCGCACCGCCGACGAGGGCGAGGTGCGGGTTCTCGGGCGTGATCCCGCCTCCGGGGGCCGGGCTCTGCGGTCGCGGGTCGGCATCGTATGGCAGGACGAATCGGCTCCGGCGGAGCTGACCGTACGGGAGACCGTCCGGCACTTCGCGGGGTACTACCCGCGGCCCCGCGATCCCCAGCAGGTGATCGACCGGGTGGGGCTGACCGCGAAAGCCGATGCCCGGGTCAAGGGGCTGTCCGGAGGTCAGCGGCGTCGGCTCGACGTGGCGCTCGGCATCGTCGGCGGACCCGAGCTCCTGCTCCTCGACGAGCCGACGACCGGCTTCGACCCGGCGGCGCGGCGGCAGTTCTGGGATCTGATCCGTTCGCTCGCGGACGACGGCACCACGATCGTGCTCACGACGCACTATCTGGAAGAGGCCGAGCAGCTCGCCCATCGCCTCGCGGTGGTCTGCGACGGGCGGGTTGCCGCCGAGGGCACTCCCGCCGAACTCAGGCGCAGCCACGGGGAGTTCGCCACCGTCGAGTGGACCGATACCGACGGCCGCACCCGCCGCGAGCGGACGGTCACTCCCACCCGGACGGTCACCGAACTCACCCGGCGCTTCGCCGGCGAGATCCCGGGGCTCAAAATCAGCCGCCCCAGCCTCGAGGACGTGTACCTGCTTCTGACGGGACAGCTCGGGGACCGAACGACGGATCAATCGGCAGGACGCGACGGCGCAGCAGTACAGGAGGGCAGGCGATGACCACCACCGGCAGCGAGCGGTCGACGCCGCGCGACGCCGCGGCTCGACCCGGCGCCTGGACGCTCGGCCTGTCCCGGGGCGCGATCGAGCTGAAGCAGTTCTTCCGCCAGCGCGACCAGGTCGTCTTCACCTTCTCGTTCCCTGTCGTACTGCTCCTGCTGTTCGCGTCCATTTTCCGTAACGACGTGGCGGGCGCGGGCATCACTGCGTCGCAGCTCTACGTACCGGCCATGATCGCCGCGGGCATCATGTCCACCAGCTTCCAGTCGCTCGGCATCTCGATCGCCATCGAACGGGACGAGAAGGTCCTGCGCCGGCTGCGCGGGACCCCGATGCCGCCGGCCTCGTACTTCCTCGGCAAGGTCTGGCTGGTCCTGGTGACGGGACTGCTCGAGACGGTGATCCTGCTCGTGGTCGGAGTGGCGGTGTACGACGTCGAACTGCCCACCGGCGGCGGCTGGTTCACTCTCGCGTGGATCTTCGTGCTCGGGCTCACCGGCTGCGCGATGCTCGGTATCGCGATCAGCAGTCTGCCGTCGTCCGGACGCAGTGCGTCCTCGGTGGTGATCCTGCCGTTCCTGGTCCTGCAGTTCATCTCGGGCGTCTACATCGCCATCGACACCATCCCGGACTGGATGCTGAACATCGGCGCGCTCTTCCCGCTGAAGTGGATGTGCCAGGGGCTGCGTGGAGTGTTCCTGCCGGAGTCGGCGAAGGTGCTCGAGCAGGCCGGCGACTGGGAGTTCGGCAGGGTCGCCCTGGTGCTCGCCGCCTGGTGCGCCGGAGGATTGGTGCTGTGCATGCTGACCTTCCGGTGGAAGAACCGGCGCGACGGATGACCCCTGCCACAGGTGCCCGCTCCCCTGACGTGTGGGAAGGCACCTTCCGGCTGTGGGACGGGTACTTCGCGGTGGTGTGGGCGGCGACCCTGGTGTTCGTGCTCGGCACCGGCGATCCCGGCCAGGGCGTACGCCTTACCACCGCGGGACTGCTCGGGCTGCTGCTGCCGCTCTATCTCCTCCTCGGGCGTCGGGTGCTCATCGAGGACGGGGCGGACGTAGGGCGGGCGCGGACATACATGACGCTCGCGATCCTGCTCTTCCTGCCGGCCGGGACGCTGATGGGCGAGACCCGCCTGATGGCGTTCGCGCTGGTGCCGCAGTGCTACATGGCGCTGCGGCGGGCGGCGGCGCAGATCTCCGTGACGGTGGTGAACATCGTCCCGGTGGCGGGCTGGGCGCTGCTGTGGCCGGTCTCCGGACAGGACGTCTTCTACAACCTGGTCTTCGCGCTCGTGACCCTGGTGTTCTCGGTGGCCATGGGGCACTGGATCATCGGCATCATCGAGCAGAGCGAGGAACGGGCCGTCCTGATCCGGGAGTTGGAGGCCAGCCGCGGCGAGGTTTCCCGGCTCTCCGCCGCGCACGGCGCTCTCGCGGAACGGGAGCGGATGTCCCGCGAGATCCACGACACCCTCGCTCAGGGCTTCACCAGCGTTCTGATGCTGGCGCAGGTGCTCGACGGCGAGCTCGAGAGTGACGTACCAGCAGCGCGACGCCATCTCGCGATGCTCACCCGGACCGCCCGGCAGAATCTCGACGAGGCCCGGAACCTGGTGGCGGACGGCGGCCCCGCGGATCTGCGCGGCGCCTCCCTGCCGGACGCGCTGCGCCGGCTCGCCGCCCGGCACAGCTCCCCCGCGACGGTGGACGTGCGCGGCCAGGCCGCTCCGCTGCCACCCGGGATCGAGGTGGTCGCACTGCGCGCCTGCCAGGAGGCGCTGGCCAATACCCGTAAGCACGCGGGCGAAGGAGTCTCGGTGGCCATCCGTCTGTCGTACGTGGAGCGGGAGTTGCGCGTCGACGTCACCGACGACGGGTACGGATTCGCCCCGGTCGCGCCGCGCGACGGCTACGGTCTGTCGGGGCTGCGGGCCCGGGCCGCCGAGGTGGGCGGGGTCGCGGAAATCGACAGCGCTCCTGGTTCCGGCACGCGGCTCAGCGTCCGGCTTCCCCTGCCCAGCACCCAGCCCGTCCCGCCGAGGAGCATCCGGTGATCCGCGTCATCCTGGCCGACGACCATCCCGTCGTACGTGAGGGTCTGAGCGCCATGCTCGGCGCGGAGGCGGACATACAGGTGGTCGCCGAGGCCTCCAACGGGCCGCAGGCCGAGGCCCTGGCCGCCGAACTCCGGCCGGACATCGTCCTGATGGACCTGCGGATGCCGCGCGGAAACGGTGTCGACTCGATCGAGCGGATGGTGGCCGCGGGGCTGTCCTGCCGCGTCATCGTGCTGACCACGTACGAGAGCGACGGCGACATCCTGCGGGCGGTGGAGGCGGGGGCGGCCGGCTATCTGCTCAAGGATCTGGCCCGCGGCGAACTGGCCGACGCGGTACGCGCGGCTGCCCGCGGCGAGACGGTGCTCGCGCCGTCGGTGGCGTCGCGCCTGGTGGACCAATTGCGCACCCGGCCCGAGCGGCCCCGGCTCTCGGACCGCGAGACGGCGGTGCTGCAGCTGGTCGCCGAGGGCTGCACCAATGCCGAGATCGGCCGGCGCCTGTACATCGGTGAGTCCACGGTGAAGACGTATCTGCTGCGAGTCTTCGGGAAGCTCGGCGTGGACGACCGCACGGCCGCGGTGACCACCGCGATGCGACACGGATTGCTGTGAGACGCGCAGGGGGCCCACCGGTAGTCGGTGGGCCCCCTGGCTGAACGCGGGTGAATCAGCCGAGCCGCGCCCGCAGTTCGTCGGCCACGGACGCCAGCGGGACGGCGTTCTGCTCGCCGGACTCCATGTCCTTGACCTGGACGACGCCCTCGGCCAGGTCACGCTCACCGGCCACGAGCGTGTACCGGGCACCCGAGCGGTTGGCGCTCTTCATCGCCGACTTCAGGCCGCGGCCGCCGAACGCGAAGTCCGCCGCGATTCCGGCCTTGCGCAGTCCGGTGACCACGGAGAACAGCGTCCGCCGGGCCTCCTCGCCGAGCGGGACGGCGAACACGCTGGTGGTGGCGGGCAGATCGAGCGTCACGCCCTCCGCCTCGAGGGCGAGCACCGTACGGTCCACGCCGAGTGCCCAGCCGACCGAAGGCAGTGCGGGACCGCCGATCATCTCGGACAGGCCGTCGTAGCGACCGCCGCCGCCGACCGCGGACTGCGAACCGAGGCCGTCGTGCACGAACTCGAAGGTGGTGCGGGTGTAGTAGTCGAGCCCGCGGACCAGCTTCGGGTCGTCCTCGTAGACCACACCGGCGACCGTGAGCAGCTCACGGACCTCCTCGTGGTACGCCTTGCAGGCGTCGCACAGGTAGTCGCGCAGCGCCGGGGCGCCGACGAGCTGCTTCTGTACGTCCGGGCGCTTGTCGTCGAGCACGCGCAGCGGGTTGATCTCGATCCGGCGGCGGGTCTCGTCGTCCAGGTCGAGGGCACGCAGGAAGGTCTGCAGCGCGTCCCGGTAGACGGGCCTGCACTCCTTGTCGCCCAGGGAGTTGAGCAGGATGCGGAAGTTCCTGAGGCCCAGGCTGCGGTACGCCTGGTCCGCCAGGATGATCAACTCGGCGTCGAGCACCGGGTCCTCGGCACCGATCGCCTCGGCGCCGACCTGCGAGAAGTGGCGGTAACGGCCCTTCTGCGGGCGCTCGTAGCGGTAGTACGAGCCCGAGTACCAGAGCTTGACCGGCAGGTTCCCGGCCTTGTGCAGGTTGGCCTCGAGCGCGGCGCGCAGTACCGAGGCGGTGCCCTCGGGGCGCAGCGCCAGCTTGTCGCCGCCCTTGGTCTCGAAGGCGTACATCTCCTTGGAGACGATGTCGGTGGACTCGCCGACACCGCGGGCGAACAGCTCGACGTTCTCGAATCCGGGCGTCTCGACGTAGCCGTAGCCGGAGTTCTTGAGCGGTTCGGAGATCGCGTCACGGACCGCCAGGTAGGTGGCGCTGTCCGGCGGGATCAGGTCGTAGGTGCCCTTGGGGGCCTGGAAAGTACTCACGGGGAAACTCTCGTCACATTCCTCGTCGAGGAGCCTGGCCGGCTCCCTGGCCGGCGGCCACCTGCCGCAGATACGGGTTGGTGGCGCGCTCCTGGCCGATGGTGGTCTGGGGACCGTGTCCGGACAGGACGACGGTCGAATCGTCGAGCGGCAGGCACACGCGGCCGAGCGACTCGAGGATGTCCTCGTGCGAGCCGCCGGGCAGGTCGGTGCGTCCGATGGAGCCGGCGAACAGCAGGTCGCCCGAGAAGAAGACTGGAGGTACGTCCGTGGTCTCGGGCATCCGGAAGGTCACCGACCCCTTCGTATGGCCGGGGGCGTGTGCGACGTTGAAGTCGAGGCCGGCCAGGCTCAGCTGCGAGCCGTCGGCCAGTTCCCGTACGTCGTCCGGCTCGCCGACGGTCAGCTCGCCCATCAGCGGCATCCCGATCGCGCGACCGATCCCCTTCTCCGGGTCGCTCATCATGTAGCGGTCGTCGGGGTGGATCCAGGCCGGCACGTCGTGCGCGCCGCAGACCGGCACCACGGAGGCGACGTGATCGATGTGTCCGTGCGTGAGGACGACCGCGACAGGCTTGAGCCGATGCTTCTGGAGTGCTTCCGCGACGCCTTCGGTGGCCTGGTGGCCAGGGTCGATGATCACGCACTCCTCACCGGCGGCGGGGGCGACCAGATAACAATTGGTCCCCCAGGCCCCGGCGGGGAACCCGGCAATGAGCACGATCGTCCTTCATTCGGTCCGGCGGGAGATTGCAGCAGATCAGAGCCTACCGGCGAGGCTCGGCTCACAGCCAACGCCTATACGGTACGGGCAGACCGGCCGAGAGCGCCGGATACATGGAATACAGGGTCGGCGGGCCCGAGAGACCTACAAGGAGCACCGGGTGGTCAGCACCGAGCAGCGGCGGCGGCAGCTCGCCAAGGAGAAGTTGATGCGCCAGCAGCAGCGGCGGGAGGCCGCCCGGCGCAAGTCGCAGCGCAGGATCGCGGTGATCTCCAGCGCGGTGGCCGTCGTACTGCTCGCCGGAGCGGCGGCCGCGGCCACGGGCGCGTTCAGCAGCGACGACGCGAAGGACGACGCTGCCTCCACTCCCACCCCGGAGCAGTCGACGGAGCCGAAACTGACCGTCGACAAGAAGGCCACGTACACGATGCGCCTCGAGACGAACCGCGGTGACGTCTCGATCGCGATGGACGCGGCCAAGACCCCGCGCACGACGAACTCCTTCAAGCACCTCGCCGACAAGAAGTTCTTCGACGGTACGAAGTGCCACCGGCTCACCACCGAGGGCATCCGCGTACTGCAGTGCGGCGACCCGAAGGGCACCGGCGAGGGCGGCCCGGGCTACAACATCCCGGACGAGAACCTGAAATCGCTCGGCAAGGCAGGCAAGGACGGCAGCGTCACGTACCCGGCCGGCACCGTCGCCATGGCCAACACCGGCCAGCCGGACAGCGGCGGCAGCCAGTTCTTCCTGGTGTACGCGGATTCGCCGCTGCCGCCCTCGTACACCCCGTTCGGGACGATGGACAAGGCCGGTCTGAAGGCCGTCGAAGAGGTGGCGAAGGGCGGGGTCTCCGGAGGCGGGGGTGACGGTGCGCCGAAGAAGGCCGTCACCATCGAAAAGGCGACAGTCAAGAAGGATTGATTGCCTCGTGCTGGATGCGGACAGCTCCCCCGCTCGTCGCCTATGTTGGCGTATGGCAGGGCGCGCCGTGGGCCGGCGGCCCTGAAGAAACTGTGGACGATGCCGCGGGGGCCGAGGCTCTACGCAGGCATCATGTGGAGGAGGCGCTGTGAGCAGCGACCCGTGGGGCCGCGTCGACGAGACGGGCACCGTGTACGTGCGTACCGCCGACGGAGAGCGAGTCGTCGGCTCGTGGCAGGCAGGCTCGCCCGATGAGGCCCTTGCCTACTTCAAGCGCAAGTACGAGGGCCTGGTCGTCGAGATCGGCCTCCTCGAGCGCCGGGTACAGACGACGGACCTGTCGGCGAAGGACGCCACGACCGCGATCGACCACCTGCGTCAGCAGGTCGACGACGCGCACGCGGTCGGCGATCTGGACGCCCTGTCCAAGCGGCTCGACAAGCTGGTGGAGAAGGTCGACGCCCGCCGCGAGGAGCGCAAGGCCGAGAAGGCCAAGCAGACCGACGAGGCGAAGCACGCCAAGGAGGCTCTGGTCGCCGAGGCCGAGGAGCTGGCCCAGAGCGAGCAGTGGCGGGTCGCGGGCGAGCGGCTTCGCGCCCTGGTGGACACCTGGAAGGGTCTGCCGCGCCTGGACCGCAAGTCGGACGACGAGCTGTGGCACCGCTTCTCGCACGCCCGCTCGGCGTTCTCCAAGCGGCGCAAGGCGCACTTCGCCTCGCTCGACGCGCAGCGCGAGGAGGCCAGGCAGGCCAAGGAGAAGCTGGTCTCCGAGGCCGAGTCACTGTCGAACTCGACGGACTGGGGCCCCACCGCAGCCCGTTACCGCGACCTGATGTCGCAGTGGAAGGCGGCGGGCCGCGCCCAGCGCGAGCACGAGGACGACCTGTGGAACCGCTTCCGCGGCGCCCAGGACATCTTCTTCACCGCGCGCAGCGCCGTCTTCGCCGAGCGCGACGCCGAGCAGGCGGAGAACCTGAAGCTGAAGGAGGAGCTGGCCGGGGAGGCCGAGAAGCTCCTGCCGATCACCGACCTCAAGGCGGCCCGCGCCGCCTTCCGCTCGATCAACGAGCGCTGGGAGGCCATCGGTCACGTACCGCGCGACGCACGGCCCAAGGTCGAGGGGCGGATGCAGACGGTGGAGCGCGCCCTGCAGGACACCGAGGAGACCGAGTGGCGGCGTACGAACCCGGAGGCGCGGGCCCGTGCCGCCGGGCTCACGGGCCAGCTGCAGGACGCGGTCGACAAGCTGCGCGGCCAGGTCGACGCCGCGCGCTCGGCCGGTAACGACGCGAAGGCCGACAAGCTGCAGCGTGAGCTGGACGGTCGGCAGGCGCTCCTCGACCAGGCGCTCAAGGGCCTGGAGGAATTCGGGGGCTGAGCCCCGGAAGCGTAGGCGCGAGGCGGCCCCCGGCGATCATGCCGGGGGCCGCCTCATGTCTGCTGCTGCGGCCGTCCGCGTCAGGGACGGCGTGCGGAGGTCACCCGGTACACGTCGTAGACGCCTTCCACGCCGCGGACCGCCTTGAGGACGTGGCCGAGGTGCTTCGGGTCGCCCATCTCGAAGGTGAAGCGCGAGGTGGCGACCCGGTCGCGGGATGTCTGGACCGCTGCCGACAGGATGTTCACGTGCTGGTCGGACAGGACACGGGTGACGTCCGAGAGCAGCCGGGAGCGGTCGAGCGCTTCCACCTGGATGGCGACCAGGAAGACGGACGACTGGGTGGGTGCCCACTCGACCTCGAGCATCCGCTCGGGTTCCTTGGACAACGAGTCGACGTTGACGCAGTCGGCGCGGTGCACCGAGACGCCGCTGCCGCGGGTCACGAACCCGATGATGGGGTCGCCGGGCACCGGGGTGCAGCAGCGGGCCAGCTTGACCCAGACGTCCTCGACGCCCTTGACCACCACGCCCGGGTCCGCGTTCGCCCGGCGTTTGCTGCGGCGGGGCGGTGAGGTCTCCGCGATGTCCTCGTTGGCCGCGTCCTCGCCGCCCATGCCCTGGACGAGCTTCTGCACCACGTTCTGCGCGGCCACGTGGCCCTCGCCGATCGCCGCGTAGAGCGAGGAGATGTCGGGGTAGCGCATCTCGTGGGCCTGGGTGACCAGGGCGTCGCCGGTGAGGATGCGCTGGATCGGCAGATTCTGCTTGCGCATGGCGCGGACGATGGCGTCCTTGCCCTGCTCGATCGCCTCGTCCCGGCGCTCCTTGGAGAACCAGCCACGGATCTTGTTGCGCGCCCGGGGCGACTTGACGAAGCCGAGCCAGTCCCTGGACGGGCCCGCGCCGGACGCCTTGGACGTGAAGACCTCCACCAAGTCGCCGTTGTCCAGGGTGGATTCGAGGGGAACGAGGCGGCCGTTGACGCGTGCGCCGATGGTGCGGTGGCCGACTTCGGTGTGCACGGCGTAGGCGAAGTCGACGGGTGTGGCGCCCGCGGGCAGCGCTATCACGTCGCCCTTGGGCGTGAAGACGAAGACCTCATTGCGCGAGAGGTCGAAGCGCAGGGACTCCAGGAACTCGCCGGGGTCCTCGGTCTCCTTCTGCCAGTCGAGGAGCTGGCGCAGCCACGCCATGTCGTTGACGGCGGCTGCGTCCTTGCCGACCTTGCCGGCCGGTCCCTTGGGCACATCTGTGCGCACCTTGGAGGCACCGGCGACCGCCTCCTGCTTGTACTTCCAGTGCGCGGCGATGCCGTACTCGGCACGGCGGTGCATGTCGAAGGTGCGGATCTGCAGTTCGACGGGCTTGCCGTTGGGTCCGATCACCGTGGTGTGCAGTGACTGGTACATGTTGAACTTCGGCATCGCGATGTAGTCCTTGAACCGGCCGGGAACCGGATTCCATCGCGCGTGCACGGTGCCGAGTGCGGCGTAGCAGTCCCGGACGGTGTCGACCAGGACGCGGATACCCACCAGGTCGTAGATCTCCGCGAAGTCCCGGCCGCGGACGATCATCTTCTGGTAGACGCTGTAATAGTGCTTCGGGCGGCCGGTGACGGTGGCCTTGATGCGGGCGGCCCGCAGGTCCGCCTGGACCTCGTCGGTCACTATGGCCAGGTACTCGTCACGCTTGGGGGCGCGCTCGGCGACGAGGCGGACGATCTCGTCGTACATCTTCGGGTAGAGGATCGCGAAGGCGAGGTCCTCGAGCTCCCACTTGATGGTGTTCATGCCCAGGCGGTGGGCGAGCGGAGCATAGATCTCGAGGGTCTCGCGGGCCTTCTTCTCCTGCTTCTCCCGCTTGAGATAGCGCATGGTGCGCATGTTGTGCAGGCGGTCGGCGAGCTTGATCACCAGGACACGGGGGTCCTTGGCCATCGCGACGACCATCTTGCGTACGGTCTCGGCCTGCGCGGCCTCGCCGAACTTGACCTTGTCCAGCTTGGTGACGCCGTCGACGAGCAGGGCGACCTGGTCGCCGAAGTCGCGCCGCAGGGCGTCGAGGCCGTACTCGGTGTCCTCCACGGTGTCGTGCAGCAGGCCGGCCATCAGCGTCGCCGGGTCCATGCCGAGCTCGGCGAGGATCGTGGTGACGGCGAGCGGATGCGTGATGTACGGGTCGCCGCTCTTGCGCTTCTGGCCGCGGTGCCAGCGCTCGGCGACCTGGTAGGCGCGCTCGATCTGCCGCAGCGTGGCGGTCTCGATCTTCGGGTCGTTGCTGCGCACTATCCGCAGGAGCGGCTCGAGTACCGGGTTGTACGGATTGGAGCGCTGGACGCCGAGGCGGGCGAGCCGGGCGCGCACGCGGTTCGACGAGCCGGAGCGCGGCTGGCCGGTGCTGCCTGAGCGCGTGGCGGGCGTGGCCGGTGGTGTCCGATCGACGGGCGGCGTGGCCCGGGGCTTCGCCGCCGGGTCGCTCTTCTCGGGCGTGGCAGCGGGCGCCGCAGGCTTGGCCTCGGCCGGTTTGTCGGCCTCCGGCTTCGCAGCGGCGGTGGGCTGTCGGGCCTCGTCTGGCAAGAGCGCTCCTCATGCAGGGTCCGGCCCCCCGTTTCAGGTCCGGACTGCCATGGTAGCGAGGGACGACGCTTCGCTCGCGTCCGCTCCGCACTCCCCGGCCCCGAGGCGGCCGCGGGGCCGTGCGAAGAAGGGCTCGGGCGGGGACGAAGAAGCGGGCGACCCGGGATCCCGGATCGCCCGCTCCGGCCGCTGAGAACGGCCTACAAGGTGAGGATCGCCTCCAGCGGTGCCCCGTCAAGGCTGGGCTCGACCCGCTGCCGGCCACCGAGGAAGGAGAGCTCCATCAGTACCCCGACTCCCGCGACCTGGGCCCCCGCACGCCGGATCAGCTGCACGGAGGCCTCCGCGGTACCGCCGGTGGCCAGGACGTCGTCGATGACCATCACACGGTCGTCGGGCGCCAGGTCCTCGGCGTGCACCTCGATCTCGGCCCGCCCGTACTCCAGCTCGTACGCCTGCGCCAGGGTGGCTCCGGGCAGCTTGCCCGCCTTGCGTACGGGGATGAAGCCGACGCCGGAGCGGACGGCCACCGGGGCCGCGAGGATGAAGCCGCGGGCCTCGAGACCCACGATCTTCGTCGCCCGGTAGGCCGTGCACAGCTCGGCCAGCGACTCGGTGAGTGCCGTGAAGGCCGTCGGGTCCGCCAGGAGCGGGGTGATGTCCTTGAACATCACGCCCGGCTCCGGGTAGTCGGGCACGTCCCTGATGCGGCTCCGCAGAAGCTCGGCGACCTCGGTCATCGGCGCTTCCCCGAGGGACGGCCGCGGCCGCGGTTACGGGACGTCGGCTGGCTGCGACGCTGGCCCGCCACGGCCCCGGCGGGGGTTGCGTCGTCCTGCGGCTCCTCGTCCTCCTCGTACTCGGAGCCCGCGGTGTCCGCCGGGTCGTCGCCCTCGCGGGAGTCGTCCTTGGCGGCGGCCGCGGCCCGCTTGGCGAGCACGCGCTTCTTGAGGGCCTTCATCGACGGCTCGGTCTCCTTGAGATCGGCGACCAGCGGCGTGGCGATGAAGATCGAGGAGTACGCACCGGCTGCGAGGCCGACGAAGAGCGACAGCGAGATGTCGTTCAGCATGCCGGCACCGAGGACACCGCCGCCGATGAACAGCAGGCCGGCGACCGGAAGCAGGGCGACGACCGTGGTGTTGATCGACCGCACCAGGGTGCTGTTGATCGAGCGGTTGGCGATCTCGCTGTACGTCCAGCGGGTCTGCTTCGTGGCTCCCTTCGACTGCTCCTTGAGGGAGTCGAAGACGACGACCGTGTCGTAGAGCGAGTAACCGAGGATCGTGAGGAGACCCATGACCGTACCGACGGTGACCTCGAAGCCCACCAGGGCGTAGATGCCGACCGTGATGGTGATGTCGTGGATCAGTGCGACCAGGGCCGCCACCGCCATGCGCCACTCGAAGGCGATGGCCAGGTAGACCACCACCAGGGCCATGAAGACGCCGAGCCCGAGCCACGCCTTGTTGGCGATCTGCTTGCCCCAACTGGGGCCGACCAGTTCGGCGTTGACGTCCGCCGCGCGGACGTCGAGGTCATCGGCGAGGTCGGCCTTGATGGCGTCCGACTTCGCGGTGTCCACGCCGCTGACCTGGATGCGCATCCCGCCGTTGCCCAGTTCCTGGACGACGGCCTCGTGGCCGGAGGCCTTCTCCGCGGACTCCTGGACGTGCGCGACGGACGCGCTGGTCTTCGGCGTCGTGAAGACGGCGCCGCCCTTGAACTCGATGCCCATCTGCAGGCCCTGCACCGCCAGGGCCACGGCGGCCGTGATGGTGATCAGGATGGAGACGCCGTACCAGAGCTTCCGCTTGCCGATGAAGTCGTAGCCGATATCGCCGCGGTAGAGCCGGGCGCCGAGGTTGCCGAGTTTCGACATCTCACGCCTCCTTCGGGTCGACGGGGGCGGCGGCACGGCGTCCGCGGCGTAGCGGGGGCTTGGCACCGAGTCGTTTCGGATCGAGACCGGACCAGGGGTGGCCCTGGGCGAAGAACTTGCGCCGGGCCATCATCGTCAGCAGCGGCTTGGTGAAGAGGAAGACCACCACGACATCGAGCAGCGTGGTCAGTCCGAGAGTGAACGCGAAGCCCTGCACCTTGCCGACCGTGACCGCGAACAGCACGGCTGCGGCGAGGAACGACACGAAGTCGGCGACCAGGATGGTGCGCCGTGCGCGCGGCCAGGCACGCTCGACCGCGGGCTGGAGCGAGCGGCCCTCGCGGACCTCGTCTCTCACGCGTTCGAAGTACACGATGAACGAGTCGGCGGTGATACCGATGGCGACGATGGCACCGCAGACGGCCGGCAGGTTCAGTGCGAAACCGATCGCCGGGCCGAGCAGCGCCATCAATGTGAACGTCAGGATGGCGGAGGCCAGCAGGCTGAGCAGTGCGATGAACGCGAGCCCGCGGTAGTAGACCACCAGGTAGATGATGACGAGGGCGAGGCCGATGGCGCCCGCGATCAGGCCGGCCTCCAGCTGGTCGCCGCCGAGCGCCGCGGTCACCGTGGTGACGCTCTGCTCCTGGAAGGAGAGAGGCAGGGCGCCGTACGACAGGATGTTGGCGAGCTCCTGGGAGGACTCCTGGGTGAAGCTGCCGGAGATCTGTGCGTTGCTGCTCAGGGTCGTCTGCACGCTCGGAGCGGAGACGACCTCGCCGTCGAGCACGATGCCGAACTGGTTCATCGGCGGCTGCTGGCTCTTCAGCTTGCTGGTGATCTTCGAGAAGGCGTCAGCGCCCTTGTCGCTGAACTCCATCGTGACGATCCACTGACCGGAGCGCTCGTCGATCACGGCCTTGGCGTCGTCGACCTCTTTGCCGTCGACCTCCGACGGACCGAGGATGTACTTCTCCCACTGGCCCTGGCTGTTCTTGCCGCAGCCGACCATCGCATCGGTCGGCTTGACGCCCTCGGCGGCCTTCACCCGCTGGTTCTGCTTGGTGCAGTCGAGCGCCTGGAACTTCGCCTGCAGCTTCTGCGTCGCCGGGTCCGGGGGCGGAGTGGTCTCGGGGGCGCCGGAAGGCTGCTTGGAGCCGGACGGATTCGGCTTCGGGGTGGGGTCGTCCTTCAGGCCGTCGGTGAGGGCACGGCCCTGCGGCGAGGCGCCGTCGGAGGGGGCTGTCGCCTTCTCGTCGTCCTTGGCGCCGCCCTTGTCCTTGCCGTCGCCGGCCTCGGGAGCGCCGGGCTTCTGACCACCGCTCGCCTCGGGGTCGGGTGTCGGGGCACCCGGGGCGACGGTGAGCACGGGGCGGAAGTAGAGCTGAGCGGTCGTACCGACCTGCTCGCGAGCCTGCTTCTCGTCGGTGCCCCGGGGGATGTTGACGATGATGTTGCGGTCGCCCTGGGTCTGGACCTCGGCCTCGGAGACACCGAGGCCGTTGACACGGCGCTCGATGATGCCGACGGCCGTGTTCATGTTCGTCGGGTTGATCGCGTTTTCAGCGCCCGGCTGGTTCTTCGCCTCGAGCGTGATGCTCGTGCCGCCCGCGAGGTCGATGCCCAGGCGCGGCGTGGTGTGCCCGGAGATGAACATTCCTCCGGTGAGCGCCACCATGGCGATCAAGATCAGAGCCAGCGGGCGCCACGGCTTGCTTTGGCTCTGCCCCCGGCCCTTCTTCGGTGCTGCCACCTTGTCGTTTCTCCCTGTCCAACCGCCCGGAACCCCGTTGCGATGTGGGCGGCCATGAAGTGGTCTCGGGAACCCGCCGAGCCCGCGCGTCCCGGTACCTCGCGGTACCCGTGGGACTCGCGGAACCCGGGGAAGCTCTCACGGCAGAGGGACCGCGGGCAGGTGACGCCGCGGCCCTCGGTCGTGGTTACTTCGCGTCGGACTCGCCGTCGGTCTTCTTCGGCTGGGCATCGCCCGCGGCGTCGGCGTCATCGTCGGCCCCGTCCTTCTTGACCATGTCGATGCGCTCGTCGTCGACGTCGCCCTCGCCCGCCTCGGTCAGGGAGGAGGCGTCGTCGGGCACGGCCGGAGTGTCCTCGTCGGCCTCGACACCGTGCACGATGCGGTTGTACTCCGCGTCGTCCAGGACCGCGCCGACCGAGTTCTTCGCGTAGACCGCGTGGACGCCCGGGGCCACCTCCAGAAGGACCGTGTCCTGGCTGACCTCCTTGACGGTGGCGTACATGCCCCCGATCGTGCGGACGCCGGTGCCGGGCTGCATGTCGTCGCGCATCCGCGCGGCCGCCTGCTGCTTCTTCTTGGCAGAGCGGGTCATCAGGAACATGGCCCCGATGAGCACGATGAAGGGGAGGAGAGTCACGATATTCACGGGACGGAGTTTCCTTCGCACGACCGCGCAAGAGGTGAGCGGCCAGTTGGATGGGGGTGGACAAGCCACCCGCAAGGGCGGCATCGGCGGAGTCTAGGCGAGTCCGCGCCTATGGAACAACGCTCAGCATGGCACCGGGGTTCCTCCCCCGGCCAGGTTCCTCGCCGTCACGCCCCGAACAGGTCCCCTTGTCCTGTTGTGCCGGTTCCGCGTGCCTGCGGCGGTACGAGCCCGAGGTGCGCCCATGCAGCGGGAGTCGCGACCCGTCCCCGCGGTGTCCGGGCGAGCAGCCCCTCGCGTACGAGGAAGGGCTCGGCCACCTCCTCGACCGTCTCCCGCTCCTCGCCGACCGCGACCGACAGCGTCGACAGGCCGACCGGCCCGCCACCGAACAGCTTGAGCAGGGCTTCGAGGACCGACCTGTCGAGCCGGTCGAGGCCGCGCTCGTCCACCTCGTAGACCGCGAGGGCCTTGGCCGCGATCTCCCGGGTGACGATGCCGTCCGCCTTGACCTGGGCGTAGTCGCGGACGCGGCGCAGCAGACGGTTGGCGATACGGGGCGTGCCGCGGGAGCGTCCGGAGATCTCGGACGCGCCGTCGGCACCGATCGTCACGTCGAGCAGGTGGGCGGAGCGGTCGATCACCAGTTGCAGCTCGGCCGGTTCGTAGAACTCCATGTGTGCGGTGAAGCCGAAACGGTCGCGCAGCGGGGGCGGCAGCAGTCCGGCCCGGGTGGTCGCGCCGACCAGGGTGAACGGCGGCAGCTCGAGCGGGATCGCGGTGGCCCCGGGCCCCTTGCCGACGATGACGTCGACGCGGAAGTCCTCCATGGCCATGTAGAGCATCTCCTCGGCCGGCCTGGACATCCGGTGAATCTCGTCGAGGAAGAGCACCTCGCCCTCCTGGAGCGAGGAAAGGATGGCCGCCAGATCTCCCGCGTGCTGGATGGCGGGGCCGCTGGTGATGCGGATCGGGGCGCCCATCTCGGCCGCGATGATCATCGACAGAGTGGTCTTGCCGAGGCCGGGGGCGCCGGAGAGCAGGACGTGGTCGGCGGTGGCGCCACGCGCACGTGCCGCGCGGAGCATCAGGTCCAACTGCTCCCTGACCTTCTCCTGCCCGATGAACTCCTGCAGGTCCTTGGGCCTGAGGGCCGCCTCGACGGCCTGGTCGTCGCCCGCGGCGGACGCGCCGACGAGTCGCTCGCCCGCTTCGGCGGCGGGCGTCTCGTCGGTCGTGTCGTCCCAGTTCATGAGGTGTGCCTCGCGTCTGTCTCGGGTGGGGCGGTCGTGCTGCGGCGGCCGGACCTACCGGTCAGCGGGCCTTGTTCAGGGTCTGCAGTGCGGACTTGAGGAGCCGGCCCACCTCGGGGGTACCGCCCTCGGCCTCGGCCTGCGGGGTCACGGCCGCGACCGCCTCGTCCGCCTCGCGGGTCGCGTAGCCGAGTCCGATCAGGGCGGCGTGCAGCTGGTCGCGCCAGGACGCGGTGACGGGAGATCCGACGGCGGGGGCGGCGCTGCCGACCGGTGCGCCGAGGCGGTCCTTGAACTCGAGGAGCAGCTTCTGCGCGCCCTTCTTGCCGATGCCGGGAACGGCGGTCAGCGCCTTCTCGTCCCCGGTGGCGACCGCTCTGCGCAGGGCGTCCGGGGAGTGCACGGCGAGCATCGCCTGGGCGAGTCGGGGGCCTACACCGCTCGCGGTCTGCAGCAGTTCGAAGATCTGCCGCTCGTCGTCGTCCGCGAATCCGTAGAGGGTGAGCGAGTCCTCCCGTACGACGAGGGAGGTGGCCAGTTTGGCGGCCTGGCCCATACGCAGGGTCGAGAGGGTGTCGGGGGTGCACTGGACGGCCATGCCGATCCCGCCGACCTCGATGACGGCCGAGTCCGGGGCGAGGGCCGCGACCGGGCCGCTGACGAACGCGATCATCGCGTGACCTTCCGTACGGGTGCGGTGGGCTGGCTCTGGCGGCGGGCCGCGGCGTGCGCCTGCTGCAGGCGGTTGACCGCGGGGGCACGCCAGATGTGGCAGATGGCGAGGGCGAGGGCGTCCGCCGCGTCGGCCGGCTTGGGCGGGGCGGCGAGCCGGAGCACCCGGGTCACCATGGCTCCCACCTGCGCCTTGTCGGCCCGGCCGCTGCCGGTGACGGCGGCTTTGACCTCGCTCGGGGTGTGCAGGGCGACGGGCAGGCCGCGGCGGGCAGCGCAGAGCATCGCGACGGCGCTGGCCTGGGCGGTGCCCATCACCGTGCGGACGTTGTGCTGGCTGAAGACGCGCTCCACCGCGACGTATCCCGGACGGTGGGTGTCCAGCCACTCCTCGATGCCCTGCTCGATCGCGACCAAGCGCTGTGCCGTGTCGAGGTCGGCCGAAGTGCGTACGACGCCGACGTCGATCATCGTCAGGGGGCGCCCCGCGGTGCCCTCGACGACGCCCACACCGCACCTGGTCAGGCCGGGGTCCACGCCGAGCACCCGCATCCCGCACCGCCCCCTTCGCCTTCGTTCATGTGTTTGTGCAGGCTATCGGCTCGCACTGACAACCACGGGGAAAGCGGAGGGCCGACGGGGTGTGTCCCCGTCGGCCCTCGTGCTCGCCGTCGGCCTGCCCCACAGGGCGCCGGACCCTCGGTCGGCGCTCGCCCGTGTCAGGCGTCGACCTTCTCCATGACCTCGTCGGAGACGTCGAAGTTGGCGAAGACGTTCTGCACGTCGTCGCTGTCCTCCAGGACGTCGATGAGCTTGAAGATCTTGCGGGCGCCGTCCTCGTCCAGCTCGACCTGCATGGTCGGCACGAAGTTCGCCTCGGCCGAGTCATAGTCGATACCGGCCTCCTGCAGGGCGGTGCGGACCGCGACCAGGTCGGTGGCCTCGCTGAGCACCTCGAAGGACTCACCGAGGTCGTTGACCTCCTCGGCGCCCGCGTCCAGGACCGCGCCGAGCACGTCGTCCTCGGACAGCTCCGCCTTGGGGACGATCACCACGCCCTTGCGGTTGAACAGGTACGAGACCGAGCCCGGGTCGGCCATCGATCCGCCGTTGCGCGTCATCGCGACGCGGACGTCGGAGGCGGCACGGTTGCGGTTGTCGGTCAGGCACTCGATGAGCACCGCGACGCCGTTCGGTCCGTAGCCCTCGTACATGATCGTCTCGTACTCGGCGCCGCCGGCCTCGAGGCCTGCGCCCCGCTTGACCGCGGAGTCGATGTTCTTGTTCGGGACGGACTGCTTCTTCGCCTTCTGGATGGCGTCGTACAGCGTGGGGTTGCCTTCGATGTCGGCACCGCCCATACGCGCCGCGACCTCGATGTTCTTGATCAGCTTCGCGAAGAGTTTGCCGCGTTTGGCATCAATCACGGCCTTCTTGTGCTTCGTCGTGGCCCATTTAGAGTGGCCGGACATCTGCCTGTCTCCTTCGCGTAACCAATCTCCGTACGAACGCCAGAGATCCTACCGGGATCCGGTGACTGCCCGAGCCTCAGACCGCCCGGGCCTGCTCAGGCGAACGTCCCTCGGCCATCCACTCGCGGACCATTCGGACAAAGTACGCATGGACCCGGTGGTCGCCGGTCAGCTCGGGATGGAACGAGGTCGCGAGCGCGGCACCCTGGCGGACGGCGACGATGTGGCCGTCGTACTCGGCGAGTACTTCGGTGTCCGGGCCGGCCGACTCGACCCAGGGGGCGCGGATGAAGACGCCGTCGACCGGGCCGCCGTCGATACCGGTGAATTCGACGGCCGCCTCGAAGGACTCGTTCTGCCGGCCGAAGGCATTGCGCCGCACGATCATGTCGATGCCGCCGAAGGTCTCCTGTCCGGAGCGGGGATCGAGGATCTTCTCGGCGAGCATGATCAGGCCCGCGCACGTCCCGTAGACCGGCATTCCGACCTGCACGCGCGCGCGGAGGGGCTCCAGAAGGCCGAAGAGGGCGGCCAGTTTGGAGATCGTGGTGGATTCACCGCCGGGTACGACGAGGGCGTCCACTGCCGCCAGTTCGCCGGGCCGGCGCACGGTGGTGGTCCGTGCGCCGGCCGCGGTGAGAGCCGCCAGATGTTCGCGTACGTCGCCCTGCAGGGCGAGGACGCCGATCAGCGGGGAGCCTACGGTCATCACCATCCCCGGTTCGCGTAGCGCTCGTTGTCGGGGAGGGTGTCGCAGTTGATGCCCACCATGGCCTCGCCGAGGTCGCGGGAGGCATCGGCGATCACGGCCGGGTCGTCGTAGAACGTGGTGGCGCGGACGATGGCCGCGGCGCGCTTGGCGGGGTCGCCGGACTTGAAGATGCCGGAGCCGACGAAGACGCCCTCGGCGCCCAGCTGCCGCATCAGGGCGGCGTCGGCGGGGGTGGCCACACCGCCTGCGGAGAACAGCACGACGGGCAGCTTGCCGAGCTCAGCGGCCTCCTTGACCAGCTCGTAGGGGGCGCGCAGATCCTTGGCGGCGGCGTACAGCTCGTGGTTGTCGTAGCCGCGCAGGCGGGCGATCTCGTTCTTGATCTGGCGCAGGTGACGGACCGCCTCGACGACGTTGCCGGTGCCGGCCTCGCCCTTGGAGCGGATCATGGCGGCGCCCTCGGCGATGCGGCGCAGCGCCTCGCCCAGGTTGGTGGCGCCGCAGACGAACGGCGTGGTGAAGGCGAACTTGTCGCTGTGGTTGACCTCGTCGGCCGGGGTCAGCACCTCGGACTCGTCGATGTAGTCGACGCCGAGGGACTGCAGGACCTGCGCCTCGACGAAGTGTCCGATCCGGGACTTGGCCATCACCGGGATGGAGACCGCGCCGATGATGCCCTCGATCATGTCCGGGTCGGACATCCGGGCGACACCGCCGTCCTTGCGGATGTCGGCCGGGACCCGCTCGAGGGCCATCACGGCGACCGCGCCGGCGTCCTCGGCGATCTTGGCCTGCTCGGGCGTGACGACGTCCATGATCACGCCGCCCTTGAGCTGCTCGGCCATCCCGCGCTTCACGCGCGCGGTGCCGGTGGTGGCGGATTCGGCGGCCGAAGGAGAGCTGGACGATGGCGTGCTGGACACGGGAGACCTCGCTGGGGAGAAGTGAATCGCTACACCCCGGAGCCAACCCGCAGAGACCAGTCCACAACAAGGGCCAATGGTGAGGCCGTGGCTCATTCTCGGAACCCGGCGGCGAGCGAAGGCGCAGTCCCTACGCGCGCGTGGCGCCCGGTCCGCCGGCCCGGTCGGCGAGCACGGTGGGCGGCTCGTCGTCCATCTCGACGGCGAGCGGGAACGGCGCATGACCGGCGAGGCGGAACCAGCGCACGGTGCGATGCCGGCGCAGGGCCCGTGCGGCCCGTACCGCGTCGTTGTGGAAACGCCGGGCCATCGGCACCCGGCGTACCGCCTGGGCCAGTTCGCCGGCCGCCTCGTCCCCGCCTGCCGCCTCGCGGACCAGGTCGAGCACCTCCTGCTCGGCGAACACCGCGCGCAGGGCCTGGCTGAGCTCGCTCTCGGCGACCTCCCGATGCTCCTCCGCGGCCTGCCGCGCAGCGTGCGCGGCCTCGTAGAGCACGATCGACGCGGCGGGATCGAGGATTCCCGAGGTGGCCAACTCCTGGGCCACGGAGGCCCGGCGCAGAAGTTGCGCGTCGAGCGCGGCCCGTGCGGCGTCGATCCGGGCGTGCAGACGGTCGAGCCGGCCGGCCGTCCAGCTGAGGTACAGGCCGATCGCGAACAGGACGACGGCGATCCAGATCAGAGTGGAGGTCACGGGCGGCAAGGCTACCGTCGCGGCGACCGGTCACCGCACGCCGGGAAATCATCCTCCTGCGCATGCAAGGACGCTCCGTCAGCTCTTGGCGAGCCCCAACCGGGCCCGCAGACCGATCCGTTCGTCGGCGGCCACCGACGCGGCGCCGTCGGTGACCGTCTCGTAGACCGAGAGGATGTCCGCGCCGACCGTCGACCAGTCGAAGCGCCGTACGTGGGCGCTCCCCCGCTCGTGGAGTCCGGTCCTGCGCTCCGGGTCGCCGAGCAGCCTGAGCGCGGCGTCCGCGAGCGCGTCCGCGTCCTCGTTGGCGAAGAGGTCGCCGGCGGCGCCCTGGTCGAGGACCTGCGCGAAGGCGTCCAGGTCCGAGGCGAGCACGGGTGCTCCCGCGGACATCGCCTCCACGAGGATGATGCCGAAGCTCTCGCCACCGGTGTTGGGCGCGACGTACACGTCGACGCTGCGCAGCAGCCGGGCCTTGTCCTCGTCGCTGACCATGCCGAGGAACTCCACGCGCTCACGCATCTCGGCGGGCAGGCTCTCGACAGCCTCGTCCTCGTCGCCCCGGCCGGCCACCAGGAGCCGCGTGCCGGGGCGTTCGGCCAGGATCTTCGGAAGGGCCTGCATCAGGACGGGCAGGCCCTTGCGCGGCTCGTCGATACGGCCGATGAAACCGATCGTGCCGGTATTGCCCTCACGGTCGCCGACAGCGGCGTCCTCGCCGCGCGCCGGGGCGGACTGCCATTCGGCCTTCGGCTCGGCGCGGGCGAAGAAGTCCACGTCCACGCCGTTGGGGATGACGACCGCGTCGCCGCCGAGGTGTTCCACCAGGGTGCGCCGCGCGTACTCGCTGACCGCGATCCGGGCGCTGATCTTCTCCAGGGCGGGCTGCAGGATGGGGTACGCGGCGATCATCGCGCGCGAGCGCGGGTTGGACGTGTGGAACGTGGCGACGATCGGCCCCTGCGCGGCCCAGCAGGTGAGCAGGCCGAGCGAGGGAGAGGCCGGCTCGTGGATGTGGATCACGTCGAACGTGCCGTCGTGCAGCCAGCGGCGTACCCGACTCGCCGACAGAAAGCCGAAGTTGAGCCGCGCCACCGAGCCGTTGTACGGCACGGGAACGGCTCGGCCGGCCGACACGACGTACGGCGGCAGCGGGGTCTCGTCGTCGGCGGGAGCAAGTACGGAGACCTCGTGGCCGAGGCGGATCAGATGCTCCGCCAGGTCACGGATGTGGAACTGGACGCCGCCGGGCACGTCCCAGGAGTAGGGGCAGACGATGCCGATCTTCATGCCGTCGTCCCTTCGCCCGGCCCGGCCGTCCGCGTGTCTTCGCCCGCGCGCGCGTCGTCCGCGTCGTCGCCCACGCGCGCGTGGTGCCCCCGCGAGGGACCCGCGTCGCCGCCCGCGTGCGCGGGGGCCTTCGCCGGATCCAGGTCGGCGAGCCACAGCCGCTGCAGCATGTGCCAGTCCTCCGGATGCTCCCCGATACCCGAGGCGAAGGCATCGGCCAGCGCCTGTGTCATGACAGACGTCTTCTCGGCCCGGGTACCTGACTCGGGGACATCGACCGGCGGATGGATCCGGCCCTTCATCACCGGCGAATCGTCGTAGAAGAGCGTCACGGGCAGCAGGACCGCCCCGGTCTGCTGGGCCAGCAGCGCCGGTCCGGCCGGCATCCGTGCCGTATCGCCGAAGAACGAGACCTCGACGCCGGACGCGGACAGGTCGCGGTCGGCCACCAGGCAGACCAGGCCGCCGGCCCGCAGGCGCCGCGCGAGAGTGCCGAACGCGGCACCACCGGTGTGCGGCAGCACCTCCATGCCGAGGCTGCCGCGATAGGCGACGAAACGGTCGTACAGGGACTCCGGTTTCAGCCGCTCCTGCACGGTGGTGAACGGAGTGTCGAGCTTGGCGGTGACCCAGGCACCGGCCAGGTCCCAGTTGCCCAGGTGCGGCAGCGCAGCGATCACACCGCGGCCGGAGGCCAGCGCCTCCGTCAGATGGTTCACACCGGTGGGCTCGAAGCCGTCCCGCATGCGCTGCTTGCTCCACGCGGGCAGCCGGAAGGACTCCATCCAGTACCGCATGTACGACCGCATGCCGGCCCTGGACAGGTCGCGCAGCTGCTCGGGAGACGCATCGGGCACCACGCGCGCGTAGTTGGCCTCCAGGCGTCGCACCCCGGTGCCGCGGCGGCGCCAGGCCAGGTCGGCGACGGTGCGCCCGAGGCGTACCGCGACGGGTTCGGGGAGCTTCTTGACCGAGCTCCAGGCGAGCCCGTACAGACCGTCGGTGAGCTTCTCCTTCACGCGGCGCCGCCCTCGGCCGCGGCGGCATCGGCCTCGGCGGCCTCACGGCGCACCGTCACGACCCGCTGGCCGAGCGTGATCACGCTGCCGCCGGCCACGATCCACAGCGCGATCGGCAGCAGCACGTCGATGCCGGGAACGCCGAAACCGTGCAGACCCGCGAGACCCGCGGCGACCAGCGAGATGACGAGGCGCTCCGCCCGCTCGATGAGCCCGTTGACGGCGACCGGCAGGCCGATCGACTCGCCGCGGGCCTTCGTGTACGAGACGACCTGACCGCTCGCCAGACAGAAGATCGCCACCGCGCAGAGCAGGTTGTTGTCACCGCTGCCCGCGTACCAGAGCGCGAAGCCGCCGAAGATCGCACTGTCGGCGACCCGGTCGAGGGTGGAGTCCAGGAACGCTCCCCACCGGCTGGAGACCCCGGCCTGCCGGGCCATGTTCCCGTCGACCAGGTCCGAGAAGACGAACAGCGTGATGACGATCGTGCCCCAGAAGAACTCCCCCCGGGGGAAGAACACCAGCGCTCCGGCCATCACCCCGGCCGTGCCGATGAGCGTGACCGCGTCCGGGCTCACCCCCCGACGAAGCAGAAATGCGGCGAACGGCGTGAGGACACGCGTGAAGAATGCACGCGCGTACTTGTTCAGCATGGCCTTCCCGGGGGGTCGGTGGCCGGCGAGCCCCTACGGCGACCGGCGCTGGCCCATCGTAGTCACGCGCGCGTGGACCCCACCTCCGCAGCCCCCGCCCGGGTACGGCGCGGCGCTTGCGCACCGGCGTGGACCGGCCGTGTACCGGCTGCCGGCGATCCCGTGAGACGTATGGACGCGCCCGGACCCGAGTGGAAAGCTCGAAGGACCGCGGGCGTCGCCGGAGCCGCCCCCGCACGCGGTTCCCGCGTGTCCGCGCCCTCTCCCCCACCGTGCAACGCAATCGGGAGTCATCCCATCGGGAGGCACAGCATGGGCGACAAGGCGAGCACACACCCCGGGGCCGCCGGCAGGGCAGCGACGGCCGACCGTCCCGCGTCGATACGGAACGTGGTGCTGGTCGGCCACAATGGTTCGGGAAAGACGACCCTGGTGGAGGCCCTGGCCCTGACCGCGGGAGCCGTGAACCGCCCGGGGCGCGTGGAGGACGGCACAACCGTCTCGGACCACGACGAGATCGAGCACCGTCAGCAACGCTCGGTCCAGCTGTCCCTGGTCCCCCTGCACTGGGACGGCATCAAGATCAACCTCATCGACACCCCGGGCTACGCGGATTTCGTCGGGGAACTCAGGGCCGGTCTGCGCGCCGCGGACGCGGCCCTTTTCGTCGTCTCGGCGGCGGACGGTGTGGACGGCGCGACCCGCATGGTCTGGGAGGAGTGCGCGGCGGTCGGCATGCCCCGCGCCATCGTCGTCACACACCTGGAGGCGGCCAGGGCCGACTTCACCGAGATGACCCGGATCTGCGCGGAGGCCTTCGGGGCCGAGGACCCGGACGCCGTACTGCCGCTGTACCTGCCGTTGCACGGGACGCAGGGCGCGGACGGGCACGCTCCGGTAACCGGTCTCGTCGGCCTGCTCTCGCAGCGGGTCCTCGACTACGCGTCGGGCGAGCGCAAGGAGTCCGAGCCGGATCCCGGCCGGCTGCCGTCGATCGAGGACGCACGTAACCGCTTGATCGAGGGGATCATCGCCGAGAGCGAGGACGAGTCCTTGATGGACCGCTACCTCGGCGGCGAGGAGATCGACCACAAGACCCTGGTCGACGATCTGGAGCGGGCCGTCGCACGCGGCTCCTTCCACCCTGTTCTCGCCGCCGCCCCCGCCGCGGAAGGCGCCCGGCAAGGCATCGGTACGGTCGAACTGCTCGAGCTGATCACCGGCGGCTTCCCGACACCTCTGGAACGCGAGGCTCCGCCCGTCACCACTCCGCAGGGCGCCGCGCGTCGTGCGCCCACCTGCGTTCCCGAGGGGCCGCTCGTCGCCGAGGTGGTGAAGACCTCCTCCGATCCGTACGTGGGCCGGGTGTCCCTGGTGCGGGTCTTCTCCGGCACGCTGCGGCCGGACGTGACCGTGCACGTTTCGGGGCACGGTCTGGCGGACCGCGGGCACGAGGACCACGACCTGGACGAGCGCATCGGCGCTCTCTCCGCGCCGTTCGGCAAGCAGCAGCGCGTGCTCTCCTCCTGCATCGCGGGCGATCTGGCCTGTGTGGCGCGGCTGACCCGCGCGGAGACCGGCGACACGCTGTCGAGCAAGGACGACCCGCTTCTGATGCAGCCGTGGTCCATGCCGGACCCGCTCCTTCCGCTCGCCATCCAGGCCCACAGCAAGCCGGACGAGGACAAGCTCTCGCAAGGTCTTTCGCGGCTGGTCGCCGAGGACCCGACCATGCGCCTCGAACACAATCAGGACACCCACCAGGTGGTCCTGTGGTGCCTGGGCGAAGCTCACGCGGACGTCGCCCTCGAGCGGCTGCGCAGCCGCTACGGCGTACAGGTCGACGTCGTGGCGCACCGGGTTCCGCTGCGCGAGACCTTCGCGGGCAAGGCGGCGGGGCGCGGACGGCACGTCAAGCAGTCCGGCGGCCACGGCCAGTACGCCGTCTGCGAGATCGAGGTGGAGCCGCTGCCGGGCGGCGCGGGCATCGAGTTCGTCGACAAGGTGGTGGGTGGTGCGGTGCCGCGGCAGTTCATTCCCTCGGTGGAGAAGGGCATACGCGCCCAGGCCCAGCGGGGCATCGCCTCCGGACACCCGATCGTGGACGTCAAGGTCACCCTTCTCGACGGAAAGGCGCACTCGGTGGACTCCTCCGACGCCGCCTTCCAGACGGCCGGCGCCCTGGCCCTGCGGGAGGCGGCCGCGGACGCCGCGATCCATCTGCTCGAACCGGTCGCCGAGGTACGGGTCCTGGTGCCCGACGCATTCGTGGGCGCGGTGATGAGCGATCTGGCGGGCCGGCGAGGCCGAGTGGTCGGCACCGAGCAGTCGCCCGGCGGGCGGACCCTGGTGCGCGCCGAGGTTCCCGACGTCGAGATCGGCCGGTACGCGGTGGACCTGCGCTCCCTCTCGCACGGCACCGGCCGTTTCGGGCGCAGCTACGTCCGGCACGAGCCGGTGCCCGCGCCGCTCGCGGCCAAACTCCGGGAGGAGACGGAAGAGGCGGGCTGAGGCACCTCAGGCCGACCGCCGGCGCTGCCCCGTGGCTGAATGACGCCTGTTCAACTCTGTTGCGGCCGACCGTCATTGTGACGTCCCCTGACGTATGTCAGTGCCCCCCGATACATTGATGATCTGCGGGGCGGGCACGGTGACCTCGGGACCGGAATCCTCAACAGGTCGCCGGGGCAGGCAAGTCGGCAAGGGCCGCGGCAGCGGCAGTGCGGTGATGGGGGCAGTAGTGGCGGATCTCTTCGACTTCAGGCCCGGTGCGCAGGTGCCGCTGTCGGGCGCGGCAGGCGAGACCGCGGCCACGCACGCCCTGGCCTCGGCCGCGTACCGCGACGTGCCGCTCGACGAGATCCTCAAGGCGAACAGCGAATGGCACAAGTCCACGGTGAAGAAGGGCAAGTTGTCGCTCTTCGCACCGAATCTGGGCGAGGCGTTCTCGCACGCCGTGCAGACCAGGATGCTCGGCGGCGCGCGGAAGCCGCTGATCCAGTCGTTCGGCATGGAGCCGCAGTCGGTCGTCGAGCACTGCCTCGCGGCGAACGGCATCCGCAAGGCGCGTGACACCCGTCTGACCGGCGTCACCTTCCTGTTCGGGGTGCTGTTCCTGCCGGGCCTGCTCATCTGGCTGCTCATCTTCCAGATCCGCAAGACGCTGGGCGGCCTCAAGGACCGCCGCATGGCCGCACTGGGCACGGCACTCCTGGTGGGCGCCTGCGGTCTCGGGGTCCTGTACCTGGTCAAGCTGCCGTTCACCGGCCTGCTCGGGCTCTACATACGGGCCATGGTCATCGTGCCGGTGCTCGGCTGGCTGCTCGCCAAGCAGATCTGCGAGCGCACGGCCCGTGACCTGAGGGGGCGCTGGGAGAGCCTGCTCGCGGGCGGTGGCATCGGCCCCAAGATCCCGGAGGCGGTTCCGAGCACCCCCAACCAGACGGCGGCCGAGCGCCTGCGCCAGAGTCTGGCCCGGCTGACCGCGGAGCAGCATTCGAACTCGGTCTTCTACGCCGGCCCCAAGGGCATCCTCGGCATGGGAACCCGCTGGGGCAGCTGGCAGCTCGCCGAAGAGCTGATACCCGTGGACGAGAAGTCGGAGATCAACCCGTTCCGCAGCTGGGACGTCGTCCGCGCGGTTCACGACCAGCTGCTGCTCCTGGAGCGCGGCCCGCTGCACACCGGGGGCTTCCCGAAGCCGTCGATACGCCACTGGGTGGTCTCCCCGGTGGGGGAGAACGCGAGCGAGGTGGCCCGCCCCGGCGGGACCGACGTGGAGGCCTTCCAGATCAAGGGCCACGAGATACAGCGCATCTGCAACGAGCAGCAGTTCGGCAGCGGTGACCGGCACTACCTCGGCGTCCAGTTCGTGCTCTGGGACGGCCAGTTGGTGATCACCATGCTGATCACGGTGACCGTGCTGCACGAGACGCTGCGCATCGAGGTGACCGGGCACGCGCTCGGGCCGGTGCATCCGCTCTTCACGACCAAGCCGAAGGCCAAGGTCAAGGAGGTCTCGCGGGCGGTCAAGTTCTGGGAGACCAAGGAGGTCAAGCAGCCGCTCGTCGAGACAGCGGAGGTGGTGCGTCTCGCCGCCCGCGCGCCCTTCACCTGGTTTCCGCCGCTCCTGAACTACCTGGGCGGCAAGCTGACCCTGCCGGAGCCCTTCGGCCTGCGCCACGCCTGGGCCGACAAGCCCTGGCGGCACCGTTTCATGGCCGACGACGCACTGCGCGCGGCCACCCCCGTACTGCGTGTGGTGCACGCATCGGCCCTCAGGGTCCTCAAGGAGAACGGCGTGAACACCGAGCGCTTCGGCAACCGTTCGCTGTTCCTGAGCAACGTGGTGCAGGAGGCCGCACCCCGCAAGGCGGACGTCTACGACGCGTAGGAGCGCCCGCAGAGTGCGGTCCGCGTGCGGTCAGTCCACCGGCCAGGCGTCGGCGAGCATCTTCCGGGTGTCCGCAAGCAGTTGCGGAAGCACCTTGGTGTGCCCGACCACCGGCATGAAGTTGGTGTCGCCGCCCCATCGCGGCACCACGTGCTGGTGCAGGTGCGCGGCGATGCCGGCGCCCGCCACCGTGCCCTGGTTCATCCCGATGTTGAATCCGTGCGCGCCGGACGCGGCCCGCAGCGCCGTCATGGCGCGCTTGGTCTGCTCGGCCAGTTCGGCGGTCTCCGCCGCGTTCAACTCGGTGTAGTCGGCGGTGTGCCGGTACGGCACCACCATCAGGTGTCCGCCGTTGTACGGGTACAGGTTGAGCACCGTGTACACGTGCTCGCCGCGGGTGATGATGAGCCCGTCCTCGTCGGACTTGGCCGGGATCGCACAGAACGGACAGCCGTCGCCGGCATCGGGCCCACTGGGCTTGTTCTCGCCCTGGATGTAGGCCATCCGGTGGGGCGTCCACAGGCGCTGGAACGCGTCCTGGGTACCCACTCCGATCTGCTGCTCCGGCTCACTCGTCATGGTGTGCAGCATATGACTTCACGGAGGCGGACCGTATCGCCGGGGCCGGACCGGCGCAGCCCCCGGAAAGCTGCTGCCTTCCGGGGGCCGCGGTCGCCTGGCCGAGTCCGGGCTCAGACCTGCACGCGGCGCTCGACCACGTCGGCCAGCTTGGCCAGTGCGTCCTCGCGCGCGATGCCGTTCTCCTGGGAGCCGTCCCGGTACCGGAACGACACCGTGCCCGCGTTCATGTCGTCGTCGCCGACGATGACCATGAACGGCACCTTCTGCTTCTGCTGATTGCGGATCTTCTTCTGCATCCGGTCCGACGACGCGTCCACCTCGACCCGCAGTCCCTTCTTCCGCGCGTCGGCGGCGAACTCCTGCAGGTAGTCGACGTGCGCGTCCCCGACCGGGATACCGACGGCCTGCACGGGAGCCAGCCACGCCGGGAACGCACCGGCATAGTGCTCGAGGAGCACGGCGAAGAACCGCTCGATCGAGCCGAACAGGGCCCGGTGGATCATGACGGGCCGCTGCTTGGCGCCGTCGGGCCCGGTGTACTCGAGGTCGAACCGCTCCGGCAGGTTGAAGTCCAGCTGCACGGTGGACATCTGCCAGGTACGACCGATGGCGTCCTTCGCCTGGACGGAGATCTTCGGGCCGTAGAAGGCGGCGCCGCCCGGGTCCGGTACCAGCGGCAGGCCCTGCTTCTCGGCGACCTGCGCGAGGACCTCGGTGGCTTCCTCCCAGGCCTGGTCGGAGCCGACGTACTTCTCCGGGTCCTTGGTGGACAGTTCCAGATAGAAGTCGTTGAGGCCGTAGTCACGCAGCAGGCCCAGGACGAAGGTGAGCGTCTTGTCGAGCTCGTCGGCCATCTGCTCGCGGGTGCAGTAGATGTGCGCGTCGTCCTGGGTGAAGCCGCGGGCCCGGGTCAGACCGTGCACGACGCCGGACTTCTCGTACCGGTACACCGTGCCGAACTCGAAGAGCCGCAGCGGCAGTTCACGGTACGAGCGACCGCGCGCGTCGAAGATCAGGTTGTGCATCGGGCAGTTCATGGGCTTGAGGTAGTAGTCCACGCCCTCGTCGAGCTGCATGGGCGGGTACATGCCGTCGGCGTACCAGTCCAGGTGGCCCGAGGTCTCGAAGAGCTTCCCCTTGGTGGCGTGCGGGGTGTAGACGAACTCGTAGCCCTCCTCCTCGTGCCGGCGGCGCGAGTAGTCCTCCATGACCCGGCGGACGATGCCCCCCTTGGGGTGGAAGACGGCGAGGCCGGAGCCGATCTGCTCGGGGATGGAGAACAGGTCCAGCTCGTTACCCAGGCGGCGGTGGTCGCGCTTCTCCGCCTCGGCGAGGAACTCCAGGTGCGCCTTGAGCTCGTCCTTGGTGGGCCAGGCGGTGCCGTAGATGCGCTGCAGCATCGGGTTCTTCTCGCTGCCCCGCCAGTACGCGGCGGCGTTCCGCATCAGCTTGAACGCCGGGATGTTGCGGGTGGTGGGCAGGTGCGGACCGCGGCAGAGGTCCTTCCAGCACAGGTCGCCGGACTTCGGGTCGAGGTTGTCGTAGATCGTCAGCTCACCCGCGCCGACCTCGACGTCCGCGCCGTCGTCGCTGGAGGCGGATCCCTTGAGCCCGATCAGCTCCAGCTTGTACGGCTCGTCGGCCAGCTCCTCGCGGGCGGCCTCGTCGGTCACGACGCGGCGCGAGAAGCGCTGGCCGCGCTTCTGGATCTCCTGCATCTTCTTCTCGACGGCCTTGAGGTCCTCGGGGGTGAACGGCTTCTCGACGTCGAAGTCGTAGTAGAAGCCGTCCTTGACCGGCGGGCCGATCCCGAGCTTGGCCTCGGGGAACAGCTCCTGCACGGCCTGGGCCATCACGTGCGCGGTGGAGTGGCGCAGGATGTTCAGACCGTCGTCGGAGGAGATCTCGACCGGCTCGACCTCCTCGCCGTCCTTGATCTCGTGGGCGAGGTCCTTCAGTTCTCCCGCGACACGGGCGGCGATGACGGTGCGCTCGCCGGCGAAGAGCTCGGCGGCCGTAGTGCCCGTCGTCACCACGCGCTCTTCCCGCTCGGAATCGCGATGGATGATCACACGGACGTCTGACACCGGTCTCTCCTGCCTGATGGGGGCGCCACAGTGGACACTGCGCGTCTGAATCGTACCGAGCGGACAGGGCCCACCGCGAAACGGTCGCGCGGGGCCGCCGACGGCAGGCGACAGGCCCGGGTGCCACCCGTCTACCGCAGGGGCTCTCAGGAGCGAGCCGCCGCCCCGCCCACGACCGCCGCCAGGGTCTGCCCCGCGCGCACGCACGCCGCCCTCGTCATGCGGCCCCGCCCCGCGGCATCAACCTCGGCCGACGTTGCACGGGGCGGCATCCGTGTGCCCCCGAAAGCCGCGGCCACCTCGATCCTCCGCGCCGCCCGTCAGCTGCGGTGCCCCCGGTCGGCGTACGGCGCGAACAGGGCGGGTATCACCAGCTCGGGCGATGCGGGCAACATGCGGCCCCGCCAAGGGCGTTGACGGGCGGATGGACACCCTTCGCGCCATCCGCCGTGCAGGGACAGGGAGTTGCTTGGCGATGACATCTTGGTACGAGGGTCCCCTGGCCGCGTTCGACATCGAGACCACCGGCGTGGACGTCGAGACCGACCGGATCGTGTCGGCCGCCGTAGTGGTGCAGGATTCCGCGGGAGCGCGACCGCGGGTCTCGCGCTGGCTGGTCACCCCGGGCATACCGGTGCCGCGCGCGGCGACCGCACTGCACGGGCTCACCGAGGACCGGCTCTGCCGCGAGGGCCGCTGGCCGGCCCCGGTGATGGAGGAGATCGGCCGCGAACTCGCCGAACTCAGCGCTGCGGGCAAGCCGTTGGTGGTGATGAACGCCCCGTTCGATCTCACGCTGCTCGACCGCGAGTTACGCCGCCATCGGGCTTCCTCACTGGCCCGCTACCTGGAGAACCGTCCGCTGTGCGTGCTCGACCCCCGGGTCATCGACAGGCATCTCGACCGTCACCGCAAGGGCCGACGCACCCTGACCGACCTGTGCGCGGAGTACGGCGTACGCCGGGACGAGGCGCACGACGCGACCGCCGACGCCCATGCGGCGATGGAGGTGGCACGGGCCGTCGGCCGCCGGTTCGCCGAGCGATTGGAGCCCATGTCGCCGGCCGAACTCCACGCGCGGCAGGCGGTGTGGCACGCGGCCCAGGCGCGCGGCCTCGAGGAGTGGTTCGCACGCAGCGGCTCGACGGAGTCGGTCGATCCGGCATGGCCGATGCGCCCGGAACTGCGCGCGGCGGCCTGATCCGCTCCGCTCCGAAACCGTCCGGCACGGACTACGGCACGACGACGTCCGGACAAAGAAGAAGCCGGTCCGTCTACGACGGACCGGCTGTTTCCGGTGGGCGATACTGGGTTCGAACCAGTGACCTCTTCGGTGTGAACGAAGCGCTCTCCCACTGAGCTAATCGCCCGGGAACGCACTGAACCATACAGGTCGTCGCGCCGTTCCTTCAAACCAGTAGCGCCACCACACGACCGCGGCGAAGCACAGGCGACGCCTCCCACGCCTACTCGGCCGCAAGCCACTCCGTGAGCCCGCGCCGCCCTCCCCGCATCATCGCCGCATGGTTGAGCAGGAACACCGGCCGGCCTGGCACCGCGAAACGCCGCATGAGCGGCCGCCGCACCTCGACCTCCTGCTCGAACAGGGCGCGGGTCACCGTCCCCCGGCCCGTCACCGTCCACCGCGCCCAGCCGACGAGGTCCCCGCTCATCGCGATCCCGAGTTGCCCGGCCGCCGGGTCCCGGAGCTGCTCCCGCCCGGTGACCAGCAGGTCGTACGGCAGCAGCGAGCGGAAGCGGGCGGTGCCCGTCACCCGGTCGAGCGGCCGCACTTCACGCACTTGCGGCCACCAGTAGGGGTACTCCTCGGCGCGTTCGAGCACCGCGAAGACCTGCTCCGGCGCCGCCGGCAGCACCCAGACACTGCGGAAGCGGTAGTGACACCAGTCCATGGGGTCAGTGTGCCCCGCACTCCGGCCCGCCGACGGTCACGAACGGCTCGGCGTTCCGCCGCACCTACTCAGTCCGACCTGAGTAGCCGTGCGCATCCGGCGGGCGCACTGCCGGGCGCAGACTGCCGAGCATGCATCCTGTCCCGCCACCGGCCGAGGAACTGCGGATCCTCGATCACGAACTGGGCCGACTCGAGTCCCGTCGCGGCCAGTTGCTGGCCCGCCGGGCCGTCCTGGTGTCGGCACTCGCCCAGGAGCCGCCCCGTCCGTCCGTGCCTCCCGCCGCCCCTTGGGGGTCCGCGTGGGGATCGGCACGGCCGACGGCCGAGACGAATCCGCCGGGCGTCCGGAACGTCCTGCTCGCCCTCGGCGGCGTCCTGCTCGCGGTGGCCGCGGTGGCGTTCACCCTGTTCAGTTGGGGGCACCTGGGGATCGGCGGACGTGCCGCCGTGCTCGGCGCGGCGACGGCCGCCGCCCTCGCCGCTCCTGTGCTGCTGCTGCGCCGCGGGCTCGGCGCCACGGCTGAGACCGTGGCCGCCACCGCCCTGGTCCTGACCCTGCTCGATGCCTACGCGGTACACCGAGTGGCCCTCGCGGACGTCGCGCCGCTGCGGTACGCGACGGTGGCCTCGGGCGTCCTGGCTCTGCTGTGGGCCGCGTACGGTGCCGCCGCCCGGGACCTTCGCTCTCCCCTGCCCGTAGCCCTGATGCTGGGTCAATTTCCCTTGCTGCTCGGGTGCTTGGCCGCGGATGTCACGCCGCTCACCTTCGCGGTCGCGCTGCTCGCCACGGCCGCCGCGGACTGCGCGCCGGCATGGCGACCGGTGTCTCGCGCCGTACGCGTCACCGCGTCAGCGGCCGCCTGCGTCATGGGAACGGCCGCCGTCGCCATGGCCGTGGCCCTGTCGGCAGCGGCCCGCACGCCGTCCGCCGCCGCCGGCCCCGGGATGCTGCTGCTCGCCGCCGCCGCGCTCGCACTCCTCGCGGCGTCCCGGCTCACCTCCTCCCGCCCGGCGATCGCGCTGTCCGTGGTGGCCGGCGGCGCCCTCGTACTCGCACCGGCCTCGGTGGCGAGTACATCGCTGCCGGGCACATGGACGGTCCCGCTCCATCTGCTGTGCTCCGTAGGCGTGTTGACGCTGTGGCTCACTCGCCTGCCGCTCGCGCTGCGGCACGGACTTGCCCTCGCCTGCGGCGCGGTGCAGGCCTGGGCTCTGCTGTGGTCCCTGCCGTCACTGTCCGGGGCTCTGTCCGCCCCCGCAGCGCAGCTGAACGCGGTGTGGTCGGGAGCCGCGAACGATGTCGCATACGGGACGGGCGTGGGTCCGGCCGCCCCGGCCTGCCTCGCCGTACTCGCCGCCGTACTCCTCCTCGCTCGACGCCAGATGGGACCGGCTCCCACCCAACTCGCGGCCACCGCGCACCAGTCAGCCGAAGGCTCCACCACGACAATTAACTCCCTTACGAACCCGGCTAGTTCGGCCATCCTGCGGCAGACCGCCGCGATCTGCGGCGCCCTGTTCCTCGCCTGGTCCGCGGTCACCGCAGCCACGGCGGCGTTCGATCTGCCGCACCCGGCCGCGCTCGCCGTCCACATCGCCCTGGCCCTGGCCCTCCTCATGGTCGCGGCCCTGCTGCCCCGCGCCCGCGCGTCGTCCGGCACCGAGAAGGACACGCAGCGAACCCCGCTCACGGCTCTCACCACGACCGCGACCGTCCTCGCCGGCGCCTCGGCGGTCAGCGCATTCCTCCTCGGCCTCGCCACCCGCCCGGCGACGGTCACGACACTCGGCATCCTGCTCGCCGGCTGCCTGGCCGCCTCGGTCGTGCACCCGGAGGGGCGCGGACGGTGGGCGCCCGCTTGCGGCGCGGTCGCCTGCGCCACGGCCCTCGCGGTCGCCGTGCCCGCGAGCCTCGGTCTGCCCCGGCACGCGATCGCTCCGGTACTGCTGCTCATCCCGGCCGCGACTGCGGCTGTCGGCCACCGGCTGCGCGGTCTCGGCGTCGCCGCACCCGTCGAGTCTGCGGGCGCGGGCGCCGGTCTCCTGGCCCTCGCTGCCGCAGCGGACCGCGCGCCGCATCTCGCCCTGACGCTGGCCCTGGGCGGCCTGATCGCCGCGGCGACGGCCCTGCGCCCGGAGCGGCGACGTGTCGCCGCTCCCCTGGCGGCAACGCTCTTCGTCCTGGCCGGCTGGGTCCGGCTGGCCGCCTGGGACGTCGGGACTCCGGAGGCGTACACCCTGCCGGTCACGATCCCGGCCCTGGTCCTCGGTCTCCTGCACCGCCGCCGCTCCCCGGAGCTGCCGTCCTGGACGGCGTACGGACCGGGGCTCGCGACGACGCTGGTGCCCAGCCTGATCGCGGTGTGGGGCGAGGCCACCTGGCAGCGTCCACTGCTGCTCGGGACCGCCGCCCTCGCGGTCACCCTGCTCGGCGCCCGTCACGGCCTCCAGGCGCCCCTGGCGCTGGGCTCCGCGACCGCCGGCCTCGTCGGCCTGCACGAGCTGGCCCCGCACCTCGCCCAGCTGGTCGGCACGCTGCCGCGCTGGCTCCCGCCGGCGCTCGCGGGCCTGCTGCTGCTCGCCCTCGGCGCGACGTACGAACACCGGCTGCGGGACGCGCGACGGCTGCGCGAACTCCTGGGCCGCATGCACTGACCGGCGATCCCCAGAGGCTTACGCCGAGGCGCCGGAAACGACGAAGGTCCGTGAGACTCGACGTCTCACGGACCAACACCACGGGTGGGCGATACTGGGTTCGAACCAGTGACCTCTTCGGTGTGAACGAAGCGCTCTCCCACTGAGCTAATCGCCCGGGCGCACGGAGAACATTACCGCATGTCAGGACCGTGCCCGACCACGTTCTCCGCACGGAAACGGCGTCACTCCTCGATGTTCCAGGGCAGCTCGAGGCCGAATTTCCACAGGTAGATCCCGACCAGCACGGCCACGATCACCAGACCGGTGGCGGTCAGGATCATGTTCCGTCGGCGCACCTTCGGATCGAGAGCACGCTGCGCGGCCTCGGTGACCTTGCGCTTGGTCCAGCGCAGCACCAGCTGAGCCCAGACGAACTCCGTCGCCCAGATCGCCATGCCGCCGAAGATCACCAGCCAGCCGGGACCGGGCAGGACCAGCATCGCCACACCGGCTCCGACCACGGCCAGACCGACGACGAAAACGCCGACCTGCCAGCTCATGTGGAGCGCCCTGCGGGACCGCACGAAGTCCGGCGCCCTCGATCCCAGCTCCCGCTCGGACTGCTCGTTCTCCGGAGATTCGGTGGCCGCTGCAGCCTCTCCGTCTCCGTTACTCCCCGTGTTCATGCCGCCGAATATTACCGGACGGAAACGCTTCACCAGTTTGGCGGTACCTCGCAAACACGTCGACCGCTGTACGAGCGACCGAAAGCCACCCAAAACACTCAGAGGGGTTTACAACACCACCGTAGGTGGCATGTCGATTTCGCCGACGTGCGAATCCCCGAGCGCACACTGAGCGAAAGGCCCTGGCGCTTATGAACACCACGGTCAGCTGCGAGCTGCACCTGCGCCTCGTTGTGTCGAGCGAGTCCTCACTGCCTGTACCCGCCGGACTGCGGTATGACACGGCCGATCCCTACGCCGTGCACGCCACCTTCCACACCGGAGCCGAAGAGACCGTCGAGTGGGTCTTCGCCCGCGATCTCCTCGCTGAGGGGCTTCATCGCCCCACCGGAACCGGCGACGTCCGAGTCTGGCCGTCGCGCAGTCACGGTCAGGGAGTCGTCTGCATCGCCCTGAGTTCCCCAGAGGGCGAGGCCCTGCTCGAGGCCCCGGCGCGGGCCCTGGAATCCTTCCTCAAGCGGACTGATGCCGCCGTTCCCCCAGGCACGGAGCATCGTCACTTCGATCTCGATACGGAGCTCTCGCACATCCTGGCCGAAAGCTGAGCCAGGCAGTCCGCCGGAAAGCAGCCCGGTGCCGTCCGACTCGGGGCGACGGCTCGGGCCAAGACAATCGCATACAGGCAGTGACCGGCGCCGTCTCCACGGGTTTCCCCGCGGAGACGGCGCCGGTGTGTGAGAGGTCGACCCGCTAGCATCGGCCAGCGTCGGCGGGCAGCGGCCCGACCTCCATGCCAGGGAGCGAAACGTGCTGATCACCCACGACACCCGGTGCGCGCTGGACACCGTGGTGGATCTGGTGAACACCGCACCGGACGGCGACACCGGCGAAGGGATCCCCGATGTGGCGGCCCTCGGCGAATTCGTCCGCGGCCACGAGGTCAGCGATGTGGGCAGACTCGCGGAGCACGACCTGGCGGCCGTCCACCGGCTACGCGGCCGCTTCGCCGAGATCTTCGCGTCGACGGAGCCGCGTCACGCGGCCCTGCTGATCAACGAACTGGTGGCCGCCGCCGGCACCACGCCGCGGCTCACCGATCACGACAGCTACGACTGGCACATGCACTACTTCGCGCCGGGCGCCTCGGTGGCGGACCATCTCGCCGCGGACTGCGGGATGGCCCTGGCGTTCTTCGTCGTAGCGGGAGAACAGGACCGGCTGCGGCGCTGCGAGGCCCCGGACTGCCGTCGCGCCTTCGTGGATCTGTCCCGGAATCGCTCACGCCGCTACTGCGACAGCCGTACCTGCGGGAACCGGCTGCACGTGGCCGCCTACCGGGCACGACGCAAGGAAGCCGCGGGCTGATCGGTGCGGCGGCGCTCACAGTAGGAGCAGGTCATGAGCCGCCCCGAACAACAGCAGACAGCCGATCACCGCGAGGAAGATCATCAAGGGCGGCTGGGAGAGCGCGAAAAGACAGCCTCGCTGCTCGGACGGGGGTGCGGGGGCCTGGCCCCGGGAAGTGTCGTGCATCTCGGGGCGAATGATGGCTCAGCGAAGGCTCGCGTATCCGCCAACACGCCAATGAGGTGCGGGAGTTCGCGGGAATCCGGGGCCGGTTCCCGTATGCCGGACACTCCCTCCGGCCGACGGGTCCGGCGCGAGGGTCCGGAGGCCCTCGGGCACGGTGTACGGCCCCAGCTCGGTTCGGTGTTCAGGCCGAGGCCGGGAGGTCTCAGATGCCGTGCTTCTTGAGGATCGCCTCGATGTCGGAGAAGTCCTCCTGCGGCTCGGCCGCCGGCTTGGACTTCGCCTTCGCCTGCGGGGCCGCCGCCTGCTGCCCGGCTCCCAGGGACGGCGCCGAGGCGTCGGGAGCGACGGCCGCGCCCTGCTCCGCCCGGGCCGCCGCCTTGCGGTCCTTGCGGGTGCCGCCGCGGCGGCGCTCGACGGCGCGGCTGCTCGCGAACAGGACCCAGGACAGGCCGAGCACACCGAAGCCGACCCAGGTACTGGGCTTGAAGACCAGGTCGGAGACCCAGTCCACGACCCCGGTCATCACCAGACCGACCGGGATCAGCGAGTACGCCGCGATGCGCGTCGCCGTCAGGAAGCGCTTGCGGTACGCAGTGATCGCGGCGATACCCAGGCCGGCCGCGGACACCGCTGAACAGATGGTCTCGGCAAGCATCCGGTCCTCCAGCTGGGAGCCTTTTACGGTTACGTCCCCTCCATCCTGCACCGTCGGGGTGCCGTGGGGCCACGATCGGGCGCGACCTCAGGGACAAGTCAGGGGCGGATCTCCTCCCCAGTCAGGGTTCGTACTCCTCCCCCGGGTCCGGATTGGGCTGGTCCGCGGCGGGCTGGAAGACTGACGGCATGACCGACTCCTCCCCCACGCACCCCGTCACCCTCGACGTCTGGTGCGAATTGCAGTGCCCGGACTGCCGGGATGCCCTCGACGACATCCGCGCGCTGCGCACGGCCTACGGCGACCGCCTCGACCTGCGCCTGCGCCACTTCCCGCTCGAGAAGCACCGGCACGCCTTCGCCGCCGCCCAGGCCGCCGAGGAGGCCGTCGAGCAGGGCCGGGGCTGGGACTACATCGAGGCCGTCCTGGCCAGGGTCGGCGAGCTCGACGGCAAGGGCGAGGCCCTGCTGGTCGAGGTCGCGGCCGAACTGGGTCTGGACGCCGAGGAGTTCGACACCGCACTGGTGGACGGCCGGCACATTCTGATCGTCGACGCGGATCAGGCGGAGGGCAAGGCCATCGGCGTCACGGGCACACCGACGTACGTCATCGGCGGTGAGCGTCTCGACGGCGGCAAGAGCCAGGAAGGGCTGCGCGAGCGGATCTCCGCGATCGCGGACCGGCTTCTCGCCGACGACGGCCCGGCCTGAGGCGCTGGGGCCTGAGGGCCTGAGGGCCTGAGGGCCTGAGGGCCTGAGGGCCTGAGGGCCTGCCGGAGAGCCGTACGCGGCCTAGACCAGGTCCTTGTAGAAGTAGTGGGTCAGCGCCTGGTAGCCGAGGGATTCGTACAGGCACAGGGCCGGGACGTTCCCGGCGAAGACGTTGAGGCCTAGGACGTCGCGGCCCGCCGCCAGCACCTCGGACTCGGCGAGGAGCATGAGCGAACGGCCGTGGCCGCGCCCGCGGTACCGCTCGTCGACCTTCACGTCGTAGACGAACGCCATCGCGTCGTCGAGCGACACCCACAGGGTGCCGACCGCCTGGCCGGCCGAGTCCTCCAGGACCCGCAGGACGATCCCCGGGGTGTGCAGCCCCTCGGGCATCAGCCGGGCATGGTCGTGCTCGGCCTTGGCCCGCGCCTCGGCCTCCGGGACACCGCGGTCGATCCAGCTCCGCGCATACGAGTTCCGGCCGGCCTCGCGCCAGTGCACGTACTCCGCCTCGGTCATCGGTCGGCCGCGGCTGCCGTCCGGCAGCGCGACGGGCTCGTCGGCCGTGAGTGGTTTGGACATCTGCTGGTTGCGCTCGGTATAGCCGAGTGCCTGGGCGAGCGACAGGGCGGCCGCCGCGTCCGCCGGCACCGTCGTCTCCACCCTGCGGCAGCCCCAGCCTCTGAGCACCTCTTCCGCGGCGAGCGCGGCCACCGTGCCACGGCCCCGCCCGCGGTCGGCGTCGTCGATCCGCAGCGCAAGGATCCGGCCCACCTCCGGCCCGAACACCTCGTGCGTGGCGAGCTCCGTCTCGCCGACCGCGCGGCTGTTCACACACACCTCGTAGCGGCGGGAGCGGACTCGTTCGTCGGACTGCTGGATCGGCCCGGTCGGCCGCAGGGTCGTGGTCATCGTTCGTTTTCTACCCACTGCGGCGGCGGCAGTCATCCGGTTTACGGGTCGAGGTCGTTCCCCGCGCGCTCGTCGAAGATCCGCATGGCCTTCGCGGTGACCGGCCCGGCGACGCCGGGCAGTTCGCGACCGTCAACCCGGTGCACGGCCTGGACGTCACGCAGCGAGGAGGTCAGAAAGACCTCGTCGGCGCGCTCGAGCACGTCCAGCGGCAGGTCGGTCTCGCGGGCGCCCGTCCACTCCACGGCCAGGGCGCGGGTGATGCCGGCCAGCGGGCCCGCCGACAGGGGCGGGGTGTGCAGCACGCCGTCGAGTACGACGAACACATTGGACCCCGTGCCCTCGCAGAGACTGCCGGCGGTGTTCGCGAACAGCGCCTCGCTCGCGTCCTGTTCACGCGCGCGGGCCAGGGCGACCACGTTCTCGGCGTACGACGTGGTCTTGAGACCCGCGAGCGCGCTGCGTTCGTTGCGGGTCCACGGGACGGTGACGACGGCCGTGCTGTCCGGCCGCCGGGTGGCCTCGCCGAGGGCCACGACCAGCGTGGTGCCGGTGTTTCCGCGGTCCGAGCCGAGCGGCGACAGACCGCCGGTGTAGGTGATCCGGAGCCGGCCGAGCGGCATGGGGTTGGCCTCGAGTACGGCGGTGCAGGCCGTGCGTACCTCGTCGAGGTCGGGTGCCGGCAGACCGAGTCCGGCGGCCGAGCGGGCGAGGCGGTCGAGGTGCCGGGACAGGGCGAAGGCGCGGCCGTCGATCGCCTTGGCCGTCTCGAAGATGCCGTCGCCGACGGTGAGTCCGTGATCGAAGACGGAGACGAGGGCCGCGTCCTCGTCCCGCAGTCCATCGTTGAGCCAGATCTTCACGTTCGGATCCCTCCGCCTTGCTGGTACGAGCTGTACTGGGCCGATGCTACGGCGAGCAGACGCGACGCCTTGAGTTCGGTCTCGCGCCACTCGCGTTCCGGATCGGAACCCCAGGTGATCCCCGCACCGGTGCCGAACCGCAGCAGCCCCTGCTCCCGGTCCGCCCAGAACGTCCGGATACCGACGGCGAGTTCGCCGCGTGCCCGATCGGCGTCGACCCAGCCGATGCCGCCGCAATAGGGCCCGCGCGGGGCGGTCTCCAGGGACTCGATGATCCGCAGCGCGGACGACTTGGGGGCGCCGGTGACGGAACCCGGCGGGAAGGTGGCCGCAAGGAGCTCGGCCCAGCCGGTGCCTTCGGCGAGTTCGCCGCGTACGCAGGACACGAGGTGGACGAGACCGGGGTGCTTCTCGACGGCGCACAGGTCCGGGACGGTGACCGATCCGGTGGCGCAGACCCGCCCCATGTCGTTGCGGACCAGATCGACGATCATGACGTTCTCGGCGTGGTCCTTGTCGAGGAGGTCCTCCTCGGTGCGGCCGGTCCCCTTGATCGGGCCGGACTCGACGACTCTGCCGGAGCGGCGCAGGAAGAGTTCCGGCGAGGCGGTGGCGATCTCGACGCCGTACGCCGGGAGCCTGATCGTGCCCGCGTACGGCGCCGGATTGCCGTGCGCGAGCAGCGCGGTGAGGTCGTCGATGTCGGCGGCGGGTGCCAGTTGCGCGCACAGCACCCGGCAGAGGTTGGCCTGGTAGACCTCGCCCGCCGCGATGTGCCCGCGGATGCGTCGCACTCCGCTCACATACGCCTCGCGATCGAGCGACGACGTCCAGTCACCGACCGCCGGGCCCTGCCAGCGACCGGGGACGATCTGCGGAGCCGGTTCGGCGGTGACCTTCCCGAAACGTGCGCAGACCAGGCGCCCTTCGAAATCTGCGGACACGGCCCAGAACCCGTCGGAGTCCAGGGCAGCGGGGTCGTTGGTGACATCGCGCAGATCGGTCGCGACGAAACCGGCGAAGCGCGCGAGGGAGGGTTGGTCGAGCACGCATGCGAGTGTAGAACCGTGCCTTGAGTCCATCCCGGGCCGCTGTCGGCACAGCACGCTGCGTCAACGCGTTCCGAGCGACTCGACCCGCTCGCCCACCAACCCAGCGTGCGGGGCGATCGTGGGGGGGGCGCGTCCGTGGCTGCGCCTGGCAGGGGGATGCCGGGCGTGAGGTGCCCCCTCAAGGTTCGTGATCTTTGGCACCTACGGTGCTGTGATGCCGTCTGGTGCACGGTACGTGCCAGACGGCATGGGTGCGCCCGCCCTCCCAGACGGGGCACTCGCTAGTCGCTCGCGATCCACTGTCGCCGCAGCCTTGGGATCTCCACTCCCTCCCGACCACGTTCGTGGCGAACAACGTCGCGGCGTAGGAGGCCGGGTCCACCGGTGGGTGCGTGGCAGCGCACGCCCACGCCAGGACACAAAATGCCGCATGTCAGCACACATGACACGGTTGATCCACGGAATCGAGCAACGGGTGGACAGAGGTGACGTCGTGGCCCTCGTCAGGCGCGGGAAGCAGAACGCATCCAGAGCAGCCATCCCCGCGTGGGGTGCGGACGCCGCACCTCAGGTCCTGCACGAAGGGCCTGGCCGCCCTCTCACTCCGGAAGAGCGTGAAAACGCCTTTGACCACTGCATCGGCAATCTGATCGCCCAGGGGTGGACCGTGCTTCACCGCAAGCCCGGTGCGGCACTCATAGGCCGGGACACGCCCGTGACCGGCGGAGGCCAGCTGGCCGGGGCCGCCACCGCCGGCGTGGGAGTAATGAGCATGATCGGCGGCTTCCTACTCATGGCCATGGGCGGTCTGCTGACACTGACAATCATCGGAGCGATCATCGGAATCCCCATGATCATGGCTGGCGTAGCCGCCGTGGGCGGTGGCGCGGCTGCGGGCGCCGCTGGGGCCGCGGGCGGCATCGCCGCCAGAGCCGGCACGATGACGTACCGCCGCCAAGTGTGGATCGATGAGACCGGCCGCATTTACGTCAAGTGGACTTGAGGCCGTAGGCGAGGACACCAAGGCCATGAGCGGCGTGCCCGACAGCAGTCATCGGCGGGCTCGCATTGGTCAACCGCATCTCGGACGAGGTGGGCACCTACGTGACACGCTTCGCGCACGCCGGACGGCCGTCCGCTCGGCATCCTCACCGCCTACTCCTACAAGATCGGCGACGGGTGCTTCACTGCCAAGGGCATCGAGGTCAAATGCGGTTGATCGAAATCCACGCCGAGTACGTGGCCGAGTACGTGACCGTCAAGGACAGCATTGAGCAGTACCTGACGGAAACCGACCGCGGAACGCTGCGCCTCTTCGACGTTGTCGAAGAGGACGAAGCAGTACGGCTCGACATCGCTATCGATCTGCACGGCGATACGGCCCGTCGCATGGGTTCCGGGACGTACAAGACGTCCGTGGTGATCGTGAGCCGCGATGACGGTGGCGGCGAACTGGGCGCGTCGATGGAGTCGGGCCTGCTCCACACGTCCGTCGTCGAGGATCTGGAAACGGCCGGTCGGCCCGGCTACCCCGGCGGCTCCCGGTGAGCGACACCCGATCCACCGACCGGTCCATCCGCTCTGGCGAGCGGGTGTACCCGTAGCTACGGGGGGTTGAGGTAGCACACGTCCAACGAGCGTGACGGCATGGTGCTGTTGGAGGTTGCCCCGCGGCCGAGGGCTTCGCGACCGCTGGATACGCCTTTGAAGCGTCGCGAGCGGGTGCATGAGGCGATGACGGCCGTGCCCGGGCGCTGTACGGAAACTGAAGCGCTGCCGCCACGGCGGACCGCCGGGCCGTGGGACCGAGCCGGTGTTCATGAGCGTTTCGTTGTCCAGGCGGTGAAGTAGCGCCCGAGTTGTCGACCGCCTGCCCTACGACGTACAGGACGGTGAAGAGCAACGTCCCAGGGTGAGCCCCACAGGGCTCGGATCAGGAACCAGCGCCAGGAGGGTGCGGCCTCAGCCGGCATCCCACATCACCATCCGTGACGCCTGAGGACTCTGCGCGATCGCGCGCAGGTGAGCGGAGGTCAGCACCGAGGCGCGATGTAGCGGTGACCGAGCGGCTGCGCGGTGAGATCCGGTGGACGATGCGGGAGATGCACTGCCTGGCGCAGCTGTTCGGCGTGAGCCACGAGGCCCTGTGTCATGGACTCGCCTGGCTCGACGACATGGACGTCGAGCGGGTACGCGAGCGGGTCCACCCTGCGCTTTCACACTCAACGCGTTTTTGTGCTGGCTCCGTAATCCGCTAGAGTTCAACTCGTCGCCGGGACGCGAAGCGCCTCGGTCGGACAGGCGGACGTAGCTCAGTTGGTAGAGCGCAACCTTGCCAAGGTTGAGGTCGCGAGTTCGAACCTCGTCGTCCGCTCGAAGTGGGGGATCTTCCCGAACCCCTACGCTCCTGGTGGAGTGGCCGAGAGGCGAGGCAACGGCCTGCAAAGCCGTCTACACGGGTTCAAATCCCGTCTCCACCTCCAAGGACGATTAGCTCAGCGGGAGAGCGCTTCCCTGACACGGAAGAGGTCACTGGTTCAATCCCAGTATCGTCCACCACCCGGTACGCTTACGGGCCCCGCGCGATTAGCTCAGCGGGAGAGCGCTTCCCTGACACGGAAGAGGTCACTGGTTCAATCCCAGTATCGCGCACGCAGTTGCCACGATCCCGGTCGTGGTTCCCGAGGACGATTAGCTCAGCGGGAGAGCGCTTCCCTGACACGGAAGAGGTCACTGGTTCAATCCCAGTATCGTCCACCGCACGAAGAAGCCCCCGGCGCTCGCCGGGGGCTTCTTCGTGCTCGGGCTCAGGAGGAGAAGAGCATCCGGCCGAAACCCTTGTTGCGGTAGTGACCGTGCTGCCCGTGATGCATGCCGTGGTGGCCGCCGTACGGGGCTCCCCAGGCAGGCGGGGGCGGTGCGGCCTGGTAACCGGGAGCGGGGGCCGCCGGTGGTGCGGGCGGCGGAGCCTGCTGGGCCCACTGCGATTCGAGCCGGGTCAGTGCCTCCAGTTCGCCGTAGTCGAGGAATATCCCCCGGCAGCCGCCGCACTGCTCGATCTGGACGCCGTTGCGGTTGTACGTCTGCATCGGCGCTCGGCACTTGGGACACTGCATGTCGGGCTCAACTCCTCGCCATGGGCAACAGGTTCACCGGTACGGGTTCCGGCTTCCGTCCCCGGAACCTTAACCGGGAGATCCGGTCTCCAACTCCGCGCGGAGAGCGGCCATTCGGGAACACGAGTCGACCAACGCCTCCTCCACCTCGTCCAGCTCACGGCTCCCCGCGGCCGCCTTGGCGACGGCGGTCGCCGCGGTCTGGACCGTGAGTGCGCGGGCGGGTACGTCGAGGGCCGGCCAGGGGTCGTCGGCCGGCGGCACGGCCGGGCCGTCGGCGGCTCGATAGGCGTCGAGGAAGCGGGCGAAGTCCTCCGCGGGCAGCAGGCCGGACGCGTACCAGGCGGCGGGACGCGCCAGGTCCCAGGCGGGTACGCCGAGGCCCAGGTCGTCGACGTCGATGAGCAGCCAGGAGGCGGTCTCGTCGGTGGTGCGTACGAGCTGGCCGAGGTGCCAGTCGCCGTGGCAGAGCGCGGGTGGTCCCGGCATGGGGGCATCGGCGCGGGCCCAGGCGGGGAGGGCCGACCAGGCCTGCTCGACCGCCTTCGCTGCCGGACCGTCGCCGGTCAGGCGCATCCGGTTCAGGGCGGCGGCCGCCTTCCGGGGCCCACGCATGGAAGGAAGCGGGCCCGGGAGCCGGGAGACGTCCGTGCGGTGCAGGCGGGCGAGGAGTGTGCCGGCGACGCTCCAGGGGGCGTTCTCGGGCGCGGTGGGGTCGACGGGGGCGCCGTACGGCCAGCAGGACACCGGGCGGCCCTCGAGCGCGGTGACGGGAGCGGGCAGCGGGTGCAGCGTCACGCCGGCGAGCGCGGGACGGGCGGCGACGGCGATGCGGGCGGTCAGCCGGAGCGGGTCCGCGGTGGGGGCGTGGGCCTTCGCCACCACCGGTCCGTGGCGGACGACGGTGCCGTCCGGGCGGTCGGCGAGCACCGCCCGGCGCACGGTGCAGGTGCACTTCTCGCGGTCCGGGTGCGCCAGCGCGCGAGCGGCGGCCGCCAGGTCCCGCTGGAGGGTACTCGTCACGGCTCCCCCGCCGTAGATCGGACTTCGCGGTGAGCCTACGGGGGCGGGGCGTCGACGTGTACCTCGCGAGCTGCCGCGAGGAGGAGCCGCAGGGCACAAAAATGCTCGCGCAGCTCCCCAGCTGCGCGAGCATTTGTGCCGTCCGCCGCACCCCCGTCCCCACGGGGCCAACTGGCCGGATGTCCCCGCCCGGACCGCTCTTCCGGGCCTGGGGCGCCGCTCAGCGCCCCAGCATCACGCCCACGGACGACGCTTGTGTGACCACTGCTTCCCAGCCGCCGAAGACGACTACGAGCAGGGCCGCCAGGGGAAGCACCATGGCTGTCGCCACGAGCGGGTGACGCGTACCGGACTGGCGGCCACCGAATGCCGCCTGTGCCTTGCGTCCCCGTGTGCGGATCATGGTCCGCGTCGCTGTGTCGGCCATGGTTCCTCTCCTGTCGTCTGGCAGCGGCGGGTGTCTGACCTCGGGGGACGAGTGCTGCACCCGCCGCTTGACAACAAATCTAGGCGGACCGGGCCCTTCGGGCGTCATGCCCTCGTACCGATTGCCGGGCCTCCTGCGGGATGACCCCTGACGTGGTCGTGTACTCCCCTGGGTGGAGAAGTGGACCTAGGACTCGGGGTCTTCCCCGAGGGGTCGGCGCGCCGCCGTCTCCGCGGGGTCCTCCCTCGGGACCGGCTGTTCGACCAGGGCGAGGACTCTGTTCGCCATGAAGCGGGCCGTGCGGACGACCGATCCACTGCGGGTGACTTCGCTCACTTCCACCACGCCGCGGCGTACCGCGGTCTCCACCCGGCGGCCGGCCCGCCCGGCCACCACCTCGTACGTCCGTGTCGTGTCGCCCGCGTCCACGACTATCTCCACGCGGTCACCTTTCATGGCGTCAAACCCCCTTCTGCGGCGGAGCGTTGGAGCTCCGGCCGCGGCCCGTCACCGACGTGCCCGCCGGCTTCCCTGACCCTGGGTCAATTCTCCTACGGGGCACTGACAATCGATCGGTCGGCGAAGGCGCGGCCTCTGCACGCTCCCGGCCGGGGAAACGTAAGCTGTGGCTCGTCAAGCGGTCAGGGAAACAAGGGCAACCGGGCACCAAGGGCGACAGGGATTCAGCATGGCGATGATGCGGCTCCGGCGCGAGGATCCGCGTGTCGTCGGCTCGTTCAGGCTGCACCGCAGGCTCGGTGCGGGCGGTATGGGTGTCGTGTATCTGGGCTCCGACCGCCGCGGGCAGCGGGTGGCGCTGAAGGTGATCCGGCCCGATCTGGCGGAGGATCAGGAGTTCCGTTCGCGGTTCGCCCGCGAGGTGTCCGCGGCCCGACGGATCAGGGGTGGCTGTACGGCGCGCCTGGTCGCCGCCGATCTCGAGGCCGAACGCCCCTGGTTCGCCACCCAGTACGTGCCCGGCCCCTCACTGCACGACAAGGTCGCCGAGGAAGGGCCGCTGTCGGCGGCCGAGGTCGCGGCGGTGGGTTCGGCCCTGTCGGAGGGCCTGGTCGCCGTGCACGAGGCCGGAGTCGTCCACCGCGACCTGAAGCCGTCCAACATCCTGCTGTCCCCGAAGGGGCCGCGGATCATCGACTTCGGTATCGCCTGGGCCACGGGGGCCTCGACGCTGACGCACGTGGGTACCGCGGTGGGCTCTCCCGGGTTCCTCGCGCCGGAGCAGGTGCGCGGCGCTGCGGTCACTCCGGCCACCGATGTGTTCTCGCTCGGGGCGACGCTCGCGTACGCGGCGATGGGTGACTCCCCGTTCGGGCACGGGAGTTCGGAAGTCATGTTGTACCGCGTGGTGCACGAGGCCGCGCAGCTGCGGGGAGTTCCGGACGCGCTCGCGCCGCTGCTGAGCGCGTGTCTGGCCAAGGATCCCGAGGAACGGCCCAGCACGCTGCAGTTGTCCCTGCGGCTGAAGGAGATCGCGGCGCGGGAGGCCCACGGGTTGACCGACACCCGGGCCCCTGCACCGCGGCGCGAGGGTGACCGGCCGTCCTCCGGCCGGCTCACCGAGGAGCACACCGAACCGCAGATCCAGCGGCGGCCGTCGGCCACCGGTACCCAACGAGCCGCCGGCGCACGCACCGGGCAGCGCCCGCCGGCGCAGCGGAACACGACGCGTTCGGGTCGCCGTCCTGCCCCGCGCAGCGGAGCCGGGCGGCCCGCTCCCCGGACCACCGGCACGGGGCGCAGAGTGCCGGCGAATCCGCGGCTGCTGCGGCAGCGTCTGGTGGTGTTCGTCGTGGTGACCCTGCTGGTGGCGCTGGGGATCGCGGCGGCGCAGGGTTGTCAGGGGCCGGCCGAGGGGCTCGGCCGTTCGGACACCTCCGGGAACCGGGGTGTCGTCGTGGGGGGTTCGGCGGCCAACTCCCCTGCGGTGACGACTGGTTCGTCCCCGACCGATATCCGACCCGGCCTCAGCACCGAGTAGTTGGCGCTGAAGATGACCCCTCCGGAGGGCGCGCGCCGGTAGGCGGCGAGGGTGCGCAGGGGTTCCGGCCCCGCTTTGGCTCCGGATTCCTGGTCGACGAGGGTGACGGCGCAGCGTACGACGTGTTTGGCGAAGGCCAGCGTTGACCCGCCCAGATCGATCCGGCGGACGCTGTCCTCGCGGTGCGCTTCCCAGCCGTCCACGACGATGTTGGGCCGGAATCGGCTCATCGGCAGCGGTGTGCGGCCCCCGCGGACGATGCGGGTGTTGAGGGCGTCGAGGGCGGCGCGGGAGATGAGGTTGACCGCTCCGCTGTCGGCCCAGCCGCAGGTGCCCGGAGTGAGTCCGTCGGTCTGCCGGTCGTGCTCGGGCGGTACGCGCACGAGGCGGCTCTCGGCGCGGAGCGTCTCGGAGAGCCAGTCGGCCGCGTCCTTGCCCTGGTCGATCCCTCGGTACCAGTTGTCGAACAACTCCACGTCGCAGCGCGGTGATTCGATGTCCACGCCGATGGTGAGGGGCTCGATGCCCGGAGCGTTCAAGGTCAGGCGGGTGCCGTCGGGGCTCGGCTCGGGGCGTATCAACGCAAGCCGTGGGTCGCGCCGCTGGCTGCGGTAGACGCCGCCCGGGCCGACGACCATGAAGCTGCGGTCGTGCGCGAGGCCCGCGGGGGTGAGGTGGGTGCGCTCCGACGAGAAGCCCGCGCATCCCTTGACGGGGTAGGTGATCAGCTCTGTGACGGCGGCCATGCGATCACGGTAAGCCCGGGCACTGACATCGCGGGGGTGGCCCCGCCTCGCCGCCGACGGCGGACTGGGCTCAGGTCCCGTGTTCGGGCTTGAAGCGGGTCGCGTAGAAGGCGACCGCGGAGGCGGCGGCCACGTTCAGGGAGTCGACGCCCGAGTGCATCGGGATCCGGACGTGTTCGTCGGCGGCCATCAGGGCGTCCTGGGTGAGGCCGTCGCCCTCGGTACCGAAGATCAGCGCGAGCTTCCGCGGGTTCCGTTCGGCCAGTTCGTCCAGGCTGATGGCCTGTTCGCTCAGGCAGAGCGCCGCGGAGGTGAAGCCGGCGCGCCGCAGCAGTTCCGCGTCCTTCGGCCAGAACTCGAGCCTGGTCCAAGGGACTTGGAAGACGGCACCCATCGACACCTTCACCGCGCGCCGGTACAGCGGGTCGGCGCAGCGTGGGGTGAGGAGCACGGCGTCGACACCGAGGGCCGCCGCGTTCCGGAAGGCGGCGCCGAGGTTGGCGTGGTCGACGATGTCCTCGAAGACGGCGACCCGGCGCACGGTGGGCCGGGGCGCGGCCGGGGCGCCGGTGTCCTCGCCGGGCACTCCGAGAAGTTCGGCGGGGCCGGGCAGCGGCCTGCGCTGCATCGAGGCGAGGGCGCCGCGGTGCACGTGGTAGCCGGTGACGCGTTCGGCGAGCTCGGGGCTCACCGCGTAGACGGGGGCCGGGAGTTCGTCGATGACGTCGCGCATCACATCGATCCACTTGGCGGAGAGCAGCATCGAGCGCATCTCGTAGCCGGCGTCCTTCGCGCGCCGGATCACCTTCTCGCCCTCGGCGATGAACAGGCCCTCGGCCGGCTCGCGCCTGCGGCGGAGCTCGACGTCGGTCAGGTTGGTGTAGTCGCCGAGCCGGGGGTCGTCGGGGTCTTCGACAGTGATGAGGTCGGACACAGGGGTGATACTGCCTTGTCGTGCGATGGGTGCCAACGGGGCGTACGAGATTTGGTTACCTGCGGTTACCGATCTCCTCCGTGGCTCGCCCCGACCTCGACGACGTCGCCGATGACGATGACGGCAGGCGGCCTGACCTCTTCGCGTACGACCGCCTCGGCGACGGTCGCGAGGGTGGCGTCCACGCGTCGCTGGGCGGCCGTGGTGCCCTCCTGGACGAGGGCCACCGGTGTGCCCGGGGTGCGGCCGCCGGCGATGAGGGCGGCCGCGATGGCGCCGATCTTGTCGACGCCCATCAGGACGACGAGCGTGCCGCGCAGTCGAGCGAGGGCGGGCCAGTCGACCAGCGAACGCTCGTCGTCCGGCGCCACGTGCCCGCTGACCACCGTGAACTCGTGGGCGACCCCGCGGTGGGTGACGGGGATACCGACCGCGCTCGGCACGCTGATCGAGCTCGAGATGCCGGGCACCACGGTGCAGGGGATGCCGGCCTCGGCGAGTGCCTGGGCCTCCTCCATGCCGCGTCCGAAGACGAACGGGTCGCCGCCCTTGAGGCGTACGACGGTTCGGCCGGCCTTCGCGTGCTCGATGAGGGCGTTGTTGATGGCCTCCTGGGCCATGAAGCGGCCGTACGGGATCTTCGCCGCGTCGATCACCTCGACGTGCGGCGGGAGTTCGGCGAGCAGGTCGCGCGGACCGAGGCGGTCGGCGATCACCACGTCGGCCTCGGCGAGCAGCCGTCGGCCGCGGACGGTGATCAGGTCGGGGTCGCCGGGTCCGCCGCCGACGAGCGCGACTCTGGGGCCTTCGGGCGCGGTGCGGTGGTGCGGCGCCACCAGGGTGCCGTCGCGCAGTCCCTCCACCACGGCGTCCCGTACGGCTGCCGTGTGGCGCGGGTCGCGGTCGGCGAGCTCGGTGGTCAGGACGGCCACGGTCACGCCTGCGGTGCTTCCGGTGGCGGGTGTCAGAGCGGTGGCGACGTCCGCGTTGTCACTGCGTACGCACCACACTCGCTGTGCCTCGGCCTCCGCGGACGCCGCGGCGTTCGCCTCGGGGTCGCCGGTGGCGATCAGGGCGTACCAGGCGTCGGTCAGGTCTCCCGCGGCGTAGCGCCTGCGGTGCCAGGTCAGCTCGCCGGTGTCCGCCATGGCCTCCACGGACGGGGTCGCGGAGGGCGATACGAGCACCACGTCGGCGCCCGCCGCGAGCAGGGCGGGCAGACGGCGCTGAGCCACCTGCCCGCCTCCGACGACCACGACGCGGCGGCCGGCGAGACGGAGTCCTACGGGATAGGCGGGGTGTGCTGCCATGGCGGTCGAGGCTCCCGGGTGCGGCTGGGCTGCGGCCGCTGCGACGGTGGAGCGGCTCTTGACGTGCGGATACGGAGTGCGGGTCCACGATACGGCGCGTGGTCGACGAGGTCCTGCCCGGTTCGGGTCGCGCGCAGCGGCTGTCGTGCTCCACGCGCGCGTGGAGCACGACAGGGGGCGGTTCCTGGCCCTCCACGCGCGCGTGGAGGGCGTTTGCGGTGCCGTCAGGCCGGCTCTGCTACTTCTCGGTGACGCCTGCCGAATCGAAGGTGGCGACCTCGTGCATGGCGCGCGCCGCGCTCTGCACGATCGGCAGCGCGAGGAGTGCGCCGGTGCCCTCGCCGAGCCTCAGGTCCAGGTCGACCAGGGGACGCAGGCCCAGCTTGGTCAGCGCGGCGACATGGCCGGGTTCGGCGCTGCGGTGTCCGGCGATGCACGCGGCGAGGACCTCGGGCGCGATGCCGCGGGCCACGAGTGCCGCAGCTCCCGCGCTCACCCCGTCCAGGATCACCGGCGTACGCAGCGAGGCGCCGCCGAGCAGCAGGCCCACCATCGCCGCGTGCTCCAGGCCGCCCACCGCGGCGAGCACGCCGATGGGGTCGGCCGGGTCCGGCTTGTGCAGGTCGAGGGCACGGCGTACGACGTCGACCTTGCGCGCGTGCATCTCGTCGTTGATGCCGGTACCGCGACCGGTGACCTCGCCCGGGTCGACGTCGCTGTACACCGAGATCAGGGCGGCCGACGCGGTGGTGTTGGCAATGCCCATCTCGCCGGTGAGCAGGGCCTTGTTGCCTGCGGCGACCAGATCGCGGGCGGTGTCGATGCCGACCTCGATCGCGGCCTTGACCTCCTCGCGGGTCAGCGCCGGACCGGTGGTCATGTCGTTCGTGCCGGGCCTGATCTTGCGCGGCAACAGGCCCGGTGTAGCCGGGAGTTCCTCGGCCACACCGACGTCGATGACGCAGACCTCGGCGCCGACCTGGTGCGCGAAGGCGTTGCAGACGGCGCCGCCGCCGAGGAAGTTGGCCACCATCTGGCCCGTCACCTCCTGCGGCCAGGCGGTCACGCCCTGGGCGTGCACGCCGTGGTCGCCCGCGAAGATCGCGACCGCGGCGGGCTCGGGCACCGGCGGCGGGCACATCCGTGAAAGGCCGCTGAGCTGGGCGGAGATGATCTCCAGCATGCCGAGTGCGCCGGCCGGCTTGGTCATCCGCTTCTGGCGCTCCCAGGCCTCACCGAGCGCCTTGGCGTCCAGCGGGCGGATGTTGCCGACGGTCTCGGCGAGCAGGTCGTGCGGCTCCTCACCGGGCAGCGCGCGCCTGCCGTACGTCTCCTCGTGCACCACCCAGGACAGCGGACGGCGCTTGGACCAGCCGGCGGAGAGGAGTTCGGGTTCCTCGGGGAACTCCTCGACGTATCCGACGCAGAGGTACGCGACCACGTCGAGGTGCTCGGGCAGGCCGAGGGTGCGCACCATCTCGCGCTCGTCGAAGAAGCTGACCCAGCCGACGCCCAGACCTTCGGCACGGGCGGCGAGCCAGAGGTTCTCCACGGCGAGGGCCGAGGAGTAGGGCGCCATCTGCGGCTGCGTGTGGCGGCCGAGGGTGTGCCGGCCGCCACGCGTGGGGTCGGCGGTCACGACGATGTTGACGGGGGTGTCGAGGATGGCCTCGATCTTGATTTCCTTGAACTGCTTGGCGCGGCCCTTGGGCAGGGACTTGGCGTAGGCGTCCCGCTGGCGCATGGCGAGTTCGTGCATGGTGCGCCGGGTCTCGGCGGACCGGATCACGACGAAGTCCCAGGGCTGCGAGTGCCCGACCGAGGGCGCGGTGTGCGCTGCTTCGAGCACCCGCAGGAGCACCTCGTGCGGGATGGGGTCGCTGCGGAAACCGTTGCGGATGTCGCGGCGCTCCCGCATGACGCGCTGTACGGCGGCGCGTTCGGCTTCGTCGTATCCGGGTGCGGGGGCGCCTTGTGGGACGGGGGCTGCCGGGGCGGCGTCCGTCGGGCGTGCGGGGTGTCCGCCCGCGTGGAGGGCGGCTTCGGGGGCACCGGCGGACTGCTGGGGGGCGGGCGCCTGGGGGGTGTTCACGTTCTTCGGGGCCTTCGGGTTCTGGGGGGTCGACCCGTCGGTCCGGGGGCCGTCGGCCGGGTCGTGCGCCGTCTTCGCTCGGGGACCGGCCGTCGCGTCCTCGTCGCCCTCGCGCGGGGCGGGCACGGCGGCCTCGGGTTCCTCGCGCAGTTCGATGGGCGGAACGACGAAGGGCACCGACTGCGCGGAGATCTCGTCGCCGAATGTGGCGGGGCGCTCCGGCGTCTGGGGCGCGGTCGCGGGTGCTTCCTCGGTCGCTGGAGTGGGAGTACGGGTCGGCTGCGCTTCGGCGGGGAGTTCAGCGCTTCGGGCTGCGAGCGGGTTTCCGGTGTGTGCTGCCTCGGGGGCCGTCGGTGCCTCGGCCGGTGTCTCGGCGGGGGCCTCGGTGGCGAGTTGAAGGGCCTGGGGCGGCGTGGGCACGAGGTGGGACTCGGCCGGTACCTGGCCCTCGGCCGGCACGAACTCCCCTACGGGCGGAGGACTTTGGGGGCCTTGCGCCGGGACCTGGGCCGGGGTGACGGAGGAGGGCACGTCGGTCGGTGCCTCGTCAGCAGCAGCGGCCTCGCTCGAGGGAGCCGCCGGGGATGTGGCGTCGTCGCCGACGGGGACGTCTGTCGCTGAGGCGTCCGCGACGGGCGTCTGGTCGGCCTGCGGCCGGGACGGCTGCGGCTGGTCGGCGGAGGTCGGCTGAGGGCCGGTGGGCGGCAGTTCAGCGGACTGGAATGCGGCGGCCTCGGGTTCGGCCGCTCGCTGTTCGGCAGCCTCAGGCGCCGCTTCAAGCGCGGTCTCCGGCGCCGGTGCCGTCTCAGGCGCCGGTTCCAGCGCGGTCTCCGGCGCCGATTCCAGGAAGGCGTTGGTGCGGGGAACTCGGGTCGCGGGGCCGGCGTGGATGTTCGCCGCGGCCCCGCGCGGGTCAGCCCCGTCGGACGCCGGGCCGTTCGGCTGCGCGGCGGCGGGCTGCTCGGAGTCCTGCGGCTGCGCGATCCGGCGGCGTCGGCCCGTACCTGCTTCGGGTACGGGAAGAGATGCCGGCGCCTCCTGGGCGGCCTGCGAAGCGTCGGCCGTCAGCTGCTCCTGACCGGCGTCCAGCGGCCGGCCGGAGTTCGCCTGCGCGTCGGGCAGTTGGGGCGCTACGCATCCGGGACCGACGGCCTCACCCGTCTCGGGCCGACCGGTGGAATCCGGCTGCTGCCCCTCGGAAGCCGGTCCGGGCTCCTGCACAGCGTCTGCCGTCCGCCCGGTCGAGGTACGACCGTGCTCCTCGCCGACCGCCTGGACCTGCGCCGGAACCTGGGGAGTCGAGACAGGTCCATCAGCGTTGGGCAGCACCCCTGCGCCCGCGTCCGGACTGCTCGGCGCCTCCGGCTCGACGACCGCCGGCTGCTCGTCGGAAGTCACCCGCACGTCAGCCACCTGCTCGGCCGGCAACGCCTGGGCCTGAGCACCCGGGCGACCGACGCCCGGGGCGTCCGGCTCCGCGTGGTGGTCGGCGGCCGGTGGCGCGATGCCTTCGACCGGCGCCCCGCCACCGGCCGCCACGCCCCCCGAATTCGCCTGCTGCACGCCGGATTCGGCCTGCTCCGGCCGAACGGCGCCGACGTCATCGGCCGACTCCGCCTCGGCCGGCTGCGCCCCGACTCGCTGCCGCTCCAGGTCCGTTGCACCCGGCCGAGCGTCGGCCGGGGCCTGTCGATCGGCCGGGTCGGCAGCGTGCACCTGCCCGGCCGGAGCCGCCGCCGTGTCGCGGCCGTCCTCCTGCGCACCGTCGTCCATGAGTACGGCGGGACCCGTGCCCGGGGCCGCGGGGGCAGCCCCGGAACGGCTCCCCGTCCGCTCGTCCGACGGGTGGTCGTCCTGGACGCCCGGGAAGTCGCTCTGCGCCGCCGGCCCGAGGGCGGGCTCAGACGCCTCCGCCTGCTCTCCCGCGGCGCTCGGGATGCCCTCCGCTCCTCCGACAACCTGAGCGGCGTCCGCGGCGCCGGACGCGCCGTTCGCAGCCTGAGCCCCAGCAGCTCCCGCCATCCCCGAAGCGTCCCGTTCGGACGGATCGCCCTGCACACCGTCGGACGGACCGCCGCCCTCGCCGCTGGAGGCCCCAGCACCCGACGCGACGGGAACCGTCCCGCCGAGCGCGTCCGCCTCAGCGCCGTCCGCGGACGACAGCGCTGTCGCGGTGGCCACCCGCTGTACCGCCGAAACCGCGGCGTCCGCTGCGGTCGCCGCATCCTGCACCGTGGCGCCCTCGGCGCCCCCCGGCTCCGTACCGGTACCTACGTCGGCGACCTGACCGGAGGGCACAGCCTCCGCCGCCGGAGCGCGGAGGAGGGAGACACCCCGGGCGGGCGCTGCCGCCGCTCCCCCGGTCGCACCATGCACATCGGGCGGCGCCACAGCACCGTCACCGGCCGCGCCTCGGACATCGACAACGTGCGCACCGGGCGCAGCAGCTGCCGTCGCGGGCGCCACCGCGCGAGGCACGCTCGCTCCGTCAGCGCCGCCCCGAGCGCTCTGCTCACGAACGACCGTTTCTGCGGGGCCCATGACCGGGTAGTCCTGCACCGGCGCCCACGGAGCGGCCGCAAGCGGCGGAATCGTCCCCAACTGCGGCCCGGGCAGCGGCGCACCGCGCAACGGTACGTCCAGGTACTCCGGTCCGCCGACGGTCGCCTCAGCACCGGCGTCACCCGCACCACCGCGCGCCTGCACGGCCGCGCCGCCGACGGCACCGGCACCCGCGGCGCCGGCCACGGCCGAACCCTCCGGCACCTGACCACCGCCCGGCCGTGCCCCGACCTGCGCGGCGGACGGCCCTGTCGCGGGCCCTCGATCGGCGAGCGAACGCACCGGGCTGCCCGTACCCGCGTTCCCGGGAACGGGCGGGCCCATGTGCAAAGGCCTCCGCACCGGCGCACCCTGACTCTGCCGCTGCGCATCCTGCGGGACTGCTGACGGCGCTGCCGACGACCGCGATGCAGCCCCCGGGCCGTTCCCGGCCGCCTGACCGATACCGCCGGCCCCCGCAGCCACGTCGTACTGCCCGGACGCCGCTCCGGGATGTCCCAGCGCTCCCGCGTCGCCCCCGGCGGCACGCACCGAACCGAGGTCCAGAGACCCGCTGTCCCGCCCCGACTCCTCGTGCGCACCGGCAACCGCCGCCGGGGCATAGACCTCGCCCGGCCAGTCTCCCGCCGGCGAAGGGTTCACACCCGCTGCGGCAGCCGCGTTCCCGACGCCGGCCGCGTTCAGACCCTCGTCGCCCGCGGCCGGTACCGGCTGCTGAGGCACCACCGACTGCGTCTCGGCCCAGGCGCCCTGTGCACCCGGCATCAGAAACAGATCGTCGTCGCCGCGCGCCGGAGCACTGCCCGGCACCGGAACGTCCCGCATGGTGTACGCACCCGGGATACCCGTACCCGGCTGCTCCACCGTGCCCGCGTCCTGAGGCAGTCCCTCGCCCGGGACCTGGCCGGTGTCGGTCATGCGTACCCCTCGCCCATTGGTCGTGCTCCACTTTCGGCCGACTCGCCCGGGGCGGCTCAGCGGCCACCCATGGACAAGAACGAGCGCGCGCGCCGTGCGGCACGAACAACCCGTCCGCAAGACGCCGAAGCGCCATGACGACAAAACGCCAAAACGCCGAGTCCATTGTCGTGGCCGCACTGGCATCACAACGGAAGATCCGTCACGACCCCGTTGTGGGCTGCGCCACGTTGCGCACCCGCCGGCCACTGCCGTACCACAGTCACCCCAAACCGGGCGCTCTTTCCGGGACATTGACGTACGAAACGACGAACGTCCGGGCGCAGTACAACGATCGGCCAGCCTACCGCGCGCACCCGTCGGGCAAGGGCACGGGGCGCATCGCCCCACCCGCACGAGGACGCGTCGCCGGCAGGGGCACAGGCGGCCGGAATCCGGTCAGGAGTCCGGTCGGTCCAGTTGGGCGGAGATCAGGAAGGCGACCGACCGGTCGCGTTCGGTCCAGACGCGGGTGTCCAGCTCGACGGACTGCAGCAGTGCGCACTCGACGACGTACCCGTGCTCGACCAGATCGCGGCCGATCAGCTCGGCCTGGTCCCGGGTCGCGGCATGCGTGACGATCCGCTCGGGACGCCGGTCGGCGACAGCTGCGACCACCGGAGCGCCGCCTCCGCCGATCCGTACGACATCCGGTTCCGGCAGGTCCTCGAGTACGTGCGGGGCGCTTCCGTGCACGACCTGCAGCTGCACCCCGAACCGGCGGGCGGACGCGGTGGTGCGGCCGCAGGCGTCGGCGTCCCGGTCGACGGCGATCACCGCGGCGCCGAACCGGGCGGCCTCGACGGCGTAGGCGCCGATTCCGCAGCCGATGTCCCAGACCAGGTCGCCCACTCGCGGTCCGAGGCGGGCGAGTTGGGCGGCGCGCAGCCGTTCGTTCTCGCCCTCGCCGGTGCCGCCGCCGTACGCCTCGACCGGCAGCGCCCAGCCGCGTGGTTTCGAGCCCGGGTCGCGTCCGGCGATCCAGCCGGTCTCGGCCGCCACCGGGCCGCCGATGACGATGACGACGTTGGGGTCGCGCCAGGAGCGGTCGGCCGCGTTGTCGGAGGTGATGACGCTGACCTCCTCGCGTTCCGTGCCGAGTTCCTCGCAGACCACGAAGGTGCGGTGCACCCCGGCGAGCAGCAGGGCGAGTTCGGCGGGGCCCGCGCCGGGCGAGGTGAGCACGGCGACCTTGCTGTGGGCTCGGCAGACGTTCACTGCGCGGCGCAGCGTGCGGCGGTGGGCCACGACGACCTGGGCGTCGTCCCACGGCATCCCGGCCCGGGCGAAGGCCTGGGCGACGGAGGAGACGGCGGGGACGACCTCGACCTCGAGGCCGTGCTCGGGCGCGCGCAGGGTCCGTACGACACCGAAGAAGCCGGGGTCGCCGTCGGCGATGACCACGGCCGTGCCGCGGTGTGCGGCGATTCGGCGGGCGGCGAGGCCGAGGCTGCCGAGCCGCACGCGCTCTGCGTGGGCGGGTACTTCGGGGAGTGCCAGATGGTGTGCGGCGCCCGCGACGAGAGTGGCGGCGCCGAGCGCGGCCCGTGCGGCCTCGGTCAGCGGTGGTCCGTCCCAGCCGATCACCGTCACGCGGTCGGCCATGGTCGTCAGTCTCCTGGTGGTTCTCGCCGGGCTTCCTGGGGGCTGCCGCACAGCCGACACCGGGAGCCTACCTGCCGGAACCGTTGCGGAACCCCGGGCCACCGTCGCACACCAGCTGCAACCAGGACGAACCCGCGGCGGGCCCAGGCGTCAGTTCCACTCCGGGAAGGACGTATACCCGGATGCCTCCGCGAACTGCTCACTGACGCCGTCGAGGTCCTCGGGCAGCAGGCTCCAGACGATGAGGTCGGTACGGAACTCGCTCCACACCCCGGCGCCGTCCCTGGCGCGCGCTATCCAGGCGCCCCTGAGCACTCCCTCACTGATGCAGCCGATCTTCTGCGCGACCTGCTGGGCAGCGGTGTTGTCGGCGGCGGTGCGCAGTTCGACGCGCTCGAAGCGCTGGTCGTCGAAGAGCCACTGCACGGCGGCGAGTGCGGCCTCGCTCGCGTACCCCTCACCGCGCGCCCAGGGGGCGACCAGATAGGAGAGTTCGGCGGAACGCACCCGCCAGTCGGTGTGGCTCAGGCTCACGACGCCGACCAGCCGCTGGGTGAGGAACTCGGTGACGGCGAAGACGATGCCGTGCCCCTGGGACCGCTCGGCGGGTGCCTGCCGGGTGATCCACGCCTGTGCGTCGTCCCGGGTGTAGGGCTGCGGGACCGTGGTCCAGGAGGTGATCAGCTCGTCGTTCATCATCTCGGTGCAGGCGTCGACGTCCACGTCCTCGAACGGTCGCAGCACCAGCCGATCGGTGCTGATGGAGATGTCCGGGAAGGTGGTCGTCATCGCGCCGCTCCGTCACTACAGGCTGCTGAAGTGCCCCAGCATGCAGCATGCACGCGTACAACTGCACCACGGGGCCCGCACCTTCGCCGGTGCGGACCCCGTGGTAGACGGCTTCGAAGTGAGCGGTGCGCGGGGCGCGTTCGGCCGCCGCGTACTCGGTGTCCGCTCAGAACGACGGGAGGATGGCGCCGTCGAACTCGTCGTCGATGTACTTCTTGACCTCGGGCGAGTTCAGCAGCTTGGCGAGCTTCTTCACGCGCGGGTCATCCTCGTTGCCCTTCTTGACGGCGAGGAGATTGGAGTACGGGTTGCCCTTCGCCTTCTCCTGGACGATCGCGTCCTTGGCGGGGCTGAGCTTGGCCTCGACCGCGTAGTTGCCGTTGATCACCGCGGCGTCGACGTCGCCGAGCGAGCGCGGGACCTGGGCCGCCTCGAGCTCCTTGAACTTGATGTTCTTCGGGTTCTTGGCGACGTCCTTCGGGGTGGCGGCGTTGCCGGCGCCCTCCTTGAGGGTGATGACGCCGTTGTCGTCGAGGAGCTGGAGGGCGCGGGCCTCGTTGGTGGTGTCGTTCGGGACGGCGACCGTGGCGCCCTTCTTGAGGCCGCCGAGGTCCTTGGTCTTCTGCGAGTACAGGCCGAGCGGCTCGAGGTGGACGTCGACGACGGGGACGATGTCCGTCTTGTTCTTCTTGTTGAAGTCGTCGAGGTACGGCTTGTGCTGGAAGAAGTTGGCGCCGACAGAGCCGTCCTGGGTGGCGGTGTTCGGCAGGACGTAGTCGGTGAACTCCTTGACCTCGAGGTCGAGGCCTTCCTTCTTCGCCAGGTTGTCCTTGACGTAGCCGAGGATCTTGGCGTGCGGGGTGGGGCTGGCTGCGACGATCAGCGGACCGTCCTTGTCGCCGGCGGCGGAGTCCGAACCGGAGTCGGAGCCGCAGGCGGTGAGCCCGAGGGTGAGGGCTCCGGCAGCGAGGACAGCGGTGGTGATCTTGGCGGTGTTACGCACGAAAAGTGCCTTTCTCCATGGGTGGTACGACCCCGAAACGGGTGTCGGGGCGTTTCAGGAAGCCTTGGTGGGCTCTGCGGCGGCCGGTGCGGGGGTGCGCAGCAGCCGCAGCCTGGGAGTGGTGGAGCCGCGTCCGCGCCGTGCGAGGGCGCGGGCCGCGAAGTCTCCGGCGAACTGGATGGCGGAGATGACCACGGCGAGCACCGCCACGGTGATCCACATCATCCCGGTCTCGAAGCGCTGGTAGCCGTAGCGGATGGCGATGTCGCCGAGTCCGCCCGCGCCGACGGTGCCGGCCATCGCGGAGTAGCCGATGAGCACGACGATCGTGGTGGTGGCGCTGGAGATCAGCGAGGGCAGCGACTCGGGGATCAGGACCTTGCGTACGACGGTCCAGGTGTTGCCGCCCATCGCCTGCACGGCCTCGACGAGCCCGTGGTCCACCTCGCGGACCGCCGTCTCGACCAGCCGGGCGAAGAAGGGGATGGCCCCGATGGCGAGCGGCACGATCGCGGCTTCGACGCCGATCGTGGTGCCGGTGATCCAGCGGGTGAACGACATCAGGGCGACCATCAGGATGATGAAGGGCATCGACCGCGCGATGTTCACGATCTGCCCGATCACCTTGTTGACGACCGTGTTCTGCAACTGGCCGCCCCGGTCGGTGAGGACCAGGAGCACGCCGAGCGGAAGGCCGCCGACGACGGCGATCAGGGTGGACCACCCGACCATGTACAGGGTGTCCCAACATGCCTGTTCGAGCAGGGGCTGCATCTCCGACCAGGTCACTTGGCGCCCTCCTTGACGAGCTGGGGTGCGGCTTCGCCGTCGCGGCCGGCCACCTCGACCTGGAGGCCCTGCTCGCGCAGGAAGCCGATCGGCACCACGTTCTCCTCGAAGCGTCCGGGCAGTTCGATGCGCATCCGCCCGACCTGCCGGCCGGCCACGGTGTCCATCGCCGCACCCAGGATCGAGATGTCGATGTTGTACGTACGGGAGAGCTGGGAGATGACCGGCTGGGTCGCGGCCTCGCCGTGGAAGGTCACGTCGACGACCGTCCGCTCCTCCCCGGACGCCTCGCCGCTGACCGGGAAGAGCGCAGCGGCCAGTTCGGAGCCGGGAGTGGCGAGCAGTTCGTCGACCGTTCCGGACTCCACGATCCGGCCGTGCTCCATCAGGGCCGCCGAGTCGCAGATGGTCTTCACGACGTCCATCTCGTGCGTGATGAGCAGGACGGTGAGACCGAGCTGGCGGTTGAGGTCGCGCAGGAGCTCCAGGATGGAGCGGGTGGTCTCCGGGTCGAGGGCGCTGGTCGCCTCGTCGGAGAGCAGCACCTTGGGGTCGCCGGCCAGCGCGCGGGCGATGCCGACGCGCTGCTTCTGGCCGCCGGAGAGCTGGCTCGGGTAGCTCTTCGCCTTGTCGGCGAGGCCGACCAGGTCGAGGAGCTCGAGTGCCTTGCGGCTGCGCTCGCGGCCGGTCTTCCCCAGAATCTCCAGGGGAAGTTCGACGTTGTCCTGCACGGTCCGCGAGGACAGCAGGTTGAAGTGCTGGAAGACCATGCCGATACGGCTGCGCGCCTCGCGCAGTTCCCGGCCGGCCCGGGGGCCGCGGCCGGCGAGCGCGGTGAGGTCGACGCCGTCCACGGTCACGGAGCCCGTGGTGGGCTTCTCCAGGAGGTTGACGCAGCGGATGAGCGAGGACTTGCCGGCGCCGCTCTGGCCGATGACGCCGTACACCTCGCCCTCCGGCACATGCAGGTCGACGCCGTCGAGGGCGGTGACCTCGCGGCCGCGAGAGCGGTAGACCTTGGTCAGGCCCGTAGTGGTGATCACTGGGTTTCCGTCACTGTCGAGTGCGCGGCGCAGAGTGCACCGGGCACGGGGGCGTTCGTCTTCTTCGGCGCAGGCGGAGTGCTCCCCGGGGTTCACGGCGGGGAAGGCGGTCGGCGCGCATGCGCGGGGCAGGCTCGGTCCGACGGGTGCTGCGGTCCGGACACGGCTCGCGTTCTCGCTTCGGGGCGCGAGGCGGTGGTGCGGGGGCCCTCAGAAGGCGCGCATTCGACACATACAACGAGCACCGGGCGCGGTGTACGCCTCGGTCGCAGGGATGCGGTTGCTCGTCGTGGTCATGTCCCCCAGTAAAACAGACAGCACGACGAGCCGATCAACGCTGTCCGCATAACGGACGCGAGGTGCCCGGCATCCGGACGCCCCGCTCGGAGCCTCAGGCCCCGGCGGTGATCTCCAGACCGTCGCCCGTGACCTGCACGGACACCGCGGACAGGTCGGGTACGACGACATCGGCGGTGAGCTGGTCCGCGCGGTGCGTTGTGGTCAAGGCCACGGTCCGCATCCCGGCCGCACGTCCCGAGGCGAGCCCCGCGGGAGCGTCCTCGAAGACCACGCAGCGCGCCGGGTCGACACCGAGACGCTCGGCGGCGAGCAGGAACGGCTCGGGGTCGGGCTTGCCGCGGGTGATGTCGTTGGCCGCGATCATCACCGGGAAGTCGATGCCGACCTCGTGCAGCCGGGCTGCGGCGAGCGGGCGGGTGGCGGAGGTGACGACGGCCCAGCGGTGGGCGGGCAGCGGCTGCAGGAGTTCCTTGGTCCCGGGCAGCAGCACGACGCCGCCGGGTACGTCCTCCACCTCGAGGCGCTCGATACGGGAAACGGCCTCGGGCACCTTGTCCACGGGGAGGACCTCGGCGAGGATCTCCGCGGCGGGGCGGCCGTGCAGATCGACCGAGGCCATGGCCTCGGTGACGCCGTACTCCTGCGCCAGACGGGTCCAGCAGCGGTAGACGGACTCCATGGAGGAGATCAGGGTGCCGTCGTTGTCGAACAGCAGGGCTTCGGCATGGATCTTCATGATGCTCGACCCTACGGGCAGCCCGAGGCCGCGCGCATCGGGCCATGTGTCCCGTAATAGGCTCACGGCATGCTTGCTGCCCTGACGTTCGCGACCGGTGTGGCCGCGCTCGTGCTCGCCGCGTGGTGCGGTTTCGCGGCCTACCGCGACCAGCCCACGAAGGACTGGCACTTCATCGGCATGGCCGTGGTGTCCCTGCTCGCTGTCGCGCAACTGATCGTGGGCATCGTGCAGTTGGCGCGGGGCGAGCAGCCGGAGCAGGGCACCGTGATCTTCGTCGCCTATCTCGTCGGATCCGCTGCGTGCATTCCGGCGGCGGGCTTTCTGTCGCTGGCCGAGCGCACCCGCTGGGGCTCGGTGACGGTGGCCGCGGGCGCCGTGGTGCTCGCCGTGCTCGAAGTCCGGCTGCACGACATCTGGGGAGCCTGAGATGACCGACGGACCGGCGGAGCCCGGTATGGCCGACGAATCGAACGTGGCGGGGGCGGCCGACGGCACGAGCCCGCAGGGTGAGGCCGACGGGCAGCGCGGCACCGGCCGCTCGCGGCTGATCACCGGCCCCGGTCTGCTGCTGCTCTGGCTGTACGGAGTGATGGTGGTCGGCGCCCTTTCACGCTCGGTGTACCAGATGTCCACCGAGCTCGACCGGGCGCCGCTCGCCTATTCGCTGTCCGCGCTCGCGGCCGTGGTCTACGCGTTCATCACGTACACCCTGGTCCGCGGCGGTGAGAAGGCCCGCAAGGCCGCCTTCGCGTGCTGTGCGGCGGAGCTGGCCGGGGTGCTGATCGTGGGCACCTGGACCCTGGTCGAGCCCTCCGCGTTCCCGGACGCCACGGTCTGGTCCGACTTCGGGATGGGGTACGTCTTCATCCCCGTCCTGCTGCCGGTGACCGCGATGTACTGGCTGCGGAAGGCCAGGAACCAGGCGCTCGCCGCCCAGGGCGGGCAGCACACCTGACGCTTCAGGCGCTCGCCGCGTACTCGGACGGAGCGGCCTCCTTGGCGAGCGTGATCAGGGTGAGGCGGCCACTGACGACCTCCGTGGAGACCGGGGCGTAGCCGTGCTTGCGGTACAGCTGCAGGTTGTTCTCGCTGCGGTGGCCGGTGAAGAGCTGGAAGCGCTTGACCGACGAGGAGCCGCCGAGGCGTGCCTCGATCGCGATCAGGAGCCGTCCGCCCAGGCCGTGCCGCTGCATCCGGGGATGGACGACCAACTTGTCGATCCGGGCGGTGCCGTCGGTATCGACGCTGCCGCGTACGGCGGCCACCACCTCGTCGCCGAGCCGGGCCACCAGCACACCGCCGGCGGCCAGTTCTCCCCTGATGGAGTCGAGCGGCTCGGTGAGCGGCTCGATCGTGTAGTCGCCGTACAGTTCCGCCTCGCTCTGGTAGCAGAGGAACTGCAGCTTCAGGATCTGCTCGGCGTCCTGCTCGGTCGCCGCAGAGATGGTCACGCTCATGCCCATGTGTGCATGCCTCTCGCTCACCTGTCCACGAATTGCCTATCTCGCACTGTTCCCCATGCATCGTGTGGCGCAACCTCCGCCGCCAGCATTCTGCGCAGGCATCCCAGGCACCGGGAACGTTCCGGCCCCAGACTGCCCTGTGACATTCCCAACTGCCCTGCGATTTCCCGGTAGGTGAGGTCCTCGGGGGACAGCAGGGCACCCAGGAGACGGGGGCAGCGACCGGGCAGGCGGCGTACGGCCGCCCGGATGACCCGGCCCTGCTCGGCGGCGAGCGCGAGCCGCTCGGGGCCTCCCCCTTCGGCCGGTGGTGCGGCCTGGCGCGGCACGTCTCCCACGGCGGGACCGGGGCGGCCGTACCGGTGTCCCGCGCGGGCGCCCGGCCCGTCGGCGTCGGGCCCTTCCTCCGCGTACGGCAGCTCCTCGGCGTACGGCACCTCGCGGCGGGCCCGGCGGCGGGCGATGCGGGCTTCGGCCCGTACGACGGCTCGCAGCCAGCGCGGCGGGTCGGTGACCGGATCGCCCGCGCCCGCGCGCTCGAACAGCCGCAGCCACACGGTCTGTTCGAGGTCGCCCGGGTCGATGCCGGCCGCGGCCGCTTCGGCCGCCGCCTCGGCTCTGAGCAGCGGGTGCAGACGTTCGACGGCGGCCGGGAGCAGGGATTTCACGCGGGTCATGCCGATCTTGACGAGCGAGTCGTGCTCCTGGTTTCCGGAAGCGGCCGACAGTCATCCCGAACGGTGAATCAGGGGCGGGACGGTGACGCCGCCGCGGTGCGGCGGCCTTCTTCCGTTGTCGTCCCGCCCCTGGTCACCGCGGCCTCAGCGGCCCTTGATCTCGGCGGCGGCGAGCAGCGCGGTGTCCGGATTGTCGGAGAAGATTCCGTCGATCCCGGTGTCGAGGTACGCCTTGAGCGCGCCGAACACGTCCCCGTAGGCGTTCGGATCCGTGCCGCGCCGGTAGTCGGCCGGCAGGAAGGTGTTCTCGTTGCGGAAGGTGTACGGGTGCAGGACCAGGTTCTGCGCGTGGGCGTCCCGCACCAGCGTGCTGGGCTCGAGGAGCTTGTCGTCCTTGTCCCGCGGGATGACCAGGTCGAGGGTCGGTCCGATGCCCTGCGCGAAGGAGGCGATCCACTTCAGGCCGTCGGGCTTGATCAGATCGGCGACCGTGCGCGGGTCGCCCGCCTCGACGAAGTCCCAGGGCTGCGAGGAGGCGGCACCGAGCAGCACCACGACCGGCCCGTCCACCAGCTTGCTCAGACGCTCGACGCTGGACGGCTCGAAGGACTGGAGGAACGTCGGCGAGTTCCTCTTGTGCCGGCCGTACTTGCGCAGCAGCTTGACGAGCGGTTCCTCGAGGCCGAGTCCGAGGCCGCGGAAGTACGTGGGGTGCTTGGTCTCGACGTGCAGCCAGATGCGGCGGCCGCGCTTCCTGCCCTCCTGCTCGGCCCACTGCAGGACCTCTTCGAAGGTGGGCACGGACCAGCGTCCGTCGAAGACGGTGTTGCGCTGGCGGGTCTCGGGGATCCGCTCCTTGGCCCGCAGCGTCCGCAGCTCGGCGAGCGTGAAGTCCTCGGTGAACCAGCCGGTCAGCGAGACGCCGTCCACCGACTTGGTGGCCTTGCGGTCGGCGAACTCCGGGTGGTCGGCGACATCGGTGGTGCCCGTGATGTCGTTCTCGTGACGGCATACGAGATGGCCGTCCTTGGTGGGCACCAGGTCCTGCTCGATGACGTGCGCGCCCATGTCCAGGGCGAGCTGGTACGAGCCGAGCGTGTGCTCGGGCCGGTAGCCGCTCGTCCCCCGGTGAGCGACGACCAGGGGCACCGGCAGGTCGTGGTGCGCGTGGTCGCGTCCGCGCTCGGCGGCTCTCGCCGTGCCGGGCAGCCCGAGGGCCGCGCCACCTGCACCGAGGACCGCCGCCCCCAGTAGTGCGCGCCGCCCCGGACCTGTGCCCGGCTGCTGCTCCTTCGTCCTGCCCTGCGTCATGGGACTCCTCCCGGATCGCTGTCCGCGGTGCCGACCGCGGTGTCCCGCACCTGTCAAAGCGGGTGCCCGATGCTAGGACGCTACGGATGACGGCGGGGAGACCCTTGAACAAACGCAGTGCAAAGGCGTGTCAACACTGCGTATCCGGTCCGTGAACCCGATGTGCAATCGGCGCCGACGCGCGAGTATCGTCGTCACCTGCACATACCTCATACCCGCTGCTTGACACCGGAGGGCTCGTTGTCCCGCTTTGCGTTCATCAAGGCAGTACTCGGACCGGTCCTGCGCCTGATGTTCCGACCACGGGTGGAGGGCATAGAGAAGATTCCCGCCACCGGTCCGGTGATCCTCGCGGGCAACCATCTGACGTTCATCGACTCGATGATCCTGCCGCTCTTCTGCAACCGGCAGGTCTTCTTCATCGGCAAGGACGAGTACGTCACCGGCAAGGGCATCAAGGGCCGCCTGATGGCCTGGTTCTTCACCGGCTGCGGCATGATCCCGGTGGACCGGGACGGCGGGCGCGGCGGGGCCGCCGCGCTGATGACCGGACGCCGAGTCCTCGAAGAGGGCAATGTGTTCAGCATCTACCCGGAGGGCACCCGCTCCCCCGACGGCCGGCTGTACCGCGGCCGTACCGGCATCGCGCGGCTGACCCTGATGACCGGCGCCCCGGTGGTGCCGTTCGCGATCATCGGTACGGACAAGCTTCAGCCGGGTGGCGCCGGGCTGCCGCGGCCGGGCCGGGTGACGGTCCGCTTCGGCGACCCGATGGAGTTCTCCCGCTACGACGGTATGGGCCGCGACCGCTACGTCCTGCGGGCCGTGACCGACTCGGTGATGAGCGAGGTCATGACCCTGTCCGGCCAGGAGTACGTGGACATGTACGCCACCAAGGCCAAGGCCGCCTGACGGCCTCCACCGGCTCGGGCCGGTGTGCACGACATGGATGGGGCGCCCCGATTCGGGGGCGCCCCATCCGCGTCTCAACTCCCGGCGCGTATACGGGTCATGGGTGCTCGACGCCGTCCTCGAGGCGGCTGTGGCGGAGCAGGAACCAGGCGGCGACCGCGGCGGCGAGCAGCACGGCGGCGCCCACTCCGGCCGCCACCCGGAGACCGTCCACGAAGGCGACCTGCGCGGTCCCGAGGAGCTCCGCGCCCTGCGCGGCGGGCAGCGCGTGCGCCGATTCCACCGCCCCGCCGAGGGATTCCCGGGCCGCGTCCACGGCTGAGCCCGGAATGCCGTCCGGAGCGGCGAAGTCGCGGTAGATGCCGGTCACGATGGAGCCGAGCAGGGCGATGCCGAGGGCCGTGCCGAGTTCGTACGCCGTCTCGGACACGGCCGATGCCGCACCGGCCTGTTCCTTGGGGACGCTGGAGAGAATCACGTCGGCCGTCACGGTGAAGGCGAAGCCGGCGCCGATGCCGACCACGAGCAGGACCGCACCGAGCAGCGGGTATCCCGTGGACCGGCTGAGCATCGTCAGTACGCCGAGTGAGAGGCCCACCGCCGCGAGTCCGCCGGCCACGACGAGACGTACCGAGTAGCGTCGCGCGGCCCGGCCGGCGAGCAGACCAGCGGTCACCGCGCCCACGGCGGCGGGCAGTTCGGCGAGGCCCGCCTCGAGCGGTGCGCGGCCCTGGACCAGCTGCAAGAACTGCGACAGGAAGAAGACCAGGCCGGACAGTCCGAGGATGGTGAGCAGGTCGGCGAGCACGGCCCCGGAGAAGCTCTTGTTGCGGAACAGTTCGACGTCGAGCAGCGGCGTATCGAGGGCCCGCTGCCGGCGTACGAACCAGACCAGGGCGACCACGCCGAGCACCGCCGTCGCGCCGACGTCCCAGCGGACTCCGTGCGCGGCGGCCTCCTTGATCGCGTAGACCACCGCGACCATGCCGATCAGGGACAGGCCGACGCTGGGCAGGTCCCAGGGACCGGGCGACGGGTTCTTCGACTCGGGCAGCAGCTTGACACCGACGACCACGAGGACCGCCATCACGGGCAGATTGATCAGGAAGACGCTGCCCCACCAGAAGTGCTCCAGCAGGAATCCGCCGACGACCGGGCCCACGGCCGCACCGGCCGATGCGGCCGCGCCCCAGATGCCGATCGCGAGCGAGCGCTCGCGCGGGTCGTGGAAGATGTTCCGGATCAGCGCGAGGGTGGACGGCATCAGAGTCGCACCGGCCACTCCGAGCAGTGCCCGCGCCAGGATCATCAGTGCGGGCGTGGTGGCGTACGCGTTCAGGATGGACAGCGCGCCGAAGGCCGCAGCGCCGGTGAGCAGCAGCTTCTTGCGCCCGACCCGGTCGCCGAGACTGCCCATGGACACCAGCAGGCCGGCGATGACGAACGAGTAGACGTCACCGATCCACAGGAGCTGGGTGCCCGAGGGCTTGAGGTCCTCGCTGATGTACGGGGTGGCGAGGGCCAGGACGGTCGCGTCCACCGCGACCAGGAGGACGGCAAGCACCAGCACGGCGAGTGCGAACCACCGTCCGGGGCGGCTCAGGGCCCCCTCGTCAGCGGTCGCCCGCTCCTTGATGCCGGTCATTTCTTCACGCTCCGTCTTGCTCCGCCGAGCAGCAACTCGACGATCATGTACTGGAAGTCCTTGGCGGCGAGCCGCCCGTCCTGCACCGCCCAGGCGCCCGAACTGATCAGCCCGTACAGGGCTTCGGTCAGCCAGGCGGGGGTGAGGTCGATCCGGAACTCGCCGGATTCCTGGCCCCGGCGGAACAGCGCCGCGACGCGGCCGTCGATCCGGGACCAGCCCTCGTTCATCTCCTCGGCCTCGAAGAGCTGGTTCTCGGTGATCAGGAAGGCGAGTACGCCCGCGACGGGTTCGGCCTCGGCGACCAGCCGGCGCAGCGCTTCGGAAGCCGCGTCCTCGTCGAGCCGGGCGGCGTCCAGTGCCTCCTCGAAGCGCCGCAGGCTCATGTCCTCGATCGCCCGCACCAAGGTGTCGCGCCCGGCGAAGAGACGGTGCAGTGTGGCCCGGCTGATACCGGCCGCCCGTGCGACCTCGTCCATCGTCGAGGTGGCCTTCCTGGTGAGGAGGGCGGCCGCGGACTCGAGTACCTGCTCTCGGTCGGTCGTCATGAGACGACCATAACCCGAATGAGACATGCACGTCTCATTCGAAGCAGAGTAGTTCCACAGCCGCGTGGGGCCGGCCGTGCGGTGGGGCGGTCAGAGCCGCGTGGCCGTGCGCACCAGGCCGGCGAGCGCGAGGGAGCGGCTGTGCGCGGGCCAGGCGATATGGGTGACGACGGTGGCCGCGTCGGACAGCGGTACGGCGGCGTGCTCGGCCCACAGCCAGGCGCGCGCCGAGTCCGGATAGACGGCCACGGTGCGCCCGAGGGCGATCAGTTGGGCCAACTGTGTCTGGTCGTGGATCTCCGGTCCCGGGCCTGGCGGGTAGACGCCGTGGCGGGACCAGCGTGCGAGCGGCAGATCCGGGATGCCGGTGACGTCGGCCAGGGTCAGCGTCCTGCGTGCCGCGAGGGGATGCGCGGCGGGCAGGATGGCGATCTGGCCCTCCGTCATCAGCTCCTCGCTGTCGAACCCGGCGAGGGAGTTGAAGGGCGCGTGCATGAGCGCCGCGTCGGCGCGTCCGTCCCGCAGCATCCCCTCCTGCTCGCAGGTGCCGCTCGGCAGTACCTCGATCTCCGCGGCGTCGGGCTCGGCGGCATAGGCGTCGAGGAGCTTGTGCAGCAGCTCGTGGGACGCGCCGGCCTTCACCGCCAGGACCAGGCGGTTCCGGTCACTGCCGTGGAGGCCGGCACGACGCGTGCGGCGAGCGGCGGCGGACGCCGCGTCCAGGGCCGCGCGGCCCTCGTGCAGCAGCATCTCTCCGGCCGTGGTCAGCGCGACACCGCGGCGGTCGCGGTCCAGGAGCGAGACGCCCAGGCGCCGCTCGATCCGCTGGATCGCCCGGGACAGCGGCGGCTGAGCCATCCCGAGACGCTCGGCGGCGCGACCGAAGTGCAGCTCCTCCGCCACAGCGAGGAAATACCTGAGTTCTCGGGTCTCCAGGGTCTCCATGGATCCAGCGTACGGCGGTGATACCCAGCGGGTATGAGACGGCACCGGATCGGTATTGGATGCCCGGCCCGTCCACGCGTGAGCATCGACGGCATGAACACGCACTCAGCGCCGCTGCCCGGCGGCACCTGGAATCTGGGCGACCGCGCCGTCACACGCTTCGGCTACGGCGCCATGCAGCTCGCCGGCCCCGGGGTCATGGGCCCGCCCGCCGACCACGACGGCGCGCTCGCCGTCCTGCGCGCGGCCGCCGACCTCGGGATCACCCATATCGACACCGCCTCCGCGTACGGACCGCAGGTCACCAACCGGCTGATCCGAGAAGCGCTGCACCCCTACCCCGCATCGCTGCGCATCGCCACGAAGGTCGGCGCGGTCCGTGACCAGCACGGCGGCTGGCCCCCTGCCCGTAAGCCCGAGGAGCTGCGCCGCGCGGTCCACGAGAACCTCGACGAGCTCGGCCTGGACACGCTCGACGTCGTCAACCTCCGGCTGGGCGACGCCCAGGGACCTCGACCGGGATCACTCGCCGAGCCCTTGGAAGCTCTCGCCGAACTCAAGGAGCAGGGCCTGATCCGGCACCTCGGCGTCAGCAACGCGACACACGAACAGGTCACCGAGGCTCAGACCGTCGCCCCGATCGTCTGCGTGCAGAACATGTACAACCTCGCCCACCGCCAGGACGACGAGCTCATCGACGACCTCGCCGGCAAGGGCATCGCCTACGTGCCCTTCTTCCCGCTCGGCGGCTTCACTCCGCTGCAGTCAAGCGCCCTTTCGGCCGTCGCCACCCGGCTGGACGCGAGCCCGATGGCGATCGCCCTGGCCTGGCTCCTGCGGCGGTCACCGAACATCCTCCTCATCCCCGGCACCTCTTCCGTGGCGCATCTGCGGGAGAACGCCGCCGGCGCGGGGCTCCCCCTCTCGGACGGGGACCTCGCCGAGCTGGACAGGATCGCCCCGTAGCGCGGGCCCCCACACACGGAACGCGCGAGGGCCCGGCCACCGTGACGGCGGCCGGGCCCTCGCAACCGACTGCTCCGGCTACTTCTCGGCCTCCGCCCAGGCCTTCTGCACGCCCAAGTCCTGCTTGACCTCGGCGAGTTGCGCCGCGACGGCCGAGGGAGCCGTGCCTCCGCGGCCGCTGCGCGAAGCGAGCGCGCCCTGCACGTTGAGCACGCCGCGCACCTCGGGGGTGAGATGCGGCGAGATCTTGGCGAACTGGTCGTCGGTGAGTTCGTCGAGCTCGATGCCGTGCGCCTCGCACTCCTTGACGCACTCCCCCGCGACCTCGTGCGCGACCCGGAACGGCACGCCCTGCTTGACCAGCCACTCGGCGATGTCGGTGGCGAGCGAGAAACCCGCGGGCGCCAGCTCCTGCATCCGCTCCCGGTTGACGGTGAGCGTCGCCATCATCCCGGTGAACGCGGGCAGCAGTACCTCGAGTTGGTCGCAGGAGTCGAAGACCGGCTCCTTGTCCTCCTGCAGATCCCGGTTGTACGCGAGGGGCAGGGCCTTGAGGGTGGCGAGCAGCCCGGTCAGATTGCCGATGAGGCGGCCCGACTTGCCTCGCGCAAGCTCGGCGATGTCGGGGTTCTTCTTCTGCGGCATGATCGACGAACCGGTGGAGAAGGCGTCGTGCAGGGTCACGAAGGAGAACTCCTTCGTGTTCCAGATGATCACCTCTTCGGCGATCCGCGAGAGGTTCACTCCGATCATGGCCGTGATGAAGGCGAACTCCGCGACGAAGTCCCGCGAGGCCGTGCCGTCGATCGAGTTGGCCGCCGATCCGTGCTCGAAGCCGAGGTCCTTGGCCACGGCTTCCGGGTCGAGCCCGAGCGAGGAGCCGGCGAGCGCCCCGGAGCCGTACGGCGAGACCGCGGTCCGCTCGTCCCACTGCCGCAGCCGCTCGGCGTCCCGGGACAGCGACTGGACGTGGGCGAGCACGTGGTGCGCGAAGAGCACGGGCTGGGCGTGCTGGAGGTGCGTGCGGCCGGGCATCGCGACGTCCGGATGGGCCTCGGCGAGGCCGACCAGTGCTTGCTGGAGCTCGGCGAGCAGCCCGCCGATGATCCGCGCGTGGTCGCGCAGGTACATCTTGAAGAGGGTCGCCACCTGGTCGTTGCGCGAACGTCCGGCCCGCAGCTTGCCGCCGAGGTCGGGGCCGAGACGCTCCAGGAGGCCCCGCTCGAGAGCGGTGTGGACGTCCTCGTCGGCGATGGTGCCGGTGAACGAGCCGTCCTCGACGTCCCGTTCGAGCCGGTCGAGTCCGGCGAGCATGCCGTCCAGCTCCTCGACCGTCAGGAGACCTGCTCCGTGCAGCACGCGCGCGTGGGCGCGGGAACCCGCGATGTCGTACGGGGCCAGACGCCAGTCGAAGTGGACGGACGCGGACAGTTTCGCCAGGGCCTCGGCGGGGCCGTCCGCGAAGCGGCCGCCCCAGAGCCGGACATCGCCGGTGTTGCTGCTCAACTCGTGCTCCTCGGGTGTGGATGTACGACCGCCGGACCGATGGTGTGCCCCTGCGGTGCAATCTCCGTCATGCATGAGTATGCATGACTCTGCATGACTCGTCAATCCGGAGGTCGCGGCGGGGAGACGGGGCGGCGAGGGGAGCCGAAGTCATTAGACAAGCGAAAGGTGAGCGTGGACAATCGTTAGCTGTGGGAAAGACTTACGAACGGATCGACGGCAGGCTGCGCACCTTTATAGAGGCCCAGCCCATGTTCTTCACCGCGACCGCCCCGCTCTCCGCGGACGGTACGGTCAACCTCTCGCCGAAGGGACTGACCGGGTCCTTCGCCGTACTCGACGAACTCACGGTCGCCTACCTGGACTTCGCCGGAAGCAACGCGGAGACGGTCGCACACCTACGGGAGAACGGCCGCATCACCCTGATGTGGTGCGCCTTCCAGGGCCCGCCCAACATCGTCCGGGTACACGGCCGCGGTGAGCCGGTCTTCCGCGACGACCCGCGCTTCGTGGAACTGCTCGGGCACTTCCCGGACATCGACCACACACAGCACGGCCTGCGCGCGATCATCGTCGTCAGCGCTGAACTGGTCCGCGACACCTGCGGATACGCCGTGCCGTTCATGTCCTACGACAGCGACCGCGATCTGCACAGCAGGCGCTTCGCGCGCGACGACGACGCCTCGCTCGACGCGTACTTCACCAAGAAGGACGACATCGCGACGAGCATCGACGGTCTGCCCGGCCTTCCCCTGCCGCTGCCTCCGACCCCCTGACATGCGACGGCCCGCCCCGCACATCCCTCCGGGGGTGTACGGGACGGGCCGGAGGCACAGGTCAGTGCGCGTCCTGTGCCAGGTGCAGCATGTGGTCGGCGAGCGCCTGGCCGCCGTCCGGCTCCCGGCTGATGAGCATGAGGGTGTCGTCGCCGGCGATGGTGCCGAGGATGTCGTGCAGTTCGGCCTGGTCGATGGCCGAGGCCAGGAACTGCGCGGCACCGGGCGGTGTCCGCAGGACCACGAGGTTCGCCGACGCCTCCGCGGAGATCAGCAGCTCCCCGGACAGCCGCCGCATCCGCTCCTCCTTCGCCGACTCCCCCAACGGGGCGCGCGGGGTGCGGAATCCGCCCTCGCTCGGCACCGCGTAGATGAGATCCCCGTCGTTGTTGCGGATCTTGACCGCGTTCAACTCGTCCAGGTCGCGCGAGAGCGTGGCCTGGGTGACGGTCAGCCCGTCGTCCGCGAGCAGCTTCGCCAACTGGCTCTGGGAGCGCACCGCCTGCCGGTTGAGGATGTCCACGATCCGGCGGTGGCGGGCGGTACGGGTCTGCGGCACGGCCGCTCCCGCTTGCTCGTTCTCCTGCAGACTCATCGTCGTCCCATTCTCCGGATCATCCTTCCCCGTCGGCCTGCTGGGCCCTCGCGGCCCGCTCGGCCCGGTCGAGGACGCCGGGCAGCGCCCGCAGCAGCGCGTCCACGTCGTCGTCGCCGATCGTCAGCGCCGGCATCAGCCGGACGATGTCGGGCGCTGCCACATTCACCAGGAACCCCGCGTCCTGAGCCGCCGCCCGCACCTGCTGTGCCAGCGGTTCGGTGAGCACGATACCCAGCAGCAGCCCTGCGCCACGGACTTGGCCGACGAGTGGGTGGCCGATCGACTCGATTCCACCGCGCAACCGCTCGCCGGCCCGCTTGACGTGGTCGAGCAGCCCTTCGCCGGCGATGGTGTCGAGCACGGCGAGACCTGCCGCGCAGGCGACCGGATTCCCGCCGAACGTCGTGCCGTGGTTGCCGGGCTTCAGCAGTTCGGCAGCGGCGCCGAAGGCGACGGTGGCGCCGATCGGCAGCCCGCCGCCGAGCCCCTTCGCGAGCGTCACGACGTCGGGCAGCACACCCTCGTGGGCCTGATGCTCGAACCAGTGCCCCGTCCTGCCGATGCCGGTCTGCACCTCGTCGAGCACCAGGAGGGTTCCGGTGGCCTCGGTGATCTCACGGGCCGCCCGCAGGTAGCCGGGCGGAGGCGGCAGCACACCGATCTCACCCTGGATCGGCTCGAGCACGACCAGGGCGGTGTCCTCGGTCACCGCGCCGCGCAGCGCCTCCACGTCGCCGTACGGCACATGCGTCACGTCACCCGGCAGCGGTACGAACGGAGCCCGCTTGTCGTCCTGCCCGGTCAGTGCGAGCGCGCCCATCGACCGGCCGTGGAATCCGCCCTGCGCCGCCACCATGTGCGAACGGCCGGTAAGGCGGCCGATCTTGAAGGCCGCCTCCATGGCCTCGGTGCCCGAGTTGCAGAAGAAGACCCGGCCCGCGCGGCCGAAGTGCTGGAGCAGCCGCTCGGCGAGTGCGACGACCGGCTCGGAGGCGAAGTAGTTGGAGATCTGGCCGAGCGTCGCGATCTGGTCGCTGACCGCACGGACGACCGCCGGGTGCGCATGTCCGAGGGCGTTGACCGCGATGCCGCCGACGAAGTCGGTGTACTCGGTGCCGTCGGCGTCCCACACCTTCGTGCCCTCGCCGCGCTCGAGGGAGAGCTGCGGGGTTCCGTAGGTGTTCATCAGGGAGTCCTGCCACCGCTTGGCGTACGTGCCGTTCTCGGTGGTCGTCATGCGTCCACACCTTTGCTCGTGGGGTCGGCATCGGGCACGACCATGGTGCCGATGCCCTCGTCGGTGAAGATCTCCAGCAGGATCGAGTGCTGCACCCGGCCGTCGATGACGCGCGCGGTGTGTACGCCGTTGCGCACGGCGTGCAGACAGCCCTCCATCTTCGGGACCATGCCGCTGGCCAGGTCCGGGAGCAGCTTCTCCAGTTCCTTGGCGGTGAGGCGGCTGATCACCTCGTCGCTGTTCGGCCAGTCCTCGTACAGCCCCTCGACGTCGGTCAGGACCATCAGCGTCTCGGCGTCGAGCGCCGCAGCGAGTGCCGCAGCCGCCGTATCAGCATTGACGTTGTAGACGTGTCCGTCGTCCTCGGAGCGGGCGATCGAGGAGACGACCGGGATACGGCCGTCGGCGAGCAGGGCCTCGATCGCGCCGGTGTCGATGCCGGTGATCTCACCGACCCGGCCGATGTCCACCAACTCGCCGTCGATACGCGGCTGATGCTTGGTCGCGGTGATGGTGTGCGCGTCCTCGCCGGTGAGACCGACGGCGAGCGGTCCGTGCTGGTTGAGCAGGCCGACCAGCTCGCGCTGCACCTGGCCGGCGAGCACCATGCGGACCACGTCCATGGCCTCGGGTGTGGTGACCCTCAGGCCCGCCTTGAACTCGCTGACCAGTCCGTGCCGGTCGAGCTGCGCGCTGATCTGCGGACCGCCGCCGTGCACGACGACCGGCTTCAGGCCGGCGTGCCGGAGGAAGACGACGTCCTGTGCGAAGGCCGCCTTCAGGTCCTCGTCGATCATGGCGTTGCCGCCGAACTTGATGACGACCGTCTTGCCGTGGTGGCGGGTGAGCCAGGGCAGCGCCTCGATGAGGGTCTGGGCCTTGGGCAGTGCCGTGTGCTTTCGCGTACTCATGAGCTGTACGCGCTGTTCTCGTGGACGTAGTCGGCGGTCAGGTCGTTGGCCCAGATGACCACCGGCTCGGTGTCTCCGGCGGCGAGGTCGGCGGTGATCCTGACCTCGCGGAAGCGCATGTCGACGCCGGTGCGGTCCTCGCCGACGGAGCCGTTCTTGCAGACCCATACGTCGTTGATGGCGACGCCCAGCCGGTCGGGGTCGAAGGCGGCGGACGTGGTGCCGATCGCGGACAGCACCCGGCCCCAGTTGGGGTCCTCGCCGTGGACCGCGCACTTGAGCAGGTTGTTGCGGGCGATGGAGCGGCCCACCTCGACGGCGTCGTCCTCGCTCGCGGCGTTCACCACCTCGATCCGGATGTCCTTGCTCGCGCCCTCGGCGTCGCCGATCAGCTGCCGGGCGAGGTCGGCGCAGACGGTACGGACGGCCTCGGCGAACTCGTCGTACTCCGGGGCGACTTCGGCCGCACCTGAGGCGAGCAGGAGGACGGTGTCGTTGGTGGACATACAGCCGTCGGAGTCGACCCGGTCGAAGGTGGTCCGGGTGGCGTCGCGCAGGGCGCGGTCCAGGGTGGCTGCCTCGACATCGGCGTCGGTGGTGAGGACGACGAGCATGGTGGCGAGACCGGGGGCGAGCATGCCCGCGCCCTTGGCCATGCCGCCGACGGTCCATCCCGCGCCGCCCGCCACCGCCGTCTTGTGCACGGTGTCGGTGGTCTTGATGGCCATGGCCGCCTTCTCGCCGCCGTGCGCGGACAGGGCCTCGGCGGCCTTCTCCACTCCCGGCAGGAGCTTGTCCATCGGCAGCAGTTCGCCGATGAGTCCGGTCGACGCGACGGCGACCTCGCCGGCGCTGTGACCCGGCAGGACGTCGGCGGTCTTCTCGGCGGTGGCGTGGGTGTCCTGGAAGCCCTGTGGTCCCGTACAGGCGTTGGCGCCACCGGAGTTGAGGATCACTGCGGAGATCCGACCGCCCTTGACGACCTGCTCGGACCACAGGACGGGCGCGGCCTTGACGCGGTTGGAGGTGAAGACGCCGGCGGCCTCCAGGCGGGGGCCGTTGTTGACCACGAGGGCCAGGTCCGGGTCCCCGCTCTGCTTGATGCCTGCTGCGATGCCGGAGGCGGTGAAGCCCCCTGCTGCCGTCACACTCACTGTGTCTCCTCGTTCACTTCCGCGTTCATGCTGGCGGGCGGCGCCGGTGTGGTGGTCGTGGCTCCGGGGGCGTTCACGGCGCCACGCCGGTGGCCGGCAGGGCGCTCTCCTCGGGCAGGCCGAGCGCGATGTTCATGCTCTGCACGGCGCCGCCCGCGGTGCCCTTGGTCAGGTTGTCGATGGCGCTGATCGCGATCACACGGCCCGCGCTCTCATCGAGTACGACCTGGATCTGGACCGCGTTGGAGCCGTACACAGCGGCGGTCGTGGGCCACTGCCCCTCGGGCAGCAGGTGGACGAACGGCTCGTCGGCGTAGGCCTTCTCGTAGGCGGCGCGTACGGACTCGGCCGTGACACCCTCCGTCGCCTTCGCACTGCAGGTGGCGAGGATGCCGCGGGGCATCGGGGCGAGCGTCGGCGTGAAGGAGACGGTGACCGGCTCCCCCGCGGCGGCACTCAGGTTCTGGATCATCTCCGGGGTGTGCCGGTGCACACCGCCCACGCCGTACGGGGACATCGAGCCCATCACCTCGGAGCCGAGAAGATGCGGCTTGAGCGCCTTGCCCGCGCCCGAGGTGCCGGTCGCGGCGACGATCACGGCCTCGGTCCCGGCGAGCCCCGACGCGTACGCCGGGTAGAGCGCGAGCGAGACCGCCGTCGGATAGCAACCGGGCACCGCGATGCGCTTGGACCCCTCCAGCGCGGCGCGGGCGCCCGGCAGTTCGGGAAGTCCGTAGGGCCAGGTGCCGGCGTGCGGCGAACCGTAGAACTTCTCCCAGTCCGCCGCGTCCTCGAGCCGGAAGTCCGCGCCCATGTCGACGACGAGGACGTCGGGGCCGAGCTCCGCGGCGACCGCGGCGGACTGTCCGTGCGGCAGTGCGAGGAAGACCACGTCGTGTCCGGCGAGGACCTCGGTGGTGGTCGGCTCCAGGACGCGGTCGGCGAGCGGCAGAAGGTGGGGCTGCAGTGCACCCAGGCGCTGTCCCGCGTTGGAGTGCCCGGTCAGGGCGCCGATCTCGACTCCCGGGTGCCCGAGCAGCAGGCGCAGGAGTTCCCCACCCGCGTATCCACTCGCTCCGGCCACTGCTGCACGTACCGCCATCGGATCCTCCTCATCGATGGCATGACTATACGCAAGCATGCAGTTTTATACAACGCGATACGGGGGCGCCGCCTCGCGCGCCCGGGAGGCAGCGTCCCAGGCCTCGGGGGCGCTCGCCAGGCGACGGATTCCGGGCACGCCGCGCGGCAGCCTCCCCGACGGCGACCTGGCCGTTCGGGACGAGCGCCCGGTCCGGGGCCCGCACCCCGCACCCCGCACCCGTGACGGAGGAAGACGAGAACGGCCGGACGGCCAGGTCGGAGGCAGTAAGGGCGGCGAGGTCTTCCTGCGCTGCCACCGATTGTCACGCACCTGTCCGGAATGGCGCGGCGACCCGATTCGCGACTTCCTCGTGACGGCTCGGGGCCAGTCGGTGCATGTCGAGACGACGGTGACGACCTGGGCCGGTGACCGTCCCGGCATCTTCCCTGCCGAGCCGGCGGAAGCGTTTCGAGGATGGACAGGCGCCCGGACATGGCGCGCCTGGAGGGCGACCTGACCCTGGCCAACGAGCACGCCGGGGCGCGCGTCCGGTTGCCGTGGGGGCTCCACGACCCCGTGCCCGCGGCCGTTTGGCGCTTGGCGCTTGGCGCTTGGCGCTTGGCGCTTGGCGCTTGGCGCTTGGCGCTTGGCGCTTGGCGCTTGGCGCTTCAACGTGATGACCACGCATGCCGCTGGGGATGACATGCGCCGTCTCACCGGACACATGCACGCCTTCCTGGAGTCCCGCCCACAGCAGCGAGCGGAGGCGGTTCGGCCGGCGGTCATCAGCTCACATCCGCTCAACCCACCGAGCGGGGCGGCCGGACACGCTGGATCACGTGACCGGCCGCCGGGTACCGAATTCAGAAAGCGGAATTCAGTGAGCGAAGTTCAGCGCGTGGAATTCAAGGAACTCAGAGCATGATGAGGAGACGGGTCTTCGGCTTGAGTTTCCGGTTCACCGAGCGGCTCTGGACGTAGACCTCGAGTTTCGGGTTGTTCCCCGCCTTGACCGAGACGGTGCCCTGGATTCCAGTGCCGAAAAGAAGGCTGCGGGCGGCGTCTCCGGTATAAGCGCGGTCGGTGTCCTTTTCCACCACGACGACTTCCTTGTTCGCCTGCACCTGGGCGCGCGCACCCAACTGGTAATAGCACGCGCCGCGTTCGTACGTGACGCCCGGGTGCGAGTCGACGAAGGGGCGGATCTCGGCCTCCTTGTCGACCTTCAGGAGCCGATAGCGGTCGGCGGGAATCGGTTCGAGATTCGCCCGCACCTCGTCCACCGATATGTCCTGGCCGACGGCGAACAGGTTCTTCGTCCCGCGCACGCCCTGTTCCCGCCCGCGCAGGAAGCTGGTGGCGGCGGCGCGCACGGTGCCGATCGCCTCCTCGACGCCCTCCTTGGAGTCCGCGTCCCAGATCGCGATGTTCCCCGCGGGGAAGCCGTAGTTCTGCGCGGTGCGCTTGGCCAGCGAATTCGGCACGAGGATCGCCGAGGTCCAGTGACCGGGCAGCGCACCCATCTTCGCCGCGATCCTGTCCAGCCAGGGGCCGAGGATCGCCATGTCACCGTCGTGCCGCCGGTCGCCTCCCGAGGCGTTCTCCTCGCCGTCCGTCACCACGATCTGGAGGAAGCTGTGCTCGCCGTACTCCTCCCATATGTGGCCCAGGTCGTCCAGGGACTTGAGTGATGCCTGAATCAGGGCCGTGGCGCCGTTGTCCACGTGGTACAGGCCGCGCATCGACGGCAGGTGTTTGACGTCCATGTCCCAGACCAGGTTTTCCACCCTGTGGTCGAAGGAATAGAGACTGATCCGGGTTTCGTGACCGAGACTGTCCGATTCCGCCTTGAGGCCCGCTACGAACTCGTCTACCACACGGACGAGTTGATCCTGGTGCGGGCGCATGGAACCCGAACAGTCCACTACCAGCGCTACGTGATTCACCTTGTGCTGGATCTTCTTGACGGACACGACTTGGCTCCCCCTCCGGAGTTCCCGAGTGACGTATTCACTCTATGCGGAGGCACTGACAACGGAGTTGGGAGCGAGAACCGCACCTCTCAACGGCCGCCGGACACCGATTCCGGCGGTGCAACCTCGCGCTCGAACCCGGACAGCAGCGCGCCGAGCGCGAAGTCGAAGCGCTCCGCGGCCGGCGCGGCACCCGACTCCTGCGCGGCTCGGACAAGAAGCGGATAGGTCTCCGCGTCCACGTCGGCGAGGTCGGCACTCTCCCCCTCGACGGCGCCCGCCTGCGTCGCGGCATGGCCGATCACGAAGCTCGTCACGGCGTACACCACGTCCAGCGCCCTGCGCAGGCTGAACCCCGCCCCGTACAACGCACCGACCACGTCCTCCATCAGTTGCAGATTGCGCGGCGTCACCGCGGGCCGGGACATCAGCAGGGGGACCACGTGCGGATGCTCGGCGAGTGCCGCCGTGAGTGACTCCGCGTAAGTACGCAGCCCCTCCTGCCAGTTGGCGGTCTCGAACCCTCCGGGCACCGCATCAGCCACCACCTGCTCGACCATGCCGTCCAGGAGCGCAGCCTTGTTCGGAACGTGGTGGTAGAGGGTCATCGCCTCCACGCCCAGTGCCTCGCCGAGCCGGCGCATCGACAGAGCCTTCAGGCCCTCGCGGTCGGCGAGAGCCAGCGCCGCCTCCAGAATCGCCTGCCGCGTGAGCCCTGCGCTGTGACCGCGCGCCCTCCTGGCCGCCATGTCACCGCCTCCTTCCGTGCTGGACGCACCGGCGCCGGGCGCCAGGGATCCAGGTTGACCATTCTTACGGCGTAAATATAACCTGGAGGCGAAATTTACGACGTAAGAATCCCTGTGACCCGAAGGGGCGACGACCGTGAACTCCCGTACCGTCATGCAACTGGGACTGGCCCTCACCGCCGCAGTGGCGGCGGTTCCGCTGGTCGACCTGGCCACCGCGGACAGCATCGCCGGTCACGTACGCGACGCCTATCCGAACTGGCCCGCCACGGAGGTGGCCAAGGACCGCACCGCGATCACCGTCTACCTGGGCACCGTCGGACTCCTCGGCATTCCCTGCTGGCTGTGGGCGATCCGCTCCGCGGGCCGCGGTTCACGCCGCGCTCCGGTGCTCGCAGGCACCCTGTTCACCGCGGGGATGTGCATGGCGCTTTTCGGCCTGACCTACGCCTCGGCGCCGTACGAGCGGGTACTGCCACTCCCCTATGGACTGCTCGGCCTGCTGCCCTGCCTGGCGGGGCTCGCCGCGGTGGTCCTGCTCCGCAGGGAACGCGCCGACACCCCGCCCTCCGTCACCGACGAGGCAACGGCGGGAGCCGGCCGGAGGGCACCATCGCGCACCTCCTAGCGCCTCGGCGCACGGCCGGATGGGCGCCCGGCAACTCGCCTGCGCCAAGCCGGAGTTGGCCAAGAGGGCTCCGTCAGCCCTCGGAGCTCGTGTGCGGGGCAGCGGCGGGCGGGACGCCCTCGGCCGTACGGCCGCGCTGCGCCGACTCGTCGGCGTCCGCGAGCCAGAACAGCACCGGGGACATCACCAACTCCAGCGCTCCCAAGGCGAGTTGGAACCAGTGCGGGCGCCCCTCCACGGCCAGCGAGAGCAGTCGGCCGAGCGCACCGAGAAAGAAGACCGCGGTCAGCAACCGCACCGCCGCAGCCGGAACGGTGGACTGCCGGCCCGCCCAGAGCCAGGCGATCCCGTACCCGGCGAAGATCGCGCCGAGGAACCGGCCGAGGCTGTCGACCGTGGCCCCCGCCGAGGTCGCGCCGGGGATCGCCAGATTTCCGCCCAGGACATGGAAGAGGCCGATCGCCACACAGGCGTACCCCATCACCGACGCGAGCAGTCGCAAAGCCCTGACCTTGGACATGACCGCCACACTCCTCGCTGGTTGACACGTGTCTATTAGCATAGGCGGCACTAGTAGACACGTGTCAAGTAGAGTGCGGACGTGCCTCCCCGCCAGCGACTGACCCCCGACGCCCGCCGTGACCAGATCCTCACCGTCGCCGCCCGGCTCTTCGCCGAACGGAGTTACGACGACGTCCTCATGGAGGACGTGGCCACCCGGGCGGGAATCTCCCGCGCGCTGCTCTACCGCCACTTCCCTGGCAAGCGCGAACTGTTCGCCGCGCTCTACCGGCAGGTGGCCGCGCAACTGCTCGAGCGGACCAGGCTCGATCCCGCGGACACCCTGGTCGAGCAGCTGACCCAGGGCCTCGACGCACACATCGAGTACTTCGCCGAGAACCGCAACACGGTGCTGGCCGCGAACCGTGTGCTCGCCGGCGACCGCGCCATCCAGACGATCATGACCGACGAGCTGGCCGCGCTCCGCGAGCGTCTGCTCGGCGCGCTGCCGCTGATGGACGACGGATCCCGCCGCGCGGTGTCGGGCGTGCTGAACGGCTGGCTGGTCTTCGTTCAGGTGCTGTGCGTCGACTGGCTGACCGAAGAGACCTGCACACGCGCCGAATTGCGCGATGTCTGCATCGGGGCGGTACTGGGCGCGATCCGGCCGCTCCTGGACGAGGATCCGGCGCCGGACTGGCCGCGATCGGGCATGCGGGCAGGTACGGATTCGGGGACGGGCTCCCCGGAGGCGTGACCCGGCCGCCGAGCGGCTCAGACCCGGTCGAGAGGCCGATGCGGTCCGGCCGGCAGTTCCGCCAGGATCTCGTCGCCCGGGCGCACCACGCCGCCCTCCACGACGACGCTCATGATCCCGGCCCTGCGTACGACGTTTCCGCTGTCGTCGCGACCGACGACCTGCTTCAGCAGCCCGTCGCGGAAGGCGTCGATCTGTACGCACGGATTGCGCAGCCCGGTGACCTCCACGACGGCCTCCGTGCCGATGCGCAGCAGCGTGCCGGCGGGCAGGCCGAGCAGGTCGATGCCGCGCGTGGTGACGTTCTCGCCGAGGGCTCCGGGTACGACGTCGAAGCCGGCGGCCCCGACCTCGGCGAAGAGCTCCTCGTGGATGAGGTGGACCTGCCGGAGGTTCGGCTGGGTGGGGTCCTGGGCGATGCGCGAGCGGTGCTTCACCGTCACGCCGGCGTGCACATCGCCCTCCACGCCGAGGCCGGTCAGCAGTCTGATCCACTCCCGGTTCGGCTTGGTGAACGAGTACTCGCCGTTGCTGCTGACCGCCGTGACTGTCCCGCCCATGTCCTACGCCCCCACGCCTCGACACACCCGATCACCGCCAACTCTAGGGCGTGTCCAGGGAGGTTGGTGACGCGGCAGGCTGGGGTGCGGCCTCGCCGGTGGCGCGTCCCGGTCAGCCGACCGGCGGCCTTGCGATGATCCCGAACGCGGTGCCGAGCGGGTCGACGATCTCGGCCGTGCGGCCGTACGGCGAGTCGGTGACCGCACTCACCTCGGCTCCCGCCGTGCGGGCGCGCTCCGCCGAACGGTCCGCGTCCGCCACTTCGAACACCGTGTGCCAGGCGGCCGTTCCGGCCTTCGGGTTCCCGAAGATGCCGCCGACCTCGTGCCCGTCCGGGCGGCGCAGGAAGGTGAAGTCGAAGTCCGGCAGATCGTCGTTGCGGTCCAGGGTGTAGGTGAAGACCTTTGGGTAGAACGCACGGGCGGGACCGGCGTCGGGGGTGACGAGGTCCTGGCGGACCAGGGTGTCCGGCTCGTTCACCAGCTCGCAGCCGGGCGAACGGCGCCCCTGCCACAGCCCGAACTCCGCGCCCTGAGGGTCCGCGACGAGCGCGTGGCGCCCGAGTTCGCCGGCCTCGTTGGGGCCCTCGGCGAGGCTGCCGCCGGCCGCGACGATACGGGCGGTCGCGGCGTCGCAGTCGTCGACCGCGAAGTACATGCGCCAACGGCGCGGCTCCGAAGGGGCGTTGAGACCTGCCGGACCGGATCCGTGCCCGGAGGCGCTCGGCCTGAGTCCCGCGACGGCCCGGCCCCGGAGCAGACAGATGACGTATCCGGCGCCCCGCTCGGGGCTCGTGCGGAACTCCCAGCCGAACAGGGAGCCGTAGAAGTCCTGGGCGCGTGCGGTCTCGTCGGTGAAGACATCGAGATCGGTCCAGGTGGGAGTGCCGTCGGGCTGGTTCACATCGATGACGCTCATGGGGATTGTCCTCTCACGGGGCCCTGGGTGGTCGTCGTCGCTGAACGGTAGGCATCATCTAGGCCAGTTCCCGTCCGCTTTGCCGATGGGTCGGCGCGCGTCGGCTGCGGGCCAGCAGGAGTGCTGCGCTCAGGGCCGCGAGCGTGTGAACGCCCGCCGCGGCGAGGAGCGCGCCGGGCAGCGAGCGGTCCGACAGCGGGCCGGCCGCGGCGGCGCCGCAGGCGTATCCGGCGAGCTTCAGGCTGGCGCCGGTGGTGAAGACCTGGGCGCGGAGCCCGGCGGGCGCGGCGCGGTGCCTGATCGCGAACAGGGCGGCGAGCTGGGGCCCTTCGGCCGCGCCGGCGAGCAGCATGGCCAGGACGACCACCAGCGGATCGAGTACGGCGGTCAGCATCACGGCCAGTGCGAGGACGAGCGGGGTGACGGTGAGGATCCGCTCGGGGTGCAGGAGTCGGGGTCTGCGGGCGAGCACCCCGTTGGCCGCCAGTGCGGGCAGGGCCGTGGCGGCGATGAGCAGTACGCCGTGCGGAGCCGCGCCGAACACCCGCTCACCGAGCACCGGAAGACTCGCGACGAACAGCCCCTCCGCGGCGCAGGACAGCGTCGTGGCCACGGTGGCCCCTGCCAGCACCCGGCTCCGGCCCACGGCCGCGAATCCGTCGCCGAGCTCCCGTACAAGGGCGCGCACCGAACGCCGCACCTCGCCGCCCGGACGCGCCGCCGCACGCCACCGCGAGGTCTCGCCGGGCCGCCTGCGCTTCTGACTGCCGTACCGGCGAAGGGAGTTGGCGCCTCCACCCGGGCCGGGCCACCGGGCCACCGACGCCGCGGCGCAGACGAGGGCCGCGGCCACCAGCAGACCCGGCGCCGCGCCGTGTCGGGCCGCCACGACGGCAGCGAGGGCGGGACCGGCGAGGGACGCCACGTGGAACGTCATGGCGTCCACCGTCGCGGCCCGGCCCAGACGTTTTTCCGGTACGACGTAGGGCAGTTGCGAGGTCCAGCCCCCGGACAGGGCGGGCCTGAGCAGCCCCGCACCGAAGGCAACGAGCACGGCGACCGCGTACGGGGCGGCCCCGAGGGCCGGGACGACCGCCGCGAGAGCCGCGCCCTGCCCCAGGACGGCCAGGCCGAGCAGCCGGCCCGGCGCGGGCGAGCGGTCGAGGAGAGCACCGAGCACCGGCCCTCCCACCGCGGCCGCCACCGTCGCGGCCGCGAGCAGCGCACCCGCGGCCGAGGCGGACCCCGAGACCGCGAGCCCGGCGAGGAGCAGGGCCGGCCCCGACATCTCGTCGCCCACGCGAGCGAGGGTGGCCCCCGTCACGTGACGCGGCCAGGCGTAACGCTGATTCATCTCGGAGACGTTACGAGCGCAACGGAAAGGTGCGCCACAAGCGTTACCTTGGCAGCATGCCCCCGCCCGGATCAGCCACCGGACCCACGCCCCATGCGCCGGAACCAGCGCCCGGCCCGGCGCGCCACGAGTGGTCCACCCGCCATTCCGTCCTCACCCTGGCCCGGCGCACCGTGGCCCTGCTGAACGCCCTCAGTCCCGAGGAGCCGCAGCCCGAGACCGTGGCGGCCGTGCTGTGCGAGTACGGCGAACCGGCGCCGGTCCGGTTGAGCACCGCGGATGTCGCCGATCTCCGGCTCGCGGCCGAGGAGCTGCGCGCGGTCTTCGAGGCCACCGACGTGGATCTCGCCGCGTCCCGCCTCAACCGGCTGCTCGCCCGCGGCACCGGTGCGCTGCGGCTGAGCTCGCACCACGGCGAGAGCCCCTGGCACCCGCACCTCGACAGCGACGACGAGGCGCCGTGGGGTGAGTGGCTGCTCGCCTCGTCCTGCCTCGCGCTGACCGTGCTCGTCTGGGACCGGCAGGAGCCGCCGGGCGGAGTGTGCGCCTCGCCGGTGTGCCGACATGTGTTCATCACCCGCGGCAGCGGCCCGGACCGGCGCTACTGTTCCCGCCGCTGCGCCACCCGCGAGCGCGTCGCCGCCCACCGCCGCAACCGCGCCGCGGCCGGCATCGGGCCGCGAGGCGAGGAGCGGGTCACCCCGCGTCGAGGCGCAGGCTCCAGCGGCCCGCCTGCCCCGTGAGACTCACCGTGGACAGCGGCCGGACGTCGATGTTCCAGTACGTCGCGGGCGGCGCCTTGAGGGCGTAGACGAGGGCGGCGCGCACCACGCCCGGTTCGGCGACGGCGATGATCCGGCTGCCGTCGTCCATCGGCCGGGTGTCAAGCCACCGGCCGACCCGCGAGATGAACGCGAGCAGGGATTCGCCGCCGTGCGGCGCCGAACGCGGGTTGCTCAGCCAGGCGTCCACCGCGGCCGGATCGCGGGCGGTGACGTCGGCCAGGGTGTAGCCGCGCCAGTGCCCCATGTCGCAGTCGCGCAGGGCGGGCTGTGCGAGGGGCGCGAAGCCGAGGGCGTCGCCGGTCGCCCTGCTGCGCGCCGACGGCGAGCAGTAGCGCAGCTCGGCGGCCCCGAGCGGGACGAGGGCGTGCGCTGCGAGCTGCACCTCGTGCCAGCCGGTCTGGTCGAGCGGCCGGTCGTCGTCGAAGCGCTCCGCGAGCAGCGAGGAGTTGCGCGCGGCGGCTATGAGCGTGACCCGAACGTGCATGCGGTGATCGTGGAGGCAGGCGCTCCGGTGGTCAAGGGGGCCCTCGGCCCGGCACCCGGTGCCGGGCCTGCCGGCGTGCGGGCTGCTGCGAGGCGGCGCCGACGGCACGTGGCTCGGCTCAGGCGAAGAAGTGCGCCATCCAGTTCTCCGGGTGGGCCAGCGGCTCGAAACCGACCTTCGCGTAGACCCCGTGCGCATCGTTCGTGGCGAGCAGGATGCGGCGTGGGTCGTACGGCTGCAGCTCGTCGCGGACGGCCGTGACCAGGGCCGTACCGAGACCGGTGCCGCGGGCGGCAGGGGCCACGTACACATCGCAGAGCCAGGCGAAGGACGCGAAGTCGGTGACCACGCGCGCGTACCCGATCTGGCTCCCGGTCGCCTTGTCGTACGCGCCGAAGTTCAGGGAGTTCGCGATGGCGCGGTCCTGCTTCTCGCGGCTGCGGCCGAGTGCCCAGTAGGCGTCGGTGGAGAGCCAGTGGTGGATGCGGGCCGGGTCGAGCCGGGCCGGGTCGGTGGAGATCTCGTACGCACTCATGGCGCGAAGATTTGCAGGCCACCGGATCGGCGGGCCACCGTATTTCACAGCGTGAGATCTGCCTCGGCCGTCACGGGAGCGTCTCGGCGCAGGCCGTGGCGAGGCGGCGTACGCCCTCGGTGATCTCCGCGACGGAGGCGAGGAAGGCATAGCTCAGCCGGACATGCCCTGCCGTGGGCTCCGCGCAGAAGTACGGCCGCCCGGGCGTGATCGCGACGCCGGTACGCAGGGCGGCGGAGACCAGGGCCGCCTCGTCCGCGCCGTCCGGCAGCCGCGCCCAGAGATGGAAGCCGCCGGAGGGCACCTGGGTGGGGGTGAGCTCCGGCAGGTCCCGGAGCAGGGCGGTGACCATGGTGTCCCGCCGCAGCCGCAGCTCACCTGCCACGTTCCGCAGGTGCCGGTCCCAGGCGGGTGATCCGACGAGTTCGACGGCCGCCTCCTGGAGCGGCCGCGGCACGAAGAACTGCTCGACGATGTGGATGGCCCGCAGCCGCTCGAGTACGGGTCCTCGGGCCACCAGGGCGCATACCCGGAAGCTCGGCGAGGTGGCTTTGGTGAGCGAGCAGACGTGCACCACCACCCCGTCGGGGTCCTCGGAGATCAGCGGCGGCGGCAGCGTACCCGCGTCCTCGTGGGCGAGCCGCCGCACGAAGTCGTCCTCGACGACGAAGGCACCGGCCGCTCGCGCGATCCGCACCACCTCGCGCCGCCGGTCCGCCGCGAGTACGGCACCGGTCGGGTTCTGGAAGAGCGGCTGGCACACGAACACCCGCGCCCCGGTGGCGCGGAAGGCGGACTCGAGCAGTTCGGGCCGTACGCCGTCGGCGTCCACCGGCACCGGCACCGGCCGCAGTCCGGCGGCCCGCGCGATGGCCAGCATGCCGGGGTAGGTGGGTGACTCGACGAGCACTTGCGCGCCGGGCGGCGCGAGGGCGCGCAGCGCGGTGGTGAGCGCGGACTGGCCGCCCGCCGTGATCAGCACCTCGGCCGCGGTGACGGCTCCGCCGCAGCCGCGTGCGAACCACTCGCGCAGTTCCGGGACGCCGTCGGTGGGCGGCCGCCCCCAGGCACCGGGCCGCCGGCCGGCGCGGGCGAGCGCGGTGGCCATGGCGCGTTCCGGCTGGAGTGCGGGGTGCAGATAACCGCCGTTGAACTCGATCACGCCGGTGGGCTGCGCGACCAGATTGACCATGACGCCGGTGGCGTCGACGGACCGCGGCGCCAGTTCGTTGCTGGAGTCGGCGCTCAAAGCCACCTCCTGCCAGGAGGTGTCCCCGGCCGGGTCCGCGGCGGTCCGCGGCTCGGCGCGGAAGGCTCCGGCCCCCGGCCGGGTGACGACAAGGCCTTCGGCGACCAGTTGCGCGAGCGCTCGCGAGACGGTGACGGGACTGACCCGGTACGTCTCCACCAAGGCCCTGCTCGATGGCAGTTTCCCGCCAGGTGAGTAGCGGTTCATCTCCATCCGCAGGCTCTGCGTCAACTGGGCCACGCTGCTACTCTGCTGCATGAGAGCACAGGATAGCGCTACCGGAGTCAGGTCGATAGCGGTCACGGATCGCGGACCGTCCGACGCACCGCACCCGCAACCCCGCAGACCGACCGCACGGGCAGCCACCGTCCAGGCCGCACTCGGTGTCACCGCCTTCTCCCTGACGTTCCCCGCCACGGCCTGGGGCCTGGAGGGCTTCGGCCCCTGGTCCCTGGTGACCGTGCGCAGCGTGCTGGCCGCCGTGATCGCGGGTACCTGTCTGCTCGCCCTGCGCGTCCCGCTGCCCGCTCGCGCGTACCGGGGCGGGCTCGCCATGGTCGCGGCAGGTGTCGTGCTCGGCTTCCCGATGCTGACGACCCTGGCCCTGCAGACCTCGACAACCTCCCATGCGGCGGTCGTCGTCGGGCTGCTGCCGCTGACAACGGCGGTGTTCGCCTCGCTGCGGACCGGCGCCCGGCCGTCGCGCACCTTCTGGTGTGCGGCGCTCGCGGGCGCGGCTGCCGTGATCGCGTTCACCGTCGGGCAGAGCGGGGGCGCGCTGAGCACGGCGGACCTGTACCTGTTCGCGGCGCTGCTGATCTGCGCGGCCGGATACACCGAGGGCGGGCGGCTGGCGAAGGTGATGCCGGGCTGGCAGGTCATCGGCTGGGCGCTGGTCGGCTGCCTTCCACTGGTGGTGCCGGGCGCGGTGATCGCGCTCTCCTTCGAACCGGTGCAGCTGACCGCGCACAGCGTGACCGGGCTGCTCTGGGTCGCCGCCGGATCGCAGTTCCTCGGCCTCGTCGTCTGGTACCGGGGTATGGCGACGATCGGTGTGCCACGTGCCAGCCAGCTGCAGCTGGCGCAGCCGCTGCTCACGCTGGTCTGGTCGGTGCTGCTGCTCGGCGAGGACCTGGGCCCGGCCGCTCCGCTGACCGCGCTCGCCGTCCTGGTGTGCATTGCGGTGACCCAGCGGTCGCGCAGCTGACCGCACGGACTCCGGCTCGCTGCGCAGCCCGGAAGGACCGCGTTCTCCCGGGTCCTTCCGGGCGGGGCGGTCGTAGAATTGCGGGCACGTACCGCTCTCCCCGTTCGAACGAGGAGGTCACGTCCCATGGAAGCAACAGTGGGCGACCAGCTCCTGGTGCACGGCCGCACCGTCGGACAGCACGACCGGATCGCGGAGGTCGTCGAAGTGCTCGGCGATCACGGCACTCCCCCGTACCGCATTCGCTACGAGGACGGCCACGAGTCGGTGATGTCTCCCGGGCCGGACACCGTGGTGACGCATCCGCGCTAGGCGTTCGGCCTGAAGCGTTGTTCACGCGGTGGTGCGTGAGTGGCCGCCGAGTGCGGTGGCTGTGCGGGTGGAGCACCTTCCGGCCGGAGCCGGATGGGCGCGGCCCCAGGCTGTCCAGCGCGGCAGATCGTAGAGGTGACGGCCGAGGCCCGGCGGGGCATGCCCGCCGGGCCGTCACGTCGTTCAGCGCGGTGGGCGCACCGGACTGCGGTAGTGGTCCGCCACCACCTTGGCCATCGCGCCGGTCGGGTCCTGGCGGATCTCCGTCCCCGAGAAGTACGCGTGTCCGCGCGCCTCGGGGAAGTCCCTGGCCAGGGTGAGGTGCCGGGAGAGTTCGGCCGGATCCTGCCAGGGCTCGGGCTGCGCGGGGTCGCCGGCCTTGTACAGCGCCTCGCCGACGATCAGCTGCACGTCGGTGCCGCGTACGGTCTCGGCCCACCAGGGCAGGAGCTTGGCGTAGTCGGCGTCCTGGAAGCCGATGTTCCAGTACAGCTGGGGCGCGATGTAGTCGATCCAGCCGTTCCGGATCCACTGGCGGGTGTCGGCGTGCAGATCGTCGTAGGTCTGGACGCCTGCGGCGGTGTCGGAGCCCTCGGGGTCGGTCGCCCTGTTCCGCCAGACGCCGAACGGGCTGATGCCGAAGCGCACGTCGCGGCGTACCTGCCGGATGCGCTCGGACATCTCGCACACCAGACGGTCCGTGTTGTCACGGCGCCAGGCTGCCTTGTCCGGGAAGTCCGCGCCGTAGCGCCGGTACGTCTCGTCGTCGTCGAAGACCTCGCCCTCGACGGGATACGGGTAGAAGTAGTCGTCCCAGTGCACCGCGTCGATCGGATAGCGGCGGACCGCGTCCAGCATCGCGTCCTGGACGAAGCGGCGGACCTCCGGGATCCCGGGGTTGTAGTAGAGCTTCCCGCCGTACGGCAGTACCCAGTCGGGGTGCAGGCGTGCGGGGTGGGACGGTGAGAGCTTGCCGGGGTCCGCGTGGATCGCGACACGGTAGGGGTTGAACCAGGCGTGCAGTTCGAGGCCTCGCCGGTGTGCCTCCTCGACGGCGGTACCGAGCGGGTCCCAGCCCGGGTCGCGGCCCTGGACGCCGGTGAGCACCTCGGACCAGGGCTCGTACGGCGAGGGCCACAGGGCGTCCGCGGTCGGGCGGGCCTGGAAGATCACCGTGTTGAGCCGGCGGTCCACCGCGGTGTCGAGGAACCCGATGAGCTCGGCACGCTGCTGCTCGGCGCTCTGCCCCGGAGTCGTCGGCCAGTCCCTGTTGTCGACACTGGCCACCCACATCCCGCGGTACTCCGGACGGCCGGTCGCCGGCCCCGGAGCCCCGGGCCTGCCGGGTGCGGCAGCCGCGTCCCCGGCCGTCGCGATCCCGGTGAGAGCGGCCGCCGCGGCTACCGTGAAGCCCCTGCGCGTCATATGCACCGAATGCACCCCCTTGCAACTTCTGTCAGCAGTGGTCCCGCACAGGATGCCCGCCCCCGTCACCGGATGCACAGAACCTCGGAGTACCGTCGTGGGCTCGAGGGGTGCCCCGAAGGTCTTTTGCGGCGCCCCCGGTAAGCGGTCCCGACCGGACCGAGGGCGGGAGACCAGCTCCGGAAGACGGGCGCCGCTCCTTGACGGCGCCGGTCGGCCCGAAGATCTGCGAGAGGCACGAGGTGACTGACCCCATGGGGGATATTGCACGCGTCGGAGTAGTCGGATGCGGCCAGATGGGTGCGGGGATCGCGGAGGTCTGCGCCCGCGCCGGTCTGGATGTGAAGGTCGCCGAAACCACCGGCGAGGCCCTCGAGTTCGGCCGTACCCGACTGCTCAGCTCCCTGACCAAGGCGGCCGAGCGCGGCAAGATCTCCGAGGAGGAGCGGGACGCCTCACACGCCCGGCTGAGCTTCACCACGGATCTCGGCGAGTTCGCCGACCGTGACCTGGTGATAGAGGCGGTGGTGGAGAACGAGGCGGTCAAGACCGAGATCTTCCAGGTTTTGGACCACGTCGTGACCCGCCCCGACGCGATCCTCGCGTCGAACACGTCGTCCATCCCGCTGGTGAAGCTGGCCGTCGCCACCTCGCGGCCGGATCACGTCATCGGCATCCACTTCTTCAACCCCGCCCCCGTGCAGCAGCTCGTCGAGCTGATTCCGGCACTGACCACCTCGGAGGGGACGATCAGCCGGGCCGAGGCCGTCGTCGAGAAGGTGCTCGGCAAGCACGCGATCCGCGCCCAGGACCGCTCGGGCTTCGTGGTCAACGCCCTGCTCATCCCGTATCTGCTCTCCGCGATCCGGATGTTCGAGTCGGGTATCGCGAGCCGCGAAGACATCGACAACGGCATGGAGATGGGCTGCGCGCACCCGATGGGTCCGCTGAAACTGGCCGATCTCATCGGCCTGGACACGGTCCACTCCGTCGCCGACTCGATGTACGAGGAGTACAAGGAGCCGCTCTACGCCGCTCCCCCGCTGCTGCAGCGCATGGTCGACGCCGGACGGCTCGGCCGTAAGTCCGGCTCGGGCTTCTACACGTACTCCTGATCCCCGGGTGCTCCTGATCCCCGGGAGTAAGAATTCGGTCGCTTCGCCGCGACCGCGCGAGGGCCACCACCCGGTTCACGAGTGGTGGCCCTCGGTGCGTGCCAGGGCCTCACGGGCCCTCGGGGCACGCCCTACTTGTCGTCGCGGAAGGAGTCGCGAGCGCCTTCGGCCTTGTCACGGGCGCTGTCCAGGCCCTCGCGCATCTTGCCCTTCGCCTGGTCGGCCTGGCCTTCGCCCTTCTTCCGGTCGTCGCCGGTGGCCTTGCCGACCATCTCCTTGGCCTTGCCCTTCGCCTTGTCCATGGCGCTGTCGCCCATGATCACTCCTTGTTCGGTGCGGCTGGGACGCTGCCACGCTATGGGCGGTTCGGGTGACGCGCATCTTGAGGATGCCGACGGGGCGCGCGGAGCACCGGCCGGTTCTCACCCCTCGATTCTCAGCCACGCTGGGTGAGGGGACCGAGAACGGGAATCGGCCACTCTGCGTATCGTTCCGGCCAGGAGATCGCCGTCCGGCGCCCTGAGCGCCCTGCCGCGCACACCGGGCGCCGCCGGTTCACACGGTGTGCGCGCCGCGGTACACGCATATGCCCCGCGCACACACTTCCGCCGCACCCACCAGCCGAGTTGACTGTGCGTGCGCCGGCGAACAGCGGTGCGTACGGCAGCAGGATCCCGACCCGAGAGGAGCACCCCCGTGACCGCCGACCCGGAGCATCCCGTGGTCCCGGAAGAACACGCAGAGTTGCGCCGCAGCCTCGATGTGGGACTCGCCCGCGTCGAGGGCCGACTCGCTCTGATCACTCAGCGCGACGACCGATGCGCCAAGGATCTGGAGGAGCTGAGCGCCCGGGTGGCCGCGCTGGAGCGAACTCGCTGGCCATTGCCCGCACTTGCGGTGCTCGCTGCGCTCGGCGCGCTCGTCGTTGCGGTATGGCAGGCCGCCGGGCACTGAAGTGCCGTCCTGTGCGCCGCTGTTGGGCGAGCACCGCAGGGCGCGCCGTCGATGGTCGGACGCCGACAGCCCCTAGCCGAGCCGCAGATGGTGCAGGAGCAGCAGAGCGGCAGCCATGTTGGCGGCCGGGACCTCCCCGCGGGCGATCATGTCGGGCACCAGCTTGAGCGGCACCCACTCGCGGCGCGACGACTCGAAGTCGTCCTCGGGAGGTCCGATGTAGTCGCCGTCCTCGGACCAGTAGATGTGGTGGCGCGCGTCCGTGAGCCCGTTGGACGGTTCGACGCTCATCAGGTGCCTGAGCGGTCCCGGCCGCCACCCGGTCTCCTCCTCCAGCTCGCGGGCGGCCGCGGTGGCGATGCCCTCACCGTCCTCGACGACCCCTGCCGCGAGTTCCCAGCCCCAGCTGTCGGTGATGAACCGGTGCCGCCACAGGAGCAGTACCTCGTTCGCCGGGTTCACCACCGTGGCCACCGCGACCGGGCGCAGGCGGATCACGAAATGATCGAGATGCCGCCCGTCGGGCAGCTCCACATCGGCGAGATTGACCTGGAACCAACGGTTCCCGTACACGTTCCGCTCGTCTCGCTTCGTCCACTGCACGGTTCTGCCCACCTTCCGCCGGGATACGGGCAATATCCCAGCAGGCGAGCGGTTCACAGCGGCACGCGCAGCGCTCCGTCGATGAGAGCGGCCGCCTGGTCGGTGCCCGCACAGCCGTTGCGCACCAGATGCTCGCGCACCGAACGCAGTCGGTCGCGCAGGCGCTGGGACTCCATCCCCCGTGCCTGTTCGGCCATTTCGACCGCGGTCGCCACCGCCAAGTCGGCCTCGCCCTGCCGCAGTTCGATCTGGGTGAGCATCGCCAGCCGGTGTACCCGCCCCCGGTCGTGAGCGGGAGTGTCCACCGCGGCCGCCGCGTGTTCCCGGGCCGCGATGAGGTCGCCGAGACTCAACAGCGCCTCCGCCACCTGCACATTGACCAGGCCCGGCTGCACGTAGCCGGTCTCGTCGGGCTCCCTGCTGCGGTGGATTCGGTCGGCGGCCGACTCGGCCCGCCTGATGCAGGCCAGCGCACTCGAACCGTCGCCGAGGTGGGCGTACGACTTGGCCTGCATCGCGTGCAGATCGGCGGCGAGTGCGGGCGTGATGTCCCGGCCCGCGGCCCTGAGTGCGGCCTCCGCGAAGGCCACCGCCTGCCGGAACTCCCGCTGGAACAAGGACTGGTTGACGAGCAGCGCGATGACGTACGCACCGAGCCCCCGGTCCGCACTGGCCTTGGCGAGCCGCAGCGCCTGGTGGAAGTAGCGCTGGGCCAGGCCGTGGGCGTCCGAGTCGTAGGCGCAGATGCCGGCGACCGCCACCAGGCCGCCCGTCGCACGGTGCAGATGGCGTCCGGTGTTGTCCGAGTAGCTGCCGCGCAGCAGCGGCGCGGTCTCGGCGTTCAGGAAGCGGATGATCCTGGCTCGGGTCGCCACGCCACCCGTCTTGCGGTACATCTGCTCGTAGTGGGCCCGCGCCGAACGGAGCATGGCGATATCGGACATGCTGACCTGCTGGCGTCCGCCGCGGGAGACGTCCACGTCCTCCGGCGGGTTCTCCCACTCCCACACCGGCATCACCGCGGGGGTGCCGGTGACGGCGGGGGCGCCCAGGATGTGCGGGCGCTGCTGCTCGTCGGACCGCCACAGGGCGGTGGCGCGCTCGACGAAACCGGACAGGCTGGAACCGCCCCCGTCCCACCGGCCCGCGGGACCTCCCGGTACGCCGAGGCCGATGTCGTCGAGGGTGACCGGGCGGTGCAGTCGCTCCGCGAGCACCTCGCAGATCAGGTCCGGCACCTGGCCGCGCGGGCGCTGCCCCTTCAACCAGCGGGCCACGGCGGTGTGTTCGTAGCGCAGCGGCAACCCGCGGCCTCGGCCTGCCTGGTTGACGTGGGCGGCGAGGCCGGCGTGCGAGATCCCGGCTTCGTCGAGGATGGCATCGAGCAAGGTGTTGGGCTGCATGCGGCCCTCCGGAGACTCGGTGCCAAGGAGCCTAGTCGACCCGCTTTCACACGGGGTGCGAACCAAGTGCCCGCGACCGGAGGGCTCACGCGCTGCCCTGCGGACCTCAGGGCCGGTTCACTTGGGAAACCTCGAAAATCCCCCCACCGTCCGGCTCCCCCGAGCCGGACCCGCCGGCCTCGTCAGAGGCGGCCGGGGCCGCCGGCTCCCCCTCGTACAGTGCGGCGGCCCACTCCACGTCGTCCGTCGGGCCGCCTGCCGATCTCCAACGCAGCCGACGGGCGACGCCGGCCGCGTCGGCGGGTGACCGGGGGCGGGCTTGCCGATGCCTCCATGACTGCGGCGGCCCGCCCCGGATCAGTACGCCTCGGGTCAGCGCGTCGCGCGACTCAGCCGCAACGTGACCAGCTCGAACGGCCGCAGGTCCAACGGCACGGCACCGTCAGACGGTTCGGGCACCTGGACGTCGGGGAGCGGCCGCTCCAACAGGTCGGTCGCCACCACCCCGGTGACCGGGAAGCCGGTGTTCAGCCGCACCCGTGCGCGGCCCCCGGTCGACTCGTAGAGCCGCACCACCACGTCACCGCTCGCGTCGTCCGCGAGCTTCACCGCGCTGACCACCACCGCGTCGTCGTCGACCGTCACCAGCGGGGCCACCTCGGAGCCACCGGACACCCGCCGCTCGGGCAGGTTCGTGCGGAAGCCCTCACGTACCGCATCCGAGATCGTCGCGCCCGGCACCAGGGCGTGCCGGAACCGGTGCAGCCCCTGGTCGGTCTCCGGGTCCGGGAAGCGGGGCGCGCGCAGCAGCGAGACCCGGACGGTCGTGGTCGTCCCCCGCCGCACCCCGGCGGCCGCGTCGGCGGCCCGCACGGTACGGGTCACATCGTGGCCGTACGTCGAGTCGTTGACGAGCGCCACGCCCCAGCCGGGCTCCTCCAGGTGTACGAAGCGGTGGTTGCAGGCCTCGAACTTGGCCGCCTCCCAACTGGTGTTGGTGTGGGTGGCCCGGTAGAAGTGCCCGAACTGCGTCTCGGAGGCGTACCGCTCGGCGTGCAGGTCGAGCGGGAAGGCGGCCTTGAGGAACTTCTCCGTCTCGTGCCAGTCGACCTCGGTGTCGATGTCCAGGCGCTTGACGCCGGACGGCAGCGCGAGCACCTGGGTGACCCGCGAGTCGCCGAAGGCACGCACGACACGGACCGCGGGTGTGCCGTCCGCGCCGGTGAGCGCGGTCATCTCGTCGAGGGCGGTGAGGTCGGTGACCGTGTTGCGGTAGAACTCGTCCACGTCCCAGGCGTCCCACATGTTCGGGAAGTCGGGGTGGATCTGGAGCAGGTTCGCGGCGCTGCCGGGTGCCACGGTCTCGCGCTCGTGCTCCTGGTCGTAGGCGGAGACGACGAGTCCGCGGGCGTCGATCTCGACACGCAGAAGTCCGTTGTCCAGGATGTGCCCGCCGCCGGGCCGGTCGGTGATCGCGCTCTCGCCGTCGACCGTGGCCGCCGCGGCGCCGCCCGCGGGGACTCCGGTGCGGGCATGCGGAGCGGAGTTGAAGGTGAGCGTGCGCGTGCCCTCCCCCGCGAGCGCGCACTGGGCGGCGTCCACGATGCCGTTCAGCTCCTCGGCCACCGCGGCGTACGTCCTCTCCGCCTCGCGGTGCACCCAGGCGATGGAGGAGCCGGGCAGGATGTCGTGGAACTGATGCAGCAGCACCGTCTTCCAGAGCCGGTCCAACTGCTCGTACGGGTAGGGGAACCCGGTCCGGACCGAGGCGGTCGCGGCCCACAGCTCGGCCTCGCGCAGCAGGTGCTCGCTGCGCCGGTTGCCCTGCTTGGTCCTCGCCTGGCTGGTGAGCGTGGCGCGGTGCAGTTCCAGGTACAGCTCGCCCACCCACACCGGCGGATTGACGTACTCGGCCTCGGCCTTGGTGAAGAACTCCTCGGGGGTCTCCCACTGCACGGTCGCCGAGCCCTCGAGGTTCCGCATCCGAGCGGCCTTGGCGACCATCTCCCGGGTGGTACCTCCGCCGCCGTCGCCCCAGCCGGTCGGGGCGAGGGAGTGCCGGGCGACGCCCTTGTCCTTGAAGTTCTTCGCCGCGTGGGCGATCTCGCTGCCCTTCATGGAGCAGTTGTAGGTGTCGACGGGCGGGAAGTGCGTGAAGATCCGGGTGCCGTCGATGCCCTCCCACTGGAAGGTGTGGTGCGGGAACTTGTTCGTCTGCGACCAGGAGATCTTCTGGGTGAGCAGCCACTTGGAGCCGGCCGCCTTGATGATCTGCGGGAGTCCGGCGGCGAATCCGAAGGTGTCGGGCAGCCACGCCTCGTCGTTCTCGATCCCGAACTCGTCGAGGAAGAACCGCTTGCCGTGCACGAACTGCCGCGCCATCGCCTCGGAACCCGGCATGTTCGTGTCCGACTCCACCCACATACCGCCGGCCGGCACGAAACGGCCCTCGGCGACAGCCGCCTTGACCTTCTCGTACACCTCCGGACGGTGCTCCTTGATCCAGGCGAACTGCTGCGCCTGCGACATCGCGAAGACGAAGTCCGGCTCGTCCTCCAGGAGCGCGGTCATGTTGGAGGTCGTACGGGCGACCTTGCGCACCGTCTCGCGCAGCGGCCACAGCCAGGCGGAGTCGATGTGCGCGTGACCGACCGCGCTGATGCGGTGCGCGGACGGCTGGGCGGGAGTGGTGAGCACCTCGGTGAGCTGCTCGCGCGCGGCGGCGGCGGTGCCGTTCACGTCCTGCAGGTCGACGGCGTCGAGGGCGCGGTCGACGGCGCGCAGCAGCTCCCAGCGCCGCGCACTGTCCACGGGTAGTTCCGCCATCAACTCGCCCAGGACTTCGAGGTCTTGGACGAGCTGCCAGACGGAGTCGTCGAAGACGGCGAGGTCCATCCGGGTCAGTTTGTACTGCGGGTCGCTGCCGGCGGTGTCCTTGTCGCCGAGCTGAGTGGGCAGGAAGGGGTGGTAGTCGAGGATGACCGGGTTGGAGGCGGCCTCGATGTGCAGGCGCACCTCCTCGCCGCCGTCGACGGGAGCGCCGATGCGTACCCACTGGTTGCGCGGGTTGAGGCCCTTCACCGGGCTGCCGTCGGGCCGGTAGACCAGCCCCTCGCACTGGAAGCCGGGCATGTTCTCGTCGAAGCCGAGGTCGAGGAGCGCCTCGACGGTGCGGCCCGCCCACTCGGCAGGCACGGTGCCGGTGACGCGGAACCAGCTGGTGCCCCACGGAGCACCCCACCGCTCGCCGACCGCGATCGGTTCGGGCACGGCGGCGAGGCCTTCGGCGACCGGCACGGGCTCGCCGGGCGCGTTCCACACGGCGACCTGGAGCGGGATCGAATCCGGGTACACGGCGGGGCGGATGCGCTCGTCGAGGACGCGCTCGAGTCGGGCCTCGACCAGGGTGCGGTCGTCATGCATGAGGGATGCTCCGGGGGTCGGTGGTGTCTGTCACCAGGGATGGACGGCGATGGTGGCGGGGGATGTGCCGTACAGCTCCCCCACCGTGCGCAGTTCGAACCGGGCCTCGTTCTCGCCCTGTTCGGGCGTGACGTCGGCAGCGAAGAAGGCCTGCTGGCAGGTGGCGCCGAGGAAGCGCCGGGTGCCGTCGGACAGGACGCGGTGCAGGGCGTCGTAGTGCCGTACCGGCCCGGTCGCGCCGCGCCAGGCGAAGCAGAGTCCGTCGCCGGCGGCCGGCTCGACGCGTAGTTCGGCGGGGGCTGCCGGTTCCTGCGGGTCGCCGCTTCGCATCGCGAGCGCGCCGAGCCGCCAGGCGACCGCTCCGCTGCCGGTGAGCCGCACGCCGAGCGCGTGCACCGTGCCTGTGAGGCCGGTAAGGCGCACGGTCGAGGTGGTCCAGTCGCCACCGGAGGTGTGCTCCACCGGCAGATACGTGTAGGGGTGGGGCTCGCCGGGGGCCTCGGGTTCGCCCGTGGCGACGGCGAGTTCGAGCGCGACGCGGCCCGTGTCGGTGCGGTGGGTGAGTTCGACGACCGTGCCCTCGGTGAGCGACAGGCGGGTGGCGTACAGGTCCAGCGTCACGGGTGCGTCGAGTGCGCCGTCGACGAGCAGGCTGCTGCCGCCGTGCCAGGCGTCGGCGAAGTCGAAGGCGGCCTCCGGACGGGTGCCTTCGGTACGCAGGACCCACTGGCGGGACGGCATGCGGTCCTGCAGGCCGAGATGGTTCCAGGGTGTCTTCGAGGTGATCTCGCCGTTCTCGTACCAGCGCAGCCCGTGGCCGGTGTTGAAGGCGGTGGCGAACGGCAGGGCGTCGACGGTGGACCGGTCGGCGACGGCGAGCGCGGGCGCGCGCCACGGGTCGTCGGTGTCGGGGCGTGACGGATCGAGTGAACGGCCGCTCCAGAAGCGGGCGTCGGCGGCGTGGAACTGCTCGGGAGTGCGGTCCTCGGGCAGGTGGTTGCGGGTCCACTCGGGCCGATAGAAGCCGAGGGACGCCGTGTGGTCCCTATCGGACGGCAGGAGGGCGTCCCAGTCGACGGACTTGTCCCAGCCGTCGCCCTCCACGTCGACTCCGGCCCACAACTCGTAGCGGCCGCGGTCGAGTCGTCCGGCGAGCCGGCCGGAGGAGGTGAGGTCCTGCGGCGTCCAGTTGAAGTTCAGGAACATGCTGCTCGCGGCCTCGAAGAACGGCTGGTTGCGGTCGTTGAGCGCATCCTGCCAGTTCACCGAGCCGTCGACGGTCATGGAGTCGTACCAGCACACCCGCCCGCCGTGTTCCGCGCCGAGCCGCTTCAGCTCGGCGACGAAGGCGGTCATGTCGGCGGCGAGCTCTTGGTCGCCGCCGTCGGTCTCCGCGTTGATGAACCAGCCGTCGAAGCCGTACGCGGCGGCGACGGCGGCCAGCCGGTCGGCGATCGGGAAGTGCCCCTCGGAGTCCTTCTGGACCAGGTCGCGGGTCCACTGCAGGTCGCCGTCGTACGCCACCGGGGGCAGGAACACCGAGCCGAGGACGGGCACCCCGTGCCGGTGGGCGGCGTCCACGACCGGCGCGTTGGGTGCGACGATCAGGCCCTCCGCGGACGAGCCGCCCCAGAAGACCAGTTCGTCGACGTAGCCCCAGTGGGTGGTGGCGTAGTAGTCGGCGGTGGGCGAGCCCTGGGCGGGGTTGGCCGCGGTGTCGGCGAACGAGACCAGGGACTGGATGCGGGCCTGGTCGGCACGGGCGGTGGGGTTCACCGGGGTCGGGGTGAAGCGCCGGGCGAGGGGCACGGCCGCGCGGTTCGAGGCCAGGTCCGGGTCGTCTTCCGCGCGCCATGTCTTCAGGCTCCGCCAGGTGATTCCGTCACCTGGGCTGCCGTCCGGCAGCGAGTCCGGGTACCAGTACGAGGCGTACGGCTGACCGGGCAGCGCGGCGCGAGCCCCGGGTGCCGCCGACGCGGCGGTGGGTACGAAGGGGGCGGTGAGGGCCGCGGCGGAGGCCACGAGGACGGTTCGTCTGCTGGGCCGGTGGGGCATGCGGGTGTGCTCCGTATCGTTCGTGGACGGCTTACGGTGCGGTGCGCAGGGGGCGCTGGGGCGCGGGTTCGTCGGTGGTGCGGGGCGAAACGTCGAGGGCGCCTGCCTGTTCGGGGGTGACCACCTCGGTGATGCCGCGGGCGGCCAGGTGGGCGGGGTCGGTGGCGCGGTCGGCGAGGACGGTGGTGGGCCGGGCACCGTCGGCGGTGAGGCGGGCGAAGGCCTCGAAGACGGCGCCGCCTGGAGCGCAGACCGAACGCCGAGGCGCGGCGCTCTCGTCGCCGGCGTCGACGATCAGGGCCGTGGTGCGGGGGGCGGCGATGTGCCGTCGGTCCCGCTGTTCCGCGACGAGATCCGCGATGGCCCGACCGGCCGGCTTGACCCGGCCGTCGTTGGTGAACAGGCCGAGGCTGTACTCGAGTTCGGGGAAGTCGGCCAGCGACCGTGACACGTCGTGCGAGCACCACCAGGTGACGCCCCACAGGTCCGGGCAGTCCAGGGCGGCCGTCACGGTCGCGGTGGTGAAGGTGGCGGCGTGCTCGGCGGAGATCAGCGGGGCCGGGGCGCCGACCTCCTGCAGCCAGACCGGGCGATCCGGCTCCAGGGCCCATGCCTTGGACAGCTCGACGAGATAGGCGGCGTGCTGTTCGGTGGCCACCCCGGTGCGCCCGTGCCGCTGGGCGGTGCCGTTGAACACCCAGGAGTGCACGGCCGTGAGCGCGCCGATCCTGGCAGCCTGGGCCGGTGTGAAGGGCTGGTCGTCCTGGTACCAGGCGGCGTCGTAGGCGGCATGCAGATGGAGGCGGCCAGGTGCGCCCTGCTCACAGGCGTCGAGCAGGGTGCGCAGCCAGTGCTCGGCCTGGTCCACCGTGATGCGGTCCGGGTCGGGGTGCGGTCCAGAGGCGAACTGGTTGACCTCGTTGCCGAGCGTCATTCCGAGGAAGTGGGGCCGGTCTGCGAGGGCCTCGGCGAGAGTGCGCAGGTACGCGGCCTGCCCGGAGACGACGTCCGGATCGGTGAAGAGGTTGCGCCGGTGCCAGGTCTGGGTCCATGCGGGCAGGAAGTCGAAGCTGGAGAGGTGGCCCTGAAGGCCGTCGACGTTCACGTCGAGGCCGCGTTCGGCGGCTGCGTCGACGAGCTGGACGAGCTGGTCGACGGCTGCGGGACGGATCAGGGTGCGGTTGGGCTGGAAGAGCGGCCAGAGCGGGAAGACCCGGATGTGGTCGAGGCCGAGCCCGGCGATCTGGTCCAGATCGGTGCGTACGGCGTCGAGGTCGAAGTCGAGCCAGTGGTGGAACCAGCCCTGGCTGGGCGTGTAGTTGACGCCGAAACGCGGCGCGGTGGAACTCATGGAGAAGTGGTGTCCCGAATCTCGTGGTGGTGGTCGGCGGGGCGGGGCCTGTACGTGCGGCGTCAGCCCTTCACCGCTCCCTCGCCGACGCCGCGGAAGAAGAACCGCTGCAGGCAGGCGAAGAGGACGATCAGCGGAAGCACGGCGATGATGGTGCCCGCCGCGACGAGGCGTTCGTCGTTGGCGAAGGTGCCGTGCAGATAGTTCAGTCCGATGGTCAGGGTGAAGTTCTCCGGGTCGGACAGCACGATCAGCGGCCACAGGAAGTCGTCCCAGGCGCCCATGAAGGAGAAGATCGCGACGACGGCGAGGGTGCCCTTGACCGCGGGCAGGGCGATACGGACGAAGCGCTGCCAGACGTTGGCGCCGTCCACGAAGGCCGCTTCCTCCACCTCCTGGGGCAGGTTGAGGAAGGCGTTGCGCATCAGCAGGACGTTGAGCGCGCTGACGCAGCCGGGCAGCAGTACGGCGATCAGGGTGTTGTTGAGGCCCAGGTCCCGCATGGTCGTGAACTGGGCGATGATGATGCCCTCCACGGGCACCAGCATCGCCAGGATGAAGGCGAGCAGCACGGCCTTGCGTCCGCGGTAGCGCATCCGGGCCAGGGCGTAGCCGGCGAGTGCGGCGCCGACGCAGTTGGTCAGCACGTTGGTGACGGCGACCTTCAGCGAGTTCAGGGCGTAGTCCCATACGGGGATGGTGTCGGCGACCCGGCCGTAGTTCCCGAAGGTCGGGTCGCTGGGCAGGAACTCGGGCGGCGAGCTGAAGATGTCCTCGTGCGGCCCCTTGAGCGATGTGGACAGCTGCCACAGGAACGGGCCGACCATCAGGGCGAGTACGGCGATCAGCAGCACGTAGCGCACGGCAAGCTGCCAGAGCGGGACCCGTTTGCCGTTCTCGTCGGTGATCCGCAGGACCCGGGGGGTGCGCCGCCGTTCGGTCGGCTCGGTGGCAGGGTGCGTGGGCGCGGTGGTCACGCGTCCTCCTTGCGGTCGGCGCGCAGGACGAGCAGCATCAGCGCGACGGTGACGACGAAGACGACGACGGAGATGGCGGAGGCGTAGCCGACCCGGCCGGAGAGCCCGGTGCCGACGCGCTGCACGAGCATCACGAGAGTGGTGTCCTCGCCGGCAGGGCCGCCGGTGGGCCCGGCCATCAGGTACACCTCGGAGAACACCTTGAAGGCGGCCACCGAGGCGAGCGCCCCGACCAGGACCATCGTGGAGCGGACCGCGGGCACGGTGACGGTGAGGAAGCGGCGTACCGCGCCCGCTCCGTCGACCGCGGCCGCTTCGTGCAGCTCACGCGGCACGTTCGCGAGCGCGGCCAGATAAATGATCATGTAGTAGCCGAGGCCCTTCCAGACCGTCACGCCCATCGCGCTGAACAGCAGCAGCCACTGGTCACTGAGGAAGCCGACCTTGCCGACACCGACCGCTTCCAGTACGGCGTTGACGAGCCCGCGGTCGTCCAGCATCCAGACCCAGATCAGGCCGACCACCACGATGGAGGCGACCACCGGGGTGTAGAACGCGGAGCGGAAGAAGGTGATGCCGGGGATGTGCTTCTGCACCAGCATGGCGAGCAGCAGCGGCAGCAGTACCAGGGCGGGGACGACGACGAGGACGTACAGGGTGCTGTTGCGCAGGCCGATCCAGAACATGTCGTCGTGCAGCAGTTCACGGAAGTTGGCGAGTCCGACGAACTCGCCGGGGATCAGGGTCCGCTTGTCCGTGAACGCGTTGACCAGGGTGCTCAGGAACGGATACAGGATGAACACGCCGATGACGAGCAGTCCGGGCGCCGCGAACAGCCAGGGGCTGGCCGGTAGTTGACGTCTGATCCGGCGCTCGGGACGGCCGCCCGTACTGTGCTGGGCAGAGTCCTCGGCGGTCGGGTCCGGGGAGGTCGCCCGGGTGGCGGTGGGGGTCTTCATGACGCGGCGGCTCAGCTCTGCTTCAGCAGGCGGTCACAGGTCTTGACAGCGTTGTCCAGTGCCGCCTTCGGGCTCTGCTTGCCCTGCAGGGCCTTGGCCACCTCGTTCTTGAGCTCGACCTTCATCTGCTCGCTGAACAGCACCGGTGTGTAGTTCTCCGCCGTCTTCAGGGACTCGGCGGCGGCGATCCTGACCTTTGTCTCGTCGGTGCCGTCCTGCTTGCTGAAGTACGGGTCGTCCAGGGAGCCACGGGTGCTCGGGAAGACGGCGACCTGCTCGGCGAACTGCATCTGCCGGGTCTTGTCCGTCACGAAGTGCGCGAAGGCGACGGACGCGGGCTTCTGCTTCGTCTGGGAGTTCACCATCACGCCCATGACGTACATGTTGGCCTTGCCGGTGCTGCTGATCTGGTCGGTGATGCCGATGTTCTTGTACAGACTCGGGGCGTCCTTCTTGAAGTTCTCCAGGTCGAGGGCGCTGCCCGGGTTCATCGCCACGGACTGGGTCAGGAACTTGTGGCCCGCCGACTCCGGGGTCGCGGTCAGCGCCTGCCCGTCGAGGCCCTTCGCGTCGTACAACTTCTTGTAGCGGGTGAGGAGTTCGACGCCCTTGGCGTCGTTGAAGGTGAAGCCGGTGCCTTCCTTGTTCATCAGCGGGACGCCGTAGCGGCCGAAGTCCTCGATGGCCGGGACGTTGGCGAGGGCGGCGACCTTGCCCTTGCTGTTCTTCGCCAGCTCGGTGCCCGCGTCGAAGACGTCGTCGTACGTCTTCGGGGGCTTGTCCGGGTCGAGTCCGGCGTCCTCGAAGAGCTTCTTGTTGTAGAAGACCGGGCCGGTGTTCAGGTACCAGGGGAAGGCGAACGTGCCGTCCGTGCCCGGTATTTGATGGCTCTTCCAGGCGCCGTCCAGGTACTCCTTGCGGTACTTCGACGCGGCCTCGTCGAGGTCGAGGGCGAGGCCGGCCTTGGCGAGCGGGGCGACCAGGTCCGGGGAGACGTTGACGACGTCGGGCAGGGTGCCGCCCGCCGCGTCGGCGCTGATCTTGTCGGCGTATCCCTCGGCCGGCCGGTCGACCCACTCCACCTCGGTGCCGGGGTTCTTCTTCTCGAAGTCGGCGATGACCCCGTTGAAGTAGTCCTTGAACTCCGCCTTCAGGTTCCAGGTCTGGAAGGTGATCTTGCCCTCGACCTTGCCGGAGGCGTCGCTCGACCCGGAGTCGGAACCGCCGCAGGCGCTGAGTGGCAGGACGGTGGCGAGTGCGGCGGCAGTGGCGAGGGCCCTGCGGGAGATACGCACGGTGAACGGCTCCTTAGTTCGGACCAGGCGTGCGGACGGAAGGGACGCCAGGGCGGTGACGAAGAACCGCCGACTGCGTTCGAAGCAGACCTTGCACGGCGGCCCGGGAGAAAGTCAACAGATTCACCGGCAAAAGCTTTACTGTCTGACACAACTGCAGGTCAGAGCAGCCGTTTTGCGGGATTGCCAGCTCTGACTAATGCGCTTTAGAGTCCCCGACTCAAGCGCATTAGTCAGACGGCGCACGCCTCTCGACCGGAGCCGCTCAAAGCCTTACGATGCGCAGGACCAACGGGGAAAGGGGCACGGGTGGCAGCGAACTCCCCGTCCGCCAGGGACATTCCGCCGTCCCGCCGCACCGCCGCGCGCAGGCCGACGATGAAGGACATAGCCCAGCGGGCCGGAGTCTCGGAGAGCGCAGTCTCGTTCGCGCTCAACGACCGCCCAGGGGTGTCCGAGGTAACCCGCGACCGAATCCGGCGCGTGGCCGCGCAGTTGGGCTGGCACCCGAGCACCGCCGCACGGGCGCTGTCCGGGGAGGGCTCGGCGACGGTCGGCCTCGTGGTGGCCAGACCCGCGCAGACACTCGGCGTCGATTCGTTCTTCCTGCAGTTGATCTCGGGGATCCAGGAGGTGCTCGCCGAACGCCGACTCGGCCTGCTCTTCCAGGTGGTGGACGACGTCGAGGCCGAGTGCGCGGTCTACCGGCGCTGGTGGGCCGAGCACCGCGTGGACGGCGTCCTGGTGGTCGATCCGCGGGTCGACGACCCGAGACCTGCCCTGCTCGCCGAACTCGCCCTGCCCGGGGTGGTCATCGGCGGCCTGCCGGGCGACGATCCGCATGCGGGTCTCTCCCAGATCCGCGCGGACGACGTCGGCGCCATGGCCGCCGTCGTCGGCAGGCTCTACGACCTCGGCCACCGCCGTATCGTGCACATCGCGGGCCTCGACTCACTCGCCCACACCGAGCGGCGTATCCGCACCCTGCGCGAGGAGGCCGGCCGCCGGGGACTGACCGGCGCCCGGTCGGTCACCACGGACTACTCCGACACCGAGGGCGCCACGGTGACCCGCCGCGTCCTGGAGGAGACCGACCCGCCCACCGCCCTGATCTACGACAACGACGTGATGGCCGCCGCCGGCGCCGCCGTCACCGCGGGGCTCGCCCGCGGCATCCCCACCGACGTGTCGATCGTGTCCTGGGAGGACTCCGTACTCTGCCGCATGGTCCACCCCTGGCTCACGGCGCTCTCCCGGGACACCCTCGCCTTCGGCCGCCTCGCCGCCCAGGAACTCACCGCCCTGCTCGACGGCGGCCCCGAGCGCACCGTCCAGGTCCCGCTGCCGGCACTGATCGAACGGGAGAGCACGGGGCTCGTCTCCGGCGGCGGGGGGCAGGCCCCTGCGACTCCCCCGGGTCAGCCGGACGCGTCGTAGCGGTCGGCGATCACGGCGGCGCGGTCACGCAACGAGGTGCGCAACCACGGCGGCTCCAGGACCTCCGCATCGGTGGCGAGCTGCCACAGTGCCCATTCGGCGTGCCTTCGGTCCTGGAAGCTCACCTCGAGCCGCAGCCGTCCGTCCGCTTCCCGTTCTTCGGCGTGCACGGCCAGTGCGGTACCCACCAGCTCCTCCCGCCGCGCCGCGTCCACCCGCACCAGCACGGTGACTTGGTCGCCGCCGGCCTTGAACCGGATGCTGCGTTCCTGCCAGACCCGGTCCAGATCGACCTCGCCCGGTCGCTCTGCCGGTTCGGTGAGCTCCTCGGCGGCCAGGACCCGGGACAGGCGGTACGTACGGTCCGCACCGGACCTGGTGGCCAGCAAGTAGCCCTGCTCGCGCACGGTGATCAGACCGATCGGGTCCAGGGTGCGCCACTTCGGCGGCTGGTCCACGGCCGCGTAGCGGATACGCAGTTTGTGTCCGGCCAGCACCGCGCCCCTGACCTCGCCCAGGACGGCGTCGGGCACCTCATCGGCGACAAGGCGGCGCGAGAGGAGGTCGGTCTCCGGGTCGACGAGCAAGCGTTGCGCCGCGCCCGCCGCGGAGTCCCGGTAGCTCTCGGGCAGCGCGTCGACGACCTTGAGCATCGCCGACGCCAGCGCCGAACCGAGACCGAACGCCTGCGCGCCGCGCCGCGATCCGGCGACCAGCAGGGCCAGCGCCTCTTCGTGGTTCAGACCGGTGAGCTCGGTGCGCAATCCTGGCAGCAAGGCGAAGCCGCCGTGCCGGCCACGCTCGGCGTAGACCGGGATGCCTGCTGCGGACAGCGCCTCGATGTCGCGCAGCACGGTCCGGGTCGACACCTCGAGCTCGCGGGCGAGCGCGGTCGCGGAGAGACGGCCATGCTGTCGCAGCAGCAGTACCAGCGAGACCAACCGGTCGGCGCGCATGCGAAAAACCTTACCGGGATACGTGACAGGAGGTGTCGTGTATGCGTTGCGAGGCTTACCGGCATGACAGAGAAGCAAGTGGCCACGGAGCCGAACGACTTGGGCAGGTACTTCATCGAGCGCGCCAATGCGGGCGACGTCGACGGACTGGTGGCGTTGTACGAACCGGACGCCGTGCTGGCCTTCCCGCCGGGCAACCTCGCGACCGGGCACGTAGAGATCCGCAAGGTGTACGAGCAGTTCGTCGCAGCCGCGCCGGTGCTCTCACCGGGCAGACAGCACCCGGCGCTGGTGGCCGGTGACTTGGCACTGACGGCTGCGACCCTGACCGACGGCGAAGTGACGGTCGAGATCGCCCGTCGCCAAGCGGACGGGTCGTGGCTGTGGGCCGCGGACCAGCCGTCACTGGTGTCGTAACAGGACGTCGCAACGGCCGAGTTCGGCCGGCCGGGACGCAGGCACAGCACCGTACGAGACGGCGCGGTGCCGGAACCCTCCACCGGGTTCCGGCACCACGCCGCTGTCACACTTTCCAGGGGTGTCCCCCGGCCCTTTACGCGCCCCGGAGTACCGCCCCGGTCCGCTCGCCCGCGAGGGCCGCCGCCGCGTCGCGGGCGGCGGTGGCCTCCTCGACCGTCAGCGTCCGGTCCTTGGCACGGAACCGCAGCGCGTACGCCAGGGACTTGTGCCCCTCGCCGACCTGTTCGCCGGTGAACAGGTCGAACAGCCGGATGGACTCGAGCAGTTCACCCGCGCCCTCGAGCAGGGCCGCCTCCACGTCTGCGGCAGGCACGTCCTGCGCGACGACGAGTGCGATGTCCTGCGTCGCCACCGGGAAGGTGGAGATGCTCGGCGCCCGGACGACGCCCTCGGACGCCTCCGCGATGAGGTCGAGGTCGAGCTCCATGGCGCTGGTGCGCTCGGGCAGGTGCAGTGCGCCGACCACCCTCGGGTGGAGTTCACCGGCGTGACCGACCAACGTCTGAGCACCGTCGACCGTGACGTACAGAGCGGCGCAGCGGCCCGGGTGCCACGGCGCGAACTGCGCCGCACGGACGGTCAGTTCGACCCCGGCCTCCCGGGCGACGAGCCGCGCGGACTCGACGGCGTCGGCCCAGTCCGCCGGACGGCCCTTGCCCCACCAGCCGGCCTGCTCGCGGGCTCCCGCGAGGACCACGGCGGCGTGCCGGGGCTGACGCGGCAGAGCCGCGTTCAGCGAGGCGATCTCCTCGTCCGTGGGCCGGCGGTCGACGGGCAGCACGACGGGGTGCGTCTCCGCGCCGGACGGGCGGAAGACCAGACCGGTCTCGAACAGCGCCAGATCGTGGCTGCCGCGGCCGTCGTTGCGCCGCAGCGATGCGAGAAGACCGGGCAGCAGCGTGGTGCGCAGCGCCGGCTCCTCGTCGGAGAGCGGATTGACGAGACGGACCACGCGACGGCGCTCGTCGTCCTTGTCGAGACCCAGCTGATCGAAGACCTGCTCGGACACGAACGGATAGTTCGGCGACTCGACCTGGCCCGACCCGGCGAGCACGCGGCCGACACGGCGGTGCAGCCGCTGGCGGGCGGTGAGGCCGCGGCCGGACGGCGGGGTCGGCAGTGTGGAGGGCAGGTTCTCGTAGCCCTCGAGGCGGATGACTTCCTCCGCCAGGTCGTTGGGCTCAGTGAGGTCCGGGCGCCACGACGGGACGGTGACCACGAGCTCGTCCTGGCCGTAGACGTCGCAGCCGACCTCCTGCAGGCGGCGTACGACGGTCTCGCGGCCGTAGGCGACGCCCGCGACCCTGTCCGGGTGGTCGGCAGGCATGGCCACCGTGCGCGGCGCGCTGGGCGCCACGAACTGGGTGACACCGGCCTCCGCCGTACCGCCCGCGAGCAGCACGAGCAGGTCGACGGTCCGCTGGGCCGCTGCGGCCGCGGCCTCGGGGTCGACACCCCGCTCGAAGCGCTTGGACGCCTCGGAGGAGAGCTTGTGCCGGCGCGCGGTACGGGCGATGGCGGTCGGCGCGAAGTGCGCGGCCTCGATGACGACTTCGGAGGTGCCGGTGACCCGGCCCGTCCCGGGGTCGGGTCGCGCGTCCGCGATCTCGGTGTTCGCGCCGCCCATCACGCCGGCGAGGCCGATCGGCCCGCTGTCGTCCGTGATGACGAGGTCCTCGGCGTCGAGGGTCCGCTTGGTCCCGTCGAGGGTGGTGAGCTTCTCGCCGGGCTCGGCTCGGCGCACGCCGATCGGGCCGCTGAGCCGGGACCGGTCGTAGGCGTGCAGGGGCTGACCGAGCTCCAGCATCACGTAGTTGGTGATGTCGACGGCGAGCGAGATCGGACGCATGCCGGCCTTCTGGAGCCGGCGCTGCAGCCAGATCGGCGAGTACATCTCGGCCTGCAGTCCGACGACGGTGCGCGCGGTGAAGCGGTCGCAGCCGGCCGGGTCGGCGACCTTGACCTCGTAGCCGTGCGCGTTCGGCGCGGGTACGTCGAGCAGGGCCGGGTCGCGCAGCGGCAGTCCGTAGGCAGTGGCCGCCTCACGGGCGACACCGCGCATCGACAGGGCGTAGCCGCGGTCCGGGGTGACGGCGATGTCGAGCACCTCGTCGACGAGCTCGAGCAGCTCGATGGCGTCGGTGCCGACCTCGTGCTCGGGCGGCAGCACGATGATGCCGCCCGTACCGTCATCGCCCATGCCGAGCTCGTCGCCGGAGCAGATCATGCCGTGCGACGTCTTGCCGTACGTCTTGCGCGCGGAGATCGCGAAGTCGCCCGGCAGGACGGCGCCGGGCAGCACCACGACGACCTTGTCGCCGACCGCGAAGTTCCGCGCACCGCACACGATTTCCTGCGGCTCGCCAGATCCGTTGGCGCTCCCGACGTCGACCGTGCAGAAGCGGATCGGCTTACGGAAGCCCTCGAGCTCCTCGATGGTCAGTACCTTGCCGACGACGAGCGGACCCTTGAGCCCGGTGCCGAGCTGCTCGACGGTCTCGACCTCGAGTCCGGCGGAGACGAGCCTGGCCTGTACGTCACGACCGGTCTCGGTGGCCGGCAGGTCGACGTACTCCCGCAGCCAAGAAAGCGGGACCCGCATCAGATCTCCATCCCGAACGGCCGGGTGAAGCGCACGTCACCCTCGACCATGTCTCGCATGTCTTCGACGTTGTGGCGGAACATCAGCATCCGTTCGATGCCGAACCCGAAGGCGAATCCGCTGTACTTGGTGGGGTCGACGCCGCAGGCGGTGAGCACCTTCGGGTTGACCATGCCGCAGCCGCCGAGCTCGATCCAGCCTTCGCTGGAGCAGGTGCGGCAGGGCTTGTCGGGGTTGCCGACGGACTCGCCGCGGCACACGTAGCAGACCATGTCCATCTCGGCGGACGGCTCGGTGAACGGGAAGAAGTTCGGCCGCAGCCGGGTCTTCATGCCCTCGCCGAACAGTGCCTGGACCATGTGGTCGAGGGTGCCCTTGAGGTCGGCCATGGTCAGGCCCTCGTCCACGGCTAGCAGCTCGACCTGGTGGAACACCGGGGTGTGCGTGGCGTCCAGCTCGTCGGTCCGGTACACGCGACCGGGGCAGATCACGTAGACCGGCGGCTCGCGGTCGATCAGCGAGCGGATCTGCACGGGCGAGGTGTGGGTACGCAGCACGACTCCGGAGTCGGCGGAGCCCTGGGCGTCCGCCACGAAGAACGTGTCGTGCTCGCCGCGCGCCGGGTGGTCCTGGCCGATGTTGAGCGCGTCGAAGTTGAACCACTCGGTCTCCACCTCGGGCCCCTCGGCCACCGCGTAGCCCATGGCCACGAAGATGTCCTCGATGCGCTCGGAGAGCGTGGTGAGCGGGTGCCGGGCGCCGGCCGGGGTGCGGTCGTAGGGCAGGGTGACGTCCACCGCCTCCTCGACCAGCACCCGGGCGTCACGCTCGGCCTCGAGCTCCGCCTGGCGGGCGGCGAACGCCTTGTTGACCGCGCCGCGGGCCTGGCCGACGCGCTTGCCCGCGTCCGCCTTGGCGTGCGGCGGCAGCGCACCGATCTCCCGGTTCGCGAGGGCGAGCGGCGAACGGTCGCCGGAGTGCGCGACCTTGGCCTCGCGGAGCTGGTCGAGATCGGCCGCGGCGGCGAAGGCGGCCAGTGCCTCGTCCCGCGTGCGCTCGATCTCCTCCGGTTTCAAGGCCTCGACCTCGACCGGGTCGTACGACTTATTCGGTGCCGACATCTCTTCCCGTACTTCCGATTGGCTTGTGAGGGGAACGCCCCGCGCCCCGGAACCGCGACCTGGCGCGGACTCCGACGCTCCCCCGGACTTCGTCCGAGGGCAGCCCCGACGGCCGAGTCTAACGGGGTACGGGGGGCGGGGATGCGGATGAGCCCGTGGGCCCGGCCGCCGGCCCGACAGGGGCGGCTTCCGGTGGCCGGTGCGACGGCGCCTAGGTCAGATAGGCGGGCGTCGCCACGGGCAACGTAAATCGGAACCTCGCGCCGCCACCGGGCGCCCGTCCGACCGTGATGCTCCCGCCGTGGGCCTCCACGATGCCCTTGACGATGTACAGGCCGAGGCCGGTCCCGCCGCGCTTGCTGCCCCGCCAGAAGCGAGTGAAGACGCGGCCCATCGAATCCTCCGGGATGCCCGGGCCCTCGTCGCTCACGGTGACCGCCGTCCCTTCCGCCTGATTCTTGAGGCGAGCCTCCCCGAGCCGGGCGGCCGCCACTTCGATGGTGACGGTTCCCTCGCCGTGCCGCACGGCATTTTCGAGGAGGTTGCTGAGCACCTGGTCGATCTTGTCCGGGTCGGCCCAGAGGTCGGGCAGCGGCTGCTCGACCCGTATGAGGAAACGGCCGGCCGGCTGCCCCGCGGCGATGTGCGCCTGCACATGGCGGCCGACGGCGGCGCCGATGTCGACGGGCTGGCGACGCACTTCGAGTCGCCCGGAGTCGATACGGGAGATGTCCAGGAGTTCGGCGATGAGACGGGTGACCCGGTTCGCGTCGGCGTCGACGGTCTCGAGCATCAACCGCTTCTGGTCGTCGGTGAAGCGCTCCCATTTGGCCAGCAGGGTGGCGGTGAAGCCCTTCACGGAGGTGAGCGGCGAGCGCAGCTCGTGCGCGACGGTCGCGATCAGCTCGGCGTGGCTGCGCTCGGTACGCCGGCGGGCCTCGGTGTCCCGCAGGCAGACGACCAGACGCCGTACGGGCCCGGTCGGCGCGGCCCGCACGTAGCGGGCGGAGACCAGGACCTCGCGGCCGCCGGGGAGCAGCAGATTGCGCTCGGGCTGGCGCACGCGGATGGCGAGGCCGCCGTAGGGGTCGGTGAGCTGCCACCAGCGTCTGCCCTCGAGGTCCTCGAGCGGCAGGGCGACCTCGAGCGGGCGGCCGATGGCGTCGGACGGTGCGGTGGCGGTGATCCGGGCGGCGGCGGCGTTGAAGCAGACGACGCGGCCGTGCTCGTTCGCCACGACGAGGCCGTCGGGCAGGTCATCCGGGTGCAGACCGGGGGTCTCTTCGCCGAGCCCCGGCTCCGCATGACCGTCGGCGGGCTCGTCGGACGTCCCGGTCCGGCGCGCACCACCGGACCTGCTCGCTCTCCTCGTGCCGACACTCATCCCCGTACCCCCACCCTCTCGACCGGCGCAGCGGGCCCCCGAGCAGGTCAGCCTACTAGGGGGTGTCGGACCTGCGACCGGGCGGTCGGGACACGGCCCGGGAACGGGGCGTGCGCTGCGCGCGGGCCGAGGCGTAGAGGCAAACGGCTGCGGCCGTCGCGAGGTTGAGGCTTTCGGCGCGGCCATGGATCGGTACCCGCACGACGGCGTCGGTGAGCGCGCGGGTCTCCTCGGGCAGGCCCCAGGCCTCGTTCCCGAAGAGCCAGGCGGTGGGGCCGCCCATGGTGCCGCGGTCCAGTTCCTCGTCGAGGTCGACGCTGCCCACTCCGTCGGCTGCGAGCACCCGCACCCCGGCGTCCCGCAGCCCTCCCACGGCCTGTTCGACGGGTACGCCGACGGCGACGGGCAGATGGAAGTGCGAACCGACGGACGCGCGTACGGCCTTGGGGTTGTAGAGGTCGACGGAGGCGTCGGTGAACACCACCGCGTCGGCCCCCGCGGCATCGGCGCAGCGCAGCACGGTGCCGGCGTTCCCGGGGTCGCGGACGTTCGCGAGTACGGCGATCAACTTGGGCCCCGCGGCGAGGATCTCGGCGAAGGGCGCGTCGAGGAAGCGGCAGACACCGACCAGGCCCTGAGGCGTGACCGTGGTCGAGATGTCCGCGATCACGGACTCGTCGGCGAGGTGCACTCGGGCGCCGGCGTCCCGTGCGGCGCCGACGATGTCGGCGTACCGGCCGGCCGCCTCGACGGTCGCGAACACCTCGACGAGGGTGGCCTCTGCGCCCCCACGATGTCCGGCTGCCTCTCGCACGGCCTGCGGCCCCTCCGCGAGGAACAGCCGTTCCTTCCCCCGAAAGTTCCGCCGAGCAAGCCGCCGCGCGGCCCCCACCCGCGTCGAACGCGGCGAAATCAACTCGGACTCACCCATCAATTCCTCTTTCCAGGGCGCGGGGAACGGCGCTTCTGTTCGGCGGCGCCGGGACCTTTACTGCCACTTCCGCCGGACGGCAACACGCATTCGGACCCGCAGGCCACCAGGCCTACGGGTCCGAACAACACACTCGGCGGAGCGCCGCGGTCACGCAGCCTTCGGCGCGTTCACATCGCTCGGCAGAGCCTTCTGCGCGACCTCGACGAGCGCGGCGAACGCGTTGGCGTCGTTCACGGCGAGCTCCGCGAGGATCTTGCGGTCCACCTCGATGTTGGCGGCCTTCAGACCCTGGATGAAGCGGTTGTAGGTGATGCCGTTGGCGCGGGCAGCAGCGTTGATGCGCTGGATCCACAGCTGACGGAAGTCGCCCTTGCGCTTCTTGCGGTCGTTGTAGTTGTAGACGAGGGAGTGGGTGACCTGCTCCTTCGCCTTGCGGTACAGGCGGGAGCGCTGGCCGCGGTAACCGCTGGCCTGCTCGAGGATCGCCCGGCGCTTCTTGTGGGCGTTGACTGCCCGCTTGACGCGTGCCACTTGTTGACTCCTTGTAGCGGGGCCGTGGTGGTCATCACACGGCCCGGTTCGATTGGGTCCCGGTCCTGGCGTCCGGCCCCCGGTAGTTCGGGGGCCGCGACGTCACTTGCCGAGAAGCTTCTTGATCTTCTTGGCGTCGCCCGGGGCCATCTCGGCGTTGCCGGTGAGGCGACGCGTCACGCGGGACGACTTGTGCTCGTTGTAGTGGCGCTTGCCGGCGCGCTCACGAAGCACCTTGCCGGAGCCGGTGATCTTGAAGCGCTTGCTGGAACCGCTGTGCGTCTTGTTCTTCGGCATAGCGCCGTTCTCTCCTCGTCAGTGGCCGCTCCCCCGGTGTGAACCGGCAGGCGGGAGCGACCCGTTGTTTCGGATGTCACCCAGGGGCGTGCGCCCTGGATCAGGCCTCGGCAGGCTCCTCGGCGGGTGCCTCGTCGGCCGCGGTCTCGCCGGCGACACGGTCGCGACGGCTCTCGACCGCAACTCCGGCAGCTTCCGCCTTGCGGACGGCCTGCGCCTCGCGGGCCTCGGCCATCGCCTCGGTCTTCTTCTTGTGCGGCCCGAGAACCATGATCATGTTTCGGCCGTCCTGCTTCGGGTTCGACTCGATGAACCCGAGGTCCTGGACGTCCTCCGCGAGACGCTGCAGCAGCCGGAAGCCGAGCTCCGGCCTGGACTGCTCACGGCCACGGAACATGATCGTGATCTTGACCTTGTCGCCCTGCTTGAGGAACCGAACGACGTGACCCTTCTTGGTGTCATAGTCGTGCGGGTCGATCTTCGGCCGGAGCTTCATCTCCTTGATGACCGTGTGCGCCTGGTTCTTGCGCGCCTCACGGGCCTTCATGGCCGACTCGTACTTGAACTTGCCGTAGTCCATGAGCTTGCAGACGGGCGGACGGGCATTCGCCGCCACCTCGACCAGGTCGAGGTCGTACTCCTGAGCAAGCTCAAGGGCCTTGGCAAGCGGAACAATCCCGACCTGCTCGCCGCTTGGACCGACAAGTCGCACTTCGGGAACGCGAATCCGGTCGTTGATGCGGGGCTCGGCGCTGATGGATCCTCCTCGGTAGCACCACGCGACGGTCTGGCGGACTGCCGCGTAACGTCTTGTTCGTTAAAAGACCTGACCGATCGGGACCATGAAAAATGCCCCGGACGATCACATGCGGGGCTCCATCGGTACCGGAACACCGCCGCGATCACGCGGGGCGCAGAGGGCTGCCGCTCGAAGCAGCTGCCTGACCGGTGACCCGCCACTCTCACGAGCGGCCAGGTGGGAGATCGGAGCCTCCACTTGTGGGCCGGGCACAGGGGTGTCCGACCGGTCGATGACCAAGCATACCAGCGTTCGGCAGTACAGCAGCCCGGCCAGGTGCGGCGCCTTCCGCGCGGCGGGCGGGGCGGTCCACCGGGCCCCGTCCAGGGGCGTCCGTACGGCGTGGCCCGGGCGCCCTTTACTCTGGACCGGCCGTCCACCGTACGCATCCCGTACGTGCCCCCAGGAACCCCCAGGAAGTAGACGCATGAGCGACGCGACCCCCGAGCCCGGTGCCACCGATTTCGACGCCATGACCCGCGACATCGCCGAGGTCCCCGCCGTCGAGGTGATCGTCACGGTCGCGGTGAACCTGATGAGCGCGGCCGCGGTCAAGCTCGGCCTCACCGAGGAGGGCGACCGGCACAAGGACCTCGACGAGGCCCGCAAGCTGGTGCACGCGCTCGGCGGTCTGCTCGACGCCAGCGCCACGGAGATCAGTTCCTTCCACGCGGCTCCGCTGCGGGACGGGCTCAAGTCGCTGCAGCTGGCCTTCCGCGAGGCCTCCGCGGTCGCCGACGAGCCCGGTCAGGGGCCGGGCGAGAAGTACACGGGGCCGGTCTTCGGCTGAGCCGCACTCCGGCCTGTTGCGACGGCCCTTCGCGGGGAGGTGTTCCTTCCGGCGGAGGGCCGTCGTCCATGCCGTGCCGGGTCCGCTGCGTGCGGGATGTCAGTCGCGTGCGTACAGCGGTTCGCCGGGGAGGGCCGCGGCGGCCGGGACCAGGGCCAGGTCGAGACCGTTCACCAGGCGTGCCCGGAGGGTGTCGTCCGCGGCGAGTGCCTCGGCGACGCGGCGGGCGGTCTCCGGTGCCACCGCGTCCTCGGCGAGAACGAGGGCCAGGGTGCCGTCGGCGGTGCCCGGCCCGAGGTGGGCCCTGACCACGGCGGGTTCGGCGGCGACCACCGCACGGACCGCGTCGGTGACCGCGGGATCGGCCAACGGATCGGTGGAGGCACGGCCCTCCGCGAGCGCACGCAGCGCGGGGCCGGGCAGTTCGAAGGGCACCGGGCCCGCCAGGTCGAGGACGATGGTGTCGGCGTTCTCGTGCGCGGCGGCCTGCAGCGCCTGGTGCAGCGGTACGGCTACGGGGCGGGCCTCCGGGTCCCACAGCGCGAGGGAGGCCGTCGAGCTGAAGGCGGGCAATGCGGTGCGGTCGCCGGCCTTGAGGGTCGGGACGGCCATGTCGCTGGTCTTCTCGCGCCGCAGTCCGTGCTCGTCCTCCTCGACCTCACCGAGTACGGCCACGACGGGTACGAGCAGCCGGGAGCCGGCGAGCGCCTGCAGCACGCGGCCGGTGGCCGCCTGGGAACGGTCCGCGGTCCAGGCGGCGAGCGCCTCGGCGAGCCGGGGGTCGGCCGTGCCGTCGTCGTCGGAGAAGCCGGGATCCGGAATGTTCTTGTCCACCACGGTCGTCGACCCTATCCGGGGTGGGTGGCATCCCCCGCGCACACCCTGCCCCCGAGCCCCGAGGACTGCCATGTCGACCGAAGAGCACCCCGCCGAGGCGCACCGCGCCGCCCCCGCTCCCCGCGCCTCGGTCGCAGCCGCCGAACAGGGCGGCCCCGCACGTACGTTCACCGCTCCGGACTCCCCCTACGTCACCGCGAGCCTCGCGAAGACCGGCATCCTCACCGCCCTGCTCCTGCGGGCGCAGGACGCCGGCCGTGCCCCGACCACCGCCGAGCTGGCCGCGGCGACCGAGATGATCACCACCAGCGACAACGCTGCCGCCGGCAGGTTGTGGCGGTCGATCGGCGGCGCCGACGGCTTCGATGCGGCGGCCCGACGGCTGGGCCTGACCGGCACCGAGGGCGGCGCCGACGGCTACTGGGGCTTGACGCGCACCACGGCGCGGGACCAACTCGCACTGCTGCAGGCGGTGTTCGACACCCAGCCGGCACCGGTGCCCGGAGCGGGGCTCAGCCGGGACTCACGTGCCGTCGTCCGTAGGCTGCTGCGAGGCGTGGTGCCGGACCAGCGCTGGGGCGTGTCCGCGGCCGGTGCGCAGGCGGAGCTCAAGAACGGCTGGCTGCCACGGAGCGCCACCGGGCTGTGGGTCGTCAACAGCGCGGGCCGGGTGACCCGGGACGGCCGCCGGTTCCTCGTCGCGGTGCTGTCGGACGGGCATCCGACGATGGAGTCCGGCGTCGAGGCGGTGGCCACCGCGGCACGCTCCGCGGTGGCCACCCTCACTGCCTGCGCTTCCTGAGACCGCCGCCGCACGACGGGCCGGAGCGCGCAACCGTCAGGCGTGCCGGTTGCGCCACAGCGCGACGGCGCCGACCAGGAGGAGTACGCCCGCGGTGCCGGCGGCCAGGCCGACCCAGCCGGACGGGCCGTCGTCGGACGTACTGCCGTCCGGGCCGGGACCGAAGTACTTCTCCCCGTACGCCGCGGAGCGCAGGCCGACGGGATCGAGACCGCCGCCCTTCTTCAGCGCCGCCGCCGGGTCGACGAAGCCGTGGCCGCGCGAGTCGTCCCGGCCGCTGCCGGGTTCGTCACGGGCGGTGTCCTCGAGCAGCTGCTTGATCTGGGCGGGGGTGAGATCGGGGTGTGCGGCGCGGACCAGGGCCACGGCTCCCGAGACGAAGGCGGCGGCCGCGCTGGTGCCCCAGCCCTGGTAGTACTTCCGGTCCGGGTCCGGGATCACGATGTCGACGCCGGGGGCGCTGACCGTGGCGTACCAGCGGCGGGTGGAGAACGCCGCCCGGGTGCCGTAGCGGTCGACGGCCGTCACGGCGATGACGCCGGGGTAGGCCGCGGGGAACGAGACGTGGTCGCCCTTCTCGCCGCCGTTGCCCGCGGAGGCGACGACGGCGACGCCCTTGCGCAGCGCGTACTGCACGGCGGCGTCCTCGGACGGCTCGGGATGGGCGGACTCGCTGTCGTCGCCCAGGGACATGTTGATCACGTCGGCGCCGTGGTCGGTGGCCCAACGGATGCCCTCCGCAAGAGCGTTGCCCCGAGTCTTGCGGGCCTTCTTGCGGGACTTGTCGCCGTCCTCGAGGATCACCCGGATCGGCATGATCTCGGCCTCGGGCGCGATGCCGATCACTCCGTCGCCGCGGCCCTGGCCATGGCCGTGACCGGCGATGATGCCGGCCATGGCGGTTCCGTGCCGGGCCCAGGGACGCTCGCCGCGGTCCGCGCCGAAGCCGACCATGTCCTTGCCCCGTCCGACGTTGTGCTCGATGTCCGGGTGGGTGGCGTCGACGCCGGTGTCGAGTACGGCGACCTTGATGCCCTTGCCCTTGGTGGTCTTCCAGGCCTGGGCGGTGTGCATGGCGTCGAGCCCCCACTGCTGGGCGCGGATCGAGTCCGCGTGCGCGGTGGTCGCCGGGAGCAGGGCGAGGGCCGCGGCGGCGAGCAGCGCCCCGGTCTTGCGGAACTTCACTGCGACTCCTCCGCGGCGCCGGTGACGGTCTTGCGCAGCTTGCGTTCCACCCGGTCCGCGATGCCCTTCGCCTCGTGGCCGAGGCCCGACTGTGCGGGCGCGGTGGTGGCGTCGGCCTCCAACGCCGCGGCGGCCGGCTGCGGATCGTCGACCGTACGGCCGTCGGCGAAGCCGGAGACGGCGTAGACGACGACGGGGGCGTCGGTCAGCACGGACACCGTCCAGGAGGCCCGCTGCCGGGCTCCGAAGTCCTGGGCGGCCGTGCCCTTGGCCGGCAGGGTGCGGGGCATCAGGTCGGTGCGGCGGTCGAGGCCCTCCTTGGCGAAACGGGTGCGCAGCTCGGCCATCGTCTCGGTGTCCGCCTTGGTGAACAGCATGCCGACGGTGGTGACATGACTGCGGGTGGCGTCGGCGTAGGTGGCCCGTATCAGGGTGCGACACCCGACCTGCTGCAGGGTCTTGGCGAGGAGCGGGTCGAGGGCGGCGGTGCACGAGTCGGCCTGCTCGACGGCGATACGCGTCCAACGCCGGTCGGCGCCGCCGGGTCCTGCCCCGTCGCCCTTGAGCGTGGCCGGGAAGAGGGAGTCGACCGGTTCGTTGCGCCAGGCGCTGCCCGCTGCGTCGTAGACACCCTGCGGGGTGGGGCTGGCGGCGGAGTCGCCGGTGAGCCAACTGCCGGTCGCGGCACCCCCGATGAGGCCCAGACCGAGTACGAGGCAGGCGGCGGCCGCCACCGTGCGCGATGCGCTGCGCGAGTCCCGTACGGGGCGCAGTGGGGCGGTGTCGTCGTCCTGCACGACGGGGCGGCCGAACACGATGGAACGGGGGCCGGGCAGGTGCGGCGGCGGGTTGGGCCCCGAGTCGGCGGAGCCGCGCGGTGTCCGGGTGGCCGAGGACGGGGTGGCGCGGTGCAGGCCGCGGGCCGAGGGGTCCGCGGCGGGGCGCCGTCCGGCCGGTGTCCGTTCATCCGTGTCGGGGCGCCGGCCGGCCGATGCGCGGCCACGCGGGCGGGGCGGCGGCATCGCCGGAGCCGGCGGCGCCGCGTCCGACAGGGCGGACGACGCGACCTTCGGCGGTGCGGAGGGCTGGGCGGGGACACGGATCCCCTCGGGGGGAGTCGGCTCCGTACGGGACGGCCGCTCGGGTCGCCGGGCGCTGCCACCGCGCCGTTCCGGAGGTGCAACCGGAACCGCAGGCGGAGACGTCGGCGGGGCCGGGGCGACCTCGGTGGCCGGAGTCTTGGGTGCGCCACTCGGCCGGTCGGGAACCGCCACTCCCCCGGCCGGTGTCGACACCGTGGCACCGGTGGCCGCGGGAGGCGGCCCCGAAGGGCGCGGAGGCGCGGCGGCCTGCCGCACCTGCCCGGTGGACGGCGGTGCCGAAGGACGCGGAGGCACGGAGGGCGCGGGAGGCACGACGGGCGCGGCCGGCTCCCGGTCCCGTCCACCGTCGCGGGTCCCGACCGCCCGGCCCGCCCCGGAGCGGGTACCCGAGGCCGAAGACTCAGCCCCCGTCGTCGGACCGGAGAGGGAACCGGAGCCAGAAGTGGTGGTCACGTCCGAGTCAGCGCCGCCGGCGTCGTCGGCCGCGGTCACCGGCTCGTCGGCCGCCGCAGGCGGCTTGTCCGGCAGCCTGGAGGACGCGGCCGGTGGCGGCGGGGTGTAGGGACGCGAGGGGGTGCGCCGCCCGTCCGTACCCATCAGCCCCCGCTCCTCGCTGCTCACGTGGATACCTACGCGCGCGAGCCCCCGTCGGCCGTACGCCACACGCGATCCGTGCCCCACCGGTTCGTGCCGGGGTGACCCCGCCCTGTCTGCGTGCGCGTCACTCTACGGGCTGACGCAGGTCGGACGGGAACCTGTGAGGAACCCCGCAGGCAATCTGTCCGGATCATCCCCCTACCCCTGAGTAGGACCGTCTGGCAGGCTGCGGACATGACTGCCCGAGCCCTGGACCACGCCCGGTACGACCGGGCGACCGCCCACCTCGACGCGCCGCTCGCCCTGGTCGACCTGGAGGCGTTCGACGCCAACGCCGACGATCTCGTGCGCCGGGCCGGCGGCAAGCCGATCCGGGTGGCGAGCAAGTCGGTGCGCTGCCGGGCCCTGCTCGAGCGGGTCGTCGCGCGCGAGGGGTTCTCCGGACTGATGTCCTTCACACTCGCGGAGTCGCTGTGGCTGGCCGAGTGCGGTTTCGACGACGTGCTTCTCGCCTACCCGTCGGCGGACCGGGCCGGATTCGCCCGGCTGACCTCGGACCCCAAGCTGGCCGGTTCGGTCACCGTGATGATCGACGACCCGGCCCAACTGCGCCTGATCGACGGGGCACGGGACGGTGGCCGCGAGGAGGTCAGGGTCTGTCTCGAGCTGGACACCGCGTGGAAGGTGCTCGGCGGCCGGATCCGGATCGGCGCCCGCCGCTCTCCCCTGCACACTCCGGCCCAACTCGCCGATGTGGCCCGGACGGTGGCGCAGACTTCCGGATTCCGCCTGGTCGGGATCATGGCGTACGAGGGTCATGTGGCCGGGGTCGGGGACGCGGTCGCGGGCAGTCCGGTGCGCTCCCGGGCGATCCGCCTCATGCAGACGGCAGCCCGGCGCGAGCTGGCGCCCCGCAGGGCCGAGGCGGTGCGCGCGGTACGTGCCGTCGCGCCCGACCTGCAGTTCGTCAACGGCGGCGGCACGGGAAGCGTCCAGCACACCGCGGCCGAGGCCGGCGTGACCGAGATCGCCGCGGGCTCCGGGCTCTATGTGCCGCGGCTCTTCGACAACTACACGTCGTTCACCGGGCGTCCGGCCGCCCTGTTCGCCCAGCCGGTGGTGCGCAGGCCCGGGGTGGGCGCGGTGACCGTGCTCGGCGGCGGCTATCCGGCGTCGGGCGTAGCCGGGGCGGACCGCTCGCCCGTTCCGTATCTCCCGGAGGGGCTGCGCTACGACCCGCAGGAGGGCGCCGGCGAGGTGCAGACGCCCCTGCTCGGCTCGGCCGCTGACGATCTGCTGATCGGCGACAAGGTGTGGTTCCGGCACGCGAAGGCGGGCGAGCTGTGCGAGCGGTTCGACACCCTGCAGCTGGTCGAGGGCGACCGGGTGACCGGCAGCGCCCCGACGTACCGAGGCGAGGGACACACGTTCCTGTAGGGGCCGTGGGTCGGATCAGCCTGGGGTCGCGACGCTGATCCGGCCGTCGAGCTCTCGGTCGCGCGCGGACCGGTCCGTCACTCGGGCCCGATGCTGCTGCCCGCGCCGCCGCTGCCCTCGGTGTCCCCGACGGCCCGGATGCCCTTGGTGGTCTTGTCGATGAGCCCGAGGTCGGGTCCGTCCTTCCCGGCGTCGAGGGCGTACCGAACGATGATCATCGCCTCGGTGCCGGACTTCGACGGGAACGCCAGGGACTGGACGTAGCCGCCCGGCCCCAGCTCGGTCGCGACCTTCCAGCGGACGAAGTATCCGGAGCGGCCCGCGACGACCACGGCGCCGGACTTCACCTCCTGGTGGGAGGTCATGCCGTTGAACGGCTCGCGGTCGAGGGCGTCGTGGTCGTACGCCTCCTCGGCGGCCTCGGAGATGTCCTTCTCGGCGATCTCCTTCGCGGTGCCGGACTCGGCGGCCGTGCGGCTGGTGACCTTGCCGTGGTGGCAGAACCCGCCGTCGCCCGGGCAGTCGTAGGTCTCCTCCGTCGTCATGACGGGGTTCTGCTCGGCCGAATAATCCGGCTTCTCCCAGCCTTCGGGCACCGGCAGGGTGATGCCGTTCAGCTGGTCGACGAGCAGGCCCGGGTTCTCGTCCGGAGGCGGGCCGGTGTCGGTCTGGGTGGGAGTGGGCGATTCGAGCGGAGCGCTGGTACCGCTGTTCCCACCCGGCTTGGGCTTCGACTTGGCCTCGGGCTCGCCGTCGTCCCCGGTGAGCAGCACCACGCCGGTCACGATGGACGCGACGAGGGCCACGCCGGCCACGCACAGAGCGATGATCTTCGCCCGGTTCCCACCGCCGTCGGGACCGCCCGGCTGTACGGGCCCGAAGCCCTGGGAATGCTGGAGTCCGGGCTGCTGTCCCGAGCCGAAGGGGTCCGCGGTGGGGTACGGGGACGCGCCCGCGGGTCCGCCGAACTGGCCGGAGGGCGCGCCGAACTGGCCCGAGGCCCCGAACTGCCCCGGCCCCGTTCCCGGTTGAACCGGAGTGTCGTACTGCCCCGGGCCGCCGGGCGCGGGCGTCGCCGGCATGGCGGGGGTCGGCGTACCCGCCTGTGTGGCTCTGGTGTGCGGGGTCCATGCGGTCCCGTCCCACCAGCGCTCGAGGGACGAGACCGACGGATCCGGGTACCAGCCCGGCGGTGTGGACATGCTCATCAGGTCAGCCTAAGCGGTCCGATTCCGGGAATGCACCGGGTCCGCCCGCACGCAGGGTGACTACAGCGGGGTGACGTAGGCACCGGCGATTCCGCCGTCGACCACGAAGTCCGTGGCGTTCACGAAAGAGGAATCGTCGCTGGCCAGAAAGGCGACGGCGGCGGCCACCTCGTCCGCCTCGGCGAAACGGCCGACCGGAATGTGCACCAGGCGGCGGGCCGCGCGCTCCGGATCCTTGGCGAACAGCTCCTGCAGGAGCGGGGTGTTCACCGGCCCCGGGCACAGGGCGTTGACGCGGATGCCCTCGCGGGCGAACTGGACGCCGAGTTCGCGGGACATCGCGAGCACGCCGCCCTTCGACGCGGTGTAGGAGATCTGCGAGGTCGCGGCTCCCATGAGGGCCACGAAGGAGGCGGTGTTGATGATGGAGCCGCGTCCCTGGCGGCGCATGTAGGGGATGGCGGCCTTGCAGCACAGGTACACGGAGGTGAGGTTGACCTCCTGGACGCGCCGCCAGGCCTCGAGTCCGGTGTCCAGGATGGAGTCGTCGTCGGGCGGTGAGATACCCGCGTTGTTGAAGGCGATGTCGACGCTTTTGCAGGTGCGGTGTGCGGTCTCGAAGAGTGCCTCGACCTGCTCGGGGTCGGTGACGTCGACGCGTACGAAGGTGCCGCCGACCTCGTCGGCCGCGGCCTTGCCGGCCTGTTCGTCGATGTCGGCGCAGACCACATGGGCGCCTTCGGAGGCGAGCCGGCGGGCGGTGGCGAGGCCGATGCCACTGCCGGCGCCGGTGATGACGGCGCCGCGGCCCACGAGCCTGCGGCACACGACCGCGTCCGCGGCGGCCTCGGGTGTCTGTGCGGTCATGGGGATCAGGCCTCCGTACTGAGGAAGACGTTCTTGGTTTCGGTGAAGGCGGTCAGTGCGTCGGGGCCGAGTTCGCGGCCGAGTCCGGACTGTCCGTAGCCGCCGAAGGGTGTCGCGTACCGCACGGCCGAGTGCGAGTTGACGGAGAGGTTGCCGGCGGCGACGGCGCGGGCGACGCGCACCGCGCGTCCGGTGTCACGGGTCCACAGGGAACCGGCCAGGCCGTAGTCGGTGGCGTTCGCGAGGCGTACGGCGTCGGCCTCGTCCTCGAACGGCAGCACCACGGCGACCGGCCCGAAGACCTCCTCGACGGCCACCGGTGCCCCGGGGTCGATGCCGGCGAGCACTGTCGGCGGGCACCAGAACCCCGGCCCCTGCGGTGCGGTCCCTCTCAGCGTCACCAGGCCGTCGCGGCCGTCGGTGTACGGGGCGAGGTAGGAGCGCACGCGGTCCAGTTGGGCGCTCGAGATCAGCGGGCCCATCTGGTTCTTCTCGTCGGCGGGGTCACCGACGGCCACCGACTCCACGGCGGGCTGGAGCAGTTCGAGGAACCGTTCGTAGACCGGCCGCTGGACGAGGATGCGACTGCGCGCGCAGCAGTCCTGCCCCGAGTTGTCGAGGAAGGACATCGGGGCCGCAGCGGCGGCCGTCTCCAGATCGGCGTCCGCGAAGACGATGTTGGGGCTCTTGCCGCCGAGTTCGAGCGTCACGCGCTTCACGCGCTCCGCGCAGCGGGCCATGATCCGCTTGCCGACCGGGACCGAGCCGGTGAAGACGATCTTCGCGACGCCCGGGTGCTCGACCAGGGCGTCGCCGGTCACCGCTCCGGCGCCGGGCAGGACCTGCAGCAGGCCCTCGGGAAGGCCTGCCTCCAGGCCGAGTTCGGCCAGCCGCAGGGCGGTGAGCGGAGTGGTCTCCGCCGGTTTCAGGAGCACGGCGTTGCCGGCCGCCAGGGCGGGTGCCGCACCCCAGGCGGCGATCGGCAGGGGGAAGTTCCAGGGGACGATGACGCCCACGACGCCCAGCGGTTCGAGGAAGGTGACGTCGAGGCCGCCCGCGACCGGGATCTGCCGGCCGTTGAGGCGTTCCACTCCCCCGGCCGCGTAGTCGAGCAGATCGCGCGCGTTTCCCGCCTCCCAGCGGGCGTTGCCGATCGGGTGACCGGCCTCGCGCACCTCGAGCGCGGCGAGCTCCTCGACGTGGCTGTCCACGACGGAGGCGAACCGGCGAAGGAGCCGGGCACGGTCCGCGGGAGCGAGCGCCGCCCACCGCTCCTGTGCCACCGCGGCCCGCAGGACGGCGGCGTCGACCTCGGCGGGAGTGGTGGCGGTGACGGTGGCGAGGAGTTCCCCGGTCGCCGGATTCAGTACGCGGTGCTCGTGCGGTACGTCCGACGCGTCGTGCGGTGCGGGCGTGGGTTCGTGCGGTACGGACAAGGAACGGTCCTCACATGCGTTCGAAGGAGCGGCGGAGCTCCCAGTCGGTCACCGCGGCGTCGAAGGCTTCGATCTCGACCCGCGCCATGTTGCGGTAGTGGGCGACCACCTCGTCGCCGAAGGCGCCCTTCGCCACCGGGCTGCTCGCCCAGAGTTCGGCGGCCTCGCGCAGGGTGGCGGGCACATGCTCGTACTCGCCGGTGTAGGCGTTGCCCTCGCAGGGCTCGGGCAGTTCGAGCCGCTGCTCGATGCCGTGCAGTCCGGCCGCGATCAGGCCGGCGACGGCCAGGTGCGGGTTGACGTCGCCGCCCGGCAGCCGGTTCTCGAAGCGCAGCGAGCGGCCGTGGCCGACGACCCGCAGCGCACAGGTGCGGTTGTCGTGGCCCCAGGCGACGGCGGTGGGTGCGAACGATCCTGGGGTGAACCGCTTGTACGAGTTGATGTTGGGTGCGTAGAGCAGCGAGAAGTCACGCAGGGCGGCGAGTTGGCCGGCGAGGAAGTGGCGCATCACCTCGGACATCCCGTGCTCCGAGTCGCCCGGCATCACATTGCTGCCGTCGCGGTCGGCGAGCGAGAGGTGGATGTGGCAGGAGTTGCCCTCGCGTTCGTTGAACTTCGCCATGAAGGTGAGCGAGACGCCTTCCTGGGCGGCGATCTCCTTGGAGCCGGTCTTGTAGACGGCGTGCTGGTCGCAGGTGACGAGCGCCTCGTCGTAGCGGAAGGCGATCTCGTGCTGGCCGGGATTGCACTCCCCTTTCGCCGACTCGACGACGAGGCCAGCGCCTGCCATCTCGTTGCGGATGCGGCGCAGCAGGGGCTCGATCCGTCCGGTGCCGAGGATCGAGTAGTCGATGTTGTACTGGTTCACCGGGGTCAGCCGGCGGTAGTCGTTGTCCCAGGCTTCCTCGTAGCTGTCCTTGAAGACGATGAACTCCAGCTCGGTGCCGACCATCGCGGTCAGTCCGTGCTCCGCGAGGCGGTCCAGCTGACGGCGCAGGATCTGCCGGGGCGCGGCGACGACCGGGGAGCCGTCGCTCCAGGCGAGGTCGGCGACGAGCAGGGCGGTGCCCTCGTTCCAGGGGACGCGGCGCAACGTCGTGAGGTCGGGGTGCATGGCGAAGTCCCCGTAGCCGCGGTCCCAGGAGGACATCTCGTAGCCGTCGACCGTGTTCATCTCGGCGTCCACGGCGAGCAGGTAGTTGCAGCCCTCCGTCCCGTGCTCGAGCACCTCGGCGAGGAAGAAGCCGGCGTCGAATCGCTTGCCCTGCAGGCGCCCCTGCATGTCGGGAAAGGCCAGGACCACGGTGTCGATCTCGCCGTCGGCGACGAGGGCACGCAGCTCCTCGACGTCCAGCGGGGCTGTTCGGTCGGCCACAGGGACTCCTCCTTCGGCACTCCGGGAGGCTTAAGGTATTCCTGACGACCTTTGCTTGGGAAGGGGGAATCGCGGTATGGCGGATTTCGCGGACGGCGCACGCCTGGCGCGTGCGCTCCGGCCGGTGCGCGCGGGCAACGGCTTCGAGGAGGCCCTGGAGCAGATCCTCCAGGTGGTCCGCCTCGGCCTGGTCCCGGCCGGTGAACGCCTCCCTGCCGAAAGGGAGTTGGCCGAACTGCTCGGGATCAGCCGGGTGACCCTGCGCGAGGTGCTCAAGGTGCTCCAGGACCAGGGCCTGGTGGAGAGCAGGCGCGGCCGCTACGGCGGCACGTTCGTCCGCCCCCGTACCGAAGGCGCCACCAAGGAGGGCGAGTTGCTCCGCAGGCTGCGCGACGTCGACGTCGCGGACGCACTGCGCTTTAGGTCGGTCCTGGAGTGCGGCGCCGCCGAGCTCTGCGCGGAACGCGGCCTCGACGAGGGCGAGCGGGCGCGGCTGGTGGCCGCGCTCGCCGGGACCAGGGACGCACCGCTCGCCGAGTACCGGCGCCGTGACACCCTGCTGCACCTCACCCTCGCCGAACTCTCCGGATCAGCCACGCTCACCGCCCAGTACGCGGCCGTACGCGCGACCGTGAACGACCTCCTGGACCGCATCCCGCTCCTGGTGCGGAACCTGGAACACTCCCAGGACCAGCACACGGAGATCGTCGACGCGGTGCTCGCCGGCGATCCGGAGCATGCCAGGCGGGCCGCACGGGAACACTGCGAGGGGTCCGCCTCACTGCTGCGCGGATTCCTCACCTGACGACCGGGACAGCCTCGGACCCGACCGGACAGCGGTAACCCGAAAGTAACGCAGAGGTCTTGCCTCCCGACCGCGCACGGCGCAAAGGTATGGAGCCATTCCATTGAGGAGGTCCGGATCCCGTGCGCGGCATCCGGGCTCATGAGCCATCAGCCCACACGCGGGAGCACTGCCATGACCTCAGCACGGACCGAGAGCGGCACCACGCCGGAACCCGACGGCTCAGGCGGCGGGGGCGGCGCGGACGCCGGCGACGGCTACCTGGAACGCCGCGCGCTGCGCCGGGGCAGCGCAGGCTGGCTGCTGCTCACCGGGCTCGGCGTGGCCTATGTGGTCTCCGGCGACTTCTCCGGCTGGAACTACGGCCTGGCCGAAGGCGGCTTCGGCGGACTCGCCATCGCCATGGTCCTGATGGGCCTGATGTACACCTGCATGGTCTTCTCGCTGGCCGAGCTGTCGTCCATCCTGCCGACGGCGGGCGGTGGTTACGGCTTCGCCCGGCGCGCGCTCGGCCCCTGGGGCGGGTTCCTCACCGGCACCGCGATCCTCATCGAGTACGTGCTGGCGCCCGCGGCGATCTCGCTGTTCATCGGTGACTACGTCGAGTCCCTCGGCCTGTTCGGACTCGAGTCGGGCTGGCCGCTCATCCTGGCCTGCTTCGTCCTCTTCATCGGCATCCACCTGTGGGGAGTCGGCGAAGCGCTGCGGTTCAGCTTCGTGGTGACCGGCATCGCGGTGGTGGCGCTCCTCGTCTTCGCGGTGGGCGCGTTCACCGAGTTCGACGCCTCGGGCCTGAACGACATCCCGGTCGACGGGGAGGCTCTCGGCTCGAACTCCTGGCTGCCGTTCGGACTGCTGGGCATCTGGGCCGCGTTCCCGTTCGGCATGTGGTTCTTCCTCGGGGTGGAGGGGGTGCCGCTGGCCGCCGAGGAGACCAGGGACCCTGCCCGTACGCTGCCGAAGGCCATCCGCTGGTCGCTGCTCGTCCTGGTACTGCTCGCCCTGCTCACGTTCTTCGCCTCCGCGGGTGCGCGCGGTTCGGCGGCGATCCAGGACGCGGGCAACCCGCTGGTCGAGGCGCTGCAGCCGGGCGGCGAGGCGACCACGCTCAGCCGCATCATCAACTACGCCGGACTCGCCGGCCTGGTGGCATCGTTCTTCTCCCTGATCTACGCCGGCTCCCGCCAGTTGTTCGCCCTCTCCCGGGCGGGCTATCTGCCGCGCTTCCTGTCCCTGACCAGCCGGCGCAAGGCCCCCTACCTGGGCCTTCTGGTGCCCGGCGCGATCGGCTTCGGCCTGGCCGCGGGCAGCGGCGACGGCGCCCGGATGCTGAACGTCGCGGTCTTCGGCGCCACCATCTCCTACGCGCTGATGTCGCTCTCGCACCTGGTACTGCGCCGCCGCGAGCCGGAGCTGCCGCGGCCGTACCGGACGCCGGGCGGCGTGCTGACCTCGTCCGTCGCGCTGTTCCTCGCCTGCGCGGCACTCGTCGCGACGTTCCTGGTGGATGTGACGGCCGCGTTCATCGCACTCGGCGTGTACGTGTTCGCCCTGGCCTACTTCGGTCTGTACAGCCGGAAGCATCTGGTGGCCAAGGCACCGGAGGAGGAGTTCGCTGCACTGGCGGCGGCCGAGGCAGAGTTGGACCGCACATGACCGGTGTACGAGGGAGCACGTGGTGAACAGGCCGTTGGTCGGGGTCAGTACGTATCTGGAGTCAGAGGTGCGCTGGGGGGTGTGGGAGCTGCCCGCGGCGCTGCTGCCGGCCGGCTACCCGCGCCTCGTACAGGCCGCGGGCGGCCTCGCGGCAATGGTGCCGCCGGACGCGCCGGAGCTGGCCGGGGCGGTGGTGTCCCGGCTCGACGCGGTGGTGATCGCCGGCGGCCCGGACGTCGACCCGGCGCGCTACGGCGCCGAGCGGGACGCCCGGTCCGGTCCCCCGGCGCCGGAGCGGGACGCCTGGGAACTCGCCCTGATCCGGGCCGCGTTGGCGGCCGGAACCCCGCTGCTCGGCATCTGCCGCGGTATGCAGCTGCTCAATGTGGCGCTCGGCGGCACGCTCGTGCAGCACCTCGACGGGCACTCCGGGGGCCAGGTGGGCAGCTTCGGCAAGCACCGGGTCCTGCCCGTGCCAGGCACCCGTTACGCCGCCGCCGTACCGGACCCGGAGGACGTCCCGACCTACCACCATCAGGCGCTGGACCGGCTCGGCCAGGGCTTGCTGCCCGCCGCGCACGCCCTGGACGGGACCGTGGAAGCGGTCGAACTCCCGGGCGCCGGCTGGGTTCTCGGCGTGCAGTGGCACCCGGAGATGGGCGACGATCACCGGGTGATGGAGGCCCTGGTGCGGGCCACGCACGGCTCCGCGTAGAGCCCGTACGGTGCGCGTGCCCGATCACCCGTCCGCCGGGCCGGCCTCCGCACCGTCCCGGCCGGGCGAACGGCGGGTCAGGGACAGCAGATCGCGGGCTGGACCGGTCGGCCGGTGACCGCTCGGCCAGACCGCCCGCAGGTCGCGCCGCAGCCGTACCCCTTCGACGGGGACCTTGACCAGGCGGCGGGCGGCCAGCTCATCGCTCACCGCCAGTTCGCTCAGCACCGACGGTCCCGCACCGCTCACCACCGCGGCCTTCACCGCCGTCGTGGAGGCCAGTTCCAGCAGGGGCGCGGCGAGGCCGCCGTACGGGGCGAGTGCCGCGTCGAGGACCTGCCGGGTACCCGAGCCCTCCTCACGCAGGATCAGCCCGGTGGCCGCGAGTTCGTCCGCCGGCACCGGACGGCGTCGCCTCGCCCACGGGTGGCCCGAGCCGACCACGACGACCAGGCGGTCCTGCGCGATGACCGCCGCACCGAGCCCCTGCGGAACCCCGGGCCCCTCGACGAACCCGAGATCCGCCTCGTGCGCGAGCAGCCGGTCGGCGACCATCGTCGAGTTGCCGGCCTGCAACGACACGGCGGTGTCCGGGCGTTCGCGGCGCAGGGCGATCAGCCAGCCCGGCAGCAGATACTCGGCGATGGTCAGACTCGCGGCCACCCGCAGCCGTGAGTCACGCCGGCCGCGCAGCGCCTCGGCCCCCGCGTCGAACGCCTCCGCGGCCTCCACGATGCGCCGCGCCCAGTCGGTGACCAGGGCCCCCGTCTCGGTCAGACGGGATCCGCGCGGCGAACGGTCCACCAGGGCGAGCCCGAGCCGCTGCTCCATGGAGCGGATACGGCCGCTGGCGGCGGGCTGCGAGATGCCCAGCTCCCTGGCCGCCCGGCCGAGACTGCCGAGCCTGGCCACGGCGAGCAGCAACTGCAGAGCGGCCAGATCCGGCACCCGGTCACCGAGCCGCGCCGTCACCACCGTCGCCGCCGCCGCGCCCCGCGCCGCCCGCTGCGCACCCTGCTCACTCATCAGCCCAGCTTATGCCCCCATAGCCAGGAACCCCCTGGTGAGCCCCCGACGCCGAGGGGACGCTGACTGTCATGGCCACCTACGCGCAACCGCGGCACCTGCCCGCCCGCACTCGTACCGCCCGCCCGGTCACCCCGCTGCGGTGGCTCGGCCCCAACTGGTACGCGGCCGTGATGGGCACCGCGATCGTCGCGTCCGCAGGACTCGCCCTGCCCCGGCCGATACCCCGCCCGGCCGCCGTGGCCGTCTGGGCGTTGTCCGCGGCCGCCCTCGCCGTACTCCTGGCCGGCCGCACCCTGCACTGGCGGCGCCACCGGGACCAGGCCCGGGCACACCTGCTCGATCCCGCGGTCGCACCCTTCTACGGCTGCCTGTCGATGGCGCTGCTCGCCGTCGGCGGCGGCACCCTGGTCGCGGGCAGGGACCTGATCGGGACCAGGGCCGCGGTGGCCGTCGACGCCGTCCTGTTCACCGCGGGCACGCTCACCGGCCTGCTCGCCGCGGCCGCCGTCCCGTATCTGATGACCACGCGGCACCAGGTGACGGCGAGCGGCGCAACTCCCGTATGGCTGCTGCCCGTTGTCGCCCCCATGGTCTCCGCCGCGCAGGGTCCGCTGCTGCTCCCTCATCTGCCGGCGGGCCAGTGGCGCGAGGCGATGCTGCTCGGCAGCTACGCCCTGTTCGGTCTGAGCCTGCTCGCCACCCTGCTGATGCTGCCGATGATCTTCGGACGTCTCCTCCTGCACGGCCCGCTCCCGCTCGCCCTCACGCCCACCCTGTTCCTGGTGCTCGGCCCGCTCGGCCAGTCGTCCACCGCGGTCAACGCGCTCGCCGACGTGGCACCCGGTGCGATCGGCCCCGCGTACTCCTCGGCGTTCGCCGCCTTCGCCGTGGTCTACGGGGTGCCGGTGATGGGCTTCGCCCTGCTGTGGCTGGCGTTCGCCGGGGCCATGGTGGTGCGTGCGGCGCGGCAGGGCATGCGCTTCTCGATGACCTGGTGGGGCTTCACGTTCCCGGTCGGCACGTGCGTCACGGGGGCGGCCGGGCTGGCCCGGCACACCGGACTTGCCGCGTTCGGCTGGCTGGCGGTGGCCCTCTTCGGCTTCCTGCTGACCGCCTGGGCGGTCGCGGCGTTGCGTACGCTGCGCGGGCTGTTCAGCGGAGCGCTGCTCGCAGCGCCGCGCTGAGCCTGCCGGGCGCCTCGGTCAACGACGGTCCGTACCAGGTCAGTCGACGACCGTCGACGAGGGCGGCCGGTAGCGGCCCGAACGCCTCGGGCCCGTCGTCCGCGGTGAAGCGGTACGGCTCGTCGGGCAGCACCACGAGATCGGGCGAGGCGGCGTTGAGCTCGTCGACCGGGATGCGCGGATAGCGCTCGGGATGGTCCGCGTAGACGTTCTCGACGCCGAGCCTGGCCAGCAGGTCACCGGCGAAGGTGTCACGGCCGAGGACCATCCAGGGCCGGCGCCAGATCGGCACCACGGCCCGCAACCCCGTGCCTACCGGGGTGAGCGACTCCCAGGCCTCGCGGGCTTCGTCGAGCCAGCCGGGCCGGGGCAGTCCGCAGCCGTCGACCAGCACGCGCTCGAGTTCGCGCAGGGCCTCGGGGAGCGTACGGATCTCGGTGACCAGGACGTCCTGACCGGCGGCGCGCAGTGCGTCCAGATCGGCGGGCCGGTTCTCCTCCTCGTTGGCGATGACGAGGTCGGGGGCGAGCTGCACGATCGCGGCGACGTCCGGATTCTTGGTGCCTTTGATGCGCAGGACCCCGTGGGCGTCCAGGTCCGGCGGGTGGGTGCACCAGTCGGTGACCCCGACGAGAAGTCCGGGGTCGCTCGCGGCCACCGCCTCGGTGAGCGACGGCACCAGCGAGACGACTCTCACTCGGACTCGGCCTTGATGTGCTCCGCCACGGCGACCACCAGGACCCGAGTGTCCGCAACTGCCGCCCGCCACCGGTGCCGCACCCCGCCGGACAGGAACAAGGTGTCTCCGCGGCCGAGCCGGTAGGCGCGGCCCTCGGCCTCCACCTCCACGGCGCCCTCGGTCACGTACAGCAGTTCGTCGTTGCGGTGCTGGAACTCGCCGCTCTCGTTGGGGTCGCCCGAGAACTCCAGGGCGTGCAGCTGGTGCCGTCCCTTGACCAGGCGCCGTATGCCGGGAGCCTCGGCGGAGTGGTCGGCGCGCACCACCTCGACGGTGCGCTGGGCGTCGGCGGCGCAGAGCAGCTCGACGGCGGTCGTGCCGAGCGCGTCCGCCACTCGTTCCAGTGAAGCGCGGCTCGGGCGGGCGCGTTCGTTCTCCACCTGGCTGAGGAAGGGCACGGACAGGCCGCTGCGGCCCGCGACCACCGCGAGCGTGAGACTCAGTCCCCTGCGGCGGCGGCGAATCGCCGCGCCGACGCGGACGTTTTCCTTGTCGTCCATGGTCCGGCCCCCCTCGTGTGTGCGGTCCGACCCGTGCTGCCTGCACCCTACGCAAGGCGCGGCGCCCGCGCCCCGTCAACGACTCTCCTGCTCCCCGTGCCCCGTTCGGGTGTCGGCCGAAACGCCTCGGGTGACCGAAGCCGCTCGAGCAGTACAACCCGAGCAGCACAAAAGGGCGGGGCCCGCCGCGGCCGGAAAGACCTGCGGCGGGCCCCACCCCTCTTGCGAGCGTGGTGAACCGACTCTGCGGCGTCAGCCCTTGACGGGCGCCAGCTTGTCGATCACCTCGGGGTTGGCGTCCATCCAGCGGCGGGCGGACTCCTTCTCCTTGCCCGCGCCACCCTTCTGGATCTCGGCCTCCAGCTTGCCCAGCTGGTCCTCGGACAGCTTGAAGTCCTTGAACCAGCGGGTCAGCTCGGGGAAGTCCTTGGTGAAGGACTTCTTGCCGATGGTGCGGATCTGGTCACCCTTGCCCCAGGCACCCTTCGGGTCCTTGAGCTTCTTCAGGTCGTGGGTGGCATACGCCCAGTGCGGCGACCAGAGAGTGACGACGACCGGCTCCTTCTTCTTGATGGAGCGGTCCAGCTCGGCCAGCATCGAGGAGGTGCTGGAGGAGACGATCTCGTACTCGCCCTCCAGGCCGTACTCCTTGACGATCTTCTCCTTGAGGAGCTTCATCTCACCGGCGCTGGACTCGATGCCGATGATCTTGCCGTTGAACTTCTTGCCCTGGCCCTTGAGGTCCGCGAGCGAGTCGATGCCCTTCACATAGCTGGGCACCGACAGTTCGAGCGAGGTCGGGCCGTACCAGGAGCCGAGATCGGACAGATTGTTCTTGTATCTGTCCCAGTACTCCTTGTGCGTGGTCGGCAGCCAGGCGTCGAACTGGACGTCCATCTGCCCCTGCGCCAGCGAGGTGTAGAGCGGGCCCGGGTCGAGCTGCTTCACGGACGGCTTGTAGCCGCGGTCCTCGAGGATGTTCTGCCACAGGTAGGTGGTGGCGATGGCCTCGTCCCACGGGAAGTAGCCCATGTTGACGGCCTTGCCGGCTTCCTTGCCCTGCTTCTTCTCGCCGCCGGGGACCGGGGCGAGCTTGTCGACCACACCGGGGTTCTTCTTGAGCCAGGCCTTGACGCCTTCCTGCTCCTTGCCCTCGCCGGCGCTCTTGATCTCGTTCTCGAGGCTGGTGAGCTGCTTCTCGGTGAACTTGAAGTCCTTGAGCCACTTCGCGACGGTCGGGTCCTTCTTGGAGAAGCCCTTGTGCGCGGCGATGTGGATCTGCTCGCCCTTGCCCCAGGCGCCCTTCGGGTCCTTGAGCTTCTTCAGGTCGTTGGCGCCGTAGGCCCAGTGCGGGGACCACAGGGTGGTGACGACCGGCTCCTTCTTCTGGATGGAGCGCTCGAGCTCGGCCAGCATCGAGGAGGTGCTGGAGGAGACGACCTCGTACTCGCCCTCCAGGCCGTACTTCTTGAGCACCTTGCTCTTGAGGGTCTTCATCATCCCGGCACTGGCCTCGATGCCGACGATCTTGCCCTTGAACTTCTTGCCCTGGCCCTTGAGGTCCTCGAGCGAGTCGATGCCCTTGACGTAGCTGGGGACGGTCAGCTCGAGCGAGGTCGGGCCGTACCAGGAACCGAGGTCCTCGAGGTTCTTGGCGTTCTTGTCCCAGTAGTCCTTGTGCGTGGAGGGCAGCCAGGCGTCCGTCTGGAAGTCGATGTCACCGCGGGCGACACCGGAGTAGAGCGGGCCGGCGTCGAGCTGCTTGACGTCGGTCTCGTAGCCGCGCTGCTCGAGGACCTCCTTCCACAGGAACGTGGAGGCGATGCCCTCGTCCCAGGGGATGTACCCCATGGAGATCTTCTTGCCCTTGCCGACGTCGGTGCCCGCCGCGGCAGGAGCCTTGTCGTCGGAGCCGGCCAGGTTCAGTCCGCCGGCGACGAGGGCGAGGACGACCACACCGACGGTGGCGACGGCGGTGCCGGGCCGGTAGTGCGCGAACTTCAGCCTGCCCGCGGCGGCTTGTGCCTTGGCCGCGGCGCGGCGGCCGAGGGGCGAGACACGCTGGTTGAGCGCACCGGTCATACGGTCCAGGTACATGGCGAGGATGACCACCGCGACGCCGCTCTCGGCGGCGAGGCCGACCTGCAGCTGGGTGATCGCCGCGTAGACCTCTTCACCGAGGCCGCCGGCGCCGGCCATACCGCCGATGACGACCATGGAGAGCGCGAGCATGATGACCTGGTTGACACCGGCCATGATCGTCGGCAGCGCGAGCGGCAGCTGCACCCGGGTCAGGGTGTGCTTCGGACTGGTGCCGAAGGCCTCTGCGGCCTCGACCAGTTCACCGTCGACCTGGCGGATACCGAGCTCGGTCATGCGTACGCCGGGCGGCATCGCGAAGACGATGGTGGCGATGACACCGGGGGTGACGCCGACGCCGAAGAACATCACGCCGGGGATCAGGTACACGAACGCCGGCATGGTCTGCATGACGTCCAGGACCGGCCGGATCGTGGCACTGACCTTGCTGTTCTTCGCGGCCCAGATACCCATCGGCACCGCGATCACGATGGTGATCACGGCGGCCACGACGACGAGCGACAGCGTGGCCATCGCATCGTCCCAGAGCCCGAGACTGTCGATGAGCGCGAAGCCCACGAAGGCGAGCACTCCGGGCAGCAGACCGCGCAGCCAGATGGCCACGACTCCGAAGATGGCCGCTATGAGCAGCGGCTCACCGCCGCTGAGTACCGCATAGACACCGTCGTACATGCCGCCGAGCACGGCCTTGACGGCGTCGAAGAGCCAGGCGAGGTGCGTCTGCAGCCACTTGACCGCGTCCTCGACCCAGTTGCCGAACTGAAGCCTAGGCACCGGACTTCACCACCTTGGCGTCCTTCGGCTCCGGAACTCCACCCTCGAGCTCGTCGAAGCGCGGGTCCTCGGCCAGGACGGAGAGCAGGCGGTCCCGCGGTACGACACCGATGAGCTCACCGTTCTCGCCGGTGACCTCGATCTCGCTGCTGCCGTCCGAGAGGGGGCCGAAGAGCTCGGCCACCGGGGTCTCGGCGGTGACGCTCGCACTGTCGTTGTCACCGGACTTGTCGAGGGTCCGGCCGGCCTTCGCCTTCTCCATGATGGAGCCCGCGGTGAGCACACGGGTGCGGTCCACGTCCTCGACGAAGCGGCGCACGTAGTCGTTGGCCGGGCGGACGAGGATGTCCTCGCCGGTGCCGGTCTGGACGATACGGCCGTCACGCATCACGGCGATCTGGTCGCCGAGCCGCATGGCCTCGTTCAGGTCGTGGGTGATGAAGACGATGGTCTTCTTCAGGGTCTTCTGCAGTTCGAGCAGCTGGTCCTGCATGTCGCGCCGGATCAGCGGGTCGAGCGCGCTGAAGGACTCGTCCATGAGCAGCATGTCGGCGTCTGTGGCGAGCGCACGGGCCAGGCCCACACGCTGCTGCATACCGCCCGACAGCTCGTCGGGCCAGGAGTCCTCCCAGCCGCCGAGGCCGCAGAGCTGGAGTGCCTCGTTCGCGCGGCGGGTGCGCTCCTCGCGCTCGATGCCCTGGACCTCGAGCCCGTAGGCAGCGTTGTCACGGACACTGCGGTGCGGGAACAGCGCGAAGTGCTGGAAGACCATGCTGATCTTCCGCGAACGCACCGCGCGCAGATCACGCGGGTTGAGTGCGGTCAGATTCTGGTCGTCGAACATGACGCGCCCGGCCGTGGGCTCCAGGAGTCCGTTCAGCATGCGCAGCAGGGTGGACTTTCCGGAACCGGAGAGACCCATGACGACGAAGATCTGCCCCGGCTCGACGGTGAACGACGCGTCGATCACCGCAGCGGTCGTGCCTTCGGCTCGCAGCTCGTCGCGGTCGGCACCGCCCTCGAGCTTGCGTACGCCGTCTTCGGGTTGTCTCCCGAACACCTTGTACAGGTGTTCAGCTTGAAGCCTGGACACATATACCTCTCGTGTCGAACGTGGACGGCCCGCCTCCCCCGCCGGCGGGCCGTGGAGCGGACGGGGTCGGCCCGTCTCCGCCCGATTCCGGTTAGTTGAAACCGCAATCGGGTTCGCTCCGAGTTCGCTCCTGCCCGGGCTTATGCACAACAAACGCAAGAGTGTTCCAGCTCACATTGCGCCCACGTTTACCCACCGTTCCACGTGATCCATCCCAGGTGGTTCACGGTACGTACGGATCGCGAAGACCCCTTCACCCGCGTACGCCGGAAGCCCTGCCGCGGTGGGGCCACTGTCGGTGGGCTGCGGCATGATGCCCGTGTGACTCAGCAAACACGGCGGCTCATGCTGCTCGACACCGCGTCCCTGTACTTCCGGGCCTACTTCGGCGTCCCCGACTCCGTGAAGGCCCCGGACGGCACCCCGGTCAACGCGGTGCGCGGTCTGCTCGAGTTCATCACCCGCCTCGTCCTCGACCACCGCCCCGACGACCTCGTGGCCTGCATGGACGCCGACTGGCGCCCTCAATGGCGGGTCGACCTCATCCCGTCGTACAAGGCCCACCGGGTCGCCGAGGAATCCCCGCAGGGCGCGGGGGACCCCGACGAGGAGGAGATCCCCGACACCCTCTCCCCCCAGGTCCCGATCATCGAGGACGTACTGGACGCCCTCGGCATCGCCCGCATCGGCGTCCCCGGATACGAGGCCGACGACGTCATCGGCACCCTCACCGGCCTGGCCCCCGGCCCCGTCGACATCGTCACCGGCGACCGGGACCTCTTCCAGCTCGTCGACGACGCCCGCTCGATCCGCGTCCTGTACCCGCTGCGCGGCGTCGGCACCCTGCAGATCACCGACGAGGCCCTGCTCCGCGAGAAGTACGCGGTGGACGGCCCGGGTTACGCGGACCTGGCCCTGCTCCGCGGCGACCCGAGCGACGGCCTGCCGGGCGTCCCCGGCATCGGCGAGAAGACAGCGGCGAAGCTCCTCGCCGAATACGGCGACCTGGCGGGCATCATGGCCGCGGTCGACGACCGCACGTCGAAACTCACTCCCTCCCAGCGCCGCCGCCTGGACGAGTCCCGGCCCTACATCGCGGTGGCCCCCAAGGTGATCAAGGTCGCCGGTGACGTACCGGTCCCGGAGATCGACCACGCCCTGCCCCGCGAGCCGTACGATCCGGCCGCTCTCGACGAGCTGGCGGAGCGCTGGGGCCTGGGCGGATCCCTGCGCCGCCTGCTCTCCATTCTGCAGGGATGAAGTGTTAGCTTAGGTTTACCTAAGCTAACTCATGGTCAGGGAGGCCTCCGTGGCGGAACGTCCGGAACGCAAGAAGCCGAAGGCGCACCTCGGGGAGGTCCTGCGCACCGAAACGCTCACCCCGCACATGCAGCGGGTCACCCTCGGCGGCGACGGCCTGTCAGAGTTCCAGGCGGGAGACTGCACCGACCACTACGTCAAACTGCTCTTCCCGCCGGAGGGCGTGAGCTACCCCGAGCCGTTCGACATCCAGCAGATCCGCGCGGAACTCCCGCGCGATCAGTGGCCCACCACGCGCACCTACACCGTGCGCAGCTGGGACCCGGAGAGCCGCGAGCTCGTGATCGACTTCGTGGTGCACGGCGACGAGGGCCTGGCCGGCCCCTGGGCGGCGAATGTGAAGCCGGGCGAGACCCTGCGCTTCCAGGGTCCCGGCGGCGGTTACGCCCCCGGGGGCGACGCCGACTGGCACCTGCTCGTCGGTGACGAGAGCGCGCTGCCCGCGGTCGCGGCAGCGATCGAGCGGATGCCCGCCGGAGCCCTGGTGCACGCGTTCGTCGAGGTGTCGGGCCCCGAGGAGGAGCAGCAGGTCACCGGCCCCGAGGGCGTGGAGATCGTCTATCTGCACCGGGGGCGGCGGCCCGTCGGCCAGCTCCTGGTCGAGACCGTCTCCAGACTCGACTTCCCGGCCGGCCGGGTCCAGGCCTTCGTACACGGCGAAGCGGGCTTCGTGAAGGAGATCCGCCGCCAGTTGCGGGTCGACCGCGAGATCCCGCGCGAGGACCTCTCCATCTCCGGCTACTGGCGCCTCGGCCACAACGAGGACGGCTGGCAGGCCTCCAAGCGCGACTGGAACGCCACCGTGGAGGCGGAGCAGGAAGCGGACACCGCTGTGCCGCAGGCTCCCGCCCAAGCCTGAACCCGGCTCCCGGGACTCGATCGCCGGACGGACTGTTCGCCAGTACGTCCGGCGATCTCTGTTCCCGTGGGGGGAGTTCGCGACCGGGCGGTGGGGCGCTGATCGGCGCAGGGTCGCGACACCCGGCCCGAAGCGGGACCGCGCCCGATGGACCAACCGGGCCCACACGCCCCATACCCTGGCCCGATGGCCAGACGGAAACGACAGCGGACCCCGCCCGCCCCCTTGCAGCAGCGCAGCGGTATCGACCCGATGCGGTTGCGTATGCCCGCGGACGGCGACTGGCCGACCCTCCGTGACCACCTGGTCGACCGGCTCCCTGCGGACGCCCCGACCGTGGATGCGATGATCCGGCGCGGCGAGGTGGTGGACAAGGACGGTCGGGCCATCGACGCCCGCACGCCGTTCACTCCGGGCGCCCATGTGTGGTTCCACCGTGATCTGCCGGCGGAGCCCCTGGTGCCGTTCCCGATCCGCGTCGTGTACCGCGACGAGCAGGTGCTGGTCGCCGACAAGCCCCATTTCCTGGCCACCACTCCGCGCGGCCGGCACGTCGCCCAGACCGCGCTCGCACGCCTGAGGCACGAGCTGGATCTCCCCGGGCTGTCACCCGCCCACCGTCTGGACCGCCTCACGGCCGGCCTGGTGATGTTCACCGTCCGCCCGGAGGTACGCGGCGCCTACCAGCTCCTCTTCCAGCAGCACCGCGTCCACAAGGAGTACGCGGCGGTGGCCCCGTACCGCCCGGACTTGGAACTCCCGTGCACCGTACGCAGCCACATCGAGAAGATCCCCGGCATCATCGCGGCCCGTGAACTGCCCGACCGCCCCGTCAACAGCGAGAGCCGCATCGAACTGCTCGACCATCGGCCGCCCGAGCACCTGGGGCTGCCCGAGCACCGGTACGGAACAGCCCGCTACCGGCTGCTCCCCCGCACCGGCCGCACCCACCAGCTGCGGGTGCACATGAACAGACTCGGCGTCCCGATCCTCGGCGATCCGGTCTACCCGGAGGTCGGAGACCCGGACCGGGCCGACTTCACCCGGCCGCTGCAACTCCTGGCCCGTGTCCTGGAGTTCACCGATCCGATCACCGGCGTCCGGCACCACTTCGAGACGTCCAGGACCCTCGAGGCCTGGGACGACCCCGCCGCCTGGGCGGGACAAGCGCCCCCGCCCGACGGACCACCGGCGGAGCCGGACCCGGCCGCGGCATGACCACCGCCCGCCGTCAGCCCACCGACGAGTAGGCGACCACTCCGCGCCGCAGTGCGTCCACGGCCTTGCGCGCGTTCTTGCCGACCGTGCTGTCCTCGGTCGGTGCGGCCGCCGAGATCTGCCCCAGGACGTCGATGACCTGCTTGCACCAGCGCACGAAGTCGCCGGCGGGCATCTCGGCCTCGCGCAGCACCTCGTCAAGGCCCTTGTCGGACGCCCACATGTACGCCGCCCAGGCGAAGCCCAGATCCGGTTCACGCTGGCCGACGCCCTCCGCCTGGCTGATCCGGAAGTCCTCCTCCAGCGCATCGAGCCGGCCCCAGATCCGCACCATCTCGCCGAGTGCCGCCTTGGCCTGCCCGGACGGCAGCTTCGGCGCGATGGCGTCGTCGGCCGCACGCGCCTCGTACACCAACGCGGAGACGCAGGCGGCCAGTTCGGCCGGGCTGAGGCCCTCCCAGACGCGCTCGCGCAGACATTCGCTGGCCAGCAGGTCCAGTTCGCCGTAGAGCCGGGCGAGACGCTTGCCGTGCTCGGTGACCTCGTCCCCGCGCAGGTAGTCCAGTTCGCCGAGCAGTTTGACGATCCGGTCGAAGGTCCGCGCGATGGTGTTCGTACGACCTTCGATGCGGCGCTCCAACTGCTTGGTGTCCCGCTGCAGTCGGGTGTACCGCTCGCCCCAGCGGGCGTGGTCCTCGCGCTCGTCGCAGCCGTGGCAGGGATGCGCCTTGATGGCGGCACGCAGCCGCGCGATCTCGCGGTCGTCCACGGCGGCCGAGCGTCCGCGCCGGTGCTTCTCGGGCCGCACGTGCCCCGCCTTGGTCCGCAGCGCGGAGGCCAGGTCCCGACGGGACTGCGGGGAGCGGGGGTTGAAGGACTTGGGGATCCGCATCCGCTCCAACGCCTCCACCGGCACCGGGAAGTCCATCGCCGCGAGCCGCTTGACCTGGCGCTCCGCGGTGAGGACCAGCGGGCGCGGGCCGTCCACCTGGTCGAACCCACGGTGGCCGTTCGACCGCCCCGCGGAAAGGCCCGGGTCGAGGACCAGGGCGAGACCGGCGAACTTGCCCGTCGGCACATGGATCACGTCACCGGGCTTGAGCTTCTCGAGTGCGGTGGCCGCGGCCGCCCTGCGCTGCACGGCTCCCTGCTTGGCCAGGTCGTTCTCCCGGTCCTTCAGGTCGCGGCGCAGTCCGGCGTACTCCTCGAAGTCGCCGAGGTGGCAGGTCATGGAGGCCTTGTAGCCGGCCAGTCCCTCCTCGTTGCGCTGGACCTGGCGGGAGATGCCGACCACCGCACGGTCCGCCTGGAACTGCGCGAAGGACGTCTCCAGCAGTTCCCGCGAGCGATGCCGCCCGAACTGCTGGACCAGGTTCACCGCCATGTTGTACGAGGGCCGGAAGCTGGAGCGCAGCGGGTAGGTACGTGTCCCGGCGAGGCCGGCCAACGCCTCCGGGTTCATGCCACGCTGCCAGAGCACCACGGCGTGCCCCTCGACGTCGATTCCTCGGCGCCCCGCGCGACCGGTGAGCTGGGTGTACTCGCCGGGGGTGATGTCGGCGTGCTGTTCGCCGTTCCACTTGACGAGCTTCTCCAACACCACCGAACGGGCGGGCATGTTGATGCCGAGGGCCAGGGTCTCGGTGGCGAACACGGCCTTGACCAGGCCGTGCAGGAAGAGCTCCTCGACGACCTCCTTGAACGTCGGCAGCATGCCCGCGTGATGGGCCGCGATACCGCGCTCGAGGGCCTCTATCCACTCGAAGTACCCGAGGACGTGCAGGTCTTCGTCCGGAATGGCCGCCGTGCGCTCCTCGACGATCTCCCGCACCCGGCGTCGACCGGCCTCGTCGTTGAGCCGCAGGCCGGCGTAGAGGCACTGCTGGACGGCGGACTCGCAGCCGGCCCGGCTGAAGATGAAGGTGATCGCCGGCAGCAGGTCCTCTGCGTCGAGCCGCTCGATGACCTCGGCGCGCCCGGGTGTCCAGATTCTCGACCGCTGACGGCGCTCCCGCTCGCGGTCGGCCTCGCGCATGTTCCGCCCGCGGCGCCGGTCACGGCCGTGCACCGGTCGACTGGCCTCCATCCGGGCCATCCGCGTGAGGTCGGGATTGACCTCGCGCTTCTTGGCCGAGGACTCCTCCTCGAACAGGTCGTACATCCGCCGCCCCGCGAGCACGTGCTGGAACAGCGGGACGGGCCGGTGCTCGGAGACGATCACCGCGGTGTCACCGCGGACGGTGTCGAGCCAGTCGCCGAACTCCTCCGCGTTCGACACGGTGGCCGAGAGGGAGACCAGGGTCACCGACTCGGGAAGGTGAATGATCACCTCCTCCCAGACGGCACCGCGGAAGCGGTCGGAGAGGTAGTGGACCTCGTCCATCACCACGTACCCGAGGCCGAGCAGCGACCGGGATCCCGCGTAGAGCATGTTCCGCAGGACCTCGGTGGTCATGACGACCACCGGAGCGTCGGAGTTGACGCTGTTGTCCCCGGTGAGGAGGCCGACCTTGTCCGAGCCGTAACGGCGGGCCAGATCCGCGTACTTCTGGTTCGAGAGCGCCTTGATCGGCGTGGTGTAGAAACACTTCTTGCCCTGGCTCAGGGCCAGGTGCACGGCGAATTCGCCGACGATCGTCTTGCCCGATCCGGTGGGGGCGGCGACCAGCACGCCCTTGCCCGATTCGAGTGCCTGGCAGGACTCGATCTGGAACGGGTCCAGACCGAAGTCGTACATCTCGCGGAAGGACGCGAGTGCGGTGGCCTGCTCGACAGCGCGCTTACGTGCTGCCTCGTACCGCTCGGCCGGTGAGAGGTCCTCTGTCATCTTGTCGTCGAGCCTACCCGCCACCACTGACACAGGTCGTGGTCTTATCCACGCACCGGCCGGACCGGGCCCGGCCCCGTCAGGTGCTACGGGACCAGCACGGTCACCGCCCGGGGCACGCACTCGGCGGTCAGCGGCAGCGGGCCGAGCGGCTCTCCGTCCGCATACCCGGTGGTCGCGGCCGCTTCCAGGGAGATCTTCGAGACCCGGTGCACGGTGACCTTCGGGTGGCTGAGATGCGTGCCCTTGTAGACGCGCGGAAAGACCTTCAGGAGCGTCGCGCGGCTGCAGTCCCCGACGATCGTGACGTCGAAGAGCCCGTCGTCCATCTCCGCGCCGGCGCAGATCCGCATGCCCCCGCCGTACGAGGTCCCGTTCCCCACCGCGATCAGCGTGGCCTCGATCTCGCGCGCCGGGCCGTCGTCGAGTGCGATACGGAACGGGGTCGGCCGGAACGCGGCGAGTTCGGCCAGGATCGCCAGGTCGTACTTGAAGCGGCCACGCGGCCACCGCATGCGGTTGCCCCGGTCGTTCACCCGTGAGTCGAAGCCTGTCGCGAGCACCGAGCCGAACCAGCGCTCGCCTGCCCGCCCGAGGTCCAGCTCGCGCAGTCGGGCACCCTTGAGCGCCTCGGCCGCGGCCCGTCCCGCCTCCTCGGGGGCGAGCACCGGCAGACCGAGCGCGCGGGCGTAGTCGTTGCCGGTGCCGACGGCGACCAGGCCGAGCGGGGTGCGGGTGCCGGCCACCGCCTGCAGCGCCAGATTCGCCATTCCGTCGCCGCCGACGGCTATCAGGGCCCCGGTCCCCGCGTCCACCGCCTCGCGGGCTCGGGCCAGGGCGTCGGCGGCGTCGGCCCCGAGCACCGTACGCACGGAGAATCCGGCCTTCCGCAACGCCGAAGCGGCCGGCTGCGCCGCGCGGGCGCCCCGGCCGCGTCCCGCGGTGGGATTGACGAAAAGGGTGACGTCGCTGGTCACTGAGGGTCCCCCCGTCCGGAACAGGTGCGCGAGGACCCTACAAGATCAGGTGACGTCGTCGAAACCGTTCAGCCGCCGGTCCTTGTCCGTGCTCGCTGAGCTCGCCTGCTCCGGCAGCGCCCGGGCGGACGGTACGGCCGCCACCTCGTCGACGCCCGCGGGGGTCAGGTCGATGTCGGAGGCCTCGTCGTCGTCGAGCTCGGCGTCCGGGTTGTTGCGCAGCCGGCGACGGTCGTTGATCAGCGAGAAGGCGACGGCGATGAAGTAGAGCACGATGATCGGCCCGGCCAGCGCGATCATGCCGACGGGGTCGGTGGTAGGTGTCACCACGGCGCCGAAGACGAAGACACCCATCACGACGCCGCGCCACCAGCCGACCATGCGACGACCGGTCACCACACCGGTCATGTTCAGCATGATCAGAAGCAGCGGCAGCTCGAAGGAGATCCCGAAGACGAGCACCATGCGGACGGTGAAGTCGAGCAGGTCGTCCAGGGCGAGGATGTTCGCCGAGCCGTCGGGGGTGATGCCGAGCAGGACCTTCATGCTGATCGGCAGGATCACGTAGGCGAGGTAGGCACCCCCCGCGAACAGCGGGACGGCCGCGCCGACGAAGGCGTAGGTGTACCGCCTCTCGCTCTTGTGCAGGCCCGGCGCGACGAACGCCCAGAGCTGGTACAGCCACACCGGGCTGGCCACGATGATGCCGGCCATGAGGCTGACCTTGACGGTCGTCGTGAAGGGGGAAAGCAGGGTGTTGAAGGAGACCACGGCACAGCTGCCGCCGGTGCTCTCGCCCAGACCGCCCTCACAGCGCGGCACCGGGTCGGAGAGGAACCGCATCAGGTCCTCGCTGTAGAACGCGGCCACGATCGTGACCACGGTGATGGCGAGCAGCCCTTTGGCCAGCCGGTTACGGAGTTCGCGCAAGTGGTCCGCGAGCGGCATCCGGCCCTCGGGGTCCTTCTCCAACTTGCGGGCAGACTTGGGCAACCCACGTCCTCATCTCGTGCGGCAGGCCTGCCTGGGCCTGCTCCGGATCAGCGCTGCGTCGTACGGTCGGTCGGCTCGTTCACGGGGCGTGAGGTGCTCACGTCACCGGGCGAGGCCTGGATCGTACGGGGAGCGGCCTGGTCCGTCGCCGCGTCCTCGTTCGGCGGGTCGGCCGGGGTGTTCTGCGGCTCGTCCTTCTTCATCTGCTTGGCCTCGCTCTTGAGGATGCGCGCGGACTTGCCGAGCGAACGGGCCATGTCCGGAAGCTTCTTGGCTCCGAACAGCAGGATGACGACGACGAGGATCAGGATGATCTCGGTGGTGCCGAGCCTACCCATAGCTGAATACCTTCTTCACCGAGACGACAGGTGTCATGTGCGGTGGCCGGACGTACGTCCGACCCCGGGGCTTGGCAGCGATCGTAACCCGCAGGAGTAAACGCAGGGCAATGCCTGTGCATACTCCCCGTTGCGCTCCCACCTCGTCCCGGGACCACTGTTCTTGCAGCGTACTCGCCAGGGTGCCGGAGGTGACAGGGTCCGTACCGGAGTCGGACGCATCGGCTCCGGTGACCGGTCAGACGGTGTCGTGCCCCGCGCGGGCCGCATCGGTCGCCGCCCGCTCCAGTTCCTCGGCCGCCTGGTTGATCTTCACGGCGGTGGCGGAAACCTGCCGGCCCAGGCGCCTGACCTCCAGGAACACCCGCATCGCGAGGACTCCGAGCAGGGCGAGACCGCAGAACCCCAGGGCGATCGCGAGCATGGGCCAGAACATGCGCGCCACCCTAGACGGTGGAGTGCAGCTTCAAGGTCCGCACCCCGCCCCCGGTGAGAAGTTCGACGATCCGCTCTCCGGCCGGCTTACGCACCGATACGCCGCATTCCGGGCAGGTGAACGAGTAGAACGTGGTGCGCCGGCTGGCCCCGATCGCAAGCCGCAGCGCGCCCGCGGAGAGTTCGAAGTGCGCACGGCAGTCGGGGCAGGCCGCACGGAAGACAACCGGGACGCGCGTGGCCCCGGCCACGGTCGACACCACCGTCATACCGGCTCCCCCTGCTCCTCGTAGGCGGCGAGCGCCTCGGCCGCGGCCCGCCGCGCGCTCACCGCGAGTTCCGGCGGCGACACGATCCGTCCGTCCCGGCCGAGCCGCAGCGCAAGACGCCGCAGTGACGCCGGGTCGGGCGTGCGAAGTGCGATGCGCAGCCCGCCGTCCGCGGTGTCCTCCGCGCTGTCGTGCGGATAGTACTCGGCGACCCAGCGGCCGGACGGGCCCACCTCGATGACGACCTCCGGGTCGTCCGCGGACGGCTGCACCAGACCTTCAGAGAGATCCCGAAGCTCCAGCTCGGGCGGCGCGGCAGCCTCGTCGAGGATCCGGATCTCGGCCACCCGGTCGAGCCGGAAGGTACGCCGCGCCTCGGAGCGCAGGCACCAAGCCTCCATGTACGTGTGGCCGAGGGCGAAGAGACGGATCGGGTCGACCTCGCGCTCGGCCAGCTCGTCACGGGCCGGCGAGTAGTACTTCAGCCAGAGCCTGCGCCGCTCCGAGATGGCCCGGTCGACCTCGGCGAACACGCCGCCCTCCGACTCGAAGGTCACCGAGAGTCGGTCGCTGGCCCCGGCGACCTCGCCGGCTGCGGCCTCCAGCTTGGCCGTGGCCCGTACCAGCGCCTCCCGGTCGCTCTCGCGCAGACCCGGCAGTGTGGCCACCGCCCGGGCCGCGACGAGCAGTGCCGTCGCCTCGTCCGCCGCGAGCCGCAGCGGGGCGGCCACGTCGTCCGGGTTGTGCCACCAGATCCGCTCACCGTCGGTGTCGATGTCGAGCAGGTCACCGCCGCGGAAGCTGGTCCCGCACAGCGGCAGTACGTCGAGGTCGGAGATCAGCTCGTCCTCGGTGACACCGAAGGCGCGGGCGACGTCCCCCACCCGGGCGCCGGGGCGCTCGCGCAGATAGGTCACCAGGGACAGCATCCGCCTGGTCTGGTCGATCGCGTTCGCAGCCATGTGCGCTCGGTCTCCCCCTCAGTCCTTGGCCACGGCGCGCAGCCGGTCCACCACTTCGGCCCGCAGCTCCGCGGGTTCGAGCACCACTACGTCCGGCCCGAACTCCACCAGCCAGGCGTCCAGGCCGTGCCCGTACGGGATCTCCAACTCGTCCCAGCCGTCCCCGAGTTCCCGCTGAGTCGTGGCCTTCGCCCGCAGCGGGTAGCCGGCCTCCGAGCGCAGCCGGATCCGTGCGGAACGCTCGGCGATCTCCCCGGCCCAACTCGCCACCGTCTCCCGCACGGTCACCACGTCGGGTACCGCGGCGGAGAACTTCCCGGCCTTCGACCGGACCCGGCCGGTGATCCGGGACAGCCGGAAGACCCGCTCCGCGGCGCGGTCGGTGTCCCAGCCCGCCAGATACCAGTGGCCGCGCCAGCACTCGAGCGCCCAGGGCTCCACATGCCGGGTGGCGGGCCGTGCGGCGGTGGCCTTGCGGTAGTCGAAGACGACGGGACGGCGATCGCGGCAGGCGAGCATCAGCGGCTCGAACGCGGCCTCGTGCACGGGAATGCGGGGCTCGAGGGCGCTGTGCGTCTCGCGGGGCTCAGCGGCCTCCTCGGGCATCCCGGCCGCTCGCAGCTTCTGCAGTGCGCCGCTCGCCGCGCCCGCGAGGCGCGCCTGCTGCCACACCTTCGCAGCGAGGCCCAGTGCCGCCGCCTCCTCGGCGTCGAGGGTGACGGGCGGCAGCCGGTTGCTGTCGCGGCGGGCCAGATAACCGGTGTCTCCGTCCAGGTTGTCGACCGTCTCGATGACCAGGCCGAGCTCGCGCAGATCGTCCTTGTCCCGCTCGAACATCCGGTTGAAGGCGTCGTCCGACGCGGCCTCCAGGTAAGCCTCGATCGACCCGCGCAACTCGCGTTTGCTGAGCGGCCGTCGCGTACCGAGCAGGCACAGCGCCAGATTCATCAGCCGCTCGGCCTTGGCAATCGCCATCGACGACCTACACCTTCCCCAAAGAGCGCTCCTGGACCGTCGACCGTACCGCCCCGGGGTGTCGCGGCAAAAGCCGAGGGCCCCCGCCGACAGGCAGGGGCCCTCGCCGGGGACCGCACAGGCGGCCCCGGGCGCTCACCGGACGGGCCGCCCATCGGCGGACCCGTCGGGGATCAGACGGAGACCAGGTCGCAGACGAAGATCAGCGTCTCGCCCGGAGCGATCCGGCCGCCGCCGGCACCCCGGTCGCCGTACGCCAGGTGCGCCGGGATGGTCAGCTGGCGGCGACCGCCCACCTTCATGCCCTGAACGCCCTGGTCCCAGCCGGAGATGACCTGGCCGGCACCGAGCTGGAAGGCCAGCGGGGTGCCGCGGTTCCAGCTGGCGTCGAACTCCTCGCCGGAGGAGAAGGAGACACCCACGTAGTGGACCTGGACGGTGTCGCCCGCCTTGGCCACGGGGCCGTCGCCTTCCCAGATGTCCTTGATCTCGAGGTCGGCCGGGGGCTCACCGCCGGGGAAGTCGACCTCAGGCTTGTCGATGCTCACACGTGCTCCTGTGCTGTTCTGCGGATGGGCAACCGGGACAGTCTTACAGAACGGCCAGGATGTCGACGGAGAAGACGAGCGTGGAATTGGCCGGGATGCCCTGCTGCTTCTTGTCGCCGTAGCCGAGGTCCGGCGGCACCACGATCATCACGCGGCTGCCCGCCTTCTTCCCCTTGAGGCCCTGCGACCAGCCCTTGACGACCTGCGACAGCATGAACTGGGCCAGCTCGCTGCGCTTGTAGGTCGAGTCGAACTCCTTGCCGCCGTCCCACAGCACGCCCTTGTACTGGACCAGGACGCCGTCGGACTCCTTGAGCTCCGGGCCGTCCCCCTCGATGACGTAGCTGGACACCAGCTTCTTGGGGGCGTCCTTCTCGGGAACCTTGATGGACGGGGCCTTGCCGTCAGTGTTCGTCCCGATCTTCGGCAGGTCCATGTTGCTCTGCGCCACGTCCTTGCCCTTGGCGGAGCTCTTGCCGTTGAAGGTGCCGACGATGTCGACCACGAACACCAGGGTGTCCGTGCCCTTGATGCCACCCTGCGGGTTGCCCTGCTTGCCGTAGCCGAGGGCCGGCGGGATGGCCAGCTGCACCCGGCTGCCGATCTGCTTGCCGACCAGCGCCTGGTCCCAGCCCGGGATGACCTTGCCGGTCCCGATCGGGAACGCGGCCGGCTTGCCCCGGTCGTAGGAGTTGTCGAACACCTTGGCCGTGTCCCAGATCTGGCCCAGGTAGTCGGCCTGCAGATAGTCGCCCTTGACGACCTTGCCGCCCTTGCCCGCGACCAGCGTCTTCACCGCGAGGTCCTTCGACGGCTTGCCGGAACCCTTCGCCACGGTCGGCTTGTCACCGAACTTCGTGCCCTTGGTGACCTCCGGCAGCGGCCCGTCCACAATCTTCGCGTTGGGCGCCTGGGACTCGGAAGGGCTCTTGCTGGACTTGGCCTTGGACTTGTCGGCCTCGTCGTCACCGCAGCCGGCAAGCGTGAGCAGTCCTGCGGGAACGGCGAGAAGTAGGGAACGTCGGCGCACGGGGGCCTCATCATCGGTCGATCGTCGTGGTCGGGTGCGCGCAACTCTACGACGTGGAGAAGGCGCCGTACGAGCAACGTACGGCGCCTCGCGTTGCGTTCCGCATCAGAGCAACACACCCGTGACACGGACCGCGCTGCTTGCCTCCCGGCTCACCTACCGCCTCACATACCGGCGATCAACTTCTCCACCCGGTCGTCCACCGACCGGAACGGGTCCTTGCACAACACCGTGCGCTGCGCCTGGTCATTGAGCTTCAGGTGCACCCAGTCGACGGTGAAGTCCCGGCGCTGCTCCTGCGCACGCCGGATGAAATCGCCGCGCAGCCGGGCCCGAGTGGTCTGCGGCGGCACCGACTTGCCCTCGAAGATCTTCAAGTCGTTGCAGATACGCGCCGCTTGCCCCTTCTTCTCCAAGAGGTAGTAAAGACCCCGACGACGGTGAATGTCGTGATACGCGAGGTCTATCTGCGCGACCCGGGGATGCGACATGGTCATGTTGTTCTTCGCCCGGTACCGCTCGATGAGCTTGTACTTCATGACCCAGTCGATCTCGGTGTCGATCCGGTCCAGGTCCTCGTCCCGGATCGCCTCCAGAGCACGGCCCCACAGCTCCAGAACCCGCTCCACCGTCCCGGTACGGATCCCGCGCCGCTCGCAGAAGTCCACGGCCTTCTCGTAGTACTCCTGCTGCACCTCGAGCGCCGAGGCCTCACGGCCACTGGCAAGACGCACCTTGCGCCGCCCCGTGATGTCGTGACTCACCTCCCGGATCGCCCGGATCGGGTTCTCCAGCGTCAGGTCACGCATCACCGTGCCGGCCTCGATCATGCGCAGCACCAGGTCGGTCGCCCCGACCTTCAGCATCATCGTCGTCTCGGACATGTTGGAGTCGCCGACGATCACGTGCAGACGGCGATAGCGCTCCGCATCCGCATGCGGCTCGTCCCGGGTGTTGATGATGGGCCGGGACCGGGTGGTCGCCGAACTGACACCCTCCCAGATGTGCTCGGCCCGCTGACTGACGCAGTAGACCGCACCCCGCGGGGTCTGCAGCACCTTGCCCGCACCGCACAGCAGCTGACGGGTGACCAGGAACGGAATCAGGATGTCCGCCAGCCGGGAGAACTCCCCGTGCCGGGCCACCAGATAGTTCTCGTGGCAGCCGTAGGAGTTGCCGGCCGAATCGGTGTTGTTCTTGAAGAGGTACACGTCGCCCGCGATTCCCTCCTCGTGCAGGCGGCGTTCGGCGTCGACGAGGAGGCCTTCCAGGATGCGTTCCCCGGCTTTGTCGTGGGTGACCAGCTCGGTCACGTTGTCACATTCCGGGGTGGCGTACTCCGGATGGGAACCCACGTCGAGGTAGAGGCGGGCGCCGTTCCGCAGAAACACATTGCTGCTGCGGCCCCATGACACGACTCGGCGGAAGAGGTAGCGCGCCACTTCGTCAGGCGACAGACGGCGCTGTCCCCTGAACGTGCACGTGACGCCGTACTCGTTCTCCAGCCCGAAAATGCGGCGGTCCATGACTGAACATTACGCCTGATGACCCGCGCTGAAACCGTGTTCGGCCGCACCGTTTCGATCACTTTCCGACGCACCGCCAGTACCCGTACCACGCCCGGGAACTGCGAGGACCCGACTCGTCGCCACCAGAACGAGCAACGCCGCCACTCCCCCGGCCCCCGCCACGACGAACCCCCACGCCGTCCCACCGACCTCGACAGCCGGTCCCGCAACGCCCGTTCCCAGCGCCGCACCCACCCCGAACGTCGTCACCAGCCAGGAGAACGCCTCGGTCACCGTGCCCACCGGAGCATGCCGGTCCACCACGATGAACGCACACGCCAGCGACGGCGCCAGGAACAACCCCGACACCACGGCGAGCAGACACATCGCCACCACACCAGGAGTGAGCGCCAACGGCAGATAGCCCAACGCGAGCAGCCCCACCAGAATCCGCAGCCGCCGCTCCGGCACACCGGCCCACTGCCGCGCCCCGTACAGCGCACCACCCACCAGGGCGCCCAGACCCAGCGCCGCCATCAGCCAGCCGTACACCGACTCACGGCCGTGATCGTCCGCGTACGCCACCCCCGCCACCGTGATCGACCCCAGCGCAAGCCCCACGAAGAAGAACGAACCGAGCAGCGCCAACAGCCCCGGCGACCTCAACGCCCCCAGCCAGTGCGCCTCACGCGCCGCCGACCGCCAGGCGCGCGACGGCTCCGACACCACCACCGACAGAGCGCCGACCACACCGATCACATTGATCACCAAGAGCGCCGCGCCCGCCGACCAGAGCGACACCACCAAGGTCACCAGCAGCGGGCCGACGGTGAACATCACCTCCTGCGCCACCGCATCCAGCGCATACGCCGCGTGCACCCGCTCCGAGCGGCCGAGCACACTGGGCCACAGCGCCCGCAGACCGCCCTCGAGCGGCGGCGTGAACACACCGGCCATCGCCACCGCCGCATACGCGAGCGGCAGCGCATCGATCCCCACCAGGGCGAACGCCGCCATCCCGAGCCCCGAGAGCAGCGCAGCCGGCAGCATCACCCGCGGCTGCCCCCGCAGATCCACCGCACGCCCGAGCAGCGGCTGCCCCACCGCCGTAGCGATCCCGTACACCGCCGCGAGGGCACCCGCCAGGCTGTAACTGCCGCCCTCCGCACGCACGAACAGCACGATCGCGATGTGCCCGGTGGCATTGGGCAACCGGCCCACCAACGTCCCCGCGAGCAACCGCGCCGCATGCCGGGTGCGCAGCAGATCCAGATATCCCGAGGCCATGGCCCGCCCTTCGACCCCATCAAGTTTTACGTATAACGTTCGGGGCCATACGTACCATGAACGCCAACCACAGGTCCACCGCACGGACCCGGACCACCGCCCCGCAGACACACCCGGCGACCCCGCCCCACGGAGACACTCGTGACCACACCCGCCGCGAGCACCCGCCCCACCGGCAAGGACGTCGCCCGCGCCGCCGGCGTCTCCCAAGCCGCCGTCTCCCTCGTCCTCGCCGACAAATGGCACGGCCGCGTCTCCCCCGACACCGCACAACGCGTCCGCGACGCCGCCCACCGCCTCGGCTACCGCCCCAACGTCGCCGCCCGCAACCTCCGCCTGGGCACCACCCGCACCGCCCTCCTCGTCGTACCGGCCCTCACCAACGACTTCTTCGCCCGCGTCTACACCGGCGCCGCCGACATCGCCGCCCAACACGACTTCGGCGTCGTCGTCTACCCCTCACCCACCGGCATCGGCCCCGCCAAAGACCCCTTCTCCTCCGCACGCTCCGCCCTCGACGGCGTCATCGCCTCCTCCATGGCCGCCACCTCGCTCACCGCCATCCGCGGCGCCGCGCTCCCCCTCGTCATGCTCGACAGCGACCCCGACGACCCACTACCCGCCACCCACGTCAACCTCGCCCTCGCCGAGGGCATGCGCCAGGTCGCCCACCACCTCACCGCACTCGGGCACCGGCACATCCTCCACCTCGCCGCCGACATCGACTCCTGGACCTTCGCCGTACGCGCCCGCGCCCTGGCCGCCGCACTCCGCACCACCCCCGGAACGCACCTGAGAACCGCCCCCACCCCCCTCACCGTCCACGGCGCCCTGAACACCACCCTCCACGCCCTCGACACCACCGGCCCACGCCCCACCGCACTCGTCTGCGACGACGACCTCATCGCCGCCGGCGCCTGCAAAGCCGCCCGCCGACTCGGTCTCCACATCCCTCAGGACCTCTCCATCACCGGATTCGACGACCTCACCCTCGCCACCGCACTCGAACCCGAACTCACCACCGTCCACCTCCCCGCCGAACAAGTCGGCGAACGCGGCATGCAAGCCCTCCTAGCCCTCCTGGACGGCCACACCCCCCGCACCGACCCACTCCCCACCACCCTCGTCGTACGCGACTCCACCGCCCCGCCCCCCGACTGACCCACCCCTGGACAGCACTGCGCCCCCGCACCGCAGAAGCAGCACGAGGGCGCAACGGACCGACACAAGCCGGCGACTACTCCTCAGCGTCTCCCGAGGACGACGACTCCGAAGCGTCACCCTCCGCCTCATCAGCCCCCGCACCCGAATCCGGCACGAGCAACCCCGACAACTGCTCCCCCACGATCCGCCGGAACTTCCGCTGCTGCGGCCGCGTACGGTCAAGAACCGCCACCTCGAGGCGCTCCGCAGGAATCTCCCGCTCACCGCCGTTCGGCTCCCGCGACAACGCCTTCACCGCAAGCTGCAACGCCTCGGCCAACGTCATCCCGTCCCGATGGCGCTGATCAAGGAAATTACTGATCATCTCCGAATTGCCACCCACGGCCACCGAACCGTGCTCATCCACGATCGACCCGTCGTGCGGCAACCGATAAATCTGATCACCCTCGGCCTCACTACCGACCTCGGCAACCACCAACTCCACCTCGTACGGCTTCTCCGCATTGCTCGAGAAGATCGTGCCGAGGGTCTGCGCGTACACGTTCGCCAGACCGCGCGCCGTCACATCACCACGGTCATAGGTGTAACCCCGCAGATCCGCATAGCGCACACCACCGATCCGCAGATTCTCGTACTCGTTGTACTTGCCGGCGGCCGCGAAACCGATCCGGTCATAGATCTCGCTGAACTTGTGCAGCGCACGGGACGGATTCTCGCCGACGAACACAATGCCGTCGGCAAACTGCAGCACAACCAGGCTGCGACCGCGCGCAATACCCTTCCGGGCATACTCCGCCCGGTCGGCCATGGCCTGCTGAGGTGAGACATAGAACGGCGTCGACACCGGCTACCCGTCCCTTCCTGTCAGTGACGTGAACAACCCCTCCGGCAACCCGGCGGGCAACTGAAGAACCGCTACCGCAACCGCCACGTCAGAGCAGCTCCGCACGCGGACCGTCCGGCTGCTGCATACGACGATCCGTGATCGCCCGAGCCAGCTCCTGCGACTCCTGCTCACCCAGCCGCCGGAAACCACTCTCCGTGATCACCGTGACCACCGGATAGATCCGCCGAGCCAGATCCGGACCACCTGTCGCCGAATCGTCGTCCGCCGCGTCGTACAGGGCCTGCACCACGAGCGTCGTCGCCTGCTCCTCCGACAGATCCTCCCGGAACAGCTTCTTCATCGACCCACGGGCGAACACCGAACCCGAACCCGTCGCCGCGAAGCCCGTCTCCTCCGACCGGCCACCGGCCACGTCGTACGAGAAGATCCGGCCCCTGCCCCGATCCACGTCGAAACCCGCGAACAACGGCACCACAGCAAGACCCTGCATCGCCATGCCCAGATTCGACCGGATCATCGTCGACAGACGATTCGCCTTGCCCTCGAGCGAGAGCTGCGCACCCTCCACCTTCTCGAAGTGCTCCAGCTCCAGCTGGAACAGCTTCACCATCTCCACAGCCAGGCCGGCCGTACCCGCGATACCCACCGCCGAGTACTCGTCGGCCGGGAACACCTTCTCGATGTCCCGCTGCGCGATCATGTTCCCCATCGTCGCCCGACGGTCACCGGCGAGCACCACGCCCCCGGGGAAAGTCGTCGCCACGATCGTCGTGCCGTGCGGCGCCTCCACCATGCCCTTCACAGGCGGCAGTTGACGATTGCCCGGCAACATCTCCGGCTGATGATCCGACAGGAAGTCCACGAACGACGAGGACCCCGGCGTCAGGAAGGCAGCTGGTAGACGCCCGGTGCTACGAGGATTGGCTTCCACGAGTTTCCTTCCAGATATGCGGCCGCGCGCCTTATGGCGTCCGGTCGATCCTTGAACTGCCCCAGCGCAGCGTTGCAGCTGAAGCACAACATGCCACGGACCCTACCCGTCTCGTGGTCGTGATCCACATGTTCGGCAGGAGCCGAGAGACAGATGCAGCAGACGCCGTGCTGCTCCGCGAGCAGGGCCTCCAACTCCTCGGGCTTCAAGCCGTACTTGCGCTGGAAGTAGGCGACGCGATTGCGCTCAGCACGGCAGCTGCGGCAGTAACTCGCCCACCCGTCCGAGGACGACTTGTTCCGCTCCCACTCGGAGTGGGGCTTGGTCTGCTCGCACTGGGGGCAACGCTTGTGGCCCTCCGGGACGTAGACCTTGACCCGGACGGTCTTCCCCTGAGCCTCCTGACGGCGCCGGTAGTACTCGGCGGCACATTCACGGCAATTGACCTGCAGGCCGTCCGGCCGGGACTTGTTCTTCGCGAAAGCCCCGACCGGTAGCACCTGCTGACATGCCGAGCACTTCTTCCCGTTCATATACGTGGTTATTGTCCACCCTTTTGAACGAATGACCTCACGAAGTCCTCGGCGTTCTCCTCCAAGACATCGTCGATCTCGTCCAGAACCGAGTCCACGTCATCGTCCAGCTTCTCCTGGCGTTCCTTGAGGTCCTCGGAGACGGCCGCGTCCTCGACCTGCTCCTCGGTCTCCTCGGTGGAACGCGTCGCCTTCTGCTGTCCGCCGCCGGTGTCCTTGGTCGCCATGTACCTCACCCCGCTCGGTGTCGACGTTTCTTGATCAGACCCTATAGCCGGGGTCCGACATCGGCCTCGCACTTTCTCAACGTGCGAGGCCCACCTCTGTGATTCCCCCGCCGGCCGGCTTTCAGCCGCCGGAGAGCACGCGGACCAGCTCTTCCGCTGTCCTGCAGCGGTCGAGCAGGGCCTTCACGTGGTTACGCGTTCCGCGTAGCGGTTCGAGGGTCGGTACTCGTTGGAGGGAGTCGCGGCCGGGGAGGTCGAAGATGACCGAGTCCCAGGAAGCTGCTGCGACGTCGTCGGCGTACTGCTCGAGGCAGCGGCCGCGGAAGTAGGCCCGAGTGTCCTCGGGCGGCTTGCTCTGGGCCCGCTGAACGGTTTCCTCGTCGAGGAGGCGCTGCATCTTGCCGCGGGCGGCGAGGCGGTTGTAGAGGCCCTTGTCGGGGCGTACGTCGGCGTACTGGAGGTCGACGAGGTGGAGGCGCGGGGCGTCCCATTCGAGGTTGTCGCGACGCCGGTAGCCCTCCATGAGTTCGCGTTTGGCGACCCAGTCGAGTTCGCCCGACAGGCTCATGGGGTCGGTTTCGAGGCGGGTGAGGACGTCTTCCCAGCGGTGGAGTACGTCTCGGGTCTGTTCGTCCGCGTCGGCTCCGTAGCGTTCCTCGACGTATTTGCGGGCGAGCTCGTAGTACTCCATCTGGAGTTGGACGGCGGTGAGGGTGCGTCCGCTACGGAGGGTGATGAGGTGGTGGAGGCTGGGGTCGTGGGAGACCTCGTGGAGGGTGCGGACGGGCTGGTCGACCGCGAGGTCCACGTTGATGAAGCCGTCCTCGATCATGGAGAGGACGAGGGCGGTGGTGCCGAGTTTGAGGTAGGTGGAGAGCTCGGAGAGGTTGGCGTCGCCGATGATCACGTGGAGGCGTCGGTATTTCTCCGCGTCCGAGTGGGGTTCGTCGCGGGTGTTGATGATGGGGCGTTTGAGGGTGGTCTCCAGGCCTACTTCGACTTCGAAGTAGTCGGCGCGCTGGCTGATCTGGAAGCCGTGCTCCTTGCCGTCCTGGCCGAGGCCGACGCGGCCCGCGCCGGTGACGACCTGGCGGGAGACGAAGAAGGGGGTGAGGTGGCGCACGATGTCGGAGAAGGGGGTTTCCCGCTTCATCAGGTAGTTCTCGTGCGTGCCGTAGGAGGCGCCCTTGTTGTCGGTGTTGTTCTTGTAGAGGTGGATGGGCTGAGCGCCGGGGAGTTGTGCGGCCCGTTCGGCGGCTTCGGCCATGATGCGTTCGCCGGCCTTGTCCCAGAGGACGGCGTCGCGGGGGTTGGTGACTTCTGGGGAGCTGTACTCGGGGTGGGCGTGGTCGACGTAGAGGCGTGCGCCGTTGGTGAGGATGACGTTGGCGAGGCCGATGTCTTCGTCGGTGAGTTGGCTGGAGTCGGCGGTTTCGCGTGCGAGGTCGAAGCCGCGGGCGTCCCGGAGCGGATTCTCTTCCTCGAAGTCCCATCGGGCGCGTCGTGCCCGATGCATCGCCGCCGCGTAGGCGTTGACGATCTGGGATGAGGTGAGCATGGCATTGGCGTTGGGGTGTCCGGGTACGGAGATGCCGTACTCGGTCTCGATGCCCATTACTCGCCGTACGGTCATGCGGCCCTCCTTGCCCGGCGGCGCTCCTGTTCGGGAGCGGCGCTCAAGTACCGCTGGTTCTCCGGTGCGTGTGCGGTGCCCGTCCCCGCACTGCGCGACTCGGCGGTAGGGATGAGCCTAGAACGGCTTTGCGCTGGTGGGCAGGTCAATTCAGTCATTGCTGCGGCTCTGGTCGGTCCCGGAAAGCAGTGGGCTGCGGGTGCCCGCCGGGGGCACCCGCAGCCGCCCTGTGTTTTACAGGTACTGGCCGGTGTTGGCCACGGTGTCGATGGAGCGTCCGGTGTCTGCGCCCTGTTTTCCGGTGACGAGGGTACGGATGTAGACGATCCGTTCGCCCTTCTTGCCGGAGATGCGGGCCCAGTCGTCGGGGTTGGTGGTGTTGGGGAGGTCCTCGTTCTCCTTGAATTCGTCGACGCACGCCTGGAGGAGGTGCGCGACGCGGAGGCCCTTCTGGTTCTGCTCGAGGAAGGCCTTGATGGCCATCTTCTTGGCGCGGCCGACGATGTTTTCGATCATGGCGCCGGAGTTGAAGTCCTTGAAGTAGAGGACTTCCTTGTCGCCGTTGGCGTACGTGACTTCGAGGAAGCGGTTCTCCTCGGATTCGGCGTACATCTGCTCGACGACGGACTGGATCATCGCCTGGGAGGTGGAGTCGCGGTCGCCCGCGTGCTCCGCCAGGTCGTCGGAGTGGAGGGGCAGGGACGACTTCAGGTACTTGGTGAAGATGTCCTTGGCCGCTTCGGCGTCGGGGCGCTCGATCTTGATCTTGACGTCGAGTCGGCCGGGCCTGAGGATCGCGGGGTCGATCATGTCCTCGCGGTTGGAGGCGCCGATGACGATGACGTTCTCGAGGCCTTCGACGCCGTCGATCTCGGCGAGCAGCTGCGGGACGATGGTGTTCTCGACATCCGAGCTGACGCCGGATCCGCGGGTGCGGAAGAGGGATTCCATCTCGTCGAAGAAGACGATGACGGGGGTTCCTTCGCTGGCCTTCTCGCGTGCGCGCTGGAAGACGAGGCGGATGTGCCGCTCGGTTTCGCCGACGTATTTGTTGAGGAGCTCGGGTCCCTTGATGTTCAGGAAGTAGCTCTTGCCTGCGGGCTGTCCGGTGACTTCTGCGACCTTCTTCGCCAGGGAGTTGGCGACGGCTTTGGCGATGAGTGTCTTGCCGCAGCCGGGCGGGCCGTAGAGGAGGACGCCCTTGGGGGGCCGGAGTTCGTGCTCTTTGAAAAGGTCTGGGTAGAGGTAGGGGAGTTCGACGGCGTCCCGGATGAGTTCGATCTGGTTGCCGAGGCCGCCGATCTTGTTGTAGTCGATGTCGGGGACCTCTTCGAGGACCAGTTCTTCGACTTCGCTCTTGGGTACGACCTCGTAGACGTAGCCGGAGCGGGGTTCGAGCAGGAGGGCGTCGCCGGGGCGGATGGTGACGTCGCGGAGTGGTTCGGCGAGGCGGACCACTCGTTCTTCGTCGGTGTGTCCGACGACCAGGGCTCGTTCGCCGTCCTCGAGGATCTCCTTGAGGGTGACGATGTCTCCGACGCTCTCGTACTCCATGGCCTCGACCACGTTGAGCGCCTCGTTGAGCATGACTTCCTGGCCACGCCTGAGGTCGGGGAGCTCGACGCTCGGGCTGACGTTGACGCGGAGTTTGCGGCCGCCGGTGAAGATGTCGGCGGTGCCGTCCTCGTTGGCGGTGAGGAAGACGCCGAAGCCGGCGGGCGGCTGCGCGAGCCGGTCGACTTCTTCCTTGAGGGCCACGATCTGGTCGCGGGCCTCACGGAGTGTGTTCGCCAGTCTTTCGTTCTGGGCGGACACTCCGGCCAGGTTGGTCTGCAGCTCGACGATCCGCTCTTCGAGAATCCTCGTGTGTCGCGGAGAGTCGGCGAGCTTGCGTCGCAGGACGGCGATCTCCTGCTCGAGATAGGCAATCTGACCGGCAGGGTCTTCGGACCCTCGACCCGGGCGGATGCCGCGGTTCATGTCGTCGTCGTGGGCTGCCACGGTCCTCACCTCCTCCAAGGGGAGCTGGACGCTTCCTGACCCTACCTGGGCCGGTGCTGATTGAAACCCCTAGATCAAAAACAGGGACGGGCTGTGTCCGATCTTCACCCTTGCGTAGCCCCTCCTGCCAGCTCAATACCCACCGAACAACATCCGAAAGCGGGCGGTTGTATCGTCGGAACGTTCAACACCCGTCAGGGCTGGCCCGACTTGTACCGTGTCGGTGTCGCACGACGTGAGAAATGGCAGGAGACATGACCGTGACGCACGAGGCCTCTTCCGGCGAGACCGGTGAGGAACTGGAGGTCTGGATCGACCAGGACCTCTGCACCGGCGACGGCATCTGTGCGCAGTACGCGCCGGAGGTCTTCGAGCTCGATATCGATGGCTTGGCGTATGTGAAGAGTGGCGACGACGAGCTGTTGCAGGATCCGGGTGCCACGACTCGGGTGCCGCTTCCGTTGTTGCGTGATGTGGCGGATTCTGCGAAGGAGTGCCCGGGGGACTGTATTCATGTCCGGCGCATTTCGGACAGTGTCGAGGTCTACGGGCCGGACGCTCCGTAGGTTCGCGTCCGGGTCGCGGGCCTCTGGTCCGGGACGCCGTGTAGGTGTGCGAAGGGCCCGGTTCCCTGCTCCTGGCGGAGTGGGGAGCCGGGCCCTTCGGCTGTGTGCGGGTGGGTCAGACGCTTTTGGCGGCGGACTGCTGCGACCGTACGAAGGACTGGTCCTTCCACTGCCATCCGGCCTTTTCGCGGGTGTCCGGGCAGCAGCTGGGCACGGTGGGTGCGGAGTAGCCGAGGAGGGTGGCCTCGACGGTGCCGTCGTGGACCTCGAAGTCGGTGACGGTGAGGCGTTCTTTCGGGTCTACGAGGGTGGCGACGATGCGGGGTTCGCCGGTGTGCGGCTGGGTGATCACGTAGATGCCGTGGGGCGGGGTGCCGGAGCCGGCTTTGCAGCGGACGACGGCGACGGTTTCCGGCCGCTGGTCGCCGTCGAGGTCTCCGGTGGCCCGGTCGGTGATCTCGGGTTCGGCGGTGCCGCACTCGAGTGGGTAGTGGACGCTGTCGGCGTCGGGTGCGGCGGCGGCCGGGGCCGGTGCGGCGGCCGTTTCGGGGCTGCCGCTCTGAGCCGCGGTGGCGTCGCGGGGTTGTACGAAGGAGGAGGCCGCGACGACGGCGGCCACGGCGACGGCTGTCGCGAGCCAGTGGATGGGGCGGGTACGGGTGTGGGCGAGCTCCGGGACGGCGGGGTGCTGCACGAGGAGGGTCTCCTGTGAGGGCTGTGCCGGTGGGGGTGGCCAGCATCGTGCCATACCTCACATCGAGGTGGAACGTTGGGGTCCGGGTTCGCAACGAAAAGCCGCCGTCGCGGAGTTCTCGCTGTGGGGCGAGAACTGCGCGGCGGCGGCCGGGCGTTGAGTGAGCCGGTTGTTGTGGGGTCAGGTGCTCCGGGGGGTGCCGCCGTCGGCGTTCGGACCGGAGTAGTCCTCGCCGTAGGCGCCCTTGGAGGGGCGGCGGCGGCGCATGGGCGGCTCGACGCCGTCGGCGAGGCGGCGTGCGGTGAGCAGGAAGCCGGTGTGCCCGATCATGCGGTGGTCGGGGCGGACGGCGAGGCCCTCGATGTGCCAGTTCCTGATCATCGATTCCCAGGCGTTCGGCTCGTTGAAGCAGCCGATCTCGCGGATGGACTCGACGGTCCTGGCGAGCTGGGTGGTGGTGGCGACGTAGCAGCAGACGATGCCGCCGGGCACGAGCGCCTTGGAGACCGCTTCGAGGCATTCCCAGGGGGCGAGCATGTCGAGGATGACGCGGTCGACCTCGGTGTCGCTGAGGTTGTCCTGGAGGTCTCCGACGGTGAGCTGCCAGGCGGGGTGGGGGGCGCCGAAGTACCGCTGGACGTTCTGTTCGGCGATGTCCGCGAAGTCCTGGCGGCGCTCGTAGCTGTGCAGCATGCCGTGGTCGCCGATGGCCCTGAGCAGGAAGCTGCTGAGGGATCCGGAGCCCACTCCCGCTTCGACGACGCGTGCGCCGGGGAAGATGTCGGCGAAGGCCAGGATCTGGCCTGCGTCCTTGGGGTAGACCACGGCGGCGCCGCGGGGCATGGACAGGACGTAGTCGGGGAGCAGGGGGCGCAGGGCCAGGTAGGCCACGTTCCCGGTGGTTCGGACAACACTGCCCTCGGGAGCACCGATCAGCTCGTCGTGCGGGAAGGAACCCTTGTGGGTGTGGAAGTTCTTCCCTGCTTCGAGCGTGAACGTGTAGTGGCGTCCCTTGGGGTCGGTGAGCTGGACCTGGTCCCCGACCTTGAAGGGCCCGCGGCGGCGGGCGGCGCCGGTCGGTTCGGACATGGCGTCCAGCCTACCGGCCCTGTGCCGGGGCTCCGACCACGTGGGGTGGGGGCGGCTCGGGGCGGTTGCGGGTCAGCCGTTTCGGGCCATGGCCTTGACGAAGGCGCGTTCCACGTCGGCGGTGGAGAGTACGCCGTAGATCTGGCCGGTGGCCTCGATGACGAGGTATTCGGTGGCGGGGTTGGCTCTGAGGGTGTCGAGGAGTTCCTCGCCGGCCAGTTCGGCCGAGACCTTCATGCCGTCGGTGAGGTCCTGGGCGAGGCCGCTGACGGCGACCCAGGGCCTGCGGTGTTCGGGTACGCCGACGATGGCTGCTTCGCGTACGAGGGAGAGGGGGTCGCCGTGGGGGTCGACGACGACGAGGGCGCGGGCACCGGCGTCGTTGGCGCGGCGGAGGGCTTCGGAGAGAGGGGTGGCGGCTTCGACGGGGACGGCCCGGCGGGTGAGGGTGCGGGCGCGGAGTTCGGGGAGGTGTTCGCGGAGCCGGGCCATGCGCAGGCTGTTGCCGGCGCCGGTCCAGATGATGGCGGCGAGGATCGCGGCAAGTAGGGCGTCGGTGATGGTGTCCATGCCGACGCCGTCCATGGCGTCGGCGCCGATCTTGCCGGACTGGGTGAGCAGGGGCAGGCCGATGAGGACGCTGATGGCGAGGGCGCGGCCGACCCAGGCGGCGGCGATGGTGCCGGTCATGGGCTTGCCGGTGATTTTCCAGACGACGGCGCGGAGCATGCGGCCGCCGTCGAGGGGCAGGCCGGGCAGAAGGTTGAACGCGGCCACGATGAGGTTGGAGAACATCAGGCTGGCGAGCAGGACGCCGGGGACGGTGCCGGGTTCGACGGCTTGCATGCCGAGGTAGAAGAGGCCCGAGAGTACGAGGGAGAGCAGCGGGCCGACGAAGGCGAGGATGAACTCCCGGCCGGGGGTCTCGGATTCCTTCTCGATCTCGGACACGCCGCCGATGAACTGGAGTTGGATGCGGCGGACCGGGAGCTTGAAGCGGAGGGCCGCGACGGTGTGGGCGAGTTCGTGGACGAGTACGGAGGCGTAGAAGGCGACGGCGAAGAACAGGGAGATGAGGTAACGGACGGCGCCGAGTTCGGGCAGGATGCGCTCGAGTTGTACGCCGAAGACCCAGGTGATGAGGGCGGCGACCACGAACCAGCTGGGTGCGACGTAGATGGGGACGCCGAAGGGGCGGCCCATGAGGAAGCCGCCGCCGGGGTCGCGGCGCTTGGCTTTGGGGTTGGGCCCGGGCTGCTGGTTCGGGTTCTCGTCGGCCGCCTGGGGGTTGTCGTGGTGCTGGTCGCCCGGGGCCTGGGGGTTCGGCGCTGCCCGGTCGTGGGGCGGGTGGGCCGCCGGCTCTTCGGTGGGCCCGGTGTGCTGGTCGTGCGCCGGTGGCTGTGCCGGGTCCCGGTCGGGGGCCCGGTCGTGCGGCTGCTCCGGCGTCGCCTCCTCGGTGGTGACCGGGTCGGCTTCGCCGGTGCCGGACTGCGGCTGTCCGCTCCCGCCGCGTTCGTCCACGATGTCCCCTCGTTCGATGCTTCCCCCGCCGCCGGGCGCACGCGCGGGCGCGTGACCCGGTGCGAGGGGGTCTGCCGTCGATGGTATGCGGCTGGTGTCAGTGGCGGGTCGTAGGGTCTTCCGCATGAACACCAGCACCGACGCCGCGCTGGGCGCCGCGCGCCCGGCGTCCCTGTCTCCGTCGCGCGCGGGCGACTTCATGCAGTGTCCGCTGCTCTACCGCTTCCGTGTGATCGACAAACTTCCGGAGAAGCCGAGCGAGGCGGCCACGCGGGGCACGCTGGTGCATGCGGTCCTGGAGAGGCTGTTCGACGCGCCTGCCGGTGAGCGGACGGCTCCGCACGCGAAGGCGTTGATCCCGGGGCAGTGGGAGCGGCTGCGCGAGGCTCGTCCCGAGCTGGCGGAGCTGTTCGCCGAGGAGGCTGCGGACGGTGAGGGCGCGGCGGAGGGCGGCGGCGAGAAGTCGGGGGCGGATCCGGGTGAGCGGCTTGCGCGCTGGCTGGGGCAGGCGGAGTCGTTGGTGGAGCGTTGGTTCACGCTGGAGGATCCGACGCGGCTGGAGCCGGCGGAGCGTGAGTTGTTCGTCGAGGCGGAGCTGGATTCGGGTCTGCGGTTGCGCGGCGTCATCGACCGGGTCGATGTGGCGCCGACGGGCGAGGTCCGGATCGTGGACTACAAGACGGGCAAGGCGCCGCGGCCGGAGTACGCGGAGGGCGCGCTGTTCCAGATGAAGTTCTACGCCTTGGTGGTGTGGCGCCTGAAGGGTGTGGTGCCGCGTCGGCTGCAGCTGGTGTATCTAGGCAGCGGTGATGTGCTGACGTACGACCCGCGGGTGGAGGATCTGGAGCGGGTGGAGCGGAAGTTGCTGGCGTTGTGGGACGCGATCCGGGTGGCGACGGAGACGGGTGACTGGCGGCCGCGGCGCACCAAGTTGTGCGGCTGGTGCGATCATCGCGCGGTTTGTCCCGAGTTCGGCGGGACTCCCCCGCCGTATCCGCTTCCGGTCGGGCCGCCCGAGTCCGCGGGAGGGGCCCAGGGCAGAATGGGGCCGGTCTAGCGAAGGAGATTGTCGTGGCGATCCGCGTCCTGCTGGTCGACGACCAGCCGCTGCTGCGTACCGGCTTCCGGATGATCCTGGAGGCCGAGCAGGATCTTGCGGTCGTCGGTGAGGCGGGGGACGGTCTGCAGGCGCTCGATCAGGTCCGTGCGCTGCAGCCAGATGTGGTCCTGATGGATATCCGTATGCCTCGGATGGACGGAGTGGAGGCGACCCGGCAGATCACGGGTCCCGGCCGGGACGGTCCGGCGAAGGTCCTCGTGCTGACCACGTTCGATCTGGACGAGTACGTGGTGGAGGCGCTGAAGGCGGGGGCCAGTGGTTTCCTTCTGAAGGACGCGCCCGCGCACGAGCTGGTGCAGGCGATCCGGGTGGTGGCGTCGGGCGAGGCGATGCTGGCTCCCAGCATCACGCGCCGGCTGCTCGACAAGTACGCGGGCCATCTGCCGTCCGGCGAGGAGCCGGTGCCGGACACTCTGCACACCTTGACCGAGCGTGAGGTCGAGGTGCTGAAGCTGGTGGCGCGCGGCCTGTCCAATGCGGAGATCGCGGCGGATCTGTTCGTGAGTGAGACGACGGTCAAGACGCATGTGGGCCATGTGCTGACGAAGCTCGGCCTGCGGGACCGGGTGCAGGCGGCCGTGTACGCGTACGAGAGTGGCCTGGTGCGTCCTGGCGCCCAGTGACGGCGCCGGGCCGGGGCGTACCGTCGCCGGCCCGGTCGCCGCAGCAGTGGCATGACGAGGAGGGCCGGCCCCGTTGGACGGGGCCGGCCCTCCTCGTGCGTTCGGCGCGATGCGCCGCCGGGTCACTCTCCGACGCCGCGTCCCAGCTCCCAGAGCTGCAGGTTTGACGAGGAGTTGAGGGCCCACTCGACACCGGTGATGTCGTCGCGGGCGGCGACGTACTGCTTGCCCTGCCAGAGCGGGAGCACCGGCACGTCCTCGGCGACAATGTCCTGCGCCCGCTCGATGTCCTTGGAGGCGGCCAGTCGGTCGGCCTCGCGGCGCGAAGAGGGGATCAGCTGCTCACGGACGGTGTCGTTCCGGTACGGCGAGACGAGGAAGTTCTCCTTGTCGAGGAAGGGCGCGATGAAGTTGTCCGCGTCGGGGAAGTCGGGGAACCAGCCCATGCCGTAGACGTCGTACTTGCCTTCGGTCTGCGCGGGACGGAACTTGTCCCACTTGGTGCCCTTGATGCTGACGTCGAACAGTCCGCTGTCGTTGAGCTGCTTCTGCAGAACCTCGAACTCCTGCTTGGTGGCCGCGCCGTAGTGGTCGGTCGTGTAGTTCAGGGTGAGCTCGACCGGGCTGTCGATGCCCGCCTTCTGCAGGAGGCCGGCGGCCTTGGCCTTGGAGGGCTCCTGGTACTTGTTGCTGAAGGAGTTGGTGTGCCCGGTGACCGTGGAGGGGACCAGGGACTGCAGCGGCTCGGCGGCGTTGCCGTACACCTTGGAGGCGAGTTCTCCGCGGTCGATGAGCTGGGCCATCGCCTGGCGGACCGCCTTGTTCTTCACCGTGGGTGCGGTGGTGGTGAAGCCGAGGTAGCGGATCTCGAGGCCGGGCATCTCGACGAGGTCGATCTTCTCGTCGCTGCTGTTGCCCAGCTGCTCGATCTGCTTCGGCGTCATGGTGCGCGTCATCAGGTCGATGTCGCCCTTCTTGAGCGCCTTGCCCATGGCATCGGCGTCCGCGAAGGGGCGGATCTCGATCTTGTCGCTCTTCGGCTTCAGGTTGCCCTTGTAGTGCGGGTTCTCCGTGAAGACGGCCTTGACCAACTCGTTGTCCTTGACCTCGGCCTCGACGGTGTACGGGCCCGAGCCGTCGACCTGGAAGCCGGAACGGAGCTTGTCCTTGTCGTAGACGTCGGGGTCGACGATGCCGGCGGCCGGAGTGGCCAGCTTGTGCGGGAAGGTCGCGTCGGGCGACTTCAGGTGGAAGGCCACGGTGCGGTCGCCCTCGACCTCGACGGTGTCGATGTTGGCGAGGAGGTTGCTGGGGCCGTTCTGGTCCCGGATCTTGAGCACCCGCTCGATCGAGAACTTGACGTCCTCGGCGGTGACTTCGGTGTTGTCCGAGAACTTCAGGTCTTTGCGCAGGGTGCATTCGTAACGCTGGCTGCGCTCGTCGGTGAAGGAGCAGCGCTCCGCGGCCTCGGGCTCGGGCAGGCCTCCGCCGCGGGGCTGGGTCATCAGGGTCTGCACGGTCTGGCGCAGGATGTTCCAGGAGCCCGCGTCGTAGGCGACGGCCGGGTCGAAGGGCGCCGGGGCCTTGCTCGACGCGGAGAACATGTCCGTGGTGCCGACGACGATCGCGTCGCCGTCACCGCTCCCGCTGTCCGATCCACCACAGGCGGCGAGCACCGGGGCGAGCAGGCCTATGAGGGCCGGCAGCACCAATGTCTTGCGGTTCATGCTCGAAGTTCTCCAACGTCCGATCCCGTTCCGCCGACGGGGGTGATGTCGGCGTTCCGGGTAATGTCATGTTTCCTCGCCATGACATTAGTCCGAATCGCTACGCGTGCTCACAGCGCCCGGAGTTGGGCGACAATCACGCAGCGGCAGCGGATGTGACGCACCGGAATGCGAACGCGGGAAGGTTTGGGGCAGGAGTCGACCAATCGGGACACAAGCCCCCATGATCCCGGTCCGTGCACACCGGGCAAGCGACACATACAAGACGGCGCGTTCCGCCGCCTCGGTGACATAAATCACGCCACGGATCGCGGGCGATGGGGGCGGAATTCGGCGGTCGCGCGCGGCAATTGGTGTGCGCTTTGCCTTGTCCTGCCTTTCACCCGGCAATGCGGGAACACGCTCGGTGCACGCCCGGGTGCCTTTCCGTCATCACTTGATCAGCTTCCGCAGAAAGGCGAGATCGACTTCTTCGAGAGAGGCGACGACGGTACGCCCGTCACCGGGCGGAATCGGTGCGACGGAGGGCACGGCGACGACGGGGCAGCCTGCGGCCTGCGCCGAGGCGACCCCGGTCGTGGTGTCCTCGATGACCGCACAGCGGACCGGGTCGGCGCCGAGGCCCGCGGCGGCCCGCAGATAGGGCTCGGGATGCGGCTTGCTGTGCTCGACCTCGTCGCCGGCGATGGTGAGGCGGAAGTGCTGAGCGCCGATGGAGTCGAGTACGCGGTCGATGATGCGCCGGTGCGAGGCGGAGACCAGGGCGGCGGGTACGTCCTGTTCGGTCAGCTCGGCGAGCAGCCGTTCGACGCCGGGCATCAGGGGTACGTCGCGGCTGATGCGCTGCTCGAAGTGGTCGTTGAGCAGCACGGTGAGCTCGGGCACGGTGATGTCCGCGCCGGTGGCCTCGATCAGGAAGCCCGCACTGCGGGTCATGGGCCCGCCGACCACGACGTGCCGCCAGGATTCGTCGAGGGCGTACCCCAGGCCGGCGAAGGCCTCGCACTCGGCGTCCCACCAGAAGCCTTCCGTGTCCACCAGGGTGCCGTCCATGTCGAGCAGGACGGCGTCGAGGGATGCTCCGCCGGGAGGTGCGGCTTGCGCCGTCCGGGCGGTGCGGTGGGCGTGGGGAAGGCTTCCGGCTGCGGGGACCGTACTGGTCATGCGGCACACCTCCGTGAGGGACGAGAAGGCCGGCCGCCTCTTTCCCGGGGTGTGACCCGGGAGGGGGCGACCGGCCTGCACTGGACCGATAAGTGTACGTCGCACGGCCCGAGGCGCATCCGGATTGTTCCGCCGGGTGAGCGCGCGGGCCGCCGGGGGGCGGATCCTGTCAGCGGGCGTTGAAGTACTTCGCCTCGGGGTGGTGGATGACGATGGCGTCGGTGGACTGCTCGGGGTGGAGCTGGAACTCCTCGGAGAGCTCGACGCCGATCCGCTCGGGCTCGAGCAGTTCGGCGATCTTGGCCCGGTCCTCGAGGTTCGGGCACGCTCCGTAGCCGAGCGAGAACCGTGCGCCGCGGTACTTGAGGGCGAACATGTCCTCCATCTCCGAGGGGTCGTCCCCCGCGTAGCCGAGTTCGCTGCGCACCCGAGCGTGCCAGTACTCGGCGAGGGCCTCGGCGAGCTGGACGGACAGTCCGTGCAGCTCGAGGTAGTCGCGGTAGGCGTCGGCGGCGAAGAGTTCGGCGGTGGACTCGCCGATCTTCGAGCCGACGGTGACGACCTGCAGCCCCACGACGTCGGTCTCGCCGCTCTCCTCGGGCCGGAAGAAGTCGGCGAGGCACAGGCGGCGGCCGCGGCGCTGGCGCGGGAAGGTGAAGCGGGTGCGCTCGTTGCCCTGGTCGTCGAGGAGGACGAGGTCGTCGCCCTTGGAGACGCAGGGGTAGTAGCCGTAGACGACGGCCGCTTCGAGCATGTTCTTGGTGTGCAGCTGGTCGAGCCAGCCGCGCAGGCGGGGCCGGCCCTCGGTCTCGACGAGCTCCTCGTAGCTGGGGCCGTCGCCGGTGCGGGCCTGCTTGAGGCCCCACTGGCCCTTGAAGAGAGCGCCCTCGTCCAGCCAGGAGGCGTACTCCTTGAGCTGGATGCCCTTGACGACGCGGCTGCCCCAGAACGGCGGCGTGGGGACGGGGGTGTCGATGGCGACGTCGGAGCGGGCCGGGCCCTCGTCGGGGCGCTCCTCGACCTGCACGGCGCTCGCCTTGACGCGGCGCTGCTTGAGCTCGGGGAGGGTGGCGCCGGGGACGCCGCGCTTGACGGCGACGAGGGCGTCCATCAGGCGCAGGCCCTCGAACGCGTCGCGGGCGTAGCGGACTTCGCCCTCGTAGATCTCGTGGAGGTCCTGTTCGACGTAGGCGCGGGTGAGGGCGGCGCCGCCGAGGATGACCGGGAAGTCGGCTGCCAGCTTGCGCTGGTTCAGCTCCTCCAGGTTCTCCTTCATGATCACGGTCGACTTCACCAGGAGTCCCGACATGCCGATGACGTCGGCGCGGTGCTCCGCGGCGGCGTCGAGGATCGCCGATACGGGCTGCTTGATGCCCAGATTGACGACGTTGTAGCCGTTGTTGGACAGGATGATGTCGACGAGGTTCTTGCCGATGTCGTGCACGTCGCCGCGGACGGTGGCGAGGACGATGGTGCCCTTGCCCTCGGAGTCCGTCTTCTCCATGTGCGGTTCGAGGTGGGCGACGGCGGTCTTCATGACCTCGGCGGACTGCAGTACGAAGGGCAGCTGCATCTGGCCCGAGCCGAAGAGTTCACCGACGACCTTCATGCCCTCGAGGAGGGTGTCGTTGACGATGTCGAGGGCGGGGCGCTCGGTGAGGGCCTCGTCGAGGTCGGCCTCGAGGCCGTTCTTCTCGCCGTCGATGATGCGGCTGCGCAGGCGCTCCTCCAGCGGGAGTGCGGCCAGTTCCTCGGCCTTGCCGGCCTTGAGGGACTTGGCGGTGGCGCCCTCGAAGAGCGCCATCAGTTTCTGCAGCGGGTCGTAGCCCTCGGCGCGGCGGTCGTAGATCAGGTCGAGTGCGGTGGTGACCTGCTCGTCGTCGAAGCGGGCGATCGGCAGGATCTTCGAGGCGTGCACGATCGCCGAGTCGAGTCCTGCCTTGGTGCATTCGTCGAGGAAGACGGAGTTGAGCAGGATGCGGGCGGCCGGGTTGAGGCCGAAGGAGATGTTGGACAGGCCGAGCGTGGTCTGTACGTCGGGGTGGCGGCGCTTGAGTTCGCGGATCGCCCCGATGGTGGCGATGCCGTCCTTGCGGGACTCCTCCTGACCGGTGCAGATGGTGAAGGTCAGGGTGTCGATGAGGATGTCGGACTCGTGGATGCCCCAGTTGCCGGTGAGGTCGTCGATGAGCCGCTCGGCGATGGCGACCTTGTGCTCGACGCTGCGGGCCTGGCCCTCCTCGTCGATGGTCAGCGCGATGAGGGCGGCGCCGTGCTCCTTGGCCAGTGCGGTGACCTTGGCGAAGCGGGATTCGGGGCCGTCGCCGTCCTCGTAGTTGACGGAGTTGATGACGGCGCGGCCGCCGAGCTTCTCCAACCCGGCCTGGATGACGGGCACTTCGGTGGAGTCGAGGACGAGGGGCAGGGTGGAGGCGGTGGCGAAGCGGCCGGCCAGCTCGGCCATGTCGGCGACGCCGTCCCGGCCGACGTAGTCGACACACAGGTCGAGCATGTGGGCGCCTTCGCGGATCTGGTCGCGGGCCATCTCGACGCAGTCGTCCCAGCGCGCCTCCAGCATGGCCTCGCGGAACTTCTTCGAGCCGTTGGCGTTGGTGCGCTCGCCGATCGCCAGGTACGAGGTGTCCTGCCGGAAGGGCACCGTCTGGTACAGGGAGGCGGCGCCGGGCTCGGGCCGGGGTTCGCGGCTGGTGGGCTGGAGGTCGCGCACCCGCTCGACGACCTGGCGCAGGTGTTCCGGGGTGGTGCCGCAGCAGCCGCCGACCAGGGAGAGGCCGTACTCGCCGACGAACGTCTCCTGCGCGTCGGCGAGTTCGCCGGCGGTCAGCGGGTAGTGGGCGCCGTCCTTGCCGAGTACGGGCAGGCCCGCGTTCGGCATGCAGGACAGCGGTACGCGCGAGTGGCGGGCGAGGTAGCGAAGGTGCTCGCTCATCTCGGCCGGCCCGGTGGCGCAGTTGAGGCCGATCATGTCGATGCCGAGCGGCTCGAGTGCGGTGAGCGCGGCGCCGATCTCGGAGCCGAGGAGCATGGTGCCGGTGGTCTCGACGGTGACGGAACAGATGATCGGCAAGTTCGCGCCGGTGGCGTCCAGGGCACGGCGGGCGCCGAGGATGGAGGCCTTGGTCTGCAGCAGGTCCTGGGTGGTCTCCACCAGGAGGGCGTCGGCGCCGCCGGCGATCATGCCTTCGGCGTTCTGCTGGTAGGCGTCGCGCAGCTTGACGTACGGGGCGTGGCCGAGGGTGGGCAGCTTGGTGCCGGGGCCCATGGAGCCGAGGACCCAGCGCTGCTGGCCGGTGGATTCGGTGAACTCGTCGGCGACCTCACGGGCGATACGGACGCCGGACTCGGAGAGTTCGAAGACGCGCTCGGGGATGTCGTACTCGCCGAGGGCGGCGAAGTTGGCGCCGAAGGTGTTCGTCTCGACGCAGTCGACGCCCACGGCGAAGTAGGCCTCGTGGACGGATCGGACGATGTCGGGGCGGGTGATGTTCAGAATCTCGTTGCAGCCTTCGAGGTTCTGGAAGTCCTCGAGGCTGGGGTCCTGGGCCTGCAGCATGGTGCCCATCGCTCCGTCCGCGACCACCACCCGGGTGGCGAGTGCGTGACGCAGGGCGTCGGCGCGGGACGGGCTGGCGGATGCTGCGGTCGGCAACGAGGCCATGGAAGAGCTCCCTGGAGTGCGACGGCTGTCGGCTTTGCACCCCCAGTCGAGGGCGCACCGGGCCAGCCTAGCCGGGACAGGGCCCCCGCCGTATGGGGCGTCCATCGAGCGGACCATGATGCTGCCGTGGATGCGGTGGTCTGCCGGGGAGATCCGGACGGGATGGATCGGCGCGGATCGGAGCTGAACCGCGTGCGCGGCCATTAGGACAAGGTCGACATGGACCGATAGTGTTCAGCATTGTCGAACGGCTGCCGACGCCGTACCGTACGGTCTCCGGAGTCTGCCGTACGGGGAACCTGGGATCGGACGCGGAGGAGCGGACGCGGTGGCCAAGAACATCCAGTCGCTCGAACGCGCTGCGGCGATGCTGCGCCTGCTGGCCGGCGGCGAGCGACGGCTCGGCCTCTCCGACATCGCCTCGTCACTCGACCTGGCCAAAGGCACCGCCCACGGCATCCTGCGCACGCTCCAGCAGGAGGGCTTCGTGGAGCAGGACCCCTCCTCCGGCCGCTACCAGCTCGGCGCGGAGCTCCTGCGCCTGGGCAACAGCTATCTGGACGTGCACGAGCTGCGCGCCCGCGCTCTGGTCTGGACGGACGACCTGGCGCGCTCCAGCGGCGAGAGCGTCTACCTCGGAGTGCTGCACCAGCAGGGCGTCCTGATCGTGCACCACGTGTTCCGGCCGGACGACAGCCGCCAGGTGCTCGAGGTCGGGGCGATGCACCCGCTGCATTCGACCGCGCTCGGCAAGGTCCTCTCCGCGTACGACCCGGTGGCGCACAGCGAGGTCGTGGAGTCGGACCGCAAGGGGTTCACCGGGCGCACGGTCACCGGCATCGAGGACTTCGAAGGGGTCCTCGACGTGACCCGGGCGCGCGGCTGGGCGGCCGACGTCGAGGAGACCTGGACCGGCGTGGCCTCGGTCGCGGCCCCGATCCACGACCGGCGCCGGATGCCGGTGGGCGCGGTCGGCGTGACCGGCGCGGTGGAGCGCGTGTGCGGTGACGGCGAGCTGCGCGCGGAGCTGATCGCGGCGGTACGGGACTGCGCCCGTGCCGTGTCCCGGGATCTGGGCGCCGGACGCTTCTGAGCCGGGGCTCCCGGCCTCCCGCGCGACCCCGACCGCCGACGGCACCGAACCCCGGCCGTGAGCCCTGGACCGGCGCACGCCTCCCCCGTGCCTGCCGCCTTCCCGGTGTCTCCCTCTCGCGCGAAGGGCGCCCGCCGCGTACCGTCGAACCCTCGCGCGAAACGTTTCCGGCACCTACTACCGGCCCGTCGCCCCAGCCCGCCCGGCACGTCCTGCCGGGCGCCGATCCCGTACCCGCAGCGCCCCAGCGGTAACGATCGTGATTCGCCTCCCCCAGCCCTTGACGGGCAGTTAACACGAGGGCAAAACTGCCGTTCATCGGTCGGCATTGTCGAACACCTACCGGCAATACGGGGTAGTGTGTGGCAAGGCGGATCGAGCAACGCCCTCACCTGAGGGCGCGGACCACCGGCGGGACCCGTGGTGTCGCGTTCTCGGTATCCACCTGGACGAAGGACAAAGGAGTCGCGGGTGTCCAGCTCCGACATCTTCATCGGCGAGACCATCGGTACCGCCCTACTCATCCTGCTCGGCGGTGGCGTCTGCGCCGCTGTCACTTTCAAGCGCTCCAAGGCCTACGAGGCCGGCTGGGTCGCCATCGCGTTCGGCTGGGGCTTCGCGGTCCTGACCGGCGCCTACCTCGCCGGCGGTGTCTCCGGCGCGCACCTCAACCCCGCGGTGACCTTCGGTCTCGCGGTCGAGGGCGGCACCAAGTGGAGCGACGTGCCGGTCTACCTGGCGGGTGAACTGCTCGGCGCGATGATCGGTGCCGTGCTCGTCTGGATCGCCTACTACGGCCAGTTCCAGGCGCACCTGACCGACCCGGAGATCGTCGGCCGGCCCGACGCCGACCGGAAGCCGGTCTCCGACGAGCCCGGCCCGGTCCTGGGTGTCTTCTCCACGGCGCCCGAGATCCGGAACGTCTGGCAGAACATGGCCACCGAGATCATCGCCACGTTCGTCCTGGTCATCGCGATCCTCACGCAGGGCCTGAACGACGAGGGCAACGGCCTCGGCGCGCTCGGCGCACTCATCACGGCGCTCGTCGTCGTCGGCATCGGCCTCTCGCTCGGTGGCCCGACGGGATACGCCATCAACCCGGTCCGTGACCTCGGCCCACGCATCGTGCACTCCCTGCTGCCGCTGCCGAACAAGGGCAGCTCGGACTGGACGTACGCCTGGATCCCGGTCGCCGGACCGCTGATCGGTGGCGTCATCGCCGGTGGTGTCTACAACATCGCGTTCGCCTGAGCACGCCGTACCGCACGAGACCTCATGGAGCACACAGTGACCGACGCACACACCGCCCACTCGCACGGCGCCGGGCCGTTCATCGCGGCGATCGACCAGGGCACCACCTCGAGCCGCTGCATCGTCTTCGACACGGACGGCCGGATCGTCGCCGTCGACCAGCGCGAGCACGAGCAGATCTTCCCGAAGCCCGGCTGGGTCGAGCACGACGCCAAGGAGATCTGGGCCAACGTCGAGAGCGTGGTGGCAGGCGCTGTCGCCAAGGCCGGCATCACCTCCGCCGACGTCAAGGCGATCGGCATCACCAACCAGCGTGAGACCACCCTGCTCTGGGACAAGAACACCGGCGAGCCGGTGCACAACGCGATCGTCTGGCAGGACACCCGCACCGACGCCCTGTGCAAGGAGCTCGGCCGCAACGTCGGCCAGGACCGCTTCCGCCGCGAGACCGGCCTGCCGCTCGCGTCCTACTTCGCGGGGCCCAAGGTCCGCTGGCTGCTCGACAACGTCGAGGGGCTGCGCGAGCGCGCCGAGCGCGGCGACATCCTGTTCGGCACCATGGACTCCTGGGTCATCTGGAACCTGACCGGTGGCACCAACGGCGGCCAGCACGTCACGGACGTCACCAACGCCTCGCGCACCATGCTGATGAACCTCCACAGCATGCAGTGGGACGACAAGATCCTCGCGTCCATCGGCATCCCGGCCGCGGTGCTCCCGGAGATCCGTTCCTCCGCCGAGGTGTACGGCAGCGCCAAGGGCGGCGTCCTGGACGGCGTCCCGGTCGCCTCCGCGCTCGGTGACCAGCAGGCCGCGCTGTTCGGCCAGACCTGTTTCGCCGAGGGCGAGGCCAAGTCGACGTACGGCACCGGCACGTTCATGCTGCTGAACACCGGTGAGACCCCCGTCAACTCCTACAACGGCCTGATCACCACGGTCGGTTACCGCATCGGTGACCAGAAGCCGGTGTACGCGCTCGAGGGCTCGATCGCCGTCACGGGCTCCCTGGTGCAGTGGATGCGCGACCAGATGGGCCTGATCAACTCCGCCGCCGAGATCGAGACCCTGGCGTCCTCGGTCGACGACAACGGCGGCGCGTACTTCGTACCGGCGTTCTCCGGCCTGTTCGCCCCGTACTGGCGCTCCGACGCCCGCGGTGTGATCGCCGGCCTCACCCGGTACGTCACCAAGGCGCACATCGCGCGCGCCGTGCTCGAGGCGACCGCCTGGCAGACCCGTGAGATCGCCGACGCCATGACGAAGGACTCCGGCGTCGAGCTCACGACCCTCAAGGTCGACGGCGGCATGACCTCCAACAACCTGCTGATGCAGACCCTCTCGGACTTCCTGAACGCACCCGTGGTGCGCCCGATGGTCGCCGAGACGACCTGCCTCGGCGCGGCCTACGCCGCCGGCCTGGCCGTCGGTTTCTGGCCCGACACCGAGACCCTGCGCGCCAATTGGCGCAGGGCCGCCGAGTGGACCCCCCGCATGGAAGCGGACCAGCGGGACCACGAGTACAAGAACTGGCTCAAGGCCGTCGAGCGGACCATGGGCTGGATCGAGGACGAGGAGTAAGACTCATGACCACCCTGCAGAGCAGCCCCGCTTTCCCGGCTCTTGGGCTGCACCCGGCCGACGGCTCGAATCCGAGCCGGGCCGAGACCCGGGAACAACTGTCGAGGGCTACCTACGACCTCCTGGTGATCGGCGGCGGCATCCTGGGCATCTCCACCGCCTGGCATGCCGCACAGGCCGGGCTGCGGGTGGCTCTGGTGGACGCCGGCGACTTCGCCGGCGCCACGTCCTCCGCGTCCTCCAAACTGCTGCACGGCGGCCTGCGTTACCTGCAGACCGGTGCGGTCAAGCTGGTCGCGGAGAACCACTTCGAGCGGCGTGCGGTCTCCCGTCAGGTGGCTCCGCACCTCGCCAATCCCCTGACCTTCTACCTGCCGGTGTACAAGGGCGGGCCGCACGGCGCCGCGAAGCTCGGCGCGGGCGTGTTCGCGTACTCGGCGCTGTCCGCGTTCGGTGACGGTGTCGGGCATCTGCTGAGCCCGTCGCGCGCCGCGCAGGACGTGCCCGAGCTGCGCACCGACAACCTGAAGGCCGTGGCCGTGTACGGCGACGACCAGATGAACGACTCCCGGATGGCCCTGATGACGGTCCGCGCGGCGGTCGCCGCGGGTGCCGCGGTGCTCAACCACGCGGAGGTCACCGGGCTGCGCTTCACCGGCGGGCGGGTCACCGGTGCGGATCTCAAGGACCGTACCGACGGCACCGAGTTCGGCGTGGACGCCCGTCTCGTACTCAACGCGACCGGCCCCTGGGTCGACAGGCTGCGCACGATGGAGGACGCCAACTCGGCTCCGTCCATCCGCCTCTCCAAGGGCGCGCACCTGGTCCTCAAGCGCACCTCGCCGTGGAAGGCCGCGCTCGCCACCCCGATCGACAAGTACCGGATCACGTTCGCCCTGCCGTGGGAGGACATGCTGCTGCTCGGCACCACCGACGAGGTGTACGAGGGCGATCCGGCGGACGTCTCGGTGACCGAGCAGGACACCAAGCAGATCCTGGACGAGGCCGCGTTCTCGGTGCGGGACCAGCAGCTGTCACCGGACCTGATCACGTACGCCTTCGCCGGTCTGCGGGTGCTGCCCGGCGGCCCCGGCGACACGTCGAAGGCGAAGCGGGAGACGGTCGTGACCGAGGGCCGCGGCGGAATGCTGTCGGTCGCCGGCGGCAAGTGGACGACGTTCCGGCACATCGGCCGTACGGTCATGAACAAGCTGTCGCAGCTGCCCGGGCACCCGCTCGGCGAGGACATGCAGCCGATCTCGGAGCTGCCCAAGCGTCTGCCGCTGCCGGGCATCGCGAACCCGAACGCGGTCGCGCACCGGCTCCTGGTGGACGGCGACGCGACCCCCGGGACGCGGATGTCGCCGGAGACGGCGCGGCACCTGGCCACGCACTACGGCTCGCTGTCCTTCGACATCGCCCGGCTCGCCAACGAGGACCCGGCGCTCGCCGAGCGCATCCACCCCGACGCCCCGGAGATCTGGGCGCAGGTGGCGTACGCCCGTGACCACGAGTGGGCCGAGACTGCGGACGACGTCCTGCGGCGCCGCACCACACTGACGATCCGCGGGCTGGCGACGGACGAGATCCGTGGCCAGGTGGAGAAGGTGCTCGGCACCGAATAGGGATCGGGCAGGATCACAACGCGCCTGCGGGGCGGCCCAGTTGACGGGTCGCCCCGCAGGCGCGTGTGTGGCAGGGCCGGGCAGGCGTCAGGCCGACTTCTCGTCGGCCGCGTCCTGTTCGTCCGCCGCGTCGGCGGCGAGTATCGAGGACTCCAGCTTGCGCAACAGGCGGGCGAGCTGGCGGCGTTCGGCCGGAGAGAGGTCGGCGAGCATCCGGCGTTCGTTGTCGAGATGCTCGGAGAAGACCCGGTCGACCGTGTCGAGGCCCTGGTCGGTGAGCCGCGAATAGACGACGCGGCGGTCGTCCGCGTCGCGTTCGCGGACGATCAGACCGTCCTTCTCCAGTCGGTCGATACGCAGCGTGACACCTGCCGAGGAGACGAGCCCCTGGTCGGCGAGCTGACCGGCGGTCAGGCGGTACGGGGCGCCCGCCCTGCGCAACGCGGTCAGCACGTCGAACCCGGCGACGGACAGGCCGTGCCGCTCGATCGACGCGGTCAGCCGGGTGTTGTAGCGCAGGAAGGAGCGGTGCAGGCGGGCCAGCACCTCGAGCGGGCTGGTGTCGAGTTCGGGCCGTTCCCTGGCCCAGTCCTCGATGACCGCCTCGACGGCGTCCTTGCTGCCGGAAGTCCTGCGCCCCGTCATGTCCCGCCCCTTCGTCCCGGCCGCGCACCTCGGCCCCTCGTTCTCACACCCCTGAGAATTCTACCCCTGAGGTGATCCGGGCCGAGGGCGTACCGGCCTCTCGGGGCGGGGCGATCGCCTTACCGGGGCGGAAGTTCGAGTTTCTGGCCGACCTTGATGAGGTTGGGGTCGGTGATGCCGTTCAGGGCGGCGATCTCCGGGTGGCGGGCCGCGCTGCCGAGCTGGGTCCGCGCGATGGCGCCGAGGGTGTCGCCGGCCTTGACGGTGTAGGCGCCGGCGGGCTTCCCGGCCGGCGCCTTGCCGGACTTCGCGGTCCCGGCCGCGCTGGTGACCCCGTGGGCGGCCAGGTAGGCCACGGGGTCCGTGTGGCCGTTGTAGTGGTTGGCGGTGCGTGCCTCGAAGTGCAGGTGGGGGCCGGTGACGTTGCCGGTCGCTCCGGACAGGCCGAGGCGATGTCCGCCGGTGACCTGCTGACCGACCTCGACCTCGATCCGGCTGAGATGGGCGTAGAGGGTGAACTTGCCGTCCGTCATACCGACGACGACGCAGTTCCCGTACGCCCCCTGGTCACCGGCGACCACCACCGAACCGGGGCCCACGGCGACCACCGGCGTACCGGTCGGCACCGCGAAGTCGATGCCGGTGTGGAAACCGGCCGCCCAGGCCCCGGGCTTCCGGTAGGCCGTGGTGACCGGCGCCTCGGCCACGGGCATGCTCCATGCGTTCATACGTCCTTGCCTATCGGGACGTGGGGTGCGCCGCATCCTGAGCCTGCCGCGCGGGTGCACCGCACGATCGCCGGGGCGGACTCAGCGCCGGGAGAGGCGGCCGCGCTTGAGGTGGAGGACCTCGTCCGCGGCGTCGGCGACCCGGGCCGAGTGGGTCACCACGACAACGCATTTGCCGTCGTCGTGGGCCAGTCTGCGCAGTACTTCCACGATGTCGTCGGCGGTGTCCTGGTCGAGGCTTCCGGTGGGCTCGTCGGCGACGAGGAGGTCGACCTCGCAGGCGAGCGCGCGGGCGATCGCGACGCGCTGCTGCTGGCCGCCGGAGAGTTGCTGGATCCTGCGGTGGCGGTCCTCCTCGGCGATGCCGAGCAGGTCGAGGAGTTCGTTCGCTCGCTGCTTGCGGCCGCTTCTGCGGGCGCCGGTGATCTCCATGGCCGAGGTGACGTTCTGTACGGCGTTCAGATAGCCGAGGAGGTTGTACGACTGGAACACGGTGGCGGCGTGCCGGCGGCGGTAGGTGTCGAGGCCCACGCTCTCGAGGTCGCGGCCGCGGAAGCGGATGGTGCCCCCGGTGGGGGCGTCGAGGCCGCCGGTGAGGGCGAGCAGGGTGGTCTTGCCGCTCCCGGAGGGGCCGACGACCGCGTACATGCGGCCGTGTTCGAAGTCCTGGGTGACGTCCTTGAGTACGGCGCGCGGCCGGGATCGGGTGCCGGCGGGAAAGCTCTTGTGTACGCCGCTGAGCTGCAGCACGGGTACCGGGTCGGGATGCGAGGGGCCGGTGGACGTCGGGCCGGCGGACGTCCGGTCGGTGCTCGTCATGGTCAGTCGCCCTTCGTGAGGATCTGGCGGGGCTCGAGGCGCAGCACCCGGTATCCGGGGATCAGCGTGGCGGCGGCGGCGATGCCGAGTCCTGCCGTGCCGACCTTGCCGATGTCGCCCGCGGTGAGCCGGACGTCCAGCTCGTCGATCGGCTGCTGATCGGGCTCGTCGTGTTCCGGGGGCGCGCCCATGACGTTGGAGCGGTCCTGCTGCCGGCTCCCGCTGTCGTCGCCCTCGGCGTCGGAGACCTCGCCCGCGAGGAGGGTGCCGCCGGCCGTCTCGGCCAGGACCTGGCTCGCGGGTACGGCGAGGCCGACGGCGATCACGGCGCATGCCGCGGTCTCGACCAGATGCTGGCCGAGCAGGCGCGGCTTGCGCTCCCCCATGGCGAGCAGGATGCCGAGCTCGCGACGGCGTTCGCGCAGGGAACTCGCGACGATCAGGGACAGCACGGCGACGCCGGCGATGGAGACCAGCCAGACGGTGAGGGTGGCGAAGCCCGCGGTCTTGGAAATGGGGCCGACGAGCTGCTGGTACTGCTTGTCGTTGACCGCGAGGGGATAGATCTCGGGGTCGAGGCCGAGCTCGGCGGCCCGCTTCTTGAGCTTCGGCAGGTCCCCCGGGCTGCGCAGGGTGAACGTGGCCTCCCGGATGTCCGAGCCCTCGTCGGTCGGGGTGACGGCCGACAGGGAACCGGCCGCGTCCGGGGAGGCGTAGACGAGGTTGCCGGGCTCGGCGAGCGCCGGGCCGTACTGGCCGCTCGATGCGGTGTCGTCGGCGTAGATGCCTCCGACGGTGAACTCCTTCTTCTCGGCCTTGCTCGCGTCGCCGGGGAAGGAGCGCATGGTGACCTTGTCGCCCACCTCGAGCCTGTTCGCCTCGGCGAGGCGCTTCTCCAGGACCAGGACGCCTTGTCCGGTGTCCGGGGCGATGCCCTCGCCCGCGACGATCTCCGAGGTGCCGTTGCGGAACGCGGGCATCGCCGAGAGGTCGCGTACGCCCTCGACCTTGAAGAAGTCGCCCGACTCGGTGTCGGTGGCCGGCGGTGGTGGCACCGCCCGGTACAACTTCAGGTCGTCGGTGGGCAGTCCGGCGGACTCCACCTGGTAGCTGAACCGGGTGACGACCGGGGACTTGCCCAGGGCGTCGGCCTTTCCGCTGCGGAGTCGGTCGCTCGGGTCGATCTGGAGTCCCGACGCTCCGCCGTTCTCCGCCTGTCCGGACTCCATCAGTGCGTTGATGTCGAACGACAGCGTGGCCACGGCGCCTACCTGGTCCTTCGCGTCCCCGGCGGCCCGGTCTGCGGCCGAGCGGATGAGGAATCCGGACAGGACGAGGGCGCAGATGACGAAGAACAGGCCGGTGAGCATCAGGGTCTTGCCGAGCGTGGCGGTCAGGCGCCACCAGGCCCGTTTGAACAGGTTCATGGAAGGTCTCTTCGCAGTCGGCTTCGAACGGTGCGCGCTCACGCTAGGAAGCGGGCGTTTTCGGCAGCGTTCGATGGCGGACCTGCACCCGCGGCCTCTCATACATCCGCCAAACACGGGCTCTGATAGGTATGGGACCACCGCAGAGAACCTCTGCAGAGAACCTCTGCAGAGAACCTCTGCAGAGAACCGCTGCAGACGAACGCTGCAGAGACTCACCGCAGGGACCGCTGCCGGGCTCACCGCGGGGGCTTTCGCACATGAGGAGAGGCACCACCGGCGATGCGTGTACTGATCGTCGAGGACGAGGAGTTCATGGCCGAAGTCATCGGCCTGGGGCTGCGCCGCGAAGGCATCCCGTCCGACACCGTCCACGACGGGGCCGCGGCCCTGGAGAAGCTGACGGTCAACGACTACGACATCGTGATCCTCGACCGGGACCTGCCCGGCGTGCACGGCGACGAGGTGTGCCGCCGCACGGTCTCCGCGCATCCGGACTGCCGCATCCTGATGCTCACCGCCTCGGGCCGACTCGGCGACAAGGTGTCCGGGCTCGGGCTCGGCGCCGACGACTACCTGGCGAAGCCCTTCGATTTCCCGGAGTTGGTGGCGCGCCTGCGGGCGCTCTACCGGCGCAGCTCGCCCGCGCTCGCCCCGGTGCTGCGGCTCGCGGACCTGAGCCTGGACACGCACCGGCGGCAGGCGGTCCGTGCGGGGCGGGAGATCCGCCTCACGCCGAAGGAACTGGCCGTTCTCGAGCTGCTGTTGCGCGCCGACGGTGGTGTGCTCAGCGCCGAGTACCTGCTCGAGAAGGCGTGGGACGAGGCGGCGGACCCGTTCACCAACGCGGTACGCCTCGTCGTGCACACGCTGCGGCGCAAACTGGGCGATCCGCCGCTCCTGCACACCGCGGTCGGCGCCGGCTACTACCTGGCGGAGGGGGCGTGAGCGGGCTGCGCCGGCTCAGTATCCACACCCGGCTCTTCCTCGGCTTCGGGGGCGTTCTGGTGGTGTCCGGTGCACTGATGGTGGCCGCGGTGTATCTCGGGATGCGGTACCTGCCGTCCTACGACCTGGGCACGACCGCGGTGAAGCCGGGTCTGCTGCCCGACTTCGTGCCGGGGCCGCCGTCGGATCGGATGCCGGCCCAGCCGCCGCACGCCGAGCCGCACGGTTCGTACGCCGACACCCAGCGGGTCCGCTCGAAGGAGGACGTGTGGGCGACCGTGCTCACCGTGTCCGTCGCCGGTGCGGCGCTCGTGGCCTTGCTCGGACTTGCGGCGGGCTGGCTCCTGTCGCGCCGGCTGCTCGCCCCGCTGCACACCATCAACAGGGCGGCAGCCCGCGCGGGCGAGGGCGATCTGTCGTACCGGATCAACGCGCAGGGCCCGAACGACGAACTGCGGCAGCTGGCCGACACGTTCGACGAGACGCTGGCGCAGTTGGAGCGCTCGTTCGCCGCCCATCAGCGTTTCGCCGCCAACGCCTCGCACGAGCTGCTGACCCCGCTGGCCGCCACACGTACCGCGCTGCAGTTGGCGGAGACGGACGAGTCGGGGCGCGAACTGGCCCGGCTCGCACCGCAGTTGGCCAAGTCGAACGATCGCAGCATCGAGATCGTGCACGGGCTGCTGCAGCTCGCCGGAGCCGAGCACGCGCTGCCGGACACCGAGCCCGTGGATCTCGCCGAGCTCGTCGCCGAGACCTGCGGCGAGCTTCTGGCGCGGGCCCGGTCCGCCGGCATCGCTGTCGAGTCGGACGTCGAGACCGGGCACCCGATCGCGGGCAACGCCGCGCTGCTGCGGCGCCTGGTGCACAACCTCCTCGACAACGCCCTGACCCACAACGTCCCGGACGGATGGGCACACGTGTCGGTGTACGGCGAGGGCCCGGTGACCCTGGAGGTGACCAACTCCGGGCCGCGGGTGGACGCCGACCGCACGGAGCGCCTCTTCGAGCCGTTCCACCGCGCCGAGTCCCGGGTGCGCAGCGACCGTACGGGCCACGGTCTCGGCCTCGCCATCGCCCGCGCGGTGGTCCGCGCCCACCACGGCACGATCACCGCGACGGCAAACGCGGACGGGGGCCTGACGGTGCGGGCGGACTTCCCCGGGGACGGCTGGCCGGGCCCGAACCGGACCGCTCCGGGCGCCACGCCGAACTCCCCGTATCCGCTCAAGAGTTGAGCTGCTCCAGCGTCTTGCCCTTGGTCTCGACCGCGAGCAGGGCGACGATCGCGCCGATCAGAGCCACGACGGCGAGTTGCGCGAAGACCAGCTTCAAGCTTCCGCCCGCACCGAGGATCCCGCCGACGACGACCGGACCGAGGATGACGCCGAGGCGGTTCCAGAGTCCGCCGAAGGCGGCGCCCTTGGCGCGGTTGCGGGTCGGGTACAGCTCGGGCGAGTAGAGGTAGAGGCCGGCGTTGATGGCGTACAGGAAGAACGTCGTCGCGGAGGCGAACAGGGCGACCTGCATCCCCGAGGTGGCTCCGGCCACGGCGAGGACGCCGAGGGTGAGGGCGCCGCCGCCGAGGGCCGCGACCAGGGCCGGCCGGCGGCCCACGCGGTCGATGAGCATGGCGACGACGAAGGTGCCGAGCAGTCCGGTCACATTGCTGAGCAGGGTGTAGACGAGCGCCGTGGTCAGGTCGAGGCCGAAGTTCTTGGTGTACAGCGACGGCAGCCAGGTGGAGATGCCGTGGTTGACGTAGTAGGCGACGAACCACAGGGACGAGACGATGACGGTTCGGCGCAGGTAGCGGCCGACGAACAGCTCGCGCAGCCGCCCGCGGGTGACGCCCTCCTCCACCCGGTGATCGGCCTGCGCCGGGGTGGGCAGTACGTCGCCGGTGGAGCGGGAGACCTGCGCCTCGATGCGCGCGATGGCCTCTTCGGCCTCTTCGGTGCGGCCTCGGGCGAGCAGCCAGCGCGGGGACTCGATGACGGTGCGCGGCAGCATCGCGGCGAGGACCACCGGCACGGCCCCGATCACGAACATCGCGCGCCAGCCGAAGGTGGGGACGACCCAGACGGCGATCAGACTGGCGGCGGCCAGACCGGCCGGGAAGATCATCTCGTAGATGAGGACGAAGCGGCCGCGCTTGTCGGAGCGGGCGATCTCGTTGATGTACGTGGCGGCGACGGGGACGACGCCGCCGATTCCGAGCCCCTGGGCGAAGCGGAAGAGGGCGAAGGTCTCGATGTTCCAGGCGAAGGCGACGGCCAGCGAGCCGATGGCGGTCACCCCGACGCCGAGGGCGACGGTGCGCACCCGGCCGATCCGGTCGCCGAGCGATCCGGCGAGCAGTGCCCCGATGAGCATGCCGATCGATGCGGCGGTCACGGCGAAGGTGGCCTGGCCGGTACTGAGGTGCCATTCCTCGGTGATGACCGGCAGGGCGGAGGCCGCGAGCAGCTGGTCGAAGGCCTCGAAGAACGTGACGGCGCCGATCATGAATCGGACCTTGACGTGCCACCGGGATTGAGGCAGGCGCTCGAGCCTTGCGGCTATCGAACCTGCGGCAGCCGTGTCGGCCACAGTCGTCATGACGGGGTTCCTTCCGCAGCGGAGAAGCTGCGGCGACCCTAGGGTTGCTTACCTAAGCGGTCAATAGTTAACGGCCTAAATACTTTCGCCGACGACCCGGACACCCCTCCGAGTCGCCTCGGCGACGAGTCGACGAACTCCACTTCAAGAAGTCGTTCACCTCGAGGGGTTGCAAGAACATATTTAAGTGCTTAGATTTCTAGCGCTTGAGCTAATGAGCAACAGGCCCACGCCCCGCCCCTCTTGGAGGTCTTGCCGTGCCTCGCACAGCCCACGAGATCCTGATCGCCGGTCACTGGCGACGCGGCACGGGTGAGCCCATCGACACCGTGGACCCGGCGACCGGACAGGTTCTCGCCACCGTTCACTCCGCCTCTCCCGAAGAGGTCGACGAGGCCGCGCAGGCCGCGGCCCGCGCCGCGGCGGACCCTTCCTGGCGCGATCTGCTGCCGCACGAGCGGGCCGAGCTGCTGTACCGGATCGCCGACCTCACCGAGCAAAGTGCCGATGAGCTGTCCCGGCTGCAGACCGCCGACACCGGCAAGACCCTCACCGAGACCAAGGCGCTTGCGCTGAGCGCGGCCGGTACCTTCCGGTTCACCGGAGCCGCGCTGGAGACCGCCGAGGAATCCCTCACCCCCTCCCGCGGCCCGTACGTCACGATGAGCGTGTACGAGCCGATCGGCGTGGTCGGCGCGATCAACCCCTGGAACTCCCCCGTCGCCTCCGACGCCCAGAAGATCGCCCCGGCCCTGGCGGCGGGCAACGCGGTCCTGCTCAAGCCTGCCGCCTGGACCCCCCTCGTCTCGCTCGCACTCGGCCGCATCATCACCCGGGCCCTGGACGAACTCGGCCTGCCCAGGGCCCTGTTGTCGGTGCTTCCGGGCAGCGGTCGAGTGGTCGGTGACGCCATCGTCCGGCACCCCCTGGTGGGCCGTATCGGTTTCACCGGCGGTACCGGGACGGGCCGGTCCATCGCCGCCGCGGCTGCGCAGAAGCTGATCCCGGCCTCCCTGGAGCTCGGCGGCAAGTCCCCGACGATCGTCCGCGCGGACGCCGACCTCGAACTCGCCCTGTCCGGCGTGCTGTTCGGGATCTTCTCGTCCAGCGGGCAGTCCTGCATCGCCGGTTCACGGCTCTTCGTGGCCCGTGAGATCTACGACTCCTTCGTCGACGAACTCGTCGCCCGGGCAACCAAGTTGCGCGTCGGCCCCGGCACGGACCCCGACACCCAGGTCGGCCCGCTCGTGCACCACCGGCACCGCGACGACGTCGCCGCGCACGTGGAACGGTCGCGGGCCGAGGGTGCCGACGTGCTGTGCGGTGGCTCGGCGCCCGACGGCGAGCGCTTTCGGGACGGCGCCTACTACCTGCCGACCGTCCTGGACGGCGTACCCAACTCGGCGGCCATCTGCCAGGAGGAAGTCTTCGGCCCCGTCCTGGTCGCCCTGCCCTACGACGACGAGGACGACCTGGTCCGCCAAGCCAACGACACCGTCTACGGCCTCGCCTGCGGTATCTGGACCCGCGACCACCGCGCCGCCTGGCGCCTGGCCCGGCGGATCGACGCGGGCACGGTCTGGATCAACACGTACAAGCAGTTCAGCGCCTCCACCCCGTTCAGCGGGACCAAGGACAGCGGCCTCGGCACCGAGAAGGGCCGCGAGGCCATCCGCTCCTACCAGCGGCAGAAGTCCCTGTACTGGGGCACATCGGATGTCCCCCTGCCCTGGGCCAACTGACCCGGCACGCCCGCCCACTGGAGTAAGCCATGCACCAAGCACCCCCGCACGGGCCGATAGCCCGACTGCGCTCCCTGCGCTACGTGGAGCTGCACACCCCCGCCTTCTCCCGGGCCGCCGACTTCTACGAGGAGGTCTGGGGCCTGACGACCGTCGAATCGGACACCGGAGCGCGCTGGCTGCGCGGCACCGGGGACGAGCACCACGTCCTGCACCTGACCGAGCGGGACCGGGTCGGCCTCGGCCGGCTCGCCTTCTGCGTGGGAACGCCCGCCGAGGTGGACGAGGCGGCCCGCCGCCTGGAGGCCCGCGGGATCACACCGGTCTTCGGCCCCGGCCTGCTCGACCAGGCGGGCGGCGGCTACGGACTGCGGTTCACCGACCCCGAGCAGCGGCTCGTCGAGATCAGCGCCGAGGTGCACGCGGTCGCGCCGCGCGGCCGGGACGCCGCGGTGCCCGTCGGGGTGACGCACGCCGTACTCAACACCGTCGACATCGACGCCGCCGTCGCCTTCTACTGCGACGTGCTCGGCCTTCGGGTGTCCGACTGGTCCGAGCACCAGATGGCCTTCCTGCGCTGCAACTCCGACCACCACTGCATCGCGTTCAACCGCGCCGAGTGGACGTCCCTGAACCACGTCGCGTACGAGATGACCTCGGTCGACCACTTCATGCGCGGACTCGGCAGGCTGCGCCACCACGGGATCGTCCCGCAGTGGGGGCCTGGCCGGCACGGGCCCGGCAACAACACGTTCTCCTACTTCACCGACCCGTCCGGACTCGTCTGCGAGTACACCTCGGACGTCGCCCAGATCGTCGAGGACGCCTGGATCGCCCGAGTGTGGCGGCGCGTTCCCGAGCTCTCCGACCTGTGGGGTACGGCGGGGCCGCCGTCGAAGGAGATCCGCTGCCACATGGCGGGCACGCCCGATCCCGGGCCGCTGCACCGCCCGCACCCCCAGGAGGTCACGGCATGAGGGCCGTACGCAAGGTCGGCGTGGTCGGCTGGGGCGCCATCGGCCGGGTGGCCGGCGATGCGCTCGCCGCGGGCGGGATACCCGGCGCCGAACTCGTCTGCATCGTCGACAACCGCCCGCTCGGGGAGACCGCTCCAGCGCCTCAGATGTCCTTCGAACAGGCCCTGGACAGCTGCGACTTGATCGTCGAGGCCGCGGGTCAGGGCGTCGTACGTCAATGGGGCGAGCGAGTCCTGTCCACCGGCACCGACCTGCTGGTCGCGTCCACCGGGGCGCTGACCGACGACGAGCTCGCGAAGCGGCTGCTGTCCGCCGGACCGGGGCGGGTCTACTTCACCGGCGGCGCGGTCGGCGGGCTCGACCTGCTGCAGGCCGTCCGCGGTCTCGGACCGCTCGACTCGGTGACGCTGACCACCACCAAGCTGCCCTCCACCCTCGAACAGCCGTGGATGGATCAGGAGTTGCTCGAGCGCATGCGGTCCGCGGCCGGCCCCGTAATCGTCATGTCAGGCACCGCGCGCGACGTACCCGTGAAGTTCCCGAGGTCGACGAACGTCGCTGCCTCCGTCGCCCTCGCCGTCGGCGACCTGGACGCTGTGCGGGTCCAGGTCGTCGCCGACCCGGGTGCGCTGCGGACCCGGCACGTCATCGAGGCGTCCGGCGCGCACGGCGCGTACCGCTTCGAGGTGGCCCATGCGCCCGACGCGGCGAACCCGGCGACCAGCAGGGTCGTCCCGTACGCCGTACTGCGGAGCCTGGCCGCGCTCGCCGGGCGGACGGGACAGATCCTGTGAGCGCGCCGAGCCTCACCGCCGCCCGGGTGCACGTCCGAGAGGCGGGCGAGCAGGGGCCGTTGCTGCTCTGTCTGCACGGCATCGGTTCCTCATCGGCGGCGTTCACCGCGCAGTTGGCCGAACTGTCCGCGTACGTACGGGTGGTGGCCTGGGATGCTCCCGGCTACGCCGATTCACCGGACCCCGAGGAGCCGCTGGACCTGGACGGTTTCGCCGACGCGGCCGCCGAGGTGATTCGCGCACGCGCCGCTGACGCCCACGTTCTCGGCGTCTCCTGGGGCGGTGTGATCGCGCTGCGCCTCGCCGCCCGCCACCCGGACCTGGTCAGATCGCTGATCGTCGCGGACTCAAGTACCGGTTCGGGTACGGACGAGGCCAAGGCCGCGGGCATGCGAGCGCGGGCCGCCGAACTCGCCGCGCTCGGGCCGCGGGCCTTCGCCGAGTCGCGCGGGCCGCGCCTGCTGTCGGCGAACGCGCCCGACGAACTGGTCCGCCGGGTCGTCGCCACCATGGCGGCCTCCGTACGGCTGCCCGGCTACGGGTACGCCGCCGAGTCGATGGCCTCGGCCGATCTGCGCGCAGAGCTGCCGGGCATCGCCGCCCCCACGCTCGTGCTCTGCGGCGAGCACGACACGGTGACCGGGATCGAGGCCGGACAGGCCATCGCCGGAGCCATCCACAAGACCGCCTACGTGATCGTCAAGGACGCCGGTCACCTGGCCAATCAGGAGCAACCGACGGCCTTCGACGCCTGGGTGCTCTCCCACCTCCGCATCACCGACCGGGTCCCCGAGCACATCGCCCGGTCCTCCACCGAACACCCCACGCACGTCTAGGAGTTCACCATGCCCCTGACCACCACCGAGTACGTCGACGGCGGCGACCTCGCCTCGTACACCGACTCCCTGATCGCCACCAAGGACTCGCGGATCGCCGACTTCGACACGCTGTCCTTCCAGGAGAAGGCCGGCGCCCGGTTCCGGCGCGGCCAGATCCGCTATGTCGGCTCCGGAGCGACCGGCAACCACGAGGGCGACAGCCGCATCCTGCCGTCCGGCGGCTTCACCTTCTCCAACATGCTGCTCCCGCCCGGCGCCGAGGGCCCGGCGCACACCCACCACGACGTCGAGGAGGCCTTCTTCGTCCTGGAGGGCCAGGTCAAGGTGGGCATCCACCGCGGCCCCGACGAGGCGGAGTACCGCACGCTCGGCTACCGGGACATGATCGTCGTGCCGGCCGGTGTCACCCGCTCCCTGAAGAACGAGGGCGATACGGACGCGCTGTTCTGCGTGGTCATCGGCACCCAGAAGCCGCAGGTTCCGAGCTACCCCGAGTACTCCCCCATGCACGGCGTCACCCGTGACTGACCAGGCTCCGGGGGCCGGCGCGGCCGCGGGCGAAGCCCGTACGGTCGTCGTCACCGGCGCGGGCCGTGGCCTCGGTCTGGCCATGGCCCGCCGGGCCGGCGTGGACGGATTCCGGGTCGTCGTCGCCGAACTGGACGACGCCCGGGGCCGCGAGGCGCAGGAGCTGCTGCGGAGCGAGGGCCTCGACGCCCACTTCGTACGCTGCGATGTGGGCGACCCGGACTCGGTTTCCGAACTGGCCGCCCGGACCTGCGAGTTGGGTCCGCTGCACGCTCTGGTGAACAACGCCGCGCTCGCCAACGGGGTGGGCGGCAAGGACTTCCAGGACATCGACGTCGCCGAGTGGGACCGTCTGATGACGGTCAACGCGCGCAGCCCGTGGCTGGTGTCCCGAGCCCTGCTCCCGCAGCTTCTCGCGCACGCTGCGGGCGGCCGGATCGTCAACCTGGCCTCGGACGCGGCCCTTTACGGCTCGCCCCGGCTCGCGCACTACGTCGCCTCCAAGGGCGCGGTGATCGCGCTGACCAGGGCGATGGCCAGGGAGCTCGGCGACCGCGGCGTGACCGTCAACGCGGTGGCGCCCGGCCTGACCGAATGCGAGGCCACCGCGACCGTGCCCGCCGAGCGGCACGACCTCTACCGCCTGAACCGGGCGATCTCGCGGCCGCAACAGCCCGACGACCTCACGGGTCTCGTCGCGTTCCTGCTCGGCGACGAGTCCCGCTATCTCACCGGACAGGTGCTCGCCGTCAACGGCGGCTTCACCATGCACTGACCTGCGGACCGCCGCGGAAACCGGCCGTCGGCACGTACAACGACTGGAGTGTTCACCCCATGGATCTGGGTCTCGCCGACCGCACCGTCGTGGTCACCGGAGGCAGCTCGGGCGTCGGCCTGGCCACGGTCCGCGCCCTGCTGGACGAGGGTGCCCGTGTCGCCACCTGCGGGCGGGACGCCGATCGCCTCGCGGGGGCCACCGCCGGACTGCCGGACGACCGGCTCCTGACATCCGTCTGCGACGTACGCGACGCCGACGCGGTGAACGCCTTCGTCGGCCTGGCCGCCGAAACCTTCGGCAGTGTCGACGGCCTGGTCAACAACGCGGGCCAGTCCCGTATGAAGGGCCTGGACGCCGCCACGGCCGAGGACTGGCGGGACGAGCTGGAGCTGAAGTTCGCCGGTGTCCTGAACCCGCTGCACGCCGCCCGTCCACATCTGAAGGCCTCCGACGCGGCCGCAGTGGTCAATGTCAACGCGGTCCTGGCCAAGCAGCCGGAGACCCGTCTGATCACCACGAGCGCCGCCCGCGCCGGGATCCTCAACCTCTCCAAGTCCCTGTCCAGCGAACTCGCCCCCGACGGCATCCGGGTCAACTCGGTCTGCCTGGGCCTGGTCGACACCGGCCAGTGGACCCGTAGGCATGCGGCCGCCGCCTCCGGTCTCGACTACGCCGACTGGCAGGCGGAGTTGGCGGCCGACCGCGGCATCGCGCTCGGCCGGCTCGGCACCGCCGAGGAGGTCGCCTACGCCGTGGTGGCGCTCCTGTCACCGCGGGCCTCGTACATCACCGGCACCAGCATCGACGTCTGCGGCGGCGTCGGCCGCTCGATCCTCTGAGGAGACACCATGGATTACGACAACGGAGGCGATCTCCTCGTCGCCGTCCTGCGGGAACTGGGCATCGACACCGTCTTCGGCATCGTGAGCGTGCACAATCTGCCGCTCGTCGAGGCCGTCGACCGCGAGCTGCGCTTCGTCCCCGTACGCCACGAGGCCTCGGCCGTGAACGCGGCCGACGCCTACGGGCGGGCCAGGGGCGGCATCGGCTGCGCCCTGACGTCCACCGGCACCGGCGCGGGCAACGCGGCCGGATCTCTCATCGAGTCGCTGAGCGCGGGCAGTTCGGTGCTGCATGTCACCGGGCAGGTGGAGAGCGCCTACCTGGGCGGCGGTCGGGGCTTCATCCACGAGACCAAGGACCAGCTGGGCATGCTGACCGCGGTCTCCGCATACGCCGCCACGGTGCCGTCGGCCGATGCGGCAGGCCGGATCCTGCGTTCGGCCGCCGCCGCGGCCACGTCCGCACCCGGCGGCCCGGCGAGCGTGGAATGGCCGATCGACCTGCAGTACGCGGCGCAGACCGACGCCGTTCCCGGGCCGGCTGCACCGGCACCCGCCGAACCCGATGCCACTGAACTCGCCGCCGCAGCAGCCCTGTTGGCCTCCGCGGAGCGTCCGCTGATCTGGGCGGGCGGCGGCGCGGCCCGGGCCGGAGCCGAGCTGCTGCAGCTGCTCGAGGCGACCGGGGCGGGCCTGCTCACCTCCAACTCCGGTCGCGGCGCGGTACCCGAGGACCACCCGCAGGTCATCGGCAACTTCGCCACCACGCCGGCGGGCCGCGCACTGCTCGCCGACGCCGACGTACTCCTGACCGTGGGCACCCACTTCCGTTCCAACGAGACCGCCGACTACGGCCTCCAACTGCCGGCCGCACACATCCAGATCGATCTCGACCCCGCCGCCCTCGGCCGCGTCTACCCGGCCCGGCACGCCCTGCACGGCGACGCGGCCGGCACGCTCGCGGCCCTGCTGCCGGGAGCCGTGCCCGCCGAGGCGGCCTGGCGGCAGCGCGTCGGTGCCGTGCGGACCGAGGTGCGCACGGCCCTGCACGAGGGCATCGGCCCGCAGGCCGCGATCTGCGACGCGCTGCGGGCCGCACTGCCGCGCCGCGCGGTGGTGGCCCGCGACGTGACGATCCCGTCCAGCAGTTGGGGCAACCGGCTCCTGGAGATGTACGACCCCCGCGACAACGTCTTCCCACGCGGCGGCGGGATCGGCCAGGGCCTCGGTATGGGGATCGGCGCGGCGCTCGCCCGCCCGGACTCCCCCACCGTGGTCATGGCCGGCGACGGCGGCCTCGCGGTACACCTCGGCGAACTGCTCACCCTGGCCCAGGAACGCCCGCGGCTCACCCTGATCGTCTTCAACGACGGGGGCTACGGCGTGCTTCGCAACATGCAGGACCGCTACGCGGACCGCCGCTCGGGCGTCGACCTCGTCACGCCCGACTTCGAACTCCTGGCCCGTTCCTGCGGGTTGCCGTATCTGCGGATCGCCGCCGAGGAGCACGCCGGACCCGTACTCGGTCAGGCCGTCGCCTCCGACGGGCCGGTCCTGGTCGAGGTCGACCTGGCCGCGCTCGGCCCCATGAAGAACCCGTTCACCCCGCCCGTGAAGATCCCGGGCCAGTGAGGAGGCAGCAGCGATGAGCGACAACGCCCTGCAGCTGACGGTGCACCGTATGACCTGGGAGGCCGACAACGTCCTCTCGGTCGAACTCGTCCATCCCGAGGGCAAGCCGCTGCCCGAGTGGACTCCGGGTGCGCACATCGATGTGGAGGCCGGCGCGCACACCCGGCAGTACAGCCTCTGCGGCGATCCCCGGGACACCGGCAGGTACCGGATCGGGGTGCTTGACGAGCCGGCCTCGCGCGGCGGTTCGCGGTATGTGCACAGCAAGCTGCGGCCGGGCCAGCAGCTGACGGTGTCCGAGCCGCGCAACCACTTCGCCCTGGAGGACGCCCCCGCCTACCTGTTCGTGGCCGGCGGGATCGGCGTCACACCGCTGCTCGCCATGGCGCGGGAGGCGGCCGCCCGCGGCTCGCGGCGGCGGTTCGTGTACGGCGGGCGCAGCCGTGGGTCGATGGCGTTCACGGAGGAACTCGCCGCATTCGGCGGCGAGTTGACTCTCGTGCCGCAGGACCAGCTCGGCCACATCGACCTGGACCCGGCGCTCGCCGGACTGCCCGACGACACCCTCGTGTACGCCTGCGGACCGGCTCCGCTGCTGGCCGCCGTGGAGGAGCGCTGCCCGGCCGAGCGGCTGCGTCTGGAGCGATTCTCCGCGCCGGTGGTGGAGCAGACAGGCGCGGACGAGGCCTTCGAGGTCGAGTGCCGCGCCTCGGGCCTCACGCTTCAGGTCGGACCCGACAGCTCGATCCTGCGAGCCGCCGAGGAGGCCGGTCTGAGTGTCAACAGCTCTTGCCAGGAAGGCATTTGCGGATCCTGCGAGACCCGGGTGCTCGACGGCACCCCCGACCACCGCGACTTCCTGCTCAGCGAGGCGGAGCACGCCGCCGGCACCACCATGATGATCTGCGTCTCGCGCCGCGCCTCGGGCCGACTCGTACTCGACCTCTGAACTCCCGCCCCTGACCTGCACTTTCACCATCGCCCCCAGTACCGGAGACACCACCATGACCGACACCTGGCCCTACCTCGAGGTTCACCAGCGCCGCACCCACGAGCCGACACCGTACGAGTTCAAGCTCGCCGCCACCCTCGAGGAGGTGTTCACCGTCGAGGGACACGAACTGACCGACGTGGTCCGTGGCCTGAATGAGCGTCAGGTACACGCGCCGGACGGCCGGCCGTGGACCGAGCAGACCTTCACCGCCGAGCTGGACCGACTGGGAGCCTGACCATGACGCTGTCGACGACCGCCACCGCGGAACACATCTACGCCAACGGCCTGCGCAACCAGTGGCACGCCGTCGTCCCCTCCGACTTCGTGGCTCCCGGCGCGATGCGCAAGGTCACCGCGCTCGGCGAGCAGTGGCTGCTGTTCCGCCGCTCGGACGGCACCGTGTCGATGCTCGCCGACCGCTGCCCGCACCGCGGCGCACCGCTGTCGCTCGGCAAGCACCTGGGTGACCGGGTGGCCTGCTGGTATCACGGCGTGGAGGTGGAGACCGACGGCACGGTCTCGTCCGTGCCCGGCCTGCCCGGCTGCAATCTGGAGGGAAAGAAGCTCGTCGCCGCACCGCCGGTGCGCGAGGTCGGCGGCGCGATCCTCGCCTACTTCGGCGACGAGGAACACCCGGAGCCCGTCGAACTGACCCTCCCCGAGCCGCTCACCGACCCCGACACGGACACGTTCCTGTGCTACGCGGAGTGGAATGTGCCGTGGCGGTACGCGATGGAGAACCTGCTGGACCCGATGCACGGCGCGTTTCTGCACCACGACTCGCACACCATGTTCGACGGTGACACCACGGCCAAGTTCCGCATCCGCGAGACCGAGCGCGGCTACTTCTTCGAGAAGACCGATCAGCGCGGCGTGAACTTCGACTGGGTCGAGCTGTGCCGCACCGGCGTGGACTGGGTGGACCTGTCGATCCCGTACCCGCCGTCGGCCGGCCCCGGCGGCCCGTTCGGCATCGTGGGCATGGCGTGCCCGGTGGACGAGGGCCGTACCGGCGTCTTCTTCTGGCGTTACCGCCGGGTGCAGGGTTGGCAGCGAGCGTCCTGGCGCTTCCTCTACCGCACGCTGATCGAGCAGCGGCACTGGGACGTCCTCGAGCAGGACCGGCTGATGCTGGAGGCGATGCCCGCCGACGCCGACCAGCGGGAGAACCTCTACCAGCACGACCTGGGCGTCGTCCGCCTGCGCCGCCTCTACCGTGCGGCGGCCGAGGCCCAGGCGGCCACCTCCTAGGGCGTGTCCGGAGAGTCCTGCACAACACCCCCGGCACTCACGGCGCCCGGCACTCCCTATCGCGCTGGACCCCTGCTCGCAAGGGGATGCGGCGGGCCCGCGCCGACGCCGTAAGGTTGGGGCGTACGTAAGGGCTCATCGGAAGGAGGCACTGGGTGATCGAGCTCGAGGGGGTTCCCGAGCTGGTCGACCCGGTCATGGTGGCCGCGTTCGAGGGCTGGAACGATGCGGGCGACGCCGCCTCCACCGCGGTCGCGCATCTCGACCGCGAGTGGAAGGGCGAGGTGTTCGCGGCGCTCGACGCGGAGGACTACTACGACTTCCAGGTCAACCGGCCCACGGTCTGGCTCGACGACGGTGTGCGCAAGATCACCTGGCCGACGACCCGGCTCTCGGTGGTCCGGGTGGGCGGCGAGAAGCCGCGCGACCTCGTCCTGGTGCGCGGCATCGAGCCGTCCATGCGCTGGCGGTCGTTCTGCAACGAGATCCTCGGCTTCGCGCACGAGCTCGGCGTGGAGCTGGTCGTGGTGCTCGGCGCACTGCTCGGCGACACCCCGCACACCCGCCCGGTGCCGGTCAGCGGCGTGACCTCGGACGCCGATCTCGCGCGCTCGATGAACCTGGAGGAGACCCGCTACGAGGGTCCGACCGGCATCGTCGGGATCCTGCAGGAGGCCTGCACGCATGCGGGTGTGCCCACGGTGTCGCTCTGGGCGGCCGTACCGCACTACGTCTCGCAGCCGCCGAACCCGAAGGCGACCCTGGCGCTCCTCAACCGCCTCGAGGACCTGATCGACCAGCGCATCCCGCTCGGCGATCTGGCGGAGGACGCACGCGCCTGGCAGATCGGGGTCGACCAACTGGCCGCCGAGGACAGCGAGGTCGCGGAGTACGTCCAGTCCCTGGAGGAGGCGCGGGACACCGCGGAGCTTCCCGAGGCGTCGGGCGAGGCGATCGCCCGCGAGTTCGAGCGCTATCTGCGGCGCCGCGACGGGGGCCCCGGGCAGCCCGGCGGTCACGCCACGGACGGCGGGGACTCCGCCTCGTATCTGCGGGACACCACATCGGACCGCACCCGCCCGCCGAAACCCCAACTGCCGGACTCCGGGGGCCTCGAGGCATCGCTTCCCGAGGCCGCTGACGCGGGTACGCCGGCCGGGACCGGCGACAGCGGGTCGGGCGCCGAGCCCGAGGACACGGCGCCCGACGACACGTCCGACGACGACACGGACGACATCACCGCCGGTGACGGCCGGTCCGACGAGGCCTCCGCCGACACGGAGGACGACGCCGGCGACGGCGCCGAGAGGGACGGCCGGGACGGCGGCGCAGGCTCCGCCTGACGAGGAGGCCCGCACGACACGGGAGTTGAGACAGGCCGACGGCCACCGCGCGGATGATGCGCGGTGGCCGTCGGCCTGTGCGGTACGGGGCCCGCGGTGACTACAGGGCGACTCCGAGGAGCGCGTCGACCGCGCGCGAGACGACGCCGGGTGCCCCTTCTTCGTCGCCGCCCTGATCGGCCTGCAGTTCGGCCCAGCGGTCGACCGCCGCGAGCGCGGCCGGCGAGTCCAGGTCCTCGGCGAGTGCGGCCCTGATCGCGTCGACGAGGGCGTCGGCGGACGGTCCGTCCGGGCGCGAAACGGCGGCGCGCCAGCGGCCGAGGCGGGCGACGGCGTCCGCCAGGACCTGGTCCGTCCACTCCCAGTCGGCCCGGTAGTGGTGCGCGAGCAGCGCGAGGCGGATGGCCGCCGGGTCGACGCCGGACTCGCGCAGCGCGGAGACGAAGACGAGATTGCCCTTCGACTTCGACATCTTCTCGCCGTCCAGGGCGACCATGCCGGCATGCACATAGGCCTGGGCGAAGGGGTGTTCGCCGGTGAGCGCCTGAGCGTGCGAGGCGCCCATCTCGTGGTGCGGGAAGGCCAGGTCGGAGCCGCCTCCCTGGATGTCGAAGCCCATGCCGAGATGGTCGAGGGCGATGGCCACACACTCGATGTGCCAGCCGGGCCTGCCCCGTCCGAGCGAGCCGCCGTCCCAGCTCGGCTCGCCCTCGCGGGCGGCCATCCACAGCATCGGGTCGAGCGGGTTCTTCTTGCCGGGACGCTCCGGGTCACCGCCGCGCTCCGCGGAGAGCGCCTTCATCGCGGCGGCGTCCAGCCGTGACACCTCGCCGAAGTGGGCGTCGGACTCGACGGAGAAGTAGGTGTCGCCGTCCAGTTCGTAGGCGGCGCCGAGCTCCCGGAGGCGTTCCACCAGCGGCACGATCCCGGGTATCGACTCGACGGCACCGACGTAGTGCCGCGGCGGCAGCATCCTGAGGGCCGTCATGTCCTCGCGGAAGAGGGTGGTCTCGCGGTCCGCGAGCGCCTCCCAGTCCTCGCCGTCGCGCACGGCCCGCTCCAGGAGCGGATCGTCCACGTCGGTGACGTTCTGGACGTAGTGAACCTGCCGCTTGGTGTCGAGCCACACGCGCTGCACGAGGTCGAACGCGTTGTAGGTCGCCGCGTGACCGATGTGGGTCGCGTCGTACGGAGTGATGCCGCAGACGTAGATACGGGCGACGGGACCGGGGTCGACCTGGACGAGTCGATCGGTCGCGGTGTCGTGAATCCTGAGGTCGCGGCCCTTGCCGGGCAGGGCGGGGACCTCGGAAGCGGGCCAGGCATGCATGACTCGAGCGTAACCGGACGCTGCTTCCGGATACGAACCGGACCGGGACTCTTGGCCTGTTCGGCCCTCTTGCGCTCGCCCGGGCCGACCCGCCGGAGCAGTATTCGCCAGAGGCCTGTCGTACGGATCAGCGCGGGGCCCGACGCTAGACCGGCGGCCAGGGAATCGGCGGCCACTCCCCCGACGGCTCGGGATGCCGTCCGTCGCGCAGGAGCGCGGCGACCCTGCCCCGCAGGGCGGTGATCTCGTCCGCGGTGATCAGTGGCGCGAGGCGCAGCGTGAGGGCGCCGTCCTCGACCAGGGCCTCGGTGAGGGAGCGCAGCACACCGGTCGCCTCCGCGGTGAGCGGATCTCCCGCCCAGCCCCACAGCAAGGTGCGCAGCTTGTCCTCGCTGTTGAAGGTGACCCCGTGGTCGATGCCGAAGAGCCGGCCGTCCGTGGCCGGAAGAAGGTGCCCGCCCTTGCGGTCCCCGTTGTTGATCACCGCGTCGAGTACGGACAGACGACGGAGCCTCGGATCGTCCGCGTGCACGAGCAGTGCGGTCCGCCCGCCGCCGATCTCGGCACGGCCCACCGCCTTCCAGCCTTCGCCCGGCTCGTCGGCGTCGACCAGGGCGAGCAGTTCGGCACCGGGCGGCGGCCGGTCGTCGTCCTGCTCGAGGTCCGTATCACCCGCGCCGTCGCCGGCTTCGTCGGTGACGGCGTCGACCCACAGCTGGCACATGCCCTCGCCGTACGGTCCGTCGCGCAGCACGGTCGGGGGCACCAGGCCCCACCCGGTCGCCTCGGAGACCTCGAAGGCGGCCACTTCGCGCTGTGCCAGGGTGCCGTCGGGGAAGTCCCACAGCGGCCGCTCACCGGCCACCGGCTTGTACACGCACTCGGCCAGCTCATCGCCGCGGGCGACGTCGCAGAGCAGCACGGCGTTGGACGCCTCACGGATCCGGCCGCGTACGGTCAGCTCGCCGTGGGCGAGCAGTTCAAGCGCATCCGCCCCCGTCACGCGTCGCGACGGTATCCGTTCTGACGCGGGCATACGTGTCCTTCCGGATCGAGCGGCAGGCTGCACAGCGGGCAGGGCGGACGGCCGGCGTTGACGACTTCGAGCGCACGCTTGGCGAACGCCCTGGCCTGCGCGCCGGAGAGCCGCACGCGCAGCATCGGCGGGCCGTTCTCGTCGTCCTGCAGCAGCTGTTCCTCGGCGGCCTCGAGGTCTTCCTCATCGTCGCTGTCCAGCTCGACGAGAGCCTGGGCCTCGACGATCATGCACTGCTCGTCGCCGTCCCAGGCGAGGGCCATGGTGCCGACCCGGAACTCCTCCTCGACGGGTGAGTCGAGCGGTGCGCTGTCGGCGACCTCGCCGGGCGCGACGGCGGGCACCGAGGCGTTTCCGCCACTGAGGCGTACGACATCGTCAAGCAGCTCGTCCATGCGCTCGGCAAGGGCGGCGACCTGGGTCTTCTCGAGGGCGACACTGGTGACCCGGCCTGCGGCGGTGGCCTGCAGGAAGAACGTACGGCGTCCGGGCAGCCCGACCGTGCCGGCCACGAAACGCTCCGGCGGGTCGTAGAGGAACACCTGACGGGACACGTCCTGGCCTCTCCTGGTTCGACTGGGGCTTCGGCTGGGGTTACGACGCTTCGCTCCGGGGGCCGGCGGGTTTCGATGCCCGAGGGCGCGGCTGCGTCAAGTGCCGCGCCTGGTCCGACCCGTTCACCCTACTGCGCGCAACGATCACGGTGCGCCCGCACCGCCACCCACGGTCGCGTCGTCGGAACTCGCCTCCGGGGGGACGGTCGGCGGCGCCAGGGGACCCAGGTCGCCGGTGTCCCCGAGACGTACGAGGAACGGCCGCAGCCGGGTGTAGCGGATCGCGGTGACCGAACAGGGGTCCACGTGGATGCGCTGGAAGAGGTCCAGGTGCAGGCCGAGGGCGTCCGCCACAAGGGACTTGATGATGTCGCCGTGGGAACACATCAGGTAGACGGCGTCAGCGCCGTGATCGCGCTCCACGCGCGCGTTCCACTCCCGTACCGCTTCCGCTGCCCGGGTCTGCATGGCACGCATCGACTCGCCGCCGGGGAAGGCCGCGGCGGAGGGGTGCTGCTGCACGACCTGCATCAGCGGTTCGTCGGCCAGTTCGGCCAGCTTGCGGCCCGACCAGTCGCCGTAGTGGCACTCGCCGATCCGCTCGTCCTCGTGGACCAGGATTTCGGGGCGGTCCGCGAGCAGCGGCGCGAGCGTCTCCCCGCAGCGCTGCAGCGGGGAGCTGACGACCTCGGCGATCGGCACCCCGGCCAGTCGGCCCGGCAGTGCGGCGGCCTGCTCGCGGCCCCGCTCGTCCAGGGCGACGCCGGGTGTCCAGCCGGCCAGCAGGCCCGCGGTGTTGGCGGTCGATCGTCCGTGCCGGACCAGGATCAGCGTGGGCATGCCTGCCACCCTAAGTCGTGTCCGCTCGTGCGGGCACGGCCGTTGGTGGTCCACGCACGCGTGGACCCCGATTTTCACCGGGCGCGTACCCGTCCCCGCGCGCGTGGATCGGGAGATCCGGTGCGCTTTGCCCGGGTGCGCGGGGACCGCCGGGCGGGGAGAATGCGCGCAGTGATAGTGGACTGTGCGATCTACCGAAAGGGCCGTAGGACAGAGGCGTCCGGAGACTTCTCGGACTCGCTGTCCGAGGCCCGCGCGTCCGGCGACGCCTTCCTCTGGATCGGCGTGCACGAGCCGACCGCCGACGAGTTCGAGCGGGTCACCCACGAGTTCGGGCTCCACCCGCTGGCCGTCGAGGACGCGCTCAAGGCCCACCAGCGGCCGAAGCTCGAGGTGTACGACGACTCGCTGTTCGTCGTCCTGAAGCCGGTGGTGTACGACGACGCCGAGGACACCGTGACGGCGGGCGAGGTGATGGTCTTCATCGGCGACTCGTTCGTGGTGACCGTCCGGCACGGCGCCGGCGCCCCGCTCGCGGCCGTACGACACCGTCTGGAACACGACCCCGACGTCCTGTCGCACGGGCCGACCGCTGTCCTGTACGCGGTCAGCGACGCGGTCGTGGACCACTACCTGGAGGTCGCCGACGAGCTGCACCTGGACCTGGACGCCCTCGAGGCAGAGGTCTTCGCGCCCGACCGCTCCGACACCCGCGGACTGGCCGCCCGGATCTACGCCTTCAAGCGCCAGGTGCTCGAATTCCGGCGCGCCACCGTGCCGTTGACCCTGCCCATCGAGCGTCTGACGGGCACCGGCGTGCCGTTCGTGAGCGCGCAGGCGCAGCCGTTCTTCCGCGACGTGGGCGACCACCTGACGCGCGCCAACGAGGCGGTGGAGAGCCTGGACCGCCTGGTCTCCGACATCCTCTCGGCCCACCTCGCGCAGACCGGCGTGCGACAGAACGACGACATGCGCAAGATCTCCGCCTGGGCCGCGATGGCCGCCGTACCGACCATGATCGCGGGCGTGTACGGCATGAACTTCGACCACATGCCGGAGCTGCACCAGAGCTGGGGATACCCGGTGGCGGTCGCGCTGATGGCCGGTCTCGTCTACGGCCTGTACTGGCTCTTCAAACGCCGCGGCTGGCTGTAGACCTGACCCTGCCGCACCACCGCTCCCGGGGCCGGGTCAGGCGAACTCCGCCGCCGAAGTCGCGGGCCCGCCGAGGGCGTTGCGCCGCTCGGGCACCTTGAGCGACACCATCCGGCGCCAGCCGACCGCCCGTTCGTAGAGGTACATCGCGTGGATTCCCGCCGCGAGCAGCAGGGCCTTCGGGCGTGACCAGCCGAGGATCCGGCCCATGCGCGCCATCACCCCGAGGCTGACGTCGCGGTAGACCTTGATCTCGGCGTGCGCGGACTCGCGCAGGATCCGCTGGATCTCGCGGCCGTGGCCCTCGCGCGCGAGGGCGAGCAGCTCCTCGTGGCAGTACGCGAGATGGTTGTCCTCGTCCTGGGAGATCATCTTGACCGCGCGGCCGAGGTCGTGGTCGGCGGGGAAGAGCCCCCGCAGCTGTTCCATCTGCTCGGCGGCGCGCTGCTCGGTGACCCTGCTGTGCGCCAGATACGTCACGATGTCCCGCTCACCGAGCCGTCGTTCACCGCGCAGCAGATCGTGGCCGAGACCGATGCCCTGGCGCTCGAGGAGCATCGTGTAGTCGATCTCGGACGGGACCTCGCATGCCGTCAGGCCGCGCTTCTTCAGCAGGGCGTTGAAGATCCGGCCGTGCTTGTCCTCGTCCGCGCCGTGCCGGGTGATCTTGGGGACGAGGGCCCGCCTGCTCTCCGGTACCAGCGCCGCGATCCGGGCGTTCTCCCAGCCGCCCTGCGCTTCTCCGCTGGCCGCGATCGAGCAGAACAGCCGGTAGGACTCGTCGTTGTCGATGATCTCCTGGAAGAGACTCTTGGCCGACAGCATCTCCGCCACCTCCGTAAGGTGTCCGCAAAGAACGAGTCAAATGCGGTACGGGGCGACTGGCAACACGTGTGCCGGACAACTCCGCCGAAAGACGGACGCGCCCGGTCCGTCACACCCGCGGTCACGGGCGTAACCGACCGGGCGTCGGCGCGTTGTTAGAAGTGACGGCCGTGGCGGGGAAGACCCCCGAGCCCCCACCACGGCCGCAGAAATCTTCCCCTCCGCTATGCCAGCCCGGCGTGCTCGAGCGCCTCCGTGCCCGCGCGCAGGGCGGCGAGCCGCTCTTCCAGGGTGAACCCGGCCGGGGCGAGCGTCAGGGTGGTGACTCCGGCGGCGGCGTAGGCCCGCATCCCGTCCGCGATCCGCTCGACGGAACCGAGCAGCGTCGTCGAGTCGATCAGCTTCTCCGGCACCGCGGCGGCGGCACCTTCCTTGTCGCCGGACAGGTACTTGTCCTGGATCTCGGCGGCCGCCTCCGCGTAGCCCATGCGCTGCGCGAGCTGGTTGTAGAAGTTCTGCTTGCGGCTGCCCATGCCGCCGACGTACAGGGCGGTGTACGGGCGGAAGGTGTCGGCGAGCGCCGGGACGTCGCTGTCGGCGCCGAGCGCGAGCGGGACGGTGGGGCAGACGTCGAAGCCGTCCATCGTGAGTCCGGCCTTCTCGCGGCCGGCCCGCAGCGGCTTGATGGCCGTCTCCTCGAGGTGCTCGGCCGACGGGAAGATCAGCAGCGCGCCCTCGGCGATCTCGCCGGTCTGCTCGAGGTTCTTCGGGCCGATGGCGGCGATGTAGAGCGGGATGTGCTCGCGTGCCGGGTGCACGGTGAGCTTGATGGGCTTGCCCGGTCCGTCCGGCAGCGGCAGCGTCCAGTGCTGTCCCTCGTAGGAGAGCCGCTCGCGGCTCATGGCCTTGCGCACGATGTCGACGTACTCGCGGGTGCGGGCCAGCGGCTTGTCGAACTTCACGCCGTACCAGCCCTCGGAGACCTGCGGCCCCGAGACGCCGAGACCGAGCCGGAAACGGCCGCCGGAGAGCGAGTCGAGGGTGGCCGCAGTCATCGCGGTCATCGCGGGCTGGCGGGCCGGGATCTGGAAGATGGCGGAACCGACGTCGATACGTTCCGTCTGGGCCGCCACCCAGGACAGGACGGTGGCGGCGTCCGAGCCGTAGGCCTCCGCGGCCCAGCACACCGAGTAGCCGAGGCGGTCGGCTTCCTTGGCGACGGCGAGATTGTCCGCGTCCATCCCGGCGCCCCAGTAGCCGAGGTTGATCCCGAGTCGCATGGGCCGATCCCCTTACTGATCAGTAACGTCGTTGTCCCGTGGGACTCTAGCGCGCCCGGCCCGGATGCGTCAGCTGTGGGTTGTCCACAGGCCGAGACCATTTCGGGGTCCGGACAGTAATCTCGGCGCCCATGGAGCAGAGGCATCTCGGCCGTACCGGCCTGCGTGTGTCCCGGATCGGACTCGGCACCCTCACCTGGGGGCGCGACACCGACGAGCAAGACGCCGCGGACCTGTTGAAGGTCTTCTGGGACGCGGGCGGCACGCTGGTCGACACGGCCGATGTCTACGGCGACGGGGACGCCGAGTACATCGTGGGGCGACTCCTGGACGGACTCGTACCGCGCCGGGACCTGGTGATCGCGACGAAGGCCGGCAGCGTCCCGGACCCCGACCGGCGGTTCGACGCCTCCCGGGGCCACCTGCTCGCCGCCCTGGACGCCTCGCTGCAGCGGCTCGGCACGGACCACGTGGACGTGTGGCAGGTGCACGCCTTCGATCCCGGCACTCCGCTCGAGGAGACACTGCAGGCCCTCGACATCGCTGTCGCATCGGGCCGCGCCCGCTACGCCGGGGTGTCGAACTTCTCCGGCTGGCAGCTGGCCAAGGCGGCGACCTGGCAGCTCGGTGCCCCCGGCACCCGCACCCGGATCGCCAGCGCCCAGCTCGAGTACTCGCTGCTGCAGCGTGGCATCGAGCGCGAGGTGCTGCCCGCCGCCCTCGACCTCGGCGTCGGGCTGCTGCCGTCGTCGCCGCTCGGCCGGGGCGTGCTGACCGGCAAGTACCGGCACTCCACGCCGGCGGACTCGCGGGGCGCCTCCGAGCATCTGGCACCGTTCGTCGCGCCCTATCTCGACGAGGCGGCCGGTCGGGTGGTGGACGCGGTGGCGACCGCCGCGGACGGGCTCGCGACGACGCCGCTGCAGGTGGCCCTCGCGTGGGTGCGCGACCGCCCCGGCGTCACGGCCCCGATCATCGGCGCGCGCAACGCGCAGCAGCTCACCGCTGCTCTGTCAGTGGAGGCCCTTAGTCTTCCTGACGAGATCTTCCGGGCGCTCGACGATGTGTCGGCGCCCGTGCACCGCTATCCCGACGATCAATGGAGCGTCCTGTAGAGGACGCTCCGATACATCGAACGAACATCCCGATCACGACTGGAGCACCCTGTGAGTACGGAGTCCACGGCGAGCACGGCATCCACGGCCGCGGACGAAGCCGCGTCGCCCGCGGGCGTACCGGACGGGGCGGACGCACCGGACGGCTCCGCGCCCGACGCCGCCGGAGGCACGGAGGAGACAGAGGAGAACGAGGACGGCAGTGGCACGACGGTGACTGCGAACGCCTCTGACGAGCTCGGGGAGGCCGACGGCGCGGAGGTAGCCGCGAGCGCCGACGCCCCGGGCGAGAACACCGAAGCGACTGCCGAACTCTCGGACACCGAGGCCGAGTTGGCTGCCCAGCGCGAGCTCAGGGAGCGCATCGCCCGGCGCAAGTCGGAGAAGCAGGCGCCTATCGAGGCGGGCACCAAGCTGAGCGGCACGGCCGCCGACCTGCTGGCCGCGGTCCGCGCCGTGGAGAGCGGCGAGAAGCCCGCGGCCGCGTTCCGGGAGCCCCCGGCCGCGCCACGCACGCCCGCGCCCGCCGCTCAGGAGCCGAGGCCCCGTCCGGCGCCCGAGCCGGCCACCGCCCCGTTGTCCGAGCAGGCCGTGACGGGGGTGCGCGCCGTCCTCGCCGCCGGCTCCGCGCCGGAGTCGCTCGCCGGCCAGGTCACCCGCACACTCGGCGATGACGCCGGCGACCGGCTCCGCGAGGACCCGTGGCTGCTGCTCCGCCTCCCCTCCGTACGCCCTGACCAGGCCGACGGATTCGCCCGCGCGCTGCTCGGCGACGACTGCGGCCCGGACGACGAGCGCCGCGGGCGGGCGCTCGCGGTCTGGCTCCTGGAGCAGGCCGCTCTCGCGGGCCACACCGCCCTCGATGCCCCCGCACTGCACGAGGCGCTCGCGCACCGCTCGGTGCCGGACCCGGACGCAGCGGTGCAGAACGCGATCGCGGAGGGGGACGTGCTCGTCTTCCAGGACGCGCTCGACGACCCGCCGGGCACCCCGCGCCCCGCGCCCGCGGAGGACGGCGAGGAGACCGAGGAGCGGCCGGTGCGGGTCCTGGTGGGCCTCGAGCGGTACGCGATGGCCGAGGAGAGCCTTGCGGACGGCCTCGCCCGGCTGGTCAACTCCCCTGTCGCGGAGGACGACGGGACCCGTGCGGGCCTGGAGCGAGCGGCAGCCGGCGCGCGCAGCTCGGCTGCCGAGCTGATCGGCGCTGCCGCGAGCCACGGTCTCGTCCTGCACAGCGGCGGCGAAAGCGCACGTGCCGAGCCGGCCGCCCTCGTCACCGCGGCCCGTGAGCTCGGCCTCAGGGCTGCTGCAGCGGTGCACGGCGAGGACGGCCGCCACCGCCTGGCCGCCACGCTCGGCGACGACGCGGTGTGCACGGTGGCCGGACTGCTGTCCGGCGCCGAGGGGCCCGGCCGGGACGCCGAGGGTGCGCTGGCTCTGGACCTCCTCGCGGTCCTCGATGCCCCCCAACTCGACGTGGAAACGGCCGCGATGCTCGTGGAGTCCCTCGCGGACGGCACCCGGCTCGTACTGAACGGCGACCCCGGCGTCCTCGCATCGGCCGGCCCCGGGCGGGTGTACGCGGACCTGCTCGCCTCGCGCGGCTGTCCGGCCGTCGTCTCCCGTACGCCCGACCCGGGCCCGCTCGGCGAGCTGGTCTCGGGCATCGGCGCCGGCGAATTGCCGGCCGTCGAGGCCCCGGACAAGGAGGTCGTGATCGTCCCGGTGCGCGATCCGGGTGAAGCGGTGCACCGTACGGTCCAGTTGGTCGCCGAATCGGTGCCACGCGCCTTCGGGATCCCTGCCGAGCAGGCCCGGGTGATCACACCGGTCCACGGCGGTGCGGCCGGCACCCGGGCGCTCAACGAGGCACTCAAGAACCGCCTCAACCCGGGTCCGGGGCGCTTCGGCGGGTTCGACCCCGGCGACGTCGTGGCGTATTCACCGGTCCCCGGGCGCACGCACCAGGGCCGCGTGGTCCGGGCGGACGCCGCCGGGCTGCATCTGGACTGCGGCGGCCGGGCCGTGGTCGTGGCGCCGGAGAGCGTCGAGCAGCAGGTGCGGCACGGCTGGGCACTCACCGCGCACCAGGCCGTCGGTCACCGGTGGCCCGCCGCGGTCGTCGTGCTGCCGGGCGACGCGGCCGGCGCCCTGACCCGGGCGTGGGTGTACACGGCGTGCGGCCGAGCGGAGCGTCATCTGTCGGTGGTGCAGGGCGTGGAGCAGGCGTTGCCGAAGGCCGTGGCGGAGATCCCGGCCAAGCCGCGCACGACCAGACTCACGACGCTGCTGCGCGCCCAAGTGCCCGCGCAGTCCTGAGGTCTCGCGCCCTGGCCACGGCTCCCTCGCGGCAGCCGTGGCCGGGGCGGCCGGTCAGCGGTCCACGTCGAGCGGTTCCAGAGCCTCGTCGTCGAACGATCCCGCCGCCGGCGCACCACTACGGCTGCCCGGCGTGGCGAAGGCTCCGCCGCTCCGGCGTACGCCACCGCGTTCCGGCTCGTCCGCGTCGTCCGGGTCCTCGTCGAAGACGGAGCTGACGTCGAAGCGGCACACGATCTGCTGCGGGTCGGCCTGCTCGAAGGGCGCCTCGAGCCATTCCCCGGGCTCGGCCGGCTCGTCCGCGGCGGTCACCCAGAGCGTCGAGTCACCCTCTTCGAGACCGAACTCCTTGTGCCGGGTGGCGATTTCGTCCGGTTCGAACTCGCCGAACAGCACACCGAGCGCTGCGTGCGTGCTGTGCCCCACCGACTCACCGGCCGGTGCCTCGCCGTCGTCGACGTCCGCGTCGAGGTCCGCGACCCGCTGTGCCTGCGCGAGCAGCCGGTGCGGCTCCGCCACCGTGTAGTCGCGGCGGATCAGGACGCTGAGTGCGTGCGGCTCGTCGGGGCCCGTGTACGGCGGCAGCCCGTCCTCGGCGCCGGGGATCTCGAAGGGGGTGACCTCGTCGTAGGCGTCGTAGAGCAGTTCGTCGTACACCTCGGCCGCCGCGGCGAGCCGGTTGAACGCCTCGAAGACGACCGGGTCGTCCTCACCCGCACGCCGTTCGACGGCCGCCAGGTGATGGTCGAGAGCGGCCTTGACCGCTTCGGCGGCGGCGCGTACCTCGGCGGCCGTGGACTGCGCAGCATCAGACATAGTGCAGACGCTATCCGCACCAGGGCGTTGCCCGCACAATAGATGCGATGCCGGAATACGAATTTGTCGATGTGTATGTACCGCGCGGGGTGTCCCGCAAGGACGCGACCCGCCTGCTCACGGACCACGCCGAGTACGGGCACTGGGAGTTGGACCGACTGAGGCTCGATCCCGACGGCAGCCGCCGGGTGCGGCTGCGCCGCCGGATCATCCGCCAGCTCCGCGCCACCTGGTGAGCACGGCACGGTCACACAGCGGGACAGACAACAGAAAACGGACAGCAAAAAAGGGAGTGGGCCCGTGACGGTGCCCACTCCCTTCGCGTGACGCCTTGATTACGCGGCGCGACGCGACTTTCGGTACAGCACGGCACCGCCGAGCAGCAGTCCCGCGGCAAGCGGTACGGCTGCTCCGATCGGCAGTTCACTGCCGGTCTCGGCGAGCTGAGCAGTGGGCTCCGCGGCGACGAGCTGAGTCTCCGGCTCGTTGGGCTCGGCCTCGGTGACGCGGTCCTCGTCGGGGGTTTCCGGCGTGACGGGAGTCTCCGGGGTCTCCGGGGTGTCCGGAGTCGACGGCACTGCGTCGTTGCTGCAGTCGTTGCCCGCAGTCGGGTTGAGCAGTCCGACGACGTTCACCGAGTTGCCGCAGGCGTTCACCGGCGCATGCACGGGGGCCTGCACGGTGTTGCCCGAGAGGACGCCCGGGGAGCCGGTGCTCTTGCCGGTGGCGGTGGCACCGCCACCGGAGCCGCTGCCCGCCTTGCTGCCGCCGCTTTCGTTGGCGCAGCTGTTGCCCATCGCCGGGTTGAGCAGTCCGACGACGTCCACCGTGTTGCCGCAGGCGTTCACCGGCACGTCCACGGGGACCTGCACGGTGTTGCCCGATGCCACTCCGGGTGATCCTGAAGCACTGCCGGTGGCATCCGCGGCGTACGAGTACCCGCCGGACATGGCGAGCACTCCGCCCGCTGCTGCCACCGTGATCAGGCCTTTTCTCGTGACCTGTCGCATAGCTTGTTCCCTGCCTTTGACCATACTCAGTGCGCACGAGCCCGATGCCGTGCGCCTAGTGTCCAGCGGCCCCGGAGTGCAGGGGATGCGCTCCGGGGCCGAGGACTCAGACCCTCATGGGGTGAGGCACAACGTCAGGCGTTGGCGCAGGTGTTGCCGAAGGCGGGGTTCAGCAGCCCGATCACGGAGACCGTGTTGCCGCAGACGTTCACCGGCACGTGAATGGGAGCCTGAACCACGTTGCCCGAAAGGACACCCGGGGAACCCACGGCAGCGCCCTGGGCACCCGAGTCGGCGACGGCCATGCCCGCACCCGCGAGCACCAGACCACCAGTGGCAGCCGCAGCAGCGACGACCTTCTTGATCATTATTCCTCCTTGTTGGCAATGCGGTCCAAGCTGCGGACCGCAACACCTGTAACGAGGAGTTGCCGACAGAGCTACGAGCCTATTGGTCCATTCACTCTTTTCAGTCGATTACGCACGTGCGGACGATTATTGGGAGTGTCGTTTCAGCAGGTCAGCAGTTCTGGCCCGGTCCGGATCAGCCGGCGTCGATGAAACGGTCGAGCACCCGCACGCCGAACTGGAGTCCGCTCACCGGGACCCGCTCGTCCACGCCGTGGAACATCCCGGCGAAGTCGAGCTCCGGCGGCAGCTGCAGCGGCGCGAAGCCGAAGCACCGGATGCCGAGATCGTCGAAGGACTTGGCGTCGGTGCCACCGGAGAGCATGTACGGCACCGCGCGCGCGATCGGGTCCTCCGCCTTGAGGGCGGTCTGCATCGCGTCGACGAGGCGGCCGTCGAAGTCGGTCTCGAGCGCCTTGTCGCCGTGCACGTCCTCGCGGCGGACGCGCGGGCCGAGGATGCGGTCCAGGTCCGTGAGGAACTCCTCCTCGTAGCCCGGCAGGAAGCGGCCGTCGACGTGGGCGGTGGCCTGGCCGGGGATCACGTTCACCTTGTATCCGGCGCCCAGTTGGGTCGGGGCGGCGGAGTTGCGCAGGGTGGCGCCGATCATCTTGGCGATGCCGCCGAGCTTGGCGAGGGTGGCGTCCATGTCCTCGGGGTCGAGCTCGGTGCCGAGTGCGTCGGAGAGTTCGTCGAGGAAGGAGCGCACCGTCTTGGTGATGCGGACCGGCCACTCGTGCCGGCCGAGGCGGCCCACGGCCTCGCACAGCTCGGTGATCGCGTTGTCCTTGTTGGTCATGGAGCCGTGGCCTGCGGTGCCGTCGACCGTGAGACGCATCCAGTGCATGCCCTTCTGGGCGGTCTCCACGAGGTAGAGGCGGAGGTTCTCGTTGACGGTGAAGGAGAAGCCGCCGACCTCGCCGATCGCCTCGGTGACCCCCTCGAAGAGATGCGGGTGCTGGTCGACCAGGTGCCGTGCGCCGTAGACGCCGCCGGCCTCCTCGTCGGCGAGGAACGCCAGGACGATGTCGCGCGGGGGCTTGCGGCCGGAGCGCATGCGCTCGCGCACGACGGCGAGCGTCATCGCGTCCATGTCCTTCATGTCGACCGCTCCCCGGCCCCAGACGCAGCCGTCCGCGATCTCGCCGGAGAACGGGTCGTGCGTCCAGTCCGCGGCGTTGGCGGGCACCACGTCGGTGTGGCCGTGGATGAGGAGTGCGGGCCTCGAGGGGTCCTCGCCCTCGATCCGCGCGACGGTGGAGGCGCGGCCCGGGTGGGACTCGAAGATCTGCGGTTCGAGTCCGACCTCGGCGAGCTTCTCGGCGACGTACTCGGCTGCCTTGCGCTCGCCGGGCCCCGAGTGGTCGCCGTAGTTGCTGGTGTCGATGCGGATCAGGTCCCGGCAGAGGTCGACGACCTCGTCCTCTCCGCGGACGGAACCTGTGGTGCCGGCCGTGCTCGACTCGCTCACGCTGCTGCCTCCCGATGGTGCGGTTGGGTCCCTCCCATCCTCCCGCGCCGGACCCCGAGCCCCAAGGGCGGACGCCCTTCGACATACGGCGTTCACCTCGGCCCAGGGGTGTGATCAGGGGCCCCCGAATGTTTGCTATGGTTTTCCACGTCGCCGCGGGAGACCGCGGTTCACCTGGTCCGGGTGGCGGAATGGCAGACGCGCTAGCTTGAGGTGCTAGTGCCCTTTATCGGGCGTGGGGGTTCAAGTCCCCCCTCGGACACCATCACTTCAGTACATGGCCCCGTAGCTGCTCGTCGGCTGCGGGGTTCTTCGTCGGCGGGTACCGGGACGAACCGGCTCCGACAGCGCGAGCGGCGAACGCCCTGCCCGGCGCGGCCCCGTCGCACGGCGGCCGAGGGCCGGATTCCCCGGAGGCCTCGCGGGATTGACCGAATCGGCTGACGTGGCCGCTCCTCGCCCGAGAAGCTGTCCGCGGACCCCGACGCTGGAACGTCCTCTCGGCCACGACGACCGAGCACCCCGCCATCGCCATCGGATCGCGCCGGACGGCCACAAGGCCCAGGAACAGACACGGAACCACGCCACCGACCTCGTCGGCGCCGGGACGGGCGCCGGACAGGAGCCGCCGTGACCGACAAGCCCGGTACCCCTTCCGTCTACGAGTGGATGGGCGGGGCGGACGCCCTGCACCGGCTCACCGACGCCTTCTACGCCCAGGTGCTCGCGGACCCGCTCCTGGCACCGGTGTTCGCGGGTATGGACCCCGGTCATCCGCGCCATGTCGCGCTCTGGCTGGGCGAGGTGTTCGGCGGCCCCGACTCCTACTCGGCACAGCACGGCGGGCACGCGCACATGGCGAGCAGGCACCTGGGCCGGCACATCACGGAGGAGCAGCGCCGTCGCTGGGTGGACCTGCTCCTGGACGCCGCCGACGAGGTCGGCCTCCCCACCGACCCCGAGTTCCGGGCCGTGTTCGTCTACTACATCGAGTGGGGTACGCGGATGGCGTTGATCTACTCCGGCGAGAACCCGCCGCCGGTGGACGCCGCCGACATGCCCCGGTGGCAGTGGGGCCAGACCCCGCCGTGGCAGCCCGACCACGGCTGACCGCGCGGTCCGGGCAGCACAGAGGCACTGTGCACAATGGTGCGCATGTCGTCCCGCCGTGCCTCCCGTCGCGCCCCGAGCCGCCCGCAGACCGTCGTCCGCGCGGATTCCCCTTGCCCGTGCGGGCTGCCTGCCGCGTACGGCGCGTGCTGCGGCCGGCTGCACGACGGACGGGTGGCGGCAGCGAATCCGGAGGCGCTGATGCGGTCCCGGTACGCCGCGTTCGCGGTGCGGGACTCCGCGTATCTGCTGCGCACCTGGCATCCCGCGACGCGTCCGCAGCGTCTCGGGCTCGAGGACGGCACGCGCTGGCTGGGCCTGGAGATCCTGGACAGTACGGAGGGCAGCGCGTTCCACTCCGCGGGCACCGTGACGTTCCGGGCCCGCTACACCGACGGCGGGCGGCCGGGCGTACTGCACGAGCGCAGCCGGTTCGAGCGGTTCGACGGGGCCTGGGTGTACGTGGACGGGGACATGCTCGGCTGACGTCGGCCCCGCACCGCCCGGGCGCAGTCCCCCGGTCGGGCTCCGGCATCATGGGGATGATGTGCGCAGAGGGCGGAAAGGGTGAGGTCCGTGGAGACCGGTCGGGTCGTGGTCGTGATGGGTGTGTCGGGTACGGGCAAGACAACCGTCGGAGAGCTGCTCGCGGCGGAACTCGGCGTCCCGTACGCGGAGGCCGACGCGTTCCACTCGCCGGCCAATGTGGCGAAGATGGCCTCCGGTACGCCGCTCGTCGACGAGGACCGGTGGCCGTGGCTGGACGCGATCGGCGCATGGGCCGCGGGGCGTGCGGGACAGGGCGGGGTGGTGAGCTGCTCGGCTCTGAAGCGGGTGTACCGGGATCGGCTGCGGGCTGCCGCGCCGGGCATCGTCTTCGTCCATCTGCACGGCTCGCGTGAGCTGATCTCGGCGCGGCAGTCGGCGCGTACGGACCACTTCATGCCCAGCTCGCTGATCGACTCCCAGTTCGCCACGCTGGAGCCGCTCGAGGCGGACGAGGCGGGCGTACGGGTGGACGTGGCCTCCGGGCCCGAGACGGTGGCGCGCGAGGCGGCAGCGGCGCTGCGGCATCGCTGAACCGGAGCTGCGTCAATCACGCTGCCGGGTGCGGCAGTTGGTGGTGCCTCCGCCCTGTGGGCACGGCCCGGGCCTGAGCCGGGAGCCGTACCCACGAGGGTTCACGCGGAGGAGTCGGGGCTCTCGGCGTCCGCGGCCTTGTCCAGCTGGAAGGCCTGGTTGCCGAGTCCGATCCGGGCGTGCACCGCCGGCTTCGCCCGGCGCAGCACCGCTCCGTAGACGAGCCCGGCGACGGCGGACAGGCCGATGATGCCGGGCAGGATCCAGCTGAGCGCCGAGCCGGGGCCCGCGCCGACCAGGACGTCGAAGTCCTTGACCGTGTAGACCGCGATGCCGACCAGGGCGAGGCCCGCGAGGCCGGAGGCGATCAGGCGCCAGGCCTGGGCCGCGGCGGCACCGCGCCGTACGAAGAAGACGATGACGGCGAGGCTGGCGCTGGCCATCAGGACGATCACGCCGAGGGCGCCGATGTTGCCCATCCAGGTGAACAGGTGCAGGACGGACGCCGTCGGGTCGTCGACCGGACCGTCGTCGGTCACCGCGAAGGCGAGCACGACGATCACCGAGATCACCGACTGGAGCAGCGAACCGGTGCCGGGGGCGCCGCTCTTGGCGTTCGTACGGCTGAAGGTCGCGGGCAGCAGGCCTTCGCGGCCCATCGCGAAGGCGTACCGGGCCACCACGTTGTGATAGCTGAGCGCCGCCGCGAACATGCCGGTCACGAACAGGATGTGCAGGACGTCGGTGAAGGTGCCGCCGAGTCGGCTCTCGGTAAGGAAGAAGAGCAGGTTGGGCCCTTGGTCGCCTGCCGCTTTCACGATCGAGGACGGCCCGGCGGCGACGGTCAGCGCCCAGGAGCTCAGGGCCAGGAAGACGGCGGCGATACCGACCGCGAGGAACATCACGCGCGAGACGACGATCTGCGGTCGGCTGGTCTCCTCCGCGTAGACGGGCGCCTGTTCGAAGCCCACGAAGGCGGCGAGGCAGAAGCACAGGGCTGTGCCGAGGCCGGCGCCGCCGAGGGTGTCGGGATTGAAGGCGTGCAGCGAGAGGCCCTCGCCGCCCGGCTCCGCGACGGCCGCCAGGTCGAAGATCACGACGAGGGCGAACTCGATGACCAGCAGAACACCGAGCACCTTCGCATTGAGATCGATCTTCAGCCAGCCGAGCAGGCCCACCACGGCCACACAGATCAGGGCGAACACCCACCAGGACACCTCGAGGTCCAGATAGGTGGCGAAGATGGTGGACATCTCGAAGCCGAGGATGCCGTAGATGCCGACCTGGAAGGCGTTGTACGCGACCAGGGCGACGAGCGAGGCGCCGGCGCCGGCGGTGCCGCCGAGGCCGCGGGCTATGTAGGCGTAGAACGCACCCGCGTTGTGCACATGCCGGCTCATCTCCGCGTAGCCGAAGCTGAAGAGGATCAGGACGGAGCCGAGGATGAGGAAGAGCAGCGGCGTACCGACGACTCCCATCACACCGAATGTGGTGGGCATGACACCCGCGACCACCATCAGCGGGGCGCTGGCGGCGAGTACGGACAGGAGCAGCCCCACGGTGCCGAGCCGGTTCGCGCGCAGCGCCCGGTCCTCGCCCTTGTACGTGTTGATGACGTCCTGTCCTGCGCTGCGCTCTCCGGTTCTCCGACCGGTGCTCGAACTGCCCGTGGGCATGGGGTGTTCCTTTCGTGGCGTGGTGCGAACCTGGTGGGTCGCGCGGCGCGGAGCCGTGCGGTCAAGCGGAGCCGAACGCGGCGCGGCGCGCGGCACGGAAGGATTTGTCGGGATCCCGGTTCGGGTACGACCAGGGCGCGGGAGTGGCGTGCGGGCCGATGCGCTGGAAGAGCGCGGCGGCCTCCGCGGCCCGGCCCTCGCAGAACTTGCCGTGCGCAAGGAAGTTGAGGTCGATACGGCCTCGCGGGTGGTGGATGCCGTCCCATTCCAGCCACCAGTCGAACGCCCGGCGCATCACGCCCCGGGCCCGGCGTCCGCTCCAGTGGTCGGAGGCGGCGGGGTCGGCGGGTTCGGATCCCGCGGCGGCAAGGACCCGGTAGCGCTCGGTGTGGGCGATCACCGGGAGCAGCGAGAGCGGGGAGTCCGCGGGGGCCTGTTCGGCGGCCCAGGAGGCGAAGTCGTAGACCTCGTGCATCGGGTCCTGCCCGGCGGCGGGGCGGCGTTCGGCGAGTCTGGCGACCATCAGGTGGTGGGCGTGATGGTGGTCGGGGTGCCGGTGGCGTACCTCGTCGAAGAGCTGGAGCACCTCTTCCTCGGTGCCCAACGAGCGGGCGAGGAGCAGGAGTCCGAGCCAGGGGGTCGGGTCGTCCGGGGCCAGTGCGGCCGCCGTGCGGCAGGTCTCCTGTGCACTCTCGGGACGCAACTTCCCACGCAGCGCGCGGAAGACGTCCGCGGCGGCGACGAGCGCGGCGGCGTCCGCGCTCTCCGGTTCGGCCAGGCGCCATTCCTCGGCCCAGGAGGCGGTGGACGGGGCCTGCCCGAGGACGACGAGGCGATGGCCGCGGCGGTCCCAGTCGTCGCTGGTGTCGGCCAGCAGCGAGCGGACCGCGGTCCAGCGGCCACGGTCGAGAGCGTCCCGTGCTGCGGCCAGTTCCGAGTCGTCGAGTGCGGCGTCGAACCCTTCCCTGGCACGCTTGCGGGAACGCCCGAGGGGCGGTGGTGGGGGCACCGGTGTTTCCTCTACAGCGCGGTTAGCAAGCAGATGATCACGCACAGCAAACCGGTAGGCACAGCCCCCCGTCAAGGGCCCAAGGCTGGGGCGGGCCCCAACTCGGTTTATCTGACACCTAGTTGGGAACGCGAACGCTCGGGTCGGCCGGGGTGCCGGTATTTCGCTGGCACGACATCCCTGGCCTGCGGTTACGCTCCCCGTATGCCTGCCGCCGAACTGCCGCCCTTCGAACTCGCCTTCCCCGGACCGCTGCGGGACAGCCTGGTCGCCGCGGTGCTGAGCGGGGCCAAGACGACCACCACCTCACTGCACGCGTCTTACGGACCGGACGAGCCGCTCCCGCGGTCCGGCGACCGGTGCGCCCTGATCGACTCGGCCGGGCGGCCGGTCGCGGTGGTGGAGACGACCGAGGTACGGGTGCTGCCGCTCGGCGCGGTGGATCTGCGGCACGCCGTGGACGAGGGCGAGGGGCACACGACGGTGGCCGAATGGCGGGCGGACCACGAGGAGTTCTGGCTCGGCCCCGAGTGCCGGGCCGAGCGCGCCGACCCGGACTTCACCCTCGACGACTCCAGCCTGGTGGTCACCGAACGATTCCGGGTGACCGAGCGACTGGACTGAGCCGGCCTCCGGCCCTCGGGACCGGCCCCTCAGTCGACCGCCTGCGCCGCCGCACGCCCCGCCGCACGCCCGGAGAAGATGCACCCGCCGAGGAACGTGCCCTCCAGCGAGCGGTATCCGTGCACCCCGCCGCCGCCGAACCCGGCCGCCTCCCCCGCCGCGTACACGCCCTCCAGCGGGCTGCCACCTGCCGTCAGGACGCGCGAGGACAGGTCGGTCTCGAGGCCGCCGAGGGATTTGCGGGTCAGGATGTTGAGCCGTACGGCGACGAGCGGACCGGCCTTCGGGTCGAGGATGCGGTGCGGGGCGGCGGTGCGGATCAGCCGGTCGCCGAGGAACTTGCGGGAGCCGCGGATGGCGGTGATCTGCGAGTCCTTGGTGAAGGGGTTGGTGATCTCGCGGTCGCGGGCGACGATCTCGCGGCGCAGTTCCGCCTCGTCGATCAACGTGTCCTTGGTGAGGTCGTTCATGCCGCGCACGAGCGAGGCGAGGTCGTCCGCGACGACGAAGTCCGCGCCCTGGTCCATGAACGCCTTGACCGGACCCGGTACGTCCGCCCGGGCCCTGCCGATCACGTCGCGGACGGACCTGCCGGTCAGGTCCGGGTTCTGCTCGGAGCCGGAGAGGGTGAACTCCTTGCCGATGATGCGCTTGTTGAGCACGAACCAGGTGTAGTCGTGCCCGCTGTGCATGATGTGGTCCAGGGTGCCGAGCGTGTCGAACCCGGGGAAGAGCGGCACCGGCAGACGCTTGCCGCGGGCGTCGAGCCAGAGCGACGAGGGACCGGGCAGGATACGGATCGCGTGCTTGGCCCAGATCGGGTTCCAGTTCTCGATGCCCTCGGTGTAGTGCCACATCCGGTCGCCGTTGATACGGCGGCCGCCCGCCTCCTCGGCGATGCCGAGCATCAGACCGTCCACGTGCGCGGGTACTCCGGAGAGCATGCGCTCGGGCGGCTTGCCGAGGCGCTCGGGCCAGGCGGCACGCACCAGTTCGTGGTTGCCGCCGATGCCGCCCGAGGTGACGATCACGGCCTGCGCCCTGAGCTCGAACTGCCCGGTCACCGTGCGGCTGCTGGCCTCGCCACGCTCGATGTCCGAGGGTTCGAGGATCTCTCCGCTGACCGTGTCGACGCTGCCTGCGCTCCGGCTCAGGCCGGTGACGCGATGCCGGAACCTGAAGTCGACCAGACCGCGCGCCGCGCCCTCGCGCACCCGGCGCTCGAAGGGCGCCACCACCCCGGGCCCCGTGCCCCAGGTGATGTGGAAGCGGGGCACCGAGTTCCCGTGCCCGGTCGCGTCGTAGCCGCCTCGCTCGGCCCAGCCCACCACGGGGAAGAAGCGGACGCCGCGCTCGTGCAGCCAGGACCGCTTCTCGCCGGCCGCGAAGTCGACGTACGCCTCGGCCCAGCGGCGCGGCCAGTGGTCCTCCTCGCGGTCGAAGGCGGCGGTGCCCATCCAGTCCTGCAGGGCGAGTTCGCGGCTGTCCTTGATCCGCATCCGGCGCTGTTCGGGCGAGTCGACGAAGAAGAGGCCGCCGAAGGACCAGTGCGCCTGGCCGCCGAGAGACTGCTCGGGCTCCTGGTCGAGGAGGATGACCTTGCGGCCGGCGTCCACCAGCTCCGCGGTGGCCACCAGACCGGCGAGCCCGGCCCCGATCACGATCACATCAGCGTCGTACGCCATCGCCGTCCGTCCTTCCCGGGGCAGCCGCGCCGGTTACTCGCGCGTCAATGTCGGTTCGATCCAAGCCGTGCCCCGGCGGCCCGTCAACACTTCGGCCGCCACCTTCGCGGCCCGGCCCGTACCGGGAACGACCCGGAGGACCTGCTTGGATGACCGGATGAGCGCTGACGAAATCATCGACATCGTCGACGAACAGGACCGGGTGACGGGACAGTCGCCGCGGGGTGAGGCCTACCGCCTCGGACTGCGGCACCGCTGCGCGTTCGTCCAGGTGACGGACGGCGAGGGCCGGATCTTCGTCCACCGGCGCACCCCCACCAAGCAGGTCTATCCGTCCCTGTACGACATGTTCGTCGGCGGCGTGGTCGGCGCGGGCGAGTCGTACGACGAGGCGGCCCTGCGCGAGGCGAGCGAGGAGCTCGGCGTGACCGGGCTCGCGCAGCCCGTCCCGCTCTTCAAGTTCCTGTACGAGTCCGGGCGGCACTGCTGGTGGTCGTACGTCTACGAGGTGCGCTGCGAGCTGCCGGTGCGGCCGCAGGTGGAGGAGGTCGACTGGCACGGCTTCCTGACCGAGGAGGAGCTTGCCGAGCGGCTCGACCGGTGGGAGTGGGTGCCGGACGGGCGGGTCGCCCACGACCGGCTGCGGGAGTTCCGCGGGAGCCGGCCTTGAGGTCCGGAGCATCGGCCGGGACGGACGACGTGCGGGCGAGGACGGGGTGGAACGCGTGAGCGGGTTCGTGGAGTCGTTGCGCCTGTGGTTCTCGCCGGAGCGGGTGCGCGAGGAGGGCGATACGCCGGACTACCGCTTCTCGCTCGCCAACGAGCGCACCTTTCTGGCGTGGATCCGCACCGCGCTCGCCCTGGTCGGCGGCGGGTTCGCGGTCGACCAGTTCCTGCCGGACCTGCGCTGGGGGATGCGGGTGGCGCTCGCGCTGGTACTCCTCGCGACGGGCGCGCTGTGCTCGCTGCGTGCCGTGAACCACTGGGTGCGGTGCGAGCGGGCGATGCGGCGCGGTGAGGATCTGCCGGTGTCGCGGTTCCCGGCGCTGCTCAGTCTCGCGGTGGGTCTGGTCGCCCTGGTGATGGTCGCGGTGGTGCTGGTCGGCTGGAACGGCCGGTGAGCACCGCGCCGGACGCGGGGCGGCGTGATCCGGGCCTGCAGCCGGAGCGGACCCGCCTCGCGTGGCGGCGCACCACGCTGACCTGCACGGTGGCGGCGGTCCTCGCCGGCCGGCAGGCGCTGCACGAGGAGGCGGGGGCCCTCGCGCAGGTGGCGGCGGCCTGCTCGTTCCTGTTCTGGCTGGCGTTCATCGCCGTGGCTCACCGCCGTATTCGCGAGCTGTCGCGTTCCCACCGGCCCGGTGCGCCGCCCCCGCTGACCGTGGCGGCTGCGGCGCTGTGCACGGTGGGCCTGGCGGCCTTCGCGGTGGGCGTGGTGCTCTGACGCGGGGGTGGCGGCGCGTGCCCACGCCGGCAGAGCGCCGCGCCCCGCAGCGGCGACTCGGCCCCGAATCCCCGGGGCAGGGATATCCCCGGGCCCGGACGCCGGACGAGAATCGGATCACGTTCCGCCCAGGCACTGGACGGCATACCGACTGGTCGGCATCATTCTCTCCAGAGTCCCTACCCCGAGGAGCCACCCGCATGACCGCAGAGCAGCCCCCAGGCCTCGATCTCGACCGGCTGCGCAGCCATCTGGACCGCGAACTGCCCGGCCTGGTGCGCGGCCCGCTCGACGGACGGCTGATCGAGGGCGGCCGGTCGAATCTGACGTACGCCGTCAGCGACGGCACCGAACGGTGGGTGGTGCGCAGGCCGCCGCTCGGCCATGTCCTGGCCACCGCGCACGACATGAAGCGCGAGCACCGCGTCATCAGCGCCTTGCACCCGACGGCGGTGCCGGTGCCGCGCACGTTGCTGTTCTGCGAGGACGAGGAGGTGACGGGCGCGCCGTTCTACGTCATGGAGTTCGTGGCGGGGACCCCGTACCGCACCGCCGAGCAGCTCACCGCGATCGGGCCGGAGCGGACCCGGGAGGCGGTGCTCGGGCTGGTCGACACTCTGGTGGAGCTGCACGCGGTCGACCCCGGCGAAGCGGGGCTCGCCGACTTCGGGCGGCCCGAGGGCTTCCTCGACCGGCAGCTGCGGCGCTGGGGCAAGCAGTTGGACGCCTCGCGCAACCGCGAACTGGCCGGCGTCGACGAGCTGCACGCGGCTCTCGGCCGTGAGCTGCCCGTCTCCCCCGCTCCGACCGTGGTGCACGGCGACTTCCGCCTCGACAACGTCCTGGTCGACGAGGAGCAGAGGATCCGCGCCGTCCTCGACTGGGAGATGTCCACGCTCGGCGATCCGCTGACCGACCTGGGCCTGCTGGTGATGTACAGCCTGGAACTCGAGGTGGACAACTCCCCCATCAACACGACCGCTTCGGCGCCGGGCCACCCGGATCCCGCGGAGCTGATCGAGCGGTACGCCGCGCGCTCGGGGCGCGACGTCACCGCCGTCTCCTGGTACACGGCCTTCGCCTGGTTCAAACTCGCGGTGATCCTCGAGGGCATCCACTACCGCTACACCCTGGGCCAGACCGTCGGCGCGGGCTTCGACCGCATCGGCGATCTCGTCCCGGTCTTCATCGAGCACGGCCTCACGACCCTCCAGGAAGGCTGACGCGCCATGGACTTCGCATTCGACGCGACGACAGAGGAACTCCGCGAGAAGCTGCTCGCCTTCATGGACGAGCACGTCCACCCGGCGCAGACGGTCCTGGCGGAGCAGCACGCGAAGCTGGACTCGCCCTGGCAGACGCCGCCGGTGGTCGAGGAGTTGAAGGCGCAGGCGCGCCGGCAGGGCCTGTGGAACCTCTTCCTGCCGGACCCCGAGCACGGCGCGGGGCTGACCAACCTGCAGTACGCGCCGCTGGCCGAAATCACCGGTCGCAGCCCGCAGTTGGCCCCGACGGCACTGAACTGCGCGGCACCCGACACCGGGAACATGGAGGTGCTCACCCAGTTCGGCTCCCCGCAGCAGCAGGCGGACTGGCTGAAGCCGCTGCTCGAGGGCGAGATCCGGTCGGCGTTCGCGATGACCGAACCGGAGGTGGCCTCGTCCGACGCGACGAACATCGAGACCCGGATCGAGCGGGACGGCGACAGCTATGTCATCTCCGGCCGCAAGTGGTACATCTCCGGTGCGATGAACCCGAACTGCAAGATCTTCATCGTGATGGGCAAGACCGATCCCGAGGGCTCGGACATCCGCCGTCAGCAGTCGATGATCCTGGTCCCGCGGGACACCCCGGGCCTCGAGGTGCGCCGGGCCATGCAGGTGTACGGCTACGAGGACCACTGGCACGGCGGGCACGCGGAGGTCGTCTTCGACCGTGTGCGGGTACCGGCGACGAACCTCATCGGCGAGGAGGGCGGCGGCTTCGCGATCGCCCAGGCACGGCTCGGGCCGGGCCGCATCCACCACTGCATGCGCCTGATCGGGATGGCGGAGCGCGCCATCGAGCTGATGTGCCGTCGGGCCGTGACGCGTACCGCGTTCGGCAAGCCGCTGGCCCAGCAGGGCGCGGTACAACAGTGGATCGCCGACGCCCGGGTGGCCGTGGAGCAACTGCGGCTGCTCGTCCTGAAGACCGCCTGGCTGATGGACACGGTGGGCAACCGCGGTGCGCACACCGAGATCCAGTCGATCAAGATCGCCACTCCGCGCACGGTGGTGGACATCATCGACCGCGCGGTGCAGTTGCACGGCGCGGGCGGCGTCAGCCAGGACTTCCCGCTGGCCGAGCTGTGGGCAGGTGCCCGCACCCTGATGCTCGCGGACGGGCCCGACGAGGTGCACCAACGCTCGTTGGCGCGGCGGGAGTTGAAGAAGTACATGTGAGGCACGGCGGGTGCGGCGCCCCGCTCGGCGTCTCACCCGCACGGCGGTGACGCCTCGTCCCCGGCCGTCCGGCGTGCTGGACTGGCCGCATGGTCTTCCACGCGGTGATCGCGGCCGACGTACAGGGCAGGATCCGGCACTGGGACGAGGGCGCGGAGCGGCTGTTCGGCCACCGCTCCGGCGAGGCGCTCGGCCGGAGCCTGGATCTCGTCGTGCCCGAGCATCTCCGTGAGGCCCACTGGGCCGGCTTCCACCGGGCGATGGCGCACCCCGAGGTGAAGGACCTCGCCGCGGACCTGCCCGTCCTGTGTGCCGACGGCGAGGTGCGGACGTACGCGGGGCGGCTCCTCGTGATCAGCGACGGCCTGGGCACAGCGCTCGGGGCGACGGCGGTGTATGCCTCCGAGGGCAGCACCGGGGTCGCCCCGTTCGGCTGATCTCCTGATGCCGCGGCCGTCCGCCCTCGGGCGTTCAGGGCCGCAGTGACCGCAGCAGCAGGTCCGCGAGGTGGTCCGCGACCTCGCGCGGGGTGAGCGGACCCTCGGGGCGGTACCAGGTCGACAGGTGGTGCACCGAGCCGAAGTGGTAGTCCACCACCAGGTCCGCGGGGGTCGCATCGGAGAAGACGCCCGAGCGCTGTCCCTCCTCGACCAGGGCGCGGAAGCGTTCGTGGTAGCGCCGCCGTTCGGCCCGTACCTGCTTGTTCTTCTCGGGGCTCAGCTGGTGCATCGAGCGGAAGAAGATCGATGCGTCGTCCAGGTTGTCGATGGTGGTGACGACGACGTCGGCGGCCGCGTTGCGCAGCCGGGTCTCGATCGGTTCGTCGGCGCCGGCGACCGCGTCGAGGCGGTCCTGCTGGAGCCTCAGGAGCCGGGCGTAGACCTCGTGCAGCAGGTCTTCCTTGGAGCCGAAGTAGTGGTACAGGGCACCCTTGGTGACACCCGCGGCCTCGACGATCTCCTGGACCGAGGTCCGGTCGTACCCCTGCTCCGCGAAGAGCCGGGTGGCGGCCGCCAGGAGCCGCTGCGGTACGGGCGTGGCCCCGTCCGTCGTCCTAGGCACTGCCGCCACCTGCCTTTCGTGAACTGGAATCTAGGGGCGGGAACGCAGTTCCCGCCGGAGGATCTTCCCACTTGCCGTCTTGGGCAGTTCGGGCAGGACCTCGACTTCCCGCGGGTACTTGTACGCGGCCAGCCTGTCCTTGCAGTACGAGGCCAGTTCGCCCGGGTCCACGGCTACGCCCGGGCGGAGGCTGACGTACGCGCGTACCGACTCACCGCGGTAGGTGTCGGGCACGCCGACGACCGCTGCCTCGCGGACCGCGGGGTGGGTGTACAGCACGTCCTCCACCTCCCGTGGCCAGACCTTGAAGCCGGACGCGTTGATCATGTCCTTCTTGCGGTCGACGACGTACAGCCAGCCGTCGCGGTCCATGAACCCGATGTCGCCGGTGCGCAGCTCCCCGTCGGGGAAGCCCTCGGCGGTGGCCTCCGGACGGCGCCAGTAGCCGGGGACGACCTGGGGGCCGCGCACCGCGATCTCCCCGTGCTCCCCGAGCGGCACGTCCCGGCCCTGCTCGTCGACGATGCGTACGACGCCGTCGGGGCCGGGGACGCCCACGGACAGCGTTCCGGATTCCGGGTCGACGGGCGCCTCGTGCTGCGGGGGTACGGAGGCGCAGGGCGCGGTGCACTCGGTGAGGCCGTAGCCGTTGCGCAGCGAGGGTCCGAACCCGGCACGGAACTTCTCCACCAGAGCGGGCGGCAGGGGCGCACCGCCGGAGGAGACGACCTGGAACGAGGCGAAGTGCCCGGGGGTGGCGGCCGGGTGTGCGGCGAGCGCCATGAAGGCGGTCGACGGACCGACCGTGTAGGCGGGCCGGTGCTCGGCGAAGGCGTCGAGCACGACGCCGGCCTCGAACCGGTAGGCGAGGACGAGGGTGCCGGCGTTGGCGAAACACGCGGCGAGCTCGCAGACCATGCCGGTGATGTGGAAGAGCGGAGCGAGCGCGAAGTACCCCCGGCCTGCGGGTATCGGGAGTCCGGTGCGCTGGCGCTCGGCGTTGTAGGTGATCCCGCCGTGCAGGTTGGTGGCGCCCTTCGGGGTGCCGCTGGTGCCGGAGGTGTAGCTGATCAGGGCGATGTCGTCGGCCGTCGGCTCGCGGTCGGCGGGCGCCGGCAGGTCCGCGCGGGCGATGGTGAGCAGGTCATCGGCGTCGTCGGCGACCTGCAGCCGCTCGAAGTCGAGGACCCGCTGGTCGTCCCGGGTCTGCAGATCGCGCTCGCAGGCGGTCAGCACCAGGCGTACGGAGGAGTCCGCGGCCGTCTCGCGCAGATACCCGTCCCAGGCGCGGTCCGCGCAGACCAGGGCGGTGACCTCGGCGTCGTCGAGGACGTGGCGGACCTCGGCGGATTTGTACATCGGGTTCACCGGGACGACGATCGCGCCTGCCTTCCAGGCGCCGAGCAGCGCGAGGACGAAGTGCGGCGAGTTCTGCAGCATGATCGCGACCCGGTCGCCGCGCTCGAGGCCCCGGGCCGCGAGGTGTCCGGCGACGGAGTCGGAGAGCGCGTCGGTCTCCGCGTAGCTCAGGCGCGCGTCGAAGTAGGCGAGCGCGGCGCGCTCCGGTGCCTCGGCGGCGGCGGTCCTGAAGGCCCGCACCACGGAGGCCGGTGGATGGACGGGCGCCCGCTGCGCGTCGCTGAGGAGGGCGAGCCAGGGCCGGTCGCGGTAGGTCGTCGTGCCGGTCACCGGGAAGACTCCTCCCACTTGCGCTGGATGCGGTTCATTCCGCCGAGCCAGCGCTCGGGTTCGGCGGCGCGGGCCTGGTAGTACGGGCCGACCTCGGGGTGCGGGAGGATCAGGAAGCGGTCCTCGGCGATCCCGTGGAAGAGCGCGTCCGCGACGTCCTCCGGCTCGATCGCGGTCGGTGCGAGCACCAGCTCGCCGGCGGACCCGGCGGCGGTGAGCATGTCGGTACGTACGCCCTGGGGGCAGATCGCGTGCACCTTCACACCGCGGTGCCGGTAGGTGAGCGACAGCCATTCGGCGAAGGCGAAGGCGCCGTGCTTGGTGACCGAGTAGGGAGCGGCGCCGACCATGGTGAGCAGTCCGGCCGCCGAGACGGTGGAGACGAACCGGCCCTCGCCGCGCTCGAGCCAGCCGGGGAGCAGGGCGCGTGCCGCCCGGACGTGTGCCATCACATTCACGTTCCAGGCGGTGTCCCAGACCTCTTCCTCGGCGGCTTCGGTGCCGCCGGAGGCCACGCCGGCGTTCGCGCAGTAGACGTCGACGGTGCCGTCGAGTGCGGCCAGGGCCTCGGTCACGATCGCCGATGCGTCGCCGGGTACGGCGACGGCGCCGATCTCGTCGGCGACCGCCTTCGCCCGGTCCACGTCCAGGTCGTTGACCACGACGCGGGCGCCCTCGGCGGCGAACCGCCGGGCGAGCGCGGCGCCGATCCCGCCTCCCGCGCCGGTGACGACAACTCCCTTGCCCTGCAGCGCGTCCATCGGCTGCGAAGCGTCCTGCTCGTGTGTCGTGTCCTTCTCGTGCGGCGTACTCATCGATCTCCTTCGAACGACCCGAGATCGCAGACTAACCAGTCGGTATGTGATCCGGGAAGGGGTCGTCGGGCCCCGCTCCGGTCCGGCTCGTTCCCCGGGGCGCGGCCGACGACTAGCGTGCGTGCTCATGTCACCTCGCGATCAAGGAGGGCACTACATGAACCTGTCCAGACGGGGCCTGCTCGCCGCCACCACAGCCTCTGCGGCGGCCGGTGCGATGGCTGCCGCCACTCCCGCGGCCGCCGCGGCGGACCGGGGCCACGGTGGCGGCCGTCGGCTGCGTACCGGCTACGAGCGGCTCGCCGCGGACGGCTACCGGCTGCTCGCCGGCCGCCGCGTCGGCATCGTGACCAACCCGACCGGTGTGACCCGCGGCGGCCCCACGGGCGGTGGAGTCCAGCACATCGTCGACGAGATGCACGCCGACGAACGGATCGACCTGACCGCGGTGTTCGGCCCCGAGCACGGCTTCCGCGGCACCGCACAGGCGGGCGGCTCCGAGGGACGCTACGACGATCCGGCGACCGGTCTGCCCGTCTACGACACGTACCAGGTCAGTGGGCAGCCGCTCGCGGACATCTTCACCGAGTCGGGCGTCGAGACCGTCGTCTTCGACATCCAGGACGCGGGCGCCCGTTTCTACACGTACATCTGGACGCTCTACGACTGCATGGAGGCGGCGGCGCTCGCCGGTCTGCCCTTCGTGGTCCTCGACCGGCCGAATCCGGTGACCGGGCGTGCGGCGCTCGGGCCGGTGCTGCACAAGGAGTTCGCCACGTTCGTGGGGCGCGAGCCGATCTCGCAGGCGCACGGGTTGACGGTGGCGGAGCTGGCCCGGCTCTTCAACGGCGAGTTCCTGAAGAAGCCGGTCGAGCTGGAGACCGTGTGGATGTCGGGCTGGCGGCGCGACGACTTCTTCGACGCCTCCGGCCTGCCGTGGGTGCCGCCGAGTCCGAACATGCCGACACCCGAGACCGCGGTGGTCTACTCGGGCACCTGCCTGTTCGAGGGCACCAACCTCTCCGAGGGCCGCGGCACCACCCGGCCGTTCGAGCTGCTGGGCGCCGAGGGCATCGACCGCAAGTGGGCCGAACTCGCGAACCGGGTGGAACTGGACGGGGTCGACTTCCGCGAGGCGTACTTCGAGCCCACGTTCTCCAAGTTCGAGGGCAAGACGGCCGGCGGTGTACAGATCCATGTGTACGACCGCGAGGCCTTCGACCCGGTACGGACCGGGATCGCGCTGCTGATCACGGCCAAGCAGGCGTGGAGCGGCTTCGCCTGGCGCGAGGACAACTGGATCGACAAGCTGACCGGTTCGACCCGGGTGCGCACGATGATCGACGCGGGCGCGGACACCGACGAGGTGGTCGGCGGCTGGCAGGACGAGCTGGCGGACTTCCGGGCGGTGCGGCGCAGGTATCTCGAGTACCGCTGACACAGCGGCCGTTGTACGCGAACGGGGCTCGCCCGGAGACGTCCGGGCGAGCCCCGATGCCGGTTCGGCTCAGCGGTGGGAAGGGAACTCCACCACCTGCTGGTAGGTGGGCCGGTTCTGCCACTGGATCGGCTGGTGGGTGATCCCGCCGACCGCACGGTGCACGATCGAGTCGGCGCACCACTGGTCACCCGCCTCGCAGCTGTCGTCGCCCGGGTAGACCTCGGTCGCGGGTACGGCTGCCGCCTCGGTCAGGGTGTCGAGGAGAGCCTTGCGGCAGTCGCCGAGGTCGCCGTCGCCGCAGTATGTGGCGCCGAGTCCGCCCTTGACCGGCTCGCCGAGCACGGCCCGCAGGTCCTTGTCGGCGAAGCCCCACCAGCCGTACTGGAAGGCGGAGCCGGCGTGCGCTCCGGTCGGTCCGTGCGCCGCCGAAGGCGATTCGTCGACGGCCAGCTGCTCGGTGAACGCCTGGTACAGATCCTCACCGAGTCCCGGCGCGAACTCGGCCTCCACCAGGCGCGGCCACCAGGCGTCCATCAGTCGCACGGCATCCGCGTGCGGATACTTCTTCGCGTCCGCCTCGGTCTGCCTGCGCTGCGCGCCGTCCTTGTGCCAGGCCTCCAACGCCTGCACCGACTTGGCCAGTTCGGGATCGGCGACGTCCTCGCTGCGGATGATCTTCAGGAGTTCCGGGAGCACCTGCTCGCCGCGCAGGTCGGTGACGGCGGCCTCGGCCATCGCCCGGGTCAGCGAGGCGCGGGTGACGCCTCCCTCGTCCACGAGGGCGGCGACGCGGTCGTCGAGGAGGTCGCCGCGGTGCACGGCGCTGTGGCCGAAGCCGGCCGCGGTGTAGCCGTCGGCCTGCTTGTTGTTCCAGGAGACGTAGTAGTCCTGGTTCACGGACTGCGGGTGCTGGTCGGGCGGGGTGTACGCGGCGGTGTTCTGCTTCGGCTCGAAGTCCTTCCATTCGTAGGCGGGTTCGGCGCGGACCGGGAAGGAGGCGTCGACGTCCTTCGCGCGCACCGGATTGGATCCGCTGTTGTAGTACGCGATGTCGCGCGAGTCGGCGTAGAACCAGTTGAAGGCGTAGCCGACGTGTTCGGCCGCCTGCTGGAAGGACGTGGCGTCCTTCACGTACGAGGGGTCGTTGAACATCTGGAAGCCGATGATCGAGTCGGCCTCGTGCCGGTACGTGGAGCGCAGCGAGGTGTACGCGACGGGTTTGCCGTCGACCGTGGCGCGGTGCGTGACGATGCCGTAGTGGGTCCGGAAGACCTGCATCCGGTAGCCGCCCTTCGCCGTGGAGTCGGCCAGGGTCGGCTTCCAGTCGTTGCGCTTGTCCAGCTTGTCCATCGGGACGCACTCGCCGCGGTAGCGGTAGTGGGTGGCGTCCTTGCCGGGAGTCGAGCCGTCGGGGGCGCAGAGTTCGACGGCGTAGGTGTCGGTGATGTCCTGGTTGGCGGAGGTGGCCGACCAGGAGTAGTCCGCACCGCGGCCCAGTTGGATGTACATGCCGACACCGGCGAAGGAGACGCCGCGGGCCTTGATGCCGGGGCCGTCCAGCTCCTGCATCATCAGGAGCTGCGGTGCGAAGTAGCCGGTCTGCGGGCCGAACACGGCGACCGGGTTTCCGCTCTCGGTGTGTTTGCCGGAGACCAGCAGGGCGTTGGACATGCCCTTGCGGTCGCCGGCGCCCTTCTCGCCGCCGAGGCCCTGCAGTCCGCCGGGGAAGACGCCGTCGTCGTGGATGCCCTGAAGCTTCTTCAGCTTGGCGGGGGCTTTCACCGGGTCCTTCTGCGAGGTGCCCGCCGAGCCGGTCTTGTCGTGGACCAGCTGCTCGCGTTCGACCGAGCCCGCGTCGGGCATCGCGGCTCCCCGCGGGTCGTCCGGCTTTCCGGCGTACGGGAAGGCGGTGCCGTCGTGCACGGTCTGCACGGTCTCCGGGTCGTTGCGCTGGCGGAAGGACTCCCAGATCTCGGTGCCCTTCTTCGTGCCGTACTTGTCCTGGGACTTCATCAGGGAGAGCGCCTGCTCGACCTCTCCCCCGCCTCCGCCGCCGAAGAGACCGCCGACGACGGAGGCCAGGGCGATCAGGTCGGTGACCTTGAAGGGCTGGATCTCGCCGATGTTGGTGATCGCGTCCACGTGGCCGGTCAGGACGTACTCACCCGGGAAGTAGCGGCCCTTCTTGGACTTCTCACGGTAGGCGTTGAGGCCGTCCACGTAGGCCTGGGCGTCCTCCATGGCCTGCTTGCCGCGCTCACCGTAGGACTCGGTGATGTACTCGACCTGCTGCTCGAGGTCCTCCTCCTGGTAGGGCGCCATGGGCCAGAACTGCTGCTCGAGACCTTGGTTGGCGAGCGCTCCGCCGGCGAAGGAGGTCAACTCGCCGCGGCCGATGTGCCGGAAGAGGTCGATCAGCCACAGGCGGTCCTGGCCTGCCGCGTAGCCGGCGCCGAACTCGGTGCCGTAGCGGGTGGTGCCCTTGATGTGCGGGACGCCGTTCTGTTTGTCGCGGGTGATGGTGACGTCGTCTCGGGGGCTGGTCACCGAGTCGACCTGCTCATCGGACACTCCGAAGGAGGCGTCGCGGAAGAAGTCGGTGAGGGTGGCGTCGGTGAGGGAGGGATATCCGGTCGACAGGGCGTCGTACGGGGCGAGTTGGTCGTCGCTGTGGGCCGGCTTGGTGCCGAGCACGCGGTGGGCGAGGATCTCGGCGAGCGTGGCGTTGCCGTTGGCGCCCGGCGGGAGGATGTCGGCGCACTGACCCGCGCAGTGATCCTCGGGCGCGGGCGGCGGCTCCGCGGCGGCGGCCCCTGGCAGGGGCGTGAGGAGCCCGGCCGCGAGCGCCACGGAGGCGAGCAGCGCGCCGGCCCGCGAGCGGACAGTGGGACGTGGGATGCGCCGTTGCATTCCTGCTCCTCCCGAAGACGGATGGCCGGGAGGTTACCGGCGGTACCGCACCGGTTGAAGATGAATACCCGTCATGTTTTCCGAATCACCACACAGTCCGCCCCCGTAAGTCCGGTCACAGTGGGCACATTCCGCCCCGATGATGATGGCCATTCGAAATCTGATGGAGCCGGATCGGTCCGGCGTACGTCTATACCGCGACGTCCTTGCGTCGACGCAAGACAGCCCGCTCAAGGAGGTGCGTTGCCATGGCCGGTTTCCGCAGCCTGGCGAGACAGGTACGTGACCCTCACAACGACCTGGCACTGCGGCGGTATTCACTGCGCAAATGCCTGGAACGCTTCGCTCCCTACGGCCACCGGGCCACCTGGGACCACCTGTGCGCACGGGCCGGTTTCGGCCCCGAGGACCGCACCCCCGAACCCGACCGCCTGCTGGCGGCGCTCGACGAACTGGAGGAGGCCCGGGCCGTGTGGCTCGGCTACGAGGCCGAGTTCGCCGACCGCCGCCGGCGCGAGAAGCACCACGGACTGCGCCGTCCGGGCACCGTGGACCACTGGCACCGGTGCACCTGGGGCGGCTGCGGGATCGCCTGGTGCGACGACCCGCACACCCACCCCGCCGAGCCGCTCGCCGACGTCCTGCGCAAGCTGATCGCGGCCCTCGAGCGCGAGCCCGGCGCCCGCTGCCCGGTGTGCACGAACACGGACATCGCCTGGAACTCCGAACTGGGCCACGAGCCCTGGTCCGGTCCGGTCTGCACCGGCTGCGGCATCCTGGTCCCGCAGCCCGTACTCGCACCCGATGCGCTGATCCGGGCCCGGCAGTCGGCGCTCGAAGGGCGCGCGCTGGTCAGGGCCTGACGGGTTCGGGGGCGTGACGGGTTCGGGGGCGTGACGGCCGGGGCGCGGAGGCGCGCCGTCAGGGCGTGAGCACGTCCGTGTGGATGGCCAGCTTGAACTGGGCGTGCATCAGCGGCGTCGCGACCTTCGCGTCGCCCCGCCCGCGGGCCGAGATCTTGAGGCCGAGCGGCACTCCCTTGTGTACGAACATCTGCCAGACGTAACTGCGGTACTGGCCACCGCCGGTCGGCGCGGAGTCGGTGGTGGCCGTCGAGTCGTAGCCGGATCCCGCGTCCAGCGGATCGCGGACGAAGCGCGCCCGGTACTCGGTGGGCTTGCTGTCCGCCTCCCAGAAGACCATCGCGGAGAGCACGCCCCAGCCTTCGTGGCTCGGCCAGATGAGCCCCGAGCGGCCGTCGGGGAACTTGGAGGGATCCCCGCCGCCCTGCGCCGGGTCGTGCATCTTCCAGGGGTCGTACGACTCCTCGTCCTGCTCGTAGGGGAACCGCACGAGGTGGTAGCCGTCGCTGTCGTAGTCGATGTTCTGCTTCGGTGACTGCTCGACGTCCCACTTCAGTGAACAGATGGCGAGTCCCATCGGCGCTCCTCACGGTTTCACGGCCGGGCCCGCGTCCCACGGACCGCTCCCGACGCCTGCTGCGTCGCCGCACCCTGCCCGTACCCCGCGCACCGCCCGCCCAACAGTCCGGCCACCGGGGGCCGTTCGCCCGGAGCTGTGCTCCGTGTGGATCAGGAGCGGTGTTCCGCGTAGAGGCGGGAGCCGGTGAGCCGTTCGCCGAAGACGTCGTCCGGATTGGACAGCACGCAGGTCTCGAGCGACAGACAGCCGCAGCCGATGCAGTCGGTCAGGTGGTCGCGCAGGCGGCCCAACTGCTTGATACGGGCGTCGAGTTCGGAGCGCCAGGCCTCGGAGAGCCGGGCCCAGTCCTCGCGGTTGGGGGTGCGCTCCTCGGGCAGTTCCGCGAGCGCGTCCCGGATGGTGGCGAGCGGGATGCCGACGCGCTGGGCGGCACGTACGAAAGCGACGCGGCGCAGGGCGTCGCGGCCGTAGCGGCGCTGGTTGCCGGAGGTGCGGCGGCTGCTGATCAGGCCCTTGGACTCGTAGAAGTGCAGGGCGGATACGGCCGCACCGCTGCGGGCCGACAGCTGGCCGACGGTGAGCTCATGGATCTTCTCTGGAATCTGCGGCACCCCTGAAACCCTAATCGGGGTACAGGCCGGCGGCGGCGACCGGGGGTGGGCCTTCCGTTGACAGCGGACCGGTGCGCGACCATGCTGAGCAAGCGCTTAGAAATGACCCCTCGGGAGGCATGGAACATGGCAGAGCCAAGGATCTTCACCTCCGCCGACGAGCTGAAGGCCGCCGTCGGCGAGCAGCTCGGCACCGGCGACTGGCTGGAGATCGACCAGCCGCGGATCGACCGCTTCGCCGAGGCCACCGGCGACCACCAGTGGATCCACGTGGACCCTCAGAAGGCGGCGGACGGCCCCTTCGGCACCACCATCGCGCACGGTTATCTCACGCTGTCGCTGCTGCCGACGCTGGTGCCGCAGATCATGCGCGTCGAGGGTGTCCGCATGGGCATCAACTACGGCACCAACAAGGTCCGCTTCCCCTCCCCCGTGCCGGTCGGCTCCCGGCTGCGCGCCTCGGGCGTACTGAAGGACGTCAGCGAGACCTCCGACGGCGGCGTCCAGCTGACCACCACGGTCACCGTGGAGCGCGAGGGCGCCGACAAGCCCGCCTGCGTCGCCGAGTCGGTGTCCCGCTTCTACTTCTGAGCGCGGCCCGGAGCCGGCCTCAGGCGCCGGATCGGACCATCCTGTTGACGAGGTCGGCGTAGAGAGCGCCGACCTCGTCGGGTGTGCGGCGCCCGGACGCGTTGAACCAGCGGGCCACGTCGATGCAGAGCGACATCACGGCGAGTGCGGTGCCGGGCACGTCGGGGACGTCGAACTCGCCGTCCCGTACGCCGTCGAGCAGGATGCGGCGGACGGCGGCGTCGCACTGCCTGCGCAGGTCCACCACTTCCGTGCGGTGCTCGGGGCCGAGCGCGTCCAGCTCGTACTGGACCACCCGGGCCGTGGTGTGCTGCTCGGCGTGCCAGACCACGAAGCTGCTGACCGCGTGGGAGAGGCGTTCGACGGCGGCGCCCTCGGCGTCGGCCGCGGCCTGCAGGATCCGGACGGCCTTCAGGTGACCGAGGCGGCTGATGCGGTGCAGCAGCTCTTCCTTGGTCTTGTAGTGGATGTAGAGCGCGGCCGGGCTCATGCCGGCACGGCCCGCGATGTCCCGGGTGGTCGTCGCGTGGTAGCCCTGCTCGGCGAAGGCCTCCACCGCCGCGACGAGGAGTCGCCTGGCCGCGTCAGGGGTGACCTCGTCCCATGCCGCGCCCTCGGTCGGCTCCGCCGTGTCCATCGTCGCCCCTCTCGCCACGTCCGCGGGTATGGCCGGCGGCACGACGGAATCGGCCCGTCGCCCTCCGGCAGGACTGCACCCTACCCCTATCGCTGAGCAAGCGCTTAGGACGTACGGCACGCAGGACGGGGCCGGGACCGGGAGGCGGGCGCGATCAGGCCACGGTCAGAAGGCGGATACGCCCGTCAGGGCCCGGCCGATGACCAGCTTCTGGATCTGGCTCGTGCCCTCGTACAGCGTCATCACCCGGGCGTCGCGCAGGAGTTTGCCGACCGAGTACTCGTCGATGTAGCCGTAGCCGCCGAACACCTGGATGGCGTTGTTCGCCGCGCGGACCGCGGCCTCCGAGGCGAAGAGTTTGGCCTTCGAGGACTCCGTGACGAAGGGCTCGCCGCGGTCGATCAGATCGGCCACCCGCCAGGTGAGCAGCCGGGCCGCGTCGACGTCGACGGCCATGTCGCTGATGAGTTCCTGCACCAGCTGGTGGCCCGCGATCGGCTTGCCGAACTGCTCGCGCTCACCCGCGTACCCGAGGGACGCGTCCAGGGCGGCCTGCGCGATGCCGACACAGCCGGCCGCCACCGACATCCGCCCCTTGGCCAGGGCCGACATGGCCACCGAGAAGCCCTTGCCCGCGGGGCCGAGCATGGCGCTCGCCGGCACCCGCACACCTTCGAGCACCACCTCGGCGGTGGCCTGGCCGCGCAGGCCGAGCTTGCCGTGGATGGTGCGGCGGCTCAGGCCAGGGCTGTCGGTGGGCACCAGGAACGCCGAGACGCCCCGATGGCCGGGCTCGTCGCCGGTGCGGGCGAAGAGCAGGACGACGTCGGCCCACGTGCCGTTCGTGATGAACATCTTGGTGCCGTCGACGACGTAGTCCGTGCCGTCGCGTACCGCCCGGGTGGCCAGGTTCCCCGCGTCCGAGCCGGTGCCCGGTTCGGTCAGGCCGAAGCAGCCGAGGGCGTCGCCCGAGGTGAGCCGCGGCAGCCACTGCCGCTTCTGCTCCTCACTCCCCCAGGCGGCGACGGTCTTGGCCACCAGGCCGAGCGACACCGAGACGATGCCGCGCACCGAGGAGTCGCCGCGGCCGAGCTCCTCGGTCACCAGGCAGTACGCGAGGTGGTCGCCGCCCGAGCCGCCGTACCTCTCGTCGACGGTGAGACCCAGGAATCCCACCTCACCGAGCTTGGCGACCACCGAGCGGTCGACGCTCTCGGCCCGGTCCCAGTCCCGCACGTGCGGCGCGATCTCGCGCTGGACGAAGTCGCGGGCGAGCTGCCTGACGGCGGTCTGCTCCTCGCTGAGCTCCAGGTTCACCGGGTTCCACCCACCCTTAATTAACACTGCTAGTTTTGGCGTCGGTGGGCCTACTATGAGCCGCATGGCCCGACCGCGCAAGCCCCTGCTGAGTACGGAACGCATCGTCGCGACGGCCGCCGCCCTGGTGGACGCCGAGGGCCTGGCGGCGGTCTCCACACGGCGTCTCGCGGCGGAGCTCGGCGTCAGCGGGCCCTCGCTCTACAACCACTTCCGCACCAAGGACCAGATCCTGGAGGCGGTCGCCGACTCGGTGAGCGCGCAGGTCGACCTGTCGATGTTCGACCCCGGTGACGAGCGGGACTGGCGCACGGCGCTGCACGACTGGGCGGTGTCCTACCGGCGCGCACTGCTCGAGCACCCGCACATCGTGCCGGTGCTCGCGCACGGGCCCGGGCACCGGCCGGCCGGCCTGCGGCTCGCGGACGCGGTGTTCGGCGCGATGACCGCGGCGGGCTGGCCGGCGGCGCAGGCCACGTCGATCGGAGCGCTGATGCGGTACTTCGTCACGGGGTCGGCGCTCGGGTCGTTCGCCGGGGGCTTCCCGGACGACCGGGCGGCGTACGACCCTGCGGACTATCCGCACCTGGGGCAGGCGCATCTGCTCGCGGAGCGGCAGGAGAAGGTGGACGAGCGGGCCTTCGAGGTGGGGCTCGCCGCGCTTCTGGCGGGGCTCGAGATGCAGTACCGGGAGCTGTGAGGCGCTCGCCCTCGAGCGCCCGGGCGGGCCGGCCCGTCCCGTCTCGGCCAGGACCGGCCAGGACCGGCCAGGACCGGCTAGGACCGGCTAGGACCGGCTAGAAGACGATCAGGGCGCGTCCGCCGCGCGCCTGACGCATCGCGTCGAATGCCGCCGGGATCCCGTCGAGGTCGATGCGGTCGGTCACCAGGGACCGGAGGTCGAGGCGGCCCGATCGCGCATGGTCCGCCAGCACCGGCAGGTCCACCGCGGGATCGCAGTTGCCGTAGACGCATCCCGCGAGCGTCCTGCCCCAGTGGAAGATCTCCAGTGCGTTGAACGTGACCTGCTGGTCCTTGCCTCCGATGCCCACCACCGTCGTACGTCCGCCGCGTCGCGTGGACTCCCAGGCCGTACGGATGGTCTGCGCCCGGCCCACACACTCCACCGCGACGTCCGCGCCGCGGCCGCCGGTCAGCCCGCGTACCTCCTTGGCCGTCTTGTCCGAGGCGAGTACGTAGTCCGTGGCGCCGGCGGCGAGCGCGAGGGCTTCTTTCCCGGGCGACACGTCGACCGCGACGATCCGCCCGGCGCCCGCGATCCGCGCGGCCTGCAGCGTCGCGAGGCCGACGCCCCCGACGCCGTACACCACGACGGACTCGCCCTCGCGCACCGCGGCCGAGTGGTGCACGGCCCCGTAGCCGGTCAGGACGGCGCAGCCGAGCAGGGCCGCGTCGGCGAGGTCGATGCCGTCCGGCACCGGCAGCAGGCAGTTCTCGGAGACGACGGTCTCCTCGGCGAAGGCGGCGACGTTGAGTCCCGGATGCAGTTCGGTACCGTCCGGCCTGCGGGCGTAGACGGAGGCGGCACCGGCGAGTGCGTTGTCGCACAGCCACCCCTCGCCGATCAGGCACGCCGGGCAAGTGCCGCAGGACGGCGCCCAGTTGAGGATCACCTCGGAACCGGCCCGTACCGCCGTGACCCCCTCGCCGACGGCGAGCACGGTACCGGCGCCCTCGTGGCCGAGTACGCACGGTGTGGGCACCCGCATGGTGCCGTCGGCGAGCGAGAGGTCGGAGTGGCAGACGCCGGCGGCGGCGAGACGGACCCGCACCTGGCCGGGGCCCGGCTCGGGCAGCTCGATCTCGGCGATCTCCAGCGGGGCTCCGACGGCGGGCAGGACAGCGGCGCGGACCATGTTCTCGATGCCTCCGGGTACGGGGGGGCGGTAGGGATACGGGAGGGGCGGGATACGGGCGGGGCGGGATACGGGCGACGGGGGCGGGGTGACGCGAGGGGGCACACCTGACACCCGCCCCCGCCCGCGTCAGAACTGCAGGGATTTCGTCTGCAGGTACTCCCCGAGCCCGTGCGGACCCAGTTCGCGCCCCACGCCCGACTGCTTGTAACCACCGAACGGGGCCTGCGGGTTGAAGCGTCCGCCGTTGATGTCGACCTGCCCGGTCTCCAGGCGGCGGGCGAAGGCCACCGCCGTGTCCTCGTCGGCCGCCCAGACGGCGCCCGCGAGGCCGTACACCGTGCCGTTGGCGATACGGACGGCGTCGTCCTCGTCCTCGTACGCGATGAGGGACAGGACGGGGCCGAAGATCTCCTCCTGGGCGACGGTCATCTCCGGGGTGACGTCGGCAAAGACGGTGGGGCTGACGAAGTAGCCCCGCTCGTGCGGCGGTTCGGCGCCGCCCGCGACGACCCTGGCACCCTCGGCCACGCCCTTCTCGATGTATCCGCGGACCCGGTCGTGCTGCTTGGCGTTCACCACGGGGCCGATACGGTCGCCGTACTTGGCCGCGGCGGCCCCGGCCAGCGACACCGCCTCGTCGTACGCGTCGCGGTGCACCAGCATGCGGGTCCAGGCGCTGCACGTCTGGCCGGAGTTGGACATGACGTTGGCGACGCCGACGTTGACCGCCTTGGCGAGGTCCGCGCCCGGCAGGATGACGTTCGCCGACTTGCCGCCGAGTTCGAGGGCGACGGGCTTGACCGCGGCGCCGGCCGCGGCGCCGATCTGCCGGCCGACCGCGGTGGAGCCGGTGAACGAGACGAGGTCCACGCCCTCGTGGGTGACCAGCGCCTGCCCGGCCTCCGGGCCGCGCCCGGTGACGAGGTTGAACACGCCTGCGGGAAGCCCCGCTTCGTGTACGGCCTCGGCGAAAAGCTGGGCGACAAGCGGGGTGTCCTCGGCCGGCTTGAGCACCATCGTGCAGCCGGCCGCCAGCGCGGGCGCCGCCTTGGCGACGATCTGGTGCAGCGGGTAGTTCCAGGGGGTGACCGCGCCGACCACGCCGATCGGTTCGTGCAGCACGGTGGAGTTCCCGATGCGCTCCTCGAAGGGGTACGTGGCGGCGAGTTCGGCGTAGGAACCGGCCACCGCGATCGGCACGCTCGCGTGCACGGCCTGCGAGAAGCCGATCGGCGAGCCGAGTTCGGCGGTGACGGTCTCCGCGATCTCGTCCTTGCGGGCGGCGAGTACGTCCCGCAGGGCGGCCAGCTTGGCGCCGCGTTCGGCGGGCGGAGTCGCCGCCCAGCCGGGCAGCGCGGCTCGGGCGGCGCGCACGGCCGCGTCCACGTCCTCCACGGTGCCGGCCGGGACGGTCGCGATCACCTGCTCGTCGACCGGGTTGACCACCTCGATCCCGTCCTGGCCCGCGGCGGCTCGCCACTCGCCACCGATGTACATCGCGTCATGGGCCTTCATCGCTGTCCTCCAGGCATCGCTGCGTCGTCCGACCCAAACTAGCGGTGTTAGTTTTCAGACGCCAGTGCCTCACGGAGCCGACCGCGCTGCGAGCCGGTCGAACAGCAGGCTCCCTGGGCCCGTACCCCTAACCCCCGTCGCGGCGGGCGGCCTCCGGGATCTGGCCGGTCCGCGCTTCGGGCCGCTCACCGCGCTCCTTCCTCGCCGGCCGCAGCGGACGGCGGGGGCGCTGTCCGGTACGCCCGCCGCCCCGCAGACTGAGCCCCGCGGCGCCGAGCAACAGGGCGCCGAGGGTGAGGAACGGGGCGCCGACACCGGCCACGCCCGCGATCAGGCCGGCCGCCGCGGGGGCCGCGACCTGGCCGAGGCGGTTGCCGGTCAGGCGCAGGGCCAGGGCCGTGGAACGTGCGCTGTCGGGCGCCGCCTGGACGACCGTGGTCATGGACAGGGGCTGCCCGACCCCGAGGCAGAATCCGAGCACGGACAGGACCACGGCCAGTGCCGCGACCGGCAGCGGCAGTGCGACCGCGGCGCACAACAGGGCCGCGATCAGGCAGGTCACGGTCAGCAGGGCGGTACGGCCGAACAGCCGGATCATCGGAGTCATCACCAGCCGGCACGCCACCGTGGCAGCCGCCCTCAGGCTCAGCAGCACACCGACGGTGGCGGGAGCGATACCCCGGTGCTCGCCGACGACCGGGAGATAGGCGGTGAGGATGTCGGTGGCGGAGAGCACCGCCAGGCTGATGAAGATGCCGGCCGGGACGCCGCGCGTACGCAGTATCCCGCCGACCGGCACCCGGTCCGCGCGCTCCGGCGCCGGAGCGCAGTCGCGCCGGTGCTCGAGACGCCAGGTGGAGGTGAGCGAGACGGCTCCGACCACCGCGGCCACGACGAGGGCGAGCGCGCTGGTCCGGTCCAGTTCTCCGTCCCGTGCCGAGATCAGCCAACCGGCCGCGACCGGGCCGATCAGCTGGCCGAGCGAGGCGCCGATGGTGAAGTGGCCGAAGTTGCGGTCCTGTTGGTCCGGGGCCGACTGCCGGGCCACGAGGGACTGTGCACCGATGACGAAGCAGAGGTGGCCGAGGCCCATCACCCCGCTGAAGGCGGCCATCGCCGGAAGCGATCCGGCGACACCGCTGAGCGCGCAGCCACCCGAGATGAGGACGACGCCGACCGGAAGCAGCGGTGCGCAGCGCCCGTGGTCGGTACGACGGCCGAGCGGTACGGCGGCGAAGAGCGGGAGCAGCGCGTAGACGCCGGCGATGACGCCCACGGCGCGTTCGTCGGCGCCCAGGGCGAGAGCCCGGTAGGAGACGGCGGGCCGCGCCATCGACACCGCCGCCTGCGCGAAGCTGAAGGCGATGACGAGGCGAAGCAGCCAGCCCCTGCCGGGCTCCTGGTTGTCGCTCATGACCTCAGATGATCCCCAACACTCAGATGGTCCCGAACAGCAGCCCGGCGCCGAGCACCACCAGGCAGGTCAGCGCCGCCCATTTGACGGTGAACCGGGTGTGGTCGCCGAACTCGACCTTGGCCATGCCGACCAGGACGTACACCGCGGGTACCAGCGGGCTCGACATGTGCAGCGGCTGGCCGACGAGGGAGGCGCGGGCGATCTCGACGGGCGAGATGCCGTGTGCGGCGCCCGCTTCCGCGAGGACCGGCACGATGCCGAAGTAGAAGCCGTCGTTGGACATGAAGTACGTCAACGGGACGGAGAGCAGGCCGGTGACCAGGCCCATGTGCGGGCCCATGGAGTCCGGGATCGCGCCGACCAGCCACTTGGCCATGTGGTCCACCATGCCGGTGCCCTGCAGCACTCCGGTGAAGACGGCTGCGGCGAAGACCATGCCGGAGACGTTCAGGACGTTCTCCGCGTGCGCGCCGATCCGGGCCTTCTGGTCGGGCATGTGCGGAAAGTTGACCGTCAGGGCGAGGGCGGCGCCGAGCAGGAACAGCACCGGGATCGGCAGCAGCTGCATGATCATGGCGGTCAGCAGCGCGACGGTGAGGAGCGCGTTGAACCAGTACAGCTTGGGGCGCAGCGTCGGCCGGTTCGGATCGAGGGCCTGGAAGGCCTCGTCGTCGTCCGCGGGAGCGGCGGACGCCGGAGCTCCTCCCGAGGCCCCGCTGACGGCCGCGGCGCCCGCTCCGGCAGTCGCCCCCGACCCGGCGGACTTGCCTCGAGCGGCCTTACGAAGACGTCCGTCGCCCCGGCCCGACGTGCCGGAGTCACCCTCGGCCGCCGCCCCGTCCCCGGCACCGACCAGCACCGTCTCCGACTCGTTCGCCTCGCGGCCGAGCGCCTCGTCCAGGGTGAGCACGCCGAGGCGCTTGCGCTCGCGCAGGCCGAGGACGTACGCCAGGAACAGGACGGCGACCAGGCCGACGGCGAGCGCGGGGACCATCGGTACGAAGACCTCGGTCGCGTCGAGCTTCAGCGCGGTCGCGACACGGGCCGTCGGTCCGCCCCAGGGCAGGGTGTTCATCACGCCGTTGGCCATGGCCGCGACACCGGTCATCACGACCAGGCTCATCTTGAGGCGCTTGTACAGGGGGTACATCGCCGAGACCGTGATCATGAACGTGGTCGAACCGTCGCCGTCGAGCGAGACGATCGCCGCGAGCACGGCGGTACCGACGACGATGCGCATCGGGTCGGCCTGGCAGAAGCGAAGGATCGCCCGGACGATCGGGTCGAAGAGGCCGACGTCGATCATCACGCCGAAGTAGACGATCGCGAACATCAGCATCGCCGCGGTGGGCGCGAGATCCGTGACGCCTTCGAGGACGTAGTCACCGAGTTGCGCCCCCTGACCCACGAACACGCAGAACAGCGCGGGGATCAGGACCAGAGCCGCGATCGGCGACATCTTCTTCAGCATGATCAGGACCAGGAAGGTCGCGATCATGGCGAAGCCAAGGATGGTCAGCATGGAGATACCTAACGTTCGCCTTTGAACTCCCACCTGGGACGGCGGTTCCGGACGACGTTAGGGCGCGAAAACTTTTGTTAACAAGTAGTTGACGCGCGAGCAATACGCGCAAAACTCCAGGTCACAGCCGCGTGACGGTCGATCGGTCGGATACGGGCCCACCTGCCTGCGCAAACACCCGCGGGCGACCCCTCAGCCGGCAGGACCGATCTGGACGGGTACGCCGTTCAGTACGGCCGTCCCGGAGAGCGGGTCGAGCAGCGAACCGTCGAGCAGCTGGTTGCTGTTCACGCCGGGCCGGGCGGCCGCCACCGACATCCGGGTTTCCGGGCGGTCGTGGCCCCAGCCGTGCGGGAGGCTCACCACGCCGGCGCGGACCGTGTCGGTGAGCTCGGCCGGTGCGACCACCTCGCCGCCGTCGCTCTTGACGCTGACCAGGGCGCCGTCGGTGACGCCGAGGCGGGCCGCGTCCTCGGGGTGGATCTGGAGCGTGCAGCGGTTGGAACCGCCGTTCAGGGACGGCACGTTGTGCATCCAGCTGTTGTTGGACCGTAGGTGGCGGCGGCCGACGAGGACCAGCCCCGCGGGCCGGTCACGTAGTGCCCGGCGCAGTCGTGGCAGGTCGTCGGCGATCGCCTGCGGGTACAGCTCGATACGGCCGGAGCGGGTGGACAGGACCTGCGGGACGCGCGGCTCGAGCGGGCCGAGGTCGATACCGTGCGGGCGGTCGAGCAGCCGGTCCAGGGTCAGACCGTCCGGGTCGGCGCCGAAGCCGTCTCCGTACGGGCCGAGCCGGAGCATCATGTCGAGCCGCCGCTCGGTGCCGTCGTCCCCGCTGAGCAGGCCGGCGAGCTCTCCGGGGTCGCGTCCGTACACACTCTGCAGCGGATCGGACACGGCCTTGCCGAGGACGCGCTCGACGACCATGGCGTCGACGCTGCCGGTTGGCACGTCGGGGCGGGAGGACACGGCGAGGACCAGCCGGGCGAGGATCTCGGACTCGCCAGGCACGCCGTCGTCGGTCGGCACGGGCGCACGGTTGTAGCGGACCTGATTGCGTACGGCCAGGGCGTTGAAGGCGAAGTCGAAGTGGGGGCTGCGCGACGGCGGCGGGGGCGGGAGGACGACGTGCGCGTGGCGCGAGGTCTCGTTCAGATAGGGGTCGACGCTCACCATGAAGTCCAGTCCGCCGAGCGCCCGGTCGAGCCGGTGGCCGTCCGGCGCGGAGAGCACCGGATTGGCGGCGATCGCGACGACGGCGCGGATCCGGCCGTCTCCCGGGGTGTCGATCTCCTCGGCGAGGGCGGCGATCGGATACTCGCCCTTGACCTCGGGGTGGCCCCCGGCCCTGCTGTGCGTGCGGCCGGTCCTGAATCCCCGGCCCGGGCCGGCGGGCCGCGGCGCACGGGCGGTGGCCGACAGCGGGAACATCGCACCGCCCGGGCGGTCGAGATTCCCGGTGAGCACGTTGAGCACGTCCACCAGCCAACTGGCGAGAGTCCCGTGCGCGACGGTGCAACTGCCGATGCGGCCGTACACGGCGGCGGTCTCGGCGGCGGCCAGCTCGCGGGCCATGGCGCGGATCTCCGCGGGCGGTACGTCACAGGCGGCGCCGGCCGCCTCGGGGGTGAACTCGGCCACGGCGCGCCGCACTTCGTCGATGCCCTCGACGTGCTCGGCGAGCGCCCCCGGCGCGGTGAGTCCTTCCTCGTACAGGACGTGCACGAGCGCGGCCAGGAGCAGCGCGTCGGTGCCGGGTCGGACGGGGACGTGGCGGTCGGCGAGGTCCGCGGTGCGGGTGCGGCGCGGATCGATGACGGTGAGGGTGCCGCCGCGGCGCCTCAGCGCCTTGAGCCGGCCGGGGAAGTCCGGGGCGGTGCACAGGCTGCCGTTGGACTCCAGCGGATTGGCGCCGATCAGGAGGAGGTGGTCGGTGCGGTCGAGGTCGGGCACGGGAATGGCGAACGGGTCGCCGTACAGCAGTCCGCACGCCACATGCTTGGGCATCTGGTCGAGCGTGCTGGCGGTGAACAGATTCCGGGTGCCGAGCGTGGAGAGCAGTACCGGCGGATAGAGCTGGCCGGCCATGGTGTGCACATTCGGATTGCCGAGGACCACGCCGACGGCGTCCGGACCGTGCTCCTGAACCAGCGGGCGCAACCCCGCGGCCACCGCGGCGAACGCCTCCTCCCAGTCGGCCTCGCGCAGCCGCCCGCCCTCCCGGACGAGGGGGCGCCGCAGACGGTCCGGGTCCGCGTCGAGCTGCCCGAAGGAGGCGCCCTTCGGGCAGATGAACCCGCTGCTGAAGACGTCGTCGCGGTCACCGCGCGCGCCGCTCACGGTGGTGCCTTCGATGGTGAGGGTCAGTCCGCAGGTGGCCTCGCAGAGCGGGCAGACACGCTGGGCGGTACGGGACGAGTCGGTGGGACGCATCAGCCCTCCCGGGGGCGGCGGCTACGGTGGCGCGCTGACACCTCGGAGCATACCGACTGGTATGCACGTCGGGCAGGGGGTGGCGGGAATCGGTTGGGCGTGGGTCCGGATCGGGATGTACTGCGTGCGTACGCCGGGGGCGGGACGTCGTGCGTCAGTCCAGGGACTGGGCGAGGTACGCGTGCAGCAGGACGCGCGTCTCGGCCACCAGTTCCGCGTCTCCGGAGGCGTCGGCGCGGAAGGCGAGTTGAAGCAGGGCGTCGGCCGCCTCCACGCAGACCAGCAGGGTGCGGCGGAACCCCTCGTCGAGCGGGCGCCCGAGGCGTCCCGCGAGGAGCGCGCCGATCCGGTCGGCCACCTGTTGGTTGACGTCGACGCCGGACGGTGCGCCGAAGTCGACCAGGGCGAATCCGGGGACGACCCGCTTCATCGCCAGGTACTCGTCCAGGGCCACGTCGATGGCGGGACGCCAGTCACCGGGCGGCAGTTCACCGACCCGGTCCTCGATGCGCTCCGCGTAACGGTCGAGGTTGCGCACGGCGAGAGCGTCGGCCATGGCGCGCTTGTTGCCGAAGAAGCGGTACACCGAGCCGATCGGGACTCCCGCGCGGTCTGCCACCGCCCGGGTCGTCAGCTCCTCGTACCCGATCTCGTCGAGCAGAGTGGCGCAGGCGTCGAGAATGCGGGCCAGACGTATCGCGCTGCGCTGCTGGACGGGTTCCCGGCGCAGGGAACCGGCCGTCGAACGGGTGAAGGACACATGTTCCATCATGCCTCGAACGTAGGGTCGGCGGACTGAGCGGGTCGGCCGCCGGGGCTTCGACTTGTCAACGGGTGCCTGTGCAGAGCGAATTCGGCGGCAGCCGTCGGTCAGGCGATGAGCAGCGTCAGGCCTCCCAGGGTGTACGCGATCATCAGGGCGAGCATGGGCAGTTGCCCGGCCACCGCCTTGGCCGCCGGGAAGAGCCGTACCGAGCGGTCGTGTGCGGCGACCACGCCCAGCACGTGGCCGCTCACGATCGCCACCACCTGCAGCACCGCGAGGCCGCCCGGCGACAGCGGCGGTTCGGGCGCGACGGGTCGGTCCGCTCCCGCGGCGAGCGCGAGCGTGCGGGGCCCCTCGGTGAGGAGGAGGGTGAAGTAGTGGGCGACGAGATAGCCGAGGGCGATCGGTACGAGCGAGTGGGCGAAGTCGCCGAGCGGGTGTTCCGCACCGCCGAGGAAGCGCGTCACTCCGGCGCACAGGGCGTACAGAGCCGCTACCAGGGCCACCGCACCGCACAGACCGAGCGTCGCCGTGGTGGTGCGGCCCAGCGGGGAGGTCTGCACGGTGGTGATCCACGAGGGTGCGTCCGAGAACCCGTCGTACGCGGTGGAGCCGAGCATCACGCAGACCACGGCGACGAGTCCGGGCACCCGCTCCGTCGCGTCCAGGCCGTGCAGAGGGTTGCGCAGGACGAGGCGGCCGTCGCGGCGACGACCCCACGGGGACAGGCGCGCGACGAGCGTCGAGTACGCCTCGAAGGCGTCACCCCGGGCGAACCAGCCCTCGCCGTATCGCGCGGCGGCGACCAGGTGCAGTACCGCGTAACAGCCGAGGAAGACCAGCAGCGTGGTGCGGGACGCGGGCTCGGGTGCGGCGAGTTCGAGCCAGGTGAAGGCGAGCAGGCCGGCCGCGGCGGGCCACAGTCCCAGGCGCGCGGGTGGGATCCGGTCCGTTCGCCCGGCCCCGCGCCGAGCACCGAGCGCGGCCCGCTGGAGCAGCCGGTGCACGGTCCGCAGCGGGTTCATCAGGCGCCAGATCGGCCCGAGGAGCAGCGATGCGGGGACCAGGCCGACCCAGAACAGGACGTAGACGCTCCCGGGCGCCGGATTGCGCTCCGGATCGTCGGGGCCGAGTACGAGGTGGAGTGCGACGAACAGCGCGGCAGCCAGGCCGAGTCCGCGCAGCACCAGGCGGACGGCACGGGCATCGACGGCGCGCTCGACCGCGGCGGGCAGCGCGATCCCCGACCGGTCGCCGCGAAAGCGTGATGCGGACCAGAGCAGACCGAGCGCGAGGAACGAGACGAACAGCGCTGCGAAGGCACCGGCGAAGGCGTAGAACGGCGAGATCGGCAGATCGTGCTGCGAGCCCACCCCGTGGGCGAGGAGCGCCGGCCCCACCGGGCTCACCGGACCGCCAGTTGTGTCAGCAACAGCCCCGATTCATGGGTCTCGACCTCGAAGAGCCCGCTGCGGTCGGCGGTGAAGGTCAGGGTGGCGGCCCGGCCCGGTGACAGTTGCGCCTCGCGGTCGTAGCCGTGCACATGCAGCGTGTCGGAGCGGTCGCTGGTCACGTTCAGGCGTATGCGCTCGCCCTTCTTCACCTCGATACGTCCGGGTGCCGGGGCGACCTCGCCGTCGGACACGGTGATCTTCACGGTCCGGCCGGTGGCTCCCTCGGGCTTGTCCGCGCCGCCCCCGTCGCCACCGGGGTGGCTGTGTCCGCTGCCGCCGGCCGACGCAGTGACCTCGGCGTTCGCCTCGATCGCCGTCCCGTCCACGGCCCACACCGTGTGATCGTCCGCATGGAGGCGGATGGTGATCTTGTGGGTTCCACGCGGCACCGCACTGCCCGGCAGATGGTGCCAACTGCCGTACACCCGGGCCACCTTGTGATCGTCCACGTACAGGTGCGCGTGCCCGCGCCCCGGCAGGGCCGCGCCGCCGGCACTGTCCGGGGTGAAGCGGAACCTGCTCACGGACACCTTGACGTTCCAGCCGTCCTCGGAGTCCGGCCGTACGCTCAGCTCGGCCGACGGGGCGTCGTCGCGCGGCACTTGACGCAGGCGGTGGCCGGACTCGTCCTCGGCCTCGAGCAGTTCGCCCACCGGGCCGCTCGCCTCCTCGTGTCCGGTACCCGGCTTGTGGTGCGTGGTCGGCCTGCCTCCACAACCGCTCAGGAGGGCGACGGCAAGGACGGCCGCCAGCGCGGAGACCAGGGCGGCACCCACCGGCCGGCCCCCCGCCCGTGCGGTACGCGCGCCCGCTCGCCCCGCCGTCACGCCGGAGCCCCTTGCGCCCCGGCCGCCGCGGGGCCACCGCTCTGCCCGTCCCGCGCGGCGGCGCCCGCGGGCTCGGTCGCACGGCCGGCCGTCGCGACGACCGCCCAGAGCACCCAGACCACACCGAGCAGCGCCCGGAGCCAGGCCGGGCCCAGCGGGATCCACGGAATCATCCACACCGCCTTGTCGAAGGCGTCGAGCAGGGCGAGGACACCGAGCGCGACGGTGACCCAGCCGAATCCGGACCGACCACCGCGGCGTATCGCGAGACCGACGCCGATCCACCAGACGGCCGTCAACAGCAGCGCGATCGCCGGGACATAGGTGGCGGTCAGTCCCGTCGAGGCGCCGGCCACGTCGAGCCCAAGTCCGGCAAGTCCCGCCGCAGAAGCGGCCGTTGCCAGCCGGTCGTGCCGGAGTCTGCGCCACCAGAGCAGACCGCCGACCAGGGCGAGCACCGCCGCTGTGCCCACGGCGAGCTGCATCTCGATGCGCTCGACGCCCCGGGCCCCGTACCAGTCGCAGCCCGCCGGTAGCCGCCGCGCCCGTACGTCGTAGTCGGCGCAGACCAGGAGATGGGCGAGCTTGGCGGGTTCGCCGGCCAGTCGGTCGGCGCCGCCGGAGACGTCGCCGCGGCGCTCGCCGCAGGTGGGCAGGGTGCGCGGGGTGGAGGCTCCGGCGTCGCCCTGCCAGCAGTTGCCCTCGCCCTGGCCGTCCCACCAGACGTCCGTACGGTTGGGCCGGTCGCGGCCGGCCTTGTCGGTGCCCAGGCGGTTGCCGGCGTACCGGTTGTGGTGGGACGTGTCGGTCTGCTTGGACCAGGCCGACTCGCCGCGGATGAAGGCGGGTACGGCGCTCAGGAAGAAGCCGGCGCGGTCGTGGCCGTAGACCCAGTTGTCCTCGTAGATGTTCCAGTTGCCGCCCGCGGTGATGATGCCGGAGCCGGGTGGCATGGAGATCTGCGGGCAGACGACGCCGTCCTCGTACCCGCGCTCGGCCGGCGGCTTGGCGCAGGTGCCGTCGGCGACGTGGCGGTAGTAGTCCTCGTTGTTGTCGTGGATCAGGTTGCGCTCGAACTTGGCGTGGTTCTGCGGCAGTCCGGGGTGGCCGGGGAAGGCGGAGTCCATGGAGGCGCCGCCCATGTTGTGGTCGAACTCGTTGTCGTGGACCCAGACGGAGTCGCCCGCGGTGCCGGAGTAGCCGACCATGTTGTGGTGGCTGTGGCAGCCGGTGATCTCGATGGAGTAGCGCGGGACGTCGTAGCCGCGGCCGTTGTTGATGTCGGAGGCGCTGCCCGGGTAGATGCCCGAGTCGCCGTTGCCGTACGACTCGCAGTCCTTGTACAGGCCGTGGTCGCTGGCGAAGGTCAAGAAGCCGTACTCGTCGTTCCAGCGGGTCAGGACGTCGTCGATGACGAAGCCGTCACCGGCCAGGACGTAGAGGGAGTTGAACGTGGTCCGCTGGGCGGTGAAGTTCTTGAAGTAGACCCCGTCGGAGCGGTCCGCGCGGATGGCGTTCAGCTTCCGGTACTTGGCGTCGACGACGACATCGGTGCGCGCAGCTCCGGTGCCCTCGATCTGCAGGTTCTTCTTGCCGATGATCGCGACGAGGTTCTGGTTGTGCGGGCATCGCTTCTGCTGGGCGTACGACAGGATCTGGTAGCCGAGCTGCGAGTCGGGGGCCTCGAGGCGTGCGCAGGCGCCGCGCGGCTTCGGCTGGGAGGGCTCCTCCTCGTAGAGGCCGGGCAGCATCGCGATGTTCATGCCGGGTTCGTCCACGGCGTCCACCGCCGCCTGAAGATGCTGGAAGCCGTTGTCCTGGCAGCGGTCGAAGAGCTCGAGATTCCGCTTGCGCAGGTCCTGGGGGAAGGCGGCGATCCGGCGCTCGAAGTCCTTCCGGTCCTTCTTGCAGACCAGGAGGTCGGGCGCGCCGCCGCGATGGTCGGGCACGCTGCCCGAGCCGTCCGGGAACGCGACCGGCCGCTCCTCGTGAGCGGCTGCGGCCGGCGCGAGGAGGGCGACGAGCAGCACGGTGATCAGGGCCGCCAGTGCGGCGTGGAGCCTGCGGGGCCAGGACATGCCCGGGAGAGTAGAGCAATGCTCATGTTTTTTGACCCCCTCCGACAGGAACTCGTACCGACCGAGCGGGAACTCGTACCGAAGCCCTGCCGCAGGGCGGGCCCTTCCGGCCGTCGCGCCCCTCTTGCCGCCGGGGTCGCGGAATCCTACGGTGATACATAGGAATCGTGACGAGGGAGCGAACATGAGCGGGGACCCGCGCAAGACCGCCGAGGGCCTGACGTACCTGACGGGATTCGGCAACGAACACAGCTCGGAGGCGGTCCCCGGAGCACTCCCGCTGGGCCGCAACTCACCGCAGCGCGCCCCGCTCGGGCTGTACGCGGAGCAGCTCAGCGGCACCGCGTTCACCGAGCCCCGCGCGCACAACCGCCGCTCCTGGCTCTACCGGATCCGCCCGTCGGCCGCCCACCCGGCCTTCACCCGCGCGGGGAACGGCGGGATCGCCACCGCACCGTTCACCGACTCCGTGCCCGACCCGAACCGGCTGCGCTGGAACCCGCTGCCCGATCCGGCCCCGGGCACCGACTTCGTCGACGGCCTCCACACCCTCGGCGGCAACGGCGACGCGGCCCAGCGCACCGGCATGGCGGTGCACCTCTATCACGCCAACTCCTCGATGCAGCGCCGGGTGTTCAGCAGCGCGGACGGCGAACTGCTCATCGTCCCCGAGCGCGGCGGACTGCTGATCCGCACCGAGTTCGGCCTGCTGCACGCCGAACCGCGGCACGTCGCCCTGATCCCGCGCGGAGTCCGCTTCCGCGTCGAACTGCTCGAGGACAGCGCCCGCGGATACGTGTGCGAGAACTACGGGGCGGCGTTCCAGCTCCCCGACCTCGGCCCGATCGGCGCCAACGGCCTGGCCAACGCACGCGACTTCCAGGCCCCCGCGGCCGCCTACGAGGACATCGAGGAACCCGTCGAGGTGATCAACAAGTTCTGCGGGAACCTCTGGCGGGCCACCTACGACCACTCGCCCCTCGACGTCGTCGCCTGGCACGGGAACCACGTGCCGTACGTCTACGACCTGACCCGCTTCAACGTCATGGGCACCATCAGCTACGACCACCCCGACCCGTCGATCTTCACCGTCCTCACCTCCCCCTCCGACACCCCGGGTCTCGCGGGCGTCGACTTCGTCGTCTTCGCCCCGCGCTGGCTGGTGGGCGAGGACACCTTCCGCCCGCCGTACTTCCACCGGAACGTGATGAGCGAGTACATGGGCCTGATCGAGGGGGCCTACGACGCGAAGGCGGAGGGCTTCGTGCCGGGCGGCGGCTCGCTGCACAACATGATGTCGGCGCACGGCCCGGACCGGGACACCTTCCGGCGGGCCAGCGAGGCGGACCTCGTGCCGCAGCGCATCGACGACGGCCTGGCCTTCATGTTCGAGACGCGCTGGCCGGTCACGCTCACCCCGGCAGCGGCCACCGCGGACCACCTCCAGACGGGCTACGACGACGTGTGGCAGGGTCTTGAGCGGCACTTCCGGTCCTGACAGGGCGGCGGTGCCGCGACCCGGTCCACCGACCGCGCGTCCCTCGTGAGCCGTCCCGTCGCACGAGGGACCTCACGTCGTACGACCCCATGCCGGCCCGGAGCAGTTCGGAGTAGTCGTGACCGCCTTTGCACCGGACTCGATCGTCCTGAACCGCAAACTGCCCCTCTGGTATCAGGTGTCGCAGTCGCTGCGCGCCTCGATACTGGGCCGGCCGGCCGAGGCCCCGCTCCGGCTGCCGACCGAGGAACAACTCGCCCTGCACTACGGGGTGAGCGTCCTGACCATGCGCCAGGCCCTCAAGGAACTCGAGGACGAGGGCCTGATCAGCCGGCACCGCAGGCGCGGCACCTTCATCGAGCCGAGCGCCCGACGCGGCGCGCCCGTGCGGCTGCTCGGTTCGGTGGACGCGATCGTCGCCCAGCAGTCCGGGATGCACACGCGGATCCTGGACAGCGGCCCCGGCCCGGTGCCGCCCGAACTCGCCGAGCACTTCCCGGGCCTCGACCGGGTGGCGACGTACCACCGGCTGCGCCGCGACGAGAAGACCGACGAGCCGACGAACCACGCCCACAACTGGGTGCGTCCCGACGTCGCCGACCGCGTGACGCTCGAGGACCTGCGGCGCTGGCCGATGACCAAGGTCCTGCGGGACGTGGTCGGGGTCCGGATCAGCCGGATCACCGACACCGTGGAGGCCCGCCTGGCCGATCCGGACACGGCCCGGCTGCTCGAAGTCCCGCTGCTCAGCCCGATCCTGCACTACACCGGCATCACCTACGACGAGGAGGGACGGGTCCTGGACGTGGCGCGCATCCACTATCGCGGCGACCGCTTCTCCTTCACCGTGACCCTCGACGCGCACTGAATCCGACCGCGCTTCTCCCCCGTGCCCGCAATCCCAGGTCCGCCCCCTGATCGACACACGCTCACCTGGGTACGATGCTGAACGTGACGCACGACGACGCGCCGCTGCTCGCGGACCTCATGCCGTGGTCGGTCGCACCGTGGCGGCTCGGCCGCTCCTGGCCGATGGCCCCGGACGCCGGATCGCTCACCGCTCGCTGGAACGCCTTCGTACGCGCCGAGGGCGCCGATCGCGCCGCGCTGCTGCAGCCCAGCCGGTCCCGCACCCTGCGCACCGCCGTGGCCCAACTGCCCGGCCAGGCCTCGGGAACGGGCCGCCTCGCGCAGGCCTCGGGCCGCTGTCCCGAGCCCGTGCGGGTGGCGCACGGGCCGTTCGACGAGCAGTGGCTGATACCCGACCACCGGCTGATCGACGCGGCTCGCCCCGAGCTGTGGCGGGTCGCCGACCCGCAGCAGCTCTTCCTCGTCGAACAGGGCCGTGTGCCCGATGCGGGCGGTCCTGAGGTCCTGGCGACCGGGCTGCTGCCGGACGGCCGCTCCCCCGCCGGACGCCCGGGCCGCATCCGGCCGCTGTACCGCAGACCCACGGGCGTGGAGCCGAACCTGGCTCCCGGCCTGCTCGAACTCCTCGGCTCCCGTCTCGGACTCCCGGTCACTGCCGAAGACGTCCTGACCTGGGCGCTCGCCACCGCGTACGTCGACGCCAAGGGCTGCCGCGTACCGCTGACCGACGATCCCGACGTGTGGGCCCACGGCGTGGACCTCGGCCATCGCATGCTCTGGCTGATGCTGCGCAGCGGCGAACGGCCGAAGCTGCCCGGCGGCCGACGGCCCTACGTACGAGCCCCGTTGCCGGCCCGGCCGGCCGAACTGCTCTACGACCGCGAGGAAGAGACCCTGGAAGTGGGCGAGGGCCGCATTTCCCCGGTGCCGGCCGAGGCATGGGACTTCCGCGTGAGCGGGGTCCGCGTGGTCGAGCTCTGGTTCGAGCGCCGCACGGCGCCCACCGAACCCGGCACCCTGTCGGCGATCCGCCCCGCGAAGTGGCCGCAGGAATGGACCTCGGAGCTCCTCGAGCTGATCACGGTACTCGCCCTGCTGTCCGAACTGCAGCCCCGGCAGACGGAGTTGCGCGCATCTCTGGCCGGTCCCGGGGGCATCACCGCGGAGGCCCTGCGCAAGTCCGCAGTACTGCCGGTGCCGGAACATCTGCGCCGCCCCGCATCGGTCCTCGACCATCCCGAGGAGGGCCCGGACGGGCAGTTCGCGCTCCTGTGACCGGTTCGGTCCATTGATCAGGAACGTTGTCAACGCCCCTGACCACTGCATCTAGGTCTTGTCGTCCGCAATCCGGTGAAGGCGCCCGCGCGCGACGAGTTCCAGGACGACGGCCACCGACACCGCCTGTACCGCGAGCAACGCGACCAGGACGAACAGCTGGACCGCTCCGGCCTGTACGGGCGACGCGCCGCCGAGCAGCATGCCGACGAACGCACCGGGGAGGGTGACCAGACCGACCGTGCGGGTCTGGTCCAGACCGGGGATCAGGGCGTCCGACGCCGCCGGCCTGGCCACTTCGAGGCGCGCCTCCGCGTCCTGCAGACCGAGCGCGAGACCGGCTTCCACCTCACCGTGTCTGTTCTCCAGTTCGTCCAGGGCCCGCCTGCCGCCCAGAACCGTGGCGGTGAGCGCGCCTCCGATCAGGATGCCGGTGATGGGGATCAGCGCGATCCCGTCCAGTGGCACCAGGCCCGTGAGGAGCAGCACCGCGACGACGGGCACCACCGAGACGCCGATCGGCAGGGCGGCCAGGCGCCAGGTGCGGTTCGGGGTGATACGGCGCCCGGCTGTCCACACGGCCACGGCGTACATCATCGCGACGAAGGCGAGAAGCAGGGGCACGGACCGGACGACCCAGCCGATCAGCACGGAGACGACGGCGAGTTGGACGGCTGCTCTGGCGCCGGCCGTCGCGATCTCCCGGGCCCGGCCGCGGCCCGCGTCGGGAGCCAGCCGCGCCAACGCGGCGACCAGTACGGCGACGATCAGGAGGGCGGCGAGCACCGCCCCGAGTACCGCGTTGACGGGCAGAAGCACGGAAGCGGCGTACGCGGTCACGCGCACACCTTAGACCGCCTCGTACGGAAGAGGTGGTGGGCAGCTGACTCACACCGGGACGCGGCTGCGCGCCGTGGGGATGACGGGCGCGGGTGCGTGCCGTGGGGATGGCGGCGCCGAGAGCGCGGCGCCGCGTCGACCGGTGTGGCCGTATTTCGCCGGGTCGGGGCGGCTGCCGGTGAGCGTCGCTCCGGCGGCCGCCGGGAGATGGTGGGACGCGGCCGACGAGGTCGGCCGGGTCGGTCAGCGGCCTCCGAACAGAGTCCGGGTGAGCCGCCGCAGCGGTGCGAACAGCGAGACCCGCCGCATGCGGGCAACACGTCCGGTGCGCTCGTGCGTCACCTCACGGGAAGTCAGCTCACGCATCAGCGACGTCGCCTCGGCCGACTCACGCTGCGGGACGGCAGGACCGCCGAGCACCGAGAGATGGCGGTCGAGACGCGAGCTGGTCGCGCTGCTCCCGCAGTTGATCGCAGGGACTCGCGCCCTGCTGCGCACTGTTATCTGTTCCATGTCACTCCCCACCCGTACGAGGCACCCGGCCCGGGCAGGTTAACCCTATCGCCCCGTTGCAACACTCGTGTATCCCGGGCTCAGGATTCACCTTCCCCATAAGGGTGTTGACGAATACTCTCCGAATGCGCCTGATTTCAGGTCGAGTTGGACACAACCCTGCTCGGTGATCGCTGCTCCTCGACCGAAGTGGGGTGCACCTTCCACACTCGGGAGTACATGCACGCGAGCGCGGTAGCTTTGTGAGGAAAGGCACGCTGCGGATGGAGGTTCGCCCGTGAGCGAGGGGCCGGACGGGGAACGGCTGATCGCCGGGCGGTATCGACTCCTCGCCCGCCTGGGCGAGGGCGGCATGGGCACCGTGTGGCGGGCGCAGGACGAGTTGCTGCACCGCGAGGTCGCGGTGAAGGAGGTCCGCGCACCGGCGGGCCTGCCGGCAGCCGATGTCGAGCGGCTCTACGCCCGTCTCGAGCGGGAGGCGTGGGCGGCGGCCCGGATCACTCATCGTGGCGTGGTCACCGTCTATGACGTCGCGGGCGAGGAACAGCGGCCGTGGATCGTCATGGAACTGGTGCGCGGGCTCTCGCTCGCCGAGGTGCTCGAGGCGGAGGGGCCGCTGACCACACGGCGCGCGGCTCACATCGGTGCGGAGTTGCTCTCTGCGCTGCGCGCCGCCCACGAGGCGGGCGTACTGCACCGGGACGTCAAGCCGGCGAACGTCCTGCTGGCCAACGACGGCCGTGTGGTGCTGACGGATTTCGGGATCGCGCGGCTCGAGGGGACGTCCGCCCTCACGATGACCGGCGAGATGGTCGGCTCGCCGGAGTTCCTCGCCCCGGAACAGGCGCTCGGCGAGACACCGCGGCCCGAGTCGGACCTGTGGTCGCTCGGGGTGCTGCTGTACGCGGCGACGGAGGGGCTGTCGCCGTTCCGGCAGGAGACTCCGCTGTCCACGCTGCGTGCGGTCGTCGACGACGAACTGCCTCCGCCGCGCCGGGCGGGCGTCCTCGCTCCGCTCGTCCAGGGACTGTTGCACAAGGATCCCGCCCAGCGACTCGCGGCGGAGAGCGCCGAGCGCGATCTGCGGCTGATCGCGGCGGGTGGTGCTCCGCGCGGGAGCGCCGCGGCATCCGGCGCACCGGATCGGCCGGCGGCCGGTCTGCCCACGGTGACGCGGGGGGCTGCGTCCGAGGCGGGCGGATCAGCGTCCACGGCGGATCCGTCCGCTCCGGCTGAGCACGGCTCCCCCGCACCGCACGGCGACAACTCCGGCTCGCAGCCGTCGCGTTCACGCCAGACCACGGCGTTGATCGTCGCCGGAGTGGCCGCGCTCGTACTCGCGGTCAGCGGTCTCGCGTACGTCCTGCTCGACCGCGACGCAGGCACCGACGGCCGTGGGGGCGGAGGCGGCGGTACGGAGCAGGGGCGGAGCGACGGCGGCCGGCAGGGCGGCGAAGAGGGCAAGGGAGGCAGCGGCGGCGCGGGCGACACCACGAGTCCCGCACCGGACGACGGGAGTACGGACGACGGCGCGGGCGGCGGAGAGCAAGGGAGCGGCGGGGACGGGGAGGGGGACTCGGACGACGACGCGACCACGCCTCCCCCGCAGTCCGTGCGGGCGCATGTCATGGCGGTGCGGGGCGACTACACCGGTTCGTGCCCGCCATCGGGCGCCGAGGCTCCGTCCTTCAGAGCCACGATCACGGTCGGGCGGACTCCTGCGCGGGTGCAGTACCGGTGGGTGACGCGAAGCGGGGCGCCCACGGATCCGGCCTGGAAGACGGTGCAGTTCGCGGCGGAGGGCGGCAAATCGAAGGAAGTGAGCCACACGGAGACCGGCCACGATCCGGACGGAACGGTGCGCAACCGGATCGGCGTCGAGGTCCGGCAGCCGCTCGCGGTGCGGTCGGAGACGATCGCGTACAGCCTGACCTGCGAGCAGGAGCCCCCGACGGGCGGGGGCTCCTACACGCCGAACGCGCGTTGAACGGCGGGGCGTCTACGCGGCGGAGGTGAAGGCCGGCAGATAGCCGCCCGACTGTCCCGCGGCGGTCGGGTGGTACGACTCGCCGATGTTCGTCCAGTTGACGCTGTGCAGCCAGGCGTCAGCGGAGCAGATCTCGTGCCCGGTGAACTTGCCGGCGACGTCGGCGAAGGCGAAGCCGTGGTCGGCGACGCTCTTCTGGGTGGTCTCGTTCAGGAGATCGGCTGCCGAGTTGATGGCCGCACGCTCGCCTTCGGTCAGCCCGGCGACGCAGCTGCCCTCGAGTTGATAGAAGCGCGGGTAGCCGAGTACGACGACCTGGGCGTCAGGGGCCTTGTCGCTGATGGCCGAATAGGTCGAGTCGAGCCGGCCCGGCAGGGTGCCGGTGACGAAGCTCTTGGCCTCCTCGACCCGGGCTACGCAGTTGGCCTCGGACTGCAGGACGCAGGTCATCATGACGTCGGCGAAGCCGGCGTCATTGCCGCCGATGGACAGCGAGACCAGCGAGGTGGCCGAATTCACCGGGCCCAACTGGTTGTTGACGACATCGCTGGTGACCGCTCCGGAACAGGCCGTGAAGTCGAAGGACGACGGGGCGTTGGCCGCGGCCCACAGCACCGGGTAGGCGTTGTTGCTGCGTTTGCAGTCGCCGCTTCCGCTGTCGTAGTCACCGGCTCCCACGCCGGACGAGTAGGAGTCGCCGAGAGCCACGTAGTTGGCGGCGGCGGTGGACGAGTCGGCATGCACCGCTCCTGCTCCGGCCAGGGTCAGGCCGGCGGCGAGGAGCAGGGAGGACGCGTATGCCGTGATGCGGGACAGCCTCATAGGACCTCCGTGGGGGGAGAGGGCAGGGTCTCTGCCACCTCTCTTGTTACCCACACGTAAGTCCCATGGGTATGTTCATGTCAAGAGGGTTCCGAGGAGGAACCTTCACGACCTTCGCGTTTGAAGCAGAATTCGCTCACGTACCTCCCAACTCGCCCTCCACAGAGGCCACATGACGGTGCGTCGGCTACGCCGGAGTGGCCGTTCTCGGCGTCTTGACGCGCCGATACCGGCTGCGCGACATTGAAGCCCGGCATCCGGCGCGTCGGGGGGCAAAGACGCCAATGCAGACGATCAGTGACAACCCATCAGCACCGAGACCGGACCGCCGCTCATCGCGGCCGCCGGACGTCCTCGACCGGAACGAGCGCGAGGCGGCTCCCGTCGCACGCGGCGTGCCCATCGCGTTCCTGACCGGTGCGGCGGTCGCGGTGGCTGCCGTCGGGGCCGTGCTGGCCTTCACCGGAAGCGACTCACCGCTGCGCGGGCCCTGCACCTTGTTCCTGCTGCTCGCGGCCCCGGCGGGCGCGCTCGCCGTCGCGCTGCGCGAACTCGAGCCGCTCGGAAGGGCGGTGGCCGCATCGGCGGGGGCCCTCGCGGTCGATCTGCTGGTCGCCCAGGGCATGCTCGCGCTCCATGCCTGGTCGATTCGCGGCGGCGTCACGGCAGTGCTGGCGATCAGCCTGCTGATCCTCGTGGCGGCCGGGGCACGGCGTCCGCATCGCGGGCGCCCGGCGGGAAGCGGGGTCCATTGACGTGGACATCGCCGTGTATCGCCCCGGCGAACTCACCGCCGCCGACCGGGCGGCATGGACAGCCATGCAGTCCAAGGCCCACCTGGAAGGCGCCGAGGCACTGTCCAATCCGTTCCTGTCACCGGAGTTCACCCTGGCAGCAGGACGCTGCCGGCGCGGCGTCCGGGTCGCGGTGGTCCGCGAGGGCGGCGAACCCGCGGCGTTCTTCCCCTACCAGCGCACGTCCCTGGGTGTGGGGCGGGCACTGGGGCTCGGGGTGTCCGACTGCCAGGGTCCGGTGCACCGGTCCGGGTTCGACTGCGATCCGGTGGAACTGCTCGACGCCTGCGGACTCGCGGTCTGGGAGTTCGACCATCTGGTGCACAGCGATGGGCCGTTCGCCGCTGTCGCGGCCGCGCACTTCGCGTCGCCGGTGATCGACGTGGACCGCGGATACGAGCCATATCTGGCCGAACTCCGGGCCCGTTCACCGAAGTTCACGAAGACCACGCTCGCCAAGGAGCGGCGGCTAGGACGCGATGCGGGCAGCCTGCGGTACGTGCACGACGAACGCGATCCGGCCGTCCTGCGCACCCTGATGGAGTGGAAGTCCGCGCAGTACCGCCGCACCGGACGCAGCGACCGCTTCGCGCACCCGTGGATCACCCGGCTCGTGGAGCAGCTCTTCCACACCCGGTCACCGTCCGCCGCCGGCATTCTCTCGGTGCTCTACGCCGGCGACCGACCGGTCGCGGCCCATTTCGGGCTTCGCTCCGAACGGATACTCGCGTGCTGGTTCCCCGCCTACGACCCGGCGTTCGCGAAATACTCGCCCGGCCTCGTGCTCCATCTGCGTATGGCGGAAGGTGCGGCCGGCGACGGAATCGCCCATCTCGATCTGGGACGAGGCCCGAAGGAATACAAGGATTCCCTCAGGACACGCGATCTCTTCGTGTCCGAGGGCTGGGTGACGCGCCGTCACCCCGTGGCGTCCGTACACCGGGCACGACGCGCTCCGGCACGCGCAGTGCGCAACGCCGTGGTCGCTCGCCCCGAACTCTTCGGGCCCGCGGACAAGTTACTCAAAAGGATCGGAAAGATCCGTTCGGGTAAGTAGCGCAGATAACGAATAAACGCAGACGCTTGTCCCAGGTCTTGCCATAGAGTCTCAATCGTCAATACCGTCATGGAACCACCCGCAATGGCTCATCGGTAAAGGCTCCGGGGGAGGGCTCAGGAGCGCGATGCCGGCCGGAGCGGGGCGCGGTAGGGGGGTGCCGTGCTCGGCGCAAGCATGTCTGCCGAGCCAAGTGCCGCACGGCCAGAAATTCCAGCTCGTCCAGTGCGCGGAGTGTCGTTCCGTCATTCCGTCATGCCCTGGGCGAGAACCCTCCTTTCGAACCGGAAACTCATCCGGGCTGCCCGGGGGCGGGCGGCCCACCGGACGAGAGAGAACCGATTCATGAGCTCCTATCTCCACCCGGCCGTACCAGGGGAAGATCCTTTGTTACGGCCGACGGAAAACGGATCCGAGAACACCCGGAAGAGCAGCGCGAAGAACGGCACGGCGCAGTCAGGATCCGGATCGGACACCACGGTGCGGGCCCGCATTCCGAACCAGTACCGGCCCATTTCCACTCACCTGGCGATCACTCCCCCGGTGAGTGTCGTGATCCCCGCCATGAATGAGGCGGAGAATCTTCCGTACGTCTTCAAGTCGCTGCCCGACTGGATCCACGAAGTCGTACTGGTCGACGGGAATTCCACCGACGACACGGTCGCCGTGGCACGCGAACTGCGGCCCGACGTCCGCGTCGTGGAGCAGCGCGGCAAGGGCAAGGGGGATGCCCTGATCGCCGGATTCGCGGCCTGCACGGGCGAGATCATCGTGATGGTCGACGCGGACGGCTCGGCCGACGGCGAGGAGATCGTCGCCTTTGTCTCCGCGCTGGTCTCCGGGGCGGACTTCGCCAAGGGGTCCCGCTTCGCCAACGGCGGTGGCACCGACGACATGACACCGGTGCGCAAGCTCGGCAACCACCTGCTGTGTGCGGTGGTCAACGCCAAGTTCGGCGCCCGCTACACGGATCTCTGCTACGGATACAACGCGTTCTGGCGGTACTGCCTCGACGAGATCGACCTGGACTGCACCGGCTTCGAGGTCGAGACGCTGATGAACATCCGAGTGGCCAAGGCCGGCTTACGGGTGCAGGAGATCCCGAGCCACGAGTACCTGCGCATCCACGGCGCCAGCAATCTGCGCGCCGTACGGGACGGCATCAGGGTGCTCAGGGTGATCCTCGGGGAGCACACGGTGCGACGCCGTCGCGCCGCCTCCCTTCCGCTCAACACCCGTAGAGGAGCGGCGACTTGAGCAGTCGGGCGCCGGTCGGTGCGGGTGAGGTCTCGGTGGTGGTGTGTGCGTACACCGAGGACCGCTGGGAGGACATCCTGGCTGCGGTCTCCTCGGTGCGGTCACAGTCGCTGCCGGCCCACGAGACGCTGCTCGTGGTGGACCACAATCCGGCCCTCCTGGCGAGGCTCAGGAGCCGGTTCGAGAAATCGACGGAGCCGGGGCAGGTGCGGGTGCTCGCCAATGCGGGCCCCCGCGGCCTCTCCGCCGGCCGCAACACGGGCGTCGCCGCGGCCGGCGGCGCGGTGGTGGCCTTCCTCGACGACGACGCGGTCGCGGAGCGGCACTGGCTGCGGTACCTCGCCGAGGGCTACAACGACCCACGGGTCCTCGCTGTGGGCGGCAGGACGGAGCCCGTATGGGCCTCGGGGCGCCGTCCCGACTGGTTCCCGGCCGAGTTCGACTGGGTGGTCGGCTGCAGCTACCGGGGACTGCCCGCGGGCCGGGTGCGGGTGCGCAACGTGCTGGGCGGCAACGCCTCGTTCCGCCGCGAGGCCTTCGCCCTGGCGGGAGGCTTCGCCACCGGGATCGGCAGGGACGGCGACCGCCGGCCGCTGGGCTGCGAGGAGACGGAGCTGTGCATCCGGATCGCCCGGGCCGATCCCGGCGCGGTGCTCCTGGTGGACGACCGTGCGGTCATCCACCACCGGGTACCCGCCGTCCGCGAGCGCTTCGCGTACTTCCGGACCCGGACCTACGCGGAGGGCCTGTCCAAGGCCCTGGTGTCGCGCAGCGTCGGCGCCGCGAGGGGACTCGAGTCCGAACGCCGGTACACCACAAGGGTGTTGCCCGGTGCGGTGGCCCGCGGGCTCGCGGACGCGGTGCGCGGACGCCCGGGCGGGGCGGGCCGCGCGGGCGCGGTGCTCGCGGGAGTGGCGGCGGCGGCCGGCGGCTATGTCGTCGGGGGCGTCCGTGCCCGCAGGGGAGGCGGGTCCTTCTCCGTCCCACGGCCGTCCGGTGCGGCGCGAGGGAGCGAGGGACGGGAGGGGGCCGACGCCGTATGACCACGCGACCCGTGCCGATCCTGATGTACCACGCGATCGCCGACGCACCCGCGGCCGCGACGCACGCCCTGTCGGTCGCGCCTGCCGCCTTCGCCGAGCAGCTCTCGGTCCTGGCGGAGCGCGGGTTCACGCCGGTCACCACCGCCGCGCTCGGGGCGGCCTGGCGGTCCGGGGCGCGCCTGCCGCGCCGCCCCGTCCTGATCACGTTCGACGACGGATATGCCGGGGTGCACCGCCATGCCCTGCCGGTCCTCGCCCAGCACGGATTTCCGGCCACGCTGTTCGTCTCCACGGGCTGGATCCGCGGCGCTCACGACACCGGCGGCGCACTCGACGCCATGCTGGACTGGGCTCAGACACGGGAGCTCGCGGCTGCCGGGACGGAGATCGGCGGGCACAGCCACACACATCCGCAACTGGACCAACTCCCGCACGAGGCCCTGCAGTTCGAGATAGATCGCTGCCGGGAGATCATCAGGGACGAACTCGGCGCCGCACCCACCTCGTTCGCGTACCCCTACGGGTACTCGGACCGGCGGGTACGCGCCGGCGTCCGCGCGGCCGGCTTCGCCCAGTCCCTCGCCGTGGGCAACGATCTGGCCCGCCGCCGGCACGGACCGTACGCACTGCGCAGGCTGACAGTCCGTCGTACGACCGGCATCGAGCAGTTCGCCCGGGTCGTGGAAGGCCGGTCGGTGAGGCGCGCCTACGCCGGGGAGCGCGCGCTCACCCGGGGGTACGCCGTCGTGCGCAGGGCGAAGCAGGTCCGCCGAAGGGTGGACCGTATCCGTGGCTGACACGAGCGCCGCCACCCAGCTCCGGCCGTCGGCAGAAGAACGGCCGGTGCGCCGGCGGCTGCGGCTGCCCGGCGCCGGCGGCGGAAGTCCGCTGTTCCGCAACGCCTACGCGCTGATGCTCAACACCGGGATCTCCGGTGTGCTCGGCCTCGGCTTCTGGCTGGCCGCCGCCCGGTACTACTCCGAGTCCGCGGTCGGCCAGGGCTCGGCGGCGATCGCCGCGATGAAACTCCTCGCAGGCCTCACGGCGCTGACCCTGATGGGCGCCCTGGCCCGCTTCATCCCGGTCGCCGGGCGCGCCACCCGGCGGCTCATCCTGCGGACGTACGGCCTGAGTTCGCTGGTCGTGGCGGTGGCGGCGGTGGTGTTCCTCGGGACGCTCGATCTGTGGGGGCCCTCGTACCGCTTCCTGCAGGGGCCGCTCAGCGGCGCGGGGTTCGTGCTCGCGGTGGTGGCCTGGTCGCTGCTGACCCTGCAGGACGGGGTGCTGACCGGGCTGCGCAGCGCACTGTGGGTGCCGGTGGGCAACACGGCGTTCTCCACGGTGAAACTGCTGCTGCTGGTGGCGCTCGCCGCCGCGGTGCCGACGGCGGGCGTGTTCGTCTCCTGGGTGGCGGCGATCGCGGTGTCCGTGGTGCCGCTCGGCTGGCTGGTCCTTCGGCGTCTCGTCCCGCGGCACGTCGAGGCGACGAAGGACTGCGCGGATCCGCCCAGCATGCGCCGGATCGGGCGGTTCCTCGCGGGCGACTACACCGGGTCGCTGTTCTCGCTCGCCGTGGTCTACCTGGTGCCCGTGATCGTCGCCGCGCAGGTCAGCTCCGCGGACAACGCGTACTTCTACATCACGGCCACCATCGCCGGAACGGTCAACCTCCTCGCGATCAACATGGGGGCCTCCCTCACCGTCGAGGGCTCCCACGATCCCGCCCGCCTCGCCGCCAACTGCCGTGCCGCGCTGCGCCGGATGGCGCGGATCATGCTGCCGGTGTGCACCGTGCTGTTCGTCGGTGCGCCCTACGTTCTCGGCGTGTTCGGACCGGGTTACGCGGATGCCGCGACCGGGTTGCTGCGCTGGTTCGCGGTGGGGGCCGTACTGCGGGTGGTCATCGAGACGTACTTCGCGGTACTCCGGGCGGAGAGCCGGACGTCGGGTCTGGCCGTTCTGCAGGGGGTGCTGTGTGTCCTTGTCCTCGGTCTCACGCTGGTACTGCTGCCTCGGATGGGCCTGGTCGGGGCAGGGATCGCGGAGATCGCCAGTCTTACGGTGGTGGCTTCGGTGGCCGCGTTCAAGCTCTTCAAAGTCGTCAGACCGGCTGCGCCGGAGCCCCCCGCACGGGCCTCGGCGCCCGTCGCCCCGGACGGTGACCTCGCGGACCTCGGGACGGGCGGGGGCCCCGCAGATCTCGGAACGGGCAACCGGACCGTCAGCGCGCCGAGGCTGAACGACACGTCCCACAGGCCGACTTGGGCGCTGCAGGCGACTTCGGGCAGGGCGTCCGCACCCGCCGGGTCCCGGCCCGACCGCGACCACCGGCCCACCTGGGCGCTCCGCCGCCCACCCATGGACGCCGAGGCGGCGTCATCACTCACCGAAGCCGCCCGTACCGAGGGGGAGGCGCCCGCAGGGTCCGGCACGGGCGTCTTCGTCGACGCACCGGACCGGCGCCCCTACCGACCGTCGTTCCGGCCTCTGCCTCCGGCCAACGACACCACGGGGACGGCTCCGGACGAGGGCCCCGTCGAAGAGCCGGTGAACCGCGACGCGTCCGCCGGCGCCGCCGCCCGGGCCCGTTCGCTCGGTCTGTGGCTGCTGCTCGGCACCGCGCTCGCCCTGTTCTGGGTCCCGGTAGCGGGTCTGGGTGAGGCCGACCTCGACGCGATGGGTGGCCTCGGCCTGATCTCGGTGCTGCCGACCGCGACGCTCGCCGGAGCCGCACTGTTCGTGGTCGTGTTCGCCTCGCTGCTCTGGCACGAGCGGCCGCGCCGCGCCCTGCTGACGGTGACGCTGCTCGCCACCCTGGTGTCCCTGCACGCCCTGCCCGCCGTACTCGAGGACGCACCGCGGTTCGCGACCGCCTGGCAGCACCTGGGCTTCCTCGACCACATCGACCGGGCCGGGACCGCCGCGCCGGATCTGGACGCGCGCTGGAGCTGGCCGGGCTTCTTCGCGGCAGCCGCGTTCCTGGCCGAGGCCTGCGGAGTCTCCGACTTCACGGAGGTCATCCGCTGGTGGCCGATCGCGATGCAACTCCTGTGTCTGGCACCGGTTTTCCTGCTCCTGCGCGCCGTACGCGCGTCCTGGCGGGCCAAGTGGGCCGGCGTGTGGATCTTCGTCCTGAGCGGCTGGGTGGGTCAGGACTACTTCTCGCCGCAGGGCTTCACGTACCTGCTGTATCTCGCCTTCGTGGCGGTCCTCCTCGTCTGGTTCCGGGCGCCGCGCATGCTGTGGGGGGCGCGCAGGCCGGGCGAGGCCGAGGTGTTGCCGGCCGGCCGCGGCACCCGGGTGGCGTTGCTCGGGGTGCTGATCGCACTGTTCGCGGCAGCGGTGCCCGCGCATCAGCTGACGCCGTTCGTGATGCTCGGCGTGCTCACCGCGCTCGTCCTGGTGGGCCGCAGTGAGCTGCGCGGGCTTCCGGTCCTGTGCACGGTGGTGGTCACCGTCTGGATCGGGTATCTGGCCGAGCCGTACTGGTCGGGGCATTTCCAGGAGCTGTTCGGCGGCGTGGGCGGCGTCGGCGGAAACGTCACGTCGTCCGTCTCCGGACGTATCGAGGGCGGCAGTTCCACCCACCAACTCGTGCTCTACGCGCGCGTGGCCCTCGCCGGCGGAGTCATGGCTCTGGCCTGCGTCGGCTGGTGGCGCCGGCGCACCTACCGTTACGCCGAACGCTCCCTGCTCGTCCTGGCCTTCGTCCCGTTCCTCGGCTTCGGCATGCAGTCCTACGGCGGCGAGATGGCGCTGCGGGTCTTCATGTTCGCCCTGCCGGGCGCGGCCCTGCTCGCCGGCCTCGCACTGTTCCCGCGCACCGGTGTCACGGCTGAGGAGCGGGACCGCGACCGGGTCAGCCTCGCGCCGCTCGCAGCCCTGCTCGCCGGGCTGCTCCTGATCGGCGGCTTCCTGATCGCCCGGTGGGGCAACGAGCCGTTCGAACGGGTGCGGGCCGGCGAGGTCGCGGCGATGGAGTACGTCTACGAGCACGACGACCCGACCGTGCGGCTGCTCTGGATGAGCAACGACACCGTGGACAACGTCACTCCGGCCCTGCCCTGGGGCAAGCAGGACATGGAGAAGGTGCATTACCTGCCGACCCTCGCACCGACCGATCCGGTCCTCGTCGCGTCCCTGGTCAAGGCCCTCAAAGACGCAGGACCGAACTCGTATCTCATGGTCAACCGCAGCCAGTCCGTGTACCTGACGATGGACGCCGGCTATCCGCGGAACTGGGAGTCCCGGCTCCTCGACAGCCTCGACGCGCGCGACGAGTTGACCAAGCCGTACGCCAACGACGACGTCGCCCTGTACGTGCTGCGCGAGCAACCGGACGGGCCGGTCGAGAAGGCGGACCCGGGCCCGCCCGGACCAGAGATCACCTGGACGCCCTGGTCGGTGGTGGGCGGCCTCGCGGCCCTCGCCCTGATCGTGCTGCTCACAGTGCGCGAGGTGGTCCGGGTGGCGGCGCCACCGAGCGTGCGCGGCCTGCAGTGGCTGCAGAGCACCTTCTGGTTCTCGCTGCCGCTGCTCGCGGTGCTCTTCGCCGCCCTGATCCAGCGCTTCGTGACGATGGCGTAGCTGCCCCTCGCCGTACGTCTTCGCCTCGACGCGGCTGCCTGGCGGACCGGTTCGGCCGGTGTCGCGGTGCGTCAGCGGCGGAGCCACTGCACGCCGTACGCCGGGAGGTCGACGGACTTGCCGTGGATCCTGGCGGTGACCGGGTGCTTACGGACGTTGACGACCAGGGCGGTCTCGGCGTCGGCCAGGACGCGGACGTCCCCTCGGTCGGCGGTGGCGATGCCGGCCGGTTCGTAGCGGGTGCCGGGCGGGAACTCGCGCTGGAAGCGGGTCAGGAGGTCGAGCATCGGCAGCGGTGTGCCGCCGTCCGCGAGGTCGGTGGCACGCCACAGGCAGCCGGCGCAGGAGGCGCCGGTGTTCTGCGGGTTCCAGTAGAAGCCGGTGGTCGCGCCGCCGCGGGCCATCGCGATCAGGCCTGCGGCCTGGGTGGCGACGCGGCGCCGTTCGCTCCAGCCGTCGCGGTCGTCATCGTCGTCCCCCGGCTCCACGTAGTACTCGGCCCACCACAGCGGCAGACCGCCGGTGCGTTCGCGGATCCAGCGGCCCACCGCGGTGAACTTGGCGGTGGCCGCGAACGCGTCGGGGATCAGCTCGTCGTCGACGGTGTAGCTCGAGCCGTCGACCACCACGAAGTCGGCGCCCGCCTTGTGCTCGTTCCAGTACCGGAAGGCGTCGAGGACACGCTGGTCGGCGCTCCCCCAGCGGCCCTTGAGCTCGGTGGACGCGTTCTCCTTCCGGCGCGGGTCGACACTGTCCATGACCAGGTACGGGCCGCCCACCAGAATGTCCTTGTCGACCTTCTTCAGGGCTCGGTGGACCTTGTTGTACAGCTCGGTGTAGCCCTCGTGGTCCCAGCGGCCCTCGTCCGAGTTCCAGAAGCCCTTGAACTCGTTCCATACGACGAAGTGCCGTACGTCCGGATAGCGCCGAGCGACCGTGGCGGCGAGCTCGGCGAAGTCGTCGTAGTGGTCGGGATCCGGGGCTCTCTCCAGGGACTCGCGGCTCCAGTCGGTGTTGTCGACGCCCGCCTTTCCGCCCTTCATCCAGTCGGGGGCGCAGCACAGGGTGACGACCGGGGTTCCTTCGGTGGCGCGGATGAAGTCGACACGGCGGTCCATGGCCTCAAAGTCGTAGCGGCCCGGGGACGGTTCGGGGTTGTCGGCGCCCCAGCCCATCAGGTGCTGGACCTGAGGGAGGGGGCGTTCGGCGAGGAGTTTCGTCGCCCGGGCGACGGCCGGGCGTTCGCCCTCGTCGGCGCTGTGCTCGGTGTGCGTGAAGCCCCAGCCGAGTTCGGCCCTCGGCTTGCCGGAGGGCTTTGCGGGGGTGCCGTGCACCTTGTCGCCGTCCGCGGACGTGCCACGGGTGGAGCCCTGCCCGTCGGGCAGGCCGCTGAGGGTGAGGATCAGGGCGAACGCGGCCACGGCGACGCCGAGCAGTGCGGTGAGCCGCCACCGCCGAGCCCCCGAATTCCACTCATGACGTCCCATCAAGGACAAGCGTAGTCAAGGCAGTTGCCTTCCCGGCAGGGGTCGGCCGGCACGACTCGGTAACGGCCGCAGCTCCGGGCCCTCGCCGCACCGTGGACGGGAGGCGCAAATGCCGTGCGCGAAGAGCAGGGGTGCCGGATCATGGACGCCATGCCAGCAGATCCTCAGTCCGCTCTGCCGATGCGACTCAATGTGGACGACAGCGACTCCCCCGCGGACGTGGTCGACGCACTGTTCCTCGGCCGCTTCGCCACGGGCGAGCAGCCGCACTCCCACAGCGCCTCGATCGACCGGGTCAAGTCAGGACTCACCCTCCTCCCACCGGACGCCGAAGTGCTGCGCTCGGCCCGCGACGACGACCGCAGCGCCACGCTCGCGCAGGGCGAGGGCTGGACCCTGCTCGTCTCCCGCTGGAGCCGCGGCGCGGACGTCACGGTCACCGCGGTCAGCGCCGAGGTCGCCGAGCGCGTGGTGAAGGAGGCCACGGACGGCGCGGCCGACGAGCCGGAACCCCAGCCGGACAACGTGGCGATGGGCTTCTGGTACGTGTCGCCGCGCCGCGGCCCGCACCGCACCACCCGGCAGATCACCGCAGGAGCCTGGGACGACGTACGGACCAACTACACGGCGCCGGTGGCCGAGGCGATGGACTCCCTGATGAAGGTGACGCCCAAGGACATCGCGGGCCGGCTGCTGCTCCTGCACGGACCTCCCGGCACCGGCAAGACGTCCGCGCTCCGCACCCTGGCGCGGTCCTGGCGGGACTGGTGCCAGGTGGACTGCGTACTCGACCCGGAGCGGCTGTTCAGCGACGTCGGCTATCTGATGGACATCGCGATCGGCGAGGACGACGGCAGCGCCAAGGGACGCTGGCGGCTGCTGCTCCTGGAGGACTGCGACGAACTGATCCGCGGCGAGGCCAAGCACACTGCCGGGCAGGCGCTGTCGCGGCTGCTCAACCTCACGGACGGCCTGCTCGGCCAGGGGCGGAACGTCCTGGTGGGCGTCACCACCAACGAGGATCTGGAACGCCTGCACCCGGCCGTGGTCCGTCCTGGCCGCTGCCTGGCCCGTATCGAGGTCGGCCCGCTCACCCACACCGAGGCGGTCGACTGGCTGGGCACGGACGAGGGCGTGCACCGGGACGGGGCGACCCTCGCGGAGCTGTTCGCCCTGCGCCGCGGCATCTCCCCGACGGCCGTACCGGACCAGCGGGACTCGGGGGCGGACTCCGGGCTGTACCTCTAGGTCGCGCCCGGCCGAGGTCGTGTCGCCTCGAACTGCCCTGCCGGGGCGGGGTGTTCAGCCGTATACGGCCCGCAGGGCCTGGTCCGCGGCGGCCGCTGCCGCCGCCCGGTCGAGGCCGAGGCGTCGCGCCTCATCGGCGAAGGTGCGGGCCGCTTCGGCGGCGCGGCGCGCCGCGGCGTCGTCGGCCGCCGCCACGAAGGTGCCGCGGCGGCCGCGGGTCTCGATGACCCCGTCGGTCTCCAGGGCGCGGTAGGCCTTCGCCACCGTGTTCGCGGCGAGGCCGAGTTCCTCGGCGAGGCCGCGCACGGTGGGGAGTTTGTAGCCCACCGGGAGCGCCCCGGAGCGGGCCTGGCCGGAGATCTGGGCCCGCAGCTGCTCGTAGGGCGCGGTGCCGGACTGGTGGTCGATGCGGAGCTTGAGGGTCACGGGCCGATTCTCGCGCACCCGCCGGAAAACCGGGGGCGCGGGCACGGGTGTGCGCCGTAACGTGCGGGTCCATGAGCATGACTGTCCGAGAATTCCGCGCCTATGACGCCGAGGGTGCTGCAGCGGTGCTGCGTGCCGCGATCCCGTTCCTGGTGGTCACACCGGAGGCGATGGTCTGGGCGCTCGACCATGTCGCGGCCGCCGCCCGTCAGCGGATCCTGGTCGGCGAGAGGGACGGACAGATCGTCGCCCGCGGGGAGATCGGCCTGGCGTACGAGAGCCCGGAACCGGGACAGGCCAACGCGAACATCTATGTGCACCCGCAGCACCGCGGGCACGGACTGGGCACCCGCCTGCTGCGCGCGGCGGAGGAGTATCTGGCCGCCCAAGGAGCCACCGCGGTGTACTCGTGGGTGCTCGACGAGCCCGCCCACCTCGCCTTCGCCGCCGCGCACGGCTACCGGCCGAGCCGCTCGGCGCACTTCCTGCGCCTCGACCTGACGCAGGAGACGCTGCCGCCGCTCGTGCCCGCGCCGGCCGGAGTGGAGCTCCGCAGCGCGGCGGACTTCGCCAACGACCCGAGGCCGCTGTTCGGCCTCGACGCGGAGACGACGGCCGACGAACCGGGCGATGTCGCCGCCCGACTCGACGACTACGACGACTGGCTGCGTACGACCTGGGCCCATCCCTGCCTGGACCACGAACTGACCACGGTGGCGGTCGAGCACGGCGTGCCCGTCGCGTTCACCGCGGCCCGCACCGACGGGCGTACGCGCTACATGTCGGGCATGACGGGAACGGCTCGCGCCCATCGGGGCCGCGGTCTGGCCAGGCTGGTCAAGAGCCACTCCCTGCACCGGGCCGCGGCGGCCGGCTACACCGAGGCGTTCACCGGCAACGACACGGAGAACGCCCCGATGCTCGCCGTCAACAAGTCCTTCGGCTACGAAGTCTGCGCCAGGGAGGTACGCCATGTCCGCACCCTCGGTTGAGCCGGGTACCCCGATGGAGATCGTGCTCGTCAAGTCGGGCCGTACGAAGATCCGTTACCCGGCGCTGCTGCTGCACGACGACGGGACGCGGGTGAGTCTGCGGGCCGCGTGGGCCGGCGACGGGGTGCGCGATTTCGGCGCGTTCCGCTTCGAGCCGGGCGATGTGTTCACCGAGCACTACTGGCGCGACCGCTGGTACGCGGTCAAGGCGGTCCGGGCGGCCGACGGCTCACTCAAGGGCTGGTACTGCGACGTGACCAGGCCCGCGGTGGCCGGTGACGGCGAGGTACGGGTGGAGGATCTCGACCTCGACCTGTGGTGCTCGGCGGACGGTCGCACCGTACTGCGCCTGGACGAGGACGAGTTCGCCCGGAGCGGTCTCGCCGAGCGCGATCCGGGGGCCGCCGCGGAGGCGGTGCGGGCGCTCGACGAGCTGGAACGCGTCGCCAGGGGCCGGGGGCTGGAGCGCCTCGTCTCCTGACAGGCGGGCGCTCCCCCGGAGACGGGGCGCTCAGCGGGCGACGACCAGCTCCACCTCGAATCCGTCGCCGTTCTCCAGGTAGGCCGCGCAGTGTTCGGCCCCGCCCGCGTACGGATGCTGGTCGGGGAAGAGCAGCGTCCAGCCGTGCGCCGGGGCCTCGGCGACCAGGGCGTCGAGGGCCGGGCGGTCACGGACGTGCAGGGCCAGGTGGTTGAGTCCCGGTCGGGTCCGCTCGTGCTGCGCCCCGGTCAGGGCAGGCGACTGCTCGACGACCAGATAGGTGTCCGCGCGCCGCCAGCTGCGGCCCAACTCCCAGTGCTGGTACGGCAGATAGCCGAGCCGGCCGAGCAGCCAGCCCCAGGAGGCCGCCGCCCGGTGCAGGTCCGGCACCCACAGCTCGATGTGGTGCACGGCGCCGTGCACCCGTCCGCTGTCGGCCGCCGACGGCGCGGCGTCCGTAGCGGGCAGCGGCACGGAACGCGAGGGGCCGCCCGGCCGGTGGGCGATCGGATCGTCGGGGGCGTGGCGGTGCAGCACGAACCGGTCGCCCGCCAGATAGGCGTCGAGTCCCGCACGGCAGTAGGCGACCAGGTCGTCGGGCAGCGCGGCGAGCGGGTGCCAGGTGAGCTCGGAGCACTTGTGCGGCTCCGCGTTGTACGGCTCCCCGCCCGCGCCGTCGGCCGTCTCGAAGAACCAGCCGGTCCGGGTGTCGCCGCCCGGCGCCTGGTGCTGCATCACGAGCGCGACGCGCAGATCCCCGGGTGCGAGCTCGAGACCGACCTCCTCGCGGGCCTCGCGGATCACGGCGTCCCGCACGTCCTCACCGGACTCCACATGGCCGGACGGCGCGTGCAGCAGCCCGTCCGCGTACCCCGTGCCCCGGCGGCGGGCCAGCAGTACCTCGTCCCCGCGGCGAACCACCAGGTGGACGTCGACGATCTCGGTGTGGCGTGCGGGACGGCCGTCCGGCCTCGATGTAGTCATGCGGGGATCCTCGCAGCCGGCACCGACAGCGCACCGTCGCGCACCGCAGGCGGCACACTGTCGGCGCCGGCCGAAACCCGTGACGCGGTGGGGGCTTGTGGCAGAGCAGCGGTGGGTACCACGTGCGTGATGGGCGCCACTGACAGATCCGGAGCGATGAGCAAGGCTTTCGTTCCGGGTCTCCTTCTGTGAAGGCACAGAACGCCCGGGACACGACCCCAGGAGGCCGCCATGCGCCGCCAGACCGTGCAGAAGCCGATCCGCAGGCCCGCGAGCCGTCGTGAGCAGGAGCTTCGCGAGGAAACCGCCCGGCCACGTCCCGAGGTTCGCCGCGACATTCACAGGACCTGGTGGCCGGACGGCTGAGGTTCACCCGCCGCTAGTTCTTGCCCTCCTCCTCACCCGTCTTCTCCTGACTCGTGTCCGTCTCTTCCGCCGCGGCCTGCCCGGGCGCGGCGGTAGCCGTCCGCCCGGGCAGCAGCTTCTTCAGGAGCGGCCAGGCGAGCAGGAGCGCCACGATCACGTAGACCGTCACGGAGAACGGGGTGTTGACGAGTCCACTGACACTGCCGTCGCTGATCTGCAGCGCGCGGCGCAACTGCTGCTCCGCGGCCGGGCCGAGGATCACACCGATCACGGCGGGCAGCACCGGCAGTCCGTAGCGCCGCATGCCGAAGCCGATGAGGCCGATGACCAGCAGGATCACCAGGTCGAAGGACTCTCCCCCGACGGCGTAGGCACCGACGGCGGCGAAGAACAGGATGCCCGCGTACAGGTACGGCCGCGGGATCTTGAGGAGCTTGGCCCACACCGGTGCGAGCGGCAGATTGAGCGCGAGCAGCAGCACCATGCCGACGAACAGCGAGGCGATCAGGCCCCAGACCAGGTCGGGTTCGCGTTCGAAGAGCAGCGGTCCGGGCTGGATGCCGTACTGCTGGAACGCGGCGAGCATCACGGCCGCGACGGCCGTGGTGGGCAGGCCGAGTGTCAGCATCGAGACCAGCGTGCCGGCCGCGGACGCGGACGCGGCCGACTCGGGTCCCGCCACGCCTTCGACGGCGCCCTTCCCGAACTCGTCCTTGTGCTTCGAGAGCCGCTTCTCCGTGACGTAACTGAGGAACGTCGGGATCTCCGCGCCGCCCGCCGGGATCGCGCCGAACGGGAAGCCGATGACCGGTCCGCGCAGCCAGGGCTTCCAGCTGCGGCGCAGCTCGCTCCGGCCGAGCCAGGGGCGGCCGACCGGGATCGCCTCGCCTGCGGAGCGGCGCAGATGGGCGGCGATCCAGAGGGCCTCGCCGATGGCGAAGAGACCGACCGCGACGATCACCACGTCGATGCCGTCGGCGAGTTGGAGCGTGCCGAAGGTCAGGCGCTGCTGCCCGGTCATCTGGTCGAGGCCGACCAGGCCGATGGTGAGGCCGATGAGCAGCGAGGCGAGACCGCGGATCCGTGACGAACCGAGCACCGAGGTGACCGCGATGAACGCCAGGACCATGATGGCGAAGTAGTCCGGCGCGCCGATGTCGACGGCCAGGTCGGCGACGGCGGGCGCGAGGGCCACCAGCAGGATGGTGCCGATCATGCCGCCGGCGAAGTGTCCGATGGCGGCGGCCGCGAGCGCCTGGGCACCGCGACCGGACTTGGCCATCGGATTGCCTTCGATGGCGGCCACGACCGCCGCCGTCTCCCCCGGGGTGTTGAGCAGGATGGAAGTCGTCGAGCCGCCGAACATCGCGCCGTAGTAGATCCCGGCGAACATGATGAACGCGCCGGTCGGATCGAGCCCGTAGGTGACGGGGAGCAGCAGGGCGACCGCCATCGCGGGGCCGATGCCGGGCAGCACGCCGATCGCCGTGCCGAGCAGGACGCCGATCGCGGCCCAGAGCAGGTTGATCGGGGTGAGGGCGGTTCCGAAGCCGTCGAGCAGGGAGTTGAGGGCGTTCACGTCAGAGCACTCCCATCAGTGGACCGCCGGGCAGAGGGACACCGAGCAGGTTGTTGAAGAGTCCGTAGGTGGCGACCGAGAGCACGGCGGCGATCAGCGGATCCCGGTCGATGCGCCGGCTGCCGAGCGCGAAGGCCGCGCCCCAGAAGAGGACGGCGCCGGCGATGGGGAAGCCGAGCGGTTCGATGAGGACGGCGGTGGCGAGGAACACCCCGGCCAGGAGCAGCACGGTGCGCCAGTCCGCGGGCTCGGTGAGGTCGACCTCCTCGCCGCCCTCGGCCTCTCCGCGGCCGCCGCGCAGCACGTCGACGGCGAGCAGGGCGGCGATGAGGAGCAGTCCGATGCCGACGGCGATCGGGACGGTGCGCGGGCCGACGGGGCCGCGCTGGGAGATGTCGATGTCCATCGTGAGGGCGTCGGTGAGAACGAGCACGCCGAGGGCCAACAACAGGACGCTGACGCCGAGTTCGGAGTGCTCGCGCAGCCAGGCCCGGCGGCCGCTGAGCTCCTGGGCAGACCCCTGGGTGGGTTCCTCGTCGGGTGGCGTGTCGGTGGAGGTCACAGACCCAGCTCCTTCAGTACGGACACCACGCGGCGGTCCTGCGCGGCCAGGAACTCGCCGAACTTGTCGCCGGTGAGGAAGGCGTCGTCCCAGCGGTTCTTGGTCATCGACTCCTTCCACTCGGGCGAGGCGTGCAGCTTCCTGACCAGGCCGGTGAGCTTGTCGCGTTGCGCCTCGGAGAGGCCCGGGGGCGCGACGATGCCGCGCCAGTTGGTGAAGTCGACGTCGTAGCCCGCCTCTTGGAGGGTCGGTGCGTCCAGGCCCTTGACGCGGTTGGGCCCGGTGACGGCGAGCAGCCTCAGTTCGCCGGACTTGATCTGGTCGAGGTACTCGCCTACTCCGGAGACGCCGAAGGCGACCTTGTTGCCGAGGATCGAGGCGAGCAGTTCGCCGCCGCCGTCGTAGGGGATGTAGTTGACGTCCTTGGGTTTGATGCCGGAGGCGCGCGCCGTCAGCATCGTGGCCATGTGGTCGGGACCGCCCGGGGACGAGCCGCCGCCCGCGGGGAGCTTGCCCGGATTCTTCTTCCAGGCGTCGGCGAGCTGCTCGATGTCCTTGTACGGAGAGTCCTTGGCGACGACCACGACGTCCGGTTCCTCGGTGAGGCGGGCGATCGGGGTGGTGTCGGCGAGGGTCTGGGGCGAGTGGTTCGAGCGGGCGGCGCCGACCACGCCGAGGCCCATGGACATCGCGAGCTTGCCGTTGCCGTGTTCGCCGACGAGCCGGCTGAGGCCGACGGTGCCACCGGCTCCCGGCAGGTTGAACACCTCGATGTTGTGGGTGAGTCCGGCGTCCTCGGCATCCTTGGCGGCGGTGCGGGCCGTGATGTCGTAACCACCGCCCGGGGAGTTGGGGACCATCAGGCGCAGGCCGGGAATCTGGGTTCCGGTGTCGGAGCCGCTGCCGCTGCTGATCAGCGGGGGCCCGGCGAGCACGAGTACGGCGGCCCCGAGGAGGGCCGAGGGGGTGCGCAGGCGCACGTGTGCCACCACCTGTGGGTCGGAGGGGTTGGGTGTGAACGCGGTCCGGGGACGGGGAGTTGGGCAATATCCTTGCGGGTACGGGGAGTTGAGCAGGTTTCGTGGGAGTACGGGTGCGGGCCGGACAGGGGGTGGTCCGGCCCGCGGAGCCGCCGGGACGGCTTGTGAGGTGGCCCACATGTTGCCTGCGCGTAAACAAGCTGTCCCGCTTCCGCAAGCAACGAACGTTGTGGTCGTTGTGGTCGCATCCGGGAGGCACGGTGGGAGTCCCGTAGGGGCCGCCCCCGTATCCGCCGGACACTCCCGGGACCATGCGCACACCCTCTAGCCTGGCGCGGTGACAAAGGTGCTGGTGGTGGACGACGACTTCATGGTGGCGAAGCTGCACGGCCGCTGCGTCTCCGCGCTGGACGGGTTCTCGGTCGTCGGTGTGGCGCACACCGGCGCCGATGCGCTGCGCGCGGCCGATCGGCTGCGTCCCGATCTGCTCCTGCTCGACGTGTATCTGCCCGATATGGACGGGATCAGCGTGCTGCGCGAGCTGCGCGCGGCGGAAGAGCGCGATCCGTCCCGTACGGGCGTCGACGCGCTCCTCATCACCGCGGCCCGGGATGCGGCGGTGATCCGTTCGGCGCTGCGGGCGGGGGTGCTGCACTATCTGATCAAGCCGTTCAACCCGACAGCCCTGCAGGAGCAGTTGCGGCACGTCGCGGCCCTGCGGACCCGGCTCGACGGCCTGGGTGAGGCGCGGCAGAAGGACGTCGACCAGATCTTCGGCACCCGGCCACCGGGCTCACGTGAGCTGCCGAAGGGACTCGCGCCGCCGACGGCCGATCTGGTGGAGGGCGTACTGCGGGAGCACCCGGCGGGACTGTCGGCGAGCGAGTGCGCGGCGCTCGGCGCGCTCTCACGGGTCAGCGCGCGCCGCTATCTGGAGTTCTTCGCCGACACCGGCCGCGTCGAGGTCACGCTCAGGTACGGAGGCACGGGGCGGCCCGAGCGCCGCTACCGCTGGGTGGGGTGACGGGGTGCCGGTCGCCCATCCCCCGCCGGCGACACGCTCCGGACATTCCAGGCTCCCTCTTAATCATCACTGAGCCGGTCCTTAACGGGGCCCTAAGGATCGCCCCGTACCCGCTTCAGCGGCCGAATCGGCCCTTCGCGGGGGCTAGTTTGCTGATCACCGGAAGGGCTTCGGCACCCGTCGGCGCGACCCCGAGCCAGGGGTACGACGGCCGCGGTACGCACCCTTCCGGCACCCTCCCCCCGCACCGTACGAACCGCTCGAAGGAGATCCACCATGACCGTTCGCCGCCGCATAGTCCCGGCCGTCGCCGCCCTCGGCGTCGCCCCGCTCGCGCTGACCGCGCTCGCGACCTCGCCCGCCGCGGCGCACGGCTCGATGACGGACCCGGTGAGCCGGGTGTCGGCCTGCTTCGAGGAGGGCCCGGAGTCCCCCCAGTCCGCGGCCTGCAAGGCGGCCGTCGGCGAGAGCGGCGCCCAGGCGTTCTACGACTGGAACGAGGTCAACATCGGGGACGCCGCAGGCAAGCACCGCGAGATCATCCCGGACGGCAAGCTGTGCAGCGCCGGCCGCGACAAGTACAAGGGCCTCGACCTGCCGCGCGCCGACTGGCCCGCGAGCGACCTGGCGGCGGGCAAGCACACCTTCCGGTACAAGGCGACCGCCCCGCACAAGGGCTCGTTCGAGCTGTACATCACGAAGGACGGTTACGACCCGTCGAAGCCGCTGAAGTGGTCCGACCTGGAGTCGAAGCCGTTCGCCAAGGTGACCGACCCGACCCTGACGAACGGGGACTACGTCTTCGACGGTGACATCCCGAAGAAGTCGGGCCGCCACCTGATCTACAGCATCTGGCAGCGCTCGGACTCGCCCGAGGCGTTCTACACCTGCTCCGACGTGACGTTCGGCAAGGACAGCGGCGCCGCGGCCGACGCCCCGAAGGCCGCCGCACCCAGCGAGGACCAGATCGAGAAGGGCGCGGGCGAGTCGACCGTGGACCACAGCGGGCACGGCGGCGACTCGGCGCACGAGGGCCACGGGACCACCGACGAAGGCGCGGCCGAGGCGGCCGACGGTGCGGGCAACGCGCCGGAGGCGAAGGGCGGCGGCACCGAGCCCGTGGCCGCCCGGGAGGACCTCGCCGAGACCGGCGGCAACAGCACCACCCCGTACATCGCGATGGGCGGAGCGGCGGTCCTCGCCGCGGGTGCGGCCGTGCTGTTCGGTACCGCCCGCCGGCGGGCCGCCGTGAGTCGCCGGCACGGCTGATCCGGCACACAGCACACACAGCACACAGCACCGCAGGGGCGTCCGGCCGATCCAGGCCGGGCGCCCCTGCGGCGCGCAACGGACGGGCCACCCCCGCGAGACGCCCCGCCGAAGCGGTCTCACCACAGGGGGCGGATCGGCCCTCCGTGCGCCAACCCGGCGAGATCCCCGGCCAGTTGACGCAGGCGCTCCTCACCGAGCCGGTCCGCCCAGGGTCGCACCGCCTCGGCGGCCGCCTCCTGCGCCGCCCGGGTGCAGGCCCAGCCGCGTTCGGTGAGGACCACGAGCCGGGCGCGGGCGTCGTCCGGGTGGGAGCGGCGTTCCACGTACCCCTTGCGCACCAGCTCGTCGACGAACTGGCCTGCGGCCTGCTTGGTCACGCCGAGGTGGGCCGCGAGTTCGGTCGCGGTGGCGCCGTCGGGGGCGAGCCGGGTGAAGGCGAATCCGTGGGCGGGCCTGAGGTCGTCGAATCCGCGGCTGACGACGCCGTCGTGGATGCGCTGGGTCAGCTCGCCGGCGGCGGCGAGCAGGGTGGCGGTCAGGGCCATCGCTTCTTGGTGCTGCACGGAGCCATCTTGACACAACGGTCAAGTAACTTGACCATATGGACAAGTAGCTTGACCATAACCCCTATGGAGGTCCTGCCATGTCCGTTATCCGCGCATCCGAAGCCGTGGTCCACGAGATCCACGGCGCCCGCTTCGTGTCGTACGCCAACTCCACCAGCGGGGCACGGGAGTTGTGCGCCTGGCGAGGGGAGATCCCCGCGGGCACCCGGGCACCCGCGCACACCGTCGACCGCGAGGAGATCTTCCACCTGCTCGACGGCACCCTGGAGATGACCCTCGACGGCGGGACCGAGACCGTGTGTGCGGGCGACACGGTCATCGTCCGCGCCGGCACCACCCTGAGAGTCGAGAACCACTCCACCGCCCCGGCCGTCTCCTGGGTCACCACCACCCTCGGCCTCACCGCCCTCCTCGAGGACGGCACCCGGCTCTCCCCGCCCTGGGCCAACTGACCACCGCGCCGCCCGCCGCAGACCCCCGCACGGAACCCGCACATCCTCCACCGCACACCGAATCGCATGTACGTTCGATAGGGTCTATGGTGGAGTGACCAGCTCGAAGTGGCTGGTGGGGCAGCAGGGAAGCGGGGGCGATCAATGGCAAGGCGGTGGTACGGGTGCGGGGATTTACGCATCTGCACACCGCCTCCGGGTTCTCCCTGCGGTACGGCGCCTCGCACCCCGACCGGCTCGCCGAGCGGGCCGCCGAGCGCGGGATGGACGCGATCGCCCTGACCGACCGGGACACCCTCGGCGGCGCCGTCCGCTTCGCCAAGGCGGCGGGCCGCTCCGGCGTCCGGCCGCTGTTCGGCGTGGATCTCGCCGTGGCGGCCCCCGTCCAGGCGGCCGGGCGTACGGAGCGACGGCGCACACCGGCCCGCGGCGGCGCCTTCGTCGACGAGTCGGCACAACGCGCCGTGTTCCTCGCCCGGGACGGCGCGCACGGCTGGGCCGAGCTGTGCCGGCTCGTCAGCGCCGCGCACGCGGACGCGGTGGACGGCCGGCGACCGCTGCTGCCCTGGGACGCGCTCGGCGGCGAAGGCGTCACCGTACTGCTCGGCCCCGACTCGGACGTCGGCCGCGCCCTGATCGCGGGCCGCGCCGACCGCGCCACCCGGCTGCTCGCGCCCTGGCGGGAGCGGTACGGGTCCGGCGCCCTGCGCATCGAGGTCGTCTGCCACGGCCTGAGCGGCACCGCCCCCGGCTCTCTTCGGTCGGCCGCCCGCGCCCTCGGCTTCGCCGCCGACCAGGGAATCCTCCCGGTCCTGAGCAACGCCGTACGGTACGCGGACCCCGGCCAAGGGGCGGTCGCGGACGTCCTGGACTCCGCGCGCCGCCTGGTACCGATCGATCCGCGCGGCGAGCAGGACAGCGGCGAGCGGTGGCTCAAACCGGTCCCCGACATGGCCCGGATCGCCGGACAGGTGGCCGAGGCCGCCGGATACCGCACGAACACCGCACGCCGGCTGCTGCACGTCACCGAGGAGACCGCCGCCGCCTGCCGAGTCGATCCGGAGGACGACCTGGGGCTCGGCCGGGTGCACTTCCCGGAGCCGGGCCTGGTGGGCGCGGACCGGCGCACGCCGGATCGGGTCCTGCGTTCGCAGTGCGCCGCCGGGATGGTGCTGCGCCACCACGACCGGGACCGCCGCCGCTGGGAACGGCTCGAGGACGAGCTGCGCCTGATCGAGCAGCAGGGGTTCGCCTCGTACTTCCTCACCGTCGCCCAGGTCGTCTCCGACATCCGCGGCCTCGGCATCCGGGTCGCCGCCCGCGGCTCCGGCGCGGGCTCCCTGGTCAACCACCTGCTCGGCATCGCCACCGCCGACCCCGTCGAGCACGGCCTGCTGATGGAGCGCTTCCTGTCCGACGAACGCAGGGAGCTGCCCGACATCGACATCGACGTGGAGTCCGCCCGCCGGCTGGAGGCCTACCGGGCGATCATCGGCCGCTTCGGCACGGAGCGGGTGGCCACCGTGTCCATGCCGGAGACCTACCGGGTACGGCACGCCGTGCGCGACGTCGGCCTCGCGCTCGGCATGGAGCCGGCCGAGGTGGACCGCCTCGCGAAGTCCTTCCCGCACATCCGGGCCCGGGACGCCCGCTCCGCCCTGCAGGAGCTGCCGGAGCTGCGCGGCATCGACCCGGACACGTACGACCCGCGGCTGTGGGATCTGGTCGAGGCCCTGGACGCACTCCCCCGCGGCATCGCCATGCACCCCTGCGGCGTACTGCTCTCGGACGCGACCCTGCTGCAGCGCACCCCCGTGGTGCCGACCAGCGGCGAGGGCTTCCCGATGTCCCAGTTCGACAAGGAGGACGTGGAGGACCTCGGTCTGCTGAAGCTGGACGTGCTCGGGGTGCGGATGCAGTCCGCGATGGCGCACGCCGTGGCGGAGATCGGGCGCGCGACGGGGCGGCACATCGACCTCGACGACGCCGCGCAGGTGCCGCCGGACGACCCGAGGACGTTCCAACTCATCAAGTCCTCACGGACGTTGGGATGTTTCCAGACCGAGTCGCCCGGTCAGCGCGATCTCATCGCCCGGCTTCAGCCCGAGACCTTCCACGATCTCGTCGTCGACATCTCGCTGTTCCGGCCCGGGCCGGTCGCGGCGAACATGGTCGATCCGTTCATCAAGGCCCGGCACGGACGGCAGGCACCGCGCTACCCGCACCCGGACCTGGAGGGCGCCCTGCGCGAGACGTGCGGCGTGGTCGTCTTCCACGAGCAGATCATCCGGATCCTGCACGTCATGACCGGCTGCACCCTCGCCTTCGCCGACTACACACGCCGCGCCCTGTCGCGCGCCGACCTGGTCGGACGGGTGCGGGCGTGGTTCGCACAGGAGGCGCGCGGGCGCGGGTACGACGAAGAGGTCGTCGAGCGGACCTGGGAGATCATCGAGGCCTTCGGGGCGTACGGCTTCTGCAAGGCGCACGCCGTCGCCTTCGCCGTGCCGTCGTTCCAGTCGGCGTGGCTGAAGGCCCATCATCCGGCCGCCTTCTACGCGGGACTGCTCACCCACGACCCCGGGATGTACCCGAAGCGGCTGCTGCTCGCGGACGCGCGGCGGGAGGGAGTGCCGATCCTGCCGCTCGATGTGAACGCGTCGGACTCCGCCTATCAAATCGAACTGGTGTCTGAAGAGGGCTCCTTGCCCGGCATCCGGCTCGCCCTGAGCGACGTGCACGGCATGAGCGAGGACGAGGCGCGGCGGATCTCCGAGGGCCGCCCCTACAGCTCGCTGCAGGACTTCCTCTCCCGGGCCCGGCCCACCCGGCCGGTCGCCGAACGCCTCGCCCAGGTAGGCGCGTTGGACACCTTCGGCCGCAACCGCCGCGATCTGCTGCTGCACATCACCGAGCTGCACCACAGCGGACGCCGCGGCGCCCAGGGGCAGTTGACGCTGGGCGAGGCCGACGGCGCACCGAGCACGGTCGCCCCCGCCGAGCTGCCCGACCTGAACGACGCCGAACGGCTCGCCGCCGAACTCGGCGTGCTCGGCATGGACACCTCCCGCCATCTCCTGGGCGACCACCGGGAGTTGCTGAACGAACTCGGTGCCGTACCCGCCCACCGCCTGAAGGATCTGCCGCACGGCCAGGTGGTACTCGTGGCCGGCGCGAAGGGCGCCGTACAGACTCCGCCGGTCCGCTCCGGCAAGCGCGTCATCTTCGCCACGCTCGACGACACCTCGGGACTCGTGGACTGCGCGTTCTTCGAGGACAGCCACGACGCCTGCGCCCACACCGTCTTCCACTCCTGGCTGCTGCTGGTACGCGGGGTGGTGCAGCGCCGCGGCGGCGGGAGCGGCAAGGCGCTCTCGGTGACCGGCTCCGCCGCCTGGGACCTCGCCGAACTGGCCGAACTGCGCGGCACGGGCGGCCTGTCGGCGGTCACCGAACGCCTCACCGCCGGACAGCCGCAGTCCCCTGCCGCCACGAACGGCCGCAGCATCCAACTGGAGACCGGCTACGCCCTGCACCCCTGGGCGGACCTGCAACCGCCCGGCGAATCCGTCAAACAGAGCCGGAAGCTGTGGCACCAGAGCCCGGGGAGCGCGGGATGAAGATTCTGTACGTCCACTTCCACGATCTGCCGGACGAGCAGTTCCATGCACGGCTGCTCACCCTGCTCGCCGAGTACACCCCCTTGGTGCAGGCGCTGCCGCCGGACGCGGCCCTGGCCGACGTCTCCGGCAGCCTGCGCTACTTCGGCACGGACGCCCCGGCCCTCGCGGAACGCATCCGGGCCCGTACGGGAGGCCTGTACGGGATCCGCACGACGGTCGGCGTCGCCGCGAACCCGATGCTGGCCCGGATGGTCGCGGCCGACGGCCCGCCCTCGGCGGTGCGCAGCCTGCCCGACGACATCGACGAGGTCACCGCCTTCCTCGCGGGGAAGCCCACGCCCGCGCTGCACGGAGTGGGTCCCGCGACCGCGCGGGCGCTGTCCTCGTACGGTCTGGACAGCGTCGGCCGGATCTCCGCCGCCCCACTCGGCACCCTGCAGCGGATCCTGGGCGTCACCGCGGGCCGCCGCCTGCACGAAGCGGCCCGCGGCCTCGACCCGACTCCGGTGGTCCCCTCGGCCCCGCCCCGGTCGATGCGGGTCGAGCACGGCTTCGGCCACGACGAGCTGGACCGGAGCCGTCAGCGCGCCGCCCTGCTCACCCTCACCGACCGGCTCGGGCAGCAGCTGCGCGCGGAGTCCCAGGCGGCCCGTGCCCTCACCCTCACCGTCCGCCACGCGGACCGTTCCACCACGACCCGCACCCGTACGCTGCGCGAACCCACCGCCCATACCCCCGCATTGACCTCGCTGGCCTACGAGCTCCACGACCGGCTCGCCCTGCAGCGTGCCCGGGTCCGGGTGCTCGGCCTGCGGGCGGAGGAGCTGATCGCCGACGAGCTGACCTCCCGCCAACTGCTTCTCGATCCGGACGACGAGAGGGCCCGTCGCCTCGAGACCGTCGCCGACCACGCCCGTAACCGGTTCGGCCCCGCGGCGGCACGCCCGGCCGCGACCGCGCCCCATGTGGCGTGAGCCCGGAGAAACGGGCGCGGGCGCCACCGAACCGGCCACCCGTTCGCCCCCTCCCTGCTGCGGCCCCTCACCGAGGGGGCGAACGTGGGGGCATGTCGCAGTCAGCTTCCTCCCCCGGTCCCTCTCCGCGCCCGCCGGGCCTCCTCACCGAGGTGAAGCACGCCGTCACCCCGCGGGCCGCCCTGCTCGTCGCCGGCGTGATCGCGCTGCAACTCCTGTTCATCGCCTCGTACGTGGGTGCCCTGCATCATCCGAAGCCCTCGGACGTCTCGTTCGGCGTCGCGGCTCCCACGGCCCAGGCCGCCGAGCAGACCGTCGCCCGGCTCGAGAAGCTGCCGGGCAAGCCGCTGGACGCCCGCACCGTGGCCGGCGAGGCGCAGGCGCGCAAGCAGATCATGAACCGGGAGATCGACGGCGCCCTGGTCGTCGATCCTCGCTCCGGCACCGACACCCTGCTGGTCGCCTCCGGCGGCGGCAAGGCGCTCTCCACCGCGCTCGAGACACTGACCAGGCAGGTCGAAGGGTCCGAACAACGCACCGCACGGACCGTCGACGTGGCGGCCGCATCGGCCCAGGACTTCAACGGCCTGTCGTCGTTCTACCTGGTGGTCGGCTGGTGCGTGGGCGGCTACCTGTGCGCCTCGATCCTGGCGATCAGCACCGGCGCACGGCCCGCGAACCCGAAGCGCGCGGTGATCCGGCTCGGCGCGATGGCCCTGGTATCCGCGGTCGGCGGGCTCGGCGGCGCGATCATCATCGGGCCGGTGCTCGGCGCACTGCCCGGCAGTGTGGCGGCGCTGTGGGGCCTCGGCACACTGGTCACCTTCGCGGTCGGTGCGGCCACCCTCGCCCTGCAGGGGGTCTTCGGCATCGTCGGGATCGGCCTGGCGATCCTGCTCATCGTGATCGCGGGCAATCCGAGTGCGGGCGGGGCCTTCCCGCTGCCGATGCTGCCGCCGTTCTGGGAGGCGATCGGACCGGCACTGCCGCCGGGCGCGGGTACGTGGGTGGCGCGTTCCATCGCCTACTTCCAGGGCAACGCGGTCACCGGGCCCCTGCTCGTGCTCTCCGCCTGGGCGGTGGTCGGCACCGCCGTGACCCTGCTCGCCGCGGGCCTGCGCAAGGGCGGAGTGAAGAAGTCCGGCGGCGGTGCGGGAGCCGTCGCGGCGGAGGAGTCCGCGGCGCGGCCCTCCTGAACCCCGTCCTGAACCGGCCATCCTGAACCGGCCGTCCTGAACGCGAACGGACGAAGGGTCCGGCCCGCAGAAGCGGACCGGACCCTTCACCGAGTGAGCGGCGGCTCACCCGTGGAACTGCTGGATCAGCCGATCTCCGCACCGAGTACGTCGAGCGCCTCGGGCACCGGCTGGAAGAAGGTCTCGCCGCCGCCGCTGCAGTCACCGCTGCCGCCGGAGGTGAGGCCCAGCGCGGAGTCGCCCGCGAAGAGCGAGCCGCCGCTGTCGCCGGGCTCGGCGCAGACGGTGGTCTGGATCAGACCGTTGACGATGTCACCGTTGCCGTAGTTCACGGTGGCGTCGAGCGCGGTCACCTCGCCGTCGTGGACCTGCGTGGTGGAACCGCTGCGCTGCACCGCCTGTCCGACGGTCGCCTCGGCGGCCTGGGCGATCGGCTGCGTCGAGCCGTCGTAGAGGTTGACCTCGCTCGGCGCCTCGGCTCCGTCGTCGTACTTGACGATGGCGAAGTCGTTGTCCGGGAACTGCGAGTCCTCCATGGTGCCGAGCGGGTTGCCGTCGGCGTCCTCCCAGCTGCTGCCGGCCTCGCCGCAGTGACCCGCGGTGATGAAGGCAGGGGCGCCGTCCTTGACGACGTTGAAGCCGAGCGAGCAGCGGCCGCCACCACTGAGGATCGCGTCACCACCGGCGGCGAACTTCTTGAACTCGCCCTTGGTCTGCTTCAGTTCGGCCTTGCCGCCGAGTCCCTCGACGACCTTGCTGAGCTTCGACCAGTCGGCACCCTTGACCGTACGGTCCGCCGTCACGACGACCTGGTTCGTCGTCGGGTCGGTGGCCCACGAGGTGCCCGGGATGGTCGCCTTCTCGGTGAGCGTCGTACGAGCCGACTTCAGCTCGGCGAGCGAGTGGTCCACGACTCTGGCCTTGGCACCGGTCTGCTCGACGGCCTTCGCCGCGTCGCTGTCCAGGACGTTGACGACCAGGGCCTTCGCCTTGGCGTCGTAGTACGTCCCGGCCTCGGCGCTGCCGAGGTCCTTGCCGAGCGTGTCGGCGAGCTTGCCCGCCGCCGTCGCCGAGAGGGTCTTCAGCTCCGGGGCCGGAGCGTCCTCGCTGGCGTTCGCAGTCTGGAACGTCACTCCCGCTGCCACCAGGGCGGCAACTCCCGCTCCTGCCACTGCTATCCGTCGCTTGGGTATGCGTCGGTGCTTCAAGTCACGTCCTCCTGTGGGGGGTCGGGCCGACCGGGACCGAAGGCCACGGCAGCCCGGAGGCGTACCGACATGGAGACGAATTGCGGGACATGTCAGGGGAATTGCCCGCAGTCGCGTCCATGCCAATTGGGTGGCAGCAACTATTCCCATGCTCACCCGTCGCACACAAGGTCGACTTCAGGACGCGCACGCGACAACCACTGCGCGCCCTCGCGACGTTCACATATCCAGGTCGGCGCACGTCGGTTCCCGTTGCAAACACCCGCTGCTAACACCGATGGGCAATGGGTGAGGACTAGTCCTGTCCGGATTCCTTCGTTCCGAACAGCGATCCGACCGATGCGCGAAGGGCGAGCCCCCGCCCCGGAGTTGGGAAGGAGGCTCGCCCGCGACAGGTCAGTAGACGCTGACGCCGTACGCCCCGAGTGCCTCGGTGACGGGCTGGAAGAAGGTCGTACCGCCGGAACTGCAATTGCCGCTGCCTCCGGAGGTCAGGCCGACGGCCCGGGTCCCGGAGTAGAGCGCACCGCCCGAATCGCCGGGCTCCGCACAGACGTTGGTCCGGATCATGCCGGTGACCACATCACCGCCGCCGTAGTTCACGGTGGCATTGAGCCCGGTGACGCTGCCGCTGTGCGTACCCGTGGTGGAACCCCGCCGGGTGACGGACATGCCGACGGTGGCGTTGACGGCGCTGGTGATGTCCTGACCGCCCACGGTGCCGGGGTGGTCGAGGGAGCCGTTGGAGTAGCGCACCAGACCGTAGTCGTTGCCGGGGAAGCTGGATCCCGCGGTGGGTCCGAGCGTCGTGGTCTTCGCCGAGTTGGTGTACCAGGTGCCCGCGCCGTCGGTGCAGTGCCCGGCGGTGAGGGCGTAGTACGTACTGCCGCTACGGACGTTGAAGCCGAGCGAGCAACGCCAGCTGGACGCGTAGATGGCGTCGCCGCCGGAGATCAGTTTGCTGAACTTCCCTGTCGTGCGCTCGATGTCGAGGGCGCCTGCCTGCGCCCCCGCCTCGCGTCTGATCGTGTCGATGTCGGCCTGGGAGACGGTGCTGTCCACCGTGACCACCAGGCGGTTCGTCTTCGGGTCGACGTGCCAGGCGGTTCCGGCCACATCGGCATCGAGCACCGCGTCGCCGGCCTCGGCCAGTTGGGCGGAGCTGAAGGTGCCGGCGTCGTCGGCGTTCGCCGAAGGTACGGCCAGAGCGGCCGCGGCCACGAGTCCGGTGGCCACGGCGGTCAGCCGGGTCCGTCTCGCGATGCCACTGCGGGGGGTGGTGCGCTTGATCCTCACTTGTCGTTCCTCCCGAGGGGAATCGGGGGCGCGGCTCAATGCCGGGCCCGTGAGGCGCAGCCGGGGAAACCTGCCCGTATTCCCGACAAGTTGTGACCCTGACAAGCGCTGTTCGGGAGTATTGGGCGAGCCGTCGGACCGCACAAGAGCACCTTTCGGCCGTGCGGTCCGAACGAACACCCGCGCGTCGGGGCACAGTTCAGCGCGACGACAGTGCCGTCGTCGCCCCCTGCGGATCAGCAGTCGCAGCAGTCGCAGCAATCGCAGCAGTCGCAGTCACGGCAGCAGCCCTCGCGCCTCTTGCGCGACCAGGGCCCCTCGTACTCCTTGGCGCAGCACAGCTTGCAGGTACAGCAAAGGAGCGTGAACATCCCGCAGCCGGCCCAGAATCCACGCTTCTCGGGCTGCGGAGCGGGCCCCGGAAAGCCTCCCGGCCCACCGGGACCACCAGGTCCGCCGGGCCCATACGGATTGCCCGCGCCTCCCCCGCCGTAGGGATTGCCCCCGCCCTGCCCGCCGTACGGATTCCCGGGTCCACCGTCCGAGTAGGGACGACCGCCGCCCGGAGCCTGGTGGGAGCAGCTGGTGGTGCCGAAGGCGCGGTCGACGGAGCGGTGCAGTTCGTGCGCGAGCAGCTGATGGACGAGCCCGCTGTCGGTGAACTCGGCGTCACGCAGGGCGAGGCGGATACCGTGCAGCGCGTCGTCGGCGAGCCGGCGGGCCTCGACGAGCGGGGTCCCGGTGGCCGTCAGCGGGTTCCAGGCACCGGCGGCGGCATCGGCCTGCCGGTCTTCCACAGCATCGAGGAGATGCGCGAGCCGCCCGAAGAGACGTCCGGCCTCCGCGAGTGGCCCGGCGTTCCCGGGCCGACCCGCGAGCACAGCAGTGTGCGCGAAGGCGGCAGCGGTCGCGGTCTCGGTCGGTTCGGTCACGACCAACAGCGACGTCCCGGGCCCCGCCAGTACCTCGATGCCGGACTGCCGGTCCACGGCGTCGACCAGCACCGCGGTGTCGAACCCGACGGCCGCTCCGGTACGGGCACCCGCCCGGTCCCAGCCACCGGCCACCTTGCGGGCGGCCAGGGCGAGCGGCTTGCGGGCCAGCACGCCGTCCCGGTCCGCGACATGGTCACGGACCTTGGCCGAGGCGAGCACCAGCGAGACGGCGGCCGCGAGCCTGGCCCCCTCACCGCGTGCCACCGACGCGGTCCGCATCCCGCGCAGCGGACAGGGCCCTGCCGTACGCCGCCGGCCGTCGCTGCGCTCCGCCTGAGCCTCCGTCAGAACCGAGACGAGCAACCCGTCGTAATTCGTGACGACCCTGGCGAACTGCCCGTGGTCACCCCGCAGCGCGAGGCAGAGACCGCACAGATGAGCCATCCACTGTGTGGTCAGCCCCTCGCCGAGATGATGGCTGCAGGGCCTGACGATTCCGAACAAGACTGCTCCCCGTGAGACGTTCGCGAGCACACCGCATGCAACGCGGCCCGCATGCTATCGACCACCCCGCACCCCGGGACACGCCGACATCACCCGTACGCCACAACAAATAATATTTCACTCACTGTCAGCAGCCTTGTGCAGCAAGACCCTTGAAGAATCGGGGCACGTTCTGCACCAGTCGCGTCACGAAAACCCCGCGCGGCGACTATCCCCTTGGCGTCGCATCCGCATCATGGACGACCATAGGGGTGCGGACGGCAGGGAACCGCTGTGAGAGGAGGCGTCCATGGGATCGGTGCGCAAGGCGAGTGCCTGGCTTGGCCTCGTCGACGACAACGATGACGAGCGTGCATACGCGGGCTACGACGACGACTACGACGACGACACGGCCGCGAGGTCCGAACCCGGCGAAGCCGCCTGGGTGACCGACCCACGCGTGCGGGTGGCGACAGAGGCGGCCGAGGAGAAGGGGCGCCGCATCGGCACGATCGCCCCGGACGGATTCCGGGACGCCCGCGCCATCGGAGAACTCTTCCGGGACGGGGTCCCGGTCATCATCAACCTGACGGCCATGGATCCCGCCGACGCCAAGCGCGTGGTGGACTTCGCGGCCGGCCTGACCTTCGGCCTGCGCGGCTCCATCGAGCGCGTGGCCAACCGGGTCTTCCTGCTCAGCCCGTCGGACACCCGGATCGTGAACGGCGAAGCCCCGGGGCGCCCGGCGGACGGGTTCTTCAACCAGAGCTGACCGGCGGGTGGCTCACCGGAACGCGTCGAGTCCGGTGAGCGCCTTGCCGAGCACCAGTTGGTGCATCTCGACGGTGCCCTCGTACGTGAGCACCGATTCGAGATTCGTGGCATGCCGCATCACCGGGTACTCGAGCGAGATGCCGTTGGCACCGAGGACGGTGCGCGAAGTACGGCAGATGTCGATGGCCTCCCGGACATTGTTCAGCTTTCCGAAGCTGACCTGTTCGGGCCTCAGGCGGCCGGCGTCCAGGCGGCGGCCCAGGTGATGGGCGAGCAGGATTCCCTTGTGCAGTTCGAGTGCCATGTCCGCGAGCTTGGCCTGGGTGAGCTGGAAGCCACCGATCGGGCGTCCGAACTGCTCGCGGGACTTGGAGTATTCGAGCGCCGACTCGAAGCAGGAGCGTGCGGCGCCCATGGCGCCCCAGACGATTCCGTAGCGCGCGTGACTCAGGCAGCTGAGCGGTCCGCGCAGCCCCGTCACCTCCGGCAGTACCGCGTCAGCGGGCAACCGCACTTCGTCCAGGACGAGTTCGCTGGTGACCGAGGCGCGCAGCGACCACTTGTGCTTGATCTCCGGTGCGGAGAATCCCGGACTGTCCGTCGGTACGACGAATCCCCTGACACCGTCGTCGGTTCCCGCCCAGACCACGGCGACCCCGGCGACCGATCCGTTGGTGATCCACATCTTGCGGCCGGTGAGGACCCAGTCGGTGCCGTCCCGCTTCGCGTAGGTACGCATACCCGCCGGATCGGAACCGTGGTCGGGCTCGGTGAGGCCGAAGCAGCCGATGATCTCGCCCGCGGCCATGCCCGGCAGCCAGTGCCGCTTCTGCTCCTCGGAGCCGAAGCGGTGGATGGCGTACATGGCGAGGGAGCCCTGGACGGAGACGAGGGAGCGGATCCCGGAGTCGGCGGCCTCCAGCTCGAGACAGGCGAGGCCGTACTGGACGGAGCTCGCACCGGCGCAGCCGTATCCCTCCAGGGACATGCCGAGGGCGCCGAGCGAGCCGAGTTCGCGGGCCAGTTCACGGATGCCGGGGAGTTCGCCGCGTTCGTACCAGTCGGCGATGTGCGGCAGGACCCGGTCGGTGGCCCAGTCGCGTACGGACGCCCGGATCGCGAGGTCCTCCGGATCGAGCAGATCGTCGAGGCCGAGCGGGTCGTCGGGGGCGAAGGGCGGGAGCTTCGAGGACGGTGTTGCGGACATCGCGGGCCTCCGGCACGTACGGAAAACTAGCAGCGGTAGTCGCATGCTCCGCCGAACGTACGGGTCCGGTGTCCGCTTCGTCCAGAGCCTCCGGCGCGCAGTGGCGCCGATGGGGCGGTCAGCGGGAGGTCTCGCTCGCGAACGCCGTGCGGTCCCCGGACGCGGGAGCCGGGACTCCGTTGGCACGGCGCGGCTGCTCGGCGGTCATCTCCGCGGCACGGGGCTTCAGCTCGGTGGCACCACCACTCTGAGGCGCGGAGGACTGCTCGAGGCCGTTGTCCATCGTGCGCGGCAGCTTCAGAGCGGCCAGTGCGCCGACGGCGAGCAGTGCGGCACTCACGTAGAGCGTCACATGCAGCCCGTGCACGAAGGACTCGCGTGCCGCGTCGCGCAGTGCCTCACCTGCTCCGCCGCCGAGCCGGGCGGCGATCTGGTAGGCCTCGCCGAGCGAGTGACCGGCCGCCTGGCCGGCTCCGGTGGGGACACCGGGCACGGAGGTGAGGCCCGGGGCGTAGGCGGCGTTCATGACACTGCCGAGCAGGGCCGTGCCCACGCCGGCGCCGAGTTGGTACGAGGTCTCGCCGATCGCCGCGGCGCCGCCCGCCTGATGGGCGGGGGCCTCACTGAGCATCGACTCGTAGGAGCCGAAGAGTGTCGTCTGCAGGCCGAAGCCGAGGGCCACGAAACCGACGATCAGCAGCGGCAGATTGTCGTGCGGCCCCATGAAGGTGAGGGTGAGCACGGCGGCCGCGGTGACGGTGAAGCCGACCGCGACCATCAGACGCGGGCCGAGCCGCTGCAGCAGCTTGCCGCCCACGAGCCCTGCGGCCATCGCCGCGAAGGTGAGCGGCAGCATCCTGAGGCCGGTCTCGAGCGGCGAGAGGCCGAGGACGAGCTGCAGGTACTGGGCGGCTATCAGCATCAGGCCGACCAGGGCGAGCACCGCAAGGACGACACAGCTCACCGAGGTGCCGAAGGCCGGCCGCGCGAACAGGCTCAGGTCCACGAGCGGATGCGTACGGCGCCGCTGTCGGCGTACGAAGAGCGTGAGCAGCAGGCCGCCGAGCAGCAGCGACAGCAGCGTGACGGGCGCGAACAAGCCCTGGGACGCCGCCTGCTTCACCGCGAAGACGGAGCTGAAGAGGCCCGCCGCAGCGATCAGCGCACCGACCACGTCCCAGGGACCGTCCTGCGAACCCGTCGACTCCGGCAGCAGCCAGCGGCCGACGGGGAGACTGACCAGCATCAGCGGGATGTTGATCAGGAAGACCGCGCCCCACCAGAAGTGCTCGAGCAGAAAGCCGCCGAGCAGGGGACCGCAGGCCGCACCGATCGCGGCGACCGCGCTCCAGACACCGACGGCGATGGCGCGCTCGCGCCGGTCGGGGAAGACCTGGCGCAGGATCGACAGAGTGGCGGGCATGATCATGGCGCCGCCGACCCCGAGCAGCACCCGCGCCGCGATCAGGAGTTGAGGGGTGTGGGCGAAGGCCGCGAGAGCGGAGGCCAGACCGAAGAAGCCGTACCCGATGAGCAGGACACGCCTGCGGCCGACCCGGTCGCCGAGCGTGCCGAAGAGGATGAGCAGCGAGGCGCAGACCAAGGGATACGCGTCGACGATCCAGAGCAGCTCGATACCGCCCGGCTTGAGGTCCTCGGTGACCTCCGGAACGGCGACGTGCAGCACGGTCGCGTCGACGGCGACGAGCAGCAGACTCACGCAGAGGACGAAGAGGACCACCCAGCGATTGGCTCCGCCGGGGCTGCGCAGAAGCCGGACAAGCCCTGAAGGGCGCGCCGAAGCAGCCGCGGACGTCCCCGACATGTACGTACCTCCCAGTGGTCCCTCGGAGACGGCGAACCGGCGGGGTGTGCTGCACCGGACCCGGTCGCCGTTGCGAGTGAGCCGTCAGCGTACGCGAGTTCATCGCTGGTGCGGGTGGCCGATCTCTCACAGTTCGGGCACCCCGGTGTGGCGTAGGCCACTTCTTCTGCGGCTACCACGCATCCCAGGGACCGGCCGGTTGCGTACGCCGCCCATAATCGAGCCCGTGACCGATCTTGATCAACCCCCTGCACGGAACATGACGAGCGTGCTGCGCCGGGCGGCGCCCGCGCTGCTCGTCTACGCCGGGGTGCGCGCGCTCGGGATCGCGGTGCTCGCGATCTGGGGTGCGGCGGCCGGCAAGAGCCCGCACCAGCTGCTCTCCGCGCGCTGGGACTCGCTCTGGTACACCCGCGTCGCCGACCTCGGGTACGGCTACGAAGTGCGCCTGCCGGACGGGAGCGTGCACTCGAATCTGGCCTTCTTCCCGTTGCTGCCGTGGCTGGAGCGGCTCGGCTCCGCGGTGAGTCCGCTGTCGTACGCGGACGCCGGTCTGGTGGTCAGCGCGGTCGCCTCGCTGTGCGCCGCGGGCGGGATCTTCGCGATCGCGGACCGGCTGTACGGGAGGCGGGCCGGAGTCCTGGCGGTCGCGCTGTGGGCCGTACTGCCGGTGGGTGTCGTGCAGTCCATGGCGTACAGCGAATCGCTGTTCACCGCACTGGCGGCCTGGTCGCTGTACGCGGTGCTCACCCGGCGCTGGGTGTGGGCCGGGCTGCTCGCCTCCCTCGCCGGGCTGACCCGGCCGGTGGGTGCGGCCGTGGTGGCCGCGCTCTGGGCGGTGGTGGCGGTGCAGGTCGTACGCGAACGCAGAATCGGCGTACGCCAGGCCGCCGGTGTACTGCTCGCTCCGATCGGCGCCGCGGGCTACGTGCTCTGGGTCGGACAGCGCACCGGCGACGGGCTCCTGGGCTATCTCGATGTGCAGGCCGGGTGGGGCAACGGCTTCGACGGTGGTCTGGCGTTCGCCGGTTTCATCGGCGGGAAGCTCACCGCCTTCCCGGACGCGCTGGCCGGTCTCGGCCTGATCGTCGGGGTGGCGCTGGTGATCTGGCTGTACGTGCTCGGGGTACGGCAGCGGCAGCCCCTCCCCCTTCTTGTGTACTGCGGGATCGTCGTGGCGCTCGCGCTCTGCGCCTCGGGGTACTTCGGGTCGAAGCCGCGGCTGCTGCTGCCGGCCTTCCCCCTGCTGCTGCCGATCGCCGTCGCGCTGGCGCGATGGCGCACCTCGCGGGCGGCGGTGCTGCTGGCGGCGGTGGCGGCCGGCTCGGCGGTGTACGGGGCGATCTGGCTGCACGGTTCGGGACCGCCGTGAGCCGGTGCGGGGTGCGACCGGGGACCGGTGCGCGTGTCCCGCGACGGTGCCTTCCTGCCCGCGGGGAAATTCCGTACATGGTTCCGGTGAACGAATTCATACGTCCAGGAAAACCCGCCACTGAAATGATCAGCGGAATTGCGCAAAGGAACTCGATGTGACTTCCCGCAATTCCTCGACCTGCGGGAATAAGCGCCTCCCTGAGATCAATCCCACATCACATCGTCATCACGAACCCCCTGCCTGTCCCTGATTTGGCACTCACCCGCTGTAGCGTCGATTCAGTGCGTACCAAACGTTGCCTCACCCGTCTGGACCGGCTCTTCGCCCGGCTAGACCGTGAGCCCGAACGGCCGGCCAACCTTGAACCGCCGAGGATGAGCCGGCACCGGATCGTCCTGCTCGGCTCGACGCTGGTCTTCTACGCCCTCATCGTCATCGCCGTCATCAACACCTCGTGGCTGGTGCGGCTCGACTGGCAGCTGATGTTCTTCCGGCCCTACCAGCAGTGGCCGGAACTGCACGCGTTCATCGACTACTACGTCGTACTCGGCCAGCGCGGTCCGACCGCAGTGATGGTGGCCGCCTGGCTGGGCTGGCGCTCGTGGCGTCAGCACACACTGCGTCCGCTGCTGATGCTCGGCACCTCGCTGCTGCTGCTCAACCTCACGGTGGGCGCCGCAAAGCTCAGCATGGGGCGGCTCGGTCCGCACTACGCCACCACCATCGGCTCCAACGAGATGTGGCTGACCGGCGACATATTTCCCTCGGGCCACACCGCCAACGCCGTGGTGACCTGGGGCATCCTGGCCTATCTGGCGTCCACGCCGTCGGCCAGGCGTTATCTCTCGGCGCTGTCCGCGGTGGTCGCGCTCGGGGTCGGGCTCGCCACCGTGTATCTGGGGACGCACTGGCTGAGCGACGTGATGCTCGGCTGGGCGGCGGGGGTGCTGATCCTGCTGGCTCTGCCGTGGTTCGAGCCGCTGATCACCCGGGCCGAGGCCTGGCTGCTGGCGGCGCGCGACCGGATCCTCGACCGGTACCGGCGCGGACCAGCGGCCGGCAGTTCCGAGCCCGGCCCGTCCCCGGTGCCCCAGCCGGTGCCGGCCGGCGGCGAGCTCGCCGCCCGCGAGACGTCCAACCCGCACGCGGCACGCGGCGGCACACACCTGAACCAGCGCACCCACGTGGTGCGTTCGGAGCGCACCACGGTCACTCCGGCCGGCAGCCGCCGGGCGCCGCACCCGGACCACGTCGGGCGCGCCGCTCCCGTACGGCCGCTGACCGGCGGCTGAGCACATGGACCGCGGGGACGGTACGCACAGCCTCTCCCCCGCAGGCGCGGGCCCCGGCGTTCCACACGGAAGCCGGGGCCCGCGCTCGTACGCTCAGCCCTTCCAGCAGCGGGTCACGGTGCCGTCGCTGACCTCGAAGTTCAGCCGTCCCGAGCGGTACTCCATCGTGATGATCGCGCCGGGCGGCAGTGCTCTGACGGTGCTCCAGCCACGCTCGCGCGCCTGGCCTTCGGCCGCTTCTGCGGCCAGCCCGACGTAGCTGTCGAGGGCGTCCTGCGGGTCTGCGGGCGGTGTCGGTATCGGTGCCATGTCGCCACCGTAGGCGGACCTGGGCGACGGGGGAAACAGCAGCGGGTAACCGCTCGCGTTCCGGTTCCCGTAGCGTGCCGGTCACGCTTGTGTCACAGCGTCCCGGGTGGTGTTCATTCATGGAACGGCCCTCTGTACGAACGGAATCGAATTCCGGGAACGCGTTCCCCGGGAAGCGGTCACCGACAATCGGACGAGTCGGTTCCTGGCTCGCGGAACCGGCGTTCGCGGAGCGGTCCGCGCGAGCGTGGAATTCCGACGGGCGTGCGTTATCGGCGAGTTGGAGTTCCGTGGAGTTCCGCTTCGGAAAGCGTCGGGGCACTCAGGGAGGTGAGGCGCATCGACCCGTTGCGTGTCCCTGTCACCCGGGCTCCGGTGACCGGTCGAGAGCACGGGTCAGGCGGTCCCTCGTCGCCCTGACGTGATCGGCGAGCGCGGCCGGTTCGAGGATCTCGAACTCGAAGCCCATGAGGGCGAGATGGATCACCATGACCTCCAGGCTCGGGGCGCCGGTGCGCAGCAGACAGGTGTCCGGGCCCTCTTCCTCGAGTACACCGGCCGACGGACTGACCTCGCGGGCCGCATCGGCGAGCGGCACCAGGAGCCGGACCAGCGCCTGTTCCGGGTACACGGAATTGGAGACGCCCTGCGAGACGTAGGCGGCGAGGTCCTCGGAGGGCGGGGTGCGGGGCGGGAAGCGCGGACCGTGCGGGGGCTTGGGGGTGATGCGGTCGGCGCGGAAGGTGCGCCAGCCGTCGCGGTCCAGGTCCCAGGCGACCAGGTACCAGCGGCGTTCGGTGCAGACCAGACGGTGCGGCTCGACGGTTCTGCGGGAGGTGTCGCCGCCGTGGTTGCGGTATTCGAAGCGGAGCCGTTCGTTGTCGCGGCAGGCGGCAGCCAGTTCGGTGAGGATCTCCGGGTGGACCGCGGCGAGGCCCGGGCCGCCGCGCAGCATCGGGACGGTGAAGTCGTTGAGGGTGCCCACCCTGCGGCGCAGCCGGCTCGGCAGTACCTGCTCCAGTTTGGAGAGCGCCCGTACCGAGGTCTCGCCGATGCCCTCGATGCCCTGGCCCGCCGCGGTACGCAGCCCCACGGCGACGGCGACCGCCTCGTCGTCGTCAAGGAGCAGCGGCGGCATCTCGGAGCCGACGCCGAGCTGGTAGCCGCCGCCGGTGCCGGGGCTGGCGTTGACCGGGTAGCCGAGCTCACGCAGCCGGTCGACGTCGCGCCGTACGGTGCGCGGGGTGACGCCGAGGCGGTCGGCGAGGTCGCCGCCGGACCACTCGCGGTGGGCCTGCAGCAGTGAGAGCAGGCGCAGCAGTCGTGCCGAGGTCTCCAACATGGGCCGAGTCTGCCAGCCCTTGCGGACAGGGACGTTCCGCAAGGGCCGGCACCGGTCGGAGCGGCCGCTGTCAGCCGACCGCCCGGACACGGATCGCGAGGTCGTTGTCGTGCGTGTAGTACGGACCGGCCTCGAGCAACGTGTCCCGGCTCTCCTGGCGGCCCAGGCTGGAGGCCGGGTAGCTGAAGATCTGCTTCTTCTCGGCGACGTCGTCGAGCAGCCGTGCCACGCGCACCGAGGGGCCGGTCGCGCCCGCCGGCCGCAGCCACAGGTCCCAGGGGCCTTCGCGTTCGGCGAGCGCCCGGTAGTCGATCGTCCAGGCGAACCCCGGCCCCTCGGTGCCGAGTTCGCCGCGGTGCACGAGGGACGGCTGGTGGCGATGGCGGGCCTCCGCGTGGGCGGCCGGGCCGAGCGCCGTTCCGTAGACCCGGCCGCTGACGGTCAGTTCATGGCCGCAGACCGCGAGTTCACCGGCCTCGGCGTGCGGGGCGCGGTGCCAGGCGCGGACGGTGAGATTGCCGTGCTTGGTGGCGTACGGGATGCGTACCGCGACGTGTCCGCGGGCACCGCTGGGCGCGCGGTCGACCAGCGAACGCAGGTCGTTGACGCCGGGCACCAGGCGTCGGGGCGTACGGTCCCCGTGCTCGACGGAGGCGTCCCAGCGGCCCTCGGGCAGGCCGACGCTACTGGGCAGCACAGCACGGAGCCGCCCCTCGGCCACCGGGGTCAGCGGCAGCCGCACCTCATCGTCCGTGCCGCGCAGGCGGAGCAACAGGTGCGCGGGGACCGCCGAGCGGTGGCCACCCGGCTCGCGCACGTCGAAGGTCAGCCCTCCGGCCGAGTCGGCCACGCAGTCGGCGGTCGGCGGCACGGTGGGCTCCCGGTCGGTCTTGTCGGCGTGCGGCGTGGCCAAGGTCATCTCGTACCCCTCCGGTTCAGGGCGGTGCGGCCGGCGTCACGCGCCACGTACGCACCGCCGAGCAGTGCGCCCCGCGCACGGTGCAGGCTGCCGCGCATCCGGCCGAGCCGGCTTCCGCGGCGGCCGTTCGCGACGAGCTGGTGGAAGAGCGACTCGTACCGGTCGGCGATACGGGTGGGGTCGAAGCGCTCGGAGTCCGCGAGCGCCGCGTGCGACATCCGCTCGCGCAGCGGGTCGTCGTTGATCAGCTCGAGGAGTCCGCGGGAGATGGCGGGGACGTCGCCGACGGGGACGAGACGTCCGTCGACACCGTTGTCGATGATCTCGCCGGGCCCGTGCGGGCAGTTCGTGGAAACCACGGGCAGTCCGCAGCGCATGGCCTCGACGATCGTCATGCCGAACGATTCGAGGCTGGAGGTGACGGCCGCGATCGACCCCTTGGCCCACTCCGGGTCGATGGGGTGCGCGGGTCCCATCAGGAACACGTGGTTGTACAGGCCGAGTTCATCGATGAGGGAGCGCAGCCGGTCCTTCTGCACGCCGCCGCCGTAGATCCGCAGCCGCCAGTCGGGCCGTTCCCTGCGGACCTGGTCGAAGGCCCGCACCAGGAGGTCGTACCGCTTGACGGGAGCGAGCCGGCCGGCTGCGACCACCCACTTCCCGGAGCCGTCGGTGGGGGCGACGCCGGGTACGGGCACCGGATTGGGCAGGGCCTGGACGCGTACGCCCGGCAGTCGCATCCGCCTGCGGTAGGCGGCCGCGTCCGCCTCGGTGGTGGTGGTGAGGGCGTCGAGGCGCGGGTACACCGCGCGCAACTGGCTGCGCAGGGCCCGGGAATGGCTGTCCAGGGTGAGGTGCTCCTGGCCGATCCGGAGCGGGCCGTGACGGGTCTGGCGGGCCAGGTGGACGTTGAGTCCGGGGCGGGTGCCGATGACGACATCGGCGTCGGTGGTTGCGAGGTGGTGGGCGAGCCGTTGGTCGGTCAGCTCGCTGTACTGGTCGAACCGCCCCTCGGCGGACGGGAAGTGACGTGCGGGACGGCGGTGGTCGGCGCTGTCTCCCTCGTACCCGGCGGTGCCCTTGCGCTGATCGACGAGATGCCGGACGCGGACCCGGTCGGAAGGTGCGAAGACCGGGGCGTCGCGGTGCCGGTGCACCGAGACGATCTCGACGTCGTGCTGCTCGGCCAGGGTGTTGGCCAGGTTGTACGTGGTGCGGATCGTCCCCCCGATTCCGTACGCGTTGTGTATGAGGAATGAGATGTGCATAGGTCCCCGTATCCCATGATTCCGTGCGGACAGTCCCCCGAAGTCCGCCTAGCACTGGGTCAGACCGCATTCGGGATACGAGGGTTGGGTCCCAACATCATCTTGTGCTGGAACGGTTGCGCCATCGATAGACGGAAATGGGAACCCATGGGGCGCTACGTGCATCAGAGGGTGCCGCGCAGGTGACCGGGCGACCGCCGTAGCGCCTGGTGGGGCCGGCCTCTCGCTCCTCTTACGGAGGCGGGCGAGACCCGCAACGGGCGGGGCGGGACGGTCGGACCGTCCTGCCCCGCCCGCCCGTTGCGGCCGTCGGGCTACTTGGCCGGGATGGTGAGACGCGTGCCGACGGAGAGCTGGTTCGGCTGGCCGCCGACGGCCTTGCGGTTGGCGTCGTAGAGCGCCTTCCAGCCGCCGGACAAGCCGTAGCGCCGGGCGATGCCGGACAGCGTCTCGCCCGCCTTCACCGTGTGGACGCGCTGCCTTCCGTCGAGTCCGTACCGCTTGGAGCAGACCGGCCAGGCCTTCCAGCCCTGGCTCTTCAGGACGCGCTCGGCGACGGCGATCTGCTGGGCGCGGGTGGCGAGGTCGGCGCGCTTGGCGTACTTGAGGCCGCCGTGCTCCTCCCAGGTGGGCTGCCAGAACTGGAGCCCGCCGTAGTAGCCGTTGCCGGTGTTGACGTTCCAGCGGCCGCTGCTCTCGCACTCGGCGATGCAGTCCCACACGGAATCGCGCTTGCACTCGCGGACGGCCCCCGGCGCGGCCGCGGTGCCCGGTGCCCCGTTGGCCGGGCCCGGCGGTGCCGGCGGTGGGGCGGCCACCGCGCCGAAGGACGTACAGGAGAACAGTCCCGAGAGCAGGGCCACGGTCCAGAAACGCTTGTTCGACATCGCGTCAAACTAAGCAGCGGCCCTCCGCCCGACCGGCCGCCGCGCCTGCCACCCGTCGGGCCCACCCGGTCGGATGACCTGATGGGGCGACCATACGGACGCATCGACTCCGCAGACTGTCCGGGCGGAAGCACTCGACACCCGGCGATCGAAATCCAGCCACCCATTTCATTCACCGATATCGGTATTTGTCGACCTGTCGCTCGAGTAGGTGAATCGACCGCTCCCGGGCTCAACCTGCCTGCTCAGCGGGGGTATTGGGGTGAGACGGACGCCTCTGGGCGGAACCTCACCCTCCGCCGTGGATGGTTCGATTCCGTTCCCCGCGCGGCGTTACTTGCCCCACCGGTCGCCCGTTGTGCTCTTCATGGGCCGGGAAAGCCCGGCATCGCGACGCACCGAATTCCGAGGAGCAACCGTGCAGCGCATGCTCGACGTCAGCGACGACGTACGCGCCGAGATCGGCGACGCAGAGGCCGACCGGCTGCTCGCCGGGGACACCGCCCCCGGCGCCTACGACTGCACCTCGTGCCGCACCCCGGGCGACTCCGGACAGGAGCGCACCAGCACCGTGCTCTTCGTCGGCGAGGAGACCGCCGTTCTGGCGTTCGCCCACGCCATGTGTCTGCCGTCCCAGGTGGTTCCGGTCGCCGAGGAGCAACTCCAGGGCGCCGTGCGGTCCATCACCGGCGAGGAACAGGCGCCGGCCGGCGCCCCCCAGCAGCCCCAGCAGGCCGCCCCCGACCAGGCGGTGCTCGGGGTGACCAGCGGCCTCGTCCTGCTCGACGGCGTCCTGCACCCGGCTCTCGTCGTGGAGCCGACCGGACCGGTCGCCCGCCCCGGGTCCACCGAGCCCGGCGACGACTTCCTGCCCCTCCTGATCGAGCAGGGCTTCATGCCCGTCCCGCAGCTGGTCCGCGCCCCGGCGCCGCTGCACGGCTGGTCCGTACTCCTGGCCATGGGCCAGCTGCACGCCCTGCTCCAGCCCGGGGCCGGCGGCGGCCCCGCGGTCTCCTGGTGGCAGGCGCACCAGCCGCTGCAGGTCACCGACGGCTGGCGCACGGCCGCGACGAAGCTGGGCTCGGTCCTGGTGTTCGCCGCCCCGGCCGGCTCGATCGGCCGTCAGTCGCGCGAGGACCTGCTGCGCGACGCCCTCGACAAGGCCGCGGCCAACGGGCAGTTGGTGGCCGCGGCGATGCCGCTGGCCGGCACCTGACCACAGCGTCGGCCGCAGTGTGGGCCGCCGACCCGGGGCTTGTGAGCCCGGGCCGGCGGCCCACGCCCGTTTCCGGGCCGACCGCGCACGCGCATCGCTCCGGTCGTGCCTCCGCCAACTCCGCACGGACTGGCGTAAATCCGCCCGCATCCGTCCGGCCCCGGGGTCGTTGGCACAGATGTGCAGCCATACGACCCCTCCCGCCAGCCCATCCCGCCGATGCGCCCCGCGCACGACCGCTCCGGCGGCCGCTCGGGCACGCCGATCTACGACCAGTTGTACGCGGAGTGGCGCCGGTCGTTCAGGACGCTGCCGGGCGACCGCTCGAGCGAGGACGAGCTCGGCTTCACGGCGTTCGGCTCCAACCCGCTGAGCGACGCGCGCGACCTCTCGGGGCCGGTGGGCAGGCACGGCCGTCCGGCCGGTGGGCAGCACGAGGACCGTCCCGCGCCCCAGCCGGGGCAGTGGTACGCGGTGGGCAGGCAGCCGCACTCCCTGAGCAGCCGTCCGCAGGCCGCGCTCCCGCCGGGGCCGCGCAGAGGCCACTGAGCGGGTCCGGACACGTCAGCGGCGGCGGGGCCGCACTCCGCGGTATGCACCGCGGAGTGCGGCCCCGCCGCCGCTGCTCGTACGCCCGCTCAGAGCCGGCCGGCTGCTACTTCTTGCGGCCGCGCTTCTCGCGCACCCGCACCGAGATATGGATCGGCGTGCCCTCGAAGCCGAACTCCTCGCGCAGGCGGCGCTCCACGTAACGCCGGTAGCCGTGCTCGATGAAGCCGGAGGCGAAGAGCACGAACCGCGGCGGCCTGGTGCCCGCCTGGGTGCCGAAGAGGATACGAGGCTGCTTTCCGCCACGGATCGGGTGCGGGTGCGAGGAGACCAGTTCGCCGAGGAAGGCGTTGAGCCGCCCGGTGGGGACCCGGGTCTCCCAGCCCGCGAGGGCCGCCTCGATCGCGGGGACCAGCTTCTCCATGTGCCGGCCGGTGCGGGCCGAGACGTTCACCCGGGGTGCCCAGGCGATCTGGCCGAGCTCGGTCTCGATCTCCCGCTCCAGGTAGTAGCGCCGCTCCTCGTCGAGGTCGTCCCACTTGTTGTACGCGACGACGATCGCGCGGCCCGCCTCGACGGCCATCGTGACGATGCGCTGGTCCTGGATGCTGATGGTGTCGCTGGCGTCGATGAGGATGACCGCGACCTCGGCCTTCTCCACCGCGGCGGCGGTACGCAGCGAGGCGTAGTAGTCCGCGCCCTGCTGCAGGTGCACGCGCTTGCGGATACCGGCCGTGTCGACGAACTTCCAGGTGACGCCGCCGAGTTCGATCAGCTCGTCGACCGGGTCGCGGGTGGTGCCCGCCAGTTCGTTGACGACGACACGGTCCTCGTTCGCCACCTTGTTCAGGAGCGAGGACTTGCCGACGTTCGGGCGGCCGATCAGGGCGATACGCCGAGGACCGCCGAGCCCGATGCTGCCGAAGGTCTCCTTGGGAGCCTCCGGGAGCGCTTCGAGGACGGCGTCGAGCATGTCACCGGTGCCGCGGCCGTGCAGCGAGGAGACCGGGTGCGGCTCGCCGATGCCGAGCGACCACAGAGCGGTGGCGTCGGCCTCGCCGCTCTGTCCGTCGACCTTGTTGGCGCACAGCACCACCGGCTTGCCCGCCCGGCGAAGCAGCTTGACGACGGCCTCGTCGGTGTCGGTGACACCGACCGTCGAGTCGACCACGAAGACCACCGCGTCGGCGGCCTCGATCGCGTACTCGGCCTGCGCTGCGACGGAGGCGTCGATGCCGAGGACGTCCTGCTCCCAGCCGCCGGTGTCGACGACCTTGAAGCGGCGGCCCGACCATTCGGCCTCGTAGGTCACGCGGTCGCGGGTGACGCCCGGCTTGTCCTCGACGACGGCCTCACGGCGGCCGATGATCCGGTTGACCAGGGTCGACTTGCCGACATTGGGGCGGCCAACGACAGCGAGCACCGGCAGCGGCCCGTGGCCCGCCTCGTCGATGGCGCCCTCGACATCCTCGACGTCGAAGCCCTCCTCCGCGGCGAGCTCCATGAACTGCTCGTACTCGGCGTCGCCAAGCGCCCCGTGCTCGTGCTCCGAGCCGCCGGGCTCGTTTCGGTCGCTCATGAAGTCCGTACCTCTGTCACTGTTCGTACCGCGGGAAGGTGTGGCTGGGGCCACGCGGGGCAGCCGTGCAGCGGCCCCTGGGGAAGAAGTCTCGCTCAGCGCCCGGTCATGCGCCTGGCGTTCTCCAGGTGCCCGGTGAGGCGCTCCTGGATACGTACGGTCGCCTCGTCGAGCGCCTTACGGGTACGGCGACCGCTGCCGTCACCCGCTTCGAAGGCCTCGCCGAACACCACGTCGACGCGACTGCGCAGCGGCGGGAGACCCGTTATCAGGCGTCCCTTGCGCTCGCCGCTGCCGAGCACCGCGACCGGCACGATCGGCGCTCCGCTGCGTACCGCGAAGTACGCGAGGCCGGCCCTGAGCGAGGCGAAGTCGCCCTCGCCCCGGGTGCCCTCGGGAAAGATCCCGAGCACGCCGCCGTCTTCGAGCACCCCGAGAGCACGGGTGATCGCGTTCCGGTCGGCGATCGAACGGTCCACCTTGACCTGGCCGATCCGGTGCAGGAACGGACCGAGCGGCCCGACGAACGCCTCCTGCTTGATCAGGAAGTGCACGGGCCGCGGGGCGGTACCCATCAGCATCGGGCCGTCCAGGTTGTGCGCATGGTTCACCGCGAGGACGACCGGTCCCGAAGCGGGGACCCGCCAGGCGCCGAGCACGCGCGGCTTCCACAGGCCGTACATCAGGCCGACGCCGATACGGCGGCCGACCTCGGCGCCCCGCTCGGTGGGTGCCGCGGCGTCGGATGCGGTCACTTCGCCGCCCGCTTCTCCTCGACAAGGGTGACGACGCACTCGATGACCTGCTGCAGTGTGAGGTCGGTGGTGTCCACCTCGACCGCGTCCCCGGCCTTCGCCAGCGGCGAGGTCTTGCGGCCGGAGTCGGCGGCGTCCCGCTGGATCAGGGACTCCCGGGTCGCGGCGACGTCGGCGCCCTTGAGCTCGCCGCTGCGCCGGGCGGCCCGCGCCTCGGGGGACGCGGTCAGGAAGACCTTGAGGTCGGCGTCGGGCAGCACGGTCGTGCCGATGTCACGGCCCTCGACGACGATGCCCACCTCCGCGCCCGCGGCGATGGAGCGCTGCAGTTCGGTGATCCGGGTGCGCACCTCGGGGACCGCGCTGACCGCGCTGACCTTCGAGGTGACCTCCTCGGTACGGATCGGGCCGGCCACATCCGTACCGTCGACGGTGATGGTCGGTCCCGACGGGTCCGTACCGGAGACGATCTCGGACTTGTCGGCGGCGTCGGCGATCGCGGAGGGGTCCGTGATGTCGATGCCGTTGCTCACCATCCACCAGGTGATGGCGCGGTACTGGGCCCCGGTGTCCAGGTAGCTCAGGCCGAGCTGGGCTGCGACGGCCTTCGACGTGCTCGACTTGCCCGTACCGGAGGGACCGTCGATGGCGACGATCACGGCCGGGGCGGTGCGGGCGGCTGCTGCGGTTTCCACGGGGGTGGACACCTTCCTGGTCACGAGGGTCTGCGGGTCGGGGCGGGAGAGGAGGCTTGTCGCTCGGCAAGCCCTGCGCCCCGCACAAGGTTACTGGCTCCCGCGTGTCCCTCGGACGGCCGCACCGATTGCCGCCTCACCGGCCCCCGCACCGGTCCCTGCTACTGGCGGATCGACCAGCCCCGCTCCCGCAGCGACGCGGTGAGGACCGGTGCCGCCTTGGGCTCCACCATGAGCTGCACGAGACCGGCCTGCTGACCGGTGGCGTGCTCGATGCGTACGTCCTCGATGTTGACGCCCGCGAGTCCGGCGTCGGCGAAGATACGGGCCAGCTGTCCTGGCTGGTCGTCGATGAGAACGGCGACCGTCTCGTACGCGGCCGGGGCAGTGCCGTGCTTGCCCGGCACCCTGACCTGGCCGGCGTTGCCGCGACGCAGGAGGTCCTCGACGCCGGCCGCGCCGCCGAGCCGCTTGGCCTCGTCGAAGGACTGCAGGGCGCGCAGCGACTCCACCGTCTCGTGCAGGTCCGCGGCCACGGCGTCGAGCAGATCGGCGACCGGGCCGGGGTTGGCGGAGAGGATGTCGATCCACATCCGGGGATCGGAGGCGGCGATCCGGGTGACGTCGCGGATGCCCTGGCCGCACAGTCGTACGGCGGTGTCCTCGGCCTTCTCGAGCCGGGCCGCGACCATGCTGGAGAGCAGGTGCGGCATGTGCGAGACGAGGGCGACGGCGCGGTCGTGCGCGCCGGCGTCCATGACCACCGGCACCGCACGGCACAGGGCCACGACCTCGAGCGCGAGGTTGAGCACCTCGGTGTCGGTGTCCCGGGTGGGCGTGAGCACCCAGGGCCTGCCCTCGAACAGATCCGCGGTGGCGGCGAGCGGACCGGAGCGCTCCCGGCCGGACATCGGATGCGTACCGATGTACCGGGACAGATCCACGCCGAGCTCCTCGAGCTCGCGGCGCGGGCCGCTCTTGACGCTCGCCACGTCCAGATAGCCCCGGGCGGCGTCGGCCGCGACGGCGTCGGCCAGCGTCGTGGCCACGTGCGCGGGCGGGACGGCGATCACGGCCAGGTCGACGGGCGCGTCCGGAGCCGCGTCCGTGCCGGCGCCGAGCGCGGCCGCGGTGCGTGCCTGCTCGGGGTCGTGGTCGGCGAGGTGCACAGTGACGCCCCGGCCCACCAGGGCAAGGGCGACGGAGGTACCGATCAGGCCGGTGCCGATGACGATGGCGGTTCTCACTGGGCGATGTCCTTGCGGAGGGCGGCCGCGGCACCGAGGTACACGTGGGTGATCTCGGACCGGGGTTTGTCCGACTCGATGTGCGCCAGCACGCGGACGACGCGGGGCATGGCGTCCTCGATGTCGAGTTCCTGGGCGCAGATCAGCGGTACGTCGACGATGCCGAGTCCTCGGGCGGCCGCCGCCGGGAAGGCGCTGTGCAGATCGGGGGTGGCGGTGAACCAGACGCTGATCAGATCGTCGTGGCTCAGCTCGTTGCGCTCGAGTACGGCGGTCAGCAACTGGGCCACCTGCTCGTCCATGTGACCGGCCTCGTCCTGTGCCAACTGGACGGCGCCCCGGACCGCTCGTACCGCCACGCTGTTCTCCCTTTGCGCTGCCTGGTTCCTGTCGTTGCCCGCACAGCGTAGTCGGCCCAGGCGCGACGGATACGCGGCGACCGCCGACCGAGACGGCCGCCGTGCGTTTCCGTCGGGCAGGGCTGACCTGGCCGTACTCCCTGCGCGTCCACGCACTCGGGATACGCCTTCCGGACGAGGTCTCAGAGCCGCTGCTCGCGGGTGACGTCCTCCGGCGGGGACGTCGGCACCTGCCCCTGGGGCGTGAGTTCGTCGACGGCCACGGGCAGCGTGTGAGCGATCTCGTCGGCGGCCTGGTCCGGGGGACGCCGTTCTCCTGGGTGACGCGCTGCAGGGTGGCGTCGGGCAGTGCCTCCCGCACCTGCTCGGGGGTGACCGGCTGGTTGTCCCCAGTTGCGACCCAGCACTTGCCCTGCTTGCCCTGGCCGACGAGACCCGCCTTGCCGAACTGCCCGATGAGGCAGGCGGGGGTTGCCGCCGGCGCTGCCGGTTCCGGGCGCTCCCCCGCTCTGCTTGCCTGCGAGGACGCTGCCGAGCAGACATCCCAGATCGCTGTCCGCCATGGAGTCGTGCCTTTCGGGAGGGGAACCGGGGCACACCAGGGCCCGCGGCGCTCCTGCCGCGTCCCGGCCGGGAGGCCCGGTCAGGGCCAATGTCACCCGTTCCGCCCACTGCCGCCACTCGGGGCAGAGCTGCCGGCGCACCGGCTTCATGCCCACGTCCGGGGGCATTTGGCGCCGTGGTGCTTCATCCGCGGAGCCGGCGGCCTCAGGATGACGGCATGACTGTGCAACGTACGAACCGAAGGGCCGTACTCGCCGCGGGAACCGTGCTGGCGGGCACCGTGCTCACCGGCTGCGGCGACAGCGACGACGGAGGAGGAGACAGCGGCGGAACGGACGAGACGACCGGCCCGCCCAAGGAGCCCACGAGCGAAGGCTCATCGGGCGAGGACCAGCAGGAGACCGGCGATTCCGACGGGGACGCGCTCGCCCGCACCTCGGAGATCCCGGTCGGCGGAGGAAAGATCTTCGCCGACGAGAAGGTGGTCGTGACGCAGCCGGCCAAGGGCGACTTCAAGGCCTTCTCCGCGGTCTGTTCGCATCAGGGCTGCATGGTGAAGTCGGTCGAGGGCGGCACGATCAACTGCGTATGCCACGGAAGCAAGTTCAGCATCGAGGACGCCTCGGTACAGGAAGGGCCCGCGACCCGTCCGCTGCCGGCCGAGAAGATCACGGTGTCGGGCGACTCGATCGGCCTCGACTGACTCGGTCCGGCACCGCCTCCCGGCGCCGGGACATCGACCGGCGCCGGAGCACCGCTCGGAGCCGGAAAACCGACCGGCGCCGGAAAACCGCTCGGCCAGGGCCTCGGCCCTCGCTTAGGCTCGCTCGTCATGAGCCCCGAGGATCTCGTCCGTGACCACACGGTGTACTCCTGCGTGATCGGCTCACGCGCCTTCGGGCTCGCCACCGACGCGAGCGACACCGACCGGCGCGGTGTGTACCTCGCGCCCACGCCGTTGTTCTGGCGGTTCGACAAGCCGCCGACGCATGTCGAAGGGCCGCGCGAGGAGGAGTTCTCCTGGGAGTTCGAGCGGTTCTGCGAGCTCGCTCTGCGCTCCAATCCGAACATCCTCGAGTGCCTGCACTCCCCGTTCGTCGAACACATCGACGCCACCGGCCGCGAACTGCTCGCCATCCGCGGTGCGTTCCTGTCCCGGCAGGCGCACCGGACGTTCACCCGGTACGCGATCGGCCAGCGCAAGAAACTCGACGCGGACACCCGGCAGTACGGCGCTCCGCGCTGGAAGCACGCGATGCATCTGCTGCGGCTGTTGATCAGTTGCCGCGAGCTGCTGCGTTCGGGCGCCCTGGTGATCGACGTCGGCGATGACCGCGAGGACCTGCTGGCCGTCAAGCGCGGCGAAGTCCCGTGGTCCGAGGTCGAGTTGCGAATGTCCCGGCTCGCGGACGAGGCGGACGCGGCGGTGGACGGCTCGCCCCTGCCGGTCGAGCCCGACCGCGCCCGGGTCGCCGACCTGCTGCACCGGGTCCGCCGCGCGTCCGCACTGCGCGCGCAGGACTAGGCCTCAGCCGTCCCAGGCGTGGCCGAGTTCGAGCAGCTCGTCCCGGTACTCGATCCGCTCCGCCCACTCGGCCGGCCAGGCTCCGGCCCCCAGATGGGCGCCGGCGAAGGCTCCGGTGAGGCAGGCGATCGAGTCGGAGTCGCCGGATGTGCAGGCGGCCCGGCGGATCGCGGTCACCGGTTCGGCGGGGAGGAGCAGAAAGCACAACAGCCCGGTGGCGAAGGCTTCCTCGGCGATCCAGCCCTCCCCCGTGGCCAGACACGGGTCGGTCTCCACGCCGCCCTCGCGCACCGCGTCCTGCAACCGCTCGAGGATGCCGAGGCACTCGTCCCAGCCGCGTGCGATGAATTGCTCGGCGCTCGGATCCTGGCCCCTCGTCCACAGATCACCGAGCCAGCGTTCGTGGTAGCGGGTGCGGTTGTCCAGCGCGTACGAACGCAGCAGACCGACCAGACCGGTGGGTTCGGCGCCTTGGGCGAGCAGGTGAACGGCGTGGGCGGTGAGGTCGCTCGCGGCCAGCGCGGTCGGGTGCCCGTGGGTGAGGGCGGACTGCAACTGCGCGGCGCCCGCGCGCTGTTCTTCGCTCAGTGCGGGCGCGAGCCCGAGGGGCGCGACCCGCATATTGGCCCCGCAGCCCTTGGAGTGGAGCTGGCTCGCGTCCTGCCAGACCCGGTCCGGGTGGTGGCTGAGCTGCTCGCAGGCGACCAGGCAGGTGCGGCCCGGCGCCCGGTTGTTCTCGGGCGAGTGGTACCAGCCGACGAACTCCTCGCGGACCGGCCGGGCCAGCCGAAGCGGCCCGAGCGACCCGCGCTCCATGGCGGTCCGCAGCCCGCGGCCGAGCGCCAGCGTCATCTGGGTGTCGTCCGAGACGATCGCCGGGGTGATCAGTTCCATCTCCCGCCAGGGCCCGCACTTGGCGAGGATGGCCGGTACGTCGTTGAACTCCGTCGGGAAGCCGAGCGCGTCACCGAGGGCGAGGCCGAGGAGTGCGCCGGTGGCCGGGCGCTTGCCGGGCGGCGGCACGGCGCGGACCGACTCCGCACCGGTGCGGCCGCGCCCCGCGCTGCCGCCCTCCGCGTTGCTGTCGTAGGCGTTCATGCCGGTCGTCCTTCCGGTCGCAGCAGAGGTGGGTGCAGGGCGACGGCGGAGCCGGCCCGGTAGCGGGCGGCTGGTTTGCCGCGGCCGCCGTCGCGGCGCGGCGGGCCGTCGACCTGCTCGACGAAACCGTCGGTGGCGAGGACCTTGCGCCGGAAGTTGGGCCGGTCGAGCACGGTGTCCCAGACGGTCTCGTAGACGCCCTGCAGCTCGCCCAGGGTGAACTCGGGCGGGCAGAAGGAGGTGGCGAGGCAGCTGTACTCGAGCTTGTCGCCGATCCGCCGGTGCGCGTCGGCGAGGATCCGGCCGTGATCGAAGGCGAGGTCCCGGACCGCGCCGTACGGCACATACGCCGCACGGGCCGCGTCCCCGCCGCCGAGCGGCTCGGGCAATCCGGGCAGCAGGGCGGCGAAGGCCACCGAGACCACCCGCATACGCGGATCGCGGTCCGGCGCACTGTAGGTGCGCAGCTGCTCGAAGTGCAGCGCGTCGACGGCGTCCGCGTCGAGCCCGGTCTCCTCCGCGAGCTCCCGCCGGGCCGCTTCCTCGGCCGACTCCCGCGGCCGTACGAAGCCACCCGGCAGCGCCCAGGAGCCCGCGTACGGTTCCTCGCCGCGCTCCACGAGCAGGACGTGCAGAGTGCCCTCGCGCACCGTGAACACCGCCAGGTCGGCGGTGACCGCGAACGGCTCGAAGGCGGCCGGATCGTATCCGTCGGGCACCCGCGGACGCCGTGCACGGTCCCGCTCCCCCGACCCATTAATAGTCACAGTGACTATAAAAGCCCCCACGGCCCGGGAACACAAGCCCCGGCCGCCCGGAACGCGTACGGCGGCCGCCCCGCATCACGGGAACGGCCGCCGTACGACCCACGGACGGTCCGGCCTACAGGTCGACCTCCCGCATCAGCATGCCGACCTCGGTGTTGCTCATCCGCCGCAGCCAACCCGACTTCTGGTCGCCAAGCCCGATCGGGCCGAAGTGCGTGCGCACCAGCTTCTCGACGGGGAAACCCGCCTCGGACAGCATGCGCCGCACGATGTGCTTACGGCCCTCGTGCAGGACGACCTCGACCAGGTAGTTCTTGCCGATCTGCTCGACGATCCGGAAGTGGTCGGCGCGCGCGTAGCCGTCCTCCAGCTGGATGCCGTCCTTGAGTCGCTTGCCGAGATCGCGCGGGACCGGCCCCTGGATGGCAGCGAGGTAGGTCTTCTTCACGCCGTACCGGGGGTGGGTCAGGCGGTGCGCCAGCTCGCCGTGATTGGTGAGCAGGATGACGCCCTCGGTCTCGGTGTCGAGCCGGCCCACGTGGAAGAGCCGGGTTTCCCGGTTGGTGACGTAGTCCCCGAGGCACTGGCGCCCCTCCGGGTCCTCCATCGTGGAGATCACACCGGCAGGCTTGTTCAGCGAGAAGAACTGGTACGACTGGGTCGCCACGGTCAGGCCGTCGACCTTGATCTCGTCCTTCTCGGGGTCGACCCGCTGGCCCTGCTCGACCACGATCGAGCCGTTCACCTCGACCCTGGACTGGTCGATGAGCTCCTCGCAGGCGCGCCGCGAGCCGTAGCCGGCGCGGGCGAGCACCTTCTGGAGCCGCTCACCCTCCTGCTCGGCGCCGGGGAACGTCTTCGGCGTGCTCGTCCGCGGCTTGTTCGCGTAACGCTCGCGGTTGCGCTCCTCCTGCCGGGTCTCGTACTCGCGGGACCGGGACGGCGTACCGCCGCCCCGACGGCCGCCCGGGCCTCCCTTGCCGCCCGACTGGGGCGACTTGGGGCCGCCCTTGGCTCCGCCTCGGGCGCCGGCACCGCGGCCGCCGCCCGCCTGCGGACCGTCGGAGGCGCCACGCCTGCCGCCGGAGGAAGCGCCGCCGTCGTGGCGCCGCTCCTCCGGGCGAGGGCGGCCCGAGCGCTGCTGATTGTCGTCGCGCTTGTTGCCCGCGCCGCGGGGGTTACCGCGTCCGCTGCTGCTGTTCCTGCCGCTGCTTCGCATCAAAGTTCCGTCTTGTCGTCTGCGTCCTCGAAATCCGGGGCGTCCGGATCGAACGACGGCACCCCTTCCTGGGTCTCGGACTCGATGGCGTCCGCCTCGGGGAGGAAGGGCGCGAGCTCCGGGAGCTCGTCAAGGCCTCGCAGGCCCATCCGCTCCAGAAAGTAGTTTGTCGTCCTGTACAGGATCGCACCTGTTTCGGGTTCCGCGCCCGCCTCCTCCACGAGACCGCGCTGCAACAGCGTCCGCATCACGCCGTCGCAGTTCACACCGCGTACGGCGGACACCCTCGACCGACTGACCGGCTGGCGGTACGCGACCACGGCGAGGGTCTCCAGAGCCGCCTGGGTGAGCCGGGCCTGCTGGCCGTCGAGGACGAAGCGTTCCACCGCGGCGGCGTACTCGGGCCGGGTGTAGAAGCGCCAGCCACCGGCCACCAGACGCAGCTCGAAGCCGCGCCGCTGCACGGTGTACTCGTCGGCGAGCTCCCGCAGCGCGGCGCCGACCTGGCGCCGCGGCCGGTCGACGATCTTGGCCAGATGCTCCTCGGTGGCCGGCTCGTCCACCACCATGAGGACCGCCTCCAAGGCGGGCCGGAGCTCCAGATCGGCCACGTTCAGCAGGCCGGCGGGGGCGTCGTCCCGCTGCTCGGTACTCATCCGTTGTCCTCCTCCACGTCGCCCGCGTTCGCCCGCGCGCGGCCCTCGGGGTCGCGCACGGAATCGTCCAGGGGCTCGGGTGCCCGGTCGAACTCGTCCGTGACCAGCGGCTGGGTGTCCTGGGCGCCGGTCCAGCGGACCGTCAGCTCGCCGAGCGCCTCCTCCTGGTCGAGGTCCACGGCCTTCTCCCGGTACAGCTCGAGGAGCGCAAGGAAGCGGGCGACGACCGTGAGGGTGTCCGGTGCGTCCGCCACGAGGGTTCTGAAACTCGCCTCGCCGGCCTCGCGCAGCCACTCCACCACCAGTCCGGCCTGTTCCTGCACGGAGACGAGCGGTGCGTGGATGTGGTCGACGTACACCTCGGGCTTTGGTTTCGGCTGCATGGCCTTGACCGCGAGCTTCGCGAATCCCTCGGGCCCGATGCTGATCACGACCTCGGGCAGCAGCTCCGCGTGCTGCGGCTCGAGACCGACGGTTCGCGGGTAGCGCCGGCTCTCCTCGTCGAGCCGCGCCACGAAGATGTCGGCGACCTGCTTGTACGCGCGGTACTGGAGCAGCCGGGCGAAGAGCAGATCGCGCGCCTCGAGGAGCGCGAGGTCCGCCTCGTCCTCCACCTCGGCCGCGGGCAACAGCCGGGCGGCCTTCAGATCGAGCAGGGTGGCGGCGACGACCAGGAACTCCGTGGTCTCGTCCAGATCCCAGTCCGACCCCAGCGCCCGGATGTGCGCCATGAATTCGTCGGTGACCCGGGACAGCGCGACCTCGGTGACGTCCAGCTTGTGCTTGGCGATCAACTGCAGGAGCAGGTCGAACGGCCCCTCGAAGTTCGAGAGCCGCACCTTGAACCGGCCGTCGTCGGCGTCGTCGACATCCTCCGCGTCCTCGCCACCCGCTTCGCGCCGCTCGGCTGCGGCTTCGGCGAGCTCGCCACCGGCCGCGGGGTACCGATCGCCTGCCGCATCCTGCGGGCCCTCGCCGGCCGCCTCGCTGTCGTCGCCGACCGCTTCGACCAGCAGCGCTCCCGGCGCATCGGCATCGGCATCGGGATCGACGGAGTCGTGTCGCGTCTCAGGGCCGACGTCCAACTCCACGGATGTGCGGCCCCGTTCGGACGGCACAACCTGCACGGCGGTCTCGTACTGCGCACCGGGTGAACCTTCCGCTTCCACGGCCACGTCCGGCCGTACGGACGACTCGTACGCCCCGTCAGGAGCGAGACCGCCGCTGCCGGCCCCCCGCCCGAGCACGCGACGTCCACGCCGAGCGGGTCCGGGTTCGGGCGCGGCGGTGGGGTCAGCGGGTCGGTCGTCCGTCGGCATGGCGGTCCAGGGTGCGGCGTACAGGGCAGGCCCGTGGCATCGGGCAGGCGCAGGCTACCTCTCCGGGTCCGGCGCCCGCGGGACGCGGCGACGCACCGGCACGCGGAGGCGGCGGGCACCGTGGCGTGGCGCGCTCAGCGCCCGCGCAACCGCCGCACCAGAATGCTGGCCTCGCCCCGGGACTCGAGGTCCGCGAGGACCACGGCGACCGCCTCACGGACGATCCGCCCCCGGTCCACAGCGAGACCGTGCTCGCCGCGCAGGACCAGACGAGCGTGCTCGAGGTCCATCAACTCCTCGGCGGAGACGTACACCGTGATCTTCTCGTCGTGTCGCTCGCGCCCGCTGGGCCGGCGTCCGCCGCCGCCCCGTCCACGGCGGCGCGACTGCCCCGCCGAAGCCCCGGAGCCGCGCTCCTGCTGCGCGGAGGGCGAGGCACCTTCCCGGCGCGCGTTGCGTGACGCGGCCTTCTCCTCACCGTCCGCGGGGCGTCCGCGATGTTCGCCGGACTCCTCGTCCGCCGTGGCGTGTTCCGCGCTCTCGCCGCTCTCGCCGCGGCCGCCTTTCGCCGAGTCGTCCTTCGCCGCCGCGCCGTCGCTCTCGCCCGCCGGTGCCGGAACGCGTGCCTCGCCGTTGGCCTGCCGCCTGGGCGAAGACGCCTGGAGCGCCATGCCACCGGTCGTACGGAACAGTTCGTCGGCCCCCGGCAGACTCACTCGGCGTGACACCGGGCGAGCACCTCCCTGGCGAGCTGGCGATAGGCGGCGGCACCGACGGAGTTGGAGGCGTACGTGGTGATCGGCTCACCGGCGACGGTGGTCTCCGGGAAGCGGACCGTACGCCCGATGACCGTGTGGTAGACGTGCGTGTCGAAGGCCTCGACCACCCGCGCGAGGACCTCACGGCTGTGCACCGTGCGCGAGTCGTACATGGTGGCGAGGATGCCGTCGAGTTCCAGGTCGGGGTTGAGCCGCTCCTGGACCTTCTCGATCGTCTCGGTCAGCAGGGCCACACCACGCAGCGCGAAGAACTCGCACTCCAACGGCACGATCACCTTGTGCGCGGCGGTCAGCGCGTTCACGGTCAGCAGACCGAGTGAGGGCTGACAGTCGATCACGATGTAGTCGTAGTCCTGCATCAGCGGCTTCAGGGCGCGCTGCAGCGTCGACTCACGAGCGACCTCGGAGACCAGCTGGACCTCGGCGGCCGACAGGTCGATGTTGCTCGGCAGCAGGTCCATGTTGGGCACGGCCGTCTTCAACAGGACGTCGTCCGCCGCCATCCCCCGCTCCATGAGCAGGTTGTAGACGGTGAGGTCGAGCTCCATCGGGTTGACGCCGAGGCCTACGGAGAGCGCTCCCTGCGGGTCGAAGTCGACCAGCAGCACGCGTCGTCCGTACTCCGCGAGCGCGGCGCCCAGGTTGATGGTCGACGTCGTCTTGCCGACGCCGCCCTTCTGGTTGCACATCGCGATGATCTTCGCGGGACCGTGATCGGTCAGCGGCCCGGGAATCGGGAAGTACGGCAGCGGCCGTCCGGTCGGGCCGATGCGCTCGCGGCGCTGACGCGCGGCGTCGGGCGCGAGCGTGGCCGCGTACTCGGGGTCGGGCTCGTATTCGGCGTCGGGGTCGTAGAAGTGCCCCTGGGGCAGCTCTTCGTAGTCAGCGAATTGGGTGGGGTTCTCGCCACTCCGGTCGCCGGCCATGGCGTTCACTTGATGGCCATCCATGCTCTGGTGGGCTGTCAGCGACTGCTGCGTGCGCTGTGTGTTCTGGACGTCGGCGTGGGTGCGGACAGCGACAGAGCCGACAGCCTCGGATCCCGCGGGTCCCGGTCCCTGCGCAGGCGTTCCTGGGTGACCACCCCCAGGAGTAAATGTCGACTCATTCACAAGTCGTCTTACCTCCTTGGTGACCAGGAAACTTCTAGACAGGTCAGCGTGGCACCATGCCGACGATTGGCGACTCTATGGCGTGTCACCGGTCCTCAGCAACACAATCCGCCGGACCCGGCCCGATGTGTCGGTAACTGAACACCCCTCTGTCAAGGGTGCGCAGAGAGCTTCGACTCGTATTCCCGGGTGTGCGAATCGGGTAAAGCGTTACGTTCAACACTAGTTGAACGAGTGCGGCAAAGTGACCCGATACACAGCCGGCCGGACCTCACGAACAAGGTCCGGCCGGCTGCACGGAATTGACGCCGAACGTTGACGCCCGGGACGTACGGGTCAGCCGAGGAGGCTGCTCAACTCGACGCTCTCCAGGCCGTGAGCCTCGGCGACGGAGCGGTAAGTCACCTTGCTGTCATGGGTGTTGAGCCCGAGCGCCAGCGCCGGATCACGGCGCAGCGCCTCCACCCAACCGCGGTTCGCGAGCTCGACGATGTACGGGAGCGTGGCGTTGGTGAGTGCGTACGTCGAGGTGTTGGGGACGGCGCCGGGCATGTTGGCGACGCAGTAGAAGACCGAGTCGTGGACCTTGAAGGTCGACTCCGCGTGAGTGGTCGCATGCGAGTCCTCGAAGCAGCCACCCTGGTCGATCGCAATGTCGACAAGGACACTTCCGGGCTTCATCTTGGCGACCAGATCGTTGGTGACCAACTTCGGCGCCTTGGCCCCCGGGATGAGGACCGCACCGATGACGAGGTCGGCCTCGACGACGGCACGCTCCAGTTCGTACGCGTTGGAGACGATCGTCTGCACCTTGGTACCGAAGATCCGGTCCGCCTCGCGCAGTTTGTTGACGTCCTTGTCGAGCAGCGTCACGTGAAAGCCCATGCCGACGGCGATCTGCGTGGCGTTCCACCCGGAGACGCCGCCGCCGATGACCACGGCACGGCCGGGCGCGGTCCCGGGCACACCACCGGGCAGCACGCCCCGTCCACCGCCGCTGCGGTCGTCACCCACTCCACCGCGGGCCATCAGGTGGTACGCACCGACCTGCGGAGCGAGCCGCCCCGCGACCTCCGACATCGGCGCGAGCAGCGGAAGCTGCCGGCCGGCCGTCTCGACGGTCTCGTAGGCGATGGCCGTGATGCCGGACCGGAGCAGAGCGTCGGTGCACTCGCGGGAGGCGGCGAGATGGAGATAGGTGAAGAGCGTCTGGTCCTTGCGGAGGCGGTGGTACTCCTCGGCGATCGGCTCCTTGACCTTGAGCACCAGGTCGGCGGTGGCCCAGACCTCGTCCGCGGTGGGCAGGATCTGCGCGCCCGCGCCCTGGAACTCGGCGTCCGCGATCGACGAGCCGACGCCGGCGTTCCGCTCCACGAAGACCTGATGGCCGTGGCGCACCAGTTCGTGCACGCCGGCGGGCGTGATGGCCACGCGGAACTCGTTGTTCTTGACCTCGCGGGGGATGCCGACCTTCATCGTCGATCACGGTCCTTGGGTGGGGGATTTTTCGGGCAGGAAAGACATACCCCTACGCATCGCGACGCACTGGGATACGCCACGGGAACCCGCGGCTCGACCAGTCTAATGAAGGATTTTGAGCTGTCTAGCCTTCCAAAGCTTCAAACTTCTTCGGAAGCACTGCGGATTTCGTAGGCGGAAGGATCAGTTCCCTGTTCGTTGAGCTCCTCCCCCAGCATGCGCTCGGCCGCCGCGCGGTGCAGCCCGGCGGCCGCCGGATCACCCAGCCGCTCGAGGGTGTCGGCCAGCCTGACCTGCAACGCGGCGAGCAGCCGTACGTCGCCGGCCTCCCGCGCCCAGTCGACCGCCTCACGGCAGGTCCGCAGGCACTCCTCGGGCCGCCCCGCGTACTCCTGGACCCTGGCCAGTTCGCTCAACGCCCTTGCGTGGGACGGGACATCACCGGCCTTGCGGTACCCCTTGGCCGCCGAACGCCAGCTCCGGACCGCGTCGCCGTACCGCCCCGCGTAGGTGTGGGCGGTGCCGATACGCCCGTAGAGCCGCGCGGAGTCCGCGCGTTCCCCGCGCGTCAGACGCTGCGAGAGGGCGCGGCCGAACCAGTCGACGGCCCGCGGCCAGTCCCCCAGTTCCTGGTAGGCGCCGCCGACGGATTCCATCGCCCGGCCGGTGGCGTAGGGGTCGTTCGCCCTGCGGGCGACGTCGAGCGCTTCCCGGTAGCGGGCGAGCGCCTCACGGGTCCGCCCCGTACTCGCGTCCAGATCGGCCAGGTTGAGCAGCGCGGCCGCCTGCTCCCGCGGGAGTTCGCGCCGGGTGGCCACGTCCAGGACGAGACGGTGGATCCCGTACAGCTCCGGGGCGGCCGCCTCGGTCCCGTGGTGCGCGACGAGCGCCCTGGTCAGGGCCGCCATCAGACGGCGGGCGAGAGTGTCGAGCTCCCCGTCGGCCACCGCGAGCCGGGCCGAGGCGAGCAGGGCGTAGTGCCGCACCCGCAGCCATTCCTCGGCGGCCCCCGGAGTCGGGAAGCGCAGCGCCCTGGGCATCCCGGCGAGCTTGCGACGGGCGGGCGACTCCTCCGGCTCGGTGACCCCCCGGCAGGACTGCAGCAGCCGCACCGTCCGCTCCAGCATCCTGGCCCGCGCCAACTGCACCTCCGCGGGACGGTCGTGGGCCGCGGCGAGCGAACGCAGCTGCGGCAGCAGGCAGGCCGGCACGGCGTACTGCGGCAGGCCGGAAGGCGCGGGGACCCTGCGCAGCAGCCCGAGAGTGACGAAGTCGTCGAGCGTCGTCCGGGCCGCGGACACCGAACATCCCGCAAGCGCGGACGCCGTGTGCGAGTCGGCGAAGCCCGCGGGCGCAAGGGAGAGCAGTCGCAGTATCCGCGCGGCGGGCACCGGCAGCTCGTCGTGCACGAAGCCGAAGACCCGCGAAAGGGACGACAGGGGGCCCTTGCCCTGGCCCGTGTCCTCGTTCGGGAGGTTGTGCAGCTGCTTGGCGAGCTCGGCCACGGAGGCCTTGGGACGGGCGGCGAGCCAGCCGCCGGCGAGCACGAGGGCGGCCGGCTGGTGGGCACAGAGCTCGGCGAGATTCTCGGCCGCGCGCGGGTCGCAGGTGATTCGGACCGATCCGGTGAAGCCGCTCAGGAGCTCGAGCGCGGACTTCGTGTCCAGGCCGCCGATGGTGCACGGACGTACGTCGGAGATCCCGGTGAGCGGGCCCTCGGCCACCGCGACGACCAGGCACTCCGGAGTGTCCGGCAGCAGCGGCTCCACCTGTTCGGCATCGCCGGCGTCGTCGAGGACGATCAGCGTCCGGCGTCCGTCGAGCGCGCGGCGCAGCGCCTCGGACAGTTCGTCCTCGGCGGCCCCGGGCGCCACCGGCACCCGTAGCGCACCGAGCAGTTCGCGCGCCGTGCGCTCGGTGGGCACGCGCTCGCCGCCGGGTTCGGTCAACCGGGCACGGAGCGTGCCGTCCGGGTAGTCGGCGCGGAGCTGTCCCGCGAGTTCCTCGGCGAGGGTGGTACGGCCGCTTCCAGGTCTGCCCGCCACGAGCAGCACCCGCGCCCGTGGCGCCTTGCGGCCGGTGAGAGTGTCGAGCCCGGTGCGCTGGATATCCGCCCGCAGCTCCTTCAACTCCCGTTGCCTGCCGACGAATTCGGGTCCTGGCTGGACCGGGTGAGGCCCCGGTACCGAGCTGTCCGACACCGGTGTCGACCTGTGGGTGTCCACCGACTGATCCGTCACGGGCCACGCTCCCGTCCGCCTGCGCACAGTGCCCGCCGCGGCTGCGGACGGGGGAATTCCGAGCGTAGTTCACGCTCTGCGACGATCCGGGGCGCGCGTGGCGGGCACATCCCCCGTACGGATCAACAGATCGTCACACCGATGGGATATCAGCCGGGGAACCCGCTCGGTTCAGACCTCGAACGGGCGTGCCGGCCAGGGCGCCTCTGCGGGCCGCAGCGCGTCCAGACCGTCGCCGCGCTGGGCGGCTTCGAGCGCGAGGGCGCCCACCACCAGGCAGTTGTTGTGCAGCTCGCCCGCGAGCACGCCCTGCACGAGGTCGTCGAGCGACACCCGGGCCAGCTCCATGTCGGCCTCCTCCTCGGCCACGGCGAACCGCTCGCCCTCGGCCTCGGCCAGGTCCCGGGCGAGGAAGATCCGTACCGCCTCGTCGCAGCCGCCGGGCGAGGTGAACACGTCGGTGAGCACCCGCCAGTCCCCCGCCTTCACATGCGCCTCTTCGTACAGCTCGCGCTGAGCGGCGTGCAGCGGGTTCTCGCCGGGTACGTCGAGGAGGCCGGCCGGGATCTCCCACAGCTTGTGCCGTACGGGGTGGCGGTACTGACGGATCACCAGGACACGGCCGAGGTCGTCGAGGGCGAGGACGGCGACGGAGCCGGGGTGCACCTGGTAGTCGCGCCGGGCGGCCGTCCCGTCGGGCATGACCACATCGTCGGTGCGGACACTCGTCTTCTTGCCCCTGAACGGCGTGGCGGTGGCTGTGACCTGCCATTCCTCGGCGGTGTCCCTGATGGTCATGAGATACGTCCTCCACAAACAGAAACCGGGGTACGGCGCCTCGGTGAGGCCCGTACCCCGGCAACGGTATCGCCTGGTGCTACTTCTTCGGCTTCGGCCGTCCTGCCGCCTGCTGCTGCTCCACGGCGGCCTTCACCAGGCCGGCGAAGAGGGGGTGCGGACGGGTCGGCCGCGACCGCAGCTCCGGGTGGGCCTGGGTGGCCACCAGGTACGGGTGGATCTCGCGCGGGTACTCGACGTACTCGACGAGCTTGTTGTCCGGCGAGGTGCCGGAGAAGACCAGGCCCGCCTTCTTCTCGAGCTCGGCGCGGTAGCTGTTGTTGACCTCGTAGCGGTGCCGGTGGCGCTCCTCGACGTACTCCTTGCCGTCGTACGCCTCGCGCACGATGGAGCCCTCGGCGAGCTTCGCCGGGTACATGCCGAGTCGCATGGTGCCGCCCATGTCGCCCTCACCGGCGACGATCTCGAGCTGTTCGGCCATGGTGGAGATCACCGGGTGGGCCGTGGCGGAGTCGAACTCCGTGGAGTTGGCGTCCGGGATGTCGGCCAGGCTGCGGGCCGCCTCGACGACGATGCACTGCAGACCGAGGCAGAGGCCGAGCAGCGGGATCTTGTGCTCGCGGGCGTAGGTGATGGCGCCGACCTTGCCGTTCACACCACGGTCGCCGAATCCGCCGGGGATGCAGATCGCGTCCGCGTCGCCGAGATGCTCGGCGGCGCCCGCCGGCGTCTTGCAGTCGTCCGAGGTGACCCACTTGACCTTGACGCGGGCGCGGTTGGCGAAGCCGCCGGCGCGCAGCGCCTCGGTGACCGAGAGGTAGGCGTCGGGCAGGTCGATGTACTTGCCGACGAGCGCGACGGTGACCTCGTGGTCGGGGTTGTGCACCCGGTCGAGGAGGTCGTCCCACTGCGTCCAGTTCACATCGCGGAACGGCAGGTCCAACTTGCGGACGACGTAGGCGTCGAGGCCCTCGGTGTGCAGCACCTTCGGGATGTCGTAGATCGACTTGGCGTCGACGCAGGCCACCACCGCGGCGTCGTCGACGTCGCACATGAGCGAGATCTTGCTCTTGATCGACCGGGGCACCTCGCGGTCGGCGCGCAGCACGATCGCGTCCGGCTGGATACCGATGTTGCGCAGGGCGGCGACGCTGTGCTGGGTCGGCTTGGTCTTCAGCTCACCGGACGGACCGATGTAGGGAAGCAGCGAGATGTGGACGACGAAGACGTTGTCCCGGCCGACCTCATGGCGCACCTGGCGGACCGTCTCCAGGAAGGGCAGCGACTCGATGTCGCCGACCGTGCCGCCGACCTCGGTGATGACCACGTCGACGTCATCGGTGGCCATGCGCCGGATGCGGTGCTTGATCTCGTTGGTGATGTGCGGGATGACCTGCACGGTGTCGCCGAGGTACTCGCCGCGACGCTCCTTGGCGATGACCTGTGAGTAGACCTGGCCGGTGGTGACGTTGGCGCTGCCGTCGAGGTCGACGTCGAGGAAGCGCTCGTAGTGGCCGATGTCCAGGTCGGTCTCGGCACCGTCGTTGGTGACGAACACCTCGCCGTGCTGGAACGGGTTCATGGTGCCCGGGTCGACGTTCAGGTACGGGTCGAGCTTCTGCATCGTGACCCGAAGGCCCCGCGCCTTCAGCAGCGCACCCAGGCTGGAGGCCGTGAGGCCCTTTCCGAGGGAAGAGGCGACACCCCCGGTGACGAAGATGTGCTTGGTCGTCGTGGCTTTGGGCGGCATGGCCAAGAGGGGGCTCCCGTGGTCGCGAGGTGGTCTTGCGTACCGGCGTCCGACCGAGGGTTTCGGGGGGACGGCGTCGCTGCGGTTCGGGGGCCCGCTCAAGTCGGAAACGCCCACCGGTCCACGGGCTACCAGGGTAACAGCGACGGGACGAGCCTGCTTCCGGCCAGGCTCAGGGATGTTCGCCGGGGGCCGTGATCCCGTACGCGCAGTGGTGCCGCGAACACCCCTCGTACAGGAGCCGAAACCCTCACCCGATCAGCCGCAACGCTTATCTCCGACCCGCGCGCGGATCACTTGGGTGCGTCGTATCCTGCTCGGACATTCGCTGCCGAGCCAGGCCGGCAAACGGCACCAACCCCGCCCGATCCCGGTACTTCCGCTCGTCAACGACCCTTGACCGCAACGCAAGCGCCCCACGGGGCGGACATGGCCGTTCGACTGGAGATGCACGTGGCCGGGCGCATCGAGGACTACGCACTCATCGGAGACATGCAGACCGCGGCGCTGGTCTGCAGAGACGGCACAGTGGACTGGCTGTGCCTTCCCCGCTTCGACTCACCCGCGGTCTTCGCAGGACTCCTCGGAACCGAGGAACATGGATTCTGGCGGCTGGGACCCGCCCACGGTACGGAGGCCGGACCGCCCGCGGCCGACCGACGCACCTACCGGGGCGATTCCCTCGTACTGGAATCGGAGTGGGACACCCCGCGGGGAACGGTCCGGGTGACCGATTTCATGCCTCCGCGCGACGGCGCACCCCAACTGGTGCGGATCGTGGAGGGAGTCACCGGGCGCGTGCAGATGCGCTCCGCGCTGCGCATGCGCTTCAGCTACGGCCGTGTGGTGCCGTGGGTACACAAGGTCGACGGGCGCACGGTCGCCGTCGCCGGACCCGACTCGGTATGGCTGGACACGTCCGCGGAGACGTACGGCAAGAACCTCACCACCTACGCGGACTTCACGGTCTCGCCCGGTGAGCGCATCGCCTTCACCATCAGCTGGGAGGCCTCGCACCGGCAGCCGCCCGCGGTGCCGGAGCCGGAAGCCGCCCTGGAGGCGACCGAGGACTTCTGGCGCGACTGGGTGGAGCACTGCACGTACCACGGCCCCTATCGCGAGGCCGTCGTACGCTCCCTGATCACCCTCAAGGCCCTGACCTACGCGCCGACGGGCGGGATCGTGGCCGCGCCCACGACCTCGCTGCCCGAGGAGATCGGCGGCGTACGGAACTGGGACTACCGCTTCACCTGGCTACGGGACGCTGCGATCACGCTGTCCTCCCTGCTGCGTACCGGATACCGCGAGGAGGCCCGCGCCTGGCGCGAGTGGCTGCTGCGGGCGGTCGCCGGCGACCCCGACAACCTGCAGATCATGTACGGCATCGCGGGCGAGCGCGAGCTCGGCGAGAGCGAGCTGGACTGGCTTCCGGGGTACGAGAGTTCACAGCCGGTGCGGGTGGGCAACGGCGCCGCGCACCAGCTGCAGCTCGACGTGTACGGCGAGGTCACCGAAGCGCTGCACCTGGCCCATATGACGGGCCTCTCGCGCAACGACTACGCCTCCCTGCTGCAGCTCAAGCTGATCCGCTACCTGGAGACGCACTGGGACCAACCGGACGAGGGGATCTGGGAAGTCCGGGGCCCCCGACGGCACTTCGTGCACTCCAAGGTGATGGCCTGGGTCGCCGTGGACCGCACCATCAAGCTCATCGAGTCCGGTGACGCGGACGGTCCGATCGACAAGTGGCGCGACCTGCGCGACGACATCCACCGGGACGTCTGCGAGAAGGGCTACGACCCGGAGCGCAACACGTTCACGCAGTCCTACGGCTCGCGCGAGCTGGACGCCTCCTTGCTGCTGATTCCGCAGATGGGTTTCCTGCCGCCGGACGATAAGCGGGTGGTGGGCACCATCGAGGCCATCCAGCGGGAGCTGTCGACCGAGGACGGCTTCGTGATGCGGTACCCGACGACAGGTGACGACGCCGGGGTGGACGGTCTGGCCGGTGACGAAGGGGCGTTCCTGGCCTGCTCGTTCTGGCTCGCCGACGATCTGGCGATGATCGGACGGGTCGACGAGGCACGCGAGCTCTTCGAGCGGCTGCTCGCGCTGCGTAACGACCTCGGACTGCTCGCCGAGGAGTGGGACCCGCGGCTGCAGCGGCAGGTGGGCAACTTCCCGCAGGCCTTCAGCCATGTGCCGCTGATCGACACGGCGCTGCGGCTGACCGCGTCGGGGGCGTACGGGGGCTGAGACGCCGCGGCCCGGCGCGGATGTCGAGCCGGCTGTGACGAGAGCGACTGTCGTGGTGTTGCTGCCACGGCGGTCGCTCTCCGCGTTTCCTGGGTCCCGGCCACCCATGACGCCCGTGTGACGCATGCCACACACGGCACTGCGTCGCGCAATCCCCTTGTCGATACGACGAGTTGTCGGTGCCGGCGCACCGTGCCGCCCGGCTGTGGCCAATGCGTGATGTTCCTCGCAGGTCGGCGCCGATAACGTCCGCACATGGACACGCACCACCCTCGCGCTCCGCACGGCGGGATCACCGTGCAGCGGGCCCTGGAGTTGCCCGGGCTGCGCAGTGGTCTGCCCGAGGTCGTCGCCGGCGCGGACCGGTTGCAGCGCACGGTCCGCTGGGTGCACGCGGGCGAGGCGCCGAACATGGCGTCCCTGCTCAAGGGCGGCGAACTGCTGCTGACCACAGGGCTCGGGCTCGGCTCGCGCCCGGCCGAGCAGCGGGTGTTCGTCCGCAGGCTCGCCGAGCGTGGAATCGCCGCTCTGGTGGTGGAGTTGGGCCCGCGGTTCACCCGGCTTCCGGTGGCGATCGTGGAGACCGCGCGGGCGGCCGGCCTCCCGTTGGTCCAGCTGCACCGCGAGGTGCCGTTCGTGACGGTCACCGAGGAGGTCCACACCGAGATCGTCAACGGTCACTACGCGCTGCTCAAGGAGGCCGAGGAGGTGCACCAGCGGTGCACCCACGCACTGCTCGGTGGCGGCGGAGTGCCCAAGGTCCTGACGATCCTCGCCGGGTTCTGCGGCAATCCCGTCTTCCTGGAGACTCCGGACGGACGCCTCCTGTACGCGGCCGGGCCGGACGGGAGCGCCGCCGGCGCAGCCGGTCCCACGGCGACGGGGCCCGGCGGGGCGAAGGCTTCCGGGGTCGATCCGCTGCAGGCGTGGGAAGGCCTGCGCGGCCGGGCGAGGGAGGAGAAGCCGTCGTCGGGAGCTGTCCTGGTCGACGTGCCGGGAGGCGGTCCCGGCGGCCCCGGGACGCACTCGGCCCGCGCCCGCATCGTGCTGCTCGCAGTGTCGGCCGGGCTGCTGCCGGTGCACCGGATGGCCGCGGAACGCGCGGCCGGCAGTCTCGCCGTCGTCCTGATGCAGGCCCGGCAGGAGGAGGAGCTGGCCGCACGCGGACGCGGCGACTTCCTCAACGATCTCGCCGAGGGTCTGGTGTCGGCCGAGGACGCACCGGCGCAGGCCAGAGTGCTCGGTTTCCGGCCGGGAGACGGGCCGCTGCTGCCGGTGGTGATGCGGCTCCCGGACGGGACCGCGGGGCTCGCACCGAGCGGTGCGCTCGCGCTCCTCGCGCGCGTGGTGGCCGAGGAACTCGCCTCCGTGGGGCTGCCGTTCCTGCTCGGCGTACGCCCCGTGGAGGGCCGGGTCCCAGTCATGCTCGGACTGCGGGCGGAGGGCGACCGTGCGGACGTCGCCGAGCGGGTCGCGGCGGCGCTGCGCGCGGGCGTGGAGCGGTCGGGGCTGCAGCGGGCCGGGGTGCGGCCGCCGGTCGTGGTCGTCGGCGTCGCCGGCGGCTGGGCCCCGGTGTCCACGAGTCTGCGGCACTGCGCGGAGACCGCCGCGGCCGCGCAGGGGCTGCCGCACCGGCCGTGGCACGACGCGCGCCGTCTGGACACCGATCTGCTGCTGTGGCGGCTGCGGGACCACCCGGATCTGGCGGCCTTCGTGGAACGCGCGCTGGGGCCGCTGCAGGCGCACGATCTGCGGGCGAAACCGCCGTTGCTGCCGACCCTGGAGACGTACCTCGCACATGCGGGGCGCAAGGCCGAGACGGCGCGGGAGCTGCACCTCAACCGGCAGACGCTCTACAACCGTCTGGCCCGCATCGCGGAACTGCTCGGCACGGACCTGGACGATCCGCAGACCGTGCTGGCCCTGAGTCTGGCCCTGCGGGCCCGGCGGCATGTGGCGTGACAGCCGACGCCCTGCCCTGGGGTGCTCTCGGAACTGTGGCCGCGGTGGCGCCTTGCCTGGCAGCTTGGCGCCTTGCCTGCCGGCTTGCGGAGGGCGGCCCGATGAGTGACGGGGAGTGGCCTCTACGCGCGCGTGGAGGCCGTTCATGGTGACGGCCGGTGCCGCCTGTCACAGGGGCGACGGCCGGGCCAGCTCGTCATAGACGCTGAGCACTTGGGTGACCGTGTCGTCCTCGCTGGGCCAAGTCGCGGCCTGTGCGAGGCCCTTGGCGCGCAGTGAGGCACGGCGTTCGGGGTCGGCGAGCAGCCGGGTCACCGCGCGGGCCAGGGCCGCGGCGTCCCCGTACGGCACCAGGTCGGCCGCTTCGCCGACCAGTTCGGGCACTCCGCCGACGGCTGTGGCGACCAGGGGCACCCCGGCGTGGAGGGCTTCCTGGGCCAGCAGCGAACGCGACTCCCAGCGACTCGGCAGGACCGCGACGTCGGCGGCGGCGAGGAGTTCGGCCACGTCGTCCCGACGGCCGGCGAGGCGCACGGGCAGCGACTCGGCGTCGATACGGCCCTGGAGCGCGGCTCGCTCAGGTCCCTCACCGGCGATCACGAGGAGGGGTACGGGGTCGAGCGAGTTCCACGCGCGCGTGGCGTCGAGGAGCGTGCCGTAACCACGCTCGGGGTGGAGCGATCCGACGGCCATCAGCAACGGCCGCTCGACGGCGCCCAGTTCGGCACGGGCCTTGGGGCCGGTCCCGGTGCCGCCGTCGTCGTCCCGTGGCTCTTGGTCACGTTCCGACTCGGGCGCGCGGCGCGGTGGCGGAAAGGCGATCGGCGCGAGGCGTGCATCGCGGGCGCCCCGGCTGCGGGCCCGGTCCACCAGGGCCGACGAGGTACCGAAGACGACCGACGCGGAGCGGGCCACCCGGCGCTCGACGAGCCCTTGCAGCCGCGCACGGGCGCCCTCCGCGTGCCTGTGGTTGTGCCAGGTGACCACCAGGGGCGGACTGCGGTGCCCGGGCGGGCGGCGCAGGGCGGTCAGCGCGAGGGTCGTGCGCGCGCCGGCGTCGAGGCCGTGGGCGTGCACGAGATCCGCGTCGGCGGTCTCCGTACGCAGGGCCGCGACCGACACGGGATCGCTGCGGCGCGGTACCGCCACGAATCGCGCTCCCGCGCCGGTGAAGTCGTAGGTCTGCTCGAGCCCGGCCGGCGCACACACCGTGACCTGGACTCCGCGGGCGACCAGACCGGAAGCCAGGGAACGCACATGGGCGCTGCTGCCCGCACTGCCTCCGCCCAGGACCTGGACCGCCCGCAGTGGAAGCCGTCCCTGCGGTGTGGGGGTGCTGAGGTGGGTCACGCGGGCCGAACTCCTGGGTGTGCGGGGGCGGATGAGGGGTGGTGCGGACGGAACGCCGCGCGCCGCCCAGGATGCCAGCCGTCGAGGGCGGTCCGATGCCGCTCGTACGGCCGGGCCCTGCCGTGTGGTGCGGGCGAGCTCCCGATTCACCCACACGAGTGGGCAATGTGCCGTTTCCTGACGCCCCGTCGGACGCGGGCGCCCACCACAGTAGTGGCCGGAACGCCGAATCCGGCCACGTCGGAGTGGTGCCGTGCGCGAGGCCCACCCGTGGCCGAGGGGATCAGCGCCTGCGGCAGGCTGCGCGCGCCGGTGTACCGAGGGGCATATCTGAGCGGGGCCGGTCTCAAGAAGCCGGGGGCTCACGGCCCCGCGCCGCGCGCGGCACAGTCCCGGCGAGGTGCCGGGACCGGCCGGTCAGCCGTCCGCGCGTGCGGCCTCCAGGAGTTCCTCCGCGTGCGCACGCGCCGTCTCGGAGTCCTCCTGGCCGGCCAGCATCCGAGAGAGCTCGCGGACACGCTCCTCACCCTCGAGCGCCTTGACCCCGGACCTGGTGACCGATCCGTCGTTCGTCTTCTCGACCAGCAACTGCCGGTCGGCGAACGCCGCCACCTGCGGCAGGTGCGTCACCACGACCACCTGGGCCGACCTCGCGAGCCGCGCGAGACGACGGCCGACCTCGACCGCCGCCTTGCCGCCGACCCCCGCGTCCACCTCGTCGAAGAGGTAGGTCGGTACGGGGTCCGAGCCGGCGAAGACCACCTCGACGGCGAGCATGACCCGGGAGAGTTCGCCCCCCGACGCGCCCTTGGCGATGGGCCGGGGCGGTGCGCCCGGGTGCGGCGCGAGGAGCAGTTCGACGTCGTCGACGCCGGTGGCCGTGTAGGCGACCCGGCGAGCGGCCACCTCGACACCGTCGGCGTCCTCGGACACCTCGGTCTGCCGGATGTCGATGCTCACGCGCGCGTGGGGCATGGCGAGGGAGGCCAGTTCCGCGGTGACCGCTGCGGCGAATCTTTCGGCCGCCTCCGTACGCGCCTCGGTCAACGCCTGTGCCAGTTCGCCCAGTTCACCGCTGAGTGCGTCGCGTTCGCCGGTGAGTTCGCCGATACGCTCGTCGTCGCCCTCCAGTTCGCCCAGGCGGGCCGCGCTCTGCTCCGCCCAGTCGAGGACCGACGTCACGTCCTCGCCGTACTTGCGGGTCAGTTGAGTCAGTGCCGCGCGGCGTTCCTCGACGGCCGCCAGGCGCAGGGGGTCGGAGTCCAGATCGTCCGCGTACCCGGCGAGATCGCCCGCCACGTCGGCGAGCAGGATCCCGATCTCGCCGACCCGGTCGGCCAGTCCGGAGAGGGCGGGGTCGTACGAGCGCACGGTGTCCAGGGCCCGGTGGGCGGCGGCCGCGAGTGCTCCGGCGTCGACGCCCTCGGGATCCTCCGGATTGCCCGCCAGGGCGGCGTGCGCGGTGCTGGCCGCGGAGGCCAGCGCCTCCGCGTGGCCGAGGCGTTCGGCCTCGGCGGCCAGTTCGGTGTCCTCGCCGGCCCGCGGTTCGACGGCCGAGATCTCGTCGAGGCCGAAGCGGAGCAGGTCCGCCTCCTGTGCCCGTTCCCGCGCACGCGTGGTGATCTCGTCGAGTTCGGCGGATACGGCGCGCAGTCTGCGGTAGGCAGCGGCGTACTTGGCGAGCGGGACCGCGACCGCGTCGCCGGCGTAGCGGTCGAGGGCCTGGCGCTGCCTGGCAGGCTTGAGCAGTCCTTGCTGGTCGGTCTGGCCGTGCACGGCCACCAGTTCCTCGGCGAGTTCGCCGAGCAGGCTGATCGGTACGGAGCGGCCGCCCAGGTGTGCCCGTGAACGCCCTTCGGCCGAGATCGTACGGCTGATCAGGAGTGCGCCGTCGTCGAGTTCGGCACCGGCCTCCTCCGCTCTCACGGCCGCACCGGAACCCTCGGGCACCGTGACGCGGCCCTCCACCACCGCCGCCTTGGCGCCGATCCGCACCAAGGCGGGATCGGCGCGCCCGCCGAGCAGCAACCCGAGGCTGGTGACCACCATCGTCTTGCCCGCGCCGGTCTCGCCGGTCACGGCGGTGAAGCCGGGTGACAGCTCGACCACTGCGTCGTCGATGACTCCGAGCGACCGTATCCGCATCTCCTCCAACACGGACACGACCTTACGAGGTCGGGCCGCTGCTCTGCGACGGCCCCTGCATTCCCTTCACGAAACCGCAGGTGATCCGGGGAACGAAAGCGGTGCCTTCACCCGCGAGTGGGCGGCCCTGGGGAAAACCACAGCAGGACCGTGCGGCTGTCCTCATAGCGGGCACAGGGGTGCCCGACGCATTCTGTGGATCATGACCTCCAAGCTGGCACGAGCGACGTTCCGTGCCCATCGTCCCGCCTTCGCCGGCACGGCCGTGGCCGCCTTCTTCGCGGCCACCGTGGTCAGCACGGCCACCACTCTCCTGGTGGCCACGAGTGCGGACGGCCTCTCGGCCACCGCCCGGCGCACCCTCGCGGAGCATGGAGTCGGCAGCACCGCCGCGGTCTTGCTGATCGGGTCCGTCTACATGTCGATATTCGTGGTGGCGTCCACGATGAGCACCGCCGTCGCCCAGCAGCAGCGTGAGCTCGCGCTGGCCCGCGCCGTCGGCGCCCGGGCCGGGCAGATCCGGCGCACCGTGACGCGACAGGCCGTGGGGACGGCCGTGCCGGCGGCGTTGGCAGGGTGTGCGTCGGGTGGGGTGGTCGGGCGGTGGTGGTTCGACGCGATGGTGGCGCACGGGCTCGTGCCGCAGGAGGTGCGGTTCTCGTTCAGCTGGTCGGCACTGCCGGTGTGCCTGGCGGTGGCGGTCGTGACGTCGTGCCTCGCGGCCTTCGTGGCGTCGCTGCGCTTCTCGCTCCTGCGGCCGGCCCGAGCGCTCGACGAAGCGGCATCCGGACGCCGGGGGCTGGGGTGGACGCGTACGGTCCTGGGACTGATCGCGACCGCGGGCGCCGTCCTCCTCGCGCTGCTGCTCTCGCGGCAGCCTGCCGACGAGGCGGGCGAGGGCGCTTTCCTGGTTCTCATCCTGTTCTGCGTGGGTGCAGGACTGCTGGGGCCGCGGCTGATGGGGCCTGCGGCCTGGGTGGTATCCGCGTTCGTCGGTCGGTTCGGCGGCAGCGCCCGTCTTGCGATGCTCAACATCCGTTCGCAGCCGAGGCGTTTCTCCGCCGCGGTGGTCCCGCTGGTCCTCGTCGTGGGCTTCGGTCTGACGAAGATCGGCATGCACACCACCGCCCAGCACTGGACGGGTTCGGCCGGTTCGCGCGGCGAGGTCTGGATGGATTACGCGGGCACGTCGCTCTACGCGGGCTTCGCGGCGATCGCCGCGGCCAACACCCTGGCGATGATCTCCTTCGAGCGTCGCCGTGACGTCGCCCTGCTGCGCGTGGTCGGCACCCTGCGGGGTCAGGTGCGGGCCATGGCCGTCTGGGAGGCCGTGGTCGTCGCCGGGACCGCGCTGCTCGTGGGGGGAGCGATATCTCTCGTCACGATGGCGCCGATCCTGGACACGGCCTTCGGTTCACCCGTACCGCACATACCGTGGCAGGTCGTCGCGGCCGTCTGCGCCGGCACGCTCCTGCTGGCCGGGCTGGCGACCGGGCTGCCGGTGCACAGTGTGCTGCGCCGGCGCGCGATCCAGGTGGTCCAGGCCGCGTAGGAGACACGCTCGCGGCGGGGCTCCCGTTACCCGATCACTGCGGCGCCCCGCGCCAACCGGCCACCGGCAGGGCGAACTTGGCGACCAGACGGTCGGTGAACGACGCGTGGTGCAGCCGCGCGAGACGTACCGGGACGGCGCCGCGGCGCACCTCCACCCGCGCTCCCGCAGGGAGGTCGACGGCCCGCCGGCCGTCGCACCACAGCACCCCGTGCGGTGTGTGCGGCTGCACCTCGACGGCGAGCACGGAGGTCGGCGACGTCACCAGCGGCTTGGCGAAGAGCGCGTGGGCGCTGATCGGCACCATCAGGAGCGCCTCCACCTCGGGCCACACCACGGGGCCACCGGCCGAGAAGGCGTACGCGGTGGATCCGGTCGGGGTCGCACAGACGATGCCGTCACAGCCGAACCCGGACACCGGACGGCCGTCGATCTCCAGGACGACCTCGAGCATGCGCTCGGGGGACACCTTCTGGACGGCCGCCTCGTTCAGCGCCCAGTCGGCATGGACGACCGTGCCGTTGTCGTGTACCAGGACATCGAGGGTCATCCGCTCCTCGACCTCGTAGGCGCGGGTCACCACTCGGTCGACGACCTTGTCCAGATCGTCCCGCTCCGCCTCGGCGAGGAAGCCGACACGGCCGAGGTTGACGCCCAGCATCGGCACTCCGGACGCACGGGCGAACTCGGCGCCGCGCAGCAGCGTGCCGTCACCGCCGAGCACGATGAGGAGCTCGCAGCCGTCCAGGACGTCCGAGGTGGCCTCGGTCACCAGCTCGACGGCCGGCGGCAGCGGAAGATCGCAGGCCTCCGCCTCGAGTACGCGCACGCCGAGACCGCTGCGCAGCAGGCCCTGCACGACGAGTTCGGCACTGCGGATGGCGGCCGGCCGTCCGGTGTGTGCGAGCAGAAAGACGGTGCGTGCCACCTCGCGGTCGGTCGTCAACGGGGTCCCTCCGCCACTGCGCGGTCGACGTCGGCCGGGTCCAGTTCGGGTGCCCCGGCGGTGAGCCACAGAAAATACTCGACATTGCCCGACGGTCCCGGCAGCGGGCTCGCGGTCACCCCGCGCACGCCGAGGCCGAGGCCCCAGGCACGCGCCGCCACGGTACGGACGGCCTCGGCGCGCAGGTCGGTACTGCGGACCACGCCGCCGCTGCCGAGCCGCTCCTTGCCCACCTCGAACTGTGGTTTGACCATCAGGACGAGATCGGCGTCGGCGGCGGCGCAGCGCGCCAGGGCCGGCAGGACGAGCCCGAGCGGAATGAAGGAAAGGTCACCGACGACCAGGTCGACCGGTTCGCCGTCGATGGTGTCGAGAGTGAGCTCGCGGACGTTGGTCCGGTCCTTCACGATCACCCGGTCGTCGCTCTGCAGCGACCAGGCGAGCTGTCCGTAGCCGACATCGACGGCGACGACCTGCGCGGCGCCGGCCCTCAGCAGGACGTCGGTGAATCCGCCGGTGGACGCTCCCGCGTCGAGCACACGCCGCCCTTCGACGCCCAGCCCCTGGGGACCGAAAACGGCGAGGGCGCCGGCGAGCTTGTGACCGCCGCGCGACACATAGCCCGGGTCACTGTCGTCCGCGGTGACCACCACCGCGGCACCGGCCTCGACCTGGGTGGCGGACTTGGTCGCGGTGTTGCCGCCGACGGTGACCCGTCCTGCGGCGATCAACTGGGCGGCATGCTCGCGCGAGCGGGCGAGGCTGCGGTGGACCAGTTCTGCGTCGAGGCGGCGGCGTGCCACGCGTCCCACGTTCGGTTCAGCTCCTGTTGTCGTGCATCGGCGTCCCGGACGGCGACGGGCGGTACGGGGACGCACCCGGTCCCGGGCTGGGACTCTGCGCGGGGGCGGGCGGTCCCTGCCGTGCGTCGAGCGCGGTCAGGGCGTCGCGCAGCCCTCGGTGCACATCCTCGTACACCTCGATGTGCCCGTCGGTGGCGAGGTGGTCGGCATCGCCGAGCCGGCCGAGACCGGCGTCCACGTCGGCGTTCCCGGTGGGCTCTCGGGGCACGCCCAGGGGACGGGGGGCTGCGGGTTCGTATCGGGTGGGGGCATTCGGCGCACCGGATTCCTGCTCGGCCGATACCTGCTCACCGGATTCCGGCGCAACGACGTCCAGCACACCCGCTCCGGCGGTTTCCGCCGGTTCGGAGCGGGGATCCGCGCTCTGCTCGTCCGCCGCTTCCTCCGGCGCGGGCCCCGAGCCCGCCGTTTCCGCGGCCTCCGCCCCGTCGTCCTCGTAGGCCGCGGGGCCGGTACCGCCGTCACCCGGGATCGTGTCGCTCATGCCGAAACGCTACCGCGAAGCGCTGGGGTACCGTCGGTCCCGATGGCGACCATCGAGCAGTGCCGAGCCGCCCTTGACCGGCTCTCGGACCATCTCAAGCAGGCGGGCGAAGACGTACGCGGCGCGACGGCCCTCGACCGCTCACTGAGCTGCCACATCACCGATCTTGACGTCACGTTCACCGGACGGCTCGCCGACAGCCGTATCACCGTGGACGACACCACCGAGGGCCCGCCCGCCGAGCGGGCCCAGATCCGCCTCGCCATGGCGGGCGACGACCTGGTGGCCCTGGTCGACGGCGAACTCGGATTCGCCCGCGCCTGGGGCTCGGGCCGGGTGAGGCTCGAGGCCGGGTTCCGCGATCTGCTGCGCCTCAGGTCCCTGCTGTGACCTTGGGACCTGCGATCTGATCGCTGCGGCTGTCGGCCTTCCTCGCACGGCGGCCCGCGCGCCGGGCCGCGGGCACCACGAGCGGCGTCCCGGACTCCGGGTCGTCGATGACACGGCAGGGCATCCCGAAGACCTCCTGGACCAGTTCCGCGGTCACGATGTCGGACGGGGCCCCTTCCGCGACGACCTCGCCGTCGCGGAGCGCGATGAGGTGGGTGGCGTACCGCGACGCGTGATTGAGGTCGTGCAGCACGGCGACCAGCGTCCTGCCCTGCTCCTCGTGGAGGTCCGCACAGAGGTCGAGTACGTCGATCTGGTGCTGGATGTCGAGGAATGTGGTCGGCTCGTCCAGCAGCAGCAGCGGCGTCTGCTGGGCGAGTGCCATCGCGATCCAGACGCGCTGGCGCTGGCCGCCGGACAGTTCGTCGACATAGCGCTCTGCCAGTTCGGCGACTCCGGTCGAGGTCATCGACTCCTGCACGATGCGCTCGTCCTGCCGCGACCACTGCCTGAGCAGCCCCTGGTGGGGGTAGCGCCCGCGGGCGACGAGGTCGCCGACGGTGATGCCGTCCGGCGCGATCGAGGACTGTGGCAGCAGCCCGAGCGTCCGGGCCACCTTCTTGGCCGGCATCGAGTGGATGACCTCGCCGTCGAGCAGGACGCGCCCCTCGGTCGGCTTGAGCATCCGCGAAAGGGCCCGCAGGAGAGTGGACTTGCCGCACGCGTTCGGTCCCACGACGACCGTGAACGAGTTGTCGGGTATGTCGACCGTCAGACCCTGAGCGATGACGCTGCGGTCGTAGGCGAGGGTGACGTCCTGCGCGGTCAGCCGGTTCACAGTAGTACTCCTTTTGTCGTTCACATCCCGTTGCGAGCGGCGCCCGTCCCCATCCCGTCGCGTCCCGGGCCCGTTCAAATCCGCCCCGCCCTGCGCTCGGTGACGAGCAGCCACAGCAGATACGCACCGCCGAGCATCCCGGTCAGCACGCCGACGGGCAGCCGGTCCGCCCCGAACACCCACTGCGAGGCGAGATCGGCCGAGACCAGCAGGGCCGCTCCCATGAGCATCGCGGGCAGCAGATTCGGCCCTGTCGCGCGCGTGAGCCGCCGCGCCAACTGCGGTGCGGTGAGCGCGACGAAGGCGACGGGGCCGGCCGCTGCCGTGGCCGAGGCGGCCAGCAGGACGGCCGTCGCCATCGCGACGAGGCGCACGCGTTGGGCCCTGATACCGAGGGCGAACGCCACGTCGTCGCCCATCTCCAGCATCCGCAGGGGTCGCGTACAAGCCAGTGCCAGCGGTACGAGCACCGCGCACAGTCCGAGCAGTGGCCACACCTGGTCCCAGTCCCGGCCGACGAGCGAGCCGGTCATCCAGACCACCGCCCGGGCGGCGTCCACGATCTCAGCCTTGGTGAGCAGATAGGCGTTGGCCGCGGTGAGCATCGCGGCGATGCCGATCCCGACGAGGACGAGCCGGAAGCCGTGCACACCGCGACGCCAGGCCAGCGCATAGATCACGGTCCCGGTCAGCAGCCCGCCGGCCAGCGAACCGAGGGCGACCGCGTTCGCCGAGCCCTGGAACAGCACGATCACCGCGAGTGCGCCGGCCGTGGAGCCCTGCCCGAAGCCGATGATGTCGGGACTGCCGAGCGGATTGCGCGTGATCGACTGGAAGACGGCTCCGGACAGGCCGAGTGCCGCACCGGCCAGCAGGCCGACCAGTACCCGCGGCAGGCGCAGATCCTTCACGATGAACTCGTGCGCGGCCTCCCCCCTGCCGAGCAGCGTTCGCACCACGTCGGCGGCCGGTATGCGGAAGTCCCCCGTCCCGATCAGCAGGACGGCCACGGTGAGCGCTGCCGCGCCGAGCAGCACGCCCACGACGCAGGCACGCGGGTCCAGCCGCACGGAGAGGCCGCCGGCGGTACGCAGGGCCTTCACAGCTGGGCCTGCCTTCTGCGCCGTACGAGGTGGATGAAGACGGGCCCGCCGAGCAGGGCGGTGACGATACCCACCTGCAGCTCGGCGGGGCGTGTGACCAGGCGCCCGATCACATCGGACCCGAGCAGCAGCACCGGCGCGAGCAGGGCGGAGTACGGCAGGATCCAGCGCTGGTCGGGCCCGGTGAGCGCGCGCACCGCGTGCGGCACCATCAGGCCGACGAACACGATCGGGCCGCACGCCGCGGTGGCCGACCCGCACAGCAAGGTGGCCGCGGCCATGGCGAGAACGCGGGTGTGCTGCAGCCGTGCGCCGAGGGCCCGCGCGGTGTCGTCCCCGAGCGCGAGGGCGTTCAGCGGCCGGCCGAGCGCGAGGGCCAGCACAAGGCCGGTGGCAAGGAACGGCAGCACCTGCCAGACGGTGGTCATGGAAGCGGAGGCGAGCGAACCCACCGACCAGAACCGCATCTTGTCGAGCGCCGCCGTGTCCATCAGCTGGACCGCGTGGATGTATCCGTACAGCGCCGCCGAGGCCGCCGTTCCAGCCAGGGCGAGGCGTACGGGTGTGGCGCTGCGCGTACCGCCCAGCACGTAGACGAGCACGGACACGGCCGCTGCACCCAGGAACGCGAACCACACGTACCCGGTCAGCGAGGTGACACCGAGGAAACTGATGGCGGAGACGACCGCGGCAGCGGCACCGAGGTTGATGCCGAGCAGGCCGGGGTCGGCGAGCGGGTTGCGGGTGAGCGCCTGCAGGACCGCTCCGCACAGTCCGAGTGCGGCACCGACCAGCAGTCCGAGCACGGTCCGGGGCAACCGCAACTGGCGTACGACGACGTCCTCGTCGGTGCCGGTGGGGTGGATCAAGCCGTGCCACACGGCGTCGAGCGACATGCTCTTGGCGCCGAGCGCGATGCTCGCGAGGGCGACGACGAGCAGCAGGCACCCCGCCAACGGCAGCCCGGCGGCACGCAGCGACCGGCGTCGTACCGAGGCTTCGGGGGCGTCCGCTTGCTCCTGCGGAGGACTGTCGACCAGCACGAAGTTAGGTTAGCCTACCCTCTCATGATTCCTCGACAGGGTGAGGGCGCCGACCGACCGCCGCCGGTCCCTGGTACCGGCAGCACCCGATCTGCCCCGATCTGCGTCTCCACCCCACGCTTGACTCGTCGCACCCTGTTCACCGCCGCCGGAGCGACCGGCGCGAGCGCGCTACTCGCCGCCTGCGGCACCTCCGGCGACACAGCACCGACAGGTGGCAGCAACTCCTGGTCGTTCAAGGACGATCGCGGCAAAACGGTGCGCAACGACGGCACCCCGAAGAACGTCGTCGCCTACATCGGAGCCGCCGCCGCCCTCCACGACCTGGGCGTCGAATGCAAGGGCGTCTTCGGTCCGACGACGCTCAAGAACGGCAAACCGGACATCCAGGCGGGCGACTTGGATGTCGACAAGGTGACGGTCATCGGCAACGCCTGGGGCGAGTTCAATGTCGAGAAATACGCATCTCTCCAACCCGACCTCCTGGTCACCACGATGAACGAGTCGCCCACGCTCTGGTACATCCCCGAGGAGTCGGCGAAGAAGGTCGAGTCGGTGGCCCCCAGCATCGGCATCCTCACCGCCAGGGGCTCACTCACCCGCGTCATCGACCGGTTCGCCGAACTCGCCGAATCCCTGGGCGCCGACCTGGAGTCGAAGCGCGTACAGGACGCCGAAGCTCGCTTCCGGAAGGCCTCCGCGTCGCTGCGCCGGGCCGCCCGCGAAGCCGCGTCCAGGGGCTCCGGACTGCGGGTGATGGCCGTGTCGGCACAGGAGGACCTGCTGCATGTCGGCGTCCCCGACGACTTCACCGACCTCCGCTACTACCAGGACCTCGACGTCCGCTTCATCAAGCCGGACAACCCCGCCACCATCGGCTTCTTCGCCGAACTGAGCTGGGAGAACGCCGACAAGTACCAGGCGGACCTGATCCTCGTCGACCGGCGTACCGGCAACCTGCAGCCCGACGAGCTGAAGGCACGCAAGCCCACCTGGGCCAAGCTCCCTGCCGTACGCGCCGGGCAGACAGTCCCCTGGCAGAACGAGGCGCGGTTCAGCCACGCCGGCTACAGCCCCCTCGTCGAAAGCCTCACCGAAGCACTGCAGCAAGCGAAGAAGGTCACGTGATGCGCCACAGCACCAAGCCCTCGACCCCACTCGAGGCCGCCGGTTCCCCGAGTCGGGCCACGTCACGCCGCGGCCCGACCCGCCGCGGACTACTGACGGCGGGCGGCGCGTTGGGCCTCGGAGCGCTGCTCACGGCCTGCGGCGACGACAAGGCCTCCGGCGGCTCCGCGAAGTCCGGCTCATGGTCCTTCAAGGACGACCGGAAACGCACGGTCAGGACGGACGGGACACCGAAGAACATCGTCGCGTTCGTCAGCACCGCAGCCGCCCTGCACGACTACGGCATCGAATGCACCGGCATCTTCGGACCCAGCCAGCCGATCGGCGGCAAGCCGAACCCCCAGGCAGGCAGTCTCGATGTCGACAAACTGACCAGCCTCGGCGAGACGTTCGGCCAGTTCAACCTCGAGAAGTACGCGTCCCTGAAGCCGGACGTGCTCATCAGCAACATGTTCCCGCCGCCCGACCTGTGGTCCGTACCCAAGGACTCCGTCAAGAAGATCGAGGCGATAGCTCCGACCATCGGCATCGCCGGCGCCCATGTCTCGCTGCGGGAGCCACTCAAGCGGTACGAGGAACTCGCCGCATCGCTGGGCGCCGACCTCGGCAGTCGCCGTGTCACCGAAGCCAAGTCACGCTTCCGGCGCGCGGAGGAGACCCTGCGCAAGGCCGCGCGGGCCAACCGCGGCCTCAAGGTCCTCGCCATGACAGGCGAAGCGGACCAGATGTACGTGGCGGTACCGGACTCGTACTGCGACCTGCACTACTTCAAGGACCTCGGCATCGACCTCGTGGTGGGCAAGAAGTCCGACGACTGGGGCTTCTGGGAGTTCCTCAGCTGGGAGAACGCCGACAAGTACCACGCCGACCTGATCATGATCGACAACCGCTCGCACGCACTGCCCCCCAACGAACTGGCCAAGAAGCCCACTTGGGCGCGGCTGCCCGCGGTCAAGGCCGGACAGACCGTCCCCTGGGCCATGGAGGAGCGCTACAGCTACGCCGGCTTCGCCCCCGTACTCGAGCAACTGGCCGCCGCCATCGAGAAGGCCGAACGCCTCACCCCCTGACACGCCCCACCCGTGCACCAACCGGACGGACGCCCAGCCGACAACGAGCCCACGCTCTGGTCCACGCCCCAGCAGGAGCCGCTATGACCGACGCACCGTTCCAGTTCTTCGACGTCCACGTCACCTGCGCCCGTCGCCTCACCCCCGCGATGCACCGGGTGGACCTCGGCGGGAGCGACATCGGGCGCATGGCGTCCGCGGGCCGCGACCAGCGGATCAAGCTGTTCCTGCCGCACCCGGGCCAGGACGCGCCCGTGATGCCGGAGTTGACCGACGACTGGTACGCCGCCTGGCGCGCCCTCGATCCCGCGGTCCGCGGGATCATGCGGACGTACACGATCCGCGACCTCAACGCGGCCACCCTCACCGTCGACTTCGCGCTGCACGGCACCGCCGCACCCGCGTCACGCTGGGCCACCCGAGCCCGGGCGGGCGATCGCATCGGCGTCTTCGCCCCGGTCGACGCGGAGAACGCGGCCTACGACTTCCGCCCGCCCGAGGACACCGAGTGGCTGCTCCTCGCGGGCGACGAATCGGCACTGCCCGCCATCGCCGCCATCCTCGAACACCTTCCCGCAGGGCTCCCCGTACGGGTCTGGATCGAACTCCGGGACGCCGCCGACCGCCAGCCCCTGCCGACCCGCGCCGACGCCACCGTCACCTGGCTCACCGACGAACGAGCGACGAGCGGCCCGCCACCGTCCGACCGCACCGCGCAGGCCGTCCGCACGGCGCTCCTTCCCACCGGGACGCCGTACGCATGGATCGCCGGTGAGTCCTCCTCGGTGAAGAGCCTGCGCCGCCATCTCGTCTCGGAGCGCGGCATGGACCGCACCCGCATCAAGTTCTCCGGCTACTGGCGGCGCGGAGCCTCCGAGGACCAGCTGCTGATCCAGGACGAGGCCGCGTGAGGCTCGGCCCGCCGGCACTCCCGATGGTGAGGAGCCACTGAACGTCCCAGGTCAGGAGGCTTTGCGCTGGTTGGCATTGAAGCGCGCCTTCTTCTGACGGTTCCCGCACGTGTTCATGTCACACCATTTGCGCGTACGGCTCTGACTGGCGTCGAAGAAGGCGGCCCGGCAGGTCGGCGATGCGCACAGGGCCAGCTTCCCGTCCCGTTCACCGGCGATGACGCTGATCGCGTCGGCGGCGATCACACCGAGGGCATCCTCCACGCAGGAAGGCGAGCCGAGCCGCCATCGCCGCTCCCCCTCGGGCGTCAGGATCGCCGCTGCCCGGCCCTGAGCACTGCGGTCGTTGATGACGTGGACGGCAGGCCCGGGCAGAGCGTCCTGGGTCGCGGCCGCCGTGGCGGCGGCGTGAATCGACTCCCGCAGTTCCCGGGCGAGTTCGAGCTGGTCGGTGGTGCAGGAGTCCACGGCGAGGCCGTACACCTCCAGCCAGTCGACGAGACGCTCCGGCGTGGGGATGCGCTCCACGGCATCGCCATGTCGCTCCGAAAGCGTCCCCGTGAAACTGGTCGCCAGCACGGCACCGAGGCGGAATTCAGGGAACGCAGCAGACATGGAACCAGCTTAGCCGGTTGCAGCGTGAGGGGACACACTGTTAGAACCGTCTTAGCCGGTTCACACCCCGCCGCAGCCGGCTCCGCGACGGCCAGGAGGTCCTCATGCCCCGCCCGACCAGCGACGTCCAAGCATTCACATCCCATGCACCCGACGCCGACCTCGACGACCTGCGCGCACGCCTGGCCGCTGCGCGACTGCCGGAGCCCGAGACGGTCCCTCGCTCGGCGCCCGGCCCGCACCGTTGGGATCAAGGCGTCCCGCTCGCCGACCTCGTCGACGTCGTGAACTACTGGCGCACCGGTTACAACTGGCGGTCGTTCGAGGAGCGGCTCGACCGCATCGGCCAGTTCCGTACGACCATCGACGATCTGGGAATCCACTTCCTGCACCGCCGGTCCCCGCGCCCGGGCGCCACTCCGCTCCTCCTGACGCACGGCTGGCCGGACAGCATCGTCCGGTTCATCGACGTGGTGGACGAGCTGGCAGACCCGAAAGACGCAGACGCACCGGCCTTCCACGTCGTCGTCCCGTCACTGCCTGGTTTCGGATACAGCGACAAACCGGCCACCGGCGGTTGGGGCATCGAGAAGATCGCGGCCGCGTGGGTGGAACTGATGGGACGGCTCGGCTACAACGAGTTCGCGGCCCACGGCGGCGACTGGGGAGGTGCGATCACCACGGTCATCGGCGGCCGGTTCCCGGCGCACGTTCTCGGCATCCACTCCACGTTCGCGCAGGCGCCGCCCGGTCTGACGACGGACGGGCTCACAGCGGTCGAGCGCGAGTGGGCCGATGACACCCACGCCTTCTGGAAACACCGCGCGGCGTACGCGAAGCAGCAAGCGACCCGACCGCAGACCATCGGCTACTCGCTCGTCGACTCGCCGACCGGGCTTCTCGCCTGGATCCTGGACAAGTTCGCCGAGTGGTCGGACACCGAGGACAGCCCGTTCGAGAAGATCTCCATGGACCGAGTTCTCGACGACGTCACCCTGTACTGGCTGACGAGGACCGGGGCATCGGCGGCCCGCATCTACTACGAGAGCCACAACGCGCTCGACCCCGAGCTCCGGGTCGACGTCCCGTCCGCCATCACGATGTACCCCCGCGACGTCGAAAAGAGTCCGCGACCCTGGGCACAGCAGCGGTACCGGCGGATCGTCCGATGGAGGTCGCCCGAATTCGGGGGCCATTTCCCGTCGCTGGAGGTCCCCGAGTATTTCGTCAAAGATCTGCAGGAGGGTCTCGCGGCCGTACTGGCCGCCGATCGGTGAACGCGGCCGGGCGCCGGCACTCGACCGCCGCCCCGCGCGTTCCGGACCTCACAGTCCCAGCCGAGCCAGCACCTTGCCCGCGTCGAGCCGGGACGCCCCGTCGCCCGCCTCGGTCCATGCCGCGGCGCACAGCGCGCGCAGTCCGTCGAGGGGCGCACCCTCGCCGGTGAGTTCCAGCGCCCCGGCAGCCCGCGCGGTCCAGCCGCCACAGCGGTGGCCGCCGTCCTCGGCCACGACTTCCGGCTGCCCGGTCAACAGACCGCGCAGATCGGCGTCCACGTACGTCGGACGGTGCTCGGGCGGAGCGGCGAGCAGGGCCGCGCCGTCCGTCACTCCCGTCAGGACCAGGAGCGAGTCCACCTCACCGTTGAACGCCCCCTCGATGTCCGTGTCGAGCCTGTCCCCCACGACCAGCGGCCGCCGTGCACCGGTCCGCAGAATCGTCTCGCGGTGCATCGGCGGCAACGGCTTGCCCGCCACCTGCGGATCGGCCCCGGTCGCGATCCGGACCACTTCCACCGCCGCGCCGTTGCCCGGCGCGATGCCCCGGCCGCTGGGGATCGTCAGGTCGGTGTTCGACGCGTACCAGGGCACACCCCGCGACACCGCGTAGCAGGCCTCGGCGAACCGGCCCCACGCCAACTCCGGCCCGCCGTAACCCTGTACGACCGCCGCCGGATCATCGTCCGCGGACTCCACCGGCTCGAGCCCACGCTCACGCAGCGCGAGCCGCAGCCCCTCGCCGCCGACGACCAGGATCCGCGAGCCTGCCGGCACCTGCTCCGAGATCAGCCGGGCCACGGCCTGCGCCGAGGTGATCACCTCGGCAGGCCCGGTCGGCACTCCGAGGTCCGTCAGATGTTCGGCCACCGCATCCGGCGGCCGCAGCGCGTTGTTGGTCACGTACGCCAGGTGCATGCCCTGTTCACGCGCTTCGAGCAGCGAAGGCACCGCATGCGCGACGGCCTCGCCTCCGGCGTACACCACCCCGTCGAGATCGAGCAGCGCGGTGTCGTAGGCCTCGTTCAGCCTCTGCTCGCTGGCGGCCGGGCTCGTCCTGACGGTGTCGCTCATCGCGTGTCGCTCCTAGTTGGCTGTCGCTGCCCAGATCATCTCGTACTCCCGCCCCCGCATACGATGCAGTCATGACCACACCAGGCGGCCTGAGACTGCACCCCTTCCGGGGCGTGCGCTACGTCCCCGAGCGGGTCGGCAGCCTCGCCGCGGTCACGTCACCGCCCTACGACGTGGTGGTCAGGCCCGACGGACTGCACCACCTCGAATCGGCCGACCCGTACAACATCGTCCGGTTGATCCTCCCGCAGACGGCCGGCACCGGCGACCGGCACCAGCAGGCCGCCGACACCCTGCACCGCTGGCTCGCCGACGGCATCCTCGCCCGCGACGACCGCGAAGCGCTCTACGTCTACGAGCAGAGCAACGACGAGATCCTGCAGCGCGGCATCATCGGCGCCCTGGAACTGTCCGACCGTGCCCAGCACATCGTCCTGCCCCACGAGGACGTGATGCAGGACGTCGTCGCCGACCGCGCCGAACTGATGCGCGCCACCGAGGCCAACCTGGAACCTCTACTGCTCAGCTACGCCGGCGACGGCAGCGCCGCCGGAGCCACCGCGGTCATCGAGCGCACGGTCGAACTCCCGCCCCTGCTCGCCACCACGACCGAGGACGGCTTCAGTCACCGCCTCTGGGCCGTCTCCGACCCGGCCGAACTCGCCACGATCACCGACGACTTGGAACAACGCCAGGCGCTGATCGCGGACGGCCACCACCGCTGGGCCACCTACCTGCGGCTGCGTGCGGAGCAAAGCGGCCCCTCACCCTGGGACCACGGCCTGGTACTGCTCGTCGACACGGCGCGCTACCCCCTGAGGGTCCGCGCGATCCACCGGCTCCTGCACCAGCTCCCGCCGGCCAAGGCGCTCGAGACCGTCTCCGCCCTCTTCCGGGTACGAGCCGTCGACGGTCCGCTGCCCGCCGCTCTGGACGCCCTCGCCGAAGCGGCCGGCGCATCCAACGCCTTCCTTCTGACCGGTGACGGCACCTACCACCTCCTGGACCAGCCGGCCCCCGACCTGCTGGCACGCACGATCCGCACGGACCTCCCCGAGGCCTGGGGCAACCTCGACGCGGCAGTGCTGCACGCCACGCTCCTGGACCATGTCTGGCAGGTCCCCGACTCCCCGGAACACATCGCGTACATCCACGACGCACAGTCGACCGTTGCGAAGGCGGAACGTGACGGCGGCACAGCGATCCTGATGCACCCGGTCAGCGAGGCAACGGTCCGCGATCTGGCCCGCCAGGGCGTGACCATGCCCCGTAAGTCCACGTCGTTCGGTCCGAAGCCCGCCACCGGGCTCGTCCTGCGCAACCTGGCCGACTGACACACGCTCTGCTCGGGATCAACGCATGAGGGGCGGGACCGGTCCACCGGTCCCGCCCCTCATCGTTCAGCCTCAGTCCTGGCTGGTCTCACGCCCGGATACGTCCTCGTCGCCGTCCGGCACGGCCTCCGACAAACCGGTCTTCTCCGGCTCACCCGACCCGACAGGCAGCTCGACACCGTGCTCCGCCGACTCCGACTCGGTCTCCTCGTCGAAGGCGTCCACGAACTCGACGCCGTCGAGCTCCGCGAGGCGATCGGAAGCGTCCGTCGCGCCGTCCCGGTCCGCCTCGATCGTCTTGGCGAACCATTCGCGTGCCTCGTCCTCACGTCCCGCCGCCTGCAACGCGTCGGCGTAGGCGTACCGCAGCCGCGCAGTCCACGGCTGCACCGAGTTCGCCGCCAGCTCAGGGCTCTGCAGCGTGACGATCGCGGCATCCAGCTGATCCATGTCGCGACGCGCACCGGCGGCCACCAGCCGCATCTCGACCTGACCCGCCTTGTCGAGGCGCTGGACCTCGGGCTCGCCGGCCATGTCGAGTGCCTTCTCCGGCCGGCCGAGTCCCCGCTCGCAGTCGGCCATCACCGGCCAGAGCTCCGCGGACCCCGTCATCCGACGGGCAGCCCTGAACTCCGCGAGCGCCTCGGAGTACTTCTGATTGGTGTACGCCGCGAATCCGGCGGCCTCTCGCACCGCAGCGACCCTGGACGCGAGCCGCAGCGCGATCCTCGCGTACGCGTAAGCCTGCTCGGGGTCCTCGTCGATCAGCTTGGCGACCATGACGAGGTTACGGGCGACATCCTCCGCAAGCCCCTTCGGCAGGCTCTGGAGCTCCTGCCGCACGTCCTTGTCGATCTCCTCACCGGTGACGTCGTCCGGGATCGGCAGACGCTTGATCGGCTCACGGTCCTGCCGGTCGTCGCGACGCGGCCCACGGTCGTCCCTGCCCCGGTAGCCACCGCGATCGTCGCCACCGCGCCGGTCATCACGACCTCGGTAGCCGCCACCGCCGGGCCTGCCCCGGTTGTCGTCCCGACGGGGCCCGCGGCCACGCTCGTCCCGTCCACCTCGGTCGTCACGCCCGCGGAACCCACCCCGACGGTCGTCGTCCCGCCGGTCATCCCGACGATCGCGATCGTCGCGGCGGAAGCCACCACGATCGCTGTCCCTACGATCCCGGTCATCCCTCCGGAAACCACCACGATCACCATCACGACGATCATCACGCCGACCCCGGTCATCACGCCGATCCCGGTCACCATCCCGCCGATCATCCCGACGGTCACGATCATCGCGGCGGAAGCCACCACGATCGCTGTCCCTACGATCCCGGTCATCCCTCCGGAAACCACCACGATCACCATCACGACGATCATCACGCCGACCCCGGTCATCACGCCGATCGCGGTCACCATCCCGCCGATCATCCCGACGGTCACGATCATCGCGGCGGAAGCCACCACGATCACTGCCACGCTGATCGTCGCGACGGTCTCGATCATCACGACGGAACGGCGGACGGTCGCCGCCGCCCCTGTAACCACGGTCCCGATCGTCGCGACCGCCCCGGTCGTCACGTCGGAAGCCACCGCGGTCAACGTCTCTGCGGTCCCGGTCGTCTCCCCGCGCCCCGCCCCGACGATCGTCGTCCCGACGGAAGCCACCACGGCGGTCGTCACCTCGGCGATCGTCACGCCGATCACGATCATCGCGGCGGAACGCCGGACGGTCGCCGTCACGCCGAGGTCCACGGTCACGGTCGTCACGACGGGGACGGTCGTCACGACGGGGACGGTCGTCACGACGATCGCGGTCGTCCCGACGCGGTCCGCCGGACCGATCGTCGCGACGATCAGCCGGCCGGTCTCCCCGTCCGCGCTCGTCATCCCTTCGCGGACGCCCGCGGTACCCGCCACGGTCACCGTCGCCCCGGGGACGCTCCTCGCGCCCGGGTCGATCGTCGGGAGAGTTGGTCGACATCGGTGACTCCTGTCTTCGGTACCGCAGTCATTCTCGCGCAATCGGCTACCCGCCGCGCTTCGGAAAATAAAAAAGGACCCTTGGTCCCAGCGTGAACGCTGGGGCCAAGGGTCCTCAAAGATTGTTCGGCGGCGTCCTACTCTCCCACAGGGTCCCCCCTGCAGTACCATCGGCGCTGTAAGGCTTAGCTTCCGGGTTCGGAATGTAACCGGGCGTTTCCCTCACGCTATGACCACCGAAACCCTATTAAGTCGCCCCGCAGAGCGGGACATGGAACAGGGCAGCGAACAAGCACTCTTTTCAATTGAGGAACTGTTCAGCCGACACAGCTGTTCGTTACTTCAGAACT
>NZ_KZ984552.1 GCF_003574445.1 Streptomyces sp. YIM 130001
GTTCAGCCGTCGCACCCGATAGGCGACTCCGCCGTCCACCGGGTGCTCGCCCTCGTAGGTCTGTGCGCGCATCTCGCACCAGGCCGGGATGTCGAGGCGGGCGGCCGCGTCGTCGGACAGGACCGTGACCGTGCCGCCCACCGGCACCCGGCCGATGACCTTCGCCAGCTCGATCACCGGGATCGGGCACCGTTTGCCGAGCGCGTCGACGACCAGGTCCGGCGCCTCGCCCGCATCCCCCGGGCTCGCGTCCGGTGAAACCGCATCCCCGTCCGCGGGCGCCACGGAGCCCGCAGCCGAATTCCCCGCCGCCGAGGACCCCGCGGCCGGTGCCCCCAGCTTCGCGCGCACCTCCGCCACCACCCCCGGCACCACCTGGAGGAACCGGTCGACGTCGTCCTCCGCGGTACCCAGCGGCAGCGACACCCGGATGTTCCCCTCGCTCAGCACCCCCATCGCCTTCAGCACATGGCTGGGCGTCAGCGTGGAGCTGGTGCACGAGGACCCGGACGACACCGAGAATCCGGCCCGGTCCAGCTCGTGCAGCAAAGTCTCCCCGTCGACATGGAGACAAGAGAACGTCAGCAGATGCGGCAGACGCTGTTCCGGATCACCGACGACCTCGACGTCCGGCACCAGTTCGGCCACACGCCGCCGGATCCGGTCCGTCAACTCGCGCAGCCGGGCCGCTTCTTGGGCCGCCTCCGCCCGTACGGCCCGCAGCGAGGCGGCCGCGGCCACCACCGCCGGAATGTTCTCGAAGCCGGCGGCCCGCCCCGACTCCCGCTCGTCGACCGGCCCTTGCGGCGCGAAGCGCACCCCCTTGCGGACCACGAGCAGACCGACACCGGCGGGCCCGCCCCATTTGTGCGCACTCCCGGCGAGCAGCGACCAGTCACCCGGCACCGGCCCCCACAACAAGGACTGCGCCGCATCCACCAGAAGCGGCACCCCCGCCGCGCGACACGCCGAGGCCACCTCCGCCACCGGCTGTCGCGTCCCCACCTCGTGGTTGGCCGACTGAAGACATGCCAGGGCGGTGTCCGCCCGCAGCGCCGCGGCGAAGCCCGCCGGATCGACCCGGCCGGCACGGTCGACGCCCACCTCCACCACCTCGCCGCCGGCCTTCTCGTGCACCGCGGCCGAATGGAGTACGCACGAATGCTCGACGGAGGACACGACGAGGTGACGCCCCACCCGCGACCGGCCGGCAAGCGCCCCGGACATGGCGGAGTGCACCGCACGCGTACCGGAAGGGGTGAACACCAGCTCGTCCGGGCGGCAGCCCACCGCCTCGGCAGCGGCCTCGCGCGCGGCATCGAGCAGCAACCGGGCCCGCCGGCCCTCGCGATGGAGCCGGGCAGGGTCCGCCCAGCCCTCGTCCAGCGAGGCCTCGAGGGCCTGCCGGGCCACCGGATGCAGAGGAACGGAGGAAGCGGCATCGAAGTAGGGCACGCACTCACGCTATCCCCGCCCAGCGGACGGCCCGCGACGGCCCGCGTCCCCTTCCTTCCGCGGCAGCCGCCACCGCATCCGTGCGACGGTCCACGCGCGACGCGCCGGGTGCCCGATGTGCACCCGCACCGCAGTGAAGCCACCGTCAGATACCGCGCCGAGGCCCGGACTCGGGGCGCCGCAGCCCCTGCTCACCACCCCTTCGGGGAGTGCCGCGGCGCGTTGGGCACCCTCCCCGCGCGACCCTAAATAGCGTCCAGTAGGGTTTGGTCCGCATAAACATCCAAACCCTGCCCGTACAGGGTCCGGAGCCCGACCACCTCTAAGGACGAGCCCGGCCGAGCGGGCGAGACTCTCGGGAAGGCGCTACGTGAGTCCCAACGGCTCCGACCTCCCCCATCGCCTGAAGGGCGTGGGCGGTACCCCCATGTCGCGGCGCCCGATGCGGCGGAAGCTGCTCCAGGCAATGACTGCGGGCCTGATCCTGGCATCCGCCACAGGTTGCACATACAAGGACTTTCCCCGCCTTGGTATGCCCACCCCGACGACGGAGGAGGCGCCGCGGATCCTGTCACTCTGGCAGGGCTCGTGGGCGGCAGCTCTCGTCACGGGTGTGCTCGTATGGGGCCTGATCCTGTGGAGCGTGATCTTCCACCGGCGCAGCCGCACCAAGATCGAGGTTCCTCAGCAGACGCGGTACAACATGCCCATCGAGGCGCTGTACACCGTGGTTCCGCTGATCATCGTCTCCGTCCTCTTCTACTTCACCGCTCGGGACGAGTCGAAGCTCCTCGCACTCTCGGACAAACCGACTCACACGGTCAATGTGGTCGGATTCCAGTGGAGCTGGGCCTTCAACTACGTCGAGGACGTCGAAGGCTCGAACGGCGACGCGAAGAAGGACGAGAACCTCAAGGCGATCCCCAACCGGCTCGTCGAGCAGTTCCCGGACAACGCGGGCGGTGTGCACCACGTCGGTACTCCCGGCGAGCGCAACCCGCAGAACAACAACCCGGGCCCGACGCTGTGGCTGCCGAAGGGGGAGAAGGTCCGGTTCGTCCTGACCTCCCGTGACGTCATCCACTCCTTCTGGGTGGTGCCGTTCCTCATGAAGCAGGACGTCATCCCGGGACACACCAACACCTTCGAGGTGACCCCCAACAAGGAGGGCACCTTCATGGGTAAGTGCGCCGAGCTCTGCGGCGTCGATCACTCCCGGATGCTCTTCAACGTCAAGGTCGTCTCCCCCGAGCGCTACCAGCAGCACCTGGAGGAGCTGGCCAAGAAGGGCCAGACCGGCTACGTCCCGTCAGGCATCGAGCAGACGGACCCGGCCAGGAATGCGGAGAAGAACCAACTGTGAGCATCCTCAATGAACCCCAGGGTGCCGCCGCAGCCGACGACTCATACGAGGACGAGCTGCCGGTACGGCGCAAGGAGCCGGGCAACGTCGTCATCAAGTGGCTCACCACCACTGACCACAAGACGATCGGTTCGCTCTACCTGATCACGTCGTTCGCGTTCTTCTGCATCGGCGGCGTGATGGCGCTGTTCATGCGCGCCGAACTCGCCCGTCCCGGCACGCAGATCATGTCGAACGAGCAGTTCAACCAGGCGTTCACGATGCACGGCACGATCATGCTGCTGATGTTCGCGACGCCGCTGTTCGCCGGCTTCGCGAACTGGATCATGCCGCTGCAGATCGGCGCCCCCGATGTGGCGTTCCCGCGGCTGAACATGTTCGCCTACTGGCTCTACCTGTTCGGCTCGATCATCGCGGTGGCCGGCTTCCTCACCCCGCAGGGTGCGGCCGACTTCGGATGGTTCGCGTACTCACCGCTGTCCGACGCGGTCCGGTCACCGGGCGTCGGCGCCGACATGTGGATCATGGGTCTGGCCTTCTCCGGTTTCGGTACGATCCTCGGGTCGGTCAACTTCATCACCACGATCATCTGCATGCGCGCCCCCGGCATGACGATGTTCCGGATGCCGATCTTCACCTGGAACGTCCTGCTCACCGGTGTGCTCGTGCTGCTCGCCTTCCCGGTGCTCGCCGCCGCGCTGTTCGCCCTGGAGGCGGACCGGAAATTCGGGGCGCAGATCTTCAGTCCGGAGAACGGAGGTTCGCTGCTCTGGCAGCATCTGTTCTGGTTCTTCGGGCATCCAGAGGTGTACATCATCGCCTTGCCGTTCTTCGGCATCGTCTCCGAGGTCATTCCGGTCTTCTCGCGGAAGCCGATCTTCGGTTACTCGGGTCTGGTGGGCGCGACGATCGCCATCGCCGGTCTCTCGGTGACGGTGTGGGCGCACCACATGTACGTGACGGGCGGCGTCCTCTTGCCGTTCTTCTCCTTCATGACGTTCCTCATCGCGGTGCCGACCGGTGTGAAGTTCTTCAACTGGATCGGAACGATGTGGAAGGGCTCGTTGTCCTTCGAGACACCGATGCTCTGGTCGATCGGCTTCCTGATCACCTTCCTCTTCGGTGGTCTGACGGGTGTCATCCTGGCCTCGCCGCCGATGGACTTCCACGTCTCCGACTCGTACTTCGTGGTGGCGCACTTCCACTACGTGGTGTTCGGCACCGTGGTGTTCGCGATGTTCGCCGGATTCCACTTCTGGTGGCCGAAGTTCACCGGCAAGATGCTGGACGAGCGTCTCGGCAAGATCACCTTCTGGACGCTGTTCATCGGATTCCACGGCACGTTCCTGGTCCAGCACTGGCTGGGTGCCGAGGGCATGCCGCGCCGGTACCCGGACTACCTCGCGGCCGACGGGTTCACCGCGCTGAACACCATCTCCACGATCAGCTCGTTCCTGCTCGGCCTGTCGATGCTGCCGTTCTTCTACAACATCTGGAAGACGGCCAAGTACGGCAAGAAGATCGAGGTCGACGACCCGTGGGGCTACGGCCGCTCGCTCGAGTGGGCGACGTCCTGCCCGCCGCCGCGGCACAACTTCCTCACCCTGCCGCGGATCCGGTCCGAATCCCCGGCGTTCGACCTGCACCACCCTGAGATCTCCGCCATCGACCAGCTCGGGCACTCCGGGCACGGGGCCTCGGCCCTCTCCGGCAGCAAGGAGGCCGGCAAGTGAAGATCCAGGGCAAGATGTTCCTGTGGCTGAGCGCCTTCATCCTGATCGTCGCCGTCGTGTACGGCTACTGGTCGAAGGAGCCGGTCGGCACCACGGCGCTGGTCCTGTCCTTCGGACTGAGCGTGATGATCGGCTTCTACCTGGCCTTCACGGCCCGGCGGGTCGACTCCATGGCGCAGGACAACAAAGAGGCCGACGTCGCGGACGAGGCCGGCGAGGTGGGGTTCTTCTCCCCGCACAGCTGGCAGCCTCTCTCGCTCGCCGTCGGTGGCGCTCTGGCCTTCCTGGGCGTCGCGATCGGCTGGTGGCTGCTGTTCTTCTCGGCGCCGCTGCTGCTGATCGGCCTGTGGGGCTGGGTCTTCGAGTACTACCGCGGAGAGAGCCAGAACCAGTAGCACACCGCACTGCCCGAGGGACCCGGACACTCCATCAGGAGGTCCGGGTCCTTCCTTTGCCGTATCGGGTGACCCTCGTACGGGTCACCCGACGCGCCGGAATTGACGGTGGTTCATACCGTCGGACCATGAGCCACTCACCGCGAATCCGCACGGTACTGAGCTGCACGCTCGTTGTCGTCGCCCTCGGGGCGGGCGCCGCGGGCTGCGGCAGCTCCGACGGCCATCCGCTCTCGGCGCAGCCGTACGACGCGGCGGGGCAGGTCGACTTCAACGGTCCCTCCGAAGGCAAGAAGGCCGACCCGGACAAGCCCATCGAGGTCACCGCGCAGGGCGAGGACGGCCGCATCACCGATGTGACGGCCACCGACGCCGCCGGCCGCTACGTGGCCGGCGAACTCTCCGCGGACGGCACCCGCTGGCACTCCACGGCGTCGCTGGCGGCCGAGGCCACGTACACGGTGCAGGTCAGCACCGAGAACGAGGACGGCTCGCCCGGCCGCAAGCAGCTCACCTTCGATACGGGCGTCGCCAAGAAGAAGCAACTGAAGGTGGAGTTCGGCCCGGAGAAGGGGACCTACGGAGTGGGCCAGCCCGTCACCGCCGAGCTCAGTGAGCCGGTCAAGGGCAAGGAGGCCAGGTCCATCGTCGAACGCGCCCTCAAGGTGCGCTCGCAGCCCGTCACCGAGGGCACCTGGCACTGGGTGGACAGCGAGAAGCTGCACTACCGCCCGAAGGAGTACTGGCCGGCCAACGCGACCATCGACGTCAGCTCGAACCTGCGCGGCATCAAGGTCACGGACAAGCTCAGGGGCGGTGAGTCCAAGCCGCTGAAGCTGAAGACGGGCGACCGGGTCGAGGCCGTCGCGGACGCCGGCGCGCACTACATGACGGTGTACCGCAACGGCGAGGAGATCAACTCGATCCCGGTGACGACCGGCAAGCCCGGCTACTCCACCCGCAACGGCACCAAAGTGGTGCTCGGCAAGGAGTACTTCGTCCGGATGCGCGGGACCAGCATCGGCATCGCCGAGGGCACCTCGGACTCGTACGACCTGCCGGTGTACTACGCGACGAGACTCACCGACACGGGTGAGTACGTGCACGCGGCACCGTGGTCGGTGGGCTCGCAGGGAGCGGCCAACGTCAGCCACGGCTGCGTGGGCATGAGCACCGGGAACGCCGCCTGGTTCTACGAGACCGTCCGCCAGGGCGACCTGGTGAAGACCGTCAACAGCGAGGGCGAGGACATGCCCGCCTTCGGCAATGGTCTCGGTGACTGGAATCTCAGCTGGGACAAGTGGCGTGCGGGCAGTGCCGTGTTCGGTGACACGCCCGTCGGTCGCAGCAAGGTCGATGCAGCCCGGCTCCGGCCGCAGGTCTGAGCCGGATGCCGCCCGGGCGCCGGAGACGACGCCCGGGCCGTCGGCCGTACCGAAGCTCCCGTGGGTGCGTGGGACGGCCGCAGGGAGGCAGCCGGCGGCTCTCAGGCCCCGACGGCTGTACGGGCGCGCAGCAGCTGCGCCAGCGCGGAGGCGAACTCGACGGGCTCGACGGGCAGCGTCACGGCCGCGTCGGCACGGCTCCAGGTGGCCAGCCAGGCGTCCTGGGGGCGTCCGATGAGCAGCAGTACGGGCGGGCAGTTGAAGATCTCGTCCTTGATCTGCCGGCAGACACCCATGCCACCCGCCGGAGCGGTCTCGCCGTCCAGGACGCAGACGTCCACGCCGCCGTTGTCCAGCTCCTTGAGGACCGCGGGCAACGTGGCGCACTCGATGAACTCGACCTGGGGCACGTCCGTCGCCGGGCGCCGTCCCGTGGCCAGTCGCACCTGCTCGCGGGTGTTGGCGTCGTCGCTGTAGACCAGGACCGTGGCGGTCGCCTGCATCGTTCCTCCGTGACTGCGCTGTCAGTTGGCCATCCGGGCGGTCGGAGCCATCGGCCCCGTGAGGGCTGTGACGGTCATGAACCGATGGCCGGATGCTACTCCGTCCAACACCCCGTCAACACCGGTAAGGACAGGCCTTCGATGGGCCATCCGGGCTGGACATCGGGGTGGAACACTCCGAACGGCACCCCCCGGGGTGAGGGCGGGATAAGCGACCGACATAATGTCGGTCGTGGCGACAGCAACGACAGTAGATACCGGGCACGCGCACCCGTCGGTCAATCGGCCGAACCTCACCAGCGTCGGAACCATCATCTGGCTGAGTTCCGAGCTGATGTTCTTCGCGGCCCTTTTCGCGATGTACTTCACCCTGCGTTCGGTTACGGGTGCCGAGCACTGGAAGGAAATGGCCTCGGCCCTCAACTTCCCGTTCTCCCTCACGAACACCACGATCCTGGTGCTCTCCTCCCTCACCTGCCAGCTCGGCGTTTTCGCCGCCGAGCGCGGGGACGTGAAGAAGCTCCGGATGTGGTTCATCGTGACCTTCATCATGGGATCGGTGTTCATCGGAGGTCAGGTCCTCGAGTACACGGAGCTGGTCAAGCACGAGGGGCTCTCCCTCTCGTCCGACCCGTACGGCTCCGTGTTCTACCTGACCACCGGGTTCCACGGCCTGCATGTGACGGGTGGGCTCATCGCCTTCCTGCTGGTCCTCGGGAGGACCTATGCGGCCAAGAGGTTCACCCACGAGCAGGCAACCGCCGCCATCGTCGTGTCCTACTACTGGCACTTCGTCGATGTCGTCTGGATCGGCCTCTTCGCCACGATCTACATGATCAAGTAAACGGGCGCCGCACCGGCGGCACATCCGGACACAGTCCAGAAGCATCGACGCAGAAGATCCTGACACCGGGGTAATCCGTGAAAAAGCTCTCCGCACGACGACGCCATCCGCTGGCGGCGCTCGTCGTCCTACTCCTCGCGCTGGCGGCTACCGGGGGGCTGTACGCCGCGTTCGCGCCGGCGGACAAGGCGCAGGCCGAAGAAACCGCCCAGTCCCTCGCCATCGACGAGGGTAAGAAGCTGTACTCCGTGGGCTGCTCCAGCTGCCACGGAACCGGCGGTCAGGGCAGTTCCGACGGCCCCAGCCTGGTGGGCGTCGGCTCCGCAGCCGTCGACTTCCAGGTGAGCACGGGCCGGATGCCGGCCCAGCAGCCCGGCGCCCAGGTGCCCAAGAAGAAGGCCATCTACTCGCAGGCGGAGGTCGACCAGCTCTCGGCGTACATCGCGTCGCTCGGTGCCGGTCCGGTCACGCCCACCGAGAAGCAGTACAACCCCGAGGGCGCCGACATCGGCAAGGGTGGCGAGCTGTTCCGCAACAACTGCGCGCAGTGCCACAACTTCACCGGTAAGGGCGGCGCACTCACCCACGGCAAGTACGCACCGGATCTTGCGGACGTCTCGCCCAAGCACATCTACGAGGCCATGCAGACCGGCCCGCAGAACATGCCGTCCTTCCCCGACACCACGATGCCGGAGCAGCAGAAGCGCGACATCATCGGCTACCTCGAGTCGGTCAACAGCGACAAGACCGACAACCCCGGCGGGCTCACCCTGGGCGGCCTCGGTCCGGTCAGTGAGGGTCTGTTCGCCTGGATCTTCGGTCTCGGCATGATGATCGCCGTCGCCGTCTGGGTTGCCGCGCGGACCGCAAAGGCCAGGAAGTCATGAGTACCCAAGACATTCCAGAAGAGAACCTGCCCAGTGAGCAGGCCGCCGGTCACGGCGAGGTGGCGCACGCGGACGCCAAGGACCCGTTCGAGAATCCGGGGCTTCCGCCCCATGAGCACCGGATCCAGGACATCGACGAGCGGGCCGCCAAGCGCTCCGAGCGCACCGTGGCCCTGCTGTTCACGCTGTCCATGATCGCCACGGTCGCGTTCATCGCGTCCTTCGTGGCGTTCCCGGTCGACAAGATCGTCTACATCTTCCCGTTCGGCCGGATCAGCGCGCTCAACTTCTCGCTCGGACTGACTCTCGGCCTCGCCCTGTTCTGCATCGGCGCCGGCGCGGTCCACTGGGCCCGCACGCTGATGTCCGACGTGGAGATCGCCGACGAGCGGCACCCGATCGAGGCCGAGCCCGAGGTCAAGGCCAAGGTCATGGAGGACTTCCGGCAGGGTGCCGCGGAGTCCGTCATCGGTCGGCGCAAGCTGGTCCGTAACACCATGTTCGGTGCACTGGCCCTGGTTCCGCTGTCGGGTGTGGTGCTGCTGCGCGACCTCGGCCCGCTGCCGGAGGACAAGCTGCGTCACACGCTCTGGTCCAAGGGCAAGCTCCTGGTCAACCAGAACACCAACGAGCCGCTGCGTCCCTCGGACGTCCGCGTCGGTTCGCTGACCTTCTGCAAGCCGGAGGGTCTGGAGGAGCACGACCACGACTTCCAGAAGGAGATCGCCAAGGCTGCCCTGATGATCGTCCGCATCAAGCCGGACGACATCAAGGACAAGCAGCAGCGCGAGTGGGCGCACGAGGGCATCGTCGCCTACTCGAAGATCTGCACCCACGTGGGCTGCCCGATCTCCCTGTACGAGCAGCAGACGCACCACGTCCTCTGCCCGTGTCACCAGTCCACCTTCGACCTCTCCGACGGCGCCCGAGTCATCTTCGGCCCGGCCGGTCACGCCCTGCCGCAGCTGCGCATCGGCGTGAACGAGGAGGGCTACCTCGAGGCGCTCGGCGACTTCGACGAGCCCGTCGGTCCTGCCTTCTGGGAGCGCGGATGAGTACTGAAGCAACCAAGACCGCACCGGCGGCCCCCTCGGGCCGCAAGGCACCCGCCGGCGAGAAGGTCGCCGACTGGGCCGACGGCAGGCTGGGCATCTACGGCCTGGCCAAGGCCAACATGCGGAAGATCTTCCCGGACCACTGGTCCTTCATGCTGGGCGAGGTCTGCCTCTACAGCTTCATCATCATCATCCTCACGGGTGTGTACCTGACGCTGTTCTTCCACCCGTCGATGAACGAGGTGGAGTACCACGGCAGTTACATCCCCATGCAGGGCCAGCTGGTGTCCGAGGCCTTCAACTCGACGATGCACATCAGCTTCGACGTCCGCGGTGGTCTGCTGATCCGGCAGATCCACCACTGGGCGGCGCTGATCTTCGTGGCCGCGATGCTGGTCCACATGATGCGCGTCTTCTTCACCGGCGCGTTCCGCAAGCCGCGTGAGGTCAACTGGCTGTTCGGCTTCCTGCTGCTCGTCCTCGGCATGTTCACCGGTTTCACCGGTTACTCGCTGCCGGACGACCTGCTCTCCGGTACCGGTGTGCGCTTCATGCAGGGCGCGATCCTGTCCGTCCCGGTCGTCGGCACGTATCTGTCGATGTTCCTGTTCGGCGGGGAGTTCCCGGGCGGCGACTTCGTGGCCCGCTTCTACTCGGTCCACATCCTGCTGTTGCCGGGCATCATGCTCGGCCTGCTGGTGGCGCACCTGATCCTGGTCTTCTACCACAAGCACACCCAGTTCGCGGGTCCCGGCAAGACGAACAAGAACGTCGTCGGCATGCCGCTGCTCCCGGTGTACATGGCGAAGGCCGGCGGATTCTTCTTCCTGGTGTTCGGTGTGATCGCGGTCGTCGCGGCGGTCGCCACGATCAACCCGATCTGGGCCATCGGTCCCTATCGACCGGACATGGTCGGCACGGGCGCCCAACCCGACTGGTACATGGGCTTCTCCGAGGGCCTGATCCGTGTGATGCCTGGCTGGGAGATCAACGCGTGGGGTCACACCCTCGTACTGGGCGTCTTCGTCCCGCTGATCATCTTCCCGCTGGTCCTCGTGTCGATCGCCGTGTACCCGTTCATCGAGTCCTGGATCACCGGGGACAAGCGCGAGCACCACATCCTGGACCGCCCGCGCAACGCCCCGACCCGTACGGCCTTCGGTGTCGGCTGGCTCACCTGGTACTTCATCCTGCTCGTCGGTGGTGGTAACGACATCTGGGCGACGCACTTCAATCTGTCGATCAACTCGATCACCTGGTTCGTCCGGATCGCGTTCTTCGTCGGGCCCGTGCTCGCCTTCATCGTCACCAAGCGGATCTGCCTCGGACTGCAGCGCCGGGACAAGGACAAGGTCCTGCACGGCCGCGAGTCCGGCATCATCAAGCGGCTGCCGCACGGTGAGTTCGTCGAGGTGCACGAGCCGCTCAGCCAGGAGGACCTGCACACCCTCACGGCACACGAGCAGTACCAGCCGGCCGCCATCGGCGCGACGACCGACGAGAACGGTGTGGAGCGCAAGGTGCCCGCCACCGAGAAGCTGCGCGCCAAGCTGTCCGAGGGCTACTACGGGGAGGACAACCAGATCCCCAAGCCCACGGCGGAGGAGTACAAGGAGATCACCAGCGGCCACGGCCACCACTGATGCTCCGTAGCAGTACCTGAGCAGTATCTGCTGTGCCACCGCTCTGAGCCCCGTCCATTCGTCGGACGGGGCTCTTTGCGGTTCCGGGGCTTGGCTAGGCTGAGCCCCGTTCCCGAAAACGCCGTTACGACACCAGGAGCGACCATGAGCGCTGTGCACCCCGCTGGAGGCGACACCGCGGCGGCCCGTTCCTGGCCCGGAGTACTGAACGGACTCCTCGACGGCCACGACCAGAGTGCCGACGACACCGCCTGGGCGATGGACCGCATCATGCGCGGCGAGGCGAGCGACGCGCAGATCGCCGGCTTCGCGGTGGCGCTGCGGGCCAAGGGCGAGACGGTGGACGAGATCAGCGGGCTCGTCCGCACGATGTACGAGCATGCCAACGTGATCGACGTACCTGGACCGAGTGTCGACATCGTCGGTACGGGCGGCGACGGCGCGAAGACCGTCAACATCTCCACGATGTCCGCGATCGTCGTGGCCGGTACCGGGACCAAGGTCGTCAAGCACGGCAACCGGGCCGCGTCCTCAGCGTCGGGGGCCTCCGACGTCCTGGAGAAGCTCGGCGTGAATCTGGAGCTCAGCCCGGGGCGGGTGGCCCAGGTCGCCGACGAGGCCGGCATCACCTTCTGCTTCGCCGTGCGCTTCCACCCCGCGCTGCGTCATGTGGCGGTCGCGCGCAAGGAGTTGGGCATCCGCACGGTGTTCAACTTTCTGGGTCCGCTGACCAATCCGGCCCGGGTGAAGGCCCAGGCGACCGGTGTCGCGGACGCCCGGATGGCGCCCATCATCGCCGGGGTGCTGGCCGAGCGCGGCTCGAGTGCCCTGGTGTTCCGCGGGGACGACGGACTCGACGAGCTGACCACCACAGCGACGTCCCGGGTCTGGGAGGTACGGGACGGAGCGGTGCGCGAGGAGGGCTTCGACCCCCGGGACGTGGGCGTGGACCTGGTGCCGGTCGAGGCACTGCGGGGCGCCGACGCCTCGTACAACGCGGAGGTGGCGCATCGGCTGCTGGCGGGGGAGCGGGGGCCGGTGCGGGATGCGGTCCTGCTCAACGCCTCCGCAGCGCTGGTTGCGGCCGGGCGCGCTGAGGGGTCCCTGGTGGATCGGATTCGGGGTGGGATGGAGTTGGCCGCCGATGCGATCGACTCGGGGGCGGCGAAGGCTGCGCTCGAGCGGTGGGTGGCCGTCAGCAACTCGTAGTGCCTGCGGTGCGGCTCGGTATCGGGGGCGGCTCGGGATCGGGTTCGGCTCGGTATCGGGTTCGGCTCGGTGGGGGCGGTGGAGCCGTTCCCCTTGCAGCCCGTCGGCGATTGAGGGCGTGTTCGGCCGGTGCGTGCCGGGCGGGTGCGATTTCGAGACGTCCTCGGCCGCCTGGCGGGCTCGGGGAGGGTCCGGGATGTGGACCGGGTGTTGCGCGCAGAGCATCGTTTGGCATACTTCCAGGCAGGTCATGAGCGACAGCGACGAGGCCCCGGCCCGCTGTCCGGCAACCCTCCGTCCGTGGCGGGGTGCCCCGGGTGAAGACCAGGCCGTAGGCAGCGAGGTCTGCGGCAAGCGCGGACCCCTGCGAACTTGGGGTCCTGGTCCTCGAGGGAGCAGTCTCGTGAGCAAGCGAATGCGATAGGGCGTCCCGCCCCACCTCCGGTTACCCCCTTCCTTTCTCCTGCGTCGACGTGTGCCCCCGCGTGCACCGTTCGCGCAGTGAATTCGTTTGCCTGTCACGGGAGTTCGCCATGTCTGCAGTCACCGCCGCCGCCGCCGCCACCACCGAAGGCCCCGTCGCCTGTACGCCGCTCGAGGTGCTCGGCCGTGACGTGAGCGTCCCGCTGGTCACCGGTGGCGAGGTCACCTACGCCGCCCTCGACTACGCCGCCAGCGCCCCCGCCCTGCAGCGCGTCTGGGACGACGTGGCGGCCTACGCCCCGTACTACGGCAGCGTGCACCGCGGTGCCGGCTACCTGTCGCAGCTGTCCACGGACCTCTTCGAGAACAGCCGCCGCACCGTCTTCGACTTCCTCGGCTGCCGCACCGACGACCAGGTCGTCTTCACGCGCTCCACCACCGACTCGCTGAACCTGCTCGCCTCCGCGCTGCCCACCGACTGCCAGGTCTTCGTCTTCGAGACCGAGCACCACGCCTCGCTGCTGCCCTGGCGGGACGCCCGCGTCACCTACCTCGACGCCCCGCGTACGCCCGACGAGGCGGTCGCCACTCTGGAGCGCGCGCTCGCGGCCCGCGATCCGCACGGTCCCGCGCTGGTCTGCGTCACCGGCGCCTCCAACGTGACCGGTGAACTGTGGCCCGTACAGGAGCTCGCTGCCGCCGCGCACGCCCACGGCGCACGGATCGTGCTCGACGCCGCACAGCTGGTCCCGCACCACGCCGTCGACATCGCCGAACTCGGCGTCGACTGGGTGGCGTTCTCCGGCCACAAGCTCTACGCGCCGTTCGGTGCCGGCGTGCTCGCCGGACGGACCGACTGGCTGCAGGAGGCCGAGCCGTACCTGGCCGGCGGCGGCGCCTCGCGTGCGGTGACCCGGCGCGAGGACGGCGGCGTCGACGTCGAGTGGCACACCACCGCCGCCCGGCACGAGGCCGGTTCGCCGAACGTCATCGGTGCGTACTCCATCGCCTCCGCCTGCAAGGCGCTCACCGAGGCCGGCTTCGATGAACTCGTCGCCCGTGAGCAGGAGTTGATCGCGGAGCTGCGGTCCGGGCTCGCCGATGTGCCCGAGGTGCGGGTGCTGTCGCTGTTCGGCGACGACGCGCCCCGGGTCGGGGTGCTGTCCTTCGTCGTGGACGGCTGGAACAGCTCGCACTTCGCCGCCGCTCTCTCCGCCGAGTACGGGATCGGCGTACGCGACGGACTGTTCTGCGCCCACCCGCTGGTGCGCACCCTGCTCGGCAGCGACCCCCAGGAGCAGGGCGAGTGCGGTGCCCCCGAGGCCGCGCCCGGCCAGAAGTCCCTCAACGCGATCCGGGTGAGCTTCGGGGCCGGCACGCCCGACGAGCACGTCGAGCGCTTCGTCCGGGCCGTGCGGGAGCTGGTCAGGGACGGTGCGCGGTGGAACTACCGCACCGAGGACGGCCGCTGCGTCCCGGACACCGACGCCTGACACCGGGCGCCCTCGCACCGACGCCCGACGTTCTACGCGGCCAGGCGCGCGCCCAACTGGACCATCCTCAGCGCGCGTTCGGTCGCGTCGGTGAGGAACTCCGCGCCCCGGCCGAGCGCTTCGTGCAGCGAGACCGGCGCGGGCAGGATCGAGCTGTACGCGTCGACGCCCGACGCCTCGACGTGGTGCGCCCCTTCGCCGATGGTGCCCGCAAGGACCAGGACCGGACGCCCGGAGAGCTTGGCGCGGCGGGCCACCTCGGCGGGCACCTTGCCGCGTGGCGTCTGGTGGTCGAGCGCGCCCTCCGCGGTGAGCACCAGATCGGCGCGGGCAAGCCGGGCGTCCAGGTCGAGATGGTCGAGGAGTACGTCGAAACGTGGGCGGAGCCGGGCGCCGAGAGCCGCGAGCCCCGCACCGAGACCACCGGAGGCGCCGGTGCCGCTGCCCAGACGCAGATCGGTATCCGTGGGCAGGTCACGGCGCAGCACGGCGGCCCAGTGGTCGAGTGCGGCCGAGAGCTCCTCGACCTGGGCGGGGGTCGCGCCCTTCTGCGGGCCGAAGACGCGGGCGACTCCGCGCGGGCCGCACAGCACGTTGTAGGGGTTGCAGGCGACCTCGAGGTCCGTGCCGGCCAGGCGCGGGTCGAGGCCCGAGGAGTCGATCCGCGCCAGGGAGCTCAATCGGCTCCCGCCGTACGGGAGTTCCGTGCCGTCGGCGGTGAGGAGCCGGGCGCCGAGTGCCTGCAGCGCGCCGGCGCCGCCGTCGGACGTACCCGAGTCGCCGCAGCCGACCAGGATGCGGCGGGCCCCGAAGTCGAGGGCCGCTCGGATCAGTTCGCCCACGCCGTGCGTGGTGGTGGCGCCCGGGTCGCGCAACTCCCGCGGAACGAGAGACAGTCCGGCCACCGCCGCCATCTCCACGACCGCGGTGTCCGCGTCGAGCAGCGCGAAGTGGGTGGCTACCGGCTGTCCGACCGGACCGGTGGCCGATTGCTCGACGAGCCGTCCGCCGGCGGCAGCGGCCAGCGTCTCGGCCGTTCCCTCACCGCCGTCCACCAGAGGGATCAGATCGACCTCGGCGTCCGGGACGACCCGGCGTACCCCCTCGGCGATGGCCGCGGCGGCGGCCTGTGCGGAGAGCGACTCCTTGAAACCGCTCGGGGCGACGACGAATCGAGTCAGCATGCTCGAATTCCCTTCAGGGGCACGGTACGTGGGGCGGTCGGGCAGAACGAGGGCGCTACGGCGCGAGCACCGGAACACCGAGCAGCGGCCACACCGCCAGGGCGAAGAGCAGCACCAGGACGGCGGTCAGCGGCGCGAGCAGTGCGGACATCCGCAGCAGGTCGGCGGACGTGTACGTGGGCGTACCGGGTATCTCGGCGAAGAGCGTGACCGGCTTCGCGGAGGCGGGCAGCGTGTGGCAGAAGCCGGCCGCCGCCGTGGAGGCGAGGGCTGCGGCCACCGGATTCACGCCGGCGCCGATCGCGGCCGCCACCACCAGCGGTACGAGCACCGAGGACCGCGCCGAACGGGACTGCAGCACCAGATGCGCGGCCGTACTGATCGCGATCACGGAGGCCAGGAACACCCAGGGCGGCAGCGAACCCGGCAGATGCGAGACCAGCCACTTCGCCGCCCCGGACTCCGCGAGTGCGACGCCCATGGCCATCGTCGCGGCCATGAAGAGCAGCAGCGCCCAAGGCACCGTCTTCAGCGCGTCCTTGAGGCGTACGGTGCCGAGCGCGGGGGAGGCCGCGACGACCGCGCCGATCAGCGCGACCACCGCGGGCGGCACCTGGTGCAGCGGCTCGCTGCACCACAGGGCGACGACGGTGGCGAGCAGCAGTGCGCAGCGCGTCTCGTCCTGGGCGAGCGGTCCGGTGACCGGCCGGTCGCTGTGCTCCTGGATCTGCTCGGCCGTGATCGTCACCGGCCCGCGCCGGTCCTCCCGCTTCGTCGTCGTCCACAACACGACCTCGGCGGCCAGATGGGACGAGACGACGGCGAGCGGCAAGCCGAGCAGCAGCCACTGGGTGAAGCCGATACGGTCGCCGGTCGCCTCCCACAGCACGGACACCGTGATGAGATGCGCGCCCGCACCGATCAGTGTCGCCACCGCGGACAACAGGATCACCGTCGGGAAGAGCAGGGCCAGCATCACCACCAGACGCCGGCGGCCGGCCAGCACCTTGGCGAGGGCCAGGAACACCGGCAGCGCGAGCGCGGCCCGGCCCGAAGTCGCCGGTACGGCAAAGGCGGTGACCACGAGCGCCGCCGTCGTCAGATGCGTCAGCTGACGCACCGAACGGGCCCCGCTCACCAGGAAGGCCGCCGCCCGTCCCGCGAGTCCGGTGCGCGCCACCGCCGCGGCGAGCACGAACGCGCAGATCAGCAACCACACCGTCTCGTCGCCCAGAGTGCCGAACAGGGTCTCGCTGCTGATCACCCCGGTAGCCGTCAGGGCGAGCCCCGCACCCAGCGCGATGTACGTGTCGTCGATCGGGGTGGCGATCCAGGCGCAGGTGGCGAGCGTGAAGACACCCAGGGTGAGCCGGGCCTGGCCGCTCAGCTCGGGGAAGTTCCCGGGCACGAGCAGCAGCGCGCAGATGCTCAGAGCCACGCAGAGGGTTGCCGTCTGCCGGAGATTCAGTGTCACGCCACGCAGTCTTCGGGCCGGCCGTGAGCGCTGAATGAGGCCCTCATGAAAGGAAGTTCACCGACCCGGCGTCATCCGGGCAGGGCCCGCCCGGACGACGCCGAGCCGGTCAGTCTCCGGCCGGCAGCCGGTAGCCCATGCCGCGGACCGTATCCACCCGTTCGGCGCCGAGCTTCTTGCGCAGCGCCCGTACGTAGACATCCACGATGTTCGACCCGGGATCGAAGTCGTAGCCCCAGACGTGGGACAGGATCTGTTCGCGGGACAGCACCTGGCCCGGATGGCGCAGGAACAGCTCGAGCAGGACGAACTCCCGGGCCGTGAGGTCGACGAGGCGGTCGTCGACACGGGCCCTGCGGGTCCGCAGATCCAGCGCCAGCGGCCCGTTGCGCAGCACGGTGACCTCGGGTGCGCGGGCCGCGGTGCGCAGCCTGAGGCGCACCCGGGCGAGCAGCTCCTCGAAGCGGAACGGCTTGGTCATCCAGTCGTCCGCGCCGCCCTCGAGGCCGGCCACCGTGTCGCGTACGGAATCGCGGGCCGTCAGAACGATCACCGGTACCGTCACGCGGTCCTCGCGCAGCTGTCTGAGTACCGTGAAGCCGTCCCGGCCGGGCAGGCCGATGTCGAGCACCATCAGGTCGAAGCCGCCGGTGACCGCGTAGTCGTACGCCTCGTCACCGTCGCCGACGACCGTGGTCGTGAAGCCGTTGGCCCGCAGGCCCTTCTCGACGAAGGAGGCGATGCGTTCCTCGTCCTCCACGATCAGGATGCGGTTCACCGGTCGTCCTCTCTGTTCTGCTTCTCCGGCTTCTCCGGCTTCTCCGGGCGCTCGGCCGCCTCCGGGTGCTCCGGCAGGTCGAGGGCGAAGGTGGCTCCACCGCCCTGGGTGGTACGCAGGCTCACCCGGCCCCGGTGGCCGTCGGCGATGGCGCGCACGATGGACAGGCCGAGGCCCGCTCCGGTGCTCCCGCGGGCACCACGGCGGGCGGTGCCGCGTCGGAACCGTTCGAAGATCACGTCCACGTCCTGCGGCTGCACCCCGGGTCCGGTGTCCGCCACGTACAGCTCGATCCGGTGGGCCGCGGCGCGCGAGCCGATCCGGACGGTCCGGCCCTGGGTGGTGTGCTGCACCGCGTTCTGCGCGAGCTGCACCATGGCCTGCGTGATGCGCTGGGCATCGACGCGCACCTCGCGGTCGGCGACCTCGGCCAGCTTCCAGTCGCGGTCGCCCAGCGTCCTGGCCTTGACGAAGACATCCGCGGTCAACTCGGCGAGCTGTACGGGCTCGGGGGTGACGAAGTCGGGCCGCTCGGCCTTCGCGAGCAGCAGCAGGTCCTCGACGATGCGGCTCATCCGGTCCAGCTCGTCGGTGACGAGCCGCACGGTCTCCTCGCGTTCGGCGGGATCGTCGCCCATCAGTTCCAGATGCCCGCGCACGATCGTGATGGGCGTACGCAGTTCGTGGCCGGCGTCGTCGACGAACTCGCGCTGGGCGGCGAAGGCCCGCTCCAGGCGGTCCAGCATGCCGTTGAACGTCTCGGCGAGCGCGGCGATGTCGTCCTTGCCCTGCACCGGTATCCGCCGGGTCAGATCCTGCTCGGTGAGCTGCGCGGCGGCGGTCCGCACCAGGCGTACGGGCTTGAGGATGCGGCCGGCGACGACCCAGCCGATGCCGGTCGTCATGAGCAGGGCCACCCCCGATATCGCGAGCAGGATCCGGAACACCTCGTCGGCCTTGTCCTGTTCGCGGCCCGGGTGGAAGGCGACGACGAAGGCGGCCTCGGGATCGCCGCCGTGCCGGGCCACCTCGACCTTGGCCCAGCGGATCTCGCCCTGCGGGCGGTGCAGGGTGCCGGCGGGGTCGTCGGAGGCGAAGATGGCGCGGCGGGCCGCAGCGTCCTTGTGCAGCGGCAGCGCGGCCGGTATGTCCCGCTGCTGTACGAGCTTGGCCGGGTCCCGGCCGGTGCGGGCGACCAGACCCATCAACTCCTCGTCGGAGTCGGCGTACTGGCGCTGCAGGAAGAGCCGTAGCAGCCGGTCGGGATCGGTGAAGCGCTGACCGGTCTCGGGGTCGACGCCCTGGCGCTCGAAGTTGGTGAATTCGCTCGCCTCCTGGGCGAGCAGCCGCGCGACCCGGTGGTCGGTGTCGCGCCCGAGGATGGAGCGGGTGGTGGTGGCGACCGCCGCGAGCGCGACGGCCATCACGAGGAGCAGCCAGAGCAGGATGCGGACGCGGGCGGAGAGGCGGCGGGGCACAGGCTCAGCCGTCGTCCCTGTCGTCGGCGCCGTTGTCGTCATCATCATCCGAGGTCGAGTCGCCGCCGGTCGTGTCGTCATCGTCGTCGCCCGAAGGCTCGTCGGTCACCGGGGGCGGGGAGACGACCTCGTCACTGGGGGCCGGGTCCTTGGTCGTGCGGTCCGCCGGGCCGGAGGGTGATTCCTCCAGTTCCACCTTGGGCGGCACTTTCGGGGTCTCGGGGCTGTCGGTGAGGGCGTAGCTCGTGGCGGCGATACCGAGGGGGATCGCCACGACGGCGGCTAGCGCCGCGATGCGATGCGAGAAGGCCATGACGGCAAGACTGGGGCGCGAAGGGGAGATCCAGCATGAGCAGCGGATGAAGAAGTCCTCATCCGCGGTGTGCGGGTCCGGCGGCCCTCCGGTGACCGACGGACCCCGCCACGCGATGGAGCCGTACGGTTCAGGAGTCGAGGCCGATCGCGAACGCCGCCTCCAGGTCGTGCTGGGAGTACGTACGGAACGCGACGTGGGTGTCCGTGCCCTCCACACCGGCGATCTTGCTGATCCGGCCCGGGATCACATCGGCCAGATCGTCGTGGCGTGGTACCCGCACCATGGCGATCAGGTCGTAGGTGCCGGTCACGGAGAACACCTCGCTGACGTTCTCGAGCGAGGCGATCGACTCGGCGATCTCGGGGATGCGGTCCACGCTGGTCTTGATGAGCACGATCGCGGTGATCACGGCTGACTGTCTCCCTCGGTCGCCACGGTTTGCCGCTTCACCTTAGCTCTCCTGCCGACACCTCCGACGGGACCGTCCCTCGTCGGGCAGCGGACCCACGCGTAGAGGAAGCCGAGGGCGAAGCCGAGCAGGTGCGCGAGATACGCCACACCGGGGCCACTGGTCTCGCGCTGCGCGGCCAGCCACTGCAGGCACGCCCAGAACGGCAGGACCAGCCAGGCGGGAAAGCGCAGCGGCAGGAAGAAGAGGAACGGGAAGAGGCTGGTCACCCGGGCGCTCGGGAAGAGCCACAGGAACGCGCCGAGCACCGCGGAGATCGCTCCCGAGGCGCCGACCAGGGTCTCGCGCGAGCTTGCGTCGGCGACCGCGAAGCCGAGCAGCGCCAGGCCCCCGCTGACCAGGTAGAACAGGGCGAATCGCAGATGCCCGAGGCGCTCTTCGACCATCGCCCCGAAGACGTACAGGAAGAGCAGGTTGCCGAGCAGGTGCACCCAGCTGCCGTGCACGAACAGGGCGGTGAGCGGGGTCACCGCGGCGCGCGGCGAGCCGCTGAGCAGCTCGGCGGGGATCACGCCCCAGCGGGCGAAGTGGGCGCGCTGGGCGGCGAGAAGCTCGTCGCCGGTGCCGTACACCGGGTTGAAGCCGGAGACGGGGGACAGCAGGAAGACCGCGCAGCAGGCGGCGATCAGTCCGTACGTCACCGAGGGGCCCTGGCCGCGGAGCAGCCGGCCGAGCGCCGCCCTGGCCGTGTTCCCGTCGCCGCTCCCGGAGGAGTCGCCCCCCACGTCCCCGTGCCGTCCCCGCCTGCCCCGCCAGCCGCTCATGGGACAGATCCTGACGTAAAGGGAGTGACGGGGCCTTCGCGCCTCGCCGGGGTGGTTCGGGAGCGGGCCGCGGGGCGTTCCGGCAGGCCGTAGGGTTGAAGGACTCCGCGGGCTCCGGGGAGTGGAAGAGACACATCAGGGCATGCGCCGGGCACGGGCGCGTGCACACGAGAAAGGCGTACCGCCACGATGACGGTTCCCCAGCCGACCGCCGAAACCCGCTGGCGCTGTGCGCTCTGCGGCAATCTCACGCGTTTCGACGTGACCCGTTCGTCGAAGGTTGTGGAGTACGTACATCTCGACCTGGCCGGTGAGCCCAAGGTCGAGGAGCGCGACGTGGTCAGTGAGACCATCGAGTCGGTGCGCTGCCGCTGGTGCAACGCCGAGAACCAGGTGGAACTCGTGGACAGGCCGGGCGCCGGCTCCTGAGCGAGTCGGCCACAGTAGTGGGGTGACGGATAGTGGAGGCGTCGAACGGTGCCGAGCCGGCCGACGCGGCCGGTGAAGCGGCCGAGTCGCTCGACCGCCCGCTGCCCGAAGGCGTGCGCCGCCGTGTCGTGGGGATCGTCTCGGACGGCTTCGGCGGCCTCACCGTCTCCGAACTGCCCGCCCAGCTACGGCAGTACGCCCGCTTCACCCCGAACCGCCGGCTGAAGTTCGCGGGCAACGCGATGGCTGCGGCCGTGGAGAGCGACGCGCTGTTCCGTCAGCGCATCGGCGAACGCCTCAAGGAGGCCCAGGCCGAACTCGCCGCCGCCCTCGACGCCGGCACCCCGCCACCGGCCGCCGACCCGCTGGACGTGGCGGCCGCCGCGTACGTGCTGCGCCCGCCGGGATGGGTCAAGCTCGTGGCCGCCGCCGGCGAGGAGGCCGAGCGGGCCGACGCCGAGCGTGCCGAGGACGAGACCAGGGCCGAACTCCAGCAGCTGCGCACCGATCTGGCCGAGGCACGGTCGACGGCCAAGGCCGACACCGACCGCCTGCGCGCCGAGCTGGACGCTGCGCGCAAGGAGGCCGAGTCCCTGCACCGCAAGCTCCGCGCCGCCCACAGCGACATCAGGCGCGGCGAGGCCGCGCTGCGCAAGGCCTCCGCGGAGACCGAGGCCGTACGCACCGACGGGCAGAGCCGGGTGTCGGCCGCGGAGAGCGAGAGCCGGCGGCTCAAGACCCGGCTCAGCGAGGCCGAGGCGGCGCTCGAGGCCAGCCGCAAGGCGGTGCGCGAGGGCCGCTCCATAGAGGACATGCGGGTCCGGCTGCTGCTCGACACTGTGCTCGAGGCCTCCCAGGGGCTGCGGCGCGAACTCGCCCTGCCGCCGGTCTCGGTGCGGCCCGCGGAGACGGTCGACGCGGTCGAGCCCGGCCGGATGTCTCCCAAGGACATCGCGGCCCGCGCCCTGTCCGAGCACGATCCGGCGATCCTGGACCAGTTGCTGGCGCTGCCCCAGGCGCACCTCGTCGTCGACGGCTACAACGTCACCAAGACCGGCTACCCCACGATGCCGTTGGAGAAGCAGCGGCTGCGCCTGCTCGGCGGGCTCTCCGGGCTCGCGGCGCAGACGGGCGCCGAGGTCACCTGCGTCTTCGACGGGGCCGAACTGGCCGCGCCCGTCCTGCTCGCGCCGCCGCGCGGGGTGCGGGTGCTGTTCTCCAAGCCGGGAGTCACGGCGGACGAGTTGATCCGGCAGCTGGTACGGGCCGAGCCGCCCGGCCGCCCGGTGACGGTCGTCTCCACCGACCGGGAGGTCGCCGACGGCATCGCGCGCGCCGGTGCGCGGCCGGTGGCGTCCGTGGTGCTCCTGAAGCGGCTTTCGCGGAACTAACAGGGAGTTGGGAAACTCCTGTGACATATGCCCGATTTGATGTGCATGGTGAGGGACGTAGCGTCAATCGGTCGTCACTGCTTGTGGGTTGTGAGTAAAGAATGCTCGCGTGGGGCGAGATTTTCTCTGTGGGGATTTGAACGATCACAAGTCCATCACTAAGGTCGGCTCGAACCTCCGCTCGGTTGATCACCCATCCGGGGTATCGGTGGAGGCCCGCCCACCGGGTATTTCGGTAGGCGGCTGGAGGAAGAAGGAGCTCGCCTTCGTGGCGTCCCACCGTCGACCCAAGCAGCCGAGCCGCACCCGCGTGACCGTGCTCACCGCGACCGCCGCCGCTGCCGTGGCACTTACGGCCCAGTCCGCCCACGCGGATCCGAAGCCGAGCAAGAAGGAAGTCAAGGCCAAGGTCGACAAGCTCTACACGCAGGCGGAGAAGGCCACCGAGCAGTACAACGGGGCCAAGGAGACGCAGGAGCAGCTCGAGGAGAGCATCGACGAGCTGCAGGACAAGGTCGCCCGCGGCCAGAGCGATCTCAACGACCTGCGGTCGGGCCTGGGTTCGCTGGCCAGCGCCCAGTACCGCTCCGGCGGAATCGACCCGTCGGTGCAGCTGTTCCTGTCCTCCGACCCGGACACGTACCTCGACAAGGCCTCTGCCCTCGATCAGTTGACGGGCAAGCAGGCCGAGGCGCTCAAGAAGATCCAGTCGAAGCAGCGCACCCTCGCGCAGCAGCGCAAGGAAGCCTCCGACAAGCTCGGGGACCTGGCCGAGACCCGCAAGGAGCTCGGCAAGAAGAAGAAGCAGGTCCAGGGCAAGCTCTCCGACGCCCAGCGCCTCCTCAACTCCCTGACCGCCGAAGAGCGTCAGGCGCTCGCCGACCAGGAGACCCGGGCGAGCCGGGACAGCGCGGACCGCGCGGACCTGGGCAACGAGAAGCCGGCCTCCAACCGGGGCGCCGCAGCACTCGCCGCGGCCAAGGGCAAGATCGGTTCGCCGTACGTCTACGGTGCGACCGGCCCCAGCTCCTTCGACTGCTCGGGCCTCACCTCCTGGGCCTTCGGCCAGGCCGGTGTCTCCATCCCGCGCATCTCGCAGGACCAGGCGAACGCCGGTACGCGGATCTCCTCGCAGAGCGCCCTGCAGCCCGGCGACCTGGTGATCTTCTACGGCGACATGCACCACGTCGGCTTCTACGCGGGCAACGGCCAGGTGCTGCACGCCCCGAAGCCCGGTGCCAGCGTGCGCTACGAGTCGATCAACAACATGCCGTACATGTTCGGCGTGCGTATCTGATTCATCCGCCGGAGCCCGGGGTTGTCGCGAGACGGCCCCGGGTTTCGTCGTTCCCGGGCCGAACTGCCTGGTCTGCGGCGCCGGTTCGGCCACCCCGGCGCCCGGCACCCGACCGCGCGGCACCCGGCGCACAAGTGACCGAACAGGTCGCCACGGTGCCGTCCGAACGGGCGAATTCACCGCTGCCGCGTCAACTCCCGTTCCCCGCCTGCGACCTGCGCCGTCACACCCGGACCGGCCGCCCGGACCGGCGCGGCCCGGCGCCGCCACGACCTTCCCCCGGCTACTGTCTGCCGCTGATTGCCCCCGACTGGCGGGGGACCTGTCAGGGGAAGGGAGCGGCCACCCGTGGCGTTCCATCGCCGGACCGCGCACCATCGCGGCCTCGACCGCAGTACCCGCATCACCGTCGTGTCCACGGCGGCGGCCACCGTCGCGGCGGCCTTCGGCGCCGTACCCGCGATCGCCGAACCGGATGGCGGAGCCGACGCCACCAAGGCGAAGGTCGACCGCCTGCACACCGAGGCGGAGCGGGCCACCGAGGCCTACAACAAGGCCGACGAGCGGGCCGACGGACTGCGCGGCCAGGTGAGCCGGCTGCAGGACCGGGTCGCCAGGGGGCAGTCCCGGATCAACACCATGCGGGGCGCGCTCGGTTCTCTGGCGGGTTCCCAGTACCGGTCCGGCGGAATCGACCCCTCGCTGGCCCTGCTGCTCTCCGACGATCCCGACGACTACCTCGACAAGGCTTCCACCCTGGACCGGATCACGTTCCGGCAGGCCGGTGAACTCACCGAACTCCAGCGCGCCCAGCGCTCGCTGGCCCAGGAGCGCGCCGAGGCCGAGCGCGTCCTCGGCGACCTGGTGAAGGCACGGGCGTCCGTGGCCCGCCACAAGCGCGGTGTGAAGAGCAAACTCGCCGCTGCTCAGCGGCTGCTCAACTCGCTGCCCGCCTCGGAGCGTGCGGCCTTCGAGGACGGTGCGGGCGGCGAACTCGCGGGCCCCTCGGGCGCCGCAGCCTCCTCCCGCGCGGCCGCGGCTCTCGCGGCGGCCAGGCAGGCCGTCGGCCGTCCGTACGTCTGGGGCGCCAACGGGCCGTCGGGCTTCGACTGTTCGGGCCTCACCCAGTGGGCGTACGCGCAGGCAGGGGTCAGCCTGCCGCGGACCTCGCAGGCGCAGCGGTACGCGGGCCGCCAGGTCCCGCTCGGCCAGGCACAGCCCGGCGATCTGGTCGCCTACCGGGACGACGCCAGCCACATCGGCATGTACGTGGGCGACGGCCAGGTCGTGCACGCCCCGCACCCGGGAGCATCGGTGCGCTACGACCCGGTCGGCATGATGCCGGTGTCGTCGGTCACCCGCGTCTGACCCCGGAGCGGCCCTCGCTCGGGTGACGCGGGTCCCGGGCCGACCGAGGGGCGGCGCCCACCCGCCACCACCTCGTACGATCGATACGGTGGCGGGCCGACAGGGGAGCAGACGTGCGGTGGCGGGGCTGTGCCTCGCCGCGCTGCTCGGCGTCGCCTCCTGCCAGGCGCCGGCCCCCGACGACGGCGCGCACGACGAGGTGCAGGCGCTGCTCGACCGACGGGCCGAGGCCGTGGTCGACCGGGACGCGCGGGCCTACCGGGCCACGCAGGCGCCGGGCAAGGCCTCGGGCGGCGAGTTCGACCGGGTCGGGCAGGTGCCGCTCAGCGCGTGGAAGTACCGCCTGACGGATCTCGAGCGGTCCGGCGCGCACGCCACCGCCGGGGTGGAGCTGAGCTTCCGGATCGGCGGCTACGACCGCGCCCCCGTCACGGTGCAGCGCACGCTGCGCCTGGACCGCCGCGCGGACCGCTGGTACGTGGCCGACGAGCGGGCCGGCAAGGACGCGGGGGAGCAGCTCTGGGAACAGGGCGACGTGGTCTCGGTGACCGGACGGCACAGCCTGGTGCTCGGCGTCGGCCGGTCCCGCGCGAAGCTCCGGGAGTACGCGGACCTCGCCGACCGTGCGGTACCGGCCGTGCAGGACGCCTGGGGGCGGGACTGGCCGGGCCGGGTGGTGATCCTGGTACCGGAGTCGCTGGACGACATGGGGGACCTGCTCGGCGCGCCCGCAGCCGGGTACCGGGGGATCGCCGCGGTCACCACGGGGGAGACGGGCGGGGCGGACCGGGCGCCCGCGGACCGCGTCGTGCTCAATCCCGACGCCTTCGACGTACTCGGTTCGTTCGGCCGGCAGGTCGTCCTCACCCACGAGACGACGCATGTGGCCACCCGCGCCGCCACCTCGAAAACCACGCCGATGTGGCTCTCCGAGGGCTTCGCGGACTGGGTCGGCTATCGAGGCTCCGGACGGGGCGCGGCGCAGGCCGCACCCGAGACGAAGGACGCCGTCGAGCGCGGCGAGGTGCCCGAGGCGCTGCCCGCCGACGACGACTTCGGCTTCGAGGACGACCCCGAAGCGCTCGCCAGGGCCTACGAGGGCGGCTGGCTCGCCTGCCGCATGATCGCCGAGCGTTGGGGCGAGTCCGAGCTCCTCGACTTCTACCGTGCGGTCGGCGACAGCCGGGCCAGGAGCAAGGGCGACGCCGTCGAGCACGCCCTGCGGGACGTTCTGGACACCACACCGCAGGACTTCACCGCACGCTGGCGCGAGTACGTGCGCGGGCAGGTTCGGTAGCGACAGTCCTCGATCCGCCGTCGTCGCCCGGCGCCCGGCCGTTCGGTACTGTCGGCGGCGATGCACAAGACCCTGATCGTGACCAACGACTTCCCGCCCCGGCCCGGCGGCATCCAGGCCTTCCTGCACAACATGGCGCTGCGCCTGGACCCCGCCCGTATCGTCGTCTACGCCTCCACCTGGAAGCGCGGCCGCGAGGGCGCCGAGGCGACCGCGGCCTTCGACGCGGAGCAGCCCTTCACCGTCGTACGGGACCGCACCACGATGCTGCTGCCGACCCCGCGGGTCACCCGGCGGGCCACCGCGCTGCTGCGCGAACACGGCTGTACCTCCGTGTGGTTCGGGGCCGCGGCCCCGCTCGGCCTGATGGCGCCTGCGCTGCGCCGGGCCGGCGCCGAGCGGCTCGTCGCCACCACCCACGGCCACGAGGCGGGCTGGGCCCAACTGCCGGCCGCCCGGCAACTCCTGCGCCGGATCGGTGAGTCGACCGACACCATCACCTATCTCGGCGAGTACACCCGCTCCCGTATCGCCGCCGCGCTGACTCCCGAGGCGGCGGCCCGGATGGTGCAACTGCCGCCCGGCGTCGACGAGAAGACCTTTCACCCGGGCTCGGGCGGGGACGCGGTCCGGGCCCGGCTCGGCCTCAGCGAGCGGCCCGTGGTGGTGTGCGTCTCGCGGCTCGTACCGCGCAAGGGCCAGGACACCCTGATCCGCGCGATGCCGCGGATCCTCGCCGAGGTCCCCGACGCCGTACTGCTCGTCGTCGGCGGTGGTCCCTACGAGGGCGAGCTGCGCAAGCTGGCCGAGGAGACCTCGGTGGCCGACTCGGTGCGTTTCACCGGGGCCGTGCCGTGGGCCGAACTGCCCGCCCACTACGGGGCCGGTGACGTCTTCGCGATGCCCTGCCGAACGCGGCGCGGCGGGCTCGACGTCGAGGGGCTCGGGATCGTGTATCTGGAGGCCTCGGCGACCGGACTGCCGGTCGTCGCGGGCGACTCGGGCGGTGCGCCGGACGCGGTGCTCGACGGCGAGACGGGCTGGGTGGTGCGCGGCGCCGAGCACACGGAGGCGGCCGAGCGGATCGTGACACTGCTCCAGGACCCGGAGCTGCGGCGCCGGATGGGGGAGCGAGGGCGCGCCTGGGTCGAGGAGAAGTGGCGCTGGGACCTGCTGGCGGAGGAGCTCAAGGGGCTGCTCTAGCAGCCTGCTTCGGACCATGCGAAGGGTGAGGGGCTCGCGCCCGGCGCGAGCCCCTCACCCTTCGGACGAGACCGGTCAGGCTTGGTACACGGCCTCGATCTCGTCCGCGTAGTCCTTGGCGACCACATTGCGCTTGAGCTTCAGGGACGGCGTCAGATGGCCCGACTCCTCCGTGAACTGGGCGGCCAGGACACGGAACTTGCGCACCGACTCGGCCTTGGAGACGGCCGCGTTGCCTTCGTCGATGGCGGACTGCACGGTCGCGAGCAGGTCCTGGTCGTCGCGCAGTTCGGCCGCCGTACGGCCGGACTTGCCGTTCTCCTCCGCCCACCGGCCGAGGAATTCGTCGTCCAGGGTGACCAGGGCACCGATGAAGGGACGGCCGTCGCCGACCACCATGCACTCGGCGACCAGGGCATGGGCGCGGATCCGGTCCTCGAGCACCGCCGGGGCCACGTTCTTGCCGCCGGCCGTGACGATGATCTCCTTCTTGCGGCCGGTGATCGCGAGATAGCCGTCCGCGTCGAGCGTGCCGAGGTCGCCGGTGTGGAACCAGCCGTCGGCGAGCGCCTCGGAGGTCGCCGCCTCGTTGTTCCAGTACCCGGTGAAAAGGTGCTCGCCGTGCAGCAGCACCTCGCCGTCGTCGGCGATCCGTACCACCGAACCGGGCAGCGGCTGGCCCACCGTGCCGATCTTCTGGCGGTCCCACGGGTTGAACGCCGTCGCCGCGCACGACTCGGTGAGGCCGTATCCCTCCAGGACCGTGAAGCCGATCCCGCGGAAGAAGTGGCCGAGCCGCTCGCCGAGCGGGGCACCGCCGGAGATCGCGTACTCGCCCCGGCCGCCGAGCACCGCGCGCAGCTTGGAGTAGACGAGCTTGTCGAACGTCTTGTACTTGATCTTGAGGCCGAGCGACGGGCCGGACGGGGAGTCCAGCGCGCGGCTGTAGGCGATCGCGGTGTCCGCGGCCTTGTCGAAGATCTTGCCCTTGCCGTCGGCCTGCGCCTTGGCGCGCGCCGAGTTGTAGACCTTCTCGAAGACCCGCGGCACCCCCAGGATCAGGGTCGGCCGGAACGAGGCCAGCTCGTCGGTGAGGTTCTTGATGTCCGGTACGTGGCCCAGCTTGATCGGCGCCATCATCGGCGCGACCTGCACCAGCCGGCCGAAGACGTGAGCCAGCGGCAGGAACAGGAGCACCGAGCACTCACCGGTACGGAACAGCGGCCGCAGACGCTCCACGACATTGCCGCACTCCGCGAAGAAGCTGCGGTGGGTGAGCACACAGCCCTTGGGGCGGCCGGTGGTGCCCGAGGTGTAGACGATGGTGGCCGGATCGTCGGCGCAGGCCACCGACGAGCGCTGGTCGACCGTCTCGTCGCTGAGGGCTGCTCCGGCACGGCCGAGCTCCTCGATGCCACCGCGCTCGATCTGCCAGACGTTGCCGAGGGCCGGCAGCCTGTCGCGTACCGACTCCACGGCGGCGGCGTGCGTGTCCAGCTCCACCAGGCAGGCGACGGCGCCGGAGTCGCCGAGGATCCACTGGATCTGCTCGGGCGAACTCGTCTCGTACACCGGCACGGTGATCGCGCCGGCGCTCCAGATCGCGAAGTCCAGGAGCGTCCACTCGTATCTGGTGCGCGACATCAGGCCCACCCGGTCGCCCGCCTCGACCCCGGAGGCGATCAGACCCTTGGCGGCGGCGTGGACCTCGGCGAGGAAGTCCTTCGCCGACACGTCCTGCCAACTGCCGTCGACCTTGCGGCCGATCACGGCGACATCCGGATGCTGTGCGGCATTGCGGCGCACGATGTCGGTCAGATTGCCGTCCGCGGGGACCTCGTACAAGGCCGGAAGGCTGAACTCGCGCAAGACTGCTGCTCCTCATTGGGCGCCGGCGCCACGACACTGTGCGATGCGACGGTGCGGTCCAAGATCTGGCAGGTGCTCGGACTCATCGAGGCAGGGGGCGCTACGAGAGGGCCGAGCACGACTGGACTGCCCGGACGTTACCCACCGGTACCGCGTTTTCGATAGGGGGGTCCGGCCAGATGTTCCTTGTGTCACACGCCATGGCGTTCGTTTGCGCACAGTAGTCCCCTTCGTCGGCGACTCGGAAGTAACCGCAGGTCCAGGGCCTCTTAACTGGTGGACGCATCCGTTCTAGGCTGACGGTCATGCGGGTCCATGTGGTGAGCGACGTACACGGCAACGCCCGGGACCTCGCCCGGGCCGGCGAGGGCGCGGACGCGCTGGTCTGCCTCGGCGACCTGGTCCTTTTCCTCGACTACGCCGACCATTCGCGAGGCATCTTCCCCGACCTGTTCGGCGTCGACAACGCGGACCGTCTGGTGGAACTGCGCACCGCCCGCCGCTTCGAGGAGGCCCGGGTCCTCGGCGCCGAACTCTGGGGGACGATCGAGACGGACCGCGCGAGCGCCATCGAACGAGCCGTCCGCAAGCAGTACGCCGAACTCTTCGCGGTCTTCCCCACGCCGACGTACGCCACCTACGGCAACGTCGACATCCCGGGACTGTGGAGCGAGTACGCCCAGGAGGGCACCACCGTCCTGGACGGCGAGCGGGTCGAGATCGGCGGTCTCGTCTTCGGCTTCGTCGGCGGCGGACTGCGCACCCCGATGCGCACCCCGTACGAGATCAGTGATGAGGAGTACGCGGCCAAGATCGAGGCGATCGGCGAGGTCGACGTGCTCTGCACCCACATCCCGCCCGAGGTGCCGGAACTGGTCTACGACACGGTGGCCCGCCGTTTCGAACGCGGCAGCAAGGCACTGCTCGAGGCGATCCGGCGGACCCGCCCGCGCTATGCGCTCTTCGGGCACGTCCATCAGCCGCTGGTGCGCCGGATGCGGGTCGGGGCGACCGAGTGCGTGAACGTCGGACACTTCGCCTCGGCGGGCAGGCCGTGGGCGCTGGAGTGGTGACAGCGCCACCCGCCGGGCCGACGGACGGCGCCCGGTGGCGGCGACCGGCAGGCCGTGACCCGGCGGGCGGCGCACGTCGGCGCGGCCTCAGCCGGTAGCCTGCACGCGGCGGACCCCGGCGGCCGGACAAGCCCTAGGCCCACGCCATCCACTACCCCCGCAGGACCGCACTGGAGGAGCCACGGCGATGGCGGAACACACCAGCTCGAGCATCACGATCGAGGCGGCGCCGGCCGATGTCATGGGAGTGATCGCCGACTTCGCCCGCTACCCCGACTGGACCGGCGAGGTGAAGGAGGCAGAGGTACTGGCCTCCGACGACCAGGGCCGGGCCGAGCAGGTCCGCCTGGTGATGGACGCCGGCGCGATCAAGGACGACCAGACCCTCGCGTACACCTGGACCGGGGCGAACGAGGTCAGCTGGACCCTGGTGAAGTCCCAGATGCTCCGCGCCCTCGAGGGCTCCTACCGGCTCGCCCCCGCGGGCCAGGGCACCGAGGTGACGTACCAGCTCACGGTCGACGTCAAGATCCCGATGCTCGGCATGATCAAGCGCAAGGCCGAGAAGGTCATCATCGACCGCGCCTTGGCCGGCCTGAAGAAGCGGGTGGAGTCCGGGGACGAGCCCGCGGGGGATGCCACGGGCGAGGGCAAGCCCACCGAGTGACCTGACGGCCGCTCCACGGACGCCTCCGGCCGTCGGCCGGGTCCGGGAGGGCGCGGCCGCTACGACGATGTCCGGCCAGACGCCGCCCGGCGCCAGGACGCCGTCCGCCTACAGGAGTTGACGGCAGCGCGCTCCCGTACCGTTCATGGCATGCGCACCCTTCTCGTCACCGGCACCGCCGGATCCGGCCGCTCCAGCGTCGCCGCGGCCACCGCCCTCGCGGCCGCCCGCGAGGGCCACCGCACGCTGGTCCTCTCCGCCGACCGCGAGGACGGCCTGGGTGCGGCGCTCGGTGCGGCTACCGGGCCGGGCGGCGCCGAGGCGGCGCCGGGGCTCGACGCCCGCCGCGTCGACCCGGGCGCCCGCTTCCGCGCCGAGGTCTTCGCCCTGCAGCACCGCGCGGGCCCGGCCCTCGACGCGTTCGGAGCCCGGCGCCTGGACGAGGAGGAGCTCACCGAACTGCCGGGCGCCGAAGAGTTCGCCCTGCTCGGCGCCCTGCGGGAGGCCGCCGCCGGCCCGTACGACCTGATCGTGGCGGATCTGCCGTCCGCGGACCGCGCCCTGGAACTGCTCGCGCTCCCGGAACGCCTGCGCCGCTACCTGGAGCGGGTGCTGCCGCAGGAACGGCAGGCCGCCCGGGCACTGCGCCCGGTACTCGCCCAGCTCGCCGGTGTGCCGATGCCCGCCCAGTGGCTGTTCGGCGCGGCCGCCCGCTGGGCCGAGCACCTCTCGGCCGTACAGGCCCTGATCCAGGCCCCCGGGACCGCGGTACGCCTGGTCGCCGAACCGGGACCGGCCGGCGCCGAAGCGATATGCGGAGCCCGCCTCGGTCTGGCCCTGCACGGACTCGCGGTCGAGTCCCTGGTGGCGAACCGCACCGTTCCCGAGCGGTCCGCCGGGTCCGCCGACCCCTGGCTCGCCTCGCTGGCCGCCCAGCAGGCCAAGACGCTCGCCGAGTGGGAGGCGGACGGCGGTCCCGCCGTGCACCGCGTCCCGCACCTGGGCCACGACCCCCGCGGCGGCGACGACCTCGCGGCGCTCGGCCTGCCCGCTCCCGCCGAGGCCGGCCCCTCGGCCCCTCGGATCGTCGACCGCCTCGCCGACGACGGCGTTCTGGTCTGGCACCTCCCGCTGCCCGGTGCCGTACGCGAGGAACTCGACCTGGTCCGCAAGGGCGACGAACTCCTGGTCACAGCGGGCCGGTTCCGGCGGATCCTGGATCTGCCCGCGGCCCTGCGCCGGTGCACGGTGGCGGGCGCGGGACTGCGCGAGGGCGAACTGTGCGTCCGCTTCGCTCCCGATCCGGATCTGTGGCCGCGCGGCACCTGACTGGTTCGTGCGGGCAGGACGTGAACGGGATACCGCCGTTCGGGTAACGTCGAGTGGTACCAGCGGTTCGCCGATCCGTACCAGCGCTTCGCAGGCCGTACGCGGTCGTGCACCGTCTCCCTCAGCCCGCAGGAGCCCGTCATGAGTGACACCGAGCTCCCCCCTAGCCCCGACGGCATGGGTGGCGCCCGTAACGTTCCCGATCCGCGTGAGGCCGTCGACGACGACGCGTGGGCCAAGGCCTGCGCCGAGGATCTCGCCGCCGAGAAGGCCCGGCGCCGGCAGGAGTACGGCACCCCGCCGGGATCCGCAGCCGAAGAGCTGCGCCGTCTCGTCGACGCGGTCGCCGACAAGCTCGGCGGGGTACAGGGTCCGCTCGCCGGATTCGCCGCCCAGGGCGCCGTGCAGCAGTTCATCGATCAGGCCAAGGCCGCGGTGGAACCGGTCATCGAGCGCAATCCGGACGTGTTCGACCACCTCGCGGCGGCCGGCTCCGAACTGCTCGCCGCCTACCGGTCGGCCGTGGAGGGCCAGGAGCGCCGTTGGACCGACGGCCCCGAGGACAACGGGCCTTCAACAAATGAACACATCGACCTGGACTGAGGGCCTCCTCGGTTAAGGTGGGCGCAGCGGGGCTCGACCGAAAACTGAGGGACTAATGGGACTCACCATCGGCGTCGACATCGGCGGTACGAAGATCGCGGCAGGAGTGGTCGACGAGGAGGGCACCATCCTCGACACCCACACCGTGCCGACTCCGCCGACCGCCGAAGGCATCGTCGACGCGATCTGCGCCGCCGTCGCGGCGGCCGGCGAGGGCCAGGACATCGAGGCCGTCGGCATCGGCGCGGCCGGATACGTCGACGACAAGCGCGCCACCGTGCTCTTCGCGCCCAACATCGACTGGCGTCACGAGCCGCTCAAGGACAAGGTCGAGCAGCGCGTCGGGGTGCCGGTCGTCGTGGAGAACGACGCCAACGCGGCCGCCTGGGGCGAGTACCGCTTCGGTGCCGGTCAGGGCCACGAGGACGTCATCTGCATCACGCTCGGCACCGGCCTCGGCGGCGGCATCATCATCGGCAACAAGCTCCGCCGCGGACGCTTCGGCGTGGCCGCGGAGTTCGGCCACATCAGGGTGGTGCCGGACGGTCTGCTGTGCGGCTGCGGCAGCCAGGGCTGCTGGGAGCAGTACGCCTCGGGCCGCGCGCTCCTGCGCTACGCCCATCAGCGCGCCCAAGCCACGCCCAAGGAAGCCGAGTTGCTGCTCTCGCTGGGTGACGGCACTCCGGAGGGCATCAAGGGCAAGCACGTCTCGGCCGCGGCCCGTGACGGCGACCCGGTGGCCATCGACTCGTTCCGTGAGCTGGCCCGGTGGGCCGGCGCCGGACTGGCCGATCTGGCCTCGCTGTTCGACCCGTCCGCCTTCATCGTCGGAGGCGGTGTCTCGGACGAGGGCGACCTGGTGCTCGACCCGATCCGCAAGTCGTTCCGCCGCTGGCTGATCGGCGGCGCCTGGCGCCCGCACGCACAGGTGCTCGCGGCTCAACTGGGCAACCGCGCGGGCCTGGTGGGCGCCGCGGACCTCGCCCGGCAGGGCTGACCACGGCAGAACCCGGTGCCCGGCCGCTCCGTCCTGGAGCGGCCGGGCACTGTGTTGCGTGGTGAAGGCGCCATGTGTCGGGGCGCGTTGCGGTCGATCGATGCGCGTTGCGGTCGGTCGGGCTGCGTTGCGGTATGTGGAGTGGGGGAGTCCGCGGGCTAGCCTGATCCGCGTGCCTTCCGACCCCCGTGCAGAGCTCCCCGAGTCCCTTGCACAGCTCCCGGACTCCCGTACAGATCTTCCCGACTCCCGTACGGAACAAGGCGGTTCGGCCGTCGTCCGGGTGCTCAGCTACAACATCCGCTCGATGCGCGACGACACCGCGGCGCTCGCCCGGGTGATCACCGCCTGTGCGCCCGACCTCGTCCTCGTCCAGGAGGCGCCGCGATTCTTCCGCTGGCGCAAGCACCTCGCCCGGCTCGCCAGAACCTCCGGTCTGGTCGTGCTCTCCGGCGGTGCCACCGCGTCGGGGCCCGCGCTGCTCTGCTCGCTGCGCGCCACCGTGGAGCGCACCGAGGATGTGCTCCTCCCGCTCACGCCCGGACTGCACCGGCGCGGCTTCGCCACCGCAGTGGTCCGCTTCGGCGGCGCCCGTCTCGGCGTGGTGAGCTGCCATCTCTCGCTGCAGAAGGACGAGCGGTACGCGCAGGGAGGAATGCTTCTCGACCGGCTCGCGGCCCTCGGTGTGCCGCACGCCCTCGCGGGCGGTGACATCAACGAGCGTCCCACCGGCCGCACCTTCCGGCGCCTGGCCGGACAGCTGCAGGACTGCTGGGCGGTACGGCCGTGGGGCGCCGAGTACACCTCGACGCCCGCCGATCCCCACCAGCGCATCGACGCCGTCTTCGCCACCCAAGGGATCGAGGTGCTCGGCTGCGGAGTGCCCCTCGATCTGCCGGGTGTGGACGCCGAGGACCTGTTGGCGGCCACCGATCACCTGCCGGTCCTCACCGCGCTGCGGGTGCCGGCCGCCTGAGCCCCGGCGGGCCGGCACCTCCCGCCCGGCTACCGCGTCATCAGCGCCCCGATCCGTGCCGCCTCGGTGCCGAGCCCGCGCGGTCCCTCGAGCCGCCAGGGCGCCCCGCCGGTCCCCTGACGCAGGTCCTCCTCCCGGTAGCGGCGGCAGCCGCGGTGCCAGGTGAGGATCCCCGCCATCCAGTTCTCCAGCTCGTGCACATGTGCCTCGAGGACGACCACCGTCTCCTCGTCCAGGTCGAAGTCGTCGTACAGGACCGGGAGTTCGTGCCGCGCCACGTGCTGGAACTGCCGCATCCGCGCGTTCATCAGATCCGCCACGACCCCCACCGCCGTCGGGTGGTCCATCCCGAAGAAGTTCTCCACGACGAGGACCGCGTTGTGCACCTCGCCCTCGTACTCGATCTCCTTCCGGTACGAGAACAGGTCGTTGAGCAACGCCGCGTAGTCCTGCGCCGAGTGCTCCAGGGAGCGCAGCGGGCCGCTGCGGTACACCTCGTCCGGGATCAGGCCGCCGTGCTGGAGCCGGGCCAGCCACATGGTCATGTCGGAGCCGAAGGTGTAGCGCCGCATCTCGATGTAGTCGACCGGGTCGGGGATCCGGTGCGCCGCCTGATTGGCCAGCTCCCACAGCCAGCTCGCGGTCATCTCCTCCACGGCCCGGCGGAATTCGGCACGGTCGCGCGGCCGCATCGGGCCGGCGGTACGCGCCCACAGGTCGGCGAGACCGCGCTCGAGGGCATCGGCCGGTTCCGGCACCGGCTCGCCGTCGAGCGGCATGAACAGCGACAGGCGTTCGTTCGCCGCGCGGGCACCCGCCAGATCCCGCGCATGGCCGTGCACCACCGGGAACCAGTCGTCCCCGTACGTCCCCCAGGTCAACCAGTGCGAGGCCAGGTCGAGGGCCTCGGGTGTGGCGTCCGGATGCAGGCCCGCGGCGCACAGCGGGAAGTCGAATCCGGCGAGTCTGCGCTGGTCCCAGATGTCCGAGTGCGGCATCCCGGGCTGCGCGCGCAGCATGCCCATCCGCTCGCCCCAGTCGACACACCGCAGGCGGGCACCCGGCAGATGCGGACTGAGCGTGGTGCGGAACGGCATCTCGAAGTCGGGCAACCGGCCCGGGCCGACCCGCTGGTACGGGACGTGGCTGTGCCGGCGGAGCCGGGCCGTCTCGGAGCGCGGCGTCAGCCGGATCCCGCCCGCGATGGACGGCGTACCGGACCCTTCCGCGTGTTCGTTCATGTACCGGCTCGAGCGCAGATGCCACTCGTGGCCGCCCGACTGCCAGTCCTGCAGGCCCTTCACATACGCGCCGACCGCGGTGGCCTCCGCCAGGTCGAGCCCCGACTCGGCGCACAGCGGCCCGAGTTCGGTGAGCGCCGTGTGCTCGAACTGCTGCAGCCGGGAGGTGAGCAGATCGTTCACGGACTCGGCGGCCTCCTGGGTGGAGCAGCCGAGGAAACGCTCCAGGACCAGCACACCATTGCTGTTCTCGCCCTCGTCCTCGACCTCGCGCTGGTACGAGAAGAGGTCGTTGCGCAGATGTACCGCGTCGCTGAAGGCGTCCCGCAGTACGCGCAGCGGCCGGGCGTCCGCGACCCGGTCAGGCACCTCGGCCCGGGCCGCGTACTCCACGAGCCCCGCCGACCACGGGGCGCCGCCGACCTTGCGGCGCATCTCGATGTACTCGACCGGGTTGGCGATCCGGCCCTCGTTGATGTTGGACAGCTCCCACATCGACTCGCGCAGCAGGTTCTCGGTGGCCTCGGCGAAGCGCTCGCGCCAGCCGCCGGACATCGCGGGCACCGTACGCGCCCACAGATCGGCGAGACCGGCCTCGACCGGATTGGTCGGTTCCGGGGCCGCGCCGTCGGCCGGCAGGCCGGTGGGCATGAACGCGGGCAGCCGGTCCAGATAGCGCTTCGCGCCCTCGCGGTCCTGGGTGCGCTTGAAGAGCTCCAGGAAGTGGTCGTCGAAGAAGAAGACCCACACGTACCAGTCGGTGACGAGCGCCAGGGTCTCGGCGTCGCAGTCGGGATGGGTGTACGCGCACAGGAGCGCGTAGTCGTGCGCCTCCAGATCGCGTGCGTCCCAGATGCCGGAGCCCTCCAGCATCTCCATCCGGTGGGCCCATGCCCGGGTGTGCCGCCGGGCGGACTCGACATGGGGGTTCAGACGTGCCGGATACGGCACATAGAAGTCCGGGAGCTCGAAGGGCTGCGCCATGCACCAGGGCCTTTCACGGTGAGCGGGTCGGATACGGCCCAGCTCTACCCGTCGCCCGTACGGCGCACCCCGGTCCCCGAATAGTCACACCGGCGGCGTGACTGTTCGGGGACCGGGGTGTCGAGTCGTCCGCGCGCCGCGGCCCCGCACGCCTCAGACCACCGCGCCGCGCCCCGGGTCCTCGTCCTCCTCGTCGTCGTCCTTCATCCGGGCGACGAGCGTCGCGAATCCGCCGAGGAACCCGCCGATGCTGAGGGTGGCCAGCCACCACGTCATCGGCCAGCCGAGCAGGATCGCGAGCAGCAGGAGCAACGGCCCGCCGAGCACGGCCAGCCACGCGAACCTCGCGGTGGTGTCCGCGCTGGGCAGCGGCGGCGGCTCCGGCGGCACGAAGTGCCCCTCGTCGTCCGTCTCGGGCTCGTCCTGCGCCGGCCGGCTCGGGCTGTAGTCGCGTGGTCCGACGCCCGGTGCGAAGGCGATCGAGCCGCCGACGGCGCCGGCGGAGCTGCCTTCGTCCCGCTCGCCGTCGGTGTCGGCCTCGGGCTCGCCGGCGGGCGGCGTGTCCTTGCCCGTCGCCTCGGCGACCAGACCTGCGAGGTCCTCGATCGACTTGAAGGGCTTGGCGCCGGGCGGGTCCGGCGGCTCCTCGCCGTACCCCGCGACGATCTCGGCCCAGACCTCGTCCTCGTCGAGGCTGCGGGGCGCTTCCTCGGACGGTCCTTCGGGATCCTGGGGAGGGCCGCCGGCCGTCTCGGGCACCAGGGCCTCGTCCGTGGCCGCCGCTTCCTCGGCGCCGTCCTTCTCCTCGCGGCTTCGGTCGCGGTCCGCGTCGTGCTCAGTCACCGGTCGAGGCCCCTTCCTTGTCCGCAGCCTTGTCCGCACTCGGGGCGAGCCCGGTCACGAAGGCGTAGCTGTCCTCGAAGATCCGGTCCGCGTCGTGGTCCAACGTCGCGACATGGAAGCTCTGTTCCAGCAGGGTCTCGGTGACGTCCGTGGAGGAGACCCGGCTCAGCACGCGCGCCGAGTCGGCGGGCGGCACCACATGGTCCTGCGGACTGTGCAGGAGCAGCAGCGGCTGGGTCACCTGGGGCAGTTCGGAGTCGACGAGCCGGAAGAAGCGGCGCAGCGAATGGGCCGCATGCAGCGGCACCCGCTCGTACCCGATCTCGACGCCGGTCTCCTTGGCGATGTCGCTCGCGATGCCCTTGGTGGTCCGCACGAGGTGCCGGGCGACCGGCAGGGCGTGGGCGGCCAGGCCGTGCACCTTGTTCGCCGGATTGACCACGACGATGCCCTGGACGTCGCTGCCGTGCTTGGCGGCCAGTCGCAGGGCCAGGGCTCCGCCCATCGAGAGTCCGAAGACGAAGACGCGGGTGCAGCGGTCGAGCAGGGCCCGCAGCTCGCGGTCCACCTCCGCGTACCAGTCCTGCCAGCCGGTGATCTGCAGGTCCTGCCAGCGGGTGCCGTGCCCCGGCAGCAGCGGCAGCGAGACGGTCAGGCCGCGCTCGGCGAGGTACTCGGCCCAGGGGCGCATCGACTGGGGCGAGCCGGTGAAGCCGTGACAGAGGAGCACGCCGATCTCGCCGCCCTCGTGGCGGTACGGCTCGGCTCCGGGGAGGACCGGCACCTTCGGTCTCCTGTTCGTGGAGAGGGGACGGGGTGCCTCGCGGGGGGAGCGCACTGCGGAGGCGTACTTCACCGTACGCGACCGGACCGACACCGACCAGGGCCGCAGGAGGCCGCGGTGCCCAGGAGCGCTGCGGTGCCAAGGGATAGGGTCTGTTCGACGGAACAGAAAGGCACCTGCGTTGATCTACGGCGTGATGAAGCTGACCGTCGGCGGGTCCCTGAAGACTGTCTTCAGGCCCTGGGTGGAGGGCCTCGAGAACGTCCCTGCCGAGGGGTCGGCGATCCTCGCGAGCAACCACCTCTCGTTCTCGGACTCCTTCTTCCTGCCCGCGGTCCTCGACCGGAAGATCACGTTCATCGCCAAGGCGGAGTACTTCACGTCGCCGGGGGTCAAGGGCAGGCTCACGGCCGCCTTCTTCAAGGGCGTCGGACAGCTCCCGGTAGACCGCTCCGGCGGGCGCGGCGCCGGTGAGGCCGCCATCCGCAGCGGCATCTCGGTACTCGAACGCGGCGAACTCTTCGGCATCTACCCGGAAGGCACCCGCTCGCCCGACGGCCGTCTCTACCGCGGCAAACCCGGTGGCCTCGCGCGCGTGGCCCTCGCCACCGGCGCACCGGTCGTCCCGGTCGCGATGATCGACACCGAGAAGATCCAGCCGCCCGGCAAGGCCGTACCCAAGCTGATGCGCCCGGGGATCAGGATCGGCGAGCCCCTGGACTTCAGCCGGTACCAGGGGCTCGAGGGCGACCGTTTCATCCTGCGCTCGGTCACCGACGAGGTGATGTACGAGATCATGAAGCTCTCCGGCCAGGAGTACGTCGACATCTACGCGACGGCGGCGAAGCGGCAGATCGCGGACGCGGCCAAGAAGCGGGCGGAGCTGGAGAAGGCCCGCAAGGCCGACGGCCAGGGGCCGGTGGACCGGCCGGGGCCGGCGGACGAGGGTGGGACGACGGACCGGTCCGTACCCGGTTAGGACGACAGGTTTCCGGCCGCGCACGCCCTCCGCGAGGGCACGCGGTACCGGCGGAAGCGAGGTGGGGGAGATGGCCCGACGCGAACAGGTGCTGCGGATGTCCGTGGAGCTGCCGCTGTGGCGTGCCCTGAGCGCCTACCGCGTACTGACGATGCTGTACGCGGCCGCGCTGTTCGTGCACGGCCGCGCGGACTACGAGCGACCCTGGATCGGCTACGCGTTCCTCGCGGTGCTCGCCGTCTGGACCGTCGCCACCCTGCCGAGAGTGGCCAACGCGGCCAGCTGCACCCGGCGCTTCCTGGCCGCCGACCTCACCGTCGCCCTCACCGGCATACTCCTGACCCCGCTCGCCGACACCACCGAGGGCGACGGGCCGACCCTGCCGTCCATCTGGACCGCGGGTGCCGTCCTGGCCTTCGCCGTCAAGGGCGGCTGGCGCTGGGCGGCCGTGGCCTCCTCGCTGGTCGCCATGGCCAACCTGGTCCAGCGCGGCGCACCGAGCCAGGACGTCGTGCACAACGTGCTCCTGGTCTGGGTCGCCTCCATCGCCATCGGCTACGTCGTCGAGGTGGCCCGCGCATCGGAGCGGACCCTGGCCAGGGCGCTGGAGATCGAAGCCGCGACCCGCGAGCGCGAACGGCTCGCCCGCGACATCCACGACAGCGTGCTCCAGGTCCTGTCCATGGTGCAGCGCCGAGGCGCCCAGATCGGCGGCGAGGCCGCGGAACTCGGCCGGATGGCTGGGGACCAGGAGGTCGCCCTGCGCAGCCTGGTGGCCGGCGGTGTGATCCCGGTGTCCCGCGCCAGCGACGACGCCTCGCAGGGTGCGCTGGTCCGCGAGGTCGACGATCCCGAGCACCCCGAATCCGGCGGCGCGTCGGACGGTCCCCGTGACCTGCGGAGTCTGCTCACCCCGTACGCCGGTTCGCGGGTCACTCTCTCCGAACCGGGCGCCCCGGTCCTGCTCCCCGCGCACGCCGCACGTGAACTGGCCGCCGCTGTCGGTGCGGCCCTGGACAATGTGCGGCAGCACGTGGGGGACGAGGCCCGAGCCTGGATCCTGGTCGAGGACTGGCCGGACGAGGTGATCGTGACGGTGCGCGACGACGGCCCCGGCATCCCGGACGGCCGGCTCGCGCAGGCGGAGGGGGAGGGCCGCCTGGGTGTGGCCCAGTCGATCCGCGGCAGGCTCCGGGACATCGGCGGTACGGCCGACCTGGTCTCGATGCCGGGGCAGGGCACCGAGGTCGAGCTCAAGACACCGAAGCAGGACGACAAGCGGGGGAAGGCGGCACGATGACAGGCCCTGGCGACACCGTGGGACCACGGACGGACGGAGCGGACCGTAGGAAGGCGCCGGACGAAGGAGGCGACGGGAGGCCGACGGACGCCGCCGACGCACCGGACGGCGAGCAGGCGGAAGCGCGGCGGAGCGGCGGCCCCGCCCCCATCAAGGTCATGGTGGTCGACGACCACCCGATGTGGCGGGACGCCGTCGCCCGCGACCTCGGCGCCGAGCCCGGCTTCGAGGTCGTCGCCACCGCGGGCGACGGCGAGCAGGCGGTGCGCAGGGCCCGGGCGGCAGCACCCGACGTCCTCGTCCTCGATCTCAACCTGCCCGCCAAGCCCGGGGTCCAGGTCTGCAAGGAACTGGTCGGCACCGACCCGGCTCTGCGCGTCCTGGTCCTCTCGGCCAGCGGCGAGCACGCCGACGTTCTGGAGGCGGTCAAGTCCGGGGCCACCGGGTACCTGGTCAAATCGGCCTCCACCGAGGAACTGATCGACGCCGTGCGCCGGACGGCCGACGGAGACCCCGTGTTCACGCCGGGTCTCGCGGGCCTGGTCCTCGGCGAGTACCGCAGGCTCGCCTCCGAACCAGCCCCGGCGACCGCGGACGAGCCCCTGGCCCCGCAGCTCACCGACCGGGAGACGGAGGTGCTCCGCCTGGTCGCCAAGGGCCTGAGCTACAAGCAGATCGCCGAGCGCCTGGTGATCTCCCACCGCACCGTGCAGAACCACGTCCAGAACACCCTCGGCAAGCTCCAGCTGCACAATCGGGTCGAGCTGGTCCGCTACGCCATCGAGCGCGGCCTCGACGAGGAGCCTCCGGAGTCCCGCTGACCCGGAGGCAACCCGGGGGAAGCAGGAGATCAACACCTGCTTCTTTCAAGGGAATTGACGTCCCGACCATCCCGGAGTGACCTGGATCACCATTAGCGTGGCCGCACACAGCCATGTGGTGAAGGGATGATTCCATGCGGGTCGGAGTACTGACCGGAGGAGGCGACTGCCCTGGGCTCAACGCCGTCATCCGGGGCATCGTCCGCAAGGGCGTGCAGGAGTACGACTACTCATTCATCGGCTTCAGGGACGGCTGGCGGGGACCGCTCGAGGGTGACGCGGTGCCTCTCGGCATCCCGTCGGTGCGCGGCATCCTGCCGCGCGGCGGCACCATCCTCGGCTCCTCGCGGACCAACCCCCTCAAGGAGCGAGACGGCATCCGCCGGATCAAGGAGAACCTCGCCAAGTCCGAGGTCGACGCCCTGATCGTGATCGGCGGCGAGGACACCCTGGGCGTCGCAGCCCGCCTCGACGACGAGTACGGCGTCCACGTCGTCGGCGTACCCAAGACCATCGACAACGACCTCTCGGCAACCGACTACACCTTCGGCTTCGACACCGCGGTCGGCATCGCCACCGAGGCCATCGACCGGCTGCACACCACGGCCGAGTCCCACATGCGGGTCCTGGTCGTCGAGGTGATGGGCCGGCACGCGGGCTGGATCGCCCTGCACTCGGGTCTGGCCGGCGGAGCCAACGCGATCCTCATCCCGGAACAGCGCTTCGACGTCGACCAGGTCTGCGCCTGGGTCAACTCGCGATTCCGCGCCTCGTACGCACCGATCGTGGTGATCGCCGAAGGGGCGATGCCACGCGACGGCGACGTGGTGCTCAAGGACGGCTCGCTCGATTCCTACGGTCACGTCCGGCTCTCCGGCGTCGGCGAGTGGCTGGCCAAGCAGATCGAGGACCGCACCGGAAAGGAGGCCCGTACGACGGTGCTCGGCCATGTGCAGCGAGGCGGCACCCCGAGCGCCTTCGACCGCTGGCTCGCCACCCGCTTCGGCCTGCACGCCATCGAGGCGGTGCGCGACGGGGACTTCGGGAAGATGGTCGCGCTGCGCGGCACCGACATCGTGCGGGTGCCGATCGCCGACGCCACCGCCCGCCTGAAGACGGTGGACCCCGAGCTGTACGAGGAGGTCGGCGTCTTCTTCGGCTGATCCGTCGGCCCGTCGGCCCGTCGGCCCGCCGGCCCGTCCGTCCGCCCTGTCCGTCGATCCGTGGTCCCGGCCGGCCGTGCTCCACCGAGCGCTCCGGAGTGTCCCGGCCGGGACACCGCCGTATATTCGCCCTGTCCGGTGCACTGCGCAAAGCAGACGAAAGCCGCAGCGACGAGAAGACGGGACGAGACGTGGAGATCCTGGCGTTCGGTGTGCAGTCCGACGAGCGGCCGCTGCTCGAGAGGGCCTTCGCGGGCCACCACGACATCCGCTGCGTGGACGTCTTCCTGAACGAGGACACCGCCCCCATCGCGGCGGGCTACGAGGCCGTCTCGACCAGCGTCAACGCCAGCCTCAACCACCGCGTGCTGCAGACCCTCGCAGCCGGCGGCACCCAGTTCATCGCCCAGCGCTCGACCGGCTTCAACAACATCGACCTGCAGGTCGCCGAGCGGCTCGGCCTCACCGTCGCCCGTGTCTCGTACTACTCGCCGTACTCGGTGGCCGAGTTCGCCTGGACCCTCGCCATGGCCGTCAACCGCCGCATCGTCCGCGCCGCCGGCCGCACCCGCGACTTCGACTTCCGCCTCGACGGTCTGCTCGGCCGCGACCTGCACGGGCGTACCGCAGGAGTACTCGGCACCGGCAAGATCGGCGAAGCCTTCACCCGGATCGCCCACGGCTTCGGCATGCGCCTGCTCGGCTGGGACGTCGCAGAGAACCCGGCCCTCGAGGAACTCGGCATGGAGTACGTCGACAAGGAGCGCCTCCTTGCCGAGTCCGACCTGATCAGCCTGCACGTACCCCTGCTGCCGGCCACCGAGCACCTGATCGGCGCCGCCCAGCTGAAGTCCATGAAGGACGACGCGATCCTGGTCAACTCCAGCCGCGGAGGCCTGATCGACACCGAGGCCCTGGTCGGCGAGCTGCGCCTCGGCCGCTTCGCCGGCGTCGGCCTCGACGTCTACGAGGCCGAGGCCGGGCTCTTCTTCCTCGACAAGTCGATCCAGGGCATCGAGGACGACACCCTGGCCCGCCTCGTCACGTTCCCCAACGTGGTGGTGACCTCGCACCAGGCGTACTACACCGTCGACGCGGTCGGCGAGATCATCGCCACCACCTTGCAGAACGTCCTCGACTACACCGAGGGCCGACGCAGCGAGAACGTGCTCGTCCCGGCCCCGCCCGCCACCAGCTGACGCACCAGTTCCGAGACGACAGCCGTGCCGCGCAGCGTGAGCACCGACTCCGGGTGGAACTGCACCCCGGCGAATCCCGGTCCGCTCAGGGCGTTCACCTCCCCGCTGGCCGCGTCCCGGGACACCCGCACCCCGTGCGCCGCCAGTTCCGCTTCGCCCTCGTCGTCGCAGCGCGCCACGAAGCTGTTGTAGAAGCCGACCGTCTCCGGGCGCCCGAAGAGCTCGATCCGCACCTGCGCCCCCTGGTACGGCACCTGCTTGCGTACGATCTCCAACCCCAGCTCGGCGGCCAGGAGTTCGTGGCCCAGGCAGACCCCGAGAACCCCGTGCCGGTGCTCGCGCACCGCCCGGGCGGCGAGTTCCCGCAGGAACCGCATCTTCGGATCCCCGAGATCCGCCGGGTCGCCAGGCCCGGGGCCGAGGACCAGTGGCCCCTCATGGGCCCGCACCGCCTCCCGCAGCCCCGGCTCGTCGTAGCGCCGCACCGTGACATCGAGCCCGCAGGACCGCAACAGATGCGCCAGCATCGATGTGAAGGTGTCCTCGCCGTCCACGATCAGCGCGTGCCCGCTCAGCTCAGCGGTCCGCTCCTGCATCCGCAGCCAGAACGGCGCGAGTGAGGCCCGCCGGGAATCCAGCGCCTCCTGCACCCGGGGATCGTCGGCGAGCCGCCCCCGTCGGCCCTCCTCGTGTGCACGCCCCGGGCGCACCCCGAGCGCGGCCAGTACACCGGCGGCCTTGGCGTGCGTCTCGGCGACCTCGGCCCGCGGATCGGAGTCACGCACCAGGGTCGCGCCGACCGCCACCTTCAGCCGCCCGTCCGCCGCGATGTCCGCGGTCCTGATCAGGATGGGGGAGTCGAGGGTCTGGGCGCCGCCCGAGTCCCGTTCGATCAGTGCGAGCGCGCCCGCGTAGTAGCCGCGGCCGGCGCCGTCCGACGCGGCGGGTTCGTACCGCTCGATCACCCGGCAGGCGTTCTGCACCGGCGAGCCCGTGACCGTCGCGGCGAACATGGTCTCCCGGAGGACCTCGCGCACGTCGAGCGAGGAACGGCCGCGCAACTCGTACTCCGTGTGCGCGAGATGAGCCATCTCCTTCAGGCGCGGACCCACCACCACCCCGCCCATGTCGCCGACGGTGCACATCATCTTGAGTTCCTCGTCCACCACCATGGACAGCTCGGCCGTCTCCTTGGCGTCGTCGAGGAACCGGAGCAGATCGTCCGCGCTGGGCGCCCCTTCGGGGTAGCGGAAGGTACCGCTGATCGGATTCATCACGACGGTGCCGCCGCTCATCCGCACATGCACCTCGGGGCTCGCACCGACCAGCGTGCGCCCCTGCGGGCCTCCGGTGTGCACGACGTACGTCCAGTACGCCCCGCGCTCGCCGTCCAAAAGCCGGCGGAACAGGGCCAGAGCGTCCGCCCGCGAGAAGCCGTCCACCCGCCCCTCGAAGTTCCGGCGGATGACGAAGTTCGCCCCCTCGCCCCGGCCGATCTCGTCCCGCAGCACCCGCTCGACGATCTCCGCGTACGCCTCGTCGTCCACGTCGAAGGCCCCGTCGGTGACCCGCACCTCGTGCGCGGGCAGCTGCTCCAGCGCCTCCGCCACGGACAGTTCGTAACTCTGCGACGCGGTCAGGACGGTCAGCGGCGTGCCGTCGTCCCGTACGTCGAAGCCGCGCTCGGCGATCTGCCGGAACGGCACCAGGGCGAGCACGGGCAGCGGGCTCTCGGGGATGTCCGCGAGGCGCTCGGCCTCGTGGGTGGGGCCGATCAGCACCTCGACGGTGTCGTGATCGCGGCCCGGAGTGCGGCGGCGCAGCAGTGCGAACGGCGGGGAGTCGTCCTCGAGCAGACGGTTCAGCGGCATGGTGTTCCTTCCAGTCGGATCACGTCGACGGTTCGAGTGGGAGGAACGGCCCCGGACATGGAAAAGGCCGCCCCTCGGGCGGCCTTCGCGTCTTCGGATACGCGCAGTCAGTGGGCCGCCGGTTGAGCGGTCCACCACCAGTTACGGGTCGTGTGCGCGAACATGCCGGGAACCCTAGCGGACCCGGGGGCGCGGGGGCACTCGCGTCTCGCGACCCGGTCACCCGCATGGGCGAGGTGTCTGCCGGCTCCTGCGGAACCGGACAGCGCGTCTCACCCAGTGGTCCGGGCGCAGGGCACGCCTGACGACCCCGTAATGTTGACGAGGTGACCGTGAACGCTAAGACCACCGCAACCGGTGGCAACACCTGGCGAGACCTTCCCGCGGCGCAGCAGCCCGAGTACCCCGATGCCGAGGCGCTGCGCGATGTGATCGCGGACCTCGAGTCGTATCCCCCGCTGGTTTTCGCCGGCGAGTGTGACCAGCTGCGCGCCCGCCTTGCGTCCGTCGCCAAGGGGGAGGCGTTCCTGCTCCAGGGCGGCGACTGTGCCGAGGCCTTCGACGCGGTGTCCGCCGACCACATCCGCAGCAAACTCAAGACGCTCCTGCAGATGGGCGCCGTCCTGACGTACGCGGCCTCGGTGCCCGTGGTCAAGGTCGGCCGCATCGCCGGCCAGTACTCGAAGCCGCGCTCCAAGCCGAACGAGACCCGCGACGGCGTGACCCTGCCGACCTACCGCGGCGACTCCGTCAACGGCTTCGACTTCACCGAAAAGGCCCGGATCCCGGACCCCGAGCGCCTGAAGCGGATGTACCACGCCTCCGCCTCGACGCTGAACCTGGTCCGCGCCTTCACCACCGGCGGCTACGCCGACCTGCGCCAGGTGCACGCCTGGAACCAGGACTTCGTGAAGTCGTCCCCGTCCGGCCAGCGCTACGAGCAGCTCGCCCGCGAGATCGACATGGCGCTCAACTTCATGCGCGCCTGCGGCACCGACCCCGCCGAGTTCCAGACCGTCGAGTTCTACGCCTCCCACGAGGCGCTGCTGCTGGACTACGAGACTGCGCTGACCCGTACCGACTCCCGCACCGGGAACTGGTACGACACCTCCGGCCACATGGTGTGGATCGGCGAGCGCACCCGGCAGATGGACGGCGCGCACATCGAGTTCGCCTCCCAGGTCCGCAACCCGATCGGCATCAAGCTCGGCCCGACGACGACCCCGGAGGAGGCGCTGCAGTACATCGAGCGTCTCGACCCGGACCGCGAGCCCGGCCGGCTCACGTTCATCGTGCGGATGGGCGCGGACAAGATCCGCGACAAGCTGCCGACCCTGATCGAGAAGGTCACCGCATCGGGTGCACAGGTCGCCTGGGTGACCGACCCGATGCACGGCAACACGTTCGAGGCCGCCTCCGGCCACAAGACCCGCCGCTTCGACGACGTGCTCGACGAGGTCAAGGGCTTCTTCGAGGTCCACAAGAGCCTGGGCACCCACCCGGGCGGTATCCACGTCGAGCTCACCGGTGACGACGTCACCGAGTGCGTGGGCGGCGGCGACGAGATCTTCGTCGACGATCTGCACCAGCGCTACGAGACGGCCTGCGACCCGCGGCTCAACCGCAGCCAGTCGCTCGACCTGGCATTCCTCGTCGCGGAGATGTACCGGGACCAGTAGATCCTGGCTGGACGTACGACTGTGGGGCACGGATCGATGTGATTCGTGCCCCACAGCGTTTTGTGGCCGGAGCAGGCCGGGTACGGTTAGGTTAGCCTCACCGAATCATCGGGACAGGCCGTACGGATCGATCCCGAACCAAGCCCGGGGAGGTGAACCGCGTGTACGTGTGCTCTTGCTTCGGTGTCACGGAGCAGCAGGTGAAGCAGCACGTGGACGACGGTGCGTACACCCCGCGGCAGATCGCCTCAGCCTGCAAGGCGGGCACCGACTGCGGTTCCTGTGTCCGCCGCATCCAGTCCCTGCTCGGCCGGGGTGCGTGCCCGCGGCGCGAGCTCGTGGAGCAGGGGTCCAGCGCGACGGCCCTGGCCCCCGAACCCGTACCGGCTCCGGAGGCCGAGCCCCTCGCCAGGCCCGGACTACCGGAAGCGGCCTGAGCCGCGGTCGCCGCGGTCAGCCCTCCGGCTGCTCGATCAGCTGCGCGATGTAGAGCGGCTCCCCGAGCTTCTCGACGAGCTCCAGCTGAGTGTCCAGGTAGTCGATGTGATGCTCCTCGTCCTCGAGGATCGACTCGAAGAGGTTCGCCGAGGTGATGTCACCCTTGGCGCGCATGATCTCGATACCGCGCTTGAGCCGGTCGATGGCCTCGACCTCGATCTGCCGGTCCGCCTTGAACATCTCGGTGACCGTCTGGCCGACCCGGACGTGGAACAGCCGCTGGTAGTTGGGCAGTCCGTCGAGAAACAGGATGCGGTCGGTGAGGATCTCGGCATGCTTCATCTCGTCGAAGGACTCGGCGCGGGTGTATTTGGCGAGCTTCGTCCAGCCGAAATTGTCCTGCATCTTGGCATGCAGGAAGTACTGATTGATCGCGGTGAGCTCGGCGGTCAGCTGCTCATTCAGGAATTCGATGACCTCGGGGTCGCCCTGCATGGCAGAGGCTCCTTCCAGGCGCGTTCGGGGCAGGTGCGCGCATCCTTGCATCGGCACCGTGGGGCGTCCAGTAAGTGCATGCTTAGTAGGAGTTGCCCGAATCGGTGCAGACCTGGTCACGTCCACCCTGCCCGGTCTGTCAGGATGGACGCATGGGTCAGCCGGAAAGTCGCGGAGTGTCGGAGCGGTCGGAACTTCCGCCAGGGCAGCGGCTGCAGCGCGGATGGCCGGTCACCCATTACGGCCCCGTCCCCAAATTCCGGCCGGAACGCTGGGAGTTCAGGGTGTTCGGCGCCACCGCCGACGGGGACAAGCACTGCTGGACCCACGAGGAATTCGGCGACCTGCCGTACGAGACTATCGTCGCGGATCTGCACTGCGTCACGAAATTCTCGATGCTGGGCGCCGAATGGGGCGGAGTGTCGTCCCGTACGCTGCTGGAATTCTCGCCCCCGGCCCCTGACGTCACGCATGTCATGGTCTGGGCCGAGTACGGCTTCAGTTCCAATCTGCGCCTCGCCGACTTCGCGTCGGAGCAGGCCATCTTCGCCACGCATCGTGACGGGGAGCCGCTCACCGCGGAGCACGGCTTCCCGCTCCGCCTCGTCGTTCCGCATCTGTACGCCTGGAAGGGGCCCAAGTGGGTCCGCGGGGTCGAGTACATGACGGCCGACCGGCGCGGCTTCTGGGAGGAGCGCGGCTATCACAACGTCGGCGACCCCTGGCGCGAGCAGCGCTACTCCTACCAGGAGGAGCCCGGCGACGGGCCTGAGCTGTAGCGCCTGCGCAGGCGCGTTCCTCAAGCGGTGCGGGCGAGCGCTCGGCGGTCCGGGAGCTCCCGGAGTTCCTTGAGTCGGGCCACGTCGGCCGCGTGGCCCTCCTTGCCGCCGGGCGTCTCGATGATCAGCGGAACCCCCTCCGTCGCGGGGTGGGCGAGCAGCTCACGGAACGGGTCAAGTCCGATGTGCCCTGCGCCGATGTTCGCGTGCCGGTCCTTGTGTGCGCCGACCACGTCCTGTGAGTCGTTGGCGTGGATCAGTCGCAGTCGGCCCTCGCCGACCGTGTCGACCAGCAGATCGAGGGTCTGCCGCATGCCGTCCTGACCCGTGAGGTCGTGTCCGGCCGCGAAGATGTGACAGGTGTCGAGGCAGACGCCGAGCTTCGGGTGTGCGTCCAGGGCCTCGAAGTACGGGGCGTAGTCCCAGGTGCGCGAGCAGACCGAGGCGCCCTGTCCGGCCGTCGATTCGAGGAGCAGCTGCGGGTCGTCCTCGTGGGTCAGCTCGTCGAGCAGCGGCAGCATCCGTTCACGCACCTGACGCAGCGCCTCCTCGCGGTGCCGGCCGCCGGTCGCCGAACCGGTGTGCACGACGACGCCGAGTGCGCCGATCTCGCGCCCGCGGCGCAGCGAGTGCCGCAGCGAATCCACCGACCGGTCGACCGTCGCGGCCGTGTGGGAACCGAAGTTGATCAAGTACGGAGCGTGGACGAAAGCAGGCAGCCCTTCGTCCGCGCAGGCCGTGCGGAAGGCCTCGTCCTGCTGCGGATTGCCGGTGGGCGTCGCCCAGCCGCGCGGATTGGCCACGAAGACCTGGACGGACTCGGCGCCCATCTCGCGGGCGTACGTCAGGCCGACGGATGCGAGGCCGCCTGCCACCGGGACATGGCCGCCGACGGGATTGCGAAGGTTCTTGCTGGTCACGCCGTCCAGGGTGACACGGAGCCGCCAGTGCCCGGACGGCGGCCCGGCCGTGCGGGCGTCAGCGCACGCGGATGGTGATCTCGCTGCCCCGCTTCGCCTCTTCGCCGCCGGCCACCGACTGGTCCCAGACCTTCTCGCCGATGAACCAGCTCTGGACCTTGACCTCGAATCCGGCGTCCTCGAGTTCGCTGCGCGCCTCGTCCTTCTGCATGCCTTCGACGTCCGGCACCTCGACCATGTCCTGGCCCTTGGAGACCGTCAGAGTCACCGTGTCGCCGGTGGCGAGCTGCGTGCCCTCGCCCGGCTTCTGGCGTGCGACGTCGCCCTCGTCGTGTTCGGAGAACATCCGCTGGGAGGCCACCTTGACCTCGAGGCCGGCCTCCTCGAGCTCACCGCGTGCGTCGTCCAGTGATTCGCCGACCACGTCGGGCGCCTCGATCGGGCTGCCCTTGCTGACGGTCAGGGCGATCGCGCTGCCGGGCTTGCGCTTGCTGCCCGCGGCCGGCTCGGTGCCGATCACCGAGTTGCGCGGAACGTCCTCGCTGAACGCGCGCTTGACCATCCCGGGCTTGAGACCGCTCTTGTCCAGTTCCTTCCTGGCCTCGGACAGCGTCTCGTTCTTCACGTTCGGGACGGTGACGATGCGCGGGCCGAGCGAGATGGTGAGCTTCACGCGGCCGTTGCTGCGGATGCGGTCACCGGCCTTCGGGGCGCTGTTCATCACCGTGCCGCGGTCGTAGGCGACGCTGTAGGCCCGGTCCACCTCGCGCACCGAGAGACCGGCGTCGTCGAGCGCGGACGCGGCCTGCTTCTCCGTCTTGCTGAGCAGCGGCGGGACGCGGGTGAACTGGCCCGAGTTGATGTACCAGACACCGGCGCCGAGGCCGAGCGCAAGCAGTACGGCGGTCACGGTGAGGAGCACGCCGCGGCGCGGCCTGTGCCAGGCCCGTGCGAGCCGGGAGCCGCCCGGTGGACGCCCGACGGGTGGCGCGGGCGGCATCACGAACCGGCTCGTGCGGTTCAACTGCTCGTCCTCGGCCGCCCCCGCCGGCTCGGGCAGCTCGAGCTGCCGCGCGTGCGCGGTGCCGACGCCCGCGGCGGTGCGCGGGATCACGCTGGTGCGGTCGTCCGTGTTCGTGTGCTCCGTGGCGCGAGCGCCGGGCGGTACCGCGTCGAGCTGGTCCTCGGTCAGCGTGCCGCGCGCGCGGCGGGTGTCCGCGAGGAGGGCGACGGCGTCCGGCGGGCGCAGCTCGGGGTTGCGCGCGGTGCCGGCGGCGACCAGTTCGTCGAGTACGTAGGGCAGCCCGGGGACGGCCGCGGACGGCGGTGGAACGTCCTCGTTGAGGTGCAGGTAGAGAACCTGGGCGGGGGAGTCGCCGGCGTGCGGCTTGCCGCCGGTCAGCATTTCGTAGAGCACCACCCCGCACGCGTAGACGTCGACGCGGGGGTCGACGGTGCCGGCCTCGATCTGCTCGGGCGCCAGGTAGGAGACGGTGCCGAGCACGGCGCCCGTCGTGTTGGTCACCGTGTCCACCGAGCGGACCAGGCCGAAGTCCGCCACCTTGACGCGGCCGTCGTCCCCTATCAGGACGTTCTCCGGCTTCATGTCGCGGTGTACGAAGCCGGCCCGGTGGGCGGCGCCGAGGGCGGCCAGGACCGGCTCCAGGATGTCCAGGGCGGCGCGCGGCTGCAGGGCGCCGCGCTCGCGCAGGACGTCGCGCAGGGTGCAGCCCGCCACGTACTCCATCGCCAGGTAGACGTAACTGCCGTCCGTGCCCTGGTCGTAGACGCCGACCACATTCGGGTGGGAGAGCCGCGCCACCGACTTCGCCTCGCGGATGAAGCGCTCCACGAACGTGGTGTCCGCGGCGAGGGCGGGGTGCATCACCTTGAGTGCGAGCACGCGGTCGAGGCGGGTGTCCACGGCCCGGTAGACCGTGGCCATCCCGCCGACCGCGATGCGCGCATCGATGCGGTACCGCTCGTCGAGCACCTGGCCGACGAGCGGGTCCTGGAGGGTCGTGTCCACGCAGGCGAGTGTACGAGCCGTCGCCGACAGGACCGTCCCGCCCGCTGCTCTCGGGGCTCTACTGCAGCGCAGCTGTGACCGTTCGAGCCGGAGCCGTGACCGGAGCCACTCAGAAAGCCGGTCGTTCCGGATCGAGTTGGGCCAAACCGGACGTCGGTGAAGATGCGTGGGCGAAATGCCTGCGCGGGATCCGCCCCGCCCGATGTGCGAGCCGCCCGGCCTCCACCGCGTGCCGCATGGCCTCGGCCATCAGGACCGGCTCCTGTGCTCTGGTCACCGCCGAGGCCAGCATCACCGCCGAGCAGCCCAGCTCCATCGCCAGCGCGGCGTCCGAAGCGGTGCCCGCTCCTGCGTCCAGGATCACCGGCACGCGCGCGTGCTCCGCGATCAGCTCGAAGTTGTGCGGGTTGCGGATGCCGAGTCCCGAGCCGATGGGGGAGCCGAGCGGCATGATCGCCGCGCACCCGACGTCCTGCAGCTTGCGGGCGACCACCGGATCGTCATTGGTGTACGGCAGGACCGTGAATCCGTCGTCGACCAGGGTCTCGGCGGCGTCGATGGTCTCCACCGGGTCCGGCAGCAGAGTGCGCTCGTCCGCGATCACCTCCAGCTTCACCAGGTCGGTGCCGAGGGCCTCGCGTGCGAGCCGGGCGGTCAGGACCGCCTCGCCGGCCGTGAAGCAGCCTGCGGTGTTGGGCAGTACGCGGATGCCGAGCCGGTCCAGTACGGACAGCACCGAGCCCTTGACGGTGGGATCGAGGCGGCGCATCGCGACCGTGGTGAGCTCGGTGCCGGAGGCGGTGAGCGCGCGCTCCAGGACGTCGAGGCTGGGGGCGCCGCCGGTACCCATGATGAGCCGCGACGAGAACGTCGTGGATCCGATGACCAGGGGATCGTCTGCCATGGCTTTCAGCCTCCCTGTACGGCGGTGAGGACCTCGACCCGGTCTCCGTCGGTGAGTGTCGTGCGATGCCACTCCCCGCGCGGGACGACGGATTCGTTGACCGCGGCGGCGACCCCGGAGGGCGAGGCGCTCAGGGTGGCGACGAGCTCGGCGAGTGTGGTGTCCCGCGCCAGGGAGCGGGTCTCGCCGTTGACCGAGACGGCCGGGCCCGTCCGGACGGTGTCGGGGGAAGGCTTCATACGGTCTGCTCCTCCTGGTCGTGCCGGGCTTGCTGCGCACGCCGCCCGTGCTGCTGGGCGGCGGGCAGGGCGGCCGGTCCCGGGGGTGGGCTCTCGAAGCGGGTGGGCGTGAAGGGGCGTACGGCGTCGGGGAGGGCACCGGTCGTCAGTACGTGGGCCATGGCGTCCCCGGTGACGGGGGTGAGCAGGACGCCGTTGCGGTAGTGGCCGGTCGCCAGGTGCAGTCCCGGCAGTGCGGTCGGGCCGAGCAGCGGGGCGTTGTCGGGCGAGCCGGGGCGCAGTCCCGCCCGGGTCTCGGTGAGCGGCAACTCGCTGAGTCCGGGCACGAGTTCGTGGGCGTCGCGCAGCAGCGCGTAGACGCCGCCCGCGGTGACCGTGGTGTCCCAGCCGAGCTCCTCGCTGGTGGCGCCGACGACCAGCTCGCCGTTCTCCCGCGGCACCAGGTAGACCGAACTGCCGCGCACCACGGCCCGAACGGTGCGGCCGAGGAACGGTGCCCGCCCCGCCGGCATACGCAGGCGCAGCACCTGGCCCTTCACCGGCCGTACCGGCGGCAGGACGTGCGCAGGCACCCCGGCCAGCTCGCCGCTCAGGCTGCCCGCGGCCAGGACCACCTGTCCGGCTGTCAGCGCGGTGCCGTCGTCGAGCACCGCACCGCGCACCCGGCCTCCGGTCACGGTGAGCCGCGCGGCGCGCTGCCGGTGGAACGTCACACCGGCCCGCTCGCAGGCCGTGACGAGGGCGGCGGCGAGCCTGCGCGGGTCGATCTGGTGGTCGCCGTCGACCCGCAGGCCGCCACGCACCCCGGGGGCCAGCATCGGCTCGAGGCGACGGCACTCCCGCCCGGAGAGCCACTGCGAGTCGAGCCCGGAACGCTGTTGCAGGAGGTGCAGTTCCCGCAGTTCGGCGCGGTCGTCCGCGTCCAGGGCGACGGCGAGGGTGCCGCAGACGCGATGTCCGAGGTCCTGGCCGGTGGCCTCGGTCAGTTCCGCGGCGAAGTCCGGATAGCGCTCTGCGGAGGCCAGGTTGAGGGCCAGCAGCGCCTGCTCGCCATGGTGGAGTTCGGTGACGGCGGCGAGCATGCCCGCCGCGACCTGGGCGGCGCCGCCGCCCGGCGCCGGATCGGCGACCGCCGTGCCGAGTCCCTGCTGGGCGGCCCGCCAGGCCGTGGCCAGGCCGATGATTCCGCCCCCGATGACGAGGACGTCGGAAGTGGTACGTGCTGGCATGGGTGTCCCGCTCCTCCCTTCGCCGGCATGACCCGGATCAGGTTCGTACGGTCGGAGGCCGCGTCAGCCTCCCTCTCAGCCCGTGCGTCCGGGCTCCCGCGTGCTGCTGCTACCCGGCCAGCGTAGCCCCCGCGCGCGTGGCCGCTGAAGGGAGGCGTACCTGAGGTACGGGCGGGGCTCGTGAGGCTGATGGGGCTGTGCGTGCGGACTGTCGTCGGCGCACGCTGTCGTCGGGAGGGGTGCTTCGCGAGCGGCCGAGCGGGACCCGGCGCGCGGGAAGGCTGCTTTGCGGGGTGGGGGAGCGGTCAGGGGATGCGCGGGCCGAGGTCGTACGGTGCGGCCGCCCCCGCCCCATGTCCTGACGGATCGTCAGGTGATTACAGTGGCCGGGTGAGTGAGCAGACGCAGCAGGCGCGGCACGTCGTCATCGTCGGAGCGGGCATGGCGGGGGTGCAGTCCGCGGTCGCCCTCAGGGAGGGCGGATTCACCGGGCGGGTGACCCTCATCGGCGCGGAGCCCCATCAGCCGTACGACAGGCCGCCGCTGTCCAAGGCGGTACTGCTCGGGACGGCCGAGGGATCCGCCTTCGACGTCGACTTCGAGCAGCTCGAGGTGGAACTGCGCCTCGGTCTCGCCGTCACCGGCGTACGGCCCGCCGAGCACCGTCTCGACACCGCCGAAGGACCCGTTGCGTACGACGTGCTGGTGATCGCCACCGGCGCCGAGCCGCGGGCGCTGCCGGGGGCCGAGGGGATCGCGGGGGTTCATCTGCTGCGCACCCTGGACGACGCGGAGCGGCTGCGTCCGGTGCTCGCCGCGCAGCACGAGATCGTCGTCGTCGGGGCGGGTTGGATCGGCGCCGAGTTCGCCACCGCGGCCCGTGCGGCCGGTTGCGCTGTCACCGTGGTGGAGGCGGCGGACCGGCCACTGGTCGGGGCGCTGCCCGCCGAGGTCACCGAGGCGATGCCCGCCTGGTACGCGGCCGCGGGCGTCGAACTGCGCCTCCACGCGCGCGTGGAGCGCGTCGAAGCCTCCTCCGTCGTCCTCGACGACGGCACCCGGGTACCCGCGGGCGCGGTCGTCGTCGGCATCGGCGCCGTGCCGGCCACCCGCTGGCTCACCGGCTCGGGCATCGCACTCGGCGAGGACGGTGCGGTCCTCGCCGACGGCCGCCTGCGCACCTCCGCGCCGGACGTCTACGCGGTCGGCGACTGCGCGTCCTTCCCGTCCGCCCGTTACGGCACACGCCTGCTGGTCCACCACTGGGACAACGCCCTCCAGGGCCCGCGCACGGTGGCCGCGGACATCCTCGGCCAGAACCCGCCCGACTACGACCCGGTGCCGTACTTCTGGTCCGAGCAGTTCGGACGCTTCGTGCAGTACGCCGGACATCACGCGGCGGCCGACTCCAGCGTCGGGCGCGGGGACCCGAACGGCCCGGCCTGGTCCATGTGCTGGCTCAAGGACGGAGCCCTGGTCGCATTGCTCGCCGTCGGACGGCCCCGCGACCTCGCCCAGGGGCGCAGGCTGATCGACGCGGGGGCACTCCTGGACCCGCAACTGCTGGCCGATCCGGCGGTGCCGCTGAAGAAGGCCGTCCTGGCGGCGGAGTGACCGGTTGCCCGGATCGGCACTCGACGCGGTCCACGCGCGCGTGGACCGCGCTTTCCGCGCGTGAAACCGCGCCCCGGTCACGCACGTGACGCCCGTGCCGATACCGCCGGAGCCTGCGGGTCCCCGGCAAACGGTCGAGTATCGGGTACCGACTGTCAGCCCCAGATGGCAGGCTTGTCCCCGTGACTGAGATTGACGCAAAGATCGATGCTCTCGTCCCCGCCTGGCTCACCCTCCCCGACATCGCCGAACGGTTCGACGTCGAGGTGACCCGTGTCCGGCAGCTGGTCAAGGACGGCCAGCTGATCGCCGTACGCCGTGGTGAGAACAGGGTGCTTCAGGTACCCGCCGACTTCATCGACGGCGAGAAGATCGTCAAGGGGCTCTCCGGCCTCCTGACGCTCCTGAGGGACGACGGCTTCACCGACGAAGAGATGCTCGAGTGGCTCTTCACTCCCGACGACACCCTGCCCGGCACCCCCGCGCAGGCCCTGGGTGAGAATCGCGGTACGGAGGTGAAGCGCCGCGCACAGGCGCTCGCCGTCTGAGGGCCCGCCGGTCCGGCCGGTGACCGGCCGGACCGGGGCTCCGACCACAGCTGGTCCGCGTGCCACCCCCGACGGGGCGGTACGCGGACCGGGCCAACACGTACCTGGGGGGATCGTTCCTTGTCACGCACGCTGCTCGCAGATGCCCGGCTCTACCTCTGCACCGACGCCCGCAAGGCCAGGGGCGACCTCCCGGACTTCCTCGACGCGGCCCTGACGGGCGGCGTGGACATCGTCCAGCTGCGCGACAAGAGCATCGAGGCGGCCGAGGAGCTGGAACTCCTCGCGGTCTTCGCGGACGCCTGCAAGCGGCACGGCAAGCTCCTCGCGGTCAACGACCGGGCGGACGTCGCGCACGCGGCCGGCGCCGACGTCCTGCACCTCGGACAGGGCGACCTGCCGGTGTCTGCGGCCCGCGCCCTGATCGGCACGGACCCGCTGATCGGCCGCTCCACCCACAGCGAGGCGGAGGCCGCCGCTGCCGCCGTCCAGGACGGCGTGGACTACTTCTGCACGGGACCGTGCTGGCCCACCCCCACCAAGCCCGGCCGTCAGGCCCCCGGCCTCGATCTGGTGCGGTACACGGCGGCGCTCGGTACGGATCGCCCGTGGTTCGCGATCGGCGGGATCGACGCGGGGAATCTGGATCAGGTCATCGAAGCCGGCGCGCGCCGGGCCGTGGTCGTACGGGCGATCACCGAGGCGGACGATCCGGCGGCCGCGGCGGCCGACCTGGCACGGCGGTTGCGCGAGGCCTGAGCGCGGCCCGGGACGGGTGCACCGCGACCAGGCCTGTCCGATGGGTGGACAACAAGCCGTCAATGCGGACATTTGTCCCACGCGTGGTTGGGGTGACTCGACAGCCTGGCTAACCTGCCCGTATGGCCCTTGGCACTGCTTCCACCCGGACGGACCGCGCCCACACCGTGCGCGACCTGCTCACGACCGGCAAGACCTCGTACTCGTTCGAATTCTGGGCGCCGAAAACCGCCAAAGGCGAACGGAATCTGTGGAACGCGCTGCGCCGGGTCGAGGCGGTGCAACCCAGCTTCGTCTCCGTGACCTACGGCGCCGGCGGATCGACCCGCGCGGGCACCGTCAAGGCGACCCAGCAGATCGCCGCCGACACCACACTGACACCGGTCGCCCACCTCACGGCGGTCGACCATTCCATCGCGGAACTGCGCAACATCATCGGCCAGTACGCGGACGCCGGGATCCGGAACATGCTCGCTGTCCGCGGTGACCCGCCCGGTGACCCGATGGGCGAGTGGGTCCCGCACCCGCAGGGCCTGACGTACGCGGCCGAACTGGTGCGCCTGATCAAGGAGTCCGGGGACTTCTGCGTCGGGGTCGCCGCCTTCCCGGAGATGCACCCGCGCTCCGCCGACTGGGACGCCGACGTCCGCCACTTCGTGGACAAGTGCCGGGCAGGCGCGGATTACGCCATCACACAGATGTTCTTCGACGCCGACGCCTACCTGCGGCTGCGCGACCGGCTGTCCGCGGCCGGCTGTGACACCCCGGTCATTCCCGAAGTGATGCCGGTCACGAGTGTCCGCCAGCTCGAGCGCTTCGCCGAACTGAGCAATGCGGCCTTCCCCGAGCACGTGAAAGAGCGGATCCTCACAGCCAAAGACGACGCGGCGGCTGTACGCTCCATTGGCATCGAGTTCGCTACGGAGTTCTGCGCGAAGCTGCTGGACGAGGGAGTCCCCGGACTGCACTTCATCACGCTGAACAACTCCACGGCGACGTTGGAGATCTACGAGAATCTGGGCCTGCACCACCCGACGCAGGCCTGATCGGACGTAGCCCTGCCGGACGAGATGCGGCAGGGCTCGGAGGGGGGCGTACATGGGCTGGACGGTCCTCTACATCGCATTCGGCGTGGTCGCACTGTGGCTGCTCGGAGAAGTGCTGCTGCAGTACAAGGCACGCCTGCGGTGGCGTCTGCTCGCCTTCGTCGGCTTCATCGGAGTCGTCCTCGGCGTGCTCATGCCGTCGATCTATGTGATCGGCGCCGGAGCCATCACCTTCGCGATCGGCCAGACCTTCGTCACGCTCTCGTTCCGCCGCGGGTTCTCGACCGGCTGGGCACTGGGCGGCAGTCCCGGCGAGAGCCGCCGCCGCAAGACCGAACCACGGGCCGTGCAGCAGGAGCCGACCCTGGAGGTCTCCGACCTCGAGTACACCGACGCCTACCAGTACACCGGCACACCGCCCGACGGCACGCCTGCGTACGGCACCCCGCCGGAAGGCACGCCGGATTACGCCACGGCCGACTACGGCACTCCGCAGTACGTCACGCCGGACTACGGCACGGCCGACTACGGCACCCCGGACTACGGCACCCCGCCGCAGGGAACCCCCGCGCACGGAACACCCGCCCCGCTGTACGCGGCGGAGCCCCTGCCCGACGACACCGGGCAGTACGGCGTCTACAGCGACTCGGTCTTCCCGCCGCCGCCCGCCGCCGCCCCGGCCGCGGCCACCGCCGGATACGGCTACGACGAGCTGTCGGGCTACGACCAGCAGAGCTATGGCTACGAGCCCACCGGCCAGCAGCAGTACGCCGCCTACTCCGACCCGTACATCGGGACGCAGGCCTACGGCGGCGCGCCCCTGGTCGACGGCGGCTACGACACCTACGGCGGTCAGCAGGGCTACCAGGACCCGTACGCCCCGGCCTACCCCGGCGAGACACCGCCCGGCGGCGTCTGGGTGCCGCAGCAGCGCTCCGGCGACGAGGCCGCCTTCGGCGGCGAACTCCCGCCCGAGCAGCCGTACCCGTACCAGAACGGCTACGACACCGGTTACAACCAGCAGCAGCCGTACAGCTACTAGCCCCCGGAACGCCTGCCCCACCGGCTCACTGCGAGCCGCGGAACTCCGGCCCCTCGACGATGAGTCCGGCCACCAACGCACCCGACATGCCCGCGTGCGGCAGCCCGCCGCCCGGATGCGCCCAGCCACCGACCAGATGCAGGCCCGGCATCCGCGTGCTGTTCGCGGGGTGCAGGAAGCGTCCGTCCGCGGCCGGGAGCGCAGGAGCAGGGACCGCACCGTGCGGAGCGCCGGTTGCCTTCTCGACATCCGCCGGTGTGTGCACCTCGTGCCACAGGAGCCGCTCGCGCAGATCCGGAACGACGGCCTCGGCTGCCGTGATCAGCTGCTCGACGGTCATGACCTCCTCGGCGGACTGCCCCGGAACGGTCGCGGTCACGACCACGGACTCGTGGTCGTCGTCCGGCCTCAGCGCCGGGTCGTCGGGGCGCAGCACTGTCACCGTCGGACGCACGGCCGCCGAACCGCCGCGCCCGGCCAGCCGGTCCAGCTCGGCGCGCCGGTCCGGTGCGTGCACCACCGTGCGATGCACGGCGTCCTCGCCGGGAGCGCCGCGCAGTGCCAGGAACGCCGAGCAACGGCTCGGCGGGGTCCTCGAGGAGTCCGGGCGTACGTCCTCCGCGTGCTGCAGCGGGCGATCCGTCAGCGTGCCGAGGCGGGCCGGGTCGACGCCGGCGACCACCTGGTCCGCGTCCACGACCGTGCCGTCGGCCAGCTCGATGCCGCTCGCGCGGCCCTCCTTCTCGACCACGGCAACGGCCTCCGCGCCGAAGTGGAACTCCACCCGTCGGGCCAGGCACCGCTCGTAGAGCGCGCGAGCCAGCTCACGCAGCCCGCCCTTGACGTACCAGATACCGAACGCCTGCTCCAGGTAGGGCAGTACGGCCGCGGCTGCCGGAGTGCTGCGCGGGTCGAGGCCATGGGCCAGCAGCGGGCTCTCCACCAGGGCGATCAGCCGCGGGTCGGACAGTTCGCGGCGGGCGGACTCGGCGAACGTGGGCGGCCGGCGCCTCAGCAGGCCGCTGCCGCGCGGCGCCGGATAGGGGTCACGCTCCGCGAGTACGCGCCAGTTGGGCCACAGCGGCTCCTCCAGGAGCGGCCTGCGGGTACGGTCCCAGGCGTCCCGCGCGCGGTTCAGGTACGCGTCCCAGCGCTCGCCCGCCGCATCGCCGAGAGCCGAGCCGAGTGCCTCGACGACGCCGGCCCGGGAGGCGTTCGGCAGGTCGGCCGAGCTGCCGTCGGCGAACAGGTGCCGGGCGGACGGGTCGATCTCGACGAGCTCGACGCACTCCTCCAGCGGCTGCTTGCCCGTCTTCAGGAACAGGTCACGGTAGACCGCGGGCAGCGGCAGCAGACCCGGCCCTGTGTCGAACCTGAAGCCGTCCCGCTCGAAGACGCCGAGCGCACCGCCGTAAGTCTCCGCGCGCTCGTACACCGCCACCCGGTGGCCCGCGACGGCCAGCCGGGCAGCGGCCGCCATCGCGCCCATGCCGGCGCCGATCACCGCAATCCGTGCCATGCCAGGGACTTTATCGGCCGCCACCGACAGCCGATGACTCAGTCCGGTGGCCGCAGTCGCCCGGCCAGCCGTTTCTCCTCGCGGCGCTGCGCCCGGCGGCGAAGGAACCGGCGGATCCGGTGTGCGAGGAAGATCAGTAGAGCCACTCCGAGCAGCAGCAGAACGCCCGCGATCACAGCCGCCGCCACCGGGTTGAAGATCGCGAACGTGATCAGACCGGCGACGCCGAGGTCCTCCGCGATGCTCATCAGGACGTTGCTGACCGGCTCCGGCGAGGAGTTGATCGCCATCCGTGTCCCAGCCTTCACCAGATGGCTCACCAAGGCGGTGGAGCCACCGACAGCGCCTGCGGTGATGTCGCTGAGCGAGCCGCTCTGACCGGCCAGCAGGGCGCCGACGACCGTACCGGACACCGGCCGGATCACGGTGTGCACGGAGTCCCAGAGGGAGTCCACCAGCGGGATCTTGTCCGCGACGGCCTCGCACAGGAACAGCACCCCGGCCACCACCAGGACGTCGGTGCGCTGCAGAGACTCGGGCACTTCGTCGGTCAGACCCGTCGCGCCGAACACACCGAGCAGCAGGACGACGGCATAGGCGTTGATCCCGCTCGCCCAGCCACTGGTGAAAACCAAGGGGAGTACGGACACGGAGGTGATCGTAACCAGTGCGGTCGGGCTGCGGCTGAGGTGAACCACACAGGCTTGAGTATCCGTACTCAGGGGCCCAGTTGAGTAGCCGAGCGGATGGGCTCCGACCTGCGCGGACGGAAGAGTGAGGGGCACGGAAAGGGGCGCTGCGCCGGAACCGCCGACACGGGGCGGCGGAACGGCGCGGCACCCCGGCCGGAACGGGGTGTTCCCGCTGACCACGGGGGCGGCCCGGAACCCACGGGACTCGCCAGGACGGCGTCCGGGGGTCCGGAGATCCGGCCCCGAGGGAGCACCACGGGGGATCGGGGGACAGCACGGGGGATGCGCTGGTCCGGTGCGGCTCGACAGTGATCGAGCCGCACCGGACCAGCTCCCGTTCTCGTGCCCCACGCGCGCGTGGACGTTCACGCACGGGATGCGATCGCCCTCTACGCGCGCGTAGAGGGCGACTACCGGAGGCGGTTACGGGCGGGTGCCGGCCACCCGTCCCTGGATCAGCCGGGACAGTGCCGCGTGGACATCGTCGATGGTCCGCTCGGGCTGGAACGCCTGCCAGTCCAGCGCGGCCACGAGCACCATGCCGACGAGAGCGGCCGCGGTCAGCGGGATGTCCAGCTCCGAGCTGAGCTCGTCCGCCGCCACGCCCTCGCGCAGCACTTCCTCGACGACTGCCACCGCCTGCTGCCTGACGACCAGGAGTGTCGACTGCCAGGCGCGGTTCGTGCGCCACAGTTCGGCCACGTACAGCTGCGTGAAGGCCGGATAGGTGTCGATGAACCCGAGCCCTGCGCGGATCATGGCGTCCAGGGCGTCGACCTTGCTGCCGCCGCGCTCGGCCGTTTCGTCCGCGGCGCGCTGCAGCGACTCGGTCAACAGGCCGACGCCGTACCGCAGCAGCTCCTCGAAGAGCTCCGCCTTGCTGGCGAAGTTGTAGTAGACCGTGCCCTTGGCGACCCCGGCGCGCTCGGCGATCTCGTCCACCGTCGTCGCGGAGAAGCCCTGTTCCGCGATGAGGGTCACCGCCGCCTCGTAGAGCTTCGCCCGGGTGGCCTGCCGCCGTGTGCCGCTGCTGTCCATGGGCTTGATTCTCACAGGTCGCCCGGACGCCACCGTGCTCACAGCGAAAGCTCCGGGTGCAGCCGGTCCAGGGTCCACACCTGCTTGCGCCGGGCCGACCAGGCCGTCAGTGCGAGGGCGGCGAGCGTGAACGCCAGGAGGACCGCGGTCGCCTGCCACACCGGCCCGAGCCCGCCGCCGGTGATCAGCCGGCGCAGCGCCTCGACCACGTACGTCATCGGCAGGAACGGATGCAGCGCGGAGAAGAAGCCGGGGCTCGTCTGTACCGGGTAGGTGCCGCCCGCCGACGTCAGCTGCAGCATCAGAGCGGCGAGGACGAGGATCCTTCCGGCCGCCCCGAACCGCGCGTTCAACCACTGCACGATCGCTGCGAAGCAGCCGGTGACGAGCAGCAGGAAGCCCACCGTGCCCGCCGCCCGAGCCATCTCGAGGCCGAGTGCCCAGTGCAGTACGGCCATCAGCGCGCAGGTCTGCAGGACGCCGAGGGCCGCCACCGGCAGCCAGCCGGCCACGGTGATCCGCCAGGCCGAGGCACCGGTCGCCAGCGCACGCCGGTTGAGGGGCTGGATGATCATGTAGGCGACCATGGCGCCCACCCACAGCGACAGCGGGATGAAGTACGGCGCGAAACCGGTGCCGTAATTGGGCGCCGCATGCAGGGACTTCGAGGCCAACTGCACCGGATCGGCCATCGCTTCGGTACGAGCGTCCCGGTCCTTCTCGTCGTAGTCCGGTATCTGCTCGACGCCGTCGTGCAGCCCGCCCGCGAGTTCGCCCGAACCGTCCACTAGGCGGAACATCCCGCCGTCCAGATCCTTCGCCCCCGACTTCAGCCGGCCGACGCCGCTGTCGAGGTCCTTGGAGCCGCTCTTGGCGTCTCCCAGGCCGGTGTGGAGGCGCTCGGCGCCCTTGGCCACGTCCTTCGCACCGCGGTTCAGCTTGTTGATCTTGGAAACGGCGTCGTCGAGGTCCCCGGTGAGATCCGGGGCGTGGTCCGCGAGGGCGTCCGCCTGCTTCTGCAGCTTCTTCAGGTGGCCGTCGAGCGTGCTGATGTCGCCGCCGTAGCCCTGCACCACTTCGTTCACGTCGTCGGCGACCGTGGAGACCTCCGCGGCCGCCTCCTTGGCCTTCTTGAGCTGCGGGCAGCCGGCATCGGGCACGGGGGTGCCGACGCACCGGTCCCGGTGGATGCCGTCCAGTGCCTCGGAGGCCTCGCGCGCCTTCTCGGCCGCGTCGGGGGAGCGTTCCACCAGCGTGTTCAGGTGGCCGCGGACGACGCCTGCGGAGTCGGAGACCAGGCGGGCGCTGTCCGCGATCGTGCCGCTGTTCTTCTCGAGGAAGGGCCGTACCTGGTCCGCCACGCCGTTGACCCGGTCGGCGAGAGTCTGGGTGCCGTCCGCGACCTGACCCGATCCCGACTCCAGACGGCCCGCTCCCTTGTTCAACTCCTTGAGCCCACCTGCGAGTTCGCCGCTGCCCTGTTTGGCGTCCTTGAGGCCGTCGGCGAGCTTCTTCGAGCCGCGCTTGGCCTCCCCGGCGCCGTCCTTGAGCTTGTCGGCACCCTCGGCCGCTTCCTTGGTCTTGCCGTGGATGTCCGAGAACGAGATGAAGATCTTGTCGAGGAACGACCGCGCCGATTTGCTCGACGCCGCGGACCGCACCTCCGAGAACACCGTCCGGGAGATCTGCCCCACGATGTAGTTGTTGGCGTCGTTGGTACTCACCTGCAGCGCGCCCGTCTGCGGGCTCTGCGACGAACTCGACGCGATACGGCGGCTGAAGTCCTCGGGCATCGTGAGCGACAGGTAGTACGAGCCGTCCTCGACCCCCTTGCGGGCTTCCGCGGCGCCCACTTCATGCCACTGGAAGGTGTCGCTGTCCCGCAGCGCATCGGCGATCCCGTCACCCGCCTTGACCTGCTCGCCACCGGCCCGCGCCCCCTGGTCCTCGTTGACGAGCGCGACCGGTATCCGGTCGAGGCGGCCGTACGGGTCCCAGAACGACCACAGGTACAGCGCCCCGTAGAGCAGTGGCAGCAGCATGATCGCGACGAGGGCCGCCCGGGGGAGGCGGCCCCTGCCGAACCGCTTCAGCTCAAGCGCGGCCAGTTTCGGCGAACGCATCTGCCGCCCCCTCTTCGGTCTCGGTGTTCTCGGTGTTCTCGGTCTTCTTCGAGGTCTCCGGCGATCCCGGGATCGCCGAGGGCGTCGACGCGGCCGTACGCGCGGAGTCGCGCGTGGCCGACGGGGGAGCGGTGTCCACGCGGACCGCGCCCGCCGGGGACTCGCTGCACACGGCGAGCACCGTGGTGCCGTCGGCGGCGATCGACCCGAGGAGCTCCCAGGCGGCCTCCCGCTCGGCGTCCGACAGCTTGAGGTCCAGGTCGTCGACGCCGACCAGACGCGGCTCGCCGATGAGGGCCAGCGCGAGGGACAGCCGCAACACCTCGAGGCGTTCCAGATCCCGCACGGGCGTCCGCGGGCCCTTGGGCAGGGTGTCCAGGTCCAGGCCGACGGCCGCGAGGGCGGCTTCCTGGCGGTCCCGGACCGCGGTGGACCGACGCGAGCGAGCGGTGAACAGTTCGGCGGTGAACAGCTCACGGACGGATCCGCCGAACCGGCGCTGCAGCAGGGCCCGTTCACGTAGCTGTTCGTGGACCGTCAGAGCCGGTTCGAGATCCGTGACCCCGGGGACCGGGCCGAGTGCGGTGAACCTGCGTACGGCCGCCATCCGGCGAGGCAGCGCCATCCGCCCGACCGCGGCCGTGCCCTCGGTCGGCCGCATCCGGCCGGTGAGCGCCAGCAGCAGGCTGGTGCGCCCCGAGCCGGACGGCCCCTGCAGTGCGATCACCGAGCCCGGTTCCGCGTCGATCGAGATCCCCCGGAACGCCCATCCGCGCGGGCCCTCGAGCCCGAAACCGTCGGCCTTCACACCAGCCCCTGTCGCGGGCTCCTCCGTCGCGCGTGCCCCTGCGGGGGAGGGCTCCGTGACGGAAGTGGCTGCGGGCGCTGCCGGCGCGGCGGAGACGGCTCCCGCCCCGCTGTCGGACGTCTCGTCTTCGCTCTCGGACGCTGCCACGCAATCCCTCCCCTTTTGAACTGACCGGTCAGTTCAAAAGAGTAGTGGTACGCCCCCGTCGACCCGCGACCGCCCCCTCGTCCCCGCCCCACGCATCTCCAGTCGAACCCTTGAGCGGGCGAAAAGTGCAGGTCAGGGCCAATTGTCAGTGGCGTACTTCACGATGAGGACATACGGCCACGATGCCGTCACACGACGACAGGAGGTTCGTCATGGCCAGTTCGTCCGCAGCCGCCGCCCACCGGCGCCGCGCCCCCGGCCCTGCCCCCTCACTGAACGGTCCGGCACACGACGTCCACCCCGTACTGCGGCGCTCCTCGGCGCCACCCGCCGCCCTCGACCTGCTCGCGCAGGCGCGCACCGGTCTCGACGAGGCAACCGCCTTCGAGACGTCCAACGAGCGCTACGCGGCCGCCCATCTCGCCGCCCTGCGTACGGCCGCGGCAGTGCTCGCCGCACGCGGCCGCCCGGAACCGGCCTCGCGGCGCCGGGCGCGCATCCGCAGCGCCTGGGAAGTGCTCCCGGAGATAGCGCCCGAACTGACCGAGTGGAGCGCCCTTTTCGCCTCCGGTGCCCGCCGCAGGGCGCGCGCCGAGGCCGGAATCCGCGGCGCCGCCAGCACCCGGGACGCCGACGACCTGCTGCGTGACGTCGCCATGTTCCTGCGCCTCGTCGAGCGGATGCTCGTCCTGCAGCCGGCGCTGCCGCAGCCGCGCTCGCCCGAGCGGCCGGACGCGGGATGAGGCCGGGTCGCGCCGGCGCCCCCACCTGGCCGGGCACGTGCCGGAAAGGGCACCTGACGGATGGCGGAGCCGCCCCGGGAAGGCAATAGGGTGGTGGGGGCCTGCAGCCTTCCCGCCCGTTGGGTGGAGCGGGAGGCCTCCCTATCGCTCCGCCGGACAAGAGGCGGTGCCCCGCCGAGGAGTCAACTGCCGTGTCGGACCCGATGCGCCCCCGCGCTTCTCTCCGTACCGCCGTCGTCTGGGACGTTCTCGAGGACGCTCTCGAGCGTCAGGTCAAGGCCGTCGGCCGGGAGTCGCTCGACGTACTCGACACCGGGGGCGGCAGCGGCAACTTCGCGGTGCCCGTGGCCCGTCTCGGGCACCACGTCACCGTCGTGGACCCGAGCCCCAACGCCCTCTTCGCTCTGGAACGGCGGGCCGCCGAGGCCGGCGTCGCCGAGCGGGTGCGCGGTGTCCAGGGCGACGCCCACGGCCTGTTCGACGTGGTCGGCCGCGGCGAGTACGACGCGGTCCTGTGCCACGGAGTCCTGGAGTACGTCGACGATCCGGCCGAGGGCCTGCGCAATCTCGTCGGCGCCCTCCGCGACACCGGCACGCTCAGTCTGCTCGCCGCAGGACTAGGCGGTGCCGTCGTCGCCCGTGCGCTCGCGGGGCACTTCGCCGAGGCCCGGCACGCGCTCACCGACCAGGCCGGCCGCTGGGGCGAGGGCGACCCGGTGCCGCGGCGCTTCGGGGTCGAGCAGCTCACCGGGTACGTCGAGGACTGCGGCATGCGCATCGGAGCCGTACACGGGGTCCGGGTCTTCGCCGACCTGGTGCCGGGCGTCCTGGTGGACACCGAGCCCGGCGCCCTCGACGCCCTCCTGCAGCTGGAAGCGGCGGTGGCCGAACTGCCCGCCTTTCACGCGGTGGCGACCCAGTTGCATGTGCTCGGCGAGAAGTTCGCCGAGCAGTCCGGCTGAGGTCCGCGACCGCTCACTCCCCAGAATCGGTCCTGATCAGCAACGCAGCGGCAGATGGAGTAGGCCACAGGCGCCCCGATCCGGGCGCGGGCATCGTATGATCGAGGGAGACCGTCCGGCATGACGGAACGGCTACCGGGGAATCAACGCCTCGGTGCGCCGGGCCACCATGGCGGTCCGGAATGGCGAATTGGCGTAGAGGGGCGGGTTTCACGGGGGCGATTCCCTGCCTATCCTGGAGGGGACCCCCCGGTCGCCCCGGCGACTGCACGATGAGGAGGACTCCGTGCCGCTCTCGGAGCAAGAGCAGCGAATGCTCGAGCAAATGGAGCGAGCGCTGTACGCCGAAGATCCCAAGTTCGCGACAGCGCTTGAGGGAAGCAAGCTGCGCACGTACACCCGCAAGCGGGTCTACCAAGCGATCGCGGGCTTCCTGGTGGGTATCGCGCTCCTCATGGCCGGAATGGTCGCACAGCAGATCTGGATCAGCGTGGTGGGCTTCCTCGTCATGCTGGGCTGCGCCGTGCTTGCCGTGACCGGATGGCGCAAAGCCCCCAAACCTGGTGAGCAGCCCGCCGCGGGTGCCGCACCGGGAGCTCCGCAAGGTGGTGGACAAGGCGGCCGCCGCCAGGGCAAGCAACGCCGGTCGATGATGAACCGGATCGAGCAGCGCTGGCAGCGTCGTCGGGACGAGGACGGCCGCTGAGGCCCCCGCGGACGTGCCGTAGCCCCACGGCTGTGGTTCTTCGTGTGCGGCTCGGCCGTCACGCGTGGCTGCGGAGCCGTTGAGGTTTACGGAGTGCGCAGCGGACGAAGCGAGTGTGAGTGAGGGGTACGCGCAGACAGGCGCGTACCCCTCAGACATGTCCGCATGAGCCTCACTCGCGTCCGGAGGCAGCGGCCCCGGACCGGATCCGGGAGCCTCCCTGCCGAGCCGAGGCAGACACCGGCACGGCACGCGAGGCCATGAACGAGCACCTGCGGAACCCGCTCGGCCCAACCCGCCCGGACTGAATCAAACGGCCCGCACCGCCGCCAAGGATGCCGAGGACGCCGGACTCACCCACAACATCGAGGTGTGCAACCTGCCGGGAGCCGGCGGCACCGTCGGCCGCGGCCGGCTCGTCGGCGAACACGGCAACGGCAAGCGCGCGATGTCGACGGGCCTCGGCGTGGTCGGCGCCGCCCGCTCGAACCAGCGGCAAGAGCAAGGACAACCCCGCTCGCCCTCCGATGACTGGACTGCCGTCGGAGGGGGAGCGTCGTCGTCACCCCTGCTGCTTGCCCGTTCGGCGCAGGGCCCCGGGCCACCGGTCCAGGCGGCCCCAGCGGCGCCCGCTCCAGCGAGTCGCGAGCGACTGCCGCCGCTCGGCGAAGGCCCAGCCGACCCGCGCGGCCGACCGAGGTGCGAGCGTGGCCCGCAGCCGGGCCCGTCGGCCGACCGAGGCCCGCAGTCCCGCCCGGAAGCGACGGACCTCGTCGCCGAGACCCGCTATCGGCACGGGTTCCGGCGCATAGAGCACCTGCTCCACCGCCGCGGCGACCCGATGCACCGCGCCGGCCGTCTCCGGATCGAGCTGCCCGATCCGGACGATGCGTGCGGCCGCCTTGCGGGGAGTCTGCGCGTCGTCCGGCACGATGCCGTGATCCCAGGCCGTATCGGTGATCTCCAGCCAGGCCGCCAGCGTTCTGGCGGTGGTGTCGGCCGCTGTCCGGCCGCCCGAACCGAGCCGGGCAGCCCGCACCCGGGTGCGCCAGAGCAACGGCAGGAACGGCAGTACGAGCAGGGCCGCCACCCCGGCGACCGCCCCGAGGATCGTGCCGACCGGTGGACCGTCGTCCCCGCCGCCGGCCGCGGCCAGCGGGTCGTCAGCGCCGCACTCGTTGAGCTTCTTCATCTCCGCGGTGCAGCTCTGCGACGCGGACGTCGAAGGCTCGGCGGACGGCTCGGCGGGGTCCGACGCTTCCGGCTCGGCGGGGTCGCTCGGGGCATCGGAGGGCGTGTCGCTCACCGTGTAGTCCGGGACGGAGCCACGGGTCGGGGTGGGCTCGAAGCGGGTCCAGCCGACGCCCTCGAAGTACAGCTCGGGCCAGGCGTGGGCGTCCCGCAGGCCGACCGACATCCTGCCGTCGCTCTCGGGGGCGCCGGGAGTGAAACCCACCGCCACTCGGGCCGGTATGCCGAGAGTCCGGGCCATAGCCGCCATCGAGAACGAGAAGTGGACGCAGAAGCCCTCCTTCTGCTTGAGGAAACGGCTGATCGCCGCCGACCCACTGCCCGCGTTGACCTCGGTGTCGTAGGTGAACCCGCCCTCCGAGGCGAACCAGTCCTGGATCTTCACCGCGCGCTCGTAGTCGTTCGAGGCGCCTCGGGTCACCCGGCGGGCCGCGTCGTGCACGTCCTGCGGCAGCGAGTCGGGGACCTTCGTGAACTCGTCCGCGATCTCGCCGCGCGCCTCCGGAGCCGCGGCCAGCTGCTCGGGCTTCGGGCGTACCTGAGAACTCTCGACCGAATAGTCCTTGCCCCGCGTCGTCTGGCCGTCGTCGCCGACCAGGGTTCTGCCCACCGGCTCGAAGCGCCAACGGCCGTCGATGGCCACCCGGTTCGCCGGATACGGCATCGGGAGCCAGTCCTGGGCGTACCAGTCGGCTGCCGAGATGTTGGTACGGACGGTGTCCGTGGTGACGCCCTGATCGAGGCCGGGAGGCGTCGGGAACGAGGTGGGAACGTCGTAGATCCGGCGCTCCGACGGCTTCCAGGAGTCGCCGTCGAACTGGTCGAGCGCGACGATCCGCAGATAGAGGTCCTGCGTGTCCTCGGAGTCCGTGCGGTAGGTGAGGACCTCGCGGTCCTCCGGCTGATTGAGGCTGTTCTGCAGGGACACCAAGGGGTTGACGGCGGAGATGGTGCCGCCGCCCGATCCCGAACCGCCGGCCTTCCCCGCGCCGTCCAGGATCCCGCCCTCCATCGCGGGCAGTGCGGCCGGCACCACCAGAGCGATGCCGAGAGCCAGGACCCCGATCCGCCGGCCCGCGCGGATCGGTGCGACCGCACCGCCCGTGTCCAGGCCCGCGGCCACTGGTGCCGAGGACCGCGAACCGCCACCGAAGACCCGGCCCCACTGAGAGAGCCGGTCGCGGCCCTCCGCGAGGAGGAGCAGCAGAAACCCGGAGGCAGCGAGGAGGAACCACAGCCAGCCATGGCCGCCGTCGCCGAGGCCTGCCGCCACCGAGTACAGCGCGAGCAGCGGCAGTCCCGCCGGTGCCGCACTCCGGAACGTCACCGCCAGGGCGTCCACCAGGAGCCCGATGATCAGTACTCCGCCGATCAGCATCAACTTGATGCCGTCGGACAGCGGTGCCGGGATCGAGTACTGGCCGACGTCGTCACCGCCCGCCTCCAGGAGCAGTCCGAAGCGCTCGAACACCTCCGGGCTGGGCAGAACCCCGCCGATCGCGGCATCCTGCGCGAAGGCCGCGGTGAGGATCAGCAGGCTGATCGCCGCCTGGATGGCGACGGTCAACGGCCTGGCCAGGGGTATCCGACGAGTGACCGCGCCCACCGCGGACTGGATGCAGAGGAAGAGGGCCGCCTGCACCATCCACGACTTCGTGTCCACCAGCGGCAGCAGCGCACAGGACGCCAGCAGGGTCGCCGCCGTGGCGCACAGCGCCAGGCGCGTGCTTCCGCTCATGACCAACCCCCCGTGGTGCTGCCCGCGAACGGCCCGGCCGCGGAACTCTGCCGGTCCGCGTGCCGCCACAGGTCGATCAGTGCAACGCCCGGCGGTACGCCGAGCGCGGTCCAGCCCGCCTCGCGGAGCATCCGCAACCGCTCCTCGGTCTGCGGCGAGGGAGCATCGCTCCTGCCCGCCGCCCAGGCCGCGGTGTCCAGGACGAACGCCACGGCAGCGCCGGTGCGTTGCCGCATCCTGGCGACCACGGCCGCCTGCTCCTCGCTGAGGTCACCGAGGAAGGCGATGAGCAGTCCCTCGCTGCCGCCTCTGAGCACGTCGTACGCGCGCGACAGACCCCCGTCGTCCGAGTGGTCGATCACGGCGAGGGTGTCCATCATCAGACCCGCCGCGTCCGCCGATTCCTGGCTCGCGCCCGCGAATCCGTCGGAGCCGTCACCCGGCACCGAACTGCCGGTGTCGGTGAGCAGCCGGACCGTGTACCCCCGCTCCAACATGTGCACCAGGGCCGATGCGCAAGCGGACACGGCCCATTCGAAGCCGGAGTCCGGCCCCGCTCCGTCGTGCGCGACCAGGCGGGTGTCGAGCAGCACCGTGCAGCGGGCACGCTGCGGCTGCTCCTCGCGGCGCACCATCAACTCGCCGTAGCGCGCGGTGGAGCGCCAGTGCACGCGGCGCAGATCGTCGCCGTACCGGTAGCCGCGCGGAATGACGTCGTCCTCGCCGGCCAGGGCGAGGGAACGCTGCCGCCCGTCCCCGTACCCGAGGGACTCGCCGGTGAGTCTGATCGCGGGCAGCGCGCTGACCCGCGGGATGACCGTCAGGGTGTCGTACGCGCTGAACGAGCGGGTCAGCTCGCACATGCCGAACGGGTCGGTGAGCCGCAGCTGCAGCGGACCGAGCGGATAGCGGCCGCGCAGGTCCGACCGCACCCGGTAGGACACCTCGCGGCGTCCACCCGCCTCGACCCGGTCGAGCACGAACCGCGGCCGTGGCCCCAGCACGTACGGCACCCGGTCCTGGAGCATCAGCAGGCCGGTGGACAGCCGTGAGACGTTCTCGATCCGCAGATGGACGCGGGACTCCGAACCGGCCGGGACCCGGCCGGGCGAGAGCCGGCGCGAGCCCGAGACCCGGTAGCGCGTGCGGTAGAGCACCAGGGCGCAGACCAGCGGCAGTACGGCGAGCAGCAGCCCGACGCGCAGCAGATCGCTCTGGCCGAGGACGTACGCACACACGGCCGCCGCGAGCCCGGCCGCCAGGAACGAGCGTCCGCGCGTGGTGAGGCCCGCGAGGGCGGTCCGCAGGCTGCCCTTGGGACGGTCCTCCTCGGGCTCGCCGCTCCCCGTCTCGAAGCCCGGCCCCCCGGCCGACATCACAGCCTCCGCGCGCCGGGCGGCTGGTGCGGGTATGCCGGAGTGCCGTGGATGCCGCCCGGCTGTCCGAAGCCTCCCGCCGGCCGGTGCGCCGCGGGCACCGGGATGCGCTGCAGGATCTCGAGCACGACCTGCTCGGCGGTACGGCGGTTGAGCTGGGCCTGAGCCGTCGGCAGCAACCGGTGCGCGAGGACCGGGGCCGCGAGTGCCTGGACGTCGTCCGGCAGCGCGTAGTCCCGGCCGTCCAGCGCGGCCGTCGCCTTGGCCGCCCGGAGCAGATGCAGCGTCGCCCTGGGGGAGGCGCCGAGTCTGAGATCCGGGTGGTGCCGGGTCGCGGCGACCAGCTCCACCGCGTACCTGCGGACCGGCTCGGCGACGTGGACCGTGCGGACCGCCTCGACGAGCTTGACGATGTCGTGGGCGTGCGCCACCGGCTGGAGATCGTCGAGCGGAGAGACACCGCCGTGCACGTCGAGCATCTGCAGCTCGGCCTCGGGACTCGGATACCCGATGGAGACCCGGGCCATGAAACGGTCGCGCTGGGCTTCGGGAAGCGGGTAGGTGCCCTCCATCTCGACCGGGTTCTGCGTCGCCACCACCATGAAGGGGCTGGGCAGTTCGTAGCTGCGGCCGTCGATGGTGACCTGGCGCTCCTCCATGGACTCCAGGAGCGCGGACTGGGTCTTCGGCGAGGCGCGGTTGATCTCGTCGCCGATCACGATCTGGGCGAAGATCGCGCCCGGTTTGAACTCGAACTCCTTCTGCTGCTGGTCGTAGATGGACACACCGGTGATGTCCGACGGCAGCAGGTCGGGAGTGAACTGGATACGGCGCACCGAGCAGTCGATGGACCGCGCGAGCGCCTTTGCCAGCATGGTCTTGCCGACACCCGGCACATCCTCGATGAGCAGATGGCCCTCGGCGAGGAGCACCGTCAGCGAAAGCCGTACGACCTCCGGCTTGCCCTCGATCACACCCTCCACCGACCTGCGCACTTGCTGCGCGGTGGTGGTCAGGTCAGTGAGGCTCGCTCGATCTTCATAGGTCGTCACCCGGCCCTCCTCGGCCCTTCTCCCCAAGCTCACAAGGAGCTGGGGACACCCCTGGTTCGGGCCGTGTCACCATGCGACCGGCCCACCCCGAATTACGGACGTCGGTTCCGGATCGTTCCGGGAGAACCGAAGTCACACCCGCATTCTTGTTGCCGTTACCGCTTCGTGTCACTCGCCTGTGGATAACTGGCGGCGCTATGTCACATCTTGAGACTTTTTCCCGTTTCAGGTGGGTGCTGAGCTCGCCCTATGCGGGGTCGATCTCGCGCAGGGCGCCCTGCTTCACGTCGAACACGAAGCCGCGCACATCGTCGCGATGCGGCAGGAACGGCGAGGTCCGTGCCCGCTCCATCGACTGCCGTACGTCCTGGTCGACGTCTCGGAACGCCTCCACGGCCCAGGCGGGCCGCTGGCCGACCTCGACCTCGAGCTCGTGCCGGAACTCCTCGGTCAGGCTCTCCAGACCGCAGTTCGTGTGGTGCACCAGCATGATGCTGCGCGTGCCGAGGGCGCGCTGGCTGATGGTGAGCGACCGGATCACGTCGTCGGTGACCACGCCTCCCGCGTTCCGGATCGTGTGCGAGTCGCCGAGCTCGAGGCCCAGTGCGGCGTGCAGGTCGAGGCGTGCGTCCATGCAGGCCACGACGGCGACCTTGAGGACTGGACGCGCATCCATGCCCGGATCCCGGAACCCGGCTGCGTACCTGGCGTTCGCCTCGACGAGGCGGTCCGTGACTGTGCCACCACCGGGCGGGGTGCCGGAGGGGTCGGAGTGCGGCGAAGTGGAGGTCGACATGCCATAGACCGTAGACCGCGCGGGCCGTCCCGGCCTGTGGTGAGGGGGGACAAAGAACGTCAATGTGCCTTGTTGTGAGGTACTCCACAGGGGGTGTCGGAGCTGCATCCGTCCGGGTGAACACGGGCTCGCGCGACGCGCGGTCGCCCTGTACGGCCGGAGATTGACCGCGGGACAGCGTGGACTAAAGTGACGCGAAGCGGGAGCCGAGGCGGCTCCTGCTGGGTGTTTTCCCGGAGATTCCCCTGAATTTCCCCCGCGTGCGCGGCGCGTACGTACGGCTCGGCCTCCACCCGCTCCAGGTCGGCTGACGTCCCTTCCCCGGCGCCGGCAGACCATCCCCTTCGAGCGGGCGGGGACCCGGCGGTGCGTACCGCCGTACCGGACCTGAGAGGGTGCAATGCAAGGGCGCGAAGCGCTTCCGTCGCAGGACGACGGAGAGCGGCGGGAGGAAGAGGCCCGGCACGTTCCGGTGATGCTGCGGCGGTGTCTGGATCTGCTCGCCCCGGCCCTCGACAAGCCCGGAGCTGTGGTCGTCGACTGCACCCTCGGACTCGGCGGACACAGTGAGGCCCTGCTCCGGACCCACCCCGAGGTGCGTCTGATCGGCCTCGACCGGGACACCGATGCGCTCCGTCTGGCGGGCGAGCGACTCGCCACCTTCGGCGACCGCGCCACCCTGGTCCACGCCGTCTACGACGAACTCCCCGACGTACTCGACAGGCTGGGCATCGACGGCGTCCAAGGCGTCCTCTTCGACCTCGGCGTCTCCTCGATGCAACTCGACGAGGCCGACCGGGGGTTCGCCTACGCCCAGGACGCCCCCCTCGACATGCGCATGGACCAGACGACCGGCGCGAGCGCGGCGGAGGTCCTCAATACCTACGCGCCCGGCGAGTTGGTCCGGATCCTGCGGACGTACGGCGAGGAGAAGCAGGCCAAGCGCATCGTGTCGGCCGTCGTGCGGGAGCGCGCGAAGGAACCGTTCACCAACAGTGCCCGGCTCGTCGAGCTGATTCGCGACGCACTGCCGCAGGCCGCGAAGCGCACCGGAGGCAATCCGGCCAAGCGCACCTTCCAGGCACTGCGGATCGAGGTCAACGGCGAACTGGCGGTGCTGGAACGGGCGGTGCCCGCCGCCGTCGCCTCCCTCGCGGTCGGCGGACGGATCGCCGTCCTGTCGTATCAGTCCCTCGAGGACCGGCTCGTCAAGCAGGTGCTCGTCGCCGGAGCGGCCAACACGGCGCCGCACGGCCTCCCGGTCGTCCCCGAGCGCTATCAGCCGCGCCTCAAGCTGCTCACCCGCGGCGCCGAACTGCCCACCGAGGACGAGGTCGCGGAGAACCGCAGGGCCGCACCCGCGAGGCTCCGTGGAGCGCAGCGGATCCGGGAGGACGTCGCGTGAACCGTGCGTCGCAGCCACCGGGCGGGACGGCTCGGGCGAGGGGCCTCCTGGTCCGGCCGGCGGTGGGCGACGCGGGCCGTTCGCGCCTCGCCCGGCTGCTCCCCGTGGGCGGCACGCCGGCCGCCCGTACCCCGTTCGTGCTCCTGGTGGTGCTGCTGCTCGGCGGTGGCCTGATCGTGCTGCTGCTGCTCAACTCGTCGTTGAACGAAGGGTCGTTCAAGCTCAGTGCGCTCAAGCGCGAGACCACCGAACTCACCGACGAACAGCAGCACCTGCAGCGTGAGGTGGATGCCTACTCGGCTCCGGACGCGCTGGAACGCCGGGCCCGAGAGCTCGGTATGGTCCCCGGCGGCAACCCGGCCTTCCTCGCGCCGGACGGCATGATCCGCGGCAAACCGGGCGAGCCCGCGAAGCCCGCCGTCGTACGCAAACCGGTCCCCGCGAAGCCCCCGGCCGCGTCCCCGAAGCCCGCCGCTTCCGGCAACCCGGCCGCGTCCCCGAAGCCGACGGCCCCGGCGACCACCCCACCGGCCGCGGGCGCCCGCAGCGCCCCCGCCCCGAAGCCGTCCGCCACCGCGCCGCCCCCGGCGACGCCGGTGCCCACCCCCACGACCGCCGGCAGGTGAGGACGTGACCGACAGGCAACCACCGCGGCGACGGGTTCCAGGGCCTTCGAAGCCACAGCGGCCCAGGCCGGGCGGCGGCGGCCCCGGCCGCCCCGCGGCGCGACGGCCCCGGCCCGTACCGCGGCCCCGTACCCGCACGATCCGCCTCGGCAGCCCACGTCCGCGACTGCGCCTTGTCAGCCTGGCGCTCACCCTGGTGATGCTGGTCTTCGTCGGACGACTCCTCCAGGTGCAGGCCGTCGACGCCGGGGCCTACGCGACCAAGGCGGAGAAGAACCGCGTCATCCGCACCACCCTCGCGGCCGAGCGGGGCGGCATCACCGACCGCAACGGCTCCGAACTCGCCATCAGCGTCGACGCGTACGACATCACCGCCGACCCCTCGCTCTTCACCCCCAAGCACACCAAGGTCAAGGACGGACCCGACCAGGCGGCCGCGCTGCTCGCCCCGATCCTCGGCGCGGACGTCGCCACCTTGGCCAAGAAACTCAAGAAGTCGGACAGCCGGTACGCGCTCCTTGCCCGCCGCCAGACCCCCCAGGTCTGGAAGCAGATCAAGGACCTCAAGGCCACCCTGGCGGAGAAGGCGCAGACGTCCGGCGCCGGCAGCGTCCTCGCCGGCGTCTTCCAGGAGCCGAGCAGCAAGCGCCTCTATCCGAACGGCGCGCTCGGCGCCGGAATACTGGGCTGGGTCAACGCCGAGGGCAAGGGCGGCGGCGGCATCGAGGCGATGCTGAACGATCAACTGGCGGGCCAGGACGGCAAGATCACCTACGCCCAGTCCGGCGGCCGCCGGGTGCCCACCGCCGGCGGGAACGAGAAGCCCGCGGTGCCCGGCTCCGACATCGAGCTGACCATCGACCGCGACATCCAGTGGACCGCGCAGAAGGCCATCGAGGCGCAGGTCCGCAAGTCGAAGGCCGACCGCGGCTACGTCGTCGTCCAGGACACCAAGACCGGCGAGATCCTGAGCCTCGCCAACGCACCGGGCTTCGACCCCAACGATCTCGGCAAGGCCGACCCCTCGCACCTGGGCAACGCCGCCCTGCACGACGCGTTCGAGCCCGGCTCCACCACCAAGCTCGCCTCCATGGCCGCCGTACTCGAGGAGAACGCGGCCACCCCCAACACCCATGTGACGGTGCCCAACCGCCTGCACCGCGGCGACCGTCTCTTCAAGGACGACATCGACCACCCCACCTGGTACCTGACCCTCACCGGCGTACTGGCGAAGTCGAGCAACATCGGCACCATCCTCGCCACCCAGCAGCTCGGCAAGACCCAGGCGGAGGCGAACCGGGTCCTCCACTCGTACCTGGGGAAGTTCGGCATCGGCCGCCCGACCGGCCTCGGCTTCCCCGGCGAGACCGCGGGCATCCTGCACAAGCCGGACGACTGGTCGACGTCCACGCAGTACACCGTTCCCTTCGGACAGGGCTTCTCGCTGAACGCCGTCCAGGCCGTCTCGCTGTACTCGACCATCGCCAACGGCGGCGTACGGGTGGAGCCGAGCCTGGTCCGCGGCAGCAAGGGCGCCGACGGCAAGTTCGCACCGTCCGAGAAGCCGAAGAAGAGCCGCGTGGTCAGCGAGAAGACGTCCGAGACGCTCTCGAAGATGCTGCAGGCCGTCGTGGACGACGAGGGCGGCACCGGCCAGAAGGCGGAGATCGACGGCTACCGGGTCGCGGGCAAGACCGGAACAGCCAACCGAGTGGACCCGGAGACCGGCCGCTACAAGGGCTACACCTCGTCCTTCGCCGGCTTCGCACCCGCCGACAAACCGCGGATCGCCGTCTACTGCGCCGTGCAGAACCCGACCAAGGGGGACTACTTCGGCGGTCAGCTGTGTGCGCCGATCTACAAGCAGGTCATGGAATTCGCCCTGAAAACCCTCCAGGTCGCCCCGACCGGCGCCAAGGCCCCGGGCCTGCCGGTGACCTTCGACAAAGCAGACTGAACGGGTATCTCTGTGACTACGCTTCCCCCCGATGCGGCAAAGTCGCGCGGCTCCGCCGCCGGCACTGCGCCGGAGCCCACCTCATTTAGGACCGCGCCGGGTGCGCCGGGTACGCTCACCGCCGTGCCACAAGCTGATCAGTCCCCAACCACTCAGAAGGACGCTCCCGTGACCTATCCGGGACCGCCCCGGCCCGAGCGGGTCACGGCCAGCACCTTCAAGGCCCTCGCCGAGCAACTGGGGGTCGACACGACCGGTGAGGCGGCGGTCACGGGCATCACCCACGACTCGCGCGCCGTCCGCCCGGGCGACATCTACGCGGCCCTGCCCGGCGCCCGCTTCCACGGCGCCGACTTCGCCGCGCAGGCCGCCGACCTCGGCGCGGCCGGAATTCTCACCGACCCGGCGGGCTGGGACCGCGCGGCCGCCACCGCACTCCCGGTCCTCGTCGTGGGCGATCCCCGCGGACGCATGGGCGAGATCGCGGCCACGGTCTACGGGGACCCCGGACACGATCTGCTCCAACTGGGCATCACCGGCACCTCGGGCAAGACCACGACGGCGTACCTCGTCGAGGGCGGTCTGCAGGCGGCCGGTCACCGCACCGGACTCATCGGCACCGTCGAGATGCGCATCGGCGACGAGCGCATCAAGTCGGAGCGCACCACCCCCGAAGCCACCGATCTGCAGGCCCTGTTCGCGGTGATGCGCGAGCGCGGGGTCGAGTCGGTCGCCATGGAGGTCTCCAGCCACGCCCTGGTACTCGGACGGGTGGACGCCTGCGTCTTCGACGTCGCGGTGTTCAACAACCTGAGCCCCGAGCACATGGAATTCCACTCCGACATGGAGGACTACTTCCAGGCGAAGGCGCAGCTGTTCACCCCCAAGCGCGCCAAGCTCGGTGTGGTCAACTTCGACGACGAGTACGGTCGTCGGCTCGTGAAGGAAGCGACGATCCCCATCGTCACCTTCTCCGCCGAAGGGCACCCGGACGCCGACTGGTGGGCCGAGGACGTCGAAGTCGGCCCGATGGACAGCACGCTCACCGTGATCGGCCCCGACGGACAGCGGATCGCCGCCAAGTCCCCCCTGGCAGGCCCGTTCAACGTCGCCAACACCCTCGCCGCGATCGTCTCGCTCGCGGTCGCCGGTGTGGACCCGCAGACCGCTGCCGACGGGATCGCCGGCGTCGCGGGCGTCCCCGGGCGTCTGGAGAGGGTGGACGAGGGCCAGCCGTACCTCGCCGTCGTCGACTACGCGCACAAGACCGACGCTGTCGAGTCCGTACTGCGTGCGCTGCGCAAAGTCACCGAGGGCCGGGTGCACATCGTCCTCGGCTGCGGCGGCGACCGGGACATCTACAAGCGCGGGGCGATGGGGGCCGCGGCCGCGCGGCTCGCCGACACCGCCGTACTCACCTCGGACAACCCGCGGTCCGAGGACCCGCTGGCCATCCTCGCCACCATGCTCGCGGGGGCCGCCGAGGTCCCCATCCACGAGCGCGGTGACGTCCAGGTCTTCGAGGACCGGTCCGCCGCCATCGCCTCGGCCGTGTTCCGCGCTCGTCCCGGCGACACCGTTCTGGTCGCCGGCAAGGGCCATGAACAGGGCCAGGACATCAACGGAGTGGTACGCCCCTTCGACGACCGCGTGGTGCTGCGCGAGGCCATCCGCCACCGCGCCGCCGCCCAGAGCAACCAGGGATGAAGCAGTGATCGCCCTCTCCCTCGCCGAGATCGTCTCCGTCGTCGGCGGGCAGCCGCACGACATACCGGATATCCGGCGCCAGGTCACCGGGCCCGTGGTCATCGACTCCCGACAGGTCGAACAGGGCGGCCTGTTCGCCGCGTTCGCCGGCGAGCACGTCGACGGCCACGACTTCGCCGAACGCGCCGTCGCCGCCGGGGCCGAGGCGATCCTCGCCACCCGTCCGCTCGGAGTTCCCGCGATCGTGGTCGACGACGTCGAGGTGGCGCTCGGCGCGCTCGCCCGCGCCGTCGTCGCGCGCCTGGGCACCACCCTGGTCGCCCTCACCGGCTCGGCCGGCAAGACCTCCACCAAGGACCTGATCGCCCAGCTCCTCGAGCGCAAGGGCCCCACGGTGTGGACGCCCGGCTCGCTCAACAACGAGATCGGCCTGCCGCTCACCGCCCTGCGCGCCACCGAGGAAACCCGGCACCTGGTCCTCGAGATGGGCGCCCGCGGCATCGGTCACATCCGCTACCTCACCGATCTGACCCCGCCGCGTATCGGCGTCGTCCTGAACGTCGGGACCGCCCACATCGGCGAGTTCGGCGGCCGCGAGCAGATCGCTCAGGCCAAGGGCGAACTGGTCGAGGCCCTGCCGTCCGCCGAGGACGGCGGCATCGCGGTGCTGAACGCCGACGATCCCCTGGTACGCGCGATGAGTTCGCGCACCGAGGCGCGGGTCACCCTCTTCGGCGAGGCCGCCGACGCCGATGTACGCGCCGACGACGTACGCCTCACCGAACAGGGACAGCCGGCCTTCACGCTCCGCACACCGACCGGGTGCAGTGCTGTGACCATGCGCCTGTACGGTGAGCACCACGTGCCGAACGCGCTCGCCGCGGCAGCCGTCGCCCATGAACTGGGCATGTCCGCGGACGAGATCGCCATCGCGCTGAGCGAGGCGGGCAACCTCTCCCGCTGGCGGATGGAGGTCACCGAGCGCGCGGACGGCGTGACGGTCGTCAACGACGCCTACAACGCGAACCCCGAGTCCATGCGAGCCGCACTGCGCGCGCTCGTGTCGATGGGCAAGCCGGCCGAGGGGGGACGCACCTGGGCGGTGCTCGGTCACATGGCCGAGCTCGGCGACGACGCGCTCGCCGAGCACGACGCCGTCGGACGGCTCGCCGTCCGGCTCAACGTGAGCAAGCTCGTCGCGGTCGGGGGCAGGGAAGCGTCCTGGCTGCAGCTGGGCGCATACAACGAGGGTTCGTGGGGTGAGGAGTCGGTGCACGTGTCCGACGCACAGGCGGCTGTCGATCTGTTGCGCAGCGAGCTGCGCCCGGGAGACGTCGTACTCGTGAAGGCATCCAGGTCGGTGGGCCTCGAGCGGGTGGCACTCGCCCTGCTCGACACCGCTTCCGTAGAGGGGCAGGTCACCGGCCGATGAGGCAGATCCTGTTCGCGGGAGTGATCGGGCTCTTCCTGACCCTGATCGGAACCCCGCTCCTGATCAAGCTCCTCGCCAAGAAGGGCTACGGCCAGTACATCCGGGACGACGGCCCGCGCGAGCACGCAGCCAAGCGCGGTACGCCGACCATGGGGGGTATCGCCTTCATCCTGGCGACGATCATCGCGTACTTCGCCGCCAAGCTGATCACCGGTGCACCGACCACCTTCTCCGGTCTCCTGGTGCTCTTCCTGATGACCGGCATGGGCCTGGTCGGCTTCCTCGACGACTACATCAAGATCGTCAAACGGCGTTCGCTCGGTCTGCGCGCCAAGGCGAAGATGGCCGGACAGCTGATCGTCGGCATCACCTTCGCCGTGCTGGCCCTGCAGTTCGCGGACAACCGGGGCAACACCCCCGCGTCCACGAAACTCTCCTTCGTGACGGACTTCGGCTGGACGATCGGCCCGGTGCTCTTCGTCATCTGGGCGCTGTTCATGATCCTCGCGATGTCGAACGGCGTGAACCTCACCGACGGCCTGGACGGACTCGCCACCGGTGCCTCGGTGATGGTCTTCGGTGCCTATACCTTCATCGGCGTCTGGCAGTTCCAGGAGTCCTGCGCCAACGCCGAGTCACTCACCAACCCGGCGGCCTGCTTCGAAGTACGAGATCCACTCGACCTCGCCATCGTCGCCTCGGCCCTGATGGGCGCCTGCTTCGGCTTCCTGTGGTGGAACACCTCGCCGGCCAAGATCTTCATGGGCGACACCGGCTCGCTGGCCCTCGGCGGCGCGCTGGCCGGCCTGGCCATCTGTTCCCGCACGGAGCTGCTGCTCGCCCTGCTCGGCGGCCTGTTCGTCCTCATCACGATGTCCGTCGTCATCCAGGTCGGCTCCTTCCGGCTCACCGGGAAACGCGTCTTCCGCATGGCCCCGCTGCAGCATCACTTCGAACTCAAGGGCTGGTCCGAAGTCCTGGTCGTGGTCCGCTTCTGGATCATCCAGGGCATGTGTGTGATCGTCGGACTCGGTGTCTTCTACGCAGGGTGGGCGGCCACCAAGTGAGCAACTGGCAGGGCAAGCGCGTCATCGTCGCCGGACTCGGCGTCTCCGGTATCCCGGCGGCCCGCGTACTGCACGCCCGCGGCGCCCGGGTCACCGTCGTCAACGACGGCGACGACGAACGCTCCCGCGCCCAGGCCGCCGAGCTGGAGGCCGAGGGGATCACGGTCCGCCTCGGTGACGGCGCGACCCTGCCCGAGGGCACCGAGCTGATCGTCACCACGCCCGGCTGGCAGCCCGACAAGCCGCTGTTCACCGCGGCCGAGCGGGCCGGCGTGGAGGTCTGGGGCGACGTGGAGCTGGCCTGGCGGCTGCGCACCCCGGACAGCGCCCCGTGGCTCGCCGTCACCGGCACCAACGGCAAGACCACGACCGTGCGGATGCTCGCCTCCATCCTGACGGCGGCGGGCCTGCGCACCGCGGCCGTCGGCAACATCGGCGTCTCGCTGCTCGACACGGTGCTCGGCGAGGAGACCTACGACGTACTCGCCGTCGAACTCTCCAGCTACCAACTGCACTGGTCGCCCTCGCTGCGCGCCCACTCGGCAGCGGTCCTGAACCTCGCCCCCGACCACCTCGACTGGCACGGCTCGATGGAGGCCTACGCGGCCGACAAGGGCCGCATCTACGAGGGCAACCAGGTCGCCTGCGTGTACAACGCCGACGCCACCGACGAGCCCTCCACCGAGCAACTGGTGCGCGACGCCGACGTCGAGGACGGCTGCCGCGCGATCGGCTTCACGCTCGGCACACCCGGCCCGTCCCAACTCGGGGTCGTGGAAGGCCTCCTGGTGGACCGTGCCTTCGTGCCCGACCGGCAGAAACAGGCACAGGAGCTCGCCGAGGTCTCGGACGTACGCCCGCCGGCCCCGCACAACATCGCCAACGCCCTCGCGGCCGCCGCCCTCGCCCGCGCCTTCGGCGTCGAACCGGCCGCCGTACGCGACGGACTGCGGTCGTTCCACCCAGACCCGCACCGCATCGAGCAGGTCCGCGAGGTGGCCGGTGTCACGTACATCGACGACTCCAAGGCCACCAATCCGCACGCCGCGGAGGCCTCCCTCGCCGCCTACGGATCGATCGTGTGGATCGCCGGCGGTCTCGCCAAGGGCGCCTCGTTCGACGAGTTGGTGCGCAGCGCGACCGGCCGGCTCCGGGGCGTCGTGCTCATCGGCAAGGAGCGCCACCTCATCCGCGAAGCCCTCGGGCGACACGCCCCCGAGGTCCCGGTGGTGGACCTGGAGCAGACCGACACTGGGGCGATGTCCGCCGCCGTCCGGGAGGCGGCACGGCTCGCAGTTCCTGGCGACACCGTGCTGATGGCCCCGGCCTGTGCGTCGATGGACATGTTCGTCAACTACAACAAGCGCGGCGAGGCCTTCGCGGACGCGGTGCACGCGCTCGCTGCCGAGGACGCCGGGTCCGCCGGAGCCGGCAGCGCCTGACAGGGCACGCGAGCCCTCTGTGGCGGGCCCGTCGGCCAAGCCCGGCCGAGCCGGGCACGACTGGAGGGGACAGCGACCATGCCGGCCGATGCAAGGGCCGCCCGCGCCGTGCGGCGTGCGGCAACACCGGGCGGACCGTCCCGGCGCCCCACGGCCCCGCGCCGACGGGGCGACAACCCGCTGCGGCGCCTGTACGGGAGGGCCCGCCGGGCCTGGGACCGGCCGCTGACCGCGTACTACGTGATCCTCGGCAGCAGCCTGCTGATCACCGTGCTCGGTCTGGTGATGGTGTACTCCGCCTCGATGATCCAGGCGCTGCAACTGGATCTGGCCGCCTCGTACTTCTTCCGCAAACAGTTCACCGCCGCCGTGATCGGGGCCGTACTGCTGCTCGTGGCCATGCGGATGCCGGTGAAGCTGCACCGGGCGCTGGCGTATCCGATGCTCGCCGTGACCGTGTTCCTGATGATCCTGGTGCAGGTCCCCGGCATAGGGCACGCGGTCAACGGCAACCAGAACTGGATCTATCTGGGCGGCCCCTTCCAGCTGCAGCCGAGCGAGTTCGGCAAACTCGCCCTGGTGCTGTGGGGAGCCGACCTGCTGGCCCGCAAACAGGACAAGCGGCTCCTGACCCAGTGGAAGCACATGCTGGTGCCGCTGGTGCCTGTGGCCTTCATGCTGCTCGGACTCATCATGCTGGGCGGCGACATGGGCACCGCGATCATCCTCGCGGCCGTCCTGTTCGGCCTGCTGTGGCTCGCGGGCGCTCCCACCCGACTGTTCGCCGGAGTGCTCTCGGTGGCGGCACTGATCGGTTTCATCCTGATCAGGACCAGTCCGAACCGGATGTCGCGCCTCGCCTGCATCGCCGCCACCGACCCCGGTCCCGGCGACCAGTGCTGGCAGGCCGTGCACGGGATCTACGCTCTCGCCTCAGGCGGATTCTTCGGTTCCGGCCTCGGCGCCAGTGTGGAAAAATGGGGTCAACTCCCGGAACCGCACACCGACTTCATTTTCGCGATCACTGGGGAGGAACTGGGTCTCGCGGGGACGCTGTCGGTACTCGCCCTCTTCGCGGCTCTAGGCTATGCGGGTATCCGCGTGGCCGGACGCACGGAGGACCCCTTCGTGAGGTACGCCGCGGGAGGTGTGACCACGTGGATCACGGCCCAGGCCGTGATCAACGTCGGTGCGGTGCTCGGCCTGTTGCCGATCGCCGGGGTCCCCCTGCCGCTGTTCTCCTACGGAGGGTCAGCCCTGCTGCCGACCATGTTCGCCATCGGGCTGCTCATCGCGTTCGCGCGCGGGGAGCCCACGGCGCGAGCGGCTCTTGCCCGGCAGCAAAGGCTGTTCGGCAGGAAGCGGGCCGCGGTGAGATGGAACACGATGAGACGGCGTGCCAAGGCGCGACCGTCCGGAGAGCGGTGAATTTCGGTGCATGTCGTACTCGCCGGTGGGGGGACCGCCGGTCATATCGAGCCTGCGCTCGCCCTCGCGGACGCCCTGCGAAGGCAGGACCCGACGGTAGGGATCACGGCCCTCGGCACGGAGAAGGGGCTCGAGAACCGACTGGTCCCGGAGCGCGGCTACGAACTCGCGCTGATTCCCGCCGTGCCCCTGCCCCGTAAACCCACCCCGGAGCTGATCACCGTGCCCGGGCGACTGCGCGGCACGATCAAGGCCGCCGAGCAGATCCTGGAGCGCACCAAGGCGGACGCGGTGGTCGGATTCGGCGGCTATGTGGCGCTGCCCGGCTACCTCGCCGCCAAGCGCCTCGGGGTGCCGATCATCGTCCACGAGGCCAACGCACGTCCCGGCCTGGCCAACAAGATCGGTTCGCGGTACGCGGCCGCGGTCGCCGTCTCCACTCCGGACAGCAAGCTGCGCAACTCGCGCTACATCGGTATCCCGTTGCGCCGCACCATCGCCACTCTGGACCGCGCCCGGGTGCGCCCCGAGGCGCGCGCCGCTTTCGGTCTCGACCCGAACCTGCCGACCCTGCTGGTCTCCGGCGGTTCGCAGGGCGCGCGCAGGCTCAACGAGGTCGTCCAGCAGGCCGCCCCGATCCTGCAGCGTTCCGGTATCCAGATCCTGCACGCGGTGGGCCCGCGGAACGAGATGCCACACGTCGACAACATGCCCGGAATGCCGCCGTACATCCCGGTACCGTACGTGGACCGGATGGACCTCGCGTACGCCGCGGCCGACATGATGCTCTGCCGCGCGGGCGCGATGACCGTCGCCGAACTCTCCGCCGTCGGGCTCCCGGCCGCCTACGTCCCGCTGCCTATCGGCAACGGCGAACAGCGCCTGAACGCCCAGCCGGTGGTCAAGGCCGGCGGCGGACTGCTGGTCGACGACGCCGAACTGACCCCGCAGTGGGTCCAGCACAATGTGCTGCCGGTGCTCGCCGACCCGCACCGGCTGTACGAGATGTCCCGGGCCGCCTCCGAGTTCGGCCGCAGGGACGCGGACGAACTCCTCGTCGGCATGGTCCACGAGGCGATCGCGGCACGCCACAGGGCGTGAGAAGGCAGGGGAGTGTGGCCGGACCCACCGCCGTCAAAGGCGGCACACGACAGCGGGACGCCAGCCCGGTCCGCACTCCCCGGCCACCCGGCCCCGGGCCACGGCTGAGACTGCCCTCGCGGCGCGCCCTCGTGGTGGCCCTGATCGCGGTCGTTGTGCTGGGCGGCGGCGGGAGTTGGCTGCTCTACGGCTCGCCGTGGCTGCGGGTCGAACGCGTCACCACCTCCGGCGTCGACGTACTGACGCCGCACGAGGTGAAGGACGCCGCGGCCGTACCGGTCGGCGCACCGCTGATTTCCGTCGGTACAGGGGCGATTGAGGACCGGCTGCGCCGTGAATTGCCTCGCATCAAGTCGGTGGACGTGGTGCGTTCATGGCCGCACGGAATCGGTCTGAAAGTGACCGAGCGCAAGCCCGTACTGCTCATCGAAAAGGGCGGAAACTTCGTCGAAGTGGACTCCACCGGCGTCCGGTTCGCCACCGTGCCGCGCGCACCCCGAGGTGTTCCGCTCCTCGAATTGTCGGCCGGACAGTCGCCGAGTCTGAACAGATTCGGAACCGATCGACTCAGGCGCGAAGCGGTCAAGGTCGCGGGTGATCTGCCTCCCTCGATCGCCCGCGACACCCGATCCGTCAAAGTGCGTTCATATGACTCCGTCGTACTGGAGTTGAAGTCCGGACGTACTGTCGACTGGGGCAGCAGTGAGAAGGGGCGCGCGAAGGGTGCCACGCTCACCGCGTTGTTGAAAGCGGCGCCGAAGGCACGGCACTTCGATGTCTCGGCTCCCACCGCCCCTGCGGTAACGGGGAGTTGACGCACATACTTCCTGGCCAGCACCCTGGTTGGTCAGCGCAACGGCTGATCACATAGGGTGAAAAGAAAAACGGGAGGTTCGGCGTGTTCGTTGAACGTGCGCCACTTGTCGACTTAGTGTCCTGTTCGGAAGGGTCAGACGAACCCAGTAACAGACACACTGGTAACCCTAAACTTCAGCGTTAGGGTTCGGGTCGGCGTTCGGACCGTCCCATTCGGCATCAGTCGTCGCAGCGCACGCACGGCGAGCGGCGACACGTAACTCGAGGCGAGAGGCCTTCGACGTGGCAGCACCGCAGAACTACCTCGCAGTCATCAAAGTCATCGGTGTCGGCGGCGGTGGTGTCAATGCCATCAACCGGATGATCGAGGTTGGTCTCAAGGGCGTCGAGTTCATCGCGATCAACACTGACGCACAAGCCCTGTTGATGAGCGACGCCGATGTCAAGCTCGACGTCGGCCGTGAACTCACCCGTGGCCTCGGCGCGGGCGCCAATCCGGCGGTCGGTCGTAAGGCCGCCGAAGACCACCGCGAGGAGATCGAGGAGGTCCTCAAGGGGGCCGACATGGTCTTCGTCACCGCCGGTGAAGGCGGCGGCACCGGTACCGGCGGCGCCCCCGTGGTCGCCAACATCGCGCGCTCACTCGGCGCCCTGACCATCGGCGTGGTCACCCGGCCCTTCACATTCGAGGGCCGCCGACGCGCCAACCAGGCAGAGGACGGCATCGCGGAACTCCGCGAAGAGGTCGACACCCTCATCGTCATCCCCAACGACCGCCTGCTTTCGATCTCGGACCGCCAGGTCAGCGTTCTCGACGCGTTCAAGTCCGCGGACCAGGTCCTGCTCTCCGGTGTGCAGGGCATCACCGACCTGATCACCACCCCCGGCCTGATCAACCTCGACTTCGCGGACGTCAAGTCCGTGATGTCCGAGGCCGGTTCGGCTCTCATGGGGATCGGCTCGGCGCGCGGCGACGACCGCGCGGTGGCCGCCGCGGAAATGGCGATCTCCTCGCCGCTTCTGGAGGCGTCCATCGACGGCGCCCGCGGAGTACTCCTGTCCATCTCCGGTGGATCCGACCTCGGTCTCTTCGAGATCAACGAGGCGGCCCAACTTGTCAGCGAGGCGGCGCATCCCGAGGCCAACATCATCTTCGGCGCGGTCATCGACGACGCCCTCGGTGACGAGGTCAGGGTCACGGTCATCGCAGCCGGCTTCGACGGCGGCCAGCCGCCGAACAAGCGGGATGTCGCGGCAGGCACCACGGGCTCCAAGCGGGAGGAGACGGCCTCGGCCGCGTCGGCCAGGCCGTCCGAGTCCCGGTCCTCCTTCGGAGCGCTCGGCAGCGTCACTCCCCGCGAGGACGCGCAGGACGAGCCCACGCCCGCGCCGGCTCCTGAGCCCGCGCCGGTGAGCGAGGTCCCGTCGGCACCGGTCACCCCGCCGCAGGTGCCGCCGGCCAGGCCGTACCAGGACAGCCAGGCCGAAGAGCTGGATGTCCCGGACTTCCTGAAGTAATGACTCGTCCCATAGCGGCGACGCACGACACCGTGGACGGCGCGCACTTCGCTTTCACCGACAGGTGGGGCGGGGTGAGCGCCGTTCCGTACGAGGAACTGAACCTCGGCGGTGCGGTGGGCGACAGCCCCGATGCCGTACTCCGCAATCGCGAACTCACCGCGAAGCACCTGGGGATCGATCCGGACCTGGTGGTCTGGATGAATCAGGTGCACGGACGTGAGGTCGCCACCGTGGATGCTCCCTGGGGAACGTCCGAAGTGCCGGACACCGACGCGGTGGTGACCGTGCGGACCGGCCTCGCACTCGCGGTACTCACCGCGGACTGCACCCCCGTACTCCTCGCCGACCCGGTCGCGAAGGTGGCCGGTGCCGCACACGCGGGTCGTCCCGGGATGGTCGCGGGCGTGGTTCCCGCGGCGGTCGAGGCGATGGTGCGCCTGGGGGCGCAGCCGTCACGGATCGTCGCCCGCACCGGGCCCGCGGTCTGCGGCCGTTGCTACGAGGTGCCGGACCGGATGCGGGACGAGGTCGCCGAAGTGGAACCCGCGGCGTTCGCCGAGACCAGCTGGGGGACCCCATCGGTCGACGTGACCGCGGGGGTCGGCGCGCAGCTCGAGCGACTCGGAATCCGCGACCGCCGGTTCTCGGCGGTGTGCACCCGGGAATCCGGGGATCACTTCTCGTACCGCCGCGATCGGACCACCGGTCGGCTGGCGGGTTATGTGTGGCTGGATTGATGGGGCATGACGGACCGTAGGGCAGAACTCGCCGCGAACCTCGCGAAGGTGGAGGAGCGTATCGCCTCGGCGTGCGCCGCTGCCGGCCGGAAGCGGGAGGAGGTGACGCTCATCGTCGTCACCAAGACGTACCCCGCCGAGGATGTGCGCGTTCTGTCGGAACTCGGTGTGCGGCACGTGGCGGAGAACCGCGACCAGGACGCGGCCCCCAAGGCCGCCGAGAGCGCGGATCTGCCGCTCACTTGGCACTTCGTCGGTCAACTGCAGACCAATAAGGTGCGATCCGTGGTCGGTTATGCCGATGTGGTGCAGTCGGTGGACCGGCCCAAGTTGGTCTCCGCCCTCTCCGCCGCAGCGGTACGGGCGGATCGAGAGCTCGGTTGTCTGATCCAGGTCGCCCTGGATGCGGACGAAGGTGGTCGAGGTGAGCGCGGTGGCGTATCACCCGACGGCATCGAGGAGTTGGCCGGACTCGTGGCGAATGCGCCCGGTTTGCGGATCGACGGTCTGATGACCGTCGCGCCGCTCACCGGACAGTTCGTCGACCGGCAACAGGCGGCGTTCGAGCGGCTGGTGGAATTCTCAACCCTCCTGCGCGCAGCCCATCCGGCTGCGAACATGGTGTCAGCAGGGATGAGTTCGGACCTGGAGCAGGCTGTAGCGGCCGGAGCGACACATGTGCGCGTCGGTACTGCGGTCCTCGGAGTCCGACCCCGGCTCCGGTAACGTCGCCAAGCAAGTCGGACCACAGCACAAAATATGGTCATTCCCGCAGATCAGCGGGGATACCGTGTGGATCGCGGACACTTGGTGGAGTCAGCGGATCCACCACAGAGCGGAGGACTCAGAGAATGGCCGGCGCGATGCGCAAGATGGCGGTCTACCTCGGCCTCGTGGAGGACGACGGTTACGACGGCCGGGGATTCGACCCCGACGACGAGTTCGAACCCGAGCTGGATCCGGAGCCCGAGCGGGACCGCAGGCGGCATGAACCGCACCAGGTGCAGGAGGAGGAACCGGCGCGAAAGGTACACGCGCCGGCTCCCCGTGAACCGCTGCCACAGTCCGCGCCCGTGCCCGCCGAAATTGGACGTCCGGCGCGTATCGCCCCCGTGGCATCCATCACACCTGAACGCCAGAGCCTGGAGAAGAACGCACCGGTGATCATGCCCAAAGTTGTGTCCGAGCGGGAGCCGTACCGCATCACCACATTGCACCCCCGGACCTACAACGAGGCCCGTACCATCGGGGAACACTTCCGTGAGGGCACCCCGGTGATCATGAATCTCACGGAGATGGATGACACGGATGCGAAGCGACTTGTCGACTTTGCCGCCGGTCTGGTCTTCGGACTGCATGGCAGCATTGAGCGAGTGACGCAGAAGGTGTTCCTGTTGTCGCCTGCTAACGTCGATGTCACGGCGGAGGACAAGGCCCGCATCGCAGAGGGCGGGTTCTTCAACCAGAGCTGAGACGCAACACCGGATACGGCACGAGACAGGGGAGAGGGAAGCGCGAGCATGAGCGTTGTCTGGGAAGTGCTCTACATCGCGCTGATGTGTTTCCTGATCGTTCTGATCTTCCGGTTGGTCATGGACTACGTCTTCCAGTTCGCCCGCTCGTGGCAACCCGGCAAGGCGATGGTGGTCGTACTGGAGGCCACCTACACTGTCACCGATCCACCGCTCAAGCTTCTGCGGCGGTTCATCCCGCCGTTGCGCCTCGGGGGCGTGGCGCTCGACTTGTCCTTCTTCGTGCTGATGATCATCGTCTACATCCTGATCTCCGTCGTGAGCCGGCTGTGAGCGCGATGTCAACTACGTTCTTGCCGAATGCCGACGACTACGTTGAGGTGAAGAGATGCCGTTGAGCCCCGAGGACGTGCGGAACAAACAGTTCACGACCGTCCGTCTCCGAGAAGGCTATGACGAGGACGAGGTCGATGCCTTCCTCGATGAGGTGGAAGCAGAACTGACCCGCCTGCTCCGAGAGAACGAGGACCTGCGCGCCAAACTGGCAGCGGCCACTCGTGCCGCCGCGCAGAACCAGCAGCAGGGCGGCGGCATGCGCAAGCCCGAGCCGCAGGACCAGCGTGGTCCTGGCGCCCCGGTGCCCGCCGCAATATCTGGACCGCAGCCGGTCCCGCCGCAGCAGCAGCACCCCATGGGTGGGCCGCCGCAGCTTCCCGGTGGCGCACCGCAGTTGCCCCCCGGCCCCGGTGGCCATGGTCCCGGTGGCCCGCAGGGTCCCGGCGGACCGCAGGGCGGTCCTCCCATGCAGGGTGGCCCGATGGGCGGTCCCATGGGTGGTCCCGGCGGACCGCAGCAGCAGCTGCCCCAGCAGCAGGGTGGCCAGGGCGGCCCCGGTGGCGACAGCGCGGCTCGCGTTCTGTCGCTGGCCCAGCAGACCGCCGACCAGGCGATCGCCGAGGCCCGTTCCGAGGCCAACAAGATTGTGGGCGAGGCGCGTTCGCGTGCCGAGGGCCTCGAGCGTGATGCCCGTGCCAAGGCGGATGCCCTGGAGCGGGACGCGCAGGAGAAGCACCGCGTAGCGATGGGCTCCCTGGAGTCCGCACGTGCCACGCTGGAGCGCAAGGTCGAGGACCTGCGTGGATTCGAGCGCGAGTACCGGACGCGACTGAAGTCCTACCTGGAGAGCCAGCTGCGTCAGCTGGAGACCCAGGCCGACGACTCGCTCGCCCCGCCGCGTCAGCCGGCGGCCGCCTCGCTGCCGCCGTCGCCCTCGATGGCTCCGGCCGGTGCGGGTGCGCCTTCCATGGGAGGCGGCCACACCATGGGTGGGGGCAACCCCTCCATGGGCGGCAACAACGGCTCGATGGGTGGCGGTGCGTCGTACGGCGGGCAGCAGCAGATGGCTCCCGCGATGACGCAGCCGATGGCGCCGGTTCGGCCCCAGGGGCCGCAGCCGATGCAGCAGGCGCCCTCGCCGATGCGTGGGTTCCTCATCGACGAGGACGACAACTGAGCCGCGTGCGCGCGGGTAGCGCGTAGCGCGTCGGCAGCGCGGTTTGAGGCCGGGGCCCGGGGAGTGTGAACTTCCCGGGCCCCGGCCTTTTTGGCTGTCCGTGCCGGAGTGGCCGCCTCGGGGCGCTGACCCGGACTCCGCTCCTCGACCGCCGGAGGGGCTTGAGTCGGGGAAGGCACATCGGGCGGGCTGGAGTGTCCAGCCCGCCCGATGTTCGGGGTGAGTTCGTCAGGTCGGTGCCCCGGGGCCTATGCCTTGCGGAGGTGGAAGGTGAGGGCGAGGGGGGCGTCCTCGAAGGCGGGGCCGTACGTCTCGTCCGGCGCCTCGCGGGTGAAGGCGTCGGCGAGGACCTCGTCGGAGATCAGGGGCGTCTGCTCGGCGAGCGCGGAGGCCGTCTCGTCGGAGGTCGTGGACCAGCGGACCTCGATCCGGTCGGCGACGTCCAGGCCGCTGTTCTTGCGGGCCTCCTGGATCAGCCGGATCGCGTCCCGGGCCAGGCCCGCACGGCGCAGCTCCTCGGTGATCTCCAGGTCGAGCGCGACCGTGGCGCCCGAGTCGGAGGCCACCGACCAACCCTCGCGCGGCGTCTCGGTGATGATCACCTCGTCGGGGCCGAGCGTCACCGTCTCGCCCTCGACCTCGACGGAGGCCGTACCGGCACGCAGGGCGCGGGACAGTGCGGCCGCGTCCGCCTCGGCCACGGCCTTCGCCACGGCCTGGACGCCCTTGCCGAAACGCTTGCCGAGCGTACGGAAGTTGGCCTTCGCCGTGGTGTCCACGAGGGAGCCGCCCACCTCGCTGAGCGAGGCCAGCGAGGAGACGTTCAGTTCCTCGGTGATCTGGGCGCGCAGTGCGTCGTCGAGGGCCTCGAAGCCGGCCACCGCGACCAGCGCGCGGGACAGCGGCTGGCGGGTCTTCACCCCGGACTCGGCGCGGGTGGCACGGCCCAGCTCCACCACGCGACGTACCAGGAGCATCTGCTGGGACAGTGTCGGGTCGATCATCGAGGCGTCCGCCTCGGGCCACGAGGACAGGTGCACCGACTCCGGGGCGTCGGGGGTGACCGGCACGACCAGGTCCTGCCAGACCCGCTCGGTGATGAACGGGGTGAGCGGCGCGAGCAGTCGGGTCACCGTCTCCACGACCTCGTGCAGCGTGCGCAGTGCCGCCTTGTCGCCCTGCCAGAAGCGGCGGCGGGAGCGGCGGACGTACCAGTTGGAGAGGTCGTCGACGAAGGCGGACAGGAGCTTGCCGGCGCGCTGGGTGTCGTAGGAGTCGAGGGCCTCGGTGCAGCCGGCGACCAGGGTGTTCAGCTCGCCGAGCAGCCAGCGGTCGAGGATCGTGCGGTCCGCCGGTGCCGGATCGGCCTCGCTGGGCGACCAGTTGGAGGTGCGGGCGTAGAGGGCCTGGAAGGCGACCGTGTTCCAGTACGTGAGGAGGGTCTTGCGGACGACCTCCTGGATCGTGCCATGGCCGACCCGGCGGGCCGCCCAGGGCGAGCCGCCTGCGGCCATGAACCAGCGCACCGCGTCGGCGCCGTGCTGGTCCATCAGCGCGATGGGCTCCAGGATGTTGCCCAGGTGCTTGGACATCTTGCGGCCGTCCTCGGCGAGGATGTGGCCGAGGCAGACGACGTTCTCGTAACTGGACTTGTCGAAGACCAGGGTCCCGACGGCCATCAGGGTGTAGAACCAGCCGCGGGTCTGGTCGATGGCCTCCGAGATGAACTGCGCCGGGTAGCGCTGCTCGAAGAGCTCCTTGTTCCGGTACGGGTAGCCCCACTGTGCGAAGGGCATCGAACCCGAGTCGTACCAGGCGTCGATGACCTCGGGCACGCGGGTGGCCGTCGCCGAGCACTGCGGGCAGTCGAAGGTGACCGCGTCGATGTACGGGCGGTGCGGGTCGAGTGAGGACTGGTCGATGCCGGTCAGCTCGGTCAGTTCGGCACGCGAGCCGACGCAGGTGAGGTGGCCCTCTTCGCAGCGCCAGATGGGCAGCGGGGTACCCCAGTAGCGGTTGCGGGACAGGGCCCAGTCGATGTTGTTGTTGAGCCAGTCGCCGTAGCGGCCGTGCTTGACGGAGTCCGGGAACCAGTTGGTCTTCTCGTTCTCCTCGAGGAGTCGGTCCTTGATCCGGGTGGTGCGGATGTACCAGGACGGCTGCGCGTAGTAGAGCAGCGCGGTGTGGCAGCGCCAGCAGTGCGGGTAGCTGTGCTCGTACGGTACGTGCCGGAACAGCAGGCCGCGGTCGGCCAGGTCCTGGGTGAGGGCCTCGTCGGCCTTCTTGAAGAACACGCCGCCGACCAGCGGGAGTTCCTCCTCGAAGGTGCCGTCCGGGCGGACCGGGTTCACCACCGGCAGGCCGTACGCGCGACAGACCAGGAGGTCGTCCTCACCGAAGGCGGGGGACTGGTGGACCAGACCCGTGCCGTCCTCGGTGGTGACGTACTCGGCGTTGACGACGTAGTGCGCGGGGGCGGGGAACTCCACCAGCTCGAAGGGGCGTCGGTATGTCCAGCGCTCCATCTCGGCGCCGGTGAAGCGCTCTCCGGTCGGCTCCCAGCCTTCGCCGAGCGCCTTCTCGACCAGCGGCTCGGCGACGACCAGCTTCTCGGCGCCGTCCGTCGCGACGACGTAGGTCACCTCGGGGTGGGCCGCGACCGCCGTGTTGGACACCAGGGTCCAGGGGGTCGTCGTCCAGACGAGGAGCGCGGCCTCGCCCGCGAGCGGCCCCGAGGTCAGCGGGAAGCGGACGAAGACGGACGGGTCGACGACCGTCTCGTAGCCCTGGGCCAGCTCGTGGTCGGACAGGCCCGTGCCGCAGCGCGGGCACCAGGGGGCGACGCGGTGGTCCTGGACCAGCAGGTCCTTGTTGAAGATCTCCTTCAGGGACCACCAGACGGACTCGACGTACTCGGGGTCCATCGTGCGGTACGCGTCGTCGAGGTCGACCCAGTAGCCCATGCGCTGGGTGAGCTCGGCGAAGGCGTCGGTGTGACGGGTCACGGACTCGCGGCACTTGGCGTTGAACTCGGCGATGCCGTACGCCTCGATGTCCTTCTTGCCGTTGAACCCGAGTTCCTTCTCGACGGCGAGCTCGACCGGCAGGCCGTGGCAGTCCCAGCCGGCCTTGCGGGCGACGTGGTAGCCGCGCATGGTGCGGAAGCGGGGGAAGACGTCCTTGAAGACGCGGGCCTCGATGTGGTGGGCGCCCGGCATGCCGTTGGCCGTGGGCGGGCCCTCGTAGAAGACCCACTCCGGGCGGCCCTCGGACTGCTCGAGGCTCTTGGCGAAGATCTTCTGCTGGTCCCAGAAGTCGAGCACGGCGTGCTCGATGGCGGGCAGGTCGACCTGGGCGGGCACCTGGCGGTACTGCGGCTGCGTGTTCAACGAGCTTCCTCCGGCGGACTACTGACTTCCGTCGAAGGGACGAGGCCTGCTACGCAGGGCTCCCGCGGTACCACCCTCCTTGGCCCTCCGGCGCGTGTGCGCGGGCGGGCCCCCTCATTGGGGTCGCGATGCCGGGTCTACTGGCCGGGGGCCGCACCTCGTGGGGGCGGTCCGCGGTGTTCTTCCGGCGGCTCCGGGGTGATCTTCGCGCTCGCGCCTGCCCCCGGGCTCACACCGTCCCCGGGTCGCTCCTGGCCGCGTACGGACGCTACTCGTCCCCGTCGATGCCTTTCGCTGGTCCCCGTGCTCCCGGCTTCCCTCCGGTGGTGTCGGGAGGTGCGCCCAGAGCGTGGGGACTCCCACAGTGTACGGGCCCCCGGGTGCGGGCGCGCACTGGATTTACGGCTTCGGGAGGCCGGGACCGAGGCGGCCGGGGCGGGGCTCGGGTGACCCGAATGGCCACCTGCGGCCGGAGTGTGCCCACGGTGCGGGTTCGGCCGGAATACCTGGCGGGGAGCTGGGCACAACGTGTGCAAGCCCGCCGCGTGACACCGGCGAGGCGGGTGGATCGGGCGGCGTGCCCCGTTGCCGCGGGCGTGAAGTCGATTTATCGTCCCAGCACGATTCGCGAGCAAGATCACAAATTGTGAAGGGGCCGCGACCATGGTGGCGAAGAAGACCGCCGTACAGCAGTCGGAGTCCACCGAATCCACGGACGCGGCGGCCAAGAACGTGCACGGCAAGAAGTCCACGGCCAAGACCGCGGCCAAGAAGGCTGCCGAGAAGGCGGTGGCGACGACGCCTGCGGCGAAGGCGGCGCAGAAGAAGGCCGCGGCCAAGAAGGCGGCACCCGCGAAGGGGACCGCCAAGAAGACCGCGGCCAAGAAGACCACGACGAAGAAGGCGGCGGCGAAGAAGACGGCGGCCGGGGAGACGGCCGAGGCGCAGGGGCCGGCCAAGACGACGGCGCCCGCGAAGAAGACGCCTCCGGCCAAGAAGGCGGCGGCGAAGAAGACCGCGGCCGGCCACGGTGCCGCGGGCGGCACGACGACGAAAAGCGCGACCGGCAAGGACCGCGCCGCGGCGAGCGGCACGGGCGAGGAGCGGGCGGCAGCACTGCCGGCCGCCGATGACGCGGCCGAGGCCGCTGGGACGACGGGAGCCAGGTCGGTGGTTGCGAAGAAGACCCCAGGGACGGCGACGGCAGAATCGGCGGTGCCTCCGGCGCGGGGTGAGGGCTCCGCTGGGCCGGGCGAGCTCGCGGTGCGGCCGGGGGAGGACCCGTGGACTCCGGAAGAGGTCGCGGGGGCCCGTACGGAACTCGCAGGTGAGGTGGAGCGGCTGCGCACCGAGATCTCGACGGCCGAGGAGTCCCTCGTCGGCCTGATGCGGGACTCCGGTGACGGTGCCGGCGACGACCAGGCGGACACCGGCACCAAGAACATCACGCGGGAGACGGAGGTGGCGCTGGCCGCCAACGCCCGCGAGATGCTCGAGCAGACCGAGCGGGCGCTGCGCCAGCTCGACGCCGGCACCTACGGTCTGTGCGAGAACTGCGGGCAGGCGATCGGCAAGGCCCGTATGCAGGCGTTCCCGCGGGCCACGCTCTGCGTGGAGTGCAAGCAGAAGCAGGAGCGGCGTTACTAGGGGTCTCTCCCCTGGCGGCAGCGGCAGCGCCAGCGGCGGCGGACGCGGTCGTTCCGGCGGGAACCACGGGGCGGTGCGGGGCGTTGAACCGGTGCCGTGGACCGGGGCAACCGGGCGGCGCGGCCGCCGCAGAGGTGTGTCGTACCCTCATCCTCAGTCGGCATCTAGGTTGAGGGACTCACGTGGCAGAGGCGGAGCGCATCATCGGTACGTCGGACGTTGACGGTGCTGAGCCGGAGCGGGTTCGCCGGCCGGAGACGGGTGCGCGGGACGAGGCTGCCGCGGAGGTGGAGTCCGCTGACAGCGGGCAGTCCGCCGGGAGCGAGAGCGACGTCGCCGATGTCTCGGACGAATCCGAGAAGGACGAGGTTTCGTCCGAAGCGGACTCGGCCGGGGACGAGGCTTCGCCGAAGGACGAGGCGTCGCCCGAGGACGGGACCGAGTCCGACACCGCCGCTGACTCCGACCGCGGTGAGACGGCGCAGGACGAGGCGCCCAAGGGCAAGCGCCGGCTGGCGATCCTGCTCGGAGTGGCAGCCTTCGCCTACGTCCTCGACCTGGTCAGCAAGATGCTGGTGGTGTCGAAGCTCGAGCATCACGAACCGATCGAGGTGATCGGCGAGTGGCTGCGCTTCGAGGCGATCAGGAACGCCGGTGCCGCCTTCGGCTTCGGTGAGGCCTTCACCATCATCTTCACCTGCATCGCGGCCATCGTGATCGTCGTCATCGTGCGCCTCGCGCGCAAGCTGTACAGCCTGCCCTGGGCCATTGCGCTCGGCATGCTCCTCGGTGGCGCGCTCGGCAATCTCACCGACCGCATCTTCCGGGCGCCGGGCGTCTTCGAGGGCGCCGTCGTCGACTTCATCGCCCCCAAGGGCTTCGCGGTCTTCAACCTCGCGGACTCCGCGATCGTCTGCGGCGGCATCCTGATCGTGCTCCTGTCGTTCCGCGGCCTCGACCCCGACGGGACCGTGCACAAGGACTGACCGCCCGCGCCGGTCGTACGGTCAGGGGCCCGGACGCCCTGCCGTACGGGAGGGCCGTCGGCGTCGGTCATACTCGGGGGGTGAGCACCGTTCCCGAGATCCGCACCCTGCCCGTGCCCGACGGCCTGGAGGGCGAGCGCGTCGACGCCGCCATCTCCCGGATGTTCGGCTTTTCCCGCACCAAGGCCGCCGAGCTGGCCGCCGCCGGGAAGGTGCTGGTCGACGGCGCTGCCGTCGGGAAGTCCGAGCGGGTGCACGGCGGCGCCTGGCTCGAGGTGGAGATGCCGCAGGCGGCGCAACCTGTGCAGGTCGTGGCGGAGCCCGTCGAGGGCATGGAGATCGTGCACGACGACGACGACATCGTGGTGATCATGAAGCCGGTGGGCGTCGCCGCCCACCCGAGCCCCGGCTGGACCGGCACCACGGTGATCGGCGGTCTCGCGGCGGCCGGTTACCGGATCTCCACCTCGGGTGCCGCCGAGCGCCAGGGCATCGTGCACCGACTCGACGTCGGCACCTCGGGTCTGATGGTGGTCGCCAAGTCCGAGCGCGCCTACAGCTCGCTGAAGCAGCAGTTCCGCGAGCGTACGGTCGACAAGCGCTACCACGCCCTGGTGCAGGGCCACCCCGACCCGCTCAGCGGCACCATCGACGCCCCCATCGGCCGGCACCCGCAGCACGACTACAAGTGGGCCGTCACCGCCGAGGGCAAGGCGTCGGTCACGCACTACGACCTGATCGAGGCGTTCCGCGCGGCCTCGCTCCTGGACATCAAGCTGGAGACGGGCCGCACCCACCAGATCCGGGTCCACATGTCCGCGCACAAGCACCCTTGCGTCGGCGACCTGACGTACGGCGCGGACCCCACGCTCGGCAAGCGTCTCGGCCTGACCCGGCAGTGGCTGCACGCCGTGCGCCTCGGCTTCGAGCACCCGGGCAGCCGGGACTGGGTCGAGTACGAGAGCTCGTACCCCGACGATCTGCAGCAGGCCCTCGACCGGGTGCGGGCGGAGAGCGAATGAGTTCCGACGAGTCCCGGGCCGACGTCCGGGAGGCGTCCGGGATCGCCGACCGCGAGGCCTGCTTCGCCGTGCGCAAGGAGGTCTTCGTCGTCGAGCAGCAGGTGCCGGAGGACCTCGAGTACGACGAGTTCGACGCCGAGGACGCCTCGACCGTGCACGTCCTGGCCGTGGCCCCGGACGGAACGGCGCTCGGCACCGGCCGCCTGCTCCACGGGCCCGGTGCGGCGGACCGGACCGGCGGTGACCTGACGGTCGGTTCGCTCGGCCGGCTCGCGGTGACCGCGCAGGCGCGCGGACTCGGCGTCGGTGCCGCCCTCGTCGCGGCGATCGAACGGGCTGGAGCGGAACGCGGGCTCACCGCCGTGGACCTGCACGCCCAGACGCAGGCGCTGGGCTTCTACGAGCGGCTCGGCTACGCGGCGTACGGGCCGGAGTTCCTCGACGCCGGGATCGAGCACCGGTCCATGCGCAAGCCGCTCCCGTAGAGACGAACTTCAGGCGCGAACCATCGGCACGGACCTCTGTGGCCAGGTCGTCGGACGGCGAGAACCGGGGGGTATCGCCTGATTCACGGCGGTCGCATGGCAGGGTGGACGCCGAACCGTCGAGCGTGTGACGCATTACAGGTACGGAGGCCCTCACCGTGGACCAGTTGGCACTGCTGTTCGTGCTGTTGCTCGGGGCGGTGCTGAGTGTTCCGATCGGGGAACGGCTGAAGCTTCCCGCGCCGGTCCTGATGACCCTCGTCGGCGTCGTCCTCGCGCTGATCCCGGCCGTGCCGAACGTCGAGGTGCCGCCCGAGTACATCCTGCCGCTGGTGCTCCCACCGCTGCTCTACGCAGCCGTGCAGCGCACCTCCTGGCGGCAGTTCACCAGCAACGTACGGCCCATCCTGCTGCTCGCGGTCGCCCTGGTCTTCGTCACCACCGCCGCGGTCGCGGCCGTCGCGCACGCGATCGTGCCGGGTCTGCCGATCGCGGCGGCGGTGGCGCTCGGCGCGCTCGTGGCCCCGCCCGACCCGGTGGCCGCGACCGCGGTCGCGGGCCAACTCGGCCTGCCCAGGCGCCTGGTGTCGATCCTCGAGGGCGAAGGCCTGTTCAACGACGTCACCGCGATCGTGCTCTACCACGTGGCGATCGCGGCCGCCGTCAGCGGCACCTTCTCGGTCTCCGAAGCCGCTTTCCAGCTGGTCCTGTCCGCAGTCGTCGCGGTGGCCGTCGGCCTCGGCCTCGGCTGGGCGGCGAACCGGCTGATCGGACTCCTCGGCGACGCCACGCTGCAGGTCAGCCTCACCCTCCTGGTGCCCTTCGTGAGTTACGTGCTCGCCGAGGAGCTCCACGGCTCCGGCGTGCTCGCCGTCCTGACCACCGCGATGTTCCTCGCCGAGTACGCGGCGGACGCGGACGACGTGATGGGCCGCCTCGTCGGGCGGACCTTCTGGGAGGTCGTCGACACCCTGGTCACCGGCATCGCCTTCGGCCTGATCGGCCTCGAGCTGCACAACGCCATCAACACCGCTTCCGGCCGCTGGGGCGAGCTGCTCGGCTGGGCGGGCGCGGTCGTCGCGGTGGTGGTGCTGGTACGCCTGGTCTGGCTGTTGCCGGCGTCCTGGCTGGCGAAAAAGCTGCACACCGCGCGCGACGCGGACGAGGAGATCCCGGTCAGCGTCCGGGAGACGGTCGTCATGTGGTGGTCCGGAATGCGCGGTGTGGCGTCGGTGGCCCTTGCGCTCGCCATCCCGCTCACCACGGAGGACGGCGGTGCCTTCCCGGACCGTGACGAGATCGTCTTCATCGCCTTCGGGGTGATCCTGGCGACGCTCGTGCTGCAGGGTCTCAGCCTGCCTTGGCTGGTGCGGAAGTTGGGCGTGGCCGCCGACGCCGAGTCGGAGGCGGATTACGAGAAGGACCTCGCCATCCGTGCCGCGAAGGCGGCGAAGGCCCGGCTCAAGGAGATCGAGGCCGTCGAGGAACTCCCGGACGAGGTCCAGGAGCAACTGATGCGCAGGGCCTACGACATCGGGCTCCGGATCAGCCCGGACCTGCCCGGCGACGAGCGGCGGGAAGCCCAGGAGGAGCGGATCAGGCGCATCAAGCGGGTCCGCCAGATCCAGGGCGAGATGATGTCCGCCGCCCGGCATGCGGTGCTCGACGCCCGTAACGAGCCGGGCGGCGACCCCGAGATCGTCGACCGTGTGCTGCGCCACCTCGACGTACGCAGCATGCGCTGAGCCTCGGCGGGACGCCGGTGGTCAGCCCCGGCCGGTACGCCCCACGTCACCGGAGGGCGCCTCCTCCTCGTGGAACTGCTTCGGCGGGGGCGCCGCCTCGGCCGTGGTCACCCGGGGCAGTGCGTAGGGGTGATCGTGGGCCAGCCAGGCCAGCAGCTGCTCGCGCACGGTGACGCGCACCGTCCAGATGTCGTCCGCGTCCTTCGCGGTGACGACGGCCCGCACCTCCATCGTGGTCGGCGAGGTGTCGGTGACAGCGATGCCCCAGTCCCGCCCGTCCCAGGCCGAGCAGTCGTGCAGGATCTCGCGGAGCTTCTCGCGTATCGCCGGCACCGGCGCGGTGTGGTCCAGCTGCAGATAGACGGTGCCGGTCATCTGCGCACCGCCGCGCGACCAGTTCTCGAACGGCTTGCTGGTGAAGTACGACACCGGCATGGTGATCCGTCGGTCGTCCCAGGTCCGCACCGTCAGGAAGGTCAGTGTGATCTCGTCGATGGTGCCCCACTCGCCGTCCACCACCACGGTGTCGCCGAGGCGCACCATGTCGCCGAACGCGATCTGGAACCCGGCGAAGAGATTGCCGAGCGTGGACTGTGCGGCGATGCCCGCGACGATGCCGAGCAGGCCCGCCGAGGCCAGCATCGAGGTGCCGACCGTGCGCATCGCGGGGAAGGTCAGCAGCATCGACGCCACCGCGACCGTGCCGACCACGGCGGTCACGACCCGTTGGATCAAGGTGACCTGGGTCCGTACCCGGCGTACGCGGGCCGGGTCGCGGTTGGTCGCCGCGTAGCGCGCGTATCCGGACTCGACCACCGCTGTGGCGATCCGGATGATGAGCCAGGCGGCCGAGGCGATCAGGACCAGTGTCAGGAACTGGCCGACCCCTTCCTCGTGCTCGTCGAACCATTTCGTCTGGAGATAGGTGCCTCTCAGCAGGCCCGCGATCAGCAGGACCTGCAACGGGACGCGGCAACGGCGGAGCAGTCCCCACAGCGGGGTCTCCCGGTGTCGCTCGGAGGTCCGGTGCAGGAGCCGGTCCACCAGCCAGCCGATGACCAGGGTGAGCAGGACCGAGCCACCGACGACGAACAGGGGGCGCAGTACGTTCTCCATGCGCCCGACCGTACTGGCTCCGCGCGCCGGACCTGGAGGGGGTGTCCCCAACCTCCTGGTCTCCGTCGTAGCCCCCGGGCCTGGCACGATGGGCGCATGAACATCATCCTTTTCCACTCGGCCCAGGGACTCGGCCCCGCGGTGCACGCGGCGGCCGACCGGTTGCGGGCCGCGGGGCACGAGGTGCACGTGCCCGACCTGTACGACGGACGGACCGCGGAGACCGTCGAGGAGGGTATGCGGATCAAGGACGAGATCGGCACGGACGAACTGCTCAGGCGAGCGGTGACGGCCGCGGCACCGTACTCGAACGACGGGCTCGTCTACGCCGGCTTCTCGCTCGGTGGCTCCCTCGCGCAGAACCTGGCACTGGCCGACGACAAGGCCCGGGGCCTGCTCCTGCTGCACGGCACGTCCGACATCGCGGACGACGCCTCGGTCGACGAGCTGCCCGTACAGCTGCACGTCGCCGACCCGGACCCCTTCGAGCCGGACGACTGGCTGAACGCCTGGTACCTGCGCATGGGCCGGGCCGGTGCGGACGTGGAGGTCTACCGCTACCGCGGCGCGGGCCACCTCTACACCCACCCCGAACTCGCCGACTACGACGCGGAAGCGGCCGAGGAGACCTGGAAGCAGGCGCTGGGGTTCCTGGACTCGCTCTGAGCCGGCGCGCCCGCCGCGGTCAGCGCCGCGTGCAGGTGCCGGTCGGCTTCTGTACGGGCGGGCGGCACAGCAGGCGGATGTCGTCGACGTCGTTGCTCATGAAGCGGCCGACGCAGGTGTCGGACGAGGTCCTGCCGCGTTGCGCGCAGTAGCGCAGCGCCGCGCGGCCGTCCGCGAACGGGCCCGGTGCGTAGATGACCCAGTAACCGGGCCGCAGCGAGGCGTAGTTGTCGCTGCGCACGAACTTCGCCTCGGGCACGTCCTTGCGTACCCGGGCCAGGCGCATGTCCCGGGTCGCGGTGCCCGATGACACCGGCTCCGAGAGGAACTGGGCCACCCAGGTGCCCGTGGCGGGCGGCCGCGGCGAAGTCGGGGTCGCGCTCGGTGCGGGCCGGCTCGACGAGGACTCGGGGGCGGGGTCCGCGGGGCGGTCCGTCTGCCGGCCGGGGCTCGCCGAATCGGCCGGTTCCTTCGGCGCGGTGGTGTGCCGGTCGCGGCCGTCGTCCTGGCCGCCACCGCCGGTGGTGTCGCCTGCCTGAGTCCCGCCGCTGTCACGGAGGTTGAGTGCCAGAGCGGAGGCGGCCACCACCGCCACCACGACAGCCGCCACCGCGATGATCACCGGTGTCCGGCTGCGGCGCGGAGTCGTGCCGGGGGCCGTGGATGTCGGGTGGGCCGGCGGATACGGCGTCGAGGGGTGCGGGGTGCCGTGGCCCTGGGGCGGGTAGCCGTACGAAGCCTGCGGCGGGTAGCCGTACGCCGGGGCCTGCGGCGGATATCCGTACGCCGCCTGTGCGGCGCCCGGGGCTGACGGCCAGGACGGAGCCCGGCCGGACTCGGCCTCGGCCAGGAGCTGGTCGAGGCGCGCGGCGTCCGGGCGCGCGGCGGGGTCCCGTACCAGCAGCGTCTGGAGCGCCGGTGCGAGGGGGCCCGAGCGGACCGGCGGCGGAACTGATTCGTCGAGCACCGCGGCGAGCGTGGCGAGCGGTGTGCCACGGCGCAGCGGATTGTGTCCCTCCGCCGCGACGTAGAGGACCAGGCCGAGCGACCACAGGTCGGATGCGGGGTCGTTGTCGACGCCGCGGATCCGCTCCGGCGCGATGAACTCGGGGGAGCCGACGAGGTCGCCGGTCGCCGTCAGCGAGGTGGAACCCTGCAGGGCGGCGATGCCGAAGTCGGTGAGGACCGCGCTGCCGTCCGCCCGGAGCATGACGTTGGCGGGTTTCACGTCCCGGTGCTGGATGCCCGCCGCGTGCGCGGCACGGAGTGCGGCGAGCACCTGCCGGCCGAGCCGCGCGGCCTCGACGGGCGTCAACGGGCTCTGTTCCAGGCGGTCCTGGAGGGTGTTGCCCGGCAACAGCTCCATCACCAGCCAGGGGTGCGGGTCCTCGGCGGTGTCGACGATCTGATGGATCGTGACCACGTGCGGATGGCTGATCCTGGCCAGTGCGCGGGCCTCGCGCAGTACGCGCTCGCGCAGCGTCGCCCCGGACTCCGCGGTCGGATCGGGCGGCCTGACCTCCTTGAGGGCGACCTCCCGGTGCAGCACCGTGTCCCGGGCCCGCCACACGGTGCCCATGCCTCCGCTGCCGAGCCGTTCGATCAGCTCGAACCTGCCGCCGTCGACGAGCCTGCGGCCGTCCGTCGCTCCGGCGCCCCCGTTGCCGTTCACTCTGTCCCGCCTCGTGATGTCGCAGTGATACGCCCCGGGCGGATGCAATGCCGGCCGGGGTCCGGGGCCAGGGCTTGTGCTGCGGATCAGCGTCGACAGGGCCGCGTCTCCCCCCCGTGCGGCGAGGCGCCGTGCTGGGGGCACTTCCCCGCCGAAGGCCGGGGGAAGACCGGGCCCCACGCTGATCCGCACCACAAGCCCTGGCCCCGGCCTGCACGCGCGCGTCAGCCTACGGGCTGGTCGATACGCGCCGCACGCCGCGTTCCGGTAGGTGTGCGGCGCGCGCAGGCAAGGCCGAACTCGCCCCGGGACCCGCGCTCGAGATCACTGCCTCGAGATCACTGCGGCGGCTCCCGAGGAACCGTCAGCCGTCGACGGCAGGTCAGCCCTTGAGTGCCTTGTCCAGCGCCGCGGTGTACTGCTCCGGAGTCTGCGGCGTCTCGATCTTCTTGCCGTCCATCTTGAGCGCGGGGGTGCCCTCGACGCCGCTGTCGTCGTACTTCGCGGACATCTCGAGCGCCCAGCGGTCGTACGTGCCGTCCTCGACCGCCTTCTTGAAGGCCTTGTCGCTCTTGAGGTCGGGGACCTGGTTGGCGACCTTGATCAGGTAGGCGTCGTCCGCGAACTTGTCGTCGGACTCCTCCGGGTGGTTCTTGGCGGCGTACAGCGCGCTCTTGTACTCGAGGAAGGCGTCCTTGCTGACGTCCAGCGCCGCACCGAGAGCGCTCAGGGCGTTCTTGGAGCCCTCGCCGCCCGCGCCGCCGTCGATGAAGGTGGCGCCGATGTACTGGACCTTGTACTTGCCGGCGTCGATGTCCTTCTTCATGGTCTCGCCGTTGGCCTGCTCGAACATGGCGCAGGCCGGGCAGCGCGAGTCCTCGTACAGCTCCAGGGTCTTCTTGGCGCTGTCCTTGCCGAGGACGACCGTGGTGCCGTTCTTGCCGGAGGTGTTGGCCGGCTTGACGAGCTTGGCGTCCTTGGCGGTCTCCCAGGCGCCCGGCTGGTTGGCCTGGACGACCGCGTAGCCGACGCCGCCCGCGACGGCGAGGATGCCGACGACGCTGGCCGCGACGATGAGCTGCCGGCGGGCCTTGTCCTTCTTGGCCTGCCGCTCGCGCTCGGCGCGCAGCCGCTCGCGTGCCGCCGACTTCGCCGCCTGGCTGTTCCGCTTGCTCATGATGGTGTTCTCCGTGCTCCGTCTGATGAGGTACGTCCGGGTGCGCGCGTGGACCGCGCGGTGCTCGCCGGCCCCTGGCCGGTTCGCTCAGGCGAGGACGGAGCGCGGTGGTCCGCGGCGGGCGACGGAGTGCACCAGGAGACGGACGCGGGCGCTGCGGCGGGTGCGGCCGGGACGCGGCAGCCGCCGGGTCCGCTCCGGCAGTGCGGGGACCACGGCGACGGCCAGCAGCAGCGGCCGGAAGGCCAGCGCGGTCGCCGCCCGCAGCATCGCGGCCACCGCACGCTCGCCGTGGCGCAGCCAGGCCGCGGCGGCGAGGCCGATGCCGATGTGCGCGGCGAGCAGCAGCCAGGAGGCTCCGGACTCGGCGCCCGCGAGGAGCTCGGTGGCCGGACGCCGGGCGCCGCCCGCGGCCCGGGCGAGCGAGGCGCCCACCTCGCCGCCGCAGAGCACGTCGAAGCCGAGCGAACGCAGCGGGCCCGCGACCGGCCCGCCCGCCTGGCCGTAACAGAGGTGCTGACCGGTGGTGAACACGGTGTCCGCGGCCAGTTCGAGCGGGACCAGGAGTGCGGCGATGCGCCAGTACCCGCGCTCACGTCCGGCCAGTGCGAAGGCGAGGACGAACACCGCCCCGGCCACCGCGGCGACAGTGCCGAGCGGCAGCGGGGCGCGGGCGAGCAGCACATGCGAACCGGCGGACAGCGTCACGACGAGTGCCGTGAACAGAGTTGCCCGCACCGCCCTCGGTGCCATCGCCGCGATCGTCACTGGTCGTTCTTCGCATCCTTCGTCAACGGACTGCGCGCAGTATCGCCCGCGAGTGTCCCACGGCCGCGCGTAAGCGTGACCTCAAGGGTGCCTGTGAAGTACGGCGCCACGGAACGGGTCACAGCCCCGGAATGCGGCCGTTGCGGAACAGGTCGACGAAGATCTGGTGGTCCTCGCGGGCCCGGGCGCCGTACTCATGAGCGAAGTCGACGAGCAGCGGGGCGAATCCGTCCTCGTCCCCGGCGATCGCCGCGTCGATGGCGCGCTCCGTGGAGAACGGCACCAGCTCCGAGTGCCCGCTCTCGTCGTCCGCCGCGGCGTGCATCGCCGCCGTGGCCCGGCCGAGGTCGGCGACCACCGCGGTGATCTCCTCCGCCTCGTCGATGTCCGACCAGTCCAGATCCACGGCGTACGGCGAGACCTCGGCGACGAGCTGGCCGGAGCCGTCGAGCTCGGTCCAGCCGAGCCAGGGGTCGGCGTGCGCCTGCAGGGCGCGCTGCGAGATCACCGTGCGGTGGCCCTCGTGCTGGAAGTAGCCGCGGATCGCCGGGTCCGTGACGTGCCCGGACACCGCGGGGGTCTGGGCCTGCTTGAGGTAGATCACGACGTCGTTCTCCAGGGCGTCGCTGTTGCCCTCGAGGAGGATGTTGTACGACGGGAGGCCGGCGGAGCCGATGCCGATGCCGCGGCGGCCGACGACGTCCTTGACGCGGTACGAGTCCGGGCGGCTCAGGCTCGACTCGGGCAGCGTCTCCAGGTACCCGTCGAAGGCGGCCAGGACCTTGTAACGGGTGGCCGCGTCCAGTTCGATCGCGCCGCCGTCCGCGCTGAAGCGGCGCTCGAAATCGCGGATCTCCGTCATGGAGGCGAGCAGCTCGAAGCGGGTCAGCGAACGGGCCGTGCGCAGCGCGCCGAGCAGCGGGCCCTCGGCGGTGTCCAGGGTGAACGGCGGCACCTCGTCGTCCTTGGCGCCGGTGGCCAGGGCGTGGATGCGCTCGCGGTACGCCGTCGCGTAGGTGCGGACCAGGTCGGTGATCTGCTCGTCGCTCAGCGCCTTCGCGTATCCGATCAGGGCGATGGAGGCGGCGAAGCGCTTGAGGTCCCAGGTGAACGGGCCGACGTAGGCCTCGTCGAAGTCGTTGACGTTGAACGTGAGGCGGCCCTGGGAGTCCATGTACGTGCCGAAGTTCTCCGCGTGCAGGTCGCCGTGGATCCAGACCCGGCCGGTGCGCTCGTCCAGGAACGGGCCGCCGTGCTGCTCGCGCTCCAGGTCCTGGTAGAACAGGCAGGCCGTGCCCCGGTAGAAGGCGAACGCGGAGGCCGCCATCTTCCGGAATTTGACCCGGAACGCGGCCGGATCGGCGGCGAGGAGCTCACCGAACGCGGTGTCGAAAATGCCGAGGATCTGCTCGCCGCGCTGCGCTGCGCTGGGCTGCGGGACCGACATCGCTTGGTGCCTCCTGGTGCGTGCCAACCGGTTACGGGTGTGGCGCTCGGGGTCGGTGGGACGCGGCGTCGCGTCCCCTCGGGAACAACGCACGACCGTACCGAGGAGTGCCCGCCCGGGTGACCCGTATCCGTCTGAACTGTCGGTGGCGAGTCGTAGACTTCGAGGCCGAAACCCGAGTACGTCGCCGGAGGTCTCCCACCGTGTCCAAGCCGCCCTTCACGCACTTGCACGTGCACACGCAGTACTCGCTCCTCGACGGTGCCGCGCGGCTGAAGGACATGTTCAAGGCGTGCAACGAGATGGGCATGTCGCACATCGCGATGACGGACCACGGGAACCTGCACGGGGCGTACGACTTCTTCCACTCCGCCGAGAGCGCGGGCGTGACGCCCATCATCGGCATCGAGGCCTACGTGGCCCCCGAGTCCCGCCGCACCAAGCGGAAGATCCAGTGGGGCCAGCCGCACCAGAAGCGTGACGACGTCTCCGGCTCGGGCGGTTACACCCACAAGACGATGTGGGCGGCGAACAGCACGGGTCTGCACAACCTCTTCAAGCTCTCCTCCGACGCGTACGCCGAGGGCTGGCTGCAGAAGTGGCCCCGTATGGACAAGGAGACCCTCGCCCAGTGGTCCGAGGGCCTGATCGCCTCCACCGGCTGCCCCTCGGGTGAGCTGCAGACGCGGCTGAGGCTCGGTCAGTTCGACGAGGCGCTCAAGGCGGCCTCCGAATACCAGGACATCTTCGGCAAGGACCGCTATTTCCTGGAACTGATGGACCACGGCATCGAGATCGAGCGCCGGGTCCGTGACGGACTTCTCGAGGTCGGCAAGAAGCTCGGAATTCCGCCGCTGGTGACGAACGACTCGCATTACACGTACTCCCACGAGTCGACCGCCCACGACGCACTCCTGTGCATTCAGACGGGAAAGAACCTCTCGGACCCGGACCGCTTCCGTTTCAACGGCACGGGTTATTACCTGAAGACGACCGACGAGATGTACGCGATCGACTCTTCGGACGCCTGGCAGGAGGGGTGTGCGAACACCCTCCTGGTCGCCGAGCAGATCGACACCACGGGCATGTTCGAGAAGCGCGACCTGATGCCCAAGTTCGAGATCCCGGAGGGCTTCACCGAGGTCACCTGGTTCCAGGAGGAGGTCCGGGTCGGCATGAACCGCCGCTACCCGGGCGGTGTCCCCGAAGACCGGCAGAAGCAGGCCGAGTACGAGATGGACATCATCATCCAGATGGGGTTCCCGGGGTACTTCCTCGTCGTCGCCGACTTCATCATGTGGGCGAAGAACAACGGCATCGCGGTCGGCCCCGGCCGAGGCTCCGCGGCCGGCTCGATCGTCGCGTACGCCATGGGCATCACGGACCTCGACCCGATCACGCACGGACTGATCTTCGAGCGGTTCCTCAATCCCGAGCGCCTGTCCATGCCCGATGTCGACATCGACTTCGACGAGCGCAGGCGCGTCGAGGTGATCCGCTACGTCACGGAGAAGTACGGAGCCGACAAGGTCGCCATGATCGGCACCTACGGCAAGATCAAGGCCAAGAACGCCATCAAGGACTCGGCCCGCGTACTGGGTTACCCGTACGCCATGGGGGACCGCCTCACCAAGGCCATGCCCGCCGACGTCCTCGGCAAGGGCATCGACCTCGACGGCATCACCAACTCGGAGCATCCGCGCTACAGCGAAGCGGGCGAGATCCGCGGGATGTACGAGAGCGAGCCGGACGTCAAGAAGGTCATCGACACCGCCAAGGGCGTCGAGGGCCTCGTCCGTCAGATGGGCGTGCACGCGGCCGGCGTGATCATGTCCAGCGAGTCGATCGTCGACCACGCCCCGCTGTGGACGCGGCACACCGACGGCGTGACCATCACGCAGTGGGACTACCCGCAGTGCGAGTCGCTCGGCCTGCTGAAGATGGACTTCCTCGGCCTGCGCAACCTGACGATCATGGACGACGCCATCAAGATGGTGCAGGCCAACAAGGGCATCGACCTGGAGATGCTCGACCTGCCGCTCGATGACGCGAAGACCTTCGAACTGCTCTGCCGCGGCGACACCTTGGGTGTCTTCCAGTTCGACGGCGGGCCGATGCGCTCCCTGCTGCGCCAGATGCAGCCCGACAACTTCGAGGACATTTCCGCCGTCTCGGCCCTCTACCGCCCGGGCCCGATGGGCATGAACTCGCACATCAACTACGCGGAGCGGAAGAACGGCCGCCAGGAGATCAGCCCGATCCACCCGGAGCTCGAGGAACCGCTGAAGGACACCCTCGGTCTGACCTACGGCCTCATCGTGTACCAGGAGCAGGTGCAGAAGGCCGCCCAGATCATCGCCGGCTACTCACTCGGCGAAGCCGACGTGCTGCGCCGTGTGATGGGCAAGAAGAAGCCCGAGGAACTCGCCAAGAACTTCGTCCTCTTCCAGGACGGCGCCCGGAAGAAGGGCTTCTCGGACGCGGCGATCCAGGCCCTGTGGGACGTCCTGGTCCCGTTCGCCGGATACGCGTTCAACAAGGCGCACTCCTCCGCGTACGGCCTCGTCACTTACTGGACCGCCTATCTCAAGGCCAACTACCCGGCCGAGTACATGGCGGCGCTGCTCACCTCGGTCAAGGACGACAAGGACAAGTCCGCGGTCTACCTCAACGAGTGCCGCCGCATGGGCATCAAGGTCCTCCCGCCGAACGTCAACGAGTCGGAGCAGAACTTCGCCGCCCAGGGCGACGACGTGATCCTCTTCGGCCTCTCCGCGGTCCGTAACGTCGGCACCAACGTGGTGGATTCGATCATCCGCAGCCGCAAGGCGAAGGGCCGCTACGCCTCGTTCCCCGACTACCTCGACAAGGTCGAGGCCGCCGCCTGCAACAAGCGCACCACCGAATCGCTGATCAAGGCGGGCGCCTTCGACACCATGGGCCACACCCGCAAGGGCCTCACCGCCCACTACGAACCGATGATCGACAACGTGGTGCAGGTCAAGCGCAAGGAGGCCGAGGGCCAGTTCGACCTCTTCGGCGGCATGGGCGACTCCGCCGACGCCTCCGAGGAGCCGGGCTTCGGACTCGACGTCGAGTTCACGGACGACGAGTGGGAGAAGACGTACCTGCTCGCCCAGGAGCGCGAGATGCTCGGCCTGTACGTCTCGGACCACCCGCTCTTCGGCCTGGAGCACGTCCTGTCGGACAAGGCGGACGCCGGGATCGGACAGCTCACCGGTGGTGACTTCGGGGACGGAGCCGTGGTCACGATCGGCGGCATCATCTCCGGTCTGCAGCGCAAGATGACCAAGCAGGGCAACGCCTGGGCCATCGCCACCGTCGAGGATCTGGCCGGCTCCATCGAGTGCATGTTCTTCCCGGCGACCTACCAGCTGGTGTCGACCCAACTCGTCGAGGACGCCGTGGTGTTCGTCAAGGGCCGGCTCGACAAGCGCGAGGACGTCCCGCGCCTGGTGGCGATGGAACTGATGGTCCCGGACCTGAGCAACGCGGGTACGAACGCCCCGGTGACGATCACCATCCCGACCCTCAAGGTCACCCCGCCCATGGTCAGCCGCCTCGGTGAGATCCTCAGCCACCACCGGGGCAACTCGGAGGTGCGGATCAAGCTGCAGGGCGCCCAGAAGACCACGGTCCTGCGCCTCGACAGGCACCGGGTGCAGCCTGATCCGGCGCTCTTCGGCGACCTGAAGGTACTGCTCGGGCCGTCCTGCCTGGCGGGCTGAGCCCGGCAGGCCGCAGGACCCACGCGGACATACGCGAGGGGCGCGTCCCGTGAAGGACGCGCCCCTCGTTGCTATCCGTGCGATGCGGCCGTGTCAGTACCGGCGCCGGTCAGCCGCGATCGTTCAGCAGCAGTGGTTCAGTTGTGGCCGAACTTCTTCTGCCGCTTGCTGCCGCCGGGAGCGAAATCGGCAGGGCTCGCCTGGACTTCGGACTGTGCGTCCTGCTGAGCCTCCGGGCGCTGCTGCTCGGTTCCGCGCTGCTGCTCCTGCTGCGCGCGGTCCTGCGGACTGCCCTGCTTGCGATTCTTGTTCTTGGCCATGGTGATCTGCCTCCTGAGGGGGATCTAGGGGCCAGGGCCGGGATCAGATTCACATATGGCGGCATAGCGCGCATTTCAGAGAATTACCGTGCGTAATAAGGGCTGCCGAAGGGCGACGGGCCCATGCGCCACGCCGAAGATCGAGTTCCGGCCGTTAACCCTCGCGCAGTCGGGCAGACTCGAAGGTAACCCGGAGCAACCCGCCCCCGATTTCTGTATTCGGGGAGCCTTCAGGGAAAGAGGGTGGAACGCGTGGACCGCTGCGTCGTCCTGGTGGACGCCGGATATCTTCTCGGCGCCGCCGCCAGTCTCCTCGCCGGAGAACCCTCGAGATCCCGTATCACCGTCGACCACACCGCCCTCATCCACGGTCTGCGCGAGCGGGCCGAGTCGGACACCGGGCAGCCGCTGCTGCGGATCTACTGGTTCGACGGCGCTCCCGACCGCGTACCCCAGCCGGAACACCGCAGGCTGCGCGTCATGCCCAGAGTCACCGTCCGCCTCGGCGCCCTCACCAGAAGTGACGGGCGCTGGGCGCAGAAGGGCGTGGATGCGGCGATGCACGCTGAGCTCACCGAACTCGCCCGCAACCGCGCCTGCTCGGACGTCGTCCTGGTGACCGGTGACGGCGATCTGCTGCCCGGCCTGATGTCCGCCAAGGAACACGGGGTCGCCGTCCACCTATGGGCGGTGCAGGCTGCCGACGGTGACTACAACCAGTCCGAGGATCTCGTCGCCGAAGCCGACGAGCGCCGCGTCCTCGACCGCGCCTGGATCACCCAGGCCGTCCGCGCCAAGGAGCTCGGCGGCGTCTGCGCCCCGACCACCGCCCCGCGCCCCGAGATCGCCGCGATCCTCTCCGCCCCGCTGCCCGAGTCCGCGCTCGCCGCAGCGGCGGAACGCGCCGCCGAGGAGTCCGCCGCCACGCAGAACGGCATCGCCCAGAACGGCCACGCGGCCCCGCCCGGCGAACACCCCACCGGCGACCGCACCCCCGCCAAGGGCGTCCCCACCCCCAAGGACCTCGCTGCCCTGCGCGGCCCCGGCCAGCACGCGCAGTCCGCACCCCACCCCACCAACGCCACGCTGCGCTGGTCGTCGGACAAGGGCTGGGTCGAGCGCTCCGGTGCGCCGGGCGAGCCCGCGGGCGTCACCGCACTGCCCACCCTCGCCCAGGTGACCACCGCCGAGCAGCGTTGGGCGGACCGCGAGGAGGACATCACCACCGTCGGCGGCGACCCCTACGAGGTGGGACAGGTCTTCGCCCGGCGCTGGATCGCCCGACTGCCCGAGCCCGGATCCGTGACGAAACTGTCCGGCATGTACCCGCGCATCCCGCACCGGATCGACGGTGAACTCCTCAGGTATGCGGCCCGGTTCGGGCTCCTCGCGCACAAGGACGACCAGATCGACGAGCACGACCGCTACGCGATCCGGGCCGGCTTCTGGCGTGAGATCGACGTCCCCGCCACGGCCGAGCACGCTCCCGCCGCCGAATGACCGGAAGCGGCCGGGTGGCCCGGGGCGGGGGACTGCCGCGCCCGGCGGACGTATAGGCTCCCTCCTCGTGAGTACGCGCACGGGACCGGCGGAACACGACAGCGACGTCGTGTGCGCGGTGCGTGATCTGGTCAAGATCTACCCCGCCACCAAGGGCCGGCGTTCCGCGCCCGGCAACCCCGAGGTGCGCGCCACCGACGGCATCGGCCTCGACGTGCGGCGCGGCGAGATCTTCGGACTGCTCGGGCCGAACGGCGCCGGCAAGTCCACGCTGGTACGCCAGCTCACCGGCCTGATGCGCCCCGACTCGGGCAGCGTGCGGATCCTCGGCCACGACATCGTCCGGCACCCCGAGCGGGCCGCGCGCATTCTCGCCTACCTCGGCCAAGAGTCCACCGCACTCGACGAACTCACCGTCTCGCTCGCCGCGGAGACCACCGGCCGGCTGCGCGGACTCGACGTGCGCACCGCGCGGGCCGAGAGCCGTGCCGTCCTCGACGAACTGGGCCTGACCCCGCTCGCCGGACGCCCTCTGAAGAAGCTCTCCGGCGGACAGCGCCGGCTCGCCTGCTTCGCCACCGCCCTGGTCGGCGAGCGCACCCTCCTCGTACTCGACGAGCCGACCACCGGCATGGACCCGGTGGCGCGCCGGGCGGTCTGGGGCGCCGTCGACCGGCGCCGGGCCGAACGCGGCACGACGGTCCTGCTCGTCACCCACAACGTCATCGAGGCCGAGACGGTCCTCGACCGGGTCGCCGTGCTGGAATCGGGGCGCGTGATCGCCTGTGACAGTCCGGCCGGCCTCAAGGCGGAGATCGCCGGTGAGGTGCGGCTCGAACTGGTCTGGCGGGAGCGCGCTCCGCTCGACGTGCCAGAGGTCGCCGCGCTCCGGGCCTCCGCCCAGGAGTCCGGACGGCGCTGGGTGCTGAGGTTCACGCCGGACGAGGCCCGCGCGGCGGTCGCCGCGGTCACGGGCGGGCGCGCGTTCGCCGCGCTCGACGACTTCACGCTGTCGACGCCGAGCCTGGAGGACGTCTATCTTGCGCTCGGCGGACGTACGAAGGGTTTGGTGAAGGCGTGACGGCGTACGGCGGCGCGGAACAGCCCCGGGGCGACCTGTCGGTGCTCGGCACCGGCACCCAGGACCCGGCGGTGCCTGCGAGCGCGGATCCGGCCGGGTCCGCGCCGGCCGAACTCGCCCCGCGTGCACGCCTGTTGCCCTCGCTCGCCGCGGTCTACCGGGCCCAGCTGTCCCGGGCGCGGGTGGCCCGTATCCCGCTGCTCTTCGTCGCGACCTTCCAGTCGGTCGGGATCATGATCCTGATGCGCGGTGTCGTCGACGGCGGGGGAGAGGCGCGGGCGGTGGTGGCCGGCTCCTCGGTCCTCGTCGTCGCGTTCGTGGCGCTCAATCTGCTCGCCCAGTACTTCGGCCAGCTGCGGGCCGCAGGCGGGCTCGACCATTACGCGACGTTGCCGGTGCCGCCCGCGTCGGTGGTGCTCGGGGCGGCCGGGGCGTACGCCTCGTTCACCGTGCCCGGGACCCTGGTGACGGCCGTGGTCGGCAGTCTGCTCTTCGGTCTGCCGCTCACGCATCTGTGGGTGCTGCTCGCGGTGATCCCGCTGGCCGGAGCGGCACTCGCCGGACTCGGAGCCGCGCTCGGACTGCTCGCGCCGCGGCCCGAACTGGCCACTCTGCTCGGCCAGTTGGGCATGAGTGCGGCGCTGCTCCTCGGTGTTCTGCCGGCCGAGCGGATGCCGGGTGTGATCGCCTACGCGCGCGATCTGCTGCCGTCGACGTACGGGGTGGAAGCCTTCGCACGGACCTTCGACAGCAGCCCCGACTGGGGCGCCGTCGTCCTCGACCTCGGCATCTGCGCCGCCGTCGGCGTGCTCTCGCTGGCCGTCGCCACCTGGGCGTACCGCCGGGCCGCGGTCCGCTGAGCCCGCCGCACCAGGCCCCGCGGCCACGATCGGCGGTCCCACCCCGTCCCGGGAGGCGGGGGCCTGGCACGATGTCAGGGTGACCGCACCGCTGACTCCGCCGCACCAGCCGCCCCCGAACGACCCCTGGAGCGCTCCGCCGCCCGGGGGAGCCGTACCGCCGTGGGCTCCGCGGGACGATGACGACCGGGATCTGCCGGCCGAGATCCGCCAGGCGGTGCTCGTCGCGGTGGGAGTGGCTGTCAGCGGCCTGCTGCTCGGACTGCTGTGGCTGTGGCTCGCGCCCAGAGTGCCGCTGGTGTCCAACACCGAAGGCGTGTACCTGCGCGACATCGAGGGTGAGCAGGCCATCGGCGCAGACGGAACCTTCCTGCTGTGCGGTCTCGCGCTCGGCGCGATCAGCGGCGTGGTGGTCTTCCTGCTCCGCAAGAAGGGCGGCATCCCGCTGGTGATCGGTCTCGCGGCCGGCGGACTGCTCGCCTCGGTGGTCGCCTGGCGGTTCGGCATCTGGCTCGGCCCCGGCAGCGACGTGGTGGCCCGGGCGAAGGAGGCGGGCGTGGGCAAGGCCTTCGACGCCCCGCTGAAGCTCAACGCCAAGGGCGCTCTGCTCGCCTGGCCGGTGGCGGCGCTCGCCGTCCACCTCGCCGTGACGGCCCTGTTCGGGCCCCGTGATCCCGAGCCGATGCTCGGGGACGCGTATCCGGCGTACGGGAAGCAGGGCTGGCCGGCGCCGACGGGTCAGAACCCTCCCGGGCCGGGACAGGCGTCTGCCGCCGACCGGCCGCAGCCGTGGGATCCCGGTGCTGCGGGAGAGGCCCACGGCGAGCGCGGTCCGGGCGGGCGGACGCCGCCGGGCTAGGGCACGTCCGGAGGGCACGTCGTCCGGCGCGCAGCCCGCAGCCCGGAGGCGGGAGCGCGTGCCGGTGCCCGGTGAACAGGCGGCGCCCGGACAGGAACCCGAAGGGTGATCGGGTAACGCTCAGGTAACGGCGTGTGCTGCTGGAACTCCTATGGATCCCTGTGCACTGTTCGACCGTTACCCCGGCAGAAGGTTGCACTCTGAATCTATTGAACCTTGGGTAACGCCATTCCTAGCGTGAGGTGAACATGCTCTGAGCCAAGGAAAGATGGTCGGCCCATGCCCCGAGAGATACCTCCGCTGCGCGAGGTACGAAGCATCACCCACAAGAAGCGCGACGCCTGGTGGACCGTGATGCTCGTCGATCCGGTCGCCACGCCGCTCGTGCGGCTGGCTGCCCGATGGACGCGTATCACGCCCAACCAGATCACCTGGGGCGCACTGGTCCTGGGCCTGGGATCGGCGGCATGCTTCGCGCTGGGGGAGTGGCGGTGGCTGATCGCCGGAGCGGTCCTCTACCACCTGAGCTTCATCCTGGACTGCATGGACGGCAAGGTCGCGCGCCTGACCGGACAGGGCTCCGTCTTCGGTGCCTGGCTCGACTACATCTTCGACCGGATCCGCGTCATGGCCTGTGCCGTGGCGCTGATGGCCGGCCAGTACCACCGCACCGAGGACATCAGATACATCTGGCTCGCAGTCGCCGTCGTCTTCCTCGACGGGCTGCGGTACATCAACTCGCTGGAGATCTTCAAGACCCGGCACACGATGCGCAAGCAGATCAAGGCCCGGGTGCGCGCCGCCCGACGTGCCGAGAACGAGGCGGACATCGCGTTCATGGAGGACCTGCTGCGCGCCAACCCCGAGGCGGACGTGGAACAGGACGTGCGCGGGGGGTCCGCCACCGCGGACAGCGCTCAGCCGGCGGGGCCGCCGTCGCCCGACGGGCTCGTCGAGGCGGGGTCGACGACGCAGGCCACGGCCAAGGTTGTCGATCTGCACCAGGAGTTCCGCAGTCGCTTCCCGATCTACCTCCGGCTCCGTTCCTTCCTGCTGCGCCACCGCATCCGTACGCACCTGATCAGCGGCATCGAGTTCCAGATGGCCGTCTTCATCGTCGGGCCGCTGACCGGGCAGGTCATCGGGGCGACCGTGGTGGCCGGCGCGCTGCTGCTCGCCTTCGAACTCGCCATCGTCTACAAGCTGTTGCTGTCCACCCGCGACTTCGGCCGCACGCTCGCCTCCTTCGAGAGGGATGAGGAGCGGGGGGATCTCTCGGCCGCTGCCTGACGCCCGCGGACCGGGCGGGACCTCGTCTCAGTGCCGGCCGATCGGCGCCAGTACCGCGCCGGTCAGCCGGACCAGGTCGTCCGGCGCCAGTTCGACCTCCAGGCCGCGCCGGCCCGCCGACACGTACACCGTCCGGTGGGCCGAGGCCGATTCGTCGACCACCGTGCGCAGTTGCTTGCGCTGGCCCAGCGGCGAGATCCCGCCGCGTACGTAGCCGGTGGTCCGTTCCGCCGCCGCGGGATCGGCCATCGCGGCGCGCTTGCCGTGCACCGCGGACGCCAGAGCCTTCAGATCCAGCGAGCCGGCGACGGGCACGACCGCCACGGTGAGTTCGCCGTCCACGTCCGCCACCAGCGTCTTGAACACCCGCTCCGGGGACACTCCGGTGGCCTCCACGGCCTCGTCCCCGTACGACTGGTGCGCGGGGTCGTGCTCGTACTGGTGGAGCGTGAACGCGGTTCCGGCGGCGGCGAGTGCCACCGTGGCCGGAGTGCCGCCGGACTGCTGCTTCTTGGGCTTCTTCGCCAACTCGATCGCGCCTTGGGTTCGGTACGGGTGAGGCAGCGCCGCGCGGCCGCACCGGAGCCCGGGACGCCGCGCGGCAAAGGTCAGTTGAGGCTGGTGGGGGAGCGGGTCAGCTCGACCGCCGGGAGCGAGGGCAGATGGCGGAGCACGGCCGTCTCCGCGCGCAGCAGTTTCAGCTCGTCCCGCAGCCGCGACGCGGTGTCGGGGGCCTGGAGGAGGCGCTGCTTGGCCGGTACGTCGAGCACCGCGGCCGCCGCCACCAGGTACGACACGACGGACGGGTCGTCGGGCAGTTCGGCTCCGGTCGCCAGCGACCGCTCGCGGGCACCGGCCAGCCGCTTCTGGTACCCGCGGAAGGCCCGCAGGACGCCCTCGGCGAGTGCGTCCGCGTCCTGTCCCGGGTCCTCCGGCAGTTCCTCGAGCTCGGCGGTCAGGTACGGGCCCGAGGCGTCCACCGAGAGCAGCTTCACCCGGCTCGTCCCGGTGGCGAGCACCTCGAAGCTCCCGTCGGGGCGCTCGCGGACGGTGGCCGCGTCGGCGATGCAGCCGGTCCGGTGGAAGGCCCGCAAGGGATCGTCGCCGAATCCGGCTGTCGGGCCCTGGTCGGGCGTCGCGGTGGGATCGGGCAGCCCGGGGGCGGCGCGGGCGACCTCGTGGCCGTCCCGGATCGCCACCACGGCGAAGGGGCGGGGCTCGCGGGAGTCGTCGTCGGCGTCGTCGGGAGGGTTCGGATGAGCCTTGACGAGATCGCGCATCATGGCGCGATAGCGCTCCTCGAACACGTTGAGGGGCAGCACGAGACCCGGGAACAGGACGGTGTTCAGCGGGAAGAGCGGAAGCCGGACGGTGGTCACGACCCTCAAGAGTAATGGGCGTCCACGGTGTCCGAGTGCTTCCGTGCGCCGGGACCCGGCCCGCCGCGCAGCGGTGTGGCGGAGGCCACTTGGAGGCGGACGCCGTCGCGGAGTGCGAGGAACTGGCCTAGCGGGTCGTCGGACACCCGGTCCCACGGGAACGAGGTCGCGTGCGGACCGATCAGCCGCAGCTGCTCCAGCGCATCCTGCCAGCGGCCGAGCCGCACCAGGACGTACGTGAGGACGTTGCGGACCTCGGCGGGGTGCGGGTCGCCCGCCTCGTACGCGGTGGAGAGTGCGATCGCCAGATCGGCCGCGGCCTCCAGCCGGTCCCGGCCGACCGGTCCGGACGCGGGCGGCTCGCCGGCCCTCCCGGTGCCCGGGTCGGTGTCCAGCAGCAGGGCGAGCGCGGCGCGCACCGGCAGCGCCTGGACCAGCGATCCGGGCAGCGCGTCGGCCGCGGCCAGTTCGGCGAACCGGAAGCACTCGCGGTGCGAGCCGTACCAGGCCGCGGAGAGGTACTGCAGGGCCGCCGTGTGGCAGCCGTAGTGATGCGGCGAGCGGCGCACCGCCTCGGACCAGAGCCGGGCGAAGTCCTCGTGGGGGGCGCCGGTGCCGCGCGCGTGGTCCAGGGCCACCCGCCACGGGACCGGGTCGCCGGGATTGCCCTCGGCGGCGGTGGCGACCAACGGGGCCACATCGCGCAGGAGTTCGCTGCGAGCCGGTGACTCCCAGCCGCGGCGGACCGCGAGCTCGGCCCGTACCAGGGCGACGTCCGGGTCGTAGGGCGAGGAGGCGGTCCACAGATCGAACCACTCGGGGCGGCTGCGGGCGAACGCGGCGAGCCGGACCGTGTAGCGGTCGCGGTTCTCCCACTCGGCGGACTCCCGGGAGGCGGCGAGCAGTTTCGCCGCCGGTCCGTGGTCGCCGCGGCCCGCTGCCACCAGGGCGGGGGCGAGCCGTTCGTCCGGCGCGTCGAGGAGCACCTCGTCGTCCGGAGTGAGGCCGGCGGCGAGGCGCGGAGCGTGGCGGAGCATCCGGGCCATGGCCAGGATCGCGCGAGGGACAGGCATGGTGCCCACCATTGAAAACCGCAGGTGGGGCAGGGGCCAGAGGAGGGTTGGTGACGCTTTTGTATCGGACTCGAGGGTTGCCTCGGTGCGGGTCAAGAGCCGGTAAAGCCTGGCTCCTGGCGGGCCCTGAAGCCGTCGGACCGCCGGCCGCGGCTTCAGCGGATCTCAGCCCCGACGCAGCAGTCGGGACGCACCCGCGGCCACGGTGGTGGCGAGCGTCCAGCCGAGCAGGACCAGGATCGCACCGAGCCACTGCCATCGGTCCTCGAGGCGCCAGTAGCCGTCCTGGCCGAGATTGATCACCGGCAGCAGCAGGTCGAGGGCGAACAGTGAGGCGTTCCACTGCGGGCTCTCGCCGTCCTTGATCTCGGGCGGCTGGTGCTGCGAGAAGACCAGCGCGCCGACGGCCCACAGGAACGCCATCCACACGGCCGCCCGCCCGGGACGGTAGCCGTACGCCACCGTCCAGTCCTGCACATGACCCCAGATCCTGCCCGGGACGGTCAGCGTCTCGCGGCGGCGGCGCTGTTTGGCCAGCAGTACCTCGCGGGCGTCGGCGTCCTCCCCGCTGTTGCGCAGCACGCCGGCCAGCATCTCGTACGGCTCCGGGCTGTACTCCGGCGTGGCCGCCGCGACCCAGGCGATGCGGCGCACCAGCGGGAAGCTGCCGCTGGGGATGAGATTCTCGTACGCGAACCCGGCGACGCTCAGGCCGCCGGGGCCGGGCCAACTCGTCGATTTGTCGATCAGGTTGACCACCTTGGCGCCGGACAGCACCATCTTGCCCCGCTGCGGACGCTCGCCGAGGAAGCGGAGTTCCGGTACCTGGATGCGGCGCAGCGAGACCTCCTGCTCGTTCTCCATCACGAAGCGGGCCTTCTCCAGGTCGAGCGCGTCGCCGAACCGCCCGTCGTTGAGCCGGATTCCGCCGTGGCACTCGAAGCGCTGCACCCGGACCCCGCGCGCAGGCGTCGCGCCGCTCGTCACCTGCGGATTGCTGAGCGCCGCCGGCGTGAGATACAGGGTGCGCTCCACCGTCAGCTGCGGGGCGTTCAGCGCCATGCTCCCGTAGGGATTGCTCAGCAGGCTGCCGCGCAGGCTGAGCGAGACGCCGACCTGGGCGCCGCGCAGGCTGATCTCCCCGTGCGACTCCATGAGTTCGGCCTGCAGGTCCTGGGCGACGGTGAGGCCGTCGGCGATCACGGAGCGCCCGCGCCGGTCGCGGTGCACCACGGCCTGGTTGAGGAGCAGGTCGGTGCCGATGTGGGCGTCGGTGAGGCGGATGCCGCGGTGCACGTGGCAGCGCGGCAGATGCAGATCGCCCTCGGTGTGCAGGCGGGCGGCCTCGAGGCGCGGGATCGAGCAGTTCACCATGCGCAGTGTGGTGAAACGGCTCTCCGGCAGCAGCACCTCGTTCTCGAAGCGGCAGCCCTCGAGTTCCACGTACGGAGTGACCGAGCCACCCGCCACGTCGAGTGTGCCGGTGATCTGGATGCCCTTGAGCTTGATCGAGGAGACCCGGCCGTGCAGTGCGGGCGGTCCGTCCAGCATCAGCAGGCACACCACGCGGGCCCGCACACTGCGCTCCGCTCCCCACGGGCGCCCGCCGTGCGGGTCGTCGATCTCCGCGTCGCCGACGGTGGCGTCGAAGCGGCTGCCGTTGCGGAACGCCTGCCACATGTACATCTCGGCCGCGGTGAATCCCAGACTGTCCGGTGGGTCGCCGCCCTGCCCGTCGTCGTCCACTGCCCCATGACCTCCCCGTGCCGCTTACGTCCCCGTGCCGCTTACGTCCCCGTGCCGTGCCGCTTGTTCTCCCGCGCCCGCTGCGTGCCGCGCCCGCCCTCGCCCGCCGAGTCGCCCGCCGTGCCGGACCTGCGTGCGGTGGCAGGGAGGGCGCGCCGGAGCCCGAACGGTTCATGCCCGCTCGGTGACCGGCTGAACGCTAGTGGTGAACAGAGACTGCGGGGAATACGTGGGGATGGATCAAGCCGTCCCGTCGCGCGCGGTCCGGAGCCGTCCCGCGCCGGGCCGGCGCGCCCCGTCGACCAGCACCCCAGGACCTACGGGCAGTCGCATCGCGGCGTGTCAGTAGCCGTATCAGCAGCCGTATCAGCCTGTGATACCGACGTCCGGCGGCCGGTCCAGGTCTGAGAGAATTGGCCGCGTGATCTCCCGAATCGATCTGCGCGACGACGCCCTCCCCGAGGGCGCGGCCCTGCGCGACCTGCTGCCCCGAGCCGACTTCGACGTGGCCGCCGCCCTGGACAAGGTGCGGCCGATCTGCGAGGACGTGCATCATCGGGGAGACGCGGCGCTGATCGAGTACGCGGAGAAGTTCGACGACGTGACCCTCGACGCGGTACGCGTCCCCGCCGCCGCACTCACCGAGGCCCTGGCCGGAATCGACCCCCAGGTGCGCGCCGCCCTGGAGGAGTCCATCCGGCGTGCGCGACGCGTGCACGCCGAGCAGCGCCGCGCCCCCAAGACCGTCCGGGTCGTCCCCGGCGGCGACGTCACCGAGAAGTGGGTGCCGGTCGACCGCGTGGGGCTCTACGCCCCCGGCGGCCGCTCCGTCTACCCCTCTTCCGTGATCATGAACGCGGTCCCGGCGCAGGAGGCCGGCGTCCCCTCCATCGCCCTCGCCTCCCCGGCACAGCGGGAGTTCGGCGGACTGCCGCACCCGACGATCCTCGCGGCCTGCGCCCTGCTCGGTGTCGACGAGGTGTACGCGGCGGGCGGCGCCACGGCCGTCGCGATGTTCGCGTACGGCACCGAGAGCTGCCCCCCGGCCGACATGGTCACCGGGCCGGGCAACATCTGGGTGGCGGCGGCCAAGCGCTACTTCACCGGCCGCATCGGTATCGACGCCGAGGCCGGACCCACCGAGATCGCCGTCCTCGCCGACGACACCGCCGACCCGGTCCACGTCGCCTCCGACCTGATCAGCCAGGCCGAGCACGACCCGCTCGCCGCGGCCGTCCTGGTGACCGACTCGCTCGCGCTCGCCGACGCCGTCGACAAGGAGCTCCAGGCGCAGGTCGCAGCCACCAAGCACGTCGACGACCGGATCGTGCCGGCCCTGGAGGGCCGGCAGTCCGCGACCGTTCTGGTCGACGGGCTCGAGGAGGGCCTGCGGGTGGTCGACGCCTACGGCGCCGAGCACCTGGAGATCCACACCGCGGACGCCCCGGCCGTCGCGGACCGGGTGCGCAACGCCGGCGCGATCTTCGTCGGCCCCTACGCACCGGTCTCCCTCGGCGACTACTGCGCCGGCTCCAACCACGTACTGCCCACCGGCGGTTGCGCCTGCCACTCCTCCGGTCTGTCCGTGCAGTCGTTCCTGCGCGGCATCCACATCGTGGACTACACGCGGGACGCGCTCGCCGACGTGGCGCAGCACGTGGTGACGCTCGCGGAGGCGGAGGATCTGCCCGCGCACGGCGCCGCGATCAAGGCCCGGTTCGGCTGGAAGGTGCCCGGACAGTGAGTACCGCACGCCCCCTCGGCATCGACGACCTCCCGATCCGCGAGGAGCTGCGCGGCAAGTCCCCTTACGGCGCGCCGCAGCTCGACGTACCCGTACGCCTGAACACGAACGAGAACCCCTACCCGCTGCCCGAGCCGCTGGTCGAGCGGATCGCCGAACGGGTCCGCGAGGCCGCCCGCACCCTCAACCGCTACCCGGACCGGGACGCCGTCGAGCTGCGCACCGAGCTCGCCCGCTATCTGACCCGCACCGGCGGCCATCCGGTGCAGGCCGCCGGGGTCTGGGCGGCGAACGGCTCCAACGAGGTCATCCAGCAACTGCTCCAGACCTTCGGCGGCCCCGGACGCACCGCGATCGGCTTCGAGCCCTCGTACTCGATGCACTCGCTGATCGCCCGCGGCACCGGCACCGCCTGGATCTCGGGACCGCGCAACGCGGACTTCACCATCGACGTGGAGTCGGCCGAGAAGGCGATCGCCGAGAACCTGCCGGACGTCGTCTTCATCACCTCGCCCAACAACCCCACCGGCACCGCAGTCGAGGCCGAGACCGTCCTCGCGCTCCACGACGCCGCCCAGGCGGCGAAGCCCTCGATGGTCGTGATCGACGAGGCGTACGTGGAATTCAGCCACGGCGACTCCCTGTTGTCGCTGCTCGAAGGGCGTCCGAATCTCGTCGTCTCGCGCACCATGTCGAAGGCCTTCGGCGCCGCCGGACTGCGCCTCGGCTATCTCGCGGCCGACCCCGCGGTGGTGGACGCGGTCCAGCTGGTGCGCCTGCCGTACCACCTGTCCGCCGTCACCCAGGCGACCGCGCTCGCCGCGCTCGAGCACACCGACACCCTGCTCGGGTACGTCGACCAGCTCAAGCGGGAGCGGGACCGGGTGGTGGGCGCACTGCGCGAGGCGGGATACGAAGTGACCGCGTCCGACGCCAACTTCATCCAGTTCGGCCGCTTCGAGGACAGCCACCGCGTGTGGCAGCAGATCCTCGACCGGGGCGTCCTGGTCCGTGACAACGGCGTGCCCGGCTGGCTGAGGGTCACCGCCGGCACCCCCGCAGAGAACGACGCATTCCTCGATGCGGTCGGAGAACTCAAGAAGGAGCACCGAGCATGAGCCGCAAGGGCCGTGTGGAACGCACGACCAAGGAGACCGGAGTCCTCGTCGAGATCGACCTCGACGGCACCGGGAAGGTCGATGTATCGACCGGAGTCGGTTTCTACGACCACATGCTGGACCAGCTCGGCCGGCACGGTCTGTTCGACCTCACCGTGAAGACCGAGGGCGACCTGCACATCGACTCGCACCACACCATCGAGGACACCGCCCTCGCGCTCGGCGCCGCCTTCAAGCAGGCACTCGGCGACAAGGTCGGCATCTACCGCTTCGGCAACTGCACCGTGCCGCTCGACGAGTCCCTCGCCCAGGTCACCGTCGACCTCTCCGGCCGCCCGTACCTGGTGCACACCGAGCCGGAGAACATCGCGCCGATGATCGGCTCCTACGACACCACGATGACCCGGCACATCCTGGAGTCCTTCGTCGCCCAGGCCCAGGTCGCCCTGCACGTCCACGTCCCCTACGGACGCAACGCGCACCACATCGTCGAGTGCCAGTTCAAGGCGCTCGCCCGGGCCCTGCGGTACGCCAGCGAGCGCGACCCGCGCGCCGCCGGCATCCTGCCCTCCACCAAGGGCGCGCTGTGAACGGCCTGTCGACCGTACTGATCGTCGTCGGACTCTTCCTGGTCGGCGGCATCGTCTCCTTCGCCAAGCAGAAGATGCCGACCGGGGTGATCGTCCTGCTGTCCATCGCCGCCGCGATGTGTCTGCTCGCCGGCGTCCTGCGTCTCGAGGTGTGGAATTGACCGCCGCTCCCACCAGAAAGGTCGTCGTCCTCGACTACGGCTTCGGCAACGTACGCTCCGCCGAGCGCGCGCTCGCCAGGGCAGGCGCGGACGTCGAGATCACCCGTGACTACGACAGGGCCATGAACGCCGACGGACTGCTCGTCCCCGGCGTCGGCGCCTTCGCCGCGTGCATGGAAGGCCTCAAGGCCGTACGCGGCGACTGGATAGTGGGCCGCCGGCTCGCGGGCGGCCGCCCGGTCATGGGCATCTGCGTCGGCATGCAGATCCTCTTCGCGCGCGGTATCGAACACGGCGTCGAGGCCGAGGGCCTGGACGAATGGCCCGGCACCGTAGGGCCGTTGAAGGCCGACGTCGTCCCGCACATGGGCTGGAACACGGTCGAGGCCCCCGCCGGCACCCAGCTCTTCGCCGGCCTCGACGCCGACGCCCGCTACTACTTCGTGCACTCCTACGCCGTGCACGACTGGTCCCTGGAGACCGGCAATCCCGCGATGCGTGCGCCCAAGGTGTCCTGGGCCACGCACGGCGAGCGGTTCGTGGCGGCCGTGGAGAACGGCGCGCTGTGGGCCACCCAGTTCCACCCCGAGAAGTCCGGCGACGCCGGTTCCCAGCTCCTGACCAACTGGATCGAGACCCTGTGATGGCCAAGCTCGAACTCCTGCCCGCCGTCGACGTCCGCGACGGCCAGGCCGTCCGCCTCGTGCACGGCGAGTCCGGCACCGAGACCTCCTACGGCTCGCCCCTCGAGGCGGCCCTCGCCTGGCAGTCCGCCGGCGCCGAGTGGCTGCATCTGGTGGACCTGGACGCGGCGTTCGGAACCGGTGACAACCGGGCCCTGATCGCCGAGGTCGCCCGAGCCATGGACATCAAGGTCGAGCTCTCGGGCGGCATCCGCGACGACGACACCCTCGCCGCCGCCCTCGCCACCGGCTGCACCCGGGTCAACCTCGGCACCGCCGCCCTGGAGACCCCCGAGTGGGTCGCCAAGGTCATCGCCGAACACGGCGACAAGATCGCCGTCGGCCTCGACGTACGCGGCACCACCCTGCGCGGCCGCGGCTGGACCCGCGACGGCGGCGACCTCTACGAGACCCTGGCCCGCCTCGATTCCGAGGGCTGCGCCCGCTACGTCGTGACCGACATCGCCAAGGACGGCACTCTGCAGGGCCCCAACCTGGAGCTCCTGAAGGGCGTATGCGCCGCGACCGACCGCCCGGTCGTCGCCTCCGGCGGCGTGAGCAGCCTGGACGACCTGCGGGCTATCGCCGCGCTCGTACCCCTCGGCGTGGAGGGCTCGATCGTCGGCAAGGCGCTGTACGCGAAGGCCTTCACCCTGCAGGAGGCGCTGGAGGCCGTGGCCTCATGAGCGACGTACGACGTGTGCAGAGCGGCAGTCCCTGGGAGGACGCCTACGGGTTCGCGCGCGCGGTGGCGGCGGGGGACCGGGTCGTCGTGGGCGGCACCACCTCCTTCAGGGGCCAGGTGCTGCACGGCGAGGGAGACCCGTACGAACAGGCGCGGGTCGCCATCGCGAGCGGTCTGGAGGCGATCGGGAAGTTCGGGATCGGGGCCGAGTCGGTGATCCGCACCCGCATCTTCCTGACCCATGCGCGGGACGTCGACGCGGCCGGCCGGGCGCACCGCGAGGTCTTCGAGGACGTCCGCCCCGTCATGACCATGGCGGTCGTCAGCGGCTTCGTCGACCCGCGCATCCTGGTCGAAGTGGAACTGGAAGCCTTCCGGGCACCCGCCGCGGACGGTCACGAGGAGTTCGAGCAGTCATGACCCTGGCCGTCCGAGTCATCCCCTGCCTGGACGTGGACAACGGCCGGGTCGTCAAGGGCGTCAACTTCCAGAACCTGCGGGACGCGGGCGACCCCGTCGAGATGGCCAAGGTCTACGACGCCGAAGGCGCCGACGAGTTGACGTTCCTGGACATCACCGCGTCCTCCGGGAACCGCGAGACGACCTACGACGTGGTCCGCCGCACCGCCGAGCAGGTGTTCATCCCGCTCACCGTGGGCGGTGGCGTGCGCACTGCCGAGGACGTGGACAGGCTGCTGCGCGCCGGCGCGGACAAGGTCGGGGTCAACACGGCCGCGATCGCCCGCCCCGACCTCATCCGCGAGATCGCCGAACGCTTCGGACGGCAGGTGCTCGTCCTGTCCGTCGACGCGCGCCGCACCGAGTCCGGATCGTTCGAGGTCACCACCCACGGCGGCCGCCGCTCCGCAGGCATCGACGCGGTCGAATGGGCCCAGCAGGCCGCCGAGTTGGGGGCGGGCGAGATCCTGCTCAACTCGATGGACGCGGACGGCACCAAGGACGGCTACGACATCGAGATGATCGAGGCCGTACGACGGCACGTCACGGTCCCGGTCATCGCGAGCGGCGGTGCGGGCAGGCTCACCGACTTCCCGCCGGCCGTCGCGGCCGGTGCCGACGCGGTGCTCGCGGCCTCGGTGTTCCACTTCGGTGATCTGCGGATCGGCGAGGTCAAGCAGACTCTGCGGGAGGCGGGCCACCCCGTCCGGTAGTCGAGCACGACGGGGCGGGTGCGCGGCGCGCGCCCGCCCCGCGGCCTGTCAGCTGCCGCTCAGCGCCGTCACCAGGCCCGAGGTCACCGGCACCGCGATGCCGTGCCGGTCGGCGGCCCGCAGCAGCGCGCCGCCGACCGCGTCCACCTCGAGCGGCCGACCCGCCTCCGCGTCCTTCTGCATCGACGAACGCATCCCGTACGGGGCGCCGTCGACCTGTCCGATCAGCGCGTGCGTATCGATCTCCACACCCTCGGCGGCCGCGACCCGCGCCAACTCGTCGACCACGGCGAGCATGTCGTCCCGCCGTTCGTCACGCAGCTCCCCGACCGTCAGCCCGTACCGGGTACTCAGCAGAGCCAGCGGCAGCAGGAACGACATCTTGCCCCACAGCATCGCCGTCTCGTCCTCGCGCACCCGCGCCGCGAACCCGGCCTCCCGCAGCACCTCGCCGAGCCGGGCCACCCGCTCGGCCGGGGCCGTGGCGCCGGCCAGTTCGACCATCGCGAACGGGCTGGCGTGCTCGATCACACCGGGCGCCGTCCGCGTCGACTCGACCCGGATGGTGGCCGCGACGACCTGCTCCGCGGGATAGACCGCGCGCAGCACGTCCACATGCTCCACACCGTTGAGCAGCGGCACCACCAGGGCGTCCCCGAGCACGGCGCGCGGCACCCGCTCGAGAGCGGACCGCAGACCGGTCTCCTTCGGCGTGACGAGTACCGCGTCGACCCGCTCGCGCAGCACGGTGTCCGCGTCCACCGGTACCTCGAAGTCCCCGAACTGCCCACTGCGTACGGTCAGTTCACGTGACCCGAGGACCGCGGCCGTCTCCTCGCGGGCCAGACAGATCACCCGGTGCCCCGCCCGGGCCAGCAGGCCAGCGGCCAGACCGCCCACACCGCCCGGGCCGAGTACGGCCACCGTCCATGGTGCTGAAGTCGTCGTCATGGCGGCACCCTGCCATGGGCACGGCGCCGACGGGAGTGCGGGGCGGCGCTGTCGCGAGGGGCCGTCAGCCGACCTGGATCAGCTGCACGAGGTTGCCCACCGTGTCGTCGAGCACCGTGGTCAGTACCGGGCCCTCGCGGTGCGGCTCCTGGCTGAAGCGCACGCCGAGGTCGCTGAGACGTTCGTACTCGCCCTTGACGTCGTCGACCGAACAGACGATGCAGGGGAGCCCGGCCTCGCGCAGCGCGGCCGTGTAGGTCTGGGCGATCGTGCTGCCCCCGGGCTCGAGCAGCACCTCCAGATCCCGCTGCGCGCCCGCCGCACCGATGGTGACGAACGGCGTCCCGTCGCCCATGTCCAGGTGATTGCGCGTCTCGAAGCCGAGCACGTCCGTGTAGAACGCGTGCGCCTTGCCGACGTCCTCGACATACACGCTGGTCATGGCGACCTTGATCATGGTTCGGCGCCCTCGCCCGGTTCAGAGCCCGAGCTGTTTGGTGCTGTGCAGCTTGTCCACGGCTTCCTTGTCGCCCTCGACATCGACCCGGGCGACGTCCTGCCGTCCGAAGGCGAACATCGTCAGCTCGCTCGGCTCGCCGGTCACCGTCACCACCGGAGCGCCCCGGTGGGCGACCGCGGTCTGTCCGTCCGGCCGGCGCAGCACCAGGCCCACCGGAGCCTTGCGCCCGAGCATCCGCGCGGTCCGCTCCAGACGGGACCAGAGGGCGTCGGCGAAGACCTGGTCGAGCTCGCGCGGCGTCCAGTCGGGCTGAGCCCGGCGTACGTCCTCGGCGTGCACGTAGAACTCGATCGCGTTCGCCGCCTCGTCGACCTGCTTCAACGACATGGGGGAGAAGCGGGGCGGGCCGGTGCGGATGAGCTGGATCAGCTCCTCGTACGGCTTCGCGGCGAACTCGGCCTGGACCCGCTCGAGCCGGCTCTGCAGGGCCTTGATCATGATCCCGCCCGCGGCGTCCGCCCGTCGCTCGCGGACCACGACGTGTGCGGCCAGGTCGCGGGTGTTCCATCCCTCGCACAGCGTCGGGGCGTCCGGTCCGGCCGCCTCCAACAGATCGGCGAGCAGGAGCCGTTCACGCTTCGCATGGGTCGACATGCCCGCCAGCCTACGGCGCGGCGGCCCGCACTGCCACGCCGGACGACGACGTGCCGCCGGGGAATTCCGCCTCGGGTCCGCCGCGTGCACCGCGTTGTCCGCCGTCCGGACAGGACCCCGCCGCTCCGCACACATCACGCACAATGGGCCGCATGACCAGCACGCCCCGCAGTGACCTCGACCCCGCCGTCGCCGCCCGCCTCAAGCGCGGCGCGGACGGCCTGCTGCCCGCCATCGCCCAGCAGTACGACACCGGCGAGGTGCTGATGCTCGGCTGGATGGACGACGAGGCCCTGCACCGCACCCTGACCACCGGCCGCTGCACCTACTGGTCGCGCAGCCGCGGAGAGTACTGGGTCAAGGGAGACACCTCCGGGCACTACCAGTCGGTGAAGTCGGTCGCGCTCGACTGCGACGCCGACACCGTCCTGGTCAAGGTCGACCAGGTGGGCGCGGCCTGCCACACCGGCGACCGCACCTGCTTCGACGCCGACGAACTGCCGGTCACCGGGGCCCCCGCCGGCACCGGCCACTAGGGTCGTCCGCCATGGACCTCGAGACCTTCCGCAAGCTGGCGGCCGACCGCCGCGTCATCCCCGTCAGCCGCCGCCTCCTCGCGGACGGTGACACCCCGGTCGGCCTGTACCGCAAGCTCGCCGCCGAGCGGCCCGGCACCTTCCTCCTGGAGTCCGCCGAGAACGGGAGGTCCTGGTCCCGGTACTCCTTCGTCGGCGTCCACAGCCACGCCACCCTCACCGAACGCGACGGCCGGGCGCACTGGCTGGGCACTCCGCCCGTCGGCGTCCCGCTCGACGGCGATCCGCTGGCGGCCCTGCGCGCCACCGTGGAAGTGCTGCACACGCCGCGCGACCTGGCGGGCGCCGAGGGCCTCCCGCCGTTCACCGGCGGCATGGTCGGCTATCTCGGCTACGACATCGTGCGTCACCTGGAGAAGGTCGGCCCCGGTGAACGCGACGACCTGAAGCTGCCCGAGCTGACCATGCTGCTCACCAGCGACCTCGCCGTACTCGACCACTGGGACGGCTCGGTCCTGCTGATCGCCAACGCGATCAACCACAACGACCTGGAGACCGGCGTCGACGAGGCGCATGCCGACGCCGTCGCCCGGCTCGACGCGATGGAGGCCGACCTCGCCCGTCCGGCACACTCGCCGCCGACCGCTCTGCCGCACTCCGAGGTCCCCGAGTTCACCGCACGCTGGGGCGGCCCCGACTTCCGCGAAGCCGTCGAGGACATCAAGGAGCGCATCCGCGCCGGCGAGGCCTTCCAGGTCGTGCCCTCGCAGCGCTTCGAGACCCCCTGCGAGGCGAGCGCGCTCGACGTCTACCGGGTGCTGCGGGCGACCAACCCGTCCCCGTACATGTACCTCTTCCGCTTCGACGGCTTCGACGTCGTGGGCTCCAGCCCCGAGGCGCTGGTCAAGGTCGAGGACGGCCGCGCCATGGTGCACCCCATCGCGGGCACCAGGCCGCGCGGCGCCACCCCGCAGGAGGACACCGCGCTCGGCGACGAACTCCTCGCCGACCCCAAGGAGCGCGCCGAGCACCTGATGCTCGTCGATCTGGGGCGCAACGACCTGGGGCGGGTCTGCCGCCCCGGCAGCGTCGAGGTCGTCGACTTCATGTCCGTCGAGCGGTACTCGCACGTGATGCACATCGTGTCGACGGTCACCGGCCAGGTCGCCGAGGGCCGTACCGCCTTCGACGTACTCACCGCATGCTTCCCCGCGGGCACCCTGTCCGGCGCTCCCAAGCCGCGCGCGCTGCAGATCATCGACGAGCTGGAGCCGAGCCGCCGCGGACTGTACGGCGGCTGCGTGGGCTACCTGGACTTCGCGGGCGACTCCGACACCGCCATCGCGATCCGCACCGCACTGCTGCGCGACGGCACGGCGTACGTGCAGGCCGGAGCCGGTGTCGTCGCGGACTCCGACCCCGTCGCCGAGGACACCGAATGCCGTAACAAGGCCGCCGCGGTGCTGCGTGCCGTGCACACCGCGAACCGGCTGAATCCCTCGGCGGGCAGTGAGGGATAGTGGAAGGCGTGACTGCCGTACCGCCCCCCAGGAACACCGCGACCACCGGGACCGACGCCGACGCGTCGAGCACTGCCGATGGCGCGGCCGCCCGTACCCCGTCCGGCCGGCGCAGTCTGGCCGTGGCGCTGTTCTCCGGCGCGCTCGGCGCCGCGGTGGTGCTGCTCGCCTCCCGGCAGACCTGGTCGGAGGGCGAGGCCTCCACGGCGGGCGGAGCGCTCCACCAGATCGTCAAGGGCAGTGACGTCACCGGCGCCCCGGCCGCGCTCGCCGTGGTCGGGCTCGCCGCCCTGGTCGCCGTGTTCGCGGTGCGCCGCAGCGGACGCGTCCTGGTCTCCGTCCTCCTCGCCCTGAGCGGGCTCGGCACCGTCGTGGCCGCCCTCGGGGGCGCGGGGGACGACGGAGCGCTCGACGAGAAGGCCGCCACCGCCACCGGTGACGCTGCCGCCGGCATCGCTTCCGTCACGCACACCGCCTGGCCCTACGCCGCCGTCGCGGGCGGCGCCCTGCTGCTGCTCGCCGGACTGCTCGCACTCCGCTTCGGCAGCCGCTGGCCCGCGATGTCCGGCAAGTACGAACGGGACGGCACCCCGCGCCCCCGCAAGGCACCGGCGCCCGTGGACCCCGACCGCCCCGAGGACCTGTGGAAGGCGCTCGACCGCGGCGAGGACCCGACCGGCTGATCCGTCCGCCCGACCGAGGGCAGGCCGGTGAGACGTCCGCCACCCCGGCGCAGATCGGCAGTTCCGGTGCGGGACAATGGATGCGGGCCCCGTCCGGAACGACCGAGGACGCGGGCCTGAGGCAGGCCGGAAGCGGGCCGCGCCGACCCCCGGATCAACCCGATCACCCGGATCAACGAGGAGCAGAGTCATGGCGGATGCAGGCCACGGACACACCCCGGCCGCCTGGACCGGCGTCATCATCGCGTTCATCGGTTTCTGTGTCTCCAGTGCCTTCATCGTGATGGCCAACCCGGTCGGGTTCTGGGCCGGCATGGTGATCATCGGCATCGGCGCGATCGCCGGCGGCATCATGAGCGCCGTCGGAATGGGCAAGCCCGAGGGCCACGTGGTCCGCTCGGAGAGCTGACACCTCCTCCTCGGCGCTCCCCGCGGGGCCCGGGACGCACGCACGCAGGGGGCAGTACCGGACGCACACCGGTCCTGCCCCCTTCGCACGTTCCGGTGAGCGGCCCCCGGCGGCCGGAGGCAGAATGTCCCGCGTGAGCGCCGAACGCACCCTGGACCCGCGCAGTACCGCCCCCGCCACCGGCCTCGTGCGCCGGCTGCTCGTCCCCGCCGGCGTGCTCGGCTCCGTGATCGGGGCCTTCGCCTTCGTCGGCGCCGTCGACCCCAACGAACCCGGGCATTACCCCGCCTGCCCTCTTCTGCAGTACACCGGGGTCTTCTGCCCCGGCTGCGGCGGACTGCGCTGCGCGCACGCCCTCGTGCACGGCGATCTGCCCGCCGCCCTCACGGCGAACGCCCTCGCGGTGGCCGGCTTCGCGCTCTTCGCCGTCGGCTGGGTCTGCTGGGTCGTCGCCGCGGCCCGCGGCCGCCGGATCCGGCTCGATCCGCGGCCGGCGCACCTGTGGGCCGTCGGCGCCGTGGTGCTCGTCTTCACCGTCGTACGCAATCTGCCGTCCGGCGCCTGGCTGCACCCCTGAAGCAGGCCGTGTCCGGCCCCCGGTCGCCGAACGCCGCCACCCGGCGGATCATGCAAAGAGTCCAGGTGGTGGGACCGGACTCCACCGGATGCGGGCCCTGCGTCCCGTGACGGATACCATCGCAGTGCACCATCGGAAAGCCGGATCCGACCGGAACCGAACCTCAGCCGTACGGGAAGGGGGCCGCTCGCGTGAGTGTGCTCGACGAGATCATCGAAGGCGTGCGTGAGGACCTCGCCGAGCGGCAGGCGCGCGTCAGCCTCGACGAGCTCAAGGAGCGTGCGGAGAAGGCACCCCCGGCCAAGGACGGCTACGCCGCACTGCGCGGCGACGGTGTGAAGGTGATCTGCGAGGTCAAGCGTTCCAGCCCGTCCAAGGGCGCGCTCGCCGCGATCGCCGACCCGGCGGCCCTCGCCGCCGACTACGAGGCGGGCGGCGCCTCGGTCATCTCCGTACTCACCGAGCAGCGCCGGTTCGGCGGCTCGCTCGCCGACCTGGAGGCGGTCCGCGCCAAGGTCGACATCCCCGTCCTGCGCAAGGACTTCATCGTCACCTCCTACCAGCTGTGGGAGGCGCGGGCGTACGGCGCCGACCTGGTGCTGCTCATCGTCTCCGCCCTCGAACAGCCCGCTCTCGTCTCCCTCGTGGAGCGTGCCGAGTCCATCGGGCTCACCCCGCTCGTCGAGGTGCACGACGAGGAGGAGGCGGAGCGTGCGGTGGAGGCCGGCGCGCGGATCATCGGGGTCAACGCGCGCGACCTGAAGACCCTCAAGGTGGACCGCTCGACCTTCACCCGGGTCGCTCCGGAGCTGCCGAACGACGTGGTCCGGATCGCCGAGTCCGGCGTGCGCGGTCCGCACGACCTGATCGCCTACGCGAACGACGGCGCTGACGCGGTGCTCGTCGGCGAGTCCCTGGTCACCGGCAAGGACCCGAAGTCCGCCGTCGTCGACCTGGTGGCGGCTGGCGCGCATCCCGCGCTGCGGCACGGGCGGGGCTGAGGCTTCCACCGTGTCCATCTCCGTCCGTCTCGCACCCGGCTGCCGGCCGCGTGGCTGCCGCGCGCCCGCGCGCAGGGTCCACGGGCGGCGGGTGCGTTACGTGATCGGCTCCGAGCCGGGCCAGGTGAACGGCATGCGATGGCGTCCGGGCACGGGGTTCGTCCGCGGCTGAGCTGGGATTCTTCCGTCCCCGGCCCCACCCCTTCCCGAAACTCCTCAAGCACCTCAGGGCTGTCCGAGCCCCTGCGGCGCTCGAAGGCGAAACGGCGAAGGGGCGGGACCCGGGAATGCCCGCAGCAGGCGCAGTGCCCCGTACCGTGACCACCATCCAGCCGGACATCCGGGGCAAGAGCCGCCCCGAACAGGAGCATGTCGCACATGTCCAGTCAGTTCTTCATTCCTGACCCGGAGGGTCAAGTTCCCAGCGCCGAGGGCTACTTCGGCGCCTTCGGTGGAAAGTTCATCCCCGAGGCCCTGGTCGCCGCGGTCGACGAGGTCGCCGTCGAGTACGACAAGGCCAAGCAGGACCCCGAGTTCGCCCGCGAACTCGACGACCTCCTGGTGAACTACACGGGCCGCCCCAGCGCCCTCACCGAGGTCCCCCGCTTCGCCGAACACGCAGGCGGAGCCCGGGTGTTCCTCAAGCGTGAGGACCTCAACCACACCGGATCCCACAAGATCAACAACGTGCTCGGGCAGGCCCTGCTCACCCGCCGCATGGGCAAGACCCGCGTCATCGCCGAGACCGGCGCCGGACAGCACGGCGTGGCCACCGCCACCGCCTGCGCCCTGTTCGGCCTCGAATGCACCATCTACATGGGCGAGATCGACACCGAGCGCCAGGCCCTGAACGTGGCCCGGATGCGGATGCTCGGCGCCGAGGTGATCGCCGTCAAGTCCGGTTCCCGCACCCTCAAGGACGCCATCAACGAGGCGTTCCGCGACTGGGTCGCCAACGTGGACCGCACCCACTACCTGTTCGGCACGGTCGCGGGCCCGCACCCCTTCCCGGCCATGGTGCGCGACTTCCACCGGGTCATCGGTGTGGAGGCCAGGCGCCAGCTGCTCGAGCGCGCGGGCCGGCTGCCCGACGCCGCCGTCGCCTGCGTCGGCGGCGGCTCCAACGCCATCGGCCTCTTCCACGCCTTCGTCCCGGACACGGGCGTACGCCTGGTCGGCTGCGAGCCCGCGGGGCACGGCGTCGAGACCGGCGAGCACGCGGCCACCCTGACCGCGGGCGAGCCCGGCATCCTGCACGGCTCCCGCAGTTACGTCCTGCAGGACGAGGAGGGCCAGATCACCGAGCCGTACTCGATCTCGGCGGGCCTCGACTACCCGGGCATCGGACCGGAGCACGCGTACCTCAAGGACAGCGGGCGCGGCGAGTACCGGGCGGTGACCGACGACGCGGCGATGCAGGCCCTGCACCTGCTGTCGCGCACCGAGGGCATCATCCCGGCCATCGAGAGCGCGCACGCTCTCGCCGGCGCGCTCGACGTCGGCAAGGAGCTCGGCAAGGACGGGCTGCTCGTCGTCAACCTCTCCGGACGCGGCGACAAGGACATGGACACGGCCGCACGCTACTTCGGCCTGTACGACGAGGAGGGCTCCAAGTGAGCGGCAACATCCAGCTGTTGAACGACGCCCTCGCCACCGCGAAGTCCGAGAACCGGGCCGCGCTGATCGCGTACCTGCCGGCCGGCTTCCCGACCGTCGACGGCGGCATCGAGGCGGTCAAGGCCGTCCTGGAGTCCGGCGCCGACGTCGTGGAGGTCGGCCTTCCGCACAGTGACCCGGTGCTCGACGGGCCTGTCATCCAGACCGCCGACGACATCGCGCTCAAGGCCGGCCTCAAGATCGCCGACGTGATCCGCACGGTCCGCGAGGCGCACGCCGCGACCGGCAAGCCGGTCCTGGTGATGACGTACTGGAACCCCATCGACCGCTACGGCGTGGAGCGCTTCACCGCCGAGCTCGCCGAGGCGGGCGGCGCGGGCTGCATCCTGCCGGACCTGCCGGTCGAGGAGTCAGCGCTGTGGCGCGAGCACGCGGCCAAGCACTCGCTGGCCACGGTCTTCGTGGTCGCCCCGAGCAGCCGCGACGAACGGCTCGCGCAGATCACCGCGGTCGGCTCCGGATTCGTCTACGCCGCCTCCCTGATGGGCGTCACCGGCACCCGCGCCTCGGTCGGTGAGCAGGCCGCGGACCTGGTGCGTCGCACCCGGGTCAGCACCGAACTCCCGGTCTGCGTCGGCCTCGGAGTCTCCAACGCCGAGCAGGCGGCCGAGGTGGCCGGCTTCGCCGACGGCGTGATCGTCGGCTCCGCCTTCGTCAAGGCCATGCTCGATGCCGAGGACACCGCCGCGGGCCTGGCGGCCGTACGGTCTCTGACCGCCGAACTGGCCGCGGGTGTGCGAAAGCGCGGGTAGCTCGAACGGGTGGACATGAACCGGGGAGGCTCGCTGGGGCCTCCCCGGTTCGTTTGCGGGATGTGAGTGAGAACAACCGTGAGGGAAAGCGCACAGCCCGCGAGCGGCTGGCAGCGGAGCGCGAGCGCGACAAGAGCCGTGAGCGGCGCCGCCGGACACTGATCGTCGCGTCGGCCGTGGTGTGTGTACTCGGCCTCGCCGCCGTGGTCGGCATCGTCGCGGCGAACTCGGGCGACGACAAGAAGGAGTCCGCCGGCCCCCTGGTGGAGCCGAAGGGGGCGGCCGGAAAGGACAGACTGGCGATCCCCGCCGGCAAGCCCACCGCCAAATCCACCCTGACCATCTGGGAGGACTTCCGCTGCCCGGCCTGCGCCCAGTTCGAGACGCAGTACAGCCCGACGATCAACGAGCTCGCCGACAAGGGCCTCCTCAAGGTCGAGTACCACCTCGCCACGATCATCGACGGCAACATGGGCGGCACCGGCTCGCGGAACGCGGCGAACGCCGCCGTCTGCGCCCAGGACGCCGGCAGGTTCCCCGAGTACCACGACGTCCTCTACAAGAACCAGCCGCAGGAATCGGACGACGCCTTCGCCGAGAACGACCGCCTGCTCGAGCTCGCCGGACAGGTGAAGGGTCTCGAGACGGGGAAGTTCAAGAAATGCGTCGAGGACGGCACCTACGAGAGCTGGGTCGGCAAGTCCAACGAGGCTTTCCAGAAGGGCGGATTCCGGGGCACACCCACGGTGATGCTCGACGGGAAGGACATCTTCGCGGACGAGAAGAACCCGGTCACGCCGCAGCAGCTGAAGCAGCGCGTCGAGGCGAAATGACGCGCAGGGGAGCCTCGGGCGGCGGGAGAATCGGACCCGTTATGGAGCCGTTAGGCCGGGTGGATTGCCCGGGGGCGGTCGGGGCGCGGTAGCGTCGACCTCGCCATGGAACTCCTTGCCTTCATTCCGAGTCCGTCCCAGGGTGAGATCGACGCCTTCGGCGTTCCCCTGCGCGGCTACGCGTTCTGCATCATCATCGGCGTCTTCGTAGCCGTCTGGCTCGGTGGCAGGCGGTGGGTCGCCCGGGGCGGCCGCCCCGGCACCGTCGCCGACATCGCCGTCTGGGCCGTGCCCTTCGGCCTGGTCGGTGGCCGGCTCTACCACGTGATCACGGACTACCAGCTGTACTTCAGCGAGGGCCGTAATTGGGTGGACGCCTTCAAGATCTGGGAAGGCGGCCTCGGTATCTGGGGCGCCATCGCGCTCGGCGCGGTGGGTGCCTGGATCGGCTGCCGCCGGCGGGGCATCCCGCTGCCCGCCTACGCGGACGCCGTGGCCCCGGGCATCGCGATCGCCCAGGCCATCGGCCGCTGGGGCAACTGGTTCAACCAGGAGCTCTACGGCAAGGCCACCGACCTGCCCTGGGCCCTCGAGATCACCCGCGCCGACGACGGCCGGGTCCCCGGCACGTACCACCCGACCTTCCTGTACGAGTCGCTGTGGTGCATCGGCGTCGCGATCCTGGTGATCTGGGCGGACCGCCGCTTCAAGCTCGGACACGGCCGGGCGTTCGCCCTGTACGTCGCCGCGTACTGCGCGGGGCGCGGCTGGATCGAGTACATGCGGGTCGACCAGGCCCACGAATGGTTCGGCCTCAGGCTCAACGTCTGGACGGCCATCGCCGTCTTCGTGCTCGCCGTCGTCTACATCGTTCTGGCCGGACGTAAGCACCCCGGGCGCGAGGAGATCATCGACCGGGACCCGGATGCCGGGCCGGCCGCCGCGGACGACTCCAAGAGCGATGACAAGAGCGACGCCCGGAGCGACGACAAGGCCGAGGGCAAGAAGAAGGACGCCGACGACGCCTTTGACGGGGACGCCGAGGATTCCGCGGCCGACGACAAGCCCGAGTCGCTGAAGAAGAGCTGACCGGCAGAGCCGAGCAGCACACCTGAGCACCATCGGGGCGCCCCTGGCGAAGGGGCGCCCCGACGTTTTCCCTCACTCCCGGGCCCGCCCCAGTACCCGCCGCGCCGCCGCGACCACCGCGGTGTCCACGAAACGGCCGTCCGGGAGCGCCACCGCGCCCTCGCCGTCCGCCGCGACGATCTCGCGGGCCGCGGCGAGCTGTGCGGGGGTCGGCCGGTAGGCCGCCTCGATCACCGGTAGTTGGCGCGGATGGATCGCCGCCCGGCCGAGGAACCCCAGCGCACGCCCGCGCGCACACGAAGCGGCGAGCCCTTCGAGGTCCCGTACGTCAGGGTGCACCGACTGCGCCGGCGGCGGCAGACCGGCCGCACGTGCCGCGCACACCGTCCGGCCCCGTGCCCAGTCCAGCCCTGTGTCGGCGGCGCCCGCGGGGTCCGCCGGCGGGTCGAGGCCGAGCTCCGCCCGTAGATCCGTCTCGCCGATGGCGATGCCGTGCAATGCCGGGTGCGCGCTCGCGATGCGGTACGCCCGCTCGATGCCGAGGGCGGACTCGAGGAGGGCGAACAGCGGTGTGGCGTCGGACAGTTCGGCCACCCGCACCACGGTCGTCGCGGAGTCGACCTTGGGCAGCCGCAGGCCGCCGAGGCCGGGCAGGCCCGCGAGAGCCCGGATGTCGGGACCGGCCAGCGGGCCGTCCAGGGCGTTGACGCGGACGTGCACCGGGACGGGCGGACGCTCGGTGAGCAGCTCCGCGGTGGCGGCGCGGGCGTACTCCTTGCGGTCCGGACGTACCGCGTCCTCCAGGTCGACGATCACGGTATCGGCGCCGGACCTCAGTGCCTTGGCCACCGTGTCGGGGCGGTCGCCCGGGACGTAGAGCCAGGTGAGCGGGGCAGGGGCGGACGGTGGTTCGGGCGGTCGGTGTGCCGCCGGGGGCTCGGGGACCGCCGGCGCGGGCGGGGTCGTCATACCGCGCCCTCCTCGCGCAGGGCGGTGATCTCGTGCTCCGTCAGGCCGAGTTCGGCGAGGACGGTGTCGGTGTCCGCGCCGTGCGGGCGGCCGGACCAGCGGATCGAGCCGGGGGTGTCGGAGAGCCGGAAGAGGACGTTCTGCATGTGCAGCGGACCGAGTTCGGGGTCGTCGACGGTGGTGAGGGTGTCCAGGGCCGCGTACTGCGGGTCGTGCATCACGTCCCGTACGTCGTTGACCGGCGCGACCGCAGCCTCGGCGCGCTCGAAGGCGGTGACGACATCGTCCCGGGAGTGCGCCGCGATCCAGGAGCCGACCGCCTGGTCGAGTACGTCCGCGTGCGCGGCCCGTTCGGCGCCGGTGGCGAACCACGGCTCGGCGATCAGCTCGGGGCGGCCGACCAGGCGCATCACCCGCTCGGCGACGGACTGGGCCGAGGTGGAGACGGCCACCCATCTTCCGTCGGAGGTCCGGTAGGTGTTGCGGGGTGCGTTGTTGGTGGAGCGGTTGCCGGTGCGGGGCTGTACATAGCCGAGCTGGTCGTACCAGAGGGGCTGGGGGCCGAGGACCGTCAGGATCGGCTCGATGATGGCCAGGTCGACGACCTGACCGCGGCCGGTCCGCTCGCGTCCGGCGAGCGCCGTCATGACGGCGTACGCGGTGGCGAGACCGGCGATCGAGTCGGCGAGACCGAACGGCGGCAGCGTGGGCGGCCCGTCCGGCTCCCCGGTGATCGCCGCGAAGCCGCTCATCGCCTCGGCGAGCGTGCCGAACCCGGGTCTGCGCGCGTACGGGCCGAACTGCCCGAAGCCGGTGACGCGGGCGAGGACGAGCCGGGGGTTGGCGGTGCTCAACTCGTCCCAGCCGAGGCCCCACTTCTCCAGGGTGCCGGGCCGGAAGTTCTCGACGACGACGTCCGCGGTGGCGGCGAGCGTGAGCAGGGTGGAGCGGCCGCCGGGGGTGGACAGGTCGAGGGTGACGGTGCGTTTGTTGCGGCCGAGCAGCTTCCACCACAGGCCGATGCCGTCCTTGGCGGGGCCGTGGCCGCGGGACGGGTCGGGGCGGTGGGGGTGCTCGACCTTGATCACCTCGGCGCCGAAGTCGCCGAGCATGGTGGCGGCCAACGGTCCGGCGAAGAGGGTCGCGAGGTCGAGGACGCGCAGCCCCCGCAGGGGCGGGGCCGACGGCGCGGGCGGTGCGGAGGTCATCGGGTGGTGGCTCTCCCTGGTCGTGTCCCCGGTGCGGGACGGTGGGTCTGCTGGAGCGTGAGCCGGGCGAGCCGGTCGAATCCGATGCCGTCCAGGCCCCCGACCGAGGTGGCCAGGCGTCCGGCGAGCGGGGCGGTCCAAGCCGCGCCGAGTGCGTCCGGGTGCCCGGCGAGCAGGCCCGCGATGGAGCCTGCGGTCGCCCCGTTGGAGTCGGTGTCCAGTCCGCAGGACACGGCCCGGCAGACGGTGGCGCCGAAGTCGCCGTCGCCGCGGGTGAGCGCGGCCGCGAGCAGCGCGGAGTTGGGAACGGCGTGCACCCAGTGGTACTGGCCGTAGGCCTGGTGCAGGGAGTCGACGACGAGGTCGAAGTCCGGCTCCTCCAGGGCCAGTCGGATCCCGTGGCGGACCGCGCCGGCCAGGCGCGAGCGCGGTGGTACGACCGAGAGGCCGGTCCGTAGCGCGGCATGCACGTCCGAGCTGCCGTCGGCCGCGCGGGCCACGGCAGCTGCGGCGAACATCGCGGCGTACACGCCGTTGCCGGAATGGGTCAACGCGGCATCCCTGGCCGCTTGTTCGGCTGCGGCTCCCGGATCGCCCGGGTGCGTCCAGCCGTGCAGATCGGCCCGGATCAGTGCACCGATCCACTCCCGGAACGGATTGCGGTGGCGGGCGGTGTCCGGCGGTACGAGCCCGGTCAGCAGATTGCGGTACGCGACGCGTTCCGCGGTGAACGTACGGCCCGCAGGCAGCTCGTCCAACCACACCCGGGCCACGTCCGATGTGGTGAACCCCCGGCCATGACGCTGCGTCAGGAGCAGGTTGAGCAGCGGGTAGTTGAGGTCGTCGTCCTCCGGCATGCCGTCGATGTTCTCGGCCAGCGAGGTGGCGGCGCTGCGGGCGTTCCAGGGGTACGTGGCGAGCAGCTCGGCCGGGACGCCGCGGGCGGTGAACCAGCCGGTGAGCGGCCAGTTGCCGGCTGCGCGCGCCAGCTGCCTGATGCCGGTCAGAGGCAGCTTCTCGACCGGCTTGCCGAGCAGACAGCCGGCGGCTCTGCCGAGCCAGGCGGCATGCAGCCGCTCGAGCAGCGCGTCGTCGGTCCCGGCCACGGGGCCCGGTGCGGTCGGCCAGTCGGGGCAGGCCGCACGGATCGCGTCCGGGCCGTCCGGCTCACGCCCGGGGCCCTCGCGTGGCAACAGGGCGAGTTCGTCCAGGAGTTGGACCGCCAGGCGGCGCAGTCCCGCAGGCGCCGGAGGCGACGAGGCGCCGGCCCGCGCGGGAGCGGGCAGGCCGCCCGCCGCCAGCCACCGGGCCTCCACGTCCCGCGCGTCCCGCCCGTCCTCCGCCGCCTGCCGCAGCTCGTGCCCGACCAGATCCTCGGGCTGCACCCAGGTGACGCGCAGCGCGGAGCCGGTCATGTCCGGGCCGTCAGCGCGCTGAAGGCCGCCGCGTGCGCGAGGTGGCGGTCCCGGTCGCGTACGAAGACCTCCTCGGTGACGGCCGTGAGGCCACGCGCCGGTGCCTCCAGGTCGATCCGGCTCGCCTCCCCGACCCGCTTCGCCCACTCGTCCGGTGCCGCCGAGCCCAGAGCGCCCGCCACCGCGCCGCCCATGGTGGCGATGGAGTCACAGTCCCGGCCGTAGTTGACGCATCCGAGCACGGTCCGGCGGTAGTCGCCCGCGCCGACGAGCAGCATGCCGAGCGCGATCGGCAGTTCCTCGATGGCGTGCAGCCGCGAGGGCCTGCGGGCGCCGAGTGAAGGGGCACGGTAGTCGGGGCCGACCGTGTCGAAGGGAGCCACCGCCTCGCGCAGCGGACGCAGCGCCGGCTCGAAGTCCTCGTACCGGGCGGCGACTTCGGCCACCGCCTCGATCGCCGAGCGGGTCCCGTCCTTGGCGAGGGCGAGGGCGGCTTCCACCACGGACGACGCGGTGGCGCCGGGGGTGCACGCGGCCGCCACCGCCGCCGCGAACACCCCGGCAGCCTCCCGCCCGTACGACGACTGGTGGGGGCCCGCCACGTCGAGCGCCTCGGCGTAGGCCGCTCGCGGGTGGGCTGCGTTCACCAGTCCGACCGGCGCCATGTACATGGCCGCACCGCAGTTGACGATGTTGCCGCTGCCTGCCTCGCGCGGGTCGACGTGGCCGTAGTGCAGCCGTGCCACGATCCACTTCTCGGCGAGGAAGATCCGCTGCAGCGGGAGCGCCTCGGCCTCCAGCTCGGGGATCCAGCGCGGGGCGCCGATGAGTTCGGGCACGAGGTGGTCGGCCACCGCGTAGGCGTCGAGATGGTCGCGGACCGTCTCGTACACGCGGATCAGGGCGTGGGTCATCAAGGTGTCGTCGGTGACGTGCCCGTCGCCCTTGTGGTACGGCGCGATGGGACGTGCTGTGCGCCAGTCCTCGTGCCAGGGGCCGACGATGCCGCGGATGCGGCCGCCGTGGCGTTCGGCGATCTGCTCGGGCGTCCAGCCCTCCACGGGGCCGCCGAGCGCGTCGCCGACCGCCGCTCCGACCAGGCTGCGGGTGATCCGGTCCTCGAGTGCGAGCGTCGCTGTCATGCCGGAATTGTCCACCGATGGGCGGTCAGTTGGCGGGGCGCACGCACACTTCGGCGAGTTCTCCGGCCAGTTCGGCCGCAAGGCCGCACAGATCGGTCCCCGCGAGCCGGGGGAGTGCGCAGCCGCAGAGCGTGCGGCAGGCCTCCCGCCAGGACTCCGGCAGCGTCGAGCCGAGCGCCCCGGTGAGCGCTCCGGCCAGGGCGGGCGCCGAGTCCGCGACCCGGGACAGACAGGCCGCGGCCGGCACCGCCCGGGTGAGGTCGCCGCGGGCCGATACGGCGAGGGCGAGCGCCACGGGTACGGTCTCGGCCGCCGCGATGCCGTAGCTGTAGACGTGGTCGACGATGCGGTGCTCGAGCTGCGGGACGAGACCGAACACATCGTCCGCCGCCCGCGCGATCCGCACCGCGTACCGGGCGTTGCGGCCGATCTCGGTGTCCTCGGGCAGCATGCCGAGCGCCGCCGCGACGGCGGTGTCCACGTCCGCCCCGGCGAGCGCCTCGGCGACCGCAGCCGCCATCGCCCGGGCCCCGTGCACCCCGTCGCCGTCCTGGGTGTAGCGGGCGTCGAACTCGGCGAGCCGGGCCGCCGCCGCGGGATCCCCGGGGTGCACCGCGGCGAGCACACAGCCGCGTACGCAGGCCGCGTCGTCGAAGTAGTGCGGGTTGTCGTGACCGGTGGCCGGCGGGCGCAGACCGGTGGCCAGATTGCCCAGCCCCGCCCGCACCGAGATCCGGGCCCGCAACGGGATCACCGCGGACTCCACCTCGGGCGCGGCCTGCGACGCGGCGGCGATCCGCGCCGCCAGCACCTGCCAGGAACGCGCCACCCCGGACCGTACGGCCGCATCGGCCGGTACGCCCCCGGCCGACGCGGCACGGACGCCGGCGAGCACCGCGAGCGCGGTGTGCGCGGCCCATTCGGCGTCGTCGGACGGGCCGAGGCGGAGCGGCTCGGGCGGCTGGTTCAGGGCGATCGGCACGGGCAGTGTGGTGGTGGCGTTCTGCTCCGCGAAGGTGTCGAGCTCGCGGGTCAGGCGACGGGTCCACTCGGGCATCCGCGCGGCCCGGTGCCGTGCCGCGGGCCATCCGGCCGCGTCCCCGGCGGCGATCCCGAGCAGCAGCCCCTCGATCCGCTTGCCACGGTCCGTGGTGGACGGGGGAGCGGTGGTCGCGGACGGCGTGCGGGCGTGGTCCTGGTTCGTGGGGGCGGTCATCGGGTCGCTTCCTCGTCCGGGGTGAGCAGGTCCGCGATGTCCAGGACGTGGTAGCCCTGCATCGTCGGCAGACAGCTCCCGCGGACCTGGCCGATCGCCGAGCCCCATTCCGCGGGGATCGCGTCCGCCCCGTGCACCGCCCCGGCCAGCGCACCGGCCACGGCCGCGGTGGTGTCCGCGTCGCGCCCCATGTTCACCGCGGTCAGGACGGCGGTGCGGAAGTCGCCGAGCGCCGCGGCGAACGCGCCGAAGGCGAGCCCCACGGCCTCCGGCGCCAGATCCGTCCAGGGGTATCCAGCGACCACTACCGCGGACCGCACCGCCCGCTCACCGGCGGGCGCCGCCACCACCGCCCTGCGCAGCGACCGCGCCGTCCAGGAGTCCATCGGTACGACGGAGAGCGCGGCACCGATCACCGACGCGGGACCCGCCCCCACCATCGCCGCCGCCACCCCCGCGGCGACCGCCTGCCCGCCGTAGATGCCCTCGCCCTCGTGACTGACCGTGCCGTCGATCGCGACCAGCCGCGCGGCCTCCGCCGGCCGCCCCGCGGCGAACACTCCGAACGGCGCCGCCCGCATGGCGAGCCCGTCGCTCCACGCGTGCCGGTGCTGCGCGGTGACCGGCGCGGCCAGGCCACGGCGCAGGTTCTCCAGGGTGCCGCGCTCGCTGAAGCCGGCACCACGGAAGGGCCCCTCGTCGACGTCGGCGATCCACCGGTGCCAGGCAGTCTCGGCCCTGGCCACCGTGAGCGCGGATCCGTACCGGGCCAGCAGCAGTCCGGAGAAGATCGCGTACTCCGTGTCGTCCGTGCCGGCCGGATCGTCCACCACGAAGCCCTCGATCCGGCCCCAACGGCGTCGGATCTCGGAGGGCTTGAGGTTCTCGGCGGGCGCCCCGAGCGCGTCACCGACAGCCAGACCGAGCAGCGCGCCGCGGGCCCGGTCGCGAAGCCCCGCGGCGCCTCCCGGCACCGGAACCTGGTGGTTGCATGCGATCGACACCATGGCGGCCTCCTGCACTCGGGTGAGCGAGGCCCGGGCCCGACGGCTGCACCCGAGCTCTTCGCGTTCCTCGATCTGTGCCACGCCGGCGGCCCGCTCCAGCGGTACCGACGCCGACGTCACCCGCCCACCGCACATCCGCCCGTCTCCCGCCGACGTCCCGGCCGACAGCCCGCGACCTGCGGCGCCACCGAGTCGAGGACGGCCCCCTCGCCGGTCGTACGCCCCGGGTGAGTAAGGCCTTCCTGACCACCGGCCAACTCCGGTAAGTACGGCCTTCCTTGCTGGCGGGAGCCGTTTTCCGTGCGTACTTTCGAGGCAACGGGGCGGGATGCGGGCCGATCGGACCGCCGCCCTACGAGGGCACAGGACGAGGAGAGACGCGAGCGATGTCCATCATCGACACCGAGGCAGCACTGCACGAGGGCCACCGCGACAACCACACGCACCGCGATGTGAACGGCGGCTGGCTGCGACCCGCGGTGTTCGGAGCGATGGACGGCCTGGTCTCCAACCTGGCCCTGATGACCGGCGTCGCCGGCGGCTCGGCCGGCCACCAGACGATCGTGATCACCGGGCTCGCCGGACTCGCGGCCGGCGCCTTCTCCATGGCCGCGGGCGAGTACACCTCGGTCGCCTCGCAGCGCGAACTGGTCCAGGCGGAGCTGGCCGTCGAACGCCGGGAACTGCGCAAGCACCCGCAGGACGAGGAGGCGGAGCTGGCCACCCTGTACGAGGCACGCGGCGTCGAGCCCGCGCTCGCCCGCGAGGTGGCCCGGCAGCTGTCGAAGGACCCGGAGCAGGCGCTCGAGATACACGCCCGCGAGGAGCTGGGCATCGACCCGAGCGACCTGCCCTCGCCCATGGTGGCGGCGGTCTCGTCGTTCGGTTCCTTCGCCCTCGGCGCGCTGCTCCCCGTGCTGCCGTATCTGCTCGGAGCCGACGACCTGTGGCCCGCGGTGGCCCTCGCGCTGCTCGGCCTCTTCGGGTGCGGTGCGGTGGTCGCCAGGGTGACCGCGCGGTCCTGGTGGTACAGCGGCCTTCGGCAGCTGGCGCTCGGTGGCGCGGCGGCGGGTGTGACGTACGCCCTGGGCACCGTGTTCGGGACGGCCGTAGGATGAGCGACTGCCAAGTTATGCAACGGGCCGCATACCTTGGCAACGTTGACTGTTACTCGACGGTTTCGACCGGCGGGCAGCAGGGCATGAGCCGTAAGCGCTGAGGGCAATGAAGCCCCAGCCGCCCCCGGGCCCGGATCGCCGAAAGCGCCGATCCGTCCGTTACGGCCCATATTCCACCGCCACCCGTGGTGTCCGCATGATGGAACGCCGTATCCGGTTCCCGAGAATCGGGCCATCATGTAATCTGCACGAAATTTTTTGGACATGAGGGCCAACGTCGTCCCTTGAAGCACCGCGCACCTTTGCCTCGACGACGACGGGAGAGCCCATGCGTTCCGACGCCTGGTCGCCCATGGAGGGTCGCCCTGCAGCGCAGGGAATGTACGACCCCCGTAACGAGCACGACGCCTGCGGCGTCGGCTTTGTGGCCACCTTGACCGGTAGGGCCAGCCACGAGCTGGTCGAGCAGGCGCTGACCGTACTGCGCAATCTCGAACACCGCGGCGCCACCGGATCCGAGCCGGACTCGGGTGACGGCGCAGGCATCCTGCTGCAGGTCCCGCACGCCTTCCTCGACGAGGTCACCGGCTTCCCGCTGCCCGACGCCGGCGGATACGCGGTCGGCATCGCCTTCCTTCCCGAGCCGACCGCCGCCGACTCGGCCGCCCGGATCGAGGCCATCGCCGCCGAGGAGGGCCTCACCGTCCTCGGCTGGCGCGACGTGCCGGTCGCCCCGGGGCTGCTCGGTGCCTCCGCCCGCTCGACGATGCCCCAGTTCCGTCAGCTCTTCGTCGCGGACTCCGCCCGGACGCCCGCCACCGGCATTGCCCTCGACCGCAAGGCCTTCGTCCTGCGCAAGCGCGCCGAGCACGAGGCCGCGACGTACTTCCCGTCGCTGTCCGCACGGACGATCGTCTACAAGGGGATGCTGACCACCGGGCAGCTGGAGCCGTTCTTCCCGGATCTCTCGGACCGCCGCTTCGCGTCCGCGATCTCCCTGGTCCACTCGCGCTTCTCCACGAACACCTTCCCGAGCTGGCCGCTCGCCCACCCCTACCGGTTCGTCGCGCACAACGGCGAGATCAACACCGTCAAGGGCAACCGGAACTGGATGCGCGCCCGCGAGTCGCAGCTCGCCTCCAGCCTCTTCGGCGAGCAGCAGATCGAGCGGATCTTCCCCGTCTGCACGCCCGACGCCTCCGACTCGGCGTCCTTCGACGAGGTACTCGAACTCCTGCACCTGGGCGGGCGTTCGCTGCCGCACTCGGTCCTGATGATGATCCCGGAGGCCTGGGAGAACCACGCCTCCATGGAGCCGGCCCGCCGCGCCTTCTACCAGTACCACTCCACGATGATGGAGCCCTGGGACGGCCCGGCCTGCGTCACCTTCACCGACGGCACCCAGGTCGGCGCGGTCCTCGACCGCAACGGCCTGCGCCCCGGGCGTTACTGGGTCACCGACGACGGCCTCGTCGTGCTCGGCTCCGAGGTCGGCGTACTCGACATCGACCCGGCGAAGGTGGTCCGCAAGGGCCGCCTGCAGCCCGGCCGGATGTTCCTGGTGGACACCGCCGAGCACCGCATCATCGAGGACGACGAGATCAAGTCCTCGCTCGCCGCCGAGCAGCCCTACGAGGAATGGCTCGAGGCCGGCGAGATCGAGCTCGAGGACCTCCCCGAGCGCGAGCACATCGTGCACACCCACGCCTCGGTCACCCGCCGCCAGCAGACCTTCGGCTACACCGAGGAAGAGCTGCGCGTCCTGCTCACGCCGATGGCGAAGGCCGGTGCCGAGCCGATCGGCTCGATGGGCACCGACAGCCCGATCGCGGCCCTCTCGGCCCGCCCGCGGCTGATATTCGACTACTTCACCCAGCTGTTCGCGCAGGTCACCAACCCGCCGCTGGACGCGATCCGCGAGGAGCTCGTCACCTCGCTGCACTCCTCGCTCGGCCCGCAGGGCAACCTGCTCGAGCCGACCGCCGCGTCCTGCCGCAGCGTCACCCTGCCGTTCCCGGTCATCGACAACGACGAGCTCGCCAAGCTCATCCACATCAACGCCGACGGCGACATGCCGGGTATGGCGGCCGTGACCCTGTCCGGCCTCTACCGGGTCTCCGGCGGCGGTGACGCACTCGGCGCCCGTATCGAGGAGATGTGCGCCGAGGCCGACGCCGCCATCGAGGCCGGCGCCCGCCTGATCGTGCTCTCCGACCGGCACTCCGACGCCGAGCACGCGCCGATCCCGTCGCTGCTGCTCACCGCGGCCGTGCACCACCACCTGATCCGCACCAAGCAGCGCACCCAGGTGGGCCTGCTCGTCGAGGCCGGCGATGTGCGCGAGGTCCACCACGTGGCCCTGCTCATCGGCTACGGCGCCGCGGCCGTCAACCCGTACCTGGCGATGGAGTCCGTCGAGGACCTGGTCAGGGCCGGCACCTTCCTGCCGGGTATCGAGTCCGAGCAGGCCATCCGGAACCTGATCTACGCGCTCGGCAAGGGCGTCCTCAAGGTCATGTCCAAGATGGGCATCTCGACCGTCGCCTCCTACCGCGGCGCGCAGGTCTTCGAGGCCGTCGGTCTCGACCAGGCCTTCGTCGAGCGGTACTTCAACGGCACCACCACCAAGATCGGCGGCGTCGGCATCGACGTCGTCGCCCAGGAGGTCGCCGCCCGGCACGCCAAGGCCTACCCGGCCTCCGGCGTCCCCTCCGCACACCGCGCGCTCGAGATCGGCGGCGAGTACCAGTGGCGCCGCGAGGGCGAGCCGCACCTGTTCGACCCGGACACCGTCTTCCGCCTGCAGCACGCCACCCGCAACCGGCGCTACGACATCTTCAAGAAGTACACGGAGCGGGTGAACGAGCAGTCCGAGCGGCTGATGACGCTGCGCGGACTCTTCGGCTTCGCCGGCGACCGCCCGTCGATCTCCATCGACGAGGTCGAGCCCGCCTCCGAGATCGTCAAGCGCTTCTCCACCGGCGCCATGTCGTACGGCTCCATCTCCCGCGAGGCGCACGAGACGCTCGCCATCGCCATGAACCAGCTGGGCGGCAAGTCCAACACCGGTGAGGGCGGCGAGGACGCGGACCGCCTCTACGACCCGGCACGCCGCTCGTCCATCAAGCAGGTCGCCTCCGGCCGCTTCGGCGTGACCAGCGAGTACCTGGTCAACTCCGACGACATCCAGATCAAGATGGCGCAGGGCGCCAAGCCCGGCGAGGGCGGTCAGCTGCCCGGCCACAAGGTCTACCCGTGGGTGGCGAAGACCCGGCACTCGACGCCGGGCGTGGGGCTCATCTCCCCGCCGCCGCACCACGACATCTACTCGATCGAGGATCTCGCCCAGCTGATCCACGACCTGAAGAACGCCAACCCGAACGCCCGCATCCACGTGAAGCTGGTCTCCGAGGTCGGCGTCGGCACCGTCGCCGCCGGTGTCTCCAAGGCGCACGCGGACGTCGTGCTCATCTCCGGCCACGACGGCGGTACCGGCGCATCGCCGCTGACCTCCCTCAAGCACGCCGGCGGCCCCTGGGAGCTCGGCCTCGCCGAGACCCAGCAGACCCTGCTGCTCAACGGCCTGCGCGACCGGATCGTGGTGCAGACCGACGGACAGCTCAAGACCGGCCGCGACGTGGTCATCGCCGCCCTGCTCGGCGCCGAGGAGTTCGGCTTCGCGACTGCGCCGCTGGTCGTCTCCGGCTGCGTCATGATGCGCGTCTGCCACCTGGACACCTGCCCGGTCGGCATCGCCACGCAGAACCCGACGCTGCGCGAGCGGTTCTCCGGCAAGGCCGAGTACGTCGTGAACTTCTTCGAGTTCATCGCCGAAGAGGTCCGCGAGCTGCTCGCCGAGCTCGGCTTCCGCACCATCGAGGAGGCCGTCGGCCACGCCGAACTCCTCGACACCGAGCGGGCCGTGGACCACTGGAAGGCACAGGGCCTCGACCTCGAGCCGCTCTTCCACGTGCCGGACCTGCCCGAGGGCGCCGTCCGCCACCAGCTCGTCGAGCAGGACCACGGTCTGGCCAAGGCGCTGGACAAGGAACTGATCAAGCTGTCCGCCGACGCCCTGGCCGCCGACTCGGCCGAGGACGCCCGGCCGGTCCGCGCCCAGGTCGCGATCCGCAACATCAACCGGACCGTCGGCACCATGCTCGGCCACGAGGTGACCCGGAAGTTCGGCGGCGCGGGCCTGCCCGACGACACCGTCGACATCACCTTCACCGGCTCCGCGGGCCAGTCCTTCGGTGCCTTCGTGCCGCGCGGTGTCACGCTCCGCCTGGAGGGCGACGCCAACGACTACGTCGGCAAGGGCCTGTCCGGCGGCCGCGTCGTCGTCCGCCCGGACCGCGGCGCCGACCACCTCGCCGAGTACTCGACGATCGCCGGCAACACCATCGCGTACGGCGCGACCGGCGGCGAGCTGTTCCTGCGCGGCCGCACCGGCGAGCGCTTCTGCGTCCGCAACTCCGGCGCCACCGTGGTCTCCGAGGGCGTGGGCGACCACGGCTGCGAGTACATGACCGGCGGTCACGCCGTGGTGCTCGGCGAGACCGGCCGGAACTTCGCGGCCGGCATGTCCGGCGGCATCGCGTACGTCATCGACCTCGACCGGGACAACGTCAACGCCGGCAACGCCGGCGCGGTCGAGTCCCTCGACGACAGCGACAAGCAGTGGCTGCACGACGTCGTGCGCCGCCACCAGGAGGAGACCGGCTCCACGGTCGCCGCCAAGCTGCTCGCCGAGTGGGACACCCCGGGCGGCGGTGTGGCGCGTTTCAGCAAGATCATCCCCAGCACGTACAAGGCAGTGCTCGCCGCCAAGGACGCCGCCGAGCGAGCCGGACTCCCCGAGTCCGAGATCACCGAGAAGATGATGGAGGCGGCGACCCATGGCTGACCCGAAGGGCTTCTTGAACCACGGCCGCGAGGTCGCCACTTCGCGCCCCGTCGGTGAGCGGGTGCAGGACTGGAACGAGGTCTACGTTCCCGGCTCGCTGCTGCCGATCATCTCCGAGCAGGCCTCGCGCTGCATGGACTGCGGCATCCCGTTCTGCCACAACGGCTGCCCGCTCGGGAACCTGATCCCCGAGTGGAACGACTACGCCTACCGCGAGGACTGGGAGGCCGCCTCCGAGCGGCTGCACGCCACGAACAACTTCCCGGAGTTCACCGGGCGGCTCTGCCCCGCCCCGTGCGAGTCGGCGTGCGTGCTCGGCATCAACCAGCCCGCCGTGACCATCAAGAACGTCGAGGTCTCGATCATCGACAAGGCCTGGGACAACGGTGACGTCGCGCCGCAGGCTCCCGAGCGACTGTCCGGCAAGACCGTCGCCGTCATCGGCTCGGGCCCGGCCGGTCTCGCCGCCGCCCAGCAGCTGACCCGGGCCGGCCACACGGTCGCCGTCTACGAGCGCGCCGACCGCGTCGGCGGCCTGCTCCGGTACGGCATCCCGGAGTTCAAGATGGAGAAGCGGCACATCAACCGCCGTATCGAGCAGATGCGCGCGGAGGGCACCAAGTTCCGCACCGGCGTCGAGATCGGCCGCGACATCACCGCCCGCGACCTGCGCAAGCGCTACGACGCCGTGGTCGTCGCCGCGGGCGCCACGGTCTCCCGCGACCTGCCCGCGCCGGGCCGCGAACTGAACGGCATCCACTTCGCCATGGAGTACCTGCCGCTCGCCAACAAGGTGCAGGAGGGCGACTACGTACAGCCGCCCATCACCGCCGAGGGCAAGCACGTCGTCGTCATCGGCGGCGGCGACACCGGAGCCGACTGCGTGGGCACCGCCCACCGGCAGGGCGCCGCCTCCGTCACCCAGCTGGAGATCATGCCGAAGCCGGGCGAGGAGCGGGCCGAGGGCCAGCCCTGGCCGACCTTCCCGATGCTCTACAAGGTCACCTCCGCGCACGAGGAGGGCGGCGAGCGGATCTACTCCGTCTCCACCACCCACTTCGAGGGCGACGAGGACGGGAACGTGCAGTTCCTGCACCTCATCGAGGTCGAGTTCGTGGACGGCAAGCTCACCCAGAAGCCCGGCACCGAGCGGAAGATCCCCGCCCAGCTGGTCACGCTCGCGATGGGCTTCACCGGCACCGACCAGGAGAACGGCCTCGTCACGCAGTTCGGCCTCGACCTGGACGAGCGCGGCAATATCGCCCGCGACGCCGATTACCGGACGAACGTGCCCGGCGTGTACGTTGCCGGTGACGCTGGCCGCGGCCAGTCCCTGATCGTGTGGGCGATCGCGGAGGGCCGCTCGGCCGCCCGCGGCGTCGACCACTTCCTGACCGGAGTCAGCGAGCTGCCGGCCCCGATCCGGCCCACCGACCGGTCGCTCACCGTCTGACCGATCCGACCTGCGTCCCGCGGGCGGCAGTTGCCGTCCGCGCGGCCGCCTGAAGACGTCCCGTACAACGGCGTACGGAACTGACTGCGGCGCCTGCCCCGACTGTCCCCGACCGGACGACAGGGCAGGCGCCGCGGTATGTCCGGGCCCGGTCGGCGGCCCCGGACCTGCCTCAGTGCCGGAGGATCGCCCGCTGTGCGGGACAAGATCCGTTGCACGTTGCGTCCAGCGCAGTACCGTCTGCACATGTTGCGGCTACCGCAATGGTGATTACGGTTCGGCCGCGTATTCAGATGGGTCTAGACCTCACCCCGGCGCGGTGACCACAATCACCCCAGCAACGGATCGCCACTCAGGAGGCGCTGGTATGAAACGACGTGTCATCGCGGCGGGAATCGCCATGACGCTCGGACTGACCGCAACCGCATGCGGCGGCGACGACGGGGGCGACAGCGAGAGCGGTGGTTCCGCCACGGACGGCAAGGGCAAGACCCTCACCGTCTGGATCATGGAGGGGACCAATCCCGACGCACGGCCGTTCTTCAAGGCGGCCGGCAAGGCCTTCGAGAAGAAGACCGGCGCGAAGATCAAGGTCGAGTACCAGCAATGGGCCACCGCCCAGAAGAAGTTCACCACCGCCATCGAGGGCGGCCCGGACCAGGTGCCCGACGTCGCCGAGGTCGGCACCACCTGGGTGCCCCAGTTCGCCGACGCCGACGCGCTCGTCGACGTCACGGACAAGGTCAAGGAATCCGGCCTCAGCGACGACCTCGTCGAGGGCCTCAAGGACGCGGGAACGCTCGACGGCAAGCAGTACGGCATGCCCTGGTACGCGGGCGTCCGCTCGATCGTCTACCGCAAGGACGTCTTCGAGAAGCACAAGATCAAGGCTCCGACCAACTGGAAGGAGCTGCGCGCGGCCGCCCTCACGCTCAAGGACAAGGAACCGGACATGATCCCGTTCCCGGTCGCGGGCGGCGCGGAGATGTTCGCCACCGCCTTCATCTGGGGCTCGGACGGTGAACTCGCCGTCGAGAAGGGCGACAAGTGGAAGTCCGAGATCAACTCCAAGGAGTCGATCGAGGGCATCCAGTACTACACAGACCTCGCGAAGAAGGACAAGGTCTCCCCGGCCAAGGCGAACACCTGGACCGAGAAGGAGGTCGGCGACGCCTGGAACAAGGGCGAGGTCGCCATGTCGGTGGGCGGCAACTGGACGCCCAAGGCGATCGTCGACGCCAACCCGGACCTCAAGGGCAAGCTCGCCGCGGTCCCGATCCCCGGCCAGGACGGCGGCATGGGCCGCTCCTTCCTCGGCGGCTCCTACCTGTCCACGTTCGACACGGACCAGAAGGAACTGGCCTGGGAGTTCGTCAAGATGATCACCACCGGCAAGTTCGCCACCCAGTGGGCCGAGGAGACCAACTACTTCCCCGGCCAGAACTCCGAACTGGAGAAGATCGCCGCGAAGAAGGACCCGCTGGTCGAACCGTTCGCCAAGCAGATGATCGAGGCCGGCGCCACGGTCCCGAAGACCAAGGCGTACGCCGAGATCCAGGCCTCGCAGGTGGTCACCGGAATGGTCCAGTCGATCCTGAACGGCAAGGCGAGCGTCAAGGACGCCGCCGACAAGGCCGCCAAGGACATGGACGCCATCTTCGCCAAGGACGAGTAACTGCAGTGAAGGAAACGCTCGTTGACGGTGGATCCGAGGTCTCCGGACCCCGGGTCCACCGCCCCCCGGACGCCCCCGTCCCCTCGCCCGAGAACCAGGCGGCCCTGCGCCGCAAGCGACGCACGGCCGTCACCCGGCCGTGGCTGCTGCTCGCCCCCTCCCTCGTGGTCCTGGCCGGCCTGCTGCTCTGGCCGCTCATCCAGGTCGGCAAGCTGTCGATGGAGGACTACGAGGTCAAGTTCGGCGGCGGCGTCAGCACGTTCACCGGCCTCGACCACTACACCGACCTCCTCAGCAGCTCGCTGCTGTGGAAGACGGTGCTGCCCAACACGCTCTTCTTCGCGGTGGCCTGTGTCGGACTCACCGTCGCACTCGGCACCGCGGTCGCCCTGCTGCTGCAGCGGCTCGGCCCCGCATGGCGGCTGATCTGCTCGATCTCCGTCCTGTCCGCCTGGGCGATGCCGGCCGTCACCGGCACCTATGTGTGGATCTGGCTCTTCCAGCCGCAGGACGGCATGTTCAGCCAACTCGCCGGTACGCTCGGAATGATCGATCCGGCCACCACCAACTGGTTCACCGAGCGCATTCCGTTCTATGCGATCGCCACGCTCAATGTGGTGCACCACGGCTTCCCGTTCGTCGCGATCACCGTCTTCGCGGGCCTGCTGACGATCCCCAAGGAGCTGTACGAGGCGGGCATGCTGGACGGCGCCAATGCCTGGCAGCGGTTCTGGAAGATCACCGTGCCCACCATCAAACCGGTCTTCCTGGTGGTGACGATCCTTTCCACGATCTGGGACTTCAAGGTCTTCACCCAGATCTTCCTGATGCCGGGCGGCAGCGGCTCCAACCCCGACGTCTACAACCTGGGCGTCTACTCGTACATCCAGGCGTTCGCCAAGAACGACTACGGCACCGGTGCGGCCTCCGCGGTCCTGCTCACCCTGCTGCTGCTCGCGATCACCGTCTTCTACATCCGCACGCTGTTCAAGCAGGGGGAGGAGGACCTGTGACCACCCCCGAGATCACGGCACCCGCCGTCCGGGCCAAGAGCCGTCCGCGCGGCAGCAGAAGAGGTCGGATCGGGATCGGCGTCGCGGTCGCGGCGCTGCTCGTGTTCACCCTGTTCCCGGTGTACTGGATGGTGTCGACCGCCTTCGACCCGAAGGCGGTCACCCGGGGCTCGGACCTGCTGCCCAGCGGACTGAGCTTCGAGCACTTCTCCACCGTCTTCGACAAGGGCAACTTCGGTACGTACCTGCTGAATTCGGTGATCGTCGGACTCGGCACCATCCTCGCGGCCGCGGTGCTCTCGCTGTTCGCCGCCATCGCGGTGGCCCGCTTCAAGTTCCGGCTGCGCACCTCGGTGCTGATCATGGTGCTGATCGTGCAGATGGTTCCGCTCGAGGCCCTGGTCATCCCGCTGTTCCTGCAGATGCGCGACTACGACCTGCTGAACTCGCTGCTCGGCCTCACCGTCGTCTACATCGCGCTCTCCCTGCCGTTCGCGATCTGGACGCTGCGCGGATTCGTGCAGACGGTGCCCAAGGAGGTCGAGGAGGCCGCCTACATCGACGGTGCCTCCTGGCCGCGGATGTTCTGGTCGGTCCTGCTGCCCCTGGTGGCGCCCGGCCTGGTGGCGACGAGTATCTTCGCCTTCATCACCGCGTGGAACGAGTTCGTGTTCGCGTACACGTTCATGAAGGGCAGCGACAAGTACACGGCCGCGGTGGGCATCTACCAGTTCTTCGGCGAGAACTCGACGAGCTGGGGGCCGGTGATGGCCAGCTCCACCCTCATCACCGTCCCCGTGATGATCTTCTTCGTCATCGTCCACCGCCGTCTCGGCTCCGGCCTCGCGGCGGGAGCGGTCAAGGGCTGAACGCGTGCAGGGAGCGGCCGCTCGGCGCGACCGCTCCCTGTACCGCAGCACGCTGCCCACTCCGGGCGTGAGGGGATGAGGCGCATGACCGAGCCGCCCCCGCGTGACCGCATCGAGCAGTACTACGCCACCGTGCCGCTGCTGTTCGCCGACGCCGAGAAGTTCGGGCCACTGCACCTGTTCGTGCCCCGCGCGGCGGGCGAGCCGTACTACGGAGGCCCGTCACACGCCCGCCCGGTGCGGCCCGCAGAGGTCACCGCGGCGGACATCGACCGAGTACGGGCCCGCCAGCGGGAACTCGGTGTGCCGGAGGCTTTCGAGTGGCTGGCCGAGACCGCCCCCGCGATGCGTGCCCTCATCGAGTCCGCCGGCCTGCCGGTCGCCGAACGGCCGCTGATGTCTCTCGCCCCCGAACGCACCCTGCTCCCGCCGCAGTTGCCCGACGGCGTGACGATCCGCGCCCTGGGCGCCGACGACCTCTCCCTGCCGGCCGTACTAGCCGTTCCGAGGCTCGCCTTCGCCTCGGACAACACCGGGGCAGGCCCGGCCGGCGCTGCCGGACTCGCGGCGCAAGCCGAGAGCGCCGCCGCGGACGGCACCCTGGCAGCGGCCCGCCCCGCCCTGGACGCCGGGCACAAGGTGCTCCTCGCCGCCTTCGCCCCGGACGGCACACCGCTGGCCGCGGGCCACTACCACCCGGCGCACGGCACCACCGAGATCGGCGGTGTCGGCACTGTGCCGACGGCCCGCCGCCAAGGTCTCGGCGCCGCCGTCACAGCAGCCCTGGCGGCGCATGCCCGCGAGCACGGCGTGCACACCGTCTTCCTCGCGTACGCCTCGCAGGCTGTCGCCCGGATCTATGCGCGACTGGGATTCCGACCGGCCGGCACCACCTTGCTGATCGCGAACCAGCCGGCCCGCGGCCAGGAGCTGTAGGGCCGGGGGAGCGCTGCCGGATCAGTTCTGCGGCACCTTGAAGGTCTCGCCGTACATCTTCCAGGTCAGGGGGCGCTTCAGGGCGAGGTTCCCGTCGCGCAGGAAGACGCGTTGGGCTGTGTCGATGCGGCTGGTGTCGCGGTGTGCCTTGCGGGACTTCATGGCGTCGCGGCGGGCGTCGAGGAAAGCGTCCAGGTACGTGCTCTCCTTGCCGCCTTCCGCCTTGGTCCTCGCCTGCTTCATGGCCGTCTCACGGATGCCGTAGAAGGCGCGCTCGCCGGTGCCGGGGCCGTGCAGGACCATCGCGTCGTAGTACATGAACTGGCCGAGCGTGCCGAGCCCGTCCATCTTCGCCATCCGCACCGCCGGGTCGAAATAGACCTTGTCCCGCTGGCTGATCTGCAGCTCGCGGAACGCCGGACGCTCGGCCTCCTTCGCCCACGCCGTGGTGAACGCCTTGCCGAGGCCGTCGTGCGAGTCGGTGCCGTCCACCTCGCGCAGGGCGGGCAGGAACTCGGCCAGGCCGTTGTCCGGGTGGTCCTTCGTGTACCGCTCGACCAGGGTCAGCATGTCGTGGGTGCCGGAGCAGAAGCCGATGATGCCGGCCGTGTAGCCGTTGCCGTCGCCGATGTCCTCGATGTAGTCGAACTGGCCGCGCCAGTCGAGCGTGGAGTTCTCCGCACTCGCGACGATCTGCTGGGCCAGCTCCTTCTGCTTCGGGGCGGCGAGCCCGGGCGGCATCTCGGCGATGCGCTCGTCCAGCTCGCGCTCCTCCTCCTCGGAGAGGTCCGCGGGGCTGCTCGTGGGCCGTCCACCGAGTGCGTCCTGAGCTCCCGAGCCCGCGTCGTCCTTGTCGGGGCCGAGCAGGAAGACAAGGAGAGTGGCCACCGGAGCCACGGCGAAGAACAGACAACCAGCACGTTTCATGCGGCATAGCGTAAACGGCGGATGCCGGACGTCCGTCCTCCGCTCGGACACGGGTTCGTATCGCTGGCGGGGCCCGCCGAATCGGTGCGAGGGGGCGCGAGCGTCGGCGGGATTGCCGTCGAAGCCGATGAAACGATGCCGGACATGGGCGACGCACCTCAGGACGGTTTCCCGAACGACCCCGCACTGCGCCAGGAATGGGTCCGGCAGCACAACCTCGTGTACGCGGGGCTGATCGCGATCGGGACGATCATGGTGCAGCCGTTCCTGTCGGATCTCTCGACGTCGGTCGACCCGGCCGGCAAGGTCTGTGTGCTCTCGTTCGCGGTGGCCATTCCGCTGCTGGCCGCCTTGGTGATGCTCTCGTGGCAGGAGACCTTCCGCCGCCGCATCGTCGACTCACGCGTCGTCGGAGTCACGCGCTGGGTGGCGCAACTCAGCGCGCTCGGCGGTGTGATCTCCGGGTTCTGGCACATCTGGTGGGGAGCAGGGGTGGCCGTCCTCGTCAGCGGGGCGCTGGCGCTGTGCGTGTTCTCGACCGGGTACGTCCGCGTGGAGTGGCCGGAGTCCGCCGAGGCGGACTGAGGCTCGCGACGCCAGTGCTGCGACAGTTCACCGGAGTTCGTGCTCGTGCTCGGCGGCGAGATCCTGGTGCGCGGCCGCTCCCCGTAGGGTGACGAGCGCCCACACCGCAGCGACGACCATCACCCCGGCACCGGCGATGCCTGCGACGGTGATCGCTTCGGTGAACGACGCCTTGGCGGCGGCGACGACGGAGGTCCCGACGGTGCCGCCGACCTCGTCGGCGACCAGTAGCGCCTCCGCCATGGTCGAGGACACCCGGTCGGTGAGGTCCGCCGTCAGGTCGAGGACGTCGGTGCGGGCCGTGACGACGCGGGAGTACCAGGCGACGAGCACGCCGCCCAGCACCGCGGTGCCCAGTGTCGTGCCGATCTCGTACGCCGTCTCCGAGGTCGCGGCAGCCTGCCCCGCACGCTCCGGTCGGACGGAACTCATGATGATGTCGTTGCTCAGTGTCAGCCCCATGCCCGCGCCCAGCGTGACGAGCGCGAGCGTGGCTGCGATCAGCGCGGGGCTCGATGCCGGTGTCAGGAAGAAGGTGAGTCCGAAACCGGCAGCGGCGATCAGCAGTCCGCAGGTGATGACGTACGCCGGCAGGAAGCGCTTGACCAGGGCTGCTGCGACGAATGCCGCGACGGCGGCGAGGATCGCCTGAGGCATCAGCCAGACGGACGCCTCCAGCGGGCTCAGGCCGAGCACGAGTTGGAGGTGCTGGGTGAGTGCCACCAGTGCCCCGACCATCGCCAGGATCGACAGAACGTCCGTGACGACGGCTCCGCGGAAGTACTTGATCCTGAACAGCCTGACGTCGAGCAGGGGAACGGCGAGTCCCAGCTGCCTGCGGACGAAGAGGACGATCGCGACCACGCCGATGGCGATGGCTGCGATCCCGGTGGCGGTTCCCTTGTCCCCGGCGAGGGCCTTGATGCCGTACGCCACCCCGATCAGGCCGATGAAGGACAGGACGACACTGCGGACGTCGATCTTGTCCAGATGGGGGTTGCGGCTCTCGGGCAGCAGCAGCGGGCCGAGGACGAGGAGAAGCAGCATGACGGGGATGTTCATCAGGAACGCGGCGTGCCAGCTGAATGTCTCGATGACCCAGCCACCCACGATCGGCCCGGCCGCCCCGCCCACGGAGGCCATCGCGGCCCACACGGCCATGGCGTACCGGCGCTGCTGACGGTCGAGGAACATGTTGCGCGCCAGCGACAGCGTGGACGGCATCATGATCGCTCCTCCCACGCCCAGGAGTGCACGCGCGGCGATCAGTACCCACGGCGACGTCGCCATCGCGCCCGCGACGGAGGCGATCGAGAAGACGACCGCACCGATGAGCAGGTTCCGTCGGCGCCCGAAACGTTCACCCACTGCGCTCATCGCGACGAGCAAGCCGGCGAGTACGAGCGAGTACATGTCGATCATCCACAGCTGCTCGGTGCCTGTGGGGCTGAGTTCGGCCGAGATCGCGGGCAAGGCCATGACCAGGACCGTGCCGTCGATGGTGATGAGCAGCAGGGGCAGGACCAGTACGGCGAGACCGATCCAGCTCTTGGCTGTGGCTTTGGGAGGAGTGTCTGGCATGGGGTGTCCTCGGCAGGGTCGAAGGTGCGCGCCGCGATCCACCTTACGGACCAATTGGTCTGTTGGGCAACATGCTCGTGCTGTTCTGTGGCATGGCTGATCGGTTCGTCTCGAGGGCGGGCGGGCGGGCCGGCGTGCGGCAGGGGTGTCGCGGCGCGCACGTCGGCGGTGCTGCTCGATGGCGACGGCGACGGCGACGGCTTCGGCACCGGCCGACGGAGCGGGGTGGAGTGCTGGGGGCCGGGACGGAGTGCTGAAGGTCCGGGCGGGAGAGTGCGGGGTGGGAGCGCGCGGGGTCGGTGAGCGTGCCTGCCAGGCCCCCGCACGGCACACGGCGCACGACAGACCGAGGGCCGGTGCTGGAGGCGTGCGCCCCGTGGCCGGGAAGGGAAGGGGCTGCGTTCAGGAAGGCGCGGGCCGGAGATCAGACGGGCGTGTGAAAGGTGCCCTCGGTGGTGAGCTCGAGCAGCAGGCGGCGCGCGGCCGCGATGCCCGCCTCGCCCTCTTCGCCGTACACCCCGGCCGCGGCGACCCCCTCGGCGGCACGGCGCACGATCAGCACGCGCTCGGTACTGAGTCCGTCGAGCGTGAACTGCTCACTCCACCAAGCGCTCTGCCCGCTCATCACCGCCGCGACGGCCGGGATGGCGTAGAGGCCGCTCCACATGGGTGCCGAGGTGAAATCGCGTGCTGCCACGGCGTCCGTGCTCTCGGCGCAGAGCACGCGCACGTAGGCACGGAGCATCTTGCCCGGGTAGTTCTCGGACAGGTCGAGGTGGCTGAGAACGGACTCCCGGAACTGGTCGTGCACGTCCTCCACCACGGCGACCACCAGCTGATCCCGGTTGCCGAAATGGTGGATCAAGCCGCTCTTGGACACTCCGGCGACCGAGGCGACCTGGGCCAGCGTGACCGCGGCGCCCTTCTCGAGGATCACCTGCTGGGCCGCGTCGAGGATCGCGCGCCGGGTTCGCTCGGTGTTGCGCGTCTGTCGCGGTTCGGCCACCAGTGCACCCACCCTGCCTCGACGCTTGTACGGACCGGATGGTCCACAGTACTGCACGGCCTCGGCGCCGACTTCTGCTCGGCGGACGGTGGGCCCACGGCCCCACCGGTGGTGCGACGACGGACAATGGTGCCGTGCCGAACAACAAGAAGTCGCCCGCCACTCCCGCCCCCGAGCGTCGCCGCCAACTCCTCGCCACCGCGGCCGAGGTGTTCGCCGCGGAGGGCTACAACGCGACGACCGTGCGCCGGATCGCGGACGAGGCCGGAATGCTCGCCGGGAGCCTCTACTACCACTTCGACTCCAAGGAATCGATGCTGGACGAGATCCTCTCCGGCTTCCTGAGCGAGCTCTGGGAGGGCTACGACGCGGTGCTCGCCGCCGACCTCGGCCCGCGCGAGACGATCGAGGCGCTGGTCACCGAGTCCTTCCGGGAGATCGACCGGCACCGGGCCGCGGTCGCGATCTACCAGAAGGAGTCCAAGCAGCTCGTCGCGCAGGAGCGCTTCGGCTATCTCGCCGACTCACAGGTCAAGTTCGAGAAGGCCTGGCTCGGCACCCTCGAACGCGGCGTCGCCGACGGGGTCTTCCGGCCCGACCTCGACATCCGGCTCACCTACCGGTTCGTGCGCGACACGGTGTGGGTCGCCGCCTCCTGGTACCGGCCCGGCGGGCTGCACAGCCCCGAGGAGATCGCCCGTCAGTACCTGTCGATGGTCCTGGAGGGCATCGCGCTACGAGGCCGGTGACGTGTACGCCGTGGCGTGCACGTCACGGCGTACACGCCGGGGCGCGCGACCGACGATCGTTCGTGTTAGGCTCTCGGACGTTGCAGTTTTGGTACCCATGAACTTTATGTGCGCCTGACGGGAATGATCCTCAGGCGCTTTATTGTTTTTCCGGCGGTTTCTCCGGATGGGACCCTTACCTATCAGGAGAGAACAATGGCTACTGGAACCGTGAAGTGGTTCAACTCGGAAAAGGGCTTCGGCTTCATCGAGCAGGACGGCGGCGGCGCCGACGTCTTCGCCCACTACTCCAACATTGCCACCTCGGGCTTCCGTGAGCTCCAGGAGGGCCAGAAGGTGACGTTCGACGTCACGCAGGGCCAGAAGGGCCCGCAGGCGGAGAACATCGTCCCGGCCTGACTGCCCTTGGACGCGTAATCCGCAGCCGGGGTCCGCACCGTGTGGTGCGGGCCCCGGCTGCTGCTGTCCCCAGATCGCACCCCCGTGCCACCCGGGCAGGGGATTCTCCCCTGGAATTTTCCCCAGACTTCGTCCGGGGGGACCCCCAAGGGTCAGGAAGGCAATTCAGCATGACCAGCTCCGCACGTCCCGTCCGTTCCGGAAACACCGCGAAGAATTCCGGCCGGAAGCAGGTCGGCGGCCAGGGCCGCCGGGCACAGGGCGGTGGCCAGGCGGCCGGCCGTCGGGCACCTGCCCGCCGGGCCCCGGCCCCGGGTGGCGAGTTCGCCGTGCCGGAGACCGTCACCCCGGCCCTGCCCTCCGTCGCAGCCTTCGCGGACCTCGACATGCCCGCGGCGCTCCTGACCACGCTGGGGACGCAGGGCGTCACCGAGCCCTTCCCGATCCAGGCCGCGACCCTGCCCAACTCCCTTGCCGGGCGCGACATCCTGGGCCGTGGACGCACCGGCTCGGGCAAGACCCTCGCCTTCGGCCTCGCCCTGCTCGCCCGCACCGCCGGACGCCGGGCGGCGCCGCGTGCCCCGCTCGCACTCGTCCTGGTGCCCACGCGTGAGCTCGCCCAGCAGGTCACCGACGCCCTCACGCCGTACGCCGAAGCGCTGCGGCTGCGCCTGACCACGGTCGTCGGCGGTCTGTCGATCGGCCGCCAGGCCGGCGCGCTGCGCCGCGGCGCCGAGGTCGTGGTGGCCACCCCCGGACGCCTCAAGGACCTGATCGAGCGCGGCGACTGCGAACTGGACCAGGTCGGCATCACCGTCCTCGACGAGGCCGACCAGATGGCCGACATGGGCTTCATGCCGCAGGTCACCGCGCTGCTCAAGCAGGTCGAGCCGAACGGTCAGCGGATGCTGTTCTCGGCCACGCTCGACCGGAACATCGACCGTCTGGTGCGGATGTTCCTCAACGACCCCGTGGTGCACTCCGTCGACCCCTCCGCGGGCGCGGTCGTGACCATGGACCACCACGTCCTGCACGTCGCGGACGACACCGACAAGAAGGCCGTCGCCACCCGGATCGCCGCGCGGGACGGCCGGGTCATCCTCTTCGTCGACACCAAGCGCGCCGCCGACCGCTTCGCCAAGAGGCTGCTCGCCCAGGGTGTGCGCGCGGCCGCCCTGCACGGTGGACGCTCCCAGCCGCAGCGCAACCGCACGCTCGAGCAGTTCAAGAACGGCCAGGTCACAGCCCTCGTCGCGACGAACGTCGCAGCCCGCGGCATCCACGTCGACGATCTCGACCTCGTGGTCAACGTCGACCCGCCCGTCGACCACAAGGACTACCTGCACCGCGGCGGCCGCACCGCCCGCGCGGGCGAGTCCGGCAGCGTCGTCACCCTCGTCCTGCCCGAGCAGAAGCGCGAGATGAGCCGCCTGATGTCGCACGCCGGCATCAAGCCGCACACGGCGCAGGTCCGCTCGTCCGACGAGGAACTGACCCGCATCACCGGCGCCCGCGAGCCCTCCGGGGTACCGGTCGTGCTCGAGGTGCCCGCCCAGGCGGTGGCGTCCGCCGGCACCTCCGCCCGGCGTTCCGGCTCGGGCCGCCGCGGCGGCCGCTCCGGCGGCGCGCGCACCGGCCGCACCGGTGAGCAGCCGCGCTCCGGGCGCTCCGGGGAGCAGTCCCGTGGCGGGCGCAACGGAGAGCCGGGCCGTACGGCGCGTACCGGAGAGCCGGGCCGTTCCGGCGCCCCCCGCCGCGGTCGTCGCGGCGGCCGGGGCCAGGGGTCGGGAGCGGCGGCCGCCTGAGCCGCCCTTCGGACCGGCATGGAGGTGTGATGCGTCCGGAACGGCACGGCGGCGGGGCGTGGAGGTACGCGCTGACCTCGGACGAGGACGACGGCGACTTCTGGGGCTTCGCTCATGAGGCCGTGGGGCTCTTCACGTCGTCGGCCGACGACGAGGGGGCCCGCCGCGTGCTCCTCGCGGGTTGCCTCCCGCAGGGCGGCCTGCTCGAGAGCGCCGACCACGTCGGCGGTCGTCGCGCCGGGGCGGGAAACGCCTGGATCGCGCTCCTCGACGAGGACGGCGCCACCATGGGGTTGTACTTCGTCAACGACGTCACCGTCGTCGACGTCGGCCCATCCGCCCGCGGAGCAGGACTCGTCGACCTCACGGTGACGCTGTGGTGCGCGGACGCCCTGCCGGGAGCGGAACGATGGTGGGACCTGCTCCGCGCCGGCCACCTGAACCGCACCGGCATGTGGCACGACCTCGCGCCCGGGGACCGTCACACGTGGCTGTCGGTGGCCCTGTGGTCCCGGGAGTACCGACGCCGGGGACGGCCCGACGCTCCCGCAGGCCGGGTGTTCACCCTGGACGGCCGGTACGTCGACGACGAGGACAGCTTCTACTGCGCGATCGGTGAGGCCGTCAACGGGCCCTGCGGATACTTCGGCTGGAACCTGGACGCGCTGGACGACTGTCTGCGAGGCGGCTGGGGCGCCACCGCTCCGTTCACCCTGCACTGGGAATCCTCTGCCGTGGCCGGGGCGCGGCGGTCTCGCCCGTTCACCCCCGGCAGCGACGATCCGCCGTTCTCTCTGCTCCTGGAGATCCTCGAGGAACGAGGCGTGCGCGTCGACATGCGCTGACCGACGGGCGCCCGGCGGGACAGGTGCTACGCGGTGAAGTCGGCCGGCGAGGTCGGGATGATCGTCCTGCGGGGCGGGCCCGTCGGACGCGCCCCCGGTTCCGGCGCCACGCGGTCCATGAGCAGCCCGGCCGCGCGGCGCCCGATCTCCTCGGGGTCGTAGGACGCCAGGGTGAGCGGGACGCCGAACAGGTCGGCCGACTCCACGGCGTCGAAACCGGCCAGGGCGGCGCCCGAGCCGAGCCCGCGCACCGCCCGGCAAGCGCCGAGCGTCAGCCGGTTGTTGGCACAGAACAACGCGGTGGGCCCGTCCGCCCGGTCGAGCAGATCCCGCGCGGCCGCCTCGGCGGTGACGACGTCGTACGGGCCGCGCCGCACCCACTCCTCACGCGGCGGGACGCCTGCTTCCTCCAGGGCCGACCACCAGCCGCGGAAGCGCTCGGCACCCGTGAACAGGGTGGGCGGATTGCCGAGGAACCCGACCCGCGTGTGACCGTCCGCCACGAGCCGTGCCGTCGCCGCACGCGCGCCGCCGAAGTCGTCGACCAGCACGGTGTCCGCCTCGATACCGGCGGGCGGCCGGGCGGCCAGCACCAGCGGCGTGTTGTCGAGCGCCGCGGGGGAGAGGTGACGCTGGTCGGAGCCCGACGGGACGACGATCAGACCGTTCACCCGCCGGGCGACGAGGTCCTGGACCAGGTCCTGCTCGCGCGCGAGCCGCTCCGCGGTGTTGCCCAGCACCAGGCGCAGACCGTGCTCCTGCACCACCTCCTCGGCGCCCAGGGCCAGTTGGGCGTAGAAGGGATTGGCCAGGTTGGTGACGACCAGACCGACCAGCCCGCTCTGCCGGCCAAGACGGAGGTTGCGTGCCGTCTCGTTGCGCCGATAGCCGAGGTCGCTCACGGCGTCGAGGACGCGCTGGCGGGTCGAGTCGCCGACCCGACCGCTCCCCTTCAGCACCCGGGAGACGGTCATGGCGCTGACCCCGGCGCGTGCCGCCACGTCGCGCATGGTGGGGGTGGCACGAGGGGGCTCTCCGGCGGTTTCGGACCCGGGCACTGCCTTGCTGCTCCCCTCAAGCACCCGCAGGCGCTCGCCGTCTGCGCGGACTGCCCATCATAGGCGGACGACAGGACCCTCCTTATAGGTGGACGACAGGGCCCTCCTTCCGGCCTGTCGCGTCCAATGCCGCCCACCGTGCGGCGCCCAGCAGGGGAGCCCGGTCCGGCTGCTGCGCGGGGGCGAGGGACAACTCCGGTGCCCCGCCGTCGGACAGGCCCTCCCGCAGCGGCCGTTCGACCCGGTCCCAGGACCCGGCGATGGAACCGCCGACGACCAGTACGGTGCCCGCGAAGCGGCTCAGCCAGGGCGCGAGGGCGACCCCGAGCGAACGGAAGGCGTGGTCGAGCACGGCGCCGGCCGCACGGTCGCCGCCGCGTGCGCGTGAAGCGATGGTGTGTACGTCCGGCACCTCCGCGGGGTCACCGTCCGAAGCCCGGGAGTAGGCGGCCCGTATCGCCCGGCGCGACACCGTCTCCTCCAACGGGCGCCCGTCCACGACGAGTCGGTGCGCACTGCCCTCCGGCGGTACCAGCGACCCGTCGTTGACCGGCATGCCGTCGGCCAGGAAGGCGGACCCGACCCCGCTGCCGAGCGTCAGACAGACGGCCCGCTCGTGTCCGGCGGCAGCCCCGCAGGCGTACTCGCCGAGCCCGAACGCGTCGGCGTCATTGACGAAGCGGAGCGCGGCCGGGGCCGGCCGGATGCGGGTGCGCAGCTCGGCGCCGACGTCCATGCCGTACAGCGCATCGAACTTCCCCACCCCTGCGAACAGCGCCACCCCCGTCTCGTACGCGAAGGGGCCGGGCACGGCCACGCCCCAACAGGCGTCGCGCGGCGCCCCGATACGGGAGGCCGCGAGAGCGAGTCGGCCGAGCACCTCGTCGGCCGCACCGTGCGGGGACAGCGACTCCCGGGCCGGCTCCCCGATCACCGCGCCCGCCGCCAGGTCCACCAGGGCGGCCGTGACATGGGTGCCGCCCATCTCCAGTACAGGGTGCGTCAGTTGGGCCCGGCCCGGATCCGGCTGCATCAGCGCTCCCTCACCGACGACGTGACGACGTGCACCGGCCGGTCGCCGAGCGGGCGCAGCCGGTAGGCACCCACCGAAGCGGGCACGGTGAGCGTCTCGGCGAAGACCAGATCGTGGTCACGGCCGTCGGCCCATTCGATCAGCACACCGTCGCCGGCGGCTACGTTCAGGATGTGGAAGCGGCCCGCGGTGTCCAACTCGGCGCCGCCGCAGGATGGTTCGAGCACCACGCGGCGCACCTCGTAGAACATCTCGGGCAGCGCGCCGAGCAGCTCCTCGTGCCAGCCCGCGCCTTCGCGCAGGGTGCGCGGCTCCTGCATCAGGTCGCGGCGGACCGCTTCGCCCTGGCGGGAGGTGTCGAGGTTGGCGAAGGCGTGCTCGTAGGGCAGCGGGCGGGGGGCACCGGACGGGCCCTTGCGGAGCCAGTCGTAGAAGCGCAGGGAGTACAGGTACGGCGTCGCGCTGATCTCCAGGACCAGGTTGCCGGTGCCGGAGGCGTGCGGGGTGCCCGCGGGGATCAGGTAGAGCCGGCCCTCTTCGGCCGGGTGGCTCTGGACGAAGCGGTCGACGTCCATCTCCTCGCCGTCCGCGACGGCGGCGATCACCTGCTTGCGCATCAACGCGAGGTCGGCGTCCTGCTGCAGGCCGAGGTGGACGCGGGCGTCGGGGGAGTCCTTGGCCGTGAGGTAGTAGGTCTCGTGCTGGGTGTACGGCCAGCCGAAACGGTCGCGCATGTACTCCTCGCGCGGATGCAGATGGACCGAGAGGCTGCCGCCGTCCACCGTGTCGAGGTAGTCGAAGCGGATCGGGAACGACGTGCCGAACTCCTCGTGCACCTCGGTGCCGAGGAATTCCTCGGGGTGCAGTACGCACAGCAGCTGGAACGGGATCTCGACCTCGGCCTCCGGGCCGTTGCCCACGAGGACGCCGGCCTCGGGGGCGATCAGCTCGTAGCCGAGTGCGGTGTTGCCGTTCTGCGGGGTGACGCCCAGTTCCCGAGAGCCCCAATGGCCGCCCCAGAGCGTGGAGTTGAACCAGGGGCGGGTACGGACGGGGCCGCTCGCCAGATCGGCGAGTGTGGCGCGCAGCGTGGTGCCGTCGACGGAGGCGGGGTGGGCCATGTCCTGGAGGTCCAGCCAGCGCTCGACACCGGCGGCGTGCGCGTCGCGGTGCGCGTCGAGCATCGGCCAGTCCGCGTAGAACAGGCGGCGCAGGTCGCCGGGCGCGCTGTGCCGGCCGAGGTTGACGCCGAGGGCCGGGTCCCCCGCCGCGACGGCCGCCTCGGCGTAGCGCTTGGGCAGGTCCGCGTACCAGAGCACGTCGTGCCCGACGAGTGCGGCGCCCGGGCCGAGCACGATCGCCAGGCCCTCGTGCGGGGCCTCGACCGTGGGAAGCGACGTGTACGCCACGGCCGGCGAAGCGGTGGCGAGGGGCAGGTAGTACGCGTCGGCGTCCGGGCCGTCGCCGGTGTGCCGCAGCACGGTGTCCCAGTCGGCCTCGTACTCCCTGAGGTCCACGACGCGGACGGCGAGTCCGCGCGCGGCGAGTGCGTCGGACAGCTGGGCCCGCACCGCGCTCCAGTCGAGTGCGGCCGGGCCGTCGAGGGCCAGTACGGCGGGTCCGGCGGGCAGGGTCGCGACGGCGGGCTCCCACCCGCGCGCGACCGTTCCGCCGACGGCCTGGTAGCGGGGATTGTGCTGGTAGGAGCGGGTCACGGCACTCTCCGGGGTCTCAGAACGTGAATGTTATCGTTAACTCTACGGGCAGGGATACACACGCCGTCAAGGCGGTACGCCCCCGGCGGGCCGGTGCGGGCCACAGGTCAGGCGGCCTTGGCGCGCAGGTCGAGCTCGATGTCCTCGAGGCTGCGTCCCTTGGTCTCCACGACGAAGCGCCGCGTGAAGACATGGGCGAAGGCGCAGATCGCGGCGAAGCCGAGGAAGAGCCAGCCGATGCCCACGGCGTCGAGCAGCACCGGGAAGCTGAGCGAGACCACGAAGTTGGCCGCCCACAGCAGCATCGTGCAGAAGCCGACCGCGGCACCCCGCACGTGCAGCGGGAACACCTCGCTGATCACCACCCAGCACACCGCACCCCAGGACGCGGAGAAGCTGACGATGAACGCACCGAGGCAGACCAGCGTGACCATGCCGACCACACCCATGCCGTCCGGCTCCGGCAGCAGCAGCGAGGTCGCGGCGAGCACCGTCAAGCTGGTGCACATGCAGACCGCGCCGCTCAGGAGCAGGCGCTTCCTGCCCACCTTGTCGATCAGCCAGATGGCCACCAGGGTCATCGCCATGTTGATCGCGCCGATCCCGGTGTTCGCGTAGATCGCGGCGGAGTCGCTGAAACCGACGTTGGTCAGCGTGGTCGGTGCGTAGTAGATGATCGTGTTGATGCCGACGACCTGATTGAGGATCGCGAGACCGACGCCCACCACGAGGGCGGGGCGCAGCCACGGAGCGAACACCTCGCGCAGGCCCGCGCGCTCCTTCGACGCGTCCTCCACCTGCCGGATCTCGGCGAGTTCGGCGTCGACCTGATCCGCCCCGCGTGTGCGGGCGAGTACCTCGCGGGCCTCCTTCTCCCGGCCGTTGCGCAGCAGCCAGCGCGGCGTCTCCGGCATCACGATCAGGCCCGCCAGCATGACCAGCGAGGGGACGATCGCGAGACCGAGCATCCAGCGCCATGCCTCGGCCGGGGCCAGCAGGGCGTTGGTGACGTACGCGACGAAGATCCCCACGGTGATCATCAGTTGGTTGAGCGAGGAGACGGCGCCGCGGATGTGGGTGGAGGCCATCTCCGAGAGGTAGAGCGGGACGACCACGGAGGCCGCTCCCACGCCGAGGCCGAGCAGGACGCGGGCGGCCACGAGGAGTATGACGTCGGGCGCGAAGCCGGCGGCCAGGGCGCCGACGCTGAAGGCGACCGCCGCGGCCATGCCGACGCGACGCCGTCCGAGCGAGTCGGCGAGCCGCCCGGCGGCGGTGGCCCCGGCCATCGCTCCCACCAGGAGCGAGCTGACGACGAAACCCTCGGCCAACGGGGTCAGGCCCAACTCGTCCCGGATGTAGAGCAGGGCGCCCGCGATGACTCCGGTGTCGTAGCCGAAGAGCAGGCCACCGAGGGCGCCGAAGAAGTAGATCCGTTTGGTCGACCTGCCCACGCTTCTCGCGTCGGGTATCGCTGCCTGGGACACGGAGGCCTCCGGGGAAGTGGGTTAACGTTCACACGGAAGTTAGCTGCGTGTCGCGGGGGCGTCAACGGATGTGAGGGAAGGTTCTTCGAGCGCGTGGGGGGTGGTGTCGACTCTCGAGCGGGGCGGTCGGCGAGGGCCCCGGGTGGCGGTGGGGCGGCGTGCGCGGTCGACTCGGGCGCTCGGCCTCTGCGCAGGAAAAGGGCGCGACCGCCTAGGCTTTGGACGGGTTTCGGTCTGATTACGGCAGTCGGCGCGGGCCGGATCGGTGGCCCGGTGTCTCCTCCGTCGCGCCGTGTGTCTCGAGGGCTGTTCGTCCGCTCGTCACGTCCGAGTCATTGACATGACTCTGGCGAGCACGGGACGCTCCTGGCGCGGATCGAATGGTAACGATAACTTCCTGTCTAAGGAGACTGCCATGCCAGGTCGCCCCAGAACCGGGCAGACCGCTCGACCCCGGATCGTCCGTCACCTGACCGTTCTGCTGAGCGCCCTGCTCCTGGTCCTGGGCGCCGCGAACGCCGGCGCCGCGCACCCGGCCGACGCTGCGGCCGAGCCCACGGACGGCGACTACGTGGATCGGGTCAACCCGTGGGTGGAGTCCGACATCGCCCGGTACTTCTTCTTCCAGTCGGCGAGCAGGCCGTTCGGGATGGTCAAGCTGCGTCCGGACACCAGCACGCACTCCTCCCGGGACACCGGCTACCGGCACAACGAGAACCAGGTCAAGGGCTTCAGCCACCTGCACGACTGGCGCCTGTCCGGCGTGCAGGTGATGCCCACCACCGGCGGCGACGTGCCCAAACTCGAAGGCGACAAGGGCTGGCAGTCGCACGTCGACCACGACAACGGCGAAGTCGCCGAGCCCGGTTACCACAAGCTCCATCTCGACCGGTACGGCGTCGACGCGGAGCTCACCTCCACCGACCGCGTGGGCATGCACCGCTACACGTACGACAAGGGCGGCAGCAGCGAGATCCTGGTCAACCTCGGTGGCCACCTCGGCGAAGCGATCATGGAGCGTGCCCACGTCACCAGGAGCAGCGACCGCCGGATCGCGGGCTACGTGGTGCAGCACGGCGAGGGCTTCGACGCGGACGACGCCGAGCACAAGGTGAAGCTGTACTTCGACATCCGCTTCGACAAGCCCTTCGACTCCCTGCGCGGTTGGGCCGACGGCGAGCTCGCCGACGGCGGGAAGCCGGTCGACAAGGTTTCCGGCAAGGACGCGGGCGCCTCCGTGCGCTACGACAGTCTCCGGGCGGGCGAGCAGGTGCAGATGAAGGTGGGCCTCTCGCTGACCGGCGCCGAGGGGGCGAAGAAGAACCTGCAGACCGAACTGTCCGGCTGGGACTTCGACGCGGTCAAGGCCGACGCCCGTGCGCAGTGGAACGAGATGCTGGGCCGCATCGACGTCGGCGGCGGCTCCGCACAGCAGCAGGAGAAGTTCTACACGGACCTCTTCCACGTGCTGTGCGGGCGCAGCATGATCAGCGACGCCGACGGCGCCTACCTGGACAACACCTGGGGCAGGGACCGCATCGGACGCCTGCCGACCGGCCGCGACGGCAAGCCGGAGTTCGCCATGTACAACTACGACGCGCTGTGGCTGACCCAGTGGAACCTCAACAGCGTCCTAGGCCTGGCGTATCCCGAGATCTACAGCGGACTGGTCAAGTCGCAGCTGCAGATGTACGAGGACGGCGGACTGCTGCCCAGAGGCCCGGTCGCCGGCAACTACTCGATGGTGATGAGTGGTTCACCCGTGACGTCGTTCATCACCGGCGCCTACAACAAGGGCATCCGCGACTTCGACACCGACCTGGCGTACGAGGCGATGATGGACGCCCAGTCGGTCGGCGGGCTCTACGACAAGGCCTGGTTCGACTACGACGGCTGGGGCACCGGCGGCAACCGCGAGTACCTCGACCTCGGCTATGTCCCCGACGGCACCACCGGCCAGGGCGCGGGCCAGGCCCTCGAGTACGCGAACCAGGACTTCTCGCTCGCGCAGTTCGCCGGCCGCCTCGGCAAGCGCGGCATCAACGCCACCCAGTACGCGAAGGCCACGGCCTCCTCCGAGCTGGACAAGGAGCACGGCGCCGGGCACGCGATCGACGGCCGGCCGCAGCGCGCACCCACCGACGTCGAATGGGCATCCGCGGGCGAGAAGCAGCCCTGGATCGAGCTGACCTGGGACAAGCCGCGCACCCTGCACCAGGTGGTGCTCAGCGACCGGGCGGACAAGGACAGCAACGTCCGTTCCGGAACACTGGAGTTCAGCGACGGTTCGCGGGTCTCGGTCGACGACATTCCGGCCGACGGCTCCCGCAAGAGCGTCCGTTTCGACAAGCGAAAGGTCACCTCGGTCAAGTTCACCGCCACCGGTGGTGAGGGCACGGACGTCGGCCTGAACGAGATCGAGGCGTGGGACGACACCGACACCCGGGCGTATCTGAAGGACCGTTCCCGCAACTGGCGCAACCTGTACGACGAGGAGACCGGCTTCATCCGCCCGCGCGACGCCGACGGTGGGTGGCGAGCCCCCTTCGACCCGCTCGCCCCGGACGACTTCGTCGAGGCGAACTCCTGGCAGGCCACCTGGTTCACCACGCACGACGTGATGGGTCTGGCCAATCTGACGGGTGGCGAGACGGCGTACGCGGACAAGCTCAACTACGCCTTCACAGCAGCCGAGAAGGACAGGTTCATCGGCACCTACGGGGAGGGGCACGTCTCCTACGGCAACCAGCCCGGCCTGGAGATGGCCCACCTCTTCAACTACGTCGGCAAGCCCTGGCTGAGCCAGTACTGGGTGCGGAAGGTCAAGGAGAAGACGTACGGATCGACCGCCACCGACGACGGATACGGGCACCACGACGAGGACCAGGGGCAGATGGGCGCGCTCAGTGCCCTGATGGGCATGGGCCTGTTCGAGGTGACGGGAGGCAGTCTGCAGAAGCCGGTGTACGACATCACCTCGCCGGTCTTCGACGAGATCACCATCAAGCTCGATCCGCGCTACAACGAGGGCAAGCAGTTCCGTATCGTCACGCACGGCAACTCGGACGAGAACAAGTACATCCAGCGCGCGAAACTGGACGGCAGACGGCTGGACGACGCCTGGTTCCGGCACGACCAGCTCGCCGACGGCGGGACGCTCGAGCTGTGGATGGGCGACGAGCCGAACAAGGACTGGGGCACGAAGCAACTGCCGCCCTCCGAGTCGAAGTCCGAGGGGCGCACGCCGGCCTTCGTCCGCGACATCTCGATCGAAGGGCCCGCGAAGGTCGACGAGCCGTACGGTGACAGCCGGTTCAAGGCGGCCGTCGCACCTGAGGACGCGTCGTTCAAGGAAGTGCTCTGGAAGGTGACGGAGCCCGACGGTTCGCCCACCGACAAGGCCGAGATCGGTCTCGACGGAACCCTGACCGTCAATCACCGTGACGGGCGGGTGCGGGTCACCGCGGTCTCCGCCGACAGCGGCGACGCCACCGCGTCGAAGCTCGTGGACATCGGCCTCGACCCGGCCGAGTTGCGTGGTAACGCGGCCTGTTGGCCGGGAGTGAAGGCCACCGCGTCGTCCGTGTTCGGCGACGACTATCCCGCCGGGAACGTCCACGACAGCTGCGACGGCAGCGACGCGGCGGACGGTGCGGACTGGGCCTCGGACGGAGAGCTGAACCCGTGGGTCCAACTGGACTGGCCCGAGAAGATCACGGCCGACCGGATCGTGCTGTCCGACCGCACGACCCAGGACGATGCCAACGGCGGAGTCCTGACCTTCTCCGACGGCAGTGAGGTGAAGGTGGAGGACATCCCGGCCAAGGGTCCGAAGACGGTCGAGTTCCCGCAAAAGACCTTCGATCGGGTGCGCTTCCAGGTCGAGGGCGGTACCGGGTCCAACAACGGGCTTCTGGAGTTCGAGGTGGACGCCGTGCCGTCGGTGCCCGAGGCGCCGGTCGCCGTCGGGGCCGAGGCGGAGAAGGGCGGTGCGACCGTGCGGTGGAAGCCGCCGGCCTTCGACGGCGGGGCCCCGGTCACCGGCTATCTGGTCCGTCCGTACCGGGACGGAAAGCCGCTCGACCCGGTACGGGTGGACGGCGCAGCCCGGAAGGCCGAGTTGAACGGGCTCGACGCGGGTGAGCCGTACACCTTCACCGTCACCGCCGAGAGCATGGCGGGGCGCGGGCCGCGGAGCGCCGAGAGCGATCCGGTGCGGCCCGGATAGGCGGGGGCGGCGGGAGCGGCGGGCTGTCGTGGCCCGCCGCTCCGGTGCGTTGCCCCCGAGGGGCGGGCGAGAGAGGGCGGTCGCGTCGATTGTTGCGATCGAAACGATCGATTCGGTTGGATGTATTGAGCGTTCGAGCGGCTGCGTGCTAGAAACCGCTTACTCCAACCGGCAGTTCTCGTCTCCCGCCCGCCCTCCTCGGAGCCCTCATGACGACCCCCTGCTCGCGTCGCGGATTCCTCGCAGCCTCCGGCACCCTCGCCGTCGGCCTCGGTATCGCCACAGGAATCCCGGGCGCCACGTCCGCATACGCCGCCCAGCACACCGCCCGGGACGCCGCGGCGGACGACGAGTTCGCCGAACTCCGGGCGAAATGGCGGCCCTTGATACTCGGCGAGGGCTTCAGCCCCACCGCCGAACCCTTCAGGACCAAGCTCGCCGACCTCGGTACCCAGGCCGCCGACCTCCTCGCCGACATCGCACCGAAGAGGGGGTCCCTGTGGCCCGACCTCGATTACGCGGACCCGGATCCCGACCAGGACACCGAGAGCTACGGCTACTCGGCGCGGATGCAGGAAAGCTTCAGCAGGCTGCGCACCATGGCCGAGGCCTACCACCAGCAGGGCACCGGACTGACCGGCGACGCAGCGCTCAAGGAGGCCGTACTCACCGGGCTCGACCACCTCCACGAGGACGTCTACCACCAGTCCGGTGAACCCTTCGGCAACTGGTACAACTTCCAGATCGGCGCACCCCAGGCGCTCCTCGACACCGCCGTCCTCTTCTACGACGACCTCTCCGCCGAGCAGATCGCCGGCTACTGCGCCGCCGTCGACACCTATCTGCCCGACTCGGCGGTCGAGGAGTACACCGGCACCAGCACCGGCGCCAACCGCGTCGACCTGTGCCGTGGCCTCATCCTGCGCGGCATCGTCGGCGGCAGCGCGGAGAAGATCGCTCTCGGCGCCACCGCCCTCACTCCCGTCTTCCCGTACGTCACCAAGGGCGACGGCTTCTACGACGACGGCTCCTTCCTCCAGCACACCAACGTCCCCTACATCGGCGGCTACGGATCGGTCCTGCACGACGGACTCGGCCGGCTGTTCGCCCTGTTGCGCGGCTCCACCTGGGAGATCGACGCGCCCGACCGCCAACTCTTCCTGGACACCGTGGAGATGGCCGTCGCGCCGTTCATCCACAACGGCCTGATGATGGACAACGTCTCCTCGCGCGGCATCAGTCGCGGCCTGATCGCGAGCGACCCGTATCAACTCGCGCAGGACGATCACACCCGCGCGCACAGTGTGATGTCCTCGATCCTTCTGGTCGGGCAGGGCGCGAGCGCGGAGGAACTGGGGCGCTGGCAGTCCATGGTCAAGGGCTGGCTGCAGCGCGACACGTACGGCCCCGCCCTGAAGAACCCCAAACTGAACCTGGTCTCCACGGCCCGCCTGAAGGCGCTGTACGACGACGACACGGTCAAGGCCGCACCCGAACCGGCCGAACACCGGGTCTTCCATCAGATGGACCGCGTCACCCACCGCCGCCGGGACTGGGCGGCCTCGGTGAGCATGGCCTCGCAGCGCATCACCCACTACGAGTTCGGCAACCAGGAGCATGCCCGGGGCTGGCACACCGGCTCCGGCTGGCTCTCCTGGTGGGGCGACGACCACGGCCTCGGCCAGTACTCCGACGCCTACTGGCCGACCGTCGACCCGTACCGGCTGCCCGGCATCACCGTGTCCAGGAAGGAACTGCCGGACGGGTTCGGCGGCGACTGGGGCAACCCCGTGCCCGACACCTCCTGGGTGGGTGGCACCGGCGACGGCGAATTCGGTACGACGGGCCAGCATCTGCAGGGCGTCGACTCGACGATGCGCGCGCGCAAGTCCTGGTTCTGGCTGGACGACTGTGTGGTGTGCCTCGGCTCGGACATCGCGTCGAGCGACGGCGCCGCGGTCGAGACGGTCATCGACAACCGCAACCTCGGTGAGTCCGGCACCGAGGCCCTCACCCTCAACGGCCGTCCCCAGCCCAGCCGTCAGGGCTGGAGCACCACCCGGGAACCGGTGCGCTGGGCCAGGATCGCAGGACACGCGGGCTACGTCTTCCCCGGCGGGACCAGGCTCGTCGCCCTGCGCGAGGAGCGCACCGGAGCCTGGAAGGACATCAACGCCGGCAGCTCGCCGAAGGAGTTCACCCGCCGCTACCTCACCCTGTGGCAGGACCACGGAACCGACCCCGAAGGCGCCGGATACGCGTACATCCTGATGCCCGGAGCAAGTGAACTGCGCACCGCGGCAAGGGCGTTGGACACCCGTTGGCTGGAGATCCTGGCCGACGGGGCCGAGCAGCACGGGATCCGCGTGCCCTCGCTCGGCTTCACGGGAGTCAACTTCTGGCAGCCAGGCACCGTCGGCAAGGTCACCGCGAGTGCACCGGTCAGCGTCCAGATCCGCGAACGGCGCGACGGCACCGCGGTGATCTGTGTGAGCGACCCGAGCCGCACCGTCGAGAACCTCACCCTGCGCTGGAAGCAGCGCGTCAAGTCCGTCGTCTCCAAGCCCACTTCGGTCACCGGAGCCACCACGGGCTCCTCGCTCACCCTCACCTTCGGCAAGCTCGGCGACAGCAAGGGCGCAACCCACAAGGTCATCGTCAGGCGTGCCTGACCCGGTGGCGTGGGCCCCGCACGGACCGTCCGCGCCACCTGCCACCTGCCACCTGCCACCCCTCACCGAACTCCCGGAGGCCGCTCATGCGCAAAACTCTGCTCGCCGCCACGGCCGGCGTCTTCGCCTGGTGTCTCGTCGCTGCCCAGCCCGCGCAGGCGGCGCTGATCTGGGACGGTGACGCATCCGGCGGAACCGGCGTCTTCTCCTCGATCCTGTGCGACTCGCCCGGCAGCGTCGTCGCCCAGGACAACAACGACGGGCGCGGCAAGGTCTTCAAGTTCAACAAGCCGCGCGGCCTGGACCGTTGCGAGGCGCACGGCATCAGCGTCGACGGTTCGCGCTACACGTTCCGCAACAACTCCACGTACTACCTCGGCTGGGACACGTCGACCAACACCGGTGACGCCGCGACCATCTTCCAGTGGAAGTCCTACGGCACCGGCGACCAGCAGCAGCAGAACTACCCGGTCCTGATGAAGGTCGAGGGCTCGGTCCTCAAGCTGTTCCACATCGAGGCCGGCGAGAAGTGGACGCTGAAGTGGAGCACGCCGGTGGAGACCAGCACCTACAAGCGGATCGTGCTCGGCATCCACACCTCGAGCAGCGCCTCGTCCGGCTGGGTGGAGGCGTACTACAACGGCACGAAGGTCGCCTCGTTCTCCGGTCGCACCTGGGACGACCTGGGCAACGACACCCGGTTCGGCAGTTACGGCTCGGAGGTGAAGGACAAGGCCGCGATCAACTGGATCGACGGGCTGAGGGTGGGCACCAGCTACGCGGACGTCCGGTGACAGCGGCTGCCCAGGCGCGCCGGAAGTGACACCGGCGCACCGGCATGCCTGCGCCGGCCGCGGATCCGCGGCCGGCGGTGCGGTCCGTCAGCCTCGCTGGGCCGCGACCAGCTCGGCCGCCTCCTCGTCGCTGGCGACCGACGGCGGGGAGCCGTCGAGCGGACGGCAGGCCGTCTCCTTCATCGCGAGGGCGGCGACCAGGCCGACCAGCCCGGCGAGCATGGTGTAGAACGCCGGCATCAGGTCGTTGCCGGTGGCGCTGATCAGGGCGGCGACCACCAGCGGTGTCGTACCGCCGAACAGGGACACCGACAGGTTGAAGCCGATCGACAGGGAGCCGTAGCGCACGCGGGTCGGGAACAGTGCGGGCAGCGACGCGGACATCGTGCCCAGGTAGCAGACCAGGGCGAGACCGAGCACCATCAGGCCGGCGAACACCGGCAGGGTGCCGCCCTGTTGGATCAGCAGGAAGCTCGGCACGGCGAGCACGATGAACCCGACGGAACCGGCGATCAGCACCGGTTTGCGCCCGATCCGGTCGGAGATCCGGCCGACCGAGTTGACCAGGGCCATCAGGACCAGCATCACCACGACGATCGACATCAGGCCGCCGGTCTCGCCGAAGCCGAGTTCGGTGAGGTACGTCGGCATGTACGAGAGCAGCATGTAGTCGGTGATGTTGAACGCGGCGACCAGCGCGATGCACAGCAGCATCGCCGGCCACTGACCCACGAAGTTCTGCTTGAACGACGCCTGCTCGCGCCCGGCCATCGCGGCCTCGTCCTCCGCCATCTTCTGGAAGGCCGGCGACTCGTCCAGCTTCAGCCGCAGATACAGGCCGACCAGGCCGAGCGGACCCGCGACGAGGAACGGCACGCGCCAGCCCCAGGACAGCATCGCGTCGTCCCCGAGCGTCATGGTCAGCACCGTCACCAGGAGCGCGGCGACGGTGTAGCCGATCAGGGTTCCGAACTCCAGGAAGGAGCCCCAGAATCCGCGGCGCCGGTCCGGTGCGTACTCGGCGATGAAGGTCGCCGCGCCGCCGTACTCGCCGCCGGTGGAGAAGCCCTGCACCATGCGGCAGACGATCAGCAGGATCGGCGCCCAGATGCCGATCGTGCCGTAGCCCGGTATGAGGCCGATCGCCAGGGTGGCGGCGGCCATCATGATCATGGTGAGGGCGAGGATCTTCTTGCGGCCGACCCGGTCGCCGAGGGGTCCGAAGAACATCCCGCCGAGCGGGCGCACCAGGAAGGCCGCCGCGAACGTGGCCAGCGCGGACAGGGTCTGCGCCGTGTCGTTGCCGGACGGGAAGAAGACCTGTCCGATGGTGACGGCCAGGTAGGCGTAGACGCCGAAGTCGAACCACTCCATGGCGTTGCCCAGGGCTGTCGCCTTGACCGCACGCTTGACCTGGGCTTCCTCGGTCACCGTGATGTCCGACTGGCGCAGCCGCGGGTTCTTCCTGCGGTGCACCGCGCGGAAGAGCACACGGTGGCGCGCCACGGCCTCCGGGTCGGGAGCGGTGGTCGGGGCTTCGGTCGCTTCAGGTGCTTCGGGGGCGATGCTCACAGGCAACTCTCCTCGGTCGGTCGGTGCGGGACACAGGCCGCACCGGCAACTGTTCCAGTCCGCGGCCGCCGTTCCAGGCCGCGAAGTGCCCGGATCGCCTGGACCTGGGCCCCCTTCCGGAGGGCCCTTCGACCTGTCCGTTCCGGGACGTGCGGCCTGTGCGGGAGGCGCGAATTCCGCCCGAGGTGGGGGGTGCGGTGGCTCGGGTGCGGGGGCACCCTGAGGAGAATGGCATGACGGATGACAGATATTGAAATCTGTCATCCGTCATGCCAAGGTGGACTCAGCCCGACACCACCGGAGGAGTTCCATGACCGCCACCGTCCCGACCCGCGCCCTCGGCGCCACCGGCCCCCGCGTCTCCGCCCTCGGCCTCGGCTGCATGGGCATGTCCGCGCTCTACGGCACCGCCGACCGCGACGAGTCCGTGGCCACCGTCCACGCCGCCCTCGACGCCGGCGTCACCCTGCTCGACACCGGCGACTTCTACGCCATGGGGCACAACGAGATGCTCATCGGCGAAGCCCTCCGCAGCGCCCCCGCCGCGGCCCGCGACCGCGCCCTCACCAGCGTCAAGTTCGGCGCCCTCCGCGACCCCGACGGCGGCTGGAACGGCAACGACGGCCGCCCGGAAGCCGTGAAGAACTTCGCCGCGTACAGCCTCCAGCGCCTCGGCGTCGACCACATCGACGTCTACCGGCTCGCCCGCCTCGACCCGAACGTCCCCATCGAGGAGACCGTCGGAGCCGTCGCCGAACTCGTCGAGAAGGGGCACGTGCGGCACATCGGCCTCTCCGAGGTCGGTGCGCAGACCCTGCGACGAGCCGCCGCGACCGCCCCCATCAGCGACCTGCAGATCGAGTACTCGCTGATCAGCCGCGGGCCCGAGGCCGAGATCCTGCCCACCGCCCGAGAGCTCGGCATCGGCATCACCGCCTACGGCGTCCTCTCCCGCGGCCTCATCTCCGGCCACTTCACCCGGGACCGCGAGCTCGCCGCCGGCGACTTCCGTTCCATGAGCCCCCGCTTCCAGGGCGACAACCTCCAGCACAACCTGAGCCTCGTCGACCGGCTCCGCAAGATCGCCGAACACAAGGGCGCCAGCGTCGCCCAGATCGCGATCGCCTGGGTCCTCGAGGCCGGCTCCCGGCACGGTGCCGCCCTCGTGCCGCTGATCGGCGCCCGTACCCGCGAGCGCCTGACGGAGGCGCTCGGCGCGCTCGACGTCACCCTGGACGACACCGACCTCGCCGCCATCGAGGAAGCCGTGCCCGCGGACGCCGCAGCCGGCGAGCGCTACCCGCAGTCCCAGATGGCACACCTGGACAGTGAGCGGTGACCTGTGCCCGGTACGGTCGCTGTCATGCCTCCGCCCAGCGAGCCCCTGACCCCCGAGCGCATCCTCGCCGCGACCGAGGAGGTGCTGCGCCGGCACGGCGCCGCCAAGGCGAACGTGGTCGACGTGGCACGCGCGCTCGGGGTCAGCCACGGCTCGGTGTACCGGCACTTCGCCACGAAGGCCGCGCTGCGCGGGGCAGTCACCCAGCGCTGGCTCGACCGGACGACCGCACTGCTCGCCGAGGTCGTCCAGGGCTCCGAGGCGCCCACCGCCAAACTGCGGCACTGGTTCGCGGCGCTCTTCGAGGCCAAGCGGCACAAGGCGGGCGACGACCCCGAACTGTTCGCCACGTACTCAGTCCTCGCCTCCGAGCAGGGCGGCGTGGTCGACGCGCACATCGAGGAACTCACCGCCCAACTGTTGTCGATCCTGCAAGAGGGCGTGGCACAGGGCGAGTTCGAGATCGCGGATCCGCCGGTGACGGCCCGCGCCCTGTTCGAGGCCACCGCCCACTTCCACGATCCGGTGTACGCGCCCGAGTGGTCACGCCCCGATGCGCAGACGGCGTTCGAAGCGGTGATCGCGTTGGTGCTCCGGGGGATCGCGGCCGACCGCTCGTAGGGTCTGACCGCGCCCGGATGCGCCCGCCGGTCTCGGGCCCCGGTCGGCGTCAGGCCCGGGTCGGCTCAGGTGCACGCTCGCCGGCGGGGGCGGGCACCTGCCGTTCCTGCGGGGCGAACCGGTCGGTGAACGGCCGCCCGTCGAGCGTCCAGTGCGAATCGGCGCTACGGCCGAGCGCGGCGAACACGTGGGCCGCGACATCCTCGTGCCGTATCCCCTCGAGCGCGACACCTGCCGGCACGTCCGGACCGGTGCAGGCCAGCCACGCCGTGGTCTCCGCCGCCGAACGGCCCCCGTGGCCGCCCTCGTCGCGATGGCCGTGGTCGGTCACCACGATCACCGTCCAGTCCTCGGTGACGTACGAGGGCCTGGAGCGCACCGCGGCGAGGAGCCGCCCCAGCCGTTCGTCCGCCCGCGTGACGGACCGCCGGTACTCCTCGCCGCACCCGCGCAGATGCCCCGTCTCGTCGACCGCGCCGAGATAGACGAACGAGGCCACCGGGTCCTCCGCGGCCAGGACGCGCACCGCCTCGGCCGTCACCGACTCGTCGGCCTCCTCCCAGGCCTCGGTGGTCTCCGCGGCCGCCGCGCAGTAGCTGATCCGGGACGGCTCACGGAACAGCGGGCCGCCGCTCGCGACGGTGAGCAGCGGCTGCCAGCCGGCCGCGACGTAGCTTGACCGGCCGTCCTGAAGGTGCAGCCGGGTGGTGAAGTCCGGGAAGGTGGCGAGACGGTGACCGGTCAGGTCGTTGCCCCAGACCGCATGCTTGTCCACCCGCACGCCCGTCACGACCGTCGCCCAGCAGGGCCCCGACATCGTGGGCGTGCCCGGCGCGATCTCCACCGGGGCGAGGAAACCGTCCGCCACCACCTGATCCAGGTGAGGCGTGGGCACCAGGTCCAGGGTGTCGAGCCGGACTCCGTCGATCCCGACGACGAGGACGCGGCGGTTCCGGTCGCCGACTCCCGAATCGGTGCGGTGGTCAGTGGGCATGTGTGGGGCTCCTCCCGGTACGTACGGATGCGGGCCGGCGTATACCTCGGCATGCACGTCGGCGTAGGCGGCGGGCGTCACGCGGAATGGTGCAGGGCGTCCGGATCCACCCGGTGGCGGAACGTCAATCCCTGGGTGTAGCGCTCCAGTTCATCGGCCGCGGAATCGGCGAGGCGGTGCAGCTCGCCGCCGATGGACCCGGCCAGATGCGGCGTGAGCAGGACGTTCGGCAGATCGAAGAGCGGGGAGTCGGCGGGCAGTACCTCAGGCTCGGTGTGGTCGAGGACGGCGTGCAGCCGGCCCGTGCGCACCTCCTTGGTCAGTGCGTCGGTGTCGACCAGCGAACCCCGCGCGGTGTTGATCAGTGTGGCTCCGTCGGGCATCAGGGACAGCCGCGCGGCGTCGAACATGCGCCGGGTGGCGGGGAGTTCGGGCGCATGCAGGGACACCACGTCGCTGCGCGAGACGAGCGAGTCGAGACCGGACTGCTCCACGCCCAGCTCGCGGGCATCCCGAGCGGACAGATACGGATCGTGCACCAGGATCCGTACGTCGAAGGGCCGCAGCAGCTCGATCACCCGGCGGCCGATACGGGAGGCGCCGACCAGGCCCACCGTGCGGCGGAAGTTGCCGACGGTGGGGAATCCGTCGAGCAGGTTCACGCGCTGCCGCGACCGGCGGTAGGCGTGCGCCCCCTCGAGCACCCGCTTGTTGGCGAAGAGGATCGCCGCCACGGTGTACTCGGCGACTGGCAGCGCGTTCGCCGCAGCCGCTGTGCTGACCTGGATGTCCCGCTCCCAACAGGCCCCCGTGATGTGGTGCTTGACGCTCCCGGCCGCATGCACGACGGCCTCGAGCCGCGGCATCCGGCGTAGCGCGGCCCGGTCAAGCGGTGGGCAGCCCCAGCCCGTGACCAGCACCTCGGCCTCCGCGAGCATCCGCCGCAGCACGGGATCGGGCGCACCGAAGTCGGTGACCAGCACGTCGGTGTCGACCTCGGCCAGGGCGGCGATCCGTGCCAGGGACTCGCCGCCGAAGACCGCGTCCCGGGTCTCCGGGCTCATCGCGAGCACCGCGCGGGGGCGGGTGGCGGTGATGGTGGAGGGACGGTTCACTTGACGGCTCCCGCGGTGAGTCCGGAGCGCCAGAAGCGCTGCAGGCAGAGGAAGGCCACGATCAGCGGGACGACGGAGACGAGCGAGCCGACGATGACCAGCGTGTAGTACTCGGGCTGCTGCTGGACGCTCTGGTACCAGGTGTACAGACCGAGAGTGACCGGATACAGCTTCTCGTCATTGAGCATCATCAACGAGCTGTAGAAGCTGTTCCAGGCGGCGGTGAAGGTGAACAGGAAGATCGTGACGAACCCGGGCGCCAGCATCGGCAGCGAGACCCGTGCGAAGATCCGCACCTCGCCCGCACCGTCCATCCGCGCGGCCTCGAGCGCCTCACCCGGCACGTACCCCTCCGAGAACACCCGCGCCAGATAGACCGCGAACGGGTTGACCAGGCTGGGGATCAGGACGGCCCAGTACGTGTTGACCAGGTCGAGCTCGGACGCCATCAGGTACAGCGGCAGCGCGAGCACCGTGGACGGCACCAGGATGCCCACCAGGACGACGCCGAACAGCTTCTCCTTTCCCGGGAAGTCGTACTTGTCGAAGGCGTATCCGCAGGCGACCGAGACCAGTGTGGTGAGGAACGCGCCGACCACCGTGTAGAGCAGGGTGTTGGCCATCCAGCGCAGGAAGATCCCGTCGTTCTGGGTGAACAGGTCCCCGAGGTTGGTGAAGAAGTGGAAGGCGCCGAGGCCGAACGGGTCGGTGGCGAACAGGTCCTCCTGGTTCTTCGTCGAAGCGATCAGCAGCCACGTCAGCGGCATCAGGGTGTAGAGGGCGAAGACGACGAGCACGGCGTTGACCACAGGCTTCGCGGTCAACCGCGGGCGGTCGCGGCGTCGTTCGGCCGGCGCCGCGGGTGCGGTGGGTGGCGGTGGACCGGTCCTGACGGGAGCCGGAAGCCGGGTGCGGGTGCTCATGACTGCCTCCACCGATTGCCGAGCTTGGTGACGACGAACGACAGGACTCCCGCGACGAGCGCGAGCAGCAGGGAGGCCGCGGCGGCGAGGCCGTAGTCGTACCCCTTGAACGCGGCGTTGTAGATGAACATCGTCGGCGACCACTCCTCCGACATCCCGTCCGCCCGCAGTTGCACGATCTTCGGCGAGTCGAAGAGCTGGATCGCGCCCACACAGGTGAAGAGCAGGGTCAGGACGACGGTGGAGCTGATCATCGGGATCTTGATACGCAGCGCCGTACGCAGCTCGCCTGCTCCGTCCACCCGGGCGGCCTCCAGGGTCTCGCGCGGGATGGCCTGCAGGGCGGCGTAGAAAATGATCATGTTGTAGCCGATCCACTGCCAGGCCGAGATGTTGACGATCGACAGGAGCGTCTCGTCGGAGCCGAGGAAGTCCCAGTGCAGGCCCACGCCGTCGAGCAGATCGGTGATCGGGCTCAGGCCCGGGGTGTACAGGTAGAGCCAGATCAGCGAGGCGATGATCGCCGGCACGGCGTGCGGCAGGAAGTACGCGATCTGGAAGAACCGCCTGGCCCGAGCGAGCGCGGAGTCCACGCACAGCGCGAGGGTCAGAGCGCCGCCGATCATCACGGGGATGTAGACCACGCAGTAGACGGCGATGTTTGCGAAGGAGTGCAGGAACGCCGGATCGGTCAGTGCCTTGGTGTAGTTGCCGATCCCGGCGAACGCCCGCTCCGCGCCGCCGAACCCGAGCCCCGAGGCCCTCTTCTCGTACAGGCTCATATAGGCGGCGTACGCGACCGGCGCCACCGTGGCCGCGGCGAACAGGACGAAGAACGGCGCCATGAAGAGGGCTGCGGCGCCGCGCTGCTGGCGCCGGGCCCCGGAGGTGCTCCTGGCGCCCGCGGGTTTCCGGGACCGGAGCGAGGGTGCTGCCACGCGCGGACTCCTTCGGGTCGGTCGGGCGGTGACGGGGGAGGGGCCGGTGCCGACGGGTCGCGGAGCTCCCCCACAGAGCCCGGACCCGTCGGCCCCTCGGGGTCCGGGTGCGGCGTCGGCACCTCGGCCCCGGATCGGGTGCGGACGAGGCGCTCCTGGGGGAGCGCGTCGTCCGCGCGTGCCGGCAGACAGGCAGCGGACAGGCCGTCGGCCGGCCGGTTTCGGGCCGCAGGGCGACGGCGGCCCTCGACGGCTAGTCGGACAGCTTGAGGCCGCGGTCCTTCACGGCCTTCTCCGCCTTGGACTGGCCCGCGGTCAGGGCCTTCGACTGGGCCGCGCCGGTGGTCATCTGAGCGCTGGTGACCTGCTGGTGGACCGGGCCCCAGGTCCAGCCGGGGACGATGGTGTCGGCCGCCGCGCCGGAGAGCTCGTACACGTCCTGGCCGTCCCAGTACGAGCCGTCGAACTCCTTCGCCGCCACCTTGCGCATGCCCTCGTTCGCCGGCAGGGCGCTGCTCGGGTCCTTCTGCGCGCTGAGCCGCGCCTTCATCGACGCGGGGTCGGTGGTGGCCCAGCGGATGAACTCGGCCGCGGCCTCGGACTTGGCGTCGGACTCCTGCTTGGGAGCGATGAACGCGGTGCCGCCGTACATGCCCGTGGCGGGCTTTCCGTCCCACGTGGGCAGCGGGGCGATGCCCCACTTGCCCTTCAGCTTCGGGTAGCTGGGGCCGAAGGCGCTCGCGCTCCAGGAGGCGCCGATGACGGTGGCGACCTTGCCGGTGGCGCGTTCCTTGTTCTCGCCCTCGCCCCACAGCGGAGTCTTCGAGGCGAGACCGTCGCCGAGCAGGCCGTCCCAGTACTTCGCGACCTTCTTCGAGGCGGGACTGTCGATGTCGACCTTCCAGGCGTCGCCCTCGGTGCCGTACCAGCGGGCGCCGGCCTGCCAGGCGAGGCCGGCGAGCAGGGCCGGGTCACCGCCGCCGAAATTGGTGATCCGCACATCCGGATCCGCCTTGTTGATCTTCTCGGCGGCCTTGCGGTAGTCGTCCCAGGTCTTGGGCACCGCGACGTCGAACTTCTTGAACAGGTCCTTGCGGTAGAAGAGTTGGATGGGCGTCACGTCGAAGGGGACTGCCCAGGTGCGACCGCCCAGGTTGACCAGCGAGCCGATCGACGAGGGAAAGTCCTTCTTCACGCTGTCCCCGGCGACCTCGGTCAGATCGGTGAGGTTGCCGTCGCTGGCGAACTCGGGCAGTTGCGAATAGTCCATGGTGGCGACGTCCGGGGCGTTCTTGCCCTTGACCGCGTTGGTCAGCTTGGCGACGCCGTCCGGGCCCGCCGGCACCAGGGAGAACTTGACCTTGATGTTCTTGTGCGTCTTGTTGAACGCCTGGACCGTCTCCTTGGCCCCGGCGGTCGCCGACCAGTAGGTGAGGGTGACCGGATCGCCCTCGGACCCCGCCGCTGCGGGGTCGTCACCGCCGCCTCCGCAGGCCGTGGCGAGTACGGCCAGGACAGCGAGGGACGCGGGCAGGGCGGCACGGGAGGTGCGGGAAGTACGCGGCATGGCACGGCTCCTACTGGACCTCGGTCTGCACGGGGCAGGTCGTCGAGAGGTGAGCGAACGCCGCCATCCTTTGCGCCAAACCGATCGCGGTCAAGAGCGAATGACCAACTCAATCAAAACGATCGTTCGTGGAGGGGGGAACACCCGCGGCCGGACCGCTACTTGCGGAGGGGGCTCCCGTCCGCCGGGCGCCCCCGCGCCGTCACTGCCGCCGGAGCGCGCCGCAGGACGCGCGGACCCTCAACTCCGGTAGCAGATCGGTGTGTTGGCGAACCGTGCGATGCCCGCCGCGGCTGCCGTCGGCCGCCGCCGCGCCTGCCGAACCCGCCGTACCTGCCGAACCCGCTCCCGTTCCGGCGGCCGCGCGCGAATCGGCCAGCGCGGCGAGGAGGATGTCGGCGGCCTTCGCACCCACCGCCCGCGTGGCCGGCGCGACCGCCGTCAACGGCAGGTCCGACAGCGAAGCGACCTCGTCCAGATACGCGACCACCGCCAGATCCTCCGGAACCCGCACCCCGCGCGCCCGCAGACGGGGTACGAGCACGATCGCATCGGCATCGCTGTGCACCAACGCCGCGGTGACACTGTCCTGTTGGACCACCTCGCACAGATACTCCAGAGTGCGGTCGAAGCGGTCCGCCTCGCCCGACGAGGGCTCCGCGTCCAGCGGCGACGCCGGCGCGCGCTCCAGGCCGAGCGCCGCCACCGCCGATTCGAACCCGAGGCGCAGATCGCGGCCGGTGGGCGACTCCTGGATGGCCAGGGCCACCTTGCGGTGCCCGAGCGCGGCGAGGTGGCGCACCGCGTCCGCGGCGCCGTGCCCGTGGTCGGAGCGCACCCGGTCCAGGGCGTCCGCCGGATGTCCTGGCGGTGCCCAGCGCTCCACCAGCACGGTCGGCACCGTCACACCGGCCACCCAGCTCCCCTCGTCCTCGCGCGGCGCGCCGGTGTCCCAACTCGGCGTGAGCAGCAGGCCGTCGATGCCCGCGGCGACCAGGCGATCGACCTGCGCCGCGTCCTCGTCCGGCAGGTACTGGGAGATCCCGATGGCGAGCCGGGCCCCCTGCGCCTCGACGGCCTCCCGGGCGCCGCGCACCACGTCCGCGTAGTAATAGTCCGTGGTCGGTACGACCATCCCGACGACGAGTCCGCCCGCCGACTGCGGCGACCGTGCGGCGGCAGGCGTCGCCCCCTCGCCCGGCCAGATCACCGCCCCGTGCATCCGGCGCACCCGGCCCTCGGCGGCGAGCGCCTCCACGTCCCGGCGCAGCGTGACCCGGGAGACGCCGAGCGCCTCCGCCAGTTCGGCGACCCGCACACTGCCGTGCTGCCGGACGAGTGCGAGCAACTGCTCGTGCCTCTGGTCCACATGGACTCGCATGCTGCCCCCAGATCTGCCGTACGTCGCCGGGGACGGCGCCGCACGGGCCGTGACCGCGCCCGGGCACTGTCCCGATCACCCTATCGATCGCATGCGATCGAAACGATCCTCGTGTCCGGAATCATCATCCGGACCGGCCGTATCTGGCCCCGGACCGAGCGGCCCTTCGGATCAACCCCGGTGGCGGGACACCGTGTGCAGGAGGCGGCGGCGCAGTTGTTCGTCCGCGATCTGTGCGGCAGCCGCGCGCGCTGTCGTGTGCGCGTAGCCGCCGGGGGCCTCGGTGCTCAGCAGGCGCAGCAACGCGTCCGCCGCCCGCGGGTCCCCGCGCAGGGCAAGGCCGTGCGCGGCCTCGGCGGCGGTCGCCGGATCGGCGTCCGCGCGTCGGGCGGCGAGCGCGGTCCGTACGCCGGGCCCGTCGCCGCCGAGCCTCCCGAGCGCGGTGACGGACCACTCCCGCACCTCGGTGTCCGGGTCGGTGGTCAGGCGCACCAGGGCAGGGATCCCGGGGGACTCGCCGCCGGCCAGGTGCTCGTGCAGGGCGAAGGCGACCGCCCGCCGGACCGCGGCATCGGGATGTCCCGCGAACCGCAGCACGTCCTCGACCGCGCTCGGCCCGCCCTGCCCGGCCAGGGCCAGTACGAGGGAGCGCACGAGTTCCGTGGGGGCGTCCCGGCCGGGCCCGGCGAGCGGTACGACGTCCTCCCGCGAGCCCGCGCCGACACCGGGCGGGCGCGAGTCCCCGCCGTCCACGCCGTGCCCGCCGTGCCCTCCGCCGAAGGGCTCTTCCGGGCCGCCCGACACCGGTGCCGGTACATCCGGCTCCTCCGCGAGCGCGCGCAGCAGCGGCCGTACGCGCGGCGCGAAGGAGTCGTCGAGACCTCCCAGGACGTCCACCGCGAAGACCCTGCGCCATGGGTCCGGGGAGCGGCTCAGCGCAGCGGCGGCCCGGTAGGTGATCTCGTCGTTCCTGCCACGCAGTTCGGCGATCGACTCCGTCCAGTTCTCGTTCTCCGGATCCTTGAACGGCCTTGCCCGGTCCAGGAGTTCACCGAACGGCGACCGGATGCCGAGCGCCTGTTCCAGGAGCGTCGCGATCGCCCCGTGCCCGGTCTGCCGCTCCGCGCCGGCGGCCGACCCGTCGGGGCGTACGGCCTCCGCCACCACGACCACGCCGGAACCTTCCGGCAGGGCGTACGACTCGACCGGCACGTCCCGCTCACCGACCTGCTCCCGCAGACGCGCCGCCACCCCGACGGCCGGCCACCGCCGCGCCTCGTCCAGGGCGGCCCGCTGCCCCGCAGCCCCGTGCCGCAGCAGCGTGCGCACCGTGTCGAGCGAACCGCGCCGTGCCGCGGCGACCAGCGGCAGCAGGCCGTCGGGCCCGGGCCGCCCGGGATCCGCGCCGCCGCCCAACAGCCGCTCGGCGACAGCCGCATGACCGAGCTGAGTGGCCCAGGACAGCGCCGTGAACCCGAAGGCCTCCGGCCGGTCCACCCCGGCGCCTGCCGCGAGCAGCGCCCCGACGACGTCGGTGTGGCCGCCGCACGCGGCCCCGCACAGCGGCAGATCGGTGCCGGAACTCAGCCGGTCGGGCTCCGCACCTGCCGCGAGCAGCAGGCGCACGATGCCGGCTCGGTCGGTCACCGACGCGACGTACAGGGCGGTCTCGCCGTCGTCCCCGGCCGCTGCGCCGTCGACGCCCGACCGCAACAGCCGTACGACCGCGTCCTCGTCACCTCCGTAGACCGCCGCGAACAGTTCACCCACCGGCTCCGTGCTCATCCTTCGAGCCTCGCCCCGAGGGACGGCCCGACGCAAACCCTTATGTCGGACAGTGGGGGAGAGGTGGGGAAATAGCCGTTACGTCGTACCGGGGGAGCGCCGGGGCATCGAAGCTCAGGTGTCGCACTCCAGGACGCTCCTGCACAGACCGCACCGGACCCGGACCCGCCCCCGCACCGGTACCCGGATCCGCTGACGGCAGGTCGGGCAGTCGAACATGACCCGCAGCGGCGAGCCGCCGTCGAAGGCGTACGGCCCGGTGCCGGGACCCGCCCTGTGCTGCTCCTGCGACTGCTTGCGGTCCTTCGCGTACCGCCGGCGCCCGCTCCAGCCCGCCGCGGTGAGCGGCGGCTGCTGCTCGTCCAGGCGTGCCACCGACCGGCCCTCGGTGTACGCGGTGTACGCCTGAGCGCTCGTGAACCACACCGCAGGGTCCTCGCCGAACTCGGCCGCGCGCTTGGCCAGGACGTACCCGAACTCCTCGGGCGTGAGATAGCCCAGCTTCTGCGAGGAGGCGCCGTCCTCGCGGAAGGCGTCCAGAAGCAGCCAGCCCGCGCCGAGGTAGACCGCGGCGGTGTCGGTGAGGATCTCGTTGTCCCGGGTGCCGTCGAAGGCCAGGCCGAGGCGGTGCAGGTAGACGTGCATCACCTCGTGCGCCAGGGCGGCGCCGATGTCGCGGCGGTGGCTGCGGAAACGGTCGTTGAGTTCGATGAAGTACTCGGGTCCGGCGGCGAGTTCGACGCTCGCGGCATGCTGCATCGTCCGGAAGCTGACGATGATCCGGGCCTCCGGGAGCCGCAGGTGCTGGACCATCGTGCGCGCCACCCGCTGCACGCCCAGGTGGAGGTCGTCGTCGTCCGCGAAGGCCACGTCCGCGGGCAGCACGCTGGTGTCGAAGCTGTGGATCGTGTCGTACGAGAGGCGCTTGTACAGCGCCGTGATCGACTCCCGCACCGTCTGCAGATGCGGATATCCGTGCTCGACCGGTCCGCCGTCAGCCACTTCCGCACCCCCAGAAGGATCGCCGCACCTCACTGTAGGCGGTGACCGCGGAGTCCTCCGGTGACAGCGGCTTCCTCCGCGTGACGGGTCCGGTGCGATGCCTCCGAGGCGGTCCCGACACAGGCTGCCCCGCGAGGTGTTGGGAGACGGGCCGCGCCACGGGGCGAATTCAACTGGCCGGAAACCGACCCTTGCCGACCGAGCGTTCGGCTCTTCATAATCCAGGGCGAACGTTTGGCGGGCGCATGACAGTGCCAGGTTGTGGGTTCGCCGCGCGCGTTCAACCCCCCACGAGAGGAAGACCGTTGAAGAACCCGTTCGGTTCCGTCAAAAGAGCAGCCGCACTCGGCGCCGTCACGTTGGCCGCCGTCAGCCTGCAGCCCGTCTCCACCGCCGTCGCGCAGGACCCCACGCCTTCGCCGGCCATCGTCGGCGGCACCCCCGCCGAAGAGGGCGAATTCCCGTTCATGGTCCGCCTGTCCATGGGCTGTGGCGGTTCCATGTACGCCGAGGACGTCGTCCTGACCGCCGCACACTGTGTGGACGGCTCGGGTTCCGACACCTCGATCACGGCGACCGCCGGCTCCGTGGACCTGGAGAGCCCCGACGTCGTCACGGCCAAGTCCACCGAGGTCCTGCAGGCCCCCGGCTACGACGGCACCGGCAAGGACTGGGCGCTGATCAAGCTCGACAAGGCCCTCGACATCCCCACCCTGAACATCGCGGACACCGACGCCTACAACGAGGGCGACTTCACCGTCGCCGGCTGGGGTGCCGACAAGGAGGGCGGCGACCAGCAGCGCTACCTCCTCAAGGCCACCGTCCCGTTCGTCGACGACGCCAAGTGCGGCGAGGCGTACAGCAACCTCGTCCCCGGTGAAGAGATCTGCGCCGGTCTCGAGGAGGGCGGCACCGACTCCTGCCAGGGCGACTCCGGCGGACCCATGTTCCGCAAGGACGACTCCGACCAGTGGGTCCAGGTCGGCATCGTCAGCTGGGGCCAGGGCTGCGCGCAGCCCGGCTACCCCGGCGTCTACACCGAGGTGTCGGCCTTCGCCGACGACATCTCCAAGGCGGCCGCCGAGCTCTGAGGCCACCGCCCGACCCCTCTCGCCGCAGGGCCGGAGCACGCACCACGCTCCGGCCCTGCGGCCTGCCGTGCCTCACCCTGCGCTGCCGTCGAGCAGTCGGCTGAAACGCAACCGCATCGCCCGCTCCACGCTGGCCGCCGCGGCGCACGCCCCGACCGCGATGTTGAACCAGGACGGCGGACGCACGGGCAGATCGACGTCACCGAAGTGCTCGACAACGGGCGGCACTTCGGAAACCGCACCGAAGACCTGGTAGACCAGCAGCGCGAGCGCGACGACCAGCACGACCACCGACAGGGAGCTGATGCAGCGGCTCGTGGCGGGATGCGCACGGTCGAAGTGCGCGCGGCGCCCCTCGCCGGAGTACCGGTCCGGGACCAGCGGGTACTCGGCACCCTTGTCGGTGACGTAGTGACAGCGCTTCAGCCCGAAGCCGCTCCTGCCCACTTCGACGATGCCGCCGGGGACGGGAAAGGCTGCAGGGAGCCTGCACACGGCGTGCTGCCTGCCGTCCAGATACAGGTCGGCCGTGACCCCGCCGGACGACGCGTCCTGCCCGTGCCTGACGTCGACGGCGTAGACCGACTGCCGGCCGTCGTCGTTCGTCAGCCGCAGGTAGAACAGGGACCGGAACGTCATCTGCCACCAGCGGAACCGCCTCAACTCCCGCCCGTCCCCGGGCTTGACCCGCTGCACGGCCCGTCGACGCCGCCACTCCTTGATCATGTCCCCGTCGCCCTTCCCGTCCGTGTCACTTGCCCGGCTGTGCCGCGCAGGCGAGGTCCTGCCGCGGGCGCTGCCCGGTGGTCAGGAAGGACGTCACCGTGTCGTTCGCGCAGGTGTTGGGGCCGAACGGGTAGACACCGTGGCCACCCTGGTCGGCCGTCACCATCCTGGCCCGGTCGCCCAGCGCCCGACGCAGCTCGCGGGCGCCGGCCAGCGGGGTGCCCGGGTCGCGCTCGTTCTGCGCCAGGAGGACGTTCGACGGGCCCCGGTCCGTGATGCGCACCGGCGGCTCGACCCGCTCGTCCGGCCAGTACGCGCAGGGGCCGATGTTCGCCGTGGTTCCGCCGAGCATCGGGTACTTCAGCCGGTCGACCGCGACGTTGCGCTGGTAGTCCCGGACCGTCCCCGGCCAGCGCGAGTCCCCGCACACCACGGCGAACCGGCCGGACATGAGCTTCTCCAGGTTCCCCGCCGGCGGGCCGGGCGGCAGCGCACTGTCCGTATCGAGGGCCTGCCAGCTCTTGGCCAGCAGCGGAATCATCGCGTCGCTGTAGAGGTACTCGAACGTCAGCCCGCGGAACATCGTCCCGTCGACCCCCTGCGCCGGCTTCGCGTCCAGCCGCTGCACCAGCTCGTAGAACTTCGCGGTCACCTGCTTCGGTGTGGTGCCCAGGCCGTACTCGGGATGCTTCGCCGCGTACGCCGCGAAGTCCGGGAAGCGGTCCTCGAGTCCACGGGCGAACAACCGCATCGCCGACACGTCGTAGCCGCCGGGGCCCAGATTGCTGTCGAGCACGATCCGGTCGCTGCGCTCCGGGAACAGCGTCGTGTACACCGCACCGAGGTAACTGCCGTACGACGCACCGAGATACGACAGCTTCGGCTCGCCGAGGGCCGTGCGGATCCGGTCCATGTCGCGCGCGGTGTTGGCGGTGGTGGTGTGCGGCAGCATCCAGCCGGTCCGTGAGCCGGCGCACTGCTCGGCGACGGTCCGCGCGTTGCCCGCCTCCCGTGCGACGTCACCCGGGGTGTGCGCGTACGGCGGGAAGTTGCCGCGGGCCTGCTGCTCGGGCGTCAGATCGCAGGTCACCGGCGAGCTGCGGCCGACTCCGCGCGGGTCGAAGCCGATCACGTCGTAGGAGTCGAGGACCTTCTTCGGCAGCCCGGATTTCGCCAGGATCGCCGGGTAGTCGAGTCCGCCGGCGCCGGGCCCGCCCGGATTGGTCAGGAGTACGCCGCGGCGCTGCGACGGGTCCTTGCTCGCGAGCCGGGAGACCGAGATCTCGATCTGGCGGCCGTCCGGGTCCCGGTAGTCGAGCGGGACCTCGAGCGTCGAGCACTGCAGACCGGGTGAGGCGACGTCCTCGGGGCACGCGCCCCATCGCACGGTGTCCGGTTTCGCGGCGGCCGTGGTACCCGGGATCAAGGTCGCCGCGACAGCGGTGGTGGCGAGGGCGAGAGACAGGGATCTGCGCATCGGGTGTCCTCCTTGTGGGGCACACGACGCCGGGACGCGGCGCGGAAGGCCGCGCCGTACGCGCCTCGGGTGTGTGCCGTGGGGGGTGCGGGAGCCGGGCAGGAACACGTCGAGTCTGGCCGCGCGGCGCGGCCGGCACATCGCCCTGCCGGTCCGATACGGCTGCGCCCGCGGGCGAGGCAGCGGTTCGACTTCGGTCCAAGGGCCATCCCCCTGTGGTCTGACCCACCGGCCGCCGAGCCCCGGGATACTGGCCAGGTGGACATGGACGCATCGCCGCGGCTGACGTGGTGGCAGCAGGCCTGGCGCCTCACGGCCGCCGCCGCCATCGGCCTGTTGGCCTGGCTCTCCTCCGGCGTGCTGATGTCGAAGGGGCCCGGCGACGGCCCGGGCACCTGGTTCCTCGTCGGCGATCCGCTGGTGGCGCTCGGCTGCCTGACGGCGCTGCTGTGGCGGCGCCGCTTCCCGCTCGCGGTCGCCCTGATCGTGGCGATCGCCTCCGGCTGGTCCGCCTTCGCCGGCGGCACCGTACTCGTGGCGTTCGCTTCCATCGCCACCCGCCGCCGGCCGGTGGAGATCGCGGCCGTCGTCCTGGCCTACGTGGCCGCGTCGCAGGTCGCCGTCGGCTTCTATCCGGTGCAGGAGACGAGCGGCCTGCTGTGGTTCCAGCTCCTGGTACCGGCGCTGATCGCGGGTATCGCGGTGGCCGTGGGCATGGCCGTCGGTGCGCGGCGCGTCGAGGTGCGGTCCCTGCGGGACAGGGCCGAGAGCGCGGAACGCGAACAGACCGCACGAGCGGCCCAGGCACGCGCCCTGGAACGCAACCGGATCGCCCACGAGATGCACGACGTGCTCGCGCACCGCATCTCCCTGGTCGCCATGCAGGCCGGAGTGCTCGACCACCGCAGCGACCTCCGCGCCGAGGAGTCCCGCCTCCTGGTCCGCGGCATCGCCGAGGGCTCCCACCAGGCCCTGGAAGAACTGCGCGACGTGCTCGGCATCCTCCGCGCCGACCAGCACCGCACGGAACCGCCCGAGGCCCAGGCCTCCCTCGAGCGCGTCCCCGACCTGGTGGCCGACGCCCGCGCTTCCGGCCTCGACGTCACGCTCACCGACACGGTGACCGGAACACCGCCCGACGTGGTCGGACGCACCTGCTACCGGGTCGTCCAGGAAGGACTCACCAACGCCGCCAAACACGCCCCCGGCGCACAGGTGCACATCACCCTCGGAGGCGAATCAGGCCGCACCCTCGACGTCCGCGTCCACAGCTCGTCGGCCGCCGCACCCGCGGTGAGACCCCCGTCCTCGGGATTCGGCCTGCTCGGCCTCACCGAACGAGTCGATCTCGCGGGCGGACAACTCGACCATCACCGCACACCCGACGGCGGATACCTGCTCACGGCACAATTGCCCTGGCCGAACCCCGGCCACGAAAGGAGAACGTGAGTGGACAGCGAGCGGGAACCGGTACGCGTCGTCATCGTCGACGACGAACATCTGGTGCGGATGGCCCTGCGGCTGGTCATCGACGACGAACCGGACCTGACCGTCGTCGCGGAGGCCGCCGACGGGGACGCCGCGATCACCGCCGTGGACGAGCACCGGCCGGACGTCGTCCTGATGGACGTACGGATGCCCGGCCGTGACGGTCTCAGCGCGACCCGGGAACTGCTCGCCCGGCCCGCGCCGCCGCGGGTTCTGATACTGACCACCTTCGACTCCGACGACCTGGTGCTCGGCGCCCTGCGCACCGGCGCACTCGGCTTCGTCCTCAAGGACACCCCGCCACCCCAGATCCTCGACGCGGTACGGACCGTCGCGGACGGCGAACCCGCGCTGTCGGCGGCGGCCGCGGCCCGGGTGATCGCCGCGGCGACCGGGCCCGAGTCCTCGCACGCACGCAACTCGTCCCGCGACGCCGCCCGGGAGCGGCTGTCCGCACTGACCGAACGCGAACGCCAGACGGCGCAGGCCGTCGCGGACGGACTGGGCAACCCGGAGATCGCCCGGCGGCTGAACATCAGCGTCGCGACCGTCAAGGCCCACACCGGCCGCCTGCTCGCCAAGACGGGCGTGGACAACCGGGTTCAACTCGCCCTCCTGGTCCGCGACGCGGAGGAGTGACCGGACCACCGCAGAACCTCACGCCCCGCGGGAACGATCAGTAAGTCCAACCCCGCCCCCCGCTTTGTCCATGGCCCCACGTGCCCCGTATGCCCAGGGTGACTCGCACGAGTCACCGTCCCGAGGAGGCGTACGCCGTGCAGCCGTCACCCGTCACAGGCCCGAGCCGTCGAACCGTGGTCGCCGCCGGAGCCGCAGCCGGCGCGGCCGCCGCACTCGGCCTCCAGGAGCCCGCGGCCGCCGCGCCTCACGCACGCGCGGGCGACGCCGTGGCCACGCTGCGTTCCGGCAGCCTCGAGGTACGGGTCGCCACCGACTTCCCGCGCATCATCGACTACACCGACCTTGACGGCGGCGCCGTCCTGCACGGCTCCGGCGAACCGGTCACGGAACTGCTCGTCGACGGCACACCCCACACCCCCGAGGTCACCTCCGAGGCGGCCCCGGACCGGATCGCCTACCGCCTCGGCCTGCCCGGCGGCACCACCATCGACGCCGAGATCCAGGTCGAGGACTACGCAGTCCACTGGCGCGTCACCGCCGTCGACGACACCGAAGCCCTGCGCGTCGGCACCCTGGAGATCCCCGGACTCGACTTCCTCACCGTCCGCAGCGACCAGCCCGGCGCCGCGCTGCTCGCCGCCCGCGTCGACATCGACCAGGACAAGAGCGGCGACACCCTGATCGAACTCACCCAGGACACCCCGGCCGCCGCTCGGACCGGCTGCGCCTACGCCGTCGTCGCCCACGACCGGCTGGGCGGCGCCCTGGAGACCAACACCGTCTACGACAAGCCCACTTCGGACGACGGCACCACCTGGGAGAACGGCCGCCTGTGGCACACCGTCACCAAGTCCGGCGACCGCACCGAGGCCCGCCTGTCCTGCGGCCAGTGGACCCACCGCGCAGCCACCTCCCCCGTCGACGCCACCGAACCCCTGCCGTACGTCACGGTGATCGCCACCCGGGACCGGGGCGGCGACGGCAAGGTCGACTGGCAGGACGCCGCCGTCGCCTTCCGCGAGATCATGGTCGACCCGCTCGGCGCGGACGAGCAGCACCTGCGGGTCGTCCCGCACATCCCCTTCAACTTCGCCTCGCAGGCCACCAATCCGTTCCTCGCCACCCTCGACGAGGTCAAGCGGATCTCCCTGGCCACCGACGGACTCCGGCAGTACACCCTGCTCAAGGGCTACCAGTCGGAGGGCCACGACTCCGCGCACCCCGACTACGCCGGCAACTACAACACCGGCGCCGGCGGCCTCGACGACCTCAACACCCTGCTCCGCGAAGGAGCCGAGTGGAACAGCGACTTCGGCGTGCACGTCAACGCCACCGAGTCCTACCCCGTCGCCGACTCCTTCTCCGAGACCCTCGTCGACAAGGAAGACGAACAGTGGGACTGGCTCGACCAGTCGTACCGCATCGACGCCCGCCGCGACCTCGTCTCCGGCGACATCGTCAAACGCTTCGAGGACCTGCGCGCCGAGACCCACCCGGCCCTCAACACCCTCTACATCGACGTGTTCCGCGAGTCCGGCTGGACCTCCGACCGACTGCAGCGCGCCCTGCGCGACATGGGCTGGACCGTCACCACCGAATGGGGCCACGGCCTGGAGCGCTCCGCCGTCTGGTCGCACTGGGCCACCGAGACCGACTACGGCGCGGACACCTCACGCGGTATCAACTCCCGCCTGATCAGGTTCATCCGCAACCACCAGAAGGACGTCTTCGCCGACAAGTGGCCCGGCCTGCTGCCCATCCCACGCACCGGGAACTACGAGGGCTGGGTCGGCAAGACCGACTGGAACGAGTTCCACGCACTGATCTGGACCGAGTCGCTGCCCGCCAAGTACCTCCAGGCGTACCCGATCAAGACCTGGCGCGAGCACGAGATCACCTTCCTCGGCCCCACCGCCACCACCGTCTCCGACGCGGACGGCAAGCGGGTCATCACCACCGACGGGCGGGTCGTCCACGACGGCGACCGCTACCTCCTGCCGTGGGAGCCGCGCGAGGCCACCGACCCGGCCAAGCTCTACCACTACGCGGCCAAGGGCGGCACCAGCACCTGGCGGCTGCCGCGCGGCTGGGCCCGCCTGACCCGCGTCGCCGTCCACCGACTCACCGACCAGGGCCGGGAGTTCACCGCCTGGGTGCCCGTACGCGACGGCGAGGTCACCCTCGACGCCGAGGCCGGACAGCCCTACGTCCTGCACCGCACCCGCCGCACGGCCGAGGACCCCGGCTGGGGCCGGGGCACGCCGGTGACCGACCCCGGCTTCAACTCCGGGTCTCTGGACGGCTGGGAGGTGTCCGGACCGGCCTCGGTCGAGCGCAGCGCCCTCGGCGACCACGAACTGGTCATCGGTGCGGGCGCCGCCGCCTCGGTGGGCCGCCGCCTCACCCGCCTCAAGCCCGGCACGTACGCCGCGTCCGTCCAGGTCGAGGTCGGCGCCAAGGCCGGCCAGGAGCGCCGGTCCGCGCTCGAGATCCGCACCGCCGACGGCGTCACCGCCACCAACTGGACGGCCACCTCCACCGCAGGCAACCATGTCGCCGCCGACCGCAAGCACGGCACCCGGTTCCAGCGGATGTTCACCTGGTTCACCGTGCCGTCGGGCGGCGGCGCGGTGCATCTCACGCTGCGAGCGGAGGCCGGGGACGCGCGGGTCCGCTTCGACAACCTGCGCGTCGTTCCCGCGAAGCGGTCCACCAAGAAGCGCGCACTCGTCTTCGAGGACTTCGAACACGTCCCCCAGGGCTGGGGCCCGTTCGTCAAGGGCGACGCCGGCGGGGTGACCGACCCGCGCACCCATATCGCCCAGCGGCACGCCCCGTTCACTCAGCGAGGCTGGAACGGCAAGGCCGTCGACGACGTCATCGACGGTTCCCAGTCCCTGAAGTCACGCGGCGAGAACGAGGGCCTCGTCCACCGGACCGTGCCGCACACGGTGCGGTTCACCGCGGGGAAGCGGTACCGGGTCTCCTTCCGCTACGAGTGCGAGACCGCGGGGCAGTACGCGTGGGTGACGGCCGTCGACCAGGGCGGTGAGGTGCGGGAGTTGTCCCGCGAGCCGGTGCCGGTGGCCGTGGCGCCGACGGAATGGTCCTATTCGTTCACCGCTCCGGCCGAGGGTGAGGCCTGGGTCGGCCTGCGGAAGATCGCCGACGATCCCAAGGCGGAGTTCGTCCTCGACGCGTTCGAGGTCCGGGAGGTGTGACGGCCCGGTCCCGCCCTTTCCCGAAACTTCTGCGCACAGGCCTCCTCGATCGCCGGGGGCGCGTCAACGGTGCGGCGCTCGAGGAGGATTCGGTGCGAGGGCGGGGCCGGGGGCCCGCTCAACCCCGCTCAACCGAGGCGCACCCGCACCTCTGCCTGCGCCCCCTCCACCTCGAGCACCCACACCTCGTTGACCCCGTCCCGTAGCACCGGCCCCGGCACGTACAGGGACAGCTGCGGCCCGACCGCCCAGTACCGCCCGAGGTTGAAGCCGTTCACCCACACGAACCCCCGCGTGACCCCCGTCAGGGACAGCGACGTGTCCCCGGGCTGCTCCACGGCCATGGAACCCCGGTACAGCCCGGCACCCGGCGCGGCTGAAGCCGAGCCGAACGGCACCCGTCCCACCGTCTCCGCGGAGAACGCCGCGAGCCGCAGGCCCTGGGCCGCCACCCCGTGCAGGTACTGCCGCTCATGCAGCACCCCTTCGGTGATCCCCTTGTGCTCGCCCGTCCGCGGCCCGTAGTTGACCCGCCCGAGCGACTCCACCCACAGCTCCACGACCGCCGGTCCCGCCACGGGCTCCGGCAGTACGGGCGCGTCCTCGGTCAGCACCCCGGCCCGCGCCCCGTCGACGTACACCACCGCCCGGTCCCGCAGCCCCCGCGCAGTCAGCGCATACGGCGTCCGGGGACCGGGCACCTCGAACCGGTACCGCACGAGGCCCCGGTCGACGCCCAGTTCCTCGAACGACGGCGGCGCCCCGCACACGCGCTCCGCGTCACCGAGTACCTCGAGCACGGTATCCAGTGGCGCCCACTCGTCGAGCGCCGTCTCGGCCACCGCGCCCAACTGCTGTGGCTGTTGCGGGAGTTCGGGCAGCGGCCCGTCCGCGTACGCCGCAAGGACCTCGCGGAAGGCCCAGAACTTGTCCGTCGGCCGCCCGTACTCGTCGATCGGTGCGTCGTAGTCGTAGGACGTGACGTCCGCGAGCAGTGGGCCCTCGTGCAGCTCGCCCGCCCGGTTCGCCCCCGACCAGCCCCCGAAGTTCGTCCCGCCGTGCGCCATGTACACATTCACCGACGCCCCGCACTCGAGGATCTCCCGCAGCGCTCCGGCCGCGTCCGCCGCGTCCCGGACGACCGGCTCCGCACCCCAGTGCTCGAACCAGCCGCACCAGAACTCCATACACATCAGCGGCCCCGTGGCCCGGTGCCGGCGCAGGGTCTCGAAACCGGCGCGGGCCGCCGAGCCGAAATTGACGGTGGCGAGCACACCGGGAATCGCGCCGCCCGTCAGCATGTGGTCCTCGGGCCCGTCCGACGTGAACAGCGGCACGGTGATCCCGCACTCCCGGATCAGCCCGGTCAGCCGCTCCAGATACACCTGGTCGGAGCCGTAGGAGCCGTACTCGTTCTCGGCCTGCACCATGATCACGGGACCGCCCCGGTCGTAACCCCTGGCCGCCACCTGCGGCAGCAACACCCGGAACCAGCGCTCCACCTCGGCCAGATACTCCGGATCACGGGTGCGGACGCGCCGTCCCAGCCGGCCGGTCAGCCAGTACGGCAGACCGCCGTTCTCCCACTCCGCGCAGATGTACGGGCCGGGCCGGACGATCGCCCACAGTCCGGCCGCGCGTGCCGCGTCCAGGAAACGGCCGAGCGCCGCCACGTCCTCGTAGTGGCCGGGCTGCGGCTCGTGCAGATTCCACGGGACGTACGTCTCCACGCAGTTGAGGCCCATCGCGCGCAGCATCGCGAGCCGGTGCTCCCACTGGCCCTCGTGCACCCGGAAGTAGTGCAGCGCACCGGACAGCAGCCGCACCGGCCGCCCGTCCAGTTCGAAGTCGTCCTCGCCGATCCGGAACTCGCCCACGTCCCCGCCTCTCTCGTGCCTGACCTGCACGCCCACCCTCACCCTCTTCTCATCGACGGGTCCATGGACAAAGATCGACCTTGTTTGGACACAACGCTCGGCGACGGAACGGCGGCCGCCGCGGCACGCCGGGTGCAGGCGGCCGGCACCGGCACCCGCGGGCACCGGGCACGGAACGAAAGGGGCGGAGCGGGGCATGTACCACACCTGGATGCGCTACTTCACGCCGAGCCCCGTCCATCACCGGCTCGGCCTGGTCTGTCTCGGCGTGGGCCTGCAGCACGGTGCGCTGCCCACCGTCGGCCCCCGCACCCTCGACCACCACGTCGCGGTCGTCATCGGCGCGGGCAGCGGCTGGTTCCGCGGCGCGGACGGGCGGCGCGTGGCGGTGCGTGCCCCCGCCCTGATCTGGCTCACCCCCGGCACCAGCCACCACTACGCCGCCGACCCGGGCACCGGCTGGGACGAATGCTTCGTCGACTTCACCGGCCCCGCGACCACCACGTACACCGAACTCGGCTACATCGAGCCGGACCGTCCGGTGGTGCCGCTCTCCGACGCCGGCGGCCCCCGCGCGGCCGTCAGCCGAATCGCCCGGGCCGCACGCCGCGACAACCCGCTGCTCGAGGTGGAGACCGCGGCCGCCGTGCACGAACTCCTGGTCGCCCTGCGGCGGGCCCGCGCCGACACCACCCCCGACGGTGACCCCGTCCTGCAGGCGCTGGCCCGGGACGCGTTCAAGCCACTGTCCGTCGCCGAGCACGCGGCCCGGGGCGGTATGACACCTGCCGCACTGCGCACCGCGGTCCGCCGCGGCGCCGGCTGCAGCCCGAAGGACTACCTGCTCGGCATCCGCCTGGGCCGCGCCAAGGAGCTCCTCGCCGCCACCGAACTGCCGGTCGCCGCGGTCGCCCGCCGTGTCGGCTACGACGATCCCGCCTACTTCTCCCGCCTGTTCACCCGGCGCGTGGGCACCGCCCCGGTCCGCTTCCGTGACCAGCAGGGCCGTGCCGTGCCGGGCGGCTGGTCGCAGCAGGTCCCCGACCCCGACGATCCGCCGATGCTGCCCGCACCGGACGCCCCGGACCCCTGAGGCGCGTCGCCCAAGCCCGTGCGGGGCACACGCGCGGACCGGGCGCGACGCCTGCCGGGACACGCTTTAAGCTCGCCGTCATGACTTCCCGCGACACCGAAGCCGGCGGCACCGCAGCCGCCCCCGGCACCGCAGCGTCCGGCGTCGACCCGGCCGTGCGCGCCGAGTTGTCCCGCCTGCGCGACAGCATCGACAACATCGACGCCGCCGTCGTCCACATGCTCGCGGAGCGCTTCAAGTGCACCCAGCAGGTCGGCCACCTCAAGGCCGAACACCGCCTGCCGCCGGCCGACCCGGCCCGCGAGACCCAGCAGATCGCCCGGCTCCGCAGCCTCGCCGAGAACGCCAAACTCGACCCCGCGTTCGCGGAGAAGCTCCTCAACTTCGTCATCGCGGAAGTCATCCGCCACCACGAGCAGATCGCGGACCAGCCCGCTGCCGACGGCGCAACGGCACCCGGACGCACCTGACCACGCACCACCGGCGGACCGGCCGGCAACCCGGGGCCCCGTGGTGGTGGGGCCCCGAGCGCCGGCCGGCCCGCCGGTGGCCGGTGGTACGGGCGGTGCGGTCAGGCGGTCACGCCGGGTCGATACGGGAGACGGCCCCGCCGATGGCGAGGACGTACAGGTCGCCCGAGGAGGACTCGGCGAAGGACACGACCTCGCCGCCCTCGACCCCGAGGTCGCCCTCGCCGGTCACCTCACCGTTCTCGATCTGCAGCGTACGCAGCGTTCCGTCGCAGTAGTCGCTGTACACATAGGTCCCGACGAGATCCGGGATCGCCTCGCCGCGATAGACGTACCCGCCCGTCACGGAGCAGGCGAGGCCGCTGCGGTCGTACTCGTGGACCGGCGGCACATGGTTCTCCGGCTCCGTGCCCTCCTCGAAGGGGTGGGTGCCCTCCATCTGGGACCAGCCGTAGTTCTCGCCGCCCTTGCTGCTCGCCGGGGCCCAGTCGATCTCCTCCCACGCGTTCTGGCCGACGTCACCGATCAGCAGGTCGCCGGTGCCCGAGTCGAAGGAGAACCGCCACGGATTGCGCAGCCCGTACGCCCAGATCTCGTCCTTCGCCTCCGGGTCGTCCACGAAGGGGTTGTCGGACGGGATCGCGTACGGGTCGCCGCCCGCGGGGTCGATACGCAGGATCTTGCCGAGCAGGGTGTCGAGCTTCTGGCCGTTGCCGTGCGGGTCGCCGCCCGCGCCGCCGTCGCCGAGGCCGATGTACAGGTAGCCGTCGGGGCCGAACTTGATGTCGCCGCCGTTGTGGTTCTCGTACGGCTGGGTCTGGGTGAGGACGGTGCGCCGGCTGTCCGGGTCGGGCTTGCCGTCCTGCACCGCGAACTCGTCGACGGTGCTGGTGCCTTCGAGGTCCGTGAACGAGATGTAGAAATGCGTGTGGTCGGGGTCGAAGGCGATGCCGAGCAGTCCGCGTTCGCCGTCGACGGTGGTCTCGTCGGAGATGTCGAGGACGGGTTCGCCGAGCCCGGAATCGTCCAGGACCCTTACGGTCCCGGCCCGTTCGGCGATCCAGACCGTGTCGTCGGGCCCCGCCGTACCGGCCGTCGGATTCTGCGCCGTGGCCACTTCCGTCAGGGCGACCTCCGCGGCTGCAGGCCCTGGGGCGGCGGATTCGTCGGCGGATGCCGTGGCTACGGCGAAGGACGCTACGAGGCAGATACTGCCGATGATGGCCGTGCTTCTGGTGCGAAGTGTCACCGTGGCCTCCTGGAGGCGGTGAGGGGTCATCCGGCCGCGCTCGGCGCCGAGGTGCGTGGGCGTCGCCCGAGCCGGCAGGTAACCGGGGTGGGGGGATGGTGCCACTGGCCACAGCTGAGGATAGCGGGACGACGGCGCCTGGCCTAGACCAATAGCAGGACCGGTCCGCACGCGTCGGCCACCCGCCTGTTCCCGGGGCCCGGATCGCCCCGGGAACAGGATGACGCCCTAACTGCCGCAGTTACCCGCGGCCGGCTGATCCGCGAAACGCGCACCGAGCCATTCGAGCGCCGGACCATTGCCCTGGATCGCCGCGCCCACATGCGACTGACCGGGCAGCGACAGCCACTCGACGGAATGCCCCGCCGCGCACCAGTCGGCCCGCAGCTTCTGCCCGACCGGATACGGGATCTGCTCGTCCGCGTCCCCGTGGTACAGGAACACCGGCGCCGACGGGCGTTCCGTGCCGATCAGTTGGGCCGAGATCGCGAACTTCCAGTCCGGTTGGTCCAGGGGATCCGAGGTCGTCACGTCCGCGATCGTCTTGCCGCGGCCCGCCTCGAGCGCCGCACCGGCACACTCGTTGCGTACGACCTCGGCGAGCGCGCGCCCCTCGTCGTTCAGGTACTTGTCGAGATCCAGGGACGGGTACGCCGCGTTCTGGCCGACCGCGGCCATCAGCAGGTATCCGGCGCTGTCCCCGCCGTCCAGGGAGTCCGCCACCGCCGTCAGGTCGGCGGGAACGCCACCGCTCGCGGTGCCCTTGACGTTCAGCTCCGGCGCGTACGACGCGGCCATCTCGGCGGCCTTCGCGCTCGCGCCGCCGCCCTGCGAGTAGCCCATGATGCCCACCGGCGACTCCGGCACGACCCCGTGGCCCGAGGCCTCCGGCAGGTGCTGGGCGGCTCGCGCCGCGTCCAGGACGGCGCTGCCCTGTGCCTCGGCCACCATGTAGGTGTGGTCGCCCGGCGTGCCGAGCCCCTCGTAGTCGGTGACCACGACCGCGTAACCGCGTACGAGTGCCGCGTTGACCAGGGGTGCCTCCGTCGTCGTACCGTCCGGGAATCCCGCGGACGGGGCGCACTTGTCGCCGAGGCCGACCGTCCCGACCGCGTAGGTGATCAGCGGACGGGGACCGGTGCGGCCGTCGTCGGGGACGATCACGGTGCCGGTGACGGCGTTGCTGCTGCCACCGGCCGAGGTGGACCGGTAGGTGATCTTCCAGGCCTTGGTGGGCGTGGGTGCACCCGGCGTGTACTGGAACGAGGACGGCTCCGAGGCGATCAGTTCGCCCGGACCGGTCCGCTCGCCGGGCTTGCCTGCCTTCCCCGGCTTGTGTCGGTCGGTGTCGTCACGGGCCGTCCCGGCGGTCGCCGGCGCGGACTGCGTCGAAGGGGCGGCGGCGGGCGAGTCCGCCGGAGCGGATGCCTGCTGCGCGGCGGCGGACCCGGGCAATCCGAGTACCGCGAGCGCGAGCACAGCACCCGCGGCCACCGGTCGTCTGCGTGCGGCCGATTTCATCGGCGCTCCCAACTCTCCTGTGGGCAAAGGGGGTTGACCAACCGTACTGACGAGTCAGTAGGACGGCCAGAGCCCTGCAGGTGCCGGTCGGGAGCAGAATGTGCGCCGTCGGCGCGTCAGGCGCGCGGCACGGGACCGATCGACCGCCCCGCCCACCACGGCGCCGGCTCCGTCAGCTCATCGAACCGCGCACGGACCCCGGCCGGGAACGGGAGCGCGCCGCCGTCGCCCACATGGACGCCGAGCAGCTCCGTCGTCGCCACCGGCTCGATGCCGCCGTCGCCCGCACCCGTCTCACCTGCGGCCCCCGCGTCCGCATACATCTCGTGAGCGAAGCGCACCTTCTTCGCGTCCACCCCCAACACCCGGGTACGGATACGGAGTTCGGCCCCCTCCTTCACCTCGAGCAGGTACCGGACATGCGACTCGACCGTGTACAGCGAGCAGCCGGTCACCTCGCGGTACGCGTCGGTCAGGCCCGTGGCGGCCATCATCGCGTCCGTGGCATGACCGAAGACCAGTACGTAGTACGCCTCACTCAGATGACCGTTGTAGTCGATCCACTCCGGGCGGACGCTCTCGGCGAACTCGGGCAGTGCGAACGTCACTCGGCCGCCCCGCCCTGCTTCGGCAGCCGCCCGGTGGCGCGCAGCACATCGATGACACCCTGGTCGCGCTCGGCCACCAGATCGGCGATGGACCGGCCGGCCGCCGCCTCCGCGCAGCCCCCCACCATGCCGTCGTACAGCTTCTCGTCCAGCTCCGGCGCCTCGAGTCGCGTCCACGGAGACTTCAGGGACGGACCGAAATGGTCCAGCATGTGCGCCATCCCGCCCTCACCGCCGGCGAGCGCGAACGTCAGGCACGGACCCATGAACGCCCAGCGCAGACCGGGACCTTCGGTGATCGAGTCGTCGATCTCCCGCACCGTCGCCTCGCCGTTCGCCACCATGTGCAGCGCCTCGCGCCACAGCGCCTCCTGGAGACGGTTGGCGATGAACCCGGGCAGCTCGCGCTCCATAGTGATCACGGACTTGCCGGCCGCCTCATAGAACTGCGACGCCCACGCGACCGCCTCCTTCGCGGTGCGCTCGCCGCCGACGACCTCCACCAGCGGAATCAGGTACGGCGGGTTGAACGGATGCCCGACCACCAGGCGGGACGGATCCGCCGCGCCGGTCGCCATGTCCGTCATCGGATAGCCGGACGTGGACGAGGCGACCACGACGTCCGCGGGGGTGGCAGCGTCGATACGAGTCAGCAGATCACGCTTCAGATCCAGCTCCTCCGGTGCGCTCTCCTGTACGAACTGCGCCTGGGCGCAGGCCTCTTCGAGGGTCGGTGCGACGGTGAGGCGGCCGCGGTCCGCACCGTCGGCGAGGCCGAGCCGGGTGAGCGCGGGCCAGGCGGCGTCCACCAGGCGGCGCAGCTTCGCCTCCGCGTCGGGGGCCGGGTCCCAGGCGGTCACGTCGTATCCGCGGGCCAGGAAGTGGGCGACCCAGCCGCCGCCGATGACTCCGGCACCGACACAGGTCACTCGGGTCACGTCCGTGGGGTGGGTGCGGGGCATGCGGGCTCCTTCAGGTACGGGCTTGATGGTGTGTGGGGGAGTGCGGGCGGACCCGGGGTGGTTCAGCGGCGCAGGCCGAGCCGCTCCCTCGCCTCGGCCGGCGTGGCGACCGACGCGCCGATCGCCTCGGTGACGGTCACGGCGCGCTCCGTGAGCTGCGCGTTCGTCGCCTTCACCCCGCGCTTGAGATACAGGTTGTCCTCGAGCCCCACCCGTACGTTCCCGCCGAGCAGAATCGACTGCGCGACCCACGGCATCTGCATCCGGCCCAGGGCGAAGCTGGCCCACTGCGCCCCCTCGGGCAGCATGTTGACCATCGACTGCAGCACCTCGGGCTCGGCCGGCGCACCCCACGGGATGCCCATGCACAACTGGAACACCGACGGATCGTCCAGCAGCCCCTCGGCGTACAGCTGCTTCGCGAACCACAGCTGCCCGGTGTCGAAGATCTCCAACTCCGGCCGCACACCGAGCTCCTGAATGCGGCGGGCACCCTTGCGGAGCATCTCGGGGGTGGAGATGTACAGGTTGTCCCCGAAGTTGAGCGACCCGCAGTCGAGCGTGCAGATGTCCGGCAGCAGATCCTCGACGTGCGGGAGCCTGGCCAGACCGCCCACCAGATCGGTGCCCGGCAGCGCACCCTTCTCCAGCGGCTCGTCGGCGTCCAGGACCAGATCGCCGCCCATTCCCGCGGTCAGGTTGATGACCACGTCGGTGCCGGTCTGCTTGATCCGGTCGACGGTCTCCGCATACAGCTTCGGGTCGCGCGACGGGGCGCCGGTCTCCGGATCCCGTACGTGGATGTGCACGATCGCCGCCCCCGCGTCCGCCGCCTCCACGGCCGACTGGGCGATCTGCTCCGGGCTGACCGGAACGTGCGGGCTGCGCCGGGTGGTGTCGCCCGCACCGGTAAGGGCGCAGGTGATGATCACGCTGTCGTTCATGGTCATGGACAACCTCCGTAGTGGTGAGCAGCGGGGACGGCCCGCACACCGGCCCTACGCCGGGTGCGGCCGACTCCCGCTATGAAGAAAGGAGTTCGGACTCGACGTGGGCGAGCAGTGCTGCATGCATCGCCTCCGGGCTCGTACCGTCCGCATCGTCGGGAGACGTGGCCAGGACCTGCGAGGCCAGACCGTCGATGAGCGCCGTGAGACGCAGCGCCGCAGACTCCGGGTCGACCTCCGGGCGGAAGGCGCCCGAAGCCACACCGCGCCGGATCACGTCGGCAACCGTGGTGCGCCACTGCCGGTAGTACTCCACATGCAGCCGCCCGACAGCCGTCGAACGCGCCGCCTCCGCCCACAGGTCCAGCCACACACGCCACTGCCGCCGCTGCTGCTCGGTGGTCGGCGTCTGCAGAGCGATCAGGCCACGCAACTCCTGCGCCGACCCCTGCTCCGTGGCGAGGTGCGCGGCACGCGCCGCGGTGTCCTCGTCCATGCACCAGCGGACGGCGGCCTCGAGGAGCTCGGCCCGCCCCGGGAAGTGGTAATGCACGGCCGCGCTGCTGGCACCGCAGGCCGCGGCGATATCGGCGACGCGCACCGCATGGAAGCCGTGCTCCGCGATGAGCCGCACCGTCTCCCGCACGATCTGCAGGGGCCGGCCGGCCGCGGGCACGGGCGCCGGGGGAGCGGCCGCCGCAGGGGCCCTACGCGTGGCCTGCTCCGACCCCGAGCCGAGCAGCCACCCCGCATCGACCCCACCCACGTCCGCGATACGCGCCAGCTCCGCCGCGGCGAACCGGCGGCTCCCGCCCAGCGAGCGCGACAGCTTCGACGGGTCCATCACGATGCGCCGCGCGAACTCCCGCTGACTGCACCCGGCACGGGCGATCACGTCCCGCACACGAGCGGCTACCGCACCGCCGTTCGGCTTCTGCTCCATGGCCCGACACCGTACGGAAGCATTGAGATAATCGCAACGCACCTGGCTCGGTCACCCCCACCGTCACCGGCCCCGAGCATGCCCCGACGGCACCCTGAAGAACCTCAAAACCTGCTAATGGCAAGCAAGTTGAAGAACGTCCCACTCCACGAACAGCCCCCAGTGCCACCCCACTGACTGACAACCAAGTCAGCACCTCGACACCCTCCACCACCCCACACGCCGCCCCGCACCCCCACCCCATCCGCCCCACACCCCGGGCCCCCTCTGTGCCCACCTGCGCACATCGGGCAGCATGTCCCCATGTCCGTACTGACGCGCGACGAAGCGCAGATCCGTGCCCGGCTCCTCGACGTCCAGCGCTACGAGGTCGGCCTCGACCTCACCCGCGGCGACGAGACCTTCGACTCCCGCACCGTGATCCACTTCACGGCCCGCGCGGACGGCGACACCTTCGTCGAGCTCAAGCCCGCCACCCTGCGCACCGCGACCCTCGACGGACACCCCCTCGACCCCACCGCACTCGACGGCAACCGCCTGCCGCTCACCGGCCTCACCGCAGGCCCCCACGAACTCCACATCGACACCGAGATGCGGTACTCCCGCACCGGCGAAGGCATGCACCGCTTCACCGACCCCACCGACGGCGAGACCTACCTCTACACCCAGCTCTGCATGGACGACGCCCAGCGCGTCTTCGCCAACTTCGACCAGCCCGACCTCAAGGCCACCTTCGCCTTCACCGTCACCGCACCCCCCGCGTGGACCGTCCTCGGCAACGGCATCGCCCACCCCGACGGCGACGGCCACTGGACCATCGCCGAAACCCCCCGCATCTCCACCTACCTCGCCGCGATCGCCGCCGGCCCCTGGCACACCATCCGCACCGAACACCGCGGACTGCCCTTCGCCCTGCACTGCCGCCGCTCGCTCGCCCCCCACCTCGACGCCGACGCCGACGAACTCCTCACCGCCACCCTCGCCTGCTACGACCGCTACCACGAGAAGTTCGAAGAGCCCTACCCCTTCGACTCCTACGACCAGGCCTTCGTCCCCGAATTCAACGCCGGCGCCATGGAGAACCCCGGACTCGTCACCTTCCGCGACGAGTTCGTCTACCGCTCCGCCGTCACCGACACCGAACGCCAGACCCGCGCCATGGTCATCGCCCACGAGATGGCCCACATGTGGTTCGGCAACCTCGTCACCCTCACCTGGTGGGACGACATCTGGCTCAACGAGTCCTTCGCCGAGTACATGGGCTACCAGGTCTGCTCCGAGGCCACCCGCTTCACCGACACCTGGACCGACTTCGGAGTCGTCCGCAAGGGCTGGGGCTACGACGCCGACCAACGCCCCTCCACCCACCCCGTCGCCCCCGCACCCGAACTCGTCCCCGACACCGCATCCGCGATGCTCAACTTCGACGGGATCTCCTACGCCAAGGGCGCCTCCGCACTACGCCAACTCGTCGCCTGGCTCGGCGAGAAGGACTTCCTCACCGGCATCAACACCCACTTCGCCCGGCACAAATTCGCCAACGCCACCCTCGCCGACTTCATCGACAACCTCGCCTCCGCCACCGAACGCGACGTCCCCGCCTGGGCCGACACCTGGCTGCGCACCACCGGAGTCGACACCCTCCGCCCGCACATCGACCAGGCCCCCGACGGCACCGCCACCCTCACCGTCGAACGCCACGGCACCCGCCCCCACCGCATCGCCGCCGGCTTCTACGACCACGACCTCGCCGCCGGCGACACCCTCGTCCTGCGCGACCGCATCGAACTCGACCTCCCACAGAGCGCACCCCACCCCCTCGGCCGCCGCCCCGCCCTCATCGTCCTCAACGACGGCGACCTCACCTACGCCAAGATCCGCTTCGACCCCGAGTCCTGGAACACCCTCAAAACCGGCCTCTCCGCCCTCCCCGAACCCCTCACCCGCGCCGTCGTCTGGAACGCCCTGCGCGACTCGGTACGCGACGGCGAACTCCCGCCCGCCGCCTACCTCGAAGCCGCCCGCGCCCACCTCCCGCACGAGAGCGACCTCGCCCTCGTCCAAGGCGTCCTCACCTTCGCCACCACCCAGGTCGCCGACCGCTACACCGCCCCCGAAGACCGGCCCGCCGCCCTCGCCACCATCACCGACCTCTGCCGCGACCTCATCCGCCGCACCGAGGACGGCACCCAACCCGGCCTGCGCCTCACCGCCGTACGCCACTTCATCAACGCCGCCGCCCAACCCGACACCATCCGCGACTGGTTCGACTCCGGCAGCGTCCCCGGCGGACCCGAACTCGACCCCGAACTGCGCTGGCGCATCCTCGGCCGACTCGCCGTACTCGGCGCCACCGACGACGACGTCATCGAAGCCGAACTCCTCCACGACCCCAGCGCCACCGGCCAGGAAGGCGCCGCCCGCTGCCGCGCCGCACTCCCCGACCCCGAGGCCAAACGACAGGCCTGGCACGACCTCTTCGAGGCCGACACCCTCTCCAACTACCTCTTCACCGCCACCGCCCAAGGCTTCTGGCAACCCGAACAAGCCGACCTCGTACGCCACTACGTACCCCGCTACTTCGAGGCCGCCGCCACCCTCGCCGAACGACGCGGCCCCGCCATGGGCGACGCCGCCGGCCGCTACGCCTTCCCCGCCTACGCCATCACCCAAGACACCCTCCACCTCGGCCACCGAGCCCTCGACAACCCCGCCCTGTCCGCCGGCTTCCGCCGCCGCCTCGCCGACCAACTCGACGACCTGGAGCGGGCCTTGAAGGTACGACGGGACGCTTCCGCCACGTCCGTGGAATGAGGAACCGGGGATGGACCTCCACGCACTGCGGATCTTCCAGGCAGTCGCCCGGCACCAGCATCTGAGCCGCGCGGCCCAGGAGCTGCGGATCGCCCAGCCCTCGGTGAGCCGCGTGATCGCCCGCCTCGAACACGAGCTGGGCACACCGCTGTTCCACCGGGGCGGGCGGCTGCGCCTGAACGACTACGGCCTGATCCTGCAACGCCACACCGACCGGGCACTCGGCGAACTGGAGGCGGCACGAAGGGCCCTGGACGAGGCGCGTGAACAGGGCGTGGGCAGCGTCAGCATCGCCTCCGAGACACTGCTCACCCTCACCGGCGTCATAGCCGCCTTCCGCAACAGCCACCCGCACGTCACCGTCCGGCTCCTGCAGTCACCCGCCGCAGAGATGACGCGGCTGCTCGAAGCCGGCGAAGTCGACCTCTGCGTCAGCTCCCAGCCACTGACCGGCGACGGGCTGCGGTCGCAGGAGATCCTCCGCGAAGACGTACTCCTCGCCGTGCCCGCCGGACACCGGCTCGCAGGCCGGGAGAAGGTCACACCCGAGGAGATCGCCCAGGAACCGGTCGTCACCGCGCGGCCCGGGCACTGGCTGCGCATCCTGCTCGACCGGCTGCTCGCCGCACGCGGCCTGACCGCGCACATCGTCTGCGAGAGCGACGAAGCCGCCTCGCTGCAGGCCCTGATCAGCTCCGGGCTCGGCGTCGGCCTCATCCCCGAGGTGTCCCGGCGCTCCGGCAGCGACATCGTGGCGCCGGTGACATGGGCGTCCGTAGACGCACCGGACTGCGAACGGGTGCTCCGCCTCTCCTGGCGCGAGGGCGCCCACCTCTCACCCGCCGGCCACGCCCTGCACGAGTCGATCGCCACGGGACCGGTGCTCCCCGGGTCCTTCTTCTGACGCTGCGGCCAGGTCGTTTGCCTCCCGCGTCATGCCTCCATAGCTCTATTGATCTTTAATCCGATCACTTCGCAGCCATACCTTCGTGTGCACGGCACCGCCTACCTGCGGACGCCCGATGCTCAAGACGAAGCCTGCGAAGGAGTGTTGGGCGATGAAACTCCGCAACGTCCGCACAGGAGCCGACACCGGGGGAACGCCACCTCGGCACCCGCGCGCACTACGGCGGACCGGCGCAGCAGTGCGCGCAGTGGTCTCACTGCACACCGTGGCCATCCTGGGCCAACCACTGTTCGCCGGGCTCTACCTGGGCGGTGACTACGACGCCCTCGGACTGCACCGGCTCGGCGCCGACGCGACGACGTACCTCGCCGGTCTGCAACTGCTCCTCACCCTGACCCTCGCAGCGCTCGGCGGCGTCCGCTGGCCGCTGGCCGCCACCACCACGGTCGTCGCCGGAGAGACGGGACAGTATCTCGCCGGGGCAGAAGGGCTGTTGGCCCTGCACATTCCGCTCGGCGTCTCACTCGTCGGCGCCGCCGGCCTGCTCTTCCTCACCGTGTGGTGGCGGCCACTCGGCGCCCGCCGACCCCAACCGGCCACCGCAGTGACGCCCGACGACACGAAAACCGCGGAAGCGGTACCCGCCGGACCCACAGACGCCGCGGAAACGAGGCCCCTCGATGCCTGACTCCACCCCGTCCCGCCGCCGCCTCCTCACCGCCTCCCTGGCACTCGGCGCCGGCGCCGCCACCAGCTTCACCCTCCCGTCGCTGCTCGACCGGCCCACCGAGACGGGGAGGGTGCTGCACAGCAGAGCACCGCTGCCCAAACCGTTCCAAGTACCCCTGCCGATCCCACCCGTGCTCCGCCCGACCAGCACCGAGGGCGGCATCGACCGCTACCGGATCACCCAGCGGGCCTCCCGCGCCGAACTGCTCCCGGACGGGCTCACGACACCCCTCTGGGGCTACGACGGCATCTTCCCCGGCCCGACCATCGTCTCCCGGCGCGGCCGCACCACCGTGGTACGCCACCGCAACGAACTGCCCGTCCCGACCGTCGTCCACCTGCACGGCGGCCGCACCCCGGCCGACTCCGACGGCTACCCCACCGACCTGCTGCTACCCGCACCCGACGCCGCGCACCGCCGCACGGACCCCCATGCCCAACACCACGGGCGCACCCCACAAAAGACAGGCCACGGCGGCGAGCCGAACCGACACGGCCAGGGAACGGGCCCGCACGCGCCCGACCCCCGCGCCCACCTCACTCGCGGCTCCCGCGAATACACCTTCCCCCTCGACCAACCAGCGGCCACCCTCTGGTACCACGACCACCGCATGGACTTCACCGCCCCGGCGATCTACCGCGGCCTCGCCGGATTCCACCTCGTCCGCGACGACATCGAAGACGCCCTGCCCCTGCCGCACGGCGAGCGTGAACTACCCCTCATGATCGCCGACCGGGCCTTCGCAGCGGACGGCTCCTTCGACTACCCGTCCCTGGACCCGGAGCTGCACACCACACCCGGCGTACGGGAGGAGTTCACCGGCGGCGTCCTCGGCGACGTCATCCTCGTCAACGGCGCCCCCTGGCCCGAACACGAGGTCACGGCGACCCGCCACAGGCTGCGCATCCTCAACGGCTCCAACGCCCGCCGCTACCACCTGGCCCTCGACCCACCGCCCCCCGGCGGCGGCGCGTTCCGCCAGATCGGGGCCGACCAGGGGCTGCTCGCCGCGCCCCGCGACCACGACACACTGCCCACCGGACCGGCCGAACGCCACGACGTCGTCGTCGACTTCGGCCGCTACCCCGTGGGCAGCACCGTGACCCTGGTCAACCGACTCGGCTCCGGCGGCACCCGCCAGGTGATGCGTTTCCGCGTCACCCGCCGGGCGGCGGACGACAGCCACGTGCCACGACGGCTCGCCGAAATCGAGCCACTGCATCGCTCCCAGGCCACCGTCACCCGCGAGTTCGCCTTCCAAGCCGGTCAAGTGCACGGCCGACCCGGCTGGTTGATCGGGCGCCGACCGTTCGCACCGGACCGGATCGAAGCCCGGCCACAGCTCGGCGCGGTGGAGCTGTGGCGGTTCGTCGCCGATGCCCACCATCCCGTCCACCTGCACCTCGTCGGCTTCCAGATCCTGGCCCGCGGCAACGGCCGTCGACCCGGCCCCCACGACGCCGGCGTCAAGGACACCGTCCACCTGCGGCCCGGCGAGTCCACCGAGGTGATCGCCCGCTTCGACGGCTACCGGGGTCGATTCCTCTTCCACTGCCACAACGCCGAGCACGAGGACATGGCGATGATGGCCAACTTCGAGGTCGTCTGAACGGCCGAGGCCACCTGGGCAACTCACCCGAGGCCATACGGAACGCGAAGGGCCGGAACGCGAAGGGCCGGAACGCGAAGGGCCGGAACGCGAAGGGCCGGAACGCGAAGAGCCGGAACGCCCGGGCCGGAACGCGAAGGGCCGGAACGCGAAGAGCCGGAACGCCCGGGCCGGAACGCGAAGGGCCGGAACGCGATGACCGGAACGCGAAGACCGGAACGCGAAGAGCCGGAACGCCCAGGCCGGAACGCGAAGGCCGGAACGCGAAGACCGGGCGACAGGACCGAGAGACGCGCCCCCGCCCCCCCTCCGCCAGCCGGACTCCGCCACCGCGCCGCCCGTCAACTCGCCCACCCCGCACGGATGTTGAAGACGCCGCGACAGCGGCCACCTCCAGCGTCCAAGAACATCGGCGACCGACCGGGCCACGAGGCGACACCCCCGCCGCAAGGCACAGGCAACCCCCGAATCCGGCCACCATGCCCCGAGGGTCAGTTACCCCATTCGGGTTGACTCGTTGAGCTGACCGGGTCACCGACCCGCGCGCACCCGCGCGAGGCAGACGACCCGGCCACTCCACGCACAACCCGAAGGACCGCGCATGCGCACCCCGCCCCTCTCCGGAGGCACCGCAGGCCCCACCGCACTGCGCCCCCTGCTCCACACCGTCCTCGACGCCCTCCACACCGGCGCCACCCACCGCGCCGGCCCCCTCCCCGCAGGCGGCCCCGAAGCGGTCACCGCACACGTCACCCACACCCTCGGCAACCCCCTGCCCGACCACGGCACCGGCGCCGAAGAAGCCCTCACCACCCTCACCACCCTCATCACCCAAGGCGCAGCCGACCCCGCCGACCCCCACTGCGCCGCCCACCTCCACTGCCCACCCCTCGCCCTCGCCACCGCAGCCGACCTCGCCGCCTCCGCCCTCAACCCCTCCATGGACTCCTGGGACCAAGCCCCAGCCGCCTCCACCCTCGAAACCCTCATCACCCGCGCCCTCGCCGCCGAGATCTACCCCCCGACCGGCACACACCCCCAAGCACCCGCCGACGCCCTCGTCACCACCGGCGGCACCGAAGCCAACCAACTCGCCCTCCTCCTCGCCCGCGAACAACTCGGCCCCGTACGCCTGTTGATCGCAGACAACGCCCACCACTCCCTCCACCGCGCCGCCTGGCTCCTCGGCCTCCCCGACCCCATCACCCTCCCCGCACCCGCCGGCACCCTCGACCCCGCCACCCTCGACGCCGCCCTCACCGACCTACCAGGCCCCCACCTCGTCGCCGCCACCGCAGGCACCACCGACGCCGGCCTCATCGACCCACTCCCCGAAATCGCCGACATCTGCGAACGCCACCACACCCGCCTCCACATCGACGCCGCCTACGGCGCACCCCTCCTCTTCAGCCCCACCCGCCGCCACCACCTCACCGGCCTCCACCGCGCCCACACCGTCACCCTCGACCTCCACAAACTCGGCTGGCAACCCGTCGCCGCCGGACTCCTCGCCGTACAAAACCCCCAGGACGCCACCCCCCTCACCCACAGCGCCGACTACCTCAACGCCGACGACGACACCGACGCCGGACTCCCCGACCTCCTCGGCCGCTCCCTACGCACCACCCGCCGCCCCGACATCCTCAAAACCGCCGTCACCCTCCGCGCCCTCGGCCGCACCGGACTCGGCACCCTCGTCGACACCGTCTGCACCCTCGCCGACCAACTCGCCGACGCCGTACAAAAACACCCCGCACTCGAGCTCTACGACCGCCCCACCATCAGCACCGTCCTCTTCCGCCCCACCCACACCACCGACACCCAACTCGCCGACATCCGCCGCCACCTGCTCCACACCGGACAAGCCGTCCTCGGCCGCGCCCACCTCGACGGCCGCCTCTGGCTCAAAGCCACCCTCCTCAACCCCCACACCACACCCCACCACCTCACCACCCTCCTCACCACCATCACCTCCACAGGCAACCCCCCACACCCGCCGGTGGAACCACCCGCGGAAGGAACCACCGCACCATGAACACCCCCAACCCCACCCCCGACACCCCACGCGACCTCGTCGGCATCGGCATCGGCCCCTTCAACCTCTCCCTGGCGGCCCTCGCCGACCAACTCCCCGAACCCCTCGACCTCGCCTTCTACGAACAACGCCCCGCCTTCCACTGGCACCCCGGCCTCCTCATCGACGGCGCCACCCTCCAAGTCCCCTTCCTCGCCGACCTCGTCACCCTCGCCGACCCCACCAACCCCTGGACCTTCCTCAACCACCTCAAAGCCCAAAACCGCCTCTACCCCTTCTACTTCGCCGAACGCTTCCACATCCAACGCACCGAGTACGACGCCTACTGCCGCTGGGTCAGCAACCACCTCACCACCCTCCACTACGGCCACCAGATCGACGCCATCCGCTGGAACACCGACCGCGAACTCTTCGAAGTCGACTACACCCAACTCGACCCCGACGGCGAAGCAGAAGCACTCGGCCGCGACCACACCCGCAACATCGTCCTCGGCATCGGCACCGCCCCCCACATCCCCGAACCCCTGCGCCCCCTCGCCGACGCCCCCACCGTCCCCGTCATCCACTCCGCCGACTACCTCGACCACCGCGAACGCCTCCTCGCCGCCGGGCACATCACCGTCATCGGCTCAGGACAATCCGGCGCCGAAATCTACCTCGACCTCCTCAAACACCGCCCCCACGGCCAAGAACGCCTCCACTGGCTCGCCCGCACCCCCGCCTTCGCCCCCATGGAGTACTCCAAACTCGGCCTCGAACACTTCACCCCCGACTACACCCGCTACTTCCACAACCTCCCCCAACCCACCCGCGACCGCCTCATCCCCACCCAATGGCAACTCCACAAAGGCATCGACACCGACACCATCACCGCCATCCACAACGAGCTCTACCAGCGCACCCTCGACGGCACCTGGCCCGACACCACCCTCACCCCCGGCGTCCACGTCCGCACCGCAGGCCGCGTCGCGGGCAGCCAAGTCGAACTCCACCTCGAACATGCCGAACAAGGCACCCGCACCCGCCTCACCACCGACGCCGTCATCCTCGCCACCGGCTACCGCGAACGCCCCCTCGCCCCCCTCCTCGACGGCCTCACCCCCCACCTCCGCCACGACGACAACGGCCGCCCCCACATCGACCACAACTACCGCCTCACCCTCGACCCCGCCATCACCCGCACCGGCAGCGCCATCTACGTACAGAACGCCGAACGCCACACCCACGGAGTCGGCGCCCCCGACCTCGGCCTCGCCGCCCACCGCAGCGCCACCATCCTCAACAACCTCACCGGCACCAACCCCTACCCCCTCCCCGAACGCACCGCCTTCACCACCTTCGGCCTCACCACCCCCACCGCACCCAGCAACACCGACCAACCCAGCACCCTCGTCCACCTCGACGGCTGACCCGCCCCACCGACAGCCGACCCACCCCACCCCCGCCATGCCACAGTGACGCCATGACCACACACCCCACCCCCGACGGCACACCCGACGCACCCCGCCTAGCCGTACGCGGCGAAGCCCACCTCGAAGTCGACCCCGAAACCGCCCGCCTCGAAATCACCGTCCTCGCCCGCGGCACCGACCGACGCACCGCACTCGACGACCTCACCACCCGCAACACCCACACCACTCAACTCATCAAGAGCTACCCCGACGCCCTCCACAAACTCGAAACCAGCACCCTCTCCATCACCCCCGAACTCCACCGAGGCCGCGGCGAACGCATCCGCGCCTACCACGGCCGCGTCCACCTCACCGCCCACCTCACCGACTTCACCGCACTCGGCGAACTCACCACCCGCCTCGCCGACCAAGACCTCACCCGCATCACCGGCCCGTACTGGGAACTCACACCCGACTCACCCGCCCACAGCGAAGCCCGCCGCCTCGCCGTCCACGAAGCCGTCCAACGCGCCCGCGAATACGCCGCCGCCCTCGACACCCGACTCCACGCCCTCCTCGAACTCGCCGACATCGGCGCCGAAACCACCACCGCCTACCCGCAGATGGCCCCCACCTCCCGCGCCGCCTTCGCCGGCGCCCCCACCGACACCCCACCCGCACTCGACCTCGAACCCCAACGCCAAACCGTCCACGCCGCCGTCAACGCCCGCTTCACCATGATCGCCCCCACCCTCTGAACCCACCCCGGAACCCACCCTCGGAACCCGCCCCACCCCGCACAACACCCACAGCCACCACCCACCACACCCCGTACACAAAACCCCACTCGAAATGCTCATCGGAGCGACCCCGCGCACAATTCAACACTTGTCAATAGCCCTTCATGCAAAGGATGTTGAGTAGTCACCCACAGCCAAATCTCTACCCGCCAGTAAGGCCTAGGCTCGAACCATGCGCCGAGCAAAAATCGTCTGCACCCTAGGCCCCGCCACCGACACATACGACCAGATCAAAGCCCTGGTCGAAGCCGGAATGGACGTAGCCCGCTTCAACCTCAGCCACGGCACCTACGCCGAACACGAGGAGCGCTACCAGCGCGTACGAAAAGCCGCCCAAGAAACCGGCCACAGCGTCGGCATCCTCGCCGACCTTCAAGGCCCGAAGATCCGCCTCGGCAGATTCACCGAAGGCCCCGTACTCCTTGAACGCGGCGACGACTTCACCATCACCGTCGAAAACGGCATCCAAGGCGACCGCCAAACCTGCGGCACCACCTACGACGGACTCGCCACCGACGTCACCACCGGCGAACGCATCCTCGTCGACGACGGCAAAGTCACCCTCGAAGTCACCGGAGTGGACGGCCCCCGCGTCCACACCACCGTCATCGAAGGCGGCATGATCTCCGACCACAAGGGCCTCAACCTCCCCGGCGTCGCCGTCTCCGTCCCCGCACTCTCCGAAAAGGACGTCGAAGACCTCCGCTGGGCCCTGCGCACAGGCGCCGACATCATCGCCCTCTCCTTCGTCCGCAGCGGCCGCGACATCGAAGACGTCCACCGCATCATGAACGAAGAAGGCCGCCGCCTCCCCGTCATCGCCAAAGTCGAAAAGCCACAGGCAGTCGACAACATCGACGACATCGTCGCCGCCTTCGACGGCATCATGGTCGCCCGCGGAGACCTCGGCGTCGAAATGCCCCTCGAGCAAGTCCCCATCGTCCAAAAGCGCGCCATCAAACTCGCCAAGCGCAACGCCAAACCGGTCATCGTCGCCACCCAGATGCTCGACTCGATGATCGACAACTCCCGCCCCACCCGCGCAGAAGCCTCCGACGTCGCCAACGCCGTCATCGACGGCACCGACGCCGTCATGCTCTCCGGCGAAACCAGCGTCGGCAAATACCCCATCGAAACCGTCGCCACCATGAGCCGCATCGTCGAAGCCGCCGAGGAAGACATCCTCGCCAAGGGCCTCCCACCCCTCACCGAACGCAACAAACCCCGCACCCAAGGCGGCGCCGTCGCCCGCGCAGCCGCCGAAATGGGCGACTTCCTCGGCGCCAAATTCCTCGTCGCCTTCACCCAGTCCGGAGACACCGTCCGACGACTCTCCCGCTACCGCTCACCCATCCCCCTCCTCGCCTTCACCCCCGACCAGGCAACCCACTCCCAACTCAACCTCACCTGGGGAGTCGAAACCTTCCTCGGACCAGAAGTCGACTCCACCGACGCCATGGTCGCCCAGGTCGACGAACAACTCCTCAAGATCGGCCGCTGCGAACAAGGCGACATCGTCGTCATCACCGCCGGCTCCCCACCCGGAATCCCCGGCTCCACCAACCTCGTCCGCATCCACCACATCGGCGAGGACGACACCCCCAAGTAACCGCCAGGCACGAGGAGAAGTTGCGGAAATAGGCCCAACACCCTCGTGCCCAAGGGGGCGCCTGACTACATTGCAATACGTGAACACTGCATGGACCTGGGCGCACTACTCACACGAGAACCCGGACTCGGAACCCCTGTGCACCGGCGAGACGTACCTGTCCGAGACGGCGGCCCGACAAGCACTCGCCCGCTACCTCGCCGCACTCGAACCCGAGGACGCAGAAGAACTCCTCCAGGAACTCCGCGCCGAGCCAGCCGGCCGCAACATCGTGCTCCCCGGCCTCGACGGAGTTTTCACCACCAGGTACGCAGGCGCCCCCTACGGCACCACCCACCCCACACCACTCCCTGGACAACCACACGCCCGGACCCCCGCGAAACCATCCCCGGCGCTCCGCGTCGAACAGTTCCTGATCTACGCCTGCGTCGTCGTAGCCTTCTTCACCACCGGCACCGGCTTCCGGGCCCTCGTCCAACCCGAAGGCAACGTCGCCAGCCCCATCCTCCTCGTCCCCGGCATCGCGCTCTTCACCGCTGCCTACTACTGGACAGCCAACTGGCGCCGCAGGGCAGGAAGAGTGCTCAGGTGATCGACCTGACCAACTGCCGCACCGACGTCAGTATTTGGGGCCTACGTGGGCGTCCATCAACGTGACCGACGCCTTACGGGCGACGGATATGTTGTACGGATTTCCGTTACGAGTGCAGTGCGTCCACGTCACCCCGAGCCGGTCGAGTGTGCCGGTGAACAACTCCCGGATGTCGTCGGAGACGTTGGTGAAGAAGTACCGCGGATACTCGTAACGCTTCCTCACCCCGCCGACGACACGCGTCGTCCAGTTCGTGATCCGACACCCGTCGGAGTGGATGAGCCCGCGGACGAACTCCCACGGGTGCGCGTCGATGATCTCCTGCTGCCAGGGCTCGAGCGCGATCTTGCGGTCGTGTTTCCTGCCTGGACCGTGCTGAGGGAAGAGGCAGGGCAGGTGCTTGGAGTAGACCTTGATGTTGTGTGCGCCAGCCGTGCGCACTCGGCACGTGGCGTTGTGCGGGAACACGGCGTGTAATGCCTGCTCGGCGCAATCCTGGATGCCCGGCCAGGCGTCGTCCAGAGTGATCATGAGGCTCGGTACTCGGTGCTTGGCGTAATGGCTGATGTGTCCGTCACCCAAGTAGAGACCGAGCAGGTACGCATACGCGGCGGCGTCGAGCGTGCGGCCGTGGCAGCGGGGGCAGAGTAGAGATGGTCTAACTTGCGTGGATTCACCACGTTTTGCCTGGTCCATGTGCTTCCAATAGGAAATTGTCCCTTTGGGGACATTCAGTCGACGGGCCACATCGGTGTTCCTGGCGCCGCCCCGAAGGAGAGTCAGGGCCTTCTGGCGAACCTCTGTACCGTGAAAGTTCATGTCGCAATTCTCTGCGACATGTCCGGACTCTGGGTAAGAAAATGCGGATGTTCACGAGAATGTGGACATCCGCTTTATCTGATGGGTACCGGGTGCGGGATTCGAACCCGCAAGCCTTCTCAGGCAGAGGTGTTTGAGACCTCCGTGTATACCGTTCCACCAACCCGGCTTGGTGCGCTGCACGGAAGTGTACCGGGTCGGTACGTGGCTCCGCCTCTAGGTAGGCTGCAAAGCAGCAGCACTTGCCCGGCCCGAACTAGGAGCCCCCGTGACCACCCCCGAGTCACCCCAGCCCGTAGCTGATGACGAACAGTCTCATGTGCCTCCGCTGACGACCAGGGTCGTCATCGCGGAGGACGAGGCGCTGATCCGGCTGGATCTGAAGGAGATGCTCGAGGAGGAGGGGTACTCCGTCGTCGGTGAGGCGGGGGACGGTCAGCGGGCGATCGAGCTGGCGCGTGAGCACAACCCCGACCTGGTGATCCTGGACGTGAAGATGCCCGTCCTGGACGGGATCTCGGCGGCGGAGAAGATCACTGAGGAGAGCATCGCGCCGGTGTTGATGCTGACCGCGTTCTCGCAGCGGGATCTGGTGGAGCGGGCGCGGGACGCCGGTGCGATGGCGTATCTGGTGAAGCCGTTCAGCAAGGGCGATGTGGTGCCGGCGATCGAGATGGCGGTGTCGCGGTACACGGAGCTGAAGGCGTTGGAGAAGGAGGTTGCGGATCTTTCGCAGCGTCTGGAGACGCGGAAGCTGGTGGACCGGGCGAAGTCGGTTCTGCAGACTGAGTACGGGCTGTCCGAGCCGGCGGCGTTCCGGTGGATTCAGAAGACGTCGATGGATCGTCGGATGTCGATGCAGCAGGTGGCGGAGGCTGTGGTGGAGGACTCGGAGGAGAAGAAGAAGGCTTGAGTGGTGGTTGGTCGTAGGTGTGGCTGAGGCCCGCATCCCGTTTCGGGGTGCGGGCCTCAGTCGTGTGTGGTGCGGGGTGGTTCAGTCCTCGCCGAGGTAGGCCTTGCGGACGGATTCGTCGGTGAGGAGGTTGGTGCCGGTGCCGGAGAGGACGATGTTGCCGACCTCCATGACGTGTCCTTGGTCGGCGAGGGAGAGCGCGGCTTGGGCGTTCTGTTCGACGAGCAGGATGGTGGTGCCTTGGTTCTTGAGTTCGACGATGGTCTCCATGATCTTCTGCATCATGATGGGGGAGAGGCCCATGGAGGGTTCGTCGAGCATCAGGAGTTTGGGCTGGGACATGAGGGCGCGGCCCATGGCGAGCATTTGTTGTTCGCCGCCGGAGAGGGTGCCGGCTGCTTGTCTGCGGCGTTCTCCGAGGATGGGGAAGAGGTCGTATGCGCGTTGGATGTCTTTGTTGATGCCGTCGGTGTCGCTTCGGAGGTAGGCGCCGAGGCGGAGGTTGTCCTCGATGGTCATGCGGGGGAAGATGTGCCGGCCTTCGGGGGAGTGTGCGAGTCCGAGGGCGACGATTTGGTCTGCGCGGTATTTGTTGAGTGGTTCTCCGTTGAAGGTGATGCGTCCGGAGAGTGGTTTGAGTAGTCCGGAGATGGTGCGCAGGGTGGTGGTTTTTCCGGCGCCGTTGGTGCCGATGAGGGTGACGACTTCGCCTTCGCCGACGGTGAAGGAGATGCCTTTGACGGCTTCGATCTTGCCGTAGGCGACCTTGAGGTCTTCGACCTCGAGCAGTGCGGTCACTGGCCTTCCTCCGTGCGGGCGTTGGTGCTGGGTGCTGCTGCTTCGGCGGCTTCGACTTCGGCGAGTTCTTCGTCGCCGGGTGCGCCTTCGAAGGGGGTGCCGAGGTAGGCGGCGACGACGCGTTCGTCGGCTTGGACGACGTCGGAGGTGCCTTCGACGAGTTTTTGTCCTTGGACGAGTACGGCGACGCGGTCGCAGAGGTTGAAGATGAATCGCATGTCGTGCTCGATGACGAGTACGGCGATTCCGCGGTCGCGGATGGCGAAGACGAGTTCTTCGGTGGCGCGGGTTTCTTGGGGGTTCATGCCGGCGGTGGGCTCGTCGAGGAGGAGGAGTCCGGGGTCGCTGGCGAGTGCTCGGGCGATTTCGAGTTTTCGTTGTTCGCCGTAGGGGAGGTTGCGGCTGAGGTGTTCGGCTTTGTGGGCGAGGCCGGTGAATTCGAGGAGTTCCATCGCGCGTGCGCTGGATTCTTTTTCGGCTTTTTTGAAGCCGGGGCCGCGGAGGAGGGCGGAGAAGAGGCCTTCTTTGGTGCGGGTGTGGCGTCCTACGAGGACGTTTTCCAGGACGGTCATGTTGGAGAAGAGCCGGATGTTCTGGAAGGTTCTGGCGATGCCTGCTTTGGTGACGAGGTGGGGCTTGGGGGGCAGGACGTTGCCTTTGTAGGAGACCTTGCCTTCGGTGGGGATGTAGAGCCCGGTGAGGCAGTTGAAGAAGGTTGTCTTGCCGGCGCCGTTGGGTCCGATGAGGCCGACGATTTCTCCGCTGGAGACGGTGAGGTCGACGGAGCTTACGGCGGTGAGTCCGCCGAAGCGCATGGTGACGCCGCTGGCGTCGAGGACGGGGCTGGTGGTTTTGGTGGTTGTCATGGTGGTTACGCCCCCGCCTTCTTGGCGCCTTCGGCGTCGTCGGGCAGTTGTTGTTCTGGTACGGCGAGTTGGTCGGTCTCGTGGAACTCGAGTTTCTTCCTGCTGTCGGCTACGAGTCCTTCGGGGCGGAAGCGCATGAGGAGGACGAGGGCGAGGCCGAAGAGGAGGAGTTGGTAGTCCTCGAGGAATTGGAGTTTGGCGGGGATGAGGTAGAGGAGGGCGGCGCCGATGAGGGGTCCGCTGATGGTGCCCATGCCGCCGAGGATGACTGCGGCGAGGAGGAAGGCGGAGTTGGGGGGTGTGGTGCCGGTGAAGAGGTATTGCTCGGGGGTCACGCTGTAGGTGACGTGTGCTTGTACGGTTCCGGCGAGTCCGGCGAGTGTGGCGCCGAGGGCGAAGGCGAGGAGCTTGAGCCGGAAGGCGTTGATGCCCATGGCGGTTGCTGCGGTTTCGTCTTCGCGGATGGCGACCCAGGCGCGTCCGATGCGGGATTCGCCGGAGCGGCGGAAGACGAGGACGACGAAGACGGTGAAGAGGAGCATCAGCAGGTAGTAGTTGGCGGACCTGCCGAGGGTGAAGCCGCCGATGTCGTGGGAGAGCCCGAAGTCGAATCCGAAGAGGTTGAGGTCGGGGATGTTGGGGATGCCTTGGGATCCGTTGGTGAGGTCGGGTCCGCTGCTCCCGTTGAGGTTGTTCATGGTGAGGCGGAAGATCTCACCGAATCCGAGGGTGACGATGGCGAGGTAGTCGCCGCGCAGTCGCAGGGTGGGGGCGCCGATGAGGACGCCGAAGAGGAGGGAGACGGCGGCGCCGGTGAGGACTGCGGCCCAGAAGGGGAATTGGACGCCGATGACGGACTGGGGGGATCCGGATACGAGGGCGGCGGTGTAGGCGCCGACGCCGAGGAAGGCGACGTATCCGAGGTCGAGGAGTCCGGCGAGGCCGACGACGACGTTGAGGCCGAGTGCGACGGTCGCGAAGATGAGGATGTTCGCGCCGATGAGGGCGTAGGTGTCGTTGTCCTGGGTGAAGGGGAAGCAGAAGGCTGCGACGAAGGCTGCGGCCAGGGCGACGTTGCGGTGTTTGGTGGTGAGTGCGGTGAGGCGGTTGACGAGGCCGGCGCGGGAGATGCCGGTGAAGGCGAAGCCGACGGTGATGAGGTATCCGATGAAGGCTTCGGAGTATTCGGTGTCGATGCCGTAGGTGAAGACGTTGAGTGCGATGCCGAAGCCGACGGCGATGATGAGGATTTCGGCCCAGGAGGGGAGTGTTTTGGCGCGTTCGGGGTGGGGTGCGGTGAGGCTGTGGCGGAAGCGTTGCCTGAGGCCGGTGTCGTGTTCGTCGGCCGGTAGGTCGGCGGGGAGGCCGAATGCGCCGATGGTGGCGATGAGTGCGCCGATGCCGGTGACCCAGGCGCCGGGTTCGAGGTTGACGACGCCGCCGAGTTGGGTGGCGATGGCGCCGAGGGTGTAGCCGGCGACGCCGAGGGTGCCGAGGGCGAGGAGGCGGGTGGGGCTGTTGGTGCCTCCGGGGGTGAGCCAGCGCAGTCCTCGGATGCCGTAGCCGGAGAGGGCGAAGAGCAGGGTGAGGGCGGCGCTGATGAGGGTGAGGACTTGGAGGCCGCCGGGGTAGCCGGTGACGGTGAGGTTTCCGGGGAATTCCTCGGTCCAGGTCCAGGCGAGGAAGGTGCCGGCGAGGGCTGCTGCGGCGCCGATGGTGGTGGTGGCGCGTGCTGCTGTGGTGGGCAGCGGGAGCAGTGCGGGGGCCGTGGTGGTGGCCTGGGTGTTGCTGGTGTTCTGGGTGGTGGTGTGGGTCATGGTGATCACGCCCGATCCGCGACGCGTTCGCCGAGTAGGCCTTGGGGTCGGACGAGGAGGACGATGATGAGGAGGGCGAAGGCCCATACGTCCTTCCAGCCGCCGCCGCCGAAGAGTTCCATTCCGGGGACGTCGCCCATGTAGCCGGTGGCGAGGGCTTCGGCGACGCCGAGGACGAGGCCGCCGAGCATGGCTCCGTAGATGTTGCCGATGCCGCCGAGTACGGCTGCGGTGAAGGCTTTGAGTCCCATGATGAAGCCCATGCGGAAGCTGACTTGGCCGTTGTGCAGTCCGTAGGCGATGGCTGCGACGGCGGCGAAGGCGGCGCCGATGGCGAAGGCCATGACGATGATGCGGTCGGTGTTGATGCCCATCAGCTTGGCGGTGTCGGGGTCCTGGGAGGTGGCCTGCATGCCGCGGCCGGCGCGGGTGCGGGAGACGAAGAGGCCCAGGGCGATCATGCAGATGGGGGCGGCGATGATCGTGAAGAGGTCGTTCGACTTGATGTCGGCGCCGAGGAACGAGAGGGATTCGCCGCTGAACTGGGGGAAGGAGCGGTCCTTGGTGGCGTCGGGGTACCACTTCCACACGGCTTGCTGGAGTGCGATGGAGAGGCCGATGGCGGTGATGAGCGGGGCGAGGCGTGGTGCGCCGCGTAGTGGCCGGTAGGCGAATCGTTCCGCTGCGGTGCCGACGGCTACGGAGCACAGGACTCCGCCGACGATCATGAGGGGTATCGCAGCTAGGAGGGAGAATCCCTCGGGGAGCCAGAGGAAGACGGTGAGGGCACCGAATCCTCCGACCATGAAGATCTCGCCGTGGGCGAAGTTGATGAGCTGGACGATGCCGTAGACCATCGTGTAGCCGATCGCGATGAGACCGTACATCGCGCCGAGGATGAGTCCATTGGCCAGCTGTTGCGGCAGTTCGTGCACCGCAGGGCCTCCGTGGAATGGTTCGGATAAGGCGCCGCGCGGGAGCGCTCGTAGCGCTCCCGCGCGGTCTGGGTCAATGCGGGGTTGCGAGGGTGCGGGTCAGGGCTTGTAGGCCTCGCTCAGCTTGGGCTTCCAGGCGCCCTTTTCGACCTCGTACGCGGTCATCATGGTGTTGGTGGTGTCGCCGAATTCGTCGAAGGAGACGGGGCCGGTGACGCCGTCGAACTTGACCTTGTCCATGGCTTCGAGGACGGCCTTGCGGCCTTCGTCGCCTTCGGGCATCTTGCCGTCGTTGTCCTCGACGGCGATCTTGACGGCCTCGATGATGGACCAGGTGGCGTCGTAGGTGCCGCCGCCGTAGGCCTCGTAGGCGTCCTTGTAGCCGGCTGCCTTGTAGTCCGAGATGAACTTCTTGGCGGAGTCGAGCTGTTCGACGGGCTTGCCGACGGAGGTGGCGAGGTCGCTCTGGGACTTCTTGTTGAGCTTGATGAAGTCGGCGCTGTAGATGCCGTCGCCGCCCATGAGGGGGATGTCGGCGGCGCCCTTGAGGGACTGGCTGAGGGGTGCGGCTGCGGGGTATTCGCCGCCGTAGTAGACGGCTTCGGCGCCGGTGCTCTTGATCTTGGAGGTGACGGCGTTGAAGTCGCGGTCGTCGGGGTTGATGTGGTCGTTGCCGACCAGCTTGCCGCCGAGCTTCTTGAAGGTGTCCTTGAAGGAGGCGGCGAGGCCTGCTCCGTAGGTCTTCTGGTCGTCGATCGTGTAGACCTTCTTGATCTTCGCCTCGTTGTAGAGGTACTTGGCGGCGAAGGCGCCCTGGATCTGGTCCGTGGTGGCGGTGCGGAAGAAGGTCTTGAAGGGGCGCTTCTTGTCGCCGTCCTTCCAGCCGTCGCCCTGGGTCAGCTCGGTGCCGGTGTTGGCGGGGGAGACCTGGGTGAGGCCGGCGTCGTTGAACGGCTTCTGCATCGACTGCGAGACGTTGGAGTTCAGCGGGCCGACGACGCCGACGACGTCCTTGTTGCCGATGAACTTGCTCGCGTTCTGCTGTCCGACGGAGGGCTGTGCCTGGTCGTCGAGGGGTTCGACCTTGAATTCGATGCCGTCGACGAGCTTTTCCTTGTTGGCGATCTTGGCCGCGAGGTCGGCGGAATTCCGGATTCCGAGGCCGAGGGCGGACAGGTCGCCGGTCAGGGGGGCGTCGACGCCGATGACGACGGTGGTTTTGCCTCCGCCGCCGCTTTCGCTGCCTCCGTCGTCGTCGCGCGAACCGCAAGCGGTAAGTGTGAGAGCCCCGGTGGTCAACACCGTGGTGAGTATGAGCAAGGAACGGTTTCGCACGATGGGTCCTTTCCCTGGCGCGGCCTCCTCTTGCGTGAGGTGCCGTGGAGATCGCCGGGCCGTACTGGGGTGGTACAGAGCCGTGCAATTCAGTTCGCGCCCGGCGGCGCGGTGACTGGCCGTGACTCTAAGCGCAGGTGAGGGGGTCGGGGAGGAGCTAAGGCCATGATGTGACTCTCTTGTTATGCGAGCTCAAAAGGTGAAGGTGCAGGGCGGACAGAACGGTCTTTTTGCTGGGTCGCTAAGCGTCCACTGGGTGAGAATTGGCAGTTCTGCTCAGGGGCATGGGGTGATCATGCTCCTGACGCGGGAATGGAATGCGAGGGTGGTAATGAGGGATTTGCTCGTCCGTCCGGAGCGTGCGCGGATTGTGTTCGGCGTATTGCCGGTACGTAACGGAGCGTGAATGCGTCCGAATTCCGGACGCGCTCTCCCGCTTTTCGGTCGGGTTCCGGACCGTTTCGGGCTGAATTGCGCCCGGTGCGGAGCGTGTTCGGTGTCGAGGTGGCGGCCTTGCGCCGGGGTGGTAAGGGCCGGTCCGGCCGCCGGCCGTGCCCGGTCGTGCGGGATCGCCGCCCGGGTGCCGCCCGCGGGCGGGGTCGCGTCCGGTCCTCAACGTGCCGATGGGGCGCGCCACTTGGGTGGCGCGCCCCATCGGGTGCGTGGCTGCTGCCGTGCTGCGGCAGCGGTCGTCAGGCTCCGGCGCCGCCTGCGGGGTCGACGTCGCGCAGCAGGCAGGTCAGTCGGGCGGTGCAGACCCGCTTGTCCTGCTCGTCGCTGATCACGATCTCGTAGGTGGCGGTGGAGCGGCCCCGGTGTACGGGTGTGGCGACGCCGGTGACCAGACCGGAGCGGGCGCCGCGGTGGTGGGTGCAGTTGAGGTCGACGCCGACGGCCAGTTTGCGTGAGCCGCCGTGCAGCATGGAGCCGACCGAGCCGAGGGTCTCCGCGAGTACCGCCGAAGCTCCGCCGTGCAGCAATCCGTACGGCTGGGTGTTGCCCTCGACTGGCATGGTGCCGACCACGCGGTCCGCGGAGGCTTCCTTGATCTCCACGCCCATGCGGGTGCCGAGGTCTCCTGCGGAGAAGAGGGCCGGCAGGTCCATGCCGAGAGCGGCGTATTCCTCGATGATCTCCTGCGGGAACTTCACGGTGTGCTGCTCGCCCATGGGCTCGGCTCCACTTCGTCGTCGTACGGCAGTACGTGTCGTCTGCACCGTCTTGACTACCACGGTGGCTGAGCGGGTGCTTAGCCGGGGCCGTGTTCGCTGAGCGCGTCAGGGCCGGTCAGCCGGATTCGGGGTGGGGCGTCAGGTGCGCTCCAGGCGGACCACGACGGATTTGCCCGCTGGGGTGTTGCTGGTGTCCGCGGTCGCGTCGAGCGGCACCAGGACGTTCGTCTCCGGGTAGTACGCGGCCGCGCAGCCGCGGGCCGTGGGGTAGTGCACGACCCGGAAGCCGGCGGCGCGCCGCTCGGAGCCGTCCTGCCACTCGCTGACCAGGTCGACGTAGGTGCCGTCGTCGAGGGAGAGGGCCGCCGCGTCCTCGGGGTTGACCAGGACGACGCGGCGGCCGCCGCGGATGCCGCGGTAGCGGTCGTCGAGGCCGTAGATCGTGGTGTTGTACTGGTCGTGCGAGCGGATGGTCTGCAACAGCAGGCGGCCTTCGGGCAGTTCGGGGTACTCGACGGGGGCGGCCGTGAAGTTGGCGAGGCCCGTGGCGGTGGGGAAGCGGCGCTCGTCGCGCGGCGCGTGCGGCAGCGCGAAGCCGCCGGGGGCTGCCACCCGTGCGTTGAAGTCCTCGAAGCCGGGGACGACTCGGCCGATACGGTCGCGAATCGTGGCGTAGTCCTTCTCGAACTCCTCCCACGGCGTGGTGCTGGACTCGCCGAGGACGCGGCGGGCCAGGCGGCACACGATCGCGGGCTCGGAGAGCAGCCGTCCGCCGGCCGGCTCCAGACGGCCCCTCGACGCGTGCACCATGCCCATCGAGTCCTCGACCGTCACGAACTGCTCGCCGCCGCCCTGCAGATCGCGCTCGGTGCGTCCGAGTGTCGGCAGGATCAGGGCGCGTGCTCCGGTCACCACGTGCGAGCGGTTCAGCTTGGTGGAGACGTGCACCGTGAGGCGGGCGCGGCGCATCGCGGCCTCGGTCACCTCGGTGTCGGGGGAGGCCGAGACGAAGTTCCCGCCCATCGCGAAGAACACCTTCGCCTCGCCGTCCCGCAGGGCGCGGATCGCCCGCACCACGTCCAGGCCGTGGTGCCGTGGCGGGGCGAAGTCGAACTCCTTCTCCAGGGCGTCGAGGAACGACTCGGCCGGGCGCTCGAAGATGCCCATGGTGCGGTCGCCCTGCACGTTGGAGTGCCCGCGCACCGGGCACACGCCGGCGCCCGGGCGGCCGATATTGCCGCGCAGGAGGAGGAAGTTGACCACCTCGCGGATGGTCGGTACGGAGTGCTTGTGCTGGGTCAGGCCCATCGCCCAGCACACCACGGTCCGTTCGGAGTCGAGGACCATGCGCAGTGCCTCCTCGATCTCCGCACGGTCGAGTCCGGTGGCGGCGAGTGTCTCGTCCCAGTCGGCTGCCAGTGCCGCCTGGGCGAACTCGTCGTAGCCATGGGTGTGTTCGGCCACGAACGACTCGTCGACGGCGCCCTCGGTCTGCAGGATCAGCCTGTTGAGCAGGCGGAACAGGGCCTGGTCGCCGCCGAGCCTGATCTGCAGGAACAGGTCGGTCAGCGCCGTGCCACGGCCGGACAGGCCCTTGGCGGTCTGCGGGTTCTTGAAGCGCTCGAGGCCGGCTTCCGGCAGCGGGTTCACGGAGATGATGCGGGCGCCGTTGGCCTTTGCCTCCTCGAGGGCGGAGAGCATCCTCGGGTGGTTGGTGCCCGGGTTCTGGCCGGCCACGATGATCAGGTCCGCGCGGTACAGGTCCTCGAGCAGGACGCTGCCCTTGCCGACGCCGATCGTCTCGGTGAGGGCCGAACCGGACGATTCGTGGCACATGTTGGAGCAGTCCGGCAGGTTGTTCGTACCGAACTCGCGGGCGAAGAGCTGGTAGAGGAACGCCGCCTCGTTGCTGGTGCGGCCCGAGGTGTAGAAGACCGCCTCGTCCGGCGAGGCCAGCGCGTCCAGTTCGCCGGCGACGATGTCGAAGGCCCGCTCCCAGGACACCGGTTCGTACCGCTCGGCGCCCTCGGCCAGATAGACGGGCTGGGTGAGGCGGCCCTGCTGGCCGAGCCAGTATCCGCTGCGTCCGGCGAGGTCGGCGACCGGATGCGCGGCGAAGAAGTCCGTCGTCACCCGGCGCAGCGTGGCTTCCTCGGCGACCGCCTTCGCGCCGTTCTCACAGAATTCCGCGCGGTGGCGGTGCTCGGGCTCGGGCCAGGCGCAGCCGGGACAGTCGAAGCCGTCCTTCTGATTGACCTGGAGCAGGGTGAGGGCCGTGCGGCGCACGCCCATCTGCTGCCTCGCCATGCGCAGGGTGTGACCGATGGCGGTCAGCCCGGCCGCCGCATGCTGCGGCTCGTCGACCTGCGGCGCATCCTGTACGGGGTCGCCGGAAGGGGGCTTGCCTGCCATGACCGGACTCCTTCGAACCGTCACTCCCGGCCGCCACCCGAGCGGGCCGGCCGCTGTCCTCGATCCTCCCACGCGGCACCGACAAGGCCTCGGCGTACGGGCGGAATACGGGCCGGCGTAGGGACGGCGGGCCGTGCGGCAGACGCTCGCGAGCCCGGGGTGGGGCCGACTGTCAGTGGGGCGTGGCAGGATCGGGGACGTGGCAGAGACAGCAGCGAAGACGACCCCCGCCCGCGACGACAAGCGCCCCCGCCTGATGCTCATGGACGGGCATTCTCTTGCGTACCGGGCGTTCTTCGCGCTGCCGGCGGAGAATTTCACCACCGCGACCGGGCAGCCGACGAACGCCATCTACGGCTTCGCGTCGATGCTGGCGAACACGCTGCGCGACGAGGAGCCCACCCACTTCGCGGTGGCCTTCGACGTCTCCCGCAAGACCTGGCGTTCCGAGGAGTTCACCGAGTACAAGGCGAACCGCTCCAAGACCCCCGACGAGTTCAAGGGACAGGTCGAGCTGATCGGCGAGCTGCTCGACACGATGCACGCCGACCGGTTCGCGGTCGACGGCTTCGAGGCCGACGACATCATCGCGACCCTCGCCACCCAGGCCGAGGCCGCCGGGTTCGACGTCCTGGTGGTCACCGGCGACCGCGACTCGTTCCAACTGGTCAGCGAGCACGTGACCGTCCTTTACCCGACCAAGGGCGTCTCCGAGCTGACCCGCTTCACACCCGAGAAGGTCTTCGAGAAGTACGGCCTCACGCCGAGCCAGTACCCCGACTTCGCGGCGCTGCGCGGCGACCCCTCGGACAATCTGCCGGGCATCCCCGGCGTCGGCGAGAAGACCGCGGCGAAGTGGATCAACCAGTTCGGTTCGTTCGCCGACCTGGTGGAGCGCGCCGACGAGGTCAAGGGCAAGGCGGGGCAGAACTTCCGTGACCACCTGGACGCCGTGAAGCTGAACCGCCGCCTCACCGAGATGGTCAAGGACGTGGAGCTGCCCCGCACCGTCGAGGACCTGCGCCGCGAGCCCTACGACCGCAAGGCCGTCGCCGTCTTCCTCGACACCCTGGAGATCCGCAACCCCTCGCTGCGCGAGCGGCTCCTCGCCGTCGACCCCGGCGCCGAGGAGGCCGACGACAGCGCACCGGTCGCCGAGAGCGTGGCGATCGACGGCAAGGTCCTCGCCACCGGCGAGCTCACCGGCTGGCTCGACGAGCACGGGAAGGCGGTCCTGGGCCTCGCCACCGTCGACACCTGGTCGCTGGGCGCCGGCACGGTCACCCAGGTCGCGCTCGCCGCGGCCGGCGGTGCCGCGGCCTGGTTCGACCCGTCCCAGCTGGACTCCGCCGACGAGAACGCCTTCGCCGGGTGGCTCGCCGACCCCGCCAAGCCGAAGGTCCTGCACAACGCGAAGAACGTGATGCGGGTCTTCGCCGAGCACGGCTGGACCGTCGAGGGCGTCGGTATGGACAGTGCGCTCGCCGCCTATCTGGTCAAGCCGGGCCGGCGTTCTTTCGCACTCGACGCGCTGTCCCTCGAGTATCTGGGCCGCGAGCTCGCCCCGGCCTCGGCCGGCGACGGCCAGCTCGCCTTCGGCGCCGACGAGGCGGCCGAGGCGGACGCCCTGATGCATCAGGCACGCACGGTTCTCGACCTGGGCACCGCCTTCGGCGACCGTCTGAAGGACGTCGGCGCGGGCGACCTGCTCACGGACATCGAGCTGCCCACCTCGGCGCTGCTGGCCCGGATGGAGCGGCACGGCATCGCCGCGGACCGGCCCCATCTGCAGTCCATGGAGCAGCAGTTCGCCGGCGCGGTGCAGCAGGCCGTGCAGGAGGCGCACGCCGCCGCCGGCCACGAGTTCAATCTGGGCTCGCCCAAGCAGCTGCAGGAAGTCCTCTTCGGTGAGCTGGGCCTGCCCAAGACCAAGAAGACCAAGACGGGATTCACCACCGACGCCGACGCACTCGCCTGGCTCGCCGCCCAGACGGACAACGAACTGCCGGTCATCATGCTCCGCCACCGCGAGCAGGCGAAGCTCCGCGTCACCGTCGAGGGCCTGATCAAGACGATCGCGGCGGACGGCCGGATCCACACGTCGTTCAGCCAGACCGTCGCCGCCACCGGCCGCCTCTCCTCCACCGACCCCAATCTGCAGAACGTCCCGGTGCGCACCGACGAGGGCCGCGCCATCCGCCGTGGCTTCGTCGTCGGCGAGGGCTACGAATCGCTGATGACGGCCGACTACAGCCAGATCGAGCTGCGTGTGATGGCCCACCTCTCCGAGGACGAGGGCCTGCTCGAGGCCTTCACCTCGGGCGAGGACCTGCACACCACGGTCGCGTCCCAGGTCTTCGGCGTCGAGCGGTCCGCGGTCGACGCGGAGATGCGGCGCAAGATCAAGGCCATGTCGTACGGCCTGGCGTACGGTCTGTCGGCCTTCGGCCTGTCCCAGCAGCTCGGCATCGAGGCCGCCGAGGCGCGAGGGCTCATGGACACCTACTTCGAGCGGTTCGGCGGGGTACGCGACTATCTGCGCCGGGCCGTCGACGAGGCCAGGGCCACGGGGTACACGGCGACGATGCTCGGCCGCCGCCGGTACCTTCCGGACCTCAACAGCGACAACCGCCAGCGCCGCGAGGCGGCCGAGCGGATGGCGTTGAACGCACCGATCCAGGGCACCGCGGCCGACATCGTCAAGATCGCGATGCTGAACGTGGACGGTGCGCTGCGCGAGGCGGACCTCACCTCCCGGCTCCTGCTCCAGGTCCACGACGAAGTCGTCCTGGAGATCGCGCCGGGGGAGCGGGACAGGGTCGAGGAACTGGTCCGCCGCGAGATGGCCGGAGCGGTGGCGCTGCGGGCGCCCCTGGACGTGTCGGTCGGCGTCGGCCCGGACTGGGAATCCGCCGCGCACTAGCCTCCCGGCCCTCCCGAGCCCGTCTGGCACCGACCCGGTCCGTCCGGCGTTTGAGGACATCCCTGGACCCGACGCGGTCGAGACCGCAGCGCCAGGACGTCCGCAGGTGCCGGACGGGCTCAGCCAGGCCCGACGGTGCGCGCCCCGAGGCGCTGGGCGCCACCTCCGCAACCCGACGGGCGAAGCCCCAATCGTGCAGGTCACCCGGACGGACCCCGAGTCCGGGCCCCCCGCCGCGCCGAGCGGCATCGTGGCGGACATGCCCTTTCGCATACGCAGCTGGCGCCCCGCCGTGGCCGGTGCCACCCTCGCGGCGAGCGTGCTGCTCGTACCGATATCGGCCGTGGCGGCCGACGCACATGCGTGCCGCCGCGCGGCCACGGCGGCCACCTGCCGCTTCGCACGCGACCCGAACCTCGCCGCCCGGACGTCCCGAGACGTCCGGGCGGCGCTGTCGTACGCGCAAGGCGGCGCCGCACCCGCGGGGACCCACGACGCCCGCAGCGACCTGTGGTGCGCGATCGAGGAGAGCAGACGCCAGGAATCCGAGTGCGTCGTACGGGTGCTGGTCACCGAGACCGTCCTGCGCAAGGCGGACGAACTCAGGCGCCGGATCACCGACCTGAAGGAGTCCGACATCCGCGCTGTGGCGCCGAGTTCGAGCATCGCCGCGACACAGTGCGCCCGGCCCGACGACGACCCCCGCCCCGACCACCTGCCGCACGACCGGCTCTCCCGCCTCGCGGACCTCGCAGGCGGCCTGCTCCGCCGGGCCCGGCTGCGTTCCGCCGAGTTCGGGCGCAGTGGGCTGTGGAGTCTCACCCGCACCACCCCGTGCGCCGCACTCCAGGACGAGAGAGCGGCCGTGGCGGACCCGCCGTCGAGGCCCTGACACCGCACCGCGACGAACCGTGGGGGGTTCCGGGCGGACGTGTGGGGATACGGGGCGAGTCCAACCGGTAAAAACCAGGCGGGAACGGGTGTCTGCGCGGCGGAAGTTGTCGTAGTGTCGCCTGGGTGTGCGCTGGGGAGCGCACGAGGCGGACCGGGAGGGGAACACGCGCATGGCAGCGGTATTCGGCCGGCGGCTACGCAAGACGACGGTGACTGCCGCGGTCGCAGCCGCGGCGGTGGCGGCCCTTTCGGCCTCCCAGGCACCGGGTCTGACGGACACTCCGCAGGGCAGAAAGGCCACCAGCGATTCCTCGAACCCCTCGGGTGACGACTCCGCGACCGGCGATTCCCCTTACTACACCGACCTGCCGCCCCTGAAGACGCCCAAGCCGCCGGGCGGTGGCACAGGCAGCCCTGGTGCCGCGGAGGCCGGAATCCCGGCGACTGTCCTCGACGCGTACAAGAAGGCCGAGTCGACGCTGCGCGAGGCGAGGCCCGGCTGCAATCTGCCGTGGCAACTGCTCGCAGCGATAGGCAAGGTGGAGTCCGGCCAGGCCCGCGGCGGCAAGGTCGACAGCAACGGCACCACCCTTTCGCCGATCCTCGGCCCGCAGTTGAACGGTGAAGGCTTCGCCCGGATCACCGATACCGACGGCGGCGCCTACGACGGCGACACCACGCACGACCGTGCCGTCGGGCCCATGCAGTTCATTCCCCAGACCTGGTCCAACTGGGGCAAGGACGGCAACAAGGACGGCAAGAAGGACCCCAACAACATCTACGACGCGGCACTCGCGGCCGGCCACTACCTGTGCGGCGACGGCCGCGATCTGGCTTCGACCGCGGACCTGCACCGCGCGATCCTCAGCTACAACCGCTCGCAGGAGTACCTCAACACGGTCCTGACCTGGCTCGAGTACTACCGCAAGGGCACCCACGAGGTGCCGGACGGCAGCGGCGTGCAGCCCGACGACCGCAGCGACGCCAAGCGCCCGAGCGCCGGTGCGTCGCCGAGCCCGTCCCCGAGCAAGAAGCCCGGCGGCGGCTCCCCGTCCCCGTCTCCCGGTGGCGGCGGCTCCACCTCGCCCGGCGGAGGCGGCTCCACCTCGCCGGGTGGCGGCGGCTCCGAGACGCCGGGCGAGGGCGACGACGGATCCGAGACGCCGAGCCCCGAGCCCGCCGACCGGGTAGCCGCACTCAAGGCCGCCTCCACCGGCGAACTGACCGCTACCGAAGGCACGTCCTTCGCCACCCGCCCCTCCGTGCGGGCACTCGACGGCAAGGGCGCCGGCGTCGCAGAGGTCAAGGTGAAGTTCACCCTCGTCGGCACCACGGACTCCCGTTTCGACGGCGGTACGACGAGCGCCACCGTCACCACCGACGGCAGCGGCCGGGCGATCGCACCGTCCCTCGAAGCAGGCGCGCGGACAGGCGAGTTCACGGTGCGGGCGAAGATCGTCGGCCGTACGCTCGCCGGCGCCGACCAGACCGCCAAGGTCACCGCACGGCAGGCGGACGCCCTCGCCCGCACCAGTGACAAGGCACTGACCTGCGAGCCGGGCGGCGAGTTCGCCGACGCCGTCGAGGTGAAGGCGACACTGGACGGCAAGGCCGCCGCCGGTGTCGAGGTCGCCGCCACGATGATCAAGTCCGCGGACAATGCCGAAGTCAACGACAAGGGCCCGTACTTCAAGGACGCCCAGGGCAAGACCCTGCGCTCCCTCAAGGGCCTCGAGACCGATGCGAACGGCGTCCTGAAGCTGCCGAAGGTCTACGCCGACGACACAGCCGGCACCTACCTGCTGCGCCTGACCGCGATCGGCGGCGGCAGCGTGACCGTCGAACTCAAGGTCGCCTAGGAGTACCGACCACGACCGTCACCAACGTCCCCGGACAGCACACCTGGCGCCGCTCGAGCAGCCGAGGCGGTTCCCGGAAGCCCCGCCCCCTGCCGAAGCGGCTCCTCGCGCGCAGCCCGCACCACCCATGACCGCCCCCGGACCGAACCAGGTCCGGGGGCGGTGCAACGTGTTCTCATCTCGCCCCCGTGTTGCTACGGTGCCCCAGCCCTGACGCCGTATCAGATCCGGGAGGTCGAGCATGCGCGCCATCGTCGCGGCAGCAGTCGGTCTGGTCGCCGCGTTCGCCCTGGTCCTGACGATCACGGCCGTGGGTGCGCCGCCCGGCGAGACATCGCCCGAACCGCTGCTGACCACCGTGCCCGAGCACCCGTAGGGAGGGCCGACGCGATGCGCCGCAAGGCCAGTCTGATCCTGCTCGCGTTCGCCGTGTTCTTCACGGCGCTCTCACCCTTGATGCGCTGGTACGCCTTCCCCCGGCTGGCCAAGATCCCGCCGAGTCAGTACCAGACCATGGTGCTCGAGGCGAAACCCGCGACGCTGGTCGACTACGGCACGATGAAGCCGAAGAAGGTCGACAGGCTGACCATCGTGCAGACCCTCAAGGGCAATGTGGAGGAGTCCGAGAAGATCGAGAGGTCCGCGGACCGCGACGTGGTCGTCTGGGACGCCCAGACCTACGTCGAGGGCCCCGACAAGAAGATGGTCTCCAGGATCCCCGAGCGCTACATCTTCGACGCCCACAGCCAGGACCCCGTGCACGCCACCGGGGAGTCGGCGGACGGACACCCGGTCAAGCGCGAGGGCATCGAGTTCAAGTGGCCGTTCCTGACCGAGAAGCGCGACTACACCTACTTCGACGCGCGCACCCGCACCTCGGCGCCCATCCACTACAAGGGGGAGCAGACGTTCCGCGGCGTCGACGTCTACTACTTCGAGCAGACCGTGCCGTGGACGAAGGTCGACTTCCCCAGCGTGATGCCCGTGAAGGGCATCAACCCCAAGACGCTGGAAAAGGAGTCGGGCACCACCATGTGGTACACGACGGTCCGCAAGTTCTGGGTCGAGCCCACCACCGGCGCTCCCGTCTACGGCGAGGAAGAGCACAAGGAGGAGATGCGCGGCGGCACCCTGATCGGAGAGGGACGCGACAAGGTCACCGCGTTCTCCGGACATGTGAAGATGCGCGAGGACTTCATCGAGTCCACGGTCGACCTGGTGAAGTCGCAGCGGGTTCTGGTGCTGCTCCTCACCGGCTATCTGCCGTGGGGCTTCCTCGTACTCGGCGCCGGCCTGCTCGCCCTGTCCCTGGTCCTGGAGGCACGCAGCCGCCGTCCCGGCGATCCGCCGGCCGATCCCGACCGAAGTCCGAAACCGGAACCTGCGGCCGTCTGACCGACCACCTCACGTCGGCACCGATCAGCCGCGACCGCGCCCTTCCAGCCGCGCCTTCGTGAACCTGGTCGCCTCCGCCTCGGCCGGATTCTCCGGCCAGGGATGCTTGGGGTAACGGCCACGCAACTCCGCCCGCACCCCGCGGTAGCCGTCGCGCCAGAACGACGCCAGATCCGCGGTGACGGCCGCCGGCCGACCGGCGGGCGACAGCAGATGCACGACGACCGCGACCCCGGCGACGCGTGGCGTCACCGCCAGACCGAACATCTCCTGCAGCTTCACCGCGAGCACCGGTGCCTGCGGGTCGGCGTAGTCGAGGTGGATCCGTGAACCGCTCGGCACCTCGATCCGCTCCGGCGCCAGTTCATCCAGCCGCACCGCGTCACCCGTCGCCCAGGGCAGCAGACGCCGCAGCGCCTGACCGGCATCGATCCGCGCCAGGTCCGCCCGGCGCCGGGCCCGGCCGAGTTCCGGCTCCAACCAGTCGTCCACGCGCGCGTGGAGCGCGTCCTGCGATACGTCCGGCCAGGGCTCCCCGATCTGCCGGTGCAGGAACGCCAGCCGCCGGCGCAGCTCCGCCGCCTCCCGGGACCAGCGCAACAGCCCGAGACCCTCGACCCGGAGACCCTCCACGAGGGCCGCCCGCACGCGCCCGGCGCCGGGGTCGTCGAGCGGGCGTACGGTCAACTCCACCGCGCCCAGCCGGGTCACCCGCCGGGCCAGCACATCGCCGTCGGCCCAGGCCACCTCCCGGACCTCCTCGTACAGCGCACCCGCGGCGGAGCGGGCGATGTCCTCGTCGACCACGGCACCGAGCCGCACGCGCGCGTGCGGGCTGCCCGTCGGTCGGTCGGCCACGGCCACCGCGATCCACGGGGAGCCGTGCAGTGCGGAACCGGAGGCGACTTCCGCGCCGGTGCCGGACACCATCAGATGGCCGCCGCCCCGGCGCCGGGCCAGCCGCTCCGGGAAGGCCAGCGAGACCACGAGCCCGACCGTCCGGTCGTCGGCCGGTCCGGACCCCGTACGGTCTGCGCCCCCGCCGGCGCTCGCCAGGTTCGATTCCAGGCGGCGGGTCTCCGTGCGCCAGCGGCTGCCGTAGGCGTCGCGGGCCGCGCGGGCCGTGCGCAGGCAGGACGCCAGGTCGTCGCCGTACTCGCGCGGTGGTTCCTCGCTGAGCAGGGCGACCACTTCGGCGGCGCGGCGTGCACCCACCTCGCGCGAACCGTCCAGGAGCGCCCGCGCGAGCCGCGGATGCAGACCCAACCGGGCCATGCGCAGGCCCCGTTCGGTGACCCGGCCCGTCTCGTCCACCGCTCCGACCGTCGCGAGCGTCTCGCGCGCCGCGGCCATCGCGCCGGCCGGCGGTGGGTCGAGCAGCGCAAGGCCCGAGGCATCCGGCTCGCCCCAGCAGGCGGCCTGCAGAGCGAACGCGGTCAGATCGGCGACCCGGATCTCCGGCAGCGGGAAGCGCGCGAGCCGGCCGTCCTCGGCCTCGGTCCAGCAGCGGTAGACAGCGCCGGGTGCCTCGCGGCCCGCCCGCCCCGCGCGCTGACGCCCGGCCGCCGCCGACGCCCGCACCGTGGTCAGCGCGCTCAGCCCGCGGGCGTGGTCGGTACGGGGTTCCCGGGCGAGGCCCGAGTCCACCACGATCCGTACGCCCGGCACGGTCAGGCTCGACTCAGCCACCGACGTGGCCAGGACCACCCGCCGCCGCTGCGACGGAGTGAGCACCGCGTCCTGTACGGCGGCCGGCGCCCGCCCGTGCACCTGGAGCACATCGACGCCGGCCGGCGCCCCCAACTGCCCGGCGACCCGCCCGATCTCGCCGACGCCGGGCAGGAAGCAGAGCACGTCGCCCTCCCGCTCGGCCAGCGCCCTGCGGACCACCGAGGCGACATGCGTCAGCAGCGCCGGATCCACCCGCATCCCGTGCGGCGGCCGCACCGGCCTGACCGGCGGTGCCCAGACCACCTCCACCGGATGAGCGACCCCCGCCGCCTCGACCACCGCAACGTCCCCGAGCAGCCGCGCCCACCCCTCGGCGTCCGTCGTCGCCGACGCCGCCACCAGCTGCAGCTCGGGCCGCAGCGCTTCGCGCACGTCGAGCAGGAAAGCGGCCACCGTGTCGGCATCCAGATGCCGCTCGTGGCACTCGTCCAGGACGACGGTGTCCACGCCCGCCAACTCCTGGTCCCGCTGCAGCCGTTGCAACAGCACACCGGTCGTGACGACCTCGACGCGAGTGCGGGGCCCGATCGAACGCTCGCCGCGCACTGTGAAGCCGACGCTCTCACCGACCCGCTCACCGAGCAGCCAGGCCATCCGCCGGGCCGCGGCGCGCGCCGCGATCCGCCGCGGCTCGGCGACGACCACCCGGCGGGCCGGCCCGGCGCCGACCAGACCGGCCAACTCCAGCGGCACCAGCGTCGTCTTGCCGGTCCCGGGCGGTGCGCACAGCACGGCGCCGCCACCGTCGTCGAGCGCCGCGCGCAGAGCGGGCAGCGCACTGCGTACGGGCAGCCGGTCGAGGTCGTCGTAGCGGATCACGCCCCAAGTCTCCCGGACACCGCGTCCGCACCGACGGCCGACGGTCGCGCACGGTTCAGCCCGTGGCCGCGTCCGGTCGTTCGCAGACGAAGATCGCCGTGCCGGGGATCAGCCGGCCGCGCAGCGGCGACCAGCCGCCCCACTCCTGCGTGTTCCACTCGGGCCACTCCGGTTCCACCAGGTCCACAAGCCGGAAACCGCCCGCGACCACGTCGCGCACCCAGTCACCGGTCGTCCGGTGGTGTTCCACGTACACAGCCTGCCCCTGCTCGTCCTGCTCGACGTAGGGGACCCGGTCGAAGTACGAGGCACCGATCGAGAGCCCCTCCGGCCCGGGCTCGTCCGGGAACGCCCACCGGATGGGATGCGACACCGAGAACACGAACCGTCCGCCGGGCCGCAGCACCCGGCGCACCTCGCGCAGCACCAGCGCCGCATCGGCCACGAAGGGCAGTGCCCCGTACGCCGAGCACGCCAGGTCGAAGGAGCCGTCCGCGAACGGCAGCGCACCCGCGTCGGCCTGCACGAGCCCCACCGCGAGGTCACGGCTCGAGAGGTCGTCGATCCGCAGGGCGTGCTGCAGCTGCCGGTGCGAGAGGTCGAGCGCCACCGGCACCGCACCCTGGGCGGCGAGCCACCGCGAGCACTGCGCCGCCCCCGCGCCGATCTCCAGGACCCGGCGGCCGTCCAGCTCCTCGGCCGGCCCGAGCAGGCCGGCCTCCACCTCGTCCAGACCCTCCGGGCCCCACACGAAACGGTCGTCGCCGAGGAAGGTGCCGTGCTCCTGCTGGTAGTCGTCGGCGTTCCCGTCCCACCAGCCGCGGTTGGCCCGGCTGCTCTCGGTGACGCCGGCGGCACGCCGGGTCGCCACGGTCCCGTCGGCCTCCGTGTGCGCGAGGGGCGTCTGTTCGTGCGTCTCGGGCTCTTGGATGATCGGCTCCATCGTCGTACTCTTCGCTCGAAACCGGCGGCCGCGGACCGCTGTGGGGCACAGGGGAGCGGGTGCCGCATGCCGTTCGCAGCGGGCGTCGCGAGTGACCTGTGCCGGGTATGCGGCGATCCGCCCCGGGTGTGCGCCTTCGCGCATTGACCCTGCCCGACGGCCCCCGTATGCTACAAGTTGCGCTGCGGGCCTGCGCTCCTCAGACATAGCAGGGCGCGCTCGCATCTGTTGTATGTCCCCTCGGTCGTCGAGGCGCTCATGGACTTTCCCGGGATTTCTTCCCTGGCGGGACCGCGCCTTTCACGCTGTCCGGCTTCTGCAGAGCGAAACGGGCTCCCGGCGTAGCAGTACCTACGACTCACCGTCCGTACCGGAGCCCTTTCCCACATGACGAGCAGCACCGAGACCACCGCCACCACTCCGCAGGTAGCGGTCAACGACATCGGTAACGAGGAAGCCTTCCTCGCCGCGATCGACGAGACGATCAAGTACTTCAACGACGGCGACATCGTCGACGGCGTCATCGTGAAGGTCGACCGGGACGAGGTCCTGCTCGACATCGGTTACAAGACCGAAGGCGTCATCCCCTCCCGAGAGCTTTCGATCAAGCACGACGTCGACCCCAACGAGGTCGTCGCCGTGGGCGATGAGATCGAGGCCCTGGTTCTCCAGAAGGAGGACAAGGAAGGCCGTCTCATCCTGTCCAAGAAGCGCGCTCAGTACGAGCGTGCCTGGGGCACGATCGAGAAGATCAAGGAAGAGGACGGGATCGTCACCGGTACCGTCATCGAGGTCGTCAAGGGTGGTCTCATCCTCGACATCGGCCTCCGTGGCTTCCTGCCGGCCTCCCTCGTCGAGATGCGCCGCGTCCGCGACCTCCAGCCCTACGTGGGCAAGGAGCTCGAGGCCAAGATCATCGAGCTGGACAAGAACCGCAACAACGTGGTCCTGTCCCGCCGTGCCTGGCTCGAGCAGACCCAGAGCGAGGTCCGCCAGACCTTCCTCACGACCCTGCAGAAGGGCCAGGTCCGCTCCGGCGTCGTTTCCTCGATCGTCAACTTCGGTGCGTTCGTGGACCTCGGTGGCGTCGACGGTCTCGTCCACGTCTCCGAGCTCTCCTGGAAGCACATCGACCACCCGTCCGAGGTCGTCGAGGTCGGCCAGGAAGTCACCGTCGAGGTTCTCGACGTGGACATGGACCGCGAGCGTGTCTCCCTGTCGCTCAAGGCGACGCAGGAAGACCCGTGGCAGCAGTTCGCCCGGACGCACCAGATCGGTCAGGTCGTCCCCGGCAAGGTCACCAAGCTCGTCCCGTTCGGCGCGTTCGTCCGCGTCGACGAGGGCATCGAGGGCCTGGTGCACATCTCCGAGCTGGCCGAGCGCCACGTGGAGATCCCGGAGCAGGTCGTCCAGGTCAACGACGAGATCTTCGTCAAGGTCATCGACATCGACCTCGAGCGCCGTCGCATCAGCCTCTCGCTGAAGCAGGCCAACGAGGCCTTCGGTGCCGACCCGTCCGTCGTCGAGTTCGACCCGACGCTGTACGGCATGGCCGCGTCCTACGACGACCAGGGCAACTACATCTACCCGGAGGGCTTCGACCCCGAGACCAACGACTGGCTCGAGGGTTACGAGACCCAGCGCGAGGCCTGGGAGACCCAGTACGCCGAGGCGCAGCAGCGCTTCGAGCAGCACCAGGCCCAGGTCATCAAGTCCCGCGAGGCCGACGCCCAGGCCGAGGCCGAGGGTGCGGCCGCGCCCACCGGTGGTGCGGCTCCGGCCGCGTCCGGCGGCAGCGGTGGCGGTGGCGGCGGCGGTTCGTACTCCTCGGAGACCACGGACAACTCCGGTGCCCTCGCGTCCGACGAGGCCCTTGCCGCGCTCCGCGAGAAGCTCGCGGGCGGCCAGAGCTGACGGCTGAACGCCGGCGGTAGCCAGTAGCACGCTGAGGCCCGCACCCTTGAAGGGTGCGGGCCTTTGTGCTGCCCGCCGCCGGGCCTCGTGCGGCCCGTCACCACCGCGTCGGCGTACAACTCCCGTGTGGTGTGCGCGCGATGACGGCCGGCGGGAATGCGGGCGGATCGCTCCGTGTTCTTCGGGGGGAACACGAGGAGGAGCGGTCACAGTGCTTGATCCCAAGAGTTTGTACGCATGGGAGCCGAAGGGCCTCGCCGTCGTCGACATGGCGCTGGCGCAGGACTCGGCCGGACTCGTCATGCTCTACCACTTCGACGGATACATCGACGCGGGGGAGACGGGCGACCAGATCGTCGACAAGCTGCGGGACTCGCTCCCCGGTCAGGTCGTCGCGACCTTCGACCACGACCGGCTGATCGACTACCGGGCCCGCCGTCCGCTGCTCACCTTCGAGCGCGACAGCTGGACCGACTACGAGGTGCCGGAGCTCACGGTGCGGCTGGTGCAGGACGCCACGGGCGCTCCGTTCCTGCTGCTGTCGGGGCCCGAACCGGATGTCGAGTGGGAGCGGTTCGCCAGGGCCGTGGAGCAGATCGTGGAGCGGCTCGGAGTGCGTCTCGCCGTCAACTTCCAAGGTGTGCCCATGGGGGTACCGCACACGCGGCCCGTCGGGCTCACCCCGCACGGCAACCGCACGGACCTCGTCCCCGGGCACCGCAGCCCCTTCGACGAGGCGCAGGTGCCGGGCAGCGCGGCGGCCCTCATCGAGTACCGCCTGATCGAGGCCGGACACGACGTGCTCGGGGTGGCCGCCCACGTGCCGCACTACATCGCACGCTCCGCCTACCCTGATGCCGCCTTGACCGTGCTCGACGCCGTCACGTCCGCGACCGGACTGGTGCTGCCCTCGGCGGCGCACGCGCTGCGCACCGAGGCGCACCGCACGCAGACCGAGATCGACCGCCAGATCCAGGAGGGCGACGAGGAGTTGGTGTCCATGGTCCAGGGCCTGGAGCACCAGTACGACGCCGCCGCCGGTGCCGAGTCGCGGGGGAACATGCTCGCCGAACCGGTCGACATCCCGTCCGCGGACGAGATCGGCCGCGAGTTCGAGCGCTTCCTGGCCGAGCGGGAGGGCGACGCCTGAAGCCGTCCAGGGATATTTCCGGGGCGAACCCCATGGGCAGCCCCGGAGCCCAGGGCCTAAGCTGCCGGTCATGCTGAAGGTGGGCCTGACCGGCGGAATCGGCGCCGGCAAGAGCGAGGTGTCCGGGCTGCTCGACTCCTACGGAGCGGTCCTCGTCGACGCCGACCGCATCGCCCGCGAGGTGGTGGAGCCGGGCACGCCCGGCCTGGCGGCGGTCGTCGAGGCGTTCGGCGACGACATCCTCACCCCTGAGGGCGCACTGGACCGGCCCCGGCTCGGATCCGTCGTCTTCGCCGATCCCGAGCAGCTCGCCGTACTGAACGGGATCGTGCATCCGCTGGTCGGTGCGCGGTCCGCGGAGCTCGAGGCGGCAGCGCCGCAGAACGCCGTCGTCGTGCACGACGTACCGCTGCTCGCCGAGAACGGCCTGGCACCCCTCTACGACCTGGTGATCGTCGTCGACGCCTCGCCCGACACCCAGCTGCACCGCCTGGTGCGGCTGCGCGGTATGAGCGAGCAGGACGCGCGGGCCCGGATGGCCGCCCAGGCGGACCGGGAGAAGCGGCTCGCCGTGGCGGATGTCGTGATCGACAACGACGGACCGCTCGAGGCTCTGGAGCCGCAGGTGCGAGCCGTCTGGGAGGACCTCGTCCAGCAGGCCAGGTCCGGCCCGTCGAGCGCGTAGGAATAGCGCTCGGGACCTGGCGGTTGAAGGGGGCACTCAAGGAAGGACGAGACTGTGTCCAAGAGCTTCAGCCGTACCCCCGAGACGGACATCATCGACTACCGGTCGGCCGAGCAGCTCCTCGCCGCCCGCGATCCGCGCGGTGCGATCAAGCTGCTCGACGAGGTGATCGGCCTGCACCCGGAGAGCACCGCGGCCCGGCTGCTGCGCGCCAGGGCCTTCTTCGCCGCCGCCCAACTGCGGGCTGCGGAGCTGGAGTTCACCATCGTCCTGGAGCGTGAGCCGGACAACGCGTTCGCGCATTTCGCGCTGGCACGCACCTTCGAGCGGGCGAACCGGCCCGATCAGGCCAAGCGGCACTTCCGGCTCGCCGCCGCCCTCGATCCGCAGCCCGAGTACGTCACCGCGGCTCGGTTCGAGCAGACCTGAGAAGGTCCGGCAGACCCACGGCAGAGCCGGCCACGGTGGGTCGGGCCCGCGAGGGGAGTGCGTCTGCCCTCAGCGGCCCGTCCCGCCGTGGTCCGGTTCGTAGGGCGGGACGTCGCGGCCGGGCTGGTAGTGCGGTCCCTGCCGGATGTGCCGTACGACCAGAATCAGGTCGACCGTGACGATCAGCCAGAGGATCCCGCAGGCCAGCGCCCAGCCCGGCCGGCCGACAAGGGCGAAGGCCACCGTCCCGCCGGCGGACCAGAGCAGGCCCCAGATACTCAGCCAGAACCGCATGCGCAGGGCACTGCGCGCGGTGACGGGTTCACTGCCTGTACGCATCGGCGCTCATCTCCCGCTGCCGGGCTCTGCCTCCATGATTCACCCTGCGGACCGGAAAGTCCCAGGATCCGGCCCGGGGCGTCTGTGCGGGGCGTCTGTGTGGGGCCTGACCGGAAACGAACCATCGGCCCGGGCGCCCGGGAACGGGTGCCCGGGCCGCCACGTTGGACCGGCATGACTCAACGGACTCGACCTGGTTACGGAGGCACCGGACCCGGCGCCTTCACTCCCGACGGCTGTTCCGTCGACCTCTACACCCGCCTCCCGGTCGGTGACGAACCACGCATCATCGCGGACGCCTCACCACCGGGCGCCACCCTGCTCGAACTCGGCTGCGGGGCGGGCCGGATGACGCATCCTCTCGTCGACAGCGGGCTCGAGGTCACGGCCGTGGACGAGTCGGCCGAGATGCTGGCGCACGTCCGCGGCGCGCGCACCGTGCGCGCGAGTATCGAGGAGCTCGACCTCGGCGAGCGCTTCGACGTCGTGACCCTCGCCTCGTTCCTCGTGCACTCCGGCCTCGACGGCGTCCGCGACCGGCTCCTGGCCACCTGCCGTCGGCACGTGCGGGACGACGGCTGCGTACTGATCCAGCGCGAGGGCGCCGACTACCACGGCGGCGTGCCCCGCGAGCGCACGCTGCCGGGCGGACTCACCATCCGCATCACGAGCGTGACGCCCGTCGGGGACGGGGTCGACGAGGTGCACGCCGAATACGTCTGGCCCGATGCGGTGTGGACGCAGACTTTCCTGTCCCGTGAGCTCGGGCCCGAGGAGTTCGAGGGCCATCTCGCGGCTGCCGGCCTGGCGATCGACCGGGTCCTCACGGACGACGGGATCTGGGTGCGGGCGGTGCCGGTCACCGGGTGAGGTGAGGTGACGGGGCGGTGGACGAGGGGCCGCTCCGCAGGGGCGGAGCGGCCTGGAAGTGGTGCCCGAAAACCCGCTGCGGGGCGATGAGTCGGCGTGTTCCGGTGGGTCTACCTGTGTGACGAGCACGCCATACCGCGCCGCGCCCCACCGCACCGCTTCCGCAGGAGATCGCCATGTCCGAGACCGTCCTCCCCGCTGCGACCGGCACACTCGCCTCCGCCCCGGCCCCCGCCCGTCCCGCCCCCAAAAGTCCCGCACGAAGCCGCGGGGCCGCGTTCGGGGTGCGGGTGCTCGCGGTCGTACTCGGACTGTTCTACGCCGTGGCCAGTGGTGCGCCGAAGGTGGTCGCGCACGCCTCCGCGACCGGGAGCTTCGACCGGATCGGCTGGGGCGACGGTTTCATGTACCTCATCGGGGGGCTCGAAGTCGTCGGCGGTATCGCCCTGTTGATCCCGCTGCTCAGCGGTCTCGCGGCGATCGCGTTCATCGGTCTGATGGCCGGGGGCGACCGTGATGTCGCTGGTGTATCTCGACGCCGAGTTCTGGTTCACCCCGATGATCCTTGTCGTGCCGCTGATCGTCGTGGCCCGGAGCCGGCGGCATCGCACTCTCGAGCTGTTCCGGCTGCTGCGCGGCCGCTGGTGAGGGCGCGGCCGCCTCCGCTACGGGCTTACCTCGTCGCCGCGGCGGCCGGGGGAGCGCCGCGGGTTGTCAGGGTGCTTCCCGGCCTTCTGCCGTCGCGCCGCAGTGGTCCACGATCAGGCGGTGCAGGTGGTCGGCCGCGGCCCGGCCGAAGCCGGGGTCGTTGATGTGCGTGGGCAGTTCGTGGACGGCGACCGCGCTGCCGCGCAGGGCCCTACGCAGCGCGTCGAAGAGCACGGCGTCGGTCTCGGGCTCGTGGTACGGGCCCGCGGGCACCGTCCCGCCGGCCGCGGGCGCGGACAGGGTCGACAGCCCGTGCAGCGGCAGGCACAGAGCCGCGGGGCCGCAGGCCGACCGGAGCTTCCCGCCGATCCGGCGGCCCAGTTCGGCGACCTCGTCCGCGGTGGTCCTGATCACCGTGACCGACGGATTGTGCACGCGTACGTGCCTGTCCCGGAAGCGGTCGGGCAGGGTGGCGAGCGGTCCGAACTTGACCATGTCGAGCGCGCCCGGACTCACCACTTGGGGGATGCCTGCCCTCCCTGCGGCCTCGAGCCGGTCCGGTCCGGCTGTGAGGACCCCGCCCACCAGATCGTCGGCCAGCTCGCAGGGCGTGAGGTCGAGTACGCCTGCGAACAGGCCTCGAGCTGCCAGCGATTCCAGGGCCCGGCCGCCGGAGCCGCTGGTGTGGAACACCAGGACCTCGTAACCGAGTTCGTCGAGGCGTTCTCTGGCCGCGTCCACGCCCGGGGTGGTCACTCCGGCCATCGAGGCCGCGATCAACGGCCGCCCCTGCCGCACGGTCGTGTCGTCCAGCGGGTGGCCGCGGGCCGCGAAATCCTTCGCCATCCCCGCGATCCCGGCGGCCGCGTTGGCGAAGACGGGGGCGGAGACGCGGTTGACGCCGGCGATGTCGACGACGGAGTGGAGCATGGCGACGTCCGCGGCGCCCACGTACGGCGACACATCGCCGCCCGCCATCGAGGAGACGATCAACTTCGGTACGCCGACGGGGAGGTCGCGGACGGCGCGGCCCGCGATCGAGGCGCCTGAGCTGCCGCCCACCGCCAGTACGCCGTGCAGCCTGCCCTGCGCGTACAGCCGGTTCACCACGGCCGCGGCGCCCGTCCCCATCACCGTCACGGCAGCGCCGCGGTCGCCTTCGGCGCGCAGCCGGTCCAGGTCGTCGCCGGCCGCGAGCGCGACCCGGTCGCGCGGGATGTCGGCCGTGGTGCGCGGCAGGCCCGATACGCCGGTGTCGACGAGCAGGACGTCGACGTCGAGGGTGCGCAGGCGGGTGCGCAGCCAGGCGCACTCCTCGCCCTTGGTGTCGAGGGTTCCCAGCAGGACGACGGTGGTCATCCCCCGGTCCTACGGCAGCGGTCCACGACGGGCAAGAGCGCGATCCGGCCGCGGGCCCGCGGCCTCACTCGTGAGGCTTCGGGGCCAGCCCCCGCAGACGCTCCATGTCGCGGCGGTCGCGCTTCGTCGGGCGGCCCGTACCGCGGTCGCGGATCCCTGCCGGGGCGACGGCCTCGCGCGGGGGCGGCGGCGGACTGTTGTCCACGTACGCCTCGACCGCGACGGGCGCTCCGACTCGCTTGCGCAGGACGTGGCGTACCACCACGATCCGCTCCCGGTCGCCCTGCCGCAGGCGGACCTCGTCGCCGGCCCTGACCGTATGGGCGGGCTTGACGCGCTGGCCGTTGACCCGGACCTGGCCGGCCCGGCACGCGGTGGCCGCCGCCGAACGCGTCTTGGCCAGACGTACCGACCAGACCCAGACGTCGGCCCGCACGCCGCCCGTGTCGCTCTCACCCGTCCCCTTGGAGGTCATGGGTTTGACTTTAGTCCGGGACCGGGCCTGCGATGGAGGCATGTCCGACATCGAGCACGACGCGGGGCGCCCGCCGGACCGGCCCGTCCCGGGCGTCTCGCCGGACAGTGCCGACTTCCCGCAGGTCGCGGCCCGCACCGCGGAACCCCTCGCGGTGCTCGACTCCGTGCTCACCGACTGCCGCGCCTGCCCGCGCCTGGTGGACTGGCGCGAGGAAGTGGCCCGGACCCGGCGTGCCGCCTTCGCCGAGCAGGAGTACTGGGGCCGCCCGGTGCCCGGCTTCGGGCCGGCGGACGCGCGCCTGCTGGTGATCGGGCTCGCTCCGGCCGCGCACGGCGGGAACCGGACCGGCCGGATGTTCACCGGGGACCGGTCGGGCGATGTCCTGTTCGCCGCGCTGCACGAGCTCGGGCTCGCCTCGTCAGGTGTCGCCACCGGACCGGGTGACGGCCTCACCCTGCACGGTGTACGCGTCACCTCGCCCGTGCACTGCGCCCCGCCCGCGAACCGGCCCACACCCGCCGAGCGCGACACCTGCCGCCCCTGGCTGGTCCGCGAGCTCGAACTGCTCGGCCCGGCACTGCGCGCGGTCGTGCTGCTCGGCGCCTTCGGCTGGGGGGCCACCCTGCCGGCCCTCGCCGCGGCGGGCTACGAACTCCCGCGCCCCCGGCCGGTGTTCGGGCACGGTGCCAGGGTCACCCTGCGTAGCGGCACCGGTCGGCCACTCGATGTCTTCGGCTGCTTCCACGTCAGCCAGCGCAACACCTTCACCGGGCGCCTGACCCCGGCGATGCTCACCAGGGTCCTGGCGGACGCGGCGACGGCGGCCGGTCTCGAGATGCCGGCCAACGCGACGGGGGACCAGGCCTGATCAGGCCTGGGGACGGGCCTGATCAAGTCCGGGGAGCCGCTGCCGGAGCTGCTGCATACGCGGCGAGGCAGTGGGCCAGCCGTACGGCTCAGCAGAACAGGAAGGGTCCGGGCGGTCCTGCATAGCGTGCAGAGGTGGACGAGACCAAGAGCGGCGCGACCCGGAAGACCGCCCCGAGCCCGCCGGCGGACCGGCCCTCGGCGACCGCCTACCGCAACCTGATCGTGGCCACCGTCGGCTTCTGCCTGACGTTCTGGGCCTGGAACCTGATCGCGCCGCAGGGCGCCGACTACAAGGACCGCCTGGGACTGAGCTCGTTCCAGCAGTCCCTGCTCGTCGCCGTGCCGGTGATCGTCGGATCGCTGGGGCGTATTCCGGTCGGAGCGCTGACCGACCGCTTCGGGGCGAAGCTGATGTTCCCCGTGGTGTCGGCGTTCACCATCGTGCCGGTGCTGCTGCTGATCCCCGCGAAGGACTCCTACGGCGCGATGCTCGCCGTGGGCTTTCTGCTCGGGCTCGGCGGTACGACGTTCGCGATCGGCATTCCGCTGGTCAACTCCTGGTTCCCGCCCACGAGCCGGGGTCTCGCGCTCGGCATCTTCGGGATGGGGATGGGCGGTGTGGCGCTCTCCGGATACTTCACTCCGAGAATGGCCAAGAACAGCGAGAACCTGCCGTTCCTCGTGGTGGCGGTCGCACTCGCCGCCTTCGCCGTACTGGCTGTCCTGCTGATCAAGGACCGGCCGGACCGGCCCGTACCGACCGCGTCGCTCGGCAGCCGCCTCGGCTCGGCCGGCCGGCTCCGCGTCACCTGGGAACTGTCGGCGCTGTACGCCATCGGCTTCGGCGGCATCGTGGCCTTCGGCGTCTATCTGCCGACCTACCTGAAGACCTGGTACGAGCTGTCGCCGACCGACGCGGGCACCAAAGCGGCCGGATTCGCCCTGGTCACGGTGGTGTTCCGGCCCATCGGCGGCTGGCTCGCGGACAAGGTCCACCCGGCCACGGTCACCGCCTGGGCCCTGGGCATCGTCGCGCTGCTGGCCATCGTGCAGGCCTTCGACCCGAGCCTCGACCCGGTCGGGACCATCTGCTTCCTCATCATGGCGGCGGGGCTCGGGACCGCGAGCGGCAGCGTCTTCGCCCTGGTCGCACAGGTGACCCCGCAGACGCAGGTCGGCAGCGTCACCGGCATCGTCGGCGCGGTCGGCGGCCTCGGCGGATTCGTACCGCCGCTCGTCATGGGAGCGATCTACAGCGCCAAGGACTCGTACTCCATCGGCTTCATGCTGCTCGCCAACCTCGCACTCGCCGGATGCGTCTACGCCTACGGCCGGATGCGCTCCATCCGGCAGGACGCCTGAGGGGACCCGGCCCGGCACACGCACCTGCCGGGTTGGTGGACAATGGCTGGTCGAACCGGCGCCGTACCGCTGCGGCGCCCGCCCCCTCGCGGCAGAGAGACCAGGCACGTTGGCGAACGAGCAGCACGACACCCCTGCGGACGGTGAGCGAACCCGCGGCGCCGGCGCCACGGACGACGACGCGCGGGGCCGACCGGAGCTGGAGCTTCGGGCCGACTGCAGCCGGTGCTTCGGGCTGTGCTGTGTGGCCCTGCCGTTCGCCGCATCGTCCGACTTCGCGCGCGACAAGCGTGCCGGCACGCCCTGTCACAACCTGGCGACCGATTTCCGCTGCGGCATCCACCGAAGGCTCCGCGACGAGGGCTACAGCGGCTGCACCGTGTACGACTGCTTCGGCGCCGGCCAGCAGGTCTCGCAGGTCACCTTCGGCGGAGTCGACTGGCGCAGCGCACCGGAGTCCGCGGGCGAGATGTTCGAGGTCTTCCCGGTCATGCGACAGCTGCACGAGCTGCTCCGGTACGTCGCCGACGGCCTCGGCCGGCCGGAAGCCGAGCCGGTGCACGCCGGGCTCCGCGCCGCGCGCACCCGCCTGGAGGGGCTGGTCGGCAGCGACGCCTCCACCGTCCTCGGTACCGACGTACCGGCCCTGCGCGGCGAGATCAACACCCTTCTGGTGCAGGTCGGAGACCTGGTGCGCGCCGAGGTCCCGGGCCGGACGAAGAACCGTCGCGGAGCCGACCTGTTCGGTGCCCGCCTGGCCGGCGCCGACCTGAGGGGCGCGAGCCTGCGCGGGGCCTGCCTGATCGCCGCGGACCTCCAGCGCGCCGACCTGCGACGCACCGATCTCATCGGCGCGGACCTCAGGGATGCCGACCTCTCCGGCGCCGATCTCACCGGCTCGGTGTTCCTCACCCAGCCCCAGTTGAACGCGGCCCGCGGCGACGCCGCCACCCGCCTGCCCCCGGGCCTGGCTCGCCCGGACCACTGGAAGGACGGCGAGGCGAGCGTGGCGCCGGCGGCGGACGGCGGTGGGCGCTCGGGGGCCGGTCCGAAGCGCGTCAGGCCGCGTCGGGGACGGCCGCGACGGCCGTGATCTCGACCAGCTGTCCCGGGTAGCCGAGCGCGGCGACACCGAGGAGCGTGGAGGCGTGCGGTCCGGTGCTGAGCCCGGAGGCGCGTACGACGTCCCAGACCTCGGCGAGTACGGCGGGGTCGGGGCTCACCACGTACACATCCGTGTAGGCGACCTGGGCGAGGTCGGAGCCGACGGCTGCCAGCTGCTCCTCGAGGTTGGCGATGACCTGCCGGGCCTGGCGGGCGGGATCGCCCGCTCCGACCAGCGCGCCCGCCGCGTCCAGCGGCACCGACCCGGCCAGGAACGCCAGCCGGGTGCCGGCCTCGACGACGGACGCGTGCGCGTAGGCGGGCGGGCTGAACAGGGTGGGTACGACGGTGCGCTTGATCATGACGGCCTTCCGGGTCGGCGGGGTCGGCTGGTGGCCCTGCCGGTCGCCGGTCAGCCGCGCTTCCGGTCCCCGGGAGGTGCCGTGGTGCCGACCAGCGGATCATGGGAAGCAGTCGGGGGCATCCGGTTTTTCCGCACGGTGACCGCGACGGGGCGGCGGACGAGCCGTCCACCGCCGAGGCGGGGGAATGATCCGCTACGAACAGGAGTTGGGCAGCGCATGAAGGCGATCGCGATCGACAGCTATGGTTCCCCCGACGATCTGCGGCTCACGGAGCTGCCCGACCCCAAGGTCGCGCCCGGCGAGGTCCTCGTCCGCGTGAAGGCGGCCGGGATCAACCCGGTCGACTGGAAGGTGGCGGCCGGGTATCTCGACCCGATCATGGAGACCGCGTTCCCGATCGTCCCCGGCTGGGACGTGTCGGGCGTGGTGGAGGCCACGGGGCTCGACGCGGGTGAGTTCTCCGTCGGCGACGAGATCTTCGGCTATGTCCGCAAGGACTGGGTGCAGCTGGGCACCTATGCGGAGCTGGTCGCCGCGCCGGTGCGGACCCTGGCCCGTAAGCCGGCCGCCCTCGACTGGCAGCAGGCCGCAGGGGCGCCGCTGGCCGGGCTGACCGCCCTGCAGTCGCTGCGACGGGTCGGGGTGGGCCCCTCAGACACCGTGCTCGTGCACGCCGCGGCAGGCGGCGTCGGTTCACTCGGCGTGCAGATCGCCCTCGCGCTCGGCGCGACCCGGGTGATCGGCACGGCGAGCGAACGCAACCACGACTACCTGCGCTCGATCGGCGCGGAACCCGTCACGTACGGCGAGGGACTGGCCGACCGGGTGCGGGCGCTCGCCCCGGAGGGCGTGGATGCCGCGCTCGACTTCGTGGGCGGCGACGTCGTCGACCTCTCGCAGAGCCTGCTGCGCCGAAGGGACCGGGTGGCCTCCATCGCCGACGGCTCTGCGGCCGAGAAGGGCGGCCACTACGTGTGGGTGCGCCCGGACTCCGCCGATCTGGAGTTCCTCGCGGGACTCGCCGACGACGGACAGCTGAGGGTGCATGTGGAGCGGGCGTTCCCGCTGGCCGAGGCGGCGGAGGCCTGGCGGCTCAGCCAGCAGGGGCGCACCCGCGGGAAGATCGTCCTGACGGTGTGAACCGGGCCGCCGGGCACGGTGGTGGCTCCGGGGCGGTGCCGGGAAGGTGTCGATCGCACCCGGTCCCGGCACCACCCGAGGGCGCGCCGTTCGGGGTTTCCTACTCCTCGCCGGGCTTCGGCAGGGCGCAGTCCGGTGCGGAGAGGTCGATCTTGTTGCCGGTGCCCACGCAGGGCACGATCGTGTGGGTCTGCTGGGCGTAGCTGATGCCCGGGTGCGAGGTGATGTCGCCGTTCTCGTCGACCTCGCACGGGTTGTTGACGGCGCAGTCGGTGCCGCCCTCGTGGCCGGTGTTGTTCACGGCGACGACCTTGCCGGTGGCGTCGTCGAGCACCGGGGAGCCAGAGGTGCCGCCGACGGTGTCGCAGGCGGCGGTGTAGCGGACCGAGTCCTTGAACGTCCAGTCACCCTCGCGCAGTTCGTGCGCGAAGCCGTCGATGTCGCAACTGTAGACACGCTTCCAGTAGCCGGAGGCGACGCTGATCGCGGTGCCTTCGGACGGCCGGTCCGCGGACAGTTCGAGGGCCGTGATGCCGTGCTCGCTCTCGATCTCCTCGTAGGTGGAGGTGAGTTCGTACAGCGACACGTCGGTGTCGGTCATCGTGGCGTAGGCGACCTTGCTGGCCTGCAGGGTCGCCACCTCGCCGCCTGATGCGTCGAGGAGTTCGAAGGTACGGCTCGACGGCTCGTCGACGACGACCTCGCCCGCGCCGGGGAATCCGCTCTCCAGGCAGTGGCCGTTGGACATCACCAGGGCCGGGTCGCCGGGGGCCGAATCGGGCGTCCGGACGACGGAACCGGAGCAGTTGCTCAGTGCCACGGTGCCGGCGAGATCGACGGCCTGGGTGGTGGGGCGGTCGTCGGCGGGCGCCGCCGTGGCGGCCGCGGTGGCCGGAGCCGCGGTGGCTCCGACGAGCAGCAGGGTCAGCAACGAACCGAGCAGCGGTTTCTTCATGTGGTGGCCTCGAATGGTCAGTGGGGGGACCGGAGTTCGGGAAGAACCCCGGCTGTTGTCATGCGCATTGTGGGGGTGGCGGCGACCTCGGACAACCGTGCACGGTTACCGGACACCGGTAGAGGTCTCCGTGCGACGGACACTTGCCCTGAAGAGGCCAACTCGCCGCAGGTGAGAGGGGATTGACGTGGTGAGGGCCGACCGGCCACAGTCGCGGCGATGGAGATCACCGATCCGACGCCCGCGGAACTCCGCGTCCTGGAGGCGTTCCCGCGTGGAGACCGGCTCGACTTCCGGCCTCCCCCCGAAGGCGACTCCGCCTCCGACGCCCCTGCCCTGGGCGCGGACTGGGGGCCCGAACGCACCGTCCGTGCCGAGGTGTTGCGTGCCCTGCTGCTCGGCGGGCCGCGCCTGGACGGCGAGATACCCGCGCTGCGGATCGCCGGTGCGCGGATCGTCGGGCACCTCAGGCTGCACTACGCGACGATCGACTGCACCGTCAGCTTTCTCGCCTGCCACTTCGACCGCCCACCGCTCCTGTTCGGCGCCCAGGTCCGCAGGTGGTACCTGGGGGAGTGCGTGCTGCCTGCGCTGCACGCCGGAACGCTCCGCACCGAGGGCGACCTCGTGTTGTCCGACGCCCGGATACGGGGCCAAGTCCGCCTCGCCGGGGCCCGGATAGGGGGCGCACTCTTCCTGGAACGGACCCGGATCGGGCCCGTACCGCCGTCCGGTGACGAGCACGACCTGGAGTCGGCGCTCCAGCTCAACCAGGCCACCGTGGAACGCGACCTGGTCGCAGGCGGTCTGTGCGTACAGGGCGAGACCCGTTTCAGCGGAGCCGCCGTCACCGGCACGGTCCGGCTCCACGACGCCGTGCTCGACCACCGCGGCAGCACCGCCCTGCAGGCCACCACGTTCACCGTCGGCGCCGATCTGCACGCCCCGCGCCTGACCGCGCTGGGCCGGGTCAACCTCCGCGGCGCTCACATATCGGGACAGCTCAACCTGGGATTCGCTCGCCTCGCCAACCCCGGCGGGATGGCCCTGCGCGCCAGCAGCATCTCCGTCGGCGAGCTGTGGCTACGCCAAGCCGACCGGATCCAGGGCTCGTTGACGTTGCGGCGCGCCCAGGTCGGTCTCCTGCACATCGCCCCGGAAGTCTGGCCCGACCAGGTGCGCCTGGACGGCTTCGGCTACACCTCGCTCGATCCGCACGAGCCCGCGGCCCGCCGACTGCCCGTCCTCGAGCGCGACACGGACGGCTACGTCCCGCACGCCTACGAGCAACTCACGACGGCCTACCGCAGGATCGGCGACGACGCAGGCGCCCGCGCGGTACAACTCGCCAAGCAGCACCGTCACCGGGGAACCCTGCCCTGGTACGCCAGGATCTGGGGCTATCTCCAGGAAGTCACGGTCGGCTACGGCTTCCGGCCCACCCGTGCCGCGGCCTGGCTGCTCTCGCTGCTGCTGGCCGGATCGCTCGCGTACGGACTCCACCCACCGGACCCGTACAAGGCGGACCAGGCGCCCGAGTTCAATGCTCCGTTCTTCACCCTCGACCTGCTCCTGCCGATCGTCGACTTCGGCCAGGAGCGGGCGTTCGCACCGGACGGCCCTCTGCAGTGGCTGTCGTACGTCCTGATCGCCGCCGGATGGGTGCTCGCCACCACGATCGCGGCCGGGGTCACGCGCACCATCAGCCGGCAGTGAACGCCGGGGAATCCGGCAGGGGTTCGCGTGACCGGCAGGTCAGTTCCCGGCCTACTCGTCGCGGTCGGGGATGTCGCGTACGACGCGGAGCCGCGGTGCGCCGCGGTGCTCGGGAGCAGGGGCCGCGGAATCCGGTACGGGCTCGGGTTCGGCGGCGGGTGTGCTGCCCCGGGGGTGCAGGGCGAGGGTGAGCCGGGTCAGGCCGGCCGCCCGCAGAGTGCTGGGCGTCTCGGTCACCACCCGGCAGGTGGTGCGGCCCCACCTGGGGTCCGGGTGCTGCACGGGACGTACCGCCCCGTCGTGGTCCACGGCGCCGGGGCCCACGGCGCGCACCCAGTGCGGAAGCCCTTGCTGGAAGGCCGCGTTCATGATCGGGTTCTGCCCGATCTCGTTGCGGATCTCCTTGAGTACCGGATCCTGCCGGTGCACGTCGAGGGCCGCCGCGAACTGCGCGAGCATCGGCAGACACCAGCTCGTCTCGCGCTCCCGCAGGACCCGCCCGGCGTCGGGGTGGAAGAGCACCAGGCGCAGGAAGTTCTGGTGCGGCATCGCGGTCGGATGCGGCTTGAATCCGTCGAACAGAAGGTCGTACGCGGAGTTGGTGACGGCCACATTCCAGCGGTGATCGACGAGCAGCGACGGGAACGGGACGGAGTCGAGGACGCTGGTGTAGTCCCGCAGATACGCCCTGGTGCGGGGGTCGTGCGCCGCGCGCTCCTGGTCCCGGACGGCCCGGTCGGCGCCGCACGAGCGGCTCGCCCACCTGTCGTTCCCCATCGGGCGGGCCTCCTTCCGGTGCGCGCGTGAGATGCGTCGCGGGGCGATCCTGGCGTCCGGGCGAGGGTGTGTCAACAATCGTGGCATTTACTGCCGTTGAGCGAATGGATCGCGCCACAGCTGTGGCAGCCTCTGGCTGTCGACCCGACTACGGGTTAGCCTCCCGGCAGTTCCGCCGAGTCGCCCGAGTCCTGATTCGTCCCGGGCGGACGCGGCGACAGATTCAGACGTAGCGTCAGATTGCCTACCGGCAGATTGAGGAGACGAGCGGTGCCAGAAGGCTTCTCGGCTGGGGGCCCGCCGGCCGCCGGGGCGCCCGCGTCCTTGGTCGCCCGAGTCGTCGAACTCGCCGAACGGCTCGGTGTGAGCCGCGACGAGATCCTCGATCCGGAACGCCTGTCCGGCGAATCCGGAGTTCCCGCGGGTGCCGTCCGTGACCTGCTCGACGGCGGTACGGGTGGCGAGGGCGACCTGCAGACACGCTTCCTGCAGCGCTTCGAACTCCTGCGCCGTACCCGCCTGAAGGCCAACGGCCGCCCGTACACCCAGCAGGAGATCGCCGATGGTGCCGGAATGTCACGGCAGCAGGCGGGCGCGCTGATCCATGGCGACCGACGGCCGACGATGGAGCACTGCGCGGCCATCCAGCGGTTCTTCGAGGTGCACGCGGGCTTCCTCACCGCGGAGGATCCGGAGGCGCTGGCGGACTGCCTGCGCCGCACCGAGCAGGACCTTCTGCTGCGGCTGGCCGAGTCCGATGGTGAAGTGCCGGTTCCCGCAACGGAGTTGCCGGTCGATCCGCTGCAGCGAATCCTGCAGGACCACGGTGTGCGGGGCATCGCCTGGCGGGCAGCTCAACTCCCCTCGGACAAGCACCGCGACAAGGTCACCGAATGGCTGGACCTCCTGCTCGAGAACGTCAGGCGCAACGACCCCTGACGCGGGCAACGAGCCCTGACGCGGGCAACGACCCCTGACGCGAGAACGGGACGCGATTCGGCCGAGAATCATCCGGCCGCAGCGCGCCCGGGGCGGCGGTGCCGTGTCGCGGAGCCGCCCGAAGAGCCGGTGTCCCACCCGGAGTTTGGCCGAGAACCTCTTGACCGTGCCCAGTCACACGCTAAGGTCTAGACCAAGAAAGAACGTGAACCTCGCGCTCTGGATGCCGAGTTGACGCCTGCCCGGAACCAGGGCCGGGCCCGGGTCGAAGCGTCCGAAGGCCGGGGGTGTCCCCCTCACGTTCGCAACCCCCACCAGGTGGGGCGCCGTTCCCCCCACTCGACCGGCGCTCACGCCGTGAAGGAGTTGGCATGCACAAGAGCCGTAAGCTCGCCGTCGCCCTCGGCGCGGCCATCGCCCCTCTGATCACCCTCAGCATGACCGCGGCCCCGGCCAGTGCCCACGGGTACGTGAACGCACCGCCCAGCAGGCAGGCACAGTGCGCCGCCGGCACCGTCGAATGCGGTGACATCAAGTACGAACCGCACAGTGTCGAGGGCCCGAAGGGCCTGAAGTCCTGCAACGGCGGGGTCGGCCGCTTCGAGGAACTCAACGACGACAGCAAGGGCTGGGTGCACACCCCCGTCGGTCAGTCGCAGGAGTTCACCTGGACCCTGACCGCACAGCACGCGACCAGCACCTGGGAGTACTACGTCGGCGGCAACAAGATCGCCGAGTTCGACGACGGCGGCGCCAAGCCGGGCGCCACGGTCAACCACCAGGTCGACTTCGGCGGTGCCAGCGGCGAGCAGACCGTCCTCGCGGTGTGGAACATCGCCGACACCGCCAATGCGTTCTACGCCTGCATCGACGTCAACATCGGCTGACCAAGGCCGGGATCCACCACGGCCGGCGGCAGGACGCCACCGTCCGCCCGACGAGCCGAACGGACCGGACCGGGCCTGGACCGGACCTGTGGCGGGCGTGCGATGACCCGCCCGCCACAGGTCCTCACCACCGGTCGGGAAAACAGTCCCGGACCACCGGACGGCGAGACCGCCCCGGGGTTGGGGCCCACTCGGGTCCCAGCCCCGGGGCGTCGGCGCGCCCGACCCCCGGTGCGCGCCGTGCGGAGCCGTCCCGGCATCCCCAACCGGGTGCCTCCGCTGCCTGTGTGCGGGGAGTGCCTCGCGGACGGTGGATTGCTTCCGCCCAGGGGGACTGCTTCCGCCCAGGGGGACTGCTTCCGCCCAGGGGGACATGGCATCCGGTGCCTTGCCGCGCCGGCCGGGCGTCACCCGGCGGCCAGCTCGCCGAGCAACTGCCAGGTGCGCTTGCGGTCCGCGTCGCCGCCCAGCTCGGTGGCCGTCACGACCACCTCCGTCGCTCCCGCGTCGCGATAGCGCCGGACCGCGTCCGCCACCGTCCGCTCGTCGCCGATCGCCGCGAGGTGCGCGGCCCGTTCCGCACCCGAGAGCGCGATCACCCGCTGGTACGACGGGATCGTGTCGTAGAAGGCGAATTCGGTGGCGGCCCGCTCGCGCACCGCGTCCGGGTCGGAGGTCACGACGCCGGGAACCAGCGCCACCACACGGGGAGCGGGACGGCCCGCCGCCTCGGCCGCCTTCGTCAGCGCGGGCACCACATGCTCCTCCAGCGCCTTCGGACCGGCCAGGAACGGCAGCGTCCCGTCGGCCAGTTCACCTGTGACCCGCAGCGCCTGCGGTCCCATCGCGGCCACCAGGAGTGGCACCGGCGGCTCGGTGCCACCCGGTACCCGTGCCGGCCTGGGGGTGTTGGCCGTGAGCAACTCGCCCTGGAATTCGGCGGTCCCGGTCGCCAGCAGCCCCCGCAGCGCCGTGAGGAACTCGCGCAGCAACCGGATCGGCCGCTCGTGCGGAATCCCGAACGCCGACTCCACCAGAGCCTTGGCGCCGAGGCCGAGCCCCAGGTGGTAGCGGCCACCCGTCGCCGCCTGTGCGGTCTGCGCCTGGCTGGAGACGATCAGCGGGTGCCGGCCGAAGACCGGGATCGCGGACGATCCCACCTGCAGCTCGGGGACCTCCCGCCCCACGATCGCTGCCAGGGTCGCCGAGTCGTACCCGAGAGTCTGGGCGAACCAGCCCGAGGTCAGTCCGGTCGCGGCGGCCTCACGTGCTCGCAGCACGGTGTCATCGATCGATGTGGGCTCGGAGCCCGAGATGAGGACTACTCCGACAGTCATGTCAGGATCCAACTCCCGCAGGACGGACGGAATTTCCGTAGAAGTGTTAAAGGTTCGTGTCGTCGGCACGAAGCGGGCGGTGGCTCTGCCGGGCCGCTCAGAAGTCGGCGACCACCCGCTCGTCGACGCGTCCGACGGACTCCTGGCCGAACTGCCGCATGTACCGCTCGCGCACCTGCTCGATCCTGGCGTCCCGCGCGGGTGCTTCCGCGATCGGGTACAGCAGCGTCAGTTCGTAGGAACGCTCCCGCTCGATGCGGCCGTTCGCGTCGCGCCACTGGCCCCGGCCCTCCTGGACGGTCAGCCCGTCGGGGAAGTACGGGGTGACCTCGCGGTCGATGAAGCGGGTGAACTGCCGTTCGGTCACGGCCGGACCGCCGTCGGGCCGTTCGGTGCCGAACAGCAGCCGTGTCTCCAGGTAGGCCGCGCGGGCTGCGGGGCGGGTCTCGTGCGATGCGTGGGCAGCCGTGGGGCGCATCTCCTGGGACGCCTGGGCGGCGCCCGGTGCGGCGCAGGTGAGCAGGGCGAGCGCCGTGACGAGTACGCCTGCTCGGGTGCGGGCGGAGGCGGGCCGGCGGGTGCGTGGTACGACGGTGTCGGGCTTGGTCCGGGGCGTGCGCAGGTGCATGGGGCTGATCCTCTCGGCGGGGTGTCGCCCGGACAACGGCGACCGGCCTGCAAGGACACGCCCGCCCCCGCGCTCCGAGGTGAGGATCCGCACGGATGGCGGGTCGGGCGGCCGGGAGCGATGCGTGCGTAAGACGCAGGGGTGTCGGTGCACGTGGGCGTGGGCGTGGAACCGAGACTGCACGCGCAGGCGGCGTCGAACCGTCATGCGCGTACGTGGACCATCGAGCGGTGGTCGTACGGGGGAGGGCGGTCAGGCTCCGATGCCGGCCTCGCGCAACAGCCTTTCGACCGAGCCCCATTCGGGGTCCACCGGAGCCGTTCGTCGTTCGCCGACGCCCCGGTCCTTGAATCCGCTGGATGTGGCGATGCACACCGCCGGGCCTTCGGCGCGTACCGCCGCCGCGTCCTCGAGCCCTCGCAACCCTGCGAGACCCGCGGCGGACGACAGCTCGAACCACAGCCCCGCATCGGCGAGTTCACGCTGCGCCGCCCGCATCTGCGGGTCGTCGACGAGGAGGGACCGTCCCGCGCCGCGCGACATCGCGAGCACCCCGCGATGGCCGCCGACCGGGCATCCGATCGAGTAGGCGGCCGTCGGCCCGAGCTCGACACGCGCCGCGGCCGCCCCGGTCCCCAGCGCCGCCGCGAGCGGTCCACCGGCCGCGGGCTCGCAGCTGAACACCCGTGGCACCCGGTCCACGAGGCCGAGGCGGTGCAGCTCCGTGAAGCCCTTCCACACCCCGAAGAGCAGCTCGCCGTAGCCCGTGGGCACGAACACCGAGCCGGGGGCGCCGAGTTCGGCCGCGATCTCGTAGGCGACCGTCTTGTAGCCCTCCGGGCCCCAGGCGTGGCCGGTGTGGAACCGTGTCAGGTTGCTGGCCGGATGGAAGCCGAAGGTGTCGGCGATCCGCTCGGCCAACGGCCAGCGTGCGTCGACCGGCACGGGCAGCACCACCGCCCCGTACGCGTCGACCATCGAGGCCACCGCGGGCGGCGCTCCGGCCGAGCTCAGGATCACGCAGCGCAGTCCGGCTCGTGCTGCGTAGGCCGCCGCGGAAGCGCCGTGGTTGCCGGAGGAGGCGACCACGATCCCCGGGGCGCCCGCACCCTTCGCGGCCGACGCGGTCACGCGGTTGAGGCGGTCCTTGTGGCTCCACGTCGGGTTGCGGGACTCGTCCTTCACGAACACCCCGTCGTCGAGCTCGACCAGCGGCGTGCCGCCCTCTCCGAGTCCGGGAGTGAGTAGCGGGGGCAGCAGCGCCGCCCAGCGGTCGTGGCCCGAGGAGGCGCGAAGGGAGCCGCGCGACCGGTCGCCGTCGGGGCGCCGCGGCGCACTCAGGAAATCGTCCTCCACGCGCGCGTAGTCGTAGTCGACCTCCACCGGATACGACATCGTCTCCGTGCTGGTCCGCGGACAACCCCGGGTGAGCGGCGGCCACAGCGGGTACTCGACCGCTGGATCGCCCAGTGACCGCTGGACCGTCGCCAGCGAAACGTTCGACCGCTCAGTCTTCGAAGTCATGGCCCGAGCCTAGGGTCAGTCCTCCCTCCGGCTCGCGGCCCGGGTACGCCGCCGGCGTGACCGGGCCACCCGCGCCCCGTACCGTTGCGGGATGACGTCTCGTGCGTACGACGGACCGGCCGATCTCGTCATCACGGACTGCACCGCGCTCGTGCCCGGCCCGGACGGGCAGCCGCAGTTCGTCGAGGACGCGGGGATCGTGGTGCGTGACGGCATCGTCGCCGACGTCACCGCTTCGGCCCGCGCGGCGGAGGCGCCCGCGGCCGAACGCATCGACGCACACGGGCAGATCGCCATGCCGGGCCTGGTCAACTGCCATACGCATGCGGGCATGGCGGCCTTGCGGGGCATCGCCGAGGACCTGCCGATCGAGCAGTGGTTCAACGACCGCATCTGGCCCGTCGAGTCCCGGCTCACCGACGAGGACGTGGCGTGGGGCACGCGGCTCGCCTGCGCCGAGATGATCCGGGCCGGAGTGACCTGCTTCGCGGACCACTACTTCGCCATGGACAAGGTCGCCGAGGTCGTCACCGAGTGCGGGATGCGGGCCGATCTGGGCTGGGCGCATTTCTCCTCGCAAGGCCCCGAGGTCGCCGCCCGGTCCCTCGATTTCGCCCTCTCCGCGCGCGGCACCGCCGGTGGACGCATCACCACCAGCCTCGCCCCGCATGCCCCGTACACCGTCGACGACGCCGACCTGGCCCGGATCGCCGAGCTGGCCGCCCGGCACGGTCTGCCCGTCCATCTGCACGCCGCCGAGAACCGCGACCAGACCGAGGCGAGCCTGGCCCGGCACGGCCGCACACCCATCGAGGTGCTGCGCGACACCGGACTGCTCGACGTCGACGTCCTCATCGCGCACGGCACCGGGATCGTCGAACGGGACCTGCCGGTGCTCGCCGCCGCCCGCGGCCGTATCGCCGTGGCCTGCGCGCCCCGCGGCTATCTCAAGTTCGGCTGGGACACCACCCCGATCGCACAGCTCGCCGAACTGGGCATCCCCGTCGGCCTCGCCACCGACGGAGCGGCCTCCAACAACACCCTCGACGTGTGGGAGTCGATGACACTCACCGCACTCGTCCAGAAGTCCGTGACGCGCGACCCGACCTGGCTCACCGCCCGCCAGGCGCTGCACCACGCCACCGTCCAGAGCGCGCGGGCGGTCGGCCTCGCAGGCGTGATCGGCGAGATCGCCCCTGGTCGGAAGGCCGACATCGTCCTCGTCGACCTCACGGGGCCGCACACCCAGCCGGTGCACGACCTCGCATCGACCCTCGTGCACAGCGCCCGTTCCAGCGACGTGACGACCACGATCGTGGACGGCCGCATCCTGATGCGCGACCGCACCCTGGTCACCCTCGACCTGCCCCGCATCACCGCGGAACTGGGACGGCGCCTCCCCGACCTCGTCGCGTACGACCGAGCCGAACGCATCCAGACGTACAACGGCTGAGCGGTACGCCCCGCCTCGCATCGGAACGCAACCCCCGGCAACCCTTGCCCACGCGTCTCACCGAGCGTGACGATCGCAGGGGCCGTGTTCCAGGTGGCTCGCACCGCCCGAGGGTGCCGCACGGCCAGGGAGCTGCCATGGAGGACCACAGCACACCGTCCGAGGGGCCCTACGGGGCGAGCCGGATGGCGCCTCCGCGCGGCCGAAGCCGCGGCATGGGGTCCTTCGAGGGCGCCGGAGCGTCAGCGCTCGGCGGAACGCCGCGGGTGCGGTGCGTGCCGCATCCAGGCGGGCACGGTCCCGGTGAGCCGGCACAGCGTGAGGTACAGGGGTATCGGAGGCGTGTACGGAGCCGTACCGCCGGGCCGGTGGATCAGCCGCGGGCCACTCTGGCCACCGGGTACGACAGCACCCGTCGCATACCGCACCGGTGTCGGCCAGTCCATGCAGAACTCGGATCCGGAGGGCACGATCAGCCACCACACCGGGCCGTCCGCGTACACGCAGCCGATCTTGGGGAGGCGGGCCATCACCTGGCGCCCGAACGCCTCCGGCATACCGACGGCGTCGCAGCCCAGCGGAGTGCGCATGCCGTCGGGCAAGGGCAGGGACACATCTCCGATGCGCCGTTTCAGCGCAGTCAGGGAGTCGACGGTCATCAGACGCATCCAGGCTCTCCCTCCCTGGCGAGATCGGCCCAGACGACAAGCCCGAGTCCGCCGGCTGCCTCCTGGGCGCCCCACGCCTTGCTCACCGCGGAGACGAGGAGCAGGCCGCGACCGTGGTCGTCGTCGCCCGCACGGGACGGATGGGGACTGGGGGTGCCGTCCGCGCACCCCTCGTCACGTACCACTATGCGCAAGGTCCGAGCGACGGAGTCATCGGCGAGCTCGCAGACGATCTGTTCACTGCCCGTGTGCACCACGGCGTTCGTGACCAGCTCGGATATGACCAGCGCGGCCGTTTCGCAGGTGTCGTCGCCTATCGACCACCGCGTCAGGTGATGTCGCGCGAGGCGTCTGGCGCTGGCCACCGAATCGGCGCGGGCTGCCAGCTCGAAGCGACAGCGGCGGTCGCCGACAACGGTCCCGGCGTGGTGGTGCACAGTACTGGCGTTACCAAGTGCCACGGCCGGTTCCTAACGGGGCGGACGATTTCACGCATGCCACTATCGCTCTGCCGCGGACACTTGGCAAGGGTCACAATGAAAAGTGCAGAGTGCGGTGTGCTCCCGCGATCCGCGTGGCAGACTGCACCGCGACAGCGACGACAGGCCCGACGGCGGCCAACAGGAGGCAGTAGTGAGCGAGCCGCGGTCCGCTCCCACCGTGGGTCAGGTCGTCCTGGGCAAGCGCCTCCAGGAACTCCGGGAGGGTGCGGGGCTCAAGCGTGAGGAGGCCGCGAAGGTTCTGCGCGTCGCCCCCGCCACGGTGCGGCGTATGGAGACCGCCGAGGTCACCCTCAAGATTCCCTACCTCCAGCTGCTCCTGCAGGCTTACGGAACGCCCGCAGACGAGTCCGAATCGTTCATCACCCTCGCCGAGGAGGCGAACCAACCGGGCTGGTGGCAGCGCTACCACGACATCCTGCCGGGCTGGTTCAGCATGTACGTCAGCCTCGAGGGCGCGGCCTCCCTGATCAGGTCCTACGAGCCCCACTTCGTCCCCGGTCTGCTCCAGACCGAGGACTACGCGCGCACGGTACTGCGGTCCGGCGCGGTCGGGCAGACCAGCCCCACGGAAATAGAGCGCCACGTCGACCTGCGCATGCAGCGCCAGGAGCTCCTCGTCGCCGAGGATGCGCCGCGGCTGTGGGTCGTCATGGATGAAACCGTGCTGCGGCGTGCCGTCGGAGACCCCGGCCTAATGCGCGCTCAGGTGGACCGTCTCCTCGAGGTCGCCGAACTGCCGAACGTGACCCTCCAGATCGCCGAATTCACCGCCGGACACCACCCCGGCACCTACGGCCCCTTCGTCCTGTTCCGCTTCGCTGTACCCGAGCTGCAGGACATGGTCTACACGGAGTATCTGACCGGTGCGGTCTACCTCGACCGCCGCGCCGAGGTCGTGACCTATCTCGAGGTCATGGACCGTATGGCGGCGCAATCGGCTACGGCACACCGCACGAAGGAGATCCTCCGGGATCTCCGCAAGGAGCTGTAATGGACCACATATCCGACCGGATCTACAACGGCATGCCCGCACGCGAACTCGGCTCGGAGGGCTGGCACAAGCCCTGGAGCGGCGGCAACGGCGGTAACTGCGTGGAAGCCATGCGCCTTGCCGACGGCCGGATCGCGGTGCGGCAGTCCGCCGACCCCGACGGCCCCGCGCTCATCTACAACAGCGGCGAGATCGACGCGTTCATCCGCGGAGCGAAGTGCGGTCAGGCCGACTTCCTGCTCTCCTGACCCGCCCTCGGCGCGACGGCAGCGCCCCAGCCCGTGCCGGCCGACGACGAAACCGATGAGACCGAGCGTCCTATCGCCTCCCCTGCGGTGCTCTTTTCCTTGCCACGGCGCGACGGTGTCCGGGCCCAGACGATCCGGGCCCGCCCCGGCGCCCCGACGACCTGGGCGGATCTATCCGGAGGCTGAGGCGCGGTGCGGCCCGCCGCCTGTGCCTGCCGTACGCGGCGGGCCCCAGGTCGCGTGGGTGGTGAGCTCCTCAGGCGATGAGTTCCTCGGGTAGTGAGTTCCTCAGGCGGTGAGGCCGAGGACCAGGGATGCGCAGCCGGCCAGGGCGGCACCGCCCCGTACGTGGTTCCAGACCGTCCACTCGCGCAGGAATCGAGTCCAGTGCTCGGCGCTCTCCGGTGCCTCGGGATCGAGAGCGCCGAGGGCTTCGTTGCGGGGTATGTTCGCCGCCGCCGTCACACCGAAGGAGCCGAACAGATAGAGCAGGCAGCCGAGCCACAGCTCTATCCGTCCCGCGTCGGGTGACACCACGAACGTCACCACGGCCACCGCGACGGACAGCACCGCGGTGCCCATGAAGACGCCCAGGAACCAGGCGTTGATGATCACCACGTTGATCTTCTGCATGGCGGCTATCCCCTGTGCGGCCGGCAGGGCGCCCAGGGCCCGCATCACCGAGGTGGAGAAGGCGAAGAAGACGCCGGCAACGAGACCGCACCCCAGAGCGGTGAGCAGGGTGAGGACGAAATACGGGCCATCGATCATGACAATTCCCGATCTACGAAGGCTGGTTGGCGATAACTCGTAGGTCCGATACCTGGGGTGGAGTCAGTTGCCGGCTCGGACGTCGAAGATCCTGCAGTGCGTGACGTACCGCTACAAGTGAATTGCTTCCGGCTCTGGCGGGCCATGGCCGAGGCGCGCGCCGGCATACGCCGTCGTCTCGTCCGCACGAGACGGGCCGCCCGGCCCACCGCGCGTCCGAGCGCCGATGCATGATGGGGCCCGTGCACCTGCAACCGATCACCTGGCAGCGGCTGGTCCGAGCCGTGACCGACCGCCTGCCGGAGCACCGGGCCGAACACGATGACCCGTGGCTGAGGGTCGCGGTCGACGGGGCACCGGCCGCGGATCCCGGCGGCTTCGCCGCACAACTGACCGACGTATTGCGGGAACAAGGCCGCCCCACGCTCTCGGTCGACACCCACGGCTTTCTGCGACCTGCATCACTGCGCTTCGAGTTCGGACACGAGGACGTCGACAGTTACTACGACGGGTGGTTCGACACCGGTGCACTGTGGCGGGAGGTGTTCGGACCGCTCGAGGCCGGTGGGAGCGGGCGGGTGCTGCCCGACCTGTGGGACCCGGAGCGGGACCGCGCCACGCGCAGCCCGTACGTCCAACTCCCGCCGGGCGGTGTGCTCGTCGTCCACGGCCCCTTTCTCCTCGGGCACTGGTACCCCTTCGACCTCGTCGTGCATCTCGCCCTGTCTTCCGGAGCACTACGGCGACGTACCTCCGAGGCCGAACGATGGACGCTGCCGGCCTTCGCCCGCTACGAGTCCGAGGTGGCGCCCGCGGAGGCCGCGGACGTGCTCGTCAGGGCGGACGATCCGAACCGCCCGGCATGGCGCGGCCGGGATGGCTCCGACGCCGGTCGGGACGGATCCCGATGACGGTCCGTGACGCCGGTCGGTGAGCGGGTGCGCGCCGGTCGGGCCGGGACGAGAATGAGTCCGCCGGTACCAGCGGCGCTTCCCGCGTCTCGCCGGCCGTCCGGACCGCAGGAGGTACCAGATGACCACCGCCGGAGACATCATGCACCGCGGCGCCCAGTGGATCCCTGGCCACGAGACGCTGGACCGGGCGGCACAACTCATGAACCGCCTCAACGTGGGCGCCCTGCCGATCAGCGACGAGAACGAGCGCCTCTGCGGCATCCTCACCGACCGGGACATAGTCGTGGGCTGTGTGGCGAAGGGGCACGATCCCGCCAAGGTGACCGCCGCCGACATGGCGCAGGGCACTCCTCGGTGGATCGCCGCGGACGCCGACGTGGGTGAGGTGCTGGAGGAGATGAAGGGACACCAGATCCGCAGGCTGCCCGTGATCGAGAACAAGCGGCTCGTCGGGATGATCAGCGAGGCCGATCTGGCGCATCACCTCTCCGACACGCAGATCGCAGGCTGGGCCGAGAGCGTCTACGCCCAGGGCTGAGTGGTGCGAGGCGGCGCGGGAAGCCGGAGCGGCGGCATACGCAACCGTCATGGATTCGGCTTCGGTGGATGCAGTGGATGCAGTGGATGCAGTGGATTCAGAGGACTCGGCGGACTCGGTGGATTCGAGCGAGTAGCGGTTCATGCTGTGTGTACACCGGCCGAGGCGCCGAGGTTCCCGGTTCCGCCGAACCGAATCGATCGCGCTCGCCCCCTCGACCGCACTCGAGGGCTCTGCACCGTTCTCTGCCGGGCTGCCCGACCGCGGTGAACCCGCGCCAGTCGCACCCGGCCGCGCAGCAGTGACGAATCGGGCCGCCGAACGGCCCGCAAAAGGCGATCGAACCAGGACAAACTGGAATGATCGCCGCATGACCCAAACCGACAGCCACCTGCTCGGACACCCACAGCCCGAGCAGCCCGGCGACGTACCTCCCACTGCCGACCCCTCCAGCCCCCCGCACGCCGCCGCAGCCCCGCCCCGGCCCGCAGGACAGCCGTCGCCGCCCCCTCCGCCACCGTCCCGGGGCGCCGCGCTCGCCGCGCTGCTCGACCCCGCGACGATGCGCCGGATCGACCGCCTCGGCCTGACGACCGGCTGGCGGTGCTGGGTGGTCGAAGCGGGCGGTGACGCGCTCGTCGGCCTGCTCGCCAAGAGGGTCGGTCCGACCGGCCGGGTCGTCGCCACCGACCTCGACGTGTCGTGGGCCCGTTCCCCGATTCGTCCGCCCCTCGAGGTGGTCCGGCACGACATCGGCCGAGACGCGCCGCCCGGCGAGGGCTTCGACCTTGTCCACGTACGCCTTGCTCTCGCTCATGTCCCGGACCGGGAACAGGCGTTGCGCACCATGATCAGGGCATTGCGCCCCGGTGGCCGACTGCTCGTGGAGGAGGCGGACCCGGCGCTGCAGCCGTTGCCCTGCCCCGACGAGTACGGCGCCGCGCAGCAGTTGGCGAACCGGATCGGAAAGGGCTGCGCGGCGGTCCTCGCCGGCCACGGCGGCGACCGGGCGCAGGGTCGGACATTGCCCAGGTTGTTGCGCGAGTACGGCCTCGTCCAGGTCGGAGCAGACGCTCATTTCGCGCTGTCAGGGCCTGAGGCGGCTGCGCTGGACGCGGCGACCGTAGGCGAGTTGAGGGATCGGCTGGTCACCGGAGGCTGCGCGAGCGACGCCGAGATCGACCGCCACCTGGAGCAGCTCGCGTCCGGTGCGCTGGAGGTGGCGGCGCCGCCCCTGGTCTCGGCCTGGGGACGCAGGCCGGCCCGCTGACGGTCGGGCGCACCGGCTCCCGGACGGAGAGGGCCCTCCGAAACCGTCCGCGCCGTCGACGATCATCCCGGCGCGGCGGTCGGTCCCGGCCGGGCGCCCACCCGTTGAACGGCCGCCGCCCCCGCGCGGCAGCCCGCCGCCGCAGCTTCGGCGTCCGAGCGCCCCGCGATGCGCGCCGCGAGGAAGGCGCCGGTGAACGCATCACCGGCGCCCGTCGTGTCCCGAGCGGTCGCGGCCACCGGCGGGACGCGCCGGGCGGAGCCGCCGCCGGCCCGTGCCAGAAGTGCACCGGACGCCCCGAGCTTGACGACCACCAACGGGAAGACGCTGCTCAACTTGGCGGCCGCATCAGCCGGTTCGGGAAGCCCCGTGAGTACCGTCGACTCGTCCGCACTCGGCAGTAGGACATCGGCCCCCGCCACCGACTCGAGGAAACCCTTCACGCCGGACTGCCGCAGAAACCCGGTCGATGCCGGATCCACACTCACCGCAACGCCCGCGGCGCGCGCCGCCCGCAGCGCGGTGACCGCGAGCGAACGGCTCGGCTCCGCGAAGAACAGATAGCCCGACAGATGCAGATGACCGACACCGTCGAGCAGTTCCGGCGACCAGTCGGACGGTGAGATCCGCAGCACCGCGCCGCTGTCGCTGAGGAACGTACGCTCCGCGCGCGCGTCCACCAGGCAGATCACCGTCCCCGTCGGCACATCCTCGTCGACGACGAACTGCGGCCGTACACCCGAGTCGCGCAGCACGCGCGCGTGGCCGGCGGCCGCTTCGGCACCCACGCGCGCGAGGAGACGTACGTCAGGGCAGCCGTGGTGGGCGGCCCAGGACGCCACATTCGCCCCCGCTCCGCCCGGCAGCGTGACGATGTCGGCGGCCGTGTCGGTGCCCGGTGCCAACGGTGTCCGGTGCCGGGCCACCACATCCGTCACGACATCGCCCACGACCAGCAGTGCCCCGCTCACGCGACGCACGCAGCCGCGATCCGAGCGGCCAGCGACACGTTCCCGCGCACGGCGGCCAGATTCGCCTCCAGGGAAGCCCCGTCGGTGTGGCGCATCAAGTAGTCGAGCAGGAAGGGCGTCACTGCCTGCCCCGTGACGCCGTCGGCCGTGCAGGCACGCAGTGCGTCGTCGAGCACGCGCGCGTGGAGCACGGGATCGAGCTGCTCGGACTCCGGTACCGGATTGGCGACGATCAACGCCGAATCAGGGCCCTGGAGTTCGTCCTGGGCGCGGATCACGGCGGCGACCTCGGTGGGGGAGTGCAGCGTCCAGTCCACGGACAGGCCCGAGTCGGTGAGGTAGAACCCGGGGAACCGGTCGGTGCGGTAGCCCGCCACACAGACCCCGAGGGTCTCCAGCCGCTGCAGGGTGGCCGGCACGTCCAGGATCGACTTCACACCCGCACAGACGACGGCGATGCGGGTACGGGCGAGCAGCCCCAGGTCGGCCGACTCGTCCTGGGCCGACGTCCATTCACGGTGCACCCCGCCGAGACCACCGGTGGCGAACACCCGCACCCCGGCCCGAGCTGCGACGAAGGCGGTCGCGGACACCGTGGTGGCCCCGCTAGCGCCCGTGGCGAGGGCTGGTGCCAGGTCACGGTGCCCAAGCTTGCGGATGTCCTCGCCGCCCGCGACACGTTCCAAGCGGCTCTTGTCGAGGCCGACCCGCACCCGGCCGTCGAGGACCGCGACGGTGGCAGGTACCGCGCCCTGCCGGCGAACCAAGTCCTCGAGTTCGAGGCCTACTTGGAGGTTGCGCGGCCGCGGCAGGCCGTGCGCGATGATCGTCGATTCGAGCGCCACCACGGGAAGACCCCGCTCCAGCGCGTCGCGCACCTCTTCGGACAGCACCAGCATGTGTGGCCTCCCGCCAGCCGCATGGCCCGGTGGCCCTGCACGCGGACGACACCGGGTTCGTACTCCTGATCCCTGGCAGGCCCGGGACATCGCCAAACCCGCGGCGCCACGTCCGCTCCCAGCCGTCTCGCGCGTGGAGGACAGCACCAGGTGGTCACGGCATCGGGGGCATACGGAAGCACCGCGCACCGAAGGAGCGCCACCGGTGGCGGCAGCGCTAGCCGCGCGCGCCGTCGCCCGCCGAGGCGCCGCTGCCCGTCGTCTTCCCGGCCGTGCCTCCCGGACGGATCGCGCGCAGCGCGAGTGCGGCCGGCGGCAGCAGCAGGAGGGCGGCAGCCAGGTTCAGCCAGCCGTACCCCGCCTGCGCCATCAGCAGGCCCGCCGCGGCGCCGCCCGCTCCCGCCGCGGCGTTGCTCAGCAGATCCGACAGGCCCTGCACCGCGGCCCGAGAGGCCCCCGGTACGGATTCCGTCAGCAGTGTCGAGCCGGAGACCAGGCCTGCGGACCAGCCGAGGCCGAGGACGAACAGGCCCACCGCCGTCTGGGCGTGCCGAGGTCCCGCCGTCCCCGCGAGGAGCGCGGCGCAGCCGAGCAGTCCCAACGAGAGCCCGATCACCGGGAGTCGGCCGAGCTGGTCGGTCAGCCGTCCCATCACCGGCGAGAACGCGTACATGCCCGCGATGTGCCCGCTGATCACCAGGCCGATCAAGTCGATTCCCGCCCCGTGATGCCCGAGGCCGACCGGCGTCATCGACATGATCGACACCATCGCGGTGTGCGAGACGGCCACCGTCACCAGGGCCAGCCTCGCGCGCGGGGACGCCCCGACCGCGGCCAGACCCGCCCGCAGCGAACGGCCCTCGGGAGAGGCGTCGTTGCCGGGGTCGAGGGCACGTGCGGTCAGGAGGGGATCCGGTCGCAGCAGGACGGCCACGAGCAGCGCCGAGAGCAGGAAGACACCTCCTGCCCATACGAACGGCCCGGCCGTGTCCGGGATCCCGAGGCCCGAGACGCTCCGGCCGGCAGGGGCCGCGATGTTCGGCCCGAGGACCGCGCCGATCGTGGTCGCCCAGACCACGTTGGCGATCGCACGCGCGCGACGCTGCGGTTCGGCGAGGTCGGCGGCCGCGAACCGTGCCTGCAGATTCGCCGACGAGGCCGCGCCGAACCCGGCGAGGCCGGCGAGCAGCAGCGGGAAGCTGCCGACGGCGGAGGCCGCGACGACGACCGCCGCGCCGACGGCCCCGATGAGATACGCCAGGACGAGCCCCGGGCGCCTGCCGCGGGCAGCCATCAGCGCGGCCAGCGGCATCGACAGCACCGCGGTTCCGATCACGCTCGCCGTCGGAGCGAGCCCCGCCAGGGCTTCCGTCCCGCTCACGTCCTTGGCGAGGATCGTGGCCAGGGCGACAGCCGTGGCCACTCCGAGGCCGCCGAGGATCTGACTGGTCACCAGCACTGCCGTCACCCGTCGGCGCAGAGCCGGCAGATCTGCGGGCACGACGGGTATCGCGGGGCGGTCGGCGGTCGTCACCCAGCGGAGTGTGCCAGCAAGCGGCCGGGCGGCCACGTGATTTTCCGGCCGTCAGAACAGCGGCTGCGGCAGGACGCCCTCGAGCGCCAGGAGTTGACGCTTCGTCTCGAGGCCGCCGCCGAAGCCGCCGATGCCGCCGTCGCTCTCCACGACGCGATGGCAGGGCACCACGACCGGCAGCGGATTGGCCCCCATGGCGAGCCCGACCGCCTGGGCGGCGCCCGGCTGGCCCACGCGTGCGGCCAGATCGCCGTACCCCACCACCGAGCCGTACGGCACTCCGGCAGCCAGCTCGGACAGGACCTCCTGGTGGAAGCGGGAGGCGAGCCGCCAGTCGAGGTCGAGCGTGAAGGTGTGCAGCTCACCCGCGAAGTACGCGGTGAGCTGGCGTATCGGCTCGGCGAGGCGGCTCGAGGCGGAAGCTTCCTCGGCCTCGACGACCTCGCCGTCGAGGCGCGACGCGAGCCGCCGCAGCGCGGATTCCCGCACCTCGTCGTCGGCGTGGAAGGCGACCAGGACCAGCCCCTGGGCCGTCGCGGCGAGGAGGAGTGGGCCGATGTCGCTGTCGACAACGGCCCACTCCGCGGCCGGTCCGGCCGCCTGCTCAGCACGGTTGGTGTTCACGCCGACCACCGTACGACCGGGCACCGACAGTGCCCCGGGGCGGCCGGCTCGTTCAGCCTGCGACCGCGATCAGCCCTTGCCGACCGCGGTGCCCACCACATCGGGAGCGTTCGAGATGATGCCGTCGACGCCGTAGGCGGCGACCCGTACCGCGTTCGGGATGTCGTCCACCGTCCACGTGTAGATCTCCAGGGGCTTGTTCTTCGGGCCCTTGAGGGACTGGATCGCCGACACGTAGTCCGCGGAGATCGTCGTGTGCGAGGAATTGATCTGGTCGGCGAACTTCGCGTACTCGGGGAGGTCGGCGACCGCGGGCGTGCCCAGGAACCCGGTCTTGATGTCGGGGCGCAGGCTGTGCACCGTACGCACGCTGGCGGCGTCGAAGCTCTGGATCACCAGCTTGCGCTTGACGTGCTGCCGGTCGAGCCAGCCCGACCTGCGCAGCTCGCGCAGGGTCTGCTTCTCGATGCCCGGGTACAGGTCGGGAGCCTTGAGCTCGAGGACCAGCTTCTGGTCGTGGCGCGACACCCGGTTCATGTACTGCTCGAGGGTGGGCACGCGCGCGCCCGCGTACTTGGCGTCGAACCAGCTGCCGGCGTCAAGCTTGGCGATCTCGGCGGAGGTGAAGTCGGCGACGTTCCAGGGGGCGCGGTCGGGGAAGACCTCTTCGACGTTCGTGGTCCGGGTGAGGGTCGTGTCGTGCACGACCACGAGTTCGCCGTCCTTGGTCCGCTGGACGTCGTTCTCCACCCAGCGGACGCCCAGTTCGGCCGCCTTGTCGACGGCGGCGAGCGTGTTCTCCGGTGCGTAGGCGGACGCTCCCCGGTGGGCGACGACAACGGGCTCGTCGGTCGTGCTGTCGGCGTGGGCGGTGGCGGCGGGGAGCAGCAGGGCCGCCGCTCCGACCAACGTTGCGGTGCCGGCGGCTGCGACGCGTGCGTACACATGAACTCCTCGGTCTGGTAATCAGTGCCTGACCGAGAGTGACAGCCGTTGGTCAACGGCAGACAGGCGCAACATGGCCAAGGGCTGAACGGAGTTGCCCCAGTGGGCTGAGGCCCGTGTGGCGTGTGCGATTCTTTGGCGTGAATCGCTCGTGCGTTCCCAGAAGGGCGCCCTGCCGCTCGACCACGACCACGGGGGCGGCCGTGGGGAGCGCAGCGGCACACAGTCGGGGAACACGGGTGGGAGGGCGACCGCGCATGCAGGGCACGATCGACGGATTCAGCTACGGGCTCGTCACGCCTGTCGTCGCCTATCTGACGGCTTGTCTGGGCGGCGCGCTCGGACTGCGCTGCACCGCTCGGTCCCTGCTGGTCAGCAGCTCCTGGCGGCCCGGCTGGCTGGCCCTCGGGGCGGCTGCCATCGGCTCCGGAATATGGACCATGCACTTCATCGCCATGATGGGGTTCAGCGTCGCCGAGACGCCGATCTCGTACGACGCACCGCTCACTTTCGCGAGCCTGGCGGTGGCGATCGTGATGGTCGGCATCGGGATCTTCATCGTCGGATACCGCGGTGCGACGGTGATGGCACTGTTCACCGGAGGCACCGTCACCGGTCTCGGCGTCGCGTCGATGCACTACCTCGGAATGGCCGGAATGCGACTGAGCGGCACCCTGGAGTACCACACCCCGACAGTGGCGCTCTCCGTGGTGATCGCCATGGTCGCCGCCACCGCCGCCCTCTGGGCAGCCGTTCAGGTGCGGGGCTGGGCCTGGAGTCTGGCCGCCAGCCTGGTGATGGGGCTCGCCGTGACCGGCATGCACTACACCGGCATGGCCGCCATGAGCGTGCATCTGCACGAGTCCACGTCGGCCGTGGTCGGTGACTCGTCTGCGGACCTGCTCGCACCGCTGATGATCGGCCCGCTGATCTTCTTGCTCATGGCCGGTGCCGTGGTGATGTTCGACCCGGGAATGGTCACGGGCAGGCCGGACTGGAACCGCACGCCCGTCGAGCTCGGACGCCCTGCGCACTCGACGCGGACGCCGTCGCCGAGCGGGCGGGGCGGGGCAGGGTGGCGCCGGGACCGGTGACACAGCCCCGTTGTCAGTGCCGAGTCGTACCGTGGTTGCATGCGGCCCGAAACCAAGATCGAACAGCTCCGCCAGAGCGGCCGGCCCTTCGAGGTCGTCAGCCCGTACACCCCGAGCGGTGACCAGCCCACGGCCATCGCCGATCTGGACCGACGCGTCCGCGCGGGAGAGAAGGACGTCGTCCTGCTCGGCGCCACGGGTACGGGCAAGTCGGCCACCACGGCCTGGATGATCGAGAAACTCCAGCGCCCCACCCTGGTGATGGCTCCGAACAAGACCCTGGCCGCCCAGCTGGCCAACGAATTCCGCGAACTCCTGCCGAACAACGCGGTCGAATACTTCGTCTCGTACTACGACTACTACCAGCCCGAGGCGTACGTCCCGCAGTCCGATACGTACATCGAGAAGGACTCCTCGATCAACGAGGAAGTGGAGCGACTGCGCCACTCCGCGACCAACTCGCTGCTGACCCGCAGGGACGTCGTCGTGGTCGCCTCCGTCTCCTGCATCTACGGCCTGGGCACCCCGCAGGAGTACGTGGACCGCATGGTCCAGCTGAAGGTGGGCGAGGAGTTCGACCGCGACCAGCTCCTGCGCCGCTTCGTGGACATCCAGTACACGCGCAACGACACGGCGTTCACCCGCGGCACCTTCCGCGTCCGCGGCGACACCATCGAGATCTTCCCGGTCTACGAGGAACTGGCCGTGCGCATCGAGATGTTCGGCGACGAGGTCGAGGCACTCTCCACGCTGCACCCGCTGACCGGCGAGGTCATCAGCGACGACCAGGAGCTCTACATCTTCCCGGCCACGCACTACGTCGCCGGCCCCGAGCGCCTGGAGAAGGCGGTCAACGGCATCGAGAAGGAGCTCGAAGAGCGCCTCGCCGAGCTCGAGAAGCAGAACAAGCTGCTCGAGGCCCAGCGCCTGCGCATGCGGACCACGTACGACCTGGAGATGCTCCGGCAGATCGGTTCCTGCTCCGGAGTCGAGAACTACTCGATGCACTTCGACGACCGCGAGCCCGGCACACCGCCGCACACGCTCCTCGACTACTTCCCGGACGACTTCCTGCTCGTCCTGGACGAGTCGCATGTGACCGTCCCCCAGATCGGCGCCATGTACGAGGGCGACGCGTCCCGCAAGCGGACCCTCGTGGACCACGGCTTCCGGCTCCCCTCGGCCCTGGACAACCGGCCGCTGAAATGGGAGGAGTTCCAGAAGCGCATCGATCAGACCGTCTATCTGTCGGCCACCCCGGGCACGTACGAGATGTCCCGCTCCGACGGATACGTCGAGCAGATCATCCGGCCGACCGGTCTCGTCGACCCCGAGGTGGTGATCAAGTCCACCGAGGGTCAGATCGACGACCTGGTGCACGAGATCCGTACCCGCACCGAGAAGGACGAGCGCGTACTCGTCACGACGCTGACCAAGAAGATGGCCGAGGACCTCACGGACTACTTCCTCGAGCTGGGCATCCAGGTCCGGTACCTGCACAGCGACGTCGACACCCTGCGCCGGGTGGAGCTGCTGCGCGAGCTGCGGGCCGGCGAGTTCGACGTCCTGGTCGGCATCAACCTCCTCCGGGAGGGCCTCGACCTCCCGGAGGTGTCCCTGGTCGCGATCCTCGACGCGGACAAGGAGGGCTTCCTGCGCTCCGGCACCTCCCTGATCCAGACCATCGGCCGAGCCGCGCGGAACGTCTCGGGGCAGGTCCATATGTACGCGGACAAGATCACGCCGGCGATGGAGAAGGCCATCGACGAGACCAACCGCCGCCGTGAGAAGCAGATCGCGTACAACAAGGAGCGCGGTATCGACCCGCAGCCGCTCCGCAAGAAGATCAACGACATCGTCGCCACCATCGCCCGCGAGGAGGTCGACACCGAGGCACTGCTCGGCACCGGCTACCGCAAGGGCAAGGACGGCAAGGAAGCGAAGGCCCCGGTTCCCTCGCTCGGCGACAGCAAGGCGAAAGCGGGTGCCAAGGCCAAGTCCAAGGCCAAGGCCGGCACTCCCACGGACCGTCCTGTCGCCGAACTGACCGAGCAGATCGAGGAGATGACCGAGCGGATGAAGACGGCCGCCGCGGATCTCCAGTTCGAGATCGCGGCCCGCCTGAGGGACGAGGTCTCCGAGATGAAGAAGGAACTGCGTCAGATGAAGGAGGGCGGGCTGTCCTGACGGGCCGCCGTCGCCGTACGGCCGCTCCGGACGGCTCGTCCGACCTGCGCTTCGGTACCCGCGGTACCGGTCCGGCGGGGTCGTGGAAATGCTCCCCGGGCGCACGCGGCGCGCTGTGTTGCAAGACCGACACAAATGACCGACCGGGGTGCTGAGGCGTCGGTGCCACTGCGTAGGGTGCTGGACAACCGCACACAGGCGGTTGTTGGGGAATGTTCGAGAGGGGACAGCGCGTGACGGTCAACATGACCAAGGGTCAGGCCATCAGCCTGCAGAAGAACGACGGGGGCACCCTGACCGCGGTGCGCATGGGTCTCGGCTGGCAGGCCGCTCCCCGACGCGGACTGTTCGGTTCGCGCACCCGGGAGATCGACCTCGACGCCTCGGCGGTGCTCTTCGCCGACAAGCAGCCGGTGGACGTGGTGTTCTTCCGCCACCTCGTCAGCGACGACGGTTCGGTGCGTCACACCGGTGACAACCTGGTCGGTGGCGCCGGACAGGGCGGCGACGACGAGTCCATCCTGGTCGACCTGCAGCGGGTCCCGGTGCACATCGACCAGATCGTGTTCACTGTCAACTCGTTCACGGGCCAGACATTCCAGGAAGTGCAGAACGCGTTCTGCCGCATCGTCGACGAGACCAACGGCCAGGAGATGGCCCGTTACACGCTCGACGGCGGCGGCCAGTACACCGCCCAGATCATGGCGAAGGTGCACCGCGCGGGCAGCGGCTGGCAGATGACGGCCCTCGGAAACCCGGCCAACGGCCGTACCTTCCAGGACCTGATGCCGGCGATCCTGCCTCACCTGTAAGGCATCGCAAGGCAGTTGCCGACGCGCGCGGTTCCCGGAGGCGATGGCCTGTCGGGGACCGCGCGGCGGTGCGATCGAGCGCCGACGGAAAGCAGCACAGCCGGAAGACTGTACCGAGGGGGACGAAGGCGATGACGGCCGAGTTGGTCAGGGGACAGAACCACGCGCTGCCCCGGACCCGTCTGGAGATCAGAGTGTCGGCCGGTAAACCGGTCGTGGCGGGTGTGACGCTCAGCGACGTCGACGGCAGGGTCCGCGGTGTCGAGTGGGTGGCGCATCCCGGATCACCCCAGCTCCCCGGACTCGAGGTCTCCAAACAGGCCGCGGCCGACCACCGGCTCGCCGTCGACCTGGGCGCGCTCCCCGACGAGGCGGACCGGGTCAATGTCCTGCTCGCCCTTCCCGTCGGGGCCGGCGGTCCGGTCAACTTCGGTGCGGTGGCCGCCCCGTTCGTCGCGGTCACCGGACTCGACGGCGCCGAGGTGGCCAGCTACACCGTCACGGATCTGGACGCCGAGTCCGCGGTCGTGGCGCTCGAGCTGTACCGCAGACAGGACGCCTGGAAGGTGCGTGCCGTCGGCCAGGGGTACGCGGGTGGCCTCGCCGACATGCTCGCCGATCAAGGACTGCCCCAGGCCCGCGAGCTGGCCTCGCAGATCCTCGACGCGGTGGCCCGCGGAATGGCCCGCTCGGTGGCCGCGCCTCCGCCCCGTACCGCGGAGGCCGACCGGGTCCGCCGTACGGCACCGGCGACGGGCCCCGAGTCCGGGACCGACGGCACACAGACCGGCCTCGCCGGGCCGCAGGGCGGTGGCCAGGGCGGGGGCGGCCGGCACGTCGGCCCGGGGAGCGGCGAGCCGGCCCAGCCGGTGCACGCCCCGGACAGTGCCAGGCCGGGTCAGGACCCGGATCAGCAGTCCGCGGCCGCCCCCACCGGCGGTCCGGTCAACTACACGCACCCCAACCGGCGCACCTCGGCACCGCCCACGCCCCCGCCGGCCGCCCCGGAGCCCAGGCCCGGCGAGGCCGCCCAGCCCGTGGCCGGGGACGCGACCGGCTGGTCCATGGAGGAGCGGCTGTACAACCAGGTCTGGGGCATGTTCGAGGATCTGGCCCGTACGACCGCCGCATACCGCAGCGCAGCGGACTTCGCCGAGTCGCGTATGGACCAGGAGATCGACCGCGCCCTGTCCGACCCGCGCAGCCGTATCGGAGGCCAGGGTGACGCGGCCCGCGATGCGGCCCGTGCCAAGCACTCCGAGCTCGTCGACCAGGCGCGCCAGGCCCTCGACCGCGACCTCGCCCACCTGTCCGCCGAGGCGGACGTGGTGGAACCGGCTCTGCCACCCGCCTTCGCCGCCTGGACCAACCCGGTCTGGCACGGCTACCGCGTCCCGATGGAGACCCCGATGGCCCTGCGCCTCGGCGACCTCCATCTGCCCGAGAGCCCCGACCTGCGCATTCCGATGCTGGTGAGGCTCCCGCTCGAGCGGGGCCTGTGGATCGACAGCGGACGCTCGGGCGCCTCGGGCGCCACGTTCCTGGACGGCGCGGAGCTGCGCCGACGCGCGATGGACACCGCGGTCGCCCATGCGGCGCGGCTGCTCGCGGTCTATCCGCCCGGCGACTTCACGGTGCATGTCATCGACCCGGCAGGCTCGGCGTCCGCCTCGCTCGATCCGCTGGTGCAGTCCGGCGTACTCACCTCGCCGCCGGCCGCCGGTGCCGCCGGTGTGTCCCAGGTACTCGCCGCGCTCACCCAGCGCGTCGATCTGGTGCAGATGGCGATCCGCGGCGGCGCTGCCGACTCGCTGCCGCCGGATCTGGACACCGCCGAGCAGCTGCTGATCGTGCACGACTTCCCGCACGGCTTCGACGACCGGGCGGTGACCCAGCTGCGGTACCTGGCCGACGAGGGGCCCGCCGTCGGGGTTCACCTCCTGATGGTCGCCGACCGGGAGGACGCCTCCGAGTACGGCCCCGTGCTCGACCCGCTGTGGCGCTCCCTGCTGCGTCTGACACCCGTGGCCGACGACCACCTCGCCGACCCCTGGATCGGCCACGCCTGGACGTACGAGCCCTCCTTGCCGCCGGCCGGCAGCCGGGTGCTCACCGACGTCCTGGCGCAGGTGGCCCAGGCCCGGCGCTCCTGGCGCCGCTGAGCGCTCGACCGGCGCAGCGGGGCGTTCTCGGGATCCTGTGCGACAGGGCGGACCGCAGGTGCGGTCCGCCCTGTCGCGTCTCCCACGGAAAGCCTTTTGACCTGCGAACTTGGCATGTGCTTTACCTCACGCTTTACCTTTCCTTGGTGATTCCCGTACTGTTCTAGACGCGGAGGGGAGTACTCCCTGACTGCGGCGTTCCCGTCAATACGGATCAGGCCAGATCCCGGGGCGTCGGCCCTACGAACGGCGCGCGTGACACACCACGTGCGGCGCTCGGGTGGAAGAGACCTCCGGCAGCGACGACGCTGACATGTGTGCCGTTACGTACTGCCGGAGGCGCAGTGGATGTATCTCTGACCATGTGGACCCTCACGATCGTGGGCCTGTGCGCCCTGATCGGGGTGGACTTCTTCATCGGGCGCAAGCCCCACGACGTATCGATCAAGGAAGCCGGGATCTGGACCATCGTCTGGATCGTGCTCGCCGCACTGTTCGGGCTCGGCCTGCTGTTCTTCGGGAACGCCCAGGCGTCCGGTGAGTTCTTCGCCGGCTTCATCACCGAGAAATCGCTGAGTGTCGACAACCTCTTCGTCTTCATTCTGATCATGGGCAAGTTCGCCGTGCCCACCCAGTACCAGCAGCGGGTGCTGCTGGTGGGTGTGCTCATCGCCCTGGTGCTCAGGGCCGGCTTCATCGCCGCGGGCGCCGCGATCATCGCGAACTTCGCCTGGGTGTTCTACATCTTCGGCGCGTTCCTGATCTACACCGCCTGGAAGCTCATCAAGGAGGCCAGGGCCGAGGAGGAGGACGAGGAGTTCGAGGAGAACCGCCTGCTCAAGGCGGCCGAGAAGCGCTTCGGCGTGGCCGACCGCTATCACGGCACCAAGCTGTGGATCGAGCAGAACGGCAAGCGGGTCATGACCCCGATGCTGGTCGTCATGCTGGCGATCGGTACCACCGACGTGCTCTTCGCGCTCGACTCGATCCCGGCGATCTTCGGCCTGACCCAGGACCCCTACATCGTGTTCACGGCGAACGCCTTCGCGCTGATGGGTCTGCGACAGCTGTACTTCCTGATCGGCGGACTGCTCAAGAAGCTGGTCCACCTCAGCTACGGACTGTCGATCATCCTGGGCTTCATCGGTATCAAGCTGGTCCTGCACGCGCTGCACGAGAACGGCGTGCATGTCCCGGTGATCTCGATCCCGGTCTCTCTCGGCGTCATCTGCGCCGTGCTGATCGTCACGACGATCACCAGCCTGCGGGCGTCCAAGAAGAAGGCCGAGGAAGAGCGTTCCGCTCAGGCCCTGGCCAAGTCCTCGGACTCGAACCAGGGGCCCGGCGAGGGCTGATCGACCCGTCCCGACCGGGACGATCCAGGTCGCGACGCACGGCCCGTCCGCACTTCGGTGCGGGCGGGCCGGCTTGCGTTCCGACCGTCCCTGACATCTTGCCCGGCGGCAGTATTTGTCATGGACCTGGACAGTGGCTGCGGGGCGTGCTGTCATGCCGAGCGAGCGATTTTCCAACGTTGTACAGGAGTCTTCGACCCCTGATCCCGCACCGTGAAGGAGCGCCTCGTGACACTCGACCGCCGCCGCTTCCTGAACACCGGCGCGCTCGCCGTCGGCAGCACCACCCTCCTCGCCTCGTTCGGCTCACCGGCCGCCGCCGTGCCCCGGGCCGCCGGCGACCGGGCAGCGCCCACCGCGCGGGACGAGGCAACGCGCCTGGCCCCGACCGCCTTCGGGAAACTGCCCCTCGGCAGCGTCGCGGCCAAGGGCTGGCTCGCCGGGCAGCTCGATCTCCTGCTCAAGGGACTCTTCGGCCGGTACGCCGAGATCTCGGACTACCTCGACATCGACTCCTCGGGCTGGGCGCACCCCGAGAACGACGGCTGGGAGGAACTGACGTACTGGCTGCGCGGCTATGTGGACCTCGCCGCACTCACCGGCGACGCCGACGCCCAGGCCGCCGCACGCCGCTGGATCGACGCGATCATCGCCACCCGTCAGGACGACGGCTTCTTCGGCCCGACCGTGCTGCGCACCGCCCTCAACGACGGCCCCGACTTCTGGCCGTACCTGCCGCTGATGCAGGCGCTGCGCAGCCACGAGGAATTCACCGGGGACGAGCGGATCGTGCCGATGCTCCTGTCGTTCCTGCGCTTCATGAACGAGCAGGGCCCGAGCGCCTTCGACTCGAGCTGGGTGTCCAAGCGCTGGGGCGACGGACTCGACATCGTCTTCTGGCTCCACGGCCGTACCGAGGAGGCGTTCCTGCTCGAACTCGCCGACAAGATGCACGAGCACGGCGCGAACTGGGTGGACAACTTCCCCGACCTGCACAACGTCAACGTCGCCCAGGGGTTCCGCGAGCCGGCCCAGTACGCCCTGCGGGCAGGCGGCACCGGCCTGACCCGCTCCACGTACCGCAACTACGAGACCATCATCGGCAGGTACGGGCAGTTCCCCGGCGGCGGGTTCGCCGGCGACGAGAACGCCCGGCCCGGATTCGACGACCCGCGCCAGGGCTTCGAGACCTGCGGCACGGTCGAGTTCATGGCCAGCCACGAGCTGCTCACCCGGATCACCGGCGACCCCGTCTGGGCCGACCGCTGCGAGGACCTCGCCTTCAACCTGCTGCCCGCCGCCACGGATCCACAGGGGCGCGGGCTGCACTACGTCACCAGTGCCAACAGCGTGGACCTCGACGACGCCGTCAAGACCGAGGGCCAGTTCCAGAACGGCTTCGCGATGCAGTCCTTCAAGCCGGGCGTACGCCAGTACCGCTGCTGCCCGCACAACTACGGAATGGGATGGCCCTACTTCACCGAGGAACTCTGGCTCAGCACTCCCGACCACGGGCTCGCGGCCGCCATGTACGCGCCCTGCGAGGTGCGCGCCGAGGTCGGCGCGGACAGCACGGAGATCACGGTCACCGAGGAGACTGACTATCCCTTCAAGGACACCGTCACGCTGACCGTGCACACCGCGCGCGATGTCGATTTCCCGCTCCTGCTGCGGGTTCCCGGCTGGTGCAGCGATCCGCGGATCACCGTCGGCGGGAAGCAGGTCGAGGCCGGGGCGGGACCGCGGTTCGTCCGCGTCGAACGCACCTGGCGGGACGGCGACCGCGTCACGGTACAACTGCCGCAGCGCGTCGCCGTCCGCACCTGGGAGAAGCAGCACGGTGCCGTCTCGATCGACCGCGGGCCGCTGACGTACTCACTCCGTATCGGTGAGGAGTACGAGCGCACCGGAGGTACGGACACGTTCCCCGAGCTCGCCGTCCATGCGGGCACCGCATGGAACTACGGCCTGGACCCCGAGCCGTTGAAGGGGCTGCGGGTGGACGAGCGCCCGGGCCCGGTCGAGGGTGACCCGTTCACCCACGACGGGGCGCCCGTGACGATCACCGCCAAGGCCCGCAGGATCGAGGAGTGGGTGGCCGACGCCGAGCACGTGGTCGCGCCGCTGCAGGAATCTCCGGCCCGCGGCGCCGCGGAGGCCGAGACCGTCACCCTGATCCCGATGGGGGCTGCCCGGCTGCGCCTGACGGCCTTCCCCACGGCCACTCCGGACGGCCGACGCTGGACGCCGGAACCGCCGTACCGCCGCATCCTGAACCGGCACAGCGACAAGGTCCTCGCCGTCGACGAGATGTCCCTCGACGACGGCGGGCGTGTGGTGCAGTTCGACAACGCGGGGACCTCCGACCACGCCTGGCAACTGGTCGACCAGGGGAGCGGCTGGTACCTCATCCGCAACGGCTACAGCGGCAAGGTGCTCGCCGTGGACGGGGCCTCGACGGCGAACGGCGCGCCGGCCGTGCAGGCCACGGACGACGGCTCCGACGACCACCTCTGGCAGCTGGTGGACAGCGGCGACGGCTGGTATCGCATCCGCAACCGGCACAGCGAGAAGGTCCTCGGCGTGGACGAGATGTCGACGGCGAACAGCGCTCAGGTCGTCCAGTACGAGGACAACGGCACGGACGACCACCTCTGGAAGCTCGTCTGAACGACCCGCTCGACTGCGTCTCAAAGCGTCGCTGAGCGCCCAACAGCAAGGTCCGCAGACGGGGTCGGGGAACGAGGCCCGTTGAACGAGAGCCACGCGCGCGTGGAGGGCGAAAATGCCCTCCACGCGCGCGAGGTGCCTCAGTACGTGACGGTGATACGCCGCCCTGGACCGTCCACCCGCACCGTGCCGCCGTACGGGATCACCTGTTGCGGGTCGGTGTGGCCCAGGTCGACGTCGAAGACCGCCATCGTCTCGGGGGCGTAGGTGCCGAGCGCCCGAAGCACCGCCTCGCGCTGCTCGCGCGCGTAACGCGCCTTCTGTTCGGCGTCGTTGTGCACCTGCAGAGACCAGGCCTTGGCGCGGCCCATCAGGAGCGCGGGGAAACGGCGGAGCAGACCCCGCTCGCCCATGTTCCGCAGGATCCGGAAAACGTCCTCCGCGGGCGGCAGTTCCTCCGAGGTCTCGAGCAACAGCACGCAGTCGTCGTACACGGAGAGGTCGGCAGCGATCTCCCGGTCGGCCATCAGCAGCCAGGACAGGATCTCCACGCTGCCGCCCCAGGAGCGTCCTTCCACCACCCGCTCGCCCTGGTGCCAGATCCAGCCGTCCGCCGGCCAGGTCTCCGGCTCGCACGCGAACGTGGCCGGGTCGTCCCAGGACCGGTCGACATCGCGGTAGCGCTCCGCGGGCCGCAGCTCGTAGGGCCCCGGCTCGAACAGGGCGGCCCGCAGGGACCGTTCGGTGAGCGGGTCCATGGCACCCGGGCGCCCCAGCTCGACCATCACACTGCCACCGTGGAACCCGACCACGCCCGTGTTCCACAGATAGGCGAGCAGATTGGTGTTGTCGCTGTATCCGAAGAACGGCTTGGGGTGCGCGCGGATCAACTCGCGGTCCAGATACGGCAGCACGGTGATCTGGTCGTCCCCGCCGATGCTCGCGATCACGGCCTTCACCGTGGGATCGGCGAACGCCGCGTGCAGATCGTCCGCGCGCTCCTGCGGGCCGGTGCCGAGCCTGCGACTCGTCGGGTACTCCACGGGCTCCAGGCCGAAGTCCTTGCGCAGGCGCTCCAGGCCGAGTTCGTACGGCGCCGGAAAGAGTTCGCACAGTCCGCCGGAGGGCGAGACCACGGCGATCCGGTCACCTGGCACAGGCTTGGGCGGATATACGGGCACGGGCGTTTGCGGGTGCGTCATGCGGCGCAGCGTACGGCCGGAACAAGACCGTACGCCCGTCAATTAGCCGCCCGCGGACGCGGGTTACCAGCCGCGTTCGCGCCACTCGGCGAGGTGCGGGCGCTCGGCGCCGAGCGAGGTGTCGTCGCCGTGGCCCGGGTACACCCAGGTCTCGTCCGGCAGCACGTCGAAGAGTTTCGTCTCCACGTCGCCGAGGAGGCGGGCGAAGGCCTCCGGGTCGCCCCAGGTGTTGCCGACGCCTCCCGGGAACAGGCAGTCGCCGGTGAAGACGTGCGGGTGCCCGTGCGGGTCGTCGTACACCAGGGCGATGGAGCCCGGAGTGTGTCCGACCAGGTGCCGCGCGGTGAGCGAGACCTCGCCGACCGTGACGGTGCCCCCGTCCTCCACCGGGACGTCCGTCGGAACCGGGATGCCCTCGGCGTCGTAGCGGCCCGCGTAGGTCCGCGCGCCGGTCGTACCGACGACGGCCTCCAGCGCTCCCCAGTGGTCCCCGTGCCGGTGCGTGGTCACGACCGACGCGATGCCGTCGTCGCCGATCAGGCGCAGCAGGGTCTCCGCCTCGTTCGCCGCATCCACGAGCAGCTGCTCGCCGGTGGCCCGGCAGCGCAGCAGATAGGCGTTGTTGTTCATCGGGCCGACCGCGACCTTCGAGATCATCAGGTCCGCCAACTCGTGGACGTCCGCCGCCCCGCCGACCTTCACCGCTCCGCTGTACGTCATGTCGGCAGCCTACAGAGACGGCAGTACGGGCAGCAGGGGGCCGTCGCACTCGAGGCCCGCGCCCTCGCGGCGCCCCGCGAGCCAGCCCAGTACGTCCGCCGCGGGGCCGATCACGGAGACGGCGTCGCCGTCCGGCCGGCCCGTGGACCACTGGCCGACGCCGTTCGCGGTGATCTGGATCCGGGGGACCGCGGCGTTGCCCGCGAACCGGTCGGCGAGGAACGCGATCTCGCGCTCGGTGAACTCGGCGGGCAGGTCCTCGAGCTCGTACCCGATGCCGAGATCGACGTGGTGCAGCTCCACCTCGATGAGGCGGCGGAAGGGGATCCGGGACGCGGTGTCGGTGACGCCACCACGAAGTTCCACGGAACGGGTCCAGTCCGGGTACTCGGCTGCGGCATGCTGGAAGCGGGCCGCAGTCTCGCGCACGTCGTCCAGCTGCTCGGCGAGCGGTCGGTGCGCGCCCTGTTCGATCTCGGCGTCGCGTGCCTCGGCGCTCGCGTACATCGGGCGCCCCGCCAGTACGTTGACGAGGGCGTCCGCGTTCCGGGCGAGGTGGGCGAGGACGTGACCGCGGGTCCAGGCAGGCAGTCGGGAGGAGCCGGTGACAGCCGTCTCGTCCTTCTTGGCCGCTGCGGTGAGCAGCCGCTCGGTCGCCTCATGTACAAGGTCCAGGTCGCGCACATGATCACTCATGGCAACGACGATAGTCCGGCCACACGATCGGGTGAAGGCGGTGGACGGTGTCCGCAAATCGAATGCACGTGCTATAGGCTCGCTGGAGGAGTCAATTCGAAGTCAGTAGTCCCTTGCTGAGGCGGCACCCCCAATAGTCTGTCGGGAGGGGGCCTCGCCCCCGCTTCTCTCAAGAAAGGTGCGGACCGGCGTGGCCGACCGTCTCATCGTCCGTGGCGCGCGCGAGCACAACCTCAGGAATGTCTCGCTCGATCTCCCGCGTGACTCGCTCATCGTCTTCACCGGCCTCTCCGGCTCGGGGAAGTCCTCGCTCGCCTTCGACACCATCTTCGCCGAGGGCCAGCGCCGCTACGTCGAGTCGCTGTCCTCGTACGCCCGTCAGTTCCTCGGGCAGATGGACAAGCCCGATGTGGACTTCATCGAGGGCCTGTCCCCGGCGGTGTCCATCGACCAGAAGTCCACCTCGCGCAATCCGCGCTCGACGGTGGGCACCATCACCGAGGTCTACGACTACCTGCGGCTGCTGTTCGCCCGTATCGGCAAACCGCACTGCCCTGAGTGCGGTCGTCCGATCTCGCGCCAGTCGCCGCAGGCCATCGTCGACAAGGTCCTGAAGCTGCCCGAGGGCAGCCGCTTCCAGGTCCTGTCGCCGCTCGTGCGCGAGCGCAAGGGCGAGTTCGTCGACCTCTTCAACGACCTGCAGACCAAGGGCTACAGCCGCGCGCGTGTGGACGGCGCCACCATCCAGCTCAGCGAGCCGCCCACGCTCAAGAAGCAGGAGAAGCACACCATCGAGGTGGTCGTCGACCGCCTCACCGTCAAGGAGAGCGCCAAGCGCCGGCTCACCGATTCGGTGGAGACCGCGCTCGGGCTGTCGGGCGGCATGGTCGTGCTGGACTTCGTCGACCTGCCCGAGGACGACCCCGAGCGCGAGCGGATGTACTCGGAGCACCTCTACTGCCCCTACGACGACCTGTCGTTCGAGGAGCTGGAGCCGCGCTCCTTCTCGTTCAACTCGCCCTTCGGCGCCTGCCCGGACTGCACCGGCATCGGCACCCGCATGGAGGTCGACCCGGAGCTGATCGTCCCCGACGAGGAGAAGTCGCTCGAAGAGGGCGCGATCCACCCGTGGTCGCACGGCCACGCCAAGGAATACTTCGGCCGGCTCACCGGAGCCCTCGCCGACGCCCTCAGCTTCAGCACCGACACCCCCTTCGGCGCCCTGCCGCAGCGTGCCCGCAAGGCCCTGCTCAACGGCCACCGGACCCAGATCGAGGTGCGGTACCGCAACCGGTACGGCAGGGAGCGGGTCTACACGACCCCCTTCGAGGGCGCCGTCCCGTTCGTGAAGCGGCGGCACTCCGAGGCCGAGAGCGACGCCAGCCGGGAGCGCTTCGAGGGGTACATGCGCGAGGTGCCCTGCCCCACCTGCGAGGGCACCCGGCTCAAGCCGATCGTGCTGGCCGTCACCGTGATGGAGAAGTCCATCGCGCAGGTCTCGGCGATGTCGATCAGCGAGTGCGCCGAGTTCCTCGCCAAGCTCAAGCTCAACGCCCGCGACAAGAAGATCGCCGAGCGCGTCCTCAAGGAGGTCAACGAGCGCCTGCGCTTCCTCGTCGATGTCGGCCTCGACTACCTCTCGCTGAACCGCGCCGCGGGCACCCTCTCCGGCGGTGAGGCCCAGCGCATCCGCCTGGCCACCCAGATCGGCTCGGGCCTGGTCGGCGTCCTGTACGTACTCGACGAGCCGTCCATCGGTCTCCACCAGCGGGACAACCACCGACTGATCGAAACCCTGGTCCGTCTGCGGGACATGGGGAACACACTGATCGTCGTCGAGCACGACGAGGACACCATCAAGGTCGCCGACTGGGTCGTGGACATCGGCCCGGGAGCCGGCGAGCACGGCGGCAAGGTGGTCCACAGCGGACCGTTGAAGGAGCTGCTCGACACCCCCGAGTCGATCACCGGCCAGTACCTGTCGGGCAAGCGGGCCATCGCCATTCCGGAGATCCGGCGCCCGGTGGACCCGAACCGGCAGTTGACGGTGCACGGCGCCCGGGAGAACAACCTCCAGGACGTCGACGTGAGCTTCCCGCTCGGTGTCCTGACCGCGATCACCGGAGTCTCGGGCTCGGGCAAGTCGACCCTGGTCAACGACATCCTGTACACGCACCTGGCCCGCGAGCTGAACGGCGCCCGCACCGTGCCGGGCCGCCACACGCGCGTGGAGGGCGACGACCTCATCGACAAGGTCGTCCACGTCGACCAGTCGCCGATCGGCCGCACCCCGCGCTCCAACCCGGCGACGTACACAGGCGTGTTCGACAACGTCCGCAAGCTCTTCGCCGAGACCACCGAGGCGAAGGTCCGCGGCTATCTGCCGGGCCGCTTCTCGTTCAACGTGAAGGGCGGCCGCTGCGAGAACTGCTCGGGCGACGGCACGATCAAGATCGAGATGAACTTCCTGCCGGACGTCTACGTCCCGTGCGAGGTCTGCCACGGTGCGCGGTACAACCGCGAGACGCTCGAGGTGCACTACAAGGGCAAGTCCATCGCCGAGGTCCTGGACATGCCCATCGAGGAGGCCCTCGACTTCTTCGAGGCCGTCCCGAGGATCGCCCGCCACCTGCGCACGCTCAACGAGGTAGGGCTCGGGTACGTGCGACTCGGTCAGCCCGCACCGACGCTCTCCGGCGGCGAGGCGCAGCGCGTCAAGCTGGCCAGCGAGCTCCAGAAGCGCTCCACGGGAAGCACGGTCTACGTCCTGGACGAGCCGACGACAGGCCTGCACTTCGAGGACATCAGCAAGCTGATCAGCGTGCTGTCCGGACTCGTCGACAAGGGCAACACGGTGATCGTCATCGAGCACAACCTGGACGTGATCAAGACCGCGGACTGGGTCATCGACATGGGCCCCGAAGGCGGCGTCGGCGGCGGCCTAGTGATCGCCGAGGGCACTCCGGAGCAAGTGGCCGGGACCCCGGCGAGCCACACCGGCAAGTTCCTGCGCGGGATCATCACGCCGGACCGTATGAGCGAAGGGGCGGCCGGCGGTGGGCGCGGTACGGCCAAGAAGGCCTCCGCAGCCAAGAAGACCGCCGCCAAGAAGGCGCCGGCCAAGAAGGCCCCGGCGGCGAAAAAGCGCAGGAGCTGACCCCTGCCGCTCGTCGTCGTACGGCCGCCGGGCCGGGCCTCCCACGGAGGAGGCCCGGCCCGGCGGCTGCCGTCGTGATCCGTGCCGGTATCGTCGGATCCGTCCGTGCCGGCGATCGGCCGGCCCACGGACTCGACCGCTTGACCAGGGGAGAATCCATGCCCGGCCGCCCGTCCGCCGCCCGCCGTACCGTGCTGAAGGGCGCCGCCCTCGCGGGGACCGCGGGCCTGGGAGCGGCCGCCTGCTCGACGGATTCGAAGGTCGGGCACGCCAAGGAGCCGACGCCGACGGCGCCGGTCGACCTCGGCGCCGCGGACGCCGTGGAACCCGGCGCCGTCAAGCTCTACCGGGACGAGCGCATGGTGGTCAGCCGCTCCGCCGAGGGCGAGTACACGGCGTTCAGCGCCCAGTGCACGCACGCCGGCTGCGTCCTGGACAAGATCGAGAAGAGCGAGGGCAACTGCCCCTGCCACGGCAGCCGCTTCGACGTCCGCACCGGCGAGGTCCTCAAGGGCCCGGCGACCGTGCCGCTCAACCCGGTGGAGGTCCGCGAGAAGGACGGCAAGCTGATCGTCGGCCCCGAGGCCTGACCTCGCAACCACCGCGGCCCACGGCCCCGTTGGCCCGCATGCTTCCCGGCCGCACCCCTCGCCGGTCAGCGCTCCGCGGCGTCCCGAGCGGCAGCCGGATCCGCACCCGTCCGGCATCGCCGTACCGACCCCTCACCCAGGCTCGCCTGTCGGTGGCCGCAAGTAGGGTGGCAAGCATGGCCGACCCCTCCAGCTACCGCCCCAAGCCGGGACAGATCCCCGACTCCCCGGGGGTCTACAAGTTCCGCGACGAGCACCGCCGGGTGATCTACGTGGGCAAGGCGAAGAGCCTGCGACAGCGCCTCGCCAACTACTTCCAGGACCTGGCGGGCCTCCACCCGCGCACCCGCTCGATGGTGACCACCGCCGCATCCGTGGAGTGGACGGTGGTCTCCACCGAGGTCGAGGCGCTGCAGCTGGAGTACACCTGGATCAAGGAGTTCGACCCCCGGTTCAACGTCAAGTACCGCGACGACAAGAGCTATCCGTATCTCGCGGTCACGTTGAACGAGGACTTCCCCCGCGTCCAGGTCATGCGCGGAGCCAAGAAGAAGGGCGTGCGCTACTTCGGCCCCTACGGCCACGCCTGGGCGATCCGCGAGACGGTCGACCTGATGCTGCGGGTCTTCCCCGTCCGCACCTGCTCGGCAGGCGTGTTCAAGAACGCGACACGCACCGGCCGCCCCTGCCTCCTCGGCTACATCGGCAAGTGCGCGGCCCCGTGCGTGGGCCGGGTCAGTCCGGAGGAGCACCGTGAACTGGCCGAGGACTTCTGCGACTTCATGGCCGGCCGCACCGGTGCGTACCTGCGCCGCCTCGAGCGGGAGATGGCCGACGCGGCCGAGGAGCTCGAGTACGAGCGCGCGGGACGGCTCCGCGACGACATCGAGGCGCTCAAGCGCGCGATGGAGAAGAGCGCCGTGGTGCTCGCCGACGCCACCGACGCCGACCTGATCGCCCTCGCCGAGGACGAGCTGGAGGCGGCCGTACAGATCTTCCACGTCCGCGGAGGCCGGGTGCGCGGCCAGCGCGGCTGGGTCACCGACAAGGTGGAGGCGGTCACCACCGCCGATCTGGTCGAGCACGCCCTGCAGCAGCTGTACGGCGAGGAGAGCGGCGACGCCGTACCCAAGGAGGTCCTCGTCCCGGCGCTGCCCGAGCCGCTCGCCCCGGTCCAGGAGTGGCTCACCCAGCGCCGCGGTGCGAACGTCAGCCTCCGTATCCCGCAGCGCGGCGACAAGCGGGCCCTGATGGAGACCGTGGGGCGCAACGCCCAGCACGCCCTGGTCCTGCACAAGACCAAGCGCGCCTCCGACCTGACCACCCGCTCCCGCGCCCTGGAGGAGATCGCAGCCGCCCTCGACCTGGACGGCGCACCGCTGCGCATCGAGTGCTTCGACATCTCGCACCTGCAGGGCGACGACGTGGTGGCCTCCATGGTCGTCTTCGAGGACGGCCTGGCACGCAAGAGCGAGTACCGCCGCTTCCAGATCAAGGGCTTCGAGGGCCAGGACGACGTCCGTTCCATGCACGAGGTGATCACCCGCCGCTTCCGGCGCTACCTCTCGGAGAAGGAGAAGACGGGGGAGTGGGCGGACGAGGCCGAGCAGGCGGCCGCACCCGTCTCCGGCCCCGCGGACAATCCGCCGGTCGCACGGGACGACACCGATCCGGAGCAGGGCGGCCTCGTCGAGGAGGACGGCCGTCCCAAGAAGTTCGCCTACCCGCCGCAGCTCCTGGTGGTGGACGGCGGACAGCCACAGGTCGCAGCCGCCAAGCGGGCGCTCGACGAACTCGGGATCGACGATGTGGCGGTCTGCGGCCTCGCCAAGCGTCTGGAGGAGGTCTGGGTCCCCGACGAGGACGACCCGGTCATCCTGCCGCGCTCCAGCGAGGGCCTGTACCTGCTGCAGAGGGTCCGCGACGAGGCTCACCGGTTTGCCATCGCCTACCAGCGCTCCAAGCGCTCCAAGCGCTTCCGGTCCGGTCCGCTCGATGCGGTGCCGGGCCTCGGAGAGAGCCGCAAGCAGGCCCTGCTCAAGCATTTCGGTTCGGTGAAGAAGCTGCGGTCCGCGACAATCGAGCAGATCTGTGAGGTCCCGGGGATAGGCCGCAAGACGGCCGAGACGATCACCGCGGCCCTCGCCGGGGCGGCACCGGCCGCTCCCGCGGTGAACACCGCGACAGGAGAGATCATCGAAGACGAGGCACCCGTGTCCGCGGGCACCTCGGACGAACGGGGGCCACAGCAGTGACAGAGCAGACAGAGCGAGACGAAGGCGGAACACAGGTGGGTACGGGCACGACCGTCGAGGCCGGCGAAGCGGCCATCCCCGAGCTGGTCATCATCTCCGGGATGTCCGGAGCAGGCCGGTCCACGGCAGCGAAGTGTCTGGAGGACCTCGGCTGGTTCGTCGTGGACAACCTGCCGCCGGCGCTGATCCCCACCATGGTGGAGCTCGGAGCCCGGTCCCAGGGCAATGTGGCGCGTATCGCCGTCGTCGTCGACGTCCGTGGCCGCCGCTTCTTCGACAATCTGCGGGAGTCCCTCGCCGACCTCCAGGCGAAGCACGTCACCCGCCGGATCGTCTTCCTCGAATCGTCGGACGACGCCCTGGTCCGCCGCTTCGAATCGGTCCGCCGCCCGCACCCGCTGCAGGGCGACGGCCGCATCACCGACGGCATCGCCGCCGAGCGTGACCTGCTGCGCGAACTGCGCGGCGACGCCGACCTGGTCATCGACACCTCCAGCCTCAACGTGCACGAGCTGCGCGCCAAGATGGACGCCCAGTTCGCGGGCGACGAGGAGCCGGAACTGCGGGCGACCGTCATGTCGTTCGGCTACAAGTACGGCCTGCCCGTCGACGCCGACCTCGTCGTCGACTGCCGCTTTCTGCCCAACCCGCACTGGGTCCCGGAGCTGCGCCCCTTCACCGGACTCAGCGAAGAGGTGTCCGACTACGTCTTCGACCAGCCCGGCGCCAAGGAATTCCTCAACCAGTACTCGGAGCTTCTGCACCTGATCGCCACCGGCTACCGGCGCGAGGGCAAGCGCTACGTGACCATCGCGGTCGGCTGCACCGGCGGCAAGCACCGCTCCGTGGCGATGTCCGAGAAGCTCGCCGCGCGCCTCGCCTCCGAGGGCGTCGAGACGGTCGTCGTCCACCGGGACATGGGGCGCGAGTGAAACCGAACGTCCGGCGCATCCGTCCGAACCGACTCGGCCGCAGACGGGGCGCGCAGCCCAAGGTCGTCGCGCTCGGTGGCGGTATGGGCCTGTCGGCGTCGCTCGCCGCGCTGCGCCGCATCACCGGTGACCTCACCGCCGTGGTGACCGTCGCCGACGACGGCGGCTCCAGCGGACGCCTGCGCGACGAGCTCGGCGTACTGCCCCCGGGCGACCTGCGCAAAGCCCTCGCCGCCCTGTGCGGTGACGACGACTGGGGCCAGACCTGGTCACGGGTCATCCAGCACCGGTTCCAGTCGGGCGGCGATCTGCACGAGCACGCGGTCGGCAATCTGCTGATCGTCGCCCTGTGGGAGCAGCTCGGCGACCACGTCCAGGCACTCGACCTGGTGGGCACCCTGCTCGGCGCGCACGGCAGGGTGCTGCCGATGTCCGCGGTGCCCCTGGAGCTCCAGGCCCTCGTACGGGGGCACGACCCGGAGCACCCGGACCACATCGGCACGGTCCGCGGCCAGGCCAATGTGGCGCTGACCACGGGCGAGGTCCAGTCCGTACACCTGGTGCCGAACGACCCGCCCGCCGTACCCGAGGCGGTCGCGGCCGTGCTCGACGCGGACTGGGTGGTGCTCGGCCCCGGCTCCTGGTTCTCCTCGGTGATTCCGCACCTCCTGGTGCCCGAACTGCTCGACGCGCTCACCGAGACCAAGGCCCGCCGAGTGCTCTCGTTGAACCTGGCGCCACAACCCGGTGAAACCGAAGGCTTTTCTCCGCAGCGTCATTTGGAGGTTTTGGCCCGACACGCCCCTAAACTCGCCCTGGACGTGGTGCTGGCCGATCAGGCCGCCGTACGTGACACGGAATCGCTCAGCGAGTCCGCGAAGCGTCTCGGTGCGGCAGTCGAGCTGGCCCCGGTCGCCGCGCCTGACAGCAGCGCCAAGCACGACCCGGAGCTGCTGGCCGCCGCGTACGACCGTATTTTTCGGATGCATGGAAGGATCGGCCCATGGCGATGACGGCAGCGGTGAAGGACGAAGTCTCCCGGCTCCCCGTCACCCGGACCTGCTGCAGAAAGGCAGAGGTCTCGGCGATTCTCCGGTTCGCCGGCGGGCTCCATCTGGTCAGCGGACGCATCGTGATCGAGGCGGAGCTGGACACGGCGATGGCGGCCCGCCGCCTCAAGAAGGACATCCTGGAGATCTTCGGGCACAGCTCGGAGCTCATGGTGATGGCGGCCGGCGGACTGCGCCGCGGCTCCCGCTACGTCGTACGGGTGGTCGCGGGCGGTGACCAGCTGGCACGGCAGACCGGTCTGGTGGACGGCCGCGGCCGGCCCATCCGAGGACTGCCCCCGCAGGTCGTCTCGGGTGCCACCTGCGACGCCGAGGCTGCCTGGCGCGGCGCCTTCCTGGCGCACGGCTCGCTCACCGAGCCGGGACGTTCGTCCTCGCTCGAGGTGACCTGCCCGGGGCCCGAGGCGGCGCTCGCCCTGGTCGGCGCGGCCCGCAGGCTGAGCATCCCGGCGAAGGCCCGTGAGGTGCGCGGCGTGGACCGCGTCGTGGTCCGCGACGGCGACGCGATCGGCGCGCTGCTCACCCGGCTCGGCGCCCACGAGTCGGTACTGGCCTGGGAGGAACGGCGGATGCGCCGCGAGGTCCGTGCCACCGCCAACCGCCTGGCCAACTTCGACGACGCGAATCTGCGCCGCTCCGCCCGCGCAGCGGTGGCCGCAGGCGCCCGCGTGCAGCGCGCCCTGGAGATCCTCGGCGAGGAGGTGCCCGAGCACCTGGCAGCGGCCGGACGCCTCCGAATGGAGCACAAGCAGGCATCGCTCGAGGAGCTCGGTGCGCTCGCCGATCCGCCGCTCACCAAGGACGCGGTCGCCGGCCGTATCCGCCGCCTCCTGGCGATGGCCGACAAGCGGGCGCAGGACCTCGGTATCCCGAGCACCGAGTCCACCCTGACCGAGGAGATGGCCGACAGCATGGCCGACAACATGGCCGGCTGACCGGCCCTTCCGCGCCGCGGAAGACGCATCACCGCCCGACGGGCCGTGACCCTACTGAGGGGTACGGCCCGTCGGGCGTTTCCGGCCCTCGCTCGATGTCACTGCACCGGCCATGGAGAGGTAGGGTCGGAGGCGGTCGGGGACATCCCATACAGCTCGCCGGCGGACAAGCCGGCGCACCAACGAGGAGATCGGTTCGTGACGATCCGCGTAGGCATCAATGGCTTTGGTCGAATCGGCCGCAACTACTTCCGGGCTCTCAAGGAGCAGGGTGCGGACATCGAGGTCGTTGCCGTCAACGACCTGGGTGACACCGCGACCACTGCCCACCTGCTGAAGTACGACACGATTCTGGGCCGGCTCAAGTCGGAGGTGTCGCACACCGAGGACACCATCACCGTCGACGGACACACCATCAAGGTGCTCTCCGAGCGCAACCCTTCGGACATCCCCTGGGGTGACCTGGGTGTCGACATCGTCATCGAGTCGACCGGCATCTTCACCAAGAAGGCCGACGCCGAGAAGCACATCCAGGGCGGCGCCAAGAAGGTCCTCATCTCGGCTCCGGCCAAGGACGAGGACATCACCATCGTGATGGGCGTCAACCAGGACCAGTACGACCCCGCGACGCACAACGTCATCTCCAACGCCTCCTGCACCACCAACTGCGTGGCGCCGATGGCCAAGGTTCTCCTGGAGAACTTCGGCATCGTCAAGGGCATGATGACGACCGTTCACGCGTACACGAACGACCAGCGCATCCTTGACTTCCCGCACAAGGACCTGCGCCGCGCTCGTGCCGCCGCGGAGAACATCATTCCGACCACCACGGGCGCCGCCAAGGCGACCGCGCTGGTCATCCCGGAGCTCGCCGGCAAGCTCGACGGCATCGCCATGCGCGTGCCGGTCCCGACCGGTTCGGTCACCGACCTGGTCATCGAGCTCGAGCGCGAGGTCACCAAGGACGAGGTCAACACCGCCTTCCAGAAGGCGGCCGAGGGCCAGCTCAAGGGCGTCCTCGAGTACACCGAGGACCCGATCGTGTCCTCGGACATCGTCAACTGGCCGGCTTCCTGCACGTTCGACTCCTCCCTGACGATGGTTCAGGGCAAGAGCGTCAAGATCGTCGGCTGGTACGACAACGAGTGGGGCTACTCCAACCGTCTGGTGGACCTCACGACCTTCGTCGGCGGCCAGCTCTGAGCCGTAGCTGATACGGCAGGCACCTCGATGTGAGCACAGGGCTCGGGCAGCGCAACGCCGCGCGGCCCGGGCCCTGTTGCCTGTGTCCGACGCTCTCAAGGAGTCCACACCCCATGAAGACCATCGACGAACTTCTCGCCGAAGGCGTCACCGGACGGCGAGTCTTCGTCCGCGCCGACCTCAACGTGCCGCTGGACGGCACCACCATCACCGACGACGGACGCATCCGCGCGGTGGTGCCCACCGTGAAGGCCCTCGCGGACGCGGGCGCCCGAGTGGTCGTCGCCTCCCACCTCGGCCGGCCGAAGGGCGCGCCGGACCCCGCCTTCTCGCTGGCCCCCGCCGCCGCGCGCCTCGGTGAACTCCTCGGCGCCGACGTCGCGTTCGCCACCGACACGGTCGGCGATTCCGCACGCGCCACCGTGGCGGGCCTCGACGACGGCAGGGTCGCGGTCATCGAGAACCTGCGGTTCAACGCGGGCGAGACCTCGAAGGACGACGCCGAACGCGGCGCCTTCGCCGACCAGCTGGCCGAACTCGCCGACACCTACGTCGGTGACGGTTTCGGCGCCGTGCACCGTAAGCACGCCTCGGTCTTCGACCTTCCGGCCAGGCTCCCGCACGCGGCCGGTTACCTGATCGCCACCGAGGTCGGCGTGCTCAAGAAGCTCACCGACGAGGCCAAGAGCCCTTACGCGGTGGTCCTCGGCGGTGCCAAGGTCTCCGACAAGCTCGGTGTGATCGACCACCTCCTGGACAAGGCCGACCGCATCCTGATCGGCGGCGGAATGGCGTACACCTTCCTCAAGGCCCAGGGCTACGAGGTCGGTACCTCGCTGCTGCAGGAGGACCAGGTTCCGGTGGTCCAGGACTATCTGCGCCGTGCCGAGGACAAGGGCGTGGAGTTCGTGCTGCCCGTGGACGTCGTCGTCAGCGCGGAGTTCCCGGACCTCAGCACCAAGGCGCCGGGCAAGCCCGAAACCGTCTCCGCGGACGCCATCCCCGAGGGCCTGATGGGTCTCGACATCGGCCCGGATACCCGCAAGCTGTACGCCTCGAAGCTCGCCGACGCGGCCACCGTCTTCTGGAACGGCCCCATGGGCGTCTTCGAGCACCCCGACTACGCCGAAGGCACTCGCGGCGTAGCCCAGGCCCTGCTCGACTCCTCGGCCTTCACGGTCGTCGGTGGTGGAGACTCGGCCGCTGCCGTGCGACTGCTCGGCTTCGACGAGAATGCCTTCGGACATATTTCGACCGGCGGTGGGGCGTCCCTCGAATACCTCGAGGGCAAGACGCTCCCCGGCCTCGCCGCACTGGAGGACTGACCCCTTGACGACCCAGCTGAGTACGCGCACCCCGCTGATGGCGGGCAACTGGAAGATGAACCTCAATCACCTCGAGGCCATCACCCACGTCCAGAAGCTCGCCTTCGCGCTCGCCGACAAGGACTACGAGGCCGTCGAGGTCGCCGTCCTGCCGCCCTTCACCGATCTGCGTTCGGTGCAGACCCTGGTGACCGGCGACAAACTCAAGATCAAGTACGGCGCCCAGGACGTCTCCGCGCAGGACTCCGGCGCCTACACGGGCGAGATCTCGGGCCCGATGCTGGCGAAGCTGCAGTGCACGTACGTGGCCATCGGCCACTCCGAGCGCCGCCAGTACCACGACGAGACCGACGAGGTCTGCAACGCCAAGGTCAAGGCCGCCTACCGGCACGGGCTCACCCCGATCCTGTGTGTCGGTGAGGGGCTCGACGTCCGCAAGGCGCAGCAGCAGATCCCGCACACCCTCGCCCAGGTCGACGGTGCGCTGCAGGACATTCCGGCCGAGCAGGCCGAGTCCATCGTCATCGCCTACGAGCCGGTGTGGGCGATCGGCACCGGCGAGGTGGCGACGCCGGAGGACGCTCAGGAAGTCTGTGGCGCCATCCGCGGCCGCCTCGCCGAGCTGTACTCGCAGGAGCTCGCCGACCAGGTCCGTATCCAGTACGGCGGCTCCGTGAAGTCCGGCAACGTCGCGGCGATCATGGCGCAGCCCGATGTGGACGGTGCCCTGATCGGTGGGGCCGCGCTCGACGCGGAGGAGTTCGTCAAGATCGTCAGGTTCCGCGACCAGTGAGTGAATGACCGGCTCCGCCCCCGCTGCGCGGGGGCGGGAGCCGGACCTGCGGTGGGAGTCGTCCAAACGGGCCACCTCGGCGTAGGCTTGCGGGGGCCCGGTGGCTTCGTACACGGAGTCCGGGCCCCCGCATTTGTCGTCCTGTCCGGTTAGTCCGAGGAAGTTGGTTCAGCCGTGGTTATGGGGTTCTCGATCGCCCTGATCGTCTTCAGCGGGCTGCTGATGCTGCTCGTCCTGATGCACAAGGGGAAGGGCGGCGGTCTCTCCGACATGTTCGGTGGCGGCATGCAGTCCTCCATCGGCGGCTCCTCGGTGGCCGAGCGCAACCTCGACCGCATCACCGTCGTGGTCGGTCTGCTGTGGTTCGCGTGCATTGTCGTGCTCGGCTTGCTGATGAAGCTGAACAGCTGACTCCTACTGCCGTACGGTGTCGCGGACGCGGCCTATCATGGCCGCACGGCGTCCTGGACGGTGTAACTCCAATCCCTGGACGCGCGTTGGGCCTTACGTAAACTGGGGCAGCCGTGGCGCAGCCGCCGGTTAAACGCTGTGCAGCACCGTCATGCAGGGAGTTACGACCGTGGCAAGTGGCAACGCGATCCGTGGAAGCCGGGTCGGAGCCGGGCCGATGGGAGAAGCCGAGCGGGGCGAATCCGCACCGCGCCTGCGCATCTCCTTCTGGTGCTCGAACGGGCACGAGACAGTGCCGAGCTTCGCCAGCGACGCGCAGGTTCCGGACACTTGGGACTGCCCGCGCTGTGGTTTCCCGGCAGGCCAGGACCGGGACAACCCGCCGGACCCACCCCGCACCGAGCCGTACAAGACCCACCTCGCCTACGTACGTGAGCGGCGCAGTGACGCGGACGGCGAGGCGATCCTCGCGGAGGCGCTCGCGAAACTGCGCGGTGAAATCTAGCGCCACACCGAAGACTTGAACTGCGGCCGGGCACCTTCGCGGGTGCCCGGCCGCAGTTGTATGCCGCACAGCCGTCCGCGACCGCTGTCAGTGCCTCCCCCTACAGTGCGAAGCAGGGAAGCGGAGGGGGTAGTTGGTGAGTGTGCGGGAGTCGGTGGGGGTGCGGGTGACGCCCGCGTGACGCGGCGGTTTCGGGCGGCTGTGGACGGCCGCCGTGGTCTCCCGCTTCGGCGATTCCCTGCGCAATGCGGCGATGCCGCTGCTCGCCGCGTCGCTCACCGATGAACCGCTCCTGGTGGCCCTGGTGAGCGCCTGCGGTTACGTCCCGTGGATCCTCTTCGGCCTGCTCGGCGGTGCGGTCGCCGACCGGATCGACCAGCGGCGCGCGATGTGGACGGTGGACGCGGTGCGTGCCCTGATCCTGGCCGCCTTCGCCGTCGTCGTGGCCCGTGGTGACGCCACGATCGGGCTGCTCCTCGCGGTGGCGTTCGTCCTCACCACACTGCAGACGCTCTTCGACAATGCCGCGACGGCCTTCCTGCCGACCCTGTTGCCGCAGGAGACCCTGGGCAGTGCCAACGCCCGGCTGCAGACCGGCCAGCAGGTCGCCGGCGGATTCGTGGCGGCACCCCTGATGCCCGTACTCCTGGCCGTCGGCGTCGCGGTGCCCTACGGGGTGGACGCCGCGACCTACGCGCTCGCGACCCTGCTCATCCTCTCCATACACATCCCGCGCGGCACCGGCCCCGCGCCGCCCACCGCCCCGGCGAGAAGCCTGCGCGCCGACATCGGGGACGGGCTGCGGACGCTCTGGCGGGACCCGCCGCTGCGCGCCCTGTGCATCGCGACGACCGTGTGCAACGTGGGCGTGGGCGCCCTGGTCGCCACCCTGGTCCTGCACGTCACGGGCTGGCTGGACGCGGGCAACACGGTCTACGCCCTGGCGTTGACCTCGTACAGCGCCGGGAGCGTGGCGGGCGGATTCTGCGCCGGCCGGATCGCCGCCCGCATCGGGCGGATCCGGAGCGTGTGCCTGGCCGGTGCGGTCCAGTTCGTACCGCTGCTCGTCATCGGCACCGTGCGGGAGGTCTGGGCGCTGCTCGCCGGTCTGACCGTGTTCGGCCTGATGGGACTCGTCTGGAACGTCAACCAGGTGACCCTGATGCAGGAGCGGAGCCCCGCGGAGATGCTGGGCCGGATGAGCGCCGCCTTCCGCACGCTGACCATCGGCGCGGGCGCGCTCGGTGCCTTCCTCGGCGGTGTGGTGGCCACCACCTGGGGGCTCAACGCCCCGGCCCTGTGCGCGGCCGCGCTCGTCGGCCTGTCCGTCACCGTCCTGTTGCCCGTCGTCAGGGCGGCGGACAGCTCGCCGACGGACCGAAGCACGGTCTGATCAATTAGGTTGGAAGGGCAGCGGGGCAAGGTGCACCCGGGTACCGCGGTACTCGGGTACGAGAGAAGGCTGAAGTCCGGGATGAACGCAGATAGCCGCATCAGGCTGAACCAGACCCCCGAGTGGGCGGCGCTCGCGAAGCACCGCGAGCAGTGGGGCGAGACCGGCCTGCGCGAGCTCTTCGCCGCGCGGCCCGACCGTGGCACCGATTACACGCTCCAGGTCGGTGACCTGTACATCGACTACTCCAAGCAGCTCGTCACCGACGAGACGCTGACGCTGCTGCGAGACCTGGCCGCGGCCACGGGCGTGGAGGCTCTGCGGGACGCCATGTTCCGCGGTGAGCGGATCAACACCACCGAGGACCGCTCCGTCCTGCACACCGCGCTGCGCGCGCCGCGCGACGCGGTCGTCGAGTCCGACGGGGAGAACGTCGTCCCGGGTGTGCACGCCGTGCTCGACCGGATGGGCGACTTCTCCGACCGGATCCGCTCCGGCGCCTGGACCGGCCACACCGGCCGGCCCATCAAGAACGTCGTGAACATCGGCATCGGCGGCTCCGACCTCGGCCCCGCGATGGCCTACGAGGTACTGCGCGCCTTCACCGCCCGCGACCTCACCTTCCGCTTCGTGTCGAACGTGGACGGGGCCGATCTGCACGAGGCCGTACGGGACTTGGACCCGGCGGAGACGCTTTTCGTCATCGCCTCCAAGACGTTCACCACCATCGAGACCATCACCAACGCCACCTCGGCCCGCGACTGGCTCCTTGCCGGTCTCGGCGCCGGTCAGGACGCCGTCGCCAAGCACTTCGTCGCGCTGTCCACCAACGCCGAGAAGGTCGCCGAGTTCGGCATCGACACGGCCAACATGTTCGAGTTCTGGGACTGGGTCGGCGGGCGCTACTCGTACGACTCCGCGATCGGTCTCTCCCTGATGATCGCCATCGGGCGTGAGCAGTTCGGCGAGATGCTCGACGGATTCCGCCTGGTCGACGACCACTTCCGCACCGCGCCGCCCGAGGAGAACGCGCCGCTGCTGCTCGGCCTCCTCGGCATCTGGTACGGAAACTTCTTCGACGCGCAGTCGCACGCCGTCCTGCCGTACTCGCACTACCTGTCCAAGTTCACCGCGTACCTGCAGCAGCTGGACATGGAGTCCAACGGCAAGTCGGTGGACCGCGACGGCAACCCGGTGGACTGGCAGACCGGCCCGGTCGTCTGGGGCACCCCGGGCACCAACGGCCAGCACGCGTACTACCAGTTGATCCACCAGGGCACCAAGCTGATCCCGGCGGACTTCATCGGCTTCGCCGAGCCCGTCGCCGATCTGACGCCCGGTCTCGTCGCCCAGCACGACCTGCTGATGGCCAACTTCTTCGCCCAGACCCAGGCCCTCGCCTTCGGCAAGACGCCGGACGAGGTACGGGCCGAGGGCGTGCCCGAGGAACTGGTCCCGCACAAGAGCTTCCGTGGCAACCACCCGACGACCACCGTGCTCGCCCGCGCCCTCACCCCGTCCGTGCTCGGGCAGTTGATCGCCCTCTACGAGCACAAGGTGTTCGTGCAGGGCGCGGTGTGGAACATCGACTCCTTCGACCAGTGGGGCGTCGAACTCGGCAAGGTGCTCGCCAAGCGTGTCGAGCCGGCGCTCACCGAGGGCGCGGACGTCCCCGGTCTCGATGCGTCGAGCCAGGCTCTGGTCGCCAAGTACCGCGCGCTGCGGGGGCGTTGACCCCGGCAGACCGTACAAGCGAACGGCCCGGCGCCGTCGGTCCCCTCCCGGGGGCCGCGGCGCCGGGCCGTCGTGCCGTACGAGCCCTCGCGGTCAGGGAGAGGCCGGCGGATACAGGTCACGCGGCAGCCGGGCCGCGGCGGCCGAATCCAGCAGCCACAGCGTCCGCGCGCGGCCCTGTGCGCCCGCGGCGGGCGCCTGCACCTCGCCCCCGCCGGACAAGGCCATCGCCACCGCGTTCGCCTTGTCCTCGCCGGCCGCGAGAAGCCAGACCTCACGGGCCGACCGGATCGCGGGCAGGGTCAGGGAGATCCGGGTCGGTGGAGGCTTCGGCGCACCGTGCACGCCGATCACCGTGCGCTCGCTCTCGCGGGCCCCCGGGTGCTCCGGGAACAGCGACGCGACGTGGGTGTCCGGCCCGACGCCGAGCAGCAGGACGTCGAAGGCGGGCACGCTCGCATGGTTCTCCGGCCGTGCCGCGTCCGCGAGTTCGGCCGCGTAGGCCTCCGCCGCGGTGTCCGCGTCCCAGCCGCGGGGATCGTCCGACGCGGGCATCGCGTGCACCCGTGCCGGATCGAGCGGGACCGAGTCGAGCAGCGCCTCACGGGCCTGCGTGACGTTGCGCTCCGGATCGCCGTCCGGCAGGAAGCGCTCGTCGCCCCACCACAGATCGAGCCGGCCCCAGTCCACGGCGTCCCTCGCGGGCGCGGCGGCGAGCGCGGAGAGCAGGCCGTTGCCGTTACGCCCACCCGTCAGCACGACCGAGGCCGAACCACGGGCGGACTGGGCGTCCACGATCTTCGTGATCAGGCGGGCTGCGGCCGCCTGCGCCATGAGCTCCTTGTCCCGGTGGACGACGAGCTGGGGGACCGTACTCACTTGCCGGCCGCCTTCTTGGCCGGGGCCTTCGCCGCCTTCTTCGCCGGGGTGGCCTGCGCCGCCTTCTCCGCACTGTCCGTCGAAGCGGGCGGCCCACCGAGCCGCTCCACACCGAACTTCAGAGCCGAGGCGTAGGTGTCGTCCGGGTCGAGCCGCCGCAGCTCCTCCGCGATCAGCTCGGCCGTCTCGCGGCGCTTGAGCGCCACCGCGCGGTCCGGCTGGCCCTGCATCGAGAGGGTGGCGAGCGAACCGTCGGCCCGGTCGAGCACGATCGGCCCGCAGTCCGTCTCGAGTCGCACCCCGGTGAGCCCCGGACCGGAGGACAGCGTGCGGTTCACCGGGACACCGAGCCGGTCGGAGAGCCACATGCCGAGCAGTTCACAGCTCGGATTGAACTCCTCGCCCTCCACCTCGACAGCGGTGACCCGGCAGGTCACCTGGTCGAGCGCGGCCGCCAGCATCGAACGCCACGGGGTGATCCGCGTCCACGACAGATCGGTGTCGCCCGGCGTGTACGCCTCCGCGCGCGCGGTCAGTTCGTGAATGGGCTGCTCGGCCGCGTAGGTGTCCGTGACCCGCCGCTGCGCCAGCGCGCCCAGGGGGTCCTTCGCCGGATCGAGCGGTGCGTTCACCGGCCACCAGGCCACCACCGGGGCGTCCGGCAGCAGGAGTGGCAGGACCACCGACTGGGCGTGGTTGATCACGTCGCCGTACAGCCGGAGGACCACCGTCTCGCCGGTGCCCGCGTCAGCGCCGACCCGGACCTCCGCGTCGAGGCGCGATCCCGTGCGGTCCCGCGGCGAACGAGAGACGCGCTTGATGACGACCAGGGTGCGCGAGGGGTGCTCCCTCGACGCCTCGCTCGCCGCCTTCAGAGCGTCGTACGCGTTCTCCTCGTCGGTGACGATGACCAGGGTGAGCACCATGCCGACGGCCGGGGTGCCGATCGCACGGCGACCCTGCACCAGGGCCTTGTTCACCTTGCTCGAGGTGGTGTCCGTGAGGTCGATCTTCATGGCCGACGCCAGCTCCGTCCGTCTCGTTCGAGCATTTCGTCCGCCTCCACGGGCCCCCACGTACCGGCCGGGTACTGCGCGGGCTTGCTGTTGCGGTCCCAGTACTCCTCGACCGGGTCGAGGATCTGCCAGGACAGCTCGACCTCCTCGGTGCGCGGGAACAGGTTCGAGTCGCCGAGCAGCACATCGAGGATGAGCCGCTCGTACGCCTCGGGGCTGGACTCCGTGAAGGACTCGCCGTACGCGAAGTCCATGGACACGTCCCGCACTTCCATCGAGGTGCCGGGCACCTTCGAACCGAAGCGCATGGTCACGCCCTCGTCCGGCTGGACCCGGATGACCAGGGCGTTGTGCCCGAGCTCCTCGGTCGCCGTGTGGTCGAAGGGGGAGTGCGGCGCCCGCTGGAAGACCACCGCGATCTCGGTGACCCGCCGGCCGAGACGCTTGCCGGTGCGCAGATAGAACGGCACCCCGGCCCAACGCCTGTTGTCGATGGTCAGCTTGACCGCGGCGTAGGTGTCGGTCTTCGACTTGGCGTCGATGCCGTCTTCCTGCAGATACCCGATGACCTTCTCGCCGCCCTGCCAGCCGGCCGCGTACTGGCCGCGGACGGTGTGCTTGCCGAGGTCCTTGGGGAGGTGGACCGCGCCGAGCACCTTGGTCTTCTCGGCGGCGAGCGCGTCCGCGTCGAACGAGGCGGGCTCCTCCATCGCCGTGAGGGCGAGGAGCTGCAGCAGGTGGTTCTGGATCACGTCACGGGCCGCGCCGATGCCGTCGTAATAGCCGGCCCGGCCGCCGATGCCGATGTCCTCGGCCATGGTGATCTGCACATGGTCGACGTACGACCTGTTCCAGATCGGCTCGAAGAGGGTGTTGGCGAAGCGGAGCGCCAGGATGTTCTGGACGGTCTCCTTGCCCAGGTAGTGGTCGATCCGGAAGACCTGGTCCGGGCCGAACACCTCGTGCACGATCGCGTTCAGCTCGCGGGCCGAGGCGAGGTCGTGGCCGAAGGGCTTCTCGATGACGGCACGCCGCCAGGATCCGTCCTGCTGGTCGGCCAGACCGTGCTTCTTGAGCTGTTGGACGACCTGGGGGAAGAACTTCGGCGGCACCGACAGATAGAAGGCGAAGTTGCCGCCCGTGCCCTGTGCCTTGTCCAGTTCCTGGATCGTGGACTTGAGCGTCTCGAAGGCCTGGTCGTCGTCGAAGTCGCCCTGCACGAACCGCATGCCCTGGATCAGCTGCTGCCAGACCTCCTCGCGGAAGGGGGTGCGCGCGTGCTCCTTCACCGCGTCGTGCACCACCTGCGCGAAGTCCTCGTCCTGCCACTCCCGGCGGGCGAAGCCGATGAGGGAGAAGCCGGGCGGCAGCAGGCCGCGGTTGGCCAGGTCGTACACCGCGGGCATCAGCTTCTTGCGGGACAGGTCGCCCGTGACGCCGAAGATCACCAGGCCCGACGGCCCCGCGATACGCGGGAGCCGTCGGTCCGATGCGTCACGCAGCGGATTGGTGCCGCTCGCGGATTCGGGGGACAAGGCGGTCAGCCCTCCGACGGGGAGAGGCGCTTGAGCTCCGCCTCGGTGGACTTGAGCAGGTCGTTCCAGGACGCCTCGAACTTCTCCACGCCCTCGTCCTCGAGCAGCTGCACGATCTCGTCGTAACCGATGCCGAGCTTCTCGACGGCGTCGAGCTCGGCGCGGGCCTGCTCGTAGGTGCCGGCGATGGTGTTGCCCGAGACGGTGCCGTGGTCGCCGGTGGCCTCGAGAGTGGCCTCCGGCATGGTGTTCACCGTGTTCGGCGCGACCAGGTCCTCGACGTACAGCGTGTCCTTGTACGCGGGGTCCTTGACGCCGGTCGAGGCCCACAGCGGGCGCTGCACATTGGCGCCGGCCCGGTCCAGGACGCTCCAGCGGTCGCCGCCGATGACCTCTTCGTAGGCCTGGTAGGCGAGTCGGGCGTTGGCCAGGGCGGCCTTGCCGCGGGCGGCCTTCGCGTCCTCGGTGCCGAGGGCGTCGAGACGCTTGTCGATCTCGGTGTCCACGCGGGACACGAAGAACGACGCCACCGAGTGGATCTTGTCGAGGTCGAGGCCGGCGGCCTTGGCCTTCTCCAGACCGGCCAGGTAGGCGTCCATCACCTCGCGGTAGCGCTCGAGCGAGAAGATCAGCGTGACGTTGACGCTGATGCCCTTGGCGATCACCTCGGTGATCGCCGGCAGGCCCGCCCGGGTGGCCGGGATCTTGATGAACGTGTTCGGCCGGTCGACGAGCCAGGCGAGCTGCTTGGCCTCCGCGACGGTGGCCTTGGTGTTGTGCGCGAGGCGCGGGTCCACCTCGATCGACACCCGGCCGTCCTTGCCGCCGGTGGCGTCGAAGACCGGACGCAGCACGTCCGCGGCGTCTCGTACGTCCGCCGTGGTGATCATGCGTACGGCTTCTTCGACCGTCACACCGCGGGCGGCGAGGTCGGCGAGCTGCTGCTCGTAACCGTCGCCACCGGAGATCGCCTTCTGGAAGATCGAGGGGTTGGTCGTGACGCCCACGACGTGCTGCTGGTCGATCAGCTCGGCGAGGTCACCGGTCGTGATCCGCTTGCGGGACAGGTCGTCCAGCCAGATCGCCACGCCCTCCTCGGAGAGGCGCTTGAGTGCGTCTGTCATGGAAATTGCATCTCCTAGTTGATCAAAGGTCGTTGTACGGGCGTCAGCGCTGCGCGGCGCGCAGGGATTCCCTGGCGGCCGCGACGACGTGCTCGGGGGTGAAGCCGAACTCGCGGAACAGGGTCTTCGCGTCGGCGGAGGCGCCGAAGTGCTCCAGGGACACGATCCGGCCGCTGTCACCGACATAGCGGTACCAGGTCAGACCGATACCGGCCTCGACCGCGACGCGGGCCTTCACCGCGGGCGGCAGCACCTGCTCGCGGTACGACTGGTCCTGCTCCTCGAACCACTCGACGCACGGCATCGACACCACACGGGTCGGCACACCGTCGGCCTGCAGCTCGTCGCGTGCGGCGACGGCCAGCTGGACCTCGGAACCGGTGGCGATCAGGATCACCTGCGGGGCGCCACCCTCGGCGTCCGCCAGCACGTAACCGCCGCGCGCCGCGTCCTCGTTGCGGTCGTACGTCGGCACTCCCTGACGGGTCAGGGCCAGGCCGTGCGGGGCGCCCTTGCCGAACTCCTTGGTGTAGCGCTTCAGTACCTCGCGCCAGGCCACCGCGGTCTCGTTCGCGTCCGCGGGACGCACCACGTTCAGGCCGGGGATCGCGCGCAGCGAGGCCAGGTGCTCCACCGGCTGGTGGGTCGGGCCGTCCTCGCCGAGGCCGACGGAGTCGTGCGTCCACACGTAGGTGACCGGCAGGTGCATCAGGGCCGACAGGCGCACGGCGTTGCGCATGTAGTCGGAGAACACCAGGAACGTGCCGCCGTAGACGCGGGTCGGGCCGTGCAGCGCGACGCCGTTGAGCACGGCGGCCATGGCGTGCTCACGGATGCCGTAGTGCACCGTGCGGCCGTACGGGTCCGCCTCCGGCAGCGGGTTGCCCGCGGGGAGGAACGAACTCGTCTTGTCGATGGTGGTGTTGTTGGAACCCGCGAGGTCGGCCGAGCCGCCCCACAGCTCCGGGATCGTCCCGCCGAGCGCCTGCAGGATCTTGCCGGACGCCGCACGGGTCGCGACCGAGGTACCGGTCTCGAACTCGGGCAGCAGGTTCTGCCATCCCTCGGGCAGCTCGCCGGCCTGCATCCGGTCGAAGGCCGCGGCCCGCTCGGGGTTGGCGTCGCGCCAGACGGAGAAGGCCTTGTCCCAGCCTTCCCGCGCCTGACTGCCGCGCTCGGCGGCGAGCCGGGTGTGACCGATGACCTCGTCGGAGACCTCGAAGGACTTGTCCGGGTCGAAGCCCAGGATCCGCTTGGTCCAGGCGACCTCGTCGTCGCCGAGCGCCGAGCCGTGCGCGGCCTCGGTGTTCTGCGCGTTCGGCGCGGGCCAGGCGATGATCGAGCGGGCGGCGATGAACGAGGGCCGCTCCTTCTCGGCGCGGGCCGCCTCCAGGGCCGCGAACAGACCGGCGGGGTCCAGATCGCCGCTCTCCAGCTGCTCCACCCGCTGCACGTGCCAGCCGTAGGCCTCGTAGCGCTTCAGGGTGTCCTCGGAGACCGCGGTCTCCGTGTCGCCCTCGATGGAGATGTGGTTGTCGTCCCACAGCAGAACGAGGTTGCCGAGCTTCTGGTGACCCGCCAGCGACGACGCCTCCGAGGAGATGCCCTCCTGCAGACAGCCGTCACCGGCGATCGCGTAGACCATGTGGTCGAACGGCGACTCGCCCGCGGGTGCGTCCGGGTCGAACAGGCCGCGCTCGAAGCGGGCGGCCATCGCCATGCCCACCGCGTTCGCCACACCCTGGCCGAGCGGCCCCGTAGTGGTCTCGACGCCGGTGGTGTGGCCGTACTCCGGGTGGCCCGGGGTCTTCGAACCCCAGGTGCGGAAGGCCTTCAGGTCGTCGAGCTCGAGGCCGTACCCGGCCAGGTACAGCTGGATGTACAGCGTCAGCGAGGAGTGTCCGGCGGACAGGACGAACCGGTCGCGGCCCACCCACTCGGCATCGGTGGGGTCGTGCCGCATCACCTTCTGAAACAGGGTGTACGCGGCCGGAGCCAGACTCATTGCCGTACCCGGATGTCCGTTGCCCACCTTCTGCACGGCATCCATCGCCAGCACCCGCACCGTGTCAACGGCACGCTGATCCAGATCGGTCCACTCGAGGTCTGTGGTCGTCGGCTTGGTGCTCACCCTGGTTCAGGGCTCCTCTCCACATGTCTGTATCCGGCGACATGTGTGCGCCGGGCGCTGTCGAGCCTACCGCCGCGGAAGCGGCCTGATTTTCGCCTCATTACAGACTGCCGGGAGCTGCCCGCCTTCGCCTCCGGAGCGCGTCCCCGTGGGTCCGGACCTGCGTGCCAACACGAGCCGACCCCCGCGAGGAGGCGAGCACGGCCAACGTCTAGAGTGGCGAGGTACGCGCGAGCTTTTACCCGGTCTTCATGTCTGACGGCTAATGAGGTGGGCTTGCTGGGAGTCTCTGTCAGGGGTGTGCGTGACGGCCGTTGAATCCCGTCCCGGGGGTACCGAGGCCGCGGGCGAAGTCGGGGCGAGTCAGGCTCGTTGGTCCGCGAAGGACCGTGTTCTCGCTTTCGTCGCGCTGACCAAGCCGCGCATCATCGAGCTGCTGCTCATCACCACCGTCCCCGTGATGTTCCTGGCCGAACAGGGCGTGCCCAACCTCTGGCTGGTGCTCGCCACTTGTGTCGGCGGGTACCTCTCGGCCGGCGGCGCAAACGCCCTGAACATGTACATCGACCGGGACATCGACGCCCTGATGGAGCGTACGAGGCAGCGCCCGCTGGTCACCGGCATCGTCAGCCCGCGCGAGGGCCTGGTCTTCGGCATCACCCTCGCGGTGGTCTCGACCCTCTGGTTCGGACTGCTCGTCAACTGGCTCTCGGCCTGGCTGTCGCTCGGCGCCTCGATGTTCTACGTGGTCGTCTACACGATCATCCTCAAGCGGCGCACCTCCCAGAACATCGTCTGGGGCGGCATCGCCGGCTGCCTTCCGGTCCTCATCGGCTGGTCCGCGGTGACCGACTCGATGTCCTGGGCCGCGGTCATCCTCTTCATGGTGATGTTCTTCTGGACGCCGCCGCACTACTGGCCGCTGTCCATGAAGGTGAAGGACGACTACGCGCGCGTGGGCGTCCCGATGCTTCCGGTGATCGCCTCCAACAAGGTGGTCGCGCGTCAGATCGTCATCTACAGCTGGGTGATGGTGGGTGTCTCACTGCTGCTCACGCCGCTCGGCTACACCGGCTGGTTCTACACCGCCGTGGCGCTCGCGGCGGGTGGTCTGTGGCTCTGGGAGGCGCACGCGCTGCAGTCCCGGGCCAAGTCCGGTGTGACGGGCGGCAAGCTCAAGGAGATGCGGCTCTTCCACTGGTCGATCACCTACGTCTCGCTGGTGTTCCTCGCGGTCGCGATCGACCCCTTCCTGCGCTGAGCGCGCGGCAATTCCCTCGACGGGTGGCGGACGTGGCCCAGGCCACGCCCACCACCCGTCGCCGCGTTCGCTACCGCTCGGTAGCATCCTGTGCATGGCAGAGACTGAAGCGGTTGCAGAGGGGTCGGCCCCGTCGGCGAAGGACGAGCGCCGGGTGGCCGGACTGGCCAAGCGGATCGGCGCGTTCGCCCAGGCCCACGGAGGCGTGGAGGCGCAGATCGCGTACGTCGGTGAGCGCGGGGTGCGCATCGTGCTGGTCGGTGAGGACGGCGGCTGGGGCGACATCGTTGAGCCCAGCGACCGGATCGCGCGCAGCGCCGTGGAGAAGGCCGGCGTGACCCTGCACGAGGACCTCGACGGGGACTTCGCGGCCAAGGTCGAGACCGGGCCGTACGAGTGGAAGCGGATGGCCGGGATCCAGATCGGCGGCTGAGGGCGGTCGGTCGCTCGGACCGCCCGGAGGCCAACACCTGTGAGCGTGTTCACCCGTTAGGACCGTAGGGGGCTGCGACAGCCCCCGCAGGAGACGGACCGTCCACGGGAGCCCGGATGATCGAGACGCCGCAGCTGGTGGACCAGTACTGCCACGGCGTGCTCCGTACGGAACTGGGCCTCGGGACCTTCGAGGCCCAGCTCGGCCGGGGCGGCGGCCCGCCTGCGCCGGGCACGACCTTCTTCGACACCTGGGCCGGATTCGCCGTACGCCGCTGGTGTCCGCCGCTGCTCGGACTCGAGCCGCACTGCCCGCCGGCGCACTATCTGGCCCGCCGCCGCGAACTGGGCGTCATCGAGTCCGGACGCAGACTTCTGCGGGGCAGCGGCATCGGCGCCTTCCTGGTCGACACCGGGTCGGACGGGGACCTCACGGGGCCGGGGGAGATGGCCTCGGCGTCGGACGCCGAGGCCCACGAGGTCGTGCGGCTCGAACTGCTCGCCGAACAGGTCGCCGCCACCTCGGGCACCGTCGAGTCCTTCCTCGCCAACCTCGCCGAGTCGGTCCACGCGGCCGCCTCCCACGCCGTCGCCTTCACCTCCGTCGCGGGCGTACGCCACGGGCTCGCCGTCGGCCCCGAGCCGCCGGACGCGGCCGAGGTCTCCCGGGCCGCGGGCCGGCGCCTCCAACGGCGCGCAACCGTCGTCGGGCCCTCCCGTGGCCTCGACGATCCGGTGCTGCTGCGCCATCTGCTCTGGATCGCCGTGGGCACCGGCCGCCCTCTCCAACTGCTGCTCGACGGGCCCGATCCGGGCTCGCGGGCCGCCGCGTTCGCCCGCGAGACGGCAGGGCTCGGCACGGATCTGGTGCTGCTGCCGCGCGGCCCGCAGGACGCGCCCGCGGTCGGCTTGACCGCCGAATTCCCGCACGTCCACGCCGATTTGGGGCGTGCACTGGCCCGTACGGGGGCACGGGCGGAGCCGTTGCTCGCGGAGCTGCTCGACCTCGCGCCGTTCGGCAAGCTGCTCTTCTCCAGCGGCGCGAGGGCGCTGCCCGAGCTGCACGTGGTGGCGGCCCGGTCGTTCGCGGGCGCCCTCGGCCGGCTGCTCGATGCTCTGGTGGCCGACGGTGCCTGGTCCGCCACGGATGCCGGCAGAGTGGCGCGAATGCTTGCCGCGGAGAACGCACGGCGGGTGTACGGACTGCCGGAGGGTCCGGGCGCCTGACGGGCCGGCCGGCAATGCCGCGCCCGGGGCGGGTCAGGCCGAGGTCAGTGCGGGGTCCGCCTGCGCCGGTACGTCCGCGGTCGCCCGAGGCCGCTCGCGCAAGGACAGCGCGACCCGCAGGACCGCGATCCACACCAGGCAGGACCCGAGCATGTGGACGCCGACCAGAACCTCCGGCAGGTCCGTGAAGTACTGGACATACCCGATGACACCCTGCGCCAGGAGCACCAGGAACAGATCCCGGGTGGCCCGCAGCGGACCGCGCGGAGCGTCCACCGCCTTGAGTACGAACCACAGCGCGAAGGTCAGCGTGACGACGATCCAGGCGAGCACCGCGTGCGCCTTGCTGACCATCTCCCAGTCGACCGGCATCCGCGCCACGTCGCTCGAGTCACCCGCGTGCGGCCCGGCACCCGTCACCACGGTGCCCACCATGATCAACAGGACGGTCACCGCGACCATGACCCGCACCAGCTGGCGGATCGCGTGGCCGACCAGCGGCCGGGGCTCGCCGTCGCCCTCCCGGGTGCGCTGCCACATCACCGTGGCCACCGCGATCAGCGCGGTCGACAGGAGGAAGTGGGCGGCGACGGTGTACGGGTTGAGGCCGACCAGGACGACGATGCCGCCGAGCATGGCGTTCCCCATCACCAGCCAGAACTGCGTCCAGCCGAGCCGGGTCAGACTGCGCCGCCACGGCTTCTGCGACCGGGCCGCGATGATCGCCCAGCCGACCGCCGCACACAGGACGTACGTCAGCATCCGGTTGCCGAACTCGATGACGCCGTGCAGGCCCATCTCGTGGGTGGCTGTCAGGGATTCGTCGGTGCACTTGGGCCAGGTCGGGCAGCCGAGCCCGGAACCGGTCAGGCGGACCGCGCCGCCGGTCACCACGATGACGACCATCATCACCAGCGCGCCGGCCGCCGCGCGCCGCACGACGGCGGGGCTCGGGGTCCAGCGTTCGGCGATGTAGGCCAGCGGATTGCGCAGGCCCTGCGCAGCGTCGGTACGGGTCAGCTGAGGCACGGCCCCATGCTAAGCGGGTCCTTGTGCATGAATTCACGCGGGTGGCATCCCGGGACGGACCGTGCCGGACCGCCCGCAGGCCGCCGTGTCACTCCCAGCGGAAGAAGCGCCCTGCGGCGCCGAGTCCCACCACCGCCCAGACGGCGAGAATGCCCAGGTCCCGCCAGGGGAGCGAGGCGCCGTCCTGCAGTACGGCACGCAGGCCGTCCGACAGCGCCGCGATCGGCAGCAGCCCGAGTACCGCCTGCGCGGCGTCCGGGAACTTGTCCAGCGGGACGATGACGCCGCCGCCGACCAGAAGCAGCAGGAAGACCAGATTCGCCGCGGCCAGCGTCGCCTCGGCCTTCAAGGTCCCCGCCATCAGCAGGCCGAGCCCGGAGAACGCGGCGGTACCGGCGACCAGGAGCAGCAGGACCGCGAACGGACTGCCGTGCGGTGACCAGCCGAGGGCGAAGGCGATCACGGTGAGGAGCGCCACCTGCAGGACCTCGGTGACCAGGACGGCCAGGGTCTTCGCGGCCATGAGTCCCCAGCGTGGCAGCGGAGAGGTGCCGAGCCGCTTGAGGACGCCGTAGCGCCGCTCGAAGCCGGTCGCGATGGCCTGCCCCGTGAAGGCCGTCGACAGCACGGCGAGGGCGAGGACGCCGGGGGTCAGGAAGTCCACCGGCTCGCCCGAGCCGGTGTCGACCACGTCCACGGTCGAGAAGAGGACCAGGAGGAGCGAGGGGATCACCACGGTCAGCAGCAGCTGTTCGCCGTTGCGGAGCAGCATCCGCGTCTCGAGGGCGGCCTGCGCCGCGATCATGCGGCCCAGGGGCGCGGCACCGGGCCGCGGGGCGTAGGTTCCGGCACTCATGAACGCAGCTCCTTGCCGGTCAGCTCCAGGAAGACGTCCTCCAGGGTGTGCCGTTCGACCGCGATCCGGTCCGGCATCACGCCGTGCTGCGCGCACCAGGAGGTCACGGTGGCCAGCAGCTGCGGGTCGATACTGCCGCTGACGCGGTACGAGCCCGGGGTGAGCTCGGCGGCCTCGGTGTCCATCGGCAGCGCCTTGAGCAGGCCCGCGACGTCGAGGCCCGGCCGGCCGCTGAAGCGCAGGGTGTTCTCGGCGCCGCCGCGGCACAGCTCCTCGGGGCTGCCCTGGGCGATCACCCGGCCCGCGTCGATGATGGCCACGTCGTCGGCCAACTGCTCGGCCTCGTCCATGTGGTGCGTGGTGAGGATGACCGAGACACCGTCCGCGCGCAGATCGCGTACGAGATCCCAGGTGGCCCGGCGGGCCTGCGGGTCGAGACCGGCGGTCGGTTCGTCGAGGAAGACCAGGGCCGGGCGGCCGACGACCGCCATGGCGAGTGCGAGCCGCTGCTGCTGTCCGCCGGAGAGCCTGCGGTAGGCCGTACGGCCGCAGGAACCGAGGCCGAGACGGTCGATGAGCGCGTCGACGTCCAGCGGGTGGGCGTGCAGACGGGCCATGTGCCGGAGCATCTCGTCCGCGCGGGCACCGGAGTACACGCCCCCGGACTGCAGCATCACGCCGATCTGCGGGCGAAGGCGTGGCGCGTCCGCGATCGGGTCGAGGCCGAGCACCCGCACCGCGCCGGCGTCGGGCCTGCGATAGCCCTCGCACGCCTCGACGGTGGTGGTCTTACCCGCGCCGTTCGGGCCGAGCACGGCGGTGATGCCCTGCCCGGCCGTGAGGTCGAGGCCGTCGACGGCGGTCTTGCTCCGGTACCGCTTCACCAGGCCGCGTACCTGGACGACGGGCTCTTCACGCATGCCGCGAAGTCTAGGTACGCGGTACGAGGCCCTGGAACACCGGCCCCGGCCGCCCTTGCCGTAGCCCCGTGGCGGCCAGGAAATTAGGTGACCCTAAGTGATCGACGACACCGGAGCGGAATGAGACGCGGGTTGTCGCGGCCGGAGGAATTACGCAACAATGGCGTTGTGAAAAACGTTGGCGAGGCTCGGGAGCTCCCCAGGAGCACCCCTCAGGACGAACTCGGGACCGGTGAGCGCTCCACGCGCAACCGTGTCGCGCGCTCCATCCTGGACCACGGGCCGTCCACCGTCTCCGAGCTCGCCGGGCGCCTCGGCCTCACCCAGGCCGCAGTCCGCCGGCACCTCGACGCACTGGTCACCGACGCCGTGGTCGAACCCCGTGAGCAGCGCGTCTACGGTGCGCGCACACGCGGCCGCCCGGCCAAGGTGTTCGCCCTGACCGACTGCGGCCGGGACGCCTTCGACCAGTCCTACGACAAGCTGGCCGCCGAGGCCATCGGCTGGATCTCCCGGTCGGCGGGCGGCGGCGAGGCGGGCGAGGCCGCGGTAGCCGCCTTCGCCCGCGCCAGGTTCGCCGCCCAGGCCGAGGAGTACCGGCGGATCATCGACGCCGTTGCCCCCGAGGAGCGTGCGATGGCCCTGGCCAAGGCACTCTCGGCCGACGGGTACGCTGCTACTGCGCGTAGCGCACCGGGCCGGCAGCAGGGTGAGCAGCTGTGTCAGCACCACTGCCCGGTCGCTCATGTGGCCGAGCAGTACCCGCAGCTCTGCGAGGCGGAGACCGAATTCTTCGGTTCGCTGCTCGGCACCCACGTGCAGCGACTGGCCACCATCGCCCACGGGGACGGCGTGTGCACCACGTTCATTCCCCGTACCGAGTCACAGCCCGACACCAAGACCACCACTGCAAGCACGGCCGGGAGGAACCCCGCATGACTCTCCCCATCGAGGAGACGGCGCACCCTGAGCTCGAGGGCCTGGGCAAGTACGAATACGGCTGGGCCGACTCCGACGTCGCTGGTGCCGCTGCCAAGCGCGGTCTGAGCGAGGCCGTCGTCCGCGACATCTCGTCCAAGAAGGACGAGCCGGAGTGGATGACCAAGCTCCGCCTCAAGGGCCTGAAGCTCTTCGAGAAGAAGCCCATGCCGAACTGGGGCTCCGACCTCTCCGGCATCGACTTCGACAACATCAAGTACTTCGTACGGTCCACCGAGAAGCAGGCCCAGTCCTGGGAGGACCTGCCCGAGGACATCAAGAACACCTACGACAAGCTCGGCATCCCGGAGGCGGAGAAGCAGCGCCTGGTCGCCGGCGTCGCCGCCCAGTACGAGTCCGAGGTCGTCTACCACCAGATCCGTGAGGACCTGGAGGAGCAGGGCGTTCTCTTCCTGGACACCGACACCGCGCTCAAGGAGCACCCGGAGCTCTTCAAGGAGTACTTCGGCACGGTGATCCCGGTGGGCGACAACAAGTTCGCCTCGCTGAACAGCGCGGTCTGGTCCGGCGGCTCCTTCATCTACGTGCCGAAGGGCGTGCACGTGGACATCCCGCTGCAGGCCTACTTCCGGATCAACACGGAGAACATGGGCCAGTTCGAGCGGACGCTGATCATCGTCGACGAGGACGCCTACGTCCACTACGTCGAGGGCTGCACCGCGCCGATCTACCAGTCGGACTCGCTGCACTCCGCGGTCGTCGAGATCATCGTCAAGAAGGGCGCCCGCTGCCGCTACACGACCATCCAGAACTGGTCGAACAACGTCTACAACCTGGTCACCAAGCGCGCCGTGGCCTACGAGGGCGCGACCATGGAATGGGTCGACGGCAACATCGGCTCCAAGGTCACCATGAAGTACCCGGCCGTCTACCTGATGGGCGAGCACGCCAAGGGCGAGACCCTGTCCATCGCCTTCGCGGGCGAGGGCCAGCACCAGGACGCCGGCGCCAAGATGGTCCACATGGCCCCGAACACCTCGTCCAACATCGTCTCCAAGTCGGTGGCGCGAGGCGGCGGCCGTACCTCGTACCGCGGCCTCATCGAGATCGGCGAGGGCGCACCCGGCGCGAAGTCCAACGTGCTGTGCGATGCGCTGCTGGTCGACACCATCTCCCGTTCGGACACGTACCCCTACGTGGACGTCCGCGAGGACGATGTGTCGATGGGGCACGAGGCGACCGTCTCGAAGGTCTCCGAGGACCAGCTCTTCTACCTGATGAGCCGTGGCATGACCGAGTTCGAGGCGATGGCGATGATCGTGCGCGGCTTCGTCGAGCCGATCGCCAAGGAACTGCCCATGGAGTACGCCCTCGAGCTCAACCGGCTGATCGAGCTGCAGATGGAAGGCGCCGTCGGCTGACCGTCGGCCACCCTTCGCAGCAAGCCACTTCGGTACAAGAAAGCGAGCACTACGACAGCCATGGCTGAGGCTCAGAATCTCTCGGTGGGCTCCACCACCGCCGGCGCGGTGGCGGTGGCCGCCGAGTCCACCGTCGCCACGCGCATGAGCGCGCCCCCGTCCTTCGACGTCGCCGACTTCCCGGTCCCGCACGGCCGGGAGGAGGAGTGGCGCTTCACCCCGCTCGAGCGGCTCAAGGGCCTGCACGACGGCACGGCGAAGGGCGACGGCACGCTGAAGGTCGACATCGCCGCACCCGACGGCGTGACCGTCGACGCGGTCGGCCGTGACGACGAGCGCGTCGGCAAGGCCGGCACCCCCGTCGACCGGGTCGCCGCCCAGGCGTACTCGGCCTTCGAGAAGGCCACGGTCGTCTCGGTGCCCAAGGAGCAGGTGCTCACCGAGCCGGTGCGGGTCACCCTGCACGGCGAGGGCGGCACCACCTACGGCCACACCGTCTTCGACGTCGGCGCCTTCGCCGAGGCCGTCATCATCATCGACCACACCGGTGACGCCGTCCGCGCCGCCAACGTCGACTTCCTGGTCGGCGACGGCGCCAAGCTCACCGTGGTCTCTGTGCAGGACTGGGACGACACTGCCGTGCACGTCTCCCAGCACAACGCCCTGCTCGGCCGCGACGCCTCCTTCAAGTCGGTCGTCGTGACCTTCGGCGGCGACGTGGTCCGCCTGCACCCGCGCGTGCAGTACGCCGGCCCCGGCGGCGAGGCCGAGCTCTTCGGCCTGTACTTCACGGACTCCGGCCAGCACCAGGAGCACCGCCTCCTGGTCGACCACAACGTCCCGCACTGCAAGTCCAACGTCGTCTACAAGGGCGCGCTGCAGGGCGAGGACGCGCACGCCGTATGGATCGGTGACGTCCTCATCGAGGCCGCGGCCGAGGGCACCGACACCTACGAGATGAACCGGAACCTGGTTCTCACCGACGGTGCCCGGGTCGACTCGGTGCCGAACCTCGAGATCGAGACCGGCGAGATCGTCGGCGCGGGCCACGCCAGCGCCACCGGCCGGTTCGACGACGAGCAGCTCTTCTACCTGATGGCCCGTGGCATCCCCGAGCAGGACGCCCGCCGGCTCGTCGTGCGCGGCTTCTTCGCCGAGCTCGTCCAGCAGATCGGTGTCCCGGACATCGAGGAGCGCCTGATCGGCAAGATCGAGGATGAGCTGGAGGCGTCCGTCTGATGGCATTCGTACGCGCCTGTGGACTCGGTGACCTCGAGGACGACACCCCGAAGCGGGTGGAACTCGACGGCACACCGGTCTCGGTCGTCCGTACCGAGGGCGAGGTGTTCGCGATCAACGACATCTGTTCGCACGCGAACGTCTCCCTCTCCGAGGGCGAGGTGGAGGACTGCCAGATCGAGTGCTGGCTGCACGGCTCCAGCTTCGACCTCCGCACCGGCAAGCCGTCCGGCCTTCCCGCGACGCGCCCCGTCCCCGTATACCCCGTAAAGATCGAAGGGGACGACGTGCTCGTCTCCCTCTCCCAGGAGTCCTGAGGCAACCCATGGCAACGCTTGAAATCCACGACCTGCACGTCACCGTCGAGGCCGACAACGCCACGAAGGAGATCCTCAAGGGCGTCGACCTGACCGTGAAGCAGGGCGAGACCCACGCCATCATGGGCCCGAACGGCTCCGGCAAGTCGACGCTCGCCTACTCCCTCGCGGGTCACCCCAAGTACACGATCACCGGCGGCACCGTCACCCTCGACGGCGAGGACGTCCTCGAGATGACCGTCGACGAGCGCGCACGCGCGGGCCTCTTCCTCGCCATGCAGTACCCGGTGGAGGTCCCCGGCGTCTCCGTCTCCAACTTCCTGCGTACCTCGGCCACCGCGATCCGCGGCGAGGCGCCCAAGCTGCGTACCTGGGTGAAGGAGGTCAGGGAGACCATGGAGCGGCTCAACATGGACCCGGCCTTCGCCGAGCGCAACGTCAACGAGGGCTTCTCCGGCGGTGAGAAGAAGCGCCACGAGATCCTTCAGCTCGAACTGCTCAAGCCGAAGATCGCGGTCCTCGACGAGACCGACTCCGGCCTGGACGTGGACGCCCTGCGCACCGTCTCCGAGGGCGTCAACCGCGTCCGCGAGAGCGGCGAGGTCGGCACGCTCCTGATCACGCACTACACGCGCATCCTGCGCTACATCAAGCCCGACTTCGTGCACGTCTTCTCGGCGGGCAAGATCGTCGAGTCCGGCGGCGCCGAACTGGCCGACGAGCTCGAGGCCGAGGGCTACGAGAAGTACACGAAGGGTGGCGTATCCGCGTGACTGTGGCCCACCAGGGGCTCTCCGGCCTCCTCGACACCGAGGCGATCCGCAAGGACTTCCCGATCCTCGACCGGGAGATCCACGACGGCAAGAAGCTCGTCTACCTGGACAACGCGGCGACGTCCCAGTCGCCGCGCCAGGTGCTCGATGTCATCACCGAGTACTACGAGCAGCACAACGCCAACGTGCATCGCGGTGTCCACGTCCTCGCCGAGGAGGCCACGGCGCTCTACGAGGGCTCACGTGACAAGGTCGCGGAGTTCATCAACGCGCCGAGCCGCGACGAGGTGATCTTCACCAAGAACGCCTCGGAGTCGCTCAACCTCGTGGCCAACATGCTCGGTTGGGCCGACGAGCCCTACCGGGTCGACCACGAGACCGAGATCGTCATCACGGAGATGGAGCACCACTCCAACATCGTCCCGTGGCAGCTGCTCTCGCAGCGCACCGGCGCGAAGCTGAAGTGGTTCGGCCTCACCGACGACGGCCGTCTCGACCTGTCCAACCTGAACGAGGTCATCACGGAGAAGACGAAGATCGTCTCCTTCGTGCTCGTCTCGAACATCCTGGGCACCCACAACCCGGTCGAGGCCATCGTGCGCCGCGCCCAGGAGGTCGGCGCCCTGGTGTGCATCGACGCCTCGCAGGCCGCGCCGCACATGCCGCTCGACGTGCAGGCGCTGCAGGCCGACTTCGTGGCCTTCACCGGCCACAAGATGTGCGGTCCCACCGGCATCGGCGTGCTGTGGGGACGCCAGGAGCTGCTCGAGGACCTGCCGCCGTTCCTCGGCGGCGGCGAGATGATCGAGACCGTGTCGATGAACTCGTCGACCTACGCGCCCGCGCCGCACAAGTTCGAGGCTGGTACGCCCCCGATCGCGGGAGCCATCGGGCTCGGCGCGGCCGTGGACTATCTGAACTCGATCGGCATGGAGCGGATCGCGCAGCACGAGCACGCGCTCACCGAGTACGCGGTGAAGCGGCTGCTCGAGGTCCCCGATCTGAAGATCATCGGCCCTGTCACGGCCGAGGACCGCGGCGCGGCGATCTCCTTCACGCTCGGCGACATCCACCCGCACGACGTGGGCCAGGTGCTCGACGAGCAGGGCATCGCCGTCCGGGTCGGACACCACTGCGCACGGCCCGTCTGCCTGCGGTACGGAATTCCTGCGACCACGCGAGCGTCGTTCTATCTGTACTCCACGCCGGCCGAGGTCGATGCCCTGGTCGACGGCCTGGAGCACGTACGGAACTTTTTCGGCTGAGGGACTGGGCTGACAGGTGAAGCTGGACTCCATGTACCAGGACGTGATCCTGGACCACTACAAGCACCCGCACGGGCGCGGTCTTCGCGACGGCGACGCCGAGGTGCACCACGTCAACCCGACGTGCGGCGACGAGATCACGCTGCGGGTGAAGTACGACGGCTCGCGCATCGAGGACGTCAGTTACGAGGGCCAGGGCTGCTCGATCAGCCAGGCCAGCGCCTCGGTGCTCAACGAGTTGCTCGTCGGCAAGGAGCTGGACGAGGCCCGTCGGATCCAGGACGTGTTCCTGGAACTGATGCAGTCGAAGGGCAAGATCGAGCCGGACGACGCCATGGAGGAGACACTGGAGGACGCGGTCGCGTTCGCCGGGGTCTCCAAGTACCCGGCCCGAGTGAAGTGTGCCCTGCTGAGCTGGATGGCGTGGAAGGACGCGACGGCCCAGGCCCTCGGCGAGGGCCGTGACAACGCTGTGAGGAACACCGCATGAGCGACGAGACCGCGACGCTGAAACCCGCTTCCGAGGAAGAGGTCCGTGAGGCCCTCCTCGACGTCGTCGACCCCGAGCTGGGTATCGACGTCGTCAATCTGGGCCTGATCTACGGCGTGCACGTGGACGAGGCCAACATCGCCACGATCGACATGACGCTCACGTCCGCGGCCTGTCCGCTGACCGACGTCATCGAGGACCAGGCGAAGTCCGCCACCGACGGCATCGTCAACGAGCTCCGGATCAACTGGGTCTGGATGCCGCCGTGGGGCCCCGACAAGATCACCGACGACGGGCGCGAGCAGCTGCGCGCGCTCGGGTTCAACGTCTGAGACGGACAAGTCCGCGATGCGGTCGCCCCCAGGGGTGACCGCATGGGGCCCTGCACCGATGCCGGTGCAGGGCCCGACGTGTTTCCCGGTCCGCGTGCGGTTCGCCCTTGCACGCGACACCGGATGCGACGCCCGGTAGAAAGGGCCCATGAGGCTCGAACGGGGCGAACACACTGGCGGGCACCGCGACCCGATCGAGGGACCCGTGGTCAGGACGCGATCGGGCGCGGTGCGCGGCCGCCACGAGACGGCCCAGGGGCGGGCGGGGAGTCCGGCCGAGGCGCGGATCGCCGTTTTCCGCGGGATCCCGTACGCCCGGCCGCCGCTCGGTGCCCTGCGCTTTCGGCCCCCGGAGCCGGTCGAGCCCTGGGACGGCGTCCGGGACGCGGGGTCGTTCGGGCCGACCCCGCCCAAGCTGCCGTACGCGCCGGCCTTCGCCGAACTGCTCAGCGACCCGGCGATTCCGGGCGACGACTGGCTCACCGTCAACGTCTGGACCCCCGACCCGTCCCCGGCGGCGCGGCTGCCGGTCATGGTGTGGATCCACGGTGGCGCCCTCACCCGGGGTTCGTCGGCGGTCCCCGTGTACGACGGTGCCGCCTTCGCCCGCGACGGCGTGGTCCTGGTGTCGCTCAACTACCGCCTGGGCGTGGAGGGTTACGGCCTCTTCCCGGACGCGCCGGCCAACGCGGGCCTGCGCGACCAGCTGGCCGCGCTGACCTGGGTGCAGGAGAACATCGCGTCCTTCGGCGGGGATCCGGCCGCCGTGACCGTCTTCGGGGAGTCCGCGGGCGCCATCAGTATCGGCGCGCTCCTCGGCAGTCCTGCCTCCCGCGGGCTTTTCCGCCGTGCCGTGCTGGGGAGCGGCGCGCCGGAGGCCGTGCCGTGGGACGCGTCCCGCCGGATGGTGCGACGGATGGCCGGGCAGCTCGGTGTGCCGGCCATCGCACGGGCCTTCGCCGCGGTGGATCGCGCGCGGCTGCTCGCGGCCCAGGGACGGGCCGGGAAGTACGGGAGCCCGCTGCTCGGCGGACCACGGTTCGGGATCGTCGTCGACGGCGACGTGGTGCCGCGCGACCCGCTGGACGCACTGCTCGACGGCTCGACGGCGAGGGACGTGGACCTGCTCCTGGGGTGGACCGGTGACGAGCACCGCCTCTGGCTCTCGCCGACCGGACTCGGGGACCGCATCGGCCGGCTCGGACCGCTCGCCGATGTGGCCGTGGCGCTGCGCTGCGGCGTAGGTCCCCGCGTGCCGCGCGGCTATCGGGAGGCCCTGCCCGCGGTCCCGACCGGCGACCGCATCGGCGGGCTGGTCACCGACCATCTGCTGCGCCGCCCGCTGCGCGCCCTCGCGGACGCCCGGATCGGCCGGACCCCCGCCCATGTCTACGAGTTCGCCTGGCCGTCCGGAATCGCCGGACTCGGCGCCTGTCACGCCCTCGAACTGGGCTTTGTCTTCGACACGTTGGGCGCCCCGGAGGCCGAGATGCTGACCGGGCCGGGCGCCCCCCAGGCCCTGGCCGACACGCTGCACGGTGCGTGGGTCCGGTTCGCCGCCTCGGGCGATCCGGGCTGGCCGGCCTGGGACTCCTCGCATCCGGTCCGGGTCTTCGGCGGTGACGGACCCGAGGTGGTTCACGGCCTGCGCGACCGGGAGCTGGGAGCGTGGGGGAGTCCGGTGAGCGCCTCGGCCGGTGGGCCGCCGCGCTCCGGCAGGCCTCAGCGCGGCGCCGCCGACTCGGCCAGCGCGTCGGCGAGGCCCTCCGTGCGGATGCGCCGGTCCACGTAGAGCAGTGTGGTCACCAGCTGGACGAAGGCGGCAGCGACCAACTGCACCACCCAGCTGACCAGCAGCACGACGACGAAGGCGATGCCGAGGTCCGGCACCATCCGGGCGTAGATCTCGGAGACGTCGGGCTGGGTGCTCGCGTCCGGTTGGTACGCCACCGGGTCGGGTCCTGCGAGCATCAGCGGCAGCTGCATCGCGTACATGGCGATGGCGGCCATCGCCATGGTGAGCAGCAGGATGCCGAACGTCCGCCACCAGGCGCCGCGGATCAGATGGGCGGAACGCCGGATCGCGCGCAGCGGACCTGCGGATTCCAGTACGGCCGCGGCCGGAGCGAGACTGACCAGCACCATCAGCCAGACCGCCAGCGGCACCAGGACGAGCAGGAGCAGGAACAGCAGCCCGACCGGGAAGGTGCTCTCGCCGAGCGAGGCCACGGACAGGACCATGCCGACCATCAGCAGCGCGAACACCACGATCACGGCCAGCATCATCAGGTACATCAGGAACGTCACGCCGAGCACGGCAGGAGTGCGCCGCCAGGCCTTCCGCCAGACCGCGCCGAACGTCGTCCGCCGCCCGACCACGGCGTGCTCGACGACCGTCGGGCTTGCCGCCATGACGAAGGAGTTGACGATCAACGAGGCGAGCATGGTCACGCCCCAGGTCACGGCCAGGGTGCCGAGGCCGGTTCGTACCTCGGCCCACGAGGGCGCGTCTCCCGACTCCAGCAGATCGCTGAGCGACCGGCGCAGATCGTCGCCCAGGAACGCGTACACGAGGGCCAGCAGGCCGATGCCGAGGGCGATCAGCGCGGCGTAGGCGACGGCGGTCACGCCGAACAGCGGTCCGGCGTACCGGCGCAGGGTGGCGAAGGCGCCGCCGTAGATGTGGTTGATGCCGAGTGGTGCGAGCGGTATGACACCGGGCTTCGGCGGAGGCGGCGGGGGTGGAGTCATCCCCCAGAACGGTCCGTACGGACCAGGAGGTCCGTAGTGATTCTGGGGTCCCCACCCTGAGTTGTGCGACATGGCGGGTCATATTAGGCCACGCGTTCGGCTGCCGGTGGGCCGGTCCTGGCACGGGTGCGGCCGATCCGTGCATCGTTGTGTACAGGTGTACGCAACGATGTGTACTCTCGTACGTATGCCATACGGACTGCTGGCCGCGGCCATCGCGGCGGAGGTCGCCGGCACTACGGCGATGAAGTACAGCGAAGGCTTCACCAGGCTGTGGCCCTCGCTCGGCACGGTCGCGGGATACGTCCTGGCGTTCACGATGCTCGCGCACGCCCTGAAGTCCATGCAGGTCGGCACCGCCTACGCGATCTGGGCCGGCGTCGGCACCGCCGCGGTCGCCGTGATCGGCGTGATCTTCCTCGGCGAGAGCGCGAACGCCGCCAAGCTCGCCGGGATCGCCCTGGTCATCGGCGGCGTCGTCCTGCTGAACCTGGGCGGTGCGCACTGATGGCCAGGCGCTACGACCCGGAGCGGCGGCAGCGGATCATCGACGCGGCGATCCGGGTGGTCGGCCGCGCGGGCATCGCGGGGCTCACCCACCGCTCCGTCGCCGCCGAGGCGGACGTGCCGCTCGGCTCCACCACGTACCACTTCAAGGATCTCGACGATCTGATGGTGGCCGCGCTCCGGCAGACCAACGAGGGCTTCGCCAAGGCGGTCAGGAGTCAGGGCGCCTTCGAGGACCCCCGCCGCGACCTCGCCGAGGAGCTGGCCCTCGTGACGGCCGAATGGCTCGGTGGCGAGCGCGCGAGCACGGAGCTGGAGTACGAGCTCTACCTGGCCGCGCTGCGCCGGCCCGCGCTGCGCCCCGTCGCCGCCGAGTGGTGCACGGAACTCTCCGACCTGCTCGCCCAGCGCACCGACGCCGTCACGGCCTGCGCCCTGGTCGCCCTCGTCGACGGCATCTGCCTGCAGGTCCTGCTCACCGGCAGCGACTTCGACGAGGCGTACGCGCGGGAGATGTACGGGCGGGTGCTGCGGGGCTGAGCGGGCCGCCCGGACGGTGAGACCGGTTCGCCTCGGCCGGTGCGGGCCGGTTAGGTTGGCGCTCATGACCGACACGACTGCTACACGCACCACCGGCGCCGCCGCTGCCGGGCTCGCCACCGTCGCCGCCGACGGCACCGTCCTCGACACCTGGTTCCCCGCCCCCGAGCTCTCCGAGGCCCCCGGCCCGGCGGGCACGGAGCAGCTGACCGCCGAGCGCGCGGCCGAACTGCTCGGCGCGGGCGCGGCCAAGGCCCTGCGCGAGGACGAGCTGCGCGGCGTCCGCATCATCGCGGTCCGTACGGTCATCGGCTCGCTGGACGACAAGCCGCTGGACGCGCACGACGTGTACCTGCGTCTGCACCTGCTCTCGCACCGCCTGGTGAAGCCGCACGGCGTGAACCTGGACGGCCAGTTCGCCTTCCTGCCCAACGTCGCCTGGACCTCGCTCGGCCCCGTGGCCGTCGACCAGCTCGAGACGGTCCGCCTGAACGCCCGCGCCGCCGGACTGCACCTGTCGGTCACCAGCGTCGACAAGTTCCCGCGGATGACGGACTACGTGGCGCCGAAGGGCGTCCGTATCGCCGACGCCGACCGTGTCCGGCTCGGTGCGCACCTCGCCGAGGGCACCACGGTGATGCACGAGGGCTTCGTGAACTTCAACGCGGGCACGCTCGGCACCTCCATGGTCGAGGGCCGGATCTCCGCGGGCGTCGTCATCGGCGACGGCTCGGACATCGGTGGCGGCGCCTCCACCATGGGCACCCTCTCCGGCGGTGGCAAGGAGCGCATCGTGATCGGCGAGCGCTGCCTGATCGGCGCCGAGGCGGGCATCGGCATCGCGCTCGGCGACGAGTGCGTGGTCGAGGCCGGCCTCTACGTCACGGCCGGCACCCGGATCACGATGCCCGACGGCGAGATCGTCAAGGCCCGCGAACTCTCCGGAGCCGACAACATCCTCTTCCGCCGCAACTCGGTCACCGGCGCCGTCGAGGCCCGCCCGAACAACGCGGTCTGGGGCGGCCTGAACGACGTCCTGCACAGCAACAACTGATCACTGGCGGCCGCGAGGTGCGGCCGCCTGCTCGACCGGGACCTCGAACTGCCGCTGGAACGGCGGCAGTTGGACGGGCCGGTCACCGATGAGCGCTCTTCCGCGGTCCAGGCCCGGCAGGGCGCTCGGGCGTGCGTGGGGCCTGCCGTGCCGCCTGTCCCCGGGTGCCGAGTTGCGCAGTCCGGCCGCGGCGTGCTCCGGCTCGGATCCCCATCCCGGCCCAGGCCGCCAGCGCGGGCACAACCCCCCTCACGGCTCCCTCGCTCCAGGAGTCGCCGAGAATCCAGGCCCCTGCTGCTCCGCCCACTACGGCGCAGGGCACCAGCGAGGCCGAGACCGTCAGTACGCGCGTCCACATGCCCAGAGTGTGCCTGTCCGTCGCTGCGGCGCACAGCGGGTCGGGTCAGGCGGTGGTCAACTGCTGGTGGGCGGCGACGAGTTCGTGGGTGCGGTCCGGCGAGGCCGGGCGCAGGGGTGGGCGGGGTGGACCTGCGGGGAGGCCGAGGGCGTCGAGGAGCGCCTTTGCGGTGACGGTGCCGGGTAGGCCCGCGGACATCATCAGGTGGATCAGGGGCAGGGCGCGACGCTGCAGGAGCGCCGCGTGTGCGGTGTCGCCGGCGTCGAAGGCGTCCAGGACGGCACGGAGCCGGGCCGGTGCGGCGTTCGCGACCGTGCTGATGAAGCCGGCACCGCCGAGTGCGTACAGCGGCAGGATGTACTCCTCGCAGCCCGGGTAGTACGCCAGGTCGCTGCCGGCCATCACTCGCTGGGTGCCGAACAGGTCGTAGGCGCAGTCCTTCACGCCGACGATGCGCGGGTGTTCCGCCAGGCGCAGCAAGGTGTCCGGCTCGATGCGGGTTCCGGTGCGGCGCGGGATGTCGTAGAGCAGCACCGGCAGGCCCGTCGCGTCCGCGACGTCCGTGAAGTGCGCGGCGACCGCGTCCTGCGGCGGACGTGTGTAGTACGGCGTGACGACGAGCAGCCCGTCCGCGCCCGCCTGCTCGGCCGTCCGCGCCTGCTCGACGGTGTGCGCCGTGTCCGCGCTGCCGATTCCGGCGACCACGGTGGCCCGTTCGCCCACGGCCTCGGACACCGCGCGGACGAGCGTGGACCTCTCGCTGTCGTTCAGAGTGGCCGACTCGCCGGTGGTGCCGGACAGGACCAGGCCGTCGCAGCCCTGGTCCACGAGCCGCATGGCGAGCTGTTGCGCGCCGTCCGTATCCAGGTCCAGTGTCTCGGTGAAGGGCGTGATCATCGCGCAGAGGGCGCGGCCGAAGGGTGGGTTCATGTCGACAGTGTCGGTCTTCCGGTTCTTCAGCTCCACTTAAAAATGCTTCCGTGGGGTGCGTAGCTCTGCTACGAGGTGGAGCGGATCCGAGAGCCGGTCAGGGGCCGAAGCGCACGCCCAGGCCCTCGACGTCCACGGCCGGCGCCGGCCCGTCACCGCTGACCGTGACCGCCGTCAGGCCCTCGCGGTCGCCTTTCTCGAAGTGGACTGCCGCGCCGGGGAGTTGCAGGGAGGAACCCGTCGGTTCGATCCCGATCAGTTCGCCGAGGTCCCGGGCTGCGGCACGGGGGTCGCGCGCCGAGACGACCAGGCCCGTGAGGTCGTGAGGGCCGCGCTCGAAGGCGTCGGGGTCGACCGCGGCGAGCAGTGCGTCGCGCGGCGGGTCGTAGGTGATGAAGAACGGGTGCCACGGGGGTCCGTCCAGGACGAACACCTCGACGAACGACACCCCGTGCTCCGCCAGTTCGACCTCGAACTCGGCGACCTCGTGCCCGGCCGCGCGCAGCCGTGCGGCGGTGGCGCGGGCGTCGTCGACGTTCACCGCGAACGTGATCGCACCCGCCGGGCCGGGCAGTGCCTCGATCGCGGGTCGCAGCAGTTCCACGCCGCGTGCGAAGAGCGAGGTGCGCACGGCCTGCGGATCGGTGACGGTCAGGATCTCGACGTATCGGGTGTCGAGGCGCCAGCCGCCGTTGTGGAAGCCGGGCATCGCCTCGTTGGTGTGCGCGGGGAGTCCGGTGGCGCGGTACGCGGCGACGGCCTCCGGGACGTCGGGCACATAGTGCAACAGGTGGTCGAACGCGGGGTGTTCGGCGGGAGGTGTCATCGAGTAAGGGTACCCTTACTCAACTCCGGACTCTCGGGGATTGACTTCAACCAAGGTTCAAGTCTCAGGATGGCGATCACCGGACGGCAGACCGCCCGTCCCCTCCCGAAACCGAGGAGCCCGCCATGTCCGTACGCACCGATCTCCTGCCCCGTATCGGCAAGCCGGGCGACGGACTCGTCTTCAACAGCACCTGGCGTGTGGGCACCCCCGAACGTCAGCGTGCCGCCGTCGCCCGCACCTGGCGGTCCAGGCCCTGGCCCCACGCGGGGCTGCTCTCCTACAGCGTGTACACCGGCACCGACGGAGACACCCTGATGCACTACTCGCAGTGGCAGGACAACGACGCCTACGACGACTTCGTCCGCACCGGCCGCCCCGACCGCAACGCGGAGATCGACGCGGCGGTCCCCGGCATCGAGCGCGTGGCCCTGTACAAGTACGAGCTGTACCGCCGTGGCGCACCGGCCGACGGATCCCCGCGGCCCGGCTGCATCGTCACCGTGGAGGTGGAGTTCGACGGCCCCGACCATCAGCGGCAGCGCGACTGGGTCGACGCGGTCTTCGACGCGCTGGACGCGGACGAGCCGCTCCCGGGCGGTATCGGAGCCCACTTCCACACCGGTGTCGACGGCACCCGCGTGCTCAACTACGCCGAGTGGGAGAGCGAGCGGGCCCATATCGCGGCACTGGCCGCCCCGGGCCGCGGAGTCGGGTCGGCGACCGACGCCTGGCACCGTGTCCAGCACTTCCCCGGACTGGTCCGCAGCACGGTCAGGCGTTACGTGCCGGCCATCAGTCTCAGCCCTCGGTGAAGCGAGGGCGGGTGCGGCCGGCACCCGCCCTCTCCTCGCCGCATCACGGCCTGAAGCGGAGCACCTGCGGGTCGTGGTCACTGTTCTGCTCGGCGAACTCGGCGTTGATGTGCACGCTGTCGTACGAGAAACGGCCGATCGACGGGCTGGTCAGAATCTGGTCGAGGACCTGGCTGTTGCCCTGGTAGATGTACGAGTACCGCTCGGACCTCGGCAGCGAGGTGACCGCCGCGCGTAGCGCCCCGCCGTCGGTGAGGGCCTCGGTGGTGGCGGAGAACTCGAAGTCGTTGATGTCGCCGAGCACCAGGACGTCGGCGTTCCGGTCGGCCTGAAGGATCTTCTTGGTGAAGGTGTTCACCGACGTGGCCTGCAGCAGACGCTGGGCCTCGGAGACACGGTTCGGCGGCTGGTGGTGCGAGGTCAGCGCCTCGTCGCCGCCCTTCGAGCCGAAGTGGTTCGCGACCACGAACACGCTGCGCCCACGGAAGCTGAACTCGCCCGCGAGCGGCTTACGGCTGTCCTTCCAGGCCGCGTTCGCCGGGTCGATCCGCCCGGGGGAGTGGGTCAGTGCCGCGTGGCCCTTGGAGCGCACCACGTCCGTGGCGGTGGTGGCGTCGCCGCCCGGCCGGTCGGTGAACGACACCCGCTCGGGGTTGAAGAGGAAGACCTGCCGGATGTTGCCGCCCGGCTCGCCGCCGTCCTTCTTGTCCTCGGGGTCGATGCCGCGCCATGCGTACGCGGGACCGCCGGCCGCTTCGATGGCCGCGGTGAACTTCTTCAGGGTGGCCTCGGCGCCCACCGTGCCGTCGTCGGTCGCGCCGTTGTCGTCCTGGATCTCCTCGAGGGCGAGGACGTCGGGACTCGCCAGATTGCGTACGACCGCGTCGGCGAGTGCGTCGAACTTCTCCTGCGGGTCGCCCGCGTCCAGGTTCTCCACGTTGTAGGTGGCGACGGCCAGTTCGCCCTTGCGCTGCGGGCGGGTCCGCTCGCGCTCCAGGCCCTTGCTCTCGAGGGTGACCGGGGTGCGGGCGGTCAGGGTGTAGCCGCCGAACTGGTTGAAGTCCAGCGGACCCTCGGTGCCGCCCGCGAGACGGTCACCGACATCGGCCTTCGGGAACGGCTGCTCGTCGACCGGCGTCAGCGACTGGATCTGCAGCCGTCCGCCGTTCTGCGCCGTGTAGTCGCCGTAGACCGTGCCGCCGCGGCGGTTGCGGTTCTCGCCGGGCTTCACCGTGACCCACAGCTCGTCGTACGGGTCGGTGGCGCCCGTGACCCGGGAGGACTTGACCGTCACGTTCATGCCCTCGAGAGACTCGTAGAAGTCGAGGGCGTACGAACGCGGGCGCAGTGGAAGGGAGTTGATGCTCCCGTCGTCGTCGGGGTCGCCCTCCGGCGCGTAGGCGTCCGGCACCGAGCGGGCGTCGATGACGGCCGCGCGCGGCAGTTCGTTGCCGGAGGAGGACACGGTCACGGTCGGCTTCGTTATCTGGGTGAGCGACTGATTGCCCGATTCGGCGCCGCCGGGCACGTACTCGGTCACCGTGCCCGAGACCCGGACCGCATCGCCCACCGCGACGGCCGGCTTCGCGTCGGTGTACACGAACAGGCCCTCGCTGGTGGCCGGATCGTCGTCCCCGTCGCCGTCGGCCGACTGGATCCAGAACCCGCGCGATCCGTAGTCCCGCACGCCGGTGACGATCCCGGCCACCTCGGACACCTGCTTGCCCGCGTACGGGGACAGACGGGTGGAGCCCTGGATGTCGTGGATGGCAGGGCCCGCCGCCGTGGCGGAGCCGGCACCCGCCGCGGTGAGCAGCCCGGCCGCGAGAGCGGTCGTGACGACGGCGGCGACGGCCGCGGAACGGCCGCCGGGGGTCGTGGACGCGGTGAGAGTACGGCGTGGCATCGAGGGACTCCGTGTGGGGTGAGGGGGGCCTGGGGAGTTCTACGCGCGTCAATCTCTTGTGTGGCCAGGGGAGTTGTCAAGGGACGCGCGATGTACGCGCCCCGACCGGAACATGAACGTCACCGGCGGCGGCCGTCCGGATCGGGAACGTCATGACGGCACGTGCGCGGCCGGCCGTTCCCGGAAGAGGGGATCCCCCGGACCAGTGGGCCGTTTGGGGCGAAATCCGTCTACGCTGGGCCCCGCCCGACCCCGTATGCGCAAGGAGACCCCGCAGATGTCCGCAGAACCAGCGTCCCTGCCGCCGGTGCGGCTGCAGCCCGAGGCGCAGCTGGCCCGCGACGCCCTTGCCTCGCCCCTGCTGGCCAGGGCCGTGCGCATCGCCCGCTGGGCCGGGCCGGAGACCCGGGTCGGGGCCGGCGGGGAACTCGTCGACGAGCAGCTTCCGGCCGCCGCCGCGCACCTGGGCTTCGCCGAGGACGACGAGGACGGCCCGGCGAACGCCAGTGAGGCCTGGCGGGTGGCTGTCGACATCGGACTCGTCGACGTCACCGACGGCGAGGAGGGCGCGGGCGAGGACGGCCAGGACAGCGACGGCACCGTCACGGCGGGCGAGGACCTCGCCGCGGTCACCTCCGGCAGCCCCGAGGACGTGCTCGGCCTCTGGCTCGGCGCCCTGGACACCGTCTTCGCCGACGCCACCGCGCCCGACCTGGAGGACATCCTCGGCGCGATCGAGGACGGCGGCGACATCGACCTGGGGCAGCTCGACTGGGATCCGCAGGCCGAGGCCGACTTCCTGGAGGGCATCCTCGGCAACCTCTACCTGCTCACCGTCGGCGAGGGTGCCACCGGCGAGTCCCCGACGGACGCGGTGCCGCTGCCCGCGCTCGCCGCCTCGATGATCGTGCCCGAGGACATGGGCGAGCCCACGGACGACGTCCTGGAGCAGGTCTCCGACGCGATGATGCGGCTCGACGACCAGTTCCGGATGCTCGAACCCACCGGACTCGTCGAATTCCGCCCGGTGGACGAGGAGTTGATGGCCGAGGCCGGAGACGACCCGGACCCCCTCGACGGGGACGACGAGGACATCTCTCGCTACGGCATGGTCCGGCTCACCCCGCTCGGTCTGTACGGAGTACGGGCCCGCATGCTCGAGGCGGGCGTCGACGCCCCGGCCGTCGGCGACCTCGCCGACAAGGGCGCGGACACGCTGCTCGCCGCCACCGCCGAGTTCCCGCCGGAGGCGGCCCGCGCCGAGACCGAACTCTGGCTCTCCGGCCGCGACCCGCTCACCGCCGCCCGGGAACTCCTGTCCGCGGCACACGGCGACGACGAGGCCGCACCACTGCGCAGGCTCCTCTGCCAGCAGGCGCTGTCACTCACCGGCAGCGCGGCCGAGCCCGCGTTGCGCGAGGTGCTCGACGACGGCCGGCTCGGCGGACTCGCCCGCGTCTGGCTCGCCGAACACGGGGCGTCCGACGTCCCGCCGCCGCCCGAGGAGATGGTGTACTGGCTCACCGTCGACACGGTGGCAGCGCAGCTTCAGGCCGAGGGCAACTCCGAGGAGCTGCAGGGCCTGGTCGAGGGTCTCGCCGAGCAGCACAGCGGCTTCTTCGACATCGCGTGGCGGGTCGACCACCCCGCGACCGCCGACGTGCTCGAGGCCATGGGCCGGCTGCACCCGGACAAGAAGGTCGCCAAGGAAGCCCGCAAGGCGGCGTTCAAGGCCCGCTCGCACGGCGGTCGCTGAGGCGCGTATACGCCGGTACGCCCGGAGTGACTCCCGGACGGGCGGAGGCTGTTGAAGCCTCCGCCCGTCCGTTCCTGCCTGGCCTGCTGCCGTGCCCCCGCCTCAGGTCCGCAGGTACGAGGCCCCGTTCAGGTCCAGGACGGTGCCCGAGGACCATTCCGCCTCCGGTGACGCCAGCCAGCGCACGGCGGCCGCGATCTCGGATGCTTCCGCCACCCGGCCGAACGGGCTCTGCGCGCGGATCGCCTCGCCCTCGGCGCCGCTGAGCCGGTGCGCCACCCGTTCCGTACCGAAGAAGCCGGGAGCCACCGAAGCCACCCCGATCCCGTAGGGCGCGAGCGACACCGCGAGAGACTGCCCGAGCGCGTGCACCGCCGCCTTCGTGGCGCCGTACGCCGGATGGTCGGGCTCGCCCCGGAAGGCGCCGCGCGAGCCGACGTTGACGATCCGTCCGCCACAACCCTGCTCGATCATCCGTCGGCCCGCGAGATGGCTGAGGTTCGCCGTCGCCAGCAGATTGACCGCCACGTGCTGCTGCCACAGCGCCGACCACTCCTCGTACGACGTCTCGGGCAGCGGATGCGGCAGGTTCACCGCGGCGTTGTTGACCAGGACGTCCACCCCGCCGAGGCCGGTCCGCGCCTGCTCGAAGACCTCCCGCGCCCCTGTCGCATCCGTCAGGTCCCCGCCGGCCAGGACGTGGCCGGCGCCGTCGAGGGCCGCCAGGGTCTCCTCGGCGGCGGTGCGCCGCGTCCCGTAGTGGACGGCCACCCGGTCGCCGTTCGCGGCGAAGGCCCGGGCCACGGCGCGGCCGAGACCGCGGGCGGCGCCGGTCACGAGGACGCGGCGGCCGGTAGCTGTGAATGTCATGGTTGTGGGCCCCTCGGTGTACGGAGTGCTTCGGCCGGTTCGACGTTTATACGCGGGCGGGGGCGGCTGTCCCGCATCCGGGTGGGCGCGGTTACCGCGCGGGCCGGCTCGAGCACCGGCCCAAAACCCTTGGCGCCGCTCGGTATCGGCGCCCTAAGGTAATTCTCGTCCAGGTGCGAAGGCAGGACCTACTTCCACTTCTAATGGGGCGGTCGCGGGTTCGAATCCCGCCTCCGGTATTCACGTGCCGGAGTAGCTCAGTGGCAGAGCACCACACAGTCGGTTCCGCCGGCCTTGAACTCTGGACAGCATGAACCTCGTGCACCTCCCGGTGCGCAGGCGGCGGCTACTTCCTTTCCTGAAATGTGCCGCAGCCGTCATGGATCTCGGGAGGTTCGAGCGCGGGGTGCCCGGTGCGAAGGCAACGGTTACTTCACGGTCCGGAAGGCCGCGGGTTCGAATCCCGCCATCGGCCATGGTCGATGCAGCTCGGTGGACGAGCATCCGGCACAAGTCCGTCGCCGCCTCCAAGTCCTCGGGCATTCCCGCGTGAAAACCTCCCCCGATCGTCCTGCACGATTCATCGTTCGGAATTCGGGGGAATTCTCATGGCGCGTTTCAACGCCAAGGCGGCCCGGCAGGGCCCCACTTCCGCGGTGCACACGTCCGGACGTACCGCGCGCACCCACCAGGGCGGCCGCGGACACCTCCGCGACGCTCGCTCGGAACTCTTTCTGCTCGCCGTCGCCAACTTCGTCTCCCAGCAGACCTTCTACGAGTCCGGCGGCGACCGCGACGACCGGTTCACCGCGCTCGTGCGGCGTCTCGCCGTCCAGGACCCCGAGTGGACCGCCGGCCTGCTCGGCTGGATGCGCACCGAGGGCCGGCTGCGTACGGCCTCGCTGGTCGGCGCCGCCGAATACGTCAAGGCGCGCCTCGACAGCGGCGTGCAGGCGGGCCCGGCGAACCGTCAGGTCATCGCCTCCGTGCTGCGCCGTCCCGACGAGCCCGGCGAGCTGCTCGCCTACTGGACCGGCCGCCACGGCCGCAACGTACCCAAGCCCGTCAAGCGCGGCATCGCGGATGCGGCGCGGCGCCTCTACCACGCCCGGTCCCTGCTCAAGTACGACACCGCGACGAAGGGGTACCGCTTCGGCGACGTCCTCAACGTGGTGCACGCCGCCCCCGACGCGGCCAAGCCGTGGCAGGGCGAACTGTTCCGGTACGCGCTGGACCGCCGGCACCACCCGGAGACGGCCGAACCGCCCGCCCGGGACCGGACGTTGCGCGCGCACCGCGAGCTGATGGCCCTGCCCGTCGCCGAGCGGCGCGGTGTGGTCACCGGGCCCGGCGGCGCGGAGCGGCTCGCGGCGGCCGGGTTCACCTGGGAGGCGCTTGCGGGCTGGCTGCAGGGGCCCATGGACGCGGCGGCGTGGGAGGCTGTCATCCCGTCGATGGGAACCATGGCGCTGGTTCGCAACCTGCGGAACTTCGACGAGGCCGGGGTCTCGGACGAGGTCGCGGCGACCGTCGCGCGGAAGATCGCGGACCCGGCGGAAGTCGCCAAGTCGCGGCAGTTCCCCTTCCGTTACCTCGCCGCATATCAGCACGCGCCCTCGCTGCGCTGGTCGTACCCGCTCGAGCAGGCCCTCGGCCACTCGCTCGGGAACGTTCCGTCGCTGCCGGGTCGCACGCTGGTCCTGGTGGACCGCTCCGGTTCGATGTTCTTCTCGCGGCTGTCCGACCGGTCCGAGCTCACGCGGGCGGATGCGGCGGCGGTCTTCGGCACGGCGCTGGCGCTGCGCGCGGCGAAGGCGGACCTGGTCGAGTTCGGTTCGTCGAGTGCGGCGGTGAAGTACCGGACGGGGGAGTCCGTCCTGAAGGTGCTGGGACGGTTCCACAACCTCGGCGGTACGGACACGAGCGGTGCGGTGCGGCGACACTTCGCCCGGCACGAACGGGTGTTGATCGTCACGGACGAGCAGTACGGATCCGCTGGGCGCGGGCCGACGGAGCTGATCCCCGCGGGGGTGCCGGTGTACACGTGGAACCTGGCCGGGTACCGGGTGGGCCACGGGCCTGCCGGGGGTGACAAGCGGCATGTGTTCGGGGGGCTCTCCGATGCGGCGTTCCGTATGGTCGCGCTGCTCGAGGCCGGGCGCGACGCCGCGTGGCCGTGGCTCTCCCGGGACGCGGGCGGCTCCGCCGCGTGAGCGGTCCTTCCGCCGGTCCGGCGCCGGGCGCCGGACCGGCTCCTCCCGGGCGGGATCCGGCACCCTGAGACCGTCCGGCGATTGAGGGCGAGGCCGCCAGGCCGATGTCGGGAGCGCTCCAGGGGCGCCGTCCGGCGCGTGGCTTCCAGGGCCCTCCGCCCGGGCGGAGACAGTCCGAAAGGGAGGCCGGCGTGGTGCCGTAGAGGGACACGAAAGGGATTAATCGCCTGACTCCGCGCATATGCACCTCTAGGGGCCGGGTCCCCCGTACGCTGCGGACGATGATTGAGACCATCGTGTTCGACGTGGGTGAGACCCTCACCAAGGACGACCGCTACTGGGCCTCGTGGGCCGACTGGCTGGGCGTGCCGGGCCACACCGTCTCCTGCCTCGTCGGAGCGGTCGCCGCCCAGGGACGCGAGCAGGACGACGCCCTTCGGCTGCTCAGCCCGGACATGGACGTCGCCGCCGCGTACCACGCCCGGGAGTCCGCGGGCCGGGGCGAGTACCTCGACGAGCGTGACCTGTATCCCGACGTACGCCCCGCCCTCGGCGGGCTGCGCGAGGCAGGCCATCGCGTGATCGTCGCGGGGAACGCATCGGCCCGGGCCGCCGAGTTGCTCCGCGACCTCGACCTGCCGGCCGACCTGGTCGTGACCTCCGGCGACTGGGGCGTGGCCAAACCGGATCCGTCGTTCTTCGAGCGGGTCCTCGAGGTGTCGCAGGCCGGCCCGGCGGAGACCCTGTACGTCGGGGACCATCCGGCCGAGGACATCTTCCCGGCCCGGCAGGCCGGACTGCGTACCGCCCATCTGCGGCGCGGCCCGTGGGGCCACCTGTGGGCCGAGGACCCGGACGTGGTGGCCGCCGTGGACTGGCGGATCGACAGCCTGACCCAGCTGGCGGCTGCCGTGGCGGAGTGAGCTTCCGCAGCGAACGGCCCCCGGTTCCTCGACTGGCGAGGAACCGGGGGCCGTTGCGTACCGACTGCTGTGGCGCCGTGGTCAGAGCGCGCGGGCCGAGGGCTTGACCATCCCGCGCACCGTGCGGGACTTCACGAATTCGCCCATCGCCGTCATGTCCCACTCGCCGGAGAACTGCCGGACCAGCTTCGCCATCATCACGCCGGTCTGCGCCTCGGCGTTCGTCAGGTCGAACCGGACCAGTTCCTCGCCCGTCGCGGCGTCCATGAGGCGGCAGTACGCCTTCGCCACCTCGGTGAACTTCTGGCCCGAGAACGAGTTGACCGTGAAGACCAGGCCGCTGACCTCCTGCGGGAGTCGGCCGAGGTCGACCGTGATGGTCTCGTCGTCACCCGCGCCCTCGCCCGTGAGGTTGTCCCCGGAGTGCTGGACCGCGCCGCCGAGGATGGTCAGCTTGCCGAAGTAGCAGCTCTCGATGTGGTTGCGCTGCGGGCCGTAGGCGATGACCGAGGCGTCCAGGTCGATGTCCTTGCCCCGGTACGCCGGCTCCCAGCCGAGGCCCATCCGCACCTGGGAGAGCAGCGGGCTGCCGCCCTTGACCAGGGACACCGTCTGGTTCTTCTGGAGGCTGACCCGCCCCTTGTCGAGGTTGATCTTCCCTGCGCCCGGCGCCGGCGCGGCGGGAGCCTGCGGAGCGGCGGGCGCGGGCGGGGCCGCGGCCTGCGGGGCGGGCGCGGGCGGTGTCTGCGGTACCGGGGCGGCGGGCGGAGCGACTCGCGGGTCGACCGCAGGGGCAGCAGGCGCCGGCGGTGCGACCGGGGTCTGCAGCGTGGGAGTGGGCGCAGGGGCGGCCGGTGCGGGCTCGTCGACGCTGACACCGAAGTCGGTGGCGATGCCCGCCAGGCCGTTCGCATAGCCCTGTCCGACCGCGCGGACCTTCCACGCGCCGCCCCGCCGGTAGACCTCGACGACGACCAGCGCCGTCTCGGCGCCGAGCTGCGGCGGGGTGAAGGTGGCGAGTGCGGCACCGTCGTCCGCGTTCCGCACCGTCGCGGTCGGTTCGACGCCCTGGAACGACTGGCCTGCCGCGTCCGGGCTCGCGGTCACCACGATCCGCTCGATGCCTGCCGGTACCGCCGCGGTGTCCACGACGATCGCATCGGGCGCGGAGCCACCGCCCGAGCGGTAGGTCACACCGGGGCCCGAGGGCTGGTTGTAGAAGATGAAGTCGTCGTCGGAGCGCACCTTGCCGTCGGCGGTGAGCAGCAGGCTCGATACGTCGAGCCGCACCGGGGCGGCGACGTCCACCGCTACGCGGGCGGTGGCGAGGGGGATGTTCGAGCCGGGGGTCATAGCTGTCATGACGGGGGTAACGAACGACCCCGCTTTACCGTTCCCTTACCTACGCCGACCGTGCAGACTCACTCGTTCGGGGCGCCCGGCGGAGATTCAGCGGCGGCGGTTGCGCGGATGGTTGCGGGCCGCACGTTCATTGCCGTGTTTGTAGGCGCCGGTCCAGCGGGCCATCACCAGTTGGGCGTCGCCGGAGGCGACCTCCGCGAGGAACTTGTCGGCCCGGGCGCCACGCAGGGTGCCCGCTGCACGTCCCTGATGCGTGATGGCCACACTGCCGTCACCGAGCTGCTCGTAACTGAATCCCCGGGGTCTGCCCATGGCCGGAAGAGTACGGACGGCGACGGCCCCGGCGACACCGGATTTCCGGCGGCACCGGGGCCGAGCGTCCGACGCGCGGCGGTTACGGCACCACCACGATCTTGCGGCCCACACCGGAGGCGAACCGTGCCAGGGCGTCCGGGTAGGAGTCGAGCGGCATCCGGTCGCTGATGAAGAGGTCCGGGTCGAGCACCCCGCCGGCGAAGAGCTCGGCGGCCCGCTCGTAGCTGTGCAGCACGGCCATCGAGCCGGTGATGGTGATCTCCTGGTTGTAGATCTTGTACGGCTCGATGGTGGCCGTCGTCGCGTAGTCGGCGACGCCGAACTGCAGGAAGGTGCCGGCCTTCGCGACCCGGCCGATCCCGTCCTGGATCGCCGCCGCGTTGCCGGTGGCGTCGATGACCACGTCCCAGCCCTGCGGCCGGTCCAGCTCGTCCGCGCCGGAGGCGGAGCCGCTGACGCCCAACTGCTTCGCGGTGGCGAGCCGTTCGGGGTTCAGGTCGACCACGTCGATGCTCGCGGCGCCGGTCTTCTTGGCCAGCTCCAGCATCATCAGGCCCATCGTGCCCGAACCGTAGATCAGGACGTGCGAGCCGAGCCGGGAGTTCAGGACGTCGTAACCGCGCACCGCGCAGGACAGGGGCTCGATCAGCGCGGCGTCGGCGGTGCGGATGTGGTCGGGGAGCTTCACGCAGTTCGCCTCGGGGGCGACGGCGTACTGGGCGGCGCCGCCCGCGGTGCTGACGCCGATCGCCGCCCACCGCTCGCAGAGGTTGTTGTGCCCCTGGCGGCAGTACCGGCAGGCGTAGCAGTACAGGGAAGGGTCGACGGCGACCTGGTCGCCGACCGCGACCGAGGTGACCCCGCTGCCGAGGGCGACCACCTCACCGGCGAACTCGTGCCCCGGCACGATCGGCAGCGTGGGCGCGAACTCGCCCTGCAGGATGTGCAGATCGGTGCCGCACAGTCCGCACGCCGCGACCTCGACGACCACCTGCCCGGGCTCCGGGGTGGGGTCGGGAACCTCCGAGACGACGGCTTTGCCCACGGACTCGATGACGGCTGCTTTCACTTCACGGCTCCAAGGGACAGGCCCTGGACGAGTTTGTCCTGGGCGGCGAACCCCGCGGCGAGCACCGGCAGGGAGATCACGAGGGACGCGGCGCACACCTTCGCCAGGAACAGGCCCTGGCTGGTGATGAAGCCGGTCAGGAAGACGGGTGCGGTCTGGGCGACGACGCCGGTCAGCACCCGGGCGAACAACAGCTCGTTCCAGCTGAAGATGAAACAGATCAGAGCGGTGGCGGCGATACCGGGTGCCGCGATCGGCGCGACCACCCGGGCGAGCACCGTGGGCAGTCTGGCCCCGTCGATCTGCGCCGCCTCGATGACGGCCACCGGCACCTCGGCCAGGAACGACTGCATCATCCACACCGCGATCGGCAGGTTCATCGAGGTGTAGAGCACGACGAGGAGCCAGATGTTGTCGAGCATCCCGGTGTTCTTGGCGAACAGGTAAAGCGGCAGCAGTCCGGCGACGATCGGCAGCATCTTCGTGGACAGGAAGAAGAACAGGACGTCCGTCCACTTCTTCACCGGCCGGATCGAAAGCGCGTACGCCGCGGGCAGCGCGAGCACCAGGACGAACAGGGTCGAAGCCACGGACGCCACCGTGGAGTTGATCAGCGCGGGCCAGGGGCTGGCGCCGCCCGCGGCGCCGAAGAACTCGCGGTACCCGTCGAGGGTGAGCGAGGCCGCGACGGACGGCGGATTGGTCGCCGCGTCCTCCTCGGAGTGGAACGACGTCAGCGTCATCCAGGCCAGCGGCAGGACGAAGACGATGCCGGCCAGCCAGGCGAGCAGCCCGAGTGCGGTGCTACGACGCCGTGCCGGGGGACGACCCGGGGTGCGTCGCGCTCCGATGGTCGCCGGCGGCGCCGGGGTGGTGGGTGCGGTGGTACTCATGCGCGGGACACCTCCTCGCGGAAGAGGGACGACACCACGCGCAGGGCGAAGGTCGCGATGATCAGGGAGCCGATGACGACGAGCACGCCGGCCGCGGAGGCCAGACCGTTCTCGTGTGCCTGGTAGAAGCTCTGGTAGACGGTGTACGGCAGGTTGGCGGTGCCGAGTCCGCCCGAGGTGATGGTGAACACGGCGTCGAAGTTCTGAACGATGTAGATCGAGCCGAGCAACGCGCCGAGTTCGAGGTACCGCCGCAGATGCGGCAGCGTCATGTGGCGGAAGATCTGGACGTTCGACGCGCCGTCGATACGGGCGGCCTCCAGGAGTTCGGGGGACCGGCTCTGCAGCCCGGCGAGCAGGATCAGCATCATGAACGGAGTCCACTGCCAGATCAGGGAGACCTCGATCGCGAGCAGCGGAGTGTTCGACACCCAGTCCGGCTGCGGACCGCCCACCCAGTTCAACAGGCCGTTCAGCAGGCCGTATTCGGGGTTGTAGAGCACGTGCTTCCACAGCAGGGCCGCAGCCACCGGGACGAGCAGGAACGGCGCGATGAGCAGCGTGCGCACCGCCGCGCGTCCGCGGAACTTGCGGTCGAGCAGCAGAGCGAGGGCAAGCCCGAGCACCAGGCTGGCCAGCACCACGGTCGCCGTGAGCAGCACGGTGGTGAACACCGACTTGCGCAGGTCGGGGTCGGTGAGGACCTCCGCGTAATTGCCGAATCCGGCGAAGCTGCGGGCGTCCGGGTACAGCGCGTTCCAGTCGAAGAACGAGATCACCAGCGTTGCCACGAACGGCAGTTGGGTGACCACGATCATGAAGATCAGGGCGGGCAGGAGCGGGCCTCTGGTGGCCCAGGCGCGAAGCCGGCTCGGTGCTTTGGCTGCGCGTACGGCGGCATCGGTGTCGGTGCCGGACGGGGGAGCGGCGGTGGCGGTCATCGGCCCTCGTACTCCTTCGAGATCTCCTCGGCGAGGCGCTGGGACTTCGACAGCGCGCTGTTCACGGACTGGCGGCCCGCGATGGCCGCGCTGATCTCCTGCGAGACCTTGGTGCCCAGGTCGGTGAACTCGGGGATTCCGACGAACTGGATGCCGGGCGCGGGCCGCGGCTGCACGCCGGGATCACGCGGCCGGGCGTCCGCGATGGCGGCGCGGGTGACGTCCTGGAAGGCGGCGGCCTCCTTGCGGTACTCGGGGTTCTTGTACGTCGAAGCGCGTTTGCCCGCCGGGACGTTCGCCCAGCCGATCTCCTTGCCCACCAGTTCCTCGTACTCCTTGCTGGAGGCCCAGGAGATGAACTTCCAGGCCTTGTCCGGGTTCGGGGAGGCCTTCTGCAGGCCCCAGGCCCAGGTGTAGAGCCAGCCGGAGCTCTCGGTGCGGTTCACCGGCGCGGGTACGTAGCCGATCTTGCCCTTGACCGGGGAGTTGGCCGATTCGAGGGAGCCGGCTGCGGCCGTGGCGTCGTACCACATGGCGGTCTTGCCCTGGGTGAGGTTGTTGAGGCACTCCGCGTAGCCGGACTGGGCGGCGCCGGACTGGCCGTGCTTGCGGACCAGGGAGACGTAGAAGTCCACGGCCTTCTTGAACTCGGGGGAGTCGACCTTCGCCGTCCAGTCCTTCTCGAACCAGGTGCCGCCGAACGTGTTCACCACACTGGTCAGCGGCGCGGTCAGCTCGCCCCAACCGGGCAGCCCGCGCAGGCAGATGCCCTTCATGCGGTCCTCGGAGGCGTCCACCTTCGCGGCGAGGTCGGCCACCTGCTGCCAGGTGGGCTTCTTCGGCATCTTCAGGCCGGCCTTGTCGAAGACGTCCTTGCGGTACATCAGGAACGACGACTCGCCGTAGAAGGGCTCGCCGTAGAGCTTGCCGTCCTCGCCGGTCAGCGACTGGCGCATGGGCGGCAGGATGTCCTTCTGGTCGAAGCCGGCGTCCTTGGACACGTAGCCGTCGAGGTCGCGCAGCCAGCCGTTCTTGGCGTAGATCGGGATCTCGTAGTTGCTGAGGGTGGCGACGTCGTACTGGCCGGCCTGGTTGGCGAAGTCCTGGCTGATCTTGTCGCGGACGTCGTTCTCCGGCAGCACGGTGAAGTTCACCTTGATCCCGGTCTTCTTGGTGAAGTGCTTGGCGGTGAGCTTCTGCAGCTCCGCCATCTGCGGGTTGTTGACCATCAGTACGTCGATGGCGTCACCGCCCGAGCCGGTGCCGCCGGCGCCGGTCCAGCAGCCGGAGAGCAGCAGCGCGCCGGTGGCTGCTAGCGCGATCGGGGCGCGTGGTCGGAATCGGCCCTTGGTTCGCATGAACGCTCCTGAACGGGGGTTGGGGGAGTCGGATCCGGGCGTGCGCAGGCCGGCCGGCGGCCGGTGCCGCCCGCGAGCGATGGGGGAGTACGGGAGATGGTCGGGTCAGACGCGGATGACCTGGGGGCCCTGAAGGGCGTAGCGATGTGCCTCGGCGGCGGGCAGCTGGGTGTCCGTGACGATGGCCTCGAAGTCGCCGACGCGGGCGAACCGGCAGAAGCTCACCGCGCCGAACTTGGTGTGCACCCCGGCGAACACGTGGCGCCGGGCGGCCCGCATGGCCTGCGACTTGACCTCGCTGACCGCCGGGTCGGGGGTGGTCAGGCCGTGGTCGCGGGAGATGCCGTTGGCCCCGATGAAGGCGAGGTCGATGACGAACCCGGCGAGCATCTTGGCCGTCCAGTGGTCCACGGTGGCGAGCGTTCCGGGACGCACCCGCCCGCCGAGCAGCAGCACCGTGAACTCGTTCTCCGCCCGGGACAGCGCGCCCGCGGTGGCGAGCGAGGCGGTGAGTACGGTCAACGGACGGTCGCGCGGCAGTGACTCGGCGATCAGCTGCGGCGTGAACCCCTCGTCGACGAAGACGGTTTCCGCGTCACCGGTGAGTTCGGCGGCGGCCGTCGCGATCCGGCGCTTCTCCGGGACGTGCACGGTGGTGCGGTAGGCGAGCGTCGTCTCGAAGCCGGCGCTCTCCACGGGGTGCGCGCCGCCGTGGGTGCGCCGGACCAGGCCGTGGTCCTCCAGTGCACGCAGATCGCGGCGGACCGTCTCCCTGGCGACGCCGAGTTCGTCTGCGAGGTCGTTGACGTCGACGCTGCCTGCGCGCCGTGCCGCCCGGACGATCTCCCGCTGTCGTTCCTCCGCGTTCACCGCCTGCTCCTCTCCTCGTGTGGTCGGCGGGCACGTTCGGGGAGTCCCGCTTCCCGGATGTGCCCGTTCGGGCCTGTGAGGAGAGTTGTACAGCGCCTGAGGCCGGGTTGACAGGGCCCGCACGGAGTCGATCCTGACCGGATCTGCCCGTTTGCCCGCAGTGGCGCCCGCGACGAACAGGGAGGGGCGGCAGGCAGGGATATCGGCGTGCCCGAATACCCGGATGCGGCTGCCCGTTTGCTGCCCGTTGCCTGTTCCGGCAGGTCGGAGGCGGGGTGCGGAGAGGCTCGACGGGTCGGCGGCGGTGTGCGGCTCCCGGGCCCGGCGCGGGCGTGACGGATGTGTCGCGGGGTCCGGTACGAGGGCGTTGCGGGTCAGTACGGCCAGATGGGCGGGTTCGTGCAGAAGTGGCCGCCGAGGTGTTCGTGGTCCGGGTTCTTGTCGTCCAACTCGCCCTGATCCGCGATGAGTTGAGCGGCGTACGGCTCCGAGTCGTCCGTCGGCTCGTATCCGAGCGCGCGCGCCGAGTCGAGGTCCCACCACAGGCGGGTGTTGGCGGACGAGCCGTGCACCACGGTGTGCCCGACGCCCTCGGCGGTCAGCGCCGCGTGGAAGAGCCGAGCGCCGTCCGCCGGGCTCATCCACACCGACAGCATCCGCACCGACGTCGGCTCGGGGAAGCAGGAGCCGATCCGTACGGACACCGTCTCCAGTCCGTGGCGGTCCCAGTACAGCTGGGCCAGGTCCTCGCCGAAGGACTTCGACAGGCCGTAGAACGTGTCGGGGCGGCGCGGGGTGTCGATCGGGATCAGTGCGGGCGCGGGCAGCGGAGACGCGCCGCGCGGGCGCGGGGTGAAGCCGACGGCGTGGTTCGAGGATGCGAACACGACGCGTTCGACGCCCTCTTCGCGGGCCGCCTCGTAGAGGTGGTACGTGCCCTCGATGTTCGACCGAAGAATCTTCTCGAACGGGGCTTCCAGGGAGATGCCCGCCAGGTGGATGATCGCGTCGACGCCCCGTACGGCTTCCCTGATCGCGTCGCGGTCGCCGAGATCGGCGGTGATCGCGTCGGGCTCGCCCTCGACCGGCCGGGCGTCGAGGAGCCGCAGCTCGTAGCCGTACGCCGGCAGCAGGCCGCGCATCAGGGTGCCGAGGCCGCCCGCGGCGCCGGTGAGCAGAACGGTGCGGGGTGCGGGCATCGGGTTCTCCTCGGGGCGAGTCCGGTGACGGATGCGGTCGCGTGGCTCCGGCGGGTGACGCGGAGCCGGCGCGAGCGAGCCGCCGGCGGAGACATATTCAGGTACGTCATTCACATGCGTGGACAACGCTAGGGAGTCGCACATGACCCGGTCAAGAGGCCGGGGCGGGGTGCGCGAAGTGCTCGGAAATCGCTGATGAGTTGCGCGTACCGCGGCTTGACCGTCACCCGGGACGCGTCTTAGCGTGAGCGAGTTCAGAAATATGGACGCGGATCAGAAACGTGCACGGAGCTTGTCCGGGACGCCCGACCCTTCCCCGGAACGCGCGCCGGTCCGCCGCTGCCCAGGGAGAGTCCGTGACATCAGCCCCTCTCGCCGCCCGGCTCAGCATCCCCAGCGGGCCGCTGTTCTTCCCGGTCACCGCCTTCGGACCCGACGGCTCCGTGGACCTCGACACCTACCGCAGGCACGTGCGCGAGGGCGTGGACGCGGGCGCGGCCGCGGTCTTCGCGTGCTGTGGCACCGGCGAGTTCCACGCGCTCACGCCCGAGGAGTTCAGGGACTGCGTGGCGGCGGCGGTCGAGGTGACCGAGGGGCGGGTGCCGGTGGTCGCCGGAGCCGGCTACGGCACCGCGCTCGCCCTGCACTTCGCGCGCCTCGCCCAGGACGCCGGCGCCGACGGACTGCTCGCCATGCCGCCGTACCTCGTGTTCGCCGCGCAGGAGGGGCTGATCCGCCACTTCACCGCGCTCGCCGAGGCCACACCGCTCGACGTCGTCGTCTACCAGCGGGACAACGCCGTCCTCACCCCCGAGACCGTCGTGGAACTCGCCCGCCACCCGCGGATCATCGGCTTCAAGGACGGCCTCGGCGACCTCGATCTGATGCAGCGCACGGTAAGTGCCGTACGCGCGGCCGGACTTGAGGATGTGCTGTACTTCAACGGCCTGCCGACCGCCGAGCTCACCAGCCTCGCCTACCGCGGGATCGGCGTACTCCTGTACTCCTCCGCCGTGTTCGCCTTCGCCCCCGACATCGCCCTCGCCTTCCACCGCGCCCTCAACACGGGCGACGACGTGACCGCGAACCGCCTCCTCGACGGCTTCTACCGGCCGCTGGTCGAACTCCGCGCCCGCGGCAAGGGATACGCCGTGTCGCTGGTCAAGGCCGGTGTGCGAATGCGCGGCCTGGACGTCGGCCACGTACGGTCGCCCCTGCACGAGCCGCCGGACGAGCACATCGAGGAGCTGGCCCGCCTCGTCCGGCAGGGCCGGAAGCTGATCGCGGAAACGGCCACGGCCGCGACGGGGGCCTCCTGGTGAGAGCCGCCGCCTTCGTCTACCCGTGGGACGTCAACGGCGACCCGGACGCCGCGGACCGCATCGCCGGACTCGGCGTACGGCAGGTCACGCTCGCCGCCGCGTACCACTCCGTCCGCGCCCTCACTCCGCGCCACCCGGGCCACCGCATCGTCACCGCCGAGCACGCCGCCGTCCTCTACCCGCCGGGACCCCGCTGGGCCGGCCGCATGCTCCGGCCGTACCCAGCGGGCGACTGGGCCCCCGGTGACGCGTACGGCACGGCGACAGCCGCTCTCGAGGCGGCCGGACTCGAGGTGCACAGCTGGGTGGTGCTCGCCCACAACTCACGGCTCGGCGCCGAACACCCCGACACCTCGGTCACCAACGCCTACGGCGACCGCTACCCGTGGGCACCCTGTATCGCCCAGCCCGCCACCCGCGCGTACCTCACCGAGCTCGCCGCCGAGTCCGCGGTGCGGCCCGGCGCGCGCGGCACCGAGCTGGAGTCCTGCGGCTGGTACGGCCTCGCGCACCTGCACGCCCACGACAAGACCGCCGGCACCGACCCGGGGGACGCCGGCCGGTACCTGATGTCGCTGTGCTTCTGCGCGCACTGCCGTGCCGGTTACGCCGACACGGGCATCGAGGCGGACCGGCTCGCGATCGCCGTACGCCGTGGCCTGGAACCGCTGTGGCGTGGCGCGGACCCCGCCCGTGCGACGGTCGAGGCGCTGCTCGGGGACGCACAACTCGCCGATGCCGTACTGGACTTCCGCGCACGCGTCGCGCGTTCCCTGCAGGACGAGGTGGTCGCGGCGGTGCGGGCGGCGGCGCCCGCCGGATTCCAGGTACTGCTGCACGCGGATCCCGCCGTGCGGGCCTGCGGCGCCAACGTCGGCGTCGCGCCGGACCACGTCCTGTCGGTCGCCGACGGGGTGGTGGTGCCCTGTACGGGCGGAGCCGGTCTGCTCGCGCCCTTCGCGGAGCAGCGGGTGCCGGGCGCGGTGCTCGCGGCGAATCTGACGGTGGTCAGTGGGATGGGCGGGAGTCCCGGCACACTGCGCGCAGACGCGGAGGCAGCGGCGGGGCTCGGTGCGACGGAACTGCGGCTCTATCACGCCGGGCTCGCGTCCGATGCGGATCTGGAGCTTGTGCGGGAACAGCTCCCGTCGGCGTAGGACCGATGAGTTCCGTAGCCCGCGTGAGTCTCCACCGGTATGAATGAGACCGTGGATTTCCGACCCCAGACCCGCGTCATCGCCCAGCTCGCCGAGGGCACGCGGGACGATCAACTGGCCGCTCCCACACCCTGCGAGGACCTTGCCGTACGTCATCTGCTCGGCCATCTGACGATGCTCGCCGCGGCCTTCCGGGACGCCGCGCGCAAGGACCTCGGACCGATGGACACCAGCCCCGACACGGTGCAGCCGGACATCGGGCCCGGATGGCGGGCGGAACTCGCCAAGAATCTCGAGGAACTGGCCGAGGCGTGGCGTGCACCGGAGGCCTGGACCGGTGACACCCGCGCGGGCGGCGTCGAGCTGCCGGGCGCCGTGGCGGGACAGGTCGCCATGGACGAACTGGTCGTGCACGGCTGGGACCTGGCTCGTGCCACCGGCCAGCCGTACGCACCGGATCCGGCGGGTCTCGAGATCGCCCGCGCCCTGCTCGCCGCCTCGCCCGACGGGCCGGACCGCGAGGGCATGTTCGGCCCGATCGTGCCGGTTCCCGAGGACGCACCGATCCTGGACCGTGTGGTGGGCCTCAGCGGCCGCCGCCCGGACTGGACGGCCTGACGGCCGCACCCGGCAGCACGTCAGGCCGCCGCCCGGACTGGACGGCGGCCTGACGGCCGCACCCGGCAGCGCGTCGGTCAGTCCAGGGCCGCCCGCATCATCGCCTCGGCGACCGGCGCCGCGAGGCCGTTGCCGCTGACCTCGGTGCGGGCCGCGTCCGAGTCCTCGATGATCACCGCGACCGCGACCTGCTCGCCGTCCGAGTTCGTCGCGTAGGACGTGAACCAGGCGTACGGAGTGTTCTCGTTGCGCTCGCCGTGCTGCGCGGTTCCCGTCTTGCCGCCCACGGTCATCCCGGGGATCCGTGCGTTGCTGCCGGTGCCCTTGTCGACGACCGTCTCCATGGCGGACTGCAGCTGCTCGGCATTGCGCTCGCTCACCACCCGCGTGGTGTCCGGGTCGTCGTGGTTCTCCAGAGCGTCACCGCCGGAGTCCGTCACCCGGTCCACCATGTCCGGAGCCACCAGCTCCCCGCCGTTCGCCAGCGCCGCGCTCACCATGGCGATCTGCAGCGGGGTGGCCGTCACCTCGAACTGGCCGATGCCGCTCAGAGCCGTCTGCGGCTTGTCCATGCCCGACGGGTAGCTGCTCTCCGAGGCCCTCACGGGGACGTCCTGCTCCTCGTCGTTGAAGCCGAACTTCTCCGCCATCGCGGCCACCTTGTCCTGCCCGAGGTCCACGGCGAGCTTGCCGAAGACGGTGTTGCAGGAGTACTGCAGGGCTGTCCGCAGCGTCGCGTCCTCGCAGGGCGCCGAACGGTTCTCGTTGGTGACCGGTGTGGTGGTGCCGGGGGCGGTGTACGGATCCGGACTGTCCGTGCGCTCGTCCACCGAGTCGTACAGACCCTCCTCGAGTGCCGCCGCGGCCACCACCAGCTTGAAGGTCGAGCCCGGCGGCAGCGGCTGGCGCAATGCCCGGTTCACCATCGGCTTGTCCTCGTCGCCCGTCAGCTTCTTCCAGGCGTCGCCGTCCGTGCTCCCGCTGATGCGCGAGGGGTCGTACGACGGGGTGGAGACCATGCCGAGGATCCGGCCGGACTGCGGATCCATGGCCACCGCGGCGCCCTTCTTGCCGCCGAGCGACTCGGTGGCGGCCTTCTGCACCGCGGGGTCGATGGTCGTCACCACGTCGCCCGGGCCCGCCCGTTCGCCGGTGATCGCCTCGCGGGGGTTCTTCAGGCGGGAGTCGGAGCCGTCGAGCACGTCCTGGTAGATGCCCTCGAGCTGGGTGGCGCCGTACACCTGCGAGGTGTAGCCGGTGACGGCCGAGTAGAGGGAGCCGTCCCGGTACGTGCGCTTGTACGCGAGGTCGCTGCCAGTGGTCCGCTCCGATCCGGTGACGGCCTCTCCGGCCACCACGATGTCGCCCAGCGGGTTCGCATACGTCTCCATGACGTTCCGCCGGTTCTTCTTGTTGTCCGCGAGGGCCTCGCCTTCGTAGAACTGCACCCAGGTCGCCCTCACCAACAACGAGAGCACCAGGAGCAGCGAGAAGACCGAGGCGCGCCTGATCATCTTGTTCATCCCACTGTGGGGACGATCCGGACGAGCCATCGCGTTCCCGGCCGGGCACTTTTTCAGAAACCTCTCATGCCGGGTGCCGCGTCCGTCCCGACGGGCCGACGTGGTCAGCCGCCGACGAAGCCCGCCTCGTAGGCGGCGATGACCGCCTGCGTGCGGTCCCGGGTGCCGGTCTTGGCGAGGACGGACGCGACATGGGTCTTCACGGTCGCGGGGCCCACCCCGATCCGGTCCGCGATCTCCGCGTTGGTGAGTCCGGTAGCCATCAGGCGCAGCACGTCGGCCTCCCGTCCGGACAGCCGCGCCACCCACGCGGGCGCCGTCCGACGGGCGGCCGCGTGCTGGGCGGCCAGCGCGCGCACCGCCGCCGGGAAGAGCAGCGAGTCGCTGCGCGCCACCAGACGCACGGCTTGTACCAGTTCGTCGGCATCCGCCCGTTTCAGCAGGAACCCGGAGGCACCGGCGCGCAGCGCGTCGTACACGTACGAGTCGTTCTCGAAGGTCGTCACCACCACGATCCGCGGCGGCTCCGCGACCGTGCGGAGGATCTGCTCGGTCGCCCGGATTCCGTCCACCTCGGGCATCCGTACGTCCATCAGGACCACGTCGGGGCGCAGCTCGCGGACCACGGACACCGCCTGCGCGCCGGTCGACGCCTCGCCGGCCACCTCGAACTCCGGTTCCGCCTCCAGGATCGCCCGCAGAGCGGTACGCACCATGCGCTCGTCGTCGGCGAGCACCACCCGGATCGGCGCACCGTCAGGGGTCTTCATCGGGGTCCTCCCAGGGGCAGGTGTACGCACAGTCTCCAGCGGCTGTCGGCGGCGCCCGCCGTGGCCGTACCGCCGAGCAGGCGGGCGCGCTCGGTGATGCCGGGCAGCCCGCGGCCGCCGCCTTCCCGCGGCGTCGGCGTCGGCGTCGGCGTCGCGGGCAGCGAATTCTCCGCCACGATCTCGAGGGCCGATTCCGTGCGGGCGATGCGCACGGTCACCGGTACCGACCCCGCGTGCTTGAGCGCATTGCTCAGCCCCTCCTGCACGATCCGGTACGCCTCACGGGACACGAGCGCGGGCAGGGCGGCCAGGTCCACGCCGGGTCCGACCGACGCCTCGACAGGCAAACCGGCGGCCCGGGTACGGGCGAGCAGGCCGTCCAGATCGGCCTCCAGGGTCGGCGCGGGCGCCGGGTCGGGGCCCTCGCCCGTCTCGTCGCCCTCGCGCAACAGGCCGAGCACCGCGTCGAGTTCACCCACCGTGCGGCGGGTGGTGTCCTCGATGGCCGAGAGCGCCTCGCGCACGAAGTCGGGGTTGGAGTCCAGGACCCGGCGGGCGGCGCTTGCCTGCAGCGTGACCGCGCTGAGCGCGTGGCCCACCGAGTCGTGCAGTTCGCGCGCGAGCCGGTTGCGCACCGCGAGCTCCGCGGCGCGTTCCTCCGCCGCCGCCAGCCGGTCGGCGGGCGCGGGTGCCAGCAGCTGCGGGGCCCAACGGGCGAGCAGCGTCCCTGCCGTGGCCGCGCACGCGGCGAGCAGCACCAGGAAGACCGCGCCCGCCACGGGGGCGAGCAGCACGGCCCAGAGATGCTCGAAGACTCCGGGCGCACCGAACCGGGAGTCCCGCAGCCCACTGAACACCGGCACCGCGAGCAGGAACACCGCGAAGGGCGGAACCGCGAGCGTCATACCGCTGATCAGCGCCCCGATCCCCAGGTGCAGCGTGAACCAGGCCGAGGTCCGCACCCGCGCGGCCCGCGAGCGCGCGGGCCCCTCCGCGAGCTCGTCGCGTACCCCGCACATCGTCCGTACCGCCGCCACGGACAGCGGCCGGGCCAGCGGGAAGACCAGCGCGCTGAGCGCCACCAGCGGCAGCGCCGCCGCGTAGGAGATGAACTGCGCCCGCATCGAGCCGAACATCGGCTCCTCCCCGCCGAGCAGCGGTCCCACGAAGACCGAGCCGACGAGGAAGTACGGCATCAGCAGGGCCCCGCCGAGCACCAGGTGCACCCAGCGCAGGCGGGCCTGCCGTCCGAAGAGCCACCGGCCGCACAGCCGCAGCGAGACGGTCATCAGCGGGTGGAGCCGGCCGGGACGGTGACGAGGTGCGGCGGCCGACCGGTCGAGGTCCGTTCGGCAGCGGCCCGTTCGGCGAAGAAGTACGCGCCGAAGGCGGCCACGAGCATCCCGACGATCATCTGGACAGCGTAGGTCAGCTGCACCACCGGGGTCGGCTGTTGCGTGAGGTCGTCGACCGCGGCGAGCGAGGTGACGAGCATCCAGCCGCCCCAGCAGCCGAGCGCGCCGGAGCCCACCCAGGCCAGCGCGAGCGGCACCCTCACCGGCAGCGACCGGCCCCGCGGGAAGGCAAGCAGCAGCACGCCCACGACGGTCGCCACCGAGAAGCCCACATAGACGAGATCGAGTACGGCGGAGTCGCGGGTGTACTCGTCCGCCCGGGACGGGTGCAGGCCGGACCTCGAACCGGCCACCCAGGCCAGATGCATCGAGACGGGCAGGAGCGTCAGCAGGGCCACGGCGCAGGCGGTGATCCGCTGCGCAGGCCCGGTCGGTGTCCGGGGCAGATCGCGCAGCCGCCCCTGCCACAGATGACCCCAGCGGTCCCGGGCGTAGAGCACGAACAGGCTGCCGAGTGCCAGCGCCTGGACGATGAAGCCCGGATAGACGACCGCGAACACCCAGTCGTCGAGGAACGGCTCCGAGGCCCCGGTCGTGCCGCTCTCCGGAGCACCGGGGAACAGCCGGACCACCATCTGCAGCGGATAGCCCGCCACGATCGGGGACAGCAGCCCGCTCGCGATCCACAGCGGAACGACGAGCAGCCAGGCGGGCACCCGCAGGCCCCAGGGCCGGGTGAGCAGCAGCACGAGGACGATCACGGCGCCGTCCATCAGGACGGTGCCGGCGTTGGCCAGGGCCATCGTCGTGCGGTGTTCGAGCAGCGAACTGTCCGGCGGAATGCCGATCTCGCCGCCCGCGACCCAGATGATCTTCAGTACGAGGTACGGCAGGCAGCCGGCGATCGCGACGGCCCGCAGGATCCGGCGGGTCCGGCCGAGCGGCGGCGGGGTGTCGGGCGCCGCGGCAGGTGCGGCGTCGGTGAGCGGTTTCGGAGCGGTGGAAGTCATGTGTCCACGCTGGCGTCGCACGGAGCCGAGCACCTCCTGCCGGAGGGCGAACCACCTCCGCCGGGCGGGGGAGGCGAGGCCGCCGCTCCCGCACCGGGCCGATGGCCGGCCGGGGGAGGGCTGATCTCAGCCGAGCCGCAGTACACGCTCGTCGATCTCCTCGCCGCGTGCGTGCGCATAACCGCGGTCGTCCCCGGTCACCTGGAACCCGCACTTGGCGAGGACCCGCAGCGAGCCCATGTTGTCCGCGGCCACCCGCGCGTACAGCGGCCGCTCCGGCTCCAGGCCGAGCAGCGCGGACAGGGCGGCCGTCGCCACTCCGCGGCCCCAGTAGTAGCGGTCGATCCAGTACGTCACCTCGCGCTCGCCCGGCTCCCCGTACACCCCGGCGCTGCCGACCACGTCGCCGTCGAGCAGTACGGTGCGCGCCACCACGGAGTCCGATGTGCGCAGCCGGCGCCAGTGCGCGTCGAACAGGTCGCGGTCGGCGTACTTCTCGGAGACGAACGCGGCCACCTGCTGGGACTCCGGATCGTTCATCTGCCGGAAGAGGACCGGCAGATCACTGTCGTGGACCGGTCGGAGCAGGACATCCATCAGAGCCTCCTGGTGGCGAGCGTCAGCCGGTCGCGGGCGTCGAACAGGGCGTCCTTGATCATCTGCTCGTGCCCGGGCGTCAGGCGGGCGACCGGCACCGAGCAGCTGATGGCGTCCCTGGCCGGGGTCCGGTAGGGGATGGCGACGCCGAAGCAGCGCAGGCCGAGCGTGTTCTCCTCGCGGTCCACCGCGAAGCCCTGCTCGCGGACGGCGTGCAGCTCCTCGATCAGCGCCTCCCGGTCCGTGAGGGTGTGCTCGGTCAGCGGCGTGAGCGTCTCCGGCAGCATCTTGCGCACCTGCTCGTCGCTGTACGTGGCGAGCAGCGCCTTGCCGAGCGAGGTCGAGTGCGCGGGCAGCCGGCGGCCGACCCGGGTGAACGGACGCAGATAGTGCTGGGACTGACGGGTCGCCAGATAGACCACGTTGACGCCGTCGAGCCGGGCGAGGTGGATGGTCTCCGTGGTGTCGTCGGAGAGCCGGTCGAGGGTCGGACGTGCGGCGGCCACCACCTCGTCGCCGTCGATGTAGGAGGTGCCGACGAGCAGCGCGCGGACGCCGATGCCGTACCGGGTGCCCGTCGCGTCCGTCTCCACCCAGCCGAGCTCCACCAGAGTGCGGAGCAACATGTACAGACTGGACTTCGGGTACCCGACTGCTTCCTGCACCGCGGCCAGCGCGTGCATCCCGGGCCTGCCCGCGAAGTACTCGAGCAACTCCACCGTCCGTACGGCCGACTTGACCTGCGCTCCGCCGCCCGTATCGGCACCCGACATCGCCCTTGACCCCTTCGTTCGCCTACGCATAGCCTCCGAGGCAGTTCAGCATCAGAGACGCTGTTCAGCATATCGAACAGCCTGGTGGGTGGCATCACATCTGGAGGAACGGCCGTGGCAGCAGCACCAGTCTGGAGCGTCGACCCCCGAACCGGGAAGCAGCGGGAGCAGGTTGCGGTCGAGGCCACACGCCAGGAGGTCGACCAGACGGTACGTTCCGCCCACGCGGCCCGCCACTCGCTCGCCGACCGGAGCGCCCGGGCCGCCTTCCTGCGCGCCGCCGCCGACCGGCTCGACGAGGCCGCCGCCCACGTCATCGAGGCGGCCGACGCCGAGTCGGCCCTCGGTCCCGGCCGGCTCACCGGTGAACTCGCCCGCACCACCTACCAGTTGAGGTCCTTCGCGGACACCGTGGACGAGGGCGCCTTCCTCGACGTCGTCATCAGCCACGCCGACGCGAACCAGACGCCGCCCTGGCCGGACCTGCGCCGCTACAAGGTGCCGCTCGGCGTCGTCGCCGTCTACGCCGCCTCGAACTTCCCGCTCGCCTTCTCGGTGCCCGGCGGCGACACCGCGAGCGCCCTCGCGGCCGGCTGTCCCGTGGTGGTCAAGGTGCACCCGGACCACCCCGCTACCTCAGAGCTCTGCGTGGCCGCCCTGCACCGAGCCGCCGAGGAGACCGGCGTCGCACCGGACGTCGTCCAGCTCGTGCACGGTTTCGACGCGGGCGTGGAACTCGTGGGCCACCCGCTCGTCGCCGCCGCCGGATTCACCGGTTCGGTACGCGGTGGACGCGCCCTCTTCGACGCGGCGGCCGCCCGCCCACGGCCCATCCCCTTCCACGGCGAACTCGGCTCGCTCAACCCCGTCGTGATCACCGAGGCGGCCGCCGCGGAGCGCGCCGAGCAGATCGCCACCGGCCTGGCCGGGTCCGTGACACTCGGCGTCGGCCAGTTCTGCACGAAGCCCGGTTTCGTCCTGGCACCCGCCTCCGCCGCCGGCGACCGGCTGGTCAAGACGCTCACCCACGAGGTCAGCGAGGTCGAGGCCGGCGTCCTGCTCGACCACCGGATGCGCGACGCCTTCGTCGCGGGCGTCACCGAGCGCGCCGCACTGCCGGGCGTGGACGCACCGGTGACCCCGGGCTCGGGCGGCGAGCACACCGTCGGCGCGGGCTTCCTCACCGTCGACGCAGAACGGCTCACCGAGGAGGGCGCGCACGACCTGCTCCTCGAGGAGTGCTTCGGCCCCGTCACCGTCGTCGCCCGCTACCGCTCCGAGGACGAGGTCGAAGCCGTACTGGCACGACTGCCCGGCAACCTCACCGCCACCGTGCACCTCGCAGCCGTCGAGGAGAGCGACCCGACCGGACGCGGCGCCGCCCTGCTCACCGCTCTGACCCCGCTCGCCGGCCGCATCCTCGTCAACGCCTGGCCGACCGGCGTCGCCGTCGCCCCCGCCCAGCAGCACGGCGGCCCCTACCCGGCGACCACCTCCACCTCCACCTCGGTCGGCTCCACCGCGATCGAGCGCTGGCTGCGCCCGGTCTCGTACCAGGGCACTCCGGCCGCCCTGCTTCCGCCGGAACTGCGCGACGACAACCCGCTGGGCCTGCCCCGCCGAGTCGGCCCGGAGAGCGGCTGACCGGCCCCTGAGAACTCCCGGCCGGGCTCCGCCGCCGTACGGGCCCGGCCGGGAATGCGCATGCCCACGGCCGCGTTGGATCAGGGCGCAGGGGTCACCTGCGCCCCGACGAGTCCGGAGAGAAAGACATGCGCGTCGAGATCTGGAGCGACATCGCCTGCCCGTGGTGCTACATAGGCAAGGCCCGCTTCGAGCAGGGCCTCGCGGCCTTCGCCCACCGCGACGGGGTCGAGGTGGTGCACCGTTCTTTCGAGCTCGACCCGGACCGGGCCAAGGGCGACACCGGTCTCGTCCTCGACATGCTGGCGCGGAAGTTCGGGCGCAGCCCCGAAGAGGCACGCGCCATGGAGGAGCATGTCGCCTCCAACGCCCGCGCCGAGGGCCTCGGCTATCTGACCGAGGGCCGCGACCACGGCAGCACCTTCGACATCCACCGCCTGCTCCACCTCGCCAAGGCCCGCGGCCGCCAGGAGCAGCTCCTCGATCTCGCCTACCGGGCGAACTTCGCCGAGGAGCGCTCCGTGTACGACCCGGAGGTGCTCCTCGCCCTCGCCGTCGAGGCCGGACTCGACGAGGCGGAGGCACGGTCGGTGCTCGCCGACGAGAGCGCGTACGCCGACGAGGTCCGCGCCGACGAGCGCGAGGCGGCCGAACTCGGCGCCACCGGCGTGCCGTTCTTCGTACTCGACCGTACCTACGGCGTCTCCGGCGGCCGGCCCGCCGAGGTCTTCACCCAGGCACTCGAGCAGGCCTGGGGCGAGCGCGCTCCGCTGCGCACCGTCGGATCCACGGACGACTCGGCGGACGCCTGCGGCCCCGACGGCTGCGAGGTGCCCGCGGCCTCGGACACCACGACCACCGCAGCGACAGGGACAGCCGGCTGACACGCTCCACAGCGGCGACGACGAAGGTGCAGGTCAGGGCCGATACATAAGCACCGCTTGGGCCCACCACGCAGAAACTGGCAATGGACGAGGGGTCGGCCCGGCAGCACAGTGGAGACATGGAGACTTCCCTGGAGAGGCTCGGAGGCACCGCCTTCGCGCCGCGGTCGACGTATCTCAACACCGCGAGCTCCGGCCTGATCCCGCAGGCCGGAGTGCAGGCCATGCAGGAGGCCGTAGCGGCCTCCGCGGCCGGAGCGCCGACCGACATGTTCGCCGACGTCGAGGCGAGCCGGGCCGCCTTCGCCCGGATCGCAGGGGTGTCCGAGCGCCGCGTCGCAGCGGGCGCATCCGTGGCGGTGTACGCCGGGCTGATAGCCGCCTCGCTGCCGACGGGTGCCGAAGTCCTCGTCGCCGAGGCGGACTTCAGCTCGCTGGTCACGCCGTTCCACATCCGTGCCGACCTCGAGGTGCGTACCGCGCCACTGGAAGACCTGGCGCAGTCCGTACGCCCGGGCACGGCTCTCGTCGCCTGCAGCGCCGTTCAGTCCGCCGACGGTCGCGTCGCCGACCTCACGGCGGTCGGCGAGGCGGCCCGTACCCACGGAGCACGCACGCTCGTCGATGTGTCCCAGTCCGCGGGCTGGCGGCCGCTGGACGCGGATGCCGTCGACTTCACGGTCGCCGTCGGCTTCAAATGGCTGCTCTGCCCGCGCGGCGTCGCCTTCCTCACCGTGCCCGACGACCTCGGCGACCTCACCCCGGTGTTCGCCGGCTGGGTGGCGGGCGAGCATCCCTGGGACAGCTGCTACGGCCCCGTCGAGGAACTGGCCCACTCCGCACGACGGTTCGACATCAGCCCCAGCCTGTTCAGCTACACCGGCGCCCGCCACTCGCTCGCCCTGATCGAAGGCATCGGTGCCGCCACGATCGGCGCCCACGACGTGGCACTCGCCGACCGCTTCCGCGACGGCCTCGCCGCGCTCGGCCACACCCCGGTGCCCGCCCCGGGGTCGGCGATCGTCTCGGTGCCCGGACTCGGCCACCGCCAGGGCGAGTTGAGCGCCGCCGGCATCGAGATCTCCGACCGGGCGGGCGCGCTCAGGGCTTCGTTCCACCTCTACGACTCCACCGCCGACGTGGACCGACTGCTCGACGTGCTGGCCGGTTGAACCCCCGGAGCCAGGGCTTGCCGCGGGCCGTGAGTGACGATTGGCCCGGCTCCCTCGTGGGGAACCGGGCCAATCGTCACATCACAGGCTCACCGCGAAAGCTTCACCGCACCGGGGTGAAGTCAGTGGCACCGATGTACTCGGGGCGCCGGACGGGAGCCGAGAAGGGTTCCTGAGCAGTGTTCTCGACGCTGTTGAACACGAAGAAGACATTGCTCCGCGGGAAAGGTGTGATGTTGTCCCCGCTGCCGTGCATCGTGTTGCAGTCGAACAGCACGGCAGAGCCGGCCTCGCCGACCCACTGGGAAATACCGAACCGGTCCGAGAGCTTGATCAGTGCCTCGTCGGACGGAATACCGGCGTCCTGCATCTGCAGGGACCGCTTGTAGTTGTCCTTCGGCGTGGCGCCTTCGCAGCCGAGGAACGTGTGATGCGAACCCGGCATCAGGAGCAGGCTGCCGTTGTACGCGTAATTCGGAGTGAGCGCGATCGACACGGATACGGTTCGCATGTTCGCGAGCCCGTCCTCCGCGTGCCACGTCTCGAAATCGGAGTGCCAGTAGAAGCCGGTGGCGCCGAAGCCGGGCTTCACATTGATCCTTGACTGGTGGATGTAGACGTCCGAACCCAGGATCTGGCGGGCTCGTCCGACGACGCGCGGGTCTGCCGCCAGTTTGGCGAAGACCTCGCTGATCTTGTGCACCTCGAAGATCGAACGGATTTCCTGCGAGCGGGATTCCACGATGGAGCGCTCGTCGGCGCGCATCGCGGGGTCCTGGGCCAGACGGTCGAGCTCCGCCTGGTAGATACCCAGTTCGCCCTCAGGGACCAGCTCGTCGACCTGGAAGAAGCCGTCCCTGTCGAACGCCGACAGTTCCGTGGCCGTGAACGGCCCCTCGGTACCCGGCTCGGACCACACGACGGGGTCCTGGCGCTCGGTGAGGACCTCGGTGGCGCCTCGGGTCGGGTACAGGTCGGCTGTGCGCTCGGGTGCGGTGGTCATGGTGTTGCCTGCCTCTCCTCTCGTACGGCCCTGTTCGGGATGTACCCCGCCCGTCCCCCTCACGGGGGACGGGCGGGGAGTCTCAGGTGGGCCCCACAGCCGCGGCGCCCTGCGCGGCTGTGGGCCATGTAGTTGTCTGCCGAGGCCGTTCTGTCAGACGGCGTCCGGCTCCGGCTCGGTGAGCAGGGGGTACACGCCGTTCTCGTCGTGGTCCTCACGACCGGTCACCGGCGGGTTGAAGACACAGATGCAGTGGAAGTCGTCCTTGATCCGCATGGTGTGCTTCTCGTGCCCGTCGAGCAGGTACATCGTGCCCGGCGTGATCGTGTACTTCTTTCCGGTCTCACGATCGGTGAGTTCGGCCTCGCCCTTGGTACACACGACCGCCTCGATGTGGTTCGCGTACCACATGTCGGTCTCGGTGCCCGCGTACAGGATGGTCTCGTGGACCGAGAATCCCACGCGCTCCTTGGCGAGCACGATGCGCTTGCTCTCCCAGGTGCCGGACGCGGACTTGACGTGCCGGTCGGTGCCTTCGAGTTCCTTGAACGAACGGACGATCACAGTGAGTTGTTCCTTTTCTCCTACGGTACGCGCGCCGGGTCGGTCGTGCGTTCGGGTCAGGCTGTCTCTCGTACGGCGCGGGCGAGCGTGCGCAGACCCTCGTCCAGCTCGTCCGGCGTGATGGTCAGCGCCGGCAGCATCTTGACGACCTCGCTCTCGGGACCCGAGGTCTCGATCAGGAGGCCGAGCTCGAACGCCCTCTTGGCGACCTTGCCCGCGCGCTCCTTGTCGTGGAACTCCAGGCCCCAGACCAGACCGCGACCGCGGAACTCCTTGGTGGCTTCCGGGTGTTCCGCCCGGATCGCCCGGAGGGCGGCCTCGACCTGCTCGCCGCGGGCGAGGGTCTGCTTCTCCATCTGACCGTCGGCCCAGTAGGCGTCCAGCGCGGCGGCCGCGGTCACGAACGCCGGGTTGTTGCCGCGGAAGGTGCCGTTGTGCTCGCCGGGCTCCCACACATCGAGCTCCGGCTTGAACAGGGTCAGTGCGAACGGCAGCCCGTAGCCGCTGATCGACTTCGAAACGGTGACGATGTCCGGGACGATACCGGCCTCTTCGAAGGAGAAGAAGCCGCCGGTCCGGCCGCAGCCCATCTGGATGTCGTCGACGATGAGCAGCATGTCCCAGCGCTTGCACACGTCGGCGAGCTGACGCAGCCACTCGGCGCGGGCGACGTTGATGCCGCCCTCGCCCTGCACGGTCTCGACGATCACGGCCGCGGGCTTGTTGAGGCCCGAGCCGGAGTTCTCGAGGAGGCTCTCGAACCAGATGAAGTCCGGAGTGCGGCCGTCCAGGTAGTTGTCGAACGGCATCGGGGTGCCGTGCACCAGCGGGATGCCGGCGCCGGCCCGCTTGAAGGCGTTGCCGGTCACGGCGAGCGAGCCGAGCGACATGCCGTGGAAGGCGTTGGTGAAGGACACGATCGACTCGCGGCCCTTGACCTTGCGCGCCAGTTTCAGCGCGGCCTCGACGGCGTTGGTGCCCGTCGGGCCCGGGAACATGACCTTGTACGGCAGGTCACGCGGGCGCAGGATCGTGTTCTGGAACGACTCGAGGAAGGCGCGTTTCGCGGTCGTCGACATGTCGAGACCGTGGGTGACGCCGTCGCGCTCGATGTAGTCGATCAGTGCGCGCTTGAGGACGGGGTTGTTGTGCCCGTAGTTCAGCGAGCCTGCGCCCGCGAAGAAGTCGAGGTACTCGTGCCCGTCCTCGTCGTACATGCGGCTGCCCTGGGCCCGGTCGAAGACGGTGGGCCAACCGCGGCAGTAGCTGCGCACCTCCGACTCCAGGGTCTGGAAGACACTCAGGTCCGGCTGGGTGATGGTCACAGCGATCTCCTCCTGGGAGATGAATGGCGTGGGGGTTCTGGGCGGTCGGTTCTCGGTGGTCGGCCGGGCGGCCGCGTCGGCGCGCTTCAGAAGGTGAGCGGGCCGATGTGGTACAGCACCTCTGGCTCGTGGCCCCCGTCCGGGAACTGCTCGGCGGGGAAGAGCACTTCGCGGTCCACGGACGCTCCGTGGCGCTCGGCGAAGGAGGTGAACAGGCGCTGGGAAGCCTTGTTGTCCGGGGAGATCGTCGTCTCCAGGGTGGTCAGCCCTTCGCGGTGTGCGACCCGGGAGGTCAGTTCGTCGAGCATGGAGCCGGCCAGTCCGCGGCCGCGCTGCGACTCGTCCACAGCCACCTGCCAGATCAGCAGGGTGCGGGGTCGCTCGGGCCGGATGTAGCCGGTGATGAAACCGACCGGCTCGCCTTCGGGGTCGTCTCCGACGCGGGCCACCACGCTGGTACCGGCGAAGTCACGGCACCACAGCAGATAGCTGTAGGACGAGTTCAGATCGAGGGTCTTGGAATCGCGAGCGATCCTCCAGCATGCGGCCCCGTCCTTCACCTCCGGGCGTTCGAGCCGCAAGGTCCTCGAGTTCCCAGGATTATCTCCTGGATCGGGGAAATCGCTTCGGGCACGTGCAAGGTCTGCTTGTGCGGCGGTCATGCAGATTGAATTTACCCACCGAAAATCGAAATTGCATCGCGGCCAGGGGTTACGTAAACGGGGGCACTGTGTTATCACGCGGGGGTGCGCGAGCGCGCGGCTCGGCGGCGAAATGCCCCTGTGTGTACGGGAATTACCGGAGGAACCGGACGTCATGTGGAGTCGGTCACAAGCTCGTAACTCCCGCGAGACGCGTCCGAATTACGAGGTTTGACAGTCCTGGAATCTCGGTGTTTAGGCACGGGGAAACCGGGCAGAAGAATACGGGAAGCTGCTCGTAAAAGGCCGCTTCCCGTATTCGTGAGAATCTAGTTGAGTATGGGGTCCCGAGCAACCTGCCAGGACTTGAATTTGCCCTACGCCCACGCATCCGTGACGGCCCGGCGAGCAGCCTCGAGATCGACGGCGAATCCGCTTTCACCGAGTGCGGCGCCCAGGGCGGCGAGGCTCGCGTGCACCACACCTCGGGTCGCATCGGGCCCGTAGTGGTTCACCCGGATCATCTCCTTCGCGAGCGCACCGCCACCGGCCACCAGGGGCAGCACCGGGTCCGCCGCGAGCGCCCGCGCGACCAGCTCCGAGGCGTCGGCCTCCGCGGGCACCCGCAGCGTGGTCGCCACCGGTGCCGCGTCCCGTGCCTCGTGGACGTACGGGGCGAGGCCACCGCCGAGCGCCTCGGCACCGGCCCGGGTCGCCCGCGCGGCCGTCGCGTGCCGGGCCATGAGGGCGTCGAGGCCCTCCGACTCGATACGCTCCACACAAGCCTCCAGCGCCAGCATCTCCAGCTGCGCCGGAGCGTGCAGCAGAGCCTTGCGGCCGCCGTCGATCCAGCGCTCCTTCCAGTCGAGCAGCGACAGGTACGAACGGCGCGGCGCCTGCGGGTTCGCCGAGATCCGCTCCCACGCGCGCTCGCTGACCGACACGGCGGACACCCCGGCAGGACCGCCCATCGCCTTCTGCGCGCCGATCACGCACAGGTCCACGCCCCAGGCGTCCGGGAGCAGCGGCTCGGCCGCCACCGAGGCCACCGCGTCCAGCATGAACAGGGCACCGTGCGCGCGGACCACCTCGCCGATCGAGGCCACCGGATTGGTGTTCCCGGTGGCCGCCTCGGCGTGCACCAGGGAGACGAAGTCGATCTCCGGGTGCTCGGCCAGCGCGTTGCCCACCTGCTCCGCGGTCACCGCCGTGTGGAACGGGACGGCCAGGTCGACGACGTCGGCGCCGCAGTCGCGCAGCCAGTTGCCGAAGGTCTGGCCGTACGGCCCGGTGATCACGTTCAGGGCGGTACGGCCGGGGCGGGCCGCCGAGCGGATACAGCCCTCCAGCGGGAGCAGTGCCTCGCCCTGGGTGATCAGGACGTCCTGTTCGGTACGCAGCAGCCGGGCCACCCGGTCCTCGATCGAGGCGAAGTGCGCGGCGCTGAGCGGGGACAGGTCGAGGAAGGGGTGGGTCACGGTGGAGCTCTCTTCTTCTGTCGAAATCTTGTCCGGCTGCCGCGTCGAGCGTACCGAGTGCGTTCTACGCTGCCGTACATGAGTGATCAGGCCGTGCTGCACGTGAAAGGGCGGGTGCTCGTCGGGCCCGACGAGGTCGTCGACGAACTCTGGGTGATCGGTGGGCGGATCTCCTACGAGCGGCCGGTCGCGGCCCGTGACGTCCGTACCGTCCAGGGATGGGTGCTTCCCGGCCTGGTCGACGCCCACTGCCACGTCGGTCTCGACGCGCACGGTCCGGTCTCCGCCGATGTCGCGGAGAAGCAGGCGCTCACCGACCGTGACACCGGGACGCTGCTCCTGAGGGACGCCGGTTCTCCGTCCGACACCCGCTGGATCGACGACCGGGACGACCTGCCGCAGATCATCCGGGCCGGCCGGCACATCGCCCGCACCCGGCGCTACATCCGCAACTACGCCCACGAGATCGAGCCGGACGACCTCGTCGCCTACGTCGCCCAGGAGGCCCGCCGCGGCGACGGCTGGGTCAAGCTCGTCGGCGACTGGATCGACCGGGGCACGGGCGACCTCTCGGCCTGCTGGCCGCGCGGCGCCGTGCAGGCCGCGATCGCCGAGGCGCACCGGCTGGGTGCCCGGGTGACCGCACACTGCTTCGCGGAGGACTCGCTCGCCGACCTGGTGGAAGCCGGTATCGACTGCATCGAGCACGCGACGGGGCTCACCGACGACACCATCCCGCTGTTCGCCGAACGCGGGGTGGCGATCGTCCCCACACTGGTCAATATCGCGACCTTCCCCGGACTCGCGGCCGGCGGCCAGGAGAAGTATCCGGTCTGGGCGGACCACATGCGACGCCTGCACGCACGCCGCTACGACACCGTGCGCTCGGCCTACGACGCGGGCATTCCCGTCTTCGTCGGCACGGACGCCGGCGGCTCCCTCGCGCACGGGCTCGCGGCCGCGGAGGTCGTGGAACTCACCCGGGCCGGCATCCCGCCGCTCGCCGCCCTCTCCGCCACCACCTGGGCCGCACGCGCGTGGCTGGACCGCCCAGGGCTCAGCGAGGGCGCACCGGCCGACTTCGTGGTCTACGACAGCGATCCGCGGGCCGACGTACGGGCGCTGGCCGTTCCGCGGGGGATCGTGGTGAACGGGATCGTGGTGCGCTGAGTTCCGCCCCGCTCGAGCGGATTCTCGAACGCCCGGACGGAAACGCCACGTTGGGGTGAACTCACGTCATGCAGACACCAGTTCACTCTCCGTAGGTGAGGATTCCGGTACCGAGGCCGAGGCGTCGCGCGCCGTCCCAGCGTGCACCCGCCCCGGCACCATGTCTCCTGTGGGGGTCCCACCTTGATCAGCAATACCTTCCGCATGCCCGCACGCAGGCTGTCCGCAGTCGGCGTCGCGACGGTCCTGGCCGCCGGTCCCGCGGCCCTGGCCGCTGCCGTGCCCGCCCATGCCACGGGCGGCGACGCGGGCAAGGCGGGTGCGGTCGTGCTCCGTACCGGACTTGATATCTCCCTGCTCAACAAGACCGTCCAGGTCCCGCTGCGCACCTCCCTGAACGAGGTCAGCGCGCCGCACAGCGCAGAGAAGACCGCGCTGTCCGCCCGGCTCGACGGAGTCGACGCGGGCAAGCCCTTCAGCGTGCTGCGCGCGGACGTGGCCAGCGCCAAGGCCACCGTGAAGGGCGGTGTCGCCGAGGGGCGTACGGAGCTCGCTCGGGCGCGGGTGAACGTACCGGGCCTGCCCGGACTGCCGCTGGTCGACCTCGGCCAGGTGAGCTCGAAGGCCGTCTGCAAGGCGGGGGAGCGGCCCGTCGCCGAGGCCAACCTGCTGGGCTCGGTGAACGTGCTCGGCAAGAAGGTCACCCTGTCGACCGGCGGCCCGACCCTGATCAAGGTGCCCGGCATCGGCGAGGTGCGCCTGGACCTGTCGAAGAAGCACACCACCTCGCGTACGGCCGCGGCGTCCGCGCTCGAACTCAAGGTCTCGCTCAACCCGCTCAAACTCAATGTCGCCGAGGTCGACGGCACCGTGACGCTCGCCGGGGCCACCTGCGAGACGCCTGCCGCGGAGCACCGCGAGCCCGCCGAGGAGGCGGAGCAGCCGGCCGGTGACGAGAAGCGTGCCGAGCCGAAGGAGGCCGGCGGCGTGAAGCCCCAGTCGGCCGCCCAGCCGGAGCGGGCCGACCTCGCCGAGACCGGCGGCAGCTCCACCACCCCGTATCTGGCGGGCGGCGCCGTCGCGTTGCTCGCCGCGGGTGGCGGAGCCGTGGTGCTGGCCAGGCGGCGCCAGCACCGCTGACGGGGCTGACCGGTGAGCGCGGCGGGCCGGTGCGGCCCGCCGCGTTACGCCATGCCGTGCCCGCCGGAACGTGCAGCGCACGTGCGTTCCGGCGGGCAGGGCATCGCCGATACCGTCAGGGCGCATGGCGGATGTGACGATCTATCCGCGCATCGGCGGTGAGGACGCGGTCGCCGCAGCGGTGGACCTGTTCTACGAACGTGTGCCGGCCGACCCGCAGTCGGCCGGGTACTTCACCGGAGTCGACCTGGCCGTGCTGAAGCGGCACCAGCGTGCGTTCGTGGGCCGGGCGCTCGGGTCGGGCCGCCCGTACACCGGGCGGGCGATGCGCCGGACCCACAGCGGGATCGACGTCAGCTCGGAGGATTTCGACCGCGTACTCGGTCATCTGGTCGCGGCGCTCGAACTGACGGGGGCCGACGCGGCCACGGTCGGCTCGATCGCCGGGGCGGCGCCACTCGAGCCCGACGTCGTCGCGCGACCGTGGGCGGCAGCCGCAGTCGGCCGGGGCTCGTTCAGGCGCCCGGTGCCAGCGCGTCCCTAAGGGCCCGCAGGAAGCGTTCCGTCGTCGTCCGGTCGCGGACCGCGAGGCGCAGCCACTCGGGGCCGAGGCCGGGAAACGTGTCGCCGCGACGCACCGCGAAACCGTCCGCGCGCAGCCGTTCACGTACCCGCGCCGCCTGCGCCAGGCGGATCAGGACGAACGGGCCTTCGGCCGGCTCGACGACATGCACGCCGGTCAACCCGCCGAGCCCGGCGAGCAGATGGGCCCGGTCGGCCGCGATCCGGCCGGCCGCCCGCTCGGCCTCCTGCAGGGCGTGCGGCTCGACGCACGCTTCGGCCGCCGCGAGCGCCGGGCTGGACACCGGCCACAGCGGCTGGGCCCGTTCGAGCTCGGTCAGCAGGCCGGGCTCCGCCAGGACGTAACCGATCCGCAGGCCCGCCAGGCCCCAGGTCTTGGTGAGGCTGCGCAGTACGACCAGTCCGGGCAGGTCCTGACGGCCGGCCAGCGCCTCGCGCTCGCCGGGAACGGCGTCCATGAACGCCTCGTCGACGACGAGGGTGCGGCCCGGCCGGGCGAGCGCGGCCAGGCTCACGGCCGGATGCAGGGCCGAGGTGGGGTTGGTCGGGTTGCCCACGACCACCAGGTCGGCGTCCTCGGGGACGGTGGCCGGGTCCAGGCGGAAGCCGTCCGCGGCGTCGAGCAGGACGCGTTCCACGTGGTGCCCGGCGTCGAGCAGCGCGGCCTCCGGCTCCGTGAACTGCGGATGGACGACCACCGCACGCCGAGGCCTCAGGGCCCGCGCGAGCAGGACGAACGCCTCGGCCGCTCCGGCGGTCAACAGCACGCGTTCCACGGGGAGTCCGTGCCGCCCGGCGACCGCTTCGCGGGCGCGGCGGCCGTCCGGATAGGCCGCGAGCGAGTCGAGGGAGGCGGCGACACGTTCGCGGAGCCAGGCGGGCGGCGTCCCCGTCCGTACGTTGACGGCGAGGTCGGTGAGGCCGGCGTCGCGCACCTCCGCATCGCCGTGATGCCGCAGATCGTGGACACCGGGGCAGGCAGTCGCAGTCGCAGTCGCCGGGCCGGACACCGCGGCGACCGGAGCGTGCCTGCGGGCCACCGCGCAGGTGGCCGTGGCCGCGGAGCCGCCGGACTTCCGCTTGGGGACGAGCAGTTCGCCGCCTCCGGCGAGCGCGGCGGCCTCCGCGACGGACGGCGTGCCCGCGGCGGCGACGGGTGCGGGGGACGGATGCGGTACGGCCACGCCGGCGAGCCGGCCCGCAGGGTGGGTCACCAGCGGCACACCCAGCTTCCGTGCGACCTCGACCAGTGCGGGCTCTTCCGACTTGCCGTCCACCGTGGCCAGCTCGGCCACCTCGAGCGGATCCAGTCCGGCCTCGTCGAGCGTGTCGAGGACGAGCCGCAGCACCACGTCGACCGTCGCGCCACGACGCGCACCGACGCCGACGACCACCGACGGCGGTCCGGGCTCGACCGAGCCCGCGCCGTCCGGGTGCGACCGCCGTATTCGCGGCGCGGCATCGGACGGATCCGTCCCCGTGGCCGTGGATGCCCCGAGGATCTCGCCCACCTGGGTGGCGAGTGCCGCTGCGCCGGCCGCCGCCGTCAGCGGGACGGCAGCACGGCCCGACTCGTCGACGCAGACCAGGTCCGGTGACTCGGCCCCGGCAGCGAGCACCGAAGCGGCCAGCCGTACCGCTTCCGCCGGCGACAGGACGCAGACGACCTGCCGGCACTCGGCGAAGGCGCGCGCCGCGGCGTCCCGCACCGGACCGTCGTACACGCGCGCGCGTGCGGGCCAGACGGCTGCGAGGCGGTCGCGCACAGGAGTGCCGGCGGCGGTGCCGCAGATCAGGCCGATCACTCAACTACTCCTTCGCCTCCGGCGGCCGACGCGGGCCGCCGGGAAGGTTACGGGTGAATTCTGGTTGTGCACCGGGCAGTTCGATCCACTAGCAAGAAGCCATGGCGGTGTTCGTCGCGCTCGGCGCGTTCCTGATGACACTGGTGGGCGGTTGGGCGGCGCAGCGCGTCACCGACCGCAGGCACCTGGTGCTCGGCCTGGCCGGCGGCCTGATGCTGGGGGTGGTCGGCCTCGAGTTGCTGCCCGAGGCGCTCGAGGCGGCCGGTGAGGAGTTCCTCGGTGTGCCGAGGGCGTTGCTGCTGTTCGTCGCCGGATTCCTCACCGCGCACTGCGTGGAGCGGCTGCTCGCCGTACGCCAAGCGGGTCATGGTGGAGAAGGGCACGGGCACGGGTATGCGGGTGCCGAGCGAGTGCCCCAGGTGGGGCTGACCGCTGCCGGGGCCATGGTCGTGCACAGCCTGATGGACGGCGTCGCCATCGGGGCCGCGTTCCAGGCGGGCGAGACGATGGGCCTCACCGTCGCCCTCGCGGTCATCACCCACGACTTCGCCGACGGCTTCAACACGTACACCCTCACCCGGCTGTACGGGAACGCGCGCCGCAGAGCGCTCGCCATGCTCTTCGCGGCGGCGGCCGCCCCGGTCGTGGGCGCCGCGTCGACGCTCCTTCTCACACTGCCGGTGGGACTGCTCGGCAGCTATCTGGGCTTCTTCGGCGGCGCCCTGCTCTATCTCGCCGCCGCCGAGATCCTCCCCGAGGCGCATCACGACCACCCCACTGCTCCCACCCTGCTGTGCACGGTCACCGGAGTGGGCTTCGTCTGGCTGGTGGTGGGGATCGCCGAATGACGGCCCGGGCAGCGGTGGTACGACCTCACGTCGCGCACCGCTCGACGAAACGGCGCGCGATGTCCGCGCTCGCCGCCCAGTGCGTGTGCAGATAGCTGGCGTGCACGCCGTCCTGCACGAACCCCTCGACCCGCCGCTCCGGCCGGTGCATGCCCCACGCCGGGGTGTCGCCCGCGCCCGGCTCCACGGCGGTGCGATGGAACTCGTGCCCCCGGATCCGGCTGCCCGTCACGGCCAGCGGACTGTCCGCCACCGCCACCGCGTCCCGGTAGCCGAGGGTGAGACGGTCCGTCATCCGCGCCTCGGCGTCGAGCACGCCGCACATCGGCGCACCGTCCAGGGAGCGCGAGAGATACAGCAGTCCCGCGCACTCGGCGGCGATCGGGGCACCGGTGCGCGCCAGGGCGCTCACGGCCCGGCGGAGCGGCGCGTTGGCGGACAACTCGGGGGCGTACACCTCGGGGAAGCCGCCACCGACCACCAGGCCCCGCGTCCCCTCGGGCAGGCCCTCGTCGTGCAGCGGGTCGAAGGGCACCACGTCCGCGCCCGCGGCGGTGAGCAGTTCACGGTGCTCGGCGTACGAGAAAGTGAACGCCGGGCCCTCCGCCACGGCCACCACGGGACGCACGCCCGCGCGCGGACTCTCGCCCGCGCCCAGCGCCCCGTACGGATCCCATGCGGCGTCCGGCAGGTCGGGCGCACTGCGGGCGAGCGCGAACAGCGCCTCCAGGTCGCAGCCCTCGCGCACCTGCGCGGTGGTCGCCCGTACCGACTCGACGGCATCCGGCTGCCGTTCGGCGACCGGCACAAGGCCCAGGTGCCGGGACGGTGTGCGGACCCGCGGAGCCCGGCGCAGCACCCCGAGCACCGGTACGCCGCTGCCGCCGAGCGCGTCGCGCAGCAGCTCCTCGTGCCGGTCCGAGCCGACCTTGTTGAGGATCACCCCGCCGATCCGCACCGTCGGGTCCCAGGAGGCGAACCCGTGCACCAGGGCCGCCACCGAACGCGACTGCGAGGAGGCGTCCACGACCAGGACCACGGGGGCCCGCAGCAGCGCGGCGAGCTGCGCCGTGGACGCCAGATCACCGAGCCCCGACGCCCCGTCGTACAGGCCCATCACGCCTTCCACGACGGCCAGGTCACAGCCCTGGGCGCCGTGCGCGAACAACGGCGCCATCATGTCCGTACCGCACAGGTACGCATCCAGGTTGCGGCCCGGACGGCCCGTGGCGAGAGCGTGGTAGCCGGGGTCGATGTAGTCGGGCCCGACCTTGTGCGGCGAGACCCGGTACCCGGCCTCCGTGAAGGCCGCCATCAGCCCCGTCGCGACGGTGGTCTTGCCGGCACCCGACGAAGGCGCCGCGATCACGAGCCGCGGTACGGATGCCGTGGACGTGCCGCCGCCCCGTCCTGTCGTCACCACGGCGTCGTCACCGCTCGTCGGACCGTCACCATTCGATGCCCCGCTGGCCCTTCTGCCCGGCGTCCATCGGGTGCTTGACCTTCGACATGTCGGTCACCAGGTCCGCGAAGTCGATCAGCCGGTCGGGGGCGTTGCGGCCGGTGATCACCACATGCTGGTTGCCGGGCCGCTCGCGCAGTACGGACACCACCTCGTCCGGGTCCACCCAGCCCCAGTGCATCGGGTACGCGAACTCGTCGAGGACGTACAGCCGGTACGTCTCCGCCGCCAGGTCGCGCTTGACCTGCTCCCAGCCCTCGCGGGCGGCCTCCTCGTTGCTGTACTGGCTGTCGCGCTGCACCCACGACCAGCCCTCGCCCATCTTGTGCCAGGCGACCGTGCCGCCCTCGCCGGAGTCGCCGAGCACCCGCAGGGCGCGTTCCTCGCCGACCTTCCACTTGGCGGACTTCACGAACTGGAAGACCCCGACCGGCCAGCCCTGGTTCCAGGCCCGCATGGCGAGCCCGAACGCGGCCGTCGACTTGCCCTTGCCGATGCCCGTGTGCACGAACACCAGCGGGCGGTTGCGGCGCTGCCGCGTGGTGAGTCCGTCGTCCGGGACGACGGCAGGCTTTCCCTGTGGCATCAGGCGGCCCTCCTGGTTCCTCGTGCGTCGTTGACGAATGCGGTGATCGACTCGGCGCGCAGCTCGTCCAGCGTCACCGCGCTGCCGCCCAACTCCCGGGCGAGCAGCCCCGCGAGGCCGAGCCGCACCGGGCCGGTCTCGCAGTCCACGACCACCGAGGCGGTTCCCTCGGAGGCATGCAGGCGCGCCGCGCGGCGCGCCCGGTCCCACGGGTCGGCGGGCGTACCGGCGGCCACGCGCGCGCGTGGCACCTGCGTACCGCGCACGCCAGGGGCGGTGGCCCGGCCGTCCGTCACGACGACCTGCAGGGCCCTCCGCGACGGGTCGCGCAGCCGTTCCACCCGCAGCACGTCGTGCGCCTTGAGCAGCCCGGCGTCCAGCGGGGTACGGCCACCGGTCGGCACCGACTCCAGGCGCGCCGCCGCGGCGTCGACCGACGAGGTGGGCGGCAGGACGACCTCGGCGCCGGTGCCGCGGAACGTCACCAGGCCGACCTTGTCCCGGCGTTGGTAGGCGTCGAGCAGCAGCGAGAGCACCGCACCCTTGACGGCGCTCATCCGCTTCCGCGCGGCCATCGACCCGGAGGCGTCCACCACGAAGAGCACGAGGTTGCCCTCGCGGCCTTCTCGGGTCGCCTGCCTCAGGTCGTCGCGCCGCACCTCCAGACCGCGTCCGGAGCGGCCGCGGGCCCGCTGGTGCGGGGCGGCCGCCTGCAGTGTCGCGGCGAGATGCAGCTTGGTGAGCCGACCCCGCGGCGGGCGGGCGCCGGTGGTTCGGCCATGTTCCGTACGGGCCCTGGAGCGGCGGCCCGCGGCGCCCGCGCCGGTCCCCGGCACACTCAGGAGCTTCGCGCGGAACGGTTCGCCCGCGGACACGGCGCCCTGCTCGGCGGCCGCGTTCCCGGGTGAGGCGCCTTCACCCGAGTCGTCGGACGCGTCCGCTCGGGGCGCGTCGGCGGGCTCGCGCTCCTCCGGGGCCTCCGGTGCCTCGGCTGAGGAGGCCCCGTCGGTGGGAGGCGGTCCCTGCGGGGCGTCGGCGGGCGGCTGTCCGCCACCGCCACCGGGCCCGCCGTCCCCGTCCGGCCCGCCGTCGGGTTCGTCGTCGCCGTCCGGCGTGCCGGGCTCCTCATCGGGCTCGTCGTCCGCGGACTCCCGCAGTGTGTCGTCGAGCAACTCCTCGTCCAGCCCCGGAGCGTCGAACGGATTGCGGCGCCTGCGGTGCGGCAGCGCCAGCAGCGCGGCCTGCCGCACGTCCTCGACGTCCACGTCAGTGCGGCCGGCCCAGGCGGCCAGCGCGGTCGCCGTACGCGCCATCACGATGTCCGCACGCATGCCGTCCACCTCGAACGCCGCGCAGGTCGCCGCGATCTGCCGCAGCGCACCGTCCCCGAGACGAACCTCCGCGAGCAGCGCGCGGGCCGACACGATCCGCTCGCGCAGCTGCGCCTCGTCGGCGTCCCAGCGCGCCGCGAACACCTCGGCGTCGTCCTCGAACGCGAGGCGCCGGCGCACCACCTCGACGCGCTGGTCGGGCTCGCGGGACGCGGCCACCTCGACGGTGAGGCCGAAGCGGTCGAGCAACTGCGGCCGGAGTTCGCCCTCTTCGGGGTTCATCGTGCCGACCAGCAGGAAACGCGCCGCGTGCCGTACGGACACACCCTCGCGCTCCACGTACGAGGCACCCATCGCGGCGGCGTCGAGGAGCACGTCGATCAGGTGGTCGTGGAGCAGATTGACCTCGTCGACGTACAGGATCCCGCGGTTCGCCGCGGCGAGCAGACCCGGCTCGAAGGCCTTCACGCCCTCCGCGAGCGCCCGCTCGATGTCGAGCGCGCCCACCAGCCGGTCCTCCGAGGCGCCGACGGGCAGTTCGACCGTCCGGGCGGGCCGAGCCGTGCCGGCGGCGCCGTCGTGCGGGCCGTCCGGGCAGCCCGGGTCGGGCGCCGCGGGGTCGCAGGAGAAGCGGCAGCCGGGCACCACGTCCACGTCCGGCAGCAGGGCGGTGAGCGCGCGCACCGCGGTGCTCTTGGCGGTGCCCTTCTCACCGCGCACCAGCACGCCGCCCACGGCCGGACTGACCGCGTTGAGCAGCAGCGCGAGCCGCAGATCGTCCTGACCGACGATCGCGGTGAACGGATACGGGGTGTTCATGACGGAGTCACTCCTAGGGAAGTGGGTACGGGCGGCACACGCGGCACGGTCAGCGGGGCGCCCCCGGAGCGACGAACGGCAGTCCGACGGGTGCGCCGGACTCGATGAGCCGCAGGAGGCCCGCGGTGTCCGCGTGCTCCTCGATCAGATCGCCGAGCCGGTCCAACTGCTCCTCCCGCAGCTGCCCGAAGGACGTGTCGGGCGCCGGCACGAAGCGCCGGCCCGAGGCGGCGGCGACCTCGCGCAGCAACGCCCGCCGGAACGCGTCCGACTCGAGGGAGCCGTGCCAGTGGGTGCCCCACACGGCCCCCGACCGGCAGCCGTCCAGCGGCCGCCCTTCGGTATCGGTCAGGAAGGCGTCCCCGCCGCGCACATCGGCGACGCCGTGGTGGATCTCGTACCCCTCGACGGGCTCGTCGAGGGCGACGCCGACGGGCCGGGCGAGGGTCTTGTCCACCGCGAACCGCACGCGCAGCGGCAGCAGTCCGAGACCGTCGACCGTGCCCGCCCGAGATTCGACCTCGTCCTCGATCCGCTCGCCGAGCAACTGGTATCCGCCGCAGATGCCGAGGACCGGACGCCCCTCGGCGGCCCGGCGCGCCACCGCGTCCGCGAGCCCGCGCTCGCGCAGCCACTCCAGGGCCCGTACGGTGCCGCGGGTCCCGGGCAGCACGACCAGGTCGGCGTCGGCCAGTTCCTCGGGGCGGTCCACGAAGCGGACCACCACGCCCGGTTCGGCCGCGAGAGCGTCGACATCGGTGAAGTTCGACATCAGCGGCACGGCGCACACCGCGATCCGCAGCACCTCCTCGCCGGCCGGCGGGGCCACCACGGACTCCCGCACCGTCCCGCGCAGCGAGACCCGCAGGCCGTCCTCCTCGTCGATGCCGAGGCCGTGGGCGTACGGCAGGACGCCGTAGGTCCGGCGGCCGGTGAGCCGCGTCATCATGTCGAGGCCCGGTTCGAGCAGCGAGACGTCCCCGCGGAACTTGTTGACCAGGTAACCGGCCACCAGTTCCTGGTCCTCGGCGGACAGCAGGGCGGTCGTGCCGAAGAACGAGGCGAAGACACCACCGCGGTCGATGTCGCCCACCACGACGACCGGGAACCGTGCGGCACGGGCGATGCCCATGTTCACGATGTCGGTGCGCCGCAGGTTGATCTCCGCCGGGCTGCCGGCGCCCTCGCAGATCACCGCGTCGTAGGAACTCCGCAGCTGTGCAAGGCAGTCGACGACCGTGTCCAGCAGTCCCTCCCGGTGTCCGCCGTAAGGTCCGTCCCCGCCGGGCGCCCGCTGCGTGCCTCCGAAGAAGCCGCGAGCGCTCATCTCGCCCACCGGCTTGCCGAGCAGGACCACTTGGCTGCTGCGGTCCGAACCGGGCTTGAGCAGCACGGGGTTCATCAGCGCCGTCGGCTCCACGCGCGCGGCCTGCGCCTGCATGGCCTGCGCCCGTCCGATCTCGGCGCCCTCCCGGGTGACGAACGAATTGAGCGACATGTTCTGCGCCTTGAACGGCGCGACGGAGACGCCCTTGCGGGCCAGCCAGCGGCAGATGCCCGCAGTGACCACACTCTTGCCCGCGTCGGACGTGGTCCCCGCGATCAGCAGCCCGCCACCCGTCATGACCGTCCTTCCCGAGGTCGTGCGTGGGCCGAAGCCGGATCCGTGCTCCACGCGCGCGTGGACGCCGAAACGCCCCTCCTCGCGCGCGTGGCCGACGTCAGCCACCCCGCCGCCGACCGCCCGGCCACACACACCCCGAGGGCGAGGAACCCCACCCGGCGCGATAGCCGCACCGCACGCTCCACATCGGCCACGGTCACCTCGCGCCCGCCCGCGTTCAGGACCGGCCGGTGCTCGGTCCGCCCGCCGTACGACAGAGTCCCTCCGAGCCGTACGCCGAGCGCGCCCGCGAAGGCGGCCTCCACCGGACCGGCGTTGGGGCTGGGGTGACGCCGCGCGTCCGCTCGCCAGGCCCGCACGGCCCCGCTCGGATCGCCGCCCGCGACGACGGCGAGCGCCGCGGTCAACCGCGAGCCCGGCCGGCCGGCCACGTCGTCGGTACGGGCCGAAGCCCAGCCGTAGCGGCGGTACTTGGGCGACTTGTGGCCCACCATCGCGTCCAGGGTGTTCACGGCGCGGAAGCCCACCAGGCCCGGGACCGAGGCGACCGAGCCCCACACGAGCGCGCCGACCACGGCGTCGGAGGTGTTCTCGGCGACCGACTCGACCACCGCACGCGCGATGCCGGGGCCGTCCAGGGCGGCCGGGTCGCGGCCGCACAGATGAGGCAGACGCTCGCGGGCCACCTCCATGTCCCCGGCCTCCAGGGCGGCGGCGACGGCCCGAGCCTCCCGGCCGAGTGAAGTACCGCCGACGACGGCCCAGGTGGCGGCTCCGGTCAGCGCGAGAGAGGCACCGGGGGAGTGGCGCACGGCTCGCTGTGCGAGGGCCGCGGCAGCGACCGCGCCACCGGCGCACACTGCGGTGTGCAGCGCGCCCCAGCCGCGGTGGTCGCGCCACAGGACGCGCTCGACAGCACCCGCCGCACGCCCGAACGCGGCGACCGGATGCATCCGGCGTGGATCGCCGAACAGCAGGTCGCCGAGCAGGCCCGCGGTGGCGCCGTACGCGAAAATGCGATCGGCACGCACGGGGTCAGACCGCCGATACGCCTCGGTGGACCGCTGGTGCGTGCGGGCGTGGTTCGATGCGCGTACTCGAGGGAGCGGGGGACGGGCAGCCCGGCATCGCGATGTGTCCTCACTCAGGGTCCGCGCCCTGGTTCGACGAACACGGCGACGTGAGTCTCCTGGCTCCCGGATCCGCAGCTCCCCCGGCCTTCCAACCCGCCGTTGCGGGCCGTGACTTCCGGTGTGGGGGAGAGCTCCCCGGTGACAGTGGCGGGACCGCGCCGGATTCGCACCGGCTTCCTCTCCTGCCGCCGTATATGGCCCGCGAAGTTCACCACGGGGTTCGAATGCCCGTCAACTCGTCGTTGACCTGCGGTGGAAGAGTGTGCCGAGCCCCACAGCCGACCGCCCCGCGTCCTGCCCGGAAGGGGCCGGAGGCGGGGCGACACGGCGTGCGAGTGCGGTCAGGCGACGATCAGATAGATGCCGTAGGCCACCGCTGCCGCGCACAGGGCGAAGCAGGCGTAGGCACCGGTGCGCGCGAGGGCTGCGGAGCCGCCCTGTTCGACTGCCGCCTCCTGCTTGGAGAGACCGGCGATGCCGAGGGTGAAGAGGGTCACGAGGCCGACGGTGGCCACGAGGCTGACGCCGAAGACGGAGCCGAGTGCTGCCCAGTCGATGTCCATGCTGCTGCTTCCTTATCTAGTCCTGCGGCTCGGCCGCACTCAGACCGTCGCCCTGGCCTGCGCCGCGGGTTCGGTGACGGCGCCTGCTGAGGCGGGGACCGGCTCGGCCGCCGACTCCTCGGAAGCGGCACCGGCGGGCGGCGGGGTGACTGCGGCCACGGCCGTGGTCACCACACCGGCGGGCTCCTCCTCGGTCGCCGGCTCCGGCTCGTTGACGTTGTGCTGGTCGACGACCTGGCGGCGGGAGATGAACCAGATGGCGGCACAGGAGCCGATCAGGAACGCGGCCACCACCGCGATGCCCCAGTCGCCCTGCCGGGCCACGAACTCGGCGCCCGCGGCGACCAGTCCGGCGGCCGGCAGGGTCAGACCCCAGGCCACGAACATCCGGCTCGCGGTCGACCAGCGGACCACGCCGCCCTTGCGGCCGAGCCCCGCCCCCATCACGGCACCCGAGCAGGAGTGCGTGGTGGACAGCGAGAAGCCGAGGTTCGACGAGGAGAGGATGACCGCGGCGGCGCTGGTCTGGGCGGCGAAGCCCTGCTGCGGCTGCAGGTCGGTGAGGCCCTTGCCCATGGTGCGGATGATGCGCCAGCCGCCGAGGTAGGTGCCGAGCGCGATGGCGAGACCCGCGGAGACGATCACCCAGACCGGCGGGTTCGACCCGGGCGCGAGCGCGCCTCCGGCGACCAGGGCCAGGGTGATGATGCCCATCGTCTTCTGCGCGTCGTTGGTGCCGTGGGCGAGCGAGACCAGTCCGGCGGACGCGATCTGACCGGTGCGGTAGCCCTTCTCGGAGGACTTCCGGCCGACGTTCTTGCCGAGCTTGTAGGTGAGCCGGGCGGCGAGGAACGCCGCGAAACCGGCCACCAGCGGGGCGGCCAGGGCGGGGATCAGGACCTTGGTGACGACGACTCCGCCGTTGACACCACTGACGCCGATCGACGCGATGGTGGCGCCGATCAGACCGCCCATCAGCGCGTGCGAGGAGGAGGAGGGGAGACCGACCAGCCAGGTCAGCAGATTCCACAGGATCGCGCCCACCAGGGCGGCGAAGATGACTTCGGGTCGGATTCCGTCCTCTTGGACCAGGCCGCTGGAGATCGTCTTGGCGACCTCCACGGAGAGGAAGGCACCGACCAGGTTCAGCACGGCGGACATGGCCACCGCGGCCTTGGGCTTCATTGCGCCGGTCGAGATGGTGGTCGCCATCGCGTTGGCGGTGTCGTGGAAACCGTTCGTGAAATCGAACACGAGAGCCGTCACGATCACGATCGCGAGCAGCAGCGTGATGTGTTCCATTTACCCAGGCAATCGTTCGGCGTCAGTGGCTCGGCGAACGTAGGTAACCAGGGTGAACGGAAGATGAACTGGGTCGGGCGCTGTGGTGTCCCAATATGAGGCGCCTCCACTCCGCTTCCGTTCCGGCTCCGTTCCCGGTGCTCACGCGTCGGGAACGGCGGGCTTCAAAGGGTCTCGGACGAACCGAGTGGGCCGCACATCGAGCCGCCGAAGAGATTCTGATCACCCGCTGCCAGCGCCGGGTGGAACGGCCGCGTCCCGCTCGCGCCGGCGGGCTGACAGGATCGGCGCATGGGTGACATCGGCGAGTGGCAGGCGGACCGAGGGAAATCCCCCGCCCCGGGGGACGGGACGATCGTGCGGGCCTGGGACGAACTGGTCGCGACCGCCCGCCGAACGGCCGCCGAGGGCCTCGTCGTCGGCACCTCGGGGAACGTCTCGGTCCGGGTGGGCGACACCGTCCTGGTCACCCCGAGCGGAGTGCCCTACGACCGCCTCCGCCGCGAGGACGCCCTCGGGATCGACCTCGACGGCCGCCGAGTGCTCGGCAGCCTCGAACCCACCAGCGAGGTGCCGCTGCACCTGGCGATCTACCGCCACACCGACGCCGGAGCGGTCGTCCACACACACGCGGTGCACGCCACCGCGGTATCGACCCTCGTCCCCGAACTCCCCGGCATCCACTACATGGCCGCCGCCCTCGGCGGACCCGTTCGCGTCGCCCCGTACGCCCTCTACGGCAGCGCGGAGCTCGCCGACGGCATGCTCCGCGCCCTGCACGAGCGGACCGGCTGTCTGCTGCAGAACCACGGAGCGGTCACCTACGGCGACACCCTGGACCAGGCCTACGACCGCACCGCCCAACTCGAGTGGCTCTGCCGCCTCTGGCTCACCGCCACCTCGGCCCCCGGCCGCACCCCGACCCTCCTCTCACCCTCCCAGCTGCACGACGCCGGGCAGAAGCTGCGCGGCTACGGGCAACGCTGACCGCGCAGAGCGCTCCGGCCGTACGAAGCGGCCGGGCCCCGGAGGCCTCACCGGACAGAAGCCGGCCCCCGCCCACTGGCCGCCCGGCCCCCGCACGACGACACTGGAGCGGTGCGCCCCGCAACAGCAACGGCCGCGGCCGTCACCGCAGTCCTCGGAGCCGGCGCGGCCTTGCTCGCCGCCGGCCGCTTCGCCGGCGATGCCGCGCTGCGCAACCCCTCCGGCCGACCACTGCCCACCGAACCACGGCTCACCGTGCACGCCACCGCCGCCGGCCAGGTCACCCTCACCCGGTCCCTCGCCTCACTGCGCCCCGGCACCTACGGACTGAGCGGGGAGGACAGCCACGCGGTGACCGGTCCCGTCGTCGAGGCCGCCGCTCACACCGCGGACACGGTGGTGCGGCGGCTCGAGCGTGTCACCCGGGGCACGCTGCTGCCCGGAGCGAAGGTGCGCCTCACCCCGCAGGTGCACGTCGGCGACCCCCTCACGGCCCTCGGGCTGGAGTACGCCGAAGTGGAGATCCCGGGCGAACTCGGCACCCTGCCCGCCTGGTTCGTGCCCGGTGCCCGCGACACCTGGGTGATCACCCTGCACGGGCTCGGTACCACCCGCGAGCACCCGATGGTCGTCCTCGACTTCCTGCACGGTCAGCGGTTCCCGGTGCTCGACCTCGCCTACCGGGGCGATCCAGGAGCCCCGAAGTCGCCGGACGGCCTCGGCCATCTCGGCGAATCGGAATGGCGCGACGTCGACGCGGCCATCCGCTACGCGATCGGCCACGGCGCCGAGCGCGTGGTCCTGCACGGCTGGTCGACCGGAGCCACGATGGCCCTGCGCGCGGCCGCCCACTCCGGACTGCGCGGCCGCATCAGCGGACTCGTCCTCGACTCACCGGTCCTCGACTGGGAGGCGACCCTGCGGGCCCTGGCCTCCGGCCGGCGTACTCCAGGGGCTCTGCTGCCGCTCGCCGTCCGCGCGGCCCAGGGCAGCACCGGGGTGCACAGCGACGGACTGGCCGAGGCGCTCGACCCGGCGGCGCTGCGCGTACCGACCCTGATCTTCCACGGCCCCGGCGACAGCCTCGCCCCGTACGGCCTCTCGGTCGAACTGGCCGCCCGGCGGCCCGATCTGGTCTCGCTGCACGAGGTCACCGACGCCCCGCACGGCGCGATGTGGAACGCCGGCCCGGCACAGTACGAAGAGACCTTGCGCCGCTTCCTCACACCCCTGATGTAGCCCCTGGCGCGGACGCGCGGCCCCGCCCGGTCGCGTGGGCGGCGCTCGGCCGGACCGCGACGTCACGGGCCCCGTTCCGGCCGGTCGGGGCGCGTCTGTGCGCCACCCGAGCTGCCGAGCGGAAAGCGCAAGGTTCGATTCCGTTTGGGCTTTCGACCCGTGACCGGGAAGACTGCCCCCGTGACGTCCCGTAACCCGCGCGACTCCAGGCTCCGACTGGTCCGCCCACGACCCCTCGCCGATGCCTCACGGGCGGTGCCGGTGCCCCGCACCCGCCGCCCCGCTCCCCGCCCTCCCGAGGGCACCCCCGTCCAGACCGTGCTCGCGCGTATGGCACGCGAGGGGCTCGCGGGAGCGGCCAGGATCGCCCGCTGGGCCGATACGACGCGCAGCCACCGGACGAGGCCGCGCGCAGCGGACACCACCGCACCCCCGCCGCCCACACCGGGCGGCGCGCTCTCCGACGCGACCTGTGAACGGGCCGCGGCCGAGCTCGACCTGACGGAGAAGCAGATCAGGGCCGACTGGGACACCGCCCGCCTGGCCGGTCTGGTCGAGGTGCACGGCAGCACCGCGCGCCCCGGCTGGCGACTGCGCGCCTGGGACCGGGACGACTCGGCAGTACTGCGCGGCTGGGTGGCCCTCTTCGACGCCTGGTCCCTGGTCCACCCGGCGCCCGAGGAGCAGCCCGCCGCCGCGGTGGGGGAGGTCATCGAGGCGATGCCCCAGGTGCTCTCCCTGCTGCAGCTCTCGGACGGGCCCGTCGCCATGCCGCAGCTGCTCGATCTGCTCGAGCAGCGGGTCTTCGAACTGCGCACGGAGCGCTGCGAGATCCCCTTCGGCCCGCACCCCGAGCAGTCGGTGGCCGAGGAGCCCGAGGCCTCGCTGCTCGCCCCGCTCCTCGACTGGGCCCTGTACAGCCTCGCCTCCGTCGGCGCCCTCACCCTCGGCGAGGGCCAGGCCACCCTCACTCCGCTCGGCAGCTGGGCGGTGTGGGTCAAGCTCGAGCAGATCATCGTCGCCGCCCAGAGCCCCGCCGGGAACATCGAACAGTCCGCGGAGGAGATGCTCCGCGGCTGCGCACGCCTCGGCCCGGGCTCGGCCCGCGCCGAATACCGTGCCTGGCTGGCCGCCCGCCCCGTCGGCAGCGCCGTCACCGAACTCCTCGACGCGGCGCGCGGCGACGACGCCCTGCTGCGCGGGCTCGCCTTCGAGGCACTGCGTGTGGTCGGCGCACCGGCGGAGCCCGAAGTACGCGCGGCCGCCGACCGGACCTCACTGCGTCCGTACGCCCTGCTCTGGCTCGCCGAGTACGAGGGCGCCGACCCCGAGGACGTGCACGCGGTGCTGAGCCGTGCGGAGTCGACCTGGCTCTGGGTCGACACGGCGGCGGCCGTCGCCGACCACGGCGAGGCCCAACTCCTGGTCCGTCACCTGGAGTCCGCGCCCCAGGGCACGGTGCCGGCCCTGCTGCAGGAGGTACGCCGGGTGGGGCACCCGCGCACTGTCCAGGTCCTGGTCGCGCTCGCCGCGGCCCATCCCGACCCGGCACTGTCCAAGGCCGTGCGGCGTGCCGCCTTCCAGGTCCACACCGGCGGCGCCTGAACCTCTTCCGCGGGCCGGCGGCCCGGCGGAGACGTCGTCTACCCCTCGACCTGGGGTGCGTACGTGCCGAAGCTCCAGATGTTCCCCTCGAGGTCGCGGGTCATGTAGTCCCGTGAGCCGTAGTCCTGGTCGGTCGGCGGCATCAGGATCTCCACGCCCGACTCCGCCGCCCGCTTGTGGTGCGCGTCGACGTCGTCCACCCGGATGTAGACACTGCTGGGCCCCGCGTCCGCCGACGCTTCGTCGAACGCACCGCCGTGGCCCTTGCTGCCGAGCATCACCATGCCGTTCCCATAGGTGAGCTCGGCGTGCGCGACCTGGCCTTCGTCGTTCTCGTAGACCGCGGCTCGGGTGAGTCCGAAAGCCTCGGTGAGCTGCTGGATCGCCGCCTTGGCGTCCGTGTAGAGAAGGGTCGGGACAATGCTCGGAGACTGCGGCATGCTGATCATTCCTCCCTTGGTCGAATGCCGGAAAGTGGCCTGGGTCACAAGTCTGGCACCGGGGTCTGACAACGCGCAGTGCCACTGACCGGAGCCCGCGGACACACTCCCCGCGCGGTGCGGGGGACGCTCACCGGAACGTGTCGCACCGCGCCACGTCCCCGGTGCTGAACCCCTCGTAGAACCACTGCTGGCGCTGTTTCGCGGACCCGTGCGTCCAGGACTCCGGGTTGACCCGCCCCTGGAAACGCTCCTGGATGCGGTCGTCGCCGACCGCGGCCGCCGCGTCCAGGCCGTCCTTGATGTCCTGGTCGGTCAGTTCGGTGATCAGCGGCCGGCCCGTGGTCTCCGAAGGCGTGGTCGTCGCGTGCTTCGCCCATACCCCGGCGTAGCAGTCCGCCTGCAGTTCCACCCGGACCGCGTTGCTGTTCTGCCCGGTCCGGCCGTCCTGCGAGCGCTTCAGCGTGCCCTCGAGGTTCTGGATGTGGTGTCCGTACTCGTGCGCCACCACGTACGCCCCTGCGAAGGGACCGCCGCTGGATCCGTAGGTGCTGCGGAGTTCGTCGAAGAAGCCGAGGTCCAGATAGACCTTGCGGTCGCCCGGGCAGTAGAACGGGCCGACCGAGGAGGTCGCCGCTCCGCAGGCCGTGCTCACCCGGTTGGTGAAGAACACCGTCGGCGCGGGCGAGTAGCCGGAGCGCTGCCGCGGGAAGGCCCGGCTCCAGTAGTCCTGGACGCTGTTCACCACGGCCACCGTGCGGCAGTCGGCGCGGGCGTTGGCGTCCTGCCCGGTCCGGCAGTCCTCCTGGATCTGGGCCGCGCTGGAGGCCGTGGTGCCGGGCTCCTCGTTCCCGGAACTCAGGCCCAGATTGTCCGGCCCCACGCCGAGGAAGAGCCCGAGCAGCAGCACCACGATGCCGGCGAGCCCGCCGCCGACCGCCTTCCCGCCGGGCATCCGCCCACCGCCGCGGGCATCCTGAACCTCCCCCGTGTCCAGACGGGCATCGTCGTCGAACTGCACGGGTGCACCACCCTCTGCTCCGTCCCGGAGCGGCGATGGGCCGCTCCCGCCGCGTATCGGCCATTTCATACTGGTCCGTCCGCAGCGCGTCGGGGCGTGTGGCGCGTCCGAACGAGGGATCCGCCCCGGTCCCGGGCTCGGTCCGAACGGGGTCCCCGCGCGCGGGCCGGCGGGAAAAGCGGTTGCACGCCCCCGGTAGAGTTGACGCATGGCCATTCTCCTCGTGCATTAGCGGCGCCGACCGCTCGTGCCGCGCGGGCCGCCCTCCGGCGAGCCCCGGCACCGACCACCGTCAGTCCGCCGCCCTCTTCTTCTGCCCCGGAGTCTGGAACCCCCGTGATCACCGCATCCAACATCGAGCTGCGCGCCGGCGCCCGAATCCTCATCGAGAACGCCTCGTTCCGCGTCGCCAAGGGCGACCGCATCGGCCTCGTCGGGCGCAACGGCGCCGGCAAGACCACCCTCACCAAGTGCCTGGCAGGCGAGGGTGTACCGGCCGGCGGCACCATCACCCGCTCCGGCGAGGTCGGCTACCTGCCCCAGGACCCACGCACCGGCGACCTCGAGGTCCTCGCGCGCGACCGCGTCCTGTCCGCCCGCGGCCTGGACAGCCTGATCCGCAAGATGCGGGAGAACGAGCAGCGCATCGCGAACGGCCTGGGCGCCACCCGCGACAAGGCCCTGCGCCAGTACGAGCGCCAGGAGACGGAGTTCCTCACCAAGGGCGGTTACGCCGCCGAGGCCGAGGCCGCCACCATCGCCGCCGCGCTCGGCCTGCCCGACCGGGTGCTCGGCCAGCCGCTGCACACGCTCTCCGGCGGTCAGCGACGCCGCGTCGAGCTGGCCAGGATCCTGTTCTCGGACGCCGACACCCTGCTGCTCGACGAGCCGACGAACCACCTCGACGCCGACTCGATCGTCTGGCTGCGCGACTACCTGCGCAGCTATCGCGGTGGCTTCATCGTGATCTCCCACGACGCCGACCTCGTCGAGACCGTGGTCAACAAGGTCTTCTACCTCGACGCCAACCGCTCGGGGATCGACATCTACAACATGGGCTGGCGGCTCTACCAGCAGCAGCGCGAGGCTGACGAGAAGCGCCGCAAGCGCGAGCGGCAGAACGCCGAGAAGAAGGCCGCCCAGCTCAACACGCAGGCCGACAAGATGCGCGCCAAGGCCACGAAGACCGTGGCCGCGCAGAACATGGCCAAGCGCGCCGAGCGTCTGCTCTCCGGCCTCGAGGAGGTCCGGCAGTCCGACAAGGTGGCCAAGCTCCGCTTCCCCGATCCCTCGCCCTGCGGCAAGACGCCGCTGACCGCGGAGGGCCTGTCGAAGTCGTACGGATCGCTCGAGATCTTCACCGATGTCGACCTGGCCATCGACAAGGGCTCACGCGTCGTCATCCTCGGCCTGAACGGCGCGGGCAAGACCACGCTCCTCAGGCTCCTTGCAGGCGCCGAGAAGCCGGACACCGGCGAGGTCCTCGAAGGCCACGGCCTCAAGCTCGGCTACTACGCCCAGGAGCACGAGACTCTCGATCCGGACCGCACGGTCCTGGAGAACATGCGCTCGGCCGCCCCCGACCTCGACCTGGTCGCGGTGCGCAAGACGCTGGGTTCGTTCCTCTTCTCGGGCGACGACGTGGACAAACCCGCGGGCGTTCTGTCCGGTGGCGAGAAGACCCGGCTCGCGCTCGCCACCCTGGTCGTCTCCTCGGCCAACGTCCTGCTGCTCGACGAACCGACCAACAACCTCGACCCGGCCAGCCGCGAGGAGATCCTCGGCGCGCTGCGCACGTACAAGGGCGCGGTCGTCCTCGTCACCCACGACGAGGGCGCCGTCGAGGCGCTGCAGCCGGAGCGCATCATCCTGCTGCCCGACGGTGTCGAGGACCTGTGGGGCGCGGACTACGCGGATCTGGTGGCCCTCGCCTGACGGCCCGGATCCGGTGGTCACCACCGGACCGAATGCGTGATCAACTCCATCTGGATCATTCGCCCGATGCGTGATCCTTCATCTGTGTGAGACGGCCTCGTACCTGGGCGCGCAGTTCACCGTTTCGGCGGTCGCGCCCGCGCGGCGCCGGCTGCCGTTCCCGGCGCCGGTCCTGACCTGGACCTTCGTGCGTCAACCCGTTCGGCGGTACGCGGGAAGGTCGCCCGGACGCGGACGTTCCGCTCGTGGTGACCGACTGCCGGGCGCCGTAGCTCTGCGTACGGACCTTGCCGAATGGGTGGCCAGGAAGCCCGGGAGGGGTGATCATGAGAAGTCCAGAGCGCACTTCCCACGAGGAGGCACGGGTGGCCGAGACTCTGAAGAAGGGCAGCCGGGTTACCGGCGCCGCGCGCGACAAGCTCGCGGCAGACCTGAAGAAGAAGTACGACTCCGGTGCGAGCATCCGGGCGCTGGCCGAGGAGACGGGCCGTTCCTACGGATTCGTTCACCGGATGCTCAGCGAGTCCGGTGTCACGCTGCGGGGACGCGGCGGGGCGACGCGGGGCAAGAAGACCACCAGCGCCTGACGGCGGTCTGCTCATCGCTTTCCGGTGAGAGACCACCCGGTCGGTCCGACGACCGGCCGGGTGGTTACTCTGCGGTCACTTAGTTGCCGCAGCTCACCGGAGGCACCCATGGCTTCGTCCGAGACCGAATCGACGACCGAATCCGCAGCCGTACTCGACCGGGACGGTGTCCGTCTCACCGTCGACGACGCCGTCGCGACGGTGACGCTGACCCATCCCGCCAAGCGCAATGCCCAGAGCCCCGCTCTGTGGCGCGCGTTGGCCGAGGCCGGGCGTCTGCTGCCCGGCACGGTCCGTGTCGTGGTGCTGCGCGGCGAGGGCAAGTCGTTCTCCGCGGGACTCGACCGGCAGGCCTTCACGCCCGAGGGCTTCGACGGGGAGCCGTCGTTCCTCGACATGGCCCGTGGGCCGGAGGCCGAACTCGACGCGATCATCGCCGAGTACCAGGAGGCGTTCACCTGGTGGCGGCGCAGCGACATCGTGACCGTCGCGGCCGTCCAGGGGCACGCCATCGGTGCCGGATTCCAGCTGGCACTCGCCTGTGACCTGCGCGTCGTCGCCGACGACGTGCAGTTCGCCATGCGCGAGACCAGCCTCGGTCTGGTCCCCGACCTCACCGGTACGCATCCCCTGGTCTCCCTGGTGGGCTATGCCCGTGCCCTGGAGATCTGCGCGACCGGCCGTTTCGTGCACGCGGACGAGGCGACGCGCACCGGGCTCGCGAACATCGCGGTGCCCGCCGCCGAACTCGACGCCGCGGTCCAGGACCTGGCCGGCGCACTGCTCGCCGCGCCGCGGGACGCGGTGATCGAGACGAAGGCGCTGCTGCAAGGAGTGTCCGGGCGGACGTACGAGGAGCAGCGGAACGCCGAGCGGGCGGCACAGGGCCGGCGGCTTCGGGATCTCGCGGGGCTCGGAGACTGAGCGCGCGCTCTCAGGGCTGTGGTGACGACCGCTGCACGGCCGTGATGACGACCGCCGCAGTCGGGTTGTCAGGCAGCACTGCCGTCGCTGCCTGACGTACCGCCAGGGCCACGTCGAGCGCGCGGTGGTCGCTCGTGGTGGCCAGTTCGATGCGGAGGTGGCGGCGAGGGAGCGAGGTGGAGGTGTCGCCCTCGCCGTGCTCGGTGAGGTGCACCGCGCGCCCCCGCCCGCCGAGCACCCCGGTCAGCTCGGCCACGCCCGGTACGGCGAGGACGGCCGCTGCCACCCCGGCCGTGCCGTCGCCGTCACCGTGCCCGTCCGCGGAGTCTTCCGGCCCCGTACCGGTGTCGGCCGCTGCCTGCTCCGCCAGTTCGTCCTCGAGCGCCGTCACCCGCAGGTCCGCCGTCAGGAGCGCGAGGCCGAGGCGGTGGTCGGCCGCCGCGGTCAGTGCTGCCCGCAGGCGCTCCGCGGCCGCGGGCAGCGGTTCACGGGTCGTCGCCGAGAAGTCCGCTTCCAGGCGCAGCGGCCCGGGCGGCAGCGAACTCGGCGGTGCCGGTACCGCGGGCTCCGCCCCCGTACCGGACGTGTCCAGGCGCAGCGATTCCAGCCGTACGCCGGCCACCCGGGAGGCGGCTTCGCGCAGTACGCGGGACGCCGCCTGCTCGGTGATCCAGGTGCCGTCCGCCGCGCCGCCCAACGGCAGCAGACGCCCCAGGCCCAGCTGCTGCCGCACCGCCAGGGTCCATCGGTCAACCGTCATTGCCCCAGCCTGCCGCATCCCCGGAGCGATATCGGGAACACGCGCTTACGGTGAGCTGAGGAGTGCAACCCCGAAGGGAACGACGCCATGGCAGACACAGCAGAGCGCGGCACGTCCGGAAGCAGCGAGCAGGGCGCGAAGACCCTGTCCGGTGACAGCACACGCACCGGCCCCACCAAACGAGGCGGCGGCGACCCCGCGAGCCGTGGCCGTACGACCATCGCCGACGGGGTGGTGGAGAAGATCGCCGGGCTCGCCGCTCGTGACGTGGTCGGCGTGCACGCGATGGGCAGCGGCATCTCACGTACCTTCGGCGCGGTACGCGACCGGGTGCCCGGCGGCGCCAAGTCGGTCAGCCGCGGCGTCAAGGCGGAGGTCGGCGAGGTGCAGACCGCGCTCGACCTGGAGATCGTCGTCGACTACGGCGTGTCCATCGGCGACGTGGCCCGTGCCGTACGGGAGAACGTCATCGCCGCGGTGGAACGCATGACCGGCCTCGAAGTGGTCGAGGTGAACATCGCGGTCGGCGATGTGAAGCTGCCCGACGAGGAGGACGACGACGAGCCGGAGGGCAGGCTCCAGTGAACCGCTCGGCACGGTCCGTCCACGTAGCCAGGAGGCCGCGATGAGCATGGCACTGGTCGGCCTGATCGCCGGCATGGGTCTCGGATTCGCCGCGTACTTCGGCGGGTTCGGAGCCTTTCTGCTCGTCGCCGCACTCGGGGCGATCGGGTTTCTGGTCGGCCGCTACGTCGACGGGGACCTCGAGCCCGGTGATCTCTTCCGGACGCGCGACGACCGGCGGCGCTAGTGACGTCCTTGACGGTCGAGCCCGCCGAACGCGGATCGACCCGGATCGCCGACCGGGTCGTCGCCAAGATCGCCGCACGGGCGGCACGCGAGGCGCTGCCGTCCGGTGTGCCCGAGGACGGGCAGGCCCCGCTCGCCACCGTGTCGGTGCAGCACGGCACGGCCCGCGTCCGGGTCAGCCTCGAGCTGGAGTACCCCGCTGACATCGGCCGGCAGTGCGGTGCCGTGCGTCGTCAAGTCGCCCAGCGGGTAAAGGCGTTGGCGGGGATGGAGGTGCCCGAGGTCACCGTCTCGGTGGAGCGGCTCCATTCGGCACACTCGCGCGGCGCGGACCGGGGGAGGACCCGATGAGCGAGGCCCCTGAGACACCGGCGGGCGGTACCCGGCCGCTGCCGGTGATCGAGAAGGACGGCCCGGAGTTCGACCAGTCGGCCTCGGCCGCCTCCTACACCCCGGTGCTCACCCCGGCGGACGGGGGTGAACGCCGCCGCCTGTGGTCGACGCGGAGGATCCCGGCCACCCTGCTCGGCCTGCTGGTGCTCGGCGCGGCCGGGCTGCTCCTGTACGACGTGGCCGCGGTGCGCGCGGACCGGCCGGCGATGGCCTGGCGGCGCACGCTGGCCGAGGAGCTGGCGGAGCGCCGGCTCGACGACGTGGCCGTCCTTGCCGGTGCGGCCGCCGCGGCCGCGATCGGGCTCTGGCTGCTCATCCTCGCGCTCACTCCCGGTCGCCGTGACGTGCTGCCGATGGCGAGCGCGAACCCCGGCGTGCGGTCCTGGCTCGACCGGGACGCCGCGGCCCTGGTGCTTCGCGACCGCGCCATGCAGGTCTCCGGCGTGCAGTCCGTACGTGTCAAGGTCAAGCGGCGCAAGGTGGACGTCAAGGCCGTCTCGCACTTCCGCGAACTGGACGACGTACGTGCCGATCTGGACACCGCGGTCGGTGCCGGCCTCGGCCGGCTCGGCCTGGCGCACGGCCTGAACCTCGCGGTGTCGGTCACCCGCCCGGGAAGGAAGGGCTGAGCCATGCTGAAGTCGGTCAACCGGATCGTGCTCGCCCTCGCGGGCCTGGTGCTGCTCGTCCTCGGCGGCGCGGTGCTCGCCACGGGACTCGGCGCCGGACTGCCGTCCTGGTGGGTCTACGACGGCCAGGGCGACGTGCTGCTCGGCGACGACGCACGCACCCGGTGGCGGGACGAGGGCTACTGGTGGCCGGCGGTCATCGCCGCCCTGGCGGTCCTGGTGATCCTGATGCTGTGGTGGCTGCTCGCCCAGGCGCGGCGCCGCAGGCTCCGCGAGGTGCTGGTCGACAGCGGTGACGGCGAGGGCGCGCTGCTGCGCGGGCCGGCCATGGAGTCCGTACTGGCCGGTGACGCGGAGGCCGTCGAAGGGGTGGCGCGTGCCAGGGTGGCGCTGACCGGCCGGCGCACCGAGCCGCGCGCCCGGATCCGGCTGCTCCTGGAGGCGCACGCGGAGCCCGCCGACACCCTGCACAGGCTGAGCGCCGAGACGGTGGCACGCGCCCGGGACTCGGCGGGGCTCGCGGAGCTCCCGGCGGAGGTCCGGATGCGCGCGGTGCGCCACCGGGCCGAGCGCGTCAACTGACGCCGGACCGCCGGAACTTCGGGGGGTGGCCGCCACTCAGGGGCGGCCACCTCCCGGCTTCAGAACCCGTGCCGTGCGCCGCCGTCCACCGGCACCATGATCCCGGTCAGATACGAGGCGCCGGGTGACAGCAGGAACGCGGCGGTGCGTCCGAACTCCTCGGGCGTCCCGTAGCGGCGCAGCGGGATCCGCGACTCGATGGCCGCGCGGTTGGCGGCCGGGTCGGGCGCGAGACCGTCCAGCTCGCGCACCCGGTCGGTGTCGACCCTGCCCGGCAGCACGCCGACCACGCGGATGCCGCGGGGACCGAGTTCGTCCGCGAGTGACTTGGCGAAGCCGGCGAGGCCCGGGCGCAGGGCGTTGGAGATGGTCAGTCCCGCGATCGGTTCGTACACCGAGCCGGAGAGCACGAAACCGATCACGCCGCCCTCGCCGAGTTCGGCGGCAGCCGCACGGGCGACCCGGATCGCGCCGAGGAACACCGAGTCGACGGCAGACCGCCACTGCTCGTCGGTGTTGTCCGCGGCCGAACCGGGGGCCGGACCGCCGACGCTGATCAGGACACCGTCGAACCGGCCGAAGCGGCTCTTGGCGGTGGCGATCAGCGACTCGGCCGCCGCCGGGTCGGCGTTGTCGGCGACGACACCGACGGCTCCGTCACCGAGGTCGGCCGCGGCCGCGGCGACGCGCTGTTCGTCGCGTCCGCTGATGACGACCTTCGCTCCGTCGGCGACCAGTTCATGGGCGGTCGCGTTGCCCAGGCCCCGGGTGGCACCCGTGATGACGTAGACGCGGTCTTTCAGTCCAAGATCCATGGGCACCATCCTGCCGTGTGCGCCCCGCGGGTCGCGAGGGCGGTTGTCCTGTGAGACGCCGGCCGCGGGCTGCTGCTCAGGCCGGAGCGGTCGCCGGTTCGGGTTCTTCCTCGGCCGGCCGTTCACTGCGGTCGCGTACTTCGCGGCGTACCAGGATGATCCAGCCGGCCGGGACGCCCGCGGTGAACAGCCACCACTGCACCGCGTACGCCATGTGATTGCCGATGGAGTCGTGGTCCGGCTCGGGGACGAGCTCGGGTGAGCCGTCGTTCGGCTTCGGTGTGATCAGCTCGACGTAACCGCCGAGGACCGTGCGGTCGAGTTCCTTGGCCTGCTGCTCGCTGTTGATCAGCATGGTCTGACGAGGCGGCAGGCCGGCCAGGTCCTTGATGCCGCTGGCGTCGGTCGTCTCGTCGGCCTTGAGACGGCCGGTCAGGGTGACCTCGCCCTTCGGGGGCGGCGGAACCTTGGGGTAGGCCTGCTGGTCCGCCGCGGACTCCACCCAGCCGCGGTTGACGAGCAGCACCCGGCCGCTGTCCAGGACGAAGGGGGTCAGGACCTGGGCGCCGACCCGGTCGTCCGCGTTGGTCCTGCGGCGTACGACGACCTCGTGCTCGGTGTCGAAGGTGCCCCTGGCGGTCACCGGACGCCAGTAGTCGGCGCGCGGGACGGTGTGGCCGGGGGCGGTGAGGCGTTCCACGGGTTGCGGCTTCGCGTCGAGGCTCTTCGCGATCAGGCCGTTCTGCGCGACGCGGCTCTGGTGGCGGTGCAGCTGCCAGAAACCCAGCTCGATCATCACGGGGATGAGGACGAGGGCGACGAGGGTGACGATCACCCACTGCCGGGACAACAGGAAGCGGTACACCCCATGACCGTACAACTCGGCCATGGGGTGCCTGCCGGGAGGGGTGCCGGGTCCGGCCCGCCGGGGCCGGCCGCGGGGGATTCAGACTTTGTCGACGATGCCCACCTTCCCCTCCGCGCGGGCGCAGTGGGCGCCGCAGAACCAGCGCCCCTCCACCTCGACGCCCTGCCCGATGACCTGGACCCGGCAGTGCTCGCAGATCGGTGCCATCCGGTGGATGGCGCAGGCGAAGCAGTCGAAGACGTGCATCGCGCCCTGCGCGTGCACCTCGAAGGACATGCCGTAGTCGTTTCCGCAGACTTCACAACGTGCCATGCGCCACAGGGTCGGCCGCCCGCAGTGCCCGGTGCGGTCGGCATGCGGGGTGCGGTCGGACAATCACCCGTCTGACGGCCGGGCCGGCAGCTTCTCGGCGGGAGACACGTCGCGCAACAGTTGGCCGAAGGCCGCTTCGTCCATGATCGGGGTGCCGTACGACTTGGCCTTGACGGTCTTCGAGGTGCCGGCGTCCGGGTCGTTGGTCACCAGGAGGCTGGTGAGGCGGGAGACGCTGGTGGCGACGTGCAGTCCTGCCTCGATCGCCCGGTCCTCGAGGAGCTCGCGCTCCACCGAGGTGTCGCCCGAGAAGGCCACCCGCATGCCCTGCTTGAGTGGTTTGTCCGTCTCGTAGCGTCCGGGGTTGGGGTACGGGCAGGCCGGCCGCTTCCGGGAAGGACGCCAACTGCCGTACGAGGACTGGCGTCCGATGCGGGCCGGGGGCGGGCTCGCGCTCCACTCGGTGAGCGGGAGGCACTCCAGGAGCGGCAGCCGCACGCCGCCGCCCGCCGCGGCGTGCAGGCTCGGCCGGAAGGCCTCGGCGAGCACCCGGGCGTCGTCGAGGGCGTGGTGCGCGCGCTGCTGCACGACGCCGAAGTGCGCGGCCAGGGACTCCAGCTTGTGGTTGGGCAGCGGGAGTCCGAGCTCCTTGGACAGGGCGATGGTGCACAGGCGCTGGCTCACCGGGGCGGTGCGCTCCGCGCGCGCGTACTCCCGGGCGATCATGGACCAGTCGAAGACCGCGTTGTGTGCGACGAGTACACGGTCCGCGAGGCGGGCCGAGAACTCCTCGGTGATCTCGCCGAAGAGTGGTGCGCCGGCCAGCTCCGCGCTCGTCAGGCCGTGTATCCAGACCGGCCCCGGGTCCCGCTCCGGATTGACCAAGGTGTACCAGTGGTCCTCGACCTCGCCGTGGGCGTCCAGTTGATACACGGCTGCCGACACGATGCGGTCGTGCCGGGCCAGGCCGGTGGTCTCCACGTCGACGACCGCGTATCCGGTCGGGTAGGCGGCCGGCCAAGGGGCTGCGGTCGGGTGGTCTTCGAGCATGGTCACTGAGGATACGGCCCGCCTCTGACACCACCGACCCCACCCGGCCGTGCCGGCCTCGTGAGACGGGGGACCACGAAGCGCCGGCCGCCCGCGCGGGGGAGGGCGAGGCCGAACTGCCCTCCCCGAGCTACGAGTTCGGCCGGGCAGGGCTCGCGGTCCCGTGAGGTTTCGGTGCGCGGGACGCGATGACACCCGCACCGGATCCGGCGGCTGCCCCCGCCGTGCGTGAGACCCTCCCCGGGTGAGCGATCCGTCCGGGCACGCCGAGGACCACGGCGGGGCCATGAGTACCCGTCTGAACTGGCTGCGGGCAGGCGTGCTCGGGGCCAACGACGGCATCGTCTCCACCGCGGGCCTGGTGGTCGGTGTCGCGGGTGCCACGCAGGACCGGGCCACCCTGCTCACCGCGGGCCTCGCCGGACTGCTCGCCGGTTCGATGTCGATGGCTGCGGGCGAGTACGTCTCGGTGGCCACCCAGCGGGCGTCCGAGCGGGCCGCCCTGGCACAGGAGAAGCGTGAACTGCGCGAGCAGCCGGGGGCCGAACTCGACGAACTCGCCGGGATGCTGGAGGCGCGTGGCCTCAGCCCCGACGTCGCACGCGAGGCGGCGGAGCAGCTCACCGAACGGGACGCGCTGCGTGCCCACGCGCGCGTGGAGCTCGGTATCGACCCCGACGCGCTGACCAACCCCTGGCATGCCGCGGGAGCCTCCTTTCTGGCCTTCACCGTGGGCGCCCTGCTGCCGTTGCTCGCGATGGTGCTGCCACCGGCCTCCCTGCGCCTGCCGCTCACGGTCGTCTCGGTGCTCGCCGCCCTCGTCCTCACCGGCTGGGGCAGCGCACGCCTCGGCGTCGCACCCGTGCGGCCCTCCGTGCTGCGGAACGTGGGCGGTGGGGCGTTGGCCATGGCGGTGACCTATGCGGCGGGTGCGCTGCTCGGGGCGGCCGGAGTGTGACACGGGTACGGAGTGTGGGGCTTTCGCCCGCTCCCGGCCGATGTCCATTGGCGGAGTCCGACAGAACCTGGCGCACCACCGCAGGTGATACCTGGCGGTAACTACCCCTTCTCGTATGCCTGTCGGGCGCTTACCGTGCTCGCATGTCGCCGAATCTGCCCGATGTCGTGCTGTGGTCCATTCCCGCGTTCGTCCTGCTCACGGTCATCGAGATCGTCAGCTACCGGCTGCATCCGGACGAGGACTCCGCCGGGTACGAGACGAAGGACGCCGCCACCAGCATCGGCATGGGGCTCGGCAGCCTCGCCTTCGACGTGCTGTGGAAACTCCCCATCGTGGCGATCTACACGGCGGTCTACGAACTGACCCCGCTCAGGGTGCCCGTGCTGTGGTGGACGATCCCACTGATGCTCCTGGCCCAGGACTTCTTCTACTACTGGTCGCACCGCGGCCACCATGTGATCCGGATCCTGTGGGCCTGCCACGTGGTGCACCACTCCAGCCGCAAGTTCAACCTCTCCACGGCGCTGCGCCAGCCCTGGACCTCGCTCAGCGTCTGGCCGTTCTACCTGCCGCTCATCGCCTGCGGTGTGCACCCGGCGGCGCTCGCCTTCTGCTCCTCGATGAACCTCGTTTACCAGTTCTGGATCCACACCGAGCGCATCGGCAAGCTGCCGCGACCCGTCGAGTTCCTCTTCAACACCCCGTCCCACCACCGCGTCCACCATGCGTCCCAGGGCGGCTATCTGGACCGGAACTTCGGCGGCATCCTGATCGTCTGGGACCGGCTCTTCCGTTCGTTCGTCCCCGAGACCGAGCCGTGCGTGTTCGGCCTCACGAAGAACATCGACACGTACAACCCGCTGCGTGTCGCCACCCACGAGTACGCGTCCATCGCCCGGGACCTCAGGGCGGCCCGGAGTTGGCGCGAGCGCGCCGGACGGCTGTTCCGCGGGCCCGGCTGGTCTCCCGCAGCGCTCACCGCGCCGGCCGGTCCCGCCGCGTCCGTCGCTCCCGTCGTGCCCGGACAGCCCGCGAGTCCCGCAGCGGCCGGTCCGGCCGGCGCGACGCGCAAGGACGGCGTCCCCGAGGGCGCGGCATGAGCCCGGTGCACGCGCCGGGAGCGGGAGAGCGGGCCACCCGTCCGCCCGCTGCGGAGCGCGCGGCGCAGGTCCTCCTCGTGGCGTTCGCGACGGCGGTCGTGGGTGACCTCGGCTCGCTCCTCGCGGGCTGGGAGCCGGGCCACCTGGTCTGCAAGCCGCTTCTGCTCCTCCTGCTCGCCGCCCACGTCGCCGCCCGGGGCGGTCCTCGACTCCTCGTCGTGGCGCTGCTGTTCGGCTGGGGCGGCGACGTACTTCTGCTGGTCGACGCGGACGCGGCTTTCCTCGCCGGGATGGGCTCCTTCGCCGCGGGCCACGTCTGTTACCTGCTGCTGTTCGCCCGGTACGGCTCCACGCGCGCGCGTGGAGCCTGGTTGGCGGCGGCCTACGCGGTGGCCCTCGTGGCGACGGTTGCGGCACTGTGGGGCGGACTGCCCACGGAACTGCGCATCCCGGTCGCCGGATACAGCCTGCTGCTGACGGCGATGGCGTGCCGAGCGTCCCGGATCGGGTGGGCCGCGGGCATCGGCGGCGCGCTGTTCCTGCTCTCGGACACCCTGATCGCCACCGGGCTCGCCGACTGGCCGCAACTCCCGCGCCCGGACTTCTGGGTGATGCTCACTTACACCGCCGCGCAGGCCCTGCTGGCCCACGGTGTGCTGCGGGCGGTCAGCCCCAGAGGGGACGGTCCCACCACACCGGAGCCGGAACGGCGGTGAGCAGCGCGGACACCGCGACGGCCACCCCGAGCAGCACCACCTCGATGCGCGCCGGCATCACCGCCTGCCACGGATCCATGCTCCGCCGCATGCGGATACGCGCGCCGAGCGCGAGCACCGCGACCACGGCGACGAGCAGCAGCTTGGCCGCGAGCACCCGCCCGTAGGACGTGGCGAACACCGAGTCGAGAGGCACCTTGCGCAGCGTCGAGCAGATCCCCGACACGGTGATGCCGGCGAACATGACGGCCGCCACGCGCGCGTACCTGGTGAGCAGGTTGACCGCAGCGATCGGCCACGGTCGCCAGACCCGCATCGTGCGCAGGATCTGCAGCAGCCCACCGGCCCAGACCGCGGCGCACGTCAGGTGCACCAGCGTCAGAGCACTGCCGACCAGGGGCATGTGCTCGGGGCCGACGTCCGGGTGGGCGCGCAGCGCCTCGGCGGCCACCACCGCCGCCAGCGGCAGCCTGGCCCAGGCCGGACGCCGCGAGGTGGCACACAGGGCGGCGGCGATGAACGCGTTGATCTCGATCAGGGCGAGACGTCCGTCGGTCGTCTGGTGGAGGCTCCCCAGGGTGATGTCGTCCAGGCTCTTCGGCAGCAGATTGCCGTTGGCCACGATCAGTGCGAGACCCAGTGCGGCCGCCGCGCCCGCGCACGCGGCAGGCATCGCCCAGCTGCGCGGCGAGATGTCCGGCGCACCACGGATCCGGCGGGCCATCGCCGCCGCGGCCTGCTCACCGACGAGCACGCACAGCGCGGCGAACATCGTCGTCCGCAGCAGGGTGATCACACCGAGCCCCGGCGCGGCCGCCTCCCCGGTGCCTTCGAGTGCGAGCGAAGGACCGAACATCGGCAGGACCGCGGCCACCAGGATCAGCACCAGGACCATCGCCGTGCGCCACACCGCGGTCCTGCGCAGTGTCTCCGTCAACGCGACCTCGTTCGGAGGAGGGTCGGTGGACACAACGGGAGGCCGGGAAACGCTCATTGACCGATCTTGACCGGAATGGTCTGGTCCAGCAAGCCTCGGTGGGCTACCAGGACCAAGACGCGACATTTCCCACTCTCGCCGGAGCGGAACACGGCAGCCGGACGGGTGTCCACGCGCGCGTACCGCACGGCGCACGGGCCGCCCCCGACGACAGGGGCGGCCCACGCGCACTCAGCAGATGTACGGAAGGGTCACCTGCGGACCGCGTCCAAGGCGTCCACGATGCCGAAGCCGTAGAAGCCGTTCACGCGCTCGGCGCCCTCGCAGACAGCGTCCACCGTGCCGTCACCGTCCGGGTCGTAGGGCTCGGACGGGCAGCCCGGGTTGTCCGCCTGCAGCTTGAGCAGCGCCTGCAGCGCGGTCGGACCTGCCTTCGGATGGGTGCTCTTGATCAGCGCCGCCACCGCGGCTACATGCGGAGCCGCCATCGAGGTGCCCTGCAGGTAGCCGTACTCGCCGTCCGGCATGGTGGACAGGATCCGGCCGTTCTTCGACGGGGTGTCGGCAGGAACATTGCCGTCACCACCCGGGCCCGCGACGTCCACGATCCCCTTGCCGTACGTCGAGTAGTACGACTTGGCTTCCGTCGGGCCCGTCGCAGAGACCGTCACCACACCAGGCAACTGGGTCGGGATGTCGAGGCATTCACTCGGGTCGATGGTGCGCTCGACCGGAGTGGAGTCGTTCGGGCTCGAGTCGTCCAGGATCTCGTCCGAAGCGAGGTCGTGGTTCGAGTTGCCGGCCGACGCCACATGCAGCGTGCCCTTGCGGTGGGCGTAGCGCTGCGCACGGTTCACGGCGTCGACGATCGCCTTCTGGTCGGGATCGTCGAGGCAGTTGTACATCCACGGGTCCACGTAATAGCTGTTGTTGGTGACGTCGATGCCCTTGTCACCGGCGAACACGAAGGCGCAGACGACGGACTCGGGGGTGAACAGCTCGGTCTGCGGGTCAGCCACCTTGATGCTCGCGACCTGCACGCCCGGAGCCACGCCCGCCACGCCCACGCCGTTACGGGCGGCGGCTATCTCGCCGGCGACATGCGTGCCGTGGTAGTGCTCCGCGTTGTGCGGCCGCCAGGCGCCGGGCGAGGTGTCCGCCTTGCCGCCCACACAACTGGCGGACTGCGAGGCGGAGAAGTTGGGCGCGAGGTCGGGGTGGGTGTCGTCCACACCGGTGTCGATCACACCGACCGTGACCTTCGAGCTGCCCGGGTTGATCTTCGCCGCCTTGTCGGCGCCGATCGCCCGCAGGTCCCACTGATCCGCCTCGAGCGGCTCCGCGTCACCCTTGGCGGACCTGGCGCTCGCCTTCGGCGCCTCGACGTACTCCGGAGCACCCACCTCGGTGGTGCCCGCCGCCTCGAACGGCGCGGTCCGGCTCGCACCCGCGGTCTGCACGCCCCGCACGCCGCGTATCCGCTCGGCGAACCGGGGGTCCGTCGAGTGCGCCACGATGACGCCTATTCGCTCGTAGGCCGCGACGACACTGCTGCCCTCCGACGTCTCGATCGCCTTCTTCACCGCCTCGACCGTGTGGTGGCCGGTCCGGGTGTTCACCACGTACGAAAGCGTGTCGCCTTCGGCGGCAGCCTTCTGCGGGGCAGCGGTCGCCGCGCCCGGCACCGCGCCGAGCGTCGCCGCCGAGACGGCGAGCGCCAGGCCCAGCGGTGCGAGCAGGCGCCGCCGTCTGGAGCGCAGATGAGTCATGGGGTCTCCACTTCATCCCAAAAGCAAAACGCCCGAACACAGGTCGTGCTCGGGCGGTGAATGGTGCGAGTGCAGGCTGAAACTAGCGCCGTACTTCCCGGACCGGCAACGACTTCCCGTCAAATCCCGTTTCGTTGAACCGGATCGGGATGCGCTCCGTGCCGTGGTTCGGAGGGAGACGCAGGCCGTAACCCCTGTTGGATCACGCGAGGTGGGCCTAGCATCGCCATCCGGCCGAGTGATCAGCGTCACAGCAAGGCCCCCGCTCAAGTCCGCATACCTATCCCCGTGTCGCGAGGAGACTGACGTGACCCCCGATGCACCACCACCGTCGCAGGACGGATCCGAGCAGAGTCCCGTCATGCCCTCGGCGGAAGCGTTCCTCGAGGAGCAGGAGAGCGCGGAGTTCGGCGAACTGCGCCGCGCACACCGGTCCTTCGCGTTCCCGCTGACGGTGGCGTTCGTCCTCTGGTACCTGCTGTACGTCCTGCTGTCGAACTACGCCGGCGATTTCATGGGCACCAAGCTCTTCGGCAACATCAACGTCGCCCTCGTGCTGGGCCTCGCACAGTTCGCCACCACATTCCTCATCGCCTGGCTCTACTCGCGGCACGCCGCGCGCAAGCTCGACCCCAGGGCGGCAGAGATCAAGTCCCGTCTGGAGGCAGGCGCATGAGCCACCCCGTCCTGCTCGCGGCCCCCGAGACCGTCCTCGCGGCGACCTCGGACGTCAGCGAGCACCGCACGCTGATCATCTCGCTGTTCGCGGCCTTCGTCATCGCCACGCTCTTCATCACCGTGTGGGCGGGCCGGCAGACCAAGGACGCGGCCGACTTCTACGCCGGCGGCCGGCAGTTCTCCGGCTTCCAGAACGGCCTCGCCATCTCCGGCGACTACATGTCGGCCGCCTCGTTCCTGGGTATCGCGGGCATCATCGCGCTCAGCGGCTACGACGGCTTCCTGTACTCCATCGGCTTCCTGGTCGCCTGGCTCGTCGCCCTGCTCCTGGTCGCCGAACCCCTGCGCAACTCCGGCCGTTTCACGATGGGCGACGTGCTCGCCTACCGGATGCGCCAGCGCCCGGTGCGTACCGCCGCCGGGACGTCCACCATCGTGGTCTCGATCTTCTATCTGCTCGCGCAGATGGCAGGTGCGGGAGCCCTGGTGGCCCTGCTGCTCGGCATCACCGGTGAGGGCGGCAAGATCGCGGTCGTCGCGCTGGTCGGCGTCCTGATGATCGTGTACGTCACCATCGGCGGCATGAAGGGCACCACCTGGGTGCAGATGGTCAAGGCGGTGCTCCTGATCACCGGCACCATCCTCATCACCTTCCTGATCCTGCTGAAGTTCAACTTCAACCTGTCCGAACTCCTGGGCGCGGCAGCCGAGAAGAGCGGCGCGGGCGCGTCGTTCCTCGAGCCGGGTCTGAAGTACGGCGTCACGGACACCTCGAAGCTGGACTTCATCTCCCTGGGCATCGCCCTGGTGCTCGGCACCGCCGGCCTGCCGCACATCCTGATCCGCTTCTACACCGTGCCGACGGCCAAGGCGGCCCGGAAGTCGGTCAACTGGGCGATCGGCATCATCGGTGCCTTCTACCTGATGACGATCGTGCTCGGCTTCGGTGCCGCGGCGCTGCTCACTCCGGAGGCCATCAAGGAATCCAACCCGGGCGGTACCACGGCGGCTCCGCTCGCCGCCTTCGAGATCGGCGGCGGCAGCGGGTCCACGGGCGGTGCGATCCTGCTCGCGGTGATCTCGGCGGTCGCCTTCGCGACCATCCTCGCGGTGGTGGCCGGTCTGACCCTGGCCTCCTCGTCGTCGTTCGCGCACGACATCTACGCCAACGTCATCCGCAGGGGCAAGGCCAGCGAGAAGGAAGAGGTCAGGGCCGCCCGCTGGGCCACCGTGCTCATCGGTTTCGTGTCCATCGTCCTCGGCGCCATGGCCCGTGACCTGAACGTGGCGGGCCTGGTCGCCCTGGCCTTCGCCGTCGCCGCTTCGGCGAACCTGCCGACGATCCTCTACAGCCTCTTCTGGAAGCGCTTCACCACTCGAGGCGCCCTGTGGTCGATCTACGGCGGTCTGACCTCGTCGGTGCTCCTGGTGCTGTTCTCGCCGGTGGTGTCCGGCAAGGAGACGTCGATGTTCCCCGGTGTGGACTTCCACTGGTTCCCGCTGGAGAACCCGGGCCTGATCTCCATCCCGCTGGGCTTCCTGCTCGGCTGGCTCGGCACGCTCCTGTCCAAGGAGGAGCCCGACACGAAGAAGTACGCCGAGCTCGAGGTCCGCTCCCTCACCGGTACCGGAGCGCACTGACACCGGCACATGACGCAGCGGCGCGGCCGCGTCGTAGGGATCTACGACGCGGCCGCGCCGCTCGTCGTGCGATCGGGCCGCCCTCGATGTCGGTGCTGTCACGTAGGCTCTGAGACAACTGGACCCGACCGCGCACAGCACGGTTATCGACAGGGGAGGAGGCCGACGTGCTCATCGACACCTATGGCCGAGTGGCCACCGACCTGCGGGTCTCGCTCACCGACCGCTGCAATCTGCGCTGCACCTACTGCATGCCCGAAGAGGGCCTGCAGTGGCTGGCCAAGCCCGACCTCCTCACGGACGACGAGATCGTCCGCCTGATCCGGCTCGCCGTGACCGAGCTCGGCATCACCGAGGTCCGCTTCACCGGCGGCGAGCCCCTGCTGCGGCCCGGCCTCGTCGGCATCGTCGAGCGGTGCGCGGCGCTCGAGCCCCGCCCCAAGATGTCGCTGACGACCAACGGCATCGGGCTCAAACGCACCGCGGGGGCCCTCAAGGCCGCAGGCCTCGACCGGGTGAACGTCTCCCTGGACACCCTGCGTCCCGACGTCTTCAAGACCCTGACCCGCCGCGACCGTCACCGGGACGTCCTGGACGGCATGGCCGCCGCCCGCGAAGCAGGCCTCACCCCGGTCAAGGTCAACGCCGTCCTGATGCCCGGGCTCAACGCGGACGAGGCCCCCGACCTGCTCTCCTGGGCGGTGGAACACGACTACGAGCTGCGCTTCATCGAGCAGATGCCCCTCGACGCCCAGCACGGCTGGAAGCGCGAGGGGATGATCACGGCCGGCGACATCCTGGCCTCGCTGCGCACCCGGTTCACCCTCACCGAGGAGGGCGAACAGGCCCGCGGTTCGGCCCCGGCCGAGCGCTGGGTGGTCGACGGCGGACCGCACCGGGTGGGCGTCATCGCCTCGGTCACCCGACCGTTCTGCGCCGCCTGCGACCGCACCCGGCTCACCGCGGACGGCCAGGTCCGCACCTGCCTGTTCGCCACCGAGGAGACCGACCTGCGGGACGCCCTGCGCTCCGGTGCCCCCGATGCGGACATAGCGCGGATCTGGAAGCTGGCGATGTGGGGCAAGAAGGCCGGATCGGGTCTGGACGACCCGTCCTTCCTGCAGCCCGAGCGGCCGATGTCAGCGATCGGCGGCTGACGACTCCCAGTCGGTGAGGCGTACGACGTCCTTGAGGAAGCCGCGCATCCCGAGGAACTTCGACAGGTGCTCCCGGTGCTCCTCGCAGGCCAGCCAGGTCTTGCGCCGCTCGGGCGTGTGCACCTTGGGGTTGTTCCACGCGAGCACCCACACCGCGTCCGCGCGGCAGCCCTTGGCCGAGCACTGCGGCGTGGAGGGGGACGGGGACGAAGTGTCGGAGAGTCCGGGGAAGTTCACACGCTCAAGCCTAATCGGCTCGGTGGACGGACCGGGCGCCGGTCTGGACAGGACCGAAACCGAAGGGGAGAAAAGGCGACGCCGAGCAGCCACGGGGGGAGCTGCCCGGCGTCGGTCTGTCGCTCCGACGGGGGATGCGGAGCGCGTCTGAAGTATGTCACGGGGGACCCGGTGCGGTGCACCGGAACTACATGATTGATCTGAGCATTTCTTGAGCTTTCGGAGCCGGTCCAGGACCGGCGCAGGTCAACTCCCGGTGCGCGGTCCGGCGTCGGCGCCGGGCACACCGTGCCCCGCCGGCGATTCCGCTTCCGGAGCCCCGGAAGCCGGTCCCAGCATCGGGCGTACGGGGGCGGGGGTGAAGGTCGAGGGGAGTGAAGGGGCGTTCTCCCGGCCCGCGTTGGCGATCACCACGGCGACGTAGGGGAGGAGCAGACCCAGGGCCAGGGCGACGATCGCGACGTGGCGTTCCACGTTCCACAGCACCCCCGCGAGGATCACCGAGAGCGTCCGTACGGACATCGAGATCACGTAGCGCCGCTGTCTGCCGCGCACGTCCTCGGCGAGCCCGGTGCGGGCCCCGGTGATCCGGACGACCCCACTGTCATGTCGCTTCCGCATGACCTTCCACCAACCTTCCCCCGGGCTCCGACGAGCGCCCCCAACACGGTACGCCGCAGCCCTGCCCGGTACGAGAGGGGGTACCCGGATTGCGACGACCCGGGACGGAACCGGCCGGGCCGTCGCAATCCGGGTACCCGCCTCCCGCCGAAATGCGCCGCACGGCACATGGGCCGACACTGGCTGTATCCGCACCGGAGAGCCGTCTTAGGAGGCGACCATGGGCTGGTTGTGGGCGATCATCGTGGGATTTGTGCTGGGACTCCTGGCGAAGGCCATCCTTCCCGGGAAACAGCACTTGCCGCTCTGGATGACCACGGTGCTTGGCATCATCGGAGGCGTGGCCGGCAATTCGCTGGCCGCCGGCTTCGGCATCGACGAAACACCAGGCATCGACTGGGGGCGTCACGCCCTGCAGATCGTGGCCGCGCTCGTGCTGGTGTTCCTCGGTGACCTGGCCTACAAGGCGGTCAAGGGAAACCGGCAGAGAACCTGACGCAACCTCCCCGTCAAGACCTGACACCCCGCAGAGAGTGCGGGACGGCGCCGTGGCCGGTCCATTCTGGGACCGGCCACGGCGCTGTCATGTCCGGCGGGCGCCCCCGTGGAGGAGCTCGCGGACTCAGGCCGTGACGACCTCGATCGCCGCCAGGTTCTTCTTGCCACGGCGCAGCACCAGCCAGCGCCCGTGCAGCAGTTCGTCCGGCGAGGCGACCGCGTCCTCGGCGGGGACCTTCACGTTGTTCACGTACGCCCCGCCCTCCTTCACCGCACGGCGGGCCGCCGACTTGCTCGGCACCAGACCGACCTCGGCGAACAGGTCGACGACCGGGCCGAGCTCGGTGACCTCGGCATGGGGCACCTCGCAGAGCGCAGCGCTCAGCGTGGCCTCGTCGAGTGCGTCCAGCTCGCCCTGGCCGAACAGCGCGCGGGACGCCGCGATCACCGCGGCGCACTGCTCCGCGCCGTGCACCAGCGTGGTGAGCTCCTCGGCGAGCGCCCGCTGTGCCGCCCGCGCCTGCGGCCGCTCCTCGGTCTGCCGCTCCAGCTCCTCCAGTTCGGACCGGCTGCGGAAGCTGAGGATGCGCGAGTACGTCGAGACGTCCCGGTCGTCCACGTTCAGCCAGAACTGGTAGAAGGCGTACGGCGTGGTCATCTCCGCGTCGAGCCAGACGGCGCCGCCCTCGGACTTGCCGAACTTGGTGCCGTCCGCCTTGACCATCAGCGGAGTGCCGACGGCGTGCACGGCGGCTTCCGGCTCGAGGCGGTGGATCAGGTCGATGCCCGACGTGAGGTTGCCCCACTGGTCGCTGCCGCCGGTCTGCAGCGTGCATCCGTAGCGGCGGTAGAGCTCGAGGAAGTCCATGCCCTGGAGCAGCTGGTAGCTGAACTCCGTGTACGAGATGCCCTCCTGGGACTCCAGGCGGCGGGCCACGGAGTCCTTGGTGAGCATCTTGTTCACGCGGAAGTGCTTGCCGATGTCGCGCAGGAACTCGATCGCGGACAGGCCCGCCGTCCAGTCCAGGTTGTTCACCATCGTCGCCGCGTTCTCGCCCTCGAAGGACAGGAACGGCTCGATCTGCGAGCGCAGCCGGCCGACCCACTCCGCGACGGTCTCCGGCGAGTTCAGGGTGCGCTCGGCCGTCGGCCGCGGGTCACCGATCTGACCGGTGGCGCCGCCGACGAGCGCCAGCGGGCGGTGGCCGGCCTGCTGGAGCCTGCGGACCGTGAGTACCTGGACCAGGTGCCCGACGTGCAGGCTCGCGGCGGTCGGGTCGAAGCCGCAATAGAACGTGACGGGACCGTCCGCGAGGCTCTTGCGCAAAGCGTCCTCGTCCGTGGACTGGGCGAAGAGCCCCCGCCACTTCAGGTCGTCGACGATGTCCGTCACTGTCGCGTGTCTCCTTGAACGATCAATTCGGCACCGACGGTGGCCCGTGCGTGCACGGGCCGGTCCGCGGTGTGTGTTCCCGGCCAGTCTATGGGGGGCTCGATCGGCGTCAGACGCCCTGGCTGACCGAACTCATGTTGAAGTCCGGCACCCTCAGTGCGGGCATCGCGGCCCGGGTGAAGTAGTCGTTCCATTCCCTGGGCAGCGTGGTGACGGTCCGGCCGGCCTCCGTGGCGCGGCCGAGCAGGCTGACCGGCGACTCGTTGAACCGGAAGTTGTTCACCTCGCCCACCACCTCGCCGTTCTCCACCAGGTACACGCCGTCCCGGGTCAGACCCGTCAGCAGCAGCGACGCCGGGTCGACCTCGCGGATGTACCAGAGGCAGGTCAGGAGCAGCCCGCGCGAGGTGCCCGCGACCATCTCCTCGAGCGAGCGCTCGCCGCCCGCGTCCAGGACCAGGTTGTCGACGGGCGGGGACACCGGCAGGCCGGTGAGTGAGGCGCTGTGCCGGGTGGTGAGCAGCCTGCCGAGCTCGCCGTCCTTGATCCAGTCCGTCGCGGTCAGGGGCAGGCCGTTGTCGAACACGGACTGGTCGTCGCCCGAGGCGTGCGCCATCACGAACGGGGCCGCCTCCAGGCCCGGCTCGTACGGGTCGCTGCGCAGTGTGAGGGGCAGCTCGGACAGCCGCTCGCCGACCCGGGTGCCGCCGCCGGGCCGGGAGAAGACCGTACGGCCCTCAGCCGCGTCCCGGGCCGCGGACGACCACAGCTGGTAGATCAGCAGATCGGCCACCGCGGTCGGCGGGATCAGCGTCTCGTACCGACCGGCGGGCAGTTCGACGCGGCGCTGCGCCCAGCCGAGCCGGGTGGCCAGTTCCGCGTCGAGCGCGGCCGGGTCGACGTCCTTGAAGTCCCGTGTGTAGCGCCCGGCCCAGGCGGAGCGGGTGCGGTCGGGGGACTTCGCGTTGACCTCGAGCGTCCCGGTCGGCTGGTCGTGCCGCAGGCGCAGGCCCGTCGACGTACCGAGGTAGCTGCTGACCAGGGAGTGCTGGGCGAAGCCGTAGAGCTCGCGGTCTCCCGCCCGGGCGCGGGCGAAGGATTCGCCGAGCGCCGGGGCGAAGGCGTCGAAGACGGCGGACGAGGTCTCGTCAGGCGCGTCGGTGAAGTCCGGGGAAGCGGGCACGCCCTCCACCAGTGGTCGGGCGTCCTCGGCGGGACCCGCCGAACGGGCCGCCGCCTCCGCCGCGCGGACCACCTGGGCGAGTTCGTCGGCGGTGACTGCGGAGCGGGAGACCACACCGGAAGCGGTGCCCTCCCGACCGTCCACGGTGGCGACGACCGTCAGGGTGCGGCCGCGGGTGACGCCGTTGGTGGTCAGCGCGTTCCCCGCCCAGCGCAGGTTGGCGGTCGACTCCTCGTCGGCGATCACCACACAGCCGTCCGCCTCCGACAGCTCGAGCGCGCGCTCGACCATCTCGTGCGGCGCGGTGCTTGTGCGACGCGGGCTCGTCATCGGCCGGCCTCCTGGGTCGTGTTCAGGATGTTGACGCCCGTGAACAGGGCGGAGGGGCAGCCGTGCGAGACGGCCGCGATCTGGCCCGGCTGGGCCTTGCCGCAGTTGAACGCGCCCCCGAGCACATAGGTGTCGGGCCCGCCGACCGCCGCCATCGAACCCCAGAAGTCCGTCGTCGTCGCCTGGTACGCGACGTCCCGCAGCTGTCCCGCTAGCCGGCCGTTCTCGATACGGAAGAACCGCTGGCCGGTGAACTGGAAGTTGTACCGCTGCATGTCGATCGACCAGGACCGGTCACCGACCACGTAGACGCCGCGCTCCACACCCGCGATCAGCTCGTTCGTGGTGGGGCCCGCGGGGGCCGGCTGCAGCGAGACGTTCGCCATCCGCTGCACCGGGACATGGCCGGGGGAGTCGGCGAAGGCGCAGCCGTTGGAGCGCTCGAAGCCGGTGAGCTTCGCGATCCGCCGGTCCAGTTGGTAGCCGACCAGGCGGCCGTCCTTGATCAGGTCCCAGGACTGGGCGGCGACCCCCTCGTCGTCGTAGCCGACGGTGGCGAGGCCGTGCTCGGCGGTGCGGTCGCCCGTCACGTTCATGATCCCGGAGCCGTACTCGAGGGTGCCGAGCCGGTCGAAGGTGGCGAAGGACGTGCCCGCGTACGCCGCCTCGTAGCCGAGAGCGCGGTCCAACTCCGTTGCGTGGCCGATGGATTCGTGGATCGTCAGCCACAGGTTCGACGGATCGACGACCAGGTCGTAGCGGCCCGGCTCCACACTCGGTGCGCGCAGCTTCTCCGCGAGCAGCTCCGGCATCCGTGCGAGCTCGGCGTCCCAGTCCCAGACGTCGCCGCCCAGGTACTCCCAACCGCGGCCCACCGGCGGTGCGATGGTGCGCATCGAGTCGAACTCGCCGGTGTGCGCGTCGACGGCTACCGCGGTCAATTGCGGGTGGAGCCGCACGCGTTGCTGGGTGGTCACGGTGCCCGTGGTGTCCGCGTAGAACTTGTTCTCCTGGACCGTGCGCAGGGTCGCGTCCGCGTGCGCCACGCCTTCGGCCGCGAGCAGGTGCGCGCTCCATTCGGCGAGCAGACCGGTCTTCTCCGCGTCCGGTACGTCGAAGGGGTTGATGTCGTACGCCGAGATCCAAGTGCGGTCGGGGTGGGCCGGCTCGTCGGCCAGTTCCACCCGCTCGTCGGATCCGGCCGCGGCGATCACCTTGGCCGACAGCTTGGCCATGGCCACGGCCTGGCCCGCGACCCGCGCGGCCGCGTCCATCGACAGGTCGACGCCGGAGGCGAAACCCCAGGCCCCGCCGTGCACCACCCGCACCGCATAGCCGAGGTCGACGGTGTCGGAGGAACCCGCGACGCGGGCATCGCGCAGCCGCCAGTCCGCGCTGCGGATCCGCTCGAGACGGAAGTCGGCGTGATCGGCGCCGAGCGCGCGGGCGCGGGCCAACGCAGCGTCGGCCAGCGCACTCAGCGGCAACGCCGTGAACGCTTCGTCGATGGAATGTGCCACGGATGTCTCTCCTGTCGGCAGCGGGGTCGGCCGGTGCACCGATGATCCCGTGGCGTGCGGGCGCCCGCCACGGGTTTGCGCGAGACCCGCGTCGTCTGCCGCGACCCGCGTACGTCCACTTTCTGTAGGGACCCGACAGGGAGTGTCTGGAGCCACTGTCGGTGACCGATTCTCCGTGCGAGCGACGGTACCGATAGTTTGCGGGGGTACACAGATCGCTATCGAAAGGGTGATCCGTTGAGCCGCTCGGTTCTCGTCACCGGAGGAAACCGTGGGATCGGCCTCACCATCGCCCGCGCTTTCGCTGCCGCGGGCGACAAGGTCGCCGTCACGTACCGTTCCGGGGACCCGGCCGCACTGGCCGACGAAGGTCTGCTTGCGGTCCGCTGCGACATCACGGACACCGAACAGGTGGAGCAGGCCTACAAGGAGATCGAGGAGAAGCACGGTCCCGTCGAGGTGCTCGTGGCGAACGCCGGAGTCACCAAGGACCAGCTGCTGATGCGCATGTCCGAGGACGACTTCACGGCCGTCCTCGACACCAACCTCACCGGCACCTTCCGGGTCGTGAAGCGCGCCAACCGCGCCATGCTGCGCGCCAAGAAGGGCCGCGTCGTCCTGATCTCCTCGGTCGTCGGACTGCTCGGCTCCGCGGGCCAGGCCAACTACGCCGCGTCCAAGGCGGGACTGGTCGGCTTCGCGCGGTCGCTCGCCCGTGAGCTCGGCTCACGGAACATCACCTTCAACGTCGTCGCTCCGGGCTTCGTGGACACCGAGATGACGCAGGTGCTCACCGAGGAGCAGCAGAAGAACATCGTCGGCCAGGTACCGCTCGGCCGATACGCGCAGCCCGAGGAGATCGCGGCGACCGTGCGCTTCCTCGCCTCGGACGACGCTTCGTACATCACTGGAGCCGTCATCCCCGTTGACGGCGGATTGGGCATGGGTCACTGATCACCATGAGCGGAATTCTCGACGGCAAGCGCATCCTGATCACCGGGGTGCTCACGGAGTCCTCCATCGCCTTCCACGCCGCCAAGGTGGCGCAGGAGCAGGGCGCCGAGGTCATCCTGACCGCCTTCCCGCGGCCCACCCTCACCGAGCGCATCGCCAAGAAGCTGCCGAAGCCGGCCAAGGTCATCGAGCTGGACGTCACCGACGACGAGCACATGGACCGGCTCGCGGGCATCGTCCGCGAGGAGCTGGGCGGGCTCGACGGAGTGGTGCACTCCATCGGTTTCGCTCCGCAGGGCGCCTTCAATTTCCTCGAGGCGTCCTTCGAGGATGTCTCGACGGCGATGCACGTCTCCGCGTACTCGCTGAAGTCGCTCACCATGGCCTGCCGCCCGCTCTTCGAGGACGGCGCCTCGGTCGTCGGCCTCACCTTCGACGCGCAGTACGCCTGGCCGAAGTACGACTGGATGGGGCCGGCCAAGGCCGCCCTCGAGGCGACCAGCCGCTACCTCGCCCGCGACCTGGGCAAGGAGGACGTCCGCTGCAATCTGATCTCGGCGGGTCCGCTCGGCTCGATGGCCGCCAAGTCCATCCCGGGCTTCGAGGAGCTCGCGGACGTGTGGAACTCGCGCTCGCCGCTGGCGTGGGACATGGCCGACCCGGAGCCCGCGGGCCGTGGCGTCGTTGCCCTGCTCTCGGACTTCTTCCCCAAGACGACCGGCGAGATCATCCACGTCGACGGCGGCGTGCACATGATGGGTGCCTGAGCCGAACCTCGCAGTGACCCGACGCCCGTTCCCGCACGTCGCGGGGGCGGGCGTCACCCGTTCGGCCCACGCGGTGGGCGGGGTGCCGCGGGCGCGCGCAGGCTGGAGTCCGAGTCGCTTTCCCCCTTGTGGTGCAGCAGCGGCAGGCGTCCGACGCCATGCCGCAGTACGGCCGAGGAGGTTACTTCGTGCGCAGCTCATGCCTGAGGAACCCGGTCGGGCGTCGTGCCGGGAGTGCCTTCGCCGGAGTCCTCGCCGCACTGCTGCTGTCCGCGAACCCGGCCGCAGCCGATGCGCACCCGGAACCGGCGGGTTCCGCACGCACCCAGGGGGCGCACTGCCGTACCAGTGTCCAGGGCTCGGAGGCGGTCGCGCTCTGCCACAACCCGTACCCCGAGGCCGACCGCGTACGGCTGCACGTCGAGTGCGCGCGCTGGTGGGACATCGACACCGACAGTTCACCCGTGGAGAGCGCACCGGCGATGACGGTGCGGCTCGACGGTCGCTGCTGGAAGGAGATCCGGGCGGTGTGGGTCAGCCACGTGCGGTGAGCCGCGAGGACGACGGCCGGCAGGTGAAGGGGTACACGGCGGCCTCCGCGGCCGCGGCCTCCCCGTCGCCCGCCCGGATGAAGTCCAGGAGCCGGCCGTGGTCCATGTGGTTCTCCGGTGAGAGGTCCTCGCCGACGTCGTCCCGCAGCCAGGTGCGCAGCACATCGCTGAGGTCCGAGTACAGAGCGGTCATCACGTCGTTGTGACCCGCGGCGACGACCGCCAGGTGGAAGGTCGCATCCGCGTCCACGAACGTCGCGCTGTCGCCCGTGCGCCAGGCCTCCTCGCGGCGCAGCAGCAGAGCGTCCAGCTGCTTGAGCTCCCGCTCCGTACGGCGCTCGGCGGCGTGCCGGGCCGCGCTGGACTCCAGCGTCGCGCGCAGTTCGGCGATATGGCGCGGGTCGGCATCCGCGAAGCGGCGGTGCATCACGCCTGCCAGTTCGCTGGTGGCGACCACGTAGGTGCCCGAACCCTGGCGGATGTCCAGGAGTCCGTTGTGCGCGAGGGCGCGGACGGCCTCGCGCACCGTGTTGCGTGCGACGCCGAGCTGCTCGACGAGTTCCGGCTCGGTGGGGATGCGGGACCCCACCGGCCATTCTCCCGAGGCGATCTGCTTGCGCAGCTCGGCGATCACCTGGTCCGAGAGGGCGGAGCGCCTCGGCGACGACAGCGGCATGAATGTCCCTTTCCGATTGGACAAGCAATCATCCCATGATTCTATGATGGCGCTCATGGCCCACGACAACACGACCTCGACGACAGCACAGCCCGCCAGCGCGCCGGCCATGCGTGCCTCCGATCAGTCCCCGGACCAGTCCCCGAGTGACGACGTGCGGCCGGAAGGCGCCGTCGAGCCCGTGGAGGCCACTCCCGGAACGCCGGCCACGCGCGCGTGGGTCATGCGATGCGCCGTCATCGGCATCGTCCTCGCCGCGGTGAATCTGCGGCCGGCCATCACCAGCCTCGGCGCCCTTCTGGAGGAGGTGCGCGACGGGCTCGGCATGAGCGGCAGCGTCGCGGGTCTCCTCACGTCCGTACCGCCGCTGTGCTTCGCACTCTTCGGGGTGGCCGCGCCCCGACTCGCGCGGCGGTGGGGCGCGGGGGCCGTGGTCTGCGCGGGCATGATCGCGATCGCCCTGGGCCTGGCGATCCGGCCGTTCATCGGCGGTACGCCGGGCTTCCTCGCGGCGAGCGCGCTCGCCCTCATGGGCATCGCGGTCAGCAACGTGCTGATGCCGGTCATCGTCAAGCGTTGGTTCCCGGACCGGGTCGGGACGATGACGGGCCTGTACTCGATGGGCCTCGCCGCCGGTACGTCGCTGGCCGCAGCGGTCACCGTGCCGGTGACCGACGCACTGGGCGGCGACTGGCAGCTGGGCCTCGGCGTGTGGGCCCTGCTCGCGGCGGTCGCCGTGGTGCCCTGGCTGCCGCTGGTCAGGAACCGCGGACTCGGGGACGCGGCGGGATCGGCCGCTCCGAGGACCGGAACCACGCCGAAGAGCGGAACCCCGAAGCCCGACGCCGGCGGTGACGGGCTCCGTATCACCCGGAGCGGTACCGCCTGGGCCCTTGCCGTGTTCTTCGGCCTCCAGGCCACAGGCGCGTACGTGACGATGGGCTGGATGCCGCAGATCTTCCGCGACGCCGGCGTTTCCGCGGGTACGGCCGGGCTCCTGCTCGCCGTCATCATGGCGATGGGTGTGCCGCTGGCGTTCGTGATCCCGCGCCTCGCCGTGGGCATGCGCAACCAGGGCCCGATCGTGCTGACCCTCGGTATCAGCGGCCTGATCGGCTACGCCGGGCTCTATCTGGCACCCGCCGGTGGCGCCTGGGTCTGGGCCCTCCTGCTCGGCCTCTCCAATTGCGCCTTCCCGCTCGCGCTGACCATGGTCGGCCTGCGGGCCGGCAGCAGCGCGGGCGTAGCCAAGCTGTCCGCCTTCGCGCAGAGCGTCGGGTATCTCCTGTCGATCCCCGGGCCGCTTCTGGTCGGCGTGCTGTACCAGCACAGCGGTGGCTGGGGGCTGCCCATCGCGCTGATGGCCGGCCTGATGGTGCCGCAGATCGTGGTGGGTATCTTCGCCGGACGCGAGGGCACCGTGGAGGCGGAAGCCGCGCGCTCCTGACGGTCACCCCGGCAGGGGCCGGGCGGGCCACGGGTGCGAGACTTGCCGCATGCCCGTGCTCGAACCGAATCCGCCGAACGGCCAGAAGAAGCTTCTCCTCGTGCTCGGGGCGATGCTGGCCATCACCGTGGTGATCGGCGTGATCGCCTCGATCGCTTCGCCCTGACCGCTCGATCGCCGTGTCCTGCTGTTCCTCGGCGATATCCGGCCGCGCGGATCACGTGCACAGCCGCCGGTCGCCCTGCGCCGACCGCTCGACTCCCGGGCGAGGGTGGGGCTAACCCCCGTGTCCCCTAGGGGGCGGGTCTCAGGGTTTTCTGGGTGGATCACCGGATGGGCCGGGCGCCCCTGGTTCCGTAGGTTCGAGTCGTGCCGCGAGGACGCGGCGCACCGCACTCGAAGTCCGCGGAGGCGACATGTCGGCCCACACGCGCACCAGGCCCACAGCACCGGCCAAGGGCAGTGTCGAGGTCACCCTGCCGTGGTGGGCCATCGCCCTGCCGGCGATCGCCTTCGGCGCGCTCCTGCTCCTGATCCTCAATCCGGCGGACGCACACGCGGCAGGCACCGATCCGTCCGTCGTCGAGTTCTTCGACCGGGTACGCGAGTCGGCGTTTCACGTCCTGCCCTGACCTCCGGTCACCCGTGCAGGCGGACCCCGCCAACTCCCGGCGCCCCGAGGCACGTTTCGTGCGAAGCTGGGACGCATGAGCGTCGATTCACCCCGCAGGATTGTCCTCCTCCGGCATGCGAAAGCCGACTGGCCCGAGGTGTCCGACCACGAGCGGCCGCTGGCCGAGCGGGGGCGCAAGGACGCCCCTGTCGTCGGCCGGAGACTGGCCGATGCCGGTATCTCGTTCGATCTCGCCGTGTGTTCCACCGCGGCAAGGACCCGGGAGACCTGGAAGCTCGCCGTACAGGAGCTTCCGCACCGCCCGAAGACCGTCTACGAGGAGCGGATCTACGAGGCCTCGCCCGGCGAGCTGATCGCCGTGCTCAACGAGCTCCCCGACGAGGCCGCCGACGTCCTTCTCATCGGCCACAACCCCGGCGTGCAGGGGCTGGCCGACGTACTCGCCGGATCGTCCGAGTCGGACGCCGCGGAGCGTATGTCCCGACGCGGCTTCCCCACCTCGGCCCTCGCCATGCTCGCGTTCAACGGCTCCTGGAAGACCCTCGAGCCGGGTGCCGCCACACTCTTCGACTACTGGGCACCGCACGAGTGACGCATCCGTACGAGACGGGGCCCGGGACCGCGGAGGTCCCGGGCCCCGTCTCGTGGCCGGCGCGGTGAGTTCAGCCGTCCACGGCGTCGGCCGCCTCGACCTCTTCACGGGTGAGGCCGAGCAGGTACAGGACGGTGTCGATGAACGGGACGTTCACCGCGGTGTGCGCGGCCTCGCGCACCACCGGCTTGGCGTTGAAGGCGACCCCGAGGCCGGCCGCGTTGAGCATGTCGAGGTCGTTGGCCCCGTCGCCGATCGCCACGGTCTGGGCGAGCGGTACTCCGGCCTCCGCGGCGAAGCGGCGCAGCAACCGGGCCTTGCCGGGCCGGTCCACGATCTCGCCGACCACGCGGCCGGTGAGCTTGCCGTCGACGATCTCCAGGGTGTTCGCCTGGGCGAAGTCCAGGCCGAGGCGTTCCTTGAGATCGTCGGTGACCTGGGTGAAGCCGCCCGAGACGACACCGACTTGATAGCCGAGCCGCTTCAGCGTACGGACCAGGGTGCGCGCGCCGGGCGTCAGCCGGACCTCGGCGCGGACCTTGTCGACCACGGACGCGTCGAGACCGGCGAGCAGGGCCACCCGGGCGTGCAGGGACTGCTCGAAGTCCAGCTCGCCGCGCATCGCCGCGTCCGTCACCTCGGCGACCTTGTCCTCGCAGCCGGCGTGGGCGGCGAAGAGCTCGATCACCTCGTCCTGGATCAAGGTCGAGTCGACGTCCATCACCACCAGGCGCTGTGCCCGGCGCTGCAGACCCGCGGAAACCACGGCCACATCCACGCCGAGCGCCGCCGCCTCCGTGGCAAGGGCGGTGCGCAGCGGCTCCGTGTCCGATCCCGAGACCGCGAACTCGACTGCTGTGACGGGGTACTTGGCCAGGCGGAAGATCCGGTCGATGTTGGCGCCGGTGGAGGTGATCCGCGCGGCGATCGCGGCCGTCGACTCCGCGGTCAGCGGGTGACCCAGCACGGTGATGTGCGAACGGCCTTGTCCGCGCGGCCGGTTGTCACCCGTGCCGGAGAGGATCTCGGCCTGCAGCTTCAGGGATTCGGCCCAGCTGTGCACGGTGGCCCGCAACTCGCCCTCGGTCCCTGCGGACGGTTCCGTCACCAGGGCGCACAGGACGATACGGCCACGGGTGACGACCTGCTCGAGGTCGACGACATCGACGGCGAAGGCGGCGAGGGTGTCGAAAAGCCCGGCGGTGATCCCCGGCCGGTCCTTGCCGAAGATCTTGACGAGCAGGGTCGGGGCTTCAGCGGTCTTGGCTGGCTGCGATGCGCTCATGGTGCCCACACCGTATCGGGAGCCTCGGGGGAGCGGAGGGGCTGTCCCGGGGTACGGACAGGAGGTGAGCGCCTTGCTCCCGAGGGGGAGGCGGCCGCCTGAGTGTCGGCGGGCCGCCGGCCGGACCGACCGCGGTGCGCGGTGATCGCCGAGACCGTCCGGGAGCCGGTCCGAACTGCCGTCCGGAAGGCCTCCGCCGGACGGCAGTTCGTCGAGTCCCTGCCTGTCACCGTCAATCGTGATGATGTCGTGACCGGCCCAGGTGGTGCGGGCGGTCGCGCCGGAACGGAGATCGGCGGCGACGCCCGCCCGGCCGGCCGGTTCGCCGGGACAAATCACCGCCCCGGCGGCGCGAGGTCGTCGCGGCAATCCGGTCGTGAGCAACAGCGCATGGTCGAGGCCGAATCCGACCGATGCGGCGTTCCACCCCCGTCGCCCCCGCGACCCCTGGACGCCAAATGCCGACACGTCACCGAACGGTGGGACGGAACCACTCCCTCCGAGCGCCGCCGCGGCCGCTGTCATGGGGCCCCGGCCCGCCGTCGAGCCCGTGCGGACCGACCGTCGTGGAGCCTCCTCGCAGCCTGGATCCCAGCTCATGGATGCGCTGGCGCCCCGCGCCTCGCCCTTCCACGGCACGATTTGGCCAGGGGTGTTCGACTCCGTGGCCGTGCTGTGCCACGGCTGTTACCGGAAGCCTTGATCTGTGCCGCATTGTCCCGTTCGATCCTGTCTGAAATGGATCACGGATCTTGTTGTCTTTGCGGATGATTTATGAGCCGCCAACGGCCGTGTGACGAGGGGCCGTACACACTCTTCTCGCAAGGCCCGACTTTCGGTCGGGGGGCTGAGCCTGAAATAGTTCCCCACGATGTTCGACATCCCTAGACTCCCCATGGCGGGGGCAAATCGGGGGACAACGTAGTGGGGCATGGAGTGCCGGAACTCGTACTGGAATTGAACGGCAGGACCTGGACGCTCGATCCGTCCCGGTCCTACAGCCTCGGGCGTGATCCCGGGGGCGACATGATGATCGACGACGCACGGGTGTCGTGGCGGCACGCCACGATCAGCTGGGGCGGCCGTAGTTGGGTCATCGAGGACCACGGCAGCACCAACGGCACGTTCGTGCAGGGGCAGCGCATCCATCAGATGGAGATCGGCGCCGGCACCACCGTGCACCTGGGCAACGCGACCGACGGTCCGCGGGTCCAGCTGTCCGGCGCCGGTGCCGCGGCGGCCGCTCCGCAGCAGCAGGCCCAGCAGGCTCCTCAGCAGGCGGCACCGCAGCAGTACGCCCAGCAGCAACCCCAGCAGCCCGCGTACCAGGCCCAGCAGCAGTCCGCCGCTCCCCAGCAGGCCGGCTGGGCGGGCCAGCAGCCGCCGCAGCAGCAGCCCCCTCAGCAGGGCTGGCAGCAGGGGTACCAGGGACAGCAGGGCCAGCCGCCCCAGCAGGGACAGCACGCCCAGGTGCCGCCGCAGCAGCGGCCCGCCGCCCCGGCGTCCGGCGGTGCCGCGGGGGCCCCGCCGGCTCGCGGTGACCGCAGCCCCACCACGTTCCACCAGCTGGCGCTCGGCCGTGTGATGCGGATCGGTCGTGCCCTGGAGAACGAGCTGGTCGTCTCCGACCTGCAGGTCTCCCGGAACCACGCCGAGTTCCACGCCACTCCCGACGGCCGCTTCGAGATCCACGACCTCGGGTCCCACAACGGCACCTACGTCAACGGCATCGCGATGCCCAAGTCGAGCACCGCGGTGCTCGGTCCGAACGACATCGTGGGTGTCGGCCACTCGACCTTCCGGCTGGTCGACGGCCGGCTCGAGGAGTTCGTCGACACTGGTGAGGTCTCGTTCTCCGCGCGGCACCTCACGGTGACGGTCGACGGCGGCAAGCAGATCCTCAGGGATGTCTCGTTCGGCGTTCCGGAGAAGTCGCTGATCGCCGTCATCGGCCCGTCCGGTTCCGGAAAGTCCACCCTCCTCAAGGCGTTGACCGGCTACCGCCCGGCCGACCAGGGTGACGTCCTCTACGACAACCGGAACCTCTACAAGCAGTTCGCCGAGCTGCGTCAGCGCATCGGTCTGGTCCCGCAGGACGACATCCTGCACAAGGAGCTGACCGTCAAGAAGGCCCTCAAGTACGCCGCGAAGCTCCGCTTCCCCGGTGACACCGCGGAGGCCGAACGCGAGGCCCGGATCGGCGAGGTGCTGGGCGAGCTCAAGCTCGACATCCACAAGGAGAAGAAGGTCAGCTCGCTCTCCGGTGGCCAGCGCAAGCGCGTGTCGGTCGCCCTCGAGCTGCTGACCAAGCCGTCGCTGATCTTCCTCGACGAGCCGACCTCCGGCCTGGACCCGGGCATGGACCGCGACGTCATGCAGCTCCTTCGCGGCCTCGCCGACGACGGCCGCACGGTCCTCGTGGTGACGCACTCGGTGGCCGAGCTGGCGATCTGCGACAAGCTCCTGGTGATGGCTCCCGGCGGCTCGGTCGCCTACTTCGGCCCGCCCGAGGAGGCGCTCAACTTCTTCGGCTACAGCACCTGGGCCGATGTGTTCTCGGCGTTCGAGAACTACCGCGACTACGACTGGGCGGGCCGTTGGAAGGGCTCGCAGCACTACCAGATGTACGCCGCGGACATCGACGCCGTCGCTCCGCAGTCGGTGCACATGCCGCCGGCCCAGCAGATGCGGCCACCCAAACCCCAGAGCTGGGGCTCGCAGCTCGTGACGCTGATCCGCCGCTATATGTCGGTGATCGTCTCGGACCGCGGCTTCCTGGCCCTGACGGTGATCCTGCCCGCTGTGCTCGGCACGGTGTCCACCCTGATCAGCGCCGATTTCGGCCTCAACCCCGGCCCCAAGGGGCCGAACGGCAACGCGTCGACGATCCTCCTGATCCTCGCCGTGGGCGCCTGTTTCGCCGGGTCGGCCAACTCCGTACGAGAGTTGATCAAGGAACGCGTCATCTACGAACGAGAACGGGCCACCGGCCTGTCCCGTTCCGCCTATCTGATGTCGAAGGTGATCGTCCTCGGACTGATCACCCTGGCGCAGGGCGGCATCATCGGCGCCATCGGCTTCGGTGTGCGCGAGGTGCCGGACGAGGGCCTGCTGCTCGGCTCGATGGTCAAGCTGGAGCTGACCCTGCCGATCATGGCGCTCGGCTTCACCTCGATGATGTTCGGCCTGATCATCTCGTCGCTGGTGAAGACGGCCGAGAAGACGATGCCGCTGCTCGTCATGTTCGCGATCATCCAGGTCGTGTTCACGGGCTGCCTGTTCACCCTGAACGGCTCGGTCGGCGTCAACGAGTTCTCGTACCTGATGCCGTCCCGCTGGGCGGTGGCCGCGGCCGGCACGACCACGGATCTGAACGTTCTCTTCCCGAACCAGGACGACCCGACCAAGACCGATCCCCTGTGGGACCACGACCTGGCCACCTGGGTGCTCGACATGGGTGCCCTGATCGCGCTCGGGGTGGTCTGCGGCTTCATCGTGGCGCGACTGCTGCGCCGTCACGAGCCCGAGGTGATGCGCAAGTAGCACCATGTACGACGCCGAAGGGCGGTACCCCACGTGGGGTACCGCCCTTCGGCGTTCGGCCTGCCTTCGAAGAGGACCGCGGTGGTGCGACTCAGTACGCGCTGTCGACGTTGTCGATCGAGCCGTAACGGTCGGCCGCGTAGTTCGCGGCGGCCGTGATGTTCGCGACCGGGTTGTACTGGTCCTTCGGGGTGCCGGCGACGTGGTACGAGTCGAAGGTCGGCTTGATGACCTGGAGCAGACCCTTCGAGGGGATCCCGTTCTGGGCGTTGATGTCCCAGTTGTTGATGGCCAGCGGGTTACCGCTGGACTCCCGCATGATGTTGCGGTGCAGGCCCTCGTACGAGCCGGGGATGCCCTTGTCCTTCATGATGTCGAGGGACTGGCGGATCCAGCCGTCCAGGTTGTTGGCGTAGGCGGGCTTGCGGGCGGCGGCACGGCTCGCGGCGGCCTTGGCCTCGCGGTCCTTGACGGCCTTGGCCTTGGCGTCCGCCTCGGCCTTCGCCTTGGCCTGAGCGGCGGCCTTGGCCTTCGCGTCGGCGACCTTCTTGAGTTCGGCGGCCTTCGCGTTCTTGGCCTGCTCGATGGTCGACGTCTGCTGCTTGGCCAGGCTGTCCTGGATGTGGTTCGAGTTGATGTGCCACGCCACCGGGGCCGCCTCGGAAGCCGCCGCGGCTTCGGTGGTGGTGGTCGACTCCGAGTTGCCCGGCACGAAGGAGAACGCGAGGGCAGCGGCGCCGAGCGTGGCGACACCGGAGATCGAGATCTTCTGGATCTTGGTCAGGGAACTATGACCAGGGAAAGTGCGCTTGGACATGCGAATGGGACCTCTTCGAATAGCGGAGGTCGCTCTTGGGTCCGGTGGACAGGTACTCCGGCACAAACGCTGCGGTGAAGACCGCTGCGCCGAGCGACGGATGCAATTCTTAGCGGCCGCAAAATCGCGTGGCAAAGGTGTGACGTACGAAGCCGCCTAGTGGGAGGGGGTCCGTTGTGGGCGATTTTTGCTGACATTCCCCCGGTGTGACGTCTCCTTTGTCCGCACTAGGGAACTTCGTAGGTGACGTGAGTCCTATGCCCGGGCTCACACCGCCACGGGTGCTCGCCTACGCAAGGTTGCCAAAGCAACTCGATGCGTCACTGAACTACTGCGGGAGGAGGAGATGGACGTCGCCGAACTCGTGCCAGAGGTAGAGACGGCTCACCGCTTCGTCGTATCCGCGCTCCACCGCCGCACGACCGGCGACCGCCTCCAGCATCCGCAGATGCGACGCCTCAGGCTCATGCAGCCCGGTGAGCAGCCCGTCCACGGCCCGTACGCCGCGCTCGGGCGTCACCACCAGATCGGTGAACCCGGCGGACGCACGGACCACACCGTCCGGACCGGTCGCCGACTCGATGGCCCGCACCGCGGTCGTACCGACGGCGATGATCCGGCCGCCCGCGGCCCGTGCCGCGTTCACCAGGCGGGCCGAAGCCGCCGGGACCTGGAAGCGCTCCGGGTACGGCGCCTCGTGCGCCTCCGCGGAGGCGACACCGGTGTGCAGACTTAGCGGCGCGAACTGCACCCCGCGCCGCACCAGATCCGCCACCACCCGCTCGGTGAACGGCCTCGCCGCGCTCGGCATCTCGGCCGAGCCCGTCCCGTCGGCAGAGTCCAGGGCGAACACCGTCTGGTACGCCGACAAGGGCTGGTCGCGCTCCGTGTACGCGTACCGGATGGGGCGCCCGAATTCCTTCAGGAGCGCCGGCACCCCGACACCGCCCGGCAGCGAGACGGCCGACCACCACAGCCGCCCGCCGCGCGTCCCCGGAGCCTCGAGCGCCTCCTCGAGGGTCAGCAGTCCGCCACCCGGCAGCGACACCCGGGTGCCCGCGGGCCCGCCCGCACGCGCGCGCGTGGTGCCCGATCCGTCGGGCTGCCGCAGTTCGACCGCCCACCGGCCGTCGTCGCCGAGGGTCGAGAAATGCACCACCACGCGCGCGTGGCCGATGCGGCCGTCGACAGCGGCCGGGAGCGTGCGCGAGGTGTTCACCACCAGGAGGTCGCCCGCTCCGAGCAGTCGCGGCAGATCCGTGAAGAAGTGATGGGTCGCCTCCGGCCCCCGGGACACCAGCAGCCGCACCCCGTCCCGGCCGAGCCCGGGGGAGCGCACCTCCACCGGAACCCGCGCGGACAGCTCCACCGGCACCGCCACGCGCGCGAGGGCGCTCATCGGGCGTCCACCAGAGAAGGGGCCGAGTACCGCCCACCGGCCGGACGCTCGTCGAGCAGCCGCAGGAAGGCAGGCACCACGTCCCCGGGCTCGGGCCGCCGGTCGTCGTCGTCCGGTACGGCGGCCCGGTACAGATCCGTGTCCATGTCCCCCGGATCCACCGCCCACACCCGAAGCCCCGGCTCCTCCTCGGCCAGCACGGCCGACAGCTGATCGAGAGCCGCCTTGGAGGCGCCGTAGCCGCCCCACGTCCCGTACGCCTCCACCGCGGCGTCCGAACTGAGGTTGATCACCGAGCCCGCCGAAGAGGCCCGGAGCAGCGGGAGCGCGCCCTGCACCAGCCCGAGAGCTGCCACCACATTCGTCTCCAGAGCCTCCCGCAGACCTCCGAGAGGCAGCTCGGCGAGCCGTACCAAGGGTTCCGCACCCAACGCGCTCGCATTGTTCACCAGCAGATCCAGGCCACCGAGCTCCTCGGCCGCGGCCACCAGCGCCACCCGGTGCGCGGCATCGGTCACGTCACCGTGCACCGCCACCACCCGGCCCCCGTGCCCCCGCAGCTCCTCCGCGGTCGCCTCGAGCCGCTCCGGCGACCGGGCGTCGAGCACGAGATTCCAGCCGCGCCGGGCCAGCGCCTCCGCGAACGCCCGCCCGAAGCCCTTCGTGGCCCCCGTGATCATCGCTGTCGTCATGGCCGTTCCCCTTACGCCGTGGATGTACGCCGTCGATGACCTCAACGTAGAAAGGAAGCCCCCGCCCCCACCTCCTGCCGCAGCACTGACCGGCGAGGCCCTTCGACCTAAGACACCCGGCCGAGACCCGGGCCAGGTCCCAGCACGCGACCTAGGACTTCGGGCCCGGTCCGCTGCGCCCCGCGCCCGATACGCACCCGGTGGCCCGCCGGTACCGTGAGGCCATGACCGACGACGGCCCTCGTTCCGGCCTCTATGCGGTGAGCTCCGCGCTTCTCGCGATGAGCAGACACCTGGAGGTGCGGGACGTCCTCAAGACGATCGTCGCCTCGGCGCGGGAACTGCTCGACGCCGAGTACGCGGCACTCGGCGTCCCCGACGACCACGGCGGCTTCGCCCAGTTCGTCGTCGACGGAGTCAGCGACGAACAGTGGAAGGCCATCGGCCCGCTGCCCCGTCAGCACGGCATCCTCGCGGCGATGCTCCACGAGCCCCGGCCGCAACGCCTTGCGGACGTCCGCAACGACCCCCGCTTCGAGGGCTATCCCGCCGCCCACCCGGACATGTCCGACTTCCTCGGCCTGCCGATCAGGGACGGCGAAGAGACCATCGGAGCCCTCTTCCTCGCCAACAAGCGCCGTACCACCGACGCGAACGGCGAGCGGATCCCCTGCCCCGACGGAACCTGCGGCTTCACCGAGGCCGACGAGAACCTGCTCGGCATCCTCGCCCAGCATGCGGCCATCGCCCTGACCAACGCCCGGCTCTACGAACGCAGTCGCGAGCTCACCATCGCCGAAGAACGCTCCCGCCTCGCCCACGAACTGCACGACGCCGTGAGCCAGAAGCTCTTCTCGCTGCGCCTGACGGCGCAGGCGGCCACCGCCCTGGTCGACCGCGACCCGTCCCGCGCCAAGAGCGAACTGCAGCAGGTGGCCGGGCTCGCCGCCGAGGCGGCCGACGAACTGCGCGCCGCAGTCGTCGAGTTGCGCCCCGCCGCACTCGACGAGGACGGCCTGGTCGCCACCCTGCGCACCCAGAGCCAGGTCCTCGACCGCGCCCACGCGGCGCACGTCACCTTCGAGTGCGGCGGCGTACGGGCCCTGCCCGCGTCCCAGGAGGAGGCGATGCTGCGCGTCGCCCAGGAAGCGCTGCACAACGCCCTGCGCCACGCCGACGCCGAACACGTCGAACTGGCCCTGAACAAGCGCGGACCCGGCGCCGTCCTGCGCATCACCGACGACGGCATCGGCTTCGAACCCCGTGCCGTACGGCGCGCGGGCCGCCACCTCGGCCTGGTCTCCATGCGGGACCGCGCCAGTGGAGTCGGCGGACGGCTGACCGTGGAATCGGAGCCCGGCAAGGGCACCACGATCGAGATGGAGGTTCCCGGTGGCTGACCGGACGATTCGTGTGCTGCTCGTCGACGATCATCAGGTGGTCCGCCGTGGCCTGCGCACCTTCCTCGAGATCCAGGACGACATCGAGGTGGTGGGCGAAGCCTCGGACGGCGCGGAAGGAGTGGCGCGCGCCGAGGAACTCAGGCCCCACGTCGTCCTGATGGACGTGAAGATGCCGGGAATGGACGGCGTGGAGGCGCTGCGCGCACTCCGGGCGGCAGACAACCCGGCCAAGGTCCTGATCGTCACCAGCTTCACCGAACAGCGCACCGTCGTCCCCGCGTTGCGCGCGGGCGCGGCCGGCTATGTGTACAAGGACGTCGACCCGGAGGCGCTGGCCGGCGCAATCCGTTCCGTGCACGCCGGTCACGTGCTCCTGCAGCCCGAAGTGGCCGGCGCGCTCCTCGCCCAGGACGAGAACGGCGCCCCGCAGGGCCGGGCCGGCTCCCTCACCGAACGCGAACGCGAGGTACTGGGCCTGATCGCGGACGGCCGCTCCAACCGGGAGATCGCCCGAGCCCTCGTCCTCTCCGAAAAAACGGTCAAGACGCATGTGTCGAACATCCTGATGAAACTGGACCTCGCCGACCGCACTCAGGCGGCTCTGTGGGCGGTACGGCACGGAGCCGCGGGCTGACCTCGGCGTGAACGGCCTGCTCCGGGGCGCACAACGGGGCGTGATGCGGGAGTAGTTGGGTTGGTTCCCGTCCGGGCTGAGATTCATACCGTCGTGTAGATGTCGCCCGAATGGCGCAACCTCGCGCCCGCCCGGCCGTTCTCCAGTGCGTGCTGCGGCGCCTGCCGCGGCTTCCGCGAGGAGGGACCAGAAGTGAAGAACCTGAAGAGGACCGCAGCCGTCACGATGGTGGCCGGTGGCCTGATCGCCGCCGGCGCCGGCATGGCCTCTGCCACCGACGGTGGCGCCCACGCATCCGGCAAGGCCGTGCACTCGCCGGGCGTCGCCTCGGGGAACGTGGTCCAGGTACCGGTGGACGTCCCGGTGAACGTGGTGGGTAACACGGTCAACGTCATCGGCCTCCTCAACCCGGCCTTCGGCAACACCGGCGTCAACGGCTGATTCGGCGCACCCCGCACTGAGACACCGAGACCACCGGCCCTCCAGGATCCCCTGGAGGGCCGGTCGCGTTGTTCACGGCCTCCGCGCCCGAGCGCCGCGGAGGCCGTCGCATTGATCCATTCGGGGGGCATCGCCCACAAAGCCCGTGTCGCAGGTCCACTCCTGCCGTTCAGCACGATGTGGCCCCGCGCTTAGGGCCGCGTACGAACCACCAGGAGGAACAGTTCCATGAGCATCGCCAAGAAGGCCGCAGTCGTCATCGCCACCGCCGGGATCGCCGCGGGCGCCGGAGTCGGTGCCGCATCCGCCGACTCGGGCGCCGAGGGCGCGGCCGTCAACTCCCCGGGCGTCGCCTCGGGCAACGTGGCCCAGCTCCCGGTCCACGTCCCGGTCAACGTCTCGGGCAACAGCGTGAACGTCATCGGCCTGCTCAACCCGGCCTTCGGCAACACCGCTGTGAACAACTGACCCAGCGGCAACAGGCCCCGCGAACCTCACGGTTGGCGGGGCCTGCGGCATGTCCGGACCTGCTGACACGCACAGCCGTGCTCAGCGCCCCCGGCGCTCCCGCTCCTCGACGAAGGAGTTGTACGCGGCCACCTGCGCGCGCCGGGTCGTACGCTCCACCGGGCGCAGCACCTCTGCCCGCGCCGCCATCTCCGCCGCACTGACCGCGCCCCCGTGCCCGTTCTCGTACGCCACGGAGATCAACAGGCCCACCCGCTGGGCCAGTTCGAGCACCCGGAAGGCCCGTGGCGGATAGCCCGGGGCGAGCAGCTCGCGACCCCGCTCGGCCCGCGCCCGGTAAGCGTCCACCGCGGCCTCCGCCACCGGACCCGACGCGGCCACGTCGAGCCGGGACAGCGCCTCGGTCGCATCCCGCAACGCCTCCGCCAGCTCCCGTTCCGCCTCACTGAGCGAAGGGACATCGGCCGGCGGAGCCTCCCGTACCGGCAGGCAGTGCCAGACCACCTCGACATGCCGGTCACCGTCGGGGCCCACCGCGAAGACCTCCGGCACCAGGCCGTGCATGGCGCCCACCGCGACCACGGCCTCCTCGGCCTCCAGCGCGCGGGCATTGAACTCGGGCGGACCGCTCAGACCGAGCGGATGACCGGCCGCCGGCAACGCCACCCGCAGCCCCGTCGCACCCAGCGCCCGCAGCCGCCCGAGCGCCAGCGTCAGCCCCACCTGTCCCGACTCGTCGGGCAGGCCTTCGACCCGGTGCACCGCGTCCTCCCCGACGACGGCGAGGACCGCGTCGTCCGGCGACACAAGTCCTGCGATAAGGGCATTTCCCCAAGAGGCCAGCAGCCCCGCGCGTGGTTCCGTGAGCATGCACACCAGACTAAGGACCGGACTGCCGAATCGAGTGGGCGGCCGGTGGCGTAGGTTTGGCTGGGGGCTGCGTCCACAGACGCAAGCGAGAGCCGAGACTGCAATGGGAGACAACGCGCTCATGAGCGATGTACTGGAGCTGGTGGACGTATCCGTGGTCCGCGAGGGCCGGGCTCTGGTGGACCAGGTCTCCTGGTCGGTCAAGGAGGGTGAACGCTGGGTCATCCTCGGGCCGAACGGCGCCGGCAAGACCACCTTGCTCAACGTCGCGTCAAGCTACCTCTTCCCGAGCAAGGGTTCGGTCACCATCCTCGGCGACACCCTCGGCAAGGTCGACGTCTTCGAACTGCGCCCTCGTATCGGCGTCGCCGGCATCGCCATCGCCGACAAGCTGCCCAAGCGCCAGACCGTACTGCAGACCGTCCTCACCGCCGCCTACGGCATGACCGCCAGCTGGAACGAGGACTACGACGAGATCGACGAGCAGCGCGCCCGCGCCTTTCTCGACCGCCTCGGCATGACGGACTACCTCGACCGCAGGTTCGGCACCCTCTCCGAGGGCGAGCGCAAGCGCACCATGATCGCCCGCGCTCTGATGACCGACCCCGAGCTTCTCCTCCTCGACGAGCCCGCCGCCGGCCTCGACCTCGGCGGCCGCGAGGACCTCGTACGCCGCCTCGGACGCCTCGCGCAGGACCCGATCGCCCCCTCGATGCTCATGGTCACGCACCACGTCGAGGAGATCGCGCCCGGATTCACCCACGTCCTGATGATCCGTCAGGGCGAGGTCCTGGCCGCCGGACCCATCGAGCTCGAGCTGACCTCCCGTAACCTCTCGCGCTGCTTCGGCCTCCCGCTCGTCGTCGAACAGACCGGCGGCCGCTGGACGGCCCACGGACTGCCGCTCTCCTGAAGCCCGCGCCGACCGCGACAGGGCGAACGCCCGTCGCGGTCCGGCCACGGCCTGATCGGCCCCTGTCCCGCGACCGCGCACGCGCCTACGATGAACGGGTGGACATCGACGCATGGGTGTGGTGGCTGATCGCGGCGGCCGGACTCGGGATCCCTCTGGTCATCACCGCGATGCCGGAGTTGGGCATGCTCTCGGCCGGAGCCGTCGCGGCCGCGGTCACCGCGGCCCTCGGCGGTGACGTCGTGCTGCAGGTGGTCGTCTTCGCCGTCGTCTCGGTCGCGCTGATCGCGGTCGTACGCCCCATCGCCACCAGACATCGCGCCCAGCAACCCCAACACGCCACCGGAATCGAGGCGTTGAAGGGCAGACAGGCCGTCGTCCTGGAACGGGTCGACAACGACGGCGGGCGGGTCAAGCTCGCCGGCGAGGTCTGGTCCGCCCGCGCACTCGACGCGGGCGAATCCTACGAAGTCGGCCGGCACGTCGACGTGGTCGACATCGACGGAGCCACCGCGGTGGTGATGTAGGCCGTCCCCCGGCACGGCAAGCGCCGCCGGATCACCGAACGGGCCACGCACCGCACCCTGTTCTGAAAGACTCGACCGTCAAGATCTCCCAGCTCGAAGGGACACGGGAAGCCGCGATGCAACCGATCATCATCGTCCTCATCATCCTGGTGGTGCTCGTCTTCATCGCACTGATCAAGACGATCCAGGTGATCCCACAGGCCAGCGCCGCCATCGTGGAGCGCTTCGGCCGCTACACCCGCACACTCAACGCGGGCCTGAACATCGTCGTCCCGTTCATCGACTCCATCCGCAACCGCATCGACCTCCGCGAACAGGTCGTGCCGTTCCCGCCGCAGCCGGTGATCACCCAGGACAACCTGGTGGTCAACATCGACACGGTCATCTACTACCAGGTCACCGACGCCCGCGCCGCGACCTACGAAGTCGCCAGCTACATCCAGGCCATCGAGCAACTCACCGTCACCACGCTGCGCAACATCATCGGCGGCATGGACCTCGAGCGGACCCTGACCTCCCGCGAGGAGATCAACGCGGCCCTGCGCGGTGTACTCGACGAGGCCACCGGCAAGTGGGGCATCCGCGTCAACCGCGTCGAACTCAAGGCCATCGAGCCGCCCACCTCCATCCAGGACTCGATGGAGAAGCAGATGCGCGCCGACCGGGACAAGCGCGCCGCGATCCTCACCGCCGAGGGCATCCGCCAGTCCCAGATCCTCACCGCCGAGGGCGAGAAGCAGTCGGCCATCCTCAAGGCCGAAGGCGAGGCCAAGGCAGCCGCCCTGCGCGCCGAGGGCGAGGCCCAGGCGATCCGTACGGTCTTCGAGTCGATCCACGCGGGCGACCCGGACCAGAAGCTGCTCTCCTACCAGTACCTCCAGATGCTTCCGAAGATCGCCGAGGGCGACGCGAACAAGCTCTGGATCGTCCCCAGCGAGATCGGCGACGCCCTCAAGGGCCTGTCCGGAGCCATCGGCAACTTCGGCCCGATGGGCGGCGGTTCGGCACCCGCAGGCGTCCCGGCCCAGTCGAGCGCGCCCACCGAACGCCGCGAACAGCCCCCGCTCGACTGATCCTCTGTGAGTAACTGATCCCCTGTGAGCATCTGGGACATCATTGCCGTACTCGCCGCAGGAGCCGGCGCCGGCGCCATCAACACCCTCGTCGGCTCCGGCACGCTCATCACCTTTCCGGTGCTGCTCGCCGTCGGCCTGCCGCCCGTCACCGCGACCGTATCCAATGGACTCGGCCTGCTCCCCGGCATCCTCGGCGGCGTCTTCGGCTACCGGCGCGAACTACGCGGCCAGGGCGCCCGCATCCGCCGCCTCGGCGGGCTCGTCCTGGCCGGAGGCCTGTGCGGCGCGGTCCTGCTGCTCACGCTTCCCGCCGAGGCGTTCGAGACCATCGTGCCGGTACTCGTCGGCCTCGCCCTGGTCCTCGTGGTCCTGCAACCCCGCATCTCCAAGGCCGTACAGCGACACCGCGCCCGCAACGGCACCACCGCCCGCGCAGACGGCGGCTGGCCACTGGCCGTCGGACTGTTCCTCGCCAGCGTCTACGGCGGCTACTTCACCGCGGCCCAGGGCATCCTCTACATAGCCCTGATGGGCATGCTCCTCGACGACGACCTGCAGCGCCTGAACGCCGTAAAGAACGTCCTGGCAGCGCTGGTCAACTTCGTCGCCGCGGTCTTCTTCCTGTTCGCCGCGCACTTCGAGTGGCAGGTGGTGCTGCTGCTCGCCGCCGGTTCCCTCACCGGCGGCCTCCTCAGCGGGACCTACGGCCGACGGCTTCCTGCCTGGGCCCTGCGCACCCTGGTCGTCATCGTCGGCAGCGTCGCACTGGTCCAGCTCGTCCTCAGACAGTGAGCCGCGCGGCTCGACGTACGCCGAGCCGCGCGGCTCATCAGGCAGCGACCGGCTGCGGCAACCACTCCGGCAACGCCGAACGGTCGTCCGCGGCGAGCGCAAGCAGCATCGCATCGGCCGGCGACGGCACGAACGCCTTGAAGAGCAACGGCATCCCCGCCTGCTCCGGCGTCCGGTCGGCCTTGCGGTGATTGTCGGTGGAGCACGAGGCCACCGTGTTCAACCAGGTGTCCCGGCCGCCCTGCGAACGCGGCACCACGTGGTCCACGGTCGTAGCCCGCTTCCCGCAGTAGGCGCACCGGTGACCATCTCTCACCAGCACCCCTCTACGCGACCACGGCGCGTGTCTTCGGAACGGCACCCGCACGAACCTGCACAGCCGGATCACCCGCGGCACGGGCAATTCCACCGCCGACGCGCGCATTCGCAGTTCGGGGTGGGCCTGCTCGACGACGGCCTTGTCCTGCAGCACCAGAACGACGGCACGGTTCAGCGTCACCGTCGACAAGGGCTCGAAGCTCGCGTTCAGCACCAGCGTGTCCCGCATGTCGCCCACCCTCCCGTGTGTACCGCCCACCCCGCGGCGGACTGGGATCAACTCTGGCCGGGCGCGCCGCGATGGACAACGCAATATAAATGCCCGCCCCTGGTCGGTCAGCTGACCAGGGGCGGGCGAACAGCGCGTGAATGCTATGCGTCCACCTCGTACTCACCGACCAGCTGCGCGCGGGCCAGCGTGTGGAAGCGCAGATTGAAACCGACCACCGCCGGCGAGCAATCGGCATCCGCACCGAGCTCCTCCGCATCCACGGCATACACCGTGAAGACATAGCGGTGCGGACCGTCGCCCGGCGGGGGAGCGGCCCCGTCGAACGCCCGGGTGCCGTAGTCGTTCCGTGCGTGCACCGCACCCGCCGGAAGTCCCTCGAACCCGTCACTGCCCGCGCCCGCAGGCAGTGACGTGACCGATGCCGGGATGTCGAACAGCACCCAGTGCCAGAACCCGCTGCCCGTCGGGGCATCCGGGTCGAAGCAGGTCACGGCGAAGCTCTTCGTCTCGGCGGGGAAACCGTCCCACCGCAGCTGCGGCGACACGTTCCCGCCCGCCTGCACCTGATCCTCACCGAGCCGGTCGTCGGCCGTCACGTCGTCACTCACCACCGTGAACGACGCGACCTCCGGCAGAAAGTCATGGGGAAGAGGCGGCCTCTTGTCAGTCACGAAAAACCTCCGGTCGGGCTGTCATCACTGGCTGACGAGCCTAGAGGACGCGGACGTCACAGCCAGTTGCGCTTGCTGCCGACCGCGGACAGCCACTCGTTCAGGTAGGCCGGCCAGTCCGTCGACTGGTAGTCGTGCAGTCCCACCTCGAAGGACTTGAACGTGTCGCTGCCCTGGCTGAACAGCCCGGGCTTCTTGTCCATCTCCAGTACGACGTCCATCGCCCGGTCGTCGGCGACGAAGGTCAGCTCGACCTGGTTCAGACCGCGGTACTGGGACGGCGGGTTGAACTCGACCTCCTGGTAGAACGGCAGCCGCTGCCGCGTCCCGCGGATCTGGCCACGCTCCATGTCCGCGCTCTTGAAGCGGAACCCCAGCTGGATGAACGCATCGAGGATCGCCTGCTGTGCCGGCAGAGGGTGAACATTCACCGGGTCGAGGTCGCTGGAGTCGATGGCCCGGGCGATCGCGAGCTCGGTGGTCACCCCGATGTTCATCCCCCGCAGCTGAGTCCCGTCGATGGTGGTGACCGGGGTCTCCCAAGGAATCTCGAGACCGAACTGCACCGCGTGCACCGAACCGGCCTTCAACTCGAAGGCCCCGCCGAGCTGCTGCTTGGTGAACTCGATGTTCTGCTTGGTCTCCTGGTCGTTGCCCTCGACCTCCACGCGCGCCTGCAGTCCGACGGACAGCCCCTGGATCTCCTGGTCGACGGATCCCCCCTGGATACGGACCTCGCCCTGGACGACGCCGCCGGGCACCACGTTCACCTCGGCCAGTTCCGTCTCCACCGAGGCACCGCCGGCACCCAGACTCGCCAGCATCTTCTTGAACCCCATGACTCTCCTCCCCAGGCCCCGCCTGTGGTTCGACTCGAATCTTCCGCTCGCCCCGGCAACCACGGCCCGGGAGCCGCCGTCCGACCGAGACCGGCACTGATCACTACAAACGCAGCCCGGCGGCCGCCGGTTCCGCTGAATCACCCTGCCGATGAGGGGATCTCGTGCCCACGGTCCGACGGCGAGCGTTGCATTACCCTCGGACGGCATGATCGCGGCCCCTGACCGTACGCCCTTGCCCCGCTCCTTCTTCGACCGTCCCGCACTCGAGGTCGCGCCCGACCTGCTGGGCCGGACACTGGTCAGGCGTTCTGCGGACGGCGCCATCGAACTGCGCATCACCGAGGTCGAGGCGTACGCGGGCGACGTCGACCCCGGCTCGCACGCCTACCGGGGCCGCACGAAGCGCAACGGCGTCATGTTCGGCCCACCCGGCTTCGTCTACGTCTACTTCACGTACGGCATGTGGCACTGCATGAATCTGGTCTGCTGCCCGGAGGGCACCGCCAACGCGGTACTTCTGCGGGCCGGCGAGGTCACAGAAGGCGCGGACCTGGCTCGCAAACGTCGACAATCGGCCCGACATGACAAGGAACTGGCCAAAGGACCCGCCCGGTTGGCCACCGCCCTCGATGTCGACCGTGATCTCGACGGCGCCGACGCATGCGACGGTCCGGGCTCACCGTTCGCCGTGCTCACCGGCACCCGACCACCGTCCGACCAGGTGTGCAACGGTCCGCGTACCGGAGTGGGCGGAGACGGAAGCACGCAGCCCTGGCGCTTCTGGACCGCCAACGACCCGACGGTGAGCCCGTATCGGGCCCACGTTCCCCGCCGCCGACGAACTTGACGCCCTCTTGCGCGATACGTAATGTAGTCCGAGCCGTTGACCCGGGTACTGCCTCAAGACAGCAGCCGGAAGCGGCCAACCCACTACTTACGAGCCACCCTCAACGGGGTCGATTTCGGCATGCCGAAATCACTTCCCCGGACTCGATTATGAGTCGCGAAGGGAATCCGCTAACGTGGTGACA
>NZ_KZ984553.1 GCF_003574445.1 Streptomyces sp. YIM 130001
TTAATCCGCCGGACTTCCGGGGCGGTGAGCCATAGCGACTGCGCGTTGCGGCCCTCCGTCCGGGGCGCGGGCTCGGGCGCCGCGCCTCAGGCGGCAGGCCCGGACTTCAGGCCCGGACTTCAGGCCCGGACTTCAGGTCTCAGGCCGAGACCGCGTGCACGATCAGGGAGGCGAGTTGGGCGTAGGCGTCGGAGTCGCTGAGGCCGGTGCGTTCGCCGAGTTCGCCGCGCTGGATCTGGCGCATGGTCGCCGCAGCCACTTCACCGACGAACGCCGCGTCCACCTCGCGGAACGTGCCGGCCGACACCCCCTCGGCGATCAGCTGACGCACCCGGTCCGCGGCGAGTTGGGTGTTGGACTCGTAGACCTGGCGGGCTGGCGGGAAGTCGGCCATGTCGTCGAGGAACTCGCGGGACAGCGGCCGCAGTTGCTCGGCCACCGCGTTCAGATAGGCGCGGACCCGGTCCGCCGGCGCGGACGTCTGGGCCACTCGCTTCTCCACGGCGGTCGTCGCGCCTCTGAAGTAGTGCTTGACCGCCTCGACCACCAGATCCTGCCTGCTGCCCGCCAGCTGGTAGAGCGTGGTCTTGGAGCAGCGCAGCCGCACCACGAGGTCGTCCAGGGTGAATGCGGAGAAGCCCTCCGCGAGGACCAGCGCCACCAGGCGTTCCATGAGGTCGGCCTGGCGTGCGGTGCGACGGCTGGAAGGCATGCGACCAGCGTAGTCGTGCGCCGCCCTGGTGCTTCCCGGTGATCGGGAGCAGGTGCGCCCCGGGCCGCTACGGCAGGAGTCCCGCCCGGCGTGCCGCCACCACGGCGGCCTGTCGGTTGTTCACGCCGAGCTTGCCCAGGGCGCTGGAGAGATGTGACTTGACGGTCTCCGGCTTCACTCCGAGCCGGTCCGCGGTCTCGGCGTTCGTACAGCCGAGGGCGACCTGTGCCAGCACATCGGTCTCGCGCGCCGTCAGGACCACCACCGGTGTCCCGTGCTGCGGCTGCAGGCGCCGGGCGATCAGCTGAAGGCGCTGCCTCAGCTCCGGATCGTCGACCGCCGCGCTGACGCTGCGCAGCTCGGCGTGCGCCTCACGCAGCCGCTCACTGACGCGCGCCTCCGCCGCCCCCCGGGCGGCTGCCAGCTGCTGTTCGATACGCCGCTCCACCTCGTGGCGTACGGTCAGCTCCCCCGCCAGGCGGCGGGCCACCCGTACCAGGCCCTCGGTGACCCGGTCGCCGAGCGCGACGCTCTCGCGGACAGCGCCGTAGAGCACGCCCTGCGCGGCGCCGCGGACGACCACCGGTACCGCGGTGACGGCGTAGATGCCCTCGGCGAGCACCGGACCGTCGTAGTCGTGCGTGATGGTGCCGGCCGATGCGTAGTCGTGGACCGTGCCGGGCCTCGCCTCGTCGAGGACGCGCCCGCCGAGGCCGAAGCCGCGTTCCACGAGCAGTCCGCTGAGTCCGTCGGTGCGGTTTCCGTTGAAGTACGAGAGCCGCAGCGTGGGCTGCGAGGCGTCACCGGCGAACGCGAAGGGCACCCCGACCTCGCGCCGCACCGAGCGCAGGGCGGTGCGGAAGGCGTCGGCATTGTCGCGCCGCTGTGGCGCGGGCGCACTCTGTTCGGCCACTTCCTCGCCATCCCTCCGTCGACGGCCCTCTCCCCCGTTCGGGGGTATCCGGCTGCGCCGTGCGCGGCCAGAATGCGAAAGATCGCCTGGCGGCGTCAATCCCTCGGACAAGTGGCGGTGCCTCCTTGGACGAAGAGACGAGGAAGCGACACCGTCACGCCCACTGCACGATGGGATGACCGCATGGACTACCGCGACGCACGCGACCTTCTCGTCGGCCTGGCCGGCGATTACGACCGGGCCGTGGCGACCTTCGAGTGGCCGGTGCTGCCGGAGCGCTTCAACTGGGCCACCGACTGGTTCGACTCCTTCGCGCGGGGCAACGACCGCACCGCGCTGTGGATCCTCGAGGAGGACGGCTCCGAGCAGCGGCACAGTTTCGCCGAGCTCGTCGACCGGTCGGACCGCATCGCGACCTGGCTGCGGTCCATCGGGGTCGGCAAGGGCGACCGCGTCCTGCTCATGCTGGGCAACCAGGTCGAGTTGTGGGAGACGATGCTGGCGGTCGCCAAGCTCGGCGCCGTCATCATGCCGACCACGGTCGCGCTCGGGCCCGCGGATCTGGCCGACCGGATCGACCGCGGACGGGCCGGGTTCGTGGTCGCCAACCACGCCGACACCGCGAAGTTCGCCGATGTCGCGGGCGAGTTCACCCGCATCGTGGTCGGCTCACCCGCCGCGGGCTGGCATCCGCTCGCCGACGCCTACGCCATGGAGTCGGCCGGCCCGTTCACCGCGACGACCACGCCGGACGATCCGCTGCTCGTGTACTTCACCTCGGGTACGACCAGCAAGCCGAAGCTGGTCGAGCACACCCACACCTCGTACCCCGTCGGCCATTTGACGACGATGTACTGGATCGGGCTGCGGCCGGGCGACGTGCATCTGACGATCAGTTCGCCGGGCTGGGCGAAGCACGCATGGAGTCTGTTCTTCGCGCCGTGGATCGCCGAGGCGACGGTGTTCGTGTACAACTACGCGCGTTTCGAAGCCAGTTCGCTCCTGGAGCAGATCCGTCGTGCGGGCGTGAACACCTTCTGCGCCCCGCCCACCGTGTGGCGGATGCTCATCCAGTCCGAACTCGGGCCGCGTCCCGAGTCGTTGCGCGAGATTCTCGGCGCCGGCGAGCCGCTCAACCCCGAGGTGATCGCACGGATCGAGGAGGCCTGGGGGCTGACGATCCGGGACGGCTTCGGACAGACGGAGACCACCGCGCAGATCGCCAACTCCCCCGGCCAGCCGGTCAAGCCCGGTTCGATGGGCCGGCCGCTGCCCGGCGTCCCGGTGCTTCTGGTCGACCCGGTGACCGGGGAGCCGGCCGATGACGAGGGCGAGATCTGTCTGGACCTGGCCCGGCGGCCGGTCAATCTGATGACGGGCTATCTGGATGACGCGGAGCGCAACTCCGATGCCATGCAAGGGGGTTACTACCACACGGGCGATGTCGCCTCGCGGGACGCCGACGGCTATCTGACGTACATCGGCCGAACCGACGACGTGTTCAAGTCCTCGGACTACAAGGTGTCCCCGTTCGAGCTGGAGAGCGTGCTCATCGAGCATCCGGCGGTGGTGGAGGCAGCGGTGGTGCCGCAGCCCGACCCGACCCGCCTCTCGGTGCCCAAGGCGTACGTGGCTCTCGCGGAGGGCTGGAAGCCGGACCGGGAGACCGCGCTGGCGATCCTCAGGCATGCCCGCGACACCCTGGCGCCGTTCCTGCGCGTGCGCCGGATCGAGTTCTACGAACTGCCGAAGACGATCTCCGGCAAGATCCGCCGCGTCGAGCTGCGCCGGCGCGAGAACGCGGCTGCCGCCGATGGCACGGGCCCCGCAACGGAGTTCAGGTACGAGGACTTCCCGGAGCTCCGGGCCTGACCGTGGACCCCGGCCGGCCGTACTCCCCCCGAAAGGCGGCCGGCCGGCCGTGCGCGGCGTGCGAGCCTCCTCCGCCCTGCATGCCGCGCACTCCAGGGGATGTCCGCGCCGCGCGCATGGACACCGCCTGGAGCACGGCCGCCGCCGAGGTGCCTCGACCGGGCACCTCGGGGGTGGCCGTCCGGACCCTGGAGGCCGGGTCCGAATCGCCTTCTGTGTAGGTCAGTTGACCTCGCGCTCGTGACCGGACCAGTACGGCTCACGGAGCTTGAACTTCTGGATCTTCCCGGTGGCGGTGCGCGGAATGGCCGGGCGGAACTCGACGGTGGTCGGCGCCTTGTAGCCGGCCATGCGCTTCTTGCAGTGGGCGATGATCTCCGCCTCGTCCGCCTCGGCACCCTCGGCGAGTACCACCAGGGCCTTGATGGTCTCGCCCCACTTCGCGTGCGGTACGCCGATGACCGCGACCTCGGCGACGGCCGGGTGGCTGAAGACCGCGTCCTCGACCTCGATCGACGAGACGTTCTCACCGCCGGTGATGATCACGTCCTTCTTGCGGTCCGAGATCGCCAGGTGGCCGTCGTCCGGGGCGACGGTGCCGCCGTCACCGGTGTGGAACCAGCCGTCCCGCAGAGCGGCCGCGGTCTCCTCCGGCTTGTCCCAGTAGCCGTCGAGGACCACGTTCGACCTGGCAAGGACCTCGCCGGACTCGCCCTCCTTCAGGCGCACTCCGAGGGCGGGCAGGCCGGCCCTGGAGAGTTTGCGGGCTCGTTCCTCGGCGGGCAGTGCGTCGTCCTCGGGGCGGGTGCGGTTGAAGGTCAGGACGGGGGAGGTCTCGGTGAGGCCGTAGATCTGGGTGAATTCCCAGCCCAGCTCCTCGCCGACGCGCTGGATCGTCCGGGACGGCGGGGGCGCGCCCGCGCAGACGATACGTACCGTGTCGCGGCCCGGGATGTCGCCGTCCCAGGTGGCGGCCGCGTTCAGGACCGCGTTCCACACGGCGGGCGCTCCGCACATCAGGGTGACGCCGTGCTCCTCGACCCTGCGCAGGATCTCCGTGCCGTCCACCTTGCGCAGCACCACTTGCTTGGCACCGAGTCCGGCCATCACGAACGGCATGCCCCAGCCGTTGCAGTGGAACATCGGCAAGGTGTGCAGGTAGACATCGCGCTCCCAGGCGCGGGTGTGCAGGCCGAAGGTCAGGGCGTTGACCCAGATATTGCGGTGGGTGAGCTGAACTCCCTTGGGGCGCGCGGTCGTTCCGGACGTGTAGTTGATCGTCGCGGTCGCGTCCTCGTCGGGCTCGGACCAGGGCCGCGGCTGCACTCCGAAGCGCATCAGTTCCGTCTCGGTCTGCTCGCCGAGCACGAAGCGGTGGCGTGCTTTGACATCCGCCAGTGCCTGGTCGATCTCCGGGTCGACGAGCAGCACGGACGCACCGCTCTGGCGGACGACGTAGTCCACCTCGTCGGGGCTCAGACGGAAGTTGACCGGCACGCAGATCCGGCCGCTGGTGGTGATCGCGAACAGCAGCTCGAGGAGGCGGGCGGAGTTGTGACTGACCACGGCGACCCGCTCGCCGACGCCGATGCCCAGGGCGTCGAATCCCGCCTGCCAGGCCCGCACCCGGTCGGCCAGCTGACCGTAGGTGGCGGTGGGCACCGAAGGTGCGGGCTGGTCCGGTTCGTCGACGACGCCGGTGGCGTCGCGGAAGCCGAGTTCCGCCCGGTCCAGGAAGTCGCTGACAGTCATGGGTACGCGCATGGGTCTCCCACTCTCCCGCTCTTCTTCGCAGGCCGCGACCGGAGGAACCCTGACGCGACCCTGACTTTCCCTCATCCTTCCCCGACAAGTGTCAGAAGTCTTTGACACGTTCATCGCGTCGCTGCACCGTGAAGTGGAACGGGCCGCCGAGCTGCAACTCGACGGCCCGGCAAGACAAGAGGCGACCCGCCCGGCTGCGCTGCTCACGGTGCCGTGCGGGGTCTGACACCCCAGTCGATGGAGGTCCACCCATGCCCAGTCCTGCCCTGCCCACTGTAACCGCGGATTCCCGCACCTATGCCGTGTCGATCGCCGATACTCCGGATCAAGTACGGGCGGCCCAGCGGCTGCGATTCGAGGTGTTCGGCGAGGAGTTGGGCGCCCGGCTGCACTCACCGCTGCCGGGTCTCGACGCCGACTCCTTCGACGCGGTGGCCGACCATCTGGTGGTGACCGAGACAGGCTCCGGCAAGGTCGTCGGAACGTACCGGCTGCTGCCGCCCGGGCGGTCCGAACTGCTCTACTCGGACGGCGAGTTCGTGCTGACATCGCTTGCGGGCATACGTCCGCAGCTGGTGGAGGCGGGGCGTTCCTGTGTGCATCCGGACCACCGCTCGGGCGCCGTGATCAACCTGATGTGGTCGGCGCTCGCGCGCTATGTGCTGCTCTCCGGGCACCGCTATCTGGGCGGCTGCGCCTCGGTGCCGCTGGCGGGCGGCGCCCGGGCCGCGACCAGTGCCTGGCTGCTCGGCACGGCCAAGCACGCGGCGCCGCCCGAGCTGCGCGTCCACCCGCGACGGGCCTGGCAGCCGGACGGTCCGCTCGCGGAGCCGGCCAAGTACACCGATCTGCCGCCGCTGTTGCGCGGGTATCTGCGGCTCGGCGCGTGGATCTGCGGAGCACCCGCGTACGACCCGGAGTTCGGGGTCGCCGACTTCTACGTGCTGCTCGACATGGACCGCATCGGCGACCGGTACCGCCGCTATTTCCTCGGGGAGGCGGGGTGAGCGCCTGGACACCGGTCTCGCCGTGCACACCGCGGTGTGCGGTACACCGGGCGCCGCCGGTGCGGACTTCGGTGGCGGTTCGACGGTGCGTCGACTTCCTTGCGGTGGCGGCGGATTCACTGGCCGCGGGTGACTCGCTGGCCGAGCCGGCGGCGATACGTGAGCGCAGCCGGAGGTTCCTGGAGGTCCTCGGGATACGGCTCGAGGGCGCGGACGCGCCGTTGAGCGTGCCGGCCGGCGGGGGCCGGAGGGTGGGGACGCTGATCGCGGCGGACCATGTGTCGTGGCTGGACGTGGTGGCCCTGCTGGCCCGGGAACCGGCGGTGCTGGTCGCGAAGCGCGAGGTCGGGACGTGGCCGCTGATCGGGCGGCTGGCGCACCGCGCCGGCACCTGCTTCCTGGACCGGGATCGTCTCCGGGCTCTGCCGGGGGCCGTGGCCGCCGTGCGTGACCGGCTGACCGCGGGGCAGTCCGTGATGGTGTTCCCGCAGGCGACGACCTGGTGCACGGAGTCGGGCGGTTCGTTCCGCCGGGCGTTGTTCCAGTCGGCGATCGACGCGGGTGCGCCGGTGCGGCCGGTGACGATCAGCTACCGGCAGCACGGCACACCCAGCACCGTGGCGGCGTTCGTCGGTGACGACGGGTTCACCACCTCGCTGCGGCGGGTGGCGCGGGCCGACGGGCTCACCGTCCGGATCGAGGCGCACGAGGCGCTCCGGCCGGGCGAGGGGCTGGACCGCAGGGCCCTTGCCGCCGCCGCTCAGCACTCCTCGCTCGTCGGTTCCCGCACCTCCACGGAGCGCGACGAACCGTCGCAACTCGCCTACCCCACAGGCACGTTGGGGCCGGAGTCGGTGACGGGGCGACATGCTTGAGTGGCTCGACGGGTACGTGCGGCTGCTCCAGGGCGTGGTGGACTCGCCGTGGCTGTGGCTGGTCGTCTTCACGACGGCCGGCCTGGACGCGCTGCTGCCCTTCATGCCCAGCGAGACGACGGTGGTCACGGCGGCGGTCCTGATCGGCCCCGACCCGCAACGGCTCGCCCTGCTGACCCTGCTCGCCGCCACGGGCGCGCTGGCCGGGGACGTGGGCGGGCATGTTCTGGGTCGTCGGGCCGGTCCGCGGGTGCTGCGGCTGCTGTTGCGGGGCGAGCGGGGCCTTGCACGTCAGGAGTGGGCGCGTGCCCAGGTGGAGCGGCATGCCGCGGTGCTGATCGTCGCCGGACGCTACCTGCCGGGCGGCCGGGTGGTGTCCGCGCTGTGCACCGGAAGCATGGGCTACCCCCTACGGCGTTTCGTCGCCTTCGACGCGGTCGGTACGGCGATATGGGCGGTGATGGCGGTGACCATCGGCGCGCTGGGCGGCGCCGCCTTCGCCGAACAGCCGGTGCACGGACTGCTGTTGTCGTCCGCCGTGGTGCTGCTCGTCTCGGTCTCCGTGGAGTGGGGCAGGCGGTACCGGACAGGGCGGCAGGGCGCCGATGAGCTGCCCGCTCAGGTGCCCACGACCGGCCCGAAGCGGATGTCGTAGGCGGACCAGGGGCTGTCGGCGTGCAGCGGCCCCTCCAGGAGCGCGGCCGCCTCCGCCGTCAGCTCGGCCTTCTGCGAGCGGGTCGGGGTACCGAACGCCTCGATGGTCATGACGGCCGTGTCGCCGTCCTCCCGCAGCCGCCACACGCCGGCCAGGAACCCGTCGAGGAGGAACACGCTGTACGCGTAATTCCCTTGCCAGGTACGGCCCTTGTACTCGGCCGGCACGACTCGCGTGCGGTCCGCGTGGGACAGCAGAAGGTTGTCGAACTCGGGCAGGAAGCGGGCCGGGGCCGGGGTGTCCGGGTCGGGCCGCGGGGCGTCCGGCAGGTCGTACAGCAGCGTGCCGCTCTCGTCGTGGAAGGTACGCAGCCGGGGCGCGAGCCGCCCGAAGGCCTCACTCAGACGGGTGAGCCGTGCCCAGGTCTGCATGTCCTTGACGGAGGCGGGCCCGAACGCGGCGAGATAGCGCAGGATCACGTCTTCGGCACGGACCGGGTCCGACTGCGCCGCGCCGTCGGCGCCACGGGATCCCTCGGCGCCGGACGCGGCTGGGGCGACCCACTCGTCGAGGGGCGTGAGCGCCACCTGCCCGCTGCGGCGCCACAGTCCTCGCGGGGTGGCCTGGACCAGAGGCAGCAGACAACGGGCCGCGACGCCGAGCGCCCGGGGGTCGGCGTCCGGCCAGGTGCCCGCCAACTCTTCGCGGAGCTGCCGCAGCGTACGCGGCTCCTTCGCCGCGAACTCCCGGCTGAGCTCGGCCAGTCGGTCCAGATCGACGCCGACGAGCCCCTTGCGGAACTGTCGCAGTTCGCTCTCGATCGCCGGCTGGGTGAACCCGCGCAGAGTGCGCGCGTCGTCGGCCAGGTGCAGGTGGATGGTGGAGCGCATGGTGACCATGCGCACCGCCCGCCGGGACTCGAGCGCGCCGGACAGATCCGCCGGGTCGAAGTCCGCCAGGCGGGCCGCGAGCGCGTAGTAGGGAGGTTTGACGTTCTGCGCCTGGAGGCCGACGAGGTGGCCCACGGCCTCCGCGGCGCCCATCGACGACCGGCCGAGGAGCAGCTGGCGGCTGAGGGTGGCCCGGTTCAGGGCGCGCGGGCCGAGTACCTGCGGAGTGTTCGTCATACCCGGAACGCTAACGGGAGTTGAGGACAATCACGGTCCGCATGTCTGCTCGGGCCGTACGCAGGTGGGCCGTTGTTCACACCGCGGAGCGTGGCGCGTCGGGCCGCGGCGCCGGCGCAGTCCGCATCGGCCCGGACGCCAGGAGCAGCCCGGCGAACACGAGCGGCGCCACCACCTGGTAGCCGGTCCACAACTCGCCCCCGGCGGTGCCGCCGAGCCAGGCGGTGAGCAGCCCGGCCGCGGCCGCCAGCGCCCAGCCACTGTCGTAGGCGATCATCAGCCGGGTGAAGTGGCGCTGCGACCGGCTCCGCACGCAGGCGAGTTCGACGACGCCGCCGACCAGGAGCGCCGCGGCCGACGACCACATAAGCAGGCTGGAGACCCCGATCAGGTCACCGACCCACGAGGCGCAGGCCGCGAAGACCACCCCGAGCAGCACCTTCATCGCACCGTCGGCAGTGGCACCGACGCGCCGGAACGCGGGCGCCTCGGCCATGGCCCGGTCCGCACCCGCGCCCCGGGCCTGTCCTCGCGTCATGAGCAAGCCCTCCCGTGCGCTGCCCGCGCGGGTGCGTGCGAGCCGTCGCACGACGCGTGACTCAGCACCCGCAATTTCCGTAATCTCATTACTAGAATAACGGCATTATGAGAATGACGAGAGCGGAAACCAAGGAGCGCAACCGCCGGGCACTGCTCGACGCCGCACTCGCGGTCGTCTCGCGGGACGGCCCGCGCGCCAGGCTCGAGGAGATCGCCGACCTGGCCGGCCTGTCGACCGGCGCCGTCTATTCACTGTTCGACAGCAAGGGCGGTCTGGTGGCCGCTCTGGTATCGGACACGCTGCAGTCCCAGTACGCGGGGTTCGAAGCGGCCCTTCCCGCGGAAGGGGACCTGCTGGACGCGGTCGACGCCCTCGCGCGGCACAGCCGGCGCGAGTGGGACGCCCCCCAGGCGCGGGCCGGGTTCTCGCTGCAGATCGCGCTGTTCGAGATGGCGCTGCACGATCGCGAGCTCGGGGCGCGGCTCGCCGAGTCCGTACGGGCACAGGAGAGCCGGCTCGTCGAACTGCTGACGGGCCGCAGCCACGACGGGAGCCCCGTCACGGCGGATCAGGCGCGGCGGCTCACCACCGCACTTCGGGCGCTGCTGACCGGACTCGGCCAAGGCACCGCTCTCGGCCTCGCCCCGGGAGCCGACGAACAGTACTTCGCGGACGCCGCCCGCGCGCTGACCCCGGCACTGGTCGCGGACGAGGCGGACTGAGGCTCGGGCCCGCGGTCTACTCCGCCCGCTCTCCCGGCGGGACGATCGCGACCGGTCCGTGGGCATGGGCCACGACCGCGTTGGTGACCGAGCCCATCACCATCGTGTCGGCGCGCAGCCGTCGGCGATGCCGGCCGACCACCACCAGGTCCGCGTTGACCGACGCGTCCACCAGCTGCCCGGCCGGGTCGACGGCCCGCACCACCGGCTGCACGGCGACATCGGGGTAGCGCGCGCGGAACGGCTCGAGGCGGGTGGCCTGCAGGTCGCCGAGCTCGGAGATCGCACTCGGCGCCTCGGGGTCGTTCGTGTCCACGACGGCGAGTTCGCCGACGACCGCGAGAGCGGTGAGCGGGACCAGGAAGGTGGAGACCGTCTGCAGCCGGGCGCCGCGCCGCTGCGCCTCGGCAAAGGCGAACTCGACGACGTCGTCGTCCGTCTCGTCGGGCTCCACACCGAGGACGACCAGCCCGTGCCCACCGGGTGGTACCGGCTCGGCGGCCCGGTCGTCGCCCGGCACGATCACCACCGGGCAGGGCGCGTGCGCCGCGCTCTTGCGTCCGACCGAGCCGAGCAACAGGCTGCGGAAGCCGCCGAGCCCGCGGGAGCCGAGTACGAGCAGGGTGGCGTTCTGTGCGACCTCGGCGAGCGTCCCGGCCACCGGGCCGTTGACCGCCGTATAGCTCAGTGGCGGGAGTCCCGTACGTCCGTCGATGTGCTCACTGATCCGCCGCCGCACCAGATCGCGGTCGAACGCCGGGGACACGGATGCGGGATGGACGGTGGCGGGGGCGGCGGTGTCCCCGGAACCCACGTGCACGGCGAGCACCTCGGTCCCGCGGAACTGCGCTGCCGCCAGGGCCCAGTCGAGGGCCTTCAGGCTGTGGTCGGAGCCGTCAACTGCTGCGATTACCAGGTCGTCGCTGCTCATACGTCCAGGGTGCGCCACGAGTACCGCCTCCCGCAGCCAGGAATGTCCCGTACCGCCCGGTGCGGCGACCCTCCGCACCGGGCCGGACCGGGAGCGAACGCCGAGGCTGCGGACGTACAGTGCCGCGCCGTCCGGCCGGCTCGCCGCGTACCCACGACGGGGCCATCCGGGGGCCGGCACCTCGCCACGGGACAGACCGAAGGGCCCGGCCGAGGCCGAGCCCTTCACAGCACGCGTCGGCTGCCGCCGCCTCCCCCGAGGCCGCGGCAGCCGACGCGGTCGCGGGCACTTCCCGTCCCGAAGTGCCCGCGAGTCCGGAGCGACGTGCTAGTTCACGCCCAGCCAGCCCTCGATGGCGTGCAGGGAGAAGAAGGCCACGAAGATCAGGGCCAGCACCCACATCAGCCAGCCGATGTCCCGGATCCGGCCGGTCACGACCTTGATCAGGACGTGGGCGATGACACCGGCCGCGATACCGACGGTGATCGAGTACGTGAACGGCATCAGCACGGTCGTCAGGAACACCGGGATCGAGGTCGCCGGGTCGTTCCAGTCGATGTGCTTGGCGTTGGTGAGCATCATCGCGCCGATGACCACCAGGGCGGCGGAGGCGACCTGGGTGGGGATCACCTGCGCGAGCGGGGTGAAGAAGAGGCAGAGCGTGAAGGCGAGCCCGGTGATGACGGAGGCGAATCCGGTGCGCGCACCGTCGCCGACGCCGGCGGTCGACTCGACGAACACGGTCTGGCCGGAGGCGCCGGCGAAGCCGCCGATCGCACCGCCGGCACCGTCGACGGCGAGGGCCTTGTTGAGCCCCGGCATCTTGCCGTTCTTGTCGGCGAGGTTGGCCTGCTGGCCGATGCCGATGATGGTGCCCATCGCGTCGAAGAAACCCGCGAGGACCAGGGTGAAGACGATGACACCGACGGTGATGGTGCTGATGTCTCCGAACCCGCTGAAGGAGACGGAGCCGAGTAGCCCGAAGTCGGGACTGGAGACGATCGAGCCGTCCAGGACGGGCGCGTTGAGACCCCAGGCATCCTTGCCGAGGCCCGCGATCTGGTGGACGAGGGCGGCGAAGACGGTGCCTCCGACGATGCCGATGAGCAGCGCGCCGGGGACCTTGCGCACCTGCAGCGCGAAGATCAGCAGCAGTGTGACGGCGAAGCAGACGACGGGCCAGCCGATGAGCTTGTCGTCGATGCCCAGCTGGATGGGCTTGCTGCCCATGTCCCCGTGCTTGCTGGGCATCGAGGTGACGAAACCGGCCTGCACGAAGCCGATGAGCGCGACGAACATGCCGATGCCCATGGTGATGGCGTGCTTGAGGGCCAGCGGGATGGCGTTCATGATCATTTCCCGCAGCCCGGTGACCACGAGCAGGATGATGATGAGGCCGTAGATGACACACATGGCCATCGCGTTGCCCCAGGTCATCTCCGGTGCGACCTGGAAGGCGAGTACCGCGGAGACGCTGAGGCCCGCGGCGAGGGCGAGCGGCACATTGCCGATCAGGCCCATGACGATGGTGGTGGCAGCGGCGGCGAACGCCGTCGCCGTCGTGAGCTGATCGCCGTCGAGCTTGGCTCCGGTGGCGTCGGGCACCGAGAGGATGACCGGGTTCAGAAGGATGATGTACGCCATCGCCATGAAGGTGGTGACGCCGCCACGCACCTCCCGGCCGACGGTCGACCCGCGCTGCGTTATGTGGAAGTACCGGTCGAGCCAGGACCTGCCGGCCGGGACGCGAGATCCGTCACCCGCGTCGTCGGCGACTGCCCTGGGCTCCATGGACTGCTGGGTCATGGTGCCTCTCCCAAGGTTCATAGGGGCACCCGCGCCAGGGCTCCGGGAGTCGTCCGGCGCGGGTTTTGGGATGTTGCATGGCTGCACGACCCGGGGGACGGCCCGAGACGAACGGAAGGGGTACTGCGGGGTGCCGCGACCGCGAGCGGCGGCCGGGCATCCGGCGGAGCCGGAGCTCCGGACGGAAGAGCCGGTGAAGTGTGACGTTCCCGGGGCTCCCGTCCGGAGAGCTGTAGGGACTCGCGTCCCGGACGTAGGTCAGGTTCCGGTGGAGTGCCCGGCCTGCACGGCCGGCGCCTGGTTCCGCCTCGCGGAGCGAAGGAAGTCCATGGACGGCTCTCTATCTCTGTGTCGTTCGTACGAGGTACTGCGGGGGCCGGGTGGCCGGTGAGCCTCGGCCCTGGCGAGCATCGGGACGGCGCCCGGTTCTCCGCGCCCGGCCTCGATCTCGTTCATTCGGTGTTCATATGGAGTGGGCCCAGTACACCCGCCCGGCAGCGCCAGAGTCAGTCACCGAAACCATGAAGGAGTTGGCTGGCAGCAGCGGTGGTCTTGTAGATTCGTATGAACGGCGGGCTCCGTAACCCGTCGCGCCTCGGCTGCAACCACCACATCGGCCCCACAACGGTCCGCGCGGTGACCAGCAGGGTGAGTTACGTACACGACAAAGGATCGGCGGCGACACCATGCGGCTGCGCGCACTGCTCGACACGGACGCGCTGGGGCTGCGGCTGCTCGGCGGGACCGACGAACTGGACCGGGCGGTCCGCGGTGTGATGACCACCGATCTCAAGGACCCGAGCCGCTATCTGTCCGGCGGTGAACTGGTGCTCACCGGCCTCGCCTGGCGGCACGACCCCGCGGACACCGAGCCGTTCGTGCGCATCCTGGCCACCGCGGGTGTCGCTGCGCTCGCGGCCGGTGAGGCGGAGCTCGCCTCGGTGCCGGACGATCTGGTCGAGGCCTGCGCCAAGCACCGGCTGCCGCTCTTCGCGGTGAACGAGCAGGTGGCGTTCGCCAAGATCACCGAACATGTGGTCCGGCAGGTCTCGGGCGAGCGGGCGGGGGATCTCGCGGCGGTCGTGGACCGGCACCGGCGGCTGATGACCTCCGGCCCGACCGGCGGCGGCCCCGATGTGGTCCTCGATCTGCTCGGCTCCGACCTCGACCTGCGGGCCTGGGTCCTGTCCCCGACCGGACGCCCCGTCGCGGGCCGGGCAGGCGAGTTGACCGCGCCCGTCGCCGCGGCGCTCGCGGCCGAGCATCTCGCCGCGGCGCGCACCGACCGGCGCGCTCCGCACCGCGTCGCGGTCGGTGGTACGACGTACTCGCTGTTCCCGGTCCGCAGCAGCGGACGCGGCGCGGGGCAGGCGCCCCGCGACATACGGGAGAGCGTCCTGTCCGACTGGGTACTGGCGGTCGACGCGGATGCCGGCGACTGGCCGGAGGAGCGCCTCGACCTGCTGCGCGGCGTCACCCAGCTCATCGCCGTCGAACGCGACCGCCGCGACGCGGCCCGCACGGTGCGTCGCAGGCTCGCCCAGGAAGTACTCGAACTCGTCCAGGCCGGTGCGGCGCCCGCCGAGATCGCGGCCCGGCTCAGGGTCGCCGCCCCCGTACTCCTGCCGGGTCTCGGATCGGCACCACACTGGCAGGTCGTGGTGGCCCGGGTCGAGTGGGAGGGCGGGGACGTGGACGCCGGTCCCGTCACCCAGTCGCTGCTCGAGGAGATCCTGGTGGACCCGAGCGCCTCGGGCGCCGAACCGTCGGACCGTATCGCCGTCGCGCACGCGGGCGGCGAGGCGATCGCCCTGGTCCCCCTGCCCTCGGTACCCGCGGACGACGACGAGGGCGAGCAGGGTCTGCACGCCGACTCGCTCCTGGAGACGGTGCGCGATCCGCTCTCCGCCGGGCTCTCCGACGACGGTCGGCTCACCCTCGGCGTCAGCGCCGCCGTGCACTCCGCGGAGGGGCTGCGCGGCGCACTGGAGGAGGCCCGGCACGCCCGCCGAGTGGCGGCGGCCCGGCCGGGCCGGGTGTGCGCGGCGGGACATCAGGAGCTGGCGTCGCACGTCCTGCTGCTGCCGTTCGTCCCGGACGACGTACGCCGTGCGTTCACCGCGCGACTCCTCGACCCGCTGCGGGACTACGACCTGCGCCACCGCGCCGAGTTGATCCCGACCCTCGAGGCGTTCCTGGACTGCGACGGCTCCTGGACGCGCTGCGCCGCCCGCCTCCACCTGCACGTCAACACCCTGCGCTACCGCGTCGGCCGCATCGAACAGCTCACCGGCCGCGACCTCTCCCGCCTCGAGGACAAGCTCGACTTCTTCCTGGCCCTGCGCATGAGCTGACTGACCACCGCTGCGAGTGCGGCCTCGGGGAACGTCGGTACGGCGGTTGGCGCGGAGCCGTCGATCTCGGTCGCTGAGCACAGTGGGGCGGTCCGTCGGCAGGTTCCGGCCTGATGACCCGGTGGATGTGCCGTGGACGGTGCTCGGGCACGTCGCCCCGCACAGCAACTCGGCATCGAGGCTGCCTCTGCGTGAGCCGGCACACCGCACGAAGCAACTCGGCATCGAGGCTGCCTCTGCGCGAACCGGCACACCGCACGCAAGCCGACGGCGTACGAGCGACGGCGATCAGGTCCAACAAGTCGCCCAGGGCGTCATCTGGGCGTCCGGAACCGCGCGTTGGGCGAGGAACCGCAGCGGGAACGGCGCCGCGGTCCCGGCTGTGATCCTCTCCGGGAGTGCCGGGCAGCCCGGCCGGTGTCCGGGAGGCTCTCGGCCCGGTGGGCGGCTTCCCGCACGTCGGCGCCGCGCGGGCGTGGGCGGGGATGAACGCGACGGTGCCGGGCGGCAGATGGCCCTCGACGGTGCCGTCCACGGCCAGTGGGACGCGGGCGCGGCCGCGCAGTGAAGACGCGGGCGCGCGGCGCAACGATCTGTACGACCTCGCCGCACCACTGCCGAGCTATGTCAGCGGTCGCGTCGCACTGATCGGCGACGCCGCGCACGCGATGACACCCGATCTCGGCCGGGGCGCCTGTGAAGCGCTGGTCGACGGGGTAACCGTGGCCCGCGAACTCACCGGCCGCGCACGGGTCGAGGACGCCCTGGCCGCCTACGACGCCTCCCGCCGCCGGCCCACCCGGCGCCTGGCCCGCGCTGCCCGGATCATGAACCGGGCAGTACACACCCCGCGCCATATCGCTCCGGTCCGGAACTCGGCGATGCGGCTGTTCTTGGCTGTGGGCAGACCACCGGCCTGACCGCGCCGGGAAGCCGAGTGCCCAGCGGCACCCGCAGACCGGCTGCGGACGGCCGCCGCGATCAAGGCACCGACGCGACCCGACGCCTTGATCAACCGCTTGACGTCAACGACCGCTTGCCGTCAACAACCGCTTGCCGTCAACCGCTGTACCGAAGCCCCCAGGGCAGAAGTCCTGAGCGGCCCCTGGGCCCGACCGCCATCGCCGAGTCGGCCCGGCACATGAAGCCCTTCCGGCGATCGAGAACGGCGCTTACAGCACACCCCTGCCGCCGGTCAACCCCCGTACTCGTTTGTGAATTCCTTCACCCACCCCCTTGGCGGGTCGCCGGAATTCATGCTGAGATGCGGGCCACAGCTCAATGACGCGCTCCGGGGAGGGGAATGTGGCGGATACCGCCATGTCTGATTCAGGTCCCGTGTCCGATTCCAGGACGTCCGCTCTCCAGACCGCGGTATGGCGGCTGCGCTCACGCGGCTGCTGGACCGACGCGGCGGCGTTGCTCGAGCGGGACCACAGTCCCGGCGCCGCGGTGCAGCGCGTCTCCCTTCTCGTGGAGCGCTGTCTGTTCACCGAGCGCGGCTGGAGTGACGCCGAGGACGCCCTGCGCACCGCGGAGGCCATGGCGAAGAACGACGACGAGCGCGGCGCCGCAGCCTGCGAACGCGGCCAACTCGCCTACGCGGCAACGGTCCTGGGTGTGCGTGACCGCGCCGACGAAGCAAGCGCCGCACTCGGCAGAGCGGCCGCCCTGCTCGCACCGAACGCCGCCGGCCGACCCCTGCTCGACTTCCGCCGCGGTCTGATCGCCGAACACATCGCGGACTCACCGCAGTCCGCCCGCGCCGCATACCGCCGCGCACACGCAGGTGCCACTGCCGTACAGGACCCGCTGCTGCTGTCCTTCACCTGGCGGCACCTGGCCGGACTGGCCCTGCGCGAAGGCGAGTTGGCGGAGGCACGGCACGGTTTCGCGGAATCCCTGCGCATCCGGGAGGAACTCGGCTATCTGGTGGGCACGGCTCCGGCCCTCGCCGCACTCGCCGACGCGGAGCCGGACCCCGAGGCGGGGCGGCTGCGCGCGGAGGCGGCCCGCCTGTTCCGACTGCTCGGTGGCGTACCCACGTGGCTGGCGGCCCAGTTGACCCCGCCGGCGCCGGTCGTCTGACTCTGCGGCGGGTTCGAGTGAACTCCAGCCGTACGGGTCGTAGTTGACGATGCGTGAGCCCTGGAGCAAGGCAGGGGGTGCTTTCCCTCGGCGCCCCCTGCCGCTCCGTCACCCCCTGCCTACGACTGTTCGTCCGCTCCCCCGGCCGTCCCGACGAGCACTGTCGCCCACAGCTCCTCGCAGTACTCGACACGGGAGTCGAAACCGGCCGCGGTCATCGCTGCCAGCGTGTGTTCGGCCTGACGTTCGCCGGTCTCGATCAGCAGACTGCCGCCGGGAGCAAGCCAGTTCGGCGCTTCGGCCGTGACCCTGCGCTGTACGTCGAGCCCGTCCACGCCGCCGTCGAGCGCCACCCGTGGCTCGTGGTCGCGGGCCTCGGGAGGCATCAGGCCGATCGAACCGGTCGGCACATAGGGCGCGTTGACGACCAGTACGTCGATCCGTCCGCGCAACTCCACGGGGAGCGCGGCATAGAGATCACCCTCGTGGACGTGACCGCCGCGCGCCGCCACGTTGTGCCGCGCCCACCGGACGGCCTCGGGTTCCACGTCGGCCGCGTGCAGTACGACACCGGGTACGGCCTCGGCGACCGCGGCCGCCACGGCGCCGGAACCGCAGCACAGGTCGACGACGACCGAGCCGGGCCGCGCGAGCCGCCCGCCCAGTTCGGCGAGGAACTCGGTGCGACGCCTCGGCACGAACACGCCGGGCCCTACGGCGATCCGCAGACCGCAGAACTCGGCCCAGCCGAGCAGATGTTCCAGCGGGAGGCCGTCGACGCGGCGACGGACCAGCGCCCCGAGCCGGTCGGGGGTATCCGCGGCGGCGATCAGCAGTCGAGCCTCGTCCTCGGCGAACACACAGCCCCCGGCGCGCAGTTCGGCGACAACCGCGCCGAAGGTGGCGGACGGGTCACCGGACGCGGGAGCGGAGGAAGAGGTCGAACCGGACGAAGCAGAAGATGAAACGGGCATGGAAGCCTTCCGGAAACCGAAGGGCGCCCTCACGAACCGCACCGCCGCATCAGACGGATCGAACGGCTCCACGAGGAGAGCACCCTGCCAACACCTCGGAAATGGGTCTCACCTCCCCGGTCGTCTCCGTGTTCGGACGCCTCACCCTACATCCCGGCCGCGCCTCCCACCTGCGGGGTCCCGCTGCGGCTCGCGTCCCGCCGGGCTAATTCGTACGGCTGAAGTGCCGGCGTACGACGGACTCTGCGGTGGGCAGGTCCGCGGCAGCAAGGGCGTCGACGAGCGCCGTGTGTTCCGCGGCGTCGGCGACCAGATCCGCGCGCCGGACCACCGGGCTGACCTGGCTCGGCCACTGTGCGCGCCGGTGCAGGTCGTCGGCGACGGCGACGAGCTGGCGATTGCCCGCGAGGGAGAGGACCGCGCGATGGAAGGCCCGGTCCGCCTCCAGGTAGCGCCCCACGTCGCCGCAGACCGCAGCGGTCTCGGTCGCCTCGGCGAGCGGACGAAGGGCCGCCCAGCGCTCGGCGGGCTCCGACCGTGCGAGCTCCAGCACCACCGGAACCTCCAACAGGGCCCGCACCTCGGTCAGTTCGGCGATGTCCCGGGCACTGCGTTCGGCGATCCGGAAGCCGCGGTTGGGCACCACTTCGACGGCGCCGTCGTGAGCCAGTCGCTGCATGGCCTCGCGTACAGGCGTCGCGGAAACCCCGAATCGGGCACCGAGTGCGGGGGCCGAGTAGACCTCGCCGGGGACGAACTCACCGGCCGCGATGGCCGCCCTCAGCGCTTCGAGCACCTGCCCGCGTACCGAGTGCCGCTGGACCGGTACCGCCGCCGTGCGCCGCTCCCCGGCGTCGTGGTCGGGGCGGTCACCGCGGGTGGTGGCGTCTCGGGGTGCCTCGTACGCGGGGCCGTGATCGGAGCAGCTCGAGGCACCGGGCACGAGCCCCTGGGCGGGGTGGTCACCCGGATGGTCCCGCCAGGCGTTCCGAGTCGCTTGCGGGTCGCGCGGCGTGGGCACGTCGGTCCGAGCCGGCAGCGCGGACGCGGGACGCGGGGCCACCTGCGCGCGTTCGGCCGCCGTGCGCTGCGTTTCCGCGGCGGGCGCGGCGTCGGGCCGCGAGGCGTCAGGCCGTTCGTCACCGTGCGTAGCGCCGGTGCGACGCGCTCCGGGCTGCTCCACTCGGTCCTCCTCCCGGCGCTCCGGCGCCCGGCATGTCAGGCCGGGCACGACGTGCACGATAGGCGCAGAGTGCTCGAGTTCAAACATCAGAAGCCTCGGGTAAGGTAAGGCTTACCTGCCAACGATCTCGATTCGGTGGTCCCCGGATGTCAGTTCCCACCCTGGTCACAGGCGTCGCCAGGACGGCCCCCTCGGCCGTCTCGGAGGCGTACGCACGCGTGGCCGAGGTCTTCCCCTCGCTCTCCGTCCGAGAGCTCGGCGCGGGCGAGCGGGTTCCGCACGGGGACGGCTGGGTGGCCGCTTCCCGGCTGGCCGAGGGTGGCGCGGACCTGGAGACGTTCCTCGCCTGGGACGAGGCGCAGGTATTGCGCGACTACGGACAGCAGGCCCGGCCCGACGTGATCGCCGGCTTCGGCCTGCACCGCTACGCATGGCCCGCCTGCCTGCTGATCACTCTCCCCTGGTTCCTGCTGCGCCGGGTCCCGCGGCTGCCGGTGAGCGATGTCACCTTCCAGCGCACCCTCGGCAGGATGGCCGTGCGGGTGGATTCCTTCGCCTGCCTGCCCGACGACCCCGCCGCCACGATGCCGGGCGCCCGCGTGGTCGCGGACGAGGAGGCACTGCGGGCCGAGGTGCGTGACGCGGTCGCCGCCCACCTGCAGCCCGTACTCGACGGCTTTCGGCCGCGGATGCGGCGCGGACCACGCGCGCTGTGGGGCATGGCGACCGACGAGATCGTCGAGGGCCTGTGGTATCTCGCGCACCTCCTCGGCGAGGAGCAGCGCGCGATGACCGAGCTGGAGCAGCTGCTCCCCGGCACCACCGAGCCGTACGTCGACTCCGCCGCATTCCGTGAACTGACCGGGCCGAACGGGGAGTCGCTGCCGACCCGGGACCGTGCGAGCTGCTGCATGTTCTACACACTGCGCCCCGCGGACACCTGCGTGACCTGCCCGCGCACCTGCGACGCCGACCGCATCAGCCGGCTCGGCGCGACGACCACCGGCTGACCCGCCGCACCGCACTCCCGCACCGCCACGAATTCGAACCCAATTCGCCTGCCCCGTACGGCGGTTCGAGCAGGAACGCGCTATCCGGTGGCGCCCGCACCTCCATGGCGTGCTCTTGCACCGAAACCCTCTAAGGGCTCGTCCCGCTGCGCAACTATGGCGGCCGAAACGCCGTCATGCGAGGCAAAGGGACCCCTGATGAGAATGACCGATATATCGCTGGACTGGCTGCTTCCCGGCTGCGTACTGCTCCTGGGCATCCTGGCTGCGGTAACGGTGCTCGCGCGCGGCAAGCGCTCGGGGGACAAGGTCGTGCCCGAGGATTCCTGGGAGCGCAGCGAGGAGCGCCGCAGGCGCAAGGAGGCGCTCTACGCCACCGTGTCCTACCTGTTGTTGTTCTGCTGCGCGGCGGTCGCCGCCGCCCTGTCGTTCCACGGCCTGGTCGGGTTCGGCCGGCAGAACCTGAATCTGTCGGGCGGCTGGGAGTACCTGGTGCCGTTCGGGCTCGACGGGGCCGCGATGTTCTGTTCGGTGCTCGCGGTGCGCGAGGCCAGCCACGGTGACGCGGCGCTCGGCTCACGGCTCCTGGTGTGGACGTTCGCCGGGGCCGCGGCCTGGTTCAACTGGGTGCACGCGCCGCGCGGTCTCGGGCACGCGGGTGCTCCGCAGTTCTTCGCGGGCATGTCGCTGTCGGCCGCGGTGCTCTTCGACCGCGCCCTGAAGCAGACCCGTCGCGCCGCCCTGCGTGAACAGGGCCTGGTGCCACGGCCGTTGCCGCAGATCCGGATCGTGCGGTGGCTGCGCGCTCCCCGGGAGACCTTCGGAGCCTGGTCGCTGATGCTCCTCGAGGGCGTACGCAGCCTGGACGAGGCCGTCGAGGAAGTACGGGACGACCGTCGTCAGAAGAGCGAGAGCAAGTTGCGCAGGCGCGAGCAGCAGAAGCTGGAGAGGGCGCATCTGAAGGCGGTGAGCCGCGGCCACAGCGTGCTCCCGGGACGGGGCAGGCAGCCGAGGGCTCAGCTCGACGCCCCCGCCGCGGCCGGCGTCCCGGCGCCGTCGCCCGGCCCGGACTCCGTCATAGGCGGCGAACCGGAACAGCTGCCCGTGCGTCCGAGACCCCCACTGCAGGCGGTGACCGCGCCGGACGGCGCCGCGCCGGTCACCGTCGACCTCACCACGGAGGACGACACCCAGACGCTGCCCCGGCTCGACTCCCTCGAGCAGAAGCTCAAGGACCTGGAGCAGCAGTTCGGATGAACCCGCCGTTCGGTGCGGCGTGCACTGTCCCGGTCGCCCCTGCGGTGGCCGGGACGGTGTGCGTCCGGGCGACCGCGGTACGACGGAGGTGCGGACCGGTCAACTCGCCGGTGCCGGGGCCAGATCGAACCACACCGATTTGCCGACCTCGTGCGCCCGTATGCCCCAGGCGTCGGCGAGGGACTGCACCAGGAAGAGACCTCGGCCGCTCGTGCCCGGCTCGTCGTCGGCAGCCGGGAGCCGGCCCTGACCGCCGCGGCGGTTCGTGTCGGGCGTCCGTGGGGCGCCTGCGCTGAAGTCGCGGACCTCTACATGGAGTCCGCGCGGCCCGACCGTGGCCGTGATCTCGGCGTCGTCGTCCGAGTGCACCAGTGCGTTGGTGACGAGCTCGCAGGTGAGCAGTTCGGCGCTGTCACGGAGGTCACCGGTCCCCCAGCCGTGGAGCAACACGCGCAGCGCGTGGCGCACTTCGGGCACGGCGCGCAACTCCGCCCCGGCGAGCCGTCTGCTGAGGAAGGCCCCGCCGCCGTTTCGTGCGGCGGCCGTCGCTCTCGCGAGGCCACCTATTTCCATCCGCTGTCTCATGGCCCCCGCCCACATGACCGAATCGCCGTCCCTTCTCCCCGTACCGTCTCGAACAGCTACACGGGAATGCATGCCCCCTCGGACAAAGCGCACGCATGCCACGGGGCGACAGCTTCGGATTCGGGCGCGTGGGTGTGAACCGTGTGTGCGGGGAAGGGAAGCGGGGAACGTCGCGCCCGCGCCCGTCCGCCCGCGGTGGAGGGGCCCGTACCGAGGAGCCGTGATGCACGACGACCGCACATTGGTGGAGGGCCGCCTGGAGCGAGCACTGCGCCAGTTCGTCCGCCCCGCCCAGTACTCCGCACGTACGCCGTTGCGCCTGGCCGTCTGGCACGCTCCGGGCGAACCGCTTCCCGTGTCCGAGGCGTTGAAGGCCGAGTACGAGCCGTTCGCCGTCGGAACGGACTGGGGCAGTCCGTGGTCGACGAGCTGGTTCCGGATCGAGGGGGTGGTGCCCGACGAGTGGGCGGGACGGCATGTCGAGGTGGTCGTGGATCCCGGATTCTCCGGCGAGGGGCCGGGATTCCAGGCGGAGGGGATGCTCTACGATCCGGCCGGCGTACCGATCAAGGGAATTCACCCGCGGAACCGGCATCTGACCGTCGCCGCGCGGGCCGCGGGCGGGGAGCCCGTCCAGCTGCTCCTGGAGGCGGCCGCCAACCCCGCGGTGCTGAACGACTTCGAGCCGACCCTGCTCGGTGACGTCCTGACCGCCGGCGACCGGCCGCTGTACCGCTTCGCCTCCGCCGATCTGGCCGTGCTCGACGAGGAGGTGTGGCATCTCGTCCTGGACATCGAGGTGTTGTCGGAGCTGATGCAGGAACTGCCCGTGGACCGGCCACGCCGGCACGAGATCCTGCGCGCCCTCGAGGACATGCTCGACGCCCTCGATCTGCACGACGTGGCGGGGACCGCGGCGGCGGGCCGCGCCGCGCTCGCCGAGGTGCTGGCGAGCCCGGCCGCGCCGAGCGCGCACCGGGTGTCGGCGGCCGGGCACGCGCACATCGACTCCGCGTGGTTGTGGCCGCTGCGCGAGACCGTACGCAAGGCATCGCGGACGTTCGCCAACGTCACGGCGCTCGCGCAGGACTACCCGGAGCTGGTGTTCGCCTGTTCGCAGGCCCAGCAGTACGCCTGGGTGAAGGAACACCAGCCGCATGTCTTCGACCGCATCAAACAGGCGGTGGCGGACGGCACTTGGGCGCCGGTGGGTTCGATGTGGGTGGAGTCGGACGCGAACATGCCGGGGGGTGAGGCGCTCGCGCGGCAGATCGTGCACGGAAAGCGGTTCTTCCAGGAGGAATTCGGCATCGACACCGAGGAGATCTGGCTGCCCGACTCCTTCGGATACACCGCCGCCTTCCCGCAGTTGGCGAAGCTGGCGGGGGTGCGCTGGTTCCTCACCCAGAAGCTGTCGTGGAACCAGAGCAACAAGATGCCGCACCACACCTTCTGGTGGGAGGGCATCGACGGCACCCGGGTCTTCACGCACTTCCCGCCCGTCGACACCTACAACTCGCAGTTCCACGCCTCCGAACTGGCCCATGCCGAGCGGAACTTCGCGGACAAGGGGCGGGCCACCCGCTCCCTGGTGCCGTTCGGCTGGGGCGACGGGGGTGGCGGTCCCACCCGGGAGATGCTGGAGAAGGCGCGGCGTCTGCGGTCGCTGGAAGGATCGCCACGGGTCGCGGTCGAGCACCCGGATGCGTTCTTCGCCGCGGCCGAGGAGGAGTACGGCGAGCGGGCGCCGGTCTGGTCGGGCGAGCTGTATCTGGAGCTGCACCGGGCGACGTACACGACTCAGGCCAAGACGAAGCAGGGCAACCGGCGCAGTGAACACGCGCTGCGTGAGGCCGAGTTGTGGGTGACGGCAGCGGCGGTACGAGTGCCGGGCTACCAGGCTCCCCACGATGCGCTGGACCGGCTGTGGAAGACGGTGCTGCTGCACCAGTTCCACGACATCCTGCCCGGCTCGTCGATCGCCTGGGTGCATCGCGAGGCCCGCGACACCTATCGGGAAGTCCTCGACGAGGTGGCGGAGCTGACGGCCGACGCGGTGTCGGCGCTCGGCGGCGGGCAGCCGGCGGCGTTCAACGCCTCGCCGTACGAACGGCGCGAGGTCGTCCCGTCCGCGTCCGGTCTCTCACTGGTCACCGTGCCCGGCCTGGGCGCGGCCCCGCTGCCCGCCCCGCAGGACACGGACGGTCCCGATGTCGTGCGCGTCGGTGCCGAGGACGGCTCGTACGTCCTGGAGAACGAGCACCTGCGGGTGACCGTCGACGGGGACGGCCTGCTGACCTCGGTCTTCGACCGGGACGCGGGACGTGAGGCACTCGCCCCGGGAGCTCGGGGGAACCTCCTGCAACTGCACCCCGACCACCCCAACCAGTGGGACGCCTGGGACATCGACAAGCACTACCGGCGCAAGCACACGGACCTGACGAAGGCCGATGCGGTCGAGCTCACGGAGTCCGGCCCACTGCGGGCCGCGGTACGCGTGGTGCGGACCTTCGGCCGCTCCCGGATCACCCAGGAGCTGCGGCTCTCCGCGGCCGCCCGCCGGCTCGACGTGGTCACGGACGTCGACTGGCAGGAGTCGGAGAAGGTCCTCAAGGCCGCCTTCCCGTTCGACCTGCAGGCCGAACGGTCCGCCGCCGAGATCCAGTTCGGCCATGTGCAGCGGCCCACCCACACCAACACCGGCTGGGACGCTGCCCGTTTCGAGATCTGCGCCCACCGGTGGCTGAGGGTCGCGGAGGACGAGTACGGGGTGGCGGTGCTCAACGACTCGACGTACGGCCACGATGTGACGCGTACGCCGCACGAGGAGGGGCTCGGCACGACGGTGCGGCTCACGCTGCTGCGGGCCCCGCACTCGCCGGATCCGGAAGCGGATCTGGGGCACCATCGCTTCACGTACGCGGTGTGTCCGGGGGCTTCGACGGGGGACGCGGTGGCCGAGGGGCTGGCGCTCAATCTGCCGCTGCGCACGGCGTCGGGGCCGGCTCTCCCTGCACTGGTCGACGTGGACGATCCGGCCGTGACCGTCGAGTCGGTGAAGCTCGCCGAGGACCGTAGCGGCGACGTGATCGTCCGGCTCTACGAATCGCGCGGCGGGCGCGCGGCCGGGGTCGTCTCCACCTCGTTTCCCGTTGCGCGGGCCTCGGTGGTGGATCTGCTGGAGCGGCGGCTCGGGGACGCGTCTGCCGTATCCGGGGGATTTCGGGTCTCGTTGCGGCCGTTCCAGATTCTTACGCTGCGGCTGACTCCGGCTCGGTAGGCGGAGGTCCGCAGGCGCCGGGCAGGCCTGAAGGAACAGGACTGCCCGGCGGCCGGGTCGGCACGAGGCCTCAGGGCCTGGGCACGTTCCGGAGGTTGGAGCGGGCCATCTGGACCATCCGGCCCACTCCGCCGTCGAGGACGATCTTGCTGGCGGAGAGGGCGAAGCCGGTGACCATGTCGGCGCTGATCTTCGGCGGGATCGACAGCGCGTTGGGGTCGGTCACGATGTCGACCAGGGCCGGCCCCTTGTGGCTGAACGCCTCCTTCAGCGCTCCGGCGAGATGCTTGGGCTTCTCCACCCGCACCCCGTACGCCCCGGCCGCCCGGGCGATCGCCGCGAAGTCCGTGTTCTGGTAGCCCGTGCCGAACGACGGCAGGCCCGCGACCAGCATCTCCAGGTCGACCATGCCGAGCGAGGAGTTGTTGAACAGAACGACCTTCACCGGCAGGTCGTGCTGCACCAAGGTGAGGAAGTCACCCATCAGCATGGAGAATCCGCCGTCGCCCGACATCGACACGACCTGCCGGTCGCGGTCCACGAACTGGGCGCCGATCGCCTGCGGCAGTGCGTTCGCCATCGAGCCGTGCGAGAACGAACCGATCACGCGCCGCTTGCCGTTGGGCGTGAGATAGCGCGCCGCCCAGACGTTGCACATCCCGGTGTCGACGGTGAACACGGCGTCGTCCGCGGCCAGTTCGTCCAGCACGGAGGCCACGTACTCGGGGTGGATCGGCACATGCTTGTCCACCTTGCGGGTGTAGGCCTTGATCACACCCTCGAGGGCGTCGGCATGCTTCTTCAGCATCCGGTCGAGGAACTTGCGGTCCTTCTTCTCCCGCACCTTGGGGATCAGACAGCGCAGCGTCTCGCGCACGTCACCCCAGACGGCGAGGTCGAGCTTGGAGCGCCGGCCCAGATGCTCGGGGCGCACGTCGACCTGCACGATCTTCACGTCGTCCGGCAGGAAGGCGTTGTACGGGAAGTCGGTGCCGAGCAGGATCAGCAGATCGCACTCGTTCGTGGCCTCGTACGCCGCCCCGTAGCCGAGCAGTCCGCTCATGCCGACGTCGTAGGGGTTGTCGTACTGGATCCACTCCTTGCCGCGCAGGGCGTGGCCGACCGGGGACTTGACCCGTTCGGCGAGCTGCATGACCTCGGTGTGCGCACCGGCCGTACCGCTGCCGCAGAACAGCGTCACGCGCTTCGCCCCGTCGATCAGTTCGGCGAGGCTGTCGATCTCCGCGTCGCCCGGGCGGACGGTGGGCCGCGCGGTGACGAGGGCGTGCTCCACCGCGCGCTCCGGTGCGGTCTGCGCGGCGATGTCGCCGGGCAGTGTGACGACGCTGACGCCGCCCTGGCCGACGGCGTGCTGGATCGCGGTCTGCAGCAGCCGCGGCATCTGCTGCGGGTTGGAGATCATCTCGCTGTAGTGACTGCACTCGCGGAACAGCTGGTCGGGATGGGTCTCCTGGAAGTAGTTGAGTCCGATCTCGCTGGACGGGATCTGGGCGGCGAGGGCGAGGACCGGTGCCATCGAGCGGTGGGCGTCGTACAGGCCGTTGATCAGGTGCAGGTTCCCCGGGCCGCAGGAGCCGGCGCAGGCCGCCATCCGGCCCGTGACCTGCGCTTCGGCGCCCGCGGCGAAGGCGGCGGTCTCCTCGTGCCTGACCTGGACCCACTCGATCCCCTTGGTGCGCCGGATCGCGTCCACCACGGGGTTGAGACTGTCGCCGACCACGCCGTACAGGCGCTGGACGCCCGCGCGCGCGAGGATGTCGACGAACTGCTCGGCGACGTTCTGCTTGGCCATGGAAAAGCACCCCTTGGATCCGACGCTCATCGAGTCTTCGGACCCATCCATTCACGTACCGGCCGGTTACGCCTCCCAGATGGCGCAAGCCGTACGGTCGTCGGCGTAGCCCTTGACCCGGATCTGGGTGTCCGCGAGGAACTCGGTGAGTCCGGGCGGCTCGCCCTCGGCCCAGCGCTCGCCGAGCAGTCCGGACAGCGCGGGCTCGCCGCGCAGCGGTTCGGCGAGACCTGCCGTGCACAGCAGCAGGGCGTCACCCGGGCGGGCTACCGAGGCGCGGAAGCGGAACGGCTCACGCGGGCGCTCCTGGGCCACCGTCCCGTACGGGGTGACCGGTGTGGTGATGCCCAGATCCATGGTGAGGCGGTCGCCTTCCGGGGTCTCGCTCGGCGGGTCCCCGATGATGCCGCCGAAGCCGACGACCGGCTCACCGGTGGCCTCGGCGACCGCCGGTTCGATGTCCTGCCAGTCGCCGTCCCGCAGCCGGAACAGACCGCCGCCGCCGACGCCGAAGAACACCCGTGTCCGGCACTCCGGATCCGCGGGCAGCAGGAGGCAGCGCAGGCTGGTCGCCGCGTACTCCTCGGGCTCCAGGCCGAGTTCGGCTGCGCCGGCGCGGAGTTTGCCGAGGCTGTGGTCGGTGAGCCGGTGCAGTCCGGACTTGAGGTCGGCTCGGCGGGCGGCCCTGAGGTCCTCGGCGAGGCGCAGGTGGCTGCGGCCGACGGCACGCCCTATCCAGCGGCAGGCCTCGGCGGCGGCGCGGTGCGCTCCGGCGGTGGCCCGTGCGCCGGTCGCCATGGCGACCAGGATCAGGGCGCCGTCGTCGGTGCCGAAGCGGGCGGTGAGCAGGGAGTCGCGGCGGGGTTCGCCGCGGTAGCGGGCCGAGTCGCCGCGGGCTGATGCGGCGCGCAGGGTCCAGGGGCCGTAGGTCGCGCCGTCCAGGACGGTGTCGGCGACCAGGTCGCCGAGCGCGTCGGGCTCGGTGGCGGGCAGTGCGGTGGGCTCGGGGGCGTAGGTGGGCGGGCGGTCGCCGACGTGGCCGACGGCGGGCCGGCCGGGCGGGGCCTGCGGGATCTCGCTGGTGACGGCGTCCTTCGTGGCCGCGTCCGACGGCGGTCGCGAGGCGGGTACGTCGTTGCCGCGGCGCTCGGTGGACGCGGTGTCACGCGCGGGGGCGTCGACGGGTGCGGCGGCGAGGGGGTGACGGCGGCGGGGCGGGGCCTCGGTGCCGGCTGCTGCCGATTCGGCGGGCGGGGGTGCGTAGTCGCCCGTGGCCGCTGCCGTACTGCCCGGGGTTGCCGGGTCCGTCTCGGCCAGTGGTGGGCCGAAGGGGGCGGAAGCGTCGTCGGCGGAACGAGGGCCGAGCGCTGTTCGCTCGGGGGCGGGAGCGGAGGACGGTGGCCCGAACCGCGGCGGGGGTGTCGCGTCCTGCCGGCCGGAGGGGGTGCCGGGCTCGGGCGTGCCGGTCGAATCGTCGGCGGCCGGTGCGGGTGCTGGCGCTGCTGCTGATGCGGGCGCCGGTGCAGGTTCAGGCGCGGGCGCGGTAGGTCCGAAGGTGGTCGGGTGATGGTCCCCGTCCGGGGATGCCCACGGAGCGCGTGGCGCGTAGGGGGCACGTGGCGGTGCCGAATCCCCCTGTGCAGCAGGTGACTTGGGTGTCCGCGGTGACGGCGTCCCGGTGGCCCTGGGGTCCTGCGGCCGCTCCGGCACACCGTCCTCGTACGGCTCCGCGCGGGCCGGCCCCGCCGCCTCGTTCACGCCATCGGGTGCGGACTCCCCCGTGGCAGCCGGGCTTTCGGCGGGCGCGGCGGATCCCAGGGGCGGCCACGGCTGCCGCTGGGAGGAGGGAGTGGACGTCCCGGAGGACTCGGGTACGGGCTGCTCCGGCACCGACCGCCCCCGCGTGGCCCGATCGGGTGAAGCCGCCGGTCCGCCGTGCCCCGCCTCCGCGATGTCCGCCGCGGCTGCGTACCGGTCGTCGATGGTGTCCCGTGTGCCGGCCGGCCCTGTGTCCTCGGCCGACCCGTCGTACAACTGCAGCCACCAGTCGTCCCCTTGGTCCGAGGTGCCGGTGTGCCTGTCCCCCTGCTGACTCATGCCCCTATTGTCCACCGTCGGCGGCGCGCGAAAACGGGGCATCCCCAAAATGCCCTCGCACGGCAGCGCCCGGCGACCGGCAAAGGTCCGCCGGACGGCCCCACCCCCCACGGGAGGAACGCCCGGCGGACCGCTCGTCGGCGCGCGAGTCAGCGCGCGCCATATGACCGTGACTACCGCACGTCGTACGCACGCGCCACGGTCTGGCGCACCGAATTGCCGTCCGTGTCGGTCAGTTCGGTCCGCAGCCACACCTGCAAGCCCGAGGCTCCGGCGTGGTTCACGGTGGCCGTCGCGCCCCTGCCGTCGACGGACACAGCGGCATCGGTCCAGGTCTTGCCCTCGTCGTAGGAGTAGGCGAGGGACGCGGACTTGACCGCCTCGGGTGTGTATCCCGCATGCCCCGTGGCCGTGAGGCGAATCCGCTGACCGTTCTTCGCCGCCAGGGTCTTGAGACCGTCCTCGGGCAGCGCACAGCGCGGGAAGAGGATCGGCAGGGGCTGCGAGTACTGCGTGGGATCGGCCTTCGAGCGGAACGTCCAGGCCGTCTCGACCGAGGTGGACCGCTGCCAGACCTCCGCGGGCGCACCGGTCTTGGTGATGCTCTGGCGCAGTTCGTAGGCTCCGTCGTCGGCCGGTACGTCGAAGACGCCGGACGGGTAGCCGCTGGTGCCTATCTCCTTGCCGTCCCGGTACAGCTTCAGGTTCCCGATGTCACCGAACGAACCGGGCTCCGCGTGGTGCGCACCGTCGCCCCACATGGCGGCGGAGAAGCCGATCAGATTCGCCTGGCGCTCGGCGGCCAGGAGCGGTTCGCCCTCGGTGTCGCGCGGAGCGGTGGGCGCGATCACGGAGTCGTACCAGCTCTCCTTGCGCTCCTTGCCGGGGCGGTGGGTGCGCTGCTGGTCGATCATGAACTCGCCGAACGGGAAGCTGCTCGAGACGACGTGGTCCCAGGCCGTGCTGCCCGGCGTGTAGTACTCGGTGCGCTCGCCGGGGACCGGCGCCGGCTCGGCGGAGCCGAGGTACACGCTGCTGCCGTCGGGGCGGTAGGCCGCCGTGCTGTCGAGGTAGTCGGCGCTCGCCCCCATCGCGTGGTACGTCGAATCGACCCTGCCCAGGCGGCTGTCGCGGTCGCGGTAGGTGCGGTCGGTGCGGATGGTGCCGTCCTCGGTGTGGCCCAGGTTGTAGACGTACGGGCTCGCCGACTCGGCCTTCCAGCGGAGGGTCACGGGGCCCTGCCCGAGGCGGTCGGTGAGCTCTCGGGCCTCCGTCTTCTCCACCGCAAGGACGGGTAGCGGTGCGCCGGTGAGGCCGGCCGCCGGCTGCCAGCGGCCGGGCGTGGCACGGTGCAGGACGAGGCCCTCGGCGCCGGCCTCCTTCGCGTCCTGGGCGATGGTGGAGACCGAGCTGTCCGCACCGACCTCGACCAGCGCGAGCTTGGACTCGACGCCGGCGTCCGCCAGTTCGTCCGCCGAGCCGCTGCCCGCGTCGACGAGCGGGGCCCTGCCGGTGCCGTCCAGGTTCGCGGATCCGGTGCCGGAGGAGACGGGGTGCAGCGTCGGGCCGCCGACGACCGCGAACTCGTCGATCAGCGGGGCGTACTGGCGCCAGTAGCTGCCGAATTCGAAGTCGCCGTCAGCGGCCCGCCCTTCGACCGAGGCGTAGTACGACGCGACGGTGGATCCGGCCGCCAGCGACCCGGCGTGCAGCCAGGTGTCGTCCCAGGTGCGGGAGAACGCGAGGGTGGCGGCGCGGGTCTCGGTGGGCCGGTCGGTGGCGACCGCCAGGCGGTGGGCCGCGCGCGCGTCGAGGACGACCGTGGTGTCCTTCTTCAACTCCAGTTGCGGGCGGCCGAGATACGTGACGGAGTCGGTCAGCGTCGCGCCTTCGCCCGCGTCCGGTGTGGTGACGAAGCTGGACAGGAAGTAGTTGCCGGGGCGCAGTCGGTAGGTCTGGTCGGTGGCGCCGTCGTTGAAGCGGCGCTCCCCGTCGGCCGTGTCGGTGCTGATGACGTCGAGCGACGAACTTCCCGCGGCCGCGTCCCCGGCCCGGTCGACGAGTTTGACCCGCAGCGTCACCGTCTCGGGCTGCACGTACAGGGCGAAGGGCGTGGAGAGGGTGACTCCCTTCGCGGTGGCCCGGATCCGTCCGGTGACATCGCCGTACTGGGAGCGCTCCAGGCGGGCCGTCGGGTCGACGGCGAGGGGTACGCGGACGGTCTCGCCGGCCGCGACCGTCACCTTGCGGTCGCCGAGCTTCGCCGGCTTCGAGCGGACCCGGGAACCGTCGTTGCCGGTGACGTCCTCGACGCTCAGCGAGAGCGTGACGGGCCTGTCGCCGGTGTTGGTGTACGGCATCTCGACGGTGGTGCGGTCGCTGGGATCCTGCGGCCAGTTGAAGGTGCCGCCCTGGACCGCGGGCGCGCCGAGCACCGTGGCTTCGGTAGCGGCTGCCACGTCGAGGCGGCCGGCGCCGGTCTCCCGGACGTCGCCGGGGAGCCCGGACTCGGCGGAGCCGACGAGCGCCGCCTTGAGCTGCTGCGGCGAGTAGTCGGGGTGACGCTGTTTCAGGATCGCTGCCGCGCCCGCGACATGGGGCGCGGCCATCGACGTACCGGACATCGACCGGTACGCCTGCGCGTCCCGTCCGCCGGCGGCCGCGGCGGAGATCCCGACGCCGGGGGCGGCGATCTCGGGCTTGAGGGTGTGGGTGGCGACGGCCGGTCCGCGGCTGGAGAAGGGGGCGGTGGAGTCGTCACGGTCCACGGCGCCGACGGTGAGTACGCCGGGGGTGCAGCCCGGCGAGGAGACGGTGTTGTGCGAGGGGCCGGTGTTTCCGGCCGCGACGACGAACAACGTGCCGGAATCGGCAGCCAGTTGCTCGGCGGCCGTACTCATCGGGTCGGTGCAGTCGGTGGGTTCGGGGCTGCCGAGGCTCATGGACACCACGTCGGCCTGCTGCTCGACGGCCCACTGCATACCGGCGATGATCCACGAATCCTGGCCGAAGCCCTGGTCGTTGAGGACCTTGCCGTTGAGCAGGTCGGTGCCGGGCGCCACTCCCTTCTTGGCGCCGTCGCTCGCCGCTCCGGAGCCGCCGACGGTGGAGATGGTGTGGGTGCCGTGGCCCTGGTTGTCCTCGGTGCCGCCGGAGTCGGTGAAGTTCTTCTCGGCGGTGATCCGGCCGTCCAGGTCCGGGTGTCGGGCGTCGGCGCCGGTGTCGAGGACGGCGACCTCGGTGCCCTTGCCGTCGTAGCCGGACTGCCAGGCCTCGGGCGCGTGCACCTGCCGGGTGGAGCGGTCGAGATTCGTCTCCACCCTGCCGTCCAGCCAGAGCTTCTTCAGACCCGCGGTGGCACGGGACGTGGCGCGGGTCACGTCGGACCAGAAGTCGGTGGCCTTCTTCTTGTCGGCCTCGAGGGCGACGCCGTCGACGGGCGCGAGGACCAGGGTCCGGGTGGCGCCGCGCGGTGCGGCGGGCGCGGAGCGGGCCACCTCGACGGATTCGTCGTAGAGCGCGATGAGCGGCAGGGACTTCGCGTGGGCGTCGTCGTAGCCCTGTCTCACCAGGCCCGTGACATTGAAGAGTTGCTCGTCGACCAGGTCGTCGGCGACGGCGCCCGCGGCACCCTCCGGGTAGACGTACAGGTCGTCGCCCGACTGCCGGGTCTGCAGCAGCGGCCGGCTGCCGTCGGCGCGCGGGAGCGCGGCGGCCGTGCTCCGGCCGTCGGAGTCGGTGGTCACCAGGACGCGGTCGCCGGTGACGAGCGTGACGGTGGAACGCTGCCCGGCCACGTCCGCGGCCTCGCTGCCCACCAGGGGCCTGGATTCCGGTGCGTCCCCGCCCGGTGCTGCGGCGGAGGGCATGGCGAGGGTGATCGCCAAGGCGGCGGCTGTGGCCGCGCCCAGGGCAGTCCGTGATGACGCGCGCATCGGTCTCCCCAACTCGAGTGTGCGGTGGCGACACATTGGCAGAGAGGCGGTGGGTGCAGGGATGATGTACGGAGGCGGGTTTGCGCCGTGGCTGTTTCCCGCCACGGCGGGCGCCTGCAGGGGCGGGCGGAACTGGGGAGGGACGCGCTTCATGCTGGGGGCCATAGGTCTGGACGAGGTACAGGAATCGGCATACCGGACGCTGGTGTCGCTGGGCGCGGCAGACGTGCCCGATCTGGCGCACCGGCTCGCGCTCGCCGAGCCCGAGGCGGTACGGACGCTGCGGCGTCTCGAACACCACGGCCTGGCCGCGCAGTCGACGGCCCGGCCCGGCCGCTGGGTGGCCGCGCCGCCCGGTGTCGCGCTCGGCGCTCTGCTGACCCAGCAGCGCCACGAACTGGACAAGGCCGAACTCGCGGCGGCGCTTCTGGCCGAGGACTACCGGGCCCAGGCCACCGAACCCGCGGTGCACGACCTGGTGGAGGTGGTGACCGGCCAGGGCGCGGTGGCCCGCCGCTTCCTGCAACTGCAGCTCGGTGCGTCGGTCGAGGTGTGCGCCCTGGTCACAGGAAGGCCCACGGTGGTCTCCGGTGTGGAGAACGAGGCCGAGGAGCAGGCCGCGGGCCGCGGAGTGCGCTACCGCGTGGTGGTGGAGCGGGAGGTGCTCGCGCTGCCGGCGGGTTTCACCGAGATGACCGCGGCGCTGGGCCGGAACGAGGAGCTCCGCATGGTGGACGCGGTGCCGACGAAACTGGTGATCGCCGACCGTTCGCTCGCCATGGTCCCGCTGACCTCCCGCAAGTCGGACCCGGCCGCGCTCGTGGTGCACGCGAGCGGCCTGCTCGAATCGCTCAGCGGTCTCTTCGAGGCGGTATGGCGCGATGCGCTGCCGCTGCGGATAGGCGAGGACGGAGGGCTCCGCGAGGACGCCGAGGCGGGCCCCGACGGCACAGATCTGGAGATCCTCTCGCTGCTGCTCGCCGGGCTCACGGACGCGAGCGTCGCCAAGCAGCTCGACCTCGGCCTGCGGACCGTGCAACGCCGGGTGAAGCGGCTGATGGAACTGACGGATGTGACGACCCGGCTCCAGCTGGGCTGGCATGCGTACGAGCGGGGCTGGGTGGCACGGGGAGCGTGACCGCGGCGGCCCTGCGAGCCCTGCCCACCCCCTTGACCTGCACAAGTCACTCATATCGGGCAGTCTTGGCAGATGAACGCCTGGGAGCTCGCGCTGGTCGCGCTCGTGCTGCTGCTCGGCGTGTGCGGAGTGCTGCTGCCCGGCGTACCGGGGCCCTGGCTGGTCTGGGCGGCGATCCTGTGGTGGTCGCTGACCACCCGGACCGCGGTGGCCTGGGGCGTACTGGTCGGTGTGACGGCGCTGCTCCTGGTGAGCCAGGTGGTCCGCTGGCTGCTGCCACCGCGCCGGCTGCGCGAGGCCGGCATCACCCGGACCATGGCTCTCTGGGCGGGCGGCGGCGCGTTCGCGGGCTTCTGCGTACTGCCCGTCATCGGCGCGATACCCGGCTTCATCGGCGGCATCTACGCCTCGGAACGCCTCCGGCTCGGCCGGCACGGGGCGGCCAAGGCGGCCACCCGGACCGCGATGCGCGAGGCAGGCACCAGCATCCTGGTCGAACTCTTCAGCTGCCTGCTCGCGGCGGGGGCCTGGTTGGGGGCGGTGATCTGGGGGCGGTGATCCGGGGCGTCGATCCGGCGACTGCCATCGGTGGACCCACGTCTGTCGCTGGACCCAGGTCTGCGGACCGAGGCCCGCCCTGCGTCCATGGACCGATGCGCACACCCCTCCCGCGTGGCAGCCTCGTGGCATGACGGCATCCAGCGCATTCACCGGATTCACCGCGGCCGAACGCGAGTACCTCGCCTCGCAGCGTCTGGGCCGACTCGCCACGGTCGACGCCGAGGGGCAGCCTCAGGCGAACCCCGTCGGCTTCTATCCGCAGGACGACGGCACCATCCTGATCGGCGGTTACGCCCTCGGCACCACCAAGAAGTGGCGCAATCTCCGCGGGAACCCGAAAGTCGCACTGGTCGTGGACGACCTCGTCAGCGTCCGGCCCTGGCGGGTCCGCGGCATGGACATCAGGGGCGAGGCCGAACTCCACACCGGACCGCACGACCTCGGCGCGCACTTCAGCGAGGAACTCATCCGCATCCACCCCCGCAAGGTGCACAGCTGGGGCCTCGACGAACCGGCCGGCTGAGCGGCCGTACGGCCCCGGTCAGGCCACGGCCGGCAGCGTTCCCTCGAGGGTCAGCAGCTGACGCTTGCGGGGCAGCCCGCCCGCGTAGCCGCCGAGCGCCTCCGCGCCCGCTCCGACGACCCGGTGGCAGGGGCGCACCACCAGGAGCGGGTTGGCGCCGACCGCCCCGCCGATCGCGCGGGCCGCCGACCGCGGGGCTCCGATCCGCGCGGCCAGTTCGCCGTAACTGGTCGTCGTCCCGTACGGCAGCGCGTCGAGGGCGGCCCACACGCGTTCCCTGAAGTCCGTGCCGCGGGCGCGCAGGTCGAGGTCGAACTCCCGCAGCTCCCCCGCGAAGTACGCCGCCAACTGCTCCGTGGCCGCACGGAACGCCGCCGGGTCGCGATGCCATTCGGGGCGCGGCGTGAGCCCGCCCTTCTGGCCCGGTACGGAGAGCGAGGCCAGCGCGCCGGATCCGTCGCCGGTGAGCAGCAGGTCGCCGAGCGGGCTGTCCACGGTGGTGAAGTAGGTGGCCGGGCGCGCGGTGGCGCGAGGGCCCGCGTGCGCTGCACCGGTCGCTGTCGTACTCATCAGTGGTTCTCCTCTGCTGGTTCTGACGCTGCTGGTCCTGAAGCCGCTGGTCCTGTGTCGGTTCTCAAGCAGCCGATCCTCAAGCCGCTGGTCCTGTGTCGGTTCTCAAGCAGCCGATCCTCAAGCCGCTGGTCCTGAAGCTGTTGTTTCCTGCCTGCAGGCCGTCCCGAGGTGATGGGCCGCGTACGAGCGCCACGGCCGCCAGGCGTCGTCGGTCCGCTCCCCCGGCACCGCGACATCCGGGTCACCGAGCGCACGCCGGCGGATCAGGGCCGCCTCCGCGGGCCGCACCCCGGGCACCGCGAGCAGCGCCTGCTCCGCGTCGTCCCGGTCGGCGCCCGCGTCCAGTCGTACGGAACCGTCCTCCAGGGCCGCGGCCAGCGGCAGGTGAGCGGCGAGCGCCTTGGGCTCGGGGAAGAGGTGGGTGAGCGATCCGCACGGCACGTCGAGCGGCGCACCGAACTCGGCCACGAGATCGGCGGCCGCGGCCTGCCCGACCACGGCACGCACCGCGAACTCGTCGGCGTCGGCCGCACCGGGCGAGCGCAGTCCGGGACGCTCGGCGACCAGCGCCGTGAGCGCCGGTTGCGCACCGAGCCGCTGGTCCACGGCGATCGGGTCGGCGTCCAGGTCGAAGAGCCGGCGCAACCGGTGCACGGCCGTGGACAGGTCACGCGGGTCGGTGAGGTGGATACGGGCGTCGAGCCACGGGCCGGCATCCCGTTCGTCGACCGAGGCGAACCCCGTCCCGTACGGCAGGCGCAGAGTGCGCCGATAGGTGCGTGACCCCGCGGCACCGGTCATCTCCTCGACCCCGGGCAGCGCCTCGAGCGCGAGGAGGTCGAAGACGGAGGCGTGGTGGTACGGCCCGCGCAGGGCGAGCCGCAGCGGCACGCCGGCGGTGCGCGCGGACCCGGAACTGGCGCCGCGTGCCGTGCCGTTGCCCGTCCGTGACTCCGCGCGCAGGCCGCTCGGGGTGCGGGCGTAGATCTGCCGGATCGTGTCGTTGAACTGGCGCACGCTGGCGAACCCGGAGGCGAACGCGATGTCGGTGACCGGGAGCGGAGTGGTCTGCAACAGGATCCGCGCGGTGTGGGCGCGCTGGGCGCGGGCGAGGGCGACCGGGCCCGCGCCGAGTTCCGCGGTGAGCTGACGCTGCACTTGGCGTGCGCTGTAGCCGAGGCGGTCGGCCAGCCCGGTGACGCCGTCGCGGTCCACCACTCCGTCGCCGATCATGCGCATGGCGCGGCCCACGACGTCGGCGCGGGCGTTCCAGTCGGCCGAGCCGGGTACGGCGTCGGGGCGGCAGCGCCGGCAGGCGCGAAAGCCCGCGCGCTGGGCCCCGGCGGCGGTCGGGAAGAAGCGCACATTGCGCCGTTTCGGCGTGACGGCGGGGCAGCTGGGCCGACAGTAGATACCGGTCGTCGACACCGCGAAGAAGAACGCGCCGTCGAAGCGGGCGTCGCGGCTGCACACCGCCTCGTACCTGGTCTCTTCATCCATCACTCGTCCAGTCTGCGGGACGGGCGGGAGGTCGGCTGGCGGAAATCGGACGCGACGTTCACGACCGGGCGGGCCCTTCACGCCGTACGCGAGAGAGTGCCCGGAACGCCGGAAAGGGCTCGTCGGACAGGCCGCCACAGCCGGCCGACGAGCCCTCTCCCGGTGCCCGGCCAGGCACCTGGCCCCCGGGTGCGGGGCCTTCGAAGGCCCCGCACCCGGAAGTTCTCGATGAGCCCTGCGGGAGCGGCCCGGGACGACAGGCCCTAGCGGACGCGGCCGCGCTTGGCCTCCATCGCGGCCCGTCCCTGCGCCTGCTTGAGGCGCCATTCGCGGCGGATCCCGGCGCGTAGTCGGGCGTCCGTCTTGGCGATGATGCGTTCGTTCTCGCGCAGCAGCTTGCGGTAGCTGTCGAGCCTGCGCTCCGGCAGCGTGCCGTCGGCCACCGCGCCGAGCACCGCGCAGCCCGGCTCCGCCCCGTGGGCGCAGTCGTGGAAGCGGCAGTCCTCGGCCAGCGCCTCGATCTCGGCGAAGACCTGACCGACGCCGTTCCCGGCGTCCCAGAGGCCCACGCCGCGCAGCCCCGGGGTGTCGATGAGGACTCCCCCGCCGGGCAGGGCGAGCAGGTTGCGGGTGGTCGTGGTGTGACGCCCCTTGCCGTCGACGTCACGGGCCTCCTGGACGTCCATCACGTCCTCGCCGAGCAGGGCGTTGGCCAGCGTGGACTTGCCGGCGCCCGACTGACCGAGCAGCACGCTGGTGCCGTCGGCGACCACCGCCGCGAGCACTTCGGTGCCCTCGCCCGAGGTCGCACAGACGGGCAGCACCTGGACGCCCGGTGCCGAGGTCTCGACGTCCTGCACGAGATGCGCGAGCGTGACCGGATCCTCCACCAGGTCGGCCTTGGTCAGGACGACGAGGGGCTGCGCCCCCGACTCCCAGGCGAGTGCCAGGAAGCGTTCGATACGCCCGAGATCGAGTTCCAGGGCGAGAGAGATCGCGACGATCGCGAAGTCGACGTTGGCCGCGAGGATCTGCCCCTCGGAGCGCTTGGAGCTGGTGTTGCGGACGAATGCGGTGCGCCGCGGCAGATACGTCCGTACGAGCGGAGGGTCGCCGTAGGGGTCGACGGCGGCCCAGTCGCCGGTGCAGATGACGCGGAGCGGATCGTGCGGGGTGACGAGTGCGGTGTCGGCACGGATGACGCCGTCGGCCGTGTGTACGTCGCACAAACCGCGGTCGACGCGCAGGACGCGGCCGGGGACCAGGCCCTGCTCGGCGTACGGAGCGAAAGCGGCGGCCCAGGCGTCGTCCCAGCCGTAGGAGGTCAGCGGGTCGGGCACGGCCGGAGCGGCCGCGCGGGTGGAGGCATGGGATGCCGAGGAATCGGACGGGAGATTCAAAGCGGGCCCTTCTCAGGGGTGGCCCGGCTGCGCCCCGGTGTGAAGGGCGGTGCTACGTGAAGAGTGGGTCAGCCGGCGACCACGGAGCTTGCGGTGATGGTCTGCTGAGTGCGGGCGATCCCCGCGGCGACGACAGTCATCAGTCACACCTCCTGGTTCTGCACGGCTCGTCCCGGCGGGCCCCGATGGCCGCCGGATGGAACGAGCCGACCATAGCCGCGCCCGCTCGTGGGGCGCCAACTCTTTTTCCGACGGGGCCGCAGGCGGGGGTCCGTGTCGGGCGCGGTCAGTCCTGGTAGCGCAGCAGGAGCATCGCGGCGTCGTCGTGCAGCGGGCCCTGGACGTGCTCGACGAGGTCCTCGCGGAGCCGTTCGAGCGCCGCCTCCGGGTCCGGGTCCTTGAGCAGGTCCAGGCGGTCGGCGAGCGGATAGAAGCTGCGGTTCGCGTCGCGCGCCTCGGACACACCATCGGTGTACAGCAGCAGTTGCTCGCCCGGGGCGAAGCCGACCGCGTAGGGCTCCGGCGCCTCGGTGCCGTGCACGCCGAGGCCGAGCGGCAGGGCGTAGCGGGGCGGCTCGGCGAAGCGTGCGGTGCCGTCCGGACCGATCACCACCGGTGCGGGATGGCCGTAGTTGAGGAGCGTCACGAAATGTCCGTCGCGCACCTCGGCGAGTACGGCGGTGACGAACTTCTCGCCCTGCAGCTCCCGGTCGGCCACGCGCTCGAGCCGGGCACCGACGCTCGGCAGATCGGCCTCGTCGTGCGCGGCCTCGCGGAAGGCGCCGAGCACCAGGGCCGCGGTCTCCACCGCGTCGAGCCCCTTGCCCTGCACATCGCCGACGATGACGCGTACGCCGCCGGGCGAGGCCACCACCTCGTAGAGATCGCCACCGATCCGCGCCTCGGCGACGGCGGAGGTGTAGGAGACGGCGGCACGCAGGTGACCGGCCCGCCGCGGCACCGGGCGCAGGAGCACTCGCTGGGCCACCTCGGCGATGGAACGCACGCTCGCGAGCTCCGACTCCCGGCGCTGGCGCATCACCGCGGCGAGCAGTCCCGCGGCGGTGACTCCGGCCACGGAGACGAGTGCGGTGAATCCGCGGCGATCGTCGAACAGGCCGTTGTACAGGCCGAGTGCGCTGCACAGCAGCAGCGCGATCCCCCCGACGACGGCGGTGCGCCGCCAGCCGCCGACCAGACCGGAGAAGGCGGGACCGAGTGACACCAGGGGCATGACGCCGACGCCGGGTCCCTCACTGAGGTCGACCGCGGCGACCACGGCCATCACGGCGAAAGGCAGAACGTCCAGGATGCTGATGCGCCGTGGTGTCTGCTCCGCCACTGCTCACTCCCACCCCCGGACAGGCGGTGTACAGGGCGCGGACCGGCGCCTGTTCACCGCAACCACTCGAAGCCTTACCCTATGCAAAACTTTCACAGCTGAAGCATCGGACGCCGGGCACTGTTACCGAACCGCAAGCCCGTGATTGCGGGCCGTGCGTGGTCCGGAGTTCCGTACGATGGCCGGATGGAGGTGCGATGTCGACACAGATCCACCGCCTGACCATCACCGAACTCGCAGGTTGCGAAGACAGCGCGGTGTTGCGGGTGAGCGGTGAACTCGACCAGTCCTGCGAGGACTTCTTCCTGACGACGCTTGGGGCGTCGGTGGAGGCCGGGCACCGGTTCCTGGTGCTGGATGTGACAGCCTTGGTGTTCTGCGACTCCCGGGGTCTGAACTGCCTGCTCGCGATGCACTGGCTGCTCGGCCGCCGGGACGGGCGGCTGCTGCTCGCCGGTTCGGGCCGACGGCTCAACGAACTGCTCGAGCAGACCGGCAGTACGGACCTGCTGCCCTCGTACACGACGGTCGGACAGGCCCTGAACACGCTCCCCGAATCCCAGCGTCCTGCCTGGCCGCCGGCGGAACCGGCCCAATCTCCGGGGGCGGCGCGCTGATCCGTCGGGTTCGGTGTAGACAGGGCGCATGGACGACAAGAGCCGGCCGCTGCGCCGGATACTGCGTGGCGTGGACCACGGCGTGTTCCGGCAGGTGGCCACGCGATCGTGGCCGGGCGCGGAACCAGTACTGCCACGACTGAGCCGCGCGGCGAATCACGGAGGACTGTGGGTCGGCCTCGCGGCGGGTATGTGGGCCTTCGGCGGGGCGCGCAGTCGGCGCGCGGCCGTGCGCGGCGCCGCCTCCCTCGCGGTCGCCTCGTTGACGGTGAACACCCTCGCCAAGAGCGCGGTGCGCAGGAACCGTCCGGTTCTGGCCACGGTGCCGGTGATGCGGCATCTGCCGCGCCAGCCGGTGACCAGCTCCTTCCCTTCGGGGCACGCGGCATCGGCGGCGGCGTTCACCGCCGGGGCCGCCCTGGAGTCGCGCGAGTGGGGCGCGGTTCTCGCGCCGGTCGCCGCCTCGGTGGCGTTCTCCCGGATCTACACGGGGGTGCACTACCCCAGTGACGTCCTGGTGGGCGCGGGACTCGGCATCGGGGCTGCGCTCGCGGTGCGTGGCCTGGTGCCGTCGCGCTCCCAACTGCCGCCGCCCGCACGTCCCCGGACGGACGCCCCGGCGCTGCCGAAGGGCGAGGGTCTGCGCATCGTCGTCAACCCTTCGTCCGGGGCGCAGCCCCATGTCGTCGATCCGGTACGGCAGTTGCGCACCGAGCTGCCGCAGGCCGAGCTGATCCTCTACGACTCGGACGCGGGGCCGCTGCCGCAGGTTCTGGAGACGGAGGCGGCCGAGGCGGCGCGGCAGGGCGGCGCGCTCGGCGTGCTCGGCGGGGACGGCACGGTCAACGCGGCAGTGGCACCGGCCCTCGCCTACGGGGTGCCGCTGGTGGTGATGCCCGGAGGCACGTTCAACCACTTCGCCGCGGACCTGGGCGTGGACACCCTCGCGGAGGTCTGCGCGGCGGTGACCGAGGGCAGCGCGGTGCGGGCGGATGTCGGGCGGATCACGGCGCTGCCGGGTCCGGGCGGCAGGACGGGAGCCGCCGAGCCCGTCTACTTCCTCAACACCTTCAGTCTGGGCGTGTATCCGGAGCTGGTGCGGCTGCGCGAGAAGTGGTCGCCGCGCATCGGCGGTCCGCTCGCGACGCTGTTCGGAGTGGGTCATGTGTTGCGCACGGCCCGTCCGCTGCGGGCCGAGGTGAACGGCCGGCGGCGTTCGCTGTGGATGCTCTTCGCGGGCAACGGGACGTACCGCAGTATCGGCATCGCGCCGGTGCGCCGGCACGACCTGGCCGACGGACTGCTGGACGTGCGGATCGCGCACGGCGGTCCGTTCGCCAGGACCCGGCTCTTCGGAGCCGCGCTCGCGGGTGGCCTCGGCCGCAGTCCGTTCTACGCGGCCGCCCGGCCCGAACGGCTTGTGGTGTCCGGGCTCCCAACCGATGCGGACATGGCGTACGACGGTGAAGTGGTCGCGGCACCCGATTCGTTCGTGCTCGACAAGCTGCCGGAGGCCCTGACGGTGTACCGGCCGGTCTGAGGCATGGAGGGGCGCCGGACGAGTCCCGGCGGCGCACTCAGGGCAGTTCGGTGCCGCACCGGACGCAGAAGCGGGCGTCACGTTCGGTGGCCAGGCGGCCGCACTCGGGGCAGACGCGGTCGAGCAGGCAGGCCGCTTCGCCTCCCTCGCTCGCCGCGGCGGTGACCGTGCCGCCGATCTGCAGACCCTCGCGCCGTCGGTGCGCCGTCAGGTAGACCAGGCCTTCGTCGCCCGCCTGCAGCCGGCGACGCGATCCGCGCGGGAGCCAGGCGACGGTGTGCGGACGCAGCTCCTCGGTCCCCTCGGTGCTGCCGAGGGTGCCGCTTCCTTCGAGTACGACGAGCAGGACGTCGAGTACGTCGTCGCTGTGTTCACCCACCGTGGCGCCGGGGTTGAGCCGTACCAGGTTGGCGTCGAGGCCGCGTCCCTGCTCGGCGAGCCGCCACACCGCTCCCTGCCGGTCCGCGGGCAACGGCGCCAGACAGTCGTCGAGCACGGCCAGCACCTTGGCGGCGGGGGTCGGGGACATGGGGCCTCCAGGAACACACGAGACGGACGAATCGAGCCTACCGGGGCGGTGATCCACAGCCGCCGAAGGTTTGCGTGACTCGGGCAGCACGCTCTGTCACCACTCAGGACTAGACTGGAGACATCCACGACTCACCCACGACTCATCTGTTCGCCCTGGAACGGGAAGGGGGCACGCTGTGTCACAACAACGCCTGGGGCGCGGCCCGTTGCGCCCACCCCCGAACCGAGGCCCCGGCGACCCCGCGGGCGGGCGGCCCGCCGCGCCCACCCGGTTCGTCCGCTGGCTCGGCGGATTCGGCTGCCTGGCCGCCGGATACGCGGTGTTCCAGTCGCTGGTGGGCGTGCTGCCGGACGGCATCTCACCGGACACCGCGCGCTACGCCCTTGCCACGGTGGCCGGTTGTGCCACCGCCGGCGCGGTGTGGCTGTCGACCGCACTACTGCGCGCCCGGGCCGCGACGCCCGCACCGGGCCTGCCATCGCCGCGTCCTGCACCGGGTCAACTCCCCGCAGGGCCAGGTGAGTTGGGCCCGGGAGCGTTCACCGAGCTGGCCCGGGAGACGTACGCGACCCTGGTCACCGGGCTCACCGAGACCGACGACCCGCAGGCGGGCCGACTGACCGGCTGGCCGCACGGCCTCGACGAGCCGACCACCCCGCTGCGCCCGACTTCGGTGGGCACGGCGTACGGACTGCACACGGTGCTGGATCTGGGGCTGCCGGACGGCCGTATACGCACCGGCGAACTTGTCGACACACTCTGGCGGTTGCGGCTTGCGGACGGCGGCTGGGCCGCCCGTTCGCAGGGTTCCGTTCCCCGCCCCGAGGTGACCGCGCTGGTCCTCGGCGCGCTGGCCCGTGCGGGCGCGGATCCCGTCCGGGTCGCCGACGAGGCCGAGTACTGCGTGTCACGTCTCACCCGTGAACTCGAGCCGTCCGGGCTCGAGATGACCCACGTGGTGACCACGGTGCTGCGGGGTCTGCTGCGCGCCGCACCGGAGTCGGCGGCGCTGCCGCAGTTGCGGGAGGCGCTGGTCGACGCCGCGTTCGCGGATCCGCTGCGGCAGCATCAGCGGTGCTGGGGCCCGCGGTTCTCGCCCGTGGTGGGCCGGCCGGTGCTGCCGTCGCCCGTGCACACCGCGCAGGCCGTCCTCGCACTCGACCGGGCAGCCGCCGTCCTCGGCGAGACCCCGCACGTGCGCGACGCCCGCCGCGAAGGCATCCGCTGGCTGCTCGCCTGCCCGGGCCCCCTGCACGACGGCTGCCCCGACCTGCGGAACGTGCACGAGGTGGTCCGCCGCCCGAGCCTGTCGGACCTCAGTCACCACGAGGTCCTGCCCGTACGGCACTTCACCGCTTCCTGGGTGCTGCGGGCACTGCTGACCACCGGCTCGGCACGGACCGCGGCCGAGGACGGCCTGGAGCGCGAGTGGCGGGAACTGACGGCGGGTGCGGCCGCCGCGGTGTGGCGCCAGCAGACGGACGGCGTCTGGACCTGGGAGGGCGACGGGGACGATCTCGGCCATCCCATGTGGATGACCTATCAAGGCCTTTCGGCGCTGCGCACCCATGCCCTATGGATGTATCAGCCGCACGTCTGAGACCGAGGACGGGCGGCTCGTGGTGCGCGACCTGGAGGGTGCATGGGTGGACGGCAGGTCCGAGAGGCACGGCAACTTCTCACCGGAGCGCTGGACGGGCGGCCCGCAGCGGAACTGCCGGGTGCGGCCCACGACGCCGTCGCCCGACTGGGCGCGCCGGCCCGGCTCGTGGCGCTCCTGCGGGAACTGGCGGCGGGGGCGGGTGATCCGGCCGGCTGCGCCCGCCTCTCGTACCGGCATGTGCTCGGCTTCGACAAGCTCCTGCTGTTCGACGGCGGCCCGCAGCACATGCTGCGGGCCCACGTCTGGCACCCGCGCGGCCGGCGCGGCGCCCCCGAGGACATCCACAACCACCGTTCGGCGCTGGCGTCCCAGGTGGTGCGCGGCAGCCTCGGGATGGAGCTGTACGAGGAGACGGACGGGACCACGGAGCCGCCGGCCGGCACGGGGTCCGACGGCGGCCTCACGACCGTGCGCTACCAGGAGTCCCTCGCCGAGGGCGGCGACTGGCTGCTCGCCGAGCGGGGGCGGGCGCAGCTGCGGCTCACCCATGTCGCGCGGTACGCGGCGGGCAGCGGGTACGCGCTCGCGCCGCACGCCCTGCACCGTGCCTGGTGCTCGGCCGACGAGCCGACGGTGACGTTGTTCCTGGAGGCCGGGACCCACCGACGCCCGCACACCGACGTGTTCTCCGGGCCGGGGCGGCGCGAGACGGCAACGGCCAAGCACCCGCTGCCGGTTGAGGACTATCTGTCCGAACTCACCGCGCTGGCGCGGCTGGTCGAAGGGTGAAGCGGCGGCACGCGGCGTTCAGCTGCCGACCGAGTTCAGCGCCTGGCGGACCACGTCGAGGTTGTAGTCGTCGATGCGTACGCCGTCGAGTGCGGACGGTTCCCGCCAGTCGAAGGCCTGGTCGCGGTGCGGGAGCCGGACGTCGAAGGTCAGCGGCTCGACCAGGAAATTGTCCTGGTAGTTCTTGATCTCGCGCCCCTGGTACTCACTGACGAAGGACGACTCGCCCACCTTGCGCACCACCCGCCCGAGCAGCGCGGTCTCCTCCCGCAGCTCGCGCAGCACGGCGTGCTCGGAGCGCTCACCGAGGTCGAGCTTGCCGCAGGGCACGCCCCAGACACCGGGCAGGAAGCGCTCGGTCTCGCTGCGCCGCACCAGCAGGACGCGACCGCGGTGCACGACGACGGCGGCGGCCAGTCGGTTCTCGCCCGGGATATCCATGCCGTCACGGTAGCGCGTGGCGCACGGCCCGGCACCTGTTGGCAACTCCCTTTCGAGGGCCACCGACCGGGATGGTTGAACGGCTCGGGCACGGTTGTGCGGAGGGTCGTACGACCGTCCGTATCCGGCGTGCGAGGCGCCGGAGGCTCAGTCCCGCACGGCGTACGCGGCGGCGTACCCGGCAGGCACTTCAGGGATGTCGGCGAGCGTCCAGCCGGGCACGGGGTGCGGTTCGCCGCCGGTGCCGACCAGGAGGGTGGCGACGCCTCCGCCGCCGAGTCCCTCGCCGGTCCCCTTGAGGACGGCCTCCTTACGCGCCCAGCAGCGGGCGAAGGCGTCGGGGGCGGACTCCGGTCCGAGCATCGCCAGTTGGTCCCGCTCGCTCGGGTGCAGCGCGCGGGCGACGTCGGTCACCAGAGCGGGCTCCGGGACCAGCTCGATGTCGACACCGACAGGGCGGTCGCTCACGGCGATCAGGGCGTGGCGGCCGGCGTGGGAGAGGGAGAAGTGGACGGGCACGCCGGACAGCGCGGGGCGGCCGTGGGGTCCGTCGCAGTGCGGACAGGGCTCCCGCACGAAGGCCAGCTCGGCGGGAGCCGTGTCCAGACGGCGGCCCAGCACTCTGCGCAGGGCGGTGTGCGCCGTGATGTAGAGGTCGCGGTCCTGCGGACGGCGCATTGCCGTCGCCCGCTCCCGCTCCGCCGTGTCCAGGACCGCCAGGTCCTCGTCCGCGGGGTGTCCGACGCGAACCAGCCAGAGTTCCGGCGTCCCGCCGTCGCCCGGCGTCGCGTCGCCGTCCGCGTGCCGTCCCGGGCAGACGCGCCACGGCGTGCCGTCCTGCGCCGGAGCCGCGGACTGTGCGGCCTCCGGTGCCCCCTGGTTCCGTGGAGAGGGCTGATGTCGTGTCGCCGTCATGGTGCTCAGCGTGCCACGCGAGGCGGCCGGCGCGGGGCCGGCCCGATCACCGCCCGGCCGCGCTGATCCGCACGGGTGGCCTGTCCGAAACGTTCAAGACGACGCCTCGCACCGTCTCCTACGCTCGCCGTATGACTCCACGAATTGACGCATTGTCCCTGGTCGTCAGCGATATGGCGGCCTCCGTCGCCTTCTACCGCCGGCTCGGCCTGGACTTCCCCGAGGGCTCGGAGACCGAGGGGCATGCGGAGGCCCCGATGCCGGGTGGTCTCCGCTTCATGCTGGACTCCGAGGCCGCCATCCGCTCGTTCGCCCCCGATTTCGTACCGCGCTCGGCCCACGGCCGTGCCGGCTTCGCCTTCAAGTGCGAGAGCCCGGCCCAAGTGGACGCCACATACAGCGAGTTGACGGACGCCGGCTACAAGGGGGCGGCCGAGCCGTGGGACGCGGGCTGGGGCCAGCGCTATGCCCAGATCGAGGACCCCGACGGCCAGACGGTGGACCTGTTCGCACCGCTCGCCGGCTGACGCCCGGCCTTCTCCTGGCCCGGTGAGACCGTCGCCTACGGCTCGAGGTCGAGCAGCCGGCGCAGTGGCATCCCGGCCAGGTCCCGCACGTCACGAGACATGTGTGCCTGGTCGGCGAATCCGGCCGCGGCCGCGGTCTCGGCGAACGAGGTTCCGGTACGGGCCAGGGCGAGGGCCCGCTGCAGACGCAGGATGCGGGCCAGCGTCTTCGGGCCGTATCCGAAGGCGTCCAGCGAGCTGCGGTGCAGCCGTCGGGCACCGACCCCGAGCGCGTCCGCGGTCGCCGCGACCCCGTGCCCGGCCTGCAGTTGCCCGGCGACCAGGCGGGGCAGCGGATCGGCCGGGGCGGAGTCCGCGGCCCGCTCCAGGGCGACCGATTCGAGCGCGGTGGCCGCGTCCTCGGCCGCCGCCACCCGGGCGGCGAGTCCGCGCACCTCGGCGGCCGGCCAGAGGTCGGCCAGCTCCACCCGGCGGTCCCGCAGTTCCCGCGCCGGCACCCCGAGCACCGAGTACGCGGTGCCGGGAGCGAAGCGGAGGCCGGCCACGGTGCCGTCCCCGCCCGCCGCCCCAGGTGTGTGGGCGGTGACGTCGGGCCCCGCCACGTACAGCCGGCCGTGCATCCACAGCAGGTCCATGCAGCCGTCCGGCAGTACGGGGTAGGTCGGCTCGTGCGCGCGCCGGGAGGTCCGGCTCCAGACGACTGCGCCCTCGTGCCGCGATGCGCGTTCCTGGTACACGGTTCGAGGCTACGCCGCGCCGGCCCGGTGCTGTTGCGGGCTGACTCCGTAGGCCCGCTTGAAGGCGCTGGACAGGGCGAACGCGCTGCCGTAGCCGACCTGTCCCGCGATCGCGCCGACCGTGAGGTCGGTGTCGCGCAACCGGTCGGCGGCGAGCGCGAGGCGCCAGGCGGTCAGGTACGCCATGGGCGGCTCACCGACCAGTTCGCCGAAGCGGCGGGCGAGTGCCGCCCGCGAGACACCCGCCTTCGCCGCGAGCGAGGCGACCGTCCACGGGTGCGCGGGATCGTCGTGCAGGAGGCGTAGCGCCCGTCCGACGACCGGGTCGCCGAGCGCCGCGTACCAGGCGGGCGGGTCGGCCTCCGGCCGCGAGAACCAGGTGCGCAGCACGGCGATGAGGAGCAGGTCGAGCAGCCGGTCGAGGACGACCTCCTGGCCGGGTTCGTCCCGCACGATCTCCTGGTCGAGCAGCGGCACGATCAGGCCGTCCCAGTCCTCACGGGCGAGGACGAGGAGCGGCGGCAGCGCGCCGAGCAGCCGGTCGCTGATCTCACCGCGCATCTGGTACGTCCCGACGAGCATGACCGCGTCGCCGTCCGCCCGGCCGCCCCAGGTACGAGTACCGAGGTCTATGTAGTCCGGCATCTCCCGGCCGTCCGGCGCCGCGCACCGGCCACCGGGGTGGATGACGGCGCCGGGAGCGGTCTCCGGGGAGTCCGCGCAGGTGTACGGGTCGGGGCCGCGGGCGATCGCGATGTCGCCCGGGCGCAGGTGGAGCGGCTCACCGGAGTCCGGCACGAGCCAGGCGTCGCCCTGGGTCATGGCCATCACCGACAGGGGTGCCCGGTCCTCGATGCGTACGGCCCAGGGCGGGTCGAAGCAGGCGCGGATCAGGAAGGCGCCGCGGGCGCGCGGCCCGTCGAGGAGTCCTGCGAGTGCGTCCATGGGGTGAGGGTAGCCAGCGGCGGGGGCCGGTTCACCTGCTCCCGGGTGGATCTTCCGGCTTGCCGGGCGGGGGCGGCTCCGCGGGGCCCGGCGGCTGCTGCACGGGCGGGTGGCTCTCCGGCGCGGCGGGCGCCGGACCGGGCGAGGGCGGGGTCGTGCCGTTGCGCTTCGGGTGGGTGCGGAGCCGGGAGGTGACGTCGTCCGGCGGCAGGAACTGGGCCCAGCGCTCCGGGAATTCGGACGGCATGTCCGGGTCCTCCGGGTCCTCGATGGCGGCCCGGGCCGCGGCCGCACGGGCGACGACCTCGGCGGCGCGCGCCTCGCGCACCCGCTCGTTCGCGGCGCGCGCCGCGGCCGTGGTGACGGACGGCCAGACCCGGTCCACCGCCGCGTTGACGGCCGCGCCGACCAGGACCGCGAAGGCCGAGACGCCGATCCACAGGAGGACGGCGACGGGGGCGGCGAGCGAGCCGTAGATCGTCGGACCCTCCACGGTGCTGGTGAGGTAGACGCGCAGCAGGGCGCTGCCGAGGATCCACATGGCGAGGGCGACGAGCGCGCCCGGCACGTCCTCGATCCAGGGCGAACGCACCGGTACCGACACGTGGTAGAGCGTCGTCAGGAAGACGATGCCGAGCAGTACGACGACCGGCCAGTACAGGAAATGGACGACGTTCTCGCTCCACGGCACGACCTTGAGGACGGCGTCCGGGCCCGCCACCATCAGCGGCAGCGCGACGGAGCCGATCAGCAGCGCGACGACGAAGAGCAGGAACGCGAGCAGCCGGGTGCTGACGATCCCGCGCACTCCGTCGAGCCCGTACATCACGGTGATGGTGTCGATGAAGACCGTCACCGCCCGCGAGCCGGACCACAGGGCGATCACGAAGCCGATCGAGATGACGTCGGGGCGGCCGCCCTTCATCACGTCGTCGATGATCGGCTGGGCGATGTCGTGCACGCCGCGGTCCGAGAGCACGGTGCGTGCCGCTTCGAGGATGTTGTCCTCGACGGACTGCATGGTGTCGGCTCCGGTCCACCCGTCCACGTAGCCGAGGAGTCCCGCGAGGCTCAGCAGCAGGGGCGGTACGGACAACAGGGTGAAAAAGGCCGCTTCGGCCGCAAGGCCCAGAATCCGGTATTCCACACAGGAGTTGACGGTGTCCTTGAGGAGCAACCAGGCGGTCCTGCGTTTGGAGACGTTCCGGTAGAGCGCGCGGGCGCGGTGGAGTCGGCCCGAGGCGGGCCCGGGAGTTTCTTTTGCCTGGTGCACCTCCTTACCGTAGCGGCATGACCGTCCCCACCCACACCGTGACCAACCAGCCTCCGCCGCTGGTGGGATACAACGTGTTCACCGCCGACCGGGCGCTCACCGAGGCGGTGGTGCGCCATGTGCCGGACGAACTGGCCGACACCGCACGGGCGGAGCTGACCTCGCTCGGCGCGACGGCCGGTTCCGCGGAGGCTCTCGAGTGGGGTGTCCAGGCGAACAGGTACGAGCCGCAGCTGCGCACCCACGACCGTTACGGCCACCGCATCGACGAGGTGGAATCCCACCCGTCCTGGCACCGGCTCCTCGACACCGCTGTGTCATCGGGTCTGACCGCCGCCTGGACCAGGCCGTCCGGTCATGTGCGCCGGGCGGCCGGGTTCCTGGTCTGGACTCAGGCGGAGGCGGGGCACGGCTGCCCCGTGTCGATGACGCACGCTGCGGTGCCGGCGCTGCGCGCGGACGCGGAGCTCGCCGCCGAGTGGGAGCCGCGGCTCACCTCCACGGTGTACGAACCGGGCCTGCGGCCCGCGGCCGAGAAGGCCGGTGCTCTCTTCGGGATGGGCATGACGGAGAAGCAGGGCGGCAGTGACGTCCGCGCGAACACCACACGGGCCGAACCCCTGGCCGAGTCCGGCACCTACCGCCTCACCGGCCACAAATGGTTCTGTTCGGCGCCGATGTCGGACGGATTCCTGGTGCTCGCGCAGGCACCGGAGGGGCTGACCTGCTTTCTGGTGCCGCGGGTCCTGCCGGACGGTACGCGCAACCCGTTCGCCATCCAGCGACTGAAGGACAAGCTGGGCAACCGCTCGAACGCGTCGAGCGAGGTGGAGTTCGCGGGGACTTGGGCACGCCGGGTCGGAGACGAGGGACGCGGGGTGCCGACCATCATCGAGATGGTGGCGGCGACGCGCCTCGACTGTGTGCTCGGTTCGGCCGCGCTGATGCGGCAGGCGGTGGCGCAGGCGGTCCACCACACCGCGTACCGCAGTGCGTTCGGCGGCCCGCTGATCGACAAGCCGCTGATGCGGAACGTCCTCGCGGATCTGGCCCTGGAGTCGGAGGCGGCGACGACGCTCGCACTCCGGCTGGCCGCGGCGTACGACGACGGGGGCGAGGCCGAGCGGGCCTTCCTGCGGCTCGCGGTGCCGGCCGCCAAGTACTGGGTGACCAAACGCTGTACGCCGGTCGCGGTGGAGGCACTCGAGTGCCTGGGCGGGAACGGCTACGTGGAGGAGTCGGTGATGCCTCGGCTGCTGCGCGAGTCGCCGCTCAACTCGATCTGGGAGGGCGCCGGGAACGTCCAGGCCCTCGACGTACTGCGGGCGCTGCAGCGGGAACCGGACGCGCTGAACGCGTTCCTGGCGGAGGTCGGGCGGACCCGGGGCGCCGATCACCGCCTGGACCGTGCGATCAAGGACCTGCTGACCGAACTGGCCGATCTGGACGGGATCGAGGCGCGGGCGCGCCGCGTGGTCGAGCGGATCGCCCTGGTACTGCAGGGGTCGCTGCTGGTGCGCCACGCTCCGTCCGAGGTGTCGGACGCCTTCTGCGCCTCGCGGCTCGGCGGGGACGGGGGCGCGGCGTTCGGCACGCTGCCGCACAGTCTGGATCTGGGTGCGGTCGTCGCGCGGGCGCGCGCCGAGGTCTGAAGTGGTCCGCGCGGGGCGTCGCTGTGTGACGCGGAGGTGGTGCTGCGCCGACACGGCACCACCCCCGCCCCCATGGCCCCGTAGAACAGGAACATGAGCGCCGCACAGCGGCGCAACCACCACCTTCGGTCAGTTGCTCGACCGGCGCGAGGGTTGCAGAGAGTTGCATCGGGTCGGCCAACTCCTCTCCACAAGAGGCGTCCACGAGGGACGATGGAGTCGACTCGCACCGGTCGGGCTTTCGGGGAGGGACCGATGACGAACGCGACGATCGACCTGACGAAGCTGGCGGCCGTCGACTCCCGGCGCGCCGCCAGGCTGTTGCAGGGGGTGCGCGCCGCGACGCTGTCCGGCGAGGCACCACCGGTGGAGCCTCGGCCGGTCATCGAGGAGTCCTGGGGGCGGATGCTCCGCGGCGGCGTCGATCCGGAACACGACGTACGGGCGGGCCTGTTGTCACTCGCGGACCTGGAGCGGCGACGGCGGAACTCGACGCTCCAGGAGATCCTGCCCGTGCTGCGCGAGGGCCTGGTCTCCATCGCGGACGCGGCGCACCACATCATGGTCGTCGGCGACGCGGACGCGCGCGTCCTGTGGCGCGAGGGTCATCCGACCGTGCTGCACAAGGCCGACGAACTGGGCTTCGAACTCGGCGCGGACTGGCGGGAGTCCACCGTCGGCACCAATGGCGTGGGCACTCCCCTGGTGGCCCGCAGGCCCGTGCAGGTCTTCTCGGCCGAGCACTTCGTGCGCAGTCACCACGCGTGGACCTGCGCGGGGGCGCCGGTCACCGACCCGCGCAACGGCCGGCTGATCGGTGTGGTCGACGTCAGCGGCCCGTTCGACACGATGCACCCCTCGACGCTCGCCCTGGTCCGTTCCGTGGCCCGGCTCGCCGAGGCCGAGCTGCGCAACCGGCATCTGGCCGCCCTCGACCGGCTGCGGACGGTGGCGGTTCCGCTGCTCTCGCGGACGGGTGGACGCGCCCTGGTGGTGGACTCCAACGGCTGGCCGGCGGCGGTCCACGGCATGTCCCCGGTCGACCGGGTAGTGCTGCCCAAGGGCTTCGGCCCGGGCGACACCTCGGTTCCAGGGCTGGGCGAGTGTGCCGTCGAGCCGCTGCCCGGCGGCTGGCTGCTGAGGCTGGGCACCGGGTCGTCGGCACACGCGGGAGCGTCCCGGGTCGTCCTGGACCTGGGCACGCGGCGCACCTGGACGATCACCGTCTCGGGGGCGTCCGGCAGCTGGACGCACGAGCTGTCCCCGCGCCACGCGGAGCTGCTGTACCTGCTGGCGGCGGATCCCTCGGGCCGTACGGCGGCGGGGCTCGCGGAGGATGTGTTCGGTGATCCGAGCCGGGCGGTGACGGTGCGCGCGGAGCTGTCGCGGGTGCGGCGCTATCTGGCGGGTGTCCTTGCGCACCGGCCGTACCGGTTCCACGAGGATGCCCGGGTCGAGGTCGTGCTGCCGGGCGATCCGGCGGCGCTGCTGCCGCACTCGACGGCGCCGGCGGTGGTCCGGGCCCGTGCGGGCGGAGGGTCCCCGCGGTGAGCGGGAGTCGCGGTGAGCCGGAGTCCCTGATGAGCGGGTACGGGACCGTCTCGTGGGGCTTTGTCGTGGACGTACGGGCCGTGGTTCGCTGACCGTATGAGCATCACTGTGACCACCTGGTCCCTCGAGCAGACCTCCCCCGACGACCTCGTTCCGGCGGCCGTGCCGCCGGGGGACGTCCGTGTCGTGCGCGCGGAGGTCCCGTCGCCCGAGTTCAGCCGCTTTCTGTACACCGCGGTGGGCGGGGACATCCGCTGGACCGACCGGCTCGCGCTGTCCTACGCGGACTGGAGCGCCGAACTGGAGCGTCCGGGTGTCGAGACGTGGGTGGCGTACGAGAAGGGGACTCCGGCCGGATACCTGGAGCTGGCCGGCCGCGAGGAGGGGGTCGTGGAGGTGGTCTACTTCGGCCTGATCCCGGCGTTCCGCGGCCGCCGCATCGGCGGCCATCTCCTCTCGTACGGCACGGCGCGCGCCTGGGACCTGGCGGAACGCTGGCCGGGACGCGCTCCGACGAAGCGCGTGTGGCTGCACACGTGCAGCAAGGACGGCCCGCACGCGAGGCCCAATTACGAGCGCCGCGGCTTCCGCCTCTTCGAGACGAAGACGGAGGAGGAGCCGGACGTGACCACACCGGGCCCGTGGCCGGGAGCCACCGGCTGACGCTCTTTCCAGGGGCCGGCACAGAACGGGTCGGCCCCGAGCCCCTCCGGCTCTCCGGCTCTCCGGCTCTCCGGCTCTCCGGCTCTCCGGCTCTCCGGCTCTCCAAAGCCTCGCCGACGCTTGGGGAGACCCGCCGGCAGGAGTCTCGGAATGAGGCGGGACCGGGAGCCCATAAACCAGGCATAGCCGCACAAACCACCATCCTGCCAGGCGTGACCACCCCCACACCGTCCCAGCAAACGAGACCAACCCGTCCGCATCGCGGACAACGGTGGACTGCCCAAAGACCCACGTGCCACGCTTCCGTCATGTCTCGAGCCGGAATTGCCTTGGTGAGTCGACGTCACGTCGACCTCGGACGCGTGTTCAGCGCCATCTGTCCGGCGAACTGACGCTGCACCCAGCGGGCCCGTCGCGGCCCCCGTCAGTTGTCCCGCCGCCCGCACCTCCTGCTTCTCCAGCTCAGAGCCCCACTGCGTCGGCCGCCCGCCACCACCGGCTGCCGATGGTCTTTTCTCCCTGACCCGCTGCGCAACGACGCGCGCGTACGTCTGCCCACCGTTCGCCTCGTGATCGTGCCCGCATACGCAGGTCAGAGCCGCTTTCCTGCTGCCTTGAAGGACGTAACCCATGCCCGCCACACCCGAGAAACCGCCCGTCACGCCCCGCCGCAAGGCGAGCCGTCACCGTGGTGAGGGCCAGTGGGCCGTAGGGCACTTCACCCCGCTGAACGGGAACGAGCAGTTCAAGAAGGACGACGACGGTCTCAATGTGCGGACACGCATTGAGACGATCTACTCGAAGTCCGGATTCGACTCGATCGACCCCAACGACCTGCGCGGGCGCATGCGCTGGTGGGGCCTGTACACCCAGCGCAAGCCCGGGATCGACGGCGGCAAGACGGCCGTCCTCGAGCCCGAGGAGCTGGACGACAAGTACTTCATGCTGCGGGTCCGCATCGACGGCGGCCGGCTGACCACCGAGCAGTTGCGGGTCGTCGGCCAGATCTCCGAGGAGTTCGCCCGCGGTACGGCGGACATCACCGACCGGCAGAACATCCAGTACCACTGGATCCGGATCGAGGACGTGCCGGAGATCTGGCGCCGGCTCGAAGAGGTCGGGCTCTCCACCACCGAGGCCTGCGGCGACACCCCGCGCGTCATCCTCGGCTCGCCGGTCGCCGGAATCGCCGCGGACGAGATCATCGACGGCACACCGGCGATCGACGAGATCAACCGGCGCTTCATCGGCAATCCGGCCTTCTCGAACCTGCCGCGCAAGTTCAAGACCGCCGTCTCCGGTTCGCCGCTGCTCGACGTCGCCCACGAGATCAACGACGTGGCCTTCGTCGGCGTCGAACACCCCGAGCACGGGCCCGGATTCGACGTCTGGGTCGGTGGCGGCCTGTCCACCAACCCGAAGCTGGGCCAGCGCCTCGGCGCCTGGGTGCCGCTCGACGAGGTGCCGGAGGTCTTCGAGGGAGTCATCTCGATCTTCCGCGACTACGGCTACCGGCGGCTGCGCACCCGTGCCCGGCTGAAGTTCCTGCTCGCCGACTGGGGCGTGGAGAAGTTCCGCCAGATCCTCCAGGACGAGTACCTGAAGCGCGAGCTCATCGACGGGCCCGCACCCGCCGAGCCGGCATCGCGCTGGCGCGACCACGTCGGCGTGCACCGGCAGCGTGACGGCCGCTTCTACGTGGGCTTCGCACCGCGCGTCGGCCGGGTGGACGGCGCCACGCTCACCAAGATCGCCGAAACCGCGGCGGAGCACGGATCGGGCCGTCTGCGTACCACCGCCGAGCAGAAGATGATCGTGCTCGACGTCGAGGAGCAGCAGGTCGACTCGCTGGTGTCCGCGCTCGAGGCCCTGGATCTGACGGTCCGCCCCTCTCCGTTCCGGCGCGGCACGATGGCCTGCACCGGCATCGAGTTCTGCAAGCTCGCGATCGTGGAGACCAAGGCCCGCGGCTCCTGGCTGATCGACGAACTCGAGCGCCGCATCCCGCAGTTCGAAGAGCCCATCACCATCAACATCAACGGCTGCCCGAACGCCTGCGCCCGTATCCAGGTCGCCGACATCGGTCTCAAGGGCCAACTGGTCCTGAACGACGACGGCAACCAGGTCGAGGGCTACCAGGTCCACCTCGGCGGAGCTCTGGGGCTCGAGGCCGGGTTCGGCCGCAAGGTCCGCGGGCTCAAGGTCACGGCCGACGAACTGCCGGACTACATCGAGCGCGTCCTGAAGCGGTTCGAGGCCGAGCGCGAGGAGGGCGAGCGGTTCGCCTCCTGGACCGCCCGTGCCGACGACAAGGCCCTGTCATGAGCGAGCGTGCCGCGCCCTTCCACTGCCCGTACTGCGGCGACGAGGACCTGCGTCCGAACGAGACGGGGCACGGCGCCTGGGAATGCGCAGCCTGCAACCGGGCCTTCCAGCTGAAGTTCCTCGGGCTGCTGGCCCGTGGAGTTCAGCGCAACGACAGTGGAGGGGACGAGATATGACGGTGGCTCAGAACTCTGCACGTACCGAGGCCGAGACTCGGGCGCTCGCCGAGCAGGCGGGGCGCGATCTGGAGGACGCCTCACCGCTCGAGATCCTCCGGTGGGCGGCCGAGACCTTCGGCGGCCGTTTCTGCGTGACCTCCTCGATGGAGGACGCCGTGGTGGCTCATCTGGCCTCGCGTGCGTTCCCCGGAGTGGATGTGGTGTTCCTCGACACCGGCTACCACTTCCCCGAGACGCTCGGCACCGCCGATGCGGTCGGCGCGGTGATGGACGTCAACCTGATCACCCTGACCCCGCGGCAGTCCGTCGCCGAACAGGACGCGGAGCACGGCCCGCAGTTGCACGACCGCGATCCCGACCTGTGCTGCGCACTGCGTAAGGTCAAGCCGCTCGAAGAGGGCCTGACCGGCTACGACGCCTGGGCGACGGGCCTGCGCAGGGACGAGTCCCCGACCCGGGCGAACACCCCGGTGGTCGGCTGGGACGAGAAGCGCCGCAAGGTCAAGATCGCCCCGATCGCCCGCTGGACACAGCGGGACGTGGATGCCTACGTCGCCGAACACGGCGTCCTGACCAACCCCCTTCTGGAAGACGGCTACCCCTCCATCGGCTGCGCCCCCTGCACCCGCCGGGTCCTCGAGGGCGAGGACGCCCGCGCCGGCCGCTGGGCCGGAAGCTCGAAGACGGAATGCGGGCTGCACGGCTGATGACAACTCTGGGAGACACGTACGTGACCGGTGCCACGATCTGGCTCACGGGACTGCCGAGCGCCGGCAAGACCACCCTCGCCCATGTGGCGGCGGACCGGCTGCGCGAGGCCGGACATCGCGTGGAGGTACTCGACGGCGACGAGATCCGGGAGTTCCTCTCGGCCGGTCTCGGCTTCACCCGCGAGGACCGGGACACCAATGTGCAGCGCATCGGCTTCGTCGCCGAACTCCTCGCGAGCCAGGGCGTGAAGGTCCTGGTCCCGGTGATCGCGCCGTACGCCGACAGCCGCGAGGCCGTGCGCAAGCGGCACCAGCGCGAGGGCACCGGATACGTCGAGGTGCACATCGCCACTCCGGTCGAGGTGTGCAGCGAGCGTGACGTGAAGGGCCTGTACGCCAAGCAGGCCGCGGGTGAGATCTCCGGTCTGACCGGTGTCGACGACCCGTACGAGGAGCCCGAGTCGCCCGATCTGCGGATCGAGGCGCACCAGCAGTCCGTACAGGAGTCCGCGGCCGCGCTGCACGCGCTGCTCGGTGAGAGGGGTCTGGCATGACCACGAGTGCCACGGTGCTTGGCGAGGGCACCGACAGTCCGTACGCCCTGTCGCACCTCGACGCGCTCGAGTCCGAGGCGGTGCACATCTTCCGTGAGGTGGCGGGGGAATTCGAGCGGCCGGTGATCCTGTTCTCCGGCGGCAAGGATTCGATCCTCATGCTGCATCTGGCGCTCAAGGCCTTCGCGCCGGCGACGGTGCCGTTCTCGCTGCTGCATGTGGACACCGGGCACAACTTCCCCGAGGTCCTCGAGTACCGCGACCGGGTGGTGGCCCGGCACGGGCTGCGCCTGCACGTGGCCTCGGTGCAGGACTACATCGACCGCGGTGCGCTGCGTGAACGGCCCGACGGGACCCGCAACCCGCTGCAGACCGTGCCGCTGACCGAGAAGATCCAGCAGGAGAGGTTCGACGCGGTCTTCGGCGGCGGACGGCGCGACGAGGAGAAGGCGCGCGCCAAGGAGCGGGTCTTCTCGCTGCGTGACGAGTTCTCCCAGTGGGACCCGCGCCGCCAGCGCCCCGAGCTGTGGCAGCTGTACAACGGCCGGCACGCACCGGGCGAACACGTACGGGTCTTCCCGCTGTCCAACTGGACCGAACTGGACGTGTGGCAGTACATCGCCCGTGAGGAGATCGAACTCCCGGGGATCTACTTCGCCCATGAGCGGGACGTGTTCCAGCGTTCCGGCATGTGGCTGACCGCCGGCGAGTGGGGCGGACCGCGCGAGGACGAGCCGGTGGTCAGGCGGCAGGTCCGCTACCGCACCGTCGGCGACATGTCCTGCACCGGTGCCGTCGACTCGGACGCCACCACGCTGGAAGCCGTGATCACCGAGATCGCCGCCTCCCGGCTCACCGAGCGCGGCGCCACCCGGGCCGACGACAAGCTCTCCGAGGCCGCGATGGAAGACCGCAAGCGCGAGGGGTACTTCTAAATGACCACCATCAGCGGCCAGTTGGCCGACCTGTCGGCGACCACACTGCTGCGGTTCGCCACTGCGGGGTCCGTCGACGACGGCAAGTCCACTCTGGTGGGGCGGCTCCTGCACGACTCGAAGTCGGTGCTCACCGACCAGCTCGAGGCCGTCGAGCGGGTCTCGCTCGGCCGCGGCCAGGAGACGCCCGACCTGGCGTTGCTCACGGACGGGCTGCGGGCCGAGCGGGAGCAGGGCATCACGATCGACGTGGCGTACCGCTACTTCGCCACACCCCGCCGCCGGTTCATCCTCGCCGACACCCCCGGCCATGTGCAGTACACCCGGAACATGGTCACCGGCGCCTCCACCGCCGAACTGACGGTGATCCTGGTCGACGCGCGCAACGGTGTCGTCGAGCAGACCCGCCGGCACGCCGCCCTCGCGGCACTGCTGCGCGTCCCGCACGTCGTCCTCGCGGTCAACAAGATGGACCTCGTCGACTACGCGGAGCCGGTCTTCGCGAAGATCGCCGAGGAGTTCACCGCCTACGCCCTGGACCTCGGCGTCCCCGAGGTCACCACCGTCCCGATCTCCGCTCTGGCCGGGGACAACGTGGTGGAGCCGTCGGCGAACATGGACTGGTACGGCGGCCCGACCGTCCTCGAGCACCTGGAGACCGTGCCGGTCAGCCACGACCTGGCCGACTGCCACGCCCGCTTCCCCGTGCAGTACGTGATTCGGCCGCAGAGCGCCGAGCACCCCGACTACCGGGGTTATGCGGGCCAGATCGCGGCGGGCAGCTTCCGGGTCGGCGAGCAGGTGGCCGTACTGCCCTCCGGGAAGACCTCCAAGGTCGTCGGGATCGACCTGCTCGGTACGCCCGTCGACGTGGCCTGGACCCCGCAGTCGGTGACGCTGCTGCTCGAGGACGACATCGACATCCCGCGCGGCGATCTGATCGTGCCGGCCGGCGACGTCCCCGCGGTGGGCCAGGACATCGAGGCGACCGTGTGCCACGTCGCGGACCGGCCCCTCACCGTCGGCCAGCGGGTGCTGCTCAAGCACACCACGCGCACGGTCAAGGCCATCGTCAAGGAGATCCCCTCGCGGCTGACCCTCGACGACCTGTCCCAGCACCCGGATCCGGGCAGCCTGGTGGCCAACGACATCGGCCGGGTGCGGGTGCGCACCGCCGAGCCGCTTGCCCTCGACGACTACGCGCATTCGCGGCGCACCGGCTCGTTCCTGCTGATCGACCCGGCGGACGGCACGACGCTGACCGCGGGCATGGCCGGCGAGGCCTTCGCCCCGTCCGACGGCGACGGCGACTCCTCTGCTCCCGAACCGGACGACGAGGGCTGGGACTTCTGATGACCATCGATGTGTTCGCGACCTTCGCGAAGGAGGGCGGCCGGGTAGGCAGCGGCCAGCTCGGCGCAGGGACCGGGGGTGTCGCGCGATGTGTGTGATGACGTACGCGCACCGCTCGCGCGCCCTCACCCCCCACCACCCGTACCGACGAAGACCTGCCGTTTCCCCGGCCACGTACCCGTAACCGAACGGGACGTGAGCGCCGGGCCTACGAGGGGATTGCCTCCCGTGTCTGCCCACCGTTCCACCCGTACCACCCTGCGCCGCACTGTCGCCTTGGCCGCCGCCCTGCCCGTGCTCGCCCTGACCGCCACCGCGTGCGGGTACGGATCCGAAGGCTCGGACGACAAGGAGAAGGTGGCCGCCGAGGGCAAGAAGGTCGACGGTCTCGACGAGATCAACGTCGGCTACTTCCCCAACGTCACCCACTCCACCGCGCTCGCGGGCCTTCAGGAAGGCCTCTTCCAGAAGGAACTGGGCGGCACGAAGATCAAGACCCAGACCTTCAACGCCGGTCCGTCCGCGATCGAGGCGCTCAACGCCAAGTCCGTGGACGTCACCTGGATCGGCCCGTCGCCCTCGATCAACGGCTACACCAAGTCCAAGGGCCAGAACCTGCGCATCATCGCCGGCTCCGGATCCGGCGGCGTCTCCCTGGTCGTGAACCCCAAGAAGGTCAAGTCCCTGGCCGACCTCAAGGGCAAGCGGATCGCCACCCCGCAGCTCGGCAACACCCAGGACGTGGCGCTGCTCAACTACCTGTCGGAGAAGGGCCTCAAGGTCGACGCGAACACGGGCAAGGGCGATGTGACCGTGGTCCGGCAGGACAACAAGGAGATCCCGGCGTCCCTCGAGTCCGGTTCCCTCGACGGCGCCTGGGTGCCCGAGCCGACCGCCTCCAAGCTGGTCTCGGGCGGCGGCAAGGTACTGCTCGACGAGAAGAAGCTGTGGAAGGACGGCAAGTTCGTCATCACGAACCTGATCGTCCGCCAGCAGTTCCTCAAGGAGCACCCGAAGGCCGTCGAGGCGCTGCTGCGCGGCACGGTGAAGACCAACGCGTGGATCGCCGACAACCCCGAGGACGCCAAAGCCGCGGTCAACGCCCGGCTCAAGAAGGACTCCGGCCAGGCGCTGCCCGCCGAGGTGCTCGACCCCGCGTTCAAGAACGTCGAGACGCTGAACGACCCGCTGGCCTCGACCCTGCGCGACCAGGCCGACCACGCCGTCAAGGCAGGTCTGCTGGAGGACCCGCTGCTCGAGGGCATCTACGATCTGCGTCCGCTGAACAAGGTCCTGAAGGCAGAGGGCGAGCCGACCGTCGACGACGCCGGTCTCGGCGCCAAGTAACCGACCCGCAGACCGGAACGCCCTCAGGAGGTGAGGCCCATGGCCACCGCACTCGTCAAGCAGGCCGACGCGCAGGACGCCGCCGGCACGGCGCCGTTCGCCGCCCGGATCGACCACGTGTCCAAGTCGTTCGGCCGGGGTGGTGCCCAGCAGCTCGTCCTCGACGACATCGCACTCGATGTCGCGCCCGGCGAGTTCGTGACGCTGCTGGGGGCTTCCGGCTGCGGCAAGTCCACCCTCCTGAACCTGGTCGCAGGACTCGACAAGCCGTCCGCCGGTGCCATCGAGGTGCCCGGCGGGCGGCCGGCCCTGATGTTCCAGGAGCATGCGCTGTTCCCCTGGCTGACGGCCGGCAAGAACATCGAACTCGCCCTCAAGATGCGGGGGATGCCCAAGCAGGAGCGTCCCGACGAGGCGGAGCGTCTCCTCGAGACGGTCCGTCTCAAGGGGGCCCACGGCAAGCGGGTGCACGAGCTGTCGGGCGGTATGCGGCAGCGCGTCGCGCTTGCCCGTGCCCTCGCCCAGGACAGTCAACTGCTCCTGATGGACGAGCCGTTCGCCGCGCTCGACGCCATCACCCGGGACGTGCTCCACGACGAGCTCACCCGTATCTGGTCCGAGACGGACGTCTCGGTCCTCTTCGTCACCCACAACGTCCGCGAGGCGGTTCGGCTCGCTCAACGTGTCGTCCTCCTTTCGTCCCGTCCTGGACGTATCGCCCGTGAGTGGCAGGTCGACATCCCGCACCCGCGCCGGATCGAGGATTCCCAAGTGGCCGACCTGTCCGTAGAGATCACCGAGCAGCTGCGGGGGGAGATCCGCCGTCATGGCCAGCACTGAGACACGGACCGGGGAGAACCCCGGTCCCCCGGACGACACCGAAGCCGGAACGCCGGCTGCCGACGCCGCCTCCGCCACGGACGTGAAGTCCGACGGCGGCAGGGCTCCCCGAACGGGTTCCGACGACGGGCTCGAGGCCGGCCTCGACGCTCTGGAGACCAAGACGTCCGAACGTGTGCCGTTCGGCCGCATCCTGCTGTCCAAGGCGGTGCCGCCGCTGGTGGCGGTGATCCTGGTGATCACGATCTGGCAGCTGGCCGCGATCTCCGACGTGAAGCCGGACTACGTGCTTCCTGGACCGCTCGACGTGGCCGGGTCCATCAAGGACATGTGGCTCGAGGGCACGTTGCTCGGCTACATCTGGACCTCCGTCTCTCGTGGCGCTCTCGGATTCCTGGTGTCGGTGGCGGTCGGTACCCCGCTGGGTCTGCTCGTGGCCCGGGTCAAGCCCGTGCGGGCCGCGATCGGACCGATCCTGTCCGGTCTGCAGTCCCTGCCCTCGGTGGCCTGGGTGCCTGCGGCGATCATCTGGTTCGGTCTGACCGACGCGACGATCTACGCGGTGGTCCTGCTCGGCGCAGTCCCCTCGATCGCGAACGGTCTGGTGGCCGGCGTCGACCAGATCCCGCCGCTGTATCTGCGGGCGGGCCGGGTGATCGGCGCGACCGGGATCCAGGGCGTACGGCACGTCCTGTTGCCGGCGGCCCTGCCGGGCTATCTGGCAGGCCTGAAGCAGGGCTGGGCGTTCTCCTGGCGCTCGCTGATGGCAGCCGAACTGATCGCCAACTCCCCAGATCTGGGCACCGGACTCGGTCAGCTGATGGAGAACTTCCGCACCTACAGCGACATGTCCGGCGTCCTGGCCACCATCCTGCTGATCCTGATCGTCGGCATCGGCATCGACCTCCTCTTCTTCTCTCCCCTGGAACGCCGTGTACTGCGCAGCAGGGGCCTGCTCACCCGGAACTTCTGATGCCCTTCTCCTCCCCCGTACTCCTCGTCGTCGCCCACGGCAGCCGCGATCCCCGGCATGCCGCAACCGTGCACGCCCTGGTGCGGCGGGTCCGGGCCGAACGCCCGCATCTGCGCGTGGAGACCGCGTTCCTGGAGTTCAACGCACCGTCCGTGCCGCGTGCCCTGGAGGCGATCGCCGCGGACGGTGTGCGGGACGTGGTGGCTCTCCCGCTGCTGCTCACCCGCGCCTTCCACGCGAAGACGGATATTCCTGCCGTCCTGCACGAGGCCGTGTCCCGACTGCCGCAGCTCACGGTGCGCCAAGCCGAGGTGCTGGGGCCCTCGCCGCTGCTGCAGTCGGCCCTGGACCGCCGCCTCGCCGAGGCCGGCGTGCGGGCCGGCGACAAGAGCACGACCGGGGTGGTACTCGCCTCGGCCGGCTCCTCCGACCCGGAGGCGATCGCAGTGATCGCAGAAATCGCGCGGGAGTGGCGGCGCACCGGTTGGTGTGCCGTGCGGCCTGCGTTCGCCTCCGCATCTCTGCCCCGCACCGAGGACGCCGTGCGGGCCCTGCGGGCCGAGGGGGTGCGCCGGGTGGCGGTGGCCCCGTATGTGATCGCCCCGGGCTTCCTGCCGGATCGCATCGTGCGCGGCGCACGGGAGGCCGGGGCGGACGTCCTGGCCGATGTGCTCGGCCCCGCACCGGAGTTGGCCCGGCTGCTGCTCGAGCGTTACGACGCCTGCGCGCCGGTACACACCCGGCTCCTCACGCCGCTCTCGGCCTGAACCGCTCGGCCCGCGGCCACCCGCCCTGGGCCTGACCGCCGCCGCACCGGGCCGAGGCATGCGGCGGCGGTCAGGTCAGGTCAGGTCAGGTCAGGTCAGCCGGCGGCCTGCTCCGCAGCTATGCACCCGCCGCAGTTGTGGTAGGTCACGTCCCAGTGGTTGCCCTCCTTGTAGTAGATGTTGCCGCTGCCCGACTGCCACTTCGAGCCGCCGATCGACGTGAAGGTGCCCTGGATGTAGTTGTTCAGGCACTCGGAGAGGCCGAAGTCGACCTTGTAGCCGTTCCAGTGGCTGTAGGTGCCGTCCGCGTGGCCGGTCTCGGTTCCGCCGGTGAGACGGATGCCGCAGCCGCTTGCCGACTTGAGCGTGATCACGCCGTCCACGGTGGCGGAGTTGACCTGGTCGAACGAGGTGCAGTTGGGCTTGTTCCGGTCCGAACAGCCGCCGCTGGACGACCAGGTGATGCCGGCGGACTCGAACTTGGCGGTGGCCTGGGAGTGGCTGAGCTTCGCCCGGACTCCGACGCCTTCCCCGTCTTCCTGGACGGCGTGGCCGATACCGGGCGCCGCGAGGGCGAGCGCGGCACCGGCGGCCACGGTCACCGCCGCGATGCGCGAGCGTCTGCTGCGTATGGAGGACGGCCTGTGGGGGGTCTTCATGGGGTGGTCTCCCTGGTACGGATCTTCGAGTGAACGAACAGAGACAGACACGGGCACAGATGAACAGAGACACGGACGGACGCAGTGCGAGCGACGATCCGGACGCGACCTCCCTCCCCTCCCGTGTCGCGAAACGCACCGAGAGTCGCACCGTTTACAGGTACACGTCAACGGTGTCGGATCTCGCCACTTCCGAGGCCATGAGCACGGGCGTCCTGTCACCCCGCACCCCCGAGAGCCGGCCTCCCCTTCTCGTACACGGTGAGCCCGTCGGTCAGGCGTAGCGGCACCAGGATCAGTTCGACGACCAGGGCCTTCCACGCGTAGTAGACGTTGACCGCCTTGGTGGCGTAGACACAGGGAACGTTCAACAGGACTGATCTCAGGCGCAGTCGGCGTCGGCGGGCCGCGTAGAACAGCGGTGGCAGGGTCAGCAGCGTCTCGGCCGCGACCCACCAGGCGAGTGCCGCTCCGACGGTCTGTCCCGTGGTCGCAGCCACCAGGAACGGGGTCGCCCACCACAGCGGTGCCGTGACGATCTCGAAGAGCGCGAGCAGGATCCAGAGAGCCAGTATCGGCTTCGCGGTGACCAGGCTGCGGGTGTGCAGCCTGACGTTCTGACAGAAGCCGGCCATCCAGCGCCAGACCTGCTTGCGCAGGTAGGTGAGGGTCTCGGGGTCGGCCGCCCAGGCAACCGCGTCCGAGACGTAGAGCGCGCGCCGGCCCGCGATCTGCTGGGACCAGGTGTAGTCCATGTCCTCGACGATGGTGCGCTCGGGAAATCCACCGAAGGCGACCAGATCGGCCCGGCGGAAGACCGAGCAGCAGCCGGAGCAGACCATGGGGCTCCCGGCGCGGTGCTGGATCGGCCGGTGCCAGTGGAAGCCGAAGAGATACTCCACCGAACGGCCCCGCTCCCAGAGCGTTCTGGTGTGTCTCGTCTGGACGTTCCCCGCGGCGACCACCACTTCCGGATCGTCGAAGACCGCGGCCGTGCGCTCGATGTAGTCCGGCGCGAGGACGGTGTCCGCGTCGACCGCCAGGACCAGGTCCGTGGTGCAGTACGGCAGTGCGTAGTTCTGCGCCTTGGCCTTGCTGCCCAGGTTGTGGGGCGGGCGCAGGACGGTCACGCCGTGCGCCGCGGCCACTTCCCCGGTGCGGTCGCACGAGGCGTCGTCGACCACGATGACGCGCTCCGCCGGCAGCGACTGCTGCGCCAGGGACTCGAGGGTGGCGGGCAGGCCCGCCTCCTCGTTGTGGGCGGGCACGATCACCGTGACGCCCGAACCGATGTCGCTCACCCGGGTCTTCTCGTGCACCCCGGTCATCGCGGCAGTCCGCCGATCCTGCCCAGCAGGTTCGCGAGCAGGCCGGTGAGACCGACCAGGCCGTAGACCAACGTACTGAGGCCGATGAACGGCAGGCCTCCATGCATGGTGTTCCCCCGTAGTCGATTCGCGTGCGGATCGCGGTCGTGCGGTCCGGACGGCGATCACATTACGACGGTCGAGACCCTTATAACCGGAACCGGATACTTCTGTGGATAACCCGGAAAAGACCGGGTTCGGCCCGAAGGCAAGGGTCGGATACCGGAATCCGGGCACCCGGATCAGGAACGAAGCCAGAAACAAGCCAGGAACGAAGCCGGAGGCGAATCCGGAGTCGACTATTCCTGTGGATTACTGAAGGGCGTCGCCTGGTGGAACCACAGAAGCCAGCCCTCGTCCGTATGCCGCCACAGTGAACTTCGGTGCGCCAGGCGCCCATTGTGGTCGGTGTCGAACGTGAGGTGCACGAGATCGTCGGCCAGTTGCACCCCTTGCATGCCCCTCGTGGTGACCGGCCTGATGGCAGGTCCCGGACGCCCCGTCAGCTCGGCGATGATCGAATCCCGGTCCCAACGCCTGCCGGAGTAGCCGAACTCCGTGAACTCCGGATGCAGCAGGGACCCGAGCAGTTCCGGCGACCGGCGCATCTCAGGTGTCAGCAGCCGCAGTTCGCATTCGATGGCCTCGCGCACGGCCTCGGTGATCTCAGACACCGGTCATCTCCACCAGTTTGGTCACGGTGTTCCAGTTACGGCTCGTCGCCACCACGCCCTTGAACAGGCTCGGCCTCGACAGCGCCGCCGCCAACCTGGAGTTCCCGAGGCCGTCCTGTGCGTAGAGGTAGAGAACCCGGTCGCCCACCCGGTAGTCGTCGGGAGCGTAGGTCGCAGCGTCGACGGCGGCCGCGAGGCCCTGCGCGTCGACGGGTCCGGAGAGGTACGTCGCGTGCAGTTGGCGGCCTTCGAGGGTCGCGGCCGGGAACGGACACTGCTCGACCACCGCCGCGAGGTAGGCATGGTCACGCACCAGGCAGTCCACAGCGAAGCCGAAGCGCTCCTCGAGCGCCGCAGCGAGGGAGAACGCCAACTCCTCCTCGCGGGCCCGGCGGTCCACCACAGCGGTGCTGTCCGGTCCTTCGGCCGTGAACACGGCGTTGCCGCTCTGGAGGTTGGTCCTGATGTCCCGATGGCCGAGCCCACTGATCAGTTCGCGCAGATCAGCCATCGGAACGCGTCTGTTGCCACCTACGTTGATGCCCCGGAGCAGCGCCGCGTACGTCGTCATGCGCTCAACATAGACAGCGCGGGGGTCGGGACCAAACAGCCGGTCGCCGCCCGGCGGTGCAAACGAGAGGCGGCCGTCGCGCCCCGTGGGGGAAAGCGCGACGGCCGCCGGTTCAGCGGATGCTTACTCGGTGACCTTGAGCAGCAGGTTCGGGGTGCCCGGGGACGCGTTGGTGATCGCGTCCGGGGTGGCACCCTCGGTCAGGGCCTTGGCCACCGCGTCCGGCGCGGCGTCCTGGTTGGCGCCCAGGTAGACGGCCGCGGCACCGACGACGTGCGGCGTCGCCATCGACGTACCGGAGATGGTGTCCGTGGCGGTGTCGTCGGTGTTCCAGGCCGAGGTGATGTCCGAGCCCGGGGCGTAGATGTCGACGATCTCGCCGTAGTTGGAGAAGTCGGACTGCTCGTCGGCGTCGGTGGAGGAGGCCACCGTGATGGCCTCCGGCACGCGGGCCGGCGAGCTCTGGCCGGCGTCCGAGGACTCGTTGCCGGCCGCGACACCGTAGGTGACGCCCGCGGCGATCGACTTCTCGACGGCCGCGTCGAGCGCCTCGTCCGCGCCGCCGCCGAGGCTCATGTTGGCGACGGACGGGCCCTCGTGGTTCTCGGTCACCCAGTCGATGCCCGCGACGACCTGCTCGGTGGTGCCCGAGCCGTTGTCGTCGAGGACGCGGACGGCGACGACGTTCGCCTTCTTGGCGACACCGTGCGCGGCACCCGCGATGGTGCCGGCGACGTGCGTGCCGTGACCGTTGCCGTCGTCGGCGGAGTCGTCGCCGTCGACCGCGTCGTAGCCGTGCTTGGCGCGACCCTCGAAGTCCTCGTGGGTGATGCGGACACCGGTGTCGATCACGTACGCGGTGACGCCCTCGCCGGCGGAGTCCGGGTAGGTGTACGCGTCGTCACCGGCGGTCTCGGTCTGGTCGATGCGGTCCAGGCCCCACGACGGCGGGTTGTCCTGGGTGGCGTCGATGGTGAACTTCTTGTTCTGGACGACCTTGTCGACCGTGGGGTCGGCGGCGAGGCGCTTGGCCTCGGTCTCGGACAGGCCCGAGGCCGAGAAGCCGTTGATCGCGGAGGAGTAGTTCTTCTTCAGCTTGCCGCCGTACTCCTTGGCGAGGTCCTGCTTGCCGCTCTTGTCGGCCTTGCCGTCCAGCATGACGATGTAGCTGCCCGAGACCGCGCCCTTGGCGTCGGCACCGTAGATCTTGCCCTCGGCCGGAGCCGCGGCACCCGCGAACGGGCTGGCGAAGATCGTGACGCCGACCGCCGTCGCGGCGGTGGCTATCGCGGCGGTGAGCTTCATCGAACGAGAACGCTTGTTACGTGCCATGAAGAGTGAGCTCCTCGTGGTGTGGGGGGAGTTGTGGGGGGTTGCATAAAGTTGTCGAATCAACCCCCGTAGACCCGGAAGATATCCGGGGGTTGAGACGAAACCCTGACCGATTGACGCGCGCAGATCAATACCTACATACACCTGTGACTTGATCAACAAGTTTTCGCAACAAACATTCGGGCGCTTTGCCCAAATCGTGAAGCGCGCAGGCCTGTTGGCAGCCTCCGCGCTCCGAATTTCGCGATCTGGGTTTAGATATGGGCAAGTTGGGAGAAGGACGGCCGACTCGACTGGTATGGACCTGGGATTCAGCGCTGATAGCGCGCGAGCACCAGATTGCCGTCCTCGACCAGCCGCCTGCGCAGCTCCGGCCCGTCGATCGCGCCGCTGTAGTACTCCTGCAGCGCGGGCGTGGCCACCTTGTCCTTCCACTCCGGATAGCCGCGTACGGATTGGGCGGGCGCGGTCCTCAACTCCCCGGCGAGCGCCGCCCCGACGTCCCAGCCGTCCTTCTCGCGGCGCAGCGCCGGAGCTTTCAGCGCCTCGGACCCGGTGGGCAGCATCCAGTCGCCCTCCGCGAGCCGCACCACATTGTCCGGCTGCAGCAGGAAGTCGATGAACTCCATCGCCTCCTTCTTGTGCCCACTGTCCTCGGCGATGGACAACGTCTGCGGGGAGACGCCCTGCTGGAGCCCCTGCGCGCCGGCCGGAGCCGGCAGCACCCGCCAGTCGAAGCCCTTCGGTGCCTGCTGCGCGACCTGCTGGCGGTACGAGAAGCCCAGCGGGACCATGGCGTACTTGCCGCCGAAGAACCCCGGCAGAGTGTCGGAGCCGCCCATGCCGAGGGTCGAACTCGACGCGCTGCCATCGGTGTTGACCTGGTCTCGGACGGTACGGGGCACGACCTGGTCCGCTGCGTCGAAGCGGACGTCCACCTTGCCGTCCGCGCCGCGGTGGAAGACCTGGCCGCCGGTGGCCAGCGAGAGGTTCAACGTGGCCGAAACCGGCTCCTTGAGCGGCCAGGCGACTCCGTACTTGCCGTCACCGCTGAGCTTCTTCGTGATGCGGCGGAACTCCGGCCAGCTCCAGGGCTTCTCGGTGGTGGGGATGCGGACGCCGGACTTCTTCAGCCACGTCGCGTTGGCGATCAGAACCCGCGGCTCCTGCAGGAAGGGCACCCCGTACACCCCCTTGCCGAACGTCGTCGTCTCCCAGGAGGTTCCGGGGATGTCGGAGGTGAGCCGGGACGGCAGCAGTTCGCGGAGATCGGCGAGGTAGCCGCCGTAGGCGAAGTCGGCGAGGTCGTCGGAGGCGTCGTGGATGATGTCCGGCGCCTCGCCGCCCTCGAAGGAGGTCAGGAGTTGGTCGTGGACACTGTCCCAACTGCCCTGGATGTACTTCACCTGGACATCGGGGTGGCGCGCGTTCCACTCCTTCACCAGCTGCTTGTTCGCGTCGACGGACTCCTTCTGCCAGGCCAGTGACTGGAATTCGAGGGTGATGCGGCCGTCGTCGCTCTCCTGCGACCCGCTGCACCCGGACAGCAGCAGGGCGAGGGCGGCCGCGGCTGCCGTCAGGATCCGGGGGCGGCGCATCAGTGCTTCACCGCCCCGGCGAGCATGCCTCCGGTGATCCGCTTCTGGATCAGCGCGAAGATCACGAGAGAGGGGATGGTGGCGAGGAAGGCTGCCGCGGCGAGCGGGCCGAGATCGGCGACGCCCTCGGTGCCGATGAAGCGGTTCAGGATGACGGGCAAGGTCTGCTTCTCCGGTGTCTTCAGCAGGACGAGGGCGAAGAAGAACTCGTTCCACGCGGTGATGAAGGAGAACATCGCGGTCGCGACGATTCCCGGCGCGAGCAGCGGCGCCGTGATCGAGACCAGGATGCGCAACCGGCCGGCACCGTCCACGGCGGCGGCCTGCTCCAGTTCGGGCGGCACGGCCCGTACGTAGCCGACCAGCATCCACAGGGCGAACGGCAGGGCCCAGACCACGTACACCATGATCAGGCCGGCCAGGGAATTGATCAGGTGGAATTTCTTCAGAATCATGAAGAGCGGGATGATGATCAGGACGAACGGGAAGGCCTGGCTGATCACCACCCACCCGGTGGCCGCCTTCGCGAGCCGGTTGCGGTGGCGCGCCATCACGTACGCCATCGGGGTCGCGATCACCACGGCCACCAGGGCCGCACTCACCGCCACGATCAGGGAGTTGGCGGTGGCCTGGAGCAGCGGCTGCTCGTCGAAGGCCTGCCGGAAGTTCCCCAGAGTGGGGTTCTCGGGGATCCAGGTGGGATGCAGGCTGCCCAGTTCCCTGGCCGGTTTGAAGGCGGTGGAGATCAGCCAGGCGAACGGGAAGGCCAGGAAGACGAGATACGCCGCCAGGGCCACGTACTGCGCCGCGCGTGCGGACTTCGAGGTACGCATCAGCTCTCGTCGCCTCCCTTCAACCGTCCGACCAGGTAGAACGCGAGGATCACCGAGATCACCGCGACCATCACACAGCCCATCGCCGCCGCGTATCCGAACTGCCCGTAGCGGAAGGCCTCTTCGTAGGCGAAGAGCATCGGCAGCCGGGTGCGGCCGCCCGGCCCTCCCTGAGTCAGCACGTAGACCAGGGCGAAGGAGTTGAAGTTCCAGATGAAGTTCAGGGCCGAGATGGCGAGGGCGACCGGCTTGATGGCGGGCCAGGTGACGGTCCTGAAGCGCCGCCAGGCTCCGGCGCCGTCCATCGCAGCCGCCTCGTGCAGTTCGCGGGGTGTGTTCTGCAGGCCGGCGAGCAGGGCGACCGTCGTCTGGGGCATGCCCGCCCAGATGCCGACGACGATGACGGCGAACAGCGCGGTGGCGGTGCCGGTCAGCCAGTCGCGGCCGCCGCCGAGACCGAGGTTGGACAGGGTTTCGTTGAGTACGCCCGCGTCGGGGTGGTAGACGAGGCGCCACATGATGCCGACGACCACCTCGGGCATTGCCCAGGGGATGATCGCGAGCGCCCTCGCCAGCCATCGGAACCGCAGATTCTGGTTCAGCAGCAGGGCAAGGCCCAGTGCGAGCAGGAACTGCGGGACCGTCACCCCGACCGCCCACAGCAGACCGATGCGGAACGAGTCCCAGAAAAGGGTGTCGTGCACCAGGTCCTGGAAGTTCAGCAGTCCGATCCACTGGGTCGCGGAAGTACGTCCCGACTGGGCGTCCGTGAACGACAGCGCGATGCCGTACAGCAGCGGACCGACACTCAGCACCAGGATGGGGATCAGGGCCGGCAGGACCAGGAACCAGGCGCCGTAGTCCGCCGGTCCGCGGACCGGCCCGCCCTTCTCCGGCCGCTGTGTCGCGGTCGACGGTGTCACGGGAGCGGCTCCTTCGGGCGGTGTGTGGGAGGGGGCGCCCGCCCGTCACCCGCCGTGTCACTCCGGGCCGGGGCGCGCCCTCGAGGGAGACACCGCCTGGACCTGGAGAGCGTTACGCGCCGTGTTCGCCCGGGTGGGCCCCGTCATGGTGCTGACGTGACCCGCAAACGTCAAGCGGCCGCGCGCGCCTCGTGGCCTGTACGAATGCGAGACTGAACCGGGTCGACGGCCGCGTCGCCGGCGCCCGGAACAGTTCGACGCGTGGCCGTGGGAGGCAACTGATGGACGAGGCTCGGGCTCGCGAGCTCCTGGACGGGGCGGGCCTCGACCCCGGCGCCGAGCTGCTCTCGCTCGGTGAGAACGCGGTCTTCACCGACGGTGCCGTGGTCGTCAAGGTCGGCCGCGCCGCCCCCGAACTCCTGGAGCGCGCCACTCGCGAGCTGCTCGTGGCGGACTGGCTGGAGCAGTGCGGGGTCCCGGCGGTACGGGCCGCCGAGCCCAAGCCTCGCCTGGTCGACAGCCATCCGCTGACGCTCTGGCACGGCATCGGACCCGCGGTCAGGCCGGTCGAGCCGCGCGATCTCGCGCTTCTGCTCCGCCGAGTGCACGCGCTGCCCGCTCCGCCCTTCGCGCTGCCGCGCCGGGAGTTGCTGGGCGGTGTGGAGCGGTGGCTACGGCTCGCAGGGGACACCGTCGATCCGGCGGACGCCGCGTATCTGCGCGAGCGCCGGGACGGCTTCGCCGCCGCGGCCGCGGCGCTCACCGCGCATCTCGAACCCGGCCCGATCCACGGTGACGCGCTGCCGCGCAACGTCCATGTCGGCCCCGACGGTCCGGTCCTGGTGGACCTGGAGACCTTCGCCACCGATCTGCGTGAGCACGACCTCGTGGTGATGGCCCTGTCCGCCGACCGCTACGGCCTGCCGGCCGCGTCCTACGACTCGTTCGTCACGGCCTACGGCTGGGACGTGCGCGGGTGGGACGGGTGTGCGGTACTGCGCGGGGCACGGGAGACGGCGAGCTGCGCGTGGGTGGCGCAGCATGCGCCGAGCAACCCCAAGGCGCTGGTCGAGTTCCGGCGCCGGGTGGCCTCACTGCGGGACGGGGACACCGGGGTGCGCTGGTACCCGTTCTGATCGTCCGCCGCTTCGTACGCAGGCCCGTTGGTCCGGCACACGGTGCTGCTTGCGCGCCGGCCGCACGGGCCTGGGTACGAAGCGGTGAATGCCTCAGCGTTGGTGCGGGATGACCGGCCAGGCGTGCTCGACCGTCGCCTGCGGATTCGACGTGCGACGCAGATACTTCTGCAGTGACGCCGCCTGATCGGCCGCCGCACGGACCTGGAGGTCGTGCAGATCCGTCGGCGCCAACGCCCCTATGTCCGCGTGCTTCGCGCCCATCCGACGGGCCGCCCGGGCCGCGGCCACCGCGTCCGCGACCGCGTCGTGCGCTTCGCTGAGCTGCACGCCGTAGTGCTCGCAGAGCGCCTGGAGGTTCCGCTTGCCCTTCCGGTAGCGGTCGACGTGCTTGTCGAGGACCAACGGGTCGATCACCGGAGTCGCCTGTCCACGCACGCGCTCGGCCAGCGGTGCTGTCCCGTGGCGGCGGCACTCGCGGTCGAGCAGCGAGAGGTCGTACCGCGCGTTCATCACCACCAGGGGTGTGCCGGATGTCAGCGCCTCGGCGATCGTGGATGTGATCTCGTCGATCGCGGGGGCCGCCGATGTGCCGTGCAGGCGGGCGTGCTCCGTGGAGATGCCGTGGATCGCCGTGGCCTCGGCAGGGATCGCGACGCCCGGGTCGAGCAGCCATGTCCGGGTCCCCGGGCTCTGCTCGTCCGGACCGACGGTCACCACCGCGGCGGTGACGATCCGGTCGGTCTCGATGTCGGTGCCCGTCGTCTCCAGATCGAACGCCACGAGCGGTCCGCTGTACCAACTCATCGCAGGACCCCGCCCGTCGCCTCCGCGCCGAAGACCGACCACTCGCGATGCCAGCTCATCCTGCCCCTCCTTCGTGAAGCTCCCCCATGTGCCGTTCACACTCCCATGCGCCACTGACAATCCGACGGGCGAGTTCCGCTTGCCCTCGGAGCACGGCCGCAGGAGGCGGTCCGGACCAACGGACTACGACACCAAGAACGACCTTCAGGACACCGGGCGCGAATCCACCCAGACCGACTCGAACTCCTCGCGATATGTCTCGAAGAGCCCCTCGCCCCCCGCATCACCGTCACCGGACCTGACCACCCGTCGACCGCCCCGCAGCACCAGTACGGGCCCCTCCATCCCGCGAGTGCGCCGCAGATACGACTGGATCAGGGCGATGCCGTCCGGGCCGTCGCCGTCCACCAGGTAGGCGGTGAAGCGCGGCGTCTCGTCGAAGACATGGATCTCGAAGGCGCCGGGGTCGCGCAACCGGGACCTCACCCGCCGCATATGGAGGATGTTCATCTCCACGGAGCGGCTCAATTCGCCCTTCTTCAGGCCGAGTTCCCGCTCGCGCCGCTTGACCGCGCTGCTGGCCGGGTTGAGGAAGAGCAGCCGGACCCTGCAGCCGGACTCGGCGAGCCGCACCAGGCGGCGGCCGGAGAAGTTCTGCACGAGGAGGTTGAGCCCTATGCCGACCACGTCGAGCCGGCGGGCGCCGCCGAAGATGTCCTCGGCAGGGAACTGCCGCAGCAGGCGCACCCGGTCGGAGTGCACACCGACCACGTCCGCATAGCGGTCGCCGACTATGTCCTCGACGGCGTCGACCGGCAGCCGGCGCGCAGAGGGAAGGTCGGAGTCCGCGCCGAGTATGTCGAGGAGGCGGGTCGAGGCGCGTTCGGCCTGGGCCAGGACCGTCTCGGACAGCGCGCGGTTGCGCGAGACGACGTTGCGGGTCACCTCGAGCTCGTCCAGGGCCAGCTCGACATCGCGGCGGTCGTCGAAGTACGGCTCGAAGCACGGCCAGTGCTGGACCATCAGCTCGCGCAACTGCGGAAGGGTGAGGAAGCTCAGCACGTTGTCGTCCGCCGGGTCGAGCAGATAGCCCTTGCGTCGGCTCACCTCGCGGACGGCGACCGCCCGCTGCACCCACTCCTGGCCGGCGGGACCGGCCGCGGCCACCACCCAGTCGTCCCCGTGCACCGGTTCGTAGATCGGCCGCAGTACGGCCGCGACGACGGCGCGCAGACGCTGTTCGACCAGATTCAGCCAGATGTAGGCGCGCCCGGCCCGTTGTGCGCGAGTACGCACCTCGCTCCAGGCGTCGACACCCCAGTCCAGTTCGGGTCCGATCTGCGATCCCGCGTCCACCGGCCGCGCCAGGGACACCGTCGAGGGCGGAGCGTCCGTGGAACTCCCCTCGCGACCCTCGTCGCCAGGGGGCAGCTCCAGCCCTCCCGAGCCCACCCACGCACCGCCTTCCGTTCCCCCCCGGGGGCCGGACGACATGCCTGTGCCGCGCCCTGAAATCCCCTGTTCAACGATCAAGGAAGGGTACTCCGCGAGCGGCGGGCGGTGCAGCCGGATGCGCAGGCTCCTTGCCCCAACTCCGTTGTTCCGCTTCGCCGTTCTGCCGAACGGGACAGGTGGGAGTGAGCGGAGTCATAGCCCGGGCGGCCATCTGGACACCGCATCGCCGCCCGGCCGAACCGCCGAGCACCCCGGAACCCGCCACCAAGTGGGGCATTCCGTCAACCGACGCACTTTCGGGGGGAGTCTCGGCGAACCGGCACCCGATCCGGGGCCTGTCCATGGAAGAGTCCCTTCCATGCAGGTCTGGCCTGGACAGGCGTATCCACTCGGTGCCACGTACGACGGCGCCGGCACCAATTTCGCGGTCTTCTCGGAGGCCGCCCACCGAATCGAACTGTGTCTGCTGCACGACGACGGGTCCGAGACCGCCGTCGAACTGCGCGAGGCGGACGCCTTCGTGCGGCACGCCTACCTGCCCGGCGTGATGCCCGGGCAGCGCTACGGCTTCCGGGTGCACGGCCCGTACGCCCCGGAACGCGGACAGCGGTGCAATTCCGCCAAGCTGCTGCTCGACCCCTACGCGCGCGCAGTGAGCGGCAGCATCCAGTGGGGCGAGGAGGTGTACGGCTACCACTTCGGCGCCCCCGACCGGCGCAACGACCTCGACTCGGCTCCCCACACGATGACTTCGGTCGTGGTCAACCCGTACTTCGACTGGGGCGACGACCGCGCGCCGCGCACCCCGTACCACGAGACCGTGCTCTACGAGGCCCACGTCAAGGGCCTGTCGATGCTCCACCCGGCGCTGCCCGAGGAGCAGCGCGGCACGTACGCCGCCCTGGCTCACCCGGCGGTGATCGAGCATCTGACGGAACTCGGGGTGACCGCGATCGAACTGATGCCCGTGCATCAGTTCGTCAACGACCACCGGCTGACCGACATCGGTCTGGCCAACTACTGGGGCTACAACACGATCGGCTTCTTCGCCCCGCACAACGGCTACGCCTCCTGGGGCGACCGCGGCCAGCAGGTCCTCGAGTTCAAGTCCGCCGTACGCGCCCTGCACCAGGCCGGAATCGAGGTCATCCTCGACGTGGTCTACAACCACACGGCCGAGGGCAATCACCTCGGCCCCACGCTCTCCTTCCGCGGCCTGGACAACGCCTCCTACTACCGGCTCTCCGCGGACCAGCGCTACTACACGGACACCACGGGGACCGGGAACTCGCTGCTCATGCGGTCCCCGCACGTCCTGCAGATGATCATGGACTCGTTGCGCTACTGGGTCACCGAGATGCACGTGGACGGCTTCCGCTTCGATCTCGCGGCCACCCTGGCCCGGCAGTTCCACGAGGTGGACCGGCTCTCCTCGTTCTTCGACCTGGTGCAGCAGGACCCTGTGGTGTCGCGGGTCAAGCTGATCGCGGAGCCCTGGGACGTCGGCGAGGGCGGCTACCAGGTGGGCAACTTCCCTCCGCTGTGGACGGAGTGGAACGGCATGTACCGGGACACGGTGCGGGACCTGTGGCGCGGTGAGCCTCGCACGCTCGCGGAATTCGCCTCGCGGCTCACCGGCTCGTCGGACCTGTACCAGGACGACGGACGGCGACCGCTCGCCTCGATCAACTTCGTCACCTGCCACGACGGTTTCACCCTGCGCGATCTCGTGTCGTACAACGACAAGCACAACGAGGCGAACGGCGAGGACAACCGCGACGGCGAGAACCACAACCGCTCCTGGAACTGTGGCGCGGAGGGCGACTGCGACGACCCGGACGTCCTCGCGCTGCGCGAGCGGCAGGCACGCAACTTCATCGCGACCCTGATGCTGTCCCAGGGCGTGCCCATGCTCAGCCACGGCGACGAACTGGCCCGCACCCAGCAGGGCAACAACAACGCCTACTGCCAGGACGGACCGCTGTCCTGGGTGCACTGGCCCGACCCGGTCGAGGAAGGCGGCGAGGAGGACGCGCTGCTCGCCTTCACCCGGGCCATGACGTGGCTGCGCCGGGACCATCCGGTCTTCCGCCGCAGGCGGTTCTTCCACGGCCGTCCGGTGCAGGGGACGCACGACGACCTCACGGACATCGCCTGGTTCACGCCTCAGGGGCAGGAGATGGCTCAGGACGACTGGAAGCGGGCGCACACGCGCGCGCTGAGCGTGTTCCTGAACGGGAACTCGATCTCGGAACCAGGTCAGCGCGGCGAGCCCATCCACGACGACTCGTTCCTGCTGATGTTCAACGCCTCCAACGAACCCATCGAGTTCGTGGTTCCCACGGACCACGGGCGGCAGTGGCAGGTGGTCGTCGACACCGCGCGCAGTGAGCCGGTGCCGCCGATGCGTGGCGCCAAACTGCAGGCCGGTGAGCGCGTGACACTCGTGGACCGCAGCCTGACCGTGCTGCAGCGGCCGGCCTGACGGCGGCCCGCTGAGGTCATCGGCGCTGTCAGCGGCCGCCCGCCTGCAGGGCCGCGGCGCGGGCGGCCGCGGCGGCGGCGCTGCTGACGGCGCAGGCGGTCCGCGCGTGCGGTGACAGGAATCCGTTCGACGCGGGTACGTAGCTTCGCATGAGCCCTGTGCCGCCGAGCAGCCCCGCCGACCCGACCGCGACGCCCGTCCGGCCCACGCCCGCCGGACGGGCCGACGCGGCACACGTCCCGGCCCTCGCCGATCCACCGGCCGCGACCTACCGGCTGCAGCTCCAGCCACGGTTCCCGTTCGCCGCCGCGGAGGCCGCGGTCCCCCGTCTGGCCGCACTCGGCGTATCGCATCTCCACCTGTCGCCGATTCTGGAGTCGGTGCCCGGCTCCACCCACGGTTACGACGTCGTCGACCACGCGCGCGTGCGTGCCGAGATCGGCGGCGAGGAAGGCCTCCGTGCCTTGTCCGCGACAGCTCGGGCCCACGGGCTCGGCCTGATCGTGGACATCGTCCCCAACCACATGGCCGCCCTGCCGGACACCAACCACGCCCTGTGGGAGGTGCTGCGCGAGGGCCCGCAGTCGCCCTACGCGCGCTGGTTCGACATCGACTGGGACCTGCACGACGGCGTCCTGCTCCTGCCCGTGCTCCCCCACCGCCGCGAAGCGGAGCTCGACGTATTCCGGGTGGACGGTCGGGTACTGCGCCACGGACAGCAGTCCTTCCCGCTGCGGCCGGGCACCGAGGAACGCCCTCTCGAGGCGCTCCTCGACGAGCAGTGGTACCGCCTCGCCTGGTGGCGACTGGCCCGTACCGACCTCAACTACCGGCGCTTCTTCACCATTTCGGACCTGATCGCGGTACGGGTGGAGGATCCCGAGGTCTTCGAGGCCACCCACCGCACCGTTCTGCGTCTGCTCGGCTCCGGCGTCGTGGACGGGCTGCGGATCGATCATCCGGACGGGCTCACCGACCCGGGGGCGTACCTGGAGGCCCTGCACGGTGCCGGCGGTGGGTGCTGGACCGTCGTCGAGAAGATCCTCGCGGACGGCGAACGGCTGCCGCAGGCATGGCCCGTCGCGGGGACCACGGGCTACGACGCGCTGCGGCACATCGACGGCCTCTTCGTGGACCCCGTCGGCGCGGAGGAGCTCCTCGCCCTGTACCGGAGGTTCGCCAGGCCCGCGGACGATCTCGGCGGGGACTGGCGGCAGACGGTGCGACGGGCGGCCCGGCAGGTCGTGACCCACGAGCTCGCCGCCGAGGTCGACCGCCTGGTCCGCTCGGCTGCCTCCTGCGCCGCCGCGGCCGGTCACCCCGACCACGCCCCGTGGGCTCTCCGCACGGCCCTGCAGGAGCTCCTCGTGCGTGTCCCGGTCTACCGCCCGTACGGCACCGGAGAGGCCGCCGGTGCCGTCCTGCGGGCACAGGACGCCCAGGAGGCCCGGGAGGCGTTCGCAGTGGCCGAGGAAGCCCGCGCGGTCGATGTGGTGCGTGCGCTCCTCATCGGTACGGAAGGCGGCGACGGCCCCGAGCTCCGGGCCTTCAGGGCCCGTTTCGCGCAGACGTCGTCCGCGCTCCGCGCCAAGGCGGTCGAGGACACCGCCTGCTACCGCCATGTGCCCCTGCTCTCGGCCTGCGAGGTGGGCGGCGACCCCGGCAGACCGGCGCTGCCTCCCACGGACTTCCACGCCTACTGCGCGCGGATGCAGCGGGACTGGCCGGACTCCGGAACGGTGCTCTCCACCCACGACACCAAGCGCAGCGCCGACGTCCGGGCCGCGATCGCCGTCCTGACCGAATGCCCGGGCCGCTGGGCCGAGTTGCTCGACCGGGTCGGCCGCGCCAGGGACGGGCGGTCCGCGGCGAGTGCCGGGGCTGTCGATCCGCAGTTGGTGTGGGCGGCGTGGCAGACCGCGTTCGGGCTCGGGCCGGCTACGGACGGGCGGCTGCGCGACGCGCTGCTGAAGCACGCGCGCGAGGCGGGTCTGCACACCACCTGGACCGAGCCGGACGCCGCATACGAGGACGCGGTACGGGAGTTCGCGGACGCGGGCCCCGGAAGCCCGGCGGGAATCGACGCCGTCGCCGAGCTCGCCGGAACGCTGGGCCCGCACATCCTGGCCAATGTCCTGGGCGGAACGCTGCTGCACCTGACCATGCCCGGCGTGCCCGACCTCTATCAGGGCTCGGAGCGGCACCACCGGGTCCTCGTCGACCCGGACAACCGACGGCCCGTCACCTTCCCGGCGGCCGGCCGGTCCGGAGCCGATTCCGAGGGCACTGGGGCCGACGACCCGGACGACCCCGTGGGCGCACTCGTCGACGCTCACAAGTTGGCCGTCACCCGCGCGGCGTTGCGACTGCGGCGGGACGACCCGGCGGCGTTCGCAGGCTCCGGCAGCTATCGCGCCCTGGCCGCCCGCGGCCCGGCGGCCGAGCGTTGTGTGGCATTCACCCGCAGCGAGCGCGTGGTGAGCGCCGTGACCCGGCTTTCGCTGCGCCTCGCCGAGGACGGCGGCTGGCAGGACACCGAACTACCGCTCCCGGAGGGCACGTTCGTGGACGCGATCGCGCTCCGCGCGCGCGGGGAGTCTCGTCGGGAGGCAGCGGACGGGCCTACCGCAGCGGTACGGGAATTCCGGGGCCACGCGCGCGTGGCGGACCTGTTCGCGGACCGTCCCGTGGCCCTGCTCGTACGCCGGTGAACGTACACCCTTGAAAGTCGGCAAAGGACCTGCCGCAAGCGCTTGACACGTGGTCCGGCGCGTGGCGTACTGCGGATGCGCACGTCGGCGGACCTTACGGGGGTGAGTCACCTGACGGGCCAGCGCTACCTCACCGAGCGGGAACTCTTCGCATCCGCAAGGGCGTTGAGTGAGAGTCGGCCTGACCTGTGCACGCTGCGGCGGGTCGGTTCGTCACGCGCCGGCCGTCCGATCAGCCTCCTGACGGTGGGACACGCGCCGCAGGGCGTACTGGTCGTCGCGGGGGCGCATGCGAACGAACCGGTGGGCGGACCCACCACGTTGAGTCTTGCCGAGCGCGTCGTGCAGGACGTCCGGCTGCGTACGGCCACGTCGTGGCACTTCCTGTTGTGTGCCGACCCGGACGGGGCGCATCTGCACCGCAGCGTCGCGCCCACCTCGCTGTACGACTACCACCGGCAGTTCTTCCGCCCGGCGGGCCCCGAACAGCCCGAGTGGGCCCCTTCGGTGCTGCCGCCGGAGAAATTGCCGCCCGAGACCCTCGCACTGCTCCGGGTCATCGACGAGGTGCGCCCGTACCTCCAGGTGTCGCTGCACGGCACGGACATGGGCGGCAGCTGGGTGCAGCTGACCCGCGACATCCCGGGGCTCGCCGAACCGTTCGCCAAGTCCGCGGCCCAGCTGCACATTCCGGTGGAGACGAACACCTCGGACGCGGCGGGCTGGCCGGTGGCGGGCCCCGGCGTCCATGTGATGCCGGAGCCGGGCAGGGACACTTCGTTCCCCAGCCTGCCGGACGACGTGACCCGGTCCACCTGGCACCACGCGCACCGCTACGGCGGGCTCACGGCGATCGTCGAGGTACCGATGTGGGCCAGTGACCTGGTGGACGATCCTGCACGGCACCCGGCCGCGCTCGCCGCCATGGGACGGATATCGCGGCGGCTCGGTGAACAGGCCCTGCAGGTCCATGAGTTCCTGAGCCGCGCGAGGCTCGGCGCGGACGATGACGACGATACGGGCGACCTGGCCGTGCCCGAGAGTGTGGCGCCGCTGCTGCGGGCCTCGCGGTGGGCGCTCGGACTGGCTCCCGGCCTGGCCCGCGACTGGACGGTCCCACCGCCCCCCGACGCCTCGATGACCTATGTGAGCAGCATCGACGCCTTCGGCCGGCGGATACCGCTCAGGGCGGCGGCGATGCTGCTGCGCGTGCTGCGCGAGACGGACCACCCGAGCGCCCCCCACCTCGATGCTCTGGTCGCCCACTGGTCGGAGGCGTTCGCCGGTCACTTCCGGGCCCGCTGGGTGCCGGTCGAGCACCAGGTCGAGCACCAGGCCCGCACCGTGATCGCGGCCGCCCGGCACGCACGCAGAACCGCGCTGTGAACGAGCACGCGCGCGTAGCGGCCGCTACGCGCGCGTACACCCCGGGCGCTCCGGTCAGCTGGACAGCTGGAAGACCGATCCGGTCTTCCCGTGCATCACGCAGCTGTTGGAGAACGTCTCGCCGTACTGCACCCGCCGGCCCTCCCACATGCCGGACGCCTTCGCGGTGACGGGCCGGTAGATCATCGGGCAGGCTCCGTCACGGTCCGGGATCCGGTTGATGTCGCCGTGGGCCAGGCGCAGTTCCCAGCAGGCCTTCCAGCGGTCCGGGTGCTCGGAACGCGAGCTCGGACAGCGCAGCAGCTCTCGCTCCGTCGGGCCGGAATCGTCGGTTCCCTGCGTGACGGACAGCATCAGCCAGTTGCCCCGGGCACTGCTCTCCTGGTGCGACTCGGCCTGGGCAGTGCCTGCTCCCGCCGCGAGCAGCAGGCCCGCAGCGGCGGCCGCGAGAAATCCGTTCCGTACCGTCTTGACCATGAACGTCACCGTTCCTCCGTGCTCAGAAATGCGCCTCGGCAATGCCCGCCGGCCACGAACCTCGGCCCAGACACTCCAGACGCGTTCGGACACGCGCTCTGGGTCGAGCGCGGACTTCCGCGCGGTGGGATTCGCCCGCGCCTTGGGGGAATCGGCAGGTCCCGGCGCGATGATCAACAAACTCACTCGAACGAGAAGTGCGCAGAGTGTGGGCATCGGCTGCCTGGCCCACCACTCGGCACCGCGCGGATCACGTACCGATTGCGGCACCGGTTCGGCCGAATTCCCGGCAATTCGATCATCGGTGGCGCACCATGGACGCCGGTGTGGCCGACAGCCAGGCGAGGGGGAACCGTCCGTGCAGTTCGAAGTGTGGGCACCGCAGTCCGAACGTGTCGCGCTCCTACTTGAGGGCACCACGCGCGCGTCGACACCGGATCCGGAACGTCCCGGCTGGTGGACGACGGAGGCGGAGGCGGCCGACGGAGCCCGGTACGGCTTCGTCCTGGACGACGACGAGGTCAGGCCCGATCCGCGGTCGGCGAGGCAGCCCGACGGCCCGGACGGCCTCAGCGCCGTCGTGGACCACTCCGCGTACGAGTGGCGGCAGGACGCGCCTGCGCACAGACTTCGCGACGCCGTGCTCTACGAGCTGCATGTGGGGACGTTCACGGAAGAAGGCACGTTCGACGCCGCGGGCGACCGGCTCGGGCACCTGGCGCGACTCGGTGTGACACACGTGGAGTTGATGCCGGTCTGCCCCTTCCCCGGCCGCCACGGCTGGGGCTACGAGGGCGTCTCCCCGTGGGCCGTGCACGAGCCCTACGGCGGCCCCGCAGGCCTCAAGCGCTTCGTGGAGCGGGCACACGAGCTGCGGATCGGCGTGATCCTGGACGTCGTGCACAACCACCTCGGCCCTTCGGGCAATCATCTGCCCGCCTACGGGCCGTACTTCACCGACACCCATCACACGCCCTGGGGCTCGGCCGTGAACCTGGACGCGGCGGGATCCGACGAAGTGCGGGCGTACTTCATCGGCAGCGCCCTGGCCTGGCTGCGCGACTACCGCGTCGACGGTCTGCGTCTCGACGCGGTGCACGCCCTGCGGGACACGCGCGCGTACCCGTTCATCGAGGAGCTGTCCCACGCCGTCGACGCGCTGGCCGAGGAGACCGGGCGTCCGCTGTTCCTGATCGCCGAGTCCGATCTCAACGACCCGCGTCTCATCACCCCGCGCGAGCGCAGCGGACTCGGCATCCAGGCCCAGTGGAACGACGACTTCCACCACGCCCTGCACACCGCCCTGACCGGCGAATCACAGGGCTACTACGCGGACTTCGCGGCGGCGCCGCTGTCCGCGCTCGCCAAGACCCTCACCGACGGGTTCTTCCACGACGGTACGTACTCGAGCTTCCGCGGCCGCTCGCACGGCAGGCCCGTGGACCGGGTACGCACCCCCGCCCACCGCTTCCTGGGCTACTCCCAGACGCACGACCAGATCGGCAACCGCGCCCTCGGCGACCGTCTTTCGGCGACGCTCTCGCCCGGGCTGCAGGCCTGTGCCGCGGCGTTGACCCTCACGTCACCGTTCACGCCGATGCTCTTCATGGGCGAGGAGTGGGGCGCCGGCACACCCTGGCAGTTCTTCACCGATCACACGGACCCCGAGCTCGCGGAGGCCGTACGCACGGGCCGCAGGCGGGAGTTCGCGGCGCACGGCTGGGACGCGGAGGACATCCCCGATCCGCAGGACCCGGCCACCAGGAACCGTTCCTGTCTCGACTGGGACGAGCCGGCTGCCGAGCCCCACGCGCGCGTGCTCGCCTGGTACCGACGCCTCGTGGCGCTGCGCCGCGAGACGGCCGACCTGACCGACCCCGACCTGGCCGCGGTCCGCGTCGCGTACGACGAGGTCAGGCGTTGGCTGGTCTTCCGGCGGGGGGACCTCCGTGTCGCCGTCAACCTGAGCAAGGACCGCGCCGAGATTCCGCTGCAGGGCGACAGCACGCGTGTGCTGGCCTCCTGGGACGAGGTGGAGGCCCCCGGCGCCGACGGTGTCCTCACCCTGCCGCCGGAGTCCTGCGCGCTGCTGACACCCGTGCGCTGAAGCTGCGTCAGGGGTACGCGCACGGCGGCGCGGCCGGCCGTGCGCGTACTCGTCGGATGCCGGACCTGCGCGTCAGGTCACCACGCCCGGCGTGATCGTCAACGTCTGCCGTTCACCGCCCGCATGACGGACATGCAGGCCGATCGGGGTGCCCGGGCGCGCCTCCTTCACCGCTTCGGCGAAGTCGGCGGCGCTCTTGATGCGGGTGTCGCCCAGTGCGAGCAGGACGTCGCCGCGGACCAGCCCCGCGGAGTGGCCGGGACCGGGGATGTGGACGCCGACCACCTGTGCGCCCGCGCCCCCGGACGCGTCCACCGCCTCCACTCCGACGGTGGCGCGGGCCGCCGAAGCCGGTGCCCGGCCCTTGCCGCCCTGAGGTTGGGTCTGCGACGGGTCGGCGTCGCCCTTGCCGGTGGCGTCCGGTGCCTGCGCCTTGTCCTGCGCCTTGTCCTGCGCCGGTTGTTGCGCCTTGTCGGGCCCGCCCTGTGCGCTGCCGGCCCCACCGGGCGGTGCGCCGGGCGGGGCTTGCTTCTGCAGGTCGGCGAGCTTGCTCAGGCCGATCACCGAGGCGCCGAGCGTGCCCAGGCCGACCCCGGCGAGTACCAGGACGACGGCGACGAACACGCTGAACAGGGCGGTGACCAGGCGCCGTCCGCGACGCCTCGCCTTGTGCGGCCGACGCCGCGGATCGGGCTCGGACCGGGCGCCTGATCCGAGCCCGGGACCGCCCTCCGCGGCAGCTTCGGCTTCGGCTTCGGCTTCGATGTCGGGACCGGGGTCAAATCCTGTCGGATGCCCCGTCGTACGACCGGGCATCGGCTTGGGACGCAACACTGTCTGTTCCATGCGGGCCTCCGCGTCACGGTCTACCCGGCCGGACACGGCGCCACGATTCACGAACGGGTGACTCTCCGGGAGAACGCACAACGGCCGGCCCGCCGCCTCTACCCTGACGGCCGCCGCCACTCACGAGCAGCCCGGGGATGCCCGAACTGCCCTGCTCCGTCACGCCATCGGCCGCAACCGCCCCGCATCGGGCCGGGCCGACTCGTCCTGTTCCCCCGCAGCCGACAGCGCGCTCCCCTTGCGCCAGCTCCCCCAGGACACGTTCCAGTCCCCGTAGCCGTTGTCGAACGGAGTCATCCGCTCCCCGCCGCTGTTGACGACCTCGACGATGTCGCCCTGCCGCACGGCGTCGAAGAACCAGGCGGCGTCCTCGGTACTCATCCCGACGCAGCCGTGACTGACGTTGGCGACACCCTGCGATCCGACGGACCAGGGTGCCGCGTGCACGTACTCCCCGCTCCAGGTGACCCGCGTCGCGTAACGCACCGGCAGGTCGTAGTTGTCGCCGCTGCCGCGCGCGATACCGATGGACTCGCCGCGCATCCGCACGGACGACTCCTTGCCGAGGACCACCTTGATGCCGTCGCGGGTGCGGAATCCGGCCTTGCCGGTGGTCACCGGGATCTCGCGGACCTGTTCCCCGTCCCTCAGTACGGTCATGGTGTGGGTGGCCGAGTCGGTGATGGCCTCCACGCGCGCGCCGATGGACAGGGTCAGCGGTTTCGAGGCAGCCCCGTAGACGCCATCAGCGATCCGGGCTCCGTCCAGGGCGCTGCGTACGGTGATCCGGGAGTGCGCCGGCCAGTAGGTGCGCGGGCGGTAGTGCAGCGTGGTGGCGTCGACCCAGTGCCAGGCGCCCTCGACGCGCGGCTGCGCGTCGACCCGCAGACCGCGCTCGACGGCGGCGCGGGCCGCGGGGTCCTTGGCCGGCACCGGACGGCTGAGGTTCGCGACGATCGGCTGGCCCACCCCGTAGGAGCCGGGCCCGGGACCGAACCGGGCCTTCAGCCGGCCGCTGCCACCGGCAGGTTCCCCGGTACGGAAGGCCAGTCGGGCCCGTACGGTACGGCCGTCGCCGTCCTCGGTGGTGACCCGCATCGCGTAGCGCTGAGCTGCGCCGAGCGGGACGGCGCTGTGCCAGGAGCGGCCGTCCGGCGCGAGTTCGCCGTCGACCCCGCGCGCGTGGTCGGTGCCGTAGACCACGTCGACGTCGACGATGCGGTGATCCTCACGGCCCGCGGTCACCCGCAGCAGGCCGTCGGGGCCGGCCGCCCGGCGTACGGTGCGGCGGCCGTCGGTGAGCGGAACCTGCCAACGCGCCGGCAGCGCACGCCCCGTCAGACAGAGGCCACCCGCCCCGGCCCTGCCGCAGCCAGGACCCGGTGTCGCGGCGTCCTCCTCCGCAGCAGCGGTGGACACCGTGACGAGCGGCGCCGGACTGGACGGGCTCTCCGCCTCGGAAGCACGGTCGTCGGCGGACTGGCCTGCGGCGGCGATCAGGAGCAGTCCGGCGAGAGCGCCGAACGCGCCCACGGACTTGATAGGTGACGTCATCTGCCGCATCAGAACATGAGGATCAGCTTGTCCTACGGAACGGCGTGCGCATGATCACAGGATGCGCCGGATCGGCCGTACGCGGCAGTGGGAGACGGTCCGCGCGGCGCCCGACTCCCACCCGGCGTCGGCTACTCCTGGCCGCCGGCCTGCCGGTCCAGCCACACGCCGTCGCGCATCAGTTCGCGCCCGGCGATCTCGTCGGCCTCCCGCCACGCCTGGATCCGCTCGGGTCGCATCCAGAAGTAGTGGTGAGACTTCTCGAGCCTGCGCGGGTCGAAGCCCGTCCGCCCGGCGAACGCGTCGCCCGTCTCCGGGGCGATCTCCGCCGCGGGCACCGCACGCACCGATCCGTCCACCATGACGACGTCCCGGGTCGGGCCGATGCCCACCCGGGCCCGGCCCGAGGCCAGCAGGTTCCGCCCGGTCGGGCTGTTCGTGGGCGTCGCGAAGAGCAGCTCCGCGCCGTCCCAGTGGAACGACAGCGGGACGAGGTACGGTCCCGCGTCCTCGGCTCCGGCCGAGGCCACCCAGGCGTCGACGTCCTCGTCCAGCCGCCTGCGGGTGTCCTGCAGCCGCTGCTCCAGGCTCCGGGGTCCCCGCTCGGGTCCTGCGGGCTGTTCCGTCATGTTCGAGGCCTCCTGTGATCTTGGTCCGTACGACCGACCAGTCTGCGGCGTGCGTACCTCCCTTGTCTGCAGGCGGCTCGCGGTCGCTGTCGCTGTCGCTGTCGGGTGGTTCCGTACAGGTGCCGACTCTTGATTGAGTACGCGCGACGTCCGCCGTCCGTACTCACCTGGAAAGGGACCCGAAGCGTGACCCTGCCGAGCCTGCTGGCCGTCTTTGCCCATCCCGACGACGAATCGCTCGCCGCAGGCGGCGTCGTCGCACGGCACGCCGCGTCCGGGGCCCGGACCGCCATCGTGACCGCGACCTGGGCCGAAGGCACCCCGCGTGCCGCCGAACTGGCCGACGCCGTACGCCTCCTGGGCGCCGGACACCCGAGACTGCTCGGCTACGCCGATGCCCGCGTCCCCGAGTCCGCGCCGGGCCGCCCGCGGCTGTGCGAGGCGCCCCTCGACGAGGCGGTGTGCGCCCTCGTCGCCCACATCCGGGAGGTCCGCCCGCGGATCGTGGTCACCCATGACGCACTGGGCGGCCTCACCGGCCACCCGGACCACGTACATACCCATCGGGTCTGCCTGATCGCCGCCCGGGCCGCCGGGCTCGCGGAGCTGTACCCGCAGGCGGGTGAGCCGTGGCAGCCGGACGCGTTGTACGCCGCCACCCATCCGCGGTCGGCCGTCGGGGCGTTGGGGGCGAAAGTGCCGCGTGCGGCCGAGCGGGAGCTGCGCACCGTGCCGGACGAGTGGATCACCGCGACCGTGGACGTCCGCCCCTGGCTGGAGGCGAAGTACGCGGCGATCCTCGCGCACCGCTCCGAGGTGACACGCGGTGCGGCGCCCGGGATCCTCGCCGCGATGCCGGAGGCCGACCGCTCCGCGTTCCTGTCGACCGAGTACTACATCCGCCACGACCTCGACCCGGCGGCCCGGTCGCAGCGGACCGGCCTGACCGGGTGAGGCCGCAGCGTGCTCACCAGTCGTGCACGGAGCCGTCCTGCAGCCGGTTGACCGGCAGATACGCCGCCTCGTAGGGGTGCGCGGCGGCCAGCTCCTCGTCCAGCTCGACACCGATGCCGGGAGCCTCGCCCGGGTGCAGATGCCCGTCGGCGAAGGTGTACGCGTGCCGGAACACCTCCTCGGTGAGCGGCGTGTGGCCCGAGTACTCCTGGATGCCGAAGTTGTGCACGGCGAGGTCGAGATGGACGGCGGCGGCCATGCCCACCGGCGAGATGTCCTCGGGCCCGTGCACGGCGGCCTTGATCTGGTACTGGGCCGCGAAGTCGAAGAGCTTGCGCAGCGGGGTGACACCGCCGAAGTGCGTGACGGCGGAACGCACGTAGTCGACCAACTGCTCGGTGATCAGGGTCTGGTAGTCGAAGACGGTGTTGAAGACCTCGCCGATCGCCAGCGGCGTGGTGGTGTGCCGGCGCACCAGGCGAAGCGCCTCCTGGTTCTCGGCCGGAGTGCAGTCCTCGAGCCAGAACAGGCGGTACGGCTCGAGGTCCTTGCCGAGGCGGGCCGCCTGCAGCGGGGTGAGCCGGTGGTGCGCGTCGTGGAGCAGCGGGAGTTCGGGCCCGAACTCCGCGCGTACGGCCTCCAGGACGGCGGGCATGTGGCGCAGATAGGCGTCGGTGTCCCAGTCCTCGACGAGGGGGCGCGCCTGCTGGTGGAGTACGGGCGCGCCGCTGTCGTCGGTGTCGGAGACGCCGTAGACGGCCTTGAGGCCGGGGATGCCGGACTGGACGCGGATGGCGGGGTACCCCTCGGCGAGCCTGGCCCGCACGGAGTCGAGGAGTTCGGGGATGTCGCGGCCGCCTGCGTGGCCGTAGGTGCGGACACGGTCCCGGCTGGCGCCGCCGAGGAGCTGGTAGAGCGGGAGCCCGGCGGCCTTCGCCTTGATGTCCCACAGGGCGACGTCGACGGCGGCGATGGCGGCCATCGTCACCGGTCCGCGCCGCCAGTAGGCGCCTCGGTAGAGGGACTGCCAGGTGTCCTCGATGCGGTGCGGGTCGAGGCCGAGGAGCAGCGGGGCCACGTGGTCCTCGAGGTAGCTGACGACGGCGCGTTCGCGTCCGTTCAGCGTGGCGTCGCCGAGTCCGGTGAGTCCCTCGTCGGTGGTGATCCTGAGGGTGACGAAGTTGCGGCCGGGGCTGGTGACGACGACCTTCGCGTCGACGATCTTCATGTGCTGCTCTTTCCGAACGGTGCGGTGGGGACAGGGATACGGGGCGCGCTCACCCCTTGGTTGCGCCCGAGGTCAGGCCGGCCACCAGGTACTTCTGTCCGATCACGGCGGCCAGGAGTACGGGCACGGTGATGAGCGTGGTGGCGGCCATCAGGCCGCCCCAGTCGGTGCTCGCGTAGGAGATGAAGTTGAAGAGGGTGACCGGCACGGTCTGGGTGCTCTCGTCGGCGAAGACCAGGGCGAACATGAAGTTGTTCCAGCTGAAGACGAAGGCGAGGAGCGAGGCGGTCGCGGTGCCGGGTGCCGCGAGCGGCAGCGAGATCCGCCAGAACGCTCCGAACGCGCTCAACCCGTCGGTCCGTGCGGCCTCTTCGAGTTCCACGGGCAGGCCCGCGAAGAAGCCGATCATGATCCAGAGGATGAGCGGCACGGAGACGAACATATGGCTCAGGACGAGCACGGTGTACGAGCCGACCAGGCCCATCTGTGCGAACAGGTAGTACCAGGGCACGAGGAGCGAGATCGCCGGGACGATCCGAGCGACGAGGATGACCGATCCGGTGCGGTGCATGCCGAACCGGCCCACGGCCCAGGCGGCCGGCACCGCGATGACGGCCGACAGAGCCGTCGAAATCACTCCCACGAGCAGCGAGTTGCCCATCGAGCGGACGATCTGCCCGGCCTCGATCACGGACCGGAAGTTGTCGAGGGTCGGCCGGAACCAGAGCCCCACGGACGGGTCGGTCACCTGGACGTTCGTCTTGAAGGCGGCGGCGATCATCCACACGAGGGGCAGCGCGAAGACCAGCGATACGAAGGTGATGGCGGCGCCGCGCACCAGCGAGCGGATCCGGCGCCTGCGGAGCGCCGCGGTCCGGGCGGCCGACGCGGGTGCGGTGGTGACGGTGGCACTCATGCGTTCTTCCTTCCGCCCCTGCGACGCAGCACGACCACGACGCCGACGATGAAGAGGGTGAACAGGACCAGGACGGCCGCGGCGAGTCCGTACTCCTGGTAGTCGAAGGTGAGTCCGTAGGCGTAGACGTTGAGGGTCTCGACCTCGAAGTCGGAACCGCCGCCGGGCCCCTTGGCGGCGTAGAGGATGTCGAAGGTCTTCAGGGCGTCGACGGCGCGCAGTACCAGGGCGGTGGCGAGCGTGGGGCCGAGCATCGGCAGGATCACGAACCGGAAGCGCTGCCACGCTCCGGCGCCGTCCATCAGGGCGGCCTCCTCCGGCTCCTCGGGCAGCGTGGTGAGGCCGGCGAGCAGCAGCAGGGTCATCATCGGGGTCCACTGCCATACGTCGATCAGCATCAGGGTGGGCAGTGACTGGCTGACCGATCCGAGGAACTCCTGCGGGGGCAGTCCGATTCCGGTGAGCAGGTGGTTGGCGATGCCGTTCGTCGGGTCGAGGATCAGGAGCCAGAGGATGCCGATCGCGACCGGTGTGGTCAGCAGCGGGATGATCAGGACGGTCCGCACCCAGCGCATGCCGCGGAAGGGCTTGCGCATCAGCATCGCCAGGGCGAGGCCGAGCACGGTCTCCAGGATCACCGCGCCGACGGTGAACACGACGGTGCGCTGGACGGCGGGCCAGAAGCGGCGGCTGTCGCCGAGCGCGTCGGTGAAGTTGCGCAGGCCCACGTGTTCCTTGCCGGCGTTCACCGCACCGAAGGCGTCGGTGAGGCTGAGGTCGGCGGTGAAGACCAGCGGGAAGACGATCATCAGGCCGACGAACAGCAGGGCGGGAGCCAACATGGCCCATTTGAGGCGGCGGTTGGCCTGCTCGAAGGTCCGTGGGCGCCGGGTGCCGACGGGTGGGCCGGAGGCCGTGCGGGCGACGGTTCGGGCCGGGGCGGCGGCCTCGTTGGTCGGCATCAGGACTCCTTGTGGCGGTTGTCGCGGACCAGGAACTCGGCGAACTCGGCGTCCGCGTCGCGGGCGACGGGCCCCACTCGCTCGCCGAGAATGCCCGCGACCAGCGGCCGGCCGACGATGTCCCTGGCCCGGCCGACCTGCAGGACCTGCGGACGGTCGTGGCCGAGACCGCGTTCGGCATTGATCCGCATGGCTCGGGCGAGGTCCTGGGGGAAGGACTTGAGCGTCTCCGGATCGGCCCAGACGGAGGTACGGGCGCCGGGGATGCCAGCGGACTGCAGGGTGGTGGACATCCGCGGTCCCGCCGCCCACCTGATGAATTCCCAGGCGTCGTCGCGCAGTCGGGAGAACGTGTTGATGCCGAGGCTCCAGGACGGGATGTTGTGCGGCTTGGCCCCGGCGGGTCCGGCGGGGAACGGCGCGAAGCCGATCTTCTTCTGCACCGTCGACACCTTGGGATCGAGAAAGCTGCTGTATACGGCGTCGGCGTCCACGTAGAACGCCGCCTTGCCCTGGGCGAAGACCGGCATCGCCTGTTCCAGGCTCATGTTGGTGGCGCCGGGCGGGCCGGTCCGCTCCAGCAGACCGCCGTAGTACTGGTACGCGGCGAGTGCCTCGGGACTGCCGATCCCCGACCGCCCGTTCACGACGAAGTCGCCGCCGTACGAGTAGAGGAAGCTCGACCACTGGGATACGGCGCCGCTGCGCTGACCGCGGCCGACGAAGCCGTAGAGGCCCTTGTGGCGTCCGTGCAGTTCCTCGGCCGCGTCCCGCAGGGCGTCAAGGGTGCGGGGCGGTCCGCCGAGATCCGCCACCAGGTCCTTGCGGTAGTAGAGCACCGGCCGTTCGGTGACTACGGGGACGCTGAGCACCCGGCCGTCCGTCACGGAGGCGTCGCGGGGCGCCTTCTGGAAGTCCGCCCAGTCGAAGCGGCGGTCGCCCTTCACCCGGTCACTGAGGTCGGCGAGCCAGCCGTTGTGGGCGAAGAGGAGTTGCTCCTGGAGAGCGCGGACCATCATCACGTCGACGTCGGTGCCGGAGGCGTTGAGTTTGACGTTGTAGCTGCTGGCGAGCTGGTCGGCGGTGAGCAGGGTCATCGACACCCGCCGGCCGATGCGCTCCTCGAACTCCTCGAGCCGGCTCCGGATCGCCTGGGACCACACGTGGTTGATGGCCATGATCCGCAGTGGAGTGTCGGCGCCTGTCCGGCCCGGGGAGCCGCCCGGTGCCGAACATGCGCCGAGTGCGCCCGTACCGACGGCCGCCGCTGCTCCTGCGGTCAGTCTTCCGAAGGCGCGCCGGCTGAGGAGGTGGCTGCTCGTGGACATCCGTGGCCTCGTCTCTGTGCGCTGTCGTCGTACCGCGTGGTCCAACTGGTAGGACCAGTTGAACCAGATGGGACGTTAACATCGGATGTCCTTGCCGAACAGCCCTGTTACCCGACCGAGTCCGGACGGGCCGGCGCCGGGAAGGTGCTACGCACTCCCCCGCCGGTTCTCCGCGTCACCGAGCAGTGCCTCGATGTGATTGCGGGCCATGACGTCCACCTGTACATCCAGGTCCGGTCCGTAGGTGCGCAGTCCGAGCATCAGATGCTCTCGCATCCGCGCACAGGCCAGTTCGACGTCACGCGCCTCGACGGCCTCGAAGATCTCGGGGTGGTGCGGTACGCCCTCCTCGCCGATCGCCGGGTCCGAGTTCGAACGCAGCATCATCTCGAACATCATCCCGCTGATCGACGAGAGCATGATCCGCAGCACCGGATTCCCGCTCGCCACCGCGATGGCGTCGTGGAAGTCCATGTCGGCCCGCGCCTTGACGACGACATCGGTCGCGGACTCCAGGGTGTCGCGTGCGGCGCGCATCACCGCGATGTCCTCGTCGGTCGCCCGCTGGGTGGCGAGGCGGACCGTCTCGATCTCCAACGGCAGCCGCGCCTCGATGAGTTGGCGCACCGTGGGCCGTCCGGCCCGGTACAGCGCGTCGTAGCCGCGCGCCTGCCCCGAGGTCTGCTCGCACACGAACGAGCCGCGGCCCGGGGCGACCTCGATCAAGTGCTGCGCCTCGAGCCGGCGCAGGACTTCCCGTACGACGTTGCGGCTGGCCCCGAACTGGGTGGCCAGTTCACGCTCCGAGGGCAGCTTGGTCCCCACCTCGATGGTTCCCGACCTGATGTCGTGCTCGAGGTCGCGCGCGATGCGCTCCGTCAGCAGACCGCGCTGACCTGGGCCGACGGCGGAACTCGACTGCGAGGGGGAGGTGGGCGGACGCATCCCCGCAGAGTACAGGCGACGCGATACGGCCTGCCGGCCGTGTCCCTGGAGGGACACGGCCGGCAGGCCGGGGTGATCAGGCCGGTCGCACGGACCGGACGGGCGAGGTGGCCGGTCCGGTCCGTGCGTCGGCCGCGCGCGTGGTGCTCAGCGCAGGTAGCGCCCGAACTCGGCCTTCGTGACCGGCGCACCGAGGTCGACCGGTGCGAAGGAGGTCGCGTTGTCCGTGGTCAGGCCGTCCGCGGACCCGCCGAGGGACCACACGGCACCCGCGGACTCGTTCTCCGCGACGGCGGCCGCGGCCAGGTCGCGGTGGCCGTCACCGTCGACGTCCTGGAGCGAGCAGGCCTCGCCGAACTTGTCGCCCTTCTCGGCGGCTCCGGGCACACCCGCGGTGTTCTGGTGCACGACCTTGCTGCCCTCGCCGACCACACCGTCGGCGCTGCCGTGCAGCAGAGCGACGGAGCCCGCGTCGGTGAGGCCGCTGAAGTCCTCGCCGGCGATGCCGACGGCGACGTCCGCGTGACCGTCGCCGGTCACGTCCTCCACGGCGATGCAGGATCCGACCCGGTCACCGGCCTCCTGCGCGCCGTAGAAGCCCGGCAGCGTCTGGTCGAAGGTCTGCGTGCGGTCGGCGTCGGGCCCGTCGGCGGAGCCGTGCACCACCTTGACCTCGCCGCCGCCCTTGCCGCTGCCGAGGACCACGTCGTCGTAGCCGTCGGCATCGATGTCACCGATGTCCACGGAGCTCTCGTCGCCGCTGTCGGCGAAGTTCTCGAGCGGGGCCGACACCTTGAAGCCCTTGGCGCCGCCGAGCAGCACGTGGTTGGCCCACACGCCGTCGCCGCTGTAGGTCCAGACAGCGATGTCATCGTGCTTGTCGCCGTTGACGTCACCGACGGCCTTGGGCAGGACGGGGCCGCTGATGGACTCCGGGCCGTCGACGCACGAGTCGGTGTCGGCGCAGGCCTCACCGTCGTCGTCGTAACCCCACCACTCGGACGGGTCGAGGAAGTCGAGCTTCTCGGTGGGCTTGCCGTCCCGCGAGATCGGCCCCTTGAAGAGGTTCGCGGACTGGGTGACCGGGTCGTCGCCCTCGACGTCGGCAGCGCCGAAGAGTGCCAGGTCGGCCTTGCCGTCGGCGTCGAAGTCGCCCACCTGCGGCGCGCGTTCGAAGCCGGGCAGAGCGGTGCCGCCGGTGAGGCCGTCGGCCGAGCCCCAGAGCACGACCGCGCCCGCTCCGCCGTCGGCGGTGCCGATCACCAGGTCGCTGAAGCCGTCACCGTCCAGGTCTCCCTTGGAGAAGGTCTCGCCGAAGCGCTCCTTGGCCGCGGCAGCGCCGGGCACGGAGGCCGTGGAGCGGCTCACCACGGTCTTGTTCCCCGGGTCGATGCCGTCCGCGGAGCCGTACGTCACGGCCACGTATCCCGCGCCGGCCTTGCCGGAGACGGTGCCGCCGGGGGCGCCCGAGACCAGGTCGGCGAAGCCGTCGCCGTTGAAGTCGTCCTTCGCGGCGGCCTTGCCCTCCGCGGCGCTCGCCTCGTCCGGTGCGAATGACCAGACGGTCAGTCCGCCGGCCACCAGGACCGCCGCCGCGAGCGGAGCTGCCGCACGCCGGCCGAGGCCGGCCCGTGCATGCCGGGCGCCGGGTCCTTCAGGGTGCTGTTTCACGCGATGTCCTTTGGTCGTAAAGCTCTGTACATCCAACCCCGTTCGCCCCAGTGGACGACTCGGGCACCAGGATGGTTGTACAGCCTCGGCATTCCAGTGGGCCCAAATCCGGTACGGCGACTCGGCCGTGGTAGCTACGTCCGGTCAAGTCCGCCGATGGTGTCGAATGACTCCGATCGACCGATTCCGCAGGTGCCGTGCGGCCGCCCCGCGAGCACGAGGGCGGCCGCACGGACTCGTCAGCCGGAGCCGAAGGACTGCCAGGTGCCTGCCAGGCCCTGCTGACCGACACCCCGCTTCGACCAGTCGCACACCCCGCCGCGGAAGATCTTCTTCAGTGCGGCGAACTGGCTGTCGGTGACCGGGACTTGGTAATCCGAGCGGTCCACCGGACGCTTCCGGCACACGACGATGTCGTTCGCCACGTCCGCCCCGGCGACCATCCTGGGCGAGGTCCACACCGGGTAGATGGTGTTGCACTCGGTGTTGTCGATGCCCTCCACCTGCGGTTCGGTGATCTTCTTCGGGTCGTCGCCGCGGGTCCAGCAGGCGTCGGTGAGGTCCGCCGGCTTGTTGCGGACGATCTTGTCGATGGGGGCTCCGTCACCGGAGTCGCCCTTGATACCGGTCAGCCAGGCGTCCATGTCGGCGAGCATCCCGGCCGTGGTGAAGCCCCTGCCGTCGTGGGTGATCATGACCTGGTTGGCATGGGTTCCGTTGGCCTTGTCCAGCCGTGCCCGGGTGGAGAAGGAGTGGAAGCGCATGTGGATGTCGCCGCCCGCGGCGTCGTCCGTGTAGTCGCGGTAGTCGATGATCGGCACGTCGGCCAGGCCTGCGCCGCCGTTGAGCATGCGGCCGGTGCGGTAGGCGGTGCGTACCGCCTTCGGGTCGGCGACGGTGCGCTCCGCGACAGGCTTGGCGTCGTCGTCGAACCCGCCGATGTTCCGGTTCAGGTCGATGAACTGGTCGACATCGATGGTCTTCTTGTTCAGCGCCTGAAGGCCGTACTGGATGCCGGTGTTGTCGAGCGGCCTGCGGGCCTTGCCGGTCTTCGGATCCTTGCCGTACGCGTTCACCGTGTGGCTGTAGACGTCGCAGCGGGCACCGTCGGGGTTGTCCTCGGGGTGATAGCGCTGCGCCTCGGGCAGCTGGTCGGGGCAGAACACCGTGGGGTCGATTCGGCCGCCGCCGTCACCGAGGTTGGCGATGCTCTCCCACTTGCCGAATCCGGAGATCGCCCGTTGCTGCTCCTTGGTCAGGGCGTCCGGCGCCGTCTGTGCGAAGTAGTGGTCGAGCAGCCGGGCGTCGCTGATCGTCTGGACCGTGCCGAAGCCGACGTCGGGGAAACTGCAGCCGGAGAGGATGCCGTCCAGCAGTCCGGGGTAATTGTCGGCGATCTGGTGGTTCTGGTACGAGCCCCCGGAGCAGCCGATACCGACGGTGAACTCCGGGCGGCCGTACGTCTCCACGTACCGCTCCTTGACCATGGCCATGGTCTCGGCGGCGAGCAGATCGTTGCAGTTGTTGCCGAACACGTTGAGCGTGGACGAGGCGACCGAGTAGCCCTTGCTGAGGTAGTCGTCCTTCATCACCCCGTCGGTGTTGCGGCCCTGGATGTACCAGCCGCTCGAGCAGCCGCCGCCGAATCCGTAGACGAGGCGCCCGTTCCAACCGGGTCCGCGCGTCACGGGCGCGGGGGCACCCGATGCGGGGTCGTGCAGGACCGCCGTCTCGTAGATGGCGCGGTTGATGGTGCCCGTCTCCACACGGACGATGTACGGCACCTCCTCGCCGGCGCTGGTCGTGGTGGTGGCGAGGTCGGCGGGGCGCTCGTCCTTGTCCGGCAGCGCCGCGAACTCTCCGCCCGTGGTGCGGTACATGTAGTCGATACGCGTCTTGACCGAGCAGTCCTTGTCGAGCGGCTTCCCGAGGGTGTCGCCGGTGACGGTCTTGAACTGCTCGGTGTCGCAGACGAACGGCTGCTCGTGCGGGCCGGAGAACACCGGTCCGGAGACCGGGTGGTTCACCAGGGTCAGCCGCCCGCCGGCCGCGCCGGGGGCGGAGGCGGTGAGCCTGTTCCGGCCGTCGTCCAGACCGTCCACGACACCGGTGAGCGAACCGTCGGCGGCCTCCTCGAAGCCGTCCGTCACGTCCCGGCCGTCGGCCAGGACCCGGACCTTGTCGGCCGATACGGACCCGGGCACGTCGACGCGGACGAGTGCGTCGCCGCCGGAGACCGCATCGGGCCGCGAGGACACGGAGGTCACCCGCAGCTCGGGCCGCTCCTGACTGCCTGCCGGGGTCGCCAGTGTGCCGACCAGTACGCCCATGAACGCCATGCCCGCCAGGCCCAGCCTGACCGGCCTCGCGGCACCTCTTCTTGACACGACGGAACTCGCCTCGCTCTCCGGAGTAGCGGTTCGTGCTCGGTGTGCGGACGCGACCCGCCGGGACGGACGCGTGCTGTCAACTGCCCCACATCTGCCACGCGTTGCTGCCGCTCCTCCCGGCCCACGGCCATGCCGCCCGTGGGCCGGGAGGAGGCGCCGCTTCAGCGTACGAGCCGACAGATCACCGGGGCAGGGACCGGAAGTACCGGTCGGCTCCCGGGCGGGGCCTGCTGAGCGAGGCGGCCCGGGCACGATCGCGCCGGCTCACCATTCGCGCAGTGCACCGTCCGGGCCACGCCAGACCGGGTTGCGCCAGCGGTGGCCGCGCTCGGCCGCACGGCGTACGGCGGCCTCGTCGATGTCGACGCCGAGGCCGGGCGCGGTGAGCCGCTCGATGTGTCCGTCCTGGAGGGCGAACGGGGCCGGGTCCACCAGGTAGTCGAGCAGGTCGCCGTCGACGTTGTAGTGGATGCCCAGGGACGACTCCTGTACCAGGGCGTTCGGGACGGACAGATCGAGTTGCAGACAGGCGGCGAGCGCGATCGGGCCGAGCGGGCAGTGCGGCGCCACCGTGACTCCGTACGTCTCGGCCGCGGCGGCGATCCGGCGGCATTCGGAGATGCCGCCGGCGTGCGAGAGGTCGGGCTGGGCGACGGCGATGCCGGAGGCGAGTACCTCGCGGAAGTCCCAGCGGGAGTAGAGGCGTTCACCGGTCGCGATCGGAATGGTGGTGGACGAGCAGATGCGCGGCAGCTCGAAGGAGAGCTCCGGCACGACGGGCTCCTCCACGAACATCGGCCGCAGCGGCTCCAGTTCGCGGCAGAGCGAACGCGCCGCGGCGGGCGAGAGCCGGCCGTGGAAGTCGACCGCGGTGCCGCCGGGGCCGCCGAGCGCGTCGTTGACCACGCCCACCCGCTCGACCACACCGTCGAGTTCGGCCGCGGTGGGCAGGGCGCCGACCGCCGCGGTGGCGTTCATCTTGACCGCGGTGAAGCCTTGTTGACGGCGGGCGTGGGCCTGTTCGGCCGCCTGGTCCGGCTCGTCGCCCGCGATCCACGCGTACATCTGGACACGGTCGCGGACCGGGCCGCCGAACAGTTCGTGGACCGGCACCCCGCGTGCCTTTCCGGCGATGTCCCACAGGGCCTGGTCGATACCGGCCACCGCGCTCGACAGGACGGGCCCGCCGCGGTAGAAGCCGCCCTTGCTGAGCGTCTGCCAGTGGTCCTCGATACGCAGCGGGTCTGCACCCAGGAGGTGGTCGGAGAGTTCGTCGACCGCGGCGGCCACGGTGTGCGCCCGGCCCTCGACGACCGGCTCGCCCCAGCCGACGATGCCGTCGTCGGTCTCGATCCTGAGGAACAGCCAGCGCGGCGGAACCAGGAAGGTCTCCATGCGTACGATCTTCACCGGTCACTCCCGTGGTAGGCGGTCAACGTGTGAGCATCTGCGGCACTCGTGCCGTCCCGCGGCACGAGCGAGCCTGCATGCTGACAACGGTGTCACCACCCCCACCGCAGATCAACTCGCTTGTCACGGTCATTTCCTGCGGATTCCGCCCACCGGGCGACAGCCCTGCCGACGCCTCGCTCGTGGACGGGATGCAGCGCGTGGCCGGCCGCCCCACGCGCTGCATCCCGCCCCTCCCGCGAGTACGGCGGCGCACTGCCCGACCCGTCGCTCGCCCTCTCCGTCCCACGCCCGAGGTTCACCCCGTCACGCCGCGGCCCGCGCCGCCTCGAAGTACGCCGACGCCTCCTCGGCCCTGCGGACGGATGTCGAGTGGGGCGCGCTCGGGCTCGCGGAAGTGCAGCGGCTTCGGGAGGTATGACGTCCACCGACGCTTCCAGCCCTTCCCGCCCCCTCGTCTCCGCGGCCGAGCGGGCTGCGGACTGCGGGCTGCGGGCTGCGGGCTGCGGGCTGCGGGCTGCGGGCTGCGACTACCTGTCGGGGTGCAGCATCTGCCGCCGGTAGTCCCCCGGCGGAAGTCCGTAGGCGGCGCGGAAGGCCCGGCTGAACGCGGCCGCGTGCGCGAAACCCCAGCGGGCGGCGATCCGGTGCACCGGCGTAGCGCGCAGCGCGGAGTCGGTCAGGTCACGGCGCGTGCGCGCGAGGCGCTGTTCACGGATCCAGCGGGCGACAGTGGCCTCGCTGCCCGGAGTGTGCGCCTGGAAGATCCGGTGCAGATAGCTGACCGAGATGTGGTGCGCCTCCGCCACCGCGCGCGGGGTCAGGTCCGGGTCGTGCAGATTCCGGCGTATGAAGTCCATGATCCGCATCAGCAGGACACGTTGGCGGGTCTCGGGCTCCAACTCCCCTGCCGCGCCCTCGGTTTCGAGCAGGTGGGCCAGGTGTGCGTGCACCAGATCGAGCACGGTCGCCCCGAGCCGCGGCCCGTCGGAGGCCCGGTAGGTGTCGGCGTGGGTGATCAGCCTGGTGACGAGGCCGGCGAGCAGACCCCCGAACGCGTCGGCCCCCGCGAGGCGTTGCCCGAGCAGCCGTTCCACGCTGTGGGTGGGCAGCGGCAGCAGGTCCTTGGGCACGTGGACCGTCGCCGTGTGGAACGTGCCGAGTTCGTCGGGGGCGCGGCAGCCGAACGCGTTCAGGCGCGCCTCGTCGTGCACGTACAGGCTGCCGGGGCCGGAGGCGCTGGCGGTGCCGTCCCAGTCGGCGAGCAGGGTGCCCTCCAGCGGGACGAGCAGCTGGTACCCCTCGCCCTGCAGATCGCGGTTCCCGGACCGGCGGTTGATGTCCACGGGGGCGAACCTCAGGGACGCCACGTGCACCGGCCCGAGGGCCAGTTCGCGTTCCTCGGCGAAGAATCCGGGCTCTTCCGCTCGCCGGCCTGCGGGTTCCTGGACGTAGAAGCCGGACATCCGCTCGCCCATGCGGTCGCCCCAGCACTCGAACTGCTCGGCCGCGGGCAGTTCGTCGCTGCGGAATACGGTTGCGATCACCCGGTCAGCGTACGACGCGTCCCGGCGCAGGTAGCAGGGCTCGGCAGAAGAGGCGTGGACGCATCGTCAAGAGACAGTCGATTCTCGGTCAACGACAAGGCCTCGCCCCGGGTGGAAGAGTCTGAGAGGCGGGACGCAGCTGCGATTCCCGAGCCGGGGCGCCCGTCCCCTTCCGTGGTTCGAAGTGCGGACGAGGCCCCGGGAGACCGCACGCGGGTGCGCGCCGTCGGGGGAGACGCGCACCCGCGTGGGTTCCTCGCGTGAGGCTCGCGGCCCACGGAAATCCCGGTGCCGGTCCGGGAGTCGGTCCCGTACGCTCGCCGCCATGACCGACGCATCCGGCCTGCTGAACGTCATCGACGTCGTCGCCACTTGCCGGCAGGCGCAGCCGCCGCCGGGGTCGGTGAGCGAGATCATCGAGATCGGTCTCACGGTCGTCGATCCGGTGTCGCGGCGTCGCCTCTGACGGCACCGCATCCCGGTCCGGCCCGTACGGTCGGAAGTCAGCGCCTTCTGCACGGAACCGACCTCTCTGACGTCGCGCGAGGTGGGGCGGGGCGTGCTCTTCGGGGACGCCTGCCGGCAGTCGACCGACACATTCGGCGCCGGGGAGCGCCCGTGGGCGAGCTGGGGGACTAGGACCGGCTGCAGGTCCTACGGCAGGGCGGACCGGGTGGCGTATTCCGTTCGGACATCCGGCGGAGGCGCTGCACACGAACGCCGAGGCCGTATTCGCCGCGACGCGAGCGATGCGCCGGAGGCCGGGCACGGCCCAGGCACTGGACATCGCGGGCGGGCCTGCCGCTCGAGGGACGGCATCACAGCGGCGAGGACGATGCGTGGAACATCGCCACGCTGGTCATCGGGCTGGTGGAGCGCGACGCGTGGCCCTGCCGATCCGGTCCACGAGCGCCTGGTCCCAGCTGTGGACCGAGTCCGCACGCCCGCACGGCGCCCGCGGGCGCCGTACCGGCCCGCGCCTCGATGTCAGTGCCGGGATCCATACTCGTCCCCGTGTCACGGTCGTGGACGGCCGCGGGCAGGCGGACGGCGAGGCGGCCGGCCCGCCAGGACCGAGGAACGAGGAGGTCAGCGTGGCCGAGGTGCTGCTGTTCCATCATCTGTACGGACTGACGGACGGGGTACGGGAGTTCGCGGACCGGTTGCGCGGCGCCGGGCACACGGTGCACGTCCCGGATCTGTACGAGGGGCGGGTCTTCGACCGGTTCGAGGACGGTCTGGCCCACGCGGAGCTGACCGGTTTCGACACGCTCACCGCTCGCGGAGTGGCCGCGGCGGAGACGCTGCCCGCGAGGATCGTCCCGGCCGGGTTCTCGCTCGGTGTGCTGCCGGCCCAGACTCTGGCCCAGACACGGGCCGGTGTCCGGGGCGCGCTGTTCCTCGAATCCTGCCTGCCGTACGCGGAGTTGGGTCCCTGGCCGGCCGGCGTGCCGGTGCAGATCCATGGCGGACAGTCGGATCCGGTGTTCGCCGGTGAGGGGGACCTGGAAGCCGCGCGTGCGCTGGTGGCGGCGGTGCCGGAGGCGGAGTTGTTTCTGTATCCGGTCGACCGCCACCTGTTCACCGACTCCGGTCTTGCCTCTCATCATCCGGAGTCGGCGGACCTGGTCGCCGCGCGCGCCCTCGCCTTCCTCGACCGGCTCGCCGGGACGCCGTGATGCCGGCGATCGACCTGGACGAGGCGGCCACGGAGGTGCGGCGGCGACTTCCTGGCTGGGCCGCGGCCGGAATCGTCGCCGGCCCCGTGACCTGGCGGGACGCGAACGCGCCATGGCCACAGCCGCTGGAGACCGAACGCTCTCGGGCCGCCGACCCGGACTCCACCGGGATCATGCTCCACGGTCCGTCGAGCACCGAACTCCAGGTCGTCCTGTTCCGCGGCGGCTGGGCCGACGTCCTCTATCTGGCGTCACCCGAGGACGCGGGCGCGCTGCCGGCCTCCGGCATCGCCTCCGTCACGGACTTCGCCGCCAGGCTCGACGGCTGGGTCGCCCGGGCCTTCGGTGTCGCGTCGACTCCTGGGCCGCGCACCTCACCGGTGCGGGAGGGCGAGTACAGGGCCGCCGCCACGATCGCCTCCATAACCGCCTCCGAGATCGAGGATGCCCAGGTGGGCGGGGCATCGAGACTCGACGACCCGGTCGCGCTCCGGGAGTACGACCCTCGCTGGCCGGGCGTCTTCGAGCGGGAAGCCGTGTCGATCCGTGCGGCCCTGGCGGGCCTCGACCATCGGGTCGAACACGTCGGCTCGACCTCGGTGCCGGGTCTGCCCGCCAAGCCGATAGTCGACATCCTGCTCACCCTGCAGGACCCGGCCGACGAGCCGGATTACGTACCGGCCCTGGAGGCACTCGGCTACACGCTCGTCATCCGCGAACCCGACCGGTGCGCGCACCGCGTCCTGCGCAGACACGACCCCGGCCCGGCCGCCGAGCGGGCCGACCTGCATGTCCTGCCCGCCGGTTGCGAAGAGGCCGGCCGTATGACGCGGTTCCGTGACCGACTGCGGGCGCACCGCGGGGACCGCGTGCGCTACGCGGACACCAAGCACGCTCTGGCCGGGCGGAGCCGGGAGTACCTGCAGCACTACGCCGACGCCAAGTCGGAGGTGGTCGAGGACATCCTGCGCAGGGCGGAGTCGCCGTCGCCGTCGCCGTCGCCGGTGAACGAGTAGCGGGGGCGTTTCCGCGGGAGTGCCGGGGAGACCCGAGGGGATCCGTCCGGCGGGGAGCGCTGCCGCTTGCGGTGGAGGGCCCGGGCGACGACGTGGGCGGCGACGGCACCACCACCCGCAGCCGTAACGGAACACGGGTCCCGATACAGTGTGTCCAGTACCGCAGCACCGCAGCCCTCCAGCACGCCCACCCGTCTTCAGCCCGCCGACAAGGAGCCCGCACATGCCCACCTCCCCGCAGCCCGGCACCGTCCGCCCCGGCGGGCGCACCGCTCGCGTACGCGAAGCCGTCCTGCGGGCCGCGGGCGACGCCCTGGCCGAGAGCGGCTTCGCAGCGCTGGACCTCGCCGAGATCGCCCAGCGGGCCGGCGTCGGCAAGACCACCGTCTACCGCCGCTGGGGAACACCCGGCGCGCTCGCCGCCGACCTCCTCGACGACATGGCCGAACAGTCCCTGCCACGCGCAGACACCGGCGACGTGGCCCAAGACCTACGCGAGAACGCCCGGTTGGTCCAGCGAACCCTCACCGACGAACGCCAGGGCCGCCTCTTCAAGGCCCTGATCGCGGCCTCGTTGTGCAACGAGCCGGCGGCCGCCGCCCTGCACCGCTTCTACGCCACCCGCATCGACGCCTGGGCAGGCTGCGTCACCGACGCCGTCACGCGCGGCGAACTGCCTTCCGGCACCGACCCTCGACGCGTCATCGCAGCCGTCTCCGCGCCGCTCTATTACGCCCTGCTCAACACCGGCGAACCCCTCACCCAGGACTCCGCCGACCGCGCAGCCGCGGCAGCCCTGGCCGCCGCCCGAGCCGGCGTCGCCTGACCCACGCCCCACCCCGTCACTCCCCCGGACAGGCTTCTCTGACTAGAGTCAGAGAATGACTGACGCAGGGACCACCGGCCCGGCGGACGACACCGCACGCACGCCGCCGGACCGCGCGCGGCAAGACCTCGCGCCCCGGCACGGGACCCAGATCGACCGAGTACGGCACTTCAACCGCACCGTCACCGAACGCGTCGGCGCGCTGCACGATCACTACCTCGGCCGCGACCGCCCCGTCGGCGAGGCCCGGCTGCTCTGGGAGATCAGCGAGCAGCCCCAGGACGTGCGCCGGCTGCGCGGGCGCCTGGGCCTCGACTCGGGATACCTGAGCCGGCTGCTGCGCTCCCTGGAGTCCGCCGGCCTGATCACCGTCGACCAGCAGCCGCGCGACCGCCGGGTGCGCACGGTCCGGCTCACCGCGGCGGGCCGCGCCGAGCACGCCGTACTCGACGAGCGCAGCGACGAACTGGCCGGATCGCTCCTCCGCCCTCTCAACACAGGCCAGCGAGTCCGGCTCGTGGCCGCGATGGCCGAGGTGGACCGGCTCCTGACGGCCGCGACCGTGACCCTCGACGTCGTCGACCCGGACCACACGGACGCGCGGTGGTGTCTGGAGTCCTACTTCACGGAGTTGCAGGAGTCGTTCGACACCGGCTTCGAGCCCGGCCGCAGCCTGCTGCCCGATGCGGGCGAACTCCGGCCGCCGAAGGGCCTGTTCCTGGTCGCCCGGCTGCGCGGCGAGCCCGTCGGCTGCGCCGGGCTGAAGCTGCCGCCGCGCGCCCCGGCGGAGGTCAAGCGGATGTGGGTGGCGCCCGGCGCTCGGGGACTCGGCCTCGCGCGCCGCTTCCTCGCCGAGCTGGAATCACAGGCCGCGCGGCACGGACGCGACCTGCTCCGCCTGGACACCAACAAGGAGCTCGACAGCGCGATCGGCCTGTACCGCTCCTCCGGTTTCCGGGAGGTACCGGCTTTCAACGACGAGCCGTACGCCCATCACTGGTTCGAGAAGCGGATCACGGATCCGACCCCGCAGTGACGCACACCCCGGACACGCGCCGGAGCCCCCTCACGCCGGAACCACATCAGTCCACCGCTTCGCCCGTAGGTCCGCTGTCCTCGGACGTGCCGCCCGCCGGACCCAGCGACCGGCCCGCCCACTGTTCGACGTGCCAGCCTTCACCGGGTGAACCGGTGACGACGACGACACCGGTGTTCTGCAGTTCGTGCGTGGTCGCGAACTCCAGGTCGACATTCGCGGCGCGAGCCGCTGACCACATACGGATGGCCGCGCCGTGACTGACCATGGCCACCGTCGCCACCCCGGCGTGCGAGGCCTCCTCCACGACCGCGTCGAACCGGCCCAGAGCCTCCACGCCGCTCTCGCCGCCCGGCATCCGGAGCTCGGTGTCGCCCGCGGCCCAGGCGAAGGCGGTGGTCATGTACGTCTTGATCGCACCGTCGTCCCCGCGCATCTCCAGGTCGCCCGCGGCGAGCTCCCGGATGCCGTCCCGCACGCGCACCTCGAGTCCTGTCCGGACCGCCAGCGGTGCGGCGGTCAGCTGTGTCCGCACCAGGGTCGAGGCGTAGAGGGCCCCGATCCGTTCGTCCGCCAGTGCGGTCGGGAGCGCCTGGGCCTGCTGCTCTCCCAGCGGCGTAAGCCCTGGTCCAGGCACCGCTGTGTCCAGCAGGTGCTGGAGGTTGGACGGGGTCTGGCCGTGACGGATGAGCAGCAGGCGCATACGAGGGGGTCCTTCTGAGGAAGAGCGGTCCGGGAACCGGGGGGCGTGAACCTCCACTGTGGCACCTCGGCGCCGTGGACCGCGGCGCGCGCCGGCTCCCCGCCCCCGTCGGACGGGGAGCCGCGCCGCCGCCTTCCTACGCGCCGACGGGCTCGGCGGCCTTCTCCTCTGCCACGTCAGCGCGGACGGCGTCCTTCGGCCCTCGGAACGCGACGTAGAGGAAGAGAGCGCCCATGACGGCGACGCCCGCCCACATGGCCTGCTGCCAGCCGTCGACGAAGGACTGCTGGGCGGCGTGGACGAGGTCCTGCGCGTGCGAGCCCGTGCCGTCGGCGACCTCCACCGCGTTGGCGATGCCCTCCCGTGCGGTGTCCGCGGCACCCTCGGGGATGCCGTGCAACCGGTCGTCGATGGCGCTGCGGTAGCCGGCGGCCAGGAGCGCGCCGAGCATGGCGACACCGAGCGCGGTGCCGAACTCGCGGGTGACGTCGTTGAGCGCGGAGGCCACGCCCTGCTTCGCACGCGGCAGCGATCCGGTGATCGCCTCGGTCGAGGGCGTCATGGACAGGCCCATGCCGACGCCCATGGCGAGCATGCCCGGCAGGACGGTCGGGTAGCCGCCGTCGACCGAGACGAAGAGGGCCATGAGGGCAAGACCGGTCCCGGCCAGGGCGATGCCCGTGGCCATGGTCGAGTGGGAGCCGATCCGCGCGGCCAGCTTCGGAGCCAGGCCGGACGTCATCATCATCATGACGGCCATGGGCATCAGCGCGACGGTGGACAGCAGCCCCGACCAACCGAGCACGGCCTGGAAGAACGGGTAGAGCACCACGGCGATGCCGGCCTGGACACCGAAGACCACGAGCAACGTGACGGACCCGCCGGCCAGGCCCCGCTCACGGAACAGTCGTACGTCCAGGAGGGCCGCGTCCCGGCGGCGCAGCTCCCAGGCGACGAAGGCGACCGCCGCGATGACGCCTACGGTCAGGCCGGTCAGTGTGACGGGCGCGGTCCAGCCGCGCTCGGGGCCCTCCTGCAGGACGAAGATGAGGCCCACCACGGCGACCGTGGACACCAGCGCGCCGACGGTGTCGAACCCGTGGTCCGACCGCTCCCGGGAGTCGGGTACGGCTTTCAGGGTCAGGGCGAGCGCCGCGACGACCAGCACCACGGGCAGGACGAACAGCCCGCGCCAGTCCGCCACATCGACAAGAAGGGCGGAGAGGAACATGCCGATGATGCCGCCGCCCCCGGCGACACCGGTCCACACTCCGATCGCCTTCCCGCGCTGCTCGTCGGGAAAGGTGGAGGTGATGACGGCCAGGGTGATCGGCATGATCATCGCAGCGCCGACACCACTGCCCACGCGCGCGGCGATCATCACCTCCGCCGTCGGAGCCAGCCCCCCGGCCACGCTCGCGGCACCGAAGACGCCGAGCCCGGCGAGCAGCATGGGCTTGCGCCCCAGGCGGTCCCCCACGGCGCCGAGCGGCAGCAGCAGCGCGGCCAGGGCGAGGGTGTAGATGTTGATGATCCACAGGACGGTGCTCTGCGAGGCGTCGAACTCGACGGCCATGTGGGTCTGGGCGACGTTCAGGCTGGACACGGAGGCGACGACTGCCATCAGGGCGACGGAGACCGCGACCAGAATCGTGCGCAACTGACGCGCATCCGGCGCGCCCCCGCCGTCCGCTTCCGTGGCTGCCCCCTGTGCGGAGTGGTTGGTACTCATGGGTTCCTCTCGAAAAGCGCGTGCGGCGCCGGCTCCGGGGCGGATCCGGTGGTCGCCGGTGACGGGGCGCGAGCGGCCTGGCCGCCGCGCACATCAGGTCGGAAGTCGCCCGGTCACAGCCCGTACCCGGCGCTGGCGCGGGCCCCGGGCGTTCCGGACGATCTGAGACACGACGCTAACCTCGACTTGCACCTGAGGCATACCATGTTGCCTATGACGCAAGAAGATGAAGGGCTCGACGGCCTCGTACGCAAACGGATCCGCGCGCTGCGCGTCGCGCAGGGCTGGTCCCTGGACGAGCTGGCCACCCGCGCGAACCTCAGCCAGTCCTCGCTGAGCCGCATCGAGAACGGCCGGCGCCGCCTCGCACTCGACCAGCTCGTCACCCTCGCCCGCGCCCTGGACACGACGCTCGACCAACTCGTCGAGACCGCGGCGGACGACGTCGTCTCCAGCCCGATGATCGACGGCACGCACGGCGTGATGCGCTGGCCCGTGAAGGGCGACCCGGGCATGACCGTCATGCGTCAGCGGATGACGGAACCGCCGCCCGACAATCCCTCGCGCATGCGTGCCCATCCCGGCCGGGAGTGGCTCGTGGTGCTGTCCGGCACCGCGGTCCTGATGCTCGGCCACCGCCGCTTCCGCGTCGAGACCAACCAGGCCGCAGAGTTCCCCACGATGATGCCGCACGCCATCGGCGCCGAGGGCGGCCCGTGCGAGATCCTGGGCATCTTCGACCGCGACGCGCGCCGCGGCCACCAGCGCGACGACGGCGCCGACGACACGCAGGACAACGGCAGTTGACCGGCCGACGGCGCGGGCGGCGGTGCCGGTGATCCCGACACCCCCTGCACGGAGCCACACTTGGAGCCGGGCACACCGCAACGAGCAGGAGGAGACAAGATGCTGATCACCGGTGACCGGGTACTGGTCGGCTCGGGGACCTACCTCGAGGACGGTGCCGTACTCGTCGAGGGCGAGTCGATCGTCGCGGTCGGCCCGCGGGGGCAGCTCGCGGAGCGGACGCCGGAGGACGTTGCCCGGTTCGAGACGTCCGGGACGATCGTCCCGGGACTGATCGACGCCCATGTGCACCTCTGCTTCGACGGCGGGACGGACCCGGTCGCCACGCTCCGTGCAACCTCGGACGAGGCACTCCTCACCGACATGCGCGGTCGCGCGGAACAGCTCCTGCGCACGGGCGTCACCACGGTCCGCGACCTCGGCGACCGCCACGGCCTCGCCCTCCGCCTCGACGCGGAGATCGCGGCAGGCCGTGCGACGGGTCCTCGGATCGTCTCCGCAGGCACCCCCGTGACCACGGTCGGCGGCCACTGCCACTTCCTCGGTGGCGAGGTCTCGGGTGAAGCGGAGGTACGCCGTCTAGTGCGCGGCAATCTCGCGGCCGGCGCCCGGGTCATCAAGGCCATGGTCACGGGCGGCGGCCTGACGAAGGACGGTCCGCGGAGCTTCGAGAGCCAGTTCTCCGCCGAGGAACTCGATGCCCTGGTGGACGAAGCGCACCGGGCGGGCGTACCGGTGGCCGCGCACGCACACGGAGCGGACGGCATCGAGGCCGCCGTGGACGCCGGCGTGGACAGCATCGAGCACTGCACATGGATGACGGCCACAGGCTTCGAGCTCCGCAAAGACGTGCTGCGGCGGATCGTCGACCGGTCCGTCAAGGTCTGCCCGACGGTCAGCCCGCACTGGCCCATGCTGCCGAAGTTCTTCGGCGAGGAGCAGGCCGAGGCGATGACCGACCTGATCCGGCAGATGGCCGAGGCCGGCGTACCGCTCGTCGCCGGCACCGACGCCGGTGTCCAACGCGCGGGCTTCGACGGGCTGGTGACCGCGCTGGGCTTCTACGTCCACCTCGGACTGCCGAACAGCACGATCATCGACATGGCCACCTCCCGCGCGGCCGACGCACTGGGTCTCGCCGACACCACGGGCCGGCTCGCACCGGGATACCGCGCCGACCTCCTCGTGGTGGACGGCGACCCGATCGCGGATCTCAACGCCTTGAACGCGGTCACGGCGGTCTTCGCCTCAGGGCGCAGGCTCGAGGCAAGCTGAGCACCCCTAACCCGCCACCCCTCACAGCCAGTTGACCTACCGACGCCGAGCAGCCGTGCCCGCTGCTGCTTCAGAGCTGCGAACCCACGTCGCCCGCACGCGCCCAGTTCCTCACCAGGAAAGGGCACAACGTGACAAGCGCCGGTCGAACCTCCCCTGCCCCCACCGGGCGGCGCTGATCACGCAACCGGATACGTGCGCCCAGAACCTGCGCGCACGACCTGCGCGCACCGCTTGCGTGCACAACTGAAGCAGGATCGGCGGCATCCCCGATTCGTTCAAGGCACGCAGGGCGACCTGCCGCCCGGACGGACATGGCGCTCCGCGAACGCACCGAAGACGCGGCTGCCGGCTTCCGTGAGAGCGAACAACGCCCCGTAGACATCGTCGAGTTGACGATTCAGGCGGGTACGAAACACTCTTGACACTCCGTCAGGCGCGCGCCGCCGACGCAGGTGACCGGACGACCGGCGAACGCCAGCGCAATGGTGACGACCAGGGTGACCGTGAGAGGCGCTGTTGATTCGTGGGCGCCGATGAATTCTTCGCCCCGCTCTTGTCGTCCTCGATGCAGTTGCTGCCCGGGAACCTCGCATACGTTCCCGTGGTGACCGAGGACGGCCTGACGGCGGGAGCCCGCAAGGCGTTGGTCCGCGCGTGACTGCGCCGTGCCGTCCGTACGCGAGTCGAATCCTGCTCAACGAACTGAAGGGCCGGTCAACCGCCTTGCTCTGCAGTGCGGTTGTGCCCGCCGAGTGCAGTGACGGAGAGGAGTTTCAGATGGCAGCGCGCACGATACGGACCGGAGCGGTGGGCCTGGCGGCGGCAGCCGCCTTGGTCGCGGCGTCCTTCACCTCGTCAGCCGCGGCCGGCGGCGCCGGCGACCACCAGCAGACCCAGGCAGCCATGGACGCCGCCGTGGACAGCGGGGTGCCCGGCGTATCCGGACAGGTCAAGGACAACAACTCGATCTGGATGGGGACTTCGGGCGTAGGAGACGTGAAGACGGGCGAGCCGCGTTCGGGCGTCGACCGCTACCGCATCGGCAGCATGACCAAGACGTTCGTGGCGACAGTGCTGCTCCAGCTGGAGTCGGAAGGCAAGCTCGACCTCGACGACAAGGTCGACACATGGCTGCCCGGCGTGGTGGAGGGGAACGGCCACGACGGCCGGCAGATCACGGTGCGCCAACTGCTCAACCACACCAGCGGGATCTTCAGTTACACCGGAGATGCCGAGTTCCTGGACCTGAACTTCACCGAGAAGTTCCTCGAGCACCGCTACGACACCTACACACCCCAGCAGTTGGTCGACATGGCGATGCGTCACGAGCCGACCTTCGAGCCGGGCGCCGGCTGGAGCTACTCGAACACGAACTACGTACTGGCCGGAATGATCATCGAGAAGGTGTCGGGCCACTCGTACGAGACCGAGATCGAACGGCGCATCATCGGACCGCTCGACCTCACCGCCACCTCCGTGCCGCGCACAGGCACTTCGCTGCCGGAGCCGAGCTCCCGCGCGTACTCCAAGCTCTCCCTAGCCCCCCAGCCGACGGACCCGACGCACGACATCACGGAACTCAATCCGTCGGTCGCGGGAGCGGCGGGAGCGATCATCTCCGACTCCGGCGATCTGAACCGCTTCTACTCGGCCCTGTTCGGCGGGAAGTTGCTGCCGGCCGCACAACTCGAGGCGATGAAGACCACCGTCCCAGTCGAAGGTGCCCCGTTCCAGGCCTACGGCCTCGGCCTGATGAAGTCCGACCTGTCGTGCGGTACTTCGGTGTGGGGGCACGGCGGCAACATCCAAGGCTCCGCGTCCCAGGCCGTGGCCACGGCGGACGGCAAGCACGCGCTCGCCTTCAACTTCAACGGCGACTGGGCCGGCGACAGTCAGGCCGTCATCGAGGCGGAGTACTGCCCACAGTGAACGCAAGCCGGCGGGCCCAGGTTTCCACCGGTGCCCGCCGGCGCCCCCACGGCACCACCGCGTGTTCAGGCTTTCTCGACGAGAAGAACGAAGTCGTCCGTGTTGGGCTTGTTCGGAAAGTCCCAGCTGCCGGAGAACTCCTGCTCCTACCTGCCGAGTTCCTCGAAAAAGCCGAGCCGACAGTTATTGAGCCGACCCCCTCGAGAATCCACAGAAACAGCCCGCTGACCCTCAGGACATAGACCAGAGCGGCACCGTAAGCAACCGTTCCGCCTATTCGCATGATGCGCGGCAGCGATCGCCATGGGCGAACAGTGCCCTCTCGTTCCCGCCATTCCACGCCACCTCGGCCTTGCCCGCCCCCTCCCCCACCGTCGCCTGCCCTGCAGTCTCGGCGGCTCTCAGTTCGGCCGGGGCCGCCCCACCCGGGCTCCAGGGGCGAGCTGGGCACCTCGTCTCCGTCCAGCTCAGACAGTCGCCGACAAACAGTCGCCGCCAAAGGTCCCACCCGACGAGGACCTTTGCCGGATCGCTTCGCGCCGCGGAACCCGCTATGTTTCTTGTGCGACGAGAAATCGCCTCACACGTTGAGGTAGATCTTGCCGTACGGTCACCGCACGGTGATCGGCAAGGGAAAGTAGTACCAGCGTCAGGCGTGCCCGCCCGGCCCGCCCGAAAAGACGCGCGGGCGAACCCAGTGAATAAATTCCTGGGTTCCCGGTACCGCTATCCCATCAGACAGCTCCGTTTCCGGGAATCCAGTCCCTCCCGAATCGGAGTTTTCTTATGTCTGACATCGAGCGCAACAAGCAGGTCGTCGTGGACTACTACCAGACCGCTTTCGGCGGCGATCCGGAGCGGGCCGTCGCCGACCACTTCGGACCGGTCTACGTCCAGCACAACCCGGACGCGGAGGACGGCCCCGAAGCATTCGTCGGCTTCGTGCGGTGGCTTCGCAGCGAGTACCCGGAGCTGAAGCTCGACATCAAGCGTGTCATCGCCGAGGGCGACATGGTCGCCACCCACTCCCACCTGGATCTCGAGCCGAACAACCCGGACAACCCCGGCCGCGCCCTGGCGGACTACTTCCGCCTGGAGAACGGCAAGGTCGTCGAGCACTGGGACGTCATCCAGGACGTGCCCGTCGAGGCCGCCAACTCCAACGGGATGTTCTGATGGAGACAAGTCCCGCTGCGTCGAGCCCTGTTGAGGTCGTGCGACGCCAGTACCTGGCAGCAGCCACCGGCGATCTCGACGCCTGGCGCGAGGTCGTGGCCGACGACGTCGAGTGGACCGAGACGGCGGGTTTCCCGCTCGCCGGTACTTACCGAACTCCGGACGGAGTGATCGCCGGAGTCTTCGACCGGCTCGCCGCGGCTTGGGACGGCTGGACCACCCACTGCCTTTCTCTTGGGGTGGATCAGCGAGGGCGTTCAGGAAGCGCGATGACTGTCGAGCTCAGCGGTGTGCGCCCGCTACCGCCTAGGTGTGCGACACGTGTCGCACGTAGCGGCCTGATTGCACCAGGAGGATTCCGTGTCCGCGCGATCTCCTGTGCGTTTCCTCCTGCAGTCCCTCAGCGCCCGTCTCGCCGGTGTGCTTCCCCGGCCGGTGTCACCGCGCCCGAGGGTCCGGAACGCCGTCAATACGATGCCCACTGTGAATCTTCATGAGCTGATGGAAGAACAGACGAGTTTTCACGATGTCCCGGCGGTAGCGGTGGGTTCATCGGTGGCGGGTGCACGCACGACGGCGACCCAGGGAACGGTCAAGGTGACGGCGGAATCGTGTTTCCGTATCGCGTCGCTGACGAAGGTTTTCACCTCCGCGGCGCTGGTCCGCGTGCTGCGGGGCAACGGTGTCCCGTTGGGCGCACCAGTCATCGAACTGCTTCCCGGCCTTGCGCCGGACTGGCGGGCCGACGAGAGCCTCACCATCGAGCAGATCCTGGGGCAGGTCTCTGGCCTGCGTGAATCGGTGGACGCGGCAACCGTGAAGGCTTTGGGCGATGGGGACGGCGCGCCGCTGGAAGCCGCCCGGCTCGTGGTCCGCGCCGGGAATGAGCGGGAGCCCGGCGAGCGGTGGTCCTACTACAACGGCAACTACTTCCTGGCTGGCTCGATCCTTGCGGCCCTGAGCGGCACGACGTTCGAGAGTGCGTTGGAGGGGGCCCTCCTCGTCGGCCGGGGCCTTGAACGGACAGGTTTCGAGACCCCGGAGGCGTCCGTCACCGGGTGGAACGGCACAACTGAACTCCCACTGCTCGGCTATCCGCGCACCCGTCGGCCCAGCGGGGGCCTGTGGTCGTCGGTGTCGGAGCTCCTGGCCGTCGGTGAGGAGCTGCTCGCCGACCAGGCTCTCCTGGAGGAGATCCGTCGTCCGCGCACCCGGTCCGACGATCCCATGGCCTACGGGTTGGGGTGGGCCCTGGGGCCCTCGGGCCAGATGTACCTCAACGGACGGCTACCCGGCTACCGGGCTGCCATGGTCCTGATCCCGGACCGGGACTACGTGAGCGTGGCCCTCGCCAACCAGGAGACTTCCCTACCCGCCTTGGCGCGACTGCTCAGCGACATGCAGCAGCCCCTGACCGGGGACGACATTGCCAAGGCGGTCAACGACTTCGCTGCCTGAGACCTCGGTGCTGAGCTCTGAGTGCCGCGATAAGCGGTTGACCTGGGCCATCAGCTCGCGGCTGGCCGCCCGCGCGGCAGTGAGGTCCTCGTCCCGTTCGGCGAGTTCCGCACGCAGGTCGAGGATCTGCTGCTCCAACTCGGTGACCCGGCGGGTAAGCGTTTCGACGTCTGCCGGGGCGCCGAGGCCGGAGGCTTCCCAAGCCGCTTGCCCCAGCGCCTCGGAGAGGCGTCGCTCGAGGCGGGTGATGTGCGTGGACAGGCGGCTGTTGCGGGCCGTGAGGTTCGCGACGTCGGCCAGCAGCGACCGCCTGCTGACCTGCGTGCCCGTCGTTGCGCCGGGCGGGGGCTCGCCCGCGCGAGCGAGAACGGCCGCATGCAGGTCGCCGTGACGGTGAATCAGGCTTCGGTGAACGCCGGCGGCGCGGGCGACCGCGGAGACGCTGATCTCCTCGCCGCTGGCCGCAAGCTGGTCAAGGGCCTTGAGGACTCGGGACCGACGGCGTTCGGAGTCCGCAGCCCGCGCCTTGGCCAGCTGGTCCGGTGATGTGGTCATGCGTCGCGCTCCAGCCGCAGGTTCGGCTCAGGTGCCCGGACTCCGGGCATGCCGAGGGAGACCGTGCGGGTCTTGCGCAGGGTCCGGGTGGCTTCCTTGATCTGTTCGCGTTCGTCGTCGGTGAGTTCTTCGAGGTCGGTCTCGACGCGGCGGATCAGGGTGCGGATGCGCTTGATCTCCTCCTCGGACGGGGTCGATTCGGTGCGGGCCCAACCGTCCAGTTCGGTCGCTGCGGCGAGGCGTTCGCGGTCCCGCAGGAGCATGTCGAGGTAGGCCTTGAGCTCCGGCAAATACGAAGGGTCGGTGCGGAAGTGATCGCAACCGACGCAGCGGAACCGGAACGGGCAACCATGGCCGCCAGCCTTGACGTTGCTCGGCTCGACGCAGATCCCGTAAGGGACGGAGACCTGACCGATCCGCAGGCGGGCGTGCTCGTGCTCCAGGAGCTGGCGAGCTTCGGTCCAGATCCGGTTGCCATGCCGGTCGAACTGGTGCGAGACGAGCTTGTCGACTGCGGACCGGGTCCGCTTCTCGGTCACCCGATAGTAGGTTTGTGTAGTTTGCAACGATCTGTGACCCATGAGCTCACGGAGCACGTCGGGCAGGGTTCCGGCGTCGGCGTGACGTTGCGCGTAGGAGTGCCGGTAGGAGTAGGGAACAACTTCCAGCTTGGGGAACTCGGTGCCATCGGCCAGCAGCAAGGGTGGCATGGCGTTGACCCAACGGCGGTGGACGTTGCCGATGTGCTGCATCCGGAACGGCTGGGTGCCCTCGGAGTTCTGCCGGGGACGGGGGAAGAGGACCAGCTTGGACAGTTCGGTGTCCGGGAAGCGAGCGCGGATGGCCTTCTTCTGCCGGACGATGATCTCTGCGGTGGAGTCCGGGATCGGCAGGCGGCAGCCGACGCGGTTGTTCTTGAAGTCGGTGTAGACGAGCACGGACTTGCCGTGCTCGTCGGTCTCCAGGCAGTCCCAGGGCAGGCACCCGATCTCGTCGGGGCGCCGACCGGTGTCGACGAGGACCTCGATTGCGGTGCGTGCGTCGTCGCTGCCGTCACGGATCTGGTCGAGGGTGGGCAGCCGTTCGCAGAGCTGGCTGAGGATCTCCTTCGGCAGGGCTCTGCCCGGTCCTTCCTCAGTGATGACCGGCGGCATGTCATGCCTGCGCAGCGCGAAGTCGTCCGGCAGGTCGGCGAGGATCTCGCCGGGCCGGGTCAGTCCCATGTCACGGATTTCGCGCAGGAACCGGCCGGTGAAGCGGGAGACCGTCGTGCGGCGGAAGGCGCTGATCTCGCCGGTGTGTTCCAGATGAGCCACGTACTGCGTGAACGCCTCGATGTCGCGTCGGCCGAGCGCGGCCATGTCCTGTCCGCCGTCCTCGCGCGAGCGGATCAGGCTCTGCGAGAGGTAGCGGACGCAGAGGATCATCTCGGAGAGGCCGTTGGGGATGTTCTTGCCGTAGCGGCGGGGGATCTCGTCCAGCACCCACGTCTTGCAGGCACGCCGCATCCACTCCTGCTGCAACGGCGTGAAGTCCATCTTCCGCCACTGGCCCAGTCCGAAGGCGCCCATGTTCCAGACGTCCTTGATCTGCTCCAGCTCCGGGGTGGAGACGGCGGCCGCAAGTGTGCGGCGCATGCGGTTGGCCATACCCGCGAGATGGGTGTTGCGGGAGACCACGACGTCGTCGAACTGCTCGACGCGTTGCTCGCGCAGGTGCCGGACGACGCCGCGCAGCAGGACGGGCGGAGTCTTGACCTCGGCGTCCGTGCGGGCCTGGAGGACGTAGAGGATCTCGGCGGTCACCAGGGCTGGCAGACCGCGCAGGCTCAGCGCGGTGGACTCGGCCGTGCCGGGCTCGGTGCGGCACCACGTCTCGAAGTCAGCGTCGGGGACCTGTGCCTCCTGCCACCTCACCCAGTGGGGAGGGCAGAACGCGTTCGAGCTGTTCGCCTGGTGCCGGTGGCAGGCGTCCACCGAGCACAGGCCGAAGCCCGGCAGCGGGCGAACGCGCGGGTCGGCGAAGAACTCTTCCAGCGGCGGACGTCCCAGCTTCGTGAACAACTCGCGGTGCCGCATGCACATCTGCGTGCGGGACGACGTCCAGGGGCGCCGGCACTTCGGGACCGCGCACCCGCCCGAGATGTTGCTGATCTGTTTTGGCTCGGTGGCCAGGAAGTCCTCCGGCGTTTTGCCGCTCCTCTTCCAGACGCTGCGGCAGGCCGAGCACAACCCCAGTTCCGTCTTCCGGGCTGCTGCCCAGCAGCCGGAACGGGCGCAGACATGCATGCCGAGGAAAGGGTGGTCCGGTGAGGGCCGAAGGATCCGGGACTTCTCGTCCCAGTTCAGAACGTCCAGCGTCTCCGGTCGGATCAGAGCGCGCAGCCGTTTGGCGCGGGCAGGCAGCAGGTCCGATGCAGGAGCGGGCACCAGTTTCAGGGCCGTGGTCATCCGTTCCTCCTGGGAGCGAGAGCGCCGACCCGTTCGACAGCGGACCGCAGGCGTTGCGGATCGGGGTGCAGGTAGACCTCGGAGCTGGAGGCGTTCGCGTGGCCGAGCAGATCGGCGATCTCGTCCAGGACGGCGCCGGCGTCGGCGGCGTTGCTGGCGAATCCGTGCCGCAGGGCGTGGGGGTGGACGCCGTCGGCCAGCCCGGCCCTGCGCGAGAGCCGGCTGAACAGGTCGTTCAGGGCGCCGGGCGGCATGGGTGCCCCCAGCGGCGCTCGGAACAGATTCACCAGCACGAAGTCGCTCTTGCGGGCTTCGCGGCAGGCGTCTCGTTCGACGACGTACTGGTCGTAAGCCTGCACCAGCAGGAAGTCGACCGGGACGGCGCGCGAGCGCTTCGACTTTGCCCAGGCTCCGTTGTCGTTGTCCCGGCGCACGATGTGCAGGTGAGAGCCGGGAATCCGGCAGCCAAGCATGCTGGCGTCCAGGACGAAGTGGATGTCCTCGCGCCGAAGGCCCACGGCCTCGCTCCGACGCAACCCGGCCCTGGCCAGCAGAAGGACGATGAACCGGTCACGGGCCGAGCGGCAGACCCGCAGCAGGGCAAGGACGTCCTCGTCGCTTGCGCGGCCGACCGGTTCGTCCGGCTCGGCGGCCCGGTGCCGGGCTTTGGCGTAGTAGCGCAGCCCGCTGCCCTCGCCGCGGGCCTGCATCGGCAGGTCGCGGTCGTCGGCGACCTCGTAGAGCTGGGACAGCACGAACGTTGGCACCGTGCCCAGCGTCGTGGCGTGCGCGAGGAATTCGCGGACGCCGGCGAGCACGGTGTTGATCCGGCGTGGTCCGCGGACCGATTCGCTCCCAGGCCCGGCCACCACCGGAGTACCGTCGCCGGGCGAGTACCGCAGCCAGAACATGAAGCTGCCCAGGCGACCCGCCGCCGTCGTCCAGTCCCTCCCGGTGCACCCGCACCACGTCAGGTAGAGCGCGACCGCCCCGGCGTATGTACGCGTCGTCGACTCGGCCTGATCACGACCAAAGCGCACATGCCGCAAGAACTCGTCCGCCGCCGGTACGGGCGCCAGCCGGTTCTCATCCAGCACGGTCCAGTACCGCTGCCCCGACGGCATGCGTACAGGGAAAGCGCGGAGTCTTCCGGAGACCGTCTGATGAGCCACGAGCCTTCAACGACAACTCCGACGTGCACGACACGGCGACGCGAACCGTCGTACACAGCAACCCTCTTGCGGGTGACGCGACAGTGCACGACGCACCTACAAACCAGAGAGAACGACGACACCTACATCGCCGACGGCGAGCGCGTCGTGGTCCTCGCCCGCTACAGCGCGACCCACAAGGGCACGGGCAAGGCGATGGAGGCGCGCGTCGCGCACAGCTTCGTCGTCCGCCTCGGTCGCATCGTCCGCATGGAACAGATCGTGGACTCCACCACCGTCCGTGCCGCCATGCAGTAGTCCCACAAGCTCCGCTCGGAGCTCCCGAGCAGGCCGGTCGGCCCCTCGCCGACCGGCCTGCGCACCGCCTCGCCACTTCAGGCTCAGAAAGATCATGCGTATCGACTTCTGGGCGGACCTCGCATGCCCCTGGTGCCACCTCGGGCACAACCGCCTACGCCCCGCACTCGGGCGCTTCCCGCACCAGGACCAAGTGACGCTCGCCCACCGCGCCTTCGAGCTGGATCCACTGCGGGAGAAGGGCTTCACCTGTTCACAAACGGGCACGACGAGACTCCTTCGAAGAGGACCGGAACGGGAGATCCTCACGCCGGCAGCCAGCACATCGGCGACTCAGCGGCAAGCGCGGCCAATGGCCTCCTGGTCGTTCAGGGGCCGTGGAGGCCGTAAGCTCACCCCTCGCTGGACCGCAGGGTCAGCGAGATCGAGTTGATGCAGTACCACTCATCCGTCGGCGTTGCATAACCCTCTCCCTCGAAGACATGCCCCAAGTGCGAGCCGCACCTCGGTCCGCACTGTCCCGTGTGACGTGTCGGACACAAGTTCCACGGCATCCGATTGCGTGCATAGTCGAAGTTCGGCCAGCCGCAGCGGCGCCACACCAGCTGCCGTTCGAGCACCTCACAGCTCTGTTGGACACAGGACGCGAATCTGCCAGCTGCCCTCGTGACCGCGCCGTCCGCGGGCAACCCACGGGCACATCACCAGCTGTAGTACGGCAGTTGACGGGCGAGGGCGGAGAAGTGACGTTGCCCCTGCCATGCATCGCGATTCCCGATCACGATCAGGCGCCTCTTGGCGCGGCTCACCGCCACGTTCAGGAGATTGGGCTTGGCGGCGGCCCACCGGCGCGAACCTGCTGCATCAGGATGCGTCCCCAGGACGAGTATCACCACGTCGGCTTCCTTGCCCTGCGCAGTGTGAACCGTACCCACACGGTCGTGTGGCACCAGCCCGCGCAGGCGCTCCCCGGCGCGACGTGCAACGTCTCGAAAAGGGCTGATGACGTACAGCTCGTTCGATGGCAGTTCCTTGTCGAGGAGTCTGTTCACAGCATCGACCAGAGCTTGGCCTTCGGTCGGCACCCACTTCCCGGTGGCCTCCTGTGACCGGACATCCCACCAGAAACTTCCTTCCGGCGGACCGAAGGGAGCGCGGTCGCCGACACCGTGCACCATCAAGCCGTCGTACGCGATCGTGTTGCTGATCGTGAACATGGGGTCGTCACAGCGCCGGTGCACCCGCAGCGGTGAGCCGACCCACACCTCGGTGGAACCGTCCGGCAAATCCGCAGGCAGGGTCGTGCCCCACTGCCCAAGTCGGTCCGCCACCTGTTGAGCAGATGTCCAGGCTGGTGCCCATTCCTGCGCGACCTCATGATGCGTGCGAAGCTTCTGCTGGGCCGTCCACGGCAGCACGACCACAGGTTCGAGCTGCAATGGATCGCCGACGAGTACCGCACGGCGACTTCGCCACAACGCTCCCACCGGCATCTGCGGTGCGGCCTGCCCCGCCTCGTCGACGAACAGCCAGCCGAGATCTTCCTTGCCCAGGCCGGCGAACAGCCGGTCGTAGGAGGCGAACGTGGTCGAGACGACGGGCACGGCCAAGAAGAGGTTCTGCCAGGCGGCGCGTACAGCGTCCTGCTTCAGGTCCCTCGGGGCGTTCCCACCTACTACTTCCATGGTGGCCTGGAGGTTCTTCAACATCACGTCGCCTGACGCACTGAGGAAGGCGCGGTGGAGTCGGAGCGCCTCGATGAACAGCCGTGTTCGAGCGGCAGCAAACTCCTCGTCGGCCCACGGAGCTGACCGCTCTCGACGCTCCAAGGTCGCACGGTCGGAGAACGGATCGAAGTCCGCAGGATCCGGAACATGGTCGCCCCATTTCCGACGGGCGGTTGCCACTGTCCGTTCCAATGACTCTAGGCGACCACGCACGGCCCGCGCGTTCGCTGCTGTCTGCTCGGCCGCGGCCAGGTCTCCGCGGAGCGCTTCGAGCTTGGTGCGGGACTCTGTCACGTCATCGATGGCCCGGTCTACACGGCGGGTGAGGCGTTCGTACTCGTCCTGCCACGTACGGTTCGCTCGGCCGAAGGTGAACAGGCTCTGGAGCAAGCCTGGTTGGGCCGACTGATGGTCGCGGCGGCGCTCCCTGCATCCCCTCTCGACATCTTCAAGTCGTGTCAGCTCCTGCGCAGCTTCCGCGGCCCGTTGCCGGAAGTCCGGCAGGTCTCCGGCGATCGTCGCGGCCTCCCGATCGGCAGCGACCGCCTCGCTTTTGGCCGAAGCCAAGCCGTCCAGAGCCTGTGCCGCCTTGCGCCGTTCGTCTCGCAGTCGCTCGACCAGCGCTCGTGCGGCCTTGAAGTCACGTACCGCAGCGCTCCAGTCGACGGGCTCTACGGACGGATCACTCTTCCCACTGAGCACATCCCGCAGCCCCTGATGCGTGCGCGTTCGTCTCACGCCCCCGTGCACGCCTCGCTCGCGCACATTGCCCCACCAGAAGCTGTCCGTGAATTCACCACGATTCTTCCGATTGCCGAGACGGGCAGCTACGGCGCCCCATGCGTCAGCACCGTTCAGCATCAGGCTCGCCTGCTCCGGGAGATACCGGGCCTCGTCACGCCACTGCTCGGCGACGGCGGCCAGGGTCGGAATCTCGTCGCTGATGTTCTGCACCGCACCGTTGTTGGCGGAAGCCACCACCATCTCGTAGCCCTGCAGATGCGGCTTCAGCTCTCGTACCGTCCTGGCGTAACCCTCGGTGCGCCAGGTGTAGGCCTTACCGAACGCTTGCTGTGGGCTGCGTAGTTCGGCCAGTGCACAGGCTCTCTGGGTGACCAGTGCGGCGATCACATCACGCAGCATCGTGGTCTTGCCCGTCCCCGGAGGTCCATTCACGGAGAACACTCCGTGATGCCCGTCCAGCTCGGCCAGTAGGCGGTTCACGGCGAACTGCTGGCTCAGCACCAGCGAACGGTCGGTAGCAGACGGCCATCTGCCCAGTGGGACGAATTCGGGAGAGAGGCCCGCCAGCACCAGCAGCGGCTCCTCACGGACATCGTGCCGGCGTCCCACATCGATGCGGTCGGCCCCAGTCAGGTAGTCCTCCAACGCGCGCCCGGTACGCCCGGCCGCGAGCTCGTCAGACACCTTGTCGAGGTCATCGGCGATGAAACTGTTGAGGAAGCCCTGGTCGCCCGACTCGCCCTCTCGGCTCTGGTACACCTGGACGCTCTTGACCCGGGCGGCATCGGGCGTCAGGTCCGCCTCCACCCCAAAGCGGGCTGCCAGCCAGGCGGTGAAGGCCGCAATGTCGTCGAAGGCCAGCGGCCGGCTACCGAGAGCGTCCGGAGGCAGCTGCCCCGAGCCCTCCTCGCCGTCCGTTCCCGCAGTATCGTCCGTGCCGTATGGACGCGCTGTGTCCGCCACTCCCTGCGCCAGGGACTCAGTTGCCTTTCCCGCCGCAGCCTGCGCTGCTTTGCCCACGACTCCGTCCAGGACCTCACCCACCACACCCCGCGCAAGCTCGCCCAGACCGGAGACCACTCCACCGGTCGCCGCGTCGGCCACGAGCCTTCCCGCGACGGCGAGAAGCCCTCCGGGACCCGCGCGGCCGCCCTGCACCCGGAGCTTTCCATCGCCCAGGGCGAGCATCTGCCGCTCACAGGCATCGGCCTCGTCCGAGAAGCCGTCCAGCCACGCGGCCGCGTCCGGTCCTGGTGTCCGTGTGCGCCCGACGGCCCAGGCGCACGCCGAGAAGCACACCGAGTCCTTGAGGAGAAGGCCGTCCTGGTTCACCGTGAAGGACATGAGCGCGCTGTCACCACCGACGCGCCCGTCACGGTCATCGTCCTCGCCTTGAGGGAACACCTCACCCAGCACATCCCGCACCCGCTCAATGGCGAACACCCCGCAGTAAACCGTGTGCTGCCAGGCGTATTTCGGCCTCGGCTGCGGCAATCCAGAGCTGTCCTCCCAGGGCAGCGGCCATCCGGAACTCACGGCGTAGACCTGTTCGGACGGTTTCACCGGCGGGACCCGCTGAGGGCTGAACAGCTCGACCGCCCGCCAGTACCGCACCACATCCGCGCGCAGTCGGCCACCGGTGACCGCCGCCATATTCACCATCTCCCCCGTAGCCAAGCTGAGTTGATCAGCCTAGCTACGACCGGCGACCCGCGAAACCGACAGTTTCCAGACGGTCACGTCACGTGTGCGAAAGTCGAGGTCCCCTGACAGGTGCCGGGCGGATCGCCTCTGTCGGCCCGGGGTGCCCGGCCTGAGCGCCGATTGCGGCTTGAGCAGCCGCTACGCGGGCGTCCGGCCCGCTAAGGCCGGGGCGACGTCGGGGGTGGCGGTGCGCGGTGCGCCCATTCCCCGACCTTCACATGAAAACCCACGCACCAGCAGCCACCACACACACCGTCATTCGCCTCGACCACCGTGGCGAACGCGGGCCAGGTCTGCGTACCCAGCGGCCGGATGACGGGCGGTCCAGAGGATGCGATACCAGTCGCATCTCTACTCACGACACTTCTCTGGCACCCCGACGCTCTGGGCAGAACACGCCGAAACGCCGAACTCAGTGATTCGTGGCCTACTCGTTCTCCTGCTGACAGTCGAGTTGATCACCATCTGCAGCGACGGGGGACATGCGAGCGCAAAAAGCGACGCGGCCCCTCATTTGAGCCGGGTTACCGATCACCATCAGGCCTCTCATGGCGCGATCAGCGCCACACTCAGAAGATCGGCGTCGGCCGCGGAACCGGCTTCGTCGGCGTCAGTCCTCCACCGGATTGAGCGTCAGCGAGATCGAGTTGATGCAGTACCGCTGATCCGTAGGCGTCGCATAGCCCTCGCCCTCGAAGACGTGGCCCAGGTGGGAGCCACAGCGAGCGCAGCGCACCTCCGTTCGCACCATGCCGTGCGACGTGTCGGAGATCAGCTCCACCGCGTCCGAGTCACGCGGGTCGTAGAAGCTCGGCCAGCCGCAGTGGGACTCGAACTTCGTGGTGGAGGTGAAGAGTTCGGCGCCGCAGGCGCGGCAGGCGTAGGTGCCCTCGGTCTTGGTGTCGGTGTACTCCCCGGTGAAGGCGGGTTCCGTGCCGGCCTGGCGCAGGACGGCGTACTCGGCCGGGGAAAGTTCGGCGCGCCACTGCTCGTCGGGCTTGTCGACGTCGTACGACATATGCGTTCTCCTCGGCGTGCGGAAGCTCTGGGTCCGGGCTGCGGACCGGTCAGCGGGACAGGCGGGCGAGGATCTCGGGACCGAGGTCCGTGACGTCGCCCGCGCCCATGGTGAGAACGAGATCACCGGGCTTCGACATTCCCGCGACCACCTCGGGCACCGCTTCCTTGGAGGGTTCGGCCACCACGTCGGCGCCGGCCGCGCGGGCCGCGTCGACGATCAGGGCGCTGGTGATGCCGGGAATAGGGTCCTCGCGGGCCGGATAGATGTCGAGGACCACGGAGGCGTCTGCGAGGGCGAGGGCGTCGCCCATCTCCTTGCCGAGCTCCTGGGTGCGGGAGAAGAGGTGCGGCTGGAAGACGACGAGGAGGCGGGAGTCGCCGGCCGCCGCCCGCATGGCCTCCAGGTCCGCGGTCATCTCGGTCGGGTGGTGGGCGTAGGAGTCGATGACCTGGACGCCGGCGGCCTCGCCCTTGAGCTGCAGGCGGCGCTTGACGCCGGTGTACTTGCCGAGGGCGGAGGCCAGGTTGTGCGCGGGGATGCCGAGGGCGACGCCGGCGGCGAGCGCGGCGACCGCGTTGAGCGCGTAGTGGCGGCCGGGCACGGAGACCGCGAAGGTGAGCAGCTTGCCGTCGAGCAGGACGGTGACCTCGCTGCTCAGGCCGCGCGGGGTGATCTTGTGGACGCGTACGTCGGCGGATTCGGACTCGCCGTAGGTGACGACCTTCAGGGACGACTGGTCGCGCAGCCGGCGGGTCAGTTCGATCGCGCCGGACTGGTCGGCCGAGACGATGAGGGTGCCGCCGGGCACGATGCGGCCCGCGAAGGTCTCGAATGATTCGTAGATCTCGTCCATCGAGGCGTAGTTGGCGTGGTGGTCCAGTTCCACGTTGAGGACGATGGCGACCTCGGGGGCGTACTTGTGGAAGCTGCGGTCCGATTCGTCCGCCTCGGCCACGAAGATCTCGCCCGTGCCGTGCTCGGCGTTGGAGCCGGGGGCGTCGAGGTCACCGCCGATGGCGTACGAGGGCGAGAGGCCGAGCGTGGACAGGGCCACGGCGAGCATCGACGTGGTGGTCGTCTTGCCGTGGGTTCCGGCGACGGCGATCGGCCGCAGGCCGTCCATCAGGGAGGCGAGCGCGTCGGAGCGGTGGACGACGGGGATGCCGCGGGTGTGGGCGGCGGCCAGCTCCGGGTTGTCGTCGCGGATGGCGGAGGAGACGACGACGCTCGTCGCCTCCTCGGCCAGGTGCTCGGCGGCGTGCCCGATGTGGACCGTGGCGCCCTGCGCCCGCAGCGCCTCGGCCGTCGCCGATTCGCGGGAATCGCTGCCCGCCACCGAGGCGCCGCGTCGGGCGAGGATCTTGGCGATGCCCGACATTCCCGCCCCGCCGATGCCGATGAAGTGCGGTCGGTCCATGGCGGGGGGAAGGCCGGCGGTCATCTGCGTCTCCTGGGCACGGGATCAAGGACTGGCACGGTGGTACGGACCGCAAGCGACGGCACCGGTCCGGGCGGAAGCCGGAACAGTGCCGGTACGGGTCTGCGGCTGCCCCGACGCGGTGTCCGGGGCGGCCCCAGCCTATTCGCTGTGCGCGTAGAGCTTGAGCACGGGGACGCCGACCTTGTGGCGCGCCCTCGACGCCCAGTCGCGGTGGAAGAACTCCTCGACGTAGTGCGGCGCGGTCAGCACGATGACCTCGTCGGCCCGGGTCTCTTCGGCGACCGAGGTGAGTACGTCCAAGGGGTGGTCCTCGACCAGTTGTCCGACGGCCTCGCCGCCGGCGTCGCGCAGCACCTTCAATGAGTGCTCCAGCCCCAGGCGGGCAGGGCCGACGGCCTCGTCGCCCTCCGGTACGTCCGCCTCGTGCACGGCCTCCTCGAGTTCGCCGAGAGCCACGTCGTCGACCGCGCGCAGCAGCCGGTCCTGGTCGCCGCGCGGTTGCATGAGGACGACGAAGGAGACCGGGTCGTCGCCGTGCAGGGTGGTGACGAACTCCACGTCCACGGCCGACAGGGCCTTTTCGATCATCAATACGCTCGTGAACACGACGGGCGCCCTTCTCCTTCGGGGGCCGCCTGGCCCCTGCGGAAACCATCCTGCCCCGTGGTCGCACGAGGTCTGCCGGTTCTAGTGTGCCCAGCGGAACACAAACGGAACGATCAATTCCGCTGATTGTCAGGTTCGACGGTAACGGGTGAACAAAAAACCCTCCTCCTCGAGGAGCGAAGCCAAGGAGAACCGTTTCGGCACGGCGATGCGGGGACCGTCCGCGATCCGCTGAGCGTCCCCCGATGTGAGCGTCGGCGACAGGGTCAGACAGAGCTCGTCAAGGACTCCGGCCGCGATGAACTGGCCCAGCATGCGCGGGCCGCCCTCGGTGAGCTGCCGGGTCAGACCGAGTTCGGCCAAGGCCTGTACGGCTCGAGCCGGGTCCACTCCCCTGCCGTCGCCGGCGACGACCACCCGGGCGCCGGCCCGTTCGGCCTCCTCCTTGCGGTCCTTGCGCGCCTTCTCGCCGGTCAGCACGAGGGTCGGGACCAGTGACGACGTGAAGAGCGGGGCCGAGAAATCGAGGTCGAGACCGGCACTGATCACGGCGACGGCCGGAGCCGGGGTCTGGCCCGCCGCCGCACGGCGTTCCGCGAACGCCTCCCGCGCGCGTGCAGGGCGGTATCCCTCCTTGCGTACGGTCTCGGCGCCGACCAGGACCACGTCGGCCAGACCCCGCAGGGTGCCGAAGATCCGCATGTCGGAGGCGCAGGAGATGGGCTGCGAACGGCCGTCGTGCTGGGCCGCGCCGTCGAGGGTCGAGACCATGTTGGCCCGTAGCCAGGGAACGGCGGCGGAAAGAGAAGCGGAAGGGCGGTCGGAACCCGGTACCGAGGCGGAGGAAGCGGAGGGGAAACCAGTGGGTGAGTCGCTCCGAGCGCCGGAAGCGGAATCAGCAGGGGAACCGGAACGGACTCCCCCGCCACCCTCCGCCCGACCCGTACCGGACTCCGCGGACCAGGGCCCCGCCGACGGCTCCACCGGATAGGCGTAACGGTCGGCCAGCTCGTCGAGCGTCCACTCGCGGTCGGCCCCCGGGCCCTGGTCGGCTGTTTCATCGGTCACAGGGAAGAGGCTGCGCATGCCTCGCAGTCTCGCACGGCCCTTAAGGTGGGGAGTTGTGTCGACCTCCGCTCCCGCCACCGGTACTTCGCAGATAGCCGGCGCGGCCCCTCAGTCCCTGTGCGCCCGCGAGCCCCACGTGCCGGCCGATCGTCTGGTCGCCGAGATGGTGCCGCCACCGCGCTTTCGGACCGCGCGCTTCGAGACGTACGTGCCCGACGAGCGCCAGCCCAGTCAGGCCGAAGCGGTGGAGGTGCTCAGCGGCTTCGCGGCCGGGCTCACCGGTGCGCACGCGGCGAGCCCGAAGCGGCGCTTCTTCAGCCGCAAGCCCGCCGCTCCTCAGGGCCCCCGCGGGATCTACCTCGACGGCGGCTACGGCGTCGGCAAGACCCACCTGCTCGCCTCTCTGTGGCACGCCACTCCGGCGGCGCCCGAGCACAAGGCGTTCGGCACGTTCGTGGAGCTGACCAACCTGGTGGGCGCGCTCGGCTTCCAGCAGACCGTACGCACGCTGAGCGGGCACCGGCTGCTGTGCATCGACGAGTTCGAGCTCGACGACCCCGGCGACACCGTCCTCGTCTCCACACTGCTCGGCAAGCTCGTGGAGGCCGGGGTCGCCCTGGCCGCCACGTCGAACACCCTGCCGGGCAAGCTCGGCGAGGGCCGGTTCGCCTCCGCCGACTTCCTGCGCGAGATCCAGGGCCTGTCCGCACACTTCCGCGCACTGCGCATCGACGGCGACGACTACCGCCACCGCGGTCTGCCGGACGCCCCCGAGCCGTACTCCGACGGGCAGGTCACCAAGGCGGCGTACGCCACCGAGGGCGCGTCCCTCGACGACTTCCCGCGCCTCGTCGAGCACCTGGCGAAGGTGCACCCCAGCCGGTACGGCGCACTGACCGACGGGCTCACCGCGGTGTGCCTGACCGGCGCCGAGCCGGTGCCGGACCAGTCCACGGCGCTGCGCCTGGTGGTTCTCGCGGACCGGCTCTACGACCGCGAGGTGCCGGTGCTGGCCTCCGGAGTACCGTTCGACCAGCTGTTCAGCGAGGAGATGCTGAAGGGCGGCTACCGGAAGAAGTACTTCCGCGCCATCTCCCGTCTCACCGCCCTGGCCCGCGACGCGGCCCCACTGGTGAAGGAACAGCAGGGCAACTGAGGCCCTCCGGGCCGCACTCACCAGGCGCTCCGTCCGGCCGCCTCCTCCGTGCCGGACGGCGTCGGCACGTCCCCCGATGCGGTGGGCACGTCCCCCGATGCGGTGGGCACGTCCTCCGATGCGGCGGGTGCATCCCCGGCGCTCACGGCGAGTGGCGCAACCGCCCTGCGCCGCCAGGCCAGTTCGGGCGCCAGTGACAGCAGCCCCAGTACGGCCAGGCCGGCCCCCAGCCACAACGGCGAGCGCAGACCGAAGTGTCCGACGAAGACTCCGCCCACGGACGATCCGACGATGACCCCGAGCGTGATGAACGACGCGTGCACGGTGTTGACCAACGGCCCCGCGTTACCGGTGCGCTGAACGCGGACGGCCATGGCCGGGTTCATCGTGACACCGACGAGCCCGATGCCCGTCATCAGCACGACGGCGGCGGTCCCCACGTCGGCCAGCAACGCGAATCCCGCGAGGAATACGGCGTTCAGCGCCAACCCGGCGACCTGGACGCCGACGTTCCGGCGGTCGGCGAGACGTCCGACGACGGTGTTGCCGACGACGGTCGCGGCGCCGTAGCCGATGAGCAGCACGGGGACGGTGTCCGCATCGAAGCCGCTGACCCCGGTGAGGATCGGGTTGAAGTACGTGAAGGCGGCGAAGGTCGCCCCGATGATGAGTGTGCTCGTCGACAGCACCAGCCACAGGCGTGGACGGCGGAAGACCTGCATCTCGTCGCGGAGGCCGCTGCCGCCCGCCCCGGGCCGTTCCAGTCGCGGAACGGCCACCGCGGTGACTGCCGCCGCGATCAGGGTCAGCACGGTGATCGCCCAGAAGGCGGCTCGCCAGCCCAGGTGTCCGCCGATGAAGGTGGCCATCGGCAGGCCGAGGAGCGTGCCCAGCATGAGACCGTTCATGGCCACCGCGATCGCACGGCCCCTGACGTTTTCGCGCGTCACGGCGGAACTCACTGAGATCGCGACGCCGAAGAACGCCTGCGCGGCGACGCCGGTGACCACGCGCGCCGCCAGCATGACGCCATAGCCGGTGGCCGTCGCGGCCAGTACGTTTCCGGCAAGGAAGACGGCGAAGACCATGAGCAGCGCGGGCCTGGGAGGCAGGCGCATCACGGCCACGGTCAGGAACGGGCCGCCGACCGCCATGGCGACGGCGAACGCCGTGACCAGATAGCCGATCTGAGGGATGGTCACATCAAGGGAGTCGGCCATCTGCGGCATGAGACCGGCGACGACGAATTCACTGGTCACCATGGCGAAGATGCCCAGGGCCAGCACGTATACGGCACGCGGCACGTGGGTCACGTCCTCTCGTCAGTTTTAGATGATTCAGTTCAAAACTGGGGCGTGCCTCGAGACGGACGAGACACACGGGGCACGACGCCGACCGCTCCCCGTCAGCGGGTCAGCGGGTCAGCGGGTCAGGGAGTCCATGGCACACGCGGTGACACTCTCGAGCGTGGGGCGATCGGCGCCGTTCTGCGCGGACACCCGCAGGCCGGCGATCACCGCATTGAGGAACCGCGCCAGTTCGGCCGGATTCCGAGCGTCGGAGATCTCCCCGGCACGCTGCCCCTGCGCGATGACGTCTCCCAGGTCGGCGAGGCGCCTGGCCAGGTCACGCTCGAGGAGTCGGGACACCTCGGGGTCGCGCCCCGCCAGTTCCGTACTGCTGTTCACGCCGAAGCAGCCGATACCCCGCCCCCGAAGGCGATTGCCCTCCTCCGTATCGATGACTGAGGCGAACACCGACCGGAGCCGCTCGACGGCAGAGAGATCCACATCCTCGAGGAGGGCGAGCTGTCCGGCCGTCGTCCGGTCGAGATAGCGGGCGAGCGCGCGCACGAACAGCGCGTGCTTACTGGAGAACGTGTTGTAGACACTGCTGCGCCCCAGCCCGGTGGCCTCGCACAAGTCCTGGGTCGAGGCGGCCTCGTACCCCTTCTCCCAGAACAGGCGCATGGCCGCGTCCAGGGCGCGCTCCTCGTCGAACATCCTCGGTCGCGCCATGCCGGCACACTACCAGTTTTTGAACTGAGCGATCCAATATTTCTGCGGCACGCGTCCACCGACCGCTCACCGGCCGACCGGCCGACCGGCCGAACACACCCCATGCGTTTCTACGCGCGTGGTTCCCGGCGGCCTGACCGCGTGATACACACGTGCGGGTCACATTCCTGTCCGCCAGCAGGGAGTTGCCCACATGTCCGAAGCACCACTGTCCGCAACACGACGTCAAGTCCTCGCCCGTTCGGGCGCCTTGGGAGCGGGCATCGCTTTCACCGGTGCGCTCACCGAACTCTTCGCGGGCACCGCCGCCGCCCACGGCAGAACGGGCTACGGCCCGCTCGTGCCGGACCCCGATGGCATGCTGGACCTGCCCGAGGGCTTCCGCTACAAGGTGCTCTCCCGCGAGGGCGACAAACTGCTCTCCGGCGAGGGCGACGTACCGAGCAACCACGACGGCATGGCCGCCTTCCGCGGCAAGCACGGCGGCGTGAACCTCGTGCGCAATCACGAGAACCGCGTCGACGCGAAGATCAGAGTCCCGGCCGTCGAAGGCCTCACCTACGACCCGAACGGCATGGGCGGCTGTACGGCGCTGTCCCTCGACCGTAAGAACGAGGTCCTCGAGGAGCGGGTCGCCATCGCCGGCACCGCTGTCAACTGCGCGGGCGGGCCCACCCCTTGGGGCACCTGGCTGACCTGCGAGGAGACCGAGGACAAGGCCGGCACGAACGGCTACACCAAGGACCACGGTTTCATCTTCGAGGTGGACCCCGTGGATCCACTGCGCAGCGGAGCCCACCCGCTCGAGGACATGGGCCGGTTCCAGCACGAGGCGATCGCCGTCGACCCGCGACGCGGGATCATCTACGAGACGGAGGACGCCTTCGAGCGCCCCTTCGGCCTGTTCTACCGCTTCCTGCCCAACAAGCCGCACGGCGGACTCGGTTCACTGCGCGCGGGTGGCGAACTGCAGGCCATGCGCGTGCCTGGGGTGCCGGACCTCTCGGCGGTCCACGAGACGGGCGCCACCTTCGACGGCATCGAGTGGGTCGACGTACCCGATCCACTGGCCGCCGAGACGCCGATCCGCTTCCAGGACTTCGGCACGAAGGGGATCACTCACGGGCAGAAGCTCGAGGGCTGCTATTGGGGCGGCAAGTCCGTCTATTTCGTGTCCAGTTACGCCCGCAGCAAGGAAGGCTCGGCAGGCGACCACTACGGCCAGATCTGGCGGTACGAGCCCGAGCGCAGCAGGCTGACCCTGGTGATCGTCTTCGGGCCGGACACCGATGTGCAGCTGCCGGGTGAGGAGCCGGACAACATCTGCCTGGCCCCCAGCGGCGGCCTGATGGTCTGCGAGGACGGCGAGGGCGCCCAGCACGTGTTCGGCCTGACCCGGCGCGGCGAGGTCTATCCGATGGCCCGTGGCGCGCAGAACACCGGCACCCCGGAAGAGCCCGAGTGGGGCGAGTTCGCGGGGGTCACCTTCTCTCCGGACGACGACACGATGTATGTGAACTGCTACACCCCCGGCACCACGTTCGCGGTGACGGGACCCTGGCACCACCGGTAACTCCCGGTATTCACCGGGTTGTCGGGAACACTCGCGGGGACGTACGGCCGGCGGTCGTGCGTCCCCGCACCCGTCCCCGGAGATCTGCCAGGAGGCGGCCCGGGGCGGAGGCTGCCGCTATAGCGTGGGCCGTCGAGCCGCCGCCCCCGAGGAGCCGCTGTATGCCCAAGCACGACCGGTGGAGCAGTCTGCTCGAAGTGCTGGCCGCGGAGGGCCGCCTCGACGTCGAGGACGCGGCGGGCCGGCTCGGCGTCTCGGCCGCCACCATCCGCCGGGACTTCGACGAGCTGTCCGAGCGGCGCATGCTGCTGCGCACCCGCGGCGGAGCCCTGGCCCACGGGGTGTCGTACGAACTGCCGTTGCGCTACAGGTCGTCGCGGAACGCCCGGCAGAAGCAGCAGATCGCCGCGGCCGCGGCAGACCTGATCGGGGACGGCGAGGTGGTGGGTCTCAACGGCGGCACCACCACCACCGAGGTGGCCCGCGCGCTCGCGGTGCGGGCGGGCAGCGATCTGCAGGCCGTGCCCGCGTCCGGCGAGCCACCGGTCCTCACCGTCGTCACCAATGCCCTGAACATCGCCGGCGAACTGGCCGTACGCCCACAGATCAAGATCGTCACGACCGGCGGCGTGGCCCGCCCGCAGACGTACGAGCTGGTGGGCCCGCTCACCCGTGGAGTGCTGGACGAGGTGGTCCTCGACGTCGTGGTCCTCGGCGCGGACGCGGTCGATCCGGGGCTCGGGGTGATGACGCGACACGAGGACGAGGCGAGCGTGAGCAGACAGTTCGCCGAACGGGCACGGCGGGTGATCGTGGTGGCGGACTCGACCAAGATGGGCGCCCGGGCCTTCGCCCGCATCTGCGGCATCGCTCGTATCGACGTCCTCGTCACGGACTCCGCGGTGGAGCCGGCCATGGTCGCCGGGCTCACCGAGGCCGGCATCAAGGTTCTCGCGGTGTGACACCCCTGCCGCCGCGCCCGTCACGGGTAGCGCGGGGAGCGGACACGCCGCAGGCTCTACGCAGGGACCGGAAGGGGTGCGTGAACGGTGTCGAAGAAGCACGACAGGAAGTCCGCCGAGAAGCCGGGCAGCAGCTCGGCGAAGAGTCCGGGAAAGCAGCGGGGCAAGGCCGAAGCCCCCGCCCCCCTGAGCGATCTCCTGCGGGTCCCGCCCGGCGAGCCCGTCGACCTCTCCTCGTACGACACCCGGGCCACCCCGGGGGGTCCGGGCGGCAAGGCGGCCGGACGCGAGGCCACCGCCCGTCTCGGCGCCCCCTTGGCTGACCTGCAGGAACGCCTGTACGCGGCGAGCACGGCCGGGGACCGCCGCCGGGTGCTGCTCGTCCTGCAGGGCATGGACACCAGCGGAAAGGGCGGCACGGTCAAGCATGTGATCGGCCTGTTCAACCCGTCCGGCTGCCGCATCAAGGCCTTCAAGTCACCGACCCGCGAGGAGCTGAGCCATCCGTTCCTGTGGCGGGTGCGTCAGGCGCTGCCCCTCGCGGGCGAGATCGGCATCTTCGACCGTTCGCACTACGAGGACGTGCTCATCGCGCGCGTGCGCGGCCTCGTCTCGCCCGCTGTGCTCGGCCGCCGGTACGGCGCGATCAACCGTTTCGAGCAGTCGCTCGCCGACGACGGCGTCACCGTCGTCAAATGCTTCCTGCACCTCGGCTACGAGGAGCAGCGCTCCCGCCTCCTCGAGCGCCTCGACCGCCCGGACAAGCACTGGAAGTTCAGCCCCGTCGACATCGCGGAACGCGCGGTCTGGCCCGCCTACCAGGAGGCGTACGAGATCGCCCTGGCCCGCTGCTCGACGCCCAGGACGCCCTGGTACCTCGTCCCGGCGGACCGCAAGTGGTACCGCAACTGGGCCATCAGCACCTTGCTCCTCGAGCACCTCACGGCTCTCGACCCGCAGTACCCGAAGGCCACGTTCGACGTCGCGGCCAATCGTGAGCAGCTCCTCGCCGCACCCTGAACCCGAACAGGCGCCGCCCACTCCTCAATGCCCGAAATGCGCGGTTTGTAGGGTTATCTTCGCGGAGTGAATCTCTCCTCCCTTCGCACATTGGTGACCGTCTGCGCGCTCGGGGCCCTGGTCTGCGGCTGTGCCGATACGGGCGGGGGCGATCGGCCCGAGGAACGGCGGACGCCCGCGGCCGGGCAGGAGCACCGGCCGCAGTCGGCGCCGAAGAAGCGCCCGCCCACGCTGGCTCCGGGCCCGCAGGGCCTGACCCCGGTGTTCAAGCAGGGGCGGCCGGACGGCGGGAAGACCGTGGCGCTCACCTTCGACGCCGACATGACGGCCGATCAGGGGCCGCGGGCCGCAGCCGGCGAACGCTTCGACAACCCGGAGCTGATCGCCACCCTGCGCCGGCTCAAGGTGCCGTCGACCGTGTTCATGACCGGCCGGTGGGCCGAGGAGTATCCGCAGCAGGCCGGAGCGATCGGCTCGGACCCTCTCTTCGAGGTCGCCAACCACTCGTACAGCCACCACGCGTACACGAACGACTGCTACGGGCTCCCCTCCGTATCGGCCGACCGGATGCGCTCGGACGTGGAGCGCGCCTTCGCCGCCTTCGGCAAGGCCGGCATCACGGACCCAGTGCCGTACTTCCGCTTCCCCGGCGGCTGTTACGACCGCGCGGCGCTCAAGGCGATCGCGCCCGCCGGTGTCACCGCGGTCCAGTGGGACGTGGTGAGCGGCGACGCCTTCGCGCAGGACGCCGATGCGGTTGCCGAGGAAGTGCTGCGCGGCGTGCAGCCCGGATCGGTGGTGGTCATGCACTGCACGCGCAGCGCGGCACCGGTCACCGAGCAGGCGATCCGACGGATCGTCCCCGAACTGCGCAAGCGGGGCTACCGCTTCACCCGCGTCTCGGAACTGATCGGCGGTGCATCGGGGCGCAGCAGCTGAGCGTCCCGAGTCCGGTTGTCCCGTCAGTTCGCCGACGCCTTCTGCTGGGTCAGCTCACTCGGCCGCACGATCACGAAACCCTCGCCCTCCAGCTTCAGTTGGGCGACCTCCCCGGAGCCGCCGCGGATCATCGAGCCGACGCTCTGCGAGCGGTGCAGCGAGGTGGCGAGCTGGGCGCTCCAGCCGACCACGGCGTCGGTGTCGACGAACACCGGGTCGTCAGCGGCGACGGGGATCACCAGGGGTTCGCCGTCACACATCACTCCGAGGCGGCCCTGGCCGGTGAACACGCTGTTGAACAGCCCGCCGCCGGTCATGCCGGCGCCCTTCACCGTGCTGATCGTGTAGGAGAGGGTGGTGTCGAAGCACAGGACGTTCCGGCCGTTGAGGGTGAGGGAGTCGCCGGCTTCGAGGTCCACGATGAAGCAGTTCGCCGCCTCGTGCGCGAACCAGGCCTCCCCCTGGCCGCGGACGGCCATCAGGGGCAGCCCTTCGCCCGTGACGGCGCGTTTGAACATGCCGCCTATGCCCTGCCCCTGGCGCTCGAACTGCAGATTGCCGCGGTAGGCGACCATCGCGCCCTGGCGGGCGTACATCTCGCCCTGCACGACGTAGCGAATCGACTTCGAGTTCTGCAGGCTCATCCCGGGGGTGCCGGCCGGCTGCACCATGTGATCGTGCGAAAACAGGTCGCTCTTCATGTACTGCATCCTCTCGCGCACCACTGACAACCACCAGGAATCGGACCACGCCGCCGGAATCCGGTCCCGGCGCGCCTGGCAGACTGAGCGGGTGACCAGCCACTCCGCCACCCCGGCCGACGACGCACAGCCCGAGAGCCCCTTCCGGCACGCGAGTACGGACCGGGACGAAGCCCCGCAGTTCGTACTGCCCCTGGTGGTCCGTATCGAACGTGCCGCACCACCCGCGCGTACCGACGCGCTCGAGACCGCGGCACGCGCCGTACTGCTGTTGCTGAGCGACGCGCGGTCGGCCGGCGAGGGCGAGTGGGCGCAGGCCGTGCGCGACTGGCAGGACGCCAGGATCCGCAAGGTGGTGCGTCGGGCGCGCGGTGCCGAGTGGCGGCGGGCCGAAGCGCTGCCCGGGATCACGGTGACCGGGAAGTCGGCCGAGGTGCGGGTGTTCCCGCCGGTCCCGCTGGACGGATGGCCGAAGGACCTGGCGCGGCTGCAGGTATCCGGTACGGAACTCGACGACCCCGAGGCGCCGGGCCAACCGGACGCCGGGACACCGGTGTTGTGGCTGAATCCGCACGTCGACATGTCGGCAGGCAAGGAGATGGCGCAGGCCGGCCACGGCGCCCAGCTGGCCTGGTGGGAACTCTCCGATGCCGAGCGCGAGGGGTGGCGCGCGGCCGGTTTCCCGCTGTCCGTACGCAGGCCCGGTGCGGCGCGGTGGCGGGAGCTCGTCGCCTCGGGGCTCCCGGTGGTGCGCGACGCCGGCTACACCGAGATCGCACCCGGCTCCTGCACGGTGGTCGCCGAGCATCCGGCGCTGCCCGGGGCCGCCGGGCGCTGAGCCGACAGCCGTCGCGGCCGTGCCCCGGCTGAACACCAGGACCCTCCCGTACGTATCCCTCGGCACCGCCACGTGCGCCGTGCCGCCCCAGAAGCCGACGGTGGGCGCCCGCCGGCGGGACCGTAGGTCCTAGCTCTGGAGGCACCTTGCTGCGGCGTATCAACGGGACCGCTCTGATCATCGCGGCCCTGGTGGCGACACTCGGCGCACTCGCCTTTCCCGTCTGGTCGTACGCGGACCGCTCGGGCACCGGGGAGGCGAACCTGGACGCCGGAACCGTCGCCACACAGTGGGGCCCTCTGTCGGCCACCGACCGGGACTTCCTGGTCAAGGTCAGGCTGGCCGGCCTGTGGGAGATCCCGGCCGGCCAGCAGGCGCTGGAGCGGGCGCCGACGGCGGCGATCGAGTCGGCCGGTGACCATCTGGTGGTCGGTCACACGGACCTGGACCGGCGCACCCGTTCCGTGGCCGCGCAGCTCGGCGTGGAACTGCCGAACCAGCCGAGCGACGAACAACAGGGCTGGCTGCGGGAGCTGACCGAGGCGGACGGCGAGACGTACCGGCGGAAGTTCGCGAATCTGCTGCGGAACTCGCACGGCAAGGTCTTCGCACTGATCGCCGAGGTCCGCCACACCACCCGGAACTCGCTGGTCAGGCAGCTCGCCACGGACACCAACCAGACCGTGCTCGACCACATCACCATGCTCGAGAACACCGGCGGAGTGGACTTCGACTCGCTGGCCAGGGAGGCGGCCGGGCAGGCCACCGCGAGCCCGACGGGCCCGCCGCCACCGAACGGTTCGCTCCCGCCGGCCGCGGGCCCCGCCGAGCCGACCGGCGACCCCGCGCTGACCTCCGCCCCCTCCGCGCAGCCGCCCGACGACGAGGGCAGGGTGATCAACACGGACCGTCCGGAACCCTCGTGAGCCGTGGCGCGGACGGTCCGCCCGCAGCGGGCGGAACCTCAAATGAAGCTCTGAACGTCCCTGTGTCAGGGTTCGTTCAAGTCCGCCGGGGCGAGAACACCAGCACGCACGCGACGAGGGGTGCGGACGGCGAGGTGGCTACGGCGAGGGAGGGTGAGCATGAGGAGCAGGGTGGACACGGGGAGCCCGGCGCGGCTGGGCACGGGGATCGGCTGGCGTCCGGAGATCGCGGAGGCCGTCGAGCGGATGCCCGGCATCGACTGGGTCGAGGCCGTCGCCGAGAACGTGTGTCCCGGACATCTGCCGCCGTCCCTGACCCGGCTCAGGGAGCGGGGCGTGACCGTGGTCCCGCACGGAGTGGCGCTCGGTCTCGGTGGCGCGGAGCGTCCCGATCCGGCACGTCTCGCAGGGCTCGCGGAGCGGGCCGAGGCACTCGGTTCGCCGCTGGTCACCGAGCACATCGCGTTCGTACGGGCGGGCGGCGCGCTGACCGCGTCGCAGCGCCTCGAGGCCGGCCATCTGCTGCCCGTGCCCCGCACCCGGGACGCACTCGACGTGCTCTGCGAGAACGTCAGGATCGCCCAGGACGCGCTGCCCGTGCCGCTCGCCGTGGAGAACATCGCGGCGCTGATCTCCTGGCCGGGCGAGGAGATGACGGAGGGCCAGTTCCTCTACGACCTCGTGGACCGCACCGGGGTCCGGCTCCTGATCGACGTGGCGAACCTGCACACCAACCACGTCAACCGCGGCGAGGACCCCTGCCGTGCACTTGACGAGCTACCCGTCGAGGCCATCGCGTACGTCCACGTGGCGGGCGGTTTCGAGCGGGACGGCGTCTGGCACGACAGCCACGCCCACCCGGTCACGCAGCCGGTCCTCGACGTACTCGCCGAACTCGCCTCACGGGTGCGCCCGCCGGGGGTGCTCCTCGAGCGGGACGAGAACTTTCCCGAGCCGGCCGAGCTCGAGGGCGAGTTGGAGGCGATCCGTACGACGCTGGAGGCGGGGGCGGCGCGGGAGACGGCAGACGTGGGGGCCACCGCCGGGACCACCCACGCGGACGCTCCTGCCACCGAAGTTGCCCGGCAGCGCGTCGCCCTCGCGCAGGCCGCTCTGCTGTCCTCCCTGGTGGCGGGCACCCCGGCACCTGAGGGCTTCGACCACCGCCGCCTCGCGGTGCAGTCGCGGGCGTTGACCGGCAAGCGTGCCGATGTGGTCGCCAAGGTCGCCCCGGAGCTCCCGCAGATACTCGGCGACGGATACCGTCCGGCGTTCTTCTCGTACGCCGCCGGCCGGCCGATGACGGACGGCTACCGCTACGACGCCCTCGATTTCGCCGCCCACCTGCTGGACGCCGGGCTCCCGCACGACGCGGAGGCGCGCCGTGCTCTGGACGCCTGGTGGCGCGAGCGCGCCGGCCGCCCGTTCCTGTCCTGGCCGCCGGTCGTACGCATCGCACGCCGGATGCGCAAGGTGCTGACTCCGCGCGCGGGACACCGTGCGGACGGTTCGGCCGGAGGTGTGCACGGCGCCGGCCGGCACGGGCCGCCGTCCCCCGTCGACGCGGGCGCTCAGCACCGGAGTTGACGCCTCGGGGGACGTCGGCGGAGGAGCGCGGAACGTCCGCCGAAGGTGCCGCACGGACGGACGGTGACTCCACCTCACCGTCCGAATCGTGAACATGCCATGGTCATGCGGATCGCCTTCGCGTAGAACATCGCCATGCTCTGGCTGCTCTTCCTGCTCCCCGCCTGGATCCTGGCGGGCCTCGCGGTCGCCCGCCTCTGCCTCGCCGCGGTGCGGTCGGCGGCGCCGGCACCTGCGCCGTCCGGGTCCGGGCACCGACCGAGCCTGTACGAGGTCGCGTTCCTCGCGGGCGGTCCGTACCGGGTCGCTGAGCTGGCCATGGTGTCCATGGCGAGGGCCGGCCGGGTGCTGCTCGCCCACACCGGCTGGGTGACGGTCGCCGTGCCCGAGGGCCGGGACCCGGTGGAGCGTTCCGTGCTCGATGCGATCGGGCCGTCCGGGCAGGAGCGGATCCGTCCGGTCCGCTCGGCCGTCGCCGTCGCGGATCCGGTGCGCGAACTCGGCGCCCGGCTCGTGGATTCGGGACTCGCCGCGGAGGACGGCGGGCAGGTGCCGGACGCGGTGCGGCAGGTGCGGACGGCGGCGGTGGCGGTGCTCCTGCTCGGGGCCGTGGCGTTGTGGATGTTTCCCGCGGAGGTGAGCCCGGGGCCGGCGGCGGCGTGGTTCGCACTGCCGCTCGGTGTGGTGCTCGGCTGCCTGGTGATAGCGCGATACGAGGTGCGGTCGGGTCCCGAGTGGGCATCGCCCACCGGCCGGGCGATGCTCAACTCGCTGTCGCCGGAGGCGGATTCGGGTGAGCGCGGATATCTGACCGCGGTCGCCGCCCACGGGGTGGCGGCGGTGCGCGATCCGTCCCTGAACGCCGCATTCGCGTCCGGCGGTTCCGTGCGCCGGGACCGCTGAGGATCGGGAAGGGCCCGTAACCGCTGGATCCGCCTCCGCACGAGGCCGCACCGGACAGGTTCCCGACACCCTCCGCCAGGTCCTTTACTTTCTCAACAGACGCCCGAATTATCCCTTTTGTCGTACCGAATGCGGCCGTCCGTGGCACCGCGTCGGCGACCGACCGAAGGGATGCACCCGCGTGACGAGAGCACCACTGCTGTACGGGATCGCCGGGTCCGTGGCCCTGACCGCCCTTGCCTCCGCACCGGCCGACAGCCTCTCCCGGCCCACCGCGCCAGAGACCGCCGGCACCGCCGCGGCCGCCGCACGGGCCGCCGCGGCGGGCATCGACTTCGGCGACTGTCCGCAGGCGGAAGAGCTGCCTCCGTCGGTCGAGTGCGGAACGGTCCGCGTACCGCTCGACTACGCGAAGCCGGACGGCCGGCAGATCGAACTGACCGTCAGCCGCGGACGAGCCACCGGCGATCCGTCCGACCGCCAGGGCGCGCTGGTCTACAACCCCGGCGGCCCCGGCGGCTCCGGCATGTACTTCCCCGCGCTCGCCGACTCCCCCGAGTGGAAGCGCGTGGCGGCGGCCTACGACCTGGTGGGATACGCCCCGCGCGGGGTCGGCCGCTCGGCGCCACTGTCCTGCCAGGACCCCGGGGAGTTCGCGAAGGCCCCGACCACCGCTCCGACGCATCCGGACAAGGCGTACAAACAGCAGCGCGTGGCGCGGGCCAAGGCATACGCGCAGGGGTGTGCGCGCAACGCGGGCGACGCGCTGCGCCACTACACCACCCTCGACAACGCCCGGGACCTCGACGTCCTGCGCGCCGCACTCGGCGAGCGCCGGCTGACCTTCATGGGGGCGTCCTACGGCACCTACTTCGGCGCGGTCTACGCGACGCTGTTCCCCGACCATGTCCGCCGCATGGTCTTCGACTCCGCGGTCGACCCGGATCCGCAGCAGGTCTGGTACCGCAACAACCTGGACCAGTCCGTCGCCTTCGAGCGCCGCTGGGCGGACTTCCGCGCCTGGATCGCCCGCCACCACACCACGTACGCACTCGGGCGCACACCTGCCCAGGTGCAGCGCAGCTACGACAAGGCGCGCGACGAGTTGGCCCGCGAGCCCGCCGGAGGCAAGGTCGGCCCGGGCGAGCTGCAGGCGGCGTTCCTGCGTGCCGGGTACTACGACGACTACTGGCCGGGGCGGGCGAACGCGCTCGCGGAGTACCTGCGCGGGCGCCCGCAGGAACTGGTGGACATCGCCGCACGTCCCGAGGCGAGCGCCGCGGCGGACGAGAACAGCCAGGCGGTGTACACGGCGGTGGAGTGCAACGACGCGTCCTGGCCGACCAGGTTCGAGACCTGGGACCGCGACAGCACACTGCTCTCGGGGATCGCGCCGTTCGCCACCTGGGACAACGCCTGGATGAATCTGCCCTGTGCGTTCTGGCCCGCGCCCAGACAGCGGCCGGTCGATGTGCGGGTACCGGAAGGGAAGCTGCCGCCGACCCTGATCCTCTCGGCGGAACGGGACGCCGCGACGCCGCACCGGGGCGCGGTGGAGCTGCACCGTCGGCTGTCCGGTTCGACGCTGGTCACGGAGCGGGACGCGGGTACGCACGGCATCGCGTTCGGCTCCAACGACTGCGTCAACGGCCATGTGGAGGCGTACCTGCTCGACGGCAAGCTGCCGGGGCGGAGCGCGGAGTGCGAGGCCCACGAGGGGCCGGAGCCCTCGCCAGGGGGCGGGAGTTCGACCGGTCCGCAGGAGCCCTGACGGACTCCCGCACGAGACGGCCCGGTGCGGCGCTGCCCCACCGGGCCGTCCGGCGCTCAGGCCAGTGAGGCGACCAGGTCGGCGACGCTCTTGCGGCGGCCGGTGTAGAACGGCACCTCTTCACGGACGTGCATCCGCGCCTCCGAGGCACGCAGGTGACGCATCAGGTCGACGATGCGGTACAGCTCGTCGGCCTCGAACGCCAGCATCCACTCGTAGTCGCCGAGCGAGAACGCGGGGACGGTGTTGGCGCGGACGTCCGGGAAGCCGCGGGCCATCTTGCCGTGGTCGGCGAGCATCCGGCGACGGTCCTCGTCGGGCAGCAGGTACCAGTCGTAGGAGCGCACGAACGGGTACACGCTGACGTAGTTCCGCGGGGACTCGTCGGCCAGGAACGCCGGGATGTGCGACTTGTTGAACTCGGCGGGGCGGTGCAGCGCCATGTTCGACCAGACCGGCTCCAGAGCGCGGCCGAGACGCGTGCGGCGGAAGCGGTTGTAGGCGTCCTGCAGCGCGTCGGAGGTCTCGGCGTGCCACCAGATCATGACGTCGGCGTCGGCCCGCAGGCCGGAGACGTCGTACGTGCCGCGGACGGTGACGTCCTCGGCCTCGAGCTGGTCGAACAGCTCCTGCACCTCGTCGGCGTAGCCGGAGCGGTCCTCGGGCAGCACGTCGCGCAGCTTGAAGACGGACCACAGGGTGTAGCGGATGACCTCGTTGAGGTCCTTGGCCTTCTTGCCCGCGTTGGGGGCCTTGGCGGGGGCGTCGTCACTCATGGGGTTATTCTCCCGCGCCGCCGTGCAGGCTCTGCACCGGGTGGGCGGTGAGCTCCTCGGCCGCCGCCGTATCGCCTTGCAGCAGGTCGACGGCCGCCTGGGCACTGGCGATGCAGGCGGGGATACCGACGCCGTCGTAGGCAGCCCCGCAGACCGCGATCCCAGGCAGTCCGGAGACCTGGCGGCGGATGCGCTCCACGCGCGCGTGGTGCCCGACGGGGTACTGGGGCAGGCCGTCCTGCCAGCGGGTCACCCGTGCGGCGACGGGTTCGGCCGTGAGGCCGGTCGCGACGTGCAGGTCGGCGCGGGCGATGTCGAGGAGTTCGGCGTCGTCGCGCTTCAGGTCCTCGGTGTCGCCGTGCCGGCCGACGGAGGTGCGGGCGACGAGCAGGTCCGGGTCCTCGTCTGCGATCCAGCCCCATTTGCGGCTGGCGAAGGTCGCCGCCTTGATGGTCCGGCCGTCGACCGGCGGTACGAGAAAGCCACTGCCCGGGGGCAGTTCGGTCTCGGCACGGCGGAAGGCGAACGTCATCAAGGCCATGGAGGCGTACTCCACGGTGCGCAGCTCTGCGGCGGCCGCAGGCGCCTCGGCCTCGAGCAGCTCGGCGGCCCGCGGCGCGGGGACGGCGATGACCACCGCGTCCGCCTCGAGGCTCTCGTCCCCTGCGATCACCTGCCAGGCGCCGGCGGTACGACGCAGCGCGGTCGCGGACGTGCCGGTGCGGATGTCGCCGCCGCGCGCGCGTACCGACTCGGCCACGGCGAGCGGCAGCCGGCCGACACCGCCCTCGATCCCCATGAACACCGGGTCCGTGCGCGGCTTCTCGGCGGTGCGGCGCTGGATGTCACGTACGGCGTGCAGCAGCGAGCTGCCGGAACGGGCCACCTCGTAGAGCTGCGGTACGGCCATCCGAAGCGAGATCCGGTACGCGTTGCCGGCGTAGACCCCGCCGAGCAGCGGTTCGACGAGACGGTCGACGACCTCGCGGCCCATCCGCTCGGCCACGTAACTGCCGACGGCGATGTCGTCGCCGACCTCGGTGGGCGGCAGGCCGGGTTCCTGGGCGATGCGGTCCAGGCCTTCGGGGCTCAGGACGTCCGCCAGGACCTCGGGATCGCCCGGTACGCCCATCACGTGCCCCTTGGGCATGGGCCGCAGGGCGCCACGGGTCCACAGGGACGCGGAGGCGGTGGCGGGCGCCTGGAGGGCGTCCGCGAGGCCCACCTCACGGGCGAGGCCGACGGCTTCCGGGCGGCGGGCGAGCATCGACTCGGCACCCAGGTCGATGCGGACACCGGCGATGCGGTCCGCGTGCAGCTTGCCGCCGAGACGGTCGGAAGCCTCCAGGACGGTCACCCGGGCTCCGGTGTCGAGCAGCCGGTGGGCCGCGGCGAGACCGGCGATGCCCCCGCCGACGACGACTACGTGGCGCGGTGCTGTGGGGGCGTCCGAAGCGTGCATGTCTCAAGGGTCTCAGAGCCATGTGTGGGGGCGTTCGTGCGGGTCTGGGTCGGGGTCCCGTCGAGGGTGCGCGGAGATGCGGCTCCGGGACGAAGCTCCACGCGCGCGTGGACCCGCATCGACGGCCCCCTGTCGTGTGTCGCCGGCTGCCCGGCGTCCGCCACGGAGGTGCTCGTTCCGCGTCCGGGCCGTGACCGCTTCGGGACCACCCGGCGCGAACGTTCCGCCTCACCCCCGCGTCGTCGGACCACACACCGAGGCAACGGGGGTACGCCCATGGACACCCACATCCGGAGCACGAAGCCCACGAGCAGGCGCCACCGCGGCTCACTCGCCGCGCTGCTGCTCGCCGCGGCGCTCGCCATGACGGCCTGCACGGCGGACGGCGACGGATCCGAATCGGCAGCGGGCAAGGCCGACAGGCCCGCGAGGAGCGACCCGGACACCGGCGGTGACGCCTCCGCACGCCGCAAGGGTGCGGGCAACTCCGGCGCGGACACGGCCCGCCAGGCCCCCGACCCGGCCGGCACCCACATCATCCGCACGGCGAAGCTCACGGTGCGGGTGAAGGACGTACCGACCGCTCTCGGCACCGCCCGCGCGGCTGCCGACGACGCGGGCGGTGTCGTCGCCGACGAGTCCACGGACCGCGACGCATCGGGCCACGAACGCTCCCGGGTCACCCTCAGGGTCCCGCAGGACCGGTACGAGGACGTGACTGCCGAACTGTCCGGCACCGGCAAACTCCTGACCCGCAAGGCGGTGGCGAAGGACGTCACCGACCAAGTGGTGGACGTCGAGAGCCGGGTGAAATCGCAGCGCGCCAGCGTCACCCGGGTCCGCGACCTCATGGACGACGCGACCGAGCTCGACGACGTGGTCACCCTCGAGGACGAACTGAGTACTCGTCAGGCCGAGTTGGAATCCCTCCTCGCCCGCCGCGCGAGCCTCGAGGACCGGACCGCGCTGGCCACCATCACCCTGACCCGGTCCGAGACCAGCACGCCGGCGAAGGAGCAGCCGGACGAGGGCCCCGGCTTCGCGGACGCCGTGTCGGGCGGGTGGGGCGCCTTCGTGACGGTCCTGCACCGGGTCGCCGTGGTCCTCGGCGCGGCGTTCCCCTTCCTCGCGCTCCTCGCCCTGCTGCTCGTGCTGTGGCGGCTGCTGAGGTCCCGCCTCCCCGGCGCCGACCGCCGCCGGGCGCCGCTCCCCGCGGCACCCGACCGCGCCTCGGCCCCCGCGACCGGCGGGAGCGCCTGCACCGACTCCGGCGAGACACCCAAGACTTCCTGATCCCCGGGCAGTTCCCCGGCACGCGGGCGGTCCGGGCCCGCTCCCCCGGCGGCACGTAGCGTGTGCCGCATGAGTGAACGACTGGTGGTCATCGGCGCGGACGCGGCGGGCATGTCCGCCGCGTCCCAGGCACGCAGGCTCAAGGACCGGGCGGCTCTGGAGATCGTCGCCTTCGAACGCGGCGGCTTCTCGTCGTACTCGGCCTGCGGCATCCCGTACTGGGTGGGCGGACAAGTGGCCGAGCGCGACGAACTGATCGCCCGCACTCCCGAGGAGCACCGCGAACGCGACATCGATCTGCGGATGCGCACCGAGGTCACCGAGCTCGACGTCCCGGGCAAACGGGTCCACGCCCGCGACCTGGTCTCGGGCGAGACCTACTGGACGGCGTACGACAAGCTCGTGATCGCCACCGGCGCGCGGCCGGTACGCCCCGACCTGCCCGGCATCGACACACCGGGCGTCCACGGAGTGCAGACCCTCGACGACGGCCAGGCCCTGCTCGACACCCTCGCCGCCACCGAGGGGCACCGCGCGGTCGTGGTGGGCGCCGGCTACATCGGCGTCGAGATGGCGGAGGCGCTGGTGCAGCGCGGCTACCGGGTGACCGTGGTCAATCGCGGCCAGGAGCCGATGTCGACCCTCGACCCGGACATGGGCCGCCTCGTCCACGAGGCGATGTCCGGCCTGGGCATCGAGATGGTCGACGACGCCGAGGTCACCGGCGTCGTCGAAGGCGACGACAAACGCGTCCGGGCGGTGGTCACGGCGGACGCCGAGTACCCCGCGGACGTCGTCGTCCTCGGCATGGGCGTCCGGCCGGCGACGGACCTCGCACGCGCGGCCGGACTGCCGCTCGGCACCAGTGGCGGGCTGCTCACCGACGTGTCCATGCGGGTCAGGGGCCACGACGACATCTGGGCCGGCGGCGACTGCGTCGAGGTCCGTGATCTGGTCGCGGGCCGCGAGCGGCACATCGCACTCGGCACGCACGCCAACAAGCACGGCCAGGTGATCGGTTCGAACGTGGGCGGCGACTACGCGACCTTCCCCGGCGTCGTCGGCACCGCCGTCAGCAAGGTCTGCGACCTGGAGATCGCCCGTACCGGACTGCGTGAGAAGGACGCCACGGCCGCCGGACTGCAGTACGTCACGGCCACCATCGAGTCGACCAGCCGCGCGGGCTACTTCCCGGGGGCGGCCACGATGACCGTGAAGATGCTCGCGGAGCGCCGTACCGGACGTCTGCTCGGCGTGCAGATCGTCGGCCGTGAGGGCGCGGCGAAGCGCGTCGATGTCGCGGCCGTCGCTCTCACCGCCCGGATGACGGTCGATCAGCTCACGGCACTCGACCTGGGGTACGCGCCGCCCTTCTCACCGGTGTGGGACCCCGTCCTGGTGGCGGCCCGCAAGGCCGTCACCGCGGTCCGCAAGGCGGGCTGAGAGAAAGCCGAAGCGGGGGCACGGCGTGCACCACGTGGGTGCCCGCCGTGCCACGACACTCATTTCCAGCCAAAGATCGGGCGCCCCGGCGCGGTCTTCCGCCCGTCGCTCAGTGCGCGGTGCGCGTGTGCACGTGCTCCACAAGGCGGGTCAGCGCGTCCGGGTCCGTGGTCGGCGGGACGCCGTGCCCGAGGTTGAAGACGTGCCCTTCGAGGTGCTGCGCGGCGGCGAGCACCTCGTCGGCCTTGACCGCGACCGCTTCCGGAGTCGAGAAGAGAACGGCCGGGTCGATGTTTCCCTGCAGCGCCTTGCCGGGGCCGACACGGCGGGCCGCCTCGTCCAGCGGGACCCGCCAGTCGACGCCGACGACGTCCGCGCCCGCCTCACCCAGCAGATTGAGCAGCTCGCCGGTCCCGACACCGAAGTGGATCCGCGGCACTCCCCGGCCGGCCACCCGCTCGAAGACCTTCGCCGAGGCAGGCAGCACTGCGGCCCGGTAGTCGGCCGGCGCGAGGGCACCCACCCAGGAGTCGAAGAGCTGTACGGCGCTCGCACCAGCGTCGATCTGCACCTGCAGGAAGGTGCCGGTGATGTCCGCGAGGCGGTCGAGCAGATCGGCCCACAGCTGCGGGTCGCCGTACATCATGGCCTTGGTGTTCTCGTGATTGCGGGAGGGCCCGCCCTCGATGAGATAGCTGGCCAGCGTGAAGGGCGCGCCGGCGAAGCCGATCAGCGGGGTGCTGCCGAGTTCACGGGTGAGCAGCCCCATCGCCTCGGTGACGTACCAGACGTCGTCGGGGGTGAGATCCCGCAGCCTGTCGAGGTCCGCGCGGGTGCGGAACGGCTGCTCGACCACGGGCCCGACACCGGGCTTGATGTCGAGATCGATACCGATGGCCTTGAGCGGTACGACGATGTCGCTGAAGTAGATCGCGGCATCGACGTGGTGGCGGCGCACCGGCTGCAGGGTGATCTCGGCGACCAGATCGGGGCGCATGCAGGAGTCGAGCATCGCGATGCCCTCACGCACCTTGCGGTACTCCGGCAGCGAGCGCCCGGCCTGTCGCATGAACCACACGGGGGTGTGCGGCACGGGCTCTCGGCGGCACGCCTTGAGGAAGGCGGAATCCGCGACGGCGGGCGACGGGTTCGACTGCTGGCCCTGCGGGCGGTCGTTGGCACTCACGCCGAAAGTCTCCCATGTGCCGTGAAGTGCCTGGCTCGGGGCGGGTGTCCCTCCCTGCGCCGGAGCTCGCTTCCGCTTAATCTTCCCCGCATGGCTGCGGCGCAGGGACAACTGTCGGAGGGTTCTGAGGGGATGGACGGTACGGAGGGGAAAGCGGCGCCCGAAGCCCCGCCCCCGTTCCGCACGGCCGTCGAGGCGTTGCGGGCGGCCCGGCTGCGGCCGGAGATCGAGGTGGAACCGACGCGCGCGCCCAGGCGGCTCGCGCCGTACGCGCACGCGCTCGAGGCGGCTGTGGTGGACGGCGAGGAGGATCTGGCCGACGGACGGCTCGTCCTGCTGCACGACCCCGCGGGACACGACGCCTGGCAGGGGGCGTTCCGGCTGGTGACGCTGGTCCGTGCCGACCTGGAGCCGGAGATGGCGGCCGATCCGCTGCTCCCTGAGGTCTGCTGGTCCTGGCTGACGGGCGCACTGCAGGGCCGCGGACTGTTCTACGGGGAGCCGAGCGGCACCGTGACGCGTGCGGGTTCGCACTACTTCGGCGGTCTCGCCGAGCGCAGGCCGGCCTCGCAGATCGAGATCCGCGCTTCCTGGACGCCACGCGAGGGGCCCAGCGGGGCGCCCGACACGGCGGCTCATCTCGCCGCCTGGTGCGACCTGCTGTGCCAGATCGCGGGGCTGCCACCCCAGGGGCCGTCGGACGCCGCTGTGGTCTCGCTGCCGCAGCGCCGCGGGCCACACCGCACCTGACCCGAGGGCGGCGCACGACCCCCTCGGGGGCGTACGCGGGCGCGGCTCACACGAGGACATGCATCAGCCGACGCGGTCGGCGCGGACACGGTTCGCGCCGACCGCGTCGCGCTGTCCGAAGCATCCCCCGCCTGTTTTCACGACACCGGACGCTCCACGCACCTCCGGCGATCACACGCGGACAGCAGTCGCCGTCCACGCGCGCGTGAAGCAGCCCGAAACGGTCGACGACGGACCGACGTTGTCCGCCGCCGAACGCGGGACGTCCACGCGCTGTCCCGCAGCCTCCTGTCCCGACCTGGCGACGGCGCCCTATTCCCCCTCGCGCCCTCAAGTAGTCCCCCGCTCGCTCGTGAGCGTGGTGTGTTCGGTTCGTTCTTGGGATGATCGATAGCGTGTCCTAATTGCCCGAATTGCAGGTCACCAAATCGTGATCATTCGCTAAAGGCGGGCGGAGATGCTGCCGAAGACGTTTGTGACCTTGAAAGCAGGATCCCGGCTCTTCCCCCAGCCGGCCCCGTCCCCGCCGCCATCCCCAGGAGGCCTGGTGTCCGTTCTCCTCGAGCAGCCCGCAAGCCTGGTCGCCTACCGCCCGAACAAGCCGACCGCCATGGTCGTCGTGGCTGACCCGCGCGTCCGATCCACCGTCACCCGTCACCTCTGGGCCCTCGGAGTCCGCGACGTCATCGAGGCGTCCTCCATCGCCGAGGCCCGCCCCCGCATCGGCAACCCGCGCGACATCTGCGTCGCCGATGTCCACCTGCCCGACGGCTCCGGCCTGACGCTGCTGTCCGAGACCCGCGCCGCGGGCTGGCCGAACGGCCTCGCCCTCTCCGCGGCCGACGACATCGGCGCCGTACGCAACGCCCTCGCGGGCGGAGTGAAGGGCTACGTCGTCACCGGCACCCGTACCAACGTGGGTCTGCCCACCCGTCCCGGTGCCGCCCCCATCGGCGCCGCTGCGGCCCGTATGCACCGCCGCCCCCCGGGTACCCCGAGCCACCCGGGCGGCTACCGGGAGCTGTCGGGCCGCGAGGTGGAGGTGCTCCGGCTCGTCGCGGAGGGGCAGTCCAACAAGGCCATCGGCGTCTCGATGGGCCTGTCCGCCCTCACCGTCAAGAGCCACCTCGCCCGGATCGCGCGGAAGCTCGGCACGGGTGACCGCGCCGGAATGGTCGCGGTCGCCCTGCGCACCGGAATCATCCACTGACCGGTTTACATCGCTGTCACGCCCGTCGACGGAACGTTCCGTCGACGGGCGTGCTGCATACACCGATACGCTGGGCCGGTGACCGACGCCCAAGAGACTGCAGCAGACAGTGCACTGCACACCACCGGAGGCGGCCCTCCGGACGACGTCGAAACGGCGCCGACCCCGTTGCTCGAACCCCGCGAGGGTGTGCCCGAAGTGATCGCCGACGCCGACGCGCTCGCGGAGGTGATCTCCGCCTTCGCCGCCGGCAGCGGCCCCGTGGCCGTCGACGCCGAGCGCGCCTCCGGGTACCGGTACGGCCAGCGCGCCTATCTGGTGCAGCTGCGCCGTCAGGGCGCAGGCAGCGCCCTCATCGATCCGATCGCCTGCCCGGACCTGTCCGGTCTCGGGGCCGCGATCGGCGACGCCGAGTGGGTGCTCCACGCCGCGACGCAGGACCTGCCGTGTCTGCGCGAAATAGGAATGATCCCGTCGCGCATCTTCGACACGGAGCTGGCCGGACGCCTCGCCGGGTTCCCTCGCGTCGGACTCGGCGCGATGGTCGAGTCGGTGCTCGGCTTCGTCCTGGAGAAGGGGCACTCGGCTGTCGATTGGTCGACCCGCCCGCTCCCCGAGCCCTGGCTGCGGTACGCCGCCCTGGACGTGGAGCTCCTGGTCGACCTCAGGGATGCGCTGGAGAAGGACCTCGACCGGCAGGGCAAGCTCGGCTGGGCCCTCGAGGAGTTCGACGCGATCGCCTCGGCGCCGCCCGCGCCTCCGCGCAAGGATCCCTGGCGGCGTACCTCCGGGATGCACAAGGTGCGCCGGCGTCGCCAGATGGCCGTCGTACGCGAGCTGTGGAACACCCGGGACCACATCGCCCGACGCCGTGACGTCTCGCCGGGGAAGGTGATCGGCGACGCGGCGATCGTCGAGGCGGCCCTCGCCATGCCGGCCAACGTCCAGGCGCTGTCCGCCCTGCACGGCTTCGGGAACCGGCTGCGGCCCCGCCAGCTCGAGCAGTGGCAGACCGCGGTCGACCGCGCGAAGGCGCTGCCGGACAGCGAACTGCCGCAGCCCGGACAGCAGGTCCCGGGTCCTCCCCCGCCGCGATCCTGGGCCGACCGCGATCCGGACGCCGCCGCGCGGCTCACCGCCGCGAAGGCCGCGGTGTCGGAGATCGCGGAGGGCCTGAACATGCCGCAGGAGAACCTGATCACCCCGGACACCGTGCGCCGGTTGTGCTGGGAGCCGCCGCGAGAGGCGACTCCCGAGACGGTCGCCGCGGCGCTCACCGCGCACGGTGCGCGGCGCTGGCAGGTGGAGCAGGTGACGTCGGCCCTGGTCACCGCTCTCGCCGCGACCCCGGAAGACTGAACACGCCCGTACCGGCGTGCCGCCGACGAACCCCCCGCTGCTCTCATGGCCGGGGGGTTCGGCATGTCTGGGGTCCCGCGCCGGCTCCTCCACCACGTCCCGAACGTGCCCGCGGGAGCAAGTACCCGTCCGTACTGGTGACTTGAGGCTCCCGGGCCTCCGGTGGCCGTCCCGCCCCGAGGTCCGATTGTGAGATGGGACGCACCCCGGTTGAGCAAAAGATACTCACGAGTAGCATGTGACGTGGAAGCGCGCCGGCAGGCGCACCCGCACCCTGGAGGAGAGCCATCGTGCCTCGTACCGTCAGGGACGTCGTCTTCGTGGATGGCGTCCGCACCCCGTTCGGCAAGGCGGGACCGAAGGGCATCTACAACGAGACCCGAGCCGACGATCTCGTCGTCAATGCCATCCGGGAGCTGCTGCGCCGCAACCCGGACCTCGACCCCGCCAAGATCGACGAGGTCGCGATCGCGGCGACCACGCAGATCGGTGACCAGGGTCTGACCATCGGGCGCACCGCGGGCATCCTGGCCGGGCTGCCGCAGTCGGTGCCCGGTTACTCCATCGACCGCATGTGTGCGGGCGCGCTGACCGCGGTGACCACCACCGCGGGCTCCATCGCGTTCGGCGCGTACGACGCCGTCATCGCCGGTGGCGTGGAGCACATGGGCCGCCACCCGATGGGCGAGGGCGTGGACCCGAACCCGCGCTTCGTGAGCGAGAAGCTGGTCGACGAGGCCGCCCTGTTCATGGGCATGACCGCCGAGAACCTGCACGACCGCTATCCCACGATCACCAAGCAGCGCGCCGACGAGTACGCGGTGCGCTCGCAGGAGAAGGCCGCGAAGGCGTACGCCGACGGCAAGATCCAGCAGGACCTGGTGCCGGTGTCGATCCGCCGCACCACTCCCGAGGGCGGCGAGACGGGCTGGGGCCTGGCCACCGAGGACGAGCCGATGCGCCCGGGCACCACGCTCGAGTCGCTCGCGGGCCTCAAGACGCCGTTCCGTACGCACGGACGCGTCACGGCCGGCAACGCCGCGGGCCTCAACGACGGCGCCACCGCGTCGATCATCGCCTCCGAGGACTTCGCGCGCGAGAACGGCCTGCCGGTCAGGATGCGCCTGGTCGCCTACTCCTTCGCCGGTGTCGAGCCCGAGGTGATGGGCTACGGCCCGATCCCGGCGACCGAGAAGGCGCTGGCGCAGGCCGGTCTGTCGATCTCCGACATCGACCTGTTCGAGATCAACGAGGCGTTCGCCGTCCAGGTGCTCGCCTTCCTCGAGCACTACGGCATCGCCGACGACGACGCGCGCGTCAACCAGTACGGCGGCGCGATCGCCTACGGCCACCCGCTGGCCTCCTCCGGCGTGCGTCTGATGACGCAGCTGGCGCGGCAGTTCGAGGAGCAGCCGCACGTCCGCTACGGCCTGACCACCATGTGCGTCGGCTTCGGCATGGGCGCCACGGTCATCTGGGAGAACCCCCACTGGGAGGGCAAGTGAGCACCACCACCGAACTGCTCAAGGGTGCAGCCGAGCTGTTCCCCGACGAGGTCGTGACCGAGGCGCACGTACGTCACCTCGAACTGCCGGCCGGCGCGGGACGCTTCGCGCTGATCACGCTCGACAACGGCCTGGACCACACCAAGCCGACCACCTTCGGGCCGCAGTCCCTCGCGAACCTGAACTCCGCGATCGACCAGGTCGAGAAGGAGTCCGCCGCCGGTGAGATCGTCGGTGTCGGCATCACCGGCAAGCCGTTCATCTTCGCGGTCGGCGCCGACCTCAAGGGTGTCGAGATCCTCACCCGCCACGAGGACGCGCTGGCCATCGGCAAGGGCGGCCACGACGTCTTCAAGCGGCTGCACACTCTCGCCGTACCGACTTTCGCGTACTACAACGGCGCGGCCATGGGCGGCGGCGTCGAGGTCGGTCTGCACTGCAGCTACCGCACGGTGTCGAAGGCGCTGCCGGCCTTCTCGCTGCCCGAGGTCTTCCTCGGTCTGGTGCCCGGCTGGGGCGGCTGCGTACTGCTTCCGAACCTGATCGGCGCGGACCGCGCGGTCTCGGTGATCATCGAGAACTCGCTGAACCAGAACCGTCAGCTCAAGGGCAAGCAGGTCTACGAACTCGGCATCGCCGACGCCCTGTTCGACGGCGCCGACTTCCTGTCGCAGTCCCTGGTGTGGACCGCTTCCGTCCTCAACGGCGACATCACCGTGGAGCGCCCGGAGCTCGACCGCGGCGAGCCGTGGGACGCGGCCGTGGCCCGCGGTCGCGAGATCGCCGACTCCAAGGTGCACGGCGCCGCCCCGGCCGCGTACCGCGCCCTGGACATCATCGCCGCCGCCAAGAACGGTGACCGGCAGCAGGGCTTCGACGCCGAGGACACCGCGCTGGCGGACCTCATCATGGGCGGTGAACTGCGGTCCGGCCTCTACGCGTTCAACCTGGTCAACAAGCGCGCCAAGCGCCCCGCCGGTGCGCCCTCGAAGGACCTGGCGCGCCCGGTCAGCAAGGTCGGCGTCGTCGGCGCGGGTCTGATGGCCTCGCAGTTGGCGCTGCTCTTCCTGCGCCGCCTCGAGGTGCCGGTGGTCCTCACCGACATCGACCAGGCCCGTATCGACAAGGGCGTGGGCTACGTGCACGCCGAGATCGACAAGCTGCTCGCCAAGGGCCGCGTCAACCAGGACAAGGCGAACCGCCTCAAGGGCCTGGTCACCGGCGTGCTCGACAAGGCCGAGGGCTTCGCGGACGCGGACTTCGTCATCGAGGCCGTCTTCGAGGAGATGTCGGTCAAGCAGCAGGTGTTCGCCGAGGTCGAGGCGGTCGCCCCGGCGCACGCCATCCTCGCCACGAACACCTCCTCGCTCTCGGTCTCCGAGATGGCGTCGAAGCTGCAGCACCCCGAGCGGGTCGTCGGCTTCCACTTCTTCAATCCGGTCGCCGTGCTGCCGCTGCTCGAGATCGTCCGCGGTGAGCAGACCGACGAGGCCTCGCTCGCGACGGCCTTCGGTGTCGCCAAGAAGCTGAAGAAGACCGCGGTCCTGGTGAAGGACGCCCCGGCGTTCGTCGTGAACCGCATCCTGACCCGCTTCATGGGCGAGATCCAGAACGTCATCGACGAGGGCACCCCGGTACCGGTCGCCGAGAAGGCGGTCGAGCCGCTCGGTCTGCCGATGTCGCCCCTGGTCCTGCTCGAACTGGTCGGCCCGGCCATCGGTCTGCACGTCTCCGAGACCCTGAACCGGTCCTTCCCGGACCGCTTCACCGTCTCGCCGAACCTGAAGGCGGTCGTCGAGGCCGGCAAGCGCGGCTTCTACGTGTACGACTCCGGCAAGCCGGAGCTCGACCCCGAGGTGGCCGCGCTGCTCAAGCAGGGCGACTCGGTGCTCACCGAGGAGCAGGTCCGCGACAGGGTGCTCGACGCGGTGGCGCAGGAGATCGGCCTGATGCTCGACGAGGGTGTCGTGGCCGAGGCGCAGGACATCGACCTGTGCCTGATCACCGGTGCCGGCTGGCCCTTCCACCTGGGCGGCGTCACGCCGTACCTGGACCGGGCGGGCGTCAGCGAGCGGGTCAACGGCAAGCCGTTCCTCGCCCCCGGTGTGGCGAGCGTGCCCGCGTAACACCGCTGCACAGCAGAAGGGCCGTACGGACTCGTGGTCCGTACGGCCCTTTGCCGTGCTCCACGCGCGCGTGGAGGTGCGTCAGGGGTCGGCGGGAGGCGTCGTGCGGTGCTTCTCCACGCGCGCGTGGCTCATGATGGGCGCATGGGGACCCTGTTGATCGTGGACGCCGCCAATGTCGTGGGCTCGGTGCCGGACGGCTGGTGGCGCGACCGCCGGGGCGCGGCGGAGCGGCTGCGGGACGGACTGCCGGCCTACGCCGACGACGGTGTCGCCGGGCAGCCCGGCCCGCTGGAGATCGTGCTCGTGGTGGAGGGCGCGGCCCGCGGCGTCGAGTCGGTGCCGGGCGTACGGGTCGAGTCGGCGGCCGGCAGCGGCGACGACCACATCGTCGGACTCGCCGCGGCGGCGCACGAGGCCGGGCAGGACTGCCTGGTCGTCACGGCCGACCGCGGCCTGCGCCGCCGGGTGGAGGAGCTCGGAGCGCGCTGCACGGGACCACGCACGGTGTACGGCGGTTCGCGCTGACCCAGGGCCTGTGGTCCGGATCAGCGCGCCCGGCGAGCTCCTCGGATCAGGCCTTGCCGGCGCCGTCGAGCCCGCGCTGCTCGCGGCCGAGACGGCTGGAGCGCCGCCCGTACGCCGCGTAGACCACGACGCCGATCAGCATCCAGACGCCGAAACGGAACCAGGTCTCGCCCGGCAGGTTCAGCATCAGCCAGACCGAGGCGGCCACCGAGAGGATCGGCACCACGGGCACCCACGGCGTGCGGAAGGCGCGCGGCAGGTCGGGCCGGGTGCGCCGCAGGATGACCACGCCGAGCGCGACGACGACGAACGCGAAGAGCGTGCCGATGTTCACCAGGGTGGCCAGTTCGTTGATGCTGGTGAAGCCGGCGACGATGGCGATCAGCACACCGAGGAGGACGGTCGGCCGGTACGGGGTGCGGAACTTCGGGTGGGTCTTCGAGAAGAAGGTCGGCAGCAGACCGTCCCGGCTCATCGCGAAGAACACCCGGGTCTGACCGAGCAGCAGGATCATGCACACCGTGGTCAGTCCGACCGCGGCGCCGAAACTGATCACGCCGCCGAAGAAGGGGGCGTCGACGGCTTTGAAGGCGTCGGCGAGTGGCGCGCTGACGGAGAGCTCGCTGTAGTGCTGCATGCCGGTGACGACGATCGACACCCCGACGTAGAGCACGGTGCAGATGAGCAGCGAGCCGAGGATGCCGCGGGGCATGTCGCGCTGCGGGAGCTTGGTCTCCTCCGCGGCGGTGGCGACCACGTCGAAGCCGATGAAGGCGAAGAAGACGATGGAGGCCGCCGTGAAGATGCCCATCACGCCGAAGTTGGTGGGCGCGTAACCGAAGAGCGTCTGGACGAGCGGCGCGTCCCAGCCGGAGCCCGCTGCCTGTTCCTGGGCCTTGGGGATGAACGGCTTGTAGTTGTCGGCCTTGATGAAGAAGGCGCCGGCGACGATGACGATCAGCACCACGGCGACCTTGATGGCGACGACGATGGCGGTGATCCGCGCGGAGAGCTTCATGCCCACGACGAGGATCGCGGTGAGGACCAGGATGAGCGCGAAGGCCAGGATGTCGAAGGTGCCGCCCGGCACGTCGGGTCCCTGCAGTGCGTCGGGCAGGTGCCAGCCCACGTTGTCCATCAGGGAGCGCACGTAGCCGGACCAGCCGACGGCCACCACCGCCGTGCCGAGGGCGAATTCGAGGACCAGGTCCCAGCCGATGATCCAGGCCGGCAGTTCACCGAGCGAGGCGTACGAGAAGGTGTACGCCGATCCGGCCACCGGGAGGCTGGAGGCGAACTCGGCGTAGCACAGGGCCGCGAGCGCGCAGACGACACCGGCGACGACGAAGGACAGGGCGGTCGCCGGACCCGCGGTCTCCTTGGCGACCTTGCCGGTCAGGACGAAGATGCCGGTCCCGATGACGACACCCACACCGAACACGGTGAGGTCGAGCGCGGAGAGCGACTTTCTGAGTCCGTGCTCCGGCTCTTCGGTGTCCCTGATCGACTGTTCGACGGACTTGGTCCGAAAGAGCGAGCTGCTCACGGCCTACCTCCCACGCTGGTCGTGGTCGACATGGTCTGTATGACGCCTTCACGTGTGCCCCGCGCCACGTGGGTTTCATACGAAAGAACCGGCCGGTACACCCGCAATGGTGTACCGACCGGCTCAGTCGGCTCTTCAGGATGCGCCCGCGGCGCGGATCAGTCCCTGGCAGGCTCCACCGCATCGGCCTCCGGGCGCTCGAAGCGGCCGTCGAGGCGGGAGACCAGGCCGGTGACCTGGCGGGCGATGTCCGGGGCGGTCAGGCCGATCTCGGCGAGGATCTCCTTGCGCGAGGCGTGGTCGAGGAAGCGCGGCGGGATGCCGAAGTCCCGCAGCGGTACGTCGACGCCGGCGTCGCGCAGGGCCTGCGCGACGGCCGAACCGACGCCGCCCGCACGGCCGTTGTCCTCGACGGTGACGACCACGCGGTGCTGCTCGGCGAGCGGGGCGAGGGCCTCGTCGACGGGCTTGACCCAGCGCGGGTCGACCACGGTGGTGGAGATGCCCTGCTTGTCGAGGAGCGAGGCGATCTCCAGGCACATCGGGGCGAGCGCGCCGACGGAGACGAGCAGTACGTCCGGGGTGTCGGTGCCTGCGCGGCGCAGCACGTCCATGCCGCCCGCGGTGCCGACGGCCGGTACCGCGGGGCCGACGACGCCCTTGGAGTAGCGGACCACGGTCGGGGCGTCGTCCACCTCGACGGCCTCGCGCAGCTGCAGGCGGACCTGTTCGGCGTCGCGCGGGGCGGCGAGCCGCAGGCCGGGGACGCACTGCAGGATCGACATGTCCCACATGCCGTTGTGCGAGGCGCCGTCGTCGCCGGTGACGCCCGCCCGGTCCAGTACGAAGGTGACGCCGCACTTGTGCAGGGCCACGTCCATCAGGAGCTGGTCGAAGGCGCGGTTGAGGAAGGTGGCGTACACCGCGAAGACCGGGTGCAGGCCGCCGGTGGCCAGGCCCGCCGCGGTCACCGCGGCGTGCTGCTCGGCGATGCCGACGTCGTAGACCCGTTTCGGGAAGGCCTCGGCGAACTTCTTCAGGCCGACCGGCTGCAGCATGGCCGCCGTGATGGCGACGATGTCCTTCCGCTCCTCGCCGAGCTTGACCATCTCGTCGCCGAAGACCGACGTCCAGGAGGCTGCGGACGCCTTGATGGGCAGACCGGTGTCGGGGTGGATCGGGCCGATGCCGTGGAAGCGGTCGGCCTCGTCCTGCTCGGCCGGCTGGTAACCGCGGCCCTTCTCGGTGAGGCAGTGCACGATGACCGGCCCGCCGAAGCGCTTGGCGCGGGTGAGCGCGGACTCCAGGGCCTCGATGTCGTGGCCGTCGATCGGGCCGACGTACTTCAGGCCGAGGTCCTCGAACATGCCCTGGGGGGCGATGAAGTCCTTCAGGCCCTTCTTCGCGCCGTGCAGGGTCTCGTAGAGCGGGCGGCCGACGACCGGGGTGCGCTCCAGGACCTCCTTGGTACGGCTCAGGAAGCGCTCGTAGCCGTCGGTGGTGCGCAGGGTCGCCAGGTGGTTCGCGAGGCCGCCGATGGTCGGTGCGTAGGAACGCTCGTTGTCGTTGACGACGAGGACCAGGGGGCGGTCCTTGGCGGCGGCGATGTTGTTCAGCGCCTCCCAGGCCATGCCGCCGGTCAGGGCGCCGTCGCCGATGACGGCGACCACGTGGTCGTCCCGCTCGAGCACCTCGTTGGCCTTGGCGAGTCCGTCGGCCCAGCCGAGCACCGTCGAGGCGTGGCTGTTCTCGATCACGTCGTGCTCGGACTCGGCGCGGGACGGGTAGCCGGAGAGGCCGCCCTTGGCACGCAGGCGGTCGAAGTCCTGGCGGCCGGTGAGCAGCTTGTGGACATAGGACTGGTGTCCGGTGTCGAGGAGTACCCGGTCCTTCGGGGAGTCGAAGACGCGGTGCAGCGCGATGGTGAGCTCGACGACGCCCAGGTTGGGGCCGAGGTGGCCGCCGGTCTTGGAGACCGCGCCGACCAGGAAGGTGCGGATCTCGGCCGCCAGCTCCTCGAGCTGTTCGTGGCTGAGCCCGTCCAGGTCACGCGGCCCCTTGATACGGGTCAGCATGCCCGGCTTTCGCCCACCACCCGGGACGGACGCGCTTTGCGCGGCTGCCATACGCCGTGCCTCCTTGCAGTAGAGCCGTAGAGCTGTTCGAGCTGCTCCGGGTCTGTCGAGTCTAATGTTCCGCCACGCACGCGCCGCGTGGGGTACGCCACCTGTACGGCCGGGCGGACGGGTGCCCCGGAACATGACGCAGGCGTGCCCGGCACCGGTTGCTCCGGTGCCGGGCACGCCCGGTGACGCAAGGGGCTCGGTGACGAGCCCCAGCGGTCCGCGTCAGGTGCGGCCCGCGCTCTTCTGGGTCCTGCGGGACAGCGAGTCGATCACGACAGCGGCGAGCAGCACCGCACCGGTGATCATGAACTGGATCTCGCTCGCCATGCCGAGCAGGTTGAGTCCCTGCTGGATGGCCTGCAGGACGAGCATGCCGAGCAGGGCCGACCAGACCTTGCCGCGGCCACCGAAGAGACTGGTGCCGCCGATCACCGCGGCGGCGATCACCAGCATCAGGGTGTTGCCGGCGCCCAGGTTCTTCGTCGCACCGCCGGAGAGCGAGGCGATGAAGAGGCCGCCGAAGGCCGCGAGCATGCCGGAGATCGCGAAGACCGTGATGCGGATCCGGTCGACGTTGATACCGGCACGACGGGCGGCCTCGGCGTTGCCGCCCACCGCGAAGACCTGGCGGCCGAAGGTGGTGCGGCGGGCCACGAAGTCCGCGATCAGCACGACCGCGAGGAACAGCACCAGGGCCAGCGGCAGACCGCGGGAGCCCTCGAGCTCGTTCAGGACGTAGGCGGTGGCGAGCACCAGGACCGCGACGACGCCGGTGCGCAGCGCGATCTCGCTGGTCGGCCGGGACGGCAGGTTGGCCGCCTTGCGGCGCCGGGTGTCGATGAACAGCGACCCGGCGTACAGGACGATCGCGACGATGGCCAGGGCGTACGCGACGGCCTTGTCCTCGAAGAAGTAGCCGGTCAGGTTCTCGACGACGCCGCCGGTGGGCGCATTGATGCTGCCCTCCTTGCCCATCAGCCAGATCTGCAGACCGCTCCAGCCGAGGAAGCCCGCGAGGGTGACCACGAAGGCGGGTACGCCGATCTTGGCGAAGAAGAAGCCGTGCAGCGCGCCGATGGCCGTACCGGCGAGCACGGCGACGATGACCGAGGGCCAGTCGCCCCAGCCGTTGGAGACGTTGAGGACGGCCCAGACCGCGGCGCCCGTGCCCGCGACCGAGCCGACCGACAGGTCGATCTCGCCGAGCAGCAGTACGAACACGATGCCGACGGCCATGATGCCGAGGCCGGAGGTGAAGACGGCGATGTTGGTCAGGCTGCTCGCCGACAGGAACTTGTCGTTCTGTGCCTGGAAGACGATCGCGATGACGATCAGGCCGATGACGACGGGCAGCGAGCCCAGCTCGCCGCCGCGGATGCGGCGGGTGAACTCGGTGAGGTAGCCCTTGAACCCCTCCTCGCGCACGAGGAGTCGGGGGTCGACGGCGGCGGGTGCGGGTGCCGCGGAGCCCTCGTCGGCCGCGGGGGCGGCCTCGTCGGCGTCCGCTGCGTTCTTCTTGAGGTCGCTCACTTCGCGTCCTCCTTCGTGACCGTGCTGTCGGTGGCGCCACTGGTGCGTGCCCTGCGGCGGGTCACGGCATTGTCGGAGGCTCCGGTGATCGCCGCGATGATCTCTTCGTGGCTGGTGTTCTCTACGTCGTAGACACCGTTGTTGCGGCCGAGGCGCAGCACCGCGACGCGGTCCGCGACGGCCTGTACGTCGGCCATGTTGTGGCTGACGAGGATGACGCCGTGGCCTCGTTCACGCAGCCGCTCGACCAGGTCGAGGACCTGTGCGGTCTGCTCGACGCCGAGGGCGGCGGTCGGCTCGTCGAGGATGACCACCTTCGGGTCGCCGACGAGCGCGCGGGCGATGGCGACGACCTGGCGCTGGCCGCCGGAGAGCGAGGCGACCGGGATGCGGACGCTGGGGATGCGGATGGAGAGCGTCTCGAGCAGCTCCTTGGCCCGCTTCTCCATGGCGATCTCGTCCAGGATCGTGCTCTTGCGGACCTCGCTGCCGAGGAACAGGTTGGCGACGACGTCGAGGTTGTCGCAGAGCGCGAGGTCCTGGTAGACGGTGGCGACGCCGAGTCCCTGGGCGTCGTGCGGCCGCTGAATGCGGACCGACTTGCCTTCCCACTCGATGGTGCCGTCGTCGATCGGGTGGACCCCCGAGATGGTCTTGACGAGGGTGGACTTGCCGGCGCCGTTGTCGCCCACAAGGGCGACCACCTCACCGGCGCGGATCTCCAGGTCGACGTCGGTCAGCGCCTGGACGGCACCGAACCGCTTGGAGACTCCGCGCAACGCCAGCACGGGCGATGCGGACACGTGAATCAGCTCCTTCGCCGCCGTTGTTCGGCGGGGAACGGGTGCGCTCGTACCGGCGACGGCCGGTACGGCGCGGAAGGCTAGGGCGCGGAACGCGGCGCCCGGGGCCCGCCCGCCGACAGCGGGGTGGAGGTCGGCGGGCAGGCGCCCGGGTCGCCGCGCGGCGGCGGGGAGACGGGCCGGGTGACCCGGGGCCTCCCCGCCGCGCGTGCCGCGGACGGGAGTTACTTGATACCGGCCGCTGCGCAGGCCTTCTTGAACTCCGCGGTGCAGATCTCGCTGGTCTTGTAGACCTTGTCCTTGACGACCGTGTCCTTGAGCTCGTCCTTGGTCACGACCTGGGCGTCGTAGAGCTTCGCGGGCGTGCCCTTGAACTCACCGCTGATCGAGTTGACCTTGGTGGGCGTGAGGTCCTTGATGTCCTTGTCCTCGAGCAGACGGACCGCGATCTCGGCGGTGGTCTCGGCCTCCGGCTTGATCTGCTTGTAGATCGTGAAGGCCTGCTTGCCGGACAGGACCCGCTGGACACCGGCGAGTTCGGCGTCCTGACCGCCGACCGGGACCTTCACGCCGCGCTTGTCGAGCGCGGTGATGATGCCGCCGGCCATGCCGTCGTTGGCGGAGTAGACGCCCTCGAAGCCGTCCTTGCCGAGGGAGTCGATGGCCGCGGCCATCTTCTTGTTCGCCTCGTCCGGCGACCAGTCCGGGATGTCCTGCTCGTAGACGACCTTGCCGACCTGCTTGTCCAGGACGGTGTGCGCGCCCTTCTTGAACAGCGGGGCGTTCGGGTCGGTCGGCGAGCCGTTGATCATGACGACGTTGGCTTTCTTGGCCTTGTCGCCGAGCGCCTTGACCAGGCCCTCGCCCTGCAGGCGGCCGATCTTCTCGTTGTCGTAGCTCACGTAGGCGTCCAGCGGACCCTCGGCGAGACGGTCGTACGCGACGACCTTGACGCCCTGGTCCTTGGCCTTCTTCACCCAGGACTTGGTGGCCTTGAAGTCCACCGAGTCCAGGATGATCACCTTGACACCCTCGGTGAGCAGTGCCTCGAACTGCTTCTTCTGGGTCTCGGTGTCCTGCGCGGCGTTGTTGTACTTGACATCGCAGTCGTCGCAGAGCTCGGCGATCTTCTTCTCGATGATCGGCCGGTCGAAGGTCTCGTAGCGCGTGGTCTTGTTCTCCGGCAGCAGCAGACCGATGGTCTTGTTGTCGCCGTCGCCGCCCGAGTCCTTGTCGCCGGCCTTGCCACAGGCGGTCATGGCGAGGGCCATGGAGACCGTCGCGGTACCGATGACGACGCGGCGCGTCATTGCGTTCATTGGGGTGCCTCCCTGACGTGGCCGCGTCCTTGCGACCGAGGTGACCGGAAGTCAACTCGGCCGCGAGGGCAGCGTCAAGGAGTAAATCCTTAACGAGATGACAACGGTGCCATGCGTTATCTAAGTGAAGGCAGGTACGGAGGCACCGATCGTGCCGTCCAAAAGGGTCGAATCGCCCATCTCGTTGAGCGCCAGAGCCAGCGCGCCCAGCACCTCGGCCCGCCCGCCGAGCGCCCCTGGAAGCACCGAGAGCTGCCGCGCCGCACTGGGGATCGCGTACCGCCCCACCGACTCCCGGATGGGCCCGAGGACCAGCTCACCGGACTCGGCGAGGTCGCCGCCGAGCACCACTCGGGAGGGGTTGAGCAGATTGCACAGGTTGGCCACTCCGCTGCCGATGTGGCGTCCGACGTCGGCGATCACCCGCCGGCAGCCCGGATCGCCCTCACGGGCCATGCGGACGACCTTCTCCATGCTCAGGTCCGTACCGTGGCTCGACTCCAGGAGCGGCAGCACGTACCGGGCGGCGGTGAAGGTCTCCAGACAGCCGCGGTTGCCGCACCGGCACACCGGTCCCGCCTCGTCGAGCGTGATGTGCCCGATCTCGCCCGCGGTGCCGCCGGGGCCGCGGTAGATCTCGCCGTTGATCACCAGACCGGATCCGACGCCGCTGGCGACCTTGATGTACGCCAGGTCCTTCACGCCGCGTCCGCTGCCCCAGACGAGCTCGCCGAGCGCGCCCAGGTTCGCGTCGTTGTCGACGGCCACCGGGACGCCCAGACGGGCGCGCAGCTCCTCGGCGGGGTTGGTGCCCGTCCAGCCCGGCAGGATGGATGTGGAGCCGAGCGTGCCGGACTCCACGTCGATCGGACCGGGGACACCGAGGCCCACACCCGCCACCTTGGCGCGGTCCATGCCGGTGCCGTCGATCAAGCGGCCGACGAGTTCGTGGGCCCGGTCGAGGCCCTGGGCGGCCGAGGCGTCCACGTCCAGCGGCTCGGCCTCCTCGGCGAGCACCTGGTGGGCCAGATTGCCCACCGCCACCCGCAGGTGGGTATGGCCGAAGTCGACGCCGACCACCAGGCCGGCGTCGCCGCTGAGCGAGACGCTGCGGGCTCTGCGGCCGCCCGCCGAGGTGGGGGTCACCTCGACCGTTCCGCCGTCCTTCAGCTCGCGCACGATGTTGGACACGGTCGCCGCCGACAGGCCCGTCGACCTGGCGATCTCGGCCTGAGTGAGCGATCCCGCCCTGCGGACGGCACGGACCACGCGCTCGAGATTCGCCCGGTGCAACGACGTCTGCGATCCCGGAGTCTCCATTGACTCAACTGCTCCCGCTCTTGAATCCAACATGTGAACTCTAAATAGAGACTTTGCCGCCACGTCCCGTCAAGTACTTGAGCAGAACGCGGAAAGCGCCCGGCGGCGGTCGGGCCGACAGGCGCTTCGATGCCGGTACGTGGGCACGTACCGGCGGTACCGCGCTACTTCACGGATCCGGCCGTGAGCCCGGAGACCACGTGCCGCTCGATGAACGCGAACAACACGATGACCGGCACGATCGCCACCACCGAAGCGGCGAACAGGTAGTTCCACTCCACCGTGTAGGCACCGATGAAGTTGTTGATGCCGACGGTGAGGGGCTGCTTGTCGGGCTCCGTGGTGAGTGTGAGGCCCATCACGAACTCGTTCCAGGAGGTGATGAAAGTGAAGATGACCGCGGTCACCACTCCGGGCAGCGCGAGCGGCAGCGTCACCTTCACCATCGCGCCGAACCGGCTCGCGCCGTCCACCATCGCCGCCTCCTCCAGTTCGGGCGGGATGGAGCTGATGTAGGCGGTCAGGATCCAGACGGCGAACGCGAGGTTGAACGCCGCGTTCGTGAGGATCAGCGTCCACACCGAGTTGAGCATCTCCAGCTGGTGGAACTCGCGGTAGAGACCGACGAGCAGCGCGGTCGGCTGGAACATCTGCGTGACGAGCACGAGGAGCAGGAAGATCTTGCGCCCGCGGAAGCGCACCCGCGCCGTGTAGTACGCGGCCGGCAGCGACACCAGCAGGACGAGCAATGTGGCGCCGCCCGCGACGAGCAGCGTGACCTGAAGGTTCTGCCCGAGCTCCGATTCCTTCCAGACCTCGATGAAGTTCGACCACTCGAGGTTCTGCGGCAGGTAAGTCCGGTCCCTGAGCTCGCTCTTGGGCCGCAGTGCGGTGACGACCATCTCCAGGTACGGCGCGAGGAACAGCGCCGCGAGCAGCCAGGCGACGGCCGTGACGACCAGCGTGCGGGGCCGGAAGGTGCGCTTCTTGGGCGGTCGGGGTTCGGGCGTGGGCGTCGTACTGCCCCGGGTCGCCGTGGCGGTGGCCATCAGTCCTCCTCGTTCCACCGGCTGACCTTCAGGAAGATCAGCACGAGCACCACGACCATCGCGAAGTTGACCACGGACATCGCGGCGGACTCCCCGATGTCGGTCTCCTTCAGCTTGTACATGAACACCATGGTCGTGGAGGTGTCATGGCCCGGGCCGCCCTGCGTCATGGCCCAGATGATCGGGAAGGAGTTGAAGACGTTGATGAGGTTGATGACCACGCCGACCAGGAAGGCGGGCCGCAGCATCGGCAGCGTGACATGGCGGTACGTCTGCCAGGGCCCCGATCCGTCGAGTCGCGCCGCCTCGTAGACGTCGGACGGGATGGTCTGCAGTCCCGCGAGCAGCGTGTACGTGGTGAACGGCAGCGAGACGAAGACCGCGACCGCCATCATCCACGGCCAGGCCGTCGACGAACTACCCAGCCAGTCCTTGGAGTTGTCGATGATTCCGAGGTCGAGCATCAGGGTGTTCAGGACGCCCGCGGTGCGGTTGAGCATCCACTTGAAGCCGATCGCGGTCATCAGGACGGATGCGGCCCACGGGGCGATGAGCGCCCAGCGGGTGATGCGCCGGCCGGGGAACTTCTGGTTGAACAGCTGGGCGAGGGCCAGTGAGAGCAGCATCGTCACGGACACCACGACGACGGTCCAGACGACCGTCCACACCAGCACCGAGGCGAAGTCGGTCTCCTCGAAGAGCTTCTTGTACTTGTCCGTGCCGGCGCTGCCGCGGACGATGCCGGCGATGGAGATGTTCAGGAACGAGGTGCGGACCAGCTCGAAGATCGGCCAGATGACCACCACGAGGATCAGCAGGATGACGGGCGCAATCCAGGGCAGCGGGCCGAGCCGGGCGATGCCGCTGCGGCGGCTCTTCGGCCTGGGTGCGCGCCCGCCCCGTCCCCGGCCTGGCTCGACCGGGGACGGAGGGGCCTTCAGTGACACGAGCTCTCCTTGTGAAGAGGGTGAACGCAGCGCGGGAGCCGCCTACTTGACGTCGGCGGCCGCGGTCTCGGCCTTCTTCTGCAGGTCACCGAGGACGCTCTTCGGATTGTCCGTGACGGCCTTGCCGCCGGTCTTCTTGATCTCGGCGGAGACGACGTCCCAGGCCGGGTCGCCCAGCGGGTAGAACTTGGCGTCCGGCAGCACCTCGAAGAGCGGCTCCAGGTCCTTGTGCTTGCCGCTGGACTGCATCTGCTCGAGCGCGTCCTGAGTGACAGGCATCAGGTTGTACATCTCGTCGAAGGTGAGCATCTTCTTCTGGTACGTGAAGTCCAGGAGCTTCTTCACGCCCTCCTTCTCGGCGCCGCCGTCCTTGAACGCCATCATCCAGTCGGCCACACCGAGGGTGCTCTCGAGCGGGCCCTCCTTGCCGGGAATCGGCACGACGCCGTAGTCGACCTTGCCGTCCTTGGCCATCTGGATGAGGCTCGGGTGGCCGTTGAGCATGCCGACCTTGCCCGCCGCGAAGTCGGCGAAGGCTGTCTTGCGGTCGGTGGAGGCGGGGTTGGGGTACGTCAGGCCCGGCTTGACGAGGTTCTTCGACAGCCACTGGAAGGTCTCGACGTTCTTCGCGCTGTCGATGGTGTACTTGCCCGACTCGTCGGTGTAACCGCCGCCGTTGCCGAGCTCCCACATCATCGTCTCGCCCTGGGTCTCCTCGGGGCCGAGCGGGAGGGCGTACGGGGTGTCGGCGGCCTTCTTGTCCTTGATCTTCCCTGCGGCGTCGGCGAGTTCGTCCCAGGTGGTGGGCGGGTCCTTCACGCCGGCCTTCTCGAGGATCTCCTTGTTGTAGAAGAGCACGCGGCTCGAGGAGACCCACGGGATGCCGTACTGGGTGCCGTCCACCTCTCCGGCCTCGGCGAAGGACGGTATGAGGAGGTCCTTCGTCTTGGGTGAGAGCACGTCGTCGGCCTTGTAGAGCAGGTCGTCGGCGACCTTGTCCGCGTAGCCGCCGGTCTGCAGCAGGTCGGGCATGTCGCCCGCCTGGATCATGTTCTTGACGGACTTGTCGATCTCGTTCCAGTTGATGACCTGGACCTCGACCTTGTAGCCGTCGTTGGCCTTCTCGAAGTCCTTGGCCACGTCCTGCCAGTACAGCTTGGAGGCGTTGGAGGCCTTGTCGCCGTAGTCCGCCGCGACCACCTTGATGGTCTTGCCGTCCCCGTCACTGCCGCTGTCGCCGCCGCAGGCGCTCAGTCCCAGAGCCATCGCGAGCGTCGCCGCCCCGGTGGCCATAACCCGATTCCTCATGCTGCTCACCCTTCAACATCGGTATCGACCAAACGCGGGCACTCAGGGGACCGCACACACCCCCTGCCCCCGCCGCGCCGTGGCGCAGACCCTACTCACGGCGATAATGGGCACGACAGGCCTAGACCACTTTCGTGGCCAAGCTGAAATCACCGGTGTCCAGGGTCACTTGAGCGCCCCGGCGGTCAGTCCTGCCTGCACCTGCCGCTGGAAGACGATGTAGACCACGAGCACCGGAAGCATCGCGATCGTCAGTCCCGCGAAGAGCGCTCCCCAGTCGCCGCGATAGCCCTGGTTCACGGCGAGCGCGGCAAGTCCCTGCGGGAGCACGTACTTGCTCTCGTCCTCGTTGTTGAGCAGCAGTGGGAGCAGGTACTGGTTCCACTGCCCGAGGAAGTTGAAGATGCCGATACTCACCAGGCCCGGCTTGGCCATCGGCAGCATGATCTGGAAGAACGTCCGTGTGTGGGACGCCCCGTCGACCATCGCCGCTTCCTGGACGCCGGTGGGCAGCGTCCGGAAGAACGACGTGAGGAAGAACGTCGTGAACGGCAGCGAGTAGGCGATGTACGCGATCATCAGGCCCTGTCTGGTCTCCAGGATCCCGAAGTTGTCCATCACCGCGTACAGCGGCACCAGGGCGAGGATGACCGGGAACATCATGCCGCCGGCGAACAGCATGAAGACGAACCGGTTGCCGGGGAAGGTGAAGCGGGCGATCACGTACGCCGCCATCGAGCCGAGCAGCATGGTGCCGGTCAGCGAACCCGCCAGGATCGTCAGGGAGTTGACGACGTAGAGGCCGATATTGGCCTCGCTCCAGGCGTTGCTGAAGTTCTCCCAGTGCAGGGACGTCGTGAAGCCCATCGGGTCGTTCAGGATGTCGCCCGAGGTACGGAAGGCCGTCATCACCACCCAGATGAGCGGCCCCGCCGCCATCACCACCCACAGGACGAGGAAGGCGTGCGAGAAGACGTTCAACGTGGCGTTCTCCCGGACCGGCTTCGCCTTGTCCGTCGCCTCGCGCGGCGAACCGGCCCTGCGGGAGGTGGTCTTGAGTGTGCTCATGGTCTGCGCGCTCCCGAGGGCTTCAGTATTCGATCCGGTCGCGGCTCCCGACCCGCATGATGATCAGGGAGAACACCACGCTGAGGACGAGGAGCACGACACCGATGGAGGTGGCGTAGCCGTACTGGCCTTCCTGGAAGCGCTCGTAGAGATAGACCGGAGTGACCTTCAGGACATGCTTCGGCATCATCACCAGGACGATGGCGAAGGAGTCGAGGGCCTGGATGCCCATGTAGATCCAGCCGGTGCGCACGGTGTCCCAGATCAGCGGCAGGGTCACATTGAAGAACGTCCGGGAGCGGCCCGCGCCGTCGAGCAGCGCCGCCTCGTAGATGTCCCTCGGGATCGCCCCCATGGCCGCGGAGAACAGCACCACGTAGAAGCCGACGAAGCTCCAGGACAGGACGGTGAGCATGGCGATCAGGGCCCAGCTGTACTCACCGCCGAGCCAGGCCGGTCCGTCGACGCCGAAGACGTCCAACGAGCCGTTGATCAGGCCGCTGTTGGTGTTGAACACGCGGCCCCAGATCACCGCGATGATCGCCACGGACAGGACCTGCGGGAAGAAGTAGACGACCTTGTACAGCGCCGATCCCGCGACGCCGGACACCGCCTGTCCCTTCCGGTGCCGGCCGCCCGCCGTGATCATGTAGGCGAAGAACATGCCGAGTACGAGGGTGGTGACCGGCGCGACGACGAGCAGCGTGATGCTGGTGGCCGTGGAGTCCCAGAACCGCTCGTCGTTCCACATCTTCACGTAGTTGTCGAACCCGATGAAGTTCGCCACCGGGCCGCCGGACCAGTCCGTGAAGGAGTAGTAGATCGCCTGCAGGAACGGCGAGATCACGAACAGCGCGTAGAACGCCAGCGGGATCGCCAGGAAGCCCACGATGAAGCGGTACTTGTCCAGCGTGCGGTACCGGCGGTCGTACCGTACGCGTTGCGGGGTGAACCGCGGCGGCAGCAGCACCGCCGCGGCGAACAGCAGCCGGCCGGGCGGCTTTTCGGCGACCGCCCCACCGGATTTCGTTTCCTTCGGCGGCCGTTCGTCCGCCCGTATGTCCGTGCTCACGCCTTCAGGCCTTCTTGACCTTGGTGACGTCGGGGTCCTTGACGATGCGGTCGCAGGCCTTCTGCATCGTGTCCATGGCCTCCTTCACCGACATGTCGCCGAGCATGAACTTGCCCATGACTGCGTTGAAGTCCTCGTCGAAGAGCTCGCCGTACCACTCCTTGAAGAAGGGGATGACGATGTTGTCGCCGGCGGCCGAGATGGCCTTCTGCGCGCTGTCCACACCGGGCGGCAGCTTCATGCCGTCGATCGCGCCCTTGAGGACGGGGATCGAGGAGACCTCCCTGAAGAGGTTCTGCGAGGCCTTCTTGCTGTACATCTGCCGCAGCCACTCCATGCCGCCCTGCACGTTGCGCGCCTTCTCCGGGATGAGGAAGGGCTCGCCGGGGGGTGAGTAGAGCGTGCCGAACGGCATGGCGTCGCCCTTGTCGAGCGACGGCGTGGCACCGACGGCCATCCGGAAGTCCTTGGGGGTGGTGTCCTTGGCCTCGTTCTCCACCCAGGATCCGTCGGGGACGAAGACGCACTTGCCCTTCGTCCAGGCGGTCTGCATCTCGGTGTGCGCCTCGGTGCCGTCGAATCCGGTGAGGACGTACTTCTTGGCCACCAGCTCCTCGAAGGCCTCGAACACGGACTTGACCGCGTCGTGCTTCCAGGCGTTCGGCTCCAAGTAGTCCATGGCTTCGATGACTTCGCGCCCGCCGACCTGAGCGAACATGGCGTACATGCTGAAGAGCATGTAGCGCGGGTGCCCGCCGGGGTAGCTCCAGCCGTGGATGCCCTTGGCCTTCGCCTTGCGGCAGACGGCGAGCATGTCGTCCCAGGTCTCGGGGTATTCGGAGTCGAGCTCGTCGTTGAGGACGCGCTGCGAGTACCAGTTGCCGTAGACGGTCACGGCGATGTTGAGCTGGTAACACCCCTTGGTGCCGAAGGCGCCCATCTCCCGCATGCCGGGGACGAGTGACTCCTCCACGGTGATGCTCGGGTCGTCGTAGGAGGGCGCCTTGAGCAGCTCGTCGAGGTCGGCCAACTGGCCGTTCTTGACCAGGGTTCCGGGGTTCATGTCGTCCGCGCCGGAGTTGTTGATCACGTCCGCGGAGGGCTTGCCCCGGATGATCTTCGTCTGCAGCTGCTGGGAGATCTTGGTGGTGGCCTTCTGGGTGGCCTTCGCCTTCGGGTACTGCTTCCCGTACATGTCGGTGACGAACTGGGCGTACTTGTCGCCGTATCCGCCGTCGAAGATGTACACCGTGAGCGGAGCGTTGTCCTTGACCCCGAGCGGGTTCTTCTTGGACTTGGTGCCCTTCTCGGCCTTGTCCTCGCTGCCGCCACCACTGGCGCAGGAGCTGAGGGCGCCGACTGCCGGCACGGTGAGCAGGCTCGCTGCTGCCGCCCTCTTCATCACATCACGACGGTTCACGCCTGTGGATCGCATGCTCACGACGTCTCCAGGACTCGGGCGGAGAAGCCGGTCCCGCGACTCGCCGGGTGGCGAACGGACCGGTACCGCAGGTCGGTTGAAGCTGGTCTGTTGTGCACGTACGACGGCTGCATGGCAAGAACTGGTAACCCGCCACTCAGGGTGCCGACAGGTATAGTCCACTCCTCGCCCGTAGAGCAAGATCGAATACAGCTTCCATCGGCGTCTTTTTCGAGTTGAGACCTGTTATGAGGGTCAGTCATTCCGCTTCCGGCCCGGACGCTTCCGTCACCCGCTCGGACGCCTCGACGACATTGATCCCGGCAACCTCTCCAACAGCCTTGACACCACCGGCCACTTGACGCCCTACTAGACCCTGCGCAGAGAACTGACAACGTTGTCGCTTTCGCAGGAAGGATCTCGGGGATGAGACCCAGACCTCGGTTCGGACATCACCGCTGGCGGCGCAAAGCGGTCGTTCTCGGCACCGCCTCGCTCGTGCTCGCCGCTGCGGCGCAGGCCCCGGCACTCGCCGAGCCCGACCAACCCGCCCGCGCCGGCACGGAGTTCACCTCCTCCTTCGAGGAGGACGACCCGGCACCGGACTGGGGCAGCACTCCCGAGGACGGCCCCGACGGCAAGAAGACCTCTGGCGTCGGCAGCGGATTCGAGAACGGCATCCCCGGCACCGTGAACGACCGGGTCTCCGCGGTCCGCGCCAGCGACGAGAACACGGACGGCGGCGAGGTCAAGGACAACCTGGTCGACGGCGACAGCGACACCAAGTGGCTGGCCCAGGAGCCGACCGCCTGGGTCGGTTACGACCTGGACTCCCCCGCCGAGGTCGTCACCTACGCCCTGACCTCCGCGGACGACCACGACGAGCGCGACCCCAAGTCCTGGAAGCTGCAGGGCTCGAAGGACGGCAAGGACTGGACGACGCTGGACAGCCGCGACGACGAGTCCTTCTCCGAGCGAAAGCAGACCAAGACCTACGAGTTCGACAACACGACGGCGTACCCGCACTACCGCCTGCAGGTCACCGCGAACAACGGCTCGGACGACGCCGTCCAGCTCGCCGACCTCCAGCTGTCCGACGGCAGTGACCGCAAGCCGCCGAAGAACATGCTCACCCTGGTCGACCGCGGCCCGTCCAGCTCGCCGACCGCCAAGACCGGCGCGGGCTTCACCGGCAGGAAGGCGCTGCGCTACTCCGGCACGCACACCGCCGGCGACCGGGCGTACTCGTACGACAAGGTCTACGACGTCGACGTGGCCATCGAGAAGGACACCCAGCTGTCCTACAAGGTGTTCCCGTCGATGCCGGAGCCCGCGGAGGACCTGTCGTACGCGTCCACCCATGTGTCGCTCGACCTGGCCTTCACCGACGGGACCTACCTGAGCGATCTGAACGCCGTCGACGCGCACGGCGGGAAGCTCACCCCGCAGGGCCAGGCCGCGGCCAAGCGGCTCTACGCCAACCAGTGGAACAACGTCGCTTCCCGGATCGGCCAGGTCGCCGAGGGCAAGACCGTGGACCGCATCCTGGTCGCGTACGACTCCCCGAAGGGCAAGTCCCCGTTCCGCGGCTGGGTCGACGACGTCTCCCTCAAGGAGGTCGCGCCGGCCGAGCCGAAGGCGCGCCTGTCGGAGTACGCCTCGACGATCCGCGGCACCAATTCCAGCGGCGGCTTCTCGCGCGGCAACAACATCCCCGCGACGGCTGTCCCGCACGGCTTCAACTTCTGGTCGCCGGTGACCAACGCCGGTTCCACGAGCTGGATCTACGACTACGCGAGCGGCAACAACGAGGACAACCTGCCGACCATGCAGGCCCTCGCCGCGAGCCACGAGCCGAGCCCGTGGATGGGTGACCGGCAGACGTTCCAGCTGCTGCCCTCGGCGCAGAAGGGCACGCCGGACACCGATCCGGAGAAGCGCGAACTGCCCTTCCGGCACGACAAGGAGACGGCGCAGCCGCATTACTACGGCGTGACGTTCGAGAACCGCATCAAGGCCGAGATGGCGCCCACCGACCACGCCTCGATGATGCGGTTCAGCTACCCGGGCGACGATGCGAGCGTCGTCTTCGACAACGTCACGGACGAGGGTGGTCTCACCCTCGACAAGAAGAACGGCGTCGTCACCGGCTACTCCGACGTCAAGAGCGGCGGGTCCGCCGGCGCCACCCGGCTCTTCGTCTACGGCGCCTTCGACAAGGCGGTCACCGGCGGCGACTCCTCCGGGGTCACCGGCCATATGCGGTTCGACGCCGGCAAGGACCGGACCGTGTCCCTGCGGCTCGCGACCTCGCTGATCTCCGTCGACCAGGCCAAGGACAACCTGAACCAGGAGATCCCGGAGGGCACCTCCTTCGGCAAGGTCAAGGACGAGGCACAGGACCAGTGGGACGACGTGCTCGGCCGGGTCGAGGTCGAGGGGGCGAACGAGGACCAGCTGACCACGCTGTACTCGAGCCTGTACCGGCTGTACCTGTACCCCAACTCCGGTCACGAGAAGGTCGGTTCGAAGACCCAGTACGCCAGCCCGTTCTCCAAGCCGACCGGCAAGGACACCCCGACGCACACCGGCGCGAAGATCGTCGACGGTGAGGTGTACGTCAACAACGGCTTCTGGGACACGTATCGCACGACCTGGCCGGCGTACTCCTTCCTCACCCCGAAGAAGGCGGCGAAGCTGGTCGACGGCTTCACCCAGCACTACAAGGACGGCGGCTGGAGCTCGCGTTGGTCCTCGCCGGGGCCGGCCGACCTGATGACCGGTACGTCATCGGACGTGGCCTTCGCCGACGCGTACGTCAAGGGCGTGGACCTGGACGCGAAGCCCGCGTACGAGGCCGCGCTCAAGAACGCGACCGTGGTGCCGCCGAATTCGGCCGTCGGCCGCAAGGGCATGGAGACCTCGCCGTTCCTCGGGTACACGAGCACCGAGACGCACGAGGGCATGTCCTGGGCGCTCGAGGGCTACATCAACGACTACGGCATCGCGAAGATGGGCGAGGCCCTCTACAAGAAGACGGGTGAGAAGCGGTACAAGGAGGAGTCGCAGTACTTCCTCAACCGGGCCCGGAACTACGTGAAGATGTTCGACGGCAAGGCCGACTTCTTCCAGGGCCGTGACCTGGCGGGCGACTGGCGCGTCAAGTCCGAGGACTACGACCCCCGCATCTGGGGCCACGACTACACGGAGACCAACGGCTGGGGCTACGCCTTCAGTGCCCCGCAGGACTCCCGTGGCCTGGCCAATCTCTACGGCGGCCGGGACGGTCTGGGCAAGAAGCTGGACACCTACTTCGACACCCCGGAGACGGCGGCGCCGGAGTTCAAGGGCTCGTACGGCAGCGTCATCCACGAGATGACCGAAGCCCGTGACGTACGGATGGGCATGTACGGGCACAGCAACCAGGTCGCCCACCACGCCACGTACATGTACAACGCGGCCTCGCAGCCCTGGAAGACCCAGGAGAAGGTCCGCGAGGTCCTCTCCCGGCTCTACGTCGGCAGCGAGATCGGCCAGGGCATCCACGGCGACGAGGACAACGGCGAGCAGTCGGCCTGGTACCTCTTCTCCTCGCTCGGCTTCTACCCGCTGGTGATGGGCAGTGGCGAATACGCCATCGGCTCACCGCAGTTCACCAAGATGACCGTGCACATCGAGGGCGGCAAGGACCTCGTGGTGAAGGCGCCGAAGAACAGCGACAAGAACATCTACGTCCAGGGCGTCAAGGTCAACGGCAAGAAGTGGAAGTCGACCGCGCTGCCGCACTCGGTCCTCGCCAAGGGCGGCACGGTCGAGTTCGACATGGGTCCGAAGCCGTCGCGCTGGGGCACCGGCAAGAAGGACGCCCCGGTATCCGTCACGAAGGACGACAAGGTCCCCGACCCGCGCGACGACGTCCTCGAGGGCGACGGTGCGCTGTACGACAACACCTCCGAGACGGACGCCGAGGTCGCCTCGGTGAACCTGCCGGTGGCCGAGGAGACCAAGGCCGTGCAGTACACCTTGACCTCGGCGGACCGGGCCGAGGCACCCGACGGATGGGTGCTCGAGGCCTCCAGGAACGGCGACAAGTGGAAGACGATCGACCGTCGCTCCGGTGAGTCCTTCGCCTGGGACCACCAGACACGGGCCTTCACCATCGACGATCCGGGCAAGTACAAGCACTACCGCCTGGTCCCGAAGAAGGCGACGAAGCTGGCGGAGATCGAGCTGATCGGCTAGGTCGCGTCCGGCAAGTCCGGACATGCCCCAGCCGCCGGACCCCGGTGGCCCGGCGACGGCCTCCCGATACGGGGCGGGCGCGGAGTGATCCGCACCCGCCCCGTATCCGTGCGCGAGGTGGCCGCCCGGTGCGGCGGGGCCGGGCGACACCGGGGTGACCGACCTCTCCCCGTGCGGGGACGACAGGCGCAAGGGCACCCTTTAGGGTGAATAAGTACTTTTGCGAACCCTGGGAGGTCTTTTGTCAGGCGCAGCCGACAGCCCGGGGCGGCAGGACGACGCCGCTCTGGGCAGCCGTCGAATACGGATCGCACTGGCCGTCTCCGGCGCCGCGGTGATCGCCTTCGGAGGCCTCTACCTGGCCGGGCGGCTCACGGCCGGCGACGGGATACCCCGGGGCACCCAGGTGGCGGGCGTCGACATCGGCGGCCTCAGCACCGCCCAGGCGCGCGAGCGCCTGACGAAGGAGAAGGGCGCCGACTGGTCCGCACCCCTCTCCCTGCGGGCCGGCGACCGTACCGCCGAGGTCTCCCCCGCGGCGGCCGGTCTGACCGTCGACGTACCGGCGACCGTGGACCGGGCCGGGACGAACAGCGGCAACCCGTTCTCGGTGATCGGCTCCCTGTTCACGGACTCCGACGGCCGGCAGGTCGACCCCGTGGTCGAGGTCGACGAAGGGAAGACCCGGGCGGCCCTGGAGAAGACCGCGAAGGACGTCGACCGCAAGCCGCGTGACGGTTCGATCACCTTCCGTGACGGCGAAGCGAAGGCGGTCAAGGCCCGCACCGGCCAGCGCCTGGACGAGGACGGCGGCGCCGAAGCCCTGCGCGACGCATATCCGGTGGCCGACGACCGGCCGGTGACCTTGCCGGTGGAACGCTCCCGGCCGGACGTCTCACAGGCCGAAGTCGTCCGCGCCATGGACGAGTTCGCCCGGCCGGCGATGTCCGCGCCGGTCACCCTGACCACCGGCGCGGAGCGGATCACCGTCTCCCCCGAGACACTGGGCCGGCACCTTTCCCTGAAGGCCGAGAAGACCCAGAAGGCCGAGAAGACCCAGAAGAGCGAGAAGAGCGAGAAACCGGGCGGCTCCGCGGACCCTGCGGGCGCGCAGCAGGCTGCCGCCACCGACGACGGCATGCGTCTCGTACCGAAGCTGGACGGCAGGAAACTGCTCGCGGATCCGGCGTTCGCCGACCAGCTCGCCCGCGCGGCCGGCACTCCGCAGGAGGCCCGGCTCGACGTGCAGGGCGACCAGGTCGTCGTCGCCTCCGACGGGCAGGAGGGCCGCAGCGTCTCCGCCAAGGACCTGCACAAGGCCGTCATGCCGCTGCTCACGGGCAAGGGCGAGGCGGACCGCACGGGAGCGGTGGCGACCCGGGCCGTCAAGCCGAAGCTGACCGCCGAGTCGGTGGAGGATCTCGGCATCAAGGAGGTCATGTCGTCGTTCACGGTGAACTTCCCGGCCGCCCCGTACCGCACCACCAACATCGGGCGGGCCGCGGAGCTGATCGACGGATCCCTGGTGATGCCGGGCGAGACCTGGAGCTTCAACAAGACCGTCGGGGAACGTACCAAGGCGAACGGCTTCGTGGACGGCACGATGATCCTCGACGGCAAGTACCAGGAGGCAGCCGGCGGCGGAGTGTCCTCGGTGGCCACCACCGTCTTCAACGCCGTGTTCTTCGCCGGCGTGAAGCCGGTCGAGTACGGGGCGCACTCCTTCTACATCGAACGCTATCCGGAGGGCCGGGAGGCCACGGTCGCCTGGGGCAGCCTCGACCAGAGCTTCCAGAACGACTCCGGGCACGCGATGTACATCCGGGCCACCGCCACGGACACCTCGGTCACGGTGACGTTCCTCGGCACCCGCAAGTACGACAACGTCGAGGCGGAGAAGGGCCCGCGCACCAACATCAAGCAGCCCGCGAAGCACGAGGTCAAGGGCGACAAGTGCGAGCCGCAGACGCCGTACGAGGGCTTCGACGTCTCGGTCGACCGCGTCTTCCAGAACGACGGCGCCGAGGTGCGCCGCGAAACCTTCAACACGCACTACACGCCGCGCGACGAGATCACCTGCGTGGACAAGTAGTCCTCCGAGGGTGCGGGCGGCTCACCCGCAGCAGCAGAAGGACACTCGACAGTCACGCACGGCTGTAGCTAAGATCCACGGCAGCATCGCGTGCCGGTCACCGACCGGGTGAGGCATGGAGGTGCCGGAGTCTGCCTTTGGAGGCATTCACCGTGTCAGTGCAGTTCAATCACACCATCATCGCGTCGAAGGACGCACGGGAGTCCGCGGAGTTCTTCGCGGAGCTTCTCGGACTCGAAGTAGGCGCCCCCTGGGGCCCGTTCACCCCGGTAGTACTCGACAACGGGGTCACGCTGGACTTCGCCACCCCGCCCGACGGGAACACCCCGCTGCAGCACTACGCGTTCCTCGTCTCGGAGGACGTCTTCGACGCCGCGTACCAGAAGATCTCGGACCGCCGTCTGCAGCACTGGGCCGACCCGCACCAGCAGCACCCGGGCGAGTACAACACCAACGACGGCGGCAAGGGTGTCTACTTCCTCGACCCGTCCGGGCACGCGATGGAGATCCTGACCGTCCCGTACGGCGGCTGGCCGACCGAGAAGTAGCCGCCGCCGGAGGTTCACCACGCAGCAAGGGCCGCACCCCGCGGAGAAGCGGGGTGCGGCCCAACTGCTGTGCCGGGTCGGCTACTTGCGGATCAGCGACCGGAGCACGTACTGCATGATGCCGCCGTTGCGGTAGTAGTCCGCCTCGCCGGGGGTGTCGATGCGGACGACCGCGTCGAACTCCACGCCCGTGTCGGTGGTGACCTTGACCGTGCTCGGGGTCGTGCCGTTGTTCAGCTCGGTGACGCCGGTGAAGGAGAAGGCCTCCTCACCGGTGAGGCCGAGCGTCTCGGCGGTCTGGCCCTCGGGGTACTGCAGCGGCAGCACGCCCATGCCGATCAGGTTCGAGCGGTGGATGCGCTCGTAGGACTCGGCGATCACGGCCCTGACGCCGAGCAGCGCGGTGCCCTTGGCGGCCCAGTCGCGGGACGAGCCGGAGCCGTACTCCTTGCCCGCGAGGACGACCAGCGGGATGCCCTGGTCGATGTAGTTGCGCGAGGCGTCATAGATGAACGACACCGGCTTGTCGGCCTGGGTGAAGTCGCGGGTGAAGCCGCCCTCGGTGCCCGGCGCGATCTGGTTGCGCAGGCGGATGTTGGCGAACGTGCCGCGGATCATGACCTCGTGGTTGCCGCGGCGCGAGCCGTAGCTGTTGAAGTCACGACGCTCCACACCGTGCTCGGTGAGGTACGTGCCGGCCGGGGTGTCGGCCTTGATCGCACCGGCCGGGGAGATGTGGTCGGTGGTGACGGAGTCGCCCAGCTTGGCGAGTACGCGGGCGTCCGCGATGTCCTCGACCGGGGTGGTCTCCATCGTCATGCCCTCGAAGTACGGGGGCTTGCGGACGTAGGTGGACTCGCTGTCCCACTCGAAGGTGTTGCCGGTCGGGATCGGCAGCGCCTGCCACTGGGCGTCGCCCGCGAAGACGTCGGAGTAGGACTTGTTGAACATGTCCTCGCCGATGGCGTTCGCCACGACGTCGTTGACCTCGGCCTCGGTCGGCCAGATGTCATCGAGGAAGACCGGCTTGCCGTCCTGGTCGGCACCGAGGGCGTCCTTGGTGATGTTGACCTTCATCGAACCGGCGATGGCGTACGCGACGACCAGCGGCGGGGACGCCAGGTAGTTCATCTTGACGTCGGGGTTGATGCGGCCCTCGAAGTTCCGGTTGCCGGAGAGGACCGAGGTGACGGCCAGGTCGTTCTCGTTGACGGCCTTGGAGACCTCGTCCGGCAGCGGGCCGGAGTTGCCGATGCAGGTGGTGCAGCCGTAGCCGACCAGGTTGAAGCCGACCTTGTCGAGGTACGGGGTGAGGCCCGCCTTGTCGAAATAGTCGGTGACGACCTTGGAGCCCGGGGCGAGGGTCGTCTTCACCCACGGCTTGCGGGTCAGGCCACGCTCGACCGCCTTCTTGGCCACCAGCGCGGCGGCGACCATGACGTACGGGTTCGAGGTGTTGGTGCAGGAGGTGATCGCGGCGACGGTGACGGCGCCGTGGTCGAGCTCGTAGGAGGAGCCGTCGGGGGCCGTGACCGTGGTCGGGTTCGACGGGATGCCGTTGGCCGAGGCCGGGGCGTCCGAGGCAGGGAAGGACTCCTTGCCCGCCTCCTCGTCGTCGGCGACGTAGTTGCGGACGTCCACGGCGAACTGCTCGGCGGCGTTCGCGAGGACGATGCGGTCCTGCGGGCGCTTCGGTCCGGCGATCGACGGAACGACGGTGGCGAGGTCCAGCTCGAGCTTCTCGGAGAAATCGGGCTCGGCGGCCGGGTCGAGCCAGAGGCCCTGCTCCTTGGCGTACGCCTCGACGAGCGCGACCTGCTGCTCGTCGCGGCCGGTCAGGCGCAGGTACTTCAGGGTCTCGTCGTCGATCGGGAAGATGGCCGCGGTGGAGCCGAACTCCGGCGACATGTTGCCGATCGTGGCGCGGTTGGCCAGCGAGGTGGCGGCGACGCCCTCGCCGTAGAACTCGACGAACTTGCCGACGACGCCGTGCTTGCGCAGCATCTCGGTGATCGTGAGGACCAGGTCGGTGGCGGTGGTACCGGCCTTCAGCTCACCGGTCAGCTTGAAGCCGACGACGCGCGGGATGAGCATCGAGACCGGCTGGCCGAGCATCGCGGCCTCGGCCTCGATGCCACCGACGCCCCAGCCGAGCACGCCGAGGCCGTTGACCATCGTGGTGTGCGAGTCGGTGCCGACCAGGGTGTCGGGGTACGCCTGGCCGCCGCGGACCATGACGGTGCGGGCCAGGTGCTCGATGTTGACCTGGTGGACGATGCCGGTGCCGGGCGGGACGACCTTGAAGTCGTCGAAAGCGGTCTGGCCCCAGCGCAGGAACTGGTAACGCTCCTTGTTGCGGCCGTACTCCAGCTCGACGTTCTGCGCGAACGCCTCGTTGGTGCCGAACTTGTCGGCGATGACGGAGTGGTCGATGACCAGCTCTGCCGGGGAGAGCGGATTGACCTTCGCCGCGTCGCCGCCGAGCTCCTTGACGGCCTCACGCATGGTGGCGAGGTCGACGACGCAGGGCACACCGGTGAAGTCCTGCATGATCACGCGGGCCGGCGTGAACTGGATCTCCTCGTTGGGCTGGGCCTGCGAGTCCCATCCGCCGAGAGCCCGGATGTGGTCGGCGGTGATGTTCGCGCCGTCCTCGGTACGGAGCAGGTTCTCCAGGAGGACCTTGAGGCTGTAGGGAAGGCGTGCGGAGCCCTCGACCTTGTCCAGCCTGAAGATCTCGTACGACTCGTCGCCCACGCGCAGCGTGCTGCGGGCGTCGAAGCTGTTCGCCGACACGACCGTCTCCTTCATCCGTGTGCGCGTATCTCTGCGCGCTGTACCTCTGGTGCGGTTTTCACCGCGCGGTGCCGCCCGGCGTTGCAACGATCCGCTAAGGTAAGGCTTAGTTAGGTAACCCTTACCGGGTGGCGGTGCGATGCGCCCTCGGCAGATATCTCGATGTCGAGATAACTCTAGTACATCGCCGCGGCACGGTCATGCCCGGCCACCCCAGTCTCCCGCTCCGGCGCCCATCGGGCGCGGCCGGGAGATGCCCCTGGGGTGACCGGGCAGTGGCGTGGCCGGCCGGGTGCTACTTGCCCTTGTCGGGCCCGCCCCTCTTGTTCTTCAAGGTGACGGGGACGCCGTCCGCACTGTTCTCGGCTGTGACGGCGTACGGGCCGGTGACCGGGTTGTCCGGCAGTACGTAACCCTCCGGGACCTCCGTCTCGCGCAGGTAGTACTCGCCGAGCGGCAGGTCCGCGAAGGACGACTTGCCGGATGCGTCGGTGGCGCGCCCCTGGCGGGTGCGGGTGTCCGGGTCCGCACCGCCGGTCTGCAGGCCCTCGGTGCCGTTGGTCTCGCGCCAGAGCTCGAAGACCGCGCCGCCGAGCGGCTTTCCGGTTCTGGCGTCCTTCTTGAGCAGGTCGAGGGAGCCGGTGAGGTCGTTGGGGACTCGGACGGGGCGGTTCTCGGCCGTGATCCTGGCTCCGGCCTGCGGATCCTCGGAAGTGATCACGAGCGGACCGAAAACGGCCGGGTCGGGCAGGTCGTAGCCGTCGGGGGCGGCCGTCTCGCGCCAGTAGTAGGAGCCCGGCGACACGTCCTCGGCGCAGACGCCGTCGCCGTCCGTGGTGCAGGTGTCGCCCACCCGGCTGTCGGGAGCGGAGCCCCCGGTCTGCAGGCCGTCGGCGCCGTTGGTCTCGCGCCAGAGCTCGAATCTGGCGCCGGGCAGCGGGTCGCCGGTGTCGGCATCCTTCTTGTCGACCTGGACCACACCCTGCCCCTGCGGGGCGTTGCCGCACTCCGGCAGGTCGCCGTTGAACGGATAGTTGTGGAACTCCTGACCGCCGCCGCCGGACGCCGCACTGGCGTGGGTCATCGAGCCCGTGGTGAAGAAGCGGCCGTTGATGCCCGGCAGGCTGACCGTCGTCATCGAGCTCTGCTCACCGAGCAGCACACTGCCCTGGAACTGCCCGGTGCCCTTCAGCTCGGCCGTCGTGGCATCCGGGAAGTCCACAGCAGTCGGTCGCGGTAGGAGTTGAGCGCGTCGGTGCTGTCGTCGATGCCGCCGCTGTAGGTGTTGATGACGCGGTCCGCACCGAGCACGTTGACCAGGATGGTCGCCCCGTCGGGAATGCCCTCGAAGATGACGCCCTGCTGGCCGCCGCTCGGGCCGACCATGTCGAAGTCGACGTTGAAGACCTGCAGCGACGAGGCGCCGTCGCCGGTGAAGCGGGTCTGCGTCCCCTCGTTGACCGCCGTGCCGGTCGCGGGGCGGGACTCACCGTTCGCGCGTGCGTAGCACCGGCTCGCCTCGGTGAGTTCGTCACGCAGTCCGGCGTAGGGGGTGGCGGCGTCCGGGTCCTCGGTCACCGTGGTGTCGACGTCGCCGGACACCGAACCGGCATGCCGGACCACTCCGTCCTCGCCGAGCAGGGTCTGGCCGGGCGCGACCGCCACGTTCCCGCCGGTGGTCAAGTAGTCCGAGCCGTCCGGCGGGGGTACGCGGGACCCGACGCCGGCGAGGCCGATGTTGTAGACGCCGCTGACGCCGGCGGCCTTGTTCATGTCGAAGTCGCCGAGCACGACACTGCGGCCCTCGGCCTCGGCCGCCGAACCGCGCACGAGGAAGTCCTCGCCCACGAAGATGTTGATGCCGTTGTCGTATCCGGCGATGGGTCCGTTGCTGATGCCCGGGAACGGGTCCGGACAGTCGCCGGGCACGCAGGGGCCGAGTCCGCCCGGCAGCGGCGCCGCGGTCGCGGGCCCCGCGGCGAGGCCCAGGGTGAGCACCGGCAGTACGCCGGCCAGCACCGCGCAGGCGAGTCCGGTGGAACCGGCGCGGGCACGCCACGTGGTGACGCGTCGAGTGATGGGTTTCATGCCGCGAGGATCAGAGCGCGCCCAGGACGATGCCGGGCACGACGCGTCGCTTGGTGCGTTTGCCCGACACCCCGTCACCCCCACGTGCCTCAACGTTTCTTGACGCTTGATCAGCTTTCCGGCCGCGCCGACGCCCCCTCCGCACCGCGGCAAATCCCCGCCGACACCGCCCCGTAGGCGGATCCACAACTCCACCTGCACGACCGAGCGTCACGCTTTTCCGGCCACGGGTCACTCAGGGTCATCCCCCTAATGGCCCCACCCCAGACCCCTCGAGAAGTTGACATCTCATATCTGAGATAGCCTGCACCTATGGCAGACGACTACCTCGTACGCATCGGTAAGCTCATCCGCGACGCCCGTCAGCACCGGGGCTGGACACAGTCCCAGCTCGCCGAGGCGCTCGGCACCAGCCAGAGTGCGGTGAACCGCATCGAGCGCGGGAATCAAAACATCAGCCTTGAGATGATCGCTCGAATCGGTGAAGCGCTCGACAGCGAGATCGTCTCTCTGGGCTACGCGGGCCCGATGCATCTGCGCGTGGTCGGCGGCCGCCGGCTCTCCGGCGCGATCGACGTGAAGACCAGCAAGAACGCCTGCGTGGCACTGCTCTGCGCCTCGCTGCTCAACCAGGGCCGCACCGTACTGCGCCGAGTGGCCCGTATCGAGGAGGTCTTCCGGATCCTCGAGGTGCTCAACTCGGTGGGCGTACGCACCCGTTGGATCAACGACGGAGTGGACCTGGAGATCGTGCCGCCGGCCGAGCTCGATCTGGACGCGATCGACGAGGAGGCCGCGCGCCGCACTCGCTCGATCATCATGTTCCTCGGCCCGCTCCTGCACCGGATGGACCGCTTCAAGCTCCCGTACGCCGGCGGCTGCGACCTCGGCACGCGCACCGTCGAACCGCACATGATCGCGCTGCGCCGCTTCGGGCTCGAGGTCACCGCGACCGAGGGGATCTACCACGCGGAGGTCCAGCGGACCTCGCCCGACCGCCCCATCGTGCTGACCGAGCGCGGCGACACGGTGACCGAGAACGCCCTGCTCGCTGCCGCGCGCCACGACGGTGTCACCGTCATCCGCAACGCCTCCTCCAACTACATGGTCCAGGACCTGTGCTTCTTCCTCGAGGCGCTCGGCGTCCAGGTGGACGGCATCGGCACCACCACCCTGACCGTGCACGGTGTCCCGGTCATCGACACCGACGTCGACTACTCGCCGTCCGAGGACCCGGTCGAGGCGATGAGCCTGGTGGCGGCCGCGGTGGTCACCGAGTCCGAACTGACCGTGCGGCGCGTGCCGATCGAGTTCCTGGAGATCGAGCTGGCGGTACTCGAGGAGATGGGGCTCGACCACGACCGCTCGGCGGAGTACCCGGCGGACAACGGCCGGACCCGCCTGGTCGACCTGACGGTGCGTCCGTCCAAGCTCGAGGCACCGATCGACAAGATCCACCCGATGCCGTTCCCCGGCCTGAACATCGACAACGTGCCGTTCTTCGCGGCCATCACGGCCGTCGCCCAGGGGCAGACCCTGATCCACGACTGGGTCTACGACAACCGCGCGATCTATCTCACCGACCTCAACCGCCTGGGCGGCCGGCTCCAACTCCTGGACCCTCACCGGGTGTTGGTCGAAGGTCCGACGCGGTGGCGGGCCTCCGAGATGATGTGCCCGCCGGCCCTGCGCCCCGCCGTCGTCATCCTGCTCGCCATGATGGCCGCCGAGGGCACCTCGGTGCTGCGCAACGTCTACGTCATCAACCGCGGCTACGAGGACCTGGCCGAGCGCCTGAACTCGGTGGGCGCCCAGATCGAGACGTTCCGCGACATCTGATGCGACGATCCCGCCGCACCCCGTGCGACCTGCCGTTGAGCGGGTCGCACGGGGTGCGGCGGCAGCTCCGGGGATTCTCCGCGGCTTCTCCGCGACGTTGAGCAGGCGGCGAGCTGTGCGTGCGCTGCCTCGTGCGACGGTGAGGCGGCCCTCGGCCACGCGCCGGCGGTACCAGACCCGCCTGGACTTGCGCTCGACGGCCCGAGGCAGCTGGTCGAGGCCGTTGGTCGGCTCGATTCCACCTTGTCCACGGTGTGGACCTGCGCGAAACTCCTGACGGTCCGGTCTCTCCATCAGAGACGTGTCGGGAGACAGGTGACCTCCTAAGCACCCTCACCGGGAGACACCTCATGAACAGGCACTGCTTCGGCGCCAGAATCGTTCTCACACTGACAGCGGCGGGTGGGCTGGCACTGACCGGCGTCTCGTCGGCTTCGGGAGCACCCCCGGCCTCGCCGTCGGCATCTTCATCGGCCACATCAGCCACATCGGCCACCTGGACGCTGGAGCAGTCGGACCAGGAGGTGTGCAGCCGCCCGGACACCGGGCCCCACAACTTCTACTTCCTCGCCCCGGTCACCGGATCCACCACGAAGGACATCAAGCTCGAACTCCAGGACCTGCCCACCAACGTGACCAGCAGCGGCGGGACAGTACACCCCGGCGAACTCAACGACAGCGGAGAGTTCAACGGCTTCGTGCACGTGGCCATCGGGCCGACCCCGGCCGGCGAGTACGACATCAAGCTGGTGGCCTCGGACGGCACGGACACCCAGAGCAGTCCGGCCCGGATCTCCGTCAGGTCCGATTGCTGACCACACCGGAACGCACCCTCACCAGAGGCGCCGGCTGCGGCTACGGCTCCGAGGCCCTGCTGCTCCGTGATCGCCTGCCCGCGCGAGGCCCGTCGGGCGGGGAAGTCGGCCGGCCCGCGCCGTAACAGCCCCTGCCCCGTACGAGGTCGTCAAGACCGCGCGGGATCTCCTCCATGGGGGTGACGGCATCGTGGGCGTGAGGCCAGTAGAGATCGGCGTGATCGGTGTTCGGCCGACGGAGTGCTCGGAGGCGAGGGCGAAGTCCCCACGGTCCTTGCTGATCGGTTCGCCGACGAGCCGCTCGGACGCGCCGCCCTGGTAGCCCTCGCCAGGGTCGAGGAAATTGCCGTCGGCCTGAACGTGGGTCTCGAACACTTTCGTGGGCCGGGCGGGAGTGCCAGGATGCCTTGCCAAAGAATGTTCTCGGTGTGCCCCGCGGGGGTGGGGCGGGATGTGCTGTGACGCGCGAGCCCGGAGGGTCCGCGCCATGAGGCCTGAACGGCGTTACGGCGATACCGAGGGCCTGGTAACGGTGGGGAGCGTGGGCCGTGTTCGTCGGGCGGGATCAGGAACTGGCCGAATTACAGAGTGCGTTGAAGGTGCAGCGGCTGATCACGCTGACGGGCACCGCCGGTGTCGGCAAGAGCCGGCTGGCCCGGCAGGTGGTCGAGCGCGAACGGGCCGCCAGCGGTGACGAGAGCTGCTGGGCCGACCTGTGGCAGCTGGCCGACGAGCGGATGCTCGCGGCCCTGGTCGCGGACGCGTGCGGGTTGTCCGACCACACCCCACGGATGCCGTTGGACGTCATCGCTCAGTGGATCGGCGAGCGCGAACTGCTGATCGTCCTCGACTCCTGCGAGCACGTACTGCCCGCCTGCCGGCGGCTGGTGGAGACCCTGCTCGCCGAGTGCCCGCATCTGACGATCCTGGCCACCAGCCGGGAGGTGTTCCACCTCGACGGCGAGCATGTGGTGGTGGTCGAGCCGCTGCCGTGTGCGACGGATGCCGCGGAACTCTTCCTGCAGCGCGCGGAGCAGATGGGCGCGGTGCCGCCACCCGGTGAACTGAACCAGGTGACCGAGCTGTGCACGTATCTCGACGGCCTGCCGTTGGCCTTGGAGTTGGCTGCCGGGGCGCTGCGCCACAGCAGTATCGCGGAGCTTCTGCACCGTCCGCGGCACGCTCTGCACCGCGAGGAGACCGACCCGGTGCGCATCCCGACGCCGCGTCGGCACGAGGTGCTGCGTACCGCCCTGGGATGGAGTCACGAACTGTGCACGCCCAAGGAGCGGCTGCTTTGGGCCAGGCTGTCGATCGTGCTCGGGCACGTCGACGCGCCGATGGCGGCCGCGCTGTGCGCCGGCGGCCCACTGACCGCGCGTGACGTCGAGGACGCGCTGGCCGGGCTTGTGGACAAGTCGGTGGTCACCCGCCGCGGCGAGCGCTATCTGCTGCTCGACACGGTGCGCGAATACGGGCGCCTGTGGCTCACGCAGCTCGGGGAACTGGACAGCATGGCCACCGCGCACGCCGCCCATTTCCTCGCGCTGGCGCGGCAGGCCGACGCCACGTGGACGAGCGCCGAGCAGAGCGGCTGGTACCGCACGATCAAGGAGGCCCATCCCGATCTGTGCGCGGCGCTGGACTACTTGCTGGACCACCACGTCGACGACGCCGTCGAGTTGGCCACGCTGACCGGCTTCTACTGGACCTGCTGCGGCCATGCCCACACCGCCCAGCAGTATCTGGCCCGTGCCCTGCAGGCCGGTGACAGCGGGCAGCAGGCGGCGACACGGCAACGGGCCGTCTGGGCACTGGGGTTGACGCATCTGCTGCAGGGCAACCACGCCGTTGGAACCCAGCTCGCCCGTCAGTGTCTGGCCCTGGCGCGCGGCGACCAGGACCCGTCCGGACTGCTGCGCGCCGCCTATCTGCAGGCCATGAGCGACCTGTTGCAGGGCAACGCCGATCAGGCCCTCGATCTGCTGGAGGGCGCCCTGCAGGCCACGCACGATGAGGACGGTGCTGCGGCACCGGCCGGGCACGCGGTGATGATGTGCCGGATGCTACGGCTGTTCGCGCTGACCGGCGTCGGCCGCCTCGAGGAGAGCCAGGAAGCGGCTACTGCCCTGCGCACCGAGTGCGTGGCCATGGGCGAGCACTGGATCCGCTCGTACACCGACTACCAGCTGTGTGTGATCGCGCTGCGGGAGCAGCACGGTGAAGCGGCACTGGAGCACGCCCGCTCGATGCTCACCTCCAAGCAGCAGATCGGCGACACCTTCGGGATCGCCCTGGGCCTGGACATGCTGGCCGCCTCGTACTCGGCCAGCGGCGACGGCCGCTCCGCGGCACTCGCCTCGGGAGGCGGGCAACGGCTGTGGGAAGCGGTCGGCCACCCCCAGCGCGGCGCGCCGGATGTCCAGCCGCTGCGCGAGTTCGGCGAGAACACCGCACGCGAACTGGTCGGCGCCGGCGCCTACGACACCTACCACAGTCAAGCCGCCCACACGGATCCAGCTGCTGTGCTGGCCTGGGCGGCGGGTGGTGAAGCTCCGCTGTAGGGGACAGGCGGGGGCATCGCTCAGTGGCGGGGAAGAGGCTGTCTCGCGCCGGCAGAAGACCGTATGGGCATATGGGCAAACAGGCCGTCCCTCCAAAGGGCTCCCCTCCCGAACCGATAAGCAGATCACTTGTCGCGCGCGCCCCCTTCGCCCCAAAGGCCCCTTGGGGGGCGGGGCTTGAGGGGGCGCGCGGTGGTGAATGTCCGCGCATGAATTCGACCGGGCGCGTCTCCTGCCGCAAGGGCTTTCCAAGAGCCGCCGCTGGTAACTTCCGGCATCGTGATCAATTCGTTCAGCGATGCTCCGGAGTTCGGACCCCTCACCACACCCGTCCCCGGGCACCAGGCCGCCGTCCGTCCCGCCCTGTTGCGCCCCTGCGAGCCCGACGACCGCGCCGCACTCAAAGCGCTCCTCGCCTCCGGATCCGTACGGGAGGTGCATGACCACATCGACGAGCAACTCGGGGAGCTCGCGCGCTGCCTGCGCCCGGGTGAAGATCTCTCGGGGGACGAGCTCGACGACGCTGTGCAGGATCTGACGGACGGCGTCGAGCCCGGCCACTACGGCACGTGGGTCTGGTACCCGTGGTCGGGGCGTCTGGTGCACCTGTTGCCGCGCGAGCAGTTCCGGCGGGTGCGCACCGACCGCAACCGCGACAAGATCACTGCCGCTCAGCAGCAGAGCCTGCTGGAGCGGCGGATCGCGGTGGTCGGCCTGTCCGTGGGCAACAGTGCCGCGCTCACCTGCGCCATGGAAGGCATCGCAGGATCGTTCCGCCTGGCCGACTTCGACACCCTCTCCCTGAGCAACCTCAACCGGCTGCGCGCCGGGGTCCACGATCTCGGCCTGCCCAAGACCGTGCTGTGCGCCCGGCAGATGTACGAGATCGATCCCTATCTCGACATCGAGCTGTGGCACGACGGGCTCACCGACCACACCATCGAGTCCTTCTTCGACGACCCGGAGCGTCCCCTCGATCTGCTCGTGGAGGAGTGCGACGCCCCGTGGGTGAAGACCGCCGCCCGCGAACACGCCCGCCGACACCGCGTCCCTGTCCTCATGGACACCAACGATCGGGGCCTGCTCGACGTCGAGCGCTTCGACCTCGAGCCGGACCGGCCGCTCTTCCACGGCCGTGCGGGCGACTTGAGCGCCCGCGAGGTGCGAGGGCTCCCGCCCTCGGACACCCTCGCCCATCTGCTGCGCATCTGTGACGAGAGCCGTCTGAGCGCGGCCATGACCGACGCCCTCTCCCGTATCGGCAGCACGCTGTCCAGCTGGCCCCAACTCGCCAGCGGGGTCATGCTGGGCGGTGCCCTGGTCACCGACACCGCACGCCGGATCCTGCTCGGAGACCCGGTCGCATCCGGCCGCTACTACGTGGACCTCGAAGCCCTCATCGCTCCCCGCGGCACCCCCGACGCCGCGGACTGCGCCGCGGCTCCGAGGCGCGCGACGGCGGGAGCCGCGCGGTGAACCGGCTGCCCGAACTGCACGGCGAACACCTGTGGTTGCGCGAGCTGCGCGTCACCGACCTGGCGCCCTTCGAGCGCATCCAGACCCACCGGCTGCTCACCCGCTACCTCGGCGTCGACCGTATGGACGCCCGTCAGGCGCAGGACGCCTTCGCCCAGCACCTGGCCCAGCCCTACACCCATCCGCGGCGCAAGCACACCATGGCCGTGTGCCCGCCCGGGCAGGACACCATGGTCGGCACCATGGGCCTGCTCATCGAGGAGTACGGCCGCAACGCCATGCTCACCAGTCTGGTCCTCCTGCCCGACGCCCCGGTCAGCGGTCACGGCCACGAGGCAGGACGCCTCCTGATGGCGTACGGGTTCGGCCCGCTGGGACTGCACCGCATCTGGGCCGGGCATCGCGCCGACCACACCCGTATGGAACACGTCATGCTCGCCGCCGGCCTCCACCCCGAGGCCACCTTGCGCCAGTTGTTCCACACCCAGGGCCACTGGCACGACGTCACGACATACGCGGCACTGGCCCCCGAGTGGGCCGCGCAGGCCACCTGCGCCGAACGCGCCATCCTCCAGGGCGCCCCGCCGGACTCAAGGACCGGCACGGCGTCCGCTCCCGTGCTCGGCGAGCGGGCCGGCGCGAGGTGAAGATCCTTCAGGGCCGCGGCCCCGAGGACGCCGACGGCCGGACTGCCGGGATCGTCGACGCATCTTCGAGGCTTCAGGGGCCCGGGGTCATCGGTGTTTCCCCTCGCCGCCGTCGGGACGCTTGTCGTTCACCAGGTGCCACAACCACGTGTCGGCGTCGAGCGCCTGATGTCGGTGCTCCTGCCCCGGACTGACCAGCTCGTAGGTGCGCTCCAGCCAGTCGTTCAGCGGGGCGATGGGCATCTCCACCAGGGCCTCACCTTCGAGGTTGTGGAGACAGAGCCAGAGCGTGTCCTCGTAAGTGGGCCATGCCCGAACATCCCCCCGCCCGGTGCTGCGGAGCACGCCCTCGATCAGGATTTCGCGGGCGAAGGCCCAGCGCACCGGGTTCTTCATCGCCAGGTGGAATTCGAGGTGCACCGCGTACGGATCGTCGGCCAAGTAAGTGAAACGCGAGAGCATAGGCACCGCCCACCCCTCTGCCAGCATGAACTTGACCAGCCATTCGCCTGTCGCTCGCGGCGCCGGAGAGGCACGTTCCTGCCAGACGTCGCTGCTGTTCGGCCCGTTGTCGGCGTCAGCCATCCTTGTCGCACCCCTTGAGACCCCGACCTCACGTAACGGCGAGCCCAACGAGTTGTCGCAGTCGTCGCTGACGGGGGTCTGCGGACCGGTCGGAGACATCGAGCACCGGACGTACGGGTCCGCACGAAAGGTTGGGACCACGCCGGTCCGGAAGGCGCGAGCGATTACCGCTGCCGGCAGCCTCGGGAAAGGACGTGGAGTTCGTCGGTCCTGTGCGGGGTGCTCATGTCGTACTTCTGACAGAGGCCGCCGGGGTCCGGAGCGACTGAACTCCACCGTAACCGCAGTGATTCGGGGAAACAACGGTCCGGATTCACCGACAGACGTCACCCCACCCCAGAAGGTGCACGGGTGGCGGACCGGCCGCGCAGAGGGTCAGGGGGACGCATCACCGGACACTGCGAGAGCAGCCTGGCCGCCGCCCTCGACGATGTCCCTGGCGAGGTCGGCGAGACGGAGGTTCCTGGTACGGGCCTCAGTGCGGATCCGCATGAAAGCGACGTCGACATCCAGGCCGAGCCGTTCCGCGAGCACTCCCTTTGCCTGCTCGATCAGAATCCGGCTGTTCAGGGCGGTCTGCAGCTGTTCGGTGAGACTGTCACGATGCCGGATGGCCCGCTGCTGGAGCAGGCCGACGGTGGCGACGTCGGCCAGCGCCTGCCCGACCCGCCTGGTCTCCTCGTCCAGCACGTGGGGCTCGACGTGGAAGAGGTTGAGCGCGCCGATGACCTCGGCGCGCAGCCGCATGGGCAGGGCGTGGACAGAGGCGAAACCCACCTCGGCGGCGGCCTCGGTGAAGTGCGGCCACCGGTCGGTGGCGGACAGGTCGGCGACCGATACGGGTTCGCCCGTGCGGAAACAGTCCACACAGGGCCCTTGCTCGGTCTGCAGCTGGAACAGCTCGAGAAGTCGCGTGCGCTCCGTGGACGCGGCCACCAGCTGCAGCCGGTCCCGTTCGTCGGTGAGCAGGAGCCCGGCGGCGGCGACTCCGAGGACCTCCACGCATTTCTCCGTCAACCCGTGCAGAAAGTCCAGAAGATCGAAGTCGTCCACGAGGGTGTCCGCCAACTCCACGAACACCTCGGTAAGTCGCACCTGTTTCATCTCACTCACCCGCGTCCTCACTCGGCGCCGCAGCGGAGCTTTCCCCTACCGCGTAGTACTGCCACTCCGAACACCTTCGACCACCGTAGCCTTCCGGCCACCTCACCAGGCGCCACCGAGGCGACGGCTCACGGCTCGCTCCCCCCGAAACGCAGCCGCCTGGCCACCACATCCTTGCCCACGTCGCTCAGCCGACGGTCGTGAGCGAACGCGTAGGCACGCAACCGCACCAGCGCCACCGAGGCGGACACACCCAACTGCACGGTGACCATCCCCGTCGCCTGGTGAATCTCCGGATGCTGCAGCCCGCCGCGCTCGCCCCAGCTGCCGTCCCGACGGGCGTGCTCGCCGGCGCCCTCGTCGAGCATCAGGGCGAGCACGGTGTCGGCCAGGACCAGCGCGTCAGCGAGCCGCTCACGGCCCAAGGGCCCCGGCTCGGCCCGGTACAAGGACATCACGCCCACGCTCACGCCGCCCACCTGCAGTGGAAGGACGAACAGCGCGCAGACCCCGGCTGCGACAGCCGCCGGGGCAAAGACCGGCCAGCGCACCCGACAGTCGGCATCCGCGAGGTCCGAAGCCAGGGAAGGACCGTCGGAGTAACCGTCGACTCCCGGCCCTTCACCGAGCGTGACGGTCAGCCCTTCCACGTCCAGGGCGAGCTGAGAGCTCGCGTAGAGCGTCTCGCGCTGCGCGCCCGCCGTCGTGGCGGTGACGGCGACGGCATCCACCCCGGTCGCGGAGATCGTCGCAGCGCATACGTGCGCCAAGGTGACGGGCCCGGCCTCCGCACGGTCCACGATCTGGTGCCACAAGCGCAGCCTGCGATCGTGCTCCACTCGGCTCGCCCCATCTCAGCGGACTGACTGTCGTGCGTCCCGGGAGGGGCCGTCTCGTCCCGACTTCTCCAGCTTCTTCGGGTAGGCGAGGCCACCCTACTCCGCAGCCCCGGGCGCATTGATCGGCTCCTTCTCGGACCGGAGGGCCTTACGAGTCCCCTTCGTCCCTTGCCCCGGCGATCACCCACATGAATACTGCGCCACATCCGCACTGCCGGTATCCCAAATACCGGAACGGCGATCCCGCATGGCCATGCGCAGGGGTCCCGTAGCCGAACAGTCCGACCACCCACAAGGATTGATGTGCGAAGACTCGTCAGAAGACCTGCCCTCGTCGTGCTGGCCGCCACCGCGGCGACGGCGATGATCACAGGCGCCGCCGCGCCGGCCGACCCCGGTACCCCGGACGCCGCGCCCCCGCCCGGGGAGCAGCAACCCGCGGCGCACCGGGTGCAGTTGATCACCGGTGACGTCGCCCTCGTGACCGACGGCCGGACCACCGGGTTCGAACCCGCAACGGGCCGCGAGAACATACCCGTCAGCGTGCGCAGCGAGGGCGAGCGGTCGCTCGTCGTGCCGCTCGACGCCCAGCGACTGATAGCCGACGGCAAGCTCGACGAGCGCCTCTTCGACGTCGCGCGGCTCGACACGAAGGCCGCGCGCACGGCGTACAAGGACGGGCTGCGTGTCATCGTCGGCTACCGGGGCTCCGCCTCCGCCGCCCGCACACAGGTCCGCGACGCCGGGTCGACCAAGGTCCGCCACACCCTGAAGGCCCTCAACGCCGAGGCGCTGACCACCCCCGCGGACGACCTGCCCGCGCTGTGGAAGACCCTGACGCGCGCGGACTCGGAGGCATCCCGCCGTGCCTCCCCGGGCATCGACCGTGTCTGGCTGGACGCCACGGTCAAGGCCCAACTCGACGTCAGCGTCCCGCAGATCGGTGCGGACAAGGTCTGGGAGGCCGGCTTCGACGGTACGGGCGTGAAGGTCGCCGTCGTCGACACCGGAGTGGACGAGACCCACCCCGACCTGGAGGGCAAGCAGGTCGCCGAGAAGAACTTCTCCTCTGCCGCGGACACCGAGGACCGGCAGGGGCACGGTACTCACGTGGCCTCCACGGTCGCCGGATCCGGAGCGAAGGGTGGCGGCACGTTCAAGGGCGTCGCGCCGGGGGCGGAGTTGATCGACGCCAAGGTCCTCGACGACTCCGGCAGCGGTGACGAGTCCGGGATCATCAGCGGCATCGAGTGGGCGGTCGGAGAAGGCGCCGACATCGTCAACATGAGCCTCGGCGGCGTGGACGCTCCAGGCGTCGACCCGCTCGAAGAAGCGGTCAACCATTTCACCGAGACCGACGGCGTTCTGTTCGCCGTCGCCGCCGGCAACGAGGGTCCCGGCGCGAGCACGATCGGCACCCCCGGTGCGGCGGACCGTGCGCTCACCGTCGGAGCCGTCGACGACGACGACAGGACGGCCGACTTCTCCAGCCGCGGCCCCCGCGTCGGCGACGGCGCGATCAAGCCGGACGTGACCGCACCGGGCGTCGACATCACCGCCGCGTCGGCACCGGGCAGCGCCATCGCCCAGGAGTACGGCGAGAACCCCGAGGGCTACGTCACCATCTCCGGCACCTCGATGGCGACGCCCCATGTCGCCGGCTCCGCCGCGCTGTTGAAGCAGCAGCACCCGGGCTGGACGGCCGAGCAGCTCAAGGGCGTCCTGACCGCGTCCGCCAAGGACACCGGGTTCACGGCCTTCGAGCAGGGAGCCGGACGCATCCGGGCCGACGGGGCGACCGCGACGTCCGTGTACGCCGAGGAGACCTCGCTGAACTTCGGCAAGGCCGCCTGGCCGCACGACGACGACGAGCCCGTCGAACGAACCCTGACCTACCGCAACACCGGTGACGCCGACGTCACGCTCGACCTCACGGCGAGCGGTGCCGGCGCGGACGGCCAGGACGCCCCCGACGGCATGTTCACGGTGAGCGCCGCCGAAGTCACCGTGCCCGCCGGCAAGTCGGCCGAGGTGACGGTCACCGCGGACACCACCGTCGAGGCGCCGGACGGACGGTACAGCGGCGCGGTCGTCGCCGCGGGCGAGGAACAGAGCGTCCGCAGCGCCTTCACCATCGAGCGCGAAGTCCCTTCGTACGCCGTGGAGTTGAGCCACCTGGGTCGGGACGGCAAGGCGGCCGCGCACTTCCAGACGTACGTCACCGGCTTGACCGGTGATGCCGCCGGCACCGAGTACGCCCTCGACGAAACGAGCGGATCCGGCACGCTGCGGCTGCCGGTGGGCAAGTACGACGTGCAGGGCATGATCGTCGCCGACCGGGCCGACAGCACCCAGGGCACCGACTGGATCGCCCAGCCCGAGCTGGTGGTGGACGAGGACCGGAAGGTCACGCTCGACGCGCGCACGGCGAAGCCCGTGGACATCACCGTGCCGGACCGCAAGGCCGAGGCTCAGCAGGCTTACATGGCCTACAAGGTCGTGGCGGACGGCATCAACCACCAGTCCGCCTGGCGGATGGACTCGTACGAGAACCTGCGTGCCGCCCATCTCGGTCCGGAAGCCGCCGAGGGGTCACTGCAGCAGCTGTGGGAGGCGGACTTCGCCGCCGGTGACAGCACGCAGTACTCACTGGTGTACGGCGGTCCGGTGGAGCGCCTCGCCACCGGCTTCGAGCGGCACGAGAAGCGCGGGGGCCTCGCCGTGGTGAGGGCGGGGCTCGGCGAGCCCGTGCCGGGCAAGGACTCCTATCTGGCGACGATCGGCCGCGTGCAGGGATCCTTCCTGGGCTTCGCCTCGGGCCGTATGCCGCTCACCGCGCCGAGCACGCAGCGCCTGTACCTGTCCACTGCGGACGAGGCGCGATGGAGTATCACGCACGAACAGCTCGGCGACACACTGCCGAACGGCTGGCAGGTGACCGATGCCCGGCACGGCGTGAGCGGCAAGGCGTACCGAGCGGGGCGCGAGGACACGGAGAACTTCAACACGGGGGTCTACGGGCCGGTGCTGGACGAAGGCCACGGCCTCACGCGGTCCGACGGATCCCTCTACGCCTTCCTGGAGATGTTCTCGGACGGTGCGGGCCACGGCGGGTCCAGCGAGCTGGAGTCCGTGCGCACGACCCTGCACCGGGACGGCGAGAAGATCTCCGAGAACGAGGACGATCTGACCGCGGCCTCGTTCCCGGTGCCGGCCGAGGACAGCGAGTACACGCTCAGTACCTCGCAGACGCGGGACCCGAAGATCGCGCGGGTCGGTACCCGGATCGACGCGTCATGGACGTTCCGCTCCGAGGAGGGCGACAAGGAACTGCCCGCCTCCACCGTCCACTTCCGCCCCGGCGTGGACCTCGAGTCCACGGTGCGGGCCGGGAAGAAGGTCCGGATGCCGGTGGAGGTCGAAGGTGCGGCGGCCGGGGACAACCTCGGTTCGCTGACCGTCGAGGCCTCGTACGACGAAGGTGACAGCTGGCGGGAGCTGCGCGTGAAGAACGGCAAGGTGTCCCTGCGGGCGCCGGGCAAGGACGAGGGGGTGGCGCTGCGGGCCGAGATCGTCGACCGGCAGGGCAACGTCTCCAGGATCGCCGTGCACGACGCCTTCCGCGGGCGCTGAACAACGGTGCGGCCGGGCGCCCTCGGGCGCCCGGCCGCACGCGCCGGTCCTGACGGGGCTGGAAATCAGTGGTCGTCCCAGTGGTCCGCGTGCTCGGCGTGACGGTGGCCGTCGTGCAGATAGTCGACGTGGTCGCCGTGCGGGACCGCGACGTGGCCGCAGCCCTCGCCGTGCCGGTGGGCGTGGTCGCCGTGGGCGCTGTGTGCCTCGGTCTCGCACTCGTCCGTGTGGTCCTCGTGGACGCGGTGCAGGTGGCCGTCGTGCGCGTAGTCGGTGTGGTCGCCGTGCGGGACGGCGACATGGCCGCAGCCCGCTCCGTGCTGGTGGGTGTGGTCGGGGTGGGGAGCGTGTGCAGCGGTCGGCATGGGGCTCTTCTCCAGAGGTGCGGGCGGGTCGGCCGCGAGGGTGTTCTGTGCGGCTGTGGGTGATTTTGCTCCTCTTGGGCGGGCCCGTACAGACTCTGCGGAGGGTGTGTCCGTCGCGAGCGGCGCCCCCGTACGACGTCAACACTTTCCGGCCATGTCACCCGTCTCCGTGAACAATCGCCCAGCGCGTACAACCACCGAACCCACACAAAGGTCTCAACAGGTGGCTTCAGCAACACCATGGCGAAGCCGTTCGGTTCACTGGATCGAGGTGCCATGAAGCGTTCCATGAAGACCCTGGGTGCGTCCCTGCTCACCGTCGGAGTCGTCGGCGCGGGAATGGTGGCGACGGCTCCGGCCGCCGGCGCCGCGACTGCCGCCGCCGGATACAACGGGGCCTGCGGCTCCGGCTTCGGGGTGGTCAACTCCATGCCGGTCGGCTCGGCCGGCACCGTCTACCTGACGTACAACTCGAAGACCGGCGAGAACTGTACGGTCACCATCCGCAACAGCACCGGCGAGCCGACCCACATGGTCGCCTACGTCCGCAACGTCGACACCGACGAGGACAGCTACGAGGAGGGTGACTTCACCCAGTACGCCGGCCCGGTGTACGTGGCCGCGCGCGGCGCCTGCGTGGAGTGGGGCGGCGTCATCGACAAGGTGCAGGCCTGGAACTTCGGCTCCAACTGCGGCTCCCTGGCGGGCAAGTCGTCCCACAAGGACTGGTTCGCCGGCGAGCGCTGAGCCCCGGGCGCACGATGGCCGGGCCCCGTGGGGAGGTGGGGTCCGGCCGCTCCGCGCTCCGGCGGGCGTCAGTCGACGACTGCCGTCCCGTCGAGCTCCACCAGGGCCCGCTCTCCCCAGCGGCGGGCCGCTCCGGTCACGGCCGTCGCGGGACGGTCAGGTCCGGCCAACCACCGCTGGATACGGCCGAGTTGGGCCATCCGGTGCGGCCGTCACCGCCGAGAGAGCCGTGGCCGGCGAGCCGGACACCGACGGCCGGGACGGCGTAGGAGAGCCGGTGGTCGGCGACGGCGTACGAGAGCCGGTGGTCGGGGGCGGGTCGGCCCGGGCCGATGCGCTCCACGCGCATCGGTCTGCGTACTCCCTGTCGGTGGGCACGGGAAACCTGCCGCGCGGTGTCGATGGCGAGGAGATTCGCGGCCGCTGTGCGCACCGGCCAGGCTCCGTCGGCATCTGCGCGCAGCTGCGCGCACTTACCCCACTCCCCCGCCTCCCGTAGGAGCGAGCGAGGGCGTCGGCACCCTGACGTATCGCGATCTGTTGACTGCCGTCACCACCACGATACGCTCGTTCCACGGTCCCACCAGGCCGATGGATCGAGCGGTCCCGCACCGCCCACGCCGGAACCCGGCCATCCGCGGACCCGGAACGCTCGGACGACCCGACGACAGTCAGGGGACGCACATGGAGCTGACGGCCTCGGCGCACACGGACACCTTCGCGCGGGATCACCTGCCGCCCGCCGACCAGTGGCCGGAGCTGCTCCGCGAGCTGCCCGAGCTGCACTATCCGGAGCGGCTGAACTGCGCCGCGGAGCTCTTGGACGGAACGGTGGAGCAGCACGGCGCGGAGCGGACGGCCTTCGTCCTTCCGTCCGGCGAGCGCTGGTCGTACGGCAGGCTCCGCACCGAGGTGGACTCGATCGCCCGGGTGCTGACCGAGGAACTCGGCGTGGTGCCGGGCAACCGGGTACTGCTGCGCGGGCCCACGACGCCGCACCTCGCCGCCTGCTGGCTGGCCGTGCTCAAGGCCGGCGCGGTGGCGGTGACGGTCCTGGCCCAGCAGCGCGCCCAAGAACTGGCCACGATCTGCGGTCTCGCCCGGGTCGGGCACGCGCTGTGTGACGTGCGCAGCGTCGACGATCTGGCCAAGGCGGAGGTGCCGGGCCTGACGATCACCGCCTTCGGCGGGGACGCGCCGGACGATCTGCTGCGACGGGCGGCGGAGCACCCGGAGCCCTTCGAGGCGGTGGACACCGCCTCCGACGACGTGGCGCTGATCGCGTTCACCAGCGGGACGACCGGACGCCCCAAGGGCTGTATGCACTTTCACCGGGATGTGCTCGCCATCGCCGACACCTTCTCGCGGCACGTGTTGCGGCCCGAGCCCGACGACGTCTTCGCGGGCAGTCCGCCACTCGGTTTCACCTTCGGTCTCGGCGGTCTGGTGATCTTCCCGCTGCGGGTGGGCGCCGCGTCGCTGCTCCTCGAACAGGCGGGCCCCAAACAGCTGTTGCCGGCGCTGGCCGAGCACCGGGTGTCGGTGGTGTTCACCGCACCGACCGCCTACCGCGCGATGCTCGACGCGTTCGACGGGCACGACCTGTCCGCGCTGCGCCGCTGCGTCTCGGCGGGCGAGAACCTGCCCGCGGCCACCTGGCAGGCCTGGCACGAACGCACCGGCCTCAGGATCATCAACGGCATCGGCGCGACCGAGCTGCTGCACATCTTCATCTCCGCGGCCGACGACGCGATCCGGCCGGGGACGACGGGCGTACCCGTACCCGGCTGGCAGGCGCGGGTGGTGGATGCCGCGGGGCACCCCGTACCCGACGGCGAGCCGGGCCTCCTCGCGGTCCGCGGCCCCGTGGGCTGCCGTTATCTCGCGGACCCGCGCCAGACCGAGTACGTGCACGACGGCTGGAACGTGACCGGCGACACCTACGTGCGCGAGAGCGACGGCTACTTCCGCTACGTGGCCCGCGCGGACGACATGATCATCTCGGCCGGCTACAACATCGCCGGGCCCGAGGTGGAGGACGCGCTGCTCAGGCACCCGGATGTGCTGGAGGCGGCGGTGGTCGGCAAGCCGGACGAGCGGCGCGGGCAGGTGGTGGCGGCCCATGTGGTGCTGCGCGACGCGGTGGCCGGAGACGAACTGACGGTGCAGCGGCTGCGGGAGTTCGTGAAGGCCGAGCTGGTGCCGTACAAGTGCCCGCGCGAGATCACCTTCCTCGACGCGCTGCCGCGCACACCGACCGGGAAACTGCAGCGGTTCAGGCTCCGTGCCGGGCCGGATGATACGTCCCGGGAGCAGGTTCTAGAGTGATCACGTGTCCGAGCTGCACACTCCCAGGTCCCTTATCGTCACGTACTACGGCGCGTACGGGCGCCGCCTCGACGGCCCCGTACCGGTGTCCGAGCTGATCCGGCTGCTCACGCCCGCCGGAGTGGACGCGCCGTCGGTGCGCTCCTCGGTGTCCCGGCTCAAGCGCCGCGGGCTGCTGCGCCCGGAGCGGACGGCGCGCGGGGCAGCCGGGTACGTGCTCTCCGAGGACGCGCGGCAGCTGCTCGACGACGGTGACCGGCGGGTGTACGCGAGCGGGCCGCCGCGGGCCGCGGACGGCTGGGTGCTCGCCGTGTTCTCGGTGCCGGAGTCGGAGCGCAGCAAGCGGCACATACTGCGCTCGCAGCTGGCGCGGCTCGGCTTCGGCACGGTGGCGCCCGGGGTGTGGATCGCGCCGGACCGGCTGCACGACGAGGCACGGCACACCCTGGAGCGGCTGCGGCTCGCGCCGTACGTGGAGTTGTTCCGGGGCAGTCATGTCGGATTCTCGGCGAGCGCGGACGCGGTGGCCGGCTGGTGGGACCTGACCGCGATCGCCGAGCTGCACCAGGAGTTCCTCGACCGGCACGAGCCGGTGCTGCGGTCCTGGCGGGAGCGCACGGACGCCCCGGCCGAGGACGCGTACCGCGACTACCTCCTGGCCCTCGACTCCTGGCGCCATCTCCCGTACGCGGACCCGGGGTTGCCGCCCGAACTGCTGCCCGTCGACTGGCCGGGGACACACTCGGCCGAGGTCTTCGCGGAGCTGCACGAGCGGCTGTACGAGGCGGGGGCGGCCTTCGCGGCGGTGGCGTGACCGGCGCGCCCGCCGGGATGCTTCAGCCGAGGGAGCACAGCCGGTCCGGCGCTCGCGGACGAGGCCGCCGGGCCGGCGCCCGTGAACCAGTCCCGCCCTCCCCGACGCAGGTCACCCCGGAATGTGGCCTACGTCCCACCCCGTACAGACCGTCGGCCCTGTCCCCCGCGCACGCACCTTCGTATCGTTGAAATCAGGACAGGCGCACGTCAGCGGCTGCACAGCGAACGGACCACCCCGTGCCCCCGAACCCTCCCCCGACCGCCACCTGGCGGATCGCACTGCCGCACAGCACCGCGGCCGTGCCGGTGGCGCGCGCACTGGTCCGTACCGCACTGGCCGAGATCGCCGCGGCCGATGCCTGCGACACCGCGGAGCTGCTGACCGCCGAGCTGGTGGCCAACGCGGTGGAGCACACCCCGGCGGGCTCCGGCATCGAACTGGTCATCGAGCTGCTGCCGAGCGGCTGCCACGTCGAGGTGCACGACGCCGACCCGTCCCCGCCCGGCGACCTCTCCCGGCCGGCGGACACCGAGCAGCCCGATCCGTGGCAGGAACACGGACGCGGCCTCCTGCTGATCCGCACCCTGAGTCAGGAGTGCGGACACCGTGAGACCGATTCGGGCAAGGCCGTCTGGTTCCGCCTGCCGGCCCGGGACTGACGACCGCGCAGGTCCCGTACTCGGATTCGTACGACGACGCGCGAATCGCCTCGCTCGAGGCCCCGTCCGCGGACCCGCTCCCGGCCGGTCCAGGAAGATCCACGCCGAAGTCCGAATGGCCCCCATTCCCCTCCCGTATGAGTGCTGACGCCTGGTCGACGGCCCCTGTTCAATCGGTCCCGTCGCATCCGAGGTGAGGGCGTGAGGGGACGACTGTGGACGATGGCCAGATGCTTGCGCACGGCCGGCGGACCGTTGTGGTGACCGGTGGTACCGGAGGGATCGGGGCGGCGATCGCCTCGCGGTTCGCCGCCGACGGGGACCGGGTGATCGTCGCCGGACTCGATGCGGAGCGCGCCGCGGAGCAACTGCCCGCGGCAGTACGGGTCGTACAGCTCGATGTGACACGCAACGGCGAGCTGCAGGACCTGCTCTCCGAGTTCGACGACCTGCACGTCCTGGTCAATGCCGCGGGCGTCATCACCCGGGACCAGGAGTACGACCCGGACGTCTTCGCGCAGGTCCTGGAGGTCAACCTCACCGGGACCATGCGCTGCTGCGTCGCGGCGCGCAAGGCGCTGGCCGGCTCCGGGGGTTCGGTGGTCAACATCGCCTCGATGCTGAGCTTCTTCGGCGGGCCCAAGGTGCCCGCCTACAGTTCGAGCAAGGGCGGCGTCATGCAGCTCACCAAGGCGCTCGCGGTCGCCTGGGCCGAGCAGGGCATCCGCGTCAACGCCGTCGCACCTGGCTGGATCCGCACCGGTCTGACCAGCGAACTGCACGGGAGCCCCGAGGCCAGCCGCCGCATCATCGAGCGTACGCCGATGGGGCGTTGGGGCGATCCCGGGGACGTCGCGGGGGCCGTCTCCTTCCTCGCGGGACCCGATGCCGCGTTCATCACCGGAGCGGTACTGCCCGTGGACGGCGGCTATCTCGCTGCCTGAGGCACCTCCGCGAGGGCGCCCCGCCCGTCACCGTTCAACCGACGAAGGGACCGACAACCATGCCCGCAGCCGACTCGCCCGCCGCCCCGGAGGGCCCGGTCATCCCCGTCTCCTCGGTCGTGCCGCCGGAGATCGCCGTCGCCGCACTGCCCGAGGACGAACGGGTGTGGGTCCCCCAGGCACCCCATGTGTGGTTCCGCCCGCTGATGTTCAACACCGTCACCGGACAGTGGTGCAACCTGCTGAAGGTGACCGCCGCCGGAATCGTCTCCCGGCACCGCCACCCCGGAGCCGTCTTCGGCTACGTCATCAAGGGCAAGTGGCACTACTACGAGCACGAGTGGGTGGCCGAGGCCGGCCACTTCGTCTATGAGCCGCCGGGCGAGATCCACACGCTCGCCGTGCCGGACGACTGCTCGGAGATGATCACGTTCTTCAACATCAGCGGGGCCATGGCCTACGTCGACGAGAACGGCGTCCAGACCGGCTACGAGGACACCTTCACGAAGATCGACCTGTGCCGTACGCACTACGAGAAGGTCGGGCTCGGCGCCGCATACGTGGACCGCTTCATCCGCTGAAGGACCGCTCCGCGGGGCCGTACGCCTGCATCAGATATGCGAATACCGGCATTCGAGCAGCGGACTTACCGCCCCGCGGACACCGCCCTACTGTCTCCCCGACTCGAGCTCATTCCGCAGATTGCACCAGCAGACGGGAGCAAGCCCGAATGACGACGACGACCTATCCCCAGGGGACCATCGAGGCGTTCCGCGGTATCGCCACCGCGTCGGTCGCCGACGCAGTGGAGCAGACAGGTGCCCGCGGGTACCTCTCGGGCACCATCAGGCAGATCCTGCCGGGCAAGCTGGTCGGCCCGGCGGTGACCGTCCAGGAGGTGCCGTCCCACGAGCCGGAGCCGCCCCATCACGCGCTGCGGGCCATCGACGAGTCCGCGCCGGGCAGCGTGATCTGCATCGCCGCCGGAGGGGCGGACGTGGCCGTGTGGGGCGGTCTGATGTCCGCCGGAGCGGTGGCCAACCAGGTCGCGGGCGCCGTTCTCGACGCGGGCGTACGGGATGTCGAGGAGATCCGACGCGACTACCCGCAGCTGCCCGTGTACGCCTGCGGCAGCGTTCCGGCGACCACCGTCGGCCGCTACCGCACGGTGTCCTGCAACGAGCCGGTGGTGATCGGCGGTGTTCCGGTACGCCCCGGCGACCTGATCGTCGCCGACACCGACGGAGTGGTGTGCGTCCCCGCGGACCGGGTCGCCGAAGTCCTGGTCACCGCGCAGGAGATCGAGCGGCGCGAGCGCGAACAGACCGTCCTCATCACCGAGTCGGGCTCACTGCGCGACGGACTCGAGAAGTACAACCGGATCTGAGGAGGGGCCCATGGACGTCCTGGCGATGGGTGAGCCGCTTCTGGAGTTCAACGCACGGACCGAGGCGGGCGGACGGGTCGGCGCCTCGGACTCCTTCGCCGTCGGGTACGGCGGCGACACCTCCAACTTCCTTGTGGCAGCACAGCGTTCGGGTGCCCGCACGGGATATGTCACGCGCATCGGCGACGACGAGTTCGGTGACGCCCTCGCGGGTCTGTGGCAGCGGGAGGGCGTGGACACCCGCCATGTCGTCCGGGAGGCCGGCGGGCGTACCGGTGTCTACTTCATCTCCAGGACACCGGCAGAGAGCCGGTTCACCTACTACCGCGCCGGCTCGCCCGCCACCCGGCTGACCCCGGGAGACGTGCCGGAGGAGTCCGTCGGCGGCGCACGTCTGCTGCATCTCACGGGTATCACCCAGGCGATCAGCACCTCGGCGTGCGATACGGCGTTCCGCGCCATGGAAGTCGCCCGCGGCAGCGGGACGCAGATCAGTTACGACCCGAACCACCGTGCGGCGCTCTGGCCCGTCGAGCGAGCCCGCGCGGTGATGCTGCGCAGCATCGAGCTGTGCGACATCGCGCTGCCGAATCTGGCGGAGGGACGGATGCTCACCGGGACGGACGATCCGGAGGACGTGCTCGCCGCACTGGTGCGGCGCGGACCGTCGACCGTGGTCCTGAAGATGGGCGAGCAGGGTGCGTTGCTGGCCCACGAGGGCGAGGTCACCCGCATCGCGCCGTACACCGTGGACGCGGTGGATCCCTCCGGGGCCGGCGACACGTTCGACGGTGCGTTCACGGCCCGCCTGCTCGACGGGGAGAAGCCGCTGCCGGCCGCCCGTTACGCGGCCGTGGCCGCCGCACTGACCACCACAGGGGCAGGCGCGGTCCTGCCCATTCCGCACCGGGCGGACGTCGACGCCGTGCTGTCCGCAGGCGCCGCACCGTCCGGAGACAGGGACCAGCCACCAGCCAGGTAAGCCATAGGAGATGAGTCATGTCTCGCTCGAAACGCCACATCGTGGTGGCGGCATGCGCGGGCCTGTTGCTGCTCGCAGGGTGCTCCGACGGGTCGACGGTCGACGACGACGTCGGCGGGGCCGGAGGTGCCGCGCCGACCAAGGTCTCCGCGGGCTATGTGTCGGCGATCGACCAGATCGGCCTGCCGGCCGGGGTCGAGGCGGGCTACTTCGACGAACAGAGCCTCGACGTCAAGCTGGCGGATCCGTATGCGACCGGGGTGGACGCACTCAACGCGCTGCAGGCCGGCGAGGTCGACTTCGTACAGGTCGGAACGCCGGCGATCGCGGCGGCACAGAAGGGCATCGACCTCACCCTGGTGGGCAACTACACGGGATCGTCCACTCAGCGCAGTATCGACGAGACGATGGCTGTGGTGGCGGGCCCGGGAGCGGGCGTGGACGGCAAGGACCTCAAGACGCTGAAGGGCAAGCGCATCGGCGTATCGGAGGGCTCCATCAACCACCTCTACCTGCTCGGGCTGCTCAAGAAGGCGGGACTCGAGGCCGACGACGTGAAGATCGTCAATACCGAGCCACCGGATCTGGCGGTCGCGCTCAAGACCGGCGGGATCGATGCCGCGATCGTCTGGGACCCCTTCCCGATCACCGCGGTCAAGCAGGTCGAAGGCGCCAAGGAGGTTCTGCGGGGCGGCGGTTACATCCCGTTCGTGGGCTATCTCGTCACGACACGCGAGTTCGCCGAGAAGAACCCCGCTCTCGTCGAGCGGTTCCTCACCGCGCGGGCGCAGACCGATCAGTGGATGCGTGAGAACCCGGACGACGCGGCCGATTCCGCGACCCGCTGGCTGCCGGGGACCGACAAGGCGGTCGCCGAGAAGGCGATGAAGTACAACGTCAAACAGCTCGACCCGCGCTTCTCGGCCTGCAACTTCCTCGCCCTGGACACCCTCGCCGGACTGCTGGCCGAACAGGGCGCCGTGAAATCCGGGTTCGACGTCAACAAGTACTTCGACCCGGCGCCGATCCTGAAGGTGATGGACGAGAACCCGGATCTCTTCAAGGACCTGCCCGCCGTCCCCGAGTCCGCGGCCCTCGACACCGACTACACCTTCGACCGCACGACCGCTGCGAAGGCGTGCCCGTCATGACGGCGCGGGCCGGACGCCCGGGCACCGGGGTCGCGGCGCGGAGCATCTCGGCCGCGTGGTTCATCGGGCCCCTCGCGGCGCTCGTCGTGGTCTGGGCGGTGGTGGTGTCGGCGTCCGGGGCCCCGATGCGGGTCTTCCCCGGCGTCGGGGACGTGGCGGCGGCGCTCGGGGACATGTGGGCGAGTGGTGATCTGTTCCGTCATCTGGGCGCCAGCCTCGGACGGATGGGGGTCGGCATCGCCCTGGCCCTGGTCACCGCACTGCCCTTCGGGATCGCGCTGGGCGCGAGCGCCGCGCTGTCCGCGTTCTTCACGCCGCTGCTGCGCTTCTCCGTCGCGTTGGCGGGCATCGCGTGGATCCCGATCGCCACGCTCTGGTTCGGGTACGGCGACCGGGCGGTCGTATTCATCGTCTGGAACGCGATGTTCTTCGCCCTGACGTACAACGCGATGCTCGGCGTCCGGCAGATCCCCACCCAACTCCTGCGTGCTGCACGGAGCATGGGCGCGAGCCGGTCGCGGATGTTCTGGGAGATCCTGCTGCCGGGCGCCCTGCCGAGTCTGGTGACCGGACTGCGGGTCGGGCTCGGGTACGGCTGGCGGGGCCTGGTCGCGGCCGAGATCATCGCGAGCAACGCAGGTCTCGGCTATGCCCTGTTCCAGGCCCAGAAGTATTTCCGGACCGACGTGATCATCGCGTCGATGGTGATCATCGGAGTGCTCTGGCTGCTCATGGACCGGCTCCTGCTCGCCCCGCTCGAGCGGCGCACGGTCGAGCGGTGGGGCATGACGGGGGTGGACAAGTCATGACGTCGACCGTCTTCTCCGCCGGGAAGCGGACCGGGGCCGGCGGGCCGGACGACCGGAACCTCGTGAAGAGGCGCCCGGGCAGAGTCCGGCGGACGTGGCTGTGGTGCACACGCCGGAGCGCGTTCCGCACGCTCGGGCCGTTCGTGCCCGTGGTCGCGCTGTGGTGGCTGCTCGCGGACCTCGAGGTGTTCCCCGAGTCGTTCTTCGTGAGTCCGCCCACCGTGGTCGCCGAGTTCGGTGACCTGCTGCGCAAGGGCGTGCTGCCCGGATATCTCTCGGACTCGCTGACGCGGCTCGCGTACGGCGTCGGCTTCGGGCTGCTCATCGGGCTGCCGATGGGCTTCGTCGTGGCGATGTTCGCGCGGATCCGGCGCTTTTGCTGGCCGGTTCTGCTGTTCTTCCAGGCGATCGCGGACATCGCGTGGCTGCCGATCGTGATCGTCTGGTTCGGCTTCAGCCTGACCGCCGTGACCTTCGTGATCGTCTACACGATCGTCTTCCCGCTGATGCTGAGCGTCGTCGCGGGAGTCGAGCAGGTCCCGCGCGAACTGGTGCGGGCGGCGCGGAGCCTGGGCGCGAGCCCGCTGAGAGTGTTCTTCGAAGTGATCGTTCCCGGCGCTCTGCCGTCCGTCGCGGGCGGCGTACGCACGGGCCTCGGTTACGGCTGGCGGGCCCTGGTGGCCGCCGAGATCATCGTCGGCACCAGCGGGGTCGGCTTCATGATGTTCGACGCCCGCAGGGTCGGCGACATCAGCCAGGTCTTCCTCGGCATGGTGGTGCTCGGAACGCTCTGGTACGCCCTCGACGCGCTGGTCCTGGCGCCGTTCGAGCGGGCCACGGTCGAACGGTGGGGGTTGGTACGGCGGATGGAGGCCGACGGATGAACGCACTGGAGATCAGCCAGCTCAGCAAGTCCTACGTCGATGCGTACACCGGGGAGGAGATCACCGCCGTCGGTGACGTGTCGTTCAGCGTCGCCGAGGGCGAGTTCGTGTCGATCCTCGGGCCCAGCGGCTGCGGCAAGACCACGGTCCTCAACATCATCGCCGGCTTCGTGCGGAGCACCGGCGGCTCGGCCGTCGTCGACGGGCGCCCGGTCGAGGGGCCCGGGCCCGATCGCGGTGTCGTGTTCCAGAGCCATGCGCTGTTCCCGTGGAAGACGGTGCTCGGCAATGTCGTCTTCGGCCTGCGCATGCGCGGTGTCCCGCGTGCCGAACGCGACGCTCGGGGACTGGAGTTCCTGGAGCTCGTAGGGCTGAGCGGCTTCGAGACCAAGTACCCGCACGAGCTGTCCGGCGGCATGCAGCAGCGCCTCGGGGTGGCGCGGGTGCTCGCCAGCGAGCCGGCGCTGATGCTGATGGACGAACCGTTCGCCAGCATCGACGCCCAGACGCGCCGCAAGCTGCAGGAGGACCTGACGGACATCGTCGAGCAGCGGCACCCGACGGTCTTCTTCGTCACCCACGACGTCGACGAGGCGGTGTTCCTCTCCGACCGGATCGTGGTGCTGTCGGGCCGGCCGAGCCGGGTGCACGAGATCGTGGAGGTCGACCTGCCCAGGCCCCGCTCGTGGCGTACGGCCGCGGAACTCCCCCAGTTCCGCGCCACCGCCAACCGGGTCAACGAGCTGCTCGCGGGAGATGAGGACCATGCGCACCCGGTCGACGCTTCCTCGTAGGGCGGCGAAGAGCCCCACCGTCCGCAAGATCGCCTTCGTGATCCTGCTGGTCGTCGCCTATCAGATCTGGCTGAGCGTGCAGACGATCGGGAAGGTCGATGCAGGCGTGGGCGAGGTCCGCGACCCTCGTGGGCGGTTCTCCGCAGATGTCGAACTCGGCTTCCCGCCCGAGCGGTACCACATCCTCCAGCTGCAGAAGCACGGCCGCATCGCCGGGACCGACGGCAACGTGGTGCATCTGCGGGGCGTGGCCGAGGCGGGCGTGGACGCGCTGGCGCGCGAGTACTGGATCGAGCACATCGACACCCCGGCGAAGCCCTCCGGGCGCTGATCCGCACACCTGCCCGGGCCGCACACCTGCCCGGGCCGCATACCGACCCGAACCGCACGCTGACCCGAACCGGCGCGCACGGCGCGCCGTGACTACCGGAAAGGCTCCTACCGATGACCGATGAACAGTGGGACGGCAGTTCACGCCGCTCCTTCCTCAAGCGCGGCTCGACCGGCGCCGCGGCAGCGGCACTCGCGGTGTCCTCGGGCGCCTTCGCCGCCGGCACCGCCTCCGCCTCCTCCCCGGCCCGGGCCGCCGGCGCCGATGGTGCACCGTTCCCGCAGCTGAACTGGCCCGAAGAAGTACGGGAGGGAGCGGCGACACCCAAGCTGTGCCAGTGGATGTCCCGCAACCCCGACGAGGCCACGGTCCGCCGCTGGCGCCAGGCCGGCGTCACGGGCGCGTTGGTCACCGACACACCCGAAGTGCCGTGGAATGCGGCCGAGTTGATGAAGGACCGCAAGCGCCTCGAGGACCGGGGCATGCATGTCACCGCCTACCTCATCAGCGCCCCCGACTCCGTCGTACGCGGCGAGGACGGCCGCGACCGGGCGATCGAGGACATCAAGACCTCGCTGCGCGCGGCCGGGCGGGCCGGGATCCCGGTCGTCGAATACAACTGGTACGTCCACCGCCTGATGGAGGGCTACTACGAGGAGCTCGACACCACCGACCGGATCGGCGCCGGCCACACGGCCTTCGACCTGGACCGCGAGGTGGACGGCGTCAAGGTGCGTGACCTGCCGCGCCCCGAGGGCGTGCCCGCCTTCACCCGCGAGGAACTGTGGGAGCACTACGAGCACTTCCTGCGGGAGGTGATGCCGGTCGCCGAGGAGGCGGGCGTACGGATGGCCGTTCACCCCAACGACCCGCCGGCGGCGGTCAGTCGGGGCAACCCGCAGATCCTCGGATCGGTCGACGACTGGCGGCGCATGGTGGAGACGGTCGACAGCCCGTCGAACGGGATGACCGTGCACGCCGGAGTGACCGCGGAAGTCGGCTTCGACCCGGTCGAGTTCCTGCGCTGGATGTGCGCCAAGGACCGCGTCAACCACATCCACTACCGCAATGTCCGCGTGGACGAGCCCCGGGTGAAGTACGCGGAGGTCTTCCCCGACACCGGTGACTCCGACATGTTCGGCTTCATGCGCCAGCTGGTCCGCGCGGGCTACACCCGGGGCGTGCTCGCCGAGCACCCGCGCGCTCTCGACTTCGACCGTGAGAACGGGTCGATCGAGGACAACCAGTACAAGGATGTCGGCGGGGGCGGGCACGGCGGCGAGCTCTACGACACCGGGTACGCCCGCGCCATGATGCAGGCGGCTCTGATCATGGAGCAGGGCCGGACGGGCGGTCACCACGGCCGTACCGTCAACTGACCGGCGGGGCACGGCAGATGAGCAGGCCGGTACTCGAGGACGCGGCGCGTGCGGCGCTGCGGCGGGGCGTCGACGCGGTGGCGGACGCCGCAGGAATCACGCTGGGCCCGGGTGGGCGTGACGCGGTGATCGGCGGCCCGTCCGGGGCTCCGCCCGTGGTCACCCGTGACGGCGCCACGGTCGCGGACGCGGTGCGGCTCGCCGATCCGTACGCCGGGATGGGCGCCTGCCTGGTCAGAGAGGCGGCGGCGCACACCCGGAGCGTCGCCGGGGACGGGACCACCACCACGGTGGTGCTGGCGCAGGCGGTGTACGCCGCCGGGCTGCGCGCCGTGGTCGCGGGGGCCGGTCCCATCGGTGTCAGGTACGGCATCGAGACCGCCGCGGCGGCGGTGGTCGACCGTCTCACAGGGACGGCCCGGCCGGTGACGGGTGAGCGAGAGGCGGTACGGGCCGCGAGCGCGGCTGCCGGTGACCGGGAGCTCGGCGAGCTGGTCGGGCGGGTCCTCGCCAAGACCGGGCCGGCCGGTGTGATCACGGTGGAGGAGGCTCATGTCCCGGACGTCGAGGCCGAGTTCGTGGAGGGGATGCGGCTCGACAAGGGCCTGCTGAGCCCCTTCATGGTCACGCACCCGCAGCAGGCGAAGGCGGTGCTCGAGGATGCGTACGTTCTCCTGCACCACGGCAGGATCGTCTCAGCGGACCAACTCCTGCCGGTCCTGGAGCGGGTGGCGCCGACCGGCCGGCCGCTGTTGGTCGTCGCGGACAGCCTGGAGCCGGGTGCGCTGTCGCTGCTGGTGATGAACCGGCTGCGCGGCACGCTGCTCTGCTCCGCCGTGGCCGCGCCCGCGCTCGGCGCGCGCAGGCTGGAGCGTCTGGAGGATCTGGCCGTGCTGACCGGAGGGCAGGTGGTGGCGCCGGAGAAGGGGCTGACGCTCGCGCTGACCGGCTTGGAGGACCTGGGACGGGCGGCACGCGTGGTGGTCACGTCGGACTCCACGACGGTGATCGGCGGCATGGGTTCCGCCGCGTCCGTACGCCGGCGGAGCGCGTATCTGGCCGGCGCCGTGGCGGCGGCCCGGTCCGCGGACGACCGGGAGGTACTGGCCGGGCGGCTGGCCGGCCTCACCGGCGGTGTGTGCGTCGTCCGGGTCGGCGGGCAGACGGATCCGGAGCGGGCCGAACGGATGCGACGGGTCACGGGCGCGGTGGCCGCGACGCGGGCCGCGATGGAGGAGGGCGTCCTGCCGGGCGGCGGGGCGGCCCTGGTGCACGCGGCCGGTCTCCTCGACGACGGGCTCGGGCTCACCGGTGACGAACGGGCCGGCGTGCTGGCGCTGCGGGCCGCGCTGTCGGCGCCGCTGCGGCGCATCGCGCGCAACGCGGGCGAGGACGGCGAACACGTGGTGGCGCGGGTGGCCGCGGAGTCCCGGGGCTGGAACGCATCGACCGGCCGTTACGGAGACCTGCTCGCCGACGGAGTCCTCGACCCGGTCCGGGTCACGCGCACGGCCCTGGAGAGCGCCGTGTCGGTGGCGGGTCTGCTGCTCACCGCAGGGGGCCTCGTCGCCGATGCCCGCCCGCGTGACGAGGCCTCGGTCAGCTGGCGGCGCCGCGGTCACGGGCACCATCACGCATCCGGCGCCGGCCACTCCCACGGACACACCCACGGCCCCGGATGACAGGCAACCGTCCGCCGGGAAAGCAGCTATTCGGGATCCGGATGGGCGCCCAACGATTGGCAGGGCGGGGCTTGTCGGCCCGATGGCCGCAGGATAGACGAGAAAGATGCTGCAAACCGACCTGCGTCTCGAATGGTTTGTCTCCTTCCTCAGCGTCATCGACACCGGCAGTTTCAGCGCCGCCGCCCGAGCGATCCACGGCTCTCAGCCCCGCGTGAGCATGCATGTCGCCGCCCTCGAACGTGAGGCGGGCGTACCGCTCTTCGACCGTGACCGGCGCCCGGTGTCGCTCACCGAGGCGGGGGTGACCCTGGCCGAGCACGCCCGCATCATGCTGCGCCAACTGGAGGGCGCGGAAGAGGCCATGGCCGCCCACCGGGGCGTGGCACGCGGGGTGGTCACGCTCGGCAGTTACCCCAGCGCAGGTGTGGCGTTCGTGCCCGGGCTCCTTGCCCGTATGGCACGCAACCGCCCGGCCATCAAGGTGATCCTGGTGGAGCGTTCGACGCTGGAGCTGGACGGGGCGATCGCCACCGGTGAGGTGGACATCTGTCTGCGCCCGATGACCCCTCCGCTCGGCTCCTCCGTGGAATGCCTGCCGCTGTGGCACGAGTCGCTGATCGTGGTGCACCGGCCCGATCACCCCCTGGCCGCGCTGCCCGAACCGCTGCCTGTGACGGAGGTGGCGGAGCATCCACTCATCACGATCGGCCGGCTCGGCTCGCCGGACACCATGGGCTTCGAGACCTACAAGGCGTTCCGTGAACGCGGCTACGAGCCCAACGTGGTGCAGGCCACCAACCAGCCGCAGACGCTGATCTCCCTGGTCCGCAGCGGCCTCGGTATCGGTGTCACCAACATGCTCGCCGTGTCCACCGCCGATGCCCACGGGGTCGTGGCGCGCAGACTCGACGTGCCCTGCGGCCGACGGGTCGGGGTGCACTGGAGCGCGACCGGCCCGCTGACCCCGGCGGCCCGCACTCTGCTCCGCGAGATCGAGGCGTCCGGCGTACCGTCCGGAACCCGCAGGATCGCTCCGAGAAATACCCGGGCACAGCAACGCCGCTGAAACACCGCGGCCTTTCCCGGACCATTCGACAATCGAATTCGGGTATCAGGAAGCCGCTCTTCACGCCTCCTGGCGGCGTCTCTATCGTTTCGGTCGTTCCCGTGCGCTCCGCGTCTTTCGCGCACTCCGTCCAGTACGGCCGAGGAGGAACTGCCATGAAGAAAAGCAGATCCCGTGTCTCCCTAGCGGTCGGTATTTCCGTCCTGCTGACCGGAGGTCTCGGGATCACCGCTTTCACTCTGAACGAGCCGGCGGCGAACGAACCGTCGACGGCCCGGATGCCGAAGGAGCGTGCCGCGGTCGCCGACCGGGGCCCTGCGCAGCAGCGAGCCGCACAGTCCGAGGTCAACCCCGTCGCATCGAAGGCGCAGGTGACGGCCATGACCGCGGACTGGAAGGGGGCACGCCTCCCCGACGGCCGCCCGAAGGTGTCCGACGACATCCTGAAGCGCATGAAGGTCGTCTCGACCGAACAGGCCTGGGGATTTCTCGACGGCAAGGGATATCGCAACCAGTTCGCCGGCGAGTGGAAGACGATCCACTCCGACAAGGCCGTCATCGGACGGGCTCTCACCGCCCAGTTCATGCCGAGCAATCCGGCACTCGAGAAGAGAATGACCGACGCCGGGCACGCGGCCGGCCATGACGGCCAGATGAACACCTGGCCGATCGAGATGCTCGAGAAGCGCGACGTGTATGTCGCCGACGGATTCGGAAAGGTCAAGGACGGCACCCTCATCGGCGGGAATCTGGGCAGCGAGATCCACGCCAGAACCGGCACCGGAGTCGTCTTCGACGGCACGGTGCGCGACCTGGAAGAGCTGTCCGAGATCAAGGGATTCAACGCCTTCGTACGCGGTTTCCACCCGTCGTACATCAAGGACGAGATGCTGACCGGCGCCAACACCACCATCCGGATCGGCGAGGCCGTGGTCATGCCCGGCGACATCGTGCTCGCCAAGCAGGAGGGCGTGGTCTTCATCCCGGCACAGCTGGCCGGGGATCTGGTCGAGGACGCCGAAGTGACCCTGCTCCACGACCTGTTCACCAAGGCGCGGCTCGCCGACGGCACCTACACCGCCGGGGAGCTCGACAAGGGATGGGACGACCTCGACCAGAAGATCAGGGACGACTTCGTCGGCTGGCTGAAGGAGAAGAAGGACGATCTGCCCGTGCCGCCCGAGCGGGTCCAGGAAATCATCGACGGTTCGAAATGATCCCGGACCCACCGGAGTCAGGAGAAAGCCATGCGCGATGAGGCACACAGCGCCGAGGTGACGGACGCCCCCGAAGACCGGCCGTCGCGGCTCGGCAGGCGCGCGATGCTGGGACTCTCGGCCGCCGGCCTCGGCGGACTGAGCCTGGGCGCTCTGGCGTTCCGGCCGGTCGAGGACCAGGTCGACTACCTCACCCAGAAGGTGAGCCGGGCGTCGAAGCCCTCCCAGCTCAAGATCACGGACATGCGGGTGGCGGTACTCAAGGGCGTTCCGTTCACCAGTCCTGTCGTCCGGATCTCCACGAACCAGGGCATCAGCGGATACGGCGAGGTGCGCGACGACGCGGACAAACGCTACGCACTCGAGCTCAAGAACCGCCTCGTGGGCCAGAATCCGTGCAACGTCGAGAAACTCTTCAAGCGGATCAAGCAGTTCGGCAACCACGGCCGCAGGGGCGGCGGAGTCTCCGGCGTCGAGATGGCGCTCTGGGACCTGGCCGGCAAGGCGTACGGAGTGCCCGTCTTCCAGATGCTCGGCGGTGCCTACCGGCGCAAGATCCGTCTCTACACCGACACGACGGAGTCCGAGGACCCCAAGGAGTACGCGAGCCGCATGAAGGACCGCGTCGACAAGGGCTTCACGTTCCTCAAGATGGACCTGGGCATCGAACTCATAGCGAAGAAGCCGGGCACGATCGTCGGCAAGGGCCTCTGGAAGGGCAATCTGGAGCAGTACGACGAGACTCCCGGTGGCTACGGCCAGACCGAGCACAACTTCACCATGGTCCAAGTCACGGACAAGGGCATCGACTTGATGGCGGAGTACGTGGAAGCCGTGCGGGACGCGGTCGGCTACGACATCCCGCTCGGCATGGACCACACCGGCCACTTCGACGTGAACACGGCGATCCGGCTCGCCCGCCGCTTCGAGAAGTACAACCTCGCGTGGATGGAAGACCTGGTGCCCTGGCAGTACACCGACGACTGGAAGGAGATCACCGCGGCCATCAATGTGCCGACCATGACCGGCGAGGACATCTACGGTCTCGAGGCCTTCCGGAAACTGTGTGACGCGGACGCCGTCGACATCATCCAGCCCGACCCCGCCACCGCGGGCGGGATCCTGGAGACCAAGCGCATCGGCGACTACGCCAGGGAGAAGGGCAAGCCGATGCCGCTCCACTACGCGGGTTCCCCGGTCGGTGCGATGGCGTCCGCGCATATCGCGGCGGCCAGCGAGAACTTCATCGCGCTCGAGTACCACGCGACGGACGTGCCGTTCTGGAACGACCTGGTCGATCAGGACGAGCCGCTGATGGAGAAGGGCTGGTACCACCTCACCGACAAGCCGGGGCTGGGCATCGAGATGGACGAGAAGGAGATGGAGAAGCATCTTGCCGATGGCGAGAAGCTGTTCGCCCCCACTCCCGAATGGGACAAGAAGGTCACCCACGACCGGACCTGGAGCTGACAGGAGGCGGGCCCTGCGCACACGGTGCAGCGCCCGCCCCGTCCGTCTCGTCCCGCCTCCCCGTCCGGGGAGTGGGACGGCTGTGCGGACACCCTTGTCGAGCGGGAGCACCACGAGTATTTCAGTAATCAACATCACGGACGGACGGCCCGCAGCCGACGGCTCCCTCGGGCAGTCGGTCGACAGACTGTCGGTCGAGGGACAGCTCAGGAGGCCGGTTTGGACTTCTCCAGCGTCTACAACTACCGACTCGACTGGATCGCCAGCTTCGTCGCAGTCGCCCAGAAGGGCGGATTCTCCGCCGCGGCCAAGGCGCTCTACCGCTCCCAGCCCCGGGTGAGCAGCCACATCGGGGAACTCGAACACGTCCTGGGGGCCCGGCTTTTCGACCGTTCCGTGCAGCCGGTGGCGCTGACTCCGGAGGGCCGGGCCCTGCTGCCGCACGCCGAGGAGGTCCTGTTCAGGATCGACGCCTTCTCCGATGTCGCGGAGGGCGCGGACGGGGTGGTGCGCGGCGAGGTGCGCATCGGCATGTATCCCAGCGCCGCCGCCTTCCTGTATCCGCCGCTGGTGCGGCAGCTGCGCCGGCAGGCCCCGACCGTGGGCGCCACTCTGCGCGAAGGGGCGACGCTGTCGCTCGAGAGTCTGCTCAACTCGGGAGAGATCGACCTGGCGATACGGCCGGTGCTGCCACTGGTGAAGGACGACCGGCTGGTGAGCACCTGGCTGTGGAGCGAGCCACTCGTGGCGGTGGTTCCGACGGGGCATCCGCTCGCCGGGAGTTCGTCGGTGACGCTCCAGCAGATCGCCCCGTTCCCCGTCATCACGGTCGGCGAGCCCACGGAGGAGTCGCCGCGCCACTTCGAGACCGATCTGGCGCTCGCCGAGTCGGGTGTCCGCCCGGTGGTCGCGTTCCAGACCAACCAGCCCCAGACGCTGGCCTCGATGGTGCGCGGCGGTCTCGGAGTCGGGATCACCAACGCGCTGGCCATGCTGACGGCCAACTGCGACGGCGTACGCCTGATCCGGGTCGCCTCCGGCCACGTCAGCAGGCACGTGGCCCTGTGGTGGCGGGGCGACCGGGCAGGGTCGGCCGCCGTCGACCTGGTGCGGGAAGTGATCGGCGCACTCCCCACGCCGCGGATGCAGTCCATCGACGACCCCGACAGCACCCGCCCGGACCCGCCCTGCTCCCGCGAACGGGCCTCCGCCGCCGACCCCGCGGCCCGAACTCCCGAGGAACACAGCGGAGTCACGGGGACGAGTCACCCGCGACCGTGAGGTGCCGGCCCGCCGGTGACGGCGCCTCACCCTCCGCCCGGTCGCCCGAGCGCCTCCCACAACTCCTCGGGCACCGGGCACCGGGCGAGTCGAGCGGCCGACTCGACCCTGCCGGGACGGCTGACACCCACCACGGTCGAGGCGATCCGCGGATCACGGGTGGAGAACTGCAGCGCCGCGGCGGCCGGCGGGACGCCGTACTGCTTGCAGATGTCCCTGGCCTCTCGCGCCCGTCGCACGGTCGCCTCGTCGCCGCCGTGCCGGCCCGGGCCCTTCGCGAGGATCCCGCCTGCGAACGGCCCTGCGTTGAGGACGGCGAGGCCGGCCCGGTGTGCCGCTTCGATCAGCTGGTCCGCGGACCGGTCGAGGAGCGTCCATCGGTGGTGGACGAGCAGCACCTCGAAGAGCCCGGTCGCCACGAACCTGGCCAGCGGCCCGACGGCTCCGCCCGCCAGACCGATGTGCGCCGCCAGGCCCTCGTCGCGCATTCTGACCAGTTCCCTGACCGGCCCGCCCGGTGCCATCGCATCGGCGAAGGCGAGATGCTCGGGGCCGTGCAGATAGACGAGCTTCACCCGGTCGACGCCCAGCCGTTCCAGGCTCCCCTCGAGCGTGCGCCGCACCTGCGCGGCGGAGTAGTCGCCGGTGAGCGCGTCCCGGTCCACCTTGGTCGACAGTACGAAGCCGTCCGGGAGCCCGCCGGACTGCGCGAGCGCGACGCCGATGCGCCGTTCGCCCGCCCCGTCGCCGTACGCCGCCGACGTGTCGAGGCAGCCGAGGGGGCTGCGCAGGATCTCCCGCACGGTCCGTACGGCGCGCGTCGCGTCGACGTCGTAGCCGAAGACGGCCGGCATCCCCGCCAGCGGACCGCCGCCGAAGGACACCGCCGGGACGCGAAGGCCGGTCCCGCCCAGGCGTGTGCCGGCGCCCGTCCTCACCGCACCACCGCGAGCCGCGGTACGCGACCCCGCTCGTGCCACCCTTGCCCGATCCACTCCATCGCACCCTCCCCGGTCCTGTGACCCAGAGGTTCCGACGGAACGCGCCGCGCTGTCGCCCGTTATCGGAGCAGCGGATGGCGGCTATTCGCGGCTCGCCGGTGCGGTGACCGCTGCCGTGATGCGCACGAGGATCGACGACCCCGCCCCTGGCCGACGGGGCTCAGCGCAGGCCGAGGGTCGCCACGAGGATCGCCTTGATGGTGTGCAGGCGGTTCTCCGCCTCGTCGAAGACGACCGAGTGCGCGGACTCGAACACCTCGTCCGTCACCTCGAGCGAGTCGAGGCCGTACTGGTCGTGGATCTCCCGCCCGACCTTGGTACCCAGATCGTGGAACGCCGGCAGGCAGTGCAGGAACTTGACGTCCGGTTTGCCCGTGGCCCGCAGCACGTCCATCGTCACGGCGTACGGCCGCAGCGCCTCGATCCGCTCCGCCCAGACCTCCTTCGGCTCCCCCATCGACACCCAGACGTCGGTGGCGACGAAGTCCGCCCCGGCGACGCCCTCCGCCACGTCCTCGGTGAGCGTGATCCGGGCACCGCTGACGGCGGCGAGCTCCCTGGCCTGCGCGACGACCTCGTCCGCGGGCAGGAAGCCGCGGGGCGCGACGATCCGTACGTCCATGCCGAGCAGCGCGCCGGTGACCAGGTACGAATTGGCCATGTTGAAGCGGGCGTCGCCGAGGTAGGCGAAGGCGATCTGCTCGAGCGGTGCGGCGCTGTGCTCGGCCATGGTGAGGACGTCGGCGAGCATCTGGGTGGGGTGCCAGTCGTCGGTCAGGCCGTTGTAGACGGGGACGCCGGCGTGCTCGGCGAGTTCCTCCACGGCCTGCTGGCTGTCGCCGCGGTACTCGATCGCGTCGAACATGCGGCCCAGTACCCGTGCCGTGTCCTTCACCGACTCCTTGTGCCCGATCTGCGATCCGGACGGATCCAGATAGGTGGTCGACGCGCCCTGGTCGGCGGCGGCCACCTCGAAGGCGCAGCGGGTACGGGTGGAGGTCTTCTCGAAGATCAGCGCCACGTTCCGCCCGGTCAGGCGCCGCTCCTCGGTGCCCGCCCGCTTGGCGGCCTTGAGCTCGGCAGCCAGCGCGACGAGTCCGCGGAACTCGTCGGCGGTGAAGTCCAGCTCCTTGAGGAAGTGGCGGCCGGTGAGGTCGGTGGACATGAGCGCTCCAGGGGGACGGACGGGCAAGGACAGTCGATGATGGAAGTCTATACGATCGATAGAATTCTTATACGGTCACGGCTGGGGACCCGCGACTCCGCCCCAGGAAGCCTCCGAAAGTCCCCGAACGGCCACCGGAGATTCCCCAGGGCCCTGAAGCCCCCGCCATCCGCGCCCGTCAGCCGACCGGATCCCGCTGTACCGGACAGCTCATGCACCGAGGCCCGCCCCTGCCCCGGCCCAGTTCGCTGCCGGGGATCTCGATGACCTCGATGCCCTCCTTGCGGAGGTGGGTGTTGGTGGTCGAGTTCCGCTCGTAGGCGACGACGACGCCCGGTTCGACGGCGAGCACGTTGCAGCCGTCGTCCCACTGCTCGCGCTCCGCCGCGTGCACGTCCTGCGTCGCGGTCAGCACCCGGATCCCGCTGAGGCCGAGCGCGGCCGCGATGGCGCGGTGCATGTGCTCCGGCGGATGGTCGGTGACCTTCAACTCCCGCTCTCCCACTCCTGGTTCGATGGTGTACGAGCGGAGCATGCCGAGACCCGCGTACTGCGTGAAGGTGTCACCGTCGACCATGCTCATCACCGTGTCGAGGTGCATGAACGCCCGCCGCTTCGGCATGTCGAGCGCCACGATCGTGGTCGCCGACCCCGCGGCGAACAGCTTGTGGGCCAGCATCTCCACGGCCTGTGGCGTCGTCCGCTCGCTCATGCCGATCAGCACCGCTCCCCTGCCGATCACCAGGACGTCTCCGCCCTCGATCGTCGACGGAAAGTCCTTCTGCCCCTCCGACCATCGGTGGAACGGCCCTGCCTGGCCGCCCGCGAACAGCGGATGGTGCCCGTAGATCGCCTCGAAGTGCACGGTCTCGCGCTGCCGCGCCGGCCAGCGCATGGCGTTGATGGACACCCCGTCGTAGATCCAGGCCGAAGTGTCGCGGGTGAACAGATGGTTGGGCAGCGGGCCGAGCAGGAAGTCGTCGAGCTCCATGGCGTGGAAGCGCACGGAAGTCGGCTCCGGGTGTGCGCTCAGATACTCCCGTTTCGTCATCCCGCCGACCAGGGCGTCCACCAGGCGTTCGGACGGCAGCGCGTCGAAGGCGCTGCGCAGGATGTCGGTGGCCAGCGGCCCGTACTCCTTCTCGTCGAAGACCCGGTCGAGGACGAGGCTTCTGGCGGCCGCGACGTCGAGCGATTCGCGCAGCAGGTCGGTGAAGAGGTGCACGGTCACTCCGCGGTCCCTGAGGACGTCGGCGAAACCGTCGTGCTCCTGGCGGGCGCGGCGCACCCACAGCACGTCGTCGAAGAGCAGTGCGTCCTTGTTGGTCGGAGTGAGCCGCTTGAGCTCCAGATCGGGCCGGTGCACGATGACGCGCCGCAGGCGCCCGGTCTCGGAGTCGACGTGGAATCCCATGGCCCCATCCTTCCCCGCGCCGCCCCCGCACGCGCGACTTCCGCGAGGACGGATGGTGGGCCGGCGGTCGCCGCAGCGGCGGCCAACTGCCGTACGCCCGGCGTGACACCGCCCGGTGCGTGGGCGCTCCTCCGGTACGGTCGTCGGCGCCCATCCCCGTACGGAGGCGAGAACAGCATGTGTGCCGCGACGTTCCCGGTGCCGGCGCAGGAGATCCGGGACCGGCTTGCGCAGGACGCGGTCCCCGGACGCGCCGCGCAGGAGAAGCAGTACCTGCGCAGCGAACTCGAGCACATCGGCGTCCCGCTGCCCGCCCTGCGGACCGTGGCGCGGGACGTGGTCCGCGCCTGTCCAGAGCCGAGCCGGGAGCAGATCGCCGGGCTCGCCCGAGCGCTGTGGTCGCGGCCCGTCCACGAGCACCGGTCGATCGCGCTGCTGCTGCTCGCCGGCTGGGTGGACCGGCTCCGGGAGGAGGACACCGCGCTCCTGGACGCCTTGCTGCGGGAGTGCGGGACATGGGCCCATGTCGATCTGCTCGCACCGTCCGTGTCCGGGCGGATGCTCCTGGACCGGCCTCGGGTGGCGGACGCGGCCCGCCGCTGGGCCGCGGATCCGGCGCAGTGGGTGCGGCGTGGCGGCATCCTGACGTTCCTGCCGGCGCTGCGCCAGGAACAGCAGTTCCCGCGCTGGTTCCCGGTGTTCGGGGAGGTGGTCGATCCGCTGCTCGGCGACGACCGCTTCTTCGTGCGCAAGGCGATCGGCTGGATGCTGCGGGAGGGCACCAAGCATCACCCGGGGCCGGTCGCCGAGTGGCTCGGCGACCGGCTCGACCGGATCTCCGCGCTGACGCTGCGGGAAGGCGCCCGCCGGCTGCCGGAGGCGGACGCCGCGCGCTTGCTCAGCGCTCACGCCGAGCTCCACCCGAACAGGCCCCGCCGCCGCTCGTGAAACCGGCGGCGGGACCCTGCCTTCACAGCCTCGGGTCCACCGGCTCCGACTCCAGGGCGAGCACCGCGAACACCGCCTCGTGCACCCGCCACAGCGGCTCCCCCTCGGCGAGCCGGTCCACCGCCTCCAGACCGAGCGCGAACTCCCGCAGGGCGAGCGACCGTTTGTGCCCGAGGAAGCGGCTGCGCAGCCGCTGCAGGTTGTCGGGCCTGGTGTACTCGGGACCGTAGATGATCCGCAGGTACTCCCGGCCGCGGCACTTGATGCCGGGCTGGACCAGCCGGCCGCGGCTGTCGCGCACCACGGCCTGGACCGGCTTCACGACCATGCCTTCGCCGCCGCGGCCGGTCATCTCCAGCCACCAGTCGATGCCTGCGGCTACGGAGGCCTCGTCGCCGGTGTCCACGTAGAGCCGGCGGGTGGTGCGCAGCAGTCCGCTCGTGTCGTGTTCGACCATGCGGTCGATCACGGCGAGCTGCTCGTCGTGCGGCAGCGCGGTGAGGCTCCGGGCGCTGGTGGCGAGGATCTGGAACGGCGCGAGCTGCACCCCGTCGAGCCCGTCGGTGGTCCAGCAGTAGCGCCGGTACGCCTCGGTGAACGCGGCCGCGTCCGTGGCCCGTTCACCTTGGCGGTCCAGAAGGTCGCCGGTGTCCACGCCGCGGGCCTTCGCCGCCTCGAGCGCGGCCACCGCCGCGGGCAGGGCCGCGCCGGAGGCCGCGCCCACCGCCGCGTACTGCGAGCGGAGCAGGCCAGAGGCCTTGAGCGACCAGGGCATCAGCTCGGCGTCGAGCAGCAGCCAGTCGGCCGACTCGCCCTCACCCGGGCCGAGTTCGCCCCAGAGTCCGGCCGCGGTGACCGCGGCGCGCAACCGCGCCAGGACCTCCTCGGTGACGGTGGGGTCGTCGAAGAAGGGGCGTCCGGTGCGGGTGTAGACGGCGCCGGTGGGCGCCCCGGCCGCCTCGTCGAGGCCGAAGGACTCCGCGGCCGTCGCGGCGTCGCGGCACAGCAGCACCACCGCGCGCGAGCCCATGTGCTTCTCCTCGCACACGACCCGTCCGACCCCGTCCGATGCGTACTGGGCGAACGCCTCGGCAGGATGCTCCAGGTAGCCCTCCCGCCCCGAGGTCTCGGTGGGCGCCATCGTCGGCGGCAGGTACGGGAGCAGCCGCGGGTCGACCGCGAACCGGCTCATCACCTCGAGCGCCGCCGCACCGTTCTCCTCACGCACCGAGACCCGGCCCATGTGCCGGGTCTCCACGATCCGGCGGCCCTGCACATCGGCGAGGTCCAGCGGCCGGCCCTGGTGCCCGCCGGGTGCCTCGGTGGCGAGCGGCTTCACCGGCTCGTACCAGACCTGTTCGGCGGGTACGTCGACGAGTTCGCGCTCCGGCCAGCGCAGCGCCGTGAGCCGGCCGCCGAAGACGGCACCGGTGTCCAGGCAGATGGTGTTGTTCAGCCAGCTGGCCGTCGGCACCGGGGTGTGGCCGTAGACCACGGCGGCGCGTCCCCGGTACTCCTCGGCCCACGGGTAGCGCACCGGCAGGCCGAACTCGTCGGTCTCGCCGGTGGTGTCGCCGTACAGCGCGTGGCTGCGGACCCGGCCGGAGGTGCGGCCGTGGTACTTCTCCGGCAGACCGGCGTGGCAGACGACCAGCTTGCCGCCGTCCAGGACGTAGTGGCTGACCAGTCCGTCGATGAACTCCCTCACCTGGCCCCGGAATTCGTCGCTCTCGTCCTCCAGCTGGGCCACGGTCTCGGCGAGGCCGTGAGTGTGCTGGACCTTGCGGCCCTTGAGGTAGCGGCCGAACTTGTTCTCGTGGTTGCCCGGCACGCACAGCGCGTCGCCGGAGCCGACCATGCTCATCACCCGGCGCAGCACTCCCGGACTGTCAGGGCCGCGGTCGACCAGGTCGCCGACGAAGACGGCGGTACGGCCCTCGGGATGCGAGCCGTCCACGTAACCGAGCTTGCCGAGCAGGGTATCCAGCTCGGAGCGGCAGCCGTGGATGTCGCCGATGATGTCGAATGGCCCGGTGAGGTGCCCCAGGTCGTTGTAGCGCTTCTCCAGGGAGATCTCCGCGTCGTCCACCTCGTCGACGCCGCGCAGCACATGCACCTTGCGGAAGCCCTCACGCTCCAAGTGCCGCAGCGAGCGCCGCAGTTCACGCTGGTGGCGCTGGATGACGCGGCGGGGCACACCTGCCCGCTCGACGCGCCCTGCGTTGCGCTCGGCGCAGACCTCCTCGGGTACGTCCAGCACGATCGCGATGGGCAGTACGTCGTGACTGCGGGCCAGCTGGACGAGCTGCTTGCGGCTCTCCGACTGGACGTTGGTCGCGTCCACGACGGTGAGGCGGCCTGCTTCGAGGCGCTTTCCGGCGATGTAGTGCAGGACGTCGAAGGCGTCGCTGCTCGCGCTCTGGTCGTTCTCGTCGTCGGCCACCAGGCCGCGGCAGAAGTCCGAGGAGATGACCTCGGTGGGCTTGAAGTGCTTGCGGGCGAAGCTGGACTTGCCGGAGCCGGTGGCGCCCACGAGTACGACGAGGGAGAGGTCGGTCACCGGGAGCCGGCGGGCCTCGCGGCGGCGGGACGGGGCGTCGGTTCGTCGCTCGGTGTCACTCATGCTGCCTCGTCTCCCTTCGTGATGGTCGAGGTGGTGGTCGGCGCTGGGGCGGTGGCGTCGTCACGCCGGGTGAAGACGGCCATCTGGGTGGGCGGACCGACCTCCGGGTCGTCCGGTCCGACCGGGGTGAACTCCACGGCGTATCCGTGCCGTTCGGCCACCTGCCGCGCCCAGGCGCGGAACTCTGCGCGGGTCCACTCGAAGCGGTGGTCACCGTGCCTGCTGTGCCCGGCGGGCAGCGACTCCCAGCGGACGTTGTATTCCACGTTCGGCGTGGTCACGAGTACGGTCGTGGGCCGCGCCGAGCCGAACACCGCGTACTCCAGGGCGGGCAGCCGGGGCAGATCCAGGTGCTCGATGACCTCGCTGAGCACCGCGGCGTCGTATCCGGTGAGCCGCTTGTCGGTGTAGGCGAGCGAGCCCTGGACCAGCTTGACCCTCGCCGCACGGCGGTCGCCCATGCGGTCCAGCTTGAGGCGGCGCGAGGCGATGGTCAGGGCCCGTACCGACACGTCCAGACCGACGATCTCGGTGAACCGGGTGTCCTTGAGCAGCTCGTGCACCAACTGGCCCTGCCCACAACCGAGATCGAGCACCCGCCCGGCACCCGCCGTACGCAGCGCGGCGAGCAGCGCCTCGCGCCGCTGCACCGCGAGTGGGACGGGCCGCTCCTCGGTGTCGGTGTTCTCGTCCACCGCGTTGTCGATCTCCTCGACCTGACTGTCGTCGGTCTCGGCGAGGCGTACGAGTTCGAGCCGCTCCATGGCCGCACGGGTCAGCGACCAGCGTCGGGAGAGGTAGCGGCTGGTGATCAGCTTCTGCTCGGGGTGCTCGGCCAGCCAGCCGTCGCCCGCCCTGAGCAGCTTGTCGACCTCGTCGGGCGCCACCCAGTAGTGCTTGGCGTCGTCGAGGACCGGCAGCAGGACGTACAGGTGGCGCATCGCCTGGGCCAGGACCTGCTCGCCCTCGAGAACCAGTCTCACGTAACGGGACTCGCCCCACTCCGGGAACTGCTCGTCGAGCGGCAGCCGGGTGGCCTCCACACTCCACCCGAGCGGTTCGAAGAGCTTCGCGACCAGCTCGGGGCCGCCGCGCGCGGGCAGCACGGGGATCTCGATACGCAACGGCTGCGGCTGCCCGACCAGTTCGGGCCGGGCGACACAGGTGCCCTGCAGGGCCGACTTGAAGACCCGGCCGATCGCCACGGCGAGCAGCGAGGAGGCCGCGTACGGGCGGTCGTTGACGTACTGCGAGAGCGCCGAGTCGGGGGCGCCTCCTCTGCCCTTGCCCTTGCCGCGCCGTACGAGCGCCACCGGGTCCACCTCCAGGAGCAGCGCGGCGGCGCACCGCTCCTCGGACGCCTCGGGATAGAAGACGTGCGCGGTGCCGTGCGAGGTGGAGAACGCCTGCGTCTTCTCCGGATGCTTGTGCAGCAGAAATCCGAGATCGGTCGCGGGTCGCTCCGGGCTGCCGGTGGTGCTGATCGTCAAGAACACCCGTCCGAGTATGCGACGCCACGTCCGCCATGGCGAGAGACTTTCCACGACGCCTGTCCGGCGGGCGTGAGCCGCACTGCGACGAGGCCCCCGGCCGGGACCAAGGTCCCGGGGATCGGGGTCTTTCGCAGGGACGCAGGACCGATGGCCCCGCCCTTCCTCCGGCATCGGCTGCCGAGAATGGCGACAGGGCAGTGACCGACGCGGCGAGCCTGCCGCGGCCCATCCCGTCCGGCCCGTCCTGGTGCCGGAGCTCGCCGTCGACAGGAGGCTCGTCTTGCTCGTCATCGACTCCCGGCGGACCAGCGCCGCCCTGCCCCGCAAGGAAGCCTCCGCGTTCCTCAAGGAGAGCTGCCCGTGGGCCGACGAGGACGCGGTGCTCCTGGTCATCAGCGAACTGGTCGGCAACGCGATCCGCCACACCGACGGACCGTGGCGGCTGTGCCTGCAGCAGAGCGGGGCGGCACTGGTCGCGGACGTGGAGGACGCCGGATCCGCGATGCCGGTTCGCGTGCAGCCGGACGCCGACCGGGAAGGCGGTCGCGGCTGGCACATCGCCGACCGCCTCACCTCGGAGCTTCAGGTGATCCCCCACGACGACGGCAAGACCGTGCGAGCGGTCTGGCATCGACAGCACACCGCCTGATCGGCGCGCTCACGAAGGATGTTTGCGACCATGCTCGACCTCGCCGGCCGGCTCGGTGCACGCAGCGCTCGCCGTCACGACATGCTCACGGCTCGCGCCGTGCGGATCGTGCGTCTGCTGCCGCTGCCACTGATCATGGCGGGCGCCGCCTTCTACCTGTTCACACCCGCGGGGTTCACTTCGCCGCCGTTCTTCGAGACCGCGCCGCTACTGATCGCCCCCTTCTACTCGCTGCGCGGAACCGTGGCGGTGGCCGCCCTGGCCCTCGCCGTACAGGTCGTGCTGGAGCTGGACAACGGGACGGCGGGCGACCCCTCCGCGATCACCGAGATGGTGACGCAGCTGCTGGTGGGCGGCATCGCCGTGGCCCTGCACGTGATCGTCGCGGGGCACAGCCGGCGTCTCGCCACGGCGCGGGGCATGGCCGAGACGTTGCAGATGGCCGTACTGCCGCGTCCCCCGCGGCAGGTGGGCTCGCTCGATGTCGCGGCCCGGTACGAGGCGGCCGAGGCGGACGCCCTGATAGGCGGCGACCTGTACGTCGTACAGGAGACGCCGTACGGCGTGCGCCTGCTCGTGGGCGATGTGCGCGGGAAGGGCATGCAGGCGGTCCGGGCGGTGGCCCACACCATCGGCGTCTTCCGCGAGGCGGCCGAGCAGCAGTCCGACCTCGCGGTGGTGGCCGACCGTCTCGACCACGCGGTCCAGTGCGGGGCCCGCCTCGCCGACGGGCCGGCGGTGGTCGAGGGTTTCGTCACCGCGGTCCTCGCCGAGGTCGACCGGGAGCGGGACCTGCTGCGCGTCGTGAACCGCGGCCATCCCGGGCCGCTGCTCCTGACACCGGGTCACCACGCCGGCAAGGGCTTCGGTACGACCGCTCAGCTGCAGGTGCGGACCGTGGAGCCGAGCTCGGCGTCGCTGCCCCTGGGAATGGGCGATCTCGGCAGCGGACCCACGGAGTCGGTCGAGGTTCCCTTCCCTCCGGGGGCGACCCTGCTGGCCTTCACGGACGGCCTGAACGAGGCGCGCGACCGGGACAACACCTTCTTCGACCCGGTCACCGTCCTGCGGGACCACAGGTTCACGACCCCGGAGCACGTCCTCGACACCTTGCTCGAGGCCGTGCACCGGCACACGAACGGACGCCAGACGGACGACCTGGCGCTCCTCGCCGTCACCCACCGCCAGGGCACGGCGCCCGACTGAGCCCCGTCCTCGAACCGCCGTCCGCCGGGCGACGCCTGGCATCACACCAGACGCCGCCCGGTCGCCTTCCGGCGACGACGGCAGTACGAGCACAGCGGCCTAACGCCGTGTGGGCCGCCGGTTCCTGAACCAGAGGGTGCCGCCCAGGGCTGCGATCAGCCCTGAGCCGAGGGCGATGGGCGCCAGCGGAAGATCGTCGCTGGACCCTCCGAGACCGCCCTGGACACCACGGCTCGGCGCGGGGTTGGTCGGGGTGGCTGTCGGGGTCGGGGTCGATGTCGTGGATGCGGAGATGTTGATGGAGTAGCTGGACACGCTGCCCTCGCAGTCGACCTGCACCGGGTGAGCGCCGGCGGAGGCGCCGGAGCGGATCTTCGCCGTACCCGTGTAGATACCGGCCGAGCCGGTCGAGAGCGGCACGACGGAATCGAACACCTCCGACGTCGCGGTCGCGGACTCGGCCTGGCAGCCGCCGGACACCGAAAGGATCACGGAGTCCCCGGGCTTCGCCGGGTTCGGCGTCGCGGAGAACGACGGCTGCTCGTCCGCGAACGCCGACGGCACGGCGAGCGACAGAGCGGTGACAGTGGTCAGGGCGGCAGTGGCGGCTGCGGATATGACGCGCATGAGTCCTCGATCCGGGCGCGGCCGGACGGGTCGGGTCTCGGGGAACCGCGCGCCTTCACCTACCTGCATGGCAGGCCCGCTCCCCTGCGGCGACTCGAAGCGGCGCCACCTGGAGTAGCGCTCCGAGCCGCAACCCGGCCCCGCCGAGCACACAACTCGGCCTCAAACGAGGGGTGTTCGTCAGCGGTACTGAGCCGGGCGGGTGGCTACCGAATGGTGTGGCGCCGAATGGCGGTGGCACAGCACGGCATCGGGTCCACGTACGCGGGCCCGGACGAGCCGGCTCTCCTCACGGCGACGACGCACTGTCGTCGCTGTACAGGTGGCAGACGGGACCTTCGACGTGGTCGGCGTGCGCGCCGTTCGAGGACCCGATCATGCGTTGCACGGCTCTGCGGGCCGCCTCTCCCGCGATGTTGGCGGCCGGCTGGATCTCCTCTCGGGGCGTGCGATGGGGGGCGTCAGGTGGCGGCGGGTTCGCCAGGTCGGCCGTATCGGTGAACGCGGCCGCGGTGGGAAGCGCGAGAGCGGCCAACGCCGCGGCGGCGATCAGCACGGCCCGCAGCCGGATACCCGTACACAAACCGGTGCCGTACCGGGCAGGTTCAGACTGCGGCGTGGACGACCGCGCCGGGCTCGGTGAACGAGGCTCTGGGAGTGCTCACGCACTGATGGACGTGGGCCGTGGCTATCGCGGAGCGGGAAGTACGCATGACGAAAGAGGCCCTCTCGGGTCGGTTTCGGTGGAAGCCGCCCCATTGCGGCACATCTACAACTCCGGGCATAGACGGACTAACCACCCGAAGGAGATGTGGCGACACTAGCACGGCCAAATGGTGCATCTCACTTCAGATATGGAACTAAGACGCAAAATCTCCTGCCTCGTCGGCGATCGACCGGACGACCGGCACGCACCGCCAGGCAGCGGACGCCGCAACACGCCACGACCCCGGCTACGCGAGAAGCCGAATTAATATGATGATAATTCGCGAATGCGCCCTTATGTCCGCTCGTGGTCCGTCGCTTCGACGCTCATCTCCGCCCTGGTCCTCGGCGGCTGTGCCCCCGCTTCGTCCCCGGCGGACACCGGGCACGATCGGAGCCCCGAGGTCTCCGCGCCCTCCGCGCGCAAGGGACCTCCCCACCCTCGCTCCGCACCGATCCCGCAGTTGGGCAAGCAGATGGAAGACTCGGTGAGCCGTCTCGGCGCCCGGCAGGTCGTCGTGGTGCAGGGCGAGTCCCCCGAATCCAGCTACGCGACGGCGAACCTGTACGAGTACGACGCGAAGCAGGGCTGGCACCGAGCCGCACAGCCGTGGCCGGCCCGCAACGGCCAGCGCGGCTGGACCGGGGCCCACACCGCGGGCGACCGAAGCACACCGGTCGGGGTGTTCGGGCTGACCGACGCCGGCGGTCTGCTGCCCGACCCCGGCACCAAGCTGCCCTACGACCAGGACTCGGCCTACAACATCGACGGAGTCGGCTTCCTGGGCGAGCCCCTCGAGGGGGCGTTCGACCACGTGGTGGCCATCAACTACAACCGCAACCCCGGCACTCCACCGAGGGACCTCAGCCGCCCGATGGGGGCCGAACGGGGCGGGGGCATCTTCATCCACGTCGACCACAAGGGGCCGACGCAGGCCTGCGTGGCGCTGGCCCGGGACAAGATGCGCGCGCTCCTGAAATGGCTCGACCCGGCGAAGAAGCCGGTCATCGCCATGGGTGACCCCGAGGCGATCCTGCGGTAGCCGGGTCGGACCGAGCAGCGGCCGCGGGCCGAAACCGCGATGCCCGTCACCGGGCGGTGCCCGGCGCCCCTTTCGGGGAACCGGGGCCGCACGGTGACGGGCATCGTCCGGTCAGCGGTCCTCAGTCGTCCTCGTTCGCCCCGGAGGCGTCGAGGTACCGGTTCACCGTGTCCGCCGTGTCGCCCGACGGCAACGCGGCCATCCTCGGCAGCAGTTGGGCGGCGATCAGCGTGGACAACGCCGAGTTGTCACCGCCGCTCCCACCGTCCGTGCGGACGACCACCGGCTGCGGCGCCTTGGACGCGAGCTCGGCGCCCACGTCGAGGCGGCGGCGGGCCAGCTCGTACTGCAGCACCGCCCTGTTGTCGCGGTAGGCCTTGGCCAGTGCGCGCTGGGCGCGGGCCTCGTTCTCCGCGGAGATCAGACCGCTGCGGCCGCGGGTCTCGATCTCGAAGCGCACCCGCTGGGCGTTGGTCTCCTGCTCCTCGAGGAGCTGGGCGACCTCCTCGCGTGCCCGGTTGAGCGCGGCCTTCACCTCGACGATGCGGGCGTCGCGCACCTTCTTGGCCCGCTCGATGTCCATGCCCAGGCTGTCGATACGGCGCTTGCGGATCAGGCCCCACTCCTGCTCGTAGGCCGTCCGCTCCTTGGCGACCCGCTCACGGGTGGCCAGGTGCTGCTGGTACTGGGTCGGCAGCTGGACGTCCGGGATGTTGCAGCCGGTGATGCGGACGCCGTAGCGGTCCAGTTGCCGGTTGAGCAGCTCCTGCATGTCGGCCACGTCCGAGCCGCGCAGGTCGTAGGCCCGCTCGGTGCGCATCTTGCGGGCGCGCTGACGGATGGCGTCCTGGACGGCACTGGAGAGGACCAGGTCGAAGTTGCCAGCGCCGATGGCGCGGACGAACAGCACCGCGTCCGTGATGCGGAACTTGAGGAAGAACTCGATCGAGCGCAGCGGCACGTTCTCCTGCGTCGGGCAGGCCATCACCGGTGCGGAGTACGGGATCTCGGTCGCCGTGTCGACGACGAAGTCCACCCTGGACCACGGGTGCCACAGGTAGTGGCGGCCGGCGTCGAGCGTGCGCGTGACCGCGCCGTACCGGGTCAGAACGCCGTTGGTGCCCTGCTCGATCTCGACGATCGAGGAGCGCCACCACCAGAGCGCTCCGATGATCAGGAGCAGGGCTCCGCCGGCGTAGGAGAGGCCGGCGAGTGTGCCGTAGGCGACGTCGGCCGCGCCGTCGGCGTCGGATTCCTTGATCGTCAGCATCACGCCCATGAGCAGGGTGAACAGGCCGAGCCACAGCGGGAGCATCCACCACAGACGGCGGCTGTTGCGCGGGATGATGACCGGGATCAGGGTGCCGGCCTCGCCGCCGCGGAGCAGCTGGGCGATATTGCTCCAGGGCGCCACGGCCTCGGAGATGACCGACCTGCGGTCAGTACGTGCGGCGCTCATTCTCCGGCCTCCTCAGTGTGGTCCTGGCCCTCGGTCAGCCGCTCGCCCGGGAAGGCCACGGATGCGGGCCCGGTCTCGTACGAGCCATCGGGGACGGTCGGTGCGGCCCCGTCGGGCGCCACCACGGGGACTCCCCCGGGTTCGGCGTCCGGGGTGGCGGGCACGGTGGGGCGCTCCGCCTCGCGCAGCTCCTCGATCTCGCCCTGCCGCTCGGCGATCCGCGCGGCCACCTCGTCGAGGCGCGACCGCATGGTGGCCATGTCGGACTCGGTGAACAGCTCGTCGCCGCGCTCGCCCACCAACTCCCGTGCCAGCTGCAGGAAGTCGACACCGGCAGCGCCGCTGCCGTCCGCTCCGCCGATCCGGACCAGCCGCGGCAGGTGGTCGGCGACCTGCTCGAGGGTGTCGAGGATCTGCTGCTGGTAGCGGTACTCGAGGATCTCCGGGGCCTCGGCCGCCGTGACCGCCCGGATGTCCAGCGCCTGCGCCTCGAGCAGCGCCGCGTTGGCCTTCGCCTCCGACTCGGCCTGTACATACCGCTGACGGGCCAGCGCCTGGGCGCGGTTGGTCTCGCGCTCCACCGCGGTGTCCATCTGCGCCTGGTACTGGGCGATGTCGGCCTGGATCGCGGAGAGCGTCTCGTGGCTGGTGGCCAGTTCCTTGCTCAGGTCACCCTCGTCCTGCTCCTTGCGGAGCATGAGCGCGTACTCGTGGGTGTACGCCTCCTTGGCCATCCGCACCATCTCGGGTGCGGCGAGGTCCATGCGGTAGGCGCGGTCGGCGGGCTCCGCGTGCGTGATGTTGGCGTTGGTCAGTTCGACGGCGGGGCGGAACTGCTGGTTCAGCTGCTCCAGGAGCCGGCTGGTGTCCTCGCCGACCATGTCGTAGATGCCGGCGGCCTCCTGCTCGTAGATCAGGCTGCGGATGGTCTCGCTGACCGCGTTGCTCAGCTTCTCCTCGAAGCCGCGGACGGCGCCGAGGGTGTAGACGAACTCGGTCGGGTCGCTGATCCGGAACTGGATGAACAGATCGATCGACGCCTTCACGCCGCCCTTGGTCGGAGCCTCGCGCACGGGGGCGTTGAAGGGGTACTCACGCGTGGTGTTGACGATGTAGGAGACCCGCTTCCACGGGCTGATCAAGGTGACCCTGCCGGGCCCGACGACCTTCTCCAGCTTGCCGAAGCGGGTGATCAGGGCCTGGCAGCCGTCCGGCACCATCACCATGCCCTGGCGCCACCAGATGAAGGCGACGGCGAGCACGGCGATGACCCAGTAGTGGATACCGAAGAGCGGGTTGGTGAGCGGGGAGTCGTCGGCGGCCGAGACCACCGCGGTGCCCACGGCTCCGATGACGAGCAGGCAGAGCACCGGCAGCATGCTGATGAAGGAGCGGCCCTTGGGCAGCACCATGGGGCAGATCGCGTGGACCTTCTCGCCGTCCTCACGCTTCTGCTCACTGCGGTTGAGCGCCTCGCCCGCCTCGTCGAGCGAGACGGTCTTCTGCGCCATCACCGTGGCGATGGAGCCGCCCTGTTCACGGGCCGCCGGGAAGTCGGCGGGGTCCATGCCTTCTTCCCGCGGCTCGTACGACTCCGAGTCGTCGTCACCCATGCCCCGCGACCGTCCGGCCGCATCTCCGGCGCGCCGCCGGACCTCTTCCTCCGCCGCCTGCCGCGGGTCGGACCCGGAGGCTACTGCTCCGACCACCCTGCGCACGCTCTGCGCCTTCGCTCGCGCCACTGCGTCCCCCTTATTCGTTTCCGTCGTTCTGTTGCACCGGACGGCTGCTGCGCCGGGCGCGCGCACCATCTCATCACTGTGGGCGGATCGCGCAGGATAGCGGGGGAACGATCGTGACCACTCCGGTGCCGCAGCAGGCTCACTCACCCCGTCCCGCACGGGCCGCTACCCGCCGGCCGCCCCGTCACACTCCCGAGGCGGTGGCCGTCGACGAAGCCGCCGCCCCTGAAGCGTTGCGGTCCTGTCGTTCGGACCAGCGTGGAAAGGCCCCGGTAGGCGCGACCCCACGCCGGCCGGGAGAGCTGACCGGACCGAGGGGCCTCCTACCCCAACTGTCCGCCCACCTCGTTCGCGATGAGCTCCAGGTGGTCGAGGTCGTCCAGGTCGAGGATCTGGAAGTAGATCCGTTCGGCGCCGATCTCCGCGTATCGGCTGATCCTGTCGACGACCTCGGCGGGCGAGCCGGCGAGGCCGTTGGCCTTCAGTTCGTCCACGTCCCGGCCGATCACCGCCGCCCTGCGGGCCACCTCCGCGTCGTCCTTGCCCACGCAGGCCACCAGGGCGTTGGAATACACCAGTTCCCCGGCGCGGCCCGCGGCCTCGGCAGCCTGCCGCACCCGGCCGAACTGACGCTCACTGTCCTCGATGGACGCGAACGGCATGTTGAACTCGTCCGCGTATCGTGCCGCCAGGCGTGGGGTGCGCTTCGCGCCGTGGCCGCCGATCAGGACGGGCGGCTTCGCCTGCGCGGGCTTGGGCAGCGCGGGCGAATCGGACAGCTGGTAGTGGTTCCCGTCGTAGTCGAAGGTCTTGCCGCTCTCGGTGGCCCACAGGCCCGTGACGATCGCGAGCTGCTCCTCGAGCCGGGGGAATTTCTCCTTCGGGAAGGGGATGCCGTACGCCGTGTGCTCCTGCTCGAACCAGCCTGTTCCGAGGCCGAGTTCGACCCGCCCGCCCGACATCTGGTCGACCTGCGCGACCTGGATCGCCAGTACTCCCGGGAGTCGGAAGGTGCCGGCCGTCATCAGGGTGCCCAGGCGGATCCGGCTGGTCTCCCGGGCCAGGCCGGCCAGGGTGATCCAGGCATCGGTCGGGCCGGGCAGACCGTCCCCGTCGCCCATGCGCAGATAGTGGTCGGAGCGGAAGAAGGCGTCGAAGCCGAGGTCCTCGGTGGCCTTGGCGACGGTGAGCAGTGTGTCGTACGAGGCCCCCTGCTGGGGCTCGGTGAAGATGCGAAGATCCATGTCCTCCATCCTGCACGCTTGGGCCGGTCACGGCGGGCCGGCCAGCGGGTCGGGCGCGACGAGTCCCTGCTCCCGGGTGGCGAGGCGGCGCAGCATCTCGAGCACTCGGTCCCTGGATTCGTCGGCAGCGTCGATCGACTCGATGCACTGCCAGTAGTAGAGGTCGGCGTCCGCGGAACAGGCCACTGCGACCAGGGCGATGCCGACCTCGCCGAGCAGGGTCCCGAGACCGGTCAGCGCCTCGCGGATGTCGGCGACCCGGGAGAGCCGGGCCGCCCGTATCTCCCCGCCGCCTGGAGGCCGGGCGTCGAGCGTGCCGCAGCCGCGACCGCTGACCTCGCTCAGTCCGAGGGCGTCGCCGCGCAGTTCGGGCGGGCCGGTGACCGCGAGTCTGCCGCCCACCGCCTGGGCGAGGGCCTGTGCCTGCCAGGCCTCACTCATGATGCCCGGCACCTGCTGGCTCGCGGCCAGCGCGCTCCTGCACTCCCTGATCAACCGCACCGCGTCCATCACGACTCCCCCGTCCGTCCCGGCGGCACACTCGCCGCCGCACCCGCCCGGCTCACACCGGCTTCTTCAACTCCACTACCCAGAGTGAGTGTTGAGAGACCGAAAGGCCAGAGGAATACGGAAATCTGTGGACAGAAGTTCGACTGTGGACAAGTCCGCCACTCCAGAGAGTGACGATCATGCGTCTATTGACGCCCTCGGCGTGCCCGACGACCGCTTCAGGGCACCGACGGAGGCCGATGCTTGCCGATGACCGGGGCACCGGCCGCGCGGTCCGAACTCACCGGAAACCGCGCCTCGTTACGCTCGATCTTCGCCGCCAGCGCGTCCAGTGGATCGATGCCGAGCACCTCGCAGAACTGCAGCAGGTACGCCAGCACATCGGCGACTTCATCGCGCACCCGGTGCGCTGAGTCCGGCTCGCCCATCACCCGGGCCGACTGCTCGGGCGTCAGCCACTGAAAGATCTCGACGAGTTCGGCCGCCTCGACACTGAGCGCGGCGGCCAGATTCTTCGGCGTGTGGTACTGCCCCCAGTCACGCGCCACCGCGAACTCGGCGAGTCTGCGCTGCAACGCCGCGAGATCCTGCTCCTGCTTCCGGTCCTGCTGCGGGTCCTGCTGCGGCTCCCGCTCCCTGCCCTGTTCCTGTCCGAATTCCGTCACGCTCCAGGTCTACCACCGTCAACCCCTCCACTCCGTCCGCCCAGGAGGCGTCCCCGACGGTGGCCACCAGTCCGATGTGCCCGCGCTGTTCGGCGACACCGGCCGCGAGCCCGGCGAGGAGGCGGGCCTGGCGGCGGTCCAGGCTGCGGTCGAAGCCGTCGGCCAGCACCGTGAGCGTCTGGAACGCGCCGGGCACCTCGGCGACCGGATCGACCTGCAGCACGCCCGGCCCGGTGAGCAGCACGAGCGCGAGCGCGACAAACCTCAACTCCCCGTCGCCGAGCCGCTCCAGCGGAGTACACGCACCACGCGGATCCGAAGTCTCCGCCGACGCCGCACGGTCCAGCACGGCCCGCACCGTCCCGTCACGCAGCACCTCCGCCCGCAGGTCCGCCACCGACCCCGCACAGCCCCTGCCCACCGCGCCGACGAGCGCCGCGTGCCGCCGGCCGCATTCGGTACTGGTACGCCTGAGCACCTCCGCCAGGTTGTCGCAGCCGCGCAGCAGCCGCCCCTCGGCCACCGGCACCGGTGCCCGCATCACGGAGGGCCGCGGGTCGCAGCCGAAGACGGAGCGCAGCGCGACCACGACCTGCTCGGCCGCCGCCAGGACCAGGCGTTCGCCGTCCGTGCGGCCGGCCACCCGTAGCGGAAGCAGCGCGGTGCCGAGCCGGTCGTCGGGCAGCGGCCCCTTGGTGACCTGGGCAGTTCCGCCGGTGTGCCAGGCGGCGTCGACCGTACGGCGGGCCGGATCACGCAGCGCCGAGGCGAGCAGCACCTGCCCGCCCACGGTCAACCGCTCGCCGACGAGCCGCAGTTCAGGTTCGGCCTGCACGGCCAGGTCGAGCCGGACCGGCCCGGCCCCGCCGTCCACCGTGCAGCCGATACGGAAGCCGCGCCGCCGCTGCCGGTCGGGACGCGCGCTCTCCGGGACGCAGTCGTCCACGTCGGGGAACACCTCGTCGAGCGTGCCGCCGGCCGCGAGCCCGGCCAGCGCCTCGTAGGCCCGCAGAGCGGTCGTCTTACCGCTGCCGCTCGGGCCGCACACCAGGGTGCACGGCCCGAGCGCGAGGACCGTTCCCCGGTGCGACGCGAAGGCGGAGAGCCGCAGTTCGCTGAGTGCGGGTCCGGCCGGGCGTACGTCGGCCGCGGGGGCCTCGCAGTGGGCTGTCATGCCTCAGGACGCTATGCGGCCCGCCGACCGGCGAACCGTTTTGCCCCGGTGACCTTCCTACGATCGAGGGATCGTCGTCCCCTCCACGAGCCCTTGCACCTCGGTGCCGGACGGTGCCAGGAGGAAGACGTTCCGGTCGACCCGGTGCATCGCGCAGCCGCGGCCGAGTACGACGCCGCTGCTGAAGTCCAGGACCCTCCTGGCCACTTCGGTCTCGGCGCCCGACAGGTCGAGCAGTACGGGCGTACCGGTCATCAGCGTCTGGGCGACCTCGCGGGCGTCGGCGAACACGTTGACCCGCAGCACCACGAAGCGCCGCCTGGTCTCTGTCTCGGCATCGGGCAGAGCCCGGTGCCCGGGCCACGAGGGCCATTCGTTGCGGCTGCGCAGTGGTACGACCTGGGCGAGCCCCTCCCACTGTTCGTCGGTGACGTCGTGGCTGTTCAAGGCCCCACCCCGTCCGGGTTCGCACTGTCGGTCTGCACGGCTCAATTCTTACGCCATTCACCCGATCGGCCCAACCTCGACACGGCCTTTGCTCGCGCACCGCCCGTATCGCGCCGGCACGGATTACTTCTGTCGCACCTGTAGACCGATCGACAGTCCTCTGCAACTCTGCAACAAATCACTGCAAAATCTGAATAGGAGTGTGGAGAGGTCATGAGACTCCATCGTTGGAGAGGGCGCGCGGGAGCGGCCCTGGTCGCGGGGACGCTGTTGCCACTCGCCATGTCCGCCCCGTCCGCATCGGCCGGCACCCCGGCCCAACTCGCGGACGGACAGCCCGCGTCGGCGAGTTCCGCACGGGACGGACACGGTGCCGCCGAGGTCACCGACGGCGACTCGGGCACGTACTGGGAAAGCACGGCGAAGGCCACCGACGGCGCCCCGCAGTGGATACGCACCGACCTCGGCGCGACGGTCCGCGTCGGCAAGGTGGTCCTGGCCCTCCCGGGCGGCGACAAGGCGCAGAAGCAGACTCTGAAGCTCCAAGGCAGCACCAACGGCCGGGACTTCACCGATCTCACCGACGCGAAGGCCAGGACCTTCCGCGATACGGGCAAGGGCACCGACGCCGAGCGGACGTACACGGCCGACCTCGGTGGCGCCGCCACGCGTCACGTCCGGGTGCTGATCACCGCGGGGCCGGGCAACAAGACCGCGCGTCTGTCCGGCCTCGAGGTGTACGCCGACCGGCACGGCGACGCCACCGCCCCCACCACTCCCGAGAACCTGAAGCAGTCGGCGTCCGAGTCCGGCACCGCCCTCGACTGGACGGCGGCACAGGACGCGAAGGGCGTCACCGCCTACGACGTCTTCGCGGACGGACGGCTGCGCACCAGTGTCGCCGGTGACGTGACCTCGTACACCGACCCGCAGCGGAGCGACGAGCCGGTCAGCTACACCGTGCGGGCCCGCGACGCCATGGGGAACCAGTCGCCGGACAGCAACTCCGTGACCCGTAAGCCGGCGGGCCCCTTCCGCACGTCCGACGCCGCCTCCACGCCGAGCGCGGCCCGTGCGGACCGTGCACCCGTCGCCGCGAAGGGACCCGGCGCCCCCTCTGCGCCGGGCACGTCCGCGGCGGACGACGCGGTGGCCGAGGAGAAGGAGCGGCAGAAGAAGTCCGGCAAGGCGGCGGCCGGTGAGGGCGCCACCATGCCCTACTCGCAGCTCGAGGCGGAGGACGGCGAACTGGGCGGCGAGGCCGCGGTGGTCGGCCCCAACCGGACCATCGGCGACGTCGCCGGTGAGGCCTCCGGCCGCCGCGCGGTCACGCTCGAAGCCACCGGCGATTCCGTGGAGTTCACCACCGACCGGGCCACCAACACCCTCGTCACCCGCTTCTCCGTCCCCGATGCCGAGGGCGGCGGCGGCATCGACACGACACTGAACGTCTACGTCGACGGCGAACTGCACAAGGCGATCGACCTCACCTCCAAGTACGCCTGGCTGTACGGCGCGGAGGCGAGCCCGGGCAACTCGCCCGGCGAGGGCGACCCGCGGCACATCTACGACGAGGCGCAGCTGACGCTCGACGAGACGGTGCCGGCCGGCAGCACGGTCAAGCTGCAGAAGGATGCCGACAACTCCTCCGAGTACGCCATCGACTTCGTGGGCTTCGAGGAGGCCGAGGAGGTCGCCAACCCGGACCCGGACGCGTACGCGGTCCCCGGCGGATTCACCCACCAGGACGTCCAGGACGCCCTGGACGAGGTGCGGATGGACACCACGGGCAAGCTGGTGGGCGTCTACCTGCCGGCCGGTGACTACGAGACGTCCAGCAAGTTCCAGGTGTACGGCGGGGCCGTCGAGGTGGTCGGCGCCGGCCCCTGGTTCACCCGCTTCCACGCGCCCGACGGGCAGGAGAACACCGACATCGGGTTCCGTGCGGACGCGACCGCGCAGGGCTCGTCGTTCACGGACTTCGCCTACTTCGGCAACTACACCTCGCGCATCGACGGCCCCGGCAAGGTCTTCGATTTCGCCTACGTCTCCGACATCACGATCGACAACATCTGGAACGAGCACATGGTGTGCCTCTACTGGGGCGCGAACACCGACAACATCACCATCAAGAACTCCCGGATCCGCAACATGTTCGCCGACGGCATCAACATGACGAACGGCAGCACCGACAACCTGGTGAGCAACAACGAGGCGCGCGCCACCGGCGACGACAGCTTCGCGCTGTTCTCGGCGATCGACGCCGGCGGCGCGGACATGAAGAACAACGTCTACGAGAACCTGACCTCGATCCTCACCTGGCGCGCGGCGGGCCTGGCCGTCTACGGCGGCTACGACAACACCTTCAGCAACATCCGGATCGCCGACACCCTGGTCTACTCCGGGATCACCGTCAGCTCGCTGGACTTCGGCTACCCGATGAACGGCTTCGGGCCCGGGCCGACCACGCTGGAGGACATCAGCATCGAGCGGGCCGGCGGTCATTTCTGGAACGGCCAGACCTTCCCGGGGATCTGGATGTTCTCCGCGTCGAAGGTGTTCCAGAACATCCGCGTCACAGGCGTCGACATCGTCGACCCGACGTACAGCGGCATCATGTTCCAGACCAACTACGTCGGCGGACAGGCCCAGTTCCCGGTCGCGGACACGGTTCTCACCGACGTGAGCATCACCGGTGCGAAGAAGAGCGGTGACGAGTACGACGACAAGTCCGGCTTCGGACTGTGGGCGAACGAGATGCCGGAGCCGGGCCAGGGCCCTGCGGTCGGCGACGTCACCTTCCGCAATCTGCGGATGAGCGGCAACGCGGAGGACATCCGCAACACGACCGACACGTTCACGATCAACGTGGAGGAGTGAGCGCCCCGCACCGATCGGGCAGCAAGCAGCGCTGAGCGGGCGGGTTCCGTACCTCGGAACCCGCCCGTGGTCATGATGGGCGTATGCCCTCGCACGCTCCCGGCCGATCCCGGCCCACCGCAGGCGGACCCGCCCTCGAGCACCTGCTGGCCCTCGTGCCGCCCGGCGTCCTCGATGTCGTGGCGGCGCCCGCGGGACTCGGCGCACCCGTGGCCGACGTGGTGCTGCACGACCCAGGTGAAGCTCCCGGTCCGGACGCGGCCCATCTGGTGCTGCTCGCCATCGGTATGGACACCGCGTCACCGGACGCGGCGGACGTGGTCCGCGGTGCGGGCCGTGCGGGTGCGGCTGCCGTGGTGGTGCGGCACGGCGGCCCGGATACGGATCCGGGGCTGCTCGCCGCGGCCGGCGAGAGCGGTGTGGTGGTGCTCGGGCGCCGGGCCGGCCAGGGCTGGACGGAGACGCTGGGGCAGCTGCGGACGGCGCTCGCCTACAGCGGTTCGTCGGGGCTCGCGGCGGTGGACGGGCTGCGGCTCGGCGATCTGCCGGGACTGGCGAACACGGTGGCCGATCTGGTCGGCGGCGCGATCACCGTCGAGGACCCGCAGTCACGGGTGCTCGCGTACTCCCGGATGGACCATGAGCCGGACGCGCTGCGGAGGCTGACGATCCTGGGGCAGCAGGTGCCGCGTTGGCGGGTGGCCGAGCTGCGGGAGAGCGGATTTCTGCAGGAGTTGTGGAACAGCGGCGACGTGGTGCGGCTGCCCGCGGACGACCGGTTCGCCGAGCGGCTGGCGATCGCGGTGCGGCTCGGGTCCGAGGTGCTCGGCTCGCTGTGGGCGGCCGGTGACGGGCAGCCGCTCGCCGAGGAGGCGGTGGCGGCGCTGCACACCGCGGCGCGGGCGGCCGTCCCGCATCTCGCGCACCACCAGATGTGGGGACGGGCGGCTGCGCGGGCACGGGAGGCAGCGGTGCGTGCGGTGCTCGAAGGCGGTGCGGATGCGGCGCGGTCCGCGCAGGAGGTGGGTGTCGAACCGGACCGGCCGTACACGGTGCTGGTCGTGGAGGCCTACGACGGCCGGAGTTTCGGCGGCGATCCCGGCACCGGCGCCGGGCGGCCGGGGCTGGTGGGGGCCACCGAGCACCGGGTACTGGATGTGCTCGCGCTGCAGGCGACCGCCTACCGGCCGGGTGCGGTCACCGCTCGTTCCGGCCGTCGCCTGCACGTGCTGGTTCCGGGGGCGGCGGACGACGGTGAGCTCGCGCGCCGGCTGGTCGCGACGGCCGGTTCGGTGCCCCGCAGCGTCGTCTTCGCCGGCGCCGGGCCCGCTGCTCCCGATCTGGCGGGTCTGCCCGCGTCCCGCGAGGAGGCGGAACTGGTCGTACGGGTGCTGCGCGAGCGGGCCGCGGCCCGGCCCGCCGGAGAACCGGAGTCCGCGGCGGCGACCTGTTCCGAGGTGACCGCGCCGACCGCGGCGCTGCGGATGCTCGACCTGCTGGCCCCACTGCGGGACTCGCTGCCCGGTCCGGTACACGCTCTGGTCGAGCACGACCGGGCGCACGGTTCCGGCTACGGGGCGTCGGTGGCCGCCTATCTGGACGCCTTCGGCGACGCGAGCCAGGCCGCGGAGCGGCTCGGCGTACACCCCAACACCCTGCGTTACCGGCTGCGACGGGCCCGCGAGCTGTTCGGCGTCGATCTCTCGGACCCCACGATGCGGCTGCTCGCGGACATCGGGCTACGGCTGGCCGGCCGGCGGGCCGACTGACCGTCCGCCTCGACCCGGGGCTCCTCGTCACCCGCCCTGAAGATCGTTTACGTGTCGGGGTGCACAACAGGGCGGGTCAGGCCTGGTCGGGGGCGGAGAAGACACCGCTCACGTACGCCGCGGAGACTGGAGAGGTGGCCGCGTACCCGCACGAACCACGTGCCCGCAGCCGCGACGGAGAGTGATGCAGGTGTCTTCCGGCCGATCATCCGGACAACGCGCCGAGGCCCGCGAGGCCGCGCTCGCGCAGGCTGTCCGACGGGGCCTCCTCGGACCGCAGCACCCGCTGATCGGCCTGCTCGACGTCGACGGAGTGCTGGATGCGGTCGAAGCGCTGAACTCCGCGTTCGACGGACCGGCGACCGTGCAGCACACCTTCGCCGCGAAGGCGTGCGGGCTGGTCCCGGTGCTGAGCCTGCTGGCCGATGCGGGCATGGGCTGTGAGGTCGCCTCGCCCGGCGAGCTGGAGCAGGCGCTCGCGGCCGGGTTCACGCACGACCGGCTGGTTTTCGACAGCCCCGCCAAGACCGTCGAGGAGCTGGAGTACGCCCTCGCCCACGGTGTCGCGTTCAATATCGACAACTTCCAGGAACTCGCCCGCGTCGACGGCCTCCTGGCCGGCAGGCGGCCCGCAGGTCCCGTCGGAATCCGGGTGAACCCACAGGTCGGCGCGGGCGCGATCGGTGCGATGAGTACCGCGACGGACACCTCCAAGTTCGGTGTCGCGCTCCGTGATCCGGGCGCCGAGGAAGCCGTCGTCGAAGCGTTCGCGAGCCGTCCCTGGCTGAACAGGCTGCACGCACACGTGGGTTCGCAGGGCTGCCCGCTGCCGCTGATCGCCGAGGGCATCCGCGTCGCCTACGACCTGGCCGAGCGGATCAACGCCGAGGCCGGCCGGCAGCAGATCACCGGGCTCGACATCGGCGGCGGGCTGCCGGTCAATTTCGACGACGAGGACGACCGTCCGACGTATGCCGACCATGTGGCCGAACTCCGTTCCGCCGCACCCGGGTTGTTCGACGGCCGCTACACCCTGGTCACCGAATTCGGCCGTTCGCTCCTCGCCAAGAGCGGCACCGTGGCCTCCCTGGTGGAGTACACCAAGTCCGCCGGCGGGCGGCGGATCGCCGTCACCCATGCGGGCGCGCAGGTCGCCACGCGTACGGTCTTCATGCCGGATGCCTGGCCGCTGCGGGTCGGCGTCCTCGACGCGAAGGGCCGTCCGAAGAGCGGCCCCACGGAAGTGACCGACGTCGCGGGACCCTGCTGCTTCGCCGGCGACCTCACCGCGCAGGCCCGCGAGCTGCCGCCCGTCGAGCCCGGCGATGTGGTGGCCCTCTACGACACCGGCGCCTACTACTTCTCCTCCCACTTCTCGTACAACTCCCTGCCACGGCCCGCGATCTACGGGTACCGCACGGACACGGCGGGCCGGGTGCGGTTCGCGCTCGTACGTACGGCGCAGACGATCCGTGAGGTGGTCGAGGAGAGCGGACTCGAACTGGCCGGTGCGCTGGTGCAGTTGCGTTCCGGCACCGCCGCGGGCGCCGCCGGAGGGGCCGCGGCAGACCCTTCCGACGGCTGAGGAGTCAGGCCCTTACGCGGCCTCGGCGACGTCCCCGTCCGTGGAGGCGCCGGAGGCGATGCCGTGGCTCGGCTCCGGGACCGACTCGGGTGAGAGCAGCACCGAGCGCCGGCCGTCGACACCCACCGGCACGTCGCCGTCGATGGTGACCCGGCGCAGGGTGCGCTCGTGGTCGTCGGAGTCGTCGACGCCGTAGTGCTGGGTGGCGCGGTTGTCCCAGATGGCGACGTCGCCCGCGCGCCACTGCCAGCGGACGGTGTTCTCGGGGCGCTCCACGTTCGACTGGAGCAGGTCGATCAGGGCACGCGAGTCGGCGGCTCGGAAACCGGCCAGCTTCTGCACGAAGTTGCCCAGGACCAGGGTGCGTTCACCGGTCTCGGGGTGGACGCGCACCACCGGGTGCTCGGTCTGGAACTTGGTGGACGTGAAGACCTTGCGGTGCTGCTCGAGGGCCGCGGGGCGAGCCTCGGGGCGGGCGGCCGCGTAGTCGTAGTCGTTGGTGTGGACGCCACGCAGGCTGTCGGCGAGGACCCGCAGCGGCTCGGGGAGCGAGGCGTAGACGGCGGCCGTGTTGGACCAGAGGGTGTTGCCGCCGTACGGCGGGATGACCTCGGCGCGGAGGATGGAGAACGCGGGGTAGGCGGGGACGAAGGTGACGTCGGTGTGCCACTGGTTGGCGCGGCCGCCGTGGTCGTTGTCGATGCCGAAGGCGTAACGGCCGTCCACGGAGGGCACGGTGGGGTGCGCGACGGGTGTGCCGAGCAGCCGGCCGAACGCCTCGTGGCTGTCCGCGTCGAGGTGCGACTGGTCGCGGAAGAAGACGACCTTGTGCTCCAGGATCGCGGCACGGACGGCGGCCAGGGTGTCGGCGTCGAGGTCACCGCCGAGACGGACGCCCTCGATGACCGCGCCCACGCGGCCACCGACCTTGTGGACGGTGATGGCTTCGGTGGGTGCGGTCTCGGTGACGGGTGCGGAGGTCATGAGGAGTCCCTTCGGTGGGGCGTTGGGTTGTTTTCTCTCGGAGCGGAAAGAAATACGGGCAGGTGAGAGCGTTCCTGTCGCGGCCGTCAGGATCCGGGCGCGATCGCGGAGGCGGCCCTCGGCAGAAGGTGGCGGTCAGAGCGCGGGTCGGGAGCGGCGATCGGGGGCCCGCCCGGCGAGAGCGCGCAGGCGGTGGGGCGGCGGCGTGGCGTCAGCCCGCGGCGCCCGGACACGCCGCCGAGGAGAGGCGGCCGAGATCGAGGTGGCGCCGCTCGACGAGAGAAGTCGCGGTCATGTCCAGGAGCATGTCCGCGCATCCGGCGACGGGTCAAGGCCGACCGCCCCGGCTTCACGACCCTGCAATGCGCCCGACACCCGAGACGTGGCGCAGGCCACAGGCGGTCGCCAAATCCCGTACGGGCAAGGCATGTTGAATGCCCACTCCGGAAGGGACCACGATGCCGCACCTCGCCCCGCCGACCGCCCCACCCGGCTCTCACCCCGGCTCCAGCTCGGGCGACGGCCGCCGCGGCGCGAACGCCGCCGCCGTGCTCCGGGCCGTGCTCGACCACGGACCGGTGGCCCGCAGCCGCATCGCGCGGCTGTCCGGTCTGAGCCCGGCCGCGGTCTCGAGGCAGTGCACCGACCTGACCCGTATCGGCCTGCTGCGGGAGATGCCGGAGCTCGTCGCGTCCGGTTCCGTCGGCAGACCGCAGATCCCGGTCGATCTGCATCCCGGCGCCGCGGGCGGACCGCTGACGGCCGGGGTGCACATCGGGGTGCCGCAGTCCACGTTCTGCGTGGCGGACCTGCGCGGGCGGCTGCTCGCCCGCGGCCGGTTCCTGCACGACGGCATCCCGGCGGTGGCACTGCCCGGCCAAGTGGCGCGCTCGCTGGCCGAGTTCGTCGCCGAGCACACCGCGGGCCGGCGAGTGCTCGGGGTGGGTGCGGCGCTCGGCGGATGGGTGGATCCGGGCAGCGCCACCGTCGTGCGGCACGACGCGCTCGACTGGCACAGGCTGTCGCTTGGGCCCGAGTTGGAGCGGCACACCGGGCTTCCGGTGCGCATGGACAATCACGCTCGGGCGGTCGCCCAGTCGGAGCTGCTGTTCGGCCGGCCCGAGGCCCGGCGTTCCCTGGTGCATCTGTTCGTGGGGAACGTGGTGGACGCGGCCGTGGCCATCGCCGGTGTGGTGCACCGGGGCCCTCGGTCCGGCGCCGGCGACGTGGCGCATCTGCCGGTGCCGGACAGCACGGTGGCCTGTACGTGCGGGCGCACGGGCTGCCTGGGGGCGACCGCGTCCGACACGGCTCTCGCCCGCGAGGCGGTGGCGCGCGGGATCGTGCCGGAGGAGAACGCCGCACTGATCGTGGACGCCGCCGCGGCCGGTGACCGGCGGGCCGATGAGCTGCTGCGGCGGCGCGCTCGCGCGGTGGGTCGTGCCACGGGGCTGCTGCTCGACGTGCTCAACCCCGAGCAGGTGGTGGTCACCGAGCAGTCGAGCCTGCTCGCGGCGGAGTACCTGGCGGAGATCCGTGCCGCGGCGATCGCCCACTCGCACGTCTGCGACGACCCCGAGCGCATCGTGGTCCCACATGCTGGACCGGCGGCACTTCCCGTGGCGGCCGTCACAGTCCTGCTGAATCCCCTGTTCAGAAGCCCTCTGCAAAGCCTGGGCAAGACGGACGCAACACCCGCTTCACAGTGAGGATGTGTTGCGCCGCGAACGCCGTTGACCGCCCGTGGCGCCCGCTGCCATTCTGCTCCGCGTGACCCAGGACCCGCGCCTCGTAGCCCGCTGGCACGTCGACCTCTGTCGGCAGTCCAGCGCACTGTGTGCCGTCTGCCGCTGACGCCTCGCCGCACGCCGCCGCACCGCCGGCTCGGCATCTGAGCGCACGTCCGGCACCCGACCGTGCCGGTACGCCCTCGTGCCCGTACGGCCGGCCGGCTCCGCATCCCGGTGACACGGCCGGCGTCCCGCAGCCCCACTCTCCGCGCCCGGCGCTGCCCGCTCACCCCATGGCCGGGTAGCAGCGAACGCGCCCGTCGCAGCCTCGGTCCCCTCCCCCTCCGCGCCGGCGATTTCTTCCTTCCGCAGCGAAACGAACGGGTCCTCCCCCATGCTCGTACGCCCCTCTCCACCCTCACCACCGCATGCCCAACTCCCCACCAGACGCACCGCCTTGCGCGCCGCGGGCGCCGGCGCACTGGCCCTCGGGGCCTCCGGCGGCCTGGTGGGCTGCCGCTCCGCGGTGTCGGTGGCCGCCGGCCAGGGCGGTGCCCGGCGCGGCGGCTCCCTGACCGTGGGCATCCCGGTCGACTTCACCCCCGCCCTGCTGTTCACCCAGAGCGACCAGGCCCTGCAGCAGCGGCTCATCTACAACACCCTCATCCGCTACGACGACAAGCTCGAGCCACAGCCCGAACTCGCCCGCTCCTGGAAGTACGCCGACGACGGCCGGAGCATCACACTTAAGCTGCGCGACGACGTGACGTTCCACGACGGGCGCGCGTTCACCGCGGACGACGTGATCTTCGCCGTCGAGAACCTCAGGAAGCCCGAGCGTTCCGCTCAACTGGCCGCCACCGCAAAGGCGGTCACCGGTTTCGAGAAGCGCGGCGACCACGAGATCGTGCTCGAGTTCGCGCACCCGGTGGCCAACCTTTTCGACCTCTTCGAATTCATGATCATCACGGATCGGCACACCCTTCAGGACACCCTGAAAGGCAGGAAGCTGAACGGCACAGGCCCCTTCCGCTTCGACGGCTGGCGTCCGGGCACCGGCATTGGACTCAGCCGCAACGACCGCTACTGGATACCCGAGCGCCCCTATCTCGACTCGGTCGAACTCCGCGTCTACAGCCACCCCGACGCCCTGCTCTCCGCGCTCCGATCCGGTCAGGCCCAGCTCTCCTACGGCGTGTCCGGAAAGCACCTGGCACCGCTCAAGGCCGTGGAGAACTTCACCATCAAGCGCTACGACACGGGCAGCGGCGCCGCGTACGTGGGCGCATCGGTCGGCACGGAGCCGGCGGACAACAAGGAGTTCCGGCAGGCCGTCGCCTGGGCCGTCGACCGCGAGCGAGTCGTCCAACAGGCCCTCGGCGGCTACGGGTTGCCCTCCGCCGCACCCTGGCCGAAGTCCTCGCCCGCCCACACCGAGGCCAACCGCACCCACTACACCCACAACCCCGGCAAGGCCCGGGAACTCCTCAAGGCCTCGGGCGTATCGACGAGCCGCCCGGTCCCACTCGGCCACCCGACCCAGCCGCTGCACACCTCGGTCGCCGAGATCGTCCAGTACGACCTCCAACAGGCCGGTATCCGCACGGAGTTGCGCCCCTACGACTCCGCCACCTTCCAGAAGAGGCTGATCTCCGGCACCATGCCCGCCCTCTGGGTCAACCTGCACGCCTTCGCCCAGGTACACCCCGCGACGCTCGCGGTGAGTGCGTACCCGTTCAACGAGGCCAAGAACACCTCCGGTTACCGCGACAAGGAGTACACCGACGCGGTCCGTGCGGCCTGGCAGCACAAGGACGAGGACGGGCCCGAGGCGCATGCGCGCTACCAGCGGATCTCGGATCTGCTCCTCGAGGAGGCGTTCATCATCGATCTCGCCGTGCAGGACCAGGTGGAGGTCGCCGCGGCCCGGCTGCGCGGTGCCACCATCAACAAGTTCAGTTATCTGAACCTCGACCACGCGTACTTGGCGTGATCATGGGACGCTATCTGCTCACACGCATCCCGTCCGCGCTCGTCGTGCTCGCCGTCGCCTCCCTTGTCATCTTCGGCATCCTGCGGCTCGTCCCGGGCGACGCGGCCGTCACGCTCGCGGGGCCGGACGCCAGCCAGGAGTCGGTCGAGGCGATTCGCCGACAGCTCGGTCTCGACCAGCCGTTGGCCGCCCAGTATCTGCACTGGATCGGCGATCTCCTGCGCGGCGACCTCGGCCCGTCGTACGCCGTCGGCGGTGAGGTCGCCGACCTGATCGGTGACGGCCTCGGCGCGACGCTCGAACTCACCCTCGGCGCCCTGATCCTGACCGTCGCCATCGGCCTCGCGCTCGGGGTGCTCGGTGCCACCTCGCGGCGCCGGTCGGTGCGCGGGGCGGTGCAGGCCGTGACCACCGGGGCGCTCGCCGTGCCGCCGTTCGTCACCGGGGTCGTGCTGGTCCTGGTCCTCGCGGTGGGTTTCGCCGTGCTGCCGTCCGGCGGTCGGGTCGGGCTGTTCGAGGCACCGGATCTGGAGCTGCAGTACCTGCTGCTTCCGGCGTTGTGCGTCTCGCTGCCGAGCGCCGCGGTCGTCGGCCGCTATCTGAAGGACAGCCTGCAGCAGGCCCTTTCGGAGGACTACGTCCGTACGGTGACCGCCGCCGGTGTCTCCCGGCGCCGCCTCCTGTGGCGCCACGCCCTGCCCAACGCACTGCCGCCCGTGGTCACGCTGCTCGGCATGCAGACCGGCCAACTCCTGGGCGGGGCAGTCCTGGTGGAGGCGATCTTCGCCTGGCCGGGGCTCGGTCAGCTCGCCGAGACCGGGCTCACCGCCCGTGACTACCCGGTCGTCCAGGACCTGCTGCTGCTCCTGGTGACCGTCTTCGTCCTCGTCCAGTTGCTCACCGATGTGGTGCACGCCTGGCTCGATCCCCGGATCCGGTGGGAGTGATCACCGTCATGACCAGCACACTCGCCGAACCCGCCGCCAAGCGCGGCGCGACCTCCCGCCATCCGTACCTCGCCGCCCTCACGACCACCAGGGCCCGCATCGGCCTCGCCCTGGTCGGCACGGTCGTCCTCGCCGGCCTGCTGGCGCCGCTGCTCAGCAGCCACGCGCCGACCGCCCAGAGCGGCCGCGCCCTGGTCCCACCCGGCACCGGGGGCCATCTGCTCGGCACCGACGACCTGGGCCGTGATCTGCTGAGCCGCCTGCTGTACGGCATCCGCACCGACCTGGAGGTGATCGCGCTCGCCGTGCCGGTCGGCGCCCTGCTCGGCTGTGCGTTCGCACTCCTCGCGGCGGCGCATCCGGTACTCGACACCGTGGTGCAGCGCGCCTTCGACCTGGTGCTCGCCTTCCCGGGTCTGATCCTCGCGCTGGCCATCACGGCGATACTCGGACCGGGCAGGCTGCCGGTGATCGTGGTGATCGCGCTGGCCGAAATCCCGGTGTTCGGGCGGCAGTTGAGAGCCGGGATCCTGGTCCAGCGGGAGCGTGACTACGCGGTCGCCGCCCGGGTCGGCGGCACCCGCAAGGCGCGCGTACTGATCCGCCACATCCTGCCGAACTGCGCCGACCCGCTCGTCGTACAGCTCGCGGTCTCGCTGACCGTGGCCGTCTTCCTCGAGGGCGCCATGAGCTTCCTCGGCGTCGGCGTCCGCCCGCCCGAACCCACCCTCGGCAGTTCACTCAGCCAGGCACTGCCGTATCTCTCCGGGGCGCCGTACTTCGCGGCCGGCCCGCTGCTCACCGTGACCCTGCTCGTACTCGGCCTCTCCCTGCTGTCCGAGGCCCTCAACCGGGAGACCCGCCGTTGACCTCCACACCTGCCCTCCTCGAAGTACGCGGCCTCGGCGTCGACTTCGCCTCGCCCGACGGCTCCGCGGTGCACGCCGTACGCGGAGTGGACCTCACTCTGCGGCGCGGCGAGACCGTCGCCGTGGTGGGCGAATCGGGCTCCGGCAAATCGACCACCGCGCTCGCCCTGATGCAGATGCTGCCCGGGAGCGGACGGATCGTCTCGGGTTCCGTACGCCTCGACGGCAGGGACCTCACGACCCTCGGCGAGGAGGAACTGCGGGCCGTACGGGGCGCCCGGATCGGCATGATCTTCCAGGACCCGATGACGTCCCTGAACCCGGTCCTGGCCATCGGCCGGCAGTTGGACGAGGTGCTCCGCGCCCACGCCCGCGAACGCGGCGACGTGCGCCGCGACCGTCGCACGCGGCGCCGTCGCGCCGAGGAACTCCTGGACCTGGTCGGCATACCCGACCCGGCGCGCCGCATCGACGACTACCCGCACCAGTTCTCCGGCGGCCAGCGCCAGCGCATCCTCATCGCCATGGCCCTGGCCAACGAACCGGACGTACTCGTCGCCGACGAACCCACCACCGCGCTGGACGCCACGGTCCAGGAACAGATCCTGCAACTCCTCGCGGAGCTCAACGAGAAGACCGGCACGGCGCTCGTCCTCATCACCCACAACCTGGGCGTCGTCGCCCGCTCCTGCGAGCGGGTCCTGGTGATGTACGGCGGGACCGTCGTCGAGGACGGGGCCACGGCGGACGTGCTCGGCCGGCCCGGGCACCCGTACACGGCCGGGCTGCTCGCGGCCGTTCCGCGCCTCTCGTCACCCTCCGGCACGCGGCTCGCGGGCATCCCCGGATCGCCGCCGGACCTGTCGCTGCCGGTAGTGGGCTGCGCCTTCGCGCCGCGCTGCGCGCTCGCCGATGCGCAGTGCGGCGAGCGGGCCCCGGACCTGGCCGCGGACTCCGTGAGCGGCGGCCGCGTGGCCTGCCACCACGGAGATGCGGTGCCCTCCCTGCCCTCCGTCCCGCCGGTGTCCGTGACCGCCCTGCCGCGACAGCCGGCCGACGAGAACTCGCCGGAACGCCCCGTGACGACCCCGCTCATCGAGGCCACCGACCTGCGCAAGGTGTTCGCGCGCCGCGGCCGGGCGGGTCGGCGTGATCCGCTCGTCGCCGTGGACGGTGTCTCACTGCGCCTGGACGCGGGGGAAAGCGTCGGGATCGTGGGCGAGTCCGGATCGGGCAAGTCCACGCTCGCCCGGATCCTCGTCCACGCGCACGCGCCGGACGCGGGCGTTCTGAAGCTGCGCGGCGAGGACATCACGCACCCGTCGCGGTCGGCGCTGCGCACTCTGCGCCGCGAGGTCCAGATGGTCTTCCAGGATCCGTACGCCTCGCTCAACCCCCGTATGACGGCGGGCGAGATCGTCGCCGAGCCGCTGCTCGCGCACGGCGGTCACGAGGACCGTGCGGCACGGGCCCGGCGGGTCGGTGAACTCCTGACCCAGGTCGGCCTCGACCCGTCCGCCGCGGATCGCCGGCCTCGTGCCTTCTCCGGTGGTCAGCGGCAGCGGATCGGTATCGCGCGTGCGCTGGCCCCCGAGCCGTCGGTCCTCGTCTGCGACGAACCGGTGGCCGCGCTCGACGTCTCCGTACAGGCGCAGATCATCAATCTGCTCACGGATCTGCAGGCGGAGCTCGGGCTCGCGCTCGTCTTCATCGCCCATGATCTGGCCGTCGTCCGGCAGGTGAGTCATCGCATCGCGGTGATGCGGGACGGCCGGTTCGTCGAGACGGGCGCCGCCGACGAGGTTTGCGAGTCCCCCCGCGAGGAGTACACACGCGCCCTGCTCGCGGCTGCGCCGGAGCCGGTGGCTGTGCCTACGGCGGCGGCCGCGAGCTGAACCGCTGAACGAACGATCAGGTCGGCACACGTACGGGAACGGCATCGTGCCGGGATCGTGTGAGGCGTGCGGCACCGGCACCTGAGGCGTCCCGGCCTGGCGGCTTCATCCTCGAGGAGCGTCCGTTCCTGCGGAGGACGGGTGGCGCGCGGATCACGCACGAACTGCCGTGCTGTACAGATGACTTGGCGTGACTCCGAAACTTCGGGGTTCCGGTGATGCCGTGGCCAGGGAGCGCCCGTCCGCGCCTCCGATGTGCCCGACGGCTCACGGCTCGCCGTGCCCCCGCGGCCTGGACCGACTTCCTGGAGTAGGCCGCCCGTGCCGGCATGTGGCGCACCGCGGTACCGGGTCCACGTACTCCGGGTACCTATTTATCTGACCCCAACAGCGTTTGCCTGTACGGCTGTTGACGCCGCCCATATGGTGACCAGGGCGGCGGGCGGAACCGACCGGGCCGATCCACCGCCGACAGGCGCACTGCAACGGGCGGCCGCGTGCTGCCCACGGGGGATCAGGAACGCCATTGTCCATAGATGCTGAGCACGCCCAGAACCAAGCAGAAGAGGTCCGTTTCTGCGCCGCACCGCAATGGGTGCACGACGCGGACCTCTCGCAGCTCACGGCCAGAGAGCACGAAGTTCTGTCCGCGCTCGGAAGTTGCCTTTCCAACACCGCGATCGCCCGCCGTCTCTGCGTGGCAGAACGCACCGTGAAGAAGCACATCACCAGCGTTTTCGCGAAACTCGACATCTCCACGCGAGCGGAAGCAGCCGTCATCGCGACATTCAAATCCTGTGCGTCAAGGTGCCCAAGAGGACACTAGTCCGGCTCGTAATTCCCGTGACATCTTCACCGAGTCAACATCAACCACAGGGGAGAGCAACTGTGTCCACCACAACTCTGGTGCGCGAAACCGAGACGACCGAGCCCGTAGAGGCAAAGGCCGTCAGCGCGTACACGAACGCTTCCATCGGCGCCTATGTGGCAGCGACCACGGCGCCGGCGCGTGCCATCGCCACGGTTCGGGCGAAGATCGACCGTGGCCTGGTCCGTTACGACGCCTGGTTCCTGATCTTCACCGCGGTCATCCTCGGCCTGGGTGCGACGATCTTCGCCGGCCTCGTGATCTGGTGCGTCGTGAAGCAGAACAAGAAGTTCACCGGCTCGTGGTCGTTCAAGGACTTCGGCCTCAAGGTCAGCGCCGAATGTAAGTAACTGATCGACCGGTAGGCCCGCTGGGCCCAGGAAGTCTTCCCTGCAATGGAATCCGGACTTCCTGGGCACCAGTCCCGAGTAGGGCCCGACCGACCAGACCGCCTCGGCAAAGGATCCACACGATCGTGTCTCTCCTCAGCGTCCGTGACGTCAGCTATTCCTACGACGGAATCGTCAATGTCCTGCTGGACGTGTCCTTCCGAGTCGAGGAAGGCACCATCATCGGTCTCGTCGGACCCAATGGATCCGGAAAATCGACACTCATCAAGAACATTTTCGACCTGGTGAAACTCCAATCCGGGTCGATCCACATCGGCGGGCACGAACACGCCCTTCCCGAGGCCAAACAGCAGGCAATCTACCTCTCCAGCAACGACTACCTTCCCGAGTTTCTCACCGCCCGCGAATACATCACCATGATGGGCCGACTTTTCGGCGTCACGGTGGATCACGGGAAAGCGCTCGCCCTGTTCAGGGAGTTCTCCATGGAGGGCCGTTACGACGACCTGGTGGAGGACTATTCGCACGGCATGCGCAAAAAGACGCAACTGGTGTCCGCACTCGTCATCCGGCCCCCGCTGACCGTTATCGACGAGACGCTCAACGGCATCGACCTGGAGGCCCTGCACCTCGCCGAGAAGGAGTTCCGGCGGGTCCGCGACGAGGGCGGCTCGATCCTGCTCTGCACCCATGACTTCTCGGTGCTGGAGCGCCTCGCGGACCGCACGGTGTTCCTCGACCTCGGACACGTGGTGTATGACGAGCCGACCCGGGATCTGGTCGCCGAGCACGGATCGGTGGCCGAGATGGTCTTCGACTACCTCGAGACGTCGCAGCGATGACCGGCATCAGGCTGAAGCATTCCGCCGTACTGGCCCGGATGCTCCTCGTCTTCTTCCGCCGCCGGGTCCTGCGGGCAGGCGTGTTCAAGTCGGCCTCGGTACGGGCGTTCGCCGCGATGGGTGCCGCGCTGCTGCTCGCCGCGATGTGCGCGGGCTCGTACTTCTTCCTGCGTCCGCTGACCGGCGAGACGGCCGTCTGGCAGTTGCTGTTCAACACCGCGACGGCGTCCCTGGTGCTCTGGGTACAGATCGCGTTCCTGCTGGTGAAGGTGCTGTTCATCAACGCCGAAGGAATGCTCCAGCTCAGCTACCAGCTGCCCGTCACCAACCGGGAACGCTCGGCGGCCTTCCTGATGTACGAGGCGGCGATGACCGCGGTCGTCGCGGCGGCCGGCCTGGTCTCTCTCGCCGTCAGCGCGCTGATCCTGCTCGGCCCGTCCGCGACCGGCTACATCGTCGCCTCGATCGTGCTGCCGGCGGCCCTCACCTATCTGATCCTCTCCGCGGTGTACCAGGTGCTCACGCGGCTGTGGATCCTGGTGGGGCTGAGCCGGATGGCGGGACTGCTCAACGTCCTCGCCCTGTTCGCGCTCCTGGCGTACTACTCGACGCAGATGACGGCGATCGTGCAGGACATCTCCGGCGCGTATCTGCGCAAGGAGACCGCCTACACCTGGGTGACCTCGGTGTCCTGGGCCTGGAACACGCACGGGCCGCTGCTGACACTGATCGCTGCCCCGGCCGCCTGCGCTCTGCTTCTGGTCCTCGCCTTCGCGCTGGCCCCGAACCAGCACATCCGGCAGTCGCGCTTCCTGAAGCTTCCGGGCAGTGTGCGACTGCGCGGTGTACTCGGCCCGTACGACTGGTGTCTGCTGCGCAGTGCGCAGACGGTGGCCGCGGCGGCGATGGCGCTCGCGCTCTTCGGGTACCTGCTCCTCGCCAAGCCGTCGGTCACTCCGCTGTGGGGGCTGGCCGCGCTGTCCTTCGGCGGCCTCTACCAGTTCACCGCCACCCATCAGCTCCGATTGCTGCCGGGCGCGCAGGAGACCGCCTGGCGGGTCTATGTCCGCCTCATCCGGGCGCAGTTGATCCTGCTCGCCGTGTTCGCCGTACCCACCCTGGCGATCGCGACGGCCCTACGACCAGGTCAACTGGCCGCCGGTGGGGTCGCGCTCGCGGCGTGCGCGGGCGGGGCGGTGATGACGACGTGCATCAGCATCGTGTTCCCGGCGGAGAAGGACAACCCGTTCTCCGTGTTCCTGGGGCTCTCGGTGGTCATGATCACCGCGGGCGTGACCGTGATCGGGCTCGGCCTGCTGCGCCTGCCGCCGTGGGCGGTCGTCGTCAGTCTGACCGCGGCGGCCGGGGCGTTCGTCTGGTACGCGATCCAAGGAATCCACAGCAGTGAAGCGAGGAGAAGGAATGTTCAAGGCACGGTCGGTAGTGAAGTGCGCCGTCGCGGCCGCGGTGCTGACGATGGTGAGTGTGGCGGCGACACTGCTCGTGCTCATGTTCTCGACGGACACTGACGAAGTCGTCGAACGCAAGGCGTTCTTCGGGTCGTTGGTCTTCGAGACGGTGAAGAAGAAGGACGGGGCCATGGGCGTCACGACGGGCGTCGACAACCCCGTCCCGATCGTCCTCCTCTTCGTCGTACTGACCCTCGTCCTCGCCATGATCCACGTCATCTACCAAGGGTTGAAGCAGCGCCGTGAGCAACTCCTCAGCCAGTCCGGCAGCTGACCCGAGAGTCCGGCACGTCGCCTGGGCCGTGGCCACGCAGGTGTGGCCACTGCTCCTGTTCGCAGGGGTGCTGACGGGCGCGGCCGTGGTGTGGATGGTGCGCTCGGGCGACGCGGTGCCGGCCAGGATGGCGTGGATGCTGCTCGCCAAACCGGCCCTGCTGGGTCTGGTGGTCCCGTTCGCACTGCACGAGTCGGCGCACGTGCTGGTACTCCGGCGGATTCCCACGGTCACGCACATCGCGCTCGAACGGACCGGGTGGCGTACGTCGGTGGTGCCGGCCGGGACGATGACGGGCCGGCAGATCGCCGTGGTGGCGCTCGCCGGGCCGTTGGTGTGCGCCGCGGTCGGAGCGGTGCTGTGGTTCACCGCCCTCGACCGCGCGCTCGCCTGGTGGTACGTGGCCCATCTCGCGTTCCTGCTGCCCGTGTTCGGTGACGGGCGCGCACTGTGGTTCGGCTCGCGGCAGAGCGGTGCGAGCGGTGCGAGCGGTGCGAGCGGTGCGAGCGGTGCGAGCGGTGCGAGCGGTGCGAGCGGTGCGAGCGGTGCGAGCGGTGCGTGATCCTGGCCGTCAGCGGTGACCGACCACGTTGATCACCTTGCCGTTGGGGTCGCGGACGAAGAAGCGGCGTACGCCCCACTCCTCGTCCTGCAGCGGGTGCACGATCTCGGCGCCGGTCCCGCCCAGCGCCTCGTAGGCCGCGTCCACGTCCTCGACCTCGATGCTGATGTCGGGCACGACGGGCGCGGTCGCGTCGTGCGTCATGAAGGTGACCTGGGCCGTGGGGTTGGACGGCGAGGCGTAGGTGATGACCCAGCCCAGGTCCATCACCTCCTCGAAGCCGAGACGGTTGTAGAAGTCCTTGCTCTCCTGGACGGCCTCGGTCCGGATGTCGGGCATGACCCGGCGGATCGTCATGACCACCGCTCCTCGTCTCTCACGGCACTTCGGACGTGTCCGATTGTGGCCGATCACGTTTGCTCGGGGTGGGCCGAGGCTCCGCCGCTCGGCGTCAGGGCCGGCCGGGCTCACACGCGCTTCAGAAGCACCTCAAGCGCAGCCGAGGGCCGCAGCAGCACCGGCCCGAGCAGACCGGAATCGACCGTCTCGCCCCGCGTATTGGCCCCTGTGTTGACGACCTTGACCCGCACGGTGTTCCGGCCCGCGCGCAGCGCCTCGGTGACATCGATCTCGTACGGCGCCCACAAGCGTGACCCGGCCTGCTTGCCGTTGATCTCGACGTCGGCCACCTCGCGCACCTTGCCCAGGTCCAGGACCCAACTCCTCTCCTTTGCAAGGGACTTGGCGTCCAGATCGAAGGTCTTCTGGTAGACGGCCGCTCCCGAGTACTCGGGGTCGAGTTCCGTCCATGAGCCCAGCGGCCGGGTGAGCCGCTCGGCGCCGTCCCGGTCGAAGCGGAAGTCCCAGTCGCCGTCGAGCGGTACGGCGCCGAGCGGGTCGGCCGCCTCCGCGCCGCCCTCGAAGCGACGGGTCCCGTCGGTCGCGGCCACGGTGACCGCGCCCGGCTCGCTGACTCGTACGGTGGCCCTGGCGCCTCGTCCGTCCCGGCTTACCTGCTGCACCAAGACGTTGGACGCCACGGCGTGGACGGGCTCGCGAGCTGCGGCCTTCACCACCACGAGGAGAGTCGCCTTCGGCTCGACGCGCAGCTCCACGGCGGTGCCCTCGGCGTGTTCGCCCGGGAAGCGGGCGGCGCGCCACACCCCGGCCGGAGTGACCGTGCCGGTGTCCGGGTCCCAGATCTCGGGAACCCCCGAGGCGGGCACGGTGACGGTGGCCTGTACCGCCTCGCCGCGTTCGTTGGTCACCACGAAGGCGGTGTCCCGGCCGTGTTCCAGGCGCAGGAAGCGCAGGTCGGTGGTGTGCGGGGACACCACGGCCGCGGCCATACCGGCGTCGGCCGCCGTCCTCGCGGCGGCCGGGGCGTCGGGCACCCGGTGGGCCGTGCCTTCGGCGAACAGCCGGCGCAGGGCGTGCCGAAGGCCCGCGTCGTCGCCGCCCGCCTCCTGCTCGGGGAGGTCACCGACCGCGATCACCGTGCCACCGCCGGCGGCGAAGCGGCGCAGGGTCTCGGCCGTGCCGAGGGCGAGCACGGGGGTGCGCGGCAGCACCGCCGCCCGGTAGGCCTGCCGGCCGACCACGAGCCGTGCTCCCTGGGGCCGGGCGTTCACCCTGAGCATGGGGTCCTTGTCCAGCGCACCCTCGTCGAGCAGGTCGAAGTCGATCTGGCGGTCCTCGAGTGCGTGGGCGGCGGCGGTGAAATCCTTGTCGAGTCGGTCGGCCCGGTCGGAGTCCTGAAGGCATTCGGCCGCCCGTTGCGGCTGGATGACCGCCGTGTACGCGCGCGCCGGGGCCCGGCAGGCTTCCATCAGCCGTCCGATCCAGTCGTTGAGCGGTCCCGAGGCGTCCCACCACGGGTTCACCTGCTGGAACGGCGGCGGGTAGACGATCTCCTCCTCGTCGCTGAAACTCGCGTGCAGCAGCGCCTGGTTCACGCCGCGGACCGCGAACGCGCCGATGACCTCGCGGGTCAGCGCCGGGGTGACCGACCATCCGGTGCCGCCCATGGCTTCGAGATAGACCCGGTCCTTGCCGAGCTGGTGGGCGGCGCTGGCCGGCCAGCGGGGCAGCATGCGGTGATAGCCGAGCTGGTAGTGGTCGAAGATCAGGTCGGTTCCCGGGTTCTGCGCCCACTGATGGGTGGTGTTCATGTTGCCGGAGTTGCGCAGTTGTTCCGCCGGGCCGTACTCGTCCCACAGAGGGTTGGAGATGAGCCGGAGCCCCTTCTCGTCCATCCACGCCCCCTGCCGCCGGTAGTACGCGGCGGAGAAGCGGTTGGACACCGCACGCCAGAACACCCCGCGCAGCCGCAGGCCTTCGGCCCCCAGGTCGTCGTGCACGGCGCTCAGGACCGGCCCGATGCGTACACCGAGCCGTTCGAGCTCCCCGTCCAGGGACGCCGACCACGGCACGGCGTTGAGTACGCGGCCCGAGGCGAGGTAGGGCTCGTCGTCGGCGAAGCCGCGCAGCACCTCGCCGACGGCCCAGGGGAAGCGGCGGATGTACTCGCCGGGCACGGTGTCGAGGAACAGGTCGACGGCCTTGTCGTCGAGCAGGTCCAGGTAATGGTGCGCCTCGCCGGGCCCCTGTGCCAGTTCCTGCAGCGGGAAGAGGTCGACCTGCCACTCCCCCGCAGGTGCCTTCCACGCGTCGCCCGCTCGGGCCGCTTCGGTGAGGTCGATCAGGTCGTCGGGGGACGTCGAGCCGCGCGGACGGGCTGCCGCGGCGACCAGTGGGGCGGGGTCCGCGAGCGCAAAGCCGTCGAGGGCCTTCGGGTCGTCGAAGGTCTGGCTGTACAGCTCCTTGCCGTCGGGCTCGTGCACGCTCAAGGTGTCCCAGCTGGAACGCTGGCCGGCGGTGGCCCGTACGCCGACCCGCCCGGCGCCCGGGGAAATGTCCTCGACCGGCGCCAACTCCGCACCGTCCAGCGCCAGATGCATCCGTGTGGCACGCAGCTTCACGGTCAGCGCGTGGTCCGTCGCAGGGTCGAAGCCGTCGACCGGCTTCCCCTCGCGTACGAGGTCGAAGTGTGCGTCCCGTTGCCGCCACACGTCGACGGCGCCGTTCGCGCGTAGTTCGACGAGGAGCCCTTCGGACTCGTCGGGGCTGCGCACCACGAGTCCGGCCGTGATCGCGTCGATCCGCAGGGTGGCGCGTACGTCGTAGTCGCTCCAGCCGGAACCGTCGCGCAGCAGGGTGATGCCGTCGTGCGCGGCCGAGTCGACCACCAGGCGACCACCGTTGACCGCGAGGCGCCGGGCGACGAGTGGCACGGTGGAGCCTCCGGGGACGGAGATTCGTGCGCGTCCGACTCCCTTCACGCCGTGTTCGGGCCGCGGCGGGAGTTCGCGGTCGCCCACCCGGCCGCCGCCGACGACGAGGCCCGCCGCCCGGCCGCTGGGGAAGTAGTCGTCGTTGAACAACCACAGGTGCATACCGTGGCGTTGAGCCTCACGGAGAGTGAATCCGATGACCGAGAACCACTCCTCGCTGAAGAACGCCGGCCGCAACTCCTCGGTCTGGAAAGGGAAGACGAGTACCTCCCGTACGCCCTTGTCCCGCATGTCGGCGAGTTGGGTCCGCACGAGCTCGTCGGTGACCGTGCCGTTCCAGAACCACAGGACGGTGGGCCGGCTGTCCGCGCGAGGCTCGGCGAACCGGCCGGCCGGCGAACCCCTGTCGGCGACCGGCACGGCGACGGCCCGCCCTGCCGCGGCCGGCAGGGCGCCGGCGGTGAGAGCCGCGGCGCCCAAGAGCGTGAGCAGCGTGCGCCGGGACGGGGCGGGACCTTGACCGGTGGTGACGATCTGCACAGGCGGGATGTCGTTCAACGTTGCTCCTCGACGGTGAGGGGGCCGGGGCGGGAGGCGCCCTGCGGGCACACACGGGCAGGCGTCGTCCGGGGCCTTCGGGCAGACACGAGAGGGCGGACACGGAGAGCCGGCACGCAGAGCGGCAGCGGGTCACCCACTCGGCTTTGAAACGTTTTACGGGACCATAGGGGCGGAGCGCGACGCCGTCAACGGGAAGGCCGCAGCCCGGGCGATCGGCGTCGGAGGCGGGCTCGTCGCGTCCGGACCGGGCGCCCAATCACCTTCAGGGCTCGCCTATTTGACGACACGTCAAACTCTTGCCGCGCGCCTCGCGACCGACTCGCGAAAGCAGACCACGCCGCGCGCACGAGCAGCTCCGACGACCCGACGGGCGACGGCAAGAGGGCCACGCGTCCCGCCTCCCGGCGGCGGCCGACCGCCGCGTTAGGGTGAGCAGCCGTACGGTGGGCGAGCACCTGGGGCTGACGGAATTGACGAAGACCGGCGACGGAACGGCCGACGGGCAACGCCCCGCACGTATCCAGGACGTCGCCGCGGCGGCAGGTGTCTCGGTGGCGACGGTGTCGAACGTGCTCAACCGTCCCGGACGCGTCACCGCGGAGACATCGGCGCGCGTCCTCACGGCGGTCCGCGAGCTGGACTACGTGGCCCACCCCGGCGCGTCCGGACTGCGCAGCGGCCGGACGCGCTCCCTCGGCCTGGTGGTACCCGACATCGTGAACTCCTTCTACGCCCGTATCGCGGGCGGCGCGGCCGACGCGGCGTACGAACGCGGCTACGCGCTGACGCTGTGCCACAGCGGGGACGATCCGCAGCGCGAGCGGGCCTACTTCGACCTGCTCGCCGACCAGCGGACCACCGGGGTGGTCGTGGTGCCGATGGCCGCCGACCCCGACCGACTCGCCCGGTTGCGCCGACGCGGCATCCCCCTGGTCACCACCGACCGTACGGGCCCGGTCTCGGACGGGTGCTCGGTGGCCGTCGACGACGTGCACGGCGGCCGGGTGGCCGTCGGACAACTCCTGGCCGACCGCACCCAGCAGACGGCCCCTTCGGGCGAGCGGGCCGACCCGGACACCCCGGACGACTCGGCGGCCCCGGTCCGCGAACCATCGGTCGTGGTGGTCAACGGCAGCCGGGACATCCAGCAGTGCGCCGACCGCTACCGCGGCGCCGAAGAAGCCGTCGCAAGCCGACTCGGAGCGCATCTGAGGGAGTTGGTCGTCCCGACGATGACGGTGGCATCCGGAGAGGCAGCGGGACGGGAACTCGCCGCGTCCCCGGCGCTGCCCACCGCGGCGTTCTGCACCAACGACTACCTGGCCGTCGGCCTGATCCGCGGCCTGCAGGCGCACGGCGTACGAGTCCCCGAGGATGTGCGCGTGGCCGGATACGGAGACCTCGAGGTCGCGACTCTGTCGGACCTGCCGCTGACCACGATCCGCCAGCCCGTCGAGGAGTTGGGGCGCACAGCCGTCGATCTGCTCCTGGACGAGGTGGAGGCGGCGCCGGGCGGCCACGCGCACACCTCCCGGGTCTTCTCCCCCACCCTCGTGGTCCGCGATTCGGCCCCCTGAGGCCGCGACACGTAAGCGCCGGCGAACGGCAGTCGACGCACACGGCAGCCGACGCAGTCGCAGTCGCAGTCGCAGTCGCAGTCGCAGTCGCAGTCGCAGTCGACTGAAACGTATCAACCAGTCGTGGATTTCAGCCTCATGGGACCCGAGCCGACCAGCAGTCCCGAGCCGCAACAGCCCACCGATCTGCAACTCACCCCTTGTTTTCCGGCGGTCCACATGGCAGCGTCGCCGATCGCGGATTTGAAACGCTTCATTCGACGCGCCGGAACGCCCGGGCGTGACGTGCCCGCAGCGGCGTAGCGCTACGGCGGCCCCGACGGCCGGGGGGGCCGCTCACCGACGGGGACGCGCGCTCGCCGCCGCGTCACCGCCGCAACCGGACCACCGGACGCCGACCACCGGACGCCGACCACCGATCGCCGACCACCGAGGGCCCCGGACCGACCGACCGGGCAAGCCCCTGATCCACCCACGGCTGGGCAGCCGGCCGGCCCTTCCCACCCGTTCACTGCTGAGAGGGCAGCCACGATGCGATTCGGGAGCAAGGAAACCAAAGGCTGGAAGGCGACCATCTCCGTCGCCATGTCCAACTACATCGAGGCGGGTTCGATCATCGCGATCGCCACCAGCCTCACCCTGTGGCAGGACCGTTTCGGCATCGACGACTTCGCCGTCGGCCTGCTCGCCGCGATCAGCTCCAACGCCTTCGGCGCGGCCGTCGGCGCCGCGATAGGCGGCCCGCTGTGCGACCGCTACGGCCGGAAGTTCATCTACACCTACGACCTCATGCTGTACATGTTCGGCGTTCTCCTCGCCGCCTTCGCGGTGAGCTACGGCATGCTCCTCGTCGCCTTCCTGATCACCGGCGTCGCGGTGGGCGCGGGCGTGCCCGCATCATGGACCTACATCGCCGAGGAAGCCCCGCCCGACCAGCGCGCCAAGCACGTCGGAACGGCCCAACTGGCCTGGTCCATGGGCCCGGTGATCGGATTTCTGCTCGCGGTGCTCCTCACCGGACCGCTCGGGCTGACAGGGAGCCGGATCATCTTCCTGCACTTGTTCGTGGTCGCCTTCGTCGTCTGGTACATCCGCCAGGGTCTGAGCGAATCGGCACGGTGGAAGGCCAGCCGGGCGAACTCGGGAACGGGCCGCAAACGCGGCCTTCGGGAGCTCTTCTCCCGCCGCCCCAACGTCAAGGCCCTGCTGTTCCTCTTCGGCATCTACGGCTTCTGGGGCGTCGTCGCGGGACAGATGGGGATCTTCATGCCCCGGGTGTACGAGTCCGCGGGCGTCGAAAGCGCCGCGGGCCAGAACCTGCTGCAGGTGCTGATGTGGTCCGTCACCGTACTGGCCACCTATTTCGGCTTCATGCAGCTGGGCGACCGCGTCAGCCGGCGGCTGCTGTACGTCGTGGGAGCCGTGCCCGGCATCGTCGCCTGGGTACTGCTGGTGTTCGTGGACGCTTCGCTGCCGGTGCTCCTCCTGTTCGCGGTGTGCTGGGGAGTTTCGGCGGGGCTCGGCTCACAGGCGTTCTACGCGGTGTGGACCAGCGAGCTGTTCGCCACGCCGTACCGCGCCGGTGCCCAAGGCGTGCTGTTCTTCGCCGCGCGGGTGTCCATCGGCCTGCTCAGCTACTACTTCCCGACCATGCTCGACGACCAGGGTGTGTCCGCCGTCGGTCTGGTCATGATCGGCCTGCTCGTGCTCTCCCTGGCCATCGGCGCGGTGTGGGCACCGCGCACCCAGGGGCGGACGCTGGAGGAGATCGAGATCGAGCGCTACGGCGCCGTGCTCTCCGCGCACGCGGCGGAGGACCTCCCCCGGGAACCCCGGACCGCGGACGTCGGCCCGCCGCGCACCCGCTGAGACCGAGCCGTCGGCCGGGCGGCAAGTGCGGGCGTCCCGCGCCTCTTGACGCCCGGTCACGGCCGCCCTACGGTTCCCCGACATCGGCGTAAAACGTTTTACACGCCCGGGTATACACCCCTCACCGGATCCGCGGACGGAGCAGCCCCATGACGACGGAGACCCCCGCACCCGCTCACCCGGGACTGGCCCGCAGGTCTCCACGACCGACCAGGATCGGGCTCGTCGCAGGCGGCCTCGGCGCCTACTGGCCCCAGTTCCCCGGCCTGTTGGAGCAACTGCAGGCATCGTCCCGCGAGGTCGCCGACCGCCTGTCCGGCATGGGATGCGAAGTGGTCGACGTCGGTTTCGTGTCCGACCCCCAGCAGTCCGCCGCAGCCGCAGCGAAGTTGCGGGCAGCCGACTGCGACCTGATCGTCACCTATCTGACGACCTATCTGACCGCCTCCATGGTTCTGCCGATCGCACAGCGCAGCGACGCTCCGGTCCTGCTCATCGATCTGCAGCCGACCGCGTCCATGGAGCACGCCACGTTCGGCACCGGCGACTGGCTCGCCTACTGCGGCCAGTGTCCGCTGCCGGAGATCGCGAACGTCTTCCGCCGCGCGCGGATCCCCTTCCGCTCGGTGTCGGGCCACCTGCACGACGCGAACGCCTGGGCGCGCATCACCCGTTGGATCCGGGCCGCCGACGTGCGCGCCGCGATGCGGCACGGTCGGCACGGCCTGATGGGCCACCTCTACCCCGGCATGCTCGACGTCTCCACCGATCTCACCCTGGTCTCCACCCAGTTGGGCTCGCACGTCGAAGTTCTCGAAATCGACGACCTGCGCGTCCGCGTGACGGAGGTCGGCGAGCGGCAGGTGAACGACCGGGTGGCCGAGGCCCGCGAGGTGTTCACTCTCGATCCGTCCGTCGTGGAGGACGACCTGCGCTGGGGAGCCAAGGTGTCGGTCGGCCTGGACCGTCTGATCGACGACTTCGCTCTCGACTCTCTCGCCTACTACCACCGGGGGCTCGACGGCGAGGTGCACGAACGCCTGGGCGCGGGCATGATCCTCGGTGCCTCGCTGCTCACCGCCCGCGGGGTTCCCGTGGCCGGTGAGTACGAACTGCGCACCAGCCTGGCCATGTTGATGGCCGACAGGCTCGGTGCTGGAGGCTCCTTCACCGAACTTCAGGCACTGAACTTCGACGACAACGTGGTCGAGATGGGCCACGACGGCCCGGCCCACCTCGCCATCAGCAGTGCCGACCCGCTACTGCGCGGCCTCGGCGTGTACCACGGCAAGCGGGGCTGGGGCGTGAGCGTGGAGTTCGACGTGCGGCACGGCCCGGTGACCGCCTTCGGCCTCGGGCAGGAGGCGGACGGCAGCTACACGGTGATCGCCTCGGAGGGGGAAGTCGTCCCCGGCCCGCTGCTGCGCATCGGAAACACCACGTCCCGGGTGGATTTCGGCTGCGATCCCGGCGAGTGGACCGACGCGTGGAGCGCCTCGGGCATCGGCCACCACTGGACCCTGTGTGTCGGCCACCGTGCCAGGGAACTCCGGGCCGTGGCCGACCTCTTGGAGCTGCCGTTCGTCCACGTCACCGCCTGAGGCCCCTGCTGTACGACGACGGAATGTCGCGACCGCGCCCCGCCTCAAGCTCCTCCCGTACGAACGCGAATGTACGGGCACACGCCGGGTGGCACCCTCACCGCGCCCCGTACACCGCCCCCGGCTCCTCGGCCGCGGCGAGCAGTTCGCGCGTCGTTTCGCCCGCCTCCGAAGGGGTCCAGCGGGTGCCCTTGTCCACGCCGGGGCCGGGGCGCCAGCCCTCCATGACGGTGATGCGTCCGGCCTCGGCCTCGAAGACGCGGCCGGTGACGCCGTCGGATGCGGCGGAGCCGAGCCAGACGACGAGGGGGGAGACGTTCTCCGGGGCCATGGCGTCGAATCCGTCGCCGGGCGCGGTCATGGCCCCGGCGAACGTCTGCTCCGTCATACGGGTCCGCGCGGCCGGCGCGATGGCGTTGACCTGGACCCCGTAGCGCCCCATCTCCGCGGCCGAGACCAGGGTCAGGCCGAGGATGCCGGCCTTGGCCGCCGAGTAGTTGCCCTGTCCGACGCTGCCGAGCAGGCCCGCTCCGGAGCTGGTGTTGACCACCCGTGCCGCGTGCTTGCGGCCCGCCTTCGCCTCGGTGCGCCAGTGCGCGGCGGCGTGCTTCAACGGCAGGAAGTGGCCCTTGAGATGGACGCGGACGACGGCGTCCCAGTCGTCCTCGTCGAGGTTGACGAGCATGCGGTCGCGCAGAAATCCGGCGTTGTTGACCAGGGTGTCGAGTCGGCCGAAGGCTTCGAGGGCCGTGGCGATCAGGTCGGCCGCGCCGGCGGTGGTGGCGATGTCGCCGCCGTGCGCCACGGCCTCGCCGCCCGCCGCCCGGATCTCCTCCACCACGGGGGCGGCCGGGCCGTCGGTTCCCGCGCTGCCGTCGAGGCCGACGCCGAGATCGTTGACGACCACCTTGGCGCCCTCCGCCGCGAAGGCCAGGGCGTGAGCACGGCCGAGCCCGCGTCCGGCTCCGGTGACGATCACAACTCGCCCTGCACACAGGCCGGTTGATCCGGCCGTCGCGGTCGATCCGGTCATGAGGCGGTCCTTTCGGTGATTGGCCCTCGATGGTGGGTTCTCGGTGCGGGTCCTCGGTGGCGGGCAGGATGGATCGGGAGCCGTCCGGCGGGTGGCACGCGGGGTCCCGGCTCGCTGGGTTCGCTGCTACCTTCCTACCTAACAAATGTTTGGTGGAAAGGTAGCTGATTTGCTCATGGGTGTCTCCACCTCCGTCCCGGACGACGGCATCACGCTCGTCACGATGGACTTCCCACCGGTCAACGCCCTTCCCGTACAAGCCTGGTACGACCTGGCCGAGGTGCTGCGCACGGCGGGCGCCGACCCGAAGGTGCGGTGCGTGGTACTCGCCGCCGAGGGGCGCGGATTCAATGCGGGCGTCGACATCAAGGAGCTGCAGCGCGACAGCGGCCATCAGGCGCTGATCGGCGCCAACCGCGGCTGCTCCGAGGCGTTCGCGGCGGTCTACGAGTGCGAGGTACCGGTCGTGGCCGCGGTGCACGGCTTCTGCCTCGGTGGCGGTATCGGCCTGGCCGGCAACGCGGACGCGATCGTCGCCTCCGACGACGCCACCTTCGGACTGCCGGAGCTGGACCGCGGAGCACTCGGCGCCGCCACCCACCTCGCCCGCCTGGTGCCGCAGCACCTGATGCGCACCCTGTACTACACCTCGCGCACCGCCACCGCGGCCGACCTGCACCGGCACGGGTCGGTGTGGGAGGTGGTTCCGCGGGTCCAACTGCTGGACACGGCAGTCGAGTTGGCCCGGGAGATCGCGTCGAAGGACGGCACCCTGATCCGGCTCGCCAAGGCCGCCATCAACGGCATCGACCCCGTGGACGTACGCCGCAGCTACCGCTTCGAGCAGGGCTTCACCTTCGAGGCCAATCTCAGCGGCATCGCCGACCGGGTCCGTGACACCTTCGGCGCCGACGAGGCGAGGTCCGGCGACGGCCACGCGCCCCGCGGCGGACAGACACCCGACAAGGGCCACACGAACAAGGAGCCGCAGACGTGACCCAGGACCGGACCACCAAGATCATGACCCCGGACGACGTCGTCGGCCGGATAGAGAGCGGGATGACGGTCGGCATCGGCGGCTGGGGTTCGCGCCGCAAGCCGATGGCGCTGGTGAGAGCGCTGCTGAGGTCCGACGTGACCGACCTGACCGTGGTGTCGTACGGCGGCCCGGACATCGGACTGCTCGCGGCCGCGGGGAAGCTGCGCAAGGTGGTCGCGCCCTTCGCGACCCTCGACTCCGTACCGCTGGAGCCGCACTTCACCGCGGCCCGGCAGCGCGGTGCCTTCGAACTCGTCGAGCTGGACGAGGCGATGTTCATGTGGGGCCTCACGGCCGGGGCGCAGCGACTGCCGTTCATGCCGGTCAGAGCGGGGCTCGGATCCGACGTGATGAAGGTCAACCCCTGGCTGCGGACGGTCAGTTCGCCGTACGAGGACGGCGAGGAGCTGGTGGCGGCGAAGGCGCTGCGGCTCGATGCGGCGCTCGTTCACCTCAATCGCGCCGACCCGTACGGCAACGGCCAGTACCTGGGTCCGGATCCGTACTTCGACGATCTGTTCTGCGAGGCCGCGGACCATGCGTACGTGTGCTGCGAGCAGATCGTCGACACGGCTGATCTGCTCAAGGAGCACGGGCCGCAGACGCTGCTCGTCAAGCGGATCTTCGTGGACGGTGTGGTGCAGACGCCGAACGGCGCGCACTTCACCTCCTGCGTCCCGGACCACGACCGTGACGAGGCCTTCCAGCGCGCCTACGTGGCCGCCGCGCGCGATCCGGAGGCGTGGCCGGCCTTCGCGGCACGGTTCCTGGCCGGGGACGAAGCCGCCTATCAGGCCGCCGTCGCGGCCTTCCACCAGGAGCAGTCCGTGACGAAGGGGCGACACGCATGAGCGCCGAGGGGATCACCACGTCCGCGGTGCGGACGGCGCCGCCCGCGACTCGTGCCGAGTACTGCGTGGTGGCCTGCGCGGAGTCCTGGCGGGCCGCGGGCCAGGTGCTCGCCAGTCCGATGGGGACGGTGCCGACGATCGGGGCCCGTCTGGCACGGCTGACGTTCGCACCGGACCTGCTGCTCACCGATGGCGAGGCGCTGCTGATGGGTGAGGTGGCGGAGGTCGGGGCGGCGCCCGGAATCGTGGAGGGCTGGCTGCCGTTCCGTCAGCATCTGGCGCTGACCGCGACCGGACGGCGGCACGTGATGATGGGCGCGAGCCAGCTGGACCGGCACGGCAACCAGAACATCTCCTGCATCGGCCCCTGGGAACGGCCCACCCGACAGCTGCTCGGGGTACGCGGAGCCCCGGTCAACACCCTGAACAACCCGACCAGTTACTGGGTTCCGAAGCATTCGCCCAGGGTGTTCGTGGAGCGCGTCGACATGGTCAGTGGTGTCGGCCACGACCGCGCCGCGGCGGCCGGGCCGTCCGCGACGCGCTACCACCGCATCCCCGAAGTCATCAGCAATCTGGGCGTGTTCGACTTCGAGACGCCCGACCGCACGATGCGCCTGAGGTCTCTGCACCCGGGGGTGACCGTCCAACAGGTCACCGAGGCAACGGGTTTCACCCTCACCGTGCCGGACCAGGTGCCGTACACGCGGGAGCCCACGGACGCCGAACTCCGCCTGATCCGGGAGGTCGTCGACCCGAAGGGCCTGCGGGACCGCGAGGTGCCCGCGTGAGCGGGCGGCCCGCCACCATCGCGACCGCGCTCACCGAACTGACCGGTGTGCGCTACCCGATCGTGCAGACCGGGATGGGCTGGGTGGCCGGTCCCCGCCTCGTGTCCGCCTCGGCGAACGCCGGCGCGCTCGGCATCCTCGCGTCCGCCACCATGACCGTCGAGCAGCTGCGTACGGCGGTACGGGAGGTCAAGTCCCGTACCGACGCGCCGTTCGGGGTGAATCTCCGGGCGGACGCCGGGGACGCCGGCGACCGGGTGGACGTCATCGTCGAGCAGGGTGTGCGGGTGGCGTCGTTCGCACTGGCCCCTTCGCAGGAGCTGATCGGGCGGCTGAAGGACGCCGGAGTGGTGGTCATCCCGTCCATCGGGGCCCGGCGGCACGCGGAGAAGGTCGCCGCGTGGGGCGCGGATGCGGTGGTGGTGCAGGGCGGGGAGGGTGGCGGGCACACCGGGGATGTCGCCACCACCGTGCTGTTGCCGCAGGTGGTGGACGCCGTGGACATTCCGGTGGTGGCGGCCGGCGGGTTCCACGACGGGCGCGGCCTGGTCGCCGCGCTCGCCTACGGGGCCGCGGGGATCGCCATGGGCACGCGGTTCCTGCTCACCTCGGACAGTACGGTGCCGGCCGCGGTCAAGGAGAAGTACCTGGCTGCGGCGGTGCAGGACGTCACCGTGACCACCGAGGTGGACGGGATGCGGCACCGGATGCTGCGGACCGAGCTGGTCGACGCCCTGGAGCGGTCCGGCCGTACGACCGCGCTCCTGCGGGCGGTCCGGCATGCGGCGGCGTTCAGGAAGGAGTCCGGCGCCACCTGGGCGGGCCTGGTCCGTGACGGGCTCGCCATGAAGCACGGCAAGAACCTGAGTTGGAGCCAGGTACTGCTCGCCGCGAACACCCCGGTGATGCTCAAGGCGTCCATGGTGGAGGGCCGCACGGACCGCGGCGTGATGGCGTCCGGGCAGGTGGCGGGCCTGATCGACGATCTGCCGTCCTGTGCGGAGCTGGTGGACCGGGTGATGGCCGACGCGCACGCCACACTCGAGTCACTGCCTCAATGAGTGCGCGCAGCACGGGAGTTGGGAGGGGGCGGCCGGGTTCCGGCCGCCCCCGACTCCGTTCGCCACTCACAGTCGTTCGATGATCGTCACGTTCGCCTGGCCGCCGCCCTCGCACATGGTCTGCAGACCGAACCGGCCGCCGGTGCGCTCCAGTTCGTGCAGCAGTGTGGTCATCAGGCGGGCTCCGGTGGCGCCGAGCGGGTGACCGAGGGCGATCGCACCACCGTTGACGTTGACCCGCTCCGGGTCGGCGCCGGTCTCCTTGAGCCAGGCCAGGACGACCGGCGCGAAGGCCTCGTTGATCTCCACCAGGTCGATGGCGTCGAGCGACATCGCGGCCTTCTTCAGGGCGTGAGCGGTGGCCGGGATCGGCGCGGAGAGCATGCGGATCGGGTCCTCGCCGCGGGCGGACAGGTGGTGGATGCGGGCGCGGGGGGTGAGGCCGTGTTCGCGTACGGCACGCTCGGAGGCGATCAGCAGGGCCGCGGCGCCGTCGGAGACCTGCGAGGAGCAGGCCGCGGTGATGCTGCCGCCGGGGACCACCGGGTTCAGGCCGGCCATCTTCTCCACAGAGGTGTCGCGGCGCGGCCCTTCGTCGGCCGTGACCTCGCCGTACGGGGCGATCTCGCGGTCGAAGCGTCCCTCGTCGACCGCAGCGAGTGCCCGCCGGTGCGAGCGCAGGGCGAACTCCTCCTGGTCACTGCGGGAGATGCCCCACTTCTCGGCGATCAGCTCGGCGCCGTGGAACTGGTTGACCGGCTGGTCCCCGTAGCGGGCCCGCCATCCCGCGGAGCCGGCGAAGGGGCCTTCGGTCAGTCCGAGCGGCTCGGCGGCCTGCCGGGAGGCGAAGGCGATCGGGATCATCGTCATGTTCTGCGTACCACCCGCGACCACCAGATCCTGGGTGCCGGAGAGCACCCCCTGGGCCGCGAAGTGCACGGCCTGCTGCGACGATCCGCACTGCCGGTCCACGGTCGTGCCCGGCACCTCCTCCGGCAGTCCGGCGGCCAGCCAAGCGGTGCGGGCGATGTCCCCAGCCTGCGGTCCGACGGTGTCCAGGCAGCCGAAGACGACGTCCTCCACGGCGGCCGGGTCCACGCCCGTCCGCTCGACCAGGGCGGCGAGCACATGGGCGCCCAGGTCGGCGGGATGCACGCCGCCGAGCCCACCCTTGCGGCGGCCGACGGGCGTACGGACGGCATCGACGATGTAGGCCTCGGTCATGAGTGCTCCTTGAGGGTGTCGGGACGGTGCGGGGAGTCGGTGAGCGATGTCGGTGGGAGGTTGCCGCGCCGGGACTTCACTGCGGTACGGCGATGCCTTCGAGCACCACCGACAGGTACTGCCGGGCGATCTCGTCGGGGCTGTGCCGTCCACCGGGCCGGTACCAGGAGGCGGCCACCCAGACCGTGTCGCGCACGAAGCGGTAGGTGAGCCGGATGTCGAGGTCGGCGCGGAACTCGCCCTCGGCGACGCCTCGTCGGAGGGTGTCGAGCAGGGCCCCCTCGAACCTGACCCGGCTGTCGGCGAGATAGCGGAAGCGCGGCTGCGCCGCCAACTGCCGGGACTCCTTCTGGTAGATCGCGACGGCCGCCCGGTGCCGGTCGATCTCCCGGAACGACTCGGTGACCAGCGCCTCGATGGTCTCCCGGGGACCGAGCCGCGCCGCGAGCACGCGCTCGTACCCGGCGCGCAGCTCGTCGAGGAAGCCGGAGAGGATCTCGTCGAGCATCGCCTCCTTGGAGTCGAAGTGGTAGTAGAGACTGCCCGCGAGCATCCCGGCCGCATCCGCGATCCGGCGCACGGTCGTCGCGTTGTAGCCCTCGGCGGCGAACACCTCGGCCGCCGCCGACAGCAGTTCGCCGTGCCGCTCCATCGACGGACTCATCGTCGGCCCGGTGCCTCAGGCCCGCCTGCTGCTGACGGAGACGGTCTCGCCCGTCATGTACGAGGAGTACCCGCTGGCGAGGAAGACCACGACGTTGGCGACCTCCCAGGGTTCGGCGTACCGCCCGAAGGCCTCGCGTTCGGTGAGTTCGGCGAGGAGTTCGGGGGTGGTGACCTTCACCAGATGCGGGTGCATGGCGAGGCTGGGGGCGACCGCGTTGACCCGTACGCCGAAGTCCGCGGCCTCCAGGGCCGAACAGCGGGTCAGGGCCATCACTCCGGCCTTGGCGGCGGCGTAGTGGGCCTGGCCGCGCTGGGCGCGCCAGCCGATCACCGAGGCGTTGTTGACGACGACTCCGCCGGAGCCTTGGTCCTTGAGGCGGCGCAGGGCTGCCCGGGTGCAGCGGAAGGTTCCGCCGAGGGTCACGTCCATGACGTCGTCCCACTGCGTGTCGGTCATGTCGACGAGGTCCGAAGTGCCGCCGAGCCCCGCGTTGTTGAAGACGATGTCGAGGCTGCCGTGCCGTTCGGCGGCCAGCGCGAGGAGGGCCTGGACCTGGTCCTCGTCGGTGACGTCGCAGGGCAGGCCGGCAACTCGTTCGGGCCCGAACTCCTCGGCGAGTTCCGCGACGCTCTCCTTCAGGCGCCGGGCGTGCGCGTCGCCGAGAACAACGCTTGCGCCCTCCTCCAGGAACCGGCGTGCGGTCGCACCGCCGATGCCGGCGCCCGCGGCCGCGGTCACGACGGCGCTCCGGCCGTCGAGCAGGGCGTGCCCCGGCACTCGGGGCGGCGGCTTGCTGGTCACGGGCGGGCCTCCTTGGGCAGGCCGAGGACGCGCTCGGCGATGATGGTGCGCTGGATCTCGTTCGATCCGGCGTAGATGGTGTCGGAGCGGGAGAAGAGATAGAGCCGCTGCCAGTCGTCGAGGTCGTACGGTTCGCCGGCGGCGAGCATGCCGTCGGCGCCACACACGTCCATGGCGAGTTCGCCGAGTTCGCGGTGCCAGGTCGCCCAGAAGATCTTGCCGATCGAGGCCTCCGGGCCGGGTGCACCGGCCGCGACGCCGTCGAGCATGCGCAGGGCGTTGCAGCGGATGGTCTCCAGGCCGGTCCAGGCGCGGGCGAGACGGTCGCGGATCAGCGGGTCGCGGGCCGCGCCGTTGCTCCGGGCGAGTGCGACGATCGCCTCCAACTCCTGCCTGAATCCCACCTGTTGACCGAGTGTGGAGACACCTCGTTCGAAGCCGAGGGTGGCCATGGCGACCTTCCAGCCGTCGCCGGGCGCGCCCACGATGTTGCCGGCGCCGGTGCGGGCCCCGTCGAAGAAGACCTCGTTGAACTCGGAGGTCCCGGTCAGCTGGGTGATCGGCCGGATCTCCACTCCCGGCTGGTCGAGCGGCACGAGCAGGTACGAGAGGCCGTGGTGGCGCCGGGAGCCCTGGTCGGTGCGGGCCACCACGAAGCACCAGTCGGACTCGTGGGCGAGCGAGGTCCAGATCTTCTGGCCAGTCACCAGCCAGTCACCGCCGGCCGACCCTTGCCCCTCCCGCTCCGCCCGCGTGCGGATGTTCGCCAGGTCGGAGCCGGCGTCGGGTTCGCTGTAGCCCTGGCACCAGAGTTCGTCGACGGCGACGATCCGGGGCAGGAAACGGGCTCGCTGCTCAGGCGTCCCGAAGGCCACCAGCGTCGGCCCGAGGAGTTGCTCCCCGATGTGGTTCACCCGGGCCGGCGCCCGGGCGAGCGCGTACTCCTCGTGGAAGGCGACCTGCTGCTCCAGGGTCGCTCCCCGGCCGCCGAACTCCTCCGGCCAGCCCACGCAGGTCCAGCCCTCGGCCGCCATGTGCCGTTCCCACGCGCGGCGTTCGGCGAACGCCTCGTGCTCCCTGCCCGGCCCCCCGCGGCCCCGCAGGTCCGCGAACTCGCCGGTGAGATGACCGGCGAGCCAGCCACGGATCTCGGCGCGGAACTCCTCGACGCTGCTCATGCCGGTACGTTAATCTACCAAACACTTGTTAGGGAAGGAGCGGCGAATGCCCACTGCCCACGACGACACGGCGCACCGCGTCCGGCGGCACCCGGCCGTGACGCCCACCAGGATTCGATCGGACCACGCCCTTTCCGGTACGCCTGCGGTGACTTGCCTCGGTGGCCGCGCATTCCGCGGCGGGGCCGTCGGTGGCACGGAGCCGCGCGCACGGAAGCGGGCGGGAGCCTGATGGACCTCGACTTCACCGCGGCCGACGACGCCTTCCGCACCGAGGTGCGCGAGTGGCTGGCCGCCCACGTACCGACCGCGCCCCTGCCGTCCCTGGAGACCGCGGAAGGGTTCGCCGCCCACCGCGAGTGGGAGCGCACCCTGGCGGCGGGCCGCTGGTCGGTGGTCTCCTGGCCGGAGCAGTACGGGGGACGCGACCGCTCTCTCCTGCACTGGCTGATCTTCGAGGAGGAGTACTACGCGGCCGGCGCGCCCGCCCGGGTCAGCCAGAACGGCATCAACCTGCTCGCCCCCACGCTGCTCGAGCACGGCACCGCGGACCAGTGCGCCCGCATCCTGCCCGCGATGGCGAGCGGCGAGGTCATCTGGGCGCAGGCCTGGTCGGAGCCGGAATCCGGTTCGGATCTGGCCTCGCTGCGCTCCAAAGCCGTACGCGTGGACGGTGGTTGGCGCCTGAGCGGGCAGAAGACGTGGTCGTCGCGGGCCGCCTTCGCGGACCGGGCGTTCGGCCTGTTCCGCAGCGATCCGGAGGCCGGCCGGCCGCACCGGGGGCTGACGTATCTGATGTTCCCGCTGGCCGCCGAGGGCGTGACCGTGCGGCCGATCGGGCGTCTGGACGGGAAGCCGGCCTTCGCGGAGCTCTTCCTGGACGAGGTGTTCGTGCCCGACGAGGACGTGATCGGTGAGCCCGGACAGGGCTGGCGGGTCGCGATGAGCACCGCGGGCAACGAACGCGGGCTCACCCTGCGCAGCCCCGGCCGCTTCACCGCCGCCGCGGACCGGCTGGTGGACTTGTGGCGCGACCGCGCGGAGCCGGGCGACACGGCGCTGCGCGACCGCGTCGCCGACGCGGTGATCGGGGCGCGGGCCTATCAGTTGTTCGCGTACGCGGGGGTCTCGCGTCTCGCCGCCGAGGACGGTATCGAGGACGGTCCGGCCGCCGGCGCCGCCTCCAGCCTGAACAAGATCTTCTGGTCCGAGCTGGACATCGCCCTGCACGAGACCGCCCTCGACCTGCTCGGCCCGCTCGGCGAACTCGCCGACCACGCACCGAAAGCCCCGTCCGGCGGTGCCTGGGCCGAGGGCTACACCTTCTCCCTCGCCGGGCCGATCTACGCCGGGACGAACGAGATCCAGCGCGACATCGTCGCCGAGCGGCTGCTCGGCCTGCCGAAGGGACGCCGGTGATGCGGTTCCTGCTCGACGCCGAGACGCGGGAGTTCGCCCGGTCCCTGGACGGCATGCTCGGCTCCACGGACACTCCGGGCGCGGTACGGGCCTGGGCCGGGGGCGAGCACGAGCCCGGGCGGGCACTGTGGGCGCGGCTCGCGGAGGCCGGGGTGTTCGCACTCGCCGTGCCGGAACGGTACGGGGGTCTCGGCCCGTTGCCGGTCGAACTGGCCGTGGCGTTCACGGAGCTGGGCCGACATGCGGTGCCCGGCCCGGCGGTCGAGACGGTCGCCGCGGCGGCGCTGCTGGCGCGGCTCGACGCCGGTGGAGCGCCGACGACCGATGGGCCGGCGGACGGACTGCTGCCGGACATCGCATCCGGGAAGAGGGCCGTCTCGCTGAGCATCACCGCCCCCCACGGCTCCGCTCCGGCGGGAGGGGCGGGGGCGTACGCCCTCGACGCGGATGCCGCCGATGCGGTGCTCGTGGCCGACGGGGACACGCTGCGCCTCTCGCGAAGCTGCGGACCCGTGCAGCACTCCTTCGATCCGGCGCGGCGACTGTCTGAACCGGGCCCGGGAGGAACGGTGTTGGCCCGAGGCCCCGCCGTGACCGCGGCCGCGACCCATGCCGCCGATGTCGCCGCCCTGATGACGGCCGCCCAATCCTTGGGCGTAGGAAAGGCGTTGCTCTCCGCGACGGTCGAATACGCAAAGCAGCGAAGCCAGTTCGGGGTGCCGATCGGTTCGTTCCAGGCGGTCAAGCACCGGCTCGCGGACACCCTGCTCGACCTCGAGTTCGCCACTCCCGTGGTACACGCGGCGGCCCTCGCGCTCGGCCGGTCGGATCCTGCGGCGGGCCGGGAGATCGCGGCGGCCAAGGTGACGGCCGGGGAGGCCGCGTACCGGGCGTCACACACCGCGCTGCATCTGCACGGGGCACTCGGCTACACCGACGAACTCGACCTCTCGCTGTGGATCCGCAAGGCGCGGCCGTTGCGCGACGCCTGGGGAACGCCGGCCGCCTGCCGGGCGCGAATCCTGTCCGGAGTGTCCGCCGGATGGCGGGAGGAACCGTGAGAGCGACGCCGGAGCAGGACGAACTGCGCGCAGCTGTACGGAAGTTGCTCGAGCGTACGGAAGGCGGGGCGGCCTGGGGGCCGTTGACCGGACAGATCGGCGTGGCAGGCCTCGCCGTGCCCGAGGAGTACGGCGGCGCCGGGGGCGGCGCGCGGGACGTGTACGTGGTGATGGAGGAGCTGGGGCGGGCGCTGAGCCCGGTGCCGTTCCTCGGATCGTCGGTCCTGGCGGCAGGCGCGCTGCTCACCTCCGGCGACCGGGGCGCCTGCGGTCGGCTGCTGCCGGCGCTCGCGGATGGCCGGTCGGTGGGGACGCTCGCCTGGGCCGAGCAGGGGTCCTGGGAGCCGGAGGCGATACGTGCCGAGGCGGTGCGGAAGGCGCGTGGCGGGTGGCGGATCTCCGGGGTGAAGGATCATGTGCTGGACGGAGGCGGGGAGTCGGGCACACAGCTGCTCCTGGTGGCGGCTCGCTCGGAGGGCGGGGTCACGCTTTTCGAGGTACCGGTGGGCGGCGCCGGAGTGCAGCGTGAGGCTCTGGTGACGATGGATCAGACTCGTTGCCAGGCACGGTGGTTGTTCGCCGATGCCGAGGCCCGGCCGGTCGGGGCGGACGGTGACGGGGAGCGCGTACTGCGGCACGTGCGGGACCTGTCCTGTGCGGCACTTGCCGCCGAGCAGACCGGCGCGGCCGGCCGGTGCCTTGAGTTGACGGTCCAACACGTGCTGCAGCGCGTGCAGTTCGGGCGGCCGATCGGCTCGTTCCAGGCGGTGAAACACCGTCTGGCCGATGCCTACGTCCTGGTGGAGTCGGCCCGTTCGGCAGCGCTCGGCGCGGCGCGGGCGGCGGACGAGGACCCGGCCGCGCTGCCCCGTCTCGCCGCGGTCGCGGCCTCGGTGTGCGCAGAGGCGTACGCGGTCGTCGCCGGCGAGATGATCCAGCTGCACGGAGGCATCGGCATCACGTGGGAGCACGACGCACACCGCTACTTCAAAAGGGCCCACGGGGCGGGGCAGTTGTTCGGCAGCGCAGCCGTGCATCGCGCTCGACTCGCCGCGGACATCGGGCTGCCGCTGCAGGGCACGGATGCGGTGGGCGAGGTGGGCGACGTGGACACCGCCGATGCGGCCGTATGACGCCTGTGCCGGGACGGCCTCGGCGCCGCCCCACAGCACCTCGAGCGGCATCACAGCACTCCGAGTGACACCTCGCCTCACCTCACCCGAAAGGCGCACTCTCGCCATGGACATCGGCAACCCGCTGGACCTCTCGGGGCGCGTCGCCCTCGTCACCGGCGGCACCAAGGGCATCGGCGCTGCCATCGCCGACGCCTTCCTCACGGCCGGCGCGGAAGTGGTCGTGTGCGGGCGCACGGAGCCGGAGCAACTGCCCGCCGCAGGCGGCCGACAGGCCGTGTTCCGGGCCTGCGACGTGCGCGACGCGGCGCAGGCCGGGGAGCTCGTGGGCTTCGCCGTACAACGATTCGGGCGGCTGGACACCCTGGTGAACAACGCCGGCGGTTCACCGGACGCCGCTGCGGCGACGGCCTCGCCGCGCTTCGTGGAGAAGATCGTCGCGCTCAACCTGCTCGGCCCGTTCTACGTGGCACAGGCGGCGAACAAGGCCATGCGGGAGCAGGAGGAGGGAGGCTCGGTGATCAACATCGGCAGCGTCTCGGGGCACGACCCGCAGCCGGGCACCGCCGCCTATACGGCCGCGAAGGCCGGACTCCTCGCGCTGACCCGCGCGTTGGCCCAGGAGTGGGCGCCGAAGGTTCGGGTCAACCACATCACCGCCGGTCTCATCCGCACCGAGAGCGCGGCATCCGTCTACGGCTCGGCCGACGGCGCCGCGGTCACCCAGGTCATCCCGATGGAGCGGATGGGGGTGCCCGAAGACGTGGCCCGCGCCTGCCTGTACCTGGCCGGAGACCTGTCCCGCTACGTCAACGGTGCGGATCTCGCGGTCCACGGCGGCGGCGAGTTCCCGGCCCGTTTCCTGGCCACGCGAGCGGACCGCACGAGCGCCGGGTGAGTCCCGGTGCACGGGAGGGGCGGGCGCGAAGTCCGGCCGGGAACCGGCTCACGGGTTCGCTCCCCCGTGGGGTAGCGTCACCGCGCTGCGTACGGCGAGGCGGACAGGGGACCACACGGTGAAGACGCGGACCAGTGGACCGAAGGCCTACCGGCGGGCCGTCATCACCATGACGCTGTCCGGGGCGGCGTTGCTGATCGCGGCTCTCGTCACGGGCGGCCACACGGTCGCCGGCCTGACGTCGTCGGAGCGCGCCGAGGGCACGGTCGTGGCGCTCGAACTGGACCGCGGCGCCGAGCCCGTGACGTACCCGGTGATCGAATTCGCCGCGGCGGACGGCACCCGGCACACGTTCCGCGACTCGGTGGGCTCCCAGCCCCCCGCGTACGACAAGGGCGAGCAGGTCGAGGTGCTCTACGACGCCGACTCCCCCGGCGACGCGGAGATCAACAGCTTCGTCTCGCTGTGGCTGTTGCCGCTCATCTTCGCCGGAGCCGGCCTGCTGCTCGTCACCCTGGGGACGGTGATGGCCGTGACGGCGCGGAAGCGGGCTCTCGGCTCGGAATGAGACCGTCGCCCGCGGGCGAACGCGGGAAACACCGTCGGCCTCGTCCCGGCCGGACGACTGCGTCCACGGGCGCCGCGCAGGCGACGGCCCAGCGATCCGGTCGGGACGCGCGACCGCGGACGCGCGACCGCGGACGCACGTCCCGCTCACCGGAGTCCCGTCCCCGCCGCGCACACGCCCTGCCCGTACGCCCCGTCGGGTCAGTGCGCCGCACTCTCCTCCGACGCTTCTTCGAGCCAGGCCGTGAGCAGGGCACCCGGAGGGTTGAGGCGACGCGCGAACTCGGCGTCCGTCTCGTCCGGAGGCATCGTCGTCACCAGCAGCAGCGTCTGCTCGCGTTCGCGTCCGGTGCCGAACACGCCCTCCTCGACGAGGGTGTGGAGTGCGGCCTCCATCGATGCGAGGCGCAGCTCGTACTCGGCCTCTTCGTCCTCCGGCTGCATGTCGAACAGATCCCCACGCGCGGCATAGACCGCGTCCAGCGGGGCGAGGTACTCGTCACCGCAGATCGCGAACGGGCTGTCGGGCAGGTCCCACCGCTGTGGACCATCGAGGGTCACGCTCAGGTAGGGCCGGAGTGCTTCGCCGGTGGTCACGAGGGCGTATACGCAGAAAGGTCCGGCATGCTCGGCACGCAACCGCCCGATCGCCTTCCGAGCGGCTCCGGCGATCGCCTCGGTGAGTACCGGGTCCGCGCCGCCGCCCCCGCCGCCCCCACGTGCTTCGACCGCGTCACCCATACCGCACCACGCTCCTCCCGCCACCCACCGTCACGAACGTCGCACCGAATCCCGGCCGGCCCGTCTCCCCGCGGGGCCTACCGAGATCGGAGTGCGTCACTGTACGGCGGCGCCGAGGCAGCCTTCACCCCCTCCGCTCTATGGTCGGACCATAGTCCAGTTATGACATAGTCGTAGTCCGATGCGGCGAGCGGTCCGGGGAGGTGCCGAAGGTGGCGGAATGGCGTCCCGTCCGACAGTCGCGGACACACGAACTCGTCCTCGAGAGCATCGAGGAACAAGTACTCGCAGGGCACCTCAAGGCCGGTGACCGGCTGCCGCCGGAACGCGAACTGGCCCCCGCACTCGGCGTGAGCCGTTCCGCCCTGCGCGAGGCCCTGCGGGTGATGGAGACGATCGGCGTCCTGGTGGCGAACGCCGGACGCGGCCCCGACGCCGGCGCCCGCATCGTGCAGAACCCCGACGGCGCTCTCGGCCGCCTCCTCCGGCTGCACGTGGCACTCGGCAGCTACAGCCTGCGGGACGTCATGGAGGCCCGGGTGGTCCTGGAGCGCTCCAGTTTCGAGACCGCCGCGCGCTCCGCGTCCGAGGAGGAGCTCGCCGAGGCGGCGGCCGTCGTCGAGCGCATGCAGGATCCGGCGATCTCGGTCGCCGAGTTCAACGACCTGGACACCCGCTTCCACGTCCACATCGCCCGCAGCTCGGGCAACGAGCTGACTTCCACGCTGACTTCGGCGGTCCGCGAGTCCGTACGGTCGCTGATCCTGGAGGCCGAGGAGGCCGCCGGTGATCGGTGGCCCGAGACGGCCCGCGGCCTCAACGCCGAGCACACGGAGCTGATGCGACTCGTCCGGGCCGGCGACGGAGCCCGCGCCGCCGACCTCGTGGAGCAGCACATCCGTGGTTTCCACGGCACCCTCGTCGTGGACGACACCGCGACCGGCCACCGGCGGCAGGCGGACGCGGGCACGCTGCCCGCCTGAACGGACCGGGCACCCGCCCGCGCGGCACCTTCCGGCAGCCACCGCGAGCGCAACAGCCCGGCACAGCGACGAGAGGCGGACCCCGCTCATGCCACGCAAAGTCGCCGCGACCCCCTCCCCGACCGGCTGGCGCCGCCGTCTCGCCCGTGCGCCGATCCACCTGTATCACTGGCGTCTCGGAGCACTTCTGGGCCACCGCGTCCTGCTGCTCACCCACACCGGCCGCACGAGCGGGCGCCCCCGCGAGGTCTGCCTCGAAGTCGCCGGGCGCGACCCGAGCACCGGCGCGTACCTGCTCGCCTCCGGTCTCGGCCCCACCTCGCAGTGGTACCGCAATGTGGTGGCCACGCCGGACGTCACCATCCAGATCGGCCGGCACCGGGCGACCGCGGTCGCCCGCGCCATGACACCCCGGGAGTCCGGTCGCGCCATGGCCGCATACGCGACCCGCAGTCCGCGCGGGGCACGCGCACTGATGCGCGTGTGCGGCATCGAGACGGACGGTTCGCCCGAGGACTACTTCCTGATCGGCCGCGACCACATCCCGTTCGTCGAGGTCGTCCCGACGGCGGGCGCATAGCCTGAAGCCGTGCGCGGACGTGCGCTTCCCCAGGACTTGACCCTCACACGATGTGAGACGGGAGCTTGAGCGAGTCATGTTCTCCATCGGAGATTTCGCCACGATGGGCCGGGTCTCGATCCGGATGCTGCGGCATTACGACGCGATCGGCCTGCTGCGGCCGGCCCGTACCGACGAGTCGAACGGCTATCGGTACTACGAGGCCGACCAGCTGCGCCGGCTCAATCGGCTGGTGGCCCTGAAAGACCTCGGCTTCACGCTCGCCGAGGTGACTCGGATCATCGACGCCGACGTCGACACCGCGGAACTGCGGCAACTGCTGCGGGTACGGCAGGTGGAGGTGGCCGAGCAGATCACGGCCGACCTGGACCGGCTCGGCCGTATCGAGGCGAGGCTCCGGATGATCGAAAGGGAAGGCACCATGAGCACCCGAGCAGTCACCCTGAAGTCCGTCGCCCCGGTCCGTATCGCCTCACTGTCGGGCGTCGCGAGGAGCAACAACCACGCGGACGTGGGGCCCGTCGTCCAGTCGCTGTTCGGCCGGCTCTTCGAGGCGCTGGGCGGGGCCGGAGTGCAGCCCGTCGGTCCGGTCGTCGCCACCTACGCTCCGGAAGAGGGCGAGAAGTTGACGGTCACCGCCGCCTGCCCGATCGGCGACGACGTCACGCTCGACGGCGTCGACATCTCGGTGCTCGACGGCCACGACGAGGTCGCGGTCCACGTCCACCACGGTGCGATGCTCACCATCGGCGAGGCCTACCAGACGCTGGCGACCTGGATCGAGGACAACGGCTACCTCACCGACGGCACGGCCCGCGAGGTGTATCTCCTGGGCCACCCGGAACCCGAGCAGAACTGGCGGACCGAGCTTCAGATGCCGATCACGCGCTCGGCCCGGCCGGACACGGCGTAGGGCGAGAGAGCGGAGAGCGGACGGGGGCAGGGCGGGAAGGCGGGGAGCGAGCAGACGTAGTCGGCGACCCGCGCGGCACCCCAGAGGGCCGCCCCGGCATTCACCGCCGGGGCGGCCCTCGCCGTTCCCAGGGCCCCGTGCGCCGGGTGAGCCCGGATCCTGCGCGCACCCTTGGCAGCTCTTGGCACGACGCTAGTATGGTCGGACCGTAAATCGCCTCGGTGATGCCGGCCGGAGCAACTGGATCGTGGAGGTCCTCCCCATGCGTATCGGACTCTTCGCCACGTGCCTGGGAGACACCCTCTTCCCCGACGCGGTCAAGGCCACCGCCCTCGTACTGAGCCGGCTCGGCCACGAGCTGGTGTTCCCGCCGGAGCAGACCTGCTGCGGGCAGATGCATGTGAACACGGGGTACCAGCGTGAACCGGTGCCACTGGTGCGCAACTTCGCCGAGCAGTTCGGCGACTCCTCCATCGACGCGGTCGTGATGCCCTCCGGCTCCTGCGCCGGATCCGTACGCCACCAGCACGAGATCATCGCCGAACGGTACGGGGACAAGGCCTTGCAGGCCGGTGTCGCGACGGTCAGGGCCAAGACGTACGAGCTGTCCGAACTGCTCGTCGACGTCCTGGACACCGTGGACGTGGGCGCGTACTTCCCGCACCGCGTCACCTACCACCCCACCTGTCACTCGCTGCGGATGCTGCGGGTCGGGGACAAACCGCTGCGGCTGCTGCGGGCCGTGGACGGCATCGATCTGGTCGAGCTGCCGGAGGCGGACGCCTGCTGCGGCTTCGGCGGCACCTTCGCCGTGAAGAACGCCGACACGTCCACCGCGATGCTGGAGGACAAGATCGCCGCGGTGAAGGGAACCAAGGCCGCGGTGTGCACGGCGGGCGACTCGTCCTGCCTGATGCACATCGGCGGCGGGCTCTCCCGCATCAGGTCCGGCACCCGCACCCTGCACCTGGCCCAGATCCTCGCCGCCACCCGCATCACGCCGTACGCCCTGACGGAGGCCGCACGATGAGCAGCACCTTCCTCGGCATGCCCGCCGCCCCGCCCCGCGCACCGTACGGCGAGGGCAATCTGCGCGGTGACGAGAAGTTTCCCGCGGCCGCCCACACGGAGCTGCGCAACGAGCAGTTGCGCAGCAATCTGCACAAGGCCACCCACACCATCCGCGCCAAGCGGCTCAAGGTCACGGCCGAACTGCCGGACTGGGAGGAGCTCAGAGCGGCCGGCGCCGCGATCAAGACCGACACCATGAACCGGCTGCCCGAACTCCTCGAGCAGCTGGAGGAGAAGGTCACCGCCGCCGGCGGCACCGTGCACTGGGCGCGCGACGCGGTCGAGGCGAACGCGATCGTGACCCGGATCGTGGAGGCGACCGGCAGCGAGGAGGTCATCAAGGTCAAGTCGATGGCCACCCAGGAGATCGGGCTCAACGAGCATCTGGAAGAGCACGGCATCAAGGCCCACGAGACCGATCTCGCCGAGCTGATCGTGCAGTTGGCGCACGACAAGCCCTCGCACATCCTGGTCCCGGCGATCCACCGCAACCGCGACGAGATCCGGCAGATCTTCCTCAAGGGCATCCCCGGGGTCGACCCGGGCCTGGACTCCGTACCGGCGCACCTGGCCGCGGCGGCGCGGGCGTATCTGCGCGAGAAGTTCATGACCACCAAGGTCGCGGTGTCCGGGGCCAACTTCGGTATCGCGGAGACCGGCACGCTCTCGGTCGTCGAGTCCGAGGGCAACGGGCGGATGTGCCTGACCCTGCCCGACACTCTGATCACGGTGATGGGCATCGAGAAGGTGCTGCCCCGTTACGCGGACCTGGAGGTGTTCTTCCAGCTGCTCCCCCGCTCCTCGACCGGTGAGCGGATGAACCCGTACACCTCGCTGTGGACGGGCGTCACCGCGGGCGACGGACCCCAGGACTTCCACCTGGTGCTGCTCGACAACGGCCGCACCGCGGCACTCGCCGACTCGGTCGGCCGCGAGGCCCTCAACTGCATCCGCTGCTCGGCCTGTCTGAACGTCTGCCCCGTGTACGAGCGGGCCGGCGGGCATGCGTACGGCTCCACGTACCCCGGTCCGATCGGGGCCGTGCTCACTCCCCAACTGGCCGGTATGCACGAGGCGAAGAACGATCCCAACAGTTCGCTGCCGTACGCCTCGAGCCTCTGCGGTGCCTGCTTCGACGCCTGTCCGGTGAAGATCGACATCCCCTCGCTGCTGGTCGAACTGCGCCACCAGAACACCGAGGAGTCGGGGACGACCGCGGAGAAGCTGGCGATGAAGGCCGCCGCCTCGGTGATGTCACGCCCGAAGCTGTACACGTCCGCACAGAAGGCGGCGGGCCTCGGACGGGTCGTCGCGGGACGGGACCGGAAGATCTCGCATCTGCCGCCGCCGTTCAGCGGCTGGAGCGACAGCCGGGACACCGCGGCGCCGCCGAAGCAGACCTTCCGGTCGTGGCTGGCCTCGGACGAAGGGGTGCGGGCGCTGCGGCAGGCCGCACAGGAGGGGGCTGCGGGTGCCGCGCCAGGTAAGGCGGGTGCCTCGCCCGGGAGTTCGGGCACGCAGGCCGATGCGACCGGGCCCGCCGGCCCCGGCAGCACCGGTCCCGGCACCACCGCATCCGGCACCGCCCCCGACTCCGACTCCGACTCCGAGGAGCAGCGATGACAGCGACGACCCGTGACGGCGCGCGCGAGGCGGTGCTCGGCCGGGTCCGGGACGCCCTGACGCTCGCCCCGAAGCCCGAGTCCGTGGTGGAGCGCAGTTACCGAACCGACCGCACCCTGCCCGACGAACAGCGGCTCGAGCTGCTCGTCGACCGGCTCGTCGACTACAAGGCCCAGGTGCACCCGTGCACGGCGGACACCACGGCCGTCACCATCGCCCGGGTGCTGGCCGAGCGCGGCGTACGCACGGTCGGTGTCCCGGCCGGACTCGACCGCTCCTGGCTGGCCGACTTCGACGGCACGGTGCAGGAGGACACCCCTGACCTGCCCGCGCCTCGACTCGACGCCCTCGACGGGGTGGTGACGTCCTCGGCGGTGAGCTGCGCCGAGACCGGCACGATCTTCCTCGACGGATCGCCCGACCAAGGCCGGCGCGCACTGTCGCTGGTGCCGGATCTGCACGTCTGCGTGGTCGACCTGTCCACGGTCGAGGTCGGTGTACCGGAGGCGCTGGCCCGTCTCGTCCCCGAGCGTCCGACGACGCTCATCAGCGGTCCGTCGGCCACCTCCGACATCGAACTGGAGCGGGTGGAGGGCGTCCACGGCCCTCGCACCCTGGACGTCGTGGTCCGCACGGACGCCTGACCTGCCGGTCAACCGCCCCCGGCGCTCGCGGCCGTCTGCGCCAGGGCGTCGAGCAGGGCGCATAGTGATGCGGGCGGGGACGACGTCTCGCGCAGTGCGGCGCAGATCGACCGGACCGGCGCCGGGCCGCGGATCTCCCGTACGACGACGTCCGTGCGGTCGCCCCGCAGAGCCATGGCCGGAATCAGGGCCACCCCCAGGCCGGCTGTGACGAAGCCGAGCGCCGCGGCGTAATCACCGCTCTGCACCGCGAAGTCGGGGGTGAAGCCGGCGGCCGCGCACGCGGTGAGGACGAGGGCGAGGCACGGGTCTGCGGAGCGTTCGCCGCTGACCCATGGTTCGTCGGCGAGTTCGGCGAGGGCGATGGTCCGCCGGCCCGCCAGCCGGTGCTCAGGGGGCAGGACGAGGCGATACGGATCCTCGAGCAGCGGCACCAGACGCACACCGGCCGGTACGTACGACGGCTCCTGCGGTGCCACGACCAGCGCCAGATCGGCCCGTCCCGCCTTCACCTGCGGCAGCGGGTCGTGCGGATCGCTCACGGCGAGTTCCACGCGGATGCCCGGGTGGTCGCGGCGCATCAGGGCGAGCGTCGGCGCCATCAGCGCGGCACCGGCCGAGCCGAAGTAGCGGACGGCGACTCGGCCGGTGCGCCCCTCGCGCAGATCGGCCAGCGAGCGTTCCGCCTCGGCCGCGGTGCGGCTGAGGGTCTCGGCGTATCCCGTGAGCAGTCGTCCGGCCTCGGTCGGACGCACGCCGCGTCCCGCGCGCTCGAGGAGGGCCGTTCCGGCCTCCTTCTCCAGAGCGGCGATCTGCTGACTGATCGCGGACGGGGTGTAGCCGAGACTCGCGGCTGCGGCGGAGACCGATCCGCTGGTGACGACGGAGCGGAGGACGAGCAGGCGTCTGAGGTCCAGCATGCAGCTGACCTTAACTGTCGGTCCAGATCATTTCACTTGTCCTGTCGGGTGACCTGGCGCACGGTGAGAGCTGAGCACCCACCCGTTCCGTCCCGAAGGAGCTTTCGCATGTCCGTCGACCATCTCTCCGCGCCCGCCGTCACCCACGGCACGGCCGACCTCGCCGACGGGCTGCGGCTGCACTACGTGACGGCCGGCGAGGGCGACAGGACCGTCCTCCTGGTGCACGGCTTCCCGCAGACCTGGTGGGAGTGGCACCGCGTGATCGGCCCACTCGCCGCCGCGGGCTTTCGCGTGGTCGCACCGGACTACCGGGGAGCGGGCAACTCCTCCCGTCCCGCCTCCGGTTACGACAAGTGGACACTCGCGCGCGACCTCCACCAGCTCCTGCACGAGCACCTGGACCTGCGTGGACCGGCCGTCGTCGTCGGCCACGACATCGGCCTGATGGTCGCCTACGCCTACGCGCAGCAGTTCCGTTCCGACGTCTCCGGCCTTGTCGTGGCGGACGCCCCGCTGCCCGGCACGGAGGTGTTCGATCGACTGCGCGGCGATCCGCGGGTGTGGCACTTCGCGTTCCACGGGGCTCGGGACGTGGCGGAGATGCTCGTCGCCGGACGCGAACGCCCTTACCTGCAGGCCTTCTTCGGGGTGCGCACCGGGGACCCTTCGGCCGTCGAGGGTGCGGACTTCGAGCGGTACGTGGCGGCGTACTCGGCGCCCGGCGCGATGCGGGCGGGGTTCGAGCTGTACCGCGCCTTCGACGAGGACGCCGCGGCCAACCGTGCGGCACTCGAGCGCGAGGGCCGGCTCACGGTGCCGGTCCTCGCGGTGGGCGGGGCGCTGAGCACCTCGGGCCTGCTGGTCGAGCAGATGATGCGCGAGGTCGCCGATGACGTGACGGGGCTCGTCGTGCCGGGCGCCGGGCACTGGGTGCCCGAGGAGCGGCCCCGGGAGTTCACCGAGGCGCTGCTGGCGTTCCTCGGCGGGCGGGCAGGCCGCGCGTGATCCGCTCGCGCGCCCGTCGCATCAGGGCCCGACGGGCGCGATGACACCCGTGGACGATCAGGATTTCGAGCGGGTTAGCATATGAGCGCCGCCTAGCTCGAAAGATAAATCTGTGACTGTCAACGAGGACTCGTTCACCAACTGGAAGCACCGCGAGGAGATCGCGGAGTCGATGATCCCGATCATCGGGAAGCTGCACCGCGAGCAGGACGTCACCGTCCTCCTGCACAGCCGCTCCCTGGTGAACAAGTCGGTCGTCAGCATCCTGAAGACCCACCGGTTCGCCCGCCAGATCGCCGGCGAAGAGCTGTCGGTCACCGAGACGATGCCGTTTCTGCAGGCCCTGACCGAGCTCGATCTCGGCCCGTCCCAGATCGACATCGGCATGCTCGCCGCGCTGCACCGCAGCGACGAACGCGGCCTGTCCGTACCGGAGTTCACCGCGGAGGCGGTCGCCGGCGCCACCGGCGCGAACAAGATCGAGTGCCGCGAGGGCCGCGACGTGGTGCTCTACGGCTTCGGCCGGATCGGCCGGCTCATCGCCCGCCTGCTCGTCGAGAAGGCCGGCTCCGGCAACGGTCTGCGCCTGCGTGCCATCGTCGTACGCAGGGGCGGCGACCAGGACATCATCAAGCGCGCCTCACTGCTGCGCCGCGACTCGATCCACGGTCAGTTCCAGGGCACGATCACGGTCGACGAGGAGAACGGCCGGATCGTCGCGAACGGCAACGAGATCCAGATGATCTACGCCGACGACCCCTCGGAGGTCGACTACACGGCGTACGGCATCAAGGACGCCATCCTCATCGACAACACCGGCAAATGGCGCGACCGCGAGGGCCTGTCCCAGCACCTGCGCCCCGGTGTCGACAAGGTCGTCCTGACCGCCCCGGGCAAGGGCGACGTGCCGAACATCGTGCACGGCGTGAACCACGACATGATCAAGCCGGACGAGCAGATCATCTCCTGCGCGTCCTGCACGACCAACGCGATCGTGCCGCCGCTGAAGGCCATGGCCGACGAGTACGGCGTCGAGCGCGGCCACGTGGAGACCATCCACTCGTTCACCAACGACCAGAATCTGCTGGACAATTACCACAAGGGCGACCGCCGCGGCCGTTCCGCGCCGCTCAACATGGTCATCACCGAGACCGGTGCCGCCTCGGCCGTGGCCAAGGCGCTGCCCGACCTCAACGCGACCATCACCGGCAGCTCGATCCGCGTCCCGGTCCCGGACGTCTCGATCGCGATCCTGAGCCTGCGACTCGGCCGCGAGACCACCCGCGAGGACGTGCTCGAGCATCTCCGGGAGGTCTCGCTGACCTCACCGCTGCGGCGCCAGATCGACTTCACGACCGCACCGGACGCCGTCTCCAGCGACTTCATCGGCTCGCGCCACGCGTCGATCGTCGACGCGGGCCCGACGAGGGTCGACGGCGACAACGCGATCCTCTACCTCTGGTACGACAACGAGTTCGGCTACTCGTGCCAGGTCATCCGCGTCGTCCAGCACGTCTCGGGCGTCGAATACCCGACGTTCCCCTCGCCGGCGGTCTGACCGGCTGACTGACTGCCCGTCAACCACCGCTCGATACGGGCGAGTTCGGGACGAACGACAGTGAGTGGGTGCGTGAGGTCCGCCTCGCGCACCCACGCGCGTTCGCGGGCTGCGGTGGACGGCGAGCCCGAGGCGAACGGTCAGGCGCCGTGCGCGGCCGCATCGCCGTCACGGGCGCCGAAGATCCGGTCCAGGTGATGGGTGAGCACCGCCGCCGCCGACTCCGGGGTGCGCTGTCCGACGAGGATGCTGGTGCCGAGCCCCGCGGACATGGCCAGCAGGCCGACCGCCTCCAGCCGCGCGTCCGGACCGGATGCGAGCCGATCCGCCTCGTGCGCCTGCCGGAGCAGTTCGCTCACCACCTCTTCGGCGGCGTCGGGATTCCTGATGAACGGCTGGGCCGCCAGGGTTCGGTCGTTCACGGACAGGACGGCGTACGAGGTGTAGAGGAGGTGGAACGTACGGCTCTCCTCGTCGACCGGCAGCGCCGCCATCAGCAGCGCCTCGACCGTCGCGCGCGGCCCCGGACTCGGTCCGGCGGCGCGGACGCGGGCGGCGACCCGCTCCCCGAACCTCTCCGCCAGATGCTCGAGGCCGAAGAGCAGCAGCTTCTCCTTCGTCTCGAAGTAGTACTGCACCAGGCGCAGTGACACCCCCGCCTCGGCAGCCACATCACGCATCCCCACGGCATGCAGCCCGCGCCGTCCGGCCACCCGGACGAGCGCCTCGGCGATCTCGCTACGCCGTTCCCCGTGATCCACCCGCTTGGGCACCGACTGCCCCTCCACTCTCCGTCGTCGCTGGCACGGCCCCCGTCGGCCGCCTTGATGGTACAGCGGTACCAGCATCATGGTACGTTCGTACCACGAAATCGGCCCACTTCGGAGTTGACCATGCCCAAGACCCCTGCCCACCCACAGGCCGAGGTCGGCCGCTATGTGAGCGACGCCTGGCGTGAGCGCCACTTCGCCGCCTGCGACGCGGCCTACGCCCTGGGCGCACCCGCACTCGAGGAACGCGACGTGGAGACCTCCTTCGGGACCACGCACGTGTACCGCTACGGCCCCACCGACCCGGCGGCCGCGTCCCGCACCCCCGTGGTGCTGGCCCACGGAGCGGGCTCCTGCTCCGCCATGTGGTACCCGAACACCCCCGACCTCAGCGCCGACCGCCCCGTCTACGCCCTGGACACCCCTGGCGACCCGGGCCGCAGCGTCCACACCGCCGCCCTGCACCGGCCCGAACACGCCGCCCAGTGGCTCGACGAGGCGCTCGCCGAGCTCGCTCTCGACCGAGTCCACCTCGTGGGGACCTCCTACGGCGGCTGGCTGGCCCTGAACCAGGCCCACCGCAGCTCGCACCGACTCGCCTCGGTCACCCTCCTCGACCCCGGCGGCCTGGAGAAGGTGGGTCCCCGCTTCTTCGTCTGGATCTTCGTCAGCCTCTTCGCGACGTTCGCACCCAAGTCCCTGCGCCCGCGCCTGGCAGCCTGGCTGGATCAACCGGCCCTCGTCGTACCGGAGTTGCGCACGATGGTCAGGACCGCGGTCCGCGCCTACCGGGTCCGCCGCCCGGCGCCCCGGCCGCTGTCCGACGACGAACTGTCCACCGTGCGCACACCGTTGTACCTGGTACTCGGCAAGCGGAGCCTCCTGCTGCACCCACGCAGGCAAGTGGAGCGCGTGCCGCGCCTGGTACCGGGCGCCCGCGCCGAGATCATCTCCGGCACCGGCCACGGACCGCAGATCGACCACGCGGGAGTGGTCAACCGCCGCATGCTCGACTTCATGACCACGGTCGACTCGTCACCGGCGCACGAGACCTCACCCTCCACCTGAGGGAGTGCTCCCGCCGACGTCCGTGAACCACACCCGGCGGTGTCGGGATGGATCGACCACCCGCCCACGGCCCCGCTCACGGCAGTCGACCGCGGCAAGGCGATCGACCTGTCCCTCGAGACCCTGGATCCCGACGACCCGACCCGCCTGGCGACGTACACCGAGGGGCTGCTGCGGGACCACTGACAGCGCGGCCGAGCACCCGCAGAACTCCGCAATATATGTTGCGCAATTTTTCTTTCGCATCTACGGTCGACGTATGCGACCTCAGCAGCCCCCCGAGCGGATCACCGACCTGTCCCGGCTCAAGGCGTTCACCCACCCGCTGCGGCTCCAGCTGTACCGGCTCCTGTTCACGGCCGGGTCCGCGACCGCGTCCCAGCTGGCCGAGCAGGTCAACGAGGCGCCGTCGCTGGTCAGTTACCACCTGCGCAAGCTCGCCGAGCACGGCTTCGTGACCGAGGCGAGCGAGCGGAACGCGGACGGGCGGGAGCGCTGGTGGGAGCCGGCCAGCGACGAGGGCTGGGGATATCGCACGTCCGACTTCACCGATACGCCCGAAGGGGCTGCGGCGGTCGGCGCGGTGACGCGCTCTCTCGCCGAGACCCGCATGGCGCAGTACCTGGCGTACCTGGACCAGATGGCGGCCTGGGGCAAGGAATGGACCGACGCCGCGTTCACCTCCGAATGGTCCCTCGACCTCACCGCAGCCGAACTGGACCGGATGAGCGACGAGTTGGAGACCGTGATCCGGCGTTGGCGAAAGCACGGCAAGGCCGCGGTGGCCTCAGGTGACACGGAGGGCCGCGAGCACGTGGCCACCCAGTTGTACGGCTTCCCGTTCCGACCCTGACGCCAGGAGTTCCGTGTGACTGCCGCCGAGACCGAGATACCCGGACACCCCGCCGTCGCGGGCAGCGTGCCCGCCTACCGCGACCGGAACGTACTGCGCTGGCTCGCCGCGTACACCGCCTCGCTCGTGGGTGACAGCGTGTACTTCGTCGCGCTCGCCTGGTCGGCCCAGAAGGTCTCGGGACCGGCCGAGGTGGGTCTGGTGATGGCCACCGGCGCGCTGCCCCGGGCGCTGCTGATGCTCGGTGGCGGAGTGGTGGCCGACCGCTTCGGACCGCGGCGGGTGGTGATCGGCAGTGACGCGGTGCGGTGCCTGCTCATCCTCGGTGTCGCCGCCGTGATCGCGCTGACCGCGCCCGCGCTGTGGCTCCTGGTGGCGGTCGCGTTGGTGTTCGGTGCGGTGGACGCGTTGTTCGTTCCCGCCGTCGGGGCGCTGCCGCCGCGGATCACCGCGCCCGACCAGCTCGCACGCGTCACCGGTATGCGGTCGCTCTCGATGCGCCTCAGCCAGATCGCCGGGCCGCCGACCGGCGGACTGGCCATGGGTCTCGGTGGTCCGGCTGCCGCGTTCACCGTGGCCGGCGTGCTCTTCGCCCTCTCGCTGCCGCTCCTGATCACCGTGCGCCTGCGACCGCTGGAGTCGCCCCACGCACCCGCATCCGCCGACACCCCGACGGGCGGCAGCACCGCGCGGCAGGACCTGATCGACGGACTGCGCTACATCCGCCGCCACCGCCTCATCCTGCCCCTCGTCATCTCCGGCGCGATCTGCGAGCTCGGCTTCACCGGCGTGCTCAACGTCGGCATGATCCTGCTCAACGACGCCCGGGGCTGGGGGCCTTCGGGGTACGGCTGGATCATCGGCGCGTTCGGATCGGGAGCGGCCCTCAGTGCGGCGCTGATCACCGTGGTGGGCTGGGTCCCACGCGCCGGACTCCTGCTTCCGGGCACGCTGTACGTGGGCTCCGCGGGCGCGGCCGGCATCGCGCTCGTGCCGACCCTGCCGCTCGCCGCCGCGGTGGCGGCGGTCGTCGGACTGAGCGCAGGCATCTTCGGCAGCCTCAACAACGCGCTGATCCAGACGACCGCGGACCCGGCCTATCTCGGCCGGGTCACCTCCGTGGTGATGCTCGCGACGGTCGGGCTGGCCCCGCTGAGCTTTCCGCTGGTCGGAGCAGCCATCGGGGCCTGGGGCGTCACCGCGGTCTTCGTCGGCTGCGGCGCCTTCGCCGGCCTCGGCGCCACCACCGCACTCGCCTCCGGCGCGGTACGCCGTGCCGGACTGCCGCGCGCCGGGCGGAACTAGGCATGGTCGTTCGGATCTTCCGAGCACGGGTCCGGACGCGTCGTCGTGGACGCGGATCGAGCCGTTACCGCCCGACCGCACTCCGAAGCGGGGCCCGATCACGTACTCCGGCCGCGTACGCACTCGGTCAGACCGAGGTCGTGCGGATCGAGCCGCAACAGCGCTCCCAGCGCGCGGAGTTGGGGAAGCCGGCGCGTGGTGAGGCCCGAGGGAAGACGGCCTCGGAACGGCTACGCCGCGCGAGGGAGCCTGCCTCCGTCGCACGGCGTAGCGGATCGGCCCGCGTAGTGGATTCCCCGGTGCGCCTGCCTGATGACGATGAAGCCATGACCCTGAAGATCCTTCACCGGCCCCCGTCCGTCAGTGACACCGAGCGGCCCGTTCCACGATGGGCGATGCGCCTGGCTCATGCGCTTCCGCTCCTCCTGCTGCCGTCGTGCCTGTGGCGGCTGCCCTTCGCCCTGCACTTCGAAATGGGGCAGATCCACGAGGACGGCATGCCGGCCTACTGGGTGGGCATCCCGTACATCCTCGGGCTCAGTGCGCTGTCGGAAGCGGTCGCGTTCCTGACCATCGGGCTGGTCCGGGGCTGGGGGGGAGGTGGCGCCCGGCTGGATCCCGATCATCGGCGGAAGACGCGTTCGTCCGCCGGCGGCATTCGGCCCCGCCGCCCTCGGCGGCCTGATACTCACGCTGCTGTTCACCGCCGTTCCCGTCGGCGGGGGTCGCGAGCTCACCTTTTACGGCATCGTCGACACCGTCGAATACAGCAATGCCGCCTGGGAGGCGGTGGCGACGGCGTGTGTCACCCCCCTCGCCGCCTGGGGACCCATCACCCTCGTTCTTGCCATCGCCTACTACCGCCGCCGGACCGTCGCCGTCGCCGAGTGAGGGCGCTACCGCCCCGGTGGCTCGGGCCGACGCGGACGACGGCCCCGGTCGGGCCCTCTGCGTGGACTCCGCGATCGTGCGGGTTCACCAGCATGCGGGCGGGGCCCGCAGAAAAGAGCCCCCGGCCGCAGCCGGACGAGCGTGCCACCGGACGGTCGGCCATGTACCCGGCCGAACCCGCATCGCGAGCGTCCTCCTCTGGTCCGCCCGCTGATCCAAGCGGAGCCGCCCGGGCCGGAGGCCTCGCGCGAAGACCGGGATACACCGCTACGTCGACTCCCGCACCACCAGCTCCGTCGGCAACGTCAATTGCTGGCGTTCCGTCAACTGTCCACCGGACAGGGTCACTTCGGATATCTCCTCGAGGAGGATCCGGGCCATCGTGCGGCCGAGTTCCTCGACGGGCTGGCGGACGGTGGTCAGGGGCGGGTTGGTGTGGCGGGCGAGGACGGAGTCCTCGAAACCGACGACAGCCACGTCGGAAGGGACCCGACGCCCCTGGTCCCGAAGCTCGGCCAGGGCGCCGACCGCCATCAGGTCGGAGGCCGCGAAGACGGCATCGAGGGACGGGGCGCGTTCAAGAAGCGAACGCATGGCGCGGCGTCCGCCTTCCTCCGTGAAGTCCCCGCCCTCGACCAGGGACTCGTCGGCCGTGACGCCCGCCTCGCGGTGCGCCGTGCGCCAGCCCTCCAGGCGGCTGCAGCCGACGTCCATGTCGAGCGCACCGGTGATCGTCGCGATGCACCGCCTGCCGCGGTCCAGGAGGTGGCTCACGGCCTGGGTCGCTCCCCCGGAGTTGTCCGAGTCGACGTAGCCGAGGCACTCCTGCGCGTCACGACGACCGGCCAGGACCGTGGGCAGCCCCATCTCCTCCAGTTGCCCGGGCAGCCGGTCGTGCGCGTGCACCGAGACGAGCAGGACACCGTCGACCCGGCGGGTCTGCACGGACGCGGTGAGCTGGTCGCGCTCGGACTGGTCGCGTACGAGCATCAACTGCAGCTGCGTGCCGGTCGCGGCGAGTGCGCCGCTCACGCCGCGGATCAGCGCGGCGAAGAACGGTTCGGAGCCGAGCCGGCTCTCCGACTCGGGGATGACCAGGGCGACCGCGTTGGTGCGGTTGGTGACCAGGCCGCGGGCGACCGAGTTCGGGACGTACTTCAGCTCCTTGATCGCCGCGAGGACCCGGTCGCGGGCGTCCGAACTCACCAGCTCCGAGCCGTTGATGACCCGGGACACCGTCGTCCGGCCCACTCCCGCGCGGGCGGCGACTGTCTTGATCGTAGGACGGCCGTTCCCCGTCATGTGCTCCTCCCCCTGGCTGCCGCAGCGTCCCGCGCCGGCCGCATCGTCGGCCGCGGACGCCTGTGTGACCAGCGGCAATCATGGCAGAAACGGGATCCGTGTCAGCAGCCCTCCCTGCACATGAGACGAACACGGAATAGGGCCCACCGCAAGAAGTTGGTTTCAAGTCATTGACACAGGCGCCAAGTTGGCAGGATTCTTCCAACCGCCGATGGGAACGTTCCCACCCCGAATTGGGAACGTTCCCAACGGCCTGGAGACCTGCTGTCACGGTCGTCGGAGCCTGAGCCGCATGCGTCCGCCGACCGTCCGCGCCACACCCGCACCCGTCACAAGTCGCACCCGTCGCCACGGGCGCGCTTGCTGTCGGCCCGTACTCGTCACTCCGGTGCGTCAGCGCCGCCGCTGGGAGGAACCACAGATATGGCAACTGTTCACAGGTCGTTGCGCACCAGAGCGTCAGCGGCCGTCGCGGCCCTGGGCGCGTTCGCGCTGGTCGTCGGCTGCGGAGGCAGTGACAGCGCCTCGACGGGCGGCGGAAAGAAGGACGGCAAGGTCACCATCACCATGGGCCTGTACGGCGTGATGGGCTTCAAGGAGACGGGCCTGATCGAGCAGTACGAGAAGGAGCACCCCGAGGTCGACATCAAGGCCGAGATAGCCGGCGACGAGCAGACGTACTACACCGCGCTGCAGACCCGGCTGGCCGGCGGCAAGGGCCTCAAGGACATCCAGGGCATCGAGATCCTGCGCGCCAAGGAGATCACCGACACCCAGGCCGCCCGGTTCGCCGACTTCAAGGACGTCAAGAACACCGACCACTTCCTGCCCTGGAAGCAGTCCCAGATCACCACCGGGGACGGCAAGGTCCTCGGCCTCGGCACCGACATCGGTCCGATGGCGGTCTGTTACCGCAAGGACTACTTCGAGAAGGCCGGTCTGCCCACCGACCGCGAGAAGGTCGCCAAGCTGTGGGAGGGCGACTGGCAGAAGTACGTCGATGTCGGCCGTACGTTCAAGAAGGACTTCACGGACGGCGGCGGCTCCGCGAAGGTCGCCTACATGGACGCGTCCAGCGGCCTGTTCAACGCCATGGTGTACGGCCACGAGCAGCAGTTCTACGACGAGAAGGGCGACCTGATCTTCGACAAGAACCCGGCCGTGAAGGAGGCCTGGAACTTGTCGGCCGACGCCGCCGAGGACGGCCTGACCGCCAAACTCCGTCAGTTCCAGCCCGGTTGGGACCCGGGCCTGGCCAACGGCACCTTCGCCACCGCCGTCTGCCCGGCGTGGATGCTCGGCCACATCAGCGAGAAGGCCGGCAAGAAGAACGAGGGCAAGTGGGACGTCGCCAAGGCTCCCAAGGGCGCCAACTGGGGCGGCTCGTTCCTGGGCGTCGTGGAGAACAGCCCGGTGAAGGAGGAGGCCAAGAAGCTGGTCGCCTGGCTCACCGCACCCGAGCAGCAGGCCCACATCTTCGAGAAGCTGGGCAGTGTGCCGTCCTCGAAGACCTCCCTGGACAGCCCCGAGGTCAAGAAGGTCACCTCCGAGTACTTCAGTGACGCGCCGATCGGCCAGATCTTCGGTGACGCCGCCAAGGAGATCCCGGACAAGCAGGTTCTCGGCCGCAAGGACGGCACGATCAAGGACACCTTCTCGCAGGGCCTGACGCTGATCGAACAGCAGGGCACCTCGCGCAAGGAGGCGTGGAAGACCACCGCCGAGCGCATCGACAAGGCCGTCGGCTGACGTAGCGCTCCTACCGGTCCGGGCCCGCCACTCGCGCGGCGCGCCCGGGCCGGCGCACCCACCCCGCTCATGGGAAGGAACCTTGCGGTGGCCACCTCCACCCCCGAGGCCGAGTCGGACAGGGACAGTTCGGGCCCGCCGTCCGAGCCCGGCGACGACACGGCGAGCCGGCGCCGGCGCAGCGCACTGCTGCACCGACTGGACGTCAAGGGCGTGCCCTACGCGTTCGTCGCACCGTTCTTCATCGTCTTCGCCGCCTTCAGCTTCTACCCGCTGATCTACACGTCCTGGATCTCACTGCACCGGGTCGAACTCGCCACGCTCGACATCATGGAGTGGGTGGCGCTCGACAACTACGTCGAGCTCTGGAACGACGAACGGTTCTGGAACGCCCTCGCCAACACCCTCACCATCGGCGTCATCTCCACCGTGCCGCAGCTGCTCATGGCCCTCGGTCTGGCGCACCTGCTCAACTACCGGATGCGCGCCTCGCTGTTCTTCCGCGTCGCCTCGCTCGTGCCGTACGCCACCTCGGTGGGCGCCGCTGCCCTGGTCTTCACCATGCTCTTCGAGCGCGACTTCGGAATGATCAACTGGGCGCTCGGTGTGGTCGGCATCGACCCGGTGAACTGGGAGGCCGACAAGTGGCCCGCCCAGGTCGCCATCTCCACCATCGTCATCTGGCGCTGGACCGGCTACAACGCCCTGCTCTACCTGGCCGCCATGCAGGCCATCCCCGCCGACCGCTACGAGGCCGCGGCCATCGACGGGGCATCGCGCTGGAAGCAGTTCACGCACGTCACCGTGCCCGGGATCCGCTCGACGATCGTCTTCACCATCGTGCTCTCCACGATCGGCGCGACCCAACTCTTCGGCGAGCCACTGATCTTCGGCCAGGGCCCCAACGGAGTGACCGGCGGCGCCGACAACCAGTACCAGACGCTCGGTCTGCTGCTCTACGAGGAGGGCTGGAAGAACTACCAGATGGGCCGCTCCGCGACCGTCGCCTGGGCGATGTTCCTGCTGCTCGTCGTCGCCTTCCTGGCGCAGCGCCTGATCAAGCGGCTGCGCTCCCGTACGTCCTGACCAGGAGTCGCCATGACCACAGACAGTCTCCAGGTCCGGACGGAAAAGCCGGTCCTGGTTCCCGAGACCAAGGCCTCGCCACCCCGCCGCCGCTGGCTGCGACAGCGTGCCGGGCGCCAGCACCACGCGGGCCCGCTCGCCTACACCCTGCTCACCATCGCGGCGATCGTGTCGATCTTCCCGCTGTACTGGACGATGGTGGCGGCCTCGACCGACAACACCCGGGTCAGCCAGTCGCCGCCGCCGTTCCTGCCGGGGCCGAACCTGTTCAGCAATCTGGCCCGCGCCTGGGACGAGGCGGCCATGGGCAAGGCGATGGTCAACAGCCTGATCGTGGCCGGCGTCATCGCCCTGTCGACCGTGCTGTTCGCGACGCTCGCCGGGTTCGCCTTCGCCAAGCTGCGGTTCAAGGGCCGCAACATGCTTCTGATGCTGGTGATCGCGACGATGATGGTGCCGCCGCAGCTCGGCGTCGTACCGCTGTTCATGATGATGTCGGAGCTGGGCTGGCAGCAGCAGTTGCCCGCGGTGATCTTCCCGACCCTGGTGAGTGCGGTCGGAGTGTTCTTCATGCGGCAGTACCTGTCGGAGGCGCTGCCGGACGAACTGGTCGAGGCAGGCCGGGTGGACGGCGCGCACTCGCTGCGGATCTTCTGGTCCATCGTGCTGCCGATCGCGCGGCCACCGATGGCCGTGCTCTTCATGATCACGTTCGTGCACGCCTGGAACGACTTCTTCTGGCCCTTCGTGGTGCTCGACATGACCAATCCGACCGTGCCGGTCGCCCTCACCCAGCTCAGCGCCGGATACATCCGCGACCAGTCGCTGATCATGGCGGGCGCACTGCTCGGCACGCTGCCGCTGCTCGCGATGTTCATCGTCTTCGGCCGGCAGATCGTCAGCGGGATCATGCAGGGCGCCGTCAAGGGCTGACCGCTTCCTCCTCCTCAACCACCCCCTCCTGAAAGGACCTTCGTGGCCACCGCAGCACAACCGCGCCCGTCCGCCGAGGACGCCGCCCTCATCTTCCCCGAGTACTTCCTCTGGGGCACCGCGACCGCGTCGTACCAGATCGAGGGTGCCGCCGCCGAGGACGGCCGCACTCCCTCCATCTGGGACACCTACGCCCGTACGCCAGGACGGGTGCGCAACGGCGACACCGGCGACACCGCCACCGACCACTACCACCGCTGGCGCGAGGACGTGGCGCTGATGGCCGAACTGGGCGTGGGTGCCTACCGGTTCTCGCTCGCCTGGCCTCGGATCCAGCCCACCGGACGCGGGCCCGCGGTGCAGAAGGGGCTCGACTTCTACCGTCGCCTGGTGGACGAGCTCCTCGACAAGGGCATCGAGCCGGTCGCGACGCTCTACCACTGGGACCTGCCGCAGGAGTTGGAGGACGCGGGCGGCTGGCCCGAGCGGGACACCGCGGAGCGGTTCGCGGAGTACGCGAGCTTCGCCGCGGACGCGCTCGGTGACCGGGTCAAGACCTGGACCACGCTCAACGAGCCCTGGTGCAGCGCCTTTCTGGGCTACGGCTCCGGAGTGCACGCCCCTGGACGCACCGATCCTGCGGCCGCCCTGCGCGCCGCGCACCACCTCAATCTGGGTCACGGGCTCGCCGTGCAGGCACTGCGCGACCGGCTGCGCCCCGGCGCCCGGTGCTCGGTGACACTCAACGTCCACCAGGTCAGGCCGCAGACCGGCAGCGAGGAGGACACGAACGCGGCCCGCCGCATCGACGCCCTGGCCAACCGCGTCTTCACCGGTCCGATGCTGCGCGGCGCCTACCCCGAGGACCTCCTGAAGGACACCGCGTCGCTGACCGACTGGTCGTTCGTACGGGACGGGGACCTGGAGCAGATCCGGCGGCCGTTGGACTTCCTCGGCGTGAACTACTACACGCCCACCGTGGTGTCGTACGCCCCCGACCGTGCGGGCCACGGCTCGGACGGTCACGGCGCCAGCACCCACAGCCCGTGGCCCGCTGCCGACGACGTCGCCTTCCACCAGCCGCCGGGCGAACGCACCGCGATGGGCTGGGCGGTGGACGCCACCGGTCTGTACGACCTGCTGATCCGGCTGGCCGCGGACTTCCCGCGGCTGCCGCTGGTCGTCACCGAGAACGGCGCGGCCTTCGACGACTACGCGGACCCGTCCGGCACGGTCAACGACCCGGCCAGGATCGCGTACGTGCGGGACCACCTGGCCGCGGTCCACCGGGCCGTGGAGGACGGGGCGGACGTCCGGGGCTACTTCCTGTGGTCGCTGCTCGACAACTTCGAGTGGGCGCACGGCTACAGCAAGCGTTTCGGTGCGGTGTACGTGGACTATCCGACCGGCACCAGGATCCCGAAGGCCAGTGCCCGCTGGTACGCGGAGGTGGCGCGCACCGGGGTGCTGCCGGCGGTCGGCTGACCTCACTGCGGGGCCGGTCGCATCCGGCCGGTCCGCCTCCGGCCGGTCCACATCCGGCCGGCGACGACCCGGTGCGGCACCACATACCGCCGCCCCGCGCGGTGCCGCATCAGGTCCTGCCCCGGCACCCGGTCATTCCAGGGGCCGGGGCAGGAACCGCACCGCGCACCCCGGGGGTGTGGCCACCGCCCCTCCCCCGGTGCAAGCTGGGACGGCGTACCGGACGGCATCTCGGGAGACGGAGGTTCACCGCGTGCCACGCGAGAACGGGGACAAGCGCCCCGGGGCCTGGGCCCGCCGGGCCGTCGACCGGCTGCTCGCCGACCGGGCGGCCGAACGGCCCACCCCGCTGCACGCGTTCCCGCTCGCCGGGCCGGGCGGGACCGCCCTCTACCTCAAGGACGAGTCCCGGCGCCCCACCGGCAGCCTCAAGCACGGCCCCGCACGAGACCTGTTCATCGACGCGCTGCGCCGCGGGCGCATCGACCGGGACACTCCGCTCTACGAGGCCACCAGCGGCAACATGGCCGTCGCCCAGGCGCACTTCGCCCGACTGCTCGACCTGGAGTACACGGCCGTCGTCCCCGAGCGGACCGGCCCGGCCAAACGCCGCAGGATCGAGTCCCGAGGCGGCCGTGTCCATCCCGTCGACCCGCCTCTCGCGGTGTACGAGCGGGCCGGTGAACTCGCCCGGACGCACGGCGGCCACTACCTCGACCATCTCCAACAGGTGGGCCGGGCGATCGACTTCGCTTCACCGAGCAGTCTCGGAGCGGAGATCCTCGGCGATCTGGAACGGCTCGGCGAGCCGGACCCCGCCTGGATCGTGCTCGGGGCCGGCACCGGCGCCACCTCGGCCGCCGTGGGGCGCGCACTGCGCCGGCGCGGCTCCGGCACGCGGCTCGCGGTGGTCGATCCGGAGAACTCGGCGTACTTCCCGGGCTGGGCCTCGGGCGTCCGCGACTACACCACGGGAATGCCGTCGCGGATCGAGGGCATCGGGCGGCCGCGGATGGAGCCCGCCTTCGATCCGGACCTGGTCGATCTGGTGATCCCGGTGCCGGACGCCGCGAGTGTCGCCGCGATGCGCCATCTGCACGCCGTCACCGGTGTGCTGGCCGGCCCGTCCAGCGGCAGTTGCCTGTGGGGCGCCTGCCAGGTGCTCGACCGCATGCGCCGGGACGGCGCCGGCGGGCCGGTCGTCCTGATCGTCGGCGACGGCGGCGAGGCGTACCACGACACGTACTACGACGACTCCTGGAGCACCGGCCGCGGCCTGGACCTCGCCGGACCGCTGCGCGTGCTCCGGCGGTTCACGGAGACGGGCGACTGGACTCCGGGCGGGCCCTCCTGAACGTGGTCACAGCGGGCGGACGGTCAGGATCTGCTGGGCCTGGCCGATCGGGCCGTCGATGTCGTGCAGAACGCTGCTGGTCAGGCCCTGGCCCGTGGGACCGAAGGTGACCGTGGTGTCGAGTCCCGTCCAGCGGCCGGTCGGCTGCCGGTGGAAGTGCACGGTGAGGTCGACATTGGGGAACATCCACTCCGTGGGCGGCTGCCGCACGGCGATGCCGTTGGCGGTGTCGACGAGTGCGACATACGAGGCGAGAGGGCTGCTCGTCCGTCCGGCGACCAGGTCGAGACCGGTCGACACCCAGGCCGTCGTGCGCCCCGGCCGGGGCGGTGCGACCGGGCGGATGTCGAGGGAGGCGATGTATCCGCCGGGCCACACCTCCTTCAGCGCCCACGGGTCGAGGCCGTCGGGCGGGGTGAGCCGCTCGTCCGCGCCGCCCGCGACGGCGGTGGTGTCGCCGGCACCGAGCAGCCAGGCGCGCGCCCGGACGACGGGACGGTCGGCGATACGTACGACGGCCTCGAGGAGTTCGATGGTGCGGCCGGGGCGGACGGTCTCCACGTGGATCTCGCACTCGTCGAGGGCGAGGCGTCCCAGGATGTCGAAACTGATCCGGGACAGCACCATGCCGCTGTCGGGGCGTTCGGCGAGATGCCGGTCGATGGCGTGCACGATCAGGCCGCCGAGCGGGCTGAAGTGCTGCTCGTCGGTGTCCCAGGCGCCACCGACGTGGGTGGTGGGCTTGTAGCGGTACTCGTCGATGGGCTCGTAGTAGCTGCCGCTGTCCAATGGAGTGCTCACCTCTCGTGCTTCTGGCCGTCCTGCCGGCATCCCGCGTGCTTCGGTCACATATCGGCCCTGGTGAACTGCCGTGCCGGCACGTGGGGTCGACGGTACGGCGGGGGCGTCCGCCGGGTCACTCGGGGGCAGACTCAGGCAGTCCCGCTCTCCCGCTCCTGCGGCGGCCGGTCCGCCCCGGGGCGGACGGCGGTGAACAGCGCGCGCCGGACCACCTCGGGCGCGAACAGGGCGGAGACCGGGCCGTTCAGACTGGACACGGCCCGGAAGGCCCTGCCCACCACCGGATCCGTACCGGCTCGCTCCTGCACGCGCTTCAGGTACCAGCCGGCCGGTCGCGTCGACACGGGAGCGCCGAGCGCATTGCCCCACACCCCTGGCATCCCCCTGTCCGCACCGGCCGAGATGTCCCAGGCGAGGCGCGCGGAGGCGAGCAGCGCCCGCTGCACCGTGCGGGTGCCGGGCGTACGGCGCGGGTCGGTGAGGGTGTCACGCAGCGCCAGGGCGTTCTGCGCGGCGACGGTCATGCCCTGGCCGTAGACCGGGTTGAAGGTGCACAGGGCGTCGCCGGTCGCCAGGAATCCGGCGGGGCGGCGGCCGGGCAGGTCGTAACGGCGGCGGACGTTCGCGGTGCGCCGGAAGCAGGAGACCGGCGACAGCGGCTCGGACGCACGCATCCAGTCGTGCACGAGCGGGTGCGGGAGCCGCTTCGCGTACGCCTCGAAGTCCTCGCCGTCGGTGGGCGGTTCATCACCGCGCAGGCCGGAGAGCGTGGCGAGGTAGGTGCCGTCCTCGATGGGCATCACCACGGCGCCGCGCGTCTGCCGCGGGTTCGCCACCACGTGGTAGCCGCGTACGGATCCGCCGAGCCGGTTCTCCGTGTCCCGGTAGACGCGGGTGGCGTAGGCGAGACCGCTGTCGATGATCTCCTCGTGCGGCGGTTCGGCACCGAGTTCGGTGAGCCATCGCGAGGCCTTGGTGCCGCGCCCTGAGGCATCCACCACCAGGTCCGCCTCCAGCGGGCTCGGCTCGGTCCGCGGTCCTTCGTCCCGACCGCGCACCAGCACGCCCCGTACCCGTCCGGCGTCCCCGAGCAGTCCGACCACCTCGGTCGCCTCCACGGTGTCGATCGCCGAGTGCTCCAACACCCGCTGCCGGACAAGCCGTTCGAGCTGAGAGCGGGTGCCGGTGTGCAGGTGGGTGGTCGCCGCCGTCCGCCGGCACCAGCCGCCGTCCCACTGCACCAGGTCCTCGGGCACACCGACGCGGGGTGCGCCCGCCGCCCGCAACTCGGCCGTGAAGCCCGGCAGTACGGCCTCGAGCGCGCTCTGCCCGCCCTCGAGCAGCACGTGGATGTGGCGGGCGTGCGGTACCCCCGAACGCCTGCGGTCCGCATCGGACGGCCGGTCCCGCTCCACCACCGTCACCCGCTCCGCGTGATCGGCGAGCACCCGTGCGGCGAGCAGCCCCGCGAGGCTCCCACCGACGACGACCGCGTGCCGTTCGCGCGCCCGGCCGCCTCCATCGATGTCCGACACCACGGTTGTCAACGTCTGCCTCCCCGAAGTCCTGCTCGCCGGCCCGGCGGATCCGGTCCTTCCGTGCCCAGTATTCCAAGGCGTGCCGACCCGCCGGACGGTCGGGTCCCCGACCAGGTACGGAGCGGACGGATCGTCAAGTACCTGTTTTGACCCGGGTGTTCGGCGTGGGTCCGCCGGGGCGTGCGGCGCCGGGGGGGCGAGTCGGCGTCAGGTGTTCAGGGTGACGACGGCCTCGTCCGACAGCATCAGGAACGTGAGGGTCTCCTGGAGGTACAGCTCGACCTCCGCGCCGGTGTGCCCCGTGTACCCGATGGACAGGTCCTGGCCCAGGTGCAGTTCGTAGTCGCCGCCGCGGCCGGACAGCATCACGCCCCCGGACAGCGCCGGCGCCCAGATCAGCTCGCCGTCCAGGATCCGGGTCAGGTGCTGGGCCACGGGATAGCCGTGGTCGGAGGTTTCGCTGACCGCGGTGTACGCCTCCGCGCCGAGCAGCAACGAGTACGGTCCGTCGACACCGGCGAGCCGCAGGGCGGTCAGCGCCTGGCTGACCGTGTTGGGGAACTCGCGGACGTCGGCGGGCAGGGTGAGCGCCGGATTGGACGTCCGCTCGCGCACGCCGTCGATGCCGGCATCGCGGTAGCCGTCGAAGACGATGCGGTCCTCGGCGAAGGCGATGCTGCGTGCCGCGTCCTTCACCGGCTGCCAGTCCGAGTCCTGCGAGCCGCGCTCGACGTCGTCCACGGCGTCCCGCGAGACCGTGAACGGCACCCGGAGCTCGGTGACCGGCATGGCCTTCCGCAGCCGCGCCCTGACCCCGTCCGCGGGCGGGGCGATGTCGGTGAGGTGGCCGGTGCCGACCGCGGCCAGCCGCGTACCGTCCGGCCCGGTGACGTCCACGATGCGGCGTCCGGCGATGTTGCGCCGGAAGGTGCGGGTGGCTTCCTCCTCGATCTCGGCCCAGGCGGCGGAGCTGATGGGGGCGAGTTCACGGTGCAGGTTGTTCATGAGCTGCATGCTCCTTTGAGGCTGCCGATGCCGAGCGATCCGCCGGCCGGATCCGTCCCACCGGTCGGCGACTCGACGGCCCTGACGGGCTCTACGGGTTCTGTGGGCTCTGCGGGCGCCGTGTCCTGCTGCGACTCGGCCGCGCCCGGCGGGTCCGGCTGGTCCTCGAAGAATCCGGCCGGGGGCACGAAGAACTGGCTCCCGGTGACGGCGGTCGAGAAGTCGAGGATGCGGTCGTGGGTGGCGCCCGGGGGGCCGCCCTGCTCGGGCGGATCGGAGGGGCCCGGGTCGCTGCCGAGGAACATGTTCCGCAGCATCTGCTCGATGACGGACAGGGTGCGCGCGTACCCGATGAAGTAGGTGCCGAACTCGCCGCGGCCGATGGTGCCGAACGGCATGTTGTCGCGGACGATCTTCTGTTCCTCGCCGTCGTCGTCGGTGACGGTGTTGAGCGCGACGTGCGAGTCGGCGGGTTTGACGTCGTCCGGCATCTCGATGTTGCCGCTCTTGGTGCGGCCGATGATGCGTTCCTGCTCCTCGGTCGGCAGTGCTTCCCAGGCGGCCATGTCGTGCAGGTACTTCTGGACGACGACGTAGGAGCCGCCGGCGAAGTCGGGGTCCTCGTCCGGGCGGATGAGGACCGCCGAGCCGGCTTCCTCGCCCGTCGGGTTCTCGCTGCCGTCGACGAACCCGAGCAGGTCGCGGTCGTCGAAGTACTTGAATCCGTGCGTCTCGTCCACGACGGTGACCGCGTCACCGAGCTGGGCCAGCAGGTGACGGGCCAGCTCGAAGCAGAGGTCCATCCGACGGGCCCTGAGGTGGAACAGCAGGTCGCCCGCGGTGGCCACGGCACGGTGGCGGCTGCCGTTCAGCTCGCGGAACGGGTGCAGCTCGGCCGGTCTCGGCCCTCCGTACAGCCGGTCCCAGGCCTCGGATCCGATGCCGGTGACACCGGTGAGCCGGTCCTCGGGGGCCCGGAAGGCGACGGAGCGCTGCAGGCCGGGCAGATTCTCCAGTACGTCACGGACCTGCTGCTCGGCGCCGTGCCGCACGGTGACGACGAGGAACATGGCGGCGCGGGCGGGTGGTTCGAGTACGGGCTGGGGCTCGGGAGCGGGCTGGGGTTCGGGCACTTGGCTGGGCCTCCCGGTTCCTGGCGGTCGTGGTGGCCGGCCGGTCTTCGCGACCGGTGGCCTTGCTCGTCGTGGCTGTAACGAGTTCCCGGGCAGCTGCCTGACAAACGGTCACCCCTCGGCGGTGATGGTGACCTTGACGTGCTTCATCAGGGGCTGGTCGCTCTGGACGCTGTAGTCGCCGATCGCGCACAGCACGTTCATCTCCGGCATGTATCCGGCCGCACAACCGCGCGGCATGTCGTACGGGATCGCCGAAAAGCCCTCGAGCCTGCGCCGGCTGCCGTCCTTGGCGGTGCTGACGATGGTCACCGGATCGAATTCGGCGAGGCCTAGCTCGCGCATGTCGGCCTGGTTCATGAAGACCAGGGTGCGCAGGTTCTTCACGCCCCGGTACCGGTCGTTGTCCGAGTAGATCGTGGTGTTCCACTGGTCGTGCGAGCGCATCGTGCCGAGCGCCAGGGTTCCCGGCTCGGGCACCACGTCGGGCAGCGGCGCCGCGGAGAACTCGGCGCGGCCGGACGGGGTGCGGAACACCAGCTCGCGGGCCGGCTGCTTGATCCGGAAGCCGAGCGGCAGCCGCACCCGCCGGTTGCAGTCCTCGAACCCGTCCAGGACCTGCGCCATCGTGTCGCGGATCCGGTCGTAGTCCTCGACGTACCACTCCCAGGGGGTGTCGCTGCGGGGCAGCGCGGCCCGGGCCATTCCGGCGATGATGGCGGGTTCCGACAGCAGATGCGGTGACGCGGGGCGTTTCATGCCCACCGACATGTGGACCATGCTCATCGAGTCCTCGACCGAGGTGCTCTGCACACCGCCGCGCTGGTGGTCCTTCTCGGTGCGACCCAGGCACGGCAGGATCAGCGCGCCCCGGCCGTGCACGAGGTGGCTGCGGTTGAGTTTGGTACTCACCTGCACGGTCAGCTCGCAGGTGCGCAGCGCCTCGTACGTGTAGGGGGTGTCGGGCGCCGCGAGGGCGAAGTTGCCGCCCATGCCGACGAACACCTTCACCTCGCCGCGCCGCATCGCCTCGATGGTGCCCACCGTGTCCAGGCCGTGCTCGCGCGGCGGGTCGATGCCGCAGGCGTCGCCGAGCCGGTCGAGGAACTCCGTGGCGGGTCGGTGGTCGATGCCGCAGGTGCGGTTGCCCTGGACGTTGCTGTGCCCGCGCACGGGGGACGGCCCCGCGCCCTCGCGGCCCAGATTTCCGCGCAGCAGCAGGAGGTTGACGATCTCCCGCACGGTGTCCACACCGTGCTCGTGCTGGCTCACGCCGAGACACCAGCTGACGATGCTGCGGTCGGCCTCGCCGTACACCCGGGCCGCCTTGAGGATGTCGTCGCGGCCGAGTCCCGACTGCCGCTCGATCTCCTCCCAGGGCGTGGCCTCGCACAGTTCCCGGTACGCCTCGAAGCCCTCGGTGTGGCGCTCGATGAATTCCGTGTCGACCGCCCTGGGGTCGGCACCGGCCTGCTCCAGGACCGCCTTGGCCATACCCCGCAGCAGGGCCATGTCTCCGCCGATGCGCGGCTGCAGGTTGAGCGTGCTGGTCCGGGTCGTCTTGTTCAGCGCCATGTCCGTGAAGTCGTGCGGCACGATGGTGCGGGTCGCGGCGGCCTCCACCAGCGGATTGATGTGCACGATCTGCGCGCCGCGGCGATAGGCCTCGGCCAGCGCGGTCAGCATGCGCGGTGCGTTGGAGGCGGCGTTGACGCCCATGATGAACAGGGCGTCGGTGGTCTCCCAGTCCTTGAGGTCGACGGTGCCCTTGCCGGTGCCGAGTGACGCCGTCAGTGCTCGCCCGCTGGCCTCGTGGCACATGTTGGAGCAGTCGGGCAGGTTGTTGGTGCCCAGTTCTCTGGCCATCAGCTGGTACAGGAATGTGGCCTCGTTGCCGAGCCGGCCCGAGGTGTAGAACGCCGCCGCGTTCGGGTCGTCGAGTTCGCGCAGGGCTCGGCCGACGGTGTCGAAGGCGTCCCGCCAGCTGATCGGTACGTAGTGGTCCGATTCGGGGTCGTAGACCATCGGCTCGGTCAGCCGGCCCTGGTCCTCCAGGTCGAAATCGCTCCAGCCGGAGAGTTCGGTGACCGAGTGCGCGGCGAAGAACTCACGGCCCACGCGTTTGTTGGTCATCTCCCAGGTGACGTGCTTGATGCCGTTCTCGCAGATGTCCAGGTGGAGGCCCTTGAGGTCGTCGGGCCAGGCGCATCCGGGACAGTCGAAGCCGCCGTTCTCGTGGTTCATCCGGACGAGGGCGCGTGGCCCGTCGACGAGCGCGCGCTCCCGCAGCAGGAAGCGGCTGACCCCCTTCGCCGCGCCCCAGGCGGCCGCGGGATGGTCGTACGGCTTGAATTCCGGTTCACCCTTGGGGGTGGGGCCCACGCGCGCCTCGCGGGGCGCTGAACTCGGGGATTCCTGCGCTTCAGACGGGTTCCCGGACTCGACGACGGGCTCCCGGCGGTCCTCGTTGGCACTCAAGCTGCTCACCTTCCGCATACGGCGCGGGCAGGACGTGGCCCGGAACGGCATGGCGCGGCGGGGCAGGCCGTACCGCGGCGCTGCACTCCGATTCAGGCTATTCCCGGGGGTGGCGGGTCGCCATCCAGGACCGGGACCCGGCCGTGCCCCTCGGCGACCGCGGAACCTACGCTTCCCGGCCGCTCGCCCTCCCCCACGGCACGCATCACGATCCCACGTCCACCCGGTCATCACTCGGTCACAAAGCAACGCAACCTGCAGCGGGAGTTGTTCGGGCAGGCGCACGATGAGCGGTAGGCACGGGTGCCGACACGGGGGCGGAGAAACATGGGACGGCGTGGAACGCTGTGGTCGCGGCGGAGGTGGACCGTCGGCCCGTTCGCCGCGGTACTGCTGGTGGCCGGCTGCAGCGGGGGCGACGACGGCCGACCGGACGAGGACCGCTCGACGGCGTCCGCCGAGGGCCGGCGCGGCACGGGCACGGAGGCGCCGGACCCCGGTGCCAGTGCGGGAACCGGATCGGCGGGAGTCCGCTGGGACCAGGCGGACGGCTCGCCCCCTGATCCGGAGAGCAACAAACTCCCGTTGCCCGACACTGCCGAGGAGGCACGGCGCCTGGCGCGCAAGGTGGTCGCGGGCCCGGCCGCCTGGGGCCCCGACTACGTCAGGGACAAGCCGTACAAGAGCGGTCCGGAGCGTGCTTCGACGCTGGGCGAGGACTGCGTCTGGCGGCAGAGTGCCCTGCGGGACGACCAGTTGGTGCAGGTGACCCGGCGCAGCAGGGTCCCCGCGACGGACGGCCGCAAGCAACTGGAGGTGTCCGCCGTGGTGACCGTGTACCGCAAGGTGAAGGACGCACAGTGGTCGATGGCCCGCACACTCGAGGACGCGCTGCGCTGCCCCGACCAGCAGCTCAGCGGTGCCGAACGGATCACCGGGCTGGCCTCTCAGGCGGCGCCGCGCGGCAGGAGCGGCGCGACGGGGGACGACACGCTCGACGAGAACGGCCTCATCGACCGTACGGGCGACGGGGACGTCCCCCAGCCGTACTCCTGGTCCCAGACGAGGTTCGGCAACATCGTGATGTCCGCCGTGGTCAAGGGGGCCGACGGCCATGAGAAGGACGAGGTCGACCTGGCCGGGCCGACGGCGCTGACGAACATGCTGGTGAAGACGGAGGCGGAGCTGGGGGATGCCCCTTGAGTCCGCCTCTGCTGCCCGGGGACCCCTCGACGATCGGCGGCCATCGCATCCTGGCCCGACTCGGTGCGGGCGGTATGGGAGTGGTGTACCTGGGCCGCGCTCCGGGCGGGACCCTCGCCGCCGTGAAGGTGGTGCACCAGGACCTCGCCGACGAACCCGGTTTCCGGCTGCGGTTCCAGCGGGAGATCGAGGCCGCGCGGCGGGTGGAGAGCGCTTGGGTGTCGCCGGTGACGGCCGCCGGGCCGGACGACGCGCCCGCGCCCTGGCTGGCCACCGCCTTCGTCCCCGGGCCGTCGCTCGGGGAGGCCGTGCAGCGCTTCGGGCCGCTGCCCGAGCGCAGCGTCGGCCGCCTCGGACACCTGCTCGCCGCCGCGCTCGGGCAGGTCCATGCGGCCGGTCTGGTGCACCGTGACGTCAAACCGGCGAATGTCCTGCTCGCGGTCGACGGCCCGCGGCTGATCGACTTCGGTATCGCGCGCTCCCCGGACGCGACCGCGCTGACGACCGCGGGTGCGGTGGCCGGATCGCCCGGCTTCCTGTCTCCGGAACAGGCGCGAGCGGGCGAACTCGGCCCGGCGAGCGATGTGTTCTCGCTCGGCTGCCTGCTGGCGCACGCCCTCACGGGCCGCCCGCCGTTCGGCCATGGCACGCCCGAGGCGATCCTCTACCGGACCGTTCACGAGGAGCCCGACCTCGGCGGGCCGGAACCGGAAGAAGCCCGGTCCCTGCTGGCCGTGGTCCGCGCCTGTCTGGCCAAGGAGCCTGCCGCGCGCCCGGGCACGGTGGAGATCGGGCGGCGGCTCGCCGCCGACCGCACCGGTGGGGAGGACTGGCTGCCGGGACCGGTCCTGCGGCACATCGCCGAGACGACGGCCCGGATGCTGGCGCTCCCCGACATCGAGCCCACCGCGGCCGGAACCCCCGGCCTGCCCGTCACCGACACCGCCGTCGACGGCACGCCGTCGGCTGCCGGGGCCGCACCGCCCGCGACGCCGCCGACGCCCCCGCACCACGGGCGTCGCCGCGCGCTCCTGTCGATCGCAGGCGCGGCGGCCGCCGTCGCCGCGGGCGGTGGCCTGTGGGCGCTGACCCGCGACGACGGTTCCGCCGCCGGAAGCGGCGACACCCGGTGGGCGCTCGGCGTGCATGCCGACCTCAGTGGCCCGGGCAAGGCAGTCGGCCGCGCACTGGAGCAGGGCGCGCGCCTCGCCGTCGAGCAGTACAACGCCCGCGCTTCCAGACCCTTCGAACTGGACCTGCGCACGTCCGACGACCGCGGCTCCGAGGGACGCGCGAAAGCCGCCGCCGAGCGACTGGTGGCGGACCGGGGCGTACTGGCCGTCATCGGTCCCAACACCAGCCAGACGGCGGTGGCATCGCTCGCGACCTACGACGCGGCGATGCTGCCCCTGCTGTTCGTCGTGCCCGGCACGGTGTGGCTCCGCACCGAACACAGCCGGACCGCGGTCCACTGCCGGGCGCCCGATTTCTCGGTGGCCTACGAGATCGCCTACCACCTGGCGATGCGGACGAAAGCCCGGCGCATCGGCCTTCTCCAGGACCGCACGGCGGCCGCGTACGGGTGGGAGGTCAGCGCCATGACGTCCGAGCCACTGCACGACGCCGGTCTCACACTGCACCCCCGGGTGGCCCCGGCCGGGCTCGTCGACTTCCGGCCGCTGATCGACGACCTGATGGACGACGGCATCGACTCCTACATCCACGCCGGGTACGCGGACAGCGCCGCCCGCGCCGCCAGGGATCTCGCGGACGCGGAATTCACCGGCCGCCGGATGGGCACGCAGACACTGCTCGATCCGCGGTTCCTCGACGCCGCGGGGGCGGCGGCCGAAGGATGGCTGATCACCGCGTCCTGCATCGACCCGAGCGCCGTGCCGGCCGCGGCGCCCTTCCGCAAGGCGTACCGCAGGCGTTTCGGCAGGGAGCCGGGCTACTACGCGGCCGAGGCCTACGACACGGCGAACCTCACCATCCGCCGGCTGACCGGGTCCGCCCGCGACGGACGCCCGCCATCGAGGAGGCGCCTCGTCCCCCTGCTGCGCGGCGCCGAGTACCAGGGCATCACCAAGAAGTTCGCCTTCGAGGCGGACACCGGCCACTACTCGCTCGAGGAAGGGGTCTCGCTGTACGAAGTGAAGGACGGAAAGTTCCGCTTCGTTCCGGTGAAGCCGCGGGAAGCGGAGAAGTGAGCCGGGGAGCGAAACGTCTGCGACCGCTGCGCCCCGACGACCCCGAGCGGCTGGGCGGGCACCTGCTCCTCGGCCGGCTCGGGGCGGGCGGGATGGGTGTCGTGTATCTCGGGCGTTCGCCGGGCGGCGCTCTCACCGCACTCAAGGTCGTACGCACCGAGTACGCCGGCGACCCGGGGTTCCTCGCGCGCTTCCGGCGGGAGGCGGCGGCCACCGCTCGTCTCGACAACCGCTGGTTGGCACCCGTACTCGCCTCCGATGTGGCCGGCGACCGGCCGTGGTTGGCCACCGCCTACGTACCGGGTGTCCCGCTCGGCGAAGCGGTCGCCGAGCACGGGCCGCTGCCGGAGCGGACCGTTCGTGACCTGGGTGCCCGGGTCGCCGAGGCGCTGGCCGCGGTGCACGAGGACGGTCTGGTCCACCGTGACGTGAAACCGGCCAACGTCCTGCTCGCATCGGACGGCCCGCGGCTGATCGACTTCGGGATCGTGCGCCCGGACGGGGCGACCGCCATCACCACGACCGGGCTGGTGATCGGCTCGCCCGGGTTCCTCTCCCCCGAGCAGGCGCAGGCGCACTCCGGCGGGGTCGGCCCGGCGAGCGATGTGTTCTCACTCGGCTGCCTGCTCGCGTACGCGTCGACCGGGAGGCTGCCGTTCGGGTCCGGACCCGCAGCGAGCGCGCTCTACCACACGGTGCACGAGGAGCCCGATCTGACCGGCGTGCCCGCATCGCTCCTGGGCGTGGTGCGGGACTGTCTCGCCAAGCTGCCCGCGGCGAGGCCCACGGCGCTCGAGGTCGGCCGACGGCTGGCAGGACGGGACCCGCGCACCCCCCACGAGCCGCCGGCCGCGCCGGTGTCCGGTGGCGGATCCGGTGACGGAGATGCGGCCGAGTCGCGGGACTGGCTGCCGCTGCCCGTACTGCGCACGATCACCGAGCGCTCCGGCGAGGTCCTCGCGCTGACCGAGCCGGTTCGGGAGGCGTCCGCCGGACCCCTTCCGCACGGCTCCGGGCCCGCCGGCCCAGCCTCGACCGGTGCCGGGTCGCCGGCCGACGCCTCGCGCCCGGACCAGCTTGCGACCGTCACCGCCGCCTCCTTCGGCGCACGGCATGCGCCGCGCCTCCCGTCCCGTCGCCCCTCCCGTCGTGCCGTGCTCGGACTCGGTGCGGCGGCTCTCGCGGCGGCCGGCGGCGGTATCGCCGCGCTACGCGCCGGTGCGGCGGGCGGCGACGACGGACGCGCGCTGCCCGAGCGGGTGATCGCGCTCCAGGCCGATCTCTCCGGGGACCTCCGGGCGCTCGGCCGGGCGCAGGAACGCGGGGCGCGGATCGCCGTACGGGACTTCAACGACAACGACGAACGGGCCTTCGACCTGCGGCTCCTGGTCCGCGACGATCGAGGCGATCCGGGCCGGGCAGCCGCCGTCACCGCCGGACTGATCAAGGACAAACGGGTGGTCGCCCTGCTCGGCCCCACCGCCGACGCCGGGCTCGAGACCCTCGCCGCCCGCTGCGGCAAAGCCGATCTGCCGCTCGTCACCGTCTCGGCATCCGCACCGCAGATGGCGACCGATCTGCAGAAGTTCCCCACCTACTTCCCCCTGAGGCCCAACCGGAACGAACTGACCTTCGGGGTCCGGCACTACCTGAGCCGTGTCGAGCCCTGCGAGCACGTCGCCCTGGTCGACGACCGGGCTGCCACGGACGACCAGAGGTGGGCGTTCGTCGAGAGCCTCCAGCAATTCCCGCCCACCGCGGGCGGACGCACCACCCGACACCGGGTCCCGGCCGGGCAGCAGGACTTCGCCCCGGCCGCCAGGGCCGTACGTGCGTCGCGCGCGCAGGCCGTGGTGTATGCCGGGACGTCGCCGCAGCGGGCCGGGCGGTTCGCCCGAGCACTGGACCGCACCGGCTTCGACGGGGTCCGGTTGGCGGCTGAACCGGTCCTCCTCCCGGATCCCCGGGACGGCGCGACGCGGCTGCCGTTCGTCGGGGAGGCGGGCGGGTCGGCGCGGGGCTGGCTCTGCGTCACCACCTACGCAGACCCGAAGGCGCTGCCCGCCGCCGGGGATTTCGTCGCGGCCTACCACGACATGTTCCCCACCGCCCCGGAACCGGGGCCCACCGCCCCGTTCGCCGTCGAGGCCTACGATGCGGTCCGGCTCATCGCCTCGGCGGTGAAACGCCCCACGGACGACGGACCCGATCGCGGCTCCACCGCGACCAGGCTGCGCGGCAGCCGGCACCGGGGCCTGGCCAAGCCGCTCCGGTTCGCCTCCGACACGGGCTACTTCGAGGGTCTGGAGACGCAGTTCATCCACCGCGTCGAACGCTCCGGCACCGTCTTCCTCGGTGACGTACGCGAGATCCGCGCCGCGTCCGGCGGCCGATGAGCGCGCAGCGCGACCCGGGCAGTGCGGGCGCCGGGTCGCGCCGCCTCGCTCACCGCACGTCCATGGCCTCCAGCAGCATCGGCAGCGATGCGTGCAGTTCGCGTTCCCAGTAGGGCCAGGTGTGGCGACCCGGGCCGTAGAAGTTGGTGGTCAGGTGCTTGGCCCCGACGCGCTCCAACTCGGCGGCGAGCGCGTGGTTCTGGCGGTTGAAGTCCGCCTCGAGCGCGTCGTGGGCGGCATCGGGTTCGTCCAGCGGTCCGGGGGTGCCGTCGCCGGACGACAGGTACACGGGCAGGGACTTGAGCCGCTCGGCGAGGTGGAACGGATCGTGCGCCTCCCAGATCCGGCGCTGCGCGACCGGATCGCCCCACACCCGCAGCGGATCATTGCCGTCTTCGGCGAAGAAGCCGAGAAGCCGGTTCACGGACTCGTCGTCGAGAAGCGGATGGGACGAACCGGAGTACGCGGCGGTGGCCTTGAACATGCCGGGATGCCGCGCCGCGTACAGGAGCGCGCCCTGGCCGCCCATCGAAAGGCCTGCCACCGTCCGGTTCGCGGAGGCACCCCAGCCGTGTTCGAGGAGATGACGCAACTCCTTGGTGTGGAAGGTCTCCCAGGCCGGGTCACCGCCCTCCCCGTGGTTCCACCAGTCGCTGTACCAGCCCGTCCTGCCCGCCTCCGGCATCACGACCAGGGCGTCGCGCAGGCTCTCGATCTGCGCGACGTCGGTGGCGCCGGTCCACGAGGTGTAGTCACCGCAGCAGCCGTGCAACAGCCAGAGCGTCGGCCAGTGTTGACGCCGGTCCGTGGGATCCCAGCCGTCCGGCGTGAGGAGCCGCACCTTCACCGTCCGGCCGCCGAGCGCGGTCGACCGTACGGACAGGTCGACCTGGCGGTCGGCGACCTGGGTGACGTCCACGACCTCGGCGCCGCCCCGAGCGGGTCCGGGGTCCCTGGCACGGTCCGCGGCCGGACCGGCCCCGAGGGCGGGCCCGGCCGCTCCCAGGGCGAGCAACAGGGCGAGCAGCGCGCCGAGTACGAACTGTAGGCGGCGAGGACACGCGCTGCGGCGCGCCCTCCCCGTACCGGTTCTGGAGCGGAACGGATCAGCGGTCACGGCGACTCCTGGAGTGAGGGTTGACAGGACGGGGCGAGCGAAGGAAAACGGCCGGAGGGCGAGGAGGATCCGAAGGCGTCGGCGCCGGCGGACGGAGCATCTACTGGTCACAGCACCCGCCGCAGCACATCGGTGTACGCGTCGGCGTAGCGGACCATCCCGAGATCGTTCGGATGCGAGCCGTCGGTCGTCGCCTCGCGGTCGTCACCCAGCAGGTGCTCGCCCCGGCGGCCGGCTTGGTCACGCTCACCCAGCGCTCCCGGCCCCGGGCGTCCTGCGCGTAGCGGTCGAGGCCGCTGACCCCGGTGGCCGGCATGTGCGGCAGGTCCAGACTCGCCGACCGCGGGGTGTAACGGGCGTACACGGACGCGGAGTCGGTGCGGAAACGGGCCGGCATGCCGGAGGAGTTGCGGCTCAGCTCCCGGATCACCGGGCGTACCGACTGCTCGGCCCGGGCGGGCAGCCGGTCGTAGAAGGCAGCGGTCCCAGGCCCTGCCCTCGACGCCCCACTGCGCCACGTCCCGCCGGACCGCGTCCTCGGCGGCCTCGCCGAGCTCCGGCTCCGGTGTGGCGTGGGCGTCGGCCTCGGCGTTCCCGATCAGCCCGTCTCCCGGGCCGAACGCCAACGCGCCCGCTCCGAGGGCGGCCAGGCCCGGTAACTGCTTCCGGTTGAGCCCCTGCTGCTCCAACGAGTCTCCCCTTCCCGCTGTGCTAGGCCCGGCCCACTCGCGTACGTGAGCGCGAACCGGACCTCGCAACGGTGCTGCTGGTCGAGACCAGTCGTCAAGATGCGCGCGAGGGCCGACGGGGAACAGAACGACTCACGGGACGCTTGCTCCTCCCGGTGCCGCCGAGCACACCGAGGTCAGCCGCGTCCGGCCGGGCCCCGAAACCGGATTTGTGTACGAAACCCGACCTTGACCGGCACCAAGTTGCTTATCCTGGCCCGGAGATGATCTCCCGACCGCGGGTTCTCGGCCTTCCTGACGGCTCCCGCGTCCCCCTACCTACCTCGGAGTCCACCATGGCCGGACCGGAGACCGACGAGACCGCACCGCTGATCGACACCAGCCGGCCCCATCCCGCCCGGATGTACGACTGGTTCCTCGGTGGCAAGGACAACTACGAGGTGGACGTGGCGATGGGCCGGCAGATGCTGGCCGTGGAACCCACCATCCCGGTCATGACGAAGGTGAACCGTGCCTTCATGCACCGCGCCACCCGCTGGCTCGCGGAGCGGGGCGGCATCGAGCAGTTCCTCGACATCGGCACCGGCATCCCCACCGAGCCCAACCTCCACCAGGTGGCGCAGGATTCGATACCCGCCGCCCGGATCGTCTACTGCGACAACGACCCGATCGTCCTGGCACACGCCGAGGCACTGCTCAGCGGCACTCCCGCGGGCGCGATCGACTACGTGCAGGCCGATGCCCGCAACGTGGAAGCGATCCTCGAACAGGCGGGCAAGACCCTCGACTTCAGCCGTCCGGTCGCCCTGTCACTGATCTCCCTGCTGCACTTCGTGAGCGACGAGGACGGCGCCTACGAGCTGGTGGGCCGGCTGGTGTCGGCGCTCGCCCCGGGCAGCCATCTGGTGATGTCGCATCTCACGGCCGACTTCCACCCGCAGGAGGCCCAGCGGGTCGACGAGATGTACAAGTCGAACCAGCTCACCCTCGCGCCGCGCAACCGCGAGCAGTTCGCCGCGTTCTTCGCCGGCCTCGAACTGGTCGAGCCGGGCATCACCGCCGCCGAGCAGTGGCACCCCGAGCTGGGCGAACCGGTCCCCGGCCAGGACGACATCATCAGCGCGGGCTACGTCGCGGTGGGGCGCAAGCCTTAGGACATGGCTCAGGGCTTGCAACATTCCGCCCACACGGTCTTGCCGGGCGCTCCCGGACGTGGCGTCCAGCCCCAGCGCGCGGCGAGACCCGCCACCAGGACGAGTCCGCGTCCGCCATCGGACTCCAGGTCCGTGGGGAGGCCCGGCGGCACCACCGGCAGGCTCTCGGACCGTGTGTCCGTGACCTCGACCCGCACGATCTCCGCACCCGCGACCAGACGGAGGCGAAAGTCCCGGCCCGGCACTCGCCCGTGCCGGATCGCGTTCGCCGACAGCTCGGCGACGATCAACACCATCGCGTCGTGAACCTCACTCCCGTACGCCATGCCCCAGGCGTCGAGCCGCACCGCGACGAGTCGGCGCGCGAGCCGTGCGCCGCGCGGTGTGGAGCTGAAGCACATCGCGAAGTCCCGGAGAACGGGATCCAGTTGGGAGCGGTCATCGGCTTTCGCCGCAGGCATGGTCTCGTAGTTCATGGGGCTACGTTTTCGGCGCCCACCGGGCGCCCGCCAGGCGATCGGCGCCGACAGAGCAGCGCTGTACGCGCGCAGGCCGGAGCGCGGTGCGGGGCCTCGCTGCTGCTCTCCACTCCGATCGTCAAAGCAGTTGTCACGTTGCCGCGCCGATCCGCACGCCCGTGGCGTAGCGTGACGAGCGGTGACTCACTGACGATCCGCAGTTGTACGTGTACGGGCGGGCGCTGTATGCGGTGCGCGGCGTGACCACGCCTCCGTGGACGAGTTGAGCCGGGGAGGCGATGCCAGTGAAGCCATACGGCGAAGGTGCGTCGGGAGAGTCCGGCGCAGACGGTCCGGACGGGGGTCAGGTCGGCGGCCGACGGCCCGAGGACGAGCCCGGGACGGGCGTGGTCGCCGCGTTCGGGCGGCAGTTGAAACTGCTGCGGGTGCGGGCCGGCGTGGAGCGCGCGGAGTTCGGTACGAGGACGGGTTACTCGGCGGCGACGATCGCGGCGTTCGAGCAGGGGCGGAGGATTCCTGCACCGAGGTTCATCGACCGGGCGGATGAGGTGTTGGGTGCGGGTGGTGTGCTGCGGGCGTTGAAGGAGGAGGTGGCCCGGGCGCAGTATCCGGCGTTCTTCCGGGATGCGGCGCGGTTGGAGGCGACCGCGGTCGCCCTCTGTGTGTACGCGAACCACGCCGTGCCTGGCCTGCTCCAGACACCGGAGTACGCACGGGCCGTCTTCCAGATGCAGCGTCCGCTCCTCGACGACGAGGTCATCGAGCAGCGTCTCACCGCTCGGCTGGCCCGGCAGGACATCTACACCCGGCGCCCTGCCCCCTTGCTGAGTTTCATCATCGAGGAGATCGCTCTGCGGAGGCCGATCGGCGGACGCTCAACGCTGTACGGCCAGTTGGAGCAGATCCTGCTGGTCGGCCAGAACCGCAACGTCGAAGTCCAGGTGATGCCCGTGGACCGTGAGGACCATGCCGGACTGGGTGGGCCGTTCAATCTGATCGACACCACGCAGGGACAACGCATCGCGTACACCAAGGTTCAGGACGACAGCCGCATGTACACGGGGCAGGAGAAGGTTCACGAGCTCGAATCGCGCTATGGCATCCTCCGGTCACAGGCACTGACTCCCCGAGAGTCGTTGGCTTTCATCGAGAAACTACTGGGAGAGAGATGACCGATCAGCGCGCTGTGCCGGCCGTTCCGGAGACGGCATGGATCAAGAGCAGCTACAGCAGCGGCGGCGGCGGCGAATGCGTGGAGGTCGCCGACGCACAGGACACCGTGCGCATACGGGACTCCAAGAACGCTGCCGGCCCCGTACTGGCCCTGTCCCACGCCGCTTGGGCCGGACTCGTCCGCCTCGCGGTCACGGACCGCACCGTGTGACGAGACTCGGGGCGCGCGCGCTCGTTCCGTCGCGTCCACGGGCCGGTGCGGTCAGCCGGCCTTCGCCGCGGCGCCCTGGGCGTCCTGCTCCACCGCCGCAGCCTCCGCGGCCAGGCGCCTGCGGCGGGTGGCCGGGCCGAAGAGCGCGAGGACGAGGGCGCCGACGGTCCAGCTGCCGGCGATGAAGATGAAGACCGCCTCGTAGCCGATGCCGGTGTAGATGCCGGCGATCATCAGCGGGCCGAACGCGTTCGACAGGCGGCCCAGACCGTAGGCGATGCTGGTGCCGAGCGAGCGGCCGCGGGTGTCGTACAGCTCGGGGGCGTAGGCGTAGGCCAGGGCGGTGTAGCCGCGCTCGAAGAGGTTGACCAGGAAGCCGAAGATGATGATCAGGACCGGGGTGAAGGTCAGGCCGTACATCAGGCCGGTGGCCGCGATGATCAGGCCGAAGACCACCAGGGACCACTTGCGTTCGAAGCGGTCGGTGACCATCGCGGCGAGGTAGGAGCCGAGCGGGGCGCCGATCGTGGTCAGGGCGACGTAGAAGACCGAGTCCTCGACGCTGATGCCCTCGGCGGCGAGCAGGGTGGGTGCCCAGCTGGAGTAGCCGAAGAAGCCGATGGTCTGGGTGATCCACAGGACCGAGAGCAGGATCGTGGGGTACAGGAACTTGCGGTCCTTCAGCATGGACAGGCCGGGCTTGCCCTCCGGTTTGGCCTGCTCCGGCTGCAGTTGCCGCGCGGCGGGCAGTTCACCGTGCTCGGCAGCCACGACCGTCTCTATGCGGGTGAGGATCGCTTCGGCCTCCTGGTGGCGTCCGCGGGACTCGAGCCAGACCGGGGACTCCTCGAGCTTGCGCACGAAGTACAGGAACAGCATGCCGAGCGAGCCCCACAGGTAGACGAGCCGCCACGACCAGTCGGAGAGCGGCACCACACCCGCGGCGATGAGGTTGGTGACGGGCGTTCCGCAGATGCCGATGACGATGGCGTACGCCTGGAACTTGCCGCGCTTGGCCCGTGGGTAGAGCTCGCTGATGTACACCACGGCGACGACGGTCATCGCGGCGAGACCGGCCGAGGTGAGCACCCGGAAGACGCCGAGCGACCACAGGTCCCAGGCGAAGACGCAGGCCAGCGACCAGACCGCGAACCACACCGTGGTCAGGGTGAGGGTGCGCTTGCGGCCCAGGCGGTCGGCCAGGCCGCCGGCCACCACGGCGCCGATGAACATGCCGACGAACGACAGCGAGGTCACATACGCGATGTGGTTGACCTCGGCACTCCACTGTTCGCGGATGACGGGTGCCGTGATGGCGAAGGTGTTGATGTCCGCGAACTCGAAGAAGTACGCGAACGCGACGGCGACGAGGGTCGTCCTGTGGAACTTCGAGATGGGCAGTCGGTCCAGGCGGTTGGCCGAGTTGGTGGCCGCGTTGGTAGCAGGGGGGTGCTGCACTGCACGCTCCAGGGGTGGGGACGCGGCGCCCTGTCGAAGGGGGGCCGGTGGGTTGGCGTCAGCCGGCCGTCTCGGGCCAGTACAGGCGCTGCGGGTTGTCGGCCAGCAGGGCCTGCCGGGCGGCCGCGGTGGTGGCGATGTGCGGGATGTGGTCGACGAGGAGACCGTCGTCGGGCATGTGGTTCTCGAGGTTGGGGTGGGGCCAGTCGGTGCCCCACAGAGCGCGGTCGGTGAATGTGTCGACGACCTTGCGGGCGAACGGCACGACGTCGCGGTAGGCGTGCCGTTCGCCGTCGAGGGCGGGTGGTCCGGTGACGGTCAGGCGCTCGGGGCAGGAGACCTTGACCCACACGTCGCCCGCCTCGACGAAGCGCAGGAAGCGGGCGAACTCCGGTCCGTCCGCGCTGCGGGTGACGTCGGGTCGTCCCATGTGGTCGATGACGAGCGGCACCGGCAGGGACTGGAAGAACGTCTCCAGGTCGGGCAGGTCGGCGGCCTCGAAGTAGAGGACGACGTGCCAGCCGAGCGGGGCGATCCGCCGGGCGACGGTCTCGAGTGCCTCGGTGGGTACGGCGTCGACGAGTCGGCGGACGAAGTTGAATCGCACTCCGCGTACGCCGGCTTCGTGCAGGCGCCGCAGTTCCGCGTCACTCACGTCGGGCCGTACGGTCGCCACGCCGCGGGCGCGGTCGCCCGCCGTGTGCAGGGCGTCCACCAGGGCGCTGTTGTCGGCGCCGTGGCAGGTGGCCTGGACGAGGACGTTGCGCGAGACGCCGAGGTGGTCGCGGAGGGCGAAGAGCTGGTGCTTCGAGGCGTCCACGGGGGTGTACTTGCGCTCGGGGGCGTAGGGGAACTCGGCGCCCGGGCCGAACACGTGGCAGTGGGCGTCGACCGTGCCGGGCGGCAGGACGAAGGCGGGCTTCGCGGGGGCGGGGTGGGGTGCAAGCCAGCCGGGGGTGACGGGGAAGTCGGCGGTTTCATCGGCGGGTCGGTCGTTCATGGGGTGCGCTCCTCGGGCTTCAGTCGACGTAGGTCAGGCCGAGTTCGGCGAGCGGCTCGCGCATCCGGTACATGTCCAGGCCGAGTTCGCCGGACTTGAACCGTGCGCGCTTGCCCTCCTCGTTCGCCTCGCGCGTGGTCGCCGCCTCGGCGACGTCGGCGGCTCTGGCGGCGGGTACGACCACCACGCCGTCGGCGTCCGCGACGATCACATCACCCGGGGTGACCAGGGCGTTGGCGACGACGACGGGGATGTTGACCGAGCCGAGGGTGGCCTTGATGGTTCCCTTGGCGTTGATGGCGCGGGAGAAGACGGGGAAGTCCATCTCGCGCAGTTCGTCGACGTCGCGGCAGCCGCCGTCGATGACGAGGCCACCGGCGCCGCGCGAGCGCATCGAGGTGGCGAGCAGTTCGCCGAAGAAGCCGTCCTCGCTCTCGGTGGTGCAGCCGGCGACGACGATGTCGCCCTCGCGGACCTGTTCGGCGGCCACGTGCAGCATCCAGTTGTCGCCGGGCTGCAGGAGCACGGTGACGGCGGTGCCGCAGAGCTTCGCGCCCTCGTAGACGGGACGGATGTACGGGCGCATCAGGCCGAGCCGGCCCATCGCCTCGTGGACGGTGGCGACGCCGAACCGGGACAGCGCGTGGACGGCCGCGGGGGCGGCGCGGTCGATGGTGCGGTGGACTACTCCGAGTCGGGACATGGGGCGGATCCTTGCTTCGGCGGGACGGTGACGGGGGTGCGCTGTGGCTCAGCGGCCCTGGGCCGTGAGGAGGGCGTCCAGACGCGGGTACACGCGCCGGGCGTTGTGCTCCTCGATCGCCGCGAGCCGGTCCTCGGGCAGCCCGGCCTTCTCGACGTAGCGGCGGGTGTCGTCGAAGTGGTGGCCGGTGCGCGGGTCGACGCCGCGGACGGCGCCGATCATCTCGGAGGCGAAGAGGATGTTGTCGTGCGGGACCACGTCGAGGAGCAGGTCGATGCCGGGTTGGTGGTACACGCAGGTGTCGAAGTAGACGTTGCGCATCAGCGCCTCCACGGCGTCCTCGCGGCCCATCGCCTGCGCGAGGCCACGGAAGCGGCCCCAGTGGTACGGGACGGCTCCGCCGCCGTGCGGCACGATCAGGCGCAGCTCGGGGAAGTCGGCGAACAGGTCGCCGCCGAGCAGTTGCATGAACGCGGTGGTGTCGGCGTTGAGGTAGTGGGCGCCCGTGGTGTGGAAGGCCGGGTTGCAGCTGGTGGAGACGTGGACCATGGCCGGCACTTCCAACTCGACGAGCTTCTCCCACACCGGGTACCAGGAACGGTCGGTGAGGGGCGGCGCGGTCCAGTGGCCGCCGGACGGGTCCGGATTGAGATTGACCGTCACCGCGCCCAGATCGCCTACGGCGCGCTCCAGTTCGGGAATGACGGTGGCCGGTTCGACACCGGGTGACTGCGGCAGCATCGCGCCGACCGCGAAGCGCTCGGGGTAGAGGTCCGCGACCCGGCGGCACAGGTCGTTGCAGATACGGGCCCAGGCCGACGACGTCGCGAAGTCGCCGATGTGGTGGGCCATGAAGGACGCTCGCGGCGAGAACAGGGTGACGTCGATGCCGCGTTCGTCCATCAGCCGCAGCTGGTTGGTCTCGATCGACTCGCGGACCAGGTCGTCGCTGATCGTGGGCCCGGCGGGGTCGGGCGCCCGCAGCGGGTCGGTGAGCGCGGCGGTCTGCGCATCGCGCCACGCACCGAGCGGTGCGGGTGCGGTGGTGTAGTGACCGTGGATGTCGATGATCACGCGGCGTTCTCCTGTGCGGTGCGGGTGGGGCTTGCCGGAGGCGTGGTGCGTACCGGGTCGGAGGCGGCCACCGGGTCCCAGACGGAGCGGGGCACGAGCAGTTCGCCCGCCATCAGCAGTCGGGCGGTGCGCAGCAGGGCGGAGCGGGTGATGCGCCGGGGGTCTGCCGGGTCGAGGCGCAGGGCGACGCTGAACTCGCCGGCCGGGTGCTCGACGGACACGGTGGGTTCGCCTCCCGCGGTCCCGGCGGCGACGTCGCGGGCGACGCTGCCGTCCAGTACGCAGGCGGTGGCGGCGGTGACGGCCGCGAGTACGCCGATGGACTGGTGGCACACGTGCGGGATGAGGCTGCGGGTGGTGAGGGTGCCACCGGCGCGGGGCGGTGCGACCAGCGTCATCTTCGGGTAGTTGCGGGCGGTGACGTCACCCAGTCCCATGACCTCGCCGCAGACCAGGCGCAGCGCCTCGACCCGTGCCTTGAGCCGGTCGTCGCCATCGATCTCGGCCGGCGTCTCGTACCCGGTCGCGCCCAGGCGCTGGGCGGCCACGACGACGAGGGGCTGACCGTTGTCGATGAGGGTGACGTCGACGGTGCCGAGTCCGGGGACGTGCACGGTGTCGCGGGTGCGCCCGGTGGGCAGCAGGGAGCCGGCCACCGAGCCCGCGGTGTCCAGGAAGCCGATCTCGACGGGGGCGGCGGTGCCGGGCACTCCGTCGATACGGGCCGCTCCCGCGTAGTCGACGTACCGCGTGCCGTCCGTGTCCGCCGGGGTGGCGACGGTGATCTCGGCGACCATGCCGGTGTTGCGGGTGAGGACCCGGGCGGTGGTGCGGTCGGCGTCGGGGAGCACCATGCCGGTCTCGACGGCGAAGGGCAGTACGGCGGCGAGCATGTTGCCGCAGTTGGACGAGGTGTCGACGGCGCTGCTGCCGGGCTGCACCTGGGCGAAGGTCCACTCGACGTCGATGCCGGGCGCGGTGCCGGGACGCACCAGGCCGACCTTGCTGGTCAGTGGGTGCGCACCGCCGATGCCGTCGATCTGGCGCGGGTCGGGTGAGCCCGTCGCGGCGAGCAGGACGGCGTCGCGCAGTTCGGTGTCGTCGGGTTCGTCGGTGTTGCCGGGGTCCCCGGGCAGCAGCCGGGCGTCGAAGAACGGACCCCGCGACGTACCGCCCCGCATGAACAGGCAGTCGATCGCGGTCTGGGAGCCGCGGCGGCGGACCCCCTGCGCGGCTGCTTCGGCGGGCATCGGCTCTTCCTTCGTCGGTCTGGAACTTCGGGCTGCGAGCCCTCGGCCCGCGTTCCGAGTGCGTTCCGAGGGCGTGAACAGGAAGCTAAATCATCGACCAGATTGTTGACAAGATATTTGGAGATATAGATTGCGAGATATTCGATCACATCGTCGATGATGTCTTCAGCAGTGAGCCCGGGAGTCCCTGCGCCCCGGACCGCGCACCGCATACGCTTCACCTGCACACGACGCACGACGCAGCGCACAGAGCCGGTCCCGACCAGGACCGGGGCGGACGAGAGAGGCCGATAACGCGTGACGGACAAGCTGACGGGAGCGGCCGCGCGACAGTACGTGGCCGAGGCGATCAGGCACGCACTGCGCTCCGGCGATCTGGCACCCGGCCAGCGGCTGGTCGAGAACGACCTCGCGGAGTCCTACGGATCCACCCGCAGCGCGGTCCGCGAAGCCCTCCAGGACCTGGTCGCCGAGGACGTCGTCGAGATCATCCCGCGCCGCGGAGCCAGGGTCCGGGTGGTGTCCGTCGACGAGGCCGTACAGATCACCGAGTGCCGCTCCGCACTGGAGCAGCTCTGCGCGAGCAAGGCGGCCACCGGGGCGAACGAGGAACAGCGCGCCGAACTGCGCCGCATCGGCGAGGAAATGAAGCAGGCCGTCGAGGCGAACGAGGTGCACACCTACTCGGGCCTCAACCAGCGCCTGCACGAACTCGTGGTCGAGGCCAGCGGCCAGCAGGTCGCCAAACGCCAACTCGAGCGCCTCAACGGCCCGATGGTCCGCTTCCAGTTCCGCCTGGCCCTACGCCCCGGCCGCCCCGGCCAGTCCCTCCCCCAGCACCTGGACATCATCAACGCGGTCGTCGACGCCGACCCGGCCGAGGCGGCCCGAGCCGCAGCGGCTCACCTCGACAGCGTGATCGAGCAGATCCGCTCGACGGCCGCCACATCCCCGGTGCCGGGAGTGCGGGCGCGGACGGCCTGAGGGAGTCCGGGGGCAGCCGGCTCCGCACGGAACCCGGAGGTCACGCCCGGTCCGTCAGTTCCTCCGCGTAGACCTGGGACAGCGGCTGGGGCCCCACGTAGCGCTGGCAGTTGCACTGGCCGGGTTCGTACCTCAGGGGTTTCTTGTTCTCGTCCCAGGCGGTGGGGACCTCCACGCGTTCGTGGCAGAGTCCCTGCTTGTCGTGCTTGGCGAGGTGGTGGGTGCAGCCGCAGACCGGTTCCGGGGTCTTGTGGGCGGCCTCGACGGCCAGGCGTTCCTGCTTCGCCGCCTCGATGCGCTCCATCTTGCGCTCATGGCGATTGCGCAGCGCGGTACGGGCGTTGTCCGCCACCCACGCGAATCCGCCCGTCCAGAAGATGATGAGGATGATCCAGAACCAGTTCATTCACTTCCCCTCCCCCAGGTACCCCCGGTGCCGCTACCGCCAAGGGTATGCCTTGACCGCCCGCTCGGCCTCGAACAGTTCGCGTACCTGCATGCAGCACTGCGTTCAGTAACCGACCGGGCACAGAACGCTCCTGGCGGTGACCGGCCCAGCGCCCCATCGCCCCGACGACTCCGGCTCGCTCCGGTCACGGCGTCCGGGCCGTGCCACTCGACACCCTCGCTTTCCCGGGCCACTTGTCCTCGCGACGGCGGGAAGCGGGAGGCGTGGAGCCCACCCCCGGAGATCGGTGGCCGGTGGCCGGTGGAAGCCGGTCGCCGGTCGCCGGTCGCCGGTCGCCGGTCGCCGGTCGCGGAATGGGAGACCGTGCGGACGTGCAGGAACTCGTGTGCGTCGTCGGACGTGGGTTGTGTAGCGTGCGCAGCATGTCGAGCCCCGAAGCATCCAGGGTGGGGGCTTTCGGTCACGCCGTCAGCCCCCTGAACCGGTAGTTCCGCCGTCCCGCCGCGCTCTGCGGCCGGACGCGGGTGCCCGTGGGCGCTGACCGCGGTGACGAGAACGCCTCCCTCCCGCTTCTCATCGCCTCGGAGCACTCGATGCCTCTCGCGCTGTACCTGCTTGCCATGGCCGTCTTCGCCATGGGCACCTCCGAATTCATGCTCGCCGGCCTCCTGCCCGGCATCGCCTCCGACCTCGACGTGACGGTCGGAACGGCAGGCACGCTCACCTCCGCCTTCGCGGTCGGCATGGTCGTCGGCGCACCACTCATGGCCGGGCTCGCCCGCAACTGGCCCGCCCGATCCGGCCTCCTCGGATTCGTCCTGGTCTTCGCGGCGGCCCACGCGCTCGGCGCCATCACGGACGACTTCCCGGTTATGTTCGCCACCCGGGTGGTGGCAGCGCTCGCGAATGCCGGATTCCTCGCCGTGGCGCTGACCACCGCCGCCCAACTGGTCGCGGCGGACCAGAAGGGACGCGCGCTCGCGGTACTGCTGTCCGGCACGACAGCGGCCACGATCGCCGGCGTCCCGGCGGGATCCGTACTCGGCGCCATGTTCGGCTGGCGCGTCACCTTCTGGGCCGTGGCCGCCCTGTGCCTGCCCGCAGCCATCGGCGTACTCAACGGCATCCCGGCCGGGCCCGTACGGGGAGACCGGTCGCAGGGGCCGGCGTTGCGAGCGGAGCTCGGACAGCTCAGGAGCCGGCGCCTTGCCCTCGTGATGCTGCTCGGCGCCCTGGTGAACGCGGCGACCTTCGCCAGTTTCACCTTCCTCGCTCCCTTCGTGACCGGCACCGCCGGCCTGGGCGAGCTGTGGATCCCAGTCGTTCTGGTGCTCTTCGGCCTCGGCTCCTTCGTCGGTATCACCGTCGCCGGCCGGGTGTCCGACCGCCGTCCCGACCTGGTCATCGCGCTCGGCGGTCCACTGCTTCTCCTCGGCTGGCCGGCCCTGGCCCTGCTGGCCGGCCGGCCGGTCGCGCTGCTGGTCCTCGTGTTCGTGCAAGGCGCTCTGTCGTTCGCGCTGGGCAGCACCCTGATCGCGCGCGTCCTCCACGAGGCGACGGGAGCCCCGACCATGGCCGGCTCGTACGCCACCGCGGCGCTCAATGTCGGCGCCGCGGTCGGTCCGCTCATCGCCGCGAGGTCCCTCGGCACTGCATTCGGGGACCTCGGGCCGCTGGCAGTGAGTGGCGTGCTCGTCGCGATCGCGCTGCTCGTGGCCTTCCCGCTCCGGAAGGTGATCGCGGCCGGCCGTGGCAGCGAGGTGCTGCGGTGACGCATGCGGCGAGCCGGAGTGGCGGTGCCGCTCGCGTGCGCTCACCTCTCGGGCACCGCCCTGACATAGGTCGCCCCCACCCGGTCCGGTGCCGTCTGGGTCGCCGTGCCGTCGCTCGCACGGGACGTCAACTGCAGTTGGGAGATGGCGTTCACGAGCTTCAGCGATCCGTGGTGTGCCGCCACCTGCCAGCGCTGGGTGCGTTTGCCGGCCGCACACGTCTCCTGGGTGATCTCCGCGCCGTCCTCGAGCGGAGCGCCGAGGTACCGCTTGCCCCGGTTCACGTCCAGGCACAGGCCCGTCTCCGCCGAGCGCAGGGTGTAGTAGCCGTCCGGTGTGGTCGTGGCCCGCCACGCGCCGGTGCGGCCGGCCGCGAAGCCCGTGAGAGCGCCCGGCTGCTGCCCTGCGGGCGCGAGTTCGTGGCCGCCGGTGCCGACTCCGACCAGCCGGTAGGTGTCGGCGTCGAGCGGTTCGCGGTCGGTGTCGTCCCAGCCCGGCGCGTGTCCGACACCGCGGGCCAGTTCCTCGAACTCCTGGTAGGTGGCAGCGGGTCGCGGGCCTCCCCAGGTGGCCTGGGCGATGAACCGCAGCGGCATGAAGGCTTTCGCCTCGACCTCGTTCTCGGTCTCCTCGGCGGCGTTGTCCGGCCACAGGGTGATCTTCGCGCCGGTGAGGTTCGCGGGCCGGGAGGTGAGTTCCTCGTCCTCGAAGGCGAGTGGGCTCCAGCCGGACTCGTAGAGGTCCTTGGTCTTCATCGTGAAGCCGCCTCGTACCAGGTAGAGCGAGTACGAGGAGTTCATCACCGGCCAGCCCTCGGCGAGGAGAGAGGACGGTTTCTGCAGGTCGTCGCCGCCCAGCCAGTGCTCCACGGCGATGTCGCGGTCGAGGGGCACCAGGTGGTTGCGCCCGAGGAGGCCGTCGTTCCAGATACGCAGCGGGCGTCCGTCAGCACGTACATGGGCGCCGACACGGTTGACGAAGTCGACGAAGGCGTCGTCGGGGGTGGCCTGTTCGCCGAACTTCTCGGTGGCGTACTCCTGGATGTGCGGGAAGTCCGGGTAGGCGGTGCCGATCATGTACTCGTCCGCGCCCATGTGCCAGGTCCGTGCGTCCCAGACGTCGAGCGCCTCGTCGACGAGTGAGGTGTAGTACGTGAACGCCTCGGACCGGGTGATGTCGAGGCGCGGCGGTGAGGCCTTGCCGTCCTTGTCCTTCAGCTGCAGCTCGGGGTGGTTCTCCAGGTAAGTGTCCATGTGGCCGGGCGAGTTGATCTCCGGGATCAGCTCGATGTGGTACCGCTCGGCCATCTTGACCAGCTGCCGCACCTCGTCCTTGGTGTAGTAGCCCCAGAACGCGGACTTCGGGTCGACGTCGCTCTTGACCTTGGCCTCGATCCACAGCTGGTTGAGCTTCTGCGAGGCCATGTCGCGCATCAGCCGCTCGAAGTACTCCATGGAGATGTGGATGTAGCAGGCGCAGACGCCGACGCCGCGCTCCCGGTACTCCGGCACGTCGGTGGCCGAGCCGCCGGGGGCCGTGCCCTGGCCGCGCAGGAGTTGCAGCACGGTGCGGGTGCCGTAGTAGATGCCGGTGGAGGTGGCGCCGGTGACGGTGAGCCGGTCACCGGAGTCCAGGTGGTAGCCCTCGGACTTCAACTCCCCTTTTCTGTGCGCGCTTCGGCTCAACACGATGTCGCCGTGACGGTCCGGGGAATCGTGGACCACACGGGGCGCGCGTCCGGTCACCTCGCGCAACTCGCCCGCGAGTTCCCGCGCATCGGCTGCCGTACGCGCATCGGCTTCGTCGAGCACGATCCGCGTCCCGGCGCCGAAGCGGTACTCGCCCGAGCCGGCCTTCCATTCCTGAAGTGCGGGGAGTACCTGCGGTGCATCGGGCGCCGGTCCGCGCTCCTGGGCACCGGCGGGGGCCATCGAGAGCGGGGCGGCCGCGACGGCCGCCACCACTGCGAGTACTCCGGCGGTTCTGCACCGTCGTCCGTCTCTCATGGTCGCCTTCCTGCTTCGCATCGGACAGCACCTGTTCCGTCTCGCGCAGACGCTGCTGCTCCACCCCGGCGCAACGACAGCCGGACGAGTAGGCGAAGGCATGCCACCTGCGGCCCCGAACGGCCGAGTTGTTGGCCAGCGTAAATCTCACCCGGAGAGAGGTCTAGACCCCCGACGTCTTACGTCTCGCCCACCGCATGCCTCAATATCGGTCTGACACGGGGCAGTTGATGGTCCAGACCATACGAGGAGACGACGTGGGAAGACGCAGGAATGCAACACTGACCGCAGGCGTGTGCTTCGCATTCGCAAGCAGTCTGGCACTCCAGACTCTGCCGGCCGTCGCCGCGCCCGAAGAAGCCCCACGCGCGAGCGATACGACTCCACCGGTCTCGCCGACCCCGCAGAACCTCAGCCGCGCAGGTGACGACGTCCCCGTGACCGGCAAGGTGTACGTCGTCGCCGACGACGGGACGGACGCGGCCGCCGAGGACCGTCTGATCCGGGAGCTGAGGGAACGCAAGGTCCGCAAGATCGAGGTCGTCACCCCCGAAAACGTTCCGGACGACGCCGACCGCCACCTCACCGTGCGGCTCGGCGCGGTGGACCGGGCCGACATCGCACAGGCGCTCGGCGACACCGAGGTGCCGGACGCCTCCGAGGGCTACGCCCTGCGCGTCGACGGGAAGCAGGGCGCGGGCGACGTCGCACTCGCCGGCAAGGACGCCCCCGGCCAGTACTACGCCGTGCAGACCCTGCGCCAGCTCCTCATCCGCTCCGGCGCCCGGTGGAAGGTGGCGGGCGTGCAGGTCAGCGACCACCCGTCGATGCCTCTGCGCGGCACCATCGAGGGCTTCTACGGCCAGCCGTGGACGCACGAAGAGCGCCTCGACCAGATGGACTTCTACGGCGACGTGAAGGCCAACACCTACATCTACGCGCCCAAGGACGATCCGTACCACCGGGGCAAGTGGCGCGAGCCCTACCCCGAGGACAAGCTGGCCGAGCTGGGCGAACTGGTCGACCGGGCCACCGCGAACCATGTCCGCTTCACCTTCGCCGTGTCCCCCGGGGAGTCGATCTGCTACTCGGACGCCGAGGACCGCAAGCTCCTCAAGGACAAGCTCCAGGCGCTCTACGACCTGGGCACCCGCGCCTTCTCCATCCCGCTCGACGACATCGACTACACGAGCTGGAACTGCGACGGCGACCGCGAGGCGTACGGCGACCCCGGCCAGGAGTCGGCCGCCAAGGCCCAGGTCGACCTGCTCAACGACGTACAGAGCGACTTCATCGCCACTCATGACGGCGCCCAGCCGCTGCAGATGGTGCCCACCGAGTACGGCGACCTGAAGGACAGTCCGTACAAGAAGGAGATGCGGGAGACCCTGGATCCGGACGTCGTGGTGATGTGGACCGGCACTGCCGTGGTCCCGCCGGAGATCACCGACGAACAGGCCGACCAGATATCGGAGCTCTTCGGCCGCAAGGTGTTCGTCTGGGACAACTATCCGGTCAACGACTTCGACAACACCAGCGGACGGCTGCTGCTCGCGCCGTACGACAAGCGCGAAGCCGGCCTCTCGGAGCACCTCTCCGGCATCGTCGCCAACCCCATGAACCAGCCGTACGCCAGCAAGGTCGCCGTGCACGGAGCCGCCGACTTCGCCTGGAACGACCAGGGTTACGACGCGCGGAAGAGCCGGCCGCAGGTCATGTCCTATCTCGCAGGCGGCGACCGTGAGGCGACCGAGGCCCTGCTCGTCTTCGGCGACCTGCAGCACATGGCGCCCACCTTCGGCGAGGAGCCGTGGCAGCCGCAGGCCCCCGAACTCGACCGCCGCGTCGGGGAGTTCTGGAAGGCCTGGGACGAGGGCGGCGACCGCGCCGAGGCGCTGAAGTCGCTGCGCGCGTACGCGAAGACCATCGAGCAGGCACCCGCCACCATCCGCGGCGGAGCAGTCGAGAAGGGCTTCACGGTGGACGCGGCGCCGTGGCTGGACGCCACCGAGCTGTGGGGCGGCGCGATGGTGAAGACCGTCGACGCACTCTCCGCGCGCGACAGCGGTGATACGGAGAGAGCTGAACAACTGCTCTCCGAATCCGCCGAGTTGGAGAAGAAGGCCCGCGCCCTGCTGGTCGATCCGCCGCGCAACTCCTGGGGCAAGGTCATGCCCAAGGTCGGCGACGGAGTGCTCGACACCTTCCTGGCGAAGGCAGCGAAGACGGCGAGGACCGCCGAGCCCGCACCGAAGTAACCCCCCGGCTCCCACCGGACGTTGACCCATGATCCGCCTGCGCGCAGTCGCACACGGGTCAGCGCTCGGCGAGGCGGGAGTGCACACCGGAAGCCGCCACGGGCGGGCCCATGCCCCCCGCAGGCGGCTTCCTGCGTGGCGCCATTCCTGAAGACTTTCCTGGCATCGGGCCATCTCCACAGCTCACCGACCCAGCCATCGGCCTAGACCACTAACGAGCCGAGTGCCTCTTTACCCCGCACTCACCTTGCGTGAAGAATGACGCGTCCACGCCAATTTAGGCGCGTAGACCACCGCTCCATCCGTGTCATCCGCCCGCGCACGTTCCCCACCCATCAGGTCGTGCGCGCACGAGGCCAGGAGGCAGTCTTGTTCTCATCCATCGTTTCCACGAAAGCCCTGCGTCGACGGCTCACCGCGGTCGGCGTCCTCGGCGCCAGCATGGCGCTGACCGCCGGCATGACCTCGGGCAGCGCCGCGGCACTGCCGCTGCCGGACGACAACCCGGTACCGGTGGGCCAGGGCTACATGGGCGTCGGTTACGTCCAGGACAGCAAGGACTTCAAGCCGGACGAGCAGCGGCTGCGCCTCGGGGCGACCCCGGACGTGGACGTCAACGCGAACCCCGCGGGTATCGACATCTCCCACTACCAGGGTTCGATCAACTGGAGTTCGGTCCGGGGAGCCGGTATCGAGTTCGCCTGGATGAAGGCGACCGAGGGCACCACGTACAAGGACCCGACCTTCAGCCGCAACTACACCGGCGCCTACAACGCCAAGGTGATCCGGGGCGCCTACCACTTCGCCCGCCCCGACTCCTCGGGCGGCGCCGCCCAGGCCAACTTCTTCGCCGACAACGGCGGAGCCTGGTCCCGCGACGACCTGACACTGCCCGGCGTCCTCGACATCGAGGGCACCTGCTACGGCAAGTCCCAGTCGGCGATGCGCTCCTGGATCCTCGACTTCTACAACACCTACAAGTCCAGAACCGGCCGCGACGTGGTGATCTACACCAGCCCGAGCTGGTGGAGCACCTGCACCGGCAGCTGGAACGGCATGGCGTCCAAGAGTCCTCTGTGGGTCGCGCACTGGACCTCCGCCGGCAGCCCGACCGTGCCGGGCGGCTTCCCGGCCTGGACCGTCTGGCAGTACACGGCCACCGGCTCGGTGAGCGGCATCTCCGGCGACGTCGACCGTGACCGCTTCAACGGCAGCCGCGCCCGGCTCCTCGCCCTGGCCAACAACACCGGCTGATCCCGGCCCTGTTCAGGGCGGAGTGCCTCACTCCGCCCTGAACAGGCCGTTCCTCGGCGTCAGCCGATGTCCCAGGCCAGACGGAAGCCGAGATTGCCGGCGGAGCTGTCGCTCGTGTTCGAGGTGCGGGCGGCGACCCGGTAGCGGTTGCAGTAGGAGTCGTGGCACAGATAGGAACCGCCGCGCATCACCCGCCGGGTGTCGTCCCCCTGCTGCCACAGGTCGGCCGACCACTCCCACACATTGCCGACGGTGTTGTACAGGCCGAAGCCGTTGGGGGCGTACGTGTCCACCGGGGCGGTCCCCGTGTAGCCGTCCTCCTCGGTGTTGCGGGAGGGGAACTTGCCCTGCCAGATGTTGCACCGGTGCTCGCCTCCCGGCGTCAGCTCGTCGCCCCAGGGATAGCGCCGCTGGTCGAGGCCGCCACGGGCGGCGTACTCCCATTCCTCCTCCTGCGGCAGCCGGCCGCCGGACCAGCGCGCGAAGGCCTCGGCGTCCGTCCAGGTCACATGGGTGACCGGATGGTCCGCGCGACCGTCGAGCCCGCTGCCGGGCCCCTCCGGCGCGTTCCAGGCCGCCCCTTCGACAGCGCACCACCAGGGCGCGGAGGCCGGGCGCTGCGACTGGCCGCGCAGCGGACCGGGCAGGAACTTGGCGAACACGTAGCTCCAGCCGAACTCCTCCGTCTCGGTCCGATAGCCCGTCGCCCGTACGAAGGCGGCGAACCGGGCGTTGGTGACGGCGTAGGCGTCGATGGCGAACGGCGCGACCGTCACGCTGCGCACGGGCCCCTCGCCGTCCGCGACGTGCGCGTCGGTGTCCTCACTGCCCATCCGGAACGACCCGCCGGGGAGTTCGACGCGGTCGGCGTAGGCCGCGTCGAGTTCCCCGGGCGCGGCGGCGGACGGGCGAGGGCCGAGCCCGATGCCGACGGGCGCCGATCGTGCGGGGCCGCTGGGTGCGCAGCAGCTCGGTGCGTCGTCGTTGCTGTTGTCCGAGGTGGGTGCGTGCATCTGTGGGTCCCATCGAGGAGCGAGGAGGCTCGACCAGCTTATGCAGCGGCAGCGGTACGCCGTCAGGGGCGTCCGGTGCCGAGCACGTCACACCACGCTGAGCGCCGCGGCCAGTGCGCGCAGCCGGGCACCGTCCAGGACCGCCGGGGCCAGGGCAGCCAGCTCCCGCAAGGTGACGTGGCCGAGTGTGGCCACCCGCGGATTGCTCAGCAGTCCCGGGACCACCGCCTCGATGGCGTCGGTCGCGGCCGGTACGGCGAGGATCTCGGAGAGCGGACTGCGCAGATCGATCCGGCCGCGGGGCAGCTCGTCCTCGGTCGGGAGCGAAGCGGCCGCCCGCTCCGCCGCCGCGCGTTGCCGGCGCACCAGGAGGTGCTCGGGTCCCACCTGACCCTCGGCCGGCAGTCCCATGCGCTGGAACTGTTCGGCGGGGGCGTCGTTGGAGCGCATGAGGCGGACCGTCAAGTCGGCCATCCGCAGTTCCAACTCGTCGTCCACGAGCGGGTGTTCCTGCCCCGCGTCGGCCTCGAGGTCGAAGAGCAGCGAACCGTGGTGGTGGGCGTTGCGCTGGCCGTGGGCGGGCAGTTGCAGGACAGGGCAGTCCTTGGTGAACGGGAAGGGCGCGGCGAGCCGGGCCTCGCTCAGCTCGGCGGGGGTGAAGCGGCCGCGCATATGGGTCGGCATCAGTGTGTACTCGTAGAGCGGGGCGTTGTCCGGGGATGCGCAGGCGCGCATATACACGTGGCGGCCGTCGGTGACGTTGACGTGGCCGCCGTAGGAGCCGAAGAGGGCGGCCTCGCGCACCGGGGTGTCGGTCGCTGTCGTCTCGCGCAGCGGGAAGCCCTGCATGTCCGGCGGGCGCTCGATGCCGAAGTACTCGAGGAGGGTCGGCGCGAGGTCGACGGTCTGGACGAGGCTGTCGCGGCGTTCGTCGCGGACGCCGCTGCGCGGGTCCCAGACGAACAGCGGGGTGTGGATGTTCTCGTCGTACCAGGGCTGGACGTTCTTGCCCCACCAGCCGTGCTCGCCGAGCAGGAAGCCGTGGTCGGTGCCGACGACGAGCATCGTGTCGTCCCACATGTCGTGGGTGTCCATGGCGTCGAGGACCCGGCCGAGTGAGCGGTCGCACATGCTGAGCAGCGCGGCGTACTCGTAGCGGACGTGCTCGACGGCCTGCGGGCGTTCGGTGGTGCGCTTGTACTCGGGCCAGTCGAGGTGCGGTCCGTCGTAGGTGTGCGGGTAGAGGTCCTTGTACTGCTTGTAGGTGTAGAAGGGCTCGTGCGGGTCGAAGGTCTCGATCTGCAGGAACCAGTCGTCCTGGGCGTGGTTGGTCTCGATGAACTCCAGGCCCGCCTCGAAGGTACGAGTCTGCGGATGGTCCTCCTCGCGCTCGAGGTGGCCACGGTTGACCCAGTCCTGCCGCCACAGGTCGTTGCGCTGCAGCTTGGCCGCTTCGGGGATGTCCGGTTCGGCGAGCCGGCCCTTCCAGGGGTCGCCTTCCTGGCCGCGGAAGAACTCCCAGGTGCTGTAGCGGGTGTGGTACGTCGAGCCGCCGTCCTCGAAGTAGTGCTGGTGGTCGGTGACCAGGTGGGAGTGGATGCGGTGTTCCTTGAGCAGGTGCGGCATCGAGTCGTCGAACGGCTCGAGCGGGCCCCAGCTGCGGTGCAGGAAGTTGTAGCGGCCGGTGTGCAGTTCGCGGCGGGCCGGTATGCAGGGCATCGATCCGGCGTAACAGTTGCCGAAGGTCGCGGTGCGCTCGGCGAGGCGGCGGAAGTTGGGGGCGTGCACCCAGTCGTTGCCGTAGGGCGGCAGGAAGCGGCGGTTCAGGGTGTCGAAGAAGATGAGGATCGCGCGCCGCGGGCGCCGGTTCGGGTCAGTGCCTGGCATGTCGGCGTGGCTCCTCACGACTGCTGGTTACGGGGTGACAGCAGCGCCTGCACCGTACCGAGGCCCTCGATCTCTCCGCCGACCACCAGACCGTGCTCGTACTCCTCGCGGGAGATGCGCAGTCGGGTCGCCGTGGCTCCGAGGGTGATCACGTCGCCGGGGAACAGGGTGATCATGCTGGAGATGGTGGTGACCAGCTCCTCGGGGCCGGCGACGTACTGCGAGGTCGTGCCGTGCACCACCCGGTCACCGATCGTCAGGGTCATGGCCCGCTCGCGCCAGTCGTGGGCGTCGAGCGCCACGAGATGCTCGCCGACGATGTTGAATCCGTCGGCCCAGCGGCCGTACACCGCGGTGATGCCGCGTTCACCGGCGCGCGCGGGTTCGACGACCGCGTCGGCGAAGGAGAGGTCGCAGAGCGCGACGACCGGTGTGTAGCCGAGGACGACGGAGCGACCGTCCTCGACATCGGCCGCCAACTCGGCTACAACAGCGGCGAGTTCGATGCTGACGATGATGTCGCCTGCGCGCGCGGGGACCTCGACCCGTGAACCGCTCGCCGCGAGCGAGCTGGCCGGGCCGTTCAGGAAGCGCGGCACCTCGAGCTCGGCGAGACCCGCGGCCTCCCTGGCCACCCGGTCGTTGCCGAACGACGTGTAGAAGTGGCGGGCGGAGTCCACCGCCCAGTCGTCCGGCGCGTTCACCCTCCTCGCCTCCGATGTCGCCAACTCCCGGATCGCGTACGACGGATGGGACTCCATCGGTACGCGTGGACGCGCCGTGCCGCCGACGATCCTGACCGGGTTGACCAGGGTGCCCACGTGCTCGATCTCCACTTCGAGACGGGTCCCGGGGTCGGCCGAATCGTCCGGGAACACCGGCAGTCCGTCGACACCCATCGTGCCGAAGTGGATGACGTCACCCGGGTACAGGGAGGCGAACGACGTGTACCAGTGGATGACCCGCTCGATGCCCAGCAGGGACGCCGCGGTGTGCGCACGGTCCCGAGTCCGCCCCGACTGCCGGGTGTACATGAGCAGGTTGTACGGGTCCGCCACCTCGTCCTTCGTCACGAGGTAGGGGCCCATCGGGCTCAGGGTGTCGGCCTTCTTGCCGCCCCAGGAGGCGGTGGCCTGGTACAGCCAGTCGTTGTACTGCTCGGGGAGCCCGTAGCCGTTCTCGATGTTGCCGGGGACCGCGCGGTAGTAGTAGCTCCCGGAGGTGTCGTTGACCACGGTGTAGCCGGCGACGTGGTCCATCGCCCGGTCGAGGGGGATGTCGCGGCCGGCCTTGCCGATCACGACGGCGAGTTCGACGTTGTAGGCCATGTGCGGCAGGTGGTGGCCGTGCTTCATCGTCACCGGCTCGCCGGGGCCGATCGCCGCTCCCTGGGGACGCTGATGGCCGAGCGGGAACAGGTTCAGGTTGTTGATGTTCGGCCGGTTCCGTACGAACGACGGGGAATTGGTGACCAGGCCCCAGTACAGGCGGGGCCTGGGAACGGGGGCGAGGAGTTCGACCTCGTCGACCCGGTGCCCGGCCCGCGGCAGCAGCGTGGCATCGGTCTGCTCGACGAACCGCTCGACGTGGGCGACCAGCCGCGACAGCTCGCCGAGGCCCGTGTCCTCGAGCGCCAGGAACTCCGTCAGGGTGCCCGGCCACGCGTCCCCGAGGAACCGGGGACGCGTGGCGACGATGCCCGACGACGGGATCGATGCGTACGTCGTGAGGAAGGCTTCGGCCCGGCCGGGCTCGATCACCCACGCCGTCCCGTCGGAAGGCTCGACGACGAACCCCCACCGCTCGGTGCCTTCGAACAGGTAACTGGCGAGTCTCACGTGGTTCTTCCTTCGGTGTCTCTAGGTGGTGGCGATCGGTTCGCCCAGCGGCAGGTGGCGCCAGGCCTTTCCGTCGGAGATCGCGAGCATCGGGCTGTCGGACGGGCCCTTCACCATGACCACCGCTCCGGGGGCCGGCTCCGGCAGGTCCGCGGCCGCGACGGTCGCAAGGGCGAGGGTGTGGGCGTGGACGGTGCGCACACGGTTCTCCTTCGAGCCGACATCGCGGGCGTTGTCGGCCGTCGGCACGAGTCCGTTGATGTCGACGCGCATCACGGCGACACCGTTGGTGCTGTTCGTCGCGCACAGCAGCTCGACGGCCGAGGCGCCGGACTCGTTGGCGGGGACGACCCGCAGGCCGCCCTTCACTCCGGGGCCGGCTCCCGCCGACTGCTCCGACGCCGCGACAAAGCTGCCGTAGGCGTCGGAGCCGACATCAGGGGCGCCGGTGGCGCTCGACCGGACGACGAGGGCGCCGTTCTTCGCGGCGGTGAGTTCGTGCTGGTTGGCGCCCGCGCTGCGGCGCTCGATGTAGTTCTCGTCGCCGACGGACTCGGCGTGCAGCACACCGCCGGTGTTGTCGAAGAGATTGCCGGTGATCGTGGAGCCGGACAGCTTTCCGACCACGCGTATCGGCGGTGCCTTCGCGACCGGGTTGGCGCCGAAGGCGTTGCCCATGACGGCCACGCCGGTGGCGTCCGCGTTGACCCGGATCGCGCTCCACCGCTCCTCTTCGTCGAGGTTCCAGTGGTCGAACGAGTTGGCGGACACGGTGACTTCGGAGGTGGCTCCGGCGAAGTAGACCGGCGAGCCCTCGATCCAGTTGAAGCTGTTGCCGGTGATCGTGACGTTGCGTGCGGTGGCGTCGGGACGGAACTCGATGGCGTGCTTGGGCCGGCCGCCGCCGCCCGGGTCGCCGCCTCCGAGGACGTTGCCGCTGAACGTGAGGTTCGTGCCGCCGGACGTGACGGCGACGACCGATCCGCTGGAACCGTTCTCCACCACGTTCCCGGAGAACGTCGAGTTGATGATCCCGCCGGAGAACAGCCGCCGGCCGATGTCGAGGACGTTGTTCGCGACGACCGCGCCCCGGAAGTTGTGGGCGTCCGCACCGCTGGTGGCGATGGCCAGGCCCATGCTGTGGAAGTGGTTGCCCTCGATGAGCCACTTGCGCATGCCGTACGGCAGCAGGTGCACACCGTCGCCCGAGACACCTTCGGTCGGCCAGGAGATGTCGAGTCCGACGTCGCCGACCGCGACCAGGTTGTTCGTGAAGACCAGGCCCCGGCCGACGTGCTTCACCGCGGTGAAGAACTCGACGAACGTGCACTCGGTGATCGTCGCGTCCATGTCGTCGGTGTTCGCCGACGTGGCGTCGGGGTCCCGTGCGATGTGCAGCGCCACGGAATTCTTCAGGCTCGCCGCCACGACGAAGCCGAGCCCGCGGAGAGCCGCGAGCGGCGCACGTACCTGGATACCGGTCCCGTCGAAGTCGACGTCGATCACCGAGGTCCGCGAGCCCATGGTCCCGGCGCCGGCCAGGACGGTGCGGTTGAGGTTCGCACCGCCGTCGCCCTCCACGTCGGGGATGACCAGCGTGCGGGTGATCCGGTAGGTGCCGGGCGGAAAATAGACGAACTTGTTCTTCCGGTCGCGCTGCGCGTCGATGGCCTGCTGGACGGCCTCGGTGTCGTCGGCGACGCCGTCGGCGACCGCGCCGAAGTCCTGCGGTGTGGTGGCCTGCGCCGCAGCCGCACCGGTCTGACCGGTCGGATCGGGAGCTGACTGGGCGGGCGAACCGATGGCTCCGACGGTCGCCGTGGCGATACCCGCGACGCCTGCTGTGCGAAGGAGATGACGTCTGTTCACGTTGCTGCGCATGGTGCTATCCCTTCGTCGGGCGGATGAGCTGTTCCTTGTGCGCGGTGATGAACTCCTGGAAGGCATGGCGTTCGTCCGGTTCGCACCGCAGGAGCGGCGGCGCGACGTAGGGCGGGCAGAGCCGCAGTTGCGCCAGGATCTCCTTGACCCCCGGCGTCCCACGGCGGATGGCGTGCAGCTTGGTGAGTTCGGTGACGAGCGCCTGGAGCCGGTGCATCTCGTCGCGGTCACCGGCCCGGTGAGCGGCGGTCAGCTGCAGCGAGAGCGCGGGGCTGATGTTGGCGATGCCGGGGACGATGCCGTGGGCGCCGAGTTCGAGTGCGGCGGCGAGGTGGGTCTCCGCTCCCTGGCTGACCTCGAACCCGGGCCGGGTGCGGGCCCGTTCGACGAGATGGCCGAAGAGGTCGATGTCGCCGGAGCTGTCCTTGATCCCGGCCAGGTGGTCGAGGTCGAGGAGCGCGTCGATCACGTCGTGGGTCAGCGGGTTGCTGTAGCGGGGCGCGTTGTAGGCGATGACCGGAAGTCCGATGGACGCCAACGCCGCGTAGTGGGCGACGATTTCGTCGTCGCGGTGCTGGAAGTAGATCGGCGGGCTCATGACCAGCGCGTCGGCACCGGCCGCTGCTGCCAGCTCCGCACGCTCCAGCGCCTCGAGGGTGCCTCCCGCCGTCACGTTCACCGTCGCCACGCCGCCCGGCGCGAGCGAGCGCCACTGGCGGACCGCACGCTCGAGGAACGGTCCGATCACCGAGGTGGGCAGCAGGGGGCCCTCGCCGTTGCTGCCGAGCAGCATCAGTTTGTCGATTCCCGCGTCGGCCAGGGCGCCGAGCAGGGGTGCCGTCCGGTCGGCCGCGGGCCTGCCGGTCTCGTCCATCGGCGTGATCAGTGGAGTGGTGACTCCGCCGAGGAGAGAGGTGGCGTCGTTCATCAGTAGCCCTTTACTTCCGGCCAGGCGAGCTCGAACCCGTCCCGGGTGAGCGCGCTCTGGAATATTTCGAGATGCCGGGAGTCGGCCCGGACCTGGTCCGGCGTAAGGGAGTTGGTGAGGCAGTGCGCCGCCAGTGCGCCCGCTGCCTCGCCGATGTTCCACTCGACGGGGTGGAGCCGGTAACAGCCGTTGGTGATGTGTGTGGTGCCGATGTTCTTGCCGGCGGCGAGGAAGTTGCTCGTCCGTGCCGGCAGCAGGGCGCCCAGCGGGATCTGGAACGGGCTGCTGGGGACGTCGATGTAGTTGTCGCCACCGGTGGAGGGGTGCAGGTCGATCCGGTACATGCCGACTCCGACCGAGTCCGGGTAGCGCACGGCCCCGGCGTCGCCGCGTACCGCCATCGACAGGTCCTGCTCGCGGACCGTCGTCCGTGCCCGGATCCGGCGGGACTCGCGGATGTACGGCGCCATGGCCAGGCCGTCGGACGTGCCCATCACGTCCGGGCGAAGGCGCAGGCCGGGCCAGCCGGTTCCGCCGTCGGGCCGCGGAGCCTCGGTGCGCAGCCAGTGCAGCATGCTGAGCGAGAGCTGCCGTGCTCCCTCGAGATGCTGGTCCCGCTCCTCGTCGGACACGCCGACCAGCGGCCCCGGCAGGTAGTCGATCATCGGCCAGTTGACGACGGTGATGTCGCTCGCGGCGAAGCCCGGTTCGTACTGCTCACGCGCGAAGATCCGGCGGAACTGCCACAGGTCCCGATCCCCCGGGTCGGTGCTCTGGTCGGCGACGACCGGGCCGGACGGCGCGTGCGGCACGAACGTCCGGGTGAGGGTCTCCAGGGTGCGGGGGTCGGGCGCTGTGAGGCTGAGCATGCGGTCCGGCCAGACGTCCGGCCGGTAGTTCCGCCAGAAGTCGTAACGGTCCGGGGCGTCGGTCGTGTGGTCCTCGCCCTCGCGGTGCTCGATCGCGAACACCCAGGAGAACGCCTGCTGGTTGAGCGGCTGCGCCTCGGCGGGCGCACTCGGTTCACCGGTCTCGGCCGCGGACTCGAAACCGGTGACGTGCTCGATGCCGGCCAGCGGCAGGAGGTCGCCGAGCTCGGTGGCGTCGAGTACGTAGGGCGCCTCGACGGTGACTTCCTCACCGGTCCGGGAGGCGACGGTGACGGCGGTGATCCGGTCGCCGTCGACGTGCGCGTCCACGGCATGGTGCCCGGTCAGGACGCGCAGGGTGCCGGCCGACCGGTACGGCGCCAGCATGCCTTCGAGTACGGCGAGGGCGGCGCGCGGCTCGTGGCAGAGCCGGCTGACCCGGCCGAGCCCCGGATTGAGGTCCGGCTGCCTCAGCGCGGCGGAGGTCAGCGGGTGCCAGGTGCGGTAGTGCGTGCGCACACCCTCGCGGAAGGCGCGGTAGGAGCGGGTGCAGCCGAACTGCTCGATCCACGCGTGCTCGTCCGGCGGGACGGCCTGGCTGGTGAGCTGGCCGCCGAGCCAGTCGTACTGTTCGGTGACGACGACCGAGCGGCCTCGGCGGAGCGCCGCGAGGGCCGCGGCGACACCGCCGACTCCTCCGCCGACGATCAGGATGTCCGTCCGGATGCTGTGAGCGTTACTCAACTGATCTGCTCCTGTTGTTTCTCGACCGGCGCGGTCGGGCTCTCCCCGGTGGGCGGCGCGGCACCGTCCTCGTCCGGTACGTCCGCACCCTCGAGTGCGTAGGCGGCGCCCAGGAGGCTGCTGGTATAGGGGTGGGAAGGGGCCGTGAACAGCTGCTCGGCCGATGTGCACTCGACCAGTTCGCCCTTCCGCATCACCGCGACCCGGTCCGCGATCTGCCGTACCACCGCGAGGTCGTGGGTGATGAACAGGACGGACAGTTCCCGCGTCCGCTGCAGGTCGACGAGCAGGCGCAGGATCTGCGACTGGACGGACACGTCGAGCGCGGACACCGCCTCGTCGCACACCAGGAGCCGCGGCTTCAGGGCGAGTGCCCGCGCGATACTGACGCGCTGGCGCTGTCCCCCGGACAGCGCCGACGGCCGCCGGTCGGCGACACCTTCGTCGAGGCCGACGTCGGCGAGCACATCGCGCAGCGCCTGCCGGCGGTCACCCGTCGGGGCCACCGCCGGATGCACCTTCCAGGCCTCACGGATGATCGCGCCCACTGTCATACGGGGGTTGAGTGACGAGCCGGGGTCCTGGAAGACCATCTGGACGGCGCGCTGCAGTTCGGGCGGACGCTTGTCGACGGGTCCGAGCGTCCGGCCCTCGTAGCTGATCGTGCCTTCCTGGGGGCGGACGAGGCCGAGCACGCACCGCGCGACCGTCGACTTGCCGGATCCGGACTCGCCGACCAGCGCGAGGAGTTCTCTGGCCCGCACGTCCAGACTGACGTCGTCGACGGCCCGGACCATCGTCCGGGGGCTGCGCAGTGACCGCTTGGGGCCCGGGAACGCGACGCGCAGGCCGCGGATCTCGAGAAGGGTGTCCGCGGACGTCATGAGCTCACCTCGGACGCGAAATGGCAGGCGCTGAAGCGGCCGGTTGCGACCTCGCGCAGCTCGGGTGTCTCCGTCCGGCAGCGCTCGCGCGCCATCGGACAGCGGGGATGGAAGGCGCATCCGGACGGCCGGTCGAAGGGGTTCGCCGGCGTCCCCTGCAACGGCTCCGCGATCGCCGTCCTGGTGCTGACCGCGGGCACGTTGTTGGCGAGCGCGCGGGTGTACGGGTGGAGCGGCCGCTCGAGCACCTCGCGCGCCGGGCCGCGCTCGGCCACCCGGCCCGCGTACATGACGGCGACGTCGTCCGCGACGTGCGCCACGACCCGCAGGTCGTGACTGACCAGCAGCATCGCCACGCCCTCCTGCTCCCGCAGATCGGCGAGGAGCCGAAGGATGCGGGCCTGCGTGGTGACGTCCAGCGCGGTCGTCGGCTCGTCGGCGATGATCAGCTGCGGTTCGCCGGCGAGGGCCATCGCGATCATGACGCGCTGGCGCATACCGCCGGACATCTCGTGCGGGTGGACGTCGATGCGGTGCTCGGGGTCGGGGATGCCGACCCGCTCGAGGAGCCGCAGAACCCGTGTCCGTACGTCCGGACGCCGCATGCCGCCGCGACGCCGGATCTCGCCGACCTGACGGCCGATCGTCTGGATCGGGTTCAGGGCGGAGAGGGGGTCCTGGAAGATCACACCGATCTCGTGTCCGCGCACTTCCCGCAGGCGGCGGGAGGAGGCGGCCAGCAGGTCCTCGGACTGCCACTGGATCCGGCCCGAGGTCTTGGCTCCGGCCGGCAGCAGACCGACGATCGACATGGCGCTCATCGTCTTGCCGCTGCCGGACTCCCCGATCAGTCCGGTCGTACGTCCGGCGGCGACCGAGAAGGAAACCGTGTCGATCACCGTGCCGGTGCGGCTGCCTCCGGCGAGGACGACCTCCAGGTCCTGCACCTGGAGCAGGGGTTGTGCCGGGGCGGTCGCCACGCCGCCCGGTCCTGGCTCCGCCGCGACCGGCGGACGGCGATCACTCATCCGAGACCTTCACCTTCTCGAAGGTGGGCATCCCGTCGGGCGAGAGCTCGAATCCCTTGACGCTCTTGCGCCAGGCGTAGGGCTGCTCGACGAACATCGGGTACATGCCGACGGCGTCCGTCCAGATGGTCTTGGTCGCCTGCGCGTAGAGGTCCTTGCGTTCGTCGATGTCCGTGGTGGAGCCCGCCTCGGCCAGGACCTTGTCCAGGTTCTTGTTGCAGTAGCCGGTGCGCTTGGCCGCGCACGGGTAGAGGCGGCCCAGGTTGGTGGCCGCGTCGAAGCCCTGCGAGCCGATCTGCTGGATGTTCATGTCCCACTTCATGGCGAGCAGATCGTCGAGGAACACCGCCTGCTCCTTCTCCAGCGGCTCGACCTTGACGCCGATCTCGGAGAGGTCGGAGGCAACTGCCTCGACGAACTGCCGGAAGTTCGGCTGCGAGAACTGGAAGCGGATCTTCTTGCTGAAGTCGAACCCGCCCTTCTTCAGCGCCGCCTTGGCGGCAGCCTTGTCGTACTTCACGGGCTGCTGCTTCGCGTAGCCGAGTACGGCCGGACTGACCACCGAGTCCGCGGGCGAACCGGTCTCCGGGTACAGCGACTTGATGATCGACTTGAAGTCGACGCCCTGCCACAGTGCGCGCCGGACGGCGGCGTCCTCGAGCGCCGGTGTGGAGCTGTTCATCCACATCGTGTTCACCCCGGGGCTGGGGATGGTGTCGACGTTCAGGTTGGTGTCGGACTTGAGCTGCGCGATCTGGTCGTCGGGCATGCTCCAGGTGACGTCGACCTCGCCGGTCCTGATCGCGGTCATCCGGGCGGACACCTCGGGGACGGACTGGAACTCGAGCTCACTGACATCGGGCTTGCCGTTCCAGTAGCCCGAGTTGGGCTTCAGCTTCAGGCTCTGGCCGGGCTCGAAGGACGTGACCTGGAACGGCCCGGAGCCGACCGGCTTCTGGAAGAAGCCCTTGCCCTTGGCGGCCTTCGGCGTGACGAAGAACGACGTGATCTTGCCGAGGAACGCGGCGTCCGGGGTCTTGGAGGTGAAGACCACCGTCTTCTTGTCCGGCGCCTCGACGCTGTACCCGCCGAAGTTGCCGGCCAGCGGCCCCTTCGCGGCGAGGACGCGCTCGAAGGAGGCCGCGACCTCCTGGGCGGTGACCGGGGTGCCGTCGGTGTACTCGACCCCCGAGCGCAGCGTGAAGGTCCACCGGGTGGCGTCCTCGTTCGGCGCCCACTTGGCCGCCAGGTCGCCCTTGAACTTGCCGGGACCGCTGGCTGTGACGAGCGGGCTGTAGATCGCGCGGGCCGCCAGTTGCGTACCGCCGTCCATGCTCGCCGCGCCGTGCGGATCGAGGTTCTCGATCGGCAGCGGACCGGCGACGGTCAGTGTGCCGTCCCCGGCCGCCGCGTCCGACGAGCCCGACCACGAGCAGGCGGCTGTGCCCATGAGTACGGCCAGGGAGGCGGCGACCGCGGTGAGCGGCCGCCGAGAGCGGATTCTCATGCCGGGTTCCTTTCGATGCGTGGAGTACGGGTCACGGCGCGTTGGTGCTGTCTCGCGGACGGAGACGGAGACGGAGACGGGGCCGGGCATGCTCAGTCCCGGTCACGCGTGTACCGGCGGGTGAGCCGGTCGCCGATCAAGCCGATGCAGATGACGAGAACCGTGAGCGCCAGGCCGGGAAAGACCGTGATCCACCAGGCGGTCGCGAGATAGTCCCGGCCGTTCGCGATGCTCTGTCCCCAGGACACGACGTCGGGCGGGAGGCCCAGGCCGAGGAAGCTGAGGGCGGCTTCGGACAGCACGGCGGAGGCGAGTTCGATGGTGGCGAGCGCGATGACCGATCCGGCCAGGAACGGCACGATGTGCCGGGTGAGCGTGGCCCGTTTGGAGACGCCCATGATGCGCGCGGCGTCGACCCAGTCGCGTTCCCGGGTGGACATGGTGATGCTGCGCGACAGACGGGCGAACCCGACCCAGCCGCCGACCGAAAGCGCGATGATCACGACGTGCATTCCGCGCTCGAGCAGGCCCGAGATGACGATCGCCAGGAGGATGCCGGGGAACGCCATCAGGACGTCGATCAGGCGCGAGACGGCCATGTCCGGGAGCCGGCCGATGTAGCCGGCGATCGCCCCGAGCGCGACACCGACGGCACCGGAGACCAGGACGACGGCGATGCCGATGATGAACGACGTACGGGCCCCGTAGACGACCTGCGCCAGGACGTCACGTCCGACACCGTCCGTGCCGAGCCAGGCGGTACCGGACTCGGTCTCGGATCCGGGCGGCAGCAGCCGGCCCGTCACCTTCGTCGCCACCGGGTCGTAGTCGATCAGGAGCGGCCCGACGGCCGCGGCGATCAGATAGAGGCCGATGATCACGTACGGCAGGGCCGCGAGCGGGCGGCGTCGGCGGCGGGCGGGTGCGGCCGCCGGGCGCGGCTTCGGATCGGCCGCCAGGACGGTCTGGCTCATCGACTTGCCTCCAGGCGGATCCGGGGGTCGAGTTTGGCGTTGACCAGGTCGGCGGCCAGGTTGAGGACGATCACGCAGATGGCGATGAGGAACGTCGCGCCCTGCACCACCGCGTAGTCGCGGTTGCCGACGGCGCTCACCAGCAGGGATCCGAGTCCGGGCCAGGCGAACACCGTCTCGATCACCACGGCGCCGCCGAGCAGCGTGCCCACCTGGAGTCCCACGACGGTGACGACCGGGATGAGCGAGTTCTTCAGGACGTGGCCGCTGAGCACCTGGGTCTCGCTGAGTCCCTTGGACCGCGCGGTCTGCACGAATGCCTCGGTCATGGTCTCGGCGACGCCGCTCCGCGTCATCCGGGCGACGAGCGCGGTGAACGGGATGGACAGCGTGGTCGCGGGCAGCACCAGCTGGGCGAAGCTCCCGCCGCCCGCACTGGGCAGCAGTTGGGCCTGCAGCGCGAGAACCAGGATCAGCATGATGCCGACCCAGAACGGCGGCAGCGCCTGCAGCGCGAGCGTGAAGGTGGACACGGCGCGGTCGATCAGGCTGCCGGGCCGGTGGCCCGCGATGATGCCGAGCACCAGGCCGACGACGACCGCGATCACCGTGGCGGCTACGGCCAGTTCGACGGTCGCCGGGAACCGCTCGAGTACCGCGTCCATGGCCGGCCGCCCGTAGCGGTACGACTGGCCGAAGTCGAGCGTCGCGGCATCGCCCAGGTAGGCGAAGTACTGGACGAACACCGACTCGTCGAGGCCCAGCGACTGCCGCAGGGCCTCGATCTCCTCGGCCTTCGCGCCCGGACCGAGCGCCACGGTGGCCTGGTCACCGGGTGCGAGGCGGATCACGACGAACACGGCGGTGACGACACCCCAGATCGTGAGAAGGCCGATCGCAAGCCGCTTGGCGAGGTAGTTGATCACTGCGACAGCCCTTTCGTCGTCGAAGGTGCGGGTTCCTGGGTCATGACGGCCGGCTCACGGTCGGTTCCGCGACGGATTCCCCGGGGATCGGCCTGCAGCCGAGGAGGAGATGGCGCGGCCGCCCGTCCTCGTCGTCCAGCAATTCCAGAAGCAGCCGGACCGCCTCGCGGGCCATCTGCTCCCGCGGGGGCCGGTACCGGGTCCAGTCGCGTGTGCTCTCGCTCGGTGGCGGATCGCCGAGGAGCACCACCGAGCAGTCCTCCGGAATGAGGATTCCCGCCTCTGCGGCGGCGCGTTCGACGGACGCGATCGCGGCGTCGTCCTCGCTGGGTTCGACGAGGAGCGCGGTGATCCCGTCGGTGAGCCACTCCCGCAGCAGTGCGCCGGTGACCGGTTCGTCCGTGGCGTGGACGAGCACCTGGTCCGCACCGATCCCCACGTCGGCGATCCCCTGCCGGAAGCCCTCGGCACGGTCACGCGTGGGCTCCTGGTCGTCGGCCATCTTCAGGTACGCCATGCTCCGGTGCCCGAAGCCGGCCAGGTGCAGCACGGCGTTCCGGGTGGCCGCGACGTTGTCGGGGGCGACGTACGACAGTTCGTGGCCGGGGACCTCGCGTCGTCCGATGAAGACGAACGGGAAGTCCTCGCGGACGAGTTCGGCCAGTTCGGCGCGGTCGATGTCGCGTCCGAGGAGGACGCATCCGTCGGCGACCTTGAGCCGGTTGGCGCCGCTGGCGTAGATGCTGCGGTCACCGCGCGCGGTGGCCGAGCTGAACAGCAGCAGGTCGTAGCCGCACGCGGCGGTCGCCTCCTCCACTCCGAGCAGGAACGGGAAGTAGAAGTCGCGCCGGTCGACCGGGAAGACCGGCTCGAACGTATACAGCCCGAGGAGGCGGTTCCGGCCGCCCTTCAGGCTGCGCGCGGCAGCGTTGACCGTGTAGCCGAGCTCGGCGGCAGCCTCGAGCACCGCGCGGCGCGTGTGCTCGGCGACCTGGAAACTCGCAGGCCCCCCGCTCACCACGAGAGACACGGTGGCCTGGGAGATGCCGAGACGACGGGCTATGTCCACCTGGGTGGGGCGCCGTCGTGGTGATGCCATGCCGGATCCTTAATACGTATAAGGCGAGGATGGCGGGGACGTTACGTACGCCTCTCGGCGGCAGTCAATAGGTCGGCGTCAACTCTGTGTTGAGCCAAACCGGCGCCACCGAGCGCGACGGGAGGCACATGCTGAATACCGCGCGCGAGCGGCTTCCGACGGCCCGGACACGTACTGCCCCCGAGCCCCGGAAGCCCTGCCGGCCGGGCCCGTACCGCCCTTGACAACGCGGTCGCCGCAGTCCATGTTCGAGATCGGCGAGCCGCGCGGGACCCGGCGGCCCGGCCCCGCGACGGCGCTCGCACGTCCGTCTCCGCACTACTTCGACCTGCGCCTCAACTCCCCCGGGCCGTACGGCGGGTGGCGTCCGCGGTCCACGTCACGCGCCTCGCAGCACACGCTTCGGCGCGCGTCGTGAAGCCGACCGGAAATGCCTCTTGACGGCAGCATCGAACGACAGGAAGCGAGCGAGTCGAAGGGCAATGCGCGGGTGACACAGGAGCAGCGCGAGATCCGCGCCGACGACCCGGCTCTGCGGTGGGACGGCGCGATCGAGGTCGAGCACACGCCGCACTACTCCCGCCCGTGGCGCCTCCCGCACAGCCGGATCTCCCTCTTCCCCGGCGAGGGACTGCGCAGCCGCGCGGCGATGGGGGCGGGGGTGCGGATCGTGTTCCGCACGGACAGTGCCCAGGTGTCCGGCCGGTTCGTTCCGGTCAGCGGCCCGGAACACCTCTCGCCGGTCGACCTGGTCGTGGACGGCTGGCCCGTCCGCACCCAGCCGCTGTCGCCCGACGGGACCTTCTGTTTCGACGCTCTGCCGGCCGGTGACCACACCCTCGAGCTGTGGTTCCCCCAGTTCGGCGAACTACGCCTGCGCGGGCTGTCGGTCGACGCCCACGCCCGGGTCCGGCGCGTCGGGCCGACCGGTCGGCCCGCGCTCGTCGTGCACGGAAGCTCCATCACCCACGGCAGGCAGGCGGCCTCCCCGACCCGCACCTGGCCCGCACGCACCGCCCGGGCCCTCGGGTACGACCTGACCTGCCTCGGCTACGCCGGCGAGTGCCACCTCGACCCCATGGTCGCCCGGGTCATCCGCGACCTGCCCGCCGACCTCGTGGTGACCTGCCTCGGGATCAACGTCCGCGGCCAGGGCACGTTCACCGAACGCTCCTTCCTGCCCGCCGTCCTCGGCTTCCTCAGCTCCATCCGCGACGGCCACCCCGGTGTCCCGCTCGCCGTCCTCTCGCCGATCGTCTCCCCACCCCGAGAGGACACCACCGGGCCGGGCGGTATGACCCTGGCCCGGATCCGCGACGCGGTGGGCGAGGCCGTCACCCTGCTGAACGAGCACGGCGACACCGCACTCCACCTCGTCGACGGCCTGCACGTCCTCGGCCCGCCGGACGCCGCCCTCCTCCCCGACGGCCTCCATCCCGGCCCCGAGGGTCACGAACTGATGGCCCGCAGGCTGGTGCCCGTACTCGAGCAGCTGCCGGCGCGATCCTGACAGGTGGTCACACGGGCCGGCCCCGAGCAGCCGGCGCAAGACGCCGACCACCCGGCCGTGACGCGCCGTGCCACCGTGAAGCGGCCGTTCAGGCGGCCGGCCGCGATCCCGCTCCGGTGAGGAAGTCCAGCACCAACGGGCTTGCCGTGGCCCGGAATTCCTCGAAGTAGGCGTGCCGGGCTCCGCGGATCAGATGCAGCCGTGCACCGGGAATGCGGCCGGCGAGCAGCGGAGCGTTGGCAGTGGGGTTGAGGAGGTCGTCGGTTCCGTGGACGACCAGGGTGGGCGCGCCGATCTCCGGCAGGAGGTCCCAGGCGTCGTGCCGGTTGCTGGCCGACAGGTGCCGCCGCCTGGAGTGGGCAGGCATGGAGGGGTCACCCAGGGTGTGGTGCGGTCCGGGGTGGCCGGCGAGCCAGGCGGGCGTGTACATCAGCTCCATCAAGGCCCGCCGCGCTGCACCGGCTTCCGGTTGGACCAGGGATTTACGGACAGCGTCGCTGCTCGGGGTGCTGTGCGGGCCGCCGGATGAAGTGCAGCCGAGGACCAGGGCACGCACTCGGTGCGGATGGCGGGCGGCGAGCTGTTGGGCCACCCGTCCGCCCATGGACGTGCCGTAGACATCGGCCCGGTCGATGCCCAGGTCGTCGAGGATCGCGACGACATCCCGGGCGAACAGCTCGGTGCTGTGCGGGCTGTCGGGCTTGTCGCTGTCGCCGGTGCCGCGGTAGTCGAGCGTGAGAGTGCTGCGAGCGGTGTGGAAGTCGGCACGCACCGCGTCCCACCAGTGATGATTGTTGGCCTGCCCCGCCAGCAGCACCAACGGCACTCCGCGTCCCCGGAGTTGGTACCCGATACGGACACCGTCCCCTGCCGTCGCGTACGTCATCGCCCCACCTCTGCGCGCGCCGAGCCCCACGAGCGTCCTGCTCACCACCAAATTATCGCCCGCGCCGCCCACACCACGCCCACGCGTGCGGACCGTCGACTATCGCCCTGGTGAACTGAGACGGCCGGGTGCGCATCGGTCGTGAAGGCCTGCCCCGGTGCTGCGGCGCGGCGATGACGTGCGCACCGCCCGCCTCTGGCACCGGGCACCGGGCACCGGGCACCGGCCGAGTGCGAGGCGCCCTTACCGCGGAAGCCCTGCACTGCACTGCCGCCGAAACAGCAGTCGAGCAGCAGGCCTCGAGTCGAGTCGGGCCGCGCATTTCTCCAACCGGTCGGTCACATAGGAGACTTCGAGGGGCGCTCTGCCGGAGCCCGTCCGTATGCGTGTCATGGGTGACGTAGTACAGCTGACCGTCCTCACGGCCGTACGCCCCGTGCCCGCTGACGTACACCACGGCCAATTCATCGGGCTCACGATCCCGCAGAAACTCCTCGACGGCCTGCCTGGTCGACGTCCTCGAAGATCCCTCGGCCCGCACGCAGTTCTCGTAGCCTCCGAGCGGCGCCGGCATCTCCAGAACGCGACTCAGGTAGTGCACGTCCGCACGCACAGAGGGCAGCGCAGGGAAGCTCGCGCCCTGATGGACGGCCGTTCCCACGCGTAAGGCATCCTGACGGCTCATCGGACCGCGAGGTGGGTGACCAGCTCACCGGCGTCTCCCCTCAGATCACGTCCCTGTCGATCGTCGGCCGGCCCGTCGGCGCCCTCCCTCGGGCAGCCTCCTCGTCACGGCCGACAGCACCCACGTGATCACCGGCAAGTCATTCGAGGACGTCATCGAGCTCTGGAGCCAGAACGGCGAACCCGCGTACCACCTGCGCCAGTCCGACCAGATCGCACGGTTCCACGACGGGCTCGAACTCCTGGACCAGGCACCACCTCCTGCCCCGCCGGCGTCCCGACGTCCTGACGTCCCGGCGTCCCGACGTCCCGTCAGCACGGGCCGGCGACACGGACGAGTTCTGCGGCGTGTGCCGCAAGCCCTGATGCTCGCCACGCCCCTGCCACCGCTCCGCAGGACGCCTTCAAGAGACCTGCACACGGAATGTGCGGCGTGGTCACGTAATTCGGTTCGGGGAGCTCGCGGAATTCCCTGCAGAGGGCATTTACCGGATTCTTCGGCAGCGGGGTGTCGGATTTGTTGGAGGGAGTCTCCGCACGCCCTTGATCTCCTTCTGTGTGGGTTGTGAAGGTGCTGCCGCCGTACGGTGAACTGGCCTGCACGAAGCGGTGTTTCGGCGTCACGAACCCCGGGGGGAGCCGCTGCGCGAATTGGGTGACCCGGCGTGTGCGTGCTTTGATCCAGGCCGACGCGGAATTCGCACCACGGGTTTCGCGGAGTGGGAAACACCCTTGCAACATTCACGTTCCACGAGAAGGGCAGTTCACATCATGAACAACACCCCCCAGGTCGAGACCGCCGAGATTTCCGACGCCGACCTCGACAACGTGGCCGGCGGCCTCGTCTCCGGTGTCGCGGGCAACGTCACCGGCGCCGTCGACGGCATCGCCCCGGTCTCCGGCGTCGTCGGCGGCCTCGTCGGCACGGTCGAGGGTGCCACCGGCGTGAACACCGGTGCCGTCACGGGCCTGGCCACCGGCCTGACCGCCGGTCTCTGAGCCTCAGCTCACCGCGACGCGTCATTCGTGAGCCCCGGAACTCCGCGTTCCGGGGCTCTCGGACGCGGCAGCTCCAGGTGCCCGCTCCCCGGCACCGGCACGGCACCGGCACAGGTAAGGAAAGCGCTCCATGCAGTTCCGCCAACAGGCCCTTTCCAAGCTGCAGTCGCCCGAGGACCTCGACGTTCCGGTGCGCTACGCCCGCCCGCAGGGCCTGCTCGTGCTCACCGTCACGCTCGTCGTGATGGCCGCCGCGGGCGTCTGGGCCGTGACCGGGTCGGTCGACTCGACACTCCGGGCCACCGGCATCCTCACCCATGGGCAGGGGAGTTACGTGCTGCAGAGCCCCGTCACCGGTCAGGTGACCCGCGTCGTCGCCGAAGAGGGCAAGCGCCTGGCCGCGGGCGCTCCGGTGCTCGAGGTCCGCACGGAGCGGGGCGACCGGGCGGTACGTGCGATCGTCGCCGGCCGAGTGACCTCGCTCGCCGCCAGGATCGGCACCGTCGTCACCACCGGCTCCGACGTCGCGACCGTGGAGCGTGTGACGGACGAAGCCGACCCGCTGCTCGCCATGCTGTACGTCCCCGCCGACAGCGCGGCCACCGTCCCCGTCGGCGCCTCGGTGGACCTGACCGTCCAGACCGCACCCAGCGAGAAGTACGGAACGCTGCGCGGCCGGGTGAAGGCCATCGGGAGGACGGCGCAGAGCCGGCAGAAGATCACCGGCTTTCTGGGCGACAAGGAACTGGCCGGGCAGTTCACGAAGAACGGACAACCCGTCGCCGTGCTCGTCCAGCTCGACCGCTCGTCCCGTACCGAGTCCGGCTACGCCTGGTCGACCGCCGGCGGACCGCCCTTCGGGCTCGACTCCATGACTCCGGCCGCCGGTGCCGTTCACCTCGCCGAGCAGCGCCCGATCGATTGGCTGCTTCCGTGACCGCCGCACCGCACCCCTCCCCCGCGCATCAGCAGCAACTGCCGCCCCCGGGTGGACGCCGCAGGCACCGCCCCGATCCCCCGCGGCGCGGCCGGCGCCGTGCCGCGCCCCCGCGTCCCGCGTCGAGGAGCAGGCGGCCGAGGACCGTCCGTACCCCCACCGTCCTGCAGATGGAGGCCGTCGAGTGCGGCGCCGCCGCGCTCGCCATGGTGCTCGCCCACCACGGACGGCACGTCCCGCTCGAGGAACTGCGCATCGCGTGCGGCGTCTCCCGGGACGGCTCGCGGGCGAGCAACCTCCTGAAGGCGGCCCGCAGTTACGGTCTGACGGCCAAGGGCATGCAGATGGAGCCGGCCGCACTCGCCGAGGTCGAAGCACCGGCGATCCTGTTCTGGGAGTTCAACCACTACGTCGTCTACGACGGCACGGGACGCCGCCTCGGCCGCAAGGGCGTGTACGTCAACGACCCGGACAAGGGCCGCCGCTTTGTGCCGGCGGAGGACTTCGACACCAGCTTCACCGGGGTCGTCCTGGTCCTCTCACCCGGTGAGGACTTCCGCCCGGGAGGACGCAGACCCGGTGTCATGAAGGCCCTGCCGGCCCGGATGCGCGGCACCGCGGGCACCATGGCCGCCGCACTGCTCGCCAGCCTGCTGCTCGTGGCAGTCGGCGCCTCGCTCCCCGCACTCAGCCGGACGTACATCGATCTGTTCCTGATCGGTCATCAAACCTCGCTGCTCGGCGCCCTGTTCACCTCGATGGGCGCCATGGTGGCGCTCACCGCGGTGCTGACCTGGCTGCAGCAGGCGAATCTGCTGCGCGGTCGCATCATCTCCTCCACCCTCGGCAGCGCCCGCTTCCTGCGCCATCTGCTGCGTCTGCCCGTCTCCTTCTACGCACAGCGAAGTCCCGCCGATCTGGTGCAGCGCCTGTCCTCCAACGACACGGTCGCCGAGACCCTGGCCCGCGATCTGACGGCCGCCGGGGTGGACGGCATCGTGGTCCTTCTCTACGCGGCCCTGCTGTGGACGTACGACCCGCAGCTCACCCTCGTCGGCGTCGGTATCGCGCTGCTGAACATCGTGGCCATGCGGATCGTCGTCCGGCTGCGGGCCACCGGCACCCAGAAACTGCGGGCCGACAGCGCCAAGCTCACCAACACCTCGTACACCGGCCTGCAGTTGATCGAGACGTTGAAGGCCACGGGCGGCGAGGACGGCTACTTCCGGCGCTGGGCGGGCCAGCACGCCACCACCCTCGAGGAGCAGCAGCGCCTCGGGGTGCCGAGTGCGTGGCTCGGTGTCGTCGCGCCGGCCCTGGCCACGGTGAACAGCGCCGTGATCCTGTGGATCGGCGGCCTGCGTGCGGTCGAGGGGCATCTGTCGATCGGCCTGCTCGTCGCCTTCCAGGCACTCGTCACCCGGTTCACCGCGCCGATCACCCGCCTCAACGGTGTCGCGGGCCGCATCCAGGACTTCGCCGCGGATGTCGCCCGCCTCAAGGACGTCGAGAACTTCCCCGTCGACACGCTCTACTCCCGGCCCGAACCGGCCGCGAGTACCCGCCGCCTCACCGGGCACGTCACGCTCGATGCCGTCACCTTCGGCTACAGCCCGCTCGACAAGCCGCTCCTGACGGGCTTCTCGCTGTCGGTCGGGCCGGGGCAGCAGGTCGCCCTTGTCGGCGGCTCCGGCAGCGGCAAGTCGACCGTGTCCCGGCTCATTTCGGGGCTCTACAGCCCGTGGGAGGGCGCGATCCACATCGACGGGCAGCGTCTGGAGGACATTTCACGCGGGGCGCTCGCCGCCTCCGTCTCCTTCGTCGACCAGGACGTCTTCCTCTTCGAGGGCACGGTCCGCGACAACGTCGCTCTGTGGGACCCGTCCATCACGGACGACGCCGTCGTCGCGGCCCTCCAGGACGCCTGTCTGTACGATCTCGTGTCCCGCAGGCCCGGCGGCATCCACGCGCGCGTGGAGCAGGACGGGCGGAACTTCTCCGGCGGGCAGCGGCAGCGTCTGGAGATCGCGCGGGCCCTCGTCCGCCGCCCGAGCATCCTTGTCCTCGACGAGGTGACCAGCGCCCTGGACGCCGAGACCGAGCAGAGAGTGATCGACAACCTGCGGCGCCGCGGCTGCGCCTGCGTCGTCATCGCCCACCGCCTGAGCACGGTGCGCGACAGCGACGAGATCGTCGTACTCGACCAGGGCCGGATCGTGGAGCGCGGACGCCATGAGCACCTTGTCGCCGCGGGCGGGCCGTACGCCGAGCTGGTCAAGGAGCACTGAGATGGCCTCTGTTCCGCACGAGCAGTCGTACCCGCGTCACTCCGACGACCCCGACGACTCCGTCGCCGCCGCCTTCGGCGCGCTCGGCACAGCGGTCGACTGCGCGGGGCTGCCCAGCGTGCATCTCGAAGGCCCGCAGGTGCTGTGGCTGGTCGTGTCCGGTGCGCTCGACCTCTTCGCCGTCGACGCGGTGCAGCAGGGCCACTGGCACTACCTCGGCCGACTCGAACCGGGCACGCTGCTGCTCGGCCCCACCGAAGGCCCTCAGCACACCCTCGTCGGCCGCCCCCTGCACGGCTGCGCCCTGCGCCGGATCCCGCTCCGCGAGCTCTACCGTGCGGAGTACGACAACGCGTGGTCGTACGACCAGCAGTACGCCAGCCGGTATGACACTCAGGACGCGGCGCTCAGCCTCCTGGAGCACGCCTTCGCGCTCGGTATCGGACGCGGCCACCGGGTCCTTTTCGAGGCTCCGCTCGACGGCCGCGGCACGGGCGACGACGTGGTGACCGACGACGACGTGCTGTGGATGCCGGTGGCACCGGGAAGCGTGCAGTACGGCGCCGCCTACAGCGAGCAGACGGCGAGCGATCTGCTCGTCGATGCGGCGATGTGGCAGCGGATGGTCAATCAGCAGTGGCGGCTGCTCTCCGCCCTCGACCGCTGGATCGAGCGTCTGGAGCGGGCCCACGAGGACCGTGCGGCGGCCGGGATCAAGGCGGGCGAGCACGTCCGTGAGCAGGCCGACCGGACCCTGATCGCCTCCATCGGCCGCACGGGCGGGCGCGGTTCCGCCCGTCGTACGGGGTCCGGCGGCGGCCACGACGACGCGACGTACGCCGCCTGCCGCCTGGTCGCGGAGGCTTCGGGCATCACGCCGGACCAGCAGCTCAGGGGCAGGCCGGGCGGTGAACGGATCGATCCGGTGGAGCAGTTCGCGGTGGCTGCGCGGGTCCGTACCCGTGGCGTCCGGCTCGACGGCCGCTGGTGGCGCGAGAACTCAGGGCCGCTGGTGGGGCACCGCACGGCGAGCGGCGCGCCGGTCGCCCTGCTCTGGCGGCGCGGCGGCTACGAGTCGGTGCATCCGACGTCCGGGCGCCGCACCCGCATCGATGCCGCCATGGCGGAGGAGCTCGAGCCGGGCGCCGTCATGTTCTACCGCCCGCTGCCGGAGCGGGCGTTGACGCCCTGGGGCCTGGCCCGGTTCAGTCTGCGCGGCAGCGGCGGCGACGTGCGCAATCTCGCGCTCGCCTCCCTGGTGACCGTGCTGGTAGGCGCCCTGGTGCCGGTCGCCACGGGAGAGGTGCTCGGCGTACTCGTACCTAATGCCGAGACCGGCTTGATCGTCCAGGTGTCCCTGGCAGTCCTGGTCGGCAGTATCGTCTCCGCGGCCTTCATGCTGCTGCAGCACCTGACGGTGCTGCGTATGGAGGGCCGCATGGAGAGCGCGCTCCAACCGGCCGTCTGGGACCGCCTGTTGCGACTGCCCACCCGCTTCTTCGCGGCCCGCTCCACCGGGGAGCTGGCAAGCGCGGCGATGGGAGTCAGCGCGATCCGCCGGGTCCTGTCGGGCATCGGCCCGATCGTCCTGCAGTCCGGCTCGATCGGCGCGATGAGCGTCGTACTGCTGCTCCTGTACAGCGTGCCGCTCGCGCTGACCGCCCTGGCGATGCTCGCCGTCATCGCGGGCGTCTTCCTCGTCCTCGGCCTGTGGGAACTGCGCTGGCAGCGCCGCCTGGTGAAGCTCGCCAACAAGCTCAACAACCAGGCGTTCCAGACCCTGCGCGGCCTGCCCAAGCTCCGGGTCGCCGGGGCGGAGAGCTTCGCCTACGCGGCCTGGGCCGGGGAGTTCGCCCGCAGCCGGGAACTCCAGCAGCGGGCCGGCCGCATCAAGAACATCACCACGGTCCTCGACGCGGTCTATCTGCCGCTCTGCACGCTCATCATGTTCCTGCTGCTCGCCGGCCCGGCACGCGGGAGTCTCACCGCGGGCGAGTTCCTCACCTTCAGCACCGCGGTGACCATGCTCCTCACCGCCGTCACCCAGCTGACCGGCGCGCTGATATCGGCGGCCGCCGTCCTGCCCATGTTCGAACAGATCAAGCCGGTACTCGACGCGACCCCGGAGGTACGCAGCGGGAGCACCCAACCCGGCGAGCTCCGGGGCGCGATCGAGGTGCGCTCGTTGTCCTTCCGCTACAGCGACGACGGCCCACTCGTCCTGGACGATGTGTCGCTGGCGATCCGGCCGGGCGAATTCGTGGCCGTCGTCGGCCCGAGCGGCTGCGGCAAGTCGACCCTGCTCCGCCTCCTGATCGGCTTCGACGCACCGGTCTCGGGCAGCGTGCTCTACGACGGCCAGGACCTCGGGGCCCTCGACCAGTCGGCGGTGCGCCGCCAGTGCGGTGTGGTGCTGCAGAACGCCCAGCCGCTCACCGGCTCGATCCTGGACTGCATCTGCGGCGCCGAGTCGTACACCCAGGAGGAGGCCTGGGAGGCCGCCGCGATGGCGGGCCTCGCCGACGACATCAAGCGGATGCCGATGGGCCTGCACACGATGATCGCGGGCGGCGGCGCGGTCTCGGGCGGCCAGCGCCAGCGTCTGATGATCGCCCAGGCCCTGATCCGCCGCCCCCGCGTCCTCTTCTTCGACGAGGCGACGAGCGCCCTGGACAACGAGACCCAGCGCACGGTCATGGACAGCACCCGCTCCCTGAACGCCACCCGCATCGTCATCGCCCACCGCCTCTCCACAGTCCTCGACGCCGACCGCGTCGTGGTCATGTCGGAGGGCCGCATCGTCCAACAGGGCACCCCCGCCGACCTCCTGTCGGACACGAACGGCAGACTCCACGAGCTGGTGCGGCGGCAGATGCGGTGACGCGGGCCACGCTGTCCACTCTCTGATCCCTGCTCGACGCCGCCGCCCACTCGGGTATCGGACCCCGCCGCCAGGCTTTCCGCCGAGGCGGTCCCGCACCACGGGTTCAGGATCCGGGTCGGGGATCGCCGTGGGCGACTTGGCCCGCGCGATCCAGATCCGCGCCGCGGGGCCATGGTGTGGCGGCGAGGCTGGGTGGAGCCCGTGACACCACCGCCCGAGCCACACCACCCGGTGGCGCAGCAATCGCCCACGGCGACGCTCCAACAACACAAACTGGGCGATCAGTTGAGCAGCGACCGCTTGTCGACAGCCTCGGCGACCTTGGGGGCCGCGCCTTCCTCCTTCCCTTTGGGCAGCAGGTTGATGGTGAGGACCTTCTGGCGGATGGCGTACCTGATCGCCACGTTGAGGATCCGTCGCTCACGCCTGACCGAACTGGCCGCGGACGGGTCGCCGTCGAGCCGGATGTCGAGCGCATGCAGGACCGCGTCGACGTGCTTGGTGTCCTCCCGAGCCGACACGGGAAGGGAGTTGCGGCCGATCCACGACAAGATGGTGCGGACCTCGGGCGGGGCCTCAGAACGGCGGAGCTTGTTGAAGGCGTACTCGCGCAGGGCCCTGCGCACGTCGACCGGCTCGAAGCGGTCGGGACCTCGGGGCGGAGGAGCGCAAGGGTGGCCTTGGTGGGGGCCTTGGCGGTGTTCTTGCGGTTGCTCGCGGAGATCCGGGGCCACTTCGCGTCGACGCACTGGAGAGCGAACTCGTATGCGGTGAGCTCGGATTCCGGCCTGACCTGGGATGCCGGCAGGCCGGTGTCCATGTCGAAGGGCTCGCCGTTGTTCGCGGCGACCAGCAGCGTCGCACGGAAGGAATCCGCGAGGGCTCTGGTGGCGAAGCCCTGGCCGCGCCGTCGGCCGACCAGCGAACGGTGTAGGTGGTCTTGCGCTTTCCCTTGTAGACCTCGGTGTCGTAGAAGTGGACCTTGAAGGACCGGTGGCTCACGCAGCTCCCTCGCAGTCGGTGAGCCAGTTCTCGTAGTCACTGCGGCGGATGCGCAGGGCACCGTTGGGGATGCGTATGCAGCGCGGTGCCTTCAGCGTCGTGAAAGGTTCCAATGCTTCCACGTCGCCCTGTCGAAGGATCGCCGTGATGTGGACATCGCACCAGCTGGCGCGCGTGCGCGTACGGAAGGCCGCAGGCTGATCGCAGTCCGTTTCGGAGCACTGCTGGATACCCTGCGGGGAAGTCATGGAACCCATGTACGGATTGTCACAGATGAGCGAAGCAAGTACCTCGCCCGCGTGGGCCGGGGCCGCGCCCACTCAACACCTCGGCGTCCCGCACCGCCCGTCTCGGTGGCCGCTGACCTACCCCGGCAGATCCACCAGTCCCGCAATGAGCCCCCAGTTCCCGCAGCAGCACCCACACCGGCGCCCAACGCATGAGCCGCGCAACGCAGCCCCGCCACCGCCACCGCCAGCGACATGGTCTGCCGGGGCACGCACACGCTCTTCAGAGTAAGAGCAAGCGGGATCTCCAGTGTTATGCGCAGCCACAGGCCACCGCTGGCCACCGGCAGACGGGGCAATGACGCACTGGCTAAAGTGACCACCGTCTGCGCCCGGGACAGGAGAAACGGGGGGGTTCCAATGCCCATAGAGCCGGTGTCCATCGTCGTGGTGGCGGCAGCGATCGAGCTGAGCGAGTTTCAGCAGAACCTCGTCGTCGCCGTCGTCGGCATCGTCGGCGGTGTCCTCGGAACGATTGCCGTCGAGCGGTTCAAGCTGCGGCGCGAGCCGACCAAGCGGCTCTCCTGGGATGCTGAGGTCCACAATGCCATGCTGTCCACGGACGAAAACCTGCACCAACAGCTACAGTTGAACTTCAACGGCCACCCGATCGCGGGCCTGAGTTCGGTCGACTTCCGCGTGGAGAACACCGGCAACCGAGTGGTAAAGGACCAGTATCTACGGTTCCACTTCCCAGTCGGGCAGCTCGTCGAAGCCGCCATCACGTCGGGACCCGAGCGCGAGATGGGCGTGGTCAGGCGCCAGGACCGCGAACAAGGACCGGGCGAGGCTGTGTTCGCCATCGGGCACCTCGAGCGCGGCCAGGCCGTCTCGCTCCGGCTCTCTGTGTCGGCGCGTGACCTCGGCAACTGGCGGGTCGTCGCCCACAACGATGAAGGCGATGTCGAGTTCCACGAGCGTGCGGCCGCCCGACGGCGAGCGGACCGGGAGCACGTCCCAACTCTGTTCGCCCTGACGTTTCTGCTGTTCTCGGCGCCCCCATTGGCCGCGCTCCTCGGCGACCTCGGACGAATCATCGCCGTGGTCCTCGGCACGGCCCTTCTCCTCAGCATCGTCCCGCATCTGGCACCCGCCGGACGTGCCCTGCGGGACTTCCTCACCCGGCCCGAGCCGAAGCCGGGCGTCCACATCAACAGGGTCGACTCGTCTGCATTGTCCATCGGCGACCATGGCTCGGCCACACATCACGCGTCCGTGCCCGGGCAACACCCCTAGAGGATCCCGAGGCGCCCCAAGACCGCGACAGCCACGCGGTACCTCTTAGTCGGCTCCAGAGCCTCTTTGAGTAGCGGACACCGGGGTTCCGTCAATAGAAGCGTGCAGCAGGTGATTTCGCTTCGCTCCTAGCTGCGGCCAGGTCCTGCCGATGGGCGCTCTCACGCCGCCGGCTGATTAGTGGCACTCTGCTCGTCCTCGCGGTTTGAGACGGATCACCGTCGCATCTCCGCCGGACTTCCGGTGCCTCCTGTCGCTGTCATAAGGGTAGGTGATACTGCGAAAGTTCGGCAGAAGGGTCATGCACTGACCGGGGGGCGCAGTGGCAGGCAGAGGTGGGGCGGGCGGGAACGATCCCTACGCCAGGGAACTCGCACGGCAGGCGCGGGAGCACGAGAAGGCGCGTAAGGCCGCCGAGGCCGAGTCCAAACGCAAGGCGCGCGAGGAGAAGATCGCGTACGAGGCGGCCCGAGCACAGGAGGCTGTCGATCGCACCTACGTGCTTGAGAACGACGTCGAGCAGCTGGCGAATCTTCTGCGAACCGCGGTGCTGGACAGCAGCCATCTGACCTTCGACCGGCTCCAGCAGAGGTTCGTACCGGCCGCCTTTACTCCTCCCAAGGGCCGGGCCAAGGCCGCGCCGCAGCCTCGCTGGGAGGAGTACGAACCGGAACCCCCACGCGGTTTCCTCGGTGCGCTTGGCTTCGGCCGCAAGGGATACGACGCCGAAGTCGAGGCGGCCCGAGATCGGTTCGACAGGGCATTGCGCGACCATGCGCGGGACGACAAGAAGCGCGTCGAGAAGCTGGCGAGGCTCCGCGCCAAGCACGAGGAGCAGAACCAGCAGGAGGCCACCAGGGTCGAGGAGTGGAACGCACGTATCGAAGAACGCCGGGCTGCTTACCGCGAGCGGGACGTCGAAGCCGTTGAGTGGTTCATCGACCAGGCGCTCGCCGCTTCCAAGTACCCACATGGCTTCCCTAAGGCGCACCGGGTCTCGTACCAGGCGGACACGGGCGACCTTCTGGTCGAGATCGACCTCCCGCTGGAGGACGTCGTTCCCGAGGCGCGCGCGTACCGCTACGTGAAGTCCCGCGACGAGATGAATTCCGTGCCCCGCCCCGACAAGGAGCGCAAAGAGCTCTACGCTTCCGTCCTCGCACAGACCGCACTGCGTACCGTGCACGAGCTGTTCGCCGCCGACACCGAGGGCACGGTGAAGTCCATCGCCCTCAACGGACATGTGGCCACCATCGACCGAGCCACCGGGCGCGAGGTGCACCCGTGCCTGATCACCCTCCAGACGGACCGGGAGGAGTTCGCGCAGCTGGTACTGACACAGGTGGACCCACGCGCCTGCCTGAAGCGGCTACGCTCGCTGATCTCACCGAACCCGTACGAGCTGGAACCTGTGCGGCCCCTGGTCACCTTCGACCTCAGCAAGTTCCGGCTCATGGACAGCCTGGACGTCGTGGCAGGGTTGGACAGCCGCCCCGTGCTCATGGACCTGACGCCCACGGAGTTCGAGCACCTGATCCGGCAGCTGTTCGAGGCCATCGGCCTGGACAGCGTGAACACCCAGCCCTCCAAGGACGAGGGTGTCGACGCCATCGCGATGAACACCGACCCGGTCATGAAGGGCCTGTGCGTCATCCAGGCCAAACGCACCAAGAACGTGGTGCCGTTCGAGACCGTCTCGGCCTTGGCCGGCGTCGTGGAACACAAGCGGGCGGCCAAAGGCATCCTCGTGACGACCTCATGGTTCGGTCGGGCCAGCGAGGCATTCGCCAACGAGCACGGACGTCTTGAACTGCTCGACGGCGCCAACCTGGTCCACCTGTTCAAGGAGCACCTGAACCTCGATGTGATCCCAGGACCGGTGCCGCCGAAGCGCCGACCCCAATGAGCGGGGCGCCACGAACGTCGTGCGGTGCCCCGCCTATCGCCGGTTGAGCAGCGCGCGGCACACCGCGCAAACCCTGCCCGCGTTCCGGCCGTATCTCCTCATCAGCTGCCCGCATTCCGCACAGGGACCGAGCTCCCACACCGTGCACCCCAGCGCGGCGGCAGCCGCCGCTCGCTCGACGGAGGTGATCAGCATCGGGCGCTCGGAGTGTCGTGCGGGCATCCGGGGCAGTGTGAAGCCACCGGTCGGCTGCCCCAAGTCCCGAATGGGCCGGGAGTCGCTGACGAACCAGCCCTCATCTCCGGCACGGCAGGTCCGGTCGATCTCCTGGTCGGCGAATGTGGTCTCGTCGCCCTCTTCCTGCTCTGGTACGGGAAGAGACTTCTTCTCGCCGACGAGTTCCTTCCAGAGGTCACGATCGGTCGCAGTCACCCGCATGTGCCGCCCTGCCCGCCCACTGCCGCGGTTTGGCACATAGACCGGAACGCTTTCCCCTGTTGCACTCGACACGACGAGATCCTCAAGGTGCACAGGCTTCCTTTCCAGCTGGCACAGGGCCGGCAGGAACCAGTCCGCGTGCATCCCGCCACAGTGACCGGCGCCCTCACTCAGTAAGCAATGCCGGTCGCTGCTGGGGACACACCTCCAGACCTCAAGGTGGCGGTAGCCACCACGAATCACCATTTCCCTCCCGCCGGCGATGTCTTTCCACGGCATATCGTCCACGCGTGCCCAGGCGGCGCGGTCGATCAGTGAGGCAGTACGGTCCTTCGCCACCCAGAGCGGGGTAATTCCGCTGTCCACCGCCGAGGCGGAACGACGGTGCACGCTGCTCGGGCTGATGTGGTGGTACTGGATCTCCCAGCCAACGCGTATGCCGTCAGGCCCAGTCACCAACGCATCGCAAATACTCCGGCGCCTGGCTGTCGGCACTTCGGCCTCCGCATCTAGACCGCATCGCGACGCTTCTCGCACGACGCGTTCCTCCAGGAACGTCCCAGCACCCGTAGCAGCGCGGCGGCCCGTCGGCGCCGAACCACCCCGTCCTTCTCCAGCGCTATGTCATCGAGGACAGCCGTCAGGTCAGGGCTGTCGTAGTCCTCCAGGGTGTAGGTGGCCGAGCGGGCCTGGAGATCTTTTCGGCGCTCCTCCGGGTTGCCTTTGACCCGGGCCGGCAGCCCCTCGTTCGGGTTGGAGGCTGTGAAGCGGTGCTCGACTCCGGGGTGCGCCCGAAGCCGCGGTCCCTTCTCGGCACCGAGTAGGGCAACACAGGACGCCTGACACCCCGTCAGAACGAGCGTCACCAGCGTCATTTCGGCGTCAAGATATCGTCCGTAACGCCCACACCGCACATAGCGCACACAGGCAAAACCGCAGGTCAGGCGCCCTTAGCCACCGGCTCAAGCACCGCCACACACTCCACATGATGCGTCATAGGAAAGGGGTCGGTCCGGGCGAGTCGCGGAAAAGGCCAGGTCAGGGGCACTTTCTCGGTTCGCTGTGCAGCGGGAGGGAGCCCAGAGCGTCAAACGAGCGTCACGGCCGACAGCCCGTCCCGCCTACTCGGGGCAGACCGAGTTGCCGCGACTGGCTCCCCAGCAGACTCCGTCCCGCTCACTCCAGATGCCAGCTGGCTCATGACCGGCGCCACTTCTCCGGCCGCCATAATGGACTCATGCCCTCCAGCCCACAGCACCCCGCACCCACACCGAGCGACCGCTCGGGCGCGGTCGCCGAGGACCTCGCGCTGTACCGGGAAAAATTCCGGCGGCGTCTACCGGAGTCGCTGGACGATTTGCACGGCCCGACCCAGGGGATCGTGGAGCTTCCGCTGCACATGGCTTGGTCGGGGATGACCGCGTACGACATGAGCAAGTCTCGCCAGCGCATGGGCCTGTACCGCACCGTCCTGCACGAAGGCCTGCACGACGACCTGCCCCGCTACCTCAACCGGGACCTGATCCTCCAGGTGTGGCCTGTGCTCCGCACCCTCGTCGGTCGAACCGTGCGCACCGTGTGGGAGGACACCTTCCCCCAGCTCGCCTCCCGCAGCCGGGCAGCCACGTGACGGACATGCCGGAGCTGCACACGCGGCTCCTGGCAGATGTGATCGCCCTCGGCTCCCCGTATCCCCTGGTCCTCACCGGCGGATATGCCGTACGGGCGCAATGCTTCGTCAACCGCCCCAGCCAGGACCTCGATGTCGCCACTGACAACCCGGCGCCCATGGGCGACATCGCCACCACACTCGGCGCCGGCCTGGTGGGGTGACGCCTCGGCGGTCTTGCCAGTGACCATGATTGGCTGTCACTGGCTTAGGTTCGGAGCTAGGGATGAAACAGGAGCTGATGGGGCGCGGCAGCGACTTCACAGGCCCAGCCATCACAGCTGCACCTGGACTCCCTCTCACTTCTCCAGTCACTCGCCATAAAACGGTGTAAACCGTAGCAAGAGTGAGCTAAACGCCCTCTTTCGTGTCCTCGTCGGCCTGGACGAGCACCACATCATCCTGCGCCGGGAAGACAGAGAACGCGCTTGCGCTCATCGAGTTGTCCTGAGCATTATGACGCTGGAGCCACCGACCGCGTCGCGGAGCCCCCTGCCCCCCAGGTACACCAAGAACGACGGCGATGACCGCGTTCCAGAAACCGAGGGTGGCCCTCCACATGTCGACGGGGAACAACGACGCCAAGGCTCAAGCCTCCCTGCCGGAGCAGGTGTCACAGGCGCCCCTCAACGACCTCCCCCAGGGAGAGCCTGACGGTCTGACGGAGAACGCGTGGGCCGAGTGGCTCGACGAGCGCAACCGACTGTTCGCTCGTTTCGTAGTGCGTAGAGCGGAGAACGTGCTCGTCGAGAGGTACGGCCTGGAAGATCTGCTCCAGGCGTTCAGTCTGCTCAAGGAAGCGTCGCAACAATTCAACGTGAAGCTGCACACCGTGGCTGATGCAGTGGCGCGCGTCGACGGGCCTGCCCCGGGGCGTTCTGACTGGTTCCCCGGCCGCAGGCCGGATCCGGCACCGAGTCTCGGCACGCTCAATCTGGTGGACAACAAGGGGGGCAGACTCGGGCCGCCGCAGGGGGCGGTACTCAGCGCGGCGCTCGACCGGACCCTGAGTATCGCCGGCGCCGCCGTGGGGCACGTGCACCTTGCGGAGACCGGCGTACGTCGCCTGGCCCAGTCCAGTGGGCTGGACGGCCCCTTTACCGAATACGCGAAGTTCACCCAGGACCAACAGACCGCCTGGGACTGGGCCGCGGCCGAGAACCGTCAGATAACCGTTGAAGCACTGTCCAGCAGCGAAATGTTCACGCCGAGAGCCCGGACCATGATGCTGCGCAGCGGCAGCCGAGCATGCCATTGCGTGCCCCTGACGCACGACCACGATGCTCTGGCCGTGGTGACCGTGCACGCCCAGGACCGGCTCACGAGCCCCCTGTCACAAATGCAGTTGACGGACCTGCAGGAACTCGCCGCCGAGACCGGAGCGTGGCTCGAGTGGCACCGCCGCACCATAGTCCTGAACTGCCTCGAGCTCCTCCACCACCGCGCCCAGGCACAGTGACACCCGGCAACGAGCCCGCACCAACCGGGAGTTCCGCTAAACGGCCGCCGGAAACGCCTGTGGCACGGCAGCGAGACGGGACGAAGAAAGGTTTCATGCAACGACGGTGAGCGATGCTTCCATACGCTCCCAAGCACCGAGCACCGCCTTGTGCGCGTCCGGCTGGAGGTGTGCGTAGCGCTGGGTGGTCTGGAAGCTCTCGTGGCCGAGCAGGTGTTGGACCTCATAGAGCGAGACGCCCTTCTGAACCAACCAGGAGGCGCAGGTGTGGCGCATGGAGTGCGGCGGGTAGTGCGGGACAAGCTGCCGCTCGCCGTCATCGTCGAAGTAGCGGGCCCCGTCGACGGCGGGCCACCAGGTCTGTTGTCGCCAATTGCCGTCAGTCAGTAGGCGGCCGGCGCGCCCCTTGGTGAGAGTAGTGAACACCACGGCATCCCGGTCGAGCCCGTGGATATGACGTTCGAGTGCTTCCAGGACATGCGGCGGGAGCGGCACCTCCCGGCGGCTTCTGGAGCTCTTCGGGTACTCCTTGATGCCGCTCTTGCTGTTGACCTCGACAACGAACAGGCGGGAGCGGCGCTGGTCGATGCGCTGGCGGTGTAGGCCGGAGAGCTCGCCCCACCGCAGTCCGGTGTAGAAGCCGAGCAGGCACATTGTCCGCCACACGGTGGGAAGTTCGTCCAAGACGCTCTGCGCCTGGTCCAGCGTGAACCACTGCGGCGGCTTGACCGCGATCTGAGGCAGGTCGATGCTACGGCAGGGGCTCACCGCGATCACGTCGTCATCGACAGCCGCGCGCATGATGGATGACGTCAGGTTGTAGGCCCGCTTGATGGCCGCGGATCCGGCGCCCTTTTCGATCAGGGAGCGGATCCAACTCTGCACGTCCATGCGGGTGATGGCCCGCATCTCCCAGTCGGCCCAGTGGGGCATGACGTGGTTCTTGATGCTCGAAGCGTCGCCCCGCAGAGTATGCGGCTCGACCACGCGGGCGGCCCACCATCGGTCGTGCCACTCGCGGAACGACGTCTCGCCGGCCCGCGGGTCGCGCATGCCTCCGCGGGCGAACTGGGTCTCCATCTCGAGCCCCCAGGCGCGTGCCTGAGCCTTGAGGGGGAAGGTTTCACTGAATCGATCACCGAGCCGGTTGCGCACTGTCGCCTGCCACTTACCGGTCTTCAACTTACGTAGGTACAGCCCAACTCCTCTTGTCAGTACGGGGGGTCCTTCGCTGGACCGGAGTCAGCGGCGCGGTCTCGATGCGATGACCGCGCGACTGGAGATGAACTCATCGAGGCAGGCGGCGGGGACCCTGATACGGGAACGCCCCGTGCCCGTACGCAGATCGACGACTGGAAGGTCGCCTGCAGCAACGAATCGGTAGACGGTGCGACGGTCGACGTCGAGGACGGCGGCGACGGCGGGAATGGACAACAGACGCGCAGGCATAGCTCAGTCCTTGATAGGGGCGAGAAGGGTTCCGGCGTGCAAGCGCCGATGTGCGGCAGGTCCGCAGCGGAGTCGCCGTGCCGAGACGAGCACGGCAAGTCCGGGAGCGGCGGTTGGCCGGGCACGAAGCCGTCGACCACTGTCTGACAGGTGCGCTGAGCGAGGAAGGCGGGTGCCGGAGCTCGACGTATGTGCAGGAGTCGGCCTGGCTCGCCGAGCGGTCGTCTCCACGAGGCCGACCGCTCAAGTAGGGGGCCCACAGTCGATCTCGGTTGCCTGGCTGCGGATGCAGTACCGATACCGAAGAACTGGCCAGGTGAGGACCACCCCAGCAAGCTCGACCACCGTCACGACGTCGACGTCAAGCTTCAAGACCCGCATCTGACGGGCCCCAGAGGGTGTCAACCGGCGCTGCCCCCAGCTGCCAGTCAACAGCTCGTCGTGTGCAGGCACCGCCTCCTGTGCCTGCCTCCACAGACGCTGAAACGCGGCGGAGAAGAGCCGACCGCCACGCGGCCCGGGGGACAGCAGATCGTGCTCCTGGAGACCGCTCCCACAAGCCACTCGAGCCGGCACGCCACAAGCCACAGCTGGAGGTGAACCACTCGGGCTTCTCCTTGACGACGGGCAGCCAGTTCACCGGGACCACGCGAAAGGCGTGCGAGCTCGCGAACTCGCAGGGTGCAAGCTCCATTCGGCCGAAGTGGCCCCTCGGCCACGGTGGCAAGGAAGGGGTAGACGAAGGCGCCTTCCCTGCGCGCTCCCCGATCCAATCGCGCGGCCCCCGAGCTGCACCTCGAACAGCATCCATTCGTCCGTCAATGCATCAACAAACACAGAAATGAGCTCCTTAGGGAATGCAAGATTCGCCGCGCGGCGGCCCGCTGGACAACAACAATCGTCCACACGATCCCCGATTTCGGTAACCGGGGAACCCGTGCTAAAGGGAAGAAGATCGCACGCCCCATCTGCGCTCCGATTCACCGATACTTAGCGTTGAATTCACCCGCTCTGCGACCAAGCCTGTGCACCTAGGTTTGCTTGAAGTCGCCGAACTATTCCAGTCCATTGCCGGTTCGATGCGTCTGCCGAAGGCGAACCGCCGAACGGCCGCCGAAACGTAGGGACGACTGAACGCATTTCAGCTGCGTCCCGGCAAGTGAAGATCGTGGTCGGTGTGTGACGAAGAGCGCGGTGTCGGCGTACACGTGAACGTGCAGTGGTGCGATCGGGTGGCACATCTGCCTCGAGAACCATCCGATGACCGCGCGGGACATACACGTCCCCTGGGGCATCATCGGGTTGATTTGGCCGACACGGGTACCTGGGGGCCGTCGTAGGAGCCACAGACACGGACCAGACACCGGCGGAGACAAGGCCGCGAGACAGGAGGCACACACTCACGGCTTCCAAGAACACCACTCCCGGTTACACGGTCCCCGGGCTCGCGGTGCAGGACGCCGGCACGGTCATCGAACTGCTGCAACAGCGCCTGCACGCTCTGAATGATCTTAATTTGACTCTCAAGCACATTCACTGGAACGTGGTGGGCCCACATTTCATCGCCGTGCACGAAATGCTCGACCCCCAGGTGGACCGCGTGCGAGATATGGCCGACGACGTCGCCGAGCGTGTAGCGGCCCTGGGCGGTGTCGCCCAGGGAACGCCAGGTGCGCTCATCGAAGAGCGGACCTGGAAGGAATACAGCGTGGGCATCGTGTACACCGGCGTGCTCGAAGCACTGCGCTCGACGATCAAGACGGTGGGCGACATCGACGCGGCCACCGAGGACTTGTTGATCGAGCAACTGCGCGATCTGGAGCCGTTCCAGTGGTCCGTCCGGACGCACCTGGAGACGGCAGGCGGCACGCTGACCACATCGGACGCCACCACCGAGGTGGAAGCCGCCCGGCAGTCCAGCCAGCAATGACTACCGAACCAACCGGCCGATTCGTCGCTGATGTCAGTCGCGGGGGGGGGCACAGGGCCCAGGGCGGCCCAGGCCCCCGTTGAGGTCCTCGGGGGTGACACGCTCGTGGACCGAGAACAAAGAGCGTCAGCTTGTTGCCTGTCCTTCGACCAGGCTGCACAAGGTGTCGTTGGTGTACTCGATCTCTTCCATGAGGCGGGTGGCCTCCACGACGAGGACTCCGTACGGTCGAGTGGGGTCGGAGAGCGGGAGGCGCTGGGACAGAGCCTCGTCGGTGACCTCGCGACGTCTGGTCTGCGCCTCGCCGACCAAGTCGGTGAGCTCGTCCGTCTGCTGCCGGAGTTCCTTCTCGTCGGTCGTGCTCAGCAGCAGAGCGGTCTCGGAGACGGCTTCGAGGAAGGCCGCGTACCGGTTCAGGAAGTGGTGGTACTCGTAGTCGTTCTCCTCCTGCTTCCACTGGTCCAAGCTCCTTACCAGGGAAGCCAGTTGATGCAGGGTCCGCTCCACTGCGTTCAGCACCGCCTCGTATCCCCGGAAGCTGATGGGGCCGTGGTGCCGCTTCAGGAGGCGCCGCGGGTTATAGGGAACGCTCTCCTTCGCGTTGTTCAGGCCGGCCCTCGCGTCGGCAATCAGGCCATCCAACCGCGCGGCGCTCTGGCGCCAACGTCCGGTGGTCTCGGCGTCCGGCGCGCCGTCGCGCAGGGCCGGGTACACGTCGGAGGTGAGGTCGTAGAGCTCGCGCGCGAGGCTGCGGACGCCGTACTCGGCGCTCCGGTAGCGCAGCGGTGGGGCAAGGACCACCGTGACCACTATGCCGATGGCGCAGCCGATGACGACGAGCAATACGATCTGGCCCAGCTGTGCGAGGCGTTCGCTGTTGTCGGCGGCACTGCTGTACGCGGCGAACGCGAAGAACGCCGCGGTGGCCACCTGTGGGCCCTGGACCCCGAGCAGCCGTGATCGGCCGATCGCCAGGGCGATAACGGTCACCAGGACGAACGTGAGCAGGTCGGGGCCGGTGAGGTAAGCAAGGGCGGCCTGCGCGGCTACTCCAACCACGACGGCTCCCACGTAGCGCAGTGCCTGGGCCACGGACTGATAGACCGTGACGTACATGATCGTCACGGCGGAGAACGGCGCGAACGCCGGCGACTGTGCCTCCAGGAAGTAGAAGGAGACCGTCCAGGCGAGGGCAGCGGCCAGGGTGCTCTTCGCCCCGAGCAGCAGCACGTGCCGCTCAGGACCCGCGTAGCGAAAGGCCTGCTTCCACCATTGAGGCACCACCAAGAACCACCGCGCGGTCTTCTTCTCAGCGACCGTCATGCAGCCATCACACTTCCGATCCCCTCGGTGACAGGGGCGAGCCCCCGATATACGGAGAGTGATCGGCCATTACTGCCGCCCCCAGCCGAAGCTGCTACTGCTGCGCTCGCCGCAGGGGTCACCGTTGGTGGTCTCCCGCCGAGCCCGGCTCCGCCATCTTTCGGTGCGCGGCAGCCTTGGAGCTGTCGGGGAGGACCTTGTTCGCCAGGCCTTGCGTCTTGGTTTTCGCCGAACCGGCCACCACCTTCTTCGTCCCGCTCATGAGCGCATCGAAACCGTCCCTGGCGACCTGGACGGCGTCGTCCTTGTTCTGCGTGCCGACCTTGGTGTCCTCCATGTCGGCACGCTCGAAGAACTCCGTCTCCGTGGGACCCGGCATGAGCACGGTAATCGTGAGGTCGGTGTCCTTGAGTTCGTTCTGCAGGGCCTGCGCGAAGGACTGCACGAAGGACTTCGACGCGTTGTACACGGCTTGAAACGATCCCGGGATGGTCGCCGCGATCGACGACGTGAACAGCACCTTGCCCGCTCCAGAGCGCACCATGTCTGGAAGGATCCGCTTGGCGAGCCGCACCGTGGATGTGATGTTGAGGTCGATGACGCGGATCTCGTCCTCCAGCGGAGTGTCCACAAAAGGCCCGCCTTTTCCGACGCCCGCGTTGAGCGCCGCGGCGGCCAGCGGCCGGCCCACGGCAGTGACCGCGTCGTATAGTTGGCCCACCCCTCCTCGCTCCGCGAGGTCAACCTGCACGACGGCCACCACATGTGCACCACTTCCGCGTATCTCGTCGGCCGCTTGCTGCAGTTCGTCGTCCTCAGCCGTGAGCAGCAGATCAAACCCGTTGTCGGCGAACTGCTTGGCGAGCTCGAAGCCGATGCCGCTAGATGCGCCCGTCACCAGGGCCAGGGGTTTCGCGTCATCCATGCGCCCCAGGTACCCGTTAGAACGACCGCAAACGTCACCCGGAGGATCTGCAGCACCCTCCCCGGTACGAGAAGGCTCAGCCTGAGGCTGAGAGCGCCCCGCGGCTGACCGTGCCAGCTTCGTCGTGCTCGGAGACTTCGCCTATCTGCGTCGATTCAAAGTCCGACCCTTTGACTCCGAAGCCTCCCCCCTCCCGCGTCCTCGCCGTTGTGCTCGTTTACAGCTTGTCGGCTATTGATGCAGTGTCTCCGGCATCAGCTGCAGGCGCCGCCGACCGGGCGGCCCTCACGACAGGAGTTGGCCCCTGGGTGCCTCGCCAGTCTGACTCCCTCGAGCGGAGCAGCCACTCACCGTCCTTGATCACTCGGGCCGGTTGCCATAGGCGCATGCCATCTCGTCGAAGATCAGAACCCTTGTCCCGAGTCATACGAGGGCGCCCCAAGGGCGGGCCGTCACTCGCGGCCTCCTTACGCGCAATGAGACTGTGTCAAGACCAGCGACGAACGGGAGTTCCGGTGCCTGAGCCGAACATGAGTGTCGAGAAACTGATGGCGGCCGTCGAGCAGGCACCTCCGGTCGAATCGGTCGCGGTAGTCGCCCGCCTCCTAGCTGATCAGCTCGATGCACGCGATGTGTGTTTTCTGATCACGGAACTCGGTGGTGAGACGCTGTGGCGCCTCCCCGCCCTCTGGCCGAATCGTGCCAACAGACACGACCCGGTGCACGCATCCGACAACGTCTACGACGCGGTGCTGCGAGCGCAGAAGCTGCACATCACCGCGGCACCCCGGGACGAGGGATACCGAGGCGGGCACCGGGTGCTCGCGCCCGTCACCATCCGAGGCGACGCCATCGGAGTGCTGGAGCTGATCACCGGGGCTCCGCCCAGCCCTCTCGAGCAGCACCAGATCGAGCAGGCAGCACATGCCCTGGCTTACGTCGTCACCGCCAACCGCCGCTTCACCGACCTCTACGAATGGGGCCGTCGCAGCACCACCCCGACATTGGCCGCCGAGATCCAGCAGAACCTGCTGCCCGACGCACTCACCTTCGAGGCCGGGGAAGTCACCGTCGCCGGCGGACTCGAACCCGCCGGCGACATCGCAGGAGACACATTCGACTACAGCCTCGACGAGAACACCGTCCACGTCTCGATCACTGACGCGATGGGGCACAACGAACCCGCCGCGCTTCTGGCCTCGCTCGCTGTCGGCGCTCTGCGCCAGACTCGCCGTGCAGGCGACACTCTGGCCGAACAGGCACATGCCGCCCATCGAGCCGTGCTGGAGCACGGCTTCGACGGCAGCGTCACCGGTCAACTCCTACGGATCGACCTTCACAGCGGGCAAGCACTGCTGGTCAACGCCGGCCACCCCTGGCCACTACGGTTGCGGGACGGCGACGTGACAGAAGTGGAACTCGACGTGGATCTTCCGTTCGGCACCCCCTGGCACGGTCAGTACCGCGTCCAAGAGGTGGACCTCCGGCCCGGAGACCGGCTAGTGCTCCTCACCGACGGAATGATCGAACGCAACACGACCCGCTTCGACATGCCCGCCGTCATGGCGCGCGACGCACACCTCCACCCCCGCGAAGTCGTCCGCTACATGACGCGCGAACTCCGTAAAGCCACCGAGGGCCACCTACTCGACGACGCAACCGTCCTATGCCTCGATTGGCACGGTCCCGGATCCAGCCGACGCAGCAGCGATGCCGATGCCAACGACGTACGGTAGACCGCGGCGAACGTAGCGGTTGCTGCCCCCTGGCCGCTTGACCGAACCTCAGCTCGCCGATCTGATGCCGGCTCCAACAGCCAGCAGGTTGTCTGCTGCGTTCCTGCCCAAGGATCGCGACAGGCCACGTGCGGGCCAGGAGTTCGCGGGACGACATCCGACAGGTGGCCACACCCTATGCCGACGCTCAGGTCGTATGGCCTCCTGGATTGGGCCACCCGCTGACCGACGAGCGCGCCGCGGCGAGGGGAACCGCCTGCGGCGACGGCGCCAGCTGCGTTTACCCGGTCCAGCCGATGCACTGACGGATTCACCGGTGACGTTCAGCAGCACAGGGAGGCTGGGCGGGAGTGTCCGGCGTACCGGGTCTACCTGCCTGCGCGGTCGCGGATCCTTCCGGTTGCCGTAGAGCGAAAGGGTCGATCCCACGGGTCCGAGGGCGGGGCCTGCAGCAGGCGATCAGTGCAACGAGCCGGGCCAGCCGACAGCGGAGTACAAGCAGGAAGAGCACCAAATCCCCAGAAGGCTCACATGAGAGAGAACAGCCGCTTTCTGACCGTTGAGTATTGGGGAGTACCCGCCCGCAGGCGGCCTACTCATCTGACTGCTCGCAGGTCGGTGACCGTGAAGCAGACGTCCCACCGCGGCCGTGCCCCCAGATCGGCTGCTGTGTCGACAGCTCCCGAGGTGAGCCGGGCCAGAACCTTACTTTCCTGGATCAGGACAACCTTCGTAGTTCTCGTCGATGTCAGACCCACGCGGGCCCGCCCGCCGACCTAGGTGGGGCTGGTCGAACCGTACGGACAGCTATTGGTGGGCCGCGAATATTGCTGGGGCCCGGCCCGCACCCGCTTTCACCTCTGACGAGCGGCCGCAGGCATGGTCGGCGAAAGAGTGAACGTCGTACGCAACGCTGTCCGATTGTCGCGCCACCGTTGCAGGAGATATGCGCCGAACCGGTCCTCCAGGAGATCGGTTGCCTCGATGCCGAGGACGACGTCCGGTTCCAGAGCAGGCTCGTCGGCAAGCAGGCCGTCGATGACGTCGCGGCGTACGACTTGCTCGTGCACGGCGTCGGCCTCGACGTGCTCGTCGTAGAAATGGGCAGCCGGTTCTCCGGCCCCTGTGCGGCGCAGTGCCTTCGCCAGGCGTCGGGAGCCGGGCGGTGAGGTGACCTCGACCACCGCGAAGTGGCCCACCAAGGCCCCGCGCAGCGCGCGGTGCAGCCCGAACAGGGACATGAGGTTCACGATGGCGAGCATCTCGCCGGGAGCCCCGTCCACGTAGTGGCCGTAGTCCGTCCGTAGCCCCAAGTTGGCCATGAGGTCCGCGAACAGCCGTGCGTGCACCTGCTCGGCGCGGCCGGCGCCGAACTCGTCGTACAGCACAGCGACCATGCCTGCCTTGGCTCTTCCGTAGATCCGGGGCAGGACCCAGGCGTGCGGATCGGCTTCTTTGAGGTGGTAGAGCGAGCGCATCGCTGCGTACTCCCGCAACTGCCAGGCGCTGCCCTCCTTTTGGAGGTAGTGCGTGACGTTCGTCGGGTCGTACCCGCTGGGCTCCACGAGCAGGTCCGCCATGGCCGCCGCCACGTCCTCGGCGCCATGGGTCTCCTCGCGCAACGCCTCCAGGAAGCGTCGCTCCAGGATCCGGCGCATCTGCAGCAGAGGCGGGTCCCACTCCAGGCTGTCCGGCAGCCCATCGAACCCCTGGTAGTGCAATTCGTAAAGCACATACAAGGCCAGCTGCAGGTCCTCGCCGAATCCGTCGGCGCGCGCGACTACCGGCCCGGACAGCGGGGCCTCCCGGCCGGCGCGCAGAGCGGACAGCAGGTGCGCGGACAGCTCACCGCGCGCCTCCGGCAGCGGGGGCCGCGTCTTGCGGGGCTCGGTGAACTCAGGCGTCGCGGGCATCGGGTTTTCCCTTCCTGGCCGATCGGTTCGGGTCCGGCTGCGCCTGAACACGTGGCCGCAGCCGGTGGCTGGTGTCGCACCAGGGATACGTACGGCTGCGGTGGCAGGTGCACACCGCGACCTCGAAACGGTCGGAGCGTGCCATCCGCCCGTCCGGCAAGGCCACCTCGACCGGGCCCTCGACGAGGAGCGGCCCGCCCTCGTCCGACCAGACCCGCCGAGCGGGGCGCTCCTCAGGCACGCTCGGCACGGATGACCACGAGTTCCTCTCTTTGCTGTGTCCCGGTGACCAGGCGCGTCTCGCGTAGCCAGCCGGCCCGAGACTGCAGCACGGGCCCATACGGGACGAAGGTGCGTTCAGAGACCTCCGCTCGCATCCCCGCCCGGCGCAGACGGCGCAGGGTCGCTCCCGTACCGCACAGTCCCGAGTGCACAAGCAGCAGCACCCCGCCCGGCCGCAGCGAAGCCGCCGCCCCGTCGCAGACGCTGTCCAGCACCGCCCGCCCGTCGTGGCCCGCATCCCACGATCGGGCCGCTCCTCGGGTGGGTAGCGAGGCGTCGGGCGAGGGTACGTACGGCGGATTACTGATCACGATGTCCCAGCCGTGGCCGGGGAACGAGGCGATAGTGCCGCGACGGACCCTTACTTGATGCCCGGACAGTCGCGCGTTGAGACGCGCGGTCAGAACCGCACGCCAGGACACGTCCACGGCGGTGACCCGGGCCCCGAGTCGTGCGGCGTGCAGCGCCAGGGCGCCCGTGCCGGTGCCGACGTCGAGGAGCTCTGCGCCCCGGCCGATGTTTTCGTGATGCAGGGCGTTCAGCAGGAGCCTGGTGTCATGCTGCGGGGCGTAGACCCCGGGGGGCCGCAGGAGCCGCAGCGGCCGCGTGTACCGGCTCGAAGTGGGCGTGGTAGTCGTCATCATGGCGCCTTTCCGGGGGTGCCGTCGGTCGGTGACCTGCAGCACGCCTCACCCAGCGTTCGACGCCCGGGCGTACTCCGCCACCTGAGTAACCTCTCCACGGCACTTCACACCCGCGGGGCACCCGACCCCATGCGCGTTTGCAGCAACCTCCGGGCGGCGCGATCGCTGGCACGACCTCGGAATCAGCCCAGCGCCTGAGCCGACACCCGACCCTACGGTCGTGCATACGCACCCGGGTGCGATTCCCACGACAACCGTCTGACCTCAGGTTGACGTGTGACGGCCGCGACCATGGGTACTCCGGGCTTACGGCGCGAGCAGGGACAAAACCCTCCGGAGGTCTGTCGCGTCGAGGTTCTCCCGGTTCTGACCTGCAGCCGGGAAAGCCGCCTACCTATTCAGTCGTCGTCGCGGGGAGCCCGCCCTCGCGAGTGCGACCACGCTTGTGCAGTCGGCGCATCGGCCCGGGCTCGCTGTTACGCGACGTGCCCGGGCTGGCTCGGGACGCCTTCCACGGCCTCTGACTGGCGGAACTGCCGGGCCTCGAGCAATCCCATAACAGACGTCCCCGGCCTGGGGCTTGCCTTGGGCGCGTAAGCCGACTCGATCAGGTTCAGATGATGGCGGTGCCGGTTTCGCAGATTTGCTGGGCGATGTCCCGGAGCTTGATGTTGCGCTCCTGGGACAGGCGTCGCATGACGCGGAAGGCTTCGTCCGGAGGGAGTTTGTAGCGCTCCCGGATGATCCCCATGGCTTCGCCGATGGCGTGGCGACTGGTGAGGGCTTGGTGGAGTTGGTCCGCGTTACGGGCACTGGACAGAGCAACCGCGGCGTGCGAGGCGAGGAGTAGGCCGGCGGTTTCGCTGTCCCTGGTGAAAGCAGAGGGGCCCCGGGCATACAGGTTGAGTGCGCCGAGTTCCTGATCGTCGGTGTACAGCAGGAAGCCCATCATGCTGCCGATGCCGAACTCGCGGGCCGCGTCTACGTAGAGGGGCCACCGATCCTGATATGCAGTCAAGTCTTCGATTCTGAAGACGCGCTCCTCACCGCGATGCCGCGCGGCGTCGAAATTCGGGCCCTCACCGCGACGCCCCTGCAGCTCATCACTGCGCACGACGAGGGCGTCGGTGGGAGCCAAGGACTGAACGCGATTGCCCTGCACTACCAGGATCCCGGCAGCATCGCAGCCCACCACGATCTCCACCGCAGACTCTGTGATCCGCTCCAGCGTGGCATCGACGGAGTCCTGCGCCAAAAGATCTCGCGACATCGTCCCCATCTGGGTCGCGAAGCCCTCCCAGTCCATCTCCTCGACCTCTTCACATTCGAGCATGAACCCGCCGATCTGATATCACTCCACCCGAAGATGTAGCAAGGGCGCCCTTGGATAGGCGTCCCCTGACTGACCTCCAGCTGCAGTTACAGACAGTCTATAGGCGGTGCCGCCCCCACAGCCGGTGCTCACCCGAGCCGTCGCACTCCTCGAAACCGGCTATAAACCCGCGAGGAACGAAAGCCGCAGAGACGGAAGAAGCTCGCCAGGGAGGGCGGCATACTTGCGGCTCATGCGGCGGGGGGTGAGTGGTCGGGAGGCGTGCCGCATCCATCGTCGGTGAACGGTAGGGGTGCCTACGAGTAGGAGGTCTGGCCCCGGCGTGCCACCAGCGGCGGTCGAACGCAGGGGTCTCCCCGGCGGTTCCGTCCCGCATGGCGTGGATCGGCGGGGGTGGGGACCTGCGGAGTAGGGTGGTTTCGGCTATCCGAAGTGCTGCAAATTTCGCGGGTGACAGCGCCTCCTGGGATGTGCATTCAGGTCGTCGAAATGGGGGCGAGCGGAGTGAAGGACGACCGCAGGCTGCGGTTGTGGCAGCAGGTTGTCGCGCACGCAGCGGATGGGCCCGTCACGCTAGCGCACGTATCGGCTGCGATGATCTCCTCAGCCAGAGTGGACTCCGTCGGCGTCACCGCCGTGATGAAGGGCACTCAGCGGGAGACGGTCCACGCGAGCTCTCAGCTGGCCATGGACCTGGAAGAGCTCACTGTCACGCTCGGTGAGGGCCCCGGAGTGGATTGCTACCTTGATGGCCCCTCCCTTTCCTCTGACCTGACGGCTGAAGCCTGCCAGGTGCGCTGGCCGGTCTACGCTCCGGCGGCCGTCACGGCTGGGGTCGCTGCGCTCTTCGCCCTTCCGCTCCGAGTAGGTGGAGTGAGCGTGGGCGTCGTGTCCTTGTACCGGACGGAACCCGGCCCTTTGGGTCGTGATCAGCTCGCGGACGTTCTGGTCCTCACGGACACCGCGCTCGCGCTGCTGCTCGACCAGGGACTCAGCGACCCTTCTCAGCAGCACGACGGCTGGCGCGAGTCCAGTGGACTGCAGCATTCGGAGGTTCATCAGGCGACAGGGATGCTCACGGTCCAGTTGGGCGTATCCGCTGCGGAGGCGCTGGTGCGGCTGCGTGCTTACGCGTTCGCTCACGATCGCCGGTTGAGCGATGTAGGAAAGGACGTGGTGGCCCGCCGGCTTCGCTTCAACGGGAGCGAAGCATGAGGCAAGAGGTCGTTGCTGTGCTGTCGCCTGGTGCAGAGGCCGGGCGGCTACGGTGGTCGAAGGTGTTCGAAATGGCAGCGCTACGTGGCAGAGGAATGTTCAGCCGCGGTGCCGACGAAGGACGCGGGTGAGTGAAATGACGCAGGTCCGGTTGACCGAGGTGTTCGTAGAACTGACGGACACGCTCGTGGATGACTTCGATCTCCTGGACTTTCTGCACGGGTTGACGGAGAAATGCGTGGAGATCCTCGGAGTCAGCGCCGCCGGGCTCCTGCTCACCGACGAACGGGACCGGCTGCAGCTCGTGGCCGCGTCCACGGAACGCACGCGACTCCTCGAACTCTTCCAGCTGCAGACCGAGCAAGGTCCCTGTATGGACTGCTTCCGCACGGGCCAACCCGTCTCGGTGGCCGACCTGTCTGCTACCGACCGATGGCCGCACTTCACCCAGGCCGCCGCGGAGGTGGGTTTCGCTTCTGTTCACGCCCTGCCCATGCGCCTGCGCACTGAGGTCATCGGCGCGCTCAATCTCTTCCACACTGAGCCTTGCGCACTGGACGAGGAGACCCTGCGGGTGGGGCAAGCGCTGGCGGACGTCGCCACCGTCGGCCTGCTCCAGCAACGGGCCATCCAGCATCGCGACAACGTCACCGAGCAACTGCAGACCGCGTTGAACACCCGCGTGCTGATCGAACAGGCCAAAGGAGCGCTCGCGGAGCGGCTCGGCCTTGACGTGGACGACGCCTTCATCCGGATCCGAGCCGAGGCCCGCACCAGGAACGTCCGCCTTGCCGATCTGGCCCGAGACATTGTGGAGGGCACCGCCCCGGCTCCCCTGGCCGCACGCGGTGACGTAATCGACTGACCTCACCGCGCGGTCCGAGTAAATTCCTATGGCACTCGGTCGGTTGTTGTGCGGAACCGCGACGGCGACGGTGGGGGTTCGAGCTGCTCCACACGAGTCGTCGGCCGAGTTTCTCCAGCAGACCTTCCCGCACCCAGGTGGCCTGGGGCTCATGCCCCTGGGAAGCCAGTCTCCGCGCGAGGTCGATGGTTTCCAGTTGCCGGTCGATCACGGCGTCCACCACGCCGGCGGTTGTCGTGAGGCCGCCGTGGCAAATCACCTGGCCTTCACTGGGTGCGATGGCGCCGTCGGCCCACGTCGCGTCGTCCGGCGGCGTGAATCCTGTGGTCGCATCGTGATAGTCGCGCAACAGCGGGGCGAAGGCTGGTAGCCCCTGGTCGTCCACCACCTTGGCCCAGCTCTGAGGCCCGGACTCTCCGTTTATGAAGGTGAGTACCTCCCGGCCCTGGTCATCAGATCCCAGGGCGCGGGGCGCGTAGGGAAAGCCCACCGCTTCCAGATGCCTGAGCAACGCGGGCACCGTCGGTGCCCAGGGCTGGGCAGGGCGCCGGACCGTGTCGCCGACCCGCGCCACCACCCGATGGGGCTGATCCTGCGACGCCTCCTCGCTCGTCATGCGCGGGACGCTACCGCTTCGCTGCTTCCCTCAGCCTCCCCATTGCAGAGAGTCGCAGATTGGCGGCCAGACGCCTCCCCGCCCAATGGCCGTCGTTGGGGAATTTCAGCTGGCCGCCAACGCTGAGTGAGTGCCACGCAGAGCCTCTCGCTGCTGGTCGCTCACTCACCGGTACGGGCGTTGTAGGCGTCGGCCGCCCTCTCGTTCAGGGCGCTGCCCCACGACTGGAGCGTGCTTCTCACAGGGCCATCGGGCGGTTCGACGTCAGCACCACGGCGCAAGGGCCGCTGTCCCATGGACGCCCTCGGCAGCAGTCGAGCCACGACGCCATCGAGCCGTGTCACTGCGGCCGGCGCGAGACCATGAGCCAAATCGGCAGCACGAGCTGCGGGCGTCAGGACCAGGCGAGTGCGGCGCCTGACCACCGCCTTGATGATGCGTTCCGCTGCCCGCTGCGCGTTCATGGAGATCACCGGCGCGCCCGCAAGGGCGGAGAACCAGCCGAACTCGCTGGTACGAGCCCCACCGAACTCGGCGTAGAGGTGCGATCCGGTCCGCATCAGCCCGGGGTAGACGGCGGTCACACTCACTCCGGAGGAGGCGGCTTCCGCGTGCAATCCCTCAGCAAGCACCCCGGTCGCGGCCTTCGCGCTGGCGTAGGGAAGCAGGTGGGGCACACCAAGGAGTCCGCCCACCGACGAGATCAGGGCCAGGCGACCGCCGGGCTCACTCTCTCTGAGGTAGGGAAGCGCCTCCAAGGAGGTGTGCACGGCCCCCATGAACATGGTGTTTATGGCATCCCTGAACTCGGTGGCCCCGATGGCTTCCAACGGGGCCACCTGGATGATCCCGGCGTTGGCGATGACGATGTCTGGTCCACCGCAGGTGTCGTGGGCGGCCCGGAACATATGGTGAACGGCCCTTTGGTCCCGCACGTCACAGACGGCCGTGTGGATGACTGCGGCGGGCCTGCGGTGCCACAGCTTCTGCTGCGCCGATGCGAGCTCGTCGGCGTCGCGGGCGGTGATGGTCACCGTGCTGCCCCGGGCGGCAAGCCGGTCGGCCATGAGCAGGCCCAGGCCCCTGGACCCACCCGTAACGACTGCGGTCAGTCCCGAGAGAGACTCTGCGGAGTGCGACATAAGCGTCCTGCTTCCTTGATCGCCCCGTCCTGCCCGCTCCTCCTGGAAGATCTGGTGCGTCGTGAGCCCGTCTGACCGCGGCCCGCACTCGCTCTACGGCGTCGGTACGAACCGACCTGGGCAAAACGGGTGGCCGGCCGGGGCGGCGTAGACACTGGTCCGTGGCGAACGGATGCCTACTCGTGTGTCCGCGCCTGAAACGCTCCTCCGCGCGACCACGCCCTTTTTCGTGCTCGCCTTCGGCCCGCAGGGACTTATCGCGTAGGGCTATGCCATCGGCCTCCTTCCTCCGCCCCAGCACCTGCTCAATTTTTGCTTTTACCCAACCCATCCGCCAACACCTCTCCTGTCCGGACTTCGGTCGGCCTTCGTGTTACCGAGTCCCCCCATCGAGGCCTCCCACGCAGAACGCGGTTCACGCGGGGATGTCCGCAGGCCCGTACCCCGCCCCACAAGCCGGAGGGGAAGTGAATCCTCATCGGGTCGAAGCGGCTCGACCAGCCGACTCGGCCTGCTGTCCCGCGAGCGGCATGCGACGTTCTCCCCGTGGTGGGAGCGCCATGCATCGAAGCGGTCGTTGGCGTAGGTCGCCGATACGCACGCCGCCCTGTCCGCTGCAACAGCCGGACGATGGCGGGCCCGGCCTTCTGGCCCCGGGGAAGGCGCAGTTCAGCGTCCGGATGTTCGCACCAGCGTGACTCTATGCCAGTGCCCGCAGGCGTCGGCTCGCCGCGGTCACGCCGCGTCCACGACGCGCGAGCCCCTCCAGGGGATCCCTGTCGAGGCGGTCGCCGAGGTCGGTCACCGCCCACCGACGGGCTGTCAGCTCAGAGTCGTCCAGTTCATCCCAGCCCAACGGCACCGCTACGGGGGCGCCCGGCCTGGCCCTCACGGCAAACGGAGCGACCACGGTCTGGGCGTAGCCGTTACGCGCGACATCCAGATACAGTCGTCCCTTGCGGGCCTCCTTGCGGGGCTCGGTCGTCAGCTCCTCCGCATGCCGAGCCGCCAGCGTTTCCGCGGCAGCGCGGGCGAACGCAAGCACGTCATCCACGTCATCACGCCGATTCAGCGGAACGACCACGTGCAGACCACGTGAGCCCGTGGTCATCAGGCCCGAGGGAAGGTCCAGCTCAACGAGCAGGTCGTACAGACGGTGCGCTGCACGGCGCACGGGCTCGAAGTCCTCGGCGGGCGGGTCGAGGTCGAAGACCAGGCGGTCGGGGCGGCGCGGCCGGTCAGCGCGGCTCAGCCAGCGATGGGGGGTTATGCATGCCTGGCTCGCGAGATAGACCAAGGTCGCTGTGTCGTCACAGACCACATGCGTCACCTCGCCGCCCTCCTTGGGCACCGTGCTGCGATGGATCCAGTCGGGGAAGTAGTCGGAGATCTCCTTCTGGTAGAACCGGTCTCCGTCGATGCCGTCCGGCATTCGCTCGAGCATCAGAGGCCTGCCGCGCAGTTCGGGCAGCATGCGCGGTGCCACTCGCCGGTAGTGCTCGGCGAGATCCGCCTTGGTGACGCTGTCTTGCGGGAACAACTTCTTGTCGGCCCGCTTCACGTTGACCTTGCGTCGTCCGACCCGTAGTTCGACGTCTGGGCTCACGTCACCGCCTCCATCGCACCGGTGCTGTCATTGCCTCTACGCCCTTGCGCCCCTGACCGGATCAAGGCAGCGGCGTGCCCCCGGTGGCGTTCATGATCTCCGCGGTGATGAAGCTCGCGTGCTCCGAGGCCAGGAACACATACGCGGGCGCCATCTCCGCGGGCTGCGCCGGCCGCCCCATCGGCGCCTGCTTGCCGAACTTCTTGGTGTCCGGCAGCGTGGCCGGGATCAACGGCGTCCACACCGGTCCCGGTGCGACGGCGTTGACGCGGATTCCGTCCTCGACCAGCATCTGCGCGAGGCCCTGGGTGAACGTCACGATGGCGCCCTTGGTCATGGCGTAGTCGAGCAGGTGAGGGCTCGGCTTGTAGGCCTGCACCGACGTGGTGTTGATGATCGACCCACCGGAGGGAATGTGCGGCACGGCCATCTTGCACAGCCAGAACATGCCGTACAGATTCGTGCGCACGACGCGGTCGAACTGCTCTGTGGAGATCTCCGCGATGCCCTCAGGCTGAGACATCTGATACGCCGCGTTGTTCACCAGTACATCGATGCGTCCGAATTCCGCCACGGCCCTCTCCACCAGCCGACGGCACTGTTCCTCCTGCCGGACGTCGCACGGCACTGCCAGTCCGCGCCGCCCCGACTTCTCCACGAGGCGGACCGTCTCCTGTGCGTCCTCCCCCTCCGCGGGCAGGTAGGTGAACAGCACATCCGCTCCCTCGCGGGCGTAGGCCAGCGCAACAGCCCTCCCAATGCCGGAGTCGCCGCCGGTCACGACCGCCGCGCGGTTCCGCAGGAGCCCGCTCCCCCGGTAGGACTCCTCACCATGGTCGGGAGACGGGTCCATCGGGCCGCTCCAGCCCGGCGGGTCCTGGTCCTGCTGAGCGAATTCCGGCTGCGGATGCTTCGTCGTCGGGTCCTGCGGAGTGTCGCCCATCGGTGCTGTTCCTTCCTCGGATCCACTCTCCCCAGACTGCGCCGCACCTCCCGGAGGCCCGAACGATCACCACCCGCGGTGGCCCGCCCGTGCGCACGCAGGTCATCGGAGCATCGGGTGTCCCGCGATCCGCAGTCCCACACATGCGAAAGAGGTATTCCACTGCCCTCCGGGCACACCTGGAGAGGGCAGGTGGCGCCCTCACCACCGCCGATGCCACCACCGAGGCGGAAACCTAGCGTCAGTCCTCGGGACGGTGAGCCCTTGAACCACTCTCTCGGTACTGGCATGACCGCGGCACCACTGATGTCAGTCGCGGGGCAGGAGGGACCCCAGGGGGCCGAGGTCCAGATTGAGGTCCTCGGGCCGTACGCCGTGCTGGTCGCAGAGCTCCTGCATGCGTTGGTCGAGCAGCATCAGGGTGGTCCCGATCTCCTCGAGCTTGTCGTCGCTGAGTCCGCCCTGCTCGACCCGGCGGATGGCCTGCCGTTCCATCAGCTGGCGCAGCAACTCGACCACGGTGAGCACGAGTGCGACCAAGTCGCGGCCCATCTTCTCGGAATCCAGGTCGACACGTGAGCCGGTCACAGCGGCCCCCCGTCGCGCCACGGTGCCGGCACACGCTCGTTGACCGAGGACAACAGAGCATGCAGCGACAGCCGTACGAGCGGTACATCAGCGATGGCGATGACCAAGTCCCCACTGACCACCACTCCGGTCGCCAACACCCGGTCCAGCAGGTCCACGAGAGGGACGCCGATGGGACCGTTCAAGGGCTCCGGATTGTCCCAGGGCACCACTTGTCGTTCCACGGCTCACACCTCGCCGACGAATGAGTAGGGAACCCATGGTCCGGACAGTTCGATCTGCGAGCCCGTGCGTTCCTTCAAGGCCGTAACAGTCCGCCTGAGGTCGTCCGCACGTTCCGTGGGGACCAGGTAGGTGGCATTGAGGACGTGGACGCGCTGGTCACCGGTGAGGGCCGCTCCATGCGTGCGGAGCCGGCGGGACGCCGCGGCGAGAGACCTGAGCTCGCTGTCGACCGACTCGGCGATGGTCATGGCTTCCTCACGACGCCGTTCACGCTGGTCCTGGGCGCCGCGCTTCCGGTTCAGATAGGCGAGGCCTGCGCCCGGCGCGGGGGACTCGCGCCGTTCGGCCGCGCGCATCGCGGGCTCGGGTGGGGGAGCGACGGGCTCGGGCGGGGCTTCCGGCTCGTACACCTTCACGCCCCACTCGGTGTGGTGCGCGATGCGCTTCAGGGCGCTGTGGAAGCGCGCCGCCTCGTCGTCGAGCACGTGGCGGGCCCGCTCGTCGTCGTGGTACAGCGTGGCGAGGGGCAGCGGTACGGCGGGACTGCGGGCGGCGGCAGCGGACACCACGTCGTGGTGGGCCCGTGCGTAACGCTCGATCTCCGCCTGGTCGGAGAGCCGAAGCTGCCATGCCTCGTCCGTGAAGTCGGCCGCCGGCACGGTCTGGACGACGGCCGTCAGGGTTTCGGAGGCCAACAGACGCACCTCCTGACCTCCGGGCATGCCCACGAGGCCGGTGAGGTCCGCTGAGTGGGTGGCGCGGGTGCTGCGGCACACGGCGAACACATACGTGGAGTCTGACTCGCGGGCCTGCGCCCGGGGACCCGGGCCGGGGTGCGTCATGTCTGCCGCCTCTCCTTCGTCTCGCCCGTGGCGCCGTCAGCGGCGTCTTCGTCGGTGCCCGTGTCCGTGCGGGCGTTCGGTGCCGCTTCGAGGGCTTCCAGGCGCTTGCGCAGGTCCCGGTTCTCCTCCTCGAGCGCGTTGCCTGCCGCGCGCGAACTCAGCGCCGGATCCGTCTCCCACCAGTCGATGCCGGCCTTCTTCGCGGTGTCGACGGACGCGACGAAGAGTCGAAGGCGGATGGTGAGCAGTTCGATGTCGAGGAGGTCGATCTTGATGTCACCGGCGATGACGATGCCTTTGTCGAGGACGCGCTCGAGGATGTCGGCCAGATTGGTGGTGGCAGGGCCGGGAACAGGTTGCCCTCCCGTGCGGAAGTCCAGGTCAGTCACCGCGCCGCCCCCGTACGACGCTTACGGCTCGGACGCTTCGGAGCGGGAGGCTCTTCCTCTTCCTCATCTCCCTCATCCTCGTCGGTCGCGTCGTCATCGTCCTCCTCCTCGCCTTCTTCCTCGTCCTCGTCCTCGTCGTCGTCCTCTTCGGTCTCGTCTTCGGTCTCGTCTTCTGCTTCGTCGTCGTCGAGTCCGTCGTCCTCGGCCTCTTCGGAGTCGTCGTCCGCCGGCTCGTCCTCCCGGTCGTCGTCCTCTTCGGCCTCCTCCCGTTCGACGGCGTCCTCGTGGGACTCGACCACTTCACCGTCCCGGATCTCGCCGCGCCAGCCTTCGGGCTCTTCCTCGGTGAGCGTGACGTAGCGCTGGAAGTGCTTGAAGTCCAGCCGTATGCGGCGGCCTTGGGCGCGCCAGAGATTGCCGGTCTTCTCGAAGAATCCGGACGGGTAGTACTCCACCACGAGGACGATCCGCGTCAGATTCGGCGCCAATTCATGGAAGCTGACTGCGCCCCGCGTGGAACCCTTGGCTCCCTCGGAGGTCCACACGATCCGGTCGTCCGGGACTTGCTCCTGCACCGTGGCCTTGAAGCCACGCGAGGAGGGGCCGATCTTGACCTTCCAGTTACTCTCGACCTCGTCGCTCGTCGAGACATCCTGGACGCCCTTGGCGAAGCTGCTGAACTGGTCGTACTGCGTCCAAGCATCGTAGGCAGTGCGCAACGGAACGCCGACGTCGAGAACTTCGATGATGTTCATGAGCTTGCCACCGCCGGCCTTTCCCTTCCCGCCGCCCCCACCGCCCCCACCGCCCCCACCGCCCCCACCGCCGAGGGTGTCCTTCGCCTTGTCGACGATCGCGTCCTTGGCCCCCTTGGCCTTCTCCGACACCAACGCCTTGACCGGGGATTCGCCTTTGAGCAGGCGTGACCCGATAGCGGGCAGCGATCCACCGTTCTCGGCCGCATCGCTCAACTTCCCTGTCAGGTCGGTGAGTTTGTCGCCCGCCTTCTCGGCCAGGTTCTCGATCTGCGCGGTGGCGAACTTGGACAGTTCCTCTTTGATGCGGTCGACTCCCGACTCCTCGGGAGCTTCGGCTTCATTGCTGTCGTTCTTTGCCATCACTGGTCACCTCCGCCGGTCCGCGCGCTTGGACGTCGCACGCTTCGCCGGCGTCGCCTTCTTGGCCGCCGATTTCTTGGTGGTCGACTTCTTCTTCGAGGCTGCCGACTTCTTGCCGGCGGATGTCTTCGTCGTCGACTTCCCCGCCGGCGCGGTCTTCTCGGCCGTGGGCTTCTGCTTCGGGGCGGCGGCCTTCTTTGCGGCCGCCTTCTTCGGCTTGTCGGCGGCCTTCTTCGGTGCGGCTGCCTTCTTGCCCGAGGGGGACTTCTTGGCCGGGGCCGGCTCCTCGGCCGGGGCGGCCGGCTCGTCCGCTTCCTCGTCCTCCTCGCCTTCGTCCTCGGGCTGGTCGTCCTCCTCCGGCTCCTCATCAGGTTCCGGAGCCCCCGACAGTCGGGCGGTGCGTTCACCGATGGCGTCCGCCAGGCTGTACAAGCTCCGGTTGGCGCCCGCGGTCACGGCCTGGCGGCCGGCGCCGAGCACCTCCTCCCGGAGCTGTTCCTGCAAAGGCGCGAACTGGGGCATCTCGCCGAGCTTGCGCAAGCCCTGCGCGGCCATCTGCCGTGGCTCGAGAGCGAACCGCCGTCCCGCCAGATAGGTCGCGACGCTCAGGGCCAGCCGGCCCTTCTTCGTCCGGCCCAGCACATATCCGCCCACCACGGCTGACGCGAGGGCCACCTTGCTCTGGTTATCCATGCCTGTCACCTTCTGTGGGTACGCTTCGGGCCGGTCCGCGCGGCATGCAGCCGGTCGAGCAACCGCTCCTCTTCCGCTTCGAACTCCTCCAGATCGAGGTGGCCTTCGTCGAGCTCCCGGTTCAGCGCGGCGAGCTGGGCGCGAATCACCCCGGGGTCGTACAGCTCGCGCTCGGCAGCGTCCTGCAGCCGTTCGGCGATCCACGCCACACCGCGCACGGGGGCCAGCGGCAGCAGAAGTACTCCGGAGATCAGCCCCATGGTCAGCCCTTGTCGGCAGCGACCGGCGTGGCCCGGACTGCGCCGGTGTCGACGAAGCTGTAGCAGGGCAGCGGTCCGGCGACGCGGAGTTCGACGTGCTCTTGATACGTGGTGGCGAACCGTTCGGCCGTGGCGCGAAAGCGGTCGGCGTCCGCCCGGGGGACCAGGAAGGACACATTGAGCGCGCATCCCTGCACGTCCGGACCGGGGGCCGTCGCGCGGGCCATGGATGTCAGGTCGTGTACGGCGATCCGGCCGGCCTCGGCCGCCCGGCGGGACAGCGCGGTGGCGACGGATTCACCGAGGCGCACGTTGGCTTCGTAGCCGGGCCGTCGGCGTGCTTCGTCGCGCAGCCGTCGTACGGTAGCGTCCCCGGCCAACAGCGCGGCCAGGGAGTCCTGCGCGGGCAGCGCCTTGACGTTGATCTCGACCTGCCCGGTGAGCCGCTCCAGAGCCGCGAGATGCTCCGGCTCGGCCGCGGCCAGCTGGGCGCGCAGCGCGGCCTCGTCGGCTGCCACCGTTCCGAAGCGCATCGGCAGTACCGGACCGGCCTCCACCAACGCCATGAGCAGGTTCTGGTGAGCCAGGAGATCGCGGCGTCGGGCCCTGAGCTGGGCGGGGGCGGCGCTGACGACCGCGGCCAGCCGTCCTGCGGAAAGCGTGTGCAGTACGGCGGGCGGCTTGCCCACCCCCACGGCGTCCTGCGGCACCGATGTGCCCGCCGGGACGATCGCGTAGACGTACATGCCATGGTGCGACACGGTCAGGCCTCCGCTCCGCGGCGGCGACGCGCGGCCCCGCTGCTGCGGACCGGGGCCCGACGCTTCTTCGGGCGTTCCTCCTGCTCGACGGCCTCTTCCGCGTCGGTGTCGGCGTCTGCTTCCGTGTCGTCGTCGGCGCCGACCACCTTGCGCACCGTGTCGCCGACCGACTCCGCGGCCTTGCGCACCTTGCGCTTGCCGACCTGCTTCGCGGCGCCGCCGCCGAGGAGTTCGGGGACGGTCGTGCTGCCTGAGTCCCGTTCGAGATCGAGGCGGTTGCACGCCTCCGCGAAGCGGAGATACGTGTCCACACTGGCCACGACTATTCGCGCGTCGATCTTGAGGATCTCAATGCCGACCAGGGAGACCCGGACGAATATGTCGATCACCATGCCCCGGTCGAGGATGAGTTCCAGCACGTCGTAGAGCGTGCCGGCCCGCGGTGGGCACGGAGCGATCTCGTCGGCGTAGGTCGTGGTCGTCATGAGGTGTCCTTCTCTCGTCCGAATGGAGTCATTCGTCGGCGGACGAATGGGGTCACTCGTCGGCGGAGCCGCGCCGATAGCGGCGAAGCCGCCGGTACTCGAGGAGTTCGCCCGCCCGGTCGAGGCGCACCTCGTACGAGGCGAGCAGGCTCGTCGTGTCCGGGATGCGGGCCACTTCCAGGACGTCCACGACGACACACCAGCCGCCGTCGTCGGAACGTCGCACCGCGGAGACGCCCTCGGTACGGTGGCCGATCAGGCCTTCCAGGCTCTGGCAGGCGGTGCGGGCAGCGTGTTCGAGCCCCTTCTTGGGAGCGGAACTCTTCCGGGTCGCCGTGGCTGAGCCGCCGGTCCGAGCTGAACGTTGGTCTGCCATGGCGCCCAGTCTTCCCGCTCTGGGCCGCACCGCATCTTGAGAGCTCCACGACGGTCGCTGTGCGTAGCCCAGACCTGACCGCGAACGACTCGACGGCTACGGATCGTGTCACTCATGGAGATACCTCTTTCTCGGTCACCTAAGGCCCCTCAATGGGCCTCGGTGTCTTTTCCCTGAACACCTCCGACATTAGAAATTCTGGGCATCCGTCCGCTTCAGCCGAAGAGTCAAAGCCGCATTGGCCGAAAGGACAATCCGCCCGCGGGGCAATCGTGGGCAGGGGCGGAGGACCGATAACTCGCCCCTCCCAGCGCAGTCCGGCGGGCGAACGGAGTACCCACCGCGTGCGGTGTCCAGAGTTGGGTACACAGTGCGGCGTGAAAGCTCCCCGCATGCTCTCGACGGAGACCTCCGCCTCCCCGGCTCCGCTCAAGAAGGCCCTGACCACCCCGCTGCTGTACTTCTTCATCCTCGGCGACGTACTCGGCGCGGGCGTGTACGTCCTGGTGGGTCAGGTCGCCGCCGAGTCGGGAGGTGCCGTGTGGGTACCTCTGTCTGCAGCACTGTGTCTTGCGCTCCTGACGGCCGCCTCGTATGCCGAACTCGTCACCAAGTTTCCGCAGGCGGGGGGCGCTTCGCACTACGCCAACCTGGCCTACGGGCCGTTCGTGGGATTCCTCACCGGCTTCTGCATGCTCTGCGCCGGCATCGTGTCGGTCGGCGCACTCGCCCGCGGATTCGGCGGCGATTATCTGAGCGAGTTCGTCTCCCTGCCGACGGCCCCCGTCGCCATCGTGTTCCTGGCGGCCTTGGCGATACTCAATGCGCGCGGCATCAGCGAGTCGACGCGAGCCAATGTCGTCGCGACCGCCATCGAGGTGAGCGGCCTGGTGCTCGTGATCGGTCTGGGGGCCTGGATCGTGGTGCGCGGCGACGGCGATACGGGTCGGCTGACCGACCTGGGAACGGCAGACAACGGCCCCGCCGCTGCCGTACTGAGCGGGGCGGTTCTGGCCTACTACTCATTCGTAGGGTTCGAGACGTCCGTGAACGTCGCCGAGGAGACCCGAGACACCCGTCGCTCCTATCCGAAAGCCCTCTTCAGCGCTCTGATCACGGCCGGCGCCATCTACGCGCTGGTCGGTGTCGCTGCTTCGGCAGCAGTGCCGACGGCGACGCTGGCCGAGTCGAGCGGCCCGCTGCTCGAGGTCGTCCGGGCAGCCGGTGGTGTCCCGACCGTGCTGTTCAGTGCCATCGCCCTGGTGGCTGTCGCCAATGGCGCACTGCTCACGGGCATCATGGCGTCGCGGCTGTCCTACGGCATGGCGCGCGACGGTCTGCTGCCGCGCTTCCTCACGCGGGTACTGCCTGGGCGGCGCACCCCCTGGGCAGCGATCGCCGTGACCACAGGCCTCTCTGTGTTGCTGGCGCTGACCGGCGACGTCGCCACGCTCGCGTCGACTCTGGTCCTACTTCTCCTGGTGGTCTTCTTCGTCGTCAACACAGCGGTTCTTGTGCTGCGTCGGAACGCCGGAGCGCGCGGACACTTCAGGGTCCCGGTCGTCCTTCCCGTACTCGGGGCTACGTCATGTGTCCTGCTCGCGACCCAGATCGAACGCGAAGTGTGGTGGCGCGGTTCGTTCGTCCTCGTAGTGGGTGTGGTGCTGGGTGCGGCCGCAGCCGCACACAGACGGCGGGAGCAGCGCGTGACGGGCGACGAGCCCGAGTAGTCGAGACGGCAGCGGAGTTCATCGGTTCTCCGTCGCCAGCCATCCAGCCAGACCCACCATGGCCGTACCGGTCAGGGCGTCCAACAGACGGCGGGAGCGCCGGCGCATGCCCAACTTCTTCAATCGGCCCCCGACGGCTGCGTACCCCCACGCGCAGCAGAATTCCACACCGATGTAAGCGGCACCGAGGGCAAGCAGGGAGACTGCGGCGTGGTCGGCGCCGGCGGGCACGAACTGCGGGAGGAAGACGGCAAAGAGGATCAGGGCTTTGGGGTTGGAGGCCGCCACCAAGAACTCCTGCCGAGCCAGTCTCCACGAACCGCTTTTCGTCTCGGGACTATGCCCGCCGGGGCCCTCCCCACGAGCAGGGGCCGCTGCGGGAGGCGGGTCGTATTCCTGCGCTCTCCCCCTGGCAGCTGTGATCAGGGTGCGCCCGCCGAGCCACAACAAGTACGCCACGCCGCACCACTTGATGATGTTGAACGCCACCTCGGAGGCGAGTAGGACCGCCCCGAGTCCCGCGGCTACCGCGATCACCATCAGCGCAAAGGCGGCGAAGCGTCCCGCCGAAGCGCTGAGGGCCGGCCTGAGGCCATGGCGCATCCCGTTACGCAGAGTCAATAGTTGGTTGGCCCCCGGCGTCGCGGACACGACCAACGCCGCGGGGAAGAAGGCAGCCCACTCCGCGTAAAGAGTCATGCGAGCAGGTTTACACCTCGCGCGTCGGCCCTTGCCAGGAGCAGAGTCAATTCCTCCAGACCCGCTGCGACACCGCCCGCCGAAGCGCCGGGCTACCGGGCGACGAGCAGCGCCTGTGGTGCGGCTGCCTTGATCCGTGTCGTCAGCCAGCGGACCTGTTGAGCCGTCTCATCCTGGCACTCGGCGACGATGTCGAGCAGCATTTCGTCGCGTAGGCCCTGCGCGGTCTGCTGGACGACGGTCCAGGTGATGTCGACGAAGTGGGCCAGGACGTAGAGGTCGTGGAGGTCTCGCAGCAGTCCGAGGCCGCCTGCCCTCTCGCCGGAGAACTCGCTGACGCGAAGGCGTTCGGGCTCTTCGTCGTCGTGCTTTCCGTACCGTTCGACGGCGGGGCGCAGGCGAGCCGCGTGTGCCGTGCACTGGCCGGCCATGCGCTCGGCGAGCACGGCGATGTCGCTCTCCGCCTCACGGGCTTCAGCGACGGAGGCGAAGGCCGCGCCGAGGGTTCGCTCCGCGTGTTCCTGCATGCCCAGATAGGTCGGCAGGTGCATCGTTCTCACTCCTCGCTGCCGGTCGGGGCAGCGGCCCCGACCACGGGAGCCGGGGCAGGTCGGCCGTGACCGGAGCCCAGCCGCCGCAGGCGCACCGCGCTCACCTTGTACACGGGCTGTTTGGAGACCGGGTCCCACAAGGTGCGGGTCAGCTCGTTGGCCGCCTGATCCCCGTAGTGGAACGGCACGAACACCGTTCCCGGCCGCGTGCCGCAGATGCGGGCGGGCGCCTCCATTGCCCCGCGCGGGGACTCGACGCGCACCAGGTCACCCTCGGTGATCCCGTACGGTCCGGCGTCCTCGGGTGAGATCTCCACCCACGGGGAAGGGGCGGCGTCGTTCAGCCGCGGAGCGCGGCCCGTCTTGGTGCGGGTGTGCCACTGATAGACGGTCCTGCCGGTCATGCACAGCAGTGGGTACTCGGCGCGGGGGGCTTCCGGCGACGCCTCGTAGTGGGCGGGTCGCAGTCGGGCCCGGCCGTCGAGCCGCAGCGCCTCGTGCTCCTGCCGGGTGTACGTTCCGCCTGTCGCCAGGTCGTGGCCGTACGTCTGGCACCCGTCGGCAGTCGTGGGGAACTGTCCCGTGCCGTAGAGCCGAGCGGTGCCGTCCGGTGCGGCGTCGGTGCACGGCCATTGGATCCCGCCCGGAGCATCACGCAGCCGTCGGTAGCTGATGTCCGAGTAGTCGCAGGGACGGCCGCGGGAGCAGGCCTGCCAGCCTTCGTAGGCTCCCTCGGGGTCCGTCCAGGGAATCAGATCGTCTCCGTCGCGGTTCGTGAAGCCCATCCTGCGTGCGTACTCGAGCCAGATGTCGAGGTCGCTGCGTGCCTCGCCGGGCGGTGCCACCGCCTGTTCGGACAGGTGGACCGTACGGTCGGTATTCGTGTACGTGCCGGTCTTCTCTCCCCACAGGGCGGCCGGCAGCACGACGTCCGCGAGGGCGGTGGTCTCGGTGGGGTAGGCGTCGGACACCACCGTGAAGCAGGTGTCGGAGGCCAGCGTGGCCCGTGCCCGACGGGCTTCGGGGAGCGAGACCGCAGGGTTACTGCCCGCGATCCAGAGGAAGTTGACCGACCCCTGCTCGACGTAGCGGAAGATCTGCATCGCGTGGGTGGGTTCCGCCCAGTGCGGGATCTTCAGTCGCTCCACGTTCCACAGGTCCGCGAGTTCTTGCACGTGTTCCTCGTTGTCCCAGTTACGGAAGCCCGGCAGGTCGCCGTCCGCACCGCATTCGCGGTTGTTCTGGGCGGTCGGCTGGCCGTTCATCTGGAGGATTCCGCAGCCTGGTGTGCCGATCTTCCCTCGGAGCAGATGCAGGTTGTTGACCTGCGCGGACGAAGCGGTCGCCTGGTGGGACTGGTAGAAGCCCTGCAGAACGGTGGAGAGAACGCGCTCACTGGTGCCGAAGATCTCCGCGGCCCGCTCGATGTCCGTCGCCGCCACTCCGCAGATGTCCGCCGCCCAGGTCGGCGTGCAGTCGGACACGGCGGAGCTCAACTCCTCGAATCCCCGGGTGTTGCGGTCGACATAGACCTCGTCGACCCAGCCCTTGGCGATGATCTGCTGTGTCAGCGCGTTCATGAGCGCGAGGTTCGTGCCGGGGCGGACGGCCAGGTGGACGTCCGCCTCGCGGGCGACCACGGTCGAGCGCGGGTCGACGCACACCAGGAACGGCCGGTCCGGACCGCGCAGCCGGTCGCGCATCCGGGCCCACAGCACGGTCTGCGTCTCGGCGGGGTTGTGTCCGTAGAGGAAGAGTGCGTCGGTGTGCTCGATGTCGCCGTAGGTGCCCGGCTGACCGTCGGCGCCGAAACTCTCCTTCAAGGCGGAAGCCGCAGTGGCCGTACACAGTCGGGTGTTGCCGTCCATGTGTGGTGTGCCGAGGCCCGCCTTCCCCAGTACGGCAAGCGTGTAGTACTCCTCGATCATGAGCTGCCCGCTGGAGTAGAAGCCGTGGGTGAGGGGGCCTCGGTCAGCGAGGAGTTCTTGTGACCGGCGGACGATCAGGGACATCGCCGTGTCCCAGTCCGTCTCCCTCAACCACCCCTCGGCGTTTCGGATCTGGGGCCGCCTGAGCCGGTCGCCGGATTGCTGGCCCTGCCAGCCGAACAGGCCTTTGGGCCCCAGACGCCCCCGGTTGACCTCGTCCCCCGCCCTGCCCCGTACCCCGACCATGCGGCCGTCCCGTACGGCGATGTCGAGGCCGCATCCATTGCTGCACAGCAGACAGGCCGAACGCACCCACCGGTCGACCTGCTCCGGCCGCACTCCGTCGGCCAGCCACTGGTCCACCCGCTCGGTCCACTGGGCGCCTCGCCGCCCCGGCGCGGGCTCTCCCCACGGATCGGCGATACGATCCCTCGTCCGGTGCGTCATACGGGCACTCCGAATCCGCTGCGGCACGCCGTGGCACGGCTCTGATCGGGCCACGAGTACCCCACGGCGCGGCGGGATAACGGGGACAGGCCTCGGTCGCAGCGGCACGACGGCCTCCGCGGTTCGGGAGCGAGACTCGGCCACCACGCGGACAGAGACCGGTAGTCGGTCAGGAGCTGTCGGCCAGTTCGTCATGCCCCTTGGCCCGAGCGCAGTGAGCACAGCAGAAGAACTGGCCACCCGCCTGGTGGCCGTGGCCGAGGATAAGGACCTGGCAGTGGCCACACACAGGTGCGAGCTTGTGGGCAGCGCACTCGAAGCTGTCGAAAGTGTGGACTCCCCCTCCGACCGTGCGTACCTCGAATGCCGCTTCGTAGTCGTTTCCGCAGACGTCGCATACAGCCATGGCTCGTCTCCTCCTTCGTTGTGCTGCGTGGGCGACAACCGCCACGGGTGCGCAAGTCGTGTCGTGACCGGTATTGCCGCCGAGTTTCAGTCCGGGTTGCTCGGCGGGACGATGAGCACCGGGCAATCCACGTTGTGTGATGCCTCCGGACGGGCCTCAGTCCTGCGCCGGTTCCGCCCAGCGCAGCAGAGCGCCGAGTCCGCCGACCGGCACCTGTTCCGGATCGCGGACGATGATCGCCTCGGCCCCGCTTGCCGCTGCCGCACGCAGCAAGGCGTCGTCCGCGCGCGACGAAGCTGGATCCACCTCGCCCAGGTACTGCAATTCGGTGCTGCGGGCGGCCAGTTGGGCGGCGTTGGGGCCGACCCAGACCTCCCGGCCGGTGTCCGAGCCGTCCGGACCGATCAGCAACGTGTCGATGCGGTGCTCCCGCGCGGCCTCCACCAGGGCGGGCACGCCTGTCACCGCGTAAGGCGCGTCCCCTCCCCCAGGGCCCGCGCCTGCGCGGAATCGCCCCACGACGTCGTCCACCTGCTTCTGCTCGTGCGCAGCCCGCAGTTGGGCGATGTCCCGCTCGAGAAGCTCACTCCCGGCTCCGTGGGCGCGTCCACCGTGGTCACTCTCCTCCGTCACCGTGCGGACCGGTTCGGGGAGTTTGTCGAACACCGACCGGCGCTCGCGGGGATCACCGACCAACAGCATGACCTCGGCGCCGGCGCTCCCGAACATCTTGTGCGCCTCGGCGGCAATCTCTTCTGCGTTCCGCTCCCAGGTGTTCTCAACCTTCGTCTGGAAACGACGCTCGGACCAGTCCGACGTCGCGGTGCGATGGATAGGCCAGTTCTCGCCTGTCACCTTGCCGGCATCGTCGCTGCCCCGGTCGGTCCGCAGTTCGAAGTCGGCGCCGGTCCGGTCCACGTACACCACCAGGCACGCGGGGTCGTTGCCGGAGGCTTCGAGCAGAGGCGTCAGCCGTGGAAGTTCTCCCCATGCGGTGATGGGTGCCGCGGGCCGCCCCGGAAGAAGCCTGTCGAGGACGACCTCGCCCCCTGCGGCGAACAGCGCCCGGCCCCTGTTCGCTGCCGACTCACCATGCAAGGCCGGACCGACAAGCGCTGCGTGCACGGCGCCACAGGTCGCCTCGTCGGCCCCGAGCTCGAAGAGTTGGTCGGCGGCCGCCCGAGCCGCCAGCTCCTGCTGCTTGGCCGCATCCTCCGTGTAATGCGATGCATCGGCATAAACCGATGCCCACGGGCCCGGCCGATCGACAACTGGTTGCAAGAGCGAGAGCTTCATAACGCTGCCTCCTCACATTGCCCGGAGGAGTCCGCCAAAGGGCAATGGCGCGAACTATCTCCATATTCCTGCTTTCTTCACCACCGAGTTTCCCTGATAGGGCGGGATATGCAGAGAGCTCTCAAGGTGTCTGCTATTCAGACGCGATACCTTCCCCGGGGAACGCTTGGCTCAGGGTCGGTGGCTCACTGGCGGGGGGTTCGGGCCAGTTCGGGCGACGACGTATCCAGCGGGACCGACCCGGATCGGACCAGGCCCAGTTGTACGGCCTGTCTGGGCAGAACGGCGTCGAGCAGCCAGTCGGCGGCCACCCGGATGCGGTTGCCCGGCATCGACATGAGGTGGTAGCCGCGGGTGACGGCCCCGGCGAGGGGACCGGCCAGTGGCACGTTCCACGGGTTGGCCGCTGCCTGGACACCGCCCAGGTCCACGGCGAAGCCCTTGTTGTGGTGCTCGTACGGTTGTGGGGCGCCACTGCCGTACGACGCGGCGACGTTTTGACCCGCGGTCTTCCCCTGACGCCAAGCATGCTGCGCGGTCATCGGCGTGAACTCGCCCGGTCCCGTCAGGTCCGGCACCGCGGCCGCGTCTCCGCAGGCGTACACCTCGGGGTGGTCCGGGACACCCAAGTACTCGTCGACGACCAGGCGTCCCTTCTCGGTCGGCAGCTGGAGATCCTGCACCAGCGGGTCCGGGCGTACGCCCACGCACCAGATGAGACTGCGGGTCGCCACGAACTCTCCGTCGTCGAGCAGGACTCCGTCGTGCGTAGCCTCACGGACGGACGTTCCGGTGCGGATGTCCACCCCACGACGGCGCAGAACCCGGTCAGCCGTGCGGGAGAGCCTCGCGTCGAGTTCGGGCAGGACCCGGGGAGCAAGATCCAACAGCAGCCAACGCGGCAGCGGCTTGGAGCGCAGTCTCGGGTTGCGGGCGACGAGGGAGCGGGTGAGCTGCTGGCCGTGGGCGGCCACTTCGGTACCGGTGTAGCCGGCGCCGACCACGACGAAGGTGGCACGGGCCTCCTGCTCGTTCTCGTCCTCGGCGTCCGCGGCGAGTTCCAGCTGGCGGATCATGTGGTCGCGCAGGTAGAGCGCCTCCGGCAGACCGCGGTACCCCTTGGCGTGCTCGGCCACGCCGGGGATGGGCAGCAGCCGGTTCACACTGCCGACGCTCAGCACGAGCTTGTCGTACCGCAGTTCCCCTTCGTGGCCTTCCGGATCCGTGTATCGCACGTGCCGGGTCTGCAGATCCACTCCACTCGCCTCGCCCAGGACCAGTCGGCAGCCGGGCAGGGTGTGGGTGAGTGAGACGGTGACGCGGCGCGGCTCCAGGATCGAGGCGGAGACCTGGGGCAGGAGCGGCACATAGAGGAAGTGGTCGGTCGGGTTCAGCAGGACGACCTCGACATGCGACGGCACTCGACGCAGCAAGGTGCGTACGGTCTGGTAGCCCGCGAACCCGGCGCCGACCACCACGACTCGTGACCGGCTCACTGCAGCTCACCACCCGGGTGGATGCCCGCGCTGCCGGCGGGGACGGAGTTCGCTGCGCGTCCGCGGTTCCTGGGTGTGAGTCGGGTCATGAGGGCCTTACCTCCCGCTTGTGGATCTGCTGACGGCTCCGCCCGAGTACCCGACGGACCCTCCGCTATGCGGGACACCTGGCCGGGCAGCTGCAGCGGTTCGCTCATCGGCGCCCGGATGACCGGTAGCGCGCTCCCCCGCCACCACCGCACCTGCCCCTCCCTCCGGATGCGCCGAGCCATCCGCCGGGGGTGCCATGGGTGGGCAGGGAAAGGGGTGACGACGCCATGGCACGTCCGGTGTGGAGCGGCGCCCTGACCTTCGGGCTGGTCTCCATGCCCGTGCAGATGTTCACCGCGACGGACCGTCATACCATCCGCTTCCACCAGCTGCAGCGCGGCACCTCCGACCGTGTGCGCAACAAGCGCGTGAACGAACGAACCGGCAAGGAAGTACCCCTGGACGAGATCGTCAAGGCCTACGACGCGGGCGACGCGTACGTGCTCGTCGAGCCGGACGAACTGGACGACATCGCACCGGGCCGGTCCAGAACCCTGGAGATCACCGGCTTCGTCGAACTCACGGACGTAGCACCGATCTTCTTCGACAAGACGTACTACCTCGGCCCGAAGACCAAGGACTACGCCAAGGTCTACGCGCTCCTCGAGAAGGCACTCGCCGACACCGGCCGAGCGGGCATCGCCACGTTCGTGATGCGTAACCACCAGTATCTGGTCGCCCTGAAGTCCGAGGCGGGTCTCCTGACTCTGCACACCCTGCACTGGGCCGACGAGATCCGTGACCCACGCCAGGAGATCGGCACGCTCCCGGGAAGGACGAAGGTCACCGACCGTGAACTGAAGATGGCACGTCAGCTCGTGGACACCCTCCGCATCGAGTGGAGACCTGAGGACTACCGCGACACGTACCAGGACCAGGTGACCGCACTGATCGAGGCCAAGCGCACGGGCGAGGCGGTCGAGAAGGCGGAGCCACCGGCCGAGTCCACCAATGTCGTCGACCTCATGGACACGCTGCGTGCCAGCGTCGAGCGTGGCGGGAAGCCTTCGCGACGCGACGACAAGAAGTCCGCCCGGGACACCATCACGCCTCCGACTCACATCCGTGACGCCTCGGCCAAGCGACGGTCCGCCGGAAAGAAGAAGCGAAAGGCGGGCGACGACCACGACCACCGGCCGCTCGACGTGCTCACCAAGGCCGAGCTCTACCGTCGAGCCGCCGACGCCGAGATTCCGGGCCGCTCGTCGATGAACCGGAAGGCGCTCCTCGATGCGCTCCGCAAGGGGACGCAGCACAAAGCCACGTCCTGACCCCGCTCACGCGACCATCCGACCGGCAGTCGACGGGCGCGTGAGAGATGACAGGCACAGGGCCTCCGGACAGTCACCCCAAGCGCGAACTCCGTACACCACACGGTTGCCTCGTGCTGCGCGCGTCTGCGCCGGTTCGGATCTCCTCGGCCGGCCGAGCAGGACGTCGCTCCGGACGACAGGAATGATTAGAAGCCTCGAGTGCCGGGAACTCGGGTGTGCCCTCGGAGTTCGCGGGATCCATAGCCTGGCGCGAGCAGGAAGCCGGGCCCGCGACCCGGTGGGACGCGTCGGCGCCACAATGCGGATGCCACCGGTCGGCGCATCTCTTTCCCCCTTGGATGTTGAGATCGATGAGCGAACACAGAACAGCCGCCTCCGCCACGAGCAGCCGCGAAGTGGTCGGCGCGCCCTGCTGGGCGACCCTGTTGACGCACGACCTGACGGCCGCGGAGTCCTTCTACGGCGAGGTCTTCGGTTGGACGTTCGCCCCCGCGAGTCTCGGTGAGGATTTCCGCGTCGCCCTGCAGCAGGGCAAACCGGTGGCCGGCATCGGCGCTCTCATCTCCGCACCCGTCGTATGGACGCCCTACTTCGCGGTCGCCGACGCCGATGCGACCGCCGCCCGCATCCGTGAGCGCAGCGCCACCGTCGCCGTGGGGCCGTTGCGGTTTCCCGTGGGCCGTGGCGCCCTGGCAGCAGACCGGGACGGCGCGGTATTCGGTATCTGGGAGGGGCGCCTCATCTCTGACTGGCATTCCTGGCGTGCGGACGCACCGGTCTGGATTCACCTGCGGTCACGAGACGCATTCGCGGCCGCCATCTTCTACGGCCAGGTTCTCGACTGGGCCTGCGGACGTCCCGGCTGCTGCGAAGTGGAGTACGAGAACGACGAGGTCGTCCTGCTCCAGGAGGGCAGGCCCCTCGCCCGGCTCAGCTCGGGGGCCGTCGACACCTCGGCCGACCTGGCGGCCGTACCGCGGTGGGACGTCTGCTTCGCGGTCAGCGACCCGTCGTCCACGGTGCGTGCGGCTCTCGACCACGGCGGTTCAGTGGTGCGCCGCGGCGACCAGCACGACCCGACGACCACTCTCTGTGACCCCCTGGGCGGTGTGTTCACCATTACGGAAACCTGGGCGCCCAGCCGTGCGCAGTGACCATGGCGCCGACCCGTTCAGCGACCTCAAGACGACGTTCCCCGGGCTCGCCACGTGATGCCAAGCGTAGGCCTCGTGATCACCACTGCGTTTCACCAGTCCCGTCCGGGATACGCGGGTGGTGTCCCATCCCTGTGAGCTGGAGTTGTCGCTCATGACTGACGCGCATGACGTCCCCACCGCACGGCCCACCGCCGAGCCGTCACCGCCGTACCGCTTCGAACGGCAGCCGCGGCCCGGGCTGGAGTCGAAAATGTCGACTCCGCCCCGCTACCTGGCGCCCCGGTACCGCGGATCGGGCAAGCTGCAGGACAAGGTGGCGCTGATCACGGGCGGAGACTCCGGGATCGGTCGGGCGGTCGCGGTGCTGTACGCGCGCGAAGGCGCTGACGTGGCGATCGTCTATCTGCCCGAGGAGCAGGAGGACGCCGAGCAGACCCGCGCAGCCGTCGAGGAGGAAGGCCGGCAGTGTCTGCTGATCGCGGGCGACTTGTGCGACCCGGAGTTCTGCAGGTACGCGGTCGACTCGACGGTGCGGTCACTGGGCGATCTCAACATCCTGGTGAGCAACGCAGCCCGGCTCAACAGCCAGAACACGCTCGAGGACCTGAACGTCGAGGACTTTGACCTCGCCTTCAAGACGAACGTCTACGCGTACTTCCACCTCGTCCTCGCGTCACTGCCCCACCTGAAGCGTGGCGATGCGGTCATCGCCACGGCCTCTGAGGAGGGTCTCAAGGGCAGCGACATGATGATCGACTACGCGGCGTCGAAGGCAGCGCAGATCATCTTCACGAAGTCGATCGCCTCGCACCTTGCCAAGCGCGGAATCCGGGCGAACGTGGTGGCCCCCGGCCCCACCTGGACCGTACTCAACCTGGCCGGGCAGCGTTTCCCTGACGCCTACTTGGAGAAGAACCTCGCCAGCGCGGACCCGTTGGGTCGCGCCGCCCAGCCCGAGGAGCTCGCCCCGACCTACGTCCACCTCGCCTCCGAAGCCGATTCCAGCTACACGATCGGCGAGACCATCGCTGTCACCGGCGGCCTGACCGACAGCCGCTGAAGCCAGGCCGGGGCCGCCCGTGGACGCCTACGCGGCAGCGATCTCGCCAATCCAGGCTGTCTGCTCCCTCGTCGCCGAGGGGACACGCACGCGCACAGGAGAACGTGCCCCCTATCGGCCCCGCCTCTCTCCCCCGGAATGCGAGGAACTCGTGAGCGAGCAAGACAGGGCGGACGACGCCTACCAGCCCACCGGCAGCAACGAGGAACAACAGGACGCGGCCCCGCTGGACCCGGAGAACGCCGTCGGCGAGCGTACGTACGACGACATGCTCGACGAGGGCTATTCACCGCCCGAAAAACCACGGGGCGTGAACAGCAAGGGCACCACGGCAGCCGAGCAGAACGAGGGCGAGACCCTCGACGAACGGCTCGAGCAGGAGGTGCCGGACACCGAGAACCGGGCCGACGACGAGCCGAACGGGGAGGGCGAACCCGTCGATCCGGAAACCGGGGGTGAACGTGCCGGCCGGCTGGTCGCACCAGACGAAGGCACCGGCCCGGACACCACCAAGGAGGCCGTAGCCACGGACAGGGGCATCGACGGCGGTGCGGCCGGAGCCGAGGAGGCAGCGGTTCACGTCGTCCCTGAAGGTGACCCGGATCCGGACAGTCGGCCCTGAAACCCTGCCGTCACCCCTCAGTTCCGGTCGCAGCGTGTGGCGCACCGACAGGCTTGGATTCAAGGGGCCGCGCTGACGCAGGTACACCGAGAGGATGGCCATCGAGGCGACGGCGAGAAGTTCAGATCAGCGGGGGGCTTCGGAACATGCGCCCGCATCAATGACGTAGAAGACCAGCTGGGAGGGGTTCCAGCCGTGCAGTGCCGCCAACTCCTTGAGGGCCGGGGCGAGACCTTGCATAGTGCCGGGCACCCGCTTGTCGACTTGGAAGTGGCACTCAGCGGAGCGGACTTACCAAACGGCGTGCCCGATGGACCTGTGTGATTACGTCGGACGCCGTCCACTGCATCGTTCTCAGGTTCTCGTCACATCGGAGCCGCCGCCCCGACCTCGACGGTTAGGCAATAACCCGTGTAGGCGCCAGCGACAGCGCAGCAAGTCATGTCATGCGGTTGGAGGGTCTTCCATCTGCCCGTCCACCACGGCCAGCGCTCGTCGAGCGATGGCGAGCGCCGCTTCCACTTCTCGAGTGCCCGTGATGACGCACAGGGTGTAGGTAACGTCATCGAGCTGTTGATCCGCGCTGGGGTTTGCGCTATCGGGTTTTCGCTGTTGCAAGGTTTCGTACTGTTCAACCAATCTGCGCAGCACGGTTGTGGCGGCCAGCATTGTCGCTCTCCCTTGTCGTTCCCCGGGGTTGGTGGGCGACCGAGTACGAACGCTCCTCACGAGTGCCCATAGACACCTGAAACAACCTCCGTGTCAGCAGGGCCTGGCCCGAGGAAACGCAAGACGGACACACGAGAACGCGCCGGATCCTCCTCTCTGCAGGCATTTCGCAGCCTCCACGATGCAGGCACCCTCGCACTTCGGACACGACAACGGCTTCCAGCCAGGAGACCCCATGGCACATGTCCTCCGGCCGACCAAGCGGCACACGCGATTGCGCTACGTCCCCGCCGCACCGGGCAGCGGGGGCCCAGCAAGTGCGCCAGCATGAAGTGGATGAGCGCTTCCGCAAGACCGGAACGGACCCCTGACGGCCGGTACATCTTGGTCGGGGGCCGCCGTTGGCGTGCGACGGATCCGGAGATCCCCGCAAACACCGCCGCCCGTCTCCGCTCCGGCCTCATGGCAGCACGGCGCGCTGTGGGAGCGGCTGTGAAGGAGGGCGATACTGCGGCGGAGGAGCGGGCGCGCAGCCTGGTGCACAGCGCGAAGGTGGCCCTCGGTGAGCGCGGAACCCCGTGGTGGGAGCAGTCCATGGCCGAGCGCCGTGAACGCTGGCAGCGAGGCCTCGAGGCATGCGAAACCGACCGGCCGAACAAGGGACCGCCCCGCCCGTTAGGCAGCCGGAGAGTCGCGGCAGATTGCGACGTCCCGATGGGACGGCCTCGAGCAGGGGACCCGAGGCTTGGGCATGGCGTAGTGGCCCTTTCGGCTGGATTGCTGCGATCCCGGCTGCCTGGTACGCCCAGGCTGTCGGACAGGGACTGGTTGTACCGACGAACGCCGCGACGTGGACGTGGACGTGGCGTCGAACCATATGCCTGCCGCGGTCGTGCCGGAATGCGCCGGGCCGCGAGGTCGTCGTAGAGCCGGCACGCGCGAAAAGGATCAGGGAGCGTGCACATCATGGCGAAAGGCAAGAAGCTCAAGAAGGGGGACTCGGCCTCCTGGAGCAGCCACGGGCAGACCGTTCCCGGCACGGTGAAGAAGAAGATCACGAAGCGCGGCGAGGTGGCAGGCCGTACCGTCAATGCTTCGGAGGACGACCCGCAATATGAGGTCGAGAGCGCGAAGTCCGGTCGAACCGCTGTTCACAAACCGCAGTCTCTGCGGACAGGGGAGACAGGCTCCTGAAGAGCGGAGAGACGGACGGCGAGGCACGCGACAATCAGGGCCTGGATGCCCAACGGCCCGACACGTGGGGAGGGCCGCCGACGTTGCGGGCCGCGACCTGGGGCGACGTTTGCGCCCGGCCAAGGTGCTCGGTATGGCCGGTGGGTACGGCCGCAGACCCACACGCTTATCCCCGCGCTCGTCGCGGTTGATCTTGATAGCGACGCTGTAGGCCCGCAGTTATGTCACCTCGCGCGATCGAGCACTTTGAAATCAAAGAAGCCATGGCACCCAGCACTCGTGGCATCGCGCGAGGCATCTCAGCAGCTACCCCAACACATGCATTCGATCTCCGCACGACTCACGACACCCTTGCCAGGAGTCCGACTGCAGCGTCAGGCAGCCCACCCGATCCTGGCTCACAATCCGTCGGCCGACCGCGGGGCCGCCACTACCTCTGCGCTTGCTGCCGGGCGGCGGCTGAATGGGGCCGGGACCGGGTACTCGTCGGCCTGCGTGCCAGCCACCGGTGCGCCGGCCCCGACGAGATGAGTGCGCCCATGCAGTCGATCTCTACTGCCGAAGGGACACCGATGCGCCGCAGGAGCTGGCCCATGCTTGTGGTGCTGCTCGTGCTCTGCTACGGCGTTGCCGCCTTCGGCGCTACAGCAACGGGCAACGCGAGCGACACTTACGCTGCCCTCGACAAGCCCATATGGGCACCGCCCGCTTGGCTCTTCGGCCCGGTGTGGACCGTGCTGTACGGGGTGATCGCGATCGCGGGCTGGCTGATCGCCCGCAACCCCGTCTCTGCCCGACGGCCGGCATTCGCTGCCTGGGGTGTCCAATTGGTGCTCAACGCACTCTGGACGCCACTGTTCTTCGCCGCCGAGCAATACGGCGTGGCGTTCGTCGACATCTGTCTCCTGCTGGTCGCCCTAGTCTCCACCGTGCTGCTCGCTACACGGGTGGATGGCCGGGCCTCCTGGCTACTGGCGCCTTACCTCCTGTGGGTCGGCTACGCCGCAGCTCTGAACCTCGCGCTCTGGCTGACCAACTGAGCCGGAGCCCGACGCGGAACGCCCGGCGGATGCGCCCGCGGACGCGGCCCGCTGACCCAAGCTCGTGCGAATCCGGCTGCGGCCATACCTCGCGAGCGCGTGAAAGGCAGCTTTGGGCTCCCAGGGCAGACCTGGGTACGCGATTCCTGTCCGGCCGCCGGCGAGGACCTTGACCACACCGAAGGACGCCTTGTCGAAGTCGAGGTCGTCGGCGCCCGCGTGCGGGAGGTCGTAGCGAGCGAAGGTATTGACGAACGCCGCGTCGATGGCGGATTCGTCAAGAGCGTCGATGAGTTCACGCAGATAGTCGGCCTGCTCTTGTTCGTCACGGACCACAGGGTTGGTGAACCGCACAGGACGGGCGCGGTCATCCCACGCGATGACGGCGTCTCCCCGGCCGCCGACGTCGGCGGCCCCGCGGTATGTAGTACAGCCGAACTCTGTGACGGCGGCCGGCTTGCCGTGTGCGGTCAATGCCCGCAGGCCGCCGGCGAGCCGGTCGGCGGTCTGCGCGTCGCGATAGCCGGCGTCGGTGGCGACTACGTCGAACGGCGCCCAGTCGACGCCCTCGAATGGAAGTGAGGCGTACCCGACCCGGCCGCGGAACGTGGTACGCACCTCAGCGACCGCCTTGCCGAGGAAAGCGTTGACCTGGGTGTGGAGCCTGGGCAGTGCGGCCCGCAATTGTTGTGGGTCGGCAAGGACGGCGGCGCGTTCCTCGAACGTGTCGCCAGGGAGCATGCCGATGGTGAACAGAGAGATTTCCGAGCCGGTAAGGAAGACGACCTCGGCGCCTTCACGCCGTAGACGTTCGGCGCGTCCAGCGCTGTCGGCGAGGAAATCAAGGAGTTCTCCGGTGGTGAGTCCGTTGGTGAACGGCGAGTACCACACCTCCAGTTGCGCTTCGGCCGCGTACCGCGCAGCTCTCTCGATCCGGTCGCGGTCCCCACCGGTGATACGTACCGCGTCACAGCCCAGTTCGTTGCGGATGATCTGCATTTCACGGCGGACGACAGCGAGTTCGAAGGGTTCGCGGGTGGTGGTTCCCGCAGTGGTGAAGCCCGTGTCGTAGGTGATGCCGAAGGTGCGCACGACGGGTACCCTCCTCTAGATTTACGGTACACACCGTACCTTATTGAAATACGCAACCTACCGTAGGTTCGCCCTGCAGCAAGACCCACGAGACACCGGAAAGTACGATGCGTACCGTAGATAGAGACGTTCGGTGCGAGAGGGGATGGCCGGTGGCAAAAGCCAGGAAGGAACCGCGGCAGACCTCTGCGACCCGACGGCGCGGGGCCCAACTGGAGGAGGCCATCCTGCAAGCGGCTGCCGAGTTGTTGAAGGAGTCCGGCGTCCCAGCCCTGACGATGGACGAGGTGGCCCGGCGGGCCGGAACGAACAAGAACGCGCTGTACCGGCGCTGGCCCAACCGCGTCGCGCTCGGCGTGGCTGCGTACCACCGACTTGCCGCGACTGAGACTGTGCTGCCGGACACCGGCTCGCTGCGCGGCGACACCCTGGAGATGCTGCGACGCGCGAACAGCACCTGGTCATCCCCCTACGGGGAGATCCTGCGCGGCCTGATCGCGGCGGCCGGCAGCACTCCAGAGCTCCTGGCCAAGCTTCGCGACCCGGCGGCGGACAGCGCGCACGAGGCAGCCTGGTTGACCCTGCTCGGACGGGCGGTGGCCCGCGGAGACGCCGCGCCCGAAGCGCTCCACCCGCGAGTCGCGTACACGCCCATGGCGCTGCTTCGCAACGAGTACGTGACGATCGGGGCCCCCACTGTGCCCGACGCCGTCCTCGCCGAGATCATCGACGAGGTCTTCCTACCTCTCGTCCGTGGACGCACATCAACGCTTTAAGGCCCGCGCCGGTCGTGATCACACAGAGGGGCGGACGCTGCGAAGCCAGATCATCGCCCCGCGCGACTTCCCGGCTACGCCGCACGCAGGCCCGATCCCTCGGTCACCAGCTCCAAGCGGGTCAGGTCCGGTGTGCCGCAGCCAGGACGCGGGCGAATCGATGCGCCGGGTGGCGCCCTCACACACCAGTTTCCGGCCAGACCGAACGCGGAAGCTGGAGCAAGGCGTACTCATCTCGCGGAAGCCGTGCACACCTGCGTAAACGCAATACCCCGGCGCCGAGGGCGGAGAAGGGCGCGGAGCCATCCAAGTAGAGTGACTATTTGATCGATCATTTGCCCGCGTGGCGTGGAGGGCCAGACATGGCGGAACAGGGAGAACGTCAGCGGCAGCGGGTGACCGTGGTCACCGGCGGCAGCCGGGGCATCGGCGCGGCGATCTGCCTGCGGCTGGCGGCCGAGGGACACGATGTCGCCGTCGGCTACCGTTCGGACGCCGAGGCGGCCCAGAGCGTGGCCGAGAGAGTACGTGCACTGGGCCGGGCGGCCGTCGCGGTCGCGGCCGACACCTCCGACGCGGCGGATGTGGACCGTCTGTTCGACACCACCGCCACGCAGCTGGGCCCGGTCACTGGGCTGGTGAACAACGCCGGGGTGAGCGGACCTGTCGGACCACTGGCCAGCGCCGACCCGGACGGGATGCGGCAGGCTCTGGAAGTCAACATCCTGGGCTACCTGCTGTGCGCGCGTCGGGCCATCGGAAGCATGACCGCAGGCGGAGGGATCGTGAACATCTCCTCCGCTGCCGCGACCCTCGGCAGCCCCGGCACCTACGTTCACTACGCGGCGGCGAAGGCGGCCGTGGACGCCATGACGGTCGGGCTGTCCAAAGAGGTGGCGGCTGACGGCATCCGGGTCAACTGCGTCGCCCCCGGCACAACCTGGACCGATTTCCACGCCGACCCTCAGCGGCCCGCCAAGATCGCCGCACTCGTCCCTATGGGCCGCGCCGGCCAGCCGGAGGAAATCGCCGGAGCGGTCGCCTGGCTGCTCTCGGACGACGCCTCCTACGCCACCGGCACAGTGATCAGGGTCGCCGGCGGAATGTGAGCACGAGCGGTTCCACTGTCTCGGGGAAGGACCGGGCTCATCGGCGCCCGCGGAACGTCATCGCGCCAGGGGGTTTCACCCACGGTCCGCGGTGCGTTTCACTCCTCCCCCTCAAGGTGTTCAGCGCTGTCGGCCCCAGCAAAGCTCGCGCCCGTGTCGCCGAAAGCAGTGCGGTGACCGTCGAATCCGGAAGCGCTGCCCTTCAGCGCCAGTCCCATCCCGGCCAGCTTCTCCATCACCTCGTCGATCGACTTGCC
>NZ_KZ984554.1:0-895 GCF_003574445.1 Streptomyces sp. YIM 130001
TTTGCGGTGGAAGCGTTCGACTTTGCCGTTGGTCTGCGGCCGCCAAGGGCGGGTCCAGCGCGGACTGATGCCCAGCTCACGGCAGGTCTGTTGCCAGGTGTTCTTGGTGTAGGACCAGGCGTTGTCGGTCAGTACGCGCTCGACGGTGATGCCGCGGGCGGCGAACCAGGCGGTGGCGCGGATGAGGAAGCCGGCGCAGGTTGCGGCCTTCTCGTCGGGCAGGTCCTCGGTGTAGGCGAGGCGGGAGTGGTCGTCCAGCGCGGTGTGCAGATAGGCCAGTCCGACGCCGCTGCGGTTCTTGCGGCCCGCCGCGCGGCCGAGTGTCTTGTGGCCGCCGCCGTCGGGGATCCGCCCGAGTTTCTTGACGTCGATGTGGACGAGTTCGCCGGGCCGGGCGCGTTCATAGCGTCGGATTGGTTCACCGGTGGCCCGGTCCAGTGTGGCCAGGGCGGGCAGCTGGTGGCGTGCCAGGATGCGGTGCGCGGTCGAGGCGGCGATGTGGCAGCGGGCGGCCAGCCGCACCGGTCCGATGCGGTGTTCACGCCGCAACCGCACGACCTGTGCTTCGACGGCGGCCGCAGTACGGCGGGGCTGGCGGTGCGGGCGGCTGGACCGGTCACCCATCCCGGCCTCGCCCAAGTGCTGGTAGCGCCCGGCCCAGCGGGCCGCAGTGGTGTGGCTGACCTGGAACCGTTCCGCAGCTCGGCGCAGCGGCCAGCCGTCCTCCACCACACAACGGGCCAGACGCAGTCTCCCGGTCGGCGTCAGCGGGGCATTACGGTGGACCACGAGGGCCTCCTGAGGCTCGGCGTAGATGTCGCAATCCACACCGAACCCAGAAGGCCCTCACCCATGCAAGACCACCCCGCTGTCACCAACGTCCCGGGACAGCACA
>NZ_KZ984554.1:1502-164905 GCF_003574445.1 Streptomyces sp. YIM 130001
CCTAGACCGAACGCAGCCTGCGTACCCCCGTCGCACACACTCCGCACACCGCGCCCCACGCGGCGTTGACGACGAACAGCGGGACAACGGCGAGCGGTTGGGCCAGCGGCCCGCGCAACTCGCCCGCGACGAAGGGCGACAGGGCCCCGCTCAGGATCAGCGCGGCCACGGCGTACCCCACCCCGGCCGCCACCGGCGTGAGGAAGGGCTCCGGGCCGCGGCTCAGACCGACCGCCAGGATCCAGACCGCCGAAATACCGAAGGTGAGCAGCAACGGCGTGAGCGGTTTCCCGAGCGCCTCGCTCCAGCCCGCGACGGAGAACAGCGGACGGACGAGCGCGACCGCCACCAGAGCGGCGGTCAGCCGCCGGTCCAGGCCACGCAGGCGAGCGACGAGGGAACCAAGCGGTTCAGAGGTCATACGGCCATGCTCGGCGGGCCGAACCGCCCCGGACATCCACCCGGAGCGGACACCCGGCATACCCCCTCGGTTGCGACGCGACGCCGCCCCGTACCCCGCCGGTTGCGCCGTCGGCACCGCGGGCATCCGCGCGGAGGAGGAGGCGCAGCCCCGCCCCTACACGCCTTCCGACGCCACCCGCTCCAGAATGCGCGCCGCCACCGCGGGAGAGTCCACCAGCGGATGCAGGGCCAACGCTCGCAGGGCCGCGTCCCGGTCCTTGAACACCGCCGCCTCCACCGTCGCCCGCTCGACCGCCTTCACCTGCAGCATCAACCCCAACTCCGCCGCCCCGAGCGGCTCGGCAGGCACCGGTCGCGCGCCCGTGCCGTCCACCTCGCACACCGTCTCCACCACCGCGTCCGCGGGCAGCTCCGGCACCGTCGAGCCGTTGCGCACGTTCAGGATCAGCCGGGTCCGCTCGTCCGATGCGATCGCCCGCATCAGCGCGAGAGCCACCCCGTCGTACCCGCCACCGTCCAGATCGTGGGCATCCCGCTGCCAACCGCCCGTCGCCGCACGGCTGTCCGCCATGTACGTCTCCTCGCGCTCCCGCCGCGTCGCCTCCCACAGCTCGTACGCCCGCTCCGGCTCCGCAGCCGCGCGCGTGAAGAAGCCGCCCTGCTGGGCCTGCAGGAACTCGCCCCGCGTCTCGGCGGCGCCCCGCACCGCGGCCAGCGTCTCGCGGCGGAAGTAGTAGTAGTGCAGATACTCGTTCGGCACCGCACCCAGCGTGCGCAGCCACGGAGCGCCGAACAGCCGGCCCTCCTCGAACGAACCCAGTGCCGCCTCGTCCGCCAGCAGGCCGGGCAGCAAGTCGCGACCGTCCGACGCCCGCAACGACCGCAACCAGCCCAGGTGGTTGAGCCCCACGTAGCCGTACTCCACGACATCCGGATCGGCGCCCGCCGCCCGCGCGGCCCGCCGCACCAGACCCACCGGCGAATCGCAGATCCCGATCACCCGGTCACCCAGCACCGAAGCCATCGCCTCGGTCACCGTCCCCGCCGGATTGGTGAAATTGATGACCCACGCGCGCGGGGCCAACGCCGCCACGCGCTCCGCGATACGCAGCGCCACCGGCACCGTACGCAGCCCGTACAGCACCCCGCCCGCGCCCACCGTCTCCTGGCCGAGTACACCCTCGGCCAACGGGATCCGCTCGTCGCGCACCCGGCCCGCCGTACCGCCCACCCGGATCGCCGAGAACACGAAGTCCGCGCCCCGCAGCGCCTCGTCCAGGTCCTTCGCGACCCGCACCGCGGGCCCTGGACCGTCCTGCGGCAGACCCGCGAGGACCGACCGCATCACCGCGAGCCGCACCGGGTCCGTGTCGTACAGAGCGAGTTCCGTGATCGGTGAACCCAGCAGCGCCCGGTACACCAGCGGCACCCGGAAACCGCCCCCGCCGAGAATCGTCAGCCTCATGCCGCGGAAGCTACCCCATGGCGCCCCGGGAGGCGCGAACAGGCTTCCGTGCATCGCAGGCGATGTGCCGGACACCCCCGGGCTCGATGATGCACACTGTCCTGACCTGCAGACCCACCCCCGGCGATGGAACCGCGATGAGTACGGAACCCGAGGCCCCACAATCCCCGCAGGCCGCCGCCCCTTCCGGCGAACGCCCACCGGACCACTCCGGCTGCCTCGACCCGCTCGCCGCCCTGCGCACCCCCGACGACCCGCCCTGGGACGTCCACCTCACCGGCACCGTCTTCCTCGACATCATCTTCACCGGCCTCGACTCCGCCCCCGTGCGCGGCACCGAATCCTGGGCACGGGGCATGGGCTCCAGCCCCGGCGGCGTCGCCAACATGGCCACCGCGCTCGCCCGCCTCGGACTGCGCACCTCCCTCGCCGCCGCCTTCGGGGACGACCACTACGGCGAGTACTGCTGGGACACCCTCGCGCACGGCGAAGGCATCGACCTCCGCCTCTCCCGTACCGCCTCGGGCTGGCACTCACCCGTCACCGTCTCCATGGCGTACGAGGGTGAACGCACCATGGTCTCGCACGGTCACGAAGCCCCCGCCGACGCCGCGGACAACACCCTCACCCGCCCTCCACGCGCGCGTAGCGCCATCGCACCGCTCACCCCCGGCGCCCCCGAACCGTGGGTCGCCCAGGCCGCCCGGCAGGACACCCTCCTCTTCGCCGACGTCGGCTGGGACGACACCGGCCGCTGGGACCTCGGCGGCCTCACCGACCTGGCCCACTGCGAAGCCTTCCTGCCGAACGCCGAGGAAGCGATGCGCTACACCCGCACCGAATGCCCCCGCGCCGCCGCCCACGCCCTCACCGAACATGTCCCCGTCGCCGTCGTCACCCTCGGCGCGGACGGCGCCTACGCCGTCGACAGCCGCACCGGCGAGACCGCCGAAGTCCCCGCCATCGCCGTCGAAGCGCTCGACCCCACCGGCGCGGGCGACGTCTTCGTCGCCGGCTTCGTCACCGGCACCCTGGCCGGCTGGCCGCTCGCCGACCGTCTCGCCTTCGCCGGACTCACCGCCGCCCTCTCCGTCCAGGAATTCGGCGGATCACTCTCCGCACCCGGCTGGGTCGAGATCGCCTCCTGGTGGCAGCGCGTCCGCACCCTCCCCGGCCAGGACCTCGCCGCCCTGCGCCGCTACGCCTTCCTCGAGCCGCTGCTTCCCGAGGCCACCCGCCCCTGGCCGCTGCGCCGGGCCGTCCCCACCATCGGCTTCGGTTCCGGCCGGTGACCGAACCCGTACGCACCGGGCACGTCCCGTACGCCGGAACGAAAAGCCCTCGGCGTTGTCGGCGCCCCGACGTACGCTGGGACCTACAGAGGCAGCCACGCTGCAGGCGCCCGCGCACAAGGAGGACGAGCAGGCCAAGAGCCGGCCCATGACGCAGACACCCTCAGCTCAGACCCCCGCACAGATTCCCGCCCGAGCCCACTTCACCGTCCCGGCCAAACACCCGATGGTGACGGTGCTCGGCTCCGGAGACGCTCTGTTGCGCGTGATCGAGAAGGCCTTCCCGGCGGCCGACATCCACGTCCGGGGGAACGAGATCAGCGCGGTCGGCGAAGCGGCGGAAGTCGCCCTGATCCAGCGCCTGTTCGACGAGATGATGCTGGTGCTCCGCACCGGACAGCCGATGACGGAGGACGCGGTGGAACGCTCGATCGCCATGCTCAGGGCGGGCGAGAACGGCGAAGGCGCCCCGGAGACCCCGGCCGAGGTGCTCACCCAGAACATCCTCTCCTCCCGCGGCCGCACCATCCGCCCCAAGACGCTCAACCAGAAGCGCTACGTCGACGCCATCGACAAGCACACGATCGTCTTCGGCATCGGCCCCGCGGGCACCGGCAAGACCTACCTGGCGATGGCCAAGGCGGTGCAGGCCCTGCAGTCCAAGCAGGTCACCCGCATCATCCTGACCCGACCCGCGGTAGAGGCCGGCGAGCGCCTCGGCTTCCTGCCCGGCACCCTCTACGAAAAGATCGACCCGTACCTGCGCCCGCTGTACGACGCCCTCCACGACATGCTCGACCCCGACTCGATCCCGAGGCTGATGGCCGCGGGCACGATCGAGGTGGCGCCGCTGGCGTACATGAGGGGACGCAGCTTGAACGACGCGTTCATCATCCTCGACGAGGCGCAGAACACCAGTCCGGAGCAGATGAAGATGTTCCTGACGCGGCTCGGGTTCGACTCGAAGATCGTCGTCACGGGTGACGTCACGCAGGTGGACCTGCCCGGCGGGACGAAGTCCGGGCTCCGGCAGGTGCAGGACATTCTCGAAGGCCTCGACGACGTCCACTTCTCGCGGCTCACGTCCCACGATGTCGTCCGGCACAAGCTGGTCGGCCGTATCGTCGACGCCTACGAGAAGTACGACAACGAGAACGGCACGGAGAACGGCGGCCACCAGAACCGCCGCAAGAGATCGTGACCGGGTGAGAGCGGGAGCTGAAAGCAGCACCATGTCGATCGACGTCAACAACGAGTCAGGCACGGGGGTCGACGAGCAGGCGATCCTCGACGTCGCCCGCTACGCGCTGGCGCGCCTGCGGATCCACCCGCTCTCGGAACTCTCGGTGATCGTCGTCGACGGCGACGCCATGGAGCAGCTGCATGTGCAGTGGATGGACCTGCCGGGGCCGACGGATGTCATGTCGTTCCCGATGGACGAGCTGCGTCCGCCGATGAAGGACGACGACGAGCCGGTGCAGGGACTGCTCGGTGACATCGTTCTCTGCCCGGAGGTCGCCAAGCGCCAGGGCGAGGAGGCCCCCACCCAGCATTCGATGGACGAGGAGCTGCAACTGCTCACCGTGCACGGGGTGTTGCATCTGCTCGGCTACGACCACGAGGAACCGGACGAGAAGGCCGAGATGTTCGGCCTTCAGGCGGCGATCGTGGATGGCTGGCGCGGTGAGAGGGGCCTGACCGGGCCGTCTCCCGCGCCGACGGTCTCGTGAGCGCCTCACTGGTCGTCGGCGCGGTTCTGCTCGTCGTCGTTGCGTGGCTCGCCTCCTGTGCGGAGGCGGGCCTCGCGCGTGTGTCGAGTTTCCGCGCGGAGAAGGCGGTGCGCTCGGGGCGGCGCGGCAGCGCGAAGCTCGCGCAGGTCGCGGCGGACCCGACCCGCTATCTGAATGTGGCGCTGCTGGTGCGGGTGGCCGCCGAGATGGCTTCGGCGTCCCTGGTCACGTACGTCTGTCTGCAGGAGCTCCCGGAGACCTGGGAGGCGCTGGCGGTCGCGATCGGCGTGATGGTGCTGCTCAGCTATGTCGCGGTGGGGGTGTCGCCGCGGACCATCGGGCGTCAGCATCCGCTGAACACGGCGACGGCGGCGGCGTACGTGTTGCTGCCGCTGGCGCGGGTGATGGGCCCGATCCCGTCGTTGCTGATCCTGATCGGTAATGCGCTGACTCCGGGCAAGGGTTTTCGCCGGGGGCCGTTCGCCTCGGAGGCGGAGCTGCGGGCGATGGTGGATCTCGCGGAGAAGGAGTCGCTGATCGAGGACGACGAGCGCCGGATGGTGCACTCGGTCTTCGAACTCGGTGACACCTTGGTGCGTGAGGTGATGGTGCCTCGTACGGACCTGGTGGTGATCGAGCGGTTCAAGACGATCCGGCAGGCGCTGACGCTCGCGCTGCGGTCGGGCTTCTCGCGGATCCCGGTGGCGGGCGAGAGCGAGGACGACATCGTCGGGATCGTGTATCTCAAGGATCTGGCGCGCAAGACGCACATCAGCCGGGACGCCGAGTCGGAGCTGGTGTCGACGGCGATGCGGCCGGCGTCGTTCGTCCCGGACACGAAGAACGCGGGGGATCTGCTGCGGGAGATGCAGCAGGAGCGCAATCACGTGGCGGTGGTGATCGACGAGTACGGCGGCACGGCCGGCATCGTCACGATCGAGGACATCCTGGAGGAGATCGTCGGGGAGATCACCGACGAGTACGACCGTGAGCTCCCGCCGATCGAGGATCTGGGTGAGGGCCGGTACCGGGTGACGGCGCGTCTGGACATCGGGGATCTCGGGGAGCTGTACGGGTTCGAGGAGTTCGACGACGAGGACGTGGAGACGGTCGGCGGGCTCCTCGCCAAGGAGTTGGGCCGGGTGCCGATCGCGGGCGCGGGTGCGGTGGTGGAGCTGCCGGACGAGCGGTCGCTGCGGCTGACGGCGGAGGCGGCCGCGGGCCGGCGCAACCGGATCACGACCGTGCTGGTGGAGCCGGTGCAGGTGGAGGCCGGGATCGGGGACGCGGAGTCCTGAGCGTCCCGGTGTCGTCCGGTTCTGGTACGACACGGCCCCGGCGGTCACCTGGCGATCGCCGGGGCCGCGCCGTTCAGGCAGAGGTGCGGTTCCGCAGGCCGACGGCGATCAGGACTCCGGCGGTCAGGAGTACGCCGGCATCGATCGCGACGGCCGTACGGACTCCGGAGACCAGGTCGGTGGAGGCGGTGGCGAGGACACCGAGCAGCGGGATGCCGACGGTCGATCCGACCTGCTGGGTGCTGGTGACCAGGCCGGTGGCCAGGCCCTGTTCCTTGTCGGGCACGCCGGAGGTGACTGTCACGCCGTAGGAGATGATCGCGCCGAGGTGGCCGACGCAGGCCAGTGAGACGGCGACGGTGGCGATCCACACGGAGGCGCCGCCGGTGCCGATCGCCAGGAGCGAGGCGGTGAAGGCTCCTTGGACGAGCAGCGATCCGGCGAGGGTGCGGCGGGCGCCGATGGCGCCGATGACGCGGGGGACCAGTGCGCCGGTGACGACGGCGACGACGCCCTGTGCGCCGAAGACGAGTCCGGTCCGGAAGGCGGTCAGACCGAGGACCTCCTGCAGGTACAGGGTGAGGAGGAAGACCACGGTGCTCATCATCGAGAAGGTCACCAGGCCGCCGAGGTTGCCCCAGGCGATGGTGCGGCGGCGCAGCATCGGCAGTGAGACGAGTGGCTCGGTCGTGCGGGTCTCGACGACGGCGAAGGCGGCGAGCAGTGCCGGGCCGATCAGCAGGGTCGCGATGACGTCGGGGCGGGCGAAGCCGCCTTCGGCCGCGGTGGACAGGGCGTAGATCAGCGCGAGCAGGCCGCCGGTGACGGTGACCGCGCCGGGGATGTCGAGGCGCGGGCGGGTGGCGGGCCGTGACTCGGTGAGCAGGAACGGTGCGAGGGGCAGGACGACCGCGGTGAAGAGGGCGAGCAGCCACATGGTGGCGCGCCAGCCGAGTGTGTCGGTCAGGGTGCCGCCGGCGACCATGCCGATGGTGAAGCCGAGCGAGAGCAGAGTGCCGGAGATGCCCAACGCCCTTGCCCGCTGCGGTCCTTCGGGGAAGGTCGTGGTGAGCAGTGCCATGCCGGTGGGCACGATGGCGGCCGCGCCGATGCCTTGCAGGGCGCGGCCGGTCAGGAAGGACGCGGGGTTCCAGGCGAAGGCGGCGAGCACGGAGGCCGTGCCGAACACGGCGAGTCCGGTGAGGAAGAGCCGGCGTCGGCCGTAGAGGTCGCCGACCCGGCCGAAGAGCAGCAGGAAGCCGCCGGAGGGCAGGGCGAAGGCGGTGATCGCCCATTGCAGGGCGGAGTGGCTCATGCCGAGGTCGGTGCCGAGTACGGGCAGGGCCACGTTCAGGACGGAGAAGTCGAGCGCCACCATGAACTGGGCGGCACAGAGCACGAAGAGGACGAGCCGGTCGCGTGCGCCGAGCGGGGCGAGGCGCGTGCGGGCTGTGGGGGAGGGGAGGTCGGCGGTCGGGGAAACGGTCCTCTGCTGGGTGGGGGAGGCGGCGGACGCCTCGGGTGCGGTGTGTCGGGTGGGTACGTCGGTCGGCATGGGCCCAGGGTCGTGCGGCGGGAATACCGGTGGGGAGCCGGTGTTTATCCTGGTGCCCGCACCACCACCTGGGGGAGACGCGTGTGACGGAGACGGTTGGACGGCCTGCTGGGGCGGCCGGTGGCGGGGCCGGTCGTGCCGGTGTCCGTGCCGAGGGTGTGGAGCTGCCCGGTGTGCGGCTCGTCCCGGATGGCAAGGCCCAACGGCTGCGTGAGCTGCGGGAGTTCCTGACGGCGCGGCGGGCGCGGGTGACTCCGGCGCAGGCGGGTCTGCCGGACGGTGGGGGCCGTCGTCGTACGCCGGGTCTGCGCCGTGAGGAGGTCGCGGTACTCGCCGGGGTGGGGGCCTCCTGGTATCAGTGGCTGGAGCAGGGGCGGGACATCTCGGTCTCGCCGCAGGTGCTCGATGCGGTGGCCAGGGTGCTGCGGTTGAGCGATGCGGAGCGCCGCCATCTCTATGTGCTGGCGGGTCTCAATCCGCCGGTGGCCCGCGTCGAGGCGGAGGACCTGCGGATGTGCGACGGGCTGCGCCGCCTGATCGACACCTGGATGCCGTATCCGGCGCACATCATGGACGTGTGCTGGAACTGCGTGATGTACAACGACGCGGCGGCGGCCGTGCTCGGTATGCGGCCGGAGATCCGGCAGAACTGCCTGATCTCCTTCTTCACGGACCCGGTCTACCGGGCCCGTTCGAGGAGTTGGCAGGCGAACGCACGCGAGGTGGTGGCGCAGTACCGCGCGGCCTGGTCGGAGGCCCCGGAGGACGAGGGCTTCCGCGAGATCGTGACCGAGGCGCTGGCGGCGAGCGCTGAGTTCGCCGAACTGTGGGAGCGGCACGAGGTGCGGCCGGGCGGGCAGTTGGAGAAGGAGCTGGAGCATCCGGTGGTGGGTGCGCTGCATTTCGAGGCGACGCAGCTGCGGGTGCCGGTCCGCCCGGACCTGAACATCGTGCTGCACAACCCGCTGCCGGACACGGACACGGCCGCGCGTACGCGCTGGCTGGCTTCGCCGGAGGGCCGGCGCGGGTCGATGTACCCGGTGGCCGGGTGACGGGTGGCGGCTTCGTATCCTCGGGGCATGACCGAGAGCAGCGCGCTTGACCCCGAGGACCGCAAGATCGTCACCCTCGCCCGCTCGGCGCGGGCCCGCAACGGTGTGCCGGAGGGCGCGGCCGTACGGGACGACACGGGCCGTACGTATGTCGCGGGGACGGTGGATCTCGCCTCGCTGAAGCTGAGTGCGCTGCGTACGGCGGTGGCGATGGCGGTCGCGAGCGGGGCGGAGTCCCTGGAGGCGGCGGCGGTGGTGTCCACGGCCGGCGAGCTGAGTGCGGACGATGTCGCGGCGGTTGGCGATCTGGGCGGGGCGGGCACCGTGGTGCTGCTCGCCGGGACGGACGGCGAGGTCCGCGAAACGGTGCGTACGGGCTGAGGGTCCGGAGGCTTGCACGGCTGGGAGGCGGTGTGGGGCTACGGAGGCTTGCACGGCTGAGGCGGTGTGGGGGTCCGGGCGTGGTTCCCGCGCCTTCCGGGCGATACGGCCCCGGTTCCCCTCGCGTGCCCGTACGGCCGGAAATCCTTCGGCGCGCTGGCCGGAAAGCCTCTGGCCGTCCTTCGAGTACCCGAAGAATCAAGGGACTTGGTCTTGCGTTCGCGGGCGGTCCGCGCATCAATGGGTGGAGTTCTTCCGACGGACCGTCAGATCTGCCGTACGGCGTGCGCACCCCCGCCCCGGCGGCGGTCCTTCATGTGCATCCCCACACGCACACCCCGCGGCGTCGCACCCCGCTCCGGCAGCAGAATTGGCATGCCCATGCCGGATGGGCGCGCGGCTCCGTGCAACGGCACACCGACCACGACCCCCACAGGGAAGGTGAACCGATGAAGCGCTCCAGAATCGGCATCGGCGCGGCGCTCACAGCGGGCGCGCTCGCCACGGCCGGCCTGATCTACGCCCCGGCCGCCGCGGCCGTCGAACCCGGCACGGCCACGGTCCAGGCGGACTGCGGGATCTACGGCGGCGGCGAGGCCACGCTGACCGCCACCCAGGACGGCACCACGGCGACCATCACGGTCACCTCGTCCGAGATCACCACCCCCGTCGCCGTCGACGCGAACACGGTCGACACGACGATCACCATGACGAAGGGCGGCGGAGGCACCACCGAGTTCACCGGCAGCAGCAACCCGGCGATGGAGGCGGGCGGCGGAGTCGACTCCGGTCCGCTCACCGGCACCGTCGCATCCGGCGACAGCCTGGACGCCTTTCCCGGTTCCCTGACGCTGGTCGTCATGGGCATCTCGGTGACCTGCGAATCGACCGCGGCCCAGTCGCCGGGCCCGTTCGTCTTCGACTGATCCGGACGGTCCGGCGGGTGACACCGCCGGACCGTGAGCGACACCGTCCCGGCCGACCCGGGAGGCCGCAGTGGCCGCCCTGGTCGGCCGGGACCACGGCATCGGGGACAATGGGCCGCATGAGTTCACCCACCTCGTCCCAGGACCGGCCGCAGGAGCACCGCGCGGGCTTCGCCTGCTTCGTCGGCCGGCCGAACGCGGGCAAGTCCACGCTGACCAATGCCCTGGTGGGGACGAAGGTCGCCATCACCTCCAACCGCCCGCAGACCACCCGGCACACCGTGCGCGGCATCGTGACCCGCCCGGACGCCCAGCTGATCCTGGTGGACACCCCAGGCCTGCACAAGCCGCGCACCCTGCTGGGAGAGCGGCTCAACGACGTGGTGCGCACCACCTGGGCCGAGGTCGACGTGATCGGCTTCTGCCTGCCCGCGAACGAGAAGCTCGGCCCCGGTGACCGGTTCATCGCCAAGGAGCTCGCCGGCATCCGCCGCACCCCGAAGATCGCGATCGTCACCAAGACCGACCTGGTCGACTCCAAGACGCTCGCCGAGCAGCTCATCGCCATCGACCAGCTCGGCAAGGAACTCGGCATCGAGTGGGCCGAGATCGTCCCGGTCTCCGCGGTCGGTGACAAGCAGGTCCAGCTGGTGGCCGACCTGATCGCGCCGATGCTGCCGGAGAGCCCGCCGCTGTACCCGGAGGGCGACCTCACCGACGAGCCCGAGCAGGTCATGGTCGCGGAACTGATCCGCGAGGCCGCGCTCGAGGGCGTACGGGACGAACTGCCGCACTCCATCGCGGTGGTCGTCGAGGAGATGCTGCCCCGCGAGGACCGCCCCGCGGACAAGCCGATGCTCGACATCCACGCGTTCGTCTACATCGAGCGGTCCAGTCAGAAGGGCATCATCATCGGCCCGAAGGGCAAGCGGCTCAAGGACGTGGGCATCAAGTCCCGCAAGCACATCGAGGCCCTGCTCGGCACCCCGGTCTACCTCGATCTGCATGTGAAGGTCGCCAAGGACTGGCAGCGCGACCCGAGGCAGCTCAGGAAGCTCGGCTTCTGAGCGGAGCCCCGGGCCCGCCGACGGTCAGGACCCTTCCCGCAAGACCCGCGAGATGAGTGCGCGCTGCTGTTCGGACAGTCGCGGGTCCGCGCAGTACACCGTCCGGTCGTCCACGGTGATCTGGTAACTGAACCCGTCGGGGACCCCGATCGGGGGTGTCGTGCGGGCCGCGGCCAGTGCCTCGTCGGCCAGCGCGTGCCAGTCGCCGGCGTCGGCCCGTCCGGAGGTGTCCACCTCGGCGTGCCGCTCGATGCCGGCGAATCCTCCCGTACGCCTCACTTGGATACGCATGGGTCCTTGTCTAGTACGGCAGAGGGGCGGGCGGTAGTCGGACGGCGGTCCCGCATCGGCGCGACCGCCCGGGGAGCCGGTCACGAGGTCGGGACGCCGACCTGCGACCAGGCCTTGACCACCGCCTCGTGCTCGTCCCCGGCGCCGTAGCGGCTGCTCGCGGCGGCCACCGTGGCCTTGGCGAACGCGGCGAAGTCGGCCTCGGCCTTCAGCGTGCCGCCGGTCAGGACGTCGTACCAGATCTGGCCTGCGCGTTCCCAGGCGTTCCCGCCGAGCGCCGTGGCGAAGAGGTGGAAGGCGCGGTTCGGGATGCCCGAGTTGATGTGCACGCCGCCGTTGTCCTGGTCGGTCGTGACGTAGTCGTCCATCGTGGCGGGTTGCGGGTCCTTGCCGAGGACGTCGTCGTCGTACGCCGTGCCCGGGGCCTTCATGGAACGCAGGGCCTCACCGGTGACGCGGGGCGCGAGCAGTCCGGCGCCGATCAGCCAGTCGGCCTCGTCGGCGCTCTGGCCGAGCGTGTACTGCTTGATCAGCGAGCCGAAGACATCGGACACCGACTCGTTGAGCGCGCCGGACTGGCCGAAGTACGCCAGGTTCGCGGTGTGCTGGGTGACACCGTGCGTCAGCTCGTGGCCGATCACGTCGACGGGCAGGGTGAAGTCCAGGAAGACCTCCCCGTCACCGTCGCCGAACACCATCTGGTCGCCGTTCCAGAAGGCGTTCGCGTAGTCCTTGTCGTAGTGCACGGTGGCGGTCAGGGGAAGGCCCGCGCCGTCGATCGAGTCCCGGCCGTACGCCTTGAGGAACAGGTCGAACGTCGCACCGAGGCCCGCGTACGCGCGGTTGACGGTGGCGTCCTTGGTGGGCTTGTCGCCCTCGCCGCGGACCTTCTCGCCCGGCAGTTCGGTGCCGTGGCCCGCGTCGTGGACGGTGCGCTCGGGTTCGCCCGCCGCGGCGGCGGCCGAGCGTGCGGCGGCGGTGGTGCCGGCCACGGTCGCCAGGCGGCGCTGGGTGCGCTCGAAGGCGTCGCGCTGCAGGGTGCGCCGGGCGGGTCCCGACAGGGCGGAGTCCTCGGCCCGGGACAGCCGGTCGAGGACATGGGGCGGCACGATCGTGCAGAAGACAGGCTCCACGCCTGCGGTGCTCTCGCTCATGCTTCGCAATGTGGCAGTGCGTGACGGATCTGTCACTAGCGGCGACGAGGATTACCGAAATAGAGGGATCCATCACCTCTCGCCCGTTACCGGGGTGCGGTCCCGCATACTGATACGGGCCTTCACCAAGCGGATCGCTCGGTTACGCTACGGACATCATGCGTTTCGGGCTGCTTCTCCTTAGCTGCCGCGGCGAGGGCCTGTAGTCGAGGCCGACCCCCTCCCCGCGGAGTTCGGTGTTGCGCTACGTCGGCCGCCCCCTCAGCGGACCCAGAGGAGCCCCCGCATCATGCCGAACCACCAGCAGCCTTCCGGGATGCCCACCCACAAGTACCGCGGCTACGACGCCGTCGACATCCCGGACCGCACCTGGCCGAGCAAGCGCATCACGAAGGCTCCGCGCTGGCTGTCCACCGACCTGCGGGACGGCAACCAGGCGCTGATCGACCCCATGTCGCCCGCCCGCAAGCGCGAGATGTTCGACCTCCTGGTACGCATGGGCTACAAGGAGATCGAGGTCGGCTTCCCGTCCTCCGGCCAGACCGACTTCGACTTCGTACGCTCCATCATCGAAGAGGGCGCGATCCCCGAGGACGTGACGATCTCCGTCCTCACCCAGGCACGTGAAGAACTGATCGAGCGGACCGTGGAGTCCCTGGTCGGTGCCCACCGCGCCACCGTCCACCTGTACAACGCGACCGCGCCGGTCTGGCGCGACGTCGTCTTCCGCGGTTCGCGCGACGCGGTCAAGCAGATCGCGGTCGACGGCACCCGGCTGGTCATGGAGTACGCCGAGAAGCTGCTCGACGAGCGCACCACCTTCGGCTACCAGTACTCGCCGGAGATCTTCACCGACACCGAGCTGGACTTCGCCCTGGAGGTCTGCGAGGCCGTCTGCGACGTGTGGCAGCCGGGTCCCGACCGCGAGATCATCCTCAACCTGCCCGCCACGGTGGAGCGTTCGACCCCCTCCACGCACGCGGACCGCTTCGAGTGGATGTCGCGCAACCTGACCCGCCGCGAGTACGTGTGCCTGTCCATCCACCCGCACAACGACCGCGGCACCGCCGTCGCCGCCGCCGAACTGGCCGTGATGGCGGGCGGCGACCGCGTCGAGGGCTGCCTGTTCGGCCAGGGCGAGCGCACCGGCAACGTCGACCTGGTCACCCTGGGCATGAACCTGTTCTCGCAGGGCGTCGACCCGGAGATCGACTTCTCGAACATCGACGAGATCCGTCGCGTGTACGAGTACTGCAACCAGATGGAGGTCCACCCGCGCCACCCCTACGCGGGCGACCTCGTCTACACCGCCTTCTCCGGCTCGCACCAGGACGCCATCAAGAAGGGCTTCGAGGCGATGGAAACCGGCGCCGAGGCACGGGGCGTCACCGTCGACGACATCGAGTGGGCCGTCCCGTACCTGCCCATCGACCCCAAGGACGTCGGCCGCTCCTACGAGGCCGTGATCCGCGTCAACTCCCAGTCCGGCAAGGGCGGAATCGCCTACGTCCTGCAGAACGAGCACAAGCTCGACCTGCCGCGCCGCATGCAGATCGAGTTCTCCCGGCTGATTCAGGCCAAGACCGACGCCGACGGCGGCGAGGTCACCCCGCAGGACATCTGGCGGACCTTCCAGGACGAATACCTGCCGGCCGAGCCCGGTTCCGGCGCCGAGCCCTGGGGCCGGATCCAGCTGCGCTCCGGGCAGAGCACGACCGACACCGACGGCGTGGACAAGCTCACCGTCGAGGCCGTGGTGGACGGCGTCGAGACCACCCTGTCCGGCTCCGGCAACGGTCCGATCTCCGCGTTCTTCGCGGCACTGCAGGGCGTCGGCATCGACGTACGGCTGCTCGACTACCAGGAGCACACGATGAGCGAGGGCGCCTCCGCGCAGGCCGCCTCGTACATCGAGTGCGCGATCGGCGACAAGGTTCTGTGGGGCATCGGCATCGATGCCAACACCACCCGCGCCTCGCTGAAGGCGGCCGTCTCCGCGGTCAACCGCGCCGCTCGCTGACTCTTCCGTAGCGCACCGGCAACTTCCGCCCGGCACCGCGTCCCACAGGCTCCGGCCTGCGACGCAGTGCCGGGCGGCGTCGGTACGGGGGCACCGTTCGCACATCAGGTCTCGGCCAACTGATGTCCAAGGTACTGACGTCGCATCATCGATGTGGCTAACATCACGCCAACGCGGGCTGCGCGTCCGAGGGTTGGGCGCGTGCATCCCGGGGGAGTGAAGCGCGGTGCAACGGGGCACCGCGGTGCGTGACGGAGGTGCGACGTGCTGCCAGTTCGTGGTCGGGAGAGCCGCGGTCGTTCGGGCCATCAGTCACGCGTCTGGGGCGTCCGCACGGTGTGGACCACCGTCGGCGACGGCGAGTTCTTCTGCCCGGCGTGCGGCGGCGACCGAAACTACCGGCGCCGTACCGGACGCAGGCGGTTCACCCTGCTCGGCCTCCCGCTGCTGCCCCGCGGCACCACGGGGCCCGTCGTCGAATGCACGGCCTGCCAGGAGCACTTCGGCCCCGACACCCTCGGCCATCCGACCACCACCCGCTTCTCGGCGATGCTCAGGGACGCCGTGCACACCGTGGCCCTCGCCGTGCTCGCCTCCGGTGGCACCGCCTCGCGGCCGGTACTGCGCACGGCCGTCACCACCGTTCGGTCCGCCGGATTCGCGGACTGTACCGAGGACCAGCTGACCACCCTGGTCGACGCACTCGCCGCGGACACCGGCCGGTTCCCCGGCGGTGCGCAGGACACAGCCGGAGTCACGCTGGCCATAGAGCTCCACGAGGCGCTCGATCCGCTCGCCCCGCACCTCGCCCCGGCCGGCCGCGAGGCGATCCTGCTGCAGGCGGCGCACATCGCGCTCGCCGACGGCCCGTACACCCCGGCCGAGCGCGAGGTGCTCGGCACCGTCGGCGGAGCGCTCACGCTGCCCGCCGGCGAGGTGACCCGGCTGCTCGCGTCGGCCGATCTGCCGTCCTGAGCGGTGGCTGGGAAGTCCCCCACGGCGCCCACGGCGCCCGGTCCCACGTACTCCCGCGGGAGTAAGAGGTCCTGCCCGCCACCTTGCGGAGTACGGCCCGATTCGCCCTGACGCCCGACGCCTCGCCCTCCCCACGACGGAAGTCTGGTCAGTGAACCGGACACCGTTCACGAGGGGAGGACCCCGGCATGGGGCCCGTAACAGAACCACGAGGCAGGCGGCGGACGCTGCCCTGGGCGCTGGTCGGCCTGTGGGTGGCCGTACTCGCAGTCGCCCTGCCCTTCGCCGGCCAGCTCGGCGACGTACAGCGTGACCGTGCCATCGACTATCTGCCCGCCAGTGCGGACTCCACCCAGGTCGCCGAGATCCAGGACCGGCTGCCCGGCGGCGAGGCCACCGAGACGATCGTCGTCTACCAGCGCGACGACGGCCTCACCGCGGCCGACCGCACCCTTGCACGCGAGCAGCTCGCCGAGATCTCGGACGCGCACGAACTGACCGGCACACCGCGGGCCGTACCGTCGAAGGACGGCACGACCCTGATGTATCCCGTCGCCAGCACCGCACCCGGCCAGGACGAGGAAGCCAGGAACGAGTTCGTCAACGGCGTGCGCGACATCGTGCGCGGCGGCGACGGGCTGAGTGCCGAGGTGGGCGGCAGCGGCGGCCTCGCCGTGGACGCCGAGGAAGTCTACGAATCGCTCGACGGCCCCCTGCTCTACACCACCGTCGCCGTCGTCGCGATCCTGCTGATCCTCATCTACCGCAGCCCGTTCCTGTGGCTGGTGCCGCTGATCGTCGCGGGTCTCGCCGACGCCCTGTCGCTGTCCGTCACCTACGGCCTCCACCAGGCCTTCGACATCTCGGTCAGCGGCCAGAGCACCGGCGTGATGACCATCCTCGTCTTCGGGGTCGGCACCGACTACGCCCTGCTCCTCGTCTCCCGCTACCGCGAGGAACTCCGGCGCCAGGAACGGCCCTACGACGCGATGCGCACCGCCCTGCGCGGCTGCGGGCCCGCCATCCTGGCCTCGTCGGGCACGGTCTCGGCGGGCATGCTCTGCCTGCTTGCCGCCGACCTCAACAGCAGCAGCGGGATGGGGCCGACCGCCGCGGTCGGGGTGCTGTGCGCTCTCGTCGCCATGACGACGCTGCTGCCCGCGCTCCTGATCCTGCTCGGCCGGCGGGTGTTCTGGCCGCTGGTACCGGCGTTCGGCAGTGAGCCCAAGGCGCGCAGGTCGCTGTTCGCCGCGATGGGGGACTCCGCGGGACGGCGGCCGGCCACCGTGCTCGCCACCGGCGCCGTACTCCTCGGCGCGCTCGCCCTCGGGACGTTCAGCCTGCCCGGCAACCTCAAACAGGAAGACAGCTTCACCTCGAAACCCGAGTCGATCTCGGCGATGGAGTCTCTCGCCCGCGGCTTCCCGGAACAGTCCACCCAGCCGATCACCCTGCTCGCACCGACCGGCGAAGCAGCCGCCGCACTGGCCGAGACCCGGGACACCGAGGGTGTCCGCAGCGCCGAACAGGGCCGCAGCGGCGACGGCTGGACCGAGATCTCGGTCATCGCGGCCGGCGAACCGCAGTCCGCGGCCGAGACCGCCACCATCGAGCGACTGCGCTCCGGACTCGACGGCGTACACGTCGGCGGGCCGAGTGCGCAGCAGTTGGACCTGGAGACCACCAACGCCCGGGACACCAAGGTCATCGTTCCGCTGGTGCTCGCCGCCGTCCTCGTCATCCTGGTGGCGCTGCTGCGCAGCCTGGTCGCGCCACTGATCCTGCTCGCGGCGGTGGTCGCCGTGTGGGGCGCCGCGCTCGGCGTCGGCGGGCTCGTCTTCGACACCCTCCTCGGACTTGAGGGGACCGATCCGGGACTTCCGCTGCTGTCGTTCGTGTTCCTGGTCGCGCTGGGCGTCGATTACGGCATCTTCCTGATGCACCGGATGCGGGAGGAATCGCTGGCCGGTGCGGAGACGGGAGCCGCGGCGCTCACCGCGCTGCGCACCACCGGCGGTGTGATCGCCTCGGCCGGTCTGGTGCTTGCGGCGACGTTCGGGGTGCTTCTGTCGATGCCGCTGGTGCAGATGGTCGAGCTGGGCTTCGTCATCGCACTGGGCGTCCTGCTCGACACGTTCCTCGTACGGACCTACCTGGTCACGTCCGCGAGCCTCGCACTCGGGCGCAAGGTGTGGTGGCCGGGACCGCTCAGCAGGCGGCCGGCCGCAGAGCCCGGGCCCGGAGCGACGGGCGGAGAACCGCACGCCGGGGAGGGGCAGCCGGGGGCACCACAAGAAGCGGGCCGTACGTGAACCCCCTTCTGCTGCAGCAGGATGGAGGCGTGGACCCCAGACTCCTCCATCCCGAGCGGAACGACCCGCAGAGCACTGTCGGCGCCCGCATCATGGCCGTGGTCAACCGTGACCCCATGACCGCACCGCACCGGCACCGCAACGACGCCTTCACCGCCCTGGGCGCCCTGGCCCTCTCGGTGCTGCTCGCGTTCGTCACCACCGACGGGCCGGCGCCCGACGCCGTCGGCTGGGTACTGCTCGTCGCCTCCGTGGCGCCCGTCGCCGCCCGGCGACGGCGCCCGGTCGCGGCGCTCTGCGCCTTCGTTCTGATCGTCCTGACCTACCACATGCTCGACAACGCACACGCGGCACCGATGCCGCAGACGATCATCATGCTGTACACGGTCGCCTCGACCGGCAGGCCGCTGCGGACCCTCGCCGTGGGCGTCGGACTCATCACGCTGCTGCTCACCGTGGTGTTCGGATTCGACTCCGAGCAGGGTCTGGAGCTGCTCAGGATCTCCGGCTGGATCATCGCGGTCCTCGTCTTCGGCGTGGACGCTCGCTTCTACCGCGGCTACGTAGCGGCCATCGTCGAGCGGGCCGTACGGGCCGAACGCACCCGCGAGGAGGAGGCGGCCCGCCGGGTGGCGGAGGAACGGCTGCGGATCGCCCGCGATCTGCACGATCTGCTCGCCCACAGCATCACCCTGATCGGCGTGCAGAGTTCGGTGGCCGCGCACATCCTCGCGGTCGACCCGGACCGGTTCGACCGGGCGGCGATCGGCAAGGCGCTCGACGACATCTCCGGCACCTGCCGCACCGCACGCGGTGAACTGCGCACCACACTCGAGGTGTTGAGGGCCGGCGAAGCCGCCCGGACGGGAGGAGCGGCACCGGACGGCGGTCCGCTGCCCGGCCTGGACGGCCTCACCGACCTGGCGGCCGCGGCCCGCAGCGCGGGCGCCCGGGTCGATCTGGCGGTGGAAGCCCGGCAGCCGCCGCCCGCCGTGGGCGCGGCCGTGTACCGGATCGTCCAGGAGTCCCTGACCAACGCCGTACGGCACGGCGGCTCCGGGGTGGCGGTCGAGGTCGCCGTACGGCAGGAGCACCGGTCCCTGTACGCCGACATCCACGACGACGGAGGCACCGGAGCCCCCGAGACCTCCGGCCCGCCCGGCTACGGACTCGTCGGCATGCGGGAGCGGGCCCGCAGCGTCGGCGGCACGCTGGAGGCCGGGCCGCGTGACGGCGGAGGTTTCTCGGTACGGGCCGTGCTACCTCTTCAACTGACGGCGGAAACCGGGGAATCGGCGGATCCCGGGCGACCAGAGGGAGAAGAGGCGTCATGACTGTCCGTGTGCTGCTCGCCGACGACCAGGCCCTGGTACGGGCCGCGTTCGCGATGCTGGTGTCGTCCGCGCCCGACATGGAGGTGGTCGCCGAGGCGGGCACCGGCCGCGAAGCGGTCGAACTGGCCCGCAGCGCCCGCGCGGACCTGGTGGTGATGGACGTACGCATGCCCGATCTCGACGGGATCGAGGCCACCCGCCGGATCGCGGCCGACGAGGACCTGGCCGGGGTCAAGGTGCTCGTCCTGACCACCTACGACACCGACGAGCACGTGGTGGAGGCGCTGCGCGCCGGCGCCTCCGGCTTCCTCGTCAAGGACACCCGGCCCGCCGAACTCCTCGACGCCATCCGGACGGTGGCCGCCGGTGACGCGCTGCTCTCGCCCGGCCCGACGGCGCGGCTGATCGCCCGGGTCCTGCGTTCGCCGGACGCACCTGCTCCCACCCCCGACGGCCCGGACTGCCTCACCGAGCGGGAACGCCAGGTTCTGGCCCTGGTCGCGCGCGGCCTGAACAACACCGAGGTGGCCGAGACGCTCGGCCTCAGCCCGCTGACCGCGAAGACGCACGTCAGCCGGATGATGGGCAAGCTCGGTGCCCGCGATCGAGCCCAACTCGTCATCGTGGCCTACGAGTCCGGGCTGATCACGCCGGGGGAGCGGTAGGGCGGATCGCTCCGTCCGGAGCCCCGAGGCGATCGGAAGCACCGGCTCTCGGACCTCAACCCTCCCACCGTGCACAGGTATTGCCGCGCCTCACGGGCGTCTGTAGATTCACCGGACATCCCACGTCCCACGTCCAGCACGTCAGGGAGAGCGATGCCCACCTTCACGAGTCGTTCCATCTCGACACCGGTCGGCCGGTTCCGCGCCGACGGCCCCTTCCTCAGGGGCCGTTCCGTCGCCGTCGTCGCACTCGCCGCGCTTGCGGCGGTCGCCGTCGCGGGCACTGCCGCGGCCGCGCCCGGCCCCGCACCGTCCCGCGGCGAGGCCCACTGCACCTCGTCCGTGCCCTACCGGGCGGGCGAGGACGGATACGACACGTACCGGATACCGGCCACGGTCAGAACGAAGGCGGGCACCCTGCTCGCCTTCGCCGAGGGCCGGGTCGGCGGCGCCGGGGACTCCGGCAACATCGACGTCGTCGTCAGACGGTCCACCGACGGCGGCTGCACCTGGGGCCCGTTGAGCCTGGTCGCCGCGGGCGACGGCGACACCCGCGGCAATCCCGCGCCGGTCGTCGATCCCCGTACCGGCAAGGTCGTCCTCGTCACCTCGTACAACAGCGGCGAGGTCACCGAGGCCGAGATCATGCGCGGTGAGGTGACGCCCGAGCAGAGCCGCCGGGTCTTCGTGCAGTCGTCCGCCGACGACGGCCGCAGCTTCACCCGCCCCCGGGACATCACCGCCGATACCAAACTGCCCCGTTGGCGCTGGTACGCGACCGGACCCGGCCACGCCGTGGCCCTCACGCACGGCCCCCACAAGGGCCGCCTCGTCGTACCCGCGAACCACTCCACCTCGCCGCCCGAAGGCTCCACCGACACCGGCGAGGAGGACAAGTACTACGGCGCGCACGCCCTCTACAGCGACGACGGCGGGCGCAGCTGGCAGTTCGGCTTCATCGAGGACTCCTACGAGGGCGTGATCAACGCCAACGAGTCGGCAGTGGCCCAACTGCCGGACGGCCGGCTCTACTTCAGCGCCCGGGACCAGAACGGCAGCAGTCCCGGGAACCGGCTCGACACGTACTCGAGCGACGGGGGCGAGAGCATCGACCGGGGCTACGAGGTGCAGCCCACGCTGGCCGACAACCCGGTCGTGCAGGGGACGGTGCTGCAAGTGACCGGGCGGGGCGGACCGCTGCTGTTCGCCGGGCCCTCGGTGCCGACCGCGCGGAAGTCGATGGCGATCTGGTCCTCCGCGGACGCGGGCGCGTCCTTCGGCAAGGCGGTGTCTCTCTCGGCGCAGCCGGCCGCGTACTCCGACCTCGTCCAGCCGGACCGCCGGACGGTGGGCCTGCTCTACGAGACGGGCGTGGACGGCCCGTACGAATCCATCGAGTTCCGGCGGGTGCCGGTGTCCGAGCTGCGGTAGTCGGAGCCTGCGGCGTGGCCGGTGTGCCCCTGCCCCGCCCCTTCGCCGTGTCCTCCTCACTCACCCGGAGGGGCTCTACGAGGAGAGCCCCTCCGGGAGGCACTCAGAGGAGTCCGGCGCCCGCCAGGTACTTGCCGACCTCCGCGATCTCGGAGGCGGACAGCGGGACCTGCGGCGCGGCCGTCACGGGACAGGCGATGACCCCCCGGAGGTGCAGCGCCGCCTTGAACGCGCCGAGCGCGGACGACCCCCGCCCCATCCGCGCCGGGTCTCCCACCCCCACCATCCCGAACAGCCCGCACAGGCGCTCCTGTTCGTCCCGGGCCCGGGCCCAGTCGCCCTCCGCACACAGCCGGTACAGCCGTGCGTACCCCGCCGGGTCGACATTGCCGAGTCCCGGCACGACCCCGGACGCCCCCATCGCCAGCGCACTGTCCACCGTCAGCTCGCTGCCCGTCAGGGCACTGAACCCGTCGACATCCGTGCGCGACCGCGCACCGAGCACCACCGACCTGAAGCCGCCCTCGTCCCCGGACGAGTCCTTGAGACCGGCGAGCACCCCCTCCGCGGCCAGCTCCAGCACCAGATCGGCGCCCAGCTTCGAGTGCACCGCCACCGGCAGGTCGTACGCGAAGAGCGGCGCTCCCGTACGACGGGCGATCAGCCGGAAATGCTCGGCGATCTCCGCCGGATGGGTCCGGGTGTAGAACGGCGCGGTGGCCACCAGACCGTCCGCGCCCGCCGCGAGCGCCGTCTCGGCGTGCTCCACGACCCGCAGGGTCGCCGTGTCGATGACCCCGGCCAGTACCGGCACCTGCCCGGCCACATGCCGTGTCACCGTCTCCACCACGAGCTTGCGGTGGGCGTCCGGCAGGAATGCCACCTCGGAGGTCGAGCCGAGCACGAACAGGCCGTCCACACCGCCCGCGAGAAGGTGATCGACGAGGGCCACGAGCGAGGCGGTGTCCACCTCGCTGTCCGGCGTCAGGGGAGTGCAGACGGGCGGGACGACACCGTTCAGCGGGGCGGGAATGGTCATCGGCTCTCCTTGATGGCCGTGGCGGCGGCCGTTTCCGTGGCCGCTGAGGCGGCCTGGGTGACGAGCTCGTGGGTCGACTGGCCGTCGTCCACGGGGTGGTGGCAGCGGAACCGGTGACCGTCGCTCGCCCCGGTGAACTCGGGCATCCCGTCCGCGCACTGCGCGTCCGCCCGCCAGCAGCGCGTACGGAACGGGCAGCCGCTCGGCGGCCGGGTCGCCGACGGCACCGGACCCACCAGCGGGATCGGGTCGATCGGGTCCAGCAGCCCCGGAGTCGCCGAGAACAGAGCGCGGGTGTACGGGTGGCGGGCCCGGTCCAGACCCTCGTCGGCCGGTGCCTCCTCCACGATCCGGCCGAGGTACATGGTCACGACGCGGTCGCTCATCCGCCGCACGGTCTGGATGTCGTGGGACACGAACAGCAGCGCGAGGCCGAGCCGTTCCTTGAGATCGAGCAGCAGATTGAGGATCTGCGCGCGCACCGACACGTCCAGCGCGCTGGTGGGTTCGTCGGCCACCACGAGCTCGGGTTCGAGGGCCAGGGCCCGGGCGATCGCCACCCGCTGCCGCTGACCGCCGGAGAGCTGCGCGGGCAGCGCCTCGGCCAGCACCTTGGGCAGTCCGACCAGGCTCATCAACTCCCGTACCCGCTCCTCGCGTTGCTCCGGAGTCCCGCGCCGGTGCACATCGAGCGGGTCGCGCAGGATCTGCCGTACGGAGAGCCGGCGGTTGAGGGCCGTGGACGGGTCCTGGAAGATCATGCCGGTGCTGCTGCCGACCGCCGCACGCCGTTCACCGGCGGACATGGTCCACAGGTCCCGGCCGCGGAACGCCACGGTGCCGGACGTCGGCCGCTGCACCCCCACCAGCACCTTCGCGAGTGTCGACTTGCCGCAGCCCGACTCACCGACGACGCCGACCGTTTCACCCGCCGAGATCTCCAGATCGGCGCCGGTCAGGGCGTACACCCTGTCCCGGGAGAACAGGCCTCCGGAGCGGGCCTTGTGCACCACATGGGCGTCGGACAGTGTGATCAGGGGCTCCTGGGCGGTCACTTGAGGGCCTCGCTTCCCCTGGGTTCGGGCACGGTCAGGGTGACCGCGGGACGGTGGCAGGCCGCCGAGTGCGTACGGCCCGCGCCGAGCAGATCGGGGGCGGTGCTGCGGCAGACGTCCACGGCCTGCGGGCAGCGGTCGGCGAAACGGCAGCCGGCCGGGAAGTCGGCGGGGGACGGCACCACACCCCTGATCTGGGTCAGTCGCTGTGCCGACGACTCCAGGGACAGGACGGAGCCGAGCAGTCCGCGCGTGTAGTGGTGGGCGGGAGCCTCCACCAGGTCGGCTGTCACGCCGGTCTCGACGATCTGCCCGCCGTACATCACCACGACACGGTCGGTGACGTCGGCGACGAGTGCGAGGTCGTGCGAGACGAGGATCAGGGCGAAGCCCAACTCCTCGCGCAGCCGCAGGAGCAGCTCCATGACCTGAGCCTGGACCGTCACGTCGAGTGCGGTGGTCGGCTCGTCGGCGACGATCAGCTTGGGGTCGCGGGACAGGGCGAGGGCGATCAGGACGCGCTGGCGCTGGCCGCCGGACAGCTCGTGCGGATAGCTGCGCAGGGTGCGCTCCGGGTCCAGGCCGACCAGTTCGAGGAGTTCGGCCGGGGTGCGTCGGCCGCCCCTGCTCACGACCTGCTTCAGTTGGGCGCGGATCGTCATCGCCGGGTTCAGGGACGACAGCGCGTCCTGGTAGATCATCGCCATGTCGTGGCCGAGCAGCCGGCGCCTGGTGCGCATCGGCAGCCCGACCAGTTCGGTGCCGTCGAAGGTGACGCTGCCGCCGATGCGAGCTCCGGCCGGCTGCAGGCCCATCACGGTCAGGGCGGTCAGCGACTTGCCGCAGCCGGATTCGCCGACCAGGCCGAGGACTTCACCCGGCCGTACGTCGAAGCTGATGCCGTCGACGACGTCGACGCCGCCGTGCCGCTGGTCGAAGCCGACGGCCAGGTCCTGCACGGTGAGGACGGGCGGGCCGTCCGGCAGCGGTCTGGCCCGCGCCCGCAACCGCGCCGCGGCCTCGGTCAGGCCGGGCAGTTCGAGCACCTTGCCGGTCCCGGCCTCGGGGGCCTCGAGGCGGTCCTCGGCGAGTGCCTTGTCGGTGGGTACGTCACGGGCGGCGGGCGCGGCCCAGGCGTCCGACACGCCCTCGGCCAGGACGTTCAGGGCGAGGACGGTGATCAGCATGAGCAGTCCGGGGAAGACCGTCGCCCACCAGCCGCCGATCAGGACCATGTTCTTGCCGTCGGCGATGACGCTGCCCCAGGACGGGTCGGGCGGGCGTACACCGGCGCCGATGAACGACAGCGAGGCCTCGAAGACGATCGCCTCGGCGACCTGCACGGTGCAGAACACCAGGATCGGCGCCGCGCAGTTGATCGCCACATGCTTGGCGACGATGTGCGGGGTGCGGGCCCCGATGATCCGCTCGGCCGTCACGTAGTCCTCGCCGTACTGGTCGAGGACGTTCGCCCGTACCACCCGCGCGATGGGCGGTACGTAGAGGAAGGCGATGGCGCAGATCAGTACCGGGATGCCGCCGCCGAAGACGGAGACGAGGACCGCGGCGAGCGCGATACCGGGGAAGGCCATCACCACGTCGAGGCAGCGCATCAGGGTCTCGTCGACCGCCTTGCGCGAGGTGGCGGCGATCGCGCCGAGCAGAGCACCGACGAGCAGGCCGAGCAGGGTCGCGCCGAGTCCGATGGCGAGCGACCAGCGGGCCCCGTGCATCAGCCGGCTGAGGATGTCCCGGCCGAGGCTGTCCTGGCCCATCCAGTGGTCGGCGGACGGATGCCCGCTGCCGTCGACCTGTGCGGCCTGGGCGAGCGGGTCGTGCGGAGCCAGCAGCGGCGCGAACACGGCCACCAGGACGACCACGGCGAGTACGGCGAGACAGATCCGGGACAGCACGGGCAGCCGCCCGAGGCCCCGCAGGCGGACACCCGGGCGGGCCAGCTTCTCGGTGAGGCGCTTGCGCGTCAGCAGGGTGGGAGGCGTCGGCATCAGGCGGCACTCCTCAGACGCGGGTTGACCAGGAGGTGGAGGATGTCGATGACCAGGTTCACGATGACGAAGCCGACGGCCGTGGTGATCACCACGCCCTGTACGACGGCCGGGTCGCCGTTCTTCACCGCGTCGATCATCAGCTTGCCCATGCCGGGCAGCGAGAAGATCGTCTCGATGACGACGGCGCCGCCGAGCAGATAGCCGACTCTGAGGCCGAGCACGGTCAGCGGGTTGATCAGCGCGTTGCGCAGCACATTGCGGCCGACCACGACGACCGGCGGCAGCCCGCTGCCGATCGCGGTGCGTACGTAATCCTTGTCCAACTCCTCGACGACCGCGGTCCGTACGATCCGGGTGAGCTGCGCGGCGACCGGCAGCGAGAGCGCGAGTGCCGGCATCGTCATCGTCTTCAGCCAGCCGCTGAACGAATCCGCGGGATTGACGTATCCGCCCGTCGGGAACCAGCCCTGCCCCACGGCCAGATACTGGATCATCAGCAGCGCAAGCCAGAAGCTCGGTGCCGCCACACCGGTCAGCGAGACGACCCGGATGATCTGGTCGGGCAGCCGGTCGCGGTGGATGGCCGCGGTGATGCCGAGCACCAGGGACAGCACGACGGCGATCGCGAGCCCGAGGAACGTCAGCTGCAGCGTGAGCGGCAGCGCGGTCATCACCTGGTCCAGGACCGGTGTCCTGACCAGCACGCCGGTGCCCATGTCTCCCTGCAGCAGGTCGCCGACGAAGGCGATGTAGCGCACCGGCAGCGGGTCGAGCAGGCCGTTCTCCTCGCGGAACTGCTGCAGCTGCTCGGGCGTCGGGTTCGCGCCCTGGAAGAACGCCGACGCCGGATCGCTGTCCGAGAACCGCATCACGAGGAAGACGAACAGCACGATGCCGAGCATCAGCGGGACCAGCAGGGCGATACGACGGGCCAGGATCCTGGCGATCGCGAGCACGTACGGCTCCTTGGACGTAGGACGTGAGAGGGGCCGGGGTCAGCCGGCGCGCGGCCGGGTCAGCCCGCGGGCTTGGACTGGAGCACGTTGATGCCGGGGTAGGCCTGCGGGCGAACTCCGGTGAGCTGCTTGGGATTCCAGGCCGTGACCAGCTCGTTGTGGACGACGGGGTAGATCACCGCGTTCTCGGCGACGACGTCGATGTACTCCTGCGTCATCTCCTTCTTCTTCGCCGCGTCCGGCTCCCTGGTCGCCTGGTCCATCAGCTTGAAGAGGCTCTTGGCCTCGGACTTGGAGGCCCAGCGTGCGTACCCCATCCACAGGTTCTCGGGGCCGTAGTTGTAGCGCATGATCAAGTCGGCGTCGAGGCCGAACTGGTTGGGGTTGGAGGCCGCGGCGACCACCTGGAAGTCCTTCTTCTGGTCGAGCTTGGTGAAGACCGCGGTGGTCTCCTGCGGGTCCAGGTCGGTCTTCACGCCGATCGCGTCCCAGGAGGCCTTGATGGTCGGCAGGCAGTCCACGATCCAGCTGACGTTGACCGCCATCAGGTTGATCGTGAGGTCCTCGACCCCGGCCTCCTTCAGCAGCTTCTTGGCCTTCTGCGGGTCGTACGCGTAGACCGTCTTCGCCTTGCGGTACGTCGGGTTGTCCTCGTTGAGGAACGAACTGGCCGCCTTGCCCTGGCCCTTGAGCGCGACCTCGATCATCTTCTCGGTGTCGATGGCGTAGTGCAGGGCCTGCCGGACCCGGACGTCGTCGAAGGGTTTGTGCGCGGTGTTGAACAGCAGGAACATGTGGTTCATCCCGGCCCCGCCCTCGACCTTCAGGCCGCCCTTCTCGAGCTGATCGATGTTGGCGTACGGGATGTTGTCCGCGATCTGGGCGTCCGCGCTGCCGCCGGAGATCTTGGCGACGCGCGGCGCGGCGTCCACGATGGTCAGCCAGTTCATCTTCTTGAAGGCCGCCTTGCGGGGGCCGTTGTACTTGTCGTACGCGGCGAAGGTCGTGTTCGACTTCGGGTTGTGCGCGGTCATCCGGTACGGGCCCGAGCCGACGGCCGTCCCGGTGGTCGCCTTGTCCCAGCCGCCCGGCTTGCCGAACACGTGCTTCGGCATGATCTTCGCGAGCGTGAGCCGGGGTGCTCCGTCCGGGAAGGGGAACTTCAGAACCAGTTCGACGGTCTTCGCGTCGACCTTCTTGACCTCCTTCAGCCAGGCGGCGAAGAAGCCCTGGGCGAGCGTGGTGGTCTTGGTGTCGAGGATCCGGTCGAAGGTGAAGGTCACGTCGTCGGCGGTGACGGGCTTGCCGTCGTGCCAGGTGGCGCCCTCGCGCAGGGTGAAGCGCCAGGTGGTGGCGTTCAGGTCCTTCGGTATCTCCGTCGCGAGCGCGGCGTACGGCTCGCGGTCGATCGGGTCGGTGTCGAGCAGGCCCTCGTAGATGTGGTGGTTGGCGGCCATACAGAAGGCGGAGGCCGTCTGGGTCGGGTCCCAACTGCCGTCGTTCCCGTAGCCGATGACCGCGGTCAGGGTGTCGAGTCCGCCGCCCTTGCCGCCGCCGTCGGTGTCGGTGGTCGACTTCGGACCACCGGAGCACGCGGACAGGGTCGTCGTGATGGTGGCGGCCGCGCCGAGTGCGCCGGTGTACTTGAGGAAGGACCGGCGGGCCGCAACCGGATTCAGGTCGCTCACAGTGCTGCCTCCATGGCGGAGAGGGCGTTCCCGTGCTGCCGGGTAGGGGCAGCGGGGCGCGAGGGGAGTGGAGAGTGGGGCTGGGCCAGGGATGGAGGGTCCGGGGTGCCATGCGTGTCCTGCAGTCCGGAGATCCCACGTCCTACGTCTACGGGTAGCGCGACCATAGGAGGACGGACGCGGACGGTCAAGGTTTCGTGCAGGATCTCGCCGACTGTCACCACCCGGTCGTTTTCCGTGCGCCGAAGAGCGACTGATTTCAGAAGAGTTGGGCCGGACGTGGGACGTAGGATGTCCGCTGCCCTTACGATGTGCCGCATGTCGGACGAGCCGAGGAATCCCACGGTGCCGGCTGCCCGGGAACGGCGCGTGGGCAGCCGGATCCAGCGTCAGGTCATGCAGCTGATCCTCGACCGAAGACTGCGCCCCGGTGAACCCATGCCCACCGAGACCGAGTTGATGGAGACCCTCGAGGTCAGCAGAAACTCCGTACGCGAGGCACTCAAGGCGCTGCAGGCACTCGACATCGTCGAGATCAGACACGGCCACGGCACCTATGTCGGCGAGGCCTCGCTCACCCCGTTCGTGGACGGGCTCACCTTCCGCACCCTGGCCAGAGGCGGCTGGGGATCGCCGCGGAGCGCGTCCGGGGGAGACACCCAGGCGCTCGGCGAGATCCTCCAGGTCCGCGAGGTCCTCGAGGAGGGCCTCATCCGCCGTGTCGCCGAATCGCTCGACGACCACGAACTGGCCGAACTCGAGGACGTCGTACGCCGGATGGAAGCCTCCGGCCGGGCCGGCGACGCCTTCCCCGAACTCGACCGGGAATTCCACGAGAAGCTCTACCGCTCGCTCGGCAACGCCCTGGTCCCGCAGCTCCTCGCGGCCTTCTGGAACGTCTTCCACACCGTCGCCGGCGCCCGCGGCTGGACCAAGGACCCGGCGCCCGCCGTCACCGCCCGCCGCCACCGCGACATCCTCACCGCGCTGCGCGCCCGCGACGTGGAGCAGGCGCAGCGCGCGATGGCCGACCACTTCCGCGGGATCGAGGCCCGCGCCTGGCAGGAGACCCTGGGGGTCAAGTGAACGACACGCACCGTATCGGCCGCTTCTACGACAGCCTCGACTCCGTCGCCTACGGAGGCGACTACAACCCCGAGCAATGGGGCCCCGAAGTCCACGCCGAGGACACCGAACTGATGCGGAAGGCCGGCGTCAACCTGGCCACCGTCGGCATCTTCTCCTGGGCCAAGGCCGAACCGGCCCCGGGCGCCTACGACTTCGGCTGGCTCGACACCCACCTGGACCGCCTCGCCGACGCAGGCGTCCGGGTCTGTCTCGCCACCATGACCGCCTCACCACCGGCCTGGCTGGCCCGGCTGCATCCCGAGACGCTGCCCGTCATGGAGGACGGCACTCGCCTGTACCCCGGCTCGCGCCAGCACTGGTGCCCCTCCAGCCCGGTCTTCCGCGACCACGCGACGCGGCTGGTCGAGCAGTTGGCCGGCCGGTACGCCGACCATCCGGCCCTCGCCCTGTGGCACATCGGCAACGAGTACGGCTGCCACATCTCCCGGCACTGCCACTGCGAGGTCTCCACGGCGGCGTTCCGTGCCTGGCTGCGCGAGCGCTACGGCACCGTCGACGCGCTCAACGAGGCCTGGTGCACCGACTTCTGGGCCCAGCGCTACGGCGACTTCGACGAGATCCACACGCCCCGCAGCGCACCCTCGTTCCGCAATCCCGCGCAGCAGCTCGACTACCGGCGCTTCAGCAGTGACGAGCTGCTGGCCTGCTACCTGGCCGAGAAGCAGGTCCTGGAGCGGCTCACCCCGGCCGTCCCGGTCACCACCAACTTCGTGCCCGTCGCCCGCACCCTCGACCTGTTCCGCTGGGCGCCCCACCTGGACGTCGTCTCCTACGACTCCTACCCGGACCCGCACGACGCCGACTCCGCGCACGGCACGGCCTTCTCGTACGACGTGATGCGCGGCCTCAAGGGCGGACAGCCCTGGCTTCTGATGGAACAGGCACCGAGCGCTGTCAACTGGCGCCGGCGCAACGGCCGCAAGCCGGACGGCCGGATGCGCCTCGACAGCTGGCAGGCGGTCGCGCACGGCGCCGACTCGGTGCTGTTCTTCCAGTGGCGCCAGTCCCGCGGCGGCGCCGAGAAGTTCCACTCCGCGATGGTCCCGCACGGCGGACCCGACACCCGGATCTTCCGCGAGGTCGGCGCACTCGGAGCCGAACTCGCCGCCCTTCCCGAGCTGTTCGGCTCCCGCCCGGAGCGTGCGGACGCCGCCCTGCTGCTCGAATGGCCCAGCTGGTGGGCCCTCGAACTCGACGCCCACCCCAGCTCCGACGTCACCCTCCTGGACACCGCACTCGCCCACCACCGGCCGCTCTACGACGCCTCGGTGGCCTGCGACATCGTCCCCGCGGACGGCGACTTCAGCCCGTACCGGCTGCTGGTCGTGCCGAACCTGTACTCCGTCAGCTCGGCGACCGCCGAACGGATCACGGACTACGTGGCTGCCGGCGGCACCCTGGTGATGTCGTACTTCTCCGGGATCACCGACGAGTACGACCGGGTGCATCTCGGCGGCTACCCGGCGCCGTTCCGCGAACTGCTCGGCCTGCGGATCGAGGAGTTCGACCCACTGCCGGAGGGCGTCACGCTGCCGCTCGGGGACGCGGGCACCGGATCTCTCTGGTCCGAGGACATCGTCCTCGAAGGAGCCGAGCCGATACTCGCCCTCGGCGACGGCCGCCCCGCCGTGACCCGCCACACCTACGGCGACGGCACGGCCTGGTACCTGGGCACCCGCCCCGACCCGGCCACCCTGCGCACCCTGATGGACCGGATCCGCACCGAGGCCTCGGTCGCGCCCACCGAGGCGGACCTGCCCGAAGGCGTCCAGGTCCGCACCCGGATCACGACCGACGGCCGACGTCTGCGGATCGGACTGGACTGGCGGGACGGGTCGGTGAGCGTGACCGAGCAGGAGTAACTGCTCGCCCAGATATGTCAGTTGGAGCGGAGCAGCGCGGAGCCGAGCGGCGTCAGAGTGTGCCGGACCACATTGCGCTCCCGCACGCTCGACACCAGGCCGGCACTGCGCAGCACCGCGGCATGCTCACTGGCGGTCGAGAGCGCGACTCCGGCCCGCTGCGCCAGCTCCGTCGTCGTACAGTCACTGCTCAGCGACTCGAGGACGGCGGCCCGGGTGTGGCCGATCAGCCGGGCCAGGCACGGGGTGAGCGGCAACCGCAGGTCGGAATCCGTCACTTGGCCGTCCGTGGAGGCCGGGTACACGAGCACGGGCGGCAGCTCCGGGTTCGCGAGCGCGACCGGTCCCCGGCAGAAGTACGAGGGGACGAGCAACAGCCCGCGGCCGTCCAGGTGGAGATCACGGTCCACCGGATAGTCGACCTCGAGCACCGGCGGACGCCAGCGCATCGACGGCCCGTACGTCCGCAGCATCGCCTCCGAGCCGCCCTGCCACAGGGCGTGCAGCCGCAGGGCGCGGTCGGCGGCGGTCCGCCGGACGATCCGCGTCCAGTGCGGCCCGAGCGCGGCGTCGTGGTACTCGCGCAACGAGCCGGTGAGGCGCCGCAGGGCCGGTGCCCCGCCGTCGGCGAGCGACCGGGTCCACGGCACGGGACTGTCCCGGCCGGTGAGCGTGGTCAGCTCCGAGCGCAGCCGGGTGCGGGGCGTACTCAGGACCGCGTCGAGCCCGGCGTCGAGCCCGGCGCTGCCGGCACCCGGCGTGAGGAAGTCCGGGAAGTAGCCGCGCGGCGGTACGAGCGGCAGCAGCATGCTCAGCGGCCGCGCGAGCGAAGCCGGCCGCCGGCCGGCCAGAACCGGGTCGGGCCGGCGCTCCTGCAGACTGTGCAGGCTCAGGACGGTTTCCCAGAGTGGATCAGCACCGTCCGCGACCTGCGTCCTGGCAAGGTCCTCGGCGGTGAAGTGGATACGCATCACGTGGTGTGTCCCCCCGATGATCGTGCGGTCACCGATCCCCCCGGACGGTAACCACACGACGATCCCGGCAGCACCCCACCGAACGCAAGACCAGCGCGCCGTACGGGGGTGACGGGATTGTGGATATCGCCGAGTCGTACGGGGACGAACTACCGCTGTGCCCACCGCTTCACGGGCAGCGGCGAGGAAGGAGCCAGGGGCATGTCCAGGAGCGCCGACCGACCCGTCCCCCTGCGGGGCGGCCGTACGACCAGGGGAGTCGTCCGCGTCGGTGACACGGTCCGCAGGCCCGCCTCGCCCGCCTCACCGTTCGTCGCCTCCCTGCTCGATCTGCTGGAGAGCCGAGGGTTCACGGGCGCCCCGCGCCATCTCGGCCGGGACGCGAGGGGCCGGGACACCCTCAGCTACGTACCGGGCTGGGTTCCACCGACGTTCCGGCCCTGGACCGACGCGCAGGTCGCTGCCGCCGGGGCGCTCGCACGCGACCTGCACGACGCCACCCGGGGCAGCGACCTCGCGGGCCGGCATCAGGTCGTCTGCCACCACGATCCGGGGCCGAACAATGCCGTCTTTCAGGACGAGTTGCCGGTCGCCTTCATCGACTTCGACATGGCCGCGCCGGGCAGTCCGCTGGAGGATGTCGGGTACATGGCCTGGCTCTGGTGCGTGTCGTCGAAGGCGGGAGCTCCTCCTGTGGAGGTTCAGGCCACCCAGGTGCGTGTGCTGGCCGACGCCTACGGCCTGGCCGGTCCCGAACGTGCTGCGCTCGTCGACGCGATGCTGGAGCGACAGGCCCGTAATGCCCGTTTCTGGGCGGAGGTACGAGCGGGCTTCACGGCCGTCGAGGCCACTGCCGCGCAGATCGCGGACCGGATCGCATGGTCCCGGCGTGAGCACGAACACACCGCCGGATACCGCAAGGTGTTCGAGTCCGCCCTCTAGTGACGCGGGTTGCCGCCGGATCCCTGAAGGCGCCCTTCACGCGCCCGCTCGCCCCCGCCCGCGTATCCCCGGCTCCCACAACGCGAACGCCGTCCGAGGGCGACCAACCCCCGGACGGCGTTCGCGCCCCCCGAGTGACAACGGATGCCCGGCCCCCGCCTGAAGAGGGCCGGACACCCGGCCCGTCCACCATCGCGTGCACCGGTCCCGCCGACCAGGTGTTTCGGGTGTCGCCGAAGTTCGCAGACCAGTGGCCGGGCTCGGGTGACGGCAGTTTCGGACCTGGGCGCCGGGCCGGGACCGTGGCGCGCGACAATGGGCGCATGAGTCTGTTCCGGGACGACGGCATCGTGCTGCGGACGCAGAAGCTGGGTGAGGCCGACCGCATCATCACGCTGCTGACGCGCAGCCATGGCCGGGTGCGTGCCGTCGCCCGTGGAGTGCGCCGTACCAAGTCGAAGTTCGGTGCGCGGCTGGAGCCGTTCAGCCATGTCGATGTGCAGTTCTTCGCACGTGGAAGTGAACTGATCGGCCGCGGACTGCCGTTGTGCACGCAGAGTGAGACCATCGCTCCGTACGGTGGCGGCATCGTCGCCGACTACGCCCGCTACACCGCGGGTACGGCCATGCTGGAGACCGCCGAGCGGTTCACCGACCACGAGGGCGAGCCGGCCGTCCAGCAGTATCTGCTCCTCGTCGGCGGCCTGCGCACACTCTCCCGCGGCGAGCACGCCCCACACCTCGTCCTCGACGCCTTCCTGCTGCGCTCCCTCGCCGTCAACGGCTATGCGCCGAGCTTCGGCAGCTGCGCCAGATGCGGCATGCCGGGCCCCAACCGCTTCTTCTCCGTCGCCGCGGGCGGAGTGATCTGCACGGAGTGCCGCGTACCGGGAAGCGTCGTACCCTCTGCGGAGGCCGTCGCCCTGCTCGGTGCGCTGCTCACCGGGGACTGGGAGACGGCCGACGCGTGCGAGGCGCGGCATGTCCGCGAAGGCAGCGGCCTGGTGTCGGCCTATCTGCACTGGCACCTGGAGCGCGGACTGCGCTCGCTGCGCTACGTGGAGAAGGCCGAACGGCCCGAGCGGGCCGGGGCGTCGGAGCAGTCCGCCCCGTGATCCACCGTCCGGCCCGGACGGACAAGCAGCAACGAACAGCCGAGTACCAGGGAGCGAGAGAGCACATGGCAGTACGCGGGATTCTGGGACGCGGGCGTCGCGACTACCGGACGCCCGACCCGCACCCCTCCGGCGCACGGCCGCCACAGCTCCCCTCGGAGTTCGTGCCGAACCACGTGGCCGTCGTCATGGACGGCAACGGACGCTGGGCCAAGGACCGCGGGCTGCCGCGCACCGAGGGGCACAAGGTCGGCGAGGGCGTCGTCATGGACGTGCTCAAGGGCTGCCTGGAGATGGGCGTCAAGAACCTCTCCCTGTACGCCTTCTCCACCGAGAACTGGAAGCGCTCGCCCGAAGAGGTCCGCTTCCTGATGAACTTCAACCGCGACGTCATCCGCCGCCGCCGCGACGAGATGGACGAACTCGGCATCCGGATCCGCTGGGTCGGCCGGATGCCGAAGCTGTGGAAGTCGGTCGTCCAGGAGCTCCAGGTCGCCCAGGAGCAGACCACGAAGAACGACGCGATGACGCTGTACTTCTGCGTCAACTACGGCGGCCGCGCGGAACTCGCCGACGCGGCACGGCGGATGGCCGAGGACGTGGCCGCGGGCCGGCTCGATCCCGGCAAGGTCGGCGAGAAGACGATCCAGAAGTACCTCTACTACCCGGACATGCCGGACGTGGACCTCTTCCTGCGGCCGAGCGGCGAGCAGCGCACGTCCAACTACCTGATCTGGCAGAGCAGTTACGCCGAGATGGTCTTCCAGGACGTCCTGTGGCCGGACTTCGACCGCCGCGATCTGTGGCGGGCTTGCGTCGAGTACGCATCGCGGGACCGGCGGTTCGGCGGCGCGATCACCGACGGGGTGACGTCATCCGGCCCCGCCGACCCGTCGAGCCCGTCCGGCGCTTGAGGGAGCCTGCGGAGCGGACGCGACCGGCCGAATCCAGCTCGCCGGTCAGAACCAGCACGTCCGGCGCTTGAGGGCGTCTTCTCGCGGCGAGCGCAATCGGCCCGTCCGACGCCGGTCGCTGATGTCCGCCCGAGCGCCGGACGTGCTGAGGAGAGCTGCCCCGGGCCACCAGGCGCCCGCCGGGCGCATCGAAGAGAACTGTCCCCGCGACCAGGCGTCAGCCGGACGGGCTGGGGGTCGAAGGGCCCCCCGCGGACCTGGACCCCGCGGACGCACACTCCGCGCACGTGCCGAAGATCTCCACCGTGTGGGCCACGTTGACATAGCCGTGCTCCACGGCGATCGCCTCCGCCCACTTCTCCACCGCCGGTCCCTCGACCTCGACGGCCTTCCCGCACACGCGGCACACGAGGTGATGGTGGTGCTCGCCGGTCGAGCAGCGCCGGTAGACGGACTCGCCGTCGTGGGTGCGCAGCACATCGACCTCGCCCGCGTCCGCGAGCGACTGCAGCGTGCGGTAGACGGTCGTCAGACCGACCGAGTCGCCGCGGTGTTTGAGCATGTCGTGCAGGTCCTGCGCGCTGCGGAACTCGTCCACCTCGTCGAGCGCCGCCGCCACCGCGGCCCGCTGCCGAGTCGAGCGTCCGCGTACCGGTGGTCCTGCGGTTGTCACCGTCGTCGCCTCCTCACCTGATGCTGACCGGTCATTGTGCCAGGTCGTCCGGCGATCCGAGACTGCTTGTTAGGCATACCTCAGTTCACCGGGCGGAGCGGACCGGATGCAACCAGTGTGCGTCCCTGCTCCGGGCCCGACGGCCCCGGGGGCCGGGGCGGGCCCAGGGCCTCAGACCCGTACGTCGTCCGTGGCGCTGCCGGACGCGGGCAGCGGGCAGTCGTCAGGACCGGGCCCGGACGCCGCCGTCGTGGTCCGTGCACGCCGCCGGGCCAGCGGCGCGGCGACGGCCGCGAGGACCAGGAACACACCGATGGAGAGCAGGACGATCGCGGCGCCGGACGGGGCGTCCACGTAGTACGTGGTGACCGTGCCGGCCACCGAGACGGCCACCCCGATCGCCATGGCGAGACCGAGCGTGGCCACGAAGCCGCGGGTCACGCGCTGGGCGGCCGCCACCGGGATCACCATCATCGCGCTGACGAGCAGCAGCCCGACGATGCGCATCGCCACGGTCACCGTCACCGCGGCCGTGACGGCGATCAGCAGATTGAGCAGCCGGACCGGAAGCCCGGTGACCCGCGCGAACTCCTCGTCCTGGCAGACCGCGAACAACTGCCGCCTGAGACCCACCGTGATCGCGATCACGAAGGCCGCGAGCACGACGATCGCCGTGACGTCCTCGGGCGCGACCGTGGTGATCGAACCGAAGAGATAGCTGGTCAGATTGGCCGTCGAGCCGTTCGGGGCGAGGTTGATGATCATCACGCCGCCGGCCATGCCGCCGTAGAAGAGCATGGCGAGCGCGATGTCGCCGCTGGTCCTGCCGCGGGAACGGATCAACTCCATGCCGACCGAACCGATCACGGCGACGAGTGTGGCCATCCACACCGGGCTCGCGTTCAGCAGGAAGCCGAGTGCGACACCGGTCATCGCCACATGGCCGATCCCGTCACCCATGATCGCCTGCCGGCGCTGCACCAGATACGTCCCGATCGCCGGAGCCGTGACGCCGACCAGGAGCGCGGCGATCAGGGCCCGCTGCATGAAGGCGTAGTCGAGGATCTCCATCAGGTGAGCAGTCCAGTCCGGATCGGTTCGGCGTCCTGCGCCGTGTGCGGGTGTACGTGATCGTGGCCGGGAAGGGCGTGCTGGCCGACCGCCTCGGGCGGCGGCCCGTCGTGTACGACGCAGCCGTCGCGCAGTACGACCGCACGGTCGATCAGCGGTTCCAGAGGGCCGAGTTCGTGCAGGACGAGCAGCACGGTGGTGCCGGCCGCGACCTGCTCGCGCAGGGTGCCGGCGAGTACCTCCTGGCTGGCCAGGTCCACTCCCGCCATCGGCTCGTCCATGATCAGGAGCTCGGGTTCGCCGGCCAGGGCGCGCGCGATCAGGACGCGCTGGTGCTGTCCGCCGGACAGCGCGTTCACCGAGTCGCCCGCCCGGTCCGCCATGCCCACGAGCTCGAGTGCGCGGTCCACCGCGTGCCGGTCCGCCTTGCCGGGCAGCCGCAGCCGGGTGCGGGACAGACGCCCCGCCGAGACCACCTCGCGCACCGTCGCCGGGACGCCTGAGGCGGCCGTGGTGCGCTGCGGTACGTACCCGACGCGGGCCCAGTCGCGGTAGCGCCGCAGCGGGGTGCCGAACAGCTCCACCGCCCCGTCCGTCAGCGGTACTTGGCCGACCGCGGCACGTACCGCGGTGGACTTGCCCGAACCGTTGGCTCCGAGCAGCGCCACGACCTCGCCCCGGCCGACCGTCAGGTCGATGCCGCGCAGCACCGGGCGCGAGCCGAGCGTGGCGCGCGCCGCGGAAAGGGCGAGCACGGGCTCCGGCTGGTTCGCTGCGGACATCGGTCCACCTTTCGCGGTCGGGCGCGAGCCCGGAGGGTTGCTCACTTGGCGCCCAGGGATTTCTCGAGCGAGGCGAGGTTCGCGCGCATCACGCCGAAGTAGTCGTCGCCGCGCGAGTCGTCGTTGATCCCCTCCAGGGGATCGAGCACATCGGTCTTCAGACCGGTGTCGGAGGCCAGCGTCTTCGCCGTCCGGTCGCTGGCGAGGGTCTCGAAGAAGATCGTGGAGACCTTGTCCTCGCGGGCGATCTTCTGGAGTTCTTTCATCCGGGCGGGGCTCGGCTCGGACTCCGGGTCGACGCCGGCGATGCCGACCTGCTCGAGGCCGTAGCGCTCGGCGAGGTAGCTGAATGCGGTGTGCGTGGTGATGAAGGTCTTGGTCCGGGTGTCCTTCAGACCGTCCTTGAACTCCTTGTCCAGGGCGGTGAGGCGGTCCGTCAGCTTCTCCGCGTTCTTCTCGTAGTAGGCGGAGTTGTCAGGGTCGGCCTTGGCGAGCGCCTTGCCGACGCCCTCGGCGATCTCGCCGTACTTCACGGGGTCGAGCCACACGTGCGGGTCGGCGGCGTTCTCGTCGCCGTGGTCGTGGTCGTGCTCCTCGCCCTCGTGGGCGCCCTCGTCCTCGTGGCCGTGGCCCTCGTCCTCGTGTCCCTCTTCGCCGTGGTCGTGCCCGTCGCCGGCGCCGTGCTTCTCCAGCGAGGTGAGTTCTGCCGCGTCGACCGGGTCCTTCGCGCCCGACTGCCCGACGGCCTCGTCGACGGCGGGCTGCAGCCCCTTCAGGTACAGGACGACGTCGGACTCGCCGAGCCGGCCGGTCTGCTGCGGGGAGATCTCCAGATCGTGCGGCTCCACGCCGGGCTTGGTGAGGCTCTCGACGTTCACGTGCTTCCCGCCGATCTGCTCGGCGAGGTACTGCATCGGATAGAACGACGCCACTACGTCCAGCTTGTCGCCGCTCTTGCCGTCGGCGGCGCCGGCGCCCGAGCATGCGGAGACGGTGAGCAGGCCGAGTGCGCTGATTCCGGCGACAGCGGCGGTGGGTATGAGGCGTCGTACGTTCATGACAGTCATTTTCAACTATTTTGGAAACGGTTGTCAACAAGAGCTGATCGGCTGCTTATCGGGACCGATTTGATCCCGGGGGTGGCGCCGCCGGTAACCTGAAGGCTTCGCCCACCCGACGTCCGTCCCCCGCTCCTCACGGAGACGCCGGGCGCCGCACTTCAACATCGTCCGCCGTAATGAAGAGAGCACCGTGGCCGCCGACAAGATCGACACCATCGTCAGCCTGAGCAAGCGCCGTGGCTTCGTATACCCCAGCAGTGAGATCTACGGCGGCCAGCGCGCCGCCTGGGACTACGGACCGCTGGGCGTCGAGCTCAAGGAGAACCTCAAGCGCCAGTGGTGGCGCTACATGGTCACCTCGCGTGAGGACGTCGTCGGTATCGACTCTTCGGTGATCCTGGCGACCGAGGTCTGGGAGGCCTCGGGGCACGTCGCCACCTTCACCGACCCGCTCACCGAGTGCACCTCCTGCCACAAGCGCTTCCGGGCCGACCACCTGGAGGAGGCCTTCGAGGCCAAGCACGGCCGGGTCCCGGAGTCGCTCGCCGAGGTCAACTGCCCCAACTGCGGCAACAAGGGCCAGTTCACCGAGCCCAAGGAGTTCTCGGGCCTGCTCTCCACGCGCCTCGGCCCGACGCAGGACTCCAGCTCGGTCGCCTACCTGCGCCCCGAGACCGCGCAGGGCATCTTCACCAACTTCGCCCAGGTCCAGCAGACTTCGCGCAAGAAGCCGCCGTTCGGCATCGCCCAGACGGGCAAGTCGTTCCGGAACGAGATCACGCCGGGCAACTTCATCTTCCGCACCCGTGAGTTCGAGCAGATGGAGATGGAGTTCTTCGTCAAGCCGGGTGAGGACGAGGCCTGGCAGGAGTACTGGATGGAGCAGCGCTGGAACTGGTACACCGGCCTGGGCCTGCGCGAGGAGAACATGCGGTGGTTCGAGCACCCGAAGGAGAAGCTCTCCCACTACTCCAAGCGCACCGCCGACATCGAGTACCGCTTCCGCTTCGGCGGTTCCGAGTGGGGTGAGCTCGAGGGCGTCGCCAACCGCACGGACTTCGACCTCTCCGCGCACGCCAAGGCCTCCGGCCAGGACCTGTCGTTCTTCGACCAGGAGGCCGGCGAGCGCTGGACTCCGTACGTCATCGAGCCGGCGGCGGGGGTCGGCCGCGCGATGCTCGCCTTCCTGCTCGACGCGTACACCGAGGACGAGGCGCCGAACGCCAAGGGTGTACTCGAGAAGCGCACCGTGATGCGCCTCGACCACCGCCTCGCGCCGGTCAAGGTCGCGGTCCTGCCGCTGTCGCGCAACCCGCAGCTGTCGCCGAAGGCCAAGGGCCTGGCGACCGCGCTGCGGCAGAACTGGAACATCGAGTTCGACGACGCGGGTGCGATCGGACGCCGCTACCGGCGCCAGGACGAGATCGGTACGCCGTTCTGCGTCACCGTCGACTTCGACACGCTCGACGACAACGCGGTCACGGTTCGCGAGCGGGACACGATGAAGCAGGAGCGGGTGTCGCTCGACCAGATCGAGGGCTACCTGGCCGCGCGCCTCGTCGGCTGCTAGCAACCGGCCGTTGGGGGGTTCGAGGGCTCGTCCCTCGGGCCCCCGCTTTGTTGCCCAGCCCCGTTCGGCGATCGAGGACATCCGTCGGCCGGGCCGCCGGCCGGTGGGTGGCTTCTGGGGCGCTGCCCCGGCCCCCCCGGGTGCTCGATCGCCGGACGGGCCTCGTCAGCTCATCGTCCGTGGTAGCCGCAGGCTGAGCGTCGCGGTCAGGGCGATCAGGGCCAACTGCGCGGCGAGCGTGAGGAGAAGCGCGTCCCGCATGCCGAGCCCCGGCGTGAGCGACAGGAAGAGGCTGCCGAGCGTCGCGACGCCGACGGCCAGCGCCGCCTGCTGCGCGGTGATCATGACGCCGCTGCCCACCCCCGCCCGGTCCGCGGGCACGTCGGACAGCACGAGCCGCATCAGGACCGGCAGTTGGAGCCCCTGACCGAGGCCGGCGAACGCCGCACCCGGCGCCAGACCCGCGCTGCCGAGGTCCGGCCAGCTCCGCCACACGGCCGCGACGATCAGGACGACGCCGAGCCCCTGCAGGACGCCGCCCGCGGTCACCACCCGGGTCCCGTACCGGGCGATCAGGCGCGGCCCTGACAGCGAGGCGCCGAAGAAGGTGACCGCCATCGGCACCAGCGTGAGCCCCGCCGACACCGGACCCATCCCCAGGCCCTGCTGCAGCGCCACCGCGATCACGAACATGAAGCCGCCGAACGACACCGAGAACGGCACCACCAGGGCCAGACCCCGCCGCAGCGAGAGCAGCGCGAGCAGGCTCGGCGGCACCAGCGGGGTGCGCCCCGCACGGTCCGCCCGCCGCTCCACCAGGAAGAAGCCGAGCGCGGCGAACGGGAACGCGCCGAGTCCCAGCCACGTCCACAACGGCCAGCCGGCCGCCCGCCCCTCGGTGAGCGGCACGAGCAGCGTCACCATGGACACGGCGAGCAGCAGCGTGCCCGGTACGTCCACGGGCGCGGGACGTTCCGAACGGCTCTCCGGCACCGTACGCACCGCCAGGAGCAGGCCGATCAGCACGACCGGAACGTTCACCAGGAAGACCGCGCGCCAGCCCGTGCCCGCGATGTCCGCGGCGACGAGCACGCCGCCCAGGATCTGCCCGGCGACCATGGACAGGCCCGCGGTCGCCCCGTACAGGCCCATCGCACGGGCCCGCCGCGAACCGGTGGTCGTCGCCTGGATGGTGGCGAGCACCTGCGGCAGCATCAGCGCCGCCGCGGCGCCCTGTGCGACCCGGGCCCCGACCAGGGTCCCGGCGTCCGGTGCGAGCCCGCAGGCCAGCGAGGTCACGCCGAAGGCCGTGAGGCCGGCCAGGAAGAGGCGGCGGCGCCCGAACATGTCGCCGAGCCGCCCGCCCAGGACGAGCAGCACGGCGTACGCGACGCCGTAGCCGGCCACGATGAGCTCGAGCATCGCCGGGCCCGCGGCGAGATCGTGCTCCATCGTGGGCAGGGCCACGTTGACGATGAAGAAGTCGATCAGCGGGAGGGCCGCACCGAGCAGGACGGTGACGAGGCCGAGGCCGCCGAGGACCGGGGCGTGCCGGATCGCGGCGTCCTCGGCGGCTGCGGCGGGAGGGGAAGGGATACGGACAGTGGATTCACTCACGCAGTCGACGATGCCCCGCCACTCAGCCTGGTACCAGAGTCTTCTTATCCTGGTACAAGGGGAACCTGGCAAGCGGCCGGTCCCTGCGGCAGCCTGGGAGCATGACGATGACGTACGAGCCCGCGGTACGCGGTGACGATGCACGCCGCACGGAACTCGCCGGGTTCCTGCGCAGCCGCCGGGAGCGGATCACTCCGGAGCAGGTCGGACTGCCGCGCGGCCGCCGTCGTCGCACCCCGGGCCTGCGCCGCGAGGAGGTCGCCCAGCTCTCCGCCGTCGGCGTCACCTGGTACACCTGGCTCGAACAGGCCCGGCCCATCCAGGTCTCCCCGCAGGTCCTGGACGCGGTGGCCCGCACCCTGCTGCTCGACCCGGGGGAGCGGGACCACCTCTTCGCGCTCGCCGGTGTCGCCGACCCCGCACCCGGCACCGAATGCCCCACGGTGAGTGCCGAACTGCGCCTTCTCCTCGAGGAGTTGGAGCCGATCCCGGCCTGTATGCAGAACAGCCGCTACGACATCCTCGCGTACAACCGCACCTACGCCCGGCTGCTCTGCGATCTCGACGCCGTACCTCCCGAGGACCGCAACTGCCTGTGGCTGGCCTTCACCAACGAGGAGTGGCGGTCCTCGCTCGCCCAGCGGGAGGAGACGGTCCGGCAGATGGCGGGCAAGTTCCGTGCGGCCATGGCGGGCCACCTCGCCGAACCCGCCTGGAAGACGTTGGTCGGACGTCTGGAGAAGGCCTCCCCGGAATTCCGTGAACTCTGGGACCGGCACGAGGTGGTGGCCGCGACCGGCGCCAGGTCGAAGCACTTCGTGAACGCCCTGGTCGGCCCGTTGCACCTGAGCCACACCAGCCTCTGGCTCGGCCCTTCCGCGGGCCCCCGGCTGGTCACGTACGTACCTGTGGACGACGAGTCGCGGGCGGGTGTCGAGAAGCTCCACGCGCTGGTGACGGAGGGGGCCTGAGCCTCGTCCGCGGCCGAACTGTCCCTGGCGATAGCCCTGTTGATGTTGAATTTGCTGCACACTGGGCGCGCGACCCGCACCACACACCGTGCGTCACGGCGAAGGAGCGCCGGGACGCCGCAGCCGGAGGGCCAGGGGTGCTTCGACAGCCCCGGCACCCCTAGGAGGCACGCGATGCCGTCGATGACGAGCAGCAAGGTCAGCCGCTGGGACCAGCACGGACGCGAACACGTCGTGCAGGTCCGCAAGTCGGGGATGCAGCGGGCCCTGTCGTGCGAGACCTGCGGCTGGAGCCGGTCCGCGCAGTTCCTGCCGTGGCTGAAGGCCGAGGAGCATCTGGCCGAGGAGCATCAGGCGACGGTCGATCCGGCGGGTTGACCGGCTGGGGCGCCGGGGGCATCGGAAATTCGGATGCTCGGCCGGGCGCGCTCCTATAGCGTCCGGGCCATGAACCTCTTCCAGATCTACGAGTGAGAGTCCGCGGCCGCATCGACCGGCCGCTCTCCGAGGCATTCCGGAACCCTTCTCGTCCCGTAGGGGAGATCAGTCATGGCCAAGAGCCGAAACAACCTGCTCGGAGTCGGCGGACAGCGCAAGAAGCTGTCGCGCGCGGACCAGTACGGCCCCGGGCAGTCCCGCACCGATGACCGCCGAGCGGCCCTGGACCAGAAACAGGAACTGCTGCGCAAGATGCGGTCCCGTGTCGAGGACACGGGGGGCGCCGAGGGCGCCGAGTCCGAGACGCCGGACGCTGCGCCCGCCGAGCCCGAGCCCACGGACGGGGCGGCCGGCCCCGTCGGATCCGGGTCCTCGGGCTCCTGACCCGCTCCACCGCGAGGGGACGTGGCCACTGAGTCACCTTCCGTCCGCCGGACCGGCGCACATCGCGCCGGTCCGGCACCTCCAGCCCGTCCGGCAGGTGGTTTCGTCTCCATCGCCGGAGGGGCTGGAATCGGCCGGGGCCGCTGTCCCGGATACGTGCGGGACAATGGAGCAATGACCTCGCTCGCCCCCGCCTCGCTCGCCATCGGCCCCCACACCGTGCAGCCCCCGGTCGTACTCGCTCCGATGGCCGGCATCACGAACGCACCGTTCCGCACCCTCTGCCGCGAATTCAGCGGCGGCAAGGGGCTGTTCGTCAGCGAGATGATCACCACGCGGGCGCTGGTCGAGCGCAATGAGAAGACCATGCAGCTGATCCACTTCGACGCGAGCGAGACCCCGCGCTCGATCCAGCTGTACGGAGTGGACCCGGTGACCGTCGGCAAGGCCGTCCGCATGATCGCGGAGGAGGACCTGGCCGACCACATCGACCTCAACTTCGGCTGCCCGGTGCCGAAGGTGACCCGCAAGGGCGGCGGCTCCGCGCTCCCGTACAAGCGGCCGCTGCTGCGGGCGATCCTGCGCGAGGCCGTCACCGGAGCCGGCGATCTGCCCGTCACCATGAAGATGCGCAAGGGCATCGACGACGACCACATGACCTACCTCGACGCCGGACGCATCGCCGTCGAGGAGGGCGTCACCGCGATCGCCCTGCACGGCAGGACCGCCGCCCAGCACTACAGCGGTACCGCCGACTGGGACGCGATCGCCCGCCTCAGGGAGCACGTCACCGAGATCCCGGTGCTCGGCAACGGCGACATCTGGTCGGCCGGGGACGCCGTCCGCATGATGCGCGAGACCGGCTGCGACGGGGTCGTCGTGGGGCGTGGCTGCCTCGGCAGGCCCTGGCTCTTCGGCGATCTGGTCGGCGTCTTCGAGGAGGGCGGCGCCGCGACGGCCACGCCCACCCTGCGCGAGGTCGCGGCCGTGATGGTGCGGCACGCGCAGTTGCTCGGCGAGTGGATCGGTGACGAGGCCCGCGGCGTGATCGACTTCCGCAAGCACGTCGCCTGGTACCTGAAGGGCTTCGCGGTCGGCTCCGAGATGCGCCGCAGTCTGGCCGTCACCTCGTCCCTGGCGGAGCTCGACGCTCAGTTGAGCGAGCTGGATCTGGACCAGCCGTGGCCGCAGAGCGCCGACGGCCCGCGTGGGCGGACCTCGGGCCGGGACCGGGTGGTCCTGCCGGCGGGCTGGCTGGACGATCCGTACGACGCGTCGGCGGTCGATTCCGGTGCGGAGCTGGACACTTCGGGCGGCTGACCGCTTCCGTACCAGGGTTCGCGCCGGTCGACGGGTGTCTCACCGGTGTCCTGGTCCGGTCCGGCAGGTGTCCGCGTAGGCGTCCGGATCCTGGAATGCGGCCGCCGGAAACGGCGTGATCCTCGCCACCCTTGATAGGGGTGATGCTCAGATGAGCGATTCCTAAGCGGTTGCACTTCTCCAAGTGAGGCACTCAGTGCCACCTCTTTTGTGTTCACCTGTTGAACTCAGGTGTACTGAGCCCCGCTCATGCGAGCGCCAGTCATCGGGATTTGGTCAAAGATCGTTCGGGATGTGAATCCATGGGCCGCTCTCCGGGTGTCCCGCCGTCACTTTCGATCTGCTGGCGGACGGGTGGTTACGGCCGTACGACGGGTTGGCGTGCATACCGCGACGCCTTCGATCTGGGTATGTTCCTCGCCGTCAGGGCAGCCACTGAGTCCTCGAGGAGTCGAGACCCGTGTCGGAAAACAAAGATCAGAAGTACGTCTACGACTTCACCGAGGGCAATCGGGACCTCAAGGACCTGCTCGGTGGCAAGGGCGCCAACCTCGCCGAGATGACCAACCTCGGCCTGCCCGTCCCTCCGGGCTTCACCATCACCACCGAGGCCTGCAAGGAGTACCTGGCCGGCGGTGAGGAGCCCGCGGCACTGCGTGACGAGGTCACCGCGCACCTCGACGCCCTCGAGCAGGCCATGGGCAAGAAGCTCGGCCAGGCCGACGACCCGCTGCTCGTCTCGGTACGCTCCGGCGCCAAGTTCTCCATGCCGGGCATGATGGACACCGTCCTCAACATCGGGCTCTCCGACAAGTCCGTACAGGGCCTCACCAAGCAGTCCGGCGACGAGCGCTTCGCCTGGGACTCGTACCGCCGCCTCATCCAGATGTTCGGCAAGACCGTCCTCGGTGTCGACGGCGAACTCTTCGAGGACGCCCTGGAGAAGGCGAAGGCCGCCAAGAAGGTCGCTGTCGACACGGACCTGGACGGCGCCGACCTGAAGAAGCTGGTCACCCGCTTCAAGAAGATCGTCAAGACCGAGGCCGGGCGCGACTTCCCGCAGGACCCCCGCGAGCAGATGGACCTCGCCGTGCGCGCGGTCTTCGAGTCCTGGAACACCGACCGCGCCAAGCTCTACCGCCGCCAGGAGCGCATCCCCGGCGACCTCGGCACCGCGGTCAACATCTGCTCCATGGTCTTCGGCAATCTCGGCCCCGACTCCGGCACCGGCGTCGCCTTCACCCGCGACCCCGCCTCCGGCCACCAGGGCGTCTACGGCGACTACCTGCAGAACGCGCAGGGCGAGGACGTCGTCGCCGGTATCCGCAACACCGTGCCGCTCGCCGAGCTCGAGTCGATCGACAAGAAGTCGTACGACCAGCTGATGCAGATCATGGAGACCCTCGAGACGCACTACAAGGACCTGTGCGACATCGAGTTCACCATCGAGCGCGGCCAGCTGTGGATGCTGCAGACCCGGGTCGGCAAGCGCACCGCGGGCGCCGCCTTCCGGATCGCCACCCAGCTCGTCGACCAGGGGCTGATCGGCGAGGCCGAGGCCCTGCAGCGGGTCAACGGGGCGCAGTTGGCGCAGCTGATGTTCCCGCGCTTCGAGGACACGGGGGCCGGCGACGGGAAGGGTCCCGAGCGACTCGGCCGCGGTATCGCCGCATCGCCGGGTGCCGCGGTCGGCAAGGCCGTCTTCGACTCGTACACCGCCGTCAAGTGGTCCCGTTCCGGCGAGAAGGTCATCCTGATCCGCCGCGAGACCAACCCCGACGACCTGGACGGCATGATCGCCGCCGAGGGCATCCTGACCTCGCGCGGCGGCAAGACCTCGCACGCCGCCGTGGTCGCCCGCGGCATGGGCAAGACCTGCGTCTGCGGCGCCGAGGACCTCGAGGTCGACACCAAGCGCCGGCGGATGACGGTCGGCGGCAGGGTCGTCGAGGAGGGTGACGTCGTCTCCATCGACGGCTCCACCGGCAAGGTGTACCTCGGCGAGGTACCGGTCGTACCGTCGCCGGTCGTCGAGTACTTCGAAGGCCGGATGCACGCCGGCGCCGACGACGCCGACGAACTGGTCGGCGCGGTGCACCGGATCATGGCCTACGCGGACCGGATGCGCCGCCTGCGGGTGCGGGCCAACGCCGACAACGCCGAGGACGCGCTGCGCGCCCGCCGCTTCGGCGCCCAGGGCATCGGCCTGTGCCGCACCGAGCACATGTTCCTCGGCGAACGCCGCGAGATGGTCGAGAAGTTGATCCTCGCCGACACCGACGAGGAGCGGGAGTCCGCGCTCAGTCAGCTGCTGCCGCTGCAGAAGAAGGACTTCGTGGAGCTCTTCGAGGCCATGGACGGGCTGCCCGTCACGGTCCGGCTGCTCGACCCGCCGCTCCACGAGTTCCTGCCCGACATCACCGAACTCTCGGTCCGCGTCGCGCTCGCCGAGTCCCGCAAGGACTCCAACGAGAACGACCTGCGCCTCCTGCAGGCCGTCCACCGGCTGCACGAGCAGAACCCGATGCTCGGCCTGCGCGGTGTCCGTCTCGGCCTGGTCATCCCCGGCCTGTTCACCATGCAGGTACGGGCCATCGCGGAGGCCGCGGCCGCCCGCAAGAACGCCAAGGGCGACCCGCGCGCCGAGATCATGATCCCGCTGGTCGGCACCGTGCAGGAGCTGGAGATCGTCCGCGACGAGGCCGAGCAGGTCATCGCCGAGGTCGAGGCCTCCACCGGCGTCAAGCTGAAGCTGGCGCTCGGCACCATGATCGAACTGCCCCGTGCCGCGCTCACCGCCGGTCAGATCGCCGAGGCCGCCGAGTTCTTCTCCTTCGGTACGAACGACCTCACCCAGACCGTGTGGGGCTTCTCGCGCGACGACGTCGAGGCGAGCTTCTTCACCGCGTACCTGGAGAAGGGCATCTTCGGGGTCTCCCCGTTCGAGACCATCGACAAGGACGGCGTCGGCTCCCTGGTACGCAACGCGGTGCGCGACGGTCGGGCCACCCGGCCCGACCTCAAGCTCGGCGTCTGCGGCGAGCACGGCGGCGACCCCGAGTCGGTGCACTTCTTCCACGAGGTCGGCCTCGACTACGTCTCCTGCTCGCCGTTCCGGATCCCGGTGGCGCGGCTCGAGGCGGGCCGTGCCGCCGCCGAGGCCAAGGGCAGCGACAACCGCTGACCGCCGGGCCGCAGGCCCTCCTGGACACCGGGACCACGCCGGTCCCCGACCCTCACCGATCGGTGTCGGTCCCGGTTCACCGCAGGAGAGGGCGCCCATGTGCGGGGGCGCCCTCTCCTGAAGACCTGCCGGTCTCCGTGCCGGCCGGGCCCCACAGCTCCGGGGCCGTCGAAGGGTCCCCGACCAAGCCGATCCTTCGACGGCCCCGGTATCTCCCGGTACTTCACGCCCGCTGCCGGTGCCGGGCGGTGCCTGGGCCGTACGTCAGACCTCGAGGCCCTCGTACGTGACCTGCGTGAGGCGTTCGCTCTCCGCCCAGAGCAGTTCTCCGGCCCTGTCGTTCAGCGTCCACTTGGCGCGCCAGGACGGGGCGGGTGCGCCGCGCCAGCCGAGCAGCCGTGGACCGGTGAAGGAGTCGGGGCCTACGCCGGGTGCGGTGGCCGCGTAGAGGGTGGGCAGGGCGCCGGACTCGGCCGGCTGGGCCACGATCCCGTTGCCGAAGTGCACGAGGCGCTCGACGGTGTGGCGACCCTCCATCCGCACCCCGGCGGTCTGCAGGTTCGTCTCCGCGTAGCCGGGGTGGACCGCGGCGGCGACCACGTCGGAGCCGACGGCGTCCAGGCGGCGGGCCAGCTCGTGCACGAAGAGCAGGTTGGCGGTCTTGGATCTGCCGTACGCGACCCAACGCCGGTATCCGCCCTCGCTGTTGAGGTCCCTGATGTCGATGTTGGAGAGCACGTGCAGACCGCTGGACACCGTGACGACGCGGGCCCCGGGTGTCGCGAGGAGGCGCGGTAGGAGCCGTCCGGTCAGTGCGAAGTGCCCCAGGTGGTTGACGCCGAACTGCCGCTCGAAGCCGTCCTCGGTGGTGGAGTACGGCAGTGCCATCACACCTGCGTTGTTGACCAGCAGATCGAGCCCGTCGCCCGGCAGCTCCTGTGTGAACTCCCGTACGGAGACCAGATCTCCGAGGTCGAGGCGCCTGAACTCCACGTCCGCGTGCGGGACTTCGGCCCGGATGCGCCCGACCGCCTCCTCGCCGCGCGTCTCGCTCCGGCAGCCGAGCACGACCCTGGCTCCGGCCCTCGCCAGCTCCTGCGCGGTGACGAACCCGATCCCGCTGTTCGCCCCCGTCACCACGGCCGTACGCCCGCTCTGGTCGGGCATGTCCCGCACTGTCCAGGCCGTCATGGCGGACCTCCCGTCCGGATCGCCGATCTTGTCGCGTCCAGCGTAGGGCTTGTCGTTCGGATCGGCGTGGGGCCACGATCCGCCTTCAGCGGACGCGTACGTCGTAGCTGGTCAGGATGACCGTGTCGTCGTCCAGGCAGTGGCCCGATTCGAGGTCGAAGCGCTGTTTGAGCAGTGGAGAGGCGACGAACGGACGGCCGGAGGCGTGGCCGAGCAGGCCGCGGGAGAGGACCGCGGCGCCCGAGAACGGGTCGCGGTTGTCGACCGCGTAGAGCCGGCCCGTACGGTCGCGGAAGAGGGCGACCTGGCGGCCGTCCGGGAGCAGCGCGGCCACTCCGCGTCCCGGGAGCAACCGCTCCGCCGGGCAGAGAGTGAACCAACCTTCTTCCAGGCGGAGTTGGACCGAAGCGACGGCCCTGGTGCCAAATGCTGTTGCTGTGCGGCTGGTCATCGGATGGCCGTTCCTTCCAGGGTGGCGGCCGTGCGGGGCGGGCCGAGGGTGAGCAGCGGCAGATCGGGCTTGATCTGGTCGCGCTCGGGGACGAAGCGGACCGTGGGGTCGGGGGCGCCGGGCGCGTTCACGAAGGACACGAAGCGGGCGAGGCGGTCGGGGTCGTCGAGCGTCTCGGCCCATTCGTCGCGGTAGTGCGCGACATGCGTGCCCATCAGGGACTCGAGCTCGGGGCCGATGCCGAGCGAGTCGTGCACCACCACGTCCCGCAGATGGTCGAGCCCGCCCTCCAGCCGGTCCAGCCAGGTCGCGGTGCGCTCCAGGCGGTCGGCGGTGCGGATGTAGAACATCAGGAACCGGTCGATCAACCGCACCAGTTCGGCGTCGGACAGGTCCTGGGCGAGCAGGTCGGCGTGGCGCGGGGTCGCGCCGCCGTTGCCGCCGACGTAGAGGTTCCAGCCCTGGGCCGTGGCGATCACCCCGAAGTCCTTGCTCTGCGCCTCCGCGCACTCCCGCGCGCAGCCCGACACCGCGGACTTCAGCTTGTGCGGTGCCCTCAGGCCCCGGTAGCGCAGCTCCAGATCGATCGCCATCCGCACGCTGTCCTGCACGCCGTAGCGGCACCAGGTCTGCCCCACACAGGACTTGACCGTCCGCAGCGCCTTTCCGTACGCGTGCCCCGACTCGAAGCCGGCATCGACCAACCGGGCCCAGATGGGCGGGAGTTGATCGACCCGGGCGCCGAACAGGTCGATCCGCTGGCCACCCGTGATCTTGGTGTACAGGCCGAAGTCCCGGGCCACCTCGCCGATCACGATCAGGTTCTCCGGGGTGATCTCACCTCCCGGGATGCGCGGGACGACCGAATAGGAGCCGTTGCGCTGCAAGTTGGCGAGGAAATGGTCGTTGGTGTCCTGCAGTGCGGCCTGCTCGCCGTCGAGGACGTAGCCGCTCGCGCCGATCACCGGGGCGAGCGAGGCGATGATCGAGCCGACGGTCGGCTTGCAGGTCTCGCAGCCGTCCGTGCCGCGCGCCTCCTCGCGCCCGTGCGTGTCCAGGAGTTCCTGGTACGAGGTGAGGCGCAGAGCCCGCACGATCTCGTACAGCTCCTGACGGGTGTGGGCGAAGCAGCCGCACAGGCCCTTGTCGACCTCGATGCCGGACGCTTCCAGTTCGGCATCCATCAGCTGTCCGAGGATCTTGACGCAACTGCCGCAGCCCGTCCCGGCCTTGGTGCACTTCTTGACCTCCGGCACCGTCCCGCAGCGGTGTTCGGTGACCGCGCCGCGGACGGTGGCCTTGGTGACGTTGTGGCAGGAGCAGATCACGGCCTCGTCGGGCAGTGCGGCGGGTCCGAGGGCCGCGGGTGCGCCCGCACCGGCCGGCAGCACCAACTGCTCCGGCGCCAGCGGGGGTTTGCTGCCGGTCAGGGCGCGCAGCGTGCCGTACGCCTCGGCGTCTCCGACGAGGATGCCGCCGAGGAGCGTGCCCTCCGGGTCGACGACGAGCTTCTTGTAGACGCCCGCGCGCGAGTCGGCGTACACCACGTCCAGGCAGTCCGCCGCCGTGCCGTGTGCGTCGCCGAAGGACGCCACGTCCACGCCGAGCAGCTTGAGCATGGTCGAGCGATCGGCGCCGGTGAACCCCTGGTCAGCGGTGCCGTCGGCGATCGCGGCTGCCGCGGTCCGCGCCATCTCGTAGCCCGGCGCCACCAGGCCGTACACCCGGCCGTCGGCCGCCTGCGCGCACTCGCCGATCGCGTACACGGCCGGGTCGCCGGTCCGGCAGTCGGTGTCCACGGTGATGCCGCCGCGCTCGCCGACGCCGAGCCCGCACGCGCGGGCCAGCGCGTCCCGCGGCCGCACGCCGGCCGAGAACACCACCAGATCCGTGGCCAGTTCACCGCCGTCCGAGAGTCGCACCCCACTCACCGAACCGTCCTCACCGGTCAGTACCTCCTGCGTACCGGTGCCGGTGTGTACGCGCAGGCCCCTGCCGGACAGCGTCCGAAGCAGCGCTCTGCCGCCGCCCTCGTCGACCTGCACCGGCATCAGGCGCGGCGCGAACTCCACGACATGCGTGGCGAGTCCGAGCCCGTCGAGCGCGCCGGCCGCCTCCAGGCCGAGCAGCCCGCCGCCGACCACCAGGCCGGTGTGCGCGGACTTCGCGTACTCCTCGATCGCCAGGAGATCCTCGATGGTGCGGTACACGAAGCAGCCGCGCGCGTCCTTGCCCGGTACGGGCGGTACGAAGGGATACGAGCCCGTCGCGAGCACCAGCGTGTCGTAGCGGAAGGTGCGTCCGGAGCGCGCGGTGACGGTCCTGGCGGCGCGGTCGAGGTGCTCGGCCGGGTCGTCCAGATACAGCTCGATGCCGTGCTCGGCCATGAAGTCCGTTGCGGTGAGCGAGAGTTCGTCGGGCGTGCGACCGGAGAAGTAGGAGGTGAGGGCGACCCGGTCGTAGGCGGGGCGGGGTTCCTCGCACAGGACGACCACCCGCGTGCGCTCGGTCACCTTGCGCGCCGCGAGCTCCTCGAGGAACCGCTGGCCGACCATGCCGTGGCCGACGAGCACGATCGTGGGGGTCGCCGCGGTGGACGGTGCGGGCATCAGGAGCCTCCATCGTTGGTGAGCAGGTGGAGCAGAGGTGCCTCGGTGAGCGGTTCGTCGGCGCCCCAGGCGCGGGCGAGGGTGCCGACGGCGGAGAGCTCGCCGAGCAGTACCCCGCCGACCAGCCGGTCCTCGCGGACGACGACCTTGCGGTACGTGCCGCGGGTGGCATCGGTGAGGTGCACGACGTCGTCGCCCGGCGACGCCTCGGCTTCACCGAAGGCGGCCACGTCGAGGACCCCGGTGGGGTGCGGCGGCCCGGTGCCGGTCAGGGTGAGCCGGGTCAGGGCGCGGGTGCCGGTGTAGCGGCACGGGCCGCGGCCGGTGAGGGACTGGGCCAGGGCGTCGGCCTGTTCGACGGCGGGGGTGGCGAGTCCGTAGACGCGGCCCGCGTGTTCGGCGCAGTCGCCGATCGCGTGGATGTCCGGGTCGCTGGTGCGCAGTGCGTCGTCGACGACGATGCCGCGGCGCACCTCGAGCCCGGCCGCGGCGGCCAGTGCGGTACGAGGGCGGACTCCGCAGGCCAGGACGACCAGTTCGGCGTCCAGGACGAATCCGTCGGCCAGTTCCACGCCGGTCACCCGGTGGTGCGGCCCGTCGGGTTCGGCAGTCCGCGGCGACCGGCCGTGCGCCGCTGCCGCGGAGGGGGGTGCGGCCGTGGTGCGCAGTCCGCGTACCCGGCATTCGGTGTGTACCTCGACGCCGAGGCGTGCGAGGTGCGAGGCGACCAGTTCGCTTGCCGGGGCGTCCAGTTGGCGTTCCATCAGGCGCTCGCCCTGCTGGGCGAGGACCACCTGGGCGCCGCGTTCGGCCAACGCCCGCGCCGCCGAGACGCCGAGCAGCCCGCCGCCGATGACGACCGCACGCGTGCCCTCCCGGACAGCCGCCGAAAGCGCCAGGCAGTCGTCCATGCTGCGGAAGGCGTGCACCCCTGTGGGCAGGCCGGGGCTCGGTGAGCGGTCCCTCGGCCCGTCCGCCGTCGCACCCGCGAGGCCCCGCAGCGGTGGCAGGACCGGGTTGGAGCCGGTGGCCAGGACGAGGGCGTCGTAGCCGGTCTTCGTACCGTCGCCGCCGTGCACGACGTGCGCGGACCGGTCGATACGCGCCACCCGGGCCCGCCGGACCGGTCCGGGGGAGGGCAGCGCGGCCAGCTCGGCCTCGTAGCGCCCGGCCAGTACCTCCGCGAGCAGCACACGGTTGTACGGCGCGTGCCGCTCCTCGCCGAACAGTGCCACGTCGACGCCGCCGGCCGCCCGGAGCTGCTGCGCCAGGCGCGCTCCCGCCGTCCCGGCGCCGATCACCACGATCCTCCGACTCATGGCTCCGAGCGTGCGGCGCAGGTGTTACCCGACGGCATCCGAGCTGTTTCCCGTGCGGAACGCTGCGCTCAGCGACGGGAGAGGGCGTATGTGAGGCCCCGGCACCGGGCGGACACGCTCCCGTTCAACTGGGGTGTCACGGTGGCTTAATCGCCGGTGAGCCGATCCTCAAGGCCGCCTTAAAGATCCACTGCGAGGTCCGGACCAGTGATCCGCGGGCGTCGTGACGGCTTATGTTCGGCGGCGTGACCATCGAGGCCGCCATCGACGAACACCCCGCAATGCCCGCACGGCACCCGGCTGCCGACCGAGCCGGGGACGCTCCGCGTATCCCGCCGCGCGTCCTGCGCGCCGCACTCCTCGCCGGCGCCACGGCGGTGACCCTGCTGTGGGCAGCCCAACTGCAGCCCTCGGCCCGGCTCGACGCCCTCTTCGCCGGCGGCGCCCACCTCACCGGGCTCCTGGCCGGATACGGGGTCCTCGTCATGCTCTTCCTGATGGCCCGGGTCCCGGCCGTCGAACACGGCATCGGCGCCGACCGGCTCGCCCGCCGGCACGGACTCGGCGGTCGCTGGGTGCTCACCCTGTGTGCGGCACACGCCCTGCTCGCCCTCTGCGGATACGCGGTGCACACCGACACCGACGTGATCGCCGCCACCCGCGCACTGCTCGGCTATCCGGCGCTCGCCGCCGCCACGGCCGGCGCCCTGCTGCTCCTCGTCGTCGGTGTCAGCTCGGCTCGCGCGGTGCGCCGCCGACTGCCGCACGAGACCTGGCGGTCGCTGCATCTGCTCACGTACCTCGCGGTGGCCCTCGGCTTCGTCCACCAACTGGCCGGCCCGGACGTGGCGAGCAGCGCGGTCGTCGTCTGGATCTGGACGATGCTGCACACCACCGTCGCCGCCCTGCTGATCTGGTACCGGCTCGTCGTCCCCGTACGGCAGGCGCTGCGGCACCGGCTGACGGTCGTCGAGGTGCGCGGCGAGGCGCGGGGAGTGGTGTCCGTGGTGATGCGCGGGACCGGGCTCGACGCGCTGTGTGCCGAGCCCGGCCAGTTCTTCCGCTGGCGGTTCCTGCGGGCGGGGCTGTGGCGTACGGCGCTGCCGTTCTCGCTCTCCGCGCCGGTACGCGACGACACTCTGCGGATCACCGTGAAGGCACTCGGCAACCACAGCCGTCGCATCCGGCGGCTCCGTCCCGGCACCCGCGTGCTCGCCACCGGCCCGTTCGGCGCGCTCACCGCCCGCCGCCGCACCCGGCGCAACGTCCTGCTGATCGCCGGCGGCGTCGGCATCACCCCGATGCGCACGCTCTTCGAGACCCTTCCGGCCGGCCCCGGCGAACTCACCCTCCTGTACCGCGCCAACAGCGCCGACCAGCTCGTACTGCGCAGCGAACTGGAATCCATAGCCGCCGCCCGCAGGGCCAGGCTGCACTACCTGCTCGGACCCTCCGACGGCCCGTACGACCCACTGGCTCCGCACGCGCTGCGCGACCTGGTGCCGAGCCTGACCGAGCACGACGTGTACGTCTGCGGCCCGCCCGGCATGACCAAGGCGGCACTCTCGGCGCTCGGCCGGGCCGGGGTCGCCGAGGACCGGATCCACGCGGAGGACTTCGCCTTCTGAGCCACCCGAGTCCCCGCGCCGCACCCGCAAGCGGCCGCAGGGATGTCCGCGCCGCCCAGCTCCGAGATCCGTCCCCCCCCCCGAAAGGCACCGGCGATGTCCCGCCACCGCAGAACCACCGACCGCTCGCCGCTCCCGCCCCACCTCGCGCGGCAGCGCCTGGCGGCCGCCCTGACCGCGGCGGGCGCGATCGCCGCGACCGTGCTGGCGATCACCGTGCAACCCTCCGCGCCGCCCGCCCCCGACCGCCTGCCCGACCCGACCACCTCAGAAGTCGCTCAACTCCGCAGATTTTGATGGACGCCACACCTATCGCGTCCATAGGGTCGCGATCATGCCCGACATAGCCCTGACCACACTCGTTGTCCTGTGCCTGGCCGCGGCGGCGGCCGGCTGGATCGATGCGGTGGTCGGCGGCGGCGGGCTCCTGCTGCTCCCCGCCCTGCTCCTCGGACTCCCGGCCGGCACGCCTGCCGCCACGGCGCTCGGCACCAACAAGGCCGTCGCGATCGTCGGCACCACGGGCGCCGCCGTGACCTACGTACGCAAGGCGCCGGTCGACGTCCGCACCGCCGTGCGGATCGGGCTCGCGGCGCTCGCCGGGTCGATGGGCGGGGCCTTCTTCGCCGCCGGGATGAGTACCGAGGTGCTCAAGCCCGTCATCATGGCGGTCCTGATCGGCGTCGCCGCGTTCGTGATCCTCAAGCCCGCCTTCGGCACGGCACCGTCCGCCGCACCCCCTTCCCGACGCCGCATCGTCGCCGCGATCGCCCTGGCCGGAGTCGGCATCGGCTTCTACGACGGTCTGATCGGACCCGGCACCGGGACCTTCCTCGTCCTGGCGCTGACCGCCGTACTCCACCTCGACCTGGTCTCCGCCTCGGCCACCGCGAAGATCGTCAACGTCTGCACCAACGCCGGCGCGCTCGCGATGTTCGCCTGGCAGGGCGCGGTGCTGTGGCAACTGGCCGCGCTGATGGCGGCGTTCAACCTCGTCGGCGGCATGGTCGGCGCCCGGATGGCACTCAAGAAGGGCAGCGGCTTCGTCCGTATCGTCCTGCTCGTCACGGTCTTCGCCCTGGTCGGCAAGATGGCGTACGAGCAGTGGCTGGCCTGACGCCTGCCTGCCGGGAAACGACAGGCCCTAGCCGCGCGATCCCGTCAGATGAGCGAAGACCACGACATTGCCCAGATAGCCGGTCTTCTTCGAGTAGCCGCCGCCGCAGGTGATGATCCGCAGCTCCGGCCGGGAGGCGGCGCCGTACACCTTCTCGTCGGGGAAGGCCCGGCTGTCGTAGACCTCCACGGCGTCCACGGTGAAGAGCGCGGTGCGGCCGTCGGCGCGTGCCACCTCGACCTGGTCGCCCTTGTGCAGGGCGCCGAGTGCGTAGAAGACGGCGGGTCCCTCGGCGTTGTCCACATGGCCGGCGACGATCGCGGTGCCCCGTTCGCCGGGGGAGGTGCCGGCTCCGTACCAGCCCGCGAGATTGCTGCGGCCGGCCGGCGGTACGTCGAGGCTGCCGTCCGCCGTGAGGTGCAGGTCCATCAGCGGGGCGTCGACGTCGATGCGGGGGATGCGTATGCCGGTGGGGTTCGCGGCGGGCAGTGCGGGGGCCGACGGCAGGGCGTCGCGGCCGGTGTGGTCCGCGGCCTCGGCGGCGGTCGGCTGGGGAGGAGCGTCGGCGTCCGCGGCACTCCCCAGCAGCCAGACTCCGGCGCAGAGGGCGAGGGCGCTGACGCCGCCTATCGCCACGTTGGCCGTGCGCCGTCGCCTTGCGCGGACGCGGCGGGGTTCGGGTGCGGGCCGTTCCGTGCCCTCGTCGGAAGTCCTGCTGTGGGGCTTGGGCGCAGGGTGCATGTCGAGCCTCCTCGAGGGGTCGTTCGGCCCTGTCCCCCTTCAGGCGGCACGGGGCCGGGCCTGAAGGGGGAGGGTCCGCGGTACCGGTGGACAGCGGAGGGTGTCCGTCAGATCCCGTCGCCTCTCGCCCGGCGATGCAGGAGCCAGGTACCGCCCGCGGCGGCTACGGCGAGTGCCGCCACACCCGCCGCGGTCTGTACGGGGTCGGGACCGAGTGCGCCGCCGACCCCCGTCTTCACATGTCCCTTCGGATTCACCTGATCCCCGGCGGTGGTGAGCGTGACGACCAGGTCGCCCGACACCTCCTTGCCGGCCGCGCACTTGGCACGGATCGAGTACGTGCCGGGCGACGCGGACGTCGGCACCTCGAAACGGCCGGTGGTCCGATCACTCCCACCGGGCGCGAGCCGGAACGCACCCGCGCCGACGGCACTCGCGTCTCCCGTGGCCGCGGCGCGCGTCCCGCAGGCCGCAGTGTCGGCGGTGACGGGATCGCCGGGCACCGCCCGCGCCGGACGGATGTCGAGGCGCTGGTCCGCCGTACCGCCCGGATCCGAAGGGCCCGCGGCAAGGGCCGGGGCGGCGGCGAGCCACGCGGCGGCCATGACGCCGAGCGCGGTCCCGGTCAGCAGACGAGTGGCGGTGCGCATGCGAGTCCCTCCGAGTAAGGACACGGCCGGCGGCACCCCCAAGTGCCGCTGCGTCGGCCGAACCCTTGTCTCCGAGGTAAGTGGCACTCGCCCGGGTACGCCTCCCGGTGTTTCGCCGGATGGCGGCACCAGGCCCGGTGCGTGGGCCCGCGATCGGGGTGTTTCGGCAGGTCAGCGGTGTGCCGGTGGGCTTTCGTGTTCCACTCGGGAGTGCGCCTGTGAACGGGTGATCCCGGGGGTCGGCGGGCGGGTGCGGGGGAGCGGTTCGGTGCAGGGAGGGCGGGGTTCAGGACGGTGCGGGGTTCATGAGGTTCCGGGTTCAGGACGGTGCGAGACGGCGGGCTCCCGGGCCTTCCTCGGCGAGTACGTCGTACGGGTTGGACAGGGCGCAGCGGTCGATGGACAGGCAGCCGCAGCCGATGCAGTCGGTGAGGTTGTCCCGAAGGCGCTGCAAGGTGCTGATCCGCTCGTCCAGATCGGAGCGCCAGCATTCCGAGATACGCGCCCAGTCCTCGCGGGTCGGCGTGCGGTCGTCGGGCAGCAGGGCCAGCACCTCGCGGATCGAGGCGAGGGGGATGCCCAGGCGCTGCGAGGTGCGGATGAAGGCGACCCGGCGCAAGGTGTCGCGGCTGTAGCGGCGCTGGTTTCCGGACGTGCGGCGGCTGGTGATCAGGCCCTCGCGCTCGTAGAAGCGCAGAGCGGAGGTGCTCACGCCACTGCGTTCGGCCAGTTCGCCGACCGTGGCTTCCTTGGCGTTCCAGGCGAGTTGAGACATGCTCGCCAGCGTAGCTTGACTTCAACCATGGTTTAGGTACGAGCCTGGATTCATGACCACACAGACGTCCCCCGCACCTGCAGTTTCCGCTGTTTCCGACGCTTCGAAGGGTGCGGACGCACCGCTCCGCGTCGCTGTCGTGCTCGGCAGTAACCGTGAGGGCCGGTTCGGCCCCGTGATCGCCGACTGGGTACTGGCCCATGTCCGCGAACGATCCGGATTCGAGGTCGAGTTCATCGATCTCGCCGAGGACGAACCGCCGTCCGCCCTGTCCTTCAGCCCCTCGCCCGAGGCCGCCGACCGCCTCGGGCGCATCACCCCCAAGCTCGCGGCCGCCGACGCGTTCGTCGTGCTGACCCCGGAGTACAACCACTCGTTCCCGGCGCCCCTGAAGACCCTGATCGACTGGCACCGCGCCGAGTGGGAGGCCAAGCCCGTGGCCTTCGTGAGTTACGGCGGCATCTCCGGCGGCCTGCGCGCGGTGGAACAGCTGCGGCAGGTCTTCGCCGAACTGCACGCCGTCACCGTCCGCGACACGGTCTCCTTCCACAACGCGGGCGCGCTCTTCGACGACGCGGGCAACCACCTCGACCCGGCCGGCCCCGACGCGGCCGCGAAGACCATGCTGGACCAGCTGACCTGGTGGGGCATCGCCTTGCGGGAGGCCAAGGAGGTCCGCCCGTACGGAAGTTGATCCTGGATCCGTGCTGCCGTCCCGCCGGCGCACACCCGTCCGGGAGGATGGGGCCGCCGGCCGGGCCAGCGGACCCGGCGTGAGTCGAACCAGGAGGAACCCGTGCCCGACGAACCCACCGTCCTCAGCGTCCTGACCACCACCGACACCGAGGACAAGGCGGCCGCGCTGGCACGCGGCGCGGTGCGGGCGCACCTCGTCGCGTGTGCGCAGATCGTCGGCCCGGTGACGTCCGTCTACCGCTGGGAGGGCACGGTCGAGACCGCCCGCGAGTGGCAGGTCGTCCTCAAGACGACCTCGCTGCGCTATCCGGACCTCGAGGAGTGGATCAACCGGACTCACGACTACGACGTCCCGGAGATCCTGGCCACTCCCGTCACCGGCAGCCCCGACTACCTGTCCTGGGTCCGCCAGGAGTGCACGCCGTGACGGTGCCGGGGGAGGAGCGCGATCGCGGCGACCCGGCACCGCGGGAGCGGGTCCGGCGCGGTGCCGCGGACGATGTGCCGGACGGCTCCGGTCCGCGGCTGCCCTTCTTCGTCTACGGGACGCTGCGGCCCGGCGGCCGGTACCACGACGCCTATCTGAACGGACATCTGCTGGCCGAGGAGCCGGGCCTCCTCCAGGACACCCTCCTGTACGAGGGCCCCGGCTATCCGTACGCCGTGCGGACACCCTCCGCCGGGCCCGTACGCGGCTCTCTGATCACCCCACTACCCGCCCACTACGCGCGCGTGCTCGATGCCCTCGACCACCTGGAGGGGTACCGCCCCGGCTCCCCGGACCACCTCTACGACCGGGTCCCGCTCGACGTACTCCGCGAACCCGCCCCCTCCCGGAACGCCCTGCCCCAGGCCGTCCGCGCCTGGGTGTACGTCGCCCCGGCCGGCCTCGCGGCCCGCCTGCGCGCGAGCGGTACGCCGCTCCCGGGCGGGGACTGGTTCGCGTGAAGAGGGCGTGCCGGACCGGGAACCGGGACGGTGCGGCGGAGCGAGGGGGGGCGAGTCAGGCGGAGGGGCGCCGCGGCTCAGCTTCCGGTTCCGCGGCCCCGTCCGTGGCCCGTTCCACGCGGACCGCGCAGGTCTTGAACTCCGGCATCCGGGACGTGGGATCGAGGGCCGGGTTCGTCAGGTTGTTGGCCCGCCCGGCGCCCGGCCAGTGGAACGGCATGAACACCGTGTCCGGCCTGATCGTCCGCGTGATCCGGGCCGGCGCCACGGCCCGGCCGCGGCGGGAGACCACCACGAGCGGGTCACCCTCGGCCGCGCCGATCCGCGCGGCGAGCCGCGGATGCAGTTCCACGAACGGCCCGGGCGCCGCCTCGTTCAGCTCCGCCACCCGCCGGGTCTGGGCGCCCGACTGGTACTGCGCCACGACCCGGCCCGTCGTCAGCACCACCGGATACTCGCCGTCCGTCTCCTCCGCGGCCGGCCGATGCTCGACAGCGGCGAACCGGGCCCGCCCGTCCGGATGCGCAAACCGTTCGAGGAAGAGCCGCGGCGTACCGGGATGGGGGCTGCGTTCCGCCGGTCCGGGCTCCGGACACGGCCAGAACACCCCTTGCTCCTCGGCCAGTCGGCGATACGTGATGCCGGAGTAGTCCGCCGGACCGCCCGCGCTCGCCCGGCGCAGTTCCCCGAACACCTCCTCCGGCTCCGTCGGGAACCCTTGCCCGACACCGAGCCGCGCGGCGAGTTCGTGCAGCACGTACAGATCACTGCGTACCTCCCGCGGCGGCTCGACCGCCTGCCGCCGCAGCAGGACACGGCCCTCCAGGCTCGTCGTCGTGCCGGTCTCCTCGGCCCACTGCGTCACCGGCAGGACGACATCGGCGAGTCGGGCTGTCTCGGACAGTACGACGTCGGCCACGGCCAGGAAGTCCAGGGACCGCAGCCGCTTCTCGACATGCGCGGCACGCGGCGCGGAGACCACCGGGTTGGACCCCATCACCAGCAGCGCGCGCAGGTCCCCGCCGAGCGCGTCGAGCAGCTCGTACGCGCTACGGCCCGGCCCCGGCAGGGACTGCGGCGGTACACCCCAGACGCCGGCCACGTGCTCCCGCGCCGCCGGGTCGGTGAGCCGGCGGTAGCCGGGCAACTGGTCGGCCTTCTGGCCGTGTTCGCGTCCGCCCTGCCCGTTGCCCTGGCCGGTCAGGCAGCCGTAGCCGGACAGCGGGCGGCCCGCGCGGCCGGTGGCCAGAGACAGGTTGATCCAGGCGCCCACTGTGTCGGTGCCCTTGGACTGCTGCTCGGGTCCACGGGCCGTGAGCACCATCGCGTTTCGCGGAGCGGTGAACAGCCGTACTGCTTCGCGTAGTTGGGGCACCGGCACGCCGGTGATGCGTTCCACCAGTTCGGGCCAGTGCGCCATGGCCGCGGCCCGGGCCTCGGGCCAGCCGACGGTCCGCTCCGCCACGAACTCCGTGTCCGTGAGCCCTTGGGCCACCACCAGATGCAGCAGGCCGAGCGCCAGCGCCAGATCCGTGCCGGGGCGCGGCGCCAGATGCAGATCGGCCGCCTCCGCGGTCCGTGTGCGCCGCGGGTCGACGACGATCAGCGTGCCGCCCGCCTCCCGCAGCTCGGTGAGGAAACGCACGGCCGGCGGCATGGTCTCGGCCAGGTTCGAACCGACGAGGATCACGCACCCGGTCCGGGACACGTCCTCGAGCGGGAAGGGCAGCCCCCGGTCGAGCCCGAACGCCTTCTGCTGCGCCGCCGCGGCGGACGACATGCAGAACCGGCCGTTGTAGTCGATCTGCGCGGTGCCGAGCGCCACGCGCGCGAACTTGCCCAGCGCGTACGCCTTCTCATTGGTCAACCCGCCACCGCCGAACACGGCACACGCATCCGCGCCATAGGTGCCCCTGGTGCCGGCCAGTGCGCGTGCGACGCGGTCGAGAGCCGTCCGCCAACTGGCCGGCTCCAGCTCGCCGGTGACAGCGGAACGCACCAACGGACCGGTCAGCCGGACCCCGCGCGCCAGCAGCGCCGGCGCGGTCCGGCCCTTGCCGCACAGCGCGCCCCGGTTCACCGGGAACTCCGTACGCTCCACCACGGCCAGCCCACCCGGCTCCCCCTCCGCCGGTGCCAGCCCCATGCCGCACTGCAGGGCGCAGTAGGGGCAGTGGGTGGGCGTGGCTGCGGCCGCCCGCGGACCGCCGACGGGCTCGCTGCCGGCAGGTGCGGGCGGAGTGAGGGAGGGGGCCGTGGAGTGCATCGCCCCAGCGTGCGTCCCCCGTGTTACGCCCCCGGCCGTCGTCGGTTACGCGAGCGGCACGCCACCCTCATCGGTGCCACCGGCCGACCGTGAGGCCGGGCCGACCCGCACGGCCGTCAGCGCGGTGCTGCCAACGCCTCCCGCACACCGTGCTCGCGGGAGCCGAGGAACGTCGGGTCCGGTTCCAGGACGACGTCGGCCGCCGCCTTGCTCGCGGCAGCCAGCTCCCGGACCCCGCCGTAGTACCAGGTCGCGTCCCGCACGTCGGCCACTCCCACACCGAAGGACTCGACGCCCGCCTTCTCGCACAGTGCCAGCGCCCGGCGAATGTGGAAGTCCTGGCTGACCAGGACTGCTCGGTCCACGCCGAAGATCCGCTTGGCGCGGACGCAGGAGTCCCAGGTGTCGAACCCGGCGTAGTCGCTGACGATGCGCCGGTCCGGCACGCCACGACGGGTCAGGTACGCGCGCATGGCGTCCGGCTCGTCGTAGTCCGCACGGCTGTTGTCCCCGGTGACCAGCACCACCTCGACCGTGCCCCGCTCGTACAACTCCGCGGCAGCGTCGAGCCGGTGGGCCAGATACGGAGACGGTTCGCCGTCCCACAGACCTGCCCCGAACACCACCGCGACCTCCCGCTTCGGCGCCTCGCCCGTACCCCCCACACGGCCTGCGGCCGCCGCGTGCAGCCAGGTGGACGGCAGCAGTGCCAGCACCGCCCCCAGCATCACCGCCTGCACCGCGCGCCGCTGCCCGCGCCGCGTCCGCGGCAGCCACGTGCTCGGCGGCCAGGCCCTCGGCGGCCGCGTCCCGGGCGGTCGGGTCCTGGTCGGTCGGGTCCTGGTCGGTCGAGTCCGGGGGGTCCGAGCAGCCGGTAGCCAAGCCGGTCGTCGCCAGGCCGTCAGCGGCAGCCGGAGCCGTCGTGGGCGCCTCTTCGGCTTCGCCTCGTCACGCATCCCTGTCATCCGCTTCCCCGTCCCACCCGTCACCTGCAACCCGTTTCCGGCATCCCTCGTTCTCCCCTCCCCAGCGCGCGATGCACCCGCGATGGACGTGGTCCGCGCGCGTGAACCAGACTCGGCCGGTGACGACTTCATCCTCCTCCGCTCCGAATCTTCGAGCGGTGCTGTTCGACTCGGGGGGCGTACTCATGCGCCCCATCGGCGGCCGGTGGAATCCGCGCGCGGACTTCGAGGAGAACGTGTCGGCGCACGATCCCTCCATCACCCCCGACCGCTTCGCCGACGCCATAGCCGCCGGAGATCGGTTCCTGGCCGACGCACACGACACTCCCGACCACGACGACTATCACCGAGTGCTGCTCGCTCGTCTCGGGCTCCGGCCGACGCCCGAACTCCTCGCCCAGCTGCGCCGGGACGTGCATCCCACGGCGGTGCTCGAACTGTTCCCCGACGTCCTGAGCACCCTCGCCGGGCTGAAGCGGCGCGGCGTCCGCCTCGCCGTGGTCTCGGACGCCTGGCCGGGACTGCCCGACCTGCACGAAGGCCTCGGCATCCGCGACTACTTCGAGGTGTACGCGATCTCCGCGGTGCTCGGCTGCGAGAAGCCCGACCCGCGTATGTACCACCACGCCGGCACCGGGCTCGGCCTCCAGCCGTCCGCGTGCCTCTTCGTCGACGACGTCCCGGACCTCGTCTCCGCGGCGATGGACCTGGGATACGAGGGCCGGGCGCTGTGCCGCACGGGAGCTACGGCACACGTCCCGGCCATCACGTCCCTGACCGAACTCCTCGACCTCTTCTGACCGTACGACGGGGGCGCCCCGTCGTCGCGCGGTCGTACGGCCCAAGGGCGCACGTCGCATCCCTGGTCGACACCACCGCCGAAGCCGGATCGCACCACTGACCGTCCCCTCCCGTGAGCTCGTGGAAAGACGCCGTGACCGGTGCGCAACAGCGACGCAATCCGGCGTCGTCACCCTTGGTGCATGACGGACTCGAACCCCGGCCGCACACCCAGCGGACACCAGTCCGGCCGCGTCCTGACCGCCGGCCCTCTCCACTCCAGTAACTCTCCGGGTACCGCCCATGGTTCCCTCGACAGCGCTGCCGAACTGCTCGGACGCATCACCACCCAACTGGGCGCGGGCCTCGGACGGTTCTCACCCGACGGCCCCCGCAGGGACGACACACCGCGCCACCACGGCCGGGCCCCCACCCTCGTCGTGGTGGCGCACGGAAGCCGCGACCCGCGCACCCCCGCCACCGTGACGCGGCTGCTCGACCTGGTCCGCGCACTGCGTCCCGGCCTTCCCGTGCGCCTCGGCCACATCGAGCTCAACGCCCCGCTGCTCGCCGACACCCTCGCCGGCCTCGCCGCCGAATCCGACCGGCCCGCCGTCCTCGTACCCCTGCTGCTCGGGCGCGGACACCACGTCGGACACGACCTGCCCGAGGCCGCCGCGGCCTGCCCGCTCGCCACCCGCGTCGCCGCCCCGCTCGGGCCGCATCCGCTGCTCGTCGAGGCGTTGAACGACCGCCTCACGGAAGCAGGCTGGCCGACGGCGCAGGACGCCGGATTCCGGCGCCGCGCCGGGGTGGTGCTCGCGGCAGCCGGTTCACGGGACCCGGACGGGCTGGCCGACACCCGGAGCGCGGCCCGCGCTCTCGCGGAACGTCTGGGGGTTCCGGTGCTGGCCGCTCACGCGTCGGCGGCGGGGCCGAGCGTGCGCTCGGCGGTGCGGGCACTCGCCTCGCGGGGCAGGGAGCAAGTCGCCGTGGCCTCGTACTTCACCGCTCCGGGACGGTTCGCGGCGCAGAGCGCCAACGCCGCGCCGTGGGTCGTGGGGGATCCGCTCGGGGCGCATCCGGCCGTGGGCCGGGTCCTTTTGGAACGGTACGACTGCGCTGCCGCGACGCTCGCGCGAACGGTCGCCCGCGGGGTGCCCGCTGTCGGAAGGGCGTGAGCCGCTCGAAGTGTCGGGCCGGCCCGAAGTGTCGTACAGCCCCGAGGTGTCGTACGGCCCCGAGGTGTCGTACAGCCCCGAGGTGTCGTACGGCCCCGAAGTGCGGCACAGCCCCGAAGCGCCCGGGCAGGCTCGATTTGCGCAGGCCGTCTAGTGTCAGCCGCATGGCAGGCACCCCGCACCACACACCCGAAACCGGCCCCCGTACTACCGGAGCCGCGTCGCAGGCCGCATCGCCGTCCGCGACGGACTCGGCAGCGGGCGCCGCCTCGCGCTCCACCCCCGCGCCCGAGCCCGCCGTCACCCCCGCACCCCCGGCCGCCTACGACGACACCTCCGTCGACCGATGGGCGCCCGAGCCCGACAAACGGCCGGGACGGACCGCGTTCCAGCGGGACCGCGCGCGGGTGCTGCACTCTGCCGCGCTGCGCCGCCTCGCGGGCAAGACCCAGGTGGTCGCCCCGGGCGCGAGCAGTCAGGCCTGGGACGCGAGCCCCCGTACCCGCCTGACCCATTCCCTCGAATGCGCCCAGGTGGGCCGCGAGTTGGGCGCGGAACTCGGCTGCGATCCGGACCTCGTCGAGGCGGCCTGCCTGTCGCACGACATGGGACACCCGCCGTTCGGGCACAACGGTGAGCAGGCGCTCAACGAATTCGCCGCGTCCTGCGGCGGGTTCGAGGGCAACGCACAGTCGCTGCGCCTGCTCACCCGCCTCGAGCCCAAGCGCTTCGTACCGGACGGCGACGGAGGCACCCTCAGCGTCGGCCTCAACCTCACCCGAGCCGCTCTCGACGCCGCCACCAAGTACCCGTGGCCGAGAGGCGGCCACCCCCGCGACCCGGGCTCCCCGAAATTCGGGGTCTACGACGACGACCTGCCGGTCTTCGAGTGGTTCCGCGAGGGCGCGCCGCAGGGGCGCATCTGCTTCGAGGCCCAGGTCATGGACTGGTCCGACGATGTGGCGTACTCCGTGCACGACGTCGAGGACGGCCTGCACGCCGGCCACATCGATCCGAACTGGCTGCACGCCGACCCCGAACGCCACGAGATCTTCGAGGTCGCGCTCGCCCGCTACGTTCCCGCAGGCACCGACTCGGCCGAGCTGGCCGAGGCGCTCGACCGACTGCTCGACCAGGAGTGGTGGCCGCACGGCTACGACGGTTCCGCCGTCGCACAGGCCCGCCTCAAGGACGCCACCAGCCAGCTCATCGGCCGCTTCTGCCTCGCCGCCGAGGACGCCACGCGCGCGGCATACGGCACGGGCAGGCTCACCCGGTACGCCGCCGAGCTCGTCGTACCGCGCGAAACACGCCATGAATGCGCGGTACTGAAGGCGGTCGCCGACCGCTACGTGATGCAACGCGAGGAGCAGGAACAGCTCCGGGCCGACCAGCGGATCGTGATCGCCGAACTCGCCGCCGCGCTGACCGCCCGCGCGCCGGAAGGCCTCGACCCGCAGTTCCGCGCCCTGTTCGACGCCTCTGCCAACGACCGTGCACGCGCGCGCGTAGTGGTCGATCAGATCGCCGCACTCACCGACACCGCGGCCCGCACCCTGCACGCCCGCCTCACCGGCACGCGCGCGTAGGGCTCGCCTCCTGGGGGCAACTGCCGTCCGTACGTGATGTGATCGAGCCACGCGCGAGCGGCACCCCTTCCCGCGGATCGCAGGGTGCGGGACGCTCGCAAGTGGCGGCAAGGTTCTGAGGAGGCATCAAGTGGTGGACGCGAACCAGACGTTCGTCATCGTCGGTGGCGGGCTCGCCGGGGCCAAGGCGGCCGAGACCCTGCGGGCCGAGGGATTCACCGGCCGGGTGATCCTCGTCTGTGACGAGCGCGACCACCCCTACGAGCGCCCTCCGCTGTCCAAGGGCTACCTGCTCGGCAAGGAGGCACGCGACAGCGTCTTCGTGCACGAGCGCGCCTGGTACGCGCAGGCGAAGGTGGAGCTGCACCTCGGCCAGCCCGCGGTCCACATCGACCGCGACGACAAGGCCGTCCACCTGGGCGACGGCACCACCGTCCGCTACGACAAGTTGCTGCTTGCGACCGGCGCCGAACCGCGCCGCCTGGACATCCCCGGCACCGACCTCGCCGGGGTGCACCACCTGCGCCGCCTCGCGCACGCCGAGCGGCTGCGCGGCGTCCTGGCCTCCCTCGGCCGCGACAACGGCCACCTGGTCATCGCGGGCGCCGGCTGGATCGGCCTGGAGATCGCCGCCGCGGCCCGCGGGTACGGCGCCGAGGTGACCGTCGTCGAGCCGGAGCAGACGCCGCTGTTCGCGGTGCTCGGTCCCGAGGTGGGCCGTCTCTTCGCCGACCTGCACAGCGACCACGGGGTGCGCTTCCACTTCGGCGCCCGGCTCACCGAGATCGTGGGCCAGGACGGCCTGGTGCTCGCCGTCCGTACCGACGACGGCGACGAGCACCTCGCGCACGACGTGCTCGCCGCGATCGGTGCCGCCCCGCGGGCGGCCCTCGCCGAGTCCGCAGGCCTCGCCCTCGTCGACCGCGAGCACGGCGGCGGCATCGCGGTCGACGCCTCGCTGCGCACGTCCGACCCGGACATCTACGCCGCCGGTGACGTCGCCGCGGTACAGCATCCGCTCTACGACAGCCGGCTACGCGTCGAGCACTGGGCGAACGCCCTGAACGGCGGCCCCGCGGCAGCCCGCGCCATGCTCGGCCAGGACACCACCTACGCGCGCGTGCCCTACTTCTTCTCCGACCAGTACGACGTGGGGCTCGAGTTCTCCGGCTGGGCGCCCCAGGGGTCGTACGACCAGGTGGTGCTCCGCGGGGACGTCACCAAGCGCGAGTTCATCGCCTTCTGGCTCGCCGACGGACAGGTGCTGGCCGGGATGAACGTGAACGTCTGGGACGTCACCGAGCCCATCCAGGCCCTGATCCGCGAGCGCGCCCGCCCCGACCTCACCCGTCTCGCCGACCCGACCGTCCCGCTGACCGAGCTCACCGGACCGACTCGCTGAAAGGGCCCGCATCCGGCGGCCGACCTGCACCGGAAGCACCTCCGGACCCGCCGCAGGGCCCCCGGCCGCAGGCCCGGGCGGGGTTGTCGGCGGGCGGCCGTAGACTTGCCGCGTGGCGGGCAGGATCAATGACGAGGACGTGAAGGCGGTACGGGACGCAGTCCCGATCGACGCCGTCGTGTCCGAGTACCTCCAGCTGAGGAACGCAGGCGGCGGCAATCTGAAGGGCCTGTGCCCCTTCCACGACGAGAAGTCCCCGTCCTTCCAGGTCAGCCCGTCCAAGGGCCTCTTCCACTGCTTCGGCTGCCAAGAAGGCGGCGACACGATCGCCTTCGTGATGAAGATCGACCACCTCTCGTTCTCCGAGACGGTCGAGCGCCTGGCCGGCCAGGCCGGCATCACCCTGCGGTACGAGGAGGGCGGGTACAACCCCACCCACCAGCGCGGCGAGCGCATCCGCCTGATCGAGGCGCACAAGGCCGCGGCCCAGTACTTCGTGGAGCAGCTCGACGGGCCGGAGGCCGAGGTCGGCCGCCGCTTCCTCGCCGAGCGCGGCTTCGACCAGGCCACGGCCGCCCACTTCGGCGTCGGGTACAGCCCGGCCGGCTGGGACCACCTCACCCGCTTCCTGCGCGGCAAGGGCTTCTCGGACAAGGAACTGGTCCTCTCCGGAATCTCCCAGGACGGCCGTCGCGGCCCCATCGACCGCTTCCGCGGCCGCCTGATGTGGCCGATCAGGGACATCGCCGGCGACGTCGTCGGCTTCGGCGCCCGCAAACTCCGCGACGACGACAACGGCCCGAAGTACCTCAACACCCCAGAGACCGCGATCTACAAGAAGTCCCAAGTCCTGTACGGCATCGACCTGGCCAAGAAGGAGATCGCGAAGACGTCGAGCGCCGTCGTCGTCGAGGGGTACACGGACGTCATGGCCTGCCACATGGCAGGCATCACGACCGCGATCGCGACCTGTGGCACGGCGTTCGGCGGCGATCACATCAAGATCCTCCGGCGCCTCCTGATGGACCACGCCTCCGCCGAGGTGATCTTCACGTTCGACGGTGACGCGGCCGGCCAGAAGGCGGCGCTCAGAGCCTTCGAGGACGACCAGAAATTCGCCGCGGAGACCTCGATCGCGATCACTCCGGGCGGTATGGACCCCTGTGAACTGCGGCTCGCGGAAGGCGATGTCGCGGTCAAGGAACTGGTCGAATCCCGTACCCCGCTCTTCGAGTTCGCGATCCGGCAGGTCGTGCTGCGGCACAACCTGGACACCCCTGCGGGCCGCGCGGCAGCACTCGACGAGGCGGCACCCATCGTCGCCGGGATCAAGAACGGCGCGATCAAGCACGAGTCCGCGGTCCAACTGGCCGGTCTGCTCGGGATCATGGACACCCAGTTCGTCGTCAAGCGGGTCGGGCAGGTCGCCCGTTGGGCACGGGACCGGGGCGGGCGCGGGCCTTCGGGACCCGGCGGCCGCGGACCGGGCGGCGGACCCGGACAGGACCGGAGTGCGCAGGCCACGGCGTCCGCGCCACCGGTCTCCGGCGGTCCGGCACTGAATCTGCGCAGCCCCGCGCACCGCACCGAGCGCGAACTCCTCAAACTCGCCCTGCAGTACCCGCACCTGGTCTCGCCGGCCTTCGACGCCTACGGGGCCGACGAGTTCACCGCCCCGCCGTACGCGGCGGTACGCCAGGCCATCGAGGCGGCGGGCGGCGCCGAGCAGGGCCAGCAGGACAGCCCCGCCTACCTGGCCCTCGTCCGGGACGCCGCACCGGACGACGTGGTGCGCGCCATGGTCACCGAGCTGGCGGTCGAGGCGATCCTGCGCCGTACGGTCGACGAGCTGTACGCGGGCGAGCAGCTGGTGCGGGTCCGGCTGCGCGCGGTGGACCGACGGGTGCGGGACCTGCAGGGCAGCTTCACCCGGCTCGGGGCAGCAGGCGACCAGGAGCGACTCACCGCGGTCCAGAACGAGTTGTGGGTACTCCAGCAGTACGGACGCGCGTTGCAGGAGCGCGGAGCAGCCGCCCTCTAGCCGTAGCCCCACCGCGGCAGGCAGCAGCACGCCCCCGGCCGGGGCGCCGCGCAAAAAACCCCGCGCACGCCCCTCGTGGCAGCGATGTGTCGTCCGCCACACTGGGGCCTGGTGCCTGAGTCCTCGGAGCGCGGCCGGCCCACCGCCGGTGGGCCGATCGAACCCGCGGTTCCGCTCATCGATCACGGGACGGACGGTGGCGAGGCCGCCGCCCTCCCGGACGTACCGCTGCCGCCCACCCCCGAAGCGGCCGCGATCACCCTGGAGGTCGCCCCCGTGCAGACCCAGACCCAGAGCCTCACCCTCACCCAGCCGTCCGCCGGCCCGGACGCGCCGGTCCCGGACGCCGCCGCGCCCCCCGAGGCTCCCGCCGCCGACGCCTTCGCCGGTGCCGACGTCATCTCCGGCGTACCCGCGCAGAGCCGCGCCGCGCACCACCCCGAGTCCGGCGCCGCACCGGTGCCCGAACTCGCGGATCTCCCCGAGCCTCCGGAACCCCCCGCCCGCCGCGTACGACAGGAGACCAGCGGCCCGTCGTCCGACCTCTTCCGCCAGTACCTGCGCGAGATCGGCAGAATCCCCCTGCTCAGCGCGGCCGACGAGGTCGAACTGGCCCGCCGGGTCGAGGCGGGCCTCTTCGCGGAGGAGCGGCTGACCGGCGCGGCCGACCTGGACTCCCGCCTGGCCCTCGACCTGGACCGCATCGTCGTGCTCGGCCGGATGGCCAAACGCCGCCTGATAGAGGCCAATCTGCGCCTCGTCGTCTCGGTCGCCAAGCGCTACGTGGGCCGCGGCCTGACCATGCTCGACCTGGTCCAGGAGGGAAACCTCGGCCTGATCAGGGCAGTTGAGAAGTTCGACTACGCCCGCGGCTACAAGTTCTCCACGTACGCGACCTGGTGGATCCGCCAGGCCATGTCCCGCGCGCTCGCCGACCAGGCCCGCACCATCAGGGTGCCCGTGCACGTCGTCGAGCTGATCAACCGGGTCGTCCGCGTCCAGCGCCGCCTGCTCCAGGAACGCGGGTACGAGCCGAGCCCGGAGGAGGTCGCCGAACAGCTGGACCTCACCCCGGAGCGGGTCAGCGAGGTCCTGCGGCTCGCCCAGGAGCCCGTCTCGCTGCACGCACCGGTGGGCGAGGAGGACGAGGTCGCCTTCGGTGACCTCATCGAGGACGGGGACGCCGCCTCACCGGTCGAGTCCGCCGCGTTCCTGCTCCTGCGCCAGCACCTGGAGGCCGTCCTCTCCACCCTCGGCGAACGTGAACGCAAGGTCGTCCAGCTCCGCTACGGCCTCGCCGACGGCCGCCCCCGCACCCTCGAGGAGATCGGCCGCATCTTCGGCGTGACCCGCGAACGCATCCGCCAGATCGAGTCCAAGACCCTCAACAAGCTCCGCGACCACGCCTACGCCGACCAGCTCCGCGGCTATCTCGACTGACCCCGGCCCGACGACGGAACGGGCCCGGCCGCCCCGAGAGAGGCAGGCCGGGCCCGTTCCGTACGAGCGCGTGCCTCAGTCGACCTCCACCACGGCCTCGGCGAACTGCGCCCGGTAGAGCCGCGCATACGCGCCGTCCGCCGCGAGCAGCGCATCGTGCGTGCCCTGCTCGACGATCGCGCCGTCCTCCATCACCAGGATGGTGTCCGCGTCCCGGACCGTGGAGAGCCGGTGGGCGATCACGAAGGACGTACGGCCGTGCGCCAGCCGTGCCATCGCCTGCTGGATCAGCACCTCGGTACGGGTGTCCACGGAGCTGGTCGCCTCGTCGAGCACCAGGATCACCGGGTCGGACAGGAAGGCCCGCGCGATGGTGATCAGCTGCTTCTCGCCGGCGCTCACCCCGCTGCCCTCGTCGTCGATCACCGTGTCGTAGCCGTCCGGCAGCGTACGGATGAACCGGTCCGCGTGCGCGGCCCGAGCTGCTTCCTCGATCTGCTCGCGGGTGACACCGCCGACCTGCGTGCCGCCGTATCTGCCCGAGTCGCCCGCGGCCTCGCGTGGGACGCTGCTCAACTCGTCGGCCCCGTAGGCGATGTTCTCCGCGATCGTGCCGCCGAACAGCCAGGTGTCCTGCAGGACCATGCCGATTCCGGACCGCAGTTCGTCGCGCGTCATCCTCGCTATGTCGACACCGTCCAGGGTGATCCGTCCGCCCGTCACGTCGTAGAACCGCATCAGGAGATTGACCAGCGTGGTCTTGCCCGCGCCGGTCGGGCCGACGATGGCCACGGTGTGGCCCGGCTCGACGGTGAGCGAGAGATCCTCGATCAGCGGCTTCTCCGGCTCGTAGCGGAACGCCACGTCCTCGAAGGCCACTTGGCCGCGCAGTTCCCCGGGCCGCTCGGCGGGCGCCGGGTCCGGGTCCTGCTCGTCCGCGTCGAGCAGCTCGAAGATCCGCTCGGCGGAGGCCACGCCCGACTGCACCAGGTTCGCCATCGAGGCGAGCTGCGTGAGCGGCATCGAGAACTGCCGCGAGTACTGGATGAATGCCTGCACATCGCCGATCGACAGCGTGCCGGACGCGACCCGCAGTCCGCCGACCACCGCCACGAGGACGTAGTTCAGGTTCGACACGAACATCATCAGCGGCTGCATGATGCCGCTGTTGAACTGCGCCTTGAAACCCGCCTCGTAGAGCGCCGCGTTCTGCTCGGCGAACTGGGCGGCGGACTCCTCCTGCCGCCCGAACACCTTCACCAGCGCGTGGCCCGTGTACATCTCCTCGATGTGCGCGTTCACCTGGCCGGTCGACTTCCACTGCGCCACGAAGTGCGGCTGCGAGCGCTTGCCGACACGGGTCGCCACCACGAACGAGAGCGGCACGGTGATCAGAGCCACCAGGGCGAGCAGCGGCGAGATCCAGAACATCATCACCAGCACACCGATCACGGTGAGCAGCGAGTTGATCATCTGGCCCATGGACTGCTGCAGCGTCTGGCCGAGGTTGTCGATGTCGTTGGTGGCGCGGCTGAGCACCTCTCCGCGCCGACGCTGGTCGAAGTACGAGAGCGGCAGCCGCGACAGCTTGCTCTGGATGTCCTCGCGCATCCGGTAGACGGTCAGGTTGACCGCCCGGTTCACCAGACGCGTCGCGATCGCCATCGCCAGACCCGCCCCCGCGAACGCGACGAGCGCGAGCAGCAGCACCTGGCCGACCGCCGTGAAGTCGATGCCCTGGCCCGGGGTGAAGTCCGTACCCGAGAGCATGTCGGCGATCCCGTCGTTACCGCCCTCCCGCATCTGCTCGAGCACCTGCTCCTTGCTGGCGCCCTGGGGCATGTCACGGCCGACGATGCCCGCGAAGATCAGGTCGGTCGCCTTGCCGAGGATCTTCGGTCCGACGACCGAGAGGCCCACGCTGATCACCACGGCGACGAGCATCGCGTACATCGTCCCGCGGTGGGTCTTGAACTGGGCGAGCAGCCGTTTGCTCGACCCCTTGAAATCCATCGAACGCTGGTCCGGGGCTCCGGCCATCGCGCCTCCGCCAGGACCGGCCATCACGCAGCCTCCGCTTCCGTCAGCTGGGAGAGCACGATCTCCCGGTACGTCTCATTGCCTTCCATCAGCTCGTGATGGCGCCCGGTACCGACCACCCGGCCCTCGTCGAGGACGATGATCCGGTCCGCGTCACGGATGGTCGACACCCGCTGGGCGACGATCACCACCGTGGCCTCGCGCGTCTCGCGGCCGAGCGCGGAACGCAGCGCCGCGTCGGTCGCGTAGTCGAGCGCGGAGAAGGAGTCGTCGAAGAGGTAGATCTCCGGCCGCTGCACCAGCGTCCGCGCGATCGCGAGCCGCTGCCGCTGTCCACCGGAGACATTCGTGCCGCCCTGCGAGATGGGGGCGTCGAGTCCCTGCTCCAGGTCCTGTACGAAGCCCTTGGCCTGCGCCACCTCGAGCGCATGCCACAGCTCCTCGTCGCTCGCGTCGGGATTGCCGTACCGCAGATTCGTCGCGACCGTCCCGGAGAACAGATACGGCCGCTGCGGTACGAGCCCCACGGTCCGTGCGAGCAGCGCCGGTTCGAGGGTCGCCACGTCCGCACCGTCGACGAGAACCTCGCCCTCGGTCGCATCGAAGAGCCGCGGAACCAGGCCCAGCAGGGTCGATTTGCCGCTGCCCGTCGAGCCGATCACGGCCGTCGTCTCGCCGGGCAGCGCCTCCAGACAGACGCCCGAGAGCACAGCGGCCTCCGCACCCGGGTAGCTGAACCCGGCCCCCCGGATCTCCAGATGCCCGTGCCGGCGCAGCTCACGTACCGGATCGCTCGGCGGCACCACACTGGACGAGGTGCTGAGCACTTCCTGGATCCGCTCGGCGCAGACCTCGGCACGCGGCACCATCATGAACATGAAGGTGGCCATCATGACGGACATGACGATCTGCATCAGATACGCGAGGAACGCGGTGAGCGCACCGATCTCCATCCCCCCGCTGTCGATGCGGTGTGCCCCGAACCAGACCACCGCGATCGAGGAGACGTTCACGACGGTCATCACGACGGGGAACATCAGGGCGAACAGCCGGCCGGTGCCGAGCGACACCTCGGTGAGCTGCTCGTTGGCACCCCGGAACCGCTCCTTCTCGTAGGAGTCGCGGACGAAGGCCCGGATCACGCGGTTGCCGGTGATCTGTTCGCGCAGCACCCGGTTCACCGTGTCGAGGCGCTCCTGCATGACACGGAACAGCGGCCTCAGCCGCCGCACGATGAGGCTCACGCAGATCGCGAGCGACGGCACCACCGCGACGAGCACCCCGGACAGCTGCACGTCGAGTCCGAGCGCCATCACGATGCCGCCGACACACATGATCGGCGCGGACACCATCAGCGTGAACGACATCAGGACGAGCATCTGTACCTGCTGCACGTCGTTCGTGGTCCGCGTGATCAGCGAGGGCGCACCGAAGTGCCCGACCTCGCGCGCGGAGAACGACTGCACCCGGTCGAAGATCCCGGCGCGCACATCGCGTCCGACGGCCGCGGCGGTCCGTGCGCCGTAGAACACGGCCCCGATGTTGCACGTCATCTGCACCAGCGTGACCGCGATCATCAGAGCGCCGTAGGTGAGGATGTAGCCCGTGTCGCCCTGCACGACACCGTTGTCGATGATGTCCGCGTTGAGCGTGGGCAGATACAGAGTGGCGCAGGTCTGCAGGAACTGCAGCAGGACCAGCAGCCCTATGGAGTTCTTGTACGGACGCAGATACGTCCGCAGGAGTCTTATGAGCACGCGATACCCATCGCAGGAGCCGGGGCAGATGTTTCACCCCATCCTCGGGTATGACGCGGCGCCCACTCCAACAGGTTTACTCAAACCCCGGTCAAGAACGCATCGGCCGCCGGCAACTCAACCTCCGGGCTGCTCGCCCGCCGTCCCGAACGCACCGGGATGCGTCTGATCCCGCACGGACGCGTACTGCTGACGGACCGCCTGCCCGACGGCAAGCTCGTCACCCGGCTCGAAGTTCTGCGCGGCGGCGCCCTGCCAGGCCGGCGGCGCCTGCGCGGACAGCGTGCCCTGCGCGACCCCGAGCGCCCAGGCCGCCTGCCGCGCCGCACCGAGCGCCGCGTAGTCGGCGGGCTGCGGCACCACGACCTGCGCCCCGAACAGCATGGGCGCTGCGGCCTGCACGGCGGGCAGTTCGGCGGCCGCACCCAGCAGGAACACCCGGCGCACCTCGACGCCGCGCCCGCGCAGCACACCGAGCGCGTCCGCGAGCGAGCACAGCATGCCCTCGAACGCGGCCCGCGCCAGATGCTCCGGCTTCATCGACTCCCTGCGCAGTCCACTCAGCGTGCCCGCGGTGTGCGGCAGCGCCGGCGTGCGCTCGCCCTCGAGATAGGGGAGCAGTACCAGACCGTGCGAACCGGGGGTGGACTTGAGTGCGAGCGCCGACAGTCCCTCGAGGTCGGTGCCGAGCAGATCGGCCGTGCCGCGCAGCGCCCGTACCGCGTTCAGTGTGTGGACCACCGGGAGGTGCATTCCGGTGGCGTCCGCGAGCGAGGTGATCATCCCGCTCGGATCGGCCAGCGCCTCGTGGTGCACCGCCATCACGGACCCGGACGCGCCGAGCGACACCACCACGTCGCCTACCCCGATCCCGAGGCCGAACGCGGCTGCCATGGTCTCGCCGGTCCCCGCCGAGATCAGCAGCCCCTCCGGCGTCGTACCGGCGGCGTCCGCCGGGCCGAGGACCTCCGGAAGTCCGCACTGGTGCCCGAGGGCCAGCTCCACCAGATCGGGACGGTACGCACCGGAAGTCGCCGACCAGTAGCCGGTCCCCGACGCCCCGCCCCGGTCCGTCGTCCGGCGGGCGGGCCGGCCGAGCAGCTGCCACACGAGCCAGTCGTGGGCCTGCATCGCGAGCGTCGTGCGCCCCGCGGCCTCGGGCTCGGTGCGCGCCAGCCAGCGCAGCTTGGTCACCGGCTGTGCCGACTGCGGCACGCAGCCCACCGCCTCGGCCCAGGCCTGCCGCCCGCCGAGCGCGTCGATCAGATCCACCGCGGCGACCTGCGCGCGCTTGTCGCCGCCGGTCATCGCCGGCCGGACCGTCGATCCCTGGTCGTCGATCGGCACCACCGCGTTCTGCTGCGCGGAGACGCCGATGGCCTGCACGCCTTCGAGCAGTCCGCCCGCCGCGGCCTCACCGAGCGAGAGGAGCCAGGCCTGCGGATCGACGTCCGACGGCTTCCCCTCCACGGGGTGTGGCGCGTACCCCTGCTTGAGTACGGCACCGCTGTCGGTGTCGCAGACGACGATGCGTGTGTACTCGGACGAGCTGTCCAATCCGGCGACTATCCCCATGCCTGAAGATTTTGCCCTATCGCGCAAGCACCGCGGGACCGCCGAGGGACGGGGCCGCGGACACCGCGACTCCGGGACCGTTCGTCAGGTGTTGCTGGTGCCCCAGTCGTCCTCGCCGCGCTGCGACTTCTCGCGCAGCGAACGGACCCGGTCGGCGACGGAATCCGGCACCCGGTCCCCGACCTTGTCGCTCACCGTCGAGTACGCCTTGCCCGCGAACTGCCGCCCGCCCTGAGCCGCGGATTCCGCCGCATTGCGCACGGCTGGATTCTGCGCGAACTGGCGGGCCGATTTCCGCAGCTGCTCGTAGCGCTCGCGCCCGGCCCGCGTGCCGATCACATAGCCGAGGGCCGCTCCGGCGATGAACGTGAGCTTGTAGCGCATGGCTGCCACCCTTCCCAGACGTCAGGTGCAGGGCGCCTACCCATACCGATTGGCGGAGCACCCCCCTGCTTGCGCTAATGTATGTGTCGCAGCGAGCGCGCGCTGCCTGAGGAAGCCCCAGGTAGGTACGTTCGGTGCAACGAGGCATTCCCCTGTAGCTCAATTGGCAGAGCAGCCGGCTGTTAACCGGCAGGTTACTGGTTCGAGTCCAGTCGGGGGAGCTCGGTCTCCTGTAGCTCAATTGGCAGAGCAGCCGGCTGTTAACCGGCAGGTTACTGGTTCGAGTCCAGTCGGGAGAGCAGTGATGAGGACCCCTTCGGGGGTCCTTTTTCATGCTGGTCGGCACTGGTTGCCGGGGAAGTGGAACCGCGCAGGCGGCAGTGCAGTCCTCATGGTCGTGCAGAGCCGACCATCCGACGCGAGAGATCGAATGAGCGGCTATGCTGCGGCAGACGGCGCGTACATGTGTACGCGACACGCCGCGTCGGGGCGGTAGCTCAGCCGGTTAGAGCAGCGGACTCATAATCCGTCGGCCGTGGGTTCGAGTCCCACCCGCCCCACCAAGCAGAATCGATCTGATCTGCGAGAAGGACGGGTCGCGCCGGTGCGGGGGCAGCGGAAGGCAGTGGGGGCTGCGGTGTACCGGTGGATGCGGCGACAGGGCGTGCGGCGGGCCTCGGGTGAAGTGGAGCCGGGTCCGGCCCTCCTGGCGCGCGGGCGGGTGCTCGCCGTGGCGGCGGTGCTGACCGCGATGCTCCTTGCCTTCCATCGGGCGGTGCCCAACTCCGTGGGCCGCATGGGCAGTTTGCTGGAAGCGTTCCTGCCGTGGCTCGGGCTTGTCGTCGTTCTCCTCCTCGTTCTGGCGCTGCTTCGGCGTTCGGTGGTCGCGTTGGTGGCTGTCCTGCTGCCGGTGGCGGTGTGGACGTATCTCTTCGGCGGACTGTTCCTGCCCGCCGGGCAGGAAGGCGCCGACGATCTGACCGTCGTGCAGCACAACGTCAGTGACGAGAACGCCGATCCGGCGCGTACGGCCCGCGCGCTGGCCGACGGCGGTCCCGATCTCATCGCGCTGGAGGAGCTGGTGCCTCCTGCGCTCGGGGTCTACGAGGAGAACCTTGCCGATGGCTACCCGTACCACGCCGTCCGCGGCACCGTCGGGCTCTGGTCGAAGTATCCGCTGACCGAGGCGCGGCTGCTCGACATCAAGCCGGACGGGATCGAGGGGCCCTGGAGCCGGGGACTGCGGGCGGTGGTGGACACACCGCAGGGGGAGGTCGCCGCGTATGTCGCGCATCTGCCGTCGATCCGGGTCGGGGCGGGTGGGCTCGCGTCGGCCCGGCGTGACGAGAGTGCGGAGCTGCTCGGCAGGGCGCTGGCCGGCGAGCGGATCGAGACGGTGGTCCTGCTCGGGGACCTCAACGGCACGGTGGACGACCGCGGCCTCGCCCCACTGACCTCACGGATGAACGTGGCGGAGCGGGGCTTCGCCTTCAGTTTCCCCGCCGCACTGCCCCTGGCCCGGATCGACCAGGTCATGGCGCGTTCCGCGACCGTCGCCGAGGTGCGCACGCTGTCCGCCACCGGGAGCGACCACCTGCCGATCGCCGCGAGGATCACCCGGCGCTGACGGCGATGTGAGACCGCGTCAGACCCTGAGATGTACGAGGTACCTGTCGGGGCGAACGGGGTGGCACCGTGAGAGTGCGCCACCGTCAGGTGGTGGGTCACTACACGGGGGAGAGTTGACCATGGGGGAGAAACGACGTCTGACCGGGCTGTTCGCGGGAGCGGCCCTGGTGGCGGGAGCGCTGGTCGGGACGGCGGCGCCGGCGCAGGCGTACAGCCCGGATCCGACCGCGCACAACTACTACCGGGACACGGGGAAGTGCCCGTGCAGTGGCGGCACACTCGCGGACCCGTTCGACGGGACGTACTTCAAGCGCGACGCCGGGGGTACGGCCGTCAAGATGGAGCTCCTCGACGGCAGTTGGTTCGTCGGCAAGGTGGAGTTCCATCCGTCGAGCGAGAAGCTGTGGATCTACGACACCAAGAACGACGGTGACGCCTTCTACGTGCACGCCTCGTACACCTACAAGGGCAAGAGCCACAATCTCGGCACCTTCTCCGCGCCGGGGACTTCGGCGGTCGTGGACCACACCGTCAAGGACTTCGACATTCCCGAGGGCGCGTACGTGGACATCACCGTCTACGACGGCAAGGGCCACAGCGACTTCATCGCTGCGGCGCGCGGCACCGGTGGGGCGGTGGCCTGACCATGACGTTGTTCGGCAGGAAGGCAGTCTTGACGGGCGGCCGACGGGCGCCGGTGCTCCTCGCCGGTGCGGTCCTCGCGGCGGGGGCGCTGCTCGCCACCGCCGCACCGTCCCAGGCGTACAGCCCCAATCCGAAGCTCACCGACCACACGCGGGACACGGACGGCTGTCCGTGCAGCCTGGGGGACCCCTTCGACGGGACGTACTTCAAGCACGATGCCGGAGGCAAGGCGCTCAAGGTGGAACTGCGGTCCGGTGGCTGGTTCGTCGGGAAGGTGGAGTTCCACCCGTCGGCCGAGAAGCTGTGGATCTACGACACCAAGAACGACAGCGACACCTTCTACGTCCGGCTGAGCTACCGGTACAAGGGCGTCACCAGCAAGCTGCACGGGCCGTACAAGGCACCGGGTACGTCGAAGACGGTGGATAGCACCGTCAAGAACTTCAGCATCCCGGACGGTGCGGACGTGTTCGTGTATCTCTACGACTCGCGTGACCGGTCCGACTACATCGGGGTCGGGCACGCGGTGGCGTAGGGAGTCGGCACGGCCCGGTGCGCACCGGGCCGTGCCGGTGGGGCGGGGCGGAGCGTGGTGACAGAATGCGGGCATGGCAGGTTCTGGTGGATTCGAGCCCGAGTCGGACCGGGTTACGCGGCAGTTGCGGGACGAGATCGTCGACGGGGCGCGGGCGCCCGGCAGTCGGCTCGTCGAGCGTGACCTGGCAGCCGATCTGGGGGTGAGCCGGCTGCCGATCCGGGACGCGCTGAAGGCGTTGGTGACGGAGGGGCTTGTCACGCCGCGGCCGCGGACCTGGGCGGTGGTGCGGGAGTTCAGTCCGACGGATCTGGCCGATCTCTACGAGGTGCGTTCCGCACTCGACATGCTGACCTTCCGGCTCGCGGCGCAGCGGCGTACCCGCGAAGGGCTCGACCGGCTGCGGGAGTCGCTCGACGCCGAGATGGCGGCGGCCGAGCGCGAGGACGCGGTCGGCGCGCGGCGGGCCGCGGCGGACTTCCACGAGGCGGTGACGTCGCTGGCCGGGAACGAGCTGTTGAACGAGCTGGAGCGCACCCTGCGCAGCCGGATGCGCTGGCTGCTCGGCCGGCACGACGACCTGCTCGGCGTCGCGAAGGAACACCAGGACCTGTACGAGGCGATCGCGGCCCGCGATGTGCCGCGCGTGGAGGAACTCGTCCTGCAGCACCTGGAGACCAGCCGGCATGCGGCCGCCGAGCATCTGCGGGCGTCGCGGCAGTGAGCCCGGCGGGTACGACCACGGGCAGCGGGGGAGCCAGGGCCTGGACGGGGTGACGTTCCAGGCCCCGCGCGTGCCCTGGACGCAGGCGGCGCCCTCCGGCGCTCTCGCGTGCGCACCGTGGTGTCCGCCTTCGGCTTGATCGAGCCCTCGGCGAAGGCCGGTTCGGCCGGGCCTTCGGGGAAGCGGTGAGGATGTCCCGCTCGGGCGTTCCCCGGTTCTCGCTGACGAAGTCGCCGCCGGTGCGCAGCACGAGCATGCCGGTCTCCGGCTCGGCCTCCAGTTCGGCGGCGAGTGCGGCGCCGGCGCGATCCTCGACCACCAGGGCGTCGCACCCGCGGGCGCGCTGACCTTCGGGGCCGTGGTGTCGCTCGGCATGGCCACCTCCGCCGACTCGGCACCGTGCCGCCGAGGTCACCCGCTGGTCGAGGAGCGGCCGCGAGGTCCTCCTGGCCACCGCGATCGCCGTCCCGCCGGACGGCCTCGTCGCCCGGATCACCGGTGGCATCGTGGTCGGGGCCGGTGCGATGGCGTCCGCGGAGACCGTCGTCGGCAACTTCCCGCCGATCCTCACCGGGGCCACGGGGCCACGGGGCCGTGGGGCCACGGCCCTCCTGGACGCGCCGGTCGCCGTGTTCGTCCTCGTTCGTCTTCGCCGCCTCGCTTCGGTGTGCAGCCACTGCCTCTACGACGGGGCGCTGAGCTGGTCGCATCCGACCCGCATCGGGGTGCGGGTGATGAGGCTCGTGCCCCATGTCGACCGGGTGTTTGGTATCCCACATGATCTTCACGGTGTGGGGAGGGGATGGTCGAGTGCACAGGTATGTGGTGGCTTCCAGCTGCCGATTGATGGCAGGAAAGTATTGACCGCCCCGTACGAACGGCCGTAGCGTCCCGGTCACCCGCTTCGGAATATTGGTTTCGTATACCGAAATCGCTGAAAGGTGGCCGGTGTGACCACAGCGCAGAACGCAGCGCGTACGGACGGGGCGCCGCCCGCCACCGACTCCCCGCAGGGCGCCGTCCCCGCGGGTACCAGCCCCCGGCTCTACAGCCCCGATCTCGCACCGACCAAGAAGGCCGGTCGCAGCTGGGGCGGCTACAACGTCTTCACGCTGTGGGCCAACGACGTGCACAGCCTGGGCAACTACGCCTTCGCGATCGGCCTGTTCGCACTCGGCATGGCGGTCTGGGACATCCTCATCGCCTTCGTCCTGGCTTCCGTCTTCCTCTTCGTGCTGCTCAGCCTCTCCGGCTACATGGGTTCGAAGACGGGTGTGCCGTTCCCGGTGATGAGCCGGATCGCCTTCGGTGTGCGCGGTGCGCAGCTGCCCGCGGTCATCCGCGGCGGCGTGGCCATCGCCTGGTTCGGCATCCAGACCTACCTCGCCTCGTCCGTGCTGTCCGCGCTCCTGGTGGCGCTCGCACCGGGCATAAAGTCCTGGGAGCAGCACTCGGCGCTCGGGCTCTCCGCGCTCGGCTGGCTCTCGTTCATGATCCTCTGGGTCGTCCAGGTGCTGATCGTCAGCTACGGCATGGACGTCATCCGCAAGTACATCGCCGTGGCCGCGCCCGCCGTACTGATCACCATGCTGGCACTCGCCGTGTGGATGTTCGCCAAGGCGGACTGGTCGATCGCGCTGGACGCCGGGACACCGTTCACCGGTGCCGACCGCTGGCTCAACATCCTCGAGGCCGCCGCGCTCTGGGTCGTCATCTACGGCACGTTCGTGCTCAACTTCTGCGACTTCACGCGCTCCGCCAAGAGCAACCGGTCGATCCTGCTCGGCAACCTCGTCGGCATCCCCGTGAACATGCTGTTCTTCGCCGGCATCGTGGTCGTTCTCAGCGGCGCGCAGTTCCGCCTCGACGGCAAGGTGATCACCAGCCCGTCCGACATCGTGCAGACCATCCCCAGCACCCCGCTCCTGGTCCTCGCCTCGCTGTCGCTCATCCTGCTCACCGTCGCGGTGAATCTGATGGCCAACTTCGTCGCCCCCGTCTACACCCTGGTCAACCTCTTCCCGCGCAAGCTCGACTTCCGCCGGGCCGGTGTGGTCAGCGCCGTGATCGGCCTGGTCATCCTGCCGTGGAACCTCTACGACAGCCCGGTCGTCGTCGAGTACTTCCTCGGCGGGCTCGGTGCCCTGCTCGGCCCCGTCTTCGGCATCGTGATGGCCGACTACTGGCTGCTGCGCCGGACCAAGGTGCACGTCCCGCACCTCTACTCCGAGGACCCGCAGGCGAGTTACGCCTACCGGGGCGGCATCAACCCGCGTGCCGTCGCCGCCTTCGTGCCGTCCGCCGCCATCGCCGTGGTGATCGCCCTCGCCCCGTACTTCTCCGGGATCTCCGGCTTCTCCTGGTTCATCGGCGGTCTGCTCGCAGGCCTGCTGCACATGGTGCTGCCCGGTCGGGCCGCGTGTCCCACCGACGACATCGACGGCGAGTCCATCGCCGTCCCCAGCGCCTGACCCACCCCGGACCACCCCCGGGTCCACCGAACGAACGAAAACGAAGAATCAGGAACACCACGCCATGCGGCTCCTTGTCGTCAATGTCAACACCACCGAGTCGATGACGCAGACCATCGGCGAACAGGCCGCGGCGGTCTCCGCGCCCGGCACCGAGATCGTGCCGCTCACCCCGGCATTCGGCGCCGAGTCCGTGGAGGGCAACTACGAGAGCCATCTCGCCGCCGTGGCCGTCATGGAGGCCGTGCGCGCGTACCGCGGGCCCTACGACGCGGTGATCCAGGCCGGTTACGGCGAACACGGCCGTGAAGGACTGCAGGAGATCCTCGACGTTCCCGTCGTCGACATCACCGAGGCGGCCGCCTCCACCGCACAGTTCCTCGGCCGCAGCTACTCGGTGGTGACCACCCTCGACCGGGCCGTCCCGCTCATCGAGGACCGTCTCGCCCTCGCCGGGCTCGCCGCCCGCTGTGCGTCGGTACGGGCCAGTGGCCTGGCCGTGCTCGACCTGGAGCGCGATCCCGCCGCCGCGGTCGAGGCCATCACCGAGGAGGCGGTCCGCGCCGTCGAGCAGGACCGTGCCGAGGTCGTCTGCCTGGGCTGCGGCGGGATGTCGGGGCTGGCCGAACGCGTCGTGGCGCGTACCGGGGTCCCGGTGGTGGACGGCGTCGCCGCCGCGGTCACGGTCGCGGAGTCTCTGGTCCGCCTCGGTCTGACCACTTCCAAGGTCCGCACGTACGCACCGCCGCGGCCCAAGCGCTTCCTGTCCTGGCCGCCGCAGGTCGCGCCCGCCGGGATCGCCTGACGCTACGAGCGCTTCCGGCCGGGGGCAGCCGGGCCGGGCCCGGCCGCGCGGAGGTCGGCGAGCAGCTCCGCCTGCCCGGTCAGTACGCCGGAGAGAATGGTGCGGGCCACCCTCAGGAGTTCGGCGATCTGCGGACTGGCCAGTGAGTAGTACACCGTCGAGCCCTCCTTGCGGGTCACCACCAGATTCGCCCGGCGCAGCACGGCCAACTGCTGGGAGAGATGGGCCGGTTCGATGCCGACCTCGGGGAGCATCTCGCCGACCGAGTGCTCACGCTCGCTGAGCAGTTCCAGGACCCGGATCCGGGCCGGGTGGCCGAGCGTCTTGAAGAACTCGGCCTTGAGTTGGTACAGCGGTGTGCTCACCGGAACCCCCTCCCGGAGCGTCCGTCGCCCGGCAGCGCACCGCGCCGCCCCCACCCGTGGGCCGGACCGCGTGCGTGCCCAGATTTCCATGCCATGCGCCCATCTTCGCCCCCTGCGGGCGCGGTGCCGTCCCCGGGAGGGCCCTGCGGGCCGCCGAGGCGAGGCTCCCTCAGTGCCCCGGCCGTTCTCCGGAGGCTGCACCCGGCCGGTCGGGCACACCGGGCAGCAGTCCTTCGCCCTGCAGATGACGGCGGGCCCCGGCGATCGCCTGCGGTGTCGAGCCGTACTCCCTGCCGTGCAGGCGCAGCAGCTCCGACGTGCCGGTGGATTCCAGGACTTGGCGGTGCTCCGGGCGCACACCCGAGCTGTGCACGACGATCCCGCGCCGGTTGAGCCGCTGCACCGCGTCCTTGAGGGCCAGGGCGCCGGTCGCGTCCATGGCGGTGACCCGGGACATCCGCAGGATCACCACCCGGACGTCGGCGACCTCGGCGAGTTCGAGCAGGAAGCGGTGTGCACCGGCGAAGAAGACCGGGCCGTCGATGCGGTAGGCGACGATGTGCTCGGCGAGCAGCGCGCGTTCCTCGTCGCTGTGTGTGTCGTCCAGGTGCGGTGCGAAGTCGACCCGGTCGAGCCGGGCGTGCCGCGCGACCGCGCGCAGTGCGAGCGCGCCCGCGACCACCAGGCCGATGATCACGGCGTACACGAGGTCGAGGGCCAGGGTGGCCACGGCGGTCAGAGCGAGGATCAGGCCGTCGGAACGGGTCGCGCGGGCCGTGGACCGCAGCGAGGCGACCTCGACCATGCGGATTGCGGTGGCGAGCAGTACCCCGGCGAGCGCGGCGAGCGGAATCCGGGACACCAGAGGTGCCGCCGCGAACACCACGGCGGCGAGTACGACAGCGTGCGTGAGCGCGGCGAGCCGGGAGCGCGCACCGGTACGGACGTTGACCGCGGTACGGGCGATGGCCGCGGTCGCCGGGACGCCGCCGAACAGCGGGGCAGCCAGATTGGCGAGGCCCTGCCCGAAGAGCTCGCGGTCGGGATCGTGCCGCTGGTCGACGGTCATCCCGTCCGCGACGGTCGCGGAGAGGAGGGACTCGAGTGCGGCGAGGGCCGCGACCGCGAGGGCCGGGGCGAGCAGTGAGGGCAGCGCGGCGGGTTCGAGGAAGTCGAGCGAGGGTGCGGGCAGCCCGGCGGGCAGATCGCCGATGGGCGTCACCGCCAGGTCGAACGCCCAGGTCAAAACGGTCACTACAGCCACCGTGAGGATGGAGAGCGGAAGGGTGGGCCGCCACCGCCCACCGATCAGTACGGCGGCCGCCACCGCGAGGGCCAGGATCGGCGCCGTCCAGTGCGGCGCCCGCGCGAACTCCTCGATCGCGCGCCAGGTGACCACCAGGACGCGGTCGCCCTCCGGCACCGGTACTCCGAGCGCGTTCGGCACCTGCTGCAGCCCGATCACGCACGCGATGCCGAGGGTGAAGCCCTCGACGACAGGGGCGGGGACGTAGCGCATGTAAGCGCCGGCCCGCAGCAGGGCGAGCGCGATCAGCATCAGCCCGGCGAGCAGGCCCACGGTGAGCACGCCCCCTGGCCCGTACTGGGCGACGATCGGCACCAGCACGACCGTCATCGCGCCGGTCGGCCCGGAGACCTGCAGGTTCGAGCCGCCGAAGACGGCCGCGATTGCGCCCGCGACGACGGCGGTCGCGAGCCCCGCCTCCGCGCCGAGGCCCGAGGAGACGCCGAAGCCGAGGGCGAGCGGCAGCGCGACGACGGCCACGGTCAGGCCGGCGAGCAGGTCGCGGCGCGGGTCCCGGGCCATCGCGGTGTAGTCGGCGCGGGCGGGCAGCAGGGCACGCACCGGTCTCCAGTACCGGCTGATCCGATCGTTCACCCGGACGATCCCCCTCACAGCTCCCGACGGCGAAGTGCTGTGCCCGCGGCTACCTACGGACACAGCCGCTTCAGCATGTATGGAGTTGCGAAATTTAGCAATTGCTCAAAATGGTGTGAGGGGTTCGGGAGTGCGTCGTGCCGCGCGGCTGTGCGCTATCCGGCGATCTGCAGCGTCGCCCCCGCCGCGCCGCGGGCCTCCGCCACGGTGTCCGCCTCCGCCTCCAGAGCCTTGCGGACCCGGGCTCGCAGCGGCGCGAACGGGGTGACCGTCACGGCCGCACGCCGGCCCGCCGCCTTGACCCGCCAGGTGCCGACGATCTCCGCGCCGACCAGCAGTGCACCGGGAGCCGAGATCGCCCGCCACAGCTCCTTGCGGTGGGCCGTCTCCGGCAGCAGCAAGGTGCGGTCGCGGGCCTGCAGATAGGGGTCACCGGGCGGCAACAGCCGTACCAGATTCCCCGGTTGGGCAGTGCGCAGCGCATCGACGGACTCCTCCGGGAGCCAGGCCCGGCGGCCGTCCACCGAAACCTCCGCAAGCCCGGCCGGCCACACGGACTCCAGCACGACCGGCTTCGTGCCGATCAGCGCGGCCGCATCGGCCGGGGTGGCAGGACCGAGGAAACCGAGCCAGCGCCGTACGAGGTCACTCGTGCCCGCGGCCTCCACGGGGACCGGGAAGCGGTCGTGCAGCGGAGCGAGCACTGTCTGCCGGCCCGTCACACCGACCTCCAGCGCGGCGAACAGGCCCGCCTGCTGGAAGAGCTGCCCCGAGACGTGCCGCGCCCCGCACCCCTCGCACCAGAACGTGAGCACCTCGGGTACAGCGGCCGAGACCGCGGTACTCACCTCACCCTTGGGCATCGGAGTGGTCACCACGTCGCGGAAGGCGCGCGCGGTGACCGTGAACGCCTCGAGGCCGAGCGCGGCGCCCCGCTCGAGCTGCTTGCTCTCCAGCCGGGCCGTGGCGTCCGCGTCCGACACCGGCCACAACGCGGCGGCGAGCGCCCGCAGATCGGTGCGCCGGTGGACGTACGGCGCACCGCGGAACGACCACACCCGGTCGAGCCCGCCCCGCACCGCCTCGGCCGAGACGCCGCGGGCGGCGAAGGCGAGCCGGGCCGAGCCGTTCGGAGTGTCCTGCACGCCGAGTGCCAGTACGTCCGGGGCCGTGGACGCACGGTCCAGGCCCTGCGTGGCGACACGGTGGGCCAGGACCTGCTCGCGGGTCACCTCGAGCCGCGGCGTACTGCTCATCGGGCGCGTCCCTTCGTCGTCGTGGCGGTACGGTACCGGGCGCCGAGTGGGGTCGGGCGGCGCGAGGCCGGCGGGGTCACCGGACTACAGCGGGGACTCCCAGGTCACCGTCGTGCCGGAGCTGTCGGGCTCCGCGGCCGGTGCTCCGTCGTCGTGCACCGTGAGCCGGACCGCCGCTCCGTCGTCGGTGACACCGGCGTCCGCGTCGACCCGGATCGCGATCCGGGTCACGCCCGCACGCCTGGTCGCCGCGGCCAGTGCCCGGCGCAGCGCGAGCAGCAGCCCTCGTCGCGCCTGCCGTCCGACCCGGTTGTCCACCGGGCCGGTGAACTGCACCGACGGCTGGAACCCGACGATGGCCGCGGCGGTCGCCGCCTCGCGCAGCACCCGGTCCCGCAGGCCGGCCGGAGAGTCGGAGGGCGGCTGCTGCAGCGCGAAGATGGTGGTGCGGACCTCCTGGACCGTGGACTCCAGCTCCTCCACGGCATGGCCGAGCGTGTTCACCACCAGGGGCACCTCGGCCCTGCGGCGGGCCGACTCCAGCATCATCCCGGTGGCGAACAGGCGTTGGATGACCAGGTCGTGCAGATCGCGCGCGATACGGTCCCGGTCCTCGTACACCGCGAGCCTGCCGCGGCTGCGGCGCGCGTCCGCGAGCACCAGGGCGAGTGCTGCCTGCGAGGCGAACTGGGTGGCCAACTGCCGCTCGACCGGCGTGTACTCGCGGTCTCCGCGGACCCGGGGCAGGGCGAGGGTGCCGATCAGCCGGCCGCCGCTCTGCAGCGGCAGCAGCATGCTCGGCCCGAACCGTTCGCTCACCGGTGTCGTCATCCGTGCGTCCGTAGCCGAGTCCGACACGAACACGGCCTCCCCGCCCAGGAGTTGCTCGAGCACCGGGCTGCCGGGCGCGATCGTGGTGCCGATCAACGATCCGGGATCCTCCTGTGTGGAGGCGGCCACGATCTCCATGCCGCCCTCGTCGGTGGGCTGCAGGATCACCCCGGCGCACGCCTCCGCGAGCTGCCTGGCCTGTTCGGCGACCACGGTCAGGGCCTCGTCCGGACTGCCGCCGGACATCAGCGCCGTGGTGACCGCGGCCGTACCCGAGATCCAGCGCTCCCGCTGGCGGGCCGTCTCGTAGAGCCGGGCGTTGCCGATCGCGATGCCGGCCTGCGCGGCGAGCACCCGCAGCAGCTGCTCGTCCTCCGCGGTGAACGGGCCACCCTGCTTCTCGGCCAGATACAGGTTGCCGAAGGCCTTGTCGGCGACCAGGATCGGCACCCCGAGGAAGCTGTGCATCGGCGGATGTCCGGGCGGCAGTCCGCTGGAGTGCGGATCGGTCGTGAGATCGTCGATCCGCAGCGGCTTCGGGTGGACGAGCAGTTCGCCGATGACCCCGGAGTGGCCGTCGGGCAGGCCGCCGATACGGGCCCGCGCCCGCTCGTCGACACCGGCCGTGAACAGCTCGGTGACCCGGCCGCCCCGCTCCGCCCCCACCACCCCGAGCGCCCCGTACCTCGCTCCCGTGAGCCGGGTGGCGGCGTCCACCAACTGCTGCAGTGTGGCCCGCAGTTCGAGATCGGTGCCGACACTGAGTACGGCGTCGACGAGGAGCGGGAGACGTCGGGGCGAGGCGTGCTCGTGACCCTGCGGCGGCGAGGGGGACGCGGGCTCGTCGGGCCGCCCCTGCGTCACGCCGCCTCCTGCTCGGTCATCGGTCTGCCCCGGGCCCAGTTCACCAGGCCGAGCAGGGCGTACAGACCCCAGGCACCCTCGAGGAGCAGGAAGCCCCACTGGGAACCCGCCACCGCGTCGATCACCAGGAGAGCGGAGCCGACGAAGTTGAGCCAGAGATGCCCGGCGGACCCGAAGGGCATCCGGCCCGCCTGGGCGAGCACGAACGCGCCGAGGATCAGGACGGCACCGGCCAACTGCACGGAGTTCGACACGAGGGGCTCCCGGGGTCAACTGCCGAGCAGATCCAGCTGCATCGGCTGGATACGGCCCTCGAGCATCGCGCCGAGGCCGAGTACCGAGCAGACGTCGGGCCGCTCCGCGATGTGCACCGGCATCCCGGTCGCGCCCCGCAGCATCTGGTCGAGGCCCGGGAGCAGCGCGCTCCCGCCGACCATCATGATTCCGCGGTCCGCCAGGTCCGCGACCAGGTCGGGCGGGCAGTCCCGCAGTACCTTGCCGATGCCGTCGAGCACCGTGGTCAGCGGCGTGTGGATGGCCTCCCGGACCGACGCGGTGCGCACCTGCACCGACCGGGCCAGACCCGTCGCCACGTCGCGGCCGTGGATCTCGGTGGACTCCGGGCCGCGCGACGTCAGCCCGTTCCCGCTGAGCGCCAGCTGCAGCGGGCGCACCGACTGGCTCGGAAGCATCAACTCATGCTGGTGACGCAGGAGTTGAACGATCGCGTGGTCGATGGCGTCGCCGCCGACCGGGATCCGCACCGCCGTGACGATCGCGCCCATCGACAGCACCGCGACCTGCGTGGTCGCCGCCCCGCACACCAGGATCATGGTGGCTTCCGGGCGCTCCACCGGAAGTCCGCAGCCGACCGCCGCCGCGATCAGGGTGTCCACCAGCTCCACCCGCCGGGCCCCGAGTCCGATCAACGTCTCCGTCGTCGCACGCTGGGCCAGCGGATCGGCGTCGTGCGGGGTGCAGGCGGCGGCCCGCAGCCGCGGCTTGCGGCGCAGGGTGCGGCGCAGCTTGTCGTCGAGCAGGTGACTGAGCATGCGCTGCGCCATGTCGATGTCCACCACGGTGCCGCCGGACACCGGCCGCACCACCCGGATGTAGCTCGGCGTACGCCCCGTCATCCGCTCGGCGAACTCGCCGACCGCGATCAGCGAGCCCGTCCTGGTGTTGATGGCCGCGACGCTCGGCTCGTCCACGACGAGTCCCGCGCCCTTCACGAACACCCGGGTGCGTGCGGCGCCCAGGTCGACGCCGACGTGGCAGCGCCGCAACTGGTCGAGGCTTGCGGTCATGGCGGTTCCTCCCGAGAGCACTGACCGTGTGCGGCCGCCGGACGACGGCCCTTCTCGCATCCTGTGGCGGCGGCCCTGACCCCGCGCGCTGGGATGCGCCGGGCGGGGTGCCGCCGTACGGGTGGTTCTGGGAGGGCGCGGGCCGGCAGGGGCCGGCGGAAAATGCGCACCGGTCGTTCGCGCACCGGGGTTACCATCCCCCGTGGTGAAGAAGACAGGCGTTGACCAGGACGGATCCGCAGTCATACGGCCGAGGCGGCAGAGGATCCTCGCCGATCTGACGCCGTTGCGCACCTCGGTGGACTACCGGCGGCTGTGGGTCGGCCAGACGATCTCCTGGCTCGGTCAGGCCATGACCGCCCTGGCGATCTCCCTGCAGGTGTACGACATCACGGGCTCGGCGTTCTCCGTCGGCCTGGTCGGCCTCTTCTCCCTCGTGCCGCTCGTGGTCTTCGGTCTGTACGGCGGCGCCATCGCGGACACCGTGGACCGCCGCAAGCTCGGGATCGCCAGCTCCGCCGGACTGTGCCTGCTCTCCTTCGTCCTCGCCTGCGCCGCGCTCGCCGGATTCCACCGGGTGTGGCTGCTGTACTCGATCGTCGCTCTGCAAGCCGTCTGCGCGGCCCTCAACAACCCGGCCCGCTCGTCGATGATCCCGCGGCTGCTGCCGCCCGAGCAGCTGCCCGCGGCCAACGCCCTCTCCTCCGTGACCACCACGTCCGGCACCATGTTCGGCCCGATGCTCGGCGGCCTGCTGGTCGGATTCTGGGGCTACCAGGCCGCGTATCTGATCGACGCGGTCGCCTTCAGCGCCTCGCTGTACGCGATGTACCGGCTGCCGTCCATGAAGCCGGACCGGGCGGCGGGTGCCGGGGCCAAGCGGGCTTCGGTCCTGGACGGACTGCGCTTCCTCGCCACCCGGCCGAATCTGCGGATGACGTTCTTCACCGACATGTGCGCCATGGTGCTCGCGCATCCGCGGGCGCTGTTCCCCGTGGTCGCGGTGGTGTGGTTCGGGGGTGACGCGCAGACGACGGGGCTGCTCGTCGCGGCGCCCGCGATCGGCGCGCTCCTCGGCAGCGTGTTCTCCGGCTGGCTCGGCCGGATCCGCCGGCACGGTCTGGCGATTCTGCTGGCCGTCGCCTCCTGGGGTACGGCCATCGCCGTCTTCGGACTGACCCGCAACCTCTGGCTCGGGGTGCTGTTCCTGGCGATCGCCGGCTGCTCCGACACCGTGTCCATGGTGTTCCGCTCGACCATGCTGCAGGCGGCGACACCCGACGAGATGCGGGGCCGGCTGCAGGGCGTGTTCATCGTGGTGGTCGCGGGTGGCCCGCGCCTCGGCGACTTCACGGCCGGCACGGTCGCCGACCTCGCCTCGCCCCAGCTCGCCATCACCGGAGGCGGTGTCGCCTGTGTCGTCGCGGTCGGGCTGCTCGCCCTGAAGTGGCGCAGGTTCGCCCGGTACGACGCGCGGTCGCCCGAGGCGTGAGGGGCGGCACAACGCGGCGGCGCCGCCTCCCCGTGGGACGAGGGGAGACGGCGCCGCTGCGGGACTTCGGTCAGACCAGCCAGCCAACGAAGTGGACGACGCCGGCGAGAAGGTCGGTGAGGAAGTTCATGTGGTGCGTTCTCCTTGTGTTACCCGTGACCCGTCGCTCCGGTCCGGTGTCCGGCACCGGTGGGTGCACGTGTTGCTTGTGTGGGACGTGCGCCAACTACGGTCTGCAGCCCGTTGCTTGCGCACCGTAAGCATCGTTGGTCACGCGGGTTCCGGGCAATCAAAGGAGCGACGATCACCTGTTCTGGGGAACACCTGAGCCGGTGTTCGCCCGGATTGTTCGTGCGCAGTGCCTGACTGGCTGTCACTGTCCGTCCCTGCCAAGGGGGTTGGGTACCACCGCGATCCGGCGCTCACGGACCGACCACGCCGCGTACGACGCCCAGGTCCACCAGGTCGGCCGGGCGCAGGCGGAGTTGGTCGGCCGTGGTGAGCGCGTCGCCCGGATCCCGCTTGAGGATGGCCGCGGCGGCCTCCGGCGCGATCACCGAGAAGTAACTGTCCGCGGTCGCCCAGGTGTTGTCCGGCGCCGCGAGGGCCAGCGCCCCGCCGGATCCGCCCTCGCCGATCAGGAGCGAGGTGACCGGCACCGGGGACTCGGCCACCGCGGCGAACACCTCGGCGATCGCCGCGCCCGCGCCCTGCCGCTCGGCCTCCGCGTCGTTCGCGGCGCCCGGGGTGTCGATCAGTGTCAGGACCGGGATGCCGAGCCGTCCGGCGAGCCGGATCAGCCGGGCGGCGGTACGGAAGCCGGCGGGCCGGGTCGGCGTCCCGCACTGGGCCGCGTAGGCGACGGTGCGTCCCGCGTGCAGCCCGAACCCGCACAGCATTCCGGCGTCGACGCCTCCGCAGCGATCGCCGCGTACCTCCACTCGCTCCTCGAACCAGTCGGCCAGATAGGCCTGGGCGCGAGGCCGTTCGGGGTCCCGGGCCCGTCGGACCGCCGCCCGTCCCGTCGAGGCCGTATCGGCGCGGCCGAGCGCGCGCGGCGGCGGTACGGGGGCCGGGGAGCCGGCCGGGTCGCCGCCGGTGAGCAGGCGCAGCCGGGGGCCGAGGGCGCTTCGCAGCTCCGCGACGGGCACCACCGCGTCGACCGCGCCCGCGGCCAGCTGGCCCTCGGCCTCGTACGCCCGCGGGTCCGCGTCGGCCGGGCGCACCCGGGAGCCCGCGAAACCGACCTGGGCGCCAGGAAGCGCCAGGGTGAGGTCCGCGCCCGCGCCGAGGGTCGCCCAGCCGCCGCCGGTGGCCGGGTCGCGCAGCACGGCGATCTGCGGCAGGCCGACGGCCCGGTGCAGCGCCGACTGCCGTGCCACGCGCTGGAGTTGGGTCAGCGCGCGCATGCCTTCCTGCATCCGGCTGCCGCCCGTGGCGATCAGCGACACGACCGGCAGCCGATGCGCTCGGGCGTGGCTGAACGCGGCCTCGATCCGGTCTCCGGTGCGTTCGCCGAGCGAGCCGCCGAGGAAGCCGAACTCGAAGGCGAGGAGCACCGTTTCGCATCCGCCGATCCGTGCCGTGCCGCAGACCACGGACTCCTGCTCGCCGGTCCGCGCGGCCGCGCGGGCGCGGGCCTCGCCGTAGCCCTCCCAGGAGATCGGCCCGTCTCCTGAGAACTCGCCTTGTGTGCAAGGGAGTTCGGTGAAGGAATCGGTGACTGCGGACAGCGTCTCGCGTGCGGTCCAGCGGTCAGCCATCACTGTTGCCCGGGGTGGCCGGGGCAGTGAGGCGGCGCTTCATGATCTTGCCCATGTCGTTGCGGGGCAGCGCGTCGAGCAGGCGTACCTCGCGGGGCCGCTTGTGCGGGGCGAGTTGGGCGGCCACGTGGTCCGCGAGCCGGGAGTGCGACGGTGGACTCGACGGGTCGGACGGAACGATCCACGCGATGATCCGCTCACCGAGGTCCGCGTCCGGCTCGCCCGTGACTGCGGCCTCCCGGACGTCCGGGTGGTCGAGCAGGGCGTTCTCGATCTCGCCCGCTCCGATCTTGTAGCCACCGCTCTTGATCAGGTCGGTGGCCTTGCGGCCGACGATACGGACCGCCCCGTGGGCGTCGACGACCGCCATGTCGCCGGTGCGGAACCAGCCGTCCGCGGTGAAGGCGGCTGCCGTCGCGTCCGGCCGGTTCAGATACTCCGTGAACAGATTCGGGCCGCGTACCTCGATCTCGCCGATGCCGTCCGGGTCGGCGACGGGCTCGCCGGACTCCTCCACAAGCCGCAGCTCGACGCCGCGCAGCGGGACGCCCACGGTGCCGGTTCCCGGCGGGCCGTCCACGCGGACGCTGGTGTTCATCAGGGTCTCGGTCATCCCGTAACGCTCGATCACCCGACGGCCGGTGGCCGCCGTGATCCGCTCGTGGTCGTGCACCGGGAGTGCGGCGGAGCCGGACACCAGGAGCCGTGCTCCGGCGAGCGCGTTCACCAGGCCCGGGTCGTCGGCCAGCGACTCGGCGATGCGGTGGTACATCGTCGGCACTCCGAACAGCATCGTCGCGCCGCCGGTCAGCTCCCGCGCCACACCCTCGGTGGAGAACCTGCCCAGGTGCCGTACGGAGCCCCCGCGGCGCAGCGGGCCGAGGATGCCCAGGATCAGCCCGTGCACATGGAACAGCGGCAGACCGTGCACGAGTACGTCGTCCGCCGTCCACTGCCAGGAGTCCTCGAGCGCGTCCAGGGTCGAGGTGACCGACCGTCGGGGCAGGACGGCGCCCTTGGGCGGGCCGGTGGTGCCGGAGGTGTAGACGACGAAGGCGGGGGCGTCCTCGGTGGGGCGCGGGGCGGTGTCCTGGGCCGGGACGTCCGGGTGGCCGGGTGTCGTGCGGACGGCGATCCTCGCCAACTCGGCCAGTGCGGACGGCAGTTCGGCATCGGGGGCGGCCAGTACGAGATCGGGGGTGCTGTCCGACAGGACGTGCCGCAGCTCGCCCTCGCCGATCTTCGGGTTCAACGGCACGACGGGTACGGCGGCCTGGAGCGCGGCGACCACACCGACGGCGGTCTCCAGGGTCGGTGTCGCCCAGAGTGCGACCCGGCCGGCGGAACGCAGTTCCTCGGCCAATGTCCCTGCGGTCTCGGCCAGTTGCCCGTACGTCAGGGTGCGGTCGCCGAAGGTGAGGGCCGGGCGGTCGTTGCCCGGGCGGAGGGCGGGGAAGAGGTCGTGGGTCGGTTCGCTCACGCTGGGTTCTCCTGACGGTCGCCTTGGTCGCCGAGTTCGCTGCGGTCGCCGTGGTCTCGTGGTGCCGTGCTCCGGTGCTCCGGTTCTCGCCCATCGTCGCAGCTGGTCCGTGGTGCGGCCCCGGTGCCGGGGCCGCACCCGTCGGTCGCGGGTGGGACGGTCAGCCGAAGCCCGGCACCACGAGGGCGAGCCAGACCACGGCCGGGACCGCGGCCACCACCACGCCGCCGTACACCATCAACTGCCGGAAGAAGCGCTCCCGGTCGACGTCCGGGGCGGCGGCGAGCACCAGTGCGCCGTTAGTCGAGAACGGGCTCACATCCACCACCGTCGCCGACACCGCGAGCGCCGCGATCATCCCGACCGCGCCGATCTCGCCCTGTGCCAGGAACGGCACGGCCAGCGGGATCAGCGCGCCCATGATGCCGACGGAGGACGCGAACGCCGAGATGATGGCGCCGATGTAGCAGAGCAGTACGGCCGCGAGCAGCGGGACTCCGATGTCGCCGACCCCTTCGCCCGCCCACTTGATCGTGCCCATCTCCTCGAGCACGCCGACGTAGGTGAGGACACCGCAGATCAGCAGGACCGTCGGCCAGGCGATCTCGCCCACGGCCCGGCGGCTGGTCTCGGGCCAGAAGGCGCTGAGGATCACGGCGAGGGTGATGGCGCTCAACCCTGCGTCCAGGTCGAAGGCGAGGACGGCGACGACCAGGGCGACGAGCGCTGCGAGGGTGCCGATGACCGGGGCGTCCAAGGGGGTGGCCGTGGGCGCCCCCGCCTTGCCCCCGCCGGACCCGTTCGAGGCCGAACTGCCCTTGCCGGAACCGCTCTTGCCGGCACCGGCCTTGCCCGAACCGCTCTCGGCGGACCCGGCCTCGACCGCCGCAGCCTCCGTGGTGCCGCCCCGGCCGGACAGCTTGAGGCCGCCGAACAGGACGAACACCACACCGGCGATCAGCAGGTTGACGACGAGCGAGGCGAGGAAGAGGACCATCTCGTTGCCCGGCAGATCCTCGCGCTCCACGATGCCGTTGACGATCGACCCGTAGATGCTGATCGGCGAGAAGCCGCCGCCCTGCGCCCCGTGCACCACCATCGCGCCCATCAGGAGCGGACTGATGCCGTACCGGGCCGCGAAGCTCAGGGCGATCGGCGCGACGATCGCCACCGCCGCCGGGCTGACCGCTCCGATCGCCGTCAGCGCGCCGGTGATCACGAACATCACCCAGGGGATCAGCGCGATCCGACCGCCCACGAGCCGGATCGACGCGTGCACCAGCCAGTCGGTGGTGCCGTTCGCGCGAGCGATGGCGAAGAGGTACGTGACACCGACCAGGACCACGAACAGGTCCCCGGGGAAGCCGGCGAAGATGCCGTCGGCATCGAGGTCCGCGACGAGTTCGCCCACGCCGAACGCGGCGGCGAACGCGAGCGCGCCCATGTTGATGGAGCGGGTGGTGGCGATCACGAAGACCACCGCCAGCACAAGGATGGAGATCAGTTCGGCGGACATCGTGGGCTCCCGTCCCTTGAGCGTCCCCGGAATGGCGAAGTCGAGTGATGAGTGGAGTGGAGTGGAGTGATGGGGTGAAGTGGCGTTATGAGGGGTGGTGTTGCGCTGTCGAATGCTGAAGTGGCTGAGCCACTAAGCCTGTTGGCGCGTCACAGCGTCGACGGCGAGACTTCCGGCGTCAAGGGGTTGAACGGGAATTGGCTCGGCCACTCGACCGGTTCACGGTCTCCGCTGCTAAGGTCGGTGCCGGCCCGGCGTGCCGTGGGGAGGGGGACCGGCGTGAGCGACGCACTGCGTCCGATGGGCAGGACCAGGCTGTACGAGCAGGTACTCGACCGACTGCGGGCGTACGTCGCCGAGGGCGGACTCGGAGCCGGTGACCGCCTGCCTCCCGAGCGTGAACTGGCCCAGCGGCTGGGTGTGTCCAGGGCATCCGTGAAGCAGGCCATCGTCGTGCTCGAGGTGCAGGGCCTGGTCGAGGTACGGCACGGCGGCGGCAGTTACCTGGTCAGGGACGGCCTCGACGTCGAGCCGGTCGAGCGCCTGGTGGAACGCAGGCGGCGGCTGCCCGACGTGCTCGAGGCACGCGAGGCGCTCGAGACCAAACTCGCCGAACTCGCCGCGGAACGCCGCACGGATGAGGACCTGCGGGCGATGCGGTCCGCGCTCGTCACGATGGCGGACGATATCGAGCACGGAGGGCACGGGGTCGACGGCGACCGCCTCTTCCACGGCGCCGTGACCGAGGCAGCGCACAGTGTGCTGCTCGCGGAGTTCATGCGCTCCATCGCGGAGCAGATCACCGAGAGCCGTAACGAGTCGCTGCGCCAGCCACGGCGGCCCGCGAGGTCGCTGGTGCAGCACCGGGCGATCCTGGACGCGATCGAAGCGCGCGAAGGCCGGCGGGCGGCGGCGGCGATGCGGCGCCACGTCCGGACCGTGGCGAAGGTCCGGCTCCTGGACTGGGATCCCGAGGCGGAGTGAGCGACTCGGGCGCCGGCCCCGCGCGCCTCGCCCGCAGGCCCGGGCCGTGCCCGTCCGTCCTCGTCAAGTCCGTGGCAGGTCCGTCACCGCCTGCAGCAGCCCCCAGGTGAAGTCCGCTGTGCGGGTGTGTACGACGCCTTGGGTGTCCGCCGCGTCGAAGCGCAGGCGCCAGCGGGACGGTGCGGTCCCCTCCAGCGGCTGCGCCGGGGCGAACGCGCGCGCCACCTCGTCCACCACGCAGGAGAACGGCTGCAGGTCCTCGACCGTCCTGAGGTCCGGACCGGTCGCTCCCGGTGCTCGGACGAGCCATTCGTTCCAGGCCGCACCGTTCGGCGCGAGCAGTACTTCGAAGCGCAGATCGGGCCAGAGGGGCACCGGCCAGAGCAGCGCCTCGCACTCGAGGTCGCCGATCCGCCGCCGGTTCTTCGCCTCGGGCGGTCCGAGCACCGAGCGGTACCGGGCGGCCGAACCGCGCCCACCGGGCGAGCGCACCATGGCCTGCCAGCGTCGGTTCGCCTCGCGCATGTCGGCCGCGCCGGCGCCGAGTCGGCGTCGGGCGTCCTCGACGAGCTCCGGATTGTGGTCGGCCATCCGGCGCAGCAGCACCAGCTGGAAGTCGAGTGGGGTGAACGGCGCGGGTGTACGGGCAGGCATGCGGCCATGGTCACCCGGCGGCACCCGCCCGCGCATCCGCACCCGCGCATCCACATCCGCACCCGCGCATCCATCTCCGTGCCGCCGCCCGCGCGAGCGCCCGCTACCGCGTGCGTGCTCCCTGCGTGCGGCTGCCCCGTCCCGGGCGGCGGCCGTCCGGCATGAAGAGCACCGAGTTCACGTAACGCGGGCCGCGGAACGGCAGGACCCGGCGCAGCAGCCCCTGAGTGACCACGTGCTCGGTGGCCGCCTGATGGGCGTCCAGGTCGAAGCCGTCCAGTGCGATCCAGCTGTCGCCGGGCAGCACCCAGCCGCGGTAGCCGTGCCGGGCGAGCAGGTCGACCACGGGCGCGGTGGGCTGGATACGGGCCTCCAGCTCCACGATCAGCGCGGGCCTGTCACGGTCGAGCAGCTCCAACGCGCCGTTCAGCACCGGCAGTTCGTTGCCGTCGACGTCGATCTTGACGAAGCCCACGTCGCGCAGCGCGAGCCCGTCCAGGGTCAGCGACGGTACGTCCAGGGCCTGTCCGTGGATGTCGCGGCGGACCAGGGAGGACACCCCGCGGTCGCCGCGGTCGCCGGTGGGCAGCCAGAGCCTGGCGGTGCCGTCCCGGTCGGACGCGGCAGCCCGGACGACCCGTACGTTCGCGGGGGTCGCCGCGTCGAGGGTGCGGGCGAGGTGGGGTACCGGTTCGACCGCGACCACGTGCCTGGCCCGTGCCGACAGCCGCAGCGACCAGGGCCCGTACCAGCCGCCGACGTCCACGGCGGTGCCGCAGTTTCGGGGCAAGTAGTCGCCCAATCGGGCCAGTTCGGGCTCGAAGCGGGGATAGACGAGCCGGGCGAGCGCGCCGGTGAGGCGGGTGGGAAGGAGGGGCCCGATACGGGCGGCGATGGTCATGACGCCTCGGCTGCCTCGATCCGTTTGACCAGACGTTCGTGCTCGTCGTCCGGTACCTGGTCGCCCGAGGACGGCAGGAGTTGCGGGATTCCGTCCAGGATCGGGTAACGCCGGCGCAGGCGCGGGTTGTAGAGCGCCGCCTCGGGTTCGAGGAGGTGCAGCGGGCCCTTGTCGATCGGGCAGGCGAGGATCCTGAGAAGCGGGTCGTCGGGGTTCAAGTCGGCTCAACTCCTTGTGGGGCGCTGGCTGGGCGGGGGCTTGCGGTGTCCCGGGAAGGGCGGAGGAGGCGGATGGGGCGCGGCCTCCCGGTCCTCGGGGGCCGGCTGCGGCGGGAGCCGGATCTCGATGTCGGGGTCGGGGGCGCCAGGGGCATCGGTGGGGGAGCGCGGGGGTGTGGATTCCGGTACGGCGTCGGGTTCCGGGTCGGGTCCCGGCCCCGGAGAGGGTGCGGGAGCGGGCGCAGGTACCGGAGCCGGCGAGCGGTCCGCAGGCCCGGCGGGCGCGGGAGCCGGTTCGGCGCCGGATGTGGGGCCCGCTTCCGGCGCCTGGTCCCCGCCCGGTTTCGGCTGCACGGTCACCGGCCGCGCAGCCGCGGGCATCGTCTTCGTCGGCAGGCCCCGCGTCCGTGCCCGCACGGCCCGCGACCGGTCGTCGTCGAACCACTCGCCGACCCGGGACCCGCCGTCCTCGGCACCGGACCCGTTCGCCGCCTCGGCGGCCGACCCCACCGCCCGTCCGTTGCGCCGTTCCGCTGCCGACCTCTTTGCGCGTGACGGGAGTTGCGGAGGTCCGGAGCCGCCGTCCCCGACCGCGACGGTCTGCACGGGACCGGCTTCCCGGTCCGACACCACGGCAGCCTCCGGCTCGCCGTCCTCCGGAGCCGGCCCGGACTCCGCCGGCGCCTCCTCCTCGTCGTGCCGAGGCAGCACGAGCAGCACCGACACCGCCAGCGCCGTGCCCGCGACCCGCAGCGTGAGGCGGACCGGGTCCTCGGGCAGCGGCTCGCCGAAGGCGAAGGTGCCGAGGACCGCGGTGAACAGCGAGGTCACCGTCGTACAGACCGGCACGATGAGGGAGGCACGAGACCGCTGCAGCGCGGCCTGCGACATGATCAGGCCGAACGCGCCCGTGAACAGCAGGAGATACGGGTACGGCGAGGCCAGCACATCCACCACCGCACCCCCGACCCCGCTGGTCGTGAGGTGGCTTGACACTCCCTTGATGGCCAGCGAGCTGACCCCGTAGAGGAGCCCGACGGCCATGCCGTACTCGACGCCGTTGGTCGGCATCCGGTGGCGGCGGCGGGCGTTCCGCTCGGCGTTCGCGTAGAGCCAGAGGCCGCCGGCGAGGGTCGGGACGCAGATCAGCAGGACCAGGCCGGGCGGCGCGTGCCGGCTCACCGTGTCGGCGCCCTCCTTCAGCGAGAGCACCACCATCAGCAGGGCGATCAGGATCGCGCCGATCGCGTACCGCTCACGACCCGAGGTCCGCTCGCCGAGCAGACGGGACGAGAGCAGCACGAGCAGGACGAGCCCGGACACGAAGATGCCCTGGGCCGCGGCGATCGGCAGTGTCCGGTAGACGGCGAGCTGCGCCCCGAACCCCCCGGCCAGGGCCAGCGATCCGCCGATCCACAACGGACTGCGCAGGACATGGCCGAGCAGCCGCAGCGGACGCCGGGTGGAGAGCGCGGGGAGCGTGGACAGGGCGCGCTTCTCCAGGACGAAGCCCAGGCTGTACAACGTGTTCGCCACCAGGGCGGCGGCCACCCCCCACCACATGGCTACGCCGTGCCCGCGGCCCGGTGCCCCGGCCCGTCCGAGCCACCGCCGGGCCCGTCGCCCCGCTTACGTGCGTGCACGAGCAGGATCGACGCGGCACTCGGCGCCGCGCAGACCAGCCGGTCGAGCGGTCTGAGCACCTTCGGCACTCCGTGGAAGGGCGCACCCGCCACCCGCACCACGTCGAACCCGGAGGCGGTGAGGAACTCCTTGAGGGCGCGGGCCGTGTACAGGCGCAGATGCCCGACGACCTCGGAGCCCGGCCGTCCGTGGATGCCGCGCAGGCTCACCTCCGAGAACACCGGCTGCACCCCGGCGAGCAGCAGGGCGCGGTTGTACCAGGCGGCCAGGTTCGGCGTCGAGATCATCAGATGACCCCCGGGCTTGAGGACCCGGCGCAGTTCGTCGAGAGCGCTGTCCGGGTCGACGAGGTGCTCGATGACCTCGCTGAACAGAACGGCGTCCGCGCAGCCGGGGCTCAACGGTAGCCCGGCGTCCGAGAGTTCGCCCCTGATCACGTCCGACATATGCGTACGGGCCCGGCGCAGCGCGTCCTGCGACCAGTCGACGCCGACCACCCGGTGACCGGCGAGCAGCGGCGCCGCTGCCCGTGCCGCGGTGCCGTCTCCGCAGCCGACGTCGAGGACGACGGACGGCTCCGCACCGGCCGGCCCGAGCGCGTCGGCCAGCATCCGGGCCTGGCGCAGGCTGCGGGCGTCCCCGGAGGCGACGGGCACGGCGGGGTCCTCGTAGAAGTCGCGGAGCCCGCCCGGCAGCGTGGACGTCATCGAGGGTCCTCCGTCGCGTGCAGATACTGCTCGAACAGGTCACGCAGCCGGGCCCCGTCGTCCGGCCCGAGCAGCGTCCGCGACCAGCGCAGCGCCAGGTGCAGGCGCCCAGCCGTCGACGCGGTGGTGACGGTCAGGCCGCGCGGTACGCGGGCGGGCGCGGAGAACCACACCGCGCTCGCCCGGCCCGCGTCACCGAAGTCCATGGCGTACGGGATCCGTCCGATGTTGCTGAGCAGCGTCGTCGAGGTCCAGGGCCCGGCCGCGGCGCGCAGTGCCCGGGTGAGCGCGGCACGCGCCGCGACCGGCACCACGGGTGAGGTCAACAGGGCTGCCCCGTGCCCGAGTTGAGGACGCTGGGCCGCCTTGAGTGCGCGGGTGCGGGTGGCGGTGAGCCGCAGCAGCTCCCCGAGCCGGTCCGGATCGACCTCCTCCGCGGCGAACGGCACCTCGACGAGCCGGGTGCCGTTGCCGATCGGCATCGAGGCGTCCCGCGGCCGGTCGTCCACCGGCATGGTGATCCGCATCGGCCGCCGCGGTCCGCCGTGCTCCCGGTTCCAGGCGGCGATCATCAGCGTGGTCGCCACCATCAGCTGGTCGTTGACGGTGTACGGGGCGCCCTCGGGGCGGTGCGGTACGGGCAGCTCGGCGACCAGCATCCCGTTGCCAGGATCGGGGCGGCCACCGGACGACCTCGGGGCGCCGCCCGCGATACGGGCCGGCCGGGCGAACCCCGAGGGCAGCGCCGCCGGCTGACCGGGCGAGTCGGTGCGGCGGACCGGGGGCGCGGCGGGCGCGTTGTCCACCCCGCCGTACAGTTCCGCCGCCGTCGCGAGGACCCGCAGACAGGCGGGCCCGTCGAGCGCCGTGTGGTTGACCACGAGGAACAGCACGCAGCCGCCGCCGTCCCCGGGGTCGTCGACGCACTCAAGACGCACCGGCGGCGAGGCGGCGAGGGGCGGGGCCGAGGCGAGGGCCCGTGCCCGGGCCGCCTGCCGGGCGTCGGGGCCCGGCTCGGGGAAGCTCACCACCGTGACGTCCGGGTTCCCGGTCAGCTCCCACTCGTAGCGCCGCGCGTACCAGCGTCGCGGCGCCTCCCGCACCAGGACGCGGGGGTGGCGGCGCAGCGCCTCGTGGAACGCCTCCTCCAGGCGGCGCCGGTCGGGGCGGCCCGGCAGGTGCACCTCGATGTGGACGGTCTCGGGTTCGTCCTCCTGCAGGCAGTGCCGTGACACCTCGTCCACCACGGGGAACGGCACCCGGCGCGGCGGCGGTTCGGGCGCACCGGGTCGCTGGGCGGGGTGGTCCACGGCCGTCATCGGCCCTCCGTTCCTCGTGCGGCCCGCCATGGCGACGCGGGCCGGATCTGCGGCGCTCCCCCCGGCCCGATCCGGGCCGGGGAGACGGTTGTTCATCGGCAGTCGCTCATCGACTGTCGTTCCCGTCCTCGCCGGGCGGCGGGTCCGACGGCGGCCGGGTCGCCCTGAACTTCGGTTTGCCGAACGGCAGTCGGGTGGTCTCCGGATCCGGATCGGGTGCGGCCGCACCGGGCCCGCGCGCCGAGACCGTCGGCCCGGCGGTGCCGAGTGGCGGCGTGGCCGAATCCGGCCCGGCCGGCCCCGGGTTCGCCCCCCGTTCACGGCGAGGCAACGGGGTGGTGGGCGGACCCTGCCGCGACTCCGCCGACCCCACCGGTGCGCCGTACGCAGGACCCGCGGGCGGCACCGGACCGTAGTACGGCGCGGGCCCCGGCGACGCCACGGGCTCGTTCTCCTGCTGCTGGTCCCGTACGGTCACCAGCGCGGCGAACACGGCGATCAGCGCCAGGAGTTGGGCCACCGGCGAGAACGCGCCGGAGTCCTCCGACACCGCCTGCCCGGCCCCGACGGCCGCGACCGCTCCCGCGGCAGCCATCGCCACGAACGCGATCGGCACAAGCAGCGCGTGCCGCCACCAGGCCAGCACCGCGAGCGCCGGCACGAGCAGCGCGAACGGACCCGCGACCACCACACCGACCAGCGTCAGGACGACCGCACCGAGCACGAACCCGGGCCCCGGCGCCACCGGCGGCACGACACCGGCCTCCGTGTCGGGGTCGGTCTCCCTACGGCGGATCAGCGCGAGACCGATCAGGAGCAGCAGCGCGACGGCCCCGCCGATGAGACCGACCTGATAGGTGGTGGCCGGTTCGTAGGTCAGCTCGATGGTGCCGCTGGCGTCGGCCGGCACCAGCCAGCCCTGCTGCCAGCCGTCGAGCCGCACGGTCTGCAGCTCCTTGCCGTCGACGGTGGCCTTCCAGCCGTCGTTGACGTTCTCGTACATCGTCAAGTACGAGGCGGCGCCCGCTCCGACGGTCAGGGAACGCTCGTCGCCGGCCCAGTCACGTACCGACATCTCCCGCTCGGTGGTGGCCGGAGCCTCCGCCTCGCCGCTGGTGAGCGAGACATCGGTGAGGGCGAGCGGGCCTTGGTCGCCGGCCTCGACGCGGTGCGTGCCGCTGCCGAGCGACACGGTGCCGTCCTCCTCCTCGCCGGCGCACAGGGTGACCTCGATCGGCTTGCGCTCGGTGAGATCACGGACCGAACCCTTGGCGCTGGTCGCGTGCAGAGTGCCGTCCACGGCGAGCGGCGGTCCTTGGCCGCAGCCGAGTTCGAAGGTGGCGTCCTTCTTCGGCTGCGGAGTGCGGTACTCCTCGAGAGCCGGCACATGGACCTCGGTGAGACCGACCGGCAGCTGCGTCTTCCGGTCCGCGAACGGGTTGTGCACCGTCAGCGGCGCACTCTCGGTGATGGTGATGTCGAGCCGGTCGGTGGTGATCGGCTCGAACCGTGCCCAGCCGTTCTCGTCCACTCCGGCGACCGCCGCGCCGTCGGGGGAGCTGATCTCCACCTTCTGCGGTCGGGCGGACAGGCCACCGGCGGCCGGCAGCACCAGCTCGCTGATCTCCTTCTTGTCCGGCCAGCGCAGATGCAGTACGGCGGAGTCGCCCGCGATCCACGCACTGGTCAGGTCGCCGTCGGTGAGGTTCCGCGGCGAAAGCCCGGCGCCGAGCTGCGCGGTGGAGTCCGCGGTGATCTTGATCTGCTGCTTCTGCTCGGGCGCCACCTCGTAGAGCAGCTCGTCGAGTTCCTTGCCCGGTACCGGGATCGCCTGGGCGGAGACCTGGTAGTCGCCGCTGCCCTCGGTGTCGAACCGGCGGTGCAGACCGTTCTCGGCGGCGACGGGGGACAGGCCGCCCGGGTCCGCCGCCCGGTGCAGCGAGTACTGCGTGGCACCGGCCTCGGATCCCTCGGCGTCCGCCGGCAGGCTGAGCATCCGGGTCACCTGCACGTCCGGGATGCTGATCTCGGAGAAGCCCGCACCGGAGGCCGACGGCTGCGGTTTCTGCACATCGAGGATGGTCAGCTTCATCCAACTGGAGCCGCCCTGCCGGGCCTTGATCTTCTGCGGCTGACCGTTCGGCTGCAGCGTGGAGACCGCGCTGCCGGCCTGCGTCTCGACCTTCACCCGGGTCGGCGCGGCGCGCACTCCGCTCTGCGGCAGCGGCGTGACGGTGAAGTCGGCCGGTACGTAGGTGCGTTTGCTGAAACCGATCCGCAGCCACTCACCCTCGGGCGAGGACGCGGTGCCCTCGGCCCAGGCGGTGTCCGGATTGCCGTCGAAGGCGTTCACCGGGTCGAACTGGGGCAGGTGGAAAAGCCAGTTGCCGCTGGACGAGGCCGTCACCGACTTCGCGCCGCGCAGCACGGCCGTCGTCTGATGCCCGACACCCTCGTTCGGCAGGATCTGATGCGGCTTCTCGCCCGGGTTCTGGACGCTGCCGCTGTGGTTCCGCTCGTCCTTCGTATAGGTGTAGGACGTATGGGAGTTGATCAGGCCGAAGCGGGTGTCGGCGCGACGCAGCCCGTCGCCGACCGTCTGCAGCGGCGGCTTCCCGAGGCCCGGATGGTTGTCGCCGGTCAGGACGGTCGGGCGGTCGCGCATCGCCGGGTCGGCGGACAGCGGAAGGAGTGACTCGGGGCCGCCGCTGACCACGGCCGTGTTGGCGACCGGCTTCAGACCGGCCTGGCCCGGCCGCTCGGTGTCGTCACCCGGCCGGTAGATCTCCACCGCCCGCTGGCGCGGGTAGAGGCCCTCGACCTGGATGGGGGTGTCGTCGGCGATCCGGCCGCCGGTCATCTTCGGCCCGAAGCCGGTGGCCCGCTCGTACCCGGAGGACTCCAGGGTGCGCTTGACGGTCGCGGTCGGTACGTAGCCCATCTGGTCGGGGTCGAGGTCGTTGCGTACGACGACGTAGTGCAGCCCGGCGCGACTCAAGTAATCCTGCAGGCCCGGAACTTCACCGCCGGTGAGCAGCGCCTGCTCGACGGCGTCCATGGCGCGCCGGTTGCCGGGTGCGCCGAACGGCACATAGTCGCGCTGCGCCCAGCGGGACTCGGCGAGCACATCGAGCGGCTGGTCGATGGTCGAGCCCCAGGTGTAGATGCCGTGCGCGGTGGCAGGCACCACGAGCGACCTCGAGTCCGGCGAGTTCTTCTTCAGCCAACTGGCCGTCGTCTTCCAGTACTTGGGCAGCTCCTGGAACGAACCCGGCTGCAGGATCGCCCCGCTGGCGTACGGCAGGAGCAGCCCCGGCAGCACGAGCACCGCGGCGATCAGCGGCGCGAAGCGGCGCCCGCGCACCGGCCGCGCACCGCGCGCCTGCGCGGCCACCCCGACCAGATGCATCAGACCGAAGGCGAGTGCGAGTCCGAGCCCCGTCTGGAACTTGTAGATGTTCCTGAACGGCACCAGAGCACCGTCGAGCAGGTCCTGCACGACCCCGTGGAACGGCGCGCCGAACGCGCCGCCGTATCCGGCCAGCGTGACCAGGACGACCGACACGACGGTCAGCACCAGCCAACGCCGCTCCGGCAGATCGCGGCGGGCCAGCCCGGCGAGCCCGAGCGCCGCGGCGAGGGCGGAGCCGGCGATGGCGAGCCAGCTCGCGGCGACCGCCCAGCCCGCCGGCAGCCAGGCCTCACCCATGTTCAGGTACGCCACCCAGTTGCCCGCCCCGCGCAGTGCCTCGGTGGCGGACATGGTCTCGGTGGTGGTCTGCGCGTTCTCCACGTACGGCAGGAAGTTCTCGCCGTGCAGTCCGAGCATCAGGAGTGGCACGACCCACCAGGCGGTGGCGAGCAGCACCCCCGGCACCCACCACAGGATCAGCCGTCGCTGCCGAGGACCGCGCGGCCGGGACAGCAGATACAGGCCGACGGGCAGCAGCGAGGCGAGTGTGGAGGCCGCGTTGACCCCGCCCATGAACGGGATCACGAGTGCGGAGCGCAGCGCCGCATTACGGGCACTCAGCCGCGGATCGGCCAGCGGCAGCAGCACCCACGGCAGCACCGCACCCGGCAGCGCGGCCGCCGAGGTCGAGCCGACGACGATGGTGAAGGCGGGCCACAGGGCGAAGGCGGCCGCGCCGACGAGCCGGGCGCGGGAGTTGCCGATGCCGAAGCGCTCGGCCAGGCGCAGCGCACCCCAGAAGGCGGCGGCCACGATGAGCGACATCCACAGCCGCTCGGCCAGCCACACCGGTATCTGCAGCAGATCGGTGAGCGCGTAGTACGGCAGCATCGGGAAGGCGTAGCCGACGTACTGGTTGGTGATGCCGCCGAAACCGGCCTGGTCGCTCCAGAGTTGGCCCAGATCGCCGAGGAAGCGCCAGGGGTCGCTGGTCACCCCGAGCTTGGTGTCGAACGTCTGCCGCCCGGGCGAGGCCGCGACGAACAGGACGAACACCAGGGCCCAGACCCCGAGCAGCCACCCCCGGGACCGCGGTCCCTCGGGCGGATCCGCGGCGGGAACCGTGGTCGGAGCCGGCACCCGAGGTGGCAGCTGAGGGCTCTGGACCGTGCTGGTCATGGACACCGCCGGAGAATGAGGAGGAGGTTCCAGGTGGCGACTTCTCGCAGGCCGGGCACCTTGGCGACGGCTCCGGCGAGGAACGGCCAGTAGCGGGACCTGGCCGAGACGACCTGGACGTCGTCGCGGGCCCGCACCTGTTTGAGGGTGGGCCCGATGTGGATGGCGTGGAGGTTCTCGCCGAGGGTGTGCTTGACGGGCTTGCCGGTGCGGCGCTGGTAGCGGCTGACCGCCCGGTCGGCGCCCAGGTAGTGCCAGGGCGCCCATTCGTGGCCGCCCCACGGCGAGTACCAATTGGTGAACGAGACGTAGATGAGCCCACCGGGCCGCGTCACCCGGACCATCTCGCTGAGGAACGTCCCCGGATCGTCCACGTGCTCGAGGACGTTGGAGGAGAACGACACATCGGCGACGCCGTCCGCGAGCGGCAGCAGATAGCCGTCGGCGAGCACGGTGCCCTCCGGCGGACGGCTGCCGATCTCACCGGCGTCGGGCTCGAAGAGGTAGCTCTGCGCGCCGCGGCGCCGGAACTCCTCGGTGAAGTAGCCCCCGCCGCCGCCGATGTCGACGACGACGCGGTCCTTCAGCGGGACGTAACGCTCGACCTGGTTCGCCGCGTCCCGGGCGAGCAGGGTGTACGTGTGCTCGGGGTCCTGCTGTTCGCGCATGAACGCCCGGAACAGCGTGACCGATCTGCGGATCGACGGGTCCTTCACGTGCGCCGGCCCTTCGTTCTGCGCGGATCTCCCGGCGCGCTCGCCGCGGCTGCCGTCTCCACCGCCTCGGCCGCGACGGCGCGGAACTGCCGGACGGTGTTGGACCAGCGATAGTCGGCCGCGCGGTCGGCGGCGGCCTTGCCGAAGGCGGTACGGCGCTCCGCGGACAGCGCGAGGGTGCACCAGGCGGCGGCGAAGGACGACTCGCCGCGGGCGAGCACCCCGGTGACGCCGTCCTCGATGGAGTCCCTGAGACCGGGGACGTCGAAGCCGATCGCGGGCGTGGCCCGGGTCGCGGCCTCGGTGACGACGAGCCCCCAGCCCTCGACGGCGGACGGATGGAGCAGCAGCCAGGCGGCGCAGAGCAGGCGGTGCTTCTCCGCCTCGGATATGTGCCCGGTGAACTGCACGGAAGGACCGGCCATCCGCTCGAGGCGCTCGCGCTCGGGACCGTCGCCGACGATGACGAGCCGCCCGCCGGTAACGGGTCTGACCCGCTCCCACAGGCGGAGCAGCAGATCGATCCGCTTGTACTCGACGAGCCGTCCCATCGCGAGGAACAGTGGCTCGTCGCTGCGGGGTTCGAGCGGCCCGGGCTCCTCGACACCGTTGTGCACGATGCGGATCCGCTCGCCCGGCACCCCGATCGACTCGAGCGCACCGGCGGTCGAGGGCGACACCGCCACCAGGAGATTGCCGCGCTGCGCGCCGGCCAGCGCCCAGTGCTCGAGCTTGCGTCCGAGCCGGGCCGCGGGGGCCGGGTAGCGCATCCCCCACAGGTCGGTGTGCACATGGTTGACCAGGCACAGGGTGGGTCCCCGGTGCCACAGCGGTGCCAGGTACGGCATGCCGTTGCAGACCTCGACGAGCAGATCGCAGTCGCCGACCTGCCGGGTGAAGGTGCTGCGGGCCTTCAGGTAGTGGCCCAGGTCCCCGCCCGCAGAGACCACCCGGTAGTCCCGGTACGCGGCTGGGCCGCCGCACAACAGGGTGACCTGGTGGCCGCTCCGGGTGAGCCCGTCGGCGAGCTGGTCGACGAGCAGTTCGGAGCCGCCGGCGGCCGCGTTGCCGAGGTCGCGGCGGGACAGGAAGACGATGCGGCGAGGGTGCGGTGCGGCCGTGCCCGGCACGGCACGGTGCAGAGCCTCCCGGGGCTGTGAGTCGCGCAGGGAAGGAGGTACGTGCTGGGGCATCCGTGCTCCAACTCGTCTCGGGGTGCGGTGACGGAGATGCGATGGCAGGTGGTGCGTTCCCGGGCCCCTCGCAAGGGGCCGGGACTGACCGGGGAGGCCGTGGAGCGGGGGATGGTGGTGGAACTCCGTTTGTCCGGCAGCCAGTTGTCTGTGTGCTGGCTGTGTTCATTCGGTGGGGATGGACAGTTTTCGCCGACGCGTTCGATGCGGCTACTCACGGAAGTGACAATTTCACGCGCAGTTGACACTGACGTCTCATCACTTCGTTGTGAATTACTGCGTGGATCGCGGTTCCCGGCCCCGTACGACCAGAACACCGCCCACCGCCACCACCGCGAGTCCGACGCCTCCGGTGCCCACCGGCAGTACCTCGCCGACGAGTTGGAGCCGGCTGCTGTCGTCGTCGGCGAGAGCCACCTGCTTCTTCTGCGTGTCGGCGTTGAAGACCATCTTCTTGCTGTCGAGCAGCACCACCGCGTCCTTGTCCGAACCCGGCTTGCGGAGCGTCTTCCTGGGACCGATCTGGGCGTTGATGATGCGGCCGGTGCGCTCGTCCACGACCAGTTCGATGCCGTGGTTGGCGTACCACTCCTCGGCGAGGACCTGACCGGCCTTCGAGCCGACCAGAGTGCCCGGGACCTGGCGTGTTCCGGTCTTGGCCGGCTCCACGGAACCGGTGAACCGGAGCCCCTCGTAGCCCTGGATCTTCTTGGTGCCGCGGTACTTCAGCGGCACGGTGGCGCCGAGGGTGTTGTCCCACCAGGTGTACGAGCGCTTCTCCACGTCGAAGGGGAACTTCAGGTACGCCTCGCCCTCGAAGTACGGCTCCTCCTGGCAGCAGTGCACCGGGGAGTTGGTCTGCCGGTCGGTGACCCAGCGCTCCAGGGTCCACTGCAGCGAGTCGTGCGGATCCTCGGCGGGCAGCGACTTGTCCGGATCCACCGAGGTCGACACGTCCCAGATGGCCCGGCCGCTCTTCTCGCTGTCGGCGACGTCGCCGCGGACCTGGCGGGTGATCGTCAGGTTCTCGTCTCGGACGGTCTCGACTTTTCCGGTGTCGAAGTACGCGCCCTTTCCCTCGAAAATTGTGGTCACGTCGATGTCCACGGGCGTGCGCTTGGCCCGCGGTTCGACGTACCAGGCAAGCATCGGTGCGAGTACCAGGAGGAAGACCCCGACACCCAGCACGATCAGCGAAAACGGGGAAGCAGTACGGCGCATCCGGGTACTCCAGAGGGTTTTGGGGCGGCTCGGAGGAGGCTCACTGCCGCGAGAAAACGAGTCGGAAAAACGCACCTGCGCATCTGGGCCGGGAACCGTAGGCGCACCCTTGACGAACTGTCAATCGATTGTCGACACTGGGCTACTGCCGGTTGGGGCCGGCGGGGGACTGGTGGGTAACCTCCGACAGAGAGGCTGAACCTGCCATGCACAGACTCGTGGCCGCAGGACTCACCGCGGCCCTGGCCGCCGCACTCGCCGTGGGCGCGGCCTTCGGCATCGTCGCGATGCTCGACGCCACACCGGAGCAGCCGAACACGCCGCTCGTCACCTACGAGACGGCCCAGCGGGAGCGCTGACCGGATGCCCGCCCGATCGGCCTGGCGCGATGTGCCACGGCTGCAGGTGAAGCAGTTCGCCGCGCTCGCCATGGACGAAGTACCGCAGCTCGCGCAGGACATCCTGCGCGAGATCCGCCGCGAGTATCCCCATCTGCCCGTCGTGCTCGACGAGTCGGGCGAGCCGATGGCACTCGTGGGCATCCGGCGCGCCCTGGAGGGCTTCGTCAAGCAACTGGTGCTCACCGAGGGCCGGCCGCGCTATCTCCCGGAAGTCTTCCAGGAGTTCGGTCGCGGCGAGGGCCTGAACGGCCGCAGTCTCGACTCGCTGCAGGCCATCTACCGTCTCGGGGTGCGGCTGGCCTGGCGCCGCCTCGCCGAGATCGGGCAGCAGATCGAGATCCCGCCGCCCGCGATGTACGAGCTCGCCGAATCCGGATTCGAGTACTTGGACGGCCTGGTGGACGAATCGGTGCGCGGCTACGCGGAGGCGGCGGCCCGCCAGGCCGGTGAACGCCTGCGGCTGCAGCGCAAGTTGATGGAACTCCTGCTCGCCGACCACCCGCGCGGCGACCATGCGGACGCACTCAAGGAGCGGGCGGCCCGCGTCGGTTGGCCGCTGCCCGAGAGAGTGGCCGTCGGCGTCCTGCGCCGGCCCGCCCGCGAGGCGATGGCCCCGGCGGTTGGCCAGGGCGTGCTGCTCGACATGGAGACCGAGCAGCCCCGCATGGTCGTACCCGAACCGGGCGCCGCGGGCCGCCCCGAACTGCTGCGCCGAGCCATGGCCGGCTGGTCCGGCGCGATCGGTCCGCCGGTGCCGCTGGTGGACGCGGCGAAGTCGCTGCGGTGGGCGGAGGCCGCGGTCGGTCTGATGGGGCGCGGACTGCTGCCTGCGGGCGAGGTGTTGTTCTGCACGGAGCACACCGAGGCGCTGGTGCTGCTGCAGCCCGAGGAGCTGATCGACGACCTGGCCGGCCGCTGCCTCGCGCCGCTCCAGCTCTGCGGGCCCGCGCATGCGCGGCGGCTCGCGGAGACCTTGCTCGCCTGGCTCGAGACCCGGGGCGGCGCCCCGGAGGTGGCCTCCCGCCTCGGCGTCCACCCCCAGACGGTCCGCTACCGCCTGCGCCAGATCCGCGAACTCTGGGGCGACGAGATCGACGACCCCGACCACCGCTTCCAGCTCGAACTGGTGTTACGGGCCCAACGCTTGAGGGGTTCCTGAGCCGAGCCGACATGCGGCCGGCCGTAGGGGAGGGGTACCCGGGGCGACCCCCACACCCGCCTGACACGCCCAGCCGTTCCGGCACTCCGAACGTGTCCGGCATGCCAGGTCGCTCCGGCACTCCGAGCCTGTCCGGCGATCGAGGACATCTTTCAGCCCGTCCGGCGATCGAGGACGAGGCCGCCAGGCCCACGCCTGGCACCTCCCCAGCCACCGCCCGGCGGCTGCGACCCAGGGCTCGGCCCCGTACCGCTCACCTCAGTCGCCGGAGGGGCTCGCTTCAGGGTCCAGCCCCAACATCCGTTGAAGCAGTCCGCGCAGGACGTATCGCTCGTCCCGGGACAGGGACGCGAGAGGCGCCCGCGCGAAATCCAGCCCGTCCCGCAACTCTCCCGCGGCCTCACCGCCGGCCGAGGTGACCGCCGCGAGCTTCACCCGCCGGTCCGCGGGATCAGGCCGCCGCTCCACCAGTCCCCGCGCCTCGAGCCGGTCCACTATCCCCGTCACGTTCGACGGCTCGCACTTCAGCTTCGCGGCGATCCGCCGCATCGGCATCGGTTCGAGCGCCAGCAGGCCGAGTACCCGAGCCTGCGCCCCGGTCAGCCCGTGCTGCGCCGCCGCCTGCTCGTACTCCTCGTAGTACCGCGCCACGACGGAACCGATCAGCTGGACCACCTCGAGGGTCAGGGGATCGGTCGGGGGCGTTCGGGTGCTGGCCATACCGCCGAGCGTACCCGTTTGCTTGACAACATGAAATATCCAGGCGCATGGTTGTTTCATCTACTGAAGTAAATGGCGCAGCAGCAATGGAGGCCGCATCCCCGTGACCGCACAGCCCGCACTCCCCGCCACCAGCCGTGCCTGGCACCTCGTCGCCCGCCCGCACGGCTGGCCGAAGCCCGAGGACTTCGCGCTGCGGGAGACCCCCGTCACCGAGCCCGCCGACGGCGCGATCCTGGTGCGCAACGTGCACTTCTCGGTCGACCCGTACATGCGCGGCCGGATGAACGACGTGAAGTCCTACGTCCCGCCGTACAAGCTCGACGCCCCCATGGACGGCGGCGCGGTCGGCGAGGTCGTCGCCTCCGGCTCCCCGGACTTCGCCGTGGGCGACCACGTCGTGCACGGACTCGGCTGGCGCGAGTACGCCGAGGTCCCGGCGCGGCACGCCACCCGCATCGACCCCTCGGCCGCCCCGCTCTCCGCCTACCTCGGCGTGCTCGGCATGCCGGGCCTGACCGCGTACGCCGGACTCCTCGAGGTCGCTTCCCTCAAGGAGGGCGACACGGTCTTCGTCTCCGGCGCCGCGGGTGCCGTGGGCAGCCAGGTCGGCCAGATCGCCAAGCTCAAGGGCGCCGCCCGCGTCATCGGCTCGGCCGGCTCGGACGACAAGGTCAAGCTGCTCACCGAGGAGTACGGCTTCGACGCGGCGTTCAACTACAAGAACGGCCCCGTCGCCGAGCAGCTCAAGGCGGCGGCCCCCGACGGCATCGACGTCTACTTCGACAATGTGGGCGGCGACCATCTCGAGGCCGCAATCAGCCGGGCCAACCTGCACGCCCGCATCGTCATCTGCGGCATGATCGCGAGCTACAACGCCACCGAGCCCACCCCGGGCCCGCGCAACATGGCCATGATCATCGGCAAGCGGCTGCGCATCGAGGGCATGCTCGTCTCGGACCACAGCAACCTGCAGCCGCAGTTCGTACGGGACGTGGCGGGCTGGATCGCCTCGGGCGAACTGAAGTACCGCGAGACCTTCACCGAGGGCGTCGAGAACGGCGTGGACGCGTTCCTCGGCGTGCTGAGCGGCGCGAACACCGGGAAGATGATCGTCAGTCTGTGAAGGGCGCGGTTGCGCCACCCGGCGCGACCGCGGTTAGTCTTCATGGAGCAGATCGCCGGGGGTCGTGGGCGCGAGCCCCGGGCGACGCAAGAGCAAGGAAAGCAGATATGGGCATCCAGCACTCCGACGTGAAGTACACGGCCGTCGCCACCGCCGAGAACGGCCGTGACGGCAAGGTCGCCACCGACGACGGCAAGCTCGACGTCGTCGTCAACCCGCCGAAGGAGATGGGCGGTTCCGGCGCGGGCACCAACCCGGAGCAGCTCTTCGCCGCCGGCTACGCGGCCTGCTTCCAGGGCGCCCTCGGCGTCGTGGCGCGCAACGAGAAGGCCGACATCTCCGGCTCCCGCATCACCGCCGAGGTCGGCATCGGCACCAACGACGACGGCTTCGGCATCATCGTCACCATCAAGGGCTCCTTCCCCGGCCAGGACGAGGCGACCGCCAAGGCCCTGCTCGAGAAGGCCCACCAGGTCTGCCCGTACTCGAAGGCCACCCGCGGCAACATCACGGTGGACCTCGCGGTCGTCTGACCAGCACACAGCGCGCCGTACGCGGCACCGGCAGCCGTGCGCTGCCGGCTCCGCGGGACAGCACGAGGGCGGCCCCTCCGGACACCGGAGGGGCCGCCCTTCGCCGTATGGCCCGGCTACCGCGCGGAGTCGAGCAGCGCCCGGCCCACCTGCGGGAACAGCCCCTTGGGATGCGCCCGGAACAGCGGCTCGGTGCCGAACAGGACGACCTCGGAGCCGTCCGCCGAGGTCCCGCTCACCACGGCCGCCTGCCCCGCCGCGTCGCCCGGACCGCCACTGCCGTCCTCCTTCGCGCGCCAGTGCCCGGAGACCAGCGGCCCGTCCGTCGCGTACGACTGCTCGGTGCGGACCTCGGGGCCGAGATCGGTGAACCACATCGGCGAGTAGACGAAGCTGTGCCGAGGCGCCTCACCGGTGAGCCGGCCGGGCGCGTTGTCGACGCGCACCACACCGTTCGCGTCGCCGTTGCCCTCGACCGCCTCGGCCGCGAGCAGGCCCGCGTCCGCGTTGAACGCGGCCCCCGTCGCACCGCGCGCCACCACACCGCCGCCCTCGGCCAGATAGGTGTCGAGCCCGCGCCGGGCCGTATCCGTCAGCTTCTCCCGGTCCAGGCCGGAGGAGACGAACAGGACATCTGCCCGCGAGAGGTCGAACCCGTCGTTGAGCTCCTCGGTCGAGACGGGCAGCACCTCGAAGTTCATCTCCCGCAGTGCGAACAGCTCACCCGGTGCGACCGCCGCCGCCACCCGAGTCCGGTGCAGCGCCTTGCCACCGCGTTCCCGCGTGGCATCGAACGAGACCTGGTACCGCTCGGCGAGCGATCCCGCCGCACGCCGCGCGGAGCCCGGCACGATCGCACCGCCGTCCTTCGCCGCCCGGGCCGGAACCCCGTCCCGCAGAAGCGAGTTGACGGCCGCGATCGCCTGCGGATCGTCCAGGGCCAGATGCAGATCACCGCGCGGCGCCACGTACCCCGCGCCGTTCGCCGCGGGGACCGTCCGCCGCGGGAAGTCGAGCCGGCCGTCCTCGACGGGCCGTACCGTCGCACCCCAGAGCAGCCCCAGACTCCAGCCCGAGATGTCGTACATCGTCGACACCTTGTCGCTGATGTCACGGCCGTCCGCGAGCAGCACATTGGCCAGGCCGCGCTTGGGCTGGTGCATGTCGACGACGTAGGAGTCCTTCGGATACGTCCTGCCGCCGAGCCGGAAGGCGCGCGTCGCGCGCTCCACCGTCACCTCGTTGTCCCGCAGATGGTCCACGAGCCGGGCCGCCGCCGTCCCCGACCGCTGACCGGAACCGGCCGGAATGACATACGCCCGCGGGAACTCGGTGGTGTACACGTCCTCGGGCCCGATGCCCGGCACCCCCGGCACGGTCTCCTCGGACACCGGAACCTGCGCCTCGCCCGCGTCACCCCGGCGGAACGTCTCGATCTGGTCCGCGATCAGTGCACCGCGCCGCTCCCGCGCGAAGTCCAGGGTCGCCGTCATCGCCGCGTCCGCGATGTCCGTGTTGATCGCCGCCCTGCGGCGCAGCTCGCGCACGGACAGTTCGTCGTACTCGTCGTTGTTGACGGCCATCGGGAACTCGATGGTGTGCGCCGCGACGCTGCCCTGCGCGGCGAAGTACTGCGGAGTGAAGATCGGCGGCCAGTCGTCCCAGCCCTCCTCCATGTCACGGAAGGGGATGACCGCCGGTTCCACGCCGTCCTTCTTCTCGGTGTAGCCGAGACCGTTGACCGCGGACTCCATGCCGAGGGCGTTGGCGTAGGTGTTCTTGAGGAACAGGTCGTACTCGTAGTTCTCGCCGTGCGGGGGAGTGGTCGGCTCGATCAGGGTGCCGTTCATGTACCCGTGCAGATCGATCATCACTGCCGGCTGCTTGTCGACGGCGATCCGCCGGATGGCCCGCGACTCGGGCTGGGAGGCGGTGACGAAGTCCCGGTTCAGGTCGAAGCCGCCCGCGTTCGCCCGGGTGCCGGCGATCCGGCCGTCCGGGTTCGCGGTGACGTTGAAGTAGAGCCGGCTGCTCGACAGAAGCTTCTTCGAGTCCGCGTCGTCGCTTTTCGCCAGTCTCTCGATCGTCCGCAGGGCCGCGTCGGTGCCCTCCCACTCGTTGCCGTGGATGTTGTTGTTGACGAAGACCGGAGTCTTGTAATCGGCCTTGATCTCCTTGTCCTCGGCCGCTTTCGCGGGCCGCTGACCGATCAGTTCGCGCATCCGCTCCTGGGAGCGGGCCTCGCGGGCCGACTCCGGCTCGGTGACCGTCACCAGATACAGCTGGTGACCGCCCGCGGAACGCCCCGCGAGCTCCACGCTGATCCGGTCGCTCAGCTTCTGCAGCTCGTTCAGCTTCGGAGCGATCGCGTGGTACGGAGTGAGGTCCAGCTTGATCGACTTGTCGTCCGGGTTCCGCTCGGGCGCATCGAGGTGCTGCTGCCGCGGATAGCCGCCGGTGTGCGACAGGTCCGTGTCGGCGCCGCGCAGCGCCCGCTCGGTGGCAGCCGCCGGCGCCTGCGCGGCCCGCTCGTCACCTCCGGCGGCGCCCGACTCGCGTACCGGGCCCGACTCCCGTACGGGACGCGGCGGATCGTCGTCCGGTACTGCGCTCGCGCCCGTCGGTGCGAGCAGCAGCAATCCCGCGGCGGCGGCCGTGGCCGTCAGGACCGGTCTCGTCTTTCCCACACGAACCTCCCGTAGATCGGTACGCGAGGTCTTACCGTCTCAACTCGCCGACCACAAGAGGGTCTTGACGGACCGAGCGCCCCCGGCCCCGGTGGCGACACGCCCCCGCAAGGCCGTTGGATAGGCTGCCGCCATGCGTGATCTTGCAGCCGGACTCGGGTATCTGTGGCAGGGCCAGCGCTGGGTGGCCGGTCACCGGCGCCAGTTCGGGTTCGGCCTGCTGCCGGGCCTCGTCACCCTCGTGCTCTACGCCGGGGCCCTCGTCGGACTCGCCTACGGGGCGGACGACTTCGTCGTATGGGCGACCCCGTTCGCCGAGGACTGGTCCGATCCCTGGGGCGGGCTCTTCCGCGGCTTCCTGGTCTTCCTGGTCTTCGCCCTCGGGCTGCTGCTCGCCGTGGTCACCTTCACCGCGGTCACCCTGCTCGTCGGCCAGCCCTTCTACGACGCGCTCTCCGAGGAGGTCGACCGTTCCCGCTCCCCGGACGGCACGGCTCCCGAGTCCGAACTCCCCTTCTGGCACGATCTGTTGATCTCCGGACGGGACAGTCTGCGGATCGTGGCACGGGTCCTGGTGTGGGGCGTCCTCCTGTTCGCCCTCGGCTTCCTGCCGTTCGTCGGCCAGAGCGTGATCCCGGCGATCGGCTTCTGCGTCACCGGATTCTTCCTCGCCGAGGAACTCACCGCGGTCGCTCTGCAGCGCCGAGGCGTCCTGCTCCGCGAACGGCTCACCCTGCTGCGTTCCCGCCGGCTGCTCGCCTGGGGCTTCGGCGTCCCGCTCGCGCTCGTCTTCCTGATCCCGTTCGTCGCGGTGTTCCTGATGCCGGGCGCGGTCGCCGGCGCCACCCTGATGACCCGCGACCTCCTGAACGAGCCGGGCCGCGACGAACCCGGGCCGGAGGACATGGCCGCCCCGGGGCAGCAGCCGACCACACCTGCACCCGGCGATCCGTCAGGACCGCGTACTTGGTGACACGCGGCCACCCTGTGCGGACCGGGCTCGCAGACCCGCCGAACAGCCCCGACGGCATCGTCAACGCGCGTACGTACCGCGCCGGCCTCGTCCGTCTGCCCGAATAGGCCACCGGACGACCGGAGTTCGTCGGCCGCTCCGCCGGCGAACCGTCAGGCGCCGGACTCGGCAGGGTTCTTGCGGGCGGTGACGGCGCGGAACGCCATCTCGGCGAGCCGTGACTGGCCGTCCTTGCTCGGGTGGAACCAGTCCCAGCGGCTCAACTGCCCCGTACCGAAGCGGTAGTCGAAGACCGCCCCGCCGTCGTACCGACAGCGGTCGTCACCCGCGCAGACCTCCTCGAGCACCTCGTTGTAGTCGATCACCCGGCGCTGTACGGCGTCCCTGCGCTCGACCGCGTCGGCGTCGAGCGCATCGGCGTCCTCGAGCATCGACGGGCAGATGCCCAGCTTCCACACCTGCTTGCCCAGCGGATTGCCGCGGCCCTGCGACCAGAGCCGCTTGAGATTGGGCACGCTGGACACGTACACCTGCGCCTTCGGCTGCTGGCGGCGCAGTACCGCGAGCGACTCCTCGAAGTCCTCCTTGAAGTCCTTCACCGACGTCATCGCCGAGACCGACGACCGGCAGGCGTCGTTCGCGCCCATCAGGACCGTCACCAGGTCGGGGGACCGGGCGGCCGCACGGCGCATCTGGCCGGGCAGATCGTCCATCGCCGCGCCCGACCGTGCGTAGTTCCAGCTGCGGGCAGCTGCCTGCTTCTCGCCGAACAGCCGCACCGCGAGACTGCGCACCCCGCTCTCACTGCCCGTGGCCCACGACGCCTCCGGGCAGTCGGTCAGTACTCCGCACGCGTCGAAGCCCCGCGTGATCGAGTCACCCACCGCGGCAAGCGAATTCGGGCTGCGGTCCCACAGCGGCGTCGGCTTGGGCGAGGGGCGGGCCTCGCCGCTGGTGGCGTGGGGTGCGGGATCGTCGCCGCCGTTCGCGTCGCAGCCCGCCAGTACCGCCGCAGCCAGCACTCCGGAGCCCACGAGGACCACTCCGACGGTGGTGAGAACGGAACGCGTCCTGCCGGTCCCCGCGTCCCGCATCTGCCCCGTCCCTCCATGACGCCGTGCCGTCCTGCCGAGTGAAAGCTCTGTGTTCCCCGCCTTTTGACCGACAGTACGTCACCCCATGGCCGCCGCCGCACGGTAGCTTGGCCCCAGCCGACCCGGGGAAACACTCCTTTTCCGAGTCCGCTAAATTACATCACGTCAGATCTGTCCCATTTGGGGAGAGATTGCTCGGCACGGGCGCGAGGCCGCTGGGGAAGGCGAACCTCGACCCACACTGGAGGTCCCGGTGACGACACGTGGAGTCCTGTACGTGCATTCCGCGCCCCGCGCGCTGTGCCCGCACGTCGAATGGGCGGTCGCGGGCGTGCTCGGCGTACGTGTGAATCTCGACTGGATCAGGCAGCCGGCCTCACCCGGCACCTGGAGATCCGAGTTCTCCTGGCAGGCGGAACCCGGCACCGCCTCCAAACTCGCCTCCGCACTGCGCGGATGGGATCTCCTCCGCTTCGAGGTCACCTCGGAACCGTGCGCGGGCTCCGAGGGTGAGCGGTACAGCGCCACCCCCGACCTCGGCATCTTCCATGCCGTCACCGGGATCCACGGCGACATCCTGATCCCCGAGGACCGGCTGCGCGCCGCGCTCAGCCGCTCCCACGAGGGCGGCAGCGACCTCGAGGCGGAACTCGCCCGGCTGCTCGGCAAGCCCTGGGACGACGAGCTGGAACCCTTCCGTTACGCGGGTGAGGGCGCCCCGGTCCGCTGGCTCCACCAGGTCGTCTGACACCGCTGCCCTCGGTGGTACGCGTGAGGCCCGCCCGGTTCTTCCGGGCGGGCCTCACGCGTACCACCGAGGTGCGGTCAGACCGACCGGAAGGCCAGGACCACGTTGTGGCCGCCGAAGCCGAACGAGTTGTTCACCGCGGCGATGGTGCCCTCGGGCAGCGGACGCGGTTCGTCGCGCACGATGTCCGCGTCGACGTCCTCGTCCAGGTTGTCGACGTTGATGGTCGGCGGAGCAAGCCGGTTGTGCAGGGCGAGGACCGTCGCGACGGTCTCGATACCGCCCGCGCCGCCCAGCAGATGGCCGGTCATCGACTTGGTGCTGGAGATCGCGACGTGGTCGAGGTCGTCGCCGAGCGTCTTGCGCAGCGCCTTGATCTCCGCGATGTCGCCCTGCGGCGTGGAGGTGGCGTGCGCGTTGAGGTGGACCAGTTCGGCCGGCTTGAGGTCCGTCGCGTCGAGCAGGTTCTGCATGGCGGCGGCGATACCGCGGCCGGTCGGCTCGGGCTGCGCGATGTGGTGGCTGTCCGCGGACAGACCCTGGCCGAGTACCTCGCAGTAGACCCGGGCGCCGCGCGCGGCGGCGTGCTCGGCCGACTCGAGGATCACGACGCCCGCGCCCTCGCCGAGCACGAAGCCGTCACGGGCCGTGTCGTAGGGCCGGGAGGCCTTCTCGGGTTCGTCGTTGCTCTTGGACATCGCCATCATGTTGGCGAACGCGGCGATCGGCAGCGGGTGGATCGCCGCCTCGGTGCCGCCGGCCACGACCACGTCGGCGCGGCCGGCGCGGATCATCTCGACCGCGTAGCCGATGGCCTCGGCGCCGGAGGCGCACGCGGAGACCGGAGTGTGCACGCCCGCCTGGGCGTTGACCTCGAGGCCGACGTTCGCCGAGGGGCCGTTGGGCATCAGCATGGGCACGGTGTGCGGGGAGACGCGGCGTACGCCCTTCTCCTTGAGTACGTCGTACTGGTCGAGGAGCGTGGTCACGCCGCCGATGCCGGAGGCGATCACGGCGCCGAGCCGGTCGGGGGCCACGGTGTCTTCCTCGCCGGCCTTGCCGGTGTAACCCGCGTCCGCCCAGGCCTCCCTGGCCGCGATCAGTGCGAACTGCGCCGAGCGGTCGAGACGGCGGGCGAGGGGGCGGGGCAGCACCTCGGCCGGGTCGACCGCCGCGAGAGCGGCGATCTTGACCGGCAGATCGGCGTAGCGCTCGCCCTCGAGGGCGACTACGCCGGAACGTCCCGCGATCAGACCTTCCCAGGTCGATGCGGAGTCGCCACCCAGCGGTGTGGTTGCGCCGATACCGGTGACGACCACGGTGCGATTGGTCGGGCTCACAGGAATTCTTTCTCCACGTCTCGGAATGGGGCGGTGGATCCGGAAACGAACGGCGCCACCGCCGGGTGGCGTACGAAGCGGGGGGTCAGCCCTGGTGCTTCTGGATGTAGTCCGCGGCGTCGCCGACGGTCTTCAGGTTCTTGACGTCCTCGTCGGGGATCTTGACGTCGAAGCGCTCTTCGGCGGCGACGACGACCTCGACCATGGACAGCGAGTCGACGTCCAGGTCGTCGGTGAAGGACTTGTCCAGCTGGACGTCCTCGACCGGGATCCCGGCGATCTCGTTCACGATCTCGGCGAGACCGGCGACGATCTCTTCCTGGGTGGCGGCCATTTTGGCGCTCCTTCGTATGTATCAGGTGGTTTGCGGCTGTTCCGACCGGATGATCCGGGCGGGGTCGCCTAGGGGAGGGTAACGACCGTCGCGGCGTAGACGAGACCCGCCCCGAAGCCGATGACGAGCGCGGTGTCGCCGCTCTTCGCCTCTCCGGTCGCCAGGAGTCGCTCCATCGCGAGTGGAATCGAGGCGGCCGAAGTGTTGCCGGTGGTCTCGATGTCACGGGCGACCGTGACGTGCTCCGGCAGCTTGAGGGTCTTCACCATCGAGTCGATGATCCGCATATTGGCCTGGTGCGGGATGAAGACGTCCAGGTCTTCCGGGGTGATCCCGGCGGCGTCGAGGGCGCTCTGCGCCACCTTCGCCATCTCGAACACGGCCCAGCGGAACACCGCCTGGCCCTCCTGCGTGATCGCAGGGAACTTCACGTCGCCCTTGCTGTCGAGCGGCAGCTTCGACACATCGCCGACGCGGAAGTCGTTCCACGGCACGGTCTGCTTGATCGTGTCGGACTTGTCGCCCTCACTGCCCCAGACCGTCGGGCCGATCGCCGGCTCGGTGGCGGGACCGACGACGACGGCGCCCGCACCGTCACCGAACAGGAAGGCCGTCGCACGGTCCTCCAGGTCGGTCAGGTCGCTGAGCCGCTCCACACCGATCACCAGGACGTGCTCCGCGCTGCCCTCGACGACCATGCCCTTGGCCAGAGTCAGTCCGTAGCCGAAGCCCGCGCAGCCGGCGGAGATGTCGAACGCCGCGGCCTTGTCGGTGCCGAGCTGATCGGCGATGTACGTGGCGATGGCCGGGGTCTGCTGGAAGTGCGACACGGTCGACACGACCACCGCACCGATCTGCTCCGCGGTGATCCCGGCGTCGGCGATCGCCTTGCCCGAGGCCTCGATGGACATCGCGGCCACCGTCTCCTCGTCCGAGGCCCAGTGCCGGGTGGCGATGCCGGAGCGGGAGCGGATCCACTCGTCGGACGAGTCGATCGTCTCGAGAATGACCTCGTTGGGCACCACCCGTGTGGGGCGGTAGCCGCCGACACCCATGATGCGTGCGTACGGGGCGCCCTTGCTCGGCTTGATCTTCGACATGCTCTCGAGGCTCCTTCTCAGGCCGCGGCGGAGGTGTGCTCGGCAGCGAGCTCGCGGGCCGCGTCGAGGTCGTCGGGGGTCTTCAGAGCAAGGGTCTTGACCCCGGGCAGGGCGCGCTTGGCCAGACCGGTCAGGGTGCCGCCGGGGCACACCTCGATCAGCGCGGTGACGCCGAGCTCCTTGAACCGTTCCATGCACAGGTCCCAGCGGACCGGGTTCGCCACCTGACCGATCAGGCGGGCCACCACCTCGTCGCCGGCGGCCACGGCGGCACCGTCCTTGTTCGACACATAGGTGACCGTGGGGGCGACCGGGGTGAGGTTCTGCGCGGCGGCCCGGAGGACGTCGAGCGCGGGCGCCATGTGCGAGGTGTGGAACGCGCCCGCCACCTTCAGCGGCACCACCCGGCGTACGCCCTCCGGCTTGTCCTCGGCGAGCGCGGCGAGCTGCTCGACGGTGCCTGCGGCCACGATCTGACCCGCGCCGTTCACGTTCGCCGGCGTCAGGCCGAGCTTCTCCAGATGCGGTACGACCACGTCCTGCTCTCCGCCCAGCAGGGCCGACATGCCGGTCTCGGTGACCGCGGCGGCGTCCGCCATGGCCAGACCGCGGGCCCGTACGAGACGCAGGGCCGCGGTGTCGTCGAGGACACCGGCCAGCGCGGACGCGGCGTACTCGCCGACGCTGTGACCGGCCACGGCGTCCGGCGTCACGTCGAGCGCCCGCGCGGACAGCAGCGCGGAGGCGACGAGCAGCGGTTGCGCCACGGCGGTGTCACGGATCGCGTCCGCGTCCGCCTCGGTCCCGTAGTGGGCGAGGTCGAGGTCGGTGGCGTCCGACCAGGCCGCGACGCGGTCGGCGGCGCCCGGGAGTTCGAGCCATGGAGTCAGGAAGCCGGGCGTCTGTGCGCCTTGGCCGGGAGCGACGAGTACGAGCACTCTCACACTCTCTCTTGTGGACGGTCCGCACCGCCCGTGGGGACAGGGACGAAGAACTGTCGGGGTAATTGTTCACCCTCGACAAAAGTCTAGGCTTGCGGATCTCCGTCTACCAGGCGCCCCAGGATCAGCGCGATCCGCAGCGTGAAGGCCGAGCGGACGTCCGACGGGGACCAGCCGGTGACGTCAGTCACACGTCGCAGCCGGTAGCGCACGGTGTTGGGGTGCACAAAGAGCATGCGTGCGGCGCCCTCGAGGCTGCTCGCCTGCTCCAGATAGACACTCAGAGTCTCCAGGAGCGCGGAGCCGGCCTCCTCCAGCGGTCTGTAGATCTCCTCCACCAATTGGTCACGTGCCGCCGGATCGGAGGCGATGGCACGCTCCGGCAGGAGATCGTCCGCGAGAACCGGACGGGGAGCGTCCTGCCATGCGGAACAGGCCTTGAGACCGGCGGCCGCGGCCTGCGCGGAACGGGTCGCCGCGAGCAGGTCGGGGACGACCGGCCCGGCCACCACGGCACCGGCCGCGAACGGACCGATCAGGCTCTTGGCGACGCCGAGCGGGTTGTCACTGCCGCCCGCGATGACGACCAGGCGGGTGCCCAGTACGCCGGTGAGGACCTGCAGCTTGGCGTGCCGGGCCGCGCGCCGGATGGCTTCCACGGTGAGTTCGCTGTCGCCGTCGGGGGCGGTGCCGAGCACGACGCAGACGTGTTCGGGGGAGTTCCAGCCGAGTGCCGCGGCGCGGGAGACGGCGCCCTCGTCGGCCTCTCCGGACAGCACCGCGTTCACCACGAGGGACTCGAGGCGGGCGTCCCAGGCGCCGCGTGCCTCGGCGGCCTGCGCGTACACCTGCGCGGTCGCGAAGGCGATCTCCCGGGCGTACACGAGCAGGGCCTCACGCAGCACACGCTCGTCGCCGGGGGCGGCGACCTCGTCGATCGCGGACTCCATCACCTCGATGGTCGTGCGCACCATCTCCACGGTCTGGCGCAGCGTGATCGCGCGGGTCAACTCGCGCGGCGCGGTGCCGAACACATCGGTGGAGATGGCCTGCGGGGCGTCCGGGCGCCGGAACCATTCGGTGAACGCGGCGATGCCCGCCTGGGCGACCAAACCGATCCACGACCGGTTCTCCGGCGGCATCGCCCGGTACCAGGGCAGCGTCTCGTCCATCCGCGCGATGGCCTGAGCGGCCAGACTGCCGGACGACTGCTCGAGCCTCTTCAGGGTCGCGGAGTGCTGGTGGGCGGGCGGCGGCTGCGACGATTCGGGTTGGGGCACGGGACAAGACTGCCTTATCGGGACGACGGCACGAGAGGCCGGGGCCGAGCGTGTGTTCCCCCGGGTCCAGCCCGCGGACGCGGCACCCGCGCGGCACGGGCACCCGTACCGTGGGACGGGTGATGGAAGTCCGCCGCTCCCGTGACCGGTTCAGCGGCTCCGAGCCGCCCGCCGGGATCGAGTCCCTGCACGCCTTCTCGTTCGGTCCGCACTACGACCCGGACAACCTGCGCTTCGGGCCGATCATCGCCTGCAACGAGGAACACCTGGCCCCCGGCGCCGGGTTCGACGAGCACCCGCACAGTCACACCGAGATCGTCACCTGGGTCGTGACCGGCGAGCTGACCCACCGCGACTCGGCCGGCCACGAGTCCCTGGTCCGTCCGGGAGACGTCCAGCGACTCAGCTCCGGCGGCGGCGTACGCCATGTGGAACGCAACGACGGCCCGGACCCGCTGGTCTTCGTGCAGATGTGGCTGGCCCCTTCGGAGCCCGGCGGTGAACCGGAGTACGAGATCGTCCGCGGCATATCCGACGCGACCCCGTACGCGGTCCCGGCGGCCGGCGCCCTGCTCCACGTACGCCGCCCGGCCTCGGGCGAACGCGTCGCCCTGCCGGACGCCGAGCAGGTCTACGTGCACGTCGTACGCGGCGAAGTCCGGCTCCCCGAGACCGCGTTGTCCCCGGGCGACTCGATCCGCCTCACCGGGGACCCGGATCACGAACTGACCGCGCAGACCGCTGCGGAACTCCTGGTGTGGGAGCTGCGGACTTCCGCGCCGTGAGCCGGCTGCCAGCCCGTCCGGCCGGGTCCGCGGACAGCGCCTCCGAGAGGCGCCTCACCCCCGGAGCTCGGCGACCACCGCATCCGTGAAGACCGGCCACGCCTCGATCGCCCAGGGGCCGAACGCCCGGTCGGTCAGCGCCACACAAGCCGCTCCCACCTCGGGGTCGACCCACAGGAACGTCCCGGACTGCCCGAAATGGCCGAACGTGCGCGGCGAGGACGAACTCCCCGTCCAGTGCGGCGACTTGCCGTCCCGGATCTCGAACCCGAGCCCCCAGTCGTTCGGCGTCTGCCGTCCGTAGCCCGGCAGCAGTCCCGCGAGACCCGGATGCACCACGGTCATCGCCGCGAGCACCGTGCGCGGGTCGAGGAGCCGCGGCGCCTGCAGCTCTGCCGCGAACCGCACCAGGTCGTCGACGGTGGACACCCCGTCCTTGGCGGGCGAGCCGCCCAGGGAGGTCGACGACATGCCGAGCGGCTCGAGCACGGCCTGCCGCGCGTACTCCGCGAAAGGGATCTCGGTGGCCTCGGCGATGTGCTCGCCGAGCTGCTCGAAGCCCGCGTTCGAATAGATCCGGCGGGTCCCCGGCGGTGCGCTCACCTTGTGCTCGTCGAAGGCGAGGCCGCTGGTGTGCGCGAGCAGGTGCCGGACCGTGGAGCCCTCCGGGCCGGCCGGTTCGTCGAGCTCGACGGCGCCCTCCTCGTAAGCCACGAGTGCGGCGTACGCGGCGAGCGGCTTGGTCACCGAGGCCAGCGGGAACGGCTGCCCGGTGGGGCCGTGGGTCCCGACGATCACGCCGTCCGCACGGACGACAGCCGCGGCGGCGTTCGGCACCGGCCAGTTCTCGGTCAGGGCGAGGCTCTGCATGGCGGCGAGCCTACTGCGCACCACCGACACGCTCCGCACCGCATTCCCGCCGCCGTTCACGGCGCGGATCGGCCCGCCCAGGACGTGGCCCGACCCCTGCACGGAAGATTCCCCTTGCCTGGAGTGCACTCCAAAGACTTAGCGTGGTGGGCATGACGGTGATGGACAGCACAACCGTGGACGTCTCATCCGTGGACCTCTGCGCAGCAGGACCCGAGCCCCATCCGCGGCCCGACGGACGGGACCGCTACACGATCAGCGAGGTGGTGGCGATCACCCACCTCTCCGCACACACACTCCGCTGGTACGAGCGGATCGGCCTGATGCCGCACATCGACCGCTCGCAGACCGGCCAGCGCCGCTTCACCAACAAGGACCTCGACTGGCTCGCCTTCGTGGGCAAGCTCAGGCTCACCGGCATGCCGGTGGCCGACATGGTCCGCTACGCCGAGATGGTGCGCGAGGGCGACCACACCTACGAGGCCCGCCAGGAACTCCTGGAACGCACCCGGCGCGACGTACAGCACCGGATCGCGGAACTCCAGGGCACCTTGGCCGTACTCGACTACAAGATCCAGTTTTACGGGGGCGCCCGACCGGCCCCGGAAAGGGCCTGAACCCTGATGAGCACGAACACGATCACCCAGGTGCAGCTCGGAGCCGACGGACCCCAGGTCGGGGTCCAGGGCCTCGGCTGCATGGGCATGAACTTCGGCTACGGGCCGACCGACGCCGACGAGGCACGCGCCACCCTCGAGCGGGCACTCGAACTCGGCGTCACGCTCTACGACACGGCGGACATGTACGGCGCCGGTGCGAACGAGGAGTTCCTGGCCCCCTTCGTCGGCGAGCACCGCGACGAGATCGTCCTGGCCACGAAGTTCTCGCTGGCCACCGACCCGGCCGACCCGACGAAGCGGATCATCCGCAACGACCGGCCGTATCTGCGCCAGTGCATCGAGGACAGCCTCAGGCGCCTCGACGTGGAGGCCGTCGACCTCTACTACATGCACCGCCGCGACGTGACGATCCCGATCGAGGAGACCGTCGGCGCGATGGCCGAGCTGGTCGCCGAGGGCAAGGTCAAGTACCTGGGTCTCAGCGAGGTGACCGCGGACGAGCTGCGCGCCGCGCACGCCGTCCACCCGATCACCGCACTGCAGTCGGAGTGGTCGCTGTTCAGCCGGGACATCGAGGAGAACGTGGTGCCGGCCGCAGCCGACCTCGGCGTGGGCGTCGTCCCGTACTCGCCGCTCGGCCGGGGCTTCCTCACCGGCGCCTTCGTCCACGCCGACCAGGAGCTGAGCGGCGGCGACTTCCGCCGTCAGCAGCCCCGCTTCACCGGTGACAACGCGGCGGCCAACGCGGCGCTGCTCGACCCCGTCCGTGCCCTGGCGGCCGGCCATGACGCGACCCTGGGACAGGTCGCGCTGGCCTGGGTGCAGCAGCGAGCCGCGGCGCACGGCCTCGCCGGTGTCGTCCCGATCCCCGGCACCCGCAAGCGCAGCCGTGTCGAGGAGAACACCGCGGCGACCCGGATCGTGCTCACCGACAGCGAGCTCGACCTCCTGGAGCCGATCGCGGGCAAGGTCGCGGGCGACCGCTACACCGACATGACGTTCACGTCGGCGGGCCGCGAGTAGGCACCGCACCCCGGGAAGGCCACCACGCGCGCGTAGAACCCCGAAACGGGCTCCACGCGCGCGTGGTGGCCTTCCCGCCCGCGCCCCGGACGTCCCCGCTCACGCGAGCCCGAGTGCGAACACCGCGAACCCCGCCGCGAGCAGCCCCGCGCAGGCCCGCCGCACCTGGGACGCGCGGGTCCCGGTCTGCCACGGTGCCTCGAACTTCCGGGCGTACCGCCCGATCCCGATCAACAGTGCCGCGAAGACCGGCAGCCACAGCAACCGCACACCCACCCAGCCGAGCGTGTCAGGGGCGGCCGTCAGACCCGGCACCGAGCCGAACAGCGCACCGGTCGCAGCCGTGGCGAACATGGCGGTCTGGTGCCAGCACAGGATCGTCATCGCCGACAGGTTGATCACGACCACCGGCGCCCACAGCGCGGGCCGCTTCAGGAGCGCCCCGATCCGGTCCCGCAGCAGGATGGCGGCACCGCTCTGCGCCGCGGCGAGCGCAAGCACGAGCAGCGACGGCGGATGCGAGTTGGTGCGCACCTCGCCCGGCACACCGACCATCGACGCCGGATAGTGGAAGGCGAGCAGCAGCGTCGCGAAGAGGGCCGCACCGCCGACGAGCAGGAGCCACGCGCCACGCCGCCCGAGCCTCTTCTCCCCCCAGGACACGCCGAGTTGGTACGCGAACATCCAGCCCGGCAGCAGGTTCAGCAGGCTCAGCCAGGACGGCATGGACTCGGCGAACGGCCCGTAGCGCAGGAAGTCGACGGCGCCGACGACGGCGAGCAGCGGGGCCGCCGCCCAGGCGCCGAGCCGCTCGCAGGCGCGGACGCAGTACGGCGTGAGCGCGGTGATCACCGTGTACACGCCGACGAACCACAAGGGCTGGATCACCAGCGTCGACCCGGTGCGCAACGTCGTCCCCGGCACCCCCAGTGCGTAGAGCAGCGGGACGAGGGCCGCCCACACCGCCGTCACGCCGAGCACCGGCCGCCCGAGGCGCGCCACCCGGCCGCGCAGCCAGCGCCCGGTGGACTCGCCGCGTCCGGCGGCGCGCCGGTAGGAGAGCACCGAGGCGTAGCCGCCGACCAGGAAGAACACCCCGAGCATCTGCAGCACCCAGCTGGCCGGGGCGAAGAAGCCGAACGAGGCGAGCGGGCTGGCGTTGTGCAGTCCCGCGGAGTCCAGGGTGAATCCGCCGAGCATCCAGTGCCCGGTCGGTACCGCGAGCAGGGCGAGCGCCCGCAGACCGTCGACGGCACGGTCCCGGTGCGCGGGTGTCTTCGCGTCGATCGACTCCGCGCTCCTGCGCAGGACGGTGAGGGTGCTCATGAGCGGCCTCCGAAGCTGTGGTCGCCGACGGCGATCCGGGCGAAGGCACGCAGTGAGTCCGTGCCGGGGGCGAAGTAGCCGGTGTGTCCCTCGGCGGTCGTCGCGGGGATGTGCCGGGCGCCGAAGTCGGCCGAGGACGGGTCGGCGCCATGACCGAGCCCGAGTACGTTCACGTTCGGGATGCGGCCGATCCAGTCGTCCTCGTCGCGCGCGGCCCAGATCCGGGCCTTGGTGTCCAGGCCTGCGGCGTTGTCGGAGCGCAGGCCGGGCGAACCGGCCACCACCAGGTCGGCGGCGGGCAGTTCGGCCGCGGCGAGTCCGCAGACCACCGAGCCGTAGCTGTGGCAGAACACGGCCGGGTCCGCGCTCCCGGTGGCCGTGAGGCCCTGGACGAAGCGGGCCAGGCGCGGGGCACCCGCCTCGGCGAGCCGGCCGGTGGCCGCGTCGGGTCCCAGCCCCACGGGTGTCGTGTAGTCGGCCCAGGCGACCACGGCGGTGCGTTCTCCGGTCGCGCCGTACAGCGAGCGCGCCATGCCGGTGGGCGTGCCGTACGGGTCCGTGGCCCGGTCGAAGGTCTCCAGATCGATGTCGGAGCCCGGCACCACGACGGCGGTGTGCCGGGCGCGGCGCAGGTCCCCGAACACCTCGGCGACCTGGCCGCGACCACGCGGGTCGAAGGCGAGGATCTGCCGCCCGCCTGCCAGGAGTTGGCCGTACCGCTCGGCGCGGTCGCGAGCGGCCGCACGGTCGCGTGCCGGCAGCGACCGGTCGTCGGCGCTGCGGCGCTCCGCGGCGCGCCCCTGCCGCAGTGCGGCGGCGTTGGCCGTGTACCGCAGCTCGGCCGGGGCACCGTCCAGGTTTCCGACCACCAGCGCGTGCCGCTCGGCGAGTGCGCGGGCGTGCCCGGCGGGCAGCGCACGGAAGAAGCGGGCGACCTCGGCAGGGGAGGCGTTCGCCGGGTCCGGCAGCGGTCCGTCCGGACCACTGTCCGCCCGCCACTCGGCGGTACCCGGCACCGGCCCGGTCACCGCGACCTGCTCGCTGCCGACGGCCCAGCCTGCCGTGCCCGCCACGACGGTGGTCGTGAGGGCGGCGGCGAGCAGTGTCCTCAAGTAGCGCCCGTGCCCGGCCCGGTGGCGCCCGTTCCCGTTGCGGCGGCTCATGGCCTGTCTCCCTCGTCCGTCGATCGCGTTGACGGAGGGAAGTAAAGGAAGACGGCCTGCCCGCGCACGTCACACCGCGGAGCCAACTGCGGGGTGCTACCCGGGTAGGGGGTGTACGGGCCGGACGCGGTCTACTCGCCGGTGAAACGGGGGTGGGGCATCGAACTCCGGGTCAGGAGGCGGGTTCTCCCGGCGTCACCAGTCCCGACTCGTACGCGAAGATCACGATCTGCGCCCGGTCCCGCAGGTCCAACTTGGCCAGCACACGGCCGATATGGGTCTTCACGGTCTGCTCGGCGAGCACCAGCGACTCGGCGATCTCCTGGTTGGACAGGCCGCGCGCGATCAGCTCGAGCACCTCGGTCTCGCGCGGAGTGAGCCCGTTCAGGCGCAGGTTCGTGGCCTTGCGCGGCGCGGTCCGCTGACGGGCGAAGTCGGCGATCAGGCGCCGGGTCACGGACGGAGCGAGCAGCGCCTCGCCGGCCGCCACCACCCGTACCGCCGCGATCAGATCGGCGGGCGGGGCGTCCTTCAGGAGGAAGCCCGAGGCGCCGGCCCGCAGAGCCTCGTACACGTAGTCGTCGACGTCGAACGTCGTGAGCATCAGGACCTTCGGCCGGTGCACCACGCCCGGCGGCGGCTCCAGCAGCGCACGGGCGGCCGCGAGCCCGTCCATCTCCGGCATCCGGACGTCCATCAGTACGACGTCGGGGTGGGTGCTGCGGCTGACCTCGACGCCCTGTTTGCCGTCCGGGGCCTCGCCCACCACGTCGATGTCGCTCTGCGCGGCGAGCAGCGCGGCGAACCCCGCGCGGACCATGGCCTGGTCGTCGACGATGATCACGCGAATGGTCAAGGCGTACCCTCCGGGTTCGGCGCATCGTTGCGGCCCAGCGGAAGTCGGGCCGCGACCCGGAAACCCCCGTCCGGCAGCGGTCCCACATCGAGCGAGCCGCCGGTCAACCGTACGCGCTCACGCATGCCGACCAGGCCGTGGCCGGTGCCGGCGGTCTCCAGGGGAGTGTCGCGTCCGGTGGGCGGGCCGTTGACGACGAGCACGGTCAGGTCGGTGCCGTCCGAGGCAACCGAGACCCGGGTCCGCGCGCCCGGCGCGTGCCGCACCACATTGGACAGCGCCTCCTGCACGATCCGGTACGCGGACAGGTCCACCGCCTGCGGAACGGCGCCGAGTTCCGCCGCGAGCGACAGTTCCGCGGGCACTCCTGCGCGTACGGTCGCCTCGACGAGCTGCTGCAGTTTGTCCAGGCCCGGCTGCGGGGTCCGCTCGCCGCCCTGCGCGTCCTCGCTGCGGAGCACCGCGAGCAGCCGCCGCATCTCGGCGAGCGACTCACGCGCACTCGCGGCGATCGCCGTGAACTCCTCCTGGGCCGCCGCCGGAATCCCCTCGATCCGGTACGGCGCGGAGTCCGCCTGCACCGTGATCACCGACATGTGATGCGCGACGACATCGTGCAACTCCCGCGCGATACGGGTGCGTTCCTCGAGCAGCGTGCGCCGGGCCCGTTCCGCCTCGCTGATCGTCTCCTGCTCGACGAGCCTGCGCTCCGCGGCCCCGCGCTCGCGCAGCGCGTACGTCACCACGAGCAGGACACCGCTGAGGACGAAGAGCAGCAGCTGGATGCCGTCGCTGCGCTCCTGCGACACCAGCTCGAAGACCAGGCCCGCGGCCCCGGTCGCCAGCCATACCGCGAACAGCGTCCGCCGGGACTCGCGCATCCCGAGCAGGATCATCAGGACCGCGTAGCCGACCACGACCATCGGAGTCCACGGCCAGGACAGATCACGGGTGGTGCCGCTGAACACGGCGAACGCCCCGAGCACGTCCGCGGCGAAGATCACCCACCAGGCCTGCAGCGGCCGGGTCAGGGCCCAGAGCAGCGGTACGGCCTGCGCGGTGGCGAGCGCGCCCGCGAGCGCACCGTTGACCTCGTAGTCCTGCACCAGGACGGTCACCGTCACCGGGAGCAGTGCCACGACGAATCCGAAGACCACGACGTACGGCAGGTTCCGGACCCACGGCTTGGGGGACCGGGCGAAGGGTGTCTCGCCGGCCGCGGCGGGCGTCGCGAGGGCCAGGCCCAGGTCCCGCAGCGCGGACCGCAGATGTACGAGGCGCGGTCCTGCGGCGGGTTCAGGGTGCTCGCCGTCCACGCTGCCGGGCCCGGGCCCGCGCTTCCCGGCACCGTCGCCGCGGCGCCGCTCGAGAGGCCGGCGGCGCCGGGTGCGGCCCGCCGGTGCGGCAGATTCCGCACCGGGCGCCGACGGCTCGGTGGACGAGGGGTTCGGTTCGCTACTCATGGCCCGATCAGCGTATGCACGGCAGGTCCCGCCCGCCGTCATACCGGAGAGCCGTACCGAAGGTGCTACTGCGGTATGACCGCGCTCGGCGACCGGTGCCGGCACCCGGCCGGCACCGGGTCCGCCCCCGGCCCACAGCCGCTCACAGCTCCGCGAGCAGCTCCGCCTTCTTCGCGGTGAACTCCGCGTCCGTGAGCAGGCCCGCCTGATGCAGTTCGCCCAGATGCCGGATGCGGTCGGCGATGTCGGCGGGATCGCGCCGCCCGGGCGGCCGCTCCGCCTCGACGGGGGCCGGACCGCAACTGCGCACCGCGCCGAGCACCGCCGCGGCGAACGGCAGCGACTCGTGCACCGGCCCGTACCCGAGCCCGAACACCACGGCAGCCGGATCCTGGTCGGCCTGCGCGGGCTGCGGCACCCCGTTCGGCCGGCGCAGCAGCCGCAGATAGCCGTCGAAGACCTCCGGCGAGCGCCATTCGACGCCGCTGAGATCGCTCACCCGGAACGTCTGGTCGCCCGCCTTCCACTTCGCCGACGAGGCCCCGGTCCAGAACCACCTGAACGACGCCGACGTCCCGTCGAAGGTCGCCTTCCCGTCGTACGCCTTGAACTCCTTGCGGCCCTCCGGCGGCGCCACCAGGTAGTCGTCGGTCGGCCCGGTGTCCTCGGGCAGCAGCGGACGCAGCTCGTCCGCGTAGTACTCGGCCAGCGTCTCGCTCTCGCCGGGCAGCACCAGGCGGTACGGATCGCAGTTGTCCTTGAGCTGACCGGCGGCGGCTTCCATCAGCGGGTCGGCGCCGGGTCTCGGCGAGGCGTGCAGGACCACCGTCCCGCGCTTGCCGGGAGCGAGTGTCACCGCCGCCAACGCCTCGTAGGGGATGCGGCGTTCACCGATCGACTGGAACAGCCGCGGCGTCCTGATCCCCCGTTCGAAGCGGATGAGCACGGAGTCCGATTCGAACTCCCAGGCGGCATGAAATCCGGCCAGTACGTCACCCATGCGGCTCATCGTATGCGGCACAGACGCCTACGTCCCCCCTCGTGACGGACCCGCCGTTTTCCGGGCACGGCGGGCTTCTACGCGCGTCAGGCCGCCACGCCGGCAGCATGGCTCCGGCAGGCGTCGTCACCGCCCGCGCAGCTCACCGATTGATATGCGCCGACGCCGATCCGCGCGAAATTACGCAGACTGTCCGTGCCCGGCTGGAAGTAGCCGGTGTGCCCGGACGCGCCTTGCGCCGACATGATCCGCGCGCCGAAGTCGGGCGAGACGGGGTCCGCCCCGTGCCCGAGGCCGCCGAACTCGAGGTGCGGGATGTCCGCGATCCAGTCGTCGGCGTCCCGCATCGCCCAGACCCGGGCCCGGGTCCCGAGCGCGTCGGCCGTACTCGCCCGCATGCCCGGACTGCCCGCGACGGCGATGTCGGAGACCCGGCCGGGCAGCTTGTCCGCGGCGACTCCGCACACCACCGAACCGTAGCTGTGGCAGTACAGGGAGATCTTCGAGGTGCCGGGGAGCGTGCGGGCCAGATCCTCGAGCCGCTCGGCGCCGTCCTCCGCCCGCTTGGCGGTGGCGGCGTCCATACCCACCCCCACCGGCGCCGTGTAGTCGGCCCAGGCGATGACGGCGGTCCGGGTGTCCGGACTCTGCCGCCGCTCCTCGCGGTAGAGGGCGTTGGCCATGCCGCGCGGGGCGGTGTAGCGGCCGGCGGTCTTCTGGAAGGTGAGCACATTGGTGTCCACCCCCGGAACCACCACCGACACCCGCTGCGCCCGGTCCAGATCGCCGATGACCTCGGCGACGCGTCCGGCGCCGGTCGGGTCGAAGGCGAGGATCTGGCGGTCGCCGGACAGCAGCGAGTCGAAGCGGTGCATCCTGCGGCCCGCCTCGTGGCGGCCCACATCGGACAGGCGTACATCCCGCATGCGTTGTCGTTCGACGTCCCGCGCCTTGTCCAGCGACTTCCGGTTCGCCGCGTACCGCACCGTCGGTGGGACCCCGCTCATATTGCCGACCGCGAGCGGATGGCGGGAGGCGAGGCTGCGCTGCTGCGCGGCGCTCAGCGACGCGAAGAAGCCGGCGACCTGGTCTGCCGGCGCGTGCGCCCCGGGCAGCGGGCGGCCGTCTATGCCGCCACGCTCCCAGGCGCTCATGGCGGCTTCGAGCGGACTGGTGCCGCCCTGGTGGTTGCGCACCACGGTCCAGCCGGTGGTCGCCAGCATGACGAACACGACGGCGAGTGCGAGCAACGCACGCCAGGCGTTGAGGTGGGGGGACGAGTCGAAGGAAGTCACTGCGGGACACCCTAGGAGAACCGCGGACCGCTCCGGGCCAGGGGTGGGGCAGATCACGTTTCCCGCCGGGTGAATGAGACAAAACGGGCCTGCGTGATACCGGCTGATTACGCTTCGTGCGCTTTGACCTGGGATTTGCCGTATGCCGTGGCGCCGGGTCCGTCGCCGACAGGTGCGGAGCGGCCCGTTCCGGCGTGCCGGTCCTCGGCTCCGGTGCGCCAGTGCCGGGGCGAGCGACGGTTCGATCCGGTCCCTTCGTCACGTTCCGTCCACAGGGCGTGCACCGCATGCGTCCGACGGAAGGCGGCGGCCCTCGCCGGCCGCCGCTGACCGCACCGGCGATCGCGCCCCGCCACCGACCGCCGGCGCCCCACATCGCCGAGTGCGGTCCGCGCGCGCCGCTCGTCGGTGGCACGACCACTCTTTCGACGGACATCCACGTCCCCGAGGCCGGAGCCGGCGTGCGCCGCATCTGAGCCACTCCCTGCCCCTGCCCCGGCCCGAGCCGCGGCAACCCGAGGCCCCGCCGGTTCACCCGGCGCGGCCTCCGCCCGTTCCGAGCGCGGCATTCATGTATCAGGGTGGCCGGCCTCCCACCCCCTTCCCGGCCGACGTCGTCGCAGGTCACAGTGGCGCTCCAACTGATCCGTACGACACGGGGGTTCACCATGAAGCACACCTCGACACGCACCCTGGCCCGGCCGGCGATCCTCGCCGCGGTGGCCGCCTGCTGCCTCTCGCCCAGCACCGCCGTGAGCGCCGCACCGGCCGCCGCGAGTACGCCCACCGCGGCCTCCCACTGCGGCGCGGGCGAGCTCTGCCTCTGGGAAAACACCCGGTACCGAGGCACCCGGCACACCTACGACCTGTCCGGCACCGACATCGAGAGCTGCACCGCCCTGCCGCCCGGCGTCACCGCCAACGCCCTCGCCAACCACACCGGACGCCCCGTCACGGCCTACCAGTCCGCCGAGTGCGCGGAGACCGGCGAGTTCGACACCTATCCCGGCAGCGGCACCCTCACCCCGCAAACGCCGTACCGAGTACGCGCGTTCAAGATCTGGGAGAACTGAGCACGCGGCGCACAGCGGGCCGGCCCGGACGCACCGCGGCCCCGGCCGGAAAACTCCGGCCGGGGCCACGGTCAGTCGCTTCCGCACGGAGAGAACCCTCCGCACGGCACGGGGCTACGCGTCGCCGCCCGCCGCCCCCGGGTCGGCCGCCGCCACATCCAGGAGCTGATAGCGGTCGATCGCCTGCTTCAGGACCGACCGGTCGAGCTTGCCGTCCTGCACCAGCTCGGTCAGTACGCCCAGCACGATCGACTGCGCATCGATGTGGAAGAACCGGCGGGCCGCCCCACGGGTGTCCGCGAAGCCGAAACCGTCCGCCCCGAGCGAGTTGAACCGTCCCGGGACCCAGCGCGCGATCTGGTCCGGAACCGCCCGCATCCAGTCGGACACGGCGACGAACGGACCCTCGGCCGAAGACAGCTTCCGCGTCACGTAGGGAACCCGCTGCTCCTCCTCCGGATGCAGCAGGTTGTGCCGCTCGACGTCGACGGCCTCCCGGCGCAGCTCGTTCCACGAAGTCGCCGACCACACGTCCGCCTTGACGCCCCAGTCGTCGGCGAGGATCTGCTGCGCCTCGAGCGCCCACGGCACCGAGACCCCCGATGCCATGATCTGCGCCGGCACCGTCCCCGCCGACCCCGGCCGGAACAGGTGGATCCCCTTGATGATGCCCTCGATGTCGGCGCCCTCGGGCTCCGCCGGGTGCTGGATCGGCTCGTTGTAGACCGTGAGGTAGTAGAAGACGTCCTCACCGGGCTTGCCGTCCTCGGTCTCGCCGTACATCCGGCGAAGCCCGTCCCGCACGATGTGCGCGATCTCGAAGCCGAACGCCGGGTCGTACGCCACACACGCCGGGTTGGTCGACGCGAGCAACTGCGAGTGCCCGTCCGCGTGCTGCAGCCCCTCACCGGTCAGCGTCGTGCGACCGGCGGTCGCACCGAGCACGAAACCGCGCGACAACTGGTCGGCCATCTGCCAGAACTGGTCGCCGGTGCGCTGGAACCCGAACATCGAGTAGAAGACGTACACCGGGATCAGCGGCTCGCCGTGCGTCGCGTACGCCGAGCCCGCCGCGATCAGCGAGGCGGTGCAGCCGGCCTCGGTGATGCCGTCGTGCAGCAGCTGACCGGTCGGCGACTCCTTGTAGGCGAGCAGCAGTTCACGGTCCACGGACTCGTACTGCTGACCCAGCGGGTTGTAGATCTTGGCGCTCGGGAAGAAGGAGTCCATGCCGAAGGTGCGGTACTCGTCCGGCGCGATCGGCACGAAACGCTTGCCGATCTCCTTGTCCCGCATCAGATCCTTCAGCAGCCGTACGAAGGCCATCGTGGTGGCGATCGACTGCTGACCGGACCCCTTGCGCACCGCGGCGTAGGCCTTGTCGTCCGGCAGCTGCAGCGGCTTCGCGCGCACCACACGCGTCGGCACGTACCCCGAAAGGGAGTTGCGCCGATCGTGCATGTACTGGATCTCCTCGGACTCCCGCCCCGGGTGGTAGTACGGCGGAGCCCCGTCCTCCAGCTCCCGGTCAGGGATCGGCAGGTGCAGCCGGTCACGGAAGCGCTTGAGGTCGTCGACGGTCAGCTTCTTCATCTGGTGCGTCGCATTGCGCCCCTCGAAGTTCGGGCCGAGCGTCCAGCCCTTGACCGTCTGCGCGAGGATCGCCGTCGGCTGGCCCTTGTGCGCCTTGGCCGCCGCGTACGCCGCATACACCTTCTTGTGGTCGTGACCACCACGGCCGAGGTGCAGCAACTGGTCGTCGCTCATCCCCTCGACCATCGCCCGAAGCCGCTGGTCGTCACCGAAGAAGTGCTCCCGGATGTACGAACCGGACTCCGTCGCGTACGTCTGGAACTGGCCGTCCGGCGTGGTGTTCATCCGGTTCACCAGAAGACCGTCACGGTCCTGGGCGAGCAGCGGGTCCCAGGAGCGGTCCCAGACCAGCTTGATCACGTTCCAACCGGCGCCCCGGAACTGGGACTCCAGCTCCTGGATGATCTTGCCGTTGCCGCGTACCGGACCGTCCAGACGCTGCAGGTTGCAGTTGACCACGAAGGTCAGATTGTCCAGACCCTCGCGAGCCGCGATCGAGAGCTGCCCGAGCGACTCGGGCTCGTCCATCTCGCCGTCGCCCAGATACGCCCAGACATGGGACTTGGAGGTGTCCGCGATGCCGCGGGCCTCCATATAACGGTTCATCCGTGCCTGGTAGATCGCACCGAGCGGACCCAGGCCCATCGAAACGGTCGGGAACTCCCAGAAGTCCGGCATCGACCGCGGGTGCGGATAACTGGACAGGCCGTTCGGCGCCTTGGACTTCTCCTGCCGGAAGCCGTCCAACTGCTCCTCGGTGAGCCGGTCCAGGAGATAGGCGCGCGCGTAGATACCCGGCGATGCATGTCCCTGGAAGAAGACCTGGTCGCCGCCGTCACCCTCGTCCTTGCCGCGGAAGAAGTGGTTGAAGCCCACGTCGTAGAGCGAGGCCGAGGAGGCGAAAGTGGCGATGTGCCCGCCGACGCCGATGCCCGGACGCTGCGCGCGCGAGACCATCACCGCCGCGTTCCAGCGGGTCGCGTTGAGGACCTTGCGCTCGATCTCCTCGTTGCCCGGGAAGAAGGGCTCGTCCTTCGTCGCGATCGTGTTGATGTAGTCCGTGCTGCGCATCTCGGGCACGGCGACGCGCTTCTCGCGGGCCCGCTCGATCAGCCGGAGCATCAGGTACCGGGCCCGCTTGCGGCCGCGCTCGTCAACCGCGGCGTCAAGGGAGTCGAGCCATTCCTGAGTCTCTTCGGGATCGAAGTCCGGGACCTGGCTGGGCAGGCCGCCAATGATGATCGGGTTGCGATCTGATCCGGAAGCCACGCTGTTCCTTCACTGTCGGTCTTGCTTGCTCTGGCTGTCGGGCTTGCTCTCGCTTGTCAGGTACCGGCCCGTCCTGCCGCACTCGGGGGCGCTGCGGGAGGGCGCCGTCGGGCGCTCTGTCACGCCGTTGTCCGCCGGGCTTCTGCGCCGCCACCATCGTCCACCCCGTACATCCAAACGTCATCTCTACCGAGAGGTAACCGAGTGGGGCTCAGACGGTCCGGCGTAAGCTTCTTCTCAAATCGCAACGATACGCCCGCGCAACGCGTCGGCTTCGTCCGGTTGTCCCCAGGACGGTCCGAGAGCGCACTGTGCCGGTCGGGAACGTCACCGTTTCGGCGGTCTCGCCCGCCGGGTACTTGCGCGATCCGCCCCGTCCGTGTGGACTACGGCCAGTGACGCGCGTACGCGCGTGGCTTGAAGACATCACCGAAACATGATCAGGAGGCACCCCGTGAGCGCGACCGCGGACCACGCGGAGGAGCGGACCAACCCTGCCGCCAGGCTGGGTTTCCAGCCCGAGCAGGTGGTCCAGGAGATCGGCTTCGACGACGACGTCGACCAGGAGCTCCGCGAGTCCATTGAAGAGGTCATCGGCAGTGAGCTCGTCGACGAGGAGTACGACGATGTCGCCGATGCCGTCGTTTTGTGGTTCCGAGAGGACGACGGCGACCTGACGGACGCGCTGGTGGACGCATCCCAGCTGGTCGATGACGGAGCACCGGTCTGGCTGATGACCCCGAAGACAGGCCGGGACGGCTACGTCGAGCCGAGCGACATCAACGAGGCCTCGCAGACCGCGGGTCTGTCTCAGACCAAGAGCATCAGCGCAGGGAAGGACTGGACGGGCAGCCGTCTGGTCACTCCCAAGGCGGCGAAGACCAAGCGCTGAGCCTGCATACCGTGGCGAGAGCCCCCGCAGACACCGTCTGCGGGGGCTCTCGGGCTCTCTCGTAGGCTGGGCGGAACCCGCCGGCGGCGCACGGCGCCGCCGGGCAACGGTCTTGACGAAGGGAACCAAGCACATGGCGATCGAGGTCGGCACCAAGGCCCCGGATTTCGAGCTGAAGGACCAGCACGGCCAGACCGTGCGCCTCGCGGACTTCCGCGGCGAGAAGAACGTGGTGCTGCTCTTCTACCCGTTCTCCTTCACCGGCGTGTGCACCGGCGAGCTCTGCGCGCTCCGCGACGAGCTCCCCCAGTTCGTCAACGACGACGTCCAGCTGCTCGCGGTCTCCAACGACTCGCCCTTCACCCAGCGCGTCTTCTCCGAGCAGGAGGGTCTCGAGTACCCGGTCCTGTCGGACTTCTGGCCGCACGGCGAGGCATCGCGCGCGTACGGAGTGTTCGACGAGGAGAAGGGCTGCGCGGTCCGCGGCACCTTCATCATCGACAAGGAGGGTGTGGTCCGCTGGACCGTCGTCAACGGCCTGCCCGACGCCCGCGACCTGAACGACTACGTCAAGGCGCTCGACACCCTCTGATCGTTGAGGGGAAGAGCCTGGTTGAGCCGGGAACCGGTCACTAGGATCAATTCGTTGATCCGATGCCATCGCAAAACGGGGCGCTGCCCCTCAATACTTTTTGGGAGGACTCGTGGGAGTCAGCCTCAGCAAGGGCGGCAACGTCTCGCTCTCCAAGGAAGCACCTGGCCTGACCGCCGTACTGGTCGGTCTCGGTTGGGACGTCCGTACCACCACCGGAACGGACTTCGACCTCGACGCCAGTGCCATCCTGACCCCCGAGGACGGCAAGGTGAGCAGCGATGCGAACTTCGTCTTCTTCAACAACCTCAAGAGCCCCGACGGCTCGGTCGAGCACACCGGTGACAACACCACCGGTGAGGGCGAGGGCGACGACGAGGCGATCAAGGTGAACCTGGCCGGAGTCCCGGCCGAGATCACCAAGATCGTGTTTCCGGTGTCGATCTACGACGCCGAGAACCGCCAGCAGTCCTTCGGCCAGGTGCGCAACGCGTTCATCCGCGTCGTGAACCAGGCCAACAACCAGGAGATCGCCCGGTACGACCTCTCCGAGGACGCCTCGACGGAGACCGCCATGGTCTTCGGCGAGCTGTACCGCAGCGGCGCGGAGTGGAAGTTCCGCGCGGTCGGTCAGGGTTACGCCTCGGGCCTGCGCGGCATCGCGCAGGACTTCGGTGTGAACGTCTGATCGGGATCCTTCTCCGTACGTACACGTGCTAGAAGTACGTCACGTACGCCCCGTACGGCCCCGATGCCGTACGGACATGTCCGGCGCCGCACGCTGAGTGCGGCGCCGGACGCCTTGTGTCAGTCTGTTCCAGCATTTCGGGGAGGATCACGATCATGGGCGTCACACTCGCCAAGGGGGGCAACGTCTCCCTGTCCAAGGCCGCACCCAACCTCACACAGGTGATGGTCGGGCTCGGCTGGGACGCACGATCCACCACCGGCGCCGACTTCGACCTGGACGCCAGCGCGCTGCTGTGTCAGGCCGGCCGGGTGCTCGGGGACGAATGGTTCATCTTCTACAACAACCTGACGAGCCCGGACGGATCTGTGGAGCACACGGGTGACAACCTGACGGGCGAGGGCGAGGGTGACGACGAGTCGCTGATCATCGATCTGCCGAAGGTTCCGGCGCACGTCGACAAGATCATCTTCCCGGTGTCGATCCACGAGGCGGACAACCGAAACCAAACGTTCGGCCAGGTCAGCAACGCCTTCATTCGCGTCGTCAACCAGGCCGACGGTCAGGAGCTCGCGCGCTACGACCTCTCCGAGGACGCCTCCACCGAAACTGCGATGATCTTCGGCGAGCTCTACCGTTACAGCGGTGAGTGGAAGTTCCGTGCAGTTGGCCAGGGGTACGCGTCGGGCCTGCGTGGCATCGCTCTAGACTTCGGGGTCAACGTTTCTTAAAGCCGCTCGCGGCGCGGGGGAGACCCGCACACAACGATGGGGTAGCCAGTGGTTCTAAAAACCTTCGGCTGGTCGTTCGCAGTTACTGCGCTCGGCCTGGTCGCGGCGGTGTTCTACGGAGGTTGGGCGGGGTTCGGGATCGTCGCGATCCTGTCCATCCTCGAAATTTCGCTGTCCTTCGACAACGCGGTGGTCAACGCCGGGATCCTGAAGAAGATGAATGCCTTCTGGCAGAAGATCTTCCTCACGGTCGGCATTCTCATCGCGGTCTTCGGCATGCGGCTGGTGTTCCCTGTCGTCATCGTCGCCATCAGCGCCTCGATCGGCCCGATCGAGGCCGTCGATCTGGCCATGACGGACAAGGACCGCTACCAGGAGCTGGTAACCGACGCTCACCCGTCGATCGCCGCCTTCGGTGGCATGTTCCTGCTCATGATCTTCCTCGACTTCGTCTTCGAGGACCGTGACATCAAGTGGCTCGGCTGGCTCGAGCGCCCGCTGGCCAAGCTCGGCAAGGTCGACATGCTGTCGGTCTGCATCGCGCTGATCGTGCTGATGATCTCTGCGATGACCTTCGCGGCCCACGCCCACCAGCACGGCGGCACTCACGCCGACAAGGCGGAGACCGTACTGATCTCCGGCATCGCGGGTCTGATCACTTATCTGATCGTCGGTGGTCTCTCCGGGTACTTCGAGGACAAACTCGAAGAGGAGGAGGAACGCGAGCACGAGGAGGAGGAAGAGGCCAAGAAGAAGGGCAAGCCCGTCTCGGCCGTCAAGCTCGCCGGCAAGGCCGCGTTCTTCATGTTCCTCTACCTCGAGGTCCTCGACGCGTCGTTCTCGTTCGACGGCGTGATCGGCGCCTTCGCCGTCACCAACGACATCGTCCTGATGGCGCTCGGCCTCGGCATCGGTGCCATGTACGTCCGTTCGCTCACGGTCTACCTGGTCCGCCAGGGCACCCTGGACGACTACGTGTACCTCGAGCACGGTGCGCACTACGCGATCGGCGCGCTCGCCGTGATCCTGCTCGTCACCATCCAGTACCAGATCCACGAGCTGATCACCGGTCTCGTCGGCGTCCTCCTGATCGCCGCGTCCTTCTGGTCCTCGGTCCAGCGCAACAAGCGGCTGGCCGCGGCCGAAGGAGGGAACGGCCCCGCCTCGGGGGAAAAGACAGAAGTCTCTTCCGGGGTGTGACCGACTGCCCGAACAGGGAAAGCTCCGAAGCGGGGCGGCCACGAGGTGGGACCTCGCGGCCGCCCCGCCGCATGGGATCAGACACCAGGGGGTGGGATGTCCTTCTTCGACGGGCTGCGGCGCGGACGTGCCGCGCAGTTCGACTCCGGCAGCGCTGCGTCCAACGCCATTGAGCTCACCAAACGGAACCCGTCCGTCTCGCTCAACAAGCAGGGGGCGGCCACCGGCAATCTCCGGGTCAATCTGTCCTGGAGGATGCGCACATCCGACATCGAAGGGCGTTCCAAGCAGGGCGGTCGGCTCTTCCGGCATCCGTTCCGGCTCTTTCAGCCGGACGTGGTCCAGGCCCACACCCAGGGTGTGGTCAACGTGGACCTGGACATCGGCTGCCTCTACGAACTCGTCGACGGCGGCAAGGGAGTGGTTCAGCCGCTGGGCGGGTTCTTCGGGGATCTGAACGCGCCGCCGTTCGTGAAGCTCAGTGGTGACGACCGCTTCGGCTCACCCTCCGGCGAGACCATCTACGTCAATCTCGACCATCGCGAGTCCATCAAACGCCTGCTGATCTTCTGCTACATCTACGACCAGACACCGGCCTTCGACCGTACGCACGCCAAGGTCACTCTCTACCCGAGCAACGGCCCGCGCATCGAGATCGAACTCGACGAACGCGCCCCGCAGGCCCGCTCCTGCGCCGTGCTCACCGTCGAGAACGTCAAGGGGGAGCTGACGGTGCGCCGGCAGGTGAAGTTCGTGTACGGCTTCCAGGCCGAACTCGACCGGCTCTTCGGGTGGGGGCTGCAGTGGGGGCGGGGGTACAAGTCGTCGGTGGGGGAGCGCTGAGGGGCGGCACGCGTGGCGCGGGGAGTGTGGGTCCTGCACGCCTGAGTAAAACGTCCGTGGGCGGCTTCTGTGCGGCGGGTCAGCGGGCGCCCGAGCGTGACGTCAGCCGTGCGCCGTCGGCCTCGGTGTGGTCAGCGGCCGGCGAACTGCGGTCCCTGGGGCGGTAGTTGGAAGTCGGGGTCGGGGGCGACGGTCGGGACGGGCGGGTTGATGGGGGCCGCTGCGCCGACGGGGTCGGTGGGCGCTGATTCGGGGCTGCCCACGGGCTGCGGATAGCCGTAGGAGCCGCCTTGCGCCGGGACGGGCTGGGGGTAGCCGTACGCGGGTGGTGCGGCGGTGGCAGCCGGTGCCGGGTGTACGAGGGGCGGTTCCACGGGCGGCTGGGGGTACCCGTACGCCGGCTGAGGCTCGGGGTCCGGGGACGGTGCGGGTGGCGGAGGGCCAGGGGTGGGGCTCGGTGGTGGTGCTGTGGGAGAGGCGGCCGGCGCCGCGGCGGGGGCAGGGGCCTCGGACTCGTCGACCGAGATGCCGAAGTCGGTGGCGAGGCCCACCAGGCCGTTGGAGTAGCCCTCGCCCAGGGCACGGAACTTCCAGGTGTCGCGCCTGCGGTACAACTCTCCGCAGATCAGCGCCGTTTCGGCTCCCGTCTCGGGGGTCACGTCGAAGTACGCGTACGGCTCGATGTCCACGTCGGTCGTGGCCGCGTCGTACAGCAGGATGCGCAGCTCCCGTACCTTGCCGAACGTCACGTCGTCCGCCGAGGCGACGATGAGTACGCGGTCGACCTCGTGACCCAGCCCGGAGAGGTCTGCCTGGATGGTGTCGGTGAGGCCTTCGGGTCCAGCCTTCTTGCCGAGCCGCCAGACCTTGCCCGACGGGTGGCGCGGCTGGTTGTAGAAAACGAAGTCCCCGTCGGAGCGCACCCGGCCGTCGGCGCCCAGGAGCAGCGCGGAGGCGTCGATGTCCGGGACATCGGGTCCCGCCGTCCAGCGCAGCACGGCGCGGACCGCCGTGACTTCGAGCGGGACGTTCGACCCCTTCACCATCGCGTGCGTCATGTCGTCATCCTGCCTTCCCGGTCGGTGCTCGGACAACGCGGGGGCGGCGGTATCCAGGGAGTTCTCTCAGTGGTTGGGGAGATTTCCGGCCGTAGGTGTGAGGACCGGTTACCGGAATTTCATCCGGGTGGGGAACTGTTGACATGCGTCTCCACGTACTATTACCGGCCACATCAAGTCAGCGGGAGCGCTGTATCGGGCAGTCAGGGTCCTGCAACGGGGGAGTCTCATGCGTCATTTCGGACATATTGCGCCTGAGATCCGGAAGGATCTATTCCACCGGGATCCGTGCGAGTTCACTCTGGACTCGCCACCCGAAGTGCTGTCCGTAGCCCTCGGGGCCACCCTGTACAGCCCCGCGACCAGGGTGCAGCTGGCCGACGACATCCTGAAGCAGGCCTCCCGTGGTGTGGTGTCCATGGTCATCTGCCTCGAGGACTCCATCGGGGACGCTGATGTCGAGCAGGCCGAGCAGAACCTGGTCACCCAGTTCTTCGAGCTCGCCGGGCGGGCCGCGTTGCTCCCGGAGGGGAGCCGGGGGGCGGACGCGCCTGAGTCGACTGCGCCCGCGGTCGCCGCGGGCGAGCTGCCGCTCTTGTTCATCCGGGTGCGGGAGCCGGCACAGATATCCGACCTGGTGCAACGCCTCGGCCCTGCCAGTGCACTGTTGTCCGGATTCGTACTCCCGAAGTTCACCGAGGAACGGGGCACACCGTTCCTGGAGGCCGTCGCCGCCGCGGAAATCGCGGGCCGGCGGCGCCTGTTCGCCATGCCGGTACTCGAGTCGCCGGAGCTCCTGCACCGCGAGACCCGAGGCGAGACCTTGGCCGGGATCGCGCGCACCGTCGACAAGTACCGAGACCGTGTTCTCGCCCTGCGCCTCGGAGTCACCGACTTCTGCTCGGTCTACGGTCTGCGGCGTACACCGGATATGACGGCCTACGACGTACAGATCGTGGCCTCCGTCATTGGCGATGTCGTGAACGAACTGGGCCGTGCCGACGGAACGGGCTTCACCGTCACCGGACCGGTCTGGGAGTACTTCAAGGTCCAGCAGCGGATGTTCAAACCACAACTGCGCAGCAGCCCGTTCCTCGGTCGGGCGGAGGAACTGCGCAGCACGCTCATCGAGCACGACATGGACGGTCTGCTCCGTGAGATCGAACTGGACCGCGCCAACGGCCTGCAGGGCAAGACCTGCATCCACCCCTCCCATGTGCTGCCCGTACACGCACTGTCCGTGGTCAGCCACGAGGAATACAGCGACGCCCAGGACATCCTGTGCCCGGAACGCGACGGCGGCGGCGTCCTGAGGTCGGCCTACACGAACAAGATGAACGAGGTGAAGCCGCACCGCGCCTGGGCCGAGCGCACGCTGCGACGAGCCGAGGTCTTCGGCGTCGCACGGGCCGACACGAGCTTCGTGGAGCTGCTCACGGCGGGCTTGCCGAGTTGATCCGTGAGCGGCGGTACGTGGGTCCACGCCACCGATCCCGTCGGTACGGAACTGCGCCGCCACCCCGTCTCCGTCGGTACGAGGGGGGCGGGTGAACTCTGTGAATCGGACAGCGCGAGTGCGAGGGGGACCGGCTGTGCCGGTGGAGGCAAGGGAACGAAGGGTGCGGGCGGCCGTGGCGATGGAACCGGTGCGGCAGGCTGTATCGACGGAACGAGCGGAACGAGCGGAACGAGCGGAACGAGCGCGGCGGGCCGCGTCGACGGAGCGAGTGGGACAGGCATGACGGAACCGAAGAGTGCGGCGACGGACGCGACCGGCGGCCGAGCGCCACGTGCAGCGAGGGCCGGCCTTGCGGCGCCGGCGGGCGAACCGGCGCCGCTCGGCACAAGGGCGACGACCGAGACCGGCCGATCGCCACGGCCGGGTGTCCACCCGACCTGGACCGGCACCTGGGTCGCCGAACGCCTCGGAGTCGAGCTCGCCGGTGACGAACAGCTCACGGCCATGCTCGGCCTCGCCCTGCGCCGCAACCCGAAGCGCGCCCACCTCCTCGTCTCCAACGTCCTCGGCAAGCACGTCCCGCAGAGCCCCACGGTCGTCTGGCGGGCCGGGTACGACCTCGGCGTCCGCGTACGCGACCTGCTCGGCACCGAGGAGGCCGTACGCGCCGTGGTTCTCGGATATGCCGAGACCGCCACCGGTCTCGGGCACTCGGTCGCCGACGGCCTCGCGCTCGCGCCGTGTCTGCACTCCACCCGCCGTCCGGTCGAAGGAGTCGACCGGGCCGGCGGCTTCGAAGAGTCCCATTCCCATGCCACCTCTCACCTGCTGCTCCCCGAGGACCCCGCCCTGCTGCGCGGCGACGGCCCGCTCGTCCTCGTCGACGACGAGTTCTCCACCGGCAACACCGTCCTCAACACCATCCGCGCCCTCCACGCCTCCTTCCCTCGCAAGCGGTACGTGATCGTCGCTCTCGTCGACATGCGCTCGGCCGCGGACCAGGGCCGGCTCGCGGAGTTCGCCGACGAGATCGGCGCCCGAGTCGACCTGATCGTCACCGCGACGGGCACGGTCCGCCTCCCCGCCGACGTCCTCCAGAAGGGCCAGGACCTCGTCGCGCGGTACGAGGCAACGACCTCCGCCGCCGCCCGTGCCGCTGCCTCCCCGACGGGGCCCTCCCGCACCGCCCGCTCGTCCGACCACTCCGCCGTCGTACCCGGCTCCAGGAACGGAAACGCGCCGTCCCCTGAGCCGCCGCCCGCTCCGATCCCCGAAGTGCCGGACGCGGCACCGGCGTTCGGGTCGGCACCGGCCGAGGCGACCCGGATCGACCTCGGCTGGCCCTCCGGACTGCCCGACGGCGGCAGGCATGGCTTCACGCCCCGCGACCGCGAGCGACTGGAAGGGGCCCTCCCCTCCATGGCCGCCCGCCTGGCCCAGGAACTCGGCCTCCCCGCCGAGCTCGGCACGTCCTCCTCGAGCTCACCGCCGCCCCTGCCCTCCTCGGGCGGCCGCCGCGCACGCGTCCTCGTGCTCGGCTTCGAGGAGTTGATGTACGCCCCACTTCGCCTCGGAGTCGCGCTCGAAGAATTCGCCGATGCCGATGTGCGCTACTCGACCACCACACGGTCCCCCGTTCTCGCTGTCGACGACCCCGGCTATGCCATCCGCAGCCGTCTCGTCTTCCCCGCCCATGACCGTCCTGCCGACGGCCCGGGCCCCCGCTATGCGTACAACGTCGCCGGCGCCGGCTTCGACGCGATCGTCGCCGTGGTCGACTCGACCGCCGACACCCCCGAACTGCACGCCCCCGACGGCCTCCTCGCTCAACTGGCCGCCCACACACCACGCGTGCTCCTGGTGAGCCTCCCCTCCTACGTGCCGTCACATCACCACATCGCTGCGGACCCCGCCTCACCTTCCGCCGCGCACACCGGCGTCAGCACCACCGACCGCACCACCGAACGGCAGGAACCATCCATGCTGCCCGAGCCCCTCCGAGGACCCGCCTTCTCCTCCTATAGGCCCGACGAGGTGGGCTGGCTGCTCCAGGACCTCTCCGACGCCGAGCTCGAGGCACCCACGGAGGAGCGTGAGGAGGCCATCCAGAGCGGCGGGGCGCACTACGCCGAGTCCCTGCCGGTCGAGTTCCAGCCGAGCCCGGCCTATCAGTCCCTCTTCACCTCCGCTCTGGAACAGTCCGCCGCCCGCGTCGCCATCGCGGTCGGCACGGTCACCGACACCGTTCTCGCCGAACGGGCACAACGCTCCGGCCAGCCCGATTCCCGGCCGGTCCTGGTGTCCCTGGCCAGGGCAGGAACCCCGGTCGGCGTCCTGATGCGGCGCTGGGCCCAGCACCGCCACGGCATCGAGCTGCCGCACTTCGCCGTGTCGATCGTGCGCGGCCGCGGCATCGACACCAACGCACTGCGCTGGCTCGCCGCCCACTACGACCCGGCCGACGTCGTCTTCGTCGACGGCTGGACCGGCAAGGGAGCCATCACCCGAGAACTCGCCCAGGCCCTGGAGCAGTTCGAGAAATCCACCGGCATCACCGGCTTCAGCCCCGAGATCGCTGTGCTCGCGGATCCCGGATCCTGTGTGCGCACCTACGGCACTCGCGAGGACTACCTCATCCCCTCCGCCTGTCTGAACTCCACGGTCTCCGGCCTCATATCCCGCACGGTCCTGCGTGCCGACCTCGTCGGACCCGACGACTTCCACGGCGCGAAGTTCTACCGCGAACTCGCCGGCTCCGATGTGTCCGCCGACTTCCTTTCCGCCGTCCAGGACCGCTTCGACGAGGTTTCCGGCATCGTGGACGCCCGGGTCAAGGAGATGCTCGCTCTCGACCGCGCCCCCACCTGGGAAGGATGGGCCGCCGTCGAACGCATCAGTGAGGCCTACGGAATCCACGACGTGAACCTGGTCAAGCCGGGCGTCGGCGAGACAACCCGCGTCCTCCTGCGACGCGTTCCGTGGAAGATCCTTGCCCGGCGAGGTGCGGGCCCCGACCTCGACCACCTCAGGATGCTCGCCGAACAGCGAGGAGTCCCCATCGAGGAGGTCGACGAACTGCCGTACTCCTGCGTCGGTCTGATCCACCCCCAGTACACCCGCGGAGCGACCGGGGCCGACGGCAAGGCGGTGACCGCCCCATGAGCACCCCGTCCCGCACCACCCGCTCAGCACCGGGAACCCTCGTGTCGACCACGCCTTCCGCAACCCGCCCCGCGGCCACCACCCTGGTCGCCAGCGACCTCGACCGCACACTCATCTACTCCGCCCCCGCCCTCCAGTTGTCCATGCCCGACGCCCTCGCCCCCCGGCTGCTGTGCGTCGAGATCTACGACAACAAGCCGCTGTCCTACCTCACCGAAGATGCTGCCGAGCTCTTCGCCGAACTCGCGCGCACCACCTGCTTCGTGCCGACCACCACCCGGACCCGCGAGCAGTACAGGCGCGTCCACCTCCCCGGTCCAGCACCACAGTTCGCCATCTGCGCCAACGGCGGTCACCTCCTCGTCGACGGAGAGTCCGACCCGGATTGGCAGCGCCACGTACGCCGGCGACTGGCTGACGAGTGCGCCTCACTCGATGAGGTCCGAAGCCACCTGCAGCGCGCCGCCGACCCTCACTGGCTCCTCAAGGAGCGCGTAGCCGAAGACCTCTTCGCCTATCTGGTCGTGGACCGGGCCCTCCTACCCGAAGGCTGGGTCAAGGAGCTCGCCGAATGGGCCGAGCCCAAGGGATGGACCGTGTCCCTACAGGGCCGCAAGATCTACGCCGTGCCCCAGCCGCTCACCAAGAGTGCCGCGATGCGCGAAGTCGCCGAACGCACCGGCGCCGAACTCACCCTCGCCGCCGGGGACTCGCTCCTGGACGCCGACCTGCTGCTCGCCGCGGACCACTCCTGGCGGCCGGGCCACGGCGAACTCGCGGACTCCGGGTGGCGTGCACCGAACCTCACGGTTCTCGCCGAACAGGGGGTGGCGGCTGGGGAGCAGATTCTGCGTGAGTTCCTGCGCGCCTCCGGCCACGACCGGGGCGCGCGAGTATCCGCGTCCCGATGAACAGCAGCAGGGCGAGCGCGGCACCGGCGAGGACCACCGTCGAATAGGTGGACACGTATCCCGTCACCTGCGACCAGTTGTCACCGAGCTGGTAGCCCGCCAGGACGAAGACGGTGTTCCAAATCGCGCTGCCGAGCGTCGTGAGGAACAAGAACATCGACACCGGCATCCGCTCCACGCCGGCGGGCACGGAGATCAGGCTGCGGAAGATCGGGATCATCCGGCCGAAGAACACCGCCTTGCGGCCGTGCCGGGTGAACCAGGCCTCTGTCCTTTCTATGTCGGAGACCTTGACCAACGGCAGCCGTGACGCGACGGCGATGATGCGGTCGCGGCCGAACAGCGCACCCAGGCCGTACAGGGCGAGCGCACCGACGACCGAACCCGTCGTCGTCCACAGCAGGGCAGCCGTGAGGTTCATCTGGCCCGTGCTCGCCGCGAATCCCGTGAGCGGCAGGATCACTTCGCTGGGCAGGGGTGGGAAGAGGTTCTCCAGGGCGATGGCCAGGCCTGCGCCGGGAGCCCCGAGTGTGTCCATCAGGCTGGTGATCCAGTGAGGTGCGGTGCTTTCGATCATGCCCCCAGGCTAGAAACTCGTAGCTGAAGGCACACTGAAGGCGACCGCAAGAAACAGGTGGTGCGCACCGCAGTTGAGTCTTGCGGTTTTCCGCAATGCGCTCCGGCAGCTCGGCCCGCTAGCGTGCCTGATCATGAAAGCAATGGCACGAAGCGGGCTGAGGCTCGGAACAGGACTGGGGCTCGGAGCCGTCGCGGCCATCGCCGAGCTGGTCTTCGTGCTGCTGTCCGCACTGGCCCTGCTGTTCGTGCAAGCCTGGCCCGGTCCGCGGCGCGTCGTACAGGGACAGGTCGGGCGCCTGGCCAGACGGCTCGCGGAGGCGCACCGCCGCCGGCTCGACACCTACTTGGACGTCCAGTGCTCTCCGGCGTACCCGGATGCACAAGCGCTCGCGTACGTCGCTACCCGCTGGCCCTTGGGAATCCTGGGTGCGGTCGTGCTCCTCAGCGTGATTCTGGGAGCCGGGTACGGCTCGCTGGTGTTCGTCGGGTGGTTCATACCGGGTGTGCAATACCCCGTGACCCTGCTGCTCACCGGGTGTGCCGGTCTGTTCCTTCTCTTCCTCGCCGTCCAGGGCGTGCTCGGCGTCGCCACATTGGAGCGGAAGCTGGCACGCCGGTTTCTGGGTCCGAGCCGGCAGGAAGAACTCAAGCGCCGCATCGAGGAGCTCGCCGTGAGTCGGGCCGGTGTGGTGGAAGCCGTCCACGACGAACGACGCCGTATCGAAAGAGACCTGCACGACGGGGTGCAGCAGAGACTGGTGGCGCTCGGCATGCTCCTGGGGCGTGCCGTGCGCGGTCAGGATCCGGACCGCTCGGCCGAACTCCTGCGCCAGGCACACGAGGAGAGCAGACATGCACTGACCGAACTGCGCGAGGTCGCCTGGAGGATCTATCCGACCGTGCTGGACGAGGCGGGCCTGCGGGCGGCGTTGGAAACGGTGGTGGAGAGATCGACGATCGAGGTGTCCCTGACGTACGAGATAGCGAACGAACCCCGCCGTCCGGTGGCGACCGTCGCCTACTTCGTGGTCTCGGAAGCCGTCACGAACGCTCTGAAGCATTCCGAAGCCAGCCGGATACGCGTCGAAGTGAGGGAGGTCGAGGTCGCGGCGGGCGAATCCCGGTGCGTCGTACGTATCGAGGACAACGGCACGGGGGGAGCCGACCCAGACGGCAGCGGTCTGATCGGCCTGGCCCAGCGTCTGGCCGCACTCGATGGGAGACTCGCGGTGAACAGCCCTGAAGGTGGGCCGACGATCATCACAGCGGAGCTGCCGTGCGTCTGATCCTCGCCGAAGACTCGACTCTGCTGCGCGAAGGCCTGGTTCGGTTGCTGGTCGAGGAGGGCCATGAGGTCCTCGCGGCAGTCGGGGACGCCGATCAGCTGATCGAGGCGGTGTCCGGGCAGCGTCCGGACGCGGTCGTGGCCGACGTCCGGATGCCGCCCTCGCACACGGACGAAGGACTGAGGGCGGCGCTGGAGATCAGGGAGCGCTGGCCGGGGGTCGGAGTCCTGGTGCTGTCGCAGTACGTCGAGCGGAGGTTCGCCACCGAGCTGCTGACGGGCGAGTCCGAGGGAGTGGGCTATCTGCTGAAGGACCGGGTGGTGCAGGTCGACGAGTTCCTCGACGCACTGGAGCGGGTGAGCCAGGGCCGTGCGGCCTTCGACCCAGAAGTGGTGCGCCAACTCCTCGGCCGTTCCGAGCACACGGACCTGCTCGCTCGGCTTACCGCCAGGGAGCGCGGCGTTCTCGCCGAGATGGCGCAAGGGCATACGAACGCGGCCATCGCGGAACGGCTCCACGTGTCACAGAGCGCAGTGGAGAAACACATCAACGCGATCTTCGACAAATTGGAACTGACCGGCACCGCGGGCTATTCACGACGCGTACTCGCCGTGCTCCGCTACTTGGGCACCTGACGACGACCGGCCGCCTCGGCAACCGACAACGGCCTGCCGCGGTCAGCCGCAGCAGCCCCCGCCGCAGCACCCGCCGCCCCCACCACTGCCGGTGGCCGGCGCGGGAGCACCGGCCGAGCCGGCCGCACCACCCACGGCGACGGTGGACAGGAGCTTCACGGTGTCCGCGTGACCCGCGGGACAGTCAGCCGGCGCGGCGGACTCGGACATCGGACGGCTTACCTCGAAGGTGTCGCCGCAGCTCCGGCAGCGGAATTCATAACGGGGCATGCGCACAGGCTAACCGCCCGCTGGCGCGACGGGAACGCCACGACCGACGGGAGACGATCGAGACGAAGGGCGCAGGCCAAGGAGACGAGGCACCCAAGACCGCAACAACGCGAGGAGGTGACCGTAGTGACCGAGAGAGCGTCAGCGCACCACGGTGCCGGAAGCCGCACCGAGGAGCCCCAGCTCCGCCCGGGTCGGGGCACCTTCCCAGTCCCCGTACGAGGCCACGGCGAACGCCCCGGTCGTGACCGCGCGCTCCAGCCTGCCGGCCACGTCCGCACCGTCGAGCAGCGCGGACACGTACCCGGCGACGAAGGCGTCACCGGCGCCCACGGGATCGACGGCCTCCACGGCTCGGGCCGGACGGTGCAGGCTGCCGTCCGCGGTGTACGCCGTCGCTCCTGCCGCTCCGAGCTTCACCACGACCTCGCGTACACCGTGCGACAAGAGCCTCTCGGCCTGCTGCACCGTCCCGTCCTGCGGGTCGACCGCCTCGTCCGGCGAAGTGCCATCGGCCAGACACAGCGGAAGCTCGTCGTCGGAGGCGATCAGTACGTCGACGTACGGGATCCAGTCGCGCAGCACGGCTGCCGCGTCAGCCCGGTCCCACAGCCGGGAGCGGAAGTTGACGTCGAGGCAGACCAGCGTGCCGTGCTCACGGGCCAGCTCGAGGGCCCGTCGTGCGGCGCCGAGCGGCCCGGGCCCGAGGGCGGGGGTGATGCCGGTGAGATGCAGCAGTCGGGGCCGTGCCCCCGCGCCGTCGAGGAAGGCCTCGGCGACGGTGTCGCTGTCGACCCGGGAGCCTGCGGAACCGGACCGGTAGTAGTGCACCCGCGTCACCTGAGGCAGCCGAGGCTCGAAGAGGATCAGGCCGGTCGGAGCGGAAGCGTCCCGGGAACTGCCGGAGACGTCCACGTCCTCGGCCCGGAGCGTACGCAGCACCAGTTCACCGGCCTCGTCGTCACCGACGGCACCCGCCCATCGCACCCGATGCCCGAGCCGCGCAAGCCCGATGGCGACGTTGGACTCGGCACCAGCGACGGACACATCCAGGGAACCGCCCAACTTGAGCGGCCGGCTCCCGCGCAACGCGACCATCGTCTCGCCGAACGTGAACACCTCCGGAGCCTCGCCACTCGCCGGCACTCCACCCTCGCTCACCGGCACACCACTCCCCTTCACGAGCAGACCGCCTTGAACTCGGCGGCGCGACGGCGCAGTCCGCCCAGATCGCCCCCGTCAGCCGCATCCCCGACGAGAGGAGAGCCGACTCCGACCGCCACAGCACCCAACCGGAGATAGTCGGCGGCCTCCGACGCACCGACCCCTCCGACCGGCACGAACGGCACATCGGGGAACGGCGCGCGCAACGCCTTCAGATAGGAGGGACCACCCATCGCGGACGCAGGGAAGATCTTGAGCGCCGTCGCCCCGTACTCGGCGGCCTGGCACACATCGGTGGGGGTGAGCACTCCGGCCAGTACCGGCAAGCCTTTCTGCACGGCGGTACGCACTCCGGGCCCGAGCCCGGGAGTCACGATCAGGTTGGCCCCGGCGGTGGCCGCCCGTTCTGCGTCTGCCGCGGTGAGGATCGTTCCTGCGCCGAGCCAGGCGGAGTCACCGAGTTCGGCACGTGCTCGTTCGATGACCCGTAGGGCGTCCGCGCTGCTCAGCGACACCTCGACCAGGTCCACTCCCACCTCGGCGAGCGCCAGTACCGTCCTGAACGACGCCTCCGGATCCTTGCCGCGGACGATGGCGACGAGCCGCCGGGCGCGCAACGCGCTGCTGAAGTCCATATGCCTCATTCCTTGGGGACTCCGTCCGGCCGAAGGCAATACAGGCACACGGACAGGCACAGCCTCCGACGCCGAATCGTAGGATCGTCCTGGTCGTCGTCCTGGTCGATCGTCGCGTTCCGCGCATGCCCTCGCACGCCTCGGCCGAGCACACGGATGTGGACGAAACTCTACGTGCGCACCCACGTGGGTCCCCGGCCGGGCAGGCTCCAGGGCACATGCGACGGCTCAGGCGCCTGCGTGACCACGCCCCTTGCCCGTACGACCGTACGAAGCGCCTCCGCGCCTCCGCGCCTCCGCGCCTCCGCGCCTCAAGCCGGCAGGCGGCGTGGGGCGTCCTTCCGGCGCTGCTCATCGGCGGCCTGCTCGGGGTGCCGTGCTTTCCAGTACGGGTTGTCGTGCGGCAGTGCGCTGCCGACCCGGCCGTACATACCGAAGAGCATCAGCAGGACGCCCACCACAAAGCTGAAGAGCACGTTCTGGATGCGGAAGGCCAGGAAGTTGAGGCCCGTCTCGAGCAGCGCGAGGTTGACGAAGCCACTCAGGATGAAGGCGATGCCGAGAACCATGTTGAGCGTCGACGCGAAGTTGCCCCCGATCACCATGCCGACGAAAAGGAGCAGCCCGACACAGATGGACAGCACACTGAGCGCACCATTGGTGTTCAGCCCGGCAACGCTGTCACCGCCGGTGTCGAAGAAGCCGACCTGATCGATCAGTCCCAGGATGCCGAAGGCGAGCAGGAGCAGGCCCATCAGACCGGCGCCTACGCGATAGACCTTGCTCAGCCGGTGGTCGACGGGAAGGTGCTCGTCGAGGGTGATGCGCCGCTTGCTGTCGGAGCGAACTACTTGGGTGGCCATGTCCGCCTCCCTCGGGGTCACGGAGGCCCTGGTCCCGACGCGCTGGGCGCGCCGTACGTCCAGCATCCGCCCTCGGCGCCACGACCGCCACATCGGACCCGGGGCTCGCCGGCGACCCGGCTCCCGGCTCTCCCGGACAAAGGCCCAGGCCACGCCCATAGCGGGTTGTCTACGCTCCCGAGCCCCGGTCCTCACGGATCCGGGAGACGACTCGGCCCACGTTCTGGCGGACGGCCTCCGTCTCGGTCAGGAAGTGCCAGTAGTCGGGATGGCGGCCCTCGAGTGAGGCGATCGCCCGGTCCAGCCGGGCCACCGAGTCGTCCAGCGGCCTGGCGTGCTGCGGATCCGGCGTGTGCCGGCCCGCCATGGCGAGCCGCTGCGCATCCCGGATGGCGAACCGAGTGCGTTCGATCTCCTGCTCGGGGTCCTTCGACACGGCATTGAGCTGCTGCAGGCGATCGCCGGCCGCCGACACCGCCTCGTCGGTCGTATTGAGCAGGGCACGCACCGTACTCAGCAGCGCGGTCGCATCCGGCCAGCGCTGCTCGTCGCGAGCCGTACGGGCTTCGGCGAGCCGTTGCTCGGCCTGTTTGACCCATGTCGACGCCTGGTCGGGGACCTGCTGCAAGTCCTGCCAGCAGGCCGCCGAGAAGCGGCGCCGAAGCTCGCTGAGTACCGGGTCCACCTGCGAAGCACGCGTGGTCAGCGCCTGAGCCCGGGTACGCAGCGACACGATGCGCTTGTCCGTCTCGGCTGCCAGCTCGGGCAGGCGCTCCGCCTCGGCCTTGATCGTCTCGGCCTCACGCAGCACGTGATCGGCTCGATGCAGGGTGTCGGTCACGCCGTGCCGTCCGGCGCCCTGGTTGAGCTTGGTCAGTTCGGGGCCGAGGGTCGCCAGACGAGCGGCGAGATCATCGGCACGCAGTCCGGAGTCACGGGCCGAGTCGAGGGCGGTGCTGGCGGCGAGGAGCGCTTGGCGGGCCCGCTCGATGGCGGGGGCGAGGCGCGCCAACTGTGTCTCGGCCTTGTCCAGGAGCGGGCCGAGTCCCTGGGCGAACCGGTCGAGGTCCTGCTTGACCCTGACCAGATCGTCCTTCGCCCTGGTCAGCTCGGTCTTCGCCTGCGTGGCGACCGATGCCTCCAGGTCGTCACGGTCCAGGTCGTGGGCATCCACGGCGGCGATGTAGCGGTGGCTGGCCTCGTCGATCCGGTGCCCGAGCGCCTCGAAGTCGGAGACAGACCGCTGGGCGGCGGGCGTGCTGGCGACCGCGGTGATCGTTTCGATGGAGATACGCAGATCGCGTTGAGCCGTGTCGAGCTCGTAGAACGCAGCGGCCGCGGCGTCCTTGGCCGCCTGAGCCTCAGCACGCTGTCCCTCGCCCCGGCCACCGAACCAGCGTCGCGTACCACCGCCGGCGAAGGCCGCCGGAAGCGTCGCGACGAGGAGTGGCACCGGGAGCGCCATCAGGGACAGCACGTCACGGACAGCGCGCCACGACGTCTCGAGCGGAACGGTTCTGGTGGGGGAGGACCGCACGGCGCGTGATCCGACGGGGCGTCGCCGGTTTTCCGCGCTGCGTCCGCTCACCCCGCGGCCCTGTTCGGCTGTCGGGTTGCCGGCTCCGGCCTCCGTGCCACTGACCGCGGTCGCACCGCTCGCGTCACCGTCCGCGTGGTGCCGATGGGTGGTCACGGCCGACGGTTCGTTGACCAGGGCAGCTGGGAGAGGACCCGCGGACTCACGGTGGCGCGCAACTTTCTGCGTGTACGGCTGCGATGGTGTCGCCGTCACATCCCTCTCCCGTGCTGTGATCCGCCCTGCCCGGTGACATTCTCCCACCGGTTGACGTCGAACACACGGGTCCTTTAGATCGCGCTTACGGAGTCCGGGCCTTCACCCTGCGCCGAACGACACCCTCCGCTCCTCGTGCCCCATCGCACTCAGCGCTCGCGCACGGTCACACTGCCGTCGTCACTGTGCGCCGCAACCGCGTGCCGGCTGCCGGCATTCCGCGGAACGCTCACGTCCACAGAACCGTCCCCACTGTCCGCATCCACCCGGTACGTACCGCGAGGAACCTCCACCGTGACGGAACCGTCCGCGCTCCGCGCCTCCACGCGATCCGGAACTCCGGTGAGCCCCAGGTCCACGCGGCCGTCGTCGGACCGTGCCGTGACCTGGCGGGACGTCACACCCTTGGCCTCCACCCGCCCGTCCCTGCTGTGCAGGTCGAGCGGCCCCTTGGAATCCAGGACGGTCACACTGCCGTCGTGGGCGCGAATCCTGAGTGGCGCGGCGATCTTCTTCGCCGAGACCGACCCGTCGCCGTTGACCACATCCACCTGCACCCCGCGCGGCACCTCGATGCGATGCCGGGCGGCGCAACTCACCGCTACCCCTTGGCACTTGGTGCGCAGCTTCAGCGTGTCGCCCGTCAACTCCCACTCCACGCCGGCCTGCCCGCCGAGAACCGTCCTCCCGGCGAACCACCTGGTCACCTCGACCCGTCCAGCACCGCCGCTCTTCTCGCCGTCCGCCGCCACCAGCTCGATCGCCGAGTCGTTGGAGTCGACCTTCAACGTCCGCCCCTCGAGTCCGAACGACCGAGTCTCCGGCTCGTCGTCCGACTCCGCGTCGGCGCATCCCCCGGCCAGCAGCGCGACGGCCACCACCCCGCCGAACGCGACGGCATAACGACGGCGACGGCCACCTGCAGCATGGCTGCTCATCCTGATCTCCCCGGGCAGTGCGACGGTGTATCTGAGCCTCTCCCTCAGAAACTACGAACCCGCGCCCGCCCAGGGCATCCGGGACGCCACCGAATCCCGGGTGGGGAAAACCCCCGAGCCACCCCAGGCCCGACAGCCGTTTGCCCTGCCCGTCCCGCGTCAGGGTAGGCTGTCGAAACATCCCGGGCGCGTAGCTCAGCGGTAGAGCGCTGCCCTTACAAGGCAGATGTCGGCGGTTCGAAACCGTCCGCGCCCACCAGCACAAAGACCCCCAGCCGATCTTGGCTGGGGGTCTTTGACATCCGGATCTGACATCAACGGGCATGGTCATTCACGGTCGGGTCGCCGCCTCAACAGCCGGTCCAGGTGGCCGATCGCCTCGCGCTGGGTGTCCTGCACGACGTGCGCGTACACGTTCATGGTCACCGCGATCTGACTGTGCCCAAGGATCTCCATCACGACGCGAGGCGGGACACCGGCAGCGGTGAGGAGTGTGGCGCAACCGTGCCGGGCATCGTGCAGCCGAATCACGCGGAGCCCGGCATCGCTCGCGACGCGGGTGAAGGACCGGTACAGGTTCCTCGGCTCGATCGGCCGGCCGTTCCGAGTGGTGAAGACGTAGTCACCGTCGGCCCACCGGTCACCAGCTTTGGCCCGCATTTCGGCTTGCCTCAGCCGTTGCCAACGCAGCGGCGCGACGCAGATCCCGGGGAGCGGCAAGGACTGCTTGCGCCGACGCCCCTTGGGATCATCGTCGTACGCCTCACCGCTGACCCGCTGACGCTGCTTCCTGACGCGAATCTCGCGCTTATCGAGATCAACGTCCCGCCAGTGAAGTCCGACGATCTCTCCCCGCCGGAACCCGAGCGCGATGGCGAGCACAAAGGCCGCGTACAAGGGGTCCTTGCGGGACGCGGCAAGGAAGTCGAGCGTCTCGGCCAGCGACCACGGCTCGATGTCGGGTGCGTCCACGGTGGGAGGGTCCACGAGCGTGACGACGTTCCGCGTGATCAGCTCTTCGCGACAGGCGGCGGAGAGCGCAGTACGCAGGACCTTGTGGGTCTCCTTTGCCGTCGCCGCAGTGGTCTGCTGCTCCAGTTTCGCGAGGAAGCGACGTACATCCGCGACGCTCAGGGACTCCAGCCGCTTCTTTCCGATCATGGGCACCAGGTAGAGCCGGACGTGCACTTCGTACTTCGCGTACGTGGTGCGCTTCCGACGAGGCTTGATCACGTTGTCCAGCCAGTACGTCAGCCAGTCGGCGAGCTTGGCCGAACGGGTGGGTACCGGCACGCCCTGGTCGACTTTGGCGAGGAGTTCGCGGCGCTTGGTGTCGCATTCGGTCCAGGTCTTGCCGTAGGCGAACTTCCGGGCGCGGGTGCCGTCCGGCTGGAGCACGTAGACCGCGCACTGGTAACGGCCGTCCTTGCGCTTGGTGATGGTGCCCGCGCCGTTGGGGTTGCGCTTGCGCTGACTGGCCATCAGGCGGCCTCCTCGATCTGGCCGAGAACGAAGTCCCGCACCGCGTCAGCAGGTATGCGCCGGGACCGGTCGATCTTGATGGAGACCAGGCGGTGCGAGCGGATGAGGTCGTACACCTTTGATCGGCCGAGCTTGAGCCGCTCCATCGTCTCGGTGACGGTCAGCAGCTCGGCTTGGTTGGTGGTCATACTGCGGCTCCTTCCGGGGTGAGTTGGTCGCGTAGGGCTTCGCGGGCGGTGTCGCGGTTGGTCTGGAGGTCGCGGGCGATCGATGCTGCGAGGGCGGATTCGCCGGGGGTGTGGCCGTGTCCGGCGTATTGCCAGTCGGCGAGGACCAGGACGGTGTCGGGTGCGTGGTCGTCGAGGTCGAGGGCGGCGCGTTCTTGGGCTGCGCGGTAGTCGGCGCGGGTCTGGCGGAGGTTGCCGAGGGTGGTGGAGTAGCGGCGGGACTTGGAGGAGAAGTGGCCGCGGAAGCCGAGCATGTGAGCCCAGGCCCAGAGACGGCGTTCGGGGTAGAGCGGGTCGAGGACCTTGCACGCCTCGATCAGGCGGCGGGTGTGGTCGGGGACGTGGTGGCGGTCGAGTTCGGAGAGTTCACCGATGCGGCGGTCGAGGGTGCCGGTGTTCTCTGCTGCCTTGGTGGCGTACTTGGCGACGTAGGAGGCGACGGCCTGTTCGGTGATGTCGGAGCCGTCCCCGAACGCTTGGATGGGGCGGATGTCGAGTTGTTGGCCCCAGCGAAACGGCCGGCACGGCGCACCGTCAGCGGCCGGGACCGTGACGGTCGTGTACGAGTGGGCGACTGCAGCACGGATCGAGTCGGTGAGCGTGCCGGGGGTAGCCCAGGACGGGGGCGGGTCCTCAGGGCCGTCGGGTCCGTCGATGCGGATCACGGCATGGAAGTGGATGGCTCCGCGCTTTTGGAACTCGGCGACCTTGCCGTACGACAGCCGGGTCGTCTCCTTGAGTTCGCGTTGGGTGATCCCGGCGCGGGAGGCGAGTTCGCGGCGGAGTCGGTTGGCAAAGCGGTGCCACAGGTCACCCGCATGGTTGTTGAACAGCACGGCACCGGCGTAGTCGTACGTGGCCGGGTCGAGAGCAGTCCCGAGGGCGGGGTCGTTCTCGGGGTGGTGGGTGCCGCAGCGGCAGGCGCCGGAGTCCGGGCGGTTGTGGACCGGGCCGAATGACGGGGCGGTCAACGTGGCGAAGACGCGGGGATGTTCGCGGACGGTGGCAGGGATGTCGCGGGCGGTGTCTCCGGCGAGCCCGGCACGGATCAGATGATAGGTGTCCCCCGCGTACGTGAACGCGCAGGACGGGCAGCGCGATGCACGCCGGTTTCCGCACGCGAGACGGAGGCGTCCGCCCGGCTCATGCTCGGTGCTGTAGTGGTGCAGGGTCTGTCCGGTGACCTTGTCTTTGGTGACGGTCCAGCCGGTCAAATGGATGGGGTCGGCGCAGCCGCCGGTGTGTTGGATCTGTTCGTGCCAGCGGTCGTAGTCGTCTGCTCCGGCCACCCGTAGGAGGTCGCGGAGGGTGAGGGGGTCGAGGAGAGGGTTAGACACGGGCACGCTCCCGGGCCAGGGCTGTGATGGGGCGGGTGGTGCCGGTGCCGTGGCAGGTGGGGCAGTGGGCGGTGATGGTGTGCAGGTGTCCGTGTCGGTTGCGGCCGCCGAGGGTGATGGCGGCGGTGGCGAAGCCGTCGCAGGCCGGGCAGATTCGACCAGTGGGGCGGGTGTGCTGGGTCATGATGGGGTTTCCCTTTCGGATCGGTTGGTCGGTAAGGGGGCGCGGTTCCCGGGCGGTTGAGACTTGGCGGTTGAGGCCGCCCGGGGGCCGGTCAGCGTCGGGTGTCGGTGCGCATGAGTGAGCGGATAACCAGGGCGCAGACGGCGATGGATGCGCCGGTGATGGCGACGGCGAGGAGCATCGAGACCAGGACCGCGCCGACGACGAGGACCGCAGCCGTGCCACCGCCGACGGCGAGTGCGAGGGCGCCGGGGGTGAGCTGCACCGTCGGACGCACCGGAA
>NZ_KZ984554.1:165497-409345 GCF_003574445.1 Streptomyces sp. YIM 130001
GGCCGACGACGAGGAGTAGTCGGCGGACCAGCCACAGCGGTCGGATGTGCAGACGGCGGAGTGTTTGGTGTGGCCGTGGCGGTCGCGACGGATGCCGATCTGGACCGGGCCGATGCGCATCACGGAGTGGAAGTGATCGCGAGCAGGCATAGCGGTATCTCCCTTTGCTGGTCAGGTGAGTTGGGCGGCGATGGCGTCGGCCATCGGGGCAGGGACGCCGAGGCGGGCGCGCAGGGTGTCGGTGTCGATCCGTGTGCCGGTGCGGGTGTGGTGGTCGTCGGCGACCTTGCGGGCGTGCGTCACCAACGCTTCCGGGACCGCGACCGGCGCAGCGGCCGGGGGCAGTTCCGGAGCGGGATCAGGCGCAGGAGCCGATTCCGGCATGACGGCTGGTGCGGGGTCATCCGCAGTGGGCGCCGTCGTTTCGGCCGGCATAACGGGTTCCCGGTCGGGGGTGGTGTGGGCGAGGAGGGTTCCGCCGAGGAAGGCGAGGGCGGGCCATCCTGCGACGCCGAACCGGAGCCAGGCGGGCGGGTGTTGGAGGTCGAGGAATCCGGCGGTCGCGACGTTCGCACCGAGCGAGGCGACCAGGGCGATCACGAACCAGCACCACGCCAGACGGTTCGGACCGCCGTGGCGGAGTCGGCGCCAGGCGACGACGAGGAGCAGGTCAACGCTGATCGGATACGCCCAGGCTTTCCATCCGTTCTGCCCCGCAGCGGCGGCGACTTCCTGGAGGTGGGCGAAGGAGAGGGCACCGGCGATCACGGCCTGAACGAGTACGGCGTCGAGACGGAACCTGCGGACCATGACGGTCACCTCCTTGATCGGGGTGTGGGGGCCGGGACGGGGCGGGGATGCGATGTCCGGCCGCCCGGTCCCGGCGAGTGGGATCACTCGGGGGCGTGGCCGGTGCCGAGGCAGGCCAGGCACATGCCGGTCTGCTCACCGACGACGCGCCGGAGGGGGCCGGTGCGGATGAGGCGGGAAGCCTCTCCGGTGCCCTTGCACGTCGGGCACGGCGTGGGCTGCGGGCGACGGGTCCGGGGCTTCTTCGCGGTGGCCACGGTCACCACCCGCCCAGGTAGTCGGGACCGTCAGCCGGGTCGTTGCCGGTCGGAGGCTCGGGCAGGGATGCGGCCAGGGCCGGGGCGACGGTGATGATGAACGCGTCGTCGCAGTCGTGGCGGTCGCTGTAGAGAGCCAGGTCGGCGAGCAGTGCCACGGTGCGGGCGAAGTCCGCGCAGTCCTCACACATCACGCAGTCCTTTCCAGGGATTCAGGCATGGCAGGGGTAGGGACCCGGCGCGAAACGGTCACGCCAACCGGTGGGAACAGAGGCGACTCAGGCGGCGGCGGGGGTCTTCTCGACCGCCGGGGCAGGCACCGGTGTCAGATGCGGCACCACGGGCCGGAACTCGGCGAGTGCGGGAACGTCAGGGGTGCGGTGCGCGTGCCGGTTGCAGGCGTTCACGGCCTGCCGCAGCGTCGTATGCGGAGCCCGTATACGAGACCAGCCACCCGCCATATCCGCCGCCACAGCCACCCCCGGCGTCTCGGTAGCAATCTGGATCGCAGCCAAGACCGCGTCGGGGGCGATGTCACCGAACGCCATGTTCGCCGACGTTTCATCGTTCACGCGGTGGGCGGTACGGCCGGTGAGCTGGGCCCGCAGCATCGTGATGCCCTTACCGAGTTCGGAGCCGAAGCGCTGACCACAGATCTCCAGATACACCCCCGCAGCCCTGCCGAGCTGAGCCAGCCGGACCAGGCTCGTGATGATCCGGTCCCGGCGCTTCTCCTCATCCCGCGAGGCATACAGGGCAAGTTCGGCGACCTCATCCACGATCACCACCACCGGCACCGGACGGATGTCGTCGGGCAGGTCCCAGATGTCAGCGGCGATCTCCGCATCCGGGATGTCGGCGCTGATCCGCTGGTGCGCCCGGATCAGTTGGTACACGTCCTGCATGTGCCCCACCAACGCCGCCAGCAGATCATGCGCCGTATCCGGATCATCGGCCAGCGCGGTGAAGCGACGGGCCATCGGAGCTTGCTCGACCCCTTGCTTGCAGTCGATCCCGACCAACGCCACCTCGTGTGGGGCGAGTTCGGTGATCAAGTTGCGCTGATACACGGACTTGCCGGACTCCGTGGCACCCAAGGTCAACGCGTGGGGAACACGGCGGTAGTCGCGGTAGTGCACGCCACCGTCTTCCCGCATCGCGACCGGCACACGCACCGCAGACCGTTCCGCCTTCGCGGGCATCTGGACACGCTTCAGCACGTCGTAGCCGGTCATCGCGATCTCCACGACACCCGACCGCAGCTCACGCGACGACACCCCATACATCCCGAACGAATGCCGCAACCGGTCCGTCGAAGCTGACACATCGAAAGCATCCTGACCAGCACGAAGCTTGATCCGCAGCACCAGCCCGGTCCGCGTCGGCCGCAGCCGCAGGATGCGCGGGGATCGCGGGCCAGGCATGCCATGGTTCGCCGCACGAGCCAGGGTCAGCCGCCACCGAGCAGGCGGCACGGTCAGCCCACAGGCATCCATCACCGAGCGGTAGCGAACCAGCGTCCGCAGCCCGGCGAACGTGACCCCGAAGCTCATCCAGTACCAAGCCGGACGCCGCCACCGAAGCACCACCGCGACCACGACCACGAACCCGACGACGATCACTAACCGGCCCATGATCAAGCCGCCTTGGACTTGGCGGCGCTCGCGGACTCCGCCAGCGAGGTGACGGCGACCGCGCGGAACGCGATGCCGTGCCGCTTCTGCCCGTTGAACTCGTTCTCCCAGGGGGCTGCCACAAGCCCTGTCAGCGCGACCGGGGTGCCCATGGTCATCTCGCCGGAGAGACCAGGCTGCGGAACAGTGACCTTCAGAATCTCGACCTCGTCATTGGACGAGAACATGACCTCGACCGTCATCAACGTGACGCCCTCAGCATCCGTCGCGATCTCGCCGGTCCTGCGGTCCTTCACCTTGGGCTGCGGAGCCTTGGCCGCCATCACGGTGGCCGTCGACACGTCTACGGGAATCTGACGCATTGTCTGTTCTCCTGATTCTGCGGGGAGTTGCGCGCCGTTGTTCGGCGGTGAGATCAGGAGACCGCGAGAGGGGGTGGACGTAGTACGGTCCGCAGGGACGTTTAGGGACGTCTTTGGTTGGGGTAAAACGTCCTCAGCCGTCCACGGGTCCAAGAGAGGCACACGCCATGGCCAACGAACGCTTACGCGCAGCGATTTCAGCCCAGGGCAAGACGGTCCAAGCCGTCGCCGAACATGTCGAGGTGGACCCGAAGAGCGTGGAGCGCTGGATAACTCTCGACCGCACTCCGCACCGACGTCATCGGTGGGTGACCGCCACGTTCCTCGGAGTCGACGAGGTCTACCTCTGGCCCACCGTCGAGAAGCAGGTCGAGACCGCTAGCGCTTCCGAACTCGTCACGTACTACCCGCACCGTGGCGCCGTTCCCGCTTCCCTGTGGTCGTCGTTGATCGACCAGGCGACGAACCACGTCGAGATCCTCGTCTACGCCGGGCTGTTCTTGTTCGACGGACACCCCGACCTGCCAGACCAGTTGGCCGACAAGGCACGGGCAGGCGCTCAGGTGCGAATCCTGCTGGGCGACCCCGATTCTGAGATGGTCCGTCAGCGCGGGGTGGAGGAAGGAATCGGCGACGACTTGGCCGCGCGTGCCCGAATCACCCGGCGCTACCTCGAACCAGCCGCCGACGTGCCGGGGGTTGAGGTCCGGCTACACGACACGATCCTCTACAACTCGATCTATCGGTTCGACGACGACATCTTGGTGAACCCGCACGTCCTCGGGGCCCCGGCTGGACAGAACCCGGTCCTGCACTTCCGCTACCTCCCGGGCGCCCGCACCTTCCGTCACTACATGCGGAGCTTCGACTACGCCTGGGAGCGCGGCACGGCGTCGTAGTCGATTCGGCCGGCATACGTGCGACGCTGGAGTCATGGCCCGCGTCGACTACTTCAACGACCCGAACGCCCCCCAGGCGAACAGCATCGTCCCGTCCGTGACAGCCGTCGCCCTCAATCAGGCGGGGGAAGTCCTGCTGATCCACAAGACCGACAACGACCTGTGGGCACTGCCCGGCGGCGGGGTCGACGTCGGCGAAGCCGTCGCGGACGCGGCAGTACGGGAGACGAAGGAAGAGACCGGATTCGACGTCGAGATCACCGGCCTGGTCGGCCTCTACACGAACCCGGGTCACGTGATGGCGTACGACGACGGAGAGGTCCGGCAACAGTTCTCGATCTGCTTCACGGCACGGATCACCGGCGGTGAACTCCGTACGAGCAGCGAGAGCAAGGAAGTCGCGTTCGTGGCGCCCGCCGAGCTGGACGGACTGAACATCCACCCGTCCATGCGCATGCGGATCGATCACGGGTTGGCCAACCGGCCTCAGCCGTACATCGGTTGATCAGGAGTCGAGGCGAGCACGCGTCCGCCCCACGGCGCCACCGAGGTAGGGACGAGCTTTGCTGATCGCGGTGTGCACTTCGCTGCCCTCCTCGTAGCGGTCGAGGATCTCGTCAATCCGACGGTCGAAGTCGAAGGACTGCCCGGCGGGACCAGTCGTCATATCCGCGTAGATCAACGCGTCCAAGAGTGGCGAGTCCTCCCGCTCGTACACCGCCAACTCAACCGAGAGCCCACGCTGTTCTGCCTCGTACGTGGCGCCGGAGTGATGAGCGACCAGGCGCACCAGACGATCCGAGGCGCCCTGCTGGACCAAGTACCGCGCGCCGTCCAACGGATGAAAGCCGGTTTGCCGAAGCTCGGGTGCGTACCCGATGTCATGCAGCCAAGCCGCGGCCACGAGGAGATCCCGTTCGGCCTCAGGCACAGCGGTGACCGCTTCGCGGGCACGGGCCGCAACGGCCTGTGTGTGCAACCAGCGATTACCGAGCGGCGGCAACAGGGACTCAGCCAGTTCGGCCGCTCCCTGGGGCGTATCAACAGCAGAGGGCATACACAGCACGGTAGCCGAGTCGTCCGACGAGTCGACAGCCCAGACCGCCAGGGCAAGCCAGAGCGCGGACAGACTTTCTCTACTTCATCAAGACCCCCGCGCACGGCGCGGGGGGCGCGCCGCCTTGCGGCGCGGCCGGCCTCCATGTCTTCGCCACCGGCAGGCCGCGCCCGTCGACGCGCCAGCGTGCTCGGGGAGAGGGAAGAATAAAGACCCGCGTGGCTGGGACGGTCGGCTCCACGGCTTTAGGCAGCCACTTTGGGGCGAGCCTCGAAGATCATGGCCCCGACGTCGAGCTACAACGGGCAGGTCCACAAGACTGCCCGACGCGCAGCCAGCTTAAGGGGCCATGATCACTCGCCCCAAAGCAGCTCCAGCCCAAACCCGCTCCACCGACCGCGTTGTTACAACGCCCCCATACGGGCCCGTTCCATAAGATCAATGACGTAGTGAACGAGCTCGACGGGTGCCGTAGTGGCGGCAAAGATCCTGCGATCGACGCCTCTCTCTGGGTCGAAGCGGCCTGTATAGATCAGGACCGGAACATCGATCCCGTGGCGCTCAATGATTCGGAGCATCTTGATTCCAGCTTGAGGGTCACCGTCCCGGTTTAGATCGCTCACAATGATGTCGTATGGCCTTCGTCGAAACAGGGGCGTGGCCTGCTCGGTCGACAGAGCGAGATCGATGTGCATTCCGGCGGCGCGAAAGAGTTCGACAAGAGGGGCGTTGCCCTCCGGGAGATCATCGACCCACAGGACTCTTCCCCCTTGCAGTACGTCCGCAGCGTGCTCGAGCCTTCCCAGCGCCGTGCGCCTGGCGGTGGCAGTGACCAACGTTTGGCTTTCGTCCTGGGCTCGGTCGAGCAACTCCCCAGCTAGCTCAACTTCAACGCCCAGTGCTCTCAGGGCAGTTAACCGCGGAACCATGCGTTGGATGAGCGTTCCTCGCAAAGTGAAATACACGATGGCCGCAAACACGACCCAAAGCGTGGCAGGTACGGTCCCTATGATCTTGTTCCAAACGGCATCGGACATCTCGCCATCATCCGAGTTCTGGTCGAACTGTGCGGCCCCTTCATGGAAGAACGGCACCCGAGATGGAGCTGAGGACCGATGGAGTCTGACATCCACAGCTGACATCAACGGCGGTGGATTTCCACGGTCGTTGGGGTACCTCCCCGGAACTCAAGCGGCAGGAAGGGGCGCCCGCAGCAGGCCCCCGAGGGAACTTACAAGGCAGATGTCGGCGGTTCGAAACCGTCCGCGCCCACGAGTGCAAAGACCCCCAGTCGATCTTGGCTGGGGGTCTTTGACATGAGCAGACGGCGTGCACAACACGGTAGTCGAGTCGTTCGTCGGGTCGGCGGCCACGGACGACCAGGGCAAGCCTGAGCGCGGACAGACTTTCCCTACTTCATCAAGACCCCCGCGCACGGCGCGGCCCCGCCTCCATGTCTTCGCCGCCGGCAGGCGTGCTCGTCGACGCGCCAGCGTGCGTGCGGGCGAAGGGGGGAGATGTTGTCGGCGGTCACAAGATGATGCCTCCGGCGGGGGATCGGCCGGCACCGGGGTGGAGAAGAGGCGCCGTCGTCGGCTACCGGCTCGTAGTGGGGTGCGTGGGGAGGTTTCCAACCCGTCCGCCGTCGACTCAGGCGGAGCCGAGCAAATGTGGCCGTTGGCGTCCAGGTCGTTCGTACGGTGGCGCGCTCCACCTGGACGCCATGGACCAGGCCCGCTCCACGGTGTGGGTCGACGGCGGGCGGGATGCAATCTGAGGTAGGTGGTCGGCGAGGCTGGGAGCGCAAGCGCGGATCCGACTCCGGGGCATGGAAGGGTACTCAGCGGCGGGGAGCAGGCCGTGCGCTCCTGCAGCGATCAAGACACTGGAGAGGCTCTGTATGGCAACGCCGCTCTTTGTGCGGTTCCAGAGCACGACGCGTGGCCCAAGAGGCCGCTTTAGCGGCGTATTCGGCCTTGCGAACGGCTTGGCGCGAGCGGGCAAACTCGACGAGGCTCAGCACTGTTTCTGGAGGACCAGTAACGACTGGTACGACGCCAACTTCACCAACCCGGCAGATGTCGACCCCACCGTGTACGACGCACGCATCAACCCTGGCGCCACTGCATGGTTCAAAGCGACAGCGGTTCACCTCATCGAGCGCGTGACCGGCTATCTGGACCTGTTGGAAGCACATGGCGTGGGATGTGAACGAGTTGAGTCGTCGAATCCCGGCAGGATCATCTACGAGGACGAGGAGCAGATTGTTGTCATCCCCTGGCCGGCAGAATGACGCGGCAATTCCCGCCCTCTGCCTTGCGGGCCTCGCTTCACTGGGCTGACGATGCACGTTTCGTGCGGGTGCGTGACTGCACGATGGTGGGTTATGGCGCGGCCGCCTGCCTGATGCACTCCGCCGCGAAGCTTGAGCCACGTCGTTGACATTTACAGCTGACATCAGCGGCGGTGGATGTCGAGGGTCGTCGGGGACCTGTCCGACGCTCAAGCTGTCAGAAAAGGCCCAGGTCATCCGTTACGAAGCCGGAAGCCTGGGCCTTGGGCTTGTGGGGTGGGCTGCGGTGTCGTGCCACTTGCGTGCCTGGTGGGCAGCAGGTGTATGGGGCCGTCGGCCGGTGCTGGGTGTCGGGCGAGGCAACGGGAGTACGCGTCCCGAACTCGCTCCGGTTCGCAGTTGTTTCGCCGGTGGTGTGGCTAGGCCGTGGACTGTTTCCGGGTGGCCAGTACTCGGGATGCTGCGAACTCGAATTCCTTCTGCCTGTGCATCGCGGCGTCCCGGTGCTGGTTCACTTCGGCCTGGTGGGTGTCGGCGGGCTCGCCGAGGTTCAGTGCGTAGAGGTATTGGGTGACGGACAGGGCGTATTGCGTCAACGATCTCTGTGCCTCTGTCGCCGCCAGTGCGATCTCGGTGGGGCCTTCGATGATGACGAGCGCCTGATGGGGCTCCAGTGCCCGATGGAGCCTGTTCGCCTCCTCTTGCTCGGCCGTGATCTGTTCCTGTGACTCCTGCCGCCTCGTTTCCCCGGCGGCGTGGTAGGCGCGGACACTGAAATCGCACTGCCGGGTTGCCTGCATGGCTCTGGTCAGAGCCTCGACCAGGGCTGCGTATGCGATGCGTCGGGAGTCTCGAAGGACGCGCTCGTGCTCGGCATCCACTTGAAATCGGACTTGGGACCGGCTGAGGAGTGCGGTGATGGCGGCTGCACCGCCGGTGCCGACAGCGCCGACCGTGGCACCGAGTACAGCTGAGAGTCCTGCGTCCATGGACCGGAGTCTCACGGATCATCGTGGCTTGCGTCAGGAGTTCGGCGGCTCCCGTGCTCGTATCCGCATGACACGTGACATACGAGACGGGTGACCGGACCGTCGGTGGCGCCGCACGATGGACGTATGGAGCCCACCCCGGACCCGTGTTGCCGGCTGTATCCGCTCGCCGAGGTTCGTCCGTCTCCGCTTGCGGGGGCGGGGCTGTTCGCACGTGCGTCCATCGCTGCCGGAACGGTCGTGGCTCGGTTGGGCGGGCGGGTTGTGTCCGACTGGGAGCTGCACGGTCTGTTCGCCGCAGCTGCGCTCGAGCCGGAACATCCCTACCCGGAACATCCCTACATCGACAGCATCGCCCTGACCGAGACCGCGCATCTCGTCCTTCCGCCGCGCGACCAGCAGTCGATCGGCTACAGCAACCACCACTGTGACCCGACCCTGTGGTGGGAGGGCCCGTTCACGCTGCTCGCCCGTCGCGACATCTCGGCGGACGAGGAGTTGACCAGCGACTACGCCACCAGCACCTGGGACCCGCAGTTCGTCCTGGAATGCGCTTGCGGCCCGTCCGCCGACTGTCGGGGGACCGTCACCGGCAACGACTGGCGGCTGCCGGAGCTGCAGGCGCGGTACGGCGAGCACTGGGTACCGGCGTTGCTCTCGCGTATCGCCTCACCTGCGTAGCCAGTCGTCGAGTGCGGTGGACGCGAGTGACCCGGTGGCGGCCCGGGGTGAAGTCGTATGCCGGGAGGGGCACTTACCGCGGTGGTGAGCCTGTGGTCAGGTGGTGGGATGGAAGCGATCATTGCGAGTGCGGTGGCTGTTGCGGGGACGCTCCTGGGGTCCGCGGTCACCCTCATGGTTCAGCGGCGGATCGCGGAGCAGGCGCATCGCTTTGCGCGGGACGAGCGGCTTCGGCAGGAGCGTCTCGATGCGTACTCCGCCTATGCCGGGGCGTTGGTCGACTACCGCCGCAGCCTGGTGCATCTGTGGTTCTGTCTGCATGGTCAGCCGCCGCCGGAGGACGCGAGCGGGGCGCGGATTCGTACCTTCGAGCTTCGCTCACAGGCGCAGGAGGCGTTGTTCCGGGCGCAGATGCTGACGGATGACGTCGCGTTGGGCGGGGCTGCGGCGGATGTGCTCGATCTGGTCGCCGATCTCTACAAGGTCGAGTCCCGGGCCCTGCTCGACGGGCGCAGGTCGGCCAGTCGGGATGCGATACAGCAGCTCGTCATGGACGCGAAGCGTGTCCTGTGACAGGCGCCCGCGGCGGGTGGCGGGTCAGGCCGCGCTACGGCGTTGTTGGTTGCGGCAGGTGGGGTCGTGGTCGGTGCCGAGGGCGGTCCACCAGCGTTCGCAGCAGGCCGTGTTGAGTTCGGTGACCGTGCGGTCGACGGATGCCGTGTCGGCGGGGTGCAGCCGGCGCGGCAGGGGTGCCTTGGACCGGTCGCCGGGCCGGACGGGTTTCGCGTGGGTGTGCGTGCCGGCAGGCCGTTCCGTCCGTTCCGTCTCGCGTACGGCGGCGTCGATGGGGGCGAGGGAGGCGAGCCCGAAGAGTACGGCGATCGGCCAGGGGCCGTAGAGGACGTACTGGACGGCGACGAACGCGAGGCACGTGGTGGCCGTGCCGTGCAGGGCGATGCGGGCGCGCTGGGTGTGGGTCATGAGGTCTCCGTGTCGTGCGAGCGGCTGGCCGCGCTGTGCACAACGACGCAGACCCCCGAGACGAACGGGGTGAGACAGGGTGATTCCGGAACGCGGTGCGGGTCCTTGTGCAACCAGTTGCACAACACGCCCCGAGTGGTCTACAAACAGACTTGGCACCCCTCAGGACCGCATCAGGAGATTCCGATGACCTCCCACCCGTACCCCCGGCTCATGGCCCCCCTCGACCTGGGGTTCACCACGCTGCCCAACCGGGTCGTGATGGGCTCGATGCACGTAGGTCTGGAGGAGGCGGAGCGCGGCTTCGAGCGGATGGCGGCGTTCTACGCGGAGCGGGCGCGCGGTGGCGTCGGCCTGATCGTGACGGGCGGTATCGCGCCGAACGAGCAGGGCAGGCCCTATCCCGGAGGCGCGATGCTCACCACCTCCGAGGAAGCGGCGCGCCACCGCGTCGTCACCGATGCGGTGCACCGCGAAGGCGGGCGGATCGCGATGCAGATCCTGCACTTCGGGCGGTACGCCTACCACCCCGACCTGGTGGCGCCGAGCGCGCTGCAGGCGCCGATCAGCCCGCACGTGCCCCGCCAACTCACCGACGACGAGATCGAGTCGACGATCCAGGACTTCGTCAGGGCGGCTGCTCTCGCCCAGGAGGCCGGCTACGACGGGGTCGAGATCATGGGCTCCGAGGGCTATCTGATCAACGAGTTCATCGTCTCCGCCACCAACCGCCGCGAGGACCGCTGGGGCGGCTCGTACGAGAACCGGATGCGCTTCCCGGTGGAGATCGTCCGCCGCGTGCGTGAGCGGGTCGGGCCGGACTTCATCCTCGTCTACCGGCTGTCCATGCTCGACCTGGTGCCCGGCGGTTCGACGCTCGACGAGGTGGTGACGCTGGCCCGCGCGATCGAGGCGGCCGGTGCGACGATCATCAATACGGGCGTCGGCTGGCACGAGGCGCGGATCCCGACCATCGCGACCTCCGTCCCACGCGGCGCCTACACCTGGGTCACCCGGAAGCTGATGGGTGCGGTCTCGGTACCGCTGGTGACCACGAATCGCATCAACACCCCCGAACTCGCCGAGCAGGTCCTCGAAGACGGCGCGGCCGATCTGGTGTCGATGGCGCGGCCCTTCCTGGCGGATCCCGAGTTCGTCGCGAAGGCGCGGCAGGGCAGGGCGGATGCCATCAATACCTGTATCGGCTGCAATCAGGCCTGCCTCGACCACACCTTCAGCGGCAAGATCACGTCCTGCCTGGTCAATCCGCGGGCCTGCCACGAGACCGAACTGGTCCTGGTGCCGCTGGCGGACATGCGGCGCCGCAAGCGGGTGGCCGTGGTCGGGGCCGGGCCCGCGGGACTGGCGTTCGCGGTGTCGGCGGCCGAGCGGGGGCATCGGGTGACGCTCTTCGAATCCGCCGGCGAGATCGGCGGGCAGTTGAACGTGGCCCGGCGCGTACCGGGCAAGCAGGAGTTCGACGAGACGGTCCGCTACTTCCGTACGCAACTCGAACTGCACGGCGTGGACGTGCGGTTGAACACACGCGTCACCGCCGAGGATCTCCTCGCGGAGGACGCAAGCCTCGGAGCCTTCGACGAGTACGTGATCGCCGGCGGCGTCACACCGCGGATACCGGAGATCCCCGTCGCGGGTGAGGGCGGCCCGCGGGTGCTCACCTATCTCGACGTGCTGCGTGACGGCGCGGCGGTGGGGGACCGGGTGGCGATCGTGGGTGCCGGCGGGATCGGGTTCGATGTTGCGGAGTTCCTCACGGACGCCGGGGACAAGGCATCGCTCGACCCGGAGGTCTACTTCCGGCACTGGGGCGTCGACATGGCCTACGAGGGACGGGGCGGTCTCGGCACGCCGCAGCGTCCCGCACCGCCGCGCGCCGTCCACCTGCTGCAGCGCAAGGCGAGCAAGGTCGGCGCGGGGCTCGGCAAGACCACGGGCTGGATCCACCGCACCGAACTGCGGCACCGCGGCGTCAGCATGCGCGCGGGAGTCGGATATGACCGGATCGACGCCGAGGGCCTGCACATCACCGTCGACGGGCAGACCGAGGTGCTGGACGTCGACACCGTGGTGCTGTGCGCGGGCCAGGAGCCGGAACGAGGGCTGTACGACGCGCTGTCGGCGTCCGGCCGGACCGTGCACGTCATCGGTGGCGCCGACGTCGCGGCCGAGCTCGACGCGAAGCGGGCCGTACGCCAGGGGACGGAACTGGCGGCAGCGGTCTGAGCCGAGGGCCGCGCGGAGCGGCGCCTGTGGCCGGTGAGCCGAGAGCCCCACGGTCCACGTACTTAGGATGCCGACATGTCCCTGCCGCACGCCATCCTCACCGCCCTGCTCGAGCGGCCTTCGTCGGGGCTCGAACTGACGCGTCGTTTCGACAAGTCGATCGGCTACTTCTGGTCGGCGACGCATCAGCAGATCTACCGGGAGCTCGGCCGACTCGAGGAGTCCGGACTGATCCGCGTACTGCCTGCGGAACGTCCCGCCCGCGGGCAGAAGAAGGAGTACGAGGTGCTGCCCGCCGGCCGGGACGAACTGACCGAGTGGGTGGGCAGGGCGGAGGATCCCAAGCCGGTGCGCGACCCGCTGTTGCTGCGGTTGCGCGCGGCCGGGGTGGTCGGGACGGCCGGCCTCGTCGTCGAGATGCGACGTCACCTTGGCCTCCACCGGGCGCAGTTGGCGGAGTACACGGCCATCGAGGAGCGGGACTTCTCGCCCGGCCCGTCCAGTACGGAGGACCGGCTGCGCCATCTCGTGCTGCGCGGCGGGATCGAGCTGGAGACCTTCTGGATCACCTGGCTGACCGAGGCGCTGGACGATGTGCAGAGCGGCGCGCAGCCGCGGAGGGCCGGCGAACTCACGGGCGACGGCTGAGCGGTGGGGCAGGGCGGGCGGTCACACCCCCGGCCCGGCTCGAAAGCTGCCCGGTCAGGTGTCGAGGTGGCGAGTGCCACCGAGTTCCACGACCTGGCGGTTGTGGAAGTAGTCGTCCTCGTGCAGCACGGTGATGCTGCCGGGCGCGGCACGGAAGGCGGCCCGGCCGGTCGACTCGACGGGCATCCCGATCCAGGACGCCACCACGACCGTCAGTGATCCGCCGTGCGTCACCACGATCTGGTGCCCGCACGGCCGAGCCAGGATGTCGTCCATCGCGGCGTAGACCCGACGTACCCAGGCCGCCTTCGTCTCGGCGCCCGCTATGCCCTCGTCGTGGTCGAGGCGCTCGCCGACGGCCGGTGGCGGTACGAAGCGTTCGTCCAGCCACGCCTGCGGCCGGCCCTCGGCCTCGCCGTAGGACTTCTCCCGCAGCCGGGGGTCGAGGACGGGATCCACGCCGAACAGTGCGCCTGTCTCCTCGGCCGTCTGCCGGGTGCGGCGCAGGTCGGATGAGAACAGTTCGACCTCCGTCCCCTCGGGTATCCGGTCCCGCAGCGCGCGGGCCGCGCGGCGGGCCGCCCCTTCGCCCGCGGCGGTGAGCGACGAATCGTGCCATCCGCCGACCACGCCATCGATGTGATGGGTCGCCTCCGGGTGCGTGACGACGTACAGACTGCGCATCAGCGTCTGCCCCCTCCGCAGTGCGAGGCCCGTGCGCCCGCACCACTCGGCCCTGTCATCCCGCCTCCTGTTGCTCGTCCGGGCCCGCGCGCTTCAGGCGCATCCGGGCGTCCACCAGCTCGCCGGCGTCGAACTCACGCCAGTGCCGATGGCAGGTGATGAACACCGCCAACTCCCGCTCCCGCTCTCGTAATTTCTCCACCTCCGCCTGCTCGTCCTCGGTCCAGCCCGGCGAGGCCGGGCGCTCGATCCTGCGCCAGCCCGTCGTGTCACTGAATCCGTCCAGCGGCTCGACGGACCAGGGGAGCCGCTTCAACAGGCCCAGGAGCTCCGCCCGGACCTGGTGCAGCTCCTCCTGCCCCGCGAGGAGGTCGCTCGGAAATTCTCGGGTCGCTGCCACACGGCAATGCTACGCCTGTTCGAATTTCAAACGCGAGGTTCAACCGTCCCCGTCACCCGAAAGTGGCGTACGCGAGTTCGAAGTGGACGCCCGGCCGGGAGCTGCGGGGCCGGAGGTCCGGTCGGCGGCCAGGCTCCTCGGGCATGGGCAACAGGCGTCCCGCGCGGCACACTGGAGGTATGTGCCGCAGTATCAAGACCCTTCGCCCGCCCGTGATTCCCGAGGAAGCCACCGAGGAGGAGATGCGCGCCGCCGCCCTGCAGTACGTACGCAAGGTCTCCGGCTTCCGGCAGCCCGCAGCGCACAACCGCGAGGTCTTCGACCGCGCCGTCGACGCCGTGACCGCCGCGACCCGGGACCTGCTCAGCGAACTGGAGGTGCGCGGATCGGCCGCTAGCGCGTCGCGGCAGCAGGGCGCCGCATGACATAGGCGGCGCCGGCGCCGGCGATGACCAGGGCGGCGAGTGAGACCGCCGTCGCCAGCCAGGTGGCGCCCAGCCAGTGGCCGCCGAAGTATCCGAGGCCCACGCTGTATCCCGCCCAGACCAGACCGGCGAGCGCCGACCACGGCAGGAACTCGCGGCTGGTGCGACGGGCCGCGCCCGCTCCGATGGAGACCACCGAGCGTCCGGCGGGAGCGAAGCGGGCGATGACGACGAGCGCGCCGCCGCCCCGTGCGACGGCGACGCCGAGTCGTTCCTGCGCCGATGTCAGGCGGCGGGAGCGGGCGATGGCCCGGTCGAATCTGCCGCCGTCGCGGCGTGCCAACCGGTAGGCGACGAAGTCGCCGAGTACCGAGGCGGTCGTGGCGCACAGGATCAGCACGAGGATGTCCGGTACGTCCTGCACGTGGCGTGTGGCACCGGTGCCCGCGGCGGCCGCCGCAGTGGCTGCCATGATCACCAGAAGTCCGCTGGGCAGTACGGGCAGGAAGACGTCGAACAGGACCGAGACCGCGACGATCGCGTAGATCCAGGGGCTGCCGATCAGCGACCCCAAACTCTCCAGCACCGAAAACTCCCCGTTCCTCACTCACAACGCCGCGACGTCGCAGGGGAGCGGCAGGGGCGGCCATGACTGTCAGCCATACAGCGTACGCGGATGGTGCGGCCGCCGGGACGCAGGGGGTGCAAGTGTTCGCCGATTCACGTTCATCCACGCGTCTTGTCCCGTGTGCCGTACGGCTTCACCCGCATGCCGCGTCCCGTGCGGCGGCCGCCGCCGTTGTCCCGTACGAACGAGAAAGACTCAGGCGGGACCGAGAGGAGCGGGACGATGGTGGCAGCGATGGTGGCGGGTGCGGTGGCGGGTGCACTGCTGGCGACGGGCAGTGCGGGAGCAGGTGCGGCGGACGTGTACGCGACGCAGGTGAGCGGGGTGTTCGCGCCGCCGTCCGCGCTGGTGGCATCGTCGGCCAAGACGTACGACCTCGAGAAGGTCCCGGCGGGCGCGCGGATCACGGTCGGTGAGACCAGCACGCCGGCGGGCACCAGGGTGACCCTCGGCGTCTCGGGTCTGCAGGCGGGCTACGCGTACGGCGCCCACGTGCACCAGAAGCCGTGCGGCGCCCTGCCGGAGGCGGCGGGCGGGCACTACCAGAACCGGGTGGACCCGGTGCAGCCCTCGACGGACCCGGCGTACGTGAACCCGCGCAACGAGGTCTGGCTCGACTTCACGACCGACGCACAGGGTCGTGGTCACGCCGAGGCGCAGCACGACTGGGGCTTCCGCAAGGGCGGTGCGCGCTCGGTCGTCCTGCACCGCGAACAGGGCGGTGCAGGCGACCGGCTGGCGTGCTTCAGCGTGCCGTTCGGACCTCGTCAGGGGTGACGGCCGCGGTGGGTCGGGCCGGCTGTTCGTCGCTGCGCGAGGAGAACAGTCGGTCCACCCCCAGGGCTCCGGAGCCGGTGAAGGCGAGCAGCAGGAACGCCCAGCAGAACATCGCCGAGGCCTCCCCGCCGTTCTCCATCGGCCACAGTGCCTCCGGCTGGTGGACCTTGAAGTAGGCGTACGCCATGGAGCCGGAGGCGACGAGCGCCGCGACGCGGGTGCCGAGCCCGAGCGCCACGAGGCCGCCGCCGACCAGCTGGATCACCGCCGCGTACCAACCCGGCCAGGTGCCGGTGTCCACGGTGCCGCCGCCCATCGCTCCGCCGAGCACGCCGAAGAGCGAGGCGGCGCCGTGGCAGGCGAAGAGCAGGCCGACGACGATGCGGAACAGGCCGATCGCGTAAGGCTGGGCGTTGTTGAGACGTCCAGTCATGGGGGGTCTCCTTCGGTTCGTGTGGGGACGGGAAACCGATCGGGAAGCCCCCAGGTTAGGCAGGCCTAACCTGTACTTGCAAGTTCAACATTTAGTTGTTGTCCGGATTCCGCTTGTCTGTCCGAAGCGTGCCCTCGTTCGGTCCGGGGCGTGATCCGGGTGCTCGGACTGCCCGCCTGCACGCCCGCCCGGCAGCGGGCGTGCAAGTGCGAGTTCAGCGCGTGACCGTCGACTCCTCGACCGTTTTCAGGCGCGCCTTTCCGCCTCGCAGGGCTTGCGCCCGGTCCATCCGCAATTGCGCGGAGCGGCCCCGCAGGGTCAGGGTCATCAGGTGGTTCCCGAACCAGGGCCCGCCGGTGCGGCGCCAGTCGACCCGGGCCCGGCGGGTGCGGCCGTGCCGGGCCAGACCCCGGCCGAGCCGCCGGCCGAACCGGCTCCAGCCGAAGCGGAATCCGAGCTTGATCACCGCCGGGATCGAGTTGTGCATCGGTGAGCAGGTCAGTTGGAGCACCCGGGAGTTCGGGCCCGTGCCCGCCGGCCAGCTGGGCTCGGCGACGTAGGCGTGGTGCACGTCACCGGACAGGACGCAGACGGCGGCCGGGGCGTCCGGTCCCGTGCCCACCTCCTCGATCAAAGCGGTCAGTTCGTCGAACGAGTCGGCGAAGGCCGGCCAGTGCTCCAGGTCGCTGCGGCGCCGTATGTTCTCCGCGAACCTGGCCCAGCGCGGGCCGCGTTCGCCTGCCGCGAGGGCTGCGTTCCAGCCCTCGGCGTCGTGGATGAGGTGCGGCAGCAGCCAGGGCAGCGAGGTGCCGATCAGCAGGTGGTCGCAGGGGCCGTCGAGGGCCTGGGCACGGATCCAGGCCGCCTCCTGCGGGTCCACCATCGCGCGTCCGGACTCGTCGAGTACGCGGGCCGCGCGGGTGTCGATCATCAGCAGCCGGACGCCGCCGAAGTCGCGCCGGTAGCTCCAGCGGACGCCGTCCGGATCCTCGTCCGCCGTCGCGGCGAAGGTGCGCAGCGCGTCCGTGCCGTCCGGCTTGTCCCGCACGGCCGCGTAGACCTCGTCCTCCTCCAGCTGGGCCGGGCTCAGGTTGCCGAGGTGCTGGTACACCCAGTACGACATCAGCCCGCTGAGTATCCGCTCGCGCCACCAGGGGGTCGCGCGCATCTCGTTGACCCAGGCCTCGCTGGTGTTCCAGTCGTCGATCACGTCGTGGTCGTCGAAGATCATCAGGCTGGGCACGGTGGAGAGCAGCCAGCGGACCTCGGGGTCCAGCCAGGACTCGTAATAGAGGTGGGTGTATTCCTCGTAGTCCGCGACCTGGTCGCCCGGTGGTTCGGAGAGGTCCCGGCGGGCGGCGAGCCAGCTGCGGGTCGCCGGGGACGTCATGTCCGCGTAGATCTGGTCGCCGAGCAGCAGCAGGACGTCCGGCCGCTCGGCCTCCGGGTTCGCGGCCAGGCGTACGGCCAGGGTGTCCAGGGCGTCCGGGCCCATCGGGTCCTTCTCGCCGGTCGGTGAGATCGCCCAGCGGCAGGAACCGAAGGAGACCCGCAGTTCGGCCGGTGGATCGGCCGGGGTGCGGATCGTCGAGGGCGGGAAGCGTGCGTCCGCCTGCGGCCAGACGCGGTGGCCGTCGAGCAGTACCTCGTACGCCGTCTCCGTGCCCGGAGTCAGTCCTTCGACCGGGATCAGGGCGTAGTGGTGACCGGCGACCTGGAATGTGCGGGTCCGGCCCGAGGAGCCGTCCGCGCAGCGCACCTCGGCGGTGCTCGGCCGGTCGGACTCGACCCAGATGGTCGCCGCCCCGGCGTCCACGTGGCGCAGCAGCGGTCCCAGGCGGAGCCTGGTCATGGTGATCACTTCCCTCCGTCGCCCCGTACGGTACGGAACGACGGAGGGCAGTGGACAGGTTCCGGCCGACCGGTGGTCGCCGGCGCCGGGAGGACCTGCTCCCCGACCTGCTGTTCGGACCCGGTGCGGCGCCCGGGGCCCGGACTCAGCAGCCCTTCAGGACGCCCTCGAGGGCGGTCTTCTCCGCGGGGTCGACGGTCAGCTCGTAGTGGTGCTTCACCTCGACCCACATCCGCGCGTACACGCAGTTGTACGAGGCCAGCGGGGGCAGCCAGTCGGCCGGGTCCTTGTCGCCCTTGGACTGGTTGACGTTGTCCGTGACGGCTATGAGCTGGGGGCGCGTGAGGTCGTTGGCGAATCCCTCGCGTGCGTCGTCGGTCCAGGACGAGGCGCCCGAGCGCCAGGCCTCGGCGAGCGGGACGACATGGTCGATGTCGACATCGCCGGACGCGCTCCAGGTCTCCCCGTCGTACTCGGAGAACCAGCTGCCGGCTGTCGCGGCGCAGCTGTCGTCCTGCTCGACGTCGGTGCCGTCGCGCTCCAGGACGACCTCGCGGGTGTTGCAGGCGCCCTCCTGGGTGCTCCAGTGCGGGAACTTCTCGCGGTCGTACCCGTCGGACGAACCCTCGGCCTGCTCGGTCAGCTCCCCGAGATAGGTACGGGCGGTTTCGGCGCTGACGGGGTCCGGGGGCGAGGCCTCGGCCGTGCCGCCGGTGAGCAGGGCGGCGACCGAGACGCAGCCGGTGACGGCGGCGAGGGCGGCGAGCCGGCGGGGGGACCGGCGACGCGCGTAGACACCTGACATGCGAACTCCCTTGATGTGGGGGGATGTTGGCCTCGGGAGGCCAGGTCATGTTGGCGCCCCGGGGTTTCCGTGGGGTGAGCGCCAGATGACAGGGTCGCGTCATTGGCGCGCGCACATCAAGAGGCTGGCGGGTTGTCATGTGGGGGCGGGGGAGCGGGAGTTGGGTGCGCGGGCGCAGCAAAGGGGCATTCGGTGCGGTTTGTCCCGGTGTCGTTCGTCGCGCGGTCGACTCTTCGGTCGCGGAGGTCGAGCGTCTGGCGTGGGGTCCGGTGGTGGCCGCGCGGGGGGATCTCGGGTGTGCCCGGATCCGGGCAGGCGGGTGGCGGCGGGTGCTCTCGGTTTTGTATCGTATTGGAACAAAGTGGCCCTGCTCGTTCACCCTGACCGGCGGGCGGGGCCACTTATCACGTCTCTGTCTGGAGTCCGCCGATGACGGCCACGCCCGCCGCCCTGTCCGCCCGTGCCCTCCTGCTCGACATGGACGGCACGCTCGTCAACTCCGATGCCGTGGTGGAACGCTGCTGGCGTCGCTGGTCCGCGCGGTACGGCCTCGACTTCGACGAGGTCATCAAGGTCGTGCACGGCCGCCAGGGGTACGCGTCCATGGCTGTACTCCTGCCGGACCGCCCCATGGCCGAGAACTACGCGGAGAACCGGCAGATGCTCGCCGAGGAGACCGCGGACATGGAGGGCGTCGTACCGGTACCGGGTGCGCCCGCCTTCATGGACGCGATCGCGGATCTGCCGCATGCCCTGGTCACTTCGGCGGACCGTGCGCTCTCGGACGGCCGGATGGCGGCCGCGGGTCTGCGGATGCCGCTGACGCGGATCTCGGCGGAGTCGGTGGGAGCGAGCAAGCCCGACCCCGAGGGGTTCCTCAAGGGGGCCGCGGAATTGGGCATCGACCCGGCGGACTGCCTGGTCTTCGAGGACTCGGCCGCCGGGATCGCGGCAGGGCTGGCCGCGGGGATGCGGGTCGTGGGTGTGGGGGAGCGCGCCCCGGCGTACGAGCCCACGGTGTGCGTGCCCGATCTGCTCCGGGTGCGTGTCGTGCGGGACGGGGACGGGATCCGCGTTTCGTTCTGACGGCCGGACGACGGCCGGACGACGGCAGGGCGATGTCGGGTCGGGCCGGCTCTCACGCGGCAGTCCGTGGCTGGTTCCGGGATGCCCCGTGCGGCTTCGCGGACCTGCTGCTGAGGCACTGCCGAGGCGCCCCGGCCGCGGTCGACGACGCCCGATGGACCGCTGGGCACCGGAGGGGGTCTGGCTCCTCGGGGCCGGGTCGCGCCACGGCGCCCTCCGGTCGGTGTGCACGCGCTCGGTAGGGTCGTGGCATGACTGCCCGCCCTCAGCCCGTCAGCCGCCGCGAGCGCCCCGCCAAGCCGGCCCTGACCCGTGCCGGAATCATCTCGAGTGCGGTCCGCGTGATGCGCGCCGAGGGTCTGCAGCGGGTCACGATGCGGCGCCTGGCCAGGGAGCTCGACACCGGCCCGGCGTCGCTGTACGTCTACGTGGCCAACACCGCCGAGTTGCACGCGGCGATCCTGGACGAACTGCTCGGCGAGGTCGACCTGCAGTCGGCCGCCGGCGACGGGGACTGGCGCGAGCGGATCGAGGCCGTTCTGACGTCCTACAGCGGCCTTCTGTACCAGCACCCGAGCCTCGCGCAGTCGGCACTGGTGGCCCGCCCTTCGGGCCCCAACTACCTCAAGCTCCTCGAGGCGTTGCTCGCCCTGCTCAGCCTGGGTGGGGTGCCGGACGACCAGGCGGCCTGGGGAGTGGACGTACTGCTTCAGGTCGCCACCGCGGGTGCGGCCGAGCACGCCGGACGGGAGGGCTCGCCGGATTCCGAGGGTGAGTGGGACGCGGTGGCCGAGGCCGTGACGAACGTATCGGCGCGCGAGGCGCCCCATGTCGCCGCGCTCGGTACGGAGTTGGTGTCCGGGACTCCGCGGGGGCGGGAGTCGTGGCGGATCCGCGTGCTCCTCAACGGCATCCTGCGTACGCCGCGCGTCACGTCCTGATCGCCGAGGTGCGCAGGCGGTAGGTGCGACGCCCGCCGTCGGTGGCACTCAGCTGTTGCTCGCCGGCTGTGACCGGCTCCTTTCGTCGACCTCATCGATGCAGGTCAGCGCCGTGTGCGATGCTGCGAACTTGTTCGTAGCGAACATGTTCGTTACCGTGGATGAAGTCCACCTGCCACGTGTCCCGAAAGGGGTGAGCTGCCATGTCCGCACCCACCACACCCACGGCCGACGACCCGCCCGTCGTGCCGAAGAACATCCGCTGGGTCCTGCTCGGCGTCCTGCTGGCGATGTTGCTGTCGATGCTGGACGGCCTCATCGTCGGCACCGCGATGCCCACGGTCGTCGCGGACATCGGCGGCATCGACCACATCTCCTGGGTGGTCACCGCGTACACCCTGGCCACCGCCTGCTCGACTCCGGTGTGGGGCAAGCTCGGTGACCTGTTCAACCGCAAGCACATGTTCCTGGGCTCGATCGTGATCTTCATGATCGGATCGCTGCTGGCCGGGCAGGCGTCCTCGATGGGGGAGCTGATCGGCTTCCGTGCTCTGCAGGGCATCGGGGCCGGCGGCCTGATGGCCGGGGCCTTCGCCCTCATCGGCGTCCTGCTGCCGCCTCGCGAACGCGGCAGGTACCAGGGCATGGTGGCGATCATCCAGGCCGTCGGCAGCATCGGCGGCCCGCTGGTCGGCGGCTTCATCACCGGCCACCTCGGCTGGCGCTGGGCCTTCTACGTCAACCTCCCCCTCGGTCTGATCTGTCTGGTGTGGTGCGGATTGCTGCTGCACGTGCCCGCCGCACGCCGCGGCAAGGTCGCCATCGACTGGCTCGGCATCACCTTGATGACCGCGATGATCAGCGCCGTCGTCATGGCCGCGACCTGGGCCGGCAGCACCTACGCCTGGACCTCCTGGCAGATCCTGTCGCTGGGCGCCGTTGCCGCGCTGCTCCTGGTGGCCTTCGTCGCCTCGCAGAAGCGGGCCGCCGAACCGCTGCTCCCGCCGCGGATCTTCACCGGGCACCGCAATTTCCCGCTGGCCGCCGTGCTGCTGCTGGTCGCCGGTGTGGCCATGTTCGGCGGGACGCTGTATCTGCCGCTGTTCCAGCAGAGCGTGCAGGGTGCTTCCGCCGCCGACTCCGGGCTTCTGCTGCTGCCGATGATGGCGGGCACCGTCGTCGCGTCCACGGTCGCGGGCAAGGTGATGGCGAAGACCGGCAGGTACAAGGTCTTCCCGGTGGTCGGTGCCGCTTCGCTCGCGATCGGCATGGGGCTGCTGTCGACCATGGACATCACCACGTCCCGCTTCACCACCAGCGCCTACATGGTCCTGGTCGGTATCGGCACCGGATTCACCATCCAGATGGCCAACACCATCGCCCAGAACGCCGTAGGCCTGCGCGACATGGGTGCGGCCTCCGCGGCCACCAGCCTCTTCCGTACCCTCGGCGGTTCGCTCGGTGTCGCGGTCTTCGGTTCGCTGTTCACGCGCGCCGTCCAGGGGCACGCGGGGGCTCCGGCCGAGGGCGGCCGACCGGACGCCCCGACGGGCGAGGCCATGTCGCGGGCCGGTGACGCCTACCTGCACGCGGTGGCTCACGGCACCCAGCAGATCTTCCTGGTCGGCGCCTGCTGTGCCGCGGTCGCCTTCGTCGCTGCGCTGTTCATCCGCGAGGTCCCCCTGCGCGGCAAGCCCGGCAGCGCGCCGGCCGAGCGCAAGGCCGAGCCGGCCGAGACCGCGTGACCCGGCAACTCCCTGTCGGCCCGCACCAGTTGGGGTTCCGGAGCGGAGATCCGTACCGCTAGCCCTCCAGCGCTCGCCGGGTGGCCGGCCCGTACACCCCCCACGGGTCGTCCGTGACCCCCGTGTACTGCTGGAAGCGTCCCACCGCGTCGGCGACCCGCCAGTCGTAGTCGCCGTCGATCCGTCCGTCGTAGAGGCCGATCTGCCGCAGGCGCCCCTGGAGTTCGCGCACTTCGGAGCCGCTGTCGCCCTGGCGCAGTGTCCCGGTGTCCTCCGCCTCGACCGGGTCGTCGTCGGGCGTGGGTGGCGGTGGCGCGGGACGCTCGGTCCGCGAGGGCCGTTCGCTCGGCGTCGACGACCTGCTCGCGCGCTCGGACGGGCGGGTCGGCGAGGCCTCGGCCGAGGCCGAACCGGTGGCGGAGGCCGATGGTGAGGGCGGCGCCGACGACGTCGTGGACGCGGAGGGTGACGGGGACGCGCTCGACGTCGACGGCGACGGGGCGGGCGCCACCGTGGCCGGCCCGCGCGTCCGGTCCGGCAGCGCGCTCTCGTCCTCGGTGCCGGAGGAGAAGAGACCGGACGAGAGCGCGGCGACGGCCACGACGGCCCCTGCCGCGCCGGCGATGGCGAGTACGGCACGGCGCCGCCCCGAACCCCGCGAAGCACCCCGGCCCCTGCGATGCGTCCGCGCCGTTCCGCCCGCAGCGGTGTCGTCCGGGAACGCGGAGGCGTCGTCGAAAGTGTCGAAGTGGCGGGCGGCGCCGGAACCGTACGACCCGCCGCCGGAGCGCGAACCGGCACCCGGAACCGGGGAGACGTACGGCTCTGGTTCTGCGGTGCTCTCCGGGTACCAGGCCCCGGGGGCCGCGGCAGGCAGTTCAGCGGTGTCCGTCAGGCCGTATCCGGGCGATACGGGCCCGGCATCCGGTGCGTGGCCAGGAGCTGCGGCCGGCCGCCCGGCCTCGGCGTCGTCCGGCAGCGGCAGCGACACGTACGGCCGAATCCGCAGGCGCAGCGGATCCACGTCCTCGTCCCCGGGGCCGGGCCCCGCCGCGGCGTTCCCGGACCCCGGGGAACCCGCCGTGCCGCACCCGCAGGCCGCGGCCCCCGAGGCGCCGGGCACCGGCCATGGCGCACCGCAGTCAGGACATATCCGTCCGCTCACCTTTCGGGTCCCCTCCCTCGAGCCTGGAGCGATTATGCCGTCGGGCCCCAGGGCGTCCCGAAGCGGGCCCGAGGCTACTCGACAGGCCATACCCGCCCGTACCTACCAGGATGGACAGGGACGGACCACGCCCTGCGAGGGCCGCCCGGGCCGTACTGCCCGAGCGACAGCGCGACCGCGTAGCGGCACAGGACGGCGGAAGCGGCGGGGTCGGCGGCGACGGGCCACGAGGTCGCCACCGGCAGCCCCGTGGCACCAGACAACACAACACCCCAGCGCCCACCCCCAGGAGGGCGTCGAGGAGGCCTCGATGGCGCAGGATGTGAGCGACCGGCCGGTCGCGCCGGGAGAGGGGCAGTCCCAGCGGGCCGTGCTCGTCTCGATCGGAGCGCTGCTCCTCGGGATGCTGCTCGCCGCACTCGACCAGACGATCGTCTCCACCGCACTGCCGACGATCGTCAGCGAGCTCGGTGGTATGAAACACCTGTCGTGGGTGGTCACTGCCTACCTGCTCGCCTCGACGGCCGCCACCCCGCTCTGGGGCAAGCTCGGCGACCAGTACGGGCGCAAGAAGCTCTTCCAGGCCGCCATCGTGATCTTCCTGATCGGCTCCGCGCTCTGCGGCATGGCACAGAACATGCCGCAGCTCATCGGCTTCCGGGCGCTCCAGGGGCTCGGCGGTGGCGGCCTGATGGTGCTGTCGATGGCCATCGTCGGCGACCTCGTGCCGCCGCGGGACCGCGGCAAGTACCAGGGCCTGTTCGGCGCCGTGTTCGGTGCGACCAGTGTGCTCGGGCCGCTGCTCGGGGGTCTCTTCGTCGACCACCTGAGCTGGCGCTGGGTCTTCTACGTCAACCTGCCGCTCGGCGTCATCGCGCTCGCCGTGATCGCCGGAGCGCTGCACATTCCGGTGCGCCGGCAGAAGCACAGGATCGACTACCTGGGCACGTTCCTGATCGCCTCCGTGGCGACCTGTCTGATCCTCGTCACCTCGCTCGGCGGCACCACCTGGGCCTGGGCGTCGTTCCAGATCATCGGTCTCGCGGTACTCGCCGTGGTGCTCCTTCTCGCCTTCGTGGCGGCGGAGCGGCGGGCCGCGGAGCCCGTGATTCCGCTGAAGCTGTTCCGGATCCGCACCTTCTCGCTGTCCGCGGTGATCAGTTTCGTCATCGGGTTCGCGATGTTCGGCGCGATGACGTATCTGCCGACGTTCCTGCAGGTCGTGCACGGCATCTCGCCGACCATGTCCGGCGTCCACATGCTGCCGATGGTGCTCGGACTGCTGCTCTCCACGACGACGTCCGGGCAGATCGTCAGCCGGACCGGGCGCTGGAAGGTGTTCCCGATTCTCGGCACGGCCGTCACCGCACTCGGCCTCCTGCTCCTCCATCAACTGACCGAGCACAGCAGCACCCTGGAGATGAGCGCCTTCTTGTTCGTCTTCGGTCTCGGTCTGGGCCTGGTCATGCAGGTCCTGGTGCTGATCGTGCAGAACGCCGTCTCGTACGAGGATCTGGGCGTCGCCACCTCGGGGGCCACGTTCTTCCGGTCGATCGGCTCCGCCTTCGGCGTCGCGATCTTCGGCACGATCTTCGCGAACCGGCTCGACGGAGCCCTCACGGATGCCCTTGCCGGTCAGAACCTGCCGCCCGGTGTCACCGCCGCCGCCCTCGAGGCCGACCCGCGTCTGATGGCCCAACTCCCCCCGCAGGCACGGCCCGACGCCCTGCACGCGTACTCGGAGTCGATCACCGACATGTTCCTGTACGCGGCGCCGGTGGTGCTCGTCGCGTTCGTCCTGTCGTGGCTGCTGCACGAGGACAAGCTGCGCGGGTCGGTGACCGCGCCGGAACTCACCGAGACGCTGGCCAGCAACCCCGTGGAGCGTTCCTCGGACGACGAGGCGCTCAGAGCCCTGTCCGTGCTGGGCAGCCGGGAGGGACGCCGCGAGGTCTACCGCAGCATCACCGAGCGGGCGGGGTACGACCTGCTGCCTGCGGCCAGTTGGATGCTGCTCAGGATCCGGCACCGGGGTTCGGTGGAACCGGCCGTCCTCGCGGAGCGCAGCACGGTGCCGCTGCACGTCGTCCAGGCGGCGGCCATCCAGGTCGAGGAGCGGCACCTGGCCACACGTGAAGGACTCGGTCTGACCCTCACCGACCAGGGACGGAAGGTCGCCGACAAGCTCTTCAAGGCTCGCGAGGAGTCCCTCGCCGACCTCCTCGGCGACTGGTGGGGACCGAACCGTCCGCGCAACCTGATCGCCCTGGTCCAGGAACTCAACGCCGAACTGTGCGGCTCTGACGACGAACGCCCCCACGAAGACGCCCCACGTGAGAGGGGCGGCCGGGCGAGGGCGTAGCTGTCGGCCCGCTGTGTGCGGCCTCCACGCGCGCGTGAAGGCCGCACACAGCGGACCACCCCGGACCACCCCGGAACTGAACCGCCCGCTACGCGCGCGTGCCCGTCGCTTCGACCCGGAGGTCGAGCCGCGGCCGGCCGTAGACTCCGGCGCCTGATGCCCGCGTGCGGGGCAGGCGCGGACGACGAGCGAAGGAGTGTGGCCGGTGACCGGGGACGAACGCACGGGACCGCCCAAGTGCGGCAGCGAGCGGGAGACGTTGCGCGCATTCCTCGACTACCACCGGGCCACCCTCGCCCTGAAGTGCGCAGGCCTGGACGACGAGGAGCTGCGACGGCAGTCGATGCCGCCGTCGACGCTGTCCCTGCTCGGTCTTGTGCGGCACATGGCGGAGGTCGAGCGGACCTGGTTCCGCCGCGTCTTCGAGGACCACGACGTGCCCCTGGTCTGGTCCGACAGGATCGACTTCCAGGCGGCGTACGACGCGAGCAGGTCCACGAGGGGCGAGGCCTTCGCCGCCTGGGAGGCCGAGGTGGAGCACGCGCGCCGCATCGAGCGGGAGGCGGATTCGCTGGACCTGACCGGCTATCAGCCGAGGTGGGACGAGCGCGTCTCGCTGCGCATGGTGATGGTCCACGTGCTCCTGGAGTACGGCCGCCACAACGGCCACGCGGACTTCCTGCGCGAGGGAATCGACGGAACCGTCGGCGCCTGAGCGGGGCTCGTCATCCGGCCGCTGCGGCCCCACCGGGGGCCATGCAGCGGCCACATGACACGACTCCTGCGGTGAGCTGTCAGGCGCCCTTCGGCGCCGCCTGCTGCGCGACCTCGAAGGACCAGACCGTGGATCCGCTCGCGGCGGGCTTCGGGCGGTCGGCGCCGCCCTGGTGGGCCGACTTCATCGGACCCTCCATCCAGGCCTGGAACGACTCCTCGTCACGCCACCGCGTGTACACCAGGTAGTCGTCCGTGCCCTCGACCGGGCGGAGAAGCTCGAACCACTCGAATCCGTCCGAGTTCTCCACCGCGCCCGCGCGGGCGCCGAAGCGCTGCTCCAGAGTTTCCCGCTGCTCGGCGGGGACGGACAGGACGTTGATCTTCACGATGCTCATGCGTCCCATCGTCCCCCATGAGATGGGCGAGCGGGCGGGCGGTGGGGTCCTTCAGCGTTCGTCGCGGGACTCGTGCCAGCGGGCGACGATCTCGTCCGCGTCGTACGGGGTGAGGCCGAGGGGCGGGCCGGCCGGGGGCCTGCGGAGGTTGGCGGAGATCTTCGCGTTGAGGTCGGCGATCGCCTCGCGCACCGCGCGTTCCGAGGGGGCGTCCGGGACCGCCGCGAGGGTGTCCTCGGCCTCCTTGCGCAGGGCCAGCGTGGGCGGCAGCTGGGAGTAGCCCTCGCGGGCCATCTTCTGCTTGATCCACCACAATTCGTCGTAGGGCTGGTCAAGACTGGGCAAGGGCTTGCCCGCGCCGGTCAGATGCGCGAAGTCGCCGCGTTCCTCGGCTTCGCGGATCTGCCGGTCGACCCAGGTCTCGACGTCGATTCCAGGGGGCTTCCGCTCGGTCATGGGGTCATTGTCGCAAAGCGGTCGGCCTGGCGGGCGGGGGTCTGTCGGGCTGCGTCCTGTGCCGGTGTGTGCGGTCGAACTATCATGCGGCGGCGTGTGTCCACGCGCGCGTACTCGTCGGCGGAACCCGTGACTTGAAGGAGCCCACGTGCTCGAGCTCACCATGGCCACTGTCTCGGAGGTGAACGCCGGTGCCACGGCGGGCATGCTCATGGCCGACCACGACAGCGAGCCCGGAGCGGTGCTCCGGGTGGGCCGCGACCGCAGTGTCTGCCGGCTCTCGGCGCCGGACGACTGGCTGTTCGTCTCGCGTACGCATCTGGAGTTTCGCTGCGAGCCGGACCGGGCCTGGTCGGTGACCTGGGTGCGGGGTTCGCAGGCCGCGCCGTCGTCCGAGGTACGACTGATCACCGGCGGGCAGACCTACCCGCTGCAGTACGGCGGCACGGTCCGGCTGCCCGCCGGTGGATCGGGCGAGCTGGTCATCCAGGACCGTTCGGCGCCCCGCACCGTCAACGTGGGCTTCTACCACGAGGCGTGACCTGACCGCCGCGTGCGTGTGGCCGGCCGGCGGTTCCACCGGGCGGTGGCGGGCGCCGACGCCGATTGTCAGTGACGGCTTGCATACTGGCCGGGCTGCTGGGGGTACGGGCGTGCGGTCGGAACGGAGGGCCGGGCTGACGGCACCCGGGGGACCGACGGAGCGGCAGGGACGACGGGGGATTCGGGGGATGGACATGGCGAGGGAGCAGGGGCGCGAGGCGACCGGAGCGAGCGGCACCACCGCACCGGCACGCGGCGGAGGCGGAGTATCGGGGTCCGGCGGAGCGCCGGACGACGGCGCCATGGCGACCTGGCCGCGCGGGGCCGTGCGGACGCTCGCGGAGCGCTGGCTGCCCGGCGTCGCCGAAGGGGAGGACGACTTCGTCTGCTCGCCGGCCGGACTCTGGCTCGCGCTCGCGGCGGTCGCGGCGGGATCCGGCGGGGAAACGGCCACGGAGTTCGAGCAGTTGCTCGGTGTGGCCGGTGACGGGGCGGCGCAGGGCGTCACGGCAGGAGCGCGAGCGCTGGCGGCGACCGACGCCCTGGAGGTCGCCACCGGCGTCTGGAGTTCGGTGCCGGTGTACCGCGCGTACCGAGAGGCGCTGCCCGACGTCGGATTCGGGCCGCTCGACCCGGCACGGATCGACGCCTGGGTGCGGGAGTCGACGGGTGGGCTCGTCGAGCGCCTCCCGGTGGAGCTCTCCGCGGAGACCCTTTTGGTGCTGGTCAACGCTCTGGCGCTGAAGGCCCGTTGGGATGAACCGTTCACCGGCCTGTCCACGCGCTCCCGGCCGTTCACCGACGTACGCGGGCAGGTCCGTCGCGTACCGACGATGCACCGGTCCGTGCCACTCGCCGACGCCTGGCGCATCGGCGCGACACGGGTCGTGGAACTGCGCTGCCGAGGCGCGGCTCCCGCGCGCGTGCGCTTCATCCTCGGCCCGCCGGGACAGCCGCCGCACGAGGTGCTGCCGGCGGCCTGGGCGCCGGACGCGCAGCGCGTGGCGCTCGATGCCGAGCAGGTCGTGATGGCGCTGCCCCGGCTGGCGCTGCGTACCCGTATCGAGGCGGCCGGCCAGATCCGCGCTCTCGGGATCCGCACCGCGTTCCAGGGACGCGCGGATCTCTCCGGCATCTCGCCCGAGCCGCTCGCGATATCGGACGTGGTGCAGGAGTCGGTGCTCAGGATCGCCGAGGAGGGCGTGGAAGCCGCAGCGGTCACCGCGGTTCCCACCCGCGCCGGGTCCGCGTACCGGCCGGCGCGGGTGGAACGGATCGAGTACGACCGGCCGTTCGGTGTGGTCGTACTCTCCGACGCCGTCGACGACGTTCCGCTCTTCGTGGCTTGGCAGGCGCTGGCTCCGGACGGCGGTTGAGTCGCGCGGCGGGGTGCCGGCCGTCGCCGAGAGCCGGCCGCGGACCTCCCGGGGGCTTTGGCCGTCCCGAAGGGGGCCGAAACCCCGCAGGGACAAGACGCCGGCCGCGCAGCACGATGGAGAGGGAACGGGGCCCGCACAGGCGCCCGGGGCGGAGCGGCGGCTCGTGGTGGAGCCGCCGGATGTGACCGATCTCGCGCCGCCGCGGAGCAACGCTTGCGCGGGAACACGCGTCCTTGTGCGCAGGCACCGGCGTCATCCGGTGGAAGAGCCGCGGGCGAGCAGGTGAAGCAGGGGTTGCCTGCGTCTTGGGGACGGGGGGCTGCGAGCCTCATAGGATCCGTGGACGACTCCGGGACGCACACCGGGTCGGACAACGGGGATGAACATTGGGACGGGCGGAGGGCCGCGAGGCGTGGCGAATGCGGAGCACGGTGGACCGGGTGGTGCCTTCGGCACCAGCCCGGGCACCAAGATGGCGGCAGTCAGGGTGGGGCTGTGGCTGATCGCCGCTGCACTGGCGGTACGGCAGGTCGCGGCGGTACTCACCACACCGCGCGGCGAGCGACTGACCGATCTGGAGACATGGATCGGTGAGAACGGCGTGCTGCACGTGCGGGGTTCGTTCTACGACACGGACACCTTCACCGGCACCCCGCTGGCCGGACTCGTCCTGCGGCCACTGACCCGCTCCGCCGAGCAGGCGCTCGGTGTGGGCTGGACGTTCGGGACGCTGCTGCTCGTCGTCGCGCTCGGTATCGTCGCCGCACGCTCCCTGCCGAGCCCCGTCTCCCGGCGCACCGCCCTGCTCGCGGCGCCGGTGGCCGTCTCGCTCCTGATCCTGTCGCTGCCCGTGCGCAACACCCTTGACCTGGGCCAGACCAGCATCATCCCGGTCCTGCTCGTCCTCGTCGGATGCCTGGCCGCGCGCGGAGAGCGCACCAGCGGTGTGCTGATCGGAGTCGCCGCGGCGCTGCAGCCCACGGTGCTGCTCTTCGCGCCCCTGCTGTGGCTGACCGGACGCAAGCGGGCGGCCGTGTCCACGGGCGTGACCTTCGCGGCCTGTACGGCGCTCGCCTGGGCCGCCATGCCCAAGGACTCCTGGACGTTCTGGGTGCACCACTTCGCCGGCACCGGTCTCGGCGACCGGCCCGACGGGGTGGGGAACCAGTCGCTGCACGGCGCACTGCTGCGCCTCGGCCTCGAGGGCACGGCGGAGAAGGCCCTGTTCTTCGCCCTGGGCGCGGCCGTCGTGTACGTCGGCCTGCGCCGTGCCGTGCGCTACGCCCGCGACGGCCAGCTGCTGCTCGCCGTGGCCGTCACCGGCTGTGTGTCCGCCGTGGTGTCGCCGACCGCCTGGCAGCACCAGCTCCTGTGGGTGCTGCTCGCGGTGGTCGGCCGGGTCGGCAAGCGCCGCTCGGACCGCCTGGTGTGGCCGGTCGCCGTGGTCATCGTGATGACCCTGCCGGCCAAGATGATGCTGCCGAACATGTCCGCCCTGTACCCGGTCCGGGACAACGCCCTGCTGATCGCCGCGCTCGCGGCGGCCTGTGTGGTGCCGTTCGTGCTGCGTACCGCGCCGCACTTCGACGACCCGGTGCCGACGGAGTACGGGGCCCCGGTGCCCGCGCGCTTCAAGTGGGTTCCGCTGCTGCCGTTCTGGAAGCGTGCGCTGAGCCGGCCGAACCTGCTGCTCGAGCTGCTGCTGATCCGGGTGGGGTACTCGATCTACCAGCAGACCCGGCTCGTCGCGGCAGGCAGCCGCGCCACCGCCGAGGAGCACGGCAGCCAGATCCACGCGATCGAGCAGGCCCTGTTCATCGACATCGAGCACTGGGCGAACCACGCCACCGCGAAGCTGCCCTGGCTCGAGGAGTTCCTGAACTTCTACTACACGTCCTTCCACTTCGTGGTGCCGCTGACGGTGCTCGCCGTGCTCTACATCCGGCGCCCGGTGGACTTCCGTTGGGCGCGCGGTGCGCTCGGCTTCGCCACCGTTCTCGCCCTGCTCGGTTTCTGGCTGTACCCGCTGGCTCCGCCCAGACTGATGCCGGACCTCGGGTTCATCGACACCGTGCACGGCGTCCAGGACTTCAGCCAGCCCGACTACGGCACGCTGACCGCGGTCACCAACCAGTACGCCGCGATGCCGTCGCTGCACTTCGGCTGGTCCCTGTGGTGCGGGGTGGTCATCGCGATCCTGGCGCCGAAGGGCTGGATGAAGCTGCTCGGTCTGCTGCACCCGGCCTTCACTCTGTGCGCGATCGTCGGCACCGGCAATCACTGGATCCTCGACGCGGTGGGCGGCGCGGCCGTCGTCGGAGCGGGCTTCGGCCTGGTCTACGTCCTGGCCGGCCCGCGGCCGAAGAGCAGCGCGGCCCAGGAGACGGACCCCGGGACCGCGAAGCCACCGACGCCCCCCGAACCTGAAGCAAGCGATCCGGACGGCTCGCACGCTTCCGGCGGCGATGACGCCTCGGGCGTCCCGCACGCCGCGGACGGCGACCACGACCGCGACAAGGCCGAGGCCCTCAGCAGCGCGAAGCCGACACCTCGGCAGGGTTGAACGAGGACCCGATCCGGTACGTGCCGGGTTCGGTCACCGTGAGCCGGGTGAAGTCCCCGTCCCGGCTCAGGCAGCCACCGTCCGCCCGCAGCCACGGCGAATAGGCGATCCGCACGGTGGCCGACCCGGACTCGGGCACGCGCACCACGACCGAGGAGTCGTCGGACCGTGACACCGACGCCGGCGCCTCGACCAGCGGCGTCGGGTCCTTGACGCGGTAGATCCGCCAGTGCTCGTCGCTCCACACCGGCTCGAGCCAGTCGGGCCGGCTGCGGATCAGATCCCGCTCGTGCCAGGCGGGCGAGTCGGGCACGGCGTCGGGTACGACGACGAGCCCGACCGCCCAACGGTCGAGCCAGGCGCGGTAGGCGGTGGGCGTGAAGGAGCCGCGAGGGACGTCGGTGCCGTCGTATCCGTCGTAGAAGAGGCGGCCGCGTTCGACGTCGGCCTGCCGGTTCCAGCCGCGGGCGAGGGTGACATGGGGCGCGAGGACCGCGGCCTCGCGGTGGTCGCGCGAGGGCACCACCTCGACGCGGGTGCGGTCGGCGTCGAGCCGGTCGAGCGCCTCGACCACGCCGTCCGTGTGCCGGGCCCAGGCAGGGACCTTGGTGTACACGACGATGTCGTCGAGGGTCTTGTCGGTGACCCAGCCGAGCGACAGGACCAGCGCGAGAGCCAGCGCCGTCCGCCGCGCACGCCGCAGGCCCTGGGCGAGGAGAGCCGCCAGCAGGGCCGCCGGTGCGAGGAGTTGGGCGAGGCGTTCCACATTGGTGCCGATCGGCGACGCGATCAGGTACGTGAGCGCGCAGCCGAGGGCGTAGACCGCGGCGCCGATCCTGAGCACCCGCCACTCGCGGGGCGCGAGCACCGCCACCGCGAGGGCGAGCAGCGCGGGCGCCCAGATCCGCCCGAACTGCATGGGCTGTTCACCCGAGAACGGGAACAGCAAGGTGGTCGCGCCGACGACGAGCACCGGAGGCAGCAGCAGTGCGGCGGCCCGGCCCCGGTCGCGTACCAGCAGATACCCGGCACCGGCGACGACGAGGAACAGGCCGGCGAGCGGACTCGCCAGTGTGGCGAGCGCGTTGAGCAGGCCCGCCCACCACGGCCGGTGCCGGCCGACGAGCAGCAGGCAGGTGCCGAGCCCGAGGGCGGCGCCGAGCGCGAAGGTGGTGCGCCCCGACACGACGTTGCACCACAGGGCGAACGCCGCGAGCAGCGCCGGCCACAGCGGCCGTGCCAGTCCGCTGCGCACGCACAGCGCCGCCGCGGCCCATGTCCCCGCGATTCCGGACGCCGCGGTCACGGCGACCACCCCGAACGCGGCCATCAAATAGGGCGAGATCAGGCTGTAGTTGGCGGTGTGCAGGCCGCCGTACCAGGAGAGGTTGTACGGGGACCCCGGGTGGCGCGAGACGAACCCGGACCAGGCCTGCTGCGCGGCCAGATCGCCGCCGCCGGTGGCCAGGAACGCCGCCCACAGCGCGTAGAGCGGCAGGGCCACGACGGTGGCGACGAGCGGGACGCGATGCCGCAGGTGCCACGGTTCGGCGGGGGCCGGCGACACGGCGTCCGGGCGCAGCGGGACGGACAGCTCGGGGGAGTGCACGGGTGGCGCTTTCCGGTCGGCGTACGGCGGACAAGTCCGGGTCCGGCGGCGCGCCCGTACCGGCGCTCCGCCGTGTCATTGTCCTCGACATGCGGCCCCGCGACCAGGGGTGATCAGGTCAGGCGGGGGCGACTCGGAGCTCCTTGATGCCGTTGATCCAGGCCGAGCGCAGTCGGCGGGGGTCGCTGACCAGACGGAGGTCGGGCAGCGTGTCGGCGAGCGCGTTGAAGATCAGGTCGATCTCCTTGACGGCCAGCGATTTGCCGAGGCAGAAGTGCGGGCCCCCGCCGCCGAATCCGATGTGCGGATTGGGATCGCGGGTGATGTCGAAACGCTCGGGGTGCTCGAAGACCTCGGGGTCGTTGTTCGCGGAGGAGTAGAACATGCCGACCCGGTCGCCCTGCCGAATCGTCACGCCGCCGATCTCGGTGTCCTGGGTGGCGGTGCGCTGGAAGGCGGTCACCGGGGTCGCCCAGCGGACGATCTCCTCGGCGGTCGTCGCGGGCCGTTCGCGTTTGTAGAGCTCCCACTGCTCGGGGTGGGTGAGGAAGGCGTACATGCCGTGGCTGATGGCGTTCCGGGTGGTCTCGTTGCCGGCGACGGCGAGCAGCAGGACGAAGAAGCCGAACTCGTCGGTGGACAGGTTGCCTTCGTCCTCGGCCGCCACGAGCTGGCTGACGATGTCCTTGGCCGGGCACTCCTTGCGGGCCGCCGCCATGTTCATGGAGTAGCCGATGAGTTCCATCGCGGCCTCGGCGCCGACCTCCTCGGTGATCGCGTACTCCGGGTCGTCGTAGGCGACCATCTTGTTCGACCAGTCGAAGATGCGCGAGCGGTCCTCCTGCGGGACGCCGATGAGCTCGGCGATCGCCTGCAGCGGAAGCTCGACGGCGATGTCGGTGACGAAGTCGAAGTCTGAGCCGGGCCGCTTGCCGGCCTCGTCGACGATGCGGGCGGCCCGCTCCCGCAGCGTCGTCTCGAGCCCGCGTATCGCGCGCGGGGTGAAGCCGCGCTGGACGATCTGACGGACCCGGGTGTGCTCCGGCGGGTCCATGTTCAGCATGATCAGCTTCTGGACCTCGATCTGGTCCCGGCCGATGTGCTCGTTGAAGCGCACCACGGCCGTGTTGGGAGTCGAGGAGAACAACTCCGGGTGCGTGGACACGTACTTGACGTCCTCGTGCCGGGTCACCGCCCAGTAGCCGTCGTCGTCGAATCCGGTGGTGCCGCGTTCCTGCGGGCACCACCACACCGGCGCGGTCCGCCGGAGCTCGGCGAACTCCGGGTGGGGTACGCCGGATTGGAGCACATCGGGGTCCGTGGCGTCGAAGCCGTCAGGCAGGGCGGGGCAGGGCATCGGCAACTCCATCGTCTGACGGTCCATCAGAAGTTGCTCGCAAGGTAGTAACGGGTTCTACAAGTGGCAAGAGCCGCGGGCGTATCGGTTCTGAGTACACCGAGTGAAGGGGCATGCGTGATGCGTGCAAGACCCTTGCGGTGGACGGGGTGCACTCATAAGACTGCTGGGAGAACTAGAACGCGTACTAGTTATCCCGCGCGGGCTGGTTCTGGAGCTGGTTCGGTCGGTGGGGCGCCGGGACGCCGTGCCGCAAGGACGCAACGACCAACTGACGAACAGGTGCCCTGCGCGCGCGCCCGGGACGGCGTGCGGCCCGGTGCCGCAGGAGGGACGAGCTCATGGCCGCGGAACCCGTCATCGTCGAAGCCGTACGCACCCCGATCGGCAAGCGGGGAGGTGCGCTCGCCAACCTGCATCCGGCCTATCTGCTCGGCGAGACGTACCGCGAACTCCTCGCCCGCACGGCAATCCACGCCGACTGCGTCGAACAGGTCGTCGGCGGCACCGTCACACACGCCGGCGAGCAGTCCATGAACCCGGCGCGCACCGCCTGGCTCACCGTGGGGCTGCCCTACGAGACCGCCGCGACCACCGTGGACTGTCAGTGCGGCTCGTCGCAGCAGGCGAGCCACATGGTGGCCAACATGATCGCGGCCGGCGCCATCGACGTCGGCATCTCCTGCGGCGTCGAGGCCATGTCGAGGGTGCCGCTGGGCAGCGGATCCAAGCACGGTCCGGGCAAGCCCTTCCCCGACGAGTGGAACGTCGACCTGCCCAACCAGTTCGAGGCGGCCGAACGCATCGCGCGCCGCCGCGGGTTGACCCGGGAGAACGTGGACTCGCTCGGACTGATCTCGCAGGAGCGGGCGGCGCTCGCCTGGGCCGAGGAACGCTTCAAGCGCGAGACGTTCGCCGTCCAGGTGCCGACCACCGAGGAGGAGCAGGCCTCCGGGCAGGGCATGTGGCGGCTCGTCGACCGCGACGAGGGGCTTCGCGACACCTCGATGGAGGCGCTCGGGGGGCTCAAGCCGGTGATGCCGACCGCGGTGCACACGGCGGGCAACTCCTCGCAGATATCGGACGGTTCGGCCGCCATCATGTGGGCCTCCAAGCGGATGGCGCGCGCCCTCAAGCTCAAGCCGCGCGCCCGCATCGTGGCCCAGGCCCTGGTGGGCGCGGACCCGCACTTCCACCTGGACGGGCCCGTGGACGCCACCCGGGCCGTGCTCGGCAAGGCGGGCATGTCGCTGCGGGACATCGATCTCGTCGAGATCAACGAGGCCTTCGCCTCCGTCGTCCTGAGCTGGGCGCAGGTCTTCGAGCAGGACCTGGAGAAGGTCAACGTCAACGGCGGCGGCATCGCACTCGGCCACCCCGTCGGCGCCACCGGGGCCCGGCTCATCACCACCGCACTCCACGAACTGGAGCGCAGGGACAAGGAGTTCGCCCTGATCACGATGTGCGCCGGAGGTGCGCTCGCCACCGGGACGATCATCCAGCGGCTCTGAGCGGGGCCGTCCGCGCGGCGTCGCCGTCGGGGGCCCGTCCCCGCGGACCGGACCGGCCGACGGCCCGGGTGTGCCCGTAGGGGTGCACCCAGCAACACCCCCGGATCCGGGGGCGGGCCGGATGGCTCGCCCCCGTACGGCGGGCGATGCTCCCAGCATGACGAAAAGCATCGCAAGGACGGCTGGGGAGCACGCCGGGTCGACGGGCGGGCGGCGTGGTTCACGGATGGGCCGCGGTGCGGTCGCCGCCTGCGCGGCGGCCGCACTCGCGCTCGGCGCGGCATCCGAGGCAGTGGGCGCGGGCGCCCTCGCGGCACCCGGCGACGCGTCCTCGCGAACCGCCGGGTCCACGCGGTCCGGTGCGACCGTGCACGGAGACGGCGCCCGGTCCCATCCGCACGCCGGCCGGGGCGCGCTCGTCCGGATCGCCCCGCTCGGCCGGTTCAGCCCGGCCGAGGTGCGGGACTTCCTCACCGGAGTGGAGGTCGATGACAGCACGGTCCGGCTCGGTGTGCGGCTGTACCGCCTGACCTACCGCACCGTCGACGCAGGCGGTGAACCGACCACGGCCACCGGCCTGTTCGCGCTCCCGTCCGGCGGCCCGCGCAAGGTCGCCCTGGTCTCCGACACGCACGGCACGATGGTGCACCGCGACTACGCCCCCTCGATGGAGGCCGACAGTCCCTCGCGGTCCGGCGCCTTCCTCCACGCCTCCGCGGGCCGCGCCGTCGCCGCCCCCGACTACCTCGGCCTCGGCGAAGGTCCCGGCACCCACCCGTACATGGACACCCGCTCCACTGTGACCGCCTCGGTGGACATGCTGCGCGCCGCACGCAGCGCTGCCGGCCGGCTCGGCGGGCAGCTGACCTCCGATGTCTATGCCACCGGCTTCTCGCAGGGCGGGCAGGCCGCCATGGCGCTCGGCCGTGAACTGTCCGACGGCAGGTCGTACGGATTCCGGCTGCGCGGGCTCGCGCCGGTCGCCGGGCCGTACGACATCGAGGGTGAGGAGCTGCCCGCGCTGTTCGACGGCCGGGTCAACGACACCAGCGGACTCCTCTACGCCTCGTACTTCCTGGTGGCGCAGAACCGCCTGCGCCCGCTCTACGCCGACCCCTCGGAAGCCTTCCGGGCGCCTTACGCGCACGAGGTCGAGGGCCTCTTCGACTCCGAGCACACCGAGGAGGACGTGATCGGCACCCTGCCGGCGAACGCGACCGAACTGCTCACTCCCGAGTACCGCGCCCTGATGGAGAAGCCGCGCGGCCCGCTCCTGGACGCGGTGCGAGCCAATGACGGCTCCTGCGACTGGCGGCCCGAGGTGCCGGTCGGGCTCTACGCGAGCGGCGCCGACACCGACGTGCCGATCGGCAACGCCGAGAGCTGCGCCGAGGACCTGGCCGCTCACGGTGTGCGGGCGCCCGTTCTCGACCAGGGGCCGGTCGATCACTTCGGGTCGTTCCGGGCGGCAGCGCCGAAGATCGTGCGGTGGTTCGACCGGCTGCAGCACCAGGAGTGAGTGGGCCGGGTCCGCCGGCACATGCGCGAGCGGCCGCCCCCGGAAGGGGCGGCCGCTCGAAGTCGCGGGTGCGGTGGGCCCGTTCGGAGCGTCACCGCGTGGGGACGGCTCAGTACCAGCCGTTCGACTCCCAGAACTGCAGGGCCTCGGCCGGGCTGCCGTAGCGGTCGTTCATGTAGTCCAGGCCCCACTTGATCTGGGTGGCCGGGTTGGTCTTCCAGTCCGAGCCGGCCGAAGACATCTTCGAGCCGGGCAGCGCCTGGACCAGGCCGTAGGCGCCGGACGGGTTGCTGGCCGTGGTGTCCCAGCCGCTCTCGTGCTCGACGATCTTGCTGAACGCCTGGTACTGCTTCGCGTTCGGGATCAGCTTCTTCGCGATCGTCTTCGCCGAGCCGGTGGCCGCCTGCGGAGCCGAGGCCTTCTCGGCCGCCGGGGCGGCTGCGGGGGCCGCGGCCTGAGCGGGAGCCGCGATCGTCACCAGACCGGCCGTGGCGAGGCCGACGGCGGCACCGGTGAGGGCCTTCTTCGGGGTGGCGATACGGCGGATGCGGGAGACAGTCACAGAGGGCCTTCCATGGGGAACATGACAGTCGCGGGCACGCCGGAACCGCTCGTGAGGAGTGGGGGAGTGCGAGAGCGCCACCGGCCGTGCGGCCCGGGCGGCGCCCTGCGACACCTCCACAGAAACAGGACGGATCGGGCGCCGCAATGCCCCCTTGCTACTAGTCGGGGTCGCACCCGATGACGTTCGGAGGTTGATCCGGACTCTCCGGTCATGTCCGCACAAGACGGACGAGCCGTGCAGGGCCCGGTGTGCGAGGGGCGGCACAGGGGCGGAGGGTGTCTACGAAGATGCCTAGGACGGGACGAAAGTACTGTGTGGGCCCTCACTCCTGGATCCCACGGATCTCACGCAGCGTGTCCGGCCCTGCGTGGTCCGCGGTCACCGGATGTGACGTGGATCAATCCGCGCCGGGCGTCGACCGTGATGCGGATCTACTCGGAGGTGTGCCGCACTTCACCCGACGGCTCTCCATCGGGCGCCGCGGAACTGCCGCTCCGCCCGGCACGGCCGTCGGGCCCGGAGCTGTCGAACGCGACCGGCGCCTCGAAGGCGGCTCGTCGCGTCGCCCGGCGCAGCGCCTTGAGTACGACCGCGCCCGCCAGAGCCGTCAGGACCACGGTGATCGCGGCCCGTCCCAGGTCCCAGCCGAGCGAGGTGGCCATGCAGTACGCCAGGAAGCGCACCAGGTTCTCGTGCAGCGGGTCACCGGGGCGGAAGGAGACGCCGGAGCCGAGGCCCGGCACGATCGTCCAGCCGTACAGGTTCATCACCGTGCCGTAGGCGAGCGCGGACAGTGCCCCGTACAGGGCCAGGAGCGCCAACTCGGCCCGGCCGCGCAGCCGTTCAGGGCCCGGCAGCAGCCCGGCGCCCATCGCGACCCAGCCCATCGACAGCATCTGGAACGGCATCCACGGGCCGACGCCCCCGGTCAGCAGCGCAGAGGCGAACATCGTCACCGATCCGAGGACGAACCCGAACCCCGGCCCGAGCACCCGCCCCGCGAGGACCATCAGGAAGAACATCGGCTCGAGCCCGGCCGTGCCCGCGCCGAGCGGACGCAGCGCCGCCCCGACCGCCGCGAGCACTCCCAGCATCGCCACCGCCTTCGCGCCGAGCCCGCTCTCCGCGATGGTCGCGGCCACCACGCCGACGAGCAGCGGAAGCAGCGCGGCGAACAGCCACGGCGCGTCCCGGGCGTGCGCGGTCAGCCCCGAACCGCTGTCGGCGAGCAGCGGCCAGCCGAAACCCACCACGCCGACCGCACTCACCAGGACGAGCGCGGCAACCGACTTGGGGCCGAGGCGTACCGCCCGGGCCCGCACCGCCGTTGCCGTGACGCCACCCTTCATCGCGCGTCCCCGAGCGCCGTGCGCACCTGGCCGAGGGTGAGCCAGCGCAGCGGCGCGAGCACCTTGGTGATCTGCGGGGCGAACGCGGGCGACGACACCACGACATCCGCCGTCGGCCCGTCCGCCACCACCTCGCCCTCGGCCAGGATCACCACCCGGTGGGCCAGTTCGGCGGCCAGCTCCACGTCGTGGGTGGCGAGTACGATCGCGTGTCCCTCGGCCGCGAGACCGCGCAACACCGTCACCAGACGGGCCTTCGCCGCGTAGTCGAGCCCTCGTGTCGGCTCGTCCAGGAGCAGCAGCGGCGGCCGCGCGGTGAGGACCACGGCCAGGGCGAGCGCCAGCCGCTGCCCCTCGGACAGGTCCCGCGGATGCACCTCGTCCGCGATGCCCGGAATCAGCTCGGACACCAGAGCGCGGCAGCGGCCCGGTTCGGCGCCTGCGTCCTGGTCGGCGGCCGCGCACTCGCCGGACACCGTGTCCGCGTACAGCAGATCCCTGGGCTCCTGCGGTACCAGGCCGACGCGGCGGATCAGATCACGGGGCTCGGTGCGGTGCGGTACGGCGCCACCGACCCGGACCGAACCGGAGGACGGTTCGACCAGGCCCACGAAGGCCGAGAGGAGGGTGGACTTGCCGGCGCCGTTGCGGCCCATCAGGGCGATCGTCTCGCCCGGTTCGACGGTGAGCCCCACCCGGCGCAGCGCCTCGACCCGGCCGCGCCGTACGGCGAGCGAGGAGGCGACGGCGACCGGCCCGTCCACGGGCTCGGAGGTGGCCGGTGCCCGCTCCTCGGCGCGGGACTTCGCCGCGGAGGCCGTGACGAGCCCGCGCAGGGTGAACCGCCGCGCCTTCGGCGGCCGTCGGGAGGCCGGAGCCGCGGGCGGAAGGGAAGCCGCCCGCACGGGCTCCTGCGCCGGCGCGTCCGCCAGACGCTCGCGCAGCCCCGCCGCCCGCCGCCGGGCGTCGCGCACCGTCAGCGGCAGCGGCGACCAGCCGGTCAGCCGTCCGAGCCCCACCACCGGCGGAAACACGGGAGACACGGCCATCACCTCGGCCGGCGCTCCCACCACCGGTGCCGCACCGGGTTCGGGCAGCAGTACGACCTGGTCGGCGTACTGCACGACCCGCTCCAGGCGGTGTTCGGCCATCAGGACGGTCGTGCCCAGGTCGTGCACCAGGCGCTGCAGTACCGCGAGCACCTCCTCGGCGGCTGCCGGGTCGAGCGCCGAGGTCGGCTCGTCGAGCACCAGCACCTTCGGGTGCGGCGTGAGCACGGAGCCGATCGCGACCCGCTGCTGCTGGCCTCCGGAGAGCGTGGCGATCGGCCGGTCCCGCAGTTCGGCCAGGCCGAGCAGGTCCAGGGTCTCCTCCACGCGGCGGCGCATCACGTCCGGAGCGAGACCGAGCGACTCCATGCCGTACGCCAGCTCGTCCTCGACGGTGTCGGTGACGAAGTGCGAGAGCGGGTCCTGGCCCACCGTGCCGACCACATCGGCCAGTTCGCGCGGCTTGTGGGTACGGGTGTCGCGGCCGGCGACGGTGACCCGGCCGCGCAGGGTACCGCCGGTGAAGTGCGGCACGAGACCGCTCACGGTGCCGAGCAAGGTCGATTTGCCGACCCCCGACGGGCCGACGAGCAGCACCAGTTCGCCCTCCGGCACGGTCATGGTGACGTCGGCCACGGACGGGGTGTCCACGCCGTCGTAGGTGACCGTGACGTTCTCGAACCGGATCACGGGAGCTCCTTCGTCTTCGGTGCGGCGGTGGTCGCCGGCGCCGCGGGGGCCCGGCCGGATGCGGTACCGGCCCGCGGCGGTACCGGTGCCGCCACCGCCGGCAGCAGTCCGATCAGCACGCCGAGCGCGGGCCACAGCGGGAGTTCCGGCGCCACCAGCGGTACGACACCGGGGGTGAGGGCTCCCGGATCGGCGGATGCCGCCCAGATCATCAGGCCCGCCACGGCGACCCCCGAACCGGACACGAGCCAGGCCCGGACACCCCAGCGGTCCGGCCGGTACCGGGTGCGCACGCTGCGCCGACCGCCGAGCCACAGACCGGCGAGCGCTGCCGCGACACCCGCGCCGAGCACGGGCAGCCCGAAACCGGCGCCCTGCGCCGCGAGCAGTCCGTAACTTCCGGCGCACACGCCGAGCAGGCCGCCGAGCGTGAGTACGGCCGTGGTGCGGCGCACCCGCGCCGGCACCGCTGCCGTCCGGCCGTAACCACGGGCGTCCATCGCGGCCGCCAGCGCCACGGACCGCTCCAACGCGCCCTCGAGGACGGGCAGTCCGACCTGGACCAGGCCGCGCACTCCACGGTCGGGCCGGCCGCGCAGCCGCCTGGCGGCCCGCAGCCGCTGCACGTCCGCGATCAGCTGCGGGGCGAAGGTCATCGCCACGACGACGGCCACGCCGGCCTCGTACAGCGCACCCGGCAGCGACTTGAGCAGCCGGGCGGGATTGGCGAGCGCGTTCGCCGCGCCCACACAGATCAGCAGTGTGGCCAGGCGCAGACCGTCGTAGAACGCGAACAGCAGTCCCTCCGCGGTGACCCGGCCACCGATCCGCACCCCCTGCGCCCAGTCGGGCAACGGCACTTCGGGCAGCGTGAACACGGTGTGCGTGCCGGGAATCGCCGAGCCGAGGAACACGGTGAAGCCGAGCCGGATCGCGATCACCAGCAGGCCCAGCTTGACGAACGCGCCGTAACTGCGGGCCCACGGCGCATCGCTGCGACGCGCGGCCACCACATATCCGGCCACCACGACGAGCAGCGCGAGCATCAGCGGATTGCTGGTGCGGGACGCGGCCGCGCCGAGCCCGAGCGCCCACACCCACCAGGCGCCGGGGTGCAGGGCGTCCGCGCGCCGGGCCTCGGGTGCGCGCAGTACCGCCGACGGAACCCTCGCGGTGTCGCCGGTGCGTGTGCCGGGCGCTCCGGTGCCGTGCCCGGCGCGTTCGCCGTCGTGTGTCATTCGGGGCCGCCCGCCGTCAGCCGCGCCGCCGCCGTGCCTGCCAGACGGCACCGGCGCCGAGTACCAGCACTGCCCCCACGCCGACGACGATGCCCACGGCCGGACCGCCGCCGCCCCCGTCGTCCTCCGCCTCCGTGCCGGACGCGGAAGCGGAGGCGTCGGGGGAGCCGGTCGCCTCGCCCTCGCCCGCGACCTGCTCGCCGCAGCCGGTCCTCGGGTAGCCGGCGATCGCGCAGAGCAGGGCGTTGTTGTCGTAGCGCAGCGGCTTCGCCACCGCGGCCAGCGCGTCGGCGGAGGTGCCGTCCTCGGCGATCCGGGCGCAGGCGGTGCGCCGGCCCGGCGGCTTCGCGCCGCCGGGGGCGTCCTTCGCGGTGCCGAAATCGATGACCAGGGCGATGCGTTTACGGCCGTCCTGCGCCGGGGTGCCGTCGCAGATCGTGCCGAAGCCGGCGGTTCCGCGCGGCTTCGCGGCGTCCGCGGAGTCCTCGCTCACGGAGAACCGGAAGCCCTGCACCGCGCCGTCGTCGGGCTGTGCGACGGAGGGCCCCTGCGAGGCGTAGGCCCACGCGCCGTCGTCGCCGCGGTCCCAGAACGACCAGTACCGGTAGCCGGCGGCCTGCGCGGGCATCGCGCAGAGCACGGCGAGCAGCCCGGCCGCGAGGAGCGCGGCGAGCAGTCCGACGGCGCGGGTACGAGTGCGGGTCACAGGTTCTACTTGTTCCGGCCGCTGAAGAGGAAGCCGATGCCCGCGCCCGCCACGAGCCCCACGCCGACGATCCACCAGACGCTGATCGACATGCCGTCGTCGTCCTTCTCGTCCTCGGACCGTCCGGCCACGGAGGCCTTCTCGGGCTTGGGGCCGGTCGCGTTCAGGGCCGCGACCAGGTCCGTGCCGCCGAAGTCGCGCGGGTTGCCGCCGGTGGCGTGCGCGGCGAAGACCAGCTGCGCGTACGCGGCGGGGCCGGCCCCCTTCGCCCAGGCGGGGCCGTTCTTCTCCAGCCAGGTGTACGGCTTCTCGGCCTGCTCGGTGAGCCCGGCGGCTGCCAGGGCGACCACGGCGTCAGCGGTGTTGCCGACGTCCGGCTGATCCTTCGAACCGGGCATCGAGGAGGTGAGGTGGCCGTCCTTGCGCAGTGTCTTCGCCAGGTACGAGGAACCGTTCGCCGCGGCCTGCTTGACGTCGGTGGCCTTGTTGCAGGCGGTCAGGGAGCGCTTCTCGCCGGCCTCGACGACGAGTCCCTTGCCGAGTGAGCCGGTGACACCGGCCGCGGTGGCGTCCGCGTTGGCCACGAGCTTCTTGCTCTTCATGTCCTGCAGGCCGAAGGCGCCGCCGCCGTCCTTGTCGCAGGGGATGGTCAGCGAGGGCAGTGCGTCGTAGGGCGACTTGCCCTTCTGGGAGGTGAAGGAGGCGGGCTTCTCACCGGCCGCGGAGAGCGCGCCCACGACGATGCCGGTGGAGTTGGCGTCGCTGGGCAGGCCCGGGTTGTAGCCCCAGCCGCCGTCCTGGTTCTGTACGGACTTCAGCCAGGCGACGGCCTTGTCGACCGTCTTGTCCTGGCCACCGAGGGTGGCGAGCGCCTGCACGGCCGAGGCGGTGGAGTTGGAGTCGACCGGCGTCTTGGCGTCGCAGGGCTCGGACGGGTCCGCACGGAAGGCGGCGAATCCGCCACTGCTGCACTGCTGGCCGGTCAGCCAGTCCACGGCCTTGGCGGCGGGCTCGAAGCCTTCGCTGGTCTGGGCGAGCAGGGCGTAGGACTGGCGGAAGACCCCGTCGAACTTCGGGTCGGCCTTGCCGTAGAGACCGGACGGCAGGCTCGCGGAGGCAGCGGGCGACGGAGCGTCGTCCGCTGCGGCGAGCGGGGCTGCGGCCATGGTGAGGACGGCGGTGGCGGCCAGCGCGGCCGCGCTGCGGCGGGCGTTCATGATCGGGCGGGTGCCTCTCCTGCGGGGAACCGCGCACGGGCCCGCGAAGGCACCGGGCTCCGGATCCGTATACCTCGACGGGGCCGATCGCCGGGTTCGGCGACTGGAGCCACGCACGCCCGACGAGGTGTTCCGACTCACCGTCGGTCACGTACGACACGTACGCGTAGCGACGGTTCACGGCTGCGGGTCAGTGCCGGATTCGCACCGGCTTCCCCCCGCGGGTGTGGTGATGACCCGGCCACTGTACCGGGCGGTCGAAAGCACGCCCGAGTTCGCCCGTACGAGCGGCCCCCGCGCCCCGCCGGGCAGGCCCCATTCCGCCTCTCCGCTTCATGACCGGCGCTCCGACGGTGCCGTGCCTCCGCGCCCCTCACACCGTCTGATAGCGCACCGGATCGCTGCCCGGCACGGTCTCCACGTGCCCGAGCTTCACCAGACGCCGCAGATGCGCCTCGGCCTCGGATACGGCGATGTTCTTGGAGCCGTACGGGATGCGGTCCCAGGGGCGGTTCCACTCCATCCGCTCGGTGGTCTGCCACAGGGTGAGCGGCTCGGCGAGCAGGACGAGCAGGTCCCTGAGCCGGGCCTCGTGGTGGTCGAGCAGGGCGCGGACCCGGCCGGCCGAGTCGGTGAACGCGTACTGGTGCGCGGGCAGCACCTCGGCCACGCCCAGCCGCCCGATGCGTTCGAGCGAGTCGAGGTAGTCGCCGAGCGGATCGGCGGACCCGGTGGGTTCGGCCGGGTCCTCGTACAGGCCGATGTGCGGAGAGATCTCCGGCAGCAGATGGTCGCCGGAGAAGAGCCGGCCGCGGCCGGGCAGAGCGGCCGGATGGTCCTCCTCCAGGTGCAGGCAGACATGGCCCGGGGTGTGGCCGGGAGTCCAGATCGCGCGCAGCCGGCGGCCCGGCAGGTCGAGCAGGTCGCCGGGGGTGATCTCGCGGTCGGGCAGGGCCGCGTCCAGGCCGGGCACCGTGCGTAGCCGGCCCCCGTCGCGGGCGGTGACGAGCGGGGCCAGATGCTCGGGCGGCGCACCGGCCAGGGCGAGGCGCTCGACCAGATAGCCGGCCCAGCCGCCGGCGGTCTGCTCCCGGGTGCGGCGGACCACCTCGGTGTCCGCCGCGTGCATGGCGATCCAGGCGCCGGACGCCTCGCGGACCCGGCCGGAGAGACCGTGGTGGTCCGGATGGTGGTGAGTGATCACCATGCCGTGCAGCTCGGTGACGGAGACGCCGCAGGCGGCGAGCCCGGCCACCAGGGTGTCCCAGGACTCGGCGTCGTCCCAGCCGGTGTCGATCAGCACCGGGCCGAGGTCGGTGTCGACGAGGTGGACCAGGGTGTGGCCCAGCGGGTTGTCCGGGATGGGCACCCGGATGCTCCATACGCCGCCGCCGTGCTCGGTCACCTGTGTCATGGACGGTCCTCGTCTCTGCGCCGTCGGATCCCGTGGCCCCGGCCTCCACGAACCAGGGGGTGTTCGGGAAGTCCCGCACGGCACCCACGGCGCCCGGCACGCACGCTCGCCGCACCGGCCGCATGTCCGAGCAGACTCACTGCAAGGACGGGCGGCCCACACGCCGAGAGCACGCACCGGACACCGCGGGCATCGCACAGGACTTCCCGGACGCCCACTAGAACTAGTTTCAATAGTCGCCCAAGTCCATCGTTCCGCCTGAGGCGTTGATCACGCGACGGTACGCGCCCCAGCCGGGGATGTCGTCTCCCTCGACTCCTCCAACTAGAACTGGTATCAGTTCCGGTGAAGCCTGAAACGGTGTCAGAAACCGCCCCGCAGGAGGCAGTCGGCCATGACGGAGCTCGTGGAACACGGAAAGCTGTTCATCGGCGGAGAGCTGACCGACCCCTTGGGCCGGGACGTGATCGAAGTGATCTCCCCGCACACCGAGGAGGTCATCGGCCGCGTCCCGCACGCGGCGCCCGCGGACGTCGACCGGGCGGTCGCCGCCGCGCGCAAGGCCTTCGACGAAGGGCCGTGGCCCCGTACGACGCTCGAGGAGCGGATCGAGGTGGTGACCAGGATCAAGGACGCCTTCACCGCCCGCCACGAGGAGTTCGCCCGGGTCATCAGCTCCGAGAACGGCACGCCCTACAGCTCGAGCGTCATGGTCCAGGCCCTCGCCGCGATGATGGTCTGGGACTCCGCGATCGCCACGGCACGGGACTTCACCTACGAGGAGCAGCGCGACGGCGCCCTCGGCAAACTCCTGCTGCGCCGCGAACCGGTCGGAGTCGTGGCCGCCGTAGTGCCGTGGAACGTCCCGCAGTTCACCGCCGCCGCCAAGCTCGCCCCGGCACTCCTGGCCGGCTGCACCGCGGTCCTGAAGGTGTCGCCCGAGACCCCGCTCGACGCGTATCTGCTCGCCGAGATCGCCGCCGAGGCGGGGCTGCCGGAGGGCGTCCTGTCGATCATCCCGGCGGACCGCGAGGTCAGCGAGTACCTGGTCGGTCACCCGGACGTGGACAAGGTCTCGTTCACCGGCTCGGTCGCCGCGGGCAAGCGCGTGATGGAGGTCGCCGCCCGCAACCTCAGCCGGGTCACCCTCGAACTGGGCGGCAAGTCCGCCGCGATCGTGCTGCCGGACGCCGACGCCGCGACCGCGGTCGGCGGCATCGTCCCCTTCGCCTGGATGATCAACGGACAGGCCTGCGTCGCGCAGACCCGCATCCTCGTCCCGCGCAGTCGCTACGACGAGTTCGCCGAGGCCTTCGCCGCCGCGGCCGGTGCCCTGAGGACCGGCGACCCGCTCGACCCCGCGACCGAACTCGGCCCGCTCGTCGCCCGGCGCCAGCAGCAGCGCTCGCTCGACTACATCCGTATCGGCCAGGAGGAGGGCGCGAAGATCCTCACCGGCGGGGGTCGTCCGACCGGCCTCGACCGGGGCTGGTACGTCGAGCCGACCCTGTTCGGCGACGTGGACAACGGGATGCGGATCGCCCGCGAGGAGATCTTCGGCCCGGTGATCTGCCTGCTCCCGTACGGCGACGAGGACGAGGCGGTACGCATCGCCGACGACTCCGAGTACGGGCTCTCCGGCAGCGTCTGGACCGCGGACACCGAACGCGGCGTGGACATCGCCCGGCGGGTGCGCACCGGTACCTACAGCGTCAACACCTTCAGCCTCGACATGCTCGGCCCGTTCGGCGGCTACAAGAACTCCGGTATCGGGCGCGAGTTCGGCCCCGAGGGGTACGGCGAGTTCTTCGAGCACAAGATGATCCACCTGCCGGCCGACTACGAGGGATGAGGTGGGGGCGATGGGTGACCGCTGGCAGGTCGAGGTGGACCGGGGCGTGTGCATCGGCTCGGGGATGTGCGTGAACACCGCTCCGGAGGCCTTCGCCCTCGACACCGCTCGCCAGTCCCGGCCCAAGGATCCGGAGCCGGACGCGGCCGAGGAGATCCTCACCGCGGCGGAGGGCTGCCCGGTGGAGGCGATCACGATCGCGCTCCTGGGGTCGGGGGATCCGGTGTTCCCGCCGGAGGACTGAGCGCCGCCGCACCAGTGCCGAGTGCCGCTGACGGCGGTTCACCCGTTGAGCGCGCCGCGCGCACCCGGACCGGCTCCGATGCTCAACTCCGGTACACGTACGGCCCTTTGGCCGAGTACGGGTTGACGTGCGGTGGCCGCGGCCGCGGTGATCGGGGTGCCCGAGGAGGAGGTGGGTGAGTGCCCAGGTGTACGCGGTGGTGCAGCCCGCCCCGGGTGTCCGATCCGGCCCGGACCCGGCCTAGGACTCGTCCGGTGCCTGTGACGTCAGGTCGATCAGTCGGCACACCGTCGCGATGTCGATCTTGACTTGGGCGATCGAGGCGCGCCCCGACAGCCAGGTGATCAGGGCCGAGTGCCAGGTGTGCTCGATCACCCGGACCGCGGAGAGCTGCTCGGGGCTCGGGCCGTCCTCCAGGCCCATCGCGTCCAGGATGATCGCGGTGGTCAGGCGGGAGACGGTGTCCACCTCGGGGCTGACACTGCGGTCGGCGAAGGTCAGGGCGCGCACCATGGCGTCCGCGAGATGCGGCTCGCGCTGCAGTGCCCTGAAGGCCCGCATCAGCGTCTCGGCCACCCGTTCGGCCGCGGTGTCGCCGCCCGGCGGACGCTTGCGGATCGTGCCGTGCATATGGCCGAGCTGGTCCTGCATGGTCGCGACCAGGAGGTGCACCTTGGAGGGGAAGTAGCGGTACAGGGTGCCGAGCGCGACCCCGGACGACTCCGCCACCTCACGCATCTGCACGGCGTCGAAGCCGCCCTTGCTGGCCAGCTGGGCGCTCGCATGGAGAATGCGCCGCCGGCGCGCTTCTTGACGCTCCGTCAGGGCAGGGGTGGTGGCACCGGAGTTCTTCGCGTCTGCAGTCATCTGTCCCGTTCCGCGGTTCTCGCTCGGGGGTTCCAGTGGTGGGACAGGGGGCGGGTGTGCTTCCCGCACTGCGCCCCCCGGCCGCGCAGGGCCCAGGATGACAGGGCGTCGCGCCGTGGCGCGAATCACCCGACCCCGGGCGCCCGGCCGGGCTACCAGCCGGTAGATTCGGAGCTCCTCGAACGATCAAGTCTGTAACTTGTTCTAGGTTAGCGTCCCGCGTAATCTCACGGGAACCGCAGGAAGAAGGGGGCCGTGAGTGACCGCTGAGGCCATGGAGTCAGGCCCCGGAACGGGCTCGCCGCCCGACGGCCGGCGTCCGCTGCGGATCGCGCTCCTGTCGTACAAGGGAAACCCGTTCTGCGGGGGCCAGGGCGTCTACGTACGCCATCTGTCCCGTGAGCTCGCGCGGCTCGGCCACCAGGTCGAGGTGATCGGTGCGCAGCCCTACCCGGTGCTCGACGAGGGCGTCACCCTTACCGAACTGCCGAGCCTCGACCTCTACCGCAGCCCCGACCCGTTCCGCACCCCGCGCCGCGGCGAGTTCCGCGACTGGGTGGACGCCGTCGAGTTCGCCACCATGCGCACCGGCGGCTTCCCGGAGCCGCTGACGTTCTCGCTGCGCGCCAAGCGCCATCTGGCCGCCCGCAGTGGGCAGTTCGACGTCGTGCACGACAACCAGACCCTCGGATACGGGCTGCTCGGTGAACTCGGCGCCCCCCTGGTCACCACCATCCACCACCCCATCACCGTCGACCGCAAGCTCGAACTCGACGCCGCCACCGGGTGGTTGGGACGTGCCTCGGTACGCCGCTGGTACGGCTTCACGCGGATGCAGCGCCGGGTGGCCCGCAGACTGCCGTCCGTGCTCACCGTCTCCGGAACCTCCCGCAAGGAGATCATCGACCACCTCGGCGTACGCGACGACCGCATCGACGTCGTCCACATCGGCGCCGACACCGACCTCTTCTCGCCCGACCCCTCCGTCCCCCAGGTACCGGGCCGGATCGTCACCACCTCGAGCGCCGACGTCCCCCTCAAAGGCCTGGTGTACCTGGTCGAGGCCCTCGCCAAGCTGCGCACCGAGCACCCCGACGCCCATCTCGTGGTGGTGGGCAAGCGTGCCGAGGACGGCCCGGTCGCCCAGGCCATCGAACGCTACGGACTGCAGGACGCCGTCGAGTTCGTGAAGGGGATCTCGGACGCCGAACTCGTCGACCTGGTCCGCTCCGCCGAAGTGTCCTGCGTGCCCTCGCTGTACGAGGGCTTCTCGCTGCCCGCCGCCGAGGCCATGGCGACCGGCACCCCGCTGGTCGCGACCACCGGCGGCGCCATCCCCGAAGTCGCCGGGACCGACGGCGAGAGCTGTCTCGCGGTGTCGCCGGGCGACGCCGGCGCACTGGCCACCGCGCTCGGCCGCCTCCTCGGGGATCCCGAGTTGCGCGCGCGGCTCGGCAGGGCGGGCCGCGACCGCGTGCTGAGCCGCTTCACCTGGGCCCGCGCCGCCGAAGGCACCGCCGAGCGCTACCGCGAGGCCATCGACCGCCACTCGTCCGCGCGCCGTGCACCGGCGCGCCCCTCAGGTCCTGCTTTGGCAGCAGGGACGCCCACCAGGAGCAACTACTGATGCTGACCGTCGACTTCTCCCGCTTCCCGCTGGCCGCCGGCGACCGTGTGCTCGATCTTGGCTGCGGCGCCGGACGGCACGCCTTCGAGTGCTACCGGCGGGGCGCCCAGGTCGTCGCACTCGACCAGAACGCGGAGGAGATCCGCGAGGTCGCCACCTGGTTCGCCGCGATGAAGGAGGCGGGCGAAGCGCCGGCAGGTGCCACCGCCACCGCGATGGAGGGCGACGCGCTCGCCCTGCCTTTCCCGGACGCCTCCTTCGACGTGGTGATCATCTCCGAGGTCATGGAGCACATCCCCGACGACAAGGGCGTCCTCGCCGAGATGGTCCGCGTCCTGCGGCCCGGCGGCCGCATCGCGGTGACCGTCCCCCGCTACGGCCCGGAGAAGGTCTGCTGGACGCTCAGCGACGCGTACCACGAGGTCGAGGGCGGGCACATCCGCATCTACAAGGCCGAGCAGCTCCTCGGCCGGATGCGCGAGGCCGGCCTGCGGCCGTACGGCACCCACCACGCGCACGCACTGCACTCCCCGTACTGGTGGCTGAAGTGCGCCTTCGGCGTGGACAACGACAAGGCGCTGCCGGTGCGGGCGTACCACAAGCTCCTGGTCTGGGACATCATGAAGAAGCCGCTGGCCACCAAGGTCGCCGAGCAGGCGCTCAACCCCCTGATCGGCAAGAGCTTCGTCGCCTACGCCACCAAGCCGAAGCTCCCCGAGGCCGCGGCCAGGCCCGAGCCCGCTCCCGAGACCGCCCAGGTGGCCGCCCAGTGACGACACCCCGGACGGACCATCTCGTACTGCCCGGAGTCCTCACTCCCGACCAGGCCGCACGGACCGTGCGCGGCATCCTCGAAGTCCAGCGCGAGGACGGTGCCATCCCGTGGTTCCGCGGTCATCACCTCGACCCGTGGGATCACACCGAGGCCGCCATGGCGCTCGACGCGGCCGGCGAGCACGCCGCCGCCGAGCGCGCCTACGACTGGCTGGCCCGGCACCAGAACCCCGACGGCTCCTGGTACGCGGCCTACGCCGACGGCGACGCCAACGAACCCACCGACCGCAGCGCGGAGTCCAACTTCTGTGCGTACCTCGCCGTCGGCGTCTGGCACCACTACCTGGCCACCGGCGACGAGCCCTTCCTCGACCGCCTCTGGCCTTCCGTACGCCGCGCCGTCGCCTGGGTGCTGGCCCTGCAGCAGCCCGGCGGCGAGATCGGCTGGAAGCGGGAGCCGGACGGCACGGCCGTCACCGACGCCCTGCTGACCGGCTGCTCCTCCGTCTACCAGGCCCTGCGGTGCGCCCTCGCCATCGCCGAGGAACGCGAAGAACCCCAGCCCGACTGGGAGTTGGCGGCCGGCACGCTCGGGCACGCGATCCGCGAGCACCCCGAGCGCTTCCTCGACAAGGGCCGCTACTCGATGGACTGGTACTACCCGGTCCTCGGCGGCGCCCTGACCGGCGAGAGCGCCAAGGCGCGGATCGCCGAGGGCTGGGACCGCTTCGTGGTACCCGGCCGTGGCGTGCGCTGTGTGGTGCCCAACCCCTGGGTCACCGGCGGTGAGAGTGCCGAACTCGCCCTGGCCCTGTGGGTGGTGGGGGAGTCCGACCGCTCCCTGGAGATCCTGCGGTCCATCCAGCGGCTGCGCCACGAGCCCTCCGGTCTGTACTGGACGGGCTACGTCTTCGACGCGGACGCCGTCTGGCCCGAGGAGCTCACCACCTGGACCGCGGGCGCGGTGCTGCTCGCCGCGGCAGCCCTCGGCGGGGACGAGGCGACCTGCGCCGTCTTCGGCGCCGGCCGCCTGCCCACCGGGCTCCACCCGGAGTGCTGCACGGTGTGAGGCACACGTGGGCCCCCGGGCTCAGTGGCGGCGTACTCGTCCGGCCACCGCGTGCCCGATGAACAGATAGACCACGGCCGCGAGGCCGTAACCGGCCACGACGCGGGCCCACTCCTCGTCGAAGGTGAACAGGTCGTGCGACCAGCCCGCCAGCCAGCGGGCCGAGTCATGGGCGAACTGCACCAGTTCGTTGGCGGGGTTGGCGTCCAGGAGGTACATCAGGATCCACAGCAGGATGACGGCCGCGAGGATGTCGGCGACCAGCGCGATGACTTTTCCGGCCTTGTGGGTGCCGCTGCGATGCGAGGACATATACGGCGGGTAACCGTTCCGGACCGGAGGGAAACGCGGCGGTCGCGGATCGGCTGATTCACCTACGGCCCTTGCGGTAGGCGGCGCGTACCCCGGACGGGCTCGCCCGAGTGGCGGAGCGAGGGGCGCCGGGCGAGGCTGCGAACTGTGCCCGGCCGGCGAGTGCCGGCCCGGGTCTTCCCGTTCCCAGGAGGTCCGTCGTGCCCAGTGCTGTGCCGATACGCAGGCTCTTCGTCGCTCTCACCCTGTGCTGTGCCCTGCTCGCGGGCACCACCGCCTGCGGCGGGGGCAGTGGGGGAACCAAGGCCGAGGGCCGCACCGCGAAGGTGGCGGCGGTCGCCGAGCCCACTCCGACGCCCAGCGCTTCGGTGAAGCGGCAGAAGCTCGCCAAGACCCGCTTCGTGGCGAACGCGGGGCTCGCCGCCGGGGCCGCGTACCAGTGGATCATCAAGCCCGCGAAGGCCGGCAAGTTCAAGAAGGGCGCGAGCGGCCGCAGGTTCGCCATGATCAAGGCAGGTCTCGCCGGCGCGTTCACGTACAACCGCCTGAAGGCGGCCTCGAAGAACGCGAAGGGTGACCCGACGCTCTCCAAGGCGGTGGCGCCGCTGACCGCCGGCATCGAGTCCCTCAAGGACCTGCCGTCCAAGCTCCGCAAGGGGCAGGGCACCGACTCGGCGGCCGGAATCTTCGACGATGTGATCAACAAGGTCAAGGGCGCGGGCAAGGACGCGGGCGCCGAGGTCGTCGACAAGGTCCCGTCGACCAAGCAGCTCACCGGCGGCTGACCGGGCCGCACGGCGTCACGCCGCTGGGAACGGCCTACGAGTTCAGCTCGGCCAGAACGCGCAGCGAGTGCGGATCGGGAGACAGGGCGAGCAGGTCGGTGACCGGTCCCTTGCGCCACAACTCCAGGCGCTCCGCGATCCGTTCACGAGGTCCGACCAGCGAGATCTCGTCCGCGAAGGCGTCCGGGACGGCCAGTACGGCCTCCTCCCGGCGCCCTTCGGCGAACAGCTGCTGCACCCGCCGCGCCTCCTCCTCGAATCCCATCCGGGCCATCAGGTCGGCGTGGAAATTGCGCGCCGCGTGCCCCATCCCGCCGATGTAGAAGCCGAGCATCGCCTTCACCGGCAGCAGCCCCTCCGCCACGTCGTCGCAGACCGTGACCCGCGCCATGGGGGCGATACGGAAGCCCTCGCGCAGGTCGGTCAGGGACGCCTCGTACACGTCGGCGCGCATCGGCGACCAGTACAGCGGCAGCCAGCCGTCCGCGATACGGGTGGTCTGGGCGATGTTCTTCGGGCCCTCCGCGCCGAGCAGGACGGGCAGTTCGCGGCGGAGCGGGTGGGTGATCGGCTTGAGGGGTTTGCCGAGGCCGGTGCCGTCGGGGCCGTTGTAGGGGTGGGAGTGGAAGCGGCCGTCGAGCGCCACCGGCCCCTCGCGGTCAAGGACTTGGCGGATCACGTCGACGTACTCGCGGGTCGCGGTCAGCGGGCTCTTCGGGAACGGCCGCCCGTACCAGCCCTCCACCACCTGCGGCCCGGACAGGCCGAGACCGAGGGCCGCCCGGCCGCCCGAGAGGTGGTCGAGGGTGAGCGCGTGCATCGCGGTCGCGGTGGGGGTGCGGGCCGCCATCTGGGCCACGGCGGTGCCCAGTTCGATCCGCGAGGTGTGTGCGGCGATCCAGGTGAGCGGGGTGAAGGCGTCGGAGCCCCAGGCCTCGGCCGTCCACACCGAGTGATAGCCCAACCGCTCGGCCTCCTGGGCCAGTTCGAGGTGACCGGGGTCCGGTCCCCGGCCCCAGTAGCCGAGTGCGAGGCCTAGCCGCATGAGTCCTCCCTGGTCGGTCGCTGGACCGGCATCCGATTCTGACGCCCCGTCAATTCGCCCGAACTGTACGGCGGGGTACGGGACATGGCAACGGTGTCCCGGTGCCGGGAACGGCCGAAGGCCCCGTCCGCAGGGGACGGGGCCTTCGGTGTGCTGCTGAGCGGGCGTCGGCAATCAGCCGCGCTGGATGCCCGTGGTGTCCTGCAGGACACCACGACGGCCGTCCTGGGTCTGGGCGACGAGGCCGGGGCCGCGCTGCTCGACCGCGAGGTACCAGGTGCCGGGCGCCAGCTCGGCGATCGGCGCCGGGTTGCCGTCCTCGGCGTACAGCGGACGCGGGACGGGGACCGCGAACCAGAACGGGGAGAAGTCGCCCTGCGGGGGCGCCGGCTGCTGCTGCGCCTGCTGCGGAGCCTGCTGGCCCATCGGCTGGGGACCGCCCTGCGGGCCGGGCCCGCCGAACGACTGGCCACCCTGCTGCGGCTGGCCGCCGAAGGGCTGGCCCTGCTGCTGGGCACCCGGGTAGCCGTAACCGCCCTGCGGCTGACCGCCGTAGGGCGGCTGGCCACCCTGCGGGCCGGCCGGGCGCGGGGCGCCCAGGAGGCCGGCCTTGAGGGCGGGGACCAGCGGGGTGGCGACCGCGGCGGCGGCCAGCACGAGCGCGGCGATCAGGCCGAGGATGAGGCCGATGCCGAGGTCCGGGCCGTCGGCGCTGGAGCCGCCGACGTTGTTGGCGCCGCCGCTCGGGTCGAGGGCGTTGGCGATCGCGCTCCAGGCCGAGAACACGGCGAAGGCGATGCCCAGCTGGCCGAGGTCGAGGCCGGCCACCTTACGAGGCTGCGGCGTCGCGCGGCCCACGATGATGAGCGCGGCACCGATGATTCCGGCGAGGGTGACGCCCATCAGTACGGGAGCGCTTTCCCAGGCGTTGGGGAGCTCGAAGTCGCTCGGGGCGTCCTCGACTGCGTAGATGTCGAGGAAGGAGGCGATCAACAGCAACACCGCTGCTGCGATCACCGCGCCGTCGCCTCGCGTGAGAGAGCGGAAATTCACTTCGGATCCTTTGTCGTCGGTCGTCGGTTCGTAAGGCGTCGCTGTCGCCGTCACAGGGTGCGAAGCGCGGGGGTGGCCACCCATGCTACGGATGACACTATCGCCCGGTCGGCTGGGGTGTCTGCTCTGTATAAAGACCTCGGAGCACTACCCCTCGAGGAACCCGGCGATGCCCGAGGAGATGCCGTTCGCCGCCTTCTGGCGCCAGTCGGCGCTCTTCACGAGAGCGGCATCCTTCGGGTCGCGCATATTGCCGCATTCGACGAACACCTTGGGCACCTTGGACAGATTGAGCCCGCCGAGGTCGTCGCGGACGTCAAGTCCCGTACCCGAACCGATGTAGTTGGACGGTTTGCTGCCCGTGCTACGGACGAAACCGCCCGCGATGCGCGCGCCCAGGTCGCGCGAAGGCCCGGCGATCCTACCGGTGTCGGCGGCGCCTCCGCTCACCTTTGCCGGGGTGATCACGTGGAAGCCGCGGTTGCCCGCGCCGGAGCCGTCCGCGTGCAGGGAGACGACGGCGTCCGCGTTCGCCTCGTTGCCGATGCGGGCGCGCTCGTCCACGCAGGGGCCGTGATTCCGGTCGCCGTCGTGCGTCAGGCGGACCGAGGCGCCCTGCTCGCGGAGGGCGTCGCGCAGGCGGTGCGCCACGTCGAGGGTGAACTCGGCTTCCGTGTAACCGTCATTGGTGGAGGTGCCCGTCGTGTCGCACTCCTTGCGGTTCGTCCCGATGTCGACGAGGCGGGCGATGTCCTTCGGATGCCGGAAGTTGTTCGGATTGTGACCCGGGTCGATGACGACGACCCTGCCCTTGAGGGGGCCGTCCTTCTCCGGCGACTCCGCGCCCGCTTTGTCGCCCTTGTTGTCGTCCTCGCCCTTGTCTCCGGAATGTTCCCGGGACGGTGACGGGCTGCGGCTTCCGGGGGCCTCGGTGCTGTCCGCGGTCGGGCTCGCCGTGGACTGCGCCCCGGTGGATGCGCCCTGCTCTTCGGACCCGCTCGTCACCTGCCACAGGAGCCACCCCGCGAGGCCGGCCGGCACCAGCGCGGCCACGGCCACATAGGCGCCACCACGGCGGAACGGACGGCGACCGGTGGGGGGCGGGCTGTCGGGATCGTCGTACGACACGCCTCAGAGGGTAGGCCCTGGCCGCTCGACCGGTGCGAAGAGTTCTCAGATCCCGGGCCGCGTACGCCTCAGTACGCGCAGGGAGTTCGTGACGGAGATCTCATCGAAGGCACCGGATTCCAGAGCGCGCCGATAGATCCGGTACGGGGCCTGGCCGCCGTCCGCCGGGTCGGGGAAGACGTCGTGGATGACGAGCAGGCCGCCCTGCGCGAGGTGCGGCGCCCAGCCCTCGTAGTCGCCGGCCGCGTGCTCGTCGGTGTGGCCGCCGTCGATGAAGACGAGGCCGAGCGGGCTGTTCCAGACACGGGCGATCGCGGGGGAGCGGCCGACCATCGCGATCACGTGGTCCTCGAGGCCGGCCCGGTGCAGCGTGCGGCGGAAGGTGGGCAGGGTGTCCATCAGGCCGAGCTCGGGGTCCACCACGGTCGGATCGTGGTACTCCCAGCCGGGCTGCTGCTCCTCGCTGCCCCGGTGGTGGTCGACGGTGACGGCGCTCACGCCGCCGCTCCGGGCGGCATCGGCCAGCAGGATCGTGGAACGTCCGCAGTACGTGCCGACCTCGAGCAGCGGCAGGCCGAGTGCGGCGGCCTCGGTGGCCGCGGCGTGCAGAGCGAGGCCCTCGTCGGCGGGCATGAACCCCTTGGCGGCCTCGAAGGCGGCGAGAACTTCCGGCCCGGTCCCCAGGTTCATGGCGTTCCTCCTGGTCGTACGCGTATGAGGAGGCCCCATGCTGCCGTACGGCCGGGGCGGTCCCGAGGTGGGGGCGGCCGAGCGGCCGTGCATCTGACCTTCCGTCAGAATGAAACGTGTTCTACTCTGCGCCGCATGGGGATCGGAATCACGCAGGAACACCGTGAACTGGCCGATGCCGTACGCGGCTGGGCCGCCCGCGCCATGCCACCCGAAGAGACCCGTAAACTGCTCGACTCCGCCGCGCCGCCGGGCCGGCCCGGCTACTGGGACCAGGCCGTCGCCCAGGGGCTCACCGGCATCCACCTGCCGGATCAACTGGGCGGCCAGGGCGGTGACATGACCGATCTGGCCGTCGTCGTCGAGGAGGCCGCCCGGGGCGCACTGCCCGGCCCGTTCCTCGCGCATGTGCTGGCCGCGGCACTGCTCGCCCGCGCCGGAGCGGGAGAGCTCGCCACCGTGGAGCGCATCGCCGCCGTGGCGCTCGGCCCCGGCTCCCTCACGGCCGTCGTGGACGGTGACGGGCTCGTACTCGACGGCACCGCCCCGCCCGTACTCTCCGGCGCCGAGGCCGATCTGCTGCTGCTCGCCGCGGAGAGTGCCGAGGGGACTGTGTGGGCCGCGGTCGACGCCGGGACGCTCGCCGTACGCGCTCAGGAGAGCGCCGACCCGACCCGGCCGACCGCCGAGGTGCGCGCGGACGGCGTCCGGGTACCGCGGTCCCGGCTCCTGGACCTCGACACGGCTCTCGTACGGGACTTCGCCGGCGTACTCCTCGCCGCCGACGCCTGCGGCACGGCCGACTGGGCGCTCGCCACCGCCACCGAACACGCCAAGGTGCGCGAGCAGTTCGGACGCCCCATCGGCCGCTTCCAGGCCGTCAAGCACCTCTGCGCCGACATGCTGGTCCGCCTGGAAGCGGCCCGCGCCCTGGTCTGGGACGCGAGCCGGGCGCTCGACGACGCGGCCCCGGACGTCCGCGGACTCACCGCGGCACTCGCGGCCGGCAGTGCTCTGGACGCCGCGTACTCCTGCGCCAAGGACTGCGTGCAGGTCCTCGGCGGTATCGGATTCACCTGGGAGCACGACGCCCATCTGTATCTGCGCCGTGCCGTGGTCGCCCGGCAGCTGCTCGGCGCCGGTGACACCCACCGGCTGCGCGCCGTACGACTCGCCGCGTCCGGAACGCGACGTGCTCTCACCCTCGAACTCCCCCCGGAGGCGAGCGAGTTCCGCGCCGGTGCCCGGGAGGCCATCGCCCCCGCCGCGGGCCTCGCCCCGGCCGCCGCCCGCCGTCTGCTCGCGCCCACCGGGTACGCGGCCCCGCACCTGCCCGAGCCGTACGGACTCGGCGCGGGGCCCGTCGAACAACTCGCCGTACAACAGGAGTTGGCCGAGGCCGGAGTCCGGCCGAGTGAACTGGGCATCGCCACCTGGGTGGTCCCGTCACTGATCGCCTACGGCACCGCCGAGCAGCAGGACCGCTACCTCGGCCCGACCCTGCGCGGGGAACTCCTGTGGTGCCAGCTGTTCAGCGAGCCGGGCGCGGGTTCCGACCTGGCGTCCCTGACCACCCGGGCCGAACGCACCGCGGACGGGCGCTGGCGGATCAACGGCCAGAAGGTGTGGACGAGCGCCGCCCAGTGGGCCGACCACGGCATCCTGCTCGCCCGCACCGACCCCGATGCCCCGAAGCACAAGGGGCTCACCTACTTCGTCATCGACATGAAGCGCACCGACGGCATCGACATCAGGCCGCTCAAGGAGATGACCGGCGACTCCCTCTTCAACGAGGTCTACTTCGACGACGCGCTGCTGCCCGCGGACGCCGTCGTCGGCGAGGTGAACGACGGCTGGCGGGTCGCCCGCAACACGCTCGGCAACGAACGGGTGCACATGGCCGACCAGTTGACGTTCGACACCGGACTCGAGGCGCTCATCGACCGCTCGGGCGACCTGGACGGCGCCTGCCGGGCGCGGATCGGTGCACTCGCTGCCGACGCCCACGCGCTCGGCTGCATCTCGCTGCGCACCACGCTCCGGCAGGTCGAAGGCGCCGATCCAGGGCCGGGAGCCTCCGTGCGCAAGCTCGTACAGACCGTCCACCAGCAGCAGGTCGCCGAGCTGGCGCTCGAACTCCTCGGTCCGGAAGGGGCGTTGCGCGAGGGGCCCGGCGAGCGGGCCGTGCACGGCTTCCTGCTCGCCCGCTGCCTGACCATCGCGGGCGGCACCACCCAGGTTCAGCTCAATGTCGTCGCCGAGCGCATCCTCGGCCTGCCAAGGGACTGAGACTTATGAAGGCGTACCTCGTCGGTGTGGGCATGACGAAGTTCGAGAAGCCCGAATCGCGCGACTGGCAGTACTGGGACATGGCCGAGGAGGCCGGCGGCAAGGCGCTCGACGACGCGGGCATCGCCTACGACCTGGTGGAGCAGGCCGCCGTCGGCTACTGCTTCCAGGCTTCCACCGCAGGTCAGCGCGCGGTCTACACACTGGGCCTCACCGGCGTGCCCGTCTACAACGTCAACAACAACTGCGCGACCGGCTCCACCGCCCTGATGATGGCCCGCCAGTTCGTCGAGGGCGGCAACGACTGCGTACTGGCCCTCGGCTTCGAGGAGATGGCGCGCGGCGCGCTCGGGGGCGGCGGCGACGGCGGGGACTTCAAGACCTCTCCCGTCGCCCGCCACTACGGCATCATGGCCGCCGGGCACGGCTTCGAGATGACCCCGCCCACCGCGCAGATCTTCGGCGACGCGGCCCGCGAACACATGGAGCTCTACGGAACGACGCCCGCGCAGCTCGCCGCGGTCGGCGCCAAGAACCACCGGCACTCGGCGGGCAACCCGTACGCCCAGTTCCAGGACGTCTACGAGGTCGACGAGATCCTCGCGGCCAGGACCGTCCACGAACCCCTCACCAAACTCCAGTGCTCGCCGACGTCCGACGGAGCCGCGGCCGCCGTGGTCGCCTCCGAACGCTTCGTGGAACGCCACGGACTCGGCGATCGTGCGATCGAGATCGCCGCACAGGCCATGACGACCGACACCGAGGAGTCGTTCGCCTCCGGGACCTGCATCGACGTCGTCGGCAAACCCATGTCTCGCGCCGCGGCCCGGCAGGTCTACGAGCGTGCGGGCCTCGGCATCGAGGACGTGGACGTCGTCGAACTGCACGACTGCTTCTCCATCAACGAGCTGCTCACCTACGAGGCGCTCGGCATGTGCGCCGACGGCGAGTCCGGCAAACTCGTCGAGTCCGGCGCGACGACGTACGGCGGACGCTGGGTGGTCAACCCCTCAGGCGGGCTGATCTCCAAGGGCCATCCGCTCGGCGCGACCGGTCTCGCGCAGGCGGCCGAACTGACCTGGCAACTGCGCGGAACCGCCGGACCACGGCAGGTGACGGGAGCCAGGACCGGCCTCGCGCACAACATCGGGCTCGGCGGCGCCGCGGTGGTGACCCTGCTGCGCAAGGCGTAACAGGGGTGCGGGACCGGGGTCCTAGGCCCGACGTCGTACAGCGGCTGCGTCGAAACCCCGATGCACCGCGAGGCCGGTGCCTGGGACCATGTCCGTCATGGTCCAGACGCCCACAGACACTTACCTCGCCGCGCCCGTGAAGTCCCCGCCCCTGTGGGCGGTCGTCCTCGCAGCCTGCGCAGGGCAGTTCCTGGTCGTCCTCGACGTGTCCGTGGTCAACACCGCGCTGCCGTCGATGCGGGCCGACCTCGCGATGAGTGCCGTGGGCCTGCAGTGGGTCGTCAACGCCTACTCCATAGCCTTCGCCGGCTTCATGCTGCTCGGCGGCAGGGCCGGCGATCTCTTCGGACGCAAGCGGATGTTCCTGGTCGGTCTCGGCCTGTTCACCGCCGCCTCGCTCGCGGGCGGGCTCGCGCAGGAGGGCTGGCAGCTGCTCGCCGCCCGCGCCGTGCAGGGGCTCGGGGCCGCCGTGCTCGCCCCCTCCACCCTGGCGCTGCTGACCTCGGCGGTGCCCGAAGGGCCGGCGCGGGTGCGGGCGATAGGGACCTGGTCGGCGGTCGGCGCCGGTGGTGGTGCGGCCGGCGGTCTGGTCGGAGGCGTGCTGACCGATCTGCTGTCCTGGCGCTGGGTGCTCCTCATCAACGTGCCGATCGGCGTGCTCGTACTCGCCGCGGGTGTCGCCTGGCTGAGCGAGGGCGCCACCGACCGCGGCAGGCGCCTGGACCTGCCCGGCGCGGTCCTCGTCACCGCAGGACTCGCCACCCTCGCCTACGGCATCGTGCAGACCGAGATCGAGGGCTGGACGTCCACCACCACCCTGGTGCCGTTGATCGCCGGGCTCCTGCTGCTAGGCGGCTTCCTGCTCGTCGAGGCGCGTACCAGGTCACCGCTGATGCCCCTGAAACTGTTCCGGGTGCGGTCGGTGTCGGCGGCGAACGCGGCGATGTTCGTGTGCGGCGGCGCCATGTTCTCCATGTGGTTCTTCATGACGCTCTACTCCCAGAACGTCCTCGGCTACTCGGCCATGATCGCGGGCCTCGCCCTGATCCCCAGCTCGCTCAGTGTGGTCGTCGGCTCCAAGGTCGCCCCGCGTCTGATGCCCGTCGTCGGCGCCAAGAACGTCTCCATGATCGGCATCGTGGTGGCGGCGGCCGGATTCGGCTGGCAGTCGACGATGACCGCCGACGGTGCCTACGTCACCTCGATCATGCTGCCCGGCGTCCTGATGATGCTCGGTGCCGGACTGGCCTCCACCCCGCTCGCCTCGCTGGCCACCTCGGGCGCGGCCCCCGGCGACGCGGGTCTCGTCTCGGGACTGATCAACACCTCCAGGACGATGGGCGGTGCGCTCGGCCTCGCCGTGCTCTCCACGGTGGCCGCGTCGGTGAGCGCCGGGTCCGACAGCGGCCAGGCGCTGACCGACGGCTACGCGGCCGCCTTCCGCACCAGCGGAATCATCCTCGTCGTCGGAGTCGTCCTGATGCTCTTGTGGATGCCGGGCACCCGCTCCGACCGGGCCACGGTCCGCAAGGACTGACGCACGACCCGTCCGCGGGCTCAGAGCCAGCCCTGGCTGCGCGCTTCGCGGAGGGCCTCCATGCGGTTGCGGGTGCCGGTCTTGCCGATCGCCGACGAGAAGTAGTTGCGGACCGTCGACTCCGACAGGTGCAGGCGGCCGGCGACGTCGGCGACCGTCGCTCCGTCCGCCGCTGCCTTCAGCACGTCGCACTCCCGCTCGGTGAGCGGGTTCGGTCCTGCGCTCAGGGCCGCCTTCGCGAGCGCCGGGTCGATCACCGTCTCGCCGCGCAGCACCTGCCTGATCGCCTCGGCGAGATCCTCGACGGGGCCGTCCTTGACCAGGAAACCGGCCGCCCCCGCGTCCATCGCGCGGCGCAGATAGCCCGGCCGCCCGAAGGTGGTGAGGATCAGGACCCGGCAGTCCGGGCACTCGTCGCGCAGGTCGGCCGCCGCCTCGAGGCCGGTGCGGCCCGGCAGTTCGATGTCCAGGAGCGCGACGTCCGGCCGGTGCGTGAGCGCCGCGTCCACGATGGCGTCACCCGTGCCGACCTGGGCCACGACCTCGATGTCCGGCTCCATGCCGAGGAGCAGGGCGAGTGCGCCGCGCATCATTCCCTGGTCCTCGGCGAGCAGGACTCTCAACGATTTCCTCGGGGGCCGTTCCTCGGGCATCTCGTCCACGGGGTCAGCGTACGGGCGCCGGGCGGACCGTGCAGGTCACCGCAGATCCGGGGTGCTGTCCACCGGCACGTCCGCGGTGACCCGGAAGCCGCGTTCCGGGGCGGCGCCGGACTCGAGCGTGCCGCCGACCGCGGCGAGCCGTTCGGCGAGCCCGCGCAGTCCACTGCCCGGGTGCCCGGTGGCGGCGTCCTCCCAGGCCGTCACCGGGTCCGGGCCGCGGCCGTCGTCCGTGAACACCAGGCGGATCCGGTCGTCGGTCCTGGACACCTCGATCTCGCAGCGTTCGGCACCGGAGTGCCGTACCGCGTTGGTCACCGACTCGCGCACCACCCAGCCGAGCAGGGCCGCGATGCCGGAGGGGAGCGGCGGACCCGACTGGCGTACGACGGTGGCGATCCCGGCGGCGCCCAAGGCGTCGCGGGCGCGGTCGAGTTCGGAGCCGAGACTGCCCTCGCGGTAGCCGGTGACCGCCTCGCGGATCTCGGCCAGCGCGTTCCGGCCGACGGTCTCGATGTCGGCGACCTGGTCCATCGCTGCGTCCAGGTCGCGCGGGCCGAGGCGGCGGGCGGCCTCCGACTTCACCACGATCACGGACAGGGTGTGCCCGAGCAGATCGTGCAGGTCGCGGGAGAAGCGCAGCCGCTCCTTCTCCACGGCGCTGCGGGCCAACGCCTGGCGGGTCTCGCGCAGTTCGACGATGGTCTCGGAGAGGCTGAGCAGGGCGGCCGCGACCAGTCCGCTGATCAAGCTGCCGTAGCCGATGGTGACCGCGTCGAGCGGGCCGTTGCGTAGTCCCGCGACGGTGGCTCCGGCCCCCGCGAGGAGTACGAGGGTGCCGGCCAGCCACCTGCCGCGCAGTACCGCACCGCAGGCGAGCGAGAGCAGCGGGATGAACATCAGCCAGCCGCCGCCGTGCATGGTGATCGCGAGGGAGAACGTCACGATGCCCATGGCGGCGAGGGCCGCGATGGTGAGGGGATGGCTGCGGCGTTCCGGGTCGAAGGAGCGGAACACCACGAAGATGTACAGGGTGTTGAAGACGAACAGGCCGACGCCGCCGACGACCGGGTTCGGCGTCTCGCTGCGCAGCACGTTCGAGACCGCGCCCATGCAGAGCAGCAGGAACGGCAGGTAGGCGAACGCGGTACGCGGCGCGCCGGGGCCTGGTGGTCGGCGCAGCAGACCGCCGAGCCGGCCTGTTCCCTTCATGCAGTCCATCGACCCCATTGAAGCGCTGTCCGGCGCGGTGGTCGCGCAGGGGGCGTCGGTGTGTGCGGCGGGGGCCGTTCCGAGGGTCTTCGTGGGACGCCGGCCGTCCGTGGTCCGGGGCGTGGCGTCCGCTGTCGCGGCCGGGGTGGTGTGGGCGGTCTGCTTTTTCGCTTCGGTCGGTTCGGTCGGTTCGGTCGGTTCGGTCGTTCCAGGGCGGATGTCCGTGGTCCAGGTCATGTCCACGACGCTACGGAGCCCGGCGGGCGGCGCGGCAGATCCGGCCGTCCGGTCCTCGGCAGGACAAATGTCCTGGGCGGCCGGGCAGCGGGAGCCCGGTGTGCGCGGCGATTGCCGTCAGCAGGACCAGATCTGACATCCAGTCAGGAGTATTCACAACTGCCGGGCGCTGCGTTATACATGGGGCCAACCGGCCTAGAACGCGTTCTAGAACCAGGCGGACGGCGGACCGGGCCGGTCCAGGACGACCTCGGTGCGACCGACGGTGCGGACGGCCGCACCGAGGTCTTGGACCAACCCGCACACCCGCACGCCGCCGGCAGCCTCGCCGCCTCACCAAGGAGCAGCGTCCACATGCCCATCGATGCCGCCAAGGCCGTAGCCGCCGCGCCCCGTCGTGCCGAACTCGTCTGGGGCCACAAGGACATTCAGCTCTACCACCTGGGCCTCGGCGCCGGCACGCCCGCCACCGACCCGGACGAACTGCGGTACACCCTCGAGTCCCGGCTGCACGTACTGCCGAGCTTCGCCGCCGTCGCGGGCGGCGGCATGGCCAGCCAGGGCGGACTGGCCGCCCCCGGTATCGACGTCGACCTCGCCAAGGTCCTGCACGGCGGCCAGAAGGTCACGCTGCACCGCCCGATTCCCGTACAGGGCAAGGCGGTTCAGGAGGCGAGCGTCGCCGCCGTGTACGACAAGGGCAGTGCGGCCGTGGTCGTGCTGCGCGCCGAGGCCCACGACGACGACGGCCCCCTGTGGACCTGCGACAGCCAGATCTTCGTACGTGGCGAGGGCGGCTTCGGCGGTGAACGCGGCAGCTCGCAGCGCCAGGACCCGCCCGACCGTGCACCGGACCGTACCGTCGACGTCCCCGTGCGCGAGGACCTCGCCCAGCTCTACCGCCTCTCCGGCGACTGGAACCCGCTGCACGCCGACCCCGAGTTCGCCGAGCTGGCCGGCTTCGACAAGCCGATCCTGCACGGCCTGTGCACGTACGGGATCACCCTGAAGGCCGTGGTGGACACCGAACTCGGCGCGGACGTCTCCCGAGTCCTGTCGTACGGCACCCGCTTCACCGGAATCGTCTTCCCCGGCGAGACCCTGCGGGTGCGCATGTGGCGCTCCGACGGCCGGGTGCAGGTCACGGTCACCGCCGTGGAGCGCGAGGACGCGGCCGTCCTGTCCGACACCGTCGTCGAGCACAGCTGACCCATGCAGGCCTGTCGTCCGGACCGGCGCGGGGCCGCGTCTCGGACGACCATCCCGATCCGAAGGAGCCGCACCGATGCGCGCAGCCGTACTGCACGAGACAGGCCAGGACAAGCTCGAGGTCGTGGATGATCTGGAGGCGGTGGGCTTCGGCCCCGGGAAGGTGCGGATCCGCGTCCGCGCCACCGGGCTCTGCCACTCCGACCTCTCCGCGATGAACGGCGTACTGCCCCAGCCGGCCCCCTTCGTCCCCGGACACGAGGGTGCGGGCGAGATCCTCGACGTCGGCGACGGCGTCACCTCCCTGAAGCCGGGCGACCGGGTTCTGATGTGCTGGTTGCCGGCCTGCGGAGCGTGCCCGTCCTGTCTGCGCGGTCAGACCCAGCTCTGTCTGGCCGGCTTCATGAACGCCGGGGTGCCCAACTTCAAGCGTTCCGGCAGTGACGTCTTCGGCTTCGCCGGGACCGGGACGTTCGCCGAGGAGGTCGTCGTCGATGCGGCCTGCGCGGTGCCGATTCCCGACGACGTGCCCTTCGACATCGCCGCCCTGATCGGCTGCGGAGTCACCACCGGGCTCGGCGCCGCCGTCAACACCGCTGATGTGCAAGCCGGTTCGTCGGTGGTGGTGATCGGCTGCGGCGGAGTCGGGATCTCCGCGATCCAGGGTGCGCGGCTCAAGGGGGCGGCCCAGATCGTGGCCGTGGACCCCGTCGCGTCGCGGCGCGAGGCCGCACTGCGCTTCGGTGCGACCGAGGCGGTGGCCCCCGACGCCCTCGACGACGCCAAACAGCGGATCACCGCCGGTGAAGGCTTCGACTACGTCTTCGAGGTGGTCGGCAAATCGGCCACCGCACGCGTCGCGTACGACACCACGCGGCGCGGCGGCACGCTCTGCGTCGTCGGCGCGGGCGCCCTCGACGACTTCCTGCAGCTCAATATGTTCGAGCTGTTCTTCGACGAGAAGCGGATCCTGCCCTCGATGTACGGCGGCGGGGACGTCCTCACCTCGTACCGGCGCTCGATCGCGCTGTGGCGGGCCGGCCGTATCGATCTGGCCGGACTGATCACGCACCGGGTGCGGCTGCCGGAGATCAACGAGGCCCTCGACCAGATGCGCACCGGCGTGAGCCTGCGGACCTGTATCGAGCTCTGAACCGTCCGACCGCGCCACCGCTGCCGTGCTTCCTGCTGAAAGGACCCGGATCCGCCATGTCACTTCCGCTTGAAGGCCGTTCGGCCGTCGTCACCGGTGCCGGCCGCGGCCTCGGCAGGGCCGAGGCGCTCGAACTCGCCCGCCTCGGCGCGAGCGTCGTCGTCAACGACTTCGGACAGCCGGGCCGCGACGGTTCGGGCGCCGCATCGGAGGGTCCCGCCGAGGAGGTGGCGGCCGAGATCCGCGCCTCCGGCGGCCGGGCCGTCGCCCACCGGGGAGACGTCGCCGACCACGAACAGGCCCGCGCCCTGGTGCAGTTGGCGGTCGACACGTACGGCGGGCTCGACGTCCTGGTCAACAACGCGGGCATCCTGCGCGACCGGATGGTCTTCTCGATGAGCGAGGAGGAGTGGGACTCGGTGATCCGGGTCCACCTCAAGGGCCACTTCAACACCACCCACTTCGCCGCCGCGCACTGGCGGTCCCGCTCCAAGGAGGCGGGCGGCCCGGTCTACGGACGGATCGTCAACACCTCGTCCGAGGCCTACCTCGCCGGGTCCGCAGGCCAGCCCAACTACGCGGCGGCCAAGGGCGGCATCGTCGGCCTCACCACCTCGACCGCGCTGGCCCTCGGCAAGTACGGGGTGACCGCCAACGCGATCTGCCCGCGCGCCCGGACCCGGATGACCGAGGACGTCTTCGCCGGCTTCGCCGAGCCCTCCGACGACGGGCTCGACCCGCTCGCGCCCGAGCACGTCGCCCCGCTGGTCGGCTATCTCGCGGCGCCCGCGGCCGACCGGGTCACCGGCCAACTCCTCGTCGTGCACGGCGGGTTGGTCGCCGTGATGGAGCGCCCCCGGGTGGCGGCCAGGTTCGACACCGCCAAGGAGGCCTTCACGTACGAGGAGTTGGACGAGCTGCTCTCCCCGTACTACGCGCAGCGGCTGCCGCAGGAGACCTTCGCGGCGGCCGAGGTACTGGGCCTGAAGCACGAGCCGCAGGGCTGACCCGAGGCGTCCGCGCCGACGAAGCGGGGGCCCGTACCGCCGGTCACGCGGTACGGGCCCCGGCCCGGTCGGGTCGTCCCGACTCCCTTTGTACGTACGGCAGTTGTCCGGCCCGCACGGACCGGTGGCGCCGGCTCAGGCGGCCCGGCTCTCCTGCTCGTCCCGGTCCTCGGTACGCCGGTGCCGGCCGCGCGGGCCCTCGGCGGGAGCCGCGTCCTGGGAAGCGGCCGGACCCCGGTGCTTGCCCTGGCCGCCGGGTGTGTCCGGCTCGGCCGGTGTGGTGCTGTTCTCGGTCATGGATCGGTCACCCCGTAAGAAGATCGTCTGACAACAGGCCGGTGATTCTAACCGGCCGTCACCCGCCCGGTGAGGGGTGCCTGCTGCAGGGGAACAGGGCGTGTCCCACCGTCGGGGGCGGAGTCCGGGACTCCGTCGGGGAGGGCTTCACCGGGCGGTACGGGATCCGGCCCGAGGGCCTGGTCACCGGGGTCGCCCGACCCCTCGTGCGACGGGTGCTCCGGAGCGGTATCGGAGGCGCTGCCCCGCGCATGTTCCAGCTCCCGGCCCACGGCGCCGGGAGCCGGAGAACCGGGCGCCGCGGCCGGCGGCGCCGTGATCGTCGCCACCCCGCACGGCACCGCCTCGGTCGCGTACGGCAGGCGCAGCACCCCCTCGGGGGAGAACAGTCCGGTTCCGCACAGCCACCCGTGCGGCGCGGCGATCTGGTGCAACTGCCGCTGCGCGGGCCGCCACAGACCGATCCAGCTCCCCGCGGCGCCGTCGATCCGGAAGGCCACCGCGCAGCTCTCCGGCAGCAGCGGCTGACCGCCCTGCACGGCGAACGGCGTGACCGCGCAGTCCGGCAGCCGCAGAGCGTCGGGGAACCGGACCGGCAGCGTGCTGTCGAGCACGCCCCAGCCGAGCCGGTCGTACCCCGCCGCGTCCGAGCGCACCAGGATCAGGCCGCTGTCGGGGTCGGCGAGCAGCAGACGGTCGTTGCTCTCCTCGGTGATCTCCAGGAGCGGCGCGACCTCGCCGCCCCGCTCCAGGTCCACCGACACCGTCTTGGTGCGCCCGGCCAGCTCCTGGTCGAGGGCGAGCATCCGGCCCGCACGGTCGAGCCAGACCCCGCCCGTGCAGTGCCCGGGGATGTCGGCCACGTACTCGGGCCCGCAGGCGCTGCCCGCGACCTGCCACACGGCTGTCGAATCGGGGCCGGGCGCGAGCGCGTAGGCGCACGACCCGCCGGGCGTGGGAGCGAGCAGGGTGAGCGAATCCGCCTCCACCGAACCGAGCGGCACCTCGCCGGTCCCCGGGCCGGTCGGATAGAGCAGCGAGAACCGGTGGCGTACGGCGGAGCTCTCGGGCGGCCCCGACCGAGCGTCCGGGACACCTGTCTCGCGGTGCACGAGCACTCTCCCGTCGGCCATCGGCAGCACCTCGGTGCCCGGTTCCTCCGGCTGGTCGAGGGGGAGCGGTACGACATAGGGCTCGGGCCCGTCGAGTGTCCAGCGCTCCGGGCGCCAGGCGTCACCGACGGGAGCGAGCCGCGCGGCGTACGAACCGTCCGCGGCGATCGTGAACTCCCGCCGCACGGCGCCGTCCGCCGCAGCACTCTCCATGGCACAGACCGTCATCGGGTGGTCACCTCCGGCGATGAAGCTAGTTTTCGTACGCGCGGTCGTAGCACCCCCTGCCGCCGACTTCACACATAAGGGTGGCGATGCTCCGGTTCACCTGAGGGCCCTGGGGTGTTTGTGCTGCACCGCATCGTTTCTGCACTCCGAGCGGCCGCCACGGCCCAGGCCCCCGGCCGCGCCCGGCCCGCTCCCGCATCGGGGGCTCCCGACCGGTGCGTGCGCACAGAACGGCCAGGTAGCCTTTCCCCGTGCCCAGCCTCAGTGAAGTAACCACCGCGCTCGACGCCCTGTGGCCCCCGGAGCGGGCCGAGCAGTGGGACGCGGTGGGTACGGTCTGCGGCGATCCCGACGCCCCCGTCGCACGCGTCCTGTTCGCCGTGGACCCGGTGCGGGAGATCGTCGACGAGGCCGTCTCGCTCGGCGCCGACCTCCTGGTCACCCACCACCCGCTCTACCTGCGAGGGACGACCACGGTCGCGGCCTCGCACTTCAAGGGCCGCGCGGTGCACACCCTGATCAGGAACGACATCGCCCTGCACGTGGCCCACACCAACGCCGACACCGCCGACCCCGGCGTCTCGGACGCGCTCGCCGGCGCCCTCGACCTGCGGGTCGTCGGCCCGCTCGTGCCGGACCCCACCGACCCGGCAGGACGCCGCGGACTCGGCCGGATCTGCGAGCTCGACCAGCCGATGCCCCTGCGTGAACTGGCCGCGCACGCCGCGAAGCGGCTGCCCGCCACCGCGCAGGGCATCCGCGCGGCCGGCGACCCGGACGCCCCCGTGCGCAGGGTCGCGGTCAGCGGCGGCTCCGGCGACAGCCTCTTCGACTCCGTGCGCGCCGCGGGCGTGGACGCGTTCCTCACGGCCGACCTGCGCCACCACCCGGTCTCCGAGGCGACGCAGCAGACTCCACTCGGCCTGCTCGACGCGGCCCACTGGGCCACCGAGTGGCCCTGGTGCGAGCTGGCCGCAGCACAGCTCGACGAGATCTCCGACCGGCACGGCTGGGACCTCAGGGTCCACGTGTCGACGGCGGTCACCGACCCCTGGACCGCCCACGCGGCGTCCGCCTCCTTCGAGCCCGGCGCCCCCGCGGGCCCCTCGGAGCCCCCGCAGTATCCCGACACCCACGACTCATCTGGAGCCCCCAACTGAACGCCGCGCCCGCCGACCAGATCCGACTCCTCGACGTCCAGGCCCTCGACGTACGGCTGCAGCAGCTGACGCACCGGCGCGGCGCGCTGCCCGAGCACGCCGAGATCGACTCGCTCACCAAGGACCTCACCCAGCTGCGCGACCTCCTCGTCGCCTCGCAGACCGAGGAGAGCGACTGCGCCCGCGAGCAGACCAAGGCCGAGCAGGACGTGGACCAGGTGCGCCAGCGCGCCGCCCGCAACCAGCAGCGCATGGACTCCGGCGCCATCACCTCGCCGAAGGACCTGGAGAACCTGCAGCACGAGGTCGCCTCCCTCGCCAAGCGCCAGGGCGACCTGGAGGACGTGGTGCTCGAGGTCATGGAGCGCCGCGAGTCCGCGCAGGAGCGCGTCGGCGAGCTCACCGAGCGCGTGTCGTCCGTCGAGGCGAAGATCACCGACGCCACCGCGCGCCGTGACGCCGCCGTCGCGGAGATCGACGAGGAGGCCGGCTCGGTCACCAAGGAGCGCTCGGTGGTGGCCGGTTCGGTGCCCGCGGACCTCCTGAAGCTCTACGACAAGCTGCGCGAGCAGCAGGGCGGTATCGGCGCCGCGCGCCTCTTCCAGCGCCGCTGCGAGGGCTGCCGCCTGGAGCTCAACATCACCGAGGTCAACGAGGTCCGCGCGGCCGCCCCCGACGCGGTGCTGCGCTGCGAGAACTGCCGCCGCATCCTGGTGCGCACCTCCGAGTCCGGCCTCTAGCCGCCCTCGCCGTGCGGACGTTCATCGTCGAGGCGGACGGCGGCTCCCGGGGGAATCCGGGTCCCGCCGGCTACGGCGCGGTGGTCCTCGACGCGGAGAGCGGCGAGACCCTCGCGGAGGTCGCCGAGTATCTCGGCGTCGTCACCAACAACGTCGCGGAGTACCGCGGTCTGCTCGCCGGACTGCGGGCCGCCCGCGACCTGGATCCGAACGCGGCGGTCTCGGTCCGGATGGACTCCAAGCTGGTCGTCGAGCAGATGTCGGGTCGCTGGCAGATCAAGCACCCGGATCTCAGGCCGCTGGCCGCCGAGGCCGCGCGGATCCTGCCGGCCGGCCAGGTGTCCTACGCCTGGATCCCGCGCGCCGAGAACAAGCACGCCGACCGGCTCGCCAACGAGGCGATGGACGCGGGCGGCCGCGGCGAACAGTGGTCGCCGTCCGTCTCCACCGCCGATCTGGACACCCGGGCCGCCCGTAACCTGGCGAGCCCGAAACCGGCGGACGGGAGCGACCGGGCGCCCCTGACCGCTTCGGAGACGCCGGCCCCGGAGACGCCGGCCCCGGAGACGCCGGCCCCGGACACGTCCGTACCGACTGCGGAGGCCCGCTTCCCGGCTGCCGTGAAGGCACCCGTGCCGGCTGCCGTGCCGCCCGATCTCGGGACACCCACCACGTTCGTGCTGCTGCGGCACGGCGAGACGGCGCTCACTGCCCGGAAGCGGTTCTCCGGCAGCGGTGGCGACGATCCCGCGCTCTCCGACGCGGGCCGCGAGCAGGCCGAGCGGGTCGCCGACGCGCTTGTCGCGCGCGGCACCATCCAGGCGGTGGTCAGTTCGCCGCTGGCCCGCTGCCGGCAGACCGCGGCCGCCGTCGCGGCCCGTACCGGACTCGACGTGGTGACCGAACCGGGCCTGCGCGAGACGGACTTCGGCGCCTGGGAGGGCCTGACCTTCGGCCAGGTCTCCGAACTCCACCCGGACGACCTGTCCGCCTGGCTCGGCTCGCAGGACGTGGCGCCGACCGGCGGGGGTGAGTCCTTCGCGACGGTGGCGCGGCGGGTCGCCGAGGCCAGGGACCGGATCATCGAGCGGTACGCGGGCCGTACGGTGCTCGTCGTCTCCCATGTCACGCCGGTCAAGACACTGGTGCGCCTCGCCCTCGGGGCGCCGCCGGACTCGATGTTCCGGATGGACCTCGCGGCCGCGTCACTGTCGGCCGTCGCGTACTACGCCGACGGCAACGCCGCCGTACGCCTCCTCAACGACACCTCGCACCTGCGCTGACCGGGCGGCGGCGTCATCCCCTCAGCGCGGCCGCCTCGCGTGCCAGCGACTCGATCCGGCCCCAGTCGCGGTCCGCGACCGCCTGTGCCGGGAGCATCCAACTGCCGCCCACGCAGCCGACGTTGGGCAGAGCGAGGTACGAGGGCGCCGAGTCGAGGCCGATCCCGCCCGTCGGGCAGAAGCGGGCCTGCGGCAGCGGCCCCGCGAGGGACTTCAGATACGCGGTGCCGCCCGCGGCCGCGGCGGGGAAGAACTTCATCTCCCGTACGCCGCGTTCGAGCAGGGCGACCACCTCGGAGGTGGTGGAGACGCCCGGCAGGAACGGCACCCCGGACGCCTTCATCGAGTCGAGCAGCCGGTCCGTCCAGCCGGGGCTGACCAGGAACCGGGCGCCGGCGGCGACCGAGTCCGTGACGTTCTGCGGCGAGATGACGGTACCGGCGCCGACCACCGCGTCCGGCACCTCGGCGGCGACGGCACGGATCGCGTCGAGCGCGGCAGGAGTGCGCAGGGTGACCTCGATCGCGGGCAGGCCGCCCGCGACCAGGGCGCGGGCGAGCGGGACGGCGTCCGAGGCGTCCTCCACCACGACGACGGGGACGACGGGAGCCAGTTCGAGGACCGAGGGCGAAGTCATGGGGTCATCCTGCCGTGTGCGGAGCACTCTGCGCAAAGAGCGTTGCGCAGAGTGCAACGTCGGCGATGGTCCTGGCTGTCACTCGGGCAGCGAGTCCAGCCAATCCGTCACGAGCGCGTTCACCTCGTCCGGGCGTTCCTGCTGGATCCAGTGCCCGCAGCCGTCCAGAAGGTGCGAGGAGACCAGGCCCGGCAGGGGCTTCGGGTACGCCTCGATGGCGTCGGACAGCCAGGTCGTGGAGGCGTCGAGCGAGCCGCCTGCGAAGAACGACGGCTGGGTGACGGGCGCGCCCTCCAGTTCGGCGAGATCGCTCCAGTCGCGGTCCATGTTCCGGTAGCGGTTCAGCGCCCCGGTCAGGCCCGTGCGTTCGAACTCGGCGGCGTAGGCGTCCAGTTCGGACTCGCCGAGCCAGCCGGGGCGCGCGTCGGGGAAGCGCTCGCGCAGCGTCCCGCCCGCCGTCACGAAATGCGGGTCAGGCGCCTGGGGCCCGGGCATCGTGTCCGCGGACAGCGCCGCGTAGAAGCCGGCGAGCCAGCCCCGAACATCGGGTTCGATCTCCCGCTCGGCCCGGCCCGGCTCCTGGAAGTACGAGACGTAGAACTCCTCCGTCCCGCCCATCCTGGCGAAGATCTCACCGGGGCGCGGCCCGCCGTGCGGACTGAACGGCACGCTGAGCAGCCCCACCGCGCGGAACACATCGGGCCTGAGCAGCGCCGAGTCAGCCGCGATCGTCGAACCCCAGTCGTGGCCCACCACGACGGCCGTCCGCTCGCCGAGTGCGCGGACCACGGCGACGTTGTCCTCGACCAACTCCCGCATGCGGTACGCGGCCGGGTCGGCGGGCCGCGACGAACGGCCGTACCCGCGCACATCGATGGCGACGGCCCGATAGCCGGCCGCTGCCAGCGCGGGCAGCTGCCGGCGCCAGGAGTACCAGGACTCCGGGAACCCGTGCAGGAGCAGCACCAGCGGGCCCGAGCCCTGCTCCACCAGGTGGATCCGGCCCGCGGGGGAGGGGATCAGCCGGTGCCGGGCGCTGCCGGGCGCGGTCGGTGAGGTGTCCTGCGGCCGGTCCTGCTGCGTCATCGCGTCTCCCTCGGGTGCGTGGAGTCCCGGGACGCCGGCGCGCTCCGGTCGCCGGAGCCCGCCCGAGCGTCCGGGCCTTCTCCGGATCATGCGGCAGGGGAGGGCCGGCCCGCGAGGGATGTTGCCGGACCGGCAAACGGCGTCCGCCAGGCGTGGGCGTCAGTGGATCTCGGTCACCACGATGTCGAGCTGCCAGGGCCGGCCGGCCTTCGCCGGAGGCTCGGCCTCCACCACATGGCCGAGGTCCCGCAGCGCCTCCACGAGCTCGGCCGGACCGGCGGGACGGACGCCGCGCTGCAGCAGGTCACGGACCAGCCGGCCCTTGGTCGCCTTGTTGAAGTGGCTGACCACCGACCGCTTCTCGACGCCGTCGACCAGTTGCGAGTGCAGCACCCGGACGGTGGCCGTCCGCCCGGCCGGTTCCCCCGTCGGCTTCCACGCCGACGCGTACGACGAGGAGCGCAGATCCAGTACGAGGCCGCTCCCCGCGGCCTCGGGCAGCGCCTCGGCCATCGGCCCGCGCCAGTACGCACCGAGCGCTCCGAGTCCGGGAAGCTTCACGCCCATCGAGCAGCGGTACGACGGAATCCGGTCGCCGACGCGCACCGCGCCCCACAGGCCGGAGAAGATCAGCAGCGACTTGCCCGCCCGTCGCTTCGCGGCTGCGTCGAGGGTGGACAGGTCGAGCGCGTCGTAGAGGACGCCCGTGTAGATGTCGCCGGCCGGGCGTGTACCCGAGGTGCGCAGGGCCGCGTTCTTCGCGATCTCGCCGCGCAGGCCCTCGCTCAGGCCGAGCACCTCGCGCGCCTTGTCCTCGTCGGCGGCGCACAGCTCGACCAGCTCGTCCAGGACGGCCGTCCGGTACGGCGTGAGCGCGGGCAGCGAGAGGGACTCGGGCTTGAGCGGGGCGCCGCGGCCGGGCGCCGCCTTTCCCTCGGACGGCGGCAGCAGGACGAGCACCTTCGCCTCTTTCTACGGGTTCTCGGAGCAGTTTCGAGCGCGTACGGCGACCGGCTTCGCGCAGCTCCGGGCCGTCGGCCGAGCCGCATCGCGCACGGTCGTTCGCCGTCGAAGCCTATCCGGCCGGGGAGTGCCGGCAGCACCGGCGGTCCCGGCCGCCGACAGGCCGCGACCGGGCCCCGGCCCTACGCTCAGGACTGTGCCGCGCCGACCGATGCATGTGACGGGTGCAGCGCAGGAGCCGCTGGGCGCCGCGCTGCGCGAACTGCGCGCCGGACTCGAGCTGCCCGACGCCTTCCCGCCCGACGTCGTCGAGGAGGCCAAGACGGCGGCAGCCGCTCCACGCCTGCCGGACGAGGACGCCACGGACATCCCGTTCTTCACCATCGATCCGCCCGGGTCGATGGACCTGGACCAGGCGATGTTCCTGGAGCGCACCGACACGGGCTACCGGGTCCGCTACGCCATCGCCGACGTGGCCGCGTACGTGACTCCCGGCGGCCGACTGGACACCGAGGCTCACGCGCGCGTGGTGACCCTCTACTGCCCCGACGGCCGGATCCCGTTGCATCCGCCGGCCCTCTCCGAGGGCGCGGCAAGCCTGCTGCCCGACGAGACCCGCCCCGCCGTCCTGTGGACCATCGACCTGGACCCCGAGGGCCACCGCACCGCGACCGACGCCCGTCGCGCGCTCGTCCGCAGCCGGGCCCGGCTCGACTACGACACGGTGCAGCGCACCATCGACGCGAGGACGGCGGAGGAGCCACTGGCGCTGCTCGAGGAGATCGGCCGGCACCGGGAACGCATCGAGACGGAACGCGGCGGCATCTCCCTCAATGTGCCGGAACAGGAGATCGAGACCGTCGACGGCGGCTTCCGCCTCGCCTACCGCGCACCCGTACCGGCCGAGGGCTGGAACGCACAGATCTCCCTGCTCACCGGCATGGCCGCCGCCGACCTGATGCTCCAGGCCGGGACCGGCGTCCTGCGTACCCTGCCCGCAGCCCCGGACGGCGCCGTCGGCCGGCTGCGCCGCTCCGCCCGGGCGCTCGGCGTCGACTGGCCGCACCACGTCTCGTACGCCGAGGTGGTGCGCTCGCTCGACCCCACGGTGGGCCGCAACGCCGCGTTCCTGCAGGAGTGCACCACGCTCCTTCGGGGCGCCGGCTACACGGCGTTCACCGGAGGCGACATCCCGGAGCCGCATCTGCACGCGGCCGTGGCCGCCCCGTACGCGCACTGCACCGCCCCGCTGCGGCGGCTCGTCGACCGCTACGCCCTGGAGATCTGCCTGGCGGCAGCGGCGGGCGAACAGCCGCCGGTATGGGTGCTCGAGGCACTCGACGCGCTGCCCGACGAGATGGCCGACGGCACCCGCCGGGCCGGCGCGGTGGAGCGCGCGAGCATCGACCTGATCGAGGCCGCGTTGCTCGAGAACCGCGTCGGCGAGATCTTCGACGCGTATGTCATCGAGGTGCGCGACGGTGAACGCCCGGTCGGGACCGTGCACTTGGAGGAGCCCGCCGTGGTCGGCCGGGTCGAGGGCGGCACGGCCCCGCTGCCCCTCGGTGAACGCCTGCGGGTGCGGCTCACGCAGGCCGGGCCGGCGGCGGGGGAAGGTGCTGTTCGCTCCCGCCTGAGGGCTGCCACCAGGGCACCCGGATCGTCGGCGTTGAACCGCACCACGCGCGCGTGCCCGACGCGACCGAGCGGCCGTACGAAGCGGACGGGCTCGGTGAGTTCGACCTTGACGGTGGTCTGGCCGCCGACGACCACGTCCAGGACGCCGTCGTTCATGGAGAACGTGCCACCGTCCGGGTAACGCCGGTCCACGCGCGCGTGGAGGATGGATTCGGCCGGGATCCGCAGATCGAAGAGCGCACCATGGCGCACCCGCAACGAACCGTCTGCGCCTGCCACATGGGGCCGGGTCACACAGGACGCGTGCAGGGCGACGACCTGCACCACCGTGTAGACGTCCACGACGAGCAGGATGGCGTGGGCGACGGGCCAGGGCACGAGCACGGCGAGCGCGACGGTCTCGACGACGGCCACGAACAGCAGGCCGTAGAGCATCGCGGTCTGCGGTGCGGTGTACGCGGCGGCGTGGTCGTCGGGGCCGATGCCGTCCTGGCGCCGGGTGACCCAGAGCAGCAGGCTGCGCAAGGAGGTGGCCTCGTGCCGGGCCACGCGGCGCAGCGCTGTCCTGCGCCGGCCGGGGGCCTGGGGCGAGGGAGGGGTCGGGTCCGGCTTCGTGGGCGGCGTCGACTCGGACATCACAGTTCCTGGGCTCGGCGGAGGAGGTCGGCCATGAGGCGGGCCACGACCTCGGCCTGGGCCGGGGCGAAGTCGCCGAGCAGGGCCTCCCCGAAGGGGTGGTCGGCTGCGGGCAGCTCGGAGGCGATCATGCGCAGCACGGCGTCCGGTACCGCGGCGGAGGCCTCGGCGGCGAGCGGGGCGATCCTGGGGTCGTCCGCGGGTGCGTCGGCCAGCTCGTCGAGTGCGGTGTACAACTGCGTGGTCCGAGCGGCGAGTTCGGGGTCTTCGGCGAGTGGCCGCAGGGCACCGAGGAACACTTCGCGCTGCTCGTCGTCGACCATCGAGTCGAGCAGCGCGAGGTGGCCGCGGTCCTTGCGGGCCATCGCCGAATCGCTCGGTGCGATGGCCTGCAGCAACTCCGCCAGGGCGGGCGACACCGGGCCCTCCGGCGGGATCCCGCCGCTGCGAGCCTGGTCGAGCACTGTGGCGAGGCGCTCGCGGCGGCTGCGGATCTCGACTTCCTGCCGCGCCAGATCCTGGTCCAACTCGTCCAGTACTTCGGCGAGTTCGCGGCCCTCGTCGTCGGCGAGGACGTCCCGGATCTCGACCAGCGCGAGACCGAGTTCGGTCAGCCGCCTGATCCGGGCCAGCTCCACGGCGTGCCGTACGCCGTAGGCGCGGTAGCCGTTGGGCAGCCGCTCGGGCTCGGGCAACAGTCCGAGGTGGTGGTAGTGCCGCACGGCCCGTGGGGTGACCCCGGCGAGGGCGGCGATCTCTCCGATCCGCATGGGCCCAGTAGAAACCTTGACGCTGCGGCAAGGTCAAGCGACGGGCCCACGGCCCTTCGGCGGCCCTGCCGGGCGCGTGTATCCGCTCTCGCTCCCGCAGTCCGCGACCGCATCCTGACTGTTCCGTTCGCCGTGATCACCGGGTCGGCCGGCCCCTTCGCGGCGGGTAGCATGGTCGCCACGGCGGACGAGCCGGCCGGACGGCCGCGGCGTCGATCTCCGGATCGATGTCGAGGAACGTCCGGGCTCCACAGGGCAGGGTGGTGGGTAACGCCCACCCGGGGTGACCCGCGGGAAAGTGCCACAGAAAACAGACCGCCGGGGACCGTACGCGTACGGCTCCCGGTAAGGGTGAAACGGTGGTGTAAGAGACCACCAGCGCCTGAGGCGACTCAGGCGGCTAGGTAAACCCCACCCGGAGCAAGGTCAAGAGGGACCCTCGACAGAGGATCCTGCGCGGACGACCGAGGGCTGCCCGCCCGAGTCCGCGGGTAGACCGCACGAGGCCGGCAGCAATGCCGGTCCCAGATGGATGGCCGTCTCCTCCCGGGCCGCAAGACCCCGGAGCGACAGAACCCGGCGTACAGGCCGACTCGTCCGCCCCTCAGGCCTCTGACCTGGAAGTTTTCCGCTTCCCTGTCGGGGGGCTTGTCCGTTTCTTGTCGCGCTGCGTCCTGCAGGTTCTCGCTTGGTCGCCCAAGTGCCCGCCGTGTTCTCCGCGTCCCGCGCTCGCTCGTCGCGCAGCGCCTCGCGGGGCACGTCGCCCGGCGGGCCCGGGGGCGGGAAGCCGTGAGCCGGGGTGGGGTCAGTGGTCGAGGCGGGCGAAGGCCAGTTCGTGTGCGTGGTCGAGGGCGGCGGGAGCTGTGCAGGGGATGTCCGGTTGTACGCCCGTGCCCTCCCAGTTCGTGCCGGACACGGGATTGACGGCGCGGCCGACGGGGACGGTGGCTTCCAGGTGTGGGTGCACGGTCCAGCCCTGGCACGGGTGAGCGCCGCCGCGGGTGGGTTCGCCGACGACAACGGCTCGGCCGAGCTGCTGGAGGTCGTACGCCAGCTCCTCGGCGGCGGAGAAGGTGCGGTCGCTGGAGAGCACGTACAGCGGCTTGCTGCCGCCGAAGCGTGTGCCGGGGACGTGCGGCAGGCTCCAGGACTGTTCGCCGTGCCGGCCGCCGTGCCAGTGCATGGTGTTGAGGTGGGTGCGCTCGTCGAGCAGGTAGCTGCAGACGAAGGCGACCGCCTCCGGGTCGCCGCCCCGGTTGGAGCGGAGGTCCACGATCAGCGCCCGGGCGCTGGAGGCCAGGGTGAGTGCGGCGCTCAGTGGTTCGGCGGCCCACTCCAGCGGAAAGAGCATCGGGGCCAGCTCGACCACGGCGACCCCTCCGTCGAGCAACTCCACGCGGGGTGCACCGCCCAGTGAGGTGTCGAAGTCCCGGCGCATGGCGTCCAGGGTGGCTGCACCTTCCTGCGGCGGCACCGGGTGTGCGTGGTGCTTCAGTCTCAGGTGCCGGTCGCCGTTGACGGACTGCAGGTCCGCGGTGACGCGTCGGGCGAGCTCCTCGGTGCTGTCGACGTCGTAGGCGCCCTGGGTGAGACGTCGTTGCAGCAGGTCGGTGAGCTGCCCGGCTGTCTCGGGGAACACGTAGTGCTCGGTGAGCAGTCGGGTCGTCTCGTCGATGACCGGGGCAGGGTGAGGCTTCGGCAGGTTCGGCAACTTCGGCAGGGTCGTCATGGTCAGGAGTAGAGCACTGCCCTTGCGAAAGCGTCAAAGAGTTTAGACACTTTCCGTATGTCTGATCAGCCTTCCCGACTGCCGCCTCCCGAGGACGTCCTGGAGATCGGTGCGCCCGAGCAATTCGCGGCGCTCGCCCACCCGTTGCGTCAGCGGTTGCTCTTCGCCCTGGGCCACCAGGCGGCCACCGTCGGCCAACTTGCGGCGCAGCTCGACGGGAAGAAGGGCAATGTGGCCCACCACCTCAAGGTGCTCCGCGACGCCGGTCTGGTGCACGTCGCCGAGACCCGTCAGGTTCGCGGCGGCACGGAGCAGTACTACCGGCGCACGGCCCGCCGCATGGTCGTCGCCGAGCCACAGGCCGCGGGCACCGCCGCGATGCTCGCGGCGGTCGCCCAGGAGCTGGACCTGTCTCCGGTCGAGCCCCAACTGACCCTGCGCCATCTGCGGCTCAGTCCTGCGAAGGCGAGGGAACTGGGCGAGACCCTCGCCGGGCTGGTCGACGAGGCCGAGGAGAGTGCCGAGGAGCAGCCCCTGCACGGTGTGCTGGTCGCGCTGTATCAGCAGGCTCCGCCGGCCGGCGCCAGCAGTTCGGGATAGGAGTTGTCCTTCCGGACAGGAGTTGTCGCTTGGGTCGGCGTGGAATGGGCCCTGCCGGGCTCAGCTGCTCAGCGGTGCTGAGTGGCCCCGCGGCCCCGCGGCGCTCCAGGTGAGGGTCGGTTGGCGGGGGAGCCGGGCGTGGAGGCGCTCGGCGATGGTCCGGACGCCGCCGCTGCCCTGGTCGGTCGGCGTCCTCGGCCCACGGCGGGGCCACGTCGTCCGGCCGGGGCTGGTCGGCGCGGGTGGCGTCTGGCCGTGGAAGCGCAGAAGATCGGGCGGCGCAGCACTGCAGCCTGCTTGTGCAGCGTGGGGGTGTAAGCCTCGACGCCGAACGCCGAACGCCGAACGCCGAACGCCGAACGCCGAACGCCGAACGCCGAACGCCGAACGCCGAACGCCGAACGGCGAAACGGCGGAGGTCGGCGGTCCCTGGTCGTGCGTGCATCATGTGCCGACCGCCGCCATTGAAGTGCTCGACGACCGCCGGTACTTCGTCGAGCCGGCGACGCGGCACCGTCACTCGGTGCGCTCCAGCGACTCCGCCCGCGCTTCGGAGAGCTCGGCTCGTACGGCATGGACGTCTCCCGGCCGCATGGACGTTCATGGCCGCGCGGACCGGCGGGACATCTCTCGCGGACCCGGTCGCCCGGTGGTGCCTCAAGCGGTGTCGAACCGCAGTTCAGGGCGCTCCCAGGTGACCTTCGGTGGCGTCGGGGCGACGGTGCCGGTCCGCTGGGCACCCAGGCGCCGGTAGAAGTCCGTCGCCGGCGGATGGGCCACCACACGTACGCCGGTCAGACCGGCGGCCCGCGCGCGGGCGAGCATGTGCCGCACGAGGCGCCGGCCGATGCCCGTGCCTTGCGCAGGGTCGGCGACGAACGCCAGGTCCAGCTCCGGTGGATCGAGCACGAGGCCGTAGAAGCCCAGCAGCTCGCCGTGCTCGCCGTCAGCGACGAAGACCTGATGCCGGGCCACGTAGTCGGCCGTGACCCGGTACCCGGCGATGATCGAGGCGTACCTGCCCCGGTAGGCGCCGGAAGCGTGCATCAGCTCGGTGAGGGACGCCGCGTCCTCGCCGGTGGCGCGTCTGATCGTCACGTTTTTCATCCCTCGGAGTATAGGGGCGCCATGGGGTTTCACCTCTTACGCTCCCGTGCGAGGGGTGGGGTGTGCGGGCACCGTGCGGGTGTCGTCGTCCGGTGGGTACGCGGCGGGCCCGTACCTGTTGAGGCGGCGCCGAAGTCGGTGCTCGGGTGGAACGCGCTGTGAGCTTCGAACGGGTCGTGCGATGCTCGGCGGCGTGTACAGCAGTCACATCAGTCCCGTCCTCGTGGGACGCAGCGCCGAACTGGCCGCTCTCGGGGAAGCGCTGGCCCGGGCGGACGCCGGGGAACCACGTGCGCTGTTCGTGGGTGGTGAAGCCGGTGTCGGCAAGAGCCGGCTGATCGAGGAGTTCCTCGGACGGGCTGCCGCGGACGGCGCCGTCGTCGCCCTCGGCGGCTGTGTCGAGACCGGCGCCGACGCGCTGCCGTACCACCCCGTGTCGACGGCCCTGCGCACCCTGCGCCGCCGGCTCGGCGCGGAGGTCGACGCCGCTGTCGCCGGCCAGGAGGGCGAGCTCGCCCGGCTGTTGCCCGAACTCGGCGAGATGGACCGGGGCCGCCCCGAGACCGACAGTCGCGCCCGGCTCTTCGAGCTCACCGTCCGCCTCCTCGAGCGGCTCGCCGCGGACCGGACAGTCGTCATCGCCCTGGAAGACCTGCACTGGGCCGACCGCTCCACCCGCGAACTGCTCAGCTATCTGCTGCGCGCACTCGGTGACGGCCGCCTGCTGCTCGTCGCCACCTACCGCGCCGACGATCTGCACCGCCGCCACCCCCTGCGACCCGCCCTCGCCGAGTACGAGCGGCTGCGTACCGTCACCCGTATCGAGCTGTCCCGCTTCGACCGCACCGAGGTCCAGCGGCAACTCACCGCCATCCGCGGCGATGCCCCGCCGGACGAAGTCCTCGAGCGGGTCTTCGAACGCTCCGAGGGCAACGCGTTCTTCGTCGAGGAGCTGGCCCGTGCCCTCGCCGACGGCTCGCCGGGCGGGATCAGCGACTCGCTGCGCGACCTGCTGCTCGTACGGACCGAGGCGCTGCCGGACCCGGTGCAGCGGGTGGTGCGGATCGCCGCCGAGGGGGGTTCGCAGGTGGAGTTCCGGCTTCTGGCGACCGTCACGGGCCTGGACGAGGACGAGTTGATCGAGACGCTGCGTGCCGCTGTCGGGGCCGCCGTCCTGCAGCCCTCGGACGAGGGCGAGTCCTACCGCTTCCGGCACGCTCTGATGCGTGAGGCGGTGGCCGGCGACCTGCTGCCCGGTGAGCGTTCCCGGATCAGCCGCCGTTACGCCGAGGCGCTGGAGGCCGACCCCGCGCTCGTACGCTCGGAGGAGCGGGCCGGGCGGCTGGCCGGCTACTGGTTCGACGCCCGTGAACCGGCCAGGGCGCTGCCCGCCGTGATCGCGGCAGCGGCGGCCGCCCGCGGCCGGCACGCGTTCGCCGAGCAGCACCGGCTGCTCGAGCGGGCGCTGGAACTGTGGGACGACACTCCCGACGAACTGCGCCGCCGGACGATGCGGCAAGGCGTCGACGACGGCTTGGGACAGGCCATCTCCCCCGATACGGCCGGGGACTTCGTGGACCTGCTCGCCGCGATCACGGTGGCCGCGCGCCTCTCGGGAGAACGGGAGCGGGCGATCGCCCTGTGCAAACGGGCACTGCGCATTCTGGAGAACGCCGCTGCACCTTCGCCGAGCGATGCGGGCTCCCCGAGCGATGCGGACTCCCCGAACCAAGAGGGTGCCCCGAACACGCCCAACTCCCCGGCGGACCCCCTCCGGACCGCCTGGTTCTGGACCGAGCGCTACCAGCTGATGCGCGACCTCTCCCGGTCCGACGGCTGGGACGAGATCAGCCACGCACAGCAGCTCGTGCAGAACCTGCCCCCGTCCGCCGTGCACGCCGATGTCCTCGCGCAGGCGGCGCAATGGTACGCGGTGCACCAGCCGGGCCCGATCGCCATCGAGACCGCTCAACAGGCCGTGGAACTCTGCCGGTTGACCGGTGCCGAGGTCACCGCCCTCGCTGTGCGGCTCACCCTGGCGTGGCTGGTCATCAACGACGGCGACGTCGAGCCGGGACTCGAGCAGGCCCGCTCCGTGATCGCCCGCGACCTCGTACCGGACAACGCCAAGGTCCTCCTGCACGGCTACGGCAACCTGTCCACGGCGCTGCACGGCATCGGCCGCTACGCCGAAGCCGTCGAGGTCGCCGAGCAGGGCAGCGAACTGGCCGACCGGCACGGACTGCCGGACACCGCCTCCTTCATCGACGGCAACCTCGCCGAGTCCCTCACCCAGCTGGGCCGTTGGGACGACGCCGCGGCCGTACTCCAACGGGCCGGCCGGCGCCGCGGCGCGAGTGTCCGCACCCAGGGCCAACTCGCCGGGCAGTGGGCCGAACTGGCCCTGGCCCGCGGTGACCACGACGAGGCGCGGCGCCAGATGTCGGAGTCCGACAGCTGGATCACCGGCCGGTACCCGGAGCCGCAGCACTCCCTGGCCATGGCCCGGGTCGCCATCCGCCTGGCGGCTGCCGACGGAAGGATCCTCGACGTCCGCTCCCTCTTCGACACGGCGGTGGGTGAGGGCATCGCACCTGGGCATCAGCGCTACGGCTGGCCGCTGGTGTACGAGGCCGCGGCGGCGGAGGCCCGGGCCGGTGCCCTTGCGGTGGCGGAGCCGGGGCGTGGGGCCGCGCTGGAGCGGATCCGCGAGGCGGCGAAGAGCCAGCCCCGGTTCGCGCCGCTGTGGTCCGCGCAAGCGCTCATGATCGAGGCCGAGTTGCTCACCGCGGAAGGGCGGGACGCCGTCGCCGGCTGGCAGCGGGCCGTTGCCGCCGTCGAGCCGGAGGAGGAGCCGCTGCTGCGGGCCACCGCCTGGTCCCGGCTCGCCGAGGCGCTGATCGTCCAGGGCCGTGCCGGGGCCCGCGAAGCGGCCGGTGAACTGCTGCGGCAGGCGCGGGCGGTGGCCCGCGAACTGGGCGCCGTACCGCTCGATACGGAGATCGTCGCGCTGGCCGGCCGTGCCAGGCTCGCGCTGGAGTCGGGCGGTGCCCGGGCGGACCGGCCCGCTGCGCAGGCGCTGGGGCTGACCGCCAGGGAACGGGACGTGCTGCGGCTCGTCGCCGCGGGGCGGAGCAACCGGGGTATCGCCGAGGAACTCTTCATCTCGCCGAAGACGGCGAGCGTGCATGTCTCCAACATCCTGGCGAAACTGGGCGCTTCGGGCCGAGGAGAGGCCGCGGCCATCGCCCACCGCCTCGGAGCCTTCGACGAGTGACGCGCGAGCGCGGAGCCGTGACGTCAGGGCAGGTCACCTCACCTCACGTGATGTGACGCGAGGGCGCGGGTGTGACGGCGCACGTCGCGTGAGGTCTCCCGTGGGACGAGCGCCGCGCCAGGACTCGGCGGCCCTCGGGCCCTGCGGAGGCGGGCGCGCCAACTCGGCCGGCCCAGCAGCCGAGTTGGTCGCCCCCGTGTGTCGTGGCGCTCCCCGCATCTATTCCGTTGACCGAGCGGCCGTGGGGCAGGAAAGTGTCGCCTCGGACGGGGATCAGGAGCACAGGGGGAACGCACAGTGGGCGGCGCCAAGACGGCCGGTGGTCTGCACGTCGAAGAGCAGTCGCCCGATCCACCGCTGTGGACACGGGACTTCCGGCTGTTCTTCACCGCCCGCACCACCTCCTTGCTGGGCGACTCGATGCTGCCCATCGCGGTCACGGCGGCGGTCATCCGGGCCGGGTTCGGGACGAGTGGTGTGGGCTATGCGCTGGCGGCCCTCGTGGGGCCGTTCGCCGCGCTGATCATCTTCGGCGGCGTCCTGTCCGACCGCTTCGGCGCCCGGCGGCTGATGGTCGTGTCCGACGCGGCCCGGCTGTGCTCCCAAGGGGCGCTCGCCCTGCTGTTCCTCCTCGGGACGCCGCAGTTGTGGCAGATCCTGGTGCTCCTGGCCCTGATCGGGGCGGGTGGCGCGATCTTCCAGCCGGGAGTCGCCAGCATCACCCCGCGTATCGCCCACGACGTGCAGAAGGCGAACGCCACGCTGCGTATCGCGGAGTCCGTCACCGTCGTCATCGGACCGTCGCTGGCCGGGCTGCTCCTGGTGGTGTCCGCACCGGCCACAGTGGTCGCCCTGGACGCACTGACCTATGCGGCCAGCGGCGCCTGCCTGTTGAAGCTCCGGTCGGTCCCGATGGGCCCGGCCCCGCGCGACGGAGCGACGTCGTTCCGGGCCGATCTCGTCGAGGGATGGCGGGAGTTCCGGTCGAGGACGTGGCTGTGGAGCGTCATCGTCGTCTTCATGCTCTGGCAACTGGCCGGCGCAGGGCCCACCTTGACCCTCGGAAACAGCACCCTCGTCACCGACTACGGCGAATCCGTGTTCGGCCTCGTCATGTCGGCCCTGGGCGTGGGCAGCGTGCTGGGCGGGATCGTCGCGATCCGGCTCCGCCCACGCCACCCCCTGCGGGCCGGAGCGGTCGCCATGACCCTGTGGGCCCTGATGCCGCTGTCCGTCGCTCTCGGCCTTCCCGCACCGGTCATCGCCGCCTGCTACGCGGGCAGCGGCGTGGGCATGGCGTTCTGGAGCGTCATGTTCCACACCAGTGTGCAGACGCACGTCCCGCAGGACGTACTCGGCCGCGTCCACGCGTACGACGCGGCCGGTTCGCTGGTCATGAAGCCGATCGGGCAGGCGGTGGCGGGACCGCTCGCCGTCGTCGTCGGTACGGTGCCGCTGCTGAGCGTGGCCGCCGTCCTGGCACTGGTCACCTGTGCCCTGATGCTGGCGATCCCTTCGGTGCGGGGGCTGACGCGGGCGGACCACTGAACACGCCTGCCACCGGGGGCGGTTCGGCCGCGCGTGGTGCGGCGGGACCGGGCCGGCCATACGCCCGGACGTGCCTCAGCGACTCCCGCCCGACGGTGCGTGCTGCCGACCGACCGTGTCCTTCGCCTGTGTGTCCCCCGCAGCCGCGTCCTGCGCTGTCGTCTCCTCAGGCTCCCCGGCCGAGGAATGGTGGCGGCCGATCGGCAGGACGAGGGGCTTGCCGGAGACCGGATCCTCGATGACGCGGCTCTCCATGCCGTACAGAGTCCGTACGGTCTCCTCGGTCATCACCTCGCCGGTGGTGCCGGCCGCGTGCAGCCTCCCCGCGGCGAGGGCGACGAGCCGGTCCGCATAACGCGCGGCCAGATTCAGGTCGTGCAGGACCATGACGATCGTCGTCCCACGGGTCCGGTTCAGGTCGGTCAGCAGGTCGAGCACCTCGACCTGGTGGCTGATGTCGAGGAACGTGGTCGGCTCGTCGAGCAGCAGCAGATCCGTCTGCTGGGCCAACGCCATCGCGATCCACACGCGTTGGCGCTGGCCGCCGGAGAGCTCGTCGACGGAACGGTCCGCCAGGTCGGTGGTGTGGGTGGCCTCCAGGGCCGCGGCGACCGCCTCGTCGTCCTTCGTCGTCCAGCGGGAGAAGGCGCGTTGGTGCGGGTGGCGGCCCCGGCCGACCAGGTCGAGGACGGTGATGCCCTCGGGCGTGACCGGTGACTGGGGCAACAGGCCCAGGGTGCGGGCGAGTTCCTTGGCCGGTATCCGGTGCACCTGCTTGCCGTCCAGGAGGACCCGTCCCGTACGCGGAGCCAGTAGCCGGGACATCGAGCGCAACAGGGTGGACTTTCCACAGGCGTTGGCGCCGACGATCACCGTGATGCGCCCGGAAGCGAGCGTCAGGTCGAGGCCTTCGATGACGTCACGGTCGCCGTAGCCGAGCGTGAGGTCCTCGGTGGACAGGGAGTGGGACGCGGTCACAGCGAGCCTCCGGCCCGGTTGGTACGGACGAGCAGATAGACGAGGTAGGGCGCACCGAGCACCCCGGTGACGACACCGACCGGGTACCGGGTGTCGAAGGCGTACTGGCCGGTGAAGTCGGCGGACAGCACGAGAAGCGAGCCGACGAGCCCGGCGGGGATCAGCAGCGATCCGCCGGTCCCGACGAGCCGGGCGGCGATCGGCCCGGACAGGAACGCGACGAAGGCGATGGGTCCTGCGGCGGCCGTCGCGAAGGCGATCAGGCCGACGGCCGCGATGATCACCGTGAGGCGGGTGCGTTCGACGCGGACGCCGAGCGCGGAAGCCGTGTCGTCGCCCAGGCTCAGCGCACTGAGATTGCGGCCCTGGTGCAGCAGGACCGGCCCGAGTACGAGCAGGGCGAGGGCGGCGGGCGCGGTCTCCTCCCAGGTGGTGCCGTTGAGCGAGCCGGTGAGCCAGCGCATCGCCTCCTGGAGGTCCCATTCGCCGGCCTGCGACAGGACGTACGAGGTGATGCTGTCGAGGAGGGCGGCGATGCCGATGCCGATGAGGATCAGCCGGGTGCCCGCGACACCGTCGCGGAACGCGAGGGTGTAGACGAGCAGTGCCACCGCCAGTGCGGCGACGATCGCCACCACCGAAACGTCGGTGCCGCCGAGCGAGAAGGTCACGATGGCGATGGCCGCCGCCGCTCCGGCCCCGGAGGTGATGCCGATGATGTCGGGGCTCGCCAGCGGGTTGCGCAGCATGGTCTGGAAGGTGACACCCGCCATGCCGAAGCTGAAGCCCGCGGCCATGCCGAGGACCGCACGCGGCAGGCGCAGTGTGCCGACGGTGAAGGACGCGCCCGGCACGTCCTCGCCCATGACGACCCGCAGTACGTCGCCGGCCGGGTAGTAGGTGTGCCCGGCCATCAGGGAGACCAGGAACGCGGCGACGACGAGGACGAGCAGCGTCAGGGCGATCAGCCGTCGCCGGTAGGCGCCGCGGACCCGGGCCCGGGTGACGTTCCGCAGCGTCGACGGCGCGCTGACGGCGGGGGCGCTCACAGGGACCTGACCTTCTGTCGGCGGACGACATGGATGAAGAAGGGGGCGCCGATGATCGCGGTGACGATCCCGACGTCGATCTCGGACGGCCGTGCCACGATCCGGCCCACCACGTCCGCGGCGGTGAGCAGGGCGGCACCGCCGAGCGCGGCGAACGGCAGCAGCCAGCGGTGGTCGACACCCACGAGGAGCCGGCAGGCGTGCGGCACGACGAGGCCGACGAAGCCGATCGGTCCGGCGACCGCGGTGGACGCGCCGCACAGCACCACGGCGCCGAGCGCGGCGACGGCCCGTACGAGCGCCACCCGCTCACCGAGACCGGCGGCCATGTCGTCGCCCAGAGCAAGGGAGTTGAGGGCCCGTGCGGACGCGAGGCAGAGCACGATGCCGACGGCGAGGAACGGCAGCACTCCGCCGAGTTGCGCGTAGGAGGTGCCCCCGACGCCGCCGACCTGCCACATCCGGAAGGTGCCGGAGATATCGGCGCGCGGCAGTACGACGGCGCTGACCAGCGAGGCGAGCGCGGCCGAGATCGCGGCGCCGGCGAGCGCCAGCTTGAGCGGTGTGGCGCCGCCACGTCCCAGCGAACCGACGGCGTACACGAAGGCCGCGCTCACCGCCGCCCCGGCCATCGCCACCCAGATGTATCCGGATGCCGACGCGAGGCCGAAGTACGCGATGGCGGTGACCACGGCGAGCGAGGCGCCCATGTTGACGCCGAGGATCCCCGGGTCGGCGAGCGGATTGCGGGTCACTCCCTGCATGACCGCACCGGCCAGGGCGAGCGAGGCACCCACGGCGACGGCGAGCAGCGTGCGCGGTACGCGCTTGGCGACCGCGGCCTCCGCCAGGGTCTGGTCCGCGCCGCCGAGCGCCGACCACACGTCGGCCCAGCCGACTCCGCGCGAGCCGAGAGCGAGCGAGGCCGTCATGACCGCGAGCAGCACCGCGAGGACCACGAGCAGCCAGATCACGCGCACACGCGCCGGACGCCGCACGGGGGCGGCGTCCGACGGGCGTGCTGTTTCGGTGAGAGTCACCCCTTCTTTTCCGCCTTGTCCACCTTGTCCGCGGCCTTGGCGAGTGCCTTCACGTAGTCGTCGAGGACGTACGGGATCGACAGCGGCGTCGGGTTGGCAGCGGTCGCCAGCGGGGTGGCGCCGGGCAGCAGGTAGATCGAGTCCCGCTTGACGGCGGACAGCTTCGAGGTGAGCGGGTCGCCCTTGAGCGCCTTGAGGAGCTTGCCCTTGTCGTCGCCGTAGCCGGTGACGATGTCGACGTCGTCGAAGGCGTCGATGTGCTCGGCGCTCTTGGTGAGCACGAACTTCTTCGTCGACTTGGACGGCCCGGAGACGCTGGCCGGGATCTTCATGCCGAGGTCGGTGAAGAACTGGGTGCGGGTGTCATGGGTCGTGTAGAAGCCGACCTCGCTGACGTCCTTGGAGGTCACGTGCGTCATGAACATCGCCGACTTCCCCTTGATCTGGGGGTACTTGGCGACGGTCTTGTCGATCCGCCCCTCGAGGTCGGTGATCAGCTCGTCACCCTTGTCGGCCAGGCCGATGGCCTTGCTGTTCATCCGGATGATGTCGCGCCACGGGGTCGCCCAGGCCGCTTCCGGGTAGGCCACCACGGGTGCGATCTGGCTGAGGGTTTCGTAGTCCTGCTCGGTGAGGCCGGAGTACGAGGCGAGGATGACGTCCGGCTTGGTGTCGGCGACGGCCTCGAAGTCGATGCCGTCGGTCTCGTCGAACAGGACCGGTGTCTTGGCGCCGAGCTTCTTGAGGCGGTCCTCGGTCCAGGGCAGTACGCCGTTGCCGTTGTCGTCGCCGAAGGTGGCCTTGGCCATGCCGACGGGTACGACGCCCAGGGCGAGCGGCACCTCGTCGTTGGCCCAGTTCACGGTGGCGACGCGCTTGGGCTTCTCCGGCACCGTGGTGGTGCCGAGCGCGTGCTTGATCTTCATCGGGAACTGGCCGGAGGAGCCGGCGGCCTTGGTGTCGGCCTCGTCTCCGCTGTCGCCGCCACAGGCGGTGAGGCCGAACAGGAGGGCTGCCGCGAGGGCGAGCACGCGAAGGCGGGGTGTTCTCATCGACCCGGGTTTCACTCTCGGTCCGGATGCCGTCGACGCTCACGCCCGAGGACCCGCGTGGGTCCGGCTCGGGGCGTGGGAGCAGGGCACCACACGTGTAAAGGGGGTTAGGTAAGCCTTACCTCGGTAGCGTAAGGATCGGGTGTCCGCGTTTCAATCAAGCCTTCGTGACAGGCTTTGTAGCGATCGGGACACCGGTGGTCGCCCGGCGTCCGCGCGAGCTGCCGCTCAGGACGACCGGAACCTGCCGGGCGTCGTCCCGGTCGTCCGCCGGAAGGCGGCCCCGAACGCGCTCGCCGAGCGGTAGCCCACGGCGTCGGCCACCACGTCCACCTCGTGCCCGCGGGACAGGAGTTGTACGGCGTGCTGGGCGCGGACCGAGGCGACCCAGCGGGCGAAACTCGTGCCCGTCTCGGTCCGGAAAGCGCGGGTCAGCGTGCGCGTACTGCACCCCAGCGCGGTGGCCCAGCCGGTCAGCGTCCGCTGGTCGGAGGGGTCGGACCGCACCGCGTCCACGATCGGCCGCAGCAGTGACGAGGTGGGCAGCTGCACCAGCAGGCCCCGCTGCGACGGCCGCAGGACGTCGACCACCATGGCCTCCGTCCGGGCCCGCGAGTCCGGCGACAGGTCCTCCTCCTCGAGTCGCTCGAGGAGGAGGCGCAGAAGCGGAGTGATGTCCACGGCCACCGGAGCATCGGGCAGTGCCGACACCGTGCCGTGCCGGAAGAAGTGGGCCCGGAAGGTGGTGCCCGAGACCGCCGAGCCGGAGTGCAGCTGCCCCGCCGGCATCCACAGACCGAGGGCCGGAGTGATGCACCACACCTTCGAGCCCACCACGGCCGTGGACGCGCCGTTCTCGTTCCAGAGCAGTTCGTGCCACGGGTGCGAGTGCTCGTTCCACGCGATGTCGGTGACCGCGACTTCCTCGTAGCTCTTGATCACGAAGGGGACGTCCACCTCGCCGGCGGCGAGAGTCGGCAGTTCCCTGGTCACGCGCATGCCGACCAGGGTAGGGCGGGTCAGCCCAGCCAGACGAGCCGGTACGAGGCGCACAGTCCGAGGAAGACCAGCGAGGCCAGGGTGAGGCAGGTGTAGTGCAGACGGCCCGTGAGGCGCCACCAGCGGCGGCGCCAGGCCAGGACCGCGCAGACGATCATCGCGGCCGTGGTGGCGAGCGCAACGGCGGTGAGCGCGGGCACCAGTGTCAGGAGCGGCGAATCGCCCAGGATGATCGCCTCGTCGAGCGCGTTCCCGTCGGCGATCAGGAGGACGAAGCACACCGTCGACGCCGTGAGCAGTGCCCCGGTGACCCAGCCGACGATACGGGCCGCGCGGGCACCGGCCGGCTGGCGCCCCGAGCGCCGGCGCACCAGCACGATGACGGGAAGCAGGACCACGGTGAGCGCCGGCACGGCGAGGGAGACGATCAGTGCCCACTGGTGCAGGGTCGGAGACTCGTACCAGGGCAGCCGCTCGTACGCCACGGACGCGTCGGAGGATACGGACAGGGTGCCGTCGTGGAAGGCGATCCGCTCCTGGCCGCCCTTCTCCTGGAACAGACCGGGGCGCACCTGCACCCAGTGCTGCTCGACGACGTCCGGGTCGCTCGACAGCGGGCCTTCGGTGGTCAAGGTGGCGTCCGGGCCGGCGCTCACCCGCACCGATCCGGTGAGCGCGGCCGCCCGGCTCAGGTCCGATGAACTGGTGCGCGTGGAGCGGTAGTTGCCCGCGTACCGGCCCACGTCCGCCAAGGACGCCGAGCGCCGGGCGGTGTCGCCGTCGCGCGCGCCGTGGTGATCGGCGAACAGCTCGGCCACCTGCCGGCCGGCGTGGAAGGCGCGGCCGTCCTCGCCGTCGCCGTTGTAGACCACGTACACACCGGCCCTGCGCTCCGGAAGCAGCGCGAGGTTCCCGTGGAAGCCCGGCAGGTCGCCGTCCTTGACCAGCATCCGCTGCCCGCCGCGTACGCGCTCCTCGAGCAGGTAGCCGAGGCCCGGGAGGCGCTTGTCGTTGCCGAACTGCCGCTTCAGCAAAGACGCGTTGGAGCCCGGCCGCAGCACCCCGCCGCCGCCCGACAGCAGTGCGTTCATCAGCCGCCCCATGTCGGAGGCCGTGGTGACGGCACCCGCGCCGGTCGGGGACCAGGCGCCGTACTGGCCGCGCTGAGTGGCCTGCCCGTCGCCGTCCGGCCGGTGGCCGCGGGCCAGCGCCGCGTCGATCGCTCGCGGGTGCGGCTGGGCGAAGCTGGTGCGGTCCATGCCGAGCGGGCGCAGGATCGAGCGGTCCACGTAACGGGCGAACGGCGTACCGGAGACCGTCTCCACCAGGTGGCCGGCGAGCGCCGCACCGTAGTTGTCGTAGCTGGCGGTCTCACCGGGCGGGCGTACCCGCCGCGGCTGGTTCTCGGCGAGACTCTCACCCAGCGAGGTGCCGGTCTCCGGCTCCCGCGCGGCCAGCCCGACGACGGCGTTGTCGAAGCCCGCCGTGTGCATCAGGAGGTCGCGTACGGTCACCGGGCGGCCGGGGTAACTGTCCTTGATCCGGAAGCCCTTGAGGTACCGGTTGACGTCCGAGCCGAGGTCGAGCCGGCCCTTCTCCACCTGCTGCAGCACCGCGACGGCGGTGAACACCTTGGCGTCGGAGGCCATGAAGAAGCCGGTGCCCGCCGGGTCCACCTTCGCGCCCCGACTGGCGTCGGCGACCCCGAAGCCCTTGGCGTACACCTGGCGGCCGTCCTCGACGACCACGACGGCCGCGCCAGGGATCCGGTAGTCGGCGAGCTGGCGCCGCACGAGGCGGTCGAGCGCGCCGGACAGCGACCCGTCGGCCGGGTCCGCCTCCGCCGCCCGCGCCGTGCCCGCGGTGCCCAGTGCCACGAGAGTGACGAGGAGAAGCGCCTGCAGAGCGGCCGTGAGCCGCTGTCGATTCGTCATGCCGTCGAGTCAAGCCCGCGCCGCCGCGGCGCAGAATGGCCCTCGGTGGTGTCCGTAGGGGACTTGGGTACACCCTCCGCATCGGGTACCGAGGTCCCGTGTGCGGTGTGCGGTCGACCCGACAGAATCATCATCCGGGAAACGGCGGCGCGCCGTTCGGGGAGGGGACTGGGACGATGACACTCGGCACACGCATCCGCACCGCGGTCAGGGGGCTGCCCGCAGTGCCCGTCGCACTGGCGGAACTCGTCCTCCTCATCCTCTTCGTCACGGGGGTCGCGTTGCTGGGCATCGGCCTCGGCGTGCTGCTCGTGCCGGTTCTCGCGGTGGCTCTGCGCGCCACGGTGAACGTCTCGCGCCGGATGGCCGGGCGCTGGTCGGGGACCGCGATCCCCGAGCCGTACCTGCCGGCGCCCGAGCGCGGTCCGGGCCTCAAGGGCCGGTTGCAGTACACCCGTTGGGTCCTCACCGACCCCGCGACCTGGCGCGACCTCGGCTGGACGCTGGTCAACCCGGTGGCCGGGATCCTCCTCGCCCTGCTGCCGGTCTCGCTGGTCCTCGGCGGACTCGCCGGGGTGCTGATGCCCGCGATCTACCGGCCCATCATCGACGCGAACGGGGGCGAGAACTGGTACCTGTTCGTCCGGGTCACCGACCTCACCACCGCCTGGTACGCCGCCGGCGTCGGACTTCTCGGCCTGCTCGCCGGATTCGCCATCGGCCCCTGGACGCTGCGCTCGCACGCCGCGCTCGCCCGCAAGCTGCTCGCGCCCACCCTGACCACCCGGCGGGTCCAGCAGCTCACCGAGACGCGCAGCGACGCGGTCAACAGCTCGGCCGCCGAACTGCGCCGTATCGAGCGGGACCTGCACGACGGCGCGCAGGCCCGCCTGGTCGCCCTCGGCATGAACCTCGGCGTCGCGGAGCAGCTCCTCGCCAAGGACCCCGAAGCGGTGGGCGCGATCCTCGCCGACACCCGCAAGGCCTCGGCCACCGCGCTGACCGAACTGCGCGACCTGATCCGCGGCATCCACCCGCCGGTACTCGCCGACCGCGGCCTCGCGGACGCCGTCCGGGCCCTCGCCCTCGACAGCCCGCTCGAGGTCACGGTCAACGCCGACCTGTCCGGGCGCCCCGAGGCACCGGTCGAGTCCGCGATCTACTTCGCCGTCTCCGAGACCCTCACCAACGCGGCCAAGCACGCCGCCCCGGACACCGTCATCATCGACCTCTGGTACGCGGACGGCACGCTGCACGGCAGGGTCACCGACGACGGCCGCGGCGGCGCGGACCCGAGCCGGGGCACCGGGATCCGCGGCATCCAGCGCCGTCTGGCGAGCTTCGACGGCGTACTCTCCGTCATCAGTCCGGCCGGCGGACCGACCACTGTGACGATGGAAGTGCGATGCGCGTTGTCCTAGCCGAAGACCTGTTCCTGCTGCGGGACGGCCTGGTGCGGCTCCTGGAGTCGTACGACTTCGAGGTGGTCGCCGCCGTGGACAACGGCCCTGCCCTGCTGCAGGCGCTGATCGAGCACCGGCCGGACGTGGCGGTGGTCGACGTACGGTTGCCGCCGACCTTCACCGACGAAGGGCTGCAGGCGGCCCTCGAGGCCCGGCGCCAGGTGCCGGGCCTCCCGGTGCTCGTCCTGTCGCAGTACGTGGAACAGCTCTATGCGCGCGAACTGCTCGCCGACGGCAGCGGCGGCATCGGATATCTCCTCAAGGACCGGGTGTTCGAACCCGGACAGTTCATCGACGCGGTGCGGCGGGTCGCCGGCGGCGGCACCGCGATGGACCCGGACGTGGTGGCCCGGCTGTTCGCCAAGGACACACACCGCAGCGGGCCGATGGCACGGCTCACCCCGCGCGAGCGGGAGGTGCTGGCGCTCATGGCCGAGGGCCGGTCGAACGCGGCGATCGCGCAACGCCTGGTGATCACGGAGCGAGCGGTCATCAAGCACACGTCCAACATGTTCGCCAAGCTCGACCTGTCGCCGTCCGACGACGACAACCGGCGGGTGCTCGCGGTGCTCGCGTATCTGCGGTGAGGTCTGAGGCTCCGCCGTGCCGGGTGGCGCGGAAAACCTGATGTGGTCCGTACACCGCGGCTGTTAGGTTCGGCGTGTGCCGAAGCTGAATCAGATAATCGCCGTGGAGAAGGGCGTCAAGTCCAAGTCTCTGCAGGAGTTGACCCAGGCCCACCACGACGTCCAGAAGCCCGCGCTGCTCGCCGGGATCTCGCGGACGTACCAGCCGAAGGACGAGGAGGGCGAGCAACTGCCGCCCGAGTCCACCCGGGTGCAGGTCAAGGCGGAGGACGTGCTGCGCGCGACGGCGACGACGCTGACGCGGCTCTTCGACGTCACGGCCACCAAGGACTGGGCGAACCGCACCGCCGCCGCCGACATCGTCGTGGACGGCACGGTGCTGCTGCCGCAGGTCCCCGTGCCGTATCTGCTCTTCCTCGAGAAGCAGCTCACCGATCTGCACACCTTCGTGCGCAAGCTCCCGGTGCTCGACGCCTCCGAGTCCTGGAACCTCGACCCGTCGACGGACTCCTGGAAGACCGACGCGGTGCGCACCATCCGCACCAAGAAGGTCCCGCGCAACCACGTCAAGGCCGAGGCCACGGAGCAGCACCCGGCGCAGGTCGAGGTGTACTACGAGGACATCCCGGTCGGGTACTGGACGACCGTGAAGTTCTCCGGCGCACTGCCGGCCCGCCGGGTGAACGAACTGCTCGGCCGCGTCGAGAAGTTGCAGCAGGCGGTCAAGTTCGCCCGCGAGGAGGCCAACGGCGTGGAGGTCACCGACCAGCGGATCGGCGACGCGGTCTTCGGCTACCTCTTCGGGTAGCCCCGCATTCCCCCTCCTTTTGAGCGAGGAGGGTGCGCGAAATGCGCAAGCTGAAACTGAAGTTGAAGCTGAAAAGGGGTGTCAGTTGGGGGTTCGAGTCCCTCTCCCGGCACACAGGCCGGGGTGGCCCAATCGGTAGAGGCGGCCCCATGAATCTCAGATTCTCGCTCCAGTCTCAGTATTCGCTGCCGAACACCGGATCGACCGAGCGTGGACGAACATCGACGGATGGGGGTTCAAGTCCCTCCTGCGCCTCTTACGTGGCGCGGTAGTTCAAAGGCAGAACACGTCGGTCTCAGCATGATCCGCGGCTCTTTAAAGCCGCCGGTGTGTGCAATTGGGTGGCAACTCAGGAGCCCGGAAGCTGGATATGCTTCCGGGCTCCGTCACGTTCTCCCGCGCCGCTTGTCATGGGCTCGCGGGCGCATCCCGGGCGGGACCCGGCGGGGGCGTGGCCGCGGGCGGCGCGGCGCGGGATCCGCCGGCGCCGCCGGGAGCGGTACCGGACCGCCGATGCGGTGCTCGACCAGCACCCCGTGCAGGACCAGACGGGTCAGACTCAGCGCGATCAGGGCCTCCGCCCAGTAGAAGGCGGCGTAGTCCAGGATGCAGCCGTTGGGCGGATTGCCGGGGGCTGCGTTACGGAGGCCGACCAGGGCGAAGAGGCTCGCGGCCATCCAGCCGAGGGCCGGCCAGAGCAGACCGCGGCGCTGTCGTACGACCAGCCAGCAGGCGCCCACGACCGCGAGGGCCACCGCCCACATCGCCGCGATCATGAACCAGGCGAGGATGAACGTGCTGCGTGACCGCTGCACCACACTGTCCACCGCCGCGACCTGCTCGGTGTAGTACGTCGAGTCGGGGCCGACGAGGAACGCCGGGTCCAGGTCGCGGATGTGCAGCGTCACGGGAATCTGCCGCCCGTGGACCGTCGCCCCCACGGCGAGCGCCGTGCGGTAGCGGTCGAACGGGTAGTCCGACGCCGTGCCTTCGCTCAGCGGCAGCGTGACGCCCTTGCGCCAGGCGGCGGTCTTCGCGGGCACCTCGAGCTTTTCGTGGTCGGGGGAGTCGGTGATCAGGGTGATGTCGTCGGCCGGGCCGCCGGAGCCGTCCCCGTAGCGGCCCCTGGCGTCCAGGGTCAGCTCGAGCGTGACGGTCCGCGTCTCCGGGTCGGTGCGCTGCACGTCCGCGTTGACCTCGACGCGGTCCCGGGTGCCGGGGCCCGCGCCCACGGTGACCGACTTCTGCCGGGTGTCGCGTTCGTTCAGGTACAGCAGGATCCCGGTGGCGCACACCAGGAGCAGCACCAGGAGCCCGATGATCCCGCGCGACCAGGCGGCCCCACTGGCGGGGACGGGCGGGCCGCGACGGGGACGCAAGGGCATGCCAAGATCCTCGGCCACACAGGGCCGGTCCGCCATGTCCGCTGCTCCGGCGGCGTGAGGGGCGAGCGGCGGGCCGCGGCCCAAATCCGCTTGCCGCGCATCGGCGAATCCTGCTGCAATATCCCGGCCGCCGGCGATGTGCCGGGGCACTTACCGTCGGGTTCCCGCCCACCAGGAGCGTGTCATGCGAGCAGCGTCCATGTCCCCCCAGCAGGCAATGACCAGCCACGCAAAGGACATGTCGCTTCGTGCAGACGCTCAATCTCGGAATTCTCGCCCATGTCGACGCCGGTAAGACAAGCCTGACCGAACGCCTGCTGCATTTCGCCGGGGTGACCGGGGAGATCGGCAGCGTCGACCGGGGAAGCACACTCACCGATTCGCTGGATCTTGAACGCCGGCGCGGTATCACCATCAGATCCGCGGTCGTCTCGTTCGCTCTCGGCGGCCGTACGGTCAATCTGATCGACACCCCGGGGCACCCGGATTTCATCGCGGAGGTCGAGCGGGTGCTCAGCCTGCTCGACGGCGCCGTGCTCGTGGTGTCCGCGGTGGAGGGCGTACAGGCCCAGACCCGCATCCTGCACCGCACCCTGCGCCGTCTCGGCATCCCGTCGCTGATCTTCGTGAACAAGATCGACCGCCGCGGCGCGCGCCCCGACGAGGTGCGGCGGGAGATCACCGAGCGACTGCGGACACCGGTCGTCGCGATGGGAGCCGTCGCCGGCGCGGGCACGGCCGATGCCACCTGCGCGCCCTACGAGCAGGACGACGCCGCCTTCCACGAGCGACTGACCGAGGTGTTGGCCGAGCGGGACGACGAACTGCTCGCCGCCTATGCGGAGGGCAGGCGCGTTCCGTACGACCGTCTGCGCGACGGCTTGGCGGCGGGCACCGGGCGCTGCGAGGTGCATCCGCTCTACGCGGGCTCCGCGGTCACCGGCGCGGGAACCGCCGAACTGGCCGCCGGAATCCGTACGTTGCTGCCCGCCGGTGACGGTGACCCGGTCGCCCCGCTGGACGGCAGCGTGTTCAAGATCGAGCGCGGCCCGGCCGGCGAGAAGATCGCCTGCGTCCGGGTCGCGGCCGGCACCGTACGGGTACGCGACCGCGTACGGCTGCGCGGCGCCCACGCACCGGGAGGCACGCCCCGGCCGTCCGGCGGGGAGGCGAAGGTCACCGCGCTCGCGGTCTTCGAGCAGGGCGCGGTGGTGCCACGGCGCGAGGCGGACGCCGGCCGGATCGCACAGCTGTGGGGACTGGCCGACGCGCGGATCGGCGACCGCCTGCAATCGGCGCGCGCCCGCCCCGGACACCACGAGCCGTCCGAGCCGGACGACGTCGTCGAGGCGCAGCACTTCGCGCCGCCCACCCTGGAGACCGTCGTACAGCCACTGCGCCGCGAGGACCGCGGCGCGTTGCATCTGGCGCTCAGCAGACTGGCCGAGCAGGACCCGCTGATCGACCTCCGGCGGGACGACGTACGCGACGAGATGTCCCTCTCGCTGTACGGCGAGGTGCAGAAGGAGGTCGTCCAGGCCACGCTCGCCGACGAGTTCGGGATCGGCGTGCGGTTCTGTGAGTCGGCGACCCTGTGCATCGAGCGACCGGCCGGCACGGGCAGCGCGCTCGAGGTGCCGCACCAGGATTCCCATCCGTTCCTCGCCACCGTGGGACTGCGGGTCGAGCCGGGGCCCGACGGGTCGGGCGTGACGTTCGGTCTTGGCGTGGAACTGGGCTCGATGCCGTACTCGTTCTTCCGGGCGGTCGAGGAGACCGTGCACGAGACGTTCCGGCAGGGGCTGTACGGCTGGCAGGTCACGGACTGCCGGGTGACGATGACGCACTGCGCGTACGACAGCGTGTCGACCACCTCCGGCGACTTCCGGAACCTCACGCCGCTGGTCCTGATGGAGGCGCTGCGGCGGGCGGGGACCGTGGTGCACGAGCCGCTGCTGAGATTCCGTGTCGAACTGCCCGCGGACTGTGTCGGGCCGCTGCTCCCGGTACTCGGGCGGCTCGGCGCGGTGCCCGGCGCACCGGAGCTCGCGGGCGCCCTCGGCATGGTGGAGGGGGAGGTGCCGGCAGCCCGGGTGCATGAGCTCGAGCAGCGGCTGCCGGGCCTGACCCGCGGCGAGGGCGTGATCGATTCGTCGTTCGCACGCTACGCGCCGGTGTGTGGGCCGCGCCCCGAGCGGCCCCGCACCGACCACAATCCGCTGGACCGCAAGGAGTACCTGCTCCAGCGCGTCCGCCGGGTGACGGGCGGCCGGTGACCGCCGGTCAGTCGAGCGCGGTGGCCGCGCCGCTCACCCGCACCCGAGGGTCTCCGGCGCGCAGGGTCACGGTGAGCAGTCCTGGACGGCCCAGGTCCTCGCCCTGGTGCAGGGTCAGCTCCGACTCCTCGGCGGTGTGCCCGAGTTCACGCAGATAGGCGCCGAAGGCGGCGGCAGCGGCACCCGTCGCCGGGTCCTCGACGACACCGCCGACGGGGAACGGATCCCGTACGTGGAAGACCGACGCCGAGGCACGCCAGACCAGCTGCAGCGTGGTGAGGCCGAGCCGCTGCATCAGGGCCTCGAGGCGGGCGAAGTCGTAGTCCAGATCGGCGAGCCGCTCCCGGGTCGCGGCGGCGAGCACCAGATGGGAGGCACCGGCGTAGGCGATTCGCGGTGCGAAGGCGGGGTCGAGGTCGGTCACCGCCCAGTCGAGTGCGGCGAGCGCCTCGGTGAGGTCCTGCGGTGCGACGTCGCGCACCTCGGGTTCCACGCTGGTGAGGGTGGCGCGCAGCTCCCCGTCCACCTCGGCGACCGTGACGGGTACCGGACCGGCCTGGGTGGCGAACAGGAAGTCGCCGGGCCCGGCACCGTGCTCGGCCAGAGCCACGGCCGCGGCGACCGTCGCGTGCCCGCAGAAGGAGACCTCCGCCTTCGGGCTGAAGTACCGCAGGGTGTACGAGCGGCCGGGCTCGCCTCCGAGCCCCGCGGGCGGCGGGGTGAGGAACGAGCTCTCGCTGTAACCGAGTTCGGCCGCGATGGCGAGCATCCGGTCGTCGTCGAGCGGGGACGCGTCGAGCACCACGCCGGCGCCGTTGCCGCCGGCCGGGTCGGAGCTGAAGGCGGTGTACCGCAGCACGTCCACCTCTGATTCGGCCAGGGCGGAGGTCTGCTGAGGGGCCGCGGGCCCGGAAGGGGCATTCATGCTGCGGAGAACCGTCCGGTACGCGTGAGCATTCCCGTGGATCGGTGGTACGTCCCGCGCGCGCTCGGGACGTACCACCGGGCGGGCCGGTCAGGCCCTCGGAGCTCAGTGGCAGTTGACGCCGCTGCGGCCGGGCTTCTTCTTCCAGCTGCACGAGTCGGCCGTCGCGCCGCTCGGTTTGATCAGGCGGGCCTTGTCGCCGGCGTTGTTCCACACGTACCAGCCGCGGCCCCAGTAGCGGACGCCGGAGGCGTTGGTGCCCTTGCCCGTGCGGACCTTCACCGTCTTGCCGGCGCCGATGCGGTAGCTGCCGAAGCTGTAGGTGTACCCGGTGTTGTCCTTGATCTTGTAGCCCTTGAGCTGGATACGGGAGCGGGTGTTGTTGTGGATGTTCACCCACTCCGCGTTCAGCGAGCTCTTCGAGCCGCGGTCCGCGCCCGGGCTGTCGTACTGGATGTGACCGAAGTGCAGGCCGCCCTGGTGGGCCTTGGCCGCGGCCGGTGCTGCGGCCGCCGGGGAGACGGCGAGCAGTGAGGCCGAGAGCGCCGAGACCGCGAGCAGAGCGGTGCCGGTCGAGCGTATGCGCATAGTGTGCCCCTCCTGTGGAGCTTCTGTGAAGAGGACAGGAATATACGGCATGTCCGGGCAGGGCTGAGCGCCCTTCGGGTCAATTGCTCCCGAAGGGCGCCGTATTGCTGGAAGTCCGGCCGCGGCCGGTCAGCCGCGGCCGATGAACGGCATGTTCGTGGCGAGGACCGTGGCGAACTGGATGTTGGCCTCGAGCGGCAGGTCCGCCATGTGCCGGACGGTGCGGGCGACGTCGTCCGCGTCCATGGTCGGCTCGACGGCGGTCTCACCGTTCGCCTGCGGGATCCCGGTCTGCATCCGCTCGGTCATGTCCGTCGCGGCGTTGCCGATGTCGATCTGACCGCAGGCGATCCGGTACGGGCGGCCGTCCAGTGAAAGGGACTTGGTCAGGCCCGTCATGGCGTGCTTGGTGGCGGTGTAGGGCGCGGAGTCCGGGCGCGGCGCGTGGGCCGAGATCGACCCGTTGTTGATGATCCGGCCGCCCTGCGGCGCCTGGTCCTTGAACTGCCGGAACGCGGCCTGGGCGCACAGGAACGCGCCGTTCAGGTTGGTGTCCACCACGTGGCGCCAGGCCCCGTACTCGAGGTCCTCGAAGGGCACGCCGCCGGGACCGAACGTCCCCGCGTTGTTGAACAGCAGGTCGATCCGCCCGAATCGCTCGCGTGCGGCGGTGAACAGTGCCTGGACCGAGTCCGGGTCGGTGACGTCGGTGGCCACCGCGAGCGTCGCGCCGGCCGACGCGTCCCCCGCCGTGACCCGGGCCGTCTCCTCCAGGCGCTCCGCCCGCCGCCCCGCGAGCGCCACCGACCAGCCGTGGCGCAGGAGTTCGACGGCGACCGCCCGGCCGATCCCGGAGCCCGCCCCGGTGACCACCGCTACTGGTGTACGTACGTCATTCATGGCCCGGCAGCGTACGGGACCGGCAGGCACGCAGGGATCATCTGTCCGCCATCCGAGTGTTGTGTACGCGCCAAGCCGTCGCCTTCTCCTCGCACTGCAATGCAGCTGACAACAGCCGTCAGGGGAGGGGCAGATGACACCCGCAGCACCGGACACCCGGCACAGCGACGAACTGCGAGCCGCCGCACGCCACTTGGGCCGCCGCAGATTTCTCACCGGCACCGCAGCGGCCGCAGCACTCGCCTTCGCCACCAACCTTCCGGGCACCGCGCAGGCCGCCGAGCTCGACGCCCGCCGCATCACCGAGGACCCGTTCACGCTCGGCATCGCCTCCGGCGACCCCGCGCCGGACTCCGCGCTGCTGTGGACGCGGCTCGCGCCGAAGCCGTTCGAGCCGGACGGCGGACTGCCCGCCGCACGCGTCCCCGTCGAATGGGAGATCGCCCGCGACGAGGGCTTCCGGCGGATCGCACGCCGCGGCCGCGCCACCGCACACCCCGAGTTCGGCCACTCCGTCCACGTGGAGGCGCGAGGCCTCGACCCGGACCGGGTCTACTACTACCGCTTCCGTACGGGCCGTTGGGTCTCCCCGGCCGGTCGGACCCGCACCGCACCCGCCGCCGGCGCCCGCACCGGCGAACTGCGGCTCGGCGCGGTCTCCTGCCAGGCGTACCACGACGGCTACTTCACCGCGTACAAGCACCTCGCCGACGAGGACCTCGACGTCGTCTTCCACCTCGGTGACTACCTCTACGAGTACGCCGTCGACGCGGTGGGCGGCGCCCGCAAGTACACCGACCGCACCCTGCCCGCGCACTTCAACCGCGAGACCGTCACCCTCGACGACTACCGGATGCGCTACGGCCTCTACAAGAGCGACCCGGACCTGAGGGCCGCGCACGCCGCCCACCCCTTCGTCGTCACCTGGGACGACCACGAGACCGAGAACAACTACGCGGGCGGAATCCCCGAGAACCCCGAGAACAACGTGCCGCCCGAGGAGTTCCTGCTGCGCAGGGCCGCCGCGTACCGCGCGTACTGGGAGAACCAGCCGCTGCGCCTGCCCCAGCGGCCCGAGGGCCCCGACATGCAGCTCTACCGGCGCCTGCGGTTCGGCCGGCTCGCCCAGTTCGACGTGCTCGACACCCGCCAGTACCGCTCCGACCAGGCCTACGGAGACAAGGCGCACGTGCCGGGACCCGAGTCCCAGGACCCCGCACGGACCATCACCGGCGCCGCCCAGGAACGCTGGCTGGTCGACGGCTGGCGGCGCTCCGGCGCACTGTGGAACGTGGTGCCCCAGCAGGTCGTCTTCTCCGAGCGCCGCCTCGACCTCAACGCCGAGGCGAAGGTCAGCATGGACGCCTGGGACGGCTACTCCGCCTCCCGCGAGCGGGTGCTCGCGGGCGCCCGGGCCGCCGGTGTGGAGAACCTGATGGTGCTCACCGGCGACGTGCACGTCGGCTACGCCTTCGACATCAAGGCGGACTTCGCCGACCAGGACTCCCGCACCGTCGGCACCGAGATCGTCGCCACCTCCGTCGCCAGCGGCAAGGACGGCGCCGAGAAGCCCGACACCTGGGACACGTACATGAAGGCCAACCCGCATCTGAAGTTCTTCAACGGGCGGCGCGGCTACGTGGCGGTGACGCTCGGCACCGAGAGCGCGCGGGCCGACTTCCACACGGTCCCCGCCGTCACCACACCCGGTGCGCCGATCAGCACCGCGGCCTCCTTCGTCACCGAGGCCGGCGACCCGGGTCTCAAGCCGGCCTGAAAGCCGGTCACTTGACAAGGCCGGGCACTTGGCAGGGCCGGGCACTTGGCAGGGCTGGGCATTCGGCGGGCCCGGGGGCCGTCCCTCACTCGCCGGGATAGCGGACGCCGATGCGGTCACGTACCGCATCGAGCGTCCGCATCACCGCGAGCGTGCCGTCCAGCGGCACGAGCGGCGACTCGCTCTCACCCGCGCGCAGGCAGCGCATCACCTCGGCCGCCTCGTGCCGCAGCGTGTCCCGGGGCCCCTGCGCGTGGAACACCTCCGGATCGCGGCCGGGGCGGTGCAGGACGAAACGGCCGGGGCTGAAGAACCCGTCCGGCAGATCGATCCGTCCCTGCGAACCCGTCACCGACCCGCCGACCCCGGTGGCCCCGGTCAGTGAGCAGTGCAGCACCGCCTGCGCGCCACCGCCGAAGGAGAGCAGCATCCCCGTCTGCAGATCCACACCCTCGTCGGAGAGCACCGCTCGCGCCGTCACATCCGACGGCTCCCCGAGGAACAGCTGCGCGAACGACACCGGATACACCCCGAGGTCGAGCAGCGCGCCACCGCCCTGCGCGGGATCCCGCAGCCGGTGCGAGGGCGGGAAGGGACCGGCGAGACCGAAGTCCGCCTGCACGGTCCGCACGTCACCGATCGCCCCGTCCGCGACCAGGTCGAGTGCCCGCCGGATCAGCGGGTTGCAGTACATCCACATGGCCTCCATCAGGAAGGTGCCGCGTTCCCGAGCGAGGGTGACCAGCTCGCCCGCCTCCCGCGCGTTCACCGTGAAGGCCTTCTCGCACAGCACCGGCCGGCCCGCCTCGAGACACAGGCCCGCCGCCTCGCGGTGCGCCGAGTGCGGGGTGGCCACGTACACCACGTCGACGCCGTCGTCCGCGGCGAGCGACGCCCAGTCCCCGTACGCCCGCTCGATGCCGAAGCGGTCCGCGAAGGCCTTCGCGGACGCCTCGTTGCGGGAGGCGACCGCGACCACCTCGGCGTCCGACGGCATGTCGAGCAGGTCGGAGGTGAAGCGGGCGGCCATCGACCCGGTCGCGAGAACCCCCCACCGCACCCGCTCCGCCGCCGCGCGCTCCGTACCGCGTTCCGCCATCCCGATCCCCGCCTGTCCTGATAAATGGTCTCGACCACAACCTGCAAGCTGAGAGCATAGGGAGCGGTACGACAATCCGGGAGGGGAAGCAGACGTGGCGGCGGTAGGCAGACGTTCCGCAGGGAGCACGCCGGAGCAATCACAGACACCACCCCTTCCCGAGCCATCACTCGCCGAGCCACCTCTCGAGGCGGCCGTCGCGGACACCCGGCGCCCGTCGATCCCCGGCCGCACCACGGGGCTCCTGGTGACCCTGGTGCTGGGCGGGCTCACCGCCGTACCGCCGCTGTCCATGGACATGTACCTGGCGGCCCTGCCGCAGGTCGCCGACGCGTTCTCCGCGCCTGCCGCCACCGTCCAGCTCACCCTCACCGCCTGCCTCGCCGGCATGGCGCTCGGCCAGCTCGTGGTCGGACCGATGAGCGACAAGTGGGGCCGCCGACGGCCGCTGCTCATCGGACTGCTCGTCTACATCGCCGCGACCGCCATCTGCGCGTTCGCCCCCACCGTCGAACTCCTCGTCGCCTTCCGCCTGTTGCAGGGCCTCGCCGGAGCGGCTGGCATCGTGATCGCCCGCGCCGTGGTCCGTGACCTCTACGACGGCGTGGACATGGCACGGTTCTTCTCCACGCTGATGCTGATCTCCGGAGTGGCGCCCGTCGTGGCGCCGGTCATCGGAGGACAGGTGCTGCAGTTCACCGACTGGCGGGGCATCTTCGTCGTCCTCACCGCGATCGGAGTGCTGCTCACCTTCGTCGTCTGGCGGAAACTCCCCGAGACGCTGGCGCCCGAGCGGCGGCACGACGGCGGCGTCGGCCAGGCCCTGCGCACCATGCGCTCACTGCTCGCCGACCGGGTCTTCTCCGGCTACCTGCTCGCGGGGGGCTTCGCCTTCGCCACGCTGTTCTCCTACGTGTCGGCGTCGCCGTTCGTGGTCCAGGAGATCTACGGCGCCTCGCCGCAGATGTTCAGCATCCTCTTCGGCGTGAACTCGATCGGCCTGATCGCCGTCGGGCAGATCAACGGCCGGCTCCTGGTCGGCCGGGTCAGCCTCGACAAGGCGCTCGGCGTCGGCCTCGGCGTCACCACGCTCGCCGCGTTCGCCCTGCTCCTGATGACGACCGGAGTGTTCGGCGAGGTCGGGCTGCTGCCGGTGGCCACCGCCCTGTTCGTGCTGATGTCCTCGATGGGCCTCGCGATGCCGAACACCAACACACAGGCCCTGATGCGCACGCCGAACGCCGCGGGATCCGCCTCCGCGCTGCTCGGCACCTCCCAGTTCCTGATCGGTGCGATCGCCTCGCCGCTGGTGGGGATCGCCGGTGAGAACACGGCCGTTCCGATGGCCGTCGTCCAGCTGAGCTGCGCCTTGGTGTCCGTCGGCTGCTTCGTCGGACTGTGCCGCCCCTGGCAGGCCTCGCGCACGGAGGGAGCGGAGCACTGAGCCCACCACGGCTGCGCCCCGGCTCCCCGGAGCGGGCCGGGCTCGACCCCGAGGAACTGCGGCTGCTCGTCCGCGAGGTGCGCGCCCTGACCGAGCACTGGTGCTCGGGTGCGGTCGTCGTCGCCGGACGCGGCCCGGTCCTCGCCGTGCACGAGGCCGTCGGCTGGGCCGTGCGGTACGCGTCCGGTGACCGCGAGCTGCCCCTGGAGCGCCGGGTTCCGACGGCGCTCGGCACCCCCTTCGACCTCGCCTCGCTCACCAAACTCTTCACCTCGGTCGCCGTGCTGCAGCAGATCGAGCGCGGCACACTCGGCATCGACACCCTGATCGGCGCCTACCTGCCCGATTTCACCGCGGCGGTCGAGCACGGCATCACCGTGCGCCGGCTGCTCACCCACACCTCCGGCCTGCGCCCCGAACTCCCGCTGTACGACCTGCCGGACGACGCCGCGCGGATCGCCGCACTACGCCGCGAAGAACCGGTGGCCGAGGGCGGAACGTATCTCTACTCGGACCTGAACATGCTGCTCGCCCAGCATCTGCTCGAGCGGATCACCGGCCGCCGTCTGGACGTGCTGATCCGCGAGGGCATCACCCGGCCGCTCGGTATGACTCAGACCGGCTTCGGCCCCTGTCCGTTCGCCGCGGCCACCGAGGACCAGCGCCGCCCGCTCGCCAAACTCGACCGCGGCATGGTCCGCGGCCGGGTGCACGACGAGAACGCCTACGCGCTCGGCGGTGTCGCCGGACACGCGGGACTCTTCTCCACCGGCCACGATCTGGCGGTGTTCTGCCGCGCCCTGCTCGGCGGCGGGGCGTACGGTCCCGCGCGCATACTCGGCCCGGACTTCGTCGATCTGATGCTGCGCGAGCCGGGGCTCGGGTTCCGGGTCGACCAGCCGTGGTTCATGGGGGAGCTGGCGGGCAGCGGCGCGGCCGGGCACTGCGGATTCACGGGTACGAGCCTGGTCGTCGACCGCGCCACCGACACCTTCCTGGTGCTGCTCGCCAACACGGTGCACCCGCGCCGCAGGCCACCGGACAGCGCGCCCCGCGCGGCCGCCGCGACCCGGCTGAGACGGGCGGTGCGCTGACCGCGTCCCCGCAGCACCGCGCCTCCGGCGGAGCTCAGCCCGCCCGGCGGTACCCGAGCAGGTGGGGCACGTCCTTGCCGTCGGTGTACTGGAAGAGGCCGATGCCCGCGAGGTCGAAGCTGGGCAGCCGCAGGCTGGGCGAGAGCGCCTGCGGCTCACCCGTGGAGATCTGCACCTCGACCGGGGTGCCGCCGCCCTTCAGGGCGTCCTGCGGGCTGCGGGCTCCGGTCGCTCCGTAGGCCAGGCCCTCGTCGGTGACCGTGGTGAGGGCGAGGGGCTTGGCGCCCTCGTCCTCCTCGAAGCAGTGCCCCTTCTTCTCCTCCAGATCGAAGGCGAGGTTGCCGGCGACCAGGTAGCGGCCCTCGGCCGACATCGTCGCGTCCGGGTAGCGGCCGGGCACGATCGCGGGCTTGCGGCACTCGACCGTGGCGACGGTCTTGCCGTTGTCCGCGTCGTGCACCGCCCAGACGTCCTTCTCCCCGGCGCCCTTGGACCCGCGCTTCTTGTCCCACTTGGCCAGGACGTACTCGCCGGCCGCGGTGGTCACGGTGCCGGTTCCGGGGTCGGTGCCCTTCGGTGCCGTCTTGCGCGCGTGCCAGCCGCCCTGCACCCAGAACTCCCCGGCGCCGCTGACCAGTACGCCCTTGTCCGTGTACCCGACGACCTCGGTGAGCCGCTTGCAGTTCTTGCAGCCCTTCGGGTACTTGAGGTCCTTGCCCTCCACGTTGGTGACGCGTCCGGTCACCGGGTCGACGACGGCGGCGCGGGTGGTGCCCTTGCCGATCAGGATGCCGGGGCCCGCGCCCGAGACCGTCGGGGACACGGACCACGGCAGCTCGATCCGCTGGCGCGATCCGTCCCGGGCGTCGTAGACGTCGAGGGAAATCAGCCGGTCGGCCTCGGTCAGCGGGTCCTCGGCGGTCTTGCCGTACGACCAGGTGACGAAGTACTCGCGGTCGTCCTTGGTGAGCGAGAGCAGGTGCGGATACTCGCCGGGCTTGTCGCTCAGCGGACGCCAGGCGTCGCTGCGCCACCGCGGCTTGCCGGTGGCCGCGTCGACCGTCCTGATCCGGAACCGCGTCTCGTCCGCCCGCTCGAGGAACGCGATCCGGCCGAGGTCCTTGGCCAGTGCGTACTCGGAGGTCAGCCCGGTGATCTCCCAGCCCTTGGAGGTGGTGTACGCGGACGGCACACCGAGCTTGGTCGCCGGGCCCTGGCTCTTCCTGGGCGGCTTCTTGGGCTTGTCGTCCTTCTTGTCGTCACCCTTGCCGCCACCACAGGTCGCGAGCAGAAGCAGTAGTGCGAGAACGACGACACCCGCGACGAGTGCCGTTCGCACGATCTTCTGTCCCACTGATCCCCCTGCGCACGAAAGTCTTCGGCGTGCCGACGGCCGTGGTGGCCGCGGACGAGCGCCAGCGTAGCAACGCCGTTCGAGTGCGTAGCCGTTCCCGTGTCACCGTTCGGCACCAGGCCGGTCGGCTCCCGGTGAAGACGCGGTGACCGGACGGGAACGGCTCGGGGCGGGCACCGCCGGGCGGCCGGAGGCGCTTCGTCCGGAGCCCCCGGAGGCTCCCGGTCCGCACGGCCTCCGGCCGCCAGTAGGCTTTCCCGGTGAACGCGCCCCATTCGCCGGCGGACGCCCTGCGTACCGCCCTCGCCGAGCTGCTCGACGGACTGCCGCCGAGCCAGGCGGCCCGTGCCGTCGACCGGCTGATCGCCAACTACCGGGGCCGTACCCCGACCGACGCCCCCGTGCTCCGGGACCGCTCCGACGTCGCCGCCTACGCCGCGTACCGGATGCCCGCGACCTTCGAGGCCGTACGGTCCGCCCTCGACGCGCTCGCCGCGGCTCTGCCCGCCGACTGGGCGCCGGAGAGCCACACCGACATCGGCGGCGGAACCGGCGCGGCCACCTGGGCGGTCGGCGCGACCTGGCCCGCGCCGCGGCCCGTCACCGTCCTCGACTGGGCGGAGCCGGCCCTCGACCTGGGCCGCGAACTCGCGTCGGCCAACGGCCTCCTGGACGGGGCGAGCTGGCGGCGCTCCCGGATCGGAGCAGCGCTCCACGTCGAGAGCACTGCTCTCGTCACCATCTCCTACGTACTCGGGGAGCTCGCCGAGGACGACCGCCGCAGCGTCGTGGAGACCGCCGCACGATCCGCGACGGACGCCATCGTCGTCGTGGAACCGGGCACCCCGGAGGGCTACGGCCGCATCATCGAGGCCCGCGACCGGCTGCTCGCGGCGGGTCTGCGTATCGCCGCCCCCTGCCCGCACAGCGCCGCCTGCCCCATCGAGCCGGGCACCGACTGGTGCCACTTCTCCGCCCGGGTCAGCCGATCCTCGTTGCACCGCCGGGTCAAGGGCGGCTCCCTGCCGTACGAGGACGAGAAGTTCAGCTACGTCGCGGCCGTACGGCCCGACGCGGTGCCCGTGCCGTCCCGGATCACCCGCAAACCGCAGATCCGCAAGGGCCAGGTGCTGCTCGACCTGTGCACCGCCGACGAGGGCCTGCGCCGCGAGACGGTCACCAAGCGGCACGGTGCCCGCTACAAGGCGGCCCGCGACGCGGAATGGGGCGACGCATGGCCGCCGCCCCACACCGATCCGTACGACAAGCCCTAGATCCGCAGCTCCTGGGTGCAGCACTTCACGCTGCCGCCGCCCTTGAGCAGCTCGCCCAGATCCATCCCGACCGGCTCGAATCCGCGCTCCCGCAGCGGCTCGAAGAGACCGGTCGCGCTCTGCGGGAGCAGCACGTTCCGGCCGTCGGAGACCGCGTTCAGGCCGAACGCGGTCGCGTCCGCCTCGGTCGCGATCAGTGCGTCGGGAAAGAGCCGCCGCAGGACTTCGCGGCTGCCGGGGGAGAAGGCGCCCGGGTAGTACATGACCTCGTCGCGGGCGTCGTCGAGGACCGCGAGCGCGGTGTCCAGGTGGTAGTAGCGGGGATCCACCAGGTCGAGCCCGAGCACCGGCCGGCCGAAGAACTCCTGGGCCTCACCGTGCGACAGCGGGCTGGCGCGGAAGCCGCGACCGGCCAGGATCCAGGAGGCGGTGACGGCGAAGTCGCCCTCGCCCTCGTTGATGTGGTCCGGTTCCACGACCCGCTCGTAGCCGCGTCCGCGGAACCAGTCGAGGTGCTCGGCGGCCTCCGCGGCGCGTTCCGGATGGGCGAAGCGGGCGCCGAGCACCCGGCCGCCGATCACCGTGGCGCCGTTCGCCGCGAAGACCATGTCCGGCAGTCCGGGGCGGGGAGTGAGCTCCTCGACGGTGTGGCCGAGCGCCCGGTAGCGGTCCCTGAGGTCCTCCCACTGTGCGACGGCGAGCGGTACGTCGACGGGCTTGGCCGGATCCATCCAGGGGTTGATGGAGTACGTGACGCGGAAGTGCGCGGGTGGGCACATGAGATAGCGCCGGGGTGTGGCGCCGCGGTCCGGTCGCCGGGATGGGGCGGCCGTGGCGTGACGAGGCAAAGAGGGCTCCTCACGGTTGTCGGGTCGTGTGGTGCCCATGGTCCGCCCTGGAGCGCCGCGGCGCCCGGTGGCGAACGGGTTGTTTTCCGGCCGATCTGCCGCCGTTCGCGGGAAGTTGACCGTCGGCTAGTCCCGGCACCGCTCCGCAGTGAGACGATACGTCTCGCCTCATGGCGCTGCTACATTCGGACCATGGCCACTCGAACGACCGCCCCTGACGCCTCGCGCCGCAGCGAACGCTCGCGCCGCGCGATCTACGAGGCCGCCCTCTCGCTCATCGGCGAGGTCGGCTACCGCCGGACGACGATCGAGGGGATCGCCGCCCGGGCCGGCGTGGGCAAGCAGACCATCTACCGCTGGTGGTCGTCCAAGGCCGAGGTGCTGCTCGAGGCTTTCCTCGACGCGGGGGAGCGGGCCAACGAGGCGGCGGCCGCACCGCCGGGCGTGGAGCGGTTCGACGGCCTGCCCAACAGCGGCGACCTGGAGGCCGACCTCAAGTTCGTCCTGCGCGCCACGGTCGATGAACTGCTCGACCCGAAGTACGACCTCCCCGCCCGGGCCCTTGCCGCCGAGGGAGTGGTGGACCGGGAACTCGGACGCCAGGTGGTCGAGCGCCTCCTCGAACCGTCCCTGCAGCTCTACGTCCAGCGCCTCGAGGCGGCCCAGGAGGCGGGCGAGGTGCGCACCGGCATCGACCCGCGCATCGCCCTCGAGTTGATCGTCGCACCGCTGGCTCAGCGCTGGCTGCAGAGCTCGGGCCCGCTCAGTCACGCGTACGCCGACTCCGTGGTCGAGTACGCGCTGTACGGTCTGGCACCGCGCTGACCGCAGCCGCCCGGCCGTGCGGGGTCAGTCGTGGATCCGCTCGCGCACCGGAGTGCGCCACATCAGTCCGGGCGCATTGGTGATCACGCCGTTGCAGCCGAGGCGCAGCACCCGGTCCCGCTGCTTGGGCCGGTTCACGGTGTGCGCCCAGACCCGCGGGATGCCGGAGCGGGCCGCCCGCACGAGATCGGCGTTGCGGGCCTTGTAGTCGACGTCGAGCACGTCCACGAAGCCGCGCCACTTCTTCGGCTCGTCGTGCCGCATCTGCTTCGCCGAGCGCCACAGCTGGGCGATCAGGCCCAGTTCGTGGGCCCGTTCCGTGACCGCGGGGCGGTTGGAGTTCACCAGGACCGAGCGGACCAGGCCGCGCTTCTTCAGCATCTTCGCGAGGGCGTCGAGACTGTCCGGATCCTTCGCCTCGAGCATCAGCACGGCCCGTCCCCCGAAGCGGTCGAGCACCTCGGCGATGGTCGGCGGCCGCTCGGGCCGCCAGCGTCCCTCCAGATCCGCGTCCGGCTTGAGCCGTACCTTGCGCCAGTCCGCGGCGGTCAGGTCGCGCACCCGCCCCTTGCTGGTCGTCGTACGGTCCAGGGTCGCGTCGTGCATGGCCACCAGGGTGCCGTCGCGCAGCATCCTGGTGTCCACGTCGAGCACCTGGGCGGTGCCCCGCTCCAGGGCGGCGACCAGGCCGGACATGCTGTTCTCGGGGACTTCGAGGGCTCCGCCGCGGTGTGCCGTGTAGACGACCGGGCGCAGGGTGTCGACGGTGAGCGGGCCGCCGCCCCACTCCAGCGGGGTCAGGGTTCCACCGGTCGCCGCGAGCGCGGTCGCGACGAGCAGCGCGGGCATGGAAGGCGTCACCATGCCAGCCAAGGTAGGGGGATGAAACGGTACTTATCCGGCATCGACACCCGGTGGAACGCATCACCCCAGGCACCCCGACCGGGGACTGCGGCCACCCGGGGCGCAGGATGGTGGCACCATGGACAGCACGACACCTAGGTGAGGGGTTAGATGGGCGCAGGGTTCGGCCGCAACGGCGGCGGGCAGAGCAGGCTCTCCCAGTGGCTGCGCGCCCGGCGTCCCCATCCCGCCGCTGTCGAGGACGACCGCGAGGAACTCCTGGTCGCCGCGGCGGAAGCCGGACTGCCGCTCGCGCCGGCCGCGTACCCCGCCGGGTACCGATGTTCCTGCGAGCGCATCGGATGTCCCACCCCCGCCCGGCACCCGGTCTCGTTCGCCTGGCAGACCCAGTCCACCACCGACCGCTCCCAGATCGAGCGCTGGGCCAGGAACCAGCCGGACGCCAACTTCATCACCGCGACCGGCATGGTGCACGACGTGCTGGACGTCCCGCTGGAAGCGGGCAGCAGCGCTCTGGAGAACCTGCTCGCGGCCGGCATCGAGGTCGGCCCCGTCGCCGATTCGGGCGGCGACCGCATGCTGTTCTTCACCGCGACCCGGGGCACCCCCGAGGACGAGGACGAGTGGTGGCCCTGCGAACTGGACTGCCACCCCGAGACCATGGACGCGCATCCCGGTCTGCGCTGGCACTGCCGCGGCAGCTACGTCCTGGTCCCGCCCGCGCGACTGCCGGGTGACCTCGGACTCACCTGGATCCGCGGTCTCGAGCACCCGCTGCCCGATCCGCTCACCCTGCTCGAACCGCTGACGGACGCCTGCGCCCGCTACATGGACGCGCACGACAGCCCCGAGGACGAGGACGAGGCTGCGGCCTGGCCGTCCCGCCGCTGATCCACGGCGGCGGGGGCCGTCCGCGCGCTACTCGCCCTTCGCGCCCGTCAGGCCCTGGATCCGGCTGAGTACCTCGACCGCGCTCTCGTCGGCGCCCTTCGCCGGTACGCGCGCCGCCTGGTTCGACACCCGTTCCAGGGTGACCGACGTCTTCGCCTCGCCGGTGAGCAGGGCCTTCACCTCGGGGTCGAGCTTGAGCGTCATCCCGCGTGCCGCCGTCTGCCGCTCGAAGTGCCGACTGGCGTAGAACATCAGCGCCCCGCCGTCCTCGGTGCGCAGCCCCACGGGAGCGAAGTCGCCGTTGGTCGCGGGCTGGTCGATGTACTGGGTGGCAAGTCCCGGACGCTTGGCGTTCCTCTCGCGGATGTCGCGCCAGCCCGTGGTGTGGCTGCCCGCGGCGAACGTGTCGCCGCCCTTGCCCAAGTAGTCGGTGTAGCCCCGGCTGAGCCGGTCCGGGCGGACGGCCAGCTTCGCGTCGTCCGCGGGCACCGGCTCGGCCCAGCCGTCGGAGTCCTTCTTGAACTCGGGCACCTCGTCCGGCGACAGCAGCGTCAAGTACGAGGCCTCCCACAGCTGTTCGGCGCTGCCGCGGGTGAAGACCAGGACCCAGCGGGTGTCCTGCTTCGGATCGTCGTCCTTGTCCCGGTTGCTGTCGGTGTCGGCGACGAACCAGCGGGGCCAGCCCGCCTGCTTGGGGATCACGTACTTGGCGTCGTCGAGTTCGAGCGGCGAGTGGTTCGGATTGCCGTCCGGGTTGCTCGCCCGCTTCGCCTTGAGCCCCGACTGGTTGATGGCGCTCAGTGGTCCGGCGACCCGCGCCGCGTCGAGCGACGGGTCGAAATTCTTGTCCGCCTTGTTGTAGGCGGCGGTGAAGTCCTCGAGTGCGCGGGCCGCTTCGGCCTTCGTCGCCGACGGGACGATCTCCCGCTCACCGTGCACTGTCACGCACCCACCGGCGGTCAGGGCCAGCACCGTCACCGATGCCACCGCCGCCACCGCCCGACTCACCCTGCTCATGGCTCGCCTTCTGCTCTTGGGCCCTTTGACGGACGGAACCCTACCGGGCACGGCCGCGGCCCGTGTCGCGAAGGTCCCCCGTCGCGGGAGCGCCGGGGCCCCGGTCAGGCGGGCCGCTTGGGGAAGATCAGGACCGCGCCGGTACGCGGATGGGGCAGCACCTCGACCGGTTGCCGGTAGACACGGGTGAGGAGTTCCTCCGTGAACACCTCGGCCGGCCGGCCCTCCGCGGCCACCGAACCGTCCTGCAGAACGGTGACCCGGTCCGCGTACGCGGCGGCGAGACCGAGGTCGTGCAGGACGACCACGACGGCGTCGCCCGCCGCGGCACGCTCCCGGCAGACCCGAAGCACCAGTTCCTGATGGCGCAGGTCGAGCGCCGCGGTCGGCTCGTCGAGCAGGATCAGCGGGGTCCGTTGGGCGAGCACCCTGGCCAGTGAGACCCGGGCCCGTTCGCCACCGGACAGGGCGGAGAAGGGGCGTTCGGCGAAGGCGCCGGACTCGGTGGCCTCGAGGGCCTCGGTCACCGCGGCGTCGTCCTCGTCCTCCAGCGGCGTACCGGCCCACGGGGCGCGGCCCATCCGCACCACGTCAAGGACCGGGAACGGAAAGGACAGTTGGGCGGACTGCGGCAACACGGCCCGGTGCAGGGCAAGTTCGGCCGCCGTCCAGGCGTCCGCCGGCCGGTCCCTGACCCGTACGGCACCGGAGCTCGCGGGCAGGTCGGCGGCGAGGGCGGCGAGCAGGGTGGACTTGCCGGCGCCGTTCGGACCGACCAGGGCGAGTACCTCGCCGGCCCGTGCGCCGACCGTCACATCGCAGAGCACCTCACGACCGCCCAGACGTACGCCCAAGTCCTCGGTGGCGGCGAGCACTTCCCGGGGTGCGACGGGGTCCGGCAGCGTCCGGACGCGGGACGGGAACAGGGACTTGATCACGCCCAGCCTCCTTGCTTGCGGCGGGTCCTGCGCAGCAGGAAGAAGAAGAACGGGCTGCCGACCAGGGCGGTCAGCACCCCGAGCGGCAGCTCTGCGGGCGCCGCCACGGTACGGGCCGTCAGGTCCGCCACCACCAGGACGAGTGCGCCACCGACGGCGCTGCCCGGCACCAGGAAGCGGTGCCCGGGACCGGCCGCCATCCGCAGCAGATGAGGCACGAGCAGGCCGACGAACGAGACGATCCCGGCGACCGCCACGGCCGCCGCCGTGAGCAGCGCGACGACCAGGATCAGGACGACCCGCAGCCGCTCCACGTCCACGCCCAGGTGCCGCGCGGGCCGTTCGCCGAGCGCGAGCAGATCGAGGCGGCGGGCGTAGAACGGCGCGACGAGCAGACCGGCGAGCGCGCACGGCAGCACGGCCAGGACCTTCGGCCAGGTGGCCGCCGACAACGAGCCGAGCTGCCAGAACGTGATCTGGGTGACCTGCGCGTTGTCCGCGAAGAACAGGAAGAGGCCGATCAACGCGCCCGCGAAGGCGTTCAGGGCGATACCGGTCAGGATCAGCGTGACGACCTCGGTCCGGCCTCCCGACCGGGACAGCGAATACACCACGAGCACGGTGATCAGCCCCGCGACGAACGCGCAGAACGTCACCGTCCAGTTGCCGAAGAAGCTCAGACCGAGCGCGATCGCACCGACCGCGCCGACCGCCGCGCCCGAGGAGATCCCGATCACGCCCGGCTCGGCCAGCGGATTGCCGAACACCCCCTGCATCAGGGCGCCCGCGCAGCCGAGCGAGGCCCCGACCAGGACCGCCAGGGTCACCCGCGGCAGCCGTACGTTCCACAGCACGCTCTCGCCGACCCGCCCGAGGGACTCGCCGCCCAGACCGATCCGGTGCTGCACCGAGGACACCACGTCCCCGAGCGGAATCTCGTACGAGCCGATCCCGGCGGAGAGCAGGGCGCCGAGCGCGAGCGCGGCGACGAGCAGCACGGTGAGGACGTACGGGGCGCTGCGCCGGCGGGGTCGGGTCTCGGGCTCCTTGGCCGAACGGGGCACTGTGGGCGGGGACTTGACCGCCGACTCGGGGTCGGATGCCGTCCCGGGGCCGGATGTCGTCCCGGTGCCGGGTGTCGTCCCGGGCCCGGGCGCGGTGGACGGAGTCGCGGTCACTTGGACCCCTCGCCGTACAGCTGCTCGACGAGGGAGGCGAGTACCTGGTCCGTGCGCGGGCCGTAGTTGAGCAGCACGCCGTCGTCGACGGACACCACCCGCTTCTCCATGCCGGCCGGTGTCTGGGCGACCCCGGGGATCTCGACGAGGCCGTCCACGCCGTCGACCGACTCGAGCCCCTTGCTCATCACCAGGATCGCGTCCGGTGCCGCCTTGGCGAGGGCCTCGCTGGTGATCGCGGTGAAGTCCTTCTTCAGGCCGGACTCCTTGCCCGCGTCCACCGCGCCGGCCGCCTCCAGAAGTGAACTCGCCCCGGATTCCCGGCCGCCGAGCAGATAGACGGAGGCGGAGCCGCGCAGGTACAGGAACGCCACGCGCGGCGGCTGCGACTGCTCGGGGATGTCCTTCTGCACGTCGGAGATGCGCTGCTCGGTGCGTTCGGTGAGCGCCTTGCCGGCGGCGTCGACGCCCAGGGCGTGGGCGACCGTGGTGATGCGGGTGCTCACGTCGTCGAGGGACTTGGCCGGTTCGACGACGACCAGCGGGATCCCGGCGTCGCGTATCTGGGCGATCGCCTCGACCGGTCCGGTGCTGGTGTCCGCGAGGACGACGGTGGGCCGCAGCGACAGCACGCCCTCCGCCGACACATCGTGCGCCCGCGTCACCAGAGGCAGCTTCTTCGCCTGTTCGAAGGTGGCGGTGATGTCCCTGGCCACCACGCCGTCGCCGAGTCCGAGCGTGTACACGATCTCGCTGAGGCTGCCGGTGAGCGGGACGATCCGGTCGGCGGACCTCACCGAGACCTGCTTGCCGTCGGCCGACTCCACGGTGACGGGGAGCTTCGGCTTCGGCGTCCCGGCCAGCGGCTCCACCCGGTCCACCGGTGCCGCGGCCTTCGGCTTCCCGGACTTCTGCGACGCCTCGCCCCCGGCGGAACCGCCGCACCCGGCGAGGGCGAGGCAGAGGGCGACGACCGGGGCGACCCACCGGAGAGGTCCGGTGCCGGCCCGGCGTGAGGACTGCTGCGCGGCCACTCGTTTCCACCGTCCTGTCGTGCTGTCGAGATCTGGCTGCCGAAGTCCGGGGCGCCGGGGGCCTGCTGGGCCGTCCGAAGCTTCCCGTGGGTGGAGGGGTTCCGCCCGACCGGACCATAGCTTAGGTTAGCCTTACCTTCATGACCAGGCCTGGAGGAGGCAACGATGGTGTCCGTCAGAGCCGTGCGCGCGAGCGCCGCGGCCGTGTTCGCGGTACTCGTGGCCGCTCTGCTCCCGGCGCCGGCCGCGCATGCCGCCGACCGTACGGTGCAGGGCGGACGACTCGACTGGGGCATCAAATCGTCCTTCCAGAGCTATGTCACCGGCCCTATAGCCAAGGGGAGTTGGACTCTGTCGGGCGGCGCGGCCACGGCAGGCGGCAGCCAGTTCCGCTTCCACTCGGCGAAAGGCTCGTACGACCCGGCGAGCGGTGGCTTCAGCGCGGGCTACACCGGCGGCGTGCACTTCGTCGGACACAAGAAGGGCGGCGGGTATGAGCTCGACCTCACGGTGAGCCGCCCCACCGTGCGTATCGCCGGCGGCGCGGGCACCCTGCACGCCGACATGGTCAGCAAGGAGAAGGGCACCGGCAAGGTCACCACGGCCGCCCAGGTGCCGCTCGCCTCGCTGAACCTCTCCGGCGTGAACATGAAGGGCGGTTCGGGCCCGATCGCCCTCACCGGCATCCCCGCGACCCTCACCTCGCAGGGCGCCAAGGCCTTCGCCGGCTACTACACCGCCGGCACCGCACTCGACCCCGTCAGCCTCACCGGCGACCTCGCCGCGGCAGCTGCCCACAAGCCCGCCCCGGACGACAAGGACAAGCCCGGCAAGGGGAAGAAGGACGAGAAGGACAAGAGCACCGGCCACGAGAAGGCCGGCCGCATCGAGGACGCCGCCGTCGACTGGGGCGTACGCCGTACCTTCCGCGAGTATGTGTCCGGATCCATCGCCGAGGGCGAGTGGAAGCTGGGCTCCGGCGCCCAGGACGGCGGCGCACTCTTCCGCTTCCCCGAGGGCGAGGGGACGTACGACGCAGGGAAGCAGACCCTCGACGCGTCGTTCGCCGGCTCCGTCCGCTTCACCGGGAAGCACGGCCTCGACCTGACCCTCGACAAGGTCGCCGTGCGCGTGAAGGACGACAAGGGCACGCTCTACGCGGACGTCCGCAGCAAGGACTTCGACGAGAGGAAGGCACCGCTCGTCACCTTCGCCGCACCGGGGTTGAAGCCGAAGGACGACCTGATCGCCCTCTCCGAAGCGCCCGCGAAACTCACCGCCGACGGCTCGAAGGCCTTCGGCGGCATGTACAAGGCGGGCACCGCGATGGACCCGGTATCGCTCGCCGTCGCGCTCGACGCCGGTGCGAAACTGCCCGCCCTGCCCGACCTCGGCTCCTCCGCCTCGCCCGAACCGAAGGCCGAGAAGGCCGAGCCCGAGACCGAGAAAGCCGCCGCCTCCTCGGAGTCCGGCTCGTTCCCCACGGTGCCCGTAGCCGTCGGAGCGGCCGTCCTCCTCGCGGCAGCGGCCGCCCTGCTCGTCGCCCGAGGACGCCGTACCCGCACCGCGGACGGCACCGACACCGACGAGACGCCCGGCTCCTCTTAGCCGGCACCCGGAAGCCCCACCTTCCCGGTCCCCCCACGCACAGCACCAACCGTCCTGTCGTGCACCGCCGTTCGGCGGCCGCCTCACCAAGGAGACCCACCACCATGCCAGCCCTCCGCCGCCCGTCCGCCCTCGCCGCATCGGTGGCCACGGTCGTCGCCATCGGCGCCACCGCGCTCACCCTGCCCGCGATCGCCGCCGACGGCGCCGCCCCGAAGGCCGCGCCGATCGCCCTCAAGGACGGCACCCTCGACTGGGGTCTGAAGGAGTCGTTCCGCAAGTACGTCACCGGCATAGCGGCCGGCGAGATAACCGCGACCGACGGCGCCGAACAGGCCGCGGACAACGGCATCTTCACCTTCACCGACGGCACCGGTACCTACGACACGGGCACCCACGCCGTCGAGACGGCGTTCAAGGGCAAGGTCTCCTTCGTCTCCAAGGCCCACGCCTTCGACATCGGCATCAGCGACGTGAAGGTCTCCACCGAGGGCACCGGCGGCGCCATCGAGGCCGACGTCACCCTCAACGGCGAGACCCAGAACGACATCGCGCTCGCCGAACTCGACCTGACCGACGTCAAGCCCGGCCAGGGCGAGGGCGGCGCGATGACCTTCGAGGACATCCCGGCCACCCTCACCGCGGACGGCGCCAAGGCCTTCAACGGCATGTACGAGGAGGGCACCGCGCTCGACCCGGCCACCCTCACCGTCACGGCGGACACCGGCACTCCGAGCGAGGACCCGGACCCCTCCGAGGACCCGGGCGGCGAGCCCAGCACCGACCCGTCCGACGACACCGGCACCGAGCCCTCCGGGAAGCCCACCACGGACCCGGGTGGCGAGCCGACCACCGCGCCCTCCGGCGACGCCTCCGGGGCCCCCGCGGGCGACGCCGTCGACGGCACTCTCACCTGGGGCCTCAAGGAGTCCTTCCGCCGCTACATCTCCACCGGCGGCGAGGTGAAGACCGCGGACGGCGCCAAGAAGTCCGGCGACGACGGCTACACCTTCCCGTACGACGAGGCAGAGGTGGACGCCGACGCCAAGACGGTCGACGCCTCCTTCGGCGGCAGCGTGCAGTTCCTGTACAAGGCCCACGGCATCGACATGAAGTTCAGCGACATCCGGGTGGAGGCGCAGGGCGCCGAGGGAACCGTCGTCCTGGACGTCACCACGCCCGAAGGCACCAACGACGACGTCGAGTTCGCGAGCCTCGACCTGTCCAAGGCCTCGTACGCGATCAAGGACGACGTACTGCACCTGCAGAAGGTTCCCGCGGCCTTCACCGCGGACGGTGCCGAGCAGTTCGCCAACGAGACCACCGGGTCCATGTACAAGGAAGGCGACGCGATCGACCCCGTCGACGTCGCACTCGCCCTGTCCGACGACGCGAAGCTGCCGGGTGGCGGCTCCGGCTCGGGCGGCGGCTCCGGCTCGGGCGGCGGCGCAGGAACGGGTGGCGCGGGCACAGTCGGCGGCGGCTCCGTCGGCGGCACCGGCAACCTGGCCTCCACCGGTTCCAGCACGCCGACCGGCGCGCTGATCGGCGCCGCGGGCGCGATCGTGGCCGCCGGAGCGGGCGCGGTCTACTTCGCACGGCGGCGCACGGGCGCCCAGGCCGACCGGGCCTGACGCCCGCAGGCACCCGAACACCCTGTGGGGCCCGTGCAGTTGGCGCCCCACAGGGTGCTTCAATGCCACCGTGACCGAACTCGACGACGTGACGCTCGACGTGCTGAGGGTCTTCTGCGGCCCCGACGGCGGACACGGCAACCCGCTCGGTGTCGTCCGCGAAGGCTCGCTCGTGCCGGGCCGCGCGCAGCGTCAGGCGCTCGCGGGCCGGCTCGGGTACGCCGAGACGGTGTTCGTGGACGATCCCGAACGCGGCGTGCTGGACATCTACACCCCCACCGCGCGGCTGCCGTTCGCCGGACATCCGTGCGTAGGCACCGCCTGGCTGCTCGACGTACCGGAGTTGGTCACCGAGGCGGGTGTCGTGGAGGCCCGCCAGGACGGCGAGTTCAGCTGGATCACCGCAGCGGCCGCATGGGCGGGCGGCCGGCAGCTGAAGGAGTACCGCGCCGAGCGGGAACTGGCCGCTCTCGAGGTGCCACCGGCCGGCACCGGCTGGATCTACGCCTGGGCATGGCAGGACGAGGCGGCGGGCCGGGTGCGGACGCGTGGCTTCCCCGGCCGTCCCCGACTTCCGCGCGGCGACGGCCCGTCCGGCCCCGGTGCGCCCGAGAGTACGGCCGAGGACGAGGCCACCGGCGCCGCGGCGATGCTGCTCACCCACCACCTGGGCCGCGCGCTCAACATCACCCAGGGCAGCGGCTCCCAGCTCATCACCGCGCCGGGCCCCGACGGCACGGTCGAACTCGGCGGCAGAGTCGCCCTGGTGGCGAGCACCCGGCTCTGAGGCCGCCCGCCCTCTCGACCCGCACCCTCCCGATCCACGCCGCCGGGCCCGTCGCCGTGGTGGCGAGGGGCCCGGACAGAGCAGGGTGTGCGGTGAACTACGCCGCGCTGAGCGGGAACTCGTCACCCAGCTCGCGGAACACCGCCGTGTTCAGCGAGAAGGCACGCTTGCATTCGTCGACGATGCGCTGCTTCTCCAGGTCGTCCACCGCGATCCCGTCGAGCAGTTCGCGGTAACCGCGCTTGAACGCCGCCGGGTTGGAGATCGACTCGAAGACGTAGAACCGGACGCCGTCGCCCTTGCGGGCGAAGCCCCAGGTCTTCTCCGCCTTGTCGCGGATGATCTGGCCGCCGGAGAGGTCGCCCAGATAGCGCGTGTAGTGGTGGGCGACGTAGCCGCCGGGCCAGCTGCGGGCGCATTCGGTGACCCGCTCCGCGTACGCCGCCGTGGCCGGCAGGGCGGTGAGGCCGGACCGCCAGCCGTCCCCGCGCAGATGCGCGAGGTCCCCCTCGAGGGCGTCCACGCGCATCAGCTCCGGCTGCACGAAGGCGCCCGCGACCGGGTCGCCCTTCAGGCTGTCGGCGGCGTCCTCGAGTGCCCGGTACACGAACCAGAGCTGCTCCGTGTACCGCGCGTACGCGTCCACGCCGAGGCGGCCGCCGAGGAGATCGCTCATGAACGTCGAGGTCTCTGCCTCGGTGTGCTGCTCGTGCGACGCGGTGCGGATGAGCGTGGAGAACGGGGTGTCCAAGGGGACCTCCGGAGCCGAAAGGGGAGGGGAGCCACCGACGATCCTGCTACTTAGGCTTACCTAAGTCAATGACTTCCCGACGTCCTGTCGGTAAAGGTTCCCGACCTCCTGTCGGTAAAACACGCTCCTCGCGTCGGATTCAGGGCAGCGTGAGGATCTCCGCACCGTTCGCGGTGGCCACCAGGGTGTGCTCGAACTGGGCGGTCCGCTTGCGGTCCTTGGTGACCACCGTCCAGCCGTCCTCCCACAGGTCGTACTCGTGCGTGCCGAGCGTGAGCATCGGCTCGATGGTGAACGTCATCCCGGGCTGGATCACGGTCGTCGCGTGCGGGCTGTCGTAGTGCGGGACCACCAGGCCGGAGTGGAAGGAGGAGTTGATGCCGTGCCCCGTGAAGTCGCGCACCACGCCGTAGCCGAAGCGCTTGGCGTAGGACTCGATGACCCGGCCGATGATGTTGATCTGCCGGCCCGGGCGGACCGCCTTGATCGCGCGGTTCAGGGACTCCCGGGTCCGCTCGACCAGGAGCTTCGACTCCTCGTCCACGTCGCCGCAGAAGTAGGTGGCGTTGGTGTCGCCGTGCACGCCGCCGATGTACGCGGTCACGTCCAGGTTCACGATGTCGCCGTCGCGCAGCACCGTGGAGTCCGGGATGCCGTGGCAGATCACCTCGTTGACCGAACTGCACAGCGACTTCGGGAAGCCGCGGTACCCGAGCGTGGACGGGTACGCGCCGTGGTCGCACATGAAGGTGTGCGCGACCCGGTCGAGTTCGTCCGTGGTCACGCCGGGGGCGATGTGCTTGGCCGCCTCCTCCATGGCCTGCGCGGCGATACGGCCCGCGGTGCGCATCAGCTCGAGGGTCTCCTCGCTCTGCGCATGGGGGCCCGTGTACGCGGTGGGCGCCGGCTTGCCGACATACTCGGGGCGCCGGATGTTTCCGGGCACGGAGCGGGTGGGAGAGAGCTCCCCTGGAACGAGCAGTGACTGGCCAGACATGCCGACGAGTGTATCCAGCGCCGATCGGGCACGATGGCGGCGGAAGTACGACGACTGCGGGCGACGAGGAGCCGGACATGGCCCTGTTCAAGAAGCGTACGGTCGGCAAACCGGGCGAGTGGTACTACTGCCTGGAACACCAGAAGGTGGAGGAGGGGCCCGAGTGCCCCAACAAGGACCGGTTCGGCCCCTACACCAGCCGCGCCGAGGCCTCCCACGCGATGGAGACCGCCAAGGAGCGCAATCTCGAGTGGGAGACGGACGAGCGCTGGCACGACGGCGAGCCGCGCGAGGACCCGGACGGGACGTGAGACCTGCCCCGTCGAGGGCGACCGGCGCCTACCAGCGGGCGGGCGGCGGCTGGGTCAGCTGATCCGCGAGACGTGAGAGCCGGTCGCGGAACCGTCGGCGTCCCGCCGGTGCGGCGTCCGGCAGGGCGTTCTCCCCGGCCGCGGCGCTCACCAGGTGCTGCACCGTGTCGAAGTCGAGGTCAGGGTCCTCCGGCACCGTCAGGGCCTCGTGCGCCATCGCCTGCAGCTCACGGTCGCCGGTGTCCAGGGCGAGCACCGTGGCGCCGGCCCGACGGGCGTCGTGCACCCGCTCGAGCAGCTGGCCGCCGGGGCTTTCCGGGGCCACCACCAGGAGCGTCTCGCCGCGCCTGGCCGCCTCGAGCCGGCCGAGTCCGACCGACAGATGCGCGCGGTCGCCGGGCCACACCCGGTGGCGTACCAGTGTCGGCGTCAGCTCCGGAGTGCCCGACCAGGCGGCCTCGTCGACCAGGTGGGCGGCCAGGTGCCACGGTTCGTAGCCGGTGGTGCCCACCAGCAGCAGTCCGCCGCCGTGCGGGACGACCGAACCCCGCAGCGACCCCGCGAAGCGCCGGGTCGCCGCCGGCCACTCGGTCCCGGCGAGCACCTCGCGCAGCAGCGCCACTCGTACGGCATCCATGCCGCCGTATCCTGCCGCAACGGGCCGCTCCTGCGAGGCCGTTGGGGTGTCAATCCCTCCCGAGGGTGACGGTCGACGCTGTCGGGGGCGGGGGTTCGGGCGGACCACCTGCACGTAGGCTCGGGCCATGACTTCCAGTGATGACGTGCAGCAGGCCCCGGCGAAGGCTCCCGCCAAGGACCCCTGGGACCTTCCCGACGTGTCCGGCCTGGTCGTCGGCGTGCTCGGCGGTACCGGTGACCAGGGCCGCGGTCTCGCCTACCGGCTGGCACGGGCGGGCCAGAAGGTGATCGTCGGCTCCCGCGCCGCGGACCGCGCGCGTACCGCTGCCGAGGAGATCGGCCACGGCGTCGAGGGCGCGGAGAACGCCGACTGTGCCCGCCGCAGCGACATCGTGATCGTCGCCGTGCCCTGGGACGGCCACGCCAAGACGCTCGAGGCGCTGCGCGAGGACCTGGCCGGCAAGCTCGTCGTCGACTGCGTGAACCCGCTCGGCTTCGACAAGAAGGGCGCCTATGCGCTGGTGCCCGAGGAGGGGAGCGCCGCCGAGCAGGCCGCGGCGCTGCTGCCCGACTCCCGGGTCACCGCGGCCTTCCACCATCTGTCCGCGGTGCTGCTCCAGGACGAGGCCATCGACGAGATCGACACCGATGTGATGGTCCTCGGCGAGTCCCGCGCCGACACCGACCAGGTCCAGGCTCTCGCTGCCCGCATCCCGGGCATGCGAGGCGTCTTCGCGGGCCGGCTGCGCAACGCCCACCAGGTCGAGTCGCTGGTGGCCAACCTGATCTCGGTCAACCGCCGCTACAAGGCGCACACGGGACTGCGCGTCACCGACATCTGACGGATCTCGGGGCGCGGGCGGACGGGCCGGGGCCGGCCGAGGCCCCCGAGGGGCGACGTACGGGCACGATCGGGGCATGGGGGACACTGGACGGCGAAGCCTCGGGAGCGAGCTCCCGAACCGAGTCCGACAGGAGCTTTCCGCCATGCCCCGCCTCGCCGTGTACGCCCTCGTCGTCTGTGTTCTGTCGGTGGCCGCCGCCGTGGTGGCCTTCACCCAGGGCAGCTGGCTCGGCATCGTGTGGATCCTGCTCGCCGGTCTCTCGTCCAACATGGCCTGGTACTACCTGCGCCGCGGGCGGATGGCCGCGGCGGCCCGCAACCGGGCCGCGGACGGCTCCCCGGCAGGCGGTTCCCCCACCGCCTGACAGCCTGGCCGCCCGGTCAGGGCCCGATCGACGGGATGTCCGGAGCGCCCTGCCAGAACCGGTAGAGCTGCTGCCCCCAGTAGGTGTCCCAGTCCGTCACCCCGAGGCCCCGCAGGATCGCGTCCACGGCGTCGAAGAACACGGCATTGACCCCCGGGATCCACAGGACGCCGAAGACCACGAGCAGTCCGAACGGGGCGAACGGTTCCGCCTGGCGCCTGATGTTGGGCGACAGCCACGGCTCGATCACCCCGTACCCGTCGAGCCCCGGCACCGGCAGGAAATTCAGGATCGCGGCCGTCACCTGCAGCAGCGCGAGGAAGCCGAGCGCGAAGCGGAACGTGTCGGGTACCCCGTCGAGTGCGTCCAGCCAGAACGGTGCGGTGCACACCACGGCGAACAGGACGTTCGTCAGCGGGCCGGCTGCCGAGATCAGGCTGTGCCGCCAACGGCCCGGGATCCGGTGCCGCTCGATGAAGACGGCCCCGCCCGGCAGGCCGATACCGCCCATGATCACGAAGAGCACCGGCAGCACGATGCTCAGCAGGGCGTGGGTGTAGAGCAGCGGATTGAGGGTCAGGTAGCCCTTGGCGCCGATCGAGGTGTCGCCGCTGTGCAGCGCGCTGCGGGCGTGTGCGTACTCGTGCAGACAGAGCGACACGATCCACGCCGCGGTCACGAACACGAACACCGCTACACCGGTGCCGAGGCTGTCGGCGGAGCCGGTCCAGGTGGCCCATCCCGATGCGGCTGCGACGGCGACGATGCCCAGGAATACCGGGCTCACGGGTGCGCTGCGGCGGCGGGTGGGGGTGGTCATGGTCCGACGGTACGTGGTCGGCGGGGGCCGAGGGGGTGGGTTCTCAGGCCCGTGCGCCCGGGGTCTTTGTCCTCGAGTGCCGGACGGGCTTTCCTTTCGGCCTGGCGGCCTTGTCCTCAAGTGCCGGACGGGCTTTGTTCTTGGCCTTCGGCTGGTGTCCTCAAGTGCCGGACGGGCCTTCTTTTCGGCCTGGCGGCCCTGTCCTCGAGCGTCGGACGGGCTTGATTTTGGTCGGTCTTGGTCTCCGTCGCGGTCTCGGTCGAGGCCTCGAGGGTGGGACGGGCTTGCGGCGGAGGGGCTTGGTTTGTGGCCCGTCGAGGCCTGTGGATGCCGGTCCGGGGACAATGAGGGCGTGCAGATCTACGTACTCGGCAGTGCGCAGGCCGTTGATGACCAGGGACAGGCCGTCCCGCTCGGCCCCCGGCTGCGCGCGTTGCTCACCGTGCTCGCGCTGCGGGCGGGGCGGGCCGTGTCCGTCGAGTATCTCGTCGGTGAGGTGTGGGAGTCGGATCCGCCGGCCGATGCGACCGCCGCGCTGCAGGCGCTGGTCGGGCGGCTGCGCAGGGCCGTCGGGCACGCTGTCGTCGCCTCCGAGGACGGCGGCTACCGGCTCGCCGTGCCGCCGGACCAGGTGGACGTCCACCGCTTCGAGCGTCTCGTGGCCGACGGCGGGCGGGCACTCGCCGACGGCGACGCGGAGAAGGCGGGCGGGCTGCTCGACGAGGCGCTCGGCCTGTGGCGCGGTCCCGCCCTCGCCGACCTCCCGGACCGTACCGCCGACCTGGCGCGCCTCGAGGCGTTGCGCCTGACGGCCCGCCGTACCCGGATCGAGGCGGGCCTCGCGCTCGGCCGGGCCGAGCAGGCCCTGCCGGAACTCACCGCGCTCACCGGCGCCCACCCCCTCGACGAACCTCTGCACGCCCTGCACCTGCGCGCGCTGCGCGACGCGGGCCGCCCGGCCGAGGCGCTCGCCGCCTACGAGGACGTACGGACCACACTCGCCGACCGGCTCGGCGCCGACCCGGGGCCCGAACTGCGCGCCCTGCACACCGAGTTGCTGACCTCCCAGGCACCCGCCGCACGCCCCCCACACCGTCCCGAGCCGGCCCCCGCCCCGTCCGTGACGGGCAACCTCCGGGCACGCGTCACCAGTTTCGTCGGGCGGGAGGCGGACATCGAGGCGATCCGCGGCGACCTCGGGCGCTCGCGGCTCGTCACGCTGCTGGGGCCCGGCGGTGCGGGCAAGACGCGACTCTCCCAGGAGGCCGCGGAGTCGCTGGCCACCGGCACCGTCCCGGACGGGGTGTGGCTCGCCGAACTCGCTCCCGTCGACGCCACCGGCGACCCGGACGCCGTACCCGAGGCCGTACTGGCCGCGATCGGCGGGCGCGAGACGGTACTGCACGGGGCCGGCGCCGACGAGATGCGGGCCGCCGATCCGCACGCCGCCGATCCCCTGATGCGCCTGACCGCGCACTGTGCCTCGCGCCGCATGCTGATCCTGCTCGACAACTGCGAGCACGTCGTCGACGCGGCGGCCCGGCTCGTCGAGGAGCTGCTCGCCCGCTGCCCGGGTGTCACCGTCCTGGCGACCAGCCGGGAACCCCTCGGTGTGCCGGGGGAGTCGGTGCGTGCCCTCGAGCCGCTCCCCGAGCCGGTCGCGCTGCGTCTGCTCGCCGAGCGAGGAGCGGCCGCCCGCGCCGGATTCCGCGTCGAGGACGACCCGGAGGCCGCGGCGGAGATCTGCACCCGGCTCGACGGGCTGCCGCTGGCCATCGAACTGGCGGCGGCACGCCTGCGGTCGCTCACGCCCCGCCAGATCGCGGACCGGCTCGACGACCGCTTCCGGCTGCTGACCTCCGGCAGCCGTACGGTGCTGCCCCGTCAGCAGACCCTGCGTGCGGTCGTCGACTGGTCCTGGGACCTGCTCGACGCAACGGAACGCGCGGCCCTGCGCCGGTTCTCCGTCTTCGCCGGTGGCTGCGACCTGTCGGCCGCCGAGGCCGTCTGCTCGGGCGCGCCGGTCGGGGACGCACCCACTCCGCTCGACGCCGCCGCCGTACTCGGCGTCCTCGGCTCACTCGTGGACAAGTCGCTGGTCGTGGCCGCCGCGGGAACGCGCGGCGAGATGCGCTACCGGCTCCTCGAGACCGTCGGCGAGTACGCCGGGGAGCGCCTGGACGAGGCCGGTGACCGTGCGGCGGCCGAACGCGCGCACCTCGTGCACTACCGGGAACTGGTCCGCACCTCGGACTTCGAACTCCGCGGCCCCGGCCAGCGCGCCGCGATCCGGCGGATCGAGGAGGACTACGAGAACCTGCGTACCGCCATGCGCCGCGCCCTCGCCGCCGGCGACGAGGACGAGGCGCTCTGCCTGGTCCACGCGCTCGGCTGGTACTGGTGGATGCAGGACCTGCGCAGTGAGAGCCGTTACTGGGCGGGGCAGGCCGCCGAGCTCGGGCCCGACCCGTTCGCCGAACCGGTGCGCCCGGCCGAGCCGCTGTTCGAGAGATGCACCCAGGAGCCGCCTCCGTTCCGGCCGGAGGTACGCGCCGAGGCCCGGCGCGGGGCCCATCTGATGGCCCTGGCGACCATGGACCCGTCGTCCGAGTCCTGGTCGAGCGAGGAGAGTCTGGCGCGCCTGAGGGCCGTCACACGCAGCTATCTGCCGGGCCAGCCGCAGACCTGCCGGATGCCGGGTTGGCTGTGGGTCTTCGCCGTGATGCTGACGGGTGAGCCGATCGGCATCCGCGAGCTGGCCGACATCACGGTGGACGCCTGCCGCCGTCACGGCTTCCGCTGGGAACTCGCCTCGGCCCTGCAGATGCGGGCCAACGTCTCCGCCAACAGCGTCGCGTGGGGCGGCGACGCGAACGCCGACGCGGACGCGTCACTCGCCCTGTACACCGAACTCGGCGACCTGTGGGGCGCGGCCGAGGCGCACTCCGCCCGGGGCGAGGCCCACGAGAACCGCGGCGACTTCGATGCCGCGGGCGCGGATTTCCGCGCCGCGATCGACCACATGGAACGCCTCGGCGCAGGGGCACAGGTAGCGGTCCTGCGGGTGCGCTTCGCCAGCACCCTCCTCGAGAGGGGCCGGACCGATGAGGGCGAGCGGCTGATCCGGGAGGTGCTCGACGCGCCGGGCCAGAACAGCGAGGCCCTGTCGATGAGCCGCCTCTATCTCGCGAAGTGGCTCGGGCGTACGGGACGCACCGAGGAGGCGAGGGCGCTGATGCGGCAGATGCGCAGCCAGTTCGTGTCGGGCCCCGCCGCTCTGTTCCAAGGGGTCGCGTACGGGCTGCTCGGCTGGTTGGACACCCTGGACGGCCACTACGAGGAGGCGCTCGTCTCGCTCCGTATCGCCCTGGAGAGCGGACTGCAGCAGGTGTCGATGACGGTGGCGCCGCAGCTGCCGCCGTCCCATCTGGTCACTGCCGCACGGGCGTTGGGCGGATCCGCTGATCCGGGGCGGGCGGCGGAGGGCGTCCGGCTGCTCGGTGCCGCCGACGCGCACCTGCCCGACCGGCACGTCCGTTCCCCGGAGGAACGCGAGAACCGCGAGGCCACCGAGGCGGTGCTGCGCGCGACCCTGGACGAGGAGACCTACGCGCGCGCCTACGCCCAGGGCGGCGGCCTCTCCATCGAGGAGGCCGCCGCCCTGGTCTGAGACCCGCCCCGCACCGCCCGGCCGGACGCGATTCTGGTGGGGGGTGCGGAGCCGGGACTCGTCCCGGCTCCCGTCCGGCGTCAGCTCCGCTTGCGGAACTTGGCGACGGCGAGCGGTGCGGTGATCGCGGTGATGCCGATCGCCCAGGCGAGCGTGACCAGGGTGGGCTGGGCGATCGGGCCGACGCCGTTGACCAGCGCGCGGGCCGCGTCCGCCAGGTTGGACAGCGGGTTGACCTTGGTGAAGCTCTCCAGCCAGCCCGGCATGGAGGACGTCGGGGCGAAGATCGACGAGCCGAACTGCAGAGGCATGATCACGAGCATGGCGACCCCCTGGACGGCCTGCGGGGTCGGCAGTGACAGACCCAGCAGGATGAAGATCCACATCAGTGAGGCGCCGAACACGGTGGACAGCGCGATCGCGGCGAACAGTTCGAGGACCGAGGTGTGGATCTGCAGCCCGAGCAGGAAGCCCATGCCGAGCAGGATCCCGGTGGCGACCAGCATCCGGCCGATCTCGACGACGATCTTGGCGATCAGGACCGAGGACCGGGCGATGGGCATCGTACGGAAACGGTCCATCACCCCCTTCTTGAAGTCCTCGTTGACTCCGGAGCCGACGGCCATGGCGATGTTCATGCCCATCATCGCCATCATGCCGGGGACCACGTAGTTGACGTACTCCTGGTTGTTGCCCTTGCCGGCGATCGCGCCGCCGAAGACGTAGACGAACAACAGGATGAAGATGATCGGCATCAGGACCGCGTCGAACATCGACTCCGGGTCCTTCTTGATCTGCAGGGCGTTGCGGCGGACCAGGGCGCCGATGTGCCGGAGATTGGCGCGCAGGCCGATCCGGCCCTCGTCGGCGACCGGTGGCTGCTGCTGCGTGGCGGGTGGTGGGGTGAGGGTGGCGGTACTCATGCGGCCACCTCCTTGATCTCGTCGGCGGTGGCGTCCTGGACGTCGGCGGTCTTCTGGCCCGTGATGGCCAGGAACACCTCGTCGAGGCTGGGCAGATGGGTGCCGATGTCGGCGACGGCGTAGCCGCGGGCGGCGAACAGGCCGATGACGGCGGTGAGTTGCTCGTCGCTGAGGATCGGTACGTAGAGCGCGCCCTCGTCCGGCACGGCCTGCGAGCCGCCGACTCCGTCGAGGCCCGCCTCGTTCAGGTCCCGGACCATCGCGGGGAGCTGCCCGGCGTCGCCGGGTACGACGCGCAGGGTGCGGCCGCCGACCTTCGCCTTGAGCTCGTCGACCTTGCCGCCGGCGATGACCTTGCCCTTGTCGATGACCGTCAGTTCGTCGGCCAACTGCTCGGCCTCTTCCATGTACTGGGTGGTGAGCAGGACGGTCACGCCTTCGGCGACCATCCGCTGGACCTCGTCCCACACCTCGTTGCGGGTCCGCGGGTCGAGGCCGGTGGTCGGCTCGTCCAAGTACAGGATCGCGGGCCGGCCGATCATGGAGGCGGCGAGGTCGAGGCGGCGCCGCATGCCGCCGGAGTACTGGCCGACCGCGCGCTTGGCGGATTCGGTCAGCGAGAAGCGCTCCAGCATCTCGTCGGCGCGGGAGCGGGCCGCCTTGCGCGGGAGATCGAGCAGTCGCCCGATCATGTAGAGGTTCTCCCAGCCGGAGAGCTTCTCGTCCACGGAGGCGTACTGGCCGGTGAGGCCGATGGTGCGGCGCAGCTGCCGGGGCTGGCGGACCACGTCGTAGCCGGCCACGACGGCGTGGCCCGCGTCGGGCAGGATCAGGGTGGACAGGCAGCGGACGAGCGTGGTCTTGCCCGCGCCGTTCGGCCCGAGTACACCGAGGACCGTGCCCTCGTGCACGTCCAGGTCCACCCCGTCGAGGGCCTTGGTCTCTCCGTAGTGCTTGACGAGGCCCCTCACTTCCACGGCGACGGGCGAGCCGCCGGCGCCGTGGCCGCCGGGTGTCGGGTTCTTGTCGAATCGCGTCATACGACAAGAGTCGCGGGCGGCGCCGACAGGCGACCGACAGACTGCCGACACGGGGCCTGCGGCGGCGATCGGGTACCGATATGCCGCCGATACATCGAGTCTCTGCCCGGACTTCGGTCTGCCGGCGCGGCACCCACGCACCTGAAAGTGCCTTTTGCGCGCTCTGTCTTACTCGCCGGCAACGGGGTTGCGCACTACTGGTGAGGTGAGGGGCGCGGCGGCTACGGCCCCGGCGCCACCCGGTACGGCTTCGACTACGTCGTACCCGTCCTCGATGCGCTGCTCGGCCACGAGGACATGTTCGGCCTCGACGTCACCACCGTGATCCCCGAGCTGACCATGGCTCCGCACTCGCCGGCACTGGCTGCGCTGCTTGCGAAGCACGAGGCATCCATGACCGAGGCCCACGACCGTGCTCGCGAGCTCGCCGCGACGATGGCCGCCGCCTGAGCTCCGAACCGACGTGTCCGAGGAGTACCGGTTCGACGGCGCCCCGGTGATCGGCGCGGGTCACGACCCGCTCTGTACGTCGCTCGCCGGACGGGCTCGGGAGAGCCCGTCCGGCGAGCGACGGCACGGCGCCGAGCGGCGGGGCCGGAACGCGAACGCGCGCGTCAGCGCACAGAGTGTTCCGCCGCGGGGAAGGAGCCGCCGACGACGTCGTCGGCGAAGGCCTTGGCGGCATTGCCCATCACCGAGCGCAGCTCCGCGTACTGCTTCACGAAGCGGGGGACCTTGCCGTCGGTGAGGCCCATCATGTCGGTCCAGACGAGGACCTGGGCGTCGCACTCGGGGCCCGCGCCGATGCCGATCGTCGGGATCTCCAGGGAGCGGGTGACCTCCGCGGCCAGCTCCGCCGGGACCAGTTCGAGGACGACCGCGAAGGCGCCGGCGGCCTGCGCGGCCTTGGCGTCGTTCACCAGGCGGTGGGCCGCCTCGTCGCCGCGGCCCTGTACCCGGTACCCCATCGTGTTGACGGACTGCGGGGTGAGGCCCAGGTGGGACATCACGGGGATGCCGGACTGGACGATCAACTCGGTCTGCGCCAGGGAGCGTTCGCCGCCCTCCAGCTTGATGGCGCCGACCCCGGCCTCCTTGACCAGGCGAGTCGCCGAGCGCAGTGCCTGCACGGGTCCCTCCTGGTAGCTGCCGAAGGGGAGGTCGCCGACGATCAGGGCGCGGCTCGTGCCGCGTACGACCGCGGCCGAGAGCATCGCGATCTGGTCGAGGGTGACGGGGACGGTGGTGTCGTACCCCAGGTGACAGTTGCCCATCGAGTCGCCGACCAGCATCACGGGGATGCCGGCCTCGTCGAAGACCGAGGCGGTCATCGCGTCGTAGGCGGTGAGCATCGGCCACTTCTCGCCGCGCTCCTTGGCGGTGACGATGTCGCGGACGGTGATGCGGCGTGTGCCCTTGCCGCCGTACAGCGCTTTGCTGCTGTCGACGGGCTGTGTGCGGGCAGCCGAGATCTCCTGCATGGCACGGCTCCTTCAGGTCATCTCGAGGCGCCCTGACGGCGTCCCCGGATCCCTTCCATGGTGGCATCCCGTGCCGCGTTGCGGCTAGGTCGTGTCCACCCGGATCCCGCCCGGCCGCAGGCAAAATCTTTACAATACGAGACGGTCTCGTATCGAAATGGCTCTACGCTGACGTCCATGACTTCACCCACCACCGAACGCCGCGTGCCGGAGGCCGTCCACCGCCGCCGGTGGGCCATCCTCGCCGTGCTGATGTTCAGCCTGCTGATCGTCGTCCTCGACAACTCGATCCTGAACGTGGCTGTCAAGGTCATCGCCACCCCCGAGCCGATCGGCCTCGGAGCCACCCAGAGCGAGCTCGAATGGGCCATCAACTCCTACACCCTGGTCTTCGCCGGGCTGCTGTTCACCGCCGGCCTGCTCGGTGACCGGCTCGGCCGCAAGAAGATGCTGATGACCGGCACGCTGGTGTTCGGCATCGGATCGGTGCTCGCGGCCGTCTCCGCTTCGCCCGGCCAACTCATCGCGTTCCGGGCCGTGATGGGTCTCGGCGGCGCCCTGGTGATGCCCGCCACCCTGGCCATCCTGATGAACGTCTTCGAGCGCGACGAGCAGCCCAAGGCCATCGGCATCTGGGCCGGCAGCGTGGGCCTGGCGATAGCCGTCGGCCCCATCACCGGAGGCGTGCTCCTCGACCACTTCTGGTGGGGCTCGGTCTTCCTGGTCAACGTTCCCGTGGTGGTCCTCGCCCTGATCGGCATGCTGTTCCTGGTGCCCGAGTCCAAGGATCCCCGGCCAGGTCGGCTCGACCCGATCGGCGTCGGCCTGTCCATCGCGGGGCTCGTGCTCCTCGTGTTCGGCATCATCCGCGGCGGCGAACTCGCCGACTTCACCGACCCGTTGGTGCTCCTCACCACTGGCGCGGGCATCGCCGTCCTGGCCGGCTTCGTGGTCCACGAGAAGCGCATCGAGAACCCGTCGATCGACATCTCGTACTTCCGCAAGCCCGCCTTCGCCGCCGCGGTCTCCGCGATCGCGCTCGTCTTCTTCGCCCTGATGGGCGTGACCTTCTTCTCCGCCTTCTATCTGCAGAGCGTGCGCGGCTACACGCCCCTGCAGTCGGGCCTGATGATTCTGCCCCTCGCCGTCGCCCAGATGGCGTTCGCGCCCCGTGCGCGGCTGGTCGTCGACCGGTTCGGGGCGCGGCTCACCTGCACGGTGGGCATGAGTCTGGTGGCCGTCGGGCTCGCGTCGTTCACGATGTTCGACGCGGACACCCCGGTCTGGGTGATGGGGATCGTCTTCTTCGTCCAGGGCACCGGGATGGCGCACATCATGCCGCCGGTCACTGTCGCCATCATGCAGGCGCTGCCACGGGAGAAGGCCGGTTCGGGCTCAGCCCTGAACAGCACCTTCCGCCAGGTCGGGGGTGCTCTCGGGATCGCCGTGCTCGGTTCCGTCCTGTCCACCGTGTACCGCAGCGAGATCGAGGGCAGCCTCGGCGCCGTTCCGGCGGGCGTACGGGACGCGGCAGGCGAATCGATCGAGGCCACCCTGGGCGTGGCGGAACGGCTGGGTCCTGCCGGCCGCGACCTGGTCGGCCCCGCACACGACGCGTTCCTGCACGCCATGCACATCACGGCGGTCGGCTCGGCGGCCGTCGCCCTGATCGGCGCGCTGGTGGTGGGCCTGTTCCTGCCGGGCCGCAGCACGCCCCAGGCAGAAGCGCCCGCCGAGGAACCGGTGACCGCGGACCGCTGAGCCCCGGCGCCCCGGCTGCCGCTCGAACGGGGGCGCGCGAGAGGCCGGGACCGCCTCCCGCGGCAGGATCGGCTCCGACCTCCCCGCCGGGCGCGGGACAATCGTCCCGACGGCGGGCGTGACGACAGGGAGGACCGGCATGGGGCTCGGAGAGCGGAGCGGCGGGGCGCACGAGAGGCGAGCCGGCACCCGGGGCGCAGCCGCCGGAGCCGCGGCCGGTGCCGAGGCCGGTGCCCGCGTCGCCCGCGGCCGCCCCCGCAGCGAGGCCGTCGAGCGCGCCATCTTCGAAGGGGTACTCACCGTCCTCGAAGAGGGCGTACCGCTGGCCGCTCTCTCGATCGAACGCATCGCCCGCACCGCGGGGGTGGGCAAGGCCACCATCTACCGGCGCTGGTCCGGCAAGGAGGAACTCCTGGTCGAGGTGCTCGCCGCGATGGAGGACCCCGGTCCCGAACTCGCCGGGATCGATGTACGGGACGACCTGGTGGCCCTCGTCGAGGGCATCCGGCAGCGCGGACTCGCCAAGCGCAACTCCGCCCTCCTGAGCAACCTCGTCGCGCAGGCGAAGACCTTTCCGAAGCTCTGGGACTTGTACCACCGCAATGTCGTCGCGGAGCGGGCCGCCCAGATGCGCGACGTGCTGCGCCGAGGGGTGGAGTCCGGGGAGATCAGGGGCGACCTGGACCCGGAACTGATGGGCCTCCTGATCACCGGCCCGATGCTGACCCGCACGATCCTGCACTCCGACGACCCGCTGCCCGAAGGCCTCTCCGAGACCGTCGTCGACGCGGTGCTCTCGGGGCTCAGGCCGGCGGACGGCGAACCCGGTGCGAGCGGCAGGTGAGCCCGTACCGCTCTGTCCGCATCCCGTCCCGTTCGTGTCACGGACATCACTCCTGCCCCCGGCCGGGGAACCCGGTCCGACAGGCCGGACGTCCTCAGCACCGTACGGCCGCGCTCCGGGGCGGCGAGGAGCACCGTCCGTATCCCCTAGGGTTTCGGGGCAGGGGACGGTGTGCACGGCAGGTCAGTGAGGCGACGGTATGGCGCAGGCGTACGCGACGGAGACGGGCCACGACGGGTCCGGCCCCGAGAGCCGGACGGACCGCATGCGCCGGGCCCTGACCGGCCTGCGGCACGATCGCGGGATCTGGCGCCGTGGCCTGGTGCTCGCCGCGATCGCCGTACTGATCGCCATGGTCATGGGCCTGCACGCGCGTGTGCCGAACGCCGTGGGCAACCTGGGCAGCCTCGTCGAGACCTTCCTGCCCTGGCTGGGCCTCGGGATCCCCGTCGTGATCGTCCTGGCGTTCGTACGGCGTTCCGCCACGGCGCTGATCGCCACGGTCCTGCCGGTGGTGGTCTGGCTGAACATGTTCGGCGGCCTCGTCTTCGACAAGTCCGGTTCCGGCGGCGACCTCACCGTCGTCACCCACAACGTCAACGCGGAGAACACGGACCCCGGGGGAACCGCGGCCGAGATCGCCGCCTCCGGCGCGGACGTGGTGGCCCTGGAGGAACTGACCCAGGACGACCTGCCCGCCTACCGCGAGGCGCTGGCCGGCACCTTCAAGTACCGCACGGTCGAAGGCACCGTCGGGGTGTGGAGCAAGTACCCGCTCAGCGACAGCAAGGCCGTCGACATCAAGCTCGGCTGGAGCCGGGCCCTGCGCACCACCGTCGCGACCCCTGAGGGCAAGGTCGCCGTCTTCGCCGCGCACCTGCCCTCGGTCCGGGTCAAGCTCGACGCCGGGTTCACCGCCGGGCAGCGCGACCGGAGCGCGCAGGCGCTCGGCGTCGCGATCCGGGACGAGCCGCTCGACCGGGTCATCCTGCTCGGCGACCTCAACGGCACGATGAACGACCGCGCCCTTTCGCCGGTCACCTCGCAACTCCGCTCGACCCAGGGCGCGGCCGGCGACGGGTTCGGCTTCAGTTGGCCGGCCGCCTTCCCGATGGCACGGATCGACCAGATCATGGTGCGCGGGGTGGAGCCGGAGTCGTCCTGGGCGCTGGGCCGCACGGACAGCGACCACCTTCCGCTGGCGGCTTCGGTCCGGCTCTGAATCCAGGGGCGGGCGTACCGCGCGAGACGTGCGGGACCTGCCGCCCGGCTCGCGGGACCTGCCTGCCGGCCTCGGGGCGAGTGGCCGGCGTCACGGCGCGCTCCGGGGCCCGACCGGTGGCCGACATCGAGTGTTAACACCGCGGAATACAAGACCTGCGAGACTTTGTTCCGTTCAAGAACTTATCGGGCCGTATCCACCGGACGATCTCCGGTCGATGCGGCCTTCCTCCTGCTGTTCGAAAGGCCTCTCATGCCTCTGGCGCTGCTCGCGCTCGCCGTCTCCGCCTTCGGCATCGGCACCACCGAGTTCGTGATGATGGGCCTGCTGCCCGATGTCGCGGGCGATCTCGGCACCTCGGTGCCCACCGCGGGCTACCTCGTCTCCGCGTACGCCATCGGAGTCGTCGTCGGGGCCCCGCTCCTGACCGGATTCGGCTCGCGCATCCCGCGTAAGCGGATGCTTCTGCTCCTGATGGCCGTCTTCACCGTCGGCAACCTCGCCTCGGCGCTCGCGCCGGGCTTCGGCACCCTCGCCGCGAGCCGGGTGCTCGCGGGTCTTCCGCACGGTGCCTTCTTCGGGGTCGGAGCGGTGGTCGCCGCCCGCCTGGTACGCAAGGACCGGCAGGCCCGTGCGGTCGCCACCATGTTCCTCGGCCTCACCGTGGCCAACATCGTCGGCGTACCCGCCGCAACCCTGCTCGGCCAACACCTCGGCTGGCGCGCCACGTTCCTCGTCGTCGCAGCGATCGGGCTGGTCTCGATGGCGGCACTCGCCCGCTGTGTGCCGGACATGCCGCGCGACACCACGCAGAGCGTCCGTCGCGAGGTCAGGGCGCTGGGCGACCGTCAGGTGGTGCTCGCCCTGCTCACCGCCGTCTTCGGCTTCGCCGGTGTCTTCGCGGTGTACTCCTACCTCGCGTCGATCACCACCGAGGTGATGGGCTTCTCGACGTCGAGCGTGACGCTGGTCCTCGCGCTCTTCGGTATCGGTATGACGCTCGGTGCACTCGCCGCGGGACCCCTCACCGACCGGGCGCTGCGTCCGACGCTGTACGGCTCGCTCGGTGCGCTCGCCGTCGTCCTGGTCGCCTTCCACTTCACCTCGCACGTGAAGTGGGCGGCGCTGGTGACCGTCGTCCTGCTCGGCGCGGTGGGCTTCATGACCACGACGCCCCTGCAGATGCTGGTGATGCGCAAGGCCGAGCACGCCCCGACGCTCGCCTCCGCCTCCAACCACTCGGCCTTCAACCTGGCCAACGCCGGCGGAGCCTGGATCGGCGGTGTCGCCATCGCCGCCGGCTGGGGCTGGACCTCTCCCACCCTCGTCGGTGCCGTACTGGCCGTCGTCGGCCTGGCGATCGCCGTCACCGCCGGACTCCTCGACCGCGAGCCCGCACGGGACAGCTCCCGGGTGGTGGCCTCCGGCGGTGCCACCGCCGAGCACGCTCCTTCCGGGGAACGGGTGGGCTGAACCCGGGCCGACAGGCCCTGGATGCCGCGAACGAACGCGAAGGGCCGCCGCACCGACTTCTTCCGAGTCGGTGCGGCGGCCCTTCGCGCTGTTCCGGGCTCGCGGAGTCAGGCTCCGGCAGCGGGCCGCGATTCGCGCCAGCGGCTGGTGATCGGCAGGCGGCGGTCCTTGCCGAAGCCCTTCGCGGAGATCTTCGTGCCCGGCGGGTACTGCCGTCGCTTGTACTCGGCGGTGTCGACCATGCCGAGCACCCGCGTGACGACGTCGGGGTCGAAACCGGCGGCGACGATCGCCTCGAGTCCCTGATCCGCGTCCACGTACATCGCCAGGACCCGGTCGAGCACGTCGTAGTCCGGCAGGGAGTCCGTGTCCACCTGATCCGGGCGCAGCTCGGCGCTCGGCGGCTTGGTGATCGAGTTCTCCGGGATCGGCGGGGTCCGACCGCCCTCGCCGGCGGCACGGTTGCGCCACTTCGCGAGCCGGAAGACCGACGTCTTGTAGACGTCCTTGATGGGTCCGTAGGCGCCGACCGAGTCGCCGTAGAGCGTCGAATAGCCCACCGCGAGCTCGGACTTGTTGCCCGGGGCCAGGACGATGTGGCCCTCCTGGTTGGAGAGCGCCATCAGCATCGTGCCGCGCAGCCGGGACTGCAGATTCTCCTCCGCGAGCCCCGTGAGGCCGAGCGATTCCATGTACGCGTCGAACATCGGCTCGATCGGCACCGTACGGAAGTTGAGCCCGGTACGCCTGGCCAGGTCCGCCGCGTCGCCCTTCGAGTGCTCGGAGGAGTACTTCGACGGCATCGCCACGCCGTACACGTTCTGGGCGCCGAGCGCGTCGCAGGCGATCGCCGCGACGAGAGCCGAGTCGATACCGCCGGACAGGCCGATCAGGACCGACCGGAAGCCGTTCTTGGCGGCGTACGCGCGCAGACCCACCACCAGCGCCGAGTACACCTCCTCGTCGTCGTCGAGCCGCTCCGCGTACCCGCCCGACAGCTCCGCCTCGTAGGGTGCGAGCGGGTCCTCGGAGCAGACCACGTGGTCGATGCGCAGGCCGTCGTCGACGACACCCCCCGGAACCGGTCCGGCGGCGGGCAGGTCGAGGTCGACGACCACGCAGCCCTCGGAGAACTGCGGGGCGCGGGCGACCACGTCTCCATCGGCGTCCACCACGATGGAGTCGCCGTCGAAGACCAGCTCGTCCTGGCCGCCGATCATCGCCACGTAGGCCGTGGTGCAGCCGGCCTCCTGGGCGCGCTTGCGGACCAGCTCGAGGCGGCTGTCGTCCTTGTTCTGCTCGTAGGGCGAGGCGTTGATCGAGATCAGCAGGCCCGCGCCCGCGCTCCGGGTGGCCGGCACCCGTCCGCCGTCCTGCCAGAGGTCCTCGCAGATCGCGAGCGCGACATCGACGCCGTGCACCCGTACGACGGGCAGCGTGTCGCCCGGCACGAAGTACCGGAACTCGTCGAACACCCCGTAGTTCGGCAGGTGGTGCTTGGCGAAGGTGAGGCGCACCTCGCCGCGGTGCAGCACCGCGGCGGCGTTCTGCGGCGCTCCGGCCGGTTGGCCGTACTTGGGCTGCGCGGTCGAGGATCGGTCGAGATAGCCGACGATCACCGGGAGTTCGCCGAGCCCCTCGTCCGCGAGGCGGGCGGCGAGCGCCCGCAGTGCGGCCCGGGAGGCCTCGACGAACGACGACCGCAGCGCGAGGTCCTCGACGGGGTAGCCGGTGAGGACCATCTCGGGGAACGCCACCAGGTGGGCGCCCTGCTCGGCGGAATGACGGGTCCAGTGCACGACCGACTCGGCATTGCCGGCGAGGTCACCGACGGTCGAATCGATCTGATTCAAGGCGAGGCGTAGTTGAGGCACGCCGCCCAGTGTAATCGTCTTTCTGACGCGATGTGGTCCGGGAGGTGCCGGCGTCTGCCGGGGCGGTCCTTCGCGGGCGGGGCGGGGGTGGGTGGTGCGGCCGGCTCGCCCGGCCTCGGACGGGCCCGATCCGGAGGCTCGCTCGGCCGGGTGACCGGCCGCGGCTGCCGCCCTGGGTCGTAGGATTCGGCCCACTATGCCCCGATTCGAACCATCGCCACCGCCCTCGTTCCCGCCGCCCGGCACACGATGCCGTGCGGCGGCCGTCCTGCTCGTGCTCGGTGCGGTGGCCTACAGCGCCTGGCTCGTCGAGGTGTTCGTGGCGACGGGGCTCGATCCGCTGCGCAATTACGTCAGCGAGCTCGCCGCCGAGGGGGAGCCGCTCGGCGGGCTCCTGCGGACGACCGACCTGGTCTCCGGGCTGCTCGTGATGGTCGCCGCCCTCGTGGTCCTTGCCGGTCGCACATCAGGGACCCGCTGGACCGTCACCGGCCTCGGGGCCCTGGCCGTCTTCGGTGCCGCGACCGTCGCGGACTCGCGGGTGCCGCTGAGCTGCACACCCACCGCGGACCCCGCGTGCGCCGAGCGAGAGGCGGCGGGCCTGGTGCCCGCGTCCCACGTCGCGCACACCTGCACCAGCTCTCTCGCCGCAGCGGCCGCGCTCGTGGCGATGGCGGCGTTGACCGTCGCCGTGCGCCGCGGCCGCGGCCGGTCGCTCCTGGCGCGTACCGGTCCGTGGATCGTCGCGGCGGAAGTGGCGGCCGGAGCCTGGACGTTGACGTCCGTCGGGGCCTTCGAGGCGGGGCAGGGCACCTGGTTCCTCGGTCTCGCGCAGCGGCTGCAGGTGATTCTGATCGCCCTGTGGCTCGTCCTGTTCGCCCGTTCACTCGCCAAGGAGGGGAGCCCGTGAGCGCGTTCGTACGGATCGGGGGTGTGGCTCACCATGTGGTCGTGCAGGGGCACGGGCCTGTGTGCCTGCTGTCGGGCGGGCTCGGGCAGGCGTGGTTCGACTGGGACGCGGTGACGCGGCTGCTCGCGCCGTACCGAACCGTCGTCCGCTTCGACCGTCCGGGGCTCGGTCTCAGTGCCCACGCGCGCGTGGCGCCCTCGCTCCTCGGTGAGGCCGACCGCATCGGAAGGGTGCTCGACGCGTGCGGTGCGACCGGGCCGGTCACCGTGGTCGGGCATTCGCTCGCGGGCCTGCACTGCGAGGCGTTCGCCCGGCTCCGGCCCGAGCGCACGGCGGCTCTGGTGCTGGTGGATTCCAGCGTCGAGGAGGACGCCAGGCCCCGTCCCGCACCGGCGCTGCGGGCGGGCGCCACGCGCGCGTGCGGCACGGTGCTGGCCGCCTCGGGTCTGCCGTACGCCCTCGGCCCGGCACTGCGCCGCGCGGCCGTACGCCTCGCCCGTACGGGAGGCCGCGACCCCGCCCCGCGCGACCTCGTGCGCCGGGTCTACGGCACCGGACGCGCCACGCGCGCGGTGCTCGCCGAGAACGCCGGCTACCGGGACGTGGCCGCCCAACTGGTGGCGGTACGACGACAGTTCCCGCTCCCCGAGGAGCTGCCCGTCACCGTGCTCGCGGCCGGTGAGAGCCGTCGCTGGCTGGAACGGCAGGTCTGGCTGGCCCGCACCCTGGACGCACGGCTGCGCATCTCTCCGGGGTCGGGGCATCTGGTGATGCTCGACCGTCCCGAGGACGTGGCACGCGCGGTCCTCGACGCCGGGACGGCTCAGGCCGAGGCGTAGCCGTACAGGAAGGCCCGTACGCCGGCGGCGACCGTCTCCCGGACGGTCTCGTCCGCGCAGGCCCGGCCCGGCAGGGACGGGGTCCCGGCCGCGACGAGCGCGCTGAAGTGGCGTGCCGCCCGGCGTGGTTCGGGCACGTCCAGTAGGCCGCGGGCGGCCAACTCGCCGAACCGGAAAGCCAGTTCACGCTGCACGCGCTGCGGCCCGGCTGCCTGCCACGCCTCGATCGCGGTGGCCGGGATGTGCTGCACCTCCGCGTTGATCTGGCGTACCAGGGCGGAGTGGTCGGCGTAGTCCGCCGTCGGCGACACCCAGTCGGTACCGAAGGCCACGAGGTCCTGCTCGAGGTCGGTGACCTCGCTCAAGTGGCGTTCCAGGAGGGCGATCTGGGCCTCGGCGACCCGGGTCGCGCTCTCCTGGATGACGGTCTCGAAGAGCTCCGCCTTGTCCTGGAAGTGGTTGTAGACCGTGCGCGTGGACACCTCGGCGGTCCGCGCGATGGTGTCGATACCGGCCCGGGTGTACCCGTCGCGCGCGAACACCGTGAGCGCGGCGTCGAGGATGGCCCGCCGCTTGGCCAGTACTCCGCCGCGGGGCCGGCCCTTCGCGGCCCGGGCGTTCCCCGTCCCGAGCTGCGCCGCATCGTCGCTGGTCATCCGCACACCCTTCCATTTTCTGCATGAACCGTTTTACTTTTTTGCGCTACCCGTTGTACTTTACTCGTGTCCGCCGCGGAAGCACCGGCCGAGGAACGCGCCACGAGAGGGAGCGCCATGACCACCCGCATCGCCATCATCATCGGAACCACCCGCCCCGGCCGCCGAAGCCCCACCGTCGCCGCCTGGGCCCACGAGGCGGCCACCCGGCACCGGACGGTGCGGGAGGGGCACGCCGAGTTCGACATCGTCGACATCGCCGACCACGCCCTGCCGCTCCTCGACGAGGAACTCCCCGCCGCCTGGGGGCACTACAGCCACGAACACACCCGCCGCTGGGCCGAGCGGATCGCCGGCTACGACGGATTCGTCTTCGTCACACCCGAGTACAACCACGCCCCACCGGCCGCTCTGAAGAACGCCATCGACTACCTCGCCGCCGAATGGCACAACAAGGCCGCGGGATTCATCAGTTACGGCTCAAGTCTCGGCGTGCGCGCGGTCGAGCAGCTGCGCCCGATCCTCGGCGAAGTGCGGATCGCCGACGTGGCGACGCAGGTGGCGCTCTCGGCGTTCGCCGACTTCACCTACGCCGACGAGACCGACCCCAGCACCTGGACCTTCGCGCCGGGCGCTCACCAGGAGGCCGCGCTGCAGGAACTCTTCGACGACGTCATCGCCTGGTCCGACGCCCTCGCCCCGCTGCGCGCGGACGCAGCGGCCGTCGCGGCCTGACCCCGCTCAGCCGGCCTTGCGCGGAGCCGCGCCCCGCTTCTCCAACAGGTCGGCCATCAGGTCGAGTTCGGACTCCTGGGCGCTCACCATGCCCTTGGCGAGGGACCGTTCGGCGCCGACCGTGCACTGGTCCGCGCAGCCCTCGGCCATATGCACCCCGCCCTTGTGGTGCTCGGTCATCAACTGCAGATACAGGACCTCCGCCTGCCGGCCGTCCGCCTTCGCCAGCCGGCCGAGTTCGCTCTTGGTGGCCATCCCGGGCATCAGCGCACCGTCCGCGTCCATCCCGGGCGATTGCTCCATGCCCATCCACTTCATGGGCTTGTCCGCGGTCACCTTCGGCAGGTCCCACAGGTCGAGCCAGCCGAGCAGCATGCCGCGCTGGTTCGCCTGGGTGTTGGCGATGTCGTACGCGAGACGCCGTACCTCCTCGTCGTCGGTGCGGTCCCGTACGACGAAGGACATCTCGACGGCCTGCTGGTGATGGATCGCCATGTCGCGGGCGAACCCCGCGTCGGCGGGGCCGGGCGAGGCCGTCGCGGCCCCGGCCGGCCCCGCAGCGTCCTGGCGAGCGTCCGGGCTGCCCGCGAGCGCCGCCGTCACACCGCCGGCAGCGGCCAGTGCGACGGTGGCGCACACCGCGGCCCACCCGGAACGCCTCACTTCGCGACACCCCCGGTGCAGGCGGCACCCGGCTCCGGGGTCTGCTTGCCCTGCACGTACTTGCCGAAGAAGCTCTCGACCCGCGGGTCGGAGGCGCTGTCCACGGTCACCTGCTTGCCCCAGGCGCTGAGCATGATGGCGCCCTTCTGCTCGGCGATCGGGCTCATCAGCGAGTACGGCGTGGCCTTCACCTTCGCCTCGAACTTCTTCAGCTCGCCCTCGGGCGCCTTGTCGTTGTACGTGACCCAGACGGCGCCGTGCTCCAGGGAGTGCACCGCGTGCCTGTTCGGGATCTCCTTGGCGTACACGTCGCCGTTGCAGTTCATCCAGACCTGGTCGTGGTCGCCGCCGACCGGGGGAGTCATCGGGTAGCTGACGGGCTTCGTCACATGGTCACGGCCCAGCTTCTTGGCGTCCCAGGACTTCTCGTCCGCTATCGGCTTCTTCGCCGCCTTCTCGCGGTTCTTCTGGTCCGTCTCGACCGCCGCCTGCTCCTTGTCCTTCTTGTCCTGCTCCTTGAGGAAGAGATAGGACCCGAAGCCGACCAGGCCCGCCACCACCGCGGTGCTCGCGACGATGGCGATCAGACGGTTGCGGCGCTCTCGCGACTGCTCCGCCCGGCGCATCTCCTCTATGCGGGCCTTGCGGGCGTTCGAACCGGACTTGCTGGAACTCATGACGTGTCCTTCTGGAGGGGAGTCGAGCTCGGAAGGGGACAGCGGAGCGCCCGGACGGGCAGCGTGCTGATCGTAGTGGTCCGCGGGATGCCCCGGGCCAGGGGGAGTGCGTAATCTGGCGGAAACCCCGGGGCGTGACACTGGAGCCCTCACCCGATGCCCGCCCGGTGTGCACAGGCCGTCTGAACTGCAAGGATGTAGCTATGGACAAGCAGCAGGAGTTCGTGCTTCGCACACTTGAGGAGCGCGATATCCGGTTCGTGCGGCTCTGGTTCACCGACGTACTCGGCTTCCTCAAGTCGGTCGCGGTGGCCCCCGCCGAACTGGAACAGGCCTTCGACGAAGGCATCGGCTTCGACGGCTCCGCGATCGAGGGCTTCGCGCGGGTCTACGAGTCGGACATGATCGCCAAGCCGGATCCGGCCACCTTCCAGATCCTGCCGTGGCGCGCGGAAGCCCCCGGCACCGCCCGGATGTTCTGCGACATCCTGATGCCGGACGGCTCCCCGTCCTTCGCCGACCCGCGCTACGTACTCAAGCGGGCGCTCGCCAAGACCTCCGACCTCGGATTCACCTTCTACACCCACCCCGAGATCGAGTTCTTCCTGCTGAAGGACAAGCCGGTCGACGGCACCCGGCCCACGCCCGCCGACTCCTCCGGCTATTTCGACCACACCCCGCAGAACGTCGGCATGGACTTCCGCCGCCAGGCGATCACCATGCTCGAATCCATGGGCATCTCGGTCGAGTTCAGCCACCACGAGGGGGCGCCGGGACAGCAGGAGATCGACCTGCGCTACGCCGACGCGCTCTCCACCGCGGACAACATCATGACGTTCCGCCTGGTGATGAAGCAGGTCGCGCTGGAGCAGGGGGTCCAGGCCACCTTCATGCCGAAGCCGTTCTCGGAGTACCCGGGCTCCGGCATGCACACCCACCTCTCCCTCTTCGAGGGCGACCGCAACGCGTTCTACGAGTCCGGCTCCGAGTACCAGCTCTCCAAGGTCGGCCGTTCCTTCATCGCGGGACTGCTGCGGCACGCCGCCGAGATCTCGGCGGTCACCAACCAGTGGGTGAACTCCTACAAGCGCATCTGGGGCGGCTCCGAGCGCACCGCGGGCGCGGGCGGCGAGGCCCCCTCGTACATCTGCTGGGGGCACAACAACCGCTCGGCCCTCATCCGGGTCCCGATGTACAAGCCCGGCAAGACCGGCTCCGCGCGGGTCGAGGTCCGCTCCCTCGACTCCGGTGCCAACCCCTACCTCTCGTACGCCGTGCTGCTCGCCGCCGGCCTCAAGGGCATCGAGGAGGGGTACGAACTCCCGCCCGGCGCCGACGACGACGTGTGGGCCCTCTCCGACGCCGAGCGCCGAGCGATGGGCATCGAGCCGCTCCCGCAGAACCTCGGCGAGTCCATCGCCCTGATGGAACGCAGCGAACTCGTCGCCGAGACCCTGGGCGAGCACGTCTACGACTTCTTCCTGCGCAACAAGAAGCAGGAGTGGGAGGAGTACCGGAGTGAGGTCACGGCCTTTGAGCTGAGGAAGAACCTGCCGGTGCTGTAGGCGGGGGTCGGAGCGCTTTTCGCTTCCCGCTCCGGAGGGGCCCACGACGACGGATCGTGGGCCCCTCCGGGCGTCGGGCCGCCCCGGGGCGGGGCGCCCGCGGTCACTGCGCGGCCCGGAGCCAGTCGTCCAGGACGGTGAAGTCCCTTGCGGTCAGGCCCAGTCGAGCATCCACGGGGTGGAGCAGGGCCCGGCCGGGATGGTGCGCCGCGACCCACGCACGATCGGTGCCCGAGACCTCGTCGTCGACCCAGACGAATGCGCGTCCGGCCGCCCACGCGACCATGGCCGGGACCTTCCAGTGCGGGGCCCGGCGCCCGAGGCCGACCGCGGTCGGCTCCTGCTCCGGATCGTCGGGTACGGGCAGGTCGTCGAGTACCGGCAGGTGGGGCAGGCCCAGTCGCGGGGCGACGGAGTCGTTCGCCTCGTCCATCCAGGTCGTCGCCCACACCAGCTCGCACGGCAGGGCGGCGAGCAGGGGCCCGAGCGCGGGATCGAGTCTGGTGAGCAGGGGATTCGCGGCCGGATCCGGCGCCCCGGAGGAGCCGGACGGGAACGTGGGGTACCCGCCCGGCAGTTGCTGCGGCGTCGCCCCGAACGGGATCAGGGGGCCGTCGACGTCCAGGAAGAGCAGCGGACCGCCGGGCGCGGGAGCCGCTCCGGCGCGTTCTACGTCGCGCATGCCCCTCAGATCGCGCTCCGCAGCGGCTGCGTAGCCCGTACGCGGTACTCCTGGATCGCCCACCCGTTGCCGTCCGGGTCCTTGAAGTACATGAAGGTCGCGCCGTCCGTGTCGCCGTACGAGACGGGCTCGCCGACCTCGAGGCCGCGCTCGGTCAGCTCCTGGTGCGCGGCCTTGATGTCGGCGACGCACAGCTGCATCCCCTGGTACGAGCCGGGGGCCGGGGCCGGGCCGTCCATCGTGTCCCAGATGGCGTCGCCGAGCGCGATCGAACAGCCGGAGCCCGGTGGCGTCAGCTGGACGATCCGCATGCCGGGCATCACCTCCTGGTCGATGTCGACGTGGAAGCCGAGCTTGTCGCGGTAGAAGTCCCTGGCGCGGTCGATGTCGCTGACCGGCAGCAGTACGACTTCGAGGGTGTAGTCCACAGTCCGTCTCCTAGCGTGTCCGTGTCCGTGCCCGTGCGTGTCCGTAAGCAGTGCAGTGCAGTGCAGTGCGCCCCGCCCGTCCGCCATCGCGGATCCCCGGCGTGCGGCGCGAGCCGCCGCGATCACCTGCACGGCCTGGAACCGATGGTGCCCACCGAACACGCCCCCCGCACCCGGATCGCCCCGATCCCCGCCCGGGCCCCCGACGCCGCAGGCCCCCACGGCCCGCGCTGCGGATAGGCTCGGACCACCGCGGGCGCGGCGGACGGACGCACGGCACGACCCGATGCGAACGCCCCGATCGGACAGGAGGCCGGGATGACAGCGCCGGGGCGCCGGAGCAGTACCTTCACCCGTCTACTGCGGCACGGCTTCACCGATCCGTCCGCGGCGGGCCGGCTCCTCGAGAGCCCGGAACTGGCCGAACTGCGCACGGACCCCGTACTCCTGGACGCCCTGGGCGCCACCGCGGACCCGGATCTCGCGCTGCTCAGCCTGGTGCGCCTCGTCGAGGCGCAGCCCGAGGACGAACGCCGCACCCTGATCGACACCCTGCTCGCCGCGAAACCGCTGCGCGACCGGCTGCTCGGGGTTATCGGGGCCTCCGAGGCACTCGCCGACCATCTGGCCCGCCACCCCCGCGACTGGCAGGCCCTCGTCCGCTACGAGCACGCCGATCTGCACCCCGGTGTCGAGGATTTCGAACGCGGTCTCGCCGAGGCCGACGACCCGGTCGCCCTGCGGGTGGCGTACCGCCGCTGCCTGCTGTCCATCGCGGCCCGCGACGTCTGCGGCACCACCGGCGTCGCCCAGACCGCCGCGGAACTCGCCGACCTCGCCACCGCGACCCTGCGCGCCGCCCTGGCCATCGCCTCGGCCGACGCCCCCGAGGACGCGGCGGCCTGCCGGCTCGCGGTCGTCGCCATGGGCAAGTGCGGCGGACACGAGCTGAACTACGTCTCCGACGTGGACGTCATCTTCGTGGCAGCCCCCGCGGATCACGCGGCCGGCGCCGACGAGACCAAGGCCATGCAGGCGGCCGGGCGGCTCGCCGCCCACATGATGCGCATCTGCTCGGACACCAACGTCGAGGGCACCATCTGGCCCGTCGACGCCAACCTCCGCCCCGAGGGCCGCAACGGCCCCCTCGTCCGCACCCTGTCCTCGCATCTCGCGTACTACCAACGGTGGGCCAAGACCTGGGAGTTCCAGGCCCTGCTCAAGGCCCGGCCGGTGGCCGGCGACAGTGAACTCGGCGAGGAGTACGTGGCGACCATCGCGCCGCTGGTGTGGCAGGCGGCCGAGCGGGACAACTTCGTGCCGGACGTGCAGCGGATGCGCCGCCGGGTCGTCGACAACATCCCCGCCGCCGAACTCGACCGCGAGCTCAAGCTGGGCCCCGGCGGCCTCCGGGACGTCGAATTCGCCGTCCAGCTCCTGCAGTTGGTGCACGGCAGGTCCGACCCCTCGCTGCGCAGCGGCAGCACACTCCAGGCGCTGCAGGCGCTCGCCGAGGGCGGCTACATCGGCCGCGCGGACGCCACTCGCTTCGACGAGGCGTACCGCTTCCTGCGCGCCATGGAGCACCACATCCAGCTGTACCGGCTGCGGCGCACCCACCTGGTGCCCGACGACGAGGCCGGCCTCCGGCGCCTCGGCCGCTCGCTCGGTCTGCGCACCGACCCGGTGGCGTCCCTCAACCAGGCCTGGCGCAAGCATGCGGCCGCGGTCCGGCGCCTGCACGAGAAGCTGTTCTACCGGCCGCTCCTGGACGCCGTCGCCCAGCTGGCACCCGGCGAGATCCGGCTTTCCCCGGACGCCGCCCGGGAGCGCCTGGTGGCACTCGGTTACGTGGACCCGGCGGCCGCGCTCCGCCACCTCGAGGCACTCGCCTCCGGGGTGAGCCGGAAGGCCGCGATCCAGCGCACGCTGCTCCCGGTGCTGCTCGGCTGGTTCGCGGACTCGGCGGACCCGGACGCGGGGTTGCTCGGCTTCCGCAAGGTCTCCGACGCGCTCGGCAAGACCCCCTGGTACCTACGGCTGCTGCGCGACGAGGGCGCCGCGGCCGAGAACCTGGCCCGGGTCCTGTCCGCCGGCCGGCTCGCCCCGGACCTGCTCCTTCGCGCCCCCGAGGCAGTGGCGCTGCTCGGCGACCCCAAGGGTCTCGAACCGCGCGACCACGCCCAGCTGGAGCAGGAGATCCTTGCCGCGGTGGGCCGCGCGGACGACGCCGAGCAGGCGGTGGCCACGGCACGAGGTGTACGCCGGCGCGAATTGTTCCGCACCGCGGCGGCCGATCTGATCGGCAGTTACGGCACGGAGGGTCCCGCCCTGGACGGCGAGGCGCACCCCGCGCAGGAGCCCCCCGGTCACGTCGGTTCCGAGGAGCCCGCCGATCCCGGCGATCTGGTGGACCTGGTCGGCGGCGCGGTGTCCGACCTGACCGCCGCGACGCTCGCCGGCACCCTGCGCGCGGTGGTCCGCGCGGGCTGGGGCGACGAGCTGCCGACCCGCTTCGCGATCATCGGCATGGGCCGCTTCGGCGGCCACGAACTGGGCTACGGCTCGGACGCGGACGTGCTGTTCGTGCACGAGCCCCGCGAGGGCGTCGACGAGCGGGAGGCGGCCGAGGCCGCGAGCCGGGTGGTCTCCGAGATGAGCCGGCTGCTGCAGATCCCGAGCGGAGACCCGCCCCTCCTCATCGACGCCGATCTGCGCCCGGAGGGCAGGAACGGCCCGCTGGTCCGCACCCTCAAGTCGTACGAGGCCTACTACCGGCGCTGGTCCAGGGTCTGGGAGAGCCACGCACTGCTGCGTGCGGAACCGGTGGCGGGCGACGCGGACCTCGGGCGGCGCTTCGTCGACCTGATCGACCCGCTGCGTTACCCGGTCGAGGGCCTCGGGGACGACGCGGTCCGCGAGATCCGCCGTCTGAAGGCCCGGATGGAGGCGGAACGGCTGCCGCGCGGCGCCGACCCGACCCTGCACGCGAAGCTCGGGCGCGGTGGGCTGAGCGACGTGGAATGGACCGTGCAGCTCTTCCAGCTGCAGCACGCGTGGGCCGAGCCGGGGCTGCGTACCACCAGGACCCGCGAGGCGCTGGCTGCCGCCTGCGCGGCGCGGCTGATCCCGGCCGAGGACGCGCAGATCCTCGACGAGGCGTGGGTCCTGGCGACACGGGTGCGGAATGCGGTGATGCTGGTACGGGGGCGAGCCGGCGACACGTTTCCCTCGCACACGCGTGAACTGGCCGCGGTCGGGCGCTATCTGGGCTATGAGCCCGGGACGGTGGGTTCCATGATCGACGCGTATCGACGCGTCACGCGCCGCGCGCGCGGGGTGGTGGAGGAGCGCTTCTACGGGGCGGTTTCCTGACGCCCCACCGCCCAGGGGCGAACGGGCCGGCTTGCACGAAGCCCGTCCGGCGCCGAGATGAAGCCCGTCCGGCGATGGAAGAGGTGGCCGTCAGGCCGGACGGCTCGAGCAGGGGCTCACCCCCAACTCAATCTCCGGAAGGGCGCGAGACGGCCTCGGAGGAGCGGGACGTGGCGCCGGCGCGCGAAGGGCCGTACGGAAGCGATCCGTACCAGAGGCGGACCACCCCGAAGCCCACTGCGAGGCACAGCACGCCCCCCACCGCGTCCAGCCAGAAGTGGTTCGCGGTGGCGATGATGACGATCAGCGTCGCGACCGGGTAGAGCAGGCCCAGGATCCGTACCCACGGCAGCTTGGCGAGCGCGAAGATCGTCAGCCCGCACCACAGGGACCACCCGATATGCATGGACGGCATCGCCGCGTACTGGTTGGTCATGTCCTTGAGGTCGCCGGAGGCCATCGACCCCCAGGTCTGGTGCGCGACGACCGTGTCGATGAAGTCCGGTCCGCTCTCCATGAGCCGCGGCGGGGCGAGCGGGAAGAAGTAGAAGCCGACCAGGGCGATGCCGGTGGTGACGAAGAGGACGGTGCGGGTCGCGGCGTACCGCCCGGGATGGCGGCGGTAGATCCACACCAGGACCACGATGGTGATGATGAAGTGCAGCGTCGCGTAGTAGTAGTTCATGCCGACGATCAGCCATGTCACCGAGTCGATGGCCCGGTTGACCGAGTGCTCGAAGGCGAGGCCGATGCTGTGCTCCGCCTGCCAGATCCAGTCCGCGTTGCGCATCGCCGCGGACTTCTGCTCGGGGACCGCGTTGCGCACCAGGGAGTACAGCCAGTAGCTGACCGCGATGAGCGCCAGTTCCCACCAGATGCGAGGGCGGCCGGGGGTGCGCAGGCGGCGCAGCACGGAACGCGCCGTACGCTGCCGCTCCGTGTCGCCCCCGACGTCCGGGACGCGCTGTTCGGCGTCTCCTTCTTTGACGGGTGACGGGTCGGCGGCCGTACGGCCTTCCGCTGCTGTCACAGTCGTCTCACCCATGAGGAAGAAGTCTGCCAGATTCCCGTCTTCGCCTGATCATCCCTCGGTTGGGTCCTTACTGCATGTTCTACGCCCTACGGACGATCCGGCCCCGGAGGCGTTCGGGGCCCTCCCTTAGGGGGCCGTCCCTCGTGCGCCTGCCCGGGCCGAGGCGGTTGAACCGCGGACCACCAGCTCCGGCATGAACACGAATTCGCTGTGCGGCGCGGGGGTGCCCGCGATCTCCTCGAGCAGTGCGCGTACGGCGGCGAGTCCCATGGCGGTGACCGGTTGCCGCACGGAGGTGAGCGGAGGGTCGGTGAACGCGATCAGCGGGGAGTCGTCGAAGCCGACCACGGAGACGTCGTCGGGGACGGCGAGCCCGCGCTGCCGCGCCGTCCTGACGGCACCGAGTGCCATCATGTCGCTGGCGCAGACGATCGCGGTGCAGCCCTTCTCGAGCAGTGTGCCGGCCGCTGCCTGGCCGCCCTCCAGGGTGTAGAGGGAGTGCTCGACGAGGACTTCCGTCTCCGCGCTGTCCAGGCCGCGCTGTTCGCGCAGGGTGTCGGTGAATCCCTCGAGCTTGCGCTGGACCGGGACGAAGCGCTGCGGGCCGAGCGCGAGGCCGATCCGTTCGTGGCCGAGGGACAGCAGGTGGGTCACGGCGAGCCGCATCGCGGACCGGTCGTCGGGAGAGACGAACGGTGCCCGCACCTTGGGCGAGAAGCCGTTGATCATCACGAACGGGACGCCCTCGGCCCGCAGCCGGTCGTAACGACGCATGTCGGCGGTGGTGTCGGCGTGCAGCCCCGAGACGTAGACGATTCCGTCGACACCGCGCTCCACCAGCATCTCGGTGAGCTCGTCCTCGGTGGCGCCGCCAGGAGTCTGGGTGGCCAGGATCGGCGTGTAGCCCTCGCGCGTCAGGGTTTGGGCGATGACCTGGGCGAACGCCGGGAAGATCGGGTTCTCCAGCTCCGGGGTGAGGAGGCCGACCAGTCCTGCGCTGCGCTGTCGCAGCCGTACCGGGCGCTCGTAGCCGAGCACATCCAGGGCGGCGAGCACGAGTTGGCGGGTGGTGGCGGCGACGCCCGGCTTGCCGTTGAGTACCCGGCTGACCGTGGCCTCGCTGACTCCGGACTGGGCTGCGATGTCGGCAAGTCTCGCGGTCACGGAACGGGACTGTACCGCCCGCACCTCCCGCTTCCCACCAGATGGGCGCTTCCCGCCGGAATCGGGCGGAAGCGGCGGCAGCCCGGGAGTGGCTGCGCTGCCCATCGCGCTTGCGGTGGAGGGGAGTTGGCGGTGGCACGTGGCAGGCGCGGCTGGTCGAGACAGGGACGACTTGCAAGTTCTTACGGAAAGCGCTCGACCGGGTTTCCTGGCCATGTCCCCTGTGTGTCCTAGGTATTGACCCTGGAGGGGAGGGCTTCTACGGTCTGCATCGCAGGAACTTGCGGTCATCTTTCTGAAAGAGGCTGCAAGTTCGGCAAGTTCAGCAAGCAACCGTTCCAGGTCCGTGCACCCCCGTGCTGGACCGTTCCCCAACGGCGTGACGGGCAAGGCGCGTTGTCAGCAGGGCCTGCCTGCCCCACTCCGTACCCGCACCTCCCCACGTGCAGGAGGAAACATGGCCAGAAAGACCCTGGCTGCCACCCTCGCCCTGGCGGCGGGCACCGCGGCCGCCCTCGTCGTCCCCTCGTCCGGAGCCGAGGCCGCGCCGCCCGCCGACAGTGACGTCACCGCCGTGCTCTTCGAGTGGAAATTCGACTCGGTGGCGACGGCGTGCACCGACCAACTCGCCCCCGCAGGCTACGGATCCGTCCAGGTCTCCCCGCCCCAGGAACACATCCAGGGCGAGCAGTGGTGGACCTCGTACCAGCCCGTCAGCCACAAGATCGCCGGTCGGCTCGGCGACCGCGATGCCTTCAAGGCCATGGTGGACACCTGCCACGAGGCAGGCGTCAAGGTCATCGCCGACTCGGTGATCAACCACATGGCGGCCGCGTCGGGCACCGGCACCGGCGGCACCGCGTACCAGAAGTACGAGTACCCGGGCCTGTACTCCGGCGCGGACCTGGACGACTGCCGCGACGAGATCACGGACTACGGCGACCGGACCAACGTGCAGAACTGCGAACTCGTCGGTCTCGCCGACGTGGACACCGGCGAGGAGCACGTCCGTACGGCCATCGCCGGATACCTGGACGACCTGAGCTCGCTCGGCGTGGACGGCTTCCGGATCGACGCCTCGAAGCACATGCCGGCAGAGGATCTCGAGGCCATCAAGGGCAAGTTGAGCGATCCGGGCGTGTACTGGAAGCACGAGGCCATCCACGGAGCGGGCGAGGCCGTCTCCCCCGAGGAGTACCTGGGCAGCGGCGACGTCCAGGAGTTCCGCTACGGCCGCGGCCTCAAGGACGCCTTCGGCGGCGGCAGCCTCGCAGGTCTGCAGAACTACGGCGAGGGCTTCATGGAGTCCGGCAAGTCCGCGGTCTTCGTGGCCAATCACGACACCGAGCGCGGCGGCGACACCCTCACCTACAAGGACGGAGCCGCCTACACCCTCGCCCACGTCTTCATGCTGGCCTGGCCCTACGGCTCGCCCGACGTGCACTCCGGCTACGAGTTCGACGACAAGGACGCCGGCCCGCCGAACGGTGGCGAGGTCAGCGCCTGCAACAGCGGCGGCTGGTCCTGCCAGCACGCCTGGCCGGAGATCTCCTCCATGGTCGGCTTCCGCAACACGGCCGGTGACGAGGCCGTGAGCGACTGGTGGGACAACGGCGGCGGGCAGATCGCCTTCGGCCGCGGCGACAAGGGATTCGTGGCCATCAACCACGAGGACGGGGAACTGGACCACACCTTCCAGACCTCCCTCGCGGCCGGCGAGTACTGCGACGTCCAGAGCGGCAACCCGGTCACTGTCGACGACTCCGGACAGTTCACCGCGACGCTCGGCGCGCACACGGCGCTCGCCCTGCACACCGGCAAGCGCAGCTGCTGAACCGCACGTCCCGATTCCCCGGCCGCTCGGCACACCTCCCCGTGCCGGGCGGCCGTCGTCCCTGCGGCATCACCTCCAAGGAGCCCCACCGTGAAACGCCCCGCACCGCGCCGAGCCGCGGTCTCTCTGGCAGCCCTCGCGGCGCTGCTCGTCCCACTCGCGCCCGCGGCCACCGCCGGCTCCGCCGCTCCGGCAGCGAGCGGGGAGCAGGCCGAGGCGCAGGCCCAGTGGATCGACCGTGACACCGTCGTGTGGCAGGCGCCGGACGCGGACGGGGCACGCCACCGCCTCCTGTACACCGACAGCGGCGTGCTCCCCGCCGAGAAGGGCCAGGAGGCCGGCGGCGCCAAGGCGATCCGCCTCGCCCCCGGCAGCCTCAGCGCCGCGCAGCGCGCCAAGTACCCCCATCTGGCGGGCCGTTCGGCCTTCCGCGTCGACCCGCGCGACCGCGACCGGATCCGCACCGCGCTGCGCGGCCGGCTGCTCGCCGTCCAGGACACCGCGGGCGGACCCGTCACCGCCACCACCGAGATCCAGATCCCCGGCGTGCTGGACGACCTCTACGCGACGAAGGCCGACCTCGGCCCCGTCTTCCACCACGGCCGCCCCACTCTCTCCGTCTGGGCGCCCACCGCACGCGATGTGCACCTCGAACTCGATGGCCGCACCGTCGAGATGAGGCGGGACGCCCGCACCGGCGTCTGGTCCGTCTCCGGCGACCGCGACTGGCGCGGCAAGAGCTACCGCTACGTCGTACGCGTGTGGGCCCCGAGCGAAGGGAAGTTCGTCACCAACAAGGTCACCGACCCGTACTCCACGGCCCTGACCGCCGACTCCGAACGCAGCGTCCTCGCCGATCTCGACGACCGCTCGCTCGCCCCCGCCGGCTGGTCACGGCTGCGCAAGCCGGACGCCGCGGCGCTGGGCAGCGCGCAGATACAGGAGTTGCACATCCGCGACTTCTCCGCGTCCGACCGCACCGCGAGCCACCGCGGCAAGTACCTCGCCTTCGCCGACCGCGACAGCCGCGGGACCCGGCATCTGCGCGAACTCGCCGACGCCGGAACCTCGTACGTCCACCTGCTGCCCGCCTTCGACATCGCCACCGTCCCGGAACGCGAACAGGCCTCCCCGGACTGCGACTTGGCCGCCCTGCCCGCCGACTCGCCGCGCCAGCAGGCGTGCGTGGGCGAGACCGCCGCCGACGACGCCTACAACTGGGGCTACGACCCGTACCACTACACGGTCCCCGAGGGCTCCTACGCCACCGACCCGGACGGGGCCCGCCGCACCCTCGAGTTCCGGGAGATGGTCAAGTCCCTCAACACGGACGGCCTGCGCGTCGTCATGGACGTCGTCTACAACCACACCGCCGCGAGCGGCCAGGACAAGACCTCCGTCCTCGACCGCATCGTGCCCGGCTACTACCAGCGCCTCCTGGACGACGGCAGCGTCGCCGACTCCACCTGCTGCGCGAACACCGCACCCGAGCACGCCATGATGGGCCGCCTCGTCGTCGACTCGATCGTCACCTGGGCCAAGCAGTACAAGATCGACGGTTTCCGCTTCGACCTCATGGGCCACCACCCGAAGGCCAACATCCTGGCCGTGCGCAAGGCGCTCGACGCCCTCACCCCGGCCCGCGACGGCGTCGACGGCAAGGACATCGTCCTGTACGGCGAGGGCTGGAACTTCGGCGAGATCGCCGACGACGCCCGCTTCGAGCAGGCGACCCAGCAGAACATGGCCGGCACCGGCATCGCCACCTTCTCCGACCGCGCCCGCGACGCCGTCCGCGGCGGCGGTCCCTTCGACGAGGACCCCGGCGTCCAGGGCTTCGCCACCGGCCTGTTCACCGACCCCAACGCGTCGAAGAACAACGGCACCGAGAAGGAGCAGAAGGCCCGCCTCCTGCACTATCAGGACCTGCTCAAGGTCGGCCTGACCGGCAGCCTCGCCGACTACACCTTCACCGACACCACCGGCCGCACCGTCACCGGCGCCGACGTCGACTACAACGGCGCCCCCGCCGGATACGCGGCCGCCCCCGACGACGCCCTGTCCTACGCGGACGCCCACGACAACGAGACCCTCTACGACTCCCTCGCCTTCAAGCTGCCCGCCGGTACCTCCACGGCCGACCGGGCCAGGATGCAGGTCCTCGCCATGAGCACCGCCGCACTCGCCCAGGGGCCGGCGCTCTCGCAGGCGGGCACCGACCTGCTCCGCTCGAAGTCCCTCGACCGCAACTCCTTCGACAGCGGCGACTGGTTCAACGCGCTGCACTGGGACTGCCGGGACGGCAACGGCTTCGGCCGCGGACTCCCGCCGGCCGCCGACAATGAGCCCAAGTGGCCTTACGCGGCGCCCCTGTTGACCGGAATCCCGGTGCCGGGCTGTGCGGAGATCGAGGGCACGTCCGCCGCGTACCGCGATCTGCTGAAGATCCGCACGGGGGAGCGGGCCTTCGCCCTGCGGACCGCCGGCGAGGTGCAGGACAAGCTGTCCTTCCCGCTGTCCGGCAAGGACGAGACGCCTGGAGTGGTCACGCTGCGCGTGGACGATCTGGTGGTCGTGTTCAACGCCACGCCCGAGGAGACGGACCAGCGGGTGGAAGACCTCGCGGGCTCCCGCTACGGGCTGCACCCCGTGCAGGGCTCCGGCGCCGATCCGGTGGTCAAGGACGCCTCGTACGACACGAGGACGGGGACGTTCACCGTGCCCGCGCGGACCGTCGCGGTGTTCGCCGCCGGCGGTCGCTGAGCCGAGGGGCGTCCGGGCGGGGAACACCGTCCGGACGGCCCGCTGTCAGCCGGTCGGGGCCAGTGCGGCGAGCCGTCCGACGAGTTCCGCGAAGGGGCCGTCGGCCGGTTCGTCGGCGAGTACCGAGCGCAGGATGCCTGCCATCTCCTCGTCGTAGGCGGCGCTCACCGCGGCGAGCGCCGCGAAGTCGTGCACCAGCTGGAGTTCGAGTTCGGCGCGCGGCACCCGGCGGCCGTCCAGCCAGATCAGGGCTGTGGACTCGGCGAGCGACACCCAGGAGCGGACGACCAGTTCGAGCCTGGCCGGGGGCTGGGGCAGCCCCAGGTGGGAGACGATCTCCTCGTACGCGGCCTGGCGGACCGAACCGATCAGCGCGTTCGTCGTCGGCGTGCCCGCGAGCGTCGTACCGCCGCCGTTCGGCAGTACCGCGGGCCCGCCGCGCATGAGTGCCGAGAAACCCGGGCCGTGCTCGTCGACGAAGTCGAAGAACCGTCGCATCACCCGCTGCAGGCGGGCACCGAGCGGACCCTCGTGCGGCTCCACGAAACGGCCCGCGAGATCGTCCGCCGCCTTGCGCAACGCCGCCTCGTAGAGGCTCACCTTGCCCGGGAAGTAGTGGTAGACGAGCGGCCGCGATATACCGGCGGCCGCCGCTATCTCGTCGATGGAGACCTCGTCGGGGGAGCGGTGGCTGAAGAGCTCGAGCGCCACCGCGATCAGCTGCTGCCGCCGCTCCTCGACACCCATCCTGCGGCGCACCCCGGTAGTCATACCGACAACCCTAACGGCCGTCCGCAGGTGCCTCGGTGCACAGCCCCCTCACAGGTCGAGCACCAGCCGTGCCCCCCGCGCGCGGGAGACGCACAACAGCATGGAATCGGACCGCTCCGCGTCCGTGAGCAGCTCGTCGCGGTGGTCTATCTCACCCTCGACGACCCGCTGTTGGCAGGTACCGCAGAAGCCCTGCTCGCAGGAGTACGGCAGATCCGGCAGCTCCGCGCGCACCGCGGCGAGCACCGTGGAGTCGGCCGGCACGGTCACCGTGCGCCCGCTGCGCCGCAGTTCGACCTCGATCGGAGCGTTCCCCTCGACGGCGGCCGCCGGGGTGAAGCGCTCCAGATGCAACGGGCTGCCCGCCGGCAGGACCGCGGCCACCGCGTCCATCAGACCCTCGGGGCCGCAGCAGTACACCGACGTGGCCGGCGCAGCGGCGTCGAACAGGGCGCTCAGGTCCGGCAGTCCCGCCTCGTCCTGCGGGACGACGCTCACCCGCCCCCGTCCGGCGTCCAGCTTCTCGATCTCCGCGAGAAACGGCATCGACGCGCGCGTGGAGCCCCCGTACAGGAGCCGCCACTGGGCGCCGGCCGCGTCGGCTGCCCGCAGCATCGGCCACAGCGGGGTGATCCCGATACCGCCGGCGACGAACACGTAGGAGTGCGAAGGCACCAGTGGGAAGCGGTTGCGCGGTCCGCGGACCTCCACCTCGGTGCCCTCGTGCAGTTCCTCGTGCAGCTCGCGCGAGCCACCCCGGCCGCCGGCCACCAGACGTGCGGCGACGGTGTACGAGGACACCCCGAACGCGCCGGCCGGACCAGGCTCCCCGCACAGCGAGTACTGCCGCATACGGCCCGAGGGGAGCAGTACGTCGAGGTGGGCACCGGGCTCCCAGGCGGGCAACTGTCCGCCCGCACCGCGCGCTTCCAGGCGCAGTCGGACCACCGAGTCGGCGATCGTCTCGCGGCCGGTGACCACCAGGCGCATGGCACGCGCGCGTGGCCGTCCGCTGACCGGCACTTCGAGCGCGGGCAGCGGCCACAGCGGCGAGCGGGCGATCCTCCGACGCAGGGCCCGCCGGGCCAGCAGCGCCGCGCCCGCCACCGCGGCCGCGGTACGCAGTGAGGGCATCAGCCGGCTCCCGTCTCGCGGGCCTCGGCGGCCGTGGCCGCGGGCGAGCTCGCCAGGTACGCGACGGCCTGCTCCGTCGAGCCCTCCTGGGACGGGTGGTAGGAGCGCGACAGATAGCGGGGGATGGAGCGCACCATGGATCCGGTGGAGGGCAGTACGCCCGCACGGCCCCGCTCCACGAAGGCCCGCACCGACGCCCGGCCCTCGGTCAGCGTCGGGTCGTTCGCCATGAAGAAGCGGGTGCCGCGCTGCCACAGGAAGACCAGGGCACCGAAGGCGGTGGCCCAGGTGCGCACCCGGCGCGCGTACGAGCCGTCCACGTGCAGGAAGAGCTCGAAGGCCACCGAACGGTGCTCGACCTCCTCGGCGCCGTGCCAGCGCAGCAGGTCGAGCATCGTCGGGTCCGCCTCGCGGCGGTCCAACTCGTCGGCGTTGAGCACCCAGTTGCCGAGGAAGGCGGTGTAGTGCTCGATGGCGGCGATGGTCGCCACCCGTTCCATCAGCCACCACTTGCGGGGCCGCCCGGGCGGCAGAGTGCGGTCACCGAGCAGTTTCTCGAAGAGCCAGTCGACCTGCGCGGTGTACGGGGTCGGGTCGAGGCCCTGCTCGCGCAGGTGGGGCAGCACCTCGTCGTGGGCCTGCGCGTGCATGGCCTCCTGGCCGATGAACCCGACGACGTCGGCGCGCAGTCGCTCGTCCTTGATGTACGGCAGGATCTGCTTGTAGACGTGCACGAACCAGCGTTCGCCGGCCGGCAGCAGCAGATGCAGCACGTTGATGGTGTGGGTGCTGAACGGATCGCCGGGAATCCAGTGCAGCGGTGTCTCGTCCCAGGCGAAGGAGACCTGCCGGGGTTTCAGGTCTATGTGCTCGGACGCGACGGGCTGCGGCAGCCGGGCCTGCGTATTAGACATGCTGTCAATGTACTGAGGGGTAGGCGGGCGGCACACCCCTCGTGCAGCGGGAATCCTGCGGGGTGCGGACGGGCACGGGGAAACGTTCCCCACGCGCGCGTGGGCAACGGGGAACGGGGTCCAGAAGGATCACACCCCACGCGCGCGTGCACGTGCAGAGGAAGGAGGGTGGTCCGAAGTGCCGTCCCGCATACGCGCGCAGGACGTTCCCGAAGCGCCGGCCGGTACGCGAGGACCGCCCGGCTGCCTCACCCGAGCGCCGCGATGGCGGAGCCGTCCTCGAGGGTGCCGCGCAGCGACGCCGTCGCGCCCTTCTCGGTGCGGACCGCCAGCAGCCCGCCACGGGCCGAACCCCGCGCGTCCCCCCTCGCCGTGACCGTGGCCAACTGGCGGCTGCCGCCGGCCAGCACGTACCAGCTGCCCGCCCGCGACTTCCACAGCACGCCCGCGAGCACCCGTGGCTGCCGCGGGCCGCAGGCCGGGGAGTCCTGCGCCTTCGCCGCGATCGCCGCGGCCCCGTCGCCCGGCGCCTGGAACTGGGCGAGCGTCCGCGATCCGGTGCCGCGCCAGGTCTCCGCCCGGGTGCACACCCAGGTCGCCGAACCGTTCGCCTCCGGGAGCCGCTGGGTGGCGTACGCCCAGGAGTTGACCGAACGGACACCGTGCGAGCGGACCGCGGTGAGATGGCAGGCGGCCCGCGACCACTGCTGCCGGGCCGCGGTGCCCGAGACCTCCCCGGGGTCCTCGGGGCGGCCCGAAGTCAGTCGGGCCGGGGTCAGTTCGCCGAGGTCGGTGAGCAGCCGGGTGGCGCCCGCCTCGCGCACCTCGAGGGCGGTCCACGACTTACAGTCGCGCTGCTGTACGGGGCTGGCGAGCGCCTCGGTCACCCCCTGCTCCGACACCTGCAGCGTCCGAGCGTCCCCAGCCGGCTCGAGCAGGTCCCGGACCGCTGCCGTCCGCACCCAAGGGGCGGTCAGATAGCGGACCTTGTCGCTGCCCCTGCCGACGATCACCGCGCTCGCCGAGCCCTCCTCGGCGTGGTCCACGCGCGCGAAGTCCAGGGCCGCGTCGCCGCCGCCGTCCCGCGGCTCCGCGTAGCGGGCGATCCGCAGGCCGTCGTGCAGGATCACCACACGGCTGCGACCCAGCTTCCCCGCGTACAGCAACTGGGCGGGACCGGGCGGCGGACCTGTCGCGGTGCCCGGTGTGTGCGACACCCGCACGGCATCGCCCGGCCGCGCCCAGGCGGTCAGCGCGCGCCCCAACAGGTTCTTGTCCCCGGTGAGTTCGCCGCGCGCGGGCCAGACCGTGAAGTCCCGGCGTGCGGACCGCTCCCAGTCACCGGTGCCGGCCCTGGTCAGCCGCGCGGGGTCGAGTGCCGCCTCGACGGCCGGGTTGTCCGCGTACCCGGCCGGAGCGTCGCCGCCACCCCAACCGTCGGCCGGAAGCCCGAGCAGCGTTCCGCACACCGCAGCCGCCACCAGTGAGACCAGGGCAGCCGTCCAGTGCCTGCGGCGCCGCAGCAGATCGGTCGGCCTGGCCTGCAGCGAACAGGCGTCGAACTCCGGCGAACCGAGCAGCTCCGCCGCCGTCCGACCGCACGGGGCCACGGCATCCGCCTCGACGAGCGCGCCGCGCGGATCCGCGACACCGGCGGCCACCAGTGCCCGGCGCACATCGGCGTCCGGCAGCTGCTCCAGGGTCCGTAGGACGTACGCGGCGCGACCGGGCGCAGAGAGTGCTGACAGCTCCTGGTCCAGGGCGAGTTCGGCCGCACCGCCGGAGCGCGGGAACAGGCTCAGCCCCCACACCCGCGGCAGCAGCGGTGCGAACGCGGCCCGGCCGAACAGGCCGGCGCTCCGGCGCGCCAGGGCCGCCCGCAGCACCCGCCCGCGCAGGAACGCGTACCCCGGACCGCCACCCGCGCCGCGCCCGCCACGCTGCCCCGGGACGTCCGGCATCCTGGTCGGCCCCCGGCCGCGCGGCAGGGCCCGCTGGACCAGGGCGTGCGCACGCAGGACCCGGCGGCTGCGCCCCAGCGACGGCGGCAGCACCAGGTAGCCGAGCCGTACGAGCCGTGGATAGTGCTCCACGAGCGCGGCCTCGGCCTGCTCCGTGTCGATCAGGGAGCCTGCCTCGGGGGTGGCCTGGGTGACGGCGTCCGGTGAGCTCACATTCAGCAGAACGAGCGAATCGTCCGATGGTCACTCGAACCCACCGTGCGCCCGGTCACGTCGGCCCACCGGGCGCACCGACACGTGAACTCCATCTACGTCGAGGGGAGTTCGGCACGCTCAGGACAGCGACCAGGCACTGAACTCGACCGTTCCGCGCGCCCCGCTGCCACCGTGCGTGGCCGTCATGAACAGCCCCACGTCCTGCGCTGCGGCCGCCCCCGGCACGGTCACCGCGGCGACCGTCCGCCAGGTGCCACCGTCGTCCGTCGAGTACTCGGCGGTCAGCGCCCCGTCGGCACGCCCCAGGCGCAGCGTCACCGGCGCCGTGACGCCTTTGACCTGCTCATAGGTGTCGAGCGTGCCGTCGCCGTTCGTGTCGTAGGAGAACACCACTCCGTTCGACGGCGTCACGGAGAGATTGGCGAAACCGGCGGAGCCCGGCGTGCCGAGCTCGTTGCGGACGATCACGCCCGCCCGCGCCCACCCGCCCGTCTTCTCCTGCGCATCGACCCGGACGGTGGCCCTGCCGCCGTCCCGCAGCGCCTGGGCCCGGTAAGCGGTGCCGAACTCCGCGTTCGCCTTCCACAGGTCCTGGCCCGCTCCGTTCACCGCGAACCGGTCCTCCAGCCTGCCGAACACCGCCGCATTGCTGGTGTACGTCCGCCAGCCCTCGCCCAGCGGCCCCGCCACGTACAGGCTCCCCTCGACGACACCCCGCACACGCCGCTCACCGGCCGGGCCGTACGACGTCGTCAGGGTGTACGGCAGCGGCAGCAGCGGGGACGTGAGCGGCTCGTCCGGCGCCGACACCCGCCAGCTCACCCGGCCGCTGCCCGCCGCCGGCACGGACGGCAGCGACGGCTCGCCGTCGGGCTCGGCCTCCGGCCCCCTCAGGGCGAAGTCGACACGCCCGGTGGCCCGCAGCCCGTTCACGTTCCGGAAATCGGCGTCCACGCGCGCGTGGCCACCCGGCGGGATCTGCACCGGGTCCGCCACCACGTCCACCGTCCCCTGATACGGAGCCCGGGACAGTACGTCGTGCACCCTGCGCGCGGTCCGGTAGGCGTCGTTCGGCGGGCGCAGCGGGTGGTCCTTGCGTTGCCGCCGGAAGGGTTCCTCGATCGCGTACCAGTCGAAGGCCTCCGGCTCGCGGCCCGCCGCGAGTGCGTCCTCCAGCTCGTCCAAGTAGGCCTTCCACTGCGGCAGATGGAAGTCCCCGATGAGTCCGTGCCAGTCGCGGTTCGCGTAGTTGGCGAGCTTCCCGCCGTCCGCGGTGGGCCGGTCCGCCCAGGTGGTGACCAGGATGCGGGCCGTCTCCTCCAGCCGGTCCCGCTCGTCCGCCGAGGTGGCCGAACGGCGCGCGTCGTCGATCCACGGGCCGAGCAGGAAAGCCCGGTGCGCACCGGCCATCTCGTCACTGAGTTCCATCAGCCGCAGCCACAGCCGGGACAGCGCACGAAAGGCGTCCAGATCGCCGCGCTCGTGGGCCGACTGCAGCTGAGGGATCAGCTGCCACGAGCGGTTGGCGAGCGCCTGCCGGCCCAGATCGGTGAGGTCGTAGCGGTAGGCGTCCGACCGGCGCAGCGGCTCACGTACGGAGAGCAGCGCGGCGAAGGCGCCGTCGAAGTCGGCGGAGTCGAAGGCAGGCGTGTGAGTGGCGTAGTTGGTGCCCGAGCGGGCGGTGAGGCTCGGCCGTGCGGCGAACACCGAATCGTGCGGCCGCCCGTCCTTGCTGGTGATCCGGTACGCCGTCTCGCGGAGCACCGCGAAGGCACGGCGGGCGTCCCGGTCCCGGCCGCCGTAGCGCAGATCCGCGTAACCGGCGAACCACGCGGAGCGGTCCACCGGCTCCTTGCGCCAGGCCAGTTCGGAGAACAGCTCGAACGCCGCCGGGTCGCGCTCCGCGGCCTCCGGCATGTAGGCCGTCCCCTCCAGGGTCGAACCGGCTCGGTCCCGCCACTGCGTGAACCGCTCCGCCCACTGGTGCGTCTTGGCGCCGATCGTGGTGCGCCCGCCGAAGTTGGGGATGGTGCCGAAGGCGTACGGGACCCCGCCCCAGTCCTCCTCCCGTTCGGTGACCGTCTCCAGGTCCGAGAGACCGTCGACGATCAGGAGGCGGTCCTTGTCGAGCGCGTCGATCACGTCGCGTCGCGGGTTCTCCTGCCAGCCGAGGATCGTCCACACCGCGTCGGGCCGCGCGGTGTGCAGTGCCCGCTCGACCGCGCGGGCGGCGTCCGGCACCGACACGTCGCCCGGTGTGCCGCCCTCGTGCAGCAGATCCATCTTGAACTGATCCACCGGGCCGAGGAGTTCGTCCAGATGCCGGTAGAAGGCGGCCGCCACGTCCTGGAAGACATCGGTGCGAGGGTCGAGCCAGTCGGGGCGCTTCAGGCCGTTCCAGTCGCCCTGCGGGACCGTTTCGGCGCCCGGATTGCGGTCCGCGAAGCCGTCGGGAACGGTGCCGAAGTAGCCGGGCAGTACCGGAGCGATGCCCAGATCCCGCATCCGGTCGGTGATCCGACGTCCCAAGTCGGCGCGCCGGCCGATGAGTTCGGCACTCAGCGGGCCCCCGTAGCCGCTCATGTTCTGCAGCAGCCACCAGGACTGGTGCGAGGGCGCCGGCAGCCAGGCGCGGGCCTCGGTGTCGGAGTAGCCGAAGTCCTTCAGGAGCCGGTGGTACACGGCCTCCATACCGACGGTGACCAGGGCCTCGTTGCAGCCGTGCAGGGCGAGCAGGTCGATCATCCGCTCCCAGCGCGGCCAGTCGGCGTACGGCGAGGTGTAACCGTCGTGGGTGTCGTTGAAGGCGAAGCGGTGCGGGACCGTCGCCGCGCGCTCCAGCGCTTCGGCCGGCGCGGGCAGTCGGCGCGGCAGCCCGAGTTGGCTTCCCGCCCACGAAAGGTGCGCCCCGCAGGTGTACTTGAGATACCAGTGGACGCCGGTCAGCGCGGCGGCGGGGCTGGTCGCGGCCACCGTGATCCGTCCCGTACCGCCGTCCACCCGGAAGCGGTCCCCGTCCGCGCGATCGCCCGGTGCGCCGGCCAGTTGCTCGACGCCGATCTGGTCGGCGTGGTCCGGCAGCAGCCGCCCCAGCGCGTCCTGGGCGGCCCCCATGCGCGCCGTGGACGGCCGGGGCGCGGCGGCCGCGGTGGTGTACGACGCGAGTGCGGCGCCGGCGCCCAGCGCCGATGCCGTGCCGAGGAGTGTGCGTCGCGACAGTTCGGTCATCGGGGTGCCCCCACGCTGTGACGGAAATGGACCAGGTACTGGAACATCGGTGATGCCGGTGCCAACAGGTGCGTACGGCACGCACGTTAATGACGGGACGAGGGGCGGGCAATGGTGCGCGGGAACCTGGCGTTTCGCCTCCGCGGGCCGTCCGTGGACGGCACCATGGGGGTATGCGTGGACTGCAGGCAGGACCCCGTTCGGTGGCCGTCGTCGCGCTGTTCGCCCTGGTGACGGGCTGTGGTGCGGGCCACTCCGACGACTCCCGCGACGATGTGCCCGAGACGGCCACGGGCAGCCTGGAGCAGCTCGCCGGCAAGGTGGACTGCGAGCCGAACATCCAGACCGACGCGGACGAGCTGCGCCAGGCCAACTGCCGTAACGACGACGGCCGTTTCATCCTCACCACGTTCGACACGGACCGCGGCCAGCGCGAGTGGATCAACGAGGCCAACGACTACGGCGGCACGTATCTGGTCGGCCGCAAGTGGGTCGCCGTCGGGAACCCGAAGGTGGTCACGGCGCTGCGCGGCCGGCTCGGGGGGACCGTGGAGGAGTCCGCACACCACTCAGGGAGCGGCGATGGGGGGAACGGGAACTCGGGGCACTCCGGTCACCACGGGAGCTGACCGCGCAGGTTCTGGGGCGGGCGGGCCTGTTCCGGCCGACGCGGGGGCGGCCCCGCCGTGGGCCGCCCCCGCGTCGCCCGCCGCCCACCGGCGGCGGGCGGGGATCAGGACGAGGTAGTGGTGAGGATCAGCCGCACTCACGGCCCTCGTTGATGCAGGACACCATCTCGTCCATCACCTCGTCGTCGAAGACGTTGATGAAGTCGCCGTGGTCGGTGATCGGTTTGTGCAGCTGTTCCGGGAAGGCGTCGACCGCGAAGTTCCGCTCCGGCGCCACGTCGTAGACGATCCGCTGCACCAGCTGCGGAATGGCCTGGAAGCCCTCGGGGCATCGGCCGCTCTCGTCTGCGAAGGCCACATGGGTGCGGTGGTTGGCGCTGTCGGTGTTCTGCCCGTCCCAGCAGCTCTGGAAGCGGAACGACCGCACCACGCTGCTGCCTTCGGGGCACAGCGGGTACTTGTCCTTCAGCTGCCGGTCCTCGAAACCGGTGCAGCTCCAGGAGGCGTTGGCGTTCGCGTCGCCGTTGGTGAAGGCCTTGGCGTCGCCGGTGATGATGCGCAGGAAGCGGGGCATCTCCACCACCTCGCCGACCGGGCTGCCGACGAAGTCGAGGGTGACCTCGGACGGCGTCTGGATCTTGCCGACGTTCTGGTCGTTGCCGCCGCCGTCCTCGTTCGCGTCCGCCTCGTCCTCGCCGTTCTGCACGCGCAGGACGGGCCAGTAGTACGTGGAGCGGTCGCCCTGGTCGTCGCAGCTCGTCTCTCCGGCGGCCAGGTCGTCGTCGCTGGCGAAGGCGTCGTTGGCCTGGTTGCCGACGTAGTCGTGCATGTGGTGGGCGCCGTTGCTCACCCCGGGGGCTGCGATGACGTTGTCGGAGTTGCGGTTGCCGTTCTCGTTGACGCCGCACTGGGTGGCGAACTTCCCGGTGGACGCGTCGTCGCCGTTCTCGGGGGTGTTCACATTGGGCTCGACGGACTCGATGTCGACGAAGTCCTCGTCCACCGGGCCGTTCCCGGCCTGTCCGCCGCCGGACTCGTCGCCGCCTTGGCCGCCGTCCTGACCGCCGTTGTCGCCCTGTCCGCCGTCCTGTCCGCCGTCCTGGCCATCCCCGCCTTCGCCACCGCCGTTGTCGTCGGCGCGCATCGTGCACGGGGCCATGCCCTTGAGGCCTTCCGGCGCGGAGCCGCCGGCCCGTTGCAGTGCGCCGTTGATGCGCCGCAGGGACCTCTCCCGCTGGTCGCGCAGTGAACCGAGCAGATCCTCCTGCCGTGCCGGGTCCGCGTTCTCCGCGAACCGCCGGTAGGCATCGGTGATCTGGCTGTCCATGGCCGCGAGCGTGCGGTCCACCTTGCCGCGTGCCCGACGGGGTACGTCTCCGAGTCCGTTGGCCACTTCCGGGCAGTCGATGGTCGACACGGCGGGCGGTCCGGATCCACCGCCCTGCCCGCGCCCGCCGTCCTGCGCGGAAGGCCGGCCGCTGCCTTCGCCCGCTGAGGCGTAGACATTCACCGCGACCAGACCGCCCCCGCCCAGGACGAGTGCCACCGAGGCCGCGACGGCCCGGCCGGCCAGAGTTGATCGTTTGCGTGAGGTGCGTCCCATGGGGCTACGTACGCACCACGGGCACCGGCGTCTCAACGCCCGGCGAAGTTCGGAGCATCCTCCAGGGGCAAGCGGGGGCAACCGTACTCAAGTCGGCTCCGCGGACCGGGAATCGGCGGATGAACAGACACCCCGGAACCGTCACCACCCCAAGTGCCGTACAGGGGACTTCAGTTGTCGCCCCGGTCCAGGTAGGCGAGTACCGCGAGCACCCGCCTGTTGTCGTCGTCGGACACGTTGAGGTCGAGCTTCAGGAAGATGTTGGAGGTGTGCTTGGCCACGGCCCGTTCGGTCACGAAGAGCGCTCCCGCGATGGCCGCGTTCGACCGGCCCTGAGCCATCAGCTCCAGCACCTCCACCTCCCGCGGCGTCAGCCCGCCCAGCGGCGCGTCGGCGGACCGCCGCGACAGCAGCTGCTGGATCACCTGCGGATCCATCGCCGTACCGCCGGACGCGACCCGGCGCACCGCGTCGATGAACTGATCCGCCTCGAAGACCCGGTCCTTGAGCAGATACCCCACCCCGCCGTTCCCGTCCGCGAGCAACTCGCGCGCGTACAGCTGCTCCACGTGCTGGGAGAGCACGAGCACCGGCAGCCCGGGCCGGTCCCGGCGTGCCGCGAGCGCGCACTGCAGCCCCTCGTCCGTCTGGGAAGGCGGGAGCCGGACGTCGACGACTGCGACGTCCGGCTGCAACTCGGCCAGTGCCCGGGTGAGTTCGGGCCCCGTCTCGACCGCTGCCGCGATCTCGAAGTCGTAAGCCTCCAGCATGCGGACCAGACCGTCCCGCAGCAGAAAGAGGTCTTCGGCTAGGACAACTCGCAAGGGATCTCCATGGTCACCATGGTGGGACCGCCCGCGGGGCTGCTGACGGCCAGGACGCCGTCGAATGTACCGAGCCTCCGCTCGATGCCGCTCAACCCGCCCCCGGGTGCGACGGCCGCGCCACCGCGACCGTCGTCGGTCACCCCGACCCGCAGCATCCCGTCGCGATGGTGCAGATCGATCCAGATCCGCTCGGCGCCCGCGTGCTTGACGGCGTTCGTGAGCACCTCGCTGATCGCGAAGTACGCCGCCGACTCGACGGGCGCGTCCGGCCGGCCCGGCAGGTCCACGGCCACCTCGGTCGGTACGGGCATCCGCAGCGCGAGCGCCTTGACCGCGTCACCGACGCCGCGTTCCGCGAGCACCGGCGGGTGGATTCCGCGGACCAGGTCGCGCAGCTCGGTCAGGGCGTCCGCGGAGGACTTCCTGGCCTGGCCGATCAGCCGCTTCGCCTGCTCGGGGTCCTTCTCGATGAGCGCCTCGATGGTGCCGAGGTCCATTCCCACGGAGACCAGCCTGGCCTGCGCTCCGTCGTGCAAGTCCCGCTCGATGCGGCGCAGTTCGGCGGCCGAGGTGTCGACCGCGTCGTTCCTGGTCTCGGTGAGCCGGTCGATGCGCTGGGTCAGTTCGGCACCCTCGCCCGGGGCGAGCGAGGCCTGCGCGATCTTGAAGTGCCCCTTGACGAGATACGGATTGAGATACGTCGCCAGGGTGATCCAGACGCAGCCGAGCAGCGCGGCGAGGGTGGCGGTGCCCTGGCTGTCGACCGGGATGAACGCGTACCAGTAGCCGTCGATCGGCTTCCACAGCCCCGCCATGAGCAGCAGCCCGAACACGCCCTCCGCATACAGCCCGGGCGCGAGGATGGCGACGACGAAGCCACCGGTCATGTCGGTGACCAGCCACCGCATGTCGCGCCAGGTCGCCGGGTCCTTCATCAGCAGGCTGCACTGCTCGACCTGCCCGGTGACCCCGGTACGCAGATCCGCGGGGAACTTCCGGTACGGCACCGGAATCCGCACATCCGACCAGCTGGCGGCGAGCAGCCGGCGGTGGTTGGCGTGCGTCCTGACCATCCTCAGCACGAGCGGGGTGGTGAAGACCCCCACTCCGAGCACGATGAATGCCATCGAGAGCACCGTCACGATGAACAGGGCGAGCGAGACACCCAGCGAGAGCAGGGCGAGCGCGAGCCCCTGTACTGCGGCGAGCAACGCCCCGCGCACCCTCGACGTGTTCATGATCCCCTGCCTTCTGTCGTGGACTCCCCGTGTGCGTCCAGTGTCGCCGCCGCGACCCGGCCCGGGCACGGGGTTTCCCACCCGGATGTCGGGTGTACCCAGCAACACCCTCGCGGGTCCGGAGTCAGAGGGGCCGGGTGTGAACGCCGGTCCCTCCGGAGACGACGAGGTTGTTCCCGGTGATGTAACCGGCTGCGCCGGAGGCGAGGAACGCGACCGCTTCGGCGACGTCGGCCGGGACTCCGACGCGCCCCAGCGGGATGCCCTCCGCCCAGGAGTCGATCACTTCGTCGGAGATGCCCATCTTGCGGTAGGCGGGCGTCTTGATCGCGCCGGGGCTGACCGCGTTGACCCGGATTCCGCGCGGAGCGAGTTCGATCGACAGGGCGCGCATCAGGGGGAGCAGGGCCCCTTTGGCGGCGGTCATCGCGGCTCCGAGTCCTTCCCCGGCGCCGACGGTGAAGACGACCGACGCGCCCTCGTTCAGAGGCGGCAGCGACTTCTGCAGGGTGAAGAAGCTGCCCTTGACGTTGATGTCGAAGAGGGCGTCGAAGGCGGCTTCGTCCGTGGTCTCGATCGGGCCGGGGCGGGAGACACCTGCGTTGAGGAACAGCAGGTCCAGCGAGCCGAACGTCTCGCGGGCGCGGCCCACCAGGCGGTCGGTGTCCGCCAGGGACCGTGTATCGGCGTGGACGACGGCGATGTCCTGCGGCAGGCCGGGGTCGGTGTCGTGGACTCCGGTGACCATGACGCGATAGCCGCGTGCGTGCAGCGTCCGGGCGGTGGCCTCGCCGATGCCACTGGTTCCGCCGGTGATCAGGGCTGTGGGTTTCGACATGGGTGTCTCCATGAGTAGTAGTGCCCAGGTGTGGGCCGGGCGACTGCCGGGAGGGGGAGCGGACCGGTCCCGCGAAGTGGCCCCGCTCGTGCGTATCCCCGCCGCGTACCCGGGTGCGGAGTCAGAGGGTGACGACGACCTTCCCGTGCACGTGGCGCCCCGCCTGCAGTTCGACGGCTTCGCGGATCCGGGACACGGGGAAGGTGGCGGCGATCGGCACGGTGATCTCACCGGTGGCGACGGCGTGGGCGACCCGCTGCAGGTCCTCGGGCCGCGCCTCGAAGCCGCCGGTCGCACGTACGCCGCCGGGTGGGTTGGCGCCCACGGCGATGGTGGCGATCCTTTCCGCGGGGACGCCGAGCGCCAGCGCCGCCTCGGCCGCCTCGGCGCCGAACAGGTCGGTCGCCGCGCTCACTCCGTCGGGAGCCAGCTCGCGCACCCGGTCCTCGAGGCCGGGGCCGTACGTGACGGGTTCGACCCCGAACTGCCGGAGAAAGCCGAAGGTGCTCTCCGAGGCGGTGCCGATCACCCGCGCCCCGGCGAGCCCGGCCAGCTGGACGGTGAGCACACCGACGCCCCCGGCCGCGCCCCCGACCAGGACGGTGTCGCCGGCCTTCACGCCGGCGGACGCGAGCGCGGCAGCGGCCGTCAGCCCCGCCACGGAGAGCGTGCCGGCAACCTCGTCGCCGATCCCTGCCGGCGTGTGGAGGAGCGAACCCGTCGAGGGGTCGACCACCACATGGTCCGCCGCGGCCCGGCCCACCGCGCCTCCGTAGACGCGGTCGCCCACGGAGAAGCCGGAGACGCCGGCACCGACCTCGTCGACGACGCCGGCGATGTCGGTGCCGAACCCGGACGGCAGCGTGATGCCGAACCGTTGCGCCGCCTCGGGCGCCGAGGCGAGGAGCCAGTCCATCGGGTTGAGGCCGACGGCAGTCACGCGTACGCGCACCTCACCCGCTGCCGCATGCGGCTCCGGGACATCGCGCAGCTGGAGTACCTCCGGGCCTCCGAACGTCTCGTACACAACGGCTCGGCTCATGACGTGCCTCCACATCAGTGATGGGACTTGGTCCTATCACAGTACATGGTGACGAGACCGAGTCCCGTAAGCTGTCGCCATGGCTCGCTGGGAACCCAACGCACCGCAACGACTCGCCGACGCCGCTCTGGAACTGTTCACGGAGCGCGGTTACGACAACACGACAGTGCTCGACATCGCACAGCGCGCCGGACTCGCCAAGAGCTCCTTCTTCCGGCACTTCCAGGACAAGCGAGAGGTGCTCTTCGGCGAGAACGTGCTGATCGAGCCGATGGCCACGGCGATCGCCGAGGCGCCCGCCGGTGCCTCCCCGCTCGAGGCGATGGCGCGCGGCTTCGACGTTCTCGGACGTGACGTCTTCACCTCGGACCACCGGTCCTTCGCCGTGCGCAGGAGAGCCGTGATCGAGACGCACCCCGACCTTCAGGAACGCGAGGCTCTCAAGGGGGTGAGCCTCACCGCCTCGATGGCGGAGGCGATGGCGCGCCGCGGAGCTCCCGAACTCGTCGCCGACGTGACCGCACAACTGGGCACGCTCGCCTTGAAACTGACTCTCGATCGATGGATCGACCCGGGGAACACCGAGGAGTTCGCGGACATCGCCCGGCTGATCGTCCAAGACGTCCGGACCGCGGTCGCCACCGTGTGAACCGCGGTCTCCTCGGTGTGAGCGGAGCCGCTGCGGCCGACGGCTCCTGCCGGGGCGTGCCGTCGGCTAGGCGCCTTCGCCCAGCACCTTCGCCTCGAGCTCCGGCGGCACGCCCACAGCGGGGCGGTCCGGGCGCTGCGGCGCGGTGCCGCCGATCGACTGCAGCCAGGCCCAGGTCGCCTCGACCGTCTCCTCGACGGGGCGGCAGCGCAGCCCGGTCGCCAGGGCCCGCTGTACGTCGACCGTGAACAGGCCGTCGTACAGATCGCTGCCGGGAGGCAGCCAGGCCGGCAGATGGTTCCAGGGTTCGATCCCGGCTGCGAGGACGGTCTCCGGGGCGGTCCACCGCAGTTCGGCCGACGTCGACCCGGTGGCGCGCAGGCAAGCCTCCAGGAGCCCGCCCGTCGTCGTGTGCCCCTGCGGACCGACCAGGTTGTACGGACCGCTGAGCCCGTCCGCTGCCGCGTCCAGGATCCACTCGGCCAGATCCCGCGCGTCGATGTACTGCAACGGCATATCGCGTGGACCGGGTGCGAGCACCGGGCCGCCCGCCGCGATCCGTCCTAGCCACCACGGCAGCCGGCCCACGTTCTCGTACGGGCCGAGGATCAGGCCCGCGCGGGCGAACAGCGAGTGGTCCTCGCCGAAGGCTTCGAGCGCGGCCAGCTCACCGCCCCGCTTGTCGGCGGCGTAGTCGGTCTGCTCCGCGTCCGGGGCACCCGCCACGAGCCGGGCGCTCTCGTCCGCGCCCGGGCCGCGCGGCCAGTCGTACACCGAGCAGCTCGACACATAGAGGTAGTGCGCCACCCGGCCCGCCAGCAGCTGCGCGGTGTCGCGTACCGCGCGAGGGGCGCCGGACCAGGTGTCGACCACCGCGTCCCACTCGCCGTCGGTGAGCGCGGCGAGGCCGTCCGGTGAGAGGCGGTCGCCGTGCAGCGCCGTGACGCCGGAGGGCGGATCGTGCCGGCCGCGGTGGAAGACCGTCACGTCGTGGCCCCTGGTCGTGGCCGCCTCGGCCACCGCGCGGCCGACGAACTCCGTACCGCCGAGAATCAGAAGTCGCATGGCGTGAACTCTGCCTGCGCACGTGCCGCCGCGCACCGGATTCTGCTGTCAGGCGATCCGGCGATCCAGGCGCCCCAAGCGATCCACGCGGCACAGGAGCACAGGGTGCGTGGCCGGCCCCAGTACGGCAGGGACCGGCCACGCACCTGCGAGCGCCGCTACCCGCGGTGGGCGCTCGGGTGTCTCAACGGCCCGCGGGCGGCGCGTACTTGTAGCCGACGCGACGTACCGTCTGGATCACCTGGCGGTGCTCGGCGCCGAGCTTGCGGCGCAGCCGCGCGACGTGCACGTCCACGGTGCGGCCGTCGCCCACATGTCCGTACCCCCACACCGTGCTGACCAACTGGTCACGGGTGTGCACCCGCTGCGGGTGGGCGACGAGATGGGCGAGCAGTTCGAACTCCAGATACGTGAGGTCGAGCGGTCGCCCGTCGACGTCGGCCGTGCGCTGTACCGGGTCGATCCGGACCAGTGCGTCGGCGGAGCCGCCCTGCACGGGCAACTGCGGCGCCGGGGAAGGCGCGACCGCAGGCGCCGGTGCGTGCAGCCGGCCGGCCACCCCGGGAGTGGTCGCCGCGCGGCCCGCCAGTGCCGCGGGCTGCTGGTCGGCGGGTACCAGCACCAGGTAGCCGACCATCGGCGGGTGGCCCGGCAGAGTCGGCACGGTGTGCTGGGGTGCGGGCAGCCAGGTGGCGCCCGGCGGCAGGAAGTCCGCGACGTCGACCACCTCGTCACGGTCGACGGCACGCAGACGGTGCCGTGCGGGCGGCAGTGCGCCGGACGATGCGGAGGCGGTCGCGGTGGAGAAGGGACGGGTGTTCGCCATGGGAAGTCAGCTCTCTTCGCGCAGGAAGACGTCGGTTCGTCGAAGTACCGAAGGACGGAGTTACGTCTGCGCGCCGACCGAAGACCGGGGTGAGCGGCTTTAGAGGGCCGGCGCGTTCAGCGCGCGGCAACACACCCGGTCGAAGTCGTGATGCTGACGGGAAGGCCAGAACGGCTCGAGGTCATGGCGCCCCGTAGCGGTGTCCTGGTATCCGGTCATGGGTCCCATTGAAGCAGAAGTCACGGCCGGGCCCCAGGGCCCGGCCGGACACCGGTGGCTTTCCGGCCGCCCACCGCGGCTTTCCGGCCTCCGCAAGAGGCCGCGGTGCGCGGCGAAGTGGCCCACCTCACCCTCGGCGCCCGCGTTGTCCACATGCCGGAACACCCCTCCGGGCGTCCGCACAAGAGGCGGACGCCCACAGGGAGTTGCTCGGGGGCGGCGCAGGGTCTCAGACCTGTCCGGCCTTCTCGAGCGCCGTGCAGCAGGTGTCGACGAGCAGCCGCGTCACCACGTACGGGTCAACATTGGCGTTCGGCCGCCGGTCCTCGATGTAGCCCTTGCCTTCCTGCTCCACCTGCCAGGGGATACGCACCGAGGCGCCGCGGTCGGAGACGCCGTAGCTGTACTCGTTCCAGGGGGCCGTCTCGTGCAGGCCGGTGAGGCGGTCGTCGATGCCGGCGCCGTAGTGCTTGACGTGGTCGAGCGGCTTCGAGCCCTCACCGAGCGACTCGCAGGCGGTGATGATCGCGTCGTAGCCCTCGCGCATGGCCTTCGTGGAGAAGTTCGTGTGCGCGCCGGCGCCGTTCCAGTCGCCCTTGACCGGCTTGGGGTCGAGCGTCGCGGAGACCTCGAAGTCCTCCGCCGTGCGGTACAGCAGCCAGCGGGCGACCCACAGCTGGTCGGCGACCAGCAGCGGGGCCAGCGGGCCGACCTGGAACTCCCACTGTCCGGGCATCACCTCGGCGTTGATGCCGGAGATGCCGAGCCCGGCCTTCAGGCAGTTCTCCAGGTGCGCCTCGACGACGTCCCGTCCGAAGATCTCGTCCGAACCGACACCGCAGTAGTAGCCGCCCTGCGCGGCCGGGAACCCGCCCTCGGGGAAGCCGAGCGGCCGGGCACCCTTGAAGAAGGTGTACTCCTGCTCGATGCCGAAGATCGGCTCCTGGGAGGCGAACTGTCCGGCCGTCTCGGCGAGGGCGGCGCGGGTGTTGGACTCGTGCGGCGACATGTCCGTGTTGAGGACCTCGCACAGGACGAGGATGTCGTCGCCGCCGCGGATCGGGTCCGGGCAGGAGAACACCGGGCGCAGCACGCAGTCCGAGGCGTGGCCCTTGGCCTGGTTGGTGCTCGACCCGTCGAAGCCCCAGACGGGCAGGTCGGCGGTGGCGACGGCGGCTTCGAGGATCTTCGTCTTGGAACGAAGCTTCGCCGTCGGCTCGGTGCCGTCGATCCAGATGTACTCGGCCTTGAACGTCACGGTCGCCATCCTTTGCGGACATGTACGGGCATGTGCGGGCATTGCGGGTGTCCCACGCGGTACATGCAGCCTGACAACGCGCGATTTCCCGGCCGTTGCCCGATCGTGAACCCCGTGTAACGGACGCCGCGCACGGGGCCCGGCGGCGGTGAGCGTCGTATACACGTCGCGGTGTCCGTCCCGGGCTCAGGGCCCGCAGACTGGGGGCATGACGAAGCTGCGGAAGACACGGGTCGGGCTGTTCGGAACGGGGTCATGGGCACAGCGGGTGCACGGACCCGCACTCGCCGCCCATCCCGGGGTGGAGCTCACCGGTGTATGGGGGCGGCGCCCCGAGGCTGCCGGTGCGCTGGCGGAAACACTCTCCACGCGCGCGTACCCGACGCCGGACGCGCTCATCGAGGACGTCGACGCGGTGGCCGTCGCACTGCCTCCCGATGTGCAGGCGCCGATCGCCGCGCGGGCCGCACGTGCGGGCCGTCACCTGCTGCTCGACAAACCGGTGGCCACCACCGTCGGCCACGCGCGCGAGGTCGTCGACGCGGCAGCCTCCGGCGGGGCCGCGTCGGTGGTCTTCCTCACCCTGCGCTTCTCGTCCGCGGTACGCCCCTGGCTGGCCGAACAGGCCCTGCGCGACGACTGGTTCACCGCGCACGCCGCGTGGCTGGGCTCGATCTACGCGCACGACGCCGAAGGTCCGGCCGTCGACTCGCCCTGGCGTCACGAGAAGGGCGCCCTGTGGGACGTCGGCCCGCACGCGCTGTCCGTGCTGCTCCCGGTACTCGGCGACGTCACCGCGGTGACCGCGGCGGGCGGTCCCGAGGACACCACACATCTGATCCTCCGGCACACCTCGGGCGCCTCCAGCACCGCCACCCTCAGCCTGACCGCCCCGTCGAAGGCCGGCGGTGTCGACGTCGAACTGCGCGGAACCGGCGGCGTGGAGCGCCTGCCCGAGACATGGGGTGACGGGCCGGTCGACGCCTACGCGCGCGCGGTCGACGCGCTGCTCGCCGCCGCGGCCTCGGGAGAGCCCGACCCGTGCGACGTACGGCTCGGGCTCCGGATCACCGAGATCCTCGCCCGGGCGGAACGTGATCTTGGCTGAACTGCCCAGGTGTGAAACGCAGTTCGCGCTCAGCGCCCCAGCGCGTCCCGCACCGCCTCGTCCGTGCGGGCCACCACCGCGGTTCCGTCGTCCGCCGTGATGATCGGGCGCTGGATCAGCTTCGGGTGTGCGGCGAGGGCGGCGATCCACCGGTCGCGGCCGCTGTCGTCGCGCGGCCACTCGGTGCGGTCCGCGAGCCCGAGCTCCTTGGCGGCGGCCTCCTGGGTGCGAGTGATGTCCCAGGGCTCGAGGCCGAGCCGGCCGAGTACGTCCCGGATCTCGTCCTCGGACGGGACGTCGTCGAGGTAGCGGCGCACGGTGTAGTCCGCGCCTTCCGCGTCGAGCAGGGTGAGTGCGCTGCGGCACTTCGAGCAGGCCGGGTTGATCCAGATCTCCATGCCGTCAGCGTAGACCGCGCGCGAGCGGTGGCCGGTTGTCCCCGAGCGACCGCCGCGCATCGGTCAAAGCCCTTGTGGCCAGGGGCTTTTGTCAGTGGTGGGTCGTAGAATAGAAGCAGTGTTCGAGATGGTCCGAAGGGCCCCCGACCGCCCAGGAGGATGCCTCATGGCCGCTGCTGTTCTCACGGCGAAACCCCTGCCGATCGACCTGCCGTACATGCCCTTGGTGAAGAAGCCGCTGCCCGCGGGACGCCCCCGCGAGTGGTACGTCATGCACAACCGCCGCCTGAAGGCGATGCGCCTGGCCATCGCCCTCCTCGACTCGGGTGTGTACCGCGCCGAGCAGGCGGACAACCGCCGGATACGCACCACCGCCGACCTCGTCGGCGTCCGTCCGCCGTCGGAGATCACCTGCCACATGGTGCGCGCGCTGATGCGCTACAGCCGTTGACCGGCCGCCGCGCGGGCAGTTGACGTAAGACTCCGGGGCGCCGGCCGGTCGGCGCCCCGGAGCCGACGTCGTGGCGCCGGGCGCACGGAGTCACGCGTGCGGAGCCGGCGCACGGCGGTCCATGCGCCGGTCTTGAAGTGCACGGGACATGTGTGGCACACATGTCCAGACCAATGTGACGCCCGCCCGGGGCGTACGGCATGACGCGAACGCCGACCGGAAGGCACGCCGTGCGACGCACCGTCCGAACCGTCCCCGCCCTGCTCGTCGCACTCTGCCTGTCGTCGGCCACGCTGACCGGATGCTCGCTGTTCGGTGCCGGGGCCGACGGCGCCGAGGAGTCGGTCGAGCCGCCGTCCGCGCCACGTGGCCTGACCGTGCACGCGGGCAGCGCGACCTCGGTCCACGTCATGTGGAACAAGTCACCGGGCGCCGCCGCCGTCGACCGCTACGAAATATTCCGTGGCCGGACCAAGGTCAAGTCCCTGCCCGGGAAGACATACATGGCCGACCTCAACGGCCTGCGCCCCAAGGCCACTTACAGCTTCCGCGTACGGGCCCTGGACGCCGAGGGCAATGCCTCGCAGCTGAGCCGCAAGGCGACCGTCACCATGCGTGAACCGGCCCCCGCCGACGACACCCCGCCGGCCGCGCCCTCCGGGCTGCGGGTGGCTGCGGCCGGCTCCCGGGCCGCCACGCTCACCTGGACCCCGTCGAAGGACGGCAAGGACGTCACCTCGTACGACGTCTACCAGCGGGGGGCCCGCATCCACAGTGTCCCGGGCGGGGCCACCTCGGCCCTGGTCACAGGGTTGCGACCGGGCACGGACTACATGTTCTCCGTCAAGGCGCGGGACGCGGCGGACCATTCCTCCACGGCCACCGAGGGCGTACGGCACACCACCGGGGGAGCGGGCGGCGGCAGCACCGCGGGCACGGCGCCCGCCGACTTCGAGGTGGCCACCCACGCGGAGGACGGAGCCCACCACCTGGACCTGTCCTGGGACCCGCCGCGCACCGGGGGAGAGGTCTCCGAGTACCGGATCTACCTCAACGGCCGGCAGACCACGACCCTCGCCTGGGGCGCCGACGCTCCGAAGGGCCGCGCGAAGCACAGCTTCTTCATCAGTCGCGAGTCCGGCCAGACCTACCGCGTCAAGCTCAGGGCCCGCCTCCCGGACGGCAATTGGGGCGCGTTCTCGCCGGAGCGCACGGTGACTACGGGCGAGGGCTGAGGGTCGTCCCGCCCCGGGTGTGGCATCGCTCCGGCCGGATCGGGGACGTCATGGATCTGCGGCTCACCGGGAAGACCGCCGTCGTGACGGGGGCGAGCCGAGGCATCGGCCTCGCGGCCGTCGCCGCCCTCGTCGACGAGGGTGTGAGGGTCGTGGCGGCCGCTCGCACGATCACTCCGGAACTCGAGGACACCGGCGCTTTCGCCGTCCCGCTCGACCTGGCCGAGCAGGGTGCCCCGGCCCGCCTGCCGGCTCGAGCCGACTGCGAACTCGGCGGCCTCGACATCCTGGTCGACAACGTCGGCGGAGGTGAGGGGGGGGCCGGGGGCAGACGGGCGGCTTCCTCAGCTTCACCGAGGAGCAGTGGAGTCAGTCGTGCGAGCTCAACTTCCTTGCCGCGGTGCGGACGACCCGGGCTGCTCCGCCGCATCTGGCGGACGCCCGCGGCGCGATCGTCTCCGTCTCCTCCAACGGTGCCCGGGTGCCGCACGCCGGACCCGTCCCGTACACGACGGCCAAGGCGGCTCTGACGGCCTTCGGCAAGGCGCTCGCCGAGGAGTTCGGCCCTCAAGGGGTGCGCGTCGACAGCGTCTCGCCGGGGCCGGTCCGCACCGCCCTGTGGGAAGCCGCCGACGGATACGGTGGCGAACTCGCCAAGTCTCTGGGCCTGGAGCACGATCAGCTGCTCGCCGGGCTGCCGGGCGCGATGGGCCCGGTCACGGGACGGCTGGTCGAGCCGGCCGAGGTCCCCGGCCTCGTCGCTCATCTGGCCTCGCCGCTCGCGGCGAGCATCACCGGCGCGGATTATCTGGTCGACGGAGCCTCGATCAGGACGGTATGAATCGCAGGTCCGGTCCTCGCGGATCGGACTTCCAGCCGTCGAGCACAGAAGTGGGCAGCGAGTCGTCATGCCGGAAACCGATCGCACCGGACCTCGCCCGGTCGACCACGAACTCGTCGCGGTCGCACGTCAGTTGGCGGCCACTCGCAGTCGAGGCGACAATCACACAGTGGCGGCGGCCGCGCGTGCCCGGGACGGACGGATCGCCACCGGCATGAACGTCTACCACTTCACCGGCGGGCCCTGCGCGGAGTTGGTCGCCATCGGGGCCGGCGCGGCCGAGGGTGCGTACGACCTGGTCACGATGGTCGCCGTCGGCAGTGACGGGCGCGGGGTGATACCGCCGTGCGGCCGCTGCCGCCAGGTCCTGCTCGACTACCACCCGGGTCTGGACGTCGTCGTGGCCGCCGAGGATGCGCTCATTCAGGTGCCCGTCGCCGAACTCCTTCCGTACGGCTATGTCTGGGCGGATCACCAGGAGCCGTCCCCGGGTGAACGGCAGGGCTGAGGCCCCGAGGCCCGGGAAGCCGCAATCGGGCCCTGTGTGCCCCCTTCACCCCAACTGTCCCTGAGGTCACCGGTGTTCGCCGGTGGCCTCAGGCCTGCTCGCACGGTTCACCCCTCCTGATCTGGGCATGCCAAGCATGGCCGTGCACCCCCACACCGCGGCCGATCAGGAGGAATCCGTGCGCACCGGCTCACGCCTACGTACCGTCGCGATCACTCTCGGCAGCGCGCTCGCGCTCGTCGTCGCACTGCCCGGCAGTGCCCTCGCCGATCCGCCGGGCAGCCTGCCCGGACAGGCGGACCCGCTCGAGGAGACCCACCAGCCCGCCTACGACTACGACGGGGACGGCTGCTACCCGACACCGGCCATCGCACCGGACGGCACCACCGCCCCCGGCCTCGATCCGGGCGGAGCCGTCAACGGCCAGTGCCACGACGCCTCCGACCTCGAGAACACCAACGGCTACGCACGCTCGAAGTGCAACAACGGCTGGTGCGCGGTGATGTACGCCCTCTACTTCGAGAAGGACCAGGCCGTGGCCGGCAGCGGCCTCGGCGGGCACCGGCACGACTGGGAGCACGTCGTGGTGTGGGCGCCGGAGGGCGGAGAGGCCGAGTACGTGGCCACCTCCGCGCACGGCTCGTTCAGCGTGCACGCGCGCGACGACATCCAGTGGGACGGCAGTCACCCGAAGATCGTCTACCACAAGGACGGCCTCAGCACGCACTGCTTCCGGCCTGCCACGACCGGCGACGAGCCACCCGAGAACCACGCGGGCGCCTGGCAGTTCCCGTCTCTCGTCGGCTGGGAGGGCTACCCGGACGGGCTGCGCGACAAGCTCACCGGGACCGACTTCGGCAGCGCCAACTTCGGCCTGAAGGACGCGAGTTTCGGCGATCATCTCGCGGGGGCGAAGCCCGCGGACATCCCGTTCGACCCGTACGCGTGATCACGCAGAGGTGATGCGCCCCGTGCGTGCGATGTCTGCAGGTGGCATCTCTCGCACGGGCATCCCTGTACGGGTCATCCCTGTGCTTGTGATTCCGTAAGGGTCCGGAGCAACGGGTGCCGGCTCCGCTCCGTCGACGGAGCGGAGCCGGCCGGAGCGAGAGAGTGCGAGGACCATGGCGTACGACGAACCGCAGGCGGCGCAGGGAGAGCAGTCACCGCCCGAAGGCCCGGCGGACGGAGTGGACGGACTCCCCGGCGAGCTGGTCCTCCTGACGGGTCCGCCCGGTGCGGGCAAGAGCACCGTGGCGCAGACGGTCGTCCAGGACCGGTCGCCGAGCGTGTACCTGCATGCCGACGACTTCTGGGCGTGCATCCGCAACGGCGTCATCCTCCCGTATCTGCCGGAGGCCGACCGGCAGAACAGAGTCGTGATCAACGCCCTGGTCGAGACGGCCTTCGCCTACGCGACCGGGGGCTACCGCGTGGTCCTGGACGGTGTGGTGGGCCCCTGGTTCCTCGAACCGTTCCGCGTCCGCGCGCGGGCCACCGGCATCCCGCTCCACTACGTCGTACTGCGCCCCGACGAGGCCACCACCTTGCGCCGCGGCACGAACCGGGGCCCCGACGCCCTCACCGACGTGGAACCCCTGCGCCAGATGCACGGCCAGTTCGCGGACCTCGGCCCGTACGAACCGCACGCGGTCGACACGACGAAGCACACGTCCGAGGAAACGGTCCGTACGCTCCTGCGGGCGCTCGCCGACGACACGTTCCGGCTCAGTTAGGACGTACGGCCCGTCCCTCGGGTCAGCACACCGCTTCGCCGACCGGGCGTGAACGCCCCGTCCACAGAGCGCTCTTGCGGCTCCGTCCGTCCGGCTCCCGGAGGTTATCCACAGGCCGAGCGCCCATCACCGTGCCTCACCTACGCTCCCGCCATGACGCACCGGAGCACACCACCGCGGGTGCTCCTGGCCGGTGTCATGTCGCAGATGACGGGAGACCCGCGTTGACCCTGACCGCGCCGCGTATTCGCGTAGCCGCCTACATCACGAGGCACCGCACCCTGCCCGAGCTCCTGGTCTTCGGCCATGTCGGGGTGCCGGAGGCCGGTACTCAAGTCCCCGCAGGGGGAGTGGAGTCGGGTGAGGCGTTGCAGGACGCTGTGCTGCGCGAGACCGTCGAGGAGACCGGACTGCGGACGGCCACCCTGCTCGGGCCGCTCGCCGTGGAGGACAGGCCGCACCCCGACACCGGTCTGCCCCGCCGTACCACCTTCTTCCACCTCACCGTTCCCCCGGACACTCCCGACGCCTGGCGGCACCGGGTGGCAGGAGGGGGTGAGGACGAAGGCATGCAGTTCGACTGCCGTTTCGTACCCCTCCCGCTCGACGCCCCGCTCGCCGACGACCAGGACATATGGCTGGCTCGCATCGACCCGGTGTACGGCCGCGACTGCTCGTGACGGGCCGGGATATGACACCCTGCCGCGGATCGGGGCGGCGTCTGCCGCGCGGGCTGCGGACCGGCCGAGTCAGGTCGCGGTCAGGCGGGTCGCGCCGCCTCGGGCGAGGGCGTCTTGGCATCCTGCTCCGGGCAGCCGCCGCGCTCACGGCCGCCGCGTTCACGGCCGCTCGCGCCCGGGTCGGCCCCGGCGCGACTGCGGGGTACCACCGTCGGCAGCCCGTCGTAGGGGTCCGCGAAGACATGGGCCGGGAAGCCGAAGCCTTCCAGGAGCAGTTCACTGGTGAGTGTGCCGGCGGGCGGCCCCTCGGCGATCAGGGCACCGTCCTTCATCACCATCAGGTGGTCGCTGTAGCGGGCGGCGAGGCTGAGATCGTGCAGCACCATCACGATGGTCCGGCCGGTCTCCCGGCGCAGCCGCACCACCAACTCCAGGATCTCCACACAGTGCGCCGGGTCCAGGTGCGTGGTCGGCTCGTCGAGCAGCAGAATGTCGGTCTCCTGGGCCAACGCCATGGCCACCCAGGCACGTTGACGCTGACCGCCCGACAGGTCCTCGAGAGGGCGGTCGGCCAGTTCGAGTACCCCCGTCGCCAGCATCGCGTCGGTCGCGATCCGGTCGTCCTCCTCGCTCCAGCCCCGGTACCAGGGTTGGTGCGGCTGCCGGCCGCGCGCCGCCAGATCCCTGACGGTCATGCTCTCCGGCGCCACAGGGCTCTGCGGCAGGATCGCCATCCGGCGCGCCACTTCCCGGGGCCGCAGCCCGTCGAGCGGCTCGCCCTGCAGCAGAACCTGCCCCTGGCTCGGCGCGAGCAGCCGCGCGAGCACCTTGAGGAGCGTGGACTTGCCGCACCCGTTGGACCCGATGATGGTCGTGACCTGCCCGCGCGGTATGTCCACGCTCAGATCACCGATGACGGTCTTCCTGCCGTAGCCCGCGGTGATGTGACGCGCACTCAGCGGACTGTCGCTCGCCGGCGTCGGGTCCACCCGAGCCGCCTTGTCGTGGGGGCATGCGTCTTCAGGCACTTTCTCTCCGGCGTTGGCGTTGCAGGACGAAAGGAGGTACGGCGCCCCGACGGCAGCCGTGGCGACGCCGACCGGCAGCTCCACCGGCAGGTGCTGGACGCCCAGATCCGCGCCCAGTACGAGCAGGGCACCGGTCAGCCCGGCCGCGATCGGCGGAGGCCCCGGTGTTCCGAAGGCCCGCATCGCGACCTGCGGCGCGGCGAAGGCGACGAACGGCACCGGACCGGCCACCGCGGTGGCCCCCGCCACCAGGACGACGGCGACCACCAGACTCACCACGGACGTACGCCCTGCCGACGTGCCGAGCGCCGCCGACATATCTCGGCCCAACCGCAGCGCACCCAGATCACGGGCCAGCGCCACACACACCACGGCGCCGACGATCACCAACGGCACCAGGGCGGCCGTACCGACCAGACGCGTTCCGTTCAGTGAGCCGGTGAGCCAGCGGGTCGCCACCTGCGCCTGATCCAGGTCGGCGCGCGTCAGTAGCCAGGAAACGCCTGCCAGCGCAAGGGAGTTGATGCTCAGCCCCACCAGGATCAGCCGCATGCCGTCGAACCCGGACCGCCAGGACAGAGCGAGGATCACGAGCGTGGTGACCAGCCCGCCGACCACGGCGGCCGGAGCGAGCGCCGCCCCCGCGCCCTCGTCGCTGACCCGGTCGGCCAGCGAGGGTACGGCCACGAGCAGTACGGCGAAGAAGCCCGCACCCGCGGTGACTCCGAGGATGTCGGGACTGGCGATCGGATTGCGCGTCACCGACTGGGTGAGCGCTCCGGCACAGCCGAGGGCGAAGCCGACGAGCACACCGGCCAGGGTGCGCCCGAGCCGGTGGTCGAGGACGACGAGTTCCTCGAGCCGGTCGCCCGCCCCGCCGAGTGTGGCGAGCACCCGGTCGGGCGCCACCGCGTAACTCCCGGTGAACAGGCCGGTCAGGACGAGCGCCACCAGCGCCGTACTCACCACGACCGTCGCGGCCACCGTACGGCGCCGCAGCCGGAAGCCGACCCGACCGAACTGAACACCCGCCCGAGGCGGGCGAGTCGAGCGCCCGCCGCCGTTCCGCGGAGGGGACGTGTCCACGCCGGCGCCCAGGCGCTCCGCCGAGCCCCCGTCGAAGCCTCCATCGAACGCGGACTCGCCGCCGGCGACACTGTCGGTCACCGACACCCGGGCCTGATCAACTGCCCCCGTGCGCCGGTCCCCCGTCACAGCGCCACCAGCTTCCGGCGGCGGCTCACGGCGAGCAGGACCGGGGCGCCGACCACGGCCATGGTGATTCCGGCGGCCAGTTCGCCGGGCGGCGCGACCACCCGGCCCGCGGTGTCCGCGAGCAACAGCACGGTCGCCCCGGCCAGTCCGGACAACGGCACCAGCCAGCGCTGGTCGTAGCGCGCGAACACCCGCGCCGCGTGCGGCGCGACCAGACCGAGGAACGCCACCGGACCGCACACCGCGGTCGCCGGACCGGCGAGCAACGTCACCGCCGCGATCCCGGTGATCCGGCTGCGGCGCACCCGGGTGCCGAGGGAGCGCGCCACGTCGTCGCCGAGACCGAGCGAGTTGAGCGAGAAGGAGTTGAGTACGGCAAGCAGCGCGCCGAGCGCGAGCAGCGGCCAGACCAGGCCCACCATCGCGTAGTCCCGGTCGGACAGCGCACCGACCTGCCAGAAGCGCATGACGTCCAGCGTGCGCTTGTCGAGCAGTACCAGAGCGGTCGTCAGAGCGGACAGCATCGCGCTCAGCGCGGTGGCCGCCACCGCGAGCGACACCAGCGCGCCCCGGCTGCTCCCGCCCCGCAGCCCGGCCAGTGAGACCACACCTGCCGCAAGCGCGGCACCGATCAGCGCGGCAAGCACGACAGCGGGCGACGAGGCGACCCCGAAGCCGTACACCAGACAACTCACCGCGAAAGCCGCACCCGCGTTCACCCCGAACAGGCCAGGATCGGCAAGGGGATTGCGGGTGTGCCCCTGCATCAGGGCCCCCGCCATGCCGAGTGCCAGACCCACGCCCAGGCCGAGCAGCGTGCGCGGCAGTCGCTGGGTCGTGATGACCGTCGCCTCGGGAGAATCCGCGTGCTGGAACACGGCGGCGAAGACGTCGGCCAAGGGGATCGAATTGCTGCCGAAGGCCAGGCTGACCAGCACGGCACCACCCGCGGCGACCGTGAACGCGCCGGTGATCAAAGGGAGCCGCACCACTGGGCTCGACCGTTGGCTTTTCACATTGGTTAGCCTAACCTAAGTGCGAAAAGCGGCTCGGTGGTGCCCCGGTGAACTCGGTCCATCGGTCGCGCCCGTCATCGGATTCGCACGCCCCGACGCGTACGCGGACGGGCCGAGGAACGAGACGTGTGCGGACGAACGGCCCGCGCTCGGTGAACGAGGAGAGAACATGACGCGCTTCGCGCGCCGGATGCGCACGGCCCTCGCAGGTTTCGCCGTCCTTGCCCTCGCGGCCACGGCAGGTTGCGCGGGAGGTGACACCGACACCGCGGCCAAGAGCAGCGGGGACGGCGCCACCCGCACGATCAAGAACACCCTCAACGGCGACGTCAAGGACGTACCCACCAAGCCCAAGCGGGTCCTGGCCCTGTGGCGCACCGGCTCCGAACTGGCCGACCTCGGCGTACGCCCGGTGGCGTCCCTCGAAGGCGAGTTCCTCGAGACCGAGTTGGGCGCGGACACCTTCAAGAAGTTCAAGAACATCCCGACCGTCGGCAGCTTCGAGGGCGTAGACGTCGAGAAGGCGCTCAACGCCAAGCCCGACCTGATCGTCGGAATGGACAACGGCGGCCTCGAGATCGACTACGACGAACTCTCCGACATCGCCCCGACGGTCATCTTCAAGATCGCCGAACCCACCGACGTCTGGGACAACTACCCCAAGATCGCCGACACCGTGGGCCAGGCCACCCGCTACAAGGAGCGCAACGCCGGGCTCGACAAGAAGCTCGCCGCCGTCGCGAAGCAGCACGGCGCCAAGACGAAGAGCGCCAAGGCCGTCTCCATCAACACCACCGGCAATCAACTCTTCATCGACACCAGCAAGTCGCTGACCTGGCGCCGCATCGACGCCGCCGGCTTCGGCTACCTCGACCGATACGCCAAGAACCCGAAGCGCTACGTCGAGGAGACCTCCCGCGAGAAACTCCCCGACCTGGCCGGCGCGGACGTCATCTTCTACGAGACCGACCTGAACGGGACGATCGAACCGGGCGCCAAGTCCCTCATCGAATCGGCCTCGTTCAAGCGACTGCCTGCCGCCGAGGCCGGCCACGTCTACCCCGTCGCCTCCGGCACCATCTACACCTTCCCCGGCGGCGACGCACAGGCCAAGGACCTGGCCGCAGCGGCGAAGGACTACGCCGGGACCAGCTGACCGGACGCCGCCCGCCGCGCCGCCGACGGCGCGACGAGCCGCACCCGTTCCGGGCCCCGGCCCGCTACCACCACGCACGCGCGCCGGGCACCCCCGGTCGGAAGGGAAGCCTCCATGGCAGGCCGTCGCCACCAGCCGTTCCCCATCTGTATAAGGGAGTTGGAAGTCCTCGAGGTCTTCAACGTCACCCCGCTGATGCGCCGTGTCGTCCTGACCGGGGAGCAGCTCGGAGCCTTCCGGAACAACGGGATCGACGTCGGGCCCTTCCACACCGACAACGCCGACGACCACGTGAAGCTGGTCATCCCGGGCGACGATCCCGACTTCCCCGGCATGCCCCAGCAGGTCGACGGCACCCTCGACTGGCCCGCGGGCGGCCTCGCCTACGCCCGCGACTACACCCCGCGCTACTTCGACGCGGAGGCCGGCCGCCTCGAGCTCGACTTCGTACGGCACTCGGGCGGACTCGCCGCCGGCTGGGCCGAAGACGTCACGCCAGGTGAGCGCGTCCACGTCGCCGGACCGCGCGGCACCACCGTGCTCCCCGACGGCATCGACTGGTACTTCCTCGTCGGCGACGAGACCGCGCTGCCCGCCATCGCCCGCCGCATCGAGGAACTGCCGCCCGGCACACCGGTCACCGCCGTCATCTCCGTCCCCCGGGCGTCCGAGGAACAGACCTTCCGGCACGCCACCGATCTCGACATCACCTGGGTGCACAGCGACCGGTCGGGACCGGACGACCTGATGCGCGCCGTAGAGGCGGCACCGTGGCGGGACGGCCAGGTCTACGCCTGGGCGGCGGGCGAGGCCAACATGCTCCGGCCGTTGCGCCGTTGGTTCTCCGCGACCAAGCAGGTGCCCCGCGACTACACCGACATCGCCGGGTACTGGCGGGCCGGCCAGACCCAGATGGAGGTGAGCCTGCAGCGCAACCGCATCCGGCACATGGCCGACCTCGGCACCCCCTACGTCCTGCGCGCGGCCGTCTCCCTCGACATCGCCGAGCTGGTCTCCGAGGGCCACCGCACGGTCGAGGCACTGGCCAACGCCACCGGAGCGGACGTACGGGGACTGCGCCGGCTCGTACGGCTGCTCGCGCACGACGAACTCGGCGTGCTCACCCGGGCCGAGGACGGCACCCTCGGCCTCGGCCCGGCGGGACCCGTACTCCAGGAGCCGGCCTTCCACGAACGCCTCGACCACCGCGGCGGATACTCCCGGATCGACGACGGCTGGCCCGGCCTGCTGCACGCCCTGCGCACCGGCGAGTCCGGATTCCAGCACGTCAAGGGCCGTTCGTTCTGGGAGGAGTTGGGCTCGGACGACGAACTCGGCCGCACCTTCGACCAGGCCCTGTCCGGCTGGACGAACGACTGGGCGCCGCCCGTCGCCAAGCAACTCGATCTCACCGACGAGCACGTCGTCGATGTCGGCGGCGGCACCGGAGTGCTCCTCGCCGAGATCCTGGAGCAGGCGCCGGACACCCGCGGCACCCTGATCGAACTGCCGACCACCGCAGAACGCGGAGTCGCCCAGTTCGCCGCCCGCGGCCTGGCCGACCGGGCCCGCGTCGTCCCGCAGAGCTTCTTCGAGCAACTCCCGGACGACGGCGACGTCTATCTGATCTCCCAGGTACTGCACGACTGGCCCGACGCCGAGTCCACCGCCATCCTGCGCCGGGCCGCGGAGGCAGCGGGCGCGGGTACGGTCGCCCTGCTCGAACGCCTCGCCAAGGACAGCGACGACGACCACGAAATGATCTTCGACCTGCAGATGTACGCCCTCTTCGGCAGCGGCGAACGCTCCCAGGCCGAGTACACCGCCCTCGCCGCCGAGGCCGGACTAGTCCCGACCGCCGCCCACCGCATCCACGAGGACCTGCACCTCCTGCTGTACCGCAACGCGTAGCACTCCAGCCCCGACAGCCCGCGCCCGGCTCCGAGTTACGGAGCCGGGCGCGGCTTTCCCCCGTGCCGCTACCTCAGTAGCGGGAGCTCTCGCACTTGTTGCTCTTCGGCAGATCGGCCTTCTCGTCACCCTTGAAGTAGATGGCGCTGGCCCAGCCGAGCTTGGTGTCGCCCGCCCACACCATGATCCAGATGTCGTTGGTGTAGCCGTCCGACTTCACCGTCTGGTAGTGCCCCCAGCACACCGTGGTGTACGTCTTGCCGGCCTTGAGCGTGGCGACCTTCTTGCTGCCGGTGTCCGGCAGGTCACGCACATTGACGTTGTCCCACACCGTGCGGCGGTGGTGCTCACGGCCCTTCGCATCGGCCCCGCCCGCCATACCGACGACCGCGCCCGCACCGCCGGCCTCCTTGGCCTGTGCGAGATCACTGCCCGCCGCGGACCTCGCGGAGGCGGAGATCGGCGCTGCGTCCTCCTCGGCGGTGGCCGCATAGGCCCCGACACCGCCACCCGCCACCAGCGCCGCGGCAGCGGCCGCAATCACGATGCGCTTCTGGATCTTCTTCACGATGATTCCCCCGAATCGTGTGTCTCCCCGTATACCGACGACTCCCGCCGCCGACACCCCCGACCATGCCCAACCCCCGCCCCCCACACCACCGTTCCCCGACCCCGGTAACACCCCCACAACACCCCGAAACCCGAACCGGACATTCCCCACCCGGTGGTCACGCCCCTGAGACGTGAACGGGATCGGCGGGCACGGCCGCTCTACGGACCGGGGGAGTGGGCCACGGAACAGTCGATGATCCTCCCGTCCACGGTGCCGATCAGCAGTCGTCCCGGCCCGGTGAGTACGAGCGACAGCGGAACCACGGGGTGGCCGCCGAGCTCCAGCCGCTGCCGCCACCGAACAGTCCCGTCCGAACCACGCAGGGCCACAAGTTCGCCGGAGTTGAGAGTGACGTAGACGGTGTCCTCGTCCCCGTCCAGGGCAGTGACCGGGGAGTCGGCGGTGAAGACCCAGCGCGCGGCGCCGTCCCCGAGGCTCCGCCGCACGACGAAGGCGGTGCCGGGCCGCAGGACGGCGCCCTCGAACACCGTCCCCGCGTGAACCAGGTCCTGGCTCTCCCCGGCACCGACCTCGACGCCCGGTCCGCCGAAGAGGTGTGCGTGCCCGGTTTCCCAATCGTGGGGGAACAGGGGCCGGACTCGAGGCTCGCCATCCGTGCCGGCCGGATCAACGGCAACCACCCACTTGTCCCGCCACGGCGTCTCCCCCGTGCCCTGGAGGAAGAGCAGGAAGCTGCTGCGGCGGATCGGGAAGGAGTGGTTGAAGAGGTCGAATTTCCCCAGCGGCACTCGCGCCTCCGGGACTTCGCCCGCAGGACGTACCAACGCTGTCGCTGCCTGCTGGTACCGGTCCGTGGAGCGCGAGCGCAACGCCAGCCAGCCGTCGTCGCGCGTGGCGAGTACGGCGGAAGCTCCGAGACGTAGGGTGTCGAGCACCCTTCCGTCCGTGAGGGATACCCGGGCGACGAGCGGGGGCGCGGTCACCCACTCCCTTCCCGCTTGGCGTACCTGCCACCGCTCCACGTTGACCCAGGCATCCAACTCACCGGCGCGCACAACGAGTTGTCGTCCGCCTTCGTCGTCGGGGACCCGCCACTCGAGACGGCCGTCGGGCGACCACAGCTCGGCAAGTACTTCGTCGAGGCATGCCAACACCCGCCCGTCCTTGAGGACGTGGACGTCCCACACCCGCCGCCGCGGCTTCCATGACGGTTCCCGGGCCAAGGCGGCAAGCGACTCGACGATCCGGTCGGTCGCCTCCCGGGACTCCTTGCGCCGCTCGAACTCGACCCACCGGCCCGTCAGTTCCTCCTGCGGAACCGATCCGCGGGGGACGTCACTCCAGTCGCGCTGTCGGAGCGTCACGGCGAACCCGTGCGTATGCGCCTCGTCGAGTCCGTCGTCGTCCGGCGGAGCCACCACGACCTGCAGCGCCTGCTCGCCCGCCCACTCCACGTGCAGCACCTCGCGTGGCCCCCGTATCACCGAGGTGGACCGCCCCGACCCGAGGTCGATGATCAACAGCTCACCTTCGAAGGCGTAACCACCGTCGTACGACCCGGTCCCGACGGCCACGACCGGCAACGTCGGATGAAAGGCGACGCGATGCACGGGCCAGTGGGACTCCACTACCCACCGGCACCGCAGGTCTGCCGTGCCATACAGGCCCACTCGGTAAGGCAGCCACCGGCCCTCGGCGGTACCGCACCCGGACCACTGCAGGTGGCCCAGGTCGCCGCCGACGACGACGAGTCCCCGCTCTGCGTCGATCGCCACGGCCGAGGGCGTGCCGACCTCGGCGAACGCCTGATCCCCGAATACGCGGCGGACGGACAACGGACCGGACATGGCGACGCCCCCCCCAGAAGGTGCTGGACAATCCTCGCACCCGCCCCGCCCGGTACAGAGCGAGGGCCGCCATCCCCGGACAGGGATGACGGCCCTCGCCGTCGCACAGGGAGTCGGGCCGGCAGAGCCCGACGCCGAGCTTTAGATGTCGAAGTAGAGCTCGAACTCGTGCGGGTGCGGGCGGAGTTGGATCGGGGCGATTTCGGTCGTGCGCTTGTAGTCGATCCAGGTCTCGATGAGGTCGGAGGTGAAGACGCCGCCGGCCTGCAGGTACTCGTTGTCGGCCTCGAGCGCGTCGAGGACCGCCGGGAGCGAGGTCGGGACCTGCTGGACGCCCGCGTGCTCCTCGGGGGCGAGCTCGTAGAGGTCCTTGTCGATCGGCTCGGCCGGCTCGATCTTGTTCCGGACGCCGTCGAGGCCCGCCATCAGCAGTGCCGAGAAGGCGAGGTACGGGTTCGAGGACGGGTCCGGCGCGCGGAACTCGACGCGCTTGGCCTTCGGGTTGGAGCCCGTGATCGGGATACGCATGGCCGCGGAGCGGTTGCGCTGCGAGTAGACCATGTTGACCGGCGCCTCGAAGCCCGGGACCAGGCGGTGGTACGAGTTCACCGTCGGGTTGGTGAAGGCGAGCAGCGACGGGGCGTGCTTGAGGATGCCGCCGATGTAGTAGCGGGCGGTGTCCGAGAGGCCCGCGTAGCCCTGCTCGTCGTAGAAGAGCGGGTTGCCGCCGGACCACAGCGACTGGTGGACGTGCATGCCCGAGCCGTTGTCACCGAAGATCGGCTTCGGCATGAAGGTCGCGGTCTTGTTGTTGCGCCAGGCGACGTTCTTCACGATGTACTTGAAGAGCATCAGGTCGTCGGCCGCGGCGAGCAGCGTGTTGAACTTGTAGTTGATCTCGGCCTGGCCGGCGGTGCCCACCTCGTGGTGCTGGCGCTCGACCTGCAGGCCCTGGGCGTCCAGCTCGAGGGAGATCTCGGCGCGCAGGTCGGCGAAGTGGTCGACCGGCGGGGCCGGGAAGTAGCCGCCCTTGTAGCGGACCTTGTAGCCGCGGTTGTTCTCGACCGCGCCGGTGTTCCAGGCGCCGGCCTCGGAGTCGATCTCGTAGAACGACTTGTTGGCGGACGTCTCGAAGCGCACCGAGTCGAAGACGTAGAACTCGGCCTCGGGACCGAAGTACGCGGTGTCCGCGATACCGGTCGACGCGAGGTAGGCCTCGGCCTTCTTGGCCACGTTCCGCGGGTCACGGCTGTACTGCTCGCCGGTGATCGGGTCGTGGATGAAGAAGTTGATGTTGACGGTCTTGTCACGGCGGAAGGGGTCGACGCGGGCCGTCGTCAGGTCCGCGCGCAGCGCCATGTCCGACTCGTGGATGGCCTGGAATCCGCGGATCGAAGAGCCGTCGAAGGCGAGCTCCTCGGTCGGGTCGAACACCGACGCGGGCACCGTGAAGTGCTGCATCACACCCGGGAGGTCGCAGAACCGGACGTCGACGAACTTCACATCCTCATCTGCGATGAACTTCTTGGCATCGTCGGCGTTCTGGAACATCCAGCTCCTCCTACTCCCGGCCCGGTCCCGAACCGGGGATGTCTCGCTCGAGGCGCGGCCAGTGCGGTGGCGCACGCTGGGCCCGACCTTAGGGACGGGGGATTTCTCAAGCATGACCCATTTGTTTCGCCGAAGTTAACCGGCGCGAGCGTGAGCGGCATCTCAGAGCCCGTACGGTCCTGCGTCGCGGGCGGCATTCCCGTACCCCGCCGGGCCTGCGGCGCAGTGCGGCGCAGTACCGTGGTCGGGTGGACAACAGGAAAGCAATCGGATCGTGGCTCTCCGGCCCGCGGCAGGCGGCCGAGGACATGGGAGCCGACTTCGGTTACCGCGGCGAGCAGCTCGGTCTGCCCAAGGAGGGGCCCGGCTCGATCGCCCCGCTCGGGCGGCGCTTCGGCGCGATCGCGGTGGACTGGGCGCTGTGCATGCTCATCGCATACGGCCTCTTCGCCCGGGGTGACCAGCAGGCCATGGGGAACTGGGCACTGGGCGTCTTCTTCGTACTGGCCGTGCTCACGGTCGGGACCGTCGGATTCACGCCGGGCAAGCGGCTGCTCGGGCTCCGTGTCGTGGCGGAGGACGGTGGGCGCCTGGGCATCGGGCGGGTGCTGGTGCGCAGCGTGCTGCTGTGTCTCGCCATTCCGGCGTTGATCTGGGACCGCGATACGAGGGGCCTGCACGACCGCTTGGCGCGGGCGGTCCAGGTACGGAGCTGAGCAAGCCCGGTCCGGCTCGGCCGGACGGCTTCGGGGCTACGGAGCCGCGCGCTCCGGCTCCTCCCGGGACCCGGCCCGGGCCGCGGCCGCCGGCATGACCCGCGACGAACGAACGGGGCGCCCAGGACCACCAGGTCCCGGGCGCCCCGTTCGCGTGGAGATTCGCGTGGAGATTCGCGTGGAGAACGGACGTCGGAAGACGTCACCGCATCTTCGGACCGCCCCCGCGCGGCGTCCGCATGCCCTTGGGCATCGGGCCCTTCGGCAGCGGCATGTTCGACATCAGGTCGCCCATCGCGCGCAGACGGTCGTTGGTCGTGGTGACCTGCGGGCCGGTCAGGACCCGAGGGAGCTTCAGAAGCTTGGTGCGGAGCTTGGTGAGCGGGACCTGGTCCTCGCCGTTGCCGATGATGAAGTCCGTGACCGGGACGTCGGTGACGATCCGCGCCATCTTCTTCTTCTCGGCGGCGAGCAGGGTCTTGAGGCGGTTCGGATTGCCTTCGCCGATCAGGACGATGCCGGCCTTGCCGACCGTGCGGTGCACCACGTCCTGGTTGCGGTTCATCGCCACGGCCGGGGTCGTAGACCAGCCTCGCTTCATGTTGTCGAGCACCGCCGCCGCAGCTCCCGGCTGGCCTTCCATCTGCCCGAACGCGGCCTTCTCGGCACGGCGGCCGAACACGATCGCCATCGCGAGGAAGGCCAGGATGAAGCCCAGGATCCCCAGATAGACCGGGTAACCGATCAGAAGGCCGATGCCGAGGAAGACACCGAAGGTGACGATGCCCACCGCTGCGATGATCAAGCCGATCTTGGAATCGGCCTTGCGGGTCATCTTGTACGTGAGGGCGATCTGCTTGAGTCGCCCTGGGTTCGCAGTACTCGCTGCGTTGTCCTTCCTCGCCATAACTGGAAGTTTACGTGCCCCGGGGGCTGGTCACGACGCGCGGGTGGAGCTGATCACCCACCGTGTGCGCAGGGCGACAGCGAGGCATGCCCGTGCCGTCTCGCCGGCGGGCCGGGGCGTACGCCTGTGTGACCTCACGCAGGGCGAACGGCTACGACGTACGGCCGGGCACGGTCGAGGCGTCGAGTACGCGCTGGGCCTCCACCCGGTCCTTGGCCCGACGGCGGTCCTCCAGTACGGAGGTCCAGGCGTTGCGGCGGGCCGTGCGCTGGCCGCTGCTCATGAGCAGTGACTCGACGGCGCGCAGTGCGCCGGTGACGGACGGAACGGCGGTGGCGCGGGTGGCGGTCGGCAGTGCTTCGTCGACGGGCGCGGCCTGCATGGCGTGGATCCCCCTCTGAGCGGCGGGCGGCGTGGATTGCGGTACGTGGCGTAAGGAGAGCGTCACAGACTGGTGTTACCAGGGCGTGTCCGACCGGTCAAACACCGATGAAGGGCCGATGTGGGGCCGTGGAGAGACGACGCGGCCCGCACGGGTGCCCCCACCTGCGGGGACCGTACGGGCCGCGCCTTCCGAGCCGTTACCGGCCGGTAGCGTCTTGTGCGCGAGTTCACACAGTCGAGGTGTGCTGCCGTCGCACCGTCAGGTCACACAGCCTGCCGTGCGGAGAAGTCGGCGTCCTGGGTGACGACGCCGTTGCGGCGGTCCATGGCCATGCCGAACAGCCGGCCCGCGCGGTACGAGGAGCGGACCAGCGGCCCGGACATCACGCCGGAGAAACCGATCTGCTCGGCTTCCTCCTTGAGCTCCACGAACTCGTGCGGCTTGACCCAGCGCTCGACCGGGTGGTGGCGCACGGAGGGGCGCAGGTACTGGGTGATGGTGATCAGCTCGCAGCCCGCGTCGTGCAGCTGCTGCAGCGCCTCACTGACCTCCTCGCGGGTCTCGCCCATGCCGAGGATCAGGTTCGACTTGGTGACCAGGCCGTCGTTACGGGCCTCGGTGATCACCTTGAGGGAGCGCTCGTACCGGAAGCCGGGGCGGATGCGCTTGAAGATCCGCGGCACCGTCTCCACGTTGTGCGCGAGGACCTCGGGGCGCGAGGAGAAGACCTCGGCCAGCTGGTCCGGCTCCGCGTTGAAGTCGGGGATGAGCAGCTCGACCTTGGTGTGGCCGGACTCGCGCTCGGCGGTCATCGCGTGGATCTGGCGGACCGTCTCCGCGTACAGCCAGGCGCCGCCGTCCTCCAGGTCGTCGCGGGCGACGCCGGTGATGGTCGCGTAGTTGAGGTCCATCGTGACGACGGACTCACCGACGCGGCGCGGCTCGTCGCGGTCCAGGGGCTCGGGCTTGCCGGTGTCGATCTGGCAGAAGTCGCAGCGCCGGGTGCACTGGTCGCCGCCGATGAGGAAGGTCGCCTCGCGGTCCTCCCAGCATTCGTAGATGTTGGGACAGCCGGCCTCCTGGCACACCGTGTGCAGGCCCTCGCTCTTCACGAGTTTCTGCATCTTCGTGTACTCGGGACCCATCTTCGCGCGGGTCTTGATCCACTCGGGCTTGCGCTCGATGGGCGTCTGACTGTTCCGGACCTCCAGGCGCAGCATCTTGCGTCCGTCGGGTGCGACAGCGGTCACGTCCGGCACTCCCCTTTGCTATCGCGGCATTCGAATCGTCGGCGCCCACCAGGGTACGCCCGTCGTTTGTACGGTCTTACGCCCGGCCGACCAGGTGGCTCTGGGCGTGGACGGCGGGGCCGCCCGTACCGGCAACCTCCCGGTGGCGGGCGGCATTCCCCGGCCGGACCGCGTCGGCGGTGGCAGGGGAGGGGCCGGTCGGGACGGTCATGCGGTCGCGGGCGAGCCGGCGGCGGCCGTCGCGCCCTCGCCGACCGGGCGCGGCAGCGGCTCGGCCTCGTCCAGGACGGCGCGCAGGTGCTTCTCGACGACCGGCAGTACCTCGTCGATCGTGACGTCACGGCCGAGTTCGGCGGCGATCGACGCGACCCCCGCGTCGCGGATGCCGCACGGCACGATCCGGTCGAACCAGGTGTTGTCCGGGTTCACGTTCAGTGAGAAGCCGTGCATCGTGACGCCCTTGGCGACCCGGATCCCGATCGCGGCGAGCTTGCGGTCCTCGCGGCGCTGGCCGGCGTTCGACGGTGCGTACTCCGGGCCGTTGAGCCTCGGGTCGAACTCGTCGTCGCCGATGCGCGGATCGATGTCGAGGGCGAGTCCGCCGAGGCGCTGTTCGACAGGGTCACCGAGCACCCAGACTCCGCTGCGGCCCTCGATGCGGGTGGTCTCCAGGCCGAACTCGGCGCAGGCGCGGATCAGCGCCTCCTCGAGCCGGCGCACGTGCGCCACCACGTCGACCGGACGCGGCAGCTTGAGGATCGGGTAGCCGATGAGCTGGCCGGGGCCGTGCCAGGTGATCTTTCCGCCGCGGTCCACGTCGATGACCGGAGTGCCGTCGAGCGGGCGCTCGCTGTCCTCGGTTCTGCGTCCGGCCGTGTAGACCGGCGGATGTTCGAGGAGCAGGCAGGTGTCCGGGATCTCGTCCGCGAAACGTGCCGCGTGCACCCGCCGCTGTTCGTCCCACGCCTGTTGGTACTCGACTGCGTCCGGACCGAAGCCAAGACGTACGAACCGCAGCTCATTCACGGCACGTGCCTCCTTGAAACGTTCACCGTGCACCTTGTGCGCCCCGGCCACTGTACGACCCGGGCGACACGGTCAGCCCGCCGCCCAATCCTCACACGATCGGATGAATGCGGGGCGAAGGTGGCGATGCGGGCCGCGCGGCTCGTTACATTCACGCCGTTCATGAGGGCTGCCGACCGGCCCGGAAGGCAGGAGACCGCACAGCTGATGACGGAACGACCCCCGCAGCGCACGCCCAACCGCCAGCTTGCCGCGCTGATCGCCGAGGCAGGTTTCTCGAACGCAGGGCTGGCCCGCAGGGTCGACCAGTTGGGGCTCGAACACGGCCTCGATCTGCGCTACGACAAGACCTCGGTGACCCGCTGGCTGCGCGGACAACAACCGAGAGGCACCACGCCCGCACTCATCGCGGAGGTGTTCACCCGTCGGCTCGGCCGTCGGCTCGGCGCCCAGGATCTCGGGCTCGACGCCTGCGCCCCGGTGTACGCGGGGCTCGAGTTCGCCGCCTCGCCCGACGAGGCGATCGACATCGTCAGCGGCCTGTGGCGCAAGGACTCCGGCAGCCACGCCGAGTTGCGGAAGATCGCCTTCACCCCCGCGGGACTCGTGGTGCCGAGCCGGGACTGGCTGATCGGCCGCGCGGACGAGCGGGTCGGGCGCGGGGAGCCGGGCGGGGACGGACCGACTGGTTCCGGAGCCCGGGTGCCCGCGCAGGGCCGCTCTCTGGTGCCCCGGCAGCGCAAGGACACCGAGCGCGCGCCGGGACAGCGTGTGACGTCCGGCGACATCGCGGCCCTGCGCTCGGTCGGCGAACTCTTCCGGGCCCTCGATCACGCCTACGGAGGCGGCCACGCACGCCAGGCGCTGGTGCGCTATCTGGAGCACGAGACGGAGCCGATGCTGCGCGGCGTCTACAGCGAGCCGGCCGGCCGGCGGCTCTTCGCCGCAGCCGCGGACCTCACCAGGCTCGCCGGCTGGACCTCGTACGACATCGCCGCGCACGGGCTCGCGCAGCGGTACTTCGTGCAGGCGCTGCGGCTCTCGCAGGCCGCCGCCGACCGGGCGTACGGCAGCTATGTGCTGGTGACGATGAGCCGGCAGGCGGTCTACCTCGGGCACGGCAGGGAAGCGGTGCAGCTGGCCCGGGTCGCGCAGCAGGGCGTCGGGGCTTCGGCGCCGCCCGTGGTGCAGGCGCTGCTGCATGCGGTGGAGGCCCGGGCGCACGGCGTGCTCGGCGAGGTGCGGGCCTGTACGGCCTCCGTGGTCAGGGCCGAGCGGGCGATGGCCGCGGCCCGGCCGGGTGACGAAGTGCCGTACTGGGCGCGGTACTTCGACGAGGGGCAGCTGGCGGACGAGTTCGCGCACTGTCATCGGGATCTGTTGCAGTACCGGGCCGCGGCGCAGCACGCGGAGCGCTCGCTGCAGTTGCGGGCGCCCGCGTTCGCGCGGTCACGGGTGTTCTGCCGGGTGGTGCTCGCCACCGCCCGTCTTGGGCTCGGCGAGCTCGACCAGGCGTGTGTGCTCGGCGCGGAGGCTGCCCAGCAGGCCTCGGAGATGCGTTCGGCGCGCGCCACGGAGTACGTGCGGGACTTCGAGCGCCGGCTCGAGCCGTATCGCGACGCGAGCCCGGTGCGGGGCTACCGGGACCGGGTCGCGGCCCTGGGGTGAGGCCCGCCGTCTCCTCGTGCGGGACGCGCCTCATCGAACGCGGAGCGGGCCGGGGCACGGCAACCGGCTGTCGCCGTACCGGGTCCTGGCCGCCGGTCTGTGAACCGCGCGCATCACGGTCGCCGCGGTGCCCGGCGAGCTGGAGGCGGAAGGGTGGCTGACCGCCCCGCCAGGGGTCGGGCAACCGGGGCGCCGTCCGGCGGGCGTCGCACACGGCTCCGCACGAGTCGTTCCGCGGGCGCCGCAGGGGCGCCGAGCTGCGAGAGGCGCTTGCCGAGTGTCCGGCCCGCGTCCGCGGCGCGCGGACCCGTACCGAACGCAGCGTGATCTGCGCGGAGTTCGCACGGGGACGGTGGTCAGGCCGCGGTGGTGGCCGACGGCGCCGCTGCCTGTACGCCCAGGTCGGTGAGGACGGACCGGGCGGCACGGGCGCCCGAGTACAGCGTGCCCTGGACGGTGCTGGTGTCGCGGTGGTCGCCGCAGACGTACAGGCCCGACAGCACGCGCACCGGACGGCGCAGGTCGTGCGGGGGAGGCATCGCGGGGACGGCCTCCGGGTCGTGGTGGACGGCGAGCAGTTCCCAGCCGGCCGTCGACGTGCCGTAGAGGCGGGCGAGTTGGGCGCGTACCTCGGTCTCGGCCGGGGGCGGGCCGTGCACCACCGAGGTGACCAGGGCACGGCCCGCGGGTGTCCTCGACGGGTCGACCTCGCTCATCACGGCCGTGTGCGCGACGGGGCCGCGACGCTCGGCGTCCAGGACCAGGGCGGGTTCGGCCAGGGGGCGTTCCGGCGCGGTGTGGTGGAGGACGGTCACGGGGTGGAACGCCGGCATCCGGAGTCCCGGCAGCAGTTCGGCGGCCTGCCGTGCGCCCGTCGCGAGCAGGACGGAGCGGCAGCGGATCTCCCCGTGTCCGGCGGTGCGTACCGCGGACGCCGAGACCTCCACGGCCTTCACGCCGGTGCGGACGGTGCCGGACGGCAGTGCGGCCGCCAAGGTGGTGGGCAGGGTCGCGGCCCCGCCCACCGGCACGCAGAGCCGCCCGCGGGCGAACCCGCGCAGGACCAGGTCGGCCACCCGGCTCGAGGTGCCGAGTCCCGGGTCGGCGAGCAGCGCGGCGAGCAAGGGGCGCAGGAATCCGTCGACCGCCCGCTGCGGCATCCGGCCGCACGCCGAGGCGGCCAGCGCTTCCGCGGCGGTGAGTTCGGGCCGTGCGAGGAGCCTCGGTACGTCGGTGGCGGCGAGCCGGCCGAGCGCGCGGCCGAGTCGGGCCTGGTCGAGCGGACTGGCCATCAGCGGACGGCCGCGGGAACCGGATCCGGGGAGCCGGTGAGTACGGGGAGCGCTCGCCAGGGCGCGTGCAGCCGTAAGTGCGCCCCTTGCGCTCCGTCCGGCCGCCGACGAGCCGGACTGCGGTTCTCCCGCCCGGTGCAGTCGGCCCTCGCTGTGCACGAGTACCCCTGGGGCGAAGGTCCGCAGTGGCAGTGCGTCGAGCCCCGGCGTGCGCCGGAGCTCCGGGTACGAGGTGGACAGCAGTGGGCCGATCCGGTCGAGCCGGAACCCGTCGACCACCTCCGTGGACATCCGCCCCCCGATGGCGGGTGCGGCCTCCAGCACCGCCGTGGTCACCCCGGCCGCGTGCAGCCGGTGTGCGGCGGACAGGCCGGCGATGCCGGCCCCCACGATGACGACGTCCACTTGCTCCGCGGGCTCACGCACGTGCCCCTCCCCGAGGTCGCTCGCCTTTGTCGCTCGCCTGTGGAGGGGTCATGCCCCCAACAAGCTCCGGGAATACCCGAGTTGGGCCCGAGCGTAGGAGCAGTTCCGGTCAGGGGCAGTCGCGCACCGACCGGGCACCGTCGCACAGCGGTCGCACACGGTCGGGGCAAGCGGCGCGACGCCAACGGCAACGGCACCGATCGCGTGAGTCAGGTCGCAGCCGCGCCGGCCGCAGCTCCCACCGCGTCGTCGATCGTCGGGAACGCGAACCGGAAACCGGACTCGGTGAGCCGAGTGGGCAACACCCGCTGGCTGCACAGCACATCGCCCGCCATCTCGCCAAGTACCAGGCGCAGCGCGGGAGTCGGTGCGGGAAACAGTGTCGGGCGGTGCAGTACGCGGCCCATCGCGGCCGTCACCTCACGGTTCGTCACCGGATGCGGAGCGGTCAGATTGACCGGACCCGACAGCTCTTCGGTGGCGATCAGGTGGCGCAGGGCCGCCACCTCGTCATGCAGCGCGATGAAACTCCAGTACTGCCTGCCGTCCCCGAGCCGCCCGCCCAGACCGGCCTTGAACAGCGGGAACATCCGGCCCCAGGCGCCGCCCTTGCGGGCCACCACCAGACCGGATCGGGCGAAGACCGTGCGCACCCCCGCCTCGACCGCGGCGCCCGCCGCCTCCTCCCACTCCACGCACAGCTGCGGCAGGAAGCCGTCGCCGGCGGGCGCGCTCTCGTCGACCGCCCGGCCGCCCGTGTCGCCGTAGTACCCCACCGCGCTGGCGTTCACGAAGACGTCAGGGGGTACGTCGAGTGCGGCGACGGCCTCCGCGAGGGTGGCCGTACCGAGCACCCGGCTGTCCCGGAGCTCCCGCTTGTACGCGTCGGTCCAGCGGTGATCGCCGACCCCGGCCGCGGCCAGGTTCACCACGGCGTCACAGCCGGGCAGCGCCGTCGGGTCGACGTACTGGCGATGGGGGTCCCACTCGGCCTCGCCCGGTGCGCTCGGGGCGCGGCGCACCAGGGTCACCACCTCGTGCCCGTCCGCGACGAGCGAGCGCACGAGGTTCCTGCCGATGAGTCCGGACGAGCCGGTGACCGCGATCCGCATGGCTCCATCCTGCCCGCTGCGGAGCCGGCACGGGAACCGGAGGCGCCGCCGGACCGCTCCGGGCGCGGATCTACAGTGGCCCGCATGTCCGAGGCATTCATACGCTCGGCCCGGTGGAGCGACGCGGACGCCCTCGGGCGGCTCGACCGCGCCACCTGGTCCACTGTGCACGCCGTGCAGCCGAAGCCCGCGCCGTCCGCGCCGTTCTTCGACGCGACGCACGACCCCGGCCAGTTCCTGGTGGCCGAGGCGCACGGGGATGTCGTGGGCTACATCCGTCTCTGCCGCTCCCTGCCCGTCCGGGCCAACGCCCATGTGCTGCAGATACAGGGCTTCGCGGTCGCCGAGGCCGCTCGCGGCCGCGGCACCGGCCGGGCGCTGGTCCGGGCCGCCTGCGCCGCTGCCCGGGACCGAGGTGCACGCCGCCTGACGCTGCGCGTGCTCGGCCACAACGTGGCCGCCCGCGCGCTGTACGCCTCCGAGGGCTTCGCGGTCGAGGGCGTACTGCCGGGGGAGTTCCTGCTCGACGGGAAGTACGTCGACGACGTCCTGATGGGGCGCGCGATCTGATGGGCCGCGCGATCGGGCCGGACGCCGGGGCCTGAGCCGGGCGGGTGTGCGCCGCGGATGCCTGGGTGGCGGCCCGCGGGACGGAGCGCCGGCGGGCTCCGCGTGGGCGGCCCGGGGTGCGGCACGGCCCTTCGAGCCGCAGTGTTCTCTGTATGCTCCCCTGGAAGGTGACGCGCCGGGACGGCACTCCGGACGAGGACCTCCACGCCGGTCTGCGGGGCGCACCACCCATCCACTCGGTGCGCCGAGCCCTGCCCGTCCTGCTGATCCTGACCGCGCTGCTGCGGATCTTCTTCCATCTGGACACCGAGTTCGCGCTGACGCTCGCGGCCACCCCGCCGGTCGCCGCACTGTCCTACGGGCCGCTCGCGACCGCCGGCTTCGGTGCCGTCGCGATCCTCCTCTTCGAGTTGCCCCTGCTCCAGTGGGACACCCCGGGCACCGGTGATTTCGGCTCGCTGCTCTTCGTGGTGCTGCTCAGCGTCGCGGTGTCCTGGGTGCGCAAGCGCCGCGAGGACAAGCTCTTCAGCATCCGGACCGTCGCCGAGTCCGCCCAGCTCGCCGTACTCACACCGCTGGCGGAACGGGTGGGCGAGGTGCGGTGCTCGGGGCTCTACCGGGCGGCCGCCCGTGACAGCCGGGTCGGCGGCGACCTCTTCGACGTACGCGACGGGCCCTACGGAGTGCGGGCCGTCGTCGGCGATGTGCAGGGCCACGGGCTCGCGGCGGTGGGCACCGTGGCCGCGCTGCTCGGGGCGTTCCGCGAATCCGTGCTCGACGATCCGGATCTGGAGCGGGTGGCCGCCCGCCTCGACCGGCGCATGGTCATCGACTCCGAGGGCGTCGAGCACGCGGAACTGTTCGCCACCGCACTCCTGATGGAGTTCCCGCCCGGCTCGTCGGTGGTACGGCTGCTGTCCTGCGGGCATCCGGCACCGCTGATGCTGCGGGACGGGCGGCTCGTCGAACCGGCGGTGCAGTCCAGCCCGCCGCTCGGACTCGGCCTGTCCCTCGACGGGATCGGCGCGCCGGTCGTACGCACGGTCGAGCTGGAGGCCGGGGACGTGCTGGTCGCGTTCAGCGACGGCGTCACCGAGGCGCGGGACGCCTCCGGCGCGTACTACCCGCTGGAGGAACGGCTGCCCGCGCTCGGGGTCACCGACCCGGATCGCCTTGCCGAGGCGGTCTGGCAGGACCTCAGGCGCTTCGTACGCCGGATCGAGGACGACCTGCAGCTCCTCGTCCTGGCCCCGGATCTCCAGGCGCGGGCCGAGGCGGGCCGGACCCAGGCGGGCCGGACCGGCGGGCCGAGCGCTGAGGACGGCGGCAGCAGACCACCGCGTGCCTAGAGCCTGTCGTGCGGATCCGTGTCATGGGGATCCGCGCGGGGCCGCGGCGCCGGCACAGTACCCGCCCCGGCGCCGCAGGTGGTGACGGCAGGGACCGTTGCTGTATGCCTCGTCCGCGGCAAGGCTGCCGGGCCCGCCGCGCGTCCTGCCCGCGGTCGTGCGCAGGACGCGGATCTTCTCCGGCACCGCTTCGAACCGGGTGCAGTCCGCCCGCTGTCCGCCAGTCGGTACCAGGGACAGTGGGCGGCAGTGCCCGTCTGCGCTCAGGTGGAGTTTGCTGGTGAAGCCGCCCCGCGAGCGACCCAGGCCCTCACCTCCTGCACCACCTCCACCAGCCGGCCGTCCAGGCTCTGCCAGGATGCTTCGCCCTGGTATTCGGCCTGTTCGACCCCCTCTTGAGGACGCCGGCGGCGGATCGGTACGAGCGCCGGCGGCATGCTGCTGCGCACGCACGATGGTGGAGTCGACCGCACTGTCATCCCGATCGATGTCACCCGCCGCGGTGGCCGCGGCCTGGACCTGCCGCAACAGGCGTTCCCGCGTCCCGTCCGCCGGACATCGCCCATGGCGTTCGTCGACGGTCTGCCACGGTCCGAACCGCTCCGGAAGATCACGCCGGTGCTCGCCGGTGCTCGCCGGTGCTCGCCGGTGCTCGCCGGTGCTCGCCGGTTCGAACTCGGTACGGGATCCCGTCGATCACCTGCCGGTGATCGCGCCACCGGCCGCAACAGTGGTTGCCGACCGGCAGGAACGGCCGCGGCCGCTCCCGCTCCGCATCCGTCGAGTCACCCCGCCCCACACCCAGGACCACGAGCCAGAAGTCAGGCAGCCACATGGTCGAGCGGACAAGCTCTAGTCGGCGGTCATTGCGGGGTAGTCCGTGTATCCCTCCTCGCCACCGGCGTAGTACGTGTCGCGGTTGCCCGCGGCAAGAGGGTGGCCGTGGGCGAAGCGGTCGACGAGGTCCGGGTTGGCGATGAAGGGGGCGCCGAAGGAGACCGCGTCGGCGAGGTTCCGTTCGAGCAGGTCGTTGGCGCTCTCCTGGGTGAAGCCGAGGTTGGCGACGACGGAGCCCCGGTAGTGGCTGCGGTAGCGCGTGAAGGCGGTCAGGGTGTCGCCGGTTCCCGTGCCGGGTTCGGGACCGACCAGGTGGAGGTAGGCCAGGTCGCTGTCGCCGAGGCGCTTGAGGAGCTGGTCGTAGTCGGCAAGCAGCTCGGGGTCCGCGGTGAAGGCGGGGCCGCGGTTCCAGTAGGGGCTGAGTCTGACGGCGGTGCGGTCGCTGCCCCACACGGCGCTGACAGCGTCCACGATGTCGAGGAGGAACTGGGCCCGCCTCTCCGTGCTGCCGCCGTAGGCGTCGGTGCGCCGGTTGAGGCGGGGGTTGAGGAACTGGGCCACGAGGTGCTGTGCCTGCGCGTGGATCTCCAAACCGTCGAACCCGGCGCGCAGGGCGTTGGCGGCGGCCTGCCGGTAGGTGTCGATGGTGGTGGCGATCTCCGCGGCGGTCAGGGCGCGCGGGGTGCGGGTCTCCTTCGGCCCTTCACGGGTGAAGGACATCTCCTGCGGGTTGATCGCCGAAGGGCTCGCGGGGAGTGTGCCGCCGAGGTGGTCCGGGTGGGAGATGGCGCCGACGTGGCCGAGCTGCGAGACGATCCTCCCTCCGGCGGCGTGCACGGCTTCGGTGACTCCGGCCCAGCCGTCGGTCTGGGCGTCCGTGTAGATGCTGGGCACGTCGACGAAGCCGATGGCGTCCGTGCTGACCCAGGTGCCCTCACTGACGATCAGGCCGGAGCCGGCGCGCTGTGCGTAGTAGGCGGCGTGCAGGTCGGTGGGGGCCAGCTCGGCGTTACTGGCGCGGGCACGCGTCATGGGAGCCATCACGACGCGGTTGGGCAGTGCGAGCCCGCCCAGTCGGACGGGCCGCAGAAGGGGCTGGGTACCGGATGCCGGGGCATGGTCGGACATGGGGTTTCTCTTTCGTGACGTGGCGGAAGGTGCTCCCCGAGAAGGCGTGCGGGAGCACGGTGGGTTGGCTCCCCGCGGACCCGAGGGGCACCGACAGGCGGGGGCTCAGTCCTGCTTGAGGACGTGGAGGGCCGACAGGGGGCCGCCGAGCTGCATGAGGCGTCCGCCCGCTCGCAGGGTTCCGAGGTCGACGGGCGCGAAGCCGAAGTCGGCCGTCAGGTCCCGCACGATGTGCTTGGCGTCGGCGTCGTCACCGGCGAGGAACAGCACCTGCCGCCCGGCCTCGTGGCGAGGATCGGGGGCGATGAACTGCGCGTAGAGGGTGTTGAAGGCCTTGACCAGCCGCGCCTCGGGGAGCAGGGAGGACACGTACTCGCTTCCAGTGAGGTCGCCCAGGTCGGCGATCCTCGGGTTCGGGGGAGAGGACGCGAACTGGTTGGTGGCGTCGATGACGACGGTGCCGTCCATGCGGGGCAGTGCGGCGACGGCGTCCGGGATCCGCGGCCAGGGGACCGCGAGCAGGACGAGGTCCGCAGCGGCGGCCTCCGCGGGGGTCGCCGCTGTCGCGAGCGCGCCGAGGTCCTCGACCACCGGGGCCAGGGATGCCGGGCCGCGGCTGTTGCTGAGCACGACCTCGTGGCCCTGGCCGATCGCGTGCCGGGCAACGGCCCGGGCGATGATTCCGGCTCCGAGGGTGCCGATCCGCATCAGGCTGCCCTCCGTCCGGAGTCGGTGGACCGCGGCGTGGTGAGCAGGACGGTGCCGCTCTTGGCCGGGCGGCGGGCGTGCTCGACGGCAGTCTTGAAGTCGGCGAGGTCGTAGCGGTCCGCGACCTCGAACAGGTCCGGGGTGCTCTGCGCCAGGTCCAGCGCGAACGCGACGTCCTGGGTGCGCTCCTCAGGGGTACGGCTCAGCCACCGCAGCACGTTCACACCCCGCACCGTCAGCTCCCGCGCGACGAGGGGCAGCGACTCCAGCGAGGTCGTGCCGGAGCCCAGTCGTCCGTAGGAGATCAGGGTGCCGCCGTCGGCGAGCAGTTCGGTCAGGTCCTGGGTCAGGGCGCCGCCGACGCTGTCGAGTACCACGTGCACGCCTTGCTCGCCGCCGTGTCCGCGCACTTGGTCCCGCCAGTCGTCGTCGCAGGTGGCGACCGTGGGGAAGGAGGGGTACAGGGCGCGCATCCGCCGGGCGCCCGCGGTGCTGCGCACGAGGTTGATCAGCTGAAGCTCGTGCCGGACCGCGGCCGCAGCGACCAGCCTGCCGAGGGAGGAGCCCGCGGCGGTCTGGAGGACGGGGCCCTTCCGTCCACGCAGGGCGCTCTCCGCCGCGCGGTACAGCATGCTCAGCGTCAGCGGGTTGACCAGCATCAGGGCCGCGGTCTCGTCGCTGACCCCATCCGGCACCGGCACCGCGAGACCGGCCGGGACCACGACGGCGTCGCTCCACGTCCCCGGCACCGGGAACACGGCCACGCGCTGCCCCGGACGCAGGCCTTGAACGTTTGCTCCGGCGCTCTCGACGACGCCCATCCCCTCCACCCCGGGAGTCCTGGCCTGCGCATACTGCTCCGGCGCCCCCGGCAGGCCCTCCACGCCGACCAGGTCGCCCAGGTGTACGGGCCTGACCAGCATGCGCACCAGAACCTCTCCGGCACCGGGAGCCGGGGGGCGTGGCCTCTCCTCCAGCGTCAGCACCTGTGCGGCTGCTCCCTGCCGGGTGTGCTCCACGGTGCGCATGAGTTCCTCCACATGGCGAAGACATTATTGATGACGTTCAACATTAATAGCAATGATGAGAGGTAACATTGAAAACGTCAAACACTGCCGACGCGGGAGGGCGGCCATGCCGCGGATCACCAGAGAAGCCAAGGCCAGGAACCGGCAGAACATCGTCGAGGCGGCAGGGCGCATGCTCCGCTCGCAGGGCGTCGACGCCGTCGGGATCGCCGACCTGATGAAGGAGGCGGGCCTGACTCACGGCGGCTTCTACAACCACTTCGCCTCCAAGGGTGAACTGGCCGCCGAGGCTTGCAGCGCCTCGTTCGAGGCGTCCCTGGGCGCCCTTGACCAGGCGCGCGAGGAGGGCACGGGCCCCGCGGGCTCGCCGCTTGAGCGCGTGGTGGACGACTACCTCTCGGCCGCCCACCGCGACGCCGACGACGGCGGTTGCCCGTCCGCCTCCCTGGTCATCGACGCCGGACGGCACAGCGACACCGTGCAGAGCGCCTACACGGGCGGCGTGGAGGGATATCTCACGGGCTTCGCCGAGGAGTTCGCCCGTGAGTACGAAGGGGAGATCACCTCGGAGGAGGCGCGGAACAAGGCGGTGCTGCTGCTCAGCCGGCTCGTGGGGGCGATGACGCTCGCCCGCGCGGTGCGCCAGGTCCAGCCGGAACTGTCCGACGAGATTCTGCGGACCTGCCGCGCCCACGCCCTCGACTGACCGGCCGACTCGGGCGCGTACCCCCGCGCAGCCCGCCGCGCCCTCCACCCCGTCGGAGCCCTGTGCCGTCGCACCGGGCGGCGGTGGGGCGCTCGCGCACTGCGCTCACCTGGCACCAACTCGGCCGAGCCGCCCGGTCGAGGCGCGCCCGGCGCACCGCAACGGAAGCGCTCGGCCGCCTACTTCGCCGGGATCCTCCGTTTCCCTGCCGTGAGCTCCACCTGAGCGCCGACGGGCACTGCCGCCACTACCCGAGGCGTCGGGGTACCCGGCACACGACCCCGGAGAAGAGCGACAGCCGGGCCGCACCGCCACCGCAGCGACTCTCGTCGTCCGGCTCCGCACATGATCGTCCGGGCAGGCCCTAGTCGGAGGCGAACCGCTCCCAGAGATTCGGGTAGTACCGCGCCAGCTTCCCGTCGTCCTCGAAGTCGATCGCGGTGCCCTCCGGTTCGCGCGGCGCGGGTGGGATGCCCAGGTCCGGGGCGACCGTGCCGGTGAGCTGCTCGTACGCCTCGTCCGCCGCGTAGCCCAGTTCCTCGCCGTCGCCGTCGATCTCCTCGTCGAAATCGTCGAGGAGTTCGGCCAGCGAGTCCGGATCGTGCAGCGCACCCTCGAAGGTCTCCCGGCCCTGGCCGATGAGCCAGCAGCGGAAGTAGTCGAAGGCGTCGTCGCTGACGCCGTCGAGCAGCACGGCCGCAGCGCCCCACAGATCCCAGCGGTACGCACGGTTGTAGCGCGACTCGAAGTGGCGGGCGAAGTCGAGCACGGAATCCGGATCACGCCCCAGCAGCCGTTCCACGAGCAGGTCGGCGTGCTCCTCGGGGTCGCCGTCCGCGGCCGCGCGGGTGCTGTCGATGAGCTCCCAGAACTCCGTCTCGTCCATCACGGGTCCAGCATCGTCCCTGGCGGAGGGCCGCGCATGCGGAGTGCTGCTCTTGTTACCTGGGAGGATGCCGGCGGCATGGCCCGGACGGCCCGGCGAGGGGCCGAAAAGCCGGACAGAAGGTGTCGGGTATCGCTGCCAGCATCGGAGCATGCAGACGAACCCAGCCGGGAACACCCCGGCGTACCAGCCGTTGACGGGCCGTATCGCCCTGGTCGCGGGGGCCACCAGAGGCGCGGGACGTGCGATGGCGGTGGAGCTCGGCAGAGCCGGAGCCACCGTCTACGCCACCGGCCGCACCACCCGCGAGCACCTCAGCGAGGTCGGCCGCGCGAGCGAGACGATCGAGGAGACGGCCGACCTCGTCACCGAGGCGGGCGGTACCGGAATCGCCGTACGCGTCGACCACCTGGTCCCCGACGAGGTCCGCGCCCTCACCGAGCGCATCGACCGCGAGCACGGCCGGCTCGACATCCTCGTCAACGACATCTGGGGCGGCGACGACCTCATCGCCGGGGGCAAGAAGATGTGGGAGCACGACCTCGAAGACGGTCTTCGCGCTCTCCGGCTCGGCGTGGAGACCCACATCGTCACCAGCCGGTACGCGGTCCCGCTGCTGATCCGGAACCCCGGCGGCCTGCTCGTCGAGGTCACCGACGGCACCGCCGAGTACAACCGCCGCTACCGCGAGCCGCTCTACTACGACCTCGCCAAGTCCGGCCCGCTGCGGATGACCCTGGGCCTCTCCGAGGAGCTCGTCGGGTACGGCTGCACGGCCCTGTGCCTGACGCCGGGCTGGCTGCGTTCCGAGGCCATGCTCGACACCCACTTCAAGGTGACCGAGGAGGACTGGCAGGCGGGCTGCGCACAGAACCCGCACTTCGCCATCTCCGAGACGCCCACCTACATCGGCCGCGCCGTGGCCGCGCTGGCCGCCGACCCCGACGTCGCGCGGTTCAACGGAGCGTCCCTGTCGAGCGGTGGTCTGGCGGCCGAGTACGGCTTCACGGACGTGGACGGCTCTGCGCCGGACGCCTGGCGGTACCTGACCGAGGTGGACCAGGCTGCGCCGACGGCGGATGTCACGGGGTACCGGTAGGGCTGCTTCAGGGGCGCGCGTACAGCGCGCGCATCCGCTCCGCCGTGGCCGCCAACTGCTCGCGCAGCAAGCGGGGTTCGAGCACCTCCACCTCGGCGCCGAGGCCGAGCAGCTGGGTGTGCGCCACCTGCTCCGACTCGACGGGCAGGGTGACGGTGATCCGGCCCTGCTCGTCCGGTCGCTCGGCGGCGTCCAGGGCCTCGCGGGCCGCGGCCGCGTCCAGGGCGTGCGGGAGCATGCGTGCGCCGGCGGGGGAGAGCCGCAGGACCGCCTCGGTGTGCAGGATCGAGCGGGCGAACTGGGCGGCCCGCTCCTCCCAGAAGGCCGGCAGGTCGAACTGGTCGTCGCGCTCGAACCGTTCACCGGACGGCGTGACCGAGGTGAACCGGTCGATCCGGTACACCCGGAACTCCTCCGCCGCCGGCTCCTGCGCGACCCCCGGCGCCCGGGCGCACAGGTACCAGACGCCGGCCTTGAGGACCAGACCGTACGGTTCGAGCTCGCGCTCCACCTCGGACTCCCGGCGGCGGTACCCGGCCGAGACCCGCAGGTCGTCCCAGACGGCCTCGGCCAGATCGGGCAGCAGTGCGGGGGTCTCGGGCTCCTTGTACCAGCCGGGAGCGTCCAGGTGGAACCGCTGGGCGGCGTTCTGCGAGGCGTCCCTGAGGGACGGCAGCAGGGCGGCGGAGACCTTGAGCCGGGCCGCCGATGCCTCGTCCTCGAGCCCCATCTCGCGCAGGGCGCCCGGGAGTCCGGACAGGAAGAGGGCCTCGGCCTCGCCGCGGGCCAGGCCGGTGAGACGAGTGCGGTAGCCGCCGATCAGGCGGTATCCGCCGAGTCTGCCGCGGTCCGCGTAGACGGGGACGCCGGCCTCCGAGAGGGCCTGGGCGTCCCGTGTCACCGTCCGCTCCGAGACCTCGAGCTCGCGGGCGAGCTCGGCTGCGGTCATGGAGGGCTTCGCCTGGAGCAGGAGCACCATCTTGATGAGGCGGGCGGCGCGCATGGGGGCATTGTCCCCTACCGGCCCTTCCCCGAGGACTCCTGCCGGAGGGGCCTCTTCGAACGCCGGAGGGGGGCCACCTCGAACGCCGGAGGGGCTTGGGAAAAGCCCCTCCGGCGGAGGAAGTGGCGGCCCGACCTAGAGGCCGTACTTCTCCCGGGCCTCCTTGACCGCGGAGGCGGACACCTCGCCGCGGCGGGCGAGCTGCGCGAGCGCCGCGACGACGATCGACTCCGCGTCGATGCCGAAGTGGCGACGAGCCGCGTCACGCGTGTCGGACAGACCGAAGCCGTCCGCACCGAGGGAGGTGTAGTCCTGCGCGACCCACTGCGCGATCTGGTCCGGCACCTGCCGCATGTAGTCGCTGACCGCGAGGACCGGACCGTCCACACCGTCGAGCACCTGGCGCAGATAAGGCGTCCGCTCCTCGCCGCGCAGCAGCGCGTCGTCCGCCTCCATGGCGTCCCGGCGCAGCTCCGTCCAGGAGGTGGCGGACCACACGTCGGCGGCCACGCCCCACTCCTCGGCGAGCAGCCGCTGCGCCTTGAGGGCCCAGTGGATCGCGGTGCCGGAGGCGAGGAGCTGGGTGCGCGACGCGTCGCCGCTCACCGAATGGCCCGCGCTCTCGGCGGTGTTGAAGCGGTACAGACCGCGGACGATGCCCTCGTCGACGCCCTCGGGCTTGGCGGGCTGCGGCATCGGCTCGTTGTACACGGTCAGGTAGTAGAAGACGTCGGAGTCCTCGCCGGGCGCGGTCTCGCCGTACATCCGGCGCAGACCCTCCTTGACGATGGCCGCGACCTCGTACGCGAACGCCGGGTCGTAGCTCAGCGCCGCCGGGTTGGTCGCCGCGATCACGGGGGAGTGGCCGTCCGCGTGCTGCAGGCCCTCGCCCGTCAGCGTCGTGCGGCCGGCCGTGGCGCCGACCAGGAAGCCCTTGCCCAGCTGGTCGCCGAGCTGCCACATCTGGTCCCCGGTCCGCTGCCAGCCGAACATCGAGTAGAAGATGTAGAACGGGATCATGGTCTCGCCGTGCGTCGCGTACGCGCTCGCGGCGGCGATGAAGTCGGCCATCGAACCGGCCTCGGTGATCCCCTCGTTGAGGATCTGGCCGTCCTTCGCCTCGCGGTAGTACATCAACTGGTCGCGGTCGACCGGCTCGTACGTCTGGCCCTTCGGCGAGTAGATGCCGAGCGAGGGGAAGAGCGACTCCATGCCGAAGGTCCGCGCCTCGTCGGGCACGATCGGCACCCAGCGCTTGCCGGACTCCTTGTCCCGCATCAGGTCCTTGACCAGGCGGACGAAGGCCATGGTCGTCGCCACCGACTGCGAGCCGGAGCCCTTGTCGAAGGCGGTGAAGGCCTTCTCGGCCGGGGCCGGGAGTGCGGGCAGCGGCTGGGAGCGACGGGCCGGGGCAGGGCCGCCGAGCGCGGCGCGGCGCTCCTGGAGGTAGCGGACCTCGGGGGAGTCGGTGCCCGGGTGGCCGTAGGGCACGACGCCGTCGGCGAACGCGGAGTCCGGGATGGGCAGATCGAGCAGGTCGCGCATCTGCTTGAACTCGTCGTTCGTCAGCTTCTTCATCTGGTGGTTCGCGTTCTTCGACGCGAAGCCGTCACCGAGGGTGTGGCCCTTCACGGTCTGCGCGAGGATCACGGTCGGCGCGCCCTTGTGGGCGAGCGCGGCGCGGTAGGCGGCGTAGACCTTGCGCGGCTCGTGGCCGCCGCGGGACAGCTGGAAACACTCGATGATCTTGTCGTCGGACAGCAGCTTCGCCATCTCGGCTAGCGCCGGGTCCTTGCCGAAGAAGTCCTCGCGGATATAGGCGGCGTCGCGCGTCTGGTACGTCTGGATCTGCGCGTCCGGTACCTCGCGGATGCGGCGGACCAGGGCACCGGTGGTGTCGAGCTCCAGGAGCTCGTCCCAGGCGTTGCCCCACAGGGACTTGACGACGTTCCAGCCGGCGCCGCGGAACTGGGCCTCCAGCTCCTGCACGATCTTGAAGTTGGCGCGCACCGGACCGTCGAGCCGCTGCAGGTTGCAGTTGATGACGAAGGTCAGGTTGTCCAGGCCCTCGCGGCTGGCGAGCGCGAGTGCGGCCGTGGACTCCGGCTCGTCCATCTCGCCGTCGCCGAGGAAGGCCCATACGTGCGAGTTCGATACGTCCTTGATGCCGCGGTGGGTCAGGTAGCGGTTGAACCGCGCCTGGTAGATCGCGGACAGCGGGCCGAGGCCCATCGAGACGGTGGGGAACTCCCACAGCCACGGCAGGCGCCGCGGGTGCGGGTAAGAGGGGAGGCCCTCGCCGCCGGACTCCTGGCGGAAGTGGTCGAGGTGGTCCTCGCTGAGGCGGCCGTCGAGGAAGGCGCGGGCGTAGATGCCCGGCGAGGCGTGGCCCTGGATGTAGAGCTGGTCGCCGCTGCCGTCCCCCTCCTTGCCGTGGAAGAAGTGGTTGAACCCGGTCTCGTAGAGCCATGCGGCGGAGGCGAAGGTGGCGATGTGGCCGCCGACGCCGTGCTTCGAACCGCGGGTGACCATCGCGGCCGCGTTCCAGCGGTTCCACGCGGTGATACGGCTCTCGAGCTCCTCGTCGCCGTCCACGGTGGGCTCGGCGGCGGTCGGGATGGTGTTGACGTAGTCCGTCTCGAGCAGCCGGGGCAGGGCGAGCCCCGCGCTCTCGGCGTGCTGGAGGGTGCGCCGCAGCAGGTACTCGGCGCGGTGCGAACCGGCGTGCTCACTCACGGCGTCCACGGAGGCCGCCCACTCGGCGGTCTCCTCCGGGTCGCGGTCCGGCAGCTGGTCGAGCTGGCTCGGAAGCTTGCCTATGGGGTCGGTCATGATCGACGCCTTCCGGACAGGTTCTCCTGCCGTTGGGCGGGAGAGGGGGTGGAGATGGCCCTGGCTGGCAGGACAGGGCGGAGGGCTGGGTGCAGCCCGAGGTCGACTGTAAGCCGGTGATCGATGATCGATCAAAGGTTGATAGGCAAAATTTCCCTCGGCGAGGAAAGTCGGCACGGCGTGCCCTGGGGGCGGGCACGGGGTGCCGGGTATTTCGGGGTGAAACGGACGCGCGTTTGGGGTGGTTGGGGCGCAGGTGAGCGGCGTTCCGTTCCCTTGTCCAGGGAGTGTCCCAGGGGGTGCCCGGGAAGCTCTACGCCCGCGGCGCGCAGCCGAGGACGTGCTCCTTGACGAGGACCCCGATCGACGGGTCGCGCCGGCGGAAGGCCGCGACCAGCGCCTCGTGCTCCTCCGCGTACGACTGCTGCACGGTCCCGAGCCACCGGATGGACAGCGCCGTGAAGACCTCGATGCCCAGGCCCTCCCAGGTGTGCAGCAGCACCGCGTTCCCCGCGGCCCGCACCAGCTCCCGGTGGAAGTCCACCGTGTGCCGGACCTGGGACTCGCCGTCCGCGTTCCGGTCCGCCTCGTACAGGGCGGCCACCGAGGGCTCGAGCGACGAGACGTCCTCGGCCAGCCGCTCCGCGGCCAGTTCGGCGGCGATCTGCTCCAGGCCGGCCCGTACGGGATAGATCTCGTCGAGGTCGGACGCGGTCAGATTCCGCACCCGTACGCCCTTGTTGGGTGCCGATTCGATGAGCCGCAGCGCCTCGAGCTCGCGCAGCGCCTCGCGTACGGGCGTCTGGCTGACCTCGAGCTCCACGGCGATCCTGCGTTCCACGATCCGCTCACCGGGCTGCCAGCGGCCGCTCACGATCCCGTCCACGATGTGCTCGCGGATCTGCTCGCGCAGGGAGTGGGCCAGGGGCGCGGTGACGGGCGCTCCGGTGGAGCCGCTGCTTGCAGCGGTGGGCGCGGTCATGCGGTGCTCCTTAAGCAGGAAGAGACCTCTCAAGCACGAAGAGACCTATGAACAATACGGCCGCGCCCCCGTCCGGAAGTGCTCCGGACGGGGGCGCGGGCCAGGATGAGACGAGCCTTACAGACCCAGCTCCACCTCGAACTCACCGGCTTCGAGGATCTCCTTGACCGTCGTCAGGTAACGGGCGGCGTCCGCGCCGTCCACCAGACGGTGGTCGTAGGAGAGCGCGACGTAGGTCATGTCGCGCACCGCGATCGTCTCGCCGAGGTCCGGGTGATTGATCACCACGGGACGCTTGACGGTGGCACCGATGCCGAGGATGCCGACCTGGTTCGGCGGCACGATGATCGTGTCGAACAGGGCGCCGCGCGAACCGGTGTTGGAGATCGTGAAGGTAGCGCCGGCCAGGTCGTCCGGGGTGATCTTGCTGTTCCGGACGGCGCTCGCCAGCTCCGCGGTCTTCTTCGAGATGCCGGCCAGGTTGAGGTCACCCGCACCCTTGATGACCGGGGTCATCAGGCCCTTCTCGGAGTCCACGGCGATGCCGATGTTCTCCGAGTCGAAGTACGTGATGGTGCCCTCGTCCTCGTTGATCCGGGCGTTGACGACCGGGTGGGCCTTCAGCGCCTGGGCCGCCGCCTTGACGAAGAACGGCATCGGGGACAGCTTGACGCCCTCGCGGGCGGCGAAGGAGTCCTTGGCCTGCGCGCGCAGCCGCATCAGCTTGGTGACGTCGACCTCGACGACCGTGGTCAGCTGGGCCTGGCCGTGCAGCGCCTTCATCATGTTGTCGCCGATGAGCTTGCGCATGCGGGTCATCTTGACCGTCTGGCCGCGCAGCGGGGACACCTCGAGCTTCGGCGCCTTGGAGGCGGCCGGAGCTGCCGCGGCCGGAGCCGGGGCGGCGCTCTTCGCGGCCTCGGCCGCCGCGACGATGTCCTGCTTGCGGACACGGCCACCGACGCCGGAGCCCTTGACCGTCGCGAGGTCCACGCCGTTCTCGGCGGCGAGCTTGCGGACCAGCGGGGTCACGTACGCGGCGGAGGCGTCACCGGCCGGAGCCGGGGCTGCCGGTGCGGCGGGCGCCGGAGCAGCCGGCGCGGCCGGAGCCGGAGCAGCCGGTGCGGCGGGCGCCGGGGCTGCCGGTGCGGCCGGAGCCGGGGCAGCGGGCGCGGCCGGAGCAGGCGCCGCGGGGGCTGCCTGAGCAGGCTCGGCAGCCGGGGCCGGAGTCGGCTCCGGGGCGGCGGGAGCGGCGGGGGCGGCAGCCGGGGCCGCAGCACCGGCGGCGCCGATGACGGCCAGCTTCGCGCCGACCTCGGCCGACTCGTCCTCGCCGACCACGATCTCGAGCAGCGTGCCGGAGGCCGGTGCCGGGATCTCGGTGTCGACCTTGTCGGTGGAGACCTCGAGGAGCGGCTCGTCGGCCGTGACCTCCTCGCCGACCTCCTTCAGCCAGCGGGTCACGGTGCCCTCGGTGACGGACTCGCCGAGCGCCGGCAGCGTCACGTCGGTGCCCTCGGCGGCGCCGGCGGCCGGAGCCGCGGGTGCCTCGGGGGCGGGCGCCGCCGGAGCCTCGGCCTGAGCCGGGGCCTCGGCCTCGGGAGCCGCCGCGGGCTCCGGCTCGGCGGCCGGAGCGGGGGCGGCGGCGGGGGCGCCGCTGCCGTCGTCGATCAGCGCCAGCTCGGCGCCGACCTCGACGGTCTCGTCCTCGGCGACCTTGATGGACGCGAGGACACCGGCCGCGGGAGCAGGGATCTCGGTGTCGACCTTGTCGGTGGAGACCTCGAGCAACGGCTCGTCGGCCTCCACGCGCTCACCCTCGGCCTTCAGCCAGCGGGTGACAGTACCTTCGGTGACGCTCTCGCCGAGCGCCGGCAGGGTTACGGAAACCGCCATGGTTTCGGTTGCTCCTAACGAACTACGTACGGAAAAGGGGTGCGCGCTCCAAGAAGCACGGTCAGCGACTAGTCCGACTAGTCGTGGGAGTGCAGCGGCTTGCCGGCCAGCGCCAGGTGCGCCTCGCCCAGGGCCTCGTTCTGCGTCGGGTGGGCGTGTACGAGCTGCGCGACCTCGGCGGGCAGCGCCTCCCAGTTGTAGATCAGCTGAGCCTCGCCGACCTGCTCGCCCATCCGGTCACCGACCATATGGACGCCGACCACGGCACCGTCCTTGACCTGGACGAGCTTGATCTCGCCCGCGGTCTTGAGGATCTTGCTCTTGCCGTTGCCCGCGAGGTTGTACTTCAGAGCGACGACCTTGTCCGAGCCGTAGATCTCCTTGGCCTTGGCCTCGGTGATACCCACGGAAGCGACCTCGGGGTGGCAGTACGTCACCCGCGGCACGCCGTCGTAGTCGACCGGGACGGGCTTGAGCCCGGCCAGGCGCTCCGCGACCAGGATGCCCTCTGCGAAGCCGACGTGCGCGAGCTGGAGCGTGGGCACCAGGTCACCGACGGCCGAGATCGTCGGCACGTTCGTCTGCATGTACTCGTCGACCAGGACGAAGCCGCGGTCCGTCGCGACGCCCTGCTCCTCGTAGCCGAGGCCCTCCGACACCGGGCCGCGGCCGATGGCCACCAGCAGCACCTCGGCCTCGAAGGTCTTGCCGTCGGCGAGCGTGACGCGTACGCCGTCCTGCGTGTACTCGGCCTTGTCGAAGAAGGTGCCGAGGTTGAACTTGATCCCGCGCTTGCGGAACGCACGCTCGAGGAGCTTCGAGCTGTTCTCGTCCTCAACCGGCACCAGGTGCTTGAGGCCCTCGATCACCGTCACGTCGGTGCCGAAGGACTTCCACGCGGAGGCGAACTCGACGCCGATGACGCCGCCGCCGAGCACGATCGCGGACTGCGGCACGCGGTCGATCTTCAGAGCGTGGTCCGAGGAGATGATGCGGTTGCCGTCGATCTCCAGACCGGGCAGCGACTTCGGCACGGAGCCGGTCGCCAGCAGTACGTGGCGGCCCTCGACCCGCTGGCCGTCGACATCGACGGACGTCGGGGACGAAAGCCGGCCCTCGCCCTCGATGTACGTCACCTTGCGGGAGGCCACCAGGCCCTGCAGCCCCTTGTACAGGCCGGAGATCACGTCGTCCTTGTACTTGTGGACGGCCGCGATGTCGATGCCCTCGAAGGTCGCCTTCACGCCGAACTGCTCGCTCTCGCGGGCCTGATCGGCGATCTCGCCCGCGTGCAGCAGGGCCTTCGTCGGGATGCAGCCGTTGTGCAGGCAGGTGCCGCCGAGCTTGTTCTTCTCGATCAGGGCGACGTCCAGGCCCAGCTGCGCTCCGCGCAGCGCCGCGGCGTAACCGCCACTGCCGCCGCCGAGGATCACTAGGTCGAAAACAGTGCTGGCGTCGTTCGCCACGTCACGTCCTCCATGCATGTGCGCCGGTCGCCGGACCCCTTGTCCCTTACGGGAGGTTGACCGACCGGTCGGCTGGTGTTCGGCCGCTTGTGATTCGGCCCTGTGGTGGGGGCCCTGTCCTGCCGAGAACCCATCTTCGCACTTGTTGCCGGATGACGGGACGCGGGGCCGCCCCTCGGGACGGGCAATGGTACGAGAACGCCTACGGCCCCGGGCGCGCACCCGGGGCCGTAGGCCGTGTCCGCAGGCGGAACGGAGCGAGCGTCAGCCGAGGTCGCCCGCGGCGGTGCGCTCGGCGAGCCGCACCAGGGTGCGCACGGCGGAGCCGGTGCCGCCCTTCGGGGTGTAGCCGAACGGCGCCTGCTCGTTGAACGCCGGACCCGCGATGTCCAGGTGCGCCCAGGTGATGCCCTCGCCCACGAACTCCTGCAGGAACAGGCCGGCCACCAGGCCGCCACCCATCCGCTCGCCCATGTTGGCGATGTCGGCGGTGGTGGACTCCATGCCCTTCTTGAGGTCCGCGGGCAGCGGCATCGGCCACGCGGGCTCGCCGGACTCCTCCGCGATCTCGTGCAGGGAGGTGCGGAAGGCGTCGTCGTTCGCCATCACGCCGAAGGTGCGGGCGCCCAGGGCCAGCATCATCGCGCCGGTCAGGGTCGCCACGTCGACGATCGCGTCCGGCTTGTCCTCGGAGGCCTTCGCGATCGCGTCGGCCAGGACCAGGCGGCCCTCGGCGTCGGTGTTGAGCACCTCGACGGTCTTGCCGCTGTACATCCGAAGGACGTCGCCGGGGCGGGTGGCCGAACCCGACGGCATGTTCTCGGCCAGGGCCAGCCAGCCGGTGACGTTCACCTGCAGACCGAGCCGGGAGGCCGCGACGACCGCGGCGAACACGGCGGCGGCACCGCTCATGTCGCACTTCATCGTCTCGTTGTGGCCGGCCGGCTTCAGCGAGATGCCGCCCGAGTCGTACGTGATGCCCTTGCCGACGTAGGCGAGCGACTTCTGCGCCTTGGGGTGCGTGTACGACAGCTTCACCAGGCGGGGCGCGGAGGCGGAGCCGGCGCCGACGCCGAGGAGACCGCCGTAGCCGCCCTTGGTGAGCGCCTTCTCGTCGAGTACCTGGACCTTGATGCCGTGCTCCTTGGCCGCGGCCGAGGCGACGGCGGCGAAGGCCTCCGGGTCGAGGTCGTTCGGCGGGGTGTTGATCAGGTCGCGGGCTCGGTTGAGTTCCTCGGCGACCGCGGTCGCGCGCTCGATCGCGGCCTTGAACGCCTTGTCGCGTGCCTTGCCGCCGAGGATCACGGCCTCGCCGAGGGGGCCCTTGGCGTCCTTGTCGTCGTCCTTGTACGCGTCGAAGGAGTACGCGCCGAGCGCGGCGCCCTCGGCGACGGCACCGGCCTGGTCGGCGTCCTCGACCGGCAGTGCGAACACGGCCTTCTTGGTGCCGGCGAGCGCGCGGGCCGCGACGCCGGCGGCACGGCGCAGCGCCTCCTCGCCGTAGCCGGACTCGGCGTCCTTGTCCGGGACCGCTCCGAGCCCGACCGCGATGACGACCGGCGCCTTCACGCCGTCGGGCGAGGGAAGTTTGGTCACCTCGCCCTCGCCGCCCGAGGCGCCGAGGGTCTTCAGGACGTCGGCGAGCTTGGAGCCGAAGGCCTTGTCCACGTCCTCCGCGCCCGGCGCGACGACCGGCGTTCCCTTGGACGAGGCGGCGCCCTTCGCGACACCGACGACGATCGCGTCGGCGCGAAGGCCGGCCGCGCCGGCGGGCTTGAGAGTCAGAGCAGTCACGGTGGTGAGTTCTCTCTTCCGTTGAGTCGGTGGCCGATTGGGTGGGGTCGACCGGGCCCGCCCGCATCGTAGGCAGCGCCCTTGTTGCGATATTCAGTGAGCCTACGCTCGGCCACCGGCGACGTGTCCTCGGCCCGGGCGACGGCCCGTGGCGAGCCGTCAGCCGAGTGAGAGCACGAGGAGCGCGGCCGTCGCGGCGGTCTCCGCGACACCGCCGAACACGTCCCCCGTCACCCCGCCGAACCGCCGTACGCAGTGCCGGAGCAGCACCTCGGCGACGGCCGCGGCGGCGAGCACGGCGAGAGCGCAACGCAGCGCGGCCGCCGGGCTGTTGAGCATTCCGGCAGCGGCCGCGAGGACGGTGGTGGCGGCGAGCGTGGCCACGGCGGCGCCCGCCGGGACGGTGCCGGCGACGACCGCACCGAGCCCTTCGGGCCGTGCCGCCGGGATGCGGGTACGGGCGGCGAGCGTGAGCGCGGTGCGGGCGGCGGTCCCGGCGACCACGGCCGCCAGCGCGCCCTGCGCCCAGCCGTGCGCGTAGGCCCCCGCGAGCGCGGCCACCTGGGTGAACAGAACGAACAGCAGCGTGACGACCCCGAACGGCCCGATGTCCGACCGCTTCATGATCCGCAGCGCCTCGTCGGCGGGCTTGGCGCTGCCGAGGCCGTCCGCGGTGTCGGCCAGACCGTCCAGGTGCAGGCCCCGGGTGAGTACCGCCGGGACGGCGGCGGACGCGACGGCGGCGAGCAGAGCTCCGGCGCCCGCGGCCAGCAGCGCGGTGCCGAGCGCGGCCGCGGCGAGGCCCACGACCAGGCCGGCCACCGGAGCGCAGAGCATCCCGGCGCGCGCCGCCGCCCGGTCCCAGCGCGGCACGTCCACCGGGATCACGGTCAGGGTGCCGAAGGCGAAGGGCAGTCCGTCACGCAGGGCGCGTACGGGCCGCTGGTCGGAGGCGGTCATTCCGCGCAGGTTAACCGTCCGTGCGGCCCCTCGGTCCGTCGGCGTCGGTCGCCGGACGAGCACGAGAGCGGCAAAAAGGTGTGAAGTGGTACGTATCCCTCAATGGCAAGGTGAGCGGGCGAGCGGGAGAGCGGGCGGTATGGACAGCTGGTGGTACCGGAACATCCTGGAGCCGGGCAAGCTCCCGCTGCTCCTCGCCCTGTCCTCGTTCGTCCTGACGTTCCTCGCCACCCGGGTCGTCACGCGGATGATCCGGGCAGGCCGTGGTCCGTTCCGCAATGTGCAGACCGGCGGGCTGCACATCCACCACGTGGTGCCCGGCGTGCTGCTCACCGTGGTCGGCGGCTTCGGGGCGATCGCCGGCGGGCGGCACGGCTTCGGGTCGATGGTCGCCGCGGTGCTCTTCGGGATGGGCGTCGGTCTGGTGCTCGACGAGTTCGCGCTGATCCTGCATCTGGACGACGTGTACTGGAGCGAGGCCGGCCGGCAGAGCGTCGAGGCGGTCGTGCTGACCGCCGCGCTGGTGGCGTTGATGCTCGGCGGGTTCCTGCCGTTCGGAGTCAACGAGCTGACGCCCGACGAACTGCACGACCGGGGCGTGGTCGCTCTCAACGTCTCGGTCAACTTCCTGTTCGCCCTGGTGGCCCTGGTCAAGGGGAAGTTCCGGGTGGCGTTGATCGGGGTGGTGGTGCCGTTCGTGGCGCTGTTCGGCGCGATCCGCCTCGCCCGGCCGGGCTCGCCGTGGGCGAAGCGGCTCTACCGGAACCGGCCGCGGGCCCGGGCACGGTCCGGGCTGCGCGCCGTGCGGCACGACCGGCGCTGGGTCCGGCTGCGCCGGGGGTTCGAGGACCTGATCGGCGGCCGGCCCGACGCCGAGCGGGAGGCGCGGGCGAAGAAGCGTTCGGGGGACGGGGGTTGAGGGCCCGGCGGCCGCGGTCAGTGCGGCCGGCGGGGCCTCGGGCTCAGGCGGGCCGCGGCAGGCGCGGGCGGTTCCGGGGGCGTGAGGGCTGCCGGCCGGGCGGGCGCCGCCGGGTTCCTCGGTCGTCGGCGCAGCAGGCGAGGGGCGCGCGGGGTCTCCAGGAAGCCCTCCGCGCGGGCCGCGGCGAGACCGATGCGCAGCAGGTCCGCGCTCCGCTCGAAGAGCAGGAAGCGCGGCTCCCAGACCGGGCGGTACTTGGCGTTGGCCCGGTACAGCGACTCGATCTGCCACCAGCGTGAGAAGAAACTGAGCAGGGAACGCCACAGCCGCAGCACCGGCCCCGCACCGATCCGCGAGCCGCGCTCGAACACCGAGCGGAACATCGCGAAGTTCAGTGACACCTGGGTGATGCCCACCTCGTCCGCGCGCTGCAGGAGCTCGATGACCATGAACTCCATCAGGCCGTTCTCGCTGTCCCGGTCCCGGCGCATCAGGTCCAGCGAAAGCCCCTTCTCGCCCCACGGCACGAAACTCAGCAGGGCGCGCAACTCGCCCTCCCCGTCCCGGCACTCGAGCATCACGCACCGCCCGTCGCCGGGATCGCCGAGCCGGCCGAGCGCCATCGAGAAGCCCCGCTCGGTGGTTCCGTCGCGCCAGTCGTCCGCACGCTCGGTCAGCAGGGCGAGCTCCGCCGCTCCGATCTCCTCGTGGCGCCGGATCCGCACGGTGTACCCGGCCCGTACGACGCGGTTGTACGCCTGGCGTACGGTGCGCATCGCCCGGCCCTCGAGCGTGAAGTCCGCGATCTCGACGAGTGCCTCGTCGCCCAGTTCGAGCGCGTCGAGGCCGTGCCGGGCGTAGCACGTACCGCCCTCCTCGCTCGCGCCCATCACGGCCGGCAGCCAGCCGTGCTCGCGGGCCTCGGCCAGCCACGGCTCGATCGCGCCCGGCCAGGCCTCGGGGTCGCCGAGCGGATCGCCCGAGGCGAGCGAGACGCCGCCGACCACGCGGTACGCCACGGCCGCCTTGCCGCTGGGGGAGAGGACGACCGACTTGTCGCGGCGCAGGGCGAAGTAGCCGAGCGAGTCGCGGTCGCCGTGCCGCGCGAGCAGTTCACGCAGACGTGCCTCGTCCGCGGCGGTCGGCGGATCGGTCGCGCGGCGGGAGCGGAAGGCGGCGTACAGGACCGCGAGCAGCAAGGCGGTGCTCAGGACGTTCAGCGCGATGTGCACCCAGGCGGGGGTGCTGATGTGCGGTACGGGGGAGTCGTCGGCCAGCGACGCCAGGCGCATCGTGCCGTAGCCCCAGCGTTCGGCGAACGTGGAACGGGCCGCGTCCGGCGCCTCGTTGGTGGCCGACACCAGGAGCGCGGCGGTCAGCGAGCAGACCAGGAGGCCCGCGCCTGCGACCGCGGCCGCGAGCTTGGGGTTGGCGCGGTCGCCCTTCGCGTAGAACTCGCTTCGGCCCGCCGCCAGGGCGGCGACGAAGCCTGCGGTGATCGCGAGGGACGCCCAGTTCTGCGGGTGGCGGCGGATCTCGGGCAGGAGCATCGAGCCGGCCAGGAGCAGCAGGAACAGCCCGCTGAGGACCATGTTCAGGATCCACGCGGCCCGTTTGCGCCGTCGCAGGGTGATCGCCAGGAACAGGGTGAACGCGCCCGAGGCGAAGCCCGCGGTGAGCAGGTACGGGGTGAAGTAGTCCTCGGTGTTGTGGCGGCGCAGGTCCTGTCCGAGCGAGACCCAGACGGCGCTGAGCAGGTTGATGAACGCTACGGCTCGTACGTACCAGACTGCCGTGCCGGCGTAGGCCCGTCGTGGGCGGCCGGTGTTCGGGCTTCTGTCTTGTCCCGGGGTGCGCGGGGCTTTTGGTTCGGGCGATTTCGGGACAACTTCGGCCATTCCCATGGAGGGCGATCTTAAGGGCGGTGGCGCCCGGGGGTGGGATGGCGCCGCCGGTTCGGAGGTGGTCCGCGCCAGGAATCGTGCGGGGGCGCTCGTCCTCGATCGCCGGACGGGTCGGAAGGTGCCCTCAATCGCCGGACGCGCCGGAAGAGGTGGCGGGTTCGTGTTCCGGGAGGTCGGCGGCGAGGTTCGCCGCGGCGAGGACGAGGGGGAGAGCGAGGGTTGCGCCCGTGGCCTCGCCGACCGTGACGCCCTGGGTGAGCAGGGGGTCCAGGGCCAGGCGGTCGAAGGCCTTGGCCTGGGCCGGCTCACCGCTGGTCTGTCCGGCCAGCCACCAGTCCGGCGCACGGAACGCGACCCGCTGGGCGACCAGCGCGCACGCCGCGGTCACCACGCCGTCGAGCAGTACCGGCGTACGGCGTACCGCGCTCTGCAGCAGGAACCCGGTCAGAGCGGCGAGGTCCGCACCGCCCACCGTCCGCAGCAGATCGAGCTGGTCCCCGAGCACCGGCCGCGCCCGCCGCAGGGCATCGCGGACCGTGGCGCACTTGCGCATCCACGCCAGGTCGTCGATCGCCTCGCCGCCCCGGCCGGTGACCACCGACGCGTCCGTCCCGCACAGCGCGCCGACCAGTGTCGCCGCCGCCGTCGTCCCTCCGACGCTCACATCGCCGAGCACCACCAGGTCCGTACCGGAGTCGGCCTCCTCGTCCGCCACGCTCATGCCTGCGCGGAAGGCCTGTTCCACCTCGTCCTGGGTGAGCGCGTCCTCGATGTCGATCCGGCCGGAGGAACGCCGGACCCGGTGACGTACGACGTCCTCGGGCAGCTCCGACGTCTCGCAGTCGAGCGACATGTCGACAACGCGGACCGGGATGCCGGACCGGCGTGCGAGCACGGCGACGGGGCTCTCGCCGTCCAGGACGGCACGCACCAGGCGGTGCGCGCTCCCGGCCGGCCGCGCCGACACCTCGAGCGAGGCCACCCCGTGGTCGCCGGCGAACAGCACCACCCGGGGATGCTCGATCGGTTTCACCGGCACCGAGGACTGGGCCGCCGCGAGCCACTCGCCGAGCTCGTCGAGGCGCCCGAGGGCGCCGGACGGCACGGCAAGGCGCTGCCGGCGTTCTTCGGCGTCCCGGCGCACCCCGCCGTCGGGCCGCTCGATCAGGTCGGAGAAATCGTCGAGATTCAGCGAGCTCATTCGCCGAACAGTACCGGCAGCGCTCGAACGCACGCCGTCCCGGCTCCCCGTCGGCCGCAGGACCGCGCCCCGAGCTCCGCGGTCAGCCGCGCAGCGGCAGCGCCTGCCCCGCGACCACCAGCAGCACGTGCTCGCACTCGGCGGCGAACGCCGTGTTCAGGCGCCCGAGTTCGTCCCGGAAGCGGCGTCCGGCGGCGGTCGCGGGAACGACGCCCGAACCGACCTCGTTCGATACCGCGACGACCATCCGCCGGGTCTCCCGCACCGCCGAGATCAGTTCCGCGATGCGCTCGCGCAGTGCGTGCTCGCCGCCGCCCGACCACTTCGCGTCGTCCCAGGCCTCCACCCGGTCCATCGCGTCCGTCAGCCACAGGGACAGGCAGTCGATGAGCAGCGGCGGGCCGTCCGCGGCCAGCAGCGGGACCAGGTCGCAGGTCTCCTCCGTACGCCAGGACCCGGAGCGCCGCTCCCGATGCGCCCGGACCCGTGCCGCCCAGTCGCGGTCCCCTTCCCGAGTGCCGCCGGTCGCCACGTAGACGACGTCAGGGAACGTCTCGAGACGACGCTCCGCCTCGTACGACTTGCCGGACCGTGCGCCACCGAGGACGAACGTCCTCAGCGGCAGGTCGGGCACCGCGTGGTACTCGCCGACGACGAGGGTGCTGCCGTCCGGCACCACGCGGGCCCCGGCCGCCGCCAGCCGCCGCCGCAACTCGGCGCCCGGCGGCACGTCGTGGTCGATGTGGACGGCCAGCACATCGGTCGTCTGCGTGACCAGCCCCGCGTCCCGCAGCCTGGCCAACGCGTCGGGCCTGGCCACCACGTCGGCCACGACCATGTCGTAGGGATCCGCGGGCAGTTCGCCCTCCAGGCCCGCGGCCGCGCCGCCCGGCGGCAGATAGAGCAACCGCTCGCCGTCGGGCCCGGTGACCGCGTAACCCGTGCCCGGGGTGTCGAGCGGCACCGCGCGCACCCGGTGCCCGCTCATCAGGGCCAGCTCACGTCCGTCCGGTACGCGGCCGGCCGCCGGGAGTCCGGCGGGGTGCTCGAGGGCGGGGCCGTCGTGCGGATGGGAGAGCAGCACCTGGTTCACTCCGGACAGCGAATGCCCCGAGCGGGCCGCGGCGAACGCCGCGCCCGGTGTCAGGTCGAGCAGCAGCACCCCGTCCACGAGCAGGGCGGTGGCGGCGCGCGCGGCCTCACCGAGCGAACTCGCGCAGGCGGCGCAGGGGCAGTCGGGGCGGGGCAGTCCCTCAGGGCCGCCGGTGCCGAGCAGAGTCAGTTCCACGGGGACGATCCTCCCGCGTCCGAGGCGGCGTTGCGCGCCCGGATAGGGTGCAGCAAGGAGTCGGATCTTGGGAGGCTGGCATGGTGACGTGGGCGTGGCGGTTCGAGAAGTCCGACGGGACTGAGGTCCAGCCGGCGGTCGAGCCCGAGGAGTTCACCACCCAGGGGGACGCGGAGTCCTGGGTGGGCGAGTACTGGAAGGAGCTCCTGGAAGGCGGCGTCGAGCAGGTGCGCCTGTTCGAGGACGACACCGAGATCTACGGCCCGATGAGCCTGCACGCCGAAGAGGCGGAGAATCCGGAGGACCCCGAGGCCCCGGAGGCCAAGTACGCCTGACCGGTCCTTCGGGCTCGGCGTGGCCTGCGGCGGGAGGTTCGACCGGCCCGGTGCACGAGGCGGTGACGGACGGGGCGCCGTCCCCGGACGGTACGGGCGGGCGGGCGTGCACAGCCGCACCCGCCCGCCCGCTCCGCCGTACCGCAGGGTCAATGGCCGTGCCGCAGTGGGGAATCGGGGCGCCCGCCGACCGGGTCGGCGGGGGGCGGCGGTGCGCGTGACGGGCATCAGATCTCGCCGAGCGTGACGTCCACCGTCTTCTCGCTGCCGCTGCGGGAGTACGTCACCTTCACCTTGCCGCCCGGCTTCTGGCCGGCCAGCGCCTCCGAGAGCGAGGTGATGGTGGTGACCGCCGTATCGCCGACCTTGGTGATCACATCGCCGGTGCGGATACCGGCCGCGGCGGCCGCACCGTTCTGCTTCGCCTCGACCACCGTCACGCCCGTCGGTGTGAAGTCCTCGTCGACGACCGTGCGTCCCGTGATGTCCAGGGCGGCCCGGCCCGAATCGGTGACCTTGCCGTTCTTCACGATCTGATCGGCGATCGTCTTCACCATCGACGCCGGGATCGCGAACCCGATCCCCGGTGCCGCGCTCCCGCCGAGCTGCGGATCGGTGGCGGCGAGCGTCGGGATGCCGACGACCTTGCTGTCCAGATCGACCAGGGCGCCGCCACTGTTGCCCGGGTTGATGGCCGCGGAGGTCTGGATCATGTTGGCGATGGTGGCTCCCGTACCGCCGCCCGCCCGGCCCTCGCTGACGGTCCGTCCGGTGGCCGAGACGATGCCCTGGGTGACGCTCGAGGCCAGGCCGAGCGGCGAGCCCATCGCGAGCACGATCTGACCGACCGCCACCTCGGCCGAATCGGCGAACTTCGCAGCCTTCAGGCCGGCCGGGGGCTTGTCGAGCTTGATCACGGCGAGGTCCTGCTCGGGATAGCTGGAGACCAGCTTCGCGGACAGCTCGTGCTCGCCGACCGCGGCCGCGACCTTGAACGTCTTGCCCTTGCCCACGACATGGGCGTTGGTGACGATGTGCCCCTTGTCGTCGTACACGACGCCCGAGCCGAGACCGTCGGCTGCATCGATCTGTACGACCGACGGCAGCACGTCGTCGATCACCTTCTGGTAGTCGCCCTGCAGGTCCGAGGCGTCCGCCCGGGCCGGCGCCGCCTGGGCGGCCGCCTTGGTGGCGGAGGCTCCGTCGGAGCAGCCGGCGAGCAGCGCGCCCGAGCAGGCGACGGCCGTCAGCGGCAGGAGTAGCCGCAGCGAGCGAGGGTGCGCGGGGATGCGGGGACCGCTCCGTGGGCGGTGGGCGCGGGATATGTCCATGCCCGGAGTATCACTTTCATCCGGGTTGTTCGGCCTCCGGTGAGGTCCGATCAGGGGGAGGTGACCCGGGCGCGCCTCTCTTCGGCCGCTACTGCCCCCGCACCCCGCAGGCGTGCACCAGAGCGGCCACCCGTCGGTACGGCTCCGTACGGCCGGCCCGCTCCTCGGCGGTCAGCAGCGCCTCGAGCTCTGCCGCCGGCGGCAAGGGCGCCTCGTTCGACGCGGTGTCCGTGAAGACGCGTACGCCGTACCAGGTCGCCAGCGGCGCCCCGATCCCGGCCAGCGTCGAGATGAGCCGGCTCAACCGGTCGGCGCGGACCTCGAGGCCGAGCCGGTTGGTGTATGCGTCGGTGTCGTACGCGGCGAGGGCCGTACCCCAGTCGCCGAGCAGGCCGGGACGCATCGCGAGCGCGTCGGCGTTCCGCACGAGCAGCGACAGCAGGCCGCCGGGCGCGAGCATCCGGGCGAGGCCGGCCAGCATGGCGTCCGGCTCCTCCACGTACATCAGCACGCCGTGGCAGAGCACCACGTCGAAGGAGCCCGGCAGGAAGTGAACGCCGGTCTCGCGGCCGTCGCCCTCGATCAGGCGCACCCGCTCACGGATGCCCTCGGGCTCCTCGGCCAGCGCCTTGCGCGCCACCTCGAGCATCGCCGGGTCCGACTCGATGCCGGTCACCCGGTGGCCGGCCCGGGCCAGGCGCAGTGCCTGGGTGCCCTGACCGGCGCCCACATCGAGGACCCGGAGCCGCTGCCCGAACGGGAACCTGCCCGTCAGCTGCTCGTCGAGCTGCCGGGCCACCAGTTCCTGTCGCACCACGTCACGCAGACCACCGAGGCCGCGCAACCAGGCATCCGCGCCTGCGCCGAAGCCCTCCGGACTCAGGGCCGCTCTCCGCGCTTGACCTGCGGCTTCGGGAGCCGCAGTCGACGCATCTGGAGGGTCCGCATGAGTCCGTACGCCACCGCGCCGCGCTTCGGCTCGTCCGCGTACCGCTCCCTGAGGCGGCGCTTGAGGCCGAAGGCGATGACGAAGGAGTCCACCACGATCAGCACGATCACGAAGAGCCACATCAGCAGCGCGATGTTCTGCAGCTGCGGGACCCTGACCATGCTCAGGACCAGGATGATCACCGCGAGCGGCAGGAAGAACTCGGCGACGCAGAACCGGGAGTCCACGTAGTCGCGCACGAACTTGCGCACCGCGCCCTTGTCCCGGGCGGGCAGATACCGCTCGTCGCCGTTGGCCAGCGCCTCTCGTTGCTTGGCCAGGTCCGCGCGGCGGGCGTCGCGCTGCCGCTTCGACGCCTCCTTGCGGGTCATCGGCGTATTGGACACGCTGCGGCGCTGGGACTGTGCCATGGCGCGCTTCGGCGTGGGGCGCCCCTTGGGCGCCTGCGGGTCACGGGGCTGCGTGGAGTCGGTCACCGGCGCCTTGGCGGCCGGAGCCTTCTCTTCCTTGGATCGGCTACGGAACACAAAGCCCAAGGGTACGGGGTCACGTGGTTGGGCGACACGGCGGCGGGGAACGATCCGGCAACGGCGTGCGTCTTCAGGAGAGATTGCCGGCCGTGAAAGACCGGAAAGAGAGCGTCCCGTACGACATGGGTGCTTTCTGGGGGAGCCATCCCCCGGGTCGGGGTGCCTGCCCCGGGCCCCACCTACTCCTTGGGCCGGAGCATCCGGCACCGGGAGTCGTCCTTGGGGATGAGCGCATCGGTGCTCGAACAGTGCGGTAATAGAGGCAGGGCCCGTAGGCTGGGTTCTGTCGCAGTGCTGGAGCTGAAGTCCGTCAGAAGGGGGCGCGCGAAGCCCATGAGCGGTGTCATGAAGCGTATGGGGATGATCTTCCGCGCGAAGGCGAACAAGGCCCTTGACCGGGCCGAGGACCCGCGCGAAACCCTCGATTACTCGTACCAGAAGCAGCTGGAGCTGCTGCAGAAGGTGCGCCGCGGCGTTGCCGACGTGGCCACCTCCCGAAAGCGCCTCGAGCTGCAGCTCAATCAGTTGCAGGGCCAGTCCTCGAAGCTCGAGGACCAGGGCCGCAAGGCGCTCGCGCTCGGCCGCGAGGACCTCGCCCGTGAGGCGCTGTCCCGTCGTGCCGCACTCCAGCAGCAGGTCACGGACCTGGAGACGCAGCACCAGACGCTGCAGGGCGAGGAGGAGAAGCTCACCCTCGCCGCCCAGCGCCTGCAGGCCAAGGTCGACGCCTTCCGCACGAAGAAGGAGACCATCAAGGCCACCTACACCGCAGCCCAGGCGCAGACCCGGATCGCCGAGTCCTTCTCGGGCATCTCCGAGGAGATGAGCGATGTGGGTACGGCCATCCAGCGCGCCGAGGACAAGACGGCGCAGCTGCAGGCCAGGGCCGGTGCCATCGACGAGCTGCTCGCCTCCGGCGCCCTCGACGACGCCTCGGGTCTCGCCAAGGACGACCTCCAGTCCGAGCTCGACCGCCTCTCCGGCGGTACGGACGTGGAGCTGGAGCTGCAGCGTATGAAGGCGGAGCTGTCCGGCGGCCCCGCCCCGAGCCAGCAGGCCATCGAGGGGAGCAACGGCGCGCAGGCAGCGCCCGACGCCGCCACCCCGCAGGACACCCCGCGCTTCGACAAGCAGTAGCCGACGGCCGGGGCCCCGGCTCCGTAAGCTCGTTACCGGTCCCGTGGCCGGTCACGGCGTGCGGGACCGAGGTAACCCGGCCCGAGCCGGCCAGTCAGCAGCCTCGCGAAGGAGAGCGTTGTGATCGTACGGATCATGGGGGAGGGGCAGGTGAAGCTGGCGGACAGCCACTTCGCCGAACTGAACAAGCTGGACGACGAGCTGCTCGCCGAGATGGAGAGCGGCGACGGCCCCGGCTTCCGCACCACCCTGCATGCCCTGCTCGACAAGGTCCGTGAGCTCGGCACTCCATTGCCCGACGACGCCCTGGAGCCGTCGGAGCTGATCCTTCCGCCGGTGGACGCGTCGCTCGAAGAGGTGCGGGAACTGCTCGGCGAGGACGGCGGCCTGATCCCGGGTTGAACAACCCGGCCCGTCCGGCGTTCGAGGACGAGGCGGCCAGGCCGGTGCCTGGCCGCTGCGGTGAACCCGACGGCACCCCGTCGCGGGCGTCGGAGCACGGACCCCGGCGCCGCAAGGGACTTCCTCGACCGCGCCCTGCCCCCGGGGCCCCGTACCGTGGACTGTCGTGACCCTCCTAGCGCGCGGCCGGCACTGGCAGAAGGCGCATCCGCTCGCGCTCGACGCGGCTCTCGCCGCAGGCGTCCTCATCTGCATGATCACCGCCTCCTTCGTGGAGCCACGCGGCCACACGGGGCCGTACTTCGGCCGCGCGCCCGCGGCACCGAGCCTGATCCTGATGGTGGCCGGTGCTGCGACCCTGGTCTTCCGGCGCCGCCGCCCGCTGGTGGTCCTCGCGATGACGGTCGCCGTGACCGTCGCCGAGCTGTTCACCGGAGAACCGCGCGCCCCCGTGGTGATGAGCGCCGTCGTCGCCCTCTACACGGTCGCCGCCACTACCGACCGCCCCACCACCTGGCGCGTGGGGTTGCTCACCGGCGCCCTGCTCACCGGCATCGCGATGGTCACCGGCTACCCACTGCCCTGGTACGCGCAGGACAACCTCGGCATCTTCGCCTGGACCGGCATGGCCTCGGCAGCGGGCGACGCCGTCCGCAGCCGCCGCGCCTTCATCGACGCCATGACGGAGCGCGCCGAACGGGCCGAGCGGACCCGCGAGGAGGAGGCCCGCCGCCGTGTCGCCGAGGAGCGGCTCAGGATCGCCCGCGATCTGCACGACGTGGTCGCCCACCACATCGCCCTGGTCAACGTGCAGGCAGGCGTCGCATCGCACGTCATGGACAAGCGCCCCGACCAGGCCAAGGAGGCGCTCGCCCACGTACGCGAGGCCAGCCGCTCGGCACTCGACGAACTGCGCGCCACGGTCGGCCTGCTCAGGCAGTCGGGCGACCCGGAGGCACCCACCGAGCCGGCCCCGGGCCTCGCCCGCCTGGACGAGCTGGCCGAGTCGTTCCAGCGCGCGGGCCTGCCGGTCGAGGTGGCCCGCAGCGACGACGGCGTGAACCCGCCCGCCGCCGTGGACCTGGTCGCGTACCGCGTCATCCAGGAGGCCCTGACCAACGTGCAGAAGCACGCGGGGCCGGGCGCGAGAGCGGAGGTCAGCGTGGTGCGGGTGGGCGCGCGGCTGGAGATCACGGTGCTGGACGACGGCCCGGGCCACTCGGGCGCGACGGCCGGCGGAACCCGTCCCGGGCCGGCCGATGCAGCAGAGGGCCACCCGGACGGCGGCGGACACGGTCTGCTCGGCATGCGCGAGCGGGTCACCGCGCTCGGCGGCAGCTGTACGACCGGGCCCCGCTACGGCGGCGGTTTCCGGGTGCATGCGATCCTTCCTCTGGCCGGAGCCACGGGGGACGGCCGTAGGGAACCGGGAGCCCGTACCACCACGGGAACGGCCGCCGCGGCAGGCCCGACAGGGGAGAACACATGACGATCCGGGTGCTGCTCGCCGACGACCAGGCACTGCTGCGCAGCGCGTTCAAGGTCCTCGTCGACTCCGAGCCGGACATGGAGGTCGTGGGGGAGGCCTCCGACGGGGCCGAGGCGGTGCACCTCGCCCGTGCCGAGCGCGCCGACGTCGTCCTGATGGACATCCGCATGCCCGGCACCGACGGCCTCGCGGCCACCCGCATGATCAGCGCCGATCCCGAACTCGGCCAGGTGCGGGTCGTCATGCTCACCACCTTCGAGGTCGACGAGTACGTGGTGCAGTCCCTGCGGGCGGGTGCCTCCGGCTTCCTCGGCAAGGGCTCGGAGCCGGACGAACTGCTCAACGCCATCCGGGTCGCGGCCGCGGGCGAAGCACTGCTGTCGCCGGTCGCCACCAAAGGACTGATCGCCAAGTTCCTCGCCCAGGGCGGAAGTTCGGACCCCGACGACCCCGGCGCGGCCGCCCACACGGAGCGCCTGTCCGCCCTCACCGGCCGGGAACGTGAGGTCCTGATCCAGGTCGCGGCCGGCCTGTCCAACGACGAGATCGCGGTACGCCTCACCGTCAGCCCGCTCACCGTCAAGACCCACGTCAACCGGGCCATGGCGAAGCTCGGTGCCCGCGACCGTGCCCAACTGGTCGTCATCGCCTACGAGTCAGGCCTGGTACGCCCCAGGGTCGACTGACCGCCGCTCCACCGGAGGGTGGACCGCCCTCCACCCGGACATACTCCGGACGCAGTAGACGCCTCGCGGTGAACGGGACCTGCGAGCGAGGGATCCTTGCGGTCGAATGCCCGATCGTGTAGCGCGGGTGTGTTCCGGCCTTTCCGTGGCCACCCGCGCCCGGCATCCGAGCCTCCCGCTCGACGCCACCGCCTCGTGCCACAGAAGAGAGACCTCCAAGTCATGTCCTGGCTGTCCAGGTTCAGCCTCGCCCAACGGGCGCTGATAGGCCTGATCTCGCTCGTCGCCATCGTGTTCGGCGCCATCGCCATCCCGCAGCTCAAGCAGCAGCTGCTGCCCTCCATCGAACTGCCCATGGTCTCGGTGATCGCCCCTTACCAGGGTGCCTCCCCCGACGTGGTCGAGAAGCAGGTCGTCGAGCCGCTCGAGTCCAACATCGAAGCGGTGGACGGCATCACGGGCATCACCGCCACGGCCAGCGAGGGCAATGCCCTGGTCATGGCCCAGTTCGACTTCGGTGACGGCGGCGACTCCAAGCAGCTGGTGGCGGACGTCCAGCAGGCCGTCAACCGCTCCCGCGCCCAGCTGCCCGAGGACGTCGACCCGCAGGTGGTGGCCGGTTCCACGGACGACATCCCGACCGTGGTGCTCGCGGCCTCCGGCGACAAGGGCGACCAGCAGGCGCTCGCGGACAAGCTGGAGCGCACCGTCGTCCCGGTGATCAAGGACATCGACGGCGTCGGCCAGGTCTCCGTGGACGGTGTACGGGACCTGCAGGTCGCCGTCACCCCCGACGAGTCCAAACTGGCCAGGGCCGGCCTGAGCTCGGTCGCGATCGGGCAGGCCCTCGAGTCCGGCGGCGCCTCGGTGCCCGCCGGTTCCTTCGACGAGGGCGGCAAGAACCGCACCGTGCAGGTGGGCGGCGGCTTCACCTCGCTGAAGCAGATCGAGGACCTGATGGTCACCGGCGAGGGCGCCAAGTCCAAGCCCGTGCGCCTCGGTTCGGTCGCCGAGGTCGAGCAGGAGGAGGCCGCGGCCACCTCCCTGACCCGCACCAACGGCGAGCCCAGCCTCGCGGTCGTCGTCACCATGGACCAGGACGGTTCCGCGGTCGCCATCTCCGACGACGTCAAGGAGGCGCTGCCCGACCTCCGTAAGGACCTCGGCACCGACGCCGACCTCACCGTCGTCTCCGACCAGGGCCCGGCCGTCTCCAAGTCGATCTCCAGCCTGACCACCGAGGGAGCGCTCGGCCTGGTCTTCGCCGTCCTGGTGATCCTGGTCTTCCTGGCCTCGATCCGGTCGACGCTGGTCACCGCGGTGTCCATCCCGCTGTCGGTGCTGCTCGCCCTGATCGTGCTGTGGACCCGCGATCTGTCCCTCAACATGCTCACCCTGGGCGCGCTCACCATCGCCATCGGCCGTGTCGTCGACGACTCGATCGTGGTCCTGGAGAACATCAAGCGCCACCTCGGCTACGGCGAGGAGCGGCACGCCGCGATCATCACCGCGGTCAAGGAGGTCGCGGGCGCGGTCACCTCCTCGACGCTGACCACGGTCGCCGTGTTCCTGCCGATCGGTCTGGTCGGCGGCATGGTGGGCGAGTTGTTCGGTTCGTTCTCGCTGACCGTGACCGCGGCTCTGCTCGCCTCGCTCCTGGTCTCGCTCACCGTCGTACCGGTGATGTCGTACTGGTTCCTGCGCGCCCCCAAGGGCACCGCGGACCTCGACCCGGAAGAGGCGCGGCGCAAGGCGGAGGAGAAGGAGGCCCGCAGCCGGCTGCAGCGTATGTACATCCCTGTGCTGCGCTTCGCGACCCGTCGCCGGATCACCAGCCTGGCGATCGCGATCGTGGTGCTGGTCGGCACCTTCGGCATGGTGCCGCTGCTGAAGACCAATTTCTTCGACCAGGGCGACCAGGAAGTCCTCAGCATCACCCAGGAGTTGGAGCCCGGCACCAGCCTCGGGGCCACCGACGACTCGGTGAAGAAGATCGAGGGTGTCCTGAACGACCTCGACGAGGTCAAGGACTACCAGGTCACCATCGGCTCGTCCGGTTTCATGGCCGCCTTCGGCGGCGGTACGGACACCAACCAGGCCTCGTACCAGGTGACTCTGGAGGAGGACGCCCCGTACGAGGAGACCCAGGACCGTATCGAGAAGGAGCTGTCCGGGCTCGACGGCATCGGCGACACCCGCCTCGCGGCGGGCGACGGCTTCGGCAGCCAGGACCTCAGCGTGGTGGTCAAGGCCGCCGACGCGGACGTCCTGAAGACCGCGTCCGAGCAGGTTCGGGACGAGGTCGCCAAGATCGACGACGTCACCGACGTGCAGAGCGACCTCTCGCAGTCCGTTCCGCGCATCTCGGTCACGGCGAACGAGAAGGCGGCCGCCGCCGGATTCAACGACGCCACCCTCGGCCAGGCCGTCGCCCAGGCGGTCCGCGGCACGCCCAGCGGCAAGGCGCTGCTCGACGACACCGAGCGCGACGTGGTGATCCGCTCGGCGCAGTCCGCCGAGACCATGGACGAGTTGAAGAAGCTGCGGCTCGGTCCGGTCCGGCTCGGTGAGATCGCCGACGTGAAGCTGGTCGACGGCCCGGTGTCGATGACCCGGATCGACGGTGCCCGCGCGGCGACCGTCACCGCCCGGCCCACCGGTGACAACACCGGCGCGGTCAGCGCCGATCTGCAGACGAAGATCAACGCGCTGGACCTGCCGGACGGCGCCACCGCCTCCATCGGCGGTGTCTCCGAGGACCAGGACGAGGCCTTCCTCCAGCTGGCCCTCGCCATGCTGGCGGCCGTGGCGATCGTCTTCATGCTGCTGGTGGCGACGTTCCGTTCGCTGATCCAGCCGCTGATCCTGCTGGTCTCCATCCCCTTCGCGGCCACCGGCGCGATCGGTCTGCTGATCGCCACCGGCACTGCGATGGGCGTACCGGCGATGATCGGCATGCTGATGCTCATCGGCATCGTGGTGACCAACGCGATCGTCCTGATCGACCTGATCAACCAGTACCGCGCGAAGGGCCTCGACGTGGTCGAGGCGGTCATCGAGGGCGGCCGGCACCGGCTGCGGCCGATCCTGATGACCGCGCTGGCGACGATCTTCGCCCTGCTCCCGATGGCGCTCGGCGTCACCGGCGAGGGCGGCTTCATCGCCCAGCCGCTCGCGGTCGTGGTGATCGGTGGCCTGATCTCGTCGACGCTGCTGACCCTGCTCCTGGTCCCGACGCTCTACGCGATGGTCGAGCTGCGCAAGCAGCGGCGCGCGAAGAAGAAGGCGGCCAAGCGCGCGAAGAAGGCCGGCATCCCCGCGCAGTCGGACCCGGCATCCGGCGGGACGGAGCCGGCCCAGGTCTGACCCCGGCACGGCCGAACACGCCGATGGGGCGCCCCGTTCACTCACGAACGGAGCGCCCCATCGGCGTATGCACGGGTGCGGCTACGGCAGCGCCAGCATCCGCTCGAGAGCCAGCTTGGCGAAGCTCTCCGTCTCCCTGTCCACCTCGATGCGGTTCACCAGGTTGCCCTCGGCGAGCGACTCCAGGGTCCACACCAGGTGCGGCAGGTCGATCCGGTTCATCGTCGAGCAGAAGCAGACCGTCTTGTCGAGGAAGACGATCTCCTTGCCCTCGTCCGCGAAGCGGTTGGCGAGCCGGCGGACCAGGTTGAGCTCGGTGCCGATCGCCCATTTCGAGCCGGCCGGAGCCGCCTCGAGCGCCTTGATGATGTACTCCGTCGAACCCACCTGGTCCGCGGCGGCGACGACCTCGTGCTTGCACTCCGGGTGCACCAGGACGTTCACACCCGGTATGCGCTCGCGTACGTCGTTCACCGAGTCGAGCGAGAAGCGGCCGTGCACCGAGCAGTGGCCGCGCCACAGGATCATCTTCGCCGCGCGCAGTTGCTCGACGGTCAGACCGCCGCCGGGCTTGTGCGGGTTGTAGACGACGCAGTCGTCCAGGGTCATCCCCATGTCCCGTACCGCGGTGTTGCGCCCGAGGTGCTGGTCCGGCAGGAACAGCACCTTCTCGCCCTGCTCAAAGGCCCAGTCGAGGGCCCGCTTCGCATTCGACGAGGTGCAGATGGTGCCCCCGTGCTTGCCGGTGAACGCCTTGATGTCCGCCGAGGAGTTCATGTAAGAGACGGGCACGACCTGCTCGGCGATCCCGGCCTCGGTCAGCACGTCCCAGCACTCGGCGACCTGCTCGGCGTTCGCCATGTCGGCCATCGAACAGCCGGCGGCGAGGTCGGGCAGGACCACCTTCTGGTCGTCGTCGGTGAGGATGTCGGCCGACTCGGCCATGAAGTGCACACCGCAGAAGACGATGTACTCGGCCTCGGGACGCGCGGCCGCGTCCCTTGCCAGCTTGAAGGAGTCGCCGGTGACGTCGGCGAACTGGATGACCTCGTCACGCTGGTAGTGGTGGCCGAGCACGAAGACCTTGTCCCCGAGCTTCTCCTTGGCCGCGCGGGCGCGCTCCACCAGGTCCGGGTCGGAGGCGGCGGGCAGGTCGCCGGGGCACTCCACGCCGCGTTCACTCTTCGGGTCGGACTCGCGGCCGAGCAGCAGCAGGGCGAGCGGTGTCGCAGGTACGTCAAGATCCTGGCGGGGCTGGGCGGTGGTCACGTCACGCACCCTTTCTACGTGTTGATGAGTGCGGCGCGAGCCGCTCCCGTGGAGCCCGTTGCGGTGGCACCGGAACCCCTTTTCGTCTAGATGACGTTATCTATCATAGCCGCTTCATGTCAGTTTGACGATGGCCATCATGTCGATGTGACGCATTCTCGAGCGGCCCTGTAGTTCCCCTTTTGTGCGAGCACTTCCGCATGACCGTGGGCGGCACCGACGTTCAGTCGTCGCCTCCTGGCGGTCTTCCGGTTCGGGCCTCGTCCCCGATCGGGAGGAGGCGTACGAGGCCGGCGTCGCGGTCACCCTCGACGGCCTCGACCAGCGCGGTGCGGTCCCCGGCCGGGGCTCGGGCGTCCCGGACGTTCTCGCAGCCCGCACAGCGCCACCGCCGGCGACGTCTCCCGTGATCGACGAGCGGGATCAGTGCTCATCGGGCACGGAACGTCGGACCGTCGCAGCGGCCTGCGCACGCGGTCGCGCTCGCTACAGGCCGGGCCGCTCCGTAGGCAGTGCGTGTGTGCGAGCATGAAGGAGCAGGAACGGCGCTGGATTTCTTCAGCCCGCCCGGAATGAATCCGGGGCCACGGCGGTTGTCGCCGTCGGCAAGCAGTCCGAACAACCCGGGAGAGAAGCAGATGTCCGTATCGGACGAGAAGACCACGGTCAGCGACGGCATCCTCCTGTCCGACGCCGCCGCGGGCAAGGTCAAGGGCCTGCTCGAGCAGGAGGGTCGCGACGATCTTGCGCTGCGCGTCGCCGTTCAGCCCGGCGGCTGCTCCGGCCTGCGCTACCAGCTGTTCTTCGACGAGCGCTCGCTCGACGGCGACGTCGTCAAGGACTTCGACGGCGTCAAGGTCGTCACCGACCGCATGAGCGCCCCCTACCTGGGCGGTGCCTCGATCGACTTCGTCGACACCATCGAGAAGCAGGGCTTCACGATCGACAACCCGAACGCCACCGGGTCCTGCGCCTGCGGCGACTCCTTCAGCTGACCCGACCCGTCCGCTCCCTGCCCAGGGAGCGGCGTCGGCGCATAAGAGTGCGGCGGCACCCCCGCGGGGGTGCCGCCGCACTCCTGTGCCGGGGCGCGTGAGGCGCCCGTACGTCAACGCCCGGGCAGCTCCGTCCCGTTGGGGCCGACGACCTCACGGCCGCCGAGCGGCTCCTCGAGCGTCACCTTCGTCGTCCGCTGCTTGGCGATCATGATGCAGGCGGTGTCCTTCTCGATCGGCGTCCCGGTGATCCGCACTTCGACCCGGTCGCCCTTCTCCTCGGCACTCGCGCTGTACTTGCTGCACACCCCGCCCCAGAACTTCAGCGTCAACGTCCGGCCCTCGGCGCTGTACGACTCGGGGCGCACACTGCGCGGAGCCTTCGCGCTCCCGTCCCGCGGGGGCTCGGTCCCGGTGGGGGCCGGCGTCGGCTCCTTCGCGCGCGGCGCGGCCAGGAACTCCGGTTCCACCGCGGGATGCGTGAGCGTGACGTCCCGGTCCGAGCCCTCGGTGCGTACGGAGTACAGCCACGAAGGCACCAACGCCTGCCGCCCGTTCTCGGAACGCGCGGCCAGGCCGAACTCCGCGCCGCGCACCTCCGCAGGGGCGGGTGCCGTCGGCTTGCCACCCGGCGGGCACGGCTCGCGCGCGACGCTGCCGTCGGCACTCCCGCCCTGCGCCGTCGCGCCACCGGCCCCCGGTACGGCGCTCGCGCACCCGCCGATGCCGCCGCGGGACTTGCCCGTACCCGACGCATTCATCCTGTCCAGCGTCTTCCGGGCCCCCGCCACCGGGTACTCGGCGCCCTTCACCGGCTCGCTCAGCCGGCCACTGCCCCCGCTCACCACGCCGTCGGGTCCGACCCGGATACCTGTCGACCAACCGTAGGTCGGCAGGCCGCCGACCACCGGGTCGGCGTTGACCACCCGTACCGCGCCCATCGTCTGTTCGGCGTCGGTCTTCGCGTCGCCCGTGCCGAGGGCCTCGAGCACCGGAGCCGCGGCCTTCATCGCGGCCGCCTCGCTGACCGCCTTCGCGTCGTCGTCCTCACCTGCCGGGCTGCCGACCGTCGTACAGGCCTTGCCGGGCGGGCAGTTGTCGGTGCCGCTCGGGCGATGCAGTGTGTACGTCCAGGTGCCCGGCGCCTCCCGCCCGACCTGGAGCAGCGGACCGTCCGTCGGGTTGCCGACCCGCCAGGTGTTCCCCTCGGCCCGCGGGGAACCGTCCACGCCGAGCGCCTCGGCCAGCTTCTCGACACGGTCGGAGTCGACCTTCGCCTTCGCCCGGTACACCGGCGCCGAGTCCGGTCCGTCCGGCAGCTTGCCGCCGGCCCGGTATGTCACCCCACCGGGCGCGGGCTCGCCGGGCGCCACGCCTTCGGTGCGGCCGTCCAGGTTCAGTACCGGGGGAGGGGTGCCGTCCGTATCGGCCCCGGCCCCGGAGCGCGGGCTGCTGTCCTCGGAGGCGTCGGCGGCCAGGTACGCGCCGCCACCGCCGGCGATCAGTACCGCGGCCGCGACGGAGATGACGGCCAGCGGGGTGCGCCGTCGTCCGGGACCGCTCTCGTCGGATCGTTCGGTGCTCACCGCATCGCTCCTTCGCCTGCGTCGGCCCCATGCCGTCTGTCATGTCCCCGGAATGAGGAATCGACGATGGGACGAAGCGGAGCGGCGCGCGGTTCCCGGAACGCGCCTCTCGGGGCAACGCCCCAGGCGGCCCTGGCGGCAGGCGGCGGGTGAAGCCCTAGTCCCCGTAGTCCGACATCTGGTCGAGCAGCCGTGCGGAGGTCTTCGGCACTCGCACGCCGTGGATCAGGGACGGAGCGACCGGCGAGACGGTCGGCCGGGCCGGAGCAGACCAGTGCGCGACCATCCGCGCGCAGTCCCCGCGCAGCTGGTCCAGATCGAGCTCGGAGTGCTCAGGAAGGCCGGTATGGGTCGACATAACGGAACCGTACGCACGTCACGTGCCGTTAAAAAAGGTCTACTATCGGGTAGTTTTGCCAGTTCAGTGAACGGGCCGGGACCCGGTAGCGTGAAGCGTCAGCTCGTCCCGTCGCCTCCCGCAGGAGACTCAGCCGTGCGAATCGCAGTCACCGGCTCCATCGCCACCGACCACCTCATGACCTTCCCCGGCCGTTTCGCCGACCAGTTGGTCGCGGACCAGCTGCACACGGTCTCGCTTTCGTTCCTCGTCGACAATCTCGACGTCAGAAGGGGAGGCGTCGGCGCCAACATCGCCTTCGGCATGGGCCAGCTGGGCGCAGGCCCGGTCCTGGTCGGCGCCGCGGGCGCCGATTTCGACGAGTACCGGGCCTGGCTCGACCGGCACGGTGTGGACACCGCCTCCGTACGGATCTCGGAGGTGCTGCACACGGCCCGCTTCGTCTGCACCACCGACGCCGACCACAACCAGATCGGCTCCTTCTACACCGGCGCGATGAGCGAGGCCCGCCTCATCGAACTGCACGCCGTGGCCGAGCGCGTGGGCGGTCTCGACCTCGTCCTGATCGGCGCGGACGACCCCGAGGCGATGATGCGCCACACCGAGGAGTGCCGTAGCCGGAGCATCCCGTTCGCCGCCGACTTCTCGCAGCAGATCGCCCGCATGGGCGGCGACGAGATCCGCAACCTCATGGACGGCGCGACGTACCTCTTCTCGAACGAGTACGAGAAGGGGCTCATCGAGTCCAAGACCGGCTGGAGCGACGAGGAGGTCCTCGCCAGGGTCGGCCACCGGGTCACCACGCTGGGTGCCCGCGGTGTCCGCATCGAGCGAGCGGGCGAGGACCCGATCGAGGTCGGCTGCGCCGAGGAGACCGCCAAGGTCGACCCGACCGGCGTCGGCGACGCCTTCCGCGCCGGCTTCCTGTCCGGGCTCGGCTGGGGCGTCGGCCTGGAGCGCGCCGCACAGGTCGGCTGCATGCTGGCCACGCTGGTCATCGAGACCCTCGGCACCCAGGAGTACACCCTGCGCGGTGTCACCTTCATGGACCGCTTCACCAAGGCCTACGGCTTCGACGCGGCCTCGGAGGTCCGTGCGCATCTGTCGTAGGGCAGCCCGTACGTGACGGTGGCCCCCGGTCCGCACCCTCGCACGCGCGCAGGGGTGGACCGGGGGCCACTGTCGTACGACACCGGAGCTCGACCGGGTCTCCCGCGCGTCGGGCCC
>NZ_KZ984555.1:0-209994 GCF_003574445.1 Streptomyces sp. YIM 130001
TACGAGTACATCGTCACGGGCAGTGGCGAGGACCGCGAGGAGGAAGCGGTCCCGCTGCCGGACACGGCACGGGTCGACACCGGCCTCGCGGCGAAGGCGGCTCGCGCGCCGGGCGCGGCGGCCGCCGTACCCGACTTCACCTTCCCCGTGCACACGGCCGACACGGCAGCGGGGTCCGCCTCCGGCGCCCGTGACCTGCCCGTTCCGGGCGGCGCGCTGACCGGCCACGGATGGGGCTCGCACGCCTTCACGGGTACGGAACTGGCCGCCGGCTCCGCGCCCGGCGCGGGCGAGGTCGTACTCGACGCGGGTACGGCCCGTGCCGCGAAGGCCGACGTGGGCGACACCGTCACGCTCGGGACCGCGGCCGGACAGCGGGACTTCCGTATCGCGGGCCTGGCCGAGGCCGGATCCGCCGAGACCGACCGGGACACCGGCGCCGCGGGCGCCCTGGCCTGGTTCCCGGACGCGCAGGCCGCCACCCTCGCCGGTCACCCGGGCAAGGCGGACGCCATCGCCGTGCTGGCGAAGGACGGCACGCACGCGGACGCGCTCGCCGGATCCGTCGGCAAGGCACTGGCCGGCTCCGGCGCCGACGTGCACACCGGCGACGACCGCGGCGCCATCGAGGACCCGGGCCTCGGCTACGCCAAGGACACGCTCTTCGGTATCGGCGGCTCCTTCGGAGGTATCGCCGCCATCGTCGCGGTCTTCACCGCCGCCGGGACCGTCGCGCTGTCCGTCGGTCAACGGGCTCGCGAATTCGCCCTGTTGCGCGCCGTCGGCGCCACCCCGCGACAGATCCGCCGCGCGGTCGCCTCCGAGGCCCTGCTCGTCGCACCGCTCGCCGGAATCATCGGCTGCCTGCCCGGCATCGGGCTCGCGCACTGGTGGTTCGGGCAGCTGAAGGAACGCGGCGCGATCCCGGAGGCCGTGCAGATCCATGTCACCGCGCTCCCGCTGCTCGCCGCCGTCGTCATGGGCCTGCTCACCGCGCTCGGCGCCGGCTGGATGGCCGGGCGCAGGCCGGCGAAGACCAAGCCGGGCCAGGCGCTGGCCGCGGCATCGGTGGAACGGCTGCGGCCGGGCGTCGTCCGCACGGTCCTCGGCATCGGCGCCCTCGTCGGCGGCACGATCCTCACCGGCGTCTCGGCCCGCTCGGCCGGTGACGACGCGGCCGGCGCCTCGCTGGGTGTCGTGATGCTCTTCATGCTCGCCGTCGGCCTGCTCGGCCCGCTCGTGGCACGCCTGTGTGCGGGCCTGTTCGGCCTGCCGCTGCGCGGCGCGGGACCGGCCGCCGAGCTGGCGGCCGCCAACTCCCGCACGAACGCACGCCGGTTGGCCTCCGCGATCACCCCGATCGTGCTCGCCATGGCCTTCGCCTCGACGCTCGTCTTCATGCACACCAGCGAGAACCACATCGCCGACGAGCAGCTGCGTGCCGGCATCACCGCGGACCACGTGGTGACGGACCCGGCCGGGCTCCCGGTGGACGCGGCGGCGCAGGCCGGACGAGCACCGGGCGTGGACGCGGCGGTCGGCCTGCTGAACACCCAGGTCCTTGTGCCGGTCGGCTCCGGCGAGTTCAAGTCGCTGCAGGGCGCGGCGACCCAGGGCGTCGGCGGATCCGGCGCCGAACTCGGGCAGGTGCAGGACCTGGACGTCACCGACGGCAGTCTCGACCGGCTCGGCAAGGGCCGTATCGCCATCGACCGCAGCCTGTCGAACTCGGCGGACGCGGGCGTCGGCGACCGGCTCCCGCTCTACCTCCCGGACGGCACCGAGGTCAGTCCCGAAGTCGTCGCGGTCTACGGCCGCGGGCTGGGCCTGGCCACGGTGACCATGGACCGGGACGCGCTCGCCGGGCACGTCGGCTCCGGCTTCGACAGCACGCTCCTGGTACGCGGCGGAGACGCACAGGACCTCGCCCCGCTCGGCCGGGTCACCGACGCCTCCGGCTACGCCACCGAGCAGAACCTGGACGCGAAGCTGGGCGCCTGGAGCAACAACACCATGGCCGCGGTCCTCGGCGGCTTCGCCGCGATCGCCGCCGTCAACACCCTGGTGATGACCGTCCTCGACCGCCGCCGCGAGCTGGGCACGCTGCGCCTGGTCGGCTCCACGCGGCGCCAGGTGCTCGGGATGCTTCGCTGGGAGGGTCTGCTGGTGTCCACGGTCGGTGTCGTCATCGGCTCGGCGATCGCCGCGGCCACGCTGATCCCGATGATGCGCGGGATGACCGGCGAGGCGCCTTACGTGCCGCCGTTGCTCTACGGCCTCTTCGCGGCTGCCGCGGGCGGCCTGGCGCTGCTGGCCGTGACGCTGCCCGCGCGGGCGACGATGCGCCGCCGGTCTTAGCGCGTGCGTACGGGGCGGGAATCCGGCATGCTGCCGGGCTCCCGCCCCGTACCCGTGCTCAGACGGCGTCCTGCTGTGCCTGACCGGCCACCTCGCCGATGTACGCCTCGGTGAGCGCCGGCTCGTAGAAGAAGTTCTCGAAGTCGGCCGGGTCGTTGAAGCCGTTGGCGAAGCGGTCGGCGATGGGCTGGAGGTCGCCGCCCGCTCCGATCAGGTTGAGGACGTGCTCCGGCGGGGGGCCGAGCATCGCGTTGGTCCACTTGGTGACGTGCTGGGCGGTGTCCCAGTAGCGGTCGAACGCCGACTGCATCCAGGCCTCGTCGAACGGCTCGTCACCGCGCTCCACGATCGAGTCGAGATACGAAGCGGCGCACTTGGACGCCGAGTTGGAGCCCTGGCCGGTGATCGGGTCGTTGGCGACGACGACGTCGCCGACACCCAGGACCAGCCCTCCGGAAGGCAGCCGGCCGATCGGGTTGCGCACGGTCGGTGCGTAGCGTCCGGCCAACGTGCCTGCCGCGTCGGTGAGTTCGACCTTGGTGGCGCGGGCGTACTCCCACGGCACGAACTTCTCCATCAACTCCAGGGTGACCGAGAGGTGTTCGGCCGGATCCTTGATGTTCTGGAACACGTCGAGCGGGCCGCCGGGCACGCCTTCCCAGAACAGCGTGTGTCCGGTGCCGGACATCGTCACGATCGGCATGATGAACAGCTCGCCGACCCCGGGTACGAGGTTGCAGCGCACCGCTTCGTAGTCGGGGTGCTCGGGACGCGGCGCGAGCCCGTGCACGTACGCGACCGCGAGTGCGCGCTGCGGCTCGGCGTACGGCGAACGGGAGGCGTCGCGGCCGAACATGGAGACCAGCTCGCCCTTGCCCGCCGAGACCAGCACCAGGTCGTAGGTGCGGGCGAAGTAGTCGAGGTCGGAGACGGCCGCACCGTGGATGACGAGCTGACCGCCGCGCTGGGCGAAGGTCTCCATCCAGCCGGCCATCTTCAGCCGCTGGTCGACGGACTGGGCGTAGCCGTCGAGCTTGCCGACCCAGTCGATGACGCGGGGCGTGGTGCCGGGCTGCTCGCCGGTCGGGCCGGCCACCGAGACACCGAGGCCCTCGATGCGCGGGGCCTGGCTCTCCCAGAAGTTCAGGCCGAGGTCGCGCTCGTGCTGCAGGGCGGTGTGGAACATGCACTGCGTCGACATCACACGGCCCGAACGGATCTCGTCGGCCGTGCGGTTGGACATCAAGGTGACCTCGTAGCCCTTGGACTGCAGGCCGAGGGCGAGCTGGAGCCCGGACTGGCCGGCTCCGACGACAAGTATCTTCCGCATGGGCGGGTTCTCCTAGGGATGCTGGTGCTGGACGGCGTCGGGGCGGCGCCCTGGTCGGGTCAGGACGCCCGGGTGTGCCCCGTACGGTCAGGACACGCCTATTCGGGGGTGACGTCCAGGGCGTGGCCGACCAGGGCGAGCAGAGTCTCGACGACCGGGAAGCGTTTGCGTGCGTCCATGATCACAACGGGGATCTCGGGACGTACGGTCAGGGCCTCGCGCACGTCCTCGGCCTCGAAACGCTCGGTGCCCTCGAAGTGGTTGACCGCCACCACGTAGGCGATACCGGAGCTCTCGAAGTAGTCGAGGGCGGGGAAGCAGTCCTCGAGGCGCCGGGTGTCGGCGAGTACGACCGCGCCGATCGCACCGCGCACCAGGTCGTCCCACATGAACCAGAAACGCTGCTGGCCCGGTGTACCGAACAGGTAGAGCACCAGGTCGTCGTCGAGCGTGATGCGTCCGAAGTCCATGGCGACCGTGGTGGTCGTCTTGTCCGGTGTCGAGGTGAGGTCGTCGGTGTCCTCGCTGGCCGAGGTCATCAGGGCCTCGGTCTGCAGCGGGGTGATCTCGGAGACGGACCGGACCAGGGTGGTCTTGCCGACCCCGAAGCCTCCGGCCACCACGATCTTCGTCGATATGGGGGCTCTGGTGTGGTCGGTCTGCCAGGCCTGCGCGCCCTCTTCCGCGGCCTCGGCGTCCGGCAGCAGATCAGAGACGGCGGAGTCCACTGAGCACCCTTTCGAGGAGAGCGCGGTCCGGCTGTCCCGGCCCGTGGCCGGTTCCGTACACCCGGATTCTTCCCTGGTCGGCGAGGTCGCTGAGCAGTACGCGGACCACGCCGAGCGGCATTCTGAGCAGCGCCGCGACCTCGGCGACGGTGCGCATCCGGCGGCACAGCTCCACGATCGCCCGCATCTCGGGCATGATCCGGGCGCCTGCCGGGCTGTTGGCCAGCTCGAGCCGCTCCTCGGGCGCCTCGAGAGCGGCGACGAAGGTCTCGACGAGCAGCACATGACCGAAGCGGGTACGGCCGCCGGTGAGTGAATAGGGGCGTACGCGGGCGGGCTTGCGGTCGGCGCCGCGCACCGGGAGCCGGGCGGTACTCACTGGGCGTTCTCCATCGACTGGCGCAGCTCGCTGCGGAGTTCGGGGGTGAGGACGTGTCCGGCACGTCCCACGAAGAGTGCCATGTGGTACGCGACCACGCTCATGTCGCAGTCCGGGGTGGCGTGCACGCCGAGCAGCGAACCGTCGCTGATCGCGGTGACGAAGAGGCTGCCCTCCGCCATCGCGACCATCGTCTGCTTGATGCCGCCGCCGTCCATCAGCTTGGCGGCGCCGAGCGTCAGGCTGCCGATGCCGGAGACGATCGTGGCGAGATCGGCGCTCGATCCCTTGGGGCCCTCGGAGTTGCCGGCGCGCTCCTCGGTGTGCCTCCCGGGGTCGGACGACAGCAGGAGCAACCCGTCGGAGGACACCACCGCGACGGAGTGCAGCCCTGGCACCTCCTCGACCAGGTTGGTCAGCAGCCAGTGCAGATTTCTCGCCTGGCTGCTGTACGTACTCGGGGTGCCGGACGTACGCATGGGCGCAGTCAACTGCGTGCCTCCTCGACTGGATCCCCGTCGGTCGGTGCGGTCTCGGCGGCGGCAGTGGTCGGCTGCGCCGCGGTGTCTGGCTCGTCGGGCCCCACGTGTCCTTCGGTGCCCGGCAGTTCCCTGGGCTCGCCCCCTGTTTCGGGGGTGGTTCCGGGGTGGGTGGTCTCGGTCGTGCGGTTCCCGGCATCGGGCGCGGCGGTGCTGCCGTCCGGGTCGGCCGCGAGTTCCGCCTCCACGTCGCGGCGGCCGGCCATGGCTCCGCGGCGGAAGCCGCCGAGCCGGCGCCGCAGCGCCTCCGCGTCGACGCTGCCGGCGCCCGGCTGTGCGGGAGCGGGTACGGGGGCGGAGATCTTCGGGGTGCGCTTGGGCAGGCCCTTGGCGGTGACCCTGGGTCCAGGCTGCGGCGACCGGTCCGACTGCACGCCGGAATCGGCCTGTTCGCCGGAGCGGGCCGCGGGGATGCGGGGGGCGAGGGCTCCGCCGGAGCGGTCCGGGGAGCCGGGGCGGTCCGCGTCGTCGTCGGTGCCGTCGGGCGTGGAGTCGGGCTCGGGTGTGGTCTCCGCGGCGCGCGCGGGGGCCGGCTCGGCGGCGGGTTCCACGGCCGGTTCGGCGGCCGGTTCGACTACCGGCTCGGGCTCGCGGGTGAAGGCGCGCGTGAGGTCCGCGGTGCCGAATCCGGTGGTGGTGCGATCGGGGGTGCGCGGGGCCGGCACGACCGGTGTGGGCCGGAGCGAGGTGGTGTCGGGGGCGTCGTCGCCGAAGGCGTCGTCGTCACCTCGGGCTTCCGCGGCCGCTGCGCCGGAGCCCGGCGCGAAGCCGGCCTCCACGTCCGCGGCATGCGCCGTATCCGCACCCGCCCGGTCCTGCACGGAGTCCGCATCCGGCTCCGGCGCGTCCGGATCGATCGGCGCCATCAGCTGGAGCGTCAGCTCGGAGGCCGGGATGCCGTCCTCCGCTGACGACAAGGTGCCTTCGGCCGACGGGAGTTCCTCGTCGCCCTCCCCTGCTGCGGAGTGGCCCGAACCGGTCTCGTCAGTCATCGGGCCGACGTCGTCGAGTACGGCCTCATCCGCATCGGCCGCCTCATCCGCATCGGCCGCCTCGGCCGACCGCACCGCAGCCTCCGCGGCGGCGATCAGCGGGTCCTCGCCGGGGGCCGCGGGACCGTCCACGCCGTCCGCCCGCGCCGGCTCGGGAGCGTCGCTCCCGGGCTCGGGGCTGTGGGCGTCGGACACGGGGCCGTGGGCGTCGGACTCGATGCCGTCGGCATCGGCCGCCTCGCCCGGAACCTCGCCGGTCGCCGCGTCCGTCTCCGCCCCGTCCGTCTCCGCCCCGTCCGTCTCCACGCGGTTCGCCGAACGACCGGTGAGGACATTGGAGTTGACCTCGGCCTCGGAGCCGGGCAGATGCATGGCCGGCGCCGCGCCCGCGACGGGCGCGTGCCGGGGCGGCACCCCGCCCTCCGGCGCCGCGGCCAGTATCGCCTTGGGCAGCACGACCACCGCCGCGACCCCGCCCTGCTTCTGGTCGCGGAGCTGGACCCGGGTGCCGTGCCGGGCCGCGAGCCTGGCCACCACGTACAGGCCGAGTCCGAGCCCGTCGCCGCCCTCGGCGTCGTAGGTCGCCGTCGGGTCGAAGTCGCTGAGGCGGGCGTTGAGCACCTCGAGCCGCTCGTCGGTCATGCCGATGCCCTCGTCCTGGACGGAGAGCATCACCTCACCGCTCTCCAGGAGCCAGCCGGAGATCTCCACCTGGGCGTCCGGCGGCGAGAACGTGGTGGCGTTCTCCAGGAGTTCGGCGACCAGGTGGCTCAGGTCGTCCGCGGCGAACCCGGCGATGTGCGCGTGCGGCGGCAGCGTGGCGATCCGTACCCGCTCGTACCGCTCGATCTCGCTGACCGCCGCCCGTGCCACATCGATGAGCGGCACCGGGCCCGGGTGGGTGTGCTTGTGCTCGGCGCCGGCCAGGACGAGCAGGTTCTCGCTGTGCCGGCGCATGACGGTGGCGAAGTGGTCGAGCTTGAAGAGGGTGGAGAGCCGGTCGGGGTCCTGCTCGCGTTCTTCCAGCTGCTCGATGACGGCCAGTTGGCGTTCCACCAGGCCGAGGGTGCGCAGGGCCAGGCTGACGAACGTGGTGTTGATGCTCCGGCGGGCCCGGTCCAGCTCACTGCCGGCCTCGGCGAGCTGGGCGCGCAGCTCCTCGCGCTCGTCGGCGAGCTTCTCCCGCTGGCCGATCAGGTGCTTGCGGTCGCCCTCCAGGACGCCGATGCGTTCCCGCATGCGGGCGCCATGCTCGTGCAGGGCGTTCACCGAGCGGACCACGGCGGCGAACTCGTCGTTGCGCCCGGTGAACCGGATCGGCTCGACGGATTCGCCGCCGTCCTTGCCGTCCTTGCCGTCCTTGCCGCCTTGTTCGGCGAATTCGGCGAGCCGGGCGGAGCCGAGCCGCAGCACGGCGAGCGGGCGGGTCAGCGTGCGGGCCACACCCGTCGAGACGCCGACGGCGACGAGCAGCAGGACGCCGACGAGCGCGATACGCAGTTCGAGCGCGGTGACGTCGTCGTCGCGCAGCTGGGCCAGGGCCTCGGTGCGGTCGGCGGCGAGGCGGTTCTCCACGCCGCGCATCTGCTCGATACGGGCGGACAGCGCACTGTCGACCTTCGTCGGGTTGAAGCCCAGTTCGGTGTCGGAGAGCGACGGCTGGTCGGTGAGCCGGGCCAGGTACTTCTCGGCGGTGGCGACCTCGGGGCCGCTGACGGTCGACTCGAGCCGGTCGCGGTCGGCGCGCGGCGCGTCCTGCAGGAAGTCGGCGAGCGCGGCCTGTTCGCGTACCCGGGCCTGCTGCGCGGCGGCGCTGAGCGCGTCCCTGCGGCGGTCGTCGGGGGTGGCGGCGGTCGAGGTGACCGGCAGCCCGGTGACCGGGTCGATGCTGGTGGCCGGTTCGGGGCGCGGTGTGGCGAAGGCGGCGAGCAGCAGGCCGCGGGCGGCTGCGCCCTGCTCGACGGCGCGATCCAGATCGGCGAGCGCCTGGCGCCCGCCGCCCGCCCTCGGCGGCATCTCGTCCGCCAGATCGGCGGCGAGCGCGTGCAGTTCACCGATGGCCTCGGTGTACGAGGTGTGCGCGTCGAGAGCCTGTTGCTTGCCGGTGAGGGCTCCCCGGCGGACCGTGGCGATCGAGTCCAGGTCGTCGCGCAGTCCGGCCGGTGCCGCGCCGCGGATCTCGGTGATCTGCCGGTCGACGCGGCCGCTGCGGCTCTCGGTGAGTCCCTTGCCCTCCGGCCGGCCGGCCGCGATGTACGAGGTGACCTCGTCGCGTTCGTCGGCCAGCGAGTGGGCCAGGGTGACGGACTGCTGGGTGAGTTCGGCGAGCGTGACGAGCCGCTGCGACTCGCTCAGCTCGGACGAGGCCCCGACGATCGCGGGCGCACCGGCCCCCGCCACGGTGGCCGCCACGACGGCCACGGCGATGACGAGCCGACTGCGTACGCGCACGGCCCGCCCACCGGCGGCCTCGCCCTCGGGTCGTTCCGCGCCGGTGTCGCCCTTGCCCCGAAGCCGCTTCTTCTGCACCGGTGCTCGCATTTCTTGAAGTACTCGTCTGCCCAGGCCCAGGTGAGGGACGGTCAGTAGGGACCGCCGGTCGGTCAGTACCGATCTCCGGATCGGACACACCCGGTACGGGCCACGACCCTTCCAGTGCGCCTGACACGTGGTCGCCCATCGTCCGACCCGCCACCCGAAGGAGTGAACATCGACGCGAGTGGACGGGCAAGTCCCTGAGGCAGACTCACGAGGCCCTGCCGGAGCGCCGGTTGGACGGGCCGGGAGACCTTTGGCAGGATGCCCCACCCAGATTTCCGGAAGGGTTCAATCCGGTGCAGATTCCCCGGATGACCTGCTGGTACAGGCCTGCTCCCGGCCCTGTGAAGGCCTCGTGCAGACTGGCTCACATGCGTATCGAACTGGCCACGGAGCCGGGCCGCCCCGAGCACCCCAACGAGGACTACGCCGCGGTGGCGCTCCCCGCTTCCGGGCAGGGCGGATCACTGGTCCTGCTCGACGGCGTGACTCCACCGCGCGAGGACGACGGATGTCTGCATTCCGTCACCTGGTTCACGGCACGACTCGGCGGAGCTCTGGGCGAACTGTCCGTTTCGCGGCGGGACATGGGGTTGCCGGGCGTTCTCGCGGCGGCCATTTCCCGTACTGCGGACGCCCATCGGGACACCTGTGACCTTTCTCACCCGCGTACGCCGCAGGCAACCGTGGTGCTCGCGCGCTGGGACGCGGAGCGGGTCGAGTACCTCGTCCTGTCGGACTCCGCGCTGCTCGTGCAGGCCCCGGACGGCACGGTCACCCCCGTCCTCGACGAGCGCCTCGCGACGCTGCCGCCGCACATCGCCGCCGCGCGGACCGCCGTGCGCGCCCTGCCCGAGGGCTCGGCCGAACGGGACGCGGCGGGCCGGGAGTACGTCGGCCTGGTGGAGGCGCTGCGCAACGCGGAGGGCGGTTTCCACACCGCCGCGGCCGACCCGTCGGTGGCGGGCCGTGCGGTGGCCGGGACGCTTCCGCACTCCCGGGTCCGGGCCTTCGCCGCGCTGAGCGACGGTGCGACCCGCTGGGTCGAGAAGTTCCGCGAGGGCGACTGGACGGACTGCTTCGGCGTGCTGGACAAGGAGGGGCCGCAGCGCCTCATCGACCGGGTCAGGGAGCTGGAGCTCGCGGACCCGGACGGTACGGCGTTCCCCCGCGGCAAGCAGCACGACGACGCGGCGGCGGTGTTCGTCGCGCTCTGACGGTCCGGGGTTCCGGCGCGCCGCCCGAGGGCGTCAGTCCCCGGAGCGCTCGTTCAACTGGCCGAGAAGCCGGGCCAGTTCGGCGACCTCGAGGCGGTCCCAGTCGGCCAGCTTGCGGATGTAGCGCTCGCGCCGCGCGTCCCGTACGACACGGAAGCGCTCCCGTCCCTCCTCGGTGAGCCGGAGCAGCGACGCGCGCCCGTCGACGGGGTCGGGCTCGCGAGCCACCAGACCGAGTTGCTCGAGCCCGCGCAGCTGCCGGCTCATCGTCGCCTTGCCGACGCCGATGAACGCGGCGAGGTCCGTGGCCCGCTGCGGCCCCGTCCGCTCCAGACGGCCGAGCAGGCCGTACGCGGCGGGTTCGAGGTCGGGGTGGACCTCCCGTGCCATCTCGCCGGACGAGGCCCGGGCGCGGCGCAGGAAGATCGTCAACTCGCGTTCCAGCGCGAGGAACGCGGGGTCCATACCGGCGTTCCCGGAGCCCCCGGGCTCCCCGCCCGGACCGCTCTCCCGCACGTCAGCAGCCATGAATCCTGTTTCCATCCTTCAAAGTTTCCGCCAGGTACGGCCGTTCGCCGCGGCCCGGCAAGTATTTCGCAGCGTATGGCTGCCGAAAGCCACGGCGCCGCACTCCGCACCTCGGGACGGCCCGCCCGTACACAGGCAACGGCCCGGCACCCGGGTTGTCACCGGGTACCGGGCCGTCCTTCATGCGCCGGCCGATTCCGTCACGTCACGGCCGCCGCACGCCGGTCACCGCCGCTCGCTCGCCACGACCTGACGGAACGCTTCGCTCAGGCCGCGACCGGGACCTCCGGCGCGGCGTCCTGTGTCGCCGGGGCGAGGGCCAGTTCGAGCACCTGCCGGACGTCGGTCACCGGGTGGACCTCCAGCTTGTCGAGGACCTCGGCGGGTACGTCGTCCAGGTCCGCCTCGTTCCGCTTCGGGATGACCACCGTGGTGACCCCGGCGCGGTGCGCGGCGAGCAGCTTCTGCTTGACGCCACCGATCGGCAGGACCCGGCCGGTCAGCGAGACCTCACCGGTCATCGCCACATCGGTACGCACCTGACGGCCGGAGAGCAGCGAGGCGAGAGCGGTGGTCATGGTGACGCCGGCGCTCGGGCCGTCCTTGGGGACCGCGCCCGCCGGGAAGTGGATGTGCACACCCCGTTCCTTCAGGTCGGCGACCGGCAGCTCCAGCTCCGCGCCGCGCGAGCGCAGGAAGGAGAGCGCGATCTGCGCGGACTCCTTCATCACGTCACCGAGCTGACCGGTCAGGGTCAGCCCCGAGGCGCCGGTCTCCGGGTCGGCGAGCGAGGCCTCCACGTAGAGGACGTCACCCCCTGCGCCGGTGACGGCGAGGCCGGTGGCCACACCGGGCACCGCGGTGCGCCGCTCGGCCGGGTCCTGTGCGGACTCCGGCACGTGGTGCGGGCGCCCGATGAGTGCGCGCAGATCCTCGTCCTTGACCGTGAACGGCAGTTCCCGCTCGCCGAGTTCGTGCTGGGCCGCGACCTTGCGGAGCAGCCGTCCGACCGAACGCTCCAGGTTCCGTACGCCCGCCTCCCGGGTGTACTCGCCGGCCAGCTTGCGCAGGGCCGACTCGTCCAGAGCCACCTCGTCGTCCTTCAGGCCCGCGCGGTCGAGCTGCCGCGGCAGCAGGTGGTCGCGGGCGATGACGACCTTCTCGTCCTCGGTGTAGCCGTCCAGGCGGACCAGCTCCATACGGTCGAGCAGGGCCTCCGGGATGGACTCCAGGACGTTCGCGGTGGCCAGGAACACCACGTCGCTGAGGTCGAGTTCGACCTCCAGGTAGTGGTCGCGGAAGGTGTGGTTCTGCGCCGGGTCGAGGACTTCGAGCAGGGCCGCGGCGGGGTCGCCGCGGAAGTCGGAGCCGACCTTGTCGATCTCGTCGAGCAGGACGACCGGGTTCATCGAGCCGGCCTCCTTGATCGCCCGTACGATCCGGCCCGGCAGCGCGCCCACGTAGGTGCGCCGGTGACCGCGGATCTCCGCCTCGTCCCGGACACCGCCGAGGGCGACGCGGACGAACTTGCGGCCCATCGCGTGCGCCACGGACTCACCGAGCGAGGTCTTGCCCACGCCGGGCGGGCCGACGAGCGCGAGCACGGCGCCGCCGCGGCGGCCGCCCACGACTCCGAGGCCGCGGTCGGTACGGCGCTTGCGGACCGCCAGGTACTCGGTGATGCGCTCCTTCACGTCCTCGAGGCCGGCGTGCTCGGCGTCGAGCACCTCCTGCGCGCCGCGGATGTCGTAGGCGTCCTCGGTCCTTTCCTCCCAGGGGAGTTCGAGGACGGTGTCGAGCCAGGTCCTGATCCAGGAGCCCTCGGGCGACTGGTCGCTGGCGCGCTCCAGCTTCTCGACCTCCTTGAGGGCCGCCTCGCGGACGTGTTCGGGCAGGTCGGCGGCCTCGACGCGGGCGCGGTAGTCGTCCGACTCCTCGGCGGAGTCCGACGCGTCGCCGTTCAGGCCGCGCAGTTCCTTGCGGACGGCTTCCAGCTGGCGGCGGAGCAGGAACTCGCGCTGCTGCTTGTCGACGCCCTCCTGGACGTCCTTGGCGATGCTCTCGGCCACGTCCTGCTCGGCGAGGTGTTCGCGCAGCTGCTCGGTGGCGAGCTTGAGTCGCGCGACCGGGTCGGCGGTCTCCAGGAGTTCCACCTTCTGGGCGGTGCTCAGGAACGGCGAGTATCCGGAGTTGTCGGCGAGAGCGGAGACGCCGTCGATCTGCTGGACTCGGTCCACGATCTGCCAGGCGCCGCGCTTCTTCAGCCAGTCGGTGGCGAGTGCCTTGTATTCGGTGACGAGCTCGGTGACGGATCCGGGCAGGGGCTCGGGGACCGTCTCTTCGACGGTGAGGCCCTCGACCCACAGGGCGGCGCCGTTCCCCGTCGTGCCCGCGCCGATCCGGACGCGGTCGCGGCCTCGGATCAGGGCGCCGGGGTCGCCGTCGGCGAGACGGCCGACCTGCTCGACGATGCCGAGCACGCCGGTGTTGGCGTATGTGCCGTCGATACGCGGAACAAGCAGCACCTGCGGCTTGCTACCCCCATCGGGACCACTGGAGCGGGCCGCCGCCTGGGCGGCCTCCACCGCGGCTCGTACCTCGGTGTCGTTCAGATCGAGGGGCACCACCATGCCGGGCAGTACGACCTCGTCGTCGAGCGGCAGCACGGGCAGGGTGAGCGGTGCGTTGGGCTTGGCGGACTCAGCAGGCATGATCTCCCCTTCGGCAATCAAGTTGAGCTATACCGACTCAATGCAGGAGAGCCGTCGGATGTTCCCGAGGCCCCGTTCGCTCTGAGCGATCGCCTCTCCCGACTCGCCAAGCCGCGTGCGTAAGGTTCCTTCCTGGCCGTTACCTATTACAGGCGGCCGTGACCCGTTACCGGCGCACACGCCGCCGCTGAGCACCCGGGATGGAAAGCATGGAGAACGCCGTGAGGGCCTGGGTCGACGGATGGGTCGTCTCGCGCGGCGCCGCGCCGCCGGTCGTCGAACCCTGGGGCTACACGATCGACGTCGGCCTGCCGCAGCACGTGGGGCGCCACGTCTTCGCCGGTACGGGCGACGCGGTGCGCGAGGCCGACGTACGCAAGGTCACCGCGACGACACGCGCCACCGGCATGCAGCTCAAGGTCTTCGAGGAGCCGGAACGCGTCGTGCCGTGGCTCGCCCCCGGCTGGGAGCCCTTCGGCTCCGGCGACCACCTCATGACCACCCGCCTGGGCCCAGCCACACCAGGCACCGTCCCGGCCGGCTACCACCTCCGCACCTGGACCCGCGGCGGCGTCTTCCGCTGCCTGGTCACCGACGCTGACGGCGACTGGGCGTCCCGCGGCCAGATCGCCCCTACGGGCGCGAGCGCCGTCGTCGACCAGATCGAGACGGCGGAGGCACACCAGCGCCGGGGCCTCGGGGCCCTGGTCATGCACACCCTGCAGCGCGAGGCCCACGCCCTCGGCGCCGAGACCGCCGTCCTCGCCTGCACACCACAGGGCCGCCTCCTCTACGAAGCGGTCGGCTGGAAAACGGTGGCCCCCCTCACCAATGCGAAGTACGTCGGCCCGGGCAAGTAGGGCCTGTCGTGCGGATCAGCCCGTCGGGCGCTCGATGACCGACGGAGCTCGTCCGGCGATCGAGGGCGGGGCCGCCAGGCCGATCCCCGGCGGCCCGCCCCCAGCGCAGGTCACACCAAGGACAGCCCGTCCGCCACGACGACCCCGTCGTGCAGCACCGTCCGGTCCCCTCCGCGGTCCATGACCGCGCTCGTCGGAGTCTCCCCGTCGACCAGAAGAAGATCGCCCCGGTCCCCCTCCGCGACCCCCGGCCGATCCGCGACGCCCCGGAGCCGCGCCAGTGAGCCGTCCATGATCCCGGCCCCGCCGACCGTCGCCACGGCCAGGCACATCTCCACATGCTCGTCACGCCGGAAGTTGTGCGTGAAGGCCAGCTGCCACGACCGGTCGAGCATGTCGCAGTTGCCGTACGGGCTCCAGTAGTCCCGCTGCCCGTCCTCGCCGAGCCCGACCCGTACGCCCGCCTCGGTCAGGTCCACGAGCGAAAGGCTCCCGCGCCCGGACGGCGCGACCGTCGCCATCGAGACGTCGAGCTCGGCGAACTCCTCGATCAGGCGCCGGCTCGTGGCCTCGTCGACGGAACCCAGCTCGTACGCATGCGACATCGTGACCCGGCCCTGCATACCCAGCGCCCTGGTCCGCTCCAGGATCAGATCCGTGGAGAAGACCCCCAGGTGCCCGGGCTCGTGCAGATGGATGTCGACATCGACCTGATACTTCTCTGCCAGGGCGAAGACCACGTCGAGATGCCCCTTCGGATCGCGGTCGAGCGTGCACGGGTCGATGCCGCCCATCACGTCCGCACCCGCCTTGAGCGAGGCCTCCAGATAGTCGGCGGTACCCGCCTCGCGCAGGATGCCCGCCTGCGGGAACGCCATGATCTGGACGTCCGCGAGATGCCCGTACTTCTCCTTCGCGGCGACGACCGCCTCGAACTTCTCCAGCTTGCAGTCGACGTCGATCTGCGCGTACGTCCGCACCCGGGTCGTACCGCGGGCGATCATGCGCTCCAGCGTGCCGGCCACCCGCTCGGTCAGCGGGACCTCGGCGTCGCGCCAGTGCGCGCGGTCGTTGAGCATCATCGTCCACACCCCGGGGCCTCCGGTGTGCGGGCGGAACGGCAGCCCGATCCTGGTGGAGTCCAGGTGGACGTGGACGTCGCTGAACGACGGCAGCAGCAGCCGCCCGCGCCCCTCGACGCACCCGTCGGGCGCCGCGGCCGAGGAGTCGTGCGGGCGGACGGCGGCGATACGGGCCCCGTCGAGCTCGACGTCGCTGCGCTCGCCGCCCCAGGGGCGGACGTCACGGATGAGCATGTGATCAACTTCCTTTTCTCGCAACAGAGTTCGGACCTGCCGTGCGGCCCGGGCGGTGTCAGCCACGGGACGTGCCGGGCTCCCCGTCCGTCAGACCGGGAAAGTGGCAGGCGGTCCCTTCACCGTCCGGCGCCGGCGGCACCTCGCCCGCACACCGGAGCTGCTGCTCCTCGTCCAGCTGCGGGCGCAGCGGGCAGCGGGTGCGGAAGACACAGCCGGGCTCGGTGCCTCCCCCGCTCGAAGAGCTTGAGGAAGGATCGGCCGGGGTCGGCAGATCGCCGCTGAGCCGGATGCGCCGGCCGCGCTCGGCGTCCGGATCGGCCTGCGGCACGGCGGAGAGCAGAGCCCGGGTGTACGGGTGCCGAGGTGCGCCGAACACGTCCTGCGTCGGGCCGCTCTCCATGATCTTCCCGAGGTACATCACGGCGACCCGGTCCGCGAAGTGGCGTACGACGGACAGGTCGTGGGCGATGAAGACGTAGGCGACGCCGGTGTCGCGCTGGATGTCGTCGAGCAGATTGACGACCTGCGCCTGCACCGAGACATCGAGCGCGGAGACCGGCTCGTCGCAGATGATCAGGCGGGGGTCGAGCGCGAGCGCGCGGGCGATGCCGACGCGCTGCTTCTGGCCGCCGGAGAATTCGTGCGGGAACCGGTTGTAGTGGTCGGGCCGGAGTCCGACCCGGTCCATCAACTCCCGCACCCGCGCCTTGATCCCGCCGGGCGGGTCGATGCGCTGGGCGTGCAGCGGGGCGGCGATGGCGCTGCCGATGGACTGCCGGGGGTTGAGCGAGGAGGCGGGGTTCTGGAACACCATCTGGACCTGGCGCCGGTACTCCTGCATCTCGGCCCGGTTCAGCTCCGCGAGCTCCCGGCCGTCGAGGCGTACCGAACCGGCCGTCGGGTCGAGCAGCCGCATCAGGAGCCGCCCGGTGGTCGACTTGCCGCAGCCGGACTCGCCGACGATGCCGAGGGTCTGGCCGGCTCGCACGCAGAAGCTGACCCCGTCGACCGCCTTCACGGGATTCCCGCCGCGCCCGAACAGCCCGCCGCGGCCCGGGAAATGCTTGGTGAGACCGTCCACCTGCAGCAGCGGCGGCGCCCCGTCGGGCCGGGTCGTGGTCTCGGTCATCGCGCTGCCTCCCGCTGTGCGGCGTGGTCTTCCTGGTGGCACCGGGACGGATGGGCGGCGGCCCCGGTGAGTTCGGGCCGTGCGGTGCGGCAGGCGTCGTCCGGTACGAGATGGGTCTGCGGGCAACGGTCGGCGAACAGGCAGCCGGTGGGCAGCACGGTGAGCGACGGCGGGAACCCGGGGATCGGCTCCAGGCGTCCGGCGGCGTCGCCGAGCGAGGGCATCGAGGCGAGCAGGCCCTGCGCGTACGGGTGGCGCGGATCGCGGAACACGTCCCGCATCGCGCCCCGTTCGACGCACTGGCCGCCGTACATGACCACCACCTGGTGGCAGACCTCGGCGACGACGCCCAGATCGTGGGTGACGAGGATCACGGCCGTGCCCGTCTCGCTCTGCAGATCGCCGAGCAGGTCCAAGATCTGGGCCTGCACGGTGACGTCGAGCGCGGTGGTCGGCTCGTCGGCGATGAGGAGTTCGGGTTCGCAGACCAGCGCCATGGCGATCATCGCGCGCTGCCGCATGCCGCCGGAGAACTCGTGCGGATGGGCCGATGCCCGGCGCCTCGGGTCGGGGATGCCGACCCGGCCGAGCATGTCGACGGCGACGGCGGCCGCGGCCTTCTTCGAGACCTTGTTGTGCACCCGGTAGGCCTCGGCGATCTGGGAGCCGACGGTGTGCAGGGGATGCATGGCCGAGAGCGGGTCCTGGAAGATCATGGCGATCTTCTTGCCGCGCCAGGCCCGCATCCGGTCCTCGCTCAGCGCGTTGAGGTCGGTGCCGTCGAAGAGGATCTCGCCGGTGACGTGCGCCCGGGTCTCCTTGAGCAGCCCCATCAGGGCCTGGCTCGTGACGGTCTTCCCGGAGCCGGACTCGCCGACCAGGCCCACGGTCTCGCCGCGGCCCAGGCTGAGGTCCATGCCGTTGACGGCGTGCACGGTGCCGTCGTCGGTGGGGAAGCCGACGTGCAGATCACGGATCCGCAGCAAGGGTTCGGACGCCCCGTGAGACGTGTCGGAGGAGTTCTCAGGAGGCATCAGGCGGCCCTCACTCGCGGGTCGATCACGGCGTAGACGGCGTCGACGATCACGTTGGCGACGATGATGAAGAAGGCGGCCAGCATGGTGATGGCCATGGTGACCGGGAGGTCGCCCAGCTGCGCGGCGTGCACGGCGGTGAAGCCGATGCCCGGCACCGAGAAGATCTGCTCGGTGAGCACGGCGCCGCCGAGCAGCAGCCCGATGTCGAGCCCGAGCATGGTGACGACGGGCGTGAGGCCGGCCCGGGCTCCGTGCCGTACGACGGTCTGCGTACGGGACAGGCCCTTGGAGCGGGCCGTCCGCATGAAGTCCTCGCCGAGCGTCTCCAGCATGTTGCTCCGGGTGACACGGACGTACTGCGCGCTGAACAGCACCGCCAACGCCACCCACGGCAACAGGTAGTTGAGGAACCACCCGCCGAACCCGTCGGGCCCGAACGGCGAGGTGATCGCATTGGTGGTGAACGGCAGCACGTCGAACGTGGAGACGAACACCAGCAGGAGCAGCAGCCCGGTCACCGGGATGGGCAGCGAGACGCCCACGGACGCGGCCCCGACGATCAGCTTGTCGGTGGTCCTTCCCTTCCGCAGCGCGGCAAGAGTCCCGAGGGTCACCCCGGCCACCGTCCACAGCACGACGGCGCCCACGCCGACCGACAGGGTGTAGGGCAGGGCCCGCTGGATGATGGTGGTGACGTCTTCGTTGGTCTGGAACGACTTGCCGAGGCAGGGCCATTCGCAGAGGGTCTGCGCACCCGGCGCGCCCACGGCCCGGCTGTCGAAGAGCCCGGACATGTAGGAGAAGTACTGGGTGAGGAACGGCTTGTCCATGCCGAGTGCCACCCGCGCCTCGGCGACCCGTTCGGGCGTGCACTCCTGGCCGCAGGCGGCAGCGGCCGGATCGGCGGGACCGAACTGGAACAGGCAGAAGGTGACGAAGCTGATGACGATCAGCAAGCCGACGGTGGCGGCCAGCCGGCGCAGCAGGAAGGCGGGCATCCCGTTCATCCCGATCACCTGGCCACGGAGACGGTCGACAGGTCGATCGCACCGAAGAAGTAGCCGACCTGGGCGTTGCGGATGTCGGATCCGACCACGCTGCGGGTCACGTTCCTGACCAGCGGGACCAGCGGGTAGTCCTGCATGGCCCGGTCCAGGAGGCCCGACCAGCGGCGGCCGAGTTCCTCGCTGGTCCCGTTGGCGTCGCGGAGTTCGTACATGGCCTTGGAGATCTCCGGGTCGTGGTAGCGGGGGATGTTGGAGAAGCCGAAGGTCCTGCCGTCGATGCTCGGCCCGATGTTCGGGTCGATGGTGGTGCGCACGGACCCGCTGTCGGCGCCGCCGCACCAGCCGCTGCGGGCGAGGTCGGGCATGTTCTCGCCCGCCAGGGTGGTGAAGTAGTTGGCGGCGGGGATGGGGCGCAGCTCCAGGTCGATGCCGAGTCGGGCGAGGTTCTGCTGCAGCGAGGTGCCCATGTTCTTGAAGCGGGCGGTGGCGTCCGCGTAGCCGTAGACCAGCTTCTTCGGGTAACTGCGGCCCTTGAGCAGCTTCTTGGCCTCGTCGAGCTTCGGCTGGCCGGCCGGGTCGAGCGCGGAGTGCTGCTCGGCGAATCCGCGCTGGTCGGCGTTGATGTACGACTGGGCCATCTTGCCGAACCGGGCGCCGCCGTACTGGAGATGGATGGCCTTGCGGTCGACGGCGAGCGCGAGGGCCTTGCGGACCTGCGGGTCCTTGATGGTCTCCGTGTTGAAGTTGAGGATGTCGGTGCAGCCGGTGAGGCCGGACGCGGTGCGCTTGTCCACCTCGGGCCGGTCGAGTTCGGCGGCGTCGGATGCCTGCAGGCCGCCGGCGCTGTCGAGGGTGACGGCGGTGGGGTCGGAGTCGGCGAGCAGCTGCTGGCTGATGGTGGCCTGGGCGGTGGACAGGCTGAAGGTGAAGGTGTCCGGCAGGGCGGTGCGGTTCGGGTCGGTGGCCGGGTCCCACTCCTTGTTCCGCACCAGCTTCATGGAGCGGCCGCGGTCGTAGTGCGCGATCTTGTACGGGCCGGTGGACACCGGGTGGTTGGTGTAGTCGAGCTTGGTGTCCTTCTTCTCCGGCACGGGCGCGGTGTTGGACCGGGAGACGAGTGCGGGGAACTCGGCGAAGGGCTGCTTCAGTCTGAAGACGAGGGTGCGGTCGTCGGGGGTCTCGATGCCCTTGAAGTCCCCGCCCTTGTACGGGCCTTTGTAGCCGTCGTCGGACAGGGCGGCGTTCAGCTCCTGCGGGGCCTGGGTGTAGACGTCGCGGGCGTACGTCCGCTCGACGCCGTACTTGACGTCCCTGCTGGTGATGGGCGTGCCGTCCTCGTACGTGAGGCCCTTCTTCAGGGTGTACGTCCAGGTGAGGCCGTCCTTGGAGACCTTGCCGAGGTCGGTGGCGAGGTCGGGGACGACCTTCGGGGGCTTGCCCGCGTCCTCCTTGGCCATGGTGAGGGTGCGGTAGTAGAGCTGGCCGACGTTGGCGGTCTGCACGTAGTTGCTGTTGCCGGGGTCGAGGGTCTGGAAGTCGGCGGACATCAGGACGTTGACGTTCCCGCCGCGCCCGGTGTGGCCCCAGCCGGCCTTGACCGGGTCGAAGGCGTCGGCGGGGGCGCGCGAGCCGGAGCCGGGCGCGGGCTTGGCGCCGCCGCAGGCGCTGAGGCCGACTGTCGCGGCCAACGTCCATGCGAGGGCCGCCCCTTGGCGTCGATTCACTGCTGCTCCTTAGCCGCGGGAGGACTTGGGGTCGAGGGCGTCGCGCACCGCGTCGCCGAGCAGGTTGAAGGCGAGCACGGTGATCACCAGGGCACCGGCGGGGACGGCCAGGAACCACGGGTCGGTGAGATACCAGTTGCCGGCCTGGGCGGCATTCAGCATCTGGCCCCAGGACGGGGTGGGGTCCTTGACGCCGACGCCGAGGAAGGAGAGAGCGGCCTCGGCGGTGATGTTCGTGGGGATCATCATCGTGGCGTAGACGAGGACGACGCCCATCACGTTGGGGACGATCTGCCGCAGGATGATCGAGCGGTGCGAGGCTCCGTAGGACCGTGCGGCCTCGACGAACTCCTGCTCGCGCAGGGAGAGCACCTGGCCGCGCACGACCCGCGCGAGATACGCCCAGCCGAAGAAGCCCAGGATGATCACGAGTGAGGCGATCGGCAGGAGGCTGCCCTCGTCGAGCGCGGTACCGCCGAGCCGGGACTGCAGGATCGGGGTGAGCGACAGCACGAGCAGCAGGTGCGGGAAGGCCAGGAAGAGGTCCATGATCCGGCTGATGACCATGTCGACCTTGCCGCCGAAGTAGCCGGCGGCGGCGCCGAGCACGGTGCCGAGCACCACCGATACGGCCGTCGACAGCAGGGCGATGACCAGGGATATCCGGGCGCCGTGTGCCATGCGGGCGAAGATGTCGCGGCCGAGGCCCGGTTCGAGTCCGAGCCAGTGCTCGCCGGAGGGGTAGCGGTAGTAGGACAGCGGCAGGCCGGGGGTGCCGTAGTCGTCGAGGACGTCGGGGCTGGTCCTGGTGGTGTAGGCGTCCTGGCCCTCGATGCCGGTGAGCAGCGGGGCCAGTACGGCGAACAGCACCATCAGCACGATGACGGCGAGCGCGGCGAGCGCGATACGGCTGCGCCGGATGCGCAGCCAGGCGGTGCCGAGCAGCGAGCGGGCGGTGACGGTCGCGCCTCCCCCGGCGGGTGAGGCGGCGGGCGGAGTGGCAGGAGCGGTGGCCGGGCCGTCGGCATCGCCGTCGGCGCCGGAGGGCGGCCGGGAAGGCAGCACGGGGGAATCCGTCACGTCACGGTCCTTCGGCGCTCGGGAGAGATGATGGCCGGGACGGTATACCAGACTGACGCGATCCCACCAGAGGCATCCAAGGACTCCTTCCCGCAACACTGCAGAAACCGCCTGGTTATGGGGATCCCTTACCGAAGGCTCCACCTGTGGACATCGCGAACCGAGCATTGCCTTCCATTTTGGTATGCCAGTTTGTACGATGCGGCACGACAGCGTCCGCCGCCCGGACCCGCTCGTGGGAGGCGCCCTCGGGCCCCGCCCGGCGGCACGCACCCGATCCCCTACGGAGGCAGCATGCGCACCCGCTGGCGCGCCCGGCACGTACTCGCCCACCAGGACGGCGGCCACGCCCTCCTGACGGACGGTGAGGTGGTGTGGGAGGACGACGTCGTCAGGTACGTCGGGCCCCGGTACGAGGGCCCCGTCGACGTCGAGCGCGACCTCGGCGAGTCACTCGTCATGCCCGGCCTGATCGACCTCGACGCCCTCACCGACGTGGACCACCTGGTCCTCGACTCCTGGGCCGGCCCCGAGCGCGGCCGCGGACTGCAGTGGTCCCTCGACTACTTCACCGACCGCCGCCACGACGTCTTCACGCCCGCGGAACGCGTCGAGATCCGGGAGTACGCCCTGGTCCAGCTCGCCCTGCACGGCATCACCACGTACATGCCGATCGCCTCCGAGGTACACAGCGCCTGGGCCGAGCCGTACGAGGAACTGGTCGAGACGGCGCGCGCCTCACGCCGCCTCGGCCTGCGCGGCTACCTCGGCCCCGCGTACCGCTCCGGCGTGAACGTCGTGCTGCCTGACGGCAGTCGGGACGTCGCCTTCGACGAGGAAGCGGGCAGGGCGGGCTTCCGCGACGCGGTGCGCTTCCTCGACCACCTGGCGGAACTCGACGATCCGCTGCTCACCGGCGTCCTGCTGCCCTGCCGGATCGAGACGCTCACCGAGGACCTGCTGCGCGAGACCGCCGGCCTCGCACGCGAACGCGGTGTCCTGGTCCGCCTGCACGCCCTGCAGGGCCTGGTCGAACGCGACCTCGTGCAGCGGCGCCACGGGATCACGCCGCTCCAACTCCTGGAGAAGAACGGCCTGCTGGGGCCGAACCTGCTCATCCCGCACACCGTCACCACCGACCGGCACCCCGGCGTGCACGGCGAGGACCGCGGCGATCTGACCACCCTCGCGGACGCCGGCGTCTCGGTGATCCACTGCCCCCAGACCTCCCTGCGCTACGGCGAGATGCTGCACTCCTTCCGCGCCTACCGCGAGGCCGGCATCAACCTCTGCCTCGGCACCGACTCCTTCCCGCCGGACCTGATCCGCGGCATGGACGTCGGCGTACACCTGGCGAAGGTCGTCGAGGGACGCTCCGACGCGGCGCCCGCCGAGACGTACGTGGAGGCCGCGACACTCGGCGGCGCCCGCGCGCTCGGCCGCGAGGACCTGGGCCGGATCGCTCCCGGCGCGCAGGCCGACCTGGTCGCCTTCTCGCTGGCGGACATCCGCGACGGAGTGCAGGACGACCCGGTCCGTACGTTCCTCCTGAACGGCACCGCACGCCAGGCCACCGACTCGGTCGTCGCGGGCCGTCCGGTCCTGGTGGACGGCTCGCTGCCCGGCGTCGACCTGCCGCGGCTCCGGACCCGGGCGCAGGAACTGTTCGAGCGGATGCGCGCGGCGTACGGGGAGCGGGACTTCCTGCGCCGGGACGCCGATCACCTCTTCCCGCCGGCCTTTCCCGCCTTCCGGGAACAGGGATGACCGCTCGCGGCGCCGCGACCGTGCCCGCGGAAGGCGCTCCGGCCCGGCCGGGCAACGCCTCGCACGTGGACCGTGCGGAGGGCGTCATCCGCACGGGCATCCACTCCGGCGCCCACCCGCAGGGCAGCCGGCTGCGCGAACGGGAGCTCGCCGACGCCCTCGGCGTCTCCCGGGTCCCGGTGCGCGAAGCCCTGAACCGTCTCGCTGCCGAGGGACTCGTCGTCCAGTCACCGCGCCGCGGCGCCTCGGTCCGGCGCCTCACGCTGCGCGACGTCGACGAGCTGTTCGACCTGCGGCTCAGCCTCGAGGTGTTCGCTGCCCGACGCGCCGCCGAGATCGTCGCGGACGGCGGCGGCCACCCGGGCCTGCGCAGGGTCATGACCGAGGCGGAGGACGCCACTCGCCTCGGCTCGCCCGCCGGCATCGCCGCGGCGAACACCGCCTTCCACGCCGAGATCATCGCCATGACCGGCAACCGTCTGCTCCAGGCGTCCCTGCAGCCTTCGCTCGGCCTGATGCACTGGCTGTTCCGCCTCACGGCCACCGAGGCGGGACCGCAACAGCACTGCGCGGAACACCGGAACATCTACGGAGCCATCCACGAGGGCCGCCCCCGGCTGGCCGAGGCACTCGCCCACGCCCACATCGAGATCCGCCGCACCCCCGTCATGCACACCCTCGCCGACGTCCTGCCTCCCCGGTGACACGGACGCCGGGCGCCCGCCCCGCCGCACGAGTCCGGCCCGGGTGCCGGCACCTCCGGACGGCGGAGCGGGCCGGACGGCAGGATGCCGGACATGGACCGCCAACGGATCAGCGCACTCGCCCACCGTGACCACCCCATCGCCGCACCCCTGCACACGACTTCGGTCGACCGGCTGCTCGACCTGGCGCTGCCCCGGGGCGACGAGCGCGTACTCGACCTGGGCTGCGGACGGGCCGCCTGGCTCCTGCGCGCCCTGAGCGGACGGCCCGGCCTGAGCGGCGACGGCGTGGACACCAGCGCCGACGCACTGGCGGACGCGCGCACGGACCGCGCGACGGCGGGCCTCGATGACCGCCTCGGCCTGCACACCGCGGACGTCACCTCCTACCACGCCCCGCACCCCTACGACCTCGTGCTCTGCGTCGGCGCGACGCACGCCTTCGGCGGTCTGCTGCCGACCCTCGCCGCGGCCGACCGGCACCTGGCACCGGGCGGCACCGTCCTCGTCGGAGACGGCTTCTGGGAGCGGGAGCCGGGCCGGGACACGCTCGGCGTCGGCTTCTCGGCGGACGAGTACGCCGACCTGGCGACGACCGTCGACCGCATCACCGCGGCCGGCTGGGCCCCGGTCCACGCCCACACCAGCACCGTCGACGAATGGGACGACTACGAGTGGTCCTGGACCGGCTCCCTCACCCGCTGGGCCCTCGACCACCCCGACGACCCCGACCGCCCCGCGGCCCTCGCCGCCGCCGACCGGCACCGCACCGGCTGGCTCCGCGGCTACCGCCACACCCTCGGCTTCGCCACCTTCCTGCTGCGCCGGGTCTGACCCGGATCAGCCGCGGAAGCCGTGGCCGGCCGGCGGGTCCTGCTGCCAGGTCCATCGCTCGTCGGGCGCCTCGTCGCCGAGGATGCGGAGCGACTGCTCGCAGATCTCCGCCGGCCGGTCGACCTCGTCGAGGCCGAACCACATCTCGTGGTTGTCCGAGCGTCCGCTGCGCGGTGGGTGGTCCCGCGGATCGGACCAGCCGAGGCCGAGCAGTCGCCGCTGCTGCTCGTCGGTCGTGTCCCGATAGGAGCGGGACACGCATTCGGCGCCGATTCCCTCGTCCCACCTCAGGAACTGCACGTAACGCCCGATGCCACGCCGGGGCTTCGGGCGACGGCGCCACCGACGCGGACCCACCTCGTCGGGCGCCGGACCCCCAGCCGGATCGGGCTCGGCCACCAGCAGGCTGTCCCCTGCGCTCAGCGCGGCCACTTCCTCCCGCAGCCGGGTGCGGAACTCGCTCCATGGCTGGGTCTGCTTCTTCGACATTCAGTTCCCCCTGATCGTGGCCCTGTGCACGGAAGTTGCGCGAACGGGCGGCTTTCCCGGCGTGACCGCAACGGCCCGGCACAGTGCGCAAGTCCCGTTCGGCAGGCGCCACATGACAGCCGCTGCGGCCCTCGGGCGCCGTACAACGCCGACCAGAGTCTCCCCCGCCCCGCCCCGCCGCGGAGCCGGCGCAGGGGCCCACGGACCACCCCCGCGCCCGGAGCACCGCCTGAGGCAGGATGTCCCCATGTCCGACCAGCACGACCGCACCACTTCCGGAAGCCACGGGAACCACGGGCGCCCCGGCATCCACGACAGCGGCGCACCCCAGGTCCTCGACCGGCGCGAGGGCCCGTACGGAGAGGTGGCGCTGCGCCGGCACGGGGACACCCTGCAGATCATCGCCAACGGCTGCTTCCTGATGGACACATCCGACGGAAGGTCCGAGCGGCTGCTGGTCGACGCCGCCCGCGACGCGCTCGACGACCGCCCCGCCCCGGCCGTACTCATCGGTGGCCTCGGCGTCGGCTTCTCCCTCGCGCACGCCGCCGCCGACCCCCGCTGGGGTCGTATCACCGTCGTCGAGCGCGAGCCCGCGATCATCGACTGGCACCGCACCGGCCCGCTCGCCGCTCTCTCGGCCGCCGCGCTCGCCGACCCGCGCACCGAGATCGTGCGGGCCGATCTGCTCGATCATGTGAGAGATGACACGCGCGGATACGACGCCCTCTGTCTGGACATCGACAACGGGCCCGACTGGACCGTGACCGACGAGAACGGAAGCCTGTACTCCGCCGATGGCCTTCAGGCCTGCAAATCCAGGCTCCGACCGGGCGGTGTGCTCGCCGTCTGGTCCGCGAAACCGTCCGCCGAATTCGAAGGAACCTTGCGGAATGCCGGGTTCCTAGCGGTCCGTACCGAAGAGATCCCCGTTGCCCGGGGCGTTCCCGACGCGGTGCATCTCGCGGTAAGACCTGCGTAGCCGCGGCGCGCTCCGTGCCCGTACTCTCTGACGACACGCGGATCCTTCCAGCGTTTTCACCGACCGAAATCAAGGTTCCAGGGGCGGGCGATGGAGCAGACACACACCTCCCACAACGGCACGACCGCCGCGCCCGGCGCCCAACGCCGGGTACTGGTCGTCGAGGACGACCTCACGATCGTCGACGCCATCGCCGCCCGGCTACGCGCCGAGGGCTTTCTCGTCCAGACCGCCGGTGACGGCCCGGCAGCCGTGGAGACCGCGGAGGCCTGGCAGCCTGACCTGCTGATCCTCGACGTGATGCTGCCCGGCTTCGACGGCCTCGAGGTCTGCCGCCGGGTCCAGGCGGCGCGGCCGGTGCCGGTCATGATGCTCACCGCGCGCGACGACGAGACCGACATGCTCGTCGGCCTCGGGGTCGGCGCCGACGACTACATGACGAAGCCGTTCTCGATGCGGGAGCTGGCCGCGCGCGTGCACGTGCTGCTGCGCCGCATGGAGCGCGCCGCACTCGCCGCGTCCACCCCGCGCAGCGGCATCCTGCGGCTCGGCGAGCTGGAGATCGACCACGCGCAGCGCCGGGTCCGGGTCCGCAGCGAGGACGTGCACCTGACCCCGACCGAGTTCGACCTCCTGGTCTGCCTCGCCAACTCGCCGCGCGCCGTTCTCTCCCGCGAACAGTTGCTCGCCGAGGTGTGGGACTGGGCGGACGCCTCCGGCACCCGCACCGTGGACAGTCACATCAAGGCGCTGCGACGCAAGATCGGTGCCGAGCGGATCCGCACCGTCCACGGTGTCGGATACGCCCTGGAGACCCCGAATCCGTGAACGCCGCGGGGGCCGTGGGACAGCTCCGCAAGGCGCTGTCCCGAGGAAGCGACCGGGGAACGCCGCTGCGTTCCCTGCGTCCCTTCTCCATCAAGACCAAGCTCGGGGCGCTCGTCGTCGTCTCGGTGTTCATCACCACGGGCCTGCTGATGATCGCGGTCCGTACGAAGACCGAGTTCCGTTTCATCACGGTCTTCTCGGTGATCGCCACCCTGCTCATCACCCAGTTCGTGGCGCACTCGCTCACCGCCCCGCTGGACGAGATGAACACCGTCGCCCGCTCCATCTCGCACGGTGACTACACCCGGCGGGTACGCGGAGCCGGGCGCCACGACGAACTCGGCGACCTCGCCGACACCATCAACCGCATGGCGGACGAGCTCGAGGCGCAGGAACAGCAGCGCAAGGAGCTGGTCGCCAACGTCTCGCACGAGCTGCGCACCCCCATCGCCGCGCTACGTGCCGTACTGGAGAACGTGGTGGACGGGGTGTCCGCCGCCGACCCCGAGACGATGCGGACGGCGCTGAAACAGACCGAGCGTCTCGGCCGGCTGGTCGAGACCCTGCTCGATCTCTCCCGCCTGGACAACGGCGTGATACCGCTCAAGGCCCGCCGGTTCGAGGTCTGGCCGTATCTGTCCGGTGTCCTGAAGGAGGCGAACATGATCGCCTCGCACCGCGGCGGCATGCCGTCCGCATCGGGCCGGCACACCCGGACCGACGTCCATCTGCACCTGGACGTCTCGCCGCCCGAGCTGACCGCGCACGCGGACGTGGAGCGGCTGCACCAGGTCGTCGCCAACCTCATCGACAACGCGGTCAAGCACAGCCCGCAGCACGGCCGCGTGACCGTGAAGGCACGCCGCGGCGAGGGCCCGGAGTCGCTCGACATAGAGGTGCTGGACGAAGGACCCGGCATTCCGGAGGCCGAGCGGCACCGCGTCTTCGAGCGCTTCAACCGCGGTGCGGCCTCCACCCCGCACGGTCCCGGCAGCGACGGCGGTACGGGACTCGGCCTCGCCATCGCCCGGTGGGCGGTGGACCTGCACGGCGGGCGCATCGGAGTGGCTGAATCGACTCGTGGCTGCCGGGTCGTCGTCACCCTTCCGGGAAAGCCCGAAAACCCGAGTTGACGTAGGGTTCGATAGCGAAGCGCACGATCTTCGAACCCAGCGGACGCGGATCGGCGTCTCCAGGCTGCAGGGGCGCGGAGAAGAGGGCCACTGCTGTGGGCCGTCGGCTCAAACCACGGTTGTTTCCCGCCATTTCCAGGGGTGAAACACGCGATCCGATGTGACTTACGCGACCAATGACCCGCCCGGTCTGCACCTCCCGGCCATGGGGGCGTAGCCTTTATTCCCGCTGTCCATCACCTTGTGAAGCGGAAGAGGGCGGTTGCCGCCGTGTCGCCACAGTCCCCCAGTAACCCGAGTACCTCGGCCGACCAGGAAGCGCAGGAGAAGAACCCCGCTGCCGCTTTCGGTCCCAATGAGTGGCTCGTCGACGAGATCTATCAGCAGTACCTCCAGGACCCGAATTCGGTAGACCGTGCCTGGTGGGACTTCTTTGCCGACTACAAGCCGGGCGCCGGAGCAGCAGCGGCCCCCAAGCCGGCCCAGACGCCCGCCCCGTCCGGTACCGCAGCCGCGGGGGCTGCGGGCACCGCGCCCAGCGCCCCGGCAGCCAAGCCCGCGCAGCCCGCCGCGAAGTCGGCGCAGCCCGCTGCGAAGCCGGCCGCCGCCGCGCCCGCCGCTCCGGCGAAGCCCGCGGCCGCACCGGCCGCGGCCAAGCCCACCCCGGCGGAGCAGGAGCCGAAGGCCGAGTCTGCCGAGGCCCCCGCGGGCCCCGATTACCAGACGCTGCGCGGCCCGGCCGCCGCGGTCGCGAAGAACATGAACGCCTCGATCGAGGTGCCCACGGCCACGTCCGTGCGCGCGGTCCCGGTGAAGCTGCTCTTCGACAACCGCATCGTCATCAACAACCACCTCAAGCGCGCCCGCGGCGGGAAGATCTCCTTCACGCACCTCATCGGGTACGCGATGGTGCAGGCCATCAAGGCCATGCCGACGATGAACCACTCCTTCGCCCAGAAGGACGGCAAGCCGACCCTGGTCAAGCCGGAGCACATCAACTTCGGTCTGGCCATCGACCTGGTGAAGCCCAACGGCGACCGCCAGCTGGTCGTCGCGGGCATCAAGAAGGCCGAGACGCTGAACTTCTTCGAGTTCTGGCAGGCCTACGAGGACATCGTCCGCCGTGCGCGCAACAACAAGCTCACGATGGACGACTTCTCCGGCGTCACGGTCTCGCTGACCAACCCCGGCGGCCTCGGCACGGTCCACTCCGTGCCGCGTCTGATGCCCGGCCAGTCGGTCATCATGGGCGTCGGTTCGATGGACTACCCGGCCGAGTTCCAGGGCACCTCGCAGGACACCCTGAACAAGCTGGGCATCTCGAAGGTCATGACCCTGACCTCGACGTACGACCACCGCGTGATCCAGGGAGCCGCCTCCGGCGAGTTCCTGCGCATCGTGGCGAACCTGCTGCTCGGCGACGAGCGGTTCTACGACGAGATCTTCGAGGCGCTGCGGATTCCCTACGAGCCGGTCCGCTGGCTCAAGGACATCGACGTCAGCCACGACGACGACGTCACCAAGGCCGCCCGGGTCTTCGAGCTGATCCACTCCTACCGGCAGCGCGGCCACATCATGGCCGACACCGACCCGCTCGAGTACCGCCAGCGCAAGCACCCCGACCTGGACATCACCGAGCACGGGCTCACGCTGTGGGACCTGGAGCGCGAGTTCGCGGTCGGCGGCTTCTCCGGCAAGACGATGATGAAGCTGCGCGACATCCTCGGCGTGCTGCGCGAGTCGTACTGCCGCACCACCGGCGTCGAGTTCATGCACATCCAGGACCCGAAGCAGCGCCAGTGGCTGCAGGACCGCATCGAGCGGCCCCGCGGCAAGCCGGAGCGCGAGGAGCAGCTGCGCATCCTGCGCCGGCTGAACGCGGCGGAGGCCTTCGAGACCTTCCTGCAGACCAAGTACGTCGGGCAGAAGCGCTTCTCGCTCGAGGGCGGCGAGTCCGTCATCCCGCTGCTCGACGCGGTCCTCGACTCGGCCGCCGAGTCGCGCCTGGACGAGGTCGTCGTGGGCATGGCCCACCGTGGCCGGCTCAACATCCTGGCGAACATCGTCGGCAAGTCGTACGCGCAGATCTTCCGGGAGTTCGAGGGGAACCTCGACCCGAAGTCGATGCACGGCTCCGGCGACGTGAAGTACCACCTGGGGTCCGAGGGCACCTTCACGGGTCTCGACGGCGAGCAGATCAAGGTCTCGCTGACGGCCAACCCCTCGCACCTGGAGGCGGTCGACCCGGTCCTGGAGGGCGTCGTGCGCGCCAAGCAGGACATCATCGGCAAGGGCGGCACCGACTTCACCGTGCTGCCGATCGCGATCCACGGCGACGCGGCCTTCGCGGGCCAGGGCGTGGTGGCCGAGACGCTCAACATGTCGCAGCTGCGCGGCTACCGCACCGGCGGCACGGTCCACGTCGTCATCAACAACCAGGTCGGCTTCACGGCGGCGCCCGAGTCCTCGCGCTCGTCCATGTACTCGACCGACGTGGCCCGCATGATCGAGGCGCCGATCTTCCACGTGAACGGCGACGACCCCGAGGCCGTGGTCCGGGTCGCCCGGCTGGCCTTCGAGTTCCGCCAGTCCTTCAACAAGGACGTGGTCATCGACCTCATCTGCTACCGCCGCCGCGGGCACAACGAGACCGACAACCCGGCGTTCACGCAGCCCCTGATGTACGACCTGATCGACAAGAAGCGCTCGGTGCGCAAGCTCTACACCGAGTCCCTCATCGGTCGCGGCGACATCACCCTGGAAGAGGCCGAGCAGGCCCTGCAGGACTACCAGGGTCAGCTGGAGAAGGTCTTCACCGAGGTCCGCGAGGCCACCTCGCACGCCGCTCCGACCGAAGTCCCCGACCCCGAGGCCGAGTTCCCGGTGGCGGTGAACACGGCGGTCTCCCAGGAGGTCGTCAAGCGCATCGCCGAGTCCCAGGTGAACATCCCCGACCGCGTCACCGTGCACCCGCGGCTGCTCCCGCAGCTGCAGCGCCGTGCCGCGATGGTCGAGGACGGCACCATCGACTGGGGCATGGGCGAGACCCTGGCCATCGGTTCGCTGCTGCTCGACGGCACCCCGGTGCGCCTGTCCGGCCAGGACTCGCGCCGCGGCACCTTCGGTCAGCGGCACGCGGTCCTCATCGACCGGGACACGGCCGACGACTACACGCCGCTGCTGTACCTCGCGGACGACCAGGCCCGGTACAACGTCTACGACTCGCTGCTCTCCGAGTACGCGGCGATGGGCTTCGAGTACGGCTACTCGCTGGCCCGTCCCGAGGCTCTGGTGATGTGGGAGGCGCAGTTCGGTGACTTCGTCAACGGCGCGCAGACCGTCGTGGACGAGTTCATCACCTCGGCCGAGCAGAAGTGGAGCCAGACCTCCGGCGTCACGCTGCTGCTCCCGCACGGCTACGAGGGCCAGGGCCCGGACCACTCCTCGGCCCGTCCGGAGCGTTTCCTGCAGATGTGCGCGCAGGACAACATGACGGTCGCGATGCCGACCCTGCCGTCGAACTACTTCCACCTCCTGCGGTGGCAGGTGCACAACCCGCACCACAAGCCGCTGATCGTCTTCACCCCGAAGTCGATGCTGCGTCTGAAGGCCGCGGCCTCCAAGGCGGAGGAGTTCACCACGGGCGGCTTCCGCCCCGTGATCGGCGACGCCTCGGTCGACCCGGCCGCGGTCCGCAAGGTCGTCTTCTGCGCCGGCAAGGTCTACTACGACCTGGACGCCGAGCGGAAGAAGCGCGGCGCCACGGACACGGCGATCATCCGCATCGAGCGCCTCTACCCGCTGCCGGGCAGGGAGCTCCAGGAGGAGATCGCCAAGTACCCGAACGCGGAAAAGTACCTGTGGACGCAGGAGGAGCCGGCGAACCAGGGTGCCTGGCCGTTCATCGCGCTCAACCTGATCGACCACCTGGACCTCGCGGTCGGCGCCGACGTCCCGCACGGCGAGCGGCTGCGCCGCATCTCGCGGCCGCACGGCTCGTCGCCCGCGGTCGGCTCGGCGAAGCGCCACCAGGCGGAGCAGGAAGCGCTGGTGCGTGAGGTGTTCGACGCCTAGGACGCTTCGGTCCGGCACACGCGGAACGGGCCCGGTACCCCCGAGCGAGGGGGTACCGGGCCCGTTCCGCGTTCCCGTGGGGCGCGCCGGCCGGGGGCGGCCTCGGCGTCCGGCTCAGGTCACCTGGGGCTCGAAGTCCCAGTAGGGCCTGTGCCGGGCGCGGGCCGCCACCGTGTCCACGTGCTGGGGGCCGAGGGTGGCGGCGAGGTCGGAGAGCGCCTCCTGTTCGGCCTTCTCGGCCGCGCGGCGTTCCCGCAGCGCCCGCAGGTCGGCCGCGTAGGCGATGCGTGCGGCCAGTGTCAGCGGATGCGTACGGCCGAGCGTCTCGGTCGCGCCCGCGACGGTGGTCCTGCTGAGTGCCGCGGCGGACTCCGGGTCGCCGACCAGATTGCGCAGGGCCGAGGCGTTGACGGCGCAGCCCAGTGTCCACGGGTGCTGTTCGCCGACGGTCGTGGCCAGGTCGGCGAGTGCCTGTTCGCACAGCGCCTGGGCCTGTTCGCGTTCGCCGACGCTGCGGAGCATCAGGGCGTGGTTGGCGCGGGCTCCGGCGATGAAGGGGTGCCCTTCGGCGAGCTGTGCCTCGTAGCGGGCGATGACGCCCTCGCTGGTCGCCCGTGCCTGGTCGATGTCTCCGTGTTCGCGGGCGAAGCAGCTCTGGCTGACGGCTGCGCCCAGGGTGAGCGGGTCCTTCTCGCCGAGCTTGCGTTCGTAGCGCTCGAGGATGCGGGTGAGCATCGGTCCGGCCGTGCCGTGATCGCCGAGCCGTTGGAGGCAGAGGGCGAGGTTGTGCTCGGCCAGCAGGGAGATCGGGTTCTCGGCGCCCATCACGCGGCGGTATTCGCGGGCGTTCCTGGCCTGTACGGACTCGGCTTCGGTGTAGCGGCCGAGCAGCCGCAGATTGGTGGCGTAGTGGATCTCGGAGAAGAGCGTCCACGGGTGACGGCCCTTCAGGAGCTGCCTGCGGGACTCCAGAGTCCGCCGGTCGATCTCCAGGCTCTCCTCGTAGTGGCCGAGCAGGCGCAGGGCGAAGCCCAGGTTGTTCAGCGTGTTCAGGGTCCGGGAGTCCTGGTCGCCCAGGAGTTCGCGGTAGGCCGGGTAGAGCCCCTCATAGAGCTCACGTGCCTCGTCGTAGCGGCCGAGGCCCCACAGGTCGCCGCCGAGACCGTTGGCGGCCCGCAGGTAGTCGAGGTCCTGCTCGCCGCGCTCGGCCCGCAGGCGCTCGACGGCGTCCCGCTCGAGGTCTGCCGCGCGCCGGTACTCGCCCGCCGAGCGCAGGGCGTTCGCGAGATGGAAGTTCGCCTCCCAGATGCGCGGATGGGACTCGCCGAGCAGCGAACGCCAGCTCTCGAGAGCGCGCTCGCCGAGCGAGATGGCCGCTTGGTACTCACCGGTGAAGAACATGTAGCGCAGGCAGTTGAGGACCATGCGCTGCACCGCGCGGTCCTCGCTGTTGAGGACGTCCGCGTAGTTCAGGTGCGGCACGATCTCGGCGTACGCGTCCCACAGGCGGGTGTCGGTGGGGCGTCCCGGGTCCGCGACGACCAGGGCCCGGCGCACCACGTCGATGAACTCGCGCTCGTCGGCGGCCGGCATGTCCTTGCGCACGATCTGGTGGACCATGCGGTGCAGGTACAGCGACTCACCGGCGGACGCCGAATCGCCGCCGACCTCGTGGGATTCCAGGCGTACGACGGAGTACTGGCGCAGCTGGTTGATCGCCCGGTTCCACAGCAGCGGGTCGTTGAGCAGCCGGGCGATCTGCTCGGGCAGTTCGTCGAGCGGGGTGTCCTTCAGGAGCCGCACCGGGATGGAGCCGGGCGCGAAGAACGTGCACAGGCGCAGCAGGTCCACGGAGGCCGGGACGGTCTCGCGGAGCTTGTTGAGCAGTATCGACCAGGCGGTCTGGAAGGCGTACGGGAAGTCCGCGGACACCTTGACGACGTCCTGGTCCAGTCCGTCCTCGAGCAGGTCGATGTACTCGGCGACCGACAGGTCCGAGTCGTTGAGCCAGCCGGCGGTCTGGTCGAGGAGCAGCGGCAGGTCCTCGAGCGCGGAGGCCAGCTGGTCGGCGTCGGCCTCGGTGAGGCGCGGGGCGCGGCGGCGGATGAAGGCGACGGACTCCTCGCGGCCGTAGACGGGTACTTCGAGGAGCCGGCTGTTGTGCTCGGTCCACTTCGGGTTGCGGGAGGTGATCAGGACGTGGCCGGGCCCGGTGGGCACCAGGTCCCAGATCTGGTCGGGGTCGTCGGCGCCGTCCAGGATGAGCAGCCAGCGGGAGTACGGGTCGCCGCGGCGCAGCGAGTCGCGGACGGCGCGCAGTCGCTCGCCGTACTCGGCGCCGGTGGGCAGGGCGAGTTTCGGGGCGAGTTCGGCCACCGAGCGCCGGTAGGTGACCCGGCTCTCGGCGCCGACCCACCAGACCACGTCGTACTCGGAGCCGAAGCGGTGGGCGTACTCGGCGGCGAGCTGGGTCTTGCCGACTCCGGGCATGCCGTGCAGGGTGACGACGCCGGCGCCCGGTTCGGCGTTCTGCAGGAGTTGGTACGCCTCGTTGAGGAGCGGCTCGCGGCCCGTGAAGCGGGTGTTGCGCCTCGGGACGGTGCCCCACACCTCGGACATCGCGGCCGGGAAGCGCGGGCCGCGCGGTGCCCCTTCGGCGGGCGCGGGCAGCGGAGTGGTGGGCAGGTCGAGGCGGTCGAGGAGGCGGCGTTCGGCTTCCTCGGCGTCCATGGCGAGGAGTTCGACCGGAGCGAGCACGGTGGTGGCGGTGGGCAGCGAGGCGCCGGTGACCGATACGGCGGCGAACCGGGACGGGTCGGGGCCGACGACCGCACGCAGTGCGCGGTTCCATTCGTCGTGGGTACGCGGGCCGAGCTGGAAGTACCACTCGCTGACGAGCACGAGGATCCGGCCCTCGCTCAGCTTCAGGTCCTGCAGCAGCTCCACCAGGGGGACCTCGGCGGGCGAGTCCCAGCGCATCTGGACGACTCGGATGCCCCGGCGTTCCAGACGGTCGGCGATCCAGGCCGCCCAGGGCCGGTTGAAGCCGGCATAGCTGATGGTGACGGTCTCTCTCGTGGCCCCGCCTCCGGTGGACCTGACCGGCCTTCGAACTCCAGACATCCAGCGGCCTCCCCGCACATCATGTTAAGACTCGGCGCGGCTCCGCAACAGGCACGGGGCTGCTGCCCGTGGGTGGCCGTCGCGCGCTCCGTCCGGCTTTCTCTCTCTTCCCGCAGCGCAACGATCATCACCCCAAATGGCAACTGTAGTCACCCAGTTGGCCTTGTTCGCCGAACCTCGAAGAGGGCGCGGGCCGCGGCCACGTAGGCCTGTGCGCGTACGACGTGGTGGCGCGGTGGCCGGTGTTGCGCCATGCGTTCGTACCGGCCGATCATCTCGTCGACGAAACGGCGGCCCGGGACGGTGAGGTCGGGTGAGCCGGCCAGGACGGGAAGGGCGGCCGCGACCTGTTCGCGGCATCGGGCGTGGGCGGACCAGGCCGCTTCGCGGTCGGGATGGTGCGCGGCGGTGAGTGCCCGCTGCTGGAAGAAGTCGGCGAGCGCGAGGTGCGAGTAGGTCCCCTGGAAGAGTCCGTCGAACTGGCGGGGTCCGGTCCGCCAGGGCGCGAAGTAGCGCCTGTCCGGGCCCGCTTGATGCAGTGTCACCAGCTGGCTGAGGGCGACGAGTTTGGTGTGCTGGAGTTCGTGCACCAGGGTGACCGCGAAGACGTCCGGGGCGGGTGGGGCGGTGCTGAGGACGGCTCCGAAGGCTTCGGGCCGGGTTCCGCTGCAGGTGCCGCCCATGGTGTCGTCGGAGCCCGAGTCGTCCGGGGAGGTCAGGGGGACGAGGCCCCGCAGGAGGGTCGCGGCCTCGAGGAGGCGCTGGTCGCCGCCGAGGCGGAGTTCGACCGAGGTGCCGGACCAGGCCTGCAGCCACTGCTTGCGCTCCGCGTCGCCGGGTTCCCCGGGCCCGCCGAGTCCGGGATAGCCGGAGCCGCCCGGGCCGGCGCGATAGGGGCCCAGGTCGTCGAGCGGGACGGGTGCGGCGGCGGGGGTCAGGGCGGGCAGTGCGTAGGCGGATGTCCACCCCGCGGCACCGGACCAGCCGCCGGTACCGCGTTCCGGGTGCACGGTCACGTCTGCCGCATCGTGCTGACGGACGGTCAATCGACCCTCGGCGTTCCGGACTTCGAGCTCGCGGTCGGTGGCGTGCGGGATGCGCAGGGTGCCGATGGACGGCAGGTCGAGTACGCCGTCGTGGGCGGTGAGACGCACGGTGAACGAGAGATCGGCACGGGCTGCTGCGGCGGCGGCGAGGGCGCTGAAGTGCGCCAGGTCGCGGCGGAGGCGGTGCGCGCCCGCTGCGGTGGTACGGCGGTCCAGGGCGCTCAGGCAGCTCTGCGCCCAGGGGCCGACCAGCGGGTGGAGGAGGCGTTCCCGGGCGGGCGAGGGGGCGCCTGTCCGCTGCGCCGTCGGCTCGGCGCGCTTGGGCGGGGGCGCGTCGGCGGCCACGAGCAGCGCCCAGTCGTCGAGGAGCCGGCTGCGCAGGGCGGCGGGGCACAAGGCCTCGTCCGCCTCGTCCACGGCGTCGAGGACGGCACGGAGCAGCAGCAGCCGACGGGTGTCCTGGTCGCGGGCGAGCAGGGCGAGGGCGTCGGGGCCGCCGCCGGTGCTGCCGAGTTCGGTGAGGACGTGGTCCGTGACCGGCGGGACCCTCACGGCCTGCCTCCGTTCCGGTGGGCCGCCGGCGAGGTGGCGGCTCTCGCCGCGTCCTTCGCCAGCCGGTCCGCCACATGGCTGATGAAGCGCCACAGGTCGGCGCAGTACACCGAGCGGCCGGTGAACCCGTGTCCCGCCCGGTAGCGGTGGGCGTACATGCCGCCGCCGCAGATGCCGAGGAGCGGGCATCTGCGGCAGTCGGCGGACAGCGCGGCGGTGCCGGCCTGGCGCACGGCTATCGCGGGATGCCCGAGCGCCTCGTCGAAGCTGTTTCCGAGGACGTTCAGGCCCGTGTACGCCGCGCCGTCGTAGGCCGATTTGAGCGAGTCCGCCTGCTCGATCGCCCCGTCGGTCTCCACGACGACGGACGCGAACGGGGCCGGGCCGATCTGTTCGGTGACCGCCGGAAGGCCCAGGAGCAGCGCCAGGCACTCCTCGAAGAGGCGCACCCGCGTCTCACGCCGTCCGGCACCCCACCAGCGGTCGAAGACGGCACACAGCCAGTCCCCGTACACGGACCCTTCCGGGGTCCAATGCGGCGGCGGTGCCGACCAGTTGCCGTGCGGGAGGAGCAGGTCGAGGGTCGGCGGGCCGAGCGCGAGGAGGGACTCGTAGGTGTCGACGGGGTCCTGGGTGGGGTCGACGACGGCCAGGATTCCCGCGTACGCCCCCGGGAAGCGGTCGGCCACCAGGCGGGCCCCGCGCTGGGCTGCGGGCCATGAGGGGCGGCCGGAGCGGTACGCACGGCGCTTGTTGTGGACGGCGCGGCCGCCGTCCAGGCTGATGCCGACGCCGATGCGGTGCCGGGCCAGGGTGCGCAGGCGCTCCTCGGTGAGCAGGGTCGCGTTGGTCTGCAGTGTGGTGCGCACCGTGCAGCCCTCAGGTACCCGTGCACCCACCAGGTCGGTGAAGCGGCCGAGGCGGTCCGCACCCGCCAGGAGCGGCTCTCCGCCGTGCAGGACGAGGGCTACGGTGCCCAGTGCGTGGGTGCGCACATGCTCGGCGATACGAGTCGCCGTGGCGTCGAGCACGTCCTGCGACGCGGCGGCGGGGCGGTCTCGCCAGGTGTCGTCCGGGCCCTCGTAGAGGTAGCAGTAGGTGCAGGCGAGGTTGCAGCGGCCGTGCACCTTCACGATGAACTGCCCGAAGGGCACGGCTGGTTGGGCAGCAGAATCGGCAGGAGCTCGTCCAGACACGCCAGCCCCCTGCCTACGGTTCGCCGCTCGTCCCCGGCCGTCCTTCCCAATGCCGTTGCGCTTTCAAACGCCGCCTGTTCGACTCTGACCGATTCCGCGGACCGTGCGGCCGAAAACCCCGTACGGACGGTCCGTTCGCTCCGTACGGGCGTGTGGAGGCGCTGCTCACAAAGCGCTGTTGTAGCCCCAGAGCAGTTCGTCGGGCCGCGCGGCACGCTCCCTGAGGTCGGCCAGCACCTGGTCCAGAACCGGATGCCGGACGTCCCGCAGATCCGCGAGTGCCAGTCCCGTCAGATCCGGAAGCGCCCCGGCTCGTTCCCCCGGCCCGTCCTGCTGTCCCCGCTCATCCATGTCTGTCCACTCTCCCCTCTCTCCTCGGTCTCTCGACACCCACCCGTATCCGAACCGGCCTGCCAGGCCGTCCGGTTCGGTCCTCCCTGCCTCTCACTCCAGTTCGGCGAGCCGCAACGCGGTCTGTTCCGCGGTCGGTTCGCTGGTGCCGATGTGGTGATCCGGCAGTCTCGCCCACCGGGTCCGGGCCTCGCGATAGGCCTCACGCGCGGAGCGCGGACGCGCCGCCGCCTCATAGGACATACCCCGCAAGTGGTGTGCTTGTGCCTCCAGTCGGGCCGCTTCCTGCTCCCGGCGTTCCGTCGCCGCGTCCCGCTGCGCGCGGCGGGCCGACTCCGCCGCCGCCCGGAAGGCGTCGACCGCCTCGTCCAGGCGGCTCGTCCGGCCGAGGCTCGCGTACGCCTCGAACTGTGCCTGTCCCAGCTCGAGCCAGCACTGCGCCGCGAGCAGGGCGTCCTCCGCCTCGGCCGCGGCGAGTCCGAGCAGATGCTCGGCCTCCCGCAGGTCGACACGCTCTCCGCCCAGGCCGTAGCGGAGCATCAGGGCCCGGCCGAGCAGCAGCAGGCGCCGGGCCAGGTGAGCGCTGCCCGCCGAGGTCTGGGCCCGGCAGTCGCGCAGCACACTTATGGCCCTGGACAACGAGTCCTGCGTAGCGATGCCTTCGCCCAACTGCACGCGTCGCAGCAGTACTTCGCCCCATTCGGCGAGAACGTCGGCATGTGCGGCGGCGTCCCGTGACATCCGCTGGGCCGCCTGCTCGAAGTGCCGCGCCGCGGCGTGCAGTTCCCTGGGCCCTCCCGATTCCGCATAGGCGGCGACCGCGATCCGGCCGGCGCGGACCTCGAGCCTGGCGCGCTGATGCTGGTTGCCTGCGAGGCCGAGGCCCTCCTCGACCGCCGAGCTGGCGTCGTCCAGTACTCCGCCGGACGCCAGGATCGCATCGACCAGGTCGATCAGGACGTGGACGCGGCGCGCCGCGTCGCTGTCAGAGTCGTGGTCGAGCGCCTCGCGCAGCGAGCCGGCACTCTGCTCGGCGTATCTGCGGGCCTGTTCCGGATGGGAGGTGGCGCCGGAGAGCCGCAGCAGGACCCGGCCGTGCGCGAGCAGGATCTCCGCGGGGGTCCGGTCGCGGTCCGGCCACGCGTCGACGTAGGCCTCCAGCATGCCTACGGCCGCCTGCAGTTGGGAGCTGTCGCCGCCGAGGCGCCAGCGCGACTCGAGTGCGCTCACCCGCTCCAGGGTCAGCCGGAGCACCTCCGACTCGTCGAGCCCGGGCGCCGAACAGGCGACTGCATACTCGCGGTCGGCGCGGCCGAGGAGTTCGAGCGCCTGCCGCCGGTCCCCGTGGCGCCAGTGGTCGGTGGCTCCGGCGCGTAACACCCGTGCCAGCACCGCCCGTTCACGTAGCCCGCGCGGGTGAGCGACCGCGCGTCCGGCCGCCTGCTCGGCCTCCGCGAGCAACTCGGGACCGCCCTGCACCTCCCACAGCCGCAGCACGCTCTGCCCGTACTCGCCCCACAGCTCGAAGTCCTGTGCCGCGGCAGAGTCGGGGGTGTCCTGCTCGGTCGCCCGGCGGAGCAACTGCACGGCATCGATGAGGTCCTGGACCATTCCCTCGCCGTCGAACCGCTCCACGAGCGAGCGTGCACGAGCCACGGCGGGGTGTACGGGCCGGTCCTCGGACGCCTCCCGGCGGTCGCGGGCGCCGTAGAGGGCGAACTGCTCGGGCAGCGGCATGAAGCGCTCCAGGACGCGGGCCGCCACTTCGGCGAAGGGCTGCGGGACGAGCTGCGTCTCGCCCCCGTCACCGGCCGGCTCCAGGTCGCGGCCGTCGCGCGCGTAGGGCCCGGGCGGACTGCCGCCGCCGAGCTGGGCCAGGGCGAGGGCGGGGAAGTTGGGGCCGCCCTTGGCGAAGCGTCCCTCGATGTACTGCGAGCAGTGCTTGAGGATCAGTACGGCCTCGTCCCTGCCCAGCGGTGCGAGCAGCGATTCCTGTACGCCCGGGGCGAATTCGTACCACTGGGGGCCACCCGAACCGTTCGTCTCCCGGGTACGGGAGACGAGGCCGCCGAGCAGGACCTCCGCGAGTTCGGCGGGTCCGGAGTCGGGGAGCATGGTGCGCTGCACCAGTTGCATCACGGGCAGGCAGAGCGGCGCCGCCGCCAGGTAGACCGCGAGCCGGCCCGCACCGGTGGAGGCGTTGGAGCGAAATCTGCTGACCAGTTCGAGCCCGGACGGGCGGCGTCCCGGGCGGGCCGCCGGTGCCGGGGGCTGGTTCGCGCTGACCCAGCCGATGGCGCCGGTGACCGTACCGGCGCCGGTACGGGACAGCAGCCGCGCCCAGGCGCCGAGGGCCGCGGGTTCCGGCGGTATCACCGGCACCGGGAGCATGCCGGGCCGGGCCGGCACCGGGGTTCCCGAGCGGCTGCGCACCCGCAGCGCGGCGGCGCCGCCGAGGCCCTCGCCCCTGGTCAACTCGCCGTAGGAGACGGGGAGTCGGGTGCGCTGCCACATGCGTTGCGGTAGCGGCTGGAGGACCGCGGCGGCGGCCTGGCGGGACAGGTGGTGCAGGAGTCGGTGCGCCTGTCCGCTGCGCCAGAGCGGGCCCACGCAGTCGCTCACCAGGAGGGTGAGGCGGCGGCCGGTGGGGTCGTTCAGCCGGTCCACGGAGTGCAGTGGCAGCGCGTGGCGGTCCGGGCTGCGGCTGACCGCCGGGCGGCCGTCGGGGCCCTCGTGCAGGTGACTGACCTGGATGTCCCAGAAGGCGCCCAGCCTGCCGAAGATCTGCTCCAATTCGGCGAACATCCTGTCCCACACGCGCATCGACGACGAGGCGTCCATCACGAGCTGCAGCCGCGCGTCGGCCCGGGTCACTCCGCGGAACACCGGCGTCACCAGGCCCGCGAGCGCGCTGCGTTGGGCCGTCTCTGTCTCGTCCAGGACGGTCCGCAGGGGCGGCGCGGGACTGCGGTAGCGCTGCAACGGCCGTAAGGCGCGCTGCAGTTCGAGCGGGGCGGGCAGGGCGGTGGCCGCCGGCACTCCGACCGGGAGCGGCGCCGCCCGGCCCGGGCTGCCGGTCGTGCGCTCGCCGGGTTGCGGCAGCGGGAACAGCGCCACGCGCCGGTCGCCGCCTCCGTCGTGCCGCTGCGGCGCGAGCGGTGCGGGTACCTGCTGGTCCGCCGGGAGTGGCGGGTCCGCCGGTACGGGGCCGTTCCCCGCAGTCGTCGTCCGGTCGCGTGGGGCCGGCTGGTCGCGGGAGTCCGGCGCAGGTTCGCCCGGCGGCTCGGGTTCGGCCGTGCGGGTCCAGCGGGCCAGCCAGAGGGCGTCGCAGAGCTGCTCGCCGTCCGGGTCGAGGCCGGCCCCGCGCAGTCGCGCGATCAGTTCGGCGACCGGGTCGCCGCCGGGTGCGTCCTCGCCCGGCCGGCTCGCGTTCGGCGGGCCGGCCGCAGGCGGACCGACGGAGGCTCCGTCGCGCCCCTGGGCGTCGGGCATCAGCGCCTCACCTCGGCCGGTCGAGCCGCTGGATCAGCAGGTCGGCGAGGCGTTCACGGCTCGGCGGTGCGGCCGCGTCGGTGAGGTGGATGGCGTTCAACAGCTGGTCGGCGGCGAGGAGTTCGCTGCGGGACCGTTCGAGGAACCGGGCGATCAGGTCGTCGCCGGCCCGTGCCGCCTCGTCGCCGAGATGGGCCCGTACGAAGGTGGCGAGGCGCTTGTGGTCGGGGCGTTCGAGCTCGAGGTGGATGCAACGGCGCATCAGCGGGGCGGGGAAGTCTCGCTCGCCGTTGCTGGTGAGGACGACGAAGGGGAAGGCGCGGCAGCGCACCTTGCCGTCCTTGACCCGCACCTTGGCGCCGTCGGCGGTGAGTACCTCGGCCTCGCGATTCGGCAGCCGGTCGGCGATCCGTTCCAGCTCCGGGATCGCGAACTCGCCCTCCTCCAGGACGTTCAGGAGGTCGTTCGGCAGGTCGATGTCGCTCTTGTCCAGCTCGTCGATGAGGAGCACCCGAGGGGTGTCCGTGGGCAGCAGCGCGGTGCCGAGCGGGCCGAGCCGGATGTAACTGCCGATGCTCTCCGCCGCGCCGGGGGCGGCGCCGTCGGTGGATGGCCCGCCGCCCTGTGCCGCGATCTGTACGTCCTGCAGCCGGGCGATGGCGTCGTAGTGGTACAGGCCGTCCTGGAGTCCGGAGCGGCTGACGATGGACCATTTCAGGACGCCGCCGAGGCCCAGTTCGTGCGCGACGGAGTGCGCGAGGGTGCTCTTGCCCGCGCCGGGGCTGCCGGTGACCAGGAGGGGGCGGCGCAGATACAGCGCCGCATTGATCATCTCGAGTTCCTCGGCGCCCGGCCGGTGCAGTTCGGCGAGGTGCCGGTGGATGCCGAGCCTGCGGTCCTCGGAGCCGTCGCCACTCTCCGCGTCCCGGCCGGCGAAGTCGCGCCAGGGCGGCGGTGCCGGGAGCCGGGCCATCCCGCCGTGGGGCTCGCCCGCACCCCGGTAGATGAGCCATTCGCTGGATTCGGTCATGATCCGGTTCCTCGTCGTCGCTCGTCCACCAGGGCAGCCGTCCGGACGTGCCTCACGGTATCCACCGCGAGGGGGCCTGATAAGTGCTCGGAGGTACCGGTGTCAGGTCGTCTCACGGCGCCTCCAGCAGGTCGTCCGCGCCGAGGAGCGGAAGGTGGGGGTCGTCATAGAACAGGGTGATTCCGTCCGCCCAGTAGGTCTCGGGCCGGCTCTCGCTCAGGCCCGCCCGCAGTTCGTGCACCAGGCCCGGGAGCCGCGCCGCGCTGCCGGCGCCTGCGACGGTCTCTCCCGCGCGGCGGTGGAACTCGCCGCACACCGCGTCGCGTTCACCCCGCCAGCGCCGCCACAGGGCGACGGAGAAGCCGCCGTGCACGATCCGCGCGAGCGCCACACCGTCGTCCTCGAAGCGCCGGTCGCCGTACCGGCAGAGCACCGGGACGGCGCCGTGCGGAAGGCCTCTGAGCCGGTCCACGGACGGCACCGGCATCCGCAGCCCGTCGTCGCAGTCCAGTACCTCGACACCGGCTTCGTGCTCGTGCACACGACGCCACCGCGCCTCACGCTCACCGGGTTCCCCGGGCTCCTCGTACTCTCCGGCCGATGCCGCCCCCGGATCAACGGCGCCGTCCACCGCCGCCTTGTCCCGGTCGGCGCAGCGCACGACGACGGGCCGGCGCGCGCCGAGCGGTGCGGCGTCCGGGCTCGACTGCCAGGCGTCGACGTCCAGTCCGAACAGTGCGGGAGGCAGCGCGACCTGCAGGGCCCCGGGCCGCCCGGGCTCGTCGCAGCGCCGGAAAGCCTCCTCCAGCGGTCCGGCGAGCACGGCCGGCAGGTCGTCCAGGGGTGCGCGGTCTCCCTCGGGCAGCCGGACCACTGTGCCGTCCTGCCGCACCACGCAGATCCGCCAGAAGCAGTGGTCGGGTTCCCAGCCCCGCTGCCCGATCTCCAACAGGGTGAAGGGGTACGGCACTTGGCCGCCGTCGCCCTCGGCCGAGACCGGGAGGTCCGGGGCGCTCGGCTGCTGCCGCCGCCGCAGATGCTCGATGTGCTGCTCGGCGAGCCGGTCCCGCAGACGCGGGCGACCGGTGCGCCCCGCCGACCTGCGCACCCACTCCCACAGACTCTGCTCGGCCGCTTCCGTGCCGGGTGCCACATAGGGCTGCTCGGCGGAGATGACCCCCATCGCGTACGCCAGGAGGAGTTCGAGCGCACCGTCCTGGCGCGCCCCTTCGTAGAGCGCGCCGAGTCCGTCCCGCCAGGCGCGCGGCGCGGGCGACGGCAGCTCGGCCGGGAAGTCGGGCAGCGACTCGAGCAGGTCGAGCAGCGTGCGGGTGCTCACCGGTGGCGGCAACTCGGCGAGCTTCCCGAGGAGTTGGGCCCGCTCGTCCGGCTCGAGGGCGCGACCGGGCCGCACTCCGAGGCGGGACTGGACGTCCGTCCAGGTGGACCGGCCGGCGCCGGGGTGCCGCTGGCGGTCGCGGTGGTAGCGGTCGTGCGCGTGGAAGACGGCCTGGTAGAGGTCGTCGTGCTCGGCCCGCAGCGCCTGGCGCGGCACAGGCAGCGCCCGGAGCTGCTCGATGCCGGTGCAGGTGCCGCCGCTCCCCCGGTCCGACCGCGATTTGAGTACGCCGACGACCTCGCCGCGCACCGGGTCGATGACCGGTCCACCGGAGACCCCGGGCGGCAAGTCGTTGTGCCCCAGGCGTAGTTGGACTCCGGCGGACCAGCCGCCGAGCGTGCCCTGCACGGTGAGCGGTCCGTCGAGGGCCTGCATCTCGCCGCCGAGGACGGTCCATCCGGCGTAGAACACCGTCCCCTCGCCGAAGTAGGCGGCGGGCCGCTCCGACACGTAGACGCACTCGTGGTGGGTGGGTTCGCGGAGCCGGACGAGGGCGAGATCGGGTCCTGGCCAGTTGCCGCGTGCGTCGGGGCCCGCGCGCTCGGGGACGGTGGCGGCCACTTCCCCGTGCACGGTGGACACGTCCACGCCGGGCCCGCCTCCGTGGACGACCACGACCTCACCCCCTTCCCCGCCGAGCGCCACATGTGCACACGTCAGCACCCAGTTCGGCGCGACGAAGAATCCGCTGCCGAGAAACGTCCCGGGCTCGCCCTGGGCATACCCGACACCGGGCCGATGGATGCGCACGGTGGCCGCCATCACGAGCTCACGCAGTGCACGCTGAGCGGCGTCGGGGCGTCCCGGTGCGCCCCGGTCGCTCTCGTCCGTCACGCGCCGCCTCCGGCCGGCGGGTCGGTGTCGTCCGTGCGCCCCGCAGCGCCGGGGGATGCGCCCGAGCGCGGGGCACCGGCGGGTGGCGGAGGGCTCGGCGCGGTCATGGGGATCGGCGGGACGGCGGCCGGGGGCGGCTGCGGGGGCACGGTCGGCGCAGGATCGGCCGGCGGGACCGGCGGTGGCGGCGGGTCCTCGGTACGCGTACCCGCCGGGTCCGAGGCCTCCAGATCGGGCGGGCCGCCCTGCCAGGTGAGCGTGACCGCGAGACTCGCCTTGGCCTCGCCGTCCGCGAGCATGCCCACCACCCGCCCGGCCTTGGCGGTGAGTTCGATCCCGAACTCGACACTGACCTCGTCGGGCTTCACGGCACGCAACGGGCCCGCCAGGGAGCGCGCCACACTCGTCACGACCGAGTGCAGACTCTCGACCTGGAGCTGGGCCCGGTCCCTGAACCCGGTGTCCGTGTACGAGAGTTCACCGGACGGCTCCGCCGGATCGTCGGCCACCGAGATCCGGGCCCACACCTGCGAACCGTCGGGCATGTCGATCTGCGCGATCCGGCTCGTTCCGTTCCCCATGACTCACCCCGTTCCCTGAAGTCCCCCGCACCTCCACGGCATCCGCCTGCACGGCCGACACCGCCTGCGCAGAGTAATCGGACGGTGGCTCGCACGCGAGGGTCCTTGCGTGCCATGGCCGGTATGCGCCTGCCTATGCTTTTCCCGTCCCCGTACGAGCCCCCTTCCCCCTCGGGCCCCGCTCGGGGCACCAACACCTTCCCTGTTCACCTGGGAACGAATCCACCACCGCCTGAAACCGACGGAGCACGCACCATGTATTTCACCGACCGTGGCATCGAGGAGCTGGAGAAGCGGCGCGGCGAGGAGGAGGTCACGTTCGAGTGGCTGGCCGAGCAGCTGCGCGCGTTCGTGGATCTCAATCCGGACTTCGAGGTCCCGGTGGAACGCCTGGCCACGTGGCTGGCGCGACTGGACGACGAGGAGGACTGAGGCGGATCCGGGCGCCCTGGCGCGAGGCGCGGGGCCCCTGCCTCCGGAGACGGCAGAACAACCGCAGACCTTGACGTCGAGCCTCCGCGATATATCGTGTGTCGTGAGGAGACGCGATATGGCGCGACTCCCCGCCAAGACGGAGGTCACCCCATGGCAAGGACATCGTGGGACGTCACGGAGCCACAGAAGCTCACGTTCGACGACCCCCTCACGGACCTCCACGTCCGCACGGTCGACGGCACCGTGAACGTCGTGGGCACCGACGACAACCACGACGACTCCGCCCGCCTCGAGGTCACGGAGATCGAGGGTCCCCCGCTCCGCGTCACCGTCGAGGACGGCGTCCTCACTGTCGCGTACGACGATCTGCCCTGGCAGAACTTCCTGAAGTGGTTCGACCGCAAGGGCCACCGCCGCCGGGCGATCGTCTCCCTCGCGGTCCCGGCCGCGACCCGCGTCGAGGTCGGCGTGGTCGGGGCCGGCGCCGTCATCTCGGGCATCACGGCGAAGACCACGGTCCGGGGCGTCAGCGGCGACTCCACCCTGCTCGCCCTCTCCGGCCCGGTGGTGGCCGAGACCGTATCGGGCAACGTGGAGGCCCAGGCCGTCACCGGAAAACTGCGCTTCAGCTCGGTGTCCGGCGGACTCACCGTCGTCGAGGGCTCGGGCGCATCGGTCCGGGCCGACACGGTGAGCGGAGACACCATCGTCGACGTGGAGCCGGGCGACGGCCCGACGGACATCCAGCTGAACAGCGTCTCCGGCGAGATCGCCGTCCGCCTCCCGCACTCCGCCGACGCGAGCGTCGAGGCGAACACAGCGAGCGGCGCGGTCTCCAACTCCTTCGACGACCTGCACGTGGGCGGCAGTTGGGGCGCCAAGCGGGTCACCGGCCGACTCGGCGCGGGCGGCGGTTCGCTCAAGGCCAACACGGTCTCAGGCGCCATCGCGCTGCTCCACCGGCCCGCGCCGCACGAGGACGAACCACCGGCCGACACTCCTCCCGCCGATGACGTCCCGCCCACCGGAAAGGTGCTCTGACATGCCCCCCGTCTTCGCCCACGGGCGCCTGCGCCTCTACCTGCTCAAGCTCCTCGACGAGGCCCCGCGCCACGGGTACGAGGTGATCCGGCTCCTGGAGGAGCGCTTCCAGGGCCTGTACGCGCCCTCGGCCGGCACGGTCTACCCGCGGCTCGCCAAGCTGGAGGCCGAGGGCCTGGTGACCCACACCTCGGAGGGCGGCCGCAAGGTCTACTCGATCACCGAGGCCGGCCGCGCCGAACTCGCCGACCGCAGCGGCGAGTTGGCGGACCTGGAACTGGAGATCCGCGACTCCGTGGCCGAACTGGCCGCCGAGATCCGCGACGACGTACGGGGCGCCGCGGGCGACCTGCGCCGCGAGATGCGCGAGGCGGCCGGGGCGAACCGCAACGGCGCAGGCAAGTCCGGTGCGAGACAAGGCAGTTCAGGGAAGGGCGGAGCCGGGGACAGTGAGGCCTGGCGCACGGCGAAGGAGGAGCTGCGCCGTGCGAAGGAGGAGTGGAAGGACCAGGCCCGCCGCGCGAAGGACGAGTCGCGCAGGGCGCGCGAGGACGCCACGGAGGCCCGCCGGCAGGCACAGGCCGCGCACGAGGAGGCCCGCGAGGAGGTGCAGCGGATGGCGCGCCGGGTCCAGGAACAGGTCCAGGGCCACTTCACCCGCGGCGACTGGCCGACGGGACTGCGCGAGGGACTCACCGAACTCACCCGTGAGTTCGGGCGGTTCGGGTGGGGACCGGGGTCGGCCTCGTCAGCCGACTCCTCGTCACCCTCGCCCGGTCCGGGCAAGGACACCGCCGCCACCGAGGTCACCGTGGAACGCGTACCGGCGGACGATGCGGAACCGGACGAACCCGCGTGGGCCCGTGAGGCGTCGAGCGGTGACCCCGCGCGGGACCTCGAGCGGCTGCTCGACCGGTTCCGCGACGATGTGCGGGACGCTGCGCGTGATCATGGAGTGACGGAGGCGCAGTTGCGGGACGCCCGGCGTCATCTTTCCGTTGCGGCGGCGCATATCGGGGCGGTGCTCCGTTCCGGGGCGGACCCGGCGGGGGGCGGCTCGCAGCAGGACTGACGGCCGGTGTGCCGCCGAGGCGCTGCCGCGCGCCCCGCGGGCTGCCAGGCATCGGCCTGGCAGCCTCGGCCGCCACCCGCCCGGCCTCGTCCGGACCCCGCGGACGGGCATGACAGCCTCGACCTACCCCAGCACCCGTACCACCGCGTCATGGGACAGCCCGTGGCCGGCCAACACGTCTCGGGGGACGCCGGGGCGGGCGGTGAGGGCGAGCAGGAGGTGCTCGTCGCCGATGCTGCGGTCACCTCGCCCCAAGGCCGCCCGCAGCGACTTCTCCAGGACGTCCTTGGCCTCGGGAGTGAAGGGGCGGTGCCCGGTGAGGCGGCGTCTCGCCCGGCGGGCCGTGCCCGCGAGCGCCCCCTCGCCGTGCTCCTCCTCCGCCCGTGCCACGATCGCGTCGACGTCGACACCGAGACCGGCCAGGGCCCGCGCATCGGCGTCCGAGACCCCGCCACGGCGCCGAGCCTCGGCCAACTCCCGTTCCACCGTGTCCCGTTGGCGTTCCATCCCCAGTGCATGCAGGACGAAAGAGCCCTTCGTGCCCTCCGCATCGAGCAGCGCGAGCACCAGATGCTCGTCCGTGACGGCAGGAGCCTCACGCGACTCCGCGTACGCGACGGCCCCTTCGACCACCGCACGCGCCCCCTGGGTGAACCGCTCGAACATCATCGCCTCCCGTACTTCTTGTGCACGGCCTGCCTGCTGATCCCGAGTTCGGCGGAGATCTCCTGCCACGACCAGCCCTGGTTGCGCGCACTGCGCACCTGGACCGACTCGAGCTGCTCGAGCAGCCGCCGCAATGCGGCGACCGCCCGCAGCCCGACCCGTGGATCACGATCTCCGGCCCGCTCGGCGAGATCCGTCGCTTCGGTCATGCCGTCAACTTACGTTGACAGCATCCCGACCGTCAACCTTCATTGACAGAACGGTGGCAGGGGAGGCCTGCCCCGGAAGGCGGTCGGTGGCGTCTCGGGCCGCATTCCGCCCTCAGACCGCCGGTCCGGCCTCAGACCGTAAGGACGATCTTGCCGAACTGGCCGCCCGCCTCCATCCGCTGGAAACCCTCGCGGGCACGGTCGAGCGGCAGCACCTCGTCGATCACCGGACGTACGCCCGTCGCGTCGCAGAACGACAGCAGGTCCTCCAGCTCGTCCTTGGACCCCATCGTCGAGCCGACGATCTTCAGCTCCAGGAAGAAGACCCGGGTCAGCTCGGCCTTCGAGGGCGCGTCCCCGCTGGTCGCGCCGGAGATCACCACGGTGCCGCCGGGCTTGAGGGACTTGATGGAGTGCGACCAGGTCGCGGCGCCCACCGTCTCGATGACCGCGTCCACCCGCTGCGGCAGCCGCGTGCCGCTCTCCACCGCCTCCACAGCGCCCAGTTCGAGGGCCCGCTTGCGCTTCGCCTCGTCGCGGCTGGTGGCGAAGACCCGTAGGCCCGCCGCCTTGCCGAGGACGATCGCCGCGGTCGCGACGCCACCGCCCGCACCCTGTACCAGTACGGAATCACCCGGGCGGACACCCGCGTTGGTGAAGAGCATGCGGTACGCGGTGAGCCATGCGGTCGGCAGGCAGGCGGCCTCCTCGAAGGAGAGGCCGGCGGGCTTCGGCAGGACGTTCCAGGCGGGCACGGAGACCTGCTCGGCGAAGGTGCCCGGGTAGCGCTCGGTCAGGATGGAGCGCGGCTCCTTCGGCCCGACTCCGTGACCGGTCTGGCCGATGACGGAGTGCAGGACGACCTCGTTCCCGTCGTCGTCGACACCTGCCGCGTCGCAGCCGAGGATCATCGGCAGTCGTTCCTCGGGCAGACCGACACCGCGCAGCGACCAGAGGTCGTGGTGGTTGAGCGAGGTGGCGCGGACGTTGACGGTCGTCCAGCCGGGACGGTCCTCGGGGGCCGGACGCTCCCCCAACTCGAGGCCGTCGAGCGGCTGGTCACGGTCGATTCGGGAAGCGTAGGCAGCGAACATGCGGCTGACGATAGGCCGCGGGCCTCGGGTCGCGGTACCGCGCCGCGGTGTGACGCGGATCAACCCCGTTACGGCACACCCGGCCCGGCGGCGACCGAGGACGTCGTGCGGCCGGGCCGGCGATCGGGGACGAGGCGTTCCAGGCCGACGCCTGGAACGTGCCCCGCCATCGTCCGTCCTCGATCACCGGAGCGGCTCAGCGGCCCCGGATCAGCCCGCGCAACGCGGCACTCACCGCCGCGCAACCCCCTCGGCCCGCGCGGCCGCAGCGACCGCCGCGGTCACCGCAGGCGCGACCCGCTCGTCGAACGGAGACGGAATGACGTACTCCGCAGCGATCTCGTCCCCGACGACCCCCGCGAGCGCCTCCGCCGCGGCGATCTTCATGCCCTCGGTGATACGAGAGGCCCGCACCTGCAGCGCACCCGCGAAGATGCCCGGGAAGGCGAGGACGTTGTTGATCTGGTTCGGGTAGTCCGAACGGCCCGTCGCCACCACGGCCGCGTACTTGTGCGCGATGTCGGGGTGGACCTCGGGGTTCGGATTGGCCATGGCGAACACGAAGGCGTCTCGCGCCATCGAGGCGACCGCCGGCTCCGGGACCGTACCGCCGGAGACGCCGATGAAGACGTCCGCGCCGGACAGCGCGTCCTCCAGGGATCCGGTCAGACCTGCCCTGTTGGTGAGCTCGGCGAGCTCGCGCTTGACCTCGGTGAGGTCCTGGCGGTCACTGCTGACGATGCCCTTGCGGTCCGTGACCGTCACATCGCCGATCCCCGCCTCGAGCAGGAACTTGGCGATGGCCACGCCCGCCGCACCCGCACCCGAGATCACCGCACGCAGCTCGCCGAGCGTGCGCTCGGTGAGCTTCGCCGCGTTGCGCAGCGCCGCGAGGGTGACCACGGCGGTGCCGTGCTGGTCGTCGTGGAAGACCGGGATGTCCAGGCGCTCCTGGAGCTTGCGCTCGATCTCGAAGCAGCGCGGCGCCGAGATGTCCTCGAGGTTCACGCCGCCGAAGGAGGGGGCGAGCCGCACCACGGTCTCGACGATCTCGTCGGCGTCGGTGGTCGCGAGCGCCACCGGCACCGCGTCGACCCCGCCGAACTGCTTGAACAGAATCGCCTTGCCCTCCATGACGGGGAGCGAGGCCTCGGGACCGATGTCACCGAGTCCGAGCACGGCGGTCCCGTCGGTCACGACGGCGACCACGTTCGACTTCCACGTGTAGTCGTGGACCAGTTCCGGCTTCTCGTTGATGGCGCTGCACACCTTGGCGACGCCCGGTGTGTACGCGAGGGACAAGTCGTCCTTGTCCCGGACCGGCACCGTGGCCTGCACGGCCATCTTGCCGCCACGGTGCAGTGCGAATGCCGGGTCGAAGGCCTCTTCCGGGCCGTCCGTACCGGCGTCGCTGCGAGGATTGACGATCTCCGCTGCCACTGTTGTCTGACCCCTTAAGTCTTTATCAATTGAGGGTGACCACTCCCTGGTTGAGGGGTGGGCGGGCACCGTGTCCGTGCCTTGTCTCGGCGGTTGGACCGCCTCCACAAGGGGAGGTACGGACACGCGGGCGCGCCGCACACGCGCCCTGAGCCCCGGATGAGGGGTGTAACGCTCTGTTTTACCGGATGGCACGGGCGGCAGACGAGTCCGATACTGAGCGGTGAGATCCCTCATAGTCCGAAATCCGGACATTAGGCGCGGCGCCCGGAACGCAGAAGACGGCGAAATGAACGGCGCCGGAATCCGAGACGGATCGGAGAATCTACGGCCACCCAGGTACTGATCGGGAGAAGGCACACCCGAACCGGACAAGAACCGGCACCAAGCCGGTTGCTGTTATCCATTTTTGACATGCCTGGCCCCTGAACCAGGGCGTCCGAATGGCAGGATGCCGTAATCACACTAGGTCGCGACACCCGAAGGTGTGTGCCCGACCGATCGGTTACACCCCCCGCCGGAGGAACCCACCATGACCGCACGCAGCAGCTGTCGCCGTCGCCCCGCGAAGTCCCGTATCGCCGCGGTCGGCGCGACGGCGGTGGCCGGCGCCCTGATCCTGACCGGCTGCGGCGACCAGACCGCCGATTCCGGCGCGTCCAAGGAAAAGCAGTCCTCCGCCCCTCTCGCCGACAAGCTTCCGAAGGACATCCGGGACGAGGGCGTCATCAAGGTCGGCTCGGACATCGCCTATCCGCCGGTGGAGTACCGGGACAAGAGCGGCAAGGTCGTCGGCATCGACCTCGACATCGCCAAGGCGCTCGGCAAGCAGCTCGGCGTGGAATTCAAGTTCTCGAACGGCACCTTCGACACCCTGCTCGGCGGTCTGCGCTCCAAGCGCTACGACATCGCGATGTCGGCCATGACCGACACCAAGGACCGCCAGGAAGGCGTCGACCCGGAGACCGGCAAGGCGGTCGGCGCGGGCGTCGACTTCGTCGACTACTTCTCCGCGGGCGTTTCGATCTACACCAAGAAGGGCGACACCCAGGGCATCAAGACCTGGGCCGACCTCTGCGGCAAGAAGATGGTCGTGCAGCGGGGCACGGTCTCGCACGACCTGGCCAAGGACGAGTCGGCGAAGTGCGAGAAGGCCGGCAAGGGCAAGATCACCCTCGAGACCTTCGACAACGACCAGCAGGCGCAGACCCGGCTGCGGTCCGGCGGCGCGGACGCCGGATCCTCCGACTTCCCGGTCGCCGCGTTCGCCGTGAAGACCTCCGGCGGCGGCAAGCACTTCGAGCTGGTCGGCGAGCAGGTCCAGGCCGCTCCGTACGGCATCGCCGTGCCCAAGGGCAATGACGAACTGCGGGACGCGATCAAGGAAGCCGTCGACGCGATCATCAAGAACAAGGAGTACGACAAGATCGTCAAGAAGTGGGGTGTCGAGGACGGCGCCATCACCTCGGCCGAGATCAACGGCGGCAAGTGACACCGCCCGTCGCTGTTGAAAGGCATGACCTGTGACTGTTGAGATCAACAAGCCGGGCCCGGAGGACACCCCTCCGCCCCGTCCGGAAGCCATCAAGGCCATCCCGGTCCGTCACTACGGCCGGTACGTCTCCGCGCTGATCGCGCTCGGCCTCCTCGTCGCCATCGTCGCCGCCTTCGCGAAGGGCGACATCAACTGGGGCGTCATCCCGGACTATTTCTTCGACGACCGCATCCTGCACGGTGTCCGCGAAACCCTCATCCTGACCCTCGTCGCCATGGTCATCGGCATCGTGGGCGGCATCATCCTGTCCGTCATGCGGATGTCCAAGAATCCGGTGACGTCGTCGATCGCCTGGTTCTACATCTGGTTCTTCCGTGGCACCCCGGTGCTCGTCCAGCTCCTGGTCTGGTTCAACCTGGGCTTCGTCTTCGACACGATCAACCTGGGGCCGATCTACAAGGACGAATGGTCCGACTTCATGACGCCGTTCCTGACGGCGCTGCTCGGTTTCGGCCTGAACGAAGCCGCGTACATGGCGGAGATCTGCCGGGCCGGCCTGATGTCGGTCGACGAGGGACAGACCGAGGCCTCCCAGGCGCTCGGCATGAGCCACCGCAAGACGCTCCGCCGGATCGTCATCCCGCAGGCCATGCGGATGATCGTGCCGCCCACCGGCAACGAGGTCATCAACATGCTGAAGACGACCTCGCTGGTGTACGTGGTGCAGTACTACGAGCTCCTCAAGGAGTCCACCGACATCGGAACCAGTTCCGGCGCCACGGTCGAGATGATGTTCCTTGCCGCCTTCTGGTACCTGGTCCTGACCACGGTCTTCAGCGTCGGTCAGTACTACCTGGAGCGGTACTACGCCCGCGGCTCGTCCCGGAGTCTGCCGCCGACGCCGCTGCAGAAGCTGCGGACCAACCTGTTCTCCTTCTCCACCCGTTCGCCGGAGGCCAAGCGATGACGCCCATGGTCAAGGCCGAGGGCGTCCACAAGTCCTTCGGTCACGTCGAGGTCCTCAAGGGCATCGACCTCGAGGTCGCACCGCGCGAGGTGCTCTGCCTGATCGGCCCGTCCGGCTCCGGCAAGTCCACCTTCCTCAGGTGCATCAACCACCTGGAGCAGATCAACGCCGGCCGGCTCTACGTCGACGGCGACCTGGTCGGCTACCGGCAGAAGGGCGACAAGCTCTACGAGCTGAAGGACAGCGAGGTCGCCCTCAAGCGCCGGGACATCGGCATGGTCTTCCAGCGCTTCAACCTGTTCCCGCACATGACGGCGCTGGAGAACGTCATGGAGGCGCCGGTCCAGGTCAAGGGCGAGACGAAGGCGGTGGCCCGGGAGCGGGGCGAGCGGCTGCTCGACCGGGTGGGGCTCGCCGACAAGGCGGGCACCTACCCCTCGCAGCTCTCCGGCGGTCAGCAGCAGCGGGTGGCCATCGCGCGCGCACTCGCGATGGAGCCGAAGCTGATGCTCTTCGACGAGCCCACGTCGGCGCTCGACCCCGAGCTGGTGGGTGAGGTGCTCGACGTGATGCGGTCCCTCGCAGAGGACGGCATGACGATGATTGTCGTCACCCACGAGATGGGCTTCGCCCGGGAAGTCGGTGACTCGCTCGTCTTCATGGACGGGGGCGTCGTCGTCGAATCCGGCCACCCGCGTGACGTCCTGACGGACCCGCAGCACGAACGCACGAAGTCGTTCCTGTCGAAGGTGCTGTAGCCTCCCGGCGCTTCGCCCGGGGTCGGGGGTGCCCGCCACCCTCGACCCCGCCGGCGACCGGGGGCACTCGCTCGTAAGCCGGACGGGCCGGGGGCGGACCGTCGCAAGCGTGCGGACGAGCTTCAACCTCGCCGGACGGGCGGGAAGCAGGCCGCGTGGTCGAGCGCCCACGCGCCGAATCCCCCGGCCGGGCGCCCCACGAGGCGCCTCACATGGTCCGTGACCAGATCTGACCCCCGCCTCCCCAGCGCTGCCTCGACAAGGGCGGAGACCAGCCGCTCCGGACGCCCGTCCGCCCGCATCCGGGCCGCGGCCAGCTCCGCCGGCACCGGCTCGAAGCGCAGGCGCCGCCCCAGTGCCGTACCGAGCAGAGCGACCTGGTCGGCGCGCTCGAGTACCTGCGGCCCGGTCAACAGGTGTGGCCCGCAGGTGAGTCGGCCGTCCTCGGCGAGCAGCGCCGACACCGCGGCATCGGCGACATCGCGCTCGTCGACCACCGCGGTACGCGCCGTCTCCGGCCCCGCGACCACGTCCCCCGCCCTCAACTGGCCCGCCCAGCCGAGTGCGTTGGACGCCAGCGTGTCGCTCCGTAGGACCACCGGGCGTACCCCCGCCTCCCGGAGCAGCGTCTCCATGTCCGCGTGCACCTGCACGATGGGATCGCTCTGCCGCAGAGCGGTGTCGTCGACCGCCGTGGACGACACCTGGACGACCCGCGGCGCGAACGCGGCGAGTTCCGCGACCAGCGCATCGGCCGGCTCCCCGGTCTCCGGCAACGGCCAGATCAGCAGGACCGCATCGACGCCGGCGAGCGCCGCGCGCACCGCGGCCCGGTCCGTGAGGTCTCCGACCGCCCATGCGACGCCCAGGGGCGGTGCAGCTCCGGGCTCCCGGCGCACCAGACCGCGCACACGCACTCCGCGCGCCCGGAGGCGTACGACGATCTCGCGGCCGAGGTGGCCGGCCGCCCCGGTGACCAGAACGGAGGCAGGGGGAAGGGCGCCCACCGGACGCATCGTTTCAGGCATGCTGGCGAAGCTAGGGGTTCAGGTCGACACGAAGGCAAGAAGCCGGAGGGCAAGGCGGTCATGGGCACAACGCGGACGGTCGGCGAGGCAGCCGCACAACTCGGCGTCGAGGCACATGTGTTGCGGCACTGGGAGGATGTGGGCGCCCTGACCGTGTCACGTGACACCCACGGCTACCGCGTGTTCGACGACCGAACCCTGGAGCAGGCCCGTACCGTCCTCAGGCTGCGGCGCGTGGGCCTGTCGCTGCCCGAGGTCATGGCGGCGATGGCCCCGACGAAGGTGGCCGCGCAGCGGGTCGTACGGGCGAAGATCGCCGATCTCGAGGAAGAGATCGCTCACCGCGAGCAGGCGCTCACCTACCTGCGGCACACCCTGGAGTGCCGGCACCGGTACCTCGACGACTGCCCGGACTGCGCGACGTTCGTCCGCGGCACCTGACCCGGCCCGTACGGGGTGGGCGGCCTCAACCTCCCACCCCCACACGTCACTTCAGCGCAAGCACCAGCGCGTCCACGGGCGAGGCCCAGACCGCGCGGGCCTCGGCGAAGCCGGCTTCGCGCAGCGTGCCGGTGTGCCATTCGACCGACGGCACGTCGCCTTCCGCGTGCTCCCCGTAGATCTCGAACCGCTTCGCGGTCGGCCCGGCGAGCACCGGGTCCTCGGCGGCGAGTTCCCACCACTGGGCCCAGTCGAGCGCACCCGCGGACTGCGCGGCCTCGCGGCGGGCGACGCGCAGGGCGCGCTCGGCCTCGTTGATCCGCGGGGTCGCCTCGTCGCGCATGTGGTCGGCGTTCATGAACACGCCACCGTCACGCACGAGTTGGCCCAGCCGGCCGTAGAGACCGGCCAGCGGCTCGGCGTGCAGCCAGTGCAGCGCGGTGGCGGTGAGTACGGCGTCGTAGGAGTCGTGCGGCAGCGCGTGCGGCCATTGCGGATCCAGGAGGTCGGCGGTGACGAACGTGACCCGCTCGTCCCCGGCGAACGTCCCCTCGGCGATCGCGAGCAGCGCGGGGTCGAGGTCGACACCCGTACTCGTGGCGTTCGGGAACCTCTTGAGCAGCCGGTCCGTAATACTGCCCGTACCGCAGGCGAGATCCAGCACCCTCGGTTCGGGGCCCACCGTCGCCTCGACCATGTCGAGCATCACCCGGAACCGCTCCTCGCGGTCCGGCATGTACCACTCCTGCTGCCGGTCCCAGCTTTCCTGCCAGGCGAGCCAGTCGGTTCCCGCAGTGGTTTCCGTCATCGGAACGCCTCCACCTCGTAATACCCTGGACGTAAGAACGCCCATTACCAAGACATGGACGACCCTAGCCCGCCTCCGTAAGGACTACAAGTGGAACTGGCCCATTACTCGGACTACGCCGTGCGCCTGGTCAACAGCGAGGAACCGGGCCGCGGCACGGACTCCCTGACCACGGTGGACGCGGTCAGAGACCTGTTCGGCGGCAACGCGTCCGCGGCCAGGCGGGCCGCCGACGCGGACGTGACCCGCTTCCGCTCCGTACGCGGCCGCCTGCGCGCCGTCTTCGAGGCGGCCGACTCGGGCGAGGAGACGCTCGCCGTCGACCTGCTCAACTCCCTGCTGCTCGAATTCCCGGTCAGCCCGCAGATCTCGGGGCACGACCACCGGGATGACGACGACAGGCCGTTGTGGCACATGCACCTCGCCGACCACCCGTCCAACGCCACCGCCGGATACGCCGCGATCGCCTCGATGGGCCTGGCCTTCCACCTCACCGAGTACGGCGTCGACCGCCTCGGCCTGTGCGAGGCGAGCCCCTGCCAAAACGCCTACCTGGACACCTCGACGAACCGGTCCCGGCGCTACTGCTCCGACCGCTGCGCCACCCGCGCCAACGTCGCCGCCTACCGGGCCCGCAAACGCGAGGAGCGGGAGGAACGCGAAGAGCGCGAGGAGCGCCCGGCGCGGGACGCCGCAGAGACCCGGGAGGCCGCCGACCGGTCACCGAGCACGGGACGTACCGCGGACAGCACCCAGAGCAGATAGCGCAGCGGGGACCGCTGTTCGGCGCTGCGCGGCCGGTAGCGCATGCCGACCCTGGCCAGGACCAGTTCCTCGGGCACTGTGCCGTAGTCCGTGCTGTCGCCGCCGGCGTACGGGTTGTCGCCCAGCACCCACCAGCCGCCCTCGCGCCGCTCCACGGCGCGCTTCACCACGAGCAGGTCCTGCTGGAAGGGGTGCCGGAGCACCACCACGTCCCCCGGGCGCACCCGCACCCCGTAGCGGACGATCAGCTGGTCGCCGTGGCGCAGGGTGGGCACCATCGAGGGCCCGTGCACCTCGGCCAGGCCGAACGGCTTGCGTGCCTCGTCGGGCCGCCCCGGCTCCACCCCTGATTCCCGCATCCGGCACCTCCCGGTCCGATCCTGCAACCAGTGTGCGCCCTCGGGCCGTCGGCCGGGCGCCCCCGGCACGGATCCACCGCGCACAACGGCCCCCTCAGCGCCCACCGGACCCGCGCGCCCCGGCACACGGACCTCGCCACACGTAACACGCGCCCGCGGATCGCGGCTCTCCCCGAACCCTCCGAGAAGTCCGGATCCGCCCCTGGACTTTTGTCCTAAGCCCAAGGGGCCCCTCGCGAAAACCCGCCTCCCACGGAGTAATGTCGCCCTTGAGAAGACGATCACGAGGAAGGACAGCTCCATGCTCTCCCGCCTGTTTGCCCCCAAGGTGAAGGTCAGCGCCCACTGCGACCTTCCCTGCGGCGTGTACGACCCCGCCCAGGCCCGAATCGAGGCGGAGTCCGTCAAGGCCGTCCAGGAGAAGATGGCCGGCAACGACGACGCCCAGTTCCAGACGCGCGCCATCGTCATCAAGGAACAGCGCGCCGAGCTCGCCAAGCACCACGTCTCGGTGCTGTGGAGCGACTACTTCAAGCCGCCGCACTTCGAGAAGTACCCGGAGCTGCACCAGCTGGTCAACGACACCCTCAAGGCCCTCTCGGCCGCGAAGGGTTCGTCCGACCCGGCCACCGGCCAGAAGGCGCTCGACTACATCGCCCAGATCGACCAGATCTTCTGGGAGACCAAGAAGGCCTGATCTGCGGCCGGTCCGTCCGGACCGCGGTTCACGCGGGCCGCATCGACCACCTGACCGCACCCGGTCCGCGCGACGCCCTCACCGGCGCCGCACGGACCGGGTGCGGTCTTTTGCCGTCACTCGGCCCCTCTCGCCGTCGATGAGCTAGCGGGCAACGTCCAGATGTCCCACGTGGCGTGCGTACTCCTGGAGCAGGTGGAAGTGGAAGAGGATTCGGCCGAGCGAGGGCGCCTGTTCGGGGCTCCGGAAGCGGCCCCGAGGCGGGCCCTGTCCACCAGGCCGGCCGACTCGGCCAGGACGGCCGACTCGGCCAGGACGGCCGACTCGGCCAGGGCGGTCGACACCGCCACTTCCTCGCGGTACGCGGCCATGACCTCCGAGACATCCCGGTGCGCGGGTACTCCCCACTCCGCCTCGTCTCCGCCCGCCGGGTGAGCCCTGACCTCCTCGGCGGCGAATCCCCAGCGCATCCAACGCCGTTCGACCCATCCGAGGTGCTGGATCAGGCCGAGCGGGGACCGGCCCAGCGGTCCTACCGGCGCCCGGAGCTGATCGTCGCCAGGCCGGAGGTCTTCCGCAGCAACGCCTGGCGATACCACTCCAGGTGGCCGAGGAGCAGTTCGCCCGCGTCGGAGACGTCGGCACCCGGGCCGTCGAGAGGCGCCGGTGCCTGTTCGGGTGCCTGCCGCATTCGGTGAACGTAGCGCGGTCTGCGGGGTACGGCAGCGGTTCACTACGAGCGGTCCGCGCTGTGCGTCAACCGCCTGAGATGGTGGTGGCGGGACTGGCGGGGTGCGGTCGGCGCTCGGGGTGGGGCCGCGCGGCGGACGATGGCGACGGCGGCGAGGGTGACGGCCAGGCCCAGGGCGGTCTGGATGCCGAAGGGTTCGCCGAAGGCGAGTGCGCCCCAGACCGCGGTGACCGGCGCCATCAGGAACATCAGGGTGTTGACCTCGGTGACCCCGGAGCGGCGCAGGATGAGCCAGTACAGGCCGTACCCGCCGAAGGTCGACAGGACGACGAGCCAGCCGACCGCGAGCCAGAACGAGAGTTCGCCGGGCGGCACCACGGCACCGGACCGCGCGGCGAGCGCGGTGAACACGAGCGCGCTGGTGGCGCAGTGGATGGTCATCGCCACCGTGGGCGGGACCCGGGTGCGGGAGCGGCCGTCCAGGAAGGTGGCTGCCAGCAGGGAGAACATCCCGAGCAGCGGTATCAGGTAGGCCCATCCCGCAACTGCCGTTCCGGCCGCGGCATCGGCCGTGGTCACGACGGCGACACCGCCCACCCCGAGGCAGAGACCCAGCCATTGCCTGCGCGAGACGTACGCCCGCAGCAGCGGGCCGGCCAGGGCGCCGGCGACCAGGGGCTGGATGCCGTCGATCAGGGCGGTGGTGCCGCTGGAGACCCCGAGCCGGATCGCGTAGAAGACGGTCAGCAGGTAGCCGCTCTGGGAGAGCACGCCGACCACGGCCTGTCGGGCCACGTCCCGAACTGCCAGGCCCTGCCAGGCAGTTCGGGCGAAGACGGCGACAGCGACCAGGACCACGGCCAGCGGCAGGAACCGCCACATCAGGACCGTGACGGCCGGGGCGCTCCCCGCGCCGAGCTTGGCCCCGATGAAACCGGAACTCCAGCAGAGCACGAAAGCGGCCGAGAGCAGGAAGTTCACGCGGACCCCTCCAAGTAAACAGATCGGTATACCTCTGCTTCGACTATACAGATCGGTATAGTGGATGCCATGGGTACCGACAGGAGCACCGGCGCAGGCACGGGGACGGGCGCAGGCACAGGCGCAGGGGCGGGCGCGGGCGGAGGCGACGGCCCGCCGCGGATCGTGATGACACCGGCGGCCCGGCGCGCACTCGAAGCCGCGGGAAAGCTGTTCTACGAGCGCGGCATCCACGCCGTCGGGGTGGACCTGATCGCCGCCGAGGCGGGGGTGACCAAGAAGACGCTCTACGACCGGTTCGGGTCGAAGGAGCAGCTCGTCGTGGAGTACCTGGCGGACCGGGACGAGCGCTGGCGCACGTTCCTCGACCGCCGGCTCGCGGACGCGGACCATGAGGGCACGGATCCCGTGGCGCGCGTACTGGCCGTCTTCGACGCCTCGCGCGCCTGGGTGGCGGAGCACAGCGCCAAGGGCTGCAGCATGGTCAACGCCCACGCCGAGATCAGCGAACCCTCCCACCCGGCCCACCCGATCATCACCGGGCAGAAGCAGTGGATGCTCGCCCTGTTCACCCGGATCGCGCAGGACGTCGACCCGGACCGGGCCGAGGCGCTGGGCCGGGCGCTGATGCTGCTCCACGAAGGCGCCCTGGTCGCCCACGGACTGCACGTGTTCGACGAGCCCGTCACCGAGGCCGGCGAGCAGGCGCGGGTACTGCTCGCGGCCGCGGCGGACTCCCGGCCGCGGGAGGGGCGTAGGCGCGGGGGTCGTGCCACGCACTCGGCGTGACGCCGCCGGGTGTGTGCGGAGGTCGTGTCACAGGGCGCGGGACTGTCTCGTCCAAGGGGGTACGACCGACCACCGACGAGCACACTGGAGTACGCCATGAACGCGCGTCTCGACTTCTTCGGCGACCCGACCGCCCGCACCGTCATGCAGCACCTGATGGGCGCGGGCAGGGCGGTCAAGGAATCGCCGCTCCCGGCCGCGACACAGGAACTGGTGTCGCTGCGGGTCAGCCAGATCAACGGCTGCGCCGTCTGCATCGACATGCACACCAAGGACGCCTCCGCCGCGGGCGAGAGCGCCACGCGCCTGAATCTGGTGGCGGCCTGGCGGGAGGCCAATCTCTTCACCGAGGCCGAACGTGCCGCGCTCGACCTGGCGGAGGAAGGCACCAGGGTCGCGGACGCGGCAGGCGGGGTGAGCGACGACGTGTGGCAGCGGGCCGCCAAGCACTTCCCGGAGGATCAACTCGCCGCCCTGGTGGTACTGATCTCCTTCATGAACACGGCGAACCGGATGAACATCATCACCCAGCAGCCGGCGGGCGACTACGAACCCGGGCAGTTCCACTGAGCAGGGCCCACAACGGGGCTTCTACGAGAGGGAGTTCGGCGTGAGCAAGGTCGAGGAGTTCGAGGAGCTGCGGCCACTGCTGTTCTCGATCGCCTACCGGATCCTGGGCAGTGTCGGCGAGGCCGAGGACGCGGTACAGGAGACCTGGCTGCGCTACGACCTCTCCTCGACCCGCCCCGCGTCGGCCAAAGCCTTCCTCTCCACCACGGTGACCCGGATCTCCATCGACGTACTGCGCTCCGCCCGGATGCGGCGCGAGTCGTACGTGGGCACCTGGCTGCCGGAACCCCTGCTCACCGACCCGTACGAGGACCCCGAGCGGTCGGCGGAGCTGGCCGACTCGGTGTCGCTGGCGGCGCTCCTGCTGCTCGAGCGGCTGAGTCCGGCGGAGCGGGCGGTGTTCGTGCTGCGGGAGGTGTTCGCCTTCGGCTTCGACGACGTCGCCGCGGCGGTCGGCCGGTCCGAGGCGGCCTGCCGGCAGCTCCTCGTACGGGCCAGGCGGCACATGGACGCCGGACGGCCGCGCTTCGAGGCGGCCCGCGAGGAGCGGCGGGAGCTTGCGGCCAGGTTCTTCGGGGCGCTCACCGACGGGGACGTCGACGTACTGCGGGAACTGCTCGCCGCGGACGCCTCGATGGTCGGGGACGGCGGCGGCAAAGCCCCGGCGCTCGCCCGCGCCGTCACCGGCGCGGACCCGGTGGCGCGGCTGCTGGCCACGGCGTATCCCCGGATGGCGCTGGCCGGTGTGACCTTCGAGCCGCACGACGTCAACGGCCTGCCGGGCGCGGTCTTCCGCGACCGGGACGGCCGGGTGCTGCACACCTTGGCCCTCGAGGTGGCCGACGGGCACATCCGGTCGATCCTCGCGGTGATCAACCCCGACAAGCTCGGCCATGTGGGGCTGGTGGCGGACGCCTGGGCCGTCAACGACGAGGTACGGCGGGCGGGACGCCGGGGGCGCTGACGGGGGCGGGCGAGACGCCGGGGACGCCGACGGGGGCGGGCGGGGCCGGGCGCGTGGGGAGGCGTCCCGGCTCGGCGACGTTTCGGGCGGGGCCGAAGTATGTGCGGTCTAGCGTCGGGACATGACGCAGACGACGCATGAGTTCGATCGCGCGGACGACGTGCGCGCGGCGCTGGCCGACCCCGCGCTCGCCCCGGAGCTCCCGGCCACCGACGGCGGCGAGACCGGTGCGAGTGTCGGCTGGCTGCGCGCCACCGCGGCCCGGTTCAGCACCGGTGCGGCGCATCGCCGCAGGCGCGCCCTCGTCGAGGCCGAACTCGCCTCACTGGACGCTGACTTGCTACGCCGAGCCGCCACGGAAGCGCCGCCGGGCGACCTTCGCACCCGCGTAGTGCGCACCCTCGCCACGGCCCTCGGCATGCCGGATCCGGCGACGGTGGCCGAGGACGTCGTCGTGTCCCGTGCCTACTTCCGAGGCACCGACCCGGCCGCCGACGCGGCGGTGGAACGCCTGGTGCGCCTCCTCGCCCCGGAGGCCGCCGACGCGGACCCCCTCGAGTCCGGCGCCCAGCGCATCGGCCTCCTCGTCCAGGCGTGCGAGGCGACCGCCGCGCTCGTCGAGGCCGCGGACGCCGACACCGACGCCGACGCCGACGCCGTGCCGCTCGCCCACGTACTCCGCCGGACTCCCCCGGTGCGGACCATGCGACGCCTCGCCACCCTCGCCACCCGGCTCGGCGGCCGCGACATCGCCGAGGGCGACCTGGTGCTCCTGGACGTGGCGACCGCCGGCCGCACGCACCCCGTACCGCTGGCCTTCGGCGCACCGCCGCGCGTCTGCCCCGGCCGCACCCACGCCCTCGCCCTGGCCGACGGGCTCCTCGGGCGGCCGCTCACCCCGTTCGCCGCTCTCCACCACCGGAATGCTCCACTACTGCTGCCCAACGCCTGGGACCACGCTTCCGCCGCCGCTCTGGCGGCAGCGGGTTTCGCCGCCGTCGGGACCACCAGCCTCGGTGTCGCGGCGGCTGCAGGCCTGCGGGACGGGGAGGCCGCGACCGCTGGGGCGACCCTGTCGCTGGCCCGGCTCCTCGGCCAGGACACGTTCTTGTTCAGCGTGGACGCCGAGGGCGGGTTCAGCGACGACGTGGCCGAGGTCGCCGAACTGGCCAGGAAGCTCCACGCAGCGGGAGCCTCCGGCATCAACATCGAGGACGGCCGCCCGGACGGCACCCTCGCCCCGGTGGACCTGCACGCCGCGAAGATCGCTGCGGCCAAGGCCGCCGCGCCCGGTCTGTTCGTGAACGCCCGCACGGACACCCACTGGCTCGGCACCCGCCGGGAGGAGACCGCCGAGCGCCTCGCGCGGTACGAACAGGCCGGTGCCGACGGGGTGTTCGCCCCCGGCCTCACGGATCGGGACGCGATCGTCCGGCTGGTCTCGGGCCTGGTCACCCCGTTGAACGTCCTGTACTCGCCCACCGGCCCCACCGTCGCCGAACTGGCCGCGTGCGGGGTACGCAGAATCAGCCTCGGCTCGCTGCTCTACCGCAGTGCCCTGGCCGCCGCGGTCACCACGGCCACCGCCGTCCGCGACAGCCACCGGCCACCGGGCCCGGACCCACTCCCGTACGCCGACGTACAGCACCTGGCCCGCTGACCGAGCGGTGCCGTGCAGCGGGTACCGGGCCGGCGTGACGCAAAGACGTGGCCGCCGGCCGGGGGCAGCTGTTACGTTCGAGCCATGAAGCGCGCTGTGTCGATCACGACGACGCCGGACACTGTCCCGGCGCGCTGAGAGTTTTCTTGGTTCGAAGCCCCGGGGCGAGTGCCCCGGGGCTTCGCCGTGCGGTCACTCGCTCCCTTCCGCGAGGAGACCCCGCATGAACGAGCACCCCGCCCTGAACGACGAGCACGTCGCGCACGACGCCCGGCACGACGGTCCCGTGGCGGACCAGCCCCCTGCCGCCGTCGACAACCCCCACGACCACCGCAGACTGGGACGCGAACTCGAGCTGTTCGGCACCGACCCCCTGATGGGCGCCGGACTGCCGTACTGGCTGCCCGACGGAGCGACTGTCCGGCACAGCCTGGAGGAGTACATCCGGTCGGCCGAGCGGCGGGCCGGCTACCGGCATGTGTACTCACCCGTCCTCGGCAAGCGCGAGCTGTACGAGATCTCCGGGCACTGGTCCCACTACCGGGACGACATGTTCCCGCCGATGGCCCTCAAAAGCGCCGAGGGAGGCATGGGCGACGAGGTCGTGCTGCGGCCGAGCCTGTGTCCGCACCATGCCCTGATCTACCGTTCACGCTCCCGTAGCTACCGCGAACTCCCCTTGCGCATGGCCGAGTTGGGCGGCATGTACCGTTCCGAGCCATCCGGGGTGCTCGGCGGGCTCACCCGCGTACGGTCGATCCAGCTGAACGACGCACACATCTTCTGCACCCTGGAACAGGCCGCCGACGAGGCGGCGTCCGCGCTCGCCCTGATCAGGCAGGCGTACCGCGACCTCGGCATCGAAGCGGCCCGCTTCCGCCTCTCGCTGCCCGACGACGGCGCGAGCGGCGACGGCAAGTACGTGTCCGCGCCCGGCATGTGGGAGCGGGCCGCGGCCCTGCTCACCGAGGTGCTCGAGCGCTCAGGGGTCGCCTACGAGGCGGCGCCGGGCGAGGCCGCGTTCTACGGCCCGAAGATCGACGTGCAGATCGCCGACGCGGCGGGCCGCGAGTCCACCCTGTCGACCGTGCAGATCGACTTCCACCAGCCCGAACGCTTCGGCCTGCACTACATCGGCGCGGACGGCGCCAAGCACCGGCCGGTGATGGTCCATCGCAGCATCATCGGCAGTGTGGAGCGGGCCGTGGCCCACCTCATCGAGGTGCACGGCGGCGCGTTCCCGGCATGGCTGGCACCCGCCCAGGTCGCCGTACTCCCGGTCTCCGAGGGCGAGCCGGAGGAGCGGGCCGCCCGCGAGCTCCTGGCCCGCTGCGAGGAGCGCGAGCTGCGCGCCGAACTCGCTCCGGCCGGACAGGGCAGCCTGGGCGCCCGGATCCGCGACGCCCGACTCGTGCCGTACCAGGCGGTGATCGGCGGCCGGGAGGCGGCGGCCGGCCAGGTCTCCGTACGCCTGCGGGACGGACGCCGCCTCCCGCCGCTGCCAGTAGCGGAGTTCGTCGCCGAAGTGGACGCCCTGGTACGCGCCCACGAGACCCGGCTGTGGGGCGACGCGGTGGCATGAGCACCCGTGCGCGGCACGCGGTCAGTGGTCGCGGCGGTGCGGCACCTCGACGGTGACCACCGCCGCGGCGACGGCCCAGACCGCGTACACGCACCACGCGCCCGCGGCGGACCACGGCAGGGCGGCGGCCTCGTAGGGGATGTCGGTCAGGCGGTTCCACGCCATGAACGGCTGGGCGTGGTTGACCAGGGCCGACCAGCGCCGCTCGTCGCTGAACACCGGCGGCAGCACGACCAGGATCCCGCAGGTGATCGTCCTGACCACGTTCGACGACGACGCGTACGTGTACGGGGCGTTGCGCGTGGGCGCCGCCGGATTCCTGGTCAAGGACATGGCGTTGGACGACATCCTCGCGGCGGTCCGGGTGGTCGCCGGCGGGGACGGACTGCTCGCGCCCGGTGTGACCCGCCGGCTGATCCGCGAGTTCGCACGCCGGCCGGTGGGCGGCGGGACCGGCCGTGGCGGCGTCGCCGCCCGTACGCTCGACGCGATCACCGTCCGGGAGCGTGAGGTCCTCACCCTGGTCGGCAGCGGCCTGTCGAACACCGAGATCGCGGACCGTCTGCACCTCAGCGTCGCCACCGCCAAGACGTACCTGACCCGGCTGCTCGCCAAGCTCGACGCGCGCGACCGGGTCCAGCTGGTGATCATCGCGTACGAGGCGGGTCTCGTCTCGCCCACCCGGTGACCCGACTCCGTTGCCGGTACGCCGCGTTCAGCTCTTCTTCATCGCCGCCAGGACCGCCTTGGTGTCGGACGTGAGCATCTTCTCGACCTCTTCGGCGGGCGGCGGATCGGCCTTGTCGTCCGGGCCTCCGCCGAACCAGCTCCAGCGCATCTCGTAGGTGAAGTGCCCCTCGCGCACGGCCAGCGTCAGGCCGCCGACCGTGTCCTTGTCGGTCCCGCGCTGCTCGGCGATCAGGTACGCCTCGTCGCCGATCCCGTCCACCGCGGTGGTCTTGTACGCGTAGGTGTCCTCGGACTGGTCCTCGTAACCGCGCTGCCGGGACGCGAACTCGCCCTCGGGATCGGTGTTCTTGTGCCATTCGGCGGACGAATAGACGTAGGTGCTCGCCAGATCGTCCTTGCCGGCGTCACGGTCCCGCAGGGACCGGCTGCAGTACGAGCGGTCGAGGCCCTTCTGCCGGGAGGCGTACTGGTTCCGGGCCCCCTCGGACGATTCCAGCAGCGTGTAGCGCTTCTGGAACGCCTCGAGCCCGGTGACCTCGCACATGTCCTTCTGGAAGGCGTGACCGGCGAAGTCCGCCTCGGCACCCGCCGTGCCGGAACTCTCGCCGGAACCCACGGTGCCGGTGAACAGCAGCCCGCCCCACACGGCGGAGGCGACGACCGCGCCGCCGACGGCCCAGAGCCAGCCCGGCACGGAACGGCGGGCGCCGGGCTGCGGCGGGACGCCGGCGGGCTGCAGGGGCTGACCGCCCGGGGCCGGCTGCTGCGCGTAAGGGTTCGGCGATACCGCGCCCGGCGCCTGCTGATACGGGTTCGGCTGCGGGACCTGAGGCGCCTGCGGAGGCTGCTGGGGCGCGTACGGGTTGGGGTTCTGCCCGTACGGGTTCGGGTTCTGCCCGTACGGATTCGGTATCGACATGCCGCGCAATCTATCGCGGGCGCAACGCCGTTGATCACCCAAGGCCCCTGGTCAGAGGCGGACTGGTGGGCAGTCGGGCGCGCTCAGCCGCCCAGGCGCAGCGCCCGGCTCCGCAGATAGTCCGCCTCCGGGGCGCTGAGGGTCTTCTCGGCGGCCGACCGGTACGCCGCGCCGGCCTCGGCGTCGCGGCCGGCCCGTTCCAGGAGGTGGGCGCGCACCGCGTACAGCCGGTGGTGGCCGCCGAGTTCACCGCCGAGCGCGTCGACCTCGGTCAGGCCCGCCTCGGGTCCGTGCACCATCGCGACCGCCACGGCGCGGCCGAGCCGGGCCATCGGATCGGGCATCTGCCGCACCAGCACGTCGTACAGGCCCAGGATCTGGGGCCAGTCGGTGTCCTCGGAACGCTTCGCCTCGTCATGCACCGCGGCGATGGCCGCCTGCAGTTGGTACGGGCCGACGGGGGAACGGGCGAGGGCCTCGCGGACGAGACCGAGGCCCTCCTCGACGGCGGCGGCGTCCCAGCGGGTGCGGTCCTGTTCGTCGAGCGGGACGAGTGCGCCGTCGGCGCCGCAACGGGCCGGGCTGCGCGCCTCGGTGAGCAGCATCAGGGCCAACAGGCCGGCCACGGCGCCCTCCTGAGGCAGCAGTGTGCGCACGGCACGGGTCAGCCGGATCGCCTCGCGGGCGAGTTCGGCCCGGTGCAGGTCGGTGCCGGATGTGGCGGTGTGCCCCTCGTTGTAGATCAGGTAGAGGACCTTGAGTACGGCGTCAAGGCGTGCGTCGCGGTCGTCGGGTCCGGGCTGCCGGAAGCGGGCGCCCTTGAGTTTCTGTTTCGCGCGGCTGATCCGCTGGGCCATGGTCGCCTCGGGCACCAGATGGGCGCGGGCGATCTCCGCGGTGGTCAGTCCGCCCACGGCCCGCAGGGTGAGGGCGACCTGTGCGGCCGGGGTGAGCGACGGGTCGCAGCACAGGAACAGCAGGGTCAGTGTGTCGTCCTCGGACGGCGCGCGGCTCTCGCCCGGTGCCGGGTCGGTGTCGTGATCCCGTACGGACAGGGCGGCGGCACTCTCCTCGCGGCGCCTGCGTGCCTGCTCGGCGCGGAGCTGGTCCACGAGCCGGCGGGACGCCACCTTGATCAGCCAGCCGCGGGGGTTGTCGGGCGCTCCTTGCTCGGGCCACTGTCCGGAGGCGGCCAACAGGGCTTCCTGCACCGCGTCCTCGGCCTGGTCGAAGTGCCCGTACCGACGCACCAGCGCGCCGAGCACCTGTGGCGCGTGCTCCCGCAGCAGCGCCTCGGTCCGCGACGGCCCGCGCCCCTCGGGGGACTCCGGGCCGGGCGCCCCCGCGCCACGTGCGGCGTCCGCACCCGGCCCGGTGTGCCCGCGCCGGCGCCCTGCGCCTTCGTTCGTCATGCCGACGATGGTGCTGTGCACGGGCGCATGCGTCGAGCACCCCGCGCCGTGGGCATGGGTGCTCGTGCGCTTCGGACGTCGTGCCGGCCGGGGAGGGTCCGGATCAGGCGGGCACGTCCTCCGCTCCCCGGATCTCCCGGATCACGACCGGGTACTCGGTGCTGCCCTCCGGGACCGGGCACTGCGCGACACGGCCGGCGATCTCGGTGACCCGGCCCAGGCTCTCGCACTCGAGCACCCAGTAGCCGGCCAGGAGTTCCTTGATCTCGCCGTAGGGGCCGTCGGTCACGACGGGCTTCCCGTCGGCGCCGGCGGTGACGTACCGGGCCTTCCCGGGCTCGTCGAGGCCCTGCGCCTCGACCAGCTCTCCCGACTCGGCGAGATCGTCGTTGATCGCGGACATGTGGGCGAACATCGCCTCCATCTCCTTCTCGTTCCAGGCCGGGCTGCCGGGGGAAGGGTTGCCGGTCATCCCCTCGTAGTCCGCCTGGCTGCCGAGAACCATCACCAGATACTTCATGAGTCCCACTCCTTCGTCCCAGCCACCCCTCGCGAGCGGCTTTCACGGGTACGTCGGAGCCGGACCCACGTCCTCGACATCCCGCGAGGCCGGATTTCAGGTTCCTTTCTCGGGCCGCTTCCTGGAGTGCCGCCCGATCTTCCTCACGGGTTCCGGTTCGCCCTCCACATACGCGTGGCACTTCTCGTTGCGGCAGGGTCCGGGACCCCAGACGGGGACGAATGCCCCGAGAACCTTACGGCGTCGTACGGCCGTCTCCACCGGGCGCTTGCAGGCCGGACAGACGATTCCGCCCTGCGAGTCCGCCTTGCGAGAATTGGTGCGGGCCGCGTCTTCGGCGTCTTTGCCCATATCCCCAGGTTATGCCCGAATCCCGGCGTCGACCAGGCGTACGTCACGGGGCGTGACCGCGGGCCGCGGGTTGTCGTCCGCCGCCAAGCGCTCAGCCGCTCACCGGCTCCCGCCACATCGGGAACATCGGCGGGCCGTCGGGCAGTTCCAGGGCCTGGCCCCTGAGTCGGAAGCCGAGTCGCTCGTACAGCTCGCGGCTGCGCACATTGCTCGCCTCCAGGTAGGCGGGCAGCCCTTCCCGGTCGCAGCGGTCGAGCACCTCGCCGAGGATCGCGCTGCCGAGCCCCCGGCCCTGCTCGCCGTCCGCCACGGCGACCAGGAGCAGATAGGCGTGCTCCCGGCCATAGGGGTGTATCGCTCCGGTCAACCGCCCGACGAGCTCGGCCCGTTCGTTGTCCGGGTCGGAGGCCTCGCGCATCAGCGCAGGCGTGTCGTCCTCCCCCTCGGGCTCCTCCGCGGGCACCTGCAGCCACAGGGCGGCGGCCGCACCGTCCTCGGTCATGTCCACCCAGCCCTCGGTGAGCGCCGCGTCCAGGAAGCAGCCCATGAAGGGGCCGTGCGCCTGGGCGCGCCTGGCCTCGTCGGGGAAGACCCAGCTGCTCACCGGGTCGTGGTGGAAGGTCTCCTCGAGGAGCCGTACGAGGGCCTCCCGATCGCTCTCGCCCGCCCTGCGGATCGTCACGCCCATCCCGGCTCTCACTCCTCAACCGCCGCTGCCCTGCTACCTGTTGGCACCCTAGACGATCACCTCCTCGCTGTTCGGATTCCCCGTTCGATCGTGCGGAGCCGAGGGACGGCAGGGGGTGGTCCGTCCGGACGGATCACCCCCTGCGCCGGAACACCCCGGCACCCACCGGACCTCTGGGTACGTCCGGCCAGTACGTACGGTCAATACGCACTGGCCAGTACGTGCGGCCCGTACGTGCGGTCAGTACGTCCGGTCAGTACGTACGGCGCGTGACGAACTCCGCCAGGGCCAGCAGCCCTCCCGCCCGGTCCGGATCGGGCACCGCCCGGGACAGCTGGTGCACGGCACGTGCCATCCGGTCCGCGGCCTGGGCCTGCGCCCAGTCCCGGCCGCCCGCACGGTCCACGGCTTCCGCGGCCCGCTCCACTGCCGAAGGGTCCGCGGGATCCGGCAATCTGCCGTAGTACGCGGCCAGTTCGGCCCCCGCCGACGTGCCCGAGGTGAGCGCGGCCACCACCGGGAGCGACTTCTTCCCCGCGGCGAGGTCCGCGCCGACCGGCTTGCCGGTACGCCCCGGATCGCCCCAGATGCCGATCACGTCGTCGATGAGCTGGAAGGCGAGCCCGGCCTGGCGCCCGAATCCGTCCATCGCCTCCACCTCGTCCGGCTCCGCGCCCGCGTACAGCGCGCCGAGGGCGCAGGCACAGCCGAGCAGCGCTCCCGTCTTGGCCTCGGCCATCGACAGGCACTCCTCGAGCGTCACCTCCCCGGGCGGCCTGCGCTCCAGCGCGCAGTCCGCCTGCTGGCCCGCGCAGAGTTCGACCACGCAGGCGGCGAGGCGCCCCGCCGCCCGGGCCGCCATCGGGTGCGCGTCCTCGGCGAGCAGGCGTACGGCGAGTGCCTGCAGGGCGTCACCGGCGAGCACCGCGTCCGCGTCGCCGAAGACCGTCCAGGCGGTCGGCCGGTGTCTGCGGGTGTGGTCGCGGTCGATGATGTCGTCGTGCAGCAGCGTGAAGTTGTGGATCAACTCCACGGCTGCCGCTGCCCGGACGGCCGCCGCGGGCTGCCCGCCGGTCGCCCGCGCCGCGGCGAACACCAGACCCGGCCGGATGGCCTTGCCCGGCTGTCCGGTGACCGGTGCACCGTCGGCCGCCTCCCAGCCGAGGTGGTACCGGGCGATCCGGGCCAGCGAGTCCGGCAGCAGGGCGACCGCCCTGCGCAGTTCCGGCTCGACGGCCTGCCGGGTCCGCTCCAGGAGGCCCACCGCCTCGTGCCCTTCCCCGGAGGCCGCCGGCCCGTCGTGCGTCGGCCGGCTCCCGACGGGCGCGGCCGCGTCCGTTCGCACACCCGTCGCACCCGTCGCACCCGTCGCACCCGTCGTCCTTGTCGCCCCCGTCACCTCCATCGGCCGATCTCGACGTTCTCCAGGACGCCCAGGGCGTCGGGGACGAGGACGGCGGCCGAGTAGTAGGCGGTGACCAGATAGGACATGATCGCCTGCTCGCTGATGCCCATGAAGCGGACGGACAGGCTCGGTTCGATCTCGTCGGGGATGCCGGCCTGCTGGAGGCCGACCACGCCCGCGTCCTCCTCGCCGGTGCGCATGCACAGGATCGAGGTGGTCCTGGCGTCACTGATCGGGATCTTGTTGCACGGGAAGATCGGCACGCCGCGCCAGGCCGGGACGTGGTGGCCGTTCACCTCGACCGTGTCCGGGTAGATGCCGCGCTTGGTGCACTCGCGGCCGAAGGCGGAGATCGCCCGCGGGTGGGCGAGGAACATCTTGGATCCGCGCCTGCGGCTGAGCAGTTCGTCCATGTCGTCCGGGCTCGGCGCTCCGGCGTGCGGCTGCAGGCGCTGGTCGTACTCGCAGTTGCTGAGCAGGCCGAACTCGCGGTTGTTGACCAGTTCGTGCTCCTGGCGTTCCTTGAGCGCCTCGACGGTGAGCCGGAGCTGCTGCTCCGTCTGGTTCATGGGCTGGTTGTAGAGGTCGGCGACCCGGGTGTGGATGCGCAACACGGTCTGGGCGACGCTCAGTTCGTACTCGCGGGGGGCGGCGTCGTAGTCGACGTACGTGCCCGGGATCTCGGCCTCGCCCACATGTCCTGCGGAGAGGTCGATCTCCTTCTCGCCGTGCTTGTTGGTGCGCTGGCTGGGGACGGACCGGAGCCTGGCGAGGTGGCCGCGCAGGGTTTCCGCGCGCTCGGCGAGCTGCGCGACGTCCTGCCGGGACAGGGTGAGGACGGTGCAGGCGGTGACGGCCCGCGCGGTGTACTCCCAGATGGCGTCCGGGTCGAGGAGGCACTGGTCGCCGAAGTAGGCGCCGTCGGCCAGGACTCCCAGCACCGCGTCGTCGCCGTACGGGCCGGTGCCGAGCTTCTCCACACGGCCGCGGGCGAGCAGATACACCTCCTCCACGGAGCTGCCGAAGGACGTGATGGTCTCGCCGGGCCCGAACTCCCGCTGCCGGCACCGCTGCGCGAGCTCGTCGAGGGCCGCGGTGTCCTCGAAGCCGCGCAGCGCCGGGAGTTCACCGAGCTCGGCGGGGATGACCCGGACCTGGTCGCCGGTCTTCACGAAGGTGAGGCGCCCGTCACCCACCGAGTAACTGAGCCTGCGGTTCACCCGGTAGGTGCCGCCCTGCACCTGTACCCAGGGCAGCATGCGCAGCAGCCAGCGGGAGCTGATCTCCTGCATCTGCGGCGTGGACTTGGTCGTGGTGGCCAGGTTCCGCGCGGCCCCGGTGGCCAGGCTCTGCTGCGGCCTGCCCTGCTCCGTGCGGATCTCTTCGCCTACCGACATGTATGCCCTCCAGATCGTGCAACGACGTGGCGCTGACGTGCAGAAAGCAGAGTTCCAGCACGCTGCGTGGCCGCGCCATTACACAAACGAGCGGGAATGGATCACCGCCGCCGGGGAAGCGGGTCGATAAGCCCCCGACACCCCCGCTCGCGATCACACACGATCGGCTCCGAGCAAAGTCGGGCAATTGCAGACGGGCACGGCGGAGGGGAACTCCAAGATCCGCCGCACCGTTCACCCAGTGCAACGCACCGCACCGATTTCCGCGACCGCACTCCGGTCGCACTTCGAAGAGGAGAACACGATGGCTGGCTTCCTGGATCGCGCCAAGGAGCAGGCGCAGCGCGGGCTCACGCAGGGCAAGGCGAAGATCGACGACGTCCAGACGCAGCGCGCCGGCAGCGACCTGCTCAAGAAGCTGGGCACGGCGTACTACGAGGAGAAGCGCGGCACCGGCAGCCCGCAGGCCACCGCGCAGGCACTGCAGGCCCTGGAGGCACATGTCGCGGCGAACGGGGACGGCTTCCTGCGCAGCTGACCGGATCGAGTCGTTCCGGGGGTGAACGGCTGGTCCGCGACCGGGCATTGGGGTAGAAGCGCCGTACAGGGCTGCTCGCGACCTGCGCGCCGCCCGCACAACGCAAGGGAGACGACCATGGCCCCACCCATGTCTGCGAGCCGGTTCCTCAAAGCCCTGAAGGACGAGGACCTCACCGTGGTCGAGGTCGGCAACTGGCGTGAGCACAACCGCAATCACAAGGGCCCCTGGGGCCCGGTGCACGGCGTCATGATCCATCACACGGTGACGTCGGGCAGCGCGCGCACGGTCGAGATCTGCCGCGACGGCCACGCGTCACTGCCGGGGCCGCTGTGCCACGGCGTGATCACCAAGGACGGCCGTGTCCACCTCGTCGGATACGGCCGGGCCAATCACGCCGGCATGGGCGACGACGACGTCCTGCGCGCCGTGATCGCCGAAAAGCGCCTCCCCCCGGACAACGAGGCGAACACGGACGGCAACCGCCACTTCTACGGTTTCGAGTGCGAGAACCTGGGCGACGGCGAGGACCCCTGGCCCGCCGCCCAGCTCGAGGCCATCGAGAAGGTGTCGGCGGCCCTGCTGCGCGTGCACGACTGGAACGAGCGGTCGGTGATCGGCCACCTCGAATGGCAGCCGGGCAAGGTCGACCCGCGCGGCTTCACCATGGCGGCGATGCGCGAGCGCATCGCCGAGCGCCTCAAGTGACCTACCGGTGACAATGGACGGGTGAGCGCGCACCAGGACCACGGCCTCCGGCCGAGCATCCCGTCTCCCCTGACGGAGATCGAGGACGCGCGTTTCACCCGTCACGGGCTCCGGCTCCTGCTCAAGCGGGACGACCTGATCCACGAGGCGCTCCCGGGCAACAAATGGCGCAAGCTCGCGCCCAATCTGACCGCGTCAGCCGGCCGCACCCTGGTGACGTTCGGCGGCGCGTACTCCAATCACCTGCGCGCCGCCGCGGCCGCGGGCCGCCTCCTCGGATTCCCCACGGTGGGTGTCGTACGCGGCCACGAACTGTCCGAAAAGCCGCTCAACGGCTCGCTCGCGCAATGCGCCGCGGACGGAATGCGGCTCCACTTCGTCGACCGGTCGACGTATCGACAGGTCGCGGACCCCCTGGTCCTCGACCAGGTACTCACCGACGCCGCACTGACGGGCCCGGTGCACATCGTCCCCGAGGGCGGCAGCAACGCCCTGGGGGTGACGGGCTGCCTGGCCCTCGGTGCGGAGCTACGCGGCCGCGCGGACGTGATCGGCGTGGCCTGCGGCACCGGCGGCACCCTCGCGGGCCTCGCGGCCGGCCTGGCCCCGGGGCAGCGGGCGATCGGCGTCGCAGTGCTGCGCGGCGGCTTCCTGTACTCCGAGGTGGCCCGGCTGCAGCGGGAGGCGTTCGGCGGGCCCCGGGGTGAGTGGCTGGTTCAGGACGGTTTCCACTGCGGCGGCTTCGCCCGCTCGACACCCGAACTCGAGGCGTTCGCCGCGGACTTCGAGGACCGGCACGGCCTGCCCGTGGAGCGCCTCTACGTGGCCAAGATGCTCCTGGCCCTCACCACGCTCGCCGAGCGCGGCACCTTCCGCCCCGGCGTCCGCATCGCCGCCGTGATCACCGGCCGCCGCGAACCCTGACCCGTCCGTCCGAAGACACCACCCGCTCAGACCTACCCGCTCAGACCTCCTCCTCCCGATAGGCCGCCGCCTCCTCCAGGTCGAGCCGGCGCAACAGGGTCCGCAGCATCTCGTCGTCGATACGCCGCTCGTCCCGCAGCCGCACGAACACCTCGCGCTCCGCCGCGATCATCTCCCTGGCGAAGCGCCGATAGGTGTCGTCGGCGCTCTCCCCGGTCGTGGCGTCGACCGCACCGAGCCGCTCCCACACCGAGTTGCGGCGGCGCTCGAGCACGGCGCGGAGACGGTCGGCCAGCGGCGGCGGCAGGCTGTTCCCCTCGTCCGCCAGAAGCCCGTCCAGGCGCCGCTGTGCGGCCGTCGAGGCCTCGCTCTGGGCCTGCGCCTCGGCGAGGGTGTCCGCGCGGACGTCCCGCCGGGGCAGTTTCAGCCAGCCGATCAGGGCAGGCAGGCTCAGACCCTGTACGACGAGAGTCCCGATGACGGTCGTGAAGGTGAGGAACAGGACGAGGTTCCGCGCCGGGAAATCGTCACCGTTGTCGACGGTCAGCGGGATCGAGAACGCGATGGCCAGCGACACCACCCCACGCATCCCGGCCCAGCCGACGATCAGCGGCCGTGTCCAGCCGGTGTCCGTCTCGCGTTCCCTGATCCGCCGCGACAGCATCCGCGGCAGATACGTCGCCGGATACACCCAGACGAACCGGGTGGCCACCACGATCAGGAAGACCGCGACCGCGTACCACAGGGCCCGCACCCCCTCGTACTCGCCGAGGTCCCGCAGCACCACCGGCAACTGCAGCCCGATCAGCGCGAACACCGCGGACTCCAGGACGAACGCGACCATCCGCCACACGGCGGCCTCCTGCAGCCTGGTCGCGAAGTCCACCTGCCAGGAACGGTGTCCGAGGCAGACCGCCACGACCACCACCGCGAGCACTCCGGACGCGTGCACCTCCTCGGCGGCCGCGTAGGCGACGAAGGGGATCAGGAGCGAGAGCGTGTTCTGCAGCAGGGCTTCGCGCAGATGCGTGCGCAGCCAGTGCATCGGCACCATCAGGACGAGCCCCACACCGACCCCGCCGACCGCGGCGAGCGCGAACTCGCCGATCCCCTCACCCCAGCTCGCGCCCTCCCCGACGGCCGCCGCGAGGGCCACCTTGTACGCGGTGATCGCGGTGGCGTCGTTCACCAGGGACTCGCCCTGCAGGATCGTGGTGATCCGGGACGGCAGTCCGACCCGGCGGGCGATCGCGGTGGCGGCGACCGCGTCGGGCGGGGCGATCACCGCGCCGAGCACGAGCGCCGCCGTCAGCGGCAGACCGGGCACGAGCAGGTGCACCGCCCACCCCACGACGAGCGTCGCGAAGAGCACGTACCCCACCGAAAGCAGCAGCACGGGACGCCAGTTGGCCCGCAGGTCGAGGTACGAGCTCTCCACCCCGGCGGTGTAGAGCAGGGGCGGCAGCAGCAGCGGCAGGACGATGTGCGGATCGAGCTCGTACTGCGGCACACCGGGCAGGTACGAGACCAGCAGCCCGGCGGCCACGAGCAGCAGCGGCGCGGGGACCGGGGTACGCCGGGCGGCACCGGCGACTGCCGCGCTTCCCGCGACCAGTACGAGCAGGGGCAGAGCTTCCATCGACAGCACATCCCGTTCCGCGGACCACGACGTAACCTGCCAATCATGTACGAGTGCCTGCATGTCGCCCTGCTGCCGCAGCCGGAACCCACGCCGCTCGGCGCGAGCTGTCCGGCCTGCGACGCCGTCGGCGCCCACCCCGTGCAACTACGGCTCTGCCTGGCCTGCGGGCATGTCGGATGCTGCGACTCCTCCCCGCTGCGGCACGCGACGGGCCACTTCGAGGAGACCGGCCATCCGGTGATGCGAAGCTTCGAGCCCGGTGAGGAATGGCGGTGGTGTTTCGTGGACGGTTCGATCGTCTGACGCCTGGGTACGTCAACCCGGCGCGCGCTCTTCCCAATTGGGCCCGCACACCACTAGCCACTGCGTGTACCCGTAGCACTACTATGAGTGACAGGCAGGCCGGGGGTCACCGGGACAGGGAGCCGAGGAGCGCGATAGCGTCACCGCTGGAGCACGCGGTGCGTCACCCCGTGCGACGCTGTGCCGGACCCACCGCTGCGTCGCGGTGGACCGTCAACTCGAATGAGCTTGTACCACCTTGGAGGTGAGGGTGTCCCAGATCGCAGGCGAGCCCGGGACTCAGGACTTCGTGGAAGTCCGGCTGCCGGCTGCGGGTGCCTATCTCTCGGTGCTGCGTACGGCCACAGCCGGCCTCGCGGCGCGTTTGGACTTCACCCTCGACGAGATCGAGGATCTACGCATCGCGGTCGACGAGGCCTGCGCGATCCTCCTGCAACAGGCCGTCCCAGGCTCCGTACTCAGCTGCACCTTCCGGCTGGTCGACGACTCGCTCGAGGTCACGGTGTCGGCACCGACCACCGACGGTCGCGCTCCCGAGCGCGACACCTTCGCCTGGACGGTGCTCTCGGCCCTGGCCGGCAAGGTCGAATCGACGGTCGCCGACGACCGCACGGTCTCGGTCAGCCTCTACAAACAGCGCGGCGCGGGACCCGGGCCGACGTGAGCGGGGACGGGCCCGTGCGGGACGAGGAGCACGGCACACGGACGCCCTCCGCCGCGGACACCGGCGGCAGGGAGGGCGCATCGCGCACTGCCGGCATCCCGGAACAGCAGGCCCGACCGCACCCACAAGAACCTCAGGACCAAGCGGTACGGCGGACGGGACGTGATGACGGGGGCGAGCGTGAGACGCTCACCGGCCGGGTCGACGGCGGGCGACGGGCGGGACACATGACAGAGCACAAGCACGATCCGCACGACCGCAGCGGCGCGAAGGCGCTCTTCGTCGAGCTCCGCAAACTGCCCGACGACAGTGCGGAGTACGCGGACCTGCGCAACCGCCTGGTGCGCATGCACCTGCCGCTGGTCGAGCACCTCGCCCGCCGCTTCCGCAACCGCGGCGAGCCGCTCGACGACCTCACGCAGGTGGCCACCATCGGCCTGATCAAGTCGGTGGACCGCTTCGACCCGGAGCGCGGCGTCGAGTTCTCGACCTACGCGACCCCCACGGTCGTCGGCGAGATCAAGCGCCACTTCCGCGACAAGGGCTGGGCGGTACGGGTTCCGCGGCGGCTGCAGGAGCTGCGGCTCTCCCTGACGACCGCGACCGCGGAGCTCTCCCAGCAGCACGGCCGCTCCCCCACCGTGCACGAACTGGCCGAGAAGCTCGGCATCTCGGAGGAGGAAGTCCTCGAGGGCCTCGAGTCGGCCAACGCCTACTCGACCCTGTCCCTCGACGTCCCGGACACGGACGACGAGTCACCTGCGGTGGCGGACACCCTCGGCGCGGAGGACGAGGCCCTGGAGGGCGTCGAATACCGGGAGTCACTGAAACCGCTGCTCGAGGACCTGCCGCCGCGCGAGAAGCGCATCCTGCTGCTGCGCTTCTTCGCGAACATGACGCAGTCCCAGATCGCGCAGGAGGTCGGCATCTCCCAGATGCACGTGTCCCGGCTGCTCGCCAGGACGTTGGCCCAGCTCCGCGAGAAGCTTCTCGTCGAGGAGTAGCCGCCGGCACCGCGACCGCGCACCACGAACACCCGGGCCCGCGCCCGCCACCGGCGAGCGCGGGCCTCACGCGGTGTCGCGCGGACCGATCCCCAGGGCCTTGGTGGACTCCGGGTTGAGCAGCAGGACGAGTGTGGTGATCGCCACAACGGCGAGCACGATGCCACCGGGGATGAGCAGGCTGTTCGCCTGCAGCAGCTGCCAGGCGACGGGCAGCGCGAGGATCTGCGTGACGAGCACCGGCCCGCGGCTCCAGCTGCGCAGCTTGAGCAGCCCGCGCGCCGCGATCAGCGGCAGTGCGGCGAGCACCATCATCGTGACGCCGCCGGTCACGGCCTGTTCGGCACTGTCCGGACTGCCGAAGATCCCCTCGACGAGCAGATAGCCGCCCGCCACCACGAGAGCCAGCCCTTCGAGGGCGGCCAGTGCGGCGGCGGCGGTCAGCCGCGTGGGGCGGGGGCCCGGGTCGTTCGCGTTGTCCTCAGCACTGCTCACCCCTGCAGGGTAGCCCCGGCGTCCCGTACCCCTCGGGGCTGGCCCTGTGCCAGGTGAGGGGCGGTAGGTACCCTGCTTCGCATGCGTGCACTCCTCGTCGTCAATCCGGCTGCCACCACCACCAGTGCGCGCACACGTGACGTACTGATCCACGCCCTGGCCAGCGAGATGAAGCTCGAGGCCGTGACCACCGAGTACCGCGGTCACGCCCGCGACCTCGGCCGGCAGGCGGCCCAGAGCAAGGACATCGAGCTGGTGGTCGCCCTCGGCGGCGACGGCACGGTGAACGAAGTGGTGAACGGCCTGCTGCACGCCGGCCCGCAGCCCGACTCCCTGCCCGGCCTCGCCGTGGTGCCCGGCGGCTCGACCAACGTGTTCGCCCGCGCACTCGGCCTGCCGAACGACCCGGTGGAATCGACCGGCGCCCTCCTCGACGCCTTGCGTACCGGCAGCGAACGCACCGTCGGACTCGGCCTCACCGAAGGGACCCCGGGCACCGAGGACGAGGCGGTGCCGTCGCGCTGGTTCACGTTCAGCGCCGGTCTCGGCTTCGACGCGGGAGTGGTGGGCCGGGTCGAGCAGCAGCGGGAGCGCGGCAAGCGCTCGACACACGCTCTGTATGTGCGCCAGGTCGTACGGCAGTTCCTCGGCGAGGCCGACCGCCGGCACGGCACGATCGTCCTGGACCGGCCGAGCGAGGACCCGGTCGAGGATCTGGTCGTGTCCATAGTCAGCAACACCTCGCCGTGGTCGTTCCTCGGGAACAGGCCGCTGTACCCGTCCCCGGACGCGTCCTTCGACACCGGCCTTGACGTGCTGGGACTCAAGAAACTCTCGACTCCCGCGGTGACTCGCTACGGCACTCAGCTGCTGATGTCGTCGCCCGAACGCGGCCCGCGGGGCAAGAACGCGGTCGCCCTCCACGACCTCGCCACCTTCACCTTGCATTCGAAGGTCCCGCTCCCCCTCCAGATGGACGGTGACCATCTGGGGCTGCGTACGAGCGTGACGTTCACAGGCGTTCGCCGTGCACTGCGTGTGATTGTGTGAGTGGAAGGGCCTAAAGTCCTTTCACTCGAACGTTTAGGCCAGGGTCCACCCCATGGAAGTACGGCTGTGACCTAGTCGACACCGAGGAATCAAAAAAAACTTCTCGGAAGGGGTTGTATCCGCTGCCGAGGTTTGGGAATCTCTAGGTGGCGCTCAGGACGGCCCGCAACACCGGCCCCACAGAGAGCCCGAACCCCCTCCTCAAACGCAAGGACGACGCCAGTCATCTGGCTGTCGCCCCTTCCCTTGCGGAGGGATTCGTGAAAGCGTTCACATTCACAAGCACAAGTGACCGAATCACCAAGAGAGGTAGCAGCCATGGACTGGCGTCACAACGCCGTTTGCCGCGAGGAAGACCCCGAGCTGTTCTTCCCCATCGGCAACACCGGTCCTGCGCTGCTGCAGATCGAGGAAGCCAAGGCCGTCTGCCGTCGCTGCCCCGTCGTGGAGCAGTGCCTGCAGTGGGCGCTCGAGTCCGGCCAGGACTCCGGCGTCTGGGGTGGCCTCAGCGAGGACGAGCGCCGCGCAATGAAGCGCCGCGCCGCTCGCAACCGGGCCCGCCAGGCCAGCGCCTGACGCCCCACCCCTCAACGAGCCCGAGCCCGGCGGCGCGTACATCGAGTACGCATCTCCCGCCCCCGAGCCGCAGCGCGCAGTACCCTTAATGCGCTCAGCCGTAAACAGTGAGCCCCGGACCGCACCACGGTCCGGGGCTCACTGCTGTGCGCGACGCGTGCCGTCCGCTGTGCACATTGAGTGCGAAGTGCGTGAACGAACCGTGGGCGAGGGCCAGTTGACGTGAACCGGCCACTCCCCGTCGGCGACTCACCTACTTGTCGGGGCGGACCTTCTCGGCGTGCACCGGGATGTCGAGGATCACACGCGTTCCGCGCTCCGGCGCCGGAACCATGTCGAACGTTCCACCCAACTCGCCCTCGACCAGCGTGCGTACGATCTGCAGGCCCAGGTTGCCGGCCTGCTTGACGTCGAAGCCGTCGGGCAGGCCGACGCCGTCGTCCTGCACCGTGACGAGGAGTCGGCTCTCCTTGGTGGTGCCGCCGCGGACCGCGGAGACCTCGACGGCACCCTGCTCGCCCGCGCCGAAGCCGTGCTCGAGGGCGTTCTGCAGTACCTCGGTGAGGACCATGGACAGCGGGGTGGCGACCTCGGCGTCCAGGATGCCGAAGCGGCCGGTGCGCCGGCCGGTGACCTTGCCCGGCGCGATCTCGGCGACCATCGCGAGCACCCGGTCCGCGATCTCGTCGAACTCGACGCGCTCGTCCAGGTTCTGGGACAGCGTCTCGTGGACGATGGCGATGGAGCCGACCCGGCGTACCGCCTCCTCGAGGGCCTCGCGGCCGCGCTCCGAACCGATGCGGCGGGCCTGCAGCCTGAGCAGGGCGGCGACCGTCTGCAGGTTGTTCTTCACCCGGTGGTGGATCTCCCGGATGGTGGCGTCCTTGGTGATCAACTCCCGTTCGCGGCGGCGCAGTTCCGTGACGTCGCGGCACAGGACGAGCGAACCGATGCGGGTGCCCTTGGGTTTGAGGGGGATCGCGCGGAGCTGGATGACGCCGTCGTCGCCCTCGACCTCGGTCTCGCGCGGGGCGTAGCCGCTGGCCAGTTTGACCAGGGCCTCGTCGACCGGGCCGCGGGACGGGGCGAGTTCGGCGGTGGCGGTGCCGAGGTGATGCCCGACGAGGTCGGCGGCGATGCCGAGGCGGTGGTACGCGGACAGGGCGTTCGGCGAGGCGTACTGGACGATGCCGTCGGCGTCGAGCCGGATGAGGCCGTCACCGACGCGCGGCGAGGCGTCCATGTCGACCTGCTGGTCGGGGAACGGGAACGCTCCCGCGGCGATCATCTGCGCCAGGTCGGATGCCGACTGCAGATAGGTGAGTTCGAGGCGGGAGGGGGTGCGGACGGTGAGGAGGTTGGTGTTGCGGGCGATCACGCCGAGGACGCGGCCGTCGCGGCGTACGGGGATGGACTCGACGCGGACCGGCACCTCCTCGCGCCACTCCGGGTCGCCCTCGCGCACGATGCGGCCCTCGTCGAGCGCGGCGTCCAGGAGGGGGCGGCGCCCACGCGGGACCAGGTGGCCGACCATGTCGTCCTGATACGAGGTGGGGCCGGTGTTGGGGCGCATCTGGGCGACCGACACGTAACGCGTGCCGTCCCGGGTCGGGACCCACAGGACGAGGTCGGCGAACGAGAGGTCGGAGAGCAACTGCCACTCCGAGACCAGCAGATGCAACCACTCGAGATCGGTGTCACCGAGGGCGGTGTGCTGGCGTACGAGTTCGTTCATGGAGGGCACGGGCTGAGAGTACCTGGCCGCCACTCGTACCTGGTCACGGCCGGTGCGTGGTCCCTGGAACACCCGCGGGCCGCGGCGCCTGGGAGGGACCCTCAGCCCTCCCGGCACCGCAGCCCGGGTTGCATCGGCCGGCGGGTGTGCGGTCCCAGCGGCCGAGTGGAGGCTCCGGTGCAGTCAGGGCAGAGAGCGCCGGTGCCTCACTCCGCCCTCCTGTGCGGGGAGAGCGGGAGCCTGTCCTCTGCATTGTGGACTAGACCATTCTCCGGTGTCCATGCGTGCGGAGGTGTGAGTTTTCGTCGGTTTCTCCAACAGGTACCGGTGTCACCTGCACCGACCGTGGCACGTACCCGAGGGCACGGCTGAAACGGAGTGGCGGTTCACCGGTCGCACGGTCAGCGGGTTTCCGTGATCTTGGCGAGGGCACGTGGGGCGTCGGGGTCCTGGCCCCGGGCGATGGTGACCTCGTAGGCGAGGAGCTGCAGCGGGATGATCTCGAGGATGGGCTGGACCTCCTCGACGACGCCGTCCGTCGGCAGCTCGAATCCGGCCGAGGCCGCTTCGACCTGGGCCTTGGGGCCGATGACGACGAGGTCGGCGCCGCGGCCGCGCAGGCGGTCGAGTACGGGTTGCAGGGCCTGGCCGCCGCGGCCGTCGGTGACGACGGCTATCACCGGCGAGATGTTGTCGACCATGGCGAGCGGGCCGTGCAGGAGGTCCGCGCCGGAGTACGAGAGCGCGGGGATGTAGCTCGTCTCCATCAGCTTGAGTGCTGCCTCCTTGGCGGTCGGATAGCCGTAGCCGCGCGAAGTGATGACCATGCGTTCGGCGAAGCGGTAGCGGGCGGCGAGTTGCCGCACCTCGTCCTGCCGGGCGAGCAGGTCCGCGGCCAGGTCCGGCAGGCGCGCGGCCGCCGCTCCGTCGCCGCCGCGCAGCCCCTCGACGAAGAGGTAGAGGGCGAGCAGGGACGCGGTGTACGTCTTCGTCGCGGGCAGTGCGCGCTCGGGGCCGGCCAGGATGTCGAGGTGGAACTCGCAGACGGCGGCGAGCGGCGAGTCCGGGTTGTTGGTCACCGCGAGGGTGATCGCGCCGGCCTCACCCGCGGCCCGGGTGGAGGCCACCAGATCGGGTGATCCGCCGGACTGGCTGACGGTGATGACGAGGACGTCGGTGAGGTCCGGCTTCGCGCCGTACGCCGTGGTGGTGGACATCGAGGCGAGGCCGCAGGGCAGGCCCAGCTGGATCTCGAGCAGGTACTTGGCGTACAGGGCGGCGTTGTCGGAGGTGCCGCGCGCGGTGAGCAGTACGAAGCGCGGCTTGCGGGCGGCGATCCGTGCGGCGGTCTCGCGGATTTCGGGTGCACCGTCCGCGAGAATGCGGCTCAGGACCGCGGGCTGCTCCGCCATCTCGCCGGACATGATGCTGCCCGGTCGCTCGCTGTGCCGGGCGGTCGTCGTGGCGGGCATACGGGACTTCCTCCCAGGCGGCGGCCGGTTCGGCCGGGGTGCGGGGCGGGTCTGCCCGGGGGTGCGCCGGGCCGTTCCAGTCGACCACGGGGCGCGCGTACGCCGCCAGCCGGCGAAGGGCTCGGGCGGGTGGTGGAGGGCCCCATGACGTACGGCCGGGCGGAGCAGCCGCGGGTGTGCTGACCGGCACATTCTGCTAGATTGGTCTATACCACATGACCCTTCACCAGATCGGCAGGCCAAGCGTGGAAGTTGTCATCGTCCCGGACGCCAAGTCAGGCGGAGAGCTCATCGCGGAGGCCATGGCCGGCCTGCTGCGACGCAAGCCCGACGCCCTGCTCGGCGTGGCCACCGGTTCGACGCCGCTGCCGGTCTACCAGGCGCTGAAGGCCAAGGTCGGTGCCGGCGAGGCCGATGCTTCGCGGGCCCGGATCTGCCAGCTCGACGAGTACGTGGGCCTGCCCGCCGGACACCCGGAGTCGTACCGCTCGGTGGTCCTGCGCGAGGTCGTGGAGCCGCTCGGGCTCGGCGAGGGATCCTTCATGGGGCCGGACGGCAGTGCCGCGGACGTGCAGGGCGCGTGCGAGGCGTACGACCAGGCGCTGAGTGACGCGGGCGGGGTGGATCTGCAGCTGCTCGGGATCGGCACCGACGGGCACATCGGGTTCAACGAGCCCTGCTCGTCGCTCGCTTCGCGCACCCGGATCAAGACGCTCACCGAGCAGACCCGGGTGGACAACGCCCGGTTCTTCGACGGTGACATCGAGCAGGTCCCGCATCACGTGATCACCCAGGGCATCGGCACCATCCTGGAGGCCAGGCACCTGGTGCTGCTCGCCACCGGCGAGGGCAAGGCCGATGCGGTGGCCGCCACGGTCGAGGGGCCGGTGGCCGCCGTGGTGCCCGCCTCCGCGCTCCAGCTGCACCAGCACGCGACGGTGGTGGTCGACGAGGCCGCGGCGTCCAAGCTGAAGCTGGCGGACTACTTCCGGCACGCCTACGTCAACAAGCCCGACTGGCAGGGCATCTGAGCGCACTCCCCCGCACACGACAGCGGCCGGGCACCCCGTCCAGGGGTGCCCGGCCGCCGCGCGTTCCGTTCCGGGTGGCTGTGCCGCCCCCGCACACGGCACGGGCTCCCGGACCGGAAGGATCAGGCGCCCGTGATCACCTCGGCCGCGGCGAGGGCGCAGACCCGGGCCGCGCCGTGGGTGGCGATGTGCAGGGCGCCTCGCGGCGGTGCCTGCGGTACGCCCATCTCGACGACGATCGACTCGGGCCGGGCGGCGAGCAGTTCGTCCAGGGCCGACGCCATCCAGGGGTGCCGGTGCACGTCGCGGACCACGGCGACCACGCGCCGTTCGCCGGCTTCCGCGAGCAGTCCCGACGCCAGGGCCCGGGCGTCCTCGTCCTGGCCCGCGTAGCTGCCGGTCCCGGTGCCGGGGAGCCGGCGCGCCAGCTCCGCTGCCACGCCCCACGGAGTCTCGTCGCCGACCGCGATGTTGGCCACCGGCGTGAAGGCGGCCACGTAGGGGCCCTCGGTCAGGGGCTCGACCGGGGTGTCGGCTCGGGTCACGGTCAGCGCCCGGCGGGCCGCGACCAGGCCGATGTCGGTGCGCGGGGCGACCGGCTCGCTGCGCGCGGACTCGGTGGCCCCCGCGGTCCACTCGCCGAGGGCCCGTACCCGGGCGGCCGCGTCGGCGAGCCGCTCCTCGGGGAGTTCGCCGGACTTCACCGCTGCGACCAGCGCGTCGCGCAGCCGCAGCACGGTGTCCTCGTCGGCGAGCCCGCCGCCTACGCAGATGGCGTCGGCGCCGGCCGCGATGGCGAGCACGCTGCCGCGCTCGATGCCGTACGTGGCGGCGATCGCCTGCATCTCGATGCCGTCCGTGACGATCAGGCCCTCGTGGCCCAGCTCCCGGCGCAGCAGGCCGGCGAGGATGCTCGGGCTGAGCGTGGCCGGGTGGCCTGCGTCGAGGGCCGGCAGCAGGATGTGCGCGCTCATCACGGCCTTGGTGCCGGCCTCGATGGCCGCGCGGAACGGCACCAGTTCGCGGACCCGCAGCGTCTTCGGGTCCGCGTCGATGCGCGGCACCGCGTGGTGCGAGTCGACGGAGGTGTCGCCGTGCCCGGGGAAGTGCTTGGTGCAGGCGGCGACGCCGGCCGACTGCAGTCCGGTGATGTAGGCGGCGGTGTGCCGGGCGACCAGCGCGGGGTCGGCGCCGAAGGACCGTACGCCGATCACGGGGTTGTCCGAGTTGGAGTTGACGTCCGCGGACGGGGCCCAGTTCAGGTTGACGCCGCAGGCCGCGAGGCGGCGGCCGAGCTCGGTGGCCACCTGGCGGGTCAGCTCGGGGTCGTCCACGGCGCCGAGCGCGTGGTTGCCGGGGAACGACGAGCCGGCGCGGACCTCGAGCCGGGTGACGTCGCCACCCTCCTCGTCGATGGCGACCAGGACGTCACCGCGCTCGGCACGCAACTGGGCGGTGAGCGCGGCCAGTTGATCCTCGGAGGCGATGTTGCGGCCGAACAGGCCGACGGAGTACAGGCCTTCGTCGAGGCGGCGCAGCAGCCAGTCGGGGGCGGTGGTCCCGGTGAAGCCGGGCTGCAGGACGGCGAGGACGTCGCGGGTGAGGGTGTCGGTGCTGCGGGCGAGTGTGGTCATGGAGGCGGAGTCATCCCTTCACTGCGCCGGACGTGAGCCCCGTGGCCATCTTCTTCTGGATGAACATGAAGAAGATCACCACCGGCAGGGCGATCATGGTGGACGCGGCCATCAGCGCGCCGTAGTCGGTGCCTCGCTCGGTGGTGAAGGTCATCAGCCACACATTGAGCGTGTACTTGTCGTTGTCGTTCATCAGGATGTACGCGAAGAGGTACTCGTTCCACGCGTTCACCAGGGCGAAAATCGACGCCGCCGCGAGCCCCGGGGCGAGCAGCGGGAACACCACTCGGCGGAAGGCACCCATCCGGGTGCACCCGTCGACCATCGCCGACTCCTCGAGTTCCACCGGGATGTTGACCACGAAGCCGCGGATCATGACCACCGCGAACGGCAGTGTGGAGACCAGGTAGACGACGATCAGGCCCCAGTACTCGTTGAGCCCGCCCATGGTGTTCAACTGGGCGTAGATCGGGATCAGCATCGCGGTCGGCGGCAGCATCTGGACCAGGATGAGGACCAGGAGCAGGGACTTGCGTCCGAAGAACCGGAAGCGTCCGATCGCCAGCGCCGCGAAGGTCGCGATGATCATGCCGCCGACGACGGCTGTGATGGAGACGATCAGACTGGACTGGATCGCGGTGCCGAAGTTGGCCTGCTTCACGGCCCGTGCGAAGTTGTCGAAGGTGATCGACGACGGCCACAGGGTCTGGTCGTACGAGCGGATCTCGTGGTTGGGACGCAGCGCGCTGACGACCAGCCAGTAGACGGGGAAGGCCATGACGGCGGCGACGGCCAGGCCGATGATGTTGTACCCGAAGCGGTTCTTCTTGCGGTCGGGCCGGAGTTCGCGCGGCTCGGGCGGGGCCGTGCTGCCGCTCACCGGGGCGGAGGCGCTCATTCGACCTCTCCTGTCTTGATCAGCTGACGCAGGTAGTACACGGCGACTCCGGACAGCAGGACGACCGTGATCAGGGCGATGGCGGTGCCCTGGCTGAAGGAGGTGGACTCGAAGGCCTTGGAGAACGAGTAGAGGCCGAGGGTCTCGTACTCGGGCTCGGGCTTGTTGCCGCGCAGCAGCCAGATCTGACCGAAGACGTTGAAGTCCCAGATCACCGAGAGCGTGGTGACCATGATGAAGATGGGCTTGATGACGGGCCAGGTGACGAACCGGTAGACGCTGAAAGCGCTCGCCCCGTCCAACTGGGCTGCTTCTTCGAGCTCCTTGGGCACCTGGGTGAGCGCCGCGTAGAGGGTGATCACCGCGAACGGGATGGCGCCCCAGACGACCAGGCAGATGATGACCGCGAATCCCTGCCACGGGTTGAGGAACCAGTTGTGGCCGAGGAAGTCCTCGCCCGCGACCTTCGCGATCAGGGTGTTGAGCAGGCCGTAGTCGGAGTCCGCCAGCCAGCGGAAGACGGACGAGGCGACGAGCAGCGGCATCGACCACGCGGCGATGAGGGCCACGGTGAGGGTGAGGCGGACCCAGGTGGACAGCCGCTGCATCAGCAGGGCGATCAGCAGGCCGAGGCCCATGGTGAGCGTCACGCACACGGTCATGAAGAGCACGGTGCGCCCGGTGACGCTCCAGAACTCCGAGTCGCCGAGGATGTTGGTGAACTGCTCGAGTCCGACCCACGGTGGGGACTCGCCGGTCCACAACTCGCGGCGCCCCATGTCCTGGAAGGACATGATCACCGTTCTGGCCAGCGGGTAGGCGTAGACGGCGGCGATCGCCACGATGGCCGGCAGGATCAGCAGGTAAGGGAGGAGTCCGTTCTTCCCTCGGCCCGGGCGGCCCTTGCCGCCGCTCTTCGAGGGCTCGGGCGGCCGGGGGCCCGGTACGTTCGCGCCCCCTTCGGCGGGGGCCTTCGCTTCGACGGCCTGGGTGTCGGCGGCAGTCACGTGGCTGACCTTCCGTTTGTTCTCTGCACCGAAAGGGGCGGCCGGGCGGTGACCTGTGGAGCCGGGTCACCGCCCACCGCCCGGGAGCCTGTACGGCGGCTCAGGACTCCTTGTTGATCAGCTCGTCGATCTTCCCGTCGGCCTTCTTCGTGGCCGAGTCCACGGAGTCGCCCTTGAGGATGTCCAGGAGCAGGTTCTCCAGGACCTCCTCCTTCTCGATCGAGGTCCAGCCGGGCGCGATCGGCGTGAACCAGGCCTCCGGCACGGCCTTCGCCGCAGGGGCGGTGGCCGGGTTCTTGGTCAGCGGCTCGAGCTGCTTGGTGTTGTTCGGCAGGATGTCCTTCGAGGCGAGGACCTCCTGGGACTTCTCGCTCGTGTACATCGAGATCCACTCCTCGCCCAGGTCCGCGGACTTGGACTTGGCGGTCACGGCGAGGTCGGAGCCACCGATGAAGGAGGGCAGCGGCTTTCCGTTCGGGCCGGGCATCGCGGCGACGTCGATCTTGCCCTTGAGCTTCGGGTTGGCGCTCTTGCCCTCGACGACGGAGCCGGCCTCCCAGCCGTTGCCGTAGATGACGGCGGCCTTCTCGTTGGCCACGACGTTGGCGTGGTCCTGCTCGTCCTTCGTCTGGTCGGCCTTGTTGTACTTCTTGACCAGGTTGATGAAGTGCTCGATGCCCTGCTTGGACTTGGCGCTGGACAGCGCGCCCTTCCACTCCTTGGAGCCCTCGTCGTACGTGGCGATCTCGCCGCCGTAGGCGTGGACGTACGACATCGCGGCGTACCAGTAGCGGCCGGGCAGGTAGAGGGAGGAGAAGCGCTTGTCCTTGGCGCTGTACTCCTTCTGGACGTCGTCCATCGCCTTGAGGAAGTCGTCCTCGGTGGTGGGGAGTTTGTCGCTGTCGGTGCCCTTCTTCACCATCTCCTTGTTGAAGACGGCCACGCGCGCGCCTGCGTAGTAGGGGACGCAGTACTGCTTGCCCTCGAAGGTGCAGGTGTCCTTGAGGCCCTCGATCCAGGTGTCGGAGTTGTCGTACTTCTTGGGGTCGATCTCGGCGAGCGCACCGTTGAGGATGTACTGCATGGTCTCGGTGTTGCCGAGTTCGACGACGTCGGGGAACTTGTCGCCGCCGAGCGCGGTGTCCAGCTTCTTGGCCTTGTCGGCCCACTGCTGGTACTGCACCTTGACCTTGACGTTCGGATACTTCTTCTTGAACTGGGCGTTGACGTCCTTCACCAGCTCCGGCCAGGTGCTCTGCGCGTCGACCATCAGCCACACGGTCACCGTCTCGTCGCGGTCCTTCGGGTCCTTCGACGAGTTGGAACTGCCGGAATCACCACAACCGGCCACCGAGAACATCATGCCCGCGACACCGATCGCGGCTATCAGCTTGCGCTTCACGCCACCCTCCTCAGGATGCTCGCAACCCCCCTGCCCTGCGCGTGACATACGCCAAGTACTGCCGTGGGGCCGGGATCTGGTCTTTAATGGTGTAGACCAGTACGGGGAGCTTGGCCTAGACCTTTAGGGGTGTCAAGGGTGTATAAGAGGGGGCGCACATCCCGTTACCGGACCGACACCTGAGCGACTACGGCGGGTGCCGGGCAGGCCGTGCCACGATGTGAGCCGCGACAGACGGAGGAGCCGGTGACGGCAGCAGCACAGGAGCCGCAGCGCGGTACCGCACGCAGTGCGACGACCGCGAACGCCGGCCGGGAGACGGGTGGGGCGAGCATGAGCAGCACGCAGGGTGCGACGACCACACCGTCGGCCGAGCCGGCCGCCGCCGGACGCACCGCGCGCGTGCCCAAGTACTACCGCCTGAAGAAGCACTTGCTCGACATGACGGAGACCCTGCCGCCCGGCACGCCGGTCCCTCCCGAGCGCACCCTCGCCGCGGAGTTCGACACCTCGCGGACCACCGTGCGGCAGGCCCTGCAGGAACTGGTCGTCGAGGGACGGCTCGAGCGCATCCAGGGCAAGGGCACGTTCGTCGCCAAGCCCAAGGTCTCGCAGGCGCTCCAACTCACCTCGTACACCGAGGACATGAGGGCCCAAGGCCTGGAGCCGACGTCACAGCTCCTGGACATCGGCTACATCACCGCCGACGACACGCTGGCCGGACTCCTCGACATCACCGCGGGTGGCAGGGTGCTGCGCATCGAGCGGCTGCGGCTGGCCAGCGGTGAGCCGATGGCGATCGAGACGACGCATCTGTCCGCCAAGCGCTTTCCCGCGCTGCGCCGTTCCCTGGTCAAGTACACCTCGCTGTACACGGCGCTGGCCGAGGTCTACGACGTCCATCTCGCCGAGGCCGAGGAGACCATCGAGACCTCGCTCGCCACCCCGCGCGAGGCCGGGCTGCTCGGCACCGATGTCGGGCTGCCGATGCTGATGCTGTCGCGTCACTCGCTGGACGGGACGGGGCACCCGGTGGAGTGGGTGCGGTCGGTGTACCGCGGCGACCGGTACAAGTTCGTGGCGCGGCTCAAGCGGCCCTAGGGCCGCCCGGTGCCGGTGACGCGGGCCGATGACGGTTCGTCACATCATTGCGCCATATTTCTCGCACCGATTAGGAACATTCCTCGCACAGGCATTCCCGAAGGCGATTTCCCGTACGGGTGAACGGCGTTGAGGTTCCTCTGAGCTTTCATTTGTGTCCGTACCGATATGCGGACGGGGGTGACTCCCTGCGAGACAGTCCTCTAGATTTCCAGCGCATTAATACCTGGGGGATCTAGGGGACGGAGCCCACCGATGTCAGAGCCGACACCACCCACGACGACGCCGCCGGACGACGCACGGAGAATGACGCCCAAGGCCATCACCGGATGGTCGCTCGTCGCCCTCATCGGCGCCGTGGGCTGGGCGGTACTCGCACTCGCCCGCGGCGAGGAGGTGTCGGCCGTCTGGATGCTCGCGGCGGCTCTCGGCTCCTACGCCATCGCGTACCGCTTCTACGCGAAGTGGATCCAGTACAAGGTCCTCAAGGCCGACCGCAAGCGCGCGACGCCCGCCGAACGCCTGAACAACGGCGTGGACTTCCACCCGACCGACCGGCGCGTGCTCTTCGGACACCACTTCGCCGCCGTGGCCGGTGCGGGGCCGCTGGTCGGTCCGATCCTCGCGGCCCAGATGGGCTACCTGCCCGGCACGATCTGGATCGTGGCCGGCGTGATCTTCGCCGGTGCGGTGCAGGACATGGTGGTGCTGTTCTTCTCGACGCGGCGCGACGGCCGTTCGCTCGGGCAGATCGCGCGCGACGAGATCGGCCCGGTGGGCGGTGCCGCGGCACTCATCGCGGTGTTCATGATCATGATCATCCTGCTCGCGGTGCTCGCGCTCGTCATCGTGAACGCGCTCGCCGATTCGCCGTGGGGCGTGTTCTCCATCGGGATGACCATCCCGATCGCCCTGTTCATGGGCTTCTACCTGCGGACGCTGCGCCCCGGCCGGGTCACCGAGGTCTCGGTGATCGGTGTCGCGCTGCTGCTGCTCGCCATCGTCGCGGGCGGCTGGGTCGCGGAGTCCTCGCTGGCCGACACCTTCACCCTCGAAGCGGGCACGCTCGTCATCTGGATGGTCATCTACGGCTTCGTGGCCTCGGTGCTTCCGGTGTGGATGCTGCTCGCCCCGCGTGACTACCTGTCGACCTTCATGAAGGTCGGCACGATCGTGCTGCTCGCGGTCGGCGTCGTCATCGCGCTGCCCACGCTCAAGATGGACGGCGTCACCGAGTTCGCCTCCAGCGGCGCGGGACCGGTCTTCGCCGGCTCGCTGTTCCCGTTCGTCTTCATCACGATCGCCTGCGGCGCGCTCTCCGGCTTCCACGCACTGGTCTCCTCGGGCACGACCCCGAAGATGATCCAGAAGGAGACCCAGGTCCGGATGATCGGCTACGGGGCGATGATCACCGAGTCGTTCGTCGCGATCATGGCCCTCATCTGCGCCTGCATCATCGACCCCGGTCTGTACTTCGCGATGAACGCGCCGGCCGGAGTGATCGGCGACAGCGTGCAGTCCGCGTCCCAGGCGGTCTCCGACCTCGGCTTCAGCATCTCGCCGGGCGACCTCGCCCAGGCGGCCAAGGACGTCGAGGAGGCGAGCCTGCTGTCCCGTACGGGTGGTGCGCCGACGTTCGCGCTCGGGATGTCGGAGATCTTCGCGTCGGTGATCGGCGGGTCCGGACTCAAGGCCTTCTGGTACCACTTCGCGATCATGTTCGAGGCGCTGTTCATCCTCACCACCGTGGACGCGGGCACCCGGGTGGGCCGCTTCATGCTGCAGGACATGCTGGGCAACGTCTACAAGCCGATGAAGGACGTCAGCTGGAAGCCCGGCGTCTGGTTCGCCAGCGCCATCGTGGTCGGCGGCTGGGGCTACTTCCTGTGGGTCGGCGTGCACGACCCGCTGGGCGGCATCAACCAGCTCTTCCCGCTGTTCGGTATCGCCAACCAGCTGCTCGCGGCGGTCGCACTCGCCGTCTGCACCACGCTCCTGGTGAAGTCCGGACGCCTCAAGTACGCCTGGATCACGGCCGTTCCACTCGCCTGGGACGCGGCGGTCACCCTGACCGCGAGCTGGCAGAAGGTGTTCTCCGACGACCCGGCGGTGGGCTTCTTCTCGCAGCGCGCCAAGTACCAGGACGGCATCGACGCCGGTGAGGTGCTGCCGCCCGCGACGTCGATGGACGACATGCACACCGTGGTCACCAACTCCACGGTGGACGGCGTCCTTTCGATCCTCTTCGCGGTGCTCATCCTGATCGTCCTCGCCGACGCCGCCAGGGTCTGCTACAAGGTGATCCGGGATCCGGCGAGCGCCAAGCTCGCCGAGGTGAAGTTCGTCGAGTCCAAGCTGGTCGCGCCGGACGGCATGATCCCGACCCAGCAGGAGAAGGCCGAACTCGCCGCGGTCGGCGCGAGGTCCGGGACGGACGGGGACGCGTCGTGACCCCGGGCGCCGAGGCCACCGCCCCCGCCACGACCGCGGGGCGCGTACGGCACTTCGCGAGCCGATTCCGTTACTACTGGCGGGAGTTGACCGGCGAGGCGACGTACGACCGCTACGTCGCGCACACACGGTCCTGCAGTCCGGGCGCCGAGGTCATGACGCGCCGCGAGTTCGAACGCAGCCGTACCGATGCGCAGGAGGCGGACCCCCGGGAGGGCTTCCGCTGCTGCTGAGCACACCCGGGGCACCGCCCCGACGGCGACGGGCCGGGCGGCCTCCTCTCGGAGGACCCGGCCCGTTGTCGTAGCCGTCCGGCAGAATCGGCGCATGGACATCACCATCAGGCGCGCGAACCAGGCCGAGTTCGAGGCGCTCGGCGAGATCACGGCGGGCGCCTACCTCCACGACGAGCTCATCGACGGCGAGGACCCCTATCTGACGTCCCTGCGGGCCGTGGCCGACCGGGCCGCCGACGGGGAGGTACTCGTCGCCGTCGACACCGCCGGCACCCTGCTCGGCAGCGTGACCTTCGCGGCGTACGGGACGCGACACGCCGAGATCAGCCGGCCGGGCGAGGCGGAGTTCCGGGCCCTCGCGGTCGCGCACACGGCCCGCGGCCGGGGCGCGGGCGAGGCGCTCGTACGGGCCTGTGTGGAGCGCGCCAAGGCGTCGGGATGCCACGCGATCGTGCTCTCGACCCAGCCCACCATGCGCTCCGCCCACCGCATCTACGAGCGGCTGGGCTTCGTCAGGACCCCCGAGCGGGACTGGACCCCGGTGCCCGGCATCGACTTGATCGCCTACCGCCTGGCGCTCTGAGTCCGGTCCGCGTGAACGCCACGTGACACAAGATGTGGGGCCTCCTTCGTCCAACCGACCCAACATGTATGCTCGTGCTCGCTGTCACGCCAGGGGAATCCGGTGCGAATCCGGAACTGTCCCGCAACGGTGTATGTGTGCGCATTCCGCGTGCCCATGAGTCCGAAGACCTGCCGACAGCGCACCCGGTCCGTCCGGTCCGGGTGCCGACGACGTCCGGGCCTCGCGGAATGGGCCGGTGGACGCGGAGCGCCGCCCTGTCAGGCGGCGCCGATCCGTGACCCCATGCCTCCCGCGCGGCCCCGAGCCGAGCGAGGGAGTGCACCACGTGACCATCGCGCCAGCCGATCCGTTTGCCGCGGTCGCCGAGCAGGTCGAAGACGCCCCGGGTACAGCCCTGTTGCGTACCCTCACCGAGCTGACCGCGGATCTGCCCCACACGGATCCCGGCCGGGTCGCGGCCTCCGCACTCAAGGGCCGGCACGCCGGTTCGGACGAGGCGGAGCTGCGCGACCTGGCGACGGACGCGGCCGCCGGTCTGATCTCCGACGATCCGGCGTACGCCCGCCTCGCCGCGCGGCTGCTCACGCTCACCATCGCCGACGAGGCCGCCTCGCAAGGCGTGCGCAGCTTCACCGAGTCGGTGGCGACCGGACATCGCGAGGGCCTGATCGCGGACCGTACGGCCGAGTTCGCCGTCGCTCACGGCACGCGGCTCGACGCGCTGATCGACCCGGCCGCCGACGACCGCTTCGGCTACTTCGGGCTGCGGACGGTCTACAGCCGCTATCTGCTGCGCCACCCGCTGACCCGCAAGGTCATCGAGACCCCGCAGCACTTCATGCTGCGCGTCGCCTCCGGCCTGGCCGCCGACGGCTCGAACGCCGCGGTCGACGAAGTCGCCTCGCTCTACCGCCTGATGAGCCGACTCGACTATCTGCCGTCGTCGCCGACGCTCTTCAACTCCGGTACCAGGCACCCGCAGATGTCGTCCTGCTACCTCCTCGACTCCCCCGCGGACGAGCTCGACTCGATCTACGACCGCTACCACCAGGTCGCCCGCCTCTCCAAGCACGCCGGCGGCATCGGGCTCTCGTACTCCCGTATCCGCGCGCGGGGTTCGCTGATCCGCGGGACCAACGGGCACTCCAACGGCATCGTGCCGTTCCTCAAGACCCTCGACTCCTCGGTCGCCGCGGTGAACCAGGGCGGGCGGCGCAAGGGAGCGGCCGCCGTCTACCTGGAGACCTGGCACGCGGACATCGAGGAGTTCCTCGAACTGCGGGACAACACCGGCGAGGACGCCCGGCGCACCCACCACCTCAATCTGGCGCACTGGGTCCCCGACGAGTTCATGCGGCGCGTGGAGACGGACGGCAACTGGTCGCTGTTCTCGCCGGTGGACGTGCCGGAGCTCGTCGACCTGTGGGGCGAGGAGTTCGACGCCGCGTACCGCAGGGCCGAGGCGGCCGGGCTCGCCCGCAGGACGCTGCCCGCCCGTGATCTGTACGGCCGGATGATGCGCGCCCTCGCGCAGACCGGCAACGGCTGGATGACGTTCAAGGACGCGGCCAACCGCACCGCCAACCAGACCGCCGAACCCGGGAACGTCGTGCACTCGTCGAACCTGTGCACCGAGATCCTCGAGGTGACCGACGACGGCGAGACCGCCGTGTGCAACCTCGGTTCCGTGAACGTCGGCGCGTTCGTCACGGACGACGGCGCGATCGACTGGGAGCGGCTCGACGCGACCGTCCACACGGCGGTGACGTTCCTCGACCGGGTCGTGGACATCAACTTCTACCCGACCGAACAGGCCGGGCGCTCCAACTCCCGCTGGCGGCCGGTCGGTCTGGGCGCGATGGGCCTGCAGGACGTGTTCTTCAAGCTCCGGCTGCCCTTCGACTCCCCCGAGGCCAAGGCGCTCTCCACCCAGATCGCCGAGCGGATCATGCTCGCGGCGTACGAGGCCTCCGCCGACCTCGCCGAGAAGGACGGCCCGCTGCCGGCCTGGGCCCACACCCGGACCGCCCGCGGTGTCCTGCACCCGGACCACTACGGCGTCGAGACGCACTGGCCGGCGCGCTGGGCCGCACTGCGGGAACGTATCGCCGCGACCGGGATGCGCAACGCACTGCTCCTGGCCATCGCGCCGACCGCGACCATCGCCTCGATCGCCGGCGTCTACGAATGCATCGAGCCGCAGGTCTCCAACCTCTTCAAGCGCGAGACCCTGTCCGGCGAGTTCCTCCAGGTCAACTCGTATCTGGTGGAGGACCTCAAGCAGCTCGGCCAGTGGAATCCGGCGACCCGCGAGACGCTGCGGGACTCGGCCGGATCGGTGCAGGGCCTCACCGCGCTGCCCGCCGAGGTGCGCGACCTCTACCGCACGGCGTGGGAGATCCCGCAGCGCGCCCTGATCGACATGGCCGCGGCCCGCACGCCGTACCTCGACCAGGCGCAGTCCCTGAACCTGTTCCTGGAGACGCCGACCATCGGCAAGCTCAGCTCGATGTACGCGTACGCCTGGAAGAGCGGTCTGAAGACCACCTACTACCTGCGCTCCCGGCCCGCGACACGCATCGCCCGTGCGGCCGGCTCCGGCGCGGCGGACACGGCCGCCCCTGCCCCCGTGCAGCCTGCCGCCGAATCCGACGCGGTCGCCTGCTCCCTGGAAAACCCCGAATCCTGCGAGGCCTGCCAGTAATGCCCACCCGTCGCCCGACCACCAGCCCTCAAGGACAGCGCTCCGCGCAGGAAGCCATGACTATTCCAAGCCAGACCACCGAGTCCACCGAGTCCACCGGGTCCACCGGGTCCACCGGGTCCACCGGGTCCACCACCAAGAACCTGCTCGACCCGGGCTTCGAGCTCACGCTGCGCCCCATGCGCTACCCGGACTTCTACGAGCGCTACCGGGACGCCATCAAGAACACCTGGACCGTCGAGGAGGTCGACCTCCACTCGGACGTGTCCGACCTGGCGAAGCTGTCGCCGGGCGAGCAGCATCTGATCGGCCGTCTCGTCGCGTTCTTCGCGACCGGCGACTCGATCGTGGCGAACAACCTGGTGCTCACCCTGTACAAGCACATCAACTCCCCCGAGGCGCGGCTCTACTTGAGCCGGCAGCTGTTCGAGGAAGCCGTGCATGTGCAGTTCTATCTGACACTGCTCGACACCTACCTCCCCGACCCGGAGGACCGCACGGCCGCCTTCGCCGCGGTCGAGAGCATCCCGTCGATCCGCGAGAAGGCCGAGTTCTGCTTCAAGTGGATGGACTCGGTGGAGACGATCGACCAGTTGGAGTCCCGGTCCGACCGGCGCCGCTTCCTGCTGAACCTGATCTGCTTCGCCGCGTGCATCGAGGGCCTGTTCTTCTACGGCGCCTTCGCGTACGTGTACTGGTTCCGCTCCCGCGGTCTGCTGCACGGTCTCGCCACCGGCACCAACTGGGTGTTCCGGGACGAGACCATGCACATGAACTTCGCCTTCGAGGTGGTCGACACCGTCCGCAAGGAGGAGCCGGACCTCTTCGACGAGGACCTGGAGCGGCAGGTCGTCGAGATGCTCCGGGAGGCGGTCGACTCCGAGCTGCAGTTCGCCCGTGACCTGTGCGGGGACGGACTGCCGGGAATGAACACCGAGTCGATGCGCGAGTACCTGGAGTGCGTGGCCGACCAGCGGCTCGTACGTCTCGGTTTCGCGCCGGTGTACGGCTCGCAGAACCCGTTCTCCTTCATGGAGTTGCAGGGCGTTCAGGAGCTGACCAACTTCTTCGAGCGGCGGCCGTCCGCGTACCAGGTGGCGGTGGAGGGCTCGGTGTCGTTCGACGACGAGTTCTGAAGGCCCGGCACCGGGCCGGTGGAGCCGACGGGGGCTACGGGGGCTACGGGGGCTACGGGAGCCTGCCGGGGCGGATCGGGGATCCGGTCCTTCCCGGCAGGTCGGCGCTCGGCCTGCTTCAACTGCCGGTCGATGCGCCGGTCCTGGAGGTTGCCTGCGAGGGAGGGGGCGGCGAGCAGAAGGGCGACGCCGAGGACGGTGAGCCAGTCGTTGAGTGCGTTCATGTCTGCCACTCTCCCGCCGCGGGCCGCGCCGGGTGAGTGGCAGGACTGTCATGGTGCGTCGAATTGCTGCCAAGCCGTCGACGGCGTGTTCCCGGCGCCGCTACAAGGCCTCCGGTGCGACCGTCGAGGTGCCGGTGTCGAGTACGGCGTCGAAGGCGTCTAGCACCGGGACCTGCAGGTAGGCGCTCTGCAGCCGGGTGCGGTCGGGGCCTGCGAGGTGGCCGAGTGAGCGTGCCGCGCGCAGACCCGCCAGGCCGAACCCGATGCCGGCGGCCCTGAACTCGGCCTCGATGCTGCCGGGTTCGGGCGCCTCGAGCGGGGTGTCGGCGACGGTGAAGCCGAACGGCGCCTCCTCGTCCGGCCGCATGTCCGCGGTGTGGCCCACCGCACTGGTCAGCCCGAGGGCGAAGTACTCGTCCCCCAGGGCCTCGTGGAGGTGCTGGCCCATCGGCAGTCCGGTGAGGTGCCCGCCGAAGGAGATCGGGGACTTCAGGATGTGGGCGTTGTGGGCGGCCAGTACGACACGGGCCCCGGGCCCCTGCTGCTCCAGGTGCCACAGCAGCGACTCGGCCATCGACTTCTCCCGGGCGGAGGTGTCGGCCGTCAGCCCGCGCCCCGCGAAGAGGTCGGACATCGCACGGAACGTGTAGTCCGCGTGGACGGCCACCTCCAGACGCCGTACCGCCACCGCGTGGTCCTGGCGGTCACCTCGGGAGACATGGAGCGGCGCCAGTGAGCGGCAGCGGACGAGCAGGCGGGTCAACAGGGCGGTCAGCGCGTCCTGTCGGGACGCATCGAGCCGCTCCCACCGGGGCGCGGCAGCGGAGGCGGAGGGCCCGGCGAAGGACTCCGCGATCCGGATCGCCTCCTCGATCAGCGGCAGGACCTCCGGGTCCACCGCGCGCAGATGGTCGGCGACGGGGAGCAGTGCGGGCAGCAGCGAGCCACCGGCGGCCGGGATGTCCACTCCGGCGAAGCGCACGGGACGTTCGGCGCCGCGGTTGAACTGCCTTACCCAGCGCAGGGGTTCACCGACCCCCACCGGGATCGACCCGGCCAGAAGCTCCCCGAGGTCGCCCTCCGTGCCCTCCCCCTGCGCCCAGGCGTCCAGGGCGAAGCCCTCGCTGAAGCCGTACTCGAAGGCGAGGACGGTGAATCCGCAGCGTTCGACGAGGAAGCGCAGGACGCGGCCGCGCATCGCGGCGAACTCCTCGATGAAGTGCGAGTTCTCCCCCACGGCGACGACACGGGCGGTGCCGATCAGTTCGCGCAGCGGTTCCAGGTCGTCGAGCGGCGCCGCGGGATCGAGGTGGGTGAGTGAACTCGCGTGCTCGCGGAGCCAGTCGGCGAACGGAGTGGGAGCGTCAGACATGCGGCGGCTCGTTCCCCGGTGCGGCCGCCTCGAGGTCGTCGATGGTGCCGGACATGATCGTGCGGATGTGCTCGGTGATGTGCTCCGGCGGCCAGTCCCACCACGCGACGGCGAGCAGGCGGTCCACCTCGTCCTCGCTGTAGCGGCGGCGGATGAGGCGGGCCGGGTTGCCGCCCACGATGCCGTAGTCGGGTACGTCGTCGACCACGACGGCGCCGGAGGCGATGACCGCCCCGTGGCCGATGCGGACCCCGGGCATCACCAGGGTCCGGTAGCCGAACCAGACGTCGTTCCCGACGACGGTGTCACCGCGCCCCGGCAGCCCGGTGATGAGGTCGAAGTGCTCGGCCCAGGAGCCGCCCATGATCGGGAAGGGGAACGTCGAGGGACCGTCCATCCGGTGGTTGGCGCCGTTCATGAGGAACCGGGTTCCCTCGCCCAGAGCGCAGAACTTACCGATGACGAGCTTCTCCGGCCCGTAGTGATAGAGCACGTTCCGGGTCTCGAACGCGGTCGGGTCGTCCGGATCGTCGTAGTACGAGAACGCTCCGACCTCGATCAGCGGCGAGCTGACCAGCGGCTTGAGCAGCACCACCCGCGGCTGGTCCGGCATGGGGTGCACGACGTTCGGGTCGGCGGGGACGATGGGAGTCACGTGCTTGCTTCCTCTGCGGTCGGCCGGCGGGAGCGATGCTGCGGTACGGGCACGTACGGTCTACGGCGTGCGGGCCGTGGTGGATCCGAAGCCCAGCCAAGTGTGGCGATTGCCCCACCAGCACCAGCCGACCTTGGGCGCGTGCCGCCGCTCCTTGCCGTCCCGCCCTGTGCCGTTGCTGATCCAGATGGCGGGTGTACGGGCGTCGAGGGCGCCGTTCGCCTTGCGCAGCCGGGAGCCGATCGTCATGAAGCAGCGGTTGCGTTCCAGCGCCTGAGGCTGCTGCAGCACCCAGTGGATGCCTTCGGTCAGCAGCAGTGGGCTGCGCCCCTGCGCGGCGAGGGCGGGCAGCGCCTCCTCCGGGCTCCAGTCGGCCTTGTCGTCCCCGCGGTCGACTCCGGAGAGGAGGTACAGGGGCGCGTCGGGCGGTTCGCTGCCGTTGGGTGTGAAGTCGTCGACGTCGGCCATGTCGACGACCACGAAGCCGGGCTTGCCCTCGCGGCGGAGCAGCGGCGCGAGCGCGGAAGCAGGGGCCCGGTCCGGGTGGACGGCGAGCAGGGCGCCGTCGCCGGCCTCCCCGGCCCGCGCCGCGAACTCCCGCAGCTCGTCCGGGGAGAGCTGGGCGCGCGTGTGCACGCCGAGCCCGATCAGACGTTCCGCCTGGTCGGCGAGGGGCGGCAGAGGGGGCAGGGCGGTGTCGGGCGCTGCGGTCAAGGCGTTCCTCGCTGCGTGGTGGGTCGGGGTGACGGGTGGGCACGGCCCGGCAGCGGCCGTCGCCGCCGTACGGATCATCCTCACCGCACGCCCGCGCTGGAACAAGCGCCTTTCGCTCAACGGCAATTGACCCGGATCCATCCGATCCGCCCCCACGCGGCGAGCGTCAGCAGCGCCCCGATGTCCCGTAGCTCCGCGATGCCCCTCCCTACGGGCGACGACGAAGGTACCCCGGGTACCCCGCCGCTCACCAGGCTCTCCTCACCGCGCGGAACCTGCGGCAAGCTGGAGTCATGCTGAAGAACGTGGCCGCCGTACTGCTCGACGGAGTGCACCCCTTCGAACTCGGCGTGGTCTGCGAGGTGTTCGGGATCGACCGCAGCGACGAGGGCCTGCCGGTGTACGACTTCGCGGTGGTCTCCGGCGAGGGCCCGCGGCTCGACACCCACGCGGGATTCTCGCTCCTGGTCGAGCACGGTCTGGAACGGCTCGAGGAGGCGGACCTGATCGCGGTGCCCGCGGGGATGTCGTATCTGCACCGCGACTTCCCCGAGGAGCTTCTCGACGCGCTGCGCAGGGCCGTGGACCGCGGCGCCCGGGTCCTCTCGGTCTGCTCGGGGGTCTTCGTGCTCGGCTCCGCGGGGCTGCTCGACGACCGGCCCTGCACGGTGCACTGGCGGCATGTGGCGGACCTGACGGCCCGCTACCCACGCGCCCGGGTCGAACCGGACGTGCTGTACGTCGCGTCGGGCCGGGTGGTCACCTCGGCGGGCACGGCGGCCGGGATCGACGCCTGTCTGCACATCGTGCGCGAGGAGCACGGCACCGAGGTGGCCAATACGATCGCGCGCCGCATGGTGGTTCCGCCGCACCGGGACGGCGGCCAGGCGCAGTTCGTGGAGCGCCCGCTGCCGCGTACCCGGTGCGACACCGTGGGCGGGGTGCTCGCCTGGATGGAACGCCATCTGGACGAGGAGATCACGGTGGAGATGCTCGCGGAGCGGGCCCACATGTCGCCGCGCACCTTCGCCCGCCGGTTCAAGGAGGAGACGGGCACCACGCCGTACCGCTGGCTGCTCAGGCAACGGGTGCTGTTCGCCCAGGAGTTGCTCGAAGGCTCCGACGACACGGTGGACGCGATCGCCGACCGCGCGGGCTTCGGCAACGCGGCGGCCCTGCGCCACCACTTCCTCGCATCGCTCGGAACCACACCGCATTCCTACCGGCGTACGTTCCGGGGGCCGGGGCGGGAAGTGGCCTGAGTGCGTCGCCGGCACGCTGCCGCCTGCCGGTGAGGCCTCCCGCCGGAGGGCCGCCTCGATCGCCGGAGGGGCTTGGAGAAGACCCCTCCGGCAACGGCTTTCCCGAGGGGCTCAGATCCCGCAGGACGGCGCCTTCCAGGTGCGGCCCGACCGGTGGTCGACGTGCGTGTGGTCGTTGTGGCCCGGGTAGCCGGGGCCGAGTATCCCGTTGAACCCGTGATTGCGAGCCGCCTTCGCCAGCGTGCAGAGCGAGTGCGGGCCGGAGCCCAGGTCCGCCGAATCCCCGTACAGGTGACGGCTGTTGGTCGCGCCGCCGACCGCCGCGTTGCACGACTTGGAGCGGAATCCGCTGGTCACCCGGATCGACTTGTCGCCGAGCGCGTGCCGCATCGCCTGCAGCTTCCACATGGTGCGCAGTGCGTTGTTCTTGGCGGTCGCCGCGCTCACGTTGCCGCCCGCCCAGCTGGAGTTGCACTTATTGAGCTCGGCGAAGTCGAAGTTCGCGGGCGAGCAGTCCGAGTCCTGCAGGGCGTAGATCTTGGCGAAGGTCTTGGCACCGGCGACACCGTCGGCGGTGAGGCCGTACGCCTTCTGGAAGCGGGTCACGGCCGCCTTGGTGGCGGCACCGTACGAGCCGTCGATCGCCAGGACCGAACCGGTGCCGGGGTAGCCGGCCACCCGGATCTGGAGCTGGGTGACCGCGGCCCCCTTCGATCCCTCACGCAGCGTGCCCGACCACGTGTAGCAGGAGTCGGCGCTCGCCGACGACGTCGAGACCGCGGAGCCGGCGAAGACGCCTGCCGCGACCATGACAAAGGACAGTAAGAGGCGCACGGGGCGCTTGTGTCTCAGCATGGGCTGAGACTGGCGGGGGTCCACGGGGCACGTCAACACCCTGTGGAAAAGCATCAGTTGTCGGACCAAAGACGGCCGCGGACCCCTCGGGTACCGGCCGTACCCGACCTCCCGTACCACCGGTACCGAGCCCTGGACCTGCTACGACGCACGCCGTGCGGCCCGGCGTCGACCGGTCCGCACGGCGTCGCGGGGCTCAGGAGTTGGGCACCGTCTCGTAGCGGGGCGTGCCCTCCTCCATCTGCCGCAGGGCGTCCTTGCGCTCGCGCTTGGAGAGGCGGTCGATGTAGAGGTACCCGTAGAGGTGGTCCGTCTCGTGCTGCAGGCAGCGGGCGAAGTAGCCGGTGCCGCGCACCCGGATCTCGTTGCCCCGCTCGTCACGCCCCGTGACCACGGCGTAGTCGGGCCGGGCGAGCGGCGCGTACGCGGTCGGGACGGAGAGGCAGCCCTCGTTCGACTCGTCCAGGGAGCGGTCGCCGGCCGGGAGCTCCTCGAGGACCGGATTGCAGATCACGCCGGTGTGCCGGGCGCCGTCGTCGTCCGGGCAGTCGTACACGAAGACCTTCAGGTCGACGCCGATCTGGTTCGCCGCGAGACCCACGCCCTCGGCCGCCCGCTGGCTGGCGAACATGTCGTCGACCAGCGACGCGAGCTCGGCGTCGAACTCCGTGACGTCCCGGCACTCCTTGTGCAGCACGGGATTGCCGACCACGGTGACCGGACGGACCGAGCCGCGCTCGCGGTACGCCGTCTCGCGCTCCTCGCAGTCCTCGGTGTCCACGACGAAGCCCTCGTCGTCGACCGGGAGCACCCCGGTGTACTGCTGCTCAGTGTCCTGCTGCGCCATGTCCGACGTACGCCTTCCTCGACAAGCCGTTGATGGCATACAGCCTACGGGGCCGCACGGACCCGCCGAGGCCGGATACCCGGAGGGCGGTCCGGCACGGGACCGCTCAGCAGACCTCTTCGAGGTCGCGCCAGTCGCGGGAGTCCGGGCTGTCCGCCACCCAGCCGTCGAGCAGTCCGCGGACCAGGCCGGAGGGTGCCGCGATGCCGCACTCGCGCTCGGGCACCCACAGGGCTCCGGGGCTGCGGTGGCCGAGCGGGCCCGGGTGGCCGGGTTCACTGTGGTCGTGCGGGTCGAGGTGCTCGCCGTCGCCCTCGTCGCTCGGCATCCGGCTCTCCGAACACATCCGGCACAGCAGCCGCACCGAGGACGACCAGTCCTCCGCCGCGAAGCCGGCCTCGGCCGCGAGCCGCTCCAGGGCGTCCCGGTCCGCCTCGGTGGCCGCCTCCAGGAGCACCACCCAGGTCGGCACCGGCGAGGGCGCCCACAGCTCGATCTCGTCGAAGACGGGGTACGAGTGACCGGCGGCCGTGGTCCGCTCGCCGTGCGGGACCCCGTCGTGCAGCACGACCTCGCCCCAGCGGCGCCCCGAGGACGGCAGCGGGATCGACAGGATCTCGAGCCGGGCCGGATCGAGCCTGCGGCCCCAGACCACCTCGGCCTCGCCCTCGGGCGAGAGCCGAACCGCCGCGCTGCCCAGGTCCATGCCGTGCGGTTCGCCCGCGGCGGCCGCACCGCCGGGGACCTTGAGGCCGTACGCCTGCCAGGCACGCCGCGCGAGGGGCCAGTCCTGCAGGGCGGTCGCGGCGATGCCGACGTTCCACCAGTCGGGGGCGCCGGTCTCGCGGTCGAGCAGGGCGACGGCGCGCAGGCCCGCGGCGCGCGCCTGCTCCCAGTCGTGCCGGAACTTGTGCAGCAGCGCCAGGTTGAACCAGGACTCGGAGAGCCAGGGCTCCAGATCGGCGGCCCGCGTGAGCAGCGCTCCCGCGTCCTCGTAGCGGCCGTCCCCGATCAGCGTGAAAGCCCGGTCGGTGGCCTGCCGCCACGAGGCGGAGGGCCGGTGCCGTCCCTTGCCGAAGATCCTCACGATTCCCGCCTGCCAGGTTCACTGGGAACTGTCCTGTGCCGGGCCTGTGCCCCCGGGCACCCATGACTACTCACTACTTCGCATCCAACCATGCCCCGTCTGCGGCCCGCTCATTACCCATGGGTTACCCAGGAGGCACCCGGATCAGACCGCCGCAGAGCGAGCCGGTCCGCCCCGCGAAAGGACCCTGGCCAGGGATTCAACGATCTCGGCCTGGTAGTCGTGCCCGGTTCCCAGGCGCAGCCGCTCCACCGCGGCCAGCGCCCCGCCGGGCCCGTCCCCGCGGGCCATCTCGTCGTACGCGTTCGCCGTACGCACAATCCTGGCGGTCAGCGGCTGCTCCCGGAAGGGGTCGGCCTGCCGTTCCACGACGACCGCGACCTCGCGGGCGACACCGGTCTGGCGCACCACGGCCCCGCCGAGCAAGGCGATCCGGCGCTGGTCGGCGGCCGGCAGCTCGGCGGTCGCACCGGCCGGGACCGGGTCCACCAGGGACAGCTGGCCGATGTCGTGCATCAGGGCCGCGTACTCGAGCACCTGCAGGTCCGGGCCGGTGAGCCCCAGGTCGCGGCCGATGGCTCGGCTGAGCAGGGCGACCCGGCGGGCATGGCCCTGCGGGGTGTACCCGGCGATCTCGGTGGCCCGGGCGAGTGAGGTGATGGTCTGCCGGTAGGTGGTGCGGACCTCGGTGTAGCGGCGGAAGGCCAACTGGGTCAGGAGCAGCGGTACGCAGAACACCGGCAGCGCCCAGAGCCCGCCGACCGCGACCGAGAGCGCCATCACGGCGCCGGTCGCCCCCACGGCCGAGACGATCCCCGTCATCGCGCGCAGCTGGTCGCGCAGCAGCGGCCCGTACGGCAGCGGGGTGCCGCCGGTGCGGCGGAAGGCGTCCGGCAGGGTGCGGGCACGGGCGAGCGCTGCGGCGAGCACGGCGTCGTTGAGCGCGGTGAGGACCAGCACGAGGACGATCCACAGGGCGTAGAACGGACCACGGCCCACGAGGTGGTCGAGCAGGCCGGTGTTGTACGGGGTCTGGAAGCAGACGGCGGCGAAGCCGACGGTCAGGGTCCGGCGCGTGAGGTGCTCGAGCGCCCGGCCGCGCCCGGCGGCGATGTGCGGCACCGAGCCCGCCAGCGTGGCGGCACAGACCACGGCGACGACCTGGAGTACGCCGTGCTGGGCGGGACGGCCCGCGATGTCGCCGAGCAGGGCGTAGGCGAGGGCGCCGGCGGCTCCGAGCGGGGCGGGCTCGCGCTGGCTGCCGCCCCAGCGAGCCAGCTCGCCGAGCAGGATCAGGGCGCCGAAGGCGAGCGTCGCGCCACGTTCGTCCAGGCCGTACCGGAGGGTGTGGGCGAGCGCGAAGGCGCCGGCCAGGGCGGCCGCGCCGTGGATCAGCACGAGGCTGAGCAGCGGACCGCGGCGCCGCGGGCGGGCGTGCGCCGGGCCGGTCGCGGGCGCACCCCCGAAGGGCTGTCGGGCCGGGCGGGTGCCGGGCGGCAGCCGCTTCACTGGGCGGATCCGGTGGGTGCCTGGGGGGCGGAACGGGGTGACGGGACGTTTTTTCCGCCCTCGTCGGCGGTCACGGCGGTACGCAGGGAGTGCCGTCCGAGCGCACGTACGAGGGCCCACACCATCCGGGGGTCGAACTGCCGCCCCGCACACCGCTCCAGCTCGGTGAGCGCCTCGCCCACCGGCCGCCCCCGCCGGTAGGAGCGGGTCGACGTCATCGCGTCGAAGGCGTCCGCGACGGCCACCACCCGGGCGAACTCCGGGATCTGGCGGCCCTGGAGGCCGTACGGGTATCCGCTGCCGTCGAGCCGTTCGTGGTGGTGCAGGATCGCCGAGCGGGCCTCGCCGAGGAATCCGATACCGCGCACCATCTCGTGCCCGTACTCCGGATGCAGCTCGATGATCCGGCGTTCCTCGTCGGTGAGCGGACCGTCCTTGCGCAGCAGCCGGGTGGGGACGCCGAGCTTGCCGACGTCGTGCAGGATCCCGGCGAACCGCAGCACCTCGACCCGGGCGTCCGCCATCCCGAGCTCGCGGGCGATGAGCACGGAGGCCTCGCCGACCCGCTCGCTGTGCCCGCGGGTGTACTCGTCCTTGATGTCGACCGCCTGCACCAGGGCGCGGATGGTCGCCTGATGCGCCGCCCGCTCGCGGTGGTACTGCGCGAACACCCAGTAGGAGACGTACATCGGCAGCAGCACGAGCAGGGCGGCGACCGGGCCGTACGAACTGCGCCACAGCACGGCCGTCATCAGTCCCGCCAGCGCGTGCACGCCCGTCGGCGCGAGGGAGCGCAGGAACAGGCCGTGCCAGGAGCGGCGCAGCGGCAGCCGTTCGGCACAGGCCAGGATGCAGCCGTCGAGCACGGTGAGCACCAGGCAGAACGCCAGGGCGGCGGCGCCGGCGGGCAGCAGCGCCCCGGGGAACGCGGGCGGGCCCGAGGCGCCCGCCGAGCCGGCCGCCGCGTACACGGTGGCGCCGGCCCAGGCGGAGACGGCCAGTTGAGCGGCGCGCCAGATCCGGCGCGGAGCGGCCGGGCGCTGCTCGACCTGCGCGGCGAGCGCCCCGGGTACGGCGACGAGAGCGGCGGCCGCGGGTGACAGGAGGAACACCCCGGTGAGCACGACCGGGTAGAAGGAGGCCATGCTCCGCGGCCCCCGCTCGCCGCCGATACGCCACCGCGTGAGCTGCTCGCAGCCGGCGTGCAGCAGCGCGAGCAGGAGCACCGCGCCCCAGGGGGTGTCCGCGGTGAGGGCGGGCCAGGCGCACCCGGCGGCCGCGAGCGCGACCGCCGCGATGCAGCAGCGCGCCCAGGGCAGAACCGACCGCATGCCGCACCCCCTAGCCTCTCGCCGTCCAGGCCGCCTCCGAGGCCGCTTCAGGATTCCGGAGAATAGGGCGGTGGCGGGCGGGGCGCCGGGGCAATGGGGGATTCAGGCGGTGCAGCGGCGGCGGATTAGCACCTTCGAGTGACAGCAGGCCGCGACCCGGAGGTCGCGGCCCGTCTTCTGTGCAAGGCGCGTCCGTTCAAGGCGCACCTACGGCGGACGCTGCCGCCGTGCGGTGGAGCCGGTGAGGTCAGGCCTCTCCGCCGACGGTGCGCGGCGCCTCGGGCGTCACCGTCACGTCGTGGTCCGGCACGGCCTCGCCGGCGCGGATCAGATCGATCCGTCCCATCACCTTGGACCGCAGGTCCGTGGGCACGTCGTCCTGCCCGCAGCAGCGCTTGACCAGCTTCTTGACCGCCTGCTCGAGGCCGTACTTCTCCAGGCACGGAGAGCACTCCTCGAAGTGCGTCTCGAACTTCGTGCAGTCACTGTCGGGCATCTCGTGGTCGAGGAACTCGTAGAGATGGTCCAGGACTTCAGAGCAGTCCGTCTCGTGCGGCTCTCCGCAGCTCATGAGCCCGAGCCTTTCGCTTTGTCCGACTCTCCGGCACCGGCCGGGACGAGCCCGCGGTCACGGGCGTAGTCCTCGAGCATGCCGCGCAGTTGGCGGCGGCCCCGGTGCAGCCGGGACATCACCGTACCGATGGGTGTCCCCATGATGTCCGCGATCTCCTTGTAGGCAAAGCCCTCGACATCGGCGAGATACACCGCGATGCGGAACTCCTCGGGGATCGCCTGCAGCGCCTGCTTCACATCCGAGTCCGGCAGGTGATCGAGCGCCTGCGACTCGGCCGAGCGCAGTCCGGTCGACATGTGCGACTCGGCGCGCGCGAGCTGCCAGTCCTCGATCTCCTCGGCACCACTGCGCTGCGGTTCACGCTGCTTCTTGCGGTACGAGTTGATGAACGTGTTGGTGAGGATGCGGTACAGCCACGCCTTGAGGTTGGTGCCCTCGCGGAACTGGTGGAAGGACGCGTACGCCTTGGCGTACGTCTCCTGCACCAGGTCCTCCGCGTCCGCGGGGTTGCGCGTCATGCGCAGGGCGGCCGAGTACATCTGGTCGAGGAATTCGAGCGCGTCACGCTCGAAGCGGGCGTTGCGCTCGGCAGCCGACTCCTCAGCCGTCTCGTTCGCGCGGCCCTCGTCGGTCCCTGTGACCGGACCCACCTCCTCCAGCGATGTCGCGAGGCCGAGACCGACCCCGCTCGAATCGGAGGATAGACGACGATCCGTCCCTGCCGCCGCCCGAACAGGGGCGGGGTTCGCCGCCAGAAGCATCGACCTGTCCAGGTCGACGGTGCTGGGGCGGCTCGGGCAGGCAATCGAACCCATGCGGTGGACTCCCTCTCAAACACGCTTGTGTACCGACACTGGCCACAACACGTGCCCCGCACTCAGCATTCCCGGAGGGACCCGATCCAGCGGCCCACGGCCTCCGTGATGAGGGTCACCGCTTCGTCCTGCCCGATCTCGGCCCGCTTGGGCACCGCGAACCCGTGGTCCCCGTACGGGATCTCCACCAACGCGTGGTCGCCGTCCGGGAACTCGGCCGGCTTCCCGAACGGGTCGTTGCCGCCCTGCACGACGAGGGTGGGCACCGCGGCGCCGAGCAGCTCGTCGGCGCGGGACTTCTCGGGCTTGCCCGGCGGATGCAGCGGGAAGCTGAGGGCGAGCACGGCACGGGCGCCGAGCTCCTTCGCCGTACGGCAGGCGACGCGGGCGCCGGCGCTGCGGCCCCCGGCGATCACCGGGTGGCCGGGCTTGCGCAGGGCGGGCCACAGGTCCCGCCAGCCCTGGTCGAGGGTCTTCGGCGCCGGGGCGAGCTTCTTTCCGGCCACCCGCCAGGGCTGTTCGACGAGCGCGACGCTCACGCCCTGCTCGGGCAGGGCGGCGGCCAGGGCCTGCAGATCCCGGGCCTCGATCCCGCCGCCCGCGCCGTGGCTCACGGCGAGGGTCACGGGGTTCCCGGCCTCGCCCGCGCGGAACCACGTGATCCGCGCGGCTCCGGCCTCCGTCTCGACGGTCTCCCGATAATTGCTCATCCCGCCATCCTGCCTCGCCCCTCGGGCCCCTCCGGCGATCGAGGGGGCCCTGGGGCGAGGAGTTCCCGGGCATTCCCTAGAACAGCGTCGCGACCTCCGGCCCCTCGAGCTCCGTCACCAACTCCGGCGAGTTGTTGCGCACATTGCTGACCGCCGTCGAGACGGGATACGCCCGCATCAACCCCTCCGGCGGAGGCTCGAGCAGCGACCGCAGCTCGTCCACCGACTGCTGCGAGGGATCGAGCCACGCATCCCACCGATCCGGCGTCAGCATCAGCGGCATACGGGGGTGAATGTCGGACAGCGACTGCGGCCCGTCCGCGGACGTGACCCCGAGCGGCCCCGTCTCCGCCTCGGTCGTGATCACCGAGCACGTCACCCACCAAGCCGCCGGATGCTCGTCCGGCAACGTCCGGTCGCGCCAGAACTCGTAGAGCCCCGCCATCGCGAACACCGAACCGTCCGCAGGCGTCACGAAGTACGGCTGCTTCCGCGACCGCTTCTTCTTGCCCTCCACCTCGAGCTCCCGCTCGACCGGCGCGGTCACCCACTCGTAGTAGCCGTCCGCGGGCAGGATGCAGCGGCGGCCGGTGAAGGCACGGCGGTACGACGGCTTCTCGTGCACGGTCTCCGCACGGGCGTTGATCATCCGGGCCGCACCCTCGGGCGTCTTCGACCAGGACGGCACGAGTCCCCACTTGAGGGTGCGCAGCTGGCGAACCGGCTCGCGCGATTCCGCGTCCTTCACCGGCCTGTCGAGTACGGCGTAGACCTCCTTGGTGGGGGCCACGTTCCAGTCGGCCCCCAGGTCCGAGGCGGAATCCCACTTGTCGATCTCAAAGATTCCTGCGAGATCCTCGGGCCTACGACTCGACGCGTACCGTCCGCACATCCTGAACCCTCCCTGTGACCTGCGGGCCCTCCCTGTCGGGGCGCCGCGGTCAGCACCAAGTCAGCACGGTGCCCGGTATCCGCCGAGCCACCTGAACACCTCCAAGAGTGGCAGACCGTCACCGAGTGCCGTCGGGGCGAACCAGTGCGGGGCCGGCCGCACCCCGGGACCTTCGCAGCTCACGCGTCCGCGAACGGTTCGTCCCGGTAGATCTGCTGCATGACCTCGAACTCGTTGAACATCATCCACTCCTCGTGGATCACGCCGTCCCTGATGCGCTGCTGGCAGATGCCCCACAGATGCACCCGGCGTCCCGTGGGCCGGCCGTAGAGGCCGTACCCGCGGTGGGTGGCGACCGCGCTCCAGCGGATCGAGGTCAGATATCCCTCGTCGTCGTTGCCCATGTAGTACACGTCATCGACGTTCAGAGCGAGATCCGGGAACGTCGCGAGCAGCGAGAGGATGAACGACTTGTACTCGCCCCGGCCGTAGAACTCCCGCCCGGACGGACCGTAGTAGCGGAGTCCTGGTGCGTAGGCGTGCTCGATCCGGCTGAGATTCCGCCAGTTCCACACGTAGTGGTAGGTGTGGCGCAGGAACGTCTCCGGATCGAAGCGGTCCTCGGGCAGATCCGGCAGGTGGGCCGGCTTGCCCTGCCCGAGCACGCGCTCGGCCTCGCCGAAGCGGGCGTCGCGCAGTGAGTCCAGGGCCGCGGCGGCGTTGCCCATCTCCCGCGCCTTCGTGCGCAGGTCGTACCCCAGCTGCATGAGCATGCTGGAGTTGTTGTAGATGACGTGCTCCTCGTAGATCTCGTTCTCCAGAGCAACGCAGTTGGCTATGCACCACACGGCGATACGGCGACCGGTGGGCGGGCCGTACTTGGAGTAGCCGGTGTTGTGGCCGACGATGACCGTCCGGTGCGAGGTGTGGAATCCGGTGACGTCGTCGCCCGCCCAGACCAGTTCGTCGGCGTAGAGCCGCACGTCCGGGAAGGCGTTGATGGTGTGGACGGTGTCCGCGACGATCTTGTCGCGGCCGTACTGCAGCCCGGAATCGTCGATCACCCGGGAATTGTGCCGGTAGGTGTCGTAGATGTAGCCGATGTTCTTCTCTTCCCAGATCTCATGCGTGATCCGGACGATGTAGTCGATGATGTCGACGTATTTGTCCTCGAACCCGCGCATGCTCTGGCGTCGCTCGGTCGGCGGGTTCAGCAGCTGGCGGTCGGTGCCCCCCTTCTCCTTCAGGGAGATCTCGAAGCCCGTCGGCATGGTGCGGGCGGGGCTGTAGGGGCGCACCCGGGCATCCGGATCGCCGGGGGTCGGCGATGCCCCGGACGGGCCTGCCGTGGAGGGCTCAGGTGAGGTGTTCTCGTCGTTCACGATGGCGTCCTTGCTGTCGGTGGGCGTACGGGAGGGCAGGATCACGCGTCCGCCCAGGCATGGAGATAGCTCACGGTGAAATGCATCAGACGCTTCACGGCGTCGAGCCGGATGAATTCGTTCGGTGCGTGGGGGCGTTCGCCCTCGCCCAGTCCGGCGAAGCTGAAGGGGAGGTCGCCGAGGGCCTGAAAGTGCGTGGCCGGGCACGCGCCGTTGTACATCGGCCACACCTCGTTCTTCACCCCGTACTCGGCGGCGGCCTCCGCCGCGCTGGTGAGCATGGGGTCGGTCCGTGGGGTACGCGCGGCCCGGTATCCCCGGGTGTTGACGAGCTCGACATGCTCGAAGCCGCGACGGTCCAGGTGGGCGCGGACGAGGCCGAGCAGCTCGAGATGATCGGTGCCCTTGGGGAACCTGACGTCCAGTTTGGCACCCGCGCGGCCCGGCAGCATCGTGTAGTAGTCCGGACCGTCGTAGCCGCCGTAGGTGCCCTGGATGTTGGCGTTGACGCCGAACATGAACTGTTCCAGGTGATCGGCGAGCGAGCGTCCGCCGCGCAGCTTCGCGACGTCCAGCGTGCGCAGCATGCCGGCCTCCGCCTCGGGGTCGAGGCGCACCTGCTCGATGAGTCCGCGTGCGTCCTCGAAGTCCTCTTCGTTGAGGTCGAGCTCGAGTTCGTAGATGCCGTCGACCGCGAGCCGGTTGTCCTCGTCGATCATGGAGCCAAGTGCCCTGACGACCTGGATGAGAGGGGCGTCCATCCACGCCGAGTGCCCGGCCCACAGGTGCCGTCCGGTGCGCGAGCCGCCCCAGGACCCACCGGTGCAGTTCAGTTCCAGCCACAGGGTGCCCTTGAAACCCCGGTGGGTGATCATCGAACCGCCCGCCTCGTACATGCAGGGCAGCCAGGCACCGGCGGCACCGGCCAGTTCGTCCCGGTGGGATTCGATGAACGCCGGGAGGGACGGGCTGCCGATCTCCTCCTCGCCCTCGATCACGAATACCAGATGGCACGGCACGTCGCCCTCCACCTGAAGCATGCGCTCGACGGCCATCAGGACGCTCAGACCGGGGCCGCGGTGATTGTGCGCCCCGCGGCTGACCAGTACCTGTCCCAGCGAGGCGTCCAGTCCGACCCGTGCCGCATCGACGATCTCGGCGCCGAGCGGGTCGACATCCCACTCCTCGGCGATGGTCGGCGTCAGGTCGTAGAGGCCGTAGACGATGAGCGTCTTGGCGTCGGGACGCTTGGACTTCAGCGTGCCGAAGACGATGGGGTGCCGCGGAGTCGACACCAGGCGGGCATCGGCGACGCCGATCCGCCGAAGGTGCTCGAGGGTCACCCGCGCGGATCGTTCGATGCCCTCCCCGGTGGCGGAGAATCCGGGGATGCGCAGATACTCGCGCACCCGCTCCAGGCAGGCGGCCTCGTCGCGGTCGATCGCCTCGTGCACCCGTCGGTGCGCGGCGCGCTGTGTCCCGGTCATACGTCTCACTCCAGATGGCTCCGGCGCTCGCGGTATGCACATACGTATGCATAGAGTTGGCACCCTAAGACGAAGGGACGGTGTGCGCAATGAACGGGAGGAGATGTCTTGCGCATGCCAAGTTTCGCCTGGCAGACCCATTGACAGGCATACGTATGTGCATGAAGGTGGCGTGACCTTGGGCGGGCAATCGGCCCCCCGCCGCCACAGTCAGGTGCCTGGCACGGTGCCACCGCGACGGAGGTCGCTCCCCGCCTCGGCATCTCGATCAACCGTCGCCCGGCCGGCACATGAGCAAGGGAGCGAGTAATGACTTGTCCTGGCCCAAGACGGCGCCGTGCCGCCGTGCGCCGCGCGGCGATCTGGACGATGGTGACGACGCTCGCCGTCGCGACGGCCGCCTGTGGAAAGCCCTCCGGACTGATCGAGGTCGCCGCCCCCGCGAAGGCGGCTTGCGATGCTCCTTCACCCGACAGACCGACCACCGTGGACGTCCTCTCCTACAGTGCCCCCGCGCTGGATCCGTTCGCCGACGCCATGGTCGAGGGATGCGGCGGAGTGTCGAACCTGTCCGTGAAGCGCCTGCCCGTCGACTTCGGCGGACAGCTGCAGAAGGCCGACCCTCTCCGCGAAGGAATCCTCGTACGAGGTGATCCAGGCCTACAACGCGCCGCTGGTGAAGTACGCGAGCAAGGGCTGGCTCGTCCCCCTGGACGGCTACATCAAGAAGTACGCCAGCCGGTACGGGCTGGCCGACCTCAACAGCAGTGCCTGGGACGGCTTTTCCTACCGCGGCCATGTCTACGGGGTACCGAACCAGACGAACACGCAGATCCTGATGTACCGCAAGGACCTGTTCGACAAGCTCGGCCTCGACGCCCCGAAGACGTACGCCGACATGATGGCCGCAGCGAAAGCGCTCCGCGCCGCCGACGCCGTCAAGTACCCGATGGCCATGGCGTGGGGCGCGGACGACGCTCTGGGTGACGGCTTCCACTCCTCGCTCACGGCCAACGGCGGAAAGTGGTTCGACCGGCACGGCGCCCCCGCCTTCGACTCCGCCGCAGGCGTGAAGTCGCTGCACCAGATGCGGCAGATGCTGCGCTACGCGCCGCCGTCCACGCTCACCCACGCCAACGGCGACGTGATGGCGCTGATGCAGCAGGGCCTGGTCGGTATGACCACCATCTGGGCCAGCCGCGCCGGCCCGATTCTGGACGCGAACCAGTCCCGGGTGGCGGACAAGGTGGGCTTCGCCCCCGCGCCGGCGGCCGTTCCCGGGGGGCCGCCCGCGAGCGGTGTCTCTCAGGACGGCTTCGTCATCCCGCGCAACTCGACCGTCGACCCGGAGCTGCTCTTCAGGCTGATGGCCTCGACGACTACGGCACCCAAGGTCATGCAGAAGGCGGCCCCCGTGGCGATCCCGCCCAGGGACTCGCTCGTGCACGACACGAAGGGCCGGCAGCCCTACTGGCCGGCGGCCGAGAAGACGACCAAGCGCGGTGCCCAGCCGCTGCCCAAGGTCCCGTACATGGAGCCACTGACCAAATCCGTGGTCAATCCCTATCTGGCCAAGGCTCTGACGGGGCGCGCCGAGTCAGCCGCCGCGCTCGCATCCGCCGCGCGAGAACTCGACGCGACGCTGCGCTCGAAGGGGTATCTGAAGTGAAACGCCGAGAGTTTCTCGCCTATACCGCTCCGGCCCTCGTGCTCATGGGCGTCCTCATGCTGGTTCCGTTGCTCTTCACGGTCTACATGAGCTTGAACGAAATCGACTACGGCTCCGCATTCGTGTTCAACGGGCTGGGGAACTATGCGGAGTTGCTGGACAGTCCCGAATTCTGGAAGTCCGTCACCTTCACCCTCATCTACACGGTCGGCACGACGGTACTCAAGATCACCGTGGGTTTCGCCCTCGCGCTGGCGCTCAACCATGTCGTGCGAGCGCGTTCCTTCTTCCTCGGGATGCTGCTGGTTCCGCTCATCGTGCCGCCGGTCGTCGGCGCCCTGATCTTCGGCTGGATGCTGCGGGAGGACCTCGGGGTCGGCCTGTACTCGTACCTCTTGTCCGGCCTGGGTCTGGACGTCGGCTGGTTCTCCGAGGTGTGGCCCGCGCGCATCATGCTCCTCGTCCAGAACACCTGGCAGGACGCGGCGTTCGGCGCACTGATCTTCCTCGCCGTACTGCAGGCGATGCCGAAGGAGCCGCTGGAGGCGGCGCTGGTGGACGGGGCGAGCTGGGTGCAGCGGGTGCGGCACGTGGTGATTCCGGGCCTCACGGGACTGTTCGGCTTCGTGGCCATGATGAGCGTCATGGACGCCTTCCGGATCTTCGACAACATCGCGGTGATCACCCAGGGGAACCCGGCGGGAGAAACCACCAGCCTGATGTTCCTCAACTACAAAATCGCTTTCGAGCAGGGGCGCTTGGGCATGGGTAGTGCGATCAGCGTGGTCACCGTGCTGGTGATCGCCCTGCTGATGATCCCCTTCCTGCGCCGCACCCGCCGGCAGTTCCGAGGTGAGTGAAGGATGGCAGTGAAGATGAACCCCTCCGACGAGCCCGTCTCCGTGATCTCCACCGTCCCTGCCGCGGCGGATGCCGAGCCGGGGCACGGTTCGCGTATTCCGCGGCTTCCTCCCGCTCGGCCGAAGGGCAGGCGGAGAACCGGCTTGCGGACGAAGGCCGTTGCGTACGGGTTCCTCGCCCTGGCGGCACTCTTCGCCCTGGCCCCGTTCCTCTGGGTCGGCCTGGCGTCCGTCAAACGGCCCATCGACGCGTTCAGTCTGCCGCCGGTGTGGGACTTCTCCGCGACGCTCGAGGCGTACCGCGTGCTCTGGTACCAGCACGACTTCGCCACGTTCTTCATGAACACCGTGCTGGTGGCCGTGGCCACCGTGGTCGTGTCCCTGGTGATCAGCCTGCCGGCCGCCTACGCACTCGCCCGGTACACCAAACGCGGGGCGCTGGTCCTGCTCGTCGTCGCGCTGCTCTTCCGGGCTCTGCCGCGGATGGCCGTCGTCCTGCCCTTCTACTACATCAGCCGTGAACTGGGCCTGTACGACACCAAGTTCACGCTGGTCGCCGTGCTGGTGGCGGTGAACCAGCCCTTCACCATCTGGCTGCTGCGCAACTTCTTCGTCTCGCTGCCGGACGCTCTGGAGGAGTCGGCCATGATCGACGGATGCAGCCGGTTCCAGGCGTTCCGACGCGTCATTCTTCCCCTGGTGCGGCCGGGACTCGCGGCGGCGGGGGTGTTCACCTTTCTGCTGGCGTACCAGGACTACTTGATCCCGGTCATCCTCACGCAGTCGAACGCGGTGACCCTGCCGGTGTTCATCGCCCAGTTCTCGACGGAGAACATCGCCGACTGGCCGGTGATCTCCGCGGCGAGTGTGTCGCTCGCCCTGCCGGTCGTCGCGCTGATCCTGCTGGCGCAGCGCTGGCTGGTGGCCGGTCTCACCGCGGGCTCGGTCAAGGGGTGAGAGCGCGCACCGGCAGGTCGCCGAATCGCTCAAGTACGCGACGGAATCGAGTAGTTGAGGAACCCGGGCGGGCAGGGCCAGTGGTGGCGCTCGCCCGGGGCGCGTTCGAGGACCGACCGCCCCGTGTCAGGCCGCCACTGCCGCGTGGGTGTTCCTGGCGAGCAGTTCGGTCGGCAGGATGAGGCGTTCGCCCGCCGGGTCGGCCTCGCCGATGATCCGGCGGGCGAGCAGCCGGGCCGCCTGCCGTGACAGTTCGCCCAGATCGTGCCGGACCGTGGTGAGCCGGAACATCTCCCACCCGGCCATGGGGATGTCGTCGAACCCGACGACCGTGAGCTCGTCGGGAATGCGCACCCCTGCGGCGAGCGCCGCGTTCAGCACGCCCATCGCGACGACGTCGTTGCCGCAGAAGACCGCGGTGGGAGCGGGATCGGCCGCGAGCAGCTCCGGGAGCGACAGATACCCCGTCTCGTAGGCGAACGGACCGTGGCGCACGAACTCATCGGGCAGGCCGACCCCGCCCTCGGCGAGTGCCAGGCGGAAACCCATCTCGCGCTCACGACCCGTGGTCGTGTTCTCGGCGCCGAAGATGCCCGCGATGCGGCGGTGGCCCAGCCCCAGCAGAAACTCGGCGACCTGGCGGCCTCCGCCCTTGTTGTCCACGACGGAGGCGTAGTCCCCCTGCCGTCCGCTGTCCCGGTTGAGGAACACATAAGGGAGCCGCCGGCGGTCGAGTTCGTCCGGCAGCCGCGACTCGGTGGTGGCCGTGGTCAGCACCACGCCGTCCAGCGACTGGTCCAGCAGCTGCTCGCTGCTGACGGCGTCGTCGGAACGCTCGGTGATGAGCATCATGCGGTAGCCGAGCAGGTGCAGCTCGTCGTGGAGCGGAGCGACCAGGTGCGGGTAGAACGGGTTGGCCAGGTCGGTGACGATCACGCCCACGCGCTGCGTCGCCCGGGTCGACAGAGTGCGGCCCGCCTCACTCGGGATGTAGTTCAGCGCGGCGGCCGCCTTGAGTACCTTCTCCCGGGTGGCGGCGGAGACGCGGCGGTCGTTGCGCAGCGCGCGGGAGACGGTGGGCTGCGACACCCCCGCCAGTCTCGCCACGTCGTGGCTCGTGATCGCCATGTGTTCCCTTCTCGTACGCCGCACTCCGGCCGTCGGGCGAGGCGCCCCGCCCTGCCGGAATCCGAACGAAAGCATACGCCTGAATGCGGGACTGCCTATCTGCGCCAGCGGAAACGGATGGGCGGGTACATACGCATACAGCCGCTCGTTCCCGCGACCCGTTCCCTGGGTGCTGCGCGTGCGGCCCGCTTCGCGGTGTGCGCGTGCGGCCCGTTCCGTCAGCTTCGCGTCGCACATGCGGGCGGGGCCGGTGCCCTCGGTCCTCCGAGGACGGCACCGGCCCCGCCCGCACGCGAGGAGCGCGTCAGTCTCCGCCGGGGGCCGCCAACTCACGCAGTGTGCCCATCAGGACGTGGGTCAGGTTGTAGACGACCGCCCCGGGCGGCGCCTGCCGGGCCTGAGCTGCGGATCCGACGATGGTCGTGACCGGCCGCCCGGCCCGGGCCGCGGCGGCCTCCACCTCGGCGGTGGCCGCACGTACGGCGGCCTTGGCCGCGTCGCCCGTCAGACCGGTGGCGACCGCCAGGTCGGCAGGCCCGACGAACACCGAGTCCACTCCGTCCACCGCGAGGATCGCGCCCGCCGCGGCGCACGCGCGAGGCGTCTCGAGCATGGGGACGACCAAGGTCCTGGCGGCGGTCCGGGCGAGGTGCTCGGACGCCGCCGTGGAACCGAAGCGACCCGCTCTGCCGTAGGTGGCGAAGCCGCGTTCTCCGAGTGGCGGGTAGTGCGCCCACGCCACGGCGCGCGCGGCCTCCTCGGGAGTGTCCACATGAGGCACCACGACGCCCTCGGCACCCAGGTCGAGTACGCGCAGGATCAGCGCGGGCTCGACCTCGCCGACCCGGACGAGTACCGGGACGCCGTGCAGTTCGCCCTCCTGGATGTGCCGCTGCAGCTCCGTCAGGTCCGCGGGCCCGTGTTCGCAGTCCACGACGACGAAGTCGAGCCCCGCGACGGCGGCCATCTCCACGAGGGGGCCCGCAGGCAACCGGACCAGGGCGCCGAGCACCCGCTCGCCGGCCCGCAACCGCCCCTTGAGGGTGAGCGCTTCGGCCGGGTTCGCCGTCATCGGGCCACCATCCCGGCCGACAGGTCGATGTCCGCCGCGCACAGGCCGGGCATCTGGAGCATGGCCACGAGCGCGGCGCCGACCTCCTCCTCGCTGACCATGCGGCCCAGCAGCGCCCGGGAGACGAACGCCCGTTCCGCCGCGTCCGGTGTGGTGCCCGTGCGCTCCGCCTCGAGACGGAAGTTGCGCTCCATGCGGGGGCCGGCCACCGGTCCCGGGGACAGGGAGTTGACCTGCACGCCGAGCGGGCCGGCCTCGGCGGCGAGCGACGTGGTCAGCCCCAGTACGGCCGCCTTGGACGCGCAGTAGGGGGTCCGCCGGGCGAGCGGCCGCTTCCCGGAGACGGACGCCACGTTCACCACGTCGCCGCTGCCTCGGTCGGTCATGGCGGGGACGAAGGCACGACACATCAGGTAGACGCCGCGCACGTTGGCGGCGAAGACGTCGTCCCACTCCGTCGGCTCGATCTCCGCCAACGGCTTGACCGGGCCCGCCACTCCGGCGTTGTTGACCAGCACGGAGATCTCTTCGTCCGCCAGTTCCCCGGCGAGCGCGGCGACCGACGCGGGGTCGGCGACGTCGCACACCGCGGCGCGGCCGGGCCCCGGGAGGCCGGCGACGGTTTCCGTGACGGTATTGCGGCTGCGGCCGACGGCGACCACGCGGGCGCCCGCTGCGGACAGGGCCCGGCACATGGCCCGGCCCAGCCCGTTGCCGCCGCCCGTGATCAGCGCGGTACGTCCCGCGAACACGCCGGTCACGAGTCGGCCTTGGACAACTCGTGGTCGGACCAGGCCAGTTCGGCGTCCCCGAACTTGGCGGCCCGTACATCACCGGAGCGCGCGTGCCCCTCGAACAGCTCGACCCGTGCCGCCCGGCCGCAGACCTCGCCGAGGTGCGCGCTGGCCGCCGGGTCCGTCACCTCCTGGTAGGTGACGGTCTTGAGGTACTTGCCGACCCACAGGCCGCCCGTGTAGCGGGCCGCGCCGCGGGTGGGCAGCACATGGTTGGTGCCGATCACCTTGTCGCCGTAGGAGACGCAGGTTCCCTCGCCGAGGAAGAGGGCGCCGTAGTCGCGCATGCTGTCCAGGGCCTGGCGCGGATTCTCGGTGAGTACCTCGACGTGTTCGCTGGCGTAGGAGTCGGCGACCTCGAAGGCCTCGGCGAGGGTGTCGACCACCACCAACTCGCCGTGGTCGCGCCAGGCGGGCTCCGCGAAGTCCTTGGTCGGCATGTCGGGGAGGATCCGCTCGATGTGCTCCATCACCGACCCGCCGAGTTCGGCGGACGTCGTCACGAGTACCGCGGGCGAGTCGGGACCGTGCTCGGCCTGCGAGAGCAGGTCGACGGCGACGACGAACGGGTCGGCGCTCTCGTCCGCGACGACCAGGATCTCGGTCGGGCCGGCGAACAGGTCGATGCCGACCTCGCCGAAGAGCTGGCGCTTGGCCTCGGCGACGTAGGCGTTGCCGGGCCCGGCCAGCAGATCGACGCGGCCCATCGTCTCGCTGCCGACCGCCATCGCGGCGACCGCCTGGACACCGCCCAGGAGGTAGATCTCGTCCGCGCCCGCCAGGTGCATGGCGGCGACCGTCGCGGCGGGAATCTCACCGCGGATCGGGGGCGTGCACGCCACGACCCGGGGCACCCCCGCGACCTTGGCGGTGACGATGGTCATGTGGGCGGAGGCGGTCAGCGGGTAGCGGCCGCCCGGAACGTAGGCTCCGGCCGCGGAGACCGGGACGTGGCGGTGGCCGAGCCGCACGCCGGGCAGTGTCTCCACCTCGATGTCGCGCATCGACTCGCGCTGATGGCGTGCGAAGGTGCGCACCTGCTCCTGTACGAACTCGATGTCCTCGATCACCTGCCGCGGCACCCCGGCCACGATCTCGCTGATCCGCTCGGGCGAGAGCCGGAAGGACTCGGGCGACCACGTGTCGAACTTCTCGGAGTACGCACGGACCGCGGCGTCACCGCGGTCACGGATGTCTTCGATGATCGACGCGACACGTTCGGCGACCTGGCCCCGGTCCTGGCGGGCCTGCTCCGCACCCGTGGCGCGCTTGAGGAACTTTCGCATGGAACGACTCCTGGTGGATCGAAGGGGGTCAGCGGATGACGGTGGCGGCGACGTGTTCCTCCAGCCACCGGGTCACGACGGAGCCCGTACGGGCGGGGCACTCCAGCGGGAGCAGATGGCCCGCTCCGGACAGCGTGCGCAGCGTGCCGTGCCGGGCCCGGCCGGCGATGGCCTGGTGGAAGGCGGGCGGGCACAACGCGTCGTGGGTGCCCGCCACAGCGACGACGGGACAGTCGAGGGTGGCGAGCGCATCGAGGGCGTCGCGGCGCGTGGCCTGTGCGGCGAGCTGGGCGAGGAACGTCTCCTGGCCCACCCGGTGGGCCATCTCCTCGATCTTCCGCCGCAGTTCGGGGGCGGGCTCGGGGGTGGCGGACATCGTGGGCAGGATCTGGTCGGCGACCACCGAGGCGAAGCCGCCGGAGCGGGTGGCACGGGCCATCTGCCCCCAGCCCGCCAGCTGTTCGGGACGCGGTGCGTACGCGTTGGTCGACATGGCGCACAGGCCCGCAAGGCGTTCCGGCGCGCGCCGGGCCACCTCGAAGCCCACGATGGCCCCGAGGCTGAGCCCGACCAGCACGAAAGGGCCGGGCACGGTGGCCAGCACCTGGTCCGCCATGGCTTCGACGGACGGTTCGGTGATCTCGGCGTGGTGCACCGGTCCGGGCAGCAGCTCTTCGACCCCGGCCCACAGGCCGGCGTCGCAGAGCATCCCGGGCACCAGGACCACCGGCAGATCGGCGATCATCGTCCGGGGCGGCTGGGCAGCAGATGCAGGGGGGCGAGGTAGCCGTCGTGGTCCACGCCCACCCCGGCGTCCGCCGAGGCCTTGACGACCTCCTCGTCCCACTCCATACGGACCCGGCCGTCGCCGCTGTTGACCACGATCATGGTGGCGGTGGTGTCTGCGACGTTGCGCATGGAACGCCACGCTCCGGCGGGTACGGAGAGCATGTCGCGCTCACCGAGGCGAACCGTCTGCCGCTGGTCGGCCTGGTTGAGCGTGACCTCCCATTCCCCGTCCTTGGCCATCAGCACCTGGGTGTGCCGGTGCCGGTGCGAGAGGACCCCCTCGCCCTGCTCGGCCCGGAGCCAGGCGATGTTGTGACCGTGCGGGCGGTGGACACGCGGTTCCTGACGGCGGTCCTCGGTCATGCCGTAGCCGACGACCAGGGCGAGTTCGGCCCGGCCGCCGGGCAGCGCGCCGCCCAGGAACGCCCGGTCCGACCATTCCAGGTCGGCCTGGGTCACGACGCGGCGGCGCATCTGCTCCACCGTGTACGTGTCGAGGTCCGCGATGTCCTCCTCGGCCATGGGCCGGGTCAGCTGCACGCCCTCGGTCAGCTCGCCACCCGCCACGGTGTCGATGATCCGGTTGTCGGCCGTGAGGTACAGGCCGTGCCCCTCGGACCCCAGATGATCCCGCCGGTGTCGTCGTGGCCGAGGACCGTGAAGAGCCAGCCGTCGTCCGGGCCGGCGTTGGTGAAGCCGCGGTAGATCCAGGTGGGGATGGAGGCGATGTCCCCCTCACGCAGGGTGAGTTCGCCCTCGGAGCCGTCGGCGCCCCACCGCAGCCGGTACTCGCCGCGGAAGCACAGGAACACCTCGGCGGTGTAGTGCAGATGCAGGTTGTTCGTGATGCCGTGGGGCATGGCAGCGGCCCCGATGTTGTACCCGTGCGGCTCGCGCAGGTTCACCACCTGACTGGCGCTCTGGGTCACCCCCGGGCCGATCATCGCGTAGTTCTCCTTGCGGTCCGAACCAGGCGTACGGCAGTCGATGAACGCCTGGTTGCAGGAGACGAAGTCACCACGTCGAATCGTGCGGCGTTCCAGCTCGGCCTCAGTGACCACGATTGACGGCATCGTCAAGCACCTCCGAAGATTCGATACATACGTATGCAATGATGCAATCCGAGGCATCGCGAATTGTCAAGTGATGGAGCGGCCGCCTCGACCGCCGTTCTGCTCCGACTCGGCTCGCCGGCACCCCCCGGACGAAGCCCGGACTTCAAGGCGGGAGGACCGGGCACCCGGCGCGGGCGCGGCGCCGCGAGCACCCAGGGCGACTCCCGGTGTCAGCCGGGTCGCCTCGCGGGCCCCCGCCCGGTTATTCGTATACATGCGGGGCACAATGGGGCAGGAGTTCGGCCGCGCACCCGGTACCGGCCGGTCGGCGCCGTCCCGTCGAGCCGCCGCCGCGCCCGCCACTGCGGCGGCCGACGGCGAGGATTCAGCACGGCACATCGTCGCCACGCTCGACGGCCGGCGTACGTCCGCTGCCGCGCCGACACCGCCCCTCCGGATTCCGGCACCGTCGTCAGCACGCGCCCGAGCCCGGCGGACCGCCCGGGTGACCGCAGGTGGCGTCAGGCCGGCGGGAGTTCGGCACAGTTCGGCACAGTTCGGTACAGAAGTGTCCGGATCGCTCCGCGGACCGGGCTGCCGGAGCCGCCTCCGCGCGGTCAGGAACGGTCGACGCCAGGTGAGCGTCCTAGTCTCGGACGTCGTCCGCACATACGTGCCACACTGCCAGACCCCGTACCCGAGGGAGGAGCCTCCCGCACCATGTACCTCACCGCAGCCACCTCGATGTCCGGCCTCTGGGACCGCGTCTTCGGCGCCCAGCCGGACCCGGACCAGTGGCTGGTGTACGCCACCGCGGCCGTCGCGCTCGCCGCCGTACTCCCGCACGCGATATGGAGGTTGACGCGTAACGCGATCACCATCGCGCACGAGGGCGGGCACGGGCTGATCGCCCTCGTCACCGGCCGCAAGCTGGACGGCATCCGGCTGCACTCCGACACCAGCGGTCTGACGGTGAGCCGCGGCAAGCCGACCGGCATCGGCATGATCCTCACCGCCGCGGGCGGATACACCGCTCCCCCGCTGCTCGGCCTGGGCGGCGCCTGGCTGCTCGCCGCGAACCACATCACCGCGCTGCTCTGGCTCGCCACCGCCCTGCTGATCGCCCTCCTGGTGATGATCCGCAACGCGTACGGCGCCCTGACCGTCGTCATCACCGGCGGCGCCTTCCTGCTCGTCTCCTGGCTCGCCGACCCCGAGGTGCAGGCCGGGTTCGCGTACGCCGTGGTGTGGTTCCTGCTGCTCGGGGGTGTCCGGCCGGCCTTCGAGCTGCAGTCGAAGCGGCGGCGCGGCGGTGCGTCCGACTCGGACGCGGACCAGCTCTCGCGGCTCACACACGTACCGGCGGCGATGTGGTTCTTCTTCTTCCACGCCGTCTCGATCTGTGCGCTGATCGGCGGCGGGCGCTGGCTGCTCGGCCTGTGACCGGCGGGCGACCGCCGGTCCTTCGGACGTGCGGCCGGCGGGCGCCGAGGCGCGCTGCGCCACGGAATCCTGGCAGATCCCGCGTGGCGGCGAGCGATTAAGGTAAAGGCCATGACCGAGAACCCCGCGCACGCTTCCCTCTGGCCGGCCCCGCACGCGAGCGACGCCGTCGACGCGACCGTCCACGTGCCCGGTTCGAAATCGGTCACCAACCGTGCCCTGGTCCTCGCCTCCCTCGCCGCCGACCCGGGCTGGCTGCGCCGCCCGCTCCGCTCCCGCGACACCCTCTTGATGGCCGAGGCCCTGCGTGCGCTCGGCGTCGGCATCGAGGAGGGCGTCGGTCCCGACGGCACCGGCGAGGCCTGGCGGGTGATCCCCGCGGGGCTCCTCGGACCCGCGACCGTCGACGTGGGCAATGCGGGCACGGTGATGCGCTTCCTGCCTCCGCTCGCCACGCTGGCCGACGGCCCGGTGCGCTTCGACGGCGACCCCCGGTCGTACGAGCGGCCCCTGCACGGCGTCATCGACGCGCTGCGCGCCCTCGGCGCCCGGATCGACGACGACAGTCGCGGCGCGCTGCCGATGACCGTGCACGGCGGCGGTGCGCTGGACGGCGGCCGGGTCGACATCGACGCCTCGTCGTCCTCGCAGTTCGTGTCCGCGCTGCTGCTGTCCGGTGCGCGCTTCAACCAGGGCGTCGAGGTACGGCACACCGGCAGCCACCTGCCCTCCATGGCGCACATCCGGATGACCGTCGACATGCTGCGCGCGGTCGGCGCCCAGGTCGACGAGCCGGAGACCGGCGGCGAACCGGACGTCTGGCGGGTCGCCCCCGGCGCCCTGCTCGGCCGCGACCTGGTGATCGAGCCCGACCTGTCGAACGCCCAGCCGTTCCTGGCCGCCGCGCTCGTCACCGGCGGCCGCGTGGTGATCCCCGACTGGCCGGCCCGCACCACGCAGCCCGGTGACGCGCTGCGTGACCTGTTCACACAGATGGGCGGCGCCTGCGAACTGACCGAACGGGGCCTTGAGTTCACCGGCTCCGGCCGTATCCACGGCATCGACGCGGACCTCAGCGAGGTCGGCGAACTCACCCCGGGTCTCGCGGCGGTCGCCGCACTCGCGGACTCCCCGTCCACCCTGCGCGGCGTCGCCCACCTGCGGCTGCACGAGACGGACCGCCTGGCCGCGCTCACCAAGGAGATCAACGAGCTCGGCGGAGACGTCACCGAGACCGCGGACGGGCTGCACATCCGCCCCCGTGCGCTGCACGGCGGCGTCTTCCACACCTACGACGACCACCGCATGGCCACGGCCGGCGCGATCATCGGCCTCGCCGTGGAGGGTGTGACGATCGAGAACGTCGCGACGACCGCGAAGACCCTCCCCGACTTCCCCGACCTGTGGACGTCCATGCTCGGCGGCGCCCGGGTCTGAGGGGATCTGACGTCATGCGCCGCTACGGCAAGAACCCCGACGAGGACGACATCCGGGTCCGCCCCAACCGCAAGGGCAACCGGCCCCGCACCCACATCCGGCCGAAGCACGAGGACGCCAGCGAGGGCATGGTCCTGACCGTCGACCGCGGCCGGCTCACCTGCCTCGTCGAGGATCGTGTCGTGATGGCCATGAAGGCCCGCGAGCTGGGCCGCAAGGCCGCGGTGGTCGGCGACCGGGTCGCGCTCGTCGGCGACCTGTCGGGCCGCAAGGACACGTTGGCCCGTATCGTCCGCATCGAGAAGCGCAGCTCGGTACTGCGCCGCACGGCGGACGACGACGATCCGTACGAGCGCGTGGTCGTCGCCAACGCGGACCAGCTGGCCATCGTCACCGCCCTCGCCGACCCCGAGCCTCGCCCCCGGCTGATCGACCGCTGCCTGGTCGCGGCGTACGACGCGGGTCTGCAGCCCGTTCTCGTCCTCACCAAGTCCGACCTGGCGCCCGCGGACAGACTCCTCGAGTCGTACGGGGCACTTGACTTCCCGTACGTGGTGACCAGCCGAGACGAACTGGCCGACGGCAACGGCGCGGACCGCGTCCGCGAGGTGCTCGACGGTCATGTCACCGTGTTCGTCGGACACTCCGGCGTGGGCAAGACCACGCTGGTCAACGCGCTGGTCCCGGAGGACCGCCGGCGTATCACCGGCCATGTCAACGCGGTCACGGGCCGCGGCCGGCACACCACCACATCCGCCCTGGCCCTGCCGCTCTCGGACACCGAGGGCTGGGTCATCGACACCCCGGGCGTACGGTCCTTCGGCCTGCACCACGTCGACCCGACCCGGGTCATCCTCGCCTTCCCCGATCTGCAGCCGGGCACCGAGGGCTGCCCGCGGGCCTGCAGCCACGACGAACCGGACTGCGCACTGGATGACTGGGTGGCACAGGGGCACGCCGATCCGGCCCGGCTCTATTCGCTGCGGCGTCTGCTCGCCACGCGGGAGCGGCGCGAGGGCGACTGACGGCGCCCGGGTCCCGTCTCAACCCCGGGCCTTCCCAGGCCGTCTTCCGTACCGGGCTGACCTCGCACGTGTTTGCAGCCCGCACCGGAAGGTAAAGGCATAATCGCACCGAGCACCGCACAACAGGTGCGAACCGGTCACAGAGTCGAAGCGGTCACTGAGTCGCGGGAGGACCCACACACCATGGCGTGGCTGCTGGTCATCGTCGCCGGAATCCTCGAGACCGGTTTCGCGGTCTGTCTGAAGCTGTCGCACGGATTCACCCGGCTCTGGCCCACCGTCTCCTTCTGCGTCTTCGCCCTCGGCAGCTTCGGGCTTCTCACCCTCGCGCTGCGCCGCCTCGACGTGGGCCCCGCCTATGCGGTGTGGACGGGCATCGGCGCCGCCGGTACCGCGATCTACGGGATGATCTTCATGGGGGACGTGGTGTCCACCCTGAAGCTGGTCTCGATCACCTTGGTCATCGTGGGCGTGATCGGCCTGCAGCTGTCGGGCAGCGCGCACTGAGCCGCTGGTCCGTTCCCGTACATCCGCACCCTCCCCTCGCCGTCACACGGGCCGTCGTCCTCCGGGCCGCCGTCACACCGGATGCCCCACCGCCCGGGTCACCAGACGCGCCACGCCTCCGTCGGGTACGGACAGCGGCGCCACCACGCAGGAGACCGCGAGCCGTACGGCCACCTCGCACTCGCGCGGACTGTCCGGTGTCGCCGCGCCGCGCATACCGAGCGCGACGACGGCCCGGTCCCTGACCATCCCGACCAGCTCACCCGGGGCGGGCAGCGGCCCGTCGACCCGACGTTGCGCGGGCACCACGGCGGTGGACCGCACCGCGGCCAGCGGCACCGAGGGAAGCCGGTCCCCCCAGCAGCCGGTGAGCAGAGCGCGGACCACGGCGTTCTGCCGCGCGGCGGCGACCGTCCACTCCGCGGCACCCGCTATGCCGCCCTCGGCGAGTGCCCGGTCGACGCCGGCGAGATAGCGGTCGGTCTCGCGGCGGACCAGCGCGCGGGCGAGGCCGTCCTTGCCGCCGAACTCGTTGTACAGGGTCTGCCGGGACACCCCGGCGATCGCCGCGACCTCGACCATCCGCACGGCGGCCCAGGGCCTGCGGCCCACCACCGTGGCGGCCGCGTCCAGCAACGTCTCCCGTGCAGCAGGCATGGCGCCTCCACGACAAGCCCCGGGTCGGTGCCGTGCGGGACGGCGCGGCACCCCTCACGGAGCGTTGACGCGACAGAGCGGACTGTCAAGGGTCGCCGCACGGGCCGAGCTTGTGCCGTACGGATGGCGGGGCCCTGTCGACAGGGCCCTGTGGTCGGCAGGGATCTCGGTCGATACTGTTCGGCCATGGCCGACTACCACGATGATCTGCGCCTCGCCCACGTACTGGCCGACGCAGCCGACCGCGCGACCATGGACCGGTTCAAGGCCCTCGACCTCAAGGTGGAGACCAAGCCGGACATGACGCCCGTGAGCGAGGCCGACAAGGGCGCCGAGGAGCTGATCCGCGGCCAGTTGAAGCGGGCCAGGCCCCGGGACGCGATCCTCGGCGAGGAGTACGGCATCGAGGGCACGGGCCCGCGCCGCTGGGTGATCGACCCGATCGACGGCACCAAGAACTACGTACGGGGCGTGCCCGTGTGGGCCACCCTGATCTCGCTGATGGAGGCGGTCGAGGGCGGCTTCCAGCCAGTGGTCGGCGTGGTCTCGGCGCCGGCGCTCGGCCGCCGCTGGTGGGCCGCGAAGGGTGCGGGCGCCTACACGGGCCGCTCCCTGACCTCGGCGACCCGGCTCCGGGTGTCCGAGGTCTCGCAGATCCCGGACGCCTCGTTCGCGTACTCCTCGCTCGCCGGCTGGGAGGCGCAGAGCCGGCTCGACGGCTTCCTCGACCTGACCCGTGCCTGCTGGCGCACCCGCGGTTACGGCGACTTCTGGCCGTACATGATGGTGGCCGAGGGTTCGGTGGACATCTGCGCCGAACCGGAGCTCTCGCTCTGGGACATGGCGGCCAACGCGATCATCGTGACGGAGGCCGGCGGCAGCTTCACCGGCCTGGACGGCACCCCGGGCCCGCACAGCGGCAACGCGGCCGCGTCCAACGGCCTGCTCCACGACGAGCTGCTCGGCTACCTGAACCAGCGGTACTGATGCCCGCGTTCCGGCGGTAGTGACGCGCGTAAACCGGCGCCGGCGACCGCCGGTTCCGTACGGCGACGCATCCGCCCACGTGCCCGGCAGCGCCGTCCGGCCCGACACGGACCGGCCGGACGAGCCCAACTCCCGCCGTACACCCCCTTGTTGTCCCGCCACCCGGCTGCCACTCTGAAGACTCCCCCACTTGTGAACTTGTGAATTTCTTCTCTTGGTGCCGGTACGCCGGAATCCCGGCAGCCCGGTCGGAGGGATTCCCCAGGAGGTGGCTTCAGCCCATGCTCGTCCACGACGCCATGAGCACGACGGTCCTCACCATCGGCCCCGACCACACGCTGCGCCAGGCGGCCTGTCTGATGTCCGCCCGCCGCGTCGGCGCCGCGGTGGTGCTCGACCTCGACGACAGCGGCACCGGCATCCTCACCGAGCGCGACATCCTGGTCTCGCTCGGCGCGGGCCAGGACCCGGACATCGAGACGGCCGGCACCCACACCACCACCGACGTCGTCTTCGCCGCCCCGGCCTGGACGCTCGACGAGGCTGCCGAGGCGATGGCGCACGGCGGCTTCCGCCACCTGATCGTGCTCGACGACCGCGAACCGGTGGGCGTCGTCTCGGTCCGCGACATCATCCGCTGCTGGACCCGCACCGGGCGACGTGCCACCCCGGTGGCGGGCTGAGGCCGCCCGCACCCGAAATCCCGATTGTTAGGCTGGCCCCATGAGTGACCTCCTCGAACGACTGCGCGGACGCGGCTGGCGGATGACCGCACAACGACGCGTCGTGGCCGAGGTCCTCGACGGCGACCATGTGCACCTGACCGCGGACGAGGTGCACGCCCGCGCCGCGTCGAAGCTCCCGGAGATCTCCCGGGCGACGGTCTACAACACGCTCGGCGAGATGGTCACCCTCGGCGAGGTCCTCGAGGTGAGCACGGACCGCCGCGCCAAGCGGTACGACCCGAACGCCCACCGGCCCCATCAGCATCTGGTCTGCGCACGCTGCGGCGCGATCCGGGACGTGCACGCGACGGGTGACCCGCTGGCCGACCTGCCCCCTTCCGAGCGCTTCGGCTTCGCGGTGTCCGAGGTCGAGGTCACCTACCGGGGTCTGTGCCCCGACTGCGCGGCCCCGTAAGGCGGTTCGGACCCGGGCCGGACGAACGCACGCCCGGGCAGGAGGCGTTCAGGACCGCGCGGGGCGGCGGAGCCGGGTGCGGACGGACGCCGGGACCAGGCGGGCGAGCCGCCGCTTCCAGCGCCGCAGGCCGCCCCTGACTCCTCGGCTCCTCCTGCTCCTGGCCAGCTCGCCGGTCAGCTCGCGCACTTCCTGCTCCAGGTCGTCGATGCGCCATTTCTGCGTCATACGTTCGCTGTCGTAGCGCTCGGTGGCGTCGAGCAGGTCACCGGCCGCCGTGACCCAGGCTCCCGGCGACGCGAACGCGCTCACCGGCTCCAGACGGTCGTCGGCGGCGATCGGAGCGCCGCTGCCGAGGGCGCGGACGAGGGTGTCCCACCAGGCCTCGTGGTCGGTGATGCGCCGGTCCCGTACGGAGCGCAGGTGGGCCCGTACCGCGTCGTCGGCGTCGAGCAGCTCACGCGCGGCGCGGAGCACGTCTCCCGAGCGCCAGCTCGCCAGGCCGAGAACGTAGTCCTGCATCCCCACGTTCTCGGCCGCGCCACGCATCCGTACCGCGGAGTACTGCGTCGGCGCGATCGAGAGCGCCGGGGTCGCCTCCCGCGCGGCGATGATCGCCGGGTGGTAGCGCGTCCCGATCACCAGCGCCGCGCCGCCGGTCAGTGCGGCGACCTCCCGGGCCGTGAGCATGGGGACGGCGCGCACGCGGTCGTCCCCTGCGTACACGGCGATCCGCTCGTTCGAGAGCTGGTCGCGGATGCTCCGGTCCGGTTCGAACGTCCCCGCGTGCGGCACCAGCAGGACGTCCGCCTCGTACAGGTCCGCGAGTTGCACCAGGGTCCGCGCGATCAGCCGGCAGTACGCGTCCTGTCCGATCGCGGGCGTGGACGCCTTCTCGGCGAAGCTCGCCACGACGTAGCGCCGTTCCTGGAGCCGGGCGACCGACGCCAGGTCCGCCGCGCGTGGCCGCAGGCCGAACGCGTCGTCCATGCCGGGCGCGACCCGCTCCTTGGCGGCGCCGAGCGTGCCGACCAGTTCGTACGTGGAGCGCTCACGCGCGCCGAATCCGACGGCCGAGCCGAGCAGCGCCTCCAGATGGGGCGCGTCCTGCGCGCGGATCAGCGGTCCGACGGTCTGGCTGGTGAACGCGTACGGCTTGCCGAGCGCCGATGCCACCCCGGCGAGCGCGGCCCGCTCGAAGATGTGCTGCGGGAAGAAGGAGTTGAGATTGCCGCCGCCGGCGACGAGCACCGCGTCGGCGGCCCGCACGGCCTCGATCACGCCGATCGCCGGGTCGCCGTCGGCGAGCAGGTGCGTCCCGCGCCGCGCCGCGTCCGTCACCGCCGCGTGCCGGGCGATGTTGTGGCGGCGGTCGGGCGTACCGCGGAACCCGATGCGGCCGGTCGACGGGACGCCGTATCGCGCCGCCGCACTCTCCGGATGGCCGCCGATGAGCGTGACGTCCACGACGTCGCGGGCCCGCAGCGCCTCGATGGCCGCCTCGGTCATCGCCTCGTCCCCCAGGTGATAGAGGTCCCGCCATCCGATGTCTCCTACGAGAACGACGCGCATCTTCCAACCTCTGCAGCTAGGGGAACTGTGGCCGGGCGGAGGCGGCGACGACCGCCTCCCACCGACGACTTCGGCCACTGGGACCACAACATGCCCGTGTGCACGGCCGGGTCCCCGAGACCGACACCGCGCCGACCGCCAGGTGGAGCGCGGGTGAACGTATCGGGCGGATACCGCGCCCGCGTGCCACTCGGCGACGCCGTCGTTCCAGCCACCTCCCGACCCCTTCCGCGATCTGACGGGCCGTCATATCGTCACCCTCCTGACGACTGTTCAGATGACAACCGTCTCCACCACCGGACCCGCCCTCCGCACGGCGTCGCACCCCGGACACCCCGCCGACGGCGCCGTCCGGCGACCAGCAGGGAGGATCCGTGGGAGACCCGCACCCGACCCCACCCACACTCCGGGCCACCGGACTCGGCCGCACCTTCGGCCGCGGCCCCGGCCAGGTGTCCGCGCTCGGCCCGCTGGACCTGGACGTCGGCCGCGGCGAATTCGCCTGCGTCGTCGGCCCGTCCGGCTGCGGCAAGTCCACGCTGCTGCGCATCGCGGCCGGATTGCTCCGCCCCAGCGCCGGACGCCTCGAGATCCGCGCGGAGACCGACCGCCCGGCAGCGATGATCTTCCAGGACTACGGCATCTACGACTGGAAGACCGTACTGGCCAACGTCCGCTTCGGCCTCGACATCCAGCGCGTACCCCGCAAGGACGCCGACGCCAAGGCCCACGACTGGCTCGTCCGCCTCGGCCTCGACGACTTCGCCGACGCCTACCCGGCCGCCCTGTCCGGCGGCATGCGCCAACGCGTGGCCATCGCCCGCGCCCTGGCCGTGGAGCCCGAGATCCTGCTGATGGACGAGCCGTTCGCCGCACTGGACGCCCAACTCCGCACCATCCTGCAGGACGAGCTCCTCGAGCTCACCCAGACCACCCGCACCACCACCCTCTTCATCACCCACAGCCTCGAGGAGGCGATCGTCCTCGGCGACCGCGTCCTGGTGATGTCGGCCCGTCCGGGGCGGATCATCGCCGAACGCCGGCCGCCGTTCGGCCGGCCGCGCTCCGGCGACGTCCGCGACACTCCCGAATTCGCCCGCCTCAAGCGCGAGTTGTGGGACCTGCTGCGCAGCGAGGTCCGCACCGAGGCGGTGCCGGCATGACCACACTCACCAAGATTCCCGAGGACGACGTACTGGTCAGGGAGCCGGGACCGCAGGAGCTGAGCCCGCAGCGCACCCACCGCAGGCGCCGCGCCCTGGAGGTCTCCCTGGCCGTGGCCGTGCCCGTCGTCCTGCTCCTCGTCTGGCAACTGGCCGCCGTCCAGGGCTGGATCGACGACCGCATCTACCCGGCCCCGCAGACCATCGTCGAGGACGGCTGGCAGCGCGCGGCCGACGGCGAGCTGTGGCCGGACGTGTGGGCCACCCTCAAGCGCGTACTCGGCGGCTACGCCATCGGCACCGTCTCCGGCTACGCCCTCGGCCTCCTGATGGGCTCGCTGTCCCTGGTACGGGCCGCCCTCGAACCCCTCCTCGACGCCCTGTACGTCGTGCCGAAGCTGGCCCTCCTGCCGATCTTCCTCAACATGTTCGGGCTCGGTGAAGGCCCGCAGATCGCGCTGGTCGCGACCACCGTCTTCTTCTTCGTGTGGATCTCGACGATGGCGGCCGTGCTCGCCGTGCCCGCGGGCCACCGGGACGCGGGCACGGTCTTCGGCGCCTCCCCGTGGCAGATGTTCCGGCACGTCCTGCTGCCCGCCTCGCTGCCCGCGGTCCTGGTGGGCGCGCGGATCGCGGCAGGAGTGGCGGTCCTGGTGATCGTCGCGTCCGAGTCGATCGCCGCAGCCGACGGGCTCGGACATCTGATCTTCGACGCGCGGGCGCTCTTCCAGAACGACGTGATGTTCGTCGGCATCGTCTGCGTCGCCCTGCTCGGTGTCCTCTTCTCCGAACTGGTCCGTCTCGGGGGCCGGTTGCTCACTCCATGGGCGCCGCGCGACCGAGGGCGCAGCCAGTCCTGACCCCGCCACCGCCGCTTCCCGTACGTGAGGATCACGCCCCATGCGCACCGGAACGAACCCGCACCGCACCACCGCCGCGACCTCGCACAGGCGGCGCCCCGCCGTCGCGGTCGCCCTGCTGACCGCCGGCGCCCTGCTCGTCTCCGCGGGCTGCGCCGCGGAGGACGACGAACCGTCCGCCGGATCCGCGAAACCCCGCACCGTCAAGGCCGTCAAGGGCTGCGGCCCCGGCAGCTGGACCGACCACACCGACCTGGCCGAGAACCGCAAGCCCGCCCGCTGCGAGAAGGGCGCACCGGCCCCGAAGCCCTTGAAGGCGAAGAAGAAGATCACCCTCGCCACCGGAACGCTCAGCGCCGAGTACGTCGCCCCCTTGCAAATGGCCGCCGAGAAGGGCGAGTTCGCGAAGGAGGGACTCGATGTCGACCTCAAGGTGCTGCCCACCCCGGACGCCCTGCCGCTGCTGGCCAAGGGCGACATCGACGCCCAGTGGGCGGCCCCCGAGGCAGCCGTGATGAACGGCATCGACGGCGGCTTCGACATCAAGTGGGTGGCCGCCAATTACTCCCCCGCCCCCGACTCCCGCAGCGGCCTGTGGGTGCGCCTGAAGAAGGGCCAGAAGGCCGATCACGTGCCGATGGCGGACCGGAAGGTCGGCACCATGATCGGCAAGGGCTCGGTGATCGCGTACCCGATGGGCAAATCGCTCCGCAAGCACGGCGGCGGAATCGACAAGGTGCAGTTCCAGCAGCTCGGCTCGGCCGATGTACTCACCGCGCTGCAGAACGGCGGCGTGGACTCGGCCTGGCTCCTCGACCCGGTCTGGCGCAAGGTCGACGGCGATCCGAAGTACGCCTTCCTCGGCGGCCAGCCGCTCGGTGAACCGCTCGGCGGCCTTCTGTTCGGTCCGAACCTCCTGTCCAAGGACGTCGACGCCGGCGTCGCCTTCCTGCGCGCTTACGTCCGGACCGTGAACACGTACTTCCGCGGGGACTACAAGGCTGACGCCGCGTTCGTCACGGAACTGGCGAAGCTGCTGAAAGTCGATGAGTCGATCCTGAAGTCGACACCGTCGCTGCGGATGGACTGGGAGATCCGCAAGGGCACCACGGACCGCCTGCAGCAGGCGTACGCCGATGCCGGGGTGGCGGAGGGCGACAAGGTGCCCGAGTCGAAGGCCGTGGACCGCTCGCTGTACGCGGAGGCGGTGGGCCACCGCGAGTGAGCCCGCGCAGAGCCGGACACGGGGACTGAGCCCGCACAGAACAGAACATGACGAAGGCCCGGATCCCATGGGATCCGGGCCTTCGTCTTCAGTAGCGGGGACAGGATTTGAACCTGCGACCTCTGGGTTATGAGCCCAGCGAGCTACCGAGCTGCTCCACCCCGCGCCGTTGTGTTGCAACCGTACGTCAGAGGCGACGACCAGCGCAAATCCGTTCCCCGAGGGCCCGCAGCCGGCCCGTCCGGCCCGAGAGGCAGCGCCTCTCAGGCCGTGAGCTCCTGCTGCAGCGCCTCCCGGAGGCGCCCCGCACGCTCGGCCACCTCCGCCGGCCCGAGCTGGACTGCCCGGTCGCACCAGCGGCGCCCCTCGGCAAGCTCCCCGCGCCGTGCGTGAAGCAGCGCGAGACGCAGCGCGGCCCGCCCGTGGCCCGCGTCGGCGGCCCGCGTCCACCACAGCAGCGCCTCCGGCTCGCTGCCCTCGCGAGCCAGCAGCAGACCGAGGTTGAACGCGCCGTTCCGGCTGCCCGCCTCGGCCGCCTCTCGGTACCAGCGAGCCGCCTCGACGACATCACCGCGCGCGGAGGCGAGCATTCCGACCCGCACCTGGGCCTTGCGGTGGCCGAGATCGGCCGCGCGCTCGTACCACTCCTCGCACTCGGTGCGCCCGGTCACGGCCTCGCCGAGCACCACGTCGCGGTGGTCACGCCGGTCGAGCAGGGCACCGAGACGGTACGCCGCCTCCGCACTGCCGCCGCCCGCCGCACCCCGCAGATGCCGCTCCGCACCCCTGCGGTCGCCCTCGCGCAGCCGCGCGATGCCTACCTGCAGGGCGGCCTCGGTGTGCCCGGCCGCGGCGGCCCGCTCGTACCAACCGAGCGCGACCTCCTCCTCGCCGCGGCCCGCGTGCAGAATGCCCAGATTGAACGCGGCGTCGACGCTGCCCGACTCTGCCGCCTTGGAGAACCAGGGCTGCGCCCCCGCGGTGTCGCCGACCTGCAGGAGCAGGACGGCGAGCGCATTGGCCGCCTCCCGGTGACCCGCGTAGGCGGCACGGCGGTACCACTGCTCGGCCTGGACGGTGCGAGCCCCCTCGGCGCAGAGCAGGCCGAGGTTGTACGCACCGTTCACATCGCCCGCGTCCATCGCGGCCCGGTACCAGCGCTCGGCGGTCTGGGTCTCGCCGCGCTCGGCGTGCAGGGCACCGAGCGCGTTGGCCGCGTTCCCGTCGCCGTCCTTGGCCGCACGGTGCCACCACAGCGAGGCGTTCTTCTCGTCACCGGCGTCACGCAGCAGGAATCCCAGCGCGCAGGCGGCACGCGACTCGCCGTCCTTGGCGGCCGACAGGTACCAGCGCCCCGCCTCCTTCAGCTCACCGCGCTGTTCGAGGATGACGCCGAGGTGCAGCGCCGCCCTGCGGTGCCCGCGCGCGGCCGCCTGCCGGTACCACTGCTCGATCTCCTCGGCCGGCGTGAGCCGTCGTGCCCCGTCGGGCGCCGCGTCGGGAGTCGTGCCCGCACTCGGCGCAACCTCCTGGGTGTCGGACCCCGTGCCGTCGGCGGCCTCCGTGGCGGTACCGTCACCGCCGACCACCAGGCGTGCGGAGTCCAGGAGTTCGGCACCCAGGACGATCGCCTCGGCCGGGATCCGGCCGGACGGCGCGACCGCACGCCGCACCGCGGCCCGGCCGTGCAGACCCGTCACGTCCGGGTCCTGGCCCGCGTCGGCGGCAGCGGTGCGCTGCAGCGCCCGGGCCAGCCGGTACGCCGCCTCCCGGTGGCCGCGCTCGGCAGCAGTACGCATCCACCGCTCGGCCCCTACGTCACCACGGTGCTCGAGAAGGTCGGCGAGGGCGTACGCACCGAGCGTGTGGCCCTGCTCGGCGGACTGGCGCAGCCAGTACTCGGCGGCGGGCTCGTCACCCCGCTCACGGTGGTGCCGTCCGAGCGCGTGTGCGGCCGCGGAGGAACCCGCGACAGCGGCGATCCGCCACCAACCGGCGGCCTCGTCGGCGTATCCACGCTGGTGGAGCAGGACACCGAGGTTGTTCGCGGCGGCACGGTCGCCGTCCGCGGTGGCGGCGCGCAGATGGGGCTCCGCGCCGTCCAGGTCACCGCGGCGCAGCAGCAGCGCGCCGAACCTGCTCATGGCGGCGGTCTCGCCCGCCTCGGCGGCGGCACGGTGACGTGCCTCCTCGACCGCCGCACCGGGTTCTTCCCGGACGGTCGGCTGTGTAAGTCGCCCTGTCTCCAACAGAGTTGCCCTGTCCCCCATAACGTCCATCGTCGCACCACCCGTCACCCGGGTACACCTGGTATAGCGCAGCCAGGGAGGTCACTTCAGCGTTTTGTCGACATGCCCACAGAGAGATAAGTCAAACACGGAACTCCCAACTCCCCTACGGTGGCGCGCTGATGGCGCACTCAGGGGGCACGGACGGCGCACGTACGCCTGCGCGAAAAAGATCCCCCACAGCGCATGACGAAGGCCCGGATCCTCAAAGGGATCCGGGCCTTCGCCTTCAGTAGCGGGGACAGGATTTGAACCTGCGACCTCTGGGTTATGAGCCCAGCGAGCTACCGAGCTGCTCCACCCCGCGCCGTTGTGTTGCAACCGTACCACGGTGCGGGGGCGGTCCCGACCAGCGCTTTCGGCCGGGACCGCACAGCTCAGGCCGAGCCGCCACCACCTTCTTCGTCGGCCTTGCCGCCGTCTTCGCCGTCGCCCTTCGCGCCGCCCTCCTTGTCGGCGCCGCCCTTCTCGTCGCCGCTCGCCGCCTCGGCGTCGGCCGCGCGCTGCAGGGCTTCCTGGAGGTCCTTCTGGGCGTCGCCGTAAGCCTTCCAGTCCTGCTTCTGCAGGGCCTTCTCACCGGCTTCCATCGCGTCCTGGGCGTCCTTGAGGGCTTCCTTCACCGTGGGATCGGCCGACGGTGGCGTATCGCCCGGATCCGTCGGTGGCGGATCCGTCCCGTCCTCGGCCTGCTGTCCGAAGACCGCGTCGAAGCCCTCGGCCAGCGAGTTCTTGAACACGACCTCACGGTTGTACGAGACGCCGACCTTCTTCAGGAGCGGGTAGTTGGCGCTGCCACCCTTGACGTAGACCGGCTCGACGTACAGGAAGCCGTCGTTGAACGGGACGGTGAGCAGGTTTCCGTAGACGATGTCCGAGTCCGTACCTCTCAGGTTCCGGACGAACTCGGCGACTTCGGGATCGCCGTTCAACTCACTCTGCACCTGTTGTGGGCCTGGTACGTCGGACTTCACGTTCAGCACTCTTATCGTGCCGTAGTCATCGCTGGTGGCATCCGCGTCGACCGACATGAACGCCCCGAGGTTGGGTCGCCCGTTGGGTGTGAAGGTCGTCGTCAGCGAGAACTTCTGCTGGTCCTGCCCCGGCATCTTGAGGCTCAAGTAGTACGGCGGAACCGAGTTCTTGTCCTTGTTGGTCGGGTCGTCCGGGACCTGCCAGACGTCGGAACCGCTGTAGAACTGCGCCGGGTTCTGCACGTGGTAGCGGGTCATGAGCTCTCGCTGGACCTTGAACAGGTCCTGCGGGTAGCGCATGTGCTCACGCAGCTCGGCGGAGATCTCGCTCTTCTTCTCGACGGTGTCCGGGAACGCCTTCATCCAGGTCTTGAGGACCGGGTCCTTCTCGTCCCACTGGTAGAGCTTGACCTTGCCGTCGTAGGCGTCGACCGTCGCCTTCACCGAGTTGCGGATGTAGTTGACCTGGTTCTCCTGAGCCACCACCGCACGCTGGTTGTTCGCCGCGGTCAGCGAGTCGGCAGTGGTGTCACCGAGCGTCGTGCGCGAGGCGTACGGATAGCCGTTCGACGTGGTGTAGGCGTCGACGATCCACTGGATCCTGCCGTCGACCACGGCCGGGTAGGCGTCGCCGTCGATGGTGAGCCAGGGGGCCACCGCCTCGACGCGCTCCTTCGGGGTGCGGTTGTACAGGATCCGCGAACCCTCACCGATCGCTCCGGAGTACATGATCTGCGGCTCGCTGAACGAGACCGCGTACGCCGCCCGGTTGATCGGGTTGGAGAGATTGACGCCGCTGTCGCCCTTGTAGCTCGTGTTCTGCTCGCCGTCGGACTCGTAGTCGAGTTCCTTCTGCGGGCCGCCCACGATGGAGTACTGGCTGGTCTTCTCGCCGTAGTAGATCCGCTGCTCGTACTTCTGCTTGTCGAACTGGCCCTTGGTGGGCAGGCCCGACTCGGTGAACTCCGGGGCGCCGGCCGGGTCGGCCTTGGGGTCCGTGCCGGTGCCCTTGGCGGTGATCGCGCCGAAGCCGTGGGTGTACGTGAAGTGGTCGTTGATCCAGTTGCGCTTCGGGATGCCGTCGAGGTCGAGCTCGCGCAGACCGATGACCGTGTCCTGCTCCTTGCCCTTGGCGTCCTTGTAGCGGTCGACGTCGAGGGTGCTCGGGAACTGGTAGTACTTACGCTCTCGCTGGAGCTGGTCGAAGGTCGGACCCACCACGTTCGGGTCGATCATGCGGTAGCTCGCCTGGGCGTCGGCCTGCTTGCGCTGGGCCTCCTTGGCGGAGCCCTCCGGCGCGGTCTTGCCCCGGCCGGAGTAGTCCTTCACGTCCGCGCTGTCGATGCCGTAGGCGTCGCGGGTGGCCTGGATGTTCTCCTTGATGTACGGAGCTTCCTTGGCCTGCTCGTTGGGCTCGACCTGGAACTTCTGGACGATGGCCGGGTAGAGGCCGCCGATCAGGATCGCGGAGAGCACCATCAGGCCGAAGCCGATGACCGGCAGCTGCCAGGTGCGGCGCCACAGCGTCGCGAAGAACAGCACCGCACAGATCGCCGCGATGCAGAACAGGATCGTCTTCGCCGGCAGATACGCGTTGGCGTCGACGTAGCGCAGGCCCGTCCAGTTGCCGGTGGCCTTGAAGTCGCTGGACTTCACCGCCAGGCCGTACCGGTCGAGCCAGTACGCCACCGCCTTCAGCGTCACGAAGACGCCGAGCAGCACCGACAGATGGCCGGTGGCCGCGCCGGTGGCCCGCGCTCCCGGGCTGGTGACCCGCAGTCCGCCGTACAGGTAGTGCGTCACCGCGGCGGCGATCAGCGACAGCACGGCGGCGGCGAAGCCGAAGCCGAGCAGGAAGCGGTACCAGGGCAGGTCGAAGGCGTAGAAGGAGACGTCGAGTCCGAACTCGGGGTCCTTCTGGTTGAACGGCACGCCGTTGATCCACATGAGCCAGGTGCGCCACTGGCCCGACGCGGACGCTCCCGCGATGAGGCCGACAAGAGCGGTGATCCCGATCAGGATCCACTTCTTGTACGGCGCGATGCCCATGCGGTAGCGGTCGAGGCTCTGTTGCTCCATCGACATGGCGCTCAGCGGGGGCCTGAGCCGGTGGGCCAACCAGATGTTCACCCCCACGGCTGCAGCCATCAGCAGGCCGAAGACGAAGAAGAGACCGATCTTGGTCCACAGGGTGGTGGTGAAGACTGACGAGTAATCGACCGAGCGATACCAGAGCCAATCGGTCCAGAACCCCGCAAACATGACGAACGCCATGGCCAGTACGGCCAGGACGCCCAAGGTCATGAGCAGGGTCCGGGCCCGCCGGGACGGTCGGCCGACTCTGATCCGTGGCCCCGTCGGGCCTCCGCCGCGGTCCGGCATCTGGAAAGCCAAGGTGCGCACCTCGAAGTTCGCTGTTGTGGGAGCAGGCTCCGCGATCGTAGAGCCCACCTATGCAACTTACTGAAGCTTTACTCAGTTCCCGATACCGGGTACGAACCAGGCAGGATGTCGGGCATGCCCAATCACACTCCTTCCGGGTCCCCGATGACCGCAAGTCCGCTCACTCGTGCGGTCCTCGAGATCGACGAGTACGTCGCCGGTCTCGGCTGGGACCGGCCCGCACTTCTCTTCGCCCTGGTCGACACCGCTTCGCTGCGCGGCCAGGAGCCCTCCCTCGCCGACCGAATCGGCCTCACCGGCGAGGAGGCCGAGGGCAATCTGACCCCCATCGAGCAGGAGGAACTGCCCGCCGGCACCCCTCTCGACGAATTCCTCGGCACCATCGCCTGGCCGGACGCGGTGGCCGGCTGCGCCCTCACCGTGGAGCGTCTGATGCTGCCGCCGAGCGCCGAGAGCTCGGTGCCCGAAGGCCTCGACGAGAGCGGTCTGAACCGCTGGGTCGCCGAGCATCCGGACCGTCAGGAGGTCCGTATGACCGTGGCGGTGCTGCGGGACGGCAGGCGCGAGTCCGCGCTGCGGCTGCGTGAGAAGGACGCCTCGACGGAGGTCCTGACGGGCGCCGGCCTGGTGCCGGGGCTCGCGGAGGCGCTGGCGGCGACGTTCGCCGAGTAGGGCCCGCCCGCGGGGCCCTGTGCGGTGGCGCAGGGCCTGGCGAGCCGTCAGCTCGTGGAGCACCCGGGCAGGTCGCCGGTGCGGCCCGCAGCGATGTCGTCCAGGGAGTCGCGGGCGTCGTCGATGGTCTTCACCTTGACCAGCGTGAGGCCGTCGGGCACGTCCTTGGCTGCGGTCGCGCAGTTGTCCTCGGGCGTGAGGAAGTACTTGGCGCCCTTCGCGCGCGCTCCGACGGTCTTCATCGAGATGCCGCCGATGGGACCGACCTTGCCGGCCTCGTCGATGGTGCCGGTGCCGGCCACGAACTTCCCGCCGGTCAGATCCTCGGGTGTCAGTTTGTCGACAATGCCGAGGGCGAACATGAGGCCGGCGCTCGGCCCGCCGACATCGGCGAGCTTGATGTCGATGTCGAACGGGAACGTGTGGTCGGTCCCGGCCTGGATGCCGACGAACGCCCGCCCGTCGTCCTCGGCCGCCTGTGTGGTGACGGAGACCTTCTCGCTGCCGGTGGGCTCCTTGCCCGCCTTCTCGGCGGCGGCCGCCTCCTTGGCGGGGATCACGGTGAACTCGACGCGCTGGCCCGGCTTGTGGCCGGTGACGGCCTTCACCACGTCCTGCGGCTGCTTGATCGCCTTACCGTCCACGGACTTGATGACGTCGCCTGCGTGCAGCCTGCCCTGGGACGGGCTGTCCTTGACGACGCTCGCCACCACGACCCTGGTCTTCACCGGGATGTCCAGTTCCTTGAGGGCCGCCACCTTGGCGCTCTCCTGGGACTGGCTGAATTCCTCGGCGTTCTCCTGGGTCGACTGCTCCTCGGTCTTGCCGTCCGGATACAGGGTCTCGTGGGGCACCACGATGTTGTCGTGGCCCAGCCAGCCGGCCATCGCCTGCACGACGTTCATGTTGAACTCGGCGCTGGTGACCCGGACGGTGGTCATGTTCAGGTGACCCGACGTCTCGTACGTCTTGCGGCCGGAGATCTGCAGCACCGGTTCACCGCCGTGGTCGCCGAGGGTGTTCACCGTCGGGCCCGGGGACATCTCCGAGTACGGGACTTTGATCAGCACGCCCGCGCAGATCAGCGCGATCAGCAGCAACGTGGAAGCGAGCATGGTCGCGGTGCGGCGTGGCATGGAACGACAGTACGGGACAAGACTGTCAGTCCACCGCCCGGGCCGGTCCGTCCGGGAAGCGGAGTCCTGCCGGTGGTCCGCGGGCCCCGGCCCGCCGGTCAGGCCGCGTCCGAATGGGTTTCGGTCTCCATCGCGGCGCGGAACTTGGCGTATCCGGCGAGCTCCGCGATGTCTTCCGTACGGCGGTTACGAGCCGCCCAAGTACCCCACACGCCCGCCCCGATCGCAGCGACAAGCGGAATCAGCAACCAAGCGAGTGCTGCCACGCCGACCTCCCGACCCCATGTGCGAGCGCAACTGACTGATCAGCAGATTAACCAATCTCATTGTCAACGCTCACCGCAGGGGGTCGGTTACGCAACTCGAGTCACGCCGCCGGGAGTCAGCAGGCGCCGACCCACTCCTCGGTACCGTCCGAGAAGCGCTGGTGCTTCCAGATCGGCACCTCGTGCTTGAGGTCGTCGATCAGCTTGCGGCAGGCCGCGAAAGCCTCCGCCCGGTGCGGGCAGGACACGGCGACGATCACCGCTTTGTCGCCGACCTCCAGGTCACCCACCCGGTGGACCGCCGCGAGCGCACGGACCGGATACTCGGCGACCACTTTCTCGGCGACGCGGCGCAGCTCGGCCTCGGCGGAGGGGTGACTGGAGTAGCCGAGCGCGTCCACGTCGGCACCGCCGTCGTGGTTGCGGACGGTGCCCACGAACAGGGCCGTGCCGCCGGCCGCGGAGTCCTGCACAGCGGAGTGCACCTCGTCCAGGGAGAGCGGGGTGTCGCGGATCGCGAGCAGCCTGATCGGGTCCGCTGCCGCCTGCTCGCCTGGGTGTTCGTACCGTGCTGACATGGCCCCATCGTGCCGCACCGCGCCGACATCGTGGAACAGCTCGAACCGCCGGGGTACGACGGTGCCTGTCGGAGACTCCTCCAAGGCCGCTGATCGCGTCGACCGCGGGCTCTGTGGATGGGTCTCTGGAGACCGCTGATTGCGTACGTCGCGGATCACGCACCGGGAGAGGGGGGTGCACGCGCGCGTGGGACCCGTTTTCGCTGTCGCAAAGGGGTGCCACGCGCGCGTGGGTTCCGGCGCCGGTCGCCGGGCGGAGCGGTCAGATGCCGCGGCGCCGGCGGGCCCGCCGCACCACTGCGGCGGCGCCGAGCAGTGCCACGGTCGCGCCCGCCGCTCCGGCGGCACCCGCGACGGTGGCGTCCTTGCGGCCGAGCCTGCGGCCGGCCACGGTGTGCCGTCCGTCGACCTCGTCCAGGAGCTCGGCGAGGACCTCCTCGTTGGTCCACTGCGGCCGCCAGCCCGCGTCGTGCAGCCTGCTGACACTGACCACCCAGGGGTACATCGTGTACGCGAGGTCACCGGCGGGCGACGGGGTGAGGCCGATCCGGTGCAGCCGTGCCGCGGCGCCGAGGGCGACCGTCGAAGGCAGTTCCATCCGCCGGATACCGCTGAGCTCCTCGATCTCCTCCTGCTCCAGCCAGCCGTCGCAGCCGACGGCGAGCTCGCCCTCGACCTTCTCCAGGGCCGCGTACTCGAGTGCCGAGCACAGGTCCTCGACGTGGCAGAACTGCCAGACCGGCCGCGAGCCCGCCACCACGAGCAGCCTGGGCGACTCGAAGTACCTGGTCAGAGCGGTGTCGGTGTCACCGACCAGGACGGTGGGGCGTACCACGGTGACGTTCAGGCCGGGGTGCGCACGGGGGGCTCTGCGGGCGAGCCGCTCGATCTCCAGCAGGTCGCCGACGCCGGTGGCCTCAGCGGTCGCCTTCAGTTCGGCGTCCTCGGACAGCGGCAGCTCGTTCTCGGGGAGCGCGCCGTAGACCATGGCCGAGGTGCACAGGACGACTCGGCGTACGCCGGCGGCCGCGGCGGCGGTCAGCACGGTCTGGGTTCCCCGCACGTTGAAGGCCGTGCGGGCTGCCTGATCGGATTCGAGGTCGAGATCGAGGGCGAGGTGGACGACGACGTCGACACCGCGCAGTTTCTCGGCGATGGCCGGGTCACGTACGTCGAGGATGTGCCACTGTGCGCCGGCGCAGTCGCCGCGGCGCTCGTCGATGGCCACGACCTCTTTGATCTCCTCCGATGCGGCCAGGCGCTCCGTCAGCCGGGCGCCTACGCCCGACCCGGCACCGGTGACCGCGACGACGGGGCCCCGCGTCGAAGGGGTTGAGTGGTTTCGCGCTACGCGAACCTGTGGATCTGGGGAACTCACCGGGCGTCTCCAGCGGTTGTCTTCAGTACGTACGTGAACAACGCGTGCGTACCAGGTGGCGTCCATCCTGCCGCAGCCCGCGCGGCGGCGGAGCACCGAGCCCCGAAGCGGCCACGGTGTCTACGCTGGGTGGCACAGTCGGGCAGTCGCCGTCGGCATTCAGTCGGCGGCCCTACGAGCCGAGGATTCCCGTGAGTGACACCCCATTCGGATTCGGCCTTCCGCCGGAGGAGCCGGACGACGGCGACGAGGGCAAGAAGAAGGACACCCCCGGTGGCGGACAGGGCGCCGGCGGCACGCCGAACAACCCGTTCGGTTTCGGAGGGCTGCCGGGCGGCAGCGGCGGTGAGGGCGGTGACAACCCGTTCGCCGCCATGTTCGGTTCGATGAATCCGAACGACCTGGGCGCCGCCTTCCAGCAGCTCGGCCAGATGCTCTCCTACGAGGGCGGCCCGGTGAACTGGGACATGGCCAAGCAGATCGCCCGCCAGACGGTGGCCCAGGGCACCCAGGACGGTACGAAGGACGCCAGCGTCGGCCCCGCCGAGCGCGCCTCCGTCGAGGAGGCCGTACGCCTGGCCGACCTGTGGCTGGACGGCGCGACGTCGCTCCCGTCGGGCTCCGGCAGCGCGGTGGCCTGGTCGCGGGCGGAGTGGGTCGAGGCGACCCTGCCGGTCTGGAAGGAGCTCGTCGACCCGGTCGCCGAGCGGGTCGGCTCCGCCATGGGCGACGTACTGCCGGAGGAGATGCAGGCCATGGCCGGCCCGCTGCTCGGCATGATGCGTTCCATGGGCGGCGCCATGTTCGGCCAGCAGCTCGGGCAGGCGCTCGGCGTGCTCGCCGGTGAGGTCGTCGGCTCCACCGACATCGGGCTGCCGCTCGGCCCGGCCGGGAAGGCGGCCCTGCTCCCGGTGAACATGGGCGCGTTCGGCAAGGACCTGGGCGTGGAGCCGGACGAGATCCGGCTCTACCTGGCACTGCGCGAGGCGGCCCATCAGCGGCTCTTCGCCCACGTGCCGTGGCTGCGCTCGCACCTGTTCGGCGCGGTCGAGGGGTACGCGCGCGGGATCAAGGTCGACACCAGCAAGCTGGAGGACGTGGTCGGCCAGCTCGATCCGTCGAACCCGGAGCAGCTGCAGGACGCCCTGCAGCAGGGCATGTTCCAGCCGGAGGACACCCCCCAGCAGAAGGCCGCCCTGGCCCGTCTCGAGACGGCCCTCGCCCTGGTGGAGGGCTGGGTGGACGCGGTGGTGCACGAAGCGGCGAAGGACAGGCTGACGTCGGCCGCTGCGCTCCGCGAGACCCTGCGCCGACGGCGCGCCTCCGGCGGTCCCGCGGAGCAGACGTTCGCCACGCTGATCGGGCTCGAGCTGCGGCCGCGCCGACTGCGGGACGCCTCGCGACTGTGGGCGTCGCTGACGGACGCGCGCGGCGTGGACGGCCGCGACGGCCTCTGGGAGCACCCGGACATGCTGCCCACGGCCGAGGACCTCGACGACCCCGACGGCTTCGTGCACCGCGAGCAGCTGGACTTCTCCGAGATCGACAAGATGCTGGGCGAGGCCGCGGGCGGCAAGCCGGATCTGCGCAAGAGCGAGGAGTCCGCCGCGGACGGGCCCGGAGAGGCGGACGGCTCCGGCTCGTCCGGCGGCTCCTCCACCGATCCGGGGCGCGAGGGCGGCAAGAGCGACGAGGACGGCGCGTGAGCCTGCGCGCCGACGCGGAGTCCGTCCTGAAGGAGTACGACTCCCAGGACGAACTGCGCCACCTGTATCTGGACCATCTGGCAGCCCACCCGGACGGGATGTGGAAGGCCTGCACCGCCGGGCATCTCACGGCGAGCGCCCTGGTGTTCGATCCGGAGCGCGGCCAGGTATTGCTGACCCTGCACAAGAAGCTGCGGATGTGGCTGCAGATGGGCGGCCACTGCGAACCGGAGGACGCCACTCTGGCGGAGGCGGCGCTGCGTGAGGCGAGCGAGGAGTCCGGCATCGAGGGGCTGACCTTGCTGCCGGGCGGGCCGGTGCGTCTGGACCGGCACCCGATTCCCGCACCCTGCCACTGGCATCTGGACGTGCAGTACGCGGCTCTGGCACCGCCCGGCTCCGTCGAGGCCATCAGCGACGAGTCCCTGGACCTGCGTTGGTTCGCCTACGACGAAGTGCCCGATCTGGGTGACACATCGGTGGCGAGGTTGACGGAGGCGACGCGGATTCGCGCCGGGGTCTGACGCGTCGAGAGCACGGTCAGGACATCGGTAAGGGGCGGTCGCCATGGCGACCGCCCCTTACCGTTCTCGGTTCTCTCCGCTGCCCCGGTTACGTCATCGGGGCACGCGGGTCACTCCCAGGCGTTGCCCCGGTTCTGGCCACGCGCACCCTGCTGCCCCATGCCGTACTGGGCGGCCATGCCCTGCAGGGCGACGTTCTGCGGCGGGAGCACCTCGCTGGGCTGGACCAGGGCGAAGCCCTCGCCCATGAAGCTGAGCTCCCAGCCCTCGCCGGTGTTCCCGCGCCGGCGCCGGATCCCTGAGCTGTGGGTCTGCGCCTGCATCTGGACCCGCAGCGAGTTGGACCAGGCGACGATCGCGTCCGCGTCCGCGTTGACGTACTTCTCCGGCGTGACCTGCATCATCAGCGGCTGGCCGGAGGTCATCAGCGCGACCTTGCCGCTGCCGGAGATGTTCAGCTGGTACTTGCCGGAGCCGGAGATGCCGAACTGGCTGTCCACGGCGACGACTTCGGTGTGCAGTACGGAGTCCATCGCGAGGACGTACGCACTGTCGACGGTGAGACCGCGCTGGTCCACGTCGACGATGTGCACGTACTGCGCGAGGTTCGCCAGATAGACCGTGCCCTGGCCGGAGCAGCGCATCAGGTCGAGGCCCTCACCGGTGTTGGCGCGGGCACGCTGTTGGCCGGGGGTCCGGTACTCGCCGTCGAACTCGATGAGTCCCTGGTAGGCGACCATCGAACCCTTGCGGGCGAGGACGTCGTCGTGGCCCTCGAGGGCCACGCGGAGCAGCTGTGGATTCTGCGGCGCGTAGCGCTCCTGGGTCTGCTGCTCGGTGTAGGAAAAAAGCGGGCTCTGCATGTGTCTTCGCTCCCCCTAGCCCCGTACCCGGAGGCGGTCTGTGCTGTCCTCGCTCGGCTGGACGACGACGATGCCCTGCCCGGAGAACGCCATCTGGTAGGCCTCGCCACTGCCGCGGCCGATCATCGAGGTGGCCTTGAAGCTGCGCTTGCCCTTGACCTTCAGTCCCGGCGACCAGGCGACGAGGGCGTCCGGGTCGACGTACGTCTCGTCGTCGCCGCGTCCGCAATCGACGACGATCGGGGTGCCGCGCGAGGTGAGCGCGACCCAGCCCTGGCCGGCCACCTGCACGTTCCACAGGCCCTGGCCGGCGAACTTGGCCAGCCCCTTGACGCGCTCGACGCCCCACTGCAGGGATGCGTCGAAGGCGAGCAGATTCGTGCCGTTGACCGACAGTGCGTCTCCGTTGAGGTTGATCACCACGACGTCCGCGCCGTAGTCGGCGAGGTAGAGCAGACCGTCGCCGCTGGCCTTCATGAGCGGGGTGCCCTCGCCGGTGATCCAGGCGCCGGCGATCTGACGGACGGCCGGCGGATTCGGCTCGTACTGGACGAATCCCTCGTACGCGGCCATCGAACCGGTGCGGGCGTAGAGGTCCTGTCCGCTCTGCATGGCGATCTTGACCATGCTGGGGCCGTGGTTCTCCATGCGGGCCGTGACGGGGGCCGGGGCGAAGCCCGCGAGCTGCTGATTCATGACTTCGCTCCCCTTAGATCTCGTAGGGCTGGACGACGATGAAGTTGCCGGGCGCGCCGCGGAACTGGAGGTTCACGGTCTCGCCGCTGTGGCCGGGGAAGGCCTGCCTGCGCAGCCTCACCTGGCTGGAGATGATCACCTGGGAGGCGGCCGACCAGGCCACCACCGCATTGGCGTCCGCGAAGGTGGTCGGCGTCACCGGGAGCACCACGGGCGTGCCCTTGGTCTTCACCACAACGGTGCCGGTGCCCTGGAACTGCATGGTGAACAGGGCGCCACCCGGGATGCCGTGTCCTTCGATACGGCGGACCTCGTGCTGCAGGGACTCGTCGAACGCCAGGACGTTCTCCGCGGAGACGCAGACCGCGTCGCCCTGAAGCTCGATGGGGTGCACATACGACTCGTTGTCGGCGAGGAAGACCTGGCCGCGGCCGGTGCAGCGCATCAGCTGCATCTCCTGGCCGGTGGCGTTGCCGACGATGCGGCCCGCGAAACCGGCGCCCTTGTAGCTGAAGTCGACCTTGCCCTGGTAGAGCACCATGCTGCCCTGGCGGGCGAGCACCGGCTGACCGTCGGCGCCGAGGTCGACGCGGACCAGCTGCTTGTTCTGCTGGGTCCAGCGCTGGCCGGTGGGCGCCTCACGGTACTTCTCGAGTGCGGCCGCGATACCGGGGCCGGTCCCCGCGGCACCCCCCGGTGTGCCGTACGGCGCCGGTGCACCGGGCTGGCCGGGGAACTGGCCGCCCGGCTGCTGCCCGTATCCGGGCGGCGGGGGCGGCTGGCCGTATCCGGGCTGGGGCTGCTGGCCGTACCCCGGAGGCGGCGGGGCCTGCCCGGGCACCTGGCCGAACTGCTGCTGCGGCGGCTGTCCGTGCGGCGCGGGGGGCGGAGGCGGCACGGCGCCGCCCGGCGGAGTCAGAGGGGCGGCGATGGTGGGCGCCGCATGCACGTTCGGCGCGGCAGGCGCCGGAGCGGGCGGGTTACCGCCCTGCGGTGGCGCGAAGTTCTGCGCGGGCTGCGGCTGCTGAGGTGCGGGCTGCGACGGTGCGGGCTGCTGGGGAGCGGGCGCCGGGGCGGCCGGTCCGGGAGCGCCGAAAGCGGGAGCCGGGGCCGGGGCCGGCGCAGGCGCCGGGGCGGCGCCACCAGGAGGCGGCGCGAATCCGGGGGCGGCACCCTGCGGTTGCTGCGCGGCGGGCTCCTCCTCCGCGACCTCTCCCCCGAAGTTCTTGAGCAGCGCGTCGAGGCCGCCGTCGAATCCTTGCCCGACCGCGGCGAACCGCCAGACGTCCTTCAGATAGAAGTCGCCCAGCATCACGGCGCGTTCGGTGGAGAACTCCGAGCCGTTGAACGCGTATCGGGCCACCTCCTCGCCGCCGGCAACGATGCGCACGTAGCCGGGGGCGATCTGCGACATCTGGCCGTCGCCGTCGATGGTCGCGGTGAACGACAGCTTCTGGATCTGCTGCGGAATCCGGTCGAGCGTGATGCGGAAGGACTCGGTGTCCCCCGCCTGCGCTCCCAGCAGCTGAATCGACTCCTCAGGGGATTTCGGCTGGTTGAAGAACACGAAATAACGGTCGTCCGACAGGCGCTCGGCAGCGTCCAGACCGAAGCAGCTGATGTCGAAGGTCAGCCCCGGGGCGGAGATCTGCACGCCTACGTACAGATCCGTGCCCGCGGTGAGGTCACTGATCTTGGCCTTGTGGCCGCGTTGGAATTCCCTGGCCATGCGTAACGACCGTCCCCCATCCGGAAAGTGATTGCGTCGCGTCAGGCTAACCGCTGACGCCGACAACGAGCCAAGCCGGGACGGAGCCGGTACACAATCGCCGCTTCCACGGCCGAGCTGCCCGGATTCGACCCTCTTTGCCGCCCCGTTCCCCGCGACTTGGGCGTTACAGGTCCGGCAAGGGTGGCGTCACAGAGCCGGCCGGGTCACTCGTCACGAGCAGCCGGCTGGTGGGGCAGGCGGTCGGCGGCGACCACGCCTTCCAGATAGCCACGCGCGCGTTCCGTACGCGGATAGGCCTCGAGGAGACTCCAGAAGCGCGGACCGTGCCCGGGCACCAGCAGATGTGCCAGTTCGTGCAGCAGCACGTAGTCGACGACGTACTCCGGCATGCCCTGCAGTCGGTGCGAGAGCCTGATACTTCCCTCGGACGGGGTGCAGGATCCCCATCGGGTGTTCTGGTTGGTCACCCAGCGCACCGAGGTCGGTTGCGCCCGCCCGTCGAAGTACTGCCCCGAGAGGCGCTCGGCGCGCTCGGCGAGCTCGGTGTCCCCCAGCAGTCGCTTGCTCTCCTGGGCCTCGAGCTTGTCCAGCATCACGTTCACCCAGCGGCGTTCCTCGGCCTCGGACATCCGGGCCGGGATCAGCACGATCGTGCGATCGCCCTCGCGGTAGGCGGACACGGTCCGCCGCCGCCGTGCGCTTCTTCGCACCTCGACCGCACTCGTCGCCGAGCCGCTTGACGGCTGGCTGGACGTGCGGCGCTGCGGGCTCGCAGCTCGGTGCAGAGGGTCGGCGGGCACGCCCCGACGTTACCTGTTGGCGGTCCGGGAAGTCCCGACCCCGGCACGGTTCTCTGCCGATCGACGCACCCCGCCTCCGCTCGTACGACTATCACCCACCGCCTGTGGACAACTTCGCACGGCCCAACGCCTCCCCGGGCAAGCTGAGTTCAGCCCGCCCGACCACATGGCCGGACCCGGGCCGCCCCGTCCTCACCCACGACACGCACGGGAGAAGTTGTGCACGGATACGCGACTACGACCGAGACTTCACCTCGCGCAAATCACCCAAAACGCAATGAACCCGCTGAACGGGAGGTCCAGGCGAGAGGAACCGGTGGACGAGGAGTCCCACGAGCACGAGGAGTACGGCGAACACGGGCAGAGCAGCAGCGTGCCCCTTCCGCTTCCTCAGCCCCCGGCGGCCTCCCGCCGACCGCCCGCGTCGCGCACCCGCTGCTCAATCCGACGCTGCGCCGTGCCTGGCGGGACCTGACGACCGTGCAGTGCGGAATCACCCCCGCGCACGCCGTCACCATCGGCCCGGTCGACCCCGCCACGGCGACACTGATGAACCTCTTCGACGGCACCCGCGGAGTCCCCCTGCTCCAAGAGGAGAGCAGGCGGCTCGGACTCCCCGAAGAGCACCTGGACCGCCTCCTCACCCGCCTTTCCGCAGCCGGCCTGCTGGACGACGCGACCGGCGGCGGCCCCGCGGCGGACGCCCTGCGCAAGCAGCCCGCCGTACTCCAGCGCCTGCGCCCCGACCTGACATCCCTGTCGCTCGCCGACCGTTCCCCGGGCGGTGGCCTGCGGCGCGCCGCAGCGCGCCGCACGATGAGCGTGCAGGTGCGCGGCGCCGGCCGGGTAGGAGCCCTGATCGCCGCCACGCTCTCGGCCGCAGGGGTCGGCAGCGTCGACGTCATGGACGGCGGCCAGGTCGAACCATCGGACGTCTCACCCGGCGGGCTCCCGCCCGAGTCCATCGGAGAGCGCCGCGATGTCGCCGCCCGACGCCTCGTACGTCGCTGCGCGCCCGGCGGTCCGCGAGCAGGTCCCGCTCCCGGTGAATGGCCCACGTCCCGGCACGGACCGCCCGTGCCGCAGCCGGGTTTCGCCCTTGTCGTCCTCGCCCCGAGGGAAGGGCTGACGGCCTACGCACCGGATCCGGCAGCCGCCGCGGAGCTCATGGCCGCGGGGACGCCTCACCTCTACGCGGGCGTCCTCGAGGCAACCGGCATGGTCGGTCCGCTCGTCCTGCCAGGAGGGACAGCCTGCGCGGGCTGCCTCGATCTGGGGCGCGCCGACCAGGACCGCGGCTGGCCGCGGATGCTGGCACAGTGGCGCTCGGGCCGACGCACTCCCGTCCAGGCCTGCGACCTCGGTCTCGCCACGGCCGTCGCGGGCACGGCGGCGGCCCACGTACTGGCAACGCTCGACGGCGGGTGTCCCAGCTCCACGGGGGTGCGCTGGGAAGCTCCACTGCCGGGCATCGACTGGCGGCCGCGGCACGTCCCGCCGCATTCGGACTGCACCTGCGGTGCCGCACGGACGAACGAGAGGGAGGACACTTCGGCGTCAGGACCACCGCACGAGACAATGGCCGAGTAGGCGCCTGGCAGGGCGTGGCAGTCTGGGTTTTGGAGGGGCGCATGTCTGATCTTCCCCGGAAGGCGGTCACCCGTACCGCCAAGCTGGCCGCGCTGCCGCTCGGCTTCGCCGGCCGCGCCACATGGGGCCTGGGCAAGCGGATCGGGGGCAAGCCGGCCGAAATCGTCGGCCGTGAGCTGCAACAACGCACGGCGGAGCAGCTGTTCAAGGTCCTGGGCGAACTGAAGGGCGGAGCGATGAAGTTCGGGCAGGCACTGTCCGTCTTCGAATCGGCACTGCCCGAGGACGTCGCCGGACCCTACCGAGCCGCACTCACCAAGCTGCAGGAAGCAGCTCCCCCGATGCCCAGCAGCACCGTTCACGGCGTACTGGCGGCGCAGCTCGGCGAGGACTGGCGCGAGTTGTTCGACGAGTTCGAGGACAAGCCGGCCGCGGCCGCGTCGATCGGCCAGGTCCACCGGGCCGTATGGCACGACGGGCGGGAGGTCGCGGTCAAGGTCCAGTATCCGGGCGCCGGCGAGGCACTGCTGTCGGACCTGGCACAGCTGAGCCGGTTCGCCCGGCTGCTCGGGCCGCTCGTCCCCGGCATGGATGTGAAGCCCCTCATCACCGAGCTGCGCGACCGCGTATCGGAGGAGCTGGACTACGACCTCGAGGCCGAGGCCCAGCGGACCCATGCCGAGGAGTTCGCCGGAGACCCGGACGTCGTGGTGCCCGCCGTGGTGCATCAGTGCGACCAAGTCCTGGTCACCGAGTGGATCGACGGGATCCCACTCGCCGAAGTGATCTCCGACGGAACGGACGAACAGCGGGACAGGGCTGGTCAGTTGCTGACGCGTTTCCTGTTCTCCGGACCCGCCAGAACCGGGCTTCTGCATGCGGACCCGCACCCGGGCAATTTCCGGCTGCTCCCGACGGACGAGGAAGGCGTGGAGACCTGGCAGTTGGGCGTGCTCGACTTCGGCACCGTCGACCGGCTCCCGGGCGGACTGCCGGACACCGTCGGTACTTCGTTGCGCCTGACGATCGATGGCTACGCGGAAGCGGTGTACGAGGCTCTCTGCGAGGAGGGGTTCGTGAAGAAGGACATCGACCTCGACCCGGGAGAGGTACTCGAGTACCTGCTGCCGATCATCGAGCCGGCGCAGGCGGAAGAGTTCACGTTCAGCCGGGGCTGGATGCGCAGCCAGGCCGCGCGGATCGGCGATCCCCGCTCACCCGCCCACCAGTTGGGCAAGCAATTGAATCTGCCGCCGTCGTACCTGCTGATACACCGCGTGACGCTCAGCACGATCGGCGTCCTGTGCCAGTTGGGTGCCACGGTACGGATGCGGGACGAACTCGAGGAGTGGCTGCCGGGATTCGACTGCCCTACCCAGGCCGACGCTTCTGCGTAGTCACTCCCGCACGTAAGGCGAGGCGCGGGGGTGACGATGGCACGCGTTGAAATCACCAAGCCTGCTCAGCCTTCACGCGGTCGAATCTGCGACCCGAGGGGGACTTCAGCGAGCGAACCCGGCCGCCACAGCGCGGAACTCATCGCGGCTGTAGGCGGACCAGCCCCCGACGAAGAGTCGGCCAGGCCCGGAGACTCGCGCCCCAGAGCCAGGAGGTTATGACAGGCCGTCACCCCCGAGCCGGGGCAGGAAACGGCCTGGGCAGGAAACGTTCACCGCACCGTGGGCCTGGACGTGGGTGGAGTGGCCCTGCTCGCTCACGAGCCGGTCACGGTTGCGAGCGTCCACCGTCAACGCCCCGTTTCCCACCACTTCACGGGCGTCGCCCAGGACATGCGCCGTCACCGCCACACCGGAGAAGTCAGCGTCAGCGAGGGCCGGTTCGACCACCGCCAGGGAGCCGGGGTACGCCTGGACAAGGGCGGGCCACTCCGCCGTCGAGGATCGCTGCGCGAAGGGCCGTTACTGCGCAGCACCCTTACCAACCTAGCTGCGAGGACTCCGCCTTGATCGTCGTGGGCGACGCCGATGTCCCTGTCGTGGAACTCCAGCGCCTGCATGTCTCGGCGAAGACCCCGGAAACGGCCGGAGTTCCGGCGATCCGCCGGCCCGTCGGACCCCGGCGACCCCGTCAGCAGCGATCGAGGTCCACGAGCACCGCGCCCGGCAGCTGCCCTCTTCGTACGCTGCACGACCGGATCGGCCCGTGCAGGTACCACCTCGCATCCGCCAGGACCACTCGCCCCCGGCAGGTCGTTCTGCGCTCCCACCCGCACACGTGGCGGGACATGCACGAGGTCACCCAGGGCGCGACCACCGGAGCCGTCCAGCATGCGAGCAGATCGATTTCATATGCGGAACACCGCGAGCGCCTCGCCGAAGACCCGCGAGCCGTCGCTCAACACCCCGCCAACCATCCGCCTACGGAGGCGAACACGCGGCACTTCCGCCCAACCCTGCTGCAGGGCGTCCGGCAGGGCTTACCACCAGCTCGAGTCGAGTCTTCCCTCGATCGCCCGGATATTCGCCCGAGCGCACGCGTCGCAGAAGTAGTGCCGGGTGCCGTTCTCGACGGAGCAGGTCCAGGTGGGCCGTTGCTCCTCGGACGAGATACCGCAGCGTGAGCAGACGACCGTGTCGGCGTCCGGCGCCGTTCCGGAGCGCGGAGACTTCTTGTCCATTTAGTGACGATATAACCGGATTGACGCCAAGGTGGCGGCAACGCACCGCGGGGACCGCTCCGTTCGGAGCGGTCCCCGCAGCAATCGTCCGGGAGCAGCCCCGTCGGCTTCCGTCCGACGGACCGGTCGGTGACATGTAGTTCCATGTCACCGACCGCAAGGCGCCTCCTGTTCAAGGGTCGTGCCCTACTGCATGACAGCCATGGCGAGCGCGCGGCGAGCACGCCGCGAGGCACGCTCGGCACGCCGCTGCATGCGGCGGGCGGCGATCAGACGCATGGTCTGTCGCTCGCTGTCCGCCTCACGCAGCCGCTCGTGCATATGCGCACGAGCCAAGGCTTCTGGTTGAAGTTGCATCTCACGGGTCCTGTTCTGACGCGGCGCGTAGGCGCCGGAGTTCGTGGTGTCCGGGGTCGCAGAGCCCACCGGCTCACTGCTGGTCGGCTTCATCGGGGCCTGCTTCATCGGGTCGTGCGTGAGGGGGCGGCTGATCGTTCCTGAGGCGTTCATGCTGCGACCGGGTTCTTCCGCGGACGGCCACGCGGACGCTTGCGGGCCACAACAACGCCCTGAACGAAGAGCTCTCCGCCCCAGACGCCCCAAGGCTCACGCCGCTCCTTGGCGCCGGCGAGGCAGGCCTCGATCAGCGGGCAGGTACGGCAGAGGGACTTGGCGTACTCGACGTCCGCCGGCGACTCGGCGAAGAAGACCTCCGGGTCGTAGCTGCGGCAGGGGACGGGTACGTCGAGGTTCTCGATGGCGTCGTCGAGCGCAGTGAGCGCGGTGAGGGGAGTCAAGGTGTTCTCCTGTGGGCCGGGCGGGGAGTGAGTCTCTGAAGGCGGTACTGGCGGGGCGTGCGTTTCGGTCTGCACGATCTGTGTCTTCCTCGTCTGGTCGTTCCGGCCGTTCGGCCGGGTGGCGGCTTGGTACCAGTCGCTGTCCCGAGGCCCCTTCACTTCGCTCTCCCGGTCGTTCGGGGAAAACAAAAGGGCCGCGGATCCCGGGTGGGGTTCCGCGGCCCTGAAGGCGCCGGCCTGATCGAGAATCAGGCTGGATCACTCCAGGGTTCGAGCCCGCGGTAGGCCCACATGTGGTGCTTCGTCCGGAATCCGGCACCGGCTGCCGCAAAGGCATAGGCCTGCGCCTGTGCCGCTGCTACTGCTTCCGGTGCCTTCGTCGGTCGCTCATTGCCCTCACGGACCTCAAGGGCCGCGAAGGACGGGGACGCCGGAAGCACGGCACGAATGCCGGACAGACCGGTTCCCTGGTACGAGTTGCCGAGGATGCACGTGGCGACGACCGAGCGATCAACGTCGGTCATTTTGATGGTGCTCTTCGTGATGCTGATCACTGGACTCGCCTCCTCTCGGCGTCTCGGGGAACTGGGATGAACCAGTCCTGGGTCTTCAAGTACAGCACGGAACCAGGGCTTCGGAGAAGCCGCTGTTTCCGTGGTTAAGAACCTATGGGTCTTCCTTGCGCGTGCGCAAACTATTTTTTCGACGAGTTTGTATCAGTCGCTCGGAACGTCATCCTCACCTTCTCCATCAGGATCTTGACCTGCGCAGATGGCAAGAACGTCGGTTCCGAAGCGATTGAGCTTGCGCACTCCGACGCCGGGGATCCTGGCCAGGTCGCCGGGATCGGCGGGTGAGGCTTCGGCGATGGCGATGAGGGTCTTGTCGGTGAAGACGCAGTAGGCGGGCTGTCCGAGGCTCTTGGCCTGGACACCTCGCCAGTCGTGAAGCCGCTCGTAGAGCGCTTCGTCCATGTCTGAGGGGCAGTCCTCGCAGCGCATCAGTTTCACCTCGCCGGCGCCGGTCAGAGCTCGACCGCAGACCCTGCAGTACACGGGACCGCGGTGCCGGCGAGGTGCCGCAGGGCTTCGCTCGATGCCGCCCGTGCCGCCCGTCGAACGTGCGCCGACAGCGGCCGAGCCGGGACGCAGGCCGCTGAGGAACCGGCTGGGACGGCGTGAGGCGCGGCCTCCCGGGGAGCGCGCGACGGCCCAGGACAGACCGAGGTGTTCCCTGGCGCGGGTGACTCCGACGTAGAGAAGGCGGCGTTCCTCTTCGATCTGCTCGTCGGTCTTGGCGTAGGTGATGGGGAGCATGCCTTCGGTGAGGCCGACGAGGAACACGGCGTCCCACTCGAGGCCTTTGGCCGCGTGCAGCGAGGCGAGAGTGACGCCCTGGACGGTGGGGGCGTGCTGGGCGGCCGCGCGTTCGTCGAGTTCGGCGACGAGGTCGGAGAGCGTGGCGGCCGGCTTGGCGCGGCTGAAGTCCTCTGCAAGGCGGACGAGGGCGGTGAGTGATTCCCAGCGGTCGCGCACCGCGCCGGAGCCGGCGGGCGGATTGCTGGTCCAGCCCTTGGTGGAGAGGACGGCGCGCACCTGGGAGGGGACGTCCACGGCGTCGTCGAGGAGGGCGTCGTTGTTCCCGAAGCGGGCCGCGCCGCGGAGTGCGGCGCCGGCTTCGCGTACCTCGGTGCGCTCGAAGAACCGCTCTGCGCCACGGAGCTGGTAGGGCACCGCGGTGTCGGCGAGGGCTTGTTCGTACAGCTCGGACTGGCCGTTGGTCCGGAACAGGACGGCGATCTCGCTCGCGGGGGTGCCGCCGTCGATGAGCTTGCGGATCTGGCGGGCGGTGCCTTCCGCTTCGGAGGGTTCGTCGGGGTATTCGGCGTAGGCAGGTTCGGGGCCTGGTTCGCGTTGGGAGTTCAGTTCCAGGCGGTGGTCTGCGGCGCGGCCGGAGGCTTTGGCGAGGAGGCCGTTGGCCAGGTGGACGATCTGGGGGGTGGAGCGGTAGTCGCGGACCAGTTTGACGACGGTGGCACCGGGGTGGCGGGTGCGGAAGTCGAGGAGGTGGTCGGGGGTGGCGCCGGTGAAGGAGTAGATGGTCTGGCTGGCGTCACCGACGACGCAGATGCTGTCGCGATCGCCGAGCCAGAGTTCGAGGAGTCGTTGCTGCAGGGGGCTGACGTCCTGGTACTCGTCGACGACGAAGTGCTGGTACTGGGAGCGGACCTGTTCTGCGATGTCGTAGCGGTCCTGGAGGACGCCGACCGTCAGGAGGAGGACGTCCTCGAAGTCGATCACCGAGCGGTCCTGCTTGAGTTGTTCGTAGACGGCGTAGATCTGAGAGGTCTCGGCGGGGTCGCGGGGGATGTCGCGGCCGGATTTGGCAGCGGCGGCGAGATAGTCGGCCGGGACGGTCTGGGTGACCTTGGACCATTCGATCTCGCCGGTGACGTCGCGGAGTTCCCCTCGGTCGAGTCGGATGCGGCAGCGGGCTGCGGCCTCGGCGACGAGTTGTACCTTGCGTTCGACGAGGCGTGGGAGTTCGCCGCCGACGGCCTTCGGCCAGAAGTACTGGAGCTGGCGCAGGGCCGCGGAGTGGAAGGTCCGGGCCTGCACCCCGGTGGCGCCGAGCTGGCGGAGGCGGCCGCGCATCTCGCCGGCGGCGCGGTTGGTGAAGGTGACGGCAAGCACAGTGGTGGGCTGGAGGATGCCGGCGCGTACGCCGTAGGCGATCCGGTGGGTGATGGCCCGGGTCTTTCCTGTGCCGGCTCCGGCCAGGACGCACACCGGCCCGTGCAGGGCGGTGGCCACTTCGCGCTGCTCCGGGTCGAGCCCGGTCAAGACGTCGTCGGGTGACTCCGGGACCTGTGGGAAGTCAGTGGGGTGCGTTGCTGCTGTCACCCCGCCATGCTGCCAGGTCTCGCGGGGCGGCCGAGCGCGTTGTCCACAGGGATACGGTGTCCGTCGTATTAATGCCGGACGGGTCGTTGTCCGTTCGGGAATGGGCGGGCGGTGCCGGGCGTTCGTATCGGTGCGAGAGCTGCCGAGCTGCGAAGGAGCACGAGAGACATGCCGGGGACTGTGACGATGTACAGCACCACGTGGTGCGGCTACTGCCGTCGGCTGAAGGGCCAGATGGAGCGCGAGGGCATCGCGTACAAGGAGATCAACATCGAGCACGACCCGGATTCCGCGGCGTTCGTGGAGAAGGCGAACGGCGGAAATCAGACGGTTCCGACGGTGCTGTTCGAGGACGGCTCCACGCTGACGAACCCTTCACTGGCCCAGGTGAAGCAGAAGATCGGGGTCTGACGCCCCGGTGCTTCCCGGTGTTGAACGCCCCCGCTGCGGCGGGGGCGTTTTGCGTGTCCGGGCGGCGGCGCGGCACTCAGCAGGCGCGCGGCCGTGGGTGGTGGGTCAGCCGGCGGCGAAGCCGGTGGTGCCGTCGGGCAGAACGGCCTCCACGCGCGCGCCGTGCTCGACGGTGCGGCTGACGGTGCAGTACTTCTCGTGGGTGAGGCGTACGCCTCGGGCGAAGACGTCCGCGGCGTGGCCGCCGTTGGCGTCGGCGGGGATGTCGAGTTCATAGGTGACGGTGACTTTGCCGACGCGGCCGTCGTCCTCGGGGGTGGACTGTGAGGTGACGACGATGCGCAGGTCGTCGTGTTCCACCGCTCGGGCGGTGCGGTCGGTGACGAGTCCGCCGCAGCCGCCGAGGGCGGCGAGGAGCAGCTCGACGGGGGTGAAGGAGGGTTGGGCGCTGTCGTCGTCGGCTGCGGCGATGTGTACTTCGGCGCCGCGGTCGTTGCGCGCGGTCCATTGCCGGTAACCGGTTCGGACGGTTTCGACGGCGTAGTCGGCCATGGGGGTGTGCCCTCTCTCGATGCCCCTGGTGTAACCGGTTGTACCGGTGTGTGTCCGGCGGGTGGCCGGGAGGGCTCAGGCTACGTTCCTCGGCAGGGGCTTGCCGTACCAGAGTTCGATGAGTCGAGCGGCGATGGAGATGCCGAAGGGGGGCAGGACTTCGCCGGATTCGAAGGCGGCGGCGAGCTCGTCCCGGGAGAACCAGCGGGCTTCTTCGATCTCCTCGCCGTCCACGGTGATATCCGGCGAGGTGGCACGGGCCATGAAGCCGAGCATCAGGCTGGAGGGGAAGGGCCAGGGCTGACTGGCGATGTACTCGACCTCCCCGACGGTGACGCCGGCCTCTTCGAAGACTTCGCGGCGTACGGACTGCTCGATGGCTTCGCCCGGTTCGACGAAGCCCGCGAGGGTCGAGAAGCGCCCTTCGGGCCAGTGGACCTGGCGGCCGAGGAGGGCACGGTCGTGTTCGTCGGTGACGAGCATGATCACTGCGGGGTCGGTTCGGGGGTAGTGCTCGGCGCCGCAGGCCGGGCAGCGGCGGATGTGACCGGCCGCCGCGATGACGGTGCGTTCGCCGCAGCGGGAACAGAAGCGGTGCAGGCGCTGCCAGTTCTCGAGGGCTACGGCGTGGACCATCAGGCCGGCGTCACGCGGCGACAGGAGGAGGCCGGCTTCGCGCAGGCCTGCGGGGCGCGCGGACTGGTCCATGCGGCCGGGCAGGCTGTCCTTCTGGAGGGCGAAGTAGCGCACTCCGTCGTCGTCGGTGCCGAGGAAGTAGCGGTGGGTCTCGGTGACGGGGGCTTCGAAGGCCGGTGTCGTCACGAGTTCGGTGGTGCCTTCGGGGGTGTCGTCGATCAGTGCCTGACCACCGGATACGACGAAGACGCGGGTGGTGGGGTGGCTCCACGCGGCGGCGAGCCAGGCCTCGTCGAGACGGTGGTGTGCGGCGCGGTCGATGCCGCTGTGTTCGGTGAGTGAGACGGTCAGGTCAGTGGTGCGTCCGGTCCAGGTGGTCACAGGAACTTCCAACTCCCCCGGTTAAAACGGTTACTTCCGACAGTGTGCTCGGCGTGGGTCCCGCGTCGGGTTCGCGGTCCGGTGGGCGGGACGCTCGGCAGGTGAGCGGCCCGCCGGCGGCGCGGCGTGGTCAGGACGGTGTGCTCGGTGCGTGGGCGATGCTCCAGTTCGCGGCGAGGTCTTCCCAGAGGAGGGCGGTGGTTTCCACGCCCTTGAGGAGGAGGTCGATCTCGACCTTCTCGTTGGGTGCGTGCCAGCCGTCGGAGGGGACGGAGATGCCGAGGAACAGGACGGGGGCGTCGAGGACGTCCTGGAGGTCGGCAGCGGGCCCTGAGCCGCCTTCGCGGGTGTGGCCGACCGGTTGGCCGAAGGCGCGGCTCATGGACCGGGTGACGGCTTGGAGGGCGGGGTGGTCGAGCGGGGTGAGGCAGGGCCGGGTGGCGCCGCCGAAGGTGAGCGTGTGGCGGATGCCGTCGGGCAGGCGGCCGGGGATCCAGTCGCGGATGGCCTGCTCGATGTGCGATGGATCCTGGCCCGCCACGAGGCGGAAGGAGAGTTTGACGAGGGCGGAGGACGGGACGACGGTCTTGCCACCGGCTCCCTGGTAGCCGCCCGCGATGCCGTTGACCTCGGCGGTGGGGCGGGCCCAGATGCGTTCGAGTGTGCTGTAGCCGTCCTCGCCGTGGGTGGCGTGGGACTTGGCGGTACGGAGCCACTCGGCTTCGTCGAAGGGCAGTTCCGCGAGGAGGGCGCGTTCGGCGTCTGTGAGCGGGACGATTCCGTCGTAGAAGCCGGGGACGCTCACGCGCGCGTGGTCGTCGTGGAGGGCGGCGACGAGGCGGGCTGCGGCGGTGGCGGGGTTGGGTACGGCGCCGCCGAAGGAGCCTGAGTGGATGTCCTGGTCGGGCCCGTGGAGTTCGATCTCGCACTCGACGAGTCCGCGCATTCCGGTACAGACGGTGGGGGTCGTCTCCGACCACATGCCGGTGTCGGACACGATGACGGCATCGGCGGCCAGGCGCTGTGCGTGGTTCTCTACGAGGGTGCGGAAGTGGGGCGAGCCGGACTCTTCCTCGCCCTCGATGAGGAGCTTGAGGTGGACGGCGGGGCTGGTGCGGCCGGTGGCTTCCAGGTGGGCGCGCAGGCCCAGGGTGTGGAAGAAGACCTGGCCCTTGTCGTCGGCTGCCCCGCGCGCGTAGAGGCGGTTTTCGTGGACCTCCGGTGCGAAGGGGTCGGTGTGCCAGCCGTCGGCGACTGCTGCGGGCTGTACGTCGTGATGGCCGTAGACGAGGACGGTCGGTGCGGCTGCGTCGTCGGAGGGCCAGTGGGCGTATACGGCGGGGGCTCCGTCGGTTTCCCAGATCTCGGTGGTGGGGAAGCCGGTTTCCTTGAGCTTGCCGGCGAGCCATTCGGCGCTGCGTCGTACATCGGGGGCGTGGCCGGGGTCGGCGGACACGGAGGGGATGCGCAGCCATTCGCTGAGGTCTTCGAGGAATGCTGCGCGGTGGGTGTCGATGTACGTGCGGACGGCGCTGTCCGGGGTCTCGCTCATGTCAGCGAGCCTATCGGGACGTCGCGGAGCGGCGGGGCGCGGTGGGTGGCCGCCGGTGACGGCCCGGGCACCGTCCGTGGTCGGTGTGCGCCGGTTCGGTCAGGGGTTGTCCGGGGTGATGGTGGTGGGGCGCGGACCGGCTGCCGGAGGTGGGTGTTCTCCGGTTTCGCCGCGCAGGATGCGCTCCAGTGCGGCGCGGTCGGGGAGATTCGGGGGGTGTACGGTCTCGCCGCTGCGGATGTGGACGAAGGCGGCGGAGACGGCTTCGGGTGGCAGGCCGTGCTGCTCGGCCCAGGCGAGCCGGTAGATCGCGAGCTGCAGCGGATCGGCGAACGGGACGCTGCGATTGTGCGGAACATCACCGCCGTCCGGTTGCCGTGCGGAGGGCGGGGCGGCCCTGCTGGTCTTCCAGTCGACGATCTCGTAGGTGGCGTTCTCTCCGTCGCCGTTTCGGTAGACGGCGTCGATACGGCCGCGGACGACGCGACCGGCGATGGTGAGCTGGAACGGTGCTTCGACGCGGTGCGGAGTGCGGCGGGCGTACTCGGTGCGGTCGAAGGCTTCCTTGAGTTCGGCGAGGTCGTTCTCGTCGGCGATGTCGGCGTCGGCGCCGGGCAGTTCGTCGGGGGCGAGCATGGGCAGTTCGAGGGCCTCGTAACGGGATTCGACCCAGGCGTGGAAGCGGGTGCCGCGGCGGGCGGCCGCCTGCGGGGGCTTGGGCATGGGGCGGGCCAGTTCCGCGGCGAAGCCGTCGGGGTCGGCGGCCATGCGCAGGACCTGTGAGGCGGTGAGCGTGGACGGTACGGGGACGTCGCGAACGGTCTCACGGGCGCGGTGCAGTTCGGCGGCGAGCGCCTCCAGGTCACGGTCCCAGGAGGTGATGGTGCGGCGCTCCTCGGGGGTGAGCGGTGCGGCGGCGGGGAGTTCGGTGTGGTCCGCGCCGAGGGCGCACGCGCGCGGGCGGGGGGCATTCGTGGCATCGGCCTCGCGCGCGTGGGCGGTGCTTCGCGTGGCGGTTGCGTCGTACGGGTCAGGGGGCGCCACGCGCGCGTGGGGAACGGCAGGATCGGCCGCGGCCGGGCCGGCGACCGTCTCGCGGTACTGGGTGGCGGGGGCGGCGTACTCGTCGTCGTACGGGTCCTCGTCATGGGGATCCTCGCCGTACGGTCCCGGGTGGTACGCATCCCTGTCGTACGGGTCGACGTCGTACGGATCGACGTCGTACGGATCGACGTCGTACGGATCCTCGTCAGGCAGCGGCCAGTCCGGGGGGTAGGCCGGGTCGGCGACGGACGGGGCCGTGCGGTCGGTGGGCGCGGCCGGGTCGACGGCCCGGGAGGTCCCGGGGCCGCTCTCGGTCCCGGTGAGACCGTCCAGGTGCGCCTCGACCAGGGCGGCGGCGCGACGGCGTCGGGCGAGGGCGGTGTCGTCGAGGGGCAGCGGCCAGGCGAGGTCGGCGGCCGACTGCTGCAGGGCCGGGTTCTCCGCGTCCTCCGCGGGGGCGTCGGCCCAGACCTCGATCTCGCCGTGGCCGGCCGCGCAGTGGTCGTGCAGCGCCTGCAGGAAGTCGGACGGACCGCGCGGCTTCTTCTGGGTCGGGCCCCACCAGTGACCGGAGCCGAGCAGCATCGAGCGGGGCCGGGTGAACGTGACGTAGCCCAGGCGGAGTTCCTCGGTCCGCTGGTGGTCCTTCATGTCCTCGTGGAAGGCCTTGAGCCCTTTGCTGGTCCAGGAGCCGACGTCGGGGAGGGTGGCCGCGTCACCGCGCAGGGCGTGCGGCAGGACCTTGCCCTGTGCGGTCCATTTCTCGCGTCCCTGGGTGCTCGGGAAGGTGCCGGTGACGAGGCCGGGCACGGCCACGACGTCCCATTCGAGGCCCTTGGACTTGTGGGCGGTGAGGACCTTGACGGTGTTCTCGCCGCCGGGCAGCGCGTTGTCCAGGCCTTTCTCGTACTGGGCGGCGGTGCGCAGGTAGCCGAGGAAGGCGAGCAGGGAGGCGGCGGGGTCGTTGGCGGCGAAGGAGGCCGCTATGTCGAGGAAGTTGGAGAGAGTTTCGCGTCTGCGGGCCGCGAGGGCGTGCGGGGATGCCGAGAGTTCGACGTCGAGTCCGGTGGTGGCCAGGACGCGGTGCAGTACGTCCATCAGCGGATCGGCCAAGGAGCGGCGCAGATCGCGCAGTTCGGTGGCGAGGCGGGCGAAGCGTACGCGCGCCTCGGTGGAGAACGGCAGGCCGTCGTCCGGGCCGTCCGTCTCGAGGAAGGTGTCGAGGGCGTCGGCGAGCGATATCACCTCGGCGGGGTCGACTCCTTCGACGGCTTCGGCGAGGCGGCGGTCGGGGTCGTCGTCCGCGTCGCGCGCGTGGTGCACGATCAGCCGGGCGCGACGGCCCAGGAGGGCGAGGTCGCGGGGGCCGACGCGCCAGCGGGGGCCGGTGAGCAGGCGCACCAGCGACGCGTTGGCGCCCGGGTCCTGCAGGACCTCGCAGACGGCGACGAGGTCGGCGACCTCGGGCAGGTGCAGCAGACCGGAGAGCCCGACGACCTCGACGGGGATGTCGCGTGCCACGAGCGCTGCCTGGATCTGCGCGAAGTCGCCGGCGGTGCGGCACAGGACGGCGATCTCGCCTGGCGCCTTTCCGGTGCGTACGAGGTGAGCGATCGAGTCGGCCAGCCAGGCCATTTCGTCGGCGTGGGTGGGGAGCAGGGCGCAGCGGACCGTGCCGTCCCGTCCGGCGCCGGGGGCGGGGCGCAGGGCCTGGACGCCCGCGTGCATGGCGCGCAGGGGCTCGGCCAGGGTGTTGGCCAGGTCGAGGAGGCGGCCGCCGCTGCGGCGGTTCTCGCTGAGCGAGTGGCGGGCGGCCGGGCGGCCGTCGGCGCCCGCGAAATGGTCCGGGAAGTCGTCCAGGTTGGCGACGGAGGCGCCTCGCCAGCCGTAGATGGCCTGGCAGGGGTCGCCGACGGCGGTCACCGCATGTCCGGTGCCCCGGCCGAAGAGTCCGGCGAGGAGGATGCGCTGGGCGACGGAAGTGTCCTGGTACTCGTCGAGCAGGACGACGCGGAACTCGTCGCGCAGGATCGCGCCGACTTCGGCGTGGTCGCGCGCCAGGGCCGCGGAGAGGGCGATCTGGTCACCGAAGTCGAGGAGATCGCCGGCACGCTTGGCGTTCCGATAGCGGGCGACGAGGCCGGTGAGTTCGAGGCGGGCGGCGGCGGCCTCGGGCACCTTTCGCAGGTCCTGGTTGGTCAGCCGGGTGCCTTCGAGGGTGTGCAGGAGCCGCTGGTCGTGGGCGCGCAGGTGGTTCGGCCCGGCCAGGTGCTCGGCGAGTTCGCCGTCGAGGGTCAGCAGGTCGCTGACGAGGTCGGGGAAGGACCGGGTGAGGGCCGGGTAGGGGCCGGGGGCTTCGCGCAGCACGCGGGCGGCGAGCTGGAAGCGGGTGGCGTCGGCGAGCAGGCGCGCGGTGGGCTCGAGTCCGAGGCGCAGCCCGTGATCGGCGAGGAGCCGTCCGGCGAAGGCGTGGTACGTGGAGATCACCGGCTCGCCGGGCGGGTCGTCCGGGTCGATGATCTCGGGGTCGGTGACGCCGGCCTTGATCAGCGCGGTGCGTACGCGCTCGGCCAGTTCACCCGCGGCCTTGTTGGTGAAGGTCAGGCCGAGTACCTGCTCGGGAGCGACCTGGCCGGTGCCGACGAGCCAGACCACTCGGGCGGCCATCACCGTCGTCTTGCCGGAACCTGCTCCGGCCACCACGACCTGCGGGGCGGGCGGTGCCGTGATGCAGGCCGTCTGCTCCGGGGTGAACGGGATCCCGAGGAGCTCCTTGAGCTGCTCGGGGTCGGTGATGCGCGCGGACACCCTGGAGAGGCTAGCGGCGGTCACTGACAACCGGGACATCCCGGTCGCCGGTGACCGTCGTCGCGTTCGAGGCGGGTGTGCCGTCGGTGTCGCCTGCGCGCGGTCCGCTCTCCCGGGTGACGCCCGGGGTGCGCGCGGTTGACGGCGGTGTCCCCGGAACGTGTCCCACGCGCGCGTGTCCGATGCCGGCCGTGGCGCGGATCACGGTCCACGCGCGCGTGGGCATTCACGTCACGAGCCCGGGACGATCTCCTTGACGTCGGCAACCTGGTCGGCGGCGGGCGCCTTGACCTTGACCGGCTTGTTGTAGTCGGAGAACGTCGTGGTGCCCTGCTCCTTGCCCTTGGTCTCCACCTGCAGGAGGTACGGCTTGCCCTCGGTGGCGACGTAGAAGGTCGAGGTCTTGCCGCCGGACTCCTTCTTCACGAGCGTGGCCGCCTTCTGGCCGTCGACATCGGCGTCGTCACCGCGCTCCATGTCCTTCGCGTCGGCCGCCTTGAAGAGGTCGTCACGGTCGCACACGCTGCCGCCGGAACCGCTGCCGCCGCTCGGGGACTTCACCCAGCGGCCGTCGAGCTTCTTGTTGACCGCGGCGCCGCTGGCGCTCATGGTGCTCTTCCAGTAGGCGTCGTCGCCCTTGAGGTAGGTCGCCTTGTCGATGACGAGCAGTTCGGCCTTGCCCTGCTTGCCGGCGCTCATGTTGCCCTCGCAGGCGCCCTCCTTGTTGATGGCGAACGACAGTCGGACCGTGGAGCCCTGCTGCTTGCCCTCGCCGGTCACCTTGAAGCTGTCCGCGGCCTTCGACGTCTTGAACGACTTCTTCGCGATGTCGTCCGCGCTCATTCCGTCGAAGGCGTCGTCCTCACTCGAGCAGCCCGAGAGGCCGGCGACAACGGCCACACAGGCCACCGTCGCGACCACGAACTTGCGCTTGGCTGCCATGTGAGTCTCTCCTCGTGTGAACGTCAAATCTGTGAACGTGAAAGTGAACGTGCGTACCGGATCTTGATCGGACGTATCCGCATCCGCATCCGGCTCCTGTTCCGGAGGCCGACCGAAGCACTCGGCCGATGATCCAGCTTTATCAGGACTCGAGGACTTTACGTGCCGACGGCAGATCGTCCCCGCGTGCCCCTACTCGACCACATGCCGCCCCTCGGCCCGTGCACTGCACGCGGAACGGAACGAGCAGTGCGTGCAGTGCTGGCCCGCGGTGGGAGCGAACCGCTCGTCGAGCACCTTGCCCGCGGCGTTGGCCAGCAGCTCCCCCACCCAGTCGGCCGGAGGTTCCCCGTTCCCGGCGGTGCCGTTGCCGTCGCCGTCATCCGAGGCCGAAGACTCGGACTCCGAGCCCGCCCCGTTCAGCGGCCCCTGCGCCTGGACCTTGGGCAGCCCTTCCCCGCCGTCCCGCGCGGCGGCTCCCTGCCGCAGTTGGACGAGTTCGGCACCGCCCGGCACCGGCCGCATGCCGCCGAACTCCTCGTCCACCGCACCCGCGCGGACGGCGAGTTGATACACCGCAAGCTGCGGATGCCGGGCGACCTCGGCCGAACTCGGGCTCTGCTTGCCGGTCTTGAAGTCGACGACGTAGGCGCGCCCTTCGGCATCGGTCTCGACACGGTCCATGGAGCCACGGATGCGTACCTCGTACTCCCCCGCCCCGAGAGTGACGTCGAAGTCCTGCTCGCTGCCGACCGGTGTGCGGCCCGCACGGTCCATGACGTGCCAGTGGAGGAAGCGTTCGAGGGCCGCACGCGCGTGTTCCTTCTCCTGAACCGACTTCCAGGGGGCGTCGAAGGAGAGGGCGTCCCAGACCGAGTCGAGGCGGGCCATCAGGACGTCGAGATCGGCAGGTGTGTGTCCGGAGGCGACCTCGTCGGCGAGTACGTGCACCACGTTGCCGAAGCCCTGCGCGGCAGTCGCCGGGGCGTCCGCCTTGACCTCGCGGCCCAGGAACCACTGCAGGGCGCAGGTGTTGGCGAGTTGGTCGAGTGCACTGCCGGAGAGCGCGACGGGCCGGTCCCTGTCCCTGAGCGGAACGGCGCTGTGCGTCGGCTCGTACATGCCCCACCAGCGGTACGGGTGGGCGGACGGCACCAAGGGCCGGCCGTCCTCGTCGGTGAGCGCAGCGAGCCGTGCCAGTCGCTCCGCGGCCGCCTCGCGCAGTCGCTCGGAGACCCGTGGGTCGACGGTCGTGGCACGCAGTTCGGCGACCAGCGCGGCGACGGACAGCGGCCGGCGTGGGCGAGCGGTGACATCGCGTGGTTCCACGCCGAGTTCGGCGAGGAACCGGGACGGCTGGTCGCCGTCCTCGGCCGCTGCCTTGACCGCGGTCACGATCAGCCGTTCACGCGCGCGCGTGGCGGCCACGTAGAAGAGACGCCGTTCTTCCGTGAGCAGGGCGCCGGGGGTCAGCGGCGGGGCGAGTCCGTCGCGGCCGATGCGGTCGGCCTCCAGGAGGGAGCCTCGGCGGCGCAGGTCGGGCCAGAGGCCTTCCTGGACGCCGGCAACGACGACGAGGCGCCATTCGAGGCCCTTGGAACGGTGTGCGGTCATCAGCCGCACCGCGTCGGGGCGGACGGTACGGCGGGTGAGGGTGTCCGCGGCGATGTCCTGGGCCTCGACCTCCTCGATGAAGTTCAGGGTGCCCCGCCCACCGGTGCGTTCCTCGGCGCGGGCGGCGGTGGCGAACAGCGCGCAGACCGCGTCGAGATCACGGTCGGCGTTGCGCCCCGCGGCTCCGCCCCGATGGGCGGCGCGTTCCAGACGGGTGGGCCAGGAGGTGCCGTTCCACAGCTCCCAGAGCGCGTCCTCTGCGGTGCCGCCGGCAGTCAGGGTCTCGCGTGCGGTGCGCAGCAGGATGCCGAGCCGCTGGGCGCCTCGGGCGTACGCGGGGTCGTGTGCGACCAGGCGTTCGGGCTCGGCGAGCGCCGCGGCCAGGAGTTCGTCGGACGGCGCCGGGACCCGGTGGCCGGCGGCGCGCTGCTCCTCGCGCAGGGCGCGGCCCAGGCGTCGCAGGTCGGCGGCGTCCAGGCCGGCGAGCGGCGAGCCCAGCAGGCTGATCGCGGTCTCCGTGGACAGCCAGGGCGTGACGGCGGGCCCGGCGTCCGGAGCCTGCACGCCGTCCGGTCCGTCCTCGGGTCCGGCCGTGTCGACGGCATCCGTCTCCGACCCGTCGGCCTCCGGCACGGCAGCAGCCTCGGCGGCGGCTCTCAGGGCGGTCAGGAGCGGCGCCACGGCGGGCTCCTGGCGTAGTGGCAGGTCGTTGCCGTCGACGTCCACGGGCACGCCCGCCGTGGTCAGCGCCCGGCGCACGGAAGGGATACTCCGGCCGCCGGCACGCACCAGCACGGCCATCTCCGACCACGGCACACCGTCCTCGAGATGTGCGCGGCGCAGGATGTCCGCGATGCTGTCCAGCTCCGTGCCCGGCGTCGGATGGGTGAGCACCTCGGCGCGGCCCCCGTCGCGTACCGGTCCGAGCTCGCGGTGCCGGCGCACCTTCTCCGACGGAAGCCTGTTCAACGGCATCCGGCGGGTCAGCCGGCGGGTCGTCTCCAGGAGCGCCGCCCCCGACCGTCGTGACGTGGTGAGCACCGTCACCGGCGCCGGGGTGCCGTCCGCGCGCGGGAAGGCGTCCGGGAAGTCGAGGATGCCGTTCACGTCGGCGCCACGGAAGGCGTAGATGGACTGGTCGGGGTCGCCGAGCGCGACGAGCGTGCGGCCGCCCCCGGCCAGCGCCCGCAGCAGCCGCACCTGGGCCGCGTCGGTGTCCTGGTACTCGTCGACGAAGACCGCGTCGTAGCGGGCGGCCAGCTGGTCGGCCACCTCCGTGCGCCGCGCCAGGAGCACGGCGCGGTGCACCAGTTCCGCGTAGTCGAGTACGCCCTGTGCGTCGAGTACGTCGAGGTATTCGGCGAGAAAGCCGGCGGCGGCGTTCCAGTCCGGGCGGCCGGTGCGGCGGGCGAACTCGGCGAGCGCCCCCGGCCCGAGCCCGAGCTCACGGCTACGGGCGAGGACCGCGCGCACCTCGTCGGCGAAGCCGCGGGTGGTCAGGCAGGCGCGGAGTTCGTCGGGCCAGCGCACGCGCGCGTGGCCGTCGCGTTCGAGGTCGAGTTCGCCGGCGAGGAGGTCACGTACGACGACGTCCTGCTCGGGGCCGGACAGCAGGCGCAGTGGTTCGACGAACAGTTCGGCGTCCTGGTGCGCGCGGACCAGGGCGTAGCAGAACGAGTGGAACGTGGAGGCCTGGGGGGCCGAGCCGCCGGGGATCCGCAGCGCCATCCGGTCCCGCAGTTCGACGGCTGCCTTGCGGCTGAAGGTGAGGACCAGGATGCGGTCGGGGGCGGTGCCCTTGGCGACGCGTGCGGCCACCGCCTCCACCAGGGTGGTGGTCTTGCCGGTGCCGGGGCCGGCAAGGACCAGCAAGGGCCCTCCCGGGTGGTCAACCACCGCGCGCTGCCCTGCGTCCAGACGAGGAGGGGCCACGCGGCCCGGCATCGTGTGCACGAGCCGGTACCCGCCCGGGGCCCCCTGGCGCGCAGGGGTGCGCGCCGGCCGCCTGGTGGAAGAAGAGGAGCTCACGTGGTTCGCCGGTCCTGGTGGGTGTGCTGGGTGATCAGTGGCCTCGCGCGCACGCGGGCCGCGGTGGCTCAGTGGTGACCGCCGCAGGCGACGGTACGCCCGTCGGCAGGTGCGGCGGGCGGGAAGCCGGGGCATCTGTGGGCAGGAGCACGCGTGGCCTTGACAGCCCGTCCAGGATCACTCGCGCTCCGTGCAGTCGGCACGGAGCCCCGTCCACGCGCGCTGCCGGCACGGCGCGGACATCCGCTCCCGGCCGCCGTCCTGCGACAGCATCGACAGGGCCGGGTCGCCTGTATGGGCCACCGGTCCCCCATGAGGGCGTCCGATGCCGGAAGCTGTCATGTGTGAGCCTCCGCGCGCCCTCCGGGTGTCCCGTCCCATCGCGCCCGCCTCATGTCGAGGCGGTGCTCACCGGCGCCCGTGGTCCGCAGGGCGGTGCCCTCCGTGCGGTAGCGCTCCAGTGCACGGCGCTCGTGTCCCGGCAGCAGCACGCCGTCCGAGCGCACCACCCGCCACCAGGGCACCCCACCTCCGTAGAGGGCCATCGCACGGCCGACCTGACGTGGCCCACCGATGCCGCGCCCCTCCTGCGGGCCACCCTCGGAGGCGAGCCACTCGGCGACGTCGCCGTAGGTCATGACCCGGCCCGGCGGGATCAGCTCGGCGACCTCGAGCACACGCTCGACGTACTCGGGAAGGCCGGCCGGATCCGGCGTACTGTGCTCGCTCATCCGGCCCATCCTGCCGCACCCCACCGACATCACAGGTGGCCGGCGACCATGGGGGCACGCGCGCGTAGGGGTGCGGTCGCGAGACGCGTCACATCAGCTGATTGCACCCTGATGCCCCCTCTTGTGGGTTGCTCGTGCCACCATCGTGCGGGCGGTGACAGGTGATACGAGATCAAGAAGAGACGGAGAAGGAAGAGGGAGTGCAGCCCCCGAAGGACGAGCGCACCCCTGACGCCCCGTCGCGCCCGCACGCATCGGAGCCGTCGGCCGACGCCGGGGAGACCGGCGCATCCGGAGCCACCGCCGAGTCCGCCGTAACCGGTGAATCCGGTGACGCCGGACCGCACGCCGCCGGCCGCCTCCACGACGACCCTGCCCCGGACGACGCGCAGCACGGACACGAGGCCGCCTCCGCCGATCCGGTGGAGGGCAACGAACCACTGCTCCCCGCGCGCGTGCACCGCCCGCCCGACCTGATGCGGCTACTCGTCGGCATCCTCGCGATCGGGCTGCTGCTCGCCATCGCCGGGTTCGCGCACGGCACGACATCGGGGCTCGAGCAGGACATCAACAAGGGCACCGGGCAAGCACCGGATCTGCTGATCAAGTTCGCGGGTCTGGCGTCGAGCATCGCGGTGCTGCTCGTGCCGGTGGCCTTCGCCATCGAGCGACTGATCAAACGGGACGGCCTCCGGATCGCGGACGGCGTGCTGGCCGCCGTACTGGCGCACGGGGTCACGCTGGCCACCGACCTCTGGGTCGCCAAGGCGGCACCGGAGGCCATCCGGGACGCGCTGACCCAGCCGTCACCGACCGACTTCGGGTCCCTCACCGACCCGGTGCACGGGTATCTGGCGCCCGTCATCGCCTATATGACGGCTGTCGGCATGTCCCGCAGGCCACGCTGGCGGGTCGTGCTGTGGGCGGTTCTGCTGCTCGACGCGCTGTCCATGCTGGTGGCCGGCTACACGACGCCGTTCTCGATCATCCTCACGGTCCTCATCGGCTGGTCCGTGGCGTACGGAACGCTGTACACGGTCGGTTCGCCGAATGTGCGCCCCACCGGGCAGACCCTGCTCGCCGGCCTGCGCCACGTCGGCTTCCGGCCGGTGGGCGCGCAGCGCGCGGAGGAGCTGCCGGACTCCGCCGAGGCGGCCGACCGGGGCCGGCGCTACCACGTCACCCTGGAGGACGGACCGCCCCTCGACGTCACCGTCGTCGACCGCGAACAGCAGGCACAGGGGTTCTTCTACCGGGTGTGGCGCCGCCTGACGCTGCGCAGCATCACCACCCGCCGCAGTCTGCAGTCGCTGCGCCAGGCGCTCGAGCAGGAGGCGTTGCTCAGCTACGCGGCCATCGCCGCGGGCGCCAACGCCCCCAAGCTGATCGCGACGTCCGAGCTCGGCCCGGACGCCGTGATGCTGGTCTACGAGCACATCGGCGGCCGTTCCCTCGATTCGCTGCCGGACGCGACGATCACCGACGACCTGATGCGGGACACCTGGCTGCAGGTGGAGGCGCTGCAGTCGCGGCGTCTCGCGCACCGGCGCCTGGCCGGTGACGCGATTCTGGTGGATCGTTCCGGCAAGGTCTTCATCACGGATCTGCGAGGCGGCGAGATCGCGGCCGGCGACCTGATCCTTCGGATGGACATCGCACAGCTGCTGACGACCTTCGGCCTGCGGGCCGGTGCGGAGCGCGCGGTGTCGGCGGCTGTGGAGGTGCTCGGTCCGGACGCGATCGCCGACTGTCTGCCGCTGCTGCAGCCGATCGCGCTGTCCCGGTCCACGCGCGCGACGCTGCGCCGCCTCGGCCGCGAACGGGCACAGCGCGAGCGCGAGGCGGTCCTGGAGGCCTCCCGCCGGGACAAGGCGGCCCACAGCGAGGAGGACGGCCAGGAGGTCGACCGCAAGGCCGCACGGGCGCAGAAGCAGGCGGAGAAGCGCGCGGTGGACGAGGCGCTCGACGGGGCCCGCGAGGAGGATCTGCTGACCCAGATCCGGCACGAGGTGCTGCGGATCAGGCCGCAGGCGCCGGTGGAGCCCACCCAGTTGGAGCGCATCAAGCCGCGCACGCTGATCAGTTTCATCGCCGGAGCCTTCGGTGCGTACTTCCTGCTCACCCAGCTCACGAACATCGACTTCGGGAATCTGTTCTCGGAGGCGCAGTGGGGCTGGGTGGCCGCGGCCGTGCTGTTCTCGGCGCTGAGCTACTTCGCGGCGTCGATGAGCCTGCTCGGGTTCGTACCGGAGCGGGTGCCGTTCCTGCGGACGGTCGCGGCGCAGGTGGCCGGCTCGTTCGTGAAGATCGTGGCGCCCGCGGCGGTCGGTGGTGTGGCCCTGAACACCCGGTTCCTGCAGCGCTCCGGAGTCCGCTCCGGGCTCGCAGTGGCCAGTGTGGGTGCCTCGCAGCTGTTCGGCCTCGGGTCGCACATCATCCTGCTGCTGACGTTCGGTTATCTGACGGGGACCGAGAAGACCCCGTCCCTGACGCCGTCCCGTACGGTCATCGCCGGTCTGTTGACGGTGGCCGTGCTGGTGCTCGTGGTGACCGCGATCCCGTTCCTGCGGAAGTTCCTCGTCACGCGCGTGCGGTCGCTGTTCGCGGGTGTGGTGCCGCGCATGCTGGACGTGCTGCAGCGGCCGCAGAAACTGCTCACCGGTATCGGCGGCATGCTGCTGCTGACGAGCGTTTTCGTGATGTGTCTGTACGCGTCGATCCGGGCGTTCGCCGCCGACGACGTGTCGGTCTCCCTGGTGGGCGTGGCCGTGGTGTTCCTGGCGGGCAACGCACTGGGCTCGGCCGCTCCAACGCCCGGTGGTGTGGGCGCGGTCGAGGCGACGCTGACGTTCGGTCTGGTCGCCGTGGGGCTGCCCAAGGAGGTGGCGGCTCCCGCGGTGCTGCTGTTCCGGCTCCTCACGCTGTGGCTGCCGGTGCTGCCGGGGTGGCTGTTCTTCAACCATCTGACGCGCAAGGGCTGGCTGTAACCGCGCCTCCACGCGCGCGTGGAGGCCGTTGCGGTCACCTGTACGGACCCCGGCCCGCGCGGGCCGCTGGGAGGCGGCGGAGGATGGGGGCATGCCGTCGATGCCTCGTTCGATTCGCGCCCGTGTCCGATGTGCCGCCGTCGCGCTGACCGCCCTGTCTGCGTCCGTGCTCGCCGGATGCGGGGGTGGAGGCGACGACAGCAGCACGGAGGATCTGCCGTCGCAGAAGCTGGCATGGAAGGCCTGTCCGGCGCCTTCCGCAGCGCAGGGCAGCGGTGAGTCGCCCTCTCCCCTGCCCGGCGGCACCAAGTGGCAGTGCGCCACCATGAAGGCGCCGCTCGACTGGAAGAAGTCCGAGGGCGAGACCATCGACCTGCAGTTGATCCGCGCCGAGGCGGCCGACAAGGACAAGCGGATCGGCTCGCTGGTCTTCAACTTCGGCGGTCCTGGCGGCTCCGGCGTGACCACGCTGCCGGCCTTCGGCGAGGAGTACGAGAAGCTGCGCACCCGGTACGACCTGGTCAGCTTCGACCCGCGCGGAGTGGGCCGCAGTGCCCCGGTCACCTGCAAGAGCGACCACCAGCTCGACGCGTACTACCAGGAGGACTCCACGCCCGACGACGCGGCGGAGGAGAAGACGATGCTGGAGGGCGTCGAGTCGTTCAACAGCGGCTGCGAGGACAAGTCCGGCAAGATGCTCCCGCATGTACGCACGACGGACGCGGCGCGCGACATGGAGCTGATGCGCCAGGTCCTCGGCGACGACAAGCTGCACTACTTCGGTGTCTCGTACGGCACGGAGCTGGGCGGTGTGTACGCCCACCTGTTCCCCAAGAAGGTGGGGCGGGCGGTGTTCGACGCGGTCGTCGACCCGACGCAGGACGCCGAACAGGGCTCCCTGGGACAGGCGAAGGGCTTCCAGCGCGCGCTCGACAACTTCGCCGAGGACTGCACGTCCAAGACCGATGACTGTCCCGTGGGCGACAGTCCGGACGAGGTCCGCGAGCGCATCGCCGCGCTGCTCGAGAAGTTGGACTCCAAGCCGCTGCCGGGCATCGGAGCGCGTGAGCTGACGCAGAACGCGGCGACCGGAGGCATCGCGCAGTCGCTGTACTCGAAGGACTTCTGGCAGTACCTGACCGAGGGCCTGCAGGCCGCGTACGAGGGTGACGGCAGGATCCTGATGGCGCTGTCCGATTCGATGAACGGCCGCAACCCGGACGGCACGTACAGCAACATCCAGGCCGCCAACGTGTCCATCAACTGTGCGGACGACAAGCCGCGTTACTCGGTGGCCGACGTGAAGGCCAAACTGCCGGAGTTCCGCAAGGCGTCGCCCTTGTTCGGCGACTATCTGGCGTGGGGCATGGTGAGCTGCACCGGCTGGGCCGTCGACGGCGCCGGGGCCCACCCGGACGTCAGTGCCCCGGGCGCCGACCCGATCCTGGTCATCGGCAACACCGGTGACCCCGCGACTCCGTACGAGGGCGCCCGGAAGATGGCCCAGTCGCTCGGCAAGGGCGTAGGCGTGGAACTGACCTACAAGGGCCAGGGCCACGGCGCGTACGACAGTGGCGACAAGTGTGTGCGCGGCGCGGTCGACGGCTATCTGCTCGACGGCAAGGTGCCGCAGGCGGGCAAGGTCTGCTCGTGAGCGGCAGCTCGGCGGAGGCGAACGGAGCACCCTCCGCCCGGACTTGAACGTTGAACAATGGGGGTCCCGCGCGTGGGGCCCCGAATACCGCCGCCAAAAAGGCGCCCCTCTTTTAGGGGACCGCCCTTGACGCCGACCGCGAGAACCGCCACGGTGACCGGCCCGACCGGCGTACGAACACCCGCCCTAGGATGTCCGGACGACGTTCGGGCGCGAGGGAGTCGTACGGCTTCCCGACAGCCGCGGCCTCCCTCCGAAGGGGGGAAGTCATCGATGGCACGTCCAGGTCCTGCTCCGTTCCGCCGCCTCGGCGCGGCAGTACGCGCCGCCCGCCGCCCGGTGGCGCTCGTCGCGACCCTGGCCCTGGTCGGCTCGCTGGCCGTCGGATGCGACAGCGGCGATGCAGGCTCCGGCGACGCGAAGGGAACGTCGAAGGGGTCGACGAAGCCGACCGCGCCCGACGGTTCCAGGCTCCCGGCGTCGCTCACCGGACAGCAGCTGGACTGGTCCGCGTGCAAGCCCCCCGACGACGGCACCGCCGCCCCCGGCGAGGACTGGCAATGCGCCACCATGAAGGCACCCCTCGACTACGACAAGCCGTCCGGCGAGACGCTCGGCATCGCCCTCGTCCGTAAGAAGTCCACCGGCGACTCCGGCGACCGCGTGGGTTCGCTGCTGTTCAACTTCGGTGGCCCCGGCGGCTCCGGCGTCTCCGCGCTGCCGCCGTCGGCCGCCGCGTTCGCCACCCTGGGCGAGGCCTACGACCTGGTGAGCTTCGACCCGCGCGGGGTGGCCGCAAGCAAGGGCGTGCGCTGCCGCGACGACGCCGAGCTGGAGAAGGCGAACAGCACGGTGGACCTCACCCCGGACGACGCGGCCGAGGAGAAGGCGTACTTCGCGGACGCGGCCGGCTTCGGCAAGGGCTGCGAACAACGGTCGGGCAAGGTGCTGCCGCACATCTCGACCAGCGCCGCGGCCCGCGACATGGACCTGATGCGCCATGTGCTCGGGGACGACAAACTGCATTACCTGGGCTTCTCCTACGGCACCGAACTCGGCGGCACCTACGCACACTTGTTCCCGAAGCACGTCGGCCGGATGGTCCTCGACGCCGTCGTCGACCCCACCGGCGACGCCATCGGGCACTCCAAGAACCAGACGCGGGGCTTCCAGCGCGCCCTGGAGAACTTCCTGAAGGCGGGCGGACAGAAGCCGGACGAGGGCAGCGCCGACATAGCGGCACTCCTCAAGCGGATCGACCGCAAGCCCCTGCCCGCGACAGGCGACCGCGAGCTGAACGAGTCACTGGCCGAGACCGGCATCGTCCAGGCGCTGTACAGCAAGCAGAGTTGGCCGGCCCTGCGGGCCGCTCTCAAGTCCGCCGACGAGGGCGACGGCGGCGAGCTGCTCGCTCTGGCCGACCAGTACAACGACCGTGACGCGGCCGGGCGTTACGGCACCCAGAGCCACTCCCAGCGCGCGATCTCCTGCGCGGACGCGGAGCAGCGCCCGACGCCCGCCCAGGCCCGCAAGCTGCTCCCGGAGTTCGAGAAGATCTCCCCCGTCTTCGGCACGTTCCTCGGCTGGGACACCGCGGGCTGGTGCCACCAGTGGCCGGTGGACGGCGAGCGCAGGACACCGGCGGTCCAGGCGGACGGAGCCGATCCGATCCTGGTGGTGGGGACGACGGGGGACCCGGCGACACCGTTCGAGGGTTCCGAGCGGATGGCCGAGAAGCTGGGCAAGGACGTCGGCGTGCATCTCACGTACAAGGGCGAGGGCCACGGCGCGTACGCGAGCGGCAGCACCTGTGTGGACTCGGCCGTGAACGGCTATCTGCTGGCCGGCGAGGTCCCCGACAGCGGCAAGGTCTGCTCGTAGCCCCTCCACCCGGCCCCGCAGCCGTACAGCCCCGCCCGAGCGGTGGGCGGAGCACGCCGAAGGGGGCCGGTCCGCACCAGGCGGACCGGCCCCCTTCGTTCACATCCGTAAGAGTCGGAGGATCCGGATCAGTAGACCGGCTTGTCGGGCTCGATCTGGTTGACCCAGCCGATGACACCGCCGCCGACGTGCACGGCGTCGGCGAAGCCCGCGGACTTCAGGACCGCGAGTACTTCCGCACTGCGGACACCCGTCTTGCAGTGCAGGACGATCTTCTTGTCCTGCGGAAGGTCCTGCAGTGCGGTGCCCATCAGGAACTCGTTCTTCGGGATCAGCCGGGCGCCCGGGATGGAGACGATCTCGTACTCGTTGACCTCGCGGACATCGATGATGTCGATGGACTCGCCGTCGTCGATCCACTCCTTGAGCTGCTTCGGCGTGATCGTCGAGCCGGCCGCGGCCTCCTGGGCCTCGTCGGACACGACGCCGCAGAAGGCCTCGTAGTCGATCAGTTCGGTGACGGTCGGGTTCTCGCCGCAGACCGCGCAGTCGGGGTCCTTGCGGACCTTGACCTGGCGGTACTGCATCTCCAGGGCGTCGTAGATCATGAGTCGGCCGACCAGCGGGTCGCCGATGCCCGCGAGCAGCTTGATGGCCTCGTTGACCTGGATGGAGCCGACGGAGGCGCACAGCACACCGAGGACGCCGCCCTCGGCGCAGGAGGGCACCATGCCCGGCGGCGGGGGCTCCGGGTACAGGCAGCGGTAGCAGGGGCCGTGCTCGCTCCAGAAGACGGACGCCTGTCCGTCGAAGCGATAGATCGAGCCCCATACGTACGGCTTGTTGAGCAGCACACAGGCGTCGTTGACCAGGTACCGGGTGGCGAAGTTGTCCGTGCCGTCGACGATCAGGTCGTACTGGCTGAAGATGTCCATCACGTTGTCGGCCTCGAGCCGCTCTTCGTGCAGGACGACGTCCACGTACGGGTTGATGCCCTTGACGGTGTCCTTGGCGGACTCCGCCTTGGAGCGGCCGATGTCCGACTGGCTGTGGATGATCTGGCGCTGCAGGTTCGACTCGTCGACCTCGTCGAACTCCACGATGCCGAGGGTTCCTACGCCAGCCGCGGCCATGTACATGAGGGCCGGCGAGCCGAGTCCGCCGGCGCCCACACAGAGCACTCGGGCGTTCTTCAGCCGCTTCTGCCCGTCCATGCCCACATCGGGGATGATCAGGTGGCGGGAGTACCTGCGGACCTCGTCTACGGTGAGCTCAGAGGCCGGCTCGACCAGGGGTGGCAGCGACACGGGGACTCCGTTGGTCGGTAGTGGAACGGGGACAGCCCCACGGCGGGGGCGTCTATCCGTAACGCTGCCACACCCTCCTTCATTCCGAGACACCCGGTCCGATACGCGAGACGATTTCGTCCCAGTAGCCGGGCATGGCCGCCCAGGGGTCGGCCTGCCCGTCGCGGTCCGTGCGGTCGGTGAAGTAGATCGTCGAAGCGCCTTGCCAGCGGGCGATACGCAGGGCCTCGTCGAGGTGTCCGCGGGGCACGCTGTGCACGAAGTGGCAGAAACGCTCGGCCGGATGGTCACCGGTCCACTCGGCCGCCTGCGACCAGCGATAGTCGCTCCAGGGTCCGGTGAACGTCACCAGCTGGTCCGCCGCCTCGACATACCCCTGGTAGGGATGCGTGCCGTGCCCGAGCACCACGTGCGCCTCGTCGAGCAGGGCCCGCAGGGTCGTGGTGACCCGCCGCACCTCGGGCAGTGCCGTCCGCTCCGTGGGACAGCGGTCCAGATAGAAGCCGTCGGCCTTGTACCAGTCCAGGTAACGATGCGCGTCGGAGACCAACTCGCCGAAGGAGCGCGCCCCATAGGCCATGTCGATGCTGCCGAGCACCCGCACGCCACCGTTGCGCAGGCGGCCCGCGGCGGCCAGGCAGTGCGGGTCGGGACGGCTGCCCGGGCCGTTCGCCACGTTGAGGACGGTCCAGTGCAACGGGGTCTGCGGGCGGGTCAGTTCGGCCCACTCGGCCGGGGCCACCAGCGGGTGCGCGAAGCCCGGGATGCCGAAACCGAGCCGGTCGGCGGCAGCCGCGAGGTGCTGCGTGTCGGTGGAGATCAGATGCGGCATGCCGCCTCCATCCAGATGTCGGCGAGTGACTCTTCGAGGTTGATCCGGGGGCGCCAGCCGAGCCGGTCGCGCGCGGTGCGGACGTCGGCCTGCTGCCAGCCCCCGCAGCCGTCCGGATAGGGGTGGACCGCGGGACCCGCGATATCCGCGTCCGTTCGCGGGTGCCCGATCGACGGGCGTACGGGTCCGCCGTCCAGCTCGTGCAGAGCGCCTCCGTAGCCGGCCACGCGCGCGAGGACTGCGGCCGCGTCGCGCAGCCGGACGGCGCGTCCCGAGCCGATGTTGACGACGCCCTGGGCCGCGGACAGGGAAGCCGCGTGTACGGCACGGGCGACATCGCGTACATCGATGAAGTCGCGCTGCACGCCGAGGCCGCTGAGCTTGAGTTCGCCGTCGCCCGACTGCATGGCGCGGCGCATGGCCTCGGCGAGGCGGCCGAGCGGGGAGCCGGCGGGCGTGCCGGGTCCCGCGGGCGAGAAGACCCGCAGGACGACCGCGTCGAGGCCGGAGCCGAGGACCAGTTCGGTCGCGGCCAACTTGCTGACGCCGTACGGTCCCCCGGGCCGCGGCACGGCGTCCTCGGCCGTGGACGAGCCCGGCTGGCTCGGCCCGTACTCGGCGCTGCAGCCGAGCTGGACCAGGCGCGCTCCGCAGCCGCTGCGCCGCAGTGCCTCGCAGACGGTGGCGACCGCGACGGTGTTGTGCCGGGTCAGTTCGCGCGCACCGCCGCGGGTGGTTCCGGCGCAGTTGATGACGACGCCTGGGTGGACGGCGTCGAGGAAGCGGGTCAGAGCCCCTGGGCTGCCGCCCGCGAGGTCGAACCGTACGTCGGCGTCGTCGCCCCGGCCGAGCGCGGTGAGCTGGACGGCCGGGTCGGCGAGGAGCCGGTCCGCGACGAACCGGCCGAGGTATCCGTTGGCTCCGAGCAGCAGCACCCTCATCGGGCGGCTCCACGATCGGTCGCGCACGAGGAGTGCGCGGAGGTGGAGGCGGTCATGGGCTTTCTCCGTTTCGGGCTGTTCGGGCTGTTCCGTGGGTCGTTCGATGCCCGCGGTGTCGGCCCCGCGGGAGAGGGGCCGGTCCGGGGACCGGCCTTGGGGGTGGGAGGCCTCGGGGACGTCGTCCCGCGCGTAGGCGTCCCCTTGGGGCGTGTGCCGCGCGCAGGCGCGCCCTGCGGGCTTGTGCGGCACGTGAGGGCCCTACGAGGGCGTGTGCCGCGCGGAGGCGTTCTCCGGGGACCGGTGCTGCACGGCGAACCCGTGCTGCACGGCGGTGCGCTGTCCGGGCGTTGCGGGCCGGGCTCGGCATCCGATGCGGCAGTGGGGCGCGTCATCGGCCGGCCTCCGCACCTGCGTGCGCGGAGGCACGGCCGAGTCTGCGCAGTGCGTGCGCGAAGAGGACCACTGTCGCGGTTCCGCAGGCGAGCACGGGTACGGCACCGGCGCCCCAGGACTCGGTCAGGAGGTCTACCGGGCGGGCGAGTACGCCGCAGCCCGGCAGGCGCCCGGCGAACACCGCGGCCAGGGCGATCGCTTCGGCCGCGCAGGCGGCGCCGAGCACCCGGCTCGCGCTGTCGGGGAAGCCGTGCACCGTGAGCAGCCGCGCCAGGAGCAGAGCGCTGCCGAGTGCCGCCCCCTGGACCAGGCCTTCGCTCTGGTCGAGCAACCTGCCGCTGACGAGCAGCAGACCGGCAAGGACGCACAGGAAGAGACCGAATCCGACGGCGAGCAGGGGTCTGACCGCCGCCGCGAACTCGTCGAGGCCTCGGCTGAGTGCGAGCCTGCGGGCGGCCCTCGCCGCGAAGAAGCGGGCACATCCGGCGGCCGGCACGACGGCCAGTGCGAGGCCGAGCACGGTCGCCGTGTGCAGCGGCCAGGGCCCGTGCGGGCCACCGGCTGTCGCACCGGCGAGCAGTCCGTCGCCGAGCAGGGCGTAGCCGAGCAGCCAGCAGGTCCACGCGCGCGTGGCGGGTGCGGTACGGCCGGGGGCGTGCAGTGGGCCGTACCGGAGTACCGCGCGGAGTGCGGCGGCAACGGCCAGCGCGGCCGTGAGTACGGCGGCGATCCGGGCCTGCCCGTCGGTGACGTCCACCGCGACGACACCCAGGGCGCAGACCGCTCCGGGCAGCAGGGCCAGGGCAGGCCAGCCGGTGGGCGCCGACGGGATCGGGCCGGGTGCGGCGGTGCGCGCCTGTTCCGTCTCGGAACCGCGCGGCACGCGGGCGTACATCTCCTCGGCGAGGGAGAACACGTCACGGTGGCGGTAACGCGCCGCCGTTCGGTCCGTCATGCCCTGTGCCTCGAGCCCGGCAGCGATCTCCAGAGGGTCCACGGCCCGCTCGCACAGTGCGCTGTGCCGGTGCATCAGGGACTTCACGGGGTCCACGCCGCCGCGCCGCGCGGGGACGGCCCTTCCTGAATCGGCCTTGTCAACCTCGGCCTTGGCGGGTCCGGCCCTTCCGGCTTCGTCCCCACCGGCTTCGTCCCCACCGGCTCCGGTCTCACCGCCGTCACTCGGGCTCGGGCCGGCGTGCGCCCCGCTGCCCTCGCGCCGCCCGAGCGCGGGGCCCACGACCTCGGCCCGCTCCCCAGCCGCGACCTCGGCAGCTCCGCCCCGCACCTCCCGGCTCGCCGACGGCCCCACCGCGTGCGCCACTTCGGCGAGCGCCTCGACGACGTCCTCGGCCCGCCCCTCCCAGCCGCTCACCCCGGTACTCGCGCCGATACGCCCGTCCCCGAGCGCACCGCCGTCCGAACCGTCGAAGCCTCCGTCCCGCCGGTCTTCCCCCACCACAGCAACTCCCGTTCCCCCACTGCCCGTCGCATTCACCGGATCCGCCGCACCGACGGCCGGCGCGGCCTCTGCGCGCCCGCTCGGGTCCGTACGCCCGCTGTCGCTCCCGCTCATCGCTCCGCCTCCCCGACGGCCGCACCGGAGCCCACGGCGACGGCCTCCGGAACGTCGGCCGACGCCCCGTGCGCGACCGACGCCGTACGAACCAGGTCCGGGTCCGCCCGTTCGCCAGGAGGCGTCTCCACGTCCGCCCAACTGGGCCCGTCACCCCGTCCACCGCCGACCCCCGCGCCCCCACCGGCGAGCCAACGCCCCAGCCGCGCCCCCGCAGCCGTCGGCCGCCCGGGCACGTGCGTCTCGACGGGATGGGCGAACAGGAGCGGCTCGCCGTCCTCGTCGAACACCTCGCGATGCACCGGACAGCGCGAAACGATCTCGAGGTAAATGCTGTGAAACGCCGCGATGTTCTGCTCGACGGTGAAGAGTTCGAGAGCACGCGCGCGTGCGGCCGCACCGAGGCGCCACCGCCGCGTGGGGTCCCGCAGCAGGGACAGGCAGGCATCGGCGAGCGCCCGTGGATTGCGCGGCGGGACGACGAGCCCGGTACCGCCGATCGCCTCCACGACGGCCCCGACATCGGTGGACACAGTGGCCCTTCCGCAGAGCATGGCCTCGACGAGTCCCACCGGAAAGCCCTCCACGACGCTGGAGAGCACGACCACGTCACCGGCGGCGTAGGCGTCGGCGAGCTCGGGGATCTCCGGGCTGCCGATCTCCTCGAACGAGACGGGGTTGTCCCCCACGGCGTGTGCCCCCTGGGCCTCGTCGGGGAAGAGCTGCGCCGCAAGCGCCCGGCACTGCGCGAGATACGCGGCGGCCTCTTCGCCCTCCGCCGGCGTTCCGACCAGACGCAGCCGGGTGCCGGGCTCCTCCTTGCGGACCTCGGCGAAGGCGTGCAGCAGCCCCACGAGGTCCTTGGCGGGCTCGATCCGCCCGACCCACACGAGCGTCCCCGATGCGGCGGTCGGCTCTTCGCCTGCCGAGGCGAATTCCCCGACCACGGCGAAGCGTCCGTCCGCCATGCCCGGGTAGACCGTGCGCAGCTTGTCGCGGTCGGCGCCGCACTTCTCCTGCCAGCGCCGGACATGGGTGTTGCCGGGGGTGATCACTTCCGCTTCCCGGTACACCTCGGCCGCGAGCCGGCCCTGGAATGCCGCGAGGAGGGAGCGCGCCGGGGCACTCAGCGCCTCGGTGGACGCGCCGAGGTAGTGCGCCCGCAGCTGTACGCCGTACTCGGTCACCAGGAGCGGTACGCCGTGGAACTGCTTGGCGACCAGGCCGGGCAGGGCCGCGGAACCGCCCGAGGTCGCGTGGCAGAGATCGACCGCACCGAGTCCGCCCTCGACCTCCTCGTACCAGTCGAGGGAGAGCGGCCGCAGCGCACGCTCCATCAGGTCCGCGACCGCCAACAGGTCGGGCACGCGCGCGTGGTGGGCGGCCCGCCGGGCGCCGGGCGCACGACAGGCGCGCTCCAGATCGCGTACGGCGGACTCGGAACGCAGGGCGCCGGCCAGCGACCCCTCGTCGCGGGCGAGTTCGGCAAGGCCCCGCAGCGCACTGCTGAAACGGTCCGCCTGGTCCTCACCGTCGCCGCACACCGAGGCCGCGAGGTCCGCGAAGTGGGACCGGAAGCGCTTGCGTCCGCGCCGGCTCAGATCGATCGGGTCGTCCTCCGCGGTCCACAGCGATGCGGTGCGCACGCGGTGGACCTGCGGGGGCAGTTCGACCCAGCCCTGGTCCTCCTGATGGGCACTGCGACTGAGGGCGAAGATGTCGAATCCGTACACCTCAAGCCCGCGCACGAGCCGGTCGCACCAGAGCCTGGCCTCACCGGTCACATACGGATAACCACTCTCCGTGAGTAGTCCGATGCGCACGAGTACGTCCCCGATCTCCTCTTGAAGGGCCACCACCCGTCGGGCGGCCCGCAGCGGGACGAACGTATGCGGATATGCCGGTGGCGCGACGGACGGTTGTCCATCGCGCCACCAAAAGGGGTGAACGCCCGTAACTTTCCCGCACGGACAGCGTTTCTTCGCACTAAGCGTTCATACGACTACCCGGGGTAAGGCGACGGCCACGCCTTCGGCCGCCGGAACCGGGCAACTCGCCGGGCATGCACCGGCGCACGCCCCCGCCGACGAACACGGCCGGGGCCCGAGCCTCAACTGTGCGGATACGCCCAGGCGTTGCGCTTGCACTTGATGTCGCCCTTGGAGAGGAACTTCGTCTGCTGCTGCATCACGGGAGCGAGTGCGCCGTCCTGGCTGCAGTTCACGTGATTGAAGCCGAGCCGGTGCCCCACCTCGTGGTTGATCAGCATCTGCCGGTACGGGTGTATCTCGTCGCCGTACGTCTTCGCGCCCTGCGCCCAGCGGTAGGCGTTGATCATCACGCGGTCGGTGGCGGCCGAGTCGCAGGACACGTTGTCCTCGGTGGTGTCGAGACCGGACTTGGCACACCAGGTGGCGGTGGTGCCGGGACTCGCCAGTGTGATCACGAAGTCGGGCTTGCCGCTCGTGATGCGCTCGAAGGTGCGCTCGCCGTTGTGCGCCCAACTGCGCTTGTCGTTGAGGGTCTTCTGGACGGCGTCGGCGAACAGGCCGGCGTCCAGCCCCATCCCCTTCTCGACATCGACGCGGTAGCGGAATTTCTGGCCCTTGCCGGGCGCCTTGACGAACGCGCCCGCGGCGGCGAACTTCCCCGACCCCTTGAGATCGGCGGCCAGCGCGTACTTCTTGCCCATCAGGTCGTCGTACGTGGGCCGGTCGGGCTCGACCGGCGGCGGGCGCTCCTCGGAACGGGACGCGGAGTCCCGGTCCTCGCGCAGGTCGTCCTTGTCGGCGGCCTGCGGCTTGGACTCGTCCTGCCGGTCGGCGGCCACCTGGCCGGCCACGACGACGGCGAGCACGGTGGTCACCGCGGCAGCGGCGATACCGGTGAAGGTGCGGCCCCTGCTGCTTCGAGCCGGCGGTTCGGGAGCCTGCGGCGGCTCCTCGGCCAGTGCCGTCCGATCGTCGAGGTCCGGGTCCCACTCGGTGACGGCGCCGTAGGGATCACGCGCGCGTGGAGCACCGGCGGCGAAGACGTCGTCGTCGCCGTACGGGTCGTCGTAGAGATCGTCGAAGGCGGCCACGTAATCACGGCGGGGCCCGGAGGGAGGGCCGCCCGGCGCGCCATGACCGGGAGGACGGGGGCCGCCGGGGCGCGGGACGCCGCCCCCCGGAGCCTGATGTCCGGCGTACGGTCCCGGGCGCCCGCCGAGGGAGCCCCACCCGCCGCCCGGTTCACGCTGCTCGGGATGACCGCCGCGGACACCGTCGGCGGACGGAGGGGCCGGAGGCGCCTGGTGGGCAGCCCGCGGCAGCGGCCGCTGGCCCGGGACATGCACGGCGCCGCGCAGAGCCTCTGTGCCCCTGCTGCGACCCGTCTGGGCGCCGTCCCGGCCGGCCGGGGGTACGACGGGGATACGCCCGGTACCGGTGTCGTCCGGTCGCGGATCCCCGCGCCTCGCATGACGTCCCACGCCCCGCCCGCCTCAGCTCTCTGTGCCGGTGTCCGTGCCCGGATCGGCCACCTGGTGTCCTTCGGGGGTCAACTCCCCCTGGTCCACCAGAAGTTCACGGAATGCCGTGGCCACCGTATCGGGATACTCCATCATCGCCACGTGCCCGGCGTCGGGCAGCGTGAGAAGCCGGGAGTCACGGAACGACCGCGCCGCCTTCTGCGCCATACGGTACGAGATGAGCTGGTCGCGGCCTCCGTAGACCAGCAGGGTGGGGGCGAGCACACGCTCGGCCTGTCGCCACAGACCGTGCTGGCCACCCAGGGTGTAGGCGTCCACGATCCCGCGCGCGGAGCGGGTCATCGCGTCCCAGAAGTAGGGCAGTTGCAGCCGCCGCTCCATCTCGTGCACGGCGTTCGCAAGGCCCTCCTCGGTGACCCTGCCCGGGTCTCCGTAGCAGAGGCCGAGGACACCGCGGGTGCGCTGCTCGGGAGTCCAGTCGCGGGTGATGCGGGCGAAGAGCTGGGTCACCCCGGGCACGGCGAGCAGGGCCGTGGGCAGCGCGGTGCGCTGCACCCGGATCTCGGGGAGCGCGGGCGAGACGAGGGTCAGGGTGCGGACCAGATCGGGCCGCATGGCGGCGACCCGGGTCACGACGGCGCCGCCCATGGAATTGCCGAAGAGATGCACCGGGCCACGGGCTCCCGCGTCGAGACAGCGGATCACCGCGCGCGCGTGGCCGGTCACCGAGTAGTCACCGTCGTCCGGCGGCGGGGAGTCCCCGAAGCCCGGCAGATCGACCGCCTCGCCGTCCAGGACGTCGGCCAGCAGCGGCATCAGGGCCGACCAGTTCTGCGACGAACCACCGAGGCCGTGCACGTAGAGGGCGGGGGCGAAGCCCGCTCGGGCCGGCGGCCGGGAGCGCACCGAGAGAGTGAGGCCCGGCAGCGTGACCGAGCGGATGCGCTCCCCCTCGGCGACCCTGACCGGAAGCGTTTTGGGCGTCGCCGCAGCGGCGATCGGACCCGGCGGCTCGGTCGAAGACATGCGGCAATGTTACGAGACCATCACGCGACGGATCACGTGTTCGCCGTCACAACCACAACGGGCTGCGCTCGTCCGCCGATCGCGCCGCCCGACAGGTATCCGCCCTCCCACGCGTGGGAGGGCGGATACCTGCGCAAAAGCACCCTCCGGCAGGCGGGACGGCAAACAGTGGGCCTACGCTCGTTAGCGAGAGCGCTCCCCCGGAAAGGGGTCCCCCATGACTGTCGACCCGAGCGACCCGGAGACCTTCGCCGACGAGAACACCGGGGACGACTTCGACGAGCAGACCCCGGAGGCCGATGCCGCCGAGCAGCGCATCGACCTGCAGCAGCACCGGGACGAAGACGTACCCCGTTACGACCCCGACTCCGCGGACCCCGCGGACGCCGCCGAGCAGGCACGTGTGGTGGAGCTCGACGAGGACGACTATCGCTGACCTGCGGCGACCCGGCGTCCCCTTTGCCCTCGTATCGCGTCATTGCAGCGTGCGTGCGAGGCGTCAGGTGCGTGAAATTCTCCGTCCGCGACGCGCACACGACGGTTACCGAAAAGTACGATGGCCGGGCGGCCGCACACCGCGACACGGCACGGCCGCTCGAAGGCCGTGATTGTTCCGAACCAGCTAGTTGTGCCAGATGTGGGAGGCGGCGTGACAGCCATCGAGCAGACAGAGGCAGCGCGCCCCCGGGGTACGCGCCTGCCGCGCCGGGCGCGCCGCAACCAGCTCCTCGGCGCTGCCCAGGAGGTGTTCGTCGCGCAGGGCTACCACGCGGCGGCCATGGACGACATCGCGGAGCGGGCCGGCGTCAGCAAGCCCGTCCTCTACCAGCACTTCCCCGGCAAGCTCGACCTCTACTTGGCGCTGCTCGACCAGCACTGCGAGTCGCTGCTCCAGGCCGTCCGTACGGCCCTGGAGTCGACGACGGACAACAAGCAGCGGGTGGCGGCGACGATGAACGCCTACTTCGCCTACGTCGAGGACGAGGGCGGAGCGTTCCGGCTCGTCTTCGAATCGGACCTGACGAACGAACCCGCGGTGCGCGAGCGCGTCGACAAGGTCACTCTGCAGTGCGCCGAGGCGATCGCCGGCGTGATCGCGGAGGACACCGGCCTTCCGCAGCAGGAGGCCATGCTCCTGGCCGTCGGCCTCGGCGGCGTCTCCCAGGTCGTGGCCCGCTACTGGCTGCACAGCGAGAGCAAGGTGAACCGCGACACGGCGGTGGCGCTGCTGAGCTCACTGGCGTGGCGCGGCATCGCCGGCTTCCCGCTGCACGGCACGGACCAGCCGGGCGACGAGTCCTGACGTACGCCGGGCAGGACGGGCGAGGCGTCCTTGTTCCCGGATCGTGTTCGCTGCGAGCGTGCGGCGCCGCGAAGTGCCCCGTCCCCTCACCGGGCTAATGTGTGCCGAGTACCGCGCGGACGGCCGCGCACAAACTGACCGTCGGAGGGACAAAGCCGTGGAGGTCAAGATCGGCGTGCAGCACGCGCCGCGCGAGATCGTTCTGGAGAGCGTGCAGACCGCCGAGGAAGTCGAGAAGGCGGTGGCCGAGGCGCTCAGCGGGAAGTCCCAGCTGCTCTCCCTCGTGGACGACCACGGCCGCAAGGTCCTGGTGCCTTCCGACCGCCTCGCGTACGTGGAGATCGGCGAGCAGAGCGCGCGCAAGGTGGGCTTCAGCGCCCTGTGAGGCGTGCGGTCCCCGGCTCTGCGCCGGATCCGCGAGAAGCGTGAAGTACGGGTGTGGCCCGGTGGTCGTCGACCGCCGGGCCACAGTCGTACCGGCACCCGCGCGGCGGCTCACGCACGTGCCGGTGCGGGGTCGCCCGTGAGGGTTGCGTCCGGTTCGCCGAGGGTAGGACGGCTTGGACCGAAGGCAGTGACCGCACGGGAGGGCATGATGATCTTGGAAACGCTGGTCTCGGCTCTGCTCGGTCTCGGCCTCGCCTGGGGCGTGACCCTGCGGCTGGCCCACCGGCTGCCGTCCCGTCGCCTGGTGCTCGGCACCGGTGTCGTGGGAGCCCTGTTCGGAGCGTTCATCACGCACTCCGCGCTCGGCGACGGCCATCTGTTCCCGACGCTCGCCGGGGCCGTGGTTCTCAGCCTCGCCCTGCTGTCCCTGCTCATCCGCCCGGTGGGCCGGGTGCATCGCTCGGCGACGGTCTGACGGGCCGTCGCCGACGCGGCACCGAGTACGGCAGGGCGACGATCAGGCCGCGAGCCCCAAGGCTGCCATCCGCTTGGTGTGCGCCTCGGTGATCCGGGAGAACATCCGGCCGACCTCGGCCAGGTCGAAGCCGTCGGCCACACCGCCCACCAGCATCGTCGACAGGGCATCACGGTCGGCGACCACCCGCTGCGACTGGGAGAGGGCCTCCCCCATCAGCCGGCGGGCCCACAGTGCGAGCCGTCCGCCGACGCGCGGCTCGGCCTCGATCGCGGCCCGCACCTTCTCCACGGCGAACTCGGCGTGACCCGTGTCGTCGAGGACGGTCAGCACCAGCGTCCTGGTGTCCGAGTCGAGGCGGGCCGCTACCTCACGGTAGAAGTCGCTGGCGATCGAGTCGCCGACGTACGCCTTGACCAGACCTTCGAGCCAGTCGGACGGCGCGGTCTGCCGGTGGAAGCCGTCGAGCGCGCTGACGAACGGCTCCATCGCGTCGGTCGGCTCCACGCCGATCGAGGAGAGCCGGTTGCTCAGCTGCTGGAAGTGGGCGAACTCGGCGGACGCCATCTTCGCGAGCTCCGCCTTGTCGGAGAGCGTCGGAGCAAGCTTCGCGTCCTCCGCGAGCCGCTCGAAGGCCGCGAGCTCGCCGTACGCGAGCGCGCCGAGCAGGTCCACCACGGCGGCCCGGTACTGGGGGTCGCCGGAGGCTTGCGCCCAGTCCTGCGCGGCGATCCCGGTGGGCGCCTCGGGGCTGCTCCCGTCGGCCTGGCGGTCGGCTTCGCTGGCTCGGGCGTTGTCAGACGTCTCCATGAACCGCACAATAGCCCGCCCCCGTGGGCGCGTAAGCCCCTGGTCATGGACTGTGACGACGACAACGTGACGAATTCGGCAGACACGCCTGCGCGTTTCCGGGGTACAGTGATATTGCGCCCGCCAAGTATGTGACGGGCCATCCGAATGAGGATGCCCGGTCGGTGGCCCGATCGGCTCCGACCCGACAGCCCTCCGGGCCGTACGCCATGGTGTGTGCGCAGGAGGGGCCCTCAGCGGCACGAGTGCTCGAGTGGCGGCAGTGGTCCCGTGCCACCCGGCATCGCCCCCAGCGGCCGGATGCTTACAGGCATGGTGAAGACCCCCGGCGTTCGCCTCGCTCCGCGTCTCACAGAAGAGGCAGCACCCTGACTACGTTCCGAGAGCTCGGGATTCTTCCCGAGACTGCCGAAGCCCTCGAGGCCGTCGGCATCACGTCCCCCTTTCCCATCCAGGAGCAGACGCTCCCCGTAGCCCTGTCCGGCTCCGACGTCATCGGGCAGGCCAAGACCGGCACCGGCAAGACGCTCGGCTTCGGGCTTCCGCTGCTCGAGCGCGTCACCGTTCCCGCCGACGTCGAGGCGGGCCGGGCGCAGCCCGAGAAGCTCACCGAGGCGCCGCAGGCCCTCGTGGTGGTCCCCACGCGCGAGCTGTGCACCCAGGTGACCAACGACCTGCAGACCGCGGGCAAGGTCCGCAATGTGCGCGTACTGGCCATATATGGCGGCCGTGCCTACGAGCCGCAGGTCGAGGCGCTGAAGAAGGGCGTCGACGTCGTCGTCGGCACCCCCGGACGGCTGCTCGACCTGGCCGGCCAGCGCAAGCTCGACCTCTCCAAGATCCGCGGGCTCGTGCTCGACGAGGCCGACGAGATGCTCGACCTGGGCTTCCTGCCCGACGTCGAGAAGATCATCAACATGCTTCCGGTGAAGCGCCAGACGATGCTGTTCTCGGCGACCATGCCGGGCGCGGTGATCGGCCTCGCTCGCCGCTACATGTCGCAGCCCACGCACATCCGTGCCAGCGCGCCGGACGACCAGGGCGCGACAGTGGCCAACACCGCGCAGCACGTCTACCGCGCGCACAACATGGACAAGCCGGAGATGGTCGCCCGCATCCTGCAGGCCGACGGCCGCGGGCTCGCGATGATCTTCTGCCGTACGAAGCGCACGGCGGCCGACATCGCCGAGCAGCTGGAGCGCCGCGGCTTCGCGTCCGGCGCCGTCCACGGCGACCTGGGCCAGGGTGCGCGCGAGCAGGCCCTGCGCGCGTTCCGCAACGGCAAGGTGGATGTCCTCGTGTGCACCGACGTCGCGGCGCGCGGCATCGATGTCGAGGGCGTCACGCACGTGATCAACTACCAGTCGCCCGAGGATGAGAAAACCTATCTGCACCGCATCGGCCGCACCGGCCGCGCGGGCGCCAAGGGCATCGCGATCACACTGGTCGACTGGGACGACATCCCGCGCTGGCAGCTGATCAACAAGGCGCTCGACCTGGGCCTCAGCGACCCGCCGGAGACCTACTCGACGTCCCCGCACCTGTACACGGACCTGAGCATTCCGGAGGGTACGAAGGGTGTGCTGCCGCGCACCGAGCGCACCCGTGCCGGGCTCCGTGCCGAGCAGGTCGAGGACCTCGGCGAGACCGGCGGCCGTGGCTCCAAGTCCGGCGGCCGTGGTGGTCGCCGCGGCGCGGAGGCCCCCGCCGAGGAGCGCCCGAAGCGGACCCGTACCCCGCGTCAGCGGCGTCGGACGCGCGCAGGCACGACGGTCGACGAGGCCGCCGCGTCCACCGCAGCCGTCGCCGAGGGCGCACCGGTGACCCCGGTGGCCTCGGACGAGTCCGCGGCCGGCGAGGAGCGTGCTCCGCGCAGGCGTCGCCGGACTCGGGCCTCGGCGGACGCTGCTCCCGCAGCCGCGATCGCCGAGACGGCCGCCCCGGCCGCGGACGCGTCGGAAGAGGCGCCTGCCAAGCCGCGCCGTCGTCGGACGCGGTCCGCGAAGCCCGCCGCGGACGCTGCCCCGGCGGCGGAGGCCGCGGGAGACGCCGAGGCGAAGCCCGCCCGCAGGCGTACGCGGAAGCCGGCGCAGGCCGCGCCGACGGCCGCGTCCGAGGGCTGAGCCCGCTCACCGGTCGTGCAGTGCCACGGTGGCCCGTTCCCCTCGGGGGACGGGCCACCGGTCGTTGTCGGCCCTCTGTGCCGGCCTCCGTCGCCGGGCTGACCGGACTGGCTTGATCGGGCGGTCGGTAGGGTCGGGGGCATGAGTCGGCCGCCTTCGTTCGTGCCCCCAGCCTGTGCCCGTGGTGCCCTGTTGGACACGACTCGGGGCAGCTTCGCCGTACTCGATGCGCGGCCGGAGGGTGAGCAGACGCGGGGAACCGCTCTGCTGCTGCCCGGATACACCGGCAGCAAAGAGGACTTCATGGCCCTGCTCGAGCCGGCCACCGAGGCCGGCTACCGCTGCATCGCGGTCGACGGTCGGGGCCAGTACGAGACGCCTGGCCCCGACGACCCGGCGGCGTACGCGCAGCAGGAGCTGGCTCGTGACGTGCTCGCTCAGGCCGAGGCCGTGGGTGGGCCCGTGCACCTGCTCGGGCACTCGCTCGGGGGCCAGATCGCGCGGGCGGCGGTGCTGCTCGACGCACGGCCGTTCCGCTCCCTGACCCTGATGTCGTCGGGGCCGGCCCGGATCTCGCCGTCGCAGCGGTCGCGCGTCGACCTCCTGAGCGGTGCGCTGCAGACCATGAGCATGCGGGAGGTGTGGGACGCGATCCAGGCGCTGGAGAAGCCGCCGCTCGATGAAACCGACACCGACCATGACACCCCCGATCTGCAGGCCCGCTGGCTGCGCAACAGCCCGGCCCAGCTGATCGCGACCGGTGCCCAGCTGGCCGGCGAGCCGGACCGGGTCGACGACCTCGCGCGCGTCCCGCTGCCCAAGCACGTCCTGTCCGGTGAGCGCGACGAGACCTGGCCGGTTCCGCTCATCGACGAGATGGCCGTACGCCTCCGGGCGCACCGGACCGTGATCGCGGGTGCCGAGCATTCGCCGAACACGGACCGTCCCGGAACGACCGCGGCGGCGCTCGTCGAGTTCTGGGACGGCGTGGAGCGGACGGGCTGAGCGACGGGCCGAGTGGCCCGCGGCAGCCGGAATTCACCGAAGTTCTGCGGTCACGCCACTTTTGGGCGAACATGGTTCGGGGTGGCCCAGGTCACACGTGTACTCATCTCCTTACGCATCAGTAATTAGATGCGCGAAAGTTTTCGTTAGCGTAGGGAATGTTTGCTCAGTGCACCTCGTTGCACCCTGCAGTAGCCAGTTCTCCTCAGGAGGATCACCGGACGAAGGGAGAAGCCGTATGCGCTTCGAGATCATGCGCCTTGACGATGTGAACGGCAGCGCCGTTGACAGCACCGTCGTGGACGCCGCCTCCGTCAATCGGATCGTGCAGCAGGCCGCCGCTACCGGTCAGCGCATCTACATCCGCCCGGCCGAATGCGCGGCTTCATAACGCCGCACCACCGGTTCACGGCCGCGCTCTCGGAGCGCAGGACGTCGTAACCAGCAGGAGGAGCGCCCCCGTGCACAGAGGCACGGGGGCGCTGTGCGTTCCCGGATCGGCGAGGCGGCGCTTCAGGCACCCTGGATCACCTGCGTGACGCCGTTGATGATCTGCTGTACGGCGATCGCCGAGAGCATCATGCCCGCGAGCCGGGTCACCAGGACCACGCCACCGTCCTTGATCACGCGGATGATCAGCAGCGAGTAGCGCATCACCAGCCACAGGACCACGTGCATCGCGACGATCGCGCACCAGACGGAGATCTGGTCGCCCGCGCTGTCCGCGTTCTGCACCGCGAGGATCACCGAGACGATCGCGCCGGGCCCCGCGAGCAGCGGCATGCCGAGCGGTACGAGGGCGACGTTGACGTCCTTGGTCTGCTTCGGCTCCTCCATCTTGCCGGTGAGCAGATCGAGCGCGATGAGCAGCAGGAGGAGTCCGCCCGCGATCATCAGTGCCGGTACGGAGACGTGCAGATAGTCGAGGATCTGGTGGCCGAGGACACCGAAGACGGCGATCACGCCGAACGCCACGCAGACCGCCTGGAAGGCCATCTTGCGCTGCACCTTAGCGGGCCGCCCGGAGGTCAGCCCGAGGAAGATCGGGGTGATCCCGGGAGGGTCCATGATCACGAAAAGGGTGAGGAAGAGGGATCCGAAGACGGCGAAGTCGAACACAGCTGTGGCCTTGCAGTGAGTGGTGGAACGAAACGGAACGGCGCACGCGTGATCCGGCGGCGACGGACGGACCCGCGGGCGCTCGGCAGGGCGACCGGCGGCCGGAGGCGGCCGGGAGCACGGACGAGGAAGAGGGCCCTGCTACGGGAAGTGCAGGGTCAGCGTGCCGGTCCCCCGGCTCCGGGCACCGGGAACGCGCCGGTGGCCCGCCGGGTGATCTCGCCGTAGATCTCGGGGTCGGTGGTGAACTCGCCGAGTACGCAGCTCTTGCGGCTGCCGTGGTAGTCGCTGGAGCCGGTGGCGAGGAGGCCGAGGTCGGCGGCGAGGCCGTGCAGCCGGGTGCGCGTCTCGGGGGTGTGGTCCATGTGGTCGGCCTCGATGCCGTCGAGACCGGCCGCGGCCAGTTCGGCGATGGCGTCCTCGGGCACCACGTCACCGCGCTTCACGGCGAGCGGGTGGGCAAAGACCGTGACTCCCCCGGCGGCCTTGACCAGGCGGATCGCCTCGAACGGGTCCAGCTCGTGCTTGTCCACGTACGCCCGGCCGCCGTCCGCGAGCCACTCGGCGGTGAAGGCGTCGGAGACCGAGCCGACCACGCCGAGCTCGACGAGCGCCTCCGCGATGTGCGGGCGGCCCACCGATCCGTCGCCCGCGATGCGTGCGACCTGGTCCCAGGTGACGGGTACGCCGAGCTCCTGCAGTTTGGCGGTCATCGCGCGGGCGCGCGGCACCCGGTCGTCGCGGACCAGTTCGCGTTCACGGGCGAGTTCGGGCTCTTCGGGGTCGAAGAGGTACGCCAGCATGTGCAGGCCGGTGTCACCCAGGCGGCAGGAGAGTTCGGCGCCGGTGACGAGGGTGAGGCCCTCGGGAGCGGCCGCGGCGGCCTCCGCGTGACCGCGGGTGGTGTCGTGGTCGGTCAGCGCGACGACGTCGAGTCCCGCGGCGGCGGCGTTGCGGACCAGCTCGGCGGGGGTGTCCGTACCGTCGGAGGCCGTGGAGTGGGTGTGCAGGTCGATGCGCACGGCGCTGACTCCAGGTTCTGAATCGGTGCGGACGGAGCCGGGCGCACGGGCGCGCCACCGGCTGGGGACGCTCAAGGGTAACGGCCGCGCGGACGGCCCCGCGCCGCGCCGAACCGGGCAGGCGCCCGCTTCAGACCTGCAGGATCCGCGGGGACAGCGCACCGCAGGGCAGCAGATCCACCTCGGCACCGGCGTCGCGCAGATCGGTGAGGACCAGCTCGTCGTACATGAGCAGGCTGGTCTGCTCCGGCCAGAGGACCGCCCACAGCCACAGGCCTCGCGCCTCGCCGACGAAGACCGCCCGGTCCTCGGGCGCCGCGGCGACGTGCCAGAGCGGAGTGGGCCGGCCGGCCGCGAGGAGCTTGGCCCCCGGCGGCTTGTTCATGTCGAGGTACGGGCCGGGGTCCGGGCCGTCCATGCCCGCGTATCGCGCACCGAGGCCGACGCCCAACTCTTCGGCCACCAGGATCAGTTCACCCGGACCACCGAGCGGTCCCGGGCCCGAGCAGGCCACCGCGGTGGCGCGTCCGCCGCTGCGGTCGTCGCCGGCGCAGGCCACTCCGGTGAAGAGCCAGCCGACCGGGAGCGGCCAGGGCATCCAGACAGGGACATGAGAGCGGTGTACGACGACGCCGAGCGCCTCGACGCTCGGCGGAACCACGGGCTGCAGCGGATGCACCGCCCCGTGCAGGTCGCACTGCCAGGTGTCGGCAAAGAGGCCGGGAGCCCTGACCCGGCCACCACACTTCGGGCAACTGGGTTCGCCCCTCATAGCGCCCCACGGTCCTCCCCGCCGGTCACTCCGTCAAGGACGATCACCCGTCCGGTGCCCCGGCCGTGGCGTCGACCGTCCGTACGGGACAAGGGCTTCCGGGCATGACCGTGCCTCACCGGGCGCAATTAGATGTAGTTTGCATTAATTAGCCAAGCTAACTTATTGTGTGTACACAGCAGCGACCGAAGGAGCAGGAAGGAACAGGCATGCGCAGCAGCAAGGAAAGCCCTGCCGGGGAAGATCCGTTCGACGAGGGCGCGAGCAGCGTCCTGCGCCAGCCGAAGGCGGTCTGGGCGACGGCCGGCGCCTCGGTGGTGGCCTTCATGGGGATCGGCCTCGTCGACCCGATCCTGCCGTCCATCGCGAAAGGTCTCGACGCCTCGGCCAGCCAGGTCTCGCTGCTCTTCACGTCGTACTTCCTGATCACGGCCCTGGCCATGCTGGTGACGGGCTTCGTCTCCAGCCGGATCGGCGGACGCAAGACCCTGCTCGCCGGGCTCGCGCTCGTCGTGGTCTTCGCCGCACTCTCCGGAACCTCCGGATCCGTCGGTGAACTGGTGGGCTTCCGGGCCGGCTGGGGACTCGGCAACGCCCTCTTCGTATCGACCTCACTGGCCGTCATCGTCGGCTCCGCGGTCGGCGGCAGCGCCGCCGCGATCCTGCTCTACGAATCGGCGCTGGGCCTCGGCATGGCCTGCGGACCGCTGCTCGGCGCGCTGCTCGGTGACGCCAGCTGGCGCTACCCGTTCTTCGGCACCGCGGCACTGATGGCGATCGGATTCGTCGCGATCACGGCCTTCCTGAAGGAACAGCCCAAGCCGGCCCGCAAGACGTCGCTGGCCGACCCGATCAAGGCGCTCGGGCACGGCGGCCTCGCCTCCGCGGCGGCCTCGGCGTTCTTCTACAACTACGCCTTCTTCACGATCCTGGCCTTCACCCCGTTCGTGCTGAACATGACGCCGTACAAGTCGGGGGCCGTGTTCTTCGCCTGGGGTGTGCTGCTCGCCGTCTTCTCGGTGCTGGTGGCGCCGCGACTGCAGGCCAGGTTCGGGTCCCTGCGGGTGCTGGGCGGCTCGCTCGTCCTGCTGGCGGCCGACCTGCTCGTACTCGGCTACGGAAACCACACCGCGGCTGTGGTCGGGACCATCGTGTCCGGCGCCTGCATCGGCGTGAACAACACCGTGTTCACCGAACTCGCCCTCGGTGTCTCGGACGCGCCCCGGCCCGTGGCCAGTGCCGGTTACAACTTCGTGCGCTGGTTCGCCGCGGCGGCCGCACCGTTCCTGGCGCCGAAGATCGAGGAGTGGACGAGCATCGAGATGCCGTTCGTGGTCGCCGCGGTCGCAGCCGTGATCGGTGCGGGCATCGTATGGGCCCGGCGTTCGGCACTCACCATGGAGGCCGAGGAGCACGAGCCCATGCACCGCACCGAGGACGGGATCACGGTCTTCGCCAACTGACCCCGCGCACCTCGCACTTCGGGCCCTCTCCGCACTCAGTCGAGCCGCACGCTCGCGCGGAGGGGGTCGCGTACGTCCGTGCCGTGGCTGAGCCAGCGCTCCTGCAGTTCGGCGGCGCCGTGCACCCGCTTGTGGGCCGCCTCGTTCGGTGTCATGGGCAGCAGGGGCAGGAAGTGCACCGGGTCCATCGGTTCGTCGAGCTCCAGGTCGTCCACGAGCCCGCCGGGTTCGGCGACGAGGACCGAGGTGAACGGGGCGCCGGGCCACAGCGGTTCACCCACATCGAGGGAGGCACCGGGGGCGATCACGACGCCCTCCACCTGCGGCGAGGCGGCCAGTACGGCGAGCGGACGCAGTGCCTTGTCGGTGTCGGCGAGACCGGCACGGACCGTAAGGACCAGCTCGGCGCGCGGCCCGCGCAGCGGATCGGCGAGCACGGCCGTGGGGTCGGCCATCGGCTGCGCGGCCATGCCGAGCGTCGCGTAGCGGACGAGGCCGCCGGCGGCCGGGGCGGCGAAGCGGAGCACCTCGATGCGGTCGGTGCCGAGGAAGGTGACCGCGGCCCGCGCGTCCGGTTCACCGAGTGCCGTACGCAACCTGGCCTCGACCAGCGCAAGAACATCTGCCATGCGGCGAGCATAGAACTCGTCGGGAGCGCGCAAAGCGGGGCCTTGACACCGCGACGGACTGCTACCCTTGGCCGCTGGTCAGGGCAGGACGCAGCAGCGTCCCGGGCAAGGGCTCATCGAGCCGTCCGTCCCTGACGCGGACACTCCCCCACGGGGGACCGGCCGGAGGAGGTGGGGCTGACATGGACCGAAGTCGACCGTGCAGTACTACCTGTTCTTCCGCCACCAGGTAACCGCTCCCTCGGGCCGAATGACTCCGTACCCGGCCCACCGCCGGGTAAACGCCTCCGGCCCCAGGCATGCCGCACCGACGGAAGAGCAGCGAACCGAAGTTCGATCCGTGTCAGTAGCGAAGGCCGCCACCGCGCCGGTGCGGTGCCGCCCGCTTTGCGGACGTGACAGCACGCCGTACGTCCTCATTCCGGGCTGTGCCACCCGCGCGCAGGCAGCCGCGCCGCAGAAGGAGCCTGCCATGTCCATGATTCGCGACCTGCGTGCCGCCGTCAGCCCTTCGCTGCGCAAGGGCGGCACCCCCTACGACGCCACACGGCCCCCCGAGGCCGTCACCGCCGTCGTCGACTGCGCCGTCTACCGGGACGGCCGGCGCGTCCGGACCGACCAGCCGCTGACGCCGCACGAGGCGATGCTGCGGGTGCGTCGCGAGGGCGGCTTCGCCTGGATCGGTCTGCACGAGCCGACCGAAGCCGAATTCTCCGGCGTGGCCTCGGAGTTCGGACTCCACCCGCTGGCGGTCGAGGACGCGGTGCACGCCCACCAGCGGCCGAAGCTGGAGCGCTACGACAACACGCTGTTCACCGTCTTCAAGACCATCCACTACGTGGACCACGACGAGTTGACGGCCACCAGCGAGATCGTCGAGACCGGCGAGGTCATGTGCTTCACCGGACGGGACTTCTTCATCACCGTGCGGCACGGCGGGCAGGGGTCCCTGCGGGCGCTGCGGCACCGGCTGCAGGACGATCCCGAGCTGCTGGCCAAGGGCCCGTCCGCGGTACTGCACTCCATCGCCGACCACGTCGTCGACGGGTACATCGCGGTCGCCGACGCGGTGCAGGACGACATCGACGAGGTCGAGATCGAGGTCTTCTCCGGTACGGGCAAGGGCAGTTCGCGCGGAAAGGGCAGCGCGCGCGGCACCGACGCCGGGCGGATCTACCAACTCAAGCGCGAGGTACTGGAGTTCAAGCGTGCGGTCGCGCCGCTGCTGCGGCCGATGCAGCTGCTCAGCGAGCGTCCGATGCGCCTGATCGACCCGGACATCCAGAAGTACTTCCGTGACGTCGCCGACCATGTCGCGCGCGTGCAGGAGCAGGTCGTCGGCTTCGACGAGCTGCTCAACTCGATCCTGCAGGCCAACCTCGCCCAGGCGACCGTCGCGCAGAACGAGGACATGCGCAAGATCACGTCGTGGGCCGCGATCATCGCCGTCCCCACGATGATCTGCGGGGTCTACGGCATGAACTTCGACCACATGCCCGAGCTGCACTGGGAGTTCGGGTACCCGATGGTCCTCGTCGGGATCGCGGGCATCTGCCTGACCATCCACCGCACGCTGAAGCGGAACGGCTGGCTGTGAAGAGGGCGGCCTGTGCCAGGGAGCACACCCCGGCGCGCTGTCAGCCCCCTCGCATAGGCTGCCCGCATGACTGCTGAGCCGCTCCTCGACCGGGCCCTGATCGAGGAGGCCACGAAGAAGTCGGGTCTCGTCTGGGTCCGTGGCACCGGTCCCGACCGCGCGCTGTGGCACGTATGGCACGAAGGCGCCGCCCTGCTCGTCGGCGACGGTCCGGGCGAGCAGCCGCTGCCGGGGCTCGTGGCGGACGCCACCGCCGAGGTCACCGTCCGCAGCAAGGACAAGGGCGGCCGCCTGCTGGCCTGGACCGCCCGCGTGGTGGAACTGCCGCCCGGCACCGAGGAGTGGGAGACCGCGGCCGCCGAACTCAAGGGCAAGCGGCTCAACGCCCCGGACAGTGAGCAGCTCACCGAGCGCTGGGCCCGCGAGTGCCGCGTTCTGCGTCTCGAGCCGCTCGAGGCGCTGACCGGACTGCCGGACGGTTCACTCGCGGCCGCACCGCTGCCGACATCCGCGACGACCCGTGAGCCGGTACCGGGGGCGCTTCCCCGGCTGCTGTTCCGGCGTGGGAAGTCCAAGAAGCGCTAGGGCAGGGGACGGGCCGGCCGCCCCCGGTCACGAGGACGGCAACTGCTGCCCGTAGTCGACGGTCTCGCCCTTGGAGGGCGGCTCGACCTTGAATTCCTTGCCCCAGTCGGCGAGTTTGAGCACGCCCGCGCCGCCTGCCCGTTCGAGCATCACCGGGTACGGAGGCCCGTCGAGAGAGACGTCGAGGGTGCCGCCCGCGCCCTTGTCACCGGTGAGCTCGATGGTGCGCCGTCCGGCGGTCTTGCCGCGCTCGCCCTTGTCGAGCTTGCCGTGCAGCGTCAGGAGACCGTCGAGCAGCAGCTTCTTGTCGGTGAAGCCGCTCAGTTGGCGGTACGACTGATCGCCCTTGGGAACCTTCACGAACTTGCCGTCGAGCTTGCCGGCCGCTGCGTCGTCGGACTTGCCGCCCGACTCCTTGCCGGAGGTCCAGAAGTCCGCGTCCGCCTTCAGATAGAGCTGTTCGCCGACCCTCAGCAGCTGGAAGGTGCGGCTCGCGGAACGCACCTCGCCGCTGCCGCCGTCACCGGTCAGCTGCATGTCGAGCTTGTACGTCGCGCCCTTGCTGACCACCGAACCGGACAGCCGGACCGAGTCGGCGGCCGTGGCGGCCTTGCGTGACTTGCTCTGGATCCTGGCGGCGGAGAGCTTGCCGACGCCGTTGGTCCCGGCGTCGGGGTCCTCCTCGCCGTCGCTGCAGCCGGCGAGCCCCACGACCGCGAGACTCGCACACAGCACGGCGACTCCCGCGGTACGACGGGTGCGGCCAGGAGCGATTGCAGTCACGTTGCGGCGCCGCCTCTCATCAGGGACCTCCACGGCAGTACGGCAGCGTACCGGGATCATCTGCGGTCCTTTGCAGAGAGCCCGTCCGAGGCCGAGGCAGGGCGCGCCGCAATGCCCCGTACTAGCCTGAACCTCGACTTCGACTACAAAGCGTGGCAAACCGGCACACGGACGGGAAGGAGGCAGGAGGCATGGCGGCAGGCGTCTCCCGGATCTTCGTCTCGCACCTCGCGGGCACCGCGGTCTTCGACCCCAACGGCGACCAGGTCGGCCGTGTCCGCGACCTGGTCGTCATCCTGCGGATCGGCAACCGCCCGCCCCGGCTGCTCGGCCTGGTCGTCGAGCTGTCCACCCGCCGCCGGATCTTCCTGCCGATGACCCGGGTCACCGGCATCGACTCCGGCCAGGTGATCTCCACGGGCGTGGTGAACGTACGCAGATTCGAGCAGCGCCCCACCGAACGCCTGGTGCTCGGCGAACTCCTCGACCGCCGCGTGACACTCGTGGAGACCGGCGAGGACGTGACCGTCCTGGACATCGCCGTGCAGCAGCTGCCGGCCCGCCGGGACTGGGAGATCGACAAGGTCTTCGTCCGCAAGGGCAAGGGCGGGGCGCTGCGGCGCAAGGCGGAGGCGTTCACCGTCGAGTGGTCGGCGGTGACCGGGTTCTCGCTCGAGGAGCAGGGACAGGGGGCGGAGAATCTGCTCGCCACCTTCGAGCAGCTGCGGCCCGCCGACCTGGCCAACGTGCTGCACCACCTCTCCGCCAAGCGCCGCGCCGAGGTCGCCGCGGCGCTCGACGACGACCGGCTCGCGGACGTACTCGAGGAGCTGCCCGAGGACGATCAGATCGAGATCCTCGGCAAGCTCAAGGAGGAGCGGGCGGCCGACGTCCTGGAGGCGATGGACCCGGACGACGCTGCGGACCTGCTCGGCGAGCTGCCCGAGGAGGATGTCGAACGGCTGCTCACCCTGATGCAGCCGAGCGACGCTGCGGACGTACGGCGGCTCATGGCGTACGAGGAGCGGACCGCGGGCGGTCTGATGACCACGGAGCCGATCGTGCTCCAGCCGGACGCCACGGTCGCGGACGCGCTCGCCCGGGTGCGCAACCCCGACCTCTCCCCCGCACTCGCCGCGCAGGTCTACGTGTGCCGCCCGCCCGACCAGACGCCGACCGGCAAGTACCTCGGCACGGTGCACTTCCAGCGGCTGCTGCGCGATCCTCCGTTCACGCTGGTGGGCGCGATGCTCGACCGCGATCTGCAGACCCTCGCCCCGAACACCCCGCTGACCGCTCTGACCAGCTTCTTCGCCACGTACGACATGGTGGCGGCGCCCGTCGTGGACGACAGCGGGTCGCTGCTCGGCGCGGTGACGGTGGACGACGTCCTCGACCATCTGCTGCCCGAGGACTGGCGCGAGACGGAGTTCCATTCCCCGCCGGAGGTGACCAGTGGCGGCTGAGCGCGAGCGGGACGCCAGGACGGCCGTCGAACCCCGCTCCCGGATCCGGCTCGACCAGCCGCGCGCACCGCGCCGCAGGCTGCTGCCGGAGTACGACCCGGAAGCCTTCGGCCGGATGTCGGAGAAGATCGCCCGCTTCCTCGGCACCGGGCGCTTCATCGTCTGGATGACGATCCTCATCATCCTGTGGGTGGTGTGGAACATCGCGATGCCGAAGCCGCTGCGCTTCGACGAGTACCCGTTCATCTTCCTGACCCTCGCCCTGTCCCTGCAGGCCTCGTACGCGGCTCCGCTGATCCTGCTCGCGCAGAACCGGCAGGACGACCGGGACCGCGTCAACCTCGAGCAGGACCGCACCCAGAACGAGCGGTCGATGGCCGACACCGAGTACCTGACCCGCGAGATCGCCGCCCTGCGGATGGGTCTCGGCGAGGTGGCGACCCGTGACTGGATCCGCTCCGAACTGCAGGACCTCGTACGGGAGTTGGATCAGTCGCGCCTTCCGGTCGCAGGCCCGTCCACGGAGGACGGGGACCGGCCGCGGGGCTGACGCCTCCGCGCTCACCGGGCGGCCGTCTCGGGCCGGTCGTGGCACGTGACGAAGGCGACCGTCGTACGTGACGTAGGCGACCGGTCGGCCGGTGCTACTCGGCCGTACTATTTCCCGTATGGCTACCGAGACTTCCCTGCCGACCGAAGACGCGGTGCGTGATGCGCTCGCGACGGTCAACGACCCCGAGATCCACCGGCCGATCACCGAGCTCGGCATGGTCAAATCGGTCGAGATCGGCACGGACGGAGCGGTCGCCGTCACCGTCTATCTGACGGTCTCCGGCTGCCCCATGCGCGAGACGATCACGCAGAACGTCACCGACGCCGTCGCCGCGGTCGAGGGCGTCACCCACGTCGACGTGACCCTGGACGTGATGAGCGACGAGCAGCGGCGCGAGCTCGCCACCTCGCTGCGCGGCGGCACCGCGGAGCGCGAGGTGCCGTTCGCCCAGCCCGGCTCGCTGACCCGGGTCTACGCGGTGGCCTCCGGCAAGGGCGGCGTCGGCAAGTCCTCGGTGACCGTCAACCTCGCGGCGGCGATGGCCGCCGACGGCCTCAAGGTCGGCGTCGTGGACGCCGACATCTACGGCCACTCGGTGCCCCGGATGCTGGGCGCCGAGGGCCGCCCCACCCAGGTCGAGAACATGATCATGCCGCCTTCGGCCAACGGCGTGAAGGTCATCTCGATCGGCATGTTCACCCCGGGCAACGCCCCGGTGGTCTGGCGCGGGCCGATGCTGCACCGCGCACTCCAGCAGTTCCTCGCCGACGTCTACTGGGGCGATCTGGACGTACTCCTGCTCGACCTGCCGCCCGGCACCGGCGACATCGCCATCTCGGTCGCCCAGCTGGTGCCGAACGCGGAGATCCTGGTCGTCACCACCCCGCAGCAGGCCGCGGCGGAGGTCGCCGAGCGGGCCGGCTCGATCGCGGTGCAGACCCACCAGAAGATCGTCGGCGTGGTCGAGAACATGTCGGGGCTCCCCTGCCCCCACTGCGACGAGATGGTCGACGTGTTCGGCACCGGCGGCGGCGAGAGGGTCGCCGAGGGGCTCACCAAGACGACCGGCGCCCAGGTGCCGGTCCTCGGCGCGATCCCGATCGACGTGCGGCTGCGAGAAGGCAGCGACGAGGGCAAGCCGGTCGTCCTGACCGATCCCGAGTCGCCGGCCGGTGCGGCGCTGCGTTCCATCGCCGGCAAGCTCGGCGGGCGGCAGCGCGGCCTGTCGGGCATGGCTCTGGGGATCACCCCGCGCAACAAGTTCTGAGCTCTCCGGGCCGCCGTTCCGGCCCGCACGCACTGATGGGGCGCTCTCCTGCGGGAGAGCGCCCCATCGGCGTTCACGCGGCAGCACGGCCGTGGTCGGGCGGCCGGGCGCCGTCCCGGCCGTGGGCCGAGCGGTTCTCAGGCGTACGAGGCGATGTCCTTGATCTCGGCGAAACCGAGCCCGTAGGCGCTCAGGCCCCGGCCGTACGCGCCCAGGTGCACGCCCTCCTGCGTGGAGCCCGCCAGGACCCAGCCGAACTCCGACTCGCGGTAGTGGAACGGCACCGGGACTCCGTTCACCGGCAGCGACAGGCTCGTCCAGTCCGCGCCGTCCAGGTCGTCCGCGAGCACCCAGGCCGCCTCGGTCTGCTGGTCCAGCCAGTCGTCGCGCAACGTGTGGTCCAGCTGGCCGGGCCAGGTGAAGGTGAGCAGCCCCACGCCGGCCAGCCAGGCGGCCGACGACACCGAAGTGGCCTCGAGCATGCCCGTACCGTCCGCGCTGTCCCTGAGCGGGCTGGAGGCCACGGTCACGACGACCGCGAAGCGCTCACGGTCCAGGGTGGCCTCGGAGCGTACGGACGGCTCGTCGCCGTGCCCGACCGAACCGTGCTCGACCGTGCCGTCCGCGCCCGCGCCGACCTGCATCAGCCAGCGCGGACCCGTGAACGCCTCGTCGAGGCCGTACCACGGGAACGGCGCCAGGAGATAACCGTCGACCGTGCGCGCGCCTGTCTGACTCTTCGTCTGCATCTGTCCGGCCGCCTCCTCGTTCGCAGTCGGTCCGGAGTGGCCCGCCCCCCTCGGGCGTCCTGAGTCCGGACAACAACTCAGGAGAATAGCCACCCTGGTCGGGCGAGACGGCTCTCATGGCGGCACCCGATCGGCATTTGCCCGGATTACGCGGCCGATTGGGGTGCCTTCGACAGTTTTTGCACTGAGGCAGCCGTCACCCTACGGGCGGTACGCGTCGGCGTGTCAGACGGTGCTCGGACGAGTGAGAGGCGCGCCGCGGGACCTGCGGGCGTGGGCTCAGGTGGCGTCCGCGTCGAAGGGCGGGCGGTCCTCGGCGGGCTGCTTCGATGCGCCCGTACCGCTGTCCTTGGTGAGCGAGGGCGCGGAGTCCTTCGACAGGGACGGCGCGGAGCTCGTGTCCTTGGCCGAGGGGGTGTCCTTGGTGAGCGACGGCGCTGCGGCGGATTCGCTCTCGGTGCCGTTCACCGCGTCCGCGACCTCGTTCATTTCCTTCTTGAGGTCGAAGCCGTTACGGATCTCCTTGAGACCGAGCTCGTCGGAGTCCAGGTGCTTGCGGACGAACGTCTTCGGATTCAGGTCCTCGAACTCGAAGTCCTTGAACTCGGGGCCGAGCTCCTCGCGGATGTCCCGCTTGGCGCTGTCCGAGAATTCACGGATCTTACGGATGAAGCCGGTGATGTCCTGAATGACCTTGGGCAGCTTGTCCGGACCGAAGATGAGCACGGCGAGGACCACGAGCGTGACCAGCTCAAGTGCGCCTATGTCATTGAACACCTTGCAGCTCCTAGCGAAGTCCGCGGCCCGGGCAGGAGATCCCGTGCCAGACCGGTCCTTCGGTTCCGTCGGTTCCTTGGTCCGTCGGGGCGGGCCGGGCGCGGGCAGGGTCCACGGTACCCGCCGATGCTGTACGGCCGGTACTGTCCTGGGGCGGTTCGAGGCACGGGACGGTGTTCGGCGGGTGGGTGGTGGTCGGACGTGGGCGGTTTGCGCGTTCTGCCGGTACGTCGAGCCGGCCGGCCCCCGGGCTCCTCAGTCGCCGTGGGAGGCACCGAGGACCAGGGCCAGTGAGCGTTCGTTCCCGGATCGTTCCAGGGTGAGTTTCAGTTTGTCGCCGGGCTCGTGGGCCCGGATCTTGACGATCAGCTCCTCGCCGGAGTGCACGCGCTGCCCGTCGACCTCGGTGATCACGTCGCCCGGTTCGATGCCCGCCTTGTCTCCGGGGCCGTTCCGGGTGACGGCGCGGGAGCCGTTGGCGCCCTTCTCGGCCACTCGGGCGCCGTCGCCGTTGTAGCGGGTGTCGAGGGTGACCTCGATGACCGGATGGGTGGCCCGGCCGTCGTTGATGAGCTCCTCGGCGACCCGCTTCGCCTGGTTGACCGGGATGGCGAAGCCGAGCCCTATCGAGCCCGACTGCCCGCCGCCCTCCTGGTCCGCGCCGCTCCCGGCGGAACGGATGGCGCTGTTGATGCCGATCACGCGCGCCTCGGAGTCGACCAGCGGGCCGCCGGAGTTGCCCGGGTTGATCGGGGCGTCGGTCTGCAGCGCGTTGACGTAGCTGATGTCGCTGCCGTCGTCCTCGCCGCCCGCGGTGATGGGGCGCTCCTTGGCGCTGATGATGCCGGAGGTGACCGTGTTGGAGAGGTCGAACGGTGCGCCGATGGCCACCACGGGATCGCCCACCTGGACGTTCTCCGAGTTGCCGAGCGGCAGTGGCTTGAGGCCGGAGACCGCAGTGACCTTGACTACGGCCAGGTCGTAGCCGGAGTCGCGGCCCACCACGCGGCCCTTGGCGGTCTCGCCGCCGCTGAACGTCACCGTGACCGCGCCTCCTGAACCCGCCGGCTCGACGACGTGGTTGTTGGTCAGGATGTGACCGCGTTTGTCGAGCACGAATCCGGTGCCCGTGCCCTGCGCGCCGCCGCCGTTCACATGCAGCGTGACGACTCCGGGGAGTGCGCTGGCGGCGATACCGGCGACGCTGTCGGGGGCGCGGTCCCTGGACTCCTTGTCGGTCTGCGGGAGTTCGACCGCGCCGACTCCGCCGTTGCGCTCCCAGTACGCACCCATACCGCCGCCGATACCGCCCGCGACGAGCGCGAGGGCGACGGCCCCGAGTACGAGCAGTCCGCGGCGCCGGCCGCGCCGCTCCTTGAGACCGCCGCCGGGGCCGACCGGGTGCAGCAGAGGTGCTCCGGCCGGGACGCGCCACGGGTCGTAGTGCTGCCAGGGGGCAGCCGGTGGGCCGGGGTTGTGGGGGTGACCGGGCTGGTCCGGGTGATTGGGGTGATGTTCGGGGGCGGGCTGGGGGGCACTCGGGGGCGCGGCCGTGCCGGGCTGGGGGGCGGCGCCTGCGGAGGGGAGGTGCGTGCCCTGGGCGGGGGTTCCGGACTGCTGGGGGGCGCTCGCCGGGCCGGGATGCGGGGGCGGGGTCTGGGCTGGCGGGGGCTGCTGGTGCGGGAGGCGGGCAGGCGCCGGCTGCGGGCGCGGTTCCTGGGCGTGCTCGTTCGACCGTGACGGGGGCTGCCCCACGGCGGAGACCTGCGGGCCTTCGGCCTGCCGCTGCGCGTGGCCGACCCCGTCCTGCTCGCCGGGTTCCCGCTGTACCGACGCCTGCGCAGTGTTCGGCGGCACGTGGGTGCCCTGCGCCGGAGTGGCGATGGGCTGCTGCGCGAGCGCCTGCGCGGAACCAGGCGGCACCTGGGTACCTTGCGCGGTGTTCGGCGGTACGTGGGTGCCCTGCGCCGGAGTGGCGA
>NZ_KZ984555.1:210359-402146 GCF_003574445.1 Streptomyces sp. YIM 130001
CGGAGTGGCGATGGACTGCTGTGCGGGCGCCTGCGCGGAACCAGGCGGCACCTGGGTACCTTGCGCAGTGTTCGGCGGCACGTGAGAGCCCTGCGCCGGAGTGGCGATGGACTGCTGCGCGGGCGCCGATGCAGAACCAGGCGGCACCTGGGTACCTTGCGCAGTGTTCGGCGGCACGTGAGTGCCCTGCGCCGGAGTGGCGATGGACTGCTGTGCGGGCGCCGGTGCAGAACCAGGCGGCACCTGGGTACCTTGCGCAGTGTTCGGCGGCACGTGAGTGCCCTGCGCCGGAGTGGCGATGGACTGCTGCGCGGGCGCCGATGCAGAACCAGGCGGCACCTGAGTACCTTGCGCGGTGTTCGGCGGCACGTGAGTGCCCTGCGCCGGAGTAGTGATGGGCTGCTGCGCGGGGGCCGGTGAAGAACCAGGCGGCACCCGGGTGCCTTGCGCGGGAGTGGCGACCGGGCGCTGCACGGGCGGTGCGGGGGCCCATGGCCCGGGCTCGCCGTACGGCGGAGTGCCGTACGGATCGGGTGCGTGGCGGGGCTTGGGCCGATCGTCGACGGGGGTGCCGGACGCGGGCGTCGCCGACGCGGGAGCACTGGAGGCGGGCGTACCCGAGGTAGAGGTACCCGACGCGGGCGTGCCCGAGGCAACGGTGTCGGGCGACGGAGCGGGGTCAGGGGCGGAGGAAGCGCTGGGGCCGGGAGCTGCGTCAACGGCGGTGGCTGGCACCGGAGTTCGCGCGGATGGGCCGGGCGTGGGCAGGTCCGTCGCCGAGGTTGCCGGCGCACCGGATATGTCCTCCGCAGGGGGCACGGCGTCCTCGGGCTCTCCCTCGGCATCCGCCGAACCGGCCGGACCTGCGGAACGGGCCGAGTCGGGCCCCGCATCGACCGTGGCAGCGTCCCCCGAGACAGCTCCGGAGCCCCGGAGCAAGTAGTCACCGTCACCGGGCTCCGCGACCTGTGCAGAGGCCGATCCCGGGGAGGTCCCGGCCGACGCGTCCGGATCCGCAACTGCGGCCCCCGGCGCCGTACCGCCTTGCGCTGAGAGGGAGTTGGAGGTCGCAGGCCGGTCCGGATGCGGCTCGCCGGGCGAGGAACCCGAGGGGCCCGGCGCAGCCTCGGGCGCAGCTGTCTCCGCGTGTCCCTCGCCTGCCGCACGTCGTGGACGGCTCCACCACTTCGCCTTCGGCCCGGTGGGCTTGCGCTCGTCCATGTTCTCCCCACAGCTGGTGCGCGGCCGAGGCGGTCGCACCCCGATCCCGCGGTGAGCCGCGCGCACGTGCGTCGCGCGGCTCGGTCTCGTTCCCCGGTGCCGCAACCGTCCGGGCACCAATTCCCGGGACGGACACGGCCAGCAGAATTCAACCAGGTTTACGAGCGATCGCGCAGGGACCGATCAGCGGGCGGACGAAACCGACGGGCCCGAGGACGCGGTGGGACGGGACGATGCCCCGGCCCAGACACCCGAGGTCGAGTCGAGTCCTGACCTGGGGTCGAGCCCCGGTGCCGGCCCACGGCCACCCGGCCCTCGTACCCGTGCCTGCTCCGCGGCGGTCTCCGACACCGGCCGTATCAGCGGCGAGAGAGCGGCGGCACCGGACAGCAGCGGGGAGACCGGCACGCCCTGAGCCCTCGCCTCCCGCAGCATCCGCTCGCGCTGCGGAACGCCGGGCAGCAGCGGCGCCGAGGCGCTCGGGGTGGCGGCCGGGGCTGCCATCGTGTCGGCCTGGCCCGCCTGAGCGGCCAGCTGTCCCCCACCACGCCGACGCTGCGTGTCGCTCGTCGCGGCGCTGCCCCCGCCCTGGCTGCGCTGAGGGGCGGCCTTCGAGCCTCTTACGTCACCGGTGTCGCTCGGCAGTCCCGTGGAGACGCCGCCGAGCGCGATGGCGGCCAGCGAGACGGCTCCGGCCGCGGCGAACGCGAACCGGCGGCCGCGCGAGGCCGATCGCTCCGCCGTACTGCGCCCGACGTCATGGATACGGAAACCGCGCCCGGAGTCGCCGCCGGGCAGCAGGCCCCCACCGTCGGCGGGGGCGTAACGGAACGCGCTCTCTCCGGGCATGCCGAAGAGACGGTCGGCCGACAGCGGAAGTACCTCGTCACCACCGAACGGCGAACCGTCGTCGGGGCCGCCCTCCGGCAGCCCCTGCAGTCTCGCCAGGAAACCCTCCGAGGGCGGCGGCGGCGCCGTGTCCGCGAAATAGCTCTTGAGCCGGCGCTGCGCATCGGCCTCGGCCTTGCACTTGGCGCAGGTCGCGAGATGAGAGAGCACCCGCTCGCGGGACTCATGGCCCAACTCGCCGTCCACCAGGGCGGCGAGACGGTCCCCCAGGTGCTGCTCGGCAGGTGTAGGACGTGAACCACTCACGCGGACGCGCCCCCTCCTCCCAGCGCGGGCACACCGGTGGCCCCGACCAGACGCCGCTCCGCGCGGGCCTGGGGCGAACGGTGCTGCAGTGCCTTGCGCAGCTGCGAGCGCCCACGGTGGATACGGCTGCGCACGGTGCCCAGCTTGACGCCCAGGGTCGCGGCGATCTCCTCGTACGACAGGCCCTCGATGTCGCACAGGACGACCGCGGCGCGGAACTCCGGCGCGAGGGTGTCGAGCGCCTGCTGCACATCGGCGTCGAAGTGGGTGTCCTGGAAGACCTGCTGCGGCGACGGCTCACGGCTCGGCAGCCGCTCCGCCGCGTCGTCGCCGAGGGCGTCGAAACGGATGCGCTGGCGCCGCCGGACCATGTCCAGGAAGAGATTGGTGGTGATGCGGTGCAGCCAGCCCTCGAAGGTGCCGGGCGTGTACGTCGACAGCGAGCGGAAGACGCGGACGAAGACTTCCTGGGTGAGGTCCTCGGCATCGTGCTGGTTACCCGTGAGGCGATAGGCGAGGCGGTACACACGGCCGCTGTGCGTGCTGACGATCTCCTCCCAGCTGGGCGGAGTCCACGCCCCCGATTCCGCATCGGCGGCAAAGGTCGCGGTGTGTGCGGATTCGGTGTCAGTGGCACCTCCCGCGCCTCGGGGGCTGCGGGGGAAACGGTCAGCATTCTTGGTCACGGATTTCGGCTCGCCCGTCGACCTGAGAAAACGACGTCGCAGTCGCGACACTTTTCCCCGGTCACCGGCCGTAGCCGCACCTCCCCTGTCGGCTCTGGTGGTGTCCAGTGGAGCCCCTACCATAGCCATCCCGACCGTTAGCTCCGTGTAAGCGTTTTTACGTGAATTTGGCATAAGGGCGGTGCCCTGATCTGCGCCGCGCTCGGTGACGTGACCCATGCGCTTCTCCCGCACCTCCCCGTCCGGTGTTTCCTCCTCAGTTCCCCCCTCATTAACGCCCGGTCCCATCTGCGGGTTCCCGGCGCCAGCGGATACAGTCACCGCCAGGCCAACAACGGGGACAGGAGAGGGTCATCACCGGCAACCGGCAGTCGAGCCTGTCGTTCGCGGACGCCTTCGTCGCCGAGGACGAAGCTCTGCTCTGGGCCCGCGAGCGGGCCAGGGAGTCAGGGCTGCGTCCGGTGTCCCCGGCCACCGGTACGACGCTCGCCATGCTGGCCGCGACCGCGGGAGCCAAGGCGGTCGCCGAGATCGGCACCGGCACGGGCGTGTCCGGAATCCACCTTCTGCAGGGCATGCGCCCGGACGGCGTCCTGACGACCGTGGACCCCGAGCCCGAGCGCCAGCAGTTCGCCCGCGAGGCACTGCGCGCGGCCGGTTTCGCGGGCAACCGGGCCCGGTTCATCCCCGGGCGCGCCCTCGACGTACTGCCACGGCTCGCGGACAGCGGCTACGACGTGGTGTTCTGCGACGGCGACCGCATGGAGTGCCTCGAGTACCTCGCTGAATCGTTGCGCCTGCTCCGCCCCGGCGGCCTTGTCTGCTTCGAGGGCGTCTTCGCGGACGGCCGTACGGTCGACTCGGGCCCGCAGCCCGTCGAGGTGGTCCGCCAGCGGGAACTGCTGCGGGCCGTACGGGAGAGTCAGGAGCTGCTGCCGGCCCTGCTGCCCACGGCCGACGGGCTGCTCTGCGCCGTCAAGCGCTGAGCGGCGGGGACGGCCGGGCGCCGCCCCAGGTCCGGCTTCGACCCCGGCAGAACCCCGGCACGGCGACGCCCCGACACGCTGTTAGTGTGCCGGGGCAGTCACATCCTGAATCAGCGCTGAGCGCTCCGCGTCAGCCGACGACCTTCTTGAGGGCGTCGCCGAGCGCGTCGGCCTCATCGGGCGTCAGCTCGACGACAAGCCGACCGCCGCCTTCGAGCGGAACGCGCATGACGATGCCCCGCCCCTCCTTGGTCACCTCGAGCGGGCCGTCGCCCGTCCGCGGCTTCATGGCCGCCATGCTCGTTCCCCTTCCTGAAACCAGCTCATCGCAGCCGGCGGCCCCATGACAGGCGCTGTGTCACCGGCATCGAACACATTGCTTCCAGGCCATTATCCCGCATGGCCGGACCCGATGACCAACATCGGTCCGTATCGCTTGGGCAAGCCACTTGAGCAAAACCACCCAATTCGGCGATGTGACTGCGATACTGCGCCGCCCCACGCGTCACTGCGATCCCGAATTGTTAGACGCAGGTCACACCTCCTGCGACATATCCGCCCGCTGCGATCTCCGTCATCCTGGCTCCGACGACGTAACGCCCAGCGACGGAGGTACCCGCACCATGGCCGACACCGTGCTCCACGAGGTGAACGACGGACTCGCGACGATCACCCTCAACCGCCCCGAGGCCATGAACGCCATGAACACGGAGGCCAAGGTCGCACTGCGCGAGGCCGTGCTCTCGGCCGCCGCGGACCCCGCGGTGCGGGCGGTGCTGCTGACGGCGACGGGCAAGGCGTTCTGCGTGGGCCAGGACCTCAAGGAGCACATCGGCACCCTCACCGCCGAGCGCGACGCGGGCACCGGCAACACCATGAGCACGGTGGCCGAGCACTACAACCCGATCGTGCGCGCCCTCACCGAGATGCCGAAGCCGGTCGTGGCGGGCGTGAACGGGGTCGCGGCCGGCGCGGGATTCGGTTTCGCGCTCGCCGCGGACTACCGGATCGTGGCGGACACCGCCGGCTTCAACACCTCGTTCGCCGGGGTCGCGCTGACCACCGACTCCGGCGTGTCGTGGACGCTGCCGCGACTCGTCGGCCAGGGCCGGGCGGCCGACCTGCTGTTCTTCCCGCGCAGCATCAAGGCCCAGGAGGCGTACGAGCTCGGGATCGCCAACCGGGTGGTGCCCGCCGGCGAACTCGCCGCCGAAGCACGGAAGGTGGCCCGCGCGCTGGCCGACGGACCGACGCTCGCCTACGCGGCGATCAAGGAGTCGCTCGCGCACAGCGCGTCCCACACGCTGCCCGAGACCCTGCTCAAGGAGGAGGAACTGCAGGCGAAGGCGGGCGCTTCGGAGGACCACGCGATCGCGGTACAGGCCTTCATCGCGAAGGAGGAGCCGACGTATCTCGGTCGGTGAGGGCCCACCGGCGCACGCCCGCGCGGCTCAACCTCCGCCGCGCGCCCTGCAGTCGGCGAGGTGATCGTCGACGAGTCCGCAGGCCTGCATCATCGCGTACGCCGTGGTGGGCCCGATGAAGCGCAGGCCGCGCTTCTTGAGCGCCTTGGACAGGGCCTTGGACTCGTCGGTGATCGCCGGGACGTCGGCCAGGGTGCGCGGCGCCGGGCGGCCGGCGGGCTCGGGCGCGTACGACCAGATCAGGGTGTCGAGTTCGCCCGGGGACCAGTCGGCGAGGACGCGGGCGTTCGCGAGGGTGGCGTCGATCTTGGCGCGGTTGCGGATGATGCCCGCGTCGGCGAGCAGGCGGGCGGCGTCGGTCTCGGTGAAAGCCGCCACCGAGCCGATCTTGAAGTCGGCGAAGGCGCGGCGGAAGCCCTCACGGCGGCGCAGGATGGTGATCCAGGAGAGGCCGGACTGGAAGGCCTCCAGGCTCAGTCGCTCGTAGAGCGCGTCGTCGCCGTGGACCGGGCGTCCCCACTCGCCGTCGTGGTACTCCGTGTAGTCCTCGCTGGACAGGGCCCAGGGGCAGCGGAGCGCTCCGTCGGGGCCAGGCTGTGCGGCGGTCACCGGCGGGGCTCCTCGGGGCCGTAGGGCGCGTCCGGGCCCTGGGGGTCGACGGCGTACGGGTCGGCGGCGGTGCCCGAGTCGGTAGGAGTGCCCGGGTCGGTGGGAGTGCCCGGGTCGGTGGGAGTGCCCGGGTCGGTGGGTGTGGCGTCCTCGGGGCAGTGGGGCTCGCCCGGCGCCCGGGCCGCGGAGGTCTCCCCCCGGTCCTGCGGTCGGTGCTGGGGGATCTCTCCGGTGTCGTACGGCGCCTGCGGGCTGTCCTGCCGGGTGTCGTACGGCGCCGGCTGACCGGTGCCGTACGCCGGGAAGAGTCCGCCGCCGACGGCCGACGCCTCCGCGCCCGCGAGCGCCGATTCCAGCTCGGCGATCCGGGCGTCCCGCTCGGCGAGTTCCGCGCCGAGGCGGGCGAGCGCGTCGTCCACCTCGGACATGCGGTAGCCGCGTACCGCCATCGGCAGGCGCAGCGCTTCCACGTCGGCCCGGCCCACCGGGCGCTCCTCGGGCAGCGGGTCGACCAGGCGGTCGGGCACGGGACGCGACAGGGCGCCCTTCTCGCCGCCGCCCACCACGGCGAGCGCGACCGCGGCGACCACCACGACGAGCGCGATGAGCAGGAACCAGAACACGACCATCTCCCCGGAAGGCACCACCGACGTCCGTGTCCCGGGAGCGCCCCGCGGTCCTCGCGGGCGGCGGCCCCGGCACACTGTTCGGGTCCGATCGTGCCATGGAGCACTGACAGTTAAGGTCGCAGGCGAGCGACGCGAGGAGGAATCAGGGGATGCAAGGGCCACTGCGGCTCGGTGGGCGGGAGTTCGCCGCGCACGAGCCGGTGATCATGGCGATCGTGAACCGGACCCCGGACTCCTTCTACGACCAGGGCGCCACCTTCCGGGACGAGCCGGCCCTCGCGCGCGTCGAGCAGGCCGTCGCCGAGGGCGCCGCGATCATCGACATCGGCGGGGTGAAGGCCGGCCCCGGCGAGGAGGTGACCGCCGAGGAGGAGGCGCGCCGTACGGTCGGGTTCGTCGCCGAGGTGCGGCGCCGGTTCCCGGACGTGATCATCAGCGTGGACACCTGGCGGCACGAGGTCGGCGAGGCGGCCTGCGAGGCGGGCGCCGATCTCCTCAACGACGCCTGGGGCGGCGTCGATCCGCGTCTCGCGGAGGTGGCGGGACGCTACGGGGTGGGCATCGTCTGCACGCACGCGGGTGGTGTCCAGCCGCGGACCCGGCCGCACCGGATCGCGTACGAGGACGTGATGGCCGACATCCTGCAGGTCACGGTCTCGTTGGCCGAACGCGCGGTGGAGCTCGGGGTGGCGCCGGAGTCCGTCATGATCGATCCCGGGCACGACTTCGGGAAGAACACCCGGCACTCGCTCGAGGCGACGCGGCGGCTCGGTGAGATGGCGGAGACCGGGTGGCCGGTCCTGGTGTCGCTGTCCAACAAGGACTTCGTGGGCGAGACGCTCGACCGGCCGGTCAAGGAGCGGCTGATCGGGACACTGGCGACGACGGCGGTGTCCGCGTGGCTCGGGGCGCGGGTGTACCGGGTGCATGAAGTCGCCGAGACGCGGCAGGTGTTGGAGATGGTGGGGGCGATCGCGGGGGTCCGCGCACCCTCAGTGGCGCGGCGGGGCTTGAGTTAGGCCCGGGGCCGGCCGGCCCCGGGCCCCGTTGATTGCCGGGGCTCCACTCCGGAACCCGGGGCTCCGCCCTCGGGATGGGGTGTCGTCGCGCGCCGCGCGGGCCGCGGTTGCCGGACGTGCCGGCCCGGCGGGAGTTGCGGCCGGGCCGTGCCGACGTTCAGCCCGATACTTCCTTCGTCACCAGGGTGACCGCCTCTGTCACGTCGTCCGTGACGTGGAAGAGGTGGAGGTCGCGGGAGGCCGCCTTGCCCTGGGCGATGACCGTGTCGCGGAGCCAGTCGACGAGGCCGCCCCAGTACGCCGAGCCGAACAGGACGATCGGGAATCGGGTGACCTTGCGGGTCTGGACGAGGGTGAGGGCCTCGAAGAGCTCGTCCAGGGTGCCGAGTCCGCCGGGCAGGACGACGAAGCCCTGCGCGTACTTCACGAACATGGTCTTGCGGACGAAGAAGTAGCGGAAGTTGACGCCGATGTCGACGTGCTCGTTGAGCCCCTGCTCGAAGGGGAGCTCGATACCGAGGCCGACCGAGGTGCCCTTCGCCTCCCGCGCGCCGCGGTTGGCCGCCGCCATGGCGCCCGGACCACCGCCGGTGATCACCGCGAAGCCGGCCTCCACCAGGGCCTTGCCGATCTCCACCCCGGCCTCGTACTCAGGAGTGCCCTCGGGGGTACGGGCGGAGCCGAACACACTGATCGCGGGCGGGAGTTCGGCGAGCGCGCCGAAGCCCTCCACGAACTCGGACTGGATACGCATGACCCGCCACGGATCGGTGTGCACCCACTCGGAATCGCCCTCGGTGTCGAGGAGTCGCTGGTCCGTGGTGCCGGGCTGGATCTGCGAGCGGCGGCGTACCACCGGGCCCAGGTACTGCTCCTCGACCGGTCCCTGCTCGTCCGGGTGGCTCATGAATATCCCCTTCCGTCCTTGGTGCTGCCCTCAGCGTAGATCGACCCGTGTGAAGCGGGGCGTAAATGCCGGGCGGCTCCGGGCGGAGTGCGCGTGAACGCCCGGTTCGGTCGGGGCGCAGTGGGTCAGGGCGCGGTCGGTCGGGGTGCGGTCAGGACGTGAGCCAGGACCGCAGCCGCTCCTCGCCCGCGAGGATCTTCGCGGTGTCGACACGCTCGTCCCGCTTGTGGGCGAGATGCGGATTGCCCGGACCGTAGTTGACCGCCGGGACGCCGAGGGCGCTGAAGCGGGAGACGTCCGTCCAGCCGTACTTGGGCTGCGGGGTGCCGCCGACCGCCTCGATGAACGCCGCGGCGGCCGGATGCGAGAGCCCCGGCAGCGCGGCGCCGCTGTGGTCGTCCACGACGAACTCCTGCACACCGCAGTCCGCGAAGACCTCGCGGACATGCGCCAGCGCCTCCTCCTCGGAACGGTCCGGGGCGTAGCGGAAGTTCACGGTGACCGTGCAGGCGTCGGGGATGACGTTCCCGGCGACGCCGCCCTCGATACGCACCGCGTTGAGGCCCTCGCGATACTCGAGGCCGTCGATGACCGGGTACCGCGGGGTGTACGAGGTGAGCCGCTCGAGGATCGGCGATGCGGCGTGGATGGCGTTGGAGCCCAGCCAGCTGCGCGCCGAGTGGGCACGCTCGCCACCGGTGCGAAGGAGGACCCTCAGAGTGCCCTGGCAGCCGCCCTCGACCTGCCCGTCGGAGGGCTCGAGGAGTACCGCGAAGTCGCCCTCCAGCCAGTCGGGATGGGCGTCGGCGACGTGGCCGAGGCCGTTGAGATGGGCGGCGACCTCTTCGTTGTCGTAGAAGACGAAGGTCAGGTCGCGGTTGGGTTCCCGTACGGTCTGGGCGATCCGGAGCTGTACGGCGACGCCGGCCTTCATGTCGCAGCTGCCGCACCCCCAGAGCACGCCGTCCTCGTCGAGCCGGGACGGCACGTTCTCCGCGATCGGCACCGTGTCGATGTGGCCGGCCAGGATGACGCGCTCGGGACGGCCGAGGCGGGTGCGCGCGACCACGTTGTTCCCGTGCCGGTCGACCGAAAGGTGCGGCAGGGCGCGCAGGGCGGCCTCGACCGCGTCGGCGAGCGGCTTCTCCTGTCCGCTCTCGGACGGGAAGTCGACGAGCCGGGCGGTGAGCTCCGCGGCGTCGAGCGTGAGGTCAAGGGGTGCTTCGGCCATGCCGCGACCCTAGCCGAGGCGTCTTCGCGCCCGGTCTCCTCCCCGGTGGGTGGAGGCTCGGCGTCCGCCCGCCGGAGGGCCAGCTTCCGTTCGCCGCGGGACCTGCGTCCGCAGCGCCCCGACGAGAGCCACTGGTCACCCACGGACACCGGTACGGTGGTCCGCGTGCCAGCTCAGCCCTCCCCCACCCGCAGGCGTGGCCGGATCCTTCGTTTCGGAGCGGCCCTCGCCGTGCTGGTCGCGCTCGCGGGCTATCTGGCGATGCAGTACGCGGGCGGCGGCAAGCGCGCACCCCGCTGCCTGGTCGTCTCGGGCGACGGGGACGGCGGGACCTACGAGTTCACCGCGGAACAGGCGGTGAACGCGGCGACGGTGTCGGCCGTCGGGACCGCACGGGGCATGCCCGAGCGGGCGGTGACGATCGCCCTGGCGACCGCGCTCCAGGAGTCCGGGCTGCGCAACATCAACCACGGCGACCGCGACTCGATCGGCCTCTTCCAGCAGCGGCCCTCACAGGGCTGGGGCACCGAGAAGCAGATCATGGACCCGGTCTACACCTCGGAGAAGTTCTACGAGCACCTGGCCGAGGTCCCGGGCTACTCCCGACTGCCGCTGACCGTCGCCGCCCAGCGGGTGCAGCGCAGCGGCTTCCCGCAGGCGTACGCCAAGCACGAGCCGGACGCTGCGCTGCTCGCGGCGGCCCTGACCGGCAGGTCGCCGGGCGTCTTCAGTTGCGAGACCCGCAAGGCGACCCGGCCCGGCGACCCGGCGAAGGTGCGCAAGGCCCTGAGGCGGGACTTCGGGACGGACATACTGCCCCGCACCGAGGCCGCGGGAGCCGTCGCTTCGGACAGCTCCGGTTCGGACGACGACGAGGAACGGCGCACGGTGTCCGTGCCGGTGGCCGACGCGACGGCCGCGGTGGCGGAGAGCACCCGAGGCAGGCGCGGCTGGGAACTCGCGCACTGGGCCGTCGCACACGCCGCCGAGCTGCGGATCGAGCGGGTCTCGTACGCGGGCCGTGACTGGAAGGCGGCCGAGACCGAGGCGGAGTGGAGCGAGGCCGGGGACGGGGCGGCCGGTGGCGCGTCCGCCGGGGACGGTGCGGACGAGGCGGTACGGATCGTCACCGCGCGCTGAGGGCCTCGCACACGGAGCGTCGTCCCGCGCGGGGACGGTGGCCGTCACCCGTACGACTCGTCACTCGAAGGTGGCGGTCCGCAGGCACCCGTGCGACGTTTCCCGACCGGCGTTCAGGGCCCTCGCACGGATCGTCAATCCCCTTGCGCCCCATGGGAAGTGAGGATTCTTCAGGACCTCACCCAAGACGCACTTCGACCGGTTATGTCCGGAGTCGATCACGCAGCGCATTGCCAACTCTTTACGCCGGTACACCGAAACCTTCGGGGCGTCCCAGCGGTAGTCACGACGTCCGTACGCCGGATTCCGTACCCGCACCGGGCACACGGGACCGGTCAGGACGATGTCCGTCCCACCGTTTCGAAGGAGCAACATGTCCCTCCCCCTGACCCGCAGGATCGCCCGCACCGCTCTGCTCGTCGCAGCGGGAGCGGCGCCCCTGGCAGGCGTCGTCGGAGCTGCCGGTACGGCCGGCGCCGCCGAGCTGCCGGCCACCGGCGCCCTCGGCGCGGTGTCCGCTCTCGACGCCGACGCCGTCGGCGGCGCCGCCGAGAGCGCCACCGGGCTCGCGGGACAGACCGGCGGCCAGGCCGTCGAGGACGCCGCACCGACCGTGGGCGCCGCGTCCCAGGACCTCATCGGCGGCCTGCCCACCCAGGGCCTGCCGCTCGGCTGAGCCGCCCACCGGCCCGGCAGCGGGCCGGGACGCACCACAAAGGGCCCGGGAGTCGCCTCCCGGGCCCTGCTGCGTCGTGGTGCGCGTCAGCGGGTCAGAGCCGCTGGACGGCCGCGGCCACCCGCTCGTCGGTGGCGGTCAAGGCGACCCGTACGTACTCGTGCCCGGCCTCGCCGTAGAAGTCCCCGGGTGCCACCAGGATGCCGAGCTCGGCGAGATGGGCGACCGTCGACCAGCAGGACTCGCCGCGGGTGGCCCACAGGTACAGGCTCGCCTCGCTGTGCTCGATCCGGAAGCCGTGCCGCAGCAGCGCCTCGCGCAGGGACGCCCGCCGGGCGGCGTAGCGCTCGCGCTGCTCGGCCACGTGGGTGTCGTCCCCGAGGGCCGCGACCGTGGCGGCCTGCACCGGGGCGGGCGTCATCATGCCGCCGTGCTTGCGGATCTGCAGCAGGTCACCGAGCACGGCCTCGTCGCCCACGACGAACGCGGCGCGGTAGCCGGCCAGATTGGAGCGCTTGGACAACGAGTGCACGGCGACGATGCCCTCGTACGAGCCGCCGCAGACCTCCGGGTCGAGCACGGAGACCGGTTCGGCCTCCCAGCCGAGCTCCAGGTAGCACTCGTCCGAGAACACCAGGACGTCGTGCTCGCGCGCCCAGGCGACGATGCGGGCCAGTTCGTCCTTGGCGAGGACCCGGCCGGTCGGGTTGGACGGCGAGTTGAGCCAGAGCAGCTTCAGGGCGGCCGGGTCGAGGTCGGTGACCGGGTCGTCGTAGACCGCGTGCTCGGCGCGGGCCAGGCGGGCTCCGACCTCGTACGTCGGGTAGGCGAGCCGCGGGACGCCGACCAGGTCGCCCGGGCCGAGGCCGAGCTGGGTCGGCAGCCAGGCCACGAGCTCCTTGGAGCCCACCACGGGCAGCACATTGCGGTGGCCGGCCCCGCGGGCGCCGAGCCGCCGCTCGGCCCAGCCGGCGATCGCGTCGCGCAGCGCGGGCGTACCCCACACCGTCGGATAGCCCGGCGAGTCCGCCGCGGCCACCAGAGCCTTCTGCACCACGTCCGGCACCGGATCGACGGGAGTGCCGACCGACAGGTCGACGATGCCGCCCGGGTGCGCTGCCGCGGTGGCCTTGTAGGGCTCGAGCTTGTCCCAGGGGAAGACGGGAAGCCGGTCGGATACGGCGGACACGGGACTCGCTTTCTTCGCGCTCTTCTCACACCGACTGCGCAGTGCCTGCACGGTCCGCGCTCTGCTCTCGCGCTGTCTGTGCGCGTTCTTCACGACCGCGGCCCGTGAAGGAACCGCGGCCAGGTCGCCGTCCGCGACGCGTCACCGCGCCGGCCGACGGCGCAAACGCCTCGGCCCCGTACGGCGGTGTGCCGTACGGGACCGGGGCGGCGGCCGCCGTTACTGGTTCTGCGGCGGCAGTGCGGCGATGAACGGGTGGTCGCGCTCGATCAGACCGAGCTTGCTCGCACCGCCCGGCGAACCGAGCTCGTCGAAGAACTCGACGTTCGCCTTGTAGTAGTCCTTCCACTCCTCCGGAGTGTCGTCCTCGTAGAAGATCGCCTCGACCGGGCAGACCGGCTCACAGGCACCACAGTCGACGCATTCGTCCGGGTGGATGTACAAGGACCGGGAGCCCTCGTAGATGCAGTCGACCGGGCACTCCTCGATACAGGCCTTGTCCTTCAGGTCGACACAAGGCTGCGCGATGACGTAGGTCACGCTGTCGTTCCTCCTCGATAGGGCGCTGGCGGGCCTCCTCAGGCCTCCGCCGCCTGGCGCGCGGGAGCGCGGCGTCGTCGATGCCCGCACCTAGTATCTCCGTTCCGGGGGATGATCCGAACAGGAGGGGCGGAGAGAGCCTTGGAAATCATCGGAGGCGGCCGCCTCGAAGTCCAGATTAACCCCGGTGACGTGGGAAAACGCGTCTCGGTGCGCCGCAGGTACGAAGACGGAAACAGCACGGATCGGTTCACGGACACGGTCGGGGTTCTCACATCCTGGACCGGCGGTGTGCTGCTCATCACACGGCGCACCGGAGAGGTCGTCCGGATCGAGGAGTCAACCCTGGTCGCGGGGAAGATCGTGCCGCCGGCTCCTGCCCGGCGACGTGGTCCGGCGGCGACCTTCGACGAGATGGCGCACGTGATGGCGCGCGCCTGGCAGCCGGTGGAGAGCGAACGGCTCGGCGACTGGGTGCTGCGGGCTGCTGCCGCTCCGCTTCCGGCAGGGGGCCCGCGGGTGGGAGACGCACCCCGCCGTGGCTTCACGCGGCGCGCGAACTCGCTGCTGCCGCTGGGCGACCCTGGCCTGCCGCTCGACGAGGCGCTGACGGCCACGCGCGCGTGGTACGCGTCGCGCGGGCTGCCTGCGTACGCCCAGCTGGCCACCCGCTCCGGGTCCCCGCGCGCGGGGACCGAGGGAGACGTCCAGGAGGCGCTCGTGGCGGGGTTCACGGCGCGCGGATGGACGCGGGAAGTGACGGCAGGGGTTCTGGTCGGCGCGCTCGCGCCGGTCGGGGACGTCGAGGGCGTACCGGTGGACACGGTACGGCTGTCGCGGAGCTGCGACGCGGACTGGCTGCGGCGGTACCAGCGGGCCGGTGAGCCGGGGCCTCATGTGCGGCAGGTGCTCGGCAGCGGGCCCTCGGTGTGGTTCGCGACGATCGACGGCGAGGGGGCCGTACCCGCGGCGATCGGCCGCTGTGTGGTGGACGGGCGGTGGGCCGGGTTCATGGCGGTCGAGGTGGATCCCGGTCGGCGGCGCGCGGGCCTCGGCACGGCTGTGATGGCCGCGCTCGCGCGGCGTGCGCTCGACGAGGGTGCGTCGGCCGCGTGGCTGCAGGTCGAGGAGGAGAACGCGGCAGCCCGGGCGCTGTACGGCGGCCTCGGCTTCACCGTCCATCACCGGTACAGCCACTTCCGTGCACCCGACGCTGCGGCGCTCCCACCGGACTTCACCGGCCACGCGCGCGTAGAGCCGGAGAACGGCCTCCACGCGCGCGTGGAGGCCGACGGCGTTCCGGGCTCCGACGACCGCTTCCGATCGCGTTGAGTGGGCACGAGGGACGTATGCGCCAGCCGATCCCCGAACGCCGGCGTCGGTTCGCCGACGAGGCCAGGGCCGAACGACCGGACCTGGCCCTGCTCTGCCTGCTGATCGGCGCCGAGGCCGACCCCGGTCTCGACGAGGCCGGCATCGACGCCGCCCAGATCGAGCTCGACCGGCTCGCCGGAATGCTGCCCTTCCAGCCGGGAGGACCGCACACCTGGGCGACGGCGCTCGCCGACCTCCTCGGCGGAGGCCACGGATTCCACGGCACACAGGGCGACTACCGACGCCTGGAGTCGTCTCTCCTGCACGAGGTGCTCCGGCGCCGCAGAGGGCTGCCGATCCTGCTGTCGGTGGTGTGGCTCGAGGTCGCCCGAAGGGCCGGTGCCTCGGTGTACGGGGTGGCTCTGCCCGGTCATTTCGTGGTCGGTTTCGGGCCGCCGGACACGGCGCCCGGCGAGCAGGTGCTGGCCGACCCGTTCGACGGCGGGCGGGTACTGGACGGCGGGGATGCCGAGCTTCTGGTGGCGGGCACCACCGGGGCCTCGCTCGAACCGTCGATGCTGCGGCCCGCCGATCCGCTGGAGACCGTGCTGCGGATCCTGAACAACATCCGCGCCTGGGCCGCCGGGCGACCCGAGCGTTCCGACGTCTCGCTGTGGGCCGTCGACCTGTCGCTGCTGCTGCCCTCGCACCCGGCCCGGCTGCGCCAGGAGCGGGCCCAACTCCTCGTACGGCGCGGCGAGTACCTCGAGGGAGCGGCCGAACTCGAGTCGTACGCCGAGGTGGTGGAGGTCGTGGATCCCAAGGCCGCGGACGATCTGCGCGCGCAGGCGCATGTGGCCAGGGCCATGCTCAACTGAGGTGCCGCCCCCGGGACTTCGGGAGGTGCTACGCGGCGCGGGTGCGGCGTCCGTCGAGGACGAAGCGGCCCGGCGTGACACCGACCGTCCGCTTGAAGTGCCGGGTGAAGTGCGCCTGGTCGAAGAAGCCGGCCGCCACCGCGGCCCGTCCCGACGGCATTCCGTCGAGCAGCAGCCGCCGGGCCCGGTCGACGCGACGGGACATCAGGTACTGGTGCGGGGCGATGCCGTACGCGCCGCTGAAGGCCCGTACGAGGTGGCTGGGGTGGGCGTGCAGGAGGCGGGCCGCCTCGTCGAGCGTGAGGCCCTCGGCCACGCGCGCGTCGAGCAGTTCGCGCAGGGCGCGGGCGAGGGGCGGACCGGCGGGCGGCGCTCCGGTAGTCAGGCGCGGCCGCAGATGGCCGCGGAGGCGGTCGCCGATGAGTACCAGGCGGCTCTCGGCCTCGAGTTCGTCGCCCGGCCGCGCGAGGGCGCCGTGCAACCGCGAGACATGGCGGCGCAGGAGCGGGTCGGCGAGGTCGGGGCGGTCGGCGGCCGGGCCGATGAAGCGGGCGTCGAGACGGCTCTCGTCGAGGTAGACGACCCGCTTGCGGAAGCCGCCCTCGGTGGCCGGTGAGCCGTTGTGCGGCACGTGCGGCGGGAGCAGGGTGACCGTGTCGTGCGGCGTGATGTGTTCGCCCGCCAGGTCGTAGCGGACCGCACCGGAGTCGACGATCAGGAGCGTCCAGGTGTCGTGCACGTGCATCGGGTACGCGTGCTCGGTGAAGCGGGCGTGGAAGACCTCCACCACACCGCTGACCGGCGGGCGCCACGCCTTGATCTCCTGACCTGCGGCCATGCAAAGAACGTACAAGACGTGGCCGGACCGGGCGGAGCAGTCTCGGGGTATGGAACACGAGATTGAGCCCGTCCGCTTCGATACCAAGATCGCCGTCCTGCTCCGCGACGACCTGGCCGTCTGGCAGCGTCTGAACGTCACCGCCTTCCTGGTCAGCGGTCTGGCGCGGGAGATCCCCGAACTCGTCGGGGAGCCGTACGCCGACGCCGACGACACCCCGTATCTGCCGATGTTCCGGCAGCCGGTGCTCGTCCTGGAGGGCGGCAAGGAACTGCTGACCACCGCGCACGGCCGGATCCTGTCGCGCGGGCTGCCGCGGACGGTGTTCACCTCCGACCTGTTCGCCACGGGGCACGATCGTGCCAATCGGGCGGCGGTACGGGCGGTGCCTCGCGATCAGCTCGATCTGGTGGGAATCGCGGTGCATGGGCCGCGGAACGGGGTGGACAAGGCGCTCAAGGGTGCGCGTATGCATCCGTGAATCGAGCCCGTCCGGCGCTCGTGGGACGAGACCGGCAGGCCGCTGCCCGGGGCTCCCGTCGGCGCCTTCGGGCGCTGCCACGGCCCCCGCTCCTCGTTCCCCTGAGGGGCTCGAGGAGCGGGGGCGACGACCAGTTCCCGTTCAGTTCCCGTTCGTCTGGATCGTGCCGATCCGGTCCGCTGCCGTGGTGCCACGCAGCGCTTCGCGCAGTGCGCCGGCGACCTCCTGCCAGCTGACCGGCTTCTTGCTGCCGTCTCCCTTGGTGACGGTGACCCCGTCGAACGTCGTGCCGTAGAGCTTCTTGAGGGCTACCGGGTCGAACTTCTCGACCAGCTTGCCCTCGGAGGTCGGCACCACGGTGAGGAACTTGTAGATCGACTTCTCGGGGCTGAACGACACCGAGTGCGCGGGGTCGGTCTGCACCGTGACGAGACCGGACATCGCCGGCTCGGCGAACGACTTCATCATCCGGTCGACCTCGGCCTTGGAGACCTTGGGGCTGGCCGAGGACACCGGCAGCTGCACCGGCTTGCTCTCGCCGGTCTCCAACTGGGACCGGTACGCCTCCTCGACGGCGGTGATCGAGCCCTGCGGGTTGAGGCGCTTGCCGGTCTTCCCGTACACCGGAACGGCCTTGCCCGGCTGGAACTTGATGGTTCCCTCGGCGGCGCTTCCCGAGGTTCCGGCGACCCGGCCGAGCGCGTCGGCCAGCTTCTCCTCGTCCGTCGGGATCTCGGGCTCCACCTCGCGCTCGCCGCCGAAGAGCGAGCCGATCACGGACACCGGGTTGTAGTCGCTGCTGGCCGCGTTGCGCACGGTGGCCTGGTAGTTCAGGGACAGACCGGCCTTCTCGGGCTTGAGTGCGGCCTCGTCGCCGTCGACGTTCAGCCGGACGTCCTGGGTGGCGCGCTTGCCGAGCGCCGCGTCCAGCTTCTTGACGGCCGCGTCGTGCGTGCCGCCGCCGATGTCGACGCCGAGGACCGTGGTGCCCTTCGGTACGTCCGAGTGGTTCATCAGGAGCCCGGCGCCGTACGCGAGCACGAGGACGGTGAAGACGCCCGCGCCGGCCAGAACCAGCTTGTTGCGGCCGCGCTTGGCCGGCGCGGCGGGCCGGCTCCCGGCGGCGGGCGGCGGGCCCTGCTGCTGCGGCGGCTCGGGCAGCACGGGCGGGGTGTGCGGGGTGTGGGGCGCCGCGGGTCCGCCGGCGAACGGGCCGCCGGGGCCCGACTGCTGGCCGGGGCCCTGACCGGTGGGCACCACGGGGATGCCGCTGTTGAGGGTGTCGCCCGAGACGTGCCCGCCGCCGGGCACCGGGCCGCCGGGGCCGGGCTTCTGCGGAGTGAGGACGGCGGTGTCGTCGCTCATCCGCGGCGGCTCGGCGTCGCCCTGCTGCCGGAAACCGGGCGGCAGGACGAGCCCGTCGCCGGTGGCGGGGCCGGTGGTCGGCCCACTCGGCGGTACGGGAGGACCGCCCGCGGCGGGCGGCCGCGGGCCGGCGGCTCCCGGACGCCCGGGCCCGGGCGAACCGGTGGGCGGCGCACCGCCGTTGCCCCAGGGACCGGCGCCGGTGCTCGGGGCGGGCGAACCGGTGGCGGGAGTCTGCGGACCGCCCGGAGGGGTCGGGCGCGCACCCGGAGCGCCGGGGCCGGACCCGGGCGTACCCGGAGCGCCGGAGGAGCCTGACCGCGGGCCGCCGGGGCGCGGACCACCCGCGGGCGTACCCGCGGCAGGCGTGCCACCCGCCGGAGTGCCGGAGGCGGCAGGACCCGACGACGGGCCGCGCGATGGTGGACCGCCGGACGTACCGGCGGTACCGGCCGCACCGGGACCCGGAGTACCGGCCGGCGGGCCGCCGGGCTTCTTCGCCCCGCCACGCGATTTGCGCGGGGCGAACCAGTCGCTGGTGGCCTGCTCCTCCGGTTCGGAGCGCTCGGGCGCCGGCTCGGCAGCGGGCGCGGCGGGCGGAGTGGGCGCGGACCCGTTCGGTCCGGCCGGCTCGGAGCCGCCCCTGGGGAGCGGCGAGGATTCGCCGGACGCCTCGCCCTCGTTCACCGGGGTGCGCATGACGAGCGGCGGGATGGGGCGGGATCCGGGGATGTTGATCCGGACCCTGGTGGTCAGCGTGGTCTGCGTCTCGGGCTCGTCCGACTGCTTGTCGGTTCCCGGCCGCTCCGCGTCTGCACCGGCTTCCGGACCGCCGTCGGTTCCGTACGGCGGCGTACCCGAGGGGTAGGCGGCTCCGCCGCGCCCCTTGGGCCCGGAGGACGAACTGTCAGTTTCACGACTCAAGGCAGGTTCTCCCGATCGGCTCCGCCGCCCGTCTTGTCCGTGCGCGGGCAGCTCGGCGGCGCGCACCACCATACTGGCCGTCCCGGGGCGTCATCCGCTGACTGCGTCAAAGACGAACAAGCCCCGGTCCGAACTGGTACGTCACCTGCCAAGTCGGGTGGCGGACCTGTCCGGTTGCTGCACGGAGCCGACCGTGGCACAGATCACAGCGAGCGTGATTCCACCCAAAAGGTAGACATACGAGCCGAGTCCGGCAGCGAAGACGAAGTCGCCCTCGGAACGGCTCGAGGTCAGCAGCAGCACGGTCAGGAGCCAGCCGCCCCCCGGAGCGAGCGCCCCACTCTTGCCGCCGGTCAGCCTGGAGCCGCCGTGGAACAGACCGGCGGCGCCGAGGAGCGCGAGCAGCAACCCGCCCGGGAACAGGCCGCCTTGGACCAGTGCACCGGCGAGACCGGCGAGTGCACCGGCGATGAAGAGGGCTACCAGCAGGGCGATGCGGCCGGGGCGCAGCGGTTCGCCGATCGATCTTTCGGATGTACTCACAGGGACGTCACCACTCCTGCGAACAGATCCGTCTCGCGTTCGCCGTCGGGGGCGCCCGGATTCCCGCGCGCCAGCTCGTAGTACTCGATGTCGAAGAGGGGCTGCGCCCGGTGGTTGGAGAGCGCGAACCAGGGGCCCTCGACCGCCACCTGCGTGGCGTGCGCGGCCATCGCGGCCGCCTTCGCCGGGGCCGCGGCCCGGCCGTCGATCTCGGTGGTGATCACCGCGTCGTCGACGAGTCCGGGTACGTCGTCGGGCTCGGCCGCCTCGTCGAAGGGCAGCTCGTCGAGTGCGCCCGCGCGCAGTGCGGCGAAGCGTTCGTCGGCCACGGAGCGGGGCACGCGGTTCCAGTAGACCTTGGCGACGGTGTGCGGTTCACCGAGGTCGCGGCGGAAGGCCGCCTCGGTCGCGAGGTCGGCGGCGCGCATCGCGACCCGGTGGGCCTGGATGTGGTCGGGGTGCCCGTAGCCGCCGTGCGGGTCGTAGGTGACCAGGACCTGGGGGCGGAGCTCGCGGATCACCGCGACCAGGAGGGCGGCGGCCTCGTCCACGTCGGCGGCCCAGAAGGCGCCGGGGCGGTCGTTGGTGGCGAGACCCGTCATCCCGGAGTCGTGGAAGCGGCCCGGGCCGCCGAGGAACCGGTGGTCGGTGACGCCGAGTTCCTTCATGGCGGCGGTCAGTTCGCCGATCCGGTGGGCGCCGAGAGTGCCCTCCCGGTCGGCGGTGAGATGGGCCAGGTCCGGCGGGATCACCTCGCCCTCCTCGCCGAGGGTGCAGGTGACGAGCGCGACGTGGGCGCCTTCGGAGGCGTACTTGGCCATCGTCGCGCCATTGTTGATCGACTCGTCGTCGGGGTGCGCGTGCACCAGGAGCAGACGGCGGTCCGCCAGTTCGGTCATGGCTCAAGCCTACGAGGCCGAAGGGGCACCGCCGGCCGCAGCCGGGGTCAGAACTTGATGCCGCCGATCATGCCCGCGACGTTGGTGGTCAGTTCGTTGATGGTCGGCGCCACCGAGGAGCTGGCGAGGTAGAAGCCGAGCAGCACACACACGATCGCGTGTCCCGCCTTGAGCCCCGACTTCCTGATCAACAGGAAGACGATCACCGCAAAGAGCACCACCGCCGAAATCGACAGTGCCACAGCGGTTCACCTCCAAGAATTCGCATGACCCACACGAACGGACACAGGGAAGCGCCGGGAAGCTGTAACGACCGCCCAGCGCTACCGAATCATAACTTTCCGTGCCCGGGCTCGGCATCGGAGCATGGCAGCACGAGGGGCGCATGCGGCCCCTCGGATCAGTAGCCTCGAACCATGACCACCGGACAGCAGAGCTTCCCCCGCCGGCATGCCCGCACCCAGCGCTTCTCGCTCGGGGCTCCCAGGGCGTTCACCGTGTCCCCGGACGGCGCACGTGTGGCCTTCCTCCGTTCCGGCTCGGGCACCGATCGGGCCAACGTCCTCCGGGTCCTTGATCTTGAAGCGTCGTCGGGCGAGGAGCGGGTGGCCGCCGACCCCGCGGCCCTGCTCGCCGGCGCGGGCGAGCAGCTGTCCGCGGCGGAACGCGCGCGGCGCGAGCGCACCCGCGAGGGCGGCGGCGGGATCGTCGGCTACGCCACCGACACGGCCGTGGAACTGGCCGCCTTCGCCCTGTCGGGCCGCCTGTTCACCGCCGGTCTGTGTGACGGCACCACACGTGAACTGCGGGTTCCGGGACCGGTGATCGACCCGCGCCCCTCCCCCGACGGCCGCCACATCGCCTACGTCGCCCGGGGCGCGCTGCGCGTCACGGATGCCGAAGGCATGGACGACCGGGCGCTGGCGACGCCGGAGTCCGAGCAAGTCGCCTACGGCATCGCGGAGTTCATCGCGGCGGAGGAGATGGGCCGCTACCGGGGCTTTTGGTGGTCCCCCGACTCCGACCGGCTCCTCGCGGCCCGGGTGGACGACTCCCCCGTACGCCGTTGGTGGATCGCCGACCCCGCGCACCCGGACCGCGAACCGGCGCGGGTCGCCTACCCCTCGGCCGGTACGGACAACGCGGAGGTACGGCTGTGCCTGCTCGGGCTCGACGGCGCGCGCGTGGAGGTCGAGTGGGACCGGGCGCGCTATCCGTATCTGGCCCGGGTGCACTGGTCGGCATCCGGTGCACCGCTGCTGCTCGTCCAGTCGCGGGACCAGCGCAGTCAGCTGTATCTGGCGGTGGACCCGGCGGACGGGTCGACGCGGATGGTGCACGCGGACGAGGACCCGGACTGGCTGGAGCTGCTGCCGGGCGTACCGGCCTGGTCGCCGTCGGGACAGCTGGTACGGATCGCCGACGAGGGAGGCGCACGTGTGCTCTCGGTGGGTGAACGGCCGCTGACCGGAGCCCAGTTGCAGGTGCGGGCCGTGCTCGACATCAGCGACGACGATGTGCTGATCGCCGCTTCCGCGGGCGCCGAAGCGGCCGCGCCGGAGACCGGCGAGATCCATGTGTACCGGGTCAACGAGCTGGGCCTGGAGCGGATCTCGCAGGAACCCGGTGTGCACTCGGCGGTCCGCTCGGGCTCGGTCACGGTGCTGGTCTCGGCGCTGCCCGGGCAGCCTGGGACGCAGGTGCAGGTGCTGCGGGACGGCAAGCAGACAGCTCTCGTCCCGTCGTACGCGGAACTTCCGGGTATCACCCCGCGCGTGACGCTGACCGAGGCGGGCGCACGGCGCATCCCGTGCGCCGTCCTGCTCCCCTCGCACTACCAGGAGGGCGACGGGCCGCTGCCCGTGCTGCTCGATCCGTACGGCGGACCGCACCACGCGCGCGTGCTGGCGGCGCACAATCCGTATCTTTCCTCGCAGTGGTTCGCCGACCAGGGTTTCGCCGTGGTGATCGCGGACGGGCGAGGGACGCCCGGGCGAACTCCCGCCTGGGAGAAGGCGATCAAGGACGATCTCGCCTCGGTGGTGCTCGACGACCAGGTGGCGGCGCTGCAGGCGCTCGCCGATGCCTTCCCGCTCGATCTGTCCCGGGTCGCGATCCGCGGCTGGTCGTTCGGCGGCTATCTCGCGGGGCTCGCGGCGCTGCGGCGGCCCGACGTCTTCCATGCGGCGATCGTGGGCGCACCGGTCACCGACCAGCGGCTGTACGACACCCACTACACCGAGCGGTACCTCGGCGATCCGCATGAGCAGCCCGCGGTGTACGCGGCGAACTCGCTGGTCACCGATGACGGGTTGAGCGGTGCGGTGGAGCCGGCCCGGCCGATGATGATCGTGCACGGTCTCGCGGACGACAACGTGGTGATGGCGCACACGCTGCGGCTCTCCTCGGCCCTGCTCGCCGCCGGGCGGCCGCACGAGGTGCTGCCGCTGTCCGGGGTGACGCACATGACTCCGCAGGAGCAGGTGGCGGAGAACCTGCTGCGGCTGCAGGTGGACTTCTTGCGGCGCGCGCTGTCCCTGGAGCCCGCCGGGGTGTGAGCCGCGGCGGAGTGCGTACTACCGCGGCGGCCCGTAGGGCGACGGCGGCGGGTCGTACGGCGGCCGTGGGTCGTACGGGGCGGGCGGTTCGTAGGCGTAGGTGGAGCCGTGGCTCGGGCCGCCGTAGGGAGGATGTTCGCCTCGCTGGGAGAGGGCGACGAGCACGATCGCACCCGCCGCCGCGTACAACACGGCACTCGACAGGTGGAGTTGGGTCAGCAGCGGCGCGTCGGTGATGCTGTCGAAGGCGTCGGTCTTGACCGCCGCGCTGATGTCGAGGACGCCCCACACGAGGACCGCCGTGGCCGCCGTCATGCCGAGCGGGCGGCTGAACGTCGCGTGGCTCAGGGCGGCGACGGCCGCCACCAGGGCGATCAGGACGAGCGCGGCGGCGGACCAGGCGGACGGGGTGGAGAGCAGGGTGAGGACCGCGTTCCGGCCGCCGGTGAGCCGGCTCTCGTACACGTCCCAGCCGTACTCCTCGAGCCGGTAGATCTCCCAGGAGGCGCGGACCAGGGCTGCGGCGCCGAGGAAGATGAACGCGGTCGCCGCGGCGCCGTTGGACGGCCGGGCCGCCGCCGCCTCCTGAGGGGGCGGCGGGTAGCCGTGGCTCGTCAGCCGGGCAGGTGGCCGCCAGCCCCACAGGGCGAGACCGATCAGGGTGAGGGCGAGCGCGATCTGCGCACCGGCGCTCCACAGGGCCTGGCCGCGCAGGTCCTCGGAACCCCACAGGCGGGTCCAGTCGGAAGTCAGGATCCACAGCGACGGCAGCCGCAGCGCGACGGTCAGGATCCCGGCCGCGACGAACGCGGGGGCGGCGGCCGGTGAGCGCAGCGCCGTGAACGCGACCGCGGCACACACCGGGAACAGCATCAGATCGGTGAGTCCGGTGACCCACAGCTCCTGTCCGGAGAAGCCGGCCGGCAGCCCGGCCCACATCCACCACAGACGGCTGGGGCCGTCCGCCTTGGCGAGATCACGGACGATCCAGCCCACCGAGATGAGCGCGACAAGTGCGCAGGCGACGGTTCCGGAGATCCGTGCCCCGCGGGTGAGTATCTGCGGCTGCCCCATGAGGACCTGATCCTCCCGCCGGGAGGACCATTGAACAAGAGGGTGCTCCGGAGCACCCGTACGCCGGCACCCCGGCCGCCCGGCGGGTGCGACGGCCCCCGGCCGACGGCATCGGCGAGCCGGACGCGAGGATGTCCGTTCCGGGCGCCGACCGAGACGACGAGGGGGAGCAGTGCAGGAACTCACCGCTGAGGATCCGCGGGAGATCTCCGGGTACGAGCTGAAGGGGCGCCTCGGCGCCGGCGGGATGGGCGTGGTGTACCTGTCGCACACCCGCGGAGGGCAACCGGTCGCCCTCAAGGTGGTGCGCCGGGAGTACGCCGAGAACCCCGAGTTCCGGCGGCGGTTCGCCCGGGAGGTGCAGGCCGCCAGGCGGGTGCACGGCACCTACACGACCCCGGTGGTGGACAGCGACACCGAGGCCGCGCAGCCGTGGCTGGCCAGTGCCTATGTGCCGGGCCCGGCACTCGCGGACGCGGTGACCGAACACGGCCCGCTCGCACCCCCGGTGGCGCTGTCCCTGGTGGCGGGGATCGCGGAAGCGCTGGCGTCCATCCACGGTGTGGGCGTCGTGCATCGGGATCTGAAGCCGAGCAATGTCCTGCTCGCGGCGGACGGACCGCGCGTCATCGACTTCGGCATCGCCCGCGCGGCGGACACCACGGCGCTCACCGGGACCGACGTCCGGCTCGGCACGCCCGCGTACATGGCGCCCGAGCAGGTGACGGGGGCCGCGCTGGCGGGTCCGGAGATCGATGTGTTCGCGCTCGGCATGGTCGCCCACTTCGCGGCCACCGGTGGGCACGCCTTCGGCGAGGGCGACGGACACGCGATCCTCTACCGGATCGTGGCGCAGGAGCCCGAACCGGGCGACTGCCCGCCCGAGTTGCTGCCGATCGTGACGGCCTGCCTGGCGAAGGACCCGGCCGAGCGGCCCACTCCGGCTCAGGTCATCGAGTTGTGCCGGGCGGGCGGGATGTCTTTCGCCCGTGAGGCGGGTTGGTGGCTGCCGGCCACGGCTGCCGGTGGGGCGGGAGCCGGCGCCCCACCGGCTCCGGCGGCCGAACGGCCCGTGCCCTCGGCCACGCCCGCACCCGACCCCCGAGCCGACGCCTGGCCCGCGCCCGGACGGCCGGGTCCCCTGCGCCCGGTCACCGACGCGCCACCGCCTGCCGAAGCCGTGGCTCCGGTACCGGTCGGGGCGGTCCCGGCCGGCCCTCACCCGCACACGGCAGTGCCGACGCCCGCGGTGCCCTCCGGAGCGGCGCACGACGGCCCGCCCCGCCGCCGTCAGTCCGTCGTCCTCATCGCGGCGGTGCTCGCCGCCCTCCTCATCGGCGCCGGCGCCACATACCTGGTGACCAGGAACGGTGACGACAAGCAGGCGGACGCCGGCACCGGCGGCGGGGAGTCCGGGGGCAAGGGCTCCGGCGGCGACGGTTCCGACAAGGGCGGCAGCGGCGGCTCCGGTAACCTGAAGCTCGCCGAATCCGACAAGCGCATGGTGATCCGCCCGCCCGCCGAACGGGGCGAAGCGTTCTCCGCCTGCTCCGGCGCGGACAGCGTCCTCGTCGACCTCGACACTCTGGCGATGGCCACCACGAACCACGGCAGTTACCAGGCGGACGGCAAGCACCTCGAATACATGAACTGCGGCAAGGACGGCACCGCGGAGAACAGCGGCCTGCATCTCGTCGACAACATGGGCCTGATGGGCAGGACCACCGAACGGAACATCGGCGCCGCCGACTGCCGCGACACCGCACGGGAGTCCACCCTGCCCAACCCGGTCACCATCGCGCAGATCCAGGACGACTCGGTGCTCAAGAAGGACACCGGCATCTGCTTCGAGACCGCGGAGAAGAGCGTCGTCCTGATGTGGATCGACCGCATCGACAAGTCCCCGGACAATCACGACCTCAGCAGCTACGTGGTGACGGCGACCCGCTGGAAGCCGGCCGCTTCCTGAGGCGGAACGGCCGGCCGGCCGGAGTGACATGGCGTTCTCCGGCCGGCCCACACGGCACCCGCACGGCCGTACGCGGAACAGCGTGCCAAGGGCGTGTCTCGGGGGCGCGTCGGGTGCGTTGCCCGGACGTTAAGGCGTCGAGGGCCGACCGTCGCCGCCGTCGTCCGTGCCGTCCCCCGCCACGATCTGCTTCTCCTCGGCGAAGTGGCAGGCCGACGGGTGGTCGGTGGCTGCGCCGGTGTCGCGGAAGAACGACGGCACGGTCAGCAGGGGTTCCTCCTGCGCGCAGCGCTCCTGCGCCTTCCAGCAGCGGGTGCGGAAGCGGCAGCCCGAGGGCGGGTTGGCCGGGGACGGCACGTCTCCGGTCAGGATGATCCGCTCCCGCCCCTCCCGCGCGTCCGGGTCGGGTACGGGCACGGCGGACAGCAGCGCCTGGGTGTACGGGTGCGTCGGGTGCTCGTAGATCTGGGTGTCCGTGCCGATCTCGACGATGCGGCCGAGGTACATCACCCCGACCCGGTCGGAGATGTGCCGCACGATCGACAGGTCGTGCGCGATGAAGAGATAGGACAGGCTGAACTCGTCCTGCAGACGCTCCATCAGGTTGATGACCTGTGCCTGTACGGACACGTCGAGCGCCGAGACCGGTTCGTCCGCGACGATGATCTCGGGGCGCAGGGCGAGGCCGCGGGCGATGCCGATGCGCTGGCGCTGGCCGCCGGAGAACTGGTGCGGATAGCGGTTGATGTACTCCGGGTTGAGCCCCACCACGTCCAGGAGTTCCTGGACGTGTCGCCGGCGCGAGCCCTTCGGGGCCACGTCCGGGTGGATCTCGTACGGTTCGCCGATGATGTCGCCGACGGTCATCCGGGGGTTCAGGGATGTGTAGGGGTCCTGGAACACCATCTGGATGTTGCGGCGTACGGCTCTCAGGGCGCGGCCGGAGAGCCGGCTGATGTCGTCGCCCTTGTAGAAGATCTCGCCCGCGGTCGGACGTTCCAGGTTGACCAGGAGTTTGGCGACGGTGGACTTTCCGCAGCCGGATTCGCCGACGATCCCCAGGGTCTCGCCCTGGTGCAGCGTGAAGTCGACGCCGTCGACGGCCTTGACCGCACCGATCTGCCGCTTGATCACGATGCCCTGGGTGAGCGGGAAGTGTTTGACCAGGCCGCGTACTTCGAGGATCGGTTCGCCCGCCGGGACCGGCGCCGCGTCTCTCGCTTCCTCGGTGAGCTCAGGCATCGCGCAGCGTCTCCTTCCAGAAGTGGCAGGCGCTCTGGCGGTCCTCGGAGACCGTCGCGAGCGGGGGCACATCGGTGCGACAGACGTCCTGGGCCCGTGGGCAGCGCGGGTTGAAGGCACAACCGGGCGGGATGGCCGTCAGGTTGGGCGGCAGCCCCTTGATCGCGTACAGCTCGTGGCCCTTCTGGTCGAGCCGCGGGATCGAGTCGAGCAGGCCCTTGGTGTACGGATGGGCGGGCGCCTTGTAGATGTCGTGCACCGGGGCCGACTCGACGATGCGGCCCGCGTACATCACGGCGATCTTGTCGGCGACGTCCGCGACCACGCCGAGGTCGTGGGTGATGAGGATCAGGCCCATGTTCAGTTCGCGCTGGAGTTCCGCGAGGAGGTCCATGACCTGGGCCTGCACGGTGACGTCGAGAGCGGTGGTGGGCTCGTCGGCGATGATCAGGGCGGGTTCGAGCGCGAGTGCCATCGCGATCATGATGCGCTGGCGCATACCGCCGGAGAACTGGTGCGGGTACTGGCCGATGCGTTCCTTCGCGGCCGGGATCCGTACGCGGTCCATGAGTTCGAGGGCCTTGGCCCGCGCGTCCTTCTTCGACATGCCGCGGTGCACGGTGAACATCTCGCCGAGCTGGTCGCCGACGCTGAGCACCGGGTTGAGCGACGACAGCGCGTCCTGGAAGATCATCGCCATCTCGGCGCCGCGGACCTTGCGCCGTTCCTCCTCCTTGAGCCGGAGGAGGTCGCGGCCCTGGAAGTTGATCTCGCCGGCGGTGATCTTCCCGGGCGGGATGTCGAGGATGCCCATGATGGCCTGCGCGGTGACGGACTTGCCGGAGCCGGACTCACCGAGCACGGCCAGGGTCTCGCCGGGTTCGACGGAGTACGTGACGCCGTTGACCGCCTTGGCGACGCCGTCCCTGGTGCGGAATTCCACGTGCAGATCGCGTACGTCGAGCAACATCGCGTCGGTCACCTCAGCTTGGGGTCGAGGGCGTCGCGCACCGCGTCGCCGAGCATGATGAAGGCGAGCACGGTGATGCTCAGCGCACCCGCGGGCCACAGGAGCATGTGCGGGGCGTTGCGGATGGACTGGGCGGCGTTGGAGATGTCGATGCCCCAGGACACGGTGGGCGGCCGGAGCCCGACACCGAGGAACGACAGGGTGGCCTCGAGTGCGATGTAGGTACCGAGCGCGATGGTCGCGACGACGATCACCGGGGCGACGGCGTTGGGCGTCACATGGCGCAGCAGCATGCGGGAGTTGCTCGCACCGAGGGCACGCGCGGCCTGCACGTAGTCGTTCTGTTTGGCGGTGATCACCGATCCTCGGGCGATACGGGAGATCTGCGGCCAGCCGAGCAGCACGATGAATCCGACCACCGGCCACACGGTGGTGGAGGTGACGACGGACAGCAGCACCAGGCCGCCGAGGATGATCGGGATGCCGAAGAAGATGTCGGCGATACGCGAGAGCAGCGCGTCCCACCAGCCGCCGAAGAACCCGGCGAGGCCGCCGAGCACGCTGCCGAGCAGCGCGGCACCGACGGTCGCACAGACGCCGACGGTGATGGAGGCGCGCGCCCCGTGCACGGTGCGGGTGTAGACGTCGCAGCCCTGGGTGTCGAAGCCGAAGGGGTGGCCGGGTGCGGACCCCTCCTCGGACTTGGCCAGATCGCACTTGAGCGGGTCGCCGCTCGCGATCAGCTGCGGCCAGATGGCGATCAGCACCAGGAAGACGATGAGCAGCGCGGAGACGATGAAGATCGGGTTGCGGCGCAGCTGGTGCCAGGCGTCGGACCACAGGCTGCGTGCCTTGGCCTCGGCTCCGGTGCCTGCCGGCCCTCCGGGCGTGCTCTGCAGGGACTCGGCCTCGTTCATGGCGAGGTCCATGGCTCCGCCACCGCCGGTCGGTGCCATGGCTTGCTTCGGGTCGTGCTGCTCAGGCATATCGGATCCTCGGGTCGAGCACCGCGTACAGGAGGTCGACGAGCAGGTTGGCGAGCAGGAAGACGATCACGAGGATGGTCACGAAGCCGACGACGGTCGGTGCGTTGTTGCGCAGAATGCCCTGGTAGATCTGGAAGCCGACGCCATGGATGTTGAAGATCTTCTCGGTGACGATGGCGCCGCCCATCAGGGACCCGATGTCGGTGCCGACGAAGGTGATGACCGGGATCAGCGAATTCCTCAGCAGGTGGCGGGTGATGACGCGGCGCCGGGGCAGTCCCTTGGCGACGGCGGTTCGCACGTAGTCGGCGCGTACGTTCTCCGCGATGGAGGTCCGGGTCAGGCGGGTGACGTACGCGAGGGAGACCAGGGCGAGCACGATGCCGGGCAGGATCAGCTCGCCGAACGGGGCGTCGGTGGACACCGTCGGCCGGATCACACCCCACTTCACACCGAACAGGAACTGCAGCACGTAGCCGGTCACGAAGGTCGGCACCGAGATGACGATCAGCGTGAGGATCAGCACGCTGCTGTCGACGGCACGCCCGCGGCGCAGTCCGCTGACGACGCCGAGCGTGACGCCCACGATCAGCTCGATGACGATCGCCACGATGGTCAGACGGAGCGTCACCGGGTAGGCGGAGGCCAGGAGTTCGGTGACCTTCTGGCCGTTGAACGCCGTACCGAAGTCGCCCTGGAAGATCTGCCCCATGTAGTGCAGGTACTGCTTCCACAGCGGCTGATCGAGGTACAGGTCGTGCCGGATGCGGGCGGCGGTGGCGGGGTCCGGGGCCTTGTCGCCGAAGAGCGCGGCCACCGGGTCACCGAGCGCGTACACCATGAAGAAGATCAGGAACGTACTGCCGATGAACACCGGGATCATCTGGAGCAGCCGCCGGATCACATACCGTCCCATGAGGGCTCCGGAGCGTCGGTGGCGGCCGTCACCTCTCGCACGGGAAAGGTGAACGGCCGCCGGGGGCAGGTCAGTTGACGGTGATCTCTTCGTAGACGGGGACGCTGAACTGGTTCAGGGCCACGTCACCGACGTTCTCCGAATAGCCGGCGCTGCCGTTCTGGTACCAGAGCGGGATGGCCGGCATCTGGCCGGCGAGGAGCTTCTGGGCCTCCTGGAAGTCCTCCACGGCCTTGGCGGTGTCCGACTCCTGGTTGGCGCGGGCCACCAGGTCGTCGAACTTCTTGTCGGTGAACTTCCCGTAGTTGGAGGAGGCTCCCGTGGAGTAGAGCGGCTCCAGGAAGTTCTGGATCAGCGGGTAGTCCGCCTGCCAGCCGGAGCGGAAGGCGCCGGTCATCTTGAAGGTGCTCATCTGGTTCTTGAAGTCGGCGAAGGTGCCGACCGGGTTCACCGTGCAGACCGCGCCCTTGCCGAGCGCGTTGTTGATGCTGTTGCAGACCGCGTCCATCCACTCGCGGTGCGAGCCGGTGTCGACGTTCGAGGTGATGGTGACCTTGCCGCCGGGCAGTCCGCCGCCCTCGGCGATCAGCTTCTTGGCCTGCTCGGGGTTGTACTTGCAGGCGGCGCCGCAGCCTTCGGGGTCGTAGCCGCCCTTGTCGCCGAGGGCCGGGGACGTCCAGTCCTTCGCCGGGGTGCGGGTGTTCTGGAAGATCTGCTTGGTGATCTGCTCACGGTTGATCGCCATGGACAGGCCCTGGCGGACCTTCTCCATCCCCTTCTTGCCCCAGTTCTTGTCGTAGAAGGGGAAGACCAGGGTCTGGATGATGAGGGCCGGCTGGTTGATGTACCGGTCGCCGAGGTCGCTCTTGACGTTCTTGAGCTGCTTGGCCGGCACGTCGTCGACGAGGTCGATGTTGCCGGCCATCAGGTCGGTGTACGCCGTGTTGTTGTCGGTGTAGACGTTGAGGTCGACGCCGCCGTTCTTGGCCGCGTCCTCTCCCTTGTACTCGTCCCACTTGCGGAGCTTCATGCCGGAGCCCTTGGTGTACGAGTCGACCACGTAGGGGCCGTTGCCGACGGGCTTCTTCAGCCAGGCGTCGTGGTTCTTGAAGAAGGACTGCGGGAGCGGCGAGAAAGCCTGGTAGCCGAGGGTCTGCGGCCACAGCGAGAACTTCTCGGCGAGCTTGACCGTGAACGTCTTGGCGTCCTTGACCACCAGGCCCGACATCGTCTTGGCGGTGGGCTTGCCGGACTCCGGGTGGACGGCGTCGTAGCCCTCGATGTTGTCGAAGAACGGGGAGTTGTTCTGGGTGTTGTCGACGTGCGCGCCGTAGTTCCAGGCGTCCACGAAGGACTTGGCGGTGACCTTCTCGCCGTTGCTGAAGGTCCAGCCGTCCTTGAGGGTGACGGTGAAGTTCTGCGAGTCCTTGGTGTCGATCTTCTCGGCCACCATGTTCTGCGCCTCGCCCGTCTTCGGGTCGTAGCGCACCAGACCGCGGAAGATCATGTCGAGGACCTTGCCGCCCTGCACCTCGTTGGTGTTGGCCGGCTCCAGCGGGTTCTGCGGGTCTCCCCACGAGGACCGTACGATCCCGGAGCCGTCGCCGCCGCCACCACTGGTGTCGGCCCCGCCGCCGCAGGCAGTGGCCGCGAGCGCGACGGTCACCGCGCAGGCGATCCACTTGGCGTGTGTGACTCCCCGCATGGAGTACCTCCTAATCGGGCAAATGGAGACTTGCGATCAAATAGAACCCATCCTCAGTTGCTGCGCATCTTTACGTCTGCCGTCCGGGTTTCTTCCTAATGTCCGGCCCGGCGGCCCGAGCATCTCGCCCCGCCGTGACGCCCCTTCACCCGGTCCCGACGGCCGGCCGCACCCGAAGGCAACGCCGCCCGACCCTCTTCCGCACCAACAGGCCACTCAGCACAGGGAATTGAGCTGGAATCAGATTCACGGACACTCGAATCCCGGCATCCCATTTGACCAATACCGACTCAAATACCCGTCGATGACAGGCGAATACACCGATGCCGGAGACACATTGACACTCCGTAATTCGCCTGCGTAATATTCCGATCCGCAAGATCCAACAAGGGGGATAAAAATGTTCCGCAGGCCCGCACGACTCGCCCTTGCCGCTTCCGCGGCAGCCCTTCTTTCGACCACGGTACTGACCAGTTCCGCGCAGGCGAAGGACGGCGACCCGTGGAAATGCAGCCATGGGAGCTCGGCCAGCGCCACCGACGCCGGCGGCCGGGACTCGTACGTGACCCATGTCGACCCGGACAACGGCGATCGAGTCGGAATGAATTTCACGGCGAACGGCGAAAAGCTGACCCAGTGGAATGACAGCGACGACACGGCGGACTACTACGCCAAGTTCTACAAGGGCAACAGCATCGACCTCACCTGGCACTGGAACCTGGAACCCAAGATGGCCGACTACACCTACAACTTCGAACGGCCCGAGGGCCAGAGGGTGCAGCTGGAGACGAAGCTGTTCCAGCCGTCGAAGGGCGGTTGCATCGACAACGGCGGCGTGGCCTGACCGTCGTAGGCAACTCGGGAATCAGAGGTGCGGCTCATGCGTAAGGCCTGGGTCGCCGCAACGCTCACAGCGATCCTGTTCAGCACCGGTTGCGGCGCGGAGGAGTCCGCCGGACGGTCGGAGGCGGCGAAAGAGAGCCCCTGTGCCGCGGAGTTCACCTGGGATGTCTCGGACAAGTGGAAACTGGCTGTCCTTGACGAGCCGGTCGACATAAAATCCGGAGGAACTCTCAGAACTCGCGCCGCGCCCTACGATCCTCACCGGGCCACGGTTTCAGCAACCGGTTCGGACACGGGAAAGGCACGCGGAAGATCCCGCGGCACCTCGCCCAGTGATTCCGAGATCCTGAAAAGTCTGAGCAGCGACATCAGGAAACCTTTGGCGCACGTCGGAGAAAAGACCTCGGACGTGGCCCGGAAAGCCGAGGTGGAATTTCCGGGCAGCGCCGCGCGGCCCGTTTACTACCAAGGCCTCCGGGTCGTCGAGGCCACGTACCGATTTCACTGCTCCGGCTCCACGACGGGCGCCGGCAGCGGTCGTGTCGTCACGTGGGACAAATCGTCAGCCACCACCGGGCTGGTCGACTGCCTGAAGAAGCCTCGCGAGAATCCGCGGACCCACCTCGCCCGCCTCGCGGCGAAGAAGGGCTGTCCGGCCGGGAGTGCCGCCGCTCCCAGCTCCTGAACACACCGAAGCGCCCGGAACCGGATCGGTTCCGGGCGCTTCGGCGCTCACGCGGGAAGGCGACTCAGTGGACGGCCGACTTCCCGCTCACGGTGCTGGGACGAGGAATCGGCGCCGGTCCGACTCCGCCCCGCGCCCCGTCAGGCCGCGTGGACGACGTCCTTCTCCTCGGCGAAGTGGCAGGCCGATTCGTGTGCCACCGGTGTGTCCGAGCTCTTGAAGCGCTCCGGGATCGCGAGCAGCGGCACCTCCTTGGAGCACTTGTCCTGCGCCTTCCAGCAGCGGGTGCGGAAGCGGCAGCCCGACGGCGGATTCGCCGGCGACGGCACGTCACCGGTCAGGATGATCCGCTCCCGGCCCTCACGGGCCTCGGGGTCCGGCACCGGCACGGCGGACAGCAGTGCCTGGGTGTACGGGTGCGTCGGGTGCTCGTAGATCGCCTGGTCGGACCCGATCTCCGCCATCTTGCCGAGGTACATGACGCCGACGCGGTCGGAGATGTGTCGGACGATGGAGAGGTCGTGGGCGATGAAGATGTACGACAGGTTGAACTCGTCCTGCAGACGCTCCATCAGGTTGATGACCTGTGCCTGGACCGAGACGTCGAGCGCGGAGACCGGCTCGTCGCAGATGATGATCTCGGGGTTCAGGGCGAGCCCGCGGGCGATGCCGATGCGCTGACGCTGGCCGCCGGAGAACTGGTGGGGGTACCGGTTGATGTACTCCGGGTTGAGCCCGACCACGTCCAGGAGTTCCTGGACCCTGCGCCTGCGGTCACCCTTCGGCGCCACCTCGGGGTGGATGTCGAAGGGTTCGCCGATGATGTCGCCGACGGTCATCCGGGGGTTCAGGGACGTGTACGGGTCCTGGAACACCATCTGGATGTTGCGGCGCACGGCCTTCAGGGCGCGGCCGGACAGCTTGGTGATGTCCTGGCCCTTGTAGAAGACCTCGCCCGCGGTCGCCTGCTCCAGCATCATCAGGAGCTTGGCGACGGTCGACTTGCCGCAGCCGGACTCGCCCACGATGCCGAGGGTCTCGCCCTGGTGCAGGTCGAAGGAGATTCCGTCGACGGCCTTGACCGCGCCGACCTGCCGCTTGAACAGGATGCCCTGGGTCAGCGGGAAGTGCTTGACCAGGTTCCGCACCTGCAGAATCGGCTCGCCGCGGTCGACGGACGCCTCGATCGCGGCGACCGCCTCGGTCTCGCTCGCGGCGTCCAGCTCGTCCACCTCGGAGACGTTCGGCGTCGCGTCGGCGGGCTCCTCGGCCTTGTTGACCTCAGCCATGGATCGTCTCCTCCCAGAAGTGGCATGCGCTGCCGCGGCCCGGCAGGTCGGTCCCGTCCTGCTCCGTCACGGGGACGAGTGCCGGGATCTCGGTGCGGCAGATGTCCTGCGCCTTGGGGCACCGCGGGTTGAACGGGCAACCCGACGGCACGTGCATCAGGTTGGGCGGCAGGCCCTTGATCGCGTAGAGCTCCTGGCCCTTCTGGTCGAGCCGCGGGATCGAGTCGAGCAGACCGCGCGTGTACGGGTGCGCGGGGCGCTTGTACAGCTCGTGCACCGGCGCGGTCTCGACGATCCGGCCCGCGTACATCACCGCGATCTTGTCGGCGACGTCCGCGACCACACCCAGGTCGTGGGTGATCAGGATCAGACCCATGTTGAATTCCTGCTGCAACTCCGCGAGCAGGTCCATCACCTGGGCCTGGACCGTCACGTCGAGAGCCGTGGTCGGCTCGTCGGCGATGATCAGGTCCGGCTCGAGCGCGAGCGCCATGGCGATCATGATGCGCTGGCGCATACCGCCGGAGAACTGGTGCGGGAAGTCGTTCACCCGGTCCTTGGCGGCCGGGATCTTCACCCGCTCCATGAGCTCAATGGCCTTCACCTTGGCCTGCTTGCGGCTCAGTCCCTCGTGCACGCGGAACATCTCGCCGAGCTGATAGCCCACCGAGAGCACGGGGTTGAGCGAGGAGAGCGCGTCCTGGAAGATCATCGCGATCTTCTGGCCGCGGATCTTCCGCCGCTCCTCGTTCGACATGGTGAGCATGTCCTGGCCGCGGAAGAGGATCTCTCCCTGCGGGATCTTCCCCGGCGGCATGTCGAGGATGCCCATGACGGCCTGGGCCGTCACCGACTTGCCGGAGCCGGACTCACCGAGGACGGCGAGCGTCTCGCCCGCGTCCACGCTGTAGTTGACGCCGTTGACGGCCTTGACCACGCCGTCGCGGGTGTGGAATTCGACGTGCAGGTCCCGGACATCCAGGAGTCTGCCGCCGTGGTCCCCACCCGAGCGGGAGGAGGGGGCCGAGTCCGAGTTGATCTCTATGCTGGTCATGTACGCCTCCCTCAGCGCAGCTTCGGGTCGAGGGCTTCGCGCACCGCGTCGCCGAGCATGATGAACGCCAGCACCGTGAGGCTGAGCATTCCGGCCGGGAAGAAGAGCGTGTGCGGGTTGTTGCGGATGTCGGCGACGGCGTCGGAGATGTCGCCGCCCCAGGAGATCTCGCCGCCTGCGAGGCCGAGACCGAGGAACGAGAGCGTCGACTCGGCGACGATGTACGTACCGAGTGCGATGGTCGCGATCACGATCACCGGGGCCATGGCGTTGGGCAGGATGTGCCGGAGCAGGATCCGCTTGGTTCCGGCGCCGAGAGCACGGGCCGCCGTCACGTAGTCGGAGTGCTTGGTCGTGATGACCGCACCCCGCATGACGCGGGTGATCTGCGTCCAGCCGAGGAAGGCCAGAGCGCCGGTGACGACCCACACGCTGCGGTTGGGGAAGGCGTTCAGGACGACCATCGCGCCGAGCAGGAACGGGATTCCGAAGAACACGTCGGTGAGGCGGGAGATGAGGGTGTCCCAGAAGCCACCGAAGTAGCCGGCCAGCATTCCCATCAGTCCGCCGAAGAGCGTGATCAGGATGGTCACGCCGAAGCCGACCATCACCGAGTTGCGCGTGCCGTGCACGACGCGGGCGTAGATGCTCCGCCCCTGCCGGTCGTAGCCGAACCAGTCCTCCTGGAAGAGGTGACCGTACGAAGGCTTCTGCAGGAAGTGGTTCTGCAGGTCACCCGACGCGGGGTTGGTGCTGGTGAAGAGGCTGGGGAAGGCCGCCACGAGGAGGACCAGGATGATCAGCAGTCCACCGATGACGAAGAGCGGCCGGCGGCGCAGATCGCGCCACGCGTCGCCCCACAGGCTCCGCGGCTTGCCGACGTTGCCCCCGCCGTTCTTCGGCTCAGCGGCCGTGACGTCCGCCGATGGGCCTGTCGCGTCCGTCGTTTCCGTCTTGGTCAGGTCAGGCATAACGGATCCTCGGGTCCAGGACCGCGTAAAGCAGGTCGACGAGCAGGCTGGCGAGGAGGTACACGAGCACCATGACGGTGACGATGCCGACGATGACCGCGCCCTCGCGTCGGGCGAGCGCCTGGAAGAGCAGGTTGCCGACGCCGGTGACGTTGAAGATGCCCTCGGTGACGACCGCGCCGCCCATCAGCGTGCCGATGTCCGTTCCCAGGTAAGTCACCACCGGGATCAGCGAGTTGCGCAGCAGGTGGCGCGAGACGATGCGCCGCTTGGGCAGCCCCTTGGCCACCGCGGTGCGCATGTAGTCCGCCTGGCGGTTCTCGGCGATCGAGGTGCGGGTCAGTCGCGCCACGTAGGCGAGACCCACCATGCCGAGCACGAGAGCCGGCAGGAGCAACTGCGCCGTGTCGGTCGAGTCCTGGACCGTGGGGGTGACCCAACCGAGCTGGTTGCCGAAGATCAGCTGGAAGAACAGACCGAAGACGAAGATCGGAACCGAGATCACCAAGAGGGTGATCAGAGTGACCGAGTTGTCGATGATGCGGCCGCGGCGGATTCCGGCCAGGACGCCGAGGGAGATACCCACGACGATCTCGAATCCCCAGGCCATGGCGGCGAGACGCATCGAGACCGGGAAGGCCTGAGTCATCTCGTCGAGAATCGGCCGGTTACCGGCGATGGTGTTGCCGAAGTCCCCTTGCAGCAGCCCGCCCATGTAGTGCAGGTACTGCTGCCAGAGCGGCAGATCGAGCCCACGGTCGTGCTTGATCTGTGCCACCTGGCTGGGGTCCGGCGGCTTGTCCCCCCAAAGTGAGGCGACCGGATCGCCGGGGAGCACGTTGACCATGAGAAAGATCAACAGGGTGGTCCCGATGAACACCGGGATCATCTGGAGCAGTCGCCGCGCGACGTAGCGCCCCATCATGCCTCCGTCCACTGCAGAGCCGACCTGTGGCGGCGGTCGGGATTGCCGACCGCCGCCACGGGGTGAGGCTCTGACGACTACTTCTTGAAGACCTCGACGTCGGTGAAGATCGGGTCACCGGCCTGGTCGAACTTGACGTTCTTCACGTTGTTCGAGTGCGCGGAGAGCGTCTTGTTGTACCAGAGCGGGATGCCCGGGAAGGTGTTGACGAGCTGCTTCTCGGCGTCGCCGTACAGCTTCGCGGACTCCTCGACCGTCTTCGCGCCGTCGGCAGCCTTGGCCAGCTTGTCGAACTTCGGGTCCGAGAAGCCGCCCTTGTTGCCGTCGACGCCGGTGCCGTAGAGGTCGGCGAGGAAGTTGCCGTTGAACGGGTAGTCGAGCACCCAGCCGGAGCGGTACATCGACTTGACCTGCTTCTTGTCGCGGATCTCGGTGTCGGCCGCGAAGTCGGTCACCGCGTCCTCGACGCACTTGACCTTGGTGGCCTTGGTGATGCTGTTGCACACCGCGACGACCCAGTCCTTGTGCGGCTGGTCGGCGTTGTACTGGAGCGAGATCTTGTTGCCCGGGACGCCGCCGCCTTCCTTGACGAGCTTGGCGGCAGCCTTCGGGTCGTACTTGCAGTACTTGCCGCAGGCGTCGTCCTGGTAGCCCTTGACGCCCTTGGCGACCCAGCCGGTGGCGGAGTCACGGGTGCCGTTGAACACCGTCTTGGCGATGGTGTCGCGGTCGATCGCCATCGACAGGCCCTGCAGGACCTTGACGTCGATGTCCTTCCACTGCTTCGTGTAGAAGGCCGGGTTGATCGTGTTGATGGCCGAGTAGTCCATCTCGATCGCGCGGTCGCCGAAGTCCTGCTTGAAGTTGGCGACCTCGCTGTTCGGGATGATGGGCATCGAGTCGACGTTGTCGGACTTCAGGTCGGCGTAGGCGGCGGTGTCCTTCGTGTACGCCTTGAAGTCGATGCCGCCGTTCTTGGCCTTGTCCTCGCCCTTGTAGTCGTCGTTGCGGACGACCTTGATGGACTTCTTGTGGTCCCAGCTCTTGAACTTGTAGGCACCGTTGCCGACAGGCTTCTCGCCGTAGGCCTTGGGGTCCTCGAAGAACTTGGAGGGCAGCGGGTAGAACGGCGTGTACACCAGCTTGTACGCGTAGTACGGGATGCCGGACTTCAGCGAGATGGTGAAGGTGTTGTCGTCGACGACCTTCAGACCGGACATCTTCTCGGTCTTGGCCTTCCCCTTCTCGGGGTGGACCTCGTCGTAGCCCTCGATGTCGCGGTACCAGGAGCTGTTCTGCTGACCGTTCGCGGGGTTCGCGGCCCAGTTCCAGGCGTCCACGTACGACTTGGCGGTGACCGCCTCGCCGTCGTGGAACTTCCAGCCCTTCTTGAGCTTGACGGTCCAGACCTTGTTGTCCTTGTCCGGCTCGACCGACTCGGCGTTCTCGTACGTGATGTTGCCGTCACTGTCGTAGTGAACGAGACCCGTCCAGAGCGAGTCGATGACGACGCTGCCGTACGCCTCCATCGTGTTCGCCGGCTGGAGCGCGTTCTGCGGCTCGCCGTTCGCGTAACTGACGATGCCGTCCTTGTCGACGGCCTTGTTGTCGTTGCCGCTGTCGCCGCCATCGCCCCCGCCGCAGGCGGTCGCACCCAGCGCAAACACGGCGGCTATCGCGACCCACTTGGCGCTCTTGGCACCACGCATGGGTTCCTCCTCATGAGTCCACTTGTTCACTGCAAGAGGGGGCACGATTCGTCCCGCCGCCACCCCTGACGACGTATAGGAAGTGCCCCAGTGTGCTCGTGAGTCGGCGCTCCCCACAGCGCGTGACCCATTGACCCGAGCTCTACGCCGTCAACTATTAGCCATGGGGTTGCGCCCGACCACACCCTTTTGGTCTCGGTTCGATCACACCTGAGCCGTACTTCTTCCGAAATCTGGACAAACCGATCCGAGATAGATGGTCGCGAAACGGACTCGTTACACATCTATCGGTCAGCAACGTCCGGATTCCGGACAAGTGATCGCGGAAAACCAGTTGCCACGACGGCCGATCCGGAGCTTCCGTCACGCCCGCTGACGGGCATTCGACCAGAGGCGGTGTCCGACGGGAATCTAGGCGCGTAGATCGATGCCGAGAAGTTACCCCGGAACGCCTATCGGCCCGACTCCAGCGCCAGTTGAGGCGGAGTCGGGCCGATCGGATGTCACACGCGTGCGACGTCCGGACGGGCGCTCGGATCAGTGGTGCTTGGCGCGCGAGGCCGCGCGGGCGCGCTCCGTCTTGTCCAGGTTCACCTTGCGGATACGGATCGCCTCCGGGGTCACCTCGACGCACTCGTCGTCGCGGCAGAACTCCAGGGACTGCTCCAGGGAGAGCTTGCGGGCCGGCACCACGTTCTCGGTGGTGTCCGCGGAAGCCGCACGCATGTTGGTGAGCTTCTTCTCCTTGGTGATGTTCACGTCCATGTCGTCGGCGCGCGAGTTCTCGCCGACGATCATGCCCTCGTACACCTCGGTGCCGGGCTCGGTGAACAGGACGCCGCGCTCCTGCAGGTTGATCATCGCGAACGGCGTGACCGAACCGGCGCGGTCGGCGACCAGCGAGCCGTTGTTACGGGTCGTCAGGGTGCCGAACCACGGCTCGTGGCCCTCGTGGATCGAGTGCGCGATGCCCGTACCGCGGGTGTTGGTCAGGAACTCCGTACGGAAGCCGATGAGGCCGCGGGAGGGGACGACGAACTCGAGGCGGACCCAGCCGGAGCCGTGGTTCGACATGTTGTCCATACGGCCCTTGCGGACACCCATGAGCTGGGTGACGGCGCCCATGTGCTCCTCGGGCACGTCGATCGTCATGCGCTCGACCGGCTCGTGCGTCTTGCCGTCGATCTCCTGCGTGACGACCTGCGGCTTGCCGATGGTGAGCTCGAAGCCCTCGCGGCGCATCTGCTCGACCAGGATGGCCAGGGCCAGCTCGCCGCGGCCCTGCACCTCCCAGGTGTCCGGGCGCTCGGTGTCGAGCACGCGCAGCGAGACGTTACCGATCAGCTCGCGGGCCAGGCGGTCCTTGACCTGACGGGCGGTGACCTTGCGGTCCTTGACCGCGGACTTGGCGTCCGCGCCCTTGCCGGTGCCGCCACGGCCGACCAGCGGCGAGGTGTTGGTACCGATGGTCATGGAGATGGCCGGCTCGTCGACCGTGATCAGCGGGAGCGCGATCGGGTTCTCGGGGTCGGCCAGGGTCTCGCCGATCATGATGTCGGAGATGCCCGCGACGGCGCAGATGTCGCCGGGGCCCGCGACCTCGGCGGGCTTGCGGGTCAGCGCCTCGGTCATCATCAGCTCGCTGATGCGGACGTTGGCGATGGTGCCGTCGCGCTTGATCCAGGCGACGGTCTGCCCCTTGCGCAGCTCGCCCTGCTCGACCCGGAGCAGCGCGATACGGCCGAGGAAGTTGTCGGCGTCCAGGTTGGTGACGTGCGCCTGGAGCGGGGCCTCGGCGTCGTACTGCGGGGCCGGGACGGTGTCCAGGATGGTCGTGAAGAACGGCTCCACGCTGTCGCTGTCGGCCGGGACGGTGCCGTCCTCCGGCTTGGTCAGCGAGGCGACGCCGTCACGCGCGCAGGCGTAGACGATCGGGAACTCGATCTGGTCCTCGTCCGCGTCCAGGTCCAGGAACAGGTCGTACGTCTCGTTGACGACCTCGTCGATCCGGGAGTCCGGGCGGTCCGTCTTGTTGATGCACAGGATGACGGGCATCCGGGCCTGCAGCGCCTTGCGGAGCACGAAGCGGGTCTGCGGAAGGGGGCCCTCGGAGGCGTCCACGAGCAGCACGACCGCGTCCACCATCGACAGACCGCGCTCGACCTCGCCACCGAAGTCGGCGTGGCCGGGGGTGTCGATGATGTTGATCGTGATCGGGTCCCCGCCGTCCTTGGGGTGGTACTTCACCGCCGTGTTCTTGGCGAGGATCGTGATGCCTTTCTCACGCTCCAGGTCGTTCGAATCCATCATGCGGTCGTCGAGCGACTCGGCGGCGTGGGCGGCGAAGGCACCGGCCTGCTTCAGCATGGCGTCTACGAGGGTCGTCTTGCCATGGTCGACGTGGGCGACGATGGCGACGTTACGGATGTCGTGGCGCGTGGGCACGTGCGGTGCTTCTCCCGTGGATGAATGGAACTCGGAGCGGCTGCGCGCACGTACTGCGGCTGCAGTTGTACGCGGGCCCTGCCGGGCAGACATGCCACGGCCTCACCCCATGGTACGGGCCTGCCGGACAGGCGGCCTCCGCAGGGTTCGGCGGGGGTGGTACGGAGGGGAAAGCGCAGGTCAAGTGGGTGCCACAAGTGTGCCCGCCGGCAAGACCGGCGGGCAAGGCACTTGAGGGAGTTCAGAGGTACGGGGTCAGAGGTGCGGGACGGCCCCCGGACGAGGCGGGGCTAGTCCTTCTTGCTCGGCTCGGCCGAGCCGTCCGGGCCCGGGTGGGCGCCGCGCTCGAGGAAGCCCATGTCCTCGTAGTGCGGGGTCTCGAAGCCGGTGGCGCCCGCGTTGGCCAGATTGCGCTTGGCCGCGAAGAGCTGCGGGCGCTGGTAGAGCGGAATCGATCCTGCGGCGGCCCAGATCCTGGCGTCCGCCTTCTTCACCAGGTCCCGCGAGGCCTCGTCGTCCAGCTCGGACACCGCCTGCTCGAAGAGCTGGTCGATCTGGTCGGTGCCGACCCGGGTGTAGTTCTGCTCGACGTTGAGCGAGCCGTCCGCCGCCGGCTCCGGCTTGGCGAAGATCGGCCGGGCGTCGGTCGCCGGGTAGGCGGTGCCGGGCCACGAGTAGAGGGCGAGGTCGTACTGGCCGGAGGCGATGTGGTCCTTGAAGTAACTGTCGTCCTCGACCTTCTCGGTCTCCGTACGGACGCCGATCTTCGACAGCATCCCGGAGATCTTGTCGGCCACCGCACGCAGCGAGTCCGAGCCCGCACCGGAGGGGAGTACGAAGCGCAGGGTGAGCGGCTTGCCGTCCTTGCCGAGCGGGCCGCCCGCGGCCTTCGGGGAGGCGCTGCTGTGCGCGGAGGCGCCCTCCTTCGGAGCGGCCGTGCCCTTCGGTGCGTACGCGCCGGGGGCGCCGCCGTGCCGCGCCTGGTCGGCCTCCTTCGCCCGCTTCTTCTCCTTGCCCTCCTCGCGCCGCACCTCGTCCGGCAGGCCGTCCCGTGCCGCGGCCGACACCGCGCGGGCCTGCTCCTTGAGCGCCACCTGCTGGCGGCCGGCGGACTCGGAGAGCGAGAGCGCCGGGACACCTGGATCGCCGGGCTTCGAGTCGTCCTCGCCGACGATGTACGTGTCGTCCTCGGATTCCTTGGACTTCTTCTCGCCCTTGGCGGCGGCACCGGCGGACCCTTCGTCCTCCTTGGTGGCCTCGGCCGCCTTCTTGCCCTGCTCCGCTCCCCCAGGCACCCAGCCGGCGTCCGCGAGGAGCGCCTGTGCCTCGGCCACGTCCTGCTTGCCGAGCGCACCGCTGCTGTCCTTGTACGCCTGCTGTCCGGCGAGGGCGAGGTGGCTGCCGACCGGCTCGGCGGGCAGACCCAGCGGGCCGAGCACCGTCTTGGCGATGGCCTTGCGGTCGATGGCCCGTGCCACGGCCCGGCGTACCCGTTCGTCGGCGAGCGGGCCCTCGGCGCCGTTGAGCGCGAGCTGGGTGTAGGCGGGCTCGAGCGACTTGCGGACCTCGAACTGCCGCAGGCCCTTCTGTCCGGCGGCGTACTTCTTGCGCGCCTGAGCCGTCTTCTCCCGGGCCTCGGTCTCGGCCTCGGCCTTCTCGTCGCCGTCCGAACCGTTCGCGCGCGCCCAGGAGATCAGGGCCTTCGACGGGGTCATGTCCGTGCCCGGGCCGTGCGCGAGGGGACCCTTCGCGCCGCGGTCGCGGGCGGCGAGCGCGATGCGCTCCGCGTCCCCGGCGCCGATCTCGGCGATGTCGATCTCGCCGTCCGCGAGGGCCTGCGCCCGCTTGTTCTGCGGTACGGCCTTGAGTACCAGCTTCTCCAGCTTGGCGGGGCTGCCCCACCAGCGCGGGTTGCGGGTCAGGGTCACCTGGTCTCCCTTGCGGTCGACCTTCTGCACCCGGAACGGGCCCGCGGTCTGGTCGAGGCCGCGCCGCGCCCCCTCGTTGAACGCGTCGGGGGTGCCCATGACCTCCTTGGGGTACAGCGGCGAGAACAGGGAGCGCCAGTCGGCGTACGGCTTGCTGAAGGTGACCCGTACCTCCAGGTCGTTGGCTCCACGCTCGATCTTCTCGATGCGCTCGTAGCCGGCGTTGCGAGCGGTCCAGTACGCGGAGTCCTTGCCGGACAGGGCGCGCCACTGGGCGGCGAAGTCGGCGGCACCGATCTCGCGGCCGTTGCTCCAGACCGCCTCCTGGTTGAGCTTGTAGAGCACGACCTGCTTGGGCTCGCGCTCGACGATCTCGGCCTTCTCCAGGTAGTCCGCGTTCCGTACGGTGCGGCCCTTGTCGTCCAGGGTGTACAGGGACGGCAGTACGGCACCGGCGATCCGGGTGGTGGCCGAACCGGCGTCCGCCTGGAAGGAGTTGAGCGTCTCGGGCACGGAGTCGACCGCCCAGTTGGCGGTGCCGCCGTCGGCGACGAGGTCGCGGGTGGCGGGGCGTACGTCCTGGGCTGCGGATGCGGCGCCGGACTCGTCGCCCGAGCTGCAACCGGCGAGGGCGGGCAGGGCGAGCGCGCCCGTCGTGAGGAGCGCGACAGATCGGAGTCTGACGCCGTCGTGGGACATGACTGAAACCTCCGGGGCGGCCCACCGGCCCGGAGGGCCGGGAGAGTCGGGTTTGTTCACGTATGGGCGTATAGGGAGTTGATCACATCTATCGACCACTGAAGGGGGCCCGGGGGCGCGGGGGCGGGAGACACGGCGACCGAGGGGTGGATTGCCACTCGTGCGGCGCAACGGGGATTCGTTTCAGGCCCGGCCCCGAGGGCCTTGCCCTCGAGCGCCGGACGGGCCTCCGTTCGCCCTGGCGGGCCTGTCCCCGATCGCCGGACAGGCTCGATCTGCCGCAGGACGGGGGGATGGGACCGACGGGTCGCGGCGGGTGGCCGACGGGGGCGGGACGGATGGGGCCGACGGGGTCGGGGTGGGTGAAAGAGAAATCGAAAACTCTCCTACCGCTTCACAACGTGGGATGTGACGCGCGACACTCGCATGCGCATGAGCGTTGCCGCCCGCGACCGCGGAAGTGAGGGCAAGTCATGTCCCTGCACGATGACTTGACGGCGATTCAGCGAACTCTGGACGATCTCGACCGCTCGGTCGGAAGGCTGGAGCAGCACATCGGCGCCGGTGTCGACATACGCCGGGTACGCACCGACGCCGGCCATCTGCGCGACAGCGTCGCCCTGTTGGGCGAGGCCGTTGCGCAGGACACGCCCGGCCGGGATCCGGACCGGCCGGAGATGGTCACGATCCCCGACGCACCCTACGACCGCACGCTGTGGACGGACTCCGACGACGAGGGCCTCGGCGCCCGGGACCGCCGCGCGCCCTGAGCAGCACCTCGGCGCCCGCGAACGCACGCGACCCGAGCAGTCCCATCCGACGGGAGATCTTCGTTGGCCACCGGTACCGAACCCGACCTCAAGAGTCCGGGCGGTGTGCGCGGCCCGGCCCGGGCCGCCATCGCCGCCCCTCATCTGCGCACCGACCGCTGGTGGCTGCCGCCCGCCGCGACCGCCGCCGGGCTGCTCGCCTTCGTCGTGTACTCCTCCTGGCGGGCCTTCTCCAACGCGGACTACTACGCGGCGCCGTATGTGTCGCCGTTCTACTCGCCGTGCCTCGCGGAGAGCTGCGCCCCCATGAAGGGCGGCCCCAACTGGGAGCTCGTGGGCAGCTGGTGGGGCCTGTCGCCCGCCCTGATCATCCTGATCTTCCCGCTCGGCTTCCGGCTGACCTGCTACTACTACCGCAAGGCCTACTACCGGGGCTTCTGGGCCTCGCCACCGGCCTGCGCGGTCGCCGAACCGCACAAGAAGTACTCGGGCGAGACCCGCTTCCCGCTGATCCTGCAGAACCTGCACCGGTACTTCTTCTACGCCGCGATGCTGGTCGCCGTCGTCCTGACCTGGGACACCGTGCTGGCCTTCCGCGACGAGAACTACGCGTGGGGCCATATGGGCCTCGGCACCCTGGTGTTCCTGGTCAACATCGCGCTGATCTGGGCGTACACCCTGTCCTGTCACTCCTGCCGGCACATCGTCGGCGGCAAGCTCAAGCACTTCTCCAAGCACCCCGTGCGCTACCGCCTGTGGCAGTGGGTCGGCCGGCTCAACGACCGGCACATGCTGCTCGCCTGGGCCTCGCTGATCAGCGTCGCCGTGGCGGATCTGTACGTGTATCTGGTGGCGAGCGGTGCCTTCGACGATCCGAGGTTCTTCTGATGTCCCAGGTGGAACGGCAGCAGTGGGACGTGGTCGTGGTGGGGGCCGGCGGCGCCGGGCTGCGGGCCGCCATCGAGGCGCGTGAGCAGGGCCTGCGTACGGCGGTCATCTGCAAGTCGCTGTTCGGCAAGGCGCACACCGTGATGGCCGAGGGCGGCATCGCCGCCTCGATGGGCAACGTCAACGACGGTGACAACTGGCAGGTGCACTTCCGCGACACCCTGCGCGGCGGCAAGTTCCTCAACCAGTGGCGGATGGCCGAACTGCACGCACAGGAGGCGCCCGACCGGGTCTGGGAGCTGGAGACCTGGGGCGCGCTCTTCGACCGCACCGGCGACGGCCGCATCTCGCAGCGCAACTTCGGCGGGCACGAGTACCCGCGTCTGGCGCACGTCGGCGACCGCACCGGCCTGGAGCTGATCCGCACCCTGCAGCAGAAGGTGGTGTCCCTGCAGCAGGAGGACGCGGCCCGACTCGGCGACCACGAGGCCCGGTTGAAGGTCTTCCAGGAGTGCACGGTGACCCGGGTGATCAAGGAGTCGGGTGACGGCGGCCGGGTGGCCGGGGTGTTCGGCTACGACCGCGAGTCCGGTCGCTTCTTCGTTCTGGAGGCGCCCTCGGTGGTCGTCGCCACCGGCGGCATCGGCAAGTCCTTCAAGGTGACGTCCAACTCGTGGGAGTACACCGGGGACGGGCACGCGCTCGCGCTGCTCGCCGGGGCGCCGCTCCTGAACATGGAGTTCGTGCAGTTCCACCCCACCGGCATGGTCTGGCCGCCCTCGGTGAAGGGCATCCTCGTCACCGAGTCGGTGCGTGGCGACGGCGGGGTGCTCAGGAACTCCGAGGGCAAGCGGTTCATGTTCGACTACATCCCGGACGTGTTCAAGGAGAAGTACGCCCAGTCCGAGGAGGAGGGCGACCGCTGGTACGAGGATCCGGACAACAACCGCAGGCCGCCCGAACTCCTCCCCCGCGACGAGGTGGCCCGCGCCATCAACTCCGAGGTGAAGGAGGGCCGCGGCTCCCCGCACGGCGGGGTGTTCCTGGACGTGTCGACGCGGATGTCCGCCGAGGTGATCCGGCGCCGACTCCCGTCCATGTACCACCAGTTCAAGGAACTCGCGGACGTCGACATCACCGCGGAGGCGATGGAGGTCGGCCCGACCTGCCACTACGTGATGGGTGGCATCGCGGTGGAGTCGGACACCGCGGCCGCGGTCGCCGTACCCGGTCTCTATGCGGCCGGTGAGGTCGCGGGAGGTATGCACGGGTCCAACCGGCTCGGCGGCAACTCACTGTCCGACCTGCTGGTCTTCGGCCGCCGAGCCGGACTGCACGCCGCCCGGTACGCGGCCGGTCTCGAGCGCCGTCCCGTACTGGACGAGGAGGCCATCGACGCGGCCGCGGACGAGGCGCTGCGACCGTTCTCCGCTCAGGGCCCGGCGCCCGGTGACGAGGACGGCCGGCCACCGGAGAACCCGTACACCCTGCATCAGGAACTCCAGCAGTCGATGAACGACCTGGTCGGCATCATCCGCAGGGAGGGCGAGATGCGGCAGGCGCTGCAGCGGCTCTCCGAGCTGCGGGTACGGGCCTGGCGCGCGGGCGTGGAGGGGCACCGGCAGTTCAACCCCGGCTGGCACCTCGCCCTGGACCTCAGGAACATGCTCCTGGTCAGCGAGTGCATCGCCCGCTCCGCCCTGGAGCGCACCGAGAGCCGCGGCGGCCACACCCGCGAGGACTTCCCCGGGATGGACCGCGGATGGCGCCGGGCGAATCTGCTGTGCCGGCTCGCCGATCCGGAAGCGGCCCGCAGGGGCCCGCAGGCCGCGGACCCGGTGCGCGGCCAGATCCGCCTCGAACGGGTCGAGACCGAGCCGATCCGCCCCGACCTGCTCGCCCTCTTCGAGAAGGAGGAGCTGGTGAAGTACCTGGCCGAAGAGGAGCTTTTCGAGTGACGACGACAAGCGTGCCGCCCGCCTCCACCTCCTACACCGGGCGTTTCCGGGTGTGGCGCGGTGACATCGACGGCGGCGACCTGGCGGACTTCGAGGTCGAGGTCAACGAGGGCGAGGTGGTCCTCGACATCATCCACCGGCTGCAGGCGACCCAGGCACCGGACCTCGCCGTGCGCTGGAACTGCAAGGCGGGCAAGTGCGGTTCGTGCAGTGCGGAGGTGAACGGCCGGCCGCGGCTGCTGTGCATGACGCGGATGTCGGTGTTCACCCGCGAGGAGACGATCACGGTGACGCCGCTGCGGGCCTTCCCCGTGGTGCGGGACCTGGTCACCGATGTGTCGTTCAACTACACCAAGGCCCGCGAGGTGCCGTCCTTCGTGCCGCCGCAGGGGGTGGCTCCGGGTGAGTACCGGATGATGCAGGAGGACGTGGACCGGCCGCAGGAGTTCCGTAAGTGCATCGAGTGCTTCCTGTGCCAGGACACCTGCCATGTGGTCCGTGACCACGAGGAGAACAAGGGCGCCTTCGCCGGTCCGCGGTTCCTGATGCGGGTCGCCGAGCTGGACATGCATCCGCTGGACGCGGCCGCCGAGTCGGGACTCGACCGGAAGACGACCGCGCAGGACGAGCACGGTCTCGGCTACTGCAACATCACGAAGTGCTGTACGGAGGTCTGTCCCGAGGGCATCCGGATCACCGACAATGCCTTGATCCCGCTGAAGGAGCGCGCGGCGGACCGTAAGTACGACCCGCTGGTCTGGCTCGGGAACAAGATCCGGAGGCGGGGCGAGCAGTAGCCGTGCCCGGCCTGCGACCTGGGCCCATGCCGGGCGGTGGGGCGGGGACGGGGCAGTACGACCTTGCCCGCGCCTCCCTCGGCACCTAGGATGAATGCGCTTTCATCCCGTACGGCACCCAAGGCGAGCAGGCGATCCGGTGAGTTCAACCCCCACGGTGTACGACGTGGCCGAGCGGTCGGGCGTATCCATCGCGACGGTCTCCCGGGTCTACCGCAACCCCGACTCCGTGCGCGAGAAGACCCGGGACAAGGTCCTCGCCGCGGCCCGCGAGCTCGGCTACGTGCCGAGCGGCAACGCCCGCGGGCTCGCCAGCCGTTCCACCGGCGTCCTCGGCCTCTGCTTCCCGGACTACTCGGACCCGGACACCGAGTCCGAGGCCGCGGCGGCAGCCGCCGGCACGGAGGCCGACGACGACCACGCCTTCATGCTGTACTCCGACCAGATCATCCGGGGCATGGAACGGGCCGCCCGCCGGCACGGGTACGCCCTGCTGATCGCGGCCTCGCTGAGCGGCGGTCCGGAGAGCCTGGTGGCGAAGGTCGCCGGACGCGTGGACGGCTTCGCGGTGCTGGCCAGGACGGTGCCGACGGAGGACCTCGAGGTGATATCCCGTCGGCTCCCCGTGGTGATGCTGGCCGGTCCGCGCGATCCGGAGGGCCCCGACCACCTGGACCACATCGAGGTGGCCAACGCCGACGGACAGCGTGAGATCACCCGCCACCTCATCGAGGACCACGGTCTGCGGCGGCTCGCGTTCGTCGGCGGCGTCGAGGACTCCCCCGACGCCCAGGCCCGCTTCGACGGGTACGCGGCGGCTCGGCGCGACGCCGGCCTACCGGTACCTGAATCCCCTGACGTACGACCGGAGTTGATGACCCAGGCCGAGGGCGCGAAGGCCGTCGAGGCACTGCTCGACCGAGCGGGGACGCAGGTGCCGCAGGGCATCCTGTTCGCGAACGACCAGATGGCGATCGGGGCACTGCACGCGCTCGAGCGGCGCGGTCTGCGGGTGCCGCAGGACGTGGCCGTCACCGGGTTCGACGGCATCCCGCTCGGCCGGCTCGTCCGGCCCGCGCTGACGACGGTGCGCCAGCCGATGCGCCGGCTCGGTGAGGAGGCCGTCGACCTCCTGGTCCACCGGCTCGGCTCGGCGGGCTCCGCGGGCGAGCCGGAGTCCCGGGTGCTGCCGGTGGATGTGGTGCGGCGGGAGAGCTGCGGGTGCGGGGCGGGCTGAGTCAGCCCTGCCGCTCCCTCTCAGCCCGCGGGCGGCACCCCGCGCGCCACCGCGCCGGGGGTGCAGCCCGCGAAGGCGAGTACGTCGCGGTGGAGATGCGGCTGATCGACGTAGCCGCAGGCCGTCGCGACGTCGATCGGACTCACGCCCGACCGCAGCGCGCGTGCCGCGTGGTCGAAGCGCACGAGCATCGCCGCGCGCTTCGGCGTGAGGCCGATCTGATCGCTGAACCGGGACCAGAGCCGCTTACGGCTCCACCCGCAGGACGCCGCGAGGTCGGCGATCCGCACCCGGCCCCTGCGGGTCACGATGTGCTGCCAGACGGCGGCGACCTCGGGCGCGACCTCGGGTGCCCGTTCGGCCCGCCGTACGAGGAACTCGTCGGTGAGCGCGAGGCGTTGCTGCCAGGAGGAGGTGTCGGAGAGCTTCTCGCGAAGCTGCCGGCCGGATCTGCCCCACACCTCGTCGAGCCCGGCCTGCGACCCGGCGAACTCACGTGGCGAGACACCGAGCAGGCCGTATGCGGACCGGGGCGAGAGCCGCATCTCGAGGCACTCGCCGTGATCGCCGCGTACCCGGCTCGGGCCCGGCGCGAGCGCGGCCACGAAGCCGTTCAGGGGCCGGCTGCCGCCGGAGTTCTCGACGGTGAACGGCTGGTCCCCGAGCCCGATCACGACCACCACCACCGGCTGCGGGACCACGTACAGATCGAGCCCGCCGGCCGCACTGTCCCGGAAGCCGGCCATCCGGACGCCGTCGAGCGAGGCCGTGCCGTGGGCGATCTCCCAGCCGTCCTCGCTCCCGTGCTCCGCCAGGTCGAGCCCGGCTTCCTGGCTGCTCATGGCTTCCAGTGTCGCCCAGGACGCGGCGCCTGTCTTGGACGAATGTCCCCCGCGGAGTTCTCGTACGGCACGCGGGATTGTCGGACCCGGCAACTAAGGTCGCGCGCATGGTCGAAGACGATGCTCTCCAGGTGACGCGCGAGGCGTACGACGCCGTCGCCTCCACCTATGCGCAGTTGTTCCGCGACTCGCTGCGGGACAGTCCGGTGGACCGGGCGGCCCTGGGGCTTTTCGCCGAGGCGGTACGGACGAGCGGGGGCGGGCCCGTCGGGGATCTGGGGTGCGGACCCGGTCATGTCACCGCGTATCTCGCTGAGTTGGGGCTCGCGGCGTTCGGTGTCGACGCCTCGGGCGCGATGGTCGAGCTGGCGCGGGAGGCTCACCCCTCGCTGCGGTTCGACGTGGGCTCGATGACCGCGTCGGACATCGCCGACGGGGAACTGGCCGGCGTCCTCGCGCGGTGGTCGGTGATCCACACACCGCCGGAGCAACTCCCTCTCGTCCTGGCGGAGTTCCATCGCGTACTGGCAGCCGGCGGCCACCTCCTGATCGGCTTCTGGGCGAGCGAGGACGCGTCCCACCGGACGCAGGTGTTCGACCACGCGGTCGCGCCGGCGTATCGCTGGTGCCCCGATCACCTCGCCGCGCTGCTGCGCACGGCCGGCCTGGCCGAGGTGGCCCGGCTGACCCGCGAGCCACGGCCCACCGATCGGCGGCAGTTCCGGGAGACCCATCTGCTGGTGCGCAAGGGCGCTGAGCAGAGCGGGAGTCGGGGCGGCGGGGGCCGCTGAAGCGCGTTGTCGCGGGCGGTGCTGGGCGGCCCCCGGTGCCGCGTCCGCTCAGCCGCCGTAGAAGGGGTGGGTGAGGGTGTCACGGTCCTCCACCAGGCGCCGGGCGTCCTCGGGAGCGCGTCCCGTGACGGCCTCGCGCAGGGCCGCGGCGGTGGCGGTGCGCGCGGCGTCGCGCACCGGCTCGTGCTCCTCGGCCTCGGGGTTGAGCCAGAGGGAGACGAAGACCTGGTGGGACTGGTCGGTGGCGAGCAGCCCTTCGGCGACCACGTCGAGCACGGCCTGGGCGATGCCGACCTGGCAGGCGCCGGCGGCCAGCGCGCCGAGCAGGTCGGTGTCGAGTTCGGTCTTGTTGAGCATGAGGGTCGGCGGGTTGACCGTCTCGTACGAGGGCTGGTCGGGGCCGACGCAGACCAGGATCGGGGTGAAGCCGCTGGTCGGGCCTGCGAAGGTGGTGGCCATCGCGGCCGAGGTGGCCGAACCGCGTTCGGCGAGCAGGACGTTGACGTGCACGCCGTTCGGATTGGTGCCGCCCCAGCCCTGGGCCAGGCGCCCGTCGAGGCTCTCGGGAGTGTGCGCGGTCATGAGGATGATCCTTTCGAGGTCGTGGTCGAGGTCGAGGTCGAGGTCGAGGTCGGAAGCGTGGAGGCGGCGGCGTCCCTGCCGCCGGTGACCGACAGGGCGCGTCCCGCCGTCTCCGGAGCCATCACCAGGGACACCACACCGCCCAGGAAGCAGACCGCCGCGGTGATCCCGAGTGTCGGCGCGAGGCCGAGCCCGGTGAGCGACAGCGGCAGCACGAAGGTGCCGATCGCCGCGCCCACCCGGGAGGCCGCCGCCGAGACGCCCATGCCGGTGGTACGCACGGAGGTGGGGAACACCTCGAGCGGATAGACCCCGGGCAGGATGCTCATCACCCCGTACGCGAAGAGGTACAGGAAGAAGAACGTCACGATCAGCGGCTGCGGGAGATGAGCGCTCAGCGCGACGGCGAGCAGCGCCACACCCGTGACGAACATCGGCAGTACGAGGATCTTGCGGCGGCCCACCCGGTCGATCAGGAACCAGCCGAGTGCGGCACCCGCGAGTGCGACCAGGGTCCCGAACACGGCGGTGAGCAGCGGGTCGGAGATCCCGATGGTGCCGAGGATGTCCGCCTGGAAGAAGGTGATCGCGAAGTACGGCAGGACGATACAGATCCAGAACACGCTGCAGAACAGCGTCCGGCCGAGGTAGTCGCGGTGGAACAGCGTGCGGTACGGAGTGCCGGACCGCTCCTCCCCCGCCGCCTGCTCGTCGGCGAACTCGGCATCTCCGGCGGGCACTTGGAGGTGTTCGCTGAGGATCTTCTCCGCCTCGGCCCGCCGCCCGTGCGCGATCAGCCAGCGCGGGGATTCGGGCAGACCGTGCCGCAGCCCGAGCACGACCGCCGCGGGGACGGTGCCGAGGGCCAGTGCCCAGCGCCAGGCCTCGGGATCGGCCCGGGTGATGAAGAATCCGGCGGCGAACGCCACGACGTACCCGACGTTCCAGAGGATCTCCAGGACGCCCAGGTAGTGGCCGCGGCTGTGGGCCGGGGCGAACTCGCCGAGCATGGGCGACCCGATGGCGTAGTCGCCGCCGACCGCGAAGCCCATCACCACACCGAGTACGACGATCTGCCACGGGTCGGTGACGAAGAACATCAGCACCGAGGCGACCAGGAAGAGGCAGAGATCGGCGGTGAACATCGGGCGCCGGCCGAACCGGTCGGTCAACTGGCCGACCACCGGGCCGCCGATGATCGTGCCGACCAGGGTGGAGGCGGAGATCATGCTCAGCCACAGCGGCGTGATCCCCAGATCGTCCCGGAACACCTGTCCCGCCACGACCACGGCTATACAGGCGAAGACGAATCCGTCGATGAACATCCCGCCGCCGGTCGCGGCGGTCAGCCGGCGCAGGAAGCGACGACGCTGCCGGTCGGCCGCGCTCTGCTCCGGGACCTTCGGTATCTCTCCGCGCGTGGGCGCGGGGGACAGTGTTGTCACAGGAAAACCACCCTCCCGGCGGTCAGATGGCCACGTTCAGGTACTGCGTCTCCAGGTACTCCTCGATGCCGGTCCGGCCGCCCTCGCGGCCGAGCCCGGAGGCCTTGACGCCTCCGAAGGGGGCGCCGGGTTCGGAGACCACGCCGGTGTTGACGCCGACCATGCCGGTCTCCAGCGCTTCACTCACCCGCAGGGCGCGCGAGAGATCGCGGGTGAAGACGTACGCCGAGAGGCCGTAGGGCGTGGCGTTGGCGTAGGCGACCGCTTCGTCCTCGGTGGTGAAGGTGGAGACGGGCGCGACCGGGCCGAAGATCTCCTCGTGCGCGATCCGGGCGTCGGGGGCGACGTCGGTGAGGACCGTCGGACGGTAGAAGTAGCCCGGGCCGTCGACGGCGGACCCGCCGGTGAGCACCTTGGCACCGGCGTCGACGGCGTCCTCGACGAGGGCTGCGACCTTGTCTCGCTGGCGTGCGTCGATCAGCGGTCCCAGGGTGCTGCCCTCGGCGAAGCCGGGGCCCGGTACCAGGGCGCGCACCCGCTCGGTGAACCTGGCGGTGAACTCCTCGGCCACCTCGTGGTGGACGAGGAACCGGTTGGCGGCGACGCAGGACTCGCCGCCGTTGCGGAACTTGGCGACCATCGCGCCGTCCACCGCGGCGTCCAGGTCGGCGTCGGCGAAGACCAGGAAGGGGCCGTTGCCGCCCAACTCCATGGAGGTGCGCTGCACTTGCTCCGCCGACTGCCGGATCAGGAGCGAGCCGACCCGGGTGGATCCGGTGAACGACACCTTGCGCAGCCGCGGGTCCGCCATCAGTGCCTCGGAGACCTCGGCGTCGCGCGTGGTGGACACCAGGTTCACCGCGCCGTCCGGGAGTCCGATGCCGACGAGCACCTCGGTGAGCAGTGCCGCGGTGAGCGGTGTCTGGGCCGCGGGCTTGATCACCGTGGCGCAGCCGGCGGCGAGTGCGGCTCCGACCTTGCGGGTCAGCATCGCCAGCGGGAAGTTCCACGGTGTGATCAGGAGGGCAGGGCCGACCGGGCGGCGGGTGGTGATGATCCGGTTGGTGCCGTTCGGGGCCGGGCCGAACTCGCCGTGGACCGCGACCGCTTGCTCGGCGAACCAGCGCAGGAACTCGGCGCCGTAGGCCACTTCGCCGCGCGCCTCGGCGAGCGGCTTGCCCATCTCGGCGGTGATCACCTGGGCGAAGTCCTCGGCCCGTGCGGTGACCGCGTCGTATGCGGCGCGCAGCCATTCGGCCCGCTGTCGCGCCGAACCGGCGGCGAGTGCCGGCTGCGCGGCGGCGGCCGCGTCGAGCGCCGCCCGCGCGTCGGCCACGCTCGCGTCGGCGACCTCGGCGATCGTCTCGCCGGTCGCCGGGTCCTCGACGCGGAACCGGCTCGCGGTCTCCCGGTGCGCTCCGCCGAAGTGCAGGCGCGGGTCGACGCGTTCGGCCGCGGCGCGCGCAGCGTCTGTCATATCCGTCATGGGATGAACCTTCCGACATCTTTCATCGTGTTCGAGGCAGCCCGAAGGGCCACCGGGCGGTGCCGTCGCCGGCGCCGTCAGTGTTCGGTCGTGCAGGTACGGCCAGGCGTACCGGTCAGAGGTACCGGCCGAGCTCTTCGGCGCCCGACCGCAGGTCACCGACCAGCTGTTCGGCGTGCTCGCCCGGAACCTCGGCCGTCGGTACGCAGGCGGTGACCGCGGCGACCGCGGACCCCGCCCGGTCGAGCACCGGCACGGAGAAGCAGGACAGGTGCCGCGCCGACTCCTCGACCTCGGATCCCCAGCCGCGGGTGCGGATGGTGCTCAGTTCCGCGCGCAGCCGCTTCTCGTCGGTGATGGTCCGGTCGGTGAGTTCGGCCAGTCCCGCGTCGAGCACCGGGGTGAGGGCCGCCTCGTCCCGGAAGGCGAGGATGGCCTTGCCGCTGGCCGACGCGTGGGCCGGCAGCCGACGGCCGACCCGGGTGAACAGCCGAACGGCCTGGGTGGTTTCGACGTAGGCGACGAAGGTGACCTCGGCGCCGGAGAGCACCGCGAGCTGGATCGTCTCGTCGTGCCGGTCCCTGATGCGTTCCGCCACCGAGTAGAAGGGGGCGATGAGACCGGTGTGCGGGTGCCCGGACGCCTGCGCGTAGAGCGCGAGCCTGCTGCCGAGCACGTAGCGGCCGTCGTTGCCGTCCTTGGTCACCGCGCCCAGGTCCTGCAGCGTGCGCAGCAGTCGGTGCGTGGTGCTCTTCGACAGGCCCAGGCGTTCCACCAGGTCACTCAGCCGGAGTCCCCTGCGGTGCTCGGCCAGCGTGTCGAGCAGGTCGAAGGCCTGCACGACGGCCGGGACACGGTAGGCGGGGGACGATGCTCGCTCACTCATGATCGGCCCCCTACCCTCCGTTCCGTTTTCGATGACCCTCATCGGCAGATCGGCACCTCCCCGACCATCCGGGTCAGTTCACGAGGTCCGGGTCGACGATGACGACGCCGCGCCGGTTGCTGCCCGCCGCGAGGTCGTCGAAGGCGGTGTCGAGTTCGTCGAAGCGGTACGTCTGCGAGACGAGCTTGTCGATCGGCAGCCGTCCGCTCGCGAAGAGGGACAGCAGCTTGGGGATGTCCTGTCCCGGACGGCTGGATCCGTAGAGGCTGCCGGTCAGGAACTTCTCCTCGCGTACGAACCGGGCGCCCGGCACCTGCGCGTAGGAGTCGGCCGCCGGCACGCCCACGCACACCACGGTGCCGCCCGGGGTGGTCGCGTCGAAGGCCTGCTCGAGGAGGCCGTTCGCGCCGACCGCGTCGATCGCGACGTCGGCGCCCGCGCCACCGGTGAGCCTGCGCACGGTGGCCACCACGTCGTCGGAGGGGGCGAGCATGCGGGTCGCTCCGAAGATCTCGGCTCCGGCGCGCTTGTCCTCCTGCGGGTCGACCACGATGATCTGGTCCGCGCCCGCCAACTGCGCGCCCATGACGGCACTGAGCCCCACGCCACCGGCTCCGTAGATGACGACGGTGTCGCCCGGCGCGACCTTCGCGCGGTTGACCACGGCGCCGTAGCCGGTGAGCACGCCGCAGCCGGCCAGCGCGGCCACGTCCAGCGGGACGGAGTCGGGGATCTTCACCGCACTGGCCGCCGGTACGACGGTGTGGTCGGCGAAGGTCGACAGGAACGAGTAGTGGTGGATGTCCTGGTCGCCGTCGTGCATCCGGACGGTCCCGTCCATCAGCGTCCCCGCGAGGAGCGCGGGTGCGCTCGCGGAGCACAGCACCGGTCGCCCGGCCGTGCAGTAGCGGCACGTCCCGCAGTTGGGCATCCAGGAGAGGGCGACATGGTCGCCGGGGACGACGTGGGTGACGCCCTCGCCCGTGTCGACGACCACGCCCGCGCCCTCGTGGCCGAGCACGCAGGGCATCGGCGAGGGGATACGTCCGCTGCGGGTGTGTGCGTCGCTGGCGCAGACACCGGTGGCAGCGATCTTGACCAGTACCTCGTCGCGCCGGGGCGGATCGAGGGTGAGACGACGGAAGTCGTGCGGCGCGTTCAGTGCGCTGAGCACGGCTGCGGTGATCTCCATGGGGCGGCTCCGTTACGACACGGCCCTCGGGCCGGGGAAAGGAATGGAGGAGAAGGCCGATCCGGCGGTTCCAGATACGGAACAGGTTCCGGGTGGCGAAATCGAGTGTGGAGTCCTGCGGAGCGAGGTGTCAATCCCCATCCTGGGGTGGTGATGTGACGGCTCGTCATTTACCGGGGAAGCGGGCCGGTGACCTGGTAGATCGCTGGGAGAAGGCAGCCATGGAGGCACTCGGCGGGACAGGGCCGGACGGTGGAGCCGGGGGCGACCCCCGTCAGTCGCGACGGAGTCGTACCGTGGAGCACCCCGCCCATGGAGCACCCGCCCCCGTCACTTCCGGAGACCACCGTGAGCCGCTCTCTGCTGGACCTCCTGGAGGAGAACCCCGTCGTCGCCAGCGTGAAGGACGAGGAGGGGCTCGAGGCCGTACTGCGCACCGACTGCCCGGTCGTGTTCCTGCTGTACGGATCCGTGCTCGACATTTCGTCGACGGTGCGCAGACTCAAGGACGCCGGACGCACCGTACTCGTGAACGTCGACCTTCTGGAAGGCCTTGCGGGCAAGGAGATCGTCGTTTCCTTCATCCGCGAGAACACCGCCGCGGACGGAATTCTCAGTTCGAAGGCATTCATGGTGCGAGCGGCCCGGGAGCAGGGGCTTTTCGCCGTGCACCGGTTCTTCCTGATCGACTCGTTCTCGTACCGCAACCTCGCCCGGCAGCTGAGCATCTCGAAGGCGGACGCCATCGAGATCCTGCCGGGCTGCATGCCCCGGGTGATCGGCTGGGTCGTCGCCGACATCGACGCCCCGGTCATCGCCGGCGGGCTCGTGTGCGACAAGGAAGACGTGATCGCCGCACTTCAGGCGGGTGCTACGGCCATCGCCTCGTCCAACCAGGACGTCTGGCGGATGTGACACGGGTCTCCATTGACAGGCCGGGGAGCACGGTTCTAACGTGCTCGGCAGACGGCGGTGAACCGCCCGAAAACTTCAGATGTTGTTCCGGTTCTTGACCGGAGCAGTTGCTAGAGCCGAGAGAACAGCAACCTTCCTGCACAGGGAGATTGCTGTTCTTTTTTTGTGTCCTTTTCCACGAAGGGGTGGTCACTGTGACGTGTCCCAGGGCGTTCGGCGCCTATCGAGCCGCGCGATGACGGCGCCCGGAGGGAAGCAGAAGTGGGTCAGCTTCTTCTTGCTCTCGATGACCGGCGGCGTGATTTTCCAGGTCGCCTATATTCGCTTCGTCTACCTGGGCCCCACCGCACGGGCACTTGAACTCACGTCGCAGGACTACGGAAACATCGTCTCCGTGTTCGGCATCGTGGCGATGGTGATGTATTTCTTCGGCGGCTGGTTCGCGGACCGCTATCCGCCGAAGCGGCTGATCGTCATCGCCCTGGCCGGTGTCGGCGTACTCGACCTGTACCTCTCCCTCGCGCCCGGTTACCTGGGCACGCTCGCCGCACACGTACTGACCGCCGTACTCGGGATGGGGCTGTACTGGCCCGCTCTGGTGAAGGCGATCGGGATGCTCGGGGACTCCTCCGAGCAGGGCCGGCTCTTCGGGTTCCTGGAGGGTGTGCGCGGGATCGTGTCCACGGTGGTGGGCTTCGCCGGCACGGTGGTCGTGTCCGTCGCGGTCGCCGAATCGGCGGGAGTGCTGTGGCTGATCCGGGTCTACGGCCTGCTGTGCTTCCTGCTCGCCGTATCGATCGGCGTGTTCGTCAAGGAGAACCGGGAGCAGCTGGCCCGTCTCGGCAGCAGCTCGGTCACCCTGCGGCAGCTGCTCGCCGCGGCGAAGAACAAGTACACATGGCTGATCGGCCTGACCGCGATGCTGATGTACTGCTTCTACACCACCCTCGGCTACTTCTCGCCGCTGCTCGAGCACCAGTACGGCGTGGCCGCGGCCATGATCGCCGTGATCGGCGTGGTCCGCACCTACGTCTTCCAGTTCGTCGCCGGTCCGATCGGCGGCGTGGTCGTCGACAAGGTCACCCGGTCCTCGCCCCGCTTCCTGCGCTGGATGTTCGCCGGCAGCGCGATGATCGCCCTCCTCTTCCTGGTCCTTCCGCGTCAACCCGCCCTGGCCTGGGTGGCGTTGGTCCTGATGTTCGTCCTGTGCTTCATGGTCTTCGCCAGCCGTGGGGTGTACTGGGCGACCATCGGTGAGGTCGGTGTGCCGGAGAGCCAGCGCGGCGGTGTGATCGGCCTGGCCTCCGGACTCGCGTACCTGCCGGACGCCTTCCTGCCGACGCTGGCCGCGTGGTGGATCGGCGATCCGGACGCCAGCCCCGCTGTGCCGGAGCGCGGCGGCGGCTACTCGGCGCTGTTCGCCTTCCTCCTCGTCACGGCCCTGCTCGGTCTGGTGATGACCACCCTGACCCTCAGGTCGCGCAGGCGGGACCTGGCCGACGCGGCCGCGGCGGAACCCGCCTCGGACCCCGCACCGGTGGAAAGCTCCTGAGTCACCCGACACCCGGCGACGGCACGCCCCCGCCGCCGTACGCCGACGAACCTCGCGGTGGACGCGGCCACCCACCGGGCCGTACCCCGCACCCGCCCACCACGACCGCACGGTCACCCAGCACTTCCACGACAAGCAGGTGAGCACCATGGACATCCACGACTTCTCTCTCGACCTCTTCTCGCTCGAGGGCCGCAACGCCATCGTCACCGGCGGGAACACCGGCCTCGGCCAGGCGTTCTCGATCGCCCTGGCCAAGGCGGGCGCCAACGTGTTCGTCCCCGCGCTCGTCGAGGACGACGGCGGGACCCGCAAGCAGATCGAGGCCGCGGGACGCCGCATGGAGTTCCTGGCCGCCGACCTCACCCGTCCCGGCGTACCGAAGCAGGTCGTCGAGGGCTGTGTGGACGCCTTCGGCTCCGTCGACATCGTGGTGAACTCCGCGGGCATCAACAAGCTGGGCGAGGTCACCGAGTTCGACCGTGAGCAGTGGGACCCGATGATCGGCGTGAACCTCACGGCGCCGTTCGAACTGGGCCACGAGGCAGCGAAGTTCATGATCGAGCAGCGCTCCGGGAAGATCATCAACATCGCCTCGCTCTTCTCGTTCCTCGGCGGCCGGATGTCTCCCGCCTACGCGGCGTCCAAGCACGGCATCGTCGGTTTCACCAAGGCCTACTGCGACGAGCTCGCGCAGTACAACATCCAGGTCAACGCCATCGCCCCGGGCTACTTCGCCACCAAGCTCACCGAGGCCACGCGGGCGGACCCGGCGGCCGACCGCCAGGTGCGCGACCACATCCCGGCCGGCCGCTGGGGTGACGTCGCCGACCTGATGGGCGCCACCGTCTTCCTCGCCAGCCGCGCCTCCGACTACGTCAACGGCCATGTCCTCAGCGTCGACGGCGGCTACCTGGTGCGCTGAAGCCCACCGCGCCGCATCACAGGGCCCCTCGCGCCCGAACCGCACCCCCGCACAGAACACGAAGGTGAACAGTCCCATGGTCAAGTCCCAGGCAGCACCGAGCAGCGAAGAGATCGTCACGGCGCTCCAGGAGCTGGTCGGCGCCGAGCAGATCGTCACCGACGCCGACGAACTGCGTGAGGCGAGCGTCGACCGGTTCAAGAAGTACACGGCGGTGCACGGCATCTACGACGGCCCGTTCCCCGCGGCCATCGTCAACGCCACCGACACCGACACCGTCTCCAAGGTCCTCGCCTACGCCAACGACCACCGCATCAACGTGGTGGCCCGCACCGGCCGCACCAGCACCGAGGGCGGACTCGAGACGTCCGTCGAGAACACGATCGTGCTCGACGGCTCGGGCCTGGACACCATCGTCTCCATCGACACCGAGAACATGCAGGCCACGGTCGGCTGCGGCGTACAACTGCAGACCCTCGAGGACACCCTGCGCGCCCAGGGCTACACCACCGGACACTCGCCGCAGTCCAAGCCGCTCGCCCAGTACGGCGGCCTGGTCGCCACCCGGTCCATCGGACAGTTCTCCACTCTCTACGGGGCCATCGAGGACATGGTGGTGGGCCTGGAGGCCGTCTTCCCCGACGGTTCCGTCAGCCGGATCAAGAACGTCCCGCGCCGCTCCACCGGACCCGACATCCGTCACCTCGTCATCGGCAACGAGGGCGCGCTCTGCTACGTCACCGAAGTGACCGTCAAGATCTTCAAGTACCAGCCGGAGAACAACGAGTTCCACGGCATCCTCGTCGACGACATGGCCACCGGCACCGCGATCATCCGCGAGGTCGTCACCGACGGCTTCCACCCGTCGGTGGTCCGCCTCTACTCCCCCGAGGACGCGCGGCAGCACTTCTCGCACTTCTACGACGGCAAGTGCGTCGTGATCTTCGTCGTCGAGGGCCCCGAGGGCATCGTCCGCGCCACCAGCGAGGAGATCGAGCGCGTCACCTCGCAGCACGCGCACACCGCGGTCGACGCGAAGCTGGTCGAGGACTGGTTCGACCAGCTCAACTGGGGCGCAGACAAGATCGAGGCCGAGAAGCGCGTCATGCTGGAGAAGGCCGAGCTGGGTTACACCACCGAGGTCTCCTGCGACTGGTCCGAGGTCGTCGAGCTGTACGAGTCCGTACTCCACCGGGTGCGCACGGAGTTCCCCGCCGCGGACGATCTGACGATGCTCGGCGCCCACTCCTCGCACAGCTACCAGACGGGCACGAACCTGTACTTCGTCTACGACTACACGATCAACTGCGAGCCCCGCGAGGAGATCGAGAAGTACCACAAGCCGCTGAACGCGATCATCGTCGAGGAGGCGCTCAGGGTCGGCGGTTCGATGGTCCACCACCACGGCATCGGCAAGTACCGCGCCGCCTGGACCAAGGAGGAGCACGGCAGCGCGTACCCGCTGCTCGCCGCGCTGAAGTCGACCTTCGACCCGAACGGCATCATGAACCAGGGCACGATCTTCCCGGTCGAGAACGCCTGACCGGCACCGCCCGCGGGCGGGCGCGCAGTACCCGCGCCCGCCCGCACCCCCGTCCCCGCGCACATCGCCACCGCCACGCACCCGGAGTGGGCATGACTCGCTACTTCATCGGCATCGACAACGGCTCGCAGTCGTCCAAGGTGACCGTCTTCGACACCCACGGCCGCACCGTCAGCGAGGGCCGGCAGGCGCTGCGCCCGTACGACACTCCGCGTCCCGGAGTGGTCGAGCACCCGGGCGACGACCTGTGGGAGTCGATCACCGCGGCCGCCCGGCAGGCGATGGACGCCTTCCCCGGCGACCCCGCCGACATCGCCGGGGTCGGCCTGTGCACGATCCGCTTCTGCCGGGCGGTGCTGCGCGACGACGGCACCCTGGCCCAGCCGGTGATGAGCTGGATGGACGAGCGAGTGGGCCGGCCGTACGAGGCGGTCGACCCGGCGGCGGCCTATGTGACGACCTCGTCCGGCTATCTCACGCACCGTATGACCGGGCAGTTCCGCGACACCGCGGCCAACTACGCGGGTATCTGGCCCCTCGACCCGCTCCGCTGCGACTGGTCGCAGGACCCGACCGCGTTCGAGAAGTCGGGCATGCCGCGCGAGATGCTCCTCGATCTCGTCCAGCCCGGCGACGTCCTCGGTCGGGTCACCGCCGACTGCGCCCGCGCCACCGGCATCCCCGAGGGTCTGCCGGTGGTGGCCACGGCCAACGACAAGGCGGTCGAGGCCCTGGGCTGCGGCCTCGACTCACCGGACACGCTGCTGCTGTCGCTCGGCACGTACGTGGCGGGCATGGCGGTCGGTGACCGGTACGTGTCGGACGCCTCCGCGTTCTGGACCAACTACGCCTGCCTTCCGGGTGCTTACCTCTACGAGAGCGAGGGCGTACGGCGCGGCATGTGGACCGTCAGCTGGTACCGCGACCTGCTCGGCGAGGAGGCGGCCGCCGGTGCGCGGGCGGCCGGTCTCTCGGTGGAGGACCACCTCAACGCCGAGGCCGCGAAGGTACCGCCGGGCAGCGACGGTCTCCTGACCGTCCTGGACTGGCTCGCGCCCGACGACGCCCCCTTCCGCAGGGGCAGCATCCTCGGCTTCGACGGGCGGCAGGGCCGCTACCACGTCTACCGCTCGATCCTCGAGGGACTCGCCCTCACCCTGGGCGCCGCCGGCCACCGGATGGCCGACGAACTCGGCGGTCACTACGACGAGTTGGTCGTATCCGGCGGCGGTTCGCACTCGGACCTGATGATGGGCATCCTCGCCGACGTGTTCGGCGTCCCGGCCCGCCGCGCCGGCACCGACAGTGCCGCCGGACTGGGTGCGGCGATCTGCGCGGCCGTCGCGTGCGGGGCGTACGCGGACTTCCCCTCCGCGGTGTCCGCCATGGTTCACCCCGGCGCGACCTTCCGGCCCGACGCCGAACGCCATGCGCTGTACGAGCGTCTCGGTGCCGTCTACGAGACGGTGCGCTCGCACACCGACGCGGTCTACCGGCAGTTGGGCTGAGCCGGGGCGCGCGGACCCGGTGTCACGGCGCCGTCAGGGCCGCGCGCTCGTCCGGTGACGTCAGAACGCAGAACTCGTTCCCCTCGGGATCCGCGAGGACGACCCAGCCGTGTCCGCCGGGCTTGCGGCGGTCGGCGACGAGGGTGGCTCCGATACCCAGGAGGCGCTCCACCTCCTGCTCGCGGGTGGTGTCCGGACGCAGGCACAGGTGGATGCCGTTCTTGCCCCGCTCGGGGTCGGGGACCTCGTTGAAGTGCAGCATCGGCCCGTCGGGAAGCAGCAGCACATCGATCTCGTCGTCGCCGGGCCGGTCCTCGGGATCGATCGGACGCCCCGTCACCTGGCTCCAGAATGCGGCCAGTCGGTAGGCATCGGCACAGTTGATCGCGATGTTCGCCACGGCTGAGTGCATGCGCGCGATCCTCCCGTAGGGGCGCGAGGGGCGCAAAGCCATTACGGCCGCCCGACGGGTGTCGTCGCGTCCGGACACGGCTCATGCTGGGGGCCGGAGGATCTGAGGGCCGGTCGCGCGCGCCGGCGGCCGGGTACCGGAAGGCCGACTGGAGGACGTCCATGATCCGCACCGCGCCGCTCTCCCCGCTGTTGTTCCTGCCCGGTCTCTGGCACGGCTCCTGGTGCTGGAGTGAGGTGGTCGCGCATCTGGCGGGCGCGGGCCGCCCGGCCGTCGCGGTGGACATGGCCGGACACGGGCTGCACGCGCGCCGCGAGCCCCGGTGGTTCACGCGCCGGTCGTACGATCCGGAGGCGGTCGCCACGGAGGTGTCGCCGGTGGCGGATGTGGGTCTCGACGATGCCGCGGAGCTCCTGACGGCGCAGCTGCGGCTGGTCGGCGGCGGCGCTCCCGTCACGGTCGTCGCCCACAGCACGGCGGGGCTCGTCCTCACCCGGGTCGCCCAGGAGTCACCCCGACTCATCGCGCGCGCCGTGTACTTGACGGCCTTCATGCCGGCGTCCGACGTGCTGCCCGCGACGTACAACGAAATTCCCGAGGCCGCGGGAAACCGCATCGGCCCGCTGTTCACGGGCGATCCGGCGGTGACCGGCGCACTGCGCCTTGACCTCGCCACAGAAGATCCCGGCTACCGGGAGGCGTTGCGCGAGGCGCTGTACGGTGGCGTCGCTCCGGACCTCGCGCACGCCGCCGTGGGCCTGCTGACGCCCGACGCCCCGGTCGGTATCACGGTCGGCACCACGACCCTCACCGAGGACGGCTGGGGGTCGGTGCCGCGTACGTACATCACCTGTTCCCGCGACGTGGCGCTGCTGCCCGCCGTGCAGGACCGGTTCATCGCGGAGGCCGACGCGGCGTTCCCGCACAATCCGACATCGGTGGCCGGCCTCGACTCGTCGCACTCGCCGTTCCTGTCGATGCCACGCGAACTGGCGGCCGTGGTACGGGACTTGTAGTGACCGGGCTGGGGCGTCAGCCCAGGTGCCGGGCGAAGAAGGAGCGGCGGGCGCGGCGCAGCGCGTCCTTCTCCCGGTCGGTGCCGTCGTACTCGAAGTGGCCTGCGCGCAGGGGGAAGAGTGCACGCTCACCCCGCAGGGCGTTGTGGACGGCGTACTGGCCCGGCGGCGGGACCGACGGGTCGAAGGCGGCGGGGGCCGTCATCGTCGGTACGTCGATCAGGGTGGCGGCCGTGGCGGCGTCGAAGTAGGCGAGTACGTCGGTGACTTGGGGGTGCGTGCGGTGGTACGCGCGGACCGCTTCGCCGCTGCCGGTGCACTGCAGGGTCAGGCGCAGCGGGTGGTTGCCGAAGGTGGGGACGGTGAACTGCGCCGCGGCGAACCGCTCGTCCCAGGGCAGGGCGAGTGCACCCAGCCCGCCGCCGAAGCTGTCGCCGAAGAGGCCGAGGTGAGGGCCCGCGGACGGGACCAGCTCCAGGAGGGCCGAGGCGGCGCACCAGAGGTCGGCCACGCAGTCGCCGATGACATAGGTGTCGCGGGATTCGATGCCGTGCAGGACGTGTTCGCTCGCGACGGAGGGTATGCCGGGCTGCAGGCCCCGCGTCTCCATGCCGCGTACGCAGGGCAGCAGGGCGGCGGAGTGGTCCAGCACCGGCAGGTCGGGGCCGGGGGTGTCACGGCCGCCGTAGCCATGGGAGACGACGAAGCCGTGCTCGACGGGCCCGGTCGTCGGCAGTGCCAGCCAGCCACCGAGCCGCACGCCGTCCACGGAGGTGTAGGTGACGCCGTGGATGCGCAGGCCGTCGCGCTCCTCCTCGACCTCGCCCAGTACGGGATCGGTGGCGACGGCGCGGGCCGCCTCGTACTTGCTCCGCCAGAACTCCGCGAAGCCGTCGGGCGGCGGCGGGGCGCCGACCTTCGCCAGGTCGTCCTCGGTGTAACCGTGGGCCGGGTCGAAGGGGAACTCGTGCGGGAAGCTCACGTGCGACGGCATGCCGAGAGCGTACGGGGAGGTCGGTGGCGGACGGGGAGGTCGGTGGCGGACGGCCCCGCGGGGCGCCCCCGCGCCCGGGCCGCTCACCCCCAGTCGATCCCGGCCGCCACCGGCAGGTGGTCGCTGCCGGTGGCCGGCAGTACCCACGAACTCGCGGGCTGCACGCCGCGGACCAGGATCTGGTCGATCCGCACCACGGGGAACGTCGCCGGCCAGCTGAAGCCGAAGCCGTCCCCGGCCGCGTTCTGGGCCGAGCGCAGCTGTGCGGTGAGGCCGGCCAGGGCACGGTCGTCGGTGGTGCCGTTCAGATCGCCGAGCAGCACCATCCGTTCGTTCCGCTCGGCGGCGACGGCCCTGCTCAGCGCCTTCGCGTTCCGGTCCCGGCCGTCCGTCCCGAAGCCCGCCCGGGGATCGACGCGTACGGACCCCAGGTGCGCCACATACACGGCGAGGGGCCCGCGGTCCGTGGCCACGGTGGTGCGCAGCGCGCGGGCGGTCGTCAGTCCGGTCTCGGCCGGCTCGGTGTCCGCGAGCGGTCCGACGTCCTGCTGGAGGTCGACCGGTTCGGTGCCGGACAGCGGACGCTTGCTCCAGAGTCCGACCGTGCCCCGCACGGTGTGGTGCGGGTAGGTGGCCGCGAGTTCCTTCTCGTACGTGCTCCGGGCCTGCTCGGGCACCTCGACGAGCGCGAGGACGTCCGCGCCCGAGGCGGACAGGTCATGTGCGGTGCCCGCCGGGTCGGCGTTGTCAGCGCCGACGTTGTGGCTGACGACCGTGAGGTCGCCGTCCGCCGCTGACTTGTCGCCGAGCAGCCCGCCGAAGAGGGTCAGCCACACCACGGCGGGCAGCAGCAGTGCGACGACCGCGGAGGCGGAGCGGCGCCACAGCGCGCCGGCGAGCAGGACCGGGACGAGGACGCCGGACCACGGCAGGAAGGTCTCCACCAGGCTGCCGAGGCCTCCGGTGTCCGGGATCTCCCCGTGGAGCAGCAGCAACAGGCCGAGCAGCAGCGCGATCGCCGCGAGCACGAGGCCGCGCTTCCAGGGTCCGGGACGCAGGCCGAGGTCGATCGCGCGTCGTACGGTCGCGCGTCGTGTCCCGCCCGCGCCGGCTCGGGTGGGTGATGCGCGGAGGTCGTCCGGAGCTCCGTGCCCGGGCTCCGCCACGTCCACCTGCATCGTCGTCGGTCCGGACTCACTGACGGTCACTGCTCATCCTCGGGTCCTCGGTGGGGTCGGCGTACATCCGCGGGCAGCCACGGTCGGCGGCCTCGGGGCGCAGTTCGTAGTGCCAGGGTTCGTTCCGGTAGATCTGGCACAGGCCGTAACCCGCACCGTGCTCGGACAGCCACGCCGTGGCGGCGCGGCGACCGACGTCGATCGCCTCGCCCGACACGTGGGGAGAGGTCGTCGCGGTGGCCACCCAGCGGGCGGCCTCATGTTCGGACCCGTACTCGGCGACCGCCTCGCGCAGCAGCTGGTCCTGGTAATCCGGGGAACGCCAGCCGCTGTTGACGTAGAACTCGACTCCGTCGTCGGCTGCGGCGTTCCCCGCTCGACGGAGTGCCTCGAGCAGGTTCGCGTCGAGCCCGGTCACCGCCGGTGCCGTGTCGTCGAAGACCGTGGTCCCGTCGGGGACGACACCGTCGGCCTCGTCGAGCTCACCGCGGTGACCGGAAGTCGAGGACTGCACGGAGAGCGCGGAGAGCGCGGACTGCGCGGACTGCGCGGAGAGCGAGGGCTTCCACTCCTGGTGGGCGAGGGCCACGGCGACCACGGCCACGGCGGCCGACAGACCGACAAGGAGAGGCGTACGGGCCGGCCGTGTCCGGATTTTCGGTTCGATTCGAGTCATGACATCAGTCAAGACAAAGCGACGTTGCCGGCCCGTATGCAATTTTCCATATGCAGGCGATATGGACTGACCCGGAGCCATGCGGCCATGCGTGGGCCGATCACCGCCCTTTGAGCAAAGAACTCCGGCCCCATGACCGCGAGCCCCGGCCTAAGTGATGGGGAAATCGAAATAAGTGTCCGGATAGGGCTCGTCATCGAGCGTGTAATGCCACCACTCGCACGCGTACGCGTGGAAACCGCAGGTCTCCATGAGGGACCGCAGGCGCTGACGGTTCCGCGCCTCGACGGGCGTGATTCCCGGTGCGCCATGATGCGAGACGGAATCCATGAGGTCGTGGTCGCCGCCCATGGCAAGGAGCTCGCCGGTGGCCAGGTCGTACAGCGTGAGGTCGACGGTGCTGCCCCGGCTGTGACCCGACCTGGCGGCCACGTATCCCTGCTCGAACATTTCGGCCCTGTCGATGTTCGGATAGTGCCGCGACTTCGTCAGGCCGTCCTCCGGCTCCCGCGACCAGCGAAGAAAGCGGTCGACGGCGTGCTGGGGGCGGTATCCGTCCCAGAGCAGCAGGCCGAATCCCCTCGATGCGGCCTGATCCCGCGCACGCTCCAGAGCCTCGCAAAGGGCCCTCGTCCCGACGACGCGATTGGCCAGATATCCGTCCACCGGTCTGCCGGTGAAGTTGTCCCACGTGGCGTATTTGGCATCCCAGCGGATTCCGGCCGCCAGCTCGTCCACGAAGACGAAGTCGCCCTTGGCCAACTCCATGGTCTTCATCGCATTTTCCCTGTCGTCGCGAGGGAGACCGCGCGGTCGATCACTTCGGGAAGCGACAGCCCCGCGGCCGCCATCATGCGCGGATAGCGGCTGTACGAGGTCATTCCGGGGAAGGTGTTGACCTCGTTGAGCACCACTTCTCCGTCCTCCTTCAGGAACAGGTCCACCCGTGCAAGGCCGCCGCATCCAAGGGCGCGGTACACGGCCTTGGCCGTCTCCTGCACGAGGAGTCGCGACTCCTCCGGGATATCTGCGGGAACGATCGCCACGGAGTTCTCGGACCCGGTCTCGGGGGCGTCCTCCTGATGGATCCTGAAGAACCCGTGCGAGAGCGCGATCCGGTCCACCTCGCCCGCGACGAGATCCGCCCCCTTCCCGAGGATGGCGCAGCCGATCTCGCTGCCGGAGACGGCCTCTTCGATCAGTACCTTCGCGTCGTAGCGCCGTGCCGTTTCCACCGCGCTCGGCAGCTCGTCCTCCCGGGACACCTTGGTGACACCGAAGGACGATCCGGATCGGGCCGGCTTCACGAAGACCGGATAGGTGAACGGGGCGGGATCGACGGTCTCGTCGGCCGTGACGGTCCAGAAGTTCGGCGTGGCGATTCCCGCGCTTCCGGCGACGGCATAGGCGAGGGATTTGTCCATGCACAGTGCGGAACTCTGCACGTCGCAGCCGACGTAGGGAATGCCGGAGAGCTCCAGCAGACCCTGCATCGCGCCGTCCTCACCGAGTGTGCCGTGCAGCACGGGCAGGACGACGTCCAGGCGGATCGTTTCGTAACTGCCCTGCTCCAGAGTGAGCAGTCCGTGCACGTCGCTGTCCGGTGAGAGGACGACGGGTCGGCAGTCGCCGCTCTCCCACTCCTCGTCGGGCCCCTCGCAGAGCTTCCAGGATCCGCTCTCGGTGATTCCGACGTAGAAGGCTTCGTACTTCTCCGTATCGAGGTTCCGGGCCACCTCACGTGCGGACTTGACGGATACGGGGTGTTCTTCGGAACGGCCCCCGAAGACGATGCCGACCTTGAGCCTAGCCATGGTGACTCCTGCTTTCGAACGTCAGGCAATTGGTGAGGGAGTTCTCCACGGCGTCGCGCAGTGCGTGATCCGTGTAGTAGGCGGTGTGCGGACTGATGAGCGCGTTCGGCAGCTCCTGCAGTCGCAACAGCGCCTTGCTTTCCGGGGGTTCGTCCCGGCAGTCGGCGTAGAAGATTCCTTCCTCGCCCTCGACCACGTCCAGGGCCGCGCCGCTCAGCCTGCCGCTTTCCAGTTCCTGCACCAGCGCCTCGGTTTCGATGAGCGCACCACGTCCGGTGTTGACGATCAGCGCGCCTCGCTTCATCCGTGCGAGGCGCTGCCGATTCAGCAGATGGTGCGTGGTCTCGGTGAGCGGCGCATGGAGTGTGACCAGGTCGCTCCGGCACAGCAGTTCATCGAGCGGAATGCGCTCGACACCGGTGTCGGAGCGGTCCGCGGGGCGGCTGTCGTGGGCGAGGATGCGGCAGCCGAATCCCCGCAGCCGGCCGATGACCGCTGTTCCGATACGGCCCGTCCCGATCACTCCGACCGTCAGGTCGCGCAGTTCCTTTCCGCGCACTTCACTGAGTCGGTAATCGTGCGTATCGGTGCGGCGGACGATGGATTTCGCGTCCCGGACCGCCATCAGCATGAGCATCAGCGTGTAGTCGGCCACGCTGTCCGGCGAGTAGGAGACGTTCTCGACGAGGATGCCGATGCTGTCGGCGTATTCCACGTCGATGTGGTTGCAGCCGATGCTGCGTGTGGAGATGTAGCCCACGCCGGCTCGGCGGAGCGCACGCAGCGTGGCACGGGTGACGGGCGACTTGTGGCCGACGCTGATGCACCGGCTGCCGGCGGCCAGTTCGGCATTGGCCTCGGATACGGGGGCGTCGGTGACGGCCGGCCGCACGCCGAGTCCGGGCGCGAGTTCGCGGAACAGAACGGATTCGTCCGGGCCGCATCCGTACACGGTGATGCGGGTCGTTTCGGTGTGGGTCATGCCCCGAGTCAAGGCAGTGAGTTGTTGCCGGGGCGTATGTGGTTTTCGATATGCCCGCGATACGTCCTGCCGCCTTGACTGGAGGCATGACGTACCGAACTCCAGGCATGAAGTCCGGGGAACCGGCGTGATTCCGATCGGCCTCGGCGAGATCGCCGAGATCGTGGGCGGCAGGGCCGTGGGTGACAGCTCGGTGGCCGTGACCGCGCCGGCCGTGCTCGACGGTCGGCAGGCCGAGCCGGGCGGCCTGTTCGTCGCCTTCGCCGGTGAGTACACCGACGGCCACGACTACGCGCAGCAGGCGGGACGAGCCGGTGCGGTGGCCGTGCTCGGCTCCCGGCCCACGCCACTGCCCACCGTCGTCGTCGAGGAGGTCCGTACGGCGCTGCAGACCCTCGCCGCCCATGTCGTGGCCCGGCTGCGCGACGGGCTGACCGTCGTCGCAGTGACCGGCTCGCAGGGCAAGACCGGCACCAAGGACCTGCTGGCGGCCGTGCTTTCGGGTGCCGGGCCGACGGTGGCCACGGCCGGCTCGCTCAACAACGAGCTCGGCGTGCCGCTCACCATGCTCCGCGCCCGGGCGGGCACCCGGTTCCTCGTCCTGGAGATGGGGGCCCGCCATGTCGGCGACATCGCCGCGCTGACCGGCCTGGTCGCGCCCGACATCGCCGTCGTCCTCAACGCCGGTGTGGCCCATCTCGGCGAGTTCGGGTCGCGCGCCGCCATCGCCAGGACCAAGGGCGAGCTGGTGCAAGGTCTCGCGCCCGGTGGCACCGCCGTCCTGAACGCCGACGATCCCGCGGTCGCCGCGATGCGCGCGCTCACCGACGGCCCGGTCCGCACCTTCGGCCGGGCCACGCACGCCGACGTACGGGCACGCGACCTGGACCTCGACCGGCTCGGGCGGCCGTCCTGCACGCTACGGACCGCCGTCGCCTCGGCCCGTGTCACGCTGCCGCTCGTCGGCGCCCACCAGGCGCTCAACGCTTCGGCCGCCGCGGCGGCGGCACTTGCGGCCGGACTTCCGCTCGACCTGGCCGCTGCCGGGCTGGCCACCGCCTCGCTGTCGCGGTGGCGGATGGAGCGGCGCCGCCTCGCCTGCGGGGCGACGCTGCTCGACGACTCCTACAACGCCAACCCCGACTCGACCCGCGCCGCCCTGAACGCACTGGCGGCCGTCGAGGGCGGGCGCCGCATCGCCGTGCTCGGCGAGATGCTCGAACTCGGCCCCGACAGCGCGGCCGAGCACCGCGCGGTCGGGGCGTACGCCGCCGCGCGAGCCGACGTGGTGGCCGCCGTGGGCGAAGGGGCCCGGCCGGTCGCGGACGGCGCCGGCGAGCGAGCGGTCGTCCTCGCCGACCGAGACGCGGCGGTCGCCTGGCTGCGCGACCGTCTCGCCGCCGGAGACGTGGTGCTGGTCAAGGCGTCCCGCGGTGCGCGTCTCGACGAAGTCGCCGCCGCGCTCGGTTAGGTGTGCCGTCCGGAGAGTCGTGCGCGGTGCCGCGGTGTCCGGTGCGTGCTCTCGGTGCGTCGGCCGGAAGTCCTCGTACTGGACGTACTCGGGGTACTGGACGTACTCGGGCTTTCGGGCGGTGCGGCGAGTAGGGGTGCCACCGGCCGGAGGCTGGGGGAGCGTGCCGGGCGCCGTGAGTGCCGTGCAGGACTTTCCGGACATGCCCTACGGCTCGAGCGGATGCGCGGCGCCGTGGTCAGGAGCCGCCCACCGGCAGGTCTCGCAGGAACCGGGACGACTCCCCCGCCTGGTCGATGTATCCGCGGCGCCGGTAGAACGCATGCGCATCCTGGCGACGGTCCCCGCTGGTGACCTCCATGCGGACGCAGCCACGGGTGGCGGCGAAGGACTCCGCGGCCGCGACGAGTCGGGAGCCGACGCCGCGGCCGCGCGCTCGGCCGCAGACCACCAGGGCCACGATCCGGCCCCAGGAGCCGTCACGTTCGAAGAACGGGCACACCTGGACGGCGATGACCCCGAGAACGCGGTCGCCGACCTCAGCCACATAGGCCGCGCCGGACGGATCCTCGGCCCAGGTCCGGATTCGGCTCGCCGTCACTGCGCGGCCGTCTTGCGGATAACCCAGCTGCTCCAGCAGCTCGTTGACGGCCAAGGCGTCGGCGCGGTGTGCCGGCCGGATCCGCACGCTCATCGCGCGCGCCGCCTGACGGTCTTGTGCCGCTTCATGTACAGGTCGAAGGCCCGGTAGACCAGCGGCCGCAGCGGCAGGTCCCACTCCCCGACGTACCGCACGGCCCGGCCGCCGGTGCCGGCCTTGAACCGGACCAGGCCGACGTGCGGGTCGTCGGCGTCCAGGGTGGGGGTGATGCCGCGCAGGTCGTAGACATCGCAGCCGGCGGCTCGCGCGTCGCGGATCATCGCCCACTGGCAGGCGTTGGAGCCGCGTACCTCGCGCTTCTCGGTGGCGGAGGCCCCATAGGCGTACACCGCGTGGGCTCCGACGCGGATCAGGACGGTGGTGGCGACCAGGTCGCCCCGGTGATGGGCCAGGTAGAGCGTGATCCGCTCGGGGCCTTCGGTGCCCAGCGCCGCGAACATGGTCTCGAAGTAGCGCAGCGGCCGGGGCGTGAAGCGGTCGCGCTCGGCGGTGTGGACGTAGAGGTCGTGAAACGCCTTGAGGTCCTGCGGCCCTCCGGCGGCGACCGTGACCTCGACGCCCTCCTTGGCCGCCTTCTTGATGTTGCGGCGCCACTGCTGGTTCATGCCCCCGAGCACCTCCGCCTCGGTCCTGCCCGCCAGCGGGACCTCGTACTTGAACTGCGGGTGTCCGGCCCCGAACCCGTCCTGCGGGTTCTGCGGCAGCCAGCCCGCGTCCTGCAGGCTGCTGCTCACGCGCGCACCGACCGGGTCGCCCCACTGCGCCGGCAGGTCGGTGAGCCGCCGGACGTCCGGGTCGGCGATGCCCTCCTTGACCTGGGCGGCGCTCCAGGTGTCCGTGACCACCGGCGGGCCGAGCCGGATCGCGAACGCGCCGTGTTCCTTGAGGTACGCCGCCGCCGGGTCGAGCCATGGACCGATCTCGCCGCTCCAGTCGATGACCGGGCCCTCGGCCAGATACGCCAGCGTGAAGCGGTCGAGCCTCGGCACCGGCCGGTGCAGTACGAGCCCGGCGCCGACCAGGCGCGGGCCGTCGAACCAGCCGAGCGACTCGCTGCGCCACTCGGTCTTCACGCGGCCCCACGCCGGAGTCTGCAGAAAGCTGACCGCCCGCCGGGCCCGTACGAACGCCTCGTGCTCGACGGCGCCGATCGGCCGCACGACAAGATCTCCGGCTGCTGCGCGTACTGGTTCGCTGAAGGACATGCCACCAGTCGATGCGGCGGGATGTTGCCGGCACGTATGCGATTTTCGATACGCGGAGGATATGCCTCGGCTCGTAGCCTTGGTCCATGCGTGTCTTGATTGTCGAGGACGAGCCCTACCTGGCCGAAGCGATCCGTGACGGCCTGCGCCTGGAGGCGATCGCGGCCGACCTCGCCGGTGACGGCGACACCGCTCTGGAGCTGCTCGGCATCAACACCTACGACATCGCCGTCCTCGACCGCGACATCCCGGGCCCGTCCGGCGACGAGATCGCCACCCGCATCGTCGCCTCGGGCAGCGGGATGCCGATCCTCATGCTCACCGCTGCCGACCGGCTCGACGACAAGGCCTCCGGGTTCGGGCTCGGTGCCGACGACTACCTGACGAAACCCTTCGAGTTGCAGGAGCTCGTCCTCAGGCTGCGGGCGCTCGACCGCAGGCGTGCCCACCTCCGGCCTCCCGTACGGGAGATCGCGGGACTGCGCCTCGATCCGTTCCGCCGCGAGATCTACCGCGACGGCCGCTACGTCGCACTCACCCGGAAGCAGTTCGCCGTGCTCGAGGTCCTCGTCGCCGCCGAGGGCGGGGTGGTCAGCGCCGAGGAACTCCTGGAGCGGGCGTGGGACGAGAACGCCGACCCGTTCACCAACGCCGTACGCATCACGGTCTCCGCACTGCGCAAACGTCTCGGCGAACCCTGGATCATCGCCACCGTGCCGGGCGTCGGCTACCGCATCGACGCAGCGTCCGTGACCGCACACGGCGGTGCGGAGCGTGGATAGGCGGCCCGGCCTGAGCGTCCGCCTCAAACTCACCCTCAGCTATGCCGGATTCCTCATGCTCGCCGGCGCCCTGCTGATCGTCGCCATCGGAGTGTTCCTCCTGCAACAGGGCTGGCTGCAGACCAATGAAGCAGGCGCGGTGCGGGCGACTCCGGGCACCATGTTCCTGCGCAGCTTCGCCCCGACGGCGGCCGCGGTCATGGTGTTCCTCCTGCTGTTCGGCCTCCTGGGGGGCTGGATCCTCGCCGGACGCATGCTCGCGCCCCTGGACCGCATCACCCACGCCACCCGCACGGCCGCGGCCGGATCGCTGTCCCACCGGATCCTTCTGCCGGGCCGCAAGGACGAGTTCCGCGAGCTTGCCGACGCCTTCGACACGATGCTCGAGCAGCTCGAGACGCACGTCGCGGAGCAGCAGAGATTCGCCGCCAACGCCTCGCACGAGCTGCGCACCCCGCTGGCGATCTCGAAGACACTCATCGACGTCGCGCGCGCCGATCCGCACCACGACACCGGTGCACTCGTCGACCGCCTGCACGCCGTCAACACCCGGGCCATCGACCTCACCGAGGCACTGCTCCTCCTCACCCGCGCCAACCAGCGCTCGTTCACCCGCGAGCACGTCGATCTGTCCCTCGTCGCCGAGGAAGCGGCCGAGACGCTCCATCCGCTCGCGGAGAAGCACGGCATCACCCTCGAGGCCGGCGGTGACATCGCGCCCACGACCGGTTCGCCCGCGCTCCTGCTGCAGCTCACCACGAACCTCGTACACAACGCGATCGTCCACAACATGCCCGAACAGGGCACCGTCCACATCCACACCGGCGTCCGTCCCACGACCGTGGTCCTCACCGTCGAGAACACCGGCGAGACGCTCACCCCGCAGCTGGTCGCGACCCTCACCGAGCCCTTCCGGCGCGGTACGGAGCGGGTCCATCACGATGCGGCGGGCGTCGGACTCGGCCTGGCCATCGTCGAGACGATCGCCAGGGCACACGACGGGGTGCTCACCCTCGCGCCCCGTTCCGGCGGCGGGATGCGGGTCGCGGTGGAACTCCCGCGCGCGCCCGAGCGCACCGCCGGCTCCTGTGAAGCCTGAGCGGCCGGGCCGCGGCTCCGCCCGGCCCGTCCCGCCCCCGGCAGCGGCGAACCGCACCTCACCGTAGGAAATCGGTCACAAAGTACCCACACTCCGCACCACGGGTGGTTCATTGGTCGGGGCCCGCGAGGCCCGAGCGACATAGATGTCCCGCCCGTTACGGGAGTGTGACCAAGACCCCCCTTGCGGCATCCCGCACCCCTGAACAAGAGTGATGTATGCGCTTACAGACAGCGCATACATTCAGGTAGTGCTCAAGGAGGAGCCGCCCATGCAGCGCGCAGCCAAAACCGCATCGGCCGTCATCGCCGCCACCACGGTGCTCGCCGTCACGGCCTGCGGCGGCTCCGGCTCCGAGGTAGCCGCCGACGAGAAGCAGACGCTGACCGTCTGGGCGATGGGCGCCGAGGGCGAGAAGCTCGGCGACGTCGCGAAGGCGTACCAGAAGGCGAATCCGAACATCACGGTGAAGGTGACCCCGGTCGGCTGGGACGTCGCCCACCAGAAGCTGGTGGCCGCCGCCGCAGCCGGGAATCTGCCCGACATCGCGCAGATGGGCGGCAGTTACATGGGCGAGTTCGCCGAGCTCGGCGTGCTCGAGCCGATCGACACCAAGACCTTCGACAAGTCGGACTTCTTCCCGGCCGGCTGGGAGCAGGGCGAGGTGGACGGCGAGGTCTACGGCGTGCCGTGGTACGTCGACACCCGCGTCCTCTACTACCGCACCGACCTCGCCGAGAAGGCCGGCGTCGACCAGGCTCCGACCGACTGGAAGGAGCTGCGGGACCTCGCCACCGCCTACCAGAAGAAGGCCGGCACCAAGTGGGGCCTGTCCATCCAGCCCAGCGGACTGGACACGGTGCAGAACTTCTACTCGTTCCTGTACTCGGCCGGCGGCGAGATCGTCGACGACGGGGGCAAGGCGGTCGTCGACAGCCCCGAGGCGGTCAAGGCCCTCGAGGAGTACGGCTCGTACTTCGACAAGGGCATCGCCAACAAGTCCGTGCAGCCGGGCTACGACGTGGTCAAGGACTTCGGCACCGGCCGGGTCCCGATGTTCTTCGGCGGCCCCTGGCACGTGACGCTCCTGAACGAGGGCCAGCCCGGCATCAAGGGCAAATGGGCGGTCGCCGAGGTGCCCGCGGACAAGACCTCCGTGTCGATGGCCGGCGGCTCCTCGCTGACCATCTCCAAGGACAGCGAACACAAGCCCGCGGCCGAGGAGTTCATCAAGTACCTCACGGACACCAAGGGCCAGGCCGACTGGTACGAGCGCACCAAGGACCTGCCGGCCAACACCTCGGCATGGAAGTCGGGCGACCTGACCTCCGACCCGAACCTGAAGGTCTTCGAGAAGCAGATGAAGACTGCCAAGTCCTCGCCCTCACTGCCCAATTGGACCGAGATCACCGACAAGGTCGACATCGCGATCGCCAAGGTCACCCAGGGCAAGGCGAGCGCCGAGGACGCCCTCGGCGAGGCGCAGTCCCAGATCGAGGGACTCGTCGGGAAGTAGACCGGCAGCACGGCGAGGCAGAACCAGGAGCGAAGCAGAAGCCATGAGCGCTACGACCGGAAGTGCCGCTGACGCGGCCAAGGTTGCGGCCGGATCCCCCGCAGTGGACGATCCGACCGGGCCGGGCGGCGACCGCCGGAGCCGCGGACGGCCTCGGTTGGGTGTGCAGAACAGAGCCGGCTGGCTCTTCTCCACCCCCTTCCTGGCGCTGTTCACGGTCTTCATGGCGTTCCCGATCGTCGCCACCCTGCTGATGAGTTTCACGGACTTCGGTCTGCGGAACGTCACGAACCCGCTGGACGCGGAGTTCATCGGCCTCGAGAACTACACGAAGCTGTTCGGCGACGAGCGGTTCCTCAAGTCCCTTTTCAACACGGCGTACTTCGTGGTGGCGGGCGTACCGCTGACCATCGGCCTCGGCCTGGTGACCGCGGTCCTGCTGAACAACGGCATCGACCGGGCGCGGACCTTCTTCCGGGTCGGCTTCTACGCCCCCGTCGTCACCTCGATCGTCGCGATCGCCGTGGTCTGGCGCTTCGTGCTCGACCCGAGCGACGGGCTGATCGCCGGGCTCGCCTCCGAAGTGGGCCTGACCTCACCGGACTTCCTCGGCTCGGAGGCGCTCGCGATGCCGTCGATGATCGTCATGGCGGTGTGGCGGAACCTCGGCACGGTCATGGTCCTCTTCATCGCCGGCCTGCAGGCCGTCCCCACCGAGACGCGGGAAGCCGCGCGCCTCGACGGCGCCGGCCCCTGGCAGGAGTTCCGGCTGGTCACGGTGCCGCTGCTCAGGCCGACCATCCTCTACGCGACGGTGATCACCACGATCGGCTATCTCAACGTCTTCGAGGAGCCGTTCGTGATGACCCAGGGCGGCCCGTCCGACTCCACCCTGACCGTCTCCCTGAACATGTACCGCGAGGGCTTCAACTTCTTCCACATGGGCTACGCGAGCGCCATGGCCTACGTGCTGTTCGTGGTGGTCATGGCCATCACGGTGCTGCAGCTGCGACTGCTGAAGGACAACACCGAATGAGCGCCCCCACGAAGGTCCCGCACCTCACCTCCGAGCGCCCTTCCGCAGCTGCTTCCGGGCCGGTGAGGAAGCGCCGGGCGCGCAGGCCGCTGACGTACGTCCTGCTCTCGGTCGGTCTGCTGGTCATGTCGGCGCCGTTCCTGTGGATGGGTCTTTCGGCCTTCAAGTCGCAGAGCGAGCTGACCGCGAGCCCGCCCGTGTGGATCCCCACCGAGTGGACGCTCGCCAACTTCCGGCAGCTGCTCGACGACCTCGATCTGCCGCTGTACTTCATGAACTCGGTGATCGTGGCCGTCCTGGTCACCGTCTCCAACCTGGTGTTCTGCTCGATGCTCGGCTACGCCCTGGCCAAGCTGAAGTTCGTCGGACAGAACAAGGTGTTCGCGGTGGTGCTCGGCGCCCTGATGGTCCCCGGCAACCTGATGCTGCTTCCGCTGTTCGTGCTGATGAGCAAGCTGCAGCTGATCGACAGCTACGCGGGTCTTGTACTGCCGTTCGCCGCGGGCGCGTTCGGGGTGTTCCTGATGCGCCAGTTCATGCAGTCCATCCCGGACGAGCTGCTCGAGGCGGCGCGGATGGACGGCGCCGGCGAGTGGTACATCTTCTGGCGGATCGCGATGCCGCTGGTCAAGCCCGCGCTCGCGACGCTGTCGATCTTCACGTTCCTCGGCTCCTGGAACAACTTCGTCTGGCCGCTGATCGCGACCAACGATCCGGACAAGTACACGCTGCCGGTGGCCCTGGCCACGTTCGCCACCGACCCGAACAAGGCGGGCGGGTCGAACGGTGTCCTGATGGCCGGCTCGTTCCTGATCGTGCTGCCCGTGCTCGTGGTCTTCATCGCCATGCAGCGGCACTTCACCCAGGGCATCGCCACCGCCGGCATGAAGTAGTCCGCGCGCCCGCGCTCCCGTCGTCGTCAGGCGCCGGCGGGTGCCCCCGGCGTGCCCGTATCTCCGCCCGACCGTCCGCGCCCCTCCGTACGAGAAAGACATGCCGCGATGACGCACAGCACCACCCCGTTCCCCGAAGGCTTCCTGTGGGGCGCCTCCACCGCCGCCCACCAGATCGAGGGCAACAACACGAACAGCGACTGGTGGGTGAAGGAGCACTCCACCGGTACGCACATCCAGGAGCCCAGCCTGGACGCCTGCGACAGCTATCACCGCTGGCGCGAGGACATGGATCTGCTGGCCTCGCTCGGCTTCACCGACTACCGCTTCAGCATCGAGTGGGCGCGCATCGAGCCCGCCGAAGGACGGTTCTCGAACGCCGAACTCGCCCACTACCGGGGGATGGTGGAGGGCGCGCTCGTGCGCGGTCTGCGCCCGATGGTGACGCTGCACCACTTCACCGTGCCGCAGTGGTTCGAGGCGCGCGGCGGCTGGACGGCCCAGGGCGCGGTCGAGCTGTTCGCCCGCTACGTGGCCGCGTGTGCGCCGGTCATCGGCGACGGCGTACGCCATGTGTGCACGATCAACGAGCCCAACATGGTGTCCGTGACCGCCGGCCTCGCCAAGCGCGGCGAGATCGGCTTCCCGCCGGCCGGGCTGCCGACACCGCACGAGGAGACCACGTACGCGGTGATCGCCGCGCACAAGGCCGCGGTGAAGGAGGTCCGCGCGATCAACTCCGAGATCCAGGTCGGCTGGACCGTCGCCAACCAGGTCTACCAGGCACTGCCCGGCGCCGAGGAGGTCACGGCCGCCTACCGCCACCCGCGCGAGGACGTCTTCATCGAGGCCGCCCGCGACGACGACTGGATCGGCGTGCAGTCCTACACCCGCACGGCGATCGGCCCCGAGGGTCCGATCCCGGCACCGGAGCACGTCGAGCGGACGCTGACGCAGTGGGAGTACTACCCGACGGCCGTCGGGCACGCACTGCGGCACACCGCCGAGATCGTCGGCGACGTCCCGCTGATCGTCACCGAGAACGGCATCGCGACCAGCGACGACAGCCGCCGGCTCGACTACTACGCGGGGGCGCTCGGCGAGGTCGCCGCAGCCCTCGAGGACGGCCTGAACGTCCAGGGCTACCTGGCCTGGAGCGCCCTCGACAACTACGAATGGGGCTCCTTCAAGCCGACGTTCGGCCTGATCGCCGTCGACTGGAAGACCTTCGAGCGCACCGCCCGCCCGTCCGCCGAGTGGCTGGGCGGACTCGGCCACAGCCGCGAGCTGCCGCGCCGCGCCTGCGCGTGACGGCTCGCGCTCTCCGACCCGGGGGCCGGCGGTCCTGACTCCGCCGGTCCCCGCGGGACTCCGGCCGGCCCCACCGCCCCGTCGGGCCGGCCGGTTCCCCTCCTCGTACGCCCTGTCACTGCACCGTCCCTCTGCTATGGGAGCCGCGCCATGGATCGTCGTACGTTTCTCGCTGCCGCATCGGTGACCGCCGGTTCGGCTCTGGCCCTCTCGGCGGCGCCCGCGAGCGCCACCGCGGACCGGCGTCCGTCCGGGTCCGAACGGGCCCTGCTGCAAAGGTGGTTCGAGGACACCTACCGCTCCCTGACGACCATGACGACCGGCTTCGGTCTCACCACCGACAAGATGGACGTCAGCGGTACGACCCCCGAACTGTCCCGGCAGACGTCACCGACGAACATCGGGTGCGGGCTGTGGTCGACGGTGGCCGCGCAGGGGCTCGGCGTGATCGGTAGGGCCGAGTGCCGGCGCCGACTCACCCGTACCGTCTCCGCGGTCGAGCGCCTGGAGCACTTCCACGGCTGGTGGGTCAACTGGTACGACGCGTACGACGGTTCGGTGCTCACCAGCTGGCCGGGCACGGGTGAGACGATCCGGCCGTTCCTCTCGTCGGTCGACAACGCCTGGCTCGTCACCGGCCTCCGCGTCGCCGCCGAGGCCGAACCCTCGCTGCGCCCGCGCATCGCGCGCCTGCTCGCGGACGCGGACTGGTCGTACTTCTACACGCCGTACGAAGCGGCGGATCCGGTGGCACACCCGGGCCAGCTGCGCGGCGGCTACTGGCCGGACGGTCCCGGCAGGGGCGAACCCACCGAGCACCACTACGGGGCGCTCAACACCGAGCCCAGGATGGCCAGTTACCTCGGAATCGCGGACGGCTCGCTGCCCACGGACCACTACTGGCACCTGCTGCGCACGATGCTGCCGGAGCACGAGCAGGAGCAGCAGCCCGGGGGCTCGTACGTGACGGTGGACGGGATCCGGGTGTGGCAGGGCCACTACACGTACCGCGGCCGGAAGTTGGTGCCGACCTGGGGCGGGTCGATGTTCGAGGCGCTGATGGTGCCGCTGTTCGTGCCCGAGCCGGAGTGGTCGCCGCGCTCCTGGGGGCGTACGCACCGGCGGTATGTACGCAGCCACATCGAGCACGGTCTCGCGGAGGAGAAGTACGGCTACTGGGGCTTCTCGCCGTCGAACATCCCGGCCGGTGGATACAGCGAGTACGGCGTCGACGGGATCGGTATGCAGGTCGACGGCTACCGGTCGCAGGGAGTGGTGACTCCGCACGCCTCGTTCCTCGCGCTGCCGTACGCGCGCACCGAGGCGGTGGCGAACCTCCGGGCGCTGGCGGCGGACTTCGGGGCGTACGACCCGCGGTTCGGGTTCCGGGACTCGGTGGACGTGGGCGGGGACGGCCGGGTCAGCGACTTCGTGCTGGCGCTCGACCAGGGGATGGTCGCTGCGGCGCTCGCGCAGGAACTGCGGCCGGGTCTGTTGAAGCGGGCCTTCACGGGCGGGGGTTTCGCACGGAGGGTACGGCCGCTGTTGGAGGCGGAGCGGTTCGGCGTGTGACGCGCAGGGGCAGCCCGGGCCGCGGCGGTTCCGGGGCCTGCGGCCCTCTGTCAGCCAGTGGAATCCCGCGGGTGTACGCCCAGTTGTGGCTGCGGGCGCGCCGGGGCGGAGTGCTTCGGCAGCAGGAGGGACAGGACGAACCTCGCTGCACGGCGAGATCCACCGGCGACGGACGGAGGGCGAGAGCGTCGACGCCATTCGTCCGGTGCTGATCGACCTCGCGCAGGAGGTGTTCGGGCTGGTCAGGAACGGTCTGGGCGACTACGCGGTCCGCCGCTAGCGCCCCGGCGGCGACAAGGAGGGACGGGCGCTACCTGATTCGCGGGCCGGACAAATGGGTCATACGCTCCCCGTGTGACGACGAGTCGGGCATCGCGTGGTGCGTCGGGCCGGATACCCCTGGGCTGGGTGTCCGGCCCTGCGGCGCTCGCCGCGCGGATGCTTGCCGCGCTGGTGCTCGTGCTCGGGCCTCTCGCCCTGCCCGCCGCGGCCGACGATCCCGTGACGCTCTCCCGGGACGGGCAGGTCACCGACAAGCCCGATGCGCTCGGTGACCGCGAGCCGGATGTGACGAAGGCGCTGCAGCGGCTCGACAGCGAGCACGGGCTGCAGCTCTTCGTCGCCTACGTACGGGACTTCTCCGGGCGTTCCGCACAGAGCTGGGCCGACGCCACCGCCGAGCGCAACGGCCTGGGCGCCGACGACCTGCTGCTCGCCGTCGCCACCCACGACCGCCAGTACGCCTACTCCGCCGACCCCGGGTCCGGCCTGAGCGAGGAGCAACTGCGGGAGGTGGCACGCACCGCCGTCGAGCCCGCGCTGCGGCGGAACGACTGGGCCGGCGCCGCGATCGGCGCCGCCGACGGCTATGCGGCGACGCTGTCCGGGCAGCCGGTGCCGACTCCGGCGATCACTCCGGGTGAGGCGGATCCCGGGGGTGGCGGTGGATCCGGTTCCGCCGGCGATCTGGCGCTCCCGGTGATCGCCGTGGCCGGTGCGGGCGGGATCGCCCTGTACGCCTACTCCCGGCGCAAGCGGCGGGCCATGACGCGCACGACACCGCACGGCGGGACACCGGAACAGCCGGTCACTCCGCTGCCGGAGCTCGACGCCCGTGCCAAGGAACTCCTGGTGGAGACCGACGACTCGGTGCGCACCAGCGAGGAGGAACTGGGCTTCGCCTCCGCCCAGTTCGGTGCGGAGGCGGCGCGGCCGTTCGGCGCGGCTCTGGCGTACGCCAAGACCGAGTTGACGGCTGCGTTCCGGATCCGCCAGGAGCTGGACGACGCGTTCCCCGAGGACGACGCGACGAAGCGCCGGATGCTGGAGGAGATCGTCAGCCGGTGCACGGCCGCGGGCGAGCGGCTCGACGCGGAGGCCGCGGCCTTCGACGCGCTGCGGTCCCTGCAGGAGCGTGCACCCGACGCCCTCGCGCACGCGGAGCAGGCCTTCCGTGAGCTCTCCGGCCGTGCCGACCGGGCCAGGGACACCCTCGCCACCCTCGGCGAGACGTACACGCAGACGGCGTGCGCGACGGTGGCCGGCCACCCGGACGAGGCCGCCGAACGCCTCGCCTTCGCCGAGGCCCAGCTGGCCGAGGCCCGTACGGCCGTCGACGCGGGCGACAACAGTGCGGCAGCCGTACCGCTGCGGGCCGCCGAGGCCGCGGTCGACCAGGCCACCACCCTGGTCGAGGCCGTCGACCGCTTCGCGGGCGAGCTGGCCGAGGCCGCGGAACGCCTGCCCGGCGCCCTCACCGAGACCGAGACCGACCTGGCGGACGCGCGCGGCATGCTGAGCGGTACCGCCGCAGGCACCTCGACCGCCGATCTGCAGGGCCGTATCGCCCGCGCGGAGACCGTGCTCACCGACGTCAAGCGGGAGACCACCGGCCGCTACGACCCGATCGACGCCCTGCGCCGTGTCGAGGAGGCGGACACGGCCCTCGACGAGGCGCTGGCCGGCGCCCGGGAGCGCGAGACCAGCGATGTGCGGGCCCGCGGACTGCTCGACCAGGCCCTGCTGACCGCGCGCAGCGGCATCGCGGCAGCCGCGGACTACATCACCACGCACCGCGGTGCCGTCGGCAGCGTCGCCAGGACGCGGCTCGCCGAAGCGCAGCGCCGTCTTGAGCGGGCCCGGGAACTCGGTGCTCCCGACGCGTCGACCGCACTGGCCGAGGCACAGCAGGCCGACGCCCTGGCGCGCCAGGCACAGCAGCTCGCCGAGCAGGACGTGCGGTCGTACGGCGGCCCGGGCGGTCCGTTCGGCGGCGGAGGCATGGGCGGCGGCCGCGGCGGGTCGGGCGGGGCAGTGCTCGGCGGGATTCTGCTCGGGCAGATCCTCGGCGGGATGGGCGGGCGCGGGGGCGGCGGGTTCGGCGGTGGGGGCGGCGGATTCGGCGGGCCCGGGAGCTTCGGCGGTGGGGGAACCAGGGGGCGGATGGGGGGTGGCGGGAGGTTCTGATCCATCGCGCCCCGGCCCGTTCCCTCCTCTCGGCCGCACCCACCTCAGCGGCGACCCACCGACGTAGCAGGAGCTCTCATGACGAAGCAGACCATCCTCGGCCGTGTCACCCAGCTCGCCAAGGCGAACATCAACGCGGTCCTCGATCAGGCCGAGGATCCGCAGAAGATGCTGGACCAGCTGATCCGCGACTACTCCAACAACATCCAGGAGGCCGAGCAGGCGGTGGCCACGACCATCGGCCAGCTGCGTCTCCTGGAGGCCGACCACAAGGAGGACGTCGAGGCGGCCGGCGCCTGGGGCGGGAAGGCGCTGGCGGCCAGCAGCAAGGCCGATCAGCTGCGGGCCGACGCGAACGGCGCGGAGGCCGACCGCTTCGACTCGCTGGCCAAGGTGGCGCTGCAGCGCCAGTTGCAGTCCGAGCGGGAGGCCAAGGACGCCGAGCCGACGATCGCCGCCCAGAACGAGGTGGTCGCCAAGCTCAAGGACGGGCTCTCCCGCATGAAGGAGAAACTCGCCGAACTGCAGTCCAAGCGCGACGAGTTGGTTGCCCGCTCGAAGACGGCCGAGGCACAGAACAAGATGATGGACGCCGCGGCGAGCATCAATGTGCTCGACCCGACGAGCGACCTGGGCCGGTTCGAGGACAAGGTGCGGCGCGAGGAGGCCCGGGCCCTGGGTAAGCAGGAGCTCGCGGCCTCGTCCCTCGACGCGCAGTTCGAGGAGCTCGACTCGCTCGGCGACCGCGCGGAGATCGAGGCACGTCTGGCGTCCCTCAAGGCGACGACCTAGGGCACGCCCTGACACGTTGCGGCGCGCAGCCGTCAGGGCTCCGGCGAGCGCGTATCGGCACAAGGCGCCCGGGCGCTCAGAACATGCTGAGCAGCTGCTCCACCGTCGGTTCCGCCGTCGGTCGCCCGCCGGGCAGCGGGAGTTCGAACCAGACCGTCTTACCGCGAGGGGTACGGCGCGAGCCCCAGCCGGCACTGAGCAGGCCGACCAGCTGCAGTCCGCGTCCGCCCTCGTCGGTGGCGCGGGCGCGGCGTCTGCGCGGCTGGACGAGACCGGCGTCCCAGACCTCGCAGACCAGGGTCCTGTCGAGCAGCAGTCGGAGTCGGATCTCGCCCTCGCCGTACCGCAGTGCGTTGGTGACCAGCTCGCTGACCAGCAACTCCGTGGTGTCGACGAGGGATTCGAGGTTCCAGCTCTGCAGGCGGGCGCGGGCCAGCTCCCGTGCCTTGCCGACCGAGCGCGGCTCGCGCGGCAGCGTCCAGTCGCCGACCGCGTCCTCGGGCAGCCCCTGCACCCTGGCCACGAGGAGCGCGATGTCGTCCTCGCCGTGGTGGGTGTCGAGGGTGTTCAGGACGTGGTCGCAGACGTCCTCGAGGGCGGGTGCGGGGTCGTTGATGGCGCTGCGGAAGGCGCGCAGGCCGTCGTCGAGGGGATGGTCCCGGGACTCGACGAGGCCGTCGGTGTAGAGGGCGAGCAGTGCCCCTTCGGGCAGTTCGACCTCCACCTCCTCGAAGGGTTCGCCGCCCACCCCGAGCGGCATGCCCGGCGGCACGTCGAGCATCAGGGCCGGGTCGTCGGGTTCCACGAGCACGGGCGGCAGATGGCCGGCGTTGGCGAAGGTGCAGCGGCGGGTGACGGAGTCGTAGACGGCGTAGACGCAGGTGGCGAGGTACACCTCGGAGGGGTCGGCGTCGCGGTTGGCAGCCGCGGACCGGGGTGAGCGCTGGGCGCCGGCCGCGCCGGTGCGCTGGTGGCCCCAGGGGGTGCCGAGGCCCCGGGCGACCTCGTCGAGTGCGGAGAGCACCTCGGCCGGTTCCAGGTCGAGGAGTGCCAACGTCCTTACGGCGGTGCGGAGTTCACCCATGGCGACGGCGGCGCGCAGCCCGCGGCCCATCACGTCGCCGACGACGAGCGCGGTGCGGTGGCCGGGTAGTTCGATGACGTCGAACCAGTCGCCGCCGACCTCGGTGGCGGCGTTGCCCGGCAGATAGCGGCAGGCGATGTCGAGGCCCGCGGCGGCGGGGTCGCCCGGGGGCAGCAGGGAGCGCTGCAGGATGAGGGCGCGCTCGTGTTCGCGGCGGTAGAGCCGGGCGTTGTCGATGCAGACGGCTGCGCGGGCGGCGAGTTCCACCGCGAGCGCCCGGTCCCGTTCGCCGAACGACTCACTCCCCTTGGCGCGGGAGAACCGGGCGAGGCCGACCACGGTGTCGTGCGCGACCATCGGCACGGCGAGCGTCGAGTGGACGAGGCTGCCGTCCTCGGCGGGGACGATCACGGGGCGGGCGGTGCGCAGAGCTTCGGCGTCGGCCGAGTTGAACCCGTAGTGGTGCACGGAACCGACGGGGACCGGGTCCTCCTCGAGCGGTGCCTGCGAGACGGCGCTGGCGAAGGCGACCCTGCGGAGTTCCGCGCTGCCTCCCCCTGACTTGGCCCGCGGGTAGCCGCCGAGGCCGGGCGGCGCCTCGTCGCCGTCGAGGAGTCCTTGGTAGAGGTCGACGGAGGCCAGGTCGCAGAAGACCGGGACGGTCACGTCGAGCAGTTGGCGCGCGGTGGCCTCCAGGTCGAGGGAGTTGCCGATCCGGGCGCCGGCCTCGTTGAGCAGGGCCAGGTTGCGGCGGGCGTGGGCCGCCTCGCGGGCGGCGGCCTGCCGGCGGGTGACGTCGGTGCCGAGGCCCGCGACGCCGATCGGCCGGCCGGAACCGCTGTGCACCCGGTAGAGGTTGATCGACCAGTGCCTGCGGTCCGATGCCCCGGGGGCGGGCCCGATGATCTGCATGTCCGTCACGGACTCACCGGTCTCCAGGACGTGCCGCAGCGCGGCCGCCATCCGGTCGGCCTCCTGGCGCGGCAGATAGTCGTGAACGGTGCGCCCGCGGTGGTCGTCAGCCGCCCCGCCGAAGACCGAGGCGAAGCGCCGGTTGGCCCGCTGCACCTTCAGATCCGTGCCGAACAGCAGGAATCCGAACGGCGATTGGCCGAATATCGCCTCCGCCGCGGCGATGTCGGTCTCGATGCGGCGCAGCGCCCGGACATCGACGACGAGGCACACCGCGCCCTTCTCGCCGTCCTCGGTCTCGGTCGGCATCACATAGACCTCGGCGATGCCGTCCATGGAGCCGTCGGAGGCGAAGCGGAAGGGGACGATACCGGTCCATTCGCGGCCGTCGAGGATCTCGCTGACCTTGCGGTGTCCGAGATCACGCAGTTCGGGCGGGACGAAGGCCTCGATGGGGTCCCGGCCGACGGCGTCCTGCGGCGGCACTCCGAAGAGTTCGGCGGCGCGCGCACTCCACTGGTCGACGACCCCGTCGGCGCCGATGGAGAAGGAGGCGACCTGCACGTAGTCGTAGAGGGATCCGGGCGTACTGCTCTTCCACATGATGTCGCCCGGCGACCGGCCCTCCTCCTCGGGCCCCTGCGCCCTGGCTGGTATCTCGCTCACGCGACCGTCCCCTCCAGCTCACCGCCGACCGACCAGGTGCGTCCGGGCGGCTTGCCCGCAGTATCCAGCACTACGGCCCCGCGCAACACCACGTTCACAGCTCCCGTCGACCTCGTCCGTTTTCAGCCGCGGACAGGAGAGCGGTGGTCAGTCGGCCTGGTGTCCCGGCTGCGCCAACTCGAACCACACGGTCTTTCCTGTCCTGCCCGGACGCGTACCCCAGCGACGGGCAGAACAGGCCACCAATTGCAGACCGCGCCCCCCTTCGTCCTCCGAGCCGGCCGCTCGCTCCCGCGGCGGCTCGGGCAACGGGTCGGAAACCTCGACGAGGAGACCGGCCGCCGGGCCGGGCAGTCGGGAGATGCGGACGCCGATCGGCCCGGAGGCGTAGCGCAGGGAGTTGGTCACCAGTTCGCTGACGAGCAGTACGGTCACGTCCGAGAGGGAGGCGAGATCCCAGGCGGCGAGTTGTGCACGCACCGCGCCACGGGCGGTGCGCACCGCACCGGGTTCCGCGGGAAAGGCCCACTCGGCGCAGTCGCCTTCGGTCTCGAGCACGCGCGATCACTTCCCAGGACGGCGGCACACCCTGTCCGATTACAAATGGTTTGTCAGGGTTATTGAGCACATACCCGGTATGCAACGAGCTGTACCGCTACCGCTGGATCGGAACCGCTGCCGTCGAACCACTGCCGCGAGCTCGGCTCGCTCCGCCGCCGCCCGGGACTTCGCTGGCGTTGCCTCAGAACCCGGCGCCCTCGGCTCAGATCAGTTCGCCGCGGGCCTTCAGGTCGTCGAAGAGCAGCTGGTCGACGGGAGCGACCGCAGGGCGGTCCGCATAGCCGAACCAGGCCGTCTCCTCGATCTCGGCCGCCGCCTCGAGCGTGCCCCGGTAGTCGGCGGCGTAGCAGCTCATCCGGACCAGGACGCCGTCCGCCTCGCCGTGCGCCTGCGCCTCGTAGACGCCGAGCGGGGAGGCGCTGGACTCGACGACGGCCACGCTGAGCTCCTCCTCGACCTCGCGGATCAGCGTCTGCAGATCGCTCTCGCCGTGCTCGCGCTTACCGCCGGGGATGTAGAAGACGTCCTTGCCGCGGGAGCGTGCGCACAGAATCCGCCCGCCCTCGATACGCACCCAGGCCACTGTGTCGATCAACGTCGCTTCCCTCATCGGTCACATCGGTCGGTGTTCTCCGGACGGGAGCCTACGGGTGCGGTGGTACGGAGGTCCCGACGGGCCGCGATCGTCCGGTGCGGCCGTGACCGCGCAGACGTCGCGCGCCGGTGGCACCCGAGGGGCGCACGGCGGGCGCGCGACGGAGCACGGCGGTGGCAGGCGTGGGGCGTACGAGCCGGGCGGCCCGGCGCGACGAGACGCACCGGGGACTGCACTCGGCCGGAATCGCGCGGCCGGAAAACCGGGCCGGGGTGGCCCGCCGGGGTCAGCCGGTCTTCTGTCCGAGGCGTTCGACCCAGTACACCTGCTGGTGCTGCGGGCGGTCGCCGAGGGCGTCCACGACCCGCTGCGCCTCGGTTTTCGTCGCGTACCTGCCGATCCGGTAGCGGTTGCCGCTGTCGTCCTCGCGTATCACCAGCCAGGGAAGTACCGCGCCGCTGTCGCTCATCTCGGGCCTCCCCGGGACGTCGATAACCGCCGGGCCGCGCCTGTCGTCGGGGGCGCTGTCGAAACCTCACTCCGCATATGCCCGAGCGTACGCCCGACCTTCACTCAGCGGATACGGAATGGCACAACGAGGTACACAATCAGCCACGCCCCAGGGGGCGCACGGAATCCGGTGCGCCCCCTGGCGGGCTCTCCCGCTGCCGGGGTCAGACGCTGAGGGCTTCGCGTACCGCTTCGTGGGCCTGCTGTCCGCCCGTGCCGCTGGAGGTCACTCGGCCGGCCTCCAGTACGTAGTAGCGGTCGGCGCCCCGCAGGGCGAAGCCCACGTGCTGCTCGACGAGGAGCACGGAGAGGCCGCCGCGCCGGGTCAGGGCGAGGATCGCCTCCTCGATCTCGGCGACGACGGAGGGCTGGACACCCTCGGTGGGTTCGTCGAGCAGCAGCACCTGCGGTTCGGTCACCAGGGCGCGGGCCAGGGCGAGTTGCTGCCGCTGGCCGCCGGAGAGCAGGCCGGCCCGCCGCCGGGACGACTCACGCAGCGCGGGGAACAGGTCGAGGGCCTCGTCCGTCGCCGCCCGCCCGCGGGCCCGGCCGTCCGCGACGAGCCGCAGATTCTCCGCGACGGTCAGCTGCGGGAAGCACTGCTGTCCCTGCGGTACGTACCCGAGCCCGCGGGCCACCCGCTGGTGCGGCGACCGGCGCGTGACATCCTCGCCGTCGAGCCGCACCCGGCCGGAGCGCGGGACGAGCAGTCCGGCGGCGGCCCTCAGGAGCGTCGACTTGCCGGCGCCGTTGTGACCGAGCACCGCGGCCACACCGTCGCGCGGGACCGAGACCGTGACCCCGTGCAGGACGGGCGTGCGCCGGTATCCGGCCCGTACGGTGTCGAGCTCCAGGATCCGGGCGGGCCCCGTGCCCGACGTCGGCTCCCCCGCCGCTGTCTCGCCTGCCGTCGTGGTCAAGGCGCCTCCCGCAGTTCGGGGGCCGACGCGGCGGCGTGGCCCAGATAGACCTCCTGCACGCGCGGGTCGGCCTGCACCTGGGCGACCGTCCCCTCGCTGAGCACCCTGCCTGCGTGCAGCACGCTCACGCTGCGCGCGAAGGACCGCATGAAGGCCATGTCGTGCTCGATGACGACGACGGTGCGTTCCTCGGCGATACGACGCAGCAGCGCGCCCGTCGCGTCGCGTTCGTCCTGGCTCATGCCGGCGACCGGCTCGTCGAGCAGCAGCAGCGTCACGTCCTGCACCAGGAGCATGCCGATCTCGAGCCACTGTTTCTGGCCGTGTGCGAGCACGCCCGCCGGGCGCTCGGCGAGGTCCGCCAGCCCGATCGTGTCCAGGGCGCGGGTGACCGGTGCGGGCACCGAGCGGCGGCGCCGGAGCAGGGTGCCCGCACCGCGTCCCGCGCCTGCCGCGATGTCCAGGTTCTGCAGCACCGTCAACTCCTCAAAGACGGTGGCCGTCTGGAAGGTGCGCCCGATACCGCTGCGCGCGATCCGGTGCACCGGCCGGCCCAGCAGCTGCCGGCCGCCGAACTCCACCGAGCCGGTGGCGCGTACCAGTCCGGTGACGGCGTCGACGAGGGTGGTCTTGCCCGCACCGTTCGGACCGATCAGGAAGCGCAGGTCGCCGGGGTGCACATCGAGGTCCACTCCGTCCACGGCGGTGAATCCGTCGAACGCCACCCGCAGTCCGCGGATCGTGAGACCCGGCAGCTCGCTCATGCCGTCACCTCCTCGGGGCTCTTGGCGGACACGGCCGCCGATCGGGTACCGGCCGTGTCCGCGGCGTCCGGTGGGGTGTCGTGGTCGGCAGGACCCGCCGCGCGCCGCTCCCGCACCTTGCGTACGAGCGAGGCGAGTCCGCCCGGCAGGAAGGCGAGCGCCAGCACGAACAACAGCCCCTGGAAATACGTCCAGGCGCCCGGGAACTCCTCCGAGAGCGTGGTCTTCGCCCACATCACGGCGACCGCGCCGAGGATCGCGCCGACCAGGCTGGCCCGCCCGCCGACCGCTGCGCCGATGACGAACTCGATGGACGGCACGATGCCGATCAGGGCCGGCGAGATGATCCCGACGGCGGGTACGAACAGCGCGCCCGCGAGTCCGGCCGCACCCGCGGCCACCACGTACGCGACCAGTTTGACGAGGGCCGGGTCGTAGCCGAGGAAGCGGACCCGCTCCTCCGAGTCCCGTACGGCGACCAGGAGTTCGCCGTACCGGCTGTGGATGAGCTGGCGTACGAGGGCCGCGAGGGCCAGCAGGGCCGCGGCGATGACGAAGTACACCGTGCGCTGGTTGACCGGGTCGTCGAGGTCGTAGCCGAAGAAGCCCTGGATGTCGGTGAGGCCGTTGGTGCCGCCGGTGGTCGACTGCCGGCCGATCAGCCAGAGGGCGAAGGCGGCGGCGAGCGCCTGGCTGAGGATCGCGAAGTACGCGCCCTTGACCCGGCGCCGGAACACCAGCGTGCCGATCACCGCGGCGACCGCCATCGGCAGCAGTACGGTCGCGGAGAGTGCGAAGACCGGTGACTCGAACGGCCTCCACCACCACGGCAGTTCGCCCGCGGCGCCGTACAGGACCATGAAGTCGGGCAACTCGCCGGGGCCCGCGTCGGCGAGTTTGAGGTGCATCGCCATCGCGTAGCCCCCGAGGCCGAAGAACAGGCCCTGGCCGAGGGTGAGCAGCCCGCCGCGCCCCCATGCCAGACAGATACCGACGGCGACCATCGCGATGCACAGGTACTTGGCGAGCAGTCCGAGCCGGAAGTCGGTGAGCAGCAGCGGGGCGGCGACGAACAGGAGGACGGCGGCGGCGCCGAAGCCCGCGGCGGGGCGGGCGAGCTTCGAGCCCGTGGAGGTCGTCGGGGCCGCCGGTTTCGGGGACAGCTTCGGGATCTTCAAACCAGGCTCCGGGTGCGCAGGGTGTAGAGGCCCTGGGGCCGCCACTGGAGGAAGGCGACTATGCCGACGAGGACGACCACCTTGGCCGCGGAGACCGTGGTCGAGTACTCGAGGACCGCCTGCAGGACGCCGAGCACGAACGCGGTGATCACCGTCCCCTTCAGCCGGCCGAGCCCGCCCACCACGACGACCAGGAACGCGTCGATGATGATGTTGGTGCCCATGGTCGGCCCGATCGGCCCGACGAGGGTGAGCGCGACTCCCGCCACGCCCGCGAGCCCCGAGCCGACGAAGAACGCCGTACGGTCCACGCGCGCGGTGGAGATCCCCGACACCTCGGCCAGATCGCGGTTCTGCACGACGGCCCGGATGCGGCGGCCGAGCGGCGTCCGGGCGAGGACGAGGGCCAGCGCGGCCACTGCGGCGAGCGCGAGGCCCAGGATGAAGAGCCTGCTGTTGGCGACGGTGAGCGGGTCGTCCCCGCCGATCAGCGTGACGTTTCCGGTGAGCGACTCGGGTGCCCTGGTCTGGACGTTGGGCGCGCCGAAGATGTCCCGGGCCAGTTGCTGCAGCATCAGCGAGACGCCCCAGGTGACGAGCAGCGTGTCGAGCGGGCGCAGATACAGGCGGCGGATGAGCAGCCATTCGAGCAGGGCGCCGAGTGTGCCGGCCACCAGGAAGGCGACGGGCAGCGCGAGCAGCAGGGACAGGCCCGCGTCACCGAGCGCCTGCTGCAGGACGTAGGTGGTGTAGGCGCCGGCCATGATGAACTCGCCGTGCGCCATGTTGATCACGCCCATCTGCCCGAAGGTCAGGGACAGGCCGAGCGCGATGAGCAGCAGGACGGCACCGATGCTGATGCCGGTGAAGGACTGACCGAGGATCACTGTCATCAGGACAGTCCCGAGGCCCAGTCGTAGCCCTTGAGGTACGGGTCCGGCTCGATCGGCTTCCCGGAGTCCCAGACCTGCTCGATCAGACCGTCGGCGCCGATCCGGCCGATGCGGGCGGTCTTGTGGATGTGCTGGGTGGGCCCGTCCACGGTGACCTCCCCCTCGGGGGCGGCGTAGGTGACGCCGTCGGCGGCGGCCTTCACCTTCTCCGGATCGAAGGACTTCGCCTTCTCGACCATGGCCTTCCACAGATGGACGGAGGTGTACGCCGCCTCCATCGGGTCACTGGTCGGCTTGTCCTTGCCGTACTCGGCCTTGTAGGCGTCGACGAAGTCGGTGTTCTGCTCGCCCTTGGTGGTCTGGTAGTAGTTCCAGGAGGTCAGTTGGTCCTTGAGGTACTGCGGCCCGATGGACTTGACCTCCTCCTCGGCGATCGACACGGAGACGACCGGCATCTTCGACGCGGTCAGGCCGGCGGACTTGTACTCCTTGAAGAACGCCACGTTGGAGTCGCCGTTGAGGGTGTTGAAGACGGCGTCGGCCTTGGCCGCCTTCACCTTGTTGGCGATCGTGGAGAACTCGGTGGAGCCGAGCGGGGCGTAGTCCTCGCCGAGCACCTTCATCCCGTTGGCCTTCGCGTAGGCCTTGATGACCTTGTTCGCGGTGCGCGGGAAGACGTAGTCGGAACCGACCAGGTAGATCGACTTCTTGCCCTGGGCCTTGAGGTAGTCGAGCGCGGGCACGATCTGCTGGTTGGTGGTCGCGCCGGTGTAGAAGATGTACGGCGACTGCTCGAGGCCCTCGTACTGGACGGGGTAGAAGAGCAGCGACTTGCTCTTCTCGAAGACGGGCTTGACCGCCTTGCGGCTGGCGGAGGTCCAGCAGCCGAACGTGGCGACGACCCGGTCCTCCTTGATGAGCTTGCCCGCCTTCTCGGCGAAGGTCGGCCAGTCGGAGGCGCCGTCCTCGCCGACGGGGCGGATCTTCTTGCCGAGGACGCCGCCGTCCGCGTTGATCTCGTCGATGGCGAGCCGTATCGAGTCGCGTACGGTCACCTCGCTGATCGCCATGGTGCCGGACAGGGAGTTGAGCATGCCGACCTTGACGGTGTCCTTGGAGGTGTCGGCCTCGACGCCCTTCGCGGAGGATCCGCCGGTGTCGGTCTTGGCGCCGCAGGCGGAGAGCACCATGGCGGCCGAGAGAACCATGGCCGGGGCCACGACTCGACGGGGGAAGTACCTGGACAACGTCCACCTCCTGGCCCCGGGGCGGGGCACGTGAAACAGGGACCGAGGGCGTGCGGAGCGCGCCCCCGAAGCGCGTCCACAGCCTCAAGCGGCCCTGTTTCCAAGGTGTTTCGCTGCACTTTCCCGTGCGTATATTCCCCCGCGCGCCCGTGCCCCGGCCCCGCCCACCGGCGCCTCGTATACGGACGGGAAGCCCAACAGGGCTTATTCGGCGACGAGTTGTCCGGGCAGGGACGGGCGGCGGGGTGCGGTGCTATTTCACCGGCAGGTGGTAGCCGACCCGGTAGCGGTCGGCGGGGATGATGATGTCGGCCGTCTCGACCGGCCGGCCCGAGGCGAAGTACGTCCGCTCGACGGCGATGACGACATGACCGGGCACGCCGCCGAGCGCGTGCAGCTCTTCGGCGAGGCCGGGGCGGGCGGAGACGTCCTCCGCCACGTTGTCCACCACCAGGTCGATGGCCGCCATGCGTTCGACCACTCCGCAGCCGCCGAGCGGACCCTCCTCGGGGAGCATCACGGGCGTACGGCCGGTGATGGCCAAGGGTTCGTAGGAGGTGGAGAGCATCATCGGCTCGCCCGCGTCCCGGAAGACGTAGCGCGTGCACATCACGCGGTCGCCGGTCTTGATGTCGAGGCGGCCGGCGATCTCCTGGTCCGCCAGGTCCTGTTCACTGCGGGACTCCCAGGTGCCGCGCGCTCTGCTGTCCGCCTGCTCCTGGCGGAACGGCGTGGTGCCGTCCCCCGCGCGGTATCCGGACCGGGCCACCCGCCGGGGCACCGTCCGCTCGCGCACGTAGGTCCCCGAGCCCGAACGGCCCTCGACCAGCCCCTCGGCCATCAGCACCTTGCGCGCCTCGAGCGCCACGGTGTCCGATACGCCGTACTCCGAGCGGATCCGGGCCTGCGAAGGCAGCCGGGTGTGCGGCGGCAGCGAGCCGCTGACAATCTGCTGCCTGAGATCATCCGCAACGCGCAGATACGCCGGCTGCTCACCGAAAGTCACTGGCCGCTCCCATCAGGTTGACAGACAGCGACAGCGTGGCAACCGTGGGTTGTTGACCGCAACCCCAGGCCAAAGAACCACTCAATGTGATGACTTGCGCGTGCCCGGGAACTTTTCGCCCCACCTCACGATCAAGGAAACTCCCCCACCCACCGCGCCCCTTGGGCGCAGCGCGCCCCGACGCCGGAACCGCACCGGGTCGTCACCGGATCACCACATGCCGACAGGTCTCGCCCACGCTGCCGCCTCGTTCCGCTCACGGAGCGTGCACCTTACCCCGAGGTAAACATCACGCTCCGTGACTCAGATGTGGCGTCAACCGCCCTTTCGGGGGCCGCGGTTCACACATCCCGGCGCGGGTCAGACCTCGCGTCCCGGGCCCGGCCCGTCTTCCACGCCGCCGCCCGTGCCTGCGGACCCTCCGTCGCCACCACCGCTGCCGCCGCCCGTCCCGCCGCTGCCGCCGTCGTCGCGGCCCGCGTCCCGCAGCGAGCCCGTCAGCTTGCCGTTCTCCTTGTGGAGGATGCAGGAGACCTCACGGTCCCCCCTCAGGTAACTGGCCCTGGTGGGCCCGTAGAAGAAGAGGTAGACCTCGTCTCCCACGGCGGCGGGGTCGCCCACGTAGGTGTCGGCCAGGCTCGAGCACCTGGCGTCGGCCATGTCCTTGATCCGCGACTCCCCCGGATACTTGTCGCCGGAGAGCCGGAAGGAGCCGAACACCTCGCCGTCGTGCGGCTCTTCGCAGGACACCACGTCGACGTTGCGCGCCTGGCCGCTCATCCGTCCGCCCGGGACGTCGAAGCACTGCCCCTTCTCGAGCGAGAACGGACCGCTGCTCTCGCGGGCCTCGTCCATCCCCTCGCGGAAGCCGTCCACGAACTCACCGGCCGCCCCGGTCACCAGCGAGACCGAGAGCAGCACCGCCCCGATCGCGGAGAGCGCGATGCCCGCGACGGCCAGGCCCTTGCCGCGCTCACCTCGCTTGTTGATCTGCGACAGCGCGAGCACGCCGAGGATCAGACCGACCAGGGGCAGGAAGCAGAGGATGCCGAGCACGAGGGCGGCGATGGCCAGGCCGTTGACCGGCGGCGGCTGCGGGACGTAGCCGTACGGCTGCGCGCCCGGCCACCCGCCGTACGGCGGCGGAGGCTGCTGCCCCGGAGACGGATGGGAATGGGGATGGGGATGGGGATGCGGCTGCTGCGCATACGGATGCGGCGGCCCGCCGCCCGGTGGATACGACTGACCGCCCGCCGCCGGATCGGACTGCGGACGGGACGGCGGCCCCTCGGGCGGCGGCGGTATGGCCACGATGTGTCTGCTCCCCCACTCGGTCCGGCGAACGCAGCGCGATCGTACGCGGTACGCCGCCCACCGCCGCGGGCACCCGGACAGAACCCGAGGCGTGAGCACGGTGCCCGCGCACGCCCGGGAGGGCGTGCGCGGGCGCCGGGCACCGGTCGCCGAAGCGTCACCTCTTGGGCCGGCGACGCTGCCGCGTCCTACTCGGTGACGTTCAGGAGCACGTTCGGCGAGCCCGTTCCCGGGTCGCCGACGACGTCGGGGCTGCCCGCGTCGACCAGGGCGTCGCGGACCTGGTCCGGGGTCGCGTCGGCGTTGCCGGACAGGTACAGGGCTGCCGCGCCGGCCACGTGCGGGGCCGCCATCGACGTACCCGAGATGGTGTTGGTGGCGGTGTCCGAGGTGTTCCACGACGAGGTGATCTCGGAGCCCGGGGCGAAGATGTCCAGGGCGGAGCCGTAGTTGGAGTAGTAGGCACGGGCGTCGGTGGACTCGGTCGCGCCGACGGTGATGCCCTCCTCGACGCGGGCGGGCGAACGGGTGGAGGCGTCGGTGGACTCGTTGCCCGCGGCGAGCGAGTAGGTGACGCCGGAGGCTATGGAGTTGCGTACCGCCTCGTCGAGGGCGCTGTCGGCGCCGCCGCCGAGACTCATGTTGGCGACCGCGGGCTTGACGGCGTTCTCGGTCACCCAGTCGATGCCGGCGACTACCTGGGCGGTGGTGCCGGAGCCGTTGTCGTCGAGTACGCGGACGGCGACGATGTCCGCGTTCTTGGCGACGCCGTGCGCGGTGCCCGCGACCGTACCGGCGACGTGGGTGCCGTGACCGTGGCCGTCGTTCGCGGTCTCGTCCCCGTCGATGGCGTCGTAGCCGTGCGTCGCGCGGCCGCCGAAGTCCTCGTGGCTGATCCGGACGCCGGTGTCGATGATGTACGCCGTGACGCCCTCACCGGCCGAGTCCGGGTAGGTGTAGCTGCTGTCGAGCGGCAGCGCCGGCTGGTCGATGCGGTCGAGGCCCCAGGAGGGCGGGTCGGCCTGGGTGGCGTCGACGGTGAACGTGCGGTTCTGCACGACCGAGGCCACCGCCGGGTCCGCGGCGAGGCGTTGGGCCTCGGCCTTGCTCGCCTTGACCTCGTAGCCGTTGAGGGCGGAGCGGTAGGTCTGCTCGATGTCCGCGCCGTGCTCCGCGGCGACCTGCTTGCCCGCCTTCGAGCCCGCCCGTGCGGCGTCCTCGTCGAGCGTGACGATGTAGCTGCCGGATATCGCGCCCGGTGCTCCGGCGTTCTCGATGACGCCCTTGGCGGCCTGGCCGCGGTCCGCTGCGCCCGCGGGGAGCGCGGCGGTCAGGCCGAGCGCGACGGCTGCTGCTGCGGCCGTGGCGGCCAGACCGGTGAATCTGTGGGTGTGGGGACGCACAACTGCCATCTGAGGGTCCTCCTCGTCGATGGTGCGCTGGTGGGGGGGGATGCGCGACAGGAGCATGACAATCACCACCGGATTCCGGTGCCCGGGGTCCGGTACTCCCGACTGCTTCCGGTGAAAGATTGACCGATGCACATGATTCCCACAAGAGGCCCGTGGGTGGCTTAACGCCCTTGCCACACACGTGACATGACGAGGTGTCATGTGTCAGCACATCTCACCGCAGGGCCGGTCGGACGGGTCGCGATCCGCCCGGCGGCGCCCGGCGCGCGCCCCCGGCCGTGCGCCTGCACCGCGACTACGCTGCGCGGATGAGCCTCCTGCCCGACTGTGTCTGCCCCGTCGACGGCACCCGCGTGCGCACCTCTCTGGCGTGGTGCTGCCCGGTCTGCAAGGGCCCGCTCGATCTCGACTACCACCCGACGCCCACCCCGCTGAAGTCGCTCGCGGGACGGGTCAACTCGCTCTGGCGCTACGCGGAATGCCTGCCGATCGGCTCTCCCACGCTGAGCCTCGGCGAGGGGCGGACCCCGCTGGTGCCGCTCGAGGGGGCCGTGTCGGCCAAGCTCGACTTCCTGCAGCCGACCCTGTCGTTCAAGGACCGCGGCGCCGTACTCCTCGCCGAACTGGCCCTACGCCTCGGCCCGGACCGGGTGGTCGCCGACAGCACGGGCAACGCCGGCACCGCGGTCGCCGCGTACTGCGCGCGAGCGGGCCTGCCCACCACGGTGTTCGTACCGGCCGGCACCTCGGGGAAGAAGCTGGAGCAGATCCGGGCGCACGGGGCGCGGGTCGCCGAGGTCGACGGCGACCGAGCCGCGGCGGCCGATGCGGCGCGCGGGGCGGCGGACGAGGCCGGCACGTTCTATGCGAGCCACGTCTACAACCCGTACTTCCTGCACGGCACGAAGACCTATGTGCACGAGCTGTGGGAGGACCTCGGCGGGCGACTGCCGGAGGTCCTGGTACTGCCGGTGGGCAACGGAACGCTGCTGCTCGGCGCGGCGCTCGCACTGCGCGAGCTGCACGGGGCGGGACTGATCGGACGGATTCCGACGCTGTACGCGGTGCAGGCGGAGGCGGTGTCACCGATCGCGGCGGCATGGCGCGCAGGGGCGCGGGACCTCGGTGAACCCGTGCAGGCGTCCGCGACCCTGGCCGAGGGCATCGCTATCGCACGTCCGCCCCGGGCCCGCCAAATTCTTTCCGTGGTACGGGAGTTCGGGGGCGATGTGCTGACCGTGACGGAGGCGGAGATCGGGGCGGCCCAACGGGATCTCGCGGGGCGCGGGCTGTATGTGGAGCCCACGGGAGTCGCGTGCTGGGCCGCGGTTGCGGGGTCCGAGCGGTGGGGCGCGCGGAGGGTGGTCGTTCCCTTGTGCGGCGCGGGCGTACGCGGGGCTTTCGCGGGCGCCCCGGCCGCGTCCCCTGGCGCCGGACCGGCTTGATTCCTTCTCGCCTCGCCGACGGCGGCGCCGTTCCAGGCACCGGCCCGGCGGCCCGGCGGCCCGGTCCGCAAGCGCCGGACTGGCATGGAGTGTCCTCAATCACCGGACGGGCTCAGTTGGTTCGGGCGGTTCGGGGGGTCAGGTGGTTCGGGTAGTTCGGCAGCGGCACCGTGCTGACCCGGTCTCCGAGACTGAGCATGGCTTTGAGGAGCAAGGGACGGGAGAGGAGCGTGTTTCGGGCGGTGAGGCCGAATCTCGTTCGGGGGGCGAGGAACTTTCCGGTGCGGTCGGCTCCGCTCTGGCAGGTCTGGGCGTAACGCCGTAGCCGGTTCTCGTAGCGGGCGAAGGCCGTCAGGTGATCGCCGGGTGCGCTCGCGAGTTCACCGGCCAGGACGTACGCCGCGACGACAGCGGTCCCGGTGCCCATGCCGCCGATGGTCGCCCCGCACGCGGCGTCGCCCAGGAGCGCCACCCGCCCCTTCGACCAGGTGTCCACGTCCGCGCGGCTGATGGAGTCGAAGTACAGGTCGGGCGCCGCACGCAGTGAGTCGAGCAGCACCGGCACCTCCCGACCGAGGCCGGTGAAGGCCTCGTCGACGATCCGCTTGTGCTGTTCGAGGTCGTGCCGGTCGTACCTCAACTCGGGGGAGGCGAAGACGAGGAAGGCGCCCGCACGGGACGGATCGCGGTGGTCCGGGCCGATCGAAGCGAAGCGGCCGGGGACGTTGAGGGCGACGGATTCGCCCGCCAGGCCGGGATAGTTGGGCAGTTCCCAGGTGGCCGCGTAGTAGCCGAGGTGGCGCACACAGTCCTCCTCGGGCCCGAAGGCGAGTCGGCGGACCGTGGAGTGGAGGCCGTCCGCGCCGATCACCAGGTCGAAGTCACGGGGCACGCCGTGGCGAAATTCGGCGCGTATGCCGCCGGGTGTCTCGGTGAGGCGCGTGATGGTGTCGCCGAAGACGTACTCGGTGCCGGGCAGCGAGTGTTCGTACAGCACCCGGGACAGATCGCCGCGCAGCACCTCGACGGCGCCACCGGCGAACTCGGCGGGCAGCCGCAGCCGGGTGCGTCCCGCCTCGTCGACGAACCGGATCGGGCTGCCGCCCGTGTCGAGGCGGCGCAGCTCGTCCAGCACGCCCATCCGCTCGAGAACGCTCAGATGGGCCTCGCCGCGGAAGTCGACGGCCTGGCCACCGCTGCGCAGCGCCGGGGCCAGTTCGACGACCGTGGGGCGGAAGCCGTACTCGGCGAGCCAGTACGCCACAGCCGGACCGGCGACGCTCGCGCCGGAGATCAGAACACGCCGGGACATGGAGGAATGCCTTCCGTCGAGAAACCGTGTCCGGTGGACACGGTTAATTACTGTGTACGATAGACACGGTTTCTGGGCGGGCACAACCCGCCGGTCGGGAAGCCGGGCGGGAGAGGCGACAGGCGCGGAGGAGGCGACAGGCATGGGCGGCGGCACACACGCCGAGACGGTGCGACTCCTGTGGGGTCCGCACGCACGGCCGTCGCGGGGCCCCCGGCCGACTCTCGACCTGGACCGCGTCACCCGCGCCGGTATCGACCTCGCCGACGCCGACGGGCTGGCCGAGGTCTCGATGCAGCGGGTCGCCGCGCGGCTGGGCGTCACCAAGATGGCGCTCTACCGGTACATCCCCGGCAAGGCGGAACTGATCGCCCTGATGGTGGACTCGGCACTGGGTGAATGCCCGGCCACGGGCCAGGGTCGCGGCAACTGGCGTGATCAGTTGGCCGGTTGGGCCGCCGCGCTGCTCACCCGGTTCCACCGGCACCCCTGGCTGCTGGACGCCACGACCGGCCCGCGCGTGATGGGACCGCGCGAACTGAGCTGGATGGAGCGCGCGATCTCCGCGCTGGACGGGACGGGCCTGGACGGTTCCGAGCGGATGGACGCCGCGGTACTGCTCGTCGGCCACGCCAGGACCATCGCCCAGCACGGCAGGACGGCCGGACCGGCCCAGGACCCGGACGCCCGACTCGGCGCTTTGCTCGGAGAGTTGATGGAGCAGCACGGCGAGCGCTTCCCGGCGCTCACGGCTGCGCTCGCCTCGGCCGCGGAGTCCGGCACACAGGACGACGCGTGGGAGTTCGGACTCCGGAGCATCCTGGACGGCCTGACGGCACTGATCGCCGAACGCCGCACGTGACACCGCCGGAGTCGCATGCCCGGCCGGCCGGGCCCCGGTGCACTCCGCCGCAGGCCCTCACCGCGGATCCGCCGCGCGTCGCGGTTCGGCCGTCACCCAGGTGAATCGGCCCGCCGGCCCGACCCCCGTGCGCCGTCGCTCCGTGCCGCGTGGCCAGGCGATTCGGCAGGTCCGACGGCAGGCACGGCGACGGACGCAGCCCCCCGCACCTCCGCCGCCGAGGCCTCTCCCGCCCCAACTGCCTTCTGTCGCAAGGGGCGTGAGGACCGTTGACAATCGCCGGGCGCGCGTTCAGCCTGTGTCACGCATGCGCAAGACATCGATGATGTAGCTCAAAAATCTCACGCAAGCCCTGCAAGTTTCCGACTGTCACTCGGAATTGAACCCGCGACTGCGAGCCGCAGAGGACTTCCCCATGAGACGCAGACACCCCCACGAGCCGACACAGCACCGCCCCGGCAAGCGCCGGACCCGCCCCCTGATCACGGTGGCCGCGCTGGCCGCCCTCGCCGCGGCGGGCCTCTCCCCGGCCACCTCCTCGGCCGCCGACACCGACAAGGCGCTGCCGCAGGCGGCTGCTCCCGAGCGCGGCGCCGATCTGCCGTACGTCGAGTACGAGGCCGAGGACGCCACGTACGAGGGCGAGTTGCTGGAGACCGACGCCAAGCGCACCTTCGGGCACACCAACTTCGCCACCGAGTCGTCGGGGCGGAAGTCGGTGCGCCTCGAAGCCACCGGAGACAACGTCGAGTTCACCTCCACGAACGCCTCGAACTCGATCGTCGTACGCAACTCCGTGCCGGACGCGGCGGGCGGCGGCGGCGCCGACACCACGCTGAGCCTGTACGCCGACGGCGAGTTCGTGCAGAAACTGGACCTGACGTCCAAGCACAGCTGGCTCTACGGCAGCACCGACGACCCCGAAGGCCTGACGAACACCCCGGGCGGCGACGCCAGGCGGCTGTTCGACGAGTCGCACGCGCTGCTCGAGAAGTCGTATCCGGCCGGCACCAAGTTCAAGCTGCAGCGGGACGACGACGACAACGCCGCGTTCCAGATCGTCGACCTGATCGACCTGGAGGAGGTCGCACCCCCGGCGGAGAAGCCCGCCGAGTGCACCTCCATCACCGAGTACGGTGCCGTGCCCGACGACGGCAAGGACGACACCGAGGCCATCCAGAGCGCGGTCACCGCCGACCAGGAGGGCGAGATCGACTGCGTGTGGATCCCGGCGGGCCAGTGGCGCCAGGAGCAGAAGATCCTCACCGACGACCCGGAGGACCGCGGCGAGTTCAACCAGGTCGGTATCCGGGACGTGACGGTGCGGGGTGCGGGCATGTGGCACTCGCAGCTGTACACGCTGACCCCGCCGCACGAGGCGGGCGGCATCAACCACCCGCACGAGGGCAACTTCGGCTTCGACATCGACGACAACACCCAGATCTCCGACATCGCCATCTTCGGCTCGGGCGCCATCCGCGGCGGCGACGGCAACCAGGAGGGCGGCGTAGGCCTCAACGGCCGCTTCGGCAAGGACACGAAGATCAGCAACGTCTGGATCGAGCACGCCAACGTCGGCGCCTGGGTCGGCCGCGACTACTCGAACATCCCCGAGCTGTGGGGGCCTGGCGACGGCCTCGAGTTCACCGGGATGCGGATCCGCAACACCTACGCCGACGGAGTCAACTTCACCAACGGCACCAGGAATTCGACGGTCACCGACTCCTCGTTCCGCACCACCGGCGACGACGCGCTCGCCGTCTGGGCCAGCCAGTACGTGAAGGACACGGCCACCGACATCGGCCACGACAACCACTTCACCAACAACACGATCCAACTCCCGTGGCGCGCGAACGGCATCGCGATCTACGGCGGCCACGACAACACCATCGAGAACAACGTCGTGTCCGACACCATGAACTACCCCGGCATCATGCTGGCCACGGACCACGACCCGCTGCCGTTCTCCGGCGAGACCCTGATCGCGGGCAACTCCCTGCACCGTACGGGCGGCGCCTTCTGGGGCGAGGCCCAGGAATTCGGGGCGATCACCCTGTTCGCCGCGTCGAAGGACATCCCGGGTGTGACGATCCGGGACACCGAGATCAGCGATTCGACGTACGACGGGATCCAGTTCAAGTCGGGCGGCGGTGCCGTACCGGACGCGAAGATCGAGAACGTCACGATCGACAAGTCCAACAACGGGGCCGGCATCCTCGCGCACGGGGGTGCCCGCGGCAGCGCCACGCTGAGCGAGGTGAGCATCTCGGGATCGTCCACGGGCGATGTGGTGATCGAACCGGGATCACAGTTCGTGATCGACGGCGAACCGACCGAGTGACGACCGAGTGACCGAGCAGGAAGCGGCAAAGTGAGCGACTCCGCCCCCGGACACGGTCCGGGGGCGGAGCACCGGTAGCGGCGACAGGAGGGCACACTTAGAGAAAGCCACCACGGAGGGGAAGACGCGTGATCACGCTCAAGAAGGAAGACGGCCCGGCGGACCTGGCCGGAGTGACCCACCTGTCCATCGGGGTCTCCTGGGACCCGACGGCCGGCAGCAGCGGCGGCCTGGTCGGGAAGCTGCGCCGTAAGGGCGGCACGGACCTGGACCTGATCGCCATCGCCATGCAGGGCGAGGACCCGGTACGCCTCGCGGGCCTGGACTCGCTCGACCCGCTGGGCAACGGCTCGCTCCTGCACTCCGGCGACAACCAGACGGGGCACGGCGACGGCGACGACGAGACGGTCACCGTCGACTTCGCACGGGTGCCGGAGAACATCACGAGCATCGTGTTCATCGCCGCGGCCTACAAGAAGCGCAGCTCGTTCCAGCTCGCGCGCAACGTGAGCTTCAAGGTGTACGACGCGACGGGCGGCAGCACCTCGCAGGTCGCCGACATCTGGCCGAGCCTGCTCACCTCGGACAACGGCTGCGCGGTCGCCAAGGCCATGCGCGCCGGTGCGAACTGGAAGCTCCAGGTGATCAACGAGACGGGCAAGATCAAGCAGGGCGACGAGCACGCCCTCATGCGCTTCGCCGTCAGCAAGTAGACGACGGCCGGCGGGGGCCGGCCGCGGCCGGCCCCCGCCGCACGGCACCTCGCGCTCGTCACCGGTTCAGGTGGTGACGAGCTCTTCCTTGCCCTGCGCGTCGACGACGATCGCACCGAGGGCCGGCTTGCCCTCGTACGCGTAGGTATGACCGATGACGCCCTTCTCGGTCGGGCGCGTGGCGATCAGCCTCCAGGCGCCGGGCGCCACCCCGGGCTCGAAGAGCCGCTGCCCCTTGCCCAGGACGACCGGGAAGGTGAGCAGCCGCAGCTCGTCCACGAGCGAGTGCCGCAGCAGGAACTGGACGAGCTTTCCGCTGCCGTGCACCTGGAGCGTGCGGCCCGGCTGCTCCTTGAGTTCGGCGACCCGCCGGGCCAGATCCCCGTCGAGCCGGTGGGAGCCCGACCAGTCGAGGCCCTCGGCCCGGCTGGTCGCGATGTATTTGGGCAGTGTGTTGAGTTTGGTCGCGGCGGTGTCGGCCGGGTCGGTGACGTTCGGCCAGTGGGCCTTCATCAGGTCGTACGTCCGGCGGCCGAGCAGGAACGCGTCCGCGTCGTCCATCCACGGGCCGGAGATCTCGCCGAAACCGGCGTCGACGTAGGGGACCAGCCAGCCGCCGAGGTCGAAGCCGTTACTGGCGTCCTCCTCGGCTCCCCCGGGGCCCTGCTGGACTCCGTCCAGCGTCACGAAGGTGGTCACGGTGAGCTTCATGGCTTGTTTCCTCTCGGAATCTCTTCGGTGCCGGGTCAGTTTTCCCGCAGGTCAGGATCGGATCAAGAGCCGCTCGTTCAAGGGGAGTTGAGCCGAACTCATCGATCACGGGCAGCTGGAAGCAGCCGTCGGGCGGGCCGCGGTGCCGGTTGGATGGCTGGACCATGTGTGTCGGACTCAGTGATGATTGAGCGCTACTCACTGATCGGGGAGGCACGGGTGGAGCGGCACGAGATCGAGGCGTTCCTGACCGTGGCCGAGGAACTGCACTTCGGGCGGGCCACGGAGCGGCTGGGGCTGTCCCAGGGCCGGGTGAGCCAGACCATCAAGCGGCTCGAGCGGCGCATCGGTGCGCCCCTGTTCGAGCGCAGCAGCCGCCGTGTCGCACTGACCGCGGTCGGCAAGCAGCTGCGGGACGATCTGATCCCCGCGCACCGGCAGATCCGGCAGGCGTTCGCGCGTGCCGTGGAGACGGCCGGTACCTCCACCGGGACCGTGCGGATCGGCTACTCCGGGTCACCGATCGGTGAGCTGCTGCTGCGGGCCGCGGACACCGTCCGCACCGCGTACGCCGGCTGGGACGTCGACATCCGCGAGGTGCCGCTCGGCAATCCGCTCGGGCTGCTGCGGTCCGGTCGACTCGACCTGCAAGTGACGGAGTTGCCCGTCGACGAGCCGGACATCGCGCACGGTCCGGTGGTGCACACCACTTCCCGCGCGCTGCTCGTGCCGTCCGGCCACCCGCTCGCCACGCGTCCGACGGTGAGCCTCGAGGACCTCGCGGACGTGGAACTGCTCGCTCCGAGCGGTGACATCCCGCAGAGCTGGCTCGACGTGTACTTCCCGCGTGCCACGCCGTCCGGGCGTCCGATCCCACACGGCCCCATGGGCACCAACTGGCAGGAGCTCCACCTGCAGGTCGCGGCCGGCAAGGGCGTGACGATGGTGGTGACGTGGGCGGACACGTTCTACGCACGGCCCGGGGTCACCGTCGTGCCGTTCTCGGACACCCCGCCCGTCGAGTTCGGCCTGCTGTGGCCCGCGGGACAGCCGCCGACCGGGGTGCGCGCCGCGTATGTCGATGCGGTCGTGCGCGAGGCGGAGGCGTGGACCGGGTCGGGCACGGGCCGCGACGGTTCCGCCTGAGAGGTTCCGTCCGAGGGTGCGGGTGCACCTCAACTCCACGCTCTGTAGGGCCTGTTGACGCTTGGTTGATGGCACTCCGCCCTGACCGGCCTCCCCGTCCGGCGATACGCGGGCTCGCCATCTGCGGCCCATTGTTCTAGCATGATGCGAACAATCAGCGTACGAGACGAGCGGGAGGCCCTCCATGAACGGATCGATCCCGGCTGCCGCGCCACAACGGCGCGCCACCCTCGCCGCCCTGCCCGCGGTACTCGCGGGCCTGACCGTGGGCGTGGTCGCCGCCACCCAGTGGGCCCGGCTGCCCGATCCGGTGGCCGTCCACTTCGGCACGGACGGCGCCGACCGGGTGGCGGCGAAACCGGCGTTCGTGTGGATCGTGCTGGTGGTCTTCCTGGCCCTGGCCGTCACCCTCGCCCTGATCGCCCACCGCGACGACGCACCGTCCCGGCCGGTGTACGTCACGGCCTTCGCGCTGCCGGTCGGACTCGGCGTGGCGTTCGTCCTCACCGTGCTCGCCAACGCGGACGTGGACGACGGACTGCAGGCCGAACTGCCCATCTGGAACCTGGGTTGGTGCGTCCTGGCGGCCCTCGCGGCCGGCCTCCTCGGCGCCTGGCTCACCCCTGCGCACGACGGGTCGCGGGACGCCACCGGTGAGCAACCGTCGTCGATCGGGCTCGGCGCCGGTGAGCAGGCCGTGTGGGTGGCGCCCGCGTCGCCCGCCTGGGTCCAGGTGGCCGGCGCCGCGCTCGTCGCCGCGGGGCTGATCGGCCTGCTCGTCGAGGTACGTCAACTCACGTGGATCGCCCTGCCGTTGGGCGTCGTCATGCTGGTCGTCTCGCAGCTGCGGGCCAGCGTCACCCGACACGGTTTCGCGCTGCGCCTGCCGTGGCTCGCCTTCCCGCGCCGGGTCATCGCCCTCGACCAGGTGCAGCGGGCGCGGGCCGCGCGGATCCATCCGCTGACCGACCTCGGCGGCTGGGGCTACCGGCGAGTGGGCCGCCGCAGCGGTCTCGCGTGGGCGTCCGGCGAAGGGCTGTGGATCGAGTTGACGCACGGGCGCGAGTTCCTCGTCGTCGTACGGGACGCGAAGACGGCGGCGGCACTGCTGAACGACTTCGTCGCGCGCCAGGACCCGAAGGCGTAGCGACGTGCTGATCAGAGTGGACACGGCCGCACCCCGGCCCCTGGCCGAACAGATCGCGGCCTCGGTACGACGCTCCCTGACGGAGGGCGAACTGGCGCTCGGCGACCGGCTGCCCAGCGCCCGGGAGACGGCCCGGCTCCTGGAGGTCAACATGCACACGGTCCTGCGCGGCTACCAGATCCTCAAGGCCGAGGGCCTGATCGACCTGCGCCCGGGCCGCGGTGCGGTCGTCACCGCGACCCCGGAGCGGGCCCGTATCCCCGACCTGATCGACCACCTGGTCGAGGGGGCCCGCGGTGCCGGTGTCACGGACACGGAGCTCCTGGCTCTCGTGCAGTCCGCCCTCAGTGGCCGCGATCTGGGCGACACCCCCTGAAACAGCGGTAGTTCACGCCGGGGCGTAGCGCATCAGGACGACCTGGGAGTCGAAGGTGCGGGCATCGAGGAGACGTACGCCGAAGCGTTGCGGGTCCTGGAAGACGGGCTTGCCGCCACCCAGCACCACCGGGTGCACGGAGATCCAGTATTCGTCGATCAGCCGGTGCTCGGTGAGGTGCGCGGCGAGGGAGGAGCCGCCGAAGAGGACCAGGTTCGTGCCGGACGCCTTGATCTCGCGGATCTCGGCCGCGACGTCGCCGCTCAGGACACGCGTGTTCCAGTCGGCCTTCTCCAGGGTGCGGGAGGCGACGTACTTGGGCTTCTCACGCCAGATCGGCGCGAACTTCAGGTCGTGCTCGTGGTGCGAGATCTCCTCGGCACGCGGCCAGTAGCCCGACATCATGTCCCACACCACCCGGCCGTGCAGGAACGCGTCCGCGACATCACTCACCTCCTGCGAGTACGCGGAGAGTTCGGGGTCCATGACGGTCCAGTCGAACTCGCCCTGCGGCCCTTCGATGTACCCGTCGAGGGACTGGGCCACGAAGTGGATGAGCTTGCCCTGCGGCATGGGTGGTCCGCCTTGAGCGGTCTCCGGGGCGCGGTGACGAGCCCCGCGCGGCCCATGGTCGCCCCGGGCCGGAGCGGGAACAAGCACCGATCGCTCATCCGGCGGTGAGCCCTGCTCAACCTGCGCCAGACCTGGGCGAGACCTGCGCCGAGCGCACGACGGGGGCGGGGAGAGGCGCGGGGGCCGTGTTGTCGGTGGGGCCGTTTAGTGTGGCGGCAGTTGCCGGAGGGGGCACACCGTGATGTGCGTCGAGGAGGAGGAGACCGTGGAGGGTTTTCGGGGTGGGGACGACGGTTCGGTGCGGAGCGGCGAAGTGACGGGGGACGGGGGTTCCGTGGACGGTGCGGGCGGTGATGTCGCCGTGGTGTTCCCTGATGAGGAAAGCTTCAAGATCCCGGCGTCGTGGCGAAAGGTCGTCCACCCCCGACGTGGGGTGTCGACACAACGCGTGCCGCCCCCGGATCCGGAGGCCGCGCAGGCGGCGCTGGCCCGCCTCGCCGACACCGCCGAATCGAACGAGGCGTTCCTCACCTCGCCGGACAGCGACCCCCAGATCGTCGCCGCTGCCCGCGCTCACCTGGACGGCAGCCCGAATCCGCTGGGCGTCGCGGCTGTCACGGCGATGAACCCGCATTGGGATCTCCGCGACGGAAGGATGGCGGACGCCTGGGTACTGACCCACGGCCTGCCGTTCGCCGCCCGGGCCGCGGTCGCCTACAGCGACGTCGCGGCGCGATGGACACAGCGCGGCAGGGAGCGCCGGGACCGGCACCTCGTGCGGGAACCGGATGACGGGTCGCTCCGCACGTACCCGATGCGGTACTACGTCTCCGACCGGATCCGCGCCCTGATCGCCGTTTCCGACGACGACACGTACGCGGAGGTCGTAGCGGCCCTCGCCGAGTCCCGGGACTGTCTGCGCCGCCGCATCGTGGTGTCCTACCTGGTTCCCGGCGAGCAGGGATGGGTGGAGGAATGCTGCTCGGAGGCGGATGCGGCCGGGCCGCAACTTCGGGCGATGCTGCTGTGTTCGCTCGGCTCCGCCCAACAGGTCGAGAAGTTCCCGCGACCGCTGAATCTGGTCCCGGCCGACTGGAGCATGAGAACGACGGCCACCCTCGCCGAAGGCACCGGTCAGGCGTTCGCACCGCTGCTCGACGAGGCGCTGACGGGTACACCCAGCGCCGGCGAGACCCGCTGGGTGGCCCGCGCCCTGGCCGAACTGCCGAACGACGACGCCCTGCGGATCCTCGTGACACACGCGGGCGACAAGAACGTGCGCGCGAGCCTGGCCCGCGCGATGGAGCGCTATCCGCTGCGGGCCACACGCGTACTCGCCGCCGTGGCCTCGGGCGGCCGGGGCAAGCAGGCGGAGTCCGCGGCCGGCTGGCTCACCCAGCACGTCCTGGCCCACCGCACACTGCTGGAGGCCGCGCTGGGGGACCTCGCCCCGGAGGTGGTGGACCGGATCGCGCCGCTGCTCGACGGACGCGACCGCGTGGCGGATGCGCCCGCCACCGCGCTGCCCGCAGTCCTGGCCGACCCGCCATGGGCCCGCAAGCGCCCGAAGGCGCCCGAGCCCCGGGTGGCCGGCACACTTCCCGCGGCGCCCGAGCCGCAGCTGGTGTGGGAGCCCGGCGAGGAGGAGGAGTGGTCGGTCGTATCACGCTGGATTCATCAACGGGCGGTACCTGAGGACCAGTTGGCACAGCGCATGGAGCAACTGCGCGCCGGCAGGGAACGCGCCGTCGCGCGCGCCGTCCCGCTGCTCCTGTTCGGGCCCACGGACGAGATCCGCGCACTCCTACCCGACTACGCACCCGTCAGTTATGGGAACGAGACTCAACTCAAGCCGCTGGCCGCGAAGTTCGGGACCGACGCGCTGGGGCTGGTGCTCGGCGCGGCCCGGTCCAAGACGGCGGGGATGCGAGCGGTGGTCCTGCCGTTCCTCAGCACCGAGGTCGCGGCGCTCGTCGGCGACTGGCTGCTGCAGGCGAAGGCGGCCGAGTCCACGGCCCGCGGCTGGCTCGCGCGGCACGGCCTGGCGGCCGTTCCGTATCTGCTCCCCGCCGCCGTCGGCCCGGTCGGGACCGCTCGCAGTGGCGCCGAGGCGGCGCTGAAGCTCCTCGCCGTACGGCACGGAATCGAGGCGGTCCGCGAGGCCGCGGCGCCCGGTGGCCAGGAGGCGGCCGGCATCGTCGCGGAGATCCTGGACAGCGACCCGATGGAGTTCGCGCTGCCCAAGCGTGTCCCGGCGCTGCCTGCCTGGGCCGACCCCGCGGCGCTGCCGCAGATCCTGCTGACGGACGGCGGCGGCGCACTCTGCGCCGACGCGACCCGGCACGCACTCACCATGCTCGCGATGTCCCGGCCGGGCGACACCTACCCGGGCGTGGCCGTACTGCGGCAGCACTGCACGCCCGCGTCCCTCGCGGCCTTCGCCTGGGGCCTGTTCGAGCGGTGGCAGCTCGTCGGCATGCCGGGCAAGGAGGGCTGGGTCCTTGACGCACTCGGCCTGCTCGGCGACGACGAGACCGTGCGCCGCCTCAGCCCGCTGCTGCGCATCTGGCCCGGCGAGGCCGCACACCAGCGCGCGGTCGCCGGGCTCGACGTACTCGCGGCGATCGGCAGCGATGTGGCGCTGATGCATCTGCACGGCATCTCGCAGCGGGTGAAGTTCAAAGGCCTCAGGGCCCGCGCCGCAGAGAAGATCACCGAAGTCGCGGACGAACTCGGCCTCACCGCAGAGCAGTTGGGCGACCGACTGGTTCCCGACCTCGGCCTGGACGCCGACGGCAGCACGGTCGTCGACTACGGCCCGCGCCGGTTCACCGTCGGCTTCGACGAGCAGTTGCGGCCGTTCGTGCGGGACGAGGCCGGCAAGGTCCGCAAGGCGCTGCCCGCGCCCGGGGTGAAGGACGACCAGGAGCTGGCGCCTGCCGAGCGCAAGCGGTTCGCGGCACTCAAGAAGGACGTCCGTACGGTCGCGTCCGACCAGGTCCTTCGGCTCGAGCAGGCGATGGTCACACAGCGGTCGTGGACGACGGACGAGTTCCACAGGCTGTTCGTGGCCCACCCCTTGCTGTGGCATCTGGTGCGACGGCTGGTGTGGCTGAGCGAGGCGGACGGCACGGTGCGCTCCTTCCGGGTCGCCGAGGACCGTACGTTCGCGGACGTCGAGGACGATGCGCTGACGCTGCCGGAGAAGGCGGCCGTGCGGGTCGCGCATCCGCTGGATCTGGGTGCGGAGCAGGACGTCTGGTCCGAGCTGTTCGCGGACTACGAGATCCTGCAGCCGTTCCGGCAGTTGGGGCGTCCGGCGTACGCACTCACCGAGGAGGAGGCGGCCGGCTATCGGCTCGCCCGCTTCGAGGGGATCGCCGTCCCCGTCGGCAAGCTGCTCGGGCTCACCCAGCGCGGCTGGGAGCGCGGTGCGCCGCAGGACGGGGGTATGGAGGAATGGATGTCCCGGCGGGTCGGCCGGGGCAGGTGGCTGAATCTGGACCTCACCCCGGGCATCCCTGTCGGCATGGTGCACGAATTCGGCGACCAGACCCTGCGGGTCGTGTGGCTCGGCGACTCGGCCAGCGCCTACTTCCAGCGCGATGTGCACCATCCGCTGCGGCTCGGTGACCTCGATCCGGTGACGGTCTCGGAGCTGCTCACGGACCTGACGGAGGTGACCGGGCGATGACCGGGCCGACGGTGCCGGTTTCGTCGGAAGGCGGGCCGCCGCCGATCGGTTCGGCGGCCGATTCCGTAGCCGGCTCGTCGGCCGGCTCGTCCGCCGGCTCGTCAGCCGGCTCGTCAGCCGCCGATATGTCGGCCGACGGGGCCGAGCGGCACCAGCGCCCGCCCGCCGAGGTCCGGTACGCCGCGGAGCTCGCCGCGCTGCGGGCGGCCGACGAGGATCCGCGCCCGCCGGGCTGGCAGCTCAGTCTGCGGGCCGCCCGACGCTTCGTCGTCGGTGACGAAGCGGCGGGCGTCAGCCGCAAGTTCGTCGGCAACACCTCGCTGGTCGAGCGGGCCCTGGTGACGCTGGCGACGAACCGCGGTCTGATGCTGGTGGGCGAGCCGGGCACGGCCAAATCGCTCCTGTCGGAGCTGATCGCGGCGGCGGTGAGCGGCACCTCGGCGCTGACCGTGCAGGGCGGCGCGGCCACCACCGAGGACCAGATCAAGTACGGGTGGAACTACGCCCTCCTGGTCTCCGAAGGCCCTTCACCGCGCTCCCTGGTGCCCGCGCCGATGCTGCGCGGGATGGCCGAGGGGCGGATCGTACGGTTCGAGGAGATCACCCGCTGTCCGCTCGAGGTGCAGGACTGCCTGCTCTCCCTGCTCTCCGACCGGGTCGTCGCGATCCCCGAACTCGACGGCCCCGACGGCCTGACGTTCGCCCGCCAGGGGTTCAACGTCATCGCCACGGCCAACACCCGCGACCGCGGGGTCAACGAGATGAGCGCCGCCCTCAAGCGCCGCTTCAACTTCGAGACGGTCTTCCCGATCCCCGACTTCGCCACCGAACTGGCCCTGGTGGAGGCCGAGACGACGGCCCTGCTCCGGCAGTCCGGTGTGCGGCCGCCGCCGCGCCGCGACGTCCTCGAGGTCCTGGTCGGCACCTTCCGCGAACTGCGCGGCACCACCGGGCAGGGCGAGCGGATGTCCACGGTGATGAGCACCGCGGAGGCGGTGTCGGTGGCCCACTCGGTGGGGGTACGGGGCTGGTTCCTGCGCGGCGAGCAGGGCACGGCGGCGGACGTGGTGGCCGGGCTCGCGGGCACCGCGGCCAAGGACAGCCCGGAGGACCTGGCGCGACTGCGCCGCTTCCTGGAGCAGGACGTCCCGCGCCGTTCGGGCCCGCAGTGGCGCGAACTGCACGAGGCACGCCACCTCCTGGGCGACTGATGACTGCGTATACGACTGCGGGGGCGGCTGCGTCGCCGGGGGCGGGGCGGTACGCGGAGGGGGCCGGGTCCGGTGCCGGACGAGGCGCCGTGTTCCTCGGCGTACGCCATCACTCACCCGCGTGCGCGCGCCTGGTCGCGCACGCGATCGAGACGCTGCGGCCCGCGTACGTCCTGGTGGAGGGCCCGGCGGACATGAACGACCGGCTCGACGAGCTGCTGCTCGAACACCGGCTGCCCGTCGCGGTGTTCAGCCACTACCGCGACGCGTCGCGGATCGCCACCTCCTGGGCGCCGTTGTGCGCGTACTCGCCCGAGTGGGTGGCGCTGCGGGAGGGCCGGGCGCGGGGCGCCGAGGTGCGGTTCATCGACCTGCCGGCCTGGCATCCGGCGTTCGCGGACCACGGCGTGCAGTACACCAACCGGTACGCCGACGCGGAGGCCCGGCACGCGGAGGCCACCCGGCGGCTCTGTGCGCACTTCGCGGTCGACTCGGTGGACGCGCTCTGGGACGGCCTGTTCGAGGTCACCGATCCGGGCGATCTCTCCGACCGGCTCGCGGCCTACTTCGACGTGGTGCGCGGGGACGCGGCGGCGGACCCCGGCGACCAGGCCCGCGAGGCGTACATGGCGTCATGGGTACGGGCCGCGGTGACGGAGGCCGGCGACCGGCCGGTCCTTGTGGTGACCGGGGGCTTTCACCGGCCTGCGCTGCGGGATGCGGTGGAGGGTGCGGGCCGCTGTGCGGGCGGTGGTGACGCCACCGTCATCGTCCACTCCCCCGGGAGCGGTGCCTCTCCCCCCGAAGGCCCGGACGCCGCGGCCCCCGGGTGGCCCGGGGTACCGGCTCCGGTTGCGGGTGCGGTCGGCGGGAGTTACCTGGTGCCTTACTCCTTCGGGCAGTTGGACGCCTTCGGGGGCTATCAGTCCGGGATGCCGTCGCCCGGCTACTACCAGGAGCTGTGGGAGTCGGGTCCCGAGGCCGCCGCACAGGGCCTGCTGCGTTCGGTCGCCGGACGGCTCCGCTCACGCGGCATCGTGACGTCCACCGCGGACCTGATCGCGGCACGCAGCCTGTCGCAGGGTCTCGCGCTGCTGCGGGGCCACCCCTGCGAGACCCGTATCGACGTCCTCGACGGCCTGGCCGGCGCTCTGATCGGCGATGCTCTGGAGCAGCCACTGCCCTGGACCACCCGCCGTCCGCTCGGGCCCGGCGCGCATCCGATCGTCGCGGAGATGGTCGCGGCGGGCTGCGGTACGGCCGTGGGCCGGCTGCACCCCGACACTCCGCTGCCCCCGCTGGTGCACGACGTGGCCGAGCAGTGCGCCCGCCTCAATATCCCGAACCCGTCCGGAGCCCCGACCGGCTCCGGACCAGCGCCCGCCGCGGACCTTGACCTCGACCTCACCGTTCCGGGCGACCTGGAGCGCAGCCGCGTACTGCACCGCCTGCGGATCCTCGGCATCCCCGGATTCGCCCGGGTGTCGGGACCCCGGGACGGGACGGACGCGTCGTTCACCGAGAGCTGGGAGCCGGAGGCGGCGCACGGCCGGGAGGCCGCGCTCATCGAGGCGGGTGCGTACGGGGCGCGGCTCGAGGAGGCCGCGCCGGTGGCCCTCGGCGAGCGGGCCCGCGCTGCCGGCGCGGACGCCGGGCCGCTGTCCCGGGTGCTGTTCGACGCGGCGCTGTGCGGGGCCGGGCCGTTCTGCACCGACCTCCTGGACTCGCTCGCCCAACAGGTCGAAGGCATACCGGAGTTGGGCGCGCTGGGTGACGTACTCGCGACGGCGCTCGCGCTGTGGCGGCACGACCGGGTCTTCGGTCTGGCACGCGGCCGGCTGCTCGGCGGCGTGGTCGGGGCCGCTACGGACCGGGTGTTCTGGCTGGCGGAAGGGCTGCACGGCGGCACCGGCGTGGACTTCGCCCGGCTGCGCGCACTCGCCGCGGCCCGCGACGCGCTGCTGCACGCCCCCGAACTGCCCACGGTCACCCGCGAATCCGCCGTCCGCGCCGCCGGCCGCATCAGCCGCGACCCCCGCGCCCCGGCCCACCTGCGCGGCGCCGCCTTCGGCCTCCAGTGGGCGCTCGGAGACACCGGGGCGCCGACTCGTACCGGCGCTTCCGAGGCACCTCGGGCCGGCGACCGGCCTGAGGGGGCGGGGACAATCGGGCAGTCGCCTGAGGCGGACGGGCCCCGGGACACGGCGGCGACTTCCCGCCCCAAGGACACGAACAGGACCCACGACACGACAGCGACCTCCCGCCCCAAGGACACGAACAGGACCCACTACACGACAGCGACCTCCCGCCCCGGGGACACGGAGGGGGCCCGCGACACGACAGCGGCTCCACCGGACCGCCCCGGCGGGACGACGGCGGTCCGGCCGCCCGCGGGCGCGGATCTGCTCGGCGACTGGCTCGCCGGGCTGTTCGCGCTGGCCCGTGAGGAGGTGACGCACGGGGACGACGCTCTCCTGGATGCCGTCGACGCCATCGTGTCGGCGATGACGGAGGACGAGTTCCTCGTGGGGTTGCCCGCCCTGCGGCAGGCGTTCGCCTTCTTCCCGCCACGCGATCGGGAGCGCATCGCGGAGCGGCTCCTCGAACGCCGAGGCCTGCACGGCTCGGCCCGCTCCCTGCTGCGGACCACCGCCGATCCCCTGCAACTCGCCCGCGCCAAGGCCCTGGAGGAGAGCGTGACCCGACTCCTCACCCGGCACGGCCTGGGAACGGAGACCCACCGATGACCGGGCACCCGCCCCCCGCACCGAACCCGCCGCCCGAGCAGAACCCGACCCCGGCCCCCGTGCCCTCCACCGAACCGGGACTCGAGCGCTGGCGGCTCGTACTCGGCTCCCCGGCCGAGCGCAGCACGGGCGGGCTGAGAGGGCCGGCCGCCGAGCGGGACGCCGCGCTCGACTGGCTGTACGGGCGGGACGAGGACCTGCGCCGTCGCGGCGTACGCCGTGGCCGCAGCGAGTCGCGCGCGGGCGGCACCGGCCCTTCGGTCCTGACGGCGGTGGACTGGCTCGACGACGTCCACCGGCTGTTCCCCAAGGACACCGTGGAGCGCATGGAGCGCGACGCCGTGGAGCAGTACGGGATCCAGGAGATCGTCACCGACCCGGACGTGCTGTCCCGGGTCGAGCCCAGCCAGACGTTGCTGCGCGCGGTGCTGCGTACGAAGCATCTGATGAACCCGCAGGTACTCGCCGCGGCCCGGCGCATCGTCGAGACCGTCGTCCGGCAGCTGACGGAACGCCTTCGGCCCGAGGTGCGCCGCGCGTTCACCGGCTCCCGCACCAGGCGCCCCAGCCGGGCCCCGCTGGCCCGCGACTTCGACTTCAGGGCCACGATCCGGGCCAACCTCGCCCACTATCAGCCGCGGGAACGCCGCGTGCTGATCCAGCGCCCGCACTTCCACGCACGTGCCGGCCGCCACCTCGAACGGTGGCAACTGGTGCTCCTCGTCGACCAGTCGGGCTCGATGGCCGGATCCGTCCTCCACTCCGCGGTGACCGCGTCCTGCCTGTGGGGGCTGCCGGGCCTGAAGACGCATCTGATCACCTTCGACACGGAGGTGGTGGACCTGACGTCCGAGGTGAGCGATCCGGTGGAGCTCCTGATGCGTGTCCAGCTCGGCGGCGGCACCGACATCGCCCGCGCTCTCGCCCACGGCGCGGAGCTGGTGGAGAATCCGCGCCGGACGATCGTCGCCCTGATCACCGACTTCTGCGAGGGCGGCGACCCGTACCGCCTGGTGCGCACCGTGCGCGGACTCACCGAGCAGGGCACCGTCGTCCTCGGTCTCGCGTCGCTCGACGAGGACGCCGAGCCGGCGTACGACCGGGAGTTGGCCGGGCGGCTCGCCGAGGCCGGTGCACAGGTGGGGGCGATGACGCCGAGCCGGCTCGCGGAGTTCGTGGCGGAGAAGGTCGGCAGGGGAGGCCGGAGTTGACGCACCGCCCGGACCTGCTGGCCCTCACCCCCGACGTCCTCGCCAAACTGGCCAACCGGGGTCTGGTCAAACGCGCCGAGAAGGACCTGGCGGCCGGCACGGGCCCCACCGTCACCACCGACGCGGACGGCACCGTCCTCGGCACCTTCCCGGACGGCACCGCGGCGTCGCTGCCGTCCGGTGCGGGCCTGGACGGGGCGGTGTGCGGCTGCCCGGCGCCCGGCACCTGCCGCCACGTCATCGGCATCGTCCTGGCGTACCGGGCGTACGGCCGCACGACGGCGGACACCTCGGCGGGCGACGACGGGCCCGGGGACGCGGGCACGGACGCCCCCTGCACCGGCTGGTCCCCCGGCACCTTCGGCGACGACGCGCTCGAGGCGGCCTTCGGCCGGGCGGCGCTGGCCGCTGCGCGCCGGGCCCGGCGGCGCGGCTATACGGCCCGACTGCACCGGCCGACCTCTGAAGACCCCGTTCCCCGCGCCGAGTTGCCCGCCTGCACGGTCGGCTTCCCGGTACCGGACGAGCTGGGGTACGCCTACACGGACGCGGCCGGCACCGTGCGGGGCGAGGTGGTCACCCTCGCCGTCTGGGCGTTCCGCACCCTCGACGCCGAACGGCCGCCCGGGCCCGGCGACGATGCCGCACAGGGTCTGCTCCAGGTGTCGGTGGGCCCCGCCCCGACCACGACCACCCCTGCCGGCGACACCACCTCCCGCATCCCTGCGCCCCAACCTCCCGACGACCCCGGCTCGGTCCTCGGCACCACCCTCGCCCTGGTCGACGACCTCCTGCTCAACGGCGTGCAGCAGGCGGGCCCCGTGTTCGCCGGTTCGCTCCACGGTGCGCAGGACGCGCTGGTCGCCGCCGGACTGCACTGGCCCGCGGGCGCGGTGGCCGATCTGGGCGAGCAGCTCGACGCGTACGCGACGCGCGGCAGCCGTTACTCGGCGGAACGCTTCGCCCTGCTCCTCGCCGAACTGCACGCCCGGCACCGCGCCTCTGCCACCGACCCGGCCGCCGTACTCGGCACCGGCGAAGTGCCGGTGACACCGCTGCGCCGAGTCCGCCTGATCGCGCTCGGCTGCCGTATCGGCGGCACCGCCCGGGACCGTACCGCCGAGACCTACTTCGCCCACGCGGACGCCGGAGTGGCCCTCGTCCTGCGCAAACGCTGGGAGCCGGCCGAGGGCCAGGAGCTCAACGGCCACGACCTCGCGGCACGCCGGCTGCTCGGTTCCCCGCTGCGCGCCCTGGCCGTGGCGAACGTGGTCAGCGAGCGCACCTCCCGCGCAGCCGACCGCACGGTCACCCTCTCCCGCGGCCGGACAGCAGCCACCGGCATCACCCCGGTGGGCACGGCCTGGACCACCCTCCCGGACACCCTGCTGCTGACGGACACCGCTGCCCACCTGCGCGCGGCCGGCGACCGTCCACCGCGCCTGATCCGGCCGCGCGTCGAGGCGGAGTCGGTACGGGTGGTCGCGGTGGACCGGGTGGAATCGATCGGCTACGACCCGGCCCGGCAGCAACTCGAGGCGATCCTGCGCGACCCGGCCGGCAACGAGCTCTTCGTACGGTCCGAGTACAACCCCCTGTGCCCGGGCGGCCTGGACTCGCTGTCCGCCGCGCTCGCGGCCCCGGGGGTCATCGCCGTCAGCGGCATGCTGAACCACCTGCGCGGTGACGCCGTGCTCGACCCACTCGCGGTCCTGACGTCCTCGGGGGTGGTGGTCCCCGACCTGGCCTCCGGCAGCGGCGACACCGCGTTGGCCACTGCGCCCCCGCGCCCCGTCGACCCACTGCGGTCCGCACTCGACGAGGCGCTCGTCGCGCTGTCCGCCGCGGCGCACCACGGTCTGTGCCGACTGCCCGGCTCCGCCCGGCGCGCACTGTCCGACAGCGCGGCACGGCTGCACCGTACGGGCCTGCACACCGCTTCCCGTCTCCTGCACGACCTCCTCCGGGCCCTGGACCGCGAGGACGCCTGCGCGGCCACCGGTCCTTGGCTGTCCGCCGTCATCCACCTGGCGACATCCCTCGACCTGCACGACACACAACCTCCGCCCACCGGGCGGCAGTCGGCTCCGGTCCTTGCCGGTGCGGGGACCGCGGAGCGCCCCGAGCCCTAGGAGCGGAACCACGGCGGCAGCGTCCAGAACCCGGGCGAGAAGCCGCAGCAGATCCTGCCGAACGAGGGTGTCGGGCGACGCTGCCGATCGCCGCGGCGCAGGGCGTCTTCGTGTCCGGGCTCGTCCTGCTCGTGCTGCCCGTCTGCTCGGCGAGCGGACCTCGGGCCGTGAGCGGTACGCGATCGGCGCGATCCTGTGCTGCGACTTCCCGGGGCCGCCGTACGACGCCCGCCCCGTTCGCGGCCTTGGCTTGCCAACAGCCCCGATCGGGCTCGGAGTTCAGTCGTGCGACCGGGGGCGCAAGGCGTCGAGGACGAGGTCGAGCAGGCGGCCGGTCTGCTCGGGCGTGTTGTCGGCAGGTGCGACCAGGAGGACGCCCGCCAGCAGCGTGGTGACTTCCGCGGGCTCGACGTCCGCGCGGAGTGAACCCGACTCCGCACCGGCGGCGAGGATCGTCCCGATCGCGGCGGTGACCCGCTCCCGCGTCGTCGACATGGCGATCCTCCCCGCGGCCGAGGCGGCACGGAGGGCGTCGGCCATCCCGTGCTTCTTGGCCACGAACTCGGCGTAGCCGTCCATCCACGCACGGAGCGCGACCTCCGGCGGGGAGGTGGCGAGCAGGGCGGGGGCGCTCGTGGCGACCTCGTCCAGTTCGGCTGCGTAGACGGCCTCGACGAGCGCTTCCCGGGTCGGGAAGTGGCGATAGAGCGTTCCGATGCCGACTCCGGCCTCGCGGGCGATGCCCTCCAGAGACACGCCGACGTCCGCGCCGGCGAAGGCCGCCCGGGCCACCGTGACGAGCTTCTCGCGATTGCGTCGCGCGTCGGCCCGCGCCGGGCGGTCGGCGCCGTGGGGGCCGTCGGGACGGCGTGCCGGTCCAGAAGTCAAAACGGAGGCACCTCCGGTAGTGCTAGGGTCGACTAGACGGAGGATCCTCCGCTTTCCCATCATCGCACGAGAGCAGGCCCTTCATGACTCCCAGCAGCACCCCCTCCCCCGAGGTCACAGCCTCAGGCGTTCCCCGCCCCGGAGGCTCCGGTCCGCTCGCCGGACGCATCGTCTCCCGCGTCGGATACGGAGCGATGCAGCTCGAGCGGTTGCGCGGCGACCGCGGCGCCGCCCTCGCACTGGTCCGCCGCGCGCTCGAACTCGGCGTCGACCACCTCGACACCGCCCAGTTCTACGGCGACGGCTTCGTCAACGAAGTCATCGGTGAGGCGGTCCGCGACCAGGACGACGTCCTGGTCGCCAGCAAGGTCGGCGCCACCCCGGACACGGGCGGCCCGCTGCCGCTCCGGCCCGCGCAGCGGCCCGACGAGCTCAGGGCCGGCGTCGAGGACAATCTCGCGAGCCTGGGCACCGACCGGATCCCCCTCGTGAACCTGCGCCGCCTGGACACCGGCCCCGGCCTGCGGGCCGAGGGGGACCAGGTAGTCGACCTCGACGACCAGCTCGACGTGATGATCGCCCTGCGCAAGGAGGGCAAGATCGGCGCGATCGGGCTGAGCAGTGTGACACTCGACGGGCTGCGCCGGGCGATCCCGGCCGGTATCACCTGCGTCCAGAACGCCTACAGTGTCGTGGCACGCGACGACGAGGATCTGCTCGACCTCTGCCGCAGCGAAGGCATCGCGTGGGTGCCGTACTTCCCGCTCGGCGGCGCGTTCCCCGGGCTGCCCAAGGCAACCGAGGAGCCGGCCGTGCTCGACGCGGCACGGTCCCTCGGCGCCACCCCTTCGCAGGTGGCACTGGCCTGGCTGCTGCGGCACGCCCCGAACGTACTGCTCATCCCCGGCACGGCGGACGCCGACCACCTGCGGGCGAACGTCGCGGCAGGCGCGATCACCTTCGACGAGGAGACCCTCGCCGCGCTGGACGCCATCCCCTCGCGCTCGGCGGACGTCCCCCTCGGCTGATCGGGTACGGGCCTGTACGGGGGACCGGGGTCGGGGCCCTGCGGGCTGGGGGGCGACGCGTTCGTATCAACTGGCGGGAAGGTCGCCGAGGATCGCGTCGACCACGCGGGCGTGGCGGCGCCCGTCGGGGTCCCGCCAGTCGTGACCGCAGCCGGGGCAGCGCCAGTTCGGGGCGTCGGGCAGGACCTGGCAGCCACCGGGGCGGGGTGCCACGAGGCCGAGGTCCTGTGCGCGCAGCATCGCCGCCCCGGGGAAGTGGAGGCCGCCGGTCAGCGGGATCGGCACACCCGCGCATCGCGGACAGCCGGGCGGTGAGGGCGGCGGAGCCGGTGCGGGCAGGCGACGGTACGGCAGCGCGAAGGCGTACGCGCGCTCTGCGCCACAGCCCTGGCACCGGCCGGTGAAGCGGGAGAGGAGCCGATCGTCCGACGTCTCGAGGGCGTTGCGCCAATGACAGCGGAACTCTCCGCATGCGCACGTCCGGTGGGCGACATCGGCGAAGGCGCCGAGATTGGAGTCGTGGCCCTCCTCGAGCGGCGGCTCGCGGAACGCGTCGGGGCCGTCGGGCTCGGACAGGCCGTACTGCTTGCGTTTCCACAGCGCCGCGTCGGAGGTGATCTCCCCGGACCCGCCGCATCCGATACAGGCGCCGGGTCCGCCCTGACCGCCCCAGCACCAGCAACGGCCGTAGCCACCGGTGCCACCGCGGCCGCTGCCCTCGCAGTCCATGCACGCGCCCCAGCCGTAGCACTCCGCGCAGAGCACGCCCCCGACCGTGCTGAGTGTGAAGTGGGGCTGCCGCAGGTCGCGTTCGGTGAACAGGACCGGCGTCCAACCGGTGAGCGTGAGGATTCCCGGGCCGCTGCCTGAGTAGATCCTCACCCGGAGATCGCCGTGCCCGGCCGTGCCCCAGATCTCGCCGCCCTTCCAGTCACCGTGCGAGGTGTGCGCCGACCACCCTGCGGCTGTGAAGGTGTCCACCGCGTCGTCGAGGCCCAGGCCCGCGGGGCGCTCCTCGCCGCCGATGGCGACGAGGAAGAGATAGCGGTGGCCGAGGGGTTCGGGGTGGACCATCCGTACGGGGTCGGTCCATTCACGGAGCGTTCCGGTCGGCGACCCCGGCTCCAACTGACGTTCTATGGCGCGCAGTTGATCCCGCAGCCATCCCGCGCTGCCGGGGAGTTCCGGCTCCTGCCGTCCACCCCGCTCCTCCGCCTCACCGGCCATCCCGGTCGCCTTCCCCGCTGTCACCGGCCGCAAGATGCAGCAACGGGAACGGGCGGCCGTCGCCGTCGGTGGCGCTGCGGCCGATGGTACGGAAGCCCTTGCGGCGGTAGAACTCGACTGCCTGCGGGTTCTGTTCGTTCACGTCGACGAGCAGGCCGGGGATCTTCGCCAGTGCGTCACGCAGCAGCGCGCTGCCCACTCCCCCGCCACGCTGCCGCGCATCGACGAAGAGCATCTCCAGCTTGCCGTCCGCCAGACCGGAGAAGCCGACGATCCGCGCACCGTCGCCCGACACCGCTACGGTGACGTCGAGTTGGGGGAGATAGTCGGAGATGATGCGCTGCTCGTAGTAGGTGATGTCACCTGCGGCCAGGAAGTCGTGGGTCGCCTCGACCGCGCTCCGCCAGACCTCGACGAGGCGGGGCCATTCGCCCGCTCCGGCGCAGGGCCGGAGTTCGACGCCGTTCATCCCGAATCCTTCCCATCGCGACCGGTGATCACCTCGGCGGGCCCGGGGTGATCCCCTCCATGCTGACTCCCGCACCCGACCCGGGGCAGCACCACCACTGTGCCCGGTCCACCACTGTGCCCGATCCGCCGGGATGCCCGCGATACGTCGGGATACCCGCGGCCGGGCTGCTACGTGCTCACTCCGTCTCCTGCGGATGCGGGCTCATGTGCGGTGGCTCGGCGGGGCGTTCGCGGCCTCCGTCACGTCCCGAGAACACGACGGCGAGGAGGGCGACGACCACCGCGGCGACCAGGAGTCGGCCGCCGGCCCGCAGGACCCACGCCGTTCGTGAGGCGCCGGGATCGCTGACGCCGCCCAGCCGTTCGGTCCGCCGTACGGGTGTGAGCAGGCGCAGCAGGAGCAGCACGGCGACGGGTATCTGGAGCAGCCACAGGACGGTGCGGGGCCATTCGCCGAACCAGACGTTCGTGCCGTACAGGAGTGTGTGCCAGACGCTCAGGACGTAGACGAGGATGACGAAGCGGTGCAGTCGGCGCCAGGTGCGGGGACCGATGCGGTGGCGGACGTAGAAGAGGAGGCCGAGCGGGACGGCGAGGTAGAGGGCCGCCTGGCCGATCGGGATGGCGACCTGGCCGGTGCCGGAGTCGTACCAGCCGGGTACGAAGGAGTCCGCGAAGCCGGTCCACAGACGGGCGAGCCAGCTCAACTGGTTCTCGTAGCGCACGAGTTCGGCCATGAACATCAGGCCGTGGGCGAGCATCAGGGCCATCGTGGTGAGGCTGGTGGTGCGGTGCCAGCGCTCCAGGGTCGCCCGGGACACGGGCAGCCGCGCCACGTGCCTGCCCGGGAGCAGCAGCCCGAGCATGACCGTGCCCCATGCCCACAGCAGGCCCGACCAGCCGAACGCCTGGCTGAGCAGGTACATCCAGTACGTCGTCGGGTCGTCCATGAAGGGCATGACCGTGACCGTCGACGAGGCCCCGGACTCCATCCGCGCGTAGAGGAACGCGAAGACGGCGGCGGTCACACCGAAAGCGGCCGCCGCGTCGGGCAGCGCAGCCCGGAGATCGGCCCGGAGGGTGACGCGGCCACCGGGGGCGCGCGCCGGAGGTGCGGTCGTCGTGCTTGCGGCAGGTGTGGTGTCGTCGATCGTGTCGTCCGGTGGCGGCGTGGTCTCGCCCGGTGGCAGCGTCTCGTCCGGCGGCATGCGGCAAGTGTGGCTCAGGTGGCGGGAGTTGCTGCTTATGCAAACCGGCCAGGGTGGCGCACGGCAACCCGGCCACCCGTCGTTCCGCAAAGGCGGAATTCTCGCCTCTCTCCCCGGGCTCGCGCCACCGAATCTTTCAAGTGTGGTCTATACAGGCCGCGTTTGGCATAGTGCGCCGGGACCGGAGCGAGGAGTACCGGGCGGGCGCCGCCGCGCGCTCCGGTACCCACCGAAGGGGGAAGTACGGTGCGCAGGCGCAGGCCGCGGGAGGTCAAGGACCTCATCGCCCGACTCGGGGCCCGCCTTGACCTGCCGGCGCCCGCAGCACCGGAGCAGCTGTTCGCGGCGCTCCTGGCCGCCGCGTCCGAACTCAGAGGCCGCCAGATCGTGTTGCTCGAGGAGGAGTTCCCGCACCGGACGGCCACCGGACTCTGGCTCGACATGCCGGATCGCGACGTGATCGTGGTGGACGCGCGAGCCACTCCGTTCCACCAACTGGCCATCATCTGCCACGAGATCTGGCACATCCTCAAGGGCGACTGCGGTCATCACGACGAGGCCGCGAGCGGCGCGGCACAGGCCCTCAGCGACCGTTCCGAACTGCACAGTGCCGTACGGCAGGTGGCGGCGCGCACCGCGTTCGACGAGGCGAGCGAGCAGGACGCGGAAACGTTCGCGCTGCACGCGGCGGCGCAGTTCCGGAGCCGCTTGCAGGAGGCGACCGACGCAGCACCGTACGACCGGTCGGGGATCGGCGGACGGATCAGCGCCTCGCTCGGCGACGGCCGGCCGCAGGTCTGATCCGTGCGCACGTGGGGCTACTACCTGCCCGTACTCGCCCTGTGGGCGGCGCTCGCCGTCAAGCTGCCCGCGCTCCTCAAGTGGCGTGACCCGCTGGTCCGTTCGGTGTGCCTGGTGCTGGCCCTCGCGGGCGCGAGCTTCCTCTTCGGTGCGCCCACCACGATCAGCTTCGTCAACGGGGCGACGGGCATCGCGAACCTCTCGGGCCCGCTGGTGTACGTGATCATCAGCGGGTACAGCGCGGCGTGCCTCCTGCTCATCCTGCAGTGGCGCGGCGGCCCCGAGGATCACGTGCGCCGCGTCTCGAGGCGGTGGGCGCTCGGTTACGCGGCGCTGGTCACGGCGCTCGTCGTCCTGTTCGCACTCGGTGACGCACCCGTCGAGCGGCGTACCGACTTCGACACCTACTACGCGCGTACGCCCTGGATCGGGCAGATGGTGCTGCTCTATCTGCTCGGGCACATGACCGCGGCCGTGGCGTCGACGGTGCTGTGCCGGCGCTGGGCCGGGCAGGTGCAGGGGTGGCTGCGGGCCGGCCTGTACACGATGACCGTGGGGTGGCTGCTGAATCTGAGCTTCAGCGGCCTGAAGCTGGCTGCTGTGGCGGCCCGTTGGTCCGGCCGGGACTGGGACGCGCTCAGTTCGGTCGTGGCGCCCGGCTTTGTCGGCCTCGCCGCGGTCTGTGTGACCTCCGGGATCTTGCTGCCGCTGGTGGCGCCGCGCCTGGAGGCGACGTGGCGCACCCTGCACACCTGGCGCCGACTCGCTCCGCTGTGGCGCGAGTTGAGCGCCGCGGCCGACCGTCCGCTGGCCGCCGCGATCCCCTGGTACTCCACACCTCGTGTCCATCTCGTCCGCCGCGAGGCCGGCATCGAGGACGGACTCGCCCTGCTGCGGCCCTACTTGAACGACGCGGTCCGCACCCGCGCACAGGACAGGGCGAGCGCGTACGGGCACGGTCCGGCGCAGGCCGAGGTGATCGGGCAGGCGGCGATGATCGCGGCCGCGGCACGGGCCGTCGAACGCACTCCACCCCTGCCTGCCTCCGCTCCCGCCGCACCTCCACCGTCCGCGCGCGATGCCCTGATCGGCGTCGCTCGCGCCCTGCACACGTCGCCCGTCGTGGCGGAATTCCGCAACACCCCCACGGAAAGAGCCCGATTGTGAGCTCCACCCACACCCGCGCCCGCGGAAGCCGCTCCCCCGACGCACGGGCGACCGCCCCTGCTCCGAGGCCCTGACATGGAGAACGGGCTGGTCTTCTACATACCGACGGCCGTACTGCTGCTCGCCTGCGGCCTCAAGTTCGCCACGCTGCACGGCGAATGGCGCGATCCGCTGGTCACGGCCGGCGTCACGATGTTGATGGCCGGCGCGATCGCCTGCTTCCTGGCGGCCCCGCCGACCGTCCGTGCGGTGAACGACGCGACGGGCATCAGCAACTTCTCCGGTCCGCTGGTCTACAGCGGGATGTCGGCGCTCAGCGCCTCGTACCTGGTCCTGATGCTGTACTGGCAGGGCGGCAGGCCCGAACGGCTGCGCCGCAGAGTCCAGTGGGTGGTGGGTGCGTACGCCCTGGTCATCGTCGGCATCGTGGTGCTGTTCGCGCTCGCCGATGTGCCCGTGGAGCGGGTCCGCGACCTGGACACGTACTACGCCAATACGCCGTTCATGCGCGAGACGATCCTGCTGTATCTGATCGGGCACTCGGTGGCGAGCACCACGCTGACCGTGGTCGGTCTCAGGTGGATACGGAAGTTGCGTGGCCCTGCCCGGGTCGGACTCATCCTGATCGTCGGAGGGTTCGCCTTCGACGTGGTCTTCCTGGCCGCCAAGTTCTCGGCGCTGGCGGCCCGTTGGAGCGGGCACGACTGGGACTGGCTGTCCACGGCCTTCGCGCCTCCGATGGCACTGCTCGCGGGGATCTGTGTGGGCACCGGGTTCGCGCTGCCGCGTATCGGTCCGGCGATCGGCGAGACGTTCCTGGCATGGCAACGTTGCCGTCAACTCAGGCCGCTCTGCGCGGAGTTGGACGGTCTGGGCGCGCCGATCACGGCGGTGGTCCGCTGGTGGGACCCGCCCACCGTGCGCCTCGCCCAGCAGGAGGTCCTCATCGGTGACGGGGTGATCGCCTGCGCGCCGTACTTCGACCAGGAGGTCCGCCGCACCGCACACGCCGAGGCGCGGGCCGCCGGCGTCGGCCCCGCGGTGCAGCGGCCGGAGGCCGTGGCGGAGGCGGCGATGCTCACCGCCGCACGGATACGGGTGACCGCCCCGCACGAGGCCGACCCACCCGCCGAGGTCGGCCGGCTCACCTCGCTCGCCAGCACGGCCCGGATGGCCGAGCTGGCCAGAGCGCTGTCGTCGCCGATCGTCGCCCGGGCGCGGGCGGAGGCGGCTGAGCGGACGGCGGCGGAGCGGGCGACCGGCCGGTCCGGGACGCCGCGCTGACCGGCGCCGCGACCGCGACCGGTCAGCCGTACAGCGCTGACTCGTAGAAGGCGTCCAGAGCCGCGTCGATCGGGTGGGGCCGGGGCCGGCCCGTCGCGTCGAGTGCGTTCCAGCGCTGCAGGTTCATCGCGACGGACAGCTGCCGGCCGCCGTCGGCGCGGGTCATGGACAGGGTGCCGCCGCCCCAGACCGTGCCGCCGTGACCCCAGAAGGTGGCCTGGCCCGGGGCGTCCGTCGGGTACAGGCCCAGTCCGTAGTCGATGGTCCGGCTCTCCTGGGACACGACGGGGACGGTGCGCTGCATCTGCTCCAGGGACGCCGCGCTGACGATCTCGCCGGCGAGGAGCAGGCGGTAGAAGCGGTTGAGGTCGGCGACGGTGGAGATCAGTGCGGCCGCCGGCAGTCCCGCGAAGGACATGTCGAAGACGCTGTAGTCGCGCGGCGGGTCGATCGTGCCGAACCACGCCTCGTAGAGCCGCGAGTGCGGGCCCTCGACGTGCGGACCGTTGGGGTAGCCGGTGTCACGCAGTCCCGCACGCTCGATGACGTTGCGGGTGATGCAGTCCGCGGCGGTGGTGCCGGTGACGTGGGCCAGGAGTTCGCCGAGGAGCAGGTAGTTGGTGTTGGAGTACAGGCCCGGGGTGTCGCCGGGGGCGCTCTCGGGAGGCGCCGTGACGCCGAGTTCGATCAGCTCGACGGCCTCGAACCGGGTGTGCCGGTGGTCGTCCATGCTCTGCGCCGAGGTGTTCGCGACGTCCGGGAACGCTTTGAGGGACGGATAGGCGTACGAGAGGTACTCGGCCAGCCCGCTGGTGTGGTTGATCAGCATCCGGACGGTGATCGTCTCGCCGCGTTCGCCGGGCACCAGCTTCGGGAGGTAGCGGCCGATCGGCGCGTCCAGGTCGATCCGCCCGCTCTCGGCCTGCTGCAGCACGGCCGCGGAGGTGAAGGTCTTGGTGACACTGCCGACGCGGTGCCGCATGTCGGCGGTGACGGGGCGGCCGGCCTCGACGTCGGCGACACCGGCGGCGCCCCGCCAGATCCGGTCGCCGTCACGCACCTCGGCGAACAGGCCCGGTATCCCGGCTCGGTGGACGTTCTCGAGGGCGGCTTCCAGCACTGCGGAGTCCAGTTGACTGCTCACGACAGGGGTCCTCTCGTCATGACACGGGCACTCGGCCCACTCACGAACCCATTATGCACGCACCGCGTGCAACACCAAGTGCATAAGTTAGGCTGAGGCCGTCCGCAGACCCGGTGAGAGGGACGAAATGGCAGGCCGAAGGCGCTGGTCGACCGAAGAGATCCTGGACGCGGCAGCCGAGCTGCTGCGCACGGGCGACGCCGATTCGTTCAGCGTGCGCAGACTCGCCGCGACGCTCGGCACCGACTCCTCCAGCCTCTACCGCCACTTCCGCAGCAAGACCGAACTCCTGCGCGCGGTCGCCGACCGGATCCTGCTCGCCGCCGTCGACGGCTACCGACCGGAGGGCGACTGGAAGCAGCGCATCACCGGCCTCGCCCTGCGCGTACGGGACGCCTTCGGCCGGCATCCCCAACTCGCCACCGTCTGGGGGCGCTACGCCTCCGGCGGCACCGGCTCCCGCCTGGTCATGGAAGAGGTGCTGCAGGCCCTGCGCACGTCCGGCCTGCCCGACGAGAAGATCCCGGCGCACTACCACCGCATCGTGGTGCTGCTCACCGCACTGATCACCTCCGAGGCCGGGATCAGCACCATCACCCCCGAGGAGTACGACCAGGGCATGGAACTCTTCCGCGTCGCGGTCCTCGGCGCCGACCCCGACCAATTCCCCGCCCTGGCCCACTTCGCCCGCGACCTCCGCCCCCTCGGAGCCGACCGCGAAACGGACTTCCACGCAATCCTCGCGGCCCAACTCGCCCAGATCGAGGCCACGATCTGAATCAGCGACCCCCTACATCACTGTCACCCGCTCGCCACCAAGCGCCACAGCGATGTCGTCTCCGCGCTTCTGGCTGCGTGGAGAGGGTCGGTGGGGTCGGTGGCGCGGGGGTGGCGGGGTCGGGTGTCGAGCTTGTCCTCGATCTGGAGGTGGGCCGCCGCGATGGCTTCGAGCAGGTGGGCGCGTGTTCTGAGGCCGAGGTGCTCTGCCAGGTCGGACAGGACGAGCCAGCCCTCGCCGCCCGGCCGGAGGTGGGCCGACAGTTCGGCGAGGAAGCCGTGGAGCATGGAGTTGTCCGCGTCGTAGACGCCCTGCTCGACGGAGGTGGCCGGACGGCCGGGCAGCCAGGGCGGGTTGCACACGACGAGGTCGGCGCGGCCCTCGGGGAACAGGCAGGGGCCCGTGACGTCGATGCGGTCGGTCAGTGCCAGCCGGTGGATGTTCTCCCTGGCGCAGGTCAGGGCGCGCGGGCTGATGTCCGTGGCCACGACACGGTCCACGCCCCGCTCGGCGAGGACAGCGGCGAGGACCCCGGTGCCCGTACCGAGGTCGAAGGCCGTGCTTCCGGTCGGGCTGTCGCGGATCGTGGCCGGCAGGGGTGCCTGGGCGACCAGGTCGACGTACTCGCCACGGACGGGTGCGAACACTCCGTAGTGGGGGTGGATGTGTGCGCCGAGCGCGGGTACGTCGACGCCTTTCGTGCGCCACTGGTGGGCGCCGATGACTCCCTGCAGCTCGCGGAGGGAGACCACCGTGGGACCCTGCGCCGGGCCGTAGGCCTCGAGGCAGGCCTGGCGGACGTCGGGGGCCCGGCGCAGCCCCAGCACGTAGTCCTCGTCGAGCAGCACCAGAAGCTTGCCGAGCACGCGGACGCGGTGGCTCACGGCACGTCGGTGCAGGTGGAAGGCCTCGCTCGGGGAGGCGTCGCTCGGCAAGGTGCCGGAACGGGACCGTTTGCGGTCGATGCGGCGGCTCATCGCCTGGAGCAGTTGCCGGGCGTTGTGGAAGTCGCCCTGCCAGAGCAGGGCCGTCCCTTCGCAGGCCTGACGGTAGGCGTGGTCGGCCTTCGTCCGGTCGTCGGCGACGACGACGCGCTTCGGCGGGGCCGCGCCGCTCTCGGACTGCCAATGGGCGGAACGGCGGGTGGGGCCTTCGTCCCAGTGGATCGCGGACACGACTTGCTCCTCGTGATCGAACCTGCTGGGGCACGAAGAGCGCTTCGACGAGAAGCGGGCTCGGCTCGTCCGGGGCCCCGACACCTGTCCGGAGGTTCGCACACGCATCGGTCAGCGGCCAAAACCCGGGCGCCGTCGAGAACCGCTCCGACGAGGGGCGGAGCGGTTGTGGTGGCGGACCTTGGCCAGCAGGGACCGGGCCTCCGTGTCGGTGGGGTTCAGGAGGAGGGTGACCGCGAGGTGTTCGCGGGCGGTCCCCCAGTCACGGATACGGGCCGCCCGTACCGCCTGGTTGAAGTGCCGGTCCGCGAGGGTGCGCAGGTCCCGGAGTGCGCCGAGGTCGCCCCGGCAGGCGTAGCAGCGGGCGGGCAGTCCCGGCAGGGCGCTGCGGCAGTGGGGGCAGCTCAGCATCAGTTGCCCTGCCCCGGCGGAGTGGTGCGCGGCAGGACGACCTGGACGCCCTCCGCCTGCCGCAGGCCGCGCAACCAGTGGCCGATCTGGGCGTGCAGGGGCTCGATCCGTTCCTTGTAGATGCCGATCAGGCGGCGGCGGGTGTCCGTGTCGTCCTCGCGGGCGGCCTGCTGCACCACGTCGCCGACCGCATCGCCGATGCGGTCCGTGAAGGCGTCCGCCTCGGCGCGGTGACGCCGGCCGGAGTCCTCGTCGGCCTCCTGCACCGACCGGCGCAACTGCTCGAGTTCCGCGAGCAGCGAGCCGGCGATCTCGTCCGCCGTGAAGCTGTCGGCGCTTCGGGCCGACTCGGGTCCGCCGAGGTCCGTGCGGGCTCCGTGGCGCAGGCTGTCGAGACGGGTGCAGGCCTGGTGCCAGGCGTAGCGGTTCCGGTCGGCGCGGGCGGTACGGGCCGCGGCCTCCAGGTCGACGAGTTCCGAGCGGTGGCTCTCGGCGCGGGCGGGGTCGGTGCGGGCGAGTTCGGCGACCAGGGTCCTGGCCTCGGCAAGTGCGGTCTCGAAGTCGGCCGGTGAGGGGTCGAGGGACCGGTCCCACATCTGCTGCTGCGCCAGGCCCTGCAGCAGGGTCTCGGTCTCCATGATCTTGTAGTGGGTCTTCGCTCGGTCCTGGCCCTCGGTGAGGAGCGCGTCGGTCTCGCCGAGCAGGCGGTTGAGGGCGGTCACGCCGTCGGCGGACCGGCGGCCGGACTCGGGTCCGGCATCCGCCGCTGGGCTGTCGTTCGGTGTCCCCGGGCCGGGACCGTCGTGCAGTTCCGCCCATGCCTGTTTGGCGTCCCGGTGCGCGCGGCGCAGGTCGTCCCAGGCCGGGATGCGACGCAACGGGATGTCGATGACGGCGGTCGCGGCCGCGCCGATCGCCGGGATCGCCACCTCGGCCTCGATCGTCCAGCCCGCCTCGAACGTCACCGACACCTCCACATCGGTGCCCACCGGCAGGCTGCGCGGTACGTCGGCGATCTCCACGGATCCGATGTGCATCAGCCCTTCGTAGAGCCGGATGGAGAGGTACGAGCCCTGGGTGGCGGTCTGCAGGCGGAAGCCGGTGCGATGCGGCAGGCGTACGCCCGAGTCGACGATGCGGTGCAGTCCCTCGGCCAGTTCGACGGAGAAGTCGTGCGCGAGGACGTCGCCGGTGACCGGCGCGGAGGCGGTGGCCGCGGTCACCGTCACGCGGCGCGCCTCGATCGCGCGGCCGTCCCGCATCAGCCGTACGGTGAAGCCGTTCTCGGCGCCGGGCGTCAGCGGCACGTCCGGGAAGAGGAACGAACCGTTCGGCCCCGCCGTCTCCTCCACCCGGTGCACGCCGTCGTCCGAGACGAGCAGTACGGCCGCTCCGGCGGGGTCGGGGAGCAGCTCCCCGGGCAGGACGCGTCCCGAGATGTCGGCGATCTCGCCGTCGGCCTCCGGCCGGTCGAGTTCGAGGTAGGTGCCGCGTTCGGTGGCCTCGGCGGCCTTCAGCGCCGCGCCAGCCGCGATGGCGAGGTCCGGGTGGAGCAACACCGGCTCGCGGCCGAAGCGTTCACGCAGCAGTGTGGCGGCGAGGGGGATCCGGGAGGAGCCGCCGACCATGACGATCTCGTCCACGTCGGCGGGTGTGAGGCCGGCCTGCCGCAGGGTGCGCTCGCAGTGGTCGGCAGCCGCCTGCAGATGCGGCCGTACGACGGACTCGAACTCGCCGCGCTGCATGGGCAGATGGAGGTTCATCGGGATGCCGTTGCGGTCCTCGCAGTACTGGCTGACGATCTCGGTGACCGGCATCCGTGACAGCTCCTGCTTGCAGCCCTCGGCGAGGAAGAGGAGTGAGGCGTAACTGCGGGCGTCGGCGGGCGAGTCGGGGTCGTAGGCGAGGTCGTAGGCGGGCAGCCGGTCGTTCATCCAGGAGACGACCGCTCGGTCGAAGTCGTAGCCGCCGAGGTAGCGGTCGCCGCCGAACGCGCGGTGCTCGAAGCCCTCGTCCGGGTCCCGGGTGACCACCGAGGTGTCGAAGGTGCCGCCGCCCAGGTCGTAGACGAGGAGGGTGCGGGGGCCGTCGTGCGCGGCGTCCGCTCCGGACGCGGCACCGGACGCCTGGTCTCCGCCGTGGGCGAGGGCGGCCGCGACAGGTTCGATGAGGGTTTCGACGACCTCGAGGCCGGCCGCGTCGCCGGCTCTGGTGGTGTCGTTCTTCGAGCGGGTCTCGAAGAACGCGGGGACGGTGACCACGGCCCGTTCGACGGGGACGCCGAGCACGTCCTCGGCGATCGCGCGCAGGTGCCGGAGCACCGCGGTGGAAGCCTCGACCGGCGTCAACTCGGCGTGCCCCGCGGTGAATCGCTGGTCCGTGCCCATGCTCCGCTTGAAGAACATCGCGGGCGGCGCGCCCTGCATCCGCGCCCGGTGCTTGGCGAGCAGTCCGACCTGTACGTCACCGTCCGGGCCGACCCATACGGCGGACGGCACGGTCGGCGATCCGTCCGGAGGTACGACGACCAGTGCGTCGCCGACCGGGCGCAGTCTTCCTTCCGCGATCAGGCGCTCCTTGTCGGGCACGGCGGCCTGGGCGGGGACGGCCACGCAGCTGTTGGTGGTACCCAGGTCGATCCCGACGACGAGGCTGCTCATCGGTCGGTCTCCTTTCGACGGGGTCTGGCGGGGGCGCCTTGGGGGTGTGTGCCGGTGCCGGGGGCTTTCGGACGTGTCGGGTCGTCGACGGGGGTGCGTCCGGGGCGTCGGATTCTTCTACGTGTGCGTCCGAGCGTCGGATTCTTCTCCGTGCACGTCTCAGGTGTCCTCAATCGCCGGACGGGCTTTGGGATCCGGGCGGGCCTCGACTTCCGAGCGCGGCGGCTCGGCAGGCGGGTGCGGGGGCTCGGGGGACGCGCGCGGGACGTCGGGAGGGGAATGCGGGAGGTCCGGAGACGCGTGCGGGGGTTCGGGGGCCGGGTCGTGGGGTCGGGCTTCGAGGAGGACCTGGGCCCGGTGTACTCGGGTGCCGTCGTGGAGGAGTACTCCCGGTCGTACGGTGCGGCTCACGATGAGGTCGGTGGTGTCGGAGGCGGGTGGGGCGTAGCCCACGTCGACCCGCCTGGCCACGTCGGCGTAAGGACTGCCCCGCGGGTCGTCCACCTGGACACCGGCCTGCGCGAGCGCCGCCGCGAAACGGCGGGTCACGGCCCGCAGGGGTACGGAACCGGCCTCCGGCGTGCCGTCCGCGGCGAGGCAGCCGCGCAGTTCGTGGAGGGCGGCGGCCACATCCGCGGCGAGCCGCGCGTACCGCTCGCGCTCCGCGCCTGACCGTGCCCTGGCCTGCTCGCGTGCCGCCTCGCGTTCCCGCCCCGCGGCGGCCAGGAGCTGGTGTACGAGGCGCTGGGGCAGCGGCGGTTCGTCCTGCGGCAGGGGGCGCTCCCGTTCGGTGATGCGCGGCGGCCGGGGCGGGACGAGGCGGGTGCGTACGCGCAGCGGGCGCGAGCGTGCCCGCGCCGGGCCGCCGTCACGAGGTGAACTCATCGGCTCTCACCGGTCCTTCGCGCGGCCGGAGCCGGTCGGACCGGGAGCCAGCCGAGCAGGGCCTCGGGGCGGGCGAGTACGCATGCCTCGGCGGCGGGGGCGGTCGAAGCGCCCCCGCCCGGTTCCGTCGCGCGCCCCGTGCCGGGAACCTCGGCACCGTCCGCGCCGGCTTCCGCGGTACGACCGATGTGCTCGAACTCTGCGGTGAGTTCCGTGAGTCGGTGGGCAAGATCGGCCTCGCGTGACGCGGCCGGCGGGCGGTGGGTGCGGAGTTCGGCGAGGAGGCGGCCCGTGGGGGTGATGAGTTCCTGCTCGGCCGTGTTCACCTCCACCGCCTCGACCGGGCGGCCGAACAAGGGGAAGCGGTCGCCGCCGCGTTCGGCTCGCAGACGTCTGCGCCGGGCGGCGGAACGTACGGCAGAGCGCCCAGGCGTGCCCGCGGCGAGGCCCAGGATCTGCAACGGCGTGCGGAGGTACGGGTTGTGGCCGTCCTGCCACTGCCAGGGATTGTCGTGCTCGTCGGGCGACAGCATGTCCTCCACTCCTCGGTACTCGGAACCCGGGGGCTGCGGGGTCGGTCTGGTGCTTGCGGGTGCGGGTTCACGTTCGGGTGCGGGTGCGGGTTCACGTTCAGGTGCGGGTGCGGGTTCCGGCGTGGGGGTCAACTCTCCCCGTGGGGAGTCCATTCCGGTGGTACCGGCTGCGGCATCGGCAGTGAGCGGGTGACGAAGCGGGCCCACAGAACGCCTCCGAGCCGGGCCACTTCGGCACGGTTCCCCCGGTCCTCCTCCGACCGGCCCGACCAGGCAGGCCCGTTCACCGCATCGGGGCCGAGAGGCGTGCCCGGCGGCCCCGGCCCACCCTGTACAGCATCGCGGGCCTGCACCAACAAGCGCCAGGCCGACGCGAGTTCGTCCTCCACCCGCCGGACCAGGGCGAGTTCGTCCTCCACCCGTCGGCCCGGCGAACCGGCAGCACCAGGCGTCCGCCGGTCCAGGTCGAGCAGTGCGGCGACAAGCGCGCAGCACGCCGTGACGTCCGGCGTGCCTGCCTCCTGGGCCCGTCGGATGCGGTCGCGCACCTCCGTATCCGGCAGTCCCAGGGCCGCCGCCGCGCGTGCGGACCGGGCCAGTACGCCCGTCGACAGGTCGTCGAGAATCCCGTACTTGGGAGTCCTGCGCAGCGCGGGGTCGAGGGCGTTCGCGCGGTCGGCGGCTTCGACGGCGCGATCGGCGACCTCGAGCCGGTGCGGGGCACGGGCGTAACGCGCCTGCAGTTCCATGGCCCGCCAGAACTCGAACCGGGCCAGCTCCGCAAGGAGTTCGCGGCCGTGCCGGCCCGGTTGCGGACCGAGCCGCTGCGCGAGATCACCCATCCGGGACACCAGCGACGACAGAACATCGCCGGGCCCTCGGGCGAACCACTCCTGCTCGGTCCGGTGCCGCAGCACGATCAGTCGGGCGCGCAGGAGTTCGGGGTTCGCGGGGTCCGCGTCCAGCGGGGGCGCCAGTGCCGCGGAGGCGGTGTCGTATTCGTGGCGCAGCACCGCCTCCTCGGCGGCACGCACGGCATCGGCGGCGAATGCCCGTCGTACGGCGTCGACTTCGGGCTCGGGGAACCCCGAGGTGACGACGAGTGCCAGATGGTCGCGGGCGCGGCGCGGATCTCTCGCCTGCGCCCGCACGGCGAGCGTGAGATGCGGGGCGAGGAGGTCCCGGGGCAGTCGGTTGCGTACGGCGTCGACGGTGTCCCGCGCCACCGGGGAGCCGGCCGCCCGCTCCAGTACGCGGTGCAACTCGGTCCAGAACGCGTCGTCCCGGTACACCTCCGCCCAGTGCCGCAGCGCCGCACGCCACTCGTCGAGCGCCTCGTCGCCTGCCCGGTCGCCGGCCTCCAGTTCGTAGGCGCGGGCGTGATGCGCGACCGCCAGGTGATGGTGGTGCCCGCCCGGAGCCCCTGCCCACAGCCGCACAGCTTCGGCGCTCCAGGGGCGCGTCTCGCCTGCCTGCTCGAGGTGGCCGTACGCCTCGCCCGCGAGCTGCTCCGCCAGGTGCGCCCGCAACCGCACGGCGAAGCGCTCGAGCTGCTCCACCTCGGACGGCTCGGAAGCCCCCGAAGGCCGGGAAGGGGCGGACGACCCGGATGCCCCGGATGCCTCGGATGCCCCGGACGGCCCGGGCGCCCCGTCATCCGCTGCCGGGTCCTCGGCACCGGCGGCTGCCGCGGGACCAGTCCACGCCGCCGCCCCGTCATCACCCCGCAGCCGCGCGAACACCGCCTCCGCCTCCTCGATCAGACCCCCGGCCCGCGCAGTGTCCCCCTCGGAAGCGGCGCCCAGAGCGGCCTTCAGGTGTCCGCGCGCCACGGCGGTCCACAGCCCGTGGACACCGGCGGGCCCCGGCCAGTCCTGCCAGTCCGCGTGCTCCCCCGCCGCCATCAGCTCCCCGAACAACCCGGGGTCGGTACGAGCAGCCGCCCCGAGCAGCGGACGCACCCCGACCGGCGAGTAGTCGGGCCACCGCTGCCCGTACCGCCGCAGAAGTTCCCGGGCCCCCTCGACGGCCCAGGTGTCGGCCCCCGGGTGGCCGGGATCGACGGCGGCCGCGACCAGGCGGACGGCCTTGCCGACGCCGCTGTCCCCGAGCTCGGGGTCGTCCCGGACCACACGCAGCGCCTGCGCCACGGCCTCCCGGTCGCCGTGGGCCAACCCCTCCACCGCCCGCCGGGCGACGAGCAGTGCACCGCCCCTGCGCTCCCCCAACTGCCGTGCCGCACCCGCGAACACGTCGTCCAGAGCCGCCCGGTCCGGCGACGGCGCATAGCCGCCCGTACGGGCGGACCGCGACGGTCCGGCGGGGGCATCACCCGCCTCCCGGCGCCCCCCAGGGGCCACTACCCGGGACACGGAACCCCGGCGCGAGACTCCACCGCGGGGCGCAGGCACCGCCTCGACCCCGCCCGTCACACCCGTCGCACCCGTCCCACCCGTCGAGCTCGTCGCACGCGTCGCCGCCGGGTGGTCCTCCAGTCCGTGCGTCCCGAGCATGGGCCGCAGCACGACGAGCAGCTCCTCGTGCCCCTGCCGATCCTCCGCCGACGCCCCCGGCACGACCTCCAGAAGCCGGCGGCAGAACTCCCCACTCACCTGGGTGGAGAGCAAGTCCCTCAGTACTGCCGCGAGTTGGCCGTAGAGACCGGAGCCGAGGGCCGAGTGCAGTCGCTCCCAGCAGACAGGGAAACCGTCGGTGTCCGGGTCACGAGCCCAACCGCGCAGCGCTCGCCGCAACTTGAGCCGATCGGGCGGCCGCCCCTCCCAGCCGGGCGCGGAATCGTCCAGTAGCCGCGCCGCATCCTGCGTCATCCGCCGAACCCCCCGTCAGGACATGAGCCCCACCCCGCGTACGCCTCAGCATGCCAGCGCCGGCACCGCTACGTTGCCCCGATGCGGGGCGATCCACCCACTACCCGCACTGCGGCAGGCCGTGGTCCATGCTCGAGGGTGGGAAACGGCAGCCACCGGGGAGTGAGCGTTGGAGCTGATCGGGCAGGGGCGCGAAGCCGATGTGTACGCCCTGGACGCGCACCGCGTCCTGCGCCGCTACCGGGACGGGCGCTCGGCAGCCGGCGAGGGGCAGCTGCTTCGGCGGCTGGCCGGGCAGGGCTGTCCGGTGCCGCTGGTGCACGAGGTGGACGGCGCCGACCTGGTCATGGAGCGGCTGTACGGGCCGACCATGAGCGAGGCGCTGCACAGCAGACCGTGGAGAGCTCTGACGTACGGCGCGATGCTGGGCCGCCTGCACAGGGACCTGCACGCACTCACCGATCCGGGCGGACTCCGCCGGCTCGAGGGGAGCGGCGGCGGCGAGCGGGTACTGCACCTCGATCTGCACCCGGAGAACGTCATCCTCACGGAAGCCGGCCCCAGGATCGTCGACTGGACCAACTGCCGCCTCGGCCGCCCCGAGGTCGACGTGGCCATGACCGTCGTCATCCTGCGCGGCCTGGTGCTGCCGCCGCACGAGCGGCTGATGATCCGCGCGCTGCTGCGCGCCATGGCCGGCACCTGTGGCGTCGACCCGCGGACCGGCCTGGCCGCCGCCTCGGAGCGCCGGCTCGAGGACCCCAACCTCACGGCGGCCGAGACCGCCCGCGTCCGCGCACTGCGCCGCCGCCACGCCTGAGACCGCCGGCACCGGACGCCAGGTGCGATCCCACCACCCGACACGAACCCCCGAAGGCACCGCACCGCACAGCACTCGCCCGTACAGGCCCCGCTGACGCCGGATCGGCTCAAACCGGCGCCGATATCCCGCTGCGGCTCCTCCTGTTCGAGTGGCCACGGCCCGGGCAGCCCTCCCACCTGCTGATGCGTGCGCCGTTCGACCGCCGTTCGGGCAGAAATACGGGTCCCCAACCGGCCCCGTACGGCCCCGGAACACCCTCCGATCGGCCCATCCGGGCATGCAATCGGCCGCCGACGCGGGTGTCCTGACGGACATGAACTCATCCACGGAAGACTCGGCGGAGCGTCAGTCGGTCCGCCCGGCACACCACCCGGACGTACACCCGCAGGAGCCGGTCACCACCCGGCGCGGCGCTCTCGGCGTGACCGCGGCACTGGTCGGCGGGGCCCTGTCCATAGCCGCGGCGCCCAGCGCCGTCGCCGCCACCCGAAGCACCCGGGCGCAGGCACCCGGCCACGCCCACACCCACATCCACACCGAGTCCGGCGCAGCCGCCGAGTCCGGCGAACCGTGCTTCGTCGGCTACGACGAGGACTTCGAGGACGCGCTGGAGGCGGCCGACTCCCGGCTGCCGGACGACGGAGCGAACGCGCAGCGTGCCGGTCTGCCCGGTGTGTTCGCGAAGCCGTTGCGGCGCCAGTACCGCGTCTCCGCGCGCTACGGCATCAAGGGCAACTGGGTCGCGGGCCACCACACGGGCATCGACCTGGCCGTCCCCACCGGCACCCCGGTCTACGCGGCGGGCGGCGGCACCGTGGTCCTCGCCGGATGGTCCGGCGACTACGGCAACGCGGTCACCGTCCGCATGGCGGGCGGGCACTACGCGGTCTACGGCCACCTCAGCCGCGTCCGCACCCGCTACGGCGCGACGATCAAGGCCGGTGCGCGTATCGCGGACAGCGGCAGCACCGGTCGGGCCACGGGCCCGCATCTGCACCTGGAGATCCGTTCGCAGCGCGGCTACGGATCCGATGTGGACCCGGTCGCCTATCTCGCCCGCCGCGGCGTACGCCTCCTCTGAAGCGCCGGACCTGGACGTGCCGAAGGGCCACCACGGACCGCCGCGTTACGCGTCCCCACCCCCGGGGGCCCCGCTCTGCGCAGGCCCGCTGTCCGGCGCCCCGCCTTCCAGCAGGCCGAGGAAGTCGCGGAAAGCCTTCGGCATGTCCACGGTGTCCGGGTCGAGCAGCCACTGGTACTGCAGTCCGTCCATCACCGCCACCATGAGCGGCGCCGCCCGTTCGGGAGTCAGCCCGCCGGGCAGCCGGTCGCCGTACTCGGCGCGCAGCACCCGGGCCATGGAGGCCCGCACGCCGTCGTAGCGGTGGGTGAAGAAGTCGCGGGCCGGGTGGCCCTCGGTCACCGATTCGCCGAGCAGGGCCGAGAAGGTCTGCACGATGCCGGGGCGCATGGCGTTGTACTCCACCAGGGAGCCGAGCAGGTCGAGGCGCCATTCGCTGCTGGGGACGGCGTCCCACTGGTCGCGTTCCTCGAGGACGGCGACGAGCAGCGCCTCCTTGGTGGGGAAGTGGTGCAGCAGCCCCTGCTGGGTGAGGCCGACCCGTTCGGCGACGGCCGCCAGGCTGGCGCCGCGGTAGCCGCGTTCGGCGATGACTTCGAGGGCGGCGCGCAGGATGCCGGCGCGGCGTTCCTCGCTCCTGGCGGTTCTGCTGCCGCTCATGCGGTCACCGTACGGCTGCTCATCCCGTCACCGTACGACAGGCCGAGGACGCCTCGAGGGCTCGAATATAACGCCAATATAACGAAACCTACCGATCGCCAGGTAACGGGTGCAGGATGGAGGCACTCAGACCCCGTATCAGGAGGTGCCGGCAATGGCGTACCAGGCGGACGGCGACAGCAGGAGCGGGAACGCGGCCGCGGACGCGGCCCGTGAGGCGGCGGTCGAGGCGGCGCTCGGCAAGCTCGACCTCGACACCAAGGCCCGGCTGCTCGGCGGTCAGGACATGTGGTCACTGCCGGCGATCCCGGAGATCGGCCTGGAGTCCCTGGTGATGTCCGACGGCCCGATCGGCGTGCGCGGAGTGCGCTGGACCGCAGCCGACCCGTCGATCGCCCTGCCCTCACCGACCGCGATCGCCGCCACCTGGGACCAGGACCTGGCCCGCCGGGCCGGCACACTGCTCGCCCAGGAGGCCCGCCGCAAGGGTGTGCATGTACTGCTCGCGCCGACCGTGAACCTGCACCGCTCACCGCTCGGTGGCCGGCATTTCGAGGCGTACAGCGAAGACCCGTACCTGACCGGGGTCGTCGGCAGCGGCTATGTGCAGGGCGTCCAGTCCGGCGGAGTCGGCACCACGGTCAAGCACTTCGTGGCCAACGACGCCGAGACCGACCGCTTCACGGTGGACAACCTGCTCTCCGAACGGGCCCTGCGCGAGCTGTACTTGGCACCCTTCGAGGCCATCGTGGCGAACGCCCACCCGTGGGGCATCATGACCGCCTACAACCAGGTCAACGGCACCACGATGACCGAGCACCGCTACCTGGTGAACGAGGTCCTGCGCGGCGAGTGGGGCTTCGACGGATTCAACGTCTCCGACTGGATGGCCGCCCGCTCGACGGTCGGCAGTATCAAGGGCGGCCTGGACGCGGCCATGCCCGGTCCCAGGACGGTCTACGGCGAACCGCTCGCCGCAGCCGTCCGGGCCGGCGAGGTCGAGGAGTCCGAGGTGGACACGGCGGTGCGCAACGTCCTGCGGCTGGCCGCCCGGGTCGGCATCCTGGCGGGCGCCGAGCCGGTCGTCACCGAACTGCCCGCGGCGGTCGACGGCGAGGCGCTGGCCCGCGAGATCGCCCGCCGCTCCTTCGTCCTCGTACACAACTCCGGTGCTCTTCCGTTGAGTTCGGGTGCCCGGATCGCGCTGATCGGGGCCGCGGCGCGGGACGCCCGCGTGCTCGGCGGCGGCTCCGCCACCGTCTTCCCCGACCACGTCGTCTCCCCGCTCGACGGACTGACCGCCGCGCTGCCCGAGGGCTCCCTGACGTACGCCGTCGGCGCCGACCCGAGTGATGAACTCGCCGCCGCCGACAAGGGGTTCGAGCTGCACGCGGTCTGCCGCGACCTCGAGGGCAACGTCCTCGGCGAAGGCCCGCTGCCGAGCGGCCACGTCCAGTGGATGGGCGACGACCTGCCCGCCGGGGTGACCCACGAGACGCTGCACAGCGTCGAGATCAAGGGCACGTTCACGCCGCGCGACAGCGGCGAGCACAGCTTCGGCACCCGCGGCCTCGGCGCGTTCACCCTGAGCGTCGACGGCCGGGTGCTCTACGACGGTGTGCAGTCGATGGGCTCCGAGTCCGATCCGTTCGAGGCGTTCTTCGGGTCGCCCGCGGAGCGGGGCACGGCCACGCTCACCGCCGGCGAGCCCGTCGAGATCTCACTGATGCACCCGATCGACCGGTCGGTGCCCACGCCGCTGCCCGCCGTGGTGTTCAGCTTCATGCACCTCGGACCGCGGCGCGACCCCGACGAACTGATCGCGGAGGCCGCCGAGGCCGCGCGCACGGCGGAGGTCGCCGTCGTCGTGGTCGCCACCACCGAGCGCGTGGAGTCCGAGGGATTCGACCGCACCGACCTCCGACTCCCGGGCCGCCAGGACGAGTTGGTGCAGGCGGTGGCCGCCGCCAACCCGAACACCGTGGTGGTCGTCAACTCCGGTTCGCCGGTGGAGCTGCCCTGGCGGGACGATGTGGCTGCCGTACTGCTCAGCTGGTTCCCCGGCCAGGAAGGCGGTGACGCGCTCGCCGACGTCCTGCTCGGCGCCGAGGAGCCGGGCGGGCGGCTGCCCACCACCTGGGGTTCGCTCGCGGACGCCCCGGTCACCAAGGTGACCCCCGCCGACGGCCGACTCCCCTACGACGAGGACCTGTTCATCGGCTACCGGGCCTGGGACCGGTCCGGCGCCACGCCCGCGTACCCGTTCGGGCACGGCCTCGGCTACACGGACTGGGCGTACGAGGCGCTCGAAGTGACCGGTACGACGGCCACCGTCCGCGTCCGCAACACCGGCAGCAGGACCGGCCGCGAGGTCGTCCAGCTGTACCTGGCCCCCTCGGAACCCGACGCATCCCGTCCGGCCCGCCGGCTCGCCGCGTTCGCGGGCGTCACGGCCGGTCCGGGTGAGACGGCCGAGGTGGTCGTCGAACTCCCGCGCCGTTCCTTCGAGGTGTGGGACGAGGACGCCAACTCCTGGGCGTACAAGCCGGGTTCGTACGTCCTGACGGCCGGACGCTCGAGCGCCGACGGGCGGCTGACGGAGACGGTCTCCGCCTGAGCGGCTCGGACGGGAGTGTGTGCCGCGCGCCGGTTCAGGGCGCGGCACACACTCCGTTCTCCCACGCCCAGGCGGCGATCTCGACGCGATTGCGGGCGTCCAGTTTGCGCTGCACGTTGCCCAGGTGGGTCTTCACCGTGGAGAGCGTGACGTAGAGGTCGGTGGCGATCTCGTCGTTGGTACGGCCGCGGGCCACCCGGCGTACGACGTCGAGTTCCCGGTCCGTGAGCGGGTCGGCGGGGTGCGGCGGGTTCGGGGCGGGCCGGGCGGGCGCGGCGGCCGGGGCGGGGTGCGCGCCGCCGCCCGTCATGTGCTGCAGCAGGCGGACCGTGACGGACGGGGAGATCAGGGATGCGCCCTGGGACGCCGCACGGACGGCCTCGGCCAGCAGGGCCGGGGAGCCGTCCTTGAGGAGGAATCCGCAGGCGCCGTTGCGCAGTGCGCGGTAGACGTACTCGTCCAGGTCGAAGGTGGTGGCGATCACCACGTGCAGCGGGTCGCGCACCTCGGGCCCGGCCAGTTCCCGGGTGGCCTGCAGACCGTCGAGTCCGGGCATCCGGATATCCAACAGGCAGACGTCCGGGCGGAGTTCACGCGCGAGGGCGACGGCGGTGGTGCCGTCGGCGGCGTCCGCGACGACCTGGATGTCGGGCTGGGAGTCGAGGATCATGCGGTACGCGGACCTGATCATCTCCTGGTCGTCGGCGATGAGCACCCGGATCGTCATGCCGTCCATGGTGGCAGGCCCGGGCGGGGCGGCGGACACCGGCCGCATGCCCGGGGCGCCCTCCCCCGCACCGCTCAAGCGCCGGCCTCCACCCGCGCATCACCCAGGGGCAGTACGGCCGCCACCCGCCAGCCGCCCGCCTCGCCGCGGCCGGCTTCGAGGCTGCCGCCGGCCGCCTCGATCCGTTCGGTGAGGCCGAGCAGTCCGTAGCCGCCGCCCCGGGACGAGCTCTGGCCGGCGCCCCGGCCGTCGTCCGCGACGAAGGCCTCGAGCCGGTCCGGCTGCTCCCGGCTCAGGCGTACGTCGACGACGACCTTGCCCACGGCGACCCCGTGCTTACGGATGTTGGTGAGGGACTCCTGGACGAGGCGGTGCACGCTGGTGGTGATCTGCGGGGCGAGCGCGCGGTCGGCGAGGCGCGGGTCGAGAGTGAGTTCGGCCGTCGGGCCGTGCCGGGAGAAGTCCGCGACCAGCGGGCGCAGCGGCGCGAGCGTGCCGCCCGGCCGGGTCTCGGCGGACCCGGCCGGTTCGCGCAGCACCGAGACCATGCTCCGCATCGAGGTCATCGCCTCCGAACCGGACGCCTCGATGCTGGCCAGCATGGCGTCCAGGTCCGCGGCCGGCGGCGCGTGCCCGCCGGCCGTGGCGAACCGTACGGCCTTGGTCTGCGCGACGATCGCGGTCACGTGGTGCGCCACGAAGTCGTGCAACTCCCTTGCGTACTCGAGCCGTTGCTCCTGCAGGTCGGCGGTGCGCCGCCGGGCCCGCAGGGTGTCCGACTGGCGCAGGTACAGGCCGAGGACGAGCGCCAGGATGTCCCCGAAGAACACCAGCGGTGCGACGAAGGTGGCCACGTCCACCCACTGCGCCGCCTCGGTCCGCAGCAGCAGGAAGCCGGCGGCGAAGCCCGCGGACACCACCAGGGCCGTCGCCCGCAGCAGCGGCAGGTGCCGGGCGCAGCGGGTGACCACGAGGAGCAGCGCGCACGCCTCGGTCAGGCCCGGAGTGGCTTCCGGCCGGTGGGTGAGGTTCATGGTGACGACGGTGAACGCGAGCGAGGCGCCCACCGCGACCGTCGCCGCGACGGGCAGCCGCGCGGGGCGGACCAGGAGCGCCACGACGCAGAGCACTCCCGTGGCCACGGAGGCCACGGTCGTGGGCAGGTAGTGGGTCTGGATTCCCTCGAAGACCAGCAGGGCGAGGACGACGGCTCCCCCGAGTGCGTACAGCGCCTGACGCAGGGTGGGGCGGGCCTGGAACGGACGGCTCATGCCACCTCACGTTACGGGCTGCCCGCGCGGCCCCACCTCGTCCTTTCGGCCGACCGGGACGGCGGCCGGGGCCGTACGGGGTCGGCAGTACGGCTGATCCGCGGGGCCCGCCTGCCGACGGACGATTCCCCTGCCCGCTCTTCGTGAGTCCGCTCTCCGTGAGCCCTCTTCCTGGGGCTCGCCCTGTGCGTGCTCGCTCCGAGAGTCCCCTCTCCGACCCCGGAAGCTGCCGATGCTCCGTACCGCCGTGCGCTCCCTGACCGCCCACCGACTCCGCTTTCTGCTGCCCGCGCTCGCCGTCGTGCTCGGGGTGGCCTGCACCTCCGGCTCGCTGCTCTACACCGATTCCGTCCGTGCGGCGCTCACGCAGGCGCAGCACGGGACCCGGGCCGATGTGGCCGTGGCCGTCCAGCCGGACCCCGGGGCCGCCGAGGATTCCGGGGACGGCGCACCGCCGCCGCTCGACGACCGGCTGCGGGAGCGCGTCGGCTCCGTGGCGGGAGCGGCGGCGGTGCGGGGTACGGCGGAGGGCACCTCGTTCGTCGTCGGTTCCGGCGGTGAGCTGGTGGGAGCGCGCGAGTCGGCGGTCGGCGCCAACTACGCACCGCTGCGGGACGGCCGCGATCCGCGTCATCCGCTGGCCGACGGGCGGGGGCCGCGCAGTGCGGGTGAGGTGGCGTTCGACGAGCACACCGCCGCCCGCACCGGGCAGCGGGTCGGCGACCGGGTGCGGATCGTGGTGGGCGGCCAGGCCCGTACGGCCCGCCTGGTCGGCATCGTGACCGCGCACGACCCGCATCTGGTGTCGGGCGGCACACTGACCCTGTTCGACACCGCCTCCGCGCAGCGGCACTTCGCGCCGGGGCCCGGCATGTACACCGATCTCACCGTGTCGACGCGGGACTCGCTCGCCGCGAGCGGATCGGGCGCGGCACCGGACCCCGCCGCACAGGAGCGGCTCGCCCGGGGTGTGCAGTCGGTGCTCCCCGACGGGCTGCGGGCCGTCACGCGGCAGTCGCTCGACGCGGAGAGCAGCGCGGGTGCGCAAGGGGACCAGGACAAGCTGACCGGCATCCTGCTGAGCTTCGGTGCCGTGGCGCTGCTCGTGGCCACCTTCCTGATCGCCAACACGTTCACGATGCTCAGTGCGGCGCGTGCCCGGGAGCACGCCCTGCTACGGGTGGTGGGCGCGACCCGCGGGTACGTGCTGCGGCTCGTCCTGACCGAGGCCCTGCTGGTCGGGGCGGTCGCCGCCGCGGTCGGTCATCTGCTCGGCTTCGGGGTGGCCGGGCTGCTCGGGCACTTCTTCGGCGCCACGGACGGGCCGGGCGTCCCGCTGCGGTTCACCGCGCCGCTGCCGGCAGCCGCCGCCTTCGCGGTGGGCATCGTCACGACCCTGGTCGCCGCGTACGTGCCGGCCCGGCGCGCGGCAGCCGTGGCGCCGGTCGCGGCCCTGCGCACCGACGAGCCGCCGGAGCCTGCCTCGCTGCGGCGCCGCAACCTCGTGGGCGCCGCGGTCACCGCACTCGGCGCGCTGCTCACCGAGACGGCGTCCGGTTCGGACGACCCGGGGGTGGTGACGGTGGCCGGGGCCGTACTGCTGCTGGGGCTCGTCCTCCTCACCCCGGTGATCACCCTCGGCATGACCCGTCTGATCCGCCGGCCGCTGACCCGCCTCGCGGGCGTGCACGGCACGCTCGCCGTCCTGAACGCGCGCCGCAATCCGCGCCGTACGGCCGCCACCGCGGCCACCTTGATGATCGGTCTCGCGCTGGTCAGTGCGGCGACGGTGGGTGCCGCCTCGCTCGGCCGGGCCGCCGAACGCGAGGCCGGGCAGGCGATGGCGTCGGATCTGCAGGTCAAGCCCGTCGACTACGCCGAGATCGGCGAGGGCACCGCGGAGCGCATCGCGCGCCTGCCGGACACGGAGGCCGTCACCCCGGCCGTCTCCGCACTGGTGAGTCTGCGCGGCGGCGGTCATCTCCAGGCCGTCGGTGTCGATCCCCGGACGGTCCAGCGGACGACCGGCCTCACCGTCCTCGAGGGCTCCCTCGACCGGCTCGACCGCGGGATCGCCGTCACGCGGCAGGAGTTGGCGGCGCACGGCTGGCGGCTGGGGACGCGGGTCGAGGGGGCGGTCGACGGGACCGGTTCGGCGGGCGCCGGGGGCAAGGACGCGAAGTTCGCGCTGCCCGTCGTCGCGGTCTACGACGGGCCGGAGGCGGTCGGGCCCGCCCTGGTGCCGGACGGCGCCCTGCCGCGGGTAGCGGCCGGCCCGGACGGACTGGGTCCGCGTATCGACTCGTTGCTGGTGGCCGCCGCGCCGGGCCGCACCGCGGCGCTCACCGACGACATCCGCCGCACGCTCGACAATCCGGCCCTGCTCGTCCAGGACCGCGCGGAGGCGGGGCGGGAGGCCGCGCGGCCGTTCGAGCCACTGCTCGACATCGTGTACGCGCTGCTGAGCGTCGCCGTCCTGATCGGTTCGCTGGGCGTGGTCAACACCATGGCGATGGCGGTCTTCGAGCGGGTACGTGAGATCGGTCTGCTGCGCGCCATCGGCCTCGAACGCGGCCGGGTCGCCGCGATCCTCCGCCTGGAATCGATGCTGATCTCCGTCCTCGGCGCCGCACTCGGGGTGGTCTCCGGAACCGTGCTCGGGATCGCCGCGGTTGCGGGCCAGGAGGGCGCGCCGGTCGAACTGCCCTGGGAACGGCTGCTGTTGTTCTGCGCGGCGGCGGCCGCGATCGGCGTGCTCGCCGCCGTGCTCCCGGGCCGAACGGCGGCTCGTGTGCCGGTACTTCGGGCTGTGGGGCCGGACGTGGGCTGAGCGGGCCGAACGGGTCGAACGGGCCGAGCAGGTCGAGCAGGTCGAGCGGGTCGAACGGGGCAGTACCGCACCTGGTACCCGGCCGGGGCGGCCCCGCATCCGCAAACGCCACACGTACGACCGCGCACGCCGCCGACCCGCCGGAAGTCCGTCGCGCCCACCCCGGGCCGTCACCGACGCAACTCCTCAACTCGCTCCAGCGAGTACTGAGTTGACGTGCGCGTCATTGACAAACCCCGACCCTCTCGCGAGGCTCCGATGCCTGACCGCGAGGACCGGGCGATGACCGCGCCACGGCCCGCGCACCCGACCGCAGCCCGTCCCCCACACCCGAGCGAAGGTCTCCCCCACATGACTTCACGTACGACCACCAGACGCTCCGCCACCCTCCTGGTGTCCGCCGCGGCCACCTTCGGCCTGGCCTTCGCCGTACCGGCGTCCGCGTCCCCCGAGCAGACCCCCGCCGCCGCTCCCGCGGCCTCGAACTCGGCGGCAGCAGACGGCTGCTACACCTGGAGCGGCGCCCTCCAGGAGGGCTCGTCCGGCGAGGCGGTGCGGCAGCTGCAGATCCGGGTCGCCGGCTATCCGGAGTCCGGCGGCGACATCGCCGTGGACGGCGAGTTCGGCCCGGCCACCAAGGCCGCGGTGCAGCGCTTCCAGTCGGCGTACGGCCTCGGCGCGGACGGCGTCGCGGGCGACTCCACCTTCGCCAAGATCTACGAGCTGCAGGACGACGACTGCTCACCGGTCAACTTCGACTACGGCGAGCTCAACAACTGCAACTCCGACTGGTCGGGCGGCCAGGTCAGCGCGGCCACCGCGAAGTCCAACGCCCTGGTCACCATGTGGAAGCTGCAGGCCATGCGGCACGCCATGGGCGACAAGCCGATCCAGGTCAACGGCGGCTTCCGCAGCAAGGCCTGCAACGACAACGTGGGCGGCGCCCCCAACAGCCGCCACATGTACGGTCACGCCGCCGACCTGGGGGCCGGTTCCCAGGGCTTCTGCGCCCTCGCCCTGCAGGCCCGCAACCACGGCTTCGGCGAGATCCTCGGCCCCGGCTACCCCGGCCACGACGACCACACCCACGTCGCGGGCGGCGGCGGCCAGTCCTGGTCGGCGCCCACCTGCGGGTTGTGATCAACCCCCTCTCGACCCGCGGCGGCACTCGCGAACCCGGCCTCCCCGCCGATCCGTTCACGAGTGCCGCCGCGGCGCTCTCCCGAGCGGGGTACCCCTCCATCACCTCCACCTGAGCCGGTGGCGCACGGCCGGGAGCGCCCGATCGCCGCCCCTCACTGCGTCACTTCACGCTCCCCGCCGTGAGGCCCGAGCGCCAGTAGCGCTGGAGGAAGAGGAAGGCGATGACCAGGGGGAGCAGGGCGAGGAGGGAGCCGATGACCATCAGGGGGTAGTAGTCGGGATTGATGGGTGCGGTGGAGTTCCAGCTGTAGAGGCCGAGGCTGAGGGGGTAGAGGGAGGTGTCGTTGAGCATCACCAACGGCAGGAAGAAGTTGTTCCAGATCGCGGTCAGCTGGAAGAGGAAGATCGTCACGTAGCCGGGGGCGAGCATCCGCAGGCCGACGGAGAAGAAGCTGCGCAGTTCGTTCGCGCCGTCGACGCGGGCGGCCTCCAGGACCTCGTTCGGTACGTAGGACGCGGAGAACATCCGCGCCAGGTACACGCCGAAGGGGTTGAACAGGACCGGGATCAGGACCGCCCACACCGTGTTCGCCAGCCCGATGTCGGAGGCGAGCAGATACAGCGGCAGGGCGAGCACGGTGGCCGGCACCATCACCGAGATCAGGATGAGGGCGAACAGCGCCCGCTTGCCCGCGAATTCGAACTTGTCGAAGACGTACCCGGCGGCGGTGCTGACCAGCGCACCGACCGCGGCGCCGCCGACGGCGTACAGCAGGCTGTTGCCGTACCAGGTGAGGTACGCGCCGTCGTCCTGGGCGAGGAGGGCGCGGATGTTGTCGATGAACGCGAAGTTGGACAGGTCGAAGAAGTCCGAGGCGAAGAGGGCCTCGGCGTCCACGGTGGAGGCGAGCAGCAGCCACAGCAGGGGCAGCAGCGCATACAGCACACTGACGCCGACCACGACGTTCGCCACGACCCGGCCGTACTGGCGCGGTGCTGAGGGGGAGGCGGTACTCACGAGCGGCGGTCCTTCCTCGATGCGGTGTCACGGCGTCCGGCGCGGGCCGTGCCGCGCGTCACGACGTAGGACAGGGCGCAGCACACGATCAGCAGCAGAACCGAGGCGGCGGACGCCAGGCCGTAATTGTTCCGGGTGAAGGCGGCGTCGAAGATGTACATGTTCGGCGTGTAGCGGGGGCCGACGAGCGGGGTCGCACGGCTCAGCAGCATCGGCTCGGTGAACAGCTGGAGCGCGGCGATCGTGGTGAAGATGGCGACGGTGGAGAGCGTGCCGCGGATCATGGGCACCTTGATGGTCAGGGCGGTGCGAACCGGGCCGGCGCCGTCGACCTGGGCCGCTTCGACGAGTTCGCGGGGGATGGCGCGCAGTGCGGCGAAGAAGATGACGGCGGTGTAGCCGAGGCCGCTCCACAGTGCGATGTTGACCAGGGACGGGATCAGCATCTGCAGGCCGAGGAAGTTCACCTCGATATCGCCCTTGCTCAGTACGTCGAGTACGGGCGAGATGCCGGGTGTGTAGAGGTAGAGCCAGATGACGGTGGCGATGATGCCGGGCACGGCGTGCGGCACGAACAGCACGGTCTGGCTCAGCTGACGGGCCCGGATCAGGCCCGAGTCGAAGAGCAGCGCGAGGACCAGCGCGCCGGCCAGCACCAGCGGGATGAACACCAGTGCGTAGACGAGTGTGGTGACGACACCGCTCACGAAGCTGGGGTCGTCGAGCACGGCCAGGTAGTTGCGCAGCCCGACGAAGGTGGTGTGCGCGTTTCCGAAGCCGAGGCCGCTGTGGGACTCGGAGAAGAAGCTCAGCCTGATCGCGTAGAGCACCGGGATGAGGAAGACGGCGAGCAGGAGCACGGTGAAGGGGCCGAGCAGGACTCCGACGGCCTGCCGCTGCGGCCGGCGCGGGCGGTTGGCGCGGGCGCCGGGAGCGCTCGCAGTGCCGGCGGCCCGGGAAGCGGCGGACTTACGTGATGCGTCGGGGGTCCGGGATGCGCGGGCGGTGCGCGACGCGTCGGACGCACTGGATGCGCTGGATGCGCTGGATGCGCTGGATGCGCTGGATGCGCTCATGACTGCCTCACCTTCAGGCCCAGGCTGCGCATGTCGGGCAGAGTCTCGGCCTGAGCCGTGCGCAGCGCTTCGGTGATCTTCGTGCCGTACGAGAGCCGGGCCAGGCCGTTGTGCAGGGACGTGGCGGTGGCTTGCATACGGGGACCCCAGGTCCAGCCGGTGCGCAGCAGTCGGGCCTGCTCCGTCACCAGGTCGTACAGGTCCTGGCCGTCGTAGAAGTCCGTCTTGAACTGCCTTGATGCGGCGTCGACTTGGGCCTCGGCCGCGGGGAAGAGGCTCGAACGGCCGCCGGAGAGACGGGCGGTGATCGCCTCGGGGGACGTGGACATCCAGTCGAGGAAGCGCATGGCGCGCTCCTTGCGCGGGCTGTCGGCGGTGATGGCGTGCAGGGAGACGCCGTCGGTGCCGAGGACCGGCTGGCCGGTGTCCCACTGCGGCAGCGGGGCGACGCGCCAGCGGCCCGAGGTGCCGGGCACCGATGAGGCCAGGGCCGCGAGTCCCCAGGGTCCGACGAGGTGGGCCGCCACCTTGCCGCGGGCCATCGCGGAGAGCCACTCCTGGCTGCTGCCGGGTGCGACGAGCAGCAGGTCCTCGTCGATCAGGCCCTGCCAGTAGTCGGCGACGCGGCGGGTGGGCGAGTCGAGGAAGTCCACGACCCAGCTGTCGTCCTCGATGGCGAACCATTGTCCGCCGCTCTGCATGGTGTGCCCGGCCAGCACGTTGTACGCGTTGGGATGGAAGCTGGTCAGGTGGATGCCGGACTGCCGCTTGAGCTGCCGGGCCGCCTCGCGGAACTCGTCCCAGGTGGTGGGCACTTCGATGCGGTGGGACTCGAGGATGTCGGTGCGGTAGGCGAGCAGCATGGGGCCGAGGTCCAGGGGGATTCCGTAGACCCGGTCGTCCAGTTTGCCGTTCGTCCAGGCCTGCGGGCCGAGTTGGGTGCGCAGGCGCGGGGTGACCAGGTCGGTGAGGTCGGCGCAGACGCCGTCGATGGCGAAGGACGGCAGGTCGGCGTCGACGATGGTGACGATGTCCGGGGCGTTGCCGGCGCGGGCCGCGTTGGAGATCTTGGCGTTGCCGCCGGCGAGGCCCGAGGTCATCGGCGAGTAGGCGATGGGGTCGTCGGGGTGGATGGCGTTCCACTTGGCCACCAGGGTGTCGCTGCCGCGCAGCGCGGACCAGAAGGTCACGGGGCCGTCTGGGTCGTTCCCGCCGGACGACGAGTCGGCGCAGGACGTCACACCGGCGCCGGCGAGGGCGGTCCACAGACCGGCGGCGAGGACGCCGCGCCTGCTCGGTGGGCGGCTAGTCATGACAGCCGCCGGCGGTGCGGGACGGGTGGGCGGAGTACGGGGAGAGCATCGGCAACCTCTTCGGGACTCTCAGGGACGGTCGGGAATCTCAAGGACGGTCGGGAATCTCAAGGGCGAAAGGGGGACTCTCGTAGGGAAGTTCGGGACCTGGGGGGGTGTGTTCGCTGCCCTACGGGGCGAGTTGGGGACTCGGGACTTCGGGAGGTGAGTTCGCTGCTCTCGGGGCCGAGTTGGGTATCTCGCGGGCGAGTTCGGCGAATCTCAGGGACCGGCTGTCGGGCCGGTCGGACGGGTGGGGCTGGACGGGTGCGTCGGGGTGATCGGGTCGCCCGGACCGGTGGGATCTGCCGGTCGGCCGGCGGCCGTGGTGGGACCGGCGCCCGCGGGGGACGACCCAGTGCGCGGGGTGTCCGCGGGTGGCTCGAGGCCGTCGAGTACCTGGTGGAAGGCGGCGAGCGCCCGATCGAGCGGGGCCGCCTCGGGGTACCAGGCGCGCTCCCACTCCAGGCTGATCCAGCCCTCGTAGCCGAGCCGGTGGAGGTGCCCGACCACGTCGGCCAGCGGGAGCACACCCTGGCCGGGCAGCACGGGACGCAGGTCGGTGGGTGCCCCGACATCCTTGAGCTGTACGTGCCGGAGCCACGGGGCGAGCAGGGCGGCCGTGCGCTCCGGGGCCTCCCCCGCGCGCCACGGGTTGACCGCGTCCCAGACCGCGCCGGCCTCAGGCGCGCCGACGGCCTCGAGGACGTCGGCGATCTGTGCGCCGGTGAGGAACTCGTCGTGGGTCTCCAGGAGTACGTCCACACCGAGCTGCCCGGCCAGTCCGGTGACCGAGGCCAGGGCCCGGATCGCACGGTCGCGCCGGCCGTCCGGCCGGTCTGCGCCGCCGCCGAAGACGCGGACGGCGGGGGCACCGAGCCCGGCGGCGAGGCGCAGGTGCTCGGCCAGGTTCTCGGTCACGTCCGTGCGGTCGGCGGCCACCTGGACGTAGGAGGCCAGGCAGACGAGGTGCAGGCCCGCCGCGGCCAGGCCGGTGCGGAGTGCGTCGACCTCTCCGTCCGGCATTCCCGGGTAGGCCAACTGCCCTGGTGCACAACGGAGCTCGACGCCAGAGGTGGGGCCGGCCCCGGCGAGGCGGGTCACCTCGTCGAGATCCGCTCCGGGGCAGCCGAGGGTGCTGAACGCGCGGGGGTTCGTGGGGCGGCTGACGGGGTGCTTCATACGGTCACCCCGTCCGTGACCAGGTTGGGGGTGATTCATACGGTCACCCCGTCCGTGACCAGGTCGATCCGGGCGCCTCCGGCAGCCGCCGACTCGTACACGGCCAGCGCGGCGGCGACCACCGACCGGCCGTAGTCGGCGCCCACGTGATGCGCGCCGGGCTCACCGCGGACGGCAGCGACGAAACCGTCCAACTGAGCTCGCAATGCGTGCTGTTGGCGGTCGGGGTCGGCACCGCGCAGGCGGGTGGAGGTGCCGCCGCGGAGCAGGAAGAGGCCTTCGGTCCCGGACACCCGCAGGGTGGCCGAGTCCATCACCACCTCGGTCTCGTCGTAGTAGGGAGCGCCGCGGCTGATCAGGGAGACGGATGCGCTGGTGCCGTCGGCGAGTTCGAGCAGGGCGAGCGCGTCGGTCTCGATCTGGAGGCCCTCGCGGCCGTGCACGACGCCGGTGACGCGGCGGACCGGTGATCCGGTGAACCACTGGATGCGGTCGAGTCCGTGGGTGCCGACGTTGAGGACGATGCCGCCGCCGGCCAGCTCCCGGTCGAAGAACCAGGACGGTCGCGAGCCCGGGTCGTAGTGGGCGGAACGGCGGTGGGTGACGAGCACCGGGCGGCCGTACTCACCCGAGGCGACGATCCGCCGGGCCTCCTCGGCCACCGGGTCGAAGTGGACCACGTGCGCGACGGCGAGCAGAGTGCCGGCCTTCGCGCAGGCGTCGATCATCCTGGTGCAGTCCTCGACGGTGGTCGCCATCGGCTTCTCCACCAGGACGTGCAGACCGGCTTCGGCGGCCTCCGTGACCATGGCGGTGTGCAGTGCGTGCGGGGCCGCCACGACCACCGCGTCCAGCTGCACTTTCGCGAACATCGCGCGGTGGTCGGCGAAGACGGGCAGCCCGGCGGGTGCCAGCTTGCGGGCCGCGGAGCTCCGGGGGTCGCAGATCGCGGCGATCTCGTAGTCGTCCGCGTCCGCTGCCGCCCGGATGTGGGCGGCGCCGACGCTCCCCGCGCCGATCAGGCCGATGCGGAACCGGCGGTTGACCGGGGCGCTGCTCATGCATGTCTCCTGTCGAAGAGGTACGGGTCGGTGCGGGCCGACCGAAGAAGTGCGGGCCGGTGCAGCCGCCCGAGGATGTGCGGGCCGGCGGGGCGCCGACCGAGAAGTGGGGGCCGGTGCAGAGTCGACCGGGGATGTGCGGGCCGGTGCAGGGCCGGCCGGGGAGTGCCGATCGGCTGAAGGCCGAAGGGTGGAAGAGGTGCCGACCGGCGGGTGACCGGTCGAGGAGATGCCGATCGACGGGGCGCCGATCGGAGGGGGTGCGGTGCCGGCAGAGCGTCCGACAGAGGCGGAGGCGGTGCGCTGAGGGTGGTGGGGGCGATGGTGACGGAGACGGAGACGGAGACGGAGATTGCAGTCACCGGGCCGCCCCGTGGAACCGGTCGTCAAGGACCGTCGCGTAAAGCCGGGCTCTCACGCCGACCCGCCGGACCACCCGGACAGCCCGGACCACCCGGCCCGCCGGCCCGTCCGTTCAAGGCGGCCCACCCCATCGACCGCACCGTCAGACCCGAATCGCGGCCGTACGCGAGGACGAAGCCACTCCCCGTCCCGCGCCGCACGAGGCGCGGACCACGAGCCGGGGCTGGATCTCCACCCGATGGCTCGGCGCATCGCCGCCCGAGTCCAGGAGGCCCAGCAGGAGTTGCGCCGCCAGTGCGCCCACCTCGGACTTCGGCGGCGAGACCGCGGTGAGCGGCACGTCGCCGACCTCCGCGACCTCGTCGTCGTACGCCACGACCGCGAAGTCGCGTGGTACGGCGAGGCCTTGGCGCCGGGCCTCGACCACGAGGGCGGCCGCGTCCCGGTCGCCGTGGCAGAACACGGCGGTGACGCCCGCCTCGGCGCAGTGCCGGACGTACGCGGTGATCTCCGCGGCGCCCCACACCTCGCGGTGGGCGACCGCGCCGTCCACCACGTCGACGCCGAGCAGTGCCGCCGCGTCGTCGAACCCCCGCGCCACGTGCTCGGCGGTGCCGGTGCGCAGTCTGCCGAGGTGGCCGATGCGCCGGTGGCCGAGTCCGCGCAGGTGGCGCACCGCGAGACAGACGCCGCCCGCATGGTCGGTGCCCACCCACGAGGTCGGATCGTCCGGCTCCGGGGCCGGCGGCCGGCGCTCCACCAGGACGTACGGGAGCGGGAGTTCGCGCAGCCCGTCCACGTATCCCTGCGGGTCGCTCATCAGGTGCAGGTTCGGAACGAAGAGGAGTCCTTGCACGCCACTGTCGCGCATGGCCTGCAACTCGTCCTGTTCCACGTCGAGTTCGTATTTCGAGGAGGCGAGGACGACACCCACTCCGGCGTCCCGCAGAACACGCTGGATGCCCTCGACGACGCGCGGATAGTAGTACGTCGTCGACGGCACGAGTACGCCCACGAGCCGGCGGCCCGTCGGTGCGCTCTCCGGCTCCGCGGGCGGCGCGGGCTCCGGGGCGACGAAGGTGCCGGCGCCCTGACGTCGCTGGACGATGCCCTCGGCGACCAGTTGACCGACCGCACGCCGCAGAGTGTTGACGCTGACGGCGAGCGTGTCGGCGAGTTCCCGCTCGACGGGGAGCTGAGTTCCGGGGGCCCACAGGCCGTTCTCGACGTTCGCCCGCAGCCGCTTCGCGACGTGCAGGTATTTCGGGCCCTGAAGGAATGAATCCTTCTCCTCTGCCGATTTCATGCTTGGAGATTGCTGGAAACATGCCCTTGCGTCAACCGCTCGGCAATGATTTTCTGGCCGAAGTTGCAAGAAACTCAGGAATTCATTCTCTTTTATGGAATGAATTCGAGGCGTGGGAGAAGTGATGACGGAATTGCTGACCGGGCACGCCGATCTGCGAGCGGAACTCGCCCGGCCGGGACCCGGCCTGGTGACGGAGGCCCGTGACTGGCCGGGCGATGTGCTGGTACTCGGTGCGGGCGGCAAGACCGGCTCCGGGATCGCGGCCATGGCCCGTCGCGCGCTCGACGAGGCAGGCCGCACCGACACCCGGGTCCTCGCGGTGTCACGGTGGTCGGATGCCGCCGCGGGCGAGCAACTCGCCGCGCAGGGAGTCGAGATCGTCGCCGCGGACCTGTCGGATCCGGACGCCCTGAAGTCCCTCCCGGACGCCGGTGCGGTGATCCACCTGGTCGGCGCCAAGTTCGGCACGGCAGGCGCTCCCGAGCAGGCCTGGATGACGAACACCGTGCTGCCCGACCACGTCGCCCGCCGCTGGCCGCACGCCCCGATCGTCGCCCTGTCCACCGGCAATGTGTATGGGATGACGGCCCCGGTCACCGGCGGTTCCCGCGAGAGCGACGAGCCCCGGCCCGAGGGCGACTACGCCGTCACCTGTCTCGGCCGCGAGCGCGTCCTCACCCACGCCGCCCGCACCCGGGACACCCCGGTCGCCCTGATCCGGCTCAACTACGCGGTCGAGCCGCGCTACGGCGTGCTCGCCGACCTCGCCCGCACCCTGCTCGCCGGCCGCCCCGTCGCCCTGGACACCGGCGCCGTCAACGTCGTCTGGCAGCGCTACGCCAACGAGGTCGTCCTGCGCAGCATCGGACACGCGCGCAGCGGCTCTCCGTTCGTCCTGAACCTCACCGGCCCGGAGACGGCCGGCGTCCGGACCCTCGCGCTACGTCTGGCCGAACTCCTGGACGTAAAGGCCGAGTTCACCGGCGAGCCGCCCACCACCAGCTTGTTGAGCGACGCCACCGCCTGCCACGCACTGTTCGGCTATCCGGACCGCACCCTCGGCGACCTCGTCGAGCTGCAGGCGGCCTGGCTGCTCGCGGGCAACGAGACCTGGGACAAGCCGACCAAGTTCGACCGCAGGGACGGCCGCTTCTGATGCCCGCCACCCCTGGCTCGGTGAGCGCCCGTACAGCCGCGCCTCTCGCCCCCTCCACCTCCGAGCTCCTGCTGCGCGGCACCGTCATCCCCGCCCACCCCTTGGCCCTGCACCCCGACCGCACCCTGGACGAGAGGCGCCAACGCGCCCTGACGCGTTACTACTTGGCGGCCGGCGCCGGAGGCCTCGCCGTCGGCGTGCACACCACCCAGTTCGCGATACGGGACCACGGGCTGCTGCGCACCGTGCTCGAGCTCGCCGCGGACGAGGTGCACCGAGCCGTGGGCGACCGGCCGTTCGTCCGGATCGCCGGTGTCTGCGGCCCCGTGCAGCAGGCCGTGGCGGAGGCCCGTATCGCCCGCGAACTGGGCTACGACGCCGTCCTCGTCTCGCCCGCCGGTCTGCCCGACGCGGATCTGGACGCCCTCCTGGACCGCAGCGCCGCCGTCGGCGAGGTGCTGCCGGTGATCGGCTTCTATCTCCAAGAGGCCGTCGGCGGGCGGTACTTGCCCCGTTCGTACTGGCGACGGCTCGCCGACCAGGAGTCGACCGTCGCGGTCAAGGCCGCGCCGTTCGACCGGTACCGCACCCTGGAGCTCGTGCAGGGCGTCGCCGCCTCCGACCGTGGCGCCGAGGTGGCCCTGTACACCGGCAACGACGACGCCATCGTCACCGACCTGCTGACCCCCTACCACGTACGCGGACCCGCGGGCCCGACCGTGCGCCACTTCGCCGGCGGGCTGCTCGGGCACTGGGCGGTGTGGACCCGCTCCGCGGTCCGGCTGCTCGACGACGTCCACGCCGCCCGCGCCGGCGACGCGCATGCCCGGCAGCGCGCCGAGGCCCGGCTCGCCGGGGACACCGATGCGAACGCGGCCGTGTACGACGTGCGCGGCGGCTTCGCCGGCTGCATCGCCGGGGTGCATGAAGTGCTGCGCCGCCAGGGCCTGTTGGCCGGCACCTGGTGTCTGGACCCGGCGGAGGACCTCTCCCCCGGACAGGCCGAGGAGATCGCGCGCGTGGGCACCGGTCTCCCCTGGCTCCGAGAGGAGGACGCGTTCGTCACGAGCGGGCTGCCCCACTGGCTGCCGTGACGGCACTTGCCCGAACCGCCATCCCTCGCACCATCCCCACACAAGGAACGAGGAACGATGAGGACCAAGACGAAATCGCTGCTCCTGGGCGCCACCGCGACCGGCGTACTCGCCACGCTCACCCTGGCCCCACAGGCCACGGCCGAGCGCAGCGACGAGCCACCCTCCGCAGCCCAGGACGCGCCGCGTGCGTCCGCCGAGAAGCCGCGCGCCGCAGCACAGCAGAACGACTTCGAGCGCCCGGCCGCCGGCGGCCCGTACTCCATCGCCGACTGGGCCGAGGACGGCTGGAACCTGTCGCAGGACGTCGGCTCGCCGCAGGGCTGGGACACCCGCACCCGCGTGGACAGCGACACCCCGGCGCACAGTGGCGACAAATCGCTGCGTGTCTTCTACCCCGAGGGCCAGATCGATCCGGAGAACTCCGGCGCCCTCGCACCGTTCGACATCCCCAAGTCCGGTGAGTACTACCTGTCGTTCTGGGTGAAGTTCAGCGACGACTTCAGCTGGGGGACCACGCAGTACGCGGGCAAGGTCGGCATCGGGCTCGCCGGCGGCGACGCCTGTTCCGGCGGGCAGCCGTGCGACGGCACCAACGGTTTCACCTCACGCCCGATCTGGACCAAGAGCGACGGCAAGGCGGCCCTGTACTACTACAGCCTGGAGCACGAGGGCGAGTACGGGGACGACATCGTCCTGCAGAAGGACGGCGCCGACATCAACTGGCCCAAGGGCGAGTGGGTCAACGTCGTCCAGCGCCTCAAGGTCAACACCGTCTCCGGTGGTGAGGCCAACCCCGACGGTGAGATCGAGGTGTTCTACAACGGCGAGTCCGCGGCCAAGAAGACCGGACTGCGGTTCGTCACCAACGACGACCAGATCGACAAGGCGTACTTCTCCAGCTTCGCCGGCGGCGGCACCTCCGAGTTCGCCCCTGCCAACGACGGCTACATCTGGTACGACGACATCAAGGTGTCCACCTCACGGGACGACATCTGCGAACTGAACAACAGCTGCCCCTGACCGGACAGCGCCAACCGAGCCGACGGATCCCGACGCCACCGCCGAGGGCCCCGATCCGGCTGAGCACACCCACCCGGCCGGAGGTGCCGGGAGGCCACGACCCCGTGCGTCTCCCGGCACCACGGTCCACCCCGTAGACGGAGAACCGCCTTGCCCACCACCCCGTTCCCCGCCCCCCGATCCCTCGTCACCACCCCCGGCGGCGCCCCCGCCGACGCACCGGTGACGGCGAGCGTCAACTCCGCACTGCCCGCCCAGGGTTACCGCCTGCGCACCGGGCCGGACGGAGTGAGCGTCGAACACCGGGACCCGGCCGGTCTGCGCTACGCCCTGGCCGTCCTCGACCAGCTGCGCGCCTCCCCGGACTTCCACGAGGTCGGCTACGACATCAGCGACCACCCCGACTTCGAGCGCCGCGCCTTCATGCTCGACATCAGTCGCGACCGCGTGCCGACCCGCCGCACCCTGGCCCGCTGGGTGGAGATCCTCTCCCTCGCCCGCTTCAACCAGTTCGAGCTGTACACCGAGCACACCTACGCCTTCCGCGACCATCAGCAGGTCTGGCAGGACGCGTCCCCGCTCACCGCCGACGACCTGCATTGGCTCGACGCACACTGCGCCGCCGCCGGCATCGAACTGGTCGTGAACCAGAACACCTTCGGGCACATGGAGCGCTTCCTCGCCCACCCGGAGTACGCCCACCGCGCCGAGAACCCCGACGGTTTCGAGCGCGGCGGCGCCCACCGCCCGCCGAGCACGCTCGCCCCGACGGCGGACAACGCCGACTTCGCCCAGGGCCTGCTCACCGAGATCACCGCCCAGGTCCGCGCCCGGCGCCTGAACATCGGCGCCGACGAACCCTTCGAGCTCGGCACCGGCCGGTCCCGCGAGCGGGCCGCCCAAGTCGGCCTGGGCACCGTCTACTTCGACTACGTCTCCCGCGTACTGCAGCCCTGGCTCGACGCCGGGTACACGGTGCAGTTCTGGGCCGACGTCTTCACCCACCACCCCGAACTCCTCGACCAGGTGCCGGCCGGCGCGATCCCGGTCATCTGGCAGTACGACGCACCGCAGCACGCCGCGGACGTGGTGGCCGCCGACAGTGCCGAGGCCGCCGCCTGGAAGCAGCGCGGCGCCGACCTGGACCGCCTGCAGGAGGGGTTCGCCGCCGACTGCCGGCTCGTCGGCGACGCCGGTGTCACACACTGGGTGGCCCCCGGCGCCGGCAACTGGAACAGCGTCATCGGCCGCCTCGACAACGCCGTGGAGAACATCCTCGACGCCGCCGAAGCGGGGCTGGCCCATGGCGCGTCGGGCTGTCTGCTGACCTCCTGGGGCGACAACGGCATGTGGGACGCGCCGTCGGTCGCCTTCGGCCCGGCCGTGTTCGGCGGTGCGGTGAGCTGGTGCCTGGAGGCCAATCGGGGCCTCGACCTCGGATCCGTGCTCGACGAGCACGTCCTGCTCGATCCTGCGGGCCTTGCGGGCCGTGCGCTCGAGCAACTCGGCGGCGTGTACCGGCTGTTCGGCGTGCCGCTCCTGAACGGCTCCCCCATCGCGCGGGCCCTGTTCCCCGACCCCTCGCTGCCGCTGCCCGAGCTGCCGTCGGCCGCCGCGCTGGACACGGCCGCGGACGCGCTCGCCCGCTGCCGCCGCGATCTCGCCGCGTGCGAGCCCGCGGCATCCGACGGTGACGTAGCCGTACGCGAACTGCGGCACGGGATCGACCTGTCGGAGTTCGCGGTCGACGTGCTGCGGGCACGGGTGGCGGCCGGGAACGGGTCCGACCCGGGCGCGGACGCGATCGACGCCGGCACCGCCCGCGGACTGCTGCGCCGCCTCGACCCGATCCTCGCCGAACAGCGCGCCTGCTGGCTGCTGCGCTCACGCCCCGGCGGCCTCGAGGACAGCCTGCGCCGCATCGATCCGCTGCGGCACGAACTGCTGCGGGCGGCGGCACGGTGACGACCCGTACCCCACCGGTGGCTCACCTCCCGCTGATGACGGACGCACCCCGATGAGGCGCACACCCCCGACCCCGGACGTCGAGAAGTGGCTGGCCACGCTCGCCGGCCGAGACGCCACCGGAGACGGAACGGAACCGGGGCGGCACGGCGCAGCGCCGGAAGCCGTACCACCCGAAGAGGCCCTCGACCGCATGGAGTTGCTCGCCGTACCGGCCGGGGACCGCGATCCGGTCCTCGCGACCCTGCCCGACCCGGAGCGCTCGCCCGTCCTGTGGGAGGCCCTGAGCCACTGCCACCGCACCCTGTTCGACGCATCCGGACCCGCGCCGCGCGACACGGTCTGGCCCGACGCACCAGCCGAACTCGGAGCGTCGGGGCGCTACTTCTACGTCCACCTCTATCTGCTCGCTCTGCCGACAGCCCTGGCGGGCCAGCGCCGCCTCGGCGTCCCCGACCACACCGTCGCGGCCACGTTCGCCGACCTCGGCGCCAAGATGACCGCGTACCGCCTCGCGCACGGCACCGGCGGATTCGACCGGCAGCTGTGGGCGATGCGGCACTTCCGCGGCACGCTGCACCGCCTCGGGCGCCTGCAGTTCGAACGCACCACCCTGGACACGGCGCGGTCCGGCGGTCCGCCTCCCGGCCCCGACGGCCCCGCGCACGGCGAGCACGTCCTCGACCTCCACATCCCCGAGGACGGCCCGCTGTCCCCGGCCGACTGCGACGCCTCACTGCATGCCGCCCGCGCCTTCCACGCCCGGCACTTCCCCGGCACACCCCCGCCCCGGTTCGCCACCTGCAACTCCTGGCTCCTGGACAGCCAGCTCGCCACGTACCTGCCCCCGACGTCGAACATCCTGCACTTCCAGGAACGCTTCACCCGCTACGGCGACCTGCCCGTCGCCGACGACGACATCCTCCAGTTCGTCTTCCACACCCCGTCCGGCACCACCGACCTCGGCCACCTGCCGCAACGGACCACCCTGCAGCGCGCCGTCCTCACCCACCTGCACACCGGCCACCACTGGCACCGCGCCGCCGGCTGGACGCGGCTGCCGTGACCGGTTCAGATTCCGGCGTACCGCGGCACACGCCGGTCCGGCGGGAACAGCACCGCGAAGGAACACATCAGCATCAGCGGCACGCACAGCGCCCAGACCCACCACTGCGTCTCCCCCGTGATGAGCTGGATCACGGGGAAGTACGCCAGGCCCCCGAGCCCCATCCACGCGCCGAACCGCAGGCCGGGACTCTTCGCGAGGAGTGGCGCGGGAAGCAGCAGGCAGGCGAGGACCAGACCCGCTCCTGCCCAGCCCGGCGCCACCGTCAGCATCAGGGCACCGTCCTCCTGAGGCGTCACCTGACAGGTCGCGCCCCGCACCTCGAACCGCATCAGCTTGCCGCGCCAGGTCACCATCTCCGCCTGCGAGCCGTTCCGCGCGCGCTCGTAGCAGGAACCGCCGATGCCCTCGATCGTGTACTTCTTCTCCGCACCCGAAGCCCAGCGCAGCGTCACATTTCGCATCCCCACCGTCGAGGACTTCTCCAGCACGCGACCACTCGATGTCCGAAGACAGTCCTGCGGGCTGGGGGCATTCGCCGTCCGCTCAGGACACAACCGAGTTCGCTCGTACCGCACTCGCTCCTCGAACGGCCCCTGAGACCACTGGAACCCTCCCCACAGGAGCGCGGCACCCACGGCCAGCAGTATCAGCCTTCCGAGGCAACTCACGGCAGCCATCTGCCCGTCGGCGGCGGAGCTCACACGCTCACGGCCGGGCTGTCACGGCAACTCCAGCCGAATCACTGCGACTTGTGGCGTCCCGTTCCCGTCAGTCAGCTCGCCGGGATCAGCCCGCTTCAGCGCCCTTGGACGACAACGGCCCCCACGTGTACCGCACCCGCACGCCGTGGTCGTTGAGCCAGGCGGCCTCGCGGTGGCGGAGTTCGCGGGCGGACTCCGGCGCGATGGCGCTGGGCCAGCGGACCAGCACCGCGGCGACGTCGCCCGTCTGCGCCAGCTGCCGGACCCGCCGCCATCCGCTGCGCCGAGCCGGATCCGGCTCGCCGTAGGTGTCGGTGACGACCTCGGCGATCGTGAGGCCGCGCTCCTGGGCGAACGTCCGGCCTTCGGTCTGGGCGCACTGCGTGGCGGTGCCGGGCGCGCGTGGGGCGCGGTCGGCGCACACGTACAGCACGACGGGGGGAGAAGTGGTTTCACCGTGGGGGATCATGGGCGCCTTCGGTAGCCGGATCGAGGAGGAGGGGTTCCTCGCCGCGCGAAGGAGACGCGGCGGGGCCGTGCGGTCACTGCGGTCGGTGTCCTGAAATCGACGGCGGGACACTCAGGGGTAGGCGGCCAACTCGGCCCAGACGACCTTGCCTTCGGCCCGGGTCGAGCGCGCCGAGCCCCAGCCGTCCGCGAGTTGGGCTACGAGGAACAGGCCACGCCCACCCTCCTCGCCGGGTCCGGCGCGCTGCTCGGGCGGGTTGACCGGGGTGCGGTCGTCGTCGTGGAGCTCGATGCGCAGCCGCCGCTCGTCGTCGGTCAGCGTGAGTCCGCACAGGAAGTGGCCGCTGTCGGTGTGGAGTACCGCGTTCGTCGTCAGTTCGGAGACGAGGAGTACCGCGTCGCAGCAGGTGTCGCCCGGTACCTGCCAGGCACGGAGCCGGTCGCGCACGATGTCGCGGGCGGATCTCGCGCTGGTCCGCAGGGCGGGCAGGCCGAACCAGTACTCCCTGCGCGGCACGGGCCCGGCTAAGACAGGGGGCGGGGGCGGAGCTGAGGGCGTGGGCAGAGTCACGGGTGTCGCCTTCCAGTGCCTTCCGGGGAGCGGGCGCGATGCGGGCATGCGGGCTGCAACTCGAGCGGTGAGAGGCGCACGCCGAGGCAGGCGCCGTGCGGCGAGGTGCCGATGTCGGCATCAGCATCACGCGTCCCCTCCGGGCCGGATCCTGGGTCAGAGCTGTTACGTGACCGCTCATAAAGCAACTATGCGCGTGATCGCACTCACCCTGCAACCGACTCCCTGATAATTTCAGCAAGCCGGGTATCACTATGGCGTCAACATCAAGTCACTGTCAGAATGGCGATGTTGATGGCCCCTCAGGAGGTTTGGGCGTGAGTGAAGCCCGTTCCAGCACGAGCGCGCCGACGGTCCTGCGGATGATCCTGGGCCGCCGGCTCCAGGACATGCGCCTGGGCGCCGGTGTCTCACTGGAGGACGCGGCGAGGGCCCTGCGGGTCAAGACCCTGACGATCCGCCGGCTCGAGAAGGCCGAAGTCGCCCTGAAGCCTCTCTATGTGGAGAAGCTCCTGGAGACCTTCGGAGCGGACCGGCAGGAGATCGACGAGTTCGTCGACCTGGCCGAGCATGCCAACAAGCCCGGCTGGTGGCACTCGTACCGCGACGCGGTCCCCAGCTGGTTCACCGCCTACGTCAGCCTCGAATCCGGCGCCCAGACCCTGCGTACCTATGAACCCCAGTACGTCACCGGTCTCCTGCAGACGCACGACTACGCCCACGCCGTACTGCGCGGCGGCCTGCCGAACGGCAGCGAGGAGGAGCTGGAGCGCCGCGTCGAACTGCGGATGCACCGCCGGAGCCTGCTGGAGCGGCCGGACGCCCCCACACTGTGGGTGGTCATGGAGGAAGCCGTCCTGCACCGGGCGGTGGGCAGTGCGCAGGTGATGCGCGAGCAGATCGAGCGGCTCCTGGAGGTCTCCGAACTCGCGCACATCAGCCTCGACATCGTGCCGTTCGCCGCGGGTGCGCACGTCGGGGCGTGTGCCCCGTTCACGTACTTCCGGTTCGAGGAACCCGAGTTGCCCGACATCGTCTACAGCGAACTCCTGTCCGCCTCCGTCTATCTGGACCAGCGCGCGGATGTCGTCGCCCATCTCGAGGCGCACACCCGCATGGCGCTGCTCACGTCGTCCGATGACAGCAGGGCGCTCTTGAACCGGATGCGCAAGGAGTACTCATGACGATCACCGACGAGGGCGTCTACAACGGTATGCCCGCGCGTGACCTGGGGGAACAGGGCTGGGAGCGCCCCTGGAGCGGGCCGAACGGCGGCCAGTGCGTCGAGACGAAACTCCTCGCGGACGGCCGTGTGGCCGTACGGCAGTCGACCGACCCGGCCGGCCCGGCGCTGATCTACCAGCCGGAGGAGATCGCCGCGTTCGTCCGCGGAGTCAAAGAAGGCCTGGCCGATCATCTGGCCGCCGGATGAACCGGCACGGTACACAAGGAGCGACGACACCGGTCCCGTTCCCGGCCCCCGGGCCGAACGACATGACACAGAGGTGAAGGGGAGAACATGACCACCAGGCAGGCTGGCCGGGATCTCGACACGAGCAAGGCGCACTCGGCCCGGATGTACGACTACTTCCTCGGCGGCAAGGACCACTTCGAGATCGACAAGGAAGCAGCCCTGGTCGCCGCCAAGGCCCACCCCGGCCTCTACGTGACCGCCCGCGAGAACCGGGCGTTCATGCACCGGGCGACTCGTGCGCTGGCGCAGGAGCACGGCATCCGCCAGTGGCTCGACATCGGCACCGGCATCCCGACCGAGCCGAATCTGCACCAGGTCGCCCAGTCCGTGGTGCCCGAGGCCCGCGTCGTGTACGCCGACAACGACCCGCTGGTCCTCAAGTACGCCGAGCGCCTGATGCGCAGCACGTCGCAGGGACGCACGGCCTATGTCGAGGCCAGCGTCACCGACCCCGAGGCGCTGATGAACGAGGTGGAGGCCGCGGAGGTCCTGGACTTCGACCAGCCGATCGCGCTGTCCCTCAACGCGCTCATGCACTTCGTCACCGACCCGAACGACCCGTACCGCATCGTCGCCCGGCTCCTCGAAGCGCTCCCGGCGGGCAGCGCCCTCGCGATGACCCACTGCACGCCGGACTTCGACCCCGAGACGTGGAACGCGGTCGCGGAGGCGTACACCAACTCCGGTTCCCCGGTGCAGTTCCGCAAGCACGACGACGTCCTGCGCTTCTTCGACGGTCTCGACCTGATCGAACCCGGCATCATCTGCTGCCACCGCTGGCGCAACACCGAGGGGACGAACCTCGCGGACGCTCAGATCAGCCTGTGGGCGGGCGTGGCCATCAAGCGCTGAACGACGTCCCACGACATCCGCCGGCGTCCGTGGCTCCACCGCGGACGTTCCGCACGTCTGAACACGGCGCGTCTTACGCCGCGCGTCTGACACCGCGCGTCTTACGCCGCACCTCTGCGGTGTGCTGCCCGACTCCCGTGCCCCGACTCCCGTGCCCCGACTCCCCTGCCCCAACTCCCCTGTCCCGCCTCGCCCGGCCGTGCCCCGCCCTAAGCTGCGCAGGACGACGACAGACGGTCACCGCACCCCGGGGAGAACGGCAGCATGCAACGCATCGGCATCATCGGAGTGGGCGAGATCGGCCGCGCCCTCGTGGAGGGCCTGCGCGCCGCGGACGGCCCGGCGCCGGCTGTGTTCCTCTCCCCGCGCGGCGCCCGTACCGCCGCCGAACTGTCCGGGCGTCACGACGGCATCGAAGTCTGCGGTGACAACCAACAGGTCGTGGACAAGGCCGAGTTGGTGATCATCGCCGTACGCCGCCAGGACCGGCACGAAGCGCTGGACGGACTGCGCGTGGACCCGGGCAAGGTCGTGGTCAACGTCATGGCCGGGGTCGCGAACGACGACCTGCGCGGCATCCTCGCCACCGAGGCCCCACTCGTGCGCGCCATCCCCCTGCCTTCCGTACGCGAGCGCCGCTCCGTCACGGTGACGTGCCCCGCGCACCCGGCCGTCGACGCCTTCTTCGAGCAGCTCGGCGGCGCGCTGCCGGTCCCGGACGAGGCGGCGTTCGACGTCTTCTCGGCCCTGACAGGGACCCTGACCGCCCACTACGCCTACCTCACCGCCCTCACCTCGTGGGCCGTCGAGCACGACATCCCCGCCGCCGACGCGGAGCGCTACATCCGCGGGCTCTTCCAAGCCGTGGGCCGCGCCCTGGGCGACGAGACCCGCACCCTCCACCAACTCGCCTCCGACCACGAAACCCCCGCGGGCAACAACGAGCGCATCCGCACCACCTGGTTCGACGAGGCCAACACCACGGCTCTGCACACCGCCCTGGACCACCTCCTCGACAACCTCCGCCACTCACCCGGGAGCACGGGCCGCCACCCCGGACCCGACGGGTCGAGCCCCGCCTGACCTGACCTGCCCTCATCTCCGTCCCCGCCCGCGCCTCCGCCTACGCCTCCGCCCACTGCCGTACTGCGGACAGCAGTGCCCGTGCCGCCGTCAGAAGGCGGGAAAGGCCGCGCCCGAAGGGTGGAACGGGGCGCGCTCGCCGCGAAAGGCGAGTGAGGCGGCGGTGGCCGCGCCCGGCCGCAGTTCCTCGACGCGCCCCGCGGCCGCCAGCGACGACAGGGTGGTGCCGCCCAGATACGCCGCGCCCAGTTCCGCCGAGGTCACGCGCAGGTCGGCCGGGGCCCGGGTGCGTTCGCAGCTGACGAAGTCGCCGTCGGCGGACAGGCGGTGACGTCCGGCGTTCCAGGGGCAGAAGGTGTCCTGAACCTCCAGGACCAGATCGAGCGGAGTCGCGTAGCGGCGGGCCGTCAGCGCCCGGTCGACGTCCACCAGGCGCACCCACAGATTGTCGGTCACGGTGGTGCGAGCCGCGCGCGGATCGGCGAGCAGGTGGTTCAACGGCTCGTCCACGGCGCCGTCGTACGCGAGGCCCCGGTGGGCGTCGAGGTCGATCAGGAAGCTCCACAGGGCGGCGTACGACGGCCTGGAGGCGGCCGCGACCTCGATGATCCGCACCGACCCCGGCTCGGAGCGATAGACGGCATAGCCGGTGGCCTCTCCTCCTCGCTCCAGATGGACGGCGAACCGCAGCGCCGTACCTCCGTCGCGCTCGCCTTCGGCAAGCCGCGCCTCCCAGAACTTCTCGGTGCGGTCGACCCAGCCGACCGCGGTGCCCCGCACGCACTCGTAGACTTTCTCGAGAAGGGGCCTGGCGTCCTCCCGGCCGAGCAGGCGGACCGTCCCGTCGCCGAGGTCGGTCCCGGGACGCAGCGCCATGAACCGCTTGTCGCCCCGGATCTCGGCCACGTGGCTGGCGACGCCGTACCCGAAACGGCCGTAGATCGTGGCTTCGGCGGCGTTCAGGGCGGCGACCGGCTCTCGGCCGGCGTCGTGCAGGTCGGTGAGCTGCTTGCGCATCATCGCGGTGAGGATGCCGCGGCGCCGGTGGGTGGGCAGGACCGCGACCAGGGTCACGCCGGCGACGGGTGCGACCCCGCCGGGGACCGTCATGACGCGGCCGTAGACCGACGCGCCGCCGACGATCTCGCGACCGTCGTAGGCGGCGATCGTGCGATCGGGTTCAAGTGAGCGGGCGGCGTTGCGCAGTCCGCCCGGCTGCCAGTCCTGGCCGTAGGTCGTGGTGACCATGCGGGCCCATGGGTCGAGCTCGTGGGCGGCGATGGTCCGCAAGGGGTAGGTCGTCGTCATGCTGCGAGCGTCGCCGGATAAACAGGCACGGCGCATCGAGCGATCTCCGTATTTATATGCTGGCGCGGTGGTGGCGCAGCGCGTGGTCAGTCCGGTGTTCGTCGGCCGGGACGAGGAGTTGTCGGCGCTCACGGCGGCTCTGGGCACCGCCGTCGAGGAGGGGCCGGCGGTGGTGCTGGTGGCCGGGGAGGCCGGGATCGGCAAGTCGCGGCTGCTCGCCGAATTCACGCGGTCGCTCGACCCGGGCGTGCGCGTGGTCGGTGGCGCCTGCACGGAGCTGGGTCGCGACGGTATGCCGTACGCGCCGATCGTGACGGTGCTGCGGGCGCTGATCCGGGTCGACGGCGTGACGCCCGGCCCCTACCGTCGGCTGGCCCGTTGGTTCCCCGAACTCGGCGAGAGCGAGGACGACTCCGCGGGCGGCAAGCACCAGTTGTACGAGGAGGTGCTGACGCTGACCGAACGCGTCGCCGCCGGCCGGCCGCTCGTCATCACGATCGAGGACCTGCACTGGGCGGACGCCGCCACCTGCGAGCTGCTCGGCTTCCTGGCCAGGAACCTCACTCGCCCCGGTGTGCTCCTGATGGTCACCTACCGCCCTCCCGAGGCCGGACCGCTCCTCTCCGAGCTCACCCGCCGACCGCGCACCACCCGGCTGCGCCTCGACCGGCTCGGCGCCCGCGACGTGGGCCGCCAGTTGGCAGCCATTCTCGGCACCGAACCGGAGCCCGCATCCGTCGGCCGCGTCCATGAACGCAGCGACGGCAACCCGCTGTTCGTCGAGGCACTCGCCCGCGCCGGCGAGCAAACCCCTGACGGCGCGCGCGACCTGCTCCTCGACGGCCCGAGGTCACTGCGGGGCGCGGCGTACGACCTGCTGCGCCTCGCCTCCGTGGCGGGCGGCCACCTCGCCCACCGCCTGCTGGCCGCGGTGGCCGGGCGGGACGGGTCCGATCTCGACGCCCTGCTGCGTGAACTGGTCGACCGCAGCCTGCTGGTCACCGCCGACGACGGCTACACGTTCCGCCACGCCCTCATCCGGGACGCGGTGTACGAGGATCTGCTGCCCGGCGAGCGTGCCCGCCTGCACGGGCGCTACGCCGAGGCCCTGCGTGACCGCGACGCCCCGGCGGAACTCGCCGCGCACGCCCTCGCCGCCGGTGACCGCGGCCTCGCCCTGTCGGCCGCGTACGCGGCAGCCGGCCGGGCACGCAGGTCCTACGCCTACGCCGAGCAGGTCCGCCTGCTCGGCATGGTCCTCGACCTGTGGGATCCCGACGTACACCTCGGCGCCGACCGGATCGGCGTACTGACGGAGATCGCCGAGGCGTGCATGCTCAGCGGCGACTACGCCCGCGGCGTCGAGCACGCCGGCGCCGGGCTTGCGACGGTGGACGAGCGGCACGAACCCGAGCGGGCCGCGCTGCTCCTCGAGCACCGGGGGCGGCTGCAGCACCGGTTGAACGCCACCGGTGTCTCCGACTGGGAACACGCCCTCGAGCTCCTGCCGCCCGGCAGCCCGCAACGGGGCCGGCTGCTCGGCGTACTGGCGATGGGCCTGCTGCCCGAGGTGGACCGGGCCCGCGCGTCGTTCGAGGAGGCGCTGACCATCGGCCGGGCCACCGGCGACGCGACGGTCACCGTCCGCGGACTGCTGGGCGTCGGCTCCATGACCGACGACCTCGGGATGCTGACCGAGGCGCGCACGCTCGCCGAACGGCTCGACAGCAACGACCTGCTCATGACCGTGCCCATGTACGAGGCCACGTTGCACACCAGGGCGGGCGACCACCGTCGCGCCGTCGAGGTCGCCGGCGACGGGATCCGCCTCGCCCGTCGCTACGGCCTCGGCCGCAGCCGTGGGGCCGAGCTCGCCCGCTACGCGGGACGCGGCCTGATCCTGGCCGGGCGGTGGGACGAGGCGACCGCCGTACTGGAAGAGAGCCTCCGCACGGACCCACCACCGCAGTCGCGGCGGGGTCTACGCATCCTCCTCGGCCAACTGTCGCTCATGCGCGGCGACTTGGCCGCCGCAGCCGAGGCCGCGGCAGCCGTGGAGCACGCCGACAGCGGAAGCCTGTTCGCCCGCCACCAGCTGCTGTGCCTGCTCGCCGTCGCCCAGGGGGATCAGGAACGGGCCGACCTGCTCCTGGACCGCGCGCTGACCGACCCGGCTCTCACTCGCATCTACAGCAGCGACGCACGGCCGGTCCTGGTCGCCGGCGCCCTGGCGCAGCGGGCCCGGCTGTCCGCACGCGCCGACGGGGAGCTACGGGAGCGGGTCGCTGCCCGCCGGGCCCGAATCGCCGCGGCCGACGCCGCACTCGGCGTCGACGGGACACTCGACCGGGCCTGGCGGACCATGCTCCGAGCGGTGATCGAGGACGACGGCTGGGATCACGCGGCGGACTCCTGGCGTCGGCTGCAGCAGCCGTACGAGCTGGCGCAGTGCCTGTTCCACGGCGCGCGCGCCCTGCTGACCGCGGGCGAGCGGCACGGCGCGACGGATCGCTTGACGGAGGCCGCGCGCTTGGCCGAGGACCTGCGCGCCGCGCCGCTCGCCCGGCAGATCACCCGGCTCCTGCGGCCGCGGCCCGCCCAGGACGGCCTCACGGACCGCGAGCACGACGTGCTCCGGTTGATCGCCGAGGGGCTGAGCAACCGGCAGATCGCCGCCCGACTGCACATCGCACCGAGCACGGCGGGCGTGCACGTCTCCCACATCCTGGCGAAGCTGGGTGCGGCGACCCGCGCGGAGGCCACGGCCATCGCCTTCCGCGAAGGGCTGACCGACACGCGTTGAGACGGCTCGCCGTGGACGGGCGGGAGGCGCTTCACCGGGGGCGGCCCGCTCTCGCTCGGGGAGCCGGGGCGCCTCGTGAACTCAGGCGAGCCGGGCCCGCAGCCGGGCGAGCACCACACCCACCGGAGCGAGCACCACGGGCAGGAGGACGAGGGCCACCGCGACCGGGGTGATGATCACCAGGACGCCGGTGACCCACACGTTGTCGTCGGTGGTGGCCAGCATGAGCAGTCCCGCCCAGTGCGCCACGTACCCACCGAGCCGCATCAGCACCGCCAGAGCGACGGCGACCACGGCCGCGGCGAGGAAGCAGATCCCGGTGGTGCGCAGCCGTGCCGTACGAGTCAGCACCCAGGAACGGCGCATCGCGGCCGTCGCCGAGCAGTCGTCCGCCACGCGCACGGCGGTGGCGGGGCCGAAGCGTGCGAGGACTACGAGGCCGAGCCCCCAGATCACCACCGGCAGGATCCGGCCCACCAGGATGAACTGCACGGTCGCGGGCTCATGGTACGTGGGCCATACGACCCCCGGCACCAACTCCATGTCGACGGCGGCCAGGACGAACAGGCCCGCGATCGCCGGGACGAGGGCGCACACCAGGCCGAGCAACTGGATACGGAAGGCGGCGCCCAGGTGCGGCCGGGAACCTCGCCACAGGGCGCGGAGGGTGAGCGTCGTGGGATCGGCGCCCGGGGCCGGGTCTGCGCCTGCCGTGTCGCGTTCCCGCGCGTGGGCGACGGTCACGGCCTGGGCCGTGAGCAGCCACGCGATCAGGGCCGCCGCGACCAGGAGCAGCAGCGGATACACGCCGAACGCGACCTTCACGAGGCCGTCCCACTGGTCCGCGTACGCGACGTAGGACTCCTCGTAGTCGATGGAACTCTCGGCGGACCGCCCGGCCTCCAGGAAGAGGCCCCACGACGCGACGAACCCACCGGCCACGATCCCGCCCCCGACGGCCGACGCCACCACGACCGCCGAAACGGCCGACCCGAACACGGGGCGCCACTCACGCCCGGCGATCCGCAACCCCTCCGCCACGACGGAACGGCGCTCCTCAGCGCCGGCCACCAGGGCGGCGCCGTCCGGATGACCTTCCACACTCACTGCAATGTCCCCATACGTACGTTCAGACGCTCGATCCCCGAACCGACGACAGTGCCACACCTCCCCGACCACCCCGCACAGCACATATCCGGCCCTTCACCGGCCTGCCCCTCGCGAACTTGCGGGGGGGGGAGCGGAGGAAGAACGGGACCCACACATGGCCACCCTTCTACCTTCGAGAAAGCGCGCAGAACGCGTGCAGAACACGTGCAGAACACCGGTGAAAACGACGCCTGCGCGCCTCCCGTGGGAGGCGCGCAGGCGGACTGTGCGAGTCGTTCGGGTCGTGCGGGCTATTCGGGCCATTCGGTCCATTCGGGCTATTCGAATCGCCCAAGGGCGGAAGGGTCAGGCCCAGCAGCCGTTGACCGTTGCGGCGAGGCCGTCCATGGCGTCCTTGATGTCGGCCGGGTCGGCGGTGGAGTCGTTCTCGATGAAGGAGAAGATCCGCCAGTCGCCGTCCTCGGTCCGGGTGACCCCGCTCAGGGCGACGGCCCCGGTGAGCGTGCCGGTCTTCGCCTGGACCTTGCCGACCGCGCACTCGGACTTGGGGTCGTCGAAGCGTCCCCACTCCGGCCCGAGGCTGGCGCCGGCCTCACCGGCGACGGGCAGGCCGTCGAGGACCGAGCTCAGCGCGGGCGACTCCGTGACCACGTCGAGGAGTTGAGCCAGCGTCTCGGCCGGAATCCGGTCGTCGCGGGAGAGGCCGCTCCCGTCGTGCAGGACGAAGTTGTCGAGCGAGATCCCGTACGAGCTCATGACCTGGCGTACGAGCGCGGTGCCGCTCTCGAAGGTGGCCGGCTGGCCCAACTGCACGGCGGACATCCGCAGCAGCGTCTCGGCGATGTTGTTGTCGCTGGTCTTGAGCATCGTCTTGACGATGCTCGACAGCGGCCCCGACGTGTGCTGGGCGACCGGTACGTCGGTCGGCTTCGCCGTCTTCCGGCTGACGTCGCCGTCCACGGTGATGCCCTGCGCGGCGAGCTTCTTCGCGAAGACGTTGCCCGCGTCGATGGACGTGTCGTCGACGGCGGCACCGTCCACGACGAGTGAACGCACCGGTGTGACCTCGGTGTTGTAGTAGTCCTCGGTCCAGCCCTCGGCGAGGCTCGGGTCGGCGAACAGGCTGTCGTCCACCCGGACCTTGACGTCGGTACGTCCCGCGGCCTTGAGCCCGTCGGCCGCGGACTTGGCCATCTCGGTCACGTCGTCGCTGGTGAGGGTCCGGTCACCGCCACCGACGAGGGTGAGGGTGCCGTCACCGTAGACGGCTCGCGTCGTGAACTTGTGGTTCTCGCCCAGCAACGTCAGCGCGGTGGTCGCCGTGGCGAGCTTGGCGTTGGAGGCCGGCATGAGAGTGCTGGATCCGTTGTGGTCCCAGAGCGTCTTGTCCGAGTCACCGTCCAGCACCACGCCACTGACGTTGGAGCCCAGGCGCGGATCGTCGATGCGCTCCTTGAGATCCTCGACGAGCTTGGCGTCCTCGGGGTCGACGTCATCGGCCGAAATCCCCTGCGCCGCCGCACTGCTGTCCGCCGCGAACGCCGAGGTCCCGGCCAACGTGGCGGACACCACCGGCACAGCCATCGCCAGCACAACGCCCCGCTGCACGCCGACACGTCTCGCCTTCGTCTTACGATGCCGCCGACGCCCGCCCGGGGCAAAGGAGTTGGTGCTGATTTCGCCTGAACTGTCAGTCATGGAAAGAAATCCAAGGGTCGATTACGTCACCGGCGAGGGTGGGATGGCGGGCAGATTATCAGCCGCCGAACAACACAGCGCGAAGATCCATGCCATGAACGCCAGTTGAGGCATCCACCTTGGGCGCGTGCCCTGCCTTGAGACACCACCACCACCAACCGGACATCCATGCGGTGATGTACGAACTCACCAGCTTCCAATTCGACTTAAGCCGGATGAAAGAGAGGCCGAGCGCAGAGCAACTCGTCGAGACGACTCCGACACCGCTGATCACTGCAACCGTACGACGTCCTCACCAGACGCCCCCGGATGCGTCGCCGAACTCCACCAAGTAGTCGAGCTGTCCAGATTAGCCCTGCCCCGATGACGCCAAGTGCACTACCGTTGTCACGCACCGCGTTCCCTTCTCGGAGGATGTACGCGGCGTGACCCGAGGAGTTCACAACGCGCTTCGGTTCGGTGACACAGCACCAAGGTGCGCTCCCGGCGGGAGCCATCCGGCGCCGTCACCGATCAAACCGAAGGGGACGCATTCCTGTGGTTGCCGTCGAGTACATGCCCAAGCGCCGCACCTGGGTTCGTGATGTCCTGGTTGGCATCGCGGCGAGCCTCGGCTCGAACCTGACGTGGGCTCTGGCGCAGTTCGTGATGCACTGCCTCGGCTGAGCCGGGCGGCGGGCGGGCCTCCAGGGGCCCGCCCGCACACCTTCGCAGCCAGGTAATCTGCACAACGTCATTGCGGCCCGACGGGCTTCCGCTCCGCTTCGGCGAAGTCACGAAGGACATGCCCCCACCCGCACGAGTCATCTCGTGCCTGGGGACCCTTCGTGCTCCTGCAACTGTCCGCAGCCGAGCTCGGCCAACTCATCGTTGCCCGGGCCGGAAGAACGCGCCTTCCGCTCACTGAGCAACTGGTCCACGAGCACTCCCGGAGCACGGGAGATGCGGCCGGCCAGGGTGCCATCGCCTCCTGGAACAACAGCATCCCCGTGGTGGTCAAGGCTCTGCTGGACTGCGGCCTCGACGAAGTCGAGGTCCAGGTCGAGGTCAACTTGCCGCACACCAACTCCGCGGTTGACCTGGTGCTGTGTGGCCGGCATCCCAGTACGGGGACGCATTCGTACCTTGCAGTCGAGCTGAAGCAGGTGCGGCACGCCACCGTGGACCCCCTGTGCCCTATCGCCGTCGACCTCGGGTTCGGCGACCGGAAGAACAAGCTACATCCGGTCCGGCAGGTCCAGCGCTACTGCGAGTACATGCTGCGCTATCTTCCTCAACTTCGGGAGCATGAAGATCAGTTGATGGGCGTGACATTACTCCACAACGCACGTGACGCGGACGTGGAGGCGTTGTTCGGTCTGCCGGAGAATGCTCACGGCTCCCTCTACACACTGGATGATCTGGCCCGCTTCCGACGAGTCCTCACTTCGAGGTTCGCTGCCGAGTCCGGGAAACGGGCCGCATCGGCGCTGGAACTGGCTCGCCAGGATCCCTTGCTCAAAGTCACGGATGTAGCCCGTCAGCGCTCCGTCATCGGTGGTGGCCTCACGCTTCTCGACGAGCAGTACGTAGCTGTCGACCGGATCACCCGGCACCTGGAAAAGACCGCGTACTTCACAAGTTTCGATGTCGGGTTGTTCTACGACGCCGAATCGGCCCACAGCTCCGCCCCCGATCCGGGCGTCAAGCGCGTCTACATACTGCGGGGCGGCCCTGGCAGCGGGAAGAGTGCGGTGGCCCTCGAGCTACAGCGTGCCCTCGGGCTCAAGGGCTGCGAGGCCGTGCTGGCGAGTGGCTCGCACGCCTACACGGAGACTCTGCGCGAGATCATGCTCAGCACGTCCCGTCGAGGGCAGACCGCGGACAAGCGCAGCGCGGCCAACAGGTTGTACCGGTACTTCAACAGCTTCAGTAAGACCCCGCCAAACAGCATCGACGTCCTCATCTGCGACGAGGCGCACCGAATGCGACGCAGCTCGACGTACCGCTGGATGCCAAAGGCCCTGCGGGACGACGACCGGCCGCAGGCAACCGAGGTGATCAGAGCCTCCAAGGTACCGATCTTCCTGCTCGACGATCACCAGTCGATCCGACCGGACGAAGTGGGCACTGCCACCTACCTCAAAGAGCTCGCCGAGGATCTGGGCTGCGAGGTCGAAGTAAGCGATCTTGAAGGCACGTTCCGAGCAGGTGGCAGCAAGCGGTACCAGCGCTGGGTCCAACAACTACTGGGCCTCAACGCCTCTGATCCAGTGGCCTGGCGACCGGACGGGAGGATGACACTGACGGTCGCCGACTCCCCCGAGCGGATGGAGCAGTTCATCCGAGAACGCCATATGGAAGGGGCCTCGGCGCGCATCACTGCGGGCTTCTGCTGGCCGTGGAGCAACCCGGACGGAGACCAGCTCGTCGACGACGTCCACATCGATAACTGGCGTCGGCCCTGGAACGTGAAGCCCGAACACACCGTCCCGAACGCACCGCGGTCGGACCTGTGGTCAACCGACCGACGCGGTGTCGACCAGATCGGCTGTGTCTACACGGCACAGACCTTCGAGTACGACTGGAACGGCGTCATCATCGGGCCCGATCTACTGTTCCGTGACGGGAAGTTCAAGGTGGACAGGGGCGCTTCCTGCGATCCCGCCTTCCGCGCTCAGATCGACGACGCGGTTGTCACCCGGTGCGTCCTCAACGCCTACCACGTGCTCCTCACCCGCGGCGTCGTCGGCACCGTGGTCTACGCGGTCGACCCGGCGACCCACAACGAACTGCGCAGGCTCATCGCGGGCGCCATCGGCATGCAGCACTACGACGGCGCCCAACCGAAGCTCACCGCCGAAGGGTCTCAGCTACCACCCGCGCACCGCAGGCGGCACGGGTAACCTTGATCCCGACGTAACTGCGGCCCGCCGGGCTTCCGCTCCGCCTGACGGAGTCACGAAGGACATGCCCCCACCCGCACGAGATTCTTCGTGCTGCCTGGGGGCATGTCTTGCTGTTCCGCGACTCCGCCGCAGCGGTCGCTGCCGAGTGCTACTCCGGTGCCCTGTTCTTCCGTTTGACGGAGCAGTTCGTGCATGTGCACGGCCACAAGCCTGGATCATCCGAGGTTCGCTCGTGGGAGCGAAGCATCCCTGTGCTGGCAAGCGCCCTCAACGACGCTGGGCTCGGCCAGGTGGAGATGCTCCTCGAGTACGGCCTGCCACTGAACAGCAAACGGGCCGACGCAGTGCTGGCCGGGGTACACCCCAAGACCGGATTGCCGTCTTACGTCATCGTGGAGCTGAAGCAGTGGAGCAACGCCGAGCCGGACGACGACGACCCGGAGCTGTGCCGTATCGACTCATACGCGCGCGCGGTACTGAATCCAGTCGACCAGGTTCGCGGCTACTGCGAGTACCTGATCTCCTTCAACGGAGCGCTTGCCGGACATCCGGATCGCGTCAACGGTGCCGCATATCTACACAACGCCAACGAGCTCGGGGTCGGCGGGCTCTTCGAAGCTGAGCAGAACCAGCATGGTCAGCTCTTCATCGGGGCACGACGCGGCGAGTTCATCGATTACCTACGGACGAAGCTGGGGCCGGAGTCAGGCTCTTCGGCAGCCGACGAACTCGTCAACGGGAAGGTCGGCCCGTCCAAGCAACTCATGGCGGTTGCCGCCCAAGAGGTTCGCGAACGTGAGCAGTTCGTGTTGCTGGACGAACAGCGGGTCGCGTACCGCACCGTCCTCAACGCCGTACGGCGAGCCAAGCAATCCGACCACAAAGAGGTCGTGATCGTCACCGGCGGACCCGGCACAGGTAAGAGCGTCATCGCGCTGTCGCTCCTCGGTGAGCTGTACCGGCAGAGCACCACCGCGCTGCATGCGACGGGCTCCAGCTCGTTCACGACCACGATGAGAAAGATCGCAGGCGCCCGGAAGCGTGAGGTGAAGGATCTCTTCAAGTACTTCAACAGCTTCATGGCCGCCGAACGCAACAGTCTCGATGTCCTGATCTGCGACGAAGCTCACCGGATCCGGGAGACGTCGGCCAACCGCTACACACCGGCGTCGAACCGCACAGGCAAAGCCCAGATCGAGGAACTCATCGACGTGGCACGTGTCCCGGTCTTCTTGCTCGACGAGCATCAGGTCGTTCGGCCCGGCGAAATGGGCACGGTCGCGGAGATCAAGGCCGCCGCCGCCGCGAAACGGCTGCAATGTCGGATCGTGCCGCTGGACAGCCAATTCCGATGCGGTGGCAGCGATGCATACGTGCGTTGGGTGGTAAGGCTGTTGGGGCTCGAACCGGGAGGCCCCATGACGTGGGAACCCGACGACAAGATGCAAGTCGTGGTCGCGGACAGCCCTGCGCATTTGGAGGCGTTCCTCGACGACCGCCGCTCGCAGGGGTACAGCGCGCGCATGTCCGCCGGCTATTGCTGGAAGTGGACGAAGAAGGTGCCCCATGGGCAAGCACTGCCCGCGGACGTCGTCATCGGGGAGTGGGAACGGCCCTGGAACGTCTTCGGCGACCGGTCTGTAGGCGGCGCGCCCCCAGCCGCGCTGTGGGCGACCGACCCGGCCGGTTTCGGGCAAGTGGGCTGCGTGTACACGGCGCAGGGTTTCGAGTACGACTGGAGCGGAGTCATCATCGGCCCCGACCTGCTGTGGCGCGGCGACCGCTGGGTTACTGACCGTACGGCTTCCAAGGACCCAGTCTTCAAGAGGTCCACTCCAGACTCCGATGTGGACCGACTGATCCGCAACACGTACAAGGTGCTACTGACGCGAGGAATGATTGGTACCGCGGTGTACTCGACCGACGCCGAAACACGTCAGAAGCTCCGCGCCTTGGCAGGCGCGGTCTCGAGCCCGGCAGCCGTGTGACTCACTCAGCCGCTCACGCGCGGTGGAGCGGCACACCGAGTCAGTAGCACAGAGGCCCGTCTGACATCGACGGGCCTCTTTAGGCTGCGCCTTACGTAAGGCGCCTACTGAATGACGCTCCAACTACACATTGAAGCGGAACTCCACCACATCCCCGTCCTGCATCACATAGTCCTTGCCCTCCATGCGGGCCTTGCCCTTGGCTCGGGCCTCGGCTACTGAGCCGGTTTCCATCAGGTCGGTGAAGGAGATGATCTCCGCCTTGATGAAGCCCTTCTGGAAGTCCGTGTGGATGACGCCGGCCGCTTCGGGGGCCGTGGCGCCCTTCTGGATGGTCCAGGCGCGGGCTTCCTTCGGGCCGGCCGTGAGGTAGGTCTGCAGGCCGAGGGTGTCGAAGCCGACGTGGGCGAGGGTGGCGAGGCCGGGCTGGTCCTGGCCGACGGACTGGAGGAGTTCGAGGGCCTCGTCGTCGTCGAGTTCGGCGAGGTCCGCCTCGAGCTTGGCGTTGAGGAAGATCGCCTCGGCCGGGGCGACCAGGGCGCGCTGCTCCTCCTTGAAGGTGTCGTCCGTCAGCTCGTCCTCGTCGACGTTGAAGACGTAGAGGAACGGCTTGGTGGTGAGGAGGTGCAGGTCGTGCAGGAGCTCCTCGTTGTCGCCGCCCTGGACGATGCCTGCGGAGAACAGGGTCTCGCCGCGCTCCAGGATCTCCTTGGCCGCCTCGATCGCGGCGACCTTCGGGCCGACGTCCTTCTTGATCCGCGACTCCTTCTGGAGGCGGGGCAGGACCTTCTCGATGGTCTGCAGGTCGGCGAGGATCAGCTCGGTGTTGATGGTCTCGATGTCGCTCTTCGGGGAGACCTTGCCGTCGACGTGGACGACGTTCTCGTCCTCGAAGGCGCGGATGACCTGGCAGATCGCGTCGGACTCGCGGATGTTCGCCAGGAACTTGTTGCCCAGGCCCTCGCCCTCGGACGCTCCGCGCACGATGCCCGCGATGTCGACGAAGTCGACGGTCGCCGGGAGGATGCGCTGCGAGCCGAAGACCTCCGCGAGCTGATCGAGGCGGGGGTCGGGGACGCCGACCACGCCGACGTTCGGCTCGATGGTGGCGAACGGGTAGTTGGCCGCCAGCACGTCGTTCTTGGTCAGGGCGTTGAACAGGGTCGACTTGCCGACATTGGGCAGACCGACGATTCCGATCGTGAGCGACACGTTGCGACTTCCCGTACGTCAGGGCTGGGTGGAGGGGCACGGCCGGCACCCGGACGGGCGGCCGATCCCCCAGTCTACGGCCCTCGGGGCGGGCCCCTTCCTGGCGTACGGGCGTCTTCGTGGGCGGGGCCCCGGGGCCGTCGAACGCACGGTCAAGGTCGGGCCGAGCGCGTGTCCCAGCTGCGTCGGCCGGGGGGCGCCGACCTAGGTTGGTCCGGTGGACCATCCCAGCACGCGACCGACCCAGGACCGCACGCGACGCACCTCACCCGTCCCACCGCAGGCCGCGGGTCCCGGTGGTGCCGGGCCCGCGGCGGTTCCGTCCGGCCCCCGGGACGGAGCGGGACAGGCCCGCCCCGCCGCCGGCCCCACCGGATCCGGCGGTCCCCCGGTCTCCCCCGTCGCTGGTGCGGTGCGCACCGTGCTCGGGGCGGTACGGCGTGCGGTGGTCGCCGTACGTCAGATGCCGAACCCGCGGCTGACGGGGCTGGGCAGCGGGCTCTTCGGGTGTGCGGTGATGCTGCTGGTGGCGGGTGTGTGCCGGCTGCTGTTCGACGAGTCGGCTGTCGTGTACGGAGTGCTGTTCCTGCCGGTGAGTGCACTGAGCGCGTTCTGGGTGCGGCCTGCCGATCTGGTGACGGCGCCGGTGGGGGTGCCGATCGCGTTCGCGGTGGGGATCTGGCCGATCGCCGGTGGCTCGGAGGGGCTCGGCGGTCAGCTGATGGGCCTGGTCACGGCGCTCGCGGTGAACGCCGGCTGGTTGTACGGGGGCACACTGATCGCCGGAGTGATCGTCTCCGTACGCAAGATCCGGATCATGTCCCGGAAGCGGGAGATGCGGGCCGCGGCGATGCGATCGCGCGGGGCTGCGCGCGACGGTCGGGTGCGGGCGCCGCGTGACGCGGCCCGGCAGGCGTCGGGGCCGGCCGGGCGTGCGGGGCGGCGGCAGATCATCCGGGCGCCGGGGCAGGGTGCGGCGCCTCAGCGGATCGACGGGGCCGCGTACGAGGACGAGGGCGAGTCCGCCCGTCGGGGCCGTGCCCCGCGCGACCCGGAGGCCACCGCCCGGCCGGAGTACCCGGCCCGTCCCCCGCGCCGGCGGATGCCGGACTGACTCGCCGCCAGAACCCCGGGTGGCCGGACCGACTCTGCCTCAGCTCGGCGGAAGTGACGTCGGCGGCTCGGCGGAAGTGACGTCGACAGCTCGGCCGAAGTGACATCGGCGGGCTTTCGCCTGACGCGGCATCGCGGGATCGCGGCATCGGCGTCGACAAGGCGCGAAGGCGGGCTCCGGCGGACAGAGGCGCCGACCAAGCCGCGGCTCCCCCGCAGCCGGTCCCAGCAGCCCCGACAACCCCGAGCCCGCCACTCCCGACACAGCCCCACCACGGCGACGGGCGCCGTCAGCCCAGTTCTCTGGCCCTCATGGCCGCCCCGACGATGCCCGCATTGTTCAGAAGGTCGGCGGGGACGATCTCGGCGCGGATGCCCTCGATCAGGGGGAGGAACTTGTGCGCCTTGCGGCTGACGCCGCCGCCGATGACGAAGAGCTCCGGTGAGAACAGCATCTCCACGTGGGCCAGGTACTTCTTCACGCGGTGCGCCCACTGCTCCCAGGTGAGCTGTTCGTCGTCCCTGGCTTTGGTGGAGGCGCGCTTCTCGGCGTCGTGGCCGTGCAGTTCGAGGTGGCCGAGCTCCGTGTTCGGCACCAGGTGGCCGTCGGTGAAGACGGCGCTGCCGATGCCGGTGCCGAGGGTGAGCACGATGACGGTGCCCTTGCGGCCGCGGGCCGCGCCGAAGTGGGCCTCGGCGACTCCGGCGGCGTCCGCGTCGTTCAGGACGGTGACCGGGAGGCCGCCGAGGTGCTCGCTGATCAGGGCGCGCGCGTCGACGTCGACCCAGGACTTGTCGACGTTCGCCGCCGAGCGGACCGTACTGCCGTCCGTGACGACTCCCGGGAACGTGATGCCCACCGGGCCCGACCACTCGAAGTGCCCGACCACCTGGCGCACACAGTCCGCCACGTCCTCGGGGGTCGCCGGGTGCGGGGTGAGGACCTTGTGCCGCGGCTCTGCCAGGTCGCCGTGCTCCAGGTCCACCGGTGCGCCCTTGATCCCGGATCCGCCGATGTCCACGCCGAAGATCTGCATGCGCTCCACGTTACGACGCGGGACCGTCGGTCACCGCCCGAAAGACGGCCCCGAGTCCCGCCCGCCGCGCCGTCACTGCCCGGAGGCGGCCTCGCTCTCGGCGCTCTGCTCGGAGAGCGTCGTGGCCTCCGCGCGCAGGTCGCGGCGGAGCTCCTTCGGCAGCGAGAAGATGATCGATTCCTCGGCGGCCTTCACCGTCTCGACGTCCTTGAAGTCTCGCTGGGCGAGCCACTCCAGTACGCCGTCGACCAGGACCTCGGGTACGGAGGCACCGGAGGTGACGCCGACCGTGGACACCCCTTCCAGCCAGGCTTCCTCGATCTCGTCGGCGTTGTCGACGAGGTACGCGGCCTGCGCGCCGGCGCCGAGAGCGACCTCGACGAGCCGTACGGAGTTCGAGGAGTTGCGGGAGCCGACGACGATGACGAGGTCCGCCTCGGCGCCCATCTGCTTCACGGCCAGCTGGCGGTTCTGCGTGGCGTAGCAGATGTCGTCGCTCGGCGGGCTGATGAGCTGCGGGAACTTCTCCTTGAGTGCGTCGACGGTCTCCATCGTCTCGTCGACGGAGAGGGTCGTCTGGGAGAGCCAGACGACCTTGGAGTCGTCGCGCACCTCGACGTTCTCGACGTCCTTCGGGCCGTCGACGAGGGTGATGTGGTCGGGGGCCTCGCCGGAGGTGCCGATGACCTCCTCGTGTCCCTCGTGGCCGATGAGGAGGATGTCGTACTCCTCCTGGGCGAAGCGGACGGCTTCCTTGTGGACCTTGGTGACGAGCGGGCAGGTGGCGTCGATGGTGGCGAGCCGGCGCTCGGCCGCCTCCTCGTGCACGACCGGTGCGACACCGTGCGCGGAGAACATCACGATCGATCCCTCGGGGACCTCGGCGGTCTCCTCGACGAAGACGGCGCCCTTCTTCTCCAGGGTCTGCACGACGTACTTGTTGTGGACGATCTCGTGGCGGACGTAGATCGGCGCGCCGTACTGCTCCAACGCCTTTTCGACGGCGATCACGGCGCGGTCCACGCCCGCGCAGTAGCCGCGGGGGGCGGCGAGCAGGACACGGCGGGCGGCAGTAGCAGTCATGTCCCCCATCGTAAGGGCGCGCCCAACAGGTCAAAGGCCCCCTCCTTGGCGAGACTGGTCCCCGGCCCAGCAGGGGAAGCCGAGCCGACGAGGGAGGCGCGCGATGTCCGGTGGCGACCAGTACAGGTCGAAGGGCGACGGGTCAGGATCGAGTGGGGGCCCGACGGGCCGTGGCGACGGTGCGGAAATCGGTGTGAACGACACCGGAGCGGGTGGTGGCGGCGGCGCCAGTGCCGACCCGGCGGCCGGCGGTCAGGAGACGCTGCGGCGGACGCTGACCTTCCGCGATCTGGTCGTCTACGGCCTGCTGTTCATCGCCCCGATGGCCCCGGTCGGCGTCTACGGAACGCTGGACGCCAAGTCGCACGGCGCCGTCGCCCTCGTGTACATCGTGGCGACGATCGCCATGGCCTTCACCGCGTTCAGCTACGCACAGATGGTCCAGGTGGCCCCGCGGGCGGGCTCGGTCTTCACGTACGCGCGCGTGGCGCTCGGTGAGGGACCCGGATTCATCGCCGGCTGGATGGCGATGCTGGACTACGTACTGATCCCGGCGGTCGCGTACCTGTTCTCCGGAATCGCGATGAACGCGCTGGTGCCCGAGGTCTCCCAGTGGGTGTGGACCGCGATCGCGGTGGTCGTGACCACGGCGTTGAACCTCTGGGGCGTACGCACGGCGGCGCGGGTCGGATTCGCGGTGCTCGCTCTGGAGATCGTGGTCCTCCTGGTGTTCGTGGTCGCCGCCGTGGTGGTTCTGGTGCGGGACGGTGCGGCGCGCGGGTGGCTGACGCCGCTCACCGGTGACGGAGATTTCGCGATCACCGCGGTGCTGGGGGCGGTGTCGGTGGCGGTGCTCTCGTATCTGGGGTTCGACGCGATCGCCTCGTTCGCCGAGGAGGTGACGGGCGGATCGAAGAAGGTGGCGCGGGCGGTGCTGTTCTGCCTGGCGATGGCGGGTTCGCTTTTCGTGGTGCAGACGTATCTGGTGGCGCTGCTGGAGCCGGTGACGTCGGCCGAGCTGGCGGCGGATCCGGGGAAGCAGGGGTCGGCGTTCTACGACGCGGTGGATGTCTCGGTCGGCACTTGGCTGCACGACCTGGTGGCGATCAGCAAGGCGATCGGGGCGGCGTTCGCGGCGCTGGCCGGGCAGGCGGCGGCGAGCAGGCTGCTGTTCGCGATGGCGCGCGAGCGGCGGCTGCCGCGGTTCCTGGCGCGGACCGGTGCGGGCGTGCCGCGGTCCGCGATCCTGCTGGCCGCGGTGGTGACGCTGGTGGCCGCGGTGTGGGCGGCTCGGCGGGACGACGGGATGGACCATCTCGTCTCGGTGGTGGACATCGGCGCGCTGACCGCGTTCACGCTGCTGCACGCGAGCGTGGTGTCGTGGTTCGCGGTACGGCGGCGGGGCGGGCCGGTGAGCTGGTGGCGGCATGTGCTGGTGCCGGGACTGGGTACGGCGGTGACGATCGCGGTGATCGTCGAGGCGTCGCGGACGGCGCAGGTCGTGGGCGCGATCTGGTTCGTGGTGGGTGTGGTGGTGCTTCTCGCCCAGAGGGGCGGGCGGAAGGGGGCGGCGGTTCCGGTGGATTGACGGTTGTCGGGGCGTCTGACTTACGTCGGGCGTCGGGCGTCTGACTACGTCGGGCGTCGGGCTTCCGTCCAGGCGTCGGCCTGGCGGCCTCGTCCTCAATCGCCGGACGGGCTTCTTCTTGCCCTCAATCGCCGGGCGGGCTTCGGGAGTTCGCCGGACGGGCTTTTGGGAGTCCGCCGGACGGGCTTCGGGAGTTCCCGCCGGACACGTTTTCGGGAGTTCCGCGGACGCGCTTCGGGAGTCCGCCGCACAGGCTCTAGGGAGGCTCTCCGGACAGGCTTCGAGAGTTCCGCCGGACGGGCTTTCGGGGGCCCTCCGGACAAGCTTCGAGAGCTCGCCGGACGCGCTCCGGAAGCCGGCCACACAGGCTTGGGGAGTCCGCCGGACGCGCTTCGGAGTCCCGAGAGACAGGCTTCGGGAATCCACCGGGCGCACTTTCAGGAGTTTCATGCACGCGCTCCGGGAGTCCGCCACACAGGCTTTCCAGAGGTTCCGCCGGACGCTCACCGAAAGTCCGCCACACAGACTTCGAAAACTCGCCGAACGCGCTCCGAAGTCACGAGAGACAGACTTCGGAAATCCACCAAGCGCACATTCAAGAGTTACATGCACGCACTCCGGAAGCCCGCCACACAGGCTTTCCAGAGGTTCTGCCGGACGCCCTCCCGAAGCCCGCCACACAGACTTCGAAAACTCGCCGAACGCGCTCCGAAGCCACGAGAGACAGACTTCGGAAATCCACCGAGCGCACATTCAGGAGATACATGCACGCACTCCGGAAGCCCGCCACACAGACCTGGGGAATCCGCCGGGCGGACTCAGGGAGTTCGTAGGTAGGCCCAGGGAGTTCCCCCGGCGGGCTCGAGGCGCTTGTCGGACGTAGGGCTCGTCGGTCCGACTGGCAGGCGGGATGCGCTTGTTGGGCGACCAGGCCCCGACGCGCCCCGCCCCCCGGAGGGTTTACACCGGGTAACACCCGACCTTACTGTGCAGTCAGTTACCGGGCGGTAAGCCGTCGGGACGGCCTGCCTGCTCGGCCCCACGCCTTCGAGGAGTGAGCCGCGTGAAACGTCCACGCAAGACGCACCTGGCACCCCCGCACCACAGAACCACCACGGAACCCCCCGCCGCACGCGGCCGCGCCCGCGCCCTGGCCGCAGCCGTCGTGGCCGCCCTCTGCCTCGGCACGCTGACCCTGTCCGCTCCGGCTTCGGCCGAGGAGTCCCGGGGCGTGGAGATCCCGGCCTTCTACGACCCGCCCGCCGAACTCCCCGCCGGAAACGGCGACTTGGTCCGTACCGAGCCGCTGCCGCTCGCCCTGAGCCTGCCGGGGATCGGCGGTCGGTTCCCGGGCGAGGCCACCCGCCTGATGTACAAGTCGACGGACTCCAACGACCGCCCGGTGGCCGTGACCGGCGCGTACATCGAGCCCAAGGCCGACTGGAAGGGCGAGGGACCGCGCCCGCTGGTGGCCGTGGCGCCCGGCACGATGGGGCAGGGCGACCAGTGCTCCGCCTCGCTCGGCCTCGAGCACCCGATCAGCTTCAACGGCCGTTCGGTGTCGGTCGGTTACGAGGACCTGGCGGTCTACCGGCTGCTCTCCTCCGGCGCCGCGGTCGTGGTGACGGACTACGCGGGCCTCGGCGCCACCGACCGCCTGCACACGTACGTCAACCGCGTGGACGGCGGGCACGCCCTCCTGGACGCCGCCCGTGCCGCGCGCTCGGTCCCGGGCGCCTCGGTGACCGACTCCTCGCGCGTCGCGCTGTACGGCTACAGCCAGGGCGGCGGCGCGAGCGGCTCGGCCGCCGAGCTGCAGCCCTCGTACGCGCCCGATGTGCAGCTGACCGGTGCGTACGTCGGCGCTCCGCCGGCCGATCTCACCGAGGTGATCAAGGGCATCGACGGCAGCGGGCTGGCCGGTGCGCTCGGCTGGTCGCTCAACGGGTTCCTGCAGTCCGACCCGGCCCTCGAGGAGGTCGCCGACCGGCGCCTGAACGACGCGGGCCGGGACGCGCTCGACGACCTGTCGACGATGTGCATCGGCGACGCGCTCTTCGGCTACGGCTTCTCCAAGAGCACGAAGTGGACCACGGACGGCAAGTCGCTGTCCGACGTCGTCGCGGAGGAGCCGGCGGTGCAGGCCACGCTCGACGCGCAGCGGATCGGGCGCTCGAAGCCGGCCGTGCCGGTGCGTGTGGCGACGGGCACTCAGGACGACATCGTTCCGCACGAGCAGGCCCGCCAGTTGGCCGTCGACTGGTGCGAGAAGGGCGCGAACGTCACGTACGCACCGATCGCGCTGCCGAACCTGGGCGACAAGCTCGTCACCAACCACGTGGCGCCGCTGCTCACCGACCAGGGCAAGGCGATCTCCTGGCTCACGGCACGACTCTCGGGCGAGGAGGCCGGTTCCACCTGCGCGCAGCTGCCGAACCAGAGCTGACCGCACGGGACCCGTCAAATGCGCACCGGATACCGCCCCTCCCGCGCGCGGGAGGGGCGGTATCTCATATTCCGGAGGCTCCGCCCGACCCTGGCTGTCGGAGCGCGCGGCTAGGCTCGCCCTCATGGCTATGCAGACGTCCGCCGAGTCGCCGATCCCGGTCGGAGAGGTGTCGCGGCTCATCGGGGGATGGATCGACCGGCTCGGTGCCGTATGGGTCGAGGGGCAGATCACGCAGCTGTCCCGGCGGCCGGGCGCGGGAGTGGTGTTCCTGACCCTGCGGGATCCTTCGCACGACATCTCGGTGAGCGTCACCTGCTACCGCCGGGTCTTCGACGCCGTCTCCGGTGTGGTGTCGGAAGGCGCGCGCGTGGTCGTCCTGGCCAAGCCCGAGTGGTACGCGCCGCGCGGCCAGCTCTCCCTGCGGGCCACCGAGATCCGGCCGGTCGGCATGGGTGAACTGCTCGTCCGGCTCGAGCAGTTGAAGAAGGCGCTGACCGCGGAGGGGCTTTTCGCCGCGGACCGCAAGCGGCCGCTGCCGTTCCTGCCGCAGCTGATCGGCCTGGTCTGCGGCCGCGCATCGGCGGCCGAGCGCGACGTCCTGGAGAACGCACGGCACCGCTGGCCCGCCGTCCGCTTCGAGGTGCGCAATGTCCCCGTGCAGGGCGTGCACGCCGTGCCGCAGGTGGTGCAGGCGGTCAAGGAGCTCGACGCGCAGGACGAGGTGGACGTGATCGTCGTGACGCGGGGCGGCGGCAGTGTGGAGGACCTGCTGCCGTTCTCCGACGAGCAGCTGATCCGGGCCGTCTCCGCCTGCCGCACGCCGGTGGTGTCCGCGATCGGCCACGAACCGGACTCGCCGCTGCTCGATCTGGTCGCGGACCTGCGGGCGTCCACGCCGACGGACGCGGCCAAGAAGGTCGTACCGGACGTGAGCGAGGAGTACGACCGGGTGCTGATGCTGCAGGACCGTGCGCGCCGGGCGCTCACCGGGAAGCTCGAGCGCGAGGAGCACGGTCTCGAGGTGGCGATGTCGAGACCGTCGATGGCGCACCCCCATCGCATGCTGGACGCGCGCGAGGAGCAGGTGGAGGCGCTGGCGGGCCGGGCCCGGCGCACGCTCGGCCACCTCCTCGACCGTGCCGACTCGGAACTGACCCACACCCACGCGCGCGTGGTGGCCCTTTCCCCCGCCGCGACCCTGCGCCGCGGTTACGCGGTGCTGCAGCGCGCGGACGGGCATGTGGTGCGGGCGCCGGACGAGGTCGAGGCGGCCGACGTCCTGCGCGCGCGGGTCTCCGAGGGCGAGTTCGCCGTACGGGTCGACGAGCCGCCGGCCGACTGACCCACCCCGCCGCTGACGCGGCACCGTTTCATACGGCGGCAACGCCGCTGTCGTACCCCGGACCTAGGCTGGAGCACATGACCACGACGACCGAGGAGATCGCGCTCGGGTACGAGCAGGCGCGCGACGAGCTGATCGAGGTGGTCCGCCGGCTGGAGGCGGGCGGCACGACGCTCGAGGAGTCACTCGCCCTGTGGGAGCGGGGCGAGGAGCTGGCCAAGGTGTGCCGCCGCTGGCTGGACGGCGCCCGCGCGCGGCTCGACGCCGCACTCGCCTCTGCCGAGGACGCGGAGACGGCGGAGACCTCGCAGTCGGCAGAGGGCGACGACGAGGACGCCGAGCGGGACTGAGTTCAGGCCCGAGACCCACTCGACCCCTGTGAAGTGGATCACCGCGCTCCGATTTTGATTGAATCTTAAACGTAAAACGCGTATCGTCCTGATCGAGGGGCTGGCCGCGCGACGCCCGCATGCGGCCGCCGCACCATCGGCCCGGCCCCGTGTCCCGAGTTCCGACCCTCGCGAGAAGGTTCCCCCCGTATGTCCCTCGTTCTTGATGCCGCCGCCCAGGACCTGCTGTTCCGTGAGGCCCGTACGGCCAACACGTTCTCCGACGAGCCCGTGACCGACGAGCAGGTCCAGGCGATCTACGACCTCGTCAAGTACGGGCCGACCGCCTTCAACCAGAGCCCGCTGCGCGTCACCCTGGTCCGCTCGCCCGAGGCCCGCGAGCGCCTCGTCCAGCACATGGCCGAGGGAAACCGGCCGAAGACCGCCACCGCGCCGCTCGTCGCCATCCTCTCCACGGACAACGAGTTCCACGAGGAGCTCCCGCAGTTGCTGCCGCACGCCCCGGGCATCAAGGACGCGTTCTTCTCGCAGCGCCCGGTCCGCGAGCAGGCCGCCGCTCTGAACGGCAGCCTGCAGGCCGCGTACTTCATCATCGGCGTCCGCGCCGCCGGCCTGGCCGCGGGCCCGATGACCGGTGTGGACTTCCCCGGCCTGCAGAAGGAGTTCCTGGACGACGACCACACGCCGCTGCTCGTGGTGAACATCGGCAAGCCGGGCGACGACGCGTGGTTCGCACGCTCGCCGCGCCTGTCGTACGACGAGGTCGTCACCACGGTCTGAGACCTGGCCGCCCGGCACCCGGCCGTCCTGCCCTCGGCGTCCGGCGCCTGGGCGCAGCACGCGAAAGACCCCCGGCTTCCCGG
>NZ_KZ984556.1 GCF_003574445.1 Streptomyces sp. YIM 130001
GAGGAAGTCGCCGTCGTCGACGATCTCCTCGATCACCTTGTGCATGTCGTAGGGGCGGTTGCCGTCCGCGGGCACCAGGTCGAGCAGGGCGTCGCCGCGGCGGTCCGCCGGGTCCTCGCCGGCCACGACCGGCGGGTTCTCCCGGTTGTTGGACGGCAGCATCGCGAGGAGGTAGCGCACCTCGGCGAGGCAGGTCTCCTCGTCGTCGTAGGCGAAGTGGGCCACGCCCGAGGTCTCGGCGTGCACGTCCGCGCCGCCGAGGCCGTTCTGCGTGATCTCCTCACCGGTCACGGCCTTGACCACGTCAGGACCGGTGATGAACATCTGCGAGGTGTCCCGCACCATGAACACGAAATCCGTCAGCGCCGGACTGTAAGCCGCGCCGCCGGCACACGGCCCCAGCATCACGCTGATCTGCGGGATGACCCCGGAGGCCCGGGTGTTGCGCTGGAAGATACCGCCGTAACCGGCGAGCGCGGAGACGCCCTCCTGGATACGGGCACCGGCACCGTCGTTGAGCGAGACCAGCGGAGCACCGGCCGCGATGGCCATGTCCATGATCTTATGGATCTTCGTGGCATGCGCCTCACCCAGCGCACCTCCGAAGATCCGGAAGTCGTGCGCGTAGACGAAGACCGTCCGCCCCTCGACCGTGCCCCAGCCGGTGATCACACCGTCCGTGTACGGACGCTTCGCCTCCAGACCGAATCCGGTGGCCCGGTGCCGGCGCAGCTGCTCCACCTCACGGAACGTGCCGGGGTCGAGGAGCAGCTCGATGCGCTCACGCGCCGTCAGCTTGCCCTTGGCGTGCTGCGCCTCGGTCGCCTTCTCGCTCGGGCCCTGCACCGCCTCCGCACGGATCGCGTGCAGTTCGGCCACCCGGCCGCGGGCGTCGGTGGGCTCGTCCCCCGGAGAATCAGCGGCATCGTCCAAAACGGTCATGTAGCGACCTTACGAAGCCGCCCCCGAAAACGGGCCGTCGACTCCGTACAGTCTCCGGCCCGTTTTCCTGGTACCCCTGGACAGAAGGCCTCGTAGATGCAGCTCAAGTGACGGCCACAGAGGGCCCGACGTTGTAGGAGTCACACAACGGACGCGGAAGCGCCGGCCTCCGCCGCCCGCATGAATCGCGGCTCGGTGCACCAGGCCTGATCCTGATCGGAGCGGGAACGACCGGAACCGGTGAAGGGTCCGAGCCCCGACACCCTACGCGCCGACCCGTGCACGCCCCCTTCCCCTTCCTCGAACCTAGATGTTGAATGTTGAACCGAATGGCGCTACGGTTGGATTCGTTGAACATTCAACAGACTCTTCCGCCCGGCTCCGGCTTCCCCGCCGGCCCGTCCTCAAGGAGCACCACCATGGGTCTCTTCGACCGCAAGAACGACAGCGACGCCCCGGCCACGAGCGGTCAGGTCAGCCCCGACCTCGCCGCTCTGACCGGCGACTACACGATCGACCCGGCACACTCGGTCATCGGCTTCACCGCGCGGCACGCGATGGTGACGAACGTGAAGGGCTCGTTCAACGAGTTCGAGGGCACCCTGCACCTCGACGGCAGCGACCCCAGCAGCTCGACCGCGTCCCTCGACGTGAACCTGGACAGCATCGACACGGGCTCCGCCGACCGTGACGGGCACCTGAAGAGCGGCGACTTCTTCGAGACGGAGAAGTACCCGGCGATGACGTTCCGCTCCACCAGGGCCGAGGCCCGCGGCGGTGACGACTACCGCATCACCGGCGACCTGACGATCCGGGACATCACCAAGGAGATCTCCATCGACCTGGAGTTCAACGGCTCCGCCACGGACCCGTTCGGCAACGAGCGCGTCGGCTTCGAGGGCAAGTCGGAGATCCTGCGCTCGGACTGGGGCATCAGCTGGAACGCCGCGCTCGAGACCGGCGGCGTCCTGGTGTCCGACAAGATCAAGCTGACCTTCGACATCTCGGCGATCAAGAACGCCTGAGGCGAAGGTGCGCGGCCGGGAGAGGGCCGGACGCCCCTGAGAAGCGAAGGGCGTCCGGCCCTGCGGCGTCAGAAGCCGCCGCCGAAGTCCCCTCCCCCGCCGAATCCACCGCCACCGAAGTCGCCGCCCCCACCGAAGTCCCCGCCTCCGCCGAAGTCGCCACCGCCGTCGAAGTCCCCGCCTCCGCCGAAGTCGCCGCCGTCCGCGCCGTAGGCCGGGCTCGCCATCATCGAGCCCAGCATGGTGCCCATCAGCAGGCCGGGCAGCAGGGCGCCGCCGAAGTATCCGCCGGCCCACGGGCCGTACGCCGGGCCCGCGTCGTAGTACGGACGGTCGCCGTCGGGCGTGGAGACCTGGCGTACCGCCGGGTCCTCGCCGTCGTCGATACGGGCCTTGTCGGCCGCGCAGACCGGGACCTCGCGTGCCGTGCCGAGCTCCGGCGACCAGTTCACGTCCGCCACCGACGGTCCGTGCCGCGGGTCGAAGAAGCACGGCGGCCGGCGGACCGGCAGCTCACGGCCCTCGCGCCGCGCGTCGAGCACGGCGAGCGAGAACCTGCCGTCCTCCAGCGCCTCGGTGACCGGGCGGACGTCCTCCGGGCGCTGCGCGTTGCCCATCGCGGACTTGGCGTTCTCGTAGGCGTCGAGTGCGTGCTCGTAGTCGTCGCGCATCTCGTCCGTGGCGCCGGGCTCGGACGGCTTGAAGTCGAGGCGCTCCAACTCCTCGCCGAACGCCGTGATGTCCTCGTCGACGACCACCCGGAGCTTGTCGAGGGCGGCGCGGTCGGCCGCCTCGCGGCGCTTGCGGTTACGACGGACCAGGGCGTACGCACCCGCTCCGCCGGCCACCACCACGGCGCCGGCCGTCACCAGGGCGCCGGTGGAGGACTCGTCGTCGCCGGTGGTGCCCCAGGAGGCGGGGGCGGAGCCGGTGCTGTTCCGCACGGTGAGCGTCGTGAACTCGTTCAACTGGGCACCCGCTCCCATGCCCTGGACCTGATCGACCGTGGCCGCCAGCGTCTGGCTCCCGAGCACACCCCGCGCCGCCTCGGCGTCGAACCGGTCGCCGAGCCGTACGCCGTACACACCGTCGTGACCGGTCTCCGCGACCAGCCGCGTGAACAGCTGCTCCTTCGGGAAATCCGCCGGCAGGACAGCCAGGAACACCGGCTTGTCCGCCTTCTTGATCTTCGCGGCGAGGGCGTCCGCGTCGGCGTCCGACAGCTGGTCGGAGGCCTCGGGGTCGACGTACACGGGGTTCTTCTTCAGTGATTCGGCCACCTCGGACACCGTCGTCTCCGCCTCGGCCCCGGGCGCCATGGCGAAACCGGCTCCCAGGGCCAGGAGGACAGCGGCGAACAGTCGCAGCATCCGGGCCGGTGCGAAGGGCGTCATGCTTCGACAGTAACTCCGCAGGACGACAACGGGACGAGCCCGCGTCGCCTATTCCACGGGCTCGACGCCGGCCCGCAGCAGTCCGTAGGTGTACGCGTCCTCCAGGGCCTGCCAGGAGGCGGCGATCACGTTGTCCGCGACGCCGACCGTGGACCACTCGCCGACCCCGTCACTGGTGGAGATCAGCACCCGGGTCGTCGACGAGGTGCCGTGCTTGCCCTCCAGGATGCGGACCTTGTAGTCGACCAGGCCCAGCTTGGCCAGCTCCGGGTAGAAGGGCTCGAGGCCGACCCGCAGGGCGCGGTCGAGGGCGTTGACCGGTCCGTTGCCCTCGGCGGTCGCGACGATCCGCTCGCCCTTGGCCCAGAGCTTCACGGTGGCCTCGTTGGCGTGCGAGCCGTCGGGGCGGTTCTCTACGATGGCGCGCCAGGACTCGGTGCGGAAGTAGCGGCGTGGGCGGCCCTCGGCCTCCTCGCGCAGCAGCAGTTCGAAGGAGGCGTCGGCCGCCTCGTAGGAGTAACCGGACAGCTCGCGCTCCTTGACGCGCTCGACCACGCGGCCGACCAGTTCGCGGTCGCCGCCGAGGTCGATGCCCAGCTCCTTGCCCTTGAGTTCGATCGAGGCACGGCCGGCCATGTCGGAGACCAGCATCCGCATGGTGTTGCCGACCCGCTCGGGGTCGATGTGCTGGTACAGGTCCGGGTCCACCTTGATGGCCGAGGCGTGCAGGCCCGCCTTGTGCGCGAACGCCGAGACGCCGACGTAGGGCTGGTGGGTCGACGGAGTCAGGTTCACCACCTCGGCGATGGCGTGCGAGACGCGGGTCATCTCGCGGAGGTTGCCCTCCGGCAGGACCTGCTTGCCGTACTTGATCTCCAGGGCGGCGACGACCGGGAAGAGGTTGGCGTTGCCGACCCGTTCGCCGTAGCCGTTCGCCGTGCACTGGACGTGCGTCGCGCCGGCGTCGACCGCGGCGAGGGTGTTGGCGACCGCGCAACCGGTGTCGTCCTGCGCGTGGATGCCGAGCCGGGCACCGGTGTCGGCGAGCACCGTCTGGACGACCGCCTGGACCTGGGCGGGCAGCATGCCGCCGTTGGTGTCGCAGAGGATGACGACGTCCGCGCCCGCCTCGGACGCGGTCCGCACGACGGCCTTGGCGTAGGCCGCATTGGCCCGGTAGCCGTCGAAGAAGTGCTCGCAGTCGACGAAGACCCGGCGACCCTCCTCGCGCAGGTGGGCGACGGTGTCCGCGATCATCGCGAGGTTCTCGTCGAGCGTGGTGCGCAGGGCCAGTTCGACGTGCCGGTCATGGGACTTCGCCACCAGGGTGACCACCGGGGCGCCCGATGCGAGCAGCGCCTTGACCTGCGGGTCGTCCGCGGCCTTGACGCCCGGCCGGCGGGTGGAGCCGAAGGCCACGAGCGACGCGTGCTTGAAGTCGATCTCCTGGTGGACGCGGGCGAAGAACTCGGTGTCCCGGGGGTTGGCTCCCGGCCAGCCGCCCTCGATGAATCCGACGCCGAAGTCGTCCAGGTGGCGCGCGATCGTCAGCTTGTCCGCGACGGTGAGGTTGATGCCCTCGCGCTGGGCGCCGTCGCGCAGCGTGGTGTCGAAGACGTGGAATGAGTCGTCGAGAGAGCCCTGCGCAGGCGTCTCGTCGGTCCCGTCGGTTGCGTCCGTCATGCTGATCTGGCTCCTGTGTCGGATATCGGCCTACCGGAATATCCGGTTCCACCGTCTCCTGATGATCCCTCGCGCTCCGCTCCCGGCTTGCGGTGGGCCGGAAAACAAGAAAACCCCTCGCGGGTGCGAGAGGTTTGCGCGCGGGTCTGAGACGACGGTGTCCGCCCGTACGTCATGTGTACGGGACGGTCACTGCGGACCGGCGCGCCTGTTGCCCATAATCGCGGCGAACGTAAGCACGGGGGCAGTGTTCCACACCCCGGACGGCATGTGGGACCGGGTCTCACGATGTGAGCACCGGCCCCACGCCCCACGGTGAGCGGGACCGTTCGACGCAGGTCAGTCCAGGTGCCGGACGAAGGCGTCGTAGCCGTCGTTGGTGTCCTCGGGCAGCAGCGTCGCGTCCGCGGAGAGGAAGGCCACCTCGGTCGCGTCTTCGGAGACCGCTCCCGGAGAGGCCGTGCCGTCGGCCGCGCCCTTCCCGTTCGGGGTCAGGAGCTGGTCGTCACCGGTCGCCAGGTCCCGCAGATACAGCGGCCACGCGCGGCCGCCGTCCTGGTCCACCTGCGACATGTAGACCAGGTGCTCGCCGTCGGCACTGATCACGGCGTTGCGCGTGTAGACGGCGCCGGAGCCGCCGTGGGTGCCGTGGATGCGCTCGTTCTCGCCGGTGGCCACGTCGTGCACGAAGACGTTCCAGCTCGCGTCCTCGTCGTCCGGTACGAGGTGGGTGTCACGCGACTCGAAGACGACCTTGCTGCCGTCGGCGCTGATGGAGGCGTCGATCGACTCCTTCTCGGTCTCGGAGCCGTCGTGGGAGCGGTCCGCCTGGGTGAGCTTCCCGGTCTCCCGGTCGCGCACCCAGATGTCGCTCCAGTCGTCGCCCCGCGGGCCGTTGCCGAAGGACTGCTCGTAGGCGACGTAGCGGCCGCCGTCACTGACGGTCGGCGAGTGCGAGAGCTTCTCGCCGTCGTCGCCCGTGTAGCGGTGGCTGACGCGCTCGGTGGTGCCCTTCGTGCGGTCGCGCAGGAAGACGGCACTGCCCTCGAAGTGGTCGCCGTCCGCCTCGAACACGGCGTACCGCCCGTCCGCGCTCAGCGCGAGCGAACGCGGGGTCACCTCCTGGAAGTCACCGGGCAGCTCGACGTCGAGGCGCTCGAACGCGCCGCTCTCGCGGTCGTAGAGCTGGATATCGCGCTCGCTGCTCCCCGCCTTCGTGGAGACCATCGCGACGTAGCGGCCGTCCCCGCTGACGGCCGGATCGGTCAGCTCCCGGCCGTCCTGGCTGATGCGCTCCAACTCGCCGCCGCCAAGGGCGCGTACGAAGACGTCCGAGACGCCGTTGGTGTCCCCCGGCACCAGATCGGTGGCGGCCGTGTCGAAGGCGGCGTACCGGCCGTCCCTGCTGACGACCGCGGACCCCGTCCGCTCGTCCGCCGCCTTCCCGTCGGCGGTGACGCTCAGGCCCTCGGTGCGGGGCGCGGCCCCGTCCGCGGCGGCCGCGGTGAAGGTGCCCGCGGTGAGCGTGGCCACGACGGCCGCGCCCAGAGCGGTGCGTACGGCAAATCGCATGGTGGTTCCCCCCCCCCCGTTGCGCTGTGCACTGTGTGCGTCGTCCCCCGGCCCTGTGCCGAGGGCGTACGGGTATCCAAGCGCACCCCGGGCAGGGCAGACAATCCGCACAGTTACGTACAACCCCGGACGCGGTTCGAGGGTCCGCGAGACGACGGACGCCGCCGCCCGCGGCTCCGGACAGGAGCCGCCGACGACGGCGTACGTACGCACGCGGGGCGGTCAGCCCAGGCCGTGCATCCAGCCGTGCCGGTCCTCGGCGACGCCGCGCTGGATGTCGAGCAGGGCCTCGCGCAGCCGGACGGTCACCTCGCCGGGCTTCCCGTCGCTCTGCTCCCACTCGCCCGAGTTGCACTTGACCGTGCCGACCGGGGTGATGACGGCCGCGGTGCCGCAGGCGAAGACCTCGGTGAGAGTGCCCTCGGAAGTGTCGGCCTGCCACTGGTCGATGGAGACCCGGCCCTCCTCGGACTCGTAGCCCAGGTCGCGGGCGACGCTCAGGAGCGAGTCGCGGGTGATGCCGGCGAGCAGCGAGCCGGTCAGGGACGGGGTGACGATCTTGTCCCCGTACACGAAGTACAGGTTCATGCCGCCGAGTTCCTCGACCCACTTGTGCTCGACCGCGTCCAGGTACGCCACCTGGTCACAGCCCTTCGCGGCGGCCTCGGCCTGGGCGAGCAGGGAAGCGGCGTAGTTGCCGCCGGTCTTGGCGTCGCCCATACCGCCGGGCACGGCGCGCACCCGGTCCTCGGAGAGCCAGATCGAGACGGGCTTCACTCCGCCGGGGAAGTACGCACCGGCCGGCGAGGCGATGACCACGAACAGGTACTCGTCGGCGGGCCGCACCCCGAGCCCCACCTCGCTGGCGAACATGAACGGCCGCAGGTACAGCGACTCCTCACCACCGTGCGCCGGCACCCATGCTTTGTCCTGCTTGACCAGCGCGTCGCACGCGGCGATGAAGGTCTCCTCCGGCAGCTCCGGCATCGCGAGCCGGCGGGCCGAGGCCTGGAAGCGCTTCGCGTTGGCGTCCGGACGGAAGGTGGCGACCGAGCCGTCGGGACGCCGGTACGCCTTGAGGCCCTCGAAGATCGTCTGCGCGTAGTGCAGCGTCATGTTCGCCGGGTCGATGGAGAGCGGCGCGTACGGCACGAGCTCGGCGTCGTGCCAGCCCCGGCCCTCCGTCCAGCGGATCGTCACCATGTGATCGGTGAAGTGGCGGCCGAATCCCGGCTCGGCCAGGATCGCCTCCCGCTCCGAGTCGGACAGCGGCTGCGCGGAGGGCTTGAGCTCGATCGTGGGCGTCGTCATCAGTGGTTGTCCTTCACCGTTTTGTGTGTGATGGACCGCGCTCACGCCTGCCTGTAGTAGGACGTCCGAGCTTCCTCGCATGCCACGGCCCCGCGTTCGATTATCGCGCGGAAGCGGCCGTGGGCGAAACGGCGTGAATGCGACCCAGGGTCAGATGGTGGCACCCGGGGCCGCACAAGGGGAAGCCGCCGGGTGCGTGAGCGACCCGGCGGCTTGTGGTGTCCGACGGGTCAGCCGGCTACTCGTACGGCGAGCGCGTCACCGATCTCGTCGGTGGTACGGGGAGTTCCGTCGCGCTCCGCCAGGTCGGCGGAGACGGCGTCCTCGATGCGCTCGGCGCGCTCGGTGTGACCGAGGTGACGCAGCAGGAGGGCGACCGAGAGGATCGTCGCCGTCGGGTCGGCCTTGCCCTGGCCCGCGATGTCGGGCGCGGAGCCGTGCACGGGCTCGAACATGGACGGGAAGTCGCCCGTCGGGTTCACGTTGCCGGAGGCGGCCAGGCCGATACCGCCGGTCACGGCGGCGGCGAGGTCGGTGAGGATGTCGCCGAAGAGGTTGTCGGTGACGATCACGTCGAAGCGCTCGGGCTGGGTGACAAAGAAGATCGTCGCGGCGTCGACGTGCAGATAGTCGGTGCCGACCTCGGGGTACTCGGCCGCGACCCGGTCGAAGATGTTCTTCCACAGGTGGCCCGCGTACACGAGGACGTTGTTCTTGTGGACCAGGGTGAGCTTCTTGCGGGGCCGGTTGTTCGCCCGCTCGAAGGCGTCGCGGACCACGCGCTCCACGCCGTACGCCGTGTTGACGCTGACCTCGGTGGCGACCTCGGCGGGGGTGCCGGTGCGCAGCGAGCCGCCGTTGCCCGTGTACGGGCCCTCGGTGCCCTCGCGGACGACGACGAAGTCGATGTCCGGGCGACCGGCGAGCGGGGTCTCGGTGTTCGGGAAGAGCTTGCTCGGCCGGAGGTTGATGAAGTGGTCGAAGGCGAAGCGGAGCTTCAGGAGCAGGCCCCGCTCGAGGACGCCGGAGGGGACCGAGGGGTCGCCGATGGCGCCGAGCAGGATCGCGTCGTGGCTCTTGAGCGCTTCGAGCTCCTCGTCCGGGAGGGTCTCTCCCGTGCGGTGCCAGCGCTGGGCGCCGAGGTCGTACTCCTTGGTCTCCAGCTTCACATCCTGCGGAAGGGCCGCGTTCAGGACCTTCAGGCCCTGGGCCACGACCTCCGGGCCGATGCCGTCACCGGGGATCACTGCGAGATTGAGGCTGCGAGACATGACGCGCAGCCTACTCGCCGTCCCAGTGAATGACATTCGAGGTCCAGAATGCGGACCCGGGATCGGCTCACCGGATCGACACGATCCGTTCATGCCGCGGTGTGGCACCCGTTGGAAGCGACTGGGAAGTTCTCCCGGCATGGACACCCCCGATGTCGGCATACCCGAGCAGCTCGCCAAGCGTCTGAGCATGCCGGAGCAGCACGAGTACCTGCGCGCCCAGCACGCGCGCCCGAAGGTCAGCCGCCGGTCCGCCCTGGCCGGTGGTCTGGTGACGGCGGCGGCCGCGGGCGGCGCCGGACTCCTGGTCGGCGGCGCGGACAAGGCGGACGCGGCGGGCTCTTCGGCGCCGCGGGCCGCGGCCGCCCCGGCCCGGACGGAGATCGACGGGTCGCTGGTGGCGCCGTTCGGACGCCACCTCGCCTTCGGTGCGGACCCGAAGACGCAGATGCGGATCTCCTGGCAGGCGCCCTTCGCGGTACGGCGGCCGTACCTGCGGGTCGGGCTGCGGCCCTGGGACCTGAGCCGGCGGATCGAGGCCGAGGTGCGCGATCTGCACACTCCGTCGCTGTCCGGGAAGCTGCCCGAGGTGGACCAGCTGTACTTCCATGTGGCGCTCGACGGGCTCGAGCCCGGGACCACGTACTACTACGGCGTCGGACACCAGGGCTTCGACCCGGCCTCCCCCGAGCGGCTGTCGACGCTCGGCTCGTTCCGTACCGCGCCCGCGCGGCCTGCGAGGTTCGTCTTCACCGCCTTCGGCGACCAGGGCGTGAGCTATCACGCGCTGGCCAACGACCAGTTGATCCTGGGCCAGAATCCGTCGTTCCACCTGCATGCCGGCGATATCTGCTACGCGGACGCCAGCGGCCAGGGCAAGGAGTCGGACACGTACGACGCCCGGGTGTGGGACCAGTTCCTCGCGCAGACCGAGAGTGTCGCGGCCCGGGTCCCGTGGATGGTGACGACCGGCAACCACGACATGGAGGCCTGGTACTCGCCGAACGGCTACGGCGGTCAGTCCGCCCGCTGGTCCCTGCCCGCGAACGGCTTCGACCCGAAGGCCGCCCCCGGCGTCTACTCCTTCACGTACGGCAATGTCGGCGTCGTCGCGCTCGACGCCAACGACGTCTCGTACGAGATTCCCGCCAACAAGGGCTACACCGACGGGAGGCAGACCGCCTGGCTGGACCGCAGGCTCGGCGAGCTGCGGCGCGATCCGGACGTGGACTTCATCGTCGTCTTCTTCCACCACTGCATGTACTCCACCTCCACGCACGCCTCGGACGGGGGTGTGCGGGACGCCTGGCTGCCGGCCTTCACCAAGCACCAGGTGGACCTGGTCATCAACGGCCACAACCACGTCTACGAGCGCACCGACGCGATCAAGGACGGCGAGGTCGGCAAGAAGCTGCCGATCGGCGCGAGCACCGACCCGACCCGCGACGGCATCGTCTACGTGACGGCGGGCGGCGCCGGCAAGGAGCTGTACGGCTTCCCGGCCGGGGTGAAGGACAGCTTCGAGGGCTCGGTGAACGATCGCGAGTCCATCGTGACGTTCCACTGGACGAAGGCTCGACTGCCCGACCCGGACCGGGTGGAGTGGTCACGGGTGCGCTACGCCGGCTACTCGTTCCTCGCGGTGGAGGCCGAGACGGGCTCGCGCCCGCGTCTGACGGTCTCCGCGCTCGCCGAGAACGGCGAGCGCATCGACCACTTCGAGGTGCGGCGGGGGCGTTAGCGATGGTGGTGCCGTCGGCCTCAGTGGCCGGTGGCGCCGCCATTGTCCCGGCGGTCGAGGGCGCGCTGGAGGGCTGCGGCGGCGTTCTTGCGCTCGGCCTCGGCGGAGGTGGAGTGACGGCGGGCACGACGGCGGGTGGTCGTCTCGACGGGCATCGGGGATCGACTCCTTGAGATCACGCGGGCCGGGGCGGAGCACGGCGGTCCGCAAGGGGGATTTCGAGGCGCCGGAAGAGGCGGGGAGCGGGCCCGCAGGGGTTGCCTGCGTCAGGGCTCCGACTCAGCACCGCCATTCGCTTGTCGAGCGGAACGTTCGGCTCCTACAAAGCTAGGACAGCTCGGCCTGTCTGTCTCCACAATTACTCGGACTTCCTACTATCTGAGACGGCGACCTTCGCCCGCCGCCCGCCAGGGCCCGGAAACAGCGCCCACACGTGACGTACGACGCAAGGGTGAGGGCGGGCCGGCCACCTGCTCCGGTCTAACGTTTCCGGCCATGAACGGCATCGCACGCACCGTGCACCAGACGGCCCGGCCGCAGGGTTTCCCGACGGCAGATCACTTCCGCTTCGTGGAGTCGGCGCTCCCCGAGCCCGCGCCCGGCACCGCCCTGGTCGAGAACCTCTACTGGTCGGTGGACCCGTACCACCGGGAAATGATGGACGGGGACTTCGAGCTCGACGCTCCCCTGGAGGGCCGCACGATCGGCCGCGTCGTCGCCTCGCGCGAGGAGTCGCTCGAAGAGGGCTCCCTGGTGCTCCACCGGCACGGCTGGCGGACCCATTGCGTGGTGCGGCCCGACGAGGCGCGGCGCCTGACGCACCACCCGGGCGTACCGCTCTCGGCCCACTTGAGCATCCTCGGGGGCACAGGTCTGACCGCGTACGTCGGCCTGAGGAGGATCGCCCGGCTTCAGGAGGGCGAGGATCTCTTCGTCTCGTCGGCGGCCGGTGGCGTCGGCACGGCCACCGGCCGGCTGGCCCGACTGCTCGGCGCCGGCCGAGTGGTCGGCAGCGCGGGCTCTGCGGCCAAGGCCGGCTACCTCATCGAGCACGTCGGCTACGACGCCGTCTTCGACTATCACGCCGGGCCGGCCGCGGACCTACTCGCCGCGGCAGCGCCCGACGGCATCGACGTGTACGTGGACAACGTCGGCGGGGACCAGCTCGCGGCCTCGATCGGCGCCCTGCGCGAGTTCGGCCGGGTCGTACGGATCGGCACCATCGGCCAGTACAACGCCCCGGATGCTCCACCCGTCCGCTTCAAGCATGCCGACGTGGTGGACAAGAGCCTGCGCATCGAAGGCTTCCTGGTGCGCAACTACCGTGACCTGCAAGGCGAGTTGGAGGACTTCGTGGTGCCGCACCTGCGCAGCGGAGCGATACAGCTCGACGAGACCGTGACCGAAGGGTTCGACGGGATCGTGGAGTCCTTCCTCGGCATGCTGCGGGGCGAGAACGTGGGGAAGATGATCGTCCGCGCCTGAGGCGCACCTCCTGTTCCTCAGTCACCTGCCCCTTAACCTCCCTCGCATTTGCCTAAAGGTATTAGGTAAATGCACACTGACTTATCTCCGGAGGAGGGCAAGACATGGCGCGTGCAGGACTGAACTCGGATCGGCTGACCCGGGCGGGGGCCGATCTCGCCGACGAGGCCGGTTTCGAGCAGGTGACCGTCTCGGCCCTGGCCCGGCACTTCGACGTCAAGGTCGCGAGCCTGTATTCGCACGTCAGGAGCTCGCGGGACCTCAAGACCCGGATCGCGCTGCTCGCCCTGGAAGAGCTGGCCGACCGCGTCGCGGCGGCCGTGGCGGGACGGGCCGGCAAGGACGCCCTGACCGCGTTCGCCAACGCCTACCGGGACTACGCCTTGGAGCACCCCGGCCGTTGGGCGGCGACACTGTTGCCGCTCGACCCCGAGACGGCGGCCGCCAGTGCCGGCGTACGGCACGCGCAGATGACGCGGGCGATCCTGCGCGGCTATGACCTGTCGGAACCGGACAGCACCCACGCGGTCCGGCTCCTCGGAAGCGTGTTCCGCGGATTCGTCGGCCTGGAGGGCAACGGCGGTTTCAGCCACAGCGCGCCCGACTCGCAGGTGTCCTGGGACCGGTCCCTCGACGCCCTCGACGCGCTCCTGCGGAACTGGCCCGCTCCTTGACCACGCCCGCTCCCGCGTGACCCCCACCCCTCAGATCGACAGGCGGAACCCATGCCCACCGAGACCCACTGGATCACTACGCCCATCACCGAGGACCTGCTGCGCGGCGCCCTCGAACTCGAGCGCACCGAACGCGGCGTACTCCCCCACCGGCTGCCCGCGCGGGCCCGCGCGCAGGGCGCCGACCCGCAGCTGTCGATGGCCGAGTCCCAGCCCTCCGGCGTGCGCCTCGTCCTTCGCACCCGGGCGACCGCGATCGAGCTGGACACGCTGCCGACCAAGCGGGACTACGTCGGTGCACCGCCCCGCCCGGACGGTCTCTACGACCTGCTCGTGGACGGGCGCCCGGCAGGACAGGGATCCGTGGCCGGCGGCAACGTCCTGACCATCGACATGATGCAGGGCACCACCGAGACCAAACCCGGCCCGCCCGGCACCGTGCGCTTCACCGGCCTCGGCGACGCCGAAAAGGACGTCGAGATATGGCTCCCGCACAACGAGACGACCGAGCTTCTCGCCCTGCGCACCGACGCCCCCGTGGAGCCGGCGCCGGAGCGTGGCGCCAAGGTCTGGCTGCACCACGGCAGTTCGATCTCGCACGGCTCCGACGCGGCGAGTCCGTCCACCATCTGGCCCGCCGTCGCCGCCTCGATCGGCGGGGTGGAGTTGATCAATCTGGGGCTCGCCGGCAGTGCGCTCCTGGACCCCTTCACCGCCCGCGCCCTGCGGGACACCCCCGCCGACCTGATCAGCATCAAGCTCGGCATCAACGTGGTGAACGCCGACCTGATGCGGCTGCGCGCCTTCGGTCCTGCGGTGCACGGGTTCCTCGACACCGTCCGGGAAGGTCACCCCAGCACGCCGCTGCTCGTCGTCTCGTCGATCCTGTGCCCGATCCACGAGCACACCCCCGGACCTGCCGCACCGAACCTCAGCAATATGAAGGACGGGCAGTTGACGTTCGTGGCGACGGGCGACCCCGGCGACCCCACGCGCCTCACGCTCGGCACCGTCCGGAACGAGCTCTCCCGCATCGTCGCCGAGCGGTCGGCCGACGACCCGAACCTGCACTACCTCGACGGACGTGAGCTCTACGGCGAGCGTGACGCCGTGGAGCTGCCGCTGCCGGACGCACTGCACCCGGACGCCGCGACGCACCTCCGTATCGGCGAACGCTTCGCCGAGCTGTGCTTCACCCCGGAGGGCCCGTTCCCGCGCGGCGCGTGAGGTCGCCGCGGCCGGGCGCAAGACGCCGCCCCCGCACGGCGTGGGGGGCCGTACGGGGGCGGGGATGGGGTGCCGGCGGTGCCGGACGGGCGGTCAGCCCATGTGCGGGTAGCGGTAGTCAGTCGGCGGGACCAGCGCTTCCTTGATGGCACGGGTCAGCGTCCAGCGCATCAGGTTCTGCGGGGCGCCGGCCTTGTCGCAGGTGCCGGAGGCGCGGCCGCCGCCGAAGGGCTGCTGGCCGACGACGGCGCCGGTCGACTTGTCGTTGATGTAGAAGTTGCCCGCCGCGTAGCGGAGCTTGTTCATCGCGTCGGCCGCTGCGGCACGGTCGCCGGCGATGATCGAGCCGGTCAGCGCGTACGCGGCCACCGACTCCATCTGCGCCAGCATCGTGTCGTACGCCTCGTCCTCGTAGACGTGGACGGCGAGGATCGGGCCGAAGTACTCGGTCGAGAAGACCTCGTTCTCGGGGTCCGAGCACTCGATGACCGTGGGGCGCACGAAGTAGCCGACCGAGTCGTCGTACGTACCGCCCGCGACGATCGTGCAGGTCGGATCGGCGGCGGCACGGTCGATGGCGGCCTTGTTCTTCGCGAAGGCGCGGTCGTCGATGACGGCGCCCATGAAGTTGTCCAGGTCGGTGACGTCGCCCATGGCGATGCCGTCGACCTCTGCGGCGAACTCGTCGCGAAGGCCGCCGTCCCAGAGCGAACGCGGCACGTACGCGCGCGAGGACGCCGAGCACTTCTGGCCCTGGAACTCGAAGGAGCCACGGGTCATCGCGGTCTTGAGCACCGCCGGGTCGGCGGAGGGGTGCGCGACGACGAAGTCCTTGCCACCGGTCTCGCCGACGATCCGCGGGTAGGAGCGGTACTTCTCGATGTTGTTGCCGACCGTCTTCCACAGGTGCTGGAAGGTCTTGGTCGAGCCCGTGAAGTGGATGCCCGCGAGCTCCGGGTGCTCGAGTGCGACCTCGGAGACGGCGAGACCGTCGCCGGTGACCAGGTTGATGACGCCCTTCGGGAGACCTGCCTCCTCCAGGAGCTGCATGAGCAGGACGGCGGCGTGGGTCTGCGTCGGGGACGGCTTCCACACCACGACGTTGCCCATGAGGGCGGGCGCGGTCGGCAGATTGCCCGCGATGGCCGTGAAGTTGAACGGCGTGATCGCGTAGACGAAGCCCTCGAGCGGACGGTGGTCGAGACGGTTCCAGACGCCCGGGGAGTTCGCCGGGGGCTGCTCGGCGAGCAGGTCGCGGGCGTAGCTCACGTTGAAGCGCCAGAAGTCGATCAGTTCGCAGGGGGTGTCGATCTCCGCCTGCTGGGCCGTCTTGCCCTGGCCGAGCATCGTGGAGGCCGCGAGAGTCTCGCGCCAGGGGCCCGACAGCAGTTCGGCCGCGCGCAGGATGATCGCGGCGCGGTCGTCGAAGGACATCGCACGCCAGGCGGGGGCCGCGGCGAGCGCGGCGTCGACCGCTTCCTGTGCGTCGGCCTGGGTGGCGTTGCCGTAGGTGCCGATGACGGACTTGTGGTTGTGCGGCTGGACGACGTCGAAGCGCTCGCCGGCGCCCATCCGCTTGACGCCGCCGATCGTCATCGGCAGGTCGATCGGATTCTGCGCCAGCTCCTTGAGCTTGGCCTCCAGGCGGGCCCGCTCGGCGGAGCCGGGGGCGTAGGAGTGGACCGGCTCGTTGACCGGCGTGGGGACCTGGGTCACAGCGTCCATGAGCTCTGTAACTCCTTGTACGGGGTTGGCGGGTACTCGGGGTCGGGTGGGATCGGTCCGGGCGGTCAGCCCTTGGTGATCATGGAGCGGAGGAAGAACAGCAGGTTGGCCGGCTTCTCCGCGAGGCGCCGCATGAAATAGCCGTACCAGTCCGTGCCGTACGCGGTGTAGACACGCATCCGGTGGCCTTCGGCGGCGAGGCGCACGTGCTCCTCGCTCCGGATGCCGTACAGCATCTGGAACTCGTACTCGTCCATTTTGCGCCCGGCGCGGCGGGCCAGCTCCTGGCCGATCGCGATGAGCCGCGGGTCGTGGGACCCGACCATCGGGTACCCGCTGCCCTCCATCAGGATGCGCAGGATCCGGACGTAGGACTTGTCGATCTCCGCCTTGCTCTGGAAGGCCACCGTGTCGGGCTCGTTGTAGGCGCCCTTGACCAGACGCACACGGCTGCCGTCGGCGGCCAGCCGGGCGGCGTCGTCCTCGGTGCGGAAGAGGTACGACTGGATGACGCAGCCCGTCTGCGGGAAGTCCTTCCGGAGCTCCTGGTGGATGGCGAACATCGAGTCGAGGGTGCTGTGGTCCTCGGCGTCGAGCGTGACCGTGGTGCCGATCTCGGCGGCGGCCTCGACGACCGGTCGGACGTTGGCGAGGGCGAGTTCGTGGCCGCCTTCCAGTGCCTGGCCGAACATCGAGAGCTTGATGGACATCTCGGCCTTGGAACCGAGGCCGAGACCCTTGAGGTGGTCGACCAGTTCGAGGTACGCGTCGCGGGCGGCAGCCGCCTCGGCGGGCGTCGTGATGTCCTCGCCGACCACGTCAAGGGTCGCTTCGAGGCCCTGGGCCGCGGCCTTCTGCACCACCTCGACGACCTGCCCGACGGTCTCACCGGCGATGAAACGGTTGACGACCTGCTTGGTGCCGGGAGCGGCGGAGACGAAGCGGCGCATCGCGTCGCTGCGGGACGCGGCAAGAATCACGGGTCCCAACACGGGCACCTCCACGGAACAGGGGCTCAAACGGCCGCGACCGAACGGAACGACAGGACGACAGCGAAAGCGCAGGAAAGGAACGGTACGGAGAACCACTGTGAAACCTAGGGACCGCTCCGATCCTCAGCCATCGACACCTGTCACGCATCCGTGGCCGGTATCTCAGACAGATGTATGAGGTCCGCCGCGCGATGGCGGAGAATGGCCGGTGTGAAGGGCGACTACCAGGAACTCGTCGACGAGATCTGCGCACTGCTCGGCGCACCGGCGACGCTCGAGAACCGTGACTTCGGGCTGATCGCGTTCGGCGCGCACAACAGTGACGACGACTCCGAGATGGACCCCGTGCGCACCCGCTCGATCCTGACCCGCAAGTCGTCCGCGGCGGTCCGCACCTGGTTCGAGGGCTTCGGCATCACCCGCGCCACCGGCCCGGTCCGTGTCCCGCCCACCCCCGAGGCCGGCGTCTACCGCGGCCGCATCTGTCTGCCGGTACGCAACCGGGGCGTCGTCCTCGGATACGTCTGGATGCTGGACGACGATCCGGGGCCCACGGAAGTCCAGCTGCAGGCGGCGATGGCGGTGGCGTCCCGGATCGGCGCGCAGCTCGCCGACGAGGCGCAGGCCGGCGCCGACCTGACCCGCGAGTTCCACGCGGTCCTCACCGCCGAACGAGGCTGGCAGCGCGATATGGCGGTAGCCGCCCTGCGCACCGCGCTCGGCCCGCGCGCCGACGGACTGCACGTGGTGGCCTGCGTCGCGCCCTGGCCCTCCCCCGACCCGGACGACGCGCCGGGTGCCCGTGCACTGCCCGGGGTGACCGCGCTGTGCACGGTGCCGTGGGGCCCGACCGGTCAGTGCCTGGCTCTGCTCGTACGGTTGCGCTCCCCGGACGTACTGACTCCGGCGATCGGCGCGGTCGGCAGACTGCGCGACCGGGTACTGGCCGGGACCGACGGGATCGCGCCACGGATCGCTGCGGGATTCGGAGAGCCCCGCGGGGACCTGGCGGAGCTGGGCACGGCCTGGCACGAGGCGACCTCGGCGGCCCGGGCGGCGCTGGCGGAGAGCCGCTTCGGCCCGGACGCCCAGTGGTCGGGGATCGGTCCGTACCGACTGCTGACCTCGCTGCCCGCGACGGCCGCGCACGATCCGGTGCTCGCCACCCTGTCGGCGCCCGCGCACCGCCAACTGGCCCGCAGCGCCGAGGTGTTCCTCGACCACGCGGGCCAGGCGGGGCGCACCGCCGCGGCCCTCGGCGTGCACCGCCAGACGCTCTACTACCGTCTCTCCCGCGTCGAGCAGCTCACCGGCCTCGACCTCGACGACGGCGAGGACCGCCTCCTGCTGCACATGGCGCTGAAGGCGGCCCGGCTGTGAGGACCGCCCGGCACTGAGGCGGCCCGGTTCCGGATCGGCCGACGCTCTAGTGTGCGCCGGGTGAGGGAATCGAACTCGGGTCCGGGCACCCCCGACATCCGCAGCGCGGGCCGGTACCTGTGGTGGCTGATCACCAGCCAGCGCCGCAGGATCACCGCCGGTGCGCTGTACGGCAGCGCCTGGATGGTCTGTCTGGCGCTGCCGCCGTACCTGCTGTCGCGTGCCATCGACGACGGCCTCGAGCAGCGGCAGTGGCCGATTCTCGTCGGCTGGGTCGGGGCGCTGCTCGGGGTGGGGGTGCTGGACGCGTGGCTGTCCATCATGCGCCACCGCACCATGACCAGGGTGCGGATGGATGCCGCCTTCCGCTCGGTGCAGGTGGTGGTCCGGCAGGCGACCCGGCTCGGCGGCACACTGCAGCGGCGGGTCACGGCCGGGGAGGTCGTCACGGTGGGGTTCCGTGACGTCGGGGTGATTGCGCAGACGCTGACCATCATGGGCCCGGGTGTCGGCGCGGTCCTCGCCTATGTCGTGGTGGCCGCGCTGCTGTTGACCGTTTCGCCGCTGCTCGCGGCGGTGGTGCTGCTCGGTGTGCCACTGCTCGCGGTGGCGGTCGGCCCGCTGCTCGGTCGGCTGCAGGGCGTCGAGTCGACGTACCGGGACCAACAGGGCCGGCTCGCCGCCCGGTTCACGGACATCGTCGGAGGGCTCCGGGTCCTCAACGGCGTCGGCGGCAAGGAGGTGTACGCCGAGCGTTACCGGCGCGGTTCGCGGACCCTGCGGGCACAGGGCTACCGGGTCGGCGCGGTGACCAGCTGGATCCAGGCCCTCGGCGTCGGCCTGCCCGCCCTGTTCCTGGGTGCCGTGGTCTGGCTTGCGGCCCGGATGGCGGCGCAAGGGGCCATCACCGTCGGCGAGTTGGTCGCGGTCTACGGATACACGGCGGTCCTCGTGGTGCCCGTCTCGTCCCTCATCGAGAGCGGCGACGACCTGAGCCGCGGCCTGGTCGCCGCGCGCAGAGTCGTACGTTTCCTGGCCATGGAACCCGATTCCCTCGGCGGGGACGGGACTTCGGACCCTCCCGCGCGTCCGGCCGCGCTGCGCGATCCCGCATCCGGTGTCGAGGTGACCCCGGGCAGGCTCACCGCACTGGTCAGCGCACGGCCCGCGGAGTCGGCGACGGTGGTCGACCGGCTCGGCCGATTCGCCGAATCAGCCGCGACCTGGGGCGAGATACGCCTCGACGAGATCGACCTGACCCAGGTCCGCCGACGGATCCTGGTCGCGGACAACGAGGCCGATCTCTTCGCCGGCCCCCTGCACGAGGTGATCAGCGCACCCCGGGACCGGGACGACGAGGCCATCGCCCGCGGCCTGCACGCGGCCATGGCGCAGGACATCGTCCGCGCCCTGCCGGACGGCCTGGACTCGCCCGTCGACGCACAGGGCCGCACCCTCTCCGGCGGTCAGCGCCAGCGCATCCGGCTGGCCCGGGCACTGCTGGCCGATCCCGAGATCCTCCTGGCCGTCGAGCCCACGTCGGCGGTCGACGCCCACACCGAGGCGGCCGTCGCGGCCCGGCTGCACATGGCACGGTCCGGGCGCACCACCGTGGTCACCAGCACGTCGCCGTTGCTGCTGGACCGGGCGGACACCGTGCGGTTCCTGGTCGACGGCCGCGTGGCGGACTCGGGCAGCCACCGTGAACTCCTGGCCCGGCAGCCGGACTACCGCCTGCTGGTCTCCCGCGGCACGACCGACGGCGACGGCGTACGGGCCGGCCACGGCGAACACGGCAGGGACGGCGTACGGGACGAGGACCTGGAGGACCGCGACCGGGCCGGCGAAGGCCCCGCTCCCATGGGCCGGGAGGCCTTGCGATGACCGACGGCACGCCAGGACCGGCGCCCGCCGCATCCGACGCCCCCACGAGCCGCACCCTCCCCGTCGCGGACCCGTCCCGGGTCCGCCGCGCCGCGCTCCGTCTCATCCGTCAGGACGGCCGTGTCTTCGCCGCCGTGATCGGCCTCAACGCGCTGGCCGCTGGCGCCGGGCTCGTCGGCCCGTGGCTGCTCGGCCGCATCATCGACGAGGTCAGGGACGGCGCCCCGGTGGCCTCCGTGGACCGCCTCGCACTCCTCATCCTCGTCTTCGCACTGGTCCAGCTCGTCCTGGCGCGTTACGCCGGTTACGTCGGACACCGTTTCGGCGAGCGCGCCCTGGCCCGTATCCGCGAGCAGTTCACCGACCGGGCACTCGCCCTGCCCGCCGCGGTGGTCGAACGTGCGGGAACCGGCGATCTGATGACCCGCGGCACCGCGGATGTCGCCTCGGTCGGCGCCACCCTGCGGGATGCCGGTCCCCAGGTCCTCATCGCCTCCGTGCAGGCGGTGTTCATCCTCGGCGCGGTCTTCGCGCTCGATCCGCTGCTCGGCGGGTGCGCGGTCGTGGGCCTGCTCGGCATCTGGTTCGCCGCCCGCTGGTATCTGCGCCGGGCGCTCACGGCGTACCTCGACGAGGGGGCAGCCAACTCCGCGCTCGCGGAGCAGCTCGCGGCCACCGCCGCGGGCGCCCGTACCGTCGAGGCCTTCGGGCTGCAGCAGCACCGCATGGCGGCCTGCCGGGACCGGATCGAGGCGTGCAGGACCACGCGGACCCGCACCCTGTTCCTGCGCAGTGTGCTCTTCCCGGCCGTGGACATCTCGTACGTGATTCCGGTGGCCGGCGTTCTGCTGGCCGGCGGCGCGCTGTACGCGCACGGAGCGATGACTCTCGGTGCGGTGGTCGCCTCGGCGCTCTACCTGCGCCAGCTCTCCCAGCCGCTGGACGTCATCCTGCAGCAGATGGAGCAACTGCAGGCCGGCCGCGCTTCGTTCGCCAGGGTCGAGGGCCTCGGCCCGGTCACGCCCACGCCGCCCGGCACGGCCGCCGCACCGGCCGACGACCGGATCGAGGTGGCCGGTGTGCACTACGCCTACGACGAGGGAGGCGACGTGCTGCACGGCGTCGACCTGACGGTCACACCCGGCGAGCGGCTCGTCATCGTCGGCCCTTCGGGTGCGGGCAAGACCACGCTCGGCAGGCTGATGGCAGGCACCGGCACTCCGCACACCGGCTCGGTGACCGTCGGCCGGGTCCCGGTCGCCGCCCTGGACGCCGATCAGCTGCGCCGGCATGTCGTCCTCGTCACCCAGGAACATCACGTCTTCCTCGGCACCGTCCGGGACAACCTCCGGATCGCCTCCGCCCACGCCACCGACAGCGAACTGCACGCGGCGCTCGCCGCCGTCGGCGCCGAGTGGACCGCGGAACTGCCGGACGGCCTGGACACGGAACTGGGCCCCGAGGGACACCGGCCGGACGGCGCCCAGGCACAGCAACTCGCCCTGGCGCGCGTGGTCCTCGCCGACCCGCACACGCTGATCCTCGACGAGGCGACCGCGCTCCTCGACCCGCGCACCGCCCGGCACGCGGAGCGCGCGCTGGCCGCCGTACTCGAAGGCCGTACGGTCATCGCGATCGCGCATCGCCTGCACACGGCCTACGACGCCGACCGGGTCGCCGTGCTCGAGGACGGTCGCCTCACCGAACTCGGCACGCACCACGAGCTGGTGGCGGCCGACGGCGCCTATGCCGCGCTGTGGCGTTCCTGGCACGGCGAGCGGGCGGCTGCCGCCTCCTGAACCACCGCCCGTCGGACGGTCAGCCCGCGGAGCCGGTCGCGCCCTCGATCACCCGGCGCAGGCCGGCGGTGAGCTGGTCCGCGTCGGTGGCCTCGTCCGGGTCGAGGAGCCACTGGAGCATCAGGCCGTTGAGCAGTGTCTGGTAGAGCCGGCCCTCGGAGTTCACGATGTCCTCGTCGAGTTCGTCCTCGACCACTCCGGTGAACATCGGGACGAGTCCCGCCCGCCCCTGCTGCTGCGCGTCCACCAGGATCTCCCGCGCCTCGGGCATCCGGTCGCCGTACAGCACGGACTCGAAGCTCAGCAGCCAGATCGGCCGCGCCTCGGGGAACGAACGCACGATCCGCCCCCACACCTCGTGAAAGCGCTCCAGACTGCGGACCGGCGCCTCGCCACGTCCGGCGAACAGGTCCGCGCCCCACTGGTCGCCGACCGCCTCCACCAGTGAGATGTAGGCCTGGGCCAGCAGCTTGTCCTTCGAACCGTAGTGGTAGCCGATCGAGGCGAGGTTCGTCCCGGACTCCGTGACGATGTCGCGGGCCGTCGTGCGTACGAACCCCTTCGCCAGCAGACAGCGCTTCGCGCCTTCGAGCAGATCCTCGCGGTGTCCCATCCGCACAGCATAGGCGGCGGTATACGGCCGTCCCACACAGCCGTCCCATACGCCTGTACCAGCCCGAAGCAACACGGAAGCCACCCATGAATGCGCAGGCGAGGCCCGCACCAACGCCCTATACCAGTGTTTTACACAAGCGTTCTATACGTGCGTATAAGACAGACGTACATTGAAGGGCATGGCGAATCCGATGCACGACCCCACCACCGCGGCCCCCGAGGGCGAGCGCGCCGGCCGCAGGGAATGGACAGCTCTGGTCGTTCTGATGCTGCCGCTGCTCCTGGTCTCGATGGACGTGTCCGTGCTGTACTTCGCGGTCCCCTCGATCAGTGCGGACCTGGACCCCAGCGGCACCCAGCAACTGTGGATCTTCGACATCTACGGGTTCGTGCTCGCGGGCCTCCTGATGACCATGGGCGCCATCGGCGACCGGATCGGCAGGCGCCGACTGCTGCTCATCGGCGCGGCCGCCTTCGGCGCCGCCTCGCTCGCGGCGGCGTACGCGCAGAGCGCCGAACTCCTCATCGCGGCACGCGCGATGCTCGGCATCGGCGGCGCGACACTGATGCCCTCGACCATGGCCCTGGTCCGCACCATGTTCCGCGACGCCACCCAGCGCGCGAAGGCCATCGGCATCTGGTCGGCCGTCATGGCGGGAGGCGTGGCACTCGGCTCGGTGCTCAGCGGGATCCTGGTGGAGCACTTCTGGTGGGGCTCGGTCTTCCTGGTCAATCTGCCCGCGATGGCACTGCTGCTGGTCCTCGCGCCGGTTCTGATTCCCGAGTCGAGGTCCGCGGGGCGCGGTCGTTTCGACCTGCCGAGCGTGCCGCTCTCGATGGCCGCCGTACTCCCGCTCGTCTACGGCCTCAAGGAGATCCCGTCCGAAGGAATGCGTGTGGAGTACGGCGTCTGGCTCGCGGTCGGCGTTCTCTTCGCCGTCGCCTTCGTACGTCGCCAGCGCACGGTCGCCTCACCGCTGGTCGACCCGGCGCTGTTCCGCGGCCGGGGCTTCGGGCCCGCGGTGGCACTCAATCTGGTGGCGGCCTTCGGCATGATGGGGTCCGCCCTTTTCACCACGCAGTATCTGCAATCGGTGCTCGGCAAGGGGCCGTTGGAGGCGGCCCTGTGGTCACTGCTGCCCTCCGCCCTGGTCGGCTTCGCCGCTCCGGCCGCGACCGTGCTCGTCGCGCGCGGCGCCGAGCGGCGTCACGTGGTGGCGGGCGGCTTCGTCACCGCGGCAGCCGGTTTCGGACTGCTCGCCGCCGCGGACACCGATGCGCTGTGGACCGCGCTGTCCGGCGCGGGCGTACTGGCCGCCGGGATCGTCATCGTGATGTCGCAGCTCACCGACCTGGCGCTCGGCGCGGCCCCCGCGGAGCGGGCCGGTTCGGCCTCCTCGCTGCTCGAGACCGGCCAGGAGTTCGGCGGAGCGCTCGGTATGGCCGTCCTCGGCGCCGTGGGCACCGCGGTCTACCGACACCGGATCCCGGACGGCGCGCCGGACGCCGCACGCGAGACCCTCGGCGGAGCACTCGCCTCCGCCCGCGCGATGCCCGAGCACGCCGGCGAAGCGCTGACGGCCGCGGCCCGCGCGGCGTTCACCGACGGGATGCATACGGCGGCACTCCTCGGCACGCTCCTGCTCCTCGCAGCAGCGGCAGCGGCGCTCACGACCCTCCGATGCAGCAGCACGATCGAGGCCGAATCCCCTACGGACAGGACCACTTCGGACCGTACGTACGCCACCACCGATGCCGGCCGCTGACCCGAGCGGCCTCCCCGAAGGCCGAAGAAAAGGGACGGGCCCGGTCACCCAGTGGTGCCGGACCCGTCCCTGTTCCCTGTCGTGTGCGCGCCCGCCGGACGGGCCCGGCTCAGTCCGCCAGGTTGACCGAACGCGCCGAGGTCGCGCCGATCTCCTCGGCCAGCTCGACCAGCACGGGCTGCGGGACGGTGCCGTCGACGGTGAGCACCGCGAGCGCCTCGCCACCGACCTCCGCACGCGCGACCTGCATGCCCGCGATGTTCAGACCGGCCTCACCGAGCACCCGGCCGACGGTGCCGACGACACCGGGACGGTCCGAGTAGCGCAGTACGGCCATGTGGTCGGCGAGCGACAGGTCGATGTCGTACTCGCCGATCGACACGATCTTCTGCAGGTGCTTGGGGCCGGCGAGCGTGCCGGACACCGAGACGTTCTCCCCGCCGGACAGCGTGCCGCGGACCGTGACCACGTTGCGGTGGTCGGGCGACTCGGAGCTGGTGGTGAGGCGGACCTCGACACCGCGCTCCTGGGCGAACAGCGGAGCGTTCACGTAGCTGACGGTCTCGTCCACCACGTCCTCGAACACGCCCTTGAGCGCGCTGAGTTCGAGCACCTTCACATCGTGCTGGGTGATCTCGCCACAGACCTCGACGTCGAGGCGGACCGCGACCTCGCCCGCGAGCGAGGTGAAGATCCGGCCGAGCTTCTCGGCGAGCGGCAGGCCCGGGCGTACGTCTTCGGCGATCACTCCGCCCTGGACGTTCACCGCGTCCGGGACCAGCTCGCCCGCGAGCGCGAGACGCACGGACTTGGCGACCGAGATGCCCGCCTTCTCCTGCGCCTCACCGGTCGAGGCGCCGAGGTGCGGGGTCGCGACGACCTGGTCGAACTGGAAGAGCGGGGAGTCGGTGCAGGGCTCCGACGCGTACACGTCGAGGCCGGCGCCGGCGACACGGCCCTCCTTGAGGGCGGAGGCGAGCGCCTCCTCGTCGACGATGCCGCCACGCGCGGCGTTGACGATACGGACCGACGGCTTGACCTTGTGCAGCGCCTCGTCACCGATGAGACCGAGCGTCTCGGGCGTCTTGGGCAGGTGCACGGTGATGAAGTCGGAGACCTCGAGCAGTTCGTCGAGCGTCAGGAGCTTCACGCCCATCTGCGCGGCGCGCGCGGGCTGCACATACGGGTCGTAGGCCACGACCTTCATGCCGAAGCCGGACATCCGCTGGGCGACGAGCACGCCGATCCGGCCGAGTCCGACAACTCCGAGCGTCTTCTCCGCGAGCTCCACACCGGTGTACTTGGAGCGCTTCCACTCGCCGTTCTTCAGGGCGGTGTTGGCCTGCGGGATGTTGCGCGCGGTGGCGACCAGGAGGCCGCAGGCGAGCTCGGCCGCGGTGACGATGTTGGACGTCGGGGCGTTGACCACCATGACGCCGGCCTTGGTGGCGGCGGACACGTCCACGTTGTCCAGGCCCACGCCCGCGCGGGCGACGACCTTCAGCTTCTTGGCCGCGGCGATCGCCTCGGCATCCACCTTGGTGGCGGAGCGCACGAGGATCGCGTCCACGTCCGCGATGGCGGGCAGCAGCTCGGCGCGGTCCCCGCCGTTGCACTGCCGGATCTCGAAGTCCGGTCCGAGTGCTTCGACAGTCGCGGGCGACAGCTCTTCAGCGATGAGTACGACAGGTTTGCCGTTGGCAGTGCTCACGTGAGTCCTCACAAGTCCCATGCAGACGGCCGTCCCGTGGCCGCAGGCGGTGGAGGTGGCTAGCCGCGTGGAAGACGCACGACGCTGTGGGCCTGACGCGTATGTGTTCAGAAGTGTAGTGGTGCCCGGCGGCACTTCCGCGCCGCTCCGGAAGGATCACCCTTCCGAGTAGAGAGCGCCTCCGGTGGAACAGCTCCTGCGGCGATCGAGGAGCGGAGTCCGGGGCGGCGCCCCGAAACCGGGCCGGGGGCGGAGCCCCGAGAAGGGACTCCGCCCACGACCGGCCGGAGAGTCAGGCCCGGGCCGACAAGGCCCGAGAAACCCGACCCCGCGAGCGGCCGGCGCTCACGCCTCGTCGTCCACCCAGGACATGAGCTTGCGCAGCTCCTTGCCGGTGGTCTCGAGCAGGTGGTTCTCGTCCTGCGTCTTGTACTCGTTGTACTTCTTCAGACCACCGTGGTACTCGTCCATCCAGTTCTTGGCGAACGTACCGTCCTGGATCTCGCCCAGGATCTTCTTCATCTCGACCTTGGTCTGGTCCGTGATGATCCGCGGGCCCGAGACGTAGTCGCCCCACTCCGCGGTCTCGGAGATCGACCAGCGCATCTTCTCCAGGCCGCCCTCGTACATGAGGTCCACGATCAGCTTGAGCTCGTGGAGGCACTCGAAGTACGCGATCTCCGGCTGGTAACCGGCCTCGGTCAGCGTCTCGAAGCCCGCCTTCACCAGCGCCGCGGTACCGCCGCAGAGCACCGCCTGCTCACCGAACAGGTCGGTCTCGGCCTCCTCGGTGAAGGTGGTCTTGATGACGCCGGCACGAGTGCCGCCGATGCCCTTCGCGTACGACAGGGCGAGCGCGAAGCCGTTGCCGCTGGCGTCCTGCTCGACGGCCGCGATACACGGAACGCCGCGGCCCTCCTCGTACTGACGACGGACGAGGTGGCCCGGGCCCTTCGGCGCGACCATGGCGACGTCCACGTTGGCCGCCGGCTTGATGAAGCCGTAGCGGATGTTGAGGCCGTGGCCGAAGAACAGCGCGTCGCCGTCCTTCAGGTTGTCCTTGATGGACTCCTCGTAGACCTGGGCCTGGATCGGGTCCGGCACGAGGATCATGATGACGTCGGCCTCGGCCGAAGCCTCGGACGGCGTGACCACGCGCAGACCCTGCTCCTCGGCCTTGGCACGGGACTTGGACCCCTCGTGCAGACCGACGCGGACGTCCACACCCGAGTCGCGCAGCGACAGCGCGTGGGCGTGGCCCTGGCTGCCGTAACCGATGACCGCGACCTTGCGGCCCTGGATGATGGACAGGTCGGCGTCGTCGTCGTAGAACAGCTCGGCCACTGGGCTTCTCCTTGGTGTAGCGATGCTTGGGTCCCACCGTACGGCGGGGCCGGCATGAGGTGGTGTTCGGTCTCGGGATGCGGGCGGGGGCCCGCGCCCGGCCGCGGTCTGACGGTCCTGGTCAGGCGCTGCGGTCGAGGGCGCGCAGCGAACGGTCCGTGATGGACCGGGCGCCGCGGCCTATGGCGATCGTGCCGGACTGGACGAGCTCCTTGATGCCGAAGGGTTCCAGCATCTTGAGCATCGCCTCCAGCTTGTCGCTCGATCCGGTGGCCTCGATGGTGACGGCCTCGGGTGAGACGTCGACCGTCTTGGCGCGGAAGAGCTGGACGATCTCGACGATCTGGGAGCGTGTCTCGTTGTCGGCACGCACCTTCACCAGAACGAGTTCGCGCTGGACGGCTCCGCCGTCCTCCAGTTCCACGATCTTCAGGACGTTGACCAGCTTGTTGAGCTGCTTGGTGACCTGTTCGAGCGGAAGGTCCTCGACATTCACGACGATGGTGATGCGGGAGATGTCGGGGTGCTCGGTGACGCCGACGGCGAGCGAATCGATGTTGAAGCCGCGGCGGGAGAAGAGGGCGGCGATCCTGGCGAGGATGCCGGGGGTGTTCTCGACGAGAACGGAGAGCGTGTGCCTGGTCATGTCGTTCGGTCTCTCTTTCGCTCTCAGTCGTCTGCGCTGTCGCCGAAGTCGGGGCGGACGCCCCTGGCTGCCATGACTTCGTCGTTGGAGGTGCCGGCGGCGACCATCGGCCACACCTGGGCGTCCTCGTGGACGATGAAGTCGACGACCACGGGCCGGTCGTTGATCTCGTTCGCCTTGGCGATCACCGCGTCGAGTTCGGCGGGGTCCTCGCAGCGCAGCGCGACACAGCCCATCGCCTCGGCCAGCTTCACGAAGTCCGGGACGCGGGTGCCCTTGGTGGCGCCCGCACTGGCGCCGACCTGGGAGCCCGGGAGCGAGCCGGTGTCCTCACCGTGCAGCACGGTGTTCGAGTAGCGGCCGTCGAAGAACAGGTTCTGCCACTGGCGGACCATGCCGAGGACGCCGTTGTTGATGATGGCGACCTTGATCGGGATGTTGTTGAGCGCGCAGGTGGTCAGTTCCTGGTTGGTCATCTGGAAGCAGCCGTCGCCGTCGATCGCCCAGACCGGTGCCTCCGGCCGGCCGGCCTTGGCTCCCATCGCCGCGGGGACGGCGTAGCCCATGGTCCCGGCGCCGCCCGAGTTCAGCCAGGTGGCGGGCTTCTCGTACTGGATGAAGTGCGCGGCCCACATCTGGTGCTGACCGACGCCGGCGACGAAGACCGTGTCCTCGGGGGCGAGTTGGCCGATGCGCTGGATGACCTGCTGCGGCGAGAGACTGCCGTCCTCGGGGAGGTCGTAGCTGAGCGGGTACGTGTCGCGCCAGCGGGACAGGTCGGACCACCAGGCTGCGTACCCGCCGAGGGCGGCCTCACCGGCGTTGCCCTCGCTGTGCTCGGCCTGGACGGCCTGCACCAGGTCGGCGATGACCTCGCGGGCGTCGCCGACGATCGGCACGTCGGCGGCGCGGTTCTTGCCGATCTCGGCGGGGTCGATGTCGGCGTGCACGACCTTGGCGTACGGGGCGAAGCTGTCCAGCTTGCCGGTGACCCGGTCGTCGAAGCGGGCTCCGAGGGCGACGATCAGGTCGGCCTTCTGCAGCGCGGTGACGGCGGTGACCGAACCGTGCATGCCCGGCATCCCCACGTGCAGCGGGTGGCTGTCGGGGAATGCGCCCAGTGCCATCAGGGTGGTGATGACGGGTGCCTGAGTGAGCTCGGCGAGGACCTTCAGCTCGGCGGTGGCGCCGGCCTTGAGCACGCCGCCTCCGACGTAGAGGGCGGGGCGCTTGGCCTGGGTGATGAGCTTCGCGGCCTCGCGGATCTGCTTGGCGTGCGGCTTCGTCACAGGCCGGTAGCCGGGCAGGTCGTTGACCGGCGGCCACTGGAAGGGGGCGCGGAGCTGCAGTGCGTCCTTCGCGATGTCGACGAGGACCGGGCCCGGGCGGCCGGTGGAGGCGATGTGGAAGGCCTCCGCGATGGTGCGCGGGATGTCCTCGGCCTTGGTGACCAGGAAGTTGTGCTTGGTCACCGGCATCGTGATGCCGACGATGTCCGCCTCCTGGAAGGCGTCCGTACCGATGGCCTTGCTGGCGACCTGACCGGTGATCGCGACGAGCGGCACGGAGTCCATGTGCGCGTCGGCGATCGGGGTGACCAGGTTGGTGGCGCCGGGACCCGAAGTGGCCATGCACACCCCGACCTTGCCGGTGGCCTGCGCGTAACCGGTGGCCGCGTGACCCGCACCCTGCTCGTGCCGCACCAGGACGTGCCGGACCTTCGAGGAGTCCATGAGCGGGTCGTAGGCCGGCATGATCGCGCCGCCGGGGATACCGAATACCGTGTCGGCGCCCACTTCCTCGAGGGAACGGATGAGGGCCTGCGCGCCCGTCAACTGCTGGACGGCGGACTGCGGTCCCTGGTTGCGGGGCCGCGGCTGCGGATTGTGGGCCCCGGTGGCCTGCTCGGTCATCGGCATTCTCTTCTCGAAGCTAAGGGGGTTTTGCGAGGGTATGTGAGGTGCCAGTGCAACAAAAAACCCCTCGTGCCCTGAGGCAAGCGAGGGGAGCGCGCCGGTGCGGTCGCTGAGCGTTCAGTGGGCTCAGCTTCAGCCGACGCGCTTTCCAAGTACGAGAATTCGGGTGCGCATGGCACAGACCTTCCCTCCGTCCGACAGTGACTGTCAAGTGGGTGGGACGGCCGTCTCATTATGTGAGCGGTCCACCTGCCGGCCGATGAACACCTGGTCGGTGGGGTCGAGAGGCAGCGGACAGGAGCCCACGGCCAGGGCGCGGCGCAGCCGGTGCTCGTCGAGCGGGCCGGAGAACGCCATGCCCTGGCCGTGCGTACACCCCATCGACCGCAGGACGAGCACCTGCTCGGGCCGGTCGACACCGTCGGCGACCGAGCGCACGCCGAGATCCTTGGCGATACGCAGCAGACCGCTGGTGATCTTGTGCAGCCTGGCCGACTCCACCACACCTTCGACCAGCGAGCGGTCCAGCTTGAGCACGTCCACGGGCAGCCGGTGCAGGGCGGTGATCGCCGCGTTGCCGTTCCCGAATCCGTCCAGGGCGATCTGGACGCCGAGCCGGCGCAGCGCCGCCAGGCGGCGCTCCAGGTCGTCGAGCGGTACGCCGGGGTCGTGGTCGGCCAGTTCGACGACGAGCGCTCCGGACGGCAGGCCGTACCGGGTCAGGAGTGCCTCTATCGAGCCGGGAGGGGCGGAACGGTCGAGCAGCCGCCGGGCTGTCATCCGGACCGATACCGGTACGGCGTGACCGGTCGCCGCCCGCTCGGCGGCCTGCGCCACCGCCTCCTCGAGCGTCCAGCGGCCGAGCTCCCGGGTGCGGTCGCTGTCGTCCGCGACCCGCATGAACTCTGCCGGGGTGAAGAGCAGGCCTTGGGCGGAGCGCCAGCGCGCCTGCGCGGCGACGGCCGTGATCCGGCCGGTGGACAGGGACACCACGGGCTGGTGCAGCAGGGCGAACTCGCCGTCGTCGAGGGCCGAGCGCAGTCGCGTGGCGAGCTTGGCCCGGCGGACCACCTCGGCCTGCATCTGCGGCGCGTAGAGCACGACCTGGCCCTTGCCGGCCGCCTTCGCCCGGTACATCGCCAGGTCCGCGTTCCGCAAAAGTTCGCCGGCCGAGAGGCCGGGGTCGGCGAACGCGACACCGATCGAGGCGGCTACGCGTACATCCTCGTTCTCGATGCGGTACGGCAGTGAGAGGGTCTGGCGCAACCGGTCGGCCAGCTCCAGGATGTGGCGCTCGCGGGCGGCGCGGTCGCGTGTGCCGTCGCCGACGATGAGGGCGGCGAACTCGTCTCCGCCCAGACGGGCCGCGGTGTCGCTGGAGCGTACGGATTCGGCCAGTCTGCGGGCGGCCTGGATCAGGAGTTCGTCACCTGCGAGGTGGCCGATGGTGTCGTTGACCGCCTTGAATCCGTCGAGGTCGATGAAGAGCACCGCGGTGCCGCGGTCGGTGCTGCGGCGGCCGGTGAGCGCCTGGGTGACCTGGCCGGTGAACAGGGACCGGTTGGGCAGGTCGGTGAGCGGGTCGTGCTCCGCATTGTGCTGCAACTGGGCCTGCAGGCGGACCCGTTCGGTCACGTCACGGCTGTTGAGGATGAGGCCGCCGTGGTGGCGGTTGACCGTCGACTCCACGTTCAGCCAGTCGCCCTCGCCCGACCTGAAGCGGCATTCGATCCGGGTGGTCGGCTCGATCACCGGGCTCGCCGTGAGGAACCGGCGGATCTCGTGCGCGAAGCGGCCCAGGTCCTCGGGGTGGATCAGCGTGGCCAGTTCGGATCCGACGAGGTCGTCGGCCTCACGCCCCCAGACACCCGCGGCCGCCGGACTGACGTAGCGCAGAATGCCGTTGGGCGCGGCGATCATGATGACGTCGCTCGATCCCTGGACCAGGGAGCGGAAGTGGTTCTCCTTCTGGGCCAGTTCCTGGGTGAGCGTGATGTTGTCCAGGAGCATGATCGCCTGCCGGACCACCAGGGCGAGGACCACGGTGCAGGCGGTGAAGAGGACCACCTGGTCCACCCGACGGTCGTTGACAGCGTTGTACAGCATGCCCAACGTGCAGACCGCGGCGGCCAGATACGGGGTGAGAGCGGCGAGTGAACCGCCGATCTGGCGGCTCGGACGGGCACTCACCCGGTCGGAGCGCACACGGTCGGTGTCCGGGTGTTCCGGCTTGGACGCGACCCAGGGGGCGTACGCGAGGAGCAGTGAGCCCGCGAACCAGCCGGCATCCAGGATCTGCCCCGAGTGATACGTCTGGCGCAGCAGCGGCGAGGTGAACAGCGCGTCGCACAGGACCGTCAACGCCAGTGCGGCGATGGCCGTGTTGATCGCGGAGCGATGCGCCGACGAACGCCGGAAGTGCAGGGCGAGCACCATGCTGACGAGCACGATGTCCAGCATCGGATAGGCCAGTGAGAGCGCCGCGTGCGGGACGCTGCGGTCGTCGAACTGGGCGGTGTGCGCGAGCGCGAGGGACCAGGAGATGGTGAGCAGCGAGCCGCCGATCAGCCAGGAGTCGAGGCCGAGGCAGACCCAACCCGCGCGCGTGACAGGGCGCTTGGCCAGGACGAGCAGGCCGATGATGGCCGGCGGCGCGAAGCAGAGGAAGAACAGGTCGGCCGAGCTCGGGCTCGGCACCGGGCGGCCGAGCACCACCTCGTACCAACCCCAGACCGCGTTCCCCAGGGATGCCATGGCCGAGGAGAGGGAGAACAGAAGCCAGGCGGGTCGAAAGCGGCTCCGCCGGGTGCGGCTGTAGAGATAGCAGGAGACCGCGGCCACCGCGGCGGCCGCACTGAGTCCGAAGTCGCCCATGAACAGGGCCAGTCGGGGCGACCCCCACCCGAGGGCGGCACCGGTCGCGTATCCCGCGCAGACCAGTGCCAGGAGCAACTGGGGGACGAGGCCGGTCCGACCGCGGCCGACGACCCGGCCGCCGGCCAGCATCATCCCGGGGGAAGTCACCGCTCCGCCCGTTTCCGTACGGAGCTGGTCCTCCTCCGGCACCCCCGAAGCCTGTGTCGGTGGGCCTGGGTACGGGAGGAGCGCCTTCGTCGGCTCTTCCGCGTCGGATCGTCCGTCCATCGGCCGTGCATCGCCCGTCGCCCCCCTCGCCATCCTGTGTGCCCACGGCGCCGAACTGCGCGCGGCGCAACCCCAGTCGGGACGATACACCAGTTTGGTCACTCAGGGACATAGCCTCTCTACGCTCCGTGACGACCAGGGACGATGCGGATACTCGACGCATCCGGGCGGGTGCGGAGGGTGCCCGAACGCCGGATTTCGCGCCCCGACTCGCCCCGCTGACGGGGCGGCGAGCGGCGGTCGCTACTCCGTCGTCAGGACGACGTTCTCCACCGGTTCCCCGGCCGCGTACCGCGTCAACTGACCGGCGAGCAGCCGCTTGGCACGGGGCAGGAAGGCCGAGGTGCTCCCGCCGACGTGCGGGCTGATGAGGAGGTTCGGAGCATGCCACAACGGGTGCCCGGCAGGCAGGGGTTCGGGGTTGGTGACGTCGAGAGCGGCGTTGAGGCGTCCGCGCTCCAGTTCCGTCAGCAGGGCCGAGGTGTCGACGACGCCCCCGCGCGCGACGTTCACCAGAAGTGAGCCGTCCTTCATCCCGGCCAGGAACTCTGCGTCCACCAGGCCCCTCGTCGCCGAGGTGAGCGGCGTCGAGAGGATCACCACGTCGGCCTCCGGCAGAAGAGCCGGCAGCTCGGAGAGAGGGTGCACTTCGCCGCGCTCCGTGGTGCGGGCGGAGCGCGCGACGCGTGCCACCCGCGCGCATTCGAAGGGCGCGAGCCGGTCCTCGATCGCCGCGCCGATCGACCCGTAGCCGACGATCAGTACGGACTTGTCGGCGAGTGCGGGGTAGAAGCCGGAACGCCAGTCCTCGGAGTCCTGGCCGCGGACGAAACCCGGGATGCCCCGCAGCGAAGCGAGGACGAGGGCGATCGTGAGCTCCGCGGTCGAGGCCTCGTGCACCCCGCGCGCGTTGCAGAGCCTCACGCCGGACGGCAACGAGCCGATTCCCGGCTGGACATGGTCGATACCGGCCGACAGCGTCTGCACCACCCGAACCGACGTCATCGCGGACAGCGGCCGCACGGCGACGTCGGAGCCCTTCATATAAGGGACCACGTAGAAGGCACACTCGGCCGGGTCGGCGGGGTAGTCGGGGCCGCCGTCCCAGAAGCGGTAGCCGAGTCCCTGCGGGAGTCCGTCGATGTCCTTGGCGGCAAAGGGGAGCCATACGTCTGCGGTCATGGTCAGGAGGCTAATGCGCCTGGGTTGCGGCCTTTCGGGCGGGCGTACGACTGCGGGCGTACGGCTGTCGGCGGCAAGGGTTAGTTTGGGGGCGCATCACTACAGGGAGGGCACGGGCCGGTGGAGCGCAGGACGATCGGGGCGGCGGCGCTCGAGGTGGGTGCGGTCGGCCTCGGGTGCATGCCGATGAGCTGGGCGTACACCGGGTCCCAGCAGCGCGGCGAGGAGTCCCTGCGGGCCGTGCACACAGCGCTCGACGCGGGGGTGAACCTGCTCGACACCGCGGACATGTACGGCCCGTTCACCAACGAGCTGCTGATCGGCCGCGTACTCAAGGAGCGGCGCGCCGACGCTTTCGTGTCCACCAAGTGCGGGCTGCTCGTCGGCGAGCAGCACATCGTGGCCAACGGCCGCCCCGGGTACGTCAAACGGGCCTGCGACGCCTCGCTGCGGCGGCTCGGTACCGACGTCATCGACCTCTACCAGCTGCACCGGGCCGATCCCGAGGTCCCGGTCGAGGAGACCTGGGGCGCGATGGCCGAACTGGTCGCCGCCGGCAAGGTCCGCGCGCTCGGCCTCAGCGCGCTCGGCGCCCGGTCCGGACGCCGGGCGGGTGCCCGTCTGCATGACGGAACGATCCGCCAACTGCGGCGGGTGCAGCAGGTGTTCCCGGTGAGCACGGTGCAGGCCGAGCTTTCGGTGTGGTCGCCCGACGCACTGGACGCGCTGTTGCCGTGGTGCCAGGCGCGCGGGGTGGGCTTCCTGGCGGCCATGCCGCTGGGGAACGGTTTCCTCACGGGCACGCTCAAGCCGGGGCAGGGCTTCGAGCCGGACGACGTGCGGGCCCGGCATCCGCGGTTCACCGCGGAGATGATGGCCGCCAACCAGCCGATCCTGGTGGGGTTGCGGCGGATCGCGGAGCGCCACGGGGCCGAGGTGACCGAGGCGCAGGTGGCGCTCGCGTGGGTGCTGTCGCGCGGGCCGCACGTGGTGCCGGTGCCGGGTACGAAGCGGGAGCGGTGGGCGAGGGAGAACGCGGCGGCGGCCGAACTGCACCTGACTCCCGAGGATCTGGCGGAGATCGCCGGGCTGCCGGTGGCGCAGGGGTCCTGGGAGTGAGGGGCGCTGCTGGCGTCGCGGCGCCGTGTCGGCAACCTGCGCATCGATCGCTGAATCGCTGACGTGCCCGTCCTGCGCCGTTGAGTGTGCGGGGCCGGTGGTGTCCTCGCCCCCCGCGGCTCGTGGTGCCGGCCGGTGGCGTGCGCGTAATCCGCATGCGCGCCGCAGGGCGGCGCGGGCATCCTGAGGTGATGCAGAACGGTTCAGCGCACGAGGGGCGGACGGTCCAGGTCTCCAAATACCTCTCTCAGCACCTGCGGCATCGGCCCGAGCGGATCGGCCTGGTACTCGATGCACAGGGCTGGGTGGCGATCGACACTCTGATCGCCGCGGCCTCCGCGGACGGCTTCGCCTTCACCCGGGCCGAGTTGGAGCACGCGGTGGCCCACAACGACAAGCGGCGATTCGCCGTGGACGGTGACCGGATCCGCGCGAGCCAGGGGCACACCGTGCCGGTGGATCTGGGGCTGGTCCCCGCCGTACCGCCCGCGTCCCTGTTCCACGGCACCGTGGCCCGCAGCCTGGACGCGATCCGGGCCGAGGGACTGCGTCCGATGGCCCGCCACGACGTGCATCTCTCCGCGGACCGCGAGACCGCGACCCGAGTCGGTGCGCGACGCGGCCGGCCTGTCGTACTCACGGTGTCCGCGGGGGCGATGCACCGTGCCGGGCACGAGTTCCGGTTGAGCGCGAACGGCGTGTGGCTGACCGCGTCGGTTCCGGTGGATCATCTCCGGTTTCCCGGCTGAACGCGCGGCGGGGCGTTCAGCCGGGCGCGCGAGCATCGGCCGGATCGCTGTGGGCGCTGTGGGCGCTGTGGGCGCTGTGGGCGCTGTGGGCGCTGAGTCTGCGGACTGGGTACGCGGTATCGGCTATGCCGTGATCGGGAACCCTTCGGGCGCCTGCGGTGTATGAAGAGTGGAAGATGCAGCCGCCGAAGGGATTGTGCCGTGCGACGTCCAGCTCTGACGGCCGTGTTGATCACTGCCGCACTCCTGCTCACCGCCTGCTCGGGCGGCGGCGACTCGGAGCCGTCCGACGACACCGGCTCGGAGTCGGGCCCCAGCCGTTCCGGCGGTAGCGCCAGGCCGGATTCCGAGACACCACCGGAGAAAGGCTCGGCGAAGGTCACCCGCACCGTGACCACAGGTCTGAAGTCACCGTGGGGCCTGGCCCCGCTGCCGGGCGGCGACCTCCTGGTCTCCTCGCGCGACGAGGCGACGATCACCCGTATCGACGAGGACACGGGGAAGAAGATCCTGCTCGGCAGCGTGCCCGGGGTCGCGTCCGAGGGCGAGGGCGGCCTGATGGGCCTCGCCCTCTCCCCCACCTTCGGCGCGGACCACCAGGTGTACGCGTACTTCACCACGGAGTCGGACAACCGCATCGTCCGCATGCTCTACGACGAGAAGAAGCCCAAGGGTCAGCAGCTCAGCGCCCCCGACACGGTCTTCAAGGGCATCCCGAAGGGCCATGTGCACAACGGCGGCCGCATCGCCTTCGGCCCCGACAAGATGCTCTACGCGGGCACGGGAGAAACGGGCGACACCGGTCAGGCCCAGGACAAGAAGTCCCTCGGCGGCAAGATCCTGCGGATGACTCCCGAGGGCGAGCCCGCCGACGGCAATCCCGAATCGGACTCGGTGGTCTATTCGTACGGCCACCGAAACGTGCAGGGCCTTGCCTGGGACAAGAAGCAGCGGCTCTGGGCGGCCGAATTCGGCCAGGACACCTGGGACGAGCTGAACGCGATCGGTCCGGGCAAGAACTACGGCTGGCCCGAGATCGAGGGCAAGGGGGACGACACGAGTTACGTCGACCCGGTCGCCCAGTGGAAGACGTCCGACGCCTCACCGAGCGGGATCGCCTGGTCGAAGGGGTCGGTGTGGATGGCCGGCCTGGGCGGCGAGCGGCTCTGGCGGATCCCGCTGGACGGCACGAAGCCCGTCGCCGACCCGGAGGCCTTCCTCGAGGGCAAGTACGGCCGGCTGCGCACCGTGGTGGCCGCGGGGACGGACAAGCTCTGGGTGGTGACCAATGAGACCGATTCGCGCGGTACGCCGGAGAAGGGAGACGACCGGATCCTGGAGGTACAGGTGAAGTAGGAGGTCACAGCTCCGTAAGACGTCGGGCGACGAGTGTCCGGTACGCCGGGGTTACGCTGAATTGACGAGTCCCTCGGGCGTGGGTGGTGCGGGGGCAGTGAGGACCGGGGCACGAAAGATCGGAGGGGGACGGAGATGTTCAACCTGATCGAGGAGCTCTTCTCGCCGGGGCGCAAGCACACGAACGAAGAGCGCAAGCGTCTGGAACTGACCCGTGTCGACCTGAACGACGGCGACCCCGGCAAGGGCCCGATAGACCTGACATCGGGGCGCGTGGTCGTACGCGTACCGGACCAGGCACCGACCGAACGAACCTCCCAGGCAGCCGCCCCTCAGGCGTCGGACGAGCCTTCGTCCTCGGGGCCCACAGAGAGTTCCTCGGACGTCCGGGGCCCGGGCTCTCCGGACCGTCAGGCCTGACGAGGTCGGGTATCCGGCCCCGATGCGGGGCGGGGGTGGCCGGATCGGGTCAGGACGCGGATGTCGCCGCGCCGGGCAGGGCCACCAGGCGTAGGCGGTGCGCGAGGGCCGCGGCCTCGGTGCGGCCGGAGACGTTGAGTTTGGCCAGGATGTTGGAGACGTGGACGCTCGCGGTCTTCGGCGAGATGAAGAGTTCCTCGGCGATCTGCCGGTTACTGCGTCCGGCGGCCACCAGGGCGAGTACGTCCCGTTCCCGGCTGGTGAGCCCGAAGGACTCGGCGGCATCAACGGGGGGCTGCACCTCAGGGAGGGGCGGCGTGACTGCGGCCGTCGGGTCGTCGGCCAGGGCGAGGCGCGCGCGCTGGGCCAGGAGCGCGATCTCCGCGAGCAGCGGGCGGGCGCGCAGTGCTGCGGCGATCTCGCGAGCCTCCGTCAGCAGGACGGCGGCCTGCTCTCGGGTGTCCTGTGGCGAGGTGCCCGGGTCGGGTGCCGAGGCATCGCCCGCACGTGCGGAGGCTGGTCCGGCGGACGGGTGGGCGGAGGTGGATGCTGCGCTGTCGGCGGGATGGGACAGCAGGGACTCGGCCAGGCGGACGGACACCCGGGCGATGTCGAAGGGACGGTCGGTGGGGCGTAGCGCCGCTGTGACCTCGATCCAGTCGGCGGGGGTGTCCCGGCCCTCGGCCCGCAGGAGTTCGGCGCGTACCCAGCGCTCGTGGGCCACCCAGACCGGCACCGGAGTGGCGACGCTCCTGGCGGTGGCGCGGATCCGTGCCACGGCGGCGGCGCGTCCGGACTCGGCGGCCGGCAGACCTCGGGTGTCCGCCTCGGCCTGGGCAGCGGCAAGCAGAAGCAACCAGCCGTAGCGGTGTGTGCCGGGAGGCAGGCCCGGGTCCGTGGCGTGCGCGAATGCCTCACGGGCGTCGAGAATCCGCCCTTCGGCTGCCGCGACGGCGACCGTGAGCGCCTGCAGCGGCAGGCGGAACTGCGGCTGCGGGTCGCGTTGGCCGAAGTGCTCGAAGCTCTCCGCCAAGGCCTCGGCCGCGGCGCCGACGTCGCCGCGGAAGAGGGCAAGTCGTGCCCGCCGCTCGCACGCGGTGCCACGAGGCTTGTCACTCGTCGCAATGCGTCGCGTACGGTCCGCCAGCTCGGCCGCCTCGTCCCAGCGGCCGAGGACGATGAAGGACTCCGACAGGTTGCCGAGGACCCAGGCCTCGGAATCGACGAGACCCAGCTTGCGGCAGGCGGTGAGGCCGGCCTCACCGGTCTCCACGGCCTCGGCGGAGCGGCCCACGCCTTCCAGAGCGGACGGGAGGTTGATGTGCACGCGGTCGAAGCCGGTGAGTCCTCGGCCGACGATCTGGGCGCGGACCAGGTACATCTCACTGAGACCCTCGTCGATCGCACCGGACTCGATGAGCAGGCCGCCGCGGGTGAGCCGGGCGTTCAGTTCGATGTTGTCGGCGCCGACCATGCGGGCGTACTCCACCGCCTGTTCGGCGGCGGCGAGTGTTTCGGGGCCGGGGTCGTGCAGGCTGCCCCAGCTGGCCCGGTGGGTGAGTACCTCGGCGTGCACGGGCGACGGCGGGAGGCCTCGTGTCAGCTCGAGGGCGGTGGCCGTCTCGGCCCAGCCGTCGCCGCGGCCGAGGGCCGACATGAGCCAGGAACGCTGTGTCCAGAACCAGGCGGCGCGCAGCGGGTCGGGGTCGTCGTCGATGAGTCGGATCGCCCGCTTGGTGACCTTCAGGGCACGTCCCCGCTCGCCGGCCAGGCGGCCGGCGATCACCACCTCGGCGAGCAGGTCGAGGTAGCGCAGTGGTGCGTCGTCGTCGCAGCCGCAGGGTGGGTAGCCGCCGGTGTGGTCCGCGGGCCTGAGGCCGGACCTGACGTCGTCCGGTGCGTCGTCCCAGACGTCCATCGCCCGTTCCAGGAGCCGGAGTTGCTCCGTGTAGGCATGACGGCGCCGCGCCTCGACCGAGGCCAGGAGGACGGCGGGCAGTGCTTTGGCCGCGTCGTGCGCGTGGAACCAGTAGCTGGCGAGACGGGCGGCACGCTCGTCGGCCCGGACCAGGGTCGGGTCGGATTCGAGGGCCTGTGCGTAGCGGCGGTTGAGTCGGGAGCGTTCGCCGGGCAGCAGGTCGTCGCTGACGGCCTCGCGGACGAGCGAGTGCCGGAATCGGTAGCCGTCGCCCTCGGGTGTGGCGTGCAGAAGGTTGGCTTCCACGGCCGAGCGGAGTGCGTCGAGCAGATCGTCCTCGCCGAGTCCGGCGACGGCCAGGAGCAGTTCGTACTCGACGGTGGAGCCACCCTCCGCGACGACGCGGGCCACCCGCTGGGCGTCCTCGGGGAGGGCCTCCACCCGTACGAGCAGGACGTCGCGCAGGGTGTCGGGCAGGACGGCCGGGCAGTCGTCGCTGATGCCGTCCTGGGCGCAGGCGAGTTCCTCCACGAAGAAGGCGTTGCCGTCGGAGCGCTCGAAGACGTCGTCCACCAGGGCCTGTTCGGGCTCGGCTGCCAGGATGCCGGCGAGCTGGCGGCGGACCTCGGCCCGGTTGAGCCGGGGCAGCTCCATGCGCCGGACGGTGCGGAGCCGGTCCAGCTCGGCGAGCAGCGGGCGCAGCGGGTGGCGGCGGTGGATGTCGTCGGCGCGATAGCTGGCGACGACGACGAGGCGGCCGCCCCGGAGGGTGCGGAAGAGGTAGGCGAGCAGGTTCCGGGTGGAGGCGTCGGCCCAGTGCAGGTCCTCGAGGGCGACGACCACGGTGCGGTCTGCGGTCAGCCGCTCCAGGAGCCGGACGGTGAGTTCGAAGAGGCGGGCCATGCCCTCCTCGTCGTACCGCCCGTCGGCGGAGTTGCGCGGGGCGGTCTCGCCGAGCTCGGGCAGCAGCCGGGCGAGTTCCTCCTCCTGGCCTTCGGCGGCTGCGGCGAAGGCTTCGGGCAGGCCGCGGCGCAGTTCACGCAGAGCCGTGGAGAACGGGGCGAACGGCAGCCCGTCGGCGCCGATCTCGACGCACCCGCCGGTAGCGGTCACCGCTCCGCTCTGCGCGGCCGCGGTGGCGAACTCCTCCAGGAGCCGGGTCTTGCCGACGCCCGCCTCGCCGCCGAGGAGCAGCGCCTGCGGTTCGCCTGCGGCGGCCCGGTCGAGCGCGTCGCGCAGTCGGGCGAGCTCGGCTGTACGCCCGACGAACACGGGGCTCAATGACCTGGTCTCCACGCCGCTGAGCATCGCACAGGAGTCCGACAGCGCGACACTGCCATTCCACGTGGTGGCCGGTCCCGAGGGGGCGATGGTCGGCGCCCCGACGGTTTTGACCGGTCCCCGTACGGCCCTGGCCGGCCCCCGCAGAGCTGTGGCCGGCGGCCCGACGGTGGTGGAGGGGCTCGCGGGTGAGACGGCTGCGTGGGCACGGACGGGCGTCGGAAGACCGGCAGGGGGCTCGGCCGCCTCGGTGCGGGCACTGCGGGAGCGCGTCGGGGCGTGGGTGACGGTCTGGCTGTCGGCGACCGTGTGACGGTCAGACACGGCCCGGCTGTCGGCCCCGGTCGAACCGTCGGAAACAGTCCGGCCATCGGCGACGGCGGAACTCGGGGGGCCGTCGAGTCCTGGCCGCCCCGCGCCTCCCGCCCCGGAGCCGTCGTCCCAGGGCTCCCGGCCCGCCCGCCTCCGCCCTTCGGCATCCCGCGCCGGCCGACCAGCAGCCGGCCCCGCACCGTCGGGTGCGGGGCCGGGGTCGCGGTGCGCGCTCATACCGTGCGGGGGTGACGGAGGCGCCAGGGGCGGAAGGTCACCCGCCCCTCGGTCTCTTGGTCGAGCGATTCGCGCCGCGCCTTGCGAGCCTGCGCGGCCAGCCGCTCCTTGTCGGCCTCACGGATGAGCTCGGCGTGACGGATCTCGTGCTGCGTGTACGCGTCCATCGGGTGACTCCCTGGCTTGTGGTGACATCGCGTTGAGCGATGACTCCACATTGCGCGCCCAGGTGGCGCCGCCACATCGGGAGTTCGCCGCATCTGTACGGGGGCTGGGGCCTTAGGCCGGGACTCAGGGGGCCTTAGGCGCCTCAGGGGGTGAGGCCGCGGCGGGCCGGCAGCACTAAGGCTTGCCGTTCGGATCAGCCTGGAATCAGGTCGTGTGGTCTGGTGCGGTGCCTTGGGGGCCCTCGGCCGAAGGCCGGGGGCGAGCGCCCGGTGCCGTGCCAGGCGGCGCGGCGCGGCGCTGATCCATACCACCGCTCCGGGGCGTGTCCGGAAAGCCGTGTGCGGTGCTCGCGGTGGCGGTGTCCGGTGCGTGCTCTCGGTGCGTGCTCTCGGTGCGCCGGCCGGAAGTCCTCGTACTGGACGTACTCGGGCTGCACGTACTCGGGCTATCGGGCGGTGCGGCGAGAGTGCGTGCCGGGCGCCGTGAGTGCCGTGAGTGCCGTGAGTGCCATGCAGGACTCCCCGGGCGGCACACGGCGGCACACCTAGGACACCCAGCTGGGGCGTGCTCCAGAAGTGGTCATGTCCTGGACGTCGGTGGCCTCCCCGCGGGAGGGGTCCACGCGCGCGTGGAGCACGACGTCCGCATCCGCTCGAACGCACCGCTCCACGGACCGGCTGCAGGCCGCAGGCCGCAGGCCGCAGAGGAGCGGAAAAACCGCCGGACCGGCCCGGAGCAGATACCGGACCGGCCCGATGGCGGTGCACGAAACGCGCTCAGGGGAAAGCGCGCAGGGGGGAGGACGAAAGTCAGGACGGGACGGAGGGCAGGGCGAAGATCAGGTCCGTGTACTTGGCGATCGCCAGGAGCAGACCGACCACGCCGAGCGCCACTCCGGCCCAGGCCACCGACTTGATCCACGGTGCCTGTACGCGGCCGGGCGCGCCGAACGCCGGACGAGCCAGCGCGATCACGCCCACGACCAGGGCGACCAGGGCGAAGGCTCCGCCGAACAGGGCGGTGAGCTGCCAGGAGTCGCCGTAGACCGCCTGCATCTTCGCGCCCACGTCCGCGCTCTGCGAGACGGAGCTCTCCATCTGCCCGACCAGCGCGGCGCGGTCGGAGGCCACGGTGCCGACCCAGCTACCGCTCAGGGAGACGAAACCCAGGGCGGCCGAGACGACGGCCGCCGCGCCCGTCCGCACGCCGCTGGAGGCGCGTACACCGGACTCGTCCGCGTCCGTGCCGGCCTCGGCGTCGAGGTCACCGTCGAGGTCGTCGTCGGAGTCCGCGCCGGCCTCCGCGTCCGCGGAGCCGGTCCCGCTGCTGTCGGCGTCTGCGGTCGCGGAACCGTCAGCGGCAGAGCCTTCGGCCCCGGCCTCGGTCGTGTCCGCGGCCTTCTCGTCGGCCTCCACGTTCTTGTCGTCGGCGGCCTTCCCGGCCACCTTGTCGGTGTCGGTGTCGGTCTTGGTCTCGGTGCTCATGCGCCGCACGCTAGGGGTCCCGGATGAGAGGTTCCTTAACGCACCGAATCCGGCTCCCCGGCCACCTCCGCAGCGGCCCTTTCAGGCCCGCCCGCACCCGTGTCCGTACGCCCGTCCGCGCCGCGACCGCCGGGCACCCGGGCCCCCTCCCCGGGCAGCCCGTCCCCCCCCCACCGTCCGAGCCCCCGGCACCTCCGCCGCAGGACGGCACTCCGGCGGCTCGATGCTGATCCGCGGGAGCAGCCGGTCGACGGACCGGGGCAGCCACCAGTTGGCGCTGCCCAGCATGTGCATCAACGCCGGTACCAGCAGGGTCCGCAGTACGAAGGCGTCGAGTGCGACCGCGGCCGCGAGCGCGATGCCGAACATCGCGATCACCCGGTCCCCGCTCAGCACGAAGGCGAGGAACACCGAAATCATGATGACCGCGGCCGAGTTGATCACGCGGCTGGTCTCGGCGAGGCCGACCCGTACGGCCCGCCGGTTGTCCCCGGTCTCCAGCCACTCCTCGTACATCCGGCTGACCAGGAACACCTGGTAGTCCATGGACAGGCCGAAGAGGACCGACACCATGATCACCGGCAGGAACGGCTCGATCGGTCCCGCTCCCCCGAGGCCGAGCAGCTCGCTGCCCCAGCCCCACTGGAAGACCGCCACCACGACGCCGAACGAGGCGGCGACCGCGGCGATGTTCATCGCGGCCGCCTTCAGCGGGATCCCGACGGAGCGGAACGCGAGGAGAAGCAGCAGACAGCCGAACCCGATCACGATGCCCACGAAGAGCGGCAGTTTCCCGACGATCACCCGCGCGAAGTCGTCGTTGCCCGCGGTGATGCCGCCGACGTGCACGTCGAGTGCACTGCCCCGTTCGGCCGCGGGCAGTACCTCGCCGCGCAGCCGGTCGACCAGGTCGCTGGTCCGTTCCGACTGCGGCGCGGTCTCCGGCACGACGGTGACGTGGCCGATCCGGCCGGTCTCGTCGTACGTCACGCGGGTGACCTCGGCGATCCCGCGCGTGTCGGCGAGTACGGCAGGCAGCCGTTCGAGCGCCGCGCGGTCCTCGGCACCGCCGATCTCTCCGACCAGCGTGAGCGGGCCGTTGATGCCGGGGCCGAAGCCCTCGGCGAGCAGGTCATAAGCCTGTCGACTTGTCGAGGACTGCGGGTTGTTGCCCTGGTCGGACGTGCCGAGGCGGAGGGAGAGGGTGGGCAGGGCGAGCGTGGCCATGACGATCAGGGCGATCGCGGCGAGCAGCTTCGGGCGGCGCTCCACGAAGGCGGACCAGCGGGCGGCGAAACCGGTGGGCGGTTCGGGCTGCGGTCCGTGCTCGGCCAGGCGGCGGCGCTCGCGCCGGGACAGTGCGCGGGTGCCGATGTACGAAAGGAGGGCGGGGAGCAGGCTGACGGACGCGGCGACGGTGAGGACGACGGTCAGACTGGCCGCGATGGCCACCCCGTTGAGGAAGTCCAGGCGGAGTATCAGCATCCCGAGGAGTGCGATACAGACCGTGGCGCCGGCGAAGACCACGGCGCGGCCGGTGGTGGCGACGGAGTTCCGCGCGGCCTCGGGCACTGTCAGGCCGCTCTTCAGCCCTCTGCGGTGCCGGGTCACGATGAACAGCACGTAGTCGATACCGACGCCGAGACCGATCAGCATGCCCAGCATGGGGGCGAAGTCGGCGACGGTCATCAGGTGTCCGAGCAGCACGATGCCGGCGTACGCGGTTCCGACACCGACCAGGGCGGTGGCGATCGGCAGCAGGCTGGCGGCGAGCGATCCGAAGGCGAGGAAGAGCACGACGGCCGCGACCAGTACGCCGACGACCTCGGCGACATGACCGCCCTCGGTGCCGGTCGCGGCGACCGCGGTGCCGCCGAGTTCCACGTCGAGGCCGTCGGTCGCGGCGTCCTGGGCGGTGTCGGCCACGGCGTCGACGTGGGCGGGGTCGAGCGATCCCGCGGGCTCGTCGAAGCCGACGGTGGCGTAGGCGGTGCGGCCTTCGGCGCCGATCTGTCCGGCGCCGGAGGCGTGGTAGGGGCTGGCGACGGATGCGACGCCGGGGAGCCGGGCGATCTTGTCCAGGGCGGTGGTCATGGTCTGCTGGACGGGTGCCGCGTCGACCGTGCCCTGGTCGGTGTGCCAGACGACGGTGACGCTGTCGCCGCCCGCGTCCTCGAAGCCTTCGGCGAGGAGGTCCGCGGCCCGGCCGGCCTCGGTGCCGGGTACGTCGTAGTTGTTCGAGTAGGCGGAACCGGCGACCGCGGCGGCCGCGCTCACGCCGCCGAGGGCGAGCAGCCACAACAGGACGGTGACCAGGCGGTGCCTGACGCACCAACGTGCGAGTGCTGCCACTGAGCTGCTCCCCGGGGTCTGGTTCGTGGATCTTTACCGGGATACGGCCCGCAAAGAAACTCGCGCCCTGTTGTGGTGCGTTGGTGCTGTTGTCCGCCGCTGCGGTTGTACGTCGCAGCGGTCATGCGGCGCGGCGGTGCATCACCGCAGCCGTTGCGAGGCCGTAGCTGTGCGTCACCGCACTCCCCTCTGCGGAACGTACTCTTCCATCGCTAAGCGGGCTTTTGCCCGTTTCGTGTCGTGACTCACAGCGGTGGAACTCAGGTGTACGTGCGGGTTCCGCGTCCCGGCGACCAGCACCGCCCGGCCGCCGGGAGCAGGTCCGGGGCCGGGCGGCGGAAAGCGCATCACCCCGAGACGCTCGGGTGCCCGTCCTCGATGTGCCCCATCAGGCGCCGCCGGAATGCGTCGTCCCCGGACACCGTCACCTCCAGGTCGTACCAGCCGTGCTCGTCGGCGGCGTCGTGGACATGGCTGCGGGAGTCACCGGCCGGGACGGTCACGTCGACGCTGCCGGGCTTCCCGTACGCGAGGACCGCGACCTTGAAGGTGAGGTCCTCGGGGCCGCTGTTGTGCAGCATGAGACGCACTCCACGCGCGCGTGGACCACTTGAACGTCCTCCCTGCGAACGTCCTCCACGCGCGCGTGCGTCGATCCGGGACGAGACCTCGGCCGCCGCGGAGTCCTTGTTCCCGGCGAACTCTCGACGGAATCCGTTCGGCCCGGTGACCGTGCAGCGGTACGCCTCGGAGTCGCCGGCGGTAAGGGGCACATCCCACTGCGCCTCGCCCCTCACATCGAGGTGCTGCGGTGCCGCGAACTCGCCCTCGTACGGGTAGAGCGCGAAGTGCGCGCTGGACGTCCCGTCGTTGCTCACCGTCAGCCGGAGCACGCGCGCGTCACCCTCGCCGGAGAGCCGACCACTGACGTCGGGCCGGTACGGCAGCGGACGCGCGGGCCGCCGGCCCTTCTCCTGCTCCGGCATGCGCTGGTCGGCCGGCGGCTGGGGCTGCCAGCGCTCGGAGAGCGGCGGTACAGCACCGGGCCGCGCCACCTCCGGCTGCGGCTGCCCTCGCTCGAAGTCGAACGCGCCGGTGAGATCGCCGGTGACCGTGCGGCGCCAGGCGCCGATGTTGGGCTCCTCGATGCCGGTCCAGCGCTCCAGGAAGCGGATCACCGAGGTGTGGTCGAAGACCTCGGAAGAGACGTGACCGCCCACCGTCCAGGGCGAGATGACAAGCATCGGCACCCGGATGCCGAGCCCGGTGGGAACGTCCTGCCACCACTCGTCGGTCTCTCCGGCGGGCGGCACGGGCGGCGGCACGTGGTCGAAGAAGCCGTCGTTCTCGTCGTAGTTGAGGAAGACCGCGGTGTGCTTCCAGACCTCGGGGTGCGAGGCGAGCGCGTCCAGAACCTTGTAGACGAGCGTGGCGCTGTGAATCGGCGAGGACGATCCGGGGTGCTCGGAGTCGACGGCTGCGGGCACCAGGTAGGAGACCTCGGGCAGCTCGCCGGAGGCGACGTCCGCGCGGAACGCGTCGGCCAGTGTGCCGGTCGGCACCCGGCGCAGCGCCCGCTCGAAGAGTGAACGTTCCGCCTCCGTCAGCGATTTGACGCCCTCGTCGAGCGTCGCGAGCAGTTTCTCGCGCTCGGCCGCGTCGGCGGCGTCGCGCACGGTGGCGTAGAAGGCCTCCATGTACGTGTGCGGGGTGCCGGCGAGGACCTTGCGGGCGATGGCCTTGAAGGTCGTGTAGAACTCGATCTGGTTGTCGGTGAAGTTGTCCCATTCGGTGTACGTACGCCAGCTGCGGCCCGCCTTCTCCAGACGTTCCGCGTAGGTGCCCCAGGAGTAGCCGGGGTGGGTGCCCTCCTCGTACGCGTCGTTGCCGACGGCGCGGTCGCCGTTCGCCTCGTGGCCGGTCTGCCCGCTCCACAGGTGGTTGCGGTTCGGGCTGGTGGAGGTGTGGATCGACGAGTGGTACGCGTCGCAGACGGTGAACGTGTCGGCGAGCTCGTAGTGCAGGGGTATGTCCTCGCGGGTGTAATACGCCATCGTGGCGGCCGACTTGGCGGTGATCCAGCCGTCCATCCAGCCGTCGTTCCAGGCCTTCGCGCCACCGGACCAGGAGTGGTCGAGCGCGCCGATGTACTGCAGGTCCTTCTGCTGGGCATCGGCCGCGCCGCGTACCGGGAACGGCAGGACGGTGCGCAGCAGGCCCGGTTGCTCGAAGACCGGCTTCCCGCCGGGGAGTTCGACGGCGTTGCGGTCGGAGAAGCCCCGTACGCCGCGCAGAGTCCCGAAGTAGTGGTCGAAGGACCGGTTCTCCTGCATGAGGATCACCACGTGCTTGATGGCACCGAGCCCGCCGGGCGGGGGCTCCGCGGCGAGCGCCGCCTGCAGCGAGGGCGGCAGCAGCGATCCCGCGGTCGCCGCACCGAGTGCGCCGCCGCCGAGCGCGAGAAGCCTTCGCCTCGAGATGTCCTTGGCCACGTGTATTCCTCCCGGGTCCGCGTCCACCGGGCGGATCGGACTTACGGGCCCGGAGTGACGCACGGGACGGTAACGATCACGGGTGCACGGGGGAAGACGGCAGGCTCCATTTTGGGTGAACGAGCCTTACGGGGCGCAGTCCTTACGGGGGCGTAGCCCTTACGGGGCCCAGTACTTACGTGCCCAGTCGCTCCCGGGACCCAGTCCTTCCGGGATCCCCAGCCACCGGGCGGAACGACCGGAGGGGCGGAACGACCGGAGGGGCGGAACGACCGGAGGGGCGGAACGACCGGAGGGGCGGAACGACCGGAGGGGCGGAACGACCGGAGGGGCGGAACGACCGGAGGGGCGGAACGACCGGAGGGGCGGAACCGGCGCACCGGTTCCGCCCCTCCACCGCAAGAGCTAAGCCTCGACCCCGAGCTTGTCGAGGATGAGTTCCTTGACCCGCGCGGCGTCCGCCTGCCCACGCGTCGCCTTCATGACCGCACCGACCAGCGCGCCCGCAGCCGCCACCTTGCCCCCGCGGATCTTGTCCGCGACACCGGGGTTGGCGGCGATCGCCTCGTCGACCGCGGTCGACAGCGCGCCGTCGTCGGAGACGACCTTGAGGCCGCGCTTCTCGACGACGGTGTCCGGGTCGCCCTCGCCGTTCAGGACGGCCTCGATCACCTGGCGGGCCAGCTTGTCGTTCAGCTCACCGCCCGTGACGAGCGCGGTGATCCGGGCCACCTGCACCGGCGTGATGGGCAGCGCCGCGAGGTCCTTGCCCTCCTCGTTGGCCCGGCGGGCCAATTCGCCCATCCACCACTTGCGCGCCGATGCGGCGTCCGCACCGGCCTCGATGGTGGCGGCGATCGGGTCGACCGCGCCGGCGTTGAGGATCGACTGCATGTCGTGCTCGGAGACGCCCCACTCCTCACGGAGCCGGTTACGGCGCACCCGCGGCAACTCCGGCAGGCCGGCCCGCAGTTCCTCGACCCAGGCACGCGACGGCGCGACGGGGACGAGGTCGGGCTCGGGGAAGTACCGGTAGTCCTCGGCCTCCTCCTTGATACGGCCCGAGGTCGTCGAGCCGTCTTCCTCGTGGAAGTGCCGCGTCTCCTGGACGATCGTGCCGCCGGACGAGAGCACCGCGGCGTGCCGCTGGATCTCGAACCGGGCCGCACGCTCCACGGAGCGCAGCGAGTTGACGTTCTTCGTCTCGGAGCGGGTGCCGAACTTCTCCTGGCCGTGCGGCCGCAGCGAGAGGTTCACGTCGCAGCGCATCTGGCCCTGCTCCATGCGCGCCTCGGACACCGCGAGCGCCTTGATGAGCTCGCGCAGTTCGGCGACGTACGCCTTGGCCACCTCGGGTGCACGCTCGCCCGCGCCCTCGATCGGCTTGGTGACGATCTCGATGAGCGGGATTCCGGCGCGGTTGTAGTCGAGCAGCGAGTGGGATGCGCCGTGGATTCGGCCGGTGGCGCCGCCGACGTGCGTCGACTTACCGGTGTCCTCCTCCATGTGGGCGCGCTCGATCTCCACGCGGAAGACCTCGCCGTCCTCCAGCTGGACGTCCAGATAGCCGTTGAAGGCGATCGGCTCGTCGTACTGGGAGGTCTGGAAGTTCTTCGGCATGTCCGGATAGAAGTAGTTCTTCCGGGCGAAGCGGCACCACTCGGCGATCTCGCAGTGGAGCGCGAGACCGATCTTGACGGCGGACTCCACGCCGATCGCGTTGACGACGGGGAGCGCCCCGGGCAGGCCGAGGCAGGTCGGGCAGGTCTGCGAGTTCGACTCGGCGCCGAGCTCGGTCGAACAGCCGCAGAACATCTTGGTCTTGGTGCCGAGCTCGACATGGACCTCTAGGCCCATGACGGGGTCGTACGTCGCGAGGGCGTCCTCGTACGAGACCAGGTCGATGACAGTCACGGTGAAAACTTTCCCTCTCAGCCCAGCAGTACGTCGTCGTCGCCGAGCCGCTTCAGCTCGCGGTAGAGGATGGCCAGGCCGGTCACGATCGCGGCGGCGGAGACGGCGGCGTCGGCCAGCCGCAGCATGTCGTTGTCCTGGCGGGCCATCCTGGCCTGCTTGACGACACTCATGGTGCCGGCCGCGGTGCTGGCCAGTGAGATGTAGACGCCGGTCTTGGACTTCTTGAAGTTCTTGGCCTTCTTTGCCATGGCACTCACAGCGACGGAGCCTCCTCGAGCAGCGGGTGTCCCCACTTTTCCACGAACGCGGCCTCCACGGCAGCGCCGACCTTGTACAGACGGTCGTCCTTCGTGGCGGGGGCGATGATCTGCAGGCCGACCGGCAGTCCGTCCTCCGGCGCGAGGCCGCAGGGCAGGGACATGGCGGCGTTGCCGGCCAGGTTGGTCGGGATGGTGCACAGGTCGGCGAGGTACATGGCCATCGGGTCGTCGGCACGCTCGCCGATCGGGAAGGCCGTCGTGGGCGTGGTGGGCGATACGAGTACGTCCACCTGCTCGAAGGCCTTCTCGAAGTCCTGCGTGATCAGGGTGCGCACCTTCTGGGCGCTGCCGTAGTACGCGTCGTAGTAGCCGGAGCTCAGCGCGTAGGTGCCGAGCATGATGCGGCGCTTGACCTCGTCGCCGAAGCCGTCCTCGCGGGTGAGGGCGGTGACGTCCTCGGCCGAGCGGGTGCCGTCGTCGCCGACCCGGAGGCCGTAGCGCATGGCGTCGAACCGGGCCAGGTTGGAGGAGCACTCCGAGGGCGCGATCAGGTAGTACGCGGCGAGCGCCTTGTCGAAGGACGGGCAGGAGATCTCGACGACCTCCGCGCCCAGCTCCTCGAGTACCGCCACGGCCTCGTTGAAGCGCTGCACGACGCCGGCCTGGTAGCCCTCGCCGGCGAACTCCTTGACGACGCCGACGCGCATGCCCGCGACCGAGCCGTTGCGCGCGGCGTCGACGACCGCCGGGACCGGGGCGTCGATCGAGGTCGAGTCGAGCGGGTCGTGTCCGGCGATCGCCTCGTGCAGGAGGGCCGCGTCAAGCACGGTCCTGGCGCAGGGGCCGCCCTGGTCGAGGGAGCTGGAGAAGGCGACCATGCCGTAGCGCGAGACCCCGCCGTAGGTCGGCTTGACGCCGACCGTGCCGGTGACGGCGGCGGGCTGCCGGATGGAGCCGCCGGTGTCGGTGCCGATCGCGAGCGGTGCCTGGTACGAGGCGAGCGAGGCGCTGGAGCCGCCGCCGGAGCCGCCGGGGATCCGGGTGAGGTCCCAGGGGTTTCCGGTCGGTCCGTACGCGCTGTTCTCGGTCGAGGACCCCATGGCGAACTCGTCCATGTTGGTCTTGCCGAGGATGACCACGTCGGCGGCCTTGAGGCGCTGGGTGACGGTGGCGTCGTACGGCGGGATCCAGCCTTCAAGGATCTTGGAGCCGACCGTGGTCGGGATGCCCTCGGTGGTGAAGATGTCCTTCAGGGCGAGCGGGACGCCGGCCAGCGGGCCGAGTTCCTCGCCGCGCTCGCGCTTGGCGTCGACGGCACGGGCCTGGGCGAGCGCGCCCTCGCGGTCGACGTGCAGGAAGGCGTGGACCTTCTCGTCGACGGCCTCGATACGGGCGAGGTGCGCCTCGGTGACCTCGACGGCGGTGAGCTCGCCGGCCGCGATCTTCGTGGCGATCTCGGCGGCGGTGAGCTTGATGATGCTGTCCGTCATGGTGATCAGTCCTCCCCCAGGATCTGCGGGACCTTGAACTTCTGCTGCTCCTGGGCGGGAGCGCCGGAGAGCGCCTGCTCGGGGCTGAGCGACGGCCGCACCTCGTCCGGGCGCATGACGTTCGTCAGCGGCAGCGGGTGGGACGTGGGCGGTACGTCTTGGTCGGCGACCTCGGATACGCGGGCGACGGCGCCGATGATGTCGTCGAGCTGTCCCGCGAAGTGGTCGAGCTCCTCGTCCTTCAGCTCCAGACGTGCGAGGTGGGCGAGGTGGGCGACCTCCTCACGCGTGATGCCAGGCATGCGGATCCTCACTGGGGTGACTTCTGGGCTTGTTTCGGTTGCCCCAATCCTATGGGGCTTGGGCCCGTGCCATGTCCCTCGGGCCGGGGGGTGATATGTCCGGGCTCCGGTCTTGGATCTGTCCAGGCCACGGCCTGGCGGCCTTGTCCTCAATCGCCGGACGGGCTTTGTTTTGCCGGACGGGTCGGTGTGTGCGGCCTGGGGAACAACAAGTTGGTCCGGCTCAGGAACACAAGTTGCTCCGACTCGGGAACAACAAGCTGGTCCCGCTCAGGAACACAAACTGCCCCGACTCGGGAACAACAAGCTGGTCCCGCTCAGGAACACAAACTGCCCCTGCCGGGGAAAATCGGGTTGCTCAGGCTCGGGAAAATCGAGTTGCTCAGGCGACCGGGGAGTTCAAGCCTGAGTTCAAGCCCTCCGACAGTTCAAGCGCTCCGACGCTTCGAGCCCCCGGTGGTTCAAGCCCCTCCGGCGATTGAGGAGCGGGGACCGGGGCGGAGCCCTGTGTCGTGGAGGTCTGTGGTGTGGGGCTCTGGGGCGTTCGCGTTCGCGTCCGCGGGTGCCGGCTGTGGGGAGGAGGGCTCCTCGGGGGCCTCCTCCGTGTCGGCCGGGGCCGTGGAGGTGGATTCCACTCCCGCAGCGGCCGCCGCCGCAGCCGCGGCGAGCAGTTCTGCCGGGCGCTGCCAGCCGCGCGATCCGCGCGCCCTGAGCCACGCGGTCGTCTCGTCCGGCGGCATCGCGGCGGCGACCAGCCAGCCCTGCACCGCGTCGCAGCCGAGATCCCGCAGCCGCTCCCAGGTCTCGTCGTCCTCGACGCCCTCGGCCACGACCAGGAGTCCGAGGGAATGTGCGAGGTCGACGGTGCAACGGACGATCTCCGCGTCCTCGTTGTCCACCGCGAGGCGGGCGACGAACGAACGGTCGATCTTGAGCTCGCTGACCGGCAGCCGTCGCAGGTGAACGAGCGAGGAGTACCCCGTACCGAAGTCGTCGAGAGACATCTTGACGCCGTGGCCGGTGAGCGCGGCGAGGGTGTCCGCGGCGCGCTGCGGGTCCTCGAGCAGGACGTGCTCGGTGATCTCCAGCTGGAGCGCGCCCGCCGGTACGCCGTGCCGGGCGAGCCGCGCGGCGACCGCGCCCGCGAAGCCGGGGCTGTGGACGTCACGCGGTGAGACGTTCACCGCGACCGGCACGTTCAGCCCCTTGGCCTGCCAGATCGCGACCTGGGCGAGGGCCGTCTCCAGGACGTACTCGGTCAGGTGCGGCATCAGGCCGGAGGACTCGGCGATGGCGATGAACTCGTCCGGCGGGACCTTGCCGCGCTCCGGATGCACCCAGCGCACCAGCGCCTCGAGCCCGGCCACCTGGCCGTCGAAGCGGACCTTGGGCTGGTAGTGCAGTTCGACCTCTCCGGCGTCGAGGGCACGGCGCAGGTCGCCGAGGAGCCCGAGCCGGTCGGGGGTGTTGGAGTCGCGCTTCGACTCGTAGACCTCGACGCCGGTGCGGTCCCGCTTGGCCTGGTACATCGCGACGTCGGCCCGGCGCAGCAGTCCCTCGACGTCGAGCGCGTGGTCCGGATAGACGGCGAGACCGGCGCTGGCCTCCAGGACCAGGGTCAGGCCGTCCAGGTCGAGCGGGGAGCTGAGCTCGGCGGCGAGGGTGCGGGCCAGGCGCTTGGCACTGGTGGCCGAGTCGCAGGCGGGCAGCAGCACCGCGAACTCGTCGCCGCCGAGCCGCGCTGCCTCCGCGCCCTTCGGCAGCGCCCGGCGCAGCCGGTCGGCGATCTGCAACAGGAGCCGGTCACCGGCGAGATGACCGAGTGTGTCGTTCACCGAACGGAACCGGTCGAGGTCGATCAGGACGAGTGCGGAACGCGCCCCGGCCTGCTCGGCGTCGTCCAGGGCCGTCCAGGCGCGCTCCAGGAGCCACTGACGGTTGGGCAGTCCGGTGAGCGGGTCGCGCAGTTGCTCCTCGGCCCGCACCCGGGCGATCCAGAGCGTGGAGTCGAGTGCGATGAGCGGTACGGCGAAGAGCGGGAGCAGCACCGGAAGCGCGACCGCGACCACGCAGATCAGCGGAGCGATACCGAGCAGCGCGGCGCAGACGAGAGCCTGCCGGACGAGCGCGGTACGGGCCGCGGTGGGCAGGCCGACCGGGTGCGGAGCGTGCGCGTACCAGAGCAGGAGCCGGGTGGTCACCAGGTAGGCGGCGGCGACCAGGGCGATCTCGGGAGCGCTCCAGAGCGTCCAGTCGGCCGGCGGCCACGGGTTCTCGACGGAGGGGGTCTGACCGAAGGCGGCGAGTACGAGCGCGCCCGTACCGATGCCGACGATGTCGACGGATCCGTGCAGGATGCCCTGCCACCAGCGATTACGCCGGGCTGCTGCGACCAGGACGACGACGGTGAGACTGACCATGGCCGCGGTCGCCCAGCCGTAGAGCAGCAGGACCGCGAGGGTGAGGGCCGCGCCGGATCCGGTGCCGCCCCACCATCGGCCGCGTCCCAGAGCGACCAGGTGACCGACGATGACGCCGGTCAGCGCGGCCAGCGACCAGCCCACCGTCGAACCGGGGAACAGCGCGTGCTCCCCGATGAACGCCCGGACGACGCCCACGGCGAGCAGGGCGCTGGCCGCGGCCACGACGGCGCCGGGCAGGGCGCGCAGCACGACGCGGCGCAGCCGAACTCCCGTGTCGGCGCTCTCGGTCGGTCCCATTCCCGTCCCTCTCACGGCCGGCCGCCCCTGCCTGGTGGGCCGAGCCGGAAGTCACCCGTGCGCAGTCCACGACCACCCCGCCACCACGCTCCGGTGGAGCGGGACCCGGACCCGTCGAACAACGGGCCCGCGAGGCACAACTGGCGCACCCCTCAACAGTAGGCCGCAGAAGGCCTCCACGGGCAGCGGTCCACCACGGTTGCCCGAATGCGACCCGGCCACCCGTATGCATCTGGTATGCGCCGAACGGGTGGCCTTGAACCGCTACTCCTCGGCCGGCAGGGCCACTTCACGGGCCGCGTCCGGTCCCTGTTCGAGCAGGACGGTGAAGCCCTCCTCGTTGAGTACGGGCACCTTGAGCTGCATGGCCTTGTCGTACTTCGATCCCGGGTTGTCACCGACGACGACGAATCCGGTCTTCTTCGAAACGGATCCGGCGACCTTGGCGCCGAGGGTCTGCAGTGCCTCCTTTGCGCCGTCCCGGGTATGGCCGACAAGCGTCCCTGTCACGACGACGGTCAGCCCGGCGAGGGGCCGCGGCCCCTCGTCGGCCGCGCCTTCCTCCTCCGTCCGCACGCCCGCGGCCCGCCACTTGCGCAGGATCTCGCGGTGCCAGTCCTCCTCGAACCACTGCTTGAGGGAGGCCGCGATCGTCGGCCCGACACCCTCGACGGCCGCGAGTTCGGCCTCCTCGGCCTGCTCGATCCGCTCCAGGGAGCGGAACTCGCGGGCGAGCGCCTCGGCGGCGACCGGACCGACATGGCGGATCGACAGGCCGGTGAGCACGCGTGCGAGGGGCCTTTCCTTGGCCGCCGCGATGTTCTCCAGCATGGCGAGGGTGTTGGTCTTGGCCTCGCCCTTCTGGTTGGCGAAGAAGGTGACGACCTTGTCCTCGCCGGTCTTCGGATCCCGCTTCGGCAGGCCGGTGTCCTGGTCGAGTACGTACGACTTGATGGGCAGGAGCTGCTCGACCGTGAGGTCGAAGAGGTCGCCCTCGTCGCGCAGCGGCGGCTCGGCGGGCTCGAGCGGCTGGGTCAGGGCGGTGGCGGCTACATAGCCGAAGTTCTCGATGTCGAGGCACTTGCGGCCGGCCAGGTAATAGAGGCGCTCGCGCAACTGGGCTGGGCAGGAGCGGGAGTTGGGGCAGCGCAGGTCGATGTCCCCCTCCTTCATCGGCCGCAGCGCGGTACCGCACTCGGGGCACTCGGCCGGCATCACGAACTCCCGCTCGCTGCCGTCCCGCAGGTCCGCGACGGGTCCGAGGATCTCCGGGATGACGTCGCCCGCCTTGCGGAGCACCACCGTGTCACCGATGAACACGCCCTTGGCCTTGACCACGTCCTGGTTGTGCAGGGTGGCGAACTCGACCTCGGATCCGGCCACGGTCACCGGCTCGACCTGGGCGTACGGCGTGACGCGGCCGGTGCGGCCGACGCCGACCTTGATGTCGACCAGCTTGGTGTTGACCTCTTCGGGCGGGTACTTCCAGGCGATCGCCCAGCGCGGGGCCCGCGAGGTGCTGCCGAGCCGGCCCTGCAGCGGGATCTCGTCGAGCTTGACGACGACGCCGTCGATCTCGTGCTCCACCGAGTGCCGGTTCTCGCCGAAGTACGTGATGAAGTCCCTGACGCCCGCGAGGTCGTCCACCACGCGGTTGTGCTTGGCGGTGGGCAGGCCCCACTCGCGCAGCAGGTCGTAGGCGTGCGAGAGGCAGTCGATGTCGAAGCCCTCGCGGGCGCCGATGCCGTGCACGACCATGTGCAGCGGCCGGGTGGCAGTGACGCGCGGGTCCTTCTGGCGCAGTGAACCCGCCGCCGCGTTACGCGGGTTGGCGAAGGGCTTGTCGCCGGACTCCACCAGGCCGGCGTTCAGCTCCTCGAAGGCCTCCATCGGGAAGAAGACCTCGCCCCTGATCTCGACCAGATCGGGGATGCGCTCGCCCTTGAGGCGCTCCGGGATGTCCACGATGGTGCGGACGTTGGGCGTGATGTCCTCGCCCGTGCGGCCGTCGCCGCGGGTGGCTCCGCGAGTCAGCCGGCCGTGCTCGTACGTCAGATTGACCGCGAGGCCGTCGATCTTCAGTTCGCAGAGGAAGTGGTGGTCGCCGGTGCCGACGTCCTTGGCCACGCGGTCGGCCCAGGAGGCGAGTTCCTCGTCGTCGAAGGCGTTGTCCAGGGAGAGCATGCGCTCGCGGTGCTCGACGGAGGTGAACTCCGTCGCGTAGGCGCCCGCGACCTTCTGGGTGGGCGAATCGGGGGTCCTGAGCTCGCCGTACTGCTCCTCGAGCGCCTCGAGGGAACGCAGCAGCCGGTCGAACTCGCCGTCGCTGACGACGGGTTGGTCCTTCACGTAGTACCGGAAGCGGTGCTCCTCGATCTGCTCGGCGAGCTCCGCGTGCTGCTCCCGTACCTGCGCGGGCACCGATGATTGCTGTGCGTCCTTGTCGCCGGCCACGTCTTTACGTCCTCCCGTTACTCAGGGTTGTCCGCGAGCGATCTCGCCGCCCGGACGCACTGGGCAAGTGCCGCGCGGGCGTACCCGGGAGAGGCTCCCGCGAGTCCGCACGACGGCGTGACGACGACCGACTCCGCGAGGGAGTCCGGAGCCAGCCCCAGCCTGCGCCACAGCGTCCTGACACCACTGACGTTACTGGCCGGGTCTGACAATGGGGCGTCCAGCGACGGCACGACGCCGGCGAACAGCACGGTGCCCGCCTCGACGGCCTCCCCGACCGTGTCCTCGTCACGCTCGGTGAGCAGTGCGGCATCGAAGGACACTCCGGATACACCGGCCCGACGCAGCAGGGCGAACGGCACATCGGGGGCGCAGGAATGGACCACCGACGCCCCGTCGTGCACGGCGAGCACCTCGCGCAGCCCGTCCTCGGCGACCTGCCGGTCCACCGTGCGATGCGTCCGGTAACCGCTGGCCGTCCTCACCTGACCGCGCAGCACCGCGGTCAAAGACGGCTCGTCGAGCTGCAGGACCACGTCGGCGCCCGGCACTCTGCGGGCGACTTCGGCGAGGTGGTCGCGCAAACCTTCGGCGAGCGAGGCGGTGAGGTCGCGGCAGGCTCCCGGGTCGCCGAGTACCGCCTCGCCGCCGCGGAGTTCGAGCGCCGCGGCGAGCGTCCAGGGGCCGACGGCCTGCACCTTGAGCGGCCCCCGGTAGCCCTGGGTGAACTCCTCCAGGGCGTCCAGGTCCTCGCCGAGGTACGAGCGGGCACGCCGTGTGTCGCGGCCGGGGCGGTCGCTGATGCGCCAGCCGCTGGGCTCCACGTGCGCGTACATCTCGACGAGCAGGCCGATGGTGCGCCCGATCATGTCGGCGCCCGGGCCGCGCGCGGGCAGTTCGGGCAGGTGCGGGAAGGCCTCGAAGGAGCCGGTGACGGTCTTGGCCGCCTCGCGGGCGTCGGTGCCGGGCATCGAGCCGATGCCGGTCGCGGGTCCGAGGGTCACCGGGCACGCCGTCCGGGCCGCACCGTCAGGTCGTGGACGGCGGCGTCGCGCGGCAGGTCGAGGGCGCTGAGGACCGTCGTCGCCACCGACTCCGGGTCGATCCAGGCGGCGGCGTCGTACTCCTTGCCCTCCTGCTGGTGCACCTTGGCCTGCATGGGGCTCGCGGTGCGGCCGGGGTAGACCGAGGTGACCCGGACGCCGGCTCCCTGCTCCTCCTCGCGCAGCGCGTCCGCGAGGGCCTTCAGGCCGTGCTTGGAGGCGGCGTACGCGGACCAGTCGGCGTGCGCGGCGAGTCCGGCGCCCGAGTTGACGAAGATCACCTGGCCCTGGGAGAGCCGGAGTTGGGGCAGCAGGTGCCGGGTGAGCTCGGCCGGAGCGACGAGGTTGACGTCCAGTTGGGCGCGCCAGACCTTCGGGGTCAGATCACCCACGGCGCCGAGGTCGACGATGCCGGCGATGTGCAGCAGGCTGTCGACCCGCTCGGGCATCGGCTGGTGGGAGAACGCCCAGGAGAGGCGCTCCGGTTCGGCCAGGTCGCCGACCAGGGTGCGGGCGCCGGGCAGCGCGGCAGCCAGTTCCTTGGCACGGCCGGCGTCCCGTGCGAGCAGTACGAGCTCGTCTCCGCGCGCGTGCAGACGGCGGGCGACCGCCGCGCCGATACCGGAACCCGCGCCGGTGATCACATGTGTAGCCATGCGCACCATCGTCCCATCAGGCAGCGGTCCCGCACGCACCCGTCACTGCAGGCCGGCGGACTCCTCCAGGTACGCGAGGGCGGCCACCGGCTCCTCGGCGAAGAACACCAGGTCGGTCAGCGGGAGCGGCAGGAAGCCCTCGGCGTCCATCCGCTGGAACTGCTCCTTGAGGCCGTCGTAGAAGCCGGCCGCGTTGAGCAGCACCACGGGCTTGGTGTGGTGGCCGTGCTTCTTGAGCTCCAGGATCTCGGTCGCCTCGTCCAGAGTGCCCGTACCGCCGACCATGATGACGACGGCGTCGGCCTTGTCCAGGAGTACGGCCTTGCGCTCCGCGAGGTCGCGGGTGACCACCATCTCGTCGGCGTCCTGCCGGGCCTTGGCGCCGAGGAACTCGACGGAGACGCCCACGAGGCGTCCGCCCGCCTCCTGCACACCGTCCGCGACGACCTTCATCAGGCCCACGTCGGACCCTCCCCACACCAGGGTGTGGCCGCCCCTGCCGAGAAGCTCGGCGAACTCCCTGGCGGGAGCGGTGTAGCGGTCGTCGAGGTCGGCGGCGGAGAGGAAGACGCAGATGTTCATGGGGGCAACGCTACGACGCTCCGGTACGGGTCCGTGGGGCCGGTGCGGAAAGCGGCCGGATCCGGTCCGGGGGCGAGGAAGAACCGTCGCCTCCGGGGCGCTGTAGAGGTGGGCGGTCGCCGACGCGACCGCGGCTCCCGAGGAGGACAGACACGTGACCGAGGAACACCGCATCACCGTCGAAAGGGGCACCCGCCGCGTCACCGTGACCCGTGACGCGCGCGTGCTCGCCGACAGCTCACGACCGCTGCTGCTGCACGAGACCGGGTACCCGGTGCGCTACTACCTCCCGCCCGAGGACGTCCGCACGGATCTGCTCGCACCGTCCGACACGCACACGTGGTGCCCCTACAAGGGCACCGCGTCCTACTGGTCGCTGCCGGACTCCCCCGACCTGGCCTGGTACTACCCGGACCCCGTTCAGGAAGTGGCGGAGATCCGGGATCACGTGTGCTTCCTCGCCGTGGATGCCGAGGGCCCCGAGGAACCCGCGGCCTCCTGACGTCCCCGGGCTCACTCCAACCCCCTTTCGCAAGAGGCCTGTTCAGGGGCGAGTTTGGCGCGCACCGATGAGTTCTCGGGGGCGGCGGGGTCTGCCACAGCATGGAAGACATCTCCCGGGTGGACTCGCTCGACGGCACCCCCATCGCCTGCGCGCGCACGGGGCACGGACCGGCCGTGGTGATCGTCAGCGGCGCTCTGTGCACGGCGGCCGACGAGTCGGCGATCGCCGCTCGGCTCGCCTCCCACGGGTTCACGGCCGTCACGTACGACCGGCGGGGCCGCGGCGCCAGCGGCGACACCGGCCCGTACGCGGTGGCCAGGGAGGTCGAGGATCTGGCGGCGGTGATCGAGGCGGCGGGCGGTTCCGCCTTCGTGTACGGCACGTCCTCGGGTGCCGCACTCGCCTTCGAGGCGGCCGCCAGCGGTCTGCCGATCACCAGGGTGGCCGGTTACGAACCACCGCTGACCACCGACGAGGACGACACCCCGAGCCGTCTCGCGCACTCCGCACGGGTGCACGCCCTGATCGCGGCCGGCCGGCACGACGACACGGTCGCGCAGTTCGTGTCGGGCACGGGGGTCCCGCCCGAGGTCATCGACGAGATGCGCGGCACCGAGGCCTGGGCGAGCTGGGTGGCACTGGCACCCAGCATCGGCTACGACTTCGCGGTGCTCGGCGACAGCCTGGTGCCGGTCGACCGGCTCTCGCGCATCGAGGTGCCGCTGCTCGTCGTCACGGGCGGTGACACCTTCGGCTGGATGGTCCCGGCGGCACGCCTGGTGGCCGAGTCGGCGCCGTTCGGCGAGCACCGGCTGCTCGCGGGCCAGACGCATGTGGTCTCGCCCGAAGTGCTTGTCCCGGTCCTCGCGGAGTTCTACGCGGCGACCTGACCCTCGCGGGAGGGGTGCGGGCGGTCACGCGAAATGGCCCTCCCGCGTGGGAGGGCCATTTTCTGTCCGGTGGCCGGTCACCCCCGGCTGAGCGGCTACGCGGCAGCAGCCGTCCGGCTCGTCGCGGCGATCGTCGCGGAGCCGACGACGCGGGTGCCGTCGTAGAGGACGACCGCCTGGCCGGGTGCCACGCCCCGCACCGGCTCCGTGAAGCTGACCCGCAGCTCGTCGTCGACGAACTCGGCCGTCACCGGCGTCTCGTCGCCGTGCGCCCTCAGCTGTGCGGTGTAGGCGGCGGGGCCGGAAGGTGCCGTACCGCACCAGCGCGGCTTGACCGCGGTCAGCGCGGTGACGTCGAGGGCCTCGAGCGGGCCGACCGTCACGGTGTTGTCCACCGGCGAGATGTCCAGGACGTAGCGGGGCTTGCCGTCCGGCGCCGGGGTGCCGATGCGCAGGCCCTTGCGCTGGCCGATGGTGAAACCGTACGCGCCCTCGTGAGTGCCGAGCCGGTCGCCCGCCTCGTCGACGATGTCGCCCTCGGCGCGGCCGAGGCGGGACGTGAGGAAGCCCTGGGTGTCGCCGTCGGCGATGAAGCAGATGTCGTGGCTGTCGGGCTTCTTGGCGACGGCGAGGCCGCGGCGTTCGGCTTCCGCGCGGATCTCGTCCTTGGTGGTGACGGTGTCGCCGAGCGGGAACAGCGCGTGGGCGAGCTGGCGCTCGTCCAGCACGCCGAGGACGTAGCTCTGGTCCTTGGCCATGTCGGAGGCGCGGTGCAGCTCCCTGCTGCCGTCGGCGTCGAGGGCCACGCGCGCGTAGTGCCCGGTGCACACGGCGTCGAAGCCGAGGGCGAGGGCCTTGTCCAGGAGGGCGGCGAACTTGATCTTCTCGTTGCACCGCAGGCAGGGGTTGGGCGTGCGTCCGGCCTCGTACTCGGCGACGAAGTCCTCCACCACGTCCTCGCGGAAACGCTCGGCGAGATCCCACACGTAGAACGGGATGCCGATGACGTCGGCCGCCCGGCGGGCGTCGCGGGAGTCCTCCACGGTGCAGCAGCCGCGGGCGCCGGTCCTGAAGGACTGCGGGTTCGCGGAGAGCGCGAGGTGCACTCCGGTCACGTCGTGGCCGGCTTCGGCGGCACGGGCGGCCGCGACGGCGGAGTCGACCCCTCCGGACATGGCGGCGAGTACACGGAGGCGGCGCGGGGGCGTGGCATCAGCAGTCATAACTTCTCCAGAGTAGTCGGAACCATCCACTGCCCTTCGAGCGTTTTCGGTGTCTGTGGGCCCGCCGGGCGTCGCAGGGCACGGGGAGAGGTGGCAGGTCCATGGCCGAAGAGGGCATCAGCCGTCGGAAGCTGCTGATCGCAGGCGGTGCGACGGTCGTCGTCGGCACGGCGGCGCTGGCGTACCGGGAGGAGCTGTCCCGGCTCTGGTGGCAGGTCCCCGGCGTCGACAGGCAGCGCACGGACGGTGAGGTGGACCAGCCGGGCGCCGAGTGGATCGCGGCCTCCCGCTCCAACCTCCGGTACGCGGACCGCCCCGACGACTACCGGATCGACCGCATCGTCGTGCACGTCACGGAAGGCAGTTTCGACACGGCCGTACGGGTGTTCCGGGACCCGATGCACGCGGCCGCCGCGCACTACGTGATCCGCGCGAAGGACGGCCATGTCACGCAGATGGCCCGCGAGTTGGACGTCGCCTACCACGCGGGAAACCGGGAGTACAACGAACGCAGCATCGGCATCGAGCACGAGGGCTTCGTCGACAGGCCGTCGTCGTTCACCAAGGTCATGTACGAGTCGTCGGCCCGCCTCGCCGCGGACATCTGCGCGCGCTACGAGATACCGGTGGACCGCAAGCACATCATCGGCCACGACGAGGTGCCCCGCGCCACCCACACCGACCCGGGCCGCCACTGGGACTGGGACCGCTACATGAAGCTGGTCCGGGCGGCGGCGGAGAAGCAGAAGGCCTGAGGACGGGGAGGGCCGGCAGCGTCACCGTCAGTCGGTGATGGAGGCCCGGAAGCGGTACCGGTCGCCGCGGTAGATGGCGACGGTGAGCTCCAGGGGGCGCGCGTCCTGGTTGTACGCCAGCTGCGTGGCCACCAGGACAGGGGTGACGTCGGCGATCTCCAGGAGTTCCCGCTCCTCGGCGTTCGGCTGCCGGGCCTCGACCGAGTAGTCGGCGACGCGCGGGAACTGTCCAGGGGTCGCCGTGCGCAGGGTGGCGTACAGCGAGGCCGTCGTGAAATCGGTCTCGGCGAGCCGTGGGCACAGCGAGAGGGGCAGCCTGTTGTGCTCGACGACCACGACCAGATCGTCGAGATAGCGCAGTCGCCGCATCTCGAAGAGGTCCGCGCCCGGCGCGACACGGAGCTCCTCGGCCTCCTGGACGGTCGCCGCGCGCACCGCCGAATCCAGTACGCGACTGCGGGCGGCCAGGCCGTGACGCAGTGCGTAGTCGGCGAATCCCTGCACGGAACGGCCGCTCGGGGCCGACGAGTTCACGCCCTCGGGGCCGATCACCGCTTCCGCGTCGCCTGCACTCGCGCCTGCACCCGTACGCGTACTCGTACTCGTACTCGTACTCGTACTCGTACTCGTACTCGCCAGGAACCATCCGCGAGCCGGCGACGATTCGATGACTCCGCGGTCGGCGAGTTCCGCGAGAGCCGAGCGCATCGTGACGCGTGAGACGGCGTAGCGGGAGGCCAGGACGCGCTCGGAGGGGAGCCGGTCTCCGGCGCGGGCGCCACCGGCGGTGATGTCGTCCATCAGGCGCGCGGCGATCCGGGCGTACAGCGGGAGCGCGTCGGGATCGAGAAGGCCGCGCGGAAGCGGCGACTCAGAAGGCATACCAGTAACGTACCAGATGGGGTTCATTGACGGCCAGAATTAGTACCAGTATGGTCCGGCACAGGCCACGGGGACTCGAACCGGGCACCGCACACACCTATTTATCAGCACAGAAGCGGAGCGAAGATGGCCGGCCCAGGGGGTCAACTGGTATGAGACCAGAGTTCCGGAACATCGGCCGGCACCACCGCAGCCCGCTCCGCCCACCCGCTCGTTGTGGAGACGACGATCCGCATCGGCCGGGTCCGCGATGCCCCGCCCGTCCACGACCGCACCCGCACCCCCTGATCAAGGAGTCCGCGTGACCGCCCCACTCAGCCCAGCCCTCGTGAGCGTCCCCGGTGCGGAGCACACCTCGCGGGAGATCGCCCAGCAGCCCGAGGCGTGGAGCCGGGTCGACCGGATCGTCGCGGAGGCCCGCCCGGAGCTCGGCTCCTTCCTCGAGCCGCTGCTCGCCGAACCCCGCCTGCGTATCGTCCTGACGGGCGCCGGAACCTCCGCCTACGCCGGGGAGATCCTGCGCACAGCACTCGCGGCACACACCGGGCGGCGGGTGGACGCGATCGCCACCACCGACATCGTCGCCGACCCGCTGGGCAGCTTCGCGGACGATCTGCCGACCCTGCTGGTGTCCTTCGCACGGTCCGGCAACAGCCCGGAGAGCACGGCGGCCGCCGCGAACGCCACGGACCTGCTCGGCAGTTGCGCCCACCTGATCGTCACCTGCAACGCCGACGGGGATCTGGCGCGCCTGCACCGGGACCGTTCCGACTCCCACGTCCTGCTCATGCCGGCCGAGGCGGAGGACGCCGGATTCGCCATGACGTCCAGCCTCACCTGCATGCTTCTCGCCGTCCTGCTCGCCTTCGGGCAGCGGCCCGCGGGCAGTGTGCTCCCGCTGGCCGACGCGGCGCGGGCCGTGGTCGAGGGTGAACTCGGCGCCCGGGTCGACGACTTCGCGGCCGGCGTGCCGGAACGGGTCGTGTACCTGGGCAGCGGCTCCCTCAAGGCGCTGGCCGGGGAGTCGGCCCTCAAGCTCCTCGAGCTGACCGGAGGCGCGGTGGTGTCCTGGGCCGACTCCTCGCTCGGCTTCCGGCACGGCCCCAAGGCCTTCCTCACCGACCGCACGTCGGTCGTCGTCTACGTCTCCAACGACCCCTACACCCGCCAGTACGACCTGGACATCCTCGAGGAGATGCAGTCCGCACTGCCCCCCGGTCGCGTGGTGGCCGTGGCGGGGCGCCCGGACGGGCTGCCCGCCGAACTCACCTGGCTGCTCCCGGGGTTGGACGACACCGATGACGTCGCGCTCGCCCTGCCGGCCGTGGTGTGCGCCCAGCGCATCGCCCTGCGCGCATCGCTCCACCGCGGCATCCGCCCCGACAACCCCTTCCCGGACGGCGAGGTCAACCGCGTGGTGCAGGGAGTCACCGTGTATCCCCTGCCGGCCCGCTGACAGCCGCCGCCGACCGGCCCGAGACCGGAAACGACCCAGAACGGACGGGACACCATGGCTGACGCATCGGACGCCGTGCCCACCACACCCGATCACCGACCCGCCGCCCCGCACGTGATGTTCCTCGGCGTGGACGGCGGCGGCACCAAGACGGCCTTCTGTCTGATCGACGCCTCCGGAGAAGTACGCGCCGAGGCCACCGGCCCCGGCATCTCTCCGGCAAACGAGGCGGGCGCCGACGGTTCGTACGGCACGCTCCCGGTGCTCTCCGACGGGGTCGCGCGGGTGTGCGCGGACGCCGGCATCACCGGTGCGGACGTCGCCCACGCGTTCTTCGGCCTGCCCGCGCACGGGGAGTCGCCGGCTCTGACCGCTGCTCTCGACGCCGTGCCCGGCACGCTCCTCGGCCACGACCGGTACGCCGTCGGCAACGACATGGTCTGTGCCTGGGCGGGCTCACTGGGCCTGACCGCGGGGATCAACGTCGTCAGCGGCACCGGCTCCATCGCCTACGGCGAGCGGGCCGGCGTCCCGGCCCGCTCGGGGGGCTGGGGCGAGCTGTTCGGGGACGAGGGATCGGCCTACTGGATCGCGGTGCAAGGGCTCAACGCGTTCACGCGCATGAGCGACGGGCGGCTCAATCCCGGACCGCTGGCCGAGATCCTGCGCCGCCGGCTCGGCCTCGGCACCGACCTCGACGTCGTGGGCCGGGTGCTGTACGGCGGCCTCGGCCGCGACGGTGTCGCCGCCCTGAGCCGCCCGGTCGACGAGGCCGCGGAGCTGGGCGACACGGCCGCGCAGGCCATCCTCCTCCGGGCCGGCCAGGAGCTCGCGCTGCTTGCCGACACCACCCGCAGACGGCTCGGCTTCCCCGCCACGGAGCAGGTCCCCGTCTCGTACTCGGGCGGGGTCTTCGGCGCACGTCGGGTAGTTGACGCCTTCCAGGCCGAACTGCGCCGCAGCGACGCGTACTTCGACGTGAGACCGCCGCTGTACGAGCCGGTGATCGGCGCCGCCCTGCACGCGGCCTCGTTGGCGGGGACACCCCTCACGCGTACCGCGCGCCTGGCTCTCGGCTCCCGCCAGAGCTAGGTCGTGTCCGCCGCACGGTGCCGTACCGGCACCCGAACTCGGCCCGCCGCCACCGGTCTTGCCGAGCCGCCCACGCAACCGCCTCCGCGACCGCTGCGGGGACCCGCCGAAAGGAACCCCTGATGTCCGACACCCGCGTGCTCGTCCTGATCGGCGCGGGCAGCGCCGTCTTCACCCGCGGTCTGCTGGCCGATCTGATCACCGCGGACGACCTCGGGTCCTGGGAGATCCGCCTGGTCGACGTCGACGCGGAGGCGTTGAGCGTGGCCGCGCGGCTGGCCGCGAAGATGGTCGAGGCGCGCACGGCGGGGAACCGGATCACCGTCCGGACCTCGACCGACCGGCGCACCGAACTCCCCGGCGCCGACTACGTGGTGACCTGTGTCGGCGTGGGCGGGCGTCCCGCGTGGCAGCGGGACCACGACATCTGCCGGGAGCACGGCGTCTACCAGCCGGTCGGCGACTCGGTGATGCCCGGCGGCATCTCCCGTCTGCTGCGCACCGTCCCGGTGATGGTGGACGTCGCCCGCGACGTCGCCGATCTGGCACCCGACGCCTTCTTCTTCAACTACAGCAACCCGATGACGGCCAACGTGCAGGCGATGACGCGCCACGCGGGCGCCGAGCCGGTCGGCCTCTGTCACGGAATGCACCACGTACAGCGGGAGTTGGCGGCGTTCGCTGGGCTGCCGTTCGAGGAGACATCGACGCTGTACGCCGGGATCAACCACCTGACCTTCATCTACGACTTCCGGCACAACGGCAAGGACGCCTGGCCCGTGGTGCGCGCCCGGATGGAACGGGAACTGGCGGAGCCCCCCGAGCCGTCGGACATCGGCGCCATCTGGGAGAACGGCAAGGCCTGGCACAACCCGTTCTCCTGGGAGATCTTCCGTCGCTACGGCGCCTACCCGGCTGCCAACGACCGGCACGTACTGGAGTTCTTCCCCGAGCGCTGGGCCGGCGGCGACTACTACGGCAAGAAGCTCGGCGTCGACGCGTTCTCCGTACCCGAGATCCTGCAGTGGGGCGAGGACCGCTACCAGGGCATGCGCGCGCAGGCCGAGGACAGTGCGCCGCTCGACGCCTCCGCCTTCGAGAACTCGACCGGCGAGCAGGAACAGCTCATCGCGATCATCCGGTCGATCACCTTCGACCGCCGCCAGATGTTCTCCGTGAACGTGCCCAATCGCGGCTCCGTGCCGGGCCTGCCCGACGAGGCGGCCCTCGAGATCCCGGCCGTGGCCACCGCGCGCGGCCTGCGGCCTGTGTCCGTCCCGGACCTGTCGGCGCCGCTCACCTCGATCCTGGCCCGTCGGCTGACCTCCGTCGAACTGGCGACGGAGGCCGCCATGACGGGTGACCGGGGTCTGGCGGTCGAGGCGATGATCGCGGACGGCGCGGTCACCGACCCGGACGCGGCCCTCGCTCTCACCGACGCACTGCTCGACGCCCAGCGGGCCTTCCTCCCGCGGTTCGCCTGAACTGCCGCCCCGCATCCGTTCCTTGGAGCTCCTATGAAGATCGGCCGCATCCGTCACCAGGGCCGGGTGTTCGCCGCCCGCGTCGAGGACGGGACCGTCCGCCTCCTCGCCGCGGAGGACGACCGCCACATGGCCGACGCCGTCCGCGACCTGATCGCCGACGGCACCGCGCACGCCGTACCGTCCACCTCCCTGCCCGTTGTCCCGTCGGCGGACGTCGAGGTGCTGAGCCCGCTCGCCGCCCCGCAGAAGATCGTCTGCATCGGCCTCAACTACGCCGACCACATCCGCGAGACCGGGCTCGAGACGCCCGAGGCCCCGCTCACGTTCGTCAAGACCGCCCACTGCCTCACCGGCCCGACAGCCGATATCCGGGTGCCGCGCGGGGCCAGTGAGCAGCTCGACTGGGAGGCGGAGCTCGCCGTCGTCATTGGGCGCACCGCCCGTGACGTGGACACGGACCGTGCCATGGAGCACGTCTTCGGCTACACCGTGGCCAACGACGTGTCCGCTCGCGATGCGCAGTTCGCGGACGGGCAGTGGTTCCGCGGCAAGAACTTCGACGGCTTCTGTCCGCTGGGGCCGTGGATCGTCAGCGCCGACGCCGTTCCCGACCCGCAGGCCCTGGCGATCTCCGCCCAGGTCAACGGGGCCACCGTCCAGGACAGTTCCACCGCGGAAATGATCTTCCCGGTGGCCGAGACCATCGCGTACCTCTCCCGGTACATGACGCTCCACCCGGGTGACGTCATCGCCACCGGAACCCCGCACGGCGTCGGCATGGGCCGGAGCCCGCAGCTGTGGCTGACGGACGGCGACGTCGTGGAGGTCGAGGTGGAGCACGTAGGCCGGCTGCGCAACACGGTGCGCGTCACCGGCTGATCCCGCCGTTCCCGTCCGCCCCTCTTCGATCCGGCACGGCACGGTCCGCGCCGCACCCCGCCAACAGCAGGAGGACCGCGATGAACATCGCCGACGACCCCGACCGCGCACCGGCCCGCTCGCACCTGTACGCCATGGGCCTGACCGACGACGACATGCGCAGGCCCACGGTGGGCATCGCGTCCACGTGGACGGGCACGATGCCCTGCAATCTCACCCACCGCGAACTCGCCGGACAGGTCGCCACCGGTGTACGCAGGGCGGGCGGCACGCCCATGGAGTTCAACACGGTCGCCGTCTCCGACAACCTCACGATGGGCACGCCGGGCATGCGGGCGTCGCTGGTCAGCCGGGAGGTGATCGCGGACTCCATCGAATTGATGGGCCGTGCGCACAGGTTCGACGCCCTCGTCTGCATCGTCGGCTGCGACAAGACGGTGCCCGCGGCCATGATGGCGATGGCCCGCCTGGACATCCCCGCCGTCCTGCTCTACAGCGGCAGCATGATGCCGGGCCGCTGGCGCGACCGCGACGTCACCATCCAGGACATGTGGGAGGCCCTCGGCGAGCGCGCGGTCGGCCGGCTCGGTCAGGACGACGTGGACGACCTGGCCCGGAACGCGTGTCCGGGAGCCGGGACCTGCGCGGCCCAGTACACCGCCAACACCATGGGCGCGGTCGCCGACTTCCTGGGCCTGGCGCCCTTCGGTGCCGGGGACATCCCGGCGGTCGCGCGCGAGAAGCAGGCGGCGGCCGAGCTCGTGGGCGAGGTCGCCCTCGACGTGTTCGCCCGTGACGTACGCCCGTCGCAGATCCTGACGGCGGACGCGCTGCACAACGCCATCGTCTCGGTCGCCGCGATGGGCGGCTCCACGAACGCGGTGCTCCACCTGCTCGCGATCGCCCGCGAGGCGGGTCTCGATCTGGCCATCGACGAGATCGGCGCGATCTGCCGCCAGGTCCCCATCGTCACCGGCCTCAAGCCGTCGGGCCCGCACACCGCGGTCGACCTCTGGCGCGCGGGCGGCACCTCGCTGGTGGCTTCCCGCCTGCGCGACGCCGGACTGCTGCGCGAGGACGTGACCCTCGTGGACGGCCGCACCTACGCCGACATCGCCGCAGGGGCCGAGCCGGCGCCGGGTCAGGACGTGGTGGCGAGCGTCGCCGAGCCCGTGAAGCCGGCGGGTGCGCTCGCCGTGCTGCACGGCTCGCTCGCGCCCGACGGCTGCGTGCTGAAGCTCGGCGGCCGCGCCGACTTCCGGCGCGAGGGTCCGGCGCGCGTCCACGACTCCGAGGAGGAGTGCTTCGAGGCCATCCAGGCAGGGCGGGTGCAGGCCGGTGACGTGGTGATCGTCCGGTACGAGGGCCCGGCCGGAGGCCCCGGTATGCGCGAGATGCTCTCCATCACGGGCGCTCTGGTGGGCCAGGGTCTCGGCGACTCGGTCGCGCTCGTCACCGACGGGCGCTTCAGTGGTGTCTCGCACGGTCTGGTGATCGGTCACGTCGCTCCCGAGGCCTACCGGGGCGGACCGATCGCACTGGTGCGGGACGGCGACACCGTGGTCGTCGACTCGGCTGCCGAGACGCTCGACCTGCTGGTCGACGACGAGGAGCTGGAGCGCAGGCGCCGCGCCTGGAGCCGGCCCGAACGGGTCGCCGAGCGGGGCGTGTTCAGCAAGTACGTCGCAACGGTGGGTTCGGCCTCGGACGGAGCGGTCACCGTCTGACGTGCCCTACGGTCCGCTCCGCGGACGACCGGCCCCCGACCGGCGCCCGTGCGCTGCAGTGTCCAACTCACCTGCCGCACACGGGCGTCGGCCGTGACCCGCGGGTGCCCGGAAAGCGACCCGCATGCGTCGGAGCCGGGCCGGAGTCAGCGGCGGTGCACCGGGGCGGAGCCGTCGGCGCTGCTGCGGAGCCTGCTGATCACGCGGCGGGACACCAGGTCCGTACCCGGTCCGCGGTCGGTGAGATGCCACAGCGCGCCGCCTCGACGGATCACGAGGTCGGTGCGGCGGGGGTCGTGCCGGACGGGAGTGGCCGCCAGCGCGGTGACCGGGCCCGAGCCCGGCAACGGCAGCGTCCGGGGCCGGTACTCGCCGGGACGCACCGCGAGCAGCCCCGCTTCCCCGTCGGACAGGAAGGCGAGGAAGCCGTGGGCGGCATGCACCGCGGCGGCCCGCACCGCGCCCGGCAGGGCCGAGGCCCGGCCGGCGGGATCGGTCCACCTGCTGCCCTTCGGTGACACCTCCAGGACGCAGGGCCGCAACGCACCGGGGCCGGCCACGAGCAGCACCTCACGCACGTCCCGGCCGTCCGCGGCCGCGGGGGCGCAGGTGTCGCCCGCCGTCCAGGTCAGACGGGGATAGGCCGCCGGATCGGCCTGGTGGAGCCGGGGCCGGTCGCCGGGCGCCGGTGACAGGACGGTCCACAGCGCGCCGTCGGTGGTCTCGGCGAGACTGAGTCCGAGGGCAGGGCTCCCGGGCGGCGGCTCCTCGGCGGTGAAGGCGGCATCCGGGCTCCAGCGCAGGCGCTTCGCGGTGCCGCCGGAGTGGGCCAGTACCTCGAGGTGGTCGGGGCCGTTGCGGCTCTGCAGGACGCGCACGTCGTCGTAGCGGTGGCCCCCGGCGAAGTGCAGCCCTCCGCTCCACTCCCCCGGCGGCGGCGAGCCCGGTGGTGTTCGGGTGTGCTCGGGATCGGTGTTGTGCCACAGCACCCACAGACCGTCGTCCTCGTCGCAGAGGACGAGTTCCAGGTTGCCGCGCTCCCCGTAGCGGCCCTGGGACAGCCCGAGGCCGCCGCGCACGGGAGGCGGGCCTGCGCTGGTGAGGAGGGGCAAAGAGGCAGCTGACATGAGTGTCCTCGTCGCGGCCGGCCTGCTGGGATCCGGTGGCGCGGGCGCCTGGCCGGCCAGCTGCCGGCGCCACGTTGGCACCCTCGCACGACCAGGAATGCGCGTCAACGCCCACAAGTGAGCAACTTCGCGCAGATCGAGCTTGCGAAAGCTGGCCCGCGCGGCCAAGACTGGGCATGCCACCGTCCTCGGTCACCCGGCCACCCCCGGCCACCTGCGGACGGACGGCCGCACCCACGCGTCACCCCGGACCACGACGGAGCAGACTCCATGCCGGACCCCGACCTGCCGGACCCCGACGGAGCCGTCGCGCCCCGACCCGAGCCCGGCGCGGCGACAACGCCGGCGCCGCCGCGCCCCCGCGGCCACCTGCTGATCGCCGGAGCGACGGGCACCCTCCTGCCGGCCGTCCACCGGGCCACGGCCCGCGGCGACACGGTCACCGCGCTGGCCAGGAACCACGCCGCGCTACGGGACTTGGAAGGCCTCACCGGCGGCCGTGCCCGACCGCTCCCCCGCGACTACGAGGCTCCGGGGCTCGCGGCGGCCCTGGCGGACGCCGCCCGGGAGAACCCGTTCACCGGCGCGCTCCTGTACTGCCCCCTCGCCTCGCCGCACACGGTGCGGGCTCTGTGCCGCGCCGTACCGCACGGCCCGGTGACGCTCGTACTGACCAGCGCCCACGCCGCTCCGGCCGACGGCGAACCCGCGGACTCGCCCTGGAGCACCGCGCGACTGCCACTCGACGCCCGGCCGACGCCCGGATGCCGGCTGCTCGTCCTCGGGTGGCGACCGGAGACCGCGGACCGCCGATGGCACACCCCGGAGGAGATCTCCGACGCCGCACTGCGGGTCCAGGACGCGCATGAGGCGCACGACGCCGTACTGGGACAGGTACGCCCGTGGCTCTCGCGCCCGCGCTGATGCCCGCCGCGTCCCGGTGCACACAGGCCGGGGAGGCCGTGACCGGCCCCGCGTACAGTTTCCCCGGAGACGGGCGGGCTGCCGGTCAACGAGGAGCGAGGGGACGCATGCTGGGCGCCGAACGCCGCAACAAGCTGCTGCAGATGGTGGACGCGGTCGGTGTCGCGCACGTGGGGTCACTGGCCGAACGGCTCGGAGTCAGCCCTTCCACCATCCGCCGCGACCTGTCCCACCTGCAGGAGCAGGGGCTGTTGAACCGGACGCACGGCGGGGCGGTCGCCCAGCAGGCCACCGAGGAGCCCGACCGCCCGGCACGCACCGGTGTGGCCTCGTGGGAGAAGCGGCAGCTCGCTCAGGAGGCGGTCCGCCACCTGCGTCCGGGCACGACGGTGCTGATCACCGGCGGCACCACGACAGCCGCCCTCGCCCCGCTCCTCGACTCGATCCCGGACCTGACGGTGGTCACCAACTCACTTCACCTGGCCGGGGAGCTCGCGCACCACGAGTCGGTCACGACCGTGGTGCTCGGCGGCTATCTCCGGCACCGGGAGATGTCCCTGCTCGGGCATCTGACGCGGCAGGCGCTCGAGGAGCTGCATATCGACGAGGCGTTCGTGGGCGCCTACGGCATCAACTCGGGCGGCATCAGCGGCGCACACGTCGACGAGGCCGAGACGGACCGGTGGCTGCTGTCGAAGGTGCAGCGCGTGACGGTCCTGGTGGACGGTTCGAAGTTCGGCCGCTCCGGACCGGTACGGGTCGCCCCGGCCGGCCGGCTCCACCGGGTGATCACCGACAGCTCGGCGCCCGAGGCCGAGGTGGCCGCGCTCGTCAAGGCCGCCGTGGACGTCGTACGGGTCTGAGCCACCGGGCCCACGCACCCGACCGGCTCCTGCGGCGGCCCGCTCCCGGCGTGCGCGGTCAGGGCTGGTGGCCGATGCGCCCCGCGCTCCACTCCACCCAGACATCACCGGCCGGAACGTCCCACTCCTCGGCCAGCACCCGTCCGGCCTGACGCAGCGCGGCATCCATCGCCGCCGCGGGCCGGGGCGAGCCGTGCACGACCGCGAGAGGCCAGGACGGGAGCGCCGACTCCCCGCTGGCGGTGGCGGTCACCGGCGTGAGCACGGCGATCACGCCCGAGTCGGGCAGACCCAGCTCCCCCGCCGTCGCCCGGCACAGAGCGGCCAGCCGCGCCGCGTCGCGCTCGGGACCCCCGCTCACCGCACAGACCTGGATGACGGGCATGTCGCACCTCATTCCTGTGGGCCGTCGGAGCTCTCCTGGAGCGTCGGACGGTCAGACCGTAGGCCGCCCCCTGGAGAGCGTCAAGGGGAAATGAGCAAAAGAAAGCATGACTTGCTTGTTATTGACTGGTCTTGGTGAGGGGGATAGAAAGCACTCATCGTCGGCCACCGACGAGGCCGGAACCCGCCCATGGCATCTGGAGGAATACGGCATGTCAGTCACCAGGCGCGCGCTGCTCGGCACCGCCGTGGCCGGAGCCGGAGCCGTCGCCGTCGCGCGCCGCTCGGGATTCACGCCCTCCAACACCGGAAGCGCGGGGCCGGACACACTGACCTTCGCCCTCTGGGGAACCGAGGCGGAGACCGCGGCTTTTCAGTCACTGGCCAGGACCTACGAACGTCGCAACCGGGGCATCCGGGTGCACATCAAGGTCGAGCCGTACCAGCAGATGTACACCAACATGGACGCGCTGCTCGCCGGCGGCCGCGCCCCCGACCTGTTCCGCTGCGACTACGCCAACCTCGGCATGTACAGCGCGAGCGACCAACTCCTCGACCTGTCCCCGTACTTCAGCAAGGCGGAGCGCGGGAACTTCCTGCCGGCACTGTGGGAGGCGGTGTGCCACGACGGCCGTCCGTACGCGGTCCCGCACCACACCGACACCACCGCCGTCCTCTACCGCAAGGACATGTTCGAGCGCGCAGGCATCACCGAGGTGCCCGGCCGGCTCGAAGACGCCTGGACCTGGGGCGAGTTCGGCGAGATCTGCGCAAGACTGAGCAAGAAGCTCGATCACGTCTATCCCTTCACCTACCCGTGGCAGCAGGCGGGCGCGTTCCGCTGGCTGACCTGGCTGTGGGAGGCCGGCGGTCATCTGCTCGATTCCGACCTGAGCGCGCCGGCCCTCGATTCGGCCGCCGGGCTGCGGGCGATGCGCTTCACCCAGGACTTCTTCCGCCAGGGCTGGATCCCGCCCAACAGCTCCGTGAAGACCTCGTCCTTCCCGGACTCCCTCTTCAACGCCGGTACCACGGCGATGGCGTTCGCCGGTGACTTCCTGCTCCCGCAGATCGCCGCGGGCGGCCTGGACCCGAAGCTGTACGGCGTCACGTACCAGCCCCGCGACCGGATCGCCGCCACCGACCTCGGCGGCAATGCCGTGGTGGCCACCCGCACCACCGAGAACCCCGAACTGGCCGCCGATTTCCTCAAGTTCCTGGTGAGCGAGGAGGTGATGCGGTGGTACTGCGAGAAGACCGTCGTCCTGCCCACCAGGCCCGACCTCCTCGAGCAGCGCCTCGACTACGTGGAACGCCCCGACCTCATGCCCGTCTTCGCCGACCAGGCCACCACCCTGACTCCGGCCATGACCGCCGAGGTCGCGGTGCCCTTCTTCGGCCGGATCAACGCCGCGCTCCAGGACGAGCTGGAGGCCGCCTTCGTCAGCGGTCAGTCGGCCGAGGAGACCCTCCAGAAGATCGCCGACGCCACCGGCGCGGCCATCGCCGCCCAGTGAACTCCGCCTCTTCCCTCCGCCACGGAGCTGCCATGGCCACCGTCACCACCCCCGCCCGCACCTCGCCGACCGAGCCTCCCGCCTCTCCCCGCGGCCGGCGCCGTCCCAGGTCCGCCGCCCGGATGCGCGAGTCCCTCTCCGCCTGGACGATGCTCGCTCCCAACCTGAGCCTGGTCACCGTCTTCCTCCTGGTGCCCCTGGTCATGGCCCTGGTCCTGAGCTTCCAGTACAGCACCGGCCTCACCTCGCCGAGCTGGGCCGGACTCGCCAACTACCGCCAGCTCCTGGACGATCCGGTCTTCTGGCGGACGGTGGCGAACACCGCCGTGTTCTGTCTGGCCACGGTGCCCATCGAGATGGCGATGGGCCTGGGCCTCGCGCTGCTGTTCAACTCGGTGATGCCGGCCCGGCCGGTCTGGCGCACCCTCGTGTACCTGCCGATGGTCATCTCCGGTGTCGCCACGGCGCTGATCGGCACCCTGATGTTCGACGAGAACATCGGCCTGTTGAACAAGCTGATCGGCGCGGTGGGGATCGACAGTCTGCCGTGGCAGACCGACGGCGCCGCCGCCATGGGGTCGGTCATCCTGATCACCCTGTGGATGCGGGTCGGCTTCAACATGGTCATCTATCTGGCCGGACTCCAGGGCATCTCACCCGAGTTGTACGAGGCCGCGCGGGTCGAGGGTGCGAGCTACTGGCAGCAACTGCGCAACATCACCGTGCCGATGCTGGGGCCGTCCACCTTCTTCCTGCTGATCATGAACGTCATCTACTCGTTCCAGGTCTTCGACACCGTCTTCGTCATGACACTGGGCGGCCCCGGTCACGCCACCGACGTCATGATCACGTACGCGTACCGCAACGGCTTCGAAGGACGCCAGCAGGGCTACGCGGCGGCGATCGGCATCGTGCTCTACCTGCTCGTCATGGCCTTCACCGCACTCCAGTGGCGCTTCAGCCGCAACCGGGACACGGTCGGCTGACCCCGACCGCCGCTCCCCTCCCTCCGCCCCGTCCCGAAGGACTCCGATGTCCACGATCGCAACGAAACCTGCTGGGCCGGACACGAGTTACTCCGCCCGCCACCGACGCGCGAAGCGCCTGAAGTACGTCCGGGTCGCGGCGGCGGCCCTCGCCGGCCTGGCCATGGCACTCCCGCTGTTCTGGATGCTGCTGACGGCCTTCTCGCCCCTGTCCGACCTGCACACCACCAGCCTCCACTGGTGGCCGAGCCGCTTCACCCTGGACAACTTCCGGATCGTCTTCGACTTCCCGGTGTGGACATGGGCCATGAACTCCACGGTGATCACCTGCTGCGTGGTCGCGATCACCGTCACGATCAACCTGCTCGCCGGCTACGTGTTCGCGAAGATGCGCTTCCGCGGCCGCAACCTGGTCTTCCTCGTGCTCCTGAGCACCATGACGGTGCCGGTGCAGGTCCTGATGGTCCCGCAGTTCAAACTCGTCAGCGGTATGGGCCTGTTCGGCAGTTTCTGGGCGGTCATCCTGCCCGCCTCGTCCACCGCGTTCGGCATCTTCCTGGCCCGGCAGTTCATGCTCGGCATCCCCGACGAGATCCTCGAGGCCGCCCGCATCGACGGAGCGGGCCAGCTGCGCACCTTCGTGACCGTGGTGCTGCCCCTGTGCAAGCCGCTCATCGCCGTGCTGTCGCTGCTGACCTTCCTGTACCAGTGGAACGACTTCGCCTGGCCGCTGACGGTCCTCAAGGACTCGCGGCTCTACACCCTCTCCGTCGGCATGCAGTTCGTGAACGGCGAATACACCGCCAACTACGGCGCGATCATGGCCCTCGCCCTGCTGTCCGTCCTGCCCATGGTCGTGATCTTCCTGTGCTTCCAGAAGTACTTCGTCCAGGGCTTCGCACGATCGGGAATCAAGTGATGACCTCCGCCAACGGCTCCTCCGGCACCGTCCGTTACCTCAGCACCCTCGCCTTCTCCGACAGGTGGCTCGACCGCCTTCGGGAGCGTGTACCCGGCCTCGAGATCACCCAGATCACCGCCCGGAAGGCCGCCGACGTCCCCGACGAGGTGTGGCGGCGCACCCAGATCCTGCACACCGGCGCGGTGTTCCCGGATCCCGGCCGGGCACCGGCGCTCGAGTGGATCCAGCTCGACACCTCGGGCGCCGATCACCTCGAGGGGACGCCCGCCTGGGAGCTGCCCGTGCCCATCACCTCCATCGGCGGCATCTCGCCGGTGCCGATGGCCGAGTACGTGATGATGATGGTCCTGGGCCTCGCCCACCGCCTGCCCCGTGCGGTGGCGATCCAGCAGTCCGCCGACTGGCCGTCGCTGAGCCGGCGTTGGAACACGCTGATGCCGCGTTCCCTGCGGGACGCCACTCTCGGTGTCATCGGATACGGCCGGATCGGCCAGGAGATCGGCCGTCTCGCCCGTGCACACCGGATGAACGTCCTCGGCCTCAAGCGCGGCGCGGCGCCCCGTACCGGCGCCTACTTCGGCGCCGCGGCGCGGGACGAGGCCGATGCCGAGATCTACACCCCGGACCGCCTGTACGAGTTCCTCGCCCGCTGCGACTACCTCGTGGTCACCTGCCCGCTCACGGACGAGACCCGCAACATGGTCGACGCCGGCGCCCTGGCCGCTCTCAAGGAGGGCGCGATGGTCGTCAACGTCGCGCGCGGCGGCATCGTCGACGAGGAGGCCCTGCGGCAGGCACTGCGCTCGGGCCAGGTGGCGGGCGCCGCGCTCGACGTCTTCGACGAGGAGCCACTGAGCGCGGAAAGTCCGTGGTGGACCGAGCCGGGCGTACTGCTGACCCCGCACGTAGCGGGGTTCGCACCGGACTACGAGGAGCAGGTCCTGCGCCTCGTCGGCGAGAACGTCGAGCGGCACCTGGCCGGCTCGGACCTGCTCAACCTGGTGGACCGTGGCCGTGGCTACTGACTTCCTCCTGGCGCCGCAGCGCCACCATGCCGTCCTCGACCGCCTGCGCAACCGGGGTGCGGTCAACGTCGTCGAGCTGTCCCGGCTGCTGCGCATCAGCCCGTCCACCGTCCGCCGGGACCTGCGCGACATGGAACTCCAGGGCCTGCTGCGACGGGTGCACGGCGGGGCCACCGTCGTCGCCGACGCGGTGGAGCCGGACCAACCGGCCCGGGCCGCCGAGCAGCCCGAGGCGAAGCGGCGCATCGCCGGCGCCGCGCTGTCCCTGGTCCGTGACCACAGCACGATCCTGATCAGCGGCGGCACCACCACGGAGGCACTGGCCGGCCGGCTCGCCGAGCGCCGCGGCCTCACCGTCGTCACCAACGCCCTGCCGATCGCCCAGATCCTCTCCGCCACCGCCTCGATCGACGTGATAGTCATCGGCGGAGTGCTGCGCCACCGCGAGCAGTCCCTGCTCGGACATCTGGCGGAACTGGCTCTCAGCGAGCTGCAGATAGACCAGGTCTTCAGCAGTGCGTACGGACTGCACGCGGAAGCCGGCCTCACCGGCGCCCACGTCGACGAGGCCCAGACGGACCGCGCGCTGCTCGACGCCGGGCGCGACATCGTGGTCCTCGCCGACGAGTCGAAGCTCGGGCGCAGAGGTCCCGTTCGGCTCGCTCCCGTGGAACGGGTCGGCACCCTCGTCACCGACGCCGCGCCCGCGCACCCCGTGCCCGCCGCGGTCGTCGGTGTCGGCGGACGCGTACTGCACGCCTGAGCCGGCCGAACCGCCCTGCGCCGCGGCCGTCTCCCCCCGAACCGAATCGAGCCCTCATGCCCCTGACAGCCACTTCCCACGTCGTCGACCTGGCGACGCGTTCCGGCGCGGCCGCCCTGGCGTTCAACGTGATCACCCTGGAGCACGCACAGGCGATCGCCGCCGCCTGCGCGGACACGGGACTGCCCGCCATCCTCGCGGTCAGCCACAACGCCGTGCGGTACCACGGCGGGGACCCGTCCGCGATCGTCGCCGCCTGTTCCGCGGTGGCCCGGAGCTGCCGGGCGCCGCTGTCGCTCCATCTCGACCACGTCGACGACCCCGAACTGGCCGCGGCCGCGGCCGATCTGGGCTGCACCTCGGTGATGTTCGACGCCTCCGTACTGCCGCACGAGCAGAACGTCGCCGTGACCGCCGAGGTGACCGAGCGCCTGCACGCCAGGGGCGTCTGGGTGGAGGCGGAGCTGGGCGAGATCGGCGGCAAGGACGGTGTGCACTCGGCCACCGCCCGGACCGATCCCGGCCAGGCGGCCGCGTTCGTGGCGGCCACCGGCGTGGACGCGCTGGCCGTGGCGGTCGGCAGCTCGCACGCCATGACCGAGCGCACCGCCCGACTCGATCAGGAACTGATCGTCCGGCTGCGGGACGCGGTGAACGTACCGCTGGTGTTGCACGGTTCGTCGGGCGTACCCGACGCCGAACTCGTGGAAGCCGTCCGCAACGGCATGCGGAAGATCAACTTCGGCACGCATCTCAACGCCTCGTTCACCGCGGCCGTCCGGAAGTCCCTGGCGGCGACCGACGGTGTCGACCCCCGCCGCTACCTGGGCGCGGGCCGGACCGCCATGGCCGAGGCAGCCGCCGCGCAGCTGCGCCTGGTGGGCGCCGCCCGTCTCGCTCGGACCGCGTGAGACGTCCGGCCCACACCGATCACCCTTCACCGTCGAGAGGAACGACCATGCCCACCGGCCCCGAACCGGTCGCCGATCCCCACCGCGTACTCGCCGACTGCACCGACCGCGCCCTCGAACGGGAGGGCATCCCCATGTTCCTGGCCTTCCAGAGCGCCGATGCCCGGCCCGCACACGAGGAACCCGTACGAGCCGAGGGCGCCCGGCTCGCCACGTTGGTCGGCCACTACCGGTCCGCACTCGCCCCGGAGCGCGCGGACGACGACGAGCCCGCGCTCATCGACGTCCTCCAGGTCATGGCCGTCGCGCACTTCACGCCCGGGACCACCGCCGCACCGAACTCCGAGGAGCAGTGATGTCCGAGCCCGACGGCCTCACCACCGCGAGCTTCACCGAGCACGAACGCGCCTTCCGCGAAGGCAGGTTCCTGCGGGTGGTGAACTACCACAACACCCCGGAGGCGGACACCGACCGGATCAGGGCCGAACTCCGGGCGCTCGCCCGGGACTTCGACCCGGTGACGGTGGAGGACCTGGACACCTTCCGGACCACGGGCTCCTGGCACAAGCCACGGCCCGGCATCATCCCCGTCTTCTACGAGGGCTACCGCAACAGCGCGGAGGTGGCCGCACCACTGGCCGAGGAAGCGGGCCTGACCGCCTGGTTCTTCATCTGCACCGCGTTCCTCGACGTGCCGGTGGCCGAGCAGTTCGACTACGCCAACGCCCACAACATCGACCTCGTCCCCGAGGACCGCAAGGGCGAGCGGCTGGCCATGACCTGGGACCAGGTCGCGGACCTGAGTACCCGCCACGTCGTCACGCCGCACACCGCGAGCCACGCGAGCGCGGCCTCCCTGGAGACCGACGAGGCCGTCCGCCGGGAGGTCTTCGAGCCGAAACGGCGGATGGACGAGGTCACCGGCCAGGACGCGGCCTGCACGGCGTTCCTCTGGGGCACGCCCTTCGGCAAGAATCCGCGGGTGGACGCCGCCGTGCGAGAGGCCGGCTACCGCTACCAGTTCAGCAACACGATGGTGCAGCACCTGGGCTGACGGCACCTCGTGCGCCCTCGACGCGCCCTTTCCACAGCGGGCTCGGCATCAGGAGGTCCGCTTCGCCGCCCGCTCCCCGGAGTCGGAGCGACCCTGCTCGGCATCGAGCAGGGTCGCCGCGTCCTGCAGCAGCGCGTCCAGGACGACCGGATAGGCGGTGCGGTTCATCCGGCCGGCCAGAAGCTGGGCGGTGGCGGCGATTCGCGGGTGGGTGTCGGCGGGAAGCCGGGCGTACGTGGAGCTCCACATCTCCTCGTCCGCCTGCCGTGCCTCGTCGGTCAGGGCCAGCGAACCGGCGTCGAGCGCGGCGAAGGCGAGGCTCAGGTCGATGAACGCGTGGTAGACGCGGACGGCGGCACCGTCCGCAAAGCCCGCGCCGTGCAGGAGGGCGAGGATCGTCTCGTCCACCGCGATCTCACGGGGCCGGCCCGTGACCCGGCTGGCGGTCAGCACGGCGGCCTGGGGGTGGGCCAGGTACGAGGAGTGGATGGCGAGGCCGAGGGCGCGCAGGTCGGCCCGCCATTCTCCGGTGGCCGCCCAGTCGTCCAGGGCCCGGCCCATCAGCTCCTCGCCGATGGCCCGGGTCAGGTCGTCCATGCCGGCGAAGTACCGGTAGAGGGTGCTGGGGTCCGCGCCGAGTGCGGTGCCGAGACGGCGCGCGGTGAGGCCCGGGCCGCCGTGTTCGCGGAGCACCCGCAGGGCGGTGTGCACGATCAGCGACTCGGACAGCACCGTGCCCTCCTTGGTGGGCCGTCGCCTGCGGCGTGCCGCCTCCGGCACCACGTGCTTGGGCATCACGCACTCCCCTCTCCGGCCTTACGCCAACGCCATTGACGTTAATGCAAGCCCTCCCGTTGCATCGGGTCAACCCCCGCGGATGCTCATCCACGGGCGACGAAAGGTGAGTTGACATGCGAGTACTGCTGGTGGGCGCGGGTGGCGTCGGCACCGCCGTCACCAAGATCGCGGCCCGACGGGACTTCCTGACCCACATGGTCGTGGCCGACTACGACCTCTCCCGCGCCGAAGCCGCCGTCGCCGCGCTGAAGGAGCACGGGGACCGTTTCAGCGCGCTCCGCCTGGACGCCTCAGACGAGGACGCGGTGCGCCGCGCACTGCTCGAGGAGAACTGCGACGTCCTGCTGAACGCCACCGACCCGCGTTTCGTGATGCCGCTGTTCGACGCCGCCCTCGCGGCGGACACGGACTATGTCGACATGGCGATGTCGCTGTCCTCGCCGCACGCCGCGCGGCCGTACGAGCAGTGCGGGGTGAAGCTCGGCGACGCACAGTTCGAGCAGGCGGCCCGGTGGGAGCGGTCGGGCCGGCTCGCGCTGGTCGGCATGGGCGTGGAACCGGGCCTCTCCGACGTGTTCGCGCGGTACGCGGCCGACGAACTCTTCGACGGGATCGAGGAGATCGGGATCCGCGACGGCGCAGACCTGGCCGTCGAGGGCTACGCCTTCGCACCGTCCTTCAACATCTGGACGACGATCGAGGAGTGCCTCAACCCGCCCGTGGTCTACGAGAAGGACCGCGGCTGGTTCACGACCCCGCCGTTCAGCGAGCCGGAGGTCTTCGAGTTCCCCGACGGCATCGGGCCGGTGGAGTGCGTGAACGTCGAGCACGAGGAGGTGCTCCTGATCCCGCGGCGGATCGACGCCCGCCGGGTGACCTTCAAGTACGGCCTCGGGGACGACTTCATCGCCAAGCTGAAGACACTGCACGAGCTGGGCCTCGACTCGACGGCCGAGGTCACCGTGCCCGGCCCCGACGGCCCGGTCGAGGTGTCGCCGCGGGACGTGGTCGCCGCCTGCCTGCCCGACCCGGCCACCCTCGGCGACCGTATGACCGGCAAGACCTGTGCGGGGACGTGGGTGAAGGGCACCAAGGACGGCGCGGCACGCGAGGTGTACCTGTACCACGTGGTCGACAACCAGTGGTCGATGCGCGAGTACGGATCGCAGGCCGTGGTCTGGCAGACCGCCGTCAATCCGGTGGTCGCCCTGGAGTTGCTGGCCGGCGGCCTCTGGTCCGGCAGCGGGGTCCTCGGCCCCGAGGCCCTGCCGCCCCGCCCCTTCCTCGACCTGCTCACCGAGTACGGCTCGCCGTGGGGCCTGCGCGAGGAAGGCTGACGGCTGCGTGCCGGGTCAGGCGGCCGCGTCCGGGAGGCGCTGGATCATCGTGTTGCTGAAGACATAGCGGTACCCGGCATCCACGAGGGCACGGTCGGGGTCGGTGCGACCGGTCCAGTGGGTGCCGGCGAGCCAGGCGGTGCAGGCGGCGTCACCGCCGGTCGCCTCGTCCATCCGCTGCTTGGGCTCGATCACCTCGCGGCGCAGGTCCGCCGCTGTCACCACCCGCTCGGCCAGCTCGTGGGAGGCCGTGTGCGGTGTCACGACATGCCCCCTGCGGTGCAGGTCCGCCACCTCTTGCCAGGTCATGGCGATGCGTTCGGCACGCGGGTTCTCGTCGACCAGCTTGATCCGGTGGGCCGAGGCGTAGTCGTACTGCTCGGTGACCGGTGCGTCGAGGAAGGCGGTGCAGATGAAGAACCAGCCCACCACCCCCGCCTCCTCGCAGGCCGCCGCGGCCACCTCGTAGTTGTCGCGGTAGCCCTCGTAGAACACCGGGAGCACCGGGGGCTTCTCCTGGTGCCACACACCGGTCCGGGCGAACCGGTCCAGGTCGTCGACGGTGACGGTGGCGAAGTCCCGTGCGAGGCCGCGCAGTTCGTCGACCAGTTCGCCCCGCATGCTCGGCGGGGTGTTGTGGTAGTTCATGACCCGCAAAAAGCGGCCCGCGCGCAGGTCGGAGAGGGTGGAGCGATAGTTGATCTCCGCCGGGCCGGGCTGCGGGCACGCTGCCGCGGGTGAGCGGTCGGTCGTTCCGCCGGCCTCCTCCTCGAAAGGCTCCCCGGTGGCGTCCCCCGTGAGGCTCAGGTACCCGGCGGCCGCCAAGGACGCGATCAGCGCGGACTCGTCGTCCGCACCGTCGGGGTGCAGCTGGGCGTGGCAGGCCTCGAAGAGCCGGGCGAGGCGCAGATCGCCGGCCGACGGGTCGGCCGGCGGGGTGGCGGCACCGGCCGTCCGCAGGGACACCACCATCGGGACCCCCTTGCGCTGCGCGACGCGTACGCGACTGGCCTCCAGTGCGGCCTGCGCAGGGACGTGCCCCGGGCTGGGCTCGAAGCGGGGCTCGGGGCTGGACTCGGGGCTGGACTCGGACATGAACGTTCTCCCGCGAGATGGCTTGCGTCGACCGTCCCAGCCTGGAATGCGGCACCGGGATAAGCAATAACGAGCAGAATTTGCTCGCTATTGCTCACCGTCTCGGCCGCTCAGCTCAGCCCCGCCGCCCGTGCCCGGTCCACCGCGGGGCCGATGGTCCTGGCGACGGCCTTCACGTCCTCGCGGGTGGTGGTGTGGCCGAGGGAGAAGCGCAGGGTGCCGCGGGCGAGGTCGGGGTCGGTGCCGGTGGCGAGGAGGACGTGGCTCGGCTGGGCGACGCCGGCCGTGCAGGCGGAGCCGGTGGAGCAGGCGATGCCCTGGGCGTCGAGGAGGAGCAGCAGCGAGTCGCCCTCGCAGCCGGGAAAGGTGAAGTGCGCGTTCGCCGGCAGCCGGCCGGGGATGCCGTCCGGGCCCGCCGGTGCGGGATCGCCGCCGAGGATCGCGTCCGGCACCGCGTCCAGGACGGCGGCGACCAGTTCGTCGCGCAGCGTGCCGATCTCGCGGGCGAAGCGCTCCTGCTGCTCCGCGGCGATCCGGGCGGCGACGGCGAACGAGGCGGCGGCCGGCACATCCAGCGTCCCCGAGCGCACCTGACGCTCCTGCCCGCCGCCGTGCAGTACGGGCACGGGCGTGTACTCGCGGCCGAGAAGCAGCGCGCCGATGCCGTACGGCCCGCCGATCTTGTGTCCGCTGACCGCCATCGCCGCGAGGCCACAGGCGCCGAAGTCCACCGGCAGCTGACCGAAGGCCTGCACCGCGTCGGAGTGCAGCGGGATCGCGAACTCCGCTGCCACGTCCGCGAGTTCGCGTACCGGCTGGACCGTGCCGATCTCGTTGTTGGCCCACATGACGGTGGCCAGCGCGACGTCGGCGGGATTGCGGGCGATCGCCTCGCGCAGCACCTCCGGGTGCACCCGGCCATGGCCGTCGACCGGGAGGTACTCGACGGTGGCGCCCTCGTGCTCGCCGAGCCAGTGCACGGCGTCGAGCACGGCGTGGTGCTCGACCGGGCTGGAGAGCACCCGCGTCCTGGCGGGGTCCGCGTCCCGGCGGGCCCAGAAGAGACCCTTCACCGCCAGGTTGTCCGCCTCGGTGCCGCCCGCGGTGAGCACCACCTCGCTCGGCCGGGCACCGAGGGCCTCGGCGAGCGTCTCGCGGGCCTCCTCGACGGTACGCCGGGCCTGCCGTCCCGCCGCGTGCAGCGAGGAGGCGTTGCCGACGACGGTGAGGTGCGCGGTCATCGCTTCGACTGCTTCGGGAAGCATCGGAGTGGTCGCGGCGTGGTCGAGATAGGCCATGATGCGCTCGATTCTACGAGCCCGGGGTGAGGCGCATGCCCGGCGCATCCCTGCAAGGCACTCGGCGGCCGCGCGCCTGGGCCGGCGCGCGGGCGTACGCCCGGCCTCGCGGCCCTCCCGGGCCCGTGCATCGGGCGGGGTCTAGGGGGTGTCCTGCGACCCCGCGTACATCCGGACCACCGCGGCCGCGAGGGCCGCCAGTTCGGCGCGCACCGAGGCCGGCGAGAGGACCTCCAGGCGGTCCGCGAAGGAGAGCAGGGTGCGGGTCTCGCGCAGGTCGCCGAAGGCCAGCTCGACCCGTGCCCACTCCCCCTCCACCACCGGCGGTCCGGTCATGAAGACGCCGTTGATCCGTACGAACAGATCGAGCCGGGCCGCCTCCACCCGTGCGGTCACGACCAGGCCGCCCTGCCGTTCCTCGACCCGGCGGCGCAGTGTTTCCCAGGCGTCGGCGAGGGTCACGCCGGGGCGCCGCCGCACCGCCGCGTCGGTGACGGTGGCCCGGGCCACTCGATCCGCGCGGAAGAGCTGCGGCTTCCCGGAGCGGTCCGCGACGAGGTACCAGACACCGGCCTTCTGTACGAGCCCGTAGGGGTCGACGGTGTAGGTGCGCGGGTGGCGGCTTCCACTGTGCCGGTAGCGCAGGCGCAGCCGGCGGTCGGTGAAGACGGCGTCCTGCAGGACGTCGAGGTCGGTGGTCTGCTGCGGGCCGCCGCGCCAGCGTGCGGTGTCGACGAGGACCCGCCGGGAGGTCAACTCGGCGGCGGGGCGGTGGGGTTCGGGCAGTGCGGCCATGACCTTGCGGAGTGCCGAGCCGAACGCGCCCTCGAGCCCGAGCGCGGCGTGCGCGCCCGAGGCGGCCAGGATGAACAGCGCGCGGGACTCGTCGGAGGTGAGCCCGGTGACGTCGGTGCGGTAGCCGGGCAGCAGGCTGATCCCGCCGTGCCGCCCGCGTTCGGTGTACACGGGCACCCCGGCGGCGGAGAGCCCTTCGACGTCGCGGTAGATCGTACGTACCGACACCTCGAAACGCTCCGCGAGTTCGTGCGCGGGCACCCGGCCACGGGTCTGGAGCAGCAGAAGGATGGAGAGCAGCCGGTCTGACTTCACCGCACCAGTGTCCCGTGCCGCTCCCGGTTCACCCTCTGGGTGCCCGGGCCAGCTGGCGGGACTGGGCGACGAGGCGGCCGGCGGTGTCCCAGACCTCGGCGTCCTCCTCGAGGAAGCCGCCCGCGAGGTTGCGGGTGGTGACGGAGATCCGGAGCGGGCCCGGCGCGGGACGGCAGCGGATGTGCACGGTGAGCTCGACGGTCGGCACCCAGCCCTTGATGCCCATTTCGAAGGCGGTCGGCGGCAGCGCGTCCACGGCGAGGAGCAGCGACAGCGGATCGGCGTCGCGGCCGTCGGCGAGTCCGAACCAGGCGCGCATCTCGCCCTTTCCGGACGGCGCTCCGAGCGCCCAGCCGAGCGTGGCCGGGTCCAGCTTGAGCCGGAGCCGTTCGGTGATCGCGGAGCTGCCGGGGACCGGCGCCGGACCGTCCTCGGGTCCGAAGCAGTGCTCGACGGGCGGGATGTCCGGGGGCGTGGCGCTGGTGCGCACGTCGTCGGGCAGGGCGTCGAGGTCCCCGTACGAGGCGAGCACGCGTATCCGCTCGATCTCGCGGCCCTCGGCGTCGTACTGGAAGAGCGAGGCCTGGCCGGTGGAGAGCGTGCGGCCGCCGCGGACGAGTTCGGTACGGACGATCGCCGGGCCCGGCTGTGAGGCGGTGAGGTAGTGCGCCGAGACGGAGAACGGGTCCGAGTGCGGCAGGGCGTCGGACAGGGCGCGTCCCAGGACGGCGAGCAGGTAGCCGCCGTTGACCGCGTTGATGATGGTCCAGCCCGCGGAGAGGTCGACGTCGTAGATGCCGGGCTCGCGTCGCGTCACCGCGGTGTCGCGATCGAACTCGCTGTCGCCGACGGCCGCGCACGTGCCGCCCTGTGTCGTGCCCTGAGTCATGCGCAGCACGCTACAACAAGTTACTACTGAGCGGTAGCTTTCTCTGTCGGAGACGCTGGCCGCCCGGCGTCGGCTCACGCCTCGTCCGGCGTTCCCGACCTGCGGTTCCAGGCCCGCGGTGCCCGCCAGTGGAAGCGCATGGCGAGCATCCGCAGCGAGAAGGCGGTCACCACCGCGAGGCCGCTGGTCAACGGGTTCAGGGCGTCGAAGCGCAGGCAGAGGGCGACCATGCCCGCGCCGACCATGGCCGGTACGGCGTACAGATCGCGGTCCCAGCGCAGCAGGGACGGCACCTCGTTCGCGAGGACGTCACGCAGCACTCCGCCACCGACCGCCGTGGCCAGGCCCAGCGTCGCCGAGGCGGTGAGCCCCAGGCCGTACTCGTACGCCTTGACCGTGCCCGTGACGCAGAACAGGCCGAGCCCGGCGGCGTCGAAGGTGCTGACCGCCCGGTTGATCCGCTGCACCTCCGGGTGCAGGAAGTAGACGAGTGTCGCGGCCACCAGCGGAGTGACGAAGTAGGCGAGGTCCGTGAAGGCGGCGGGCGGTACGGCGCCGATCACCAGGTCCCGGAAGAGACCGCCGCCGACCGCGGTGACCTCGGCCATCACCGCGATGCCGAACACGTCGAAGTTCTTGCGCACGGCGAGCAGCGCGCCGGAGATCGCGAAGACGAAGATCCCCGCGACGTCGAGGCCGTGCTGGACGGAGGGCGTGAAGAGGTCCTGGAACACCCGGGTCATTCTGCCGGGATTCCGGCCGCACGCCGGACCGCCCGCGCCCGCCCCGGCGGCCAGGGGGGAAGTGGGCCGCGGGGGCGGGCGCCGGGGTCGTGCCATGCGCGGGCACGTCCCGGGGAGGGGTCAGTCCAGTGGCTCGATGCTGACGTTGCGGTACCGGACCTTGTTGTCGTGGTCCTGCAGCTTGATCGACCCCGCTGCCGGACCCTCCGGGGCACCGTTACCGGTCGGCCCTTCGATGGCCACGTCGTCGTGGACCTTCTGGCCGTTCCACACCACGCTGACCCGGGCGTCCTCGGTCTTCTTGCCGTCCGCGTCGAAGCGCGCGGCCCGGAACTCGATGTCGTAGGACTGCCAGGTCTCCGGTGGTGTGGCCGCGTTCACGTCCGGCGGTTTCTGCAGATAGATCGATCCCGCCTCGTTGTTGTCGAGTGTGTCGTCGCCGTAGGAGTCCAGGATCTGGATCTCGTAGCGCTCCTGGATGTAGATGCCGCTGTTGGCGCGGTCCTGGCCGGTCACGTCGTCCGGCAGCTCGGGCAGCCAGAACTCGGCGTGCAGCTTGAAGTCCTGGAAGTTCTGCTTGGTGCGCAGATCACCCTCGGCCACCTCGATCACGTCGTCCGTCACCGGCCAGGACGGCGTATCGCCGTTCGGATGCTGCCAGTTGGCCAGGCTGGACGCGCCGTCGAAGAGCTGGATCGGCTCGCCCCGCGGATTGACGGTGATCATGTCGAGGTTGACGTGGCCGGTGTCACCCGGGTCGTATCGGTACGACACCGTATTGGCGCCCTTGCGAAGCTTCAGCGGCTCGGACCGCGAGGACCAGGTGGACCACTCACCGGTGTCCGGCAGTTCCGTCTGTTTCGCCTTCTCCCCGTTGACGTACACGGACAGGGACTTGGTGCCCTTCTCCGGATAGCCGCCGTTGGCGTAGCGGAGCGCCACGTCGTAGGTGCCGGCCTTCTCCGCCGTCACGTCGAAGGTGGCGGACGCGCCCTCCTCGCCGAAGCCGTCCACGAAGCCGCTGCCGGAGTAGCCCGCGTGCTCGGTGTCGATGCCCGCGGAGCCGGTGAGGTGCGCCTCCTCCGCCTCGTGGTGGTTGCTCACCGGCTGCTCGCCCAGCATCGAATTGAGCGTGTACCAGGCCTCGGTGGACCAGAGCGTCTCGCCGTCCGCGGAGCTGAACGGGCGCGGCGAGCGGACGTGCACGACGCGCTTCGGCTTCAGGCCGTCGACCGCGAGGGTGACCTTCTTGCGGTCGTCGGAGAGCTTCGCCGAGGTGACCTTCAGGGTCTCCTCGCCGATCTTCGGTCCGCCGTACTCCGCGGTCGGGGTGTATCCCCACTGCTCGACGGTGTAGCGCTCGGCCAGCTTCTCCACCGTCTCGTCCGAGAGCGGCTTGGTGTACTCGAGCTCGAAGCCGCCCTCCTTGTGGCGCATGGCGAGGATGTCGAAGGCGTTCTCTCCGTTCGGGGAGAGCTTCTGGAGGCCGTGCTTGAGCTTGCCCTCCTGGCCCCAGTTGCCGTCCGCGCCCAGTCCGCCGGCGTAGATCGCGCCGTCGGGTCCCTTGCTGATCCGGTTGACCCCGGCCTCCAGGCCCTGGGTGAAGCGGAAGACCGCACCCTGGTACTCGCCGTCGACCTTCTCCAGATAGCCGCGCTGGATCCCGCCGTACGTGACGTCGCCGAAGAGCATCTGCCCGGCGAACCGGCCCTCGTCCAACTGGATGGGATTACTGGGCGAGTTGGCGATCTCGTTCTGCGGCAGCCACAGGACCGGATCGGTGACGGGCTTGTCGTCGAAGGGTCCCGCGGGGTTGGTGTAGTGGTTGAAGAAGCGGTCCTGCTTGACGTGCACCAGCTTCGACGAGGGCAGCCAGCCGCCCTGGTTGTCGGTGGCGAAGAGTTCACCGTCGGGTCCCTTGCCGAGACCGTTCGGCGTACGCAGCCCGCCGGCGACCCAACTGACCTTGCCGGTCTCGCGGTTGACCTTGATGGTGGCTCCGCGGTCCTTCGCCGGCTGCGGGTCGGTGGTGGCGCCGCCGAGGTCGATGGCCACGGACAGGTTCAGGTAGAAGTAGCCGTCCTCGTAGAGCAGGCCGAAGGCGAACTCGTGGAAGTTGCTGCCGTACGGCCAGGTGGCGACGGTCTTGTAGTCCTCCATCACGCCGTCGCCGTCGCTGTCACCGAGTTCGGTCAGCTCGTGCTTCTGCGAGACGAAGATCTTGCCGTCCACGACCTTGAGGCCCATCGGCTCCTTCAGGCCCTCGGCGACCTTGGTGGCCTTCACCTTGTCGGGGCCGGTGTCGCCGGTGACGTTGTCGAGGAGGTAGACCTCACCCTCGATGTTGTCCGTACCGCCCCAGGTACTGACCGCCATGCGGCCGTCCGGCATCCAGTCCATGCCGGTGACCTGCGGTTCGAAGCCCTCCGGTCGCAGGTCGGTCAGCTTGTGGTCGGGCCGGACCTCGGTCAGCGGCAGTCCGTCGCCGGGGGTGTCCTGGGTGCCTTCGCACTCCTTGCGGCCGGGAGCGGTGACCCGGACGACGTCGGCGTCGGTGGTGAGCGCCTCGTCCGGCACCACGGCGAAGTCGCCGGCGCCCGGCGGCTTCCAGCCGAGGGTGAGCTGCTGCTCGCCGTCCCGGTCGAAGTACTCGATACGCAGTGAGTGCGGCCCCTCGGTCAGCTCGACCGTGCCGTCCTTGGGCTCGTCCGCCCCGTGCGTGCCGTCGTGGTCGATGACCAACTGGTCGTCGATGTACAGGCGGGAGCCGTCGTCACTGGTCAGCCGGAAGTCGTACGAACCGGCCTCGGGAGCATGGACGTTGCCGAGCGCGTGGGCGACGAACCGGTCACTGAATCCGCCGAAGTCCTCGGGAGTCGACCAGTCGATGTTCGGCTTGAGCTCGTCGGCGTTCGGGGTCTGGCCCGGTTTGAGGGTGCAGATCTTCTCGAGAGGCGCCTGGACGTCGAAGACGCGCATGGTGACGCCGGGTTCCTGCGGCGGCAGATCCTCTGCCTGGGCGGGAGACGGGGTGGTGAACGCAAGTCCGCCGGCGGCGACCGCGGCGGCGAGCAGGGTGGTGAGTCGTCTTCGGCCGCGGTGGAACAGTCGTGAGTTCAAGTCTCCTCCAGCGGAATGGCCCCGCTTCGAGTCGAACCGGGGGTCCGTGCGCGCGAAACTCCGAGCTGTTGCGGCGCACACGCTAGGAGACTTCAGCTGTGCGCGTCCATACTTTGTCATCGATGAGTTCAAAGTCCCGGCACACGCCAAAACGCCGGGCAGGCCCCGGAGTTGGGGCCTGCCCGGCGATTTTCGGACAGCTGCTGCGCGCTACTTGGCGGCGGAACTCCCGCCAGTGTCACCGGAGTCGGAGCCGGGCTGGGGAGCGGCTTCGGCCTCGGAGTCGGTGACGGTGTCGTCAGCCTTGGATGCGGCGGACGCGCCGGACTCGCCGGACACGGCAGGCTTCGCGTCCGCCGACTCTGCCGACGAGCCCTTGGACACGCCCGACGCCTTGCCCTCGGGCACCTCGACCCCCGCGACCTCCGCGGCCGCAACCGCCGCCGTGAGCAGCACGGTGTCCTGCGGCGCCTGGTCGTCGGCGTTCTCCGGGTGGTGGCAGGCGACCTGGTGACCGGTGCCGAGCTGCAGCAGCGGCGGCTCCTTGGTCGTGCAGATCTCGGTCGCCTTCCAGCACCGGGTGTGGAAACGGCAGCCGCTCGGCGGCGAGATCGGCGAGGGCACGTCACCGCGGAGCAGGATGCGGTCGTTCTTGGTCCCACGCCGTGCCGGGTCCGGCACCGGCACCGCGGAGAGCAGCGCCTTGGTGTACGGGTGCATGGGCTTGGTGTAGAGGTCCTTGCGGTCCGCGAGCTCCACGATCTTGCCCAGGTACATCACCGCGATCCGGTCCGACACGTGCCGGATCACCGACAGGTCGTGCGCGATGATCACGTACGTCAGGCCGAGTTCGTCCTGCAGGTCGTCGAGGAGGTTGACCACCTGCGCCTGGATGGACACGTCGAGCGCCGAGACCGGCTCGTCCGCGACGACCAGCTTCGGCTTGAGCGCGAGCGCGCGGGCGATGCCGATGCGCTGGCGCTGACCGCCGGAGAACTCGTGCGGATAGCGGTTGTAGTGCTCGGGGTTGAGGCCCACCAGGGCGAGCAGCTCCTGGACGGTCTTCTTGACCCCGCCCTCGGGCTGAACCCCCTGCAACCGGAACGGCGCACTCACGATGGTGCCGATGGTGTGCCGCGGGTTCAGCGAGGAGTACGGGTCCTGGAAGATCATCTGGACGTCGCGGCGCAGCGGCCGCATCTTGCCGACGTTCAGATGGGTGATGTCGTGGCCCTCGAACTCGACCCGGCCGCCGGTCGGTTCGAGCAGCCGGGTGATCAGCCGGCCCATGGTCGACTTGCCGCAGCCGGACTCGCCGACGACGCCGAGGGTTTCGCCCGGGCGTACCTCGAAGCTCAGTCCGTCGACCGCCTTCACCGCACCGACCTGCCGTTGCAGCAGGCCCTTCTTGATGGGGAAGTGCTTGACCAGGTTGTCGACCTTGAGCAGCGGCTCGGCCGAACTCCCGGGCTTGTCCGCGGTCTGGTCCGGCTTGGTCACGTCCGTTTTTTCACTCACAGTTTCGGCGCAATCTCTTCGGTCCAGATCCGCGTCCGCTCCTCCTGCGACATGTGGCAGGCGGAGAAGTGCCCGCTGCCGACCTCGCGGAGTTCCGGGCGGACCGTACGCGTCAGGTTGTCCTTGGGGACGTCGGCGTAGGGGCAACGCGGGTTGAAGGCACAGCCGTCGGGGACGTTGATGAGGCTGGGCGGGGAGCCCTTGACCGGGATGAGCCGGTCCGTCTCGTCACGGTCGATCCGCGGCATCGAGCCGAGCAGGCCCCAGGTGTAGGGGTGCTGCGGCTCGTAGAAGACCTTCTCGGCGCTGCCGCGTTCGATGCAGCGGCCGCCGTACATGACCAGGAGGTCGTCGGCCATCTCGGCGACGACGCCCAGGTCGTGGGTGATCATGATGACCGCGGAGCCGAACTCCTTCTGCAGGTCCCGGATCAGGTCCAGGATCTGCGCCTGCACGGTCACGTCGAGCGCGGTGGTCGGCTCGTCGGCGATCAGCAGTTCCGGGTTGTTGACCAGGGACATCGCGATCATCGCGCGCTGGCGCATACCGCCGGAGAATTCGTGCGGGTAGCTGCTGAAGCGCTTGGCCGGCTCCGGGATGCCGACCCGGTCGAGCATCTCGACGGCCCGGGCCTTGGCCTCCTTCTTGCCGACCGGGTGGTGCACCCGGTACGCCTCGGTGATCTGCGCACCCACCGTGTAGTACGGGTGCAGAGCCGACAGCGGATCCTGGAAGATCATCGCCATCTTGCGGCCACGCAACCGTCGTACGTGGTCGGGGTCGGCGGCGACGAGGTTCTCGCCGTCCAGCCACACCTCGCCGGACACCTTGGCCTTCTGGTGCAGGCCCATGATGCCGAGCGAGGTGACGGACTTGCCGGAGCCCGACTCGCCGACGATGCCGAGGGTCTTGCCGCGGCGCACGTCGAAGGAGACGCCGTCGACGGACTTCACCAGACCGTCGTCGGTGTCGAAGTGGATCTTGAGGTCCCGTACCGAGAGGAAGGTCTCCTCGGCGGTCCCGGGGACGAGCGCCGTGGGCTCCGAGACAGCCGCCGTGTCCGGCGCGCTCCGCTTCTTGTCCAGGTCGCTCACGAGTACCTCACCCTGGGGTCGATGGCCGCGTACACCAGGTCCACGATCAGATTGCAGAAGACGATGAAGAAGGCCGCGGTCAAGGTCACGCCCATGACGATGGGCAGATCACTCTCCCGCACTGCCTGTACGGCATAGGCGCCCATGCCCTGGAACGAGAACACCGACTCGGTCAGGACCGCGCCGCCCAGCATCAGACCGAAGTCCATGCCGAAGATGGTGACGATCGGGGTGAGCGCGGCGCGCAGCCCGTGCCGGGTGACGACCTTGGACTCGCGTAGACCCTTGGCACGTGCGGTGCGGATGTAGTCCTCGCTCATCGTCTCCAGCATTCCGGCACGGGTGAGTCGTGCGTAGAGAGCCGAATAGAGGAAGGCGAGGCTGGCCCAGGGCAACAGCAGGTTCCAGGCCCATTCACCCGGACTCTCCGAGAACGGTACGAACTCGATCGTTTCCCAGATGGGCCATTGCGAGGTGAAGAGGGCGAGACCCAGCAGACCGGTGAAGAAGATCGGCAGGGAGACGCCGAGCAGGGCGACCGTCATGGAGAGCCGGTCGACGATGGATCCCCGCTTGAGGGCGGAGATGACGCCGATGGTGACACCGGAGACGAGCCACAGCACGGCGGCGCCGATGGCGAGGGACAGGGTGACCGGGATGCGCTGGGCGATCTCGGGCCACACCTCGACGTGGGTCTTGAACGAGTAGCCGAAGCAGGGCCGGCTGCACTCGACCGGGTCGGGGCCGAACTGGTAGTTCGCGCCCATCACGATCGCCTTGACGAAGTCGTAGTACTGGACGAGGAGGGGCTGGTCTAGGCCCAGGTTCTTCTTGACCGCCGCCACGGACTCGGGGTTGGCGTCCTTGCCGACGTACTGGACGGCAAGTTGGTCGACGGTCTGTCCGCCGATCCGTGGGACGAGGAAGAAGATCGCGAAGGTGACTGCGCTGACCACCAGCAACAGCATTATCGCGGCGATCACGCGTCGGATGATGTACGCAGTCACAGCCGATCGGCGCCGGGGCCGCCGGACCGGGGGTCGCCCGGTCCGGCGGACACCGGAGCCTTCACCTGCCTTTCAGAATTGCTTGGCGGACGGGGCTACTTGGAGGTTCCGACCAGCAGGTAGTCGTACATTCCGAGATAAGCCTGGGTGACCGTGACGTTGGTCGACGAGTCCGCCCTGTAGAGCAGGTTCTTGCGGTAGATCAGCGGCACCGCGGAGGCGGTGTCCATGACCAGCTTGTCGACCTCGCCCCACTTCTTGGTGCGCTCGGCGTCGTCGGTCATGGCGATGCCGTCCGCGAGGGCCTTGTTCACCTTCGGGTCGTCGAGCTCCATGAGGTTGTTGCCGCCGGAGGGCTTGATCGCCGAACCGTTGACGATCTGGTCGAGGAAGCCGAAGCCGGTCGGCCAGTCCGCGCCCCAGGCCATCATCATCAGGCCGAGGTCGTGCTCCTTGACGTAGCTCGGGTTACCGGCGAAGTTTCCGAAGTACTTGCCCGACGGGAACTGCTTGATCTCGGCCTTGATGCCGACCTTCTCCAGGGACGCCTTGAGCGCGGTCGCCATGGCGATCTCGTCGGGGCGGTCGGAGCGGGCGGTCAGGTTGGTCGCGAAGCCGCTCGGCTTGCCGCACTTCTTCAGGGACGCCTTGGCCTTGGCCACATCGCCCTTGTTGCCCGGGGTCTTGTACGTGTCGAACTTGGTGTAGCCGTTCACCGTGGGCGGCAGCATGGTGCTGGCCACGTCACCCTTGGTGTCGCCACCGAGGGCCTGCTGGATCGACACCTTGTCCGTCGCGTACTGGACGGCCTTGCGGCACTCGATGTTGTCGAAGGGCTTCACCTTGGTCGACATCGCGAGGTACGACAGGGCGCCCGCGTAGGGGTTGTCCGTCTTGTCGCGCTCGGCCTTCTTGGTGAGGACCTTCGGCTGGGTCTTCGTCTGCAGACCGGTGCCGGCCGCGTCCATGGTGATCTGATCGTTCATCAGGTGCTGGTCGACCGTGGTCGGGTTGACCTTGAACTTGATGGTGATCTTGTCCGGCAGGGCCGGGCGCAGCTTGTCCGTCTTCTTGTCCCACTCGGGGTTGCGCACCAGGGTGGCGCTGCGGCCCTCGTTGTAGGACTCGAACTTGTACGGGCCGGACGAGACGATCTTCTTGACGTACTCGGCGCCCTTGTCCTTCGCCGCCGGCACCGGGGCCGTCTGCGAGAAGGTCGCCAGGTAGTCGAAGTCGGCGAAGGGCTTCGCCAGGTGGAAGACGATCGTGTGGTCGTCCGGGGTCTCGATGGACTTGAGGTCCTTGCCCTTGTCCTTGTACGGGCCCTTGTACTTGTCGCCGCCCTCGAGGTACGCCTTGAAGTACGTCGGGCCGTTGGACAGCGCCTCGGGCGCGAAGTTCGAGCGCAGAATCGCGTGCTTCACGTCCTTGGACGTGACCACGTTCCCGTCCTCGTACTTGACGCCCTTCTTGAGCTTGTACGTCCAGGTCTTGGCGTCCTTGCTCGGCTTGCCCAGGCCCTCGGCCAGGTCGGGGGCGACCTCGAGGCCCTCGGAGCCCGCGGCCGGCTTGAACGTGGTGAGCGAACGGCCGTACAGACGCGAGAAGTTCTGCACCCACCCGTAGTAGGTGTTGCCCGGGTCGAGCGAGTCCGGGACGTCCGAGTGCTCGAAGGTGGCGGTGCCGCCCTTCTTGTCGGACTTGTTGACGATGGACTTGAGCGCCGCATCGGCCACACCGCCGCCGCCGTCGCTGCCGTCCTTGCTGCCACCGCCGCCGCCGCACGCCGACGCTCCGAGCGCCAGCACGATGGCTGACGCCAGGGCGGCTGTCGCTTTCTTGGTCTTCATCCTGAGGAAAGCCCCCTTGGTAGATGGGTACGGCACGGTGCGCAAGGTCGGCCGTCCGTTGTTACTTGCTGCGGGGATCGAGTGCGTCACGCAGACCGTCACCCAGCAGATTGAATGCCAGCACGGTGACGAAGATCGCCAGGCCTGGCACGAACATGAACTGCAGGTCGACCTCGTACTGGTCCGCCGCTTCGGTGAGCATGCCGCCCCAGGACGCCTGGGGCGGGGCGATTCCGACACCGAGGAAGCTCAGCGCGGCCTCGAAGAGAATGTTGCTCGGGATCAGCAGGGTGGAGTACACGAGGATCGGTGCCACCAGGTTCGGCAGCAGCTCGCGGAAGATGATGAACGGTCCGCGGGCGCCCAGGCTGCGGGAGGCTTCCACGAACTCGCGTTCCCTGAGGCTCAGGGTCTGCGCCCGCACGATCCGGCCCATATAGGGCCAGTTGAAGAACCCGATGACGAAGATCAGTACGCCGATCCGCAGCGGAAGTCCGGTGATCCCCCAGAAGCCGTCCTGTACGGAGGCGGACAGGGAGATCGCGAACAGGAGCAGCGGAAAGGCCAGGAAGGTGTCCATCATGCGGCTGACGAACGCGTCGACCCAGCCGCCGTAGTACCCGGCCACGACGCCCATGACCACGCCGATGGTCACCGAGAGCAGCGTGGCTCCCACGGCGACGATCAGCGAGACCCAGGAGCCCTCGATGATGCGCGCGAGCAGGTCGCGCCCGAACCCCGGGTCGACGCCGAGCGGGTGGTCCCAACTCATGCCGCCCCAGCCGCCGTAGGGCGCGCGCAGGGTCGGATCGACCAGGTTCTGGTTCAGCTTGTTGGGGTCCAGGTCGAACAGCCACTGGATGGGCCGGGACAGGATGGCCATCAGGATCAGGAGCCCGACAACGATGCCTCCGGCCATGGCCGCCTTGTCGCGCTTGAAGCGCATCCAGGCGATCTGGCCGAGGGAACGCCCCTCGATCTGGCTCTTCTTGACCCCGACCAGCACAGCCTCCGGCTGCGCCTCGGCTTCCGCGCCGGTGGTCTCGATCGGTGCGGTCACGGTGCGATTGACCCCTCTCGGCCGACTGTGGTCGGCCCACGCCCGCCGCTGTAACGGCTCGGTTCTCGTACACAGGACCGAAGCCCGTGTCTGCCGGGAGTCTTCAACGGCCCCGCGATCACCCGCCAGTCCCCCCGGGGAAAGGATGCGCAACCGTGATGCTGTCTGGGGGGTTCCGTTATCCGGACTCCGGTGAACGAGGGGCGGACACGGGGCAGTTGGTGTCCGACCCCGTCAGTCCGGGACTATAGGTACCACATCGGTCCCAGAGGTACGGGAACGGACAGGCGAGACTTCACTCTTCGCGATGTGCTCACCGTTCCCTTCCGCGATCTCCTCGGCGAAGTGGCATGCAACGCGATGACCGTCGGCAAGTTCCCGCATTTCGGGGCGTTCTGTGGCACACCGGGCCTCCCGCTTCCAGGGACAGCGGGTGTGGAAACGGCAGCCGGTCGGCGGGTTGGCCGGGGAGGGCAGATCGCCGGTGAGCAGGATCCGCTCACGGGCGTCCTCGACGTCCGGATCGGGGATCGGGACGGCGGACATCAGGGCCCGGGTGTACGGGTGCCTGGGGGCCGCGTAGAGGACGTCGCTGGGCGCCTCCTCGACGAGGGCGCCGAGGTACATCACGCCGACCACGTCCGCGATGTGGCGGACCACCGCGAGGTCGTGCGCGATGACGACGTAGGTGAGGCCGAGCGATTCCTGCAGTTCCTCCAGGAGGTTGACCACCTGGGCCTGGATGGACACGTCGAGCGCGGACACCGGCTCGTCGCAGATCAGCACGTCGGGTTCCAGGACCAGCGCGCGGGCGATCCCGATGCGCTGGCGCTGGCCGCCGGAGAACTCGTGCGGATAGCGCGCCAGGGCGTTGGCCGGCAGGCCGACCTTGTCGAGAATGGCCAGGATGCGGTTGTGCCTGTCCTCGCGCGAGGTGCCGATGCCGTGCGCCGTCATGCCCTCGGCGAGGATCGACTCGATGTTCTGGCGCGGGTTGAGACTGCCGAGCGGGTCCTGGAAGACCATCTGCAGCCGTCGCCGGAAGCGGCGCATCTCCTCCCCGGGCAGCCTGGCCAGATCCGTACCGTCCAGAACGACTTCGCCGGCGGTCACGTCGACCAGGCGGAGCACCGCGCGGCCGAGTGTGGTCTTGCCGCAGCCCGACTCACCGACCAGTCCGTAGGTACGGCCGGCCTCGACGGTGAGGGAGACGCCGTCGACGGCGTAGACATGGCCGATGGTGCGGTTGGTGACGACTCCGGCCCTGACCGGGAAGTGCACCTTCACATCGCGCAGTTCGAGCAGGCTCACGCCGTGACCTCCTCGGCCGTGGTGTCGTCCAGGACGGGGTGGACGCAACGCACCCGGTGGTCCGCCCGGTGGGGTTCGGTCAGGGCGGGTGGGCCCGTCAGGCACTGGTCGTCGCAGAAGTCGCAGCGGGGTGCGAAGGCGCAGCCGTCCTGCCAGGCGATGCGGTCGTTGATCGAACCGCGGATCGGGTGCAGCGGATCACCGCGCGGCGCGTCCAGGCGCGGGATGGAGCCGAGCAGGCCGTGCGCGTACGGGTGCGTGGGGTGCGCGAACAGCTCGCGGCGGCCCGCGGATTCGACGACCCGGCCCGCGTAGAGGACGTTGACCTGTTCGCACAGGCCGGCGACCACGCCCAGGTCGTGGGTGATCATCAACAGGGCGGTGCCCTCCTGGTCGACGAGCTCCTTGAGGAGTTCCAGGATCTGCGCCTGGATCGTCACGTCGAGCGCGGTGGTCGGCTCGTCGGCGATCAGCAGCCGGGGCGCACAGGCCACGGCCATGGCGATCAGGGCGCGCTGGCGCATGCCGCCGGAGAGCTGGTGCGGGTACTCCTTGAGCCGGCGGGTGGGGTCGGGGATGCCGACCCGGTCCAGGAGGTCGGCGGCCTCCTTGCGGGCCGCCGCGCCACGCAGTCCGCGGTGGCGCTGCAGGATCTCGGTGACCTGGACGCCGATCGGCACCACCGGGTTCAGTGACGACAGCGGGTCCTGGAAGATCATCGCGATGCGGCTGCCGCGCAGGTCACGCAGGGCGGAAGGCCGGATGGACAGCAGATCGGTGGGCCCGGCGGCCACGGCCCCGCTGCCGGCACCCGCATCGAGTACGGCGCTGCCCGCGCAGTCCACGCCCTTGGCGGGCAGCAGTCCCATCAGGGCGAGCGCGGTCACGGACTTTCCGCAGCCGGACTCGCCGACCAGGCCGGTGACACGTCCGGCGTCCACCTCGAACGAGACCCCGTCGACCGCCCGGGTCGGCGGGCGTCCGTGACCGCCCCGGAAGGTGACGGAGAGGTCTTCGACACTGAGCAGTGGCATGGCGGTTCAGCCTCGCAGCCGGGGGTCGAGGGCTTCGCGCATGGCCTCGCCGAGCAGCGTGAAGCCGAGCGCGGTGACGATGATCCCGAGGGCCGGATAGACGGACATCATCGGGGCGTTGTCGAAGAAGCGCTGCGCCTGGGAGAGCATCACGCCCCACTCGGGCACGGCCGGATCGGGGTTGCCCAGGCCCAGGTAGGACAGTGCGGCGGCCTCGATGATCGCGGTGGCCAGGCTGAGGGTGGCCTGCACGATCACCGGACTCACCGAGTTCGGCAGGATCTGGGTGAGCACGATGCGCCGCCGGCGTACGCCGAGGGACTTGGCGGCCAGTACGTAGTCCCGGCTGCCCTGGCCCAGCATCGAACCGCGCAGCAGGCGGGCGAAGATGGGGATCTGGACGACGCCCACGGCGATCATCACAGTGGTCAGGGACTGCCCCATGACCGCCGCGATGGAGACGGCGAGCAGCAGCGACGGCAGCGCCAGCATCATGTCGGTGACCCGCATGACGAAGGTGTCGACGCGTTTGCCGGTCGCGCCTCCGAGCGTCGCAGCGGCGCCGGAGACGGCGCCCACCAGGGCACCGACGACCAGGCCGATCAGCATCGAGACGACACCGACGAGCAGGGTCTGGCGGGCACCGATGAGCATCCGGGAGAACTGGTCGCGGCCGAGATGGTCGAGACCGAGCCAGTTCTCCGAGCGCGGACCGACGAACCGGCCCTGATTGGGGAAGACTTCGGCGCGCCAGATCTGCGCGGTCGGCCCGTGCGGTGCGACCCAGGGGCCGATCACCGCCAGCAGCACGAACACGGCGATGATCACGGCACCGATCAGGGCCATCTTGCTGCGCCTGAGTCGCCGCAGCGCCTCGGTCCACAGCCCGGCGCCGCCCTCGTCGCCGCTGCGCCGAGCCATGAGTTCGGCGAGCCGGTCGGCCTTCGCGGCCTTCGTGGTCGGGGGCTTCATGTCAGTGCACCCGCACTCTCGGGTCGATGAGGCTGTAGGCCAGGTCGACGAGCAGATTGATCAGCACGTAGAGCATCGCGATGAACATGATGAAGCCGACGAGCACCGGGTAGTCCCGCCCGTCGATCGCCTGTCTGATGAAGGACCCGATGCCGCCGAAGGCGAACACCGACTCGGTGAGCACGGCCCCGGAGAGCAGGCTCCCGGTCAGCAGACCTACCGCGGTGATCACCGGGAGCAGGGCGTTGCGCAGGACGTGCCGCCCGCGCACCACGCTGCGCGCCAGTCCCTTGGCCTCGGCGGTACGCACGTAGTCCTCGCCCAGCACCTCGAGCACGCTCGCCCGGGTCATCCGTACGATCACGGCGAGCGGGATGGACGCCAGGGTGACCGCGGGCAGCGCGAGGTGCATCAACGCGTCCCAGGAGGCGTCGAACTCACCGGTCAGGACGCCGTCGAGGACGGCGAATCCGGTCACGTCGGTGGCGTCGATACCGGTGGAGAGGCGGCCGTAGCTCGGGAAGATCCCGAGGTTGACGGCGAAGATCCCCTTGAGCACGAGTGCCAGGAAGAACACCGGGATGCAGATACCGACGAGCGAGCCGGACACGCTGGTCACGTCCAGCCAGCCGCCGCGTCTGCGGGCGGCGAAGTAGCCGAGCGGTACGCCGACCACGACGGCGATGAGGATGGCGGCGACGGACAGTTCGACGGTGGCCGGGAAGCGCAGCGTGAACTCGTCCCAGACCGGCTGTCCGGTCCGCACCGAGGTGCCGAGGTCGAGCTGGACGATGCGTTTGAGGAAACGCCAGTACTGGACCCACACCGGCTCGTCCAGGCCGAGCAGGCGATTGATGCGGGTGACTTCGGAAGCGGTCGCCCGCTCTCCGAGGATCGCGGAAGCCGGTCCGCCGGGCAGTCGGTTCAGCCAGAGGAACAGCAGGACCGACAGGCCGAGCAAGGTGGGTATCAGCTGCAGCAGCCGTCGTACGACAAGTCGCAACACCCCCGTGTGCCCCTTTCAACGCGCGGGATCTGTACGAGCCTTGATGGCTTGATGGGGCATCACCCCGTGGGCGCGGTGCACCGGTCCGACGGGGCACCGGGTGAGATGTGCCGTCGGACCGGTGGCGGGCCGGCCCCCTGTCGGGAGCCGGCTCGCCCGACCTCGTCTACTTGAAGGTGACCTCGCCGAAGTTCTCCTGGGTGAGCGGGGAGACCTCGGGCGGGTTGACGTTCTTGGCGAACGCGATGGCCGGCGGCGACGAGGTCAGCGGGAGACCCGGCAGGTAGTCCATGATCACCTCGTTGGCCTTCTCGTACGCCTTGGTGCGGGCGGCCGGGTCGGCCTCCTTGGACCCGGCGTTCACCGCGTCGAAGACCTTGTCGTTCTTGAAGCCCCACTGCTTGTCGTAGCCGGCGAACCAGGTTCCGATGAAGTTGAACCCGTCGTTGAAGTCGCCGGTCCAGCCGAGCATGTGCAGCGCGCAGGAGCCCGCCTCGACCGCGTCGGTGTAGTCCGGCGCCCACTTCAGCGGCTTCGGGGTGACCTTGATTCCGGCCTTGGCCAGGTCGGCCTTGACGGACTCGAAGATGTCCTGCGGGGCCGGCATGTAGGGCCGGGTGACCTCGGTCGGGTAGCAGAACTCCACCTTCAGGCCGGTCTCACCCGCGCCCGAGAGGAGCTTCTTGGCCTTGGTGGTGCTGTGCTCGTACTTCTTCACGTTCTTGGAGAAGCCGGCGACCGTCGACGGCATGAACTGGGTCGCGACCTCGCCGCCTTCGGGCAGTTGGGTCTTGACCAGGTTCTCGCGGTCCACGGCGTGCGCGATGGCCTGCCGGACCTCGGGCTTCTTCAGTGCCTTGTTCTTCCCCTGCGCCATGCCGAGGTAGAGGACGTTGAAGTTGTCACGCGTCGGCACCTGGAAGCCCTCCTTCTCGAGGGTCTCCACATCGGCGGGTGCGACCAGGTCGTAGCCGTCGATGTCACCGGCCTGCAGCGCCTGCCGGCGGCCGTCCTCCGTGTCGATGGTCCGGAAGACCAGCTTCTTCACGCCGCCCTTCTTGCCCCAGTAGTCGTCGAACCGTTCGAGGCTGACTTCCTTGTTGCCCTTGTTCCAGTCCGTGATCTCGTACGGCCCGGTACCGGCGAGAGTTCCCGCCTCCTGGCTGTACTTGGGGTACGTGATGGCATCGCCCTTGGCCTTGGCGTCCTGCTTCTCGTACTCCTTGATCGCCTTCGGCGAGTGGATGGCGAGTGCCTGCAGGGAGAAGCCGCCGGGGAGGTTCGCGGAGGGCTCGTTCACCTCGATGACGGCGGTGCTCTCGTCCTTCGCGGTGCAGGACTTGTAGTTCGCCTTCGGCGCTTCCTTGTCCTCGTTCTTCGCGAAGCCGCCGAGGGCGGACTGCCAGTAGTACGAGACGGCGCTCGACTGGTAGCTGCCGGTCCAGTTGAACCAGTGGTCGTAATTGGCGCACACCGCTTCGGCGTCGAAGGCCTCGCCGTCGTGGAACTTGACGTTCTTGCGCAGGTCGAAGGTCCAGACCGTGCCGTCGTCGTTGCTGTCCCACTTCTCGGCGAGCGCGCCGGTCAGCTTGGATCCGCCCGACTCGTGTTTGAGGAGTGCCTCGAAGGATTGCCGGGTGACACGGAAGGTCTCGCCGTCACTGGCGAGCGCCGGGTCGAGGGCGGCCGGGTCGCCGGGTGCGGCGAAGACGAAGGTGTCCTTCGCCTTGTTCCCCCCGTCGTCCTTGCCGCGGTCACTGGAACAGCCCGCGGCGACCAGGACGGCCACCAGCGTCGCCGTGACCGCGCGCACGGCGCGGCTTTTCAGTATTCGCATGTCCAACCCCAGAGTTCGGCCGTGCACGAGGATGCGCTTCCGGGGGCGGCGCCTCGGCACCGCCCCAGGGTGATCTGGAACTGGCCGAACGATACGTGTGACCGCTGACCCGGGTGAACGGTCCGGATACCGGCGATACGCAAACGAGACCTGGAGGTCACACACCCCCGCGCGGGGAGCCCGAACTCCGGCCGCCATAAGGGATTTGACGGGATTTCAGCGGTGCGAGGGCGAGATCGGCCCTCGCCGAGCGGCGCTACGTCCGGGGGTAGCCGTATCCGTGGCCGCCGCCGGCCGGTGCAGAGGCGTAGGCGTCGCGGTCGTAGAACGGGCGGGAGTTGGCCCGCAGCCACATCGCGACCGGGTCGTAGGCGTCGCCCATCGCGACGGTGGAGACCGGCAGTCCGTCCGGCACGGCCGAGATGGACTGCTGCATCATCGCCCGCACCGCGTCCACGGAGGCCGCCGTCGTGTCGTACACGTCCAGGCCGAGTGCGAGGTACGGGGCGCCGAGCGCGGGCTGCACCCAGGCGCGGCGCAGCGAGCGTACGGCCGGGGTGCGGTGCGCGTTCTGCGCCAACTGGGCGTAGAACTGGGGGATTTCGATGGCCGGCTCGGAAAGTCTGAGCGGCCCCGCGGGCAGCTTGTCCAGGCCGGTGGCGATCCGGCGCAGGTCGAGCCACGGGATGCCGACACCGCCGCCGGGGGCGTGCGGATTCAGCCAGAGGCCGTAGTGGTCGGGGAAGAGGGTGCGGGCCACCTCGATGCCGCCGGCGACCTCGTGCGCGCGATTCCATCCCGAGGCGGCGAGCTCCTGGGCGGAGGTGACACAGGGGGCGTAGCCGAGGCCGTCCACGTCCATGTTCCCGTACTGGGCGTCCGGGGATCCCGCCTGGCCGTGCCAGAGCAGCATCCAGACCTGACCGCTCGCAAGTGCCTCGAGGAGCGCCTCGTAGGCGTCGTACCGGCCGGGCGTCACCTGGCGCAGCATGTGCTCGACCTGGCCGGCCGCTGCCGTGCCCGACGCACTCACTGTCGACCGGCCCCCCTCGAATGGTTTCGCGTACACAATCGCCTTAACTCCCCGTCCCGGAAGTCACCCCGGTCATGAAACCAGCTTAGGCCGCCCCGCCGACAGCCGATCAGGCGTCGGCGATTCGGATGTCCCGCGATCCGGACGTCCGGCCGCCCGGACGCGGCGGTTCAGGTGTCCTGCCGGTGGAAGGGCCGGACCCTCTCGCGCATCCAGTCGCCGACCGGGTCCTGGGCCACGTCGAGCAGGACCAGGTTCACCGGCCAGGGAGCCGGGGCCCGGCCGAGCGCGCGGCCCAGGGCGTCCATCGGGAGGTTACGGGCGGTGGGCTCCCACTGCGAGAGCTCCACGCCGACGAACATGACCGGGTCGCCGCCCTCGACCGACGCCAGGCAGCGCCGGGCGGTCGCCACCACACCTGTCGCGGCGAACTCCGCCGCGGCCGCGTCGAGGAAGTCCATCGGGTCGTCCTGCCAGTCCGGCTCGTAGAGCCGCACGCGTCCGCCGGCGGCCGGGCCGTCCAGCGGGGTGCGCCCCGCCCGGCAGAGTTCGGCCACGGCGTCGGGCGGCAGCGGGACGCCGACCGTGCCGTCCGGATTGACCACTATGCCGAGCTGCGGCGGAAGGCCGCGGGCGAACTCGACGGCCGGCGCCACCGCGAACGGCATGTGTCCGCCGACGACCGAGAGGAACTGTTCCTGCGAGCTGAAGACCGGTACGTAGGCCTGTCCGCCGAGCTCCATGGCCGGCAGGTCGAGATCGCGGCTCTCGCGGCCTCCGCCGCCCGGCAGCGGGACCCAGATCATGCTGCGGCCGAGCACCTCGACGATGCGTCCGGACGCCGAGGGGACTCCGACGGAGGCGGCGAGGACCTCCTCGAGCTCGTTCCCCGGCCAGCCGATGCCGGGGTGGTGACCGCCGGGGTGCCCCTGTCCGGGCACCTGCCCGTCCGGGAGTCCGCCGTGCCCGCCCTGGTCCAGGGGCCTGCCGAGGCCGTCGTGTGCCGGAACATCCATCTGCAACCACCCGCTCGCACCACTTCGTCCTCACGCACCCTAACCCGGGCGCGATCCGGTACCGCCGCCCCGCCTCAGCCGCAGAAGCCCACCGTCCGCAGGGCGTCGGCGGCCGGCCGGTCGAGCAGGACCACGCCCGCGCAGCCGGCCGGTGCGCGGCCGTTCTCGGCGTCCCGGACCAGCCGGGTCACGGCCCGGCGGTGGCGGGCGAAGGCGTACTGGGAGACTCCGCGGCCGCGTTCGCGCTGCCCGGCGAGTGCGGTGTCCGGGTCGACGTCGAGCAGCAGCAGGTGCAGGGCACGCCCGCGCCGCGCCGCCTCGCGGGCCAGCCAGCGGCGCACCCAGGCCTGGCTGCCGCAGTCGTGCACTACGACGCTCTCCCCGGCGCGCAGGGCGCGGTGCAGGCCGGCGTAGTGCGCGAGGCGGACCAGCGGGCGGTAGACGGTGTACGGCAGCAGACGGGGCATGCGGGCGGCGAAGTGCTCGCGGGTGTCGTGGGAGTCGATGCGCGGGCCGGGGACGGACCGCTGCATCAGCGTGCTCTTGCCGCTGCCGGGCAGCCCGGAGACGACCACCAGGTCGCCCGCGCCGAACAGCAGCCGCTGCGGGCTGTGTCCGGCTCTGGCGCGCAGGTCCCTGATCACCGGCCCCTGGAACAGCAACCCCCGTGCCGGCAGGGCCTGTCGGCACGGTACCGGGGCGCCTCGGGGCGCCTCGAAGGTCCCTTGCGCGCCTGAACTGTGCACCGTGTCCGGCCTCCCCCTGCGGTCCCGTCACTCTTCCTCGTCGAGTGTAAAGAGCTGGTAATGCGGCACAACCGGGTTACCCGGACGAGGGACGTGCAATGATGGCCGCGCCAACTGCATACCGGCCGCTTGAATCCGCGCGGGAGAGTTCCCAGTGATCCGACTGGGACGCCGAAGGAGCAAGTACCTCCCTTGAATCTCTCAGGCCCCGATACCGCGCGGGCGAGGCAGATCTGAAAAGCGGGCCGCGTCAGCGGCTCCACCCAAGGTGCAAGTCGTGCCCCGGGACACTCCCCCGGACTCCGTCCGGGGCCCCCAGGCGCGATGAACCTCTCAGGTTCGATGACAGATGGGGAGGATCGACCTCACCAGTCATGCCCTGGGAGCCAGACCTATGACCAACGCCCCCCGTCTCACCGCCCTCGACTCCGTACACCGGAGTCTCGGCGCCACCATGACCGACTTCGCCGGCTGGGACATGCCGCTGCGGTACGCCAGCGAGCGCGACGAGCACAACGCCGTCCGCACGGCCGCCGGCCTCTTCGACCTCTCCCACATGGCCGAGATCACCGTCACCGGACCCGCCGCCGCGGACCTCCTCGACCACGCCCTGGTGGGCAACATCGGCAAGGTGGCCGCCGGCCGTGCCCGGTACACCATGATCTGCCGCGAGGACGGCGGCATCCTGGACGACCTGATCGTCTACCGGCTCGGCGACACCGAGGCCCCCGAGTACCTGGTGGTCGCCAACGCCTCCAACGCGCAGACCGTCCTCGACGCCCTCACCGAGCGTGCCGCCGGCTTCGACGCGGAGGTCCGCGACGACCGCGACGCCTACGCGCTGCTCGCCGTGCAGGGGCCGCAGGCGGCCGCGATCGTGCAGTCCCTGACCGACGCGGATCTCGCGGGTCTGAGGTACTACGCGGGACTGCCCGCCACCGTGGCCGGAGTGCCCGCGCTGCTCGCCCGGACGGGATACACCGGCGAGGACGGTTTCGAGCTGTTCCTCGCGCCGGAGCACGCCGAGTCGGTGTGGAGCGCGCTGACCGAGGCGGGCGCGGGCCGCGGCCTGGTCCCCGCCGGACTGTCCTGCCGGGACACGCTGCGCCTCGAGGCCGGGATGCCGCTGTACGGGCACGAGCTGTCGACCGACCTGACGCCGTTCGACGCCGGGCTGGGCCGGGTGGTCAAGTTCGAGAAGACCTCCAACGGCGGTGCCTTCGTGGGCCGGGCGGCACTGGAGAAGGCCACGGAGCGGGCCGAGTCGGCGCCGCCGCGCAAGCTGGTCGGTCTGATCGCCGAGGGGCGCCGGGTGCCGCGCGCCGGTTATCAGGTGGTCGTGGACGGCAAGGTGATCGGCGAGGTCACCTCCGGAGCGCCGTCGCCGACGCTCGGGAAGCCGATCGCCATGGCGTACGTCGACGCCGCGCACGCGGAGCCCGGTACGCCGGGTGTCGGCGTGGACATCCGGGGCAGCCACGAGCCGTACGAGGTCGTGGCGCTGCCGTTCTACAAGCGCGACAAGTGACCCCCGGGTCACGGGATTCCCGGCCGGGGCCCGTGACCTCGGGTCCGCCGGCGCCGTAAGTGACATCGGGGCGAGTGTCCCAGTGACGCCGCCCACCCACCTCCGGTTCATCACCAGTCCCCCGCGTACAGGAGAATTCAGGCCATGAGCAATCCACAGGAGCTGCGGTACAGCAAGGAGCACGAGTGGCTTTCGGCCGCCGCTGACGGCGTCTCGACGGTCGGCATCACGGAGCACGCGGCGAACGCGCTCGGTGACGTCGTCTACGTCCAGCTGCCCGAGGTCGGCGACACGGTCACCGCGGGTGAGACCTGCGGCGAGCTGGAGTCCACCAAGTCGGTCAGTGACCTCTACTCTCCGGTGACCGGCGAGGTCGTCGAGGCGAACCAGGACGTGGTGGACGACCCGGCACTGGTCAACTCCGCCCCGTTCGAGGGTGGTTGGCTGTTCAAGGTGCGTACGTCCGAGGAGCCGGCGGACCTGCTCTCGGCGGCCGAGTACACGGAGTTCTCCGGCTCCTGAGGCCGGTACCGGTTACTCCCGCATCCTGAGCCGTCGCCCGTAAGCGCCCCCTTAAGGACGTCACACCATGTCGCTTCTCAACACCCCACTGCACGAACTCGACCCGGACGTGGCCGCGGCCGTCGACGCCGAGCTCGGCCGGCAGCAGTCCACCCTCGAGATGATCGCCTCGGAGAACTTCGCTCCGGTCGCTGTCATGGAGGCTCAGGGATCGGTCCTCACCAACAAGTACGCCGAGGGCTACCCGGGCCGCCGTTACTACGGCGGCTGCGAGCACGTCGATGTCGTCGAGCGACTCGCCATCGACCGGGTCAAGGACCTGTTCGGCGCCGAGCACGCCAACGTCCAACCGCACTCCGGTGCGCAGGCGAACGCGGCCGCGATGTTCGCGCTGCTCAAGCCCGGCGACAAGATCATGGGCCTGAACCTCGCGCACGGCGGGCACCTGACCCACGGCATGAAGATCAACTTCTCCGGCAAGCTGTACGACGTGGTCGCGTACCACGTCGACGACGAGACCGGCCAGGTCGACATGGCCGAGGTCGAGCGCCTCGCCAAGGAGTCCCGTCCGAAGCTGATCGTGGCCGGCTGGTCCGCGTACCCGCGTCAGCTGGACTTCGCCGCGTTCCGGCGGATCGCGGACGAGGTCGGCGCGTACCTGATGGTCGACATGGCCCACTTCGCGGGCCTGGTCGCCGCGGGTCTGCACCCCTCCCCCGTACCGCACGCGCACGTGGTCACGACCACCACGCACAAGACGCTCGGCGGACCGCGCGGTGGCGTGATCCTGTCCACCGCCGAACTCGCCAAGAAGATCAACTCTGCGGTCTTCCCCGGCCAGCAGGGCGGCCCGCTCGAGCATGTGGTCGCGGCGAAGGCGGTGTCCTTCAAGGTCGCGGCGAGCCAGGAGTTCAAGGAGCGCCAGCAGCGCACGCTCGACGGCGCGCGCATCCTGGCCGAGCGCCTGGTCGCCGACGACGCCAAGGCGGTCGGCGTGGACGTGCTGTCCGGCGGCACCGACGTGCACCTGGTCCTGGTCGACCTGCGCAACTCCGAGCTCGACGGGCAGCAGGCCGAGGACCGTCTCCACGAGGTCGGCATCACGGTCAACCGCAACGCGGTCCCGAACGACCCGCGCCCGCCGATGGTCACCTCCGGCCTGCGCATCGGCACGCCGGCGCTCGCGACCCGCGGCTTCGGTGACGAGGACTTCCGCGAGGTGGCCGACATCATCGCCGAGGCCCTGAAGCCGTCGTACGACGCGGCTGCCCTGCGGGCGCGGGTGACGGTGCTCACCGAGAAGTACCCGCTGTACCCGTCACTCGGTTAAGCCCCTCCGGCGATCGAGGAGGCCCGCCGGCAGGCGTATCGGGAAGGGGTGGGGCGGGGAGAGATCCCACCCCGCCCCACCGCCCGCCGGCGTTCGCGGTGGCCGAAACCACCGCGTTACGCTCGACAAGGCGACCGTCGGCCCTGGTCCCCACCCCGCCGGCCGAAGTCCGACCCCGCAGACAAGGAAGTCCGCCCTCGTGGCCATCTCCGTATTCGACCTCTTCTCCATCGGCATCGGCCCGTCCTCCTCGCACACGGTCGGCCCGATGCGCGCAGCACGGATGTTCTCCGGCCGTCTGAAGAAGGACGGGCTGCTCGCCCAGACCGCCTCCGTGCGGGCGGAGCTGTTCGGCTCGCTCGGCGCGACGGGCCACGGCCACGGCACCCCGAAGGCCGTACTCCTCGGGCTCGAGGGCCACTCGCCCCGTTCCGTCGACGTCGACAGCGCGGACGACGAGGTGGCCCGGATCCGGCAGACGGGCCGGCTGCGCCTGATGGGCGCCGAGATAGGCGCCACCCACGAGATCGACTTCCACGAGTCGGAGCAGCTGATCCTGCACCGCCGCCGCTCGTTGCCGTACCACGCCAACGGCATGACGCTCTTCGCGTACGACAGCAACGGCCTCCCGCTTCTGGAGAAGACGTACTACTCGGTCGGCGGCGGCTTCGTCGTCGACGAGGACGCGGTGGGCGAAGACCGCATCAAGCTGGACGACACGGTCCTGAAGTACCCGTTCCGCACCGGCGACGAGATGCTGCGCCTCACCCGCGAAACCGGCCTGTCCATCTCCTCGCTGATGCTGGAGAACGAGAAGGCCTGGCGCACCGAGGACGAGATCCGGGCCGGGCTCCTGGAGATCTGGCAGGTCATGCGGGACTGCGTGCAGCGCGGCATGTCCCAGGAGGGCATCCTGCCCGGCGGCCTGAAGGTGCGCCGCCGCGCGGCCTCCTCTGCCCGCCAACTGCGCGCCGAGGGCGACCCGTTGCTGCACCGCAGCGAGTGGACGACGATCTACGCGATGGCGGTCAACGAGGAGAACGCGGCGGGCGGACGCGTCGTCACCGCCCCGACGAACGGCGCGGCCGGCGTGCTCCCCGCCGTGCTGCACTACTACCTGGACTTCGTCCCCGGCGGCTCCGTCGAGGAGCAGGAGAACGGCATCGTCCGCTTCCTCCTCTCCGCGGGCGCGATCGGCATGCTCTTCAAGGAGAACGCCTCCATCTCGGGCGCCGAGGTCGGCTGCCAGGGCGAGGTCGGCTCCGCCTGCTCGATGGCCGCGGGCGCACTCGCCGAGGTGCTCGGCGGCACCCCCGAACAGGTCGAGAACGCGGCCGAGATCGGCATGGAGCACAACCTCGGCCTCACCTGCGACCCGGTCGGCGGCCTCGTCCAGATCCCGTGCATCGAGCGCAACGGCATGGCCGCGGTCAAGGCCGTCACCGCCGCCCGGATGGCGATGCGCGGCGACGGCTCCCACAAGGTCTCGCTCGACAAGGTCATCAAGACCATGCGCGAGACCGGCGCCGACATGAAGGTCAAGTACAAGGAGACGGCGCGGGGCGGGCTCGCGGTCAACGTCATCGAGTGCTGAGCGAACCTGCACCGGCCCGGTCGTTGGTTCGCGTCGTCGAGCTCGGTCGCGGACTCGGCCGTCCCTCCGGCGGAAAGTCCCCTCGAGGGAGCGCCGTTGACAGCGCGGACAGCCCCCGCAAGTTCCGTCGACAGCACTGAGAGCCCCTCGGGGATGTCGCCCTGCCGGTCCGGTCGGCGACATCCCCGGTCATGAGTAGGGAGCCGGTCCCCTCCGCGCGGCCGGTCGTCCGCTTCGTCGGCGTCTGTGTCGGCGGCGGGTTGACGGGCATACGCCACGCCACCACCCCGCCGGCCACCAGTCCCGTCGCGGCGAGTGCGGTGGCGGCCAGGAACGGGTCGAAGGGGTGCAGGTCCGGGGCGAAGCCGATCCCGACGCAGATCGCCACCCCCGTCGCGCCGCCGAGTTGATCAGCCGCGCGCTGGACACCCGACGCGATGCCCGCGTCGGCGTCCGTGACGCCGCTGACCGCGACGTACTGCAGTCCCACGAGGCCGAACCCCATACCGGCCGCGATCAGCAGCATGGCCGGAATCATCGCCGCTCCGCCCGCCCGCAGCGACGACACGAGTGCGATCGCGGCCATCGCCGCCGCGGTGAACCCCAGGCCGGCCAGGACGCACGCGCGTGCGCCCCAGCGGCCGAGCAGCCGTGGCACGAACGTGGCGAAGGCGATGAGGGCGACGGCGAGCGGCAGCATCAGCAGTCCCGCTCCCAGCGGACCGATCCCCATCCGGTCCTGCAGATGGAACGTGAAGAGCAGGAACGAGGTCGACAGACCGCCGCTCAGCAGCATCGTGGTCAGGTTGGCGGAGACCCGTGCGCGGTGGGCGAAGAAGCGGGGCGGCAGCAGCGGATCGCGCGAGCGCGCCTCGACACGTACGAACCCCGCCCCTGCGGCCACCGCACCGGCGAGCACGCACGGGACCAGCCATCCGGGCCTGCCGGAGCCGCCGGCCTGCACCACGCCGTAGGCGAACAGCAAGGGGCAGGCGGTCAGGAGCAGCGCTCCGGGAAGGTCGAGCGACGGCCTGCCCGCGGCCGCCGGCCGGTCGCGGCCGACCAGCAGGAGAGCCGCCACCAGCACGATCACGACGAACGGAACGGCGATCAGGAAGATCCACCGCCACCCCCAGTGGGCGGTGATGACGCCGGACAGCGCGAACCCGAGTACGAGGCCGCCGCTGGCCACCGCCGCCCAGACACTCAACGCCCGTGACCGGCACGGCCCTTCGGGGAACAGCAGGACGATGGTGGCCATCGCGGCAGGCAGCGCGACGGCCTCGCCCGCGCCCTGCAGCAGACGCGCGGCCACCAGCAGGCCGAAGCAGGGGGCCAGGCCCGCGAGCAGGGACGCGGCGCCGAACAGGCCGGTGCCGAGCAGCAGTACGCGCCGCCGCCCGAGCAGGTCGGCGAGGCGCCCGCCGAGCATCAGCAGCCCGCCGCCGGTGACGGTGTACGCGACCACGACCCAGGTCAGGGCGTGGCCGTCGACGTCGAAGGCGGCGCCGATCGAGGGCAGGGCGATGTTGACCACGGTCACATCGACCGCGATGAAGAACTGCAGCAGGGACATCGCGCACAGCACCAGCCATGCGCGTACGGGAGACGGGCTCGGCCCGCGTGAAGAGAGGATGCCCGAGAAGAACATCAGGTGCTCCGTCGCTCAGAGAAGGCTCCGAGCAGCACGAACGTGCCGCTCCGGTCTGATCACGAAGCGGCTGGACGCCGAGGAGGGGTGTGTGAGTCGGACGCCCGCCGCTAGCGGGACGTCTCGGTCACTGCGGCGCAAGCGGCCGCGCACGAAGCTGCAGACATGACGGGGACGCTACCAGGCACGCCCGGAGGCGGACACGCGGTCCGTATCTGCCGGGGCGGGCTCACGCGCCATGGGCGCGGGCCGTGTCGCGGGTGGTGGTCAGGAAGCGGCGTACGGCGGCGAGTTCGCGGTCGTCGTAGCCGCCGAGGAGGTCCAGGGTGCGGCGGATCAGCGGGCCGAAGTGGTCCTCGCCGAGCGTCACGGCCCGGTCGCTCACCTTGAGGCGGATCCTGCGCCGGTCCTGGGCGTCGGGCAGGCGCTCCAGGTGGCCCAGGCGCTGCAGCCGGTCGACGACCGAGGTAGTGCCCGCCGAGTTGAGGCCGAGCTGTCCGCCGAGCTCACCGGGGGTGAGCAGGGCGCCGGAGCGTTCCGCGTCCAGCAGGCACACCAGGGCCCGCACATCGGTGGCGTGCATCCCGTTGGCGCGGGCGAAGTCCCTTTGGGTCAGGGCGAGTTCGACGGTGACCTCGCGCAGTAGGTGCACGATCTCCATGCCGGTCCCGTCACTGTCCGTCCGCATGCCCGTTCCCTTCCCGAGTGCTCTTCTCCGAGATCTCGTATTATCTCGTTCAGCGAGAATAACGTCCAGCGAGAGAACTGGCGCGCAGCGAGGCTGCGCGGCACGGCGAGCGAGCGAGGAGCGGACAGTGTCCCAGGAGACGTTCTGCACGGCGTACGACGCGCTGCTCGCCCGGTGGGGCCCGGGCGTGGAGCGGCTCGACATCCCCACCCCGTACGGCACGACCCGCGTGAACGCGGCCGGGGCGCCCGGCGCGCCACCCCTGCTCCTGCTGCCCGGCGGCGGGGACACCTCGGCGAGCTGGTTCGCCAACGCCCCCGAATGGGCCCGCACCCATCGCGTCCTGGCCGTCGACCTCATCGGCGACACCGGCCGCAGCGTCCCGGCCGAGGGCCGCCGGATCGCCGCCGTCGACGATCTGAACCGCTGGCTGGACGCGCTCCTCGACGGCCTCGGCATCACGCGGACCGCGCTCGCCGGCCACTCCTACGGCGCCTGGATCGCCCTGAGTCACGCCCTGAACTCGGCCCGGGTCGAGCGCCTGGCGCTGCTCGACCCCACGAACTGCTTCGCCGGCTTCCGGCCCGGCTATCTGCTGCGTGCCCTGCCGATGCTGCTCAGGCCGAGCCCCGGACGCGTCCGCTCGTTCCTGCGCTGGGAGGCCGGCGGCGCCCGGCTCGACCCGGACTGGCTGCGTCAGCAGGAAGCGGCGTCCGGCTTCCGCACGGCCCGCCCCGTCACCGGACCGCGCCCGGACGCCGCCGGCCTGGGCGCCCCGCGTATCCCCTTGCTGATCCTGCTCGCCGAGCACGGGCAGGCACACCGCGCGACAGCGGTGGCCCGGACCGCCGCCGCCCGTCTCCCCCACGCCCAGATCGCGCTCCTGCCCGCCGGCCACCACGGCCTGCAGCACCAGGCCCCGGACGAACTCAACGCCGCAGTGGGCGAGTTCCTGATCCGGGACACCGCACCGAACGACTGAGCGCAAAGGACGAGCCGACCGCCTTCGAGGGCTTCGGCGTGCGGTCCGTGGCGGCCACCGGCCGTTGACCGCACGAAGAGACCAACCGCCCGGCAGAAGACGGCAGTCGACCCGCCCCGCGCAGGAGCCGCGTCAGCGCAGATGCGCACATCGCAGGCCCCGGCGTTCGAAGGTGACACCGGTCTCCTCGCTCATCGTGGCGAAGAAGCGGCGGCCCGGCAGCGAGCGGCGCGAGGTGAACCAGCGGTAGGCCACGGCGTGCCCGAGCATCAGGGTCAGCGCCTCACGGCCGAGCCCGTACCCCTGCCAGGGGCCGGTGATGGTGATGGCGTCGACGTATCCCGTGCGGCAGACATGGCACAGGCGGTAGTCGAGGCGCCCCACGACTCGGCCGTCCAGGTCGAGCGCGGTGATCAGAAAGCGGTCGGCCGTGCCCGGTGACGCGGCGCGCAGAAAGCGCACCGCGCCGACCGGACACGGCCTGCGTCTGAAGGACAGCCCGTCGGGGCCGGTCATGCCTAGTGCCGTCTCGCGGGCGAGGTCGCGTCGCGGCCCGAGGTGGGCTGGTCCGTGGGTTCCCGCTTGGCGCGCGCCTCCGCCTTCGCGAGGGCGGCGGCGTCCCGCTTGAAGGCCCACTCCATCTTGGGCTCCATGGCGAAGCGGAACATGCGCTGTACGGGCGGGGTGCAGAGCGTGGTGATGATGGCCGCCGCGATCAGGGTGAGCGCGATCGCGCCGAGCGGCTGCTGCATCCAGTCCGCGTCGTACCAGTCCCAGAAGCGGGACCCCTTGGCGAGGAAGCCGTGCAGCAGGTAGCCGTACAACGTGCCCGCACCGAGCACCGTGAACCACATGTGCCGTCGCGGCACCCAGGCGAAGAAGCAGGCGGCGAGCACGATCGAGCAGCCGAACATGGCGAGTGTCATGACACCGCCGCTCCAGGCCGGCGCCCCGAGTTCCTGCGCACTGTCACGCCGGTAGAACCAGGCGGCGTTCATCCGCGGAGCCGCCCAGTACGCGAACACCAGAGCCGCCGCGAAGACCGGCACGGCGAGCAGCCGCGCCTCCTTGCGCCGTACCAACTGGAAGTGCTCGGGCTTGAGGCACAGGCCGACCACGAAGAACGGCAGGAACTGCAGGACCCGTTGGAGGTCGAGGTCGTCACCGATGTCCGGCGACACCGAGGCGAGTACCGCGATGGCCAGCGACAGCGGGACGGGCCAGCGGACGAGCTTCCACAGCGGCGTGGTGATCCGCCAGATGAAGAGCGCGATCAGGAACCAGGTCAGGTACCAGGGATCGAGCAGGCTGATCGGGTGCCCCGGATCGTCGTCCGCCCAGCGCTTGAAGAGCGAGTAGGCGACCTCGAAGATCACGTACGGCACGGCCACGCCCGTGACGAGCCGCATCAGCCGGTCCCGGCGCATGTCGAAACTGCGCGAGAAATAGCCGGAGATGATGATGAACGCCGGCATGTGGAAGGTGTACACGGCGATGTACAGGGCCGAAGCGGCCCTGCTGCCGTCGCGCAGCGGCTCCCAGGCATGCCCCATGGCGACCAGGACGATCGCCAGGTACTTGGCGTTGTCGAAGAACGCGTCGCGCTGCTTCGCGGGCTTCGCCGCGCCCTCGCCGCCGGAGGCCTTCGACCGGGTCGCGGCAGAGCTGTGCCCGTCCTCGTCGGACTTCCGGGCGGCCGGTACGGGCTGGGCGTCGGGGAGTTCGGCTCCTCTGATGCCCGTCCGGGAAGAGACGTCCGTCACATCGCCTCCTGCGGGGAACGCTGGGTGAGGCTTCTGCGTCTTAGGTGAAACGCGCTCAGGCGTGCGACGGCAAACATTGTCGGCACCCTAACTCTGCCCGCCCCAGAGGCAAAAGGGGGCTGTCAGCCGCGCAGCTGTGGCGCTTCCCACGCCCGCGGCGGGCACTCCCCGCCGACCTGCACCGACCCGGAACGACGCATTCCCACCGTCCGGCGCCAGCCGCCCGCGGCTGGTCCGCGGCGGCCCGCACGGGCCGATCCCGCCGCACCGATGCACCCTGGTCCGACCTCTCTACAGTGCTGTAGATTCCTCCTGCCGACGTTCCCGTGCGGCGCCGCCCGCGACCGTCCGCGCGCGGTCATCCGCGTCAGCGAGAGGAAGCCTGATCGATGTTCGGGCTCAGCGAGATCGCTCTGCTTCTGCTCGTCGTCATCGTGGTGGTCGGGGTGAAGAAACTGCCCGGCCTCACCCGCTCCGCCGGCAAGGCCACCCGCATCCTCAAGAGCGAGAAGCGCGCGATGAAGGACGCCGACGAGGGCCGGGCAGCGCCCGGCGCCGGCCGAGTCATCGAGGGACGGGTCGTTCAGCCGCCCGCCGACCGTCCGTCGGACGACTGAAAACGTCCGACGGACGACCGGGCGAGCGCACTTCGCGTCGACGCGCGCACCGGGGCCGGAGCCTCAGACTCCCGCCCGGGTCGGCCCCACCAGTTCCGACAGCACGTCCTCCATCGTCACGAACCCGAGCACGACGCCCTCACCACCGGTCACGGCCGCCAGATGGCTGCCGTCGGCCCGCAGCGCGGTGAGCGTGTCGTCGAGCGGGGTGTCGATCCGTACCCGGGTGACCGGGTGCAGCGCGGTGGCCGGAAATGCCTGGTCGCGGTCGGCGACTCCGAGCGTGTCCTTGATGTGCAGGTAGCCGAGCAGCGCGCCGTTGCGTCCCGTGACCGGGAAGCGGGAGAATCCCGCCCCCGCCGCCAGCCGCTCCAGCCTGGCCGGTGTCGCCTCCTCCGTCACCGTCACGAACGTCCCGGCCGGCACCAGGATCTCGCCGACCGGCCGGGTGCCCAGCTCCAGGGCGTCCCGCAGCCGCTCACTGTCCGCCGAGGACAGCAGCCCCGCCTCGCTGGAGTCGGCGACCATCCGGGCGAGTTGGTCGTCGGTGAAGACCGACTCCACCTCGTCCTTGGGCTCGACCCGCAGCAGCCGCAGCAGGGCGTTGGCGAAGGCGTTGATACCGAACACCACCGGACGCAGCGCCCTGGTCAGCCCGACCAGCGGCGGACCGAGCACCAGCGCGGTCTTCGCCGGCTCGGACAGGGCGATGTTCTTCGGCACCATCTCGCCGATGAGCATGTGCAGATACGTCGCGATGGCGAGCGCGATCACGAACGAGATCGGGTGCACCAGACCGCCCGGCACATGCGCCGCCTCGAAACCCGGCTCGAGGAGATGCGCGATGGCGGGTTCAGCCACGGCACCGAGGACCAGCGAGGACACCGTGATGCCGAGCTGAGCCGTGGCCATCACGGCCGACAGATGCTCGAGACCCCAGAGCGTGATGCGCGCGGACCGGTGGCCCTCGCGCGCCTGCGGCTCGATCTGGCTGCGGCGCACCGAGATCAGGGCGAACTCGGCGCCCACGAAGAAGGCGTTGGTCACCAGGGTGAGCGCACCGATGAAGAGCTGCAGCGTGGTCATCGCGCGGCCCCCTGCTTCTCCTGGCTCGGCACCAGGACCGGTGTCGGCCCGGCCGCGGTGGCCTCGGGCCCGGCGTGGGGCGTCGGTTCCGTGAGATGGACCCGGTCGGCCCGGTGGTGCTCGACCTCCTGGACCTCCAGACGCCAGCCGTCGAGCTCGAGGGCGTCCCCCTTCGCGGGGATACGGGCGAGCTGGGTGGCGATCAGTCCGGCCACCGTCTCGTACGGGCCGTCCGGGGCGTGCATCCCGATCGCGGCGAGCTGGTCGATCCGGACGCCGCCGTCGGCCGCCCACACGGTCCGGCCGTCCTCCGCCGCGCCGGAGGGCACCAGGTCGGGAAGCTCCACCGGGTCGTGCTCGTCCCGCACCTCGCCGACCACCTCCTCGACGATGTCCTCGACCGTGGCGACACCGGCGGTGCCGCCGTACTCGTCGATGATCACGGCCATCGTGCGGGTCTCCCGCAGCCGCTCGAGCAGCCGGTCCGCGGGCAGGCTGTCCGGCACCAGAAGCGGCGCGGTGGCCAGCTCCGTGACGGAGGTGCGCTGCCGGTCGGCGGGCTCGAGAGCCAGTACGTCACGGATGTGCACGGTGCCGACGACCTCGTCGAGCGAGTCCCGGTAGACCGGGAAACGGGACAGGCCGGTGGCATGCGTGAGGGTCGCCGCGTCCGCCGCGGTGGCCCGTGCGTCCAGGGCGCAGACGTCGACCCGGGGCGTCATGACGTTCTGCGCACTCAGCTCGTGCAGATGCAGCGTCCGTACGAACAGCTCCGCCGAGTCGGCCTCGATCGCGCCCTCGGCCGCGGAGTGCCGGGCCAGGGCGATCAGTTCGTCGGGGGTGCGGACGGATGCCAGCTCCTCGGCCGGCTCCAGGCCGACACGGCGCAGGAAGCGGTTCGCCGTGTTGTTGAGGTGCCGGATGAACGGGCCGAAGGCGGTGGTGAAGCCGCGCTGCGGGCCCGCCACCACCTTGGCGACGGCTACCGGCCGGGAGATCGCCCAGTTCTTCGGGACCAGCTCGCCGACCACCATCAGGACGACGGTGGAGATGGCGACGCCGAGCAGTGTGGCGGTGGTGGACGCGGCCGAGCCGAGACCCAGCGCCTCGAGGGGTCCGCGGATCAGTGTCGCGAGCGAGGGCTCGGCGAGCATGCCGATCACCAGCGAGGTGACGGTGATGCCCAGCTGGGCGCCGGAGAGCTGCAGGGTCAGGGAGCGGGCGGCCTTCAGGGCGCCGTCGGCACCCCGCTCACCCGCCGCGGCGGCCTTCTCGAGGTCGGTGCGCTCGACCGTGGTCAGCGAGAACTCGGCTGCGACGAACACTGCGCAGGCAAGTGTGAGGAGCAGGGCCAGGAGCAGGAGGACCACTTCGCTCACCGTGCCACCCCCGCCGGCGCGCTGAAGGCCGCTGTGGCCTGTGGGCAGGGATGGTCACGGCTGGTACTGGGAGGCTCACCCATTGCGGGTCCGTGGCTCCTTCGGGGTTCTCGGTCGGGTGGACCATGTGCTGGCGGGACGGCTGGGTCCCTTTGGTGATTGTAAAAGACCAGCAAAGATCGCTGCCAGAGACGCCGGGCGCCGAATTTCCGGACCGGGCCGCTCCAGGACCGCTCTGCTGGCACTGCTGGGGTGCATATGGTGCGGGAACTGCTGTGTGACAGTGATGAACGGGCCGGGCGGACCGATTGTTCCCGGCCACCACCGGCCGCCCGATCGACCGCCCGATCGACCGCCCGCCCGACCGCCGCGCTCTCGGCGGCCTTGCGCCCGCCCGGCCCGCCCGGTGTCCGAGTTCCGCCGTTCACCCTGGCCCGTGGTTTCCCGCCGCCGGTGCCGGGCATCGCCCCGAGTGAAGTACCCGCCCGATCGCACCAGTTCGGCGGGGGTGAGGCCGTACTGAGCAAGGAGGCGCCCATGCTGCACGGCATCGATGTGAGTGCGTACCAGTCGTCGTTCGACACGGACGGTGTGGACTTCGTGATCGTCAAGGCGACGGAGGGTCGCTCGTACATCAACCCGCGCATGGCCGCGCAGGTGTCGCGGGCCCGCGACGCGGGCTGCGTGGTCGGCTTCTACCACTTCCTGTGGCCGGACAACATCAAGGCCCAGGCGGAGTATTTCGTCGGCAAGGCGGGCGAGAAGAAGGGCGACCTGCTCGCCTGCGACTGGGAACGCAACGGCGAGGGCAGCCACGCGAGCAACGCCCAGAAGGACCAGTTCATCAAGGAGGTGAAGCGCCTCAGGCCGAGTCACCGGGTCGTCCTCTACACGAACCGCGACTTCTGGCTGAACGTCGACACGACGTCCTACGCGGGCGACGGCCTCTGGATCGCCGACTACGTCACGGCGGGCAAGCCCCGCATCGAGGCCGACTGGCGCTTCCACCAGTACACCGACACTCCCCTGGACAAGAACGTCGCGGACTTCGCCTCGAAGGACGCCCTGAGCAAGTGGGCCGTGATCGACTGACATCCGGCACGGCATCGGACACGGCGACGGGGCCCGCCCAACGGACGGGCCCCGCACCGTTGTTCAGGCCGACTTGCTGACGTGCGCCCAGAACTCGTCGAAGGAGAGCAGGCCGTCCTTGTTGGTGTCCATCGACCCGATCACTGCCTGCGCCACGGAGCCGGAGACCTGGTAGTCGCCGAGCTCCACCATGGCGCTCGAGAACTCGTCCGCGGTGATGAAACCGTCCGCATTGGCATCGAACCGCTCGAACGTCTTACGCGCCTCGTCGATGTCCGCCACAGGATCCTCCCCGATTGTCGCCCAACTGGAACGACCAGATTATCGGCCCGCCCTGCGGCAGAATGCCCGGGCCGTGGCCAACGCGGCAAAGCAAGGGCCGCGCGAGTCAACACCCCGCATCGACAGAGGAGTTCCGATGACCGGACTGCCTGCGATCCTCGATGCGGCGGCGCACGGCCGCTTCCCCGCGGCGGACGGTTCGGTCACCGTCGTCCCGCAGCCGGACCGCAGGGACGCGGGGGTGATCGCGTTCACCGCGCACTCGGTGGTGTTCACCGACGAGGATCCGCAGTGGGTGCGCGAGACTCTCGCGGGCCTGGACTGCGACACCCTGGCCGCCACCATGAACCCGCGCTTCCTGGCCGCGTTGATGGACCGCACCGGCCGTGCCATGGACACCGTCGACCTGCTGACCGTCTCGGACGCCCTGCCGGGTCCGCCCCCGATCCCCCTCGTGGAGACCGACGAGGCCGCTCACCCACGGGTGGTACGCGCCCACAAGCACCGCGACGGCGTACGCATGTGGACCTGCGACGACGGGCTGCTCACACTCGGCCGGGGTGTCGCAGGACGCTGGGAGGCCTCGATCGAGGTGGCCGAGGGAGCCCGGCACCGCGGCACCGGGCGCGCCCTCGCGACGGCGGCCCGACACCTGGTGCCCGACGGCGGCGTGGTGTGGGCCCAGCAGTCGCCGGGCAATGCGCGCAGCGTGCGGGTCTTCCAGGCTGCCGGGTTCCGGCCGGTCGGCTCGGAGGCCGTACTCTTCGCCCGCTGAGCGGCGATCGGCCCGCACTCGCACCACAGCGGTCCAGTGGTGCGGTACACCGGGGAGCCGCCCGCCGCGACGCACCCCCGACTCCGAGCGTTCATACATCACAGGGCATTCTTAACCGGCATTTACAAGGTGGGTGCCGCAGATCACCAAGGATTCACCGTCGAGTGGTACCCATATGCCCGTATTGACGCGTAAGTGAATTTGGGTGCGATGACCCCCGTCTGCCATAGTCGTGCCGGCGACCCCCTTGACCCGGGCCAGGTCGACAGCGGCCGTGGATCCCACCCCCGAAGATCCTCGGCGCATCACACAGAAGCCCCCGTGGCGCCCCACCAAGGCGCGAGGGGGCTTCTGTGCGCCAGGGGCCGCTCGGCGACCGTCAGCGGTCGCGGTCGGCGACGCGCATCTCGAACCAGGTGGTCTTGCCGCGCGGCAACAGATCCACGCCCCAGCGGTCGGAGAGTTTGTCCACCAGGAACAGCCCTCGGCCACTGACGTCCATCTCGTGCACCGGCATCAGGCACGGCAGCCCGCGCGAGGGGTCGCGCACCTCGACGCGGAGCCAGCCCCGACGGCGGAGCATCCGGAGTCCGAAGACGCGTGCGCCGGTGTGCCGTACGGCATTGCCGACGAGTTCCGAGACGAGCAGTACGGCGACCTCGGCGGTACCGGGCGAGAGCGCCCACTGGCGCAGCACGACGATCTGGGTGAGGCGGCGGGCGGTGCCCGCGGACTCGGGGCGCGAGGGCAGCGGCACCTCGGCCTCGGTCGGGTTGCCGAACAACTCCAGTGCTTTCACGGCCCGTTCGTCCTCGACCGCGGGGGTCCAGCGCGCGACGGTGGCACCTTCGTGCCGCCGCGTCTGCTCGCCACCCTCCAGCCCCGCCATGGATCCATCATGGCCGCCCAGCGGGCCTTCTGTGGCCGTTCCTGGGGAATACGCCCCCCGGAAGCAACCGTTCCGGTGGTCCCGATCGGCATATGCCCACGGCACTTAGACCCCTCCCAGAGCCCATCCGACCTGCGATAACAGGGAGTTCGAAGGTGATCACAGAACGTGGGTCCACCGTAAGGGTTAAGGCTCCCTTAAGGTTGACATAACGTCAACAAGGCGGCCTGCGCGGCCTGTTCGGGATGGTCCGGACGGGCCGCAGCACCCGTCCGGATCCTCAATCCGATGCGCGCCGAACGCAGTTGATCAAGCGTCAGAGGAACTTCGCCTTGCCCGGGCCCTCCTCGACGAAGCTCCGCATCCCGCGCTCACGGTCCTCGGTGGCGAACAGCCCGGCGAACCAGTTGCGTTCGACGGTCAGGCCCGTCTCGATGTCCGTCTCCAGTCCGGCATCGACGGACTCCTTGGCGGCCCGCAACGCGAGCGCGGGCCCCTTCGCCAGCTTCGCGGCCCAGGCGTGCGCGGCCTCGTAGACCTCGGCCGCGGGGACCACGCGGTCCACCAGGCCGAGCGAGAGCGCCTCGTCCGCCTTGACCTGCCGGCCGGTGAAGATCAGGTCCTTGGCGCGGGACGGCCCGATGAGCCGGGACAGACGCTGGGTGCCGCCGGCACCGGGGATCAGGCCGAGCAGGATCTCCGGCTGGCCGAACCTGGCGTTGTCCCCGGCGATCCGGTAGTCCGCGCAGAGCGCCAACTCGCAGCCGCCGCCGAGCGCGTACCCGCTGACCGCGGCGACCACGGGCTTGGGGATACGGGCCACCGCGGTGAACGACTCCTGCAGGGCGCGGGACCGCACGACCATCGCCGCGTGGTCCATCTCCTGCATCTCCTTGATGTCCGCGCCGGCCGCGAACACCTTCTCGCCGCCGTGGACGATCACGGCGCGCACGTCGTCCCGGCGTGCGGCCTCCTCGGCCAGCTCCTTGAGGCGGTCCTGAATGGCGACGTCGAGCGCGTTCATCGGCGGCCGGTCGAGACGGATCGTGCCGACGCCTTCGGATACTTCGAGAGTCACGGTCATGGGGGGCAGGTTAATGCCCGTTCACAGATCGGGGCCCGGTGCGGTGAGTCACACCGCACCGGGCCCCCGAGTAGCTGGGCAACGACCTTCAGGCCGTCACTTCTCCCACTTGTCCCAGTCCAGGTTCCAGGCGTTCAGGCCGTTGTGCCACTGGACCTGCTTGTCCTTGGAGTTCTTGACCACGACCACGTCGCCGATCATGGAATTGCCGTAGAACCAGGCGGACGGGGTCTTCTTGTCGCCGCCCCCGCGGGCGTCGCGCAGGCCGACGCATCCGTGGCTGACGTTGTCCGCGCCGAACGTCGACGGAGCCGCCCAGTAGTTGCCGTGTATGAAGGTGCCCGAGGTGGACAGGCGCATCGCGTGCGGGACGTCCTTGATGTCGTACTCGCCGCCGAAGCCGACGGTCTCGCCGTTCATGCGGGTCACCTTGAGCTTCTCGGTGATGACCATCTGGCCGTTGTACGTCGTGGTGCCCGGGGCGCCCGCGGTGATCGGGATGGTCTTGATGACCTTGCCGTCCCGCTCGATCTTCATCTTCTTGGACTTGGCGTCGACGGTGGAGACCTGGCTGCGGCCGATGGTGAACGACACCGACTTGGACTGCTTGCCGTAGACGCCGGGGCGGCCCTCGACGCCGTCCAGGTTGAGCCGGACCTTCACCTCGGTGCCGGGCTTCCAGTACTCCTCGGGGCGGAAGTCGATGCGGTCGTTGCCGTACCACTTGTGGCGGATCTCGACCTTGGGCGTCGAGGTGATCTCGATGGCGTTCTCGACGTCCTCGGGCTTGGTGATGCCCCGGGTGAAGTTGACGGAGAACGGCATCCCGACACCGACCTTCGTGCCGTCCTCGGGCGTGAAGTGGCCGACGAAGGTGTTCTGCGGGGTCAGGGTCGTGAAGGTGGTGTCCTTCGCGGACTCGCGCCCCTCGGAGTCCTTCGCGGTCGCGTGCACCTTGTACTTGGTGGAGGCGGCGAGGTGGTGGGCCGGCTTCCAGGCCGCACCACTCTTGGTGATCTTGCCGTCTATGGTGTTGCCCTCGGCGTCGCTGACCTCGACCTCGGTCAGCTTGCCCTTCTCCGCGGTGATCCGCAGCGCGCCGCTGGTGGCGACGGACTTGGCCTTGTCCTTCGGCGCGATGGCGACGACCGCTGCCGAGGGCTCGTTGTTCTTCTGCCGGCCCGCGCCCGCTCCGGACTTGTCGTCGTCGGAGTCCGAGCCTCCGCCGCCCCCGCAGGCGGTCACGGCGAACAGCACCGTGGTGAGGAGGAGTCCGAGCGGACCACCGCGCCGCCCGCGCCGGCGCTGCTTCGCATCAACCGATGCCCCCGAGATCGGTCGCCCGTTCACGTATTTCTCCCCTCGCACGGCCTGGTCAGGCCCGCCCCAGCGCGATCGCGCACACTGCGATAGATAACCACAGCTCCTGCTTCAAGGAATCCCCCGCCGTGTCACCGTTCAGTCCCAACTGTGCGCACGGCGGGCGCCTTCCGGTCGCACCGGGTGAAGGGCCGTGCCAGGGCCGTCCGTTCAGCGCTCGGCGGAGCCCGCGCGCCACTTCTTCCAGTCGAGGTTCCAGCCGCCGAGGCCGTTGTCCGCCGCGACGGTCTTGTCCTTCGAGCCGGTCACCTCGACCACGTCACCGATCAGGGTGCGGTCGAAGAACCAGCCGCCCGGCGCCTCGGAGCTGCCGCCCTTCACGTCCCGCAGGCCCACACAGCCGTGGCTGACGTTGTCCGCACCGAACGTGGACGGGGGCGCCCAGTAGTTGCCGTGCAGGAACGTGCCCGAGGTGGTCAGGCGGATGGCGTGCGGTACGTCCGGGATGTCGTACTCGCCCTTGCCGTCGCTGTCGGTGAAGCCGACCGTCGCGCCGTTCATCCGGGTCACGTCGAGCATCTCGGTGACCACCATCTTGCCGTTGTACGTGGTGCTCTTGGGGGCGCCGGCGGTGATGGGGACCGTGGAGAGGAGCTCGCCGTCGCGGCGTACCTCCATGGTGTGGGCGGCCGCGTCGACCTTGGAGGTCTGGCTGCGGCCGACGGTGAAGCCGAAACTCTTGTCCTGCAGTCCGTAGACGCCCGGGGCGGCCTGCACGTCGCGCAGCCCGAGATCCACGGTGACGTTCGTGCCGGGTTCCCAGTACTTCTCGGGGCGGAAGTCGATGCGGTTCCTGCCGAACCAGTGGCCCACGACCTCGACTTCGGGGTCGGCCTTGATCTTGATGGCACGCTCGACCGCTCGGCGGTCGGTGATGTCGCGGTTGAACTCGAGCGAGACGATCATGCCGGTGCCCACGGTGGAGCGGTTCTCGGGCGTCACGTAGGCGACGAAGCGTTCCTCCGGCACGAAGGTGGTGAAGGTGGTGTGCCGGGCCAGTCGGCGTCCGTGTCCGTCGAGGGCGACCACGTCCACGGTGTACTTCGCGGCGAGCTTGAGGCGTTCGGCCGGGTGCCAGCTCAGCCCGTCCGGGGCGACGTGGCCGCGGACGACGCGGTCCCTGGCGTCCTGGTGGCGGACGACGCTCACCGACTCGATGCGTCCGTCCGGGACCTTCACCTCGAGGTGCTGGTCGGCCCGTACGCCGCGTTTGCCGTCGTCGGGGGTCACCTGGATCGCGTCCTCGGGCGAGCGCGGCTTGCCGAGCATCCCGTCGAAGCCGCCGCCGGTGCACCCGGCGACCAGCGCTGCCCATGTCAGTACGGCGGCCAAGGCGGCCCCTGCGCGCCGTGCGCGCCTCGAAACCTGGTTCACGTGCTCCCCAACGACCACCACCCGTCCTGGGAAACGTGAGCTTGCGCCCCGACCGGGGCAGAACCCTGGGGAGGACCGGCGAGGAGAGCCGCGGCCGGGACGCCGCGAACCCTCCGTCCAGCAGGTCTCATCGAGCCGCAGGAGGCCCGCAGGTGACCAGCGCACCCGAGCAGGAGGCGGCCGGCCATGGCCCGTCCGGGCGTACGGCGAACGGGCGGCCCGCCGCGCCCGCGCGGGGGGTGGGCCCGCCCCGCACCGCTCCCGACGACGGCCCCGTCCGTGGGCCGGTCGTACGGCCGGGGTCGCCGATGCCGCTCGGGGCCCGGTACGGGGTCGGCGCGGACGGGGTCGCGGGCACCGCGTTCGCGCTTTGGGCAGGTGACGCCGAGGCCGTGGAGCTCTGCCTGTTCGATGCGGACGGGCACGAGACGCGCTGCGCGCTGACCGAGCTGACGGACGGGATCCGGCACGGTTTCGTGCCGGGAGTGCGTCCCGGGCAGCGGTACGGCTACCGGGTGCACGGGCGCTGGGACCCGTGGACGGGTGAGCGCCGCAATCCGGCGAAACTGCTGCTCGACCCGTACGCGCGGGCCGTGGACGGCGAGTTCGCGCTGCCGCCCGAGGTGTACGGGCACGTGCGCGACTGGCCCGAGCAGCATGTCGCGGACACCGTGCGGGACGACCGCGACTCCGCCCCGTACGTCCCCAAGGGTGTGGTCGTGTCGGACGCGGGGCCCGATGCCTGGCGGGGCGATCGGCGGCCGGGGACGCCGTGGCCGGACACGGTGATCTACGAACTGCACGTCAAGGGCTTCACGCGGCTGCACCCCGGAGTCCCCGAGCGGCTGCGCGGCACATACGCGGGTCTCGGCCATCCGGCGGCCGTCGAGCATCTGACCCGGCTCGGAGTGACGGCGGTGGAGCTGCTGCCGGTGCACCAGTTCGCGCACGAGGACCATCTGCTGCGCCGCGGGCTGCGCAACTACTGGGGCTACAACTCGATCGGCTACTTCGCCCCGCACGCCGGCTACGCGGCCGACGGCACCGCGGGCCAACAGGTCGCCGAATTCCGGGACATGGTCCGCTCGCTGCACGCGGCCGGGATCGAGGTGATCCTCGACGTGGTCTACAACCACACCGCGGAAGCGGGCGAGCTCGGCCCCACGCTGTCGCTGCGCGGGATCGACAACCGCGGCTACTACCGGCTCTCGCCCGACGCGCGCCGGTACGCCGACGTCACGGGCTGCGGCAACACCGTGCACGTGGTGCAGCCCCAGGCGCTGCGCCTGATCACCGACTCGCTGCGCTACTGGGTGACGGAGATGGGCGTGGACGGCTTCCGCTTCGATCTGGCCGCGGCGCTGGCCCGTGCCCGTCACGAGGTCGACATGCTCGCACCGTTCCTCGCGGTGATCGCCCAGGATCCCGTACTGCGCGGGGTGAAGCTGATCGCGGAGCCCTGGGACGTGGGCGCGGGCGGCTACCGGACCGGCGGGTTCCCGCCGCTGTGGGCCGAGTGGAACGACCACTACCGGGATGCGGTACGGGACTTCTGGCGCGGTGCGCTGCCGGACGTACGCGCGCTCGGCTACCGCCTCTCGGGCTCCAGCGACCTCTACGACTGGGGTGGCCGCCGCCCGTACGCCTCGGTCAATTTCGTCACCGCGCACGACGGCTTCACGCTGCACGACCTGGTGAGCCACGAACGCAAGCACAACGGGGCCAACGGCGAGGGCAACCGGGACGGCACCGACGACAACCGTTCCGCCCATCACGGGACCGAGGGACCCACCGACGACCCCGCGGTCCTCGGGCTGCGCCGGCGCCAGCTGCGCAATCTGCTCGGCACGCTGCTGCTGTCCGCCGGGGTGCCGATGCTGGTCGCGGGCGACGAGTTCGGCCGTACCCAGGGCGGCAACAACAACGCCTACTGCCAGGACAATCCGGTCGGTTGGGTCGACTGGTCACTGCTCGACGATCCGCACTGGCGGGAGTTGTGCGCTCTCACCGCGCGGCTGATCGGGCTGCGCCGGGCCCATCCGGTGCTGCGGCGGCGGGAGTTCTTCGACGGCGCCGCCCAGTTCCCGGACGGGCTGCGCGATCTGGCCTGGTTCTCGGCGTCGGGTACGGAGATGACGGACGGAGACTGGTACGCGCCGGCCGCGACGCTCGGCATGTATCTCTCCGGGCGGGACATCCCGGGACGGGACGAGCTGGGCCGCCGGGTCACCGACGACAGCTTCCTGGCCGTCCTGCACGCAGGAGCGCGCCCGGTGCAGGTGACGCTGCCGGGCCCGCCGTGGGCCACCGCGTACGAACTCGTCCTCGACACCTCGCTCGAGCGGCAGTCCTCGGAGCCGGGCACTCGCCGTACGGCGGACACCGAGATCACCGTTCCGGAGCACTCGGTGCTGTTGTTCCGGGTGGTCGGGGAGGGCGATCGGGCCAGTGGTGTCTGACCGTTCACGGGCGGCGGCGATGTCCTACGCTCCCGAGTGTGGCCGTCTTCCGGATCTCGCGTCGTACGCAGCTGTCACCCGAGGAGGCGTGGCGGCGGGTGACCGACTGGCCGCGGCACCGGGCGCCGTTCACCCGGGTCAGCGGGGACCGGAACAGGGTGGTGGCCCGTACCCGGATCGGCCCGGTGGGGTTCGACGATCCGATGGACGTCGTCGCGTGGTCGCCGCCGCACCGGTGCCGTCTGGAGAAGCGGGGCCGGGTGGTGCGGGGCTGGGCGGAGATCGAGGTCGCCTCCGCTGCGGGCGGGGGTGCCGTGGTGGTGTGGCGGGAGAGTCTGCGGGTGCTCGGGGTGCCGGGTGTGGCCGATCCGCTGGTCGCGTGGGTGGGGCGGCGGGTGTTCGGGCGGCAGGTGGATGTGCTGCTCGCCGGTCCTCGCCGCCCCTGAACGCCTGCGGGCGGGGGCCGGTCAGCTGCTTCCGAGGATGCCCCGGTCGTAGGCGACGGCGACGGCCGATGCGCGGTCGTTGGCGTCCAACTTGCCGTAGATATGCGTCAGATGGGTCTTCACCGTCGCCTCGCTGATGAAGAGCAGGCGGGCGATCTCGCGGTTCGACGTGCCCTTGGCGACCAGCGCGAGGACCTCGCGTTCGCGGGTGGAGAGCGCCGCGTCGGCCGGCGGCTGGGGGGTGCGTACGGCGGTGACCAGGCGGGACGCGACGGCGGGTGACAGGACGGTGCGGCCCCCCGCGGCGGCGCGGACCGCGGCGAACAGTTCGTCGCGCGGTGCGTCTTTCAGGAGATAGCCGGTGGCACCGGCCTCGATCGCGGGCAATGTGTCGGAGTCGGTGTCGTACGTGGTGAGGACGAGGACCTTGGAACGGGCGCCGCCGCGAGTCAGTGCGCGGATGGCGTCGACTCCGTCGCCGCCCGGCATGCGCAGGTCCATCAGTACGACATCGGGGTCGAGACGGCCGGTCAGGGCCACGCCCTCGACGCCGTCGCCGGCCTCGCCGAGCACGGTGAAACCGGGCTCCGCCTCGAACATGCCCCGCAGTCCGTCGCGCACCACGGGATGGTCGTCGACGATGAGCAGGGTGATCGCGGCGCCGCTCGTGGCCCGGCTGGGAACGTCAGTCATGGGGCACCCACGGTACGCGAGCGGAGATCGCGGTCCCCGCGCCGGGCTCGGACTCGATCGCGACACTGCCGGCGACGCGTTCGGCCCGCGCGCGCATGCCGTCGAGACCGAAGCCGCCCGTGCGGGTGCGTCGGGCCGGGGTGGTGAGGTCGAAGCCGCGTCCGTCGTCCCTGATGTCGAGAGCCACCTCGTCGTCCATGTACGAGAGGGTGACGCCGGCCCGTCCGGCTCCGGCGTGCCGTCCGGTGTTGGACAGCGCCTCCTGCGCGATGCGCAGCAGGGTCGCCTCGACCTCCTCGTGCAGCGGCGCGGGCCGTCCGGTCACCGTGAACCGGGCCTGTACGCCGGTGCGTTCGCCCCAGTCCGCGACGGTCTTGTGCAGTGCGTCGGGCAGCGTGTCGGCGGCGAGGGCGACCGGGGAGAGGTTCTGCACCGATCGGCGGGCCTCGCCGAGGCTGTGCCGGGCGAGGTTCGCCGCCCGGTCCACGTGTTCGCGCGCCAGGTCGCGGTCCTCGGTGGCGGCCACCACCTGGAGCTGGGCGATGATGCCGGTCAGGCCCTGGGCGAGAGTGTCGTGGATCTCGGCGGCGAGCCGGCGGCGTTCGTCGGCGACGCCGGCCTCGCGGGCCTGGACGAGGAGTTGGGCGTGGAGACCGGCGTTCTCGGCGAGGGCGGTCTCCAGGCGGGCGTTGGTGTGCTCGAGTTCGGTGATGGTCGCGGCCTGGGCCTCGGCCTCCTCGATCTCCTTGGCCCCGATGTGGCCGAAGAACAGGCTGAGTCCGGCGTGCAGGGTGAGCAGTCCGCCGAGGGCGACCCAGCCCATCTCGTCGTCGGGCGGCTTTCCTCCCAGGTTCGACCACGCCATGATCGCGGCAGTGGTCAGGAGACCCGCTCGGGTGCGCGTGATGCCCGGCAGCAGGCGTCCGGAGTCGAAGTAGCCGATCACCGCGAAGACGCCGAAGAAGCCGTTCATCGAGGTGAGGGCCATGGCGAGAACGGCGCGCGCCCAGAAGTACACCTGGCCGGCGACCGCGCCCGGCGGGGCGACCAGCGGCTGCGGGGCGCGCGTCCGGTTGTTCCACCACACCTGCAGCAGTACGGCCGCGAGGATCGTCGGTGCCAGCATCACCCAGCGGGACGCGGGGTGGATGACGCCGGTGGTGGCCATGGCGAGGAAGGCGGACACCGCGAGCATGGCGAAGGGGGCCCAGCGGAAGAACCAGGCCCAGCGCTGCGCGAGGGCCATGGTCAGCGCGTGCCGGGCGTCGTCCCGTTCTCGATCGGACATAGGGCCCAGGATGCCCCGGCAGCCCGCGGATGCGGGGCCGGGGCCGAGGCGATGGCGGGGGCGCGGGTCGGCGGGGGCCGTCGTCGTCCTCTCCGGTCCGCCTCCCGCCGCTCGGGTTGCTGCCGTCACTGCGGCAGCTCCGGCTGGTGCGGCTGGTGCGGCAGCTCCGGCTGGTGCGGCGGCTTCGGCGGTGGACCGGTCCGTCGTTCCCGTCGAGCTCTCGTGGTGGCTCATGGTGTGGGCCGTCACTCCCAGCGGAACCAGCGGGCCGCGGCCGCGAGCAGGACGACCACCCACAGTGCGGTCACACCGAGGTGTACGAGGTCGGGGAAGGCACCGGTGGCCGCTTCGTTGAGGGCCCCCGAGGAGGCGCCGAGCGGCGTCAGCTCCACGATGTTGCGCAGGGCGTCGGGCATGGTCTCGACCGGCGCCCACACACCGGCGGTGAACATCATCGGGAAGAAGATCACCGTGCCCACCGCCTGCGCGGCCTTGATCGTGCGCGAGATCGCCGCGATCACCGCGCCGACGGCGAGGGCCGCGAGCGCGGCGAGCAGCGCGGCCAGGCCGTATCCCGCGAGCTGCCGGGGCAGCGCCACGTCGAAGGCGAGCCGTCCGACGGCGAGCGCCAGCAGCGCGGCGACGGCGATCGCGACGGCATGCAGCACCACCTGCGCGGTGATCAGCATCGACGGGCGGGCCGGTGTCGCCGAGAGGCGCCGCAGAATGCCGCGTTCCCGATAGGTGGTGAGCACGCCGGGCATCACCTGCACGCCGGCGGTGATCATGCCGAGAAGTACGGCGATGGGGACGTAGAGGTCGATGACCCGGCGCCCGCCGAGCGAGTCGTCGACCTCCCGGAAGGCGGGGATCAGGCCGAGGATGACCATCAGGAGGGTCGGGAACACCATGACCCAGAACAGCGCCGCGGGCTCCCTGCGGAACAAGACCGCCTCGGTCCGCAGAACGGCGCGGAACGCGGCACGGCGGCGCCTCGGGTCCTGCACGAGGCCGGGCGCCGGGGCGGGCGCGGAGGTGGGTTGGGCGGACATGAGGACTCCGTAGTCGTCGGTGGGGCGCCGGTGGGGTGCGGCGTCCGGGCGGTGGCGGCGCCGGGCGCGTCGGGCGTCGGGTGGTGCCGGGCGCGCTGGTTCAGGCGTCGGTCGTGGTGGCCGTCCGCGCGCGCTCCCGGCCACCGGTGCCGGACTCACCGGTGCCGGCCTCCGGCTCCCGCTCCTGCGTGAGGTCCAGGAACGCGTCGTCGAGCGTGGCGTCCACGACGTGCAGCTGGCCCGCGGTGATGCCCCGGCGTACCAGGAGGGTGATGACCGCGTTCACGGTCTCGTCGGTACCGGTGATCTCGACCCGCCCGCGCTTGTCGCCCACCGAACCGGCGCCGGGCAGCGCGGCGAGCTCCGCCGGATCCAGCGGCGCGGACGGTACGAACGACATGACGCTGGGGCTGGTGGCGCGCCCGATCAGGCCCTCGGGGGTGTCGAGCGCGGCGATCCGGCCCTTGTCGATCACCGCGATCCGGTCGCAGAGCCGCTGCGCCTCCTCCATGAAGTGGGTGACGAGCAGCACGGTGACCCCGCCGGCCCGTACCTCCTCGATCAGCTCCCAGGTGTCGCGGCGGGCACGCGGGTCGAGGCCGGTGGTGAGCTCGTCGAGCACCACGACGCGGGGGTTGCCGATGAGGGCGAGGGCGATGAAGAGGCGCTGCTTCTGGCCGCCGCTGAGCTTCGCGAAGCGGGCGCCGAGGCGGTCGGTGATACCGAGCCGTTCGGCGAGCGGGCGCCAGTCGGCGGGGTTCCGGTAGAAGGAGCTGTACAGCTCCAGGGCCTCCCGGACGGTGATCTTGGCCTGCAGCTCGCTCTCCTGGAGCTGCGAGCCGAGCAGTTCGGTGACCCGGTCGTGGTCGGCGACGGGATCGAGCCCGGCGATGCGCACCCGGCCCGCGTCGGGCACCCGCAGCCCCTCGACGCATTCGACGGTCGTCGTCTTGCCCGCTCCGTTCGGACCGAGGATCCCGAAGATCTCTCCCTCGCCCACCTCGAACGACACCCCGTCCACGACGGTCCGTTCCCCGTAGGCCTTGACCAGTCCGCTGACTTCGATGATGGGCGCGTGGCTTGGCATACCCCGATCCTGGCGGAGCGCGCCCGCCCGGCACATCGCCCATCACGCTCGACGGCGCATCAGCCGATCGGTTGATGGCCGGGGCGGACCGCGGGTCGCCGTGTCCGCGGGTCGAGTCGGTTGCGTACGGCGGAAATCCGGTGGGACCTGTCAGTGGTGAATCGTAGGCTCGCTCCTGATGCCCACAGAGACTGCAACCGCCACCGATCCCGCTCCCGAGCCACTCACCGGCCCTCCGGACGGCCCGCCCGCCGAACGGTCCGCCGTGCGCACGCTGTTGCGGCTCTGGCCGTTCGTCAAGCCCGTGCGGGTGCGGCTGTTCAGTGCGGCGTTCGTGGCCGTCCTGGCGTCGAGCACCGGGCTCGTCATCCCGCTCGTACTGAAGTGGATCGTGGACGGACCGGTGGCCGAACGGGACCCGGGAGGAGTGTGGTTCGGGGCGCTCGTGCTGCTGCTCATCGGGGTGGCGGAGGCGCTGCTGTTCGGGTTCCGGCGGTGGCTGGTGGCGCGGCCGTTGGCCGGGGTCGAGGCCTCGATGCGCAGACGGCTGTACGGACATCTGCAGCGGCTGCCGGTGGCGTTCCACGACCGTTGGGCCTCGGGGCAGTTGCTGTCGCGGGCCACCACGGATCTGATGCTGCTGCGTCTCTTCCTCGCCTTCCCTCTGACGTTCCTCCTGGTCAACGGCGTGACGATCCTGATCGGCGTGATCATCCTGCTCGCCCAGGAGTGGACGCTCGGCCTGGTGATCCTGGCGCCCGCGGCGCCGATGATCGCGATCTGCTCGCTGTTCGAGCGGCGGTACTCGAGCGTGGCGCGCCGGGCGCAGGACCAGGTCGGGGATCTGACGACGGTCGTCGAGGAGAGCGTGCTCGGCATCCGGATCATCAAGGGGTTCGGCCGGCACCGCGCGCAGGCCCGCGACTTCCGCAGGCACGCCCGTACGCTGCGCGGCACCGAACTGCACAAGGCCCGGCTGCTCGCCGCCATCTGGGCCGCGATCGTGGTGCTGCCCGAACTGGCCATCGGTGCGGCCCTGTTGCTCGGCACCGTGCAGGTCGCGGACGGCGATCTGTCGGCCGGGACGCTCGTCGCGTTCCTGTCCACGGCGCTGGCGCTGCGGTGGCCGGTGGAGTCGATCGGCTTTCTGCTGGCGATCAGCCAGGACGCGGCGAAGGCGACCGAGCGGTACTTCGAAGTCCTGGACGCGGAGCCGGAGTCGGAGCTCGAAGCGGCGACCGGGTCGGCACGGGGCCCCGCACCCGGGGCCCCGCCCACCTCTGGTCTCCGTTTCGAGAACGTCGTCTTTCGCTACCCGGACTCCCCCGCCGGCAGCGCTCCCGCCCTCGACGGCGTCGACCTGCACGTCCAACCGGGCGAGACCCTGGCCCTGGTCGGCGCCACCGGCTCCGGCAAGACCACCCTGACCGCGCTTGTGCCCCGGCTGCACGAGGTGACCGCGGGCCGGATCACCCTGGACGGCGAGGACATCACCGCGATGGACCGCGCGCGCCTGCGCGCGATGGTGTCCGTGGCCTTCGAGGAGCCCACCCTGTTCTCCGCCACGGTCGGCGAGAACGTCCTGATGGGCACGAGCCCGGACGCCGGCTCCGAGGACCTCGACCGCGCACTCTCCGTCGCCCAGGCCGACTTCGTCCACGAACTGCCGCACGGCACCGGCACCCAGGTCGGCGAGCAGGGCCTGAGCCTGTCCGGCGGCCAGCGCCAGCGTCTCGCCCTGGCCCGCGCCGTCGTGGGCCGGCCGCCGTTCCTCGTACTGGACGATCCGCTCTCCGCGCTCGACGTGCACACCGAGGCCCTGGTGGAGGCGGCACTTCGGCGGGTCCTCACGGACACCACCGCCCTGGTCGTCGCGCACCGGCCCTCCACCGTGCTGCTCGCCGACCGCGTCGCCCTGCTCTCCGGCGGCCGCGTCACCGCCGTCGGCACCCATCAGGAACTGCTGCGCACCAGCACGGAGTACGCCTGGCTGATGTCCGGCGAGGACACCGGCACCGAGCCGGCCCGAGACACCCCGCCGCCGCACCAGGACGGCCCGACGACCACCGGCCAGGAGGCGCACATCCGATGACCACCCAGCTCTCCGGCCCACCCGCCTCGTCCCCGGGCGACGGCACCGGCCCCGCGCACACATCCGGATCCGCCGAGGACACCGCCCCGCCGCAACTCCCCGCTGCCGACGACCCGTTCGACAAGGACGCGCTGCCCGCACCCCCGGGCGCCACCGGCAGCCTGCTGCGGTCGCTGCTCGCCCCGATGCGCGGCCGCGTGGCGTTCGCCGGGCTGCTGCTCCTGCTGCAGCAGGCCGCGGTCCAGGCGGGCCCACTGCTCGTGGCGTACGCCATCGACCGTGCGGTGCCGGCCGTCCGCGACGGGGACCACGGCCCACTGATCGCGGTGGGTGTCGCCTTCGCGGTGATCTCGCTGGCGGCCAGCGCCCTGCAGTACGTGTTCATCCGCGTCTCGGCGCGGGTGAACCAGGACGTCCTGCTCGACCTGCGGGGCCGTATCTTCCGCCAGGCCCAGGCGCTGTCCGTGGACTTCCACGAGCGCTACACCTCGGGCCGGCTGATCTCCCGCGCCACCACGGACGTCGAGTCGCTGCGCGAACTGCTCGCCGAAGGGCTGCAGGAGCTGATCACGGTGCTCCTGTCGTTCCTGTACATCTCGGCGATGCTGCTCTGGCTCGACCTCGGCCTCGGGTCGGTCGCGGTGGCCTCGTTCGTCCCGCTGTATCTGCTCGTACGGCTCTACCGGCGGCGGGCCGGGCGCGTCTTCCGGCGGCGGTCGACCGCGATCGCGGCGGTGATCGTGAAGTTCGCGGAGACCATGAACGGGATCCGGCCGGTCCAGGCCTTCCGCCGTGAGCGGGCGAACGCGGCGGAGTTCGAGGTCCTGAACCACCACCACGAGCGCACCAACGGCGACGCCCTCCTCGAGATGGCCCGCTACGTGATCGGCTCGCGCCTGGTGGCGAACACCGCGGTGGCCGCGATCGTGCTGTGGGGCGCGTACCGGGTGGCGGGCGGAACCTTGGCGCTCGGCGTGCTCGCGGCCGCCGTGCTGTATCTGCGGCGGCTCTACGACCCGATCGACCGGCTCGGCATGTTCCTGAACTCCTACCAGTCGGCGGCAGCCTCGCTGGAGAAGATCGCCGGTCTGCTCGCCCAGACGCCGACCGTGCCGGAGCCCGAAGTACCGCTGTCGCTGCCGCAGCTCGCCTCCGAACACCCGGGCCGTACGGTCGAGTTCGCGGACGTGTCGTTCGCGTACCGCACGGGCGGGGAGATTCTGCCGCGCTTCGATCTGACGATCCCGGCGGGGCAGACGGTCGCGGTGGTGGGATCCACCGGCGCCGGCAAGTCGACGCTGGCCAAGCTGCTCGCCCGTTTCTACGACCCCAGCGAGGGCCGCGTGCTGCTCGACGGCACCGACCTGCGGGACCTGCCGGTGCCCGAACTGCGGCGCGGGGTGGTGATGGTGACCCAGGAGGCGTTCCTGTTCTCCGGCACGGTCGCCGACAACATCGCGATCGGACGGCCCGAGGCGGACCGCGAGGAGATCGAGCGTGCGGCGAAGGCGATCGGTGCGCACGCGTTCATCAGCGCCCTGCCGGACGGGTACGACACGGACGTACGCAAGCGTGGCGGCCGGATCTCCGCCGGGCAGCGGCAGTTGGTCGCCTTCGCGCGTGCGCTGCTGGCGGATCCGGCGGTGCTGATCCTGGACGAGGCGACCAGTTCCCTCGACATCCCGGGCGAGCGGGCGGTGCAGCAGGCGATGCACACGGTGCTCCGCGGGCGTACGGCCGTGGTGATCGCGCACCGCCTGTCCACCGTCGAGATCGCCGACCGGGTCCTGGTGATGGCGGACGGCCGTGTCGTCGAGGACGGCTCGCCGTCCGAACTCATCGCCGCCACCGGCCACTTCGCCGACCTGCACCAGGCGTGGCGGGACAGCCTGGTGGGGTAGCGCGTCAGGTCCGGTCGTACGTGTGCACCGCCGCGCCGCCCTCGAGCACCTCGGTACCGGTGAGGGTGAGGTGGGTCGGGGTGGCGGGCCCGTCGAAGAGGTCGATGCCCGGGCCGTGCACGAACGGGTAGATCTTCACGACGAGTCGGTCGATCTCCGGCAGCAGGGCCGCGGCGAGCCTGCCGCCTCCCGCGAGCCAGATCCCGCCGCCGGTCTCCGCCTTGAGTGCCCGCACCGCCTCGACCGGGTCGCCGGCCAGGACGGTGACATCGGGGTCGGGACCGGCCAGGCTGCTGGAGACGACGTACTGCCGCAGGTGGGAGTACGGGCTCGAGATACCGTCCTTCAGGCCCGGTTCGTAGGTGCCGCGGCCCATCAGGACCGTGTCGAAGGGTCCTTGACCGGCACCGGTGACGCCGAGCGCTTCGTGCACGTGGGTCGGCAGGGTCTGCGGGTAGTGCGCGACCACATGCTCGACCAGGCCTTCCGGCAGCGGGAAGAAGGCATCGAGCGAACCGTCCTCGGCCGCGATCTTCCCGTCGATGCTGCAGCCTACGAAGTAGGTCAGTGTGCGCATGCGTCTCTCCCCCGGTGTGGTGGCCCTTGTGTGGTGGCGCCTGTGTGGTGGCACCCCATAGTGCCGCGTGCGGGCCCAACGGCCCCGGAGTCCGCCCGATATCGACACCGAGGCCCGCCGGTTCCGATCAGGGTGCAGCGTGGCCGCGCCGGTGATCGACGGACAAGTGAGCCACGACCGGTCGGCCGGACCGGCGGACCCGTTCCTGCGCCGGGCGACGCGCACCCGGCCGGACCCCGGCATCCCTGCTGCCCGTACGGTCGGCGGGGCGAGCAGCAACGGCGCGTGGAGCGTGGCGGTTACGCCCATGACGCCACCGGCCGGCCCGGAGCACCGGAGGAACGGAGGTACGGCACATGACAGCAGCGGCACGCGAGACCTGCGGACCTGGCACGGACGCAAGCAGCGCTCCCGACGGGGTCCGCGCGCGGCTGCGGCGGATCCCCACCACGCTCCGTCGGTGCGCCGTCGGTGGTGGCGCCCTGTGTCTGGTGGCCGGGGCCTTCATCGGGTACGAGCAGCACCAGTACGCGGGCGGCCGCGCGTACGGGGAACGGAACACCCTCATCGGGACACACGTCTTCGACGGCGAACGCCCCCGGGGCGACACGTCCTCGTACGCCGATCGCGCCGAGCAGGAGTGCGTGGAGCACGGTGCGGAGGACGGCGAGGCCGCCGAGGCGCCGAAGTGGGTCGAGGGCTGCACCGACGCGGTGCTCGGCCGCTGACACATCGGCGTCCGCCACCCGCCGTTCCCGCTCTCGTACCAGCCGTACAACGATGTCCGGTGCGGCTTCGTCCGCGGAATTGCGGAGGCATACGCTCCGTCCATGACGCGACGCCCTCACCGCGATGCGGGCCGGCCCTCGGGGTCCGGTGAGTCGAACTCGTACCGTTTCAGCCCGGACTTCATCGATCGGATGGAGAGCCTGCTGACGAAGGTGATCTTCATCGGGCTCGGGGTGGCCGCACTCCTCGTGGTCGTGGGCCTGATCGTCGGCGGCTCCCTCGACGGTGACGTGCCGGAGGAGGACGGGCGCTGGATGCTGGCCTGGATCCCGATGATCGCCGGCGCCGTGGTGGGCGGACTCGCGATCCTCGGGCCGCTGTTGCTCGGCTGCGTCATGGGCGGGCTCGCGATCCACCGCTTCGGCTGGATTCCCGGCGTCGTGCTCTTCGCGGGCATCCTGCTGACGGCCGGCGGCGCGGCACTCGACGGCCCCTACGTCGGCTGGGGCGTGGCCGCGCTGGTCGTGGGTGTCCTCGGGTTCTTCTTCGTGGGGTCGCTGTCGCGGGTGCCGATGCGGATCGGCGGCGCCCGCCTCGGCAAGAGCCGGGACGAGCGCCGGGACGAGAGGGACGGTGCAGGCCCTGGCGGCACCCCCGGCGGGGAGATCCGCATGGACAAGGACGGCGGCGAGCCGGACGCACCGTCGGCCTGAACTCCCCGGCGCACGGGGCCGGTCGGCGACACAGGGACGCGTCCTTATGCCGGTACGGATCTCCGTATAACGGACGCGGCACATCGGTCAACGGTCAAATTCCGGTCAACCTGCGTTCGCCCCCATGACATGTACGCGCCCTTAGTGACACTCTTCCCCCGCACGGAACACACGTACGCCCGCCCGCACAGCCGTGCGCCCCACCAGCACGGCACGCCCACCACGGGCGTACATCGCACCACCGCATGACGGCACCACCGCACACCCGCACCGACGCTTCCCGGCCCGGCCGCCACCTCGCGTGGCCGGACCCCCCACAACAGCCCAGGGAGTCTTGCGTGTCGCCCCACATCTCGCGCCCCGTCGCGACCCTGTCCACCGCCGTCGCCGCCGCGGCCCTGCTCGCCGCAGGGCTGAGCACCGGAGCCACCGCGCAGCCCTCCGCCGAGCCCACGCCGAGCTCCGCCCCGTCCGCCCTCTCCGCCTCACAGCGCGCCGAACTCCTGCGTGACGCCGCGTCGTCGCGCGCCGAGACCGCCGAGAAGCTCGGCCTCGGATCCCAGGAGAAGCTCGTCGTCCGCGACGTCATCAAGGACCGCGACGGCTCCACCCACACCCGCTACGAGCGCACCTACGCCTCGCTGCCCGTCCTCGGCGGCGACCTCGTCGTGCACGCCTCCAAGGCCGGCAAGTACGAGAGCGCCACCCGCGCCGTGTCCAAGAAGCTCAAGGTGAACACCACCGGCGCGGCCAAGGCTCCGAAGGACGCCCGCAAGGTGATCTGGGCCGCCCAGGGCACCCCGAAACTCGCCTACGAGCAGGTGAAGAAGAGCACCAAGAAGGACGGCACCCCGAGCGAGCTGCACATCGTCACCGATGCCCGTACCGGCGACAAGCTCTTCCAGTGGGACGCGGTGCACAACGGCGCCGGCCACACCACCTACACCGGTGACGTCGAGCTCAGCACCGCCGAGGAAGGCGGCGCGTTCACGCTGACCGACAACGACCGCGGTGGCCACAAGACGTTCAACCTGGACGGCGGTTCGTCCGGCGGCACCCTGTTCTCCGGCGACGACGACGAGTGGGGCGACGGCACTCCGGACAACGCCGAGACGGCCGGCGCGGACGCCCACTACGGCGCCGCCCTGACCTGGGACTACTACAAGAACGTGCACGGCCGCGAGGGCATCAAGGGCGACGGCAAGGCCGCCACCTCGAACGTCCACTACGGCGACAACTACGTCAACGCCTTCTGGCAGGACAGCTGCTTCTGCATGACGTACGGCGACGGCGAGGGCAACGCCAAGCCGCTCACCTCGATCGACGTCTCCGCCCACGAGATGACCCACGGCGTCACCTCGAACACCGCGGGCCTGGTCTACAGCGGCGAGTCCGGCGGCCTGAACGAGGCGACCTCGGACATCTTCGGCACCGCGGTCGAGTTCAACGCGGCCAACGAGAAGGACGTCGGCGACTACCTCATCGGCGAGATGATCGACATCAACGGCGACGGCAGCCCGCTGCGTCACATGGACCAGCCGAGCAAGGACGGTTCGTCCGAGGACTACTGGTACGACGGCATCGGCGACGTCGACGTCCACTACTCGTCCGGCGTCGCGAACCACTTCTTCTACCTGCTCTCCGAGGGCAGCGGCGCGAAGGAGATCAACGGCGTCAGTTACGACTCGCCGACCAAGAACGGCGAGGCCGTCACCGGCATCGGCCGCGACAAGGCCGAGCAGATCTGGTTCAAGGCCCTCACCACGTACATGACCTCGAACACGGACTACGCGGCCGCCCGCCAGGCCACGCTCGACGCGGCCAAGGACCTGTACGGCGCCGACTCCGAAGAGGTCAAGGCGACGGACAGCGCCTGGGCCGGAGTCGACGTCAAGTAGCACTCCACCGCCGCCCGGCAAGAAGAAGGGGCGGGCGCGGCCGTCCATCGGCCGCCCCCGCCCCGTCTTCTTGCCCGCGTGCTTCTACCGGCTCGCGGCGCCCTCGGCGGGATCGACCACGGCCGCGGCGCCGCCCCCGTACCGCTCGGGTTCCGCGGCCGCGAGGAAGCCGCCGTCGGGCAGGAACGACACACCCGTCACGTTGTTCATCGGATCGCCCTCGACCAGCTTATGGCCGCGCGCCCGCAGGGCGTCCGCGGTGGGCGAGTCGTAGAGCCCGGCCTCCAGCTCGGTGGCGCTCTCGTTGCGCTGCGAGATCCGCGGGGCGGCGATGGCCTCGGGCAGTGTCTTGCCCAACTCCAGGTGGTTGAGCAGGACTTGCATCACCGTGGTGATGATCCGCGAACCGCCGGGCGTGCCGAGCGCGGTGTGCGGCTTGCCGTCCTTGAACACCAGGGTCGGGCTCATGCTGGAGCGCGGACGCTTGCCGCCGTCGGGCGCGTTCGCCGGGTGCTGCGGGTCGAAGCTGAAGTCGGTCAGCTCGTTGTTGAGCAGGAAGCCGTAGCCGGGCACGGTCATGCCGCTGCCGGAGATGCCCTCGATGGTGAAGGTGAAGCTGACGATGTTGCCGTCGTCGTCGGCGACGGTGAGGTGGGTGGTCTGCCCGCCGGCCGGCGAGTTGGCGGCCATGTCGAGTGCCACGCCCTCGCCGTCGTCGTACGGCCACGGGTCGCCGGAGGCCACCGGCTTCTCGGACGCCTCGTCGGTGACGAGCGCCGCACGCTCGGCGGCGAAACCGTCGGAGAGCAGCCCGCGCACCGGCACGTCGACGTGGTCCGGGTCGCCCAGATAGGCCTCGCGGTCCGCGTACGAGAGGGCCGAGGCCTCGATCACCTCGTGCAGGACCTCGTCCTCGGAGAGACCCGAAAGGTCCTTCCGCTCAAGGATGTTGAGGATCTCGCCGACCGTCGTGCCGCCACTGGTCGGACCCGCCATCCCGTAGAGGTCGTAGCCCTTGTAGTCGGAGTGGGTCGGGGCCAGCTCCTGGGCGCGGTACGAGGCGATGTCGGCCGTCGTCATCTTCCCGGGCCTGACCTCGGTGGGTGAGTCGCCGGAGTCCTCGGGGTCGGTGACGGTCCGTGCGATGGCCTTGGCGAGCTTGCCCTCGTAGAAGGCGTCGGCGCCGTCCCTGGCGAGCAGCCGGTAGGTCTTCGCGATATCGGGATTGCGGAAGACGCTGCCTTCCTTCGGCGACTCGCCGTCGACCAGCCAGGTGTCGCGGCTGCTCGGGAAGGCGTTCAGGTACTCGGCGTTGGACTCGGTGCGGGACTCGTACTCCGCGTCGACGACGAAGCCCTTCTCGGCGATCGAGGTGGCCGGCTTCAGCACCTGGCCGAGGCCCATCGTGCCGTACCGCTTCAGGGCCATCTCCCAGCCGGCGACGGTGCCGGGCACGCCGACGGAGAGGCCGGAGCGCCGCGCCTCCTCGAACGGCAGCGGCTCACCCGTCTCCGGGTCCACGAAGTGCTCCGGAGTGACCTGGGAGCCCGCGGTCTCCCGGGAGTTGATGCTGCTGACCTTGCCCGTACGGCCGTCCTGCAGCATCATCACGCCGCCACCGCCGATGCTGCCGTCGTACGGGCGCACCACGCCGAGCGCGGCAGACACCGCCACCGCGGCGTCGACGGCGTTGCCGCCCTCGCGCAGGATCTTCAGCCCGGCCTCGGTGGCGTAGGCGTCGAGCGAGGCGACGGCGCCGCCGGTGCCGACCGCGACCGGCTGCTTGTCCGGCCGATCCGTCGGCGAGGTGTCGGAGCCGGCCGGCGAGGCCGCGTTGCCGTACGCGGGTACGAGGGTCAGAGCGACGGCGCAGCTCGCGGTGGCGACCGCGGCTCGGGCGCGCCTGCGGGTGAGCGACAAGGTAACTCCCGGGCGGGTGGAGGGATGCGACGGTTCGGTCGTGGGACAGCCGGGCGCGTGCCCCGGCGGACAGCCTGGGCCCAGGAGGGCGGAGCCCGCAGGCGATTCGGCGGACAGCGGACCACCGGTACCGCCGGCACGGACCGAAGGTACCGGCGCGCGCCCGGCACCCCCTTCAGGCTCTCCACCCCCGCTCACCCGTTCAGCCCCGGTGCCCTCGCGCGTCACCCCCTCCCGCCGGTCGTATACGGCGACACTCGTCCCGGCGTCTTGTCTGCACCGTTACGGCCTAGTAGGCATCAAAGCGCCGGATTGCCCACCCAAGGCACGGGGGAAGCCTCCTCCGGTACACCCGGCGGACTCTCCCTCGAAGGTGACGTCGTGAACCCAACTGTCGGACGCATTCCCGTACTGGACGTCTCCCCGCTCGTCGACTGCGGGCGCCGTCCCGCGAAGTGCGTCACCGGCGAGACGATCCCGATCCGCGCCACCGTCTTCCGCGAGGGCCACGACGCCGTCGCGGCCGGAGTCGTCCTGCACACGCCGGACGGCCGGCCGCGGCCGCTCGTCCTGATGCGGGAGCTGGCTCCCGGCACCGACCGCTGGGGCGCCGAGGTCACCCCGGACGCCGAGGGCGACTGGACGTACACCGTCGAGGCATGGAGCGACCCGCTGGCCACCTGGCAGCATCACGCGGGTATCAAGATCCCGGCCGGGATCGACACCGACCTGGTCCTGCAGGAGGGCACCGAACTCCACCGCCGCGCCGCCGCCGGCCTGCCGCCGGGACCCGACCGCAGCGCCCTGCTCGCCGCGGCGGACGCCCTGCGCGACACCTCGCTGCCGCCCGCCGCACGGCTCGCGGCGGCCCGCACCCCGGACGCCGAGCGGGCCCTGGAGAACAGTCCGCTGCGTGAACTGGTCACCGCCTCCCGTCCGTTGCCGCTGATGGTGGAGCGCCCGCGTGCCCTGTTCGGCTCCTGGTACGAGTTCTTCCCGCGCTCGGAGGGCGCCGTGGTCCGCGAAGGCGAGCCTCCGGTCAGCGGCACCTTCGCCACCTCCGCCGAGCGGCTGCCCGCGATCGCGGCGATGGGCTTCGACGTGGTGTACCTGCCGCCGGTCCACCCCATCGGCACCACCTTCCGCAAGGGCCGCAACAACTCCCTCGACCCCGGCCCGTACGACGTGGGCGTGCCCTGGGCGATCGGCTCACCGGACGGCGGCCACGACGCGGTCCATCCCGACCTCGGCACGCTCGACGACTTCGACGCGTTCGTGCGGACCGCGTCCGGACTCGGCCTGGAGATCGCCCTCGACTTCGCCCTGCAGTGCTCCCCCGACCACCCGTGGGTGGACAAGCACCCCGAGTGGTTCCACCACCGGGCGGACGGCACCATCGCCTACGCGGAGAACCCGCCGAAGAAGTACCAGGACATCTACCCGATCGCCTTCGACCAGGACATGGACGGCCTGGTCGCCGAGACCTGCCGGCTGCTGCGGTTCTGGATGGCGCACGGGGTGCGGATCTTCCGGGTGGACAACCCGCACACCAAGCCGGTGGTCTTCTGGGAGCGGGTGCTCGGCGACATCCGGCGCACCGACCCCGACGTGATCTTCCTGGCCGAGGCGTTCACCCGGCCGGCCATGATGCGCACGCTCGCGGCCGTCGGCTTCCAGCAGTCGTACACGTACTTCACCTGGCGCACCTCGAAGCAGGAGCTGACCGAGTACGCGACGGAACTCGCCTTCGAAACCGCGCACGTGATGCGCCCGAATCTCTTCGTGAACACCCCGGACATCCTGCACGGCTACCTTCAGGACGGCGGCCGTCCCGCCTTCGCCGTACGCGCGGTCCTCGCCGCGACACTCTCGCCCACCTGGGGGGTCTACAGCGGCTACGAGCTGTACGAGAACGCTGCGCTCAAGCCGGGCAGCGAGGAGTACCTCGACTCCGAGAAGTACGAACTGCGGCCCCGCGACTGGGCGGCGGCCGAGCGCGAGGACCGTACCCTCGCCCCGCTGATCACCACCCTCAACCGGGTCAGGCGGCTCAGCCCGGCGCTGCGCCGGCTGCGCGGTCTGCACTTCCACCACGCGGACAACGACGGGGTCCTCGCGTACTCCAAGCGGCAGGGGGACAGTGTCGTCCTGGTCGTGGTGAACCTTGATCCACACCACACCCGGGAAGCCACCGTCTCGTTGGACTTCGCGGAACTCGGCATGTCACCCGACGCGCGGCTGACCGTGCACGACGAGCTCTCCGGCGAGACCTACCACTGGGGCAGGACCAACTACGTACGGCTCGACCCGAGCCGCACACCCGCGCATCTCCTGACCGTCCTGCGACCGTCCTCACCGACCGTGAACTACGAGGGGTCACCCACATCATGATCGTCAACGAGCCCGTGCAGGACACCTTCGAGGACACCCCGGCCAAGGACCGCGACCCCGACTGGTTCAAACGGGCGGTCTTCTACGAGGTGCTCGTCCGCTCCTTCCAGGACAGCAACGGCGACGGGGTCGGTGACCTCAAGGGCATCACCGCGAAGCTGGACTATCTGCAGTGGCTCGGCGTGGACTGCCTGTGGCTGCCGCCGTTCTTCGCCTCCCCGCTCCGCGACGGCGGGTACGACGTCGCGGACTACACGGCCGTACTGCCGGAGTTCGGTGATCTCGCGGACTTCGTGGAGTTCGTGGACGCGGCGCACCAGCGCGGCATGCGGGTGATCATCGACTTCGTGGTGAACCACACCAGCGACCAGCACGAGTGGTTCCAGGAGTCCCGGCGCAACCCGGACGGCCCGTACGGGGACTACTACGTCTGGGCGGACGACGACAAGCAGTACCAGGACGCCCGGATCATCTTCGTCGACACCGAGTCGTCGAACTGGACCTTCGACCCGGTCCGCGGCCAGTACTACTGGCACCGCTTCTTCTCCCACCAGCCGGACCTCAACTACGAGAACCCGGCCGTCCAGGACGAGATCATCTCCGCGCTGCGGTTCTGGCTCGACCTCGGCATCGACGGCTTCCGCCTGGACGCCGTGCCGTACCTGTACGCCGAAGAGGGCACCAACTGCGAGAACCTGCCGCGCTCGCACGCCTTCCTCAAGCGGCTCCGCGCGGAGATCGACGCGCACTATCCGGACACGGTGCTCCTCGCCGAGGCCAACCAGTGGCCGGAGGACGTCGTCGACTACTTCGGCGACTACGCCAAGGGCGGCGACGAGTGCCACATGGCGTTCCACTTCCCGGTGATGCCGCGGATCTTCATGGCGGTGCGGCGCGAGTCCCGGCACCCGGTCTCGGAGATCCTGGCGAAGACCCCGCAGATCCCGTCCGGCTGCCAGTGGGGCATCTTCCTGCGCAATCACGACGAGTTGACCCTGGAGATGGTCACCGACGAGGAGCGCGACTACATGTACGCGGAGTACGCCAAGGATCCGCGGATGCGCGCCAACATCGGCATCCGGCGCAGGCTGGCCCCGCTCCTGGACAACGACCGCAACCAGATCGAGCTGTTCACGGCCCTGCTCCTGTCCCTGCCGGGCTCGCCGATCCTGTACTACGGCGACGAGATCGGGATGGGCGACAACATCTGGCTCGGCGACCGCGACGCGGTGCGCACGCCCATGCAGTGGACACCGGACCGCAACGCCGGCTTCTCCTCCTGCGACCCCGGCCGCCTGACCCTGCCGACAATCATGGATCCGGTCTACGGCTACCAGGTGACCAACGTGGAGGCGGCGATGTCGACGCCGTCCTCGCTGCTGCACTGGACCCGCCGGATGATCGAGATCCGCAAGCAGAACGAGGCCTTCGGGCTGGGCAGTTACACCGAACTGCCGTCGTCCAACCCGGCGGTGCTCGCCTTCCTGCGCGAGGCGCCGAAGCGGCGGCACGGTGAGGACGACGTGGTCCTGTGCGTGCACAACTTCTCGCGGTTCGCGCAGCCCACCGAGCTGGACCTGCGCGCGTACGCCGGGCGGCATCCCGTGGAGCTGATCGGCGGGGTGCGTTTCCCGGCCATCGGCGAGCTGCCGTATCTGCTCACCCTTGCGGGGCACGGGTTCTACTGGTTCCGGCTGCGCCGTGACCCGGCGTAGCGTGGCAGGGGTGGGCAGCCACGGCGGACCGTCGCCGAGTACGCACACCGGCACTCCAACACCCCATGCGGGCAAGGGAAGTGACGCCATGTCGGAAGCAGCCACGAGACCCGGCAGCACGGCCGGCGCGTCCGGCGAGGAACTCCTCGACTCTCTCGGGCCGCTGCTCGCCCAGTGGCTGCCGCGGCAGCGGTGGTTCGCCGGGAAGGGCAGCCCGGTCACCGGATTCGGCCTGGTCTCGGTGACCGAGATGCTGCCGCCCGGCTCGGCACCGGGGCTCCTGCATCTCCTGGTGCGCGCCCGTCAATCGCCCGCCGGCGGCCAGGAGGCTTCCGGCCCACCGGGCGGCGACTGCTACCAACTCCTGCTGGGCGTACGGCAGGTGCTGCCGCCACGGCTCGCTCCGGCGCTGGTGGGCCGGCCGCGGAGCGGGCCGCTCGCGGGCCTCGCCGTGTACGACGCGCTGGGTGATCCGCGCCTGGCTCAGGTACTTCTGGAACGGCTGCGCACCCGTGGCTCCCTCGGCGATCTGCACTTCGAGCGCGATCCCGGTACGGACATCCCGGAGGGTCTGACGGCCCGCGCGCTCGGCGTCGAGCAGTCCAACTCCTCGCTGGTGTACGGCGAGGAGTTCATCCTCAAGGTGTTCCGGCGGGTCCTGCCCGGGGTGCAACCGGACGTGGAACTGCCGCTCGCGCTCGCGGCGGCCGGCTCCACCCGGGTGCAGCGGCCGGTCGCCTGGTTCGGTGGCGGCGGGTCCACCGAGGGCGAACCGTACGTCCTCGGGGTGCTGCAGCCGTTCCTGGCCGGCGCGGAGGACGGCTGGGAGCTCGCGCTCGCGGCCCTCGCCGCGGGCCGGGACTTCGTACCCGAGGCGCGGGCCCTCGGCCGGGCCACCGCCGAGGTGCATCTGTCGCTGGCCGACGCGCTGCCATCGGTGACGCTCGGCCGGGCGCAGACCGCGGCGATCGCGGACGGGATGCTGGGGCGCCTGGCCGCGGCGGCCGCCGCGGTGCCGGCGCTGCAGCCGTACGCGGACGGCCTCGGCGCAGTGTTCCGTGACCTGGCGGAGCTGCGGGAGGGGCTCGGGCCGGCCCAGCGCGTGCACGGGGATCTGCATCTGGGCCAGTGCCTGCGCGCACCGGGTACGGGCCACTGGTCGGTGGTCGACTTCGAGGGCGAGCCGGCCCGTCCGCTGGCGGAACGCCGTCGCGCCCATCCGCCGGTACGTGATGTCGCGGGCATGCTGCGCTCGTTCGACTACGCGGCCCGGTCGCACGGCGACACCTCGCCCGACTGGGCCCGCGACTGCCGGGCCGCGTACTGCGACGGGTACGCGTCCGCGTCCGGCCAGGACCCGCGCGCCGGCGCGGTGCTGCTGCGTGCCTACGAGACGGACAAGGCGGTCTACGAGGTCCTGTACGAGGCCCGTCACCGCCCGGACTGGCTGCCCGTCCCGCTGGCGGCGGTACGGCGACTGGCGATGTCCGGCTGACCACGCAGCAAGCCCGTCCGGCGATCGACGACCAGGCCCGGCACTTGCCAGCCCCCCGGCTGAGAGACGTTCCCCCTACCCAGGAGCCCCCGTGACTTCCCGCCCCGCTCCCCGCAAGACACCCGAGGCCCCGCCCGCGAGGACGGCCTCCAAGAAGCCGCCCCGGCAGAAGGCGGCCCCGCAGGACCCCCCGTCCCCCGCACTCGGCCCCGAGGACAGGGCAAGGCTGCTGGCCGGCACGCACCACGCCCCCCACGAGGTACTCGGCGCCCACCCGCTGCCGGCCCCCGCCGGCGTCGCGTTCCGCGCCCTGCGTCCGTACGCCCTCGCCGTGACGGTGGTCACCGACGACGGACAGCGGGTGGAACTGCACGACGACGGCGACGGATTCTTCTCGGCCGCACTGCCGCAGGCATCCGTGCCCGGCTACCGGCTCGTCGTGACGTACCGGGACACCGAGCTCGAGATCCCCGACGCGTACGGATTCCTGCCCGCGGTAGGCGAGTTGGACCTGCATCTGATCGGTGAGGGACGGCACGAGGAGCTGTGGCGGGCGCTCGGCGCGGAGCCGATGACCCACCACGGCGTGACCGGCACCCGGTTCACGGTGTGGGCGCCGAACGCTCGGGGGGTACGGGTCGTCGGAGGCTTCAACTACTGGGACGGGACCGGGTTTCCGCTGCGCTCGCTGGGCTCGACCGGCGTGTGGGAGCTGTTCGTGCCGGGCGTCGGCGAGGGCGAGCTGTACAAGTTCGAGATCGCCCGGCCGGACGGCAGCCGCTCGCTGCGGGCCGACCCGATGGCACGCAGGACCGAGGTTCCGCCGGCCAACTCCTCGATCGTCACGGCCTCGCACCACGTCTGGCAGGACGACGTCTGGATGCGCGAGCGTGCTCAGCGGGCCGTGCACGAGGAGCCGTTCTCGGTGTACGAGATGCATCTGGCGTCCTGGCGGCCCGGGTTGACGTACCGCCAGCTGGCTGAGCAACTCCCCGCATACGTCAAGGACTTGGGCTTCACGCATGTGGAGCTGATGCCGGTGTCCGAGCACCCCTTCGGCGGCTCCTGGGGTTATCAGGTGACCGGCTTCTACGCTCCCACGGCGAGGCTCGGCACTCCGGACGACTTCAGGTTCCTCGTCGACGCGCTGCACCGGGCCGGCATCGGGGTCCTGATGGACTGGGTGCCGGCTCATTTCCCGCGCGACGACTGGGCGTTGGCCGAGTTCGACGGCAAGGCGCTGTACGAGCACGGGGACCCTGCGCGGGCCGCGCACCCCGACTGGGGAACCCTCGAGTTCGACTACGGCCGCACGGAGGTCCGCAACTTCCTGGTGGCCAACGCGGTCTACTGGTGCGAGCAGTTCCATATCGACGGCCTGCGGGTGGACGCGGTCGCCTCGATGCTCTACCTCGACTACTCGCGCGAGGACGGCGAGTGGACGCCGAACGAGCACGGCGGCCGGGAGAACCTGGACGCGGTGGCGTTCCTGCAGGAGATGAACGCCACCGTGCATCGCCGGGTGCCGGGCGTGGTCACGGTCGCCGAGGAGTCCACCGCCTGGGACGGTGTCACCCGCGCCACCCATCACACGGGCGCCGACGGCCTCGGCGGCCTGGGCTTCAGCCTGAAGTGGAACATGGGCTGGATGCACGACTCACTGGGCTACGTGGCACGTGACCCGGTGCATCGCCGGCACCACCACCACGAGATGACGTTCTCGATGGTGTACGCGTACAGCGAGAACTACTGTCTGCCGATCTCGCACGACGAGGTGGTGCACGGCAAGAGGTCCCTGGTCTCCAAGATGCCCGGCGACTGGTGGCAGCAGCGGGCCGGACTGCGCGCGTATCTCGCCTTCATGTGGGCCCACCCGGGCAAGCAACTCCTGTTCATGGGCCAGGAGTTCGCGCAGGGCGCGGAGTGGTCGGAGGCGCACGGACCGGACTGGTGGCTGCTCGATCCCTCGTACGGGGCCGAGGCGGACCACCGGGGCGTGCGCGATCTGGTCCGTGACCTCAACTCGGCCTATCAGGACAGTGCGGCCCTGTGGCAGCGGGACTTCGATCCGTCCGGGTTCGCCTGGGTGGCGGGTGACGCGGCCGAGGACAACGTGTTCGCGTTCCTGCGGTTCGCGGCCGACGGCAGCCCGCTGCTCGCGGTCTCGCACTTCGCGCCGGTGGTGCGCGAGGACTTCCGCCTCGGCGTACCGGGGGACGTGGCGGCCTGGCGGGTCGTACTGAACACCGATGCACAGCGGTACGGAGGCGGGGGCGTGGGCGATCCGGGCGTCCCGGTCCAGGCGGAGCCGGTGGCCGCACACGGCCGGCCGGCGAGCCTGCGGCTGACGCTGCCGCCGCTGGCCACGGTGTGGCTGCGACCGGCCTGAACCAGCCTTGCTTCCATGGGAGTTGGCAGAACATGACGTGGGGCCCGCCGAAGATGTCCGGCGGGCCCCACGGGCCGTTGGCGGCGCAGTCAGCAGCGGGCGTCCTTCGGCAGTCCTGCGAACTTGTCGCCCTTGAAGTAGATCGCGCTCGACCAGCCGTTCTTGACGTGCACCCAGATCTCGTTGGCGGTGCCTTCGGCCCGGACCATCCGGCCGATGGTCCAGCACTCGGCGGAGACCTTCTTGCCCTTGCCGATGCTCCTGAGCCGCTTGGTGCCCTGGTCCGGGTGCGTCCTGACGGACACCTTCTTCCAGGTCTTCACCGTGTGGCCGCGACCGATGCCGCCGCCGGCGCCACCCCCGCCACCGCCGGTCGCCGCCTGGTTGACGATGCGCTCGCCGCTCTTCCTCTGCTGCTGTGCGCCTGCCGCCTTGCCGTCCTGCTCCGACGGCTCGTCGCAGCCGGCGGCCGTGAGGGCGAGCAGCAGCGCGCCCGTCGTCGCCGTGACCACGAGCCGCTTCCCGCCGTACCTACGGATCCGCTTGTTCATGACTCCCCCGTCGGTCGTGAACGTGTCGTGTCCTGTCCATCGACCGTGTGGGCGCCCCGGGGTGCGGCGCCACCCCCGGGACGCCGGTGGTACCCGGTCCGCGACGGCACGCTTGCCGGATCACAACATTCCGTACGGACCGGGCACTTGTGGGGCGGGGGGCCGACAGATCCGGTGCTTCAGTCGCCCTGGCGCAGTCCCTTCGGCAGGGTGCCGGTGTGCAGGATGCCGAGGGTGCGGGTGGCGCGGGTGAGGGCGACGTAGAGGTCGCTGGTGCGCATCGCCGCGGGTTCGACGACCACGACCGCGTCGAACTCGAGGCCCTTGGACTGGCGGGCGTCGAGGAGGACCACGCGGTGGGTCAGGTCCGGCTCCCCGCCGGCCTGCACCCCTTCGAGACGTGGCGCGAGCGCCTCGTGCAGGGCGCGCGGCGCGATCACCGCGAGCCGTCCTTCGTCCGGGAGGTCGCGCGCTACCGCGTCGGCCACGGCGTCCGGCAGGTCGTCGGTCCGCCTCGTCCAGGGCGGCACTCCGGTCGAGCGCACCGACCGGGGCGGCTCGAACTCCGGCGTCCCGGCCTGCAGCACTCCGGCCGCCAGGTCCATGATCTCGGCGGGCGTACGGTAGTTGACCCCGAGACGGACCAGCTCCCAGCGGTCCTGCACATACGGCTCGAGGATCGCCTCCCAGGCCCCGCAGCCGGCCTCGTCGCCGGTCTGGGCGGGGTCGCCGACCAGCGTCATCGAGCGGGTCGGCACCCTGCGCATCAGCAGCCGCCACGCCATCGCGGACAGCTCCTGCGCCTCGTCCACGATGATGTGCCCGAACGCCCAGGTACGGTCCGCGGCGGCGCGCTCCGCGGCGCTGCGGTGGTCGGCCTCCTCGTGCCGCTCGGCCATCCGCTCGGCGTCGATGACGTCGTGCGCACCGAGCACTTCGGACGCCTCGGTGTCGCCGTCCTGCGCGTCCTCCTTGTCCTCGAACTCGTAGGTCCGCGAGGCGTAGGACACGTCGAGCACGCCCTGGGCGTAGGCGATCCGCTCCTGGCGCTCGGCCTCCTCGGCGGCGCGCTCCGCGGAGTCGTCGACACCGAGGAGCTCGGCAGCCTCGTCGAGCAGTGGTACGTCGGCGGGGGTGAAGGGTCCTCCGGTGCGGCGGACCGCCTTCGCGTCCCGCTCGTCGAGACCCTCCGGGTCGGCGAGGAAGTCGGTGATCAGTCGCTCGGGAGTGAGCGTCGGCCAGAGCGACTCGATCGCGGCGTGCACCTCGGCGCTGGTGGCGATCTCCTTGCCGAGCTGGGCGATGTCGTCGGGGCCGAGCAGGTTCGGGCCGCCGTGCGGATCGGCGCCGAGGCGCTCCACCAACTGGTCGGTGAGCGCGTCGATGATGTGGAAGGCGAAGTACGGGCGGCCCAGGTTGTGCGGCAGCCGGGTCTCGCGGGCGCGGGCCCTGGCGTCCTCGGCCATGGCGCGCTCCAGGAACAGCGAGCCGTAGTCGTCGTGGTCGACCTCGATGGCATCGTCCGGCACCGACTGGCGGGCGCGGACGTAGCTCTCGAGGACCCCGGCCAGCTCCGCTCGGCCCTTGACCTCGGCGGCCTCGGCGGTGTCCGTGCCGGTGGCCGTCACGCCCGGGTAGAGCTCCCCGACCGTCGACAGGAGCACGCCGGTCTCACCGAGCGAGGGCAGCACCTCGCCGATGTAGCCGAGGAACGCCGGGTTCGGCCCGACGATCAGCACGGCCCGCTTGGCGAGCACCTCGCGCTGCGCGTACAGCAGGTACGCGGCCCGGTGCAGCGCCACGGCGGTCTTGCCGGTGCCCGGACCGCCCTCGACCACCATCACGCCCTGGTGCGGGGCGCGGATGATCCGGTCCTGCTCGGCCTGGATGGTCTGCACGATGTCGCCCATACGGCCGGTGCGGGCGGCGTTCAGGGCGGCGAGCAGCACGGCGTCGCCGTTGGGGTCCTCGTGTCCGGTGCGGGTCGCGTCCCCGAGGTCCAGGATCTCGTCGTGCAGAGCGGTCACCACCCGGCCCTCGGTGGTGAGGTGCCGGCGGCGGACCAGACCCATCGGTGTGTGTCCGGTGGCGAGATAGAACGGGCGGGCCACCGGGGCGCGCCAGTCGATCAGCAAAGGCGTGCGTTCCGTGTCGTCGTCGCGGATCCCGATACGGCCGATGTGATGGTGACCGGGCCCCGTTCCGGTTTCGGCGAGATCAATACGGCCGAAACACAGGCCGGATTCCACACCGGCCAGTTCGGCGGCGGTCCTGCCGTGCTCCGCGACGGTCACGTCCCGCTCGAGCCGGGCCTGCTGACCGCGCCCGACCTGGGCGAGCGAGGCCTTCGCCAGGGACTGGGCCTCGGCGCGCAGCACTCCGAGACGGTCGTAGAGACGGTCGATGAATTGCTGCTCATTCTGCAATTCCTCGGTTGACAATTCGGCTCCTCGCGGGGTATGGTGTTTCTGTTGGCCCCCATTGAGGGGCCTTTTTCTTTGACCAGAGAAACAACCAATATACGCAGAGAAATACCCCGGCCGTCAATCCGCCGGGGTATTTCTCTGCGTGGGTCGGCTCGCGTGGGCCGGACCCCGGACGCCCTCACCGCCCGCGGCCTCAGAGGACCCCGTCGACCACCCCGTCCAGCTCGGCGAGGAGCTTGCGCTTGGGACGGGCGCCGACCATCGACTTCACCGGCTCGCCGCCCTGGAAGACCATCAGGGTCGGCATCGACAGGACGCCGTACGTGGTCGTCGTGCCCGGATTGTGGTCGACGTCGAGCTGGACGACCTTGAGTCCGTCCGCCTGCTCCCGTGCGATCTCGCTGAGTACGGGCGCGAGCTGCCGGCAAGGACCGCACCAGTCGGCGGTGAACTCGACCAGGACCGGCCGGTCGGCCCGCAGCACCTCGGCCTCGAAATCGGCGTCCGTCACCTCGGGCACGCCTGCTGCCTTCACCGACATGTCAACCTCCCCATTCACACTTCGGCTCCGGACCTTCCGGTGCCGTGGCCTGCCCGGCGAGCGCGTCGCGCTCCTGCTCGGCACGCCGTAGCTGCGATCCCACCTGCTCCCGAACTGCGATCAACTCGCCGATCAGCGCGTCGAGTTCGGAGATCTTGCGGCGGTAGACGTCGAGCGAGGCCGGGCAGGAGTCGCCGTGCGGGTGCCCCGCACGCAGGCACTCCACGAACGGACGGGTCTCCTCGAGACCGAACCCGAAGTCCTGCAGCACCCTGATCTGCCGGAGCAGCCGCAGGTCGTCCTCGCCGTAGGTGCGGTAGCCGTTGCCCGTACGCCGTGCGGGCAGGAGGCCACGGGACTCGTAGTAACGCAGAGTCCGCGTGGTCGTCCCGGCCCGGTCGGCCAGCTCGCCGATTCGCATGTCGTCGACGGTAATCCTTGACGCCGGGGTCAAGGCCAGCAGGCCGGTCGGGCGGGGGCGGCGGCGGTAGTGCATACGCGAGGGTGCGGGCGCGGGATGCGGGCGATCGGGCGGGCCCTGGCACCGGACGCGTGAGGGTGTGGGTGCGGAGGTGTGAGGGCGTGGGTGCGTGCAGCGCCGCGGGGAGAAACCACCACTCCGCGGACAACTCCCGCCCGCCTTCAAGAACTTGACGTGTCATGGACATTGACGGCCCGCATGGCTGCAAGTACAAAACTCTGAGAGCGCTCTCAACCGGCCCCCCGGACCCCCAACTCCCCCCACGGAGGTGCTCGATGTCCCCGAGCCGCATCACCCAGGCACTCCCCCCGCCGGAAAACCGCCGCCGCCGCGGCAGCTGGCGGGCGATGGCCGTCGCAGGCGCCGCGAGCGCCGCGCTGCTCGCCGCTCTGAGCTACCCCGGTTCCGCAGCCGGTGACGTCCCGCCGCCCGGCGAGGGCTGGACCGAGCAGTGGAGCGACGACTTCGAAGGCGGCGCGAACACTCTGCCGTCCGGTGAGAACTGGCAGATCGACAAGGGGCACGGCTACCCGGGCGGCCCCGACAACTGGGGCACCGGCGAGATCCAGGAGTACACCGACTCCACCGACAACCTCAGCCTCGACGGCGACGGCAATCTGCAGATCACCCCGCTCCGCGACGACTCCGGCAACTGGACCTCGGCCCGTATCGAGTCCCAGCGCAGCGACTTCAAGGCCCCCGACGGCGGCACCCTCGCCATCGAGAGCCGCGTGCAGATGCCCGACGTCGGCGGCGACAAGGCCATCGGCTACTGGCCGGCCTTCTGGGCGCTCGGCTCCCCGTACCGCGGCAACTACCAGAACTGGCCCGGCATCGGCGAGTTCGACATCATGGAGAACGTCAACGGCCTGGACTCGGTGTGGGGCGTACTGCACTGCGGCGTGAGCCCGGGCGGCGACTGCAACGAGTCCGAGGGCCTCGGCAACAGCCGTGCCTGCCCCGGCTCCACCTGCCAGTCCGGCTTCCACACGTACCGCTTCGAGTGGGACCGCTCAGGGGACACCGAACAGCTGCGCTGGTACGTGGACGGCGAGGAGTACCACTCGCTCTCGCAGGATCAGTTCTCGGCCGAGACCTGGACCAACATGACCGAGCACGAGGGCTACTTCGTCCTGCTCAACGTCGCCATGGGCGGGGCCTTCCCGGACGGCGTCGCGGGCCACGCGACCCCGGTCGAGTCGACCGAGCCCGGGCACCCGATGAAGGTGGACTACGTGGGGGTGTGGACCAAGTCCTGACACGTCCGTAGAGACATCCGGGCCGGGTACCTCGTCGCGCACGAGGCACCCGGCCCGGTGCGGTTCACCAGGAAGGCGACCGCACGGCCATCGCCTGCGGACCGCCGGTGTCCGCGGTGAGCACCGTCCCGTCCCGTCCCGTCCCGTCCCGTCCCGTCCCGTCCCGGAAGGATCGCGGGCCGCGCCGGAACAGGCCGCCGTATCCCGCCAGTTCGCGCCCCTCGGAGGTCCGGCTGCTGAATCGCAGCGCTGCGGCACGCCGGTTGACGCGGCGGTGGCGCAGGCGAGTCGCCGCGCGCCGGCCGGACTTGTTCGCTGCGGTTGCGATCGTCGGCGCGATGGCAGGGGTTCCCGGCATCGGCGGCGACCCGGCCCGCTGGGGTGCGGCGGAGGCGCCGGAGACGCGCGAGTGGGTCGCGCTGAGAAGGGAGATCCGGACCGCGGTGCGGCAGGACCGGGCTCGACCGGCTGCGGCCGCCGGGTGACGGGCTGAGCGCGGGGCGGTACGGCCTGGGCGACGAGGTGGCGGTGCCGGCCTGGCTCCAGGCGCAGCGCTACGGCCCGTGGCCGCCGCCGCTCAGGCTGCGCGGGCTCGATCCGTCGGCGCGCTACCGGTGCACGGAGACGGACGAGGTGCACCACGGGCTCGTACTGCTGCACCACGGGCCGCACCCGGGGCTGCGCGGAGATCTGGACGCCGCGATGTTCCGTCTTTGGGCGGGTGGCGCCGTGATGCGCGACGCCGACACTCCGTGACCGTGTGCCCCGCGACGCACACTGCCGGACGGCCGACTCAGAGTCGGCCGTCCGGCAGGCAGCGTTCGGATCGCCGCGTGGACTCAGGCGTCCGTCTTCTCCAGCCCGCCTTCGCGCTGCGGCGGCACGTCGTCCTCGGACTCCGCGGCCTCCTTGGCGGGTTCGTGGTCCTCGACGACCAGGGTCTGCTCATCGAACGGCAGCTTCCCGGCGAGCACCTCGCCGACCCGCTCCCGGTCGATCTCCTTGGTCCAGGTGCCGACGAGGACGGTGGCCACCGCGTTGCCCGCGAAGTTGGTCAGCGCGCGGGCCTCGCTCATGAAGCGGTCGATGCCGACGATCAGGCCGACGCCGTCGACCAGTTCGGGCCGGTGCGACTGCAGACCGCCCGCGAGGGTCGCGAGACCGGCGCCGGTGACGCCCGCCGCACCCTTCGCGGCGATGATCATGAAGAGCAGCAGTGAGATCTGCTCGCTCAGGGCCAGCGGGGAGCCCATCGCCTCGGCGACGAACAGCGAGGCCATCGTCAGGTAGATCGCCGTGCCGTCCAGGTTGAACGAGTAACCGGTCGGCACGGTGATGCCCACCACGGGCTTCGAGACGCCCAGGTGCTCCATCTTCGCGATGAGCCGCGGCAGCGCGGACTCCGATGACGAGGTGGAGACGATGAGCAGGAACTCACGGCCCAGGTACTTCAGGAGCGAGAAGATGTTGATGCCGGTGAACAGCTTCAGGATGATGCCGAGCACCCCGAAGACGAACAGCACACAGGTGATGTAGAAGCCGATCATGATGATGGCGAGCGACTTCAACGCGTCCACGCCGGTCTCGCCGACCACCGCCGCGATCGCACCGAACGCGCCGACCGGCGCGGCCCACATGATCATGGCGAGGATGCGGAAGACCAGGCGCTGGATGTGCCGGATGCCCTGGATGATCGGCTCACCGGCGGAGCCCATCGACTGCAGCGCGAAGCCGGAGAGCAGCGCGACGAGCAGCGTCGGCAGCACCGACTCACCGGTGAAGGCGGAGACCAGGGTGGTCGGGATGATGCCGAGCAGGAAGTCGGCGGTGGACTCGCTCGCGCCCTCGGCCTGGGCCGCGCCGGTCTCGCGTACCGAGTCGGTGAGCGCGAGTCCGTGACCCGGCTCCAGGATGTTGCCGACGACCAGGCCGATGACCAGGGCGACGGTGGACATGACCATGAAGTAGCCGAGTGCGATGCCGCCCACCGCGCCGACCTTGGCGGCCTTGCGGACGGATCCGACGCCGAGCACGATCGTGCAGAAGATGATCGGCGAGATCATCATCTTGATCAGGTTGACGAAGCCCTCGCCGACCGGCTTGAGCTCGACTGCGACTCCGGGGGCGGCGAACCCGACGAGGATGCCGAGCGCGACCGCCACGATCACGAAGATGTACAGGTAGTGGGTTCTGTCCCGCTTGGCGGCCACAGTGCCTCCTTGCTTGTCGGCACCGGGTCGCGGGGGTGCGGCCGGTGTCCGGGGATACGCGCCATGCGTGCGGCTCACGTCCTGGCGAGGTCCCGGTGAATATCCACCAGCAGGTGAGCCGGGTCACCCTTCCGTTCATTTAGTTCACACACACTGCGAGGCAGACTGGCCGCATGCCCCGTCTCCCCCGTCCCCGCAGCCTGGCAGGCCAGCTCTTCGCGATGCAGGTCGTCCTGGTGGCAGCGGTGGTGGCGGGCTGCGCCCTCTTCACGTACGTCACCACCCACCGGCAGGCCGAGGAGTCCGCCCGGCGCCAGGCCGGCGCGACGGCCCGCTCCCTCGCGGACTCACCGTCGGTGCGCGCCGCGGCACGCACCGAGCACCCCACCCGAGTCCTGCAGCCGTACGCCAAGGAAGTGCAGCGGGACTCGGGGGTCGACTTCGTCACCATCATGGACATCGACGGCACCCGGTGGACCCACCCGGACCGGAAGCAGATCGGCGAGACCTTCATCGGCAACACCCAGGCCGCCCTGGAGGGCCGCACCTTCGACGAGACGTACACCGGCACGCTGGGCCCCTCGGTGCGGGTGGTGACGCCCATCCGGGACGGCGAACGGATCACCGGCCTGGTCAGCGCGGGCATCAAGGTCGAGGCGATCAACAGCCAGGTGCGCAGTCAGCTCACCGGGCTGCTCGGGGTCGCGCTCGGCGCGCTCGCGCTCGGCGGCGCCGGTACGTACTTCGTCAACGCACGGCTCCGCCGGCACACCCACGGGATGAACGCGACCGAGCTGAGCCGGCTGCACGACTACCACCAGGCGGCGCTGCACGCCGTGCGCGAAGGCCTGCTGATGCTGGACGGCGGTCGGCGCGTGGCTCTGGTGAACGACGCGGGCCGCGACCTGCTCGGCATCGGCGGGGACGCGGTCGGCCGCCAGGTCTCCGCCCTCGGCCTGCCCACCGCCCTGACCGGGGCGCTGCTCGCCACCGAGCCGCGCGTCGACGAGGTGCATCTGACCGACGACGGGGTGGTCGTGGTGAACACCTCGCCGGTCTCCAGCGGCGAGCACCGCGGCACCGTGGTCACCATCCGTGACCACACCGAACTCCAGGCGCTCACCGGCGAGTTGAACCACGAGCGAGGCTTCTCGCAGGCGCTGCGCTCGCAGGCGCACGAGGCCGCGAACCGGCTGCACACCGTGGTGTCCCTGATCGAGCTCGGCCGCTCCGACCAGGCCGTCGAGTTCGCGACCGCCGAACTCGAACTCGCCCAGGTCCTGACCGACCAGGTGATCTCCGCGGTGACCGAACCGGTGCTCGCGGCCCTGCTGCTCGGCAAGGCGGCGCAGGCGAACGAGCACGGCGTGGAGTTCGAGGTCTCCGACGACAGCCACCTGGACGACGGACTGCTGCCGGACTCGCTGCCACCGCGCGACCTGGTCACCATCCTCGGCAACCTGATCGACAACGCCCTGGACGCCGTCACCGGCTCCCCCGCAGCCCACATCGAGGTCACCGCCCGGATCACCGTCCCCGGCGAGGGCGGACACGGCGAGGAGCTGCTGCTCCGGGTGGCGGACTCCGGCCCCGGGGTGCCCGCCGACACGGACATCTTCCGCCGCGGCTGGTCCGGCAAGGGCCCCGGCCGCGGCCTCGGCCTCGCCCTGGTCCGCCAGACCGTGAGCCGGCACGGCGGCACGGTGGAGACGGGGGCCTCGGCGGACGGCGGCGCGGAGTTCGCCGTACGGCTGCCGCTGTCCGCGGGCGGCCACGGCGCCGCGTCCGGTGGCGACGAATCCGCGCACCCCCCTCTCCCCTCCCAGGCCGGCAGCCGTACCGTACGTGCCCAGGAGGGCGCCGACCCGACAGGAGGCCACCGGTGACGACCGCTCCCGAAGGGATCCGGGTCCTGGTCGTCGAGGACGACCCGGTGGCCGCCGACGCCCATGTGACGTACGTGAACCGGGTGCCCGGCTTCACTGCCGTGGGCAAGGCGCACTCCGGCGCCGAGGCCCGCCGGATCCTGGACCGCACCACCGTCGACCTGCTGCTGCTCGACCTGTATCTGCCCGACGGGCACGGGCTGCGGCTCGCCCGCACGCTGCGCGCGGCGGGCCACCACGCCGACGTGATCGCGGTGACCTCGGCCCGCGACCTCACCGTGGTGCGCGAGGGCGTCTCGCTCGGAGTGGTCCAGTACGTGCTGAAGCCGTTCACATTCGGCACCCTGCGCGACCGGCTCGTCCGCTACGCCGACTTCCGTACGGCGGTCGGCGAGGCGAGCGGCCAGGACGAGGTGGACCGCGCGCTCGCCACCCTGCGCGCACCCGAACCGGCCGCGCTGCCGAAGGGATTGACGGCACCGACCCTGGACCGGGTGATCGCCACTCTGCGCACCGCGGACGAGGGGGGCCTCAGCGCGGGCGCCGCCGCGGAGGCCGCGGGCCTGTCCCGCATCACCGCCCGCCGCTATCTGGAACACCTGGTCACCACGGGCCGCGCCGCCCGCACCCCGCAGTACGGCCAGGTCGGGCGGCCGGAACTGCACTACCGCTGGCTGACCACGGACTGAGGCCTTCACTTCCGCACGTCCGCCGGTCTTCACACCTGGCGGCCGGTGCGCGGCGCGCAGCGCGCCTGGACTGCTCATGGAACCCGCAGGTCACCGGCGTGCGATGACGGCCATTGGGCTACTTCTCATGCTTCACATCACGGACAGAGCGCGTCCTTCACACATTCTCCACGTTATGGACGCACAATCATCGGGTTCCATCCCCTTCATGGAGGTTCGTTCACATGCGCGCTGCGCTTCGTCCCCTCGTCATCGGCCTCGCCGTGCTCGGTCTCGCGGCAGCCGGTGCCAGCACCGCTCAGGCCGGCGGTCACGGCCCGTCGAAGTCCACCACCACCACGACCGAGACCAGCTGGGTCATCGACTGGACCGACAAGAGCCTGGACATCAGCCGCTCGATCGTGTTCGGCCCGATGCTGAACGGCGACACCGAGATCAACGTCGGCAACAAGGCGCTCACGGACGACTGATCCACCGTCAGTCGCACGTGATCCAGAAGTAGTTCAGACGTCAGCCCGCGGCCGGGACACCAGCCGCGGGCTAACAACGTTGTCACGGTCCGACGTCCCGCCCCTGCACACCCATTGACCTGGCACACCCGCCGCCTTACGTTCACCGGGCAGCCAATGGTGGCTCGTAGGAGGTCGTGTCGTGCGTCGCCCCACCGTCCCACTGATCCTCGCCGGCCTGCTGGCCGCCTCCGCTCTCACCGCCTGTGGCGGGGGCTCCGGAAGCGATGCTGACACGGTCAAGGTCTCGTACAAGCAGTCCACGGACAATTCGGTCCGGGTGATGGACAACTACCTGGCCGACATGAAGAAGCAGTTCGAGAAGGACCACCCGGGCAAGAAGGTCGAGCTGGTGCCGATCAAGGCCCCGGACGCCGAGTACTACACGAAGCTGCAGCAGATGCTGCGCTCCCCGAAGACCGCCCCGGACCTCGTCTACGAGGACACCTTCCTCATCAACTCCGATATCACCAGCGGGTACTTGAAGCCGCTCGACCCGTATCTGGAGAAGTGGAAGGACTGGCCGCAGTTCATCGACACCGCGAGGGACGCGGCCAAGGCCGAGGACGGCAAGACCTACGGCGTACCGGACGGCACCGACACCCGCGGCCTCTGGTTCAGCAAGGACATCTTCAAGAAGGCCGGCCTGCCCGCCGACTGGCAGCCGAAGACCTGGGACGACGTCCTGGACGCGGCCCGCACGGTCAAGAAGAAGGTGCCGGGCACCATCCCGCTGAACGTCTACACGGGCAAGCCCGGCGGTGAACAGTCCGCGATGCAGGGCTTCGAGATGCTCCTGTACGGCACCGGCGCGGACCCGCTCTACGACCCGAAGCAGAAGAAGTGGGTCGCCGGCGGCAAGGGCTTCAAGGACTCCCTGAAGTTCGTGGAGACCGTCTACAAGGAGAAGCTCGGCCCCGAGGTCTCCGACGCCCTCGACCCCAACATCGGTACCACCGTGCGTGGTTCGCTCCTGCCGAAGGGCAAGCTGGCGATCAACCTGGACGGCTCCTGGCTGCCGCAGGACTGGCTGAAGGGCAGCGGCCACGAGTGGCCCGAGTGGTCGAAGGAGCTGGGTCTGGCCGCGATGCCCACCCAGACCGGCGACGCCCCGGGCAAGGTCAGCATGTCCGGCGGCTGGACCTGGGCCATCCCGGAGAAGTCGGCCAACCCGGACCTCGCCTTCGACTTCATCGAGACGATGCAGACGAAGGAGAACGCGCAGAAGTGGTACATCGCGAACTCCGGCATCGCGGTCCGCAAGGACGTCGCCGAGGACCCGGAGTACGTGAAGGCGCAGCCCGGCATCAAGTTCTTCACGGACCTCGTGGAGTCCACCCACTACCGGCCGGCGTATCCCGCGTATCCGAAGGTCTCCACGGCCATCCAGGAGGCGATGGAGTCGGTGACGACGGGTGACAGTTCGGTCGACGAGGCCGCCAAGGCCTACGACGAGGAACTGGAATCCGTCACGGAGGGCGAAGTGGTCAAGAAGTGACCGCGCAGGTCACCAAGGGCCCGGCCGATGCGCCACCGCGCACCACCGGGCCCGGCCGGGGGCACCGGCTCATACGCATCCTGCCGCTGTCGCCCGCGATGATCCTGCTGGTGCTCTTCCTGGCGGGGCCGATCGGCTACTGCGCCTATATCGCCTTCACCGACCTGCAGTTGACCGGCCAGGCCTCGTCGAGCTTCGTCGGCCTGGAGAACTTCCGCAAGGCGTTCGGGGACGAGGACTTCCGCAACGCCGTATGGCTGACCCTGGTGTTCACCGTGCTGTCCTCCATCATCGGCCAGAACACCCTGGGCTTCGCCCTCGCCTCCCTGATGCGGCGGGCGTCCAAGCCGGTGCGCACCGTCACCGGCGGGATCGTGGTCACCGCCTGGGTGCTGCCCGAGGTGGTGGCGGGCTTCCTGCTCTACGCCTTCTTCCGCAAGGAGGGCACCCTCAACGCGATCCTCGACTGGCTCCATCTCCCGGGCCAGAACTGGCTGTTCACCCTGCCGATCCTGGCGGTGTCGTTCGCGAACATGTGGCGCGGCACGGCCTTCTCGATGCTCGTCTACTCGGCCGCGCTCAACGAGATCCCCAAGGAGATCACCGAGTCCGCCGAGGTGGACGGCGCCGGCGGATGGCGGCGCATGTGGCACATCACGCTGCCGATGATCCGCCGCTCCATCGGCACCAATCTGATGCTCAACACCCTGCAGACGCTCTCGGTGTTCGGCCTGATCTGGGTGATGACCAGAGGCGGTCCCGGCAACCGCAGCCAGACCCTGCCCCTGTTCATGTACGAGCAGGCGTTCCAGAAGCACGCGATCGGATACGGCACCGCGGTGGCACTGCTGCTCCTCCTCGTGGGCTCGCTCTTCTCGCTCGTCTACATGCGCCTGCTGCGCTCGGAGGTCTGACGTGGTGTTCTCACGGCGTGGCCTGCGCAAGCTCGCGGCGGACGCGGGGCTGCTCGTGGTGGCCGCCGCCTTCGTCCTGCCGCTCGCGTGGGTGGTCCTGTCGTCGCTCGACGCGCAGGCCGACCTCCAGGTGAAGATCCCGGACCAGTTCACGTTCGGCAACTACGACGCGGTCCTCGAACCTGAGATCACGTTCACACCGATGCTGAACAGCCTGATCCTGTGCGGTGGGGCGACCCTGCTGACGGTGGTGTGCGCGGCGCTCGCCGCGTACCCGCTGTCCCGGTTCAGGTCACGGTTCAACCGGCCGTTCCTGCTGACGATCCTGTTCGCGACCAGCCTGCCGATCACGGCGATCATGGTGCCGGTGTACGCGCTCTTCGTCCAGGTCGAGCTCATCGACACGATGTACGGCACGATCTACTTCTTCGCCGCCTCCCAACTCCCTTTCGCCATCTGGCTGATGAAGAACTTCATGGACGGGGTGCCGAAGTCGCTGGAGGAGGCCGCGTGGACGGACGGCGCGTCCGCGTTCCAGTCGCTGCTGCGGATCGTGCTGCCGCTGATGGGGCCGGGGGTCGCGGTGGTGACGGTGTTCTCGTTCGTGATGATGTGGGGCAACTTCTTCGTGCCCTTCATGCTGCTCATCTCGCCCGACCAGATGCCCGCCTCGGTCAGCATCAACGACTTCTTCGGCAACCGGGGCACGGTGGTGTACGGGCAGCTGGCCGCGTTCTCGATGATCTACTCGACGCCGGTGATCCTGCTGTACGTACTGATCTCGCGCCGGCTCGGCGGTGGCTTCGCACTGGGCGGGGCCATCAAGGGCTGAGCGGTCGTTTGAAGGGTCCTACGGCTCGCGCGGGCACCCGGCGTAGGACCTTGCCACAACCGGGAATCCTGGGCGAATACACCGTGGTCCGGCGCCCCGGGCGCACCTAGCGTGTGCCCGTGTCCGAGACCCCAGCCACCGAGACCGGCCCGCCGTTCGACGCGGCGGCCGCCCGCCGTCTGCGCCAGGCGCTCGGCATGGCGCCGGGCCATGTCGCCTACGGCGTACAGGCGGGGTACGGCCTGCACCACGTCACGCCCGACACGGTCACCGCCTGGGAGCGCGGCCTCGCCGCTCCCTCGCCGGTCGAACTCACCGCGCTGGCAGGGGCGTTGTGGTGCGCCCCGTCCGAACTCCTCGGCGCGCCGGTCACGTTGCGCGAGCACCGGCTGGCCCGCGGTCTGGCCACCGAGGACGTGGCGCGCGAGGCCGGCGTGGAGCACGCGGAGTATCTGCAGGCCGAGGCGTCGGGGAACTGGCGCGGCACGGAGCGCCAGTCCGCGGCCCTGGCGCGCGTACTCGATCTCGGCGTACGGGAGTTCGCGACGGCCACCGGCCTGGACGAGCGGCTCACGGAGCTGCTGCGGGGCGCGGTGGCCGAACGCTGGCAGTCCTACGTACGCCCGTTGGCGAAGCTGCTGCCGCTCGAGCGGGACCGGATCGCGGACGTGCTCGGGGAGTTGCACGGCGAGTACCAGGCCTCGATGGTGGCGACCCTGAGCTGGGGCGGCGGTGACGAGGACCGGGGCGCCGCGGGGCGGGACTTCCTGGACGGGATCCTGGACCACTTCTGGGACCGGGCGGGCGGGGGCTGACCTGCGACGTCGCCTTGAGCCCCCGGCCCGGGCAGGAACTAGAAGACCGACTCCGCCTCGGCCATCCGCGCCTCGGGCACCCGCTTCAGTTCGGTGACGGCCTCGGCGAGCGGCACCATATCGATGTCGGTGCCGTGCAGTGCGGTCATGTGTCCGAACTCGCCCCGGTGCGCGGCCTCGACGGCGTGCCAGCCGAAGCGGGTGGCGAGCACCCGGTCGTACGCGGTCGGAGTGCCGCCGCGCTGCACATGGCCGAGGATGACCGGCTTGGCCTCCTTGCCGAGCCGGTGCTCCAGCTCGATGGCGAGTGCGGTGCCGATACCGAGGAAGCGCTCGTGGCCGTACTGGTCGACGTCGCCCTTGCCGTAGTCCATGCTGCCGTCGGCCGGGTGCGCGCCCTCGGCGACGGCGATGACCGCGAACTTCTTGCCGCGCGCGAAGCGTTCCTCGACCATCTTCACCAGGTCGGCCGGGTCGAAGGCGCGCTCGGGGAGGCAGATTCCGTGGGCGCCGCCCGCCATCCCGGACTCCAGGGCGATCCAGCCGGCGTGACGCCCCATCACCTCGACGACCATGACGCGCTGGTGCGATTCGGCGGTGGTCTTGAGCCGGTCCATCGCCTCGGTGGCGACGCCGACGGCGGTGTCGAAGCCGAAGGTGCGGTCGGTTGCGGAGATGTCGTTGTCGATGGTCTTCGGGACTCCGACGACGGGCATGCCCGCCTCGGAGAGCATCCGGGCGGCGGTCAGGGTGCCCTCGCCGCCGATCGGGATGAGGGCGTCGATGCCGAGGCGCTGGGTCAGCTGCGGTACGTCTCGTACGGCTTCCTGGAGGCGGCCGCGCTCCAGGCGGGCGGAGCCGAGGATGGTGCCGCCGCGGGCGAGGATGCCGCTGACGGTGGTGAGGTCGAGCGGCCGGTAGTGACCGTCGAGCAGTCCCTTGTAGCCGTCCTCGAAGCCGATGACCTGGTCCCCGTGGCCTGCGACCGCGCGATGCACGATGGACCGGATCACTGCGTTCAGGCCGGGGCAGTCGCCGCCTGCGGTGAGAATGCCGATGCGCATCGTGCTGTGTCTCCTGCTCGGTGGAGTGACGCGTGGACCGCGTCCGATTGTTTCACGGGCTCGCGGGGGCTGCCGCGTCCACCTGCTCCGCCGGGCGCGAGCCCTCGCCCGCCGACGGGCCGGGGTCCTCCGGAGGCCTTGTCCGGCGGGCGTTCTAGCCAGGCCCGAGGGTATTGTCAAGGGGGCGTGACCACCATAACGGGTACTTTTGTCCGCTCCCGTCTCGAACGTGGCGGGTGACCGGATACGAGTGAGCGAAGGATCGGAGAGCACGCGTGACGCGCAGCGTGTACGTGACCGGGATCGACCGTGGCGACGGCCGCCAGGTCGTCGAGCTGGGAGTCATGGAGCTCCTGACCCGCCAGGTCGACCGGGTGGGCGTCTTCCGCCCCCTTGTGCACGACGACGGCCCCGACCGCCTGTTCGAGCTGCTGCGGGCCCGCTACCGGCTCGGCCAGGACGCCACGTCGGCCTACGGCATGGCGTACGAGCAGGCCGCGACGCTGCAGGCCGAGCAGGGCACCGACGAGCTGGTCTCACGCATCGTGGGCCGCTTCCACGAGGTGGCCCAGGACTACGAGGTGGTCCTGGTCCTCGGCACGGACTACGCCGGCACCCAGCTCCCCGACGAACTCTCCCTCAACGCCCGCCTGGCGAACGAGTTCGGCGCCCATGTGCTGCCCGTCGTCGGCGGCCGTGACCAGAGCGCCGAATCGGTGCGCGCCGAGGCCCGCAACGCCCACCGGGCGTACGAGAGTTTCGGCTGCGACATCCTGGCCCTGGTGGTCAACCGGGTGGCCCGTACCGACCGCGAGGAGATCCAGGAACGCCTGGCCGCCTTCCTCAACGTCCCGTGCTACGTCCTGCCCGACGACCCGGCGCTCGCCGCACCGACGGTGGCCCAGGTGACCCAGACGCTGGGCGGCACGGTGCTGCTCGGTGACGACGCGGGTCTCGCGCGCGACGCGGTGGACTTCGTGTTCGGCGGCGCGATGCTGCCGAACTTCCTGCCCGCGCTGACCCCCGGCTGTCTGGTGGTGGCGCCCGGCGACCGTTCCGACCTGGTGGTCGGCGCACTCGCCTCGCACAGCGCCGGCACCCCGCCGATCGCCGGTGTCCTGCTCACGCTCGGCGAACGTCCGAGCGAGGAGGTGCTGCGGCTCGCGAACCGGCTCGCTCCCGGCACCCCGGTCATCTCGGTGGCGGCGAACAGCTTCCCGACTGCGGCCGAACTCTTTTCCCTGGAAGGGAAGTTGAACGCGGCGACGCCCCGCAAGGCGGAGACCGCACTCGGCCTCTTCGAGCGGTACGTGGACGGCCAGGAGCTGCTCTCCCGTATCGAGGTGGCGCGCGGCGAGCGGGTCACGCCGATGATGTTCGAGCACAAGCTGATCGAGCGGGCCCGCGCCGACCTGCGCCGGGTCGTCCTGCCGGAGGGCACCGAGGAGCGAGTGCTGCGCGCGGCGGACGTCCTGCTGCGTCGCGGAGTGTGCGAACTGACCCTGCTCGGGCCGGTGGAGACGATCCGCAAGAAGGGCGCGGACCTCGGCATCGACCTGTCGGGGGCGCAGATCGTCGACCCGGCCACCTCCGAGATGCGGCAGAAGTTCGCCGAGGAGTACGCCCGCCTGCGCGCTCACAAGGGCGTGACGGTGGAGCTGGCGCACGACGTGGTCGCCGACGCGAACTACTTCGGCACCCTGATGGTGCAGGAGGGCCTCGCGGACGGCATGGTCTCCGGTGCGGTGCACTCGACCGCGGCCACCATCCGGCCGGCCTTCGAGATCATCAAGACCCGGCCGGACGCGGAGATCGTCTCCTCGGTGTTCTTCATGTGCCTTGCCGACAAGGTGCTCGTCTACGGCGACTGCGCGGTCAATCCGGACCCGGACGCCGAACAGCTCGCGGACATCGCGGTCCAGTCGGCCGCGACGGCGGAACGCTTCGGGGTGCAGCCGCGGATCGCGATGCTGTCGTACTCGACGGGTACATCGGGCGCGGGCGCGGACGTCGACAAGGTGCGCCAGGCCACCGAGCTCGTCCGCTCCCGGCAGGCGGAGCTGCTCATCGAGGGCCCGATCCAGTACGACGCCGCCGTCGAGCCGTCGGTGGCGGCGACCAAGCTGCCGGACTCCGAGGTCGCGGGACGGGCGAGCGTCCTGATCTTCCCGGACCTCAACACGGGCAACAACACCTACAAGGCGGTGCAGCGTTCGGCCGGCGCGATCGCCGTCGGCCCGGTTCTGCAGGGCCTCAACAAGCCGGTCAACGACCTGTCGCGGGGCGCCCTCGTGCAGGACATCGTGAACACCGTGGCCATCACCGCGATCCAGGCGCAGGGGCCGGGCGCATGACCGGCCGCACCCGCGTACTCCCCCGCCAGGGCACAACCTGTACCGCCGATCCGGAGGCACCGCTCTCGTGACCACCCCGACCCGCGTCCTCGTTCTCAACTCCGGCTCGTCGTCGGTGAAGTACCAACTGCTCGACATGCGGGACACCTCGCGGCTCGCAGTGGGCCTGGTCGAGCGCATCGGCGAGGAGACCTCCCGGCTCAAGCACACGCCGCTGACCGGTGAGGGCGCCGGGGCCAGGGTGTTCGAGGGCCCGATCGCCGATCACGCGCAGGCGCTCGCCGCCGTCGCGCGCGAGCTGGCCGAGGACGGACTCGGCCTCGACTCCCCCGAACTGGCCGCGGTGGGGCACCGGGTGGTGCACGGCGGCAAGTACTTCACCGTGCCGACCGTCATCGACGACGCGGTACTCAAGGAGATCAAGCGGCTCATCCCGGTGGCGCCGCTGCACAACCCGGCCAACGTCACGGGCATCGAGGTGGCCACCCGGATGCGGCCCGACCTGCCGCAGATCGCGGTCTTCGACACCTCGTTCCACACCACGATGCCGGAGTCGGCCTCGCGCTACGCGATCGACGTGGGCACCGCCGACGAGCACCGCATCCACCGCTACGGCTTCCACGGCACCTCGCACGCGTACGTGTCGCGGGAGACCGCGAAGCTCCTCGGCAAGTCGCCCGAGGAGGTCAACGTGATCGTCCTGCACCTGGGCAACGGCGCATCGGCTTCCGCGGTGCTCGGCGGGCGCTGCGTGGACACCTCGATGGGCCTGACGCCGTTGGAGGGCCTGGTGATGGGTACGCGTTCCGGGGACATCGATCCGGCCGTGATCTTCCATCTCGCACGGGTCGCGGGCATGGACATCGACACGATCGACGAGCTGCTCAACAAGCGCAGCGGCATGGTCGGCCTCTGCGGCGACAACGACATGCGGGAGATCACCCGGCGGATGTACGAGGGCGACGACAGCGCCCGGCTCGCCTTCGAGATCTATGTGCACCGCCTGAAGAAGTACATCGGCGCCTACTCGGCCGTGCTCGGCCACGTGGACGCCCTGACATTCACCGCGGGGGTCGGCGAGAACTCGACGGCGGTGCGCGACGCCGCGGTGTCCGGGCTCGAGGGCTTCGGCCTCGCGGTCGACCCGGCCCTGAACGAGGCCCGCGCGGACGGCGCGCGGCTGATCTCCCCGCCCGCGGCGCGTGTCGCGGTGGCGGTGGTGCCCACCGATGAGGAACTGGAGATCGCGACGTCGGCGTACGCCCTCGTGACTGCGGCCTGAACGGGCCACACCTGAGCGGCGGTTCGCACATTTGGACCTTCCACCAGACGGAATATTCCGCTACGAAACAAACCGATAGGATCAGCCTCATGCGCCGTTCCAAAATCGTCTGCACCCTTGGCCCCGCCGTCGACTCGTACGAGCAGCTGAAAGCGCTCATCGAGGCCGGTATGAACGTGGCCCGCTTCAACATGAGCCACGGATCCCACGACGAGCACCGGGAGCGGTACGACCGCGTCCGACGGGCCGCCGAGGACACCGGCCAGGCCGTCGGCGTGCTGGCCGACCTGCAGGGCCCCAAGATCCGCCTGGAGACCTTCGCCGAGGGCCCCGTCGAGCTGGTGCGCGGTGACGAGTTCACCATCACCACCGAGGACGTGGCCGGCGACAAGTCGATCTGCGGCACGACCTACAAGGGTCTGCCCGGCGACGTCTCCAAGGGCGACCAGGTCCTGATCAACGACGGCAACGTCGAGCTCAAGGTCACCGAGGTGTCGGGCTCCGAGGTCCGCACGGTCGTCATCGAGGGCGGTGTCATCTCGGACCACAAGGGCATCAACCTGCCCGGCGCCGCGGTGAACGTCCCGGCCCTGTCCGAGAAGGACGTCGAGGACCTCCGCTTCGCGCTCCGCATGGGCTGCGACATGGTCGCCCTGTCCTTCGTCCGCAATGCCGACGACGTGAACGACGTCCACAAGATCATGGACGAGGAGGGCCGCCGGGTCCCCGTCATCGCGAAGGTCGAGAAGCCGCAGGCCGTCGCGAACATGGAGAGCGTCGTCGCCGCCTTCGACGCCGTGATGGTCGCCCGCGGTGACCTGGCCGTCGAGTACCCGCTCGAGAAGGTCCCGATGGTGCAGAAGCGCCTGGTGGAGATGTGCCGGCGGAACGCCAAGCCGGTGATCGTCGCGACACAGATGATGGAGTCGATGATCACCAACTCCCGGCCCACCCGCGCCGAGGCCTCCGACGTCGCGAACGCCATCCTGGACGGTGCGGACGCGGTGATGCTGTCCGCCGAGTCCAGCGTCGGCGCGTACCCGATCGAGACGGTCAAGACCATGTCGAAGATCGTCCGGGCCGCCGAGGAGGAGCTGCTCTCCAAGGGCCTGCAGCCGCTGGTGCCGGGCAAGAAGCCCCGTACGCAGGGTGGTTCGGTGGCCAGGGCGGCCTGCGAGATCGCGGACTTCCTGGACGCCAAGTCCCTGGTCGCCTTCACCAAGTCCGGTGACACCGCGCGCCGGCTGTCCCGCTACCGCGCGGCCCAGCCGATCCTCGCCTTCACCACCGACGAGGCGACCCGCAACCAGCTCTCGCTGAGCTGGGGCGTGGAGTCCCGTCTGGTGCCGCACGCGGACAACACGGACGCGATGGTCGAGCTGGTGGACGCGGAGCTGCTCAAGCTCCAGCGGTTCTCGAACGGCGACACGATGATCATCACCGCCGGCTCGCCCCCCGGCGTTCCCGGCAGCACCAACATGGTCCGGGTGCACCACCTGGGCGGCGGCGAACGCGACTGACACCTGCGGCCGTACGCGGCCGGAGTCCAGCCACGCACAAGGGGCGCCCTCTCGACGAGGGCGCCCCTTGTGCGTGCTGTGTGCGTGCCGGCGGCCGTGCGAACGGCCGGAGGCGGCGATCAGTCGAAGTAGTTCTGCAGACCCGGCACCGTGATCGTCCCGCCGAACTGGCCGGCCTGCGTCACCGTGGCATCGGTGAAGAAGGCGAACGGCACGTTGAGCGGCGGAGGGGTCTCGGGAGTGAAGGTCACCGGGATCAGACCGAACAGGTTGCCCTTCAACTCCTCGGTGTACATGGTGACTTCGCCGTTGCGGAAGGTCGTGGTGCTGCCCTCGGCCGCCTTGACGTTGCCCGTCTTACCGTTCGGGCCGACCGTCTTCTGGTGCATCGACTTGATGTCGATCTCGTTGGCGGTGAACTTCAGGACCTGCTTGACCTTGCCGCTCTGCGTCTGGACGTCGACCGGACCGTGGTAGTCGAGACCGCGCAGCGTGAGCTTGTCGGTCTCCATGATGAACGGCTTGTCCGGCAGCAGCGGGATGCCCTGCTCGAGGTCGCCGGGCTTGATGCAGTCCGCGCCGTCGGCGGTCTCGCCGTCCAGCTCCTCGACCTTGGTGCCCGCCCCTGCGGCGGCTTCCTCGATCTTGGCCTTGAGCTTGTCCTCGGCCGAGAGTTCGTCGTCCTCGGCGTCCTTCGCCTTCTTCTCGGCGGCGGCCTTCTCCTTCGCCGCCTTCTCCTTCGCCAGCTTCTCGGCGGCCTTCTTCGCCTTGGCCTTCGCCTCGGCGGTGCCCTCGGCGAGCTTGCCACCGGCCGTGTCGTCGTCCGCCGTCGCGTCGTCACCGGCCGTCTCGTCGCCGGCCGCCTTGTCGCCGGAGGGCTTCTCGCCGGCCGTCTCGTCCTCGGCGGTGGACTCCTCGGGCGCCGGCTCCTCGGTCTTCTTGTCGCCCGGCGTGAAGAAGTCCTTGATGGCGTCGCCGACGCCCAGCGGGTCGAGCGGGTTCTTCGACTTGGACGGCGACGGGGTCGCCTCGGGCTCGGCGGGCTTCTCGTCGCCCGCGGCCGGCTCGGACTCCTTGTCGCCCGCGTCACCGGTCGCGTCCGGCTCGGGCGTCGCCTCGTCCTTGTCGCCCGCCGACGGCTTCTCGGTCTCCGACGCCGAGGGCGAGGGCTCGTCCTCGGTCTTGTCCGACTCCGCCGCGTCCTTGTCGCCGGCAGCGTCCTTCTCGTCCTTCGGCTCCTCGTCCTCACGCGTCAAGCACGGCTTGGCGGCGCGCGGAGCGTCGTTGTCGTCGGCTATCGCGAGCTTGGGCGTCAGGCCCATCCCGACGAACACCGCGGTGGGCATCGCGGCGAGGGCGAGCGCCTTGCTCGTGGGTATCTGAAGCTTGGTCAGCAGCGACTTTCTCGGGGCCGCGTGGCGCGGTCCGTTGCTGCCGAGCGAGTCGTCACCCCCGGCCGTGGCGGCCAGTTGTGCCTCGTCACCCCGCACGGTGCCTCCCGCCGTTCGTTTCGAGTGTCGTGTCGTCCTGCACGGCGGTGTCGTCACCCGCAGGCTCCGCGCCCTTGCCGGGCTGCTCGGCGGCGGCGGGAGCGGGATCGCCCTTCGCCGGCACCCAGGAGATGGACAGCGCGCCACCGGTCATGGAGAGCAGGAAACCGATCAGGAACCCGCCCAGGTTGGACACGGGGATCGAGATCAGGGCGAGCAGGATCGCCGCGACACCGGCGAAGACCCGCACCAGGTGGTGGAACCACATGGTCAGGCCAAGAGTGATCAGCAGGACACCTATGATCAGCGAACCCGCACCCGCCGTGGTGGCCATGGCCAGGGTCAGATTGCCGAGCTTGAGGTTGGCGTAAGGCAGCCAGGCGATCGGTACGCCACCCAGCATCGTCAGCAGACCTGCCCAGAACGGGCGGGCACCCCGCCAGACCTTGAAGCGCAGCCGACCACGTCGGAATCGTTGGCTCAGCCCTGGGGACTCGGCGCTCATGAAAAACAGCTCCCTGGAACCGGCAATGCGTTGGAGATGGTGGGGATCGGCGGACGGGGAAGGGTGCTCCCGCGGAGGTGAACCCGCGGGAGCGTGCGGTGCGTCGGTGTTCCCCGCCCGCCGGGCGGAGTGCTTAGAAGCACTCCTTCTTGCCCTTGTGCAGCTTCATGCTGAGACCGCTCAGCTTGAAGGTGCCGGCGGTGGTCGCCCAAGCGGTCTGCTTGACGTCCTTCAGGATCGCCTGGTCGGCCTCCTGCGCGAACGCGGACGGGTCCTGCGGCTTCAGGTCCTGCGGACCCTTGCTCTGCGACCCGGCTGCCACACCGATGTTGATGTTCTTGAACTCGGCGTCGGTCTCGAGCTGAGCGACGTCGAGCACCAGGTTGTCGGCCTTGACCGGCGTATCACCGCCACCAGCGTTCAGCTGGAGGGTGATGGTGCCCACCAACGGCACGTCCGGCGTGACGACGGACTGGCACATGTTGGTGATGGTGGCGTTCTTGAAGCCGGAGATGGCGACCGGGTGGGCCGCCTTCTTCCCCTTCGAGTCGACACCGACGTCGACTCCGCCGTACTGGACGAACCCGTTACCCACGAGCTTGTCGGTCGTCACCTTGAACGACTGACCGGACACACTGAACGATGCCGCGAGCGCACCCTGCGAGAGAGCGACGCCTATCGCGGCAGTCGCCGCGACGCTCGGCACCATGACCACGGCGAACCGCTTCCAACGGGTTCCGCCACGAGCCACGGACTCCATGACTTTCCTCCTTCTCGGACGTACATCTCCGGCCGCGGCTGCTCCTCGGCGGCTCAGCAGGGCAGGGATGGGAGAAGTGCTACGTCCTCGGGAAGGAGAGCGCCTCGATGCTCCCCGGGCGCGGATGCGTCCGGTTCGCCGGCGATCACCCCCGAGCGACAACCACTGGTCGCGCCTGATTGATCACGCACAACCTGCGGACAGGCCCTGCCGACGGCAGAGACCCCCCTGTCCAAGGACCCTCGACTGACGCCTCGAGCCCACTCGGTGGGGACCCACGTGTGCCCACCCCGGACTGGATGCCGGAGTACTGCAATGGACCGAGCGTGGCCGATCGTGGTCCATTCGCGGGCCCCGCACAAGGGGGTTCGTTACTCGCTGGTAACGGCTGCATAACCACGACACGACCACATGACATCGAACAGCAACACAGAGTGCGCCGAAGGGTGGTCACGAATCGTTGAAATCCGGAGCGGAACCGGACAGAATCACGCCGCTGGCTTACTCCAAGTAACAGCGGCCGCGATTACCAAGTTTTGGTAAAGCACGGCCGCCGCTCGTCGTCGTCGCCAAATTTTCACAGGTCCCAGGAGAACCACTGGTTTAACGACTGGTCAGCATCCGACCCGTCGGGGCCGATTCCGGTTCCCGCCGGGAGCCGGATACCGGACGGTCAGAACAGAGCCCGTGCCAGCGCCGACCGTGCCGCGGAGACCCGCGGGTCGTCGGCGCCCACGACCTCGAACAGTTCCAGAAGGCGCACCCGCGCCGCGTTCCTGTCCTCGCCCGCGGTCCGCTTCACCGTCTCCACGAGGCGCCCGAAAGCGTCCTCGACATGGCCGCCGACCAGATCCAGGTCGGCGGCGGCGATCTGCGCGGCCACGTCGGCCGGCTTCTCGGCGGCGTCGGTTCGCACCTGCTGCGGGTCAAGACCCTGCACGCGCTGCAGGAGTTCGGCCTGTGCGAGACCCAGGGTGGCCTCGGTGTTGCCGGGGTCGTCGGTGAGGACCTTGCGGTACGCCTGGACCGCGCCGCCGAGGTCACCGGCGTCGAGGGCCTGGACCGCCGCCTCGAGAAGCGCGTCGTAGGGGCCCGCGGGCTCCTCCGCCTCTTCGGCCTCCCCCGGGGTCTCGGCCTCGGCGTCCACCGTCAGACCGGTGAGGCCGAAGCGCTGCTCGCCGACCTGGATCAGCTGGTCGAGCACCTGCCGGATCTCCGCCTCGGGCGAGGCTCCCTGGAAGAGCGGCAGCGCCTGACCGGCGACCACCGCGAAGACCGCGGGGATCCCCTGGACACCGAACTGCTGCATCAGCATCTGGTTGGCGTCGACATCGATCTTGGCCAGGACGAACCGGCCGTTGTACTCGACGGCGAGGCGCTCCAGCAGGGGGCTGAGCTGCTTGCAGGGTTCGCACCACTCGGCCCAGAAGTCGATGACGACGGGCACCTCGGTGGAACGCTGCAGTACGTCGTTCTCGAAGCCGGCCTCGTCGACATCGATCACCAGGCTCGCGGGCGACACGGCACCGCCGCCGCCCCGCCGTGCGTTGTCGGCGCGCGTCTGCTCCGCCTTCGTCTTGGCCTCCTGGGCCGCCTTCACCGCGCCGAGGTCGACGACTCCGCTCATGGACATGTTCCGTGGCTGCATGAGTACATCCTCCCCCTTCCACGCGTGACTGTGAAAAGCACCCGGAAACCGGTCCGGACTCGGGCGCTCCCGGCGCTCCGCCGACCGCGGCCCGTCCGCAGCCCCCCGCCGGATTGCGAGGCGTACGGACAGGTCGTGGCCGGATGGCCGTGCAGACACCCTGGTTCCGGGCGGAAGCAGGCCGTATGGTCCCGAGGAGGACCCGGTGACCGCTGCGGGATCCCCATCCCGCACCGGAGGTCGGCACGGAGTCCCCACCCCGCGCCTGTGGTTGTCGCTCACCGAGCAGGCCTCAGCCTCCCGGCAATCTTTCGCTACGCCTCGTAGCGTATATCCCGAGCGCCTCGGCCGCACACGGTTCCCCGGTGATCTGGCTCACGGATTCACCGGCGGGCGAACGTACTTACTGGCCGGTATGGTCACCCGCATGTGCCGCACAACTCCGCGCTCCGGGCGGACGGGACGCCCCCGGAGCGCCGAGGCCGATGCCGCGATCCTGGAGGCGACCCGGACCGCGCTCGTCGACCTCGGCTGGTCGAAGCTGACGATGAGCGACGTCGCCCTGCGCGCGGGCGTCGCCAAGACGACCCTCTACCGGCGCTGGGGCAACAAGAGCGAGCTCGTCGTGGACGCCGTCGCCGTCCTCTTCGACGAGCTCGAACTCACCGACCGCGGCAGCCTCGCGGCCGATGTCGAGGGCGTGGTACGGCAGTTCGCGGAGCTGCTCGACCGCCCGGAGACCCGTACGGCACTGATGGCCGTGGTCGCCGAGTCCACCCGCGACGCGGCGCTCAGGGCCCGGATCAGGCACTCCATCGTCGACCGCCAGAAGCACCTCGTGCTGCTCGGCAGGCAGCGCGCCCAGGACCGCGGCGAACTCCCCGTGGAGGACGACGCGTCCACCGCCGCGCGTACCGCGGACCTCATCTTCGACGTGGTGGCGGGCGCGGTCGTGCACCGCTCCCTGGTGAGCGCGGAGCCGGTCGACAAGGAGTGGTCGCGCAGCTTCACCCTGCTGCTGCTCGGCGGCCTGGGGAACGTCAACGGCCCTGGGGCCACCGCGGGTTGAGAGCACGGGAACGGGGCCCGAGGCACTCGCCCCGGACCCCGCGGACCGTCGCCGTACCTCAGAAGCCGGCGGGCTCCGTGTACACGCCCCACTCGTCGCGCAGTACGTCGCAGATCTCGCCGAGCGTGGCCTCGGCGCGGACCGCGTCCAGCATCGGGCCGATCATGTTCGCGCCGTCGCGGGCGGCGGCCAGCATCGCCTGGAGGCAGGACCTGACGCGTGCGTCGTCGCGACCGGCCTTGCGGTCGCCGAGCGCTCGCACCTGGTCTCGCTCGACCTCGTGGCTGACCCGCAGGATCTCCAGGTCCCCGGTGACCGAGCCGTGGTGCACATTGACCCCCACGACCCGCTTGTCGCCCTTCTCCAGGGCCTGCTGGTACTGGAAGGCCGCCTCGGCGATCTCGCCGGTGAACCAGCCGTCCTCGATCCCGCGCAGGATGCCCGAGGTGATCGGTCCGATGGGGTGCTTGCCGTCCGGCCTGGCTCGCTGACCGCGCTCCCTGATCTGCTCGAAGATGTTCTCCGCGTCCGCCTCGATACGGTCGGTGAGCTGCTCGATGAACCAGGAACCGCCCAGCGGGTCGGCCACGTTGGCGACCCCGGTCTCCTCCATCAGGACCTGCTGGGTGCGCAGTGCGATCTCCGCGGCCTGCTCGCTGGGCAGGGCGAGGGTCTCGTCCAGGGCGTTGGTGTGCAGCGAGTTGGTGCCGCCGAGCACTGCGGCCAGGGCCTCCACGGCGGTCCGTACGACGTTGTTGTACGGCTGCTGGGCGGTCAGCGAGACACCGGCCGTCTGGGTGTGGAAGCGCAGCCACTGCGCCTTGTCCGTCTTCGCGCCGTAGACGTCCCGCAGCCAGCGCGCCCAGATGCGGCGCGCGGCACGGAACTTGGCGATCTCCTCGAAGAAGTCCAGATGCGCGTCGAAGAAGAAGCTCAGGCCCGGTGCGAAGACGTCGACGTCGAGCCCGCGGGACAGTCCCAGCTCCACGTACCCGAAGCCGTCCGCGAGGGTGTACGCCAGCTCCTGCGCGGCCGTCGAGCCGGCCTCGCGGATGTGGTACCCGGAGACCGAGAGGGGCTTGTACGCCGGGATGTCCCGCGCGCAGTACTCCATCAGGTCGCCGATCAGGCGGAGATGGGGCTCGGGCCCGAAGAGCCACTCCTTCTGCGCGATGTACTCCTTGAAGATGTCGGTCTGCAGCGTGCCGTTGAGCACGCCGGGGTCGACGCCCTGCCGCTCGGCGGCGACCAGGTACATGCAGAAGACCGGCACGGCGGGGCCGGAGATCGTCATGGAGGTGGTGACGTCGGCCAGCGGGATGTCCTTGAACAGGACCTCCATGTCGGCCGCCGAGTCGATGGCGACACCGCAGTGGCCGACCTCGCCGAGCGAACGCGGGTCGTCCGAGTCGCGTCCCATCAGGGTCGGCATGTCGAAGGCGACGGAGAGCCCGCCGCCGCCGTTCGCCAGGATGGTGCGGTAGCGCTCGTTCGTCTGCTCGGCGTTGCCGAAGCCGGCGAACTGGCGGATCGTCCAGGTGCGTCCGCGGTAGCCGGTCGGGTGCAGACCCCGGGTGAACGGGTACTCGCCGGGCCAGCCGATCCGCTCGAAGCCCTCGTAGCTGTCCCCTTCCCGCGGCCCGTAGACCGGCTCGACGGGATCGCCGGAGAGCGTGGAGAAGTCGGCGTCGCGCTTGCGTGCGGCGTCGAACCGGTCCTGCCAGCGGCGGCGGCCTTCTTCGATGGCGTGAGCGTCCATACCTTCGAATTTACTTGGACGTCCTAGTAAATGTCGATGGCAGACGGCGACGGGTTGTCCGCGGGAGCCCGGAGGCGGGTGCGGGAGCCCCGCGCCCGGACGGGCGGCGGGGCCGGTCGCTAGGCCTTCGCCGGCGCCGTGGAAGTGTCGGCGACCAGCGGCTCCAGCTCGCGCGAGACCTTGCGCTCGACGAAGAAGGCGGCGGTCGGAATCGTGCCGGCGATCAGCACCCACAGCTGACGGGCGACCGGCCACCTGGCCTTGGAGCCGAGGTCGAAGGCGAAGACGAGGTACACGACGTACAGCCAGCCGTGCGCGATGCTGACGACCCGGGTGAAGTCGGCCGCACCGTCCATGTCCAGGAGGTACTTGGCGATCATGCCGAGGGTGAGCAGGACCAGCACGACACCGGTCACGTAGGCCATCACGCGGTAGCGGGTCAGCACGCTTTTCTTCATGCGGTCGAGCGTAACCGGGCGGATCGGGCGATCTTCCGCCGGGTCGCGGAGCCGGCCCGCGTGCCGCCGGCACGCCTCGGACGTGCCTCGCACCTCCCCCGGCGAGGACGCCCCGAGCCGACGCATCGCTGTCAGGGGGCGTACACCTGGCCGGTCTGGGCGCCCTCCACGGACCGGACGTAGGCCTGGGCGACGTCGGCGAGGTCGACCGGCGCCATGCCGGGGAAGAAGGCGCCGTAGTCGCCCAGGCTCTCGGTGAAGACCGTGGGGCTGACCGCGTTGACGCGCTGCGGGGAGATCTCGATGGCGGCGGCCCGCACGAACGACTCCAGTGCACCGTTGGCCATCGAGGCGGCGCTGCCGGTGAGGATCGGCTCGCGGGACAGCACCCCGGTGATCAGGGTGAAGGAGCCGCGCTCCGCGATGCGGACGACTCCCTGCCGCACCACGTCGATCTGGCTCGACACCTTGCCGTGGAACGCGGCCAGGTAGTCGGCGGGCGCCATCTCGGTGACGGGCTTGTAGGGCACGTCACCGGCGGCGCTGACGACCGCGTCCAACCGCCCCGCCCGGTCGTACATCTCGGTGACCTGCGCCGGATCGCTGATGTCGTACCGCAGATCGCCGCCGCGGCGGCCCACGGTGAGCACGTCGTGGCCGCGGCCGGTCAGGGTCTTGTGGAGCGCGGTGCCGAGCGTGCCGGTGGCCCCGATGAGGAGAATGTTCATGGCCGTGACGCTATGACCGGCGCACGACCGGAGGGAAATGCCTCCTGGGGTGGACTTATGCTCGGAGGTTATGAATGTGGAACTGCGGCACCTGCGGGCCCTGGCCGCGATCGGCGACGACGGCACGATCACCGGCGCCGCGGCGGCGCTCCACATCACCCAGCCGGCACTCTCCCGGACCCTGGAGCAGCTCGAGACCCGGGTCGGCGTCCGGCTCGTGGACCGCACCACGCGCAGCCTGGCGCTCACCGAGGTGGGGCGACGGCTTCATGAGCGGGCGCACGCGATCCTGCGTCAGACCGAGGACGCGCTGACGGAGGCCGCGGCCGGGGCGCGTCCGCTGCGTATCGGCTTCGCCTGGGCGGCGCTCGGGGACCGTACGGTGCCGCTGCTGCGCGCGTGGCGGGACGAACACCCGGACACACCGGTGCGGGTGCACCGCGACGACGATCCGGAGGCGGCCCTGCGCAGGGGCGAGACCGATGCGGCCCTCATGCGCACGACGCCGTCCTCGGGCGGGGGCCTCGAGGTACGGACGCTGTACCGGGAGCGGCGGCTGGCCGCCGTGTCGGAGGAAGATCCGCTGGCGCGTAAGCCTTCCGTGCGGCTGGCCGACCTGGCGGACCGGGAGGTGGTGCTCTGCGCCACCGCCGCGACGACGGCAGGCCTGTGGCCGGCGGGGCAGCGGCCGTCCGCGTTCGAAGTGGCCAACGTCGACGAATGGCTCACGGTCATCGCCACCGGCGAGGCCGTCGGTGTCACCGCCGAGGCCACCGAGCACAGCCACCCGCACCCCGGCGTCCGGTACCTCCCGCTCTCCGGCGTCCCGCCCGTCACGGTCGACTTCGTCCGGCCGCGCACGCCGACGCATCCGGCGACGGCCGCGTTCCTGGCCCACTTGCAGCACATGACGAGCGCCGCGGGTCCCCTTCACCGCCTTCACCAGCGGAGCGACGACGAGCCCCAGGTGTATTGATCGCGAGCGTTGTCGACGGCCGACGGTCGTCGGGCTTGGTCACGGGGACGGCCCGATGCGGGGTGGAGGTGTCCGGGCAGGCAGCCGACGGACGCTCAGGCCTCGTCGAAGTCGTGGGCGGCGACGCGCAGCGGGCGCAGCATGGCGAAGATCTCCCCGCACTCCTCGGCGTCGTACGCCCCGAGCCCGAAGTCCATCTCCATCAGGTCGGCGGTCGCCGCGTCGACCACCTCGCGGCCCTTGTCGGTGATGGTGGCGAGGGTGCCGCGGCCGTCGTTGGGGTTCGGGCGCTTGTCGACCAGGCCGGACTTCACCAGGCGGTCCACCGTGTTCGTCACCGAGGTCGGGTGCACCATCAGGCGCTCGCCGATCTTGGACATCGGCAGTTCGCCGGCCTGGGAGAAGGTGAGCAGAACCAGCGCCTCGTAGCGGGCGAACGTCAGGCCGTACGGCTTGACCACCGCGTCGACCTCGGCGAGCAGGATCTGATGGGCGCGCATGATGGAGGTGATCGCGGCCATCGAGGGCACGGCTCCCCACCGCCGCTGCCACAGTTCGTCGGCTCGGGCGATGGGGTCGAAGGGGAGGCTGAGCGGCTTCGGCACGGGGCAGACCCTACCGGTCGGTCATATGTCGGTCTGCCCTGTCTCGCAGTTCGGTCGGCACGGCTCCGGCACGGCGGGCCTCGAGCACCAGAGCCAGGGCGCAGACCGTGCCGAGGGCGCCCGCGCCGGCGACCGTCAGGTGCACCGGGAGGAACTCGGCGGCGAGTCCGGCCAGTGCCATACCGAGGCCCTGCACCGTCATCAGGCCGGCGGTCATCAGAGTCATCGCCCGCCCCTTGAGCTCCTCGGGCACGGCCGCCACGAACCACCGGTCGAGCCCGATCTCGTACGCCGCCGCACCGGCGAGGGTGAGCAGGACCAGGGCGAACGCCAGGCCCGGGCGGGCGGCGTAGAGCAGGAACGGCAGCAGCCCGGCGCCCGCGAGCGGCAGCACGATGCGCGAGCGGGTACGCGGGCTCAGCCGGGAGCCGGTGAACAGTTCGGCGGCGATGTGCCCCACCGGCATCGCGCACATCAGCAGGCCGAGCGCAGCGGGCCCGGCGCCGATCGCCTCGGCGTACGGGGCGGCCAGCGCCTCCGGCGCGACCACGAACAGCGGCTGCACCCAGAACAGCAGCATCAGGACGCGCACCCGCCGGTCGGCGAACAGCTGCCGGGCGCCGGACAGCGAGGCACGGAGCAGCGCCCCGTCCTCGGCGGCGCGGGCGCGGGCGGGCCGGCGCCGGGTGCCGAAGCGCAGCAGGGCGGCCGAGCACAGGAAGGTGACGAGGGTGATGCCGATGGCGCCGCGCGGTGACACCGCGGCGAGCAGCAGCCCGCCGAGGCCGAAGCCGGCGAGCAGGGCGCTCTGCGAGACGATGCGCAGCAAGGAGCGGCCCAGCACGAAGAGTTCGCCCTCGCCGAGGATGTCGGTGAGCGCCGCCATCCGCGTACCGGTGAAGACCGGGGAGATGCCCGCGATCACGCAGCGCAGGGCGAGCAGGCCGCCGACCGGGGTGCCGGGCAGCACCATCACGGCGACGCAGCCGGCGCAGAGCAGGTCGCAGACGACGAGCACCCGGCGGGCGGGGTAGCGGTCGGCGACGCCGGCGAGGAGCGTGCCGGCGACGACGTACGGCAGGAAGCCGAGCGCGAAGGTGAGGGCGCTGAGCAGCGGCGATCCGGTGAGGTCGTAGACGAGCACGGTCAGTGCGAGCTCGCTGACGACGACGCCGAGCAGCGACAGCAGGTGCGCGGCGAACACGGCGCGGAACTCGCGCACGGCGAACACGGGGCGGTAGCCCCGGGGGTGGGGTGCGGTCGGCATGAGGACCACAGTGGCGGGGCCGGCCCTCGGTCCGAAGGCTTTCGTCCTGGGCCGAAACTTGCCGAACGGGAGGCGGGCGAGCAGGCAGGCTTGCGGCGCGTACCCCCGGGCACACCCGCGCACACGGGGTTCGTACGATCGCCGTGCCCGAGGAGAAGGGACCCACCGGTGGCGAACCAGCTGCACTTCGGCCCGGAGGACCTGATGCGCTGTCGGTTCGCGGTGTCACCGCTGTGGGAGACGCAGGAGGCGGTCCGCACGCTCGCCCGCCCCGAACGGTACGGCTACCACCAGCCGTGGCTGCGCCGGATCCGGCAGGCAGCGGCGGGGCTCGATCTGCGGCCGATGTGGCTGCTGATGCCGCGGCGCGGGTACGCCCCGGACTTCTTCTGCCGTGCGCCGCTCGGGCCCGGGCCGTCCTTCGACGCCGAGATCGCCCGCGTACGGGAGACGTCCGCCGAGGCGGCGCACACGGACATCGCCCTGGCGCTCGCCGACACCCCTGGTGCGCTCGAGTCGGCGATCGGACGGGCCATGCTCGCGGACCCGGAGCGGGCAGTGCGGGACCTGGCGGATCTGCTCGAGCGGACCTGGCGGCTGCTGGTCGAACCGGAGTGGCCACGGCTGCGGGCGCTCCTCGACGCGGACGTGGCGTACCACTCGCGGCGCCTAGCGCAGGTCGGCTTCGAGCGGGTGGTGGGGGAACTGAGCCCGCGGCTGAGGTGGACGGACTCGACGTTGACGATCGAGGGTCCGGTGGCGCACCACGAGCGGGTCCTCGGCGGCCAGGGTCTCGTCCTGATGCCGAGCGTCTTCGCCTGGCCGAACGTGGTCAGCGGGTACGAGCCGCCCTGGCAGCCGGCTGTGGTCTATCCGGCGCGCGGCATCGGGAGCCTGTGGACGGCGGCGCCCGATGCCGCGCCGGCCGCGCTCGCCCGGCTGCTCGGCCGGACCAGGGCGGACGTGCTCTGCGCACTCGACGGGCCGGTCGGCACCAGCACCCTGGCCCGGCGTCTCGGGCTCGCCCTGTCCTCGGTCTCGGGCCATCTGAAGGTCCTCCGGTCGGCGGGTCTGCTCACCTCACGGAGGTACGGGCACGAGGTGCTGTACGCGCGCACCGCGCTCGGCATCGCCCTTGCCACCGGCGGGAGTTCGGCGGTGATCGACGCAGGGGACGCTGCTGACCAGCAGTAACCCGACGCGCGCGGAATGTGACCGACATGTAACGCTTGTCCGGTTCTAGCCGTGCGCCGTCGCCCAAGGGGGCCGCATGACCGCCCGCTTCTTCCGATCGCACCGCAGGCAGGCCGTTGTGGTCTCCGCGTGCGCCCTTCTCACCCTCGCTCTCGGCTGCTCGGCCGAGGAGCAGACGAACCCGCCGGACGCCGAGCAGGCCGCGGCCGTCGGCGAGGCATCAGGACCCCCGCAGTCCCCCTTCTGGGTCGACCCGGACAGCCCGGCCGCCCAGCAGGTGAAGCAGTGGAAGGCGGACGGTCGCACCGAGGACGCGGAGTTGATCCGCCGGATCGCCGACCAGCCGACCGCGGTGTGGCCGGCCGGTGACGACCCCGGCCCCGCCATCAAGGCGGCCCGCGAGGGCGCCGCGAAGAACGGCCGCACCGCGGTGCTCGTCGCGTACAACATCCCGCACCGCGACTGCGGCCAGCACTCGGCCGGCGGCGCGACGAGCGAGGAGTTCTACCGGCAGTGGATCGGCGCCTTCGCCGACAACATCGAGGACGCCAAGGCCATGGTGATCCTGGAGCCGGACGCCCTGCCGCACGTGGCGGACGGCTGCACGCCGGCCGAGGACCACGACCAGCGCTTCCGGCTGATGGCGGAGGCCGTGGAACGGCTCAAGAAGCAGCCAGGCGTCAAGGTCTATCTGGACGCCGGAAACCCGGCCTGGATCAACGACCCCGGCAAGCTGGCCCAGCCGCTGTGGCAGTCGGGCCTCGCCAAGGCGGACGGCTTCGCCCTGAACGTCTCCAACTTCCAGCAGGACGAGGCCAACAAGGAGTACGGCCGCCGGCTCTCGAAGCTGGTCGGTGACAAGCACTTCGTGATCGACACCAGCCGCAACGGCAACGGACCGCTCTCCGGCGCCCCGGGTGAGGCCTGGTGCAACCCGCCGGGCCGGGCGCTCGGCACCCGGCCGACCACGGACACCGGCGACCCGCTGGTCGACGCGTACCTGTGGATCAAGCGGCCCGGCGAGTCCGACGGCGCCTGCCGCGGCGGGCCGCAGGCGGGGCGCTGGTGGCCGGAGTACGCCCTCGACCTGGCACGCAACAGCAAAACCTGAGCAGCCCGCCGCGGGACACGGCCCACGTCAGGGTCGCCGTACCTCGAAGTGGAAGCAGCCGTACTCCAGGGCCCGTACATGGACCAGGGCCACGGCCGGGTCGGCGAAGGCCTCGTCGAAGGCCTTCGTGAACCCCGCCGCCGCGTCCTCGGGTATCTCCAGGAGGCTGCCTCCGGTGATGTGTCCGGCCGTGTCGTAGCGGCGGACGGTGCGCAGGGCCCCGGGCCGCGCGAAGGGAAACTCCGTTTCCCCGCGCGGCCCTTCGCAGTGCTCGGCATGGACGAAGACGGGGCCCGCCTCGTCGTACGCGCCCGGGTCGGCGCCGCGCTCCTGCGCCCAGCGGCGCAGCGGCGCATAGCTGACGAGGGCGATCCGCTCGCCGGGCGCCACCGGCCGCAGACAGCAGCGCAGCGGGCTGCCCACGGAGTGGATCGGCACGCCGTCCTCGGTGGCGGTGAAGGGGCGCGGGGGTCGACCGGAGTCGTCACGTATCCGCAGTTCGTCGAGTGCTGCGGCCGGGACGGGGCGTGCTCGGTAGGTGCTCATACGACGAGCATCCGCGCCCGGACCCCGCCGGACCGGCGGAATTCGGACGCGGAACTCTCATCGGCGGACCAGCCGGTGCGGTCACCGGCCCCCGGACGGGCTGCTGCCGACCGTCGTCCCGGCGGCGACCGTGGCGCGCTCGGGCTCCGGAGCCTTCAGAGCGGCCAGTACGTGTTCGGTGCCACGGGCCCGGCGGGCACGGCGTTCCTTGAGTTCGCCGTAGCCCCAGATCGTCACCGGGGCCAAGGAGATGACCAGCGCCAGCGTCGCCCAGGTGCGCATCGCGACATGGCTGTGGTCGAGCGCCATGGACGCGGCGAGCGAGGTGGCGATCACTCCCGCCCAGCCCAGGTGGATACGGAAGGTCTGCAGTCGGTCGGGGCTGGCGTCGTTGCCCTTGGGCGTGACCACGAAGCGGCTCGGCCTGCGCAGTACCGCCTCGCCGAGCGACTTCAGGTAGATGGGCGCCGACAGTGCGGACATCGCCATACCGGCGAGGCCACCGGAACCCTCCGGCTCGTGCGGCGAGACGTTGTGCCGGCGGTTCCAGAGGTAGAGGCCGACCTGCAGGGCCGCGGCGTCGGCGTAGAGCATCAGCCAGATCGAGGCGGCGACCTGGGTGCCGGAGGCGCCGAACCACAGGAAGAGACCGCAACTGAGCACGCCCAGCATCCAGTTGACCGCGGTCATCGGGTAGTAGACGAGCATCAGCGAGTAATTGAAGAAGCGCCCGGGCGGCATCCGGAAGAACGCCTTGGCGTACTGCTTGAAGAGCGTCTCGTACGTCCCGCGCGACCAGCGCAGCTGCTGGGTGAAGAAGTCGGTCCAGGACGCGGGGCCCTCGCCGACGGCCAGCACGTCCGGTGTGTACACGGACCGCCAGTGTTTGCGGGTCCCGGGATTGCGCGTGCGGTGCAGCTCGAAGCCGGTGGCCATGTCCTCGGTGATCGAGTCGTAGAGGCCGCCGACCTGCTTGATCGCGGAGATGCGCACGGCGTTGTTGGTGCCGACGAACATGGGGGCGCGATAGCGGTTGCCGGCGCGCTGGATCAGCGCGTGGAAGAGGAACTGCTGCGATTCGGCGGCCTTGGTGACGGCCCCTTCGTAGTTGCCGTAGACCTGCGGGCCGACGACGAAGGCGATGTCCGGGTCGCGGAAGTAACCGAGCATCCGCTCAAGGAAGTTGGGCAACGGCACGTGGTCGGTGTCGACGGAGGCGAAGAACTCGTAGCTGCCGCCGTGCATCGCTATCCAGGCGTTGTAGTTGCCGTGCTTCGTCCTGGCCTTGTGGACGCCCGTGGGGCGGTTCCACTCGGGGACTCCGAAGCGGGTGAAGTGGCGGACGCCGAGCTCGGCGCAGAGGGCCTTGGCGGTGGCGTCGTTGCCCTCGTCCAGGAGCCAGACGTCGAAGGGTCCGTCGTGCCGCATCCGCATCGCGCCCTCGAGCGTGGCGCGGACCATGGATATCGGTTCCTTCCCCGGCACGTACGTGGTGATGAAGGCGACGCGCGTACCAGGCTCGGGCGGCACGGGTATCGGATCTCGGGCGACGAGGGTGGCGTGCGCGATCGAGACCACGTTGACGACCATGAACAGCTCGATGAAGCCGATGGATATCAGCATCGTCACGTCGAGGGCGACCAGCCAGCTGTCGGCACCTTCGCGCCGGGTCCAGTGCGAAGGCCAGACCAGGTAGAGCATGAGCGCCGCGGTCAGCAGCGGCGCGAGCAGCATCAGCAGTACGGCACGTATTCGGTGCGGCTCACCGGCGAGCAGCTTTCGGTACTGCACGCGGTAGGTGCCGGCGCCGGGGTCCTGGAAGGGACCGGCGAGCGTGCTGTGGGTTTCGTAGTCGTAGCCCTCGGGCCGCACAGCGCCCTCCAACCTCATCGACAAACCGATATCCCCACACAAAGGGACATATATCGGCGTGTCGACCTGAGGTCGGCCGAGCGAGCGGCTTTTCCCTCACGTCTTCCCGTACGGCCCACGCAAGTTGCACATCAGCCCGACGAGCCACCGCGATCAAGCCGGATCGCGGCCCGCCCGGCGAACGAGAACAAGACACGGCGAACAAGGACAAGGCGCCCAGCAAATCAAGCCCGTCCGGCGATTGAGGACAAGACGCCCAGCCAACCAAGCCCGTCCGGCGATTGAGGACAAGGCGCCCAGCAAATCAAGCCCGTCCGGCGATTGAGGACAAGGCGCCCTGCGCCGGGGCAGGAACAATCGAGCACAGGGGAAAGGGAGCCCCGAGCCCCCGAGCCCCCGAGCCCCCGAGCCCCGGAGACCCCCACCCCAGCCGGGAGGCGACTACGCCCCGACGACCCCCTCGCGTCGAGCCCGCGACGCGATGACCGCCGACTCCGCCTCCGCCTTCAGCTTCCGCTCGGCGAAGAAGCCGCCGGTGGGCAGCACGGAGAGCACGAAGTACAGCGCGGCCCGCTTGATGTCCCACTTCGTCTTGTTCCAGGCGTCCAGCCAGAAGACCACGTACAGCACGAAGAGGATGCCGTGGATGGCGCCCATCACCGGGACTCCGTTGAAGTCCGTGGTGCGCTTGAGCACCGAGCAGACGAGCAGCAGCAGGAAGGAAACGGCCTCCGGGGCCGAGACCAGGCGGAGCCGGCGAAGAGCGGATGCGGTCTTGATGTCCACGGGTCACCTTCGGGTGAAGAGGGATCGGGGTCCCTTCAGGGTACGGATCGTCCTCAGGTCCCCTGTCAGCGGGATCCCCGCCGGGCTACCGTCGAGGCGTGGCTCAGTTCCGACTCCAAGGCAGCAAGGTGCTCGCCGTCGACATCGCCGGCGACGCCGTGAAGGCGAAGAACGGCGCGATGGTCGCGTACGACGGCACCATGGCGTTCAAGAAGATGACCGGCGGCGGCGAGGGCCTGCGCGGCATGGTGACCCGCAGGCTCACCGGCGAGCAGATGACGGTCATGGAAGTGAAGGGCCACGGGACCTGCTGGTTCGCGGACCGCGCCGCCGAGATCAACCTGGTGTCACTGACCGGCGACAAGCTCTACGTCGAGTCCAGCAATCTCCTGTGCACCGACAGCGCGCTGCGCACCGGCACCACCTTCACCGGCCTGCGCGGCGCCTCACAGGGCAACGGCCTGTTCACCACCACCGTCGAGGGCACCGGTCAGGTGGCCCTGATGTCCGACGGCACGGCGGTGGTGCTGCGGGTCACTCCGCAGTACCCGCTGATCGTCGACCCCGGGGCGTACATCGCGCATCAGGGGAACGTCCAGCAGACGTTCCAGTCCGGCGTGAGCTTCCGCACGTTCGTCGGCGAGGGCTCCGGTGAGTCCTTCCAGATCCGCTTCGAGGGCGACGGACTCGTCTACGTACAGCCCAGCGAGCGCAACACGATCGGCGGGGAGATCTGAGATGCCCTTCCGCGAGGTCAACTCGAAGATGGTCGAGGCCACGGTCGTGCCCGGGCAGCGGATGTTCTCGCAGCGCGGCGCGATGCTGGCCTATCGGGGCGACGTGTCGTTCACACCCAATGTGCAGGGCGGTCAGGGCGGCGTGATGTCCATGATCGGCCGCCGGGTGGCGAACGAGGCGACGCCGCTGATGACCGTGGAGGGCAGTGGCACCGTGATGTTCGGGCACGGCGGCCACCACATCCAGGTGATCAATCTGTCCGGGGACACCCTCTACGTCGAGGCCGATCGGCTGCTCGCCTTCGACGGCACACTGGAACAGGGCACCGTCTTCCTCGGATCGCAGGGCGGTGTGATGGGCATGGTCCGCGGACAGGTCAGCGGCCAGGGCCTGTTCACCACGACCCTCAAGGGACACGGCGCGGTCGCGGTGATGGCGCACGGCGGTGTCCTGGAGGTCCCGATCACCCCGCAGCGCCCGGTCCACGTCGACCCGCAGGCGTACGTCGCCCACCACGGGGACGTGCGCAACAAGCTCTCGACGGCGCTCGGCTGGCGCGACATGGTGGGCCGCGGCTCCGGCGAGGCCTTCCAGCTGGAGCTGTCGGGCAGCGGCGCGGTGTACGTCCAGGCCTCGGAGGAGAAGCTGTGAACGGCCCGGTGATCCACGACCCGTCGACCCTGCCCGTCGACGACAACGTCAACGACTACACGTTCTGCGTGGAGCTCAAGGGCAGCGAGTGGTTCCTCCAGAAGGGGAAGATGATCGCCTACTACGGGGCGGTCGACTTCCACGGCATCGGACACGGTCCGCTCGACCGCCTGGTGCGTACGAGCTTCCATTCGCCCCTTCACGCGAGCGACTGGGTGGTGGCCCAGGGCAGCGGCAAGATGCTCCTCGCGGACCGGGCGTTCGATGTGAACTCGTTCGACCTCGAGGACGGCAATCTGACCGTTCGCTCGGGCAATCTGCTCGCTTTTCAGCCAAGTCTGTCGCTGAAGCAGTCGATCGTCCCGGGCTTCCTGACGCTCATCGGGACGGGCAAGTTCGTGGCCGCCTCCAACGGCCCGGTGGTGTTCATGGAACCGCCGCTGCGGGTGGATCCACAGGCCCTGGTCGGCTGGGCCGACTGCCCCTCGCCGTGCCACCACTACGACCACGGCTATCTGCGCGGCGTACTCGGCGGCGTGCGGGCCTTCACGGGGATCGGCGGGACGTCGGGCGAGGAGCACCAGTTCGAGTTCGTGGGGGCCGGGACGGTGCTGCTGCAGTCCACCGAGGCGCTGCTGCCGGACCAGGCGACGGGAGCGGTCCCGGGGCAGGCGGGTGTGCCCGGCGGCCAGGGCGCGGGGCGCTCGGGGACACCGAGGGTTCCCGGCCAGGTGGGCGACCTCCAGCGTCGCTTCGGGCTGTGAGCGGTAGTCTGCGGAGTGTGACGTCGAACGCGCATCCGCCTCCGCGGCAGCCGCTCGACCGACCCGGCGAGGGCCCGCGTGGGAGGCGTCACACCCGCAATCACTCGTTCACCTTTCAACATTTTAGGTAGAATCGAATCTATGGAGACCGAGACGGCCACCCCTTGGCTGACCGACGCCGAACAACGCGCCTGGCGCACCCACCTGGACGTGAACAGGCTTCTCATGCACCAGCTGGAGAAAGACCTCCAGCCGTTCGGCCTGACCATGAACGACTACGAGATCCTGGTGAATCTCTCGGAGTCGGACGAACACCGTCTGCGCATGAGCGACCTCGCGACTGCCACTCTGCAGTCCAAGAGCCGCCTCTCGCACCAGATCACCCGGATGGAGAACGCCGGCCTGGTACGCCGCGAGCACTGTGAATCGGACCGCCGCGGCCTGTACGCCGTACTGACCGAGGACGGCCTCGAGACGATGCACAAAGTGGCGCCGCACCATGTGACCTCGGTGCGCAGCCACTTCATCGACCTCATCGCCCCTGCCGACCTCGATGCCCTGCAGGCGACCCTCGAGCCGATCGCAGAGAAACTGCGCGGGCGCCGCGGCAAACCCTGACGCGGTTCCGGCGGGCTCCCCGCCGGCTCAGCTCCGAGCGCCGGCCGGAGCACCGTCAGCGCCGTCGAGGCTCCGCGGCAGCCACAGTTCGAAGAGTGCACCGCCGTCCGCCGACCCGCCGACCGTCAGGCGGCCGCCGTGGCGCTCCGCGACATCGCGGGCGATGGCCAGGCCCAGGCCGGCACCCCCGTCGTCCCGGCTGCGGGCGTCGTCCAGGCGCACGAACCGCTCGAAGATCCGCTCCCGCTCGTCCTCCGGCACGCCCGTGCCGTCGTCCGCGACCCCGATCACGGCGAAGCCGCCGTCCACTCGGGTCGTCACGGTGACGCGGCTGCGGGCGTGCCGCTGGGCGTTGTCGAGGAGATTGCCGAGTACCCGGGCCAACTGCCCACGGGAACCGGTCACTTCGAGCCGTCCGTCGGACTCACCGGCCGGCTCGCCGCGTACGTCGATCCGGTCCGCGGTGCGCTGCGAGAGCTCCTCGCGGACCAGGGCCGGCAGCGCGATCCGTGCTTCCCCCGGCCGCTCCCCCGCGTCCAGACGGGCGAGCAGCAGCAGGTCGGCGGCCAACTGCTGCAGCCGTACGGTGTCCACGACCGCGCCGTCGACGTCCAGCAACTCCGGGTGTGCGGCGCCCACTTCGAGCTGGGTACGGAGCGAGGCGATGGGGCTGCGCAGCTCGTGCGAGGCGTCGGCGACGAACCTGCGCTGCCGCTCGACCGAGGCCTCCAGAGCGCCGAGAGTCTCGTTCGTGGTGCGGGCGAGCGCCGCCACCTCGTCGTAGGTGTCCGGCTGCGGCACCCGCCGCGACAGGTCCTCGGAGGCGGTGATCGTCGCCATCTCGCGGCGGATCCCCTCCACCGGGCGCAGCGCCCTGCGGGTGACCAGCCAGGTGACCGTGGCCACCACCACGAGGAGTACGGGCACGCCGACGAGCATGGCGGTGGTCGCGGTGTCCACGGCGCCGCGCTCGGCCGCGAGTGGGGCGCCGGCGTAGACCGTCGCGGACTCGTCGCTACGGGTGGTCAACTCGACTCTGGCGAAACGGTATTCGGCGGTGTCGCCGTCGACGGTGGCCGAGCCCTCGCCGAATCCGGCCTCGGCGGCCATCCGGCCGGGCTCGGGGTCGTCGTCATCGTCACCGTCGTTGTCGCTGTCGCCGTCGCTGTCGCTGTCGCCGTCGGGTGCGGCGTCCGCGCCGGGGCGCACGGCGGTGACGCCGGTGCCGGTGATCGCCTCGAGGTCCTCGCTCGCCGACCGCAGCCGGCCCTGTCCGTCCACGACCTGCACGGGAGCGTCCTCGCCGTCCGGCAGTTCGAGTTTCGCGTACGAGACGCCCGAGGCGAGCTGGGCGGCGACGCGGCGGGCCGCCGTCTCGGCGTCGGAGTCCGCCTGGTTCGTCAGGCTGGTGCGCAGCGAGAGGAGCAGGGCGGCACCGGCCACGACAAGTGCCAAGGCCACCACGGCAGTTGCCGCCACGGCCGCGCGTGCGCGTACCGAGGCGAAGAGGGGGCGCCGGCTCATGGGGCGGCCTGAAGGCGGTAGCCGGCGCCGCGCACGGTCCTGATCAGGTCGGCGCCCAGCTTGCGGCGCAGGGCGCTGATGTAGACCTCGACGATGTTCGGATCACCGTCGTAGGCGAAGTCCCACACGGATTCCAGGATCTGCGTCTTGGACACCAACTGCCCTGCCCGTACCGCCAGTTGCTCCAGTACGGCGAACTCCTTGGCGGTGAGGGTCACTTCGTCCTCCGGGCCGCCCTCGGCCTCGATACGGAAGGCGCGCCGTGCGGCGGTGTCGAGGCGCAGTCCGGGCAGGTGCAGGACCGGTGAGGCGCCCGCGGAGCCGCGGCGGCGCAGCAGGGCCTTCACCCGGGCCACCAGGACGACGTACGAGAACGGCTTGGTCAGGTAGTCGTCCGCGCCGGTGTCCAGACCCTCGGCCTCGTCGTACTCGCCGTCCTTGGCGGTCAGCATCAGGATCGGTACGTCGTCGCCGGCGGCACGCAGCGCCGCGCAGACGCGGTAGCCGTTCATGCCCGGCAGCATGATGTCCAGGACGATCAGGTCGTACGGGGCCTGGGCGGCCTGATGCAGGCCCTCGAGCCCGTCGTGCACGACGTCGACGGCGTACCCCTCGGCCGTCAGGCCCTTGGCCAGCGACAGAGCGAGCCGTCTCTCGTCCTCCACGATCAGCAAACGCATGCGGCCAGGGTCGCAGAACCAACCTGAAGAGGCCTTCAGGTGACTTCAGGCTGCGTTCAGCAAGGGCCCGGCAGATTGGAACCCGTCAACAGCCTGCGACTCGGGGAGGACCCCACCATGAAGCGCAACCTTGTCATCGCTACGGTCGCCGTCGCCGCACTGGTCGGTGGAGGCACCGCCTTCGCCGCCGCGGACGACGACGCGAGCGACAGCACTTCGACGACATCGGCCTCCGCCTCGGCGTCCCGCGATGACGACGACCGGGACGACCGCAACGACCGGGACGACCGGAACGACCGCGACGACGCGGACGACCGGAACGACGCGGACGACCGGGACGACGACGGGGACGACCGGGACCGTGGCGACGACCGCGACGACGGCGACGACCGGGACGACCGCGACGACGACGTGCGGCACGCCGATCTGCCCAAGGTGACCGCGGCGGACGCGATCTCGGCGGCGCTCAAGCACACGCCGGGCGCCGCGATCTCCGTCGACCTCGACGACGAGGACGACGACACCCGCAAGCTCGTCTGGGAGGTCGAGGTCCTCACGAAGAACGACACGACCCGCGACGTCCACGTGGACCCGTCCACCGGCCGCATCCTCTGACCCCAACCGCACCTGCTCGCCGTCTCGGGCCCGACCACAGGTCGGGCCCGAACTGCGCCCGCGGACTGCGGGGTTCGAGGACGCAGGGGCCGGCGCCGACAGCTGGCTCGCCGGACACACTCACCCCGTCGGGTCCGATGCCCCTTCCCCGCGGACAAGGCTCTCCACCAACGAATCCGCCGCGGCGTACGGATCGAGCGACCCGGAGACGATCCGCGCGGCAAGAGCGGACAGCCGACGGTCCCCGTGCAGATCCCCGATCCGCTCCCGCAGCGCCGTCACCGCGATCGTCTCCACCTCACGCGCCGCCCGTACCTGCCGCCGCTCGGTCAGCACCCCGTGCTCGTCCATCCAGGCCCGGTGCTTCTCCAGCGCCTCGACGACCTCGTCCGTGCCCTCGCCCCGCGCGGCGACCGTCTTGACGATCGGCGGCCGCCAGTCACCGGGACCGCGGGCCTCGCCGAGGCCCAGCATGTGGTTGAGCTCGCGGGCCGTCGCATCCGCCCCGTCACGGTCCGCCTTGTTCACGACGTAGACGTCACCGATCTCGAGGATGCCCGCCTTGGCGGCCTGGATCCCGTCGCCCATACCGGGAGCGAGCAGCACCACGGACGTGTCCGCCTGCGAGGCGATCTCCACCTCGGACTGGCCGACACCGACCGTCTCGACGAGGACCACGTCGCAGCCGGCCGCGTCCAGCACGCGGATGGCCTGCGGCGCCGCCCAGGCGAGCCCGCCGAGGTGCCCGCGGGTGGCCATCGAACGGATGTAGACGCCGGGGTCCGAGGCGTGGTCGGACATCCGGACCCGGTCCCCGAGCAGTGCACCGCCGGAGAACGGCGACGAGGGGTCGACCGCGAGCACTCCGACCCGTTTCCCGGTCCGGCGGTACGCGGAGACCAGCGCGGACGTGGATGTCGACTTGCCGACACCGGGCGATCCGGTGAGCCCGACGACGTAGGCGTTCCCGGTGAGCGGCGCGAGTGCGGCCATCACCTCGCGGAGCTGCGGGGACGCCCCCTCGACCAGGGAGATCAGCCGGGCCACCGCCCGCGGTCTGCCCTCGCGCGCCTGCGCCACGAGAGAGGGGACGTCCTGCATGACTGCTCCACTTCGATCGTCACTCGCCGGCCGCGCCGCGCACCCGGCCGCCTCCGTCACCAGGCGCATACCCGCCACGGCCCGACCGGCACCGGGACGCGGCCGGTGCCGGCCCGAAGGAGGCCGGCACCGCACCGTAGAGCCTCAGGCCTTGGGCACCCGCACGATCAGTGCGTCGCCCTGGCCGCCTCCGCCGCACAGAGCCGCCGCTCCGACCCCGCCACCGCGCCGCTTCAGCTCGAGCGCGAGGTGGAGGACGAGGCGGGCGCCGGACATCCCGATCGGGTGGCCGAGCGCGATCGCGCCGCCGTTCACGTTCACCTTCTCCGAGGTGACACCGAGGTCCTTCATGGACTGTACGGAGACCGCGGCGAACGCCTCGTTGATCTCGATCAGGTCGAGGTCGGGGACGCCGATGCCCTCCTTCTTCAGCGCGTGCTGAATCGCGTTGGAGGGCTGCGACTGCAGCGAGCTGTCGGGACCCGCGACATTGCCGTGGGCGCCGATCTCGGCGATCCAGTCGAGGCCGAGCTCGATCGCCTTGGCCTTGCTCATGACGACCACGGCCGCGGCGCCGTCGGAGATCTGCGAGGCCGTACCGGCGGTGATCGTGCCGTCCTTGGCGAAGGCCGGGCGCAGCTTGCCGAGGGACTCCGCGGTGGTCTCCGCCCGGATGCCCTCGTCCTTCGAGAAGAGCACCGGGTCGCCCTTGCGCTGCGGGATCTCCACCGGGGTGATCTCGGCCTCGAAGGTCCCGTTCCGCTGGGCGGCCGCGGCGCGCTGGTGGGAGAGCGCGGCGATCTCGTCCTGCTCGGGGCGCTTGATGCCGAGGCGGGTGTTGTGCCGCTCGGTGGACTCGCCCATGGCGACGCCGTCGAAGGAGTCGGTGAGTCCGTCGTGGGCCATCGAGTCGATCATCTCGATCGCGCCGTACTTGTGGCCCGACCGGGAGTCCGGCAGCAGGTGCGGGGCGTTGGTCATGGACTCCTGGCCGCCGGCCACCACGACGTCGAACTCACCTGCACGGATGAGCTGGTCGGCGAGCGCGACGGCATCGAGCCCGGAGAGACAGACCTTGTTGATGGTGAGCGCCGGGACACCCATGGGGATGCCCGCCTTGACCGCGGCCTGCCTGGCCGGGATCTGCCCCGCCCCGGCCTGCAGAACCTGGCCCATGATCACGTACTGCACCTGGTCGCCGCCGATGCCGGCGCGGTCCAGGGCCGCCTTGATCGCGAAGCCGCCGAGGTCGGCTCCGGAGAAGGACTTGAGGGACCCGAGCAGCCGTCCCATGGGCGTACGGGCCCCGGCGACGATCACTGAAGTCGTGCTGTTCGTTCCGGACATTGAGGCACGGCCCCTTGGATGAGGAGTGAACGAGGGTTTACCTCAATGTACTGAGCAGTACGTGCCCGGTCACCGGGGCATGAGTGTGATCGCGCGCACGTTGCGTAATCGGGGTGCCGGCGCTGCACTGGGGAGATGCTGACGCGTATCGACCACATCGGGATCGCCTGCTTCGACCTGGACGCGACGGTGGAGTTCTACCGCTCCACGTACGGCTTCGAGGTCCACCACACCGAGGTCAACGAGGAGCAGGGCGTACGCGAGGCCATGCTCAGGATCAACGGCACATCGGACGGCGGCGCAAGCTACCTTCAGCTCCTCGAGCCGGTGCGCGAGGACTCCACGGTGGCCAAGTGGCTCGCCAAGAACGGCGAGGGCGTGCACCACATCGCCTTCGGCACCGCGGACGTCGACGCGGACGCCGCGGACGTCAAGGACAAGGGCGTCCGCGTTCTCTACGAGGAACCGCGGACCGGCTCGATGGGATCCCGGATCACCTTCCTGCACCCCAAGGACTGCCATGGAGTACTGACGGAACTCGTCACTTCGGCCGGCGAGCACCAGGCCCCCTCGCCGGGCACCCCGCAGGCCCCCGCACAGGACTAGCCCTTCGCATCGGCCCCGGACGCACCACTGACCTCCGCATACCCGGCCCGGTAGGGTTGGGGGCGGCCGTGCGCCGGGGCGATGCCCCCTGGCTGCGGCCGTTTCCGGGGTCCGGATTTTTCGGGGGCGTACGGGGGTCGGCGTCTGGGCAGCGGCCCACACCCCGCCGTTGATCTGACACCATTCCCCGGTGGGCCCCGTTCGGCGGATGGGCGGAGCTCGTTTCGAGACTTTCGACCGGAGCGGGGCACCCCCTGCTCGAACAACGTTGAGAGCTTGGGGAAGGATGGGACCGCGCAGTGCGGGGCTACGAACGCCAGGAGGGCCAACGGCAGGCTGAGACCGACCATCTCTCGAAGTTCGAGGCCGAGATGGACCGGCTGAAGACCGACCGGGAGAAGGCCGTCCAGCACGCCGAGGATCTCGGCTACCAGGTCGAGGTGTTGCGCGCCAAGCTCCATGAGGCGCGCCGCAGCCTCGCGTCCCGTCCTGCCTACGACACGGCCGACATCGGTTACCAGGCCGAACAGCTCCTGCGGAACGCGCAGATCCAGGCCGACCAGCTCCGCTCGGATGCCGAACGCGAGATGCGCGAGGCCCGCGCCCAGACTCAGCGGATCCTGCAGGAGCACGCGGAGCAACAGGCCAGGATGCAGGCCGAACTGCACTCCGAGGCCGTCTCCCGGCGCCAGCAGCTCGACCAGGAGCTGGCCGAGCGCCGGCAGACCGTCGAATCGCACGTCAACGAGAACGTCGCCTGGGCCGAGCAGCTCAGGAACCGCACCGAGCAGCAGGCCCGCCGGCTCCTCGACGAATCCCGCTCGGAGGCCGACCAGGCGCTCGCCGCGGCCCGAGCCGAGGCCGAGCGGCTCACCGAGGAGGCCCGCCGCAGGCTCGGCGGCGAGGCCGAGTCCGCGCGGTCCGAGGCCGAGGCGATCCTGCGCCGGGCGCGTGCGGACGCCGAGCGGCTGCTCACCGCCGCGTCGACGCAGGCCCAGGAGGCCACCGACCACGCGGAGCAGCTGCGTTCGTCGACGGCGAGCGAGTCCGATGCGGCCCGCCGCCAGTCCTCGGAGCTGAGCCGGGCCGCCGAGCAGCGGATGTCCGACGCGGAGACCGCGCTGCGCGAAGCGCGCGCCGAGGCGGAGAAGGTCGTCGCCGAGGCCAAGGAGGCCGCCTCCAAGCGCCTGGCGAGCGCGGAGAGCGAGAACGAGCAGCGGGCACGTACGGCCAAGGAGCAGGTCGCCCGCCTGGTCCAGGAGTCGACGAAGGAGGCCGAGGCCACCAAGGAGGAGGCCAAGCAGGCCCTCGCCGACGCCAGGACCGAGGCCGAGCAGGTACTGGCCGAGGCCACCGAGAAGGCCCGTACGGTCACCGCGGAGGAGACCGCCTCCCAGCTGTCGACGGCCGCCCGTACCGCCGAGGACGTACTCGACAAGGCCCAGGCGGACGCCAAGGCGACCACGCGCGCGGCGAACGAGGAAGCGGAGCGGCTGCGCACCGAGGCCGAGACGGAGGCCGACCGGCTGCGCGCCGAGGCGCACGATCTGGCGGAGCAGCTCAAGGGCGCGGCGAAGGACGACACCAAGGACTACCGCGCCAAGACCGTCGAGCTGCAGGAGGAGGCCCGCCGACTGCGCGGTGAGGCCGAGCAGTTGAGGGCCGAGGCGGTCGCCGAGGGCGAGCGGATCCGCAGCGAGGCGCGGCGCGAGGTCGTCAAGGAGATCGAGGGCGCGGCGAGCAGCGCCGAGGAGATCCTCTCCAAGGCCCGGGCGGACGCCGACGAGTTGCGCACCACGGCGGGCACCGAGGCCGAGCGGGTGCGCACCGAGGCGATCGAGCGCGCCACGACGCTGCGCCGGCAGGCCGAGGAGACACTCGAGCGCACCCGTACCGAGGCCGAGCGGCACCGCGACGAGATCACCGAGCAGGCCGAGGCCGTACGGACGCAGGCCGAGGAGGCCGCGGAGCAGACCCGTACCGACGCCGAGCAGGCGATAGCGCAGCGTCAGGCCGAGGCGGCCGAGGAGCTGGCCCGGCTGCACACCGAGGCCGAGGAGCGCCTGACCGCGGCCGAGACCGCGTTGAACGACGCGCGCAGCGAGGCGGAGCGGCTGCGCCGCGAGGCGGCGGACGAGGCGGAGCGGCAGCGCACGGAGGCCGCCGAGCGGGTCCGCACGCTCAAGACTCAGGCCGAGGAAGAGGCCGAGCGGCTGCGCACGGAGGCCGCCGCGGAGGCGTCCGAAGCCCGCGCGGAGGGCGAGACGACCGCCGTAAGGCTGCGCAGCGAGGCCGCGGCGGAGGCGGAGCGGCTCAAGACGGAGGCGCAGGAGAGCGCGGACCGGGTGCGCGCGGAGGCCGCTGCGGCGGCCGAGCGGGTCGGTACGGAGGCGGCCGAGGCGCTGGCCGAGGCCCAGGAGCACGCGGCGGGACAGCGGGCCAAGGCCGACGAGATCCTGGAGTCGGCCCGCGGCGAGGCCGAGCAGGAGCGCGAGCGGGCCCGCGAGCAGAGCGAGGAGCTGCTCGCCGCGGCCCGTAAGCGGGTGGACGAGGCGCAGGCCGAGGCGCAGCGGCTGGTCGAGGAGGCGGACCAGCGGGCGGGCGATCTGGTGGCGGCCGCCGAGCTGACGGCCCAGCAGGTGCGGGATTCGGTGTCCGGTCTGCAGGAGCAGGCGCAGGAGGAGATCACCGGACTGCGGTCGGCTGCGGAGCACGCGGCCGAGCGCACCCGCAAGGAGGCTCAGGACGAGGCGGACCGGGTCAGGTCCGACGCCTACGCGGAGCGGGAGCGCGCGTCCGAGGACGCGGGCCGGCTCAGGAGCGAGGCACAGGAGGAGACCGAGGCCGCCAAGACCCTTGCGGAGCGCACCCTTTCGGAGGCGATCACCGAGTCGGAGCGGCTGCGTACGGAGGCCACCGAGCAGTCGCAGCGGGCCCGTACGGAGGCTTCGGAGCGGGTCTCCGCGGCCGAGCAGGACGCGACGCGCACCCGGGCCGACGCCCGCGAGGACGCGAACCGCATCAGGACCGACGCGGCCGCCCAGGCCGACCAGTTGATCTCCGAGGCGACCGGCGAGGCGGAGCGGCTGCGGGCCGAGGCCGCGGACACGGTCGGCTCCGCGCAGCAGCACGCCGAGCGCACCCGGTCGACGGCCGAGCAGGTCAAGGCGGACGCGGCGACGGAGGCGGAGCGGCTGCGCAGCGAGGCGCAGGCCGAGGCCGACCGGCTCCTCGACGAGGCGCGGCAGGAAGCGGGCAAGCGCCGCACGGAGGCCGCTGAGCAGGTCGACCGGCTTGTCGCGGAGGCCACCGCCGAGGCGGAGAAGCTGAACCACAAGGCCCAGGAGCAGGCGCTCGAGACCACCACGGAGGCCGAGCAGCAGGCGGACACCATGGTCGGGGTGGCCCGCCGCGAGGCCGAGCGCCTCGTCTCCGAGGCCACCGTGGAGGGCAACTCCCTGGTGGAGCAGGCCCGTACGGACGCGGACGATCTGCTGGTGGGGACGCGCCGGGACGCGACGGCGATCAGGGAGCGGGCCGAGGAGCTGCGCGACCGGATCACCGGCGAGATCGAGGAGTTGCACGAGCGGGCCCGCCGCGAGTCGGCGGAGACGATGAAGTCGGCGGGCGAACGCTGCGACGCCTTGGTGAAAGCGGCCGAGGAGCAGCGGGCCGAGGCGGAGGCGACGGCCAAGGAGCGTCTGGCCGACGCGAACACGGAGGCCGGCAAGGTCCGTATCGCCGCGGTGCGCAAGGCGGAGGCGCTGCTCAAGGAGGCCGAGCAGAAGAAGTCCGAGGCGCAGCGCGAGGCGGAGCGGCTGACCTCCGAGGCCGAGGCCGAGGCGAAACGTCTGGTCGAGGACGGCAAGCGCGAACTCGACGTCCTGGTGCGCCGGCGCGAGGACATCAATGCCGAGATCTCCCGCGTCCAGGACGTGTTGGAGGCGCTGGAGTCCTTCGAGACACCGGGCGCCGGAGGCAACGGCGGCAAGGACGCTGGGGTCAAGGCGGGGGCGTCGGCCGGAGCAACTCGTTCGAGTGGCAAGTCCTCGGAAACGTGACCGCGGGCTCAAATGATCGACTACTGAAGGGGGTTGACCCGGGCACGTGCAAGCGGTCTTCGGGTCAGCCACTCAAAAGGGGTGTCATTCTCCAGATCAAAAGAGCAACTGCTCGGTGACACGCCGCAATGCCCCCTAGGATTCCCCTCGGGGGGTGCTTTGAAAGTCCCGTACGGCACCCGCGGCGCCCGGGGCTTTCAGAACACCCCCCTCACCTCACCGGTCTCATTCGACAGGAACCCCATGAGCGACACTTCCCCCTACGGCTTCGAGCTTGTGCGGCGTGGGTACGACCGCGCTCAGGTGGACGAACGCATTGCCAAGCTCGTCTCCGACCGTGACAGCGCACTGTCCCGTATCACCGCTCTGGAAAAGCGCATCGAGGAGCTCCACCTCGAGACACAGAACGCGCAGGCGCAGGTGAACGACGCAGAGCCGTCGTACGCCGGTCTCGGGGCCAGGGTGGAGAAGATCCTCCGGCTCGCCGAGGAAGAGGCCAAGGATCTGCGTGAGGAGGCCCGTCGGGCCTCCGAGCAGCACCGCGAGCTGGCCGAGTCCGCCGCCCAGCAAGTGCGCAACGACGCCGAGTCGTTCGCGTCCGAGCGCAAGGCCAAGGCCGAGGACGAGGGCGCCCGGATCGTCGAGACGGCCAAGGGCGAGGCGTCCGCGCTGCGCGCCGAGGCCCAGAAGGACGCGACGTCCAAGCGCGAGGAGGCGGACGCCCTCTTCGAGGAGACCCGCGCCAAGGCCGCCCAGGCCGCCGCGGACTTCGAGACGAACCTGGCCAAGCGCCGCGAGCAGTCCGAGCGCGACCTGGCCTCCCGTCAGGCGAAGGCGGAGAAGCGGCTCGCGGAGATCGAGCACCGTGCGGAGCAGCTGCGCCTCGAGGCGGAGAAGCTGCGTACCGACGCCGAGCGCCGCGCCCGCCAGACGGTGGAGACCGCGCAGCGCCAGGCCGAGGACATCGTGGCCGACGCGAACGCCAAGGCCGACCGGATCCGCAGCGAGTCGGAGCGCGAGCTCGCGGCGCTGACCAACCGCCGGGACTCGATCAACGCCCAGCTGACCAACGTCCGCGAGATGCTGGCCACCCTGACGGGTGCCGCGGTCGCCGCCGCGGGCCAGCCCGCCGAGGACGAGCAGTCGGCTTCGCACGGGGTTCCGGCGCAGCAGACGCGCTGACACCTTCGGGCCACCGCGCCCCGTACCGCTTCGGCGGTGCGGGGCGTTCGTGCGTGCGGGGTTGTGGGGGTACGGGCGCCGCGGACGTCGGGTGGGACGGGTGTGTGCGGGGATCCAGCCCGGTGGCGGGGCAGTTCGTCCCGTTCTAGCGTGGTGCGCATGATCGAGCTCGCGGGCCTGACCAAGCGTTACGGCGAGAAACTCGCCGTCGACCAGCTGACCTTCACGGTCCATCCCGGCATCGTCACCGGCTTCCTCGGTCCCAACGGCGCGGGCAAGTCGACCACGATGCGGATGATGCTCGGACTCGACCACCCGAGCGCGGGCGACGTACGGATCGACGGTCTGCACTACGACCAGCTCAAGGACCCGATGACGTACATCGGCGCCCTCCTCGACGCCAAGGCCATGCACGGCGGCCGCAACGCCTTCAACCACCTCCTGTGCCTCGCGCAGTCCAACGGAATCCCGCGCGCACGCGTGCACGAGGTGCTCGACACGGTCGGTCTGACGGCGGTCGCCAGGAAGAAGGCCAAGGGCTTCTCGCTCGGCATGGGCCAGCGGCTCGGCATCGCCGGCGCGCTGCTCGGCGATCCGCAGATCCTGATGTTCGACGAGCCGGTCAACGGCCTCGACCCCGAGGGCATCCACTGGATCCGCAATCTGATGAAGGGGCTCGCCTCCCAGGGCCGTACCGTCTTCGTCTCCTCGCACCTGATGAGCGAGATGGCCCTGACGGCCGACCATCTGGTGGTCATCGGCCAGGGCAAGCTGCTCGCGGACACCTCGATGGCCGACTTCATCCGCGCCAACTCCCGCAGTTACGTACGGCTGCGCTCGCCGCAGCAGGAGCGGCTGCGGGACGTACTGCACGCCGAGGGGATCACCGTGATCGAGGCCGGCAACGGCACGCTCGAGGTGGACGGCGTCGGCGCCGACCGGCTCGGCGAACTCGCCGCAGGCGCTCAGCTCGTCCTGCACGAGCTCAGCCCGCAGCAGGCCTCGCTCGAGGAGGCCTTCATGCAGCTCACCGCGGAGTCGGTCGAGTACCACGCGCACTCGGACCCGGCCTCGTCGCAGTCCGGCGCGGGCGCGACCTGGACCGACGCACCCCCGCCGCCGGGAGGCGCGGGGCCCGCGCCGGGCTGGGGCGAGCAGTGGAATCAGCAGCGGTCGCGGAAGAACGAGGGGGCCTGACGGATGGCAGCCACACAGGTTCTCCGGTCGGAGTGGACGAAGATCCGGTCGGTCTCGTCCACGGTATGGACGCTCGGCCTCGCCGCGCTGGTCTCGATCGGCCTCGGTTTCCTGATCAGCCTGCTCGCCTCGAACGACTTCGACAATCTCGGTGCGAAGGACCGGGTCGCGTTCGACGCCACGGCCATCAGTTTCGCGGGCATGGGGCTCGGCCAGCTCGCGATGATCGTCTTCGGCGTGCTGGTGGTGGCGAACGAGTACAGCACGGGGATGATCCGGACCTCGCTCTCCGCCGTGCCGCAGCGCGGCACCTTCCTGTTCTGCAAGATCGTTGTGGCCACCGCGCTCGCCCTGGTCGTCAGCCTGATCACCGCCTTCATCGCCTTCTTCGTCGGGCAGGCCGTTATGGGCGAGCACAAGGTGTCGATCGGTGACCCGGGGGTGCTCCGGGCGGTGATCGGCGCGGGGCTCTACATGACGCTGATCGCGGTGTTCTCCATGGGCGTCGCGGCGATGCTGCGCAGTCCGATGCTGTCGCTCGGCATCCTGATGCCGTTCTTCTTCCTGATCTCCAACATTCTCGGGAACGTCTCGGCCACCGAGAAGATCGGACAGTTCCTCCCCGACCAGGCGGGCCTGAAGATCATGCAGGTGGTCAGCCCCGTCGACGACGACGCCCCGTACGGGCCGTGGGGCGGCTTCGGGATCATGGCGTTGTGGGCGATCGCGGCGCTGATCGGCGGATACGTGCTGCTGAAGAAGCGGGACGCCTGAGCGCGACGGACACCCAGGACCGGACCGCTTAATTCCGTTCGTGACCGCGAGGCCGCACGAACCCTTGCGTTTGCCTGGAACCGTCAAGGCGTGGATATCCTCTTAGCCCTCACGGGGGCTAGCCTGCAGTGCCCCGACGTCTACGACCTGTCGATGGGTGCGCAGCATGATCGAGGCAATCGGCCTGACCAAGCGTTACGGCGCCAAGACGGCCGTGTACAACCTTTCCTTCCAGGTGCGGCCCGGCACCGTCACCGGATTCCTCGGGCCGAACGGCTCGGGCAAGTCGACGACGATGCGCATGATCCTCGGTCTCGACAACCCCTCCGCCGGCCACGTGACCATCGCCGGCCACCCCTACCGCAAGCTGCCGAACGCACCGCGGCACGTCGGAGCCCTGCTCGACGCCAAGGCCGTGCACGGCGGCCGACACGCACGCAACCACCTGCTCAGCCTGGCCCAGCTGTCCGGCATCCCGGCCCGCCGGGTCGACGAGGTACTCGGCGTGGTCGGCCTCCAGGACGTGGCCAAAAAGCGATCCAAGGGCTTCTCGCTCGGCATGGGCCAGCGGCTCGGCATCGCCGCCGCACTGCTCGGCGACCCGCAGGTACTCCTCTTCGACGAGCCGGTCAACGGCCTCGACCCGGAGGGCATCCTCTGGGTCCGCAACCTGATGAAGCAGCTGGCCGCCGAGGGCCGTACGGTCTTCGTCTCCTCGCACCTGATGAGCGAAATGGCGCTCACCGCCGAGCACTTGATCGTGATCGGCCGCGGGCAGCTGCTCGCCGACATGAGCGTCAAGGCGTTCATCTCGGCCAACTCCGCCGACTTCGCCCGGGTCCGCACACCGGACCCCGACCCGCAGGCGCGCGAGAAACTGACCGCCGCGCTCACCGAGTCCGGCGGTCAGGTGCTGCCCGAGCAGGACGGCGCGCTCCGCGTCACCGGTCTGCCGCTCCCCCGCATCAGCGACGTCGCGCACGCGGCCGGCGTCCGCCTGTGGGAGCTGTCCCCGCACCAGGCCTCGCTCGAGGAGGCGTACATGCGCATGACGCAGGGCGCCGTCGACTACCGCTCGACCACCGACCAGCGTGCCGGGCTGCAGCAGCCGGCCGGACCGCAGGAACCGTACGCCCCGCCCGTGCCGGGACATGACCAGCCCGGCTGGTACGCGCCCCCGCCGCCGCAGCAGGGTGGTCAGCCGTTCACGATGCCGCAGGGCGCACCCGGCCAGCCGTACGGCGCTCCCGCGGGCCCCGGCCCGTACGCCGCACAGGCCCCCGCCCCGACCCCGCACACGGACAACGAGGACTCCCGATGAGCACGCCGCACCCGCAGCAGGCACCGTCGCCCGTGCCCCCGCAGGGCGCACCGCAGCAGGGCGCTCCGTACGACCACGGGCAGGGCCTGCCGGGCGCCGCCTACACCTCACCGATCCCGATCAAGCGCACCCACCTCGGGAACGCGATCGTCTCGGAGTGGACGAAGATCCGTTCCGTCCGCTCGACGGTGTGGACGATCACCATCTTCCTGCTCCTGGTGGTCGGCACCGGCCTGATCATCGCGGCCAACACCAAGGCGCAGGACTACGCCGAGGTGCCGTACACCCTGCCGGCGTTCTTCGGGCTGATCCTCGGCCAGATCTGCCTGATCACGCTCGGCGTCCTGGTCGTCTCCTCGGAGTACGGCACCGGCATGATCCGCACGACGATGACCGCGTCGCCGCAGCGCTCCCGGGTGCTCGCCGCGAAGTTCCTGGTCTTCTTCGTGGTCGCCTTCACGGTCTCCGCGCTGGCCATCGGCCTGGTCGGCCTGTTCACCTCGGGGATGCACGACGACGGCTCGGTCGAGTCGGTGCCGATGGGCGGCACCCTCCTCAAGGGCTCGCTCTACGTCTCGCTGCTCGGCGTACTCGCCCTCGCCGTGGGCGCGTTGCTGCGGCACTCGGCAGGGGCGATCACCGCGATGCTGGGCCTGGTCCTGGTGCCGGCGATCCTTCCCGCGTTCCTGATGATCTCCGAGTCGACCCGCGACATCGGCGAGAAGATGCTCGAGTACAACGCGCCGAACTCACTGGCCAAGGTCTTCCAGCTGGAGTCCGGCAGCGGCGGCGGCACCCCGCAGCTGTGGCTGCTCGCCGGCATCACGGTCGCCGCGATCGTCGGCGCCTTTATCCGGCTCGAGTCGCGCGACGTCTGACCCGCCGGAGCTCAGAACCTCGGCGCGTTACGGGACCGCTGCACCCGCGTGGTGCGGCGGTCCCTCGCGTTCCAGCAGGACTTGTGCCAGTGCCGACGGTCCTCGACGCCGCCGCCGAACTCGGGCCAGGCCACCACATGGGCCACCCCCGAGGAAATCTCCTGATCGCATCCGGGGCAGCGGTACGTCTTGCCCGCGCTGCTCGCCCCCGCCACGTGCCGGACGCTGAACTCCTCGCCCTGCCAGCTCTCCGTGTGCTGATGGCCGCCGTAGCGGCCGCGCTCCTCCTCCCCCGCTCGGCCGGCTGAACCGGCGACCTTCGGTCGGTTTCGGCGCGGAGACACAGCACACCTCTCGGGCTGTCCGGGGGACGAGTGGATTGTCCAGCCTACGCGGCGCGCCTGCGGGTACACGTCCTACCGGGCGCCCCTCAGGGAGCGCCCACCCCAGCCGTGCCCCGTGTCACGCGCTGGTCGGCGCGCCCCAAGGCCTTCGCGCCCGCGGGCTCCGAAGCACTCCGACGAGTGCCGAGGGGGCGCCACTCATCGGAAAATGGGCCAACCTGCTTGCCAGGCCGTGCCTTTGGCACGTGTCACGCGTTATTGCCCACAGGGGAGGCCGCGTCGGCGCCGAGGAATCAGGAGTCTCGATGCGCGTTGGAAGTTTCGTACTGGCCGCACAGTTCCCGGGCCAGGGGCAGGGTGAGGCGCTGCATCGCGCCGTGCGCACCGCGGAAGTCGCGGAGGAGGCCGGGCTGGACGGAGTCTGGCTGGCCGAGCACCACTTCGTGCCGTACGGCGTGTGTCCGTCCGCCACGACACTGGCTGCGCTGCTGCTCGGCCGCACCCGCCGTATCCGGGTCGGCACCGCCGTCAGCGTGCTGACCACCCAGCATCCGGTCACGGTGGGCGAGCAGGCGGCGCTGCTCCATGTCACCAGTGGCGGCCGGTTCACGCTGGGTGTCGGCCGCGGCGGTCCGTGGGTCGACCTGGAGGTCTTCGGCAGCGGACTCGAGGCGTACGAGGGCGGGTTCACCGAATCGCTCGATCTGCTGCTCCGCTGGCTCGGGGAGCCGCGGGTGTCGGCGGACGGCGAGCGGTTCGCGTTCCGCGAGGTCTCGGTGGTGCCCCGTCCCGACGAGCTCCTGAGCGGTCCGGAGACCCCTGAGGTCCTGGTCGCCTGCACCTCACCGGCCAGTGTCAGGACGGCCGCGGAGCGCGGCGTACCGATGCTGCTCGGCATGCATGTCGGGGACGAGGAGAAGGCGGACATGGTCGGCCTGTGGCGGCGCTGCGCACGGGCCGCCGGGCACGCGCCCGAGGACGTCGCGGCTGCGGGGCATGTGTCGGCGGGGGTGGCACAGGTCACGGACCGCGGCAGCGATGCGGCGGAGGTCCTGCTCAAGGCGATGCCGGGCTGGCTGAAGCAGGGGCTGGACGCCCATGTGACGGTGGACGGCCGGCTGCGCCGCATGCGCGACCCCGCGGCGTACACCGAACTGCTCTGCGGGCTGCACCCCGTGGGCACGCCGCAGCAGTGCGCCGACCGGCTCGCGGCCACTTCGGAACGCACGGGCATCTCCCGCTTCGCGCTGCTCATGGAGGGCTCGGGCGACCTGGCGGCCACCGAGGAGAACGTACGGCGCATCGGTGCGGACGTACTGCCGCAGCTCGAGTGACGGCGCACGGGCACCGGGCACGGGGGCTCGTACTCGGATGCACGGCCTGATCGACGGCCGGAGGGCTGCCGCCCCGGACAACACACCTCCCGCGTACGGGGCGGCAGCAACAGGCCTCAGCAGTCCCGGAGTTCCGGCGACTGGTTGAGCAGCTGGCCACGGATCGAGGTGAACCGGGTCAGCCGATCATCGGCCTCGTCACCGAGTGGGAAGACGGCGACCCGATGGCAGTTCTGGAATGCGAGTCGCACTCCGAAGTGCCGTTCGAGCGAGCCGCGTATCGCGTCACTCGCGAGCGCGCGCAGCAGCTGCCCGCGCGCCTGCTCGTCCGGCGGCGGCGTCTGGTTGTCGGCGAACTCTCCGCCGTCGACCTTCAACTGGGCCACCAGTGAGCTGATCATCTCCCACGCATAGGGCAGGGAGCTCCGGACGCAGTCGACGAAGGCGGCTTCATCGACCTCGCCTCGCTCGGCCTGCTCCAACAGCGCCGGTGAGACGTCGAGCGACATGGGTTCTCCTCTCGCACCCCCGAGGGGCGGGGGCAGACGGACAGGGCAGGAGTCCGCCTACGCAGCGTGCACGCACCGCGACCTCCTGCTTCCACGGTAAACATCGTGTCCGGCCCGCACCAGGAGAATGCGCGCACAACCGGCCAATAACCTGGGACGTCAAAACGCGTGCTTCCGTGGGGTGTTGGGCCGTTACGACCGGAAGTCGGCGGTCGCCGGCGAGTGGTGCTCCGGGGCGAATCGCGCGGACCGCCCGCGGTCGAGTAGCGTTGCCGACCATGCGTCTCGTCATCGCCCGCTGCTCCGTGGACTACGCGGGCAGGCTCACGGCCCACCTCCCCCTCGCGCCCCGCCTCATCCTGGTGAAGGCTGACGGCAGTGTCTCGATCCATGCGGACGACCGGGCGTACAAGCCCCTCAACTGGATGTCGCCGCCCTGCACCCTCAAGGAGGGCGACGACAACGTCTGGACCGTGGTCAACAAGGCGGGCGAGAAACTCATCATCACGATGGAGGAAGTCCTGCACGACTCCTCCCACGAACTCGGCGTGGACCCCGGCCTGATCAAGGACGGCGTGGAGGCGCACCTGCAGGAGCTGCTCGCCGACCGGATCGACACGCTCGGCGAGGGCTACACGCTGATCCGCCGCGAGTACCAGACCGCCATCGGCCCGGTCGACATCCTCTGCCGGGACGCGGAGGGCGCGACGGTGGCGGTGGAGATCAAGCGGCGCGGCGAGATCGACGGCGTCGAGCAGCTCACGCGCTACCTGGAACTCCTCAACCGCGACCCTCATCTGGCGCCCGTACGGGGCGTGTTCGCGGCGCAGGAGATCAAGCCGCAAGCACGGGTACTCGCGACGGACCGCGGCATCGGCTGCGCGGTCCTGGACTACGACGCGCTGCGCGGCATCGAGGACGACAAGCTGCGACTGTTCTGACCGCAGCCTGCGACTGACCGACCAGCGGCCCCGGCGGGCCCCGTCCGATCGAGGACGGTGCCCGCCGGGGCCGCTGCGGTTCTGGCTCTATCCGGCGCTCGAGGACGACTGGGCCGGCTCGCTGCGCGAGGCCGACTCGGACTCGCCCTCCGAGGTCTCCGGCGCCGACGGCGGCGGCTTCTCCGTGGTCGGATCGGGATCCGGGGACGACGGGTCCGGATCCGGCGATGACGGGTCCGGGTCCGGAGAAGACGGGTCCGGGTCGGGCGACGAGGGGTCCGGGTCCGGGGACGACGGGTCCGGGTCGGGTGTCGAGGGGTCCGGGTCCGGGGACGTCGGATCGGGTTCCGGAGACGACTCCTCGTCCGTGGGCGACTCGGACGGCGTCGGGGACCCGGCGGAGGTGGGCGGCGCGGACGGCTCGACCGCCTCCTCGCTCGTCTCGTCCTCGGTCGGCTGGTCCGCGGGCGGCATGTCGTCCTCGACGGCGGACGGGCCGGGTCTGACCTTGTTGGACGGCGGCTCGTCGTCGGAGGCGGCCCCTAGCGTCACCACCGTGCCCAGGACGGCGGCCAGCAGCACTCCGGCCCCCGCGGCCGCGAGGTTGCGCCGCGCACCGAGAACCACGCGCTTGCGGCCGCCGGAGGCGCCCGTCGCGGCGCCGCCCGCGGGTGCGTCCGACGCGGACCGTGTGACCACGGTCGACGGTTCCTCGACCGGCTGCTGCACCGCACCCGCGCCCCCGGCCGGCACCCCGAACGCCGGGACCCCGACGGGCGGCGAGGCCGGCCCCTCGTGGCGCGCGCCGGGCACTTCCTCGCCCGCCGTACCGCCACCGTGCACGACACCGCCGGTGCGGTCCGCGACCAGCGCGAGTGCCCGCCGGCCGGCGACCGTGCCGCGCTTGTCGGCGAGCGCGCCACGCATGCCGATGGACGCCTCGAGCTCGGCGCGGGCCCGGTCGAGCTGCCCACCGATCAGCGCGAGAATCCCCAACTCGTGGTGGAAATAGGCCTCTTCGCCCACCTCGCCGGCGCCGCGCGCGGCCTCCTGACCGGCCCGCAGGGCCCGCTCCCAGGCTCCGAGGGCGAAGGCGGCCGCGTACGCCGGCGCGGCGGTCCGCGCGAGCAGCACCGCGGCGCTGGCGTATCCGGGCGCCGGCGCGGGCACCAGGACGGCCAGTGCGGCGAGCGCCGCGTCGGCCTCGGCGGCGGCCCGCTCCGGCGTCACCGACGGGTGACCGGCCCACCAGGCGTAGTGCTGAGCCGCCGCGAGCGCACGCTCCCCCGCGTCGTCCGCGTACCCGCAGGTCTCCAGCTGGGTCCGCACACCGGCCGCCAGCCGGTAGCGCGCGCCGACGGGCGTGACGAGCGCCGCGGCCGCGAGTTCACCGAGCGCGGCGTCCGCGTGGGTGTCCCCCACCAGGGCCGGCAGATGCGCCTGGTGCGGCACCTCGCCGCCGAGCGCGACGGCGAAGCGCAGGGTGGCCCGCGCCGATGCGCTGAGCCGGGAGGCGAGCAGCGCGGCGGGCGCGGCCCCTTCGGCCAGGGTCGGCAGCGGTACGTCGTGCATGTCGTCGGCGTCGAAGGGTGCGTCGAAGGGCGCCTCGGCGTAGTAGCCGTACTCGTCGAAGGCGGTGGGGTCGGCGCGCAGCAGATCGCGCTGTCGCAGCAGCGCGCCCGCCTGCACGAAGCGGAGCGGCAGGCCCTCCGACTCGAACCAGAGGTCGGCGGCCCAGCCGGCCTCGTCGTCGGTGAGCGGGCGGCCGACGGCGCGCTCGAGGAGTTCGAGTCCGCCGCTGCGGCCGAGCCCGCCGAGGAACACCTCCTCGAGGTGCGAGTCGGCGGACGGCGCGGCGACGTCCGGGGTGGCGGCGACCAGGACGGCGCACTCCGGGGTCGCGTCGAGCAACTCGTCGAGGGCAGCGCCGCCGAACTCGAGGTCGTCGAGGACGACGATCGCGCCGATGCCGTTGACCAGGGCGAGCAGTTCCGTGTGGTCCGGCCGGTGCTGCGGGCTGCGGAAGGCGGCCGCGTAGAGCTCGTGCAGCAGGTCGGCGGGGCCCCTGCGGTGGCCGTTGAGTCTGATCACGCCGTCCGGCGCGAACTCCGCGCAGTCGTCCGCGACGGCGTCGAGCAGCGCGGTGCGACCGGATCCCGCGGGCCCGGTGAGGCGTACGGAACGCCCCCGGGCGAGCAGCCGCACCAGACGCTCGCGCTCCTCCTGGCGCTCGAGGAGCGGCAGCCGGGGCAGCGCGGGACCCGCCGGGGCCGGTGGGCGGGCGGCGCTGCGCACCTCGGCCCGCTCGGCCGCGGAGTACTTCTGCGGGCGAGGTGGCTGTTCACCGGGCGGGCAGGGTTCGATCTCGCTGCCGTCCACGGGGTTCACGGTGAGCAGGAAGTCGCCGGTGACGAGCTGAACCGTGCGCGCGGGCAGGGAACTTGCGAACTCGGGCGTGAGCGCATCACGCGGCGGGCGCGGCGCACTTCCGCCGGGCGCCGCTCCCCCACCGGGGGCGGCCGCTCCTGGCCCACCAGCCCCACCGATGTCACGGCCGTTCTCTTCAGGTCCCCGGTTTATCGGGTCCATGGTCAAAGCCCCCCAAAAGCGTCATGTGCCGATGGCCTCCCCGACCTCTCGCACATGCCACTGTCGCTTCTGGTCCGGTGTCCGCTGCCCGACGGCATCGTCAAGGGCGAGCGACCGAACCCTAGACCTTCGGCCAGTATCACGGAACGGGCGGGGTGCCGCCCTGCCCCGGACGTCACATTCTCGTGAGGATTGTGGGCCGACATCGCGCTCCACCTCGTACGCGGCATTACAGGGGAGTTGCCCTGATACCGCCCTCGATGGCCAGGATGCGGTGCAATCGCGTGGCGACCAGGAGCCGCTGCATCTGCGGCGGGACGTTCCGCAGGACCAGACGCCGTCCGCAGCGGCCGGCCTGCCGGTGCGCACCCATGATGACGCCGAGTCCGGTGGCGTCGAGGGCGGCGAGATCCGAGAGGTCGAGTACGAGATCGCCCGCACCCTCGTCGAGGGCAGAGTGCAGGACCGTCCGGGCGTCCGCCGCGCTTCGTACGTCGAGGCTGCCCCCGACGGTCAGCTCGGCGTGGTCGCCCCTGATGTGCATATGCGCTCCCCGGGTACTGCTTCTTCACGTCACTGTGGTCACTTCGTTCACACTGAACTGTGGTCTCACTGAACTGACTGGCGAACGGGCGCAGAAGTTGCCGTCCGTGAGCGAACCGATACCCGAATTCACTCGCCAGGGGGACGTCGCGTGAGTCGCGGCGCGAATTCAGTGCTTGTAGAACCCCTGTCCGCTCTTGCGGCCGATGTCACCGGCGTCGACCATCCGGCGCATCAGCTCGGGCGGAGCGAACTTCTCGTCCTGGGATTCCGTGTAGATGTTGTCGGCCGCGTGCAGCAGGATGTCGACGCCGGTGAGGTCGGCGGTCGCCAGCGGCCCCATGGCGTGGCCGAAGCCCAGCCTGCAGGCGGTGTCGATGTCCTCGGCGGTGGCCACGCCCGACTCGTGGAGCTTGGCGGCCTCGACGACGAGCGCCGAGATCAGCCGGGTGGTGACGAAGCCGGCCACGTCCCGGTTGACGACGATGCAGGTCTTGCCCACGGACTCGGCGAACTCCCGTGTGATGGCGAGGGTTTCGTCGCTGGTCTTGTGTCCGCGGACCAGTTCGCACAGCTGCATCATCGGGACCGGCGAGAAGAAGTGCGCGCCGACGACGCGCTCGGGACGCTCCGTACCCGCCGCGATCTTGGTGATCGGGATGGCCGAGGTGTTGGAGGCGAGGACGGTGTCGTCCTTCACGAGCTTGTCGAGGGCGGCGAAGATCTCGTGCTTGATCTCCAGCTTCTCGAACACGGCCTCGACGACGATGTCGGCGTCCGCGGCGGCGTCCAGATCGGTGGTCGCGGTGATCCGGCCGAGGGCGGACTCGGCGTCGGCCGCGTCCAGCTTCCCCTTGGCGACGAACTTGTCGTAGGAAGCCTTGATGCCGTCGGTGCCGCGGGTCAGCGCGGCGTCGGTGACGTCGCGCAGCACGACGTCCCATCCCGCCTGTGCGGAGACCTGGGCGATTCCGGAGCCCATGAGTCCGGCTCCGATGACGGCAAGCTTCCTGGCCACTGTGCGATCCCCTTACACGCTGGTGCACTTACTCGCTGTTTATCAATGGTCTTCAGCGGACCCTAGCGGCCGAGAGGCTGCTGTGGGGCCCTTCGAGACGCGCGTCACGCCCACTCGCCGCCCGATCACCGCTCCCCCAACGCGCCCCCGGCGCACGCCAGATGACCACCTCGCCGACGCGCCCGCCGGCACACCTCATGGCAGACGTCACACCGACAGGATCAGCCCTCACGCACCGCGTAGCCGAGGACCGAATCGCCCCATACGCCCTCGATCTCGTCGAGCAGCACGAGGGCCGCGCGCGAGACCTCGTTCGCCTTCTCGCCGTTCACCATCCGCCCGCCGATGAATGCCATCAGAGTGCTCTGCAGCCAGGCGATCTGACCCCCCATGAGAAGCGGGAGCGGATCACCGGCCTGGGCGCCGGTCTCCTCGCGGAGCGTGTTCACCACGTTCTGGAGCGCCTCCTGCTGGACGTACCAGAGGCGGGCGCGCAGCGTGGGCGCATCGTGCAGGACGCGCATGAAATCGGCGTATCCGTCGAAGAGACCGACCCGCGGCGACACCACCTCCACCTCGGCGCGCAGTTCGCGCAGGACCGCCGCCGCCGCGGACTCACCCACGTCGCGGGCACGCACGTAGCGGGAGAGGCGTTCGACGATCCCCGCGCTGCGGTCGAGGAACAGGTCCTCCTTCGCCGGGAAGTAGTTGTACACGGTGTTGACCGAGACCTCGGCGACGTCGGCGATCTCCGCGATCGTCACCGCGTCGAAGCCGCGCGCGAGGAAGAGACCGGTCGCCACGTCCGAGATGTGCTGCCGGGTCCGGCGCTTCTTGCGCTCCCTGAGCCCTTCGTTCTTCGGCTCCACGGGCTCGTCCGCCGCTGTTTCCGCTGCCATCGGCCCATCGTACGTGCGCGTGCAGTGACTGAAACCTTGAGCGGAACACAAACCTGGGTCGTCCATAATTTTGAGTTCATTGCAAAATTTCATCGACTCTGTTTTTCTGGAGCCATGGCGATCCTCAGCACCGCGGGACTCTCGCGGACCTTCCAGACCAAGCAGGGCCCGGTCGAGGCCGTACGGAGCATCGACCTCACCGTCGAACCCGGCGAGATCCTCGGCCTCCTCGGGCCGAACGGCGCCGGCAAGACCACCACGCTCCGCATGCTCACCACACTGCTCGCGCCCACCAGCGGCGCCGCCACGGTGGCCGGCCACGACCTGCTCACCGACCCCGCGGGCGTACGGACCCGCACGGGGTACGTCGCCCAGTCCGGCGGCACCGACCCGAACATCTCGGTGCGCGAAGAGCTCGTCACCCAGGGCCGCCTCTACCGGCTCAAGCGGCCCGACGCCATCGCCCGCGCCACCCAACTGGCCCGGGAACTCGGCCTCGACGACCTCCTCGACCGCCCCACCCGCGCCCTGTCGGGCGGCCAGCGACGGCGGCTCGACATCGCGATGGGTCTCACCCACCGCCCCGATCTGATCTTCCTCGACGAGCCCACCACCGGCCTCGACCCGGCCGGCCGCACCGAACTGTGGGACCTGGTACGGAAGTTGCGCACGGAACACGGCACGACGGTGTTCCTGACCACGCACTATCTGGACGAGGCCGACGCGCTTGCCGACCGCATCGTCGTGGTCGACGACGGCAGGATCGTCGCCGACGACACCCCGGCCGCCCTCAAACTGCGCCACGCGGGCTCGCCGCAGGCCTCGCTGCAGGACGCGTTCCTCGCGATCACCGGACGCGGTCCCGCACCGGAGAACCGGATCCCGGTCGCCACCTGACGCCGCCGCGCGGACGAACCCGCCCCGCCGTCCCCCACCTCAGCCCTAGGACCGCTCATGCTCCTGCACGACACCTCGATCGTCTTCGGCCGGTACGCCCGCCAAACCCTCCGGTCCAAGTTCCAGATCCTCTTCGGCATCCTGATGCCCCTGCTCTACCTGGTCTTCTTCGGTCCCCTGCTCACCGATCTGCCACTCGGCTCCCGGGGCGACTCCTGGCAGATCCTGGTACCGGGGCTGCTGCTCCAACTCGGCTTGTTCGGAGCCTCGTTCGCCGGCTTCTCAGTGATCATCGAGAAGAACACCGGGGTGGTCGAGCGGATGCGCGTCACTCCGGTCAGCCGCCTCGCCCTGCTGCTCGGCCGGGTGTTGCGGGACGCGCTGCTCTTCGTCTTCCAGGCCGTACTCCTGGTGCTCGCCGCCGTCGTGATGGGACTGCGCGCGCCGCTCGGCGGGATCCTCATCGGCTTCGCCTTCGTCGCGGTGCTCTCGCTGTCGCTCGCGTCCCTCAGTTACGGGCTCGCCATGTCGGTGCGTACGCCGCAGGAGTTCGGACCGGTGATCAACAGCGTGACGATGCCCGCGATGCTGCTGTCCGGTCTCATGCTGCCGATGGCACTCGCGCCGGACTGGCTCGACCTGCTCTCGCACTTCATGCCGTTCCGGTATCTCGTCGACGCGGTCCGCGCGGGCTACGTCGGGGACTACGGGAACTCCCACATGCTCTACGGCACCCTGATGGCACTCGCACTCGCCGCGGTGTCCGTGACAGTGGGCACACGTCGCTTCCGCAAGGCCGGAGCGTGACGGCGGGCGCGTAATCTCGGAGCATGGTCAATCTGACGCGCATCTACACCCGTACCGGCGACAAGGGCACCACGGCACTGGGCGACATGAGCCGCACCGCCAAGACGGACCTGCGGATCGCGGCCTACGCCGACGCCAACGAGGCCAACGCCGCCATCGGTACCGCACTCGCCCTCGGCGGCCTGGACGAGGAACTGACCACGGTCCTGGTACGGGTCCAGAACGACCTCTTCGACGTGGGCGCCGACCTGTCCACCCCGGTGGCGGAGAACCCCGAGTTCCCGCCGCTGCGCGTCGAGCAGTTCTACATCGACCGGCTCGAGGCGGACTGCGACACGTTCCTCGAGCGGGTGGAGAAACTGCGGTCGTTCATCCTGCCGGGCGGTACCCCGGGAGCGGCTCTGCTGCACCAGGCCTGCACCGTGGTCCGCCGTGCCGAACGCTCCACCTGGGCCGCGTTCGAGGCGCACGGCGAGACGATGAACCCGCTCACCGCCACGTACCTGAACCGCCTCTCCGACCTCCTGTTCATCCTGGCCCGTGCGGCCAACAAGGAGGTCGGAGACGTGCTGTGGGTGCCGGGCGGCGAGCGCTGAAGCCGCCACCGCCCGGCGTGCTCCCGCGTCAGGCGACGAAGCGGGCGATCTCGCGCAGGACACTGGTGTCGGCCAGGAACCCGAGGTGCGTCTGGCAGGCCACGTTGTTGTTGTCGGCGCCGTCCAGGCGCGTGCTGGTGTACGGCAGGATGATGCCGTCGCAGGCCGAGTACCAGGTCGCGTACTCGGTGGCGCCGGGCGTCTCGTCCCCCGCGGTGATCTCGTCGATGAACGACGAGCCCGGGTACATCTGCTGACAGGTCGGGTAGATCAGGCAGGCGCTCGCGAACGTGGTGCCGTGGTTGGCGCCGGCGATCGATGCGAGGTGGCTGACGTCTCGGTGGCCGCCGAGCACCTTCAGGTAGTACTGGCTGACCAGGCCGCCCATCGAGTGGTTGACGATCGCCACCTGGTCCGCACCGGTCCCCGACTTCACGTTGTCGACGAAGGACGCCAGGCCCTGGGCGTTGTTCACGTTGTTGCCGTAGGAGTCGTACTCGTAGGCGAACAGGTCGTCGCTCGACCAGCCGTTCGCCCGGAACACCGTCTTCGCGGCCGTCCAGTTGGAAGCGCTGCCGGTGTAGCCGTGGACGAAGACCACGGGTGTGTCGGTGCTGAGCGGCGCAGGCTCGGACGGCGCCGCCGAAGCGGGCGACATCAGGCCGAACGCGAGGCCGAAGGCCGCGAGGACACCGAGAACTCTGCTGCGGATACGACGCACAGGGACCCTCCGATGGGGACAGGTTGCTCGAACCGGTCCAGGGTCGTGCGGTGCGACGGCCACGGCATCGGCTGAATCACCGGCGTCCCACAGGCCCCCTGGTCAGCGGCCCTGCGCCTTGCTGAGCGGCCGCTCCTCCTGCGGTGCCGAGGCGGGCGCCCGCTTCGGGAACACCGTGTACCAGACCCCGATGGCCACGTTGATGGCGATCAGGAAGAGCATCTTCTCCTGCCACGCCCGCAGCGAATCGACCGAGCCGTCCGGGCCCACGTACCAGACGGCCCCCTGCAGCAGGCCCAGGGCGATCGCCGAGGCGAGGGTCCAGCGGGCGGCCAGTTTCCACTCGTGGATCGCGCGCCGGACACCGTACTTCGGGGTGTCGGGCGGTGGCCCGCCGGCGAAGCGGTGGGCGACACGGACGTCCACCCACTTGATCGTGTAGTGGCCGAGCGCGATCGAGTAGCCGATGTAGACGGCGGCCAGTCCGTGCTTCCAGTCCGGTTCCGCGCCGTTCTTCAGATCGATCACGGTGACCACGAAGAGGATCACCTCGAGCAGCGGCTCGCAGAGCAGTACGCCCACGCTCGCCCGGGGCATCCTGGCCCAGTAGCGCAGCACGAGCCCCGCGGCGAGCAGCACCCAGAAGCCGACCTCGCAGATGATGATCAGCCAGACGATCATGGCCCGTCTCCTCTCGACACTCACCAGACTGTCGCCCGTTCACGTGCGGGGCGTCGTCGGCGGTGACGAACTGCGACTGCATCCTTCGATGTAGTGCGCTTTCCGCCGTCACGGGGAGGTCCCGGGCCGGACCGCCGTGTTGGATGGAGGGGTGAGCATCCATCCGACACTGCGGCCGCACCGCGACGACGTCATGATCGCCGTCGCCGGGCTCGCCGGCGGGCTCGTGCTCTGGGGCGTCGGGCTCGGCATGAACCCCGGGCGCGTCTTCGACGGATCGTGGCTGCTCGTCCCGCTCGTCCTGATGGCCTGCCTCGAACTCCTACGGCGCACCCGGCCGGCCTTCGTCGCCGCTGCCGGCACCCTGGTCCTGGTCCTCGACCAGCTCACCCAGGGCAGCCTGGCCAGCGTCATGATGTACACGGACCTGATCTACGCCGCGGTGCTCTACGGATCACCCGCCCTCGCGCGCCGGCTGCCGGTGATCACCGGGGCCGCCGCCGTCTGTGTCCTGGTGGGCATGCTGGCCTGGATCCGGGAACCGGAAGCCATCCTGATCGGCGTGCTGACGGGCCTGGTGACCTACGGCCCCGCGGCCACCGGCATGCTCGTACGCAATCACCGGGAGACGGCGGCGGCCGAGCGGCTACGGGCCCAACAGACCGCGCTGCTCGCCGACATGGACCGCGCCCAGGCGGTGAACGCGGAGCGCTCCCGGATGGCCCGCGAGCTCCACGACATGGTGGCCAACCACCTCTCGGCGATCGCCATCCACTCCACCGCGGCCCTCTCCCTCGACGACCCCGCAACGGCCCGCAACGCCCTCGGCGTGATCCGCGAGAACAGCGTCGACGGACTGGCCGAAATGCGACGCCTGATCGGACTGCTCCGGGACTCGGGCGGCGACCACGAGGCCCACGCCCAGCCCACCCTGGACGGCCTCGAGTCCCTCGTCGAGCAGGCCAGGGCCGGCGGCGGCCCGTCCGGCGGCCTCACCTTCGCCCTCCACGACGAACGCCCCGACGGGGGTACGAAGCTGCCGGCGCCGGTCGAGCTCGCGGCGTACCGCATCGTCCAGGAGTCCCTGACGAACGCCCTCAAGCACGCCTCACCGGGCGAGGTGACGATCCGCCTCTCCCGTACGGACAGGGCCCTGCGCATCGTGGTGACGAGCCACTTCGGCGGCCGGGACGGGCCGCGGGCACCCGGATCCGGTGCGGGCCTGGTCGGCATGGGCGAACGTGCGACCTTGCTCGACGGCACGTTCGAGGCACTGCCCGTCGACACCGACGACCCCGCGGTCAAGCTCTGGCGCGTCACCGCAGAGCTTCCCGTGGAGCATCAAGGAGGAACCGCATGATCCGCGTCCTGGTCGCCGAGGACCAGTCCGCCGTACGCGCAGGGCTCGTACTGATCCTGGGCAGCGCACCGGACATCGAGGTCGTCGGCGAGGCGGCGGACGGCGAGCAGGCGGTGACGATGACCCGCGAGCTACGCCCTGACCTGGTCCTGATGGATGTCCAGATGCCCCGGCTCGACGGCGTCTCCGCGACCCGGCAGGTGGTCGGCGAACAGCTCGCGGACGTGCTGGTGCTCACCACGTTCGACCTGGACGAATACGTCTTCGGGGCGCTGCGCGCGGGTGCGTCCGGTTTCCTCCTGAAGAACACGGAGGCGGGCGACCTGCTCGACGCGGTCCGTACGGTGGCCCGGGGCGACGGGCTGATCTCGCCCGCCGTGACGCGGCGCCTGATCGCCGAGTTCGCCTCGACACCGGTGCGGACGGCCGGAGCGGCCGATTCCGCGGCGCTCGAGTCGCTCACGCGGCGGGAGGGAGAGGTGCTGGCCCACCTCGGGCAGGGGCTGTCCAACGCGGAGATCGCCACGCGTCTCGACATGGCGGAGGCGACGGTCAAGACTCACGTCAGCCGGCTGCTCGCCAAACTGGGGCTCCGCAGCCGGGTCCAAGCCGCCGTGCTGGCGCAGGAGTTGGGCCTCTAGGCCGGGGGGCGGGGCCGGGGAAAGCCGTGCGGGGCTCGACGCAAAAGACGCGCTAGGCGACATTCACCCGCTGGCCGGGAGGCGCCGCCTCCAGCCACGCGAGGAACCCCGTCAGCGCGTCCTCACTCATCGCCAGCTCGATCCTCGTGCCGTCCTGCAGACACCCGAGCACAATCGCGTCGGAGAGCAGCGCGAGCTCCTCCTCCCCCTCGGGAGCCCGCCGGTCCACCACTTCGATCGTGGCCCGCTCGAGATTCCGGCGTGGCCGCGGGGCGTAGGAGAAGACCCGGAACCATTCGACCCGGTCACCGTTGTAGCGGGCGATCCCGTAGGACCAGCCCTTGCCCGAGGTGTCACCGCTGTCGGGGGCGTTCCACCTCAGGCTGCAGTCGAAGGTCCCCCCGGAGCGCTGGATCAACCGCCGGCGTACTCCGAAGACCAACAGGCCCACCAGTACCAGGACGACAACGAGCGCACAGACAAGCACAGCGAGGATCATCGGCACCGACCTCCTCGCTTCCAGTAACGGAACTGACCTTCACCTGCATCGCCACAGCCGCGACCGGGTCTGGAATATCCAGACCGGCCGCGGCTGAGTCGATTGCCTGATCTCTCGGCGTCGCGCTCGCTCAGTGCGCCGCCACCGCTCGGAGGCGGACATCGGCGCGCCGCTCGGCGGCCGCGTCGGCGTCCGACTTCGCGCGGTCGAGGGCACGCTCCGCGCGACGGACGTCGATCTCGTCGGCCAGCTCCACGGTCTCGGCCAGCAACGAAAGCTTGTCGTCCGCGAACGAGACGAACCCTCCGTGCACCGCGGCGACGACCGTGTCGCCCCCGCCGGTACGAATGGTCACCGGGCCCGATTCCAGCACACCGAGCAGCGGCTGGTGACCGGGCATGACGCCGATGTCGCCGGACGTGGTGCGCGCGACGACCAGGGTGGCCTCGCCGGACCAGACACTACGGTCGGCGGCGACCAGCTCGACATGCAGCTCAGCAGCCAAGGTGGCTCCTCGGGTCACCACCCGGCGGCTTCGCCGGGTGTTGGGTCATAAGTCTAGTAGGGCCCGAAAGTGCCGGAGCACCGAGCCCTTCCGGGCCCTTCGGACCCGTCTCCGGGACGGGTCCCGGAGGGGTCGAGCAGGAGGCGTGGGCGCGGGGGGGCGGGACTGGTCCCGTCCCCCGCGTCGAGTCCGGGGACTCAGGAGACGCCGAGCTCCTTGGCGTTGGCCTTGAGGTCCTCGATGCCACCGCACATGAAGAACGCCTGCTCGGGGAAGTGGTCGTACTCTCCGTCGCAGATCGCGTTGAACGCGGCGATCGACTCGTCGAGCGGCACGTCCGAACCGTCCAGGCCGGTGAACTGCTTGGCGGCGTGGGTGTTCTGCGACAGGAAGCGCTCGACGCGACGGGCGCGGTGGACGACCAGCTTGTCCTCTTCGCCCAGCTCGTCGATACCGAGGATCGCGATGATGTCCTGCAGGTCCTTGTACTTCTGCAGGATCCCCTTGACGCGGCTGGCCGCGGCGTAGTGGTCCTTCGCGATGTAGCGCGGGTCCAGGATGCGGGACGTCGAGTCCAGCGGGTCCACCGCCGGGTAGATGCCCTTCTCCGAGATCGGCCGGGAGAGCACGGTCGTCGCGTCGAGGTGCGCGAAGGTCGTGGCCGGGGCCGGGTCGGTCAGGTCGTCCGCGGGGACGTAGATCGCCTGCATCGAGGTGATCGAGTGACCACGGGTCGAGGTGATGCGCTCCTGGAGCACACCCATCTCGTCCGCCAGGGTCGGCTGGTAACCCACCGCGGAGGGCATGCGCCCGAGCAGCGTGGAGACCTCGGAGCCGGCCTGGGTGAAGCGGAAGATGTTGTCGATGAAGAGCAGAACGTCCTGCTTCTGCACGTCACGGAAGTACTCCGCCATGGTCAGCGCGGAGAGCGCGACGCGCAGACGCGTGCCCGGCGGCTCGTCCATCTGACCGAAGACGAGGGCGGTCTTGTCGAGAACGCCCGACTCCTCCATCTCGTCGATGAGGTCGTTGCCCTCACGGGTGCGCTCGCCGACACCGGCGAACACGGAAACACCGTCGTGCAGCTTCGCCACACGCATGATCATTTCCTGGATGAGGACCGTCTTGCCGACGCCGGCGCCGCCGAACAGGCCGATCTTGCCGCCCTTGACGTACGGGGTCAGCAGGTCGACGACCTTCAGGCCGGTCTCGAACATCTCGGTCTTGGACTCGAGCTGGTCGAAGGCGGGGGCCTTGCGGTGGATGGACCAGCGCTCGGACTCCTTGCCGTTCTCCTCCGGGTGGTTCAGCACCTCGCCGAGGGTGTTGAACACCTTGCCCTTGGTGAAGTCACCGACCGGCACCGTGATGCCCTTGCCGGAGTCGGTCACCGCGGCCTGGCGGACCAGACCGTCGGTGGGCTGCATGGAGATGGCGCGGACCAGGCCGTCACCCAGGTGCTGGGCGACCTCGAGGGTCAGCGTCTTGAGCTCGCCGTCCTTCGCCGGGTCGGCGACCTGGGCGGTCAGCGCGTTGTAGATCTCCGGCATGGCGTCGACGGGGAACTCCACGTCGACGACCGGGCCGATCACCCGGGCGACGCGGCCCGTGGCAACGGCCGTCTCAACTGTGGTGGTCATTACTAGTCACTCCCCGCGTTGGCGTCGGCCAGGGCTGCGGAGCCACCGACGATCTCGCTGATTTCCTGGGTGATTTCGGCCTGGCGGGCCGCGTTGGCAAGTCGGGTGAGTGAAGTGATCAGGTCACCCGCGTTGTCGGTCGCCGACTTCATCGCGCGGCGTGTGGCGGCGTGCTTGGAGGCAGCCGACTGCAGCAGCGCGTTGTAGATACGGCTCTCGACGTACCGCGGAAGGAGGGCGTCGAGGACGTCCTCCGCCGACGGCTCGAAGTCGTACAGCGGGCGGATCTCGTCCTTGGTACCCGCCTCTTCGGCGACCTCGTCGAGGCTCAGCGGAAGCAGCCGGGACTCGACCGCCTCCTGCGTCATCATCGAGACGAACTCGGTGTAGACGATGTGGAGTTCGTCCACGCCGCCCTCGGCCGTGTCCTTCTCGATGGCCTCGATCAGGGGTCCCGCGATCCGCTTCGCGTCCGAGTATTCCGGCGCGTCCGTGAAGCCGGTCCACTCGCCCGAGATCTTCCGCTCACGGAAGTTGTAGTGCGCGATGCCACGGCGGCCGACGACGTACGAGTCGACCTCCTTGCCCTCGCTGCGCAACTTCGCGGTGAGCTTCTCGGCGCCCTTGATGGCGTTGGCGTTGAACGCACCGGCCAGACCACGGTCGCTGGTGAGCAGCAGCACCGCGGCCCGAGCCGGGCTCTCGGCCTCGGTGGTCAGCGGGTGCTTGTCGTTCGCACCCGTCGCCACCGCGGTCACGGCGCGAGTGAGCTCGGTCGCGTACGGCGTGGAGGCCGCCACCTTGCGCTGTGCCTTGACGACACGCGAGGCGGCGATCATCTCCATCGCCTTGGTGATCTTCTTCGTCGCAGTGACGGACCGGATGCGACGCTTGTAGACCCGGAGCTGCGCTCCCATGAGTCAGGTCCCTTCCGTCGTCACTTCGAGCCGTCAGCAGCGCCGGCAGCCGGAGCGTCCTCGCCGAGCAGCTTGCCGTCCGAGGTCTCGAACTGCTTCTTGAACTCCGCGACCGCGTCGCCGATGGCCGTGACGGTGTCGTCGTTCATCTTGCCGCCCTCCTTGATGGAGGTCAGAAGGCCCTGCTCCTTGCGGTGCATGAACTCCAGAAGCTCGCTCTCGAAGCGGCGGATGTCGTTGACCGGTACGTCGTCCATCTTGCCGGTGGTGCCGGCCCAGACGGAAACGACCTGGTCCTCGGTACGCATCGGCTCGTACTGCTCCTGCTTGAGCAGCTCGACCATGCGCTGACCGCGCTCCAGCTGCTGCTTCGAGGCCGCGTCCAGGTCGGAGCCGAAGGCGGCGAACGCCTCGAGCTCACGGAACTGGGCGAGGTCCACGCGAAGGCGGCCGGACACCTGACGGATCGCGCGGTGCTGCGCGGAACCACCGACTCGGGAGACGGAGATACCGACGTTGAGCGCGGGGCGCACACCGGCGTTGAACAGGTCCGACTCCAGGAAGCACTGGCCGTCGGTGATGGAGATGACGTTGGTCGGAATGAACGCCGAGACGTCGTTCGCCTTGGTCTCGACGATCGGCAGACCGGTCATCGAGCCGGCACCCATCGCGTCGGAGAGCTTGGCGCAGCGCTCGAGCAGACGGGAGTGCAGGTAGAAGACGTCACCCGGGTAGGCCTCACGGCCCGGCGGACGACGGAGCAGCAGGGACACGGCGCGGTAGGCATCGGCCTGCTTCGAGAGGTCGTCGAAGACGATGAGGACGTGCTTGCCCTCGTACATCCACTGCTGGCCGATGGCCGAACCGGTGTAGGGCGCCAGGTACTTGAAGCCCGCGGGGTCGGACGCCGGGGCGGCGACGATCGTCGTGTACTCGAGCGCGCCGGCCTCTTCGAGGGCACCGCGCACCGAGGCGATGGTGGAGCCCTTCTGACCGACGGCGACGTAGATGCAGCGCACCTGCTTGTTCACGTCGCCCGAGCGCCAGTTGTCGCGCTGGTTGATGATCGTGTCGACGGCCAGGGCGGTCTTGCCGGTCTGGCGGTCGCCGATGATCAGCTGGCGCTGGCCGCGGCCGACCGGGGTCATCGCGTCGACGGCCTTGTAGCCCGTCTCCATCGGCTCGTGCACCGACTTGCGGTCCATGACCGTCGGGGCCTGCAGCTCGAGGGCGCGGCGTCCGGACGTCTCGATCTCGCCGAGTCCGTCGATCGGGGCGCCGAGCGGGTCGACGACACGACCCAGGTACCCCTCGCCCACCGGGACGGAGAGAACCTCACCGGTGCGCTGCACCGGCTGGCCCTCTTCGATGCCGCTGAACTCGCCGAGGACGATGGCACCGATCTCGCGCTCCTCAAGGTTGAGGGCGAGACCGAGGGTGCCGTCCTCGAACTTCAGCAGCTCGTTCGCCATGGCCGAGGGCAGGCCCTCGACCTTCGCGACGCCGTCGCCGGCGACGGTGACCGTGCCGACCTCCTCGCGCGAGGCCGCGTCCGGCTTGTACGCCTGGACAAAGTTCTCCAGCGCGTCCCGGATCTCCTCCGGCCGGATCGTGAGCTCCGCCATCTGGGTTCCCTGCTCTCCTTGAATTGGGCCCGAAGTTTTCTTGGGGGTCTGGGGCTGTTTCCCTTAGCGGCTTGCGCCGCGGGCCCCCAGGAATCCTCTGCACGGCCCAACTCGGGCCGCTAGCAATGCTTGTTGAGTTGGTGGTGACGGCGCTCGGCCGTCAGCCGGCCATCCGGCGACTCGCGTCCTCGAGACGGTCCGCGATGGAGCCGTTGATGACCTCGTCGCCGACCTGCACCCTGATCCCGCCGAGGACCTCGGGGTCCACGTCGAGGTTGAGGTGCATCTCGCGGCCGTAGAGCTTGGCCAGTGCACCGGCCAGACGCTGCTTCTGCCCGTCGGACAGCGGCACCGCGGAGGCCACCACGGCGACCATCCGCTCCCGGCGCTCGGCGGCGAGCTTGGACAGGGACTCGAGTCCCGCTTCCAGGCTACGTCCACGCGGCTGGGTCACCAGACGGTCGACGACCCGCTCGGTCGTCTTCTCGGCCCGGCCGCCGAGCAGGCTGCTCAGCAGCTCGCCCTTCGCGGACGTCTCGGCCGTACGGCTGGTGAGTGCGGCGCGCAGCTCGGAGTTCGAGGCGACGATCCGGCCGAACCGGAACAGCTCGTCCTCCACGTTGTCGAGCCTGCCCCGCTTCTGCGCTGCGGTGAAGTCGGCGATGTTCGCCAGCTCCTCCAGCGCATCCACCAGGTCGCGCGAACGCGACCAGCGGGAGCGGACGAGACCCGATACGAGGTCGAGCGCCTCGCCGCCGATCTGGCCGGCGAGCACCCGGTTCGCGAGCGCGGCCTTGGCCTCGCCGTCCTGCGCCGGGTCGGTGAAGACCCGACGCAGCGAGACCTCACGGCCGAGAAGCGCGGTGACAGCGGCCAGTTCGTCCGCGAGCTTCGTCGCGTCGGCCGACGTGCTGTCGGTCAGCGCGTCGAGACGCTCCTTGGCCGCGGCCAGAGCCCCGCGGCTCGCACCGTGGGCGGTCATCGCGTCGCCTCGGCCTTCTCCTCGAGGTCGTCGAGGAACCGGTCGATCGTGCGGCTCTGGCGGGCGTGGTCCTCGAGGGACTCGCCGACGAGCTTGCCGGCCAGGTCGGTCGCCAGCTTGCCGACGTCCTGACGCAGGGCCTGCGAGGCCTGCTTCTTGTCGGCCGCGATCTGGGTGTGACCGGCAGCGATGATCTCCTCACGCTGCCGCTGACCCTCGGCGCGCATCTCAGCGATGAGCTGTGCGCCCTGCTCCTGCGCCTCCTGGCGCAGTCGCGCGGCCTCGTGCCGAGCCTCGGCGAGCTGAGCCTTGTACTGCTCGAGCACGCTCTGGGCCTCGGTCTGGGCCGCCTCGGCCTTCTCGATACCGCCTTCGATCGCGTTCCGGCGCTCGTCAAGAACCTTGTTGATGTTCGGGACGAGCTTCTTCCAGAAAACGAAGAAGACGATGGCGAAGGCAATGGCGCCTACGAGCAGCTCGGGGCCCGGAGGAACGAGCGGGTTCTGCTCTTCCTCGGCCGCCAGCTGCACCAGGTTGGCGATCACATCAATGCCTTTCGTCGAAATACGGTCAGTGAAGGTCTAGATCACGTGCCGTAGACGAACGGGAGAACAATGCCGATGAGGGCGAGCGCCTCACAGAAGGCGAAGCCCAGGATCTGGTTGGCGCGGATCAGGCCGGCCGCCTCGGGCTGGCGGGCGAGGGCCTGGGTGCCGTTACCGAAGACGATGCCGACGCCGATGCCGGGGCCGATCGCGGCGAGACCGTAACCGATGGAACCGAGGGAGCCGGAGACGCCAGCGGCGAGTTCGATGGACGCGGACATGCCGTTACTTCCTTCTCTTTCATGGACCGGTGGGGGTTGGCCACCGGGCGATCTGGGGGTGGTGCGGTAGGCGGCTGCTCAGTGGTGCTTGGCGACCGCGCCCTGAAGGTACGAGCAGGCCAGGAGAACGAAGACGTACGCCTGGACCGCCTGCACGAAGAGCTCGAAGAGGATCATGACCATCGTCATGACGAAGGAGACGCCGGCGGCCGGGATGAGCCAGGCGTTCAGCAGGTACCAGGAGGCGACGGTGAACATCACCAGCATCAGGTGACCGGCGAACATGTTGGCGAAGAGCCGGACGGCGTGCGTGAAGGGACGCACAAGCAGGTTCGAGAAGAGCTCGATGAACGAGACGAGCCACTTGATCGGACCGAGCGAGTTGTCGTAACCGGTGATGTTCTTCCAACCGCCCGCGAAACCATGGCGCTTGAAGGTGACCGACACCCAGATCACATACACCAGGATGGCGAGTACGTACGGGTAGGCGATGACCGAGGCGACAGGGAACTGGGCCAGGGGGATCACGGACCAGATGTTCATGATCCAGATGAAGAAGAACAACGAGACCATCAGGGGGACGTACTTCTCGCCCTCCTTCTTGCCCATGGTCTCGTAGACGATCCCGCGGCGGACGAAGTCGTAACCTGCCTCGCCGATCAGCTGCAGCTTGCCCGGCATCACCTTGGCCTTGCCGAAGGCAAGGGTGAAGAAGGTGACGATCACCAGGGTGGTGAGCAGCGCGAGCAGGATCACCTTGTTGAACTCGAACCCACCGACCGTGAAGATCGGCTTGAAGAGGAACGAGTGCAAGCCAGGTGCCGGAAAGCCACAACCGTTGTCGGCCAGGATGCGGCAGCTCCAGTCAAAGGCGAGCTGGGTCTGATCAGTGCTCACCGCGGGCTCCTTCGGCGTGACGCATAGGTACGGCAACCTCGTTGTGTCGGCGCGGCGCGCAGCCGCGAGTCGGCACCGGACTGGTGTTTCGGATGTGGGGGCGGCAAGCAGGCATGGAGCCTCGCGATCGAACAGGCGTCAGCTCAAGTGCCCGCGCCCGCAGTGCCGCAGTTGGCACCGGACGATAGCAGGATCCCGAAGGAGCCTTTATCCCGGCCCTACCCTTCACGACGACGACCCCGTTTTGTGGTCCTTCGTCGCGTCCGAGGAGTCCGGATCGATGTAGAAAATCTTCGTCTTCATGTGCGCACGGGCCATCGAAACAACCCAGGTCAGAGTCCCGACGACGATCGCGGCAGCGAACGCCTTCGGGTTGAAGAGAGTGGTGTCCTTGAAAAGGGCGACGAAAAGGAACAGCACGAGCAGCTGCACCACATAGAGCATCAGCCCCGCCGCCTGGAACAGATACGGCCAGTGCTTGGCCGTGTACTGCAGGCCGAGGATTCCCGCCCCCATGAACACGATGACGATCGCCGTGCCGATGACAGCCCCGAGAGCACCTTCCCCGCCGGCGACGATCGCACTGACTACGGCGGCGACTGCGCCGACCGCGGCCGTGGGCACCGCAATGGGAAGGAGAGTCCGGGCGTCGAGAGACGGCATGCGGCGGCTCCACTTACGTACTGAGGAAAAGGACGAGTCGTCACGGACGAGCGTAAGGCCTCGGGACGAGAGCGAATCTCCCAGGCCAACGACCGTCGCACCACGGTCTTTCGGCCTCTTCCCGAGAACTCGTGAACGGTATCACAAACTATTTGATGAGGTCTTTACCTGTTCGGTGTGCCCACCGTCACACATGAGGGTTAATGCGCGCGTCTGTGCGTTTCGGTGGTGGAGATGTCTGGTAATGCACCGGTTTCATCGGGGCGTTCCAGCCTCACGCGGCTCGATGTGACGTGATCGTCCACCGATCGCGGTCGCTCCGTGCAGCCCTGCGCCGACCGCTTCCTCGTGCTCCTCAGAGGCAGTTGACGCCTCGTCGGCGTCACTGCTCCCGCCCGTGCCGGACGCGGCCGAGTCGGCCGAGTAGTGCCGGCCACGGCGGTAGCGCGGCGGCAGCACACTCTCCGCCCAGCTCGGCAACCGCGGCGTGAAGCGCGGGAGCAGCAGCAGCACGAGCCCGACCGCGCTCAGCGCCACGATGCACAGCACGATCCACATGGACGCCGAGTGCACCGAGTAGGCCAGCGCACCGAAGGCGATCAGGGCCGACCAGAAGTACATGATGAGGACGGCCCGGCTGTGCGAGTGGCCGATCTCCAGGAGCCGGTGGTGCAGATGCCCGCGGTCCGCCGCGAACGGCGACTGACCGCGCCAGGTGCGCCGGACGATCGCGAGGATCAGGTCGGCGGCCGGCACCGCGATGATCGTCAGCGGCAGCAGCAGCGGGATGTACACAGGCACCGTCTGGTGCACGGCCGAACGCTCGGACCCGGCGAACAGGTTCATCGCGTCCGGGTCCACCTGACCCGTGATCGAGATCGCACCTGCGGCGAGCACCAGACCGATCAGCATCGAACCGGAGTCGCCCATGAAGATCCGGGCGGGATGCATGTTGTGCGGCAGGAAGCCGAGGCACATGCCCATCAGGATCGCCGCGAACAGCGTCGCCGGGGCGGCCGCCTCCAGGCCGTAGCCGTACCAGATGCGGTAGGCGTACATGAAGAACGCGGCCGCCGCGATGCAGACCATGCCGGAGGCGAGGCCGTCCAGGCCGTCCACGAAGTTGACCGCGTTGATGGTGATCAGGACCAGGGCGACGGTGAGCAGGTTGCCCTGCCACTGGGTGAGCGAGACCGTGCCGACGCCGGGCACCGGCAGCCACAGGATGGTCAGGCCCTGCATGACCATCACGCCGGCGGCGATCATCTGGCCGCCGAGCTTGAGCAGAGCGTCGATCTCGAACTTGTCGTCCAGGACGCCGATCAGCCAGATCAGGGCGGCGCCGGAGAGCAGTGCCTGGGGTTCGCTCGAACTCTCGAAGACACCGTTGAGATTGTCCAGGTTGTCCGCGACGAGCAGTCCCGCGCAGAGTCCGAAGAACATGGCGATACCGCCGAGGCGCGGGGTCGGCTCCCGGTGCACGTCGCGCGCGCGGATCTCCGGCATCGCCCCTGCGACGATGGCGAACTTCCGCACCGGCCCGGTGAGCAGATAGGTCACCGCGGCCGTGACGCAGAGCGTCAGCAAGTATTCACGCACGGGCTTCCCCACAGATGTCGCCGGCTACCTCAGCCCCACACCCTAGCTTTGCGTGCATGACGTTGAGGAATTCCGGGTAGCGCCGACGGTTGCACGAAGGCTGCCTGGTTCCGCTCGCCTACCCCGTCTGCGGTGCTCGAGACCTGCTCTCGCCGCCCCGTCCCTCCGGTCAGGACTCCCAGAACCTCCGGTCGCGAACTCGGACTCAGACCGTGAGACCGGACACGGGGTCCGTGGGCGTGACACCTCCGGGCGGGAATCCCCGCACCAGATCCCTGACTTCGTCCCGCACCCGCCGCTCCGCGTCCGCACCGCGGATCGCGGATGCGAACAGTCCGGCGATCAGGTCCATCTCCTTCTCCCCCATCCCCTGCGTCGTCACCGCCGCGCTTCCGAGCCGTAGTCCGCGTGCGTCGCTCCAGGGCAGCGCGCAGGTGTCCAGGACCAGGCCGGCGGCGCCGAGCCGGCCGCGGGCGGTGGCCGCGTCGATGCGCAGCGGTGTGGGATCGACGGTCAGCAGGTGGGTGTCGGTGCCGCCGGTGGTGACGGTCAGGCCCTCGGCGGCCAGCCCTTCGGCCAGGGTCCGCGCATTGGCCACCACCTGGTGCGCGTACGCCGTGAAGGCCGGCGTCGACGCCTCCCGGAAGGCGACCGCCTTCGCCGCGATCGCGTTCATCTGCGCCCCGCCCTGGCTGAACGGGAACACCGCCCGGTCCACCCGCTCCGCGAGCTCCTCGCCGCACAGGATCATCCCGCCGCGTGGCCCGCGCAGCACCTTGTGCGTCGTCGCACACACCACGTCGGCGTACGGCACCGGGCTCGGCGCCGCTCCTCCGGCGACCAGGCCCATCGGGTGGGCGGCGTCCGCGATGAGGTAGGCACCGGCCTCGTCGGCGATGTCGCGGAAGGCCGCGTAGTCGATGTGCCGGGGGTACGCGATGGAGCCGCAGACCACGGCCTTCGGCCGGTGCGTGCGGGCGAGTTCGCGTACCTGCTCGTAGTCGATCAGGCCGCTCTCCGCGTCCACGCCGTACCCGACGAAGGTGAACCAGCGGCCCGAGAAGTTGACCGGCGATCCGTGGGTGAGATGACCGCCGTACGGGAGCCCCATGGCGAGCACCGTGTCGCCGGGGCGCAGCAGCGCGGCGTACGTGGCGAGGACCGCGGAGGAGCCCGAGTGCGGCTGCACATTGGCGTGTTCGGCCTCGAAGAGACGCTCGGCGCGGTCGATCGTGAGGCGTTCGGCGGCGTCGACGAGCTCGCATCCGCCGTGGTGGCGGGAGCCGGGATAGCCCTCGGCGTACTTGTTGGCCAGCGAGGAGCCGAGCGCGGTGAGCACGGCGGGCGAGACGAAGTTCTCCGCGGCGATGAGCTGCAGGGACTCGGCCTGCCGGGCGGCCTCGCCGAGCAGGATGTCGGCGATCTCGGGGTCCCCCGCGAGGCCTCGCGTGGCGAGGGCGTCAGGGGGTTCTACGTCCATGCTGAGCGCCATGGCGGGCTCCGGGCATCGAGGTGGGCTGCGGCCCCTCCAATGTAGGACGGAGCCCTGGATCCCGCCTGCCGTCGGAGCCGGTGGGTGACGCCCCTGTCCCGACCGTGCCCCTACGCCCGGGCAGGCAGCCCGGTCAGCGCGGTGACCACCGGGTCGAGCGCGTCGTGGATCTCGCCGCCGACCGCCCGGAAGAACGGCATCGGCGCACCGTACGGGTCGTAGACCTCGTCCGCTTCGACGCTGGGCGCGAGGAGCCAGCCCCGCAGCGCCGCGGCCGCACGGACCAACGCCCGCGCCCGCTCCACGACCCCCTCGCCGAGCGGATCGGGCAGCGTAGCCGGATCTATGGCCCGCACCAGGCGGGTGAACTCCTTGAGCGTGAACGTCCGCAGCCCCGCCGAATGCCCCATGGAGATGACCTGCGCCCGGTGGTCGCGCGTCGCTGTGAGCACCAGATCGGCCCGGATCACATGCTCGTCGAGGAGCTCACGTCCGAGGAAGCCGCTGGCATCGGCACCGAAGTCGGCGAGTACGGCAGCCGCGTTGGCCTCCATGTTGGCGCCCTCGTGGCCCCACGTACCGGCGCTCTCCACGATCATTCCGCCGATACCGGGGTCGTCGAGCCGGTGCGCCAGGGCATGCCGCGTCAGCCGCTCGGTGATCGGTGAGCGGCAGACGTTGCCGGTGCTGACGTGGAGGATGCGGAAGGAGTCGGTCAGGCCCGCTATGCCACGCCCCTCGGGGGCCGTCAATTGGCCACCTCGAGGTCGGGGACCACCTTCCGGAGCTCGTCCGCGTCGACCGCACCGGCCCGCAGCAGCACCGGAGTCGAGCCCGACACGTCGACGATCGACGACGGCACGATGCCCGGCGTCGGGCCGCCGTCCAAGTACACGGAGACCGAGTCGCCGAGCATCTCCTGAGCGGCGTCGCAGGTCTCCGGTGCCGGGTGTCCGGTGAGGTTCGCCGACGACACCGCCATCGGTCCCACCTCGGTGAGCAGTTCGATGGCGACGGGGTGCAGCGGCATCCGTACCGCGACGGTCCCTCGGGTGTCCCCCAGGTCCCACTGCAGCGACGGCTGGTGCTTGGTGATCAGGGTGAGGGCGCCCGGCCAGAAGGCGTCGACGAGCTCCCAGGCCTGCTCCGAGAAGTCGGTGACCAGGCCGTGCAGGGTGTTCGGCGAGCCGATCAGCACGGGCGTGGGCATGTTGCGGCCCCGGCCCTTGGCGGCGAGCAGATCGGCGACCGGCTCGGAGCCGAAGGCGTCGGCGCCGATGCCGTACACCGTGTCGGTGGGCAGCACGACCAGTTCGCCGCGGCGTACGGCGGACGCGGCCTCGCGCAGACCCGTGGTGCGGTCGGTCGCGTCGTTCGTGTCGTATCGCCTGGCCATCTAGCGAGCCTCCTCGGGCACGTCAAGCGTCTGGGTGTTCCGGCCGGTGCCGGCGGCCGCGGCCGTCACGGGGTGGCCCTGCGGGCCGTGGCGAAGCGCGGGCGGTTGTTGAGATCGGGGTGGTCCGCGGCGTCCGACCAGCCGAGTTCCTCGGTGAAGATCCACGGGACCTGGCCGCCCTGGGTGTCGGCGTGCTCGATGACGACGAGACCGCCGGGCCTCAGCAGGCGGTGCGCGGTGCGCTCCAGACCACGGATGGTGTCGAGCCCGTCCTCGCCGGAGAAGAGGGCGAGCTGCGGGTCGTAGTCACGGGCCTCGGGCGCCACGTACTCCCACTCGGTGAGCGGGATGTACGGCGGGTTGGAGATGACCAGGTCCACCTGGCCGTTCAGCTCGGGGAACGCGCTCAGTGCGTCGCCCTGGCGCAGGTCCACCCTGGAGCCCTCGACGTTCTTGCGGGTCCAGACCATGGCGTCCTCGGACAGCTCCACGGCGTGCACCCGCGAGCGGGGCACCTCCTGGGCGAGCGCGAGCGCGATGGCGCCCGACCCGGTGCACAGGTCGACGATCAGCGGCTCGACCACGTCCATGGCCCGCACCGCGTCTATGGCCCAGCCGACCACGGACTCGGTCTCCGGCCTGGGCACGAACACCCCCGGCCCGACCTGCAGTTCCAGATAGCGGAAGAAGGCGCGTCCGGTGATGTGCTGCAGCGGCTCACGGGCCTCGCGGCGCGCGATCGTCTCCCAGTAGCGGGCGTCGAAGTCCGCGTCCTTGACCGAGTGCAGCTCCCCGCGCCCCACCGCGTGCACGAAGGCGGCAAGCTCCTCGGCATCGAAGCGCGGCGAGGGAACGCCGGCATCGGCCAGCCGCTGGGTGGCCTGCGCCACCTCGGCGAGCAGCAGATTCACTGGGTCCTCCGGCTCTGGTCCTGGTGCGGATTCGGGGGTTTCACTGCACCCCTTACTGGGCGGCTGCGAGCTTCGCCGCGGAGTCCGCGTCGACGCAGGCCTGGATCACCGCGCCCAGGTCCCCGTCGAGCACCTGGTCCAAGTTGTACGCCTTGAACCCGACACGGTGGTCGGAGATGCGGTTTTCCGGGAAGTTGTACGTACGGATCTTCTCGGACCGGTCGACCGTACGAACCTGGCTGCGGCGAGCATCCGCTGCCTTGCTCTCGGCCTCCTCCTGCGCTGCGGCGAGCAGCCTGGAACGCAGGATACGCAGTGCCTGCTCCTTGTTCTGAAGCTGGCTCTTCTCGTTCTGGCAGGAGGCCACGACACCGGTGGGGACGTGGGTGATGCGCACCGCGGAGTCGGTGGTGTTGACGGACTGCCCGCCGGGTCCCGAAGAGCGGTAGACGTCGATCCGCAGATCGTTGGGGTTGATCTCGACGTCGATCTCCTCGGCCTCGGGCGTGACGAGCACACCGGCCGCTGAAGTGTGGATACGGCCCTGCGACTCGGTGGCCGGCACCCGCTGCACGCGGTGCACGCCGCCCTCGTACTTCATCCGCGCCCAGACGCCGTTGCCGGGCTCGGTCGCGCCCTGGCCGCCCTTGGTCTTGACGGCGACCTGGACATCCTTGTAGCCGCCCAGCTCGGACTCGGTGGAGTCGATGATCTCGGCCTTCCAGCCGATCCGCTCCGCGTACCGCAGATACATCCGCAGCAGGTCACCGGCGAACAGGGCGGACTCGTCGCCGCCCGCGCCCGCCTTGATCTCCAGGAGTACGTCCTTGTCGTCGCTCGGGTCCCGCGGGACGAGCAGCAGGCGCAGCTTCTCGGTGAGCTCCTCGCGCTGCTGCTCGAGGTCCTTGACCTCTGCGGCGAAGTCCGGGTCGTCCGCGCCGAGTTCACGCGCGGTCTCGATGTCGTCCCCGGTCTGCTTCCAGGAGCGGTACGTCGCGACGATCGGGCTGAGCTCGGCGTAGCGCTTGTTGAGCCTGCGCGCGTTGGCCTGGTCGGAATGGACCGAGGGGTCCGCGAGCTGCTTCTCGAGATCGGCCTGCTCGCCGATCAAGTCCTCGACGGCCTCGAACATCTCCGGGCTCCTGGATTTCGTACTACATGGATGTGGTGAGCGAGCGCCGCCGGGTCCACGCCGAACGGCCGTCCCGGGCGGACGAAAAGAACGCCGGTCCCGGGCGCCCCCGTGCGGGAGCGGCCAGGACCGGCGCTGTGGCTCGCTACTTGTTGGCGGAGCCGGCGGCCTTGCCGAAGCGGGCCTCGAACCGGGCGACGCGGCCACCGGTGTCGAGGATCTTCTGCTTGCCGGTGTAGAACGGGTGGCACTCGGAGCAGACCTCGGCACGGACGGTGCCGGATTCGATCGTGCTACGGGTGACGAACGAGGCGCCACAGGTGCAGCTGACCTGGGTCTCGACGTAATCGGGGTGAATGTCGCGCTTCAAGGTGTCTCCTAGTTTCGGGAGGGCACCGGGTCGCATGGCGGGATGCTCGTGCGTGAACCGGGGCCGACGTACCAGTCTGCCAGGACCGGCCGTATCTCCCAAAACCGGGGTGCGGGCCGAACTATTCCCCGCCCGCCGACGGCCGCCTCACGCGGGCGTCAGTTGCTGCCCACGACACTTCCCGCGTCGCCCTTGTCGCCGGCCGACTCCTTGGTGGCGGCCGCCGGGATGGCCTTGTCGCGCTGCAGGGCGTCCCAGACCAGCTTGTTCTGGCGCTCCATCGGCACCACACGGTTGGGGTCGGTGGTGTCGTACGTGACGGGCAGCGTGACCATGTTCATGTCGTTCGGGCCGATGCCCTTGAGGCTGTTCGCGAAGCCCATCAGGCTGTCCACCGAGTCGAGCTCGGAGTCGGTGGTCAGGGCCTTGGTGGCGGTGTCCGCGACACCCACCAGCTTCTTGGGGCTGGAGAACAGGCCGACGTCCTTGACCTGGTTGATCAGCGCCTTGATGAAGGCCTGCTGCAGTTGTATTCGGCCGAGGTCGCCGCCGTCGCCGACCGCGTGCCGGGTGCGGACCAGGCCGAGCGCCTGCTCGCCGTCGAGCCGGTGGTCGCCGGCCTGCAGGTCGAGGTGGCTGTCGGGGTCCTTGATCGGCTTCTTGGTGGTGATCTCCACGCCGCCGAGCTTGTCGATCAGCTTCTGGAAGCCGCTGAAGTCGACCTCCATGTAGTGGTCCATGCGGATCCCGGACATCTTCTCGACGGTCTTCACCGCGCAGGCCGGCCCGCCGACCGAGTACGACTCGTTGAACATCACCCGGGCGCCGCCCGGATCGTTGCCGCCGTCCTCGGTGGCGCACTCGGGGCGGGTGATCAGGGTGTCCCTCGGTATGGAGACGACGCTGGCCTTCTTGTGGCCCTTGTAGACGTGCACGACCATCGCCGTGTCCGAACGGGCGCCTTCGTCGCCTCCGCCGCCGAGGTGGCCGTTCTTGCCCTCACGGGAGTCGGAGCCGAGCACCAGGATGTCCATGGAGCCGTTGTCCACGTTCTCCGGGCGGTCCTTGCCGAGCGCTGCGTTGATGTCGACGCCGTCGATGTTGCCGTTGAGCTTGAAGTAGAGGTAGCCGAGGCCGGTGCCACCGAGCACCACCACGGAGGCCGCGACCCAGGCCGAGACGACCAGGGCCTTCCTCCGCTTGCTGCGCGGCTTGCGGCGTCGTCCCTTGCCGCTGCGGCGCGGGGACGTGCTGCTCTCGGGCTCGCTCTCGTCGGGCGTCATGCGCTCCTCAGTCCTCGGTGGTCGGGTACCCCCTGCTCTCAGGGCCAACTGTGTTCCGTCGTCCGCGGCGGCCGGGTCCGTGCTCGGTCCGGCCATGTGTCAGACGTGGAAACCGCAGAAAGGGTTGCACAGCCACCTAAGCGCCCCGTCAGCGCAAGCCGTGCGCGGGACCGGTCCCGAGTACGCCGCACAGTGCCCCGCCCTCCCTCTTCCCGCCCTGTCCACCTGGGAGTTCATCGCGCACACCCACCTCGACCGCGAGGCACACGGAACGGCGCGTTGTGGTCAAGATCTCTGTCGGCCCCACCTCGGGCGTGACGCACGCCACTCCCGTACGTACAGCCCAACACGCCCTGCACACACGGGAGTTGGGCCGATACGCACGACGGCGCCCCGTCACCTCGGAAGGTGAGGGGGCGCCGTTCGCGGTGCCGGGGCGACGTCAGTCGTTGCCGTTGCCCGGGGTCGGTGCCGTCTTCGCGATCTGCATCAGGAACTCGGCGTTCGACTTCGTCTTCTTCATCTTGTCGAGGAGCAGCTCGATGGCCTGCTGCGAGTCGAGCGCGTGCAGCACCCGGCGCAGCTTCCAGACGATCGCCAGCTCTTCGCTGTTGAGGAGGATCTCTTCCTTACGGGTGGAGGACGCGTCGACGTCCACCGCCGGGAAGATGCGCTTGTCCGAGAGCTTCCGGTCGAGCTTGAGCTCCATGTTGCCGGTGCCCTTGAACTCCTCGAAGATCACCTCGTCCATGCGCGAGCCGGTGTCGACGAGCGCGGTGGCCAGGATGGTCAGCGAGCCGCCGTCCTCGATGTTGCGCGCCGCACCGAAGAACCGCTTCGGCGGGTAGAGCGCGGTCGAGTCGACACCACCGGACAGGATGCGCCCGGAGGCCGGTGCCGCGAGGTTGTACGCACGGCCGAGGCGGGTGATGGAGTCGAGCAGGACGACCACGTCGTGACCCAGCTCGACGAGACGCTTGGCGCGCTCGATGGCCAGCTCGGCGACGGTGGTGTGGTCCTCGGCGGGACGGTCGAAGGTCGAGGAGATGACCTCGCCCTTCACCGACCGCTGCATGTCGGTGACCTCTTCCGGACGCTCGTCGACCAGGACGACCATCAGGTGGCACTCGGGGCTGTTGACCGTGATCGCGTTGGCGACCGCCTGCAGGATCATGGTCTTACCGGTCTTCGGCGGGGCCACGATCAGGCCTCGCTGACCCTTACCGATCGGCGACACGAGGTCGATGATGCGGGTGGTCAGGATGCCCGGGTCGGTCTCGAGGCGCAGTCGCTCCTGCGGGTACAGGGGCGTGAGCTTGTTGAACTCCGAGCGGCCGCGGCCGGTTTCGGGCGCCATGCCGTTCACCGAGTCGAGACGCACCAGGGCGTTGAACTTCTCGCGCCGCTCGCCGTCCTTGGGCTGGCGCACCGCACCGGTGACGTGGTCACCCTTGCGCAGGCCGTTCTTACGGACCTGGGCGAGCGAGACGTACACGTCGTTCGGGCCGGGCAGGTAGCCCGAGGTCCGGATGAACGCGTAGTTGTCGAGGATGTCGAGGATGCCCGCGACGGGGATCAGGACGTCGTCCTCGGAGATCTGCGGCTCGCCGCCGACGTCGTCACGGCCGCGGCGGCCACGACGATCGCGGTAGCGGCCACGGCGTCCGCGCCGGCCGCCCTCGAAGTCGTCGTCGTCATCGCGACGGTCCTGACGGCCGCCGTCCTTGCGGCCCTGCTGGTTACCGCCCTGGTTGCCGCCCTGGTTGCCCTGGTCGTCACCCTTGTTGCGGCGGTCACGGTCGCGGCCGCGGCGGTTGTTGTTGCCACGGTCTCCGCGGTCGCGGTTGCGGTTGCCGTCGGAGTTGTCGCCACCCTCGGAGCGGCCCTCGGAACGGCCCTCGTCGGAGCGGTTGTCGGACTTGTCGCCGCCCTTGTCGTTGCGGTCGGACTTCTCGCCGCGCTCGGCCCTGGGCTCCGCCTTGGCCTCGTTCTTGGCGCCGGCGCTGTCGGGGCTGCCCGCGTCGGCGGTGGCGCGGCGCCTGCGGCGCTCAGCGGTCGGTGCACCGTCGTTCGCGGGCTGGCCCGGGATGTCAATCTGCTGCTGGGCCTGGGACTTGGCGTCCTTGTCCGCAGTCTTGGCGGCCTTCTCGGCGGCGGCCGGCGCGGCGTCCGCGCCCTCCGTCTCGCCGGTGCGGGTCTTGGAGGTGGTGCGGCGCTTCGGCTTGGTCTCGCCGCTCTCGGCGGCGGGGGCGCTCTTCGACGGCGCGGAGCCGCTCGCGGCGCCACCTGCCTGCGCTTCCTTGATGACCTCGATCAGCTGGCTCTTGCGCATCCGCGCGGTGCCCCTGATACCGAGGCCGGAGGCCACCTGCTGAAGCTCTGCCAGCACCATGCCCTCGAGGCCGGTTCCGCGGCGCCGCCGCGTGCCGGCCGATGCACCGGTGGCAGGCGCAGCTGATGCGTCCGTGGCGGGCGCGGCGGCGGTCTCGTCGACACGTGCGCCCATCAGATCGGTGGAGTCGCTCACGAAGGGTCCTTCCCTGGAGCGGGCGTCGGCCTGTCTGGCTCGGCGACCGGTTGTGCTGTCCGGCTGTGGTCCTGTGTGTCAGGGCCGTGCCGGGGGCGGTGGTCCGCCACAGCGGCGGAAGAGTTCATTGATGACGACGAGGTCCGATGTGGTGCCACCCGTGGTGCTGTGTCACTCGGCTCGGTCACGCCGGTTCCGGAGCATGCTCGGCACCGCTCGACGCGTGGCATCGAACAGTTTGGGGGGCTCCCGGAAGAAAGTCTGTCCCCTGCTGGCTGCCGATCGGGGACAAGAAGCACCACGCCATTCGGACGTCGGGTGCTGACTTGAGGTTAACACTACCGGATCCAACAAACATTCCCCCTCTCTCGTCCGGCATGAGCGTCCTACTGCGCCAGCGGCAGCACACTCGCTCCCGCGGAGTCGAGTTCCAGGCGGTTCGCCGCCCAGCCTTCGCCCGCGAGCTGCGCGACCTTGTCGGCCTCGCTGTCCTCGGCAAGCGCGAGGACCGTGGGTCCCGCGCCTGAGATCACCGCGGGGACGCCGTCCGCCCGCAGTCGCTCGACCAGGGTGGCGCTCTCCGGCATGGCCGGGGCGCGGTACTCCTGGTGCAGTCGGTCTTCGGTGGCCGGAAGCAGCAGCTCGGGGCGTCGGGTCATGGCCTCGACGAGGAGCGCGGCTCGACCGGCGTTGGTGGCGGCGTCGACGTGCGGGACGCTGCGCGGCAGCAGTCCGCGGGCCGTCGCGGTGAGTACCGCCTTGGCCGGTACGAAAACCACCGGAACGATGGAATCTGCGGGGTCCATCCTGATCGCCCGCGCCGCACCCGCGTCCATCCAGGAGAGCGTGAACCCGCCGAGCAGACAGGCCGCGACGTTGTCCGGATGGCCCTCGATCTCGGTGGCGAGCTCGAGCAGCGCGGCGTCGTCGAGCTTGCCGTCGCCGCCTATCGTCACCGCGCGCGCGGCGAGAATTCCGGCGCAGATGGCGGCGGACGACGAGCCGAGGCCCCTGCCGTGCGGGATGCGGTTGGCACAGACGATCTCGAGGCCGCGGGGCTGCCCGCCGAGCAGGTCGAAGGTGGTGCGCAGGGAGCGTACGAGCAGGTGGTTCTCGTCGCGCGGGAGGGAGTCGGAGCCCTCACCTGCGATGTCGATGTGCAGACCGGAATCGGCCACCCGGACTACGACGTCGTCGTAGAGGCCCAGCGACAGGCCCAGGGCGTCGAAGCCCGGGCCCAGATTGGCGCTGGTGGCGGGGACGCGCACCCGGACGGCGGCGGCGCGGAATGCGGGACCGGCCATCGCTCGATGACTCTCCTTGTTGAACTGCGAGACGTGAGCGTTTCGCAAGAGGATCTACTGATTTCGCAAGAGGTGACGAATGCCCGAAGGCCGCTGCCTGCGGCACCGCGGCAAAGGCGGCGGGGCGGATTCGGTACAGCCTATCGAAGGAAGGTTCTGTGGCGACATAGGGCGCACAGGAGGCGCACGATGCGTGTCGCAAGCCCCCTGTGCACCCCCTGCTGCGAATTGAGGGGATTTACCCGGTCCGGCACGCGCCCTATGTCCGCTTTTCGCGCGGCCAGGGGCTTCGGTAATTCCTTGGAGTATTTCCGCGTAGGCCCGGCATCCGGCGTCCCTGCAGTGCAGAACCACCCCATTCCGGCCGCTCCAGAGGATGTGACCGACGGGATTCGGCCAATCCGGGGACGCCGGCCACGACCGGGGCCGGCCGGCACCGCAAGCACTCTCCGAGCCGAGCGGAATCGGCCCGTCCGGAGAGTGCTTCCGTATGCCTGGAGCGCCCTGGATCAGGCGAGACCGAGACGCTCGGCTGCGGCCGCCGCGTCGACCGGGACGGTGACCGGCTGCGGAGCGCCCGCGACGGCCCAGTCCGGGTCCTTGAGGCCGTTGCCCGTCACGGTGCAGACGATGCGCTGCCCCTTGTCGACCTTGCCCTCTTCCACGGCCTTGAGCAGACCGGCCACCGAAGCCGCCGACGCGGGCTCCACGAACACGCCCTCGCGAGCGGCCAACAGGCGGTACGCACGCAGGATCTGACGGTCGGTCACCTCGTCGATGAAGCCGCCCGACTCGTCCCGGGCGGCCTCCGCGAGCGACCAGGACGCCGGGTTGCCGATGCGGATCGCGGTGGCGATCGTCGACGGGTCCTTGACCACCTCACCGCGCACGATCGGCGCCGCACCGGAGGCCTGGAAGCCCCACATCCGCGGCGTGTGCGTGGCCGGGCCGTCCGCCGCGTACTCGCGGTAGCCCTTCCAATACGCGGTGATGTTGCCCGCGTTGCCGACCGGCAGGACATGGAGGTCGGGAGCGTCGCCGAGGCGGTCGACGATCTCGAAGGCGGCGGTCTTCTGGCCCTCGATGCGGACCGGGTTGACCGAATTGACCAGGGCCACCGGGTAGTTCTCGGACAAGTTTCGAGCCAGTACCAGGCAGTCGTCGAAGTTGCCGTCGACCTGGAGGATCTTGGCGCCGTGCACCAGGGCCTGGCCGAGCTTGCCCATCGCGATCTTGCCCTGCGGTACGAGCACGGCGCTGACCATGCCGGCCTTGCCGCCGTAGGCCGCCGCCGAGGCCGAGGTGTTGCCGGTGGAGGCGCAGATGACGGCCTGCGCACCCTCTTCCTTGGCCTTGGAGATCGCCATCGTCATACCGCGGTCCTTGAAGGAACCGGTCGGGTTGGCGCCCTCGACCTTGAGGTGCACCTCGCAGCCCGTCAGCTCGGAGAGCACGCCCGCGTGCACGAGCGGCGTACCGCCCTCACCGAGCGTGACCACGGGCGTCGCGGCGCTGACAGGCAGCCGGTCTCGGTACTCCTCGATGATCCCGCGCCACTGGTGGGCGCCGTTCCGAGGGGCCGGGGGGATGGACATCGTTCCCTACTCTCCTTCAACGCGCATGATGCTGGCGACGCCCCGCACGGTGTCGAGTCGGCGCAGTGCCTCGACGGTCCCGGTGAGGGCGGCGTCGGACGCTCGATGGGTGACGACTACGAGGGACGCTTCCCCGCCCTCAACGGAAGCGGCTACGCCGCCCTGGTCCCTCCCCTGCTGGCGCACCGTGTCGATGGAGACACCGTGCTCGGCGAAAACCGTCGCGACCTGAGCGAGGACACCAGGCTTGTCGGCCACGTCCAGGCTGATGTGGTAGCGCGTGACCACCTCGCCCATCGGGCTCACCGGCAGGCGGGTGTAAGCGGATTCGCCTGGTCCGGTGGCGCCCGCGAGTTTGTTGCGGCAGACCGCGACCAGGTCGCCGAGTACCGCGGACGCGGTCGGTGCGCCGCCGGCGCCGGGGCCGTAGAACATCAGGCGGCCGGCCGCCTCCGACTCGACGAACACCGCGTTGTACGCCTCGCGGACGGAGGCCAGCGGGTGGGTGAGCGGGAGCATCGCCGGGTGCACCCTGGCCGTGACCGAGGCGCCGTCCGCGGCGCGCTCGCAGATCGCCAGGAGCTTGATGGTGCAGCCCATCCGGCGGGCCGAGGCGAAGTCTGCGGCCGTCACCTCGGTCATGCCCTCGCGGTACACGTCGTCGAGGCGGACCCGGGTGTGGAAGGCGATGCCCGCCAGGATCGCGGCCTTCGCCGCAGCGTCGAAGCCCTCGACGTCGGCCGTCGGGTCGGCCTCCGCGTAACCGAGCGCGGTCGCCTCGTCCAGGGACTCCTGGTAGCCGGCGCCGGTCGAGTCCATCTTGTCGAGGATGAAGTTGGTGGTGCCGTTCACGATGCCGAGCACGCGGTCGACCTTGTCGCCGGCGAGGGACTCGCGCAACGGCCTGATCAGCGGGATCGCACCGGCCACGGCGGCCTCGTAGTACAGGTCGCGACCGTGCTCCTCGGCGGCCTCGTGCAGGGACGCGCCCTCCTGGGCGAGCAGCGCCTTGTTGGCCGATACGACGGAGGCGCCGTGCTCGAAGGCCGTGGTGATCAGGCCTCGGGCCGGCTCGATGCCGCCGATGACCTCGACGACCACGTCGATGTCACCCCGCTTCACCAGAGCAGTGGCGTCGGTGGTGATCAGCTCGGCGGGGATTCCCTCGCGCACCCGGTCCGGGCGCCGCACGGCCACCCCGGCGAGCTCGACCGGGGCGCCGATACGCGCTGCGAGGTCCTCGGCGTGCGTCGTCATGATGCGCGCCACCTCGGAGCCGACAACCCCGCAGCCAAGCAGCGCCACCTTCAGCGGACGCGAACGCATCATCCGACCTCACTTCTCGTACATCTGTGGTGGGACCAGTCTCACGCACCGGAACGCAGTTTCTATCCCTCGTCCGGATCGTGAGATCTCTTTTTCCAGCTATCCGACATCGAGCCGCAGGAGATCTTCCTCCGTCTCCCGTCGGACGATCACCCGCGCGGCGCCGTCCGCCACGGAGACGACGGGCGGGCGCAGCGCATGGTTGTAGTTGCTCGCCATCGAGCGGCAGTACGCACCGGTCGCCGGCACCGCGATCAGGTCGCCCGGTGCCAGGTCGGCCGGCAGGAACGCGTCCTTCACCACGATGTCACCGCTCTCGCAGTGCTTGCCGACGACCCGTACCAGCATCGAGGGCGCGTCCGAGCGGCGCGACACCAGGGCCACCGTGTACTCGGCGTCGTAGAGCGCGGTCCTGATGTTGTCCGACATGCCGCCGTCGACACTCACGTAGGTCCGCAGGCCCTCGAGGGGCTTGATGGTGCCGACCTCGTAGAGCGTGAACGCGGTGGGGCCGACGATCGCGCGGCCCGGCTCGACGGAGATGCGCGGCGCCGCGAGGCCGGCCGATGCGCATTCGCGGCTCACGATCTCGCCCAGCGACTTGGCGATCTCGTGCGGTTCGCGCGGGTCGTCGTCCGGGGTGTACGCGATGCCGAGACCGCCGCCGAGGTCGATCTCGGGGAGTTCGACGCCGTGCTCGTCGCGGATCTCGGCGAGCAGCTGTACGACCCGGCGGGCGGAGACCTCGAAGCCTGCCATGTCGAAGATCTGCGAGCCGATGTGGCTGTGGATGCCGACGAGTTCGAGGCCGTCGAGGGATAGGGCGCGGCGTACCGCCTCGGCGGCCTGGCCGTCCGCGAGGGCGATGCCGAACTTCTGGTCCTCGTGCGCGGTGGCGATGAACTCGTGGGTGTGGGCCTCGACGCCGACCGTCACCCGGATCTGCACCCGCTGGCGGCGGCCGAGCCGGTCGGCGATGTGCGCGACCCGGGCGATCTCCTGGAAGGAGTCGAGGACGATGCGGCCGATGCCGACCTCGACCGCCCGCTCGATCTCGGCGGGCGTCTTGTTGTTGCCGTGGAAGGCGATGCGGTCGGCCGGCATGCCCGCGGCGAGCGCGGTGGCCAGTTCCCCGCCGGAGCAGACGTCGAGGTTGAGGCCCTCCTCGTAGAGCCACTTCACGACCGCGCGGGAGAGGAAGGCCTTGCCGGCGTAGAAGACGTCGGCGCCGTCGCCGAACGCGTCGCGCCATGCGCGGCAGCGGGCGCGGAAGTCTGCCTCGTCCATGAGGTAGGCCGGCGTACCGAACTCCTCGGCGAGACGGGTCACTTCGATTCCGCCGACGCGTACCGCGCCGTCGGCGTCACGGGTCACGGTGCGCGGCCAGACCTTCTCGTCCAGGGCGTTGAGGTCGGTCGGCGGCGCCTGGTAGTGGCCCTCGGGCAGTACGTCGGCGTGGCGGGGGCCGGCGGGGTGCGCGGAACGGCTCATGGCTTGGTGTCTCTTTCAGGAGTTCGCAGGTTCTGGGGCACCCGGTGCCGCTTTGGTGCGGTGGGTCACCGGAGTGCCGGGGTTCACAGGTGCTCGGGTGAGCTGATGCCGAGCAGGGACAGGCCGCCGGCGAGCACCGTACCGGCGGCTTCGGCGAGCGCGAGCCGGTCGCGGTGGGCGGCCGAGGGTTTCTCGTCGCCGAGCGGCAGCACGGTGTGCCGGTACGCGAGCAGCGCGTCGGCGACGGCGAGCAGGTGGCGGGCGAGCCGGTCGGGCGCGCGGTGCCGGGCGGCGGAGGCGAGGGCCTGGGGGTGGGCGGCCAGGGCTTCCACCAGGGGGTGAGACTCGGGGGGCGAGGTGCTGCTGTCGGGCGCGGAGTCGGGTGGCGTGGACGTGAAGCCGAGTGCGGTGGCGTTGCGCGTCAGGGCGCGGGTGCCGGCGTGGGCGTACTGGACACGGAAGAGGGGGTTGGCCTCCCGCGGCGCGAGGTGCTCGTGCAGGGGCCGGGGGTGGTCGTGGGGCGCGGGGTGCAGGAGCGTCCAGCGGATCGCGTCGGTCAGCGGGGCGGCGGGGAGTCGGGTGAACTCCGGTGCGGATGCGGGCCGGAAGGAGTGCGCCCCGGTGCCGGCGCGCGGGCTCAGGGCGGTGTGGATGTCCGTCGGGGCCGGTACGGGGCGGAGGTTGTGCGGGGCGGAGTGGGTGACGGTGGACGTCGCACCCTGGGTGGCGGCGATACGGGACAGCGTCTCGGCGACGAGTTCGGCGCGGAGTTCACGGGGGACCCGGAGTTCGAGCTGCTCCCCCGCGAGCACGTCGCCGTGCCCGTACCGGGACAGGGGCACGTGGCCGTACTGCGCGCTCTGTGCCGTCCGGGCGCGGATCTCGCGGACGATCGCCGACCGCAGGGCCTCCGGGTCGCCCTGCGCAGGGTCGAGCGTGATGTTCAGGAAACCGGGGCCGGTGACGGTGACCTCGGCGACGGCGGGCTCCCGCACGAGCGCCGACCGTACGGCCTCGGCGACGGCGCGGGGCGGACGTCCGGCGGGCCCGGCCAGCTGCAGCGCGACATTGGTGGCGTAGTCCCCGCATCCACCGGGCCGCGGCCGCTCCACCACGGCACGTGCCGGCACGGCCACACTCAGCTCCCCGTCGTCCACAGCACGGCGCACCGCGCGCAGCACGGTGCGGGAGAGCTCGACGGGTGTCACGGGACCAGCGTATGGGAGCCCGGGGCTGGAGGTTCGGCCGCGGGCCCGTTCGGCGGGATGCGGCTGCCTGGGCTGCCGGGGTGGCGGTTACGGGGCGCGGTAGTCGTCGGCGTAGGCGTCGCGGGGGGCGGCGGTGCGGGTGTCGTGGCGGCCGGTCGACGAGGCGCGTTCGGTGCGGTCCGGGGTGTGCCTGCGGCCGCCGCACGACGGGCCGCGGCCCCGTGTCGTGAACTGGCGTACCAGGGCGACGAGTTCGCTGGGCTCGAAGGGCTTGGCGAGGAACGCGTCCACGCCGGCCTCCAGGCCGCTCTCGACCTCTGCCTGCGTACACGCGCTGACGATCACGACGGGCACGGAGCGGGTGAACGCGTCCGCGCGCAGCCGGGCTGCCGTCCGCATACCGTCGAGGCGGGGCATGACCACGTCGAGGGTCACCACATCAGGCCGCACCTGATGGATTATTTCCAGACACTCGACGCCATCGGCCGCGGTCACGACCTCGAAGCCCTCCAGCTCGAGGTTGACCCTGATCAGCTGCCGGATGACCTTGTTGTCGTCCACAACAAGCACGCGGCCGGACGCCCCTGACACAACTCGAGAGTAGGGCCGGTCCCGCCGCCGCGTCCGGGTTTTGCCCACTTCTCCCTCGGCCCGGGAGAGACCGGACCGCCCGCGGGCTTCCGGTGGCCGATACCTGTGGGACGGGTGCGGTACCGGAAGGAGGCCGGTGACCGTGCGTGGCGACGGGCGCTATTTCCAGCCGCGGGGCGAAGGGGACGCAGGGGCATTCAACGGCTCGGGCGCAGCACCGGCCGGGGTGTCGCAGAGCGCCCCGACGGGCCTTCCGACCTCGGCACGGGCCCGGTCCGACCCCGGCAAAACCCGTTCCTGTCCACCGCTTCCGAGCTGGTAGGGTTCTACCCGTCGCCGCTCACGAGCGGCGACCCGCCCCCGTAGCTCAGGGGATAGAGCAACGGTCTCCGGAACCGTGTGCGCAGGTTCGAATCCTGCCGGGGGCACAGAAGCCGGAACAGCGCGATCAAGTCGCTGACCAGTCGAAGTGCCACATACAAGGAGCCGGACTCAGTCTCACTGAGTCCGGCTCCTTGTCGTTCTCACGCACGCATCCCGAGTGAGCGGCGAGTGGGCCCAGGAGCGCTTCCAACTGCGCCGGCTCGTGGGCCCGCGCCAGCCGGATGCCTGGCCACGCAAGCGCTGCCGGCATGCGCCGGAGGCTCGCTCCGCTGCATCGCGCACTCTTCTCAGCGGGTGAAATCCGGTGCCGTAAGGGACACCCGACAGCTGGGGGCAGCCATGGTGGACGTGCCCAAGCTGCGGTTCACCTGCTAATTACTTCACGAAGACGTCTCCTCGCTTCTCCGTGGGGAATCCGTGGGGAAGCGGTCTCCCGCCTTGACCGTGTCAGCCCTCAGTAGGTCGGGCGTTTCTACTGAGGGCGAACGATTACGTCATCGAATATCTCGTGGGAACCGACACCAGTGAGCACATGCGAGCGAATCCAGCCGACGGGTCGACAGATGACACCAAGGACAACACTCTTCGGCCGCGTATCGCCTTGATCTGGATCGCAGGAGCGCACCGACGCCGAGGACTCGGCGCCGAACTCGTGCAGGCACTCGCTGATGACTTCGGTTGCCAGATCAGCGACGTCTCCTGTCGAGCCCGATCAGCGACGCCGGCCGTCAACTCGCGCGGTGGCTGTCCCCTAACGGCATCCGGGTCAGCCAACTCCTCGTCGGCCGCCGCTACGGGCGTCCCTCGCGACCAAGACGGGTCGTCACAACGGCCAAGTGGTGCGACGTTGCCCAGGCACGCCACTCCGTCGCGCCACCCGCCTTCCGGCGTCGGCGTTGGGCGCAATCTTGCAAGCTCTTGTCGCCCCAGGATGTGGCAGCTCCGGACGCAGGCCAGTAGGGGGAGTTGACTAGATCCTTGCTCAGATCAAAGAAGTCGTCGTTGCTGCCCTCCCTGACCTTTCGATAGACGAACACCTGCCAGTCACCTTCCGTCGTGTAGCGCATGTTGGGGTGAGGTGTCCCGCGGCTCTTGGCCGGCATCCGTGGGTTCGTCACGCCAAAGTCACCGAAGTCCAGTTGCGGACCTCGCCACTTCTCTACTACGTCCAGCCAAAGCCTTGCATCCTCTCGGACCACAGGGGTTGCCGTACCTCGGGGGAACCCTGTGAGGTTGGCAGGAAATGCCCCGGAAGCCAGGCAGATGCTCCTCCAAGGCCAGCGCGACAGCGATTCCAGAGCTTCGACTGCCTCGGCCCTGAGTCGTTCTCGCGTGCGGCTCGTCAGCACTGGACCAGCGTCGACGAGCAGATCAATTTCTTCCGGCTCCAGACGCACGGACGCGAACAACTCGCGCATCTGTCTCCGGTCTGGAATCACTTCGGCAGTATCCACAGCGGTGGAGACTCTTAGACAGGCTCCTTGGCCGTGATCCGCAGCCGCATCTGCGACTTCGCTCAGCAGTTCCGCCTCGTCAAGGCATCGGAACACAGGGCACATTGGGCGGTCTCGATACCCCAATGACTCACTGACACGCGCCACAGGGCCTCCGATGTCCCCTTCGAGCACGCGAGTATGCGGAAGCGCCCCACAATCCACCGTGAGGACCATGTTGTTCGGTACGTGATGCATTGCGTGATCGCAGAAGGTTTCCAACAGGTCCCGCACCCTGTCGGCTGGCACGATCTCCATGACGGGACGGATTCGCTCCTGCACGCTCGCCGAAGCGTGCTCCAAGGCGTAGAACTCGCCTGCTCTGCCCTTCAGTATCGGAACGTAGACCACGAGCACCCCCGCACTCTGCTCCCTGCCGTGCCAGTCACTACCGACAGGGTGACGAAGGCCGCAAGGGGGAGAAAGGGCGCTGTTCGAGCCAAGCGGCTCAAAGGCGAAGGAGGGATGAAGTGGCGGGGTGGCGCACGCCCTCAGCCGCGTCTTGCCGTAGTCGTCGCCTTGTGCCCGCGGCCACACTGCGCACCGCACGAGTGAGTGACACGTGGGATTTTGTGTTGCGTGACCCCGGATCGGCGTATCCGCAGGTCAAGGCCACAATGGAGATTCGGTGGCGCGAGGCCTCCGGAACCGTGTGCGCAGGTTCGAATCCTGCCGGGGGCACTTATCTGCGGAGTTTTTTGCAGGTCAGGGCACACAATGAGGTATCTCGTCAGCTGAGGCCCAGTCAGGAAGATCTGACTGGGCCTCAGCTGGTTTTCGTTCCGCGCGGTCACCCAGGTCAGGGGCGGTCGGTCCGCTGGGGGGCCTGGCCGGCGTACGTCGTTCGAGGCTTCGGTGGATACGGGGATGGGGCCGGGTGCTCCATCCCCGTATCGCAGAACTGCGGATGCGGATGCAGACGCGGATCAAGCCTTGCGGTCGCCCGTGAGGTGGGCGAACACCACGACGTTCGAGTCCCAGTGGCGGTCCTTGGTGAGGTGGCCGCCGCAGGTGATCAGGCGGAGCTCCGCCTTGTTCGTCTTCCCGTAGACCTTCTCGGTCGGGAAGGCGGACTTCGCGTACGTCTGCACCGCGTCGACCTTGAAGACGGCGGTCGTGCCGTCCTCGCGGCGGATGTCGATCTTCTGGTGCTTCTTCAGGTCCTTGAGGTTGTGGAAGACGGCCTCGGGGGCCTCGGGGGTGTCCATGTGGCCGGCGATCACCGCCGCGCCCTTCTCGCCGGGGGTAGGGCCCTGCTTGTACCAGCTGGCCTCCATCGGCTTGTCGTACGGCGGCGTCTGCATGACGCCGCTGCCGTCGAGGCCTACGGTGTCCAGTTTCGTGTCCACCTTGATCGCGGGGATCGTGAGGTGGTCGGGGACCGAGGGCCGCAGGACGGAGGCCGGCGCGGCGTGCGCGACCCGCTTCGCCGATGCCACCGAGGCGTCCGAGTGCGCGGAGGCGCAGCCGGCGGTGAGCGCGACGGACAGCGCTGCCGTCACCGTGAGCACGGCCGCCGAGGTGCGGCGGTTGCGGGACTCAGCCATGGTTCCTCCGGCCGCGCAGCAGACCGGCGCCCGCGAGCGAGCCGGCACCCAGGGCGGCGAAGCCCACGACCGCGGCCGAGTTCAGGCCTTCCTGGTCGTGCGAGGCGGGTGCCATGCCGGTGTTCACGGAACCCTTCGGGGTCTTGTGCTCCGAGGGGGCGAGCGGCTTGACGTGGCTCTTCGCGGTGACGGTGAAGGTGACCGGGTCCGCACCCGTGCCGGTGGTGACCTTGTAGTCGCCGGCCTTGACCTTCGCCACGGTCGCGGTGCCGTGCCACTTGCCGTCCTTGCCCGGGGACAGGGCGACCTTGCCTCCGAAGGCGCGGGAGTCGGTCGACACCTTGCTCTTCGGGTTGATCGACGGGGCGTCCACGGTGACAGCGATCTTGTCGCCGGTCTTGCCGCTGCCCGGGCTCACCGCGAGCGTGGACCTGCCCGGAGCGGGCGCCGGCGCCGGCTTGTCGCTGCCCTGGACACCGAACTTCGCGGAGTCGACGACCTTGCCGTCGAGCAGGGCGTCCACCCCGTAGGTGCCGGACTTGACGCTGTCCGCGACGGTGGCGGTGCCGTGCCAGGTGCCCTCGTGCTGCGGGTCGCGCTCCATCGTCACGGTGCCGCCGAACGCGTCGGAGCGGACGGTGGCGACCGAGTCCGAACCGGCGTCCTGCACGGTCACGGACACCTTGTCGCCGACCTTGCCGCCGTCGGTGGACAGGGACAGCGCGGGCCCCACCGGGTCGGGCGCGGGCGTCGGGGAGTCGCTCGTGTCGATCGGGAAGGTGGCGGTGGACCGGGCGCCGGTGTCCGGGTAGTTCGCCGTGACGGTGAGCGTGCCCGTGCCGGTGCCGTAGCCGTCCTTGACGGTGCCCGTGCCTATGTAGGTGGTGTCGTCCTGGGAGGTGACCGAGATGTCGCTCAGCGCGTCCGAGGCGGCCGACACATCGGCCTTGTCCGACGTGGTCACCTGGAACGTGACCTTCTCGCCCGCCTTGTAGCCGCTCTCGCCGTCGGGTGAGGAGGTGATCGAGACGTCGGCCTGCGCCTTGTCGGGCGCCGGGTCCGTGCTGCTGTCCGACGTGTCGACCGGTGCACCGGACCCGTCGGACGCGGAGGGGGACGGCGAAGCGTCCGGATCCGGCGACGAGGGGGCGGTGGCCGCGGCAGTCGACGAGGGGGACGACGAAGCGTCCGCGGCGAAAGCAGTCGCCGGAACGGCGAGTGCCATCGAGGCGGCTACGGCGATCGCCGAGACGGTGAGTGCCTTGCGCATGAGTGAACCTCCTTGCGGGGCCGGAGAATTGTTCCCCGGTGCACCTTTCATGAGGTTCATCCTGCAGCTTCGGTTTCACTCTTTCCTGTCGTGACCGGTGCCGCGTCCAAAGGTCCCGAAGCCGCCGCACAGGCGCCCACCAGCGCGTTTCCACGGACCCATGGGCCGGCCTTTGCCTGGACATTAGGGTCCTTGGTCCCGCCCTCCGCGTAGGGCTCATATAAAGGCCGGGGGTCCGGCGCGGCGGCCGGCCGACCGCGCCGCCCCAGCAGCCCCTCATGTCACGGGTGTTGACAGGGCCACTCGGGGCGCCAAGAATCGGCCACGCTTGACAACGTTGTCGTACGTGGAGGAGAACCGCTGTGAGGTCTGCGCCCCGTCAGGTCGGCCGACGTCGGCTGCTGCAAGGTATCGGTGCGACCGGCGCTGTGGCCGTGCTGCCTTCGGTCCTGGTCTCCCCCGCCGCCGCGGCCGCAGGAGGGCAGGCCGTGGACCTGGGCGCCGGCGCCGCGGGGGGCTCGGCCGAGGACGTGGCCGCCACGTACTACCGCGTCCTGCTGCGGCACACCCGCTGGTCGGAGTCGCAGTGGGACGAGGCGAAGGGGATCTACACCGACAAGGACTTCGGCTTCGCCGTCGTGCTCGGGCATGCGGTACTGCTGACGCACGGGGAGTACGACGAGGAGCTGGCCGGTATCGACCGGCGCACGCTGAAGCAGCGGACGCTCGCGACGCTGCGGCACTTCGCCGCCTCGAACCGGCTCGCCGGCGGCAGCCAGTGGGGCCGCAAGCTGTTCTTCGACACCACCTTCCAGTCCTACTTCGTCCTCGCCGCGCGGCTGCTGTGGGACGACCTCGACGCCGCCACGCGTTCCGCCGTCGACACCATCACGCGCGAACAGGCCGCGTACACCGAGTCGTTGGGCACGGGAGACGACCCGGACTCCGGGGACTGGACGCCGAACGGGTCGGCCGGCGGGTACGTCGGTGACACCAAGCTCGAGGAGATGGGGCTGTACTCGCAGACCCTGGCTCCCGCGCTCGCCTGGGCCCCGGACGACCGGCGCCGCGCCGACTGGGCCACCCGCTACGGGACGTGGTCACGCAACGAGGCCGGTCTGCCGCCCGCCGACCTGGCCAACCCCACCCGCGTGGACGGCGTGCGGGTCTCGAGCAACACCGCGCACAACACGTACGACACCTTCATCGTCGAGAACCACGGGTCGTTCGGGCCGCACTACCAGGAGGAGTTGTGGCGCACCTCGGGGCGTAACGCGGCACACTTCCTCGCGGCCGGTGAGCCGCTGCCGCAGGTCCTGACCGCGCAGCCGAACGCCGAGCCGCTGTGGCGCACGCTCCTCGCCGTGATGTCCGACGCCGGTGAGCCGCTGATGCCGATGGTGAACGACCGCGAGCATCTGTACGGCAGGGACGTCCTCCCGCTGGCCTTCCTGTCCCGGGTGGCCGGTGACCGGGCCGCCGCACGTGCGGAGTTGGAGCTCGCCGCGCGCCTGGAGGCGTACCAGGAGTATCCGCCGGAGTACCGCCTTGCGAAGTTCTCCGGTGAGCCGAAGTACGAGCCGGAGGCGCGTGCCGAGGTCGCCATCAGCTATCTGCTGCACACCTGGCCGGACGCGGGCGGCCGGGTGCGGCCGATGTCGCTCGAGGAGCTCTTCGAGCACGCCTCGGGTGTCACGGACTTCGGCACCGGCCCCGGCCTGGTGGCGCATCAGTCGCCCGCGGCCTGGGCGGGGGCGGTGACGAAGGAGGGGTTCGTCAAGTTCGCGTGGCAGCCCGGGCACGACGACTGGCTGTTCCGGCTCAGCGGCGGTACGCCGATGTTCCTGCCGTCGAGCGCGGCGAAGGTGACCGGGCGGTCGGTGCGCGTGCACACGGCCGTACGGGACGGATTCGACGGCAGCGCAACGGTGTTGAGGCTCGGCGACGCCTACGCCGGGTTCGCGACGCTGCCCTCGGGTGCGGTGGTGTACGCGTCGGACGCGGCGGTGGCGGGTGCCTCGCGGCTCGAGGTGCACAACCTCAGCATGCCGGGTGTGGCCGGCCTGGACGGCAGCCGTACGTACCGGTTCGCGGAGGGCTCGGCCGAGGTCGAGGCCTCGGATGCCGGGTCGCCGGGCGGCGGGCGCGTCGATGCGCTGACCTTCGGGCGGACTTCGGTGCGGCATGTCCGGATGCTCGGCGTACAGCCCGATCCGGCATACGGCTACTCGCTGTTCGGCGTGGAGGTCCGCGACGGGGCCGACGGCGACGATCTGGCGCGCGGCGGCGCGGCGACGGCTTCGTCGCACGCGGCGGGCAGCGAGCCGGAGCTCGCGGTGGACGGTGACGCGGACACCCGCTGGGCGGTCTCGAAGGAGGACCGGAAGCGGGCGGACAGCTGGTGGGCGGTGGATCTCGGGGCCGCGCACGACGTCGACCGGGTCACGCTGCGCTGGGAGTCGGCGGCCGGGCGGCTCTACCGCGTGCAGGGGTCGGCCGACGGGAAGCAGTGGACGGACCTGGTGACCGGACCGACCCCGGCGGTGCGCAGCCGCGGCGGCTGGCTGGACATCGACGGGCGCGCAGGGCTCGTCGTACGCGGTGGCGAGAGCCCGATCGCGGTGTACGGGGACACGATCGCGCCGGCCGACGGGGCGAAGAAGCCGCTCGTCGTCGAGGGGCACTGCGGCGCCTCCCCCGACGAGCTGCGGGCACTCGCGGATCGTGCCGCGCCGGAGGCGGACGACGAGCGGGTGCGGGCGGCGCTCGTCGACGGGCATCTGGGCTTGTTCAACTTGTCGGCGGGCGCGGTCCGTTCGGGCGTCGCCGTGCCGCAGGAGGGCCGGCGGCGGCAGGTGTACGAGGGTGAGCAGACGGTCACGCGGGGCGGCGTGCGGTACGCGGCGCGACTCGATGCCGCGTCGGCGCTGCTGCTTCCGCCGCGGTTCACGCTGACCTCGTTGTCGGGCCGTTCGCTGCCGTCGGGGCTGCGGGTGCGGGTGTCCGACGGGGCGACGCTGCATCTGTCGGGGCCCGGGTGCCGGGTCCGGGTGGAGGCGCAGGGGCGCAGCACGGTGGCGACGGTGCGCAGCGGGCGCGAGGTCCGGGTCACGCTGCGGGGCGCGAAGGCGTACCGGCAGGACGACCACGCGCTCGGCCGGACCACCTTCCCCACCTCGCCGCTGCCGCCCGGGATGTCCCGGCCCGCGGCCGCGGTGGACGGCGATCCCGGGACCGCGTGGCGCCCGGGGCCGGACGGCCGGATGGTCGTGGACCTCGGGTCCCGGCGGTCGGTGCGGCGGGTCGAGGCCGAGTGGAACTCCGGTGGGGCGCCGGATGCCTCGGTCGAGTTCAGCAAGGACGGGGTGCGGTACCGGCGCGCGGGATCGTTGCGCGGCGGTGGGCGCGTACGGGGGCTGAACTGCGACGATTCCGTGCGCTACGTCGCGGTGACGGTGCGCGGGAAGTCCCCCGGGCAGGCCGGGGTGGTGCGGCTCTCGGTGCGGTGAGGCGCGCGGGCTCGGGGCGGGTGCGGTCGCCCGCCGATCCCGGACGACGAGCCCTGAGCCCGTGGAGCCCTCGTGGCCGGTGAGGTTCCGGCGGCGGGGGCCCTGCGCAGGGTCTCCGCGGCCGGCTGCTCGGGCCGCGGGGCTTCGTACCATGGGGGCATGCGGCCGGGTGAGACGGTGCGGGATGTGGCGGGGCTGTGGGACGTGGCGCTGCCGGCGCGGGCTGGACGGATGGCCGGTGTGAGCATGGCCGGGTTCCGGAGCCGTGCGGACCGGTTCGTCGATATGCAGGTGGTGCCGTACCCCGCGTTGACGCTGTTCATCGACTTCGGTGACGGGCGGCTGGTGGACGATGCGGGCAGCCAGTGGGCGAACGGTGGTGTCGTCGGGCTGGTGCCGGGCGGAGTGCGCGGGCGGGGGCGGTCGATCGACTGTCTGCAGGTGCGGCTCTCCCCGGTGGTCGCGTACGCGGCGTTCGGTGCGGGCCTGGACCTGAGCGGGGCGATGGTGTCGCTCGACGCTCTGTGGGGGCGGGAGGCCGGGCGTACGCAGGAGCGGCTTCGGGAGGCCGGGTCGTGGGAGGACCGGTTCGCCGTCGCGCGGGAGGTGCTCGAACGGCGGTCGGCCTGCCGTGCCGTGGATCCCGAAGTGGCCTTCGTCTGGGGGCAGATGGTGCGTTGTCGGGGGCGGGTACGGGTGGAGCGGCTGGCCGACGAGGCGGGGTGGAGCCGTAAGCGGCTGTGGTCGCGGTTCCGGGATCAGGTCGGTCTGACGCCGAAACGGGCCGCTCAGCTGGTGCGGTTCGACCATGCGGTGCACCGGCTCGCCGAGGGGCAGGCGTCGGCGCTGGTGGCGGCCGAGGGCGGGTACGCCGACCAGTCTCATCTGCACCGTGAAGTGAGGTCGTTCGCCGGTCTGACGCCGACGGCTGCTGCGGCGGCGCAGTGGCTGGATGTCGACGATGTCGCGTGGGCGCGGTCGCGTGCCGGGCGGGGGCGGGCGGGCTGAGCGCGGCGCGTACCCGGCCTGCGCTCCTCCTCCCCCCCCCTCTCCCCGCTCGGCGCTCGGCGCTCGGCGCTCGGCGCTCGGCGGAACATTTCTCCAAGACGTGACAGCCGTGCGCCGGTGATGCTGCTGCCATGTCGGGACCCGAGCCGAGCCCACCGGGTGACCGACCAGGGGACGTTCCGACCGGGGTGGCGAGCGAGTCGCCCCGGCAGGAGCGGCCGGAACGACGGCACGCAGGAGGCGACGTCATGGCAGGTCACGGACCAGGAAGATCGAAGGACCCGGTCAGGAACACCCCGAGGCCGGGCGGCCGATTCGTCCCCGTGGAGGGCGGCCGGCTGCACGTCGTGGAGGACGGTCCGCCGGATGCGCCCGCCGTGCTGCTCATCCACGGTCTCGCGGCCTCGACCGACTGCTGGGACCCGGTGGTCGACGCGCTCGCCGAGAAGCATCGCGTCATCCGCGTGGACATGCTCGGGCACGGGCGGTCGTCGAGCCCGGCCGCGGGGTACGAGACGGTGGCGCAGGCCGGTCGGATCGGCGCCGCGCTCGACGCACTCGGTGTGCGGCGGGCGACGGTGATCGGGCACTCCACGGGCGGAGTCGTGGCGACGGCGCTCGCACAGCAACGGCCGGAGCTGCTGAACGCGCTCGCGGTCCTCGACATGGGTCCGAGCATGGCCGCCCAGATTCCGCAGAGTCTGCTGAGCCGGCTCCTGCTGGCGCCCTTTCCCGGGCGGCTGCTGTGGCGGATGCGCAGTGAGGCGACCGTGCTGAAGGCCTTCAGCACAGGGTTCACACGACCGGTCGAGGTCCCGATGGACGCGATGGTGGGGTCCGTGCTCGGGATGACCCACCGGGCGGTGGCGGGTACGGCCCGGGCGACCGTCGGCTTTCTGGCGCAGCAACCGCTGCCCGAGCGGTTGGCGCCGCTCGGTCTGCCGGTGCTCGTCGTGTTCGGCGCCGAGGACCGGAGGTGGCGCGCCTCCTCGGTCGACGAGTACCGCCACATACCCGACGTACGCGTCGAGTTGCTGCCCGGAGTGGGGCACACCCCGATGCTCGAGGAGCCGGCTACGACCGGGCGACTGCTCGCCGAGTTCGCGGTGGCGGCAGCGGCCGGACCTGCGGGAGCGCCTGCGGCGGCCGACCCCGCCCGCGACGGGGCCGTCCCCCGCACGCCCCGCACCCCCGTCAGCCCGGCCGGCCACCCGAGGGACGCAGAGGACCGATGACCACCACCGACACCGCACCGGACGCCACCGCAGCCGCCACCGACGCATGCCCCGCCGGCCGCCGCGTTTGCGACACCTCACCGCCCCCGACCGTCCCGCAGCTCCTGCGCCCCCACCTCCCCGCCTTCGCCGCCGTCGTCGCCCTGCAGATCGTCGGCGCGGTCGCCGGACTGGCGCCGCTGCTCGCGGTCGTGGAGCTGGGCCGGGCCCTGCTCGCGCCCGGTCCGGTCGACCGCGGTCACGTCTGGTTCGTGGTGGCGGCGGGCGTGGCCGGACTGCTCGTACGGCTGGTGTTCACGGCAGCCTCGTCCGGGATCGGTCATCTGGTCGACAGCCACGTGCAGTTGGCGTTCCGCAGGCGGCTGGCCGAGCGTCTCGGGCGGGTGCCGATCGGCTGGTTCTCGCGGCGGCGCAGCGGGGAGCTGGCCAAGGTGGTGGGGGACGACGTCAGCGCCGTGCATCCGTTCATCGCGCATGCGCCGGGCGAGCTGGTGTCGGCGTTCGTCGTGCCGCTGGTGTCGCTCGCGTATCTGTTCACCGTCGACTGGCGGCTCACGCTGATCACGCTGATCCCGGTGGTCCTCGCGGTCGCGCAGGTCCCGCTGATGATGACGCCGGCCCGGCTGCGCGAGCAGGAGAGGTTCGACACGGCGATGGGCCGGATCGCCGACTCGGTCGTGGAGTTCGTCCAGGGCATCTCGGTCGTCAAGGCGTACGGGGGCTCGGCGCGTGCGCACCACCGATTCCTGTCGGCAGCGGATGAATTCGTCGGGACGTTCAATCGGTGGGTGCACGGGATGTCGCGGCCGGCCGCGGGGATGCAGCTGGCTCTGTCGCCGCCGTTCGTCCTGCTGGTCGTCCTGACCGGCGGCACTGTGCTGATCACCGGTGGTGGTCTCGCGCCCGCCGATCTCCTGCCGTTCCTGTTGCTGGGCCTCGGCCTGACCGCGCCGGTGGCGGCGCTCGGCCACGGTTTCGACGATCTGCAGGCCGCGGGCCGTGCGATCGGCCGGATCCGGGAGGTGCTCGCCGTACCGTCGCTGCCGGAGCCCACGCAGCCGGTCACGCCGGACGGGCACCGGATCGAGGTGCGCGACGTGCGCTTCGGCTACGACGAGGGGCACGAGGTGCTCCGCGGCATCGACCTCACCCTGGAGCCGGGCACGGTGACCGCGGTCGTCGGTCCGTCCGGCAGCGGGAAGTCCACCCTGGTCCAACTGCTGCCGCGGTTCTTCGACCCGACCGACGGCGCGGTCCTGCTCGGTGGGGTCGACCTGCGCGAGATCGGCAGCCGGGAGCTGTACCGCACGGTGTCGTTCGTCTTCCAGGACGTGACGCTGCTGCGCGCCTCGCTCGCGGAGAACATCGCACTCGCCGTCCCGCGTGCCGACCACGCCGACGTCGTACGGGCCGCCCGCCTCGCGGGGGTCCACGAGCGGATCCTCGAACTGCCACGCGGCTACGACTCGGTGATCGGCGAGGACGCCGGCCTGTCCGGCGGGGAGGCGCAGCGGGTCGCCGTGGCGCGGGCGCTGCTCGCGGACACCCCGGTGCTCGTGCTCGACGAGGCGACCGCGTTCGCCGACCCGGCGACCGAGCAGGCGGTACGGCGGGCCCTGACGTCGCTCGGCGGCGACCGGACGGTCCTGGTGATCGCTCATCGCCTGGAGACGGTGGCCGATGCCGACAACGTCGTACTCCTCGAGGACGGGGTGGTCGCCGAGCAGGGCGCACCGTCCGAACTCCTGCGGCGGGGCGGGAAGTTCACCCGTTTCTGGCAGGAGCGGAGGCCGCCCGGGACCGGCGGTGAGCGGGGTGCGGGAGTGACGGGAAGTGCGGCCGGCCCCGGCGTCACGCGAGGGGCCCCGGACGTGGCGCACGGACACCTGGACGCGGAGCGAGAGGAGGACACCCGATGATCCAGATGCTGCTGCGGGTGCTCGGACACGAGTACGCCCGGCCGGTGCGCCGCACCGTCGCCCTGATGACGGCGGCGGCGGTCGCCGAAGGACTGTCGTACGCCCTGCTGGTGCCGGTGCTGCGGGAGCTGTTCGGGAGCACGCCGGACGCTGCATGGCCGTGGCTGGCCGGTTTCGGGGCGGCGGTCACGGGCTGTGCGGTGCTGCGGTACGTCAGCGATCTGTCCGGGTTCCGCGCGGGTACCTCCCTGCTGCGCGGCATGTATCACCGGCTCGGGGACCATCTGGCGCGGCTGCCCATCGGGTGGTTCCGCGGCGGGCGGCTCGGGGAGGTGTCGGTGCTGGCCAGCCAGGGGGTGCTGCAGGCGATGGGGGTGATCGCGCATCTGCTTGCGCCGTTCATCTCCGCGCTGGTCACCCCGCTCACCGTGCTGGCCGTACTGCTCGCGTACAACTGGCAGTTGGGGCTCGTCGCGCTCGCCGCCGCGCCCCTGGTGGCGGTGGTGCAGTCGTGGACGGCGCGCGCGATGGCCGCGACCGACACCGAGCGGCACCGGCGCGACCACGAGGCGACGGGGCGGGTCGTCGAGTACCTGCAGGCCCAGCCGGTGCTACGGGCCGGCGGCCGCAGCGGTGAACGCTTCCGGCTCCTTGACGACTCGCTGCGGAACGTGCAGGACGTGTCCCGGCGCTCCACGTTCGCCGCGCTGCCGGGCACGGTGGGCCTGGCCCTGGTGGTGCAGGCGGCGTTCTCCGTGATCCTCGTGCTCGGCGCGTACTCGGCACTGGACGGCGGCGTGGGTGCGGCGGAGGTCCTGGCGCTGCTGGTGCTGGCGGCGCGGTGTGCGGATCCGCTGCTGTCGCTGGCGGAGGTCGGCGGCAAACTCCGGGGCGCACGCCTGGAGTTGTCCCGTCTCGATGCCGTACTGAGCACGGAACCGCTGCCCGAGCCTGCCGAGCCGACCCTGCCTGCCTCCCATGGACTCGAGTTCGACACCGTCTCGTTCCGGCACGGCGACCGGCAGGTGCTCGACGGGCTGTCGCTGTCCGTGCCGCAGGGGCAGCGGATCGCCGTGGTCGGACCGTCCGGTGCCGGCAAGAGCACGCTGCTCCAACTGGTCGCGCGGTTCTACGACGTGGACGGGGGCCGGGTGCGGATGGGTGGCGTGGACGTGCGCGCGATGCGCACCGAGGACCTGCTGGCGCGGATCGCGATCGTCTTCCAGGACGTCTATCTCTTCGACGGCACCATCGAGGAGAACGTACGGCTCGGCCGGCCCGGCGCCGACGCGAGCGAGGTGCGGGCGGCGGCCTCCGCCGCGCGGCTCGACGACGTGATCGAGCGGTTGCCCGGCGGCTGGGCGGCTCATGTCGGTGAGGGCGGAGCCCTGCTCTCGGGCGGCGAGCGCCAGCGCGTCTCGATCGCACGGGCGCTCCTGAAGGACGCGCCCGTCGTCCTGCTCGACGAGGTGACCTCCGCCCTGGACCCGGTGAACGAAGCGGCCGTCCACGAGGGGATCGAGCGACTGATGGCGGGCCGCACGGTGGTGATGGTCGCGCACCGGATGCGTACCGTGCGGCGCGCCGACCGCGTCGTCTTCCTGGACGGCGGCCGGATCGTCGAACAGGGCACCCACGAGGAGCTGTTGGGACGCGGCGGCCGGTACGCCGGCTTCTGGGACATCGCCACGGCGGCCGCGGCGGACACGGCGGCGAAGTGAGCCGACGGTGGCGCGGGGCCGCCCACGAGCCGAGCGGGGTGAGGCCGGTACGGCACCATGGTCGGCGGAGGTGTGGCCGTGGCGGGTGGTGCGGATGGCAGTGCGGGTGCCGGGGGCGGCGGCAAGCGGGCGGGCGACGGTCCCGGGAGTGGATCGCGGCCGTCCGTGCTCGTCGTGCAGAACACCCCGTCCGGTGGGCCGGGCCGGGTCGGTGACGGGCTGCGGCGAGCGGGGCTCGATCTCGAGGTGGTGCAGGCCCACGCCGGTGAGGCTCTGCCCCAACGCCTGGGCGAGCGAGCCCTGTTGGTGCTCGGTGGCGGCTATCTGCCCAGCGAGGACGAGCGTGCGCCGTGGCTGCCGGCCACCCACCGCCTCGCCGCGCAGGCTCTCGAGCACGGCCGTCCGATGCTGGGCATCTGCCTGGGTGGCCAGCTCCTCGCCGAGGTTGCGGGCGGGACCGTACGGGGGCGGTGCGGTCGGCCCGAGTTCGGCAGTACGCCGATCCGGATGCGTGCGGAGGCGCGGGGCGACGTCCTGTTCGGGGAGCTTCCCGGCGTGACGTCCGCCATCGAGCGCCATGTGGACAGGATCACCGAACTCCCGCCCGCAGCCGTCTGGTTGGCGGACAGCGAGCACTGCCCGTACCAGGCTTTCCGGGTCGGGGACGCGGCGTGGGGTGTCCAGTTCCACCCGGAGGCGGCGGCCGAGCGCATCCGCGCCTGGGACCCGGGCCCGCTGCAGGAACAGGGCTACGACCGCGACGAGTTGCACCGCGCCGCGACGGCCGCCGAGCCCGCGGCCTCGGCGGCGTGGAGTGCGTTCACCGAGCGGTTCGCGGCGGTGGTCGCGGCGTCCGGGGGCTCCGCCTAGCCCAACGGGCGGCGCTCTTGACCCCGTATTCGGCGGACTGCTTTGATCATGCGCATGCACAGGCGACCGGATCTCACGCGACGACGGCACGTCGATCTCGCGCGGACCGCCGGCGCGCTGTGTCGCGGCCTCTTCCGCCGATCGGCGAGGACGACGGTTCCGCGAGGGCTCTCGCCCCGACTCTGCTGGTGAGCGTGCCGGGTTGAGACTCCGGAGCCGTACTGGCTCCTGAGTCCCCCGATTCCCGCAGAGCCCCTCCCGGCCTGCTGTCACGCGCCCGGACTCCGCTCCCGGCACGCACCTGTGCCGGCCCGTGCCCCGCTCACCGCGCCGCGTGCGCGCGACCGAGGACTGCTCCGCCGGTGCCACCGCGCCACACGCCCGGACGCCCCCAGACGTTCCCGAAAGGACCCCTCCCCCCGTGCCCCGAAGCCGCCTGCGATCCCGCCCTCTCGCCGTGCTCCTCGCCGCCCTCCTCCTCGCCTGTGCAGGCCCCGCGGCGGCGGGGCCGCAGGACGACGATTCCGTACGCCCCGACTCCGTACGCCCCGCCGGCTTCGGTCCTCTGCCGCCGCACAATCCGCACACCGGCCCCGACGGCAACGCCACCATGCACGGGGACTCGGCATCCTCCGACACCACCCCGCTGGCCGGCCCGGGGCCCGAAGGGCTCGACTCGTCGCGTACCGGGCTCGCCTCGGCCTGCCCCACCGTCCTGGTCGGCGGCGACGGGCTGCCGGTCGTGCTGTGCACGCCGATCATCGGCCAGCGGCCCACCGTGCATCTCCTGGATCCCGACGACGGCTCCTCGCTCACCAGCCTGCAGCTCACCAAGGGCTCGTTGCTCGGCGGCGTCTACGCGTACCTGGACCAGCAGGACCGGCTGGTCGTCGCCGACGGCAGCCGCAGCCTCCTGCGCGTCGGGCACCACAAGAAGGCCGACGGCGGCTGGGAGTTGCGGGTCGACCGGAGCCTGTCGCTGGCCGAGGCGATCCCCGAGTCGGACGCCGTGACGGGGCTCGCGCCGGACTGGGAGGGCCGCGTGTGGTTCGCGACCGACGGCGGAATCGTCGGCACGGTCGACGACACGACCGGCGCCCTGCACACCCTGACCCTGCCGGCCGGCGAGCGCGTCGCCAACAGCATCTCGACGGCCCCCGAAGGCACCGCCGTCACCAGCACGCACGCCACCTACCTGCTCACCACCGACCGGGCCGACGGCACTCCGCGAATCGCCTGGCGCAAGGAGTACGACCGCGGATCCGCCCGCAAGCCCGGCCTCCTGAGCCACGGCAGCGGCTCCACACCGACGTTCTTCGGACCGCGTACCGGCACCGAGTACGTCGCACTCGTCGACAACGCCGACGACTCCGCGAACCTCCAGGTCCACCGCACCGACGACGGTTCCCAGGTCTGCTCCGTCCCGGTCCTCACCGCCTCCGGCGGGCCCGCCAGTGAGAACTCGCCGGTGGGCGTGGGCCGCAGCGTGTTCGTGGCCGGCACCTACGGCTACCCGTACCCGGCCGTCCCCGACGGCGCGGGCCCGAGCGTGCCGGCCAAGGCCGACTTCGCCGGCGGCCTGACCCGGGTCGACGTCGACGCCGACGGCGAGGGCTGCTCACCCCGGTGGGACAACACACTGCGTTCGGCCGCGGTGCCGAAGCTGTCGACGGCGGACGGGCTGATCCACACCGTGCTCCGGGACCCGCTGATCCCCGGCAGCCGGGCGACCGGACTGCTCGACCCCTTCCGCTATGCACAGATCGACCCGGACACCGGTGAGGTGGTGCGCTCCACCCGGGTGGGTGTCGGCGCCGTGTTCGACACCCTGCAGATGGCCGGGACGGTGCAGCGCGACGGGGTCTATCTGCAGGGCACGATCACCGGGGTCCTGCGCATCTCCGGGGGCGGGTGAGGCCGGGAGCGAGTGAGGGGCCGGGGGCGCCCCGGCCCCGGCCTGCGAGCCGCGGACCGTCAACGCCGGGCGTAGTACAGCCTGTTGTGCTCGGTGTCGGGAAGATAGAGGACGTCGTTGCCGTCGGAGTCGCGGCGTACGGCCAGGCGGTCGGGGGTCAGGCCCGGGGTGGCCGACCGTGCCGTCCACGTGCCGGCGGACTCGGTGGCGGCGAAGACGCGGTCGGAGCCCGACTCGGTGACGTAGTAGACGCGTTCGCCCACGGTGCCGTCCGAGGTGATACCGAGGGCGGCGCGGGTCTGGCCGCCCGCGTGCACGGTCCGGCGGGACCAGTCGCCGTCGCGCGGGGCGGCGTAGTACACGCGGAAGTCGCCCTCGCTGTCGGCCGAACGGTAGCGGTAGGCGACCTTGGGGACGGCGCCGTCGAGGGCGAGTTTGGCGCTCTGTACGGCCGGCCCTCGGTAGCCGTCGTTGTCGCTGCTCCACTCCTCTCCGGCGGTCAGGCCCTGGATGACGTCCGCGCCGGCGGGGGTGGTCGGCGTGGTGACGGGGGTGCCGGTGCTGTCGGCGAAGGTCCCGGTGGCCGGGTCGTAGCGCAGATACGACAGGGCGTGGCGGTACGCGGAGGACGGAGCCTTGGACCACTGGTACAGGATGTGGACCCGGCCGGAGGGGTCGACCTGCAGGTCGTCCGGGTAGACGGCGCGGTTCGCGGCGGAGGCGAAGGTGCCGGCGAGGCTCCATTCGGCGGCGCCGTCGTCCCAGTGGTAGAGCTTGCCGGGGCGCTGGTCGTTGCCGTCGCCGACGCGGGCGGCGAGGTAGAGGTCGCCGTTCGGGGCGGTGGTGAGGACCGGGTAGGTGATGCGTTCGCCCTGGTCGGGCAGTTCGGTTGCGTGGTCGGTCAGCTTGCCGCCGGCGGAGTCGGAGCGGTAGTAGCGCCAGGTGTCGGTGTGCATCGAGGTGAAGACGTGCAGTCTTCCGCTGCCGTCGCGCGCGATCGAGGGCTGGTTGTGGCCGAGGTCGTCGGTGAACTCGGCCTGTTTTCCGTTCTTTTCGAGCAATGGCAGCCTGCTCCAGGCGCCGTCCGGGTCGCGGCGGGCGACGGCGGGGCGGTGGGTCGACTCGGTGGAGCCGGGCTCGTTGAAGGCGAAGTAGGTGTACTGGCCGCGGCCCTTGTAGGTGGCGGCGGGTGTCCACCAGGCGGCCTGGTTCGAGGAGTCCATGGCGTACGGAACCTGCTCGACGGTCGTGTCGGCGGGCTCGGGGCCGGCGGATCGTGCGGCGTGGCTCGCGGAGGCAGTCGGGGCGAGTGCTGATCCGGCGAGCAGGGCCATGGCGATGGCGACACCGGGGCGGGCGTGCAGAGGGCGGCGCATGTCGACTCCTTTGTCATGGGGGGGCGTACCGCTCGGGGTCACGAGGGCAGGCGCGCCGGTGCTGTCTCGCGGGCGCGGAGAATGACCAGGCCGGAGACCAGCGCGATCGCCATCAGGTAGAACGCGGGCGACAGGTCGTACCCGCTGGCACCGATCAGCCAGGTCGCGAAGTACGGGGTCATGCCGCCGAAGAGCGCGGTGGCCACGTTGTACGAGACCGCCATGGCGCCGTAGCGCACCCGGGTCGGGAAGAGTTCGGCGAGCGCGGCGGAGATCGCGCCGTCGAAGGCGGCGATGCACATGCCGAGCACGATCATGGCGAGCGCGGCGAGGACGGCGTCGCCCAGACTCAGCAGCCAGAAGGCCGGCCAGGACAGCACGACGAAGCCCGCGCACCCGGCGATCAGGAGCGGCTTGCGGCCCCAGCGGTCGGACAGCATGCCCATGAACGGCACGGCGACGGCCACCACGAACAGTCCGGCGGTGGTGATGGCGAAGGCCGGCACCCGACCGAAGTCCAGGGTGGTCTGCAGGTAGCCCGGCATGAACGTCTGCAGTGCCCAGTGCCCGACCGCCTTGACCAGCATGAAGCCGGTGCACAGGAGCATGGCCGTACGGGCGATGGCGAAGCTCTCCCTGAGCGGTGAACGGGACTCGCCGCCCTCGCTCTTGAGCCTGCGGAACTCCGGGCTGTCCTCGAGCCGGGTGCGCAGGTAGACGCCGGCTATGCCGAGCGGCGCGGCGAGCAGGAAGGGGAGGCGCCAGCCCCAGTCGTCCATGGCGTCACCGGGCAGCGCGGCGGAGAGCAGCAGCACGATGCCGGAGCCGGCCACGAAGGCGGCGAATCCGGAGGCGTCGATCCACGAGGTGATGAATCCGCGGCGGCGCGGCGGCGCGTACTCGGCGAGCAGGGTGGTGGCGCCTGCGCTCTCGCCGCCGGCCGCGAAGCCCTGCACCAGGCGGCACAGGACGAGCAGGACCGGTGCGAGGACGCCGACCGAGGAGTGGGTGGGCAGCAGACCCATGGCGAGGGTCGCGGCGGAGGTGGCGAGTACGACGATGGCCAGGGTGCGCTGCCGGCCGATGCGGTCGCCGAGTGATCCGAAGAACAGTCCGCCGAGCGGTCGCATCACGAATCCGGCGCCGAACACCGCGAAGGTGGAGAGGAGTTCGGCCTCCGGGTTGTCCGAGGGGAAGAAGTTGTGGGCGAGGATCACGGCGAGTGTGCCGTAGATGCCGAAGTCGAACCATTCGACGAAGTGGCCGAGTCCGGCGGCGACCAGGACCTTGCGCAGGCCGGCCGGTTCGATCTCGCCGGTGCCGCCGGGTGCGGTGCCGTTCGGCGGGGTGCCGTTCGGCGGGGTGCCGTTCGGCGGGTCCTGCGGGTCTCGGGGGGTCTTCGCGAGCGCCACGTTCCGGCTCTCTTCTTCCGCGTCGCGGGGGCCGCCCGTCCCCCGGGTCGTGTCGTCCACTGCTCCTCCTGTGCGGCTGTGCACGGGGTCCTCGGTGCGGGGTCCCACTGGGCCGGGAACCTACAACAGATCCCACAGACTGAACAGTGGTTGCACGATATGCATGTGATGTACGTTCGACGTGGCCTCGGGGCGCCCGGGGCGCCGGCACTTGTCCGCGCAACCGTCCGCGACAGTTCGCGTCACCCGAAGGAGTCCGCACGTGCGGGAAGAAGAGGCTTCACACGACATCGCCGTGATCGGCGGCGGGCTGGCGGGGGCGTGCGCGGCGATCGCGGCGGCCCGCCTCGGGCGCCGGGTCGCCCTGGTCCACAACCGCCCTGTCCTGGGCGGGAACTCCAGCAGCGAGGTCCGGGTCTGGGTCTGCGGTGCCACCGCACACGGCGTGCACCGCTGGGCCCGGGAGACCGGGATCATGGGCGAGCTCTACACCGAGAACCAGTACCGCAACCCCGAGGGCAACCCGTACTACTGGGATCAGGTCGTCCTGGACGCGGTGCTCGCCGAACCGCTGATCGACCTGTATCTGAACACTGACGTGCGCGAGGCGGAGGCTTCCGGCCCGGATGATGCACGCGAGTTGCACTCCTGCACGGGCTGGATGATGGGTTCCGAGCGGCGGATCACCTTCCGTGCACAGCAGTTCCTGGACTGCACGGGGGACGGACTGCTGGGACACCTGGCCGGCGCCCTGCACCGGATCGGCCGCGAGTCACGTGCCGAGCACGACGAGCCCTGGGCACCCGAGGAGGCCGACGAAGCGCTGCTCGGCTCGACGATCCTCTTCTACACCAAGGACGCCGGCCGCCCCGTCAAGTTCGTACCCCCCTCGTACGCCCGCGACCTGACCTCGACCCCCATCCTGCGCAACCGAGTTCTGCGCACCGGGGACAACGGCTGCGACTACTGGTGGATCGAGTGGGGCGGTGAACTCGACACCGTCGAGGACAACGAGCGCATTCGCGACGAGCTCCACGCCGCGATCATGGGCATCTGGGACCACATCAAGAACTCGGGCGAGTTCGACGCGGGCAACCTGACCCTGGAGTGGGTCGGCAGCATCCCCGGCAAGCGCGAGTACCGGCGCTTCCTCGGCGACCACGTACTCACCCAGCAGGACATCCTGGAGCAGCGACGCTTCGACGACCGGGTCGCGTTCGGCGGCTGGTCGGTCGATCTGCACCCGGTGCAGGGCATGTACGCCGACGAGCCGGGCGCCCGGCAGCGGCACGCGGACGGCGTCTTCCACATCCCGCTGCGCTGCCTGTACTCGGTGAACGTGACGAACCTGCTGTTCGCCGGCCGCAACATCTCCGCCACCCATATCGCCTTCGGCGCCACCCGCGTGATGGCCACCTGCGCCACCCTCGGCGAGGCCGCCGGCACCGCTGCGGCACTGTGCGTGCAGGAGAGTCTCACACCACGCCAACTCGCCGTGAAGCAACCGGAATTGGTGCGCCGGACACTGGTGAGGCAGGACGCCTCGGTGATCGGCCTGCCGGACGACGACCCGGCGAACCTCGCGCTCACCGCCCGCTCCACCGCCTCCTCGCACCAGGATCGCCTCGCCGCCGAACCGTCCGGCGCCGCCGAGGGTGAGCCGTACGCGCTCGACCGAGATCTGGCGCTGCTGCTGCCGGTGGACCCTGGGCTCGACTCGGTCGACCTGCTCGTCCACGGTGCTCCCGAGGGTGGGCGGCGGGAGGTGGCGGTCGAGCTGTGGAGCACGGGCCGTGCGGAGAACGCCGTCCCGGCCGAGCAACTGGCAACCACCGTGCTGCGGGTGCCGGCGGCGGGACCGCACTGGGTCACCGCGCACTTCGACCACCGTCCGGCACGGCCGGAGAACGTGATCGTGGTGGTGCGTTCGTGCCCGGGCGCGGCCCTGACCCTCGTCCCCGAGCGGACGGACGGGGTGCTCGCGCTGCGCAGCAGGGCGGCGGGCGATGCCGCAGTCGACCACGACATCCCGGAGGAGGACGGCCAGTTGGTCCTGGAGTGGCAGGCCAGGGGGCTGCGCCGGAACTGCTTCGCCTTCCGCGCCTCCCCCGCCACCCGGGCCTTCGCGCCGGAGCAGGCCGTCGGCGGGTTCCAGCGGCCCTTCGGCGGGCCGCGGATGTGGTCGTCGGCGCGGGTCGCGGACCCCGAGCGGGCTGACGAGTGGCTGCGGCTCGACTGGCACGAGGAGCACCGACTCGCCGAGGTGCGGCTGGTGTTCGACGACGACGTGGACGAATACCTGAACAATCTGCACCGCCACCGCACCCCGTTCGAGGTGATGCCGGAACTCGTGCGGGACTACCGTGTCGAGGCGCTGGACGCCGACGGTTCCTGGCACACGCTGCTGACCGTCCGGGACAACCGGCGCCGGCACCGGGTGCACCGCCTGGACGGGTCGGGCCCGGTGCGCACGCGGGCGTTGCGGCTCCGGGTCGACGCGACACACGGCTCACGGCACGCGCATGTGACCGCGTTCAAGGCGTACGGGGCGTGAACGGCCTTCCCGTACGCGGGCGTCGGGGCTAGAGCGCGCCCAGTGCCTGGCTGACCGCGTCGGCCGCCTCGACCACGGAGCGGGCCAGGGCGGCGTGGTGCTCGGCCTGGGCGTGCGGGTCGCTGGTTCCCGCGTCGCCGAGTACGGATGCCGGGCCCCACAGCGAGACGGCGGCCACGATGTCGCCGGAGCCGTCCCGCACGGGGGCGGCGAGGGAGGCGCGGCCGAGTGCTCGCTCCTCGGCCTCGGTCGCGTAACCGGCGCGGCGGACGGCGTCGATCGCCTTGTCGAGGAGGTCGTGCCGGACGGTGGTGAACTCGGTGTGCGCCTCGAGGGTCTCGCCGAGCAGCTCGCGGCGCTCCTCGGGCGTGAGGCCGGAGAGCAGGCACTTGCCGATGCCGGTGGCGTGCAGCGGGGCGGTGTCGCCGGACTGGGTGTACGACTTGGGTGCGCGGGCGCCCTCGAAGTTGCACAGGAACATCAGCTCGGCGCCGCGGCGTACGGCGACGTTCGCGCCGAGGCCGGTGCGGGCGGCCAGTTCCTGGAGGACCATGCGGGCCGCGCGGTGCACGGGGTGGCGGTTGACGGCGGTGGCGGCGAGGGGCAGGGTGCCCAGGCTCAGGCGGTAGAGGTTGCTCACCGGATCGCGTTCCACCATGTCCAGGCGTTCGAGGGTGGAGAGCAGGCGGGAGGCGGTGGAGGAGCCGAGGCCGGTGAGCTCGGCGACGTCGGACACCCGTAGCTCGGGGCGGCCCGCGCCGAGTGCGCGCAGTACGGCCACGGAGCGCTCCACGCTCTGATTGGTCCCGACGTCGGCGGCCATGCCCACTCCTCGTTCAGATCTGCATACGGCTTGCACGATCTGCACGATCATATAGGGGGCGGGGTGGACGCGGTCGACGGCCGGGAATGCCGGTGCGCGGACGCCCGTGGGCGCGACCGTCGGGTCAGGGCTTGCGGCCCGTGACCGCGTACACGTTGATGTCGGCGTCCGTCACGTCGTTGATGTCCGCGTACTTGACCTGGCCGATGGTGTCCAGGTCGGCGAACTGGGCGCCGTCGGGCCGCTCGGCCACCGGGGCGGCGTGGTCGGGGTGCCAGTGGTGCACCGGCACCACGCCGGGGTCGTCGATCTCGAGGCCGTTGGCGGTGAGGAACTCCTCGACCTCGGCGCGGGAGCGCAGCACGAAGGTGAATCCGCGTTCGGTGTAGGTGCGTTGGACGGCGCGGACGTTCTCCGGATTGAGGTCCTCGGTGAGGTGGCTGAGGACGAGCCGGCTGCCGGACGGCAGGGTTTCGACGAGTCGGCGCACCACCGAGTGTGCTTCGGCGTCCTCCACGAAATGCAGGATCGCGACCAGGACGAGGGCGATCGGCTGCTCGAAGTCCAGGGTGCCGGCGGCGGTTTCGAGGATCGTGTCCGGGTTCTTGAAGTCGGCGTCGATGTAGTCCGTGACGCCTTCGGGGCCGCTGGTCAGCAGCGCGCGGGCGTGGGCGAGGACGACCGGGTCGTTGTCGACGTAGACCACCCTGGACTCGGGGGCGAGGCGCTGGGCGATCTCGTGGACGTTCTCCTGGGTGGGCAGTCCGGTGCCGATGTCCAGGTACTGGCGGATGCCGTCCCGGCCGGTGAGACGCTGCACCGCGCGCCGCAGGAAGTCACGGTTGTGGCGGACGTCGAGATAGCCGCGCGGGTTGGCGGCAAGTGCGGCGGCCGCAGCCGAACGGTCGACGGGGTAGTTGTCCTTGCCGCCGAGGAAGACGTCGTAGACCCGGGCCGGGTGTGCCTTGCCGTTGTCGAAACCCGCACGCTTACGCTGCTCGCCGGGACCCTGGGTGCGCACCTCGCCGGACATGATGGTCTCCCCTCCAACACTCGCCGGTTGCCTGTGCGACAACCTATCCCCTGCCGGGAATCGGGCAGCCACGGATGCGGGACGTCCGGTTCGCCGGTACGTCCGGAGTCGACCACCACCCGCCGGGAGCATGGCAGTTGGGCCGCTCACGGGCGAGCCTCGCGGTGCGTACCTCGCCCGTGAGCGGGGATCAGGAGGCCGCCGTCCAGGTGCGGCGGTCGCGGGCCACTCGGTGGACGTGTGCCACCTGGGCGGGGGTGAGGGCGCCGGTCAGCGGGCCGAGCGCGGAGACCTGCCGCTCCTGGTAGAGGCGGGCGGGCAGCCTGGTGGCCTCCACGGTCAGCTCGGTGACCCCGACGTAGACCACGACGCGCTGCACCTGGAAGGTGAACTCACAGTGCCGCGCGATGACTTCGCGGACCCGTGCGGCGTCGGTGTCGTCCGCGAGGTGGTGCGCCTGCGCGGTGCCGCTGCCGATGCGGACCGTGTCGTCGTCGACGCGTACCGCCTGGCCGGGATGGTGGCGGGTGGCGATGGCGAAGACGCCGCCGGGGCCGACGAGGAGATGGTCGATGTCCTCGGTGCCGGACAGCGGGATGGAGTGCAGGACGTACCAGCCGTGGCGCTTCAGCCGGTGCAGCTCGGAGCCGACGCGCTTCTCGCCCGCGAGGTCGACCCGCCAGGACTTCTCCTGTTCGGAACGCCGCTGCAGCCGTGACCCGAGCCGTTCCGACCGCTCCTGCCGGACCTGGTCGAGCAACGCCCGGATTCGTCCGCCGGGCCGGGCGGTGGCGAGGTCGAACTCGGGCGGGACGGTGGCGGGTTGGGTTGCGGGGCCGGTACCGGCGTCGGGGTGGATGGTCGGGGTGCTGGGGGTGCCCGGACGGGCCTTCGGTGCGCCGGCGCGGCCGCTGTCCGGTTCCGGGGCGGCGGGCGGTGCGGCCGGCTGCTCGACGGGTGCGCGCCGAGCGGGGGCGGGCGGTTCGGTGAGGGTCGTCGGCGAGGTGGGGATACCCGGCGTGGTTCGTCCGGTCGACTCCGCGTGACTCGCCTCGGTACGACCGGACTCCGTACGACCGGACTCCGTACGACCGACCTCCCGGGACACCGGCGCCGGGGAGACGCCGGCGGCGTTGCGGGGCGTGCGGGGTGCCGCGGGTGCCGCCGTCTCCGCGGAGGTGGCCGGAATGGCCCCTGGGGTCGTGGACCCGGGTGCCGTCGCTGTGGCGGGCGCGTCCGGCACCGAAGGGGGCAGGTACGGCATGGGAGGCGGGGCCGGGGACGGCGGCGGAGCCGGGGGCGGGGCCGCCAAGAAGTCCGAAGTCCCTTGCAAGAGATCGGACTTGGTGAGCGGAGACCCCGCAGTGGTGAAGGGGTTCACCCCGTCGTCCGACCTCCCGGACGGCGTGTCCGGCTCGGCGTCGCGCGCCAGCGGGCCACGTCGCTGCGTGGCGGTGGTCCACCAGCGGGAGTCGGGAGCCAGCCGCCCCGCGGTCCGCGTGGGGTCCCCGCCACCGGACCTCTCGCCCCCGGACCGTCCGACGGCGACCGCGGCTCCGCGAACCGCCGATCCCGATCCCGCGCCCGATCCCGCTCCCCGTCCCGACGCGGCCAGGGCCGCCGTCACCGGCGAACCCGTCGTCGCGGCGGGGGCTTCCGCCGGGGCGGCGTCGGGCCGGGACCCGGAGCGTGCTTCGTCCGGCGGGCGCGTGGCGGGTAACTGGTAGTCGGCCAGAGTCTGCTCGAGGGCGTTCAGCGCCGCGTGACCGTATCTGGCGTCGGTGATCGTGATGCGGCCCGTGGGGCGGTCCAGCCAGCCGACCGCGGTGCCGTCCGGCAGACCCACGTACCAGCGGTCATGGCCGAAGCGCTGCCACTGAGTGACCCGGAGCTCGCTCATCGTTCCTCCCACATTGCGTTGCCGATGCCGTTCCGTCCCGCGGTCCCGGTGCGTGCCGCGTCACCGCGCCGCTCGGACGCTCGGACGCTCGGAGCGAACGCACGTACGGGGGCCCGGGCCGCCATCGCAACAGTCCCGCGACGGCGCTCACAAGGGCGCCCGGCGACGGCACGGCTCGCACGGGTCGCCACGCGCAGGGCACGGGGCGCACGCCCGCCGTCCGTCCGCCCACCGTCCGCCCCCTACCGCCGGAAAAACCTCTCCGCGCGCACCGCACATCGCCCCCGTCACCCGCCCCGGGGGCCTCGTCCGCGCCCGTTCCCCGGCCCGGGCCCCTGCCCCTGCGCCCCTCCCGTACGGGCACGGCACACAGCGCCACCGAGGCTCGGGGTACGGTCCGCAGATACGCTCCCACCTGCACTTTCGATGCCCTCCGCCGTACTGTTCGACGCACCGGGACACGTACCTGAGCCCCCTGGGAGACCCACCGCAAGGAGCCCGCATGCCGCTGCCGCCCGCGGACGCACCCCTCGAACCGACACCCCCCGCCGGCCGCGCGCCCGCCCCGACCCCCCACACCGCTCCCTCCGCCGCCTCAGCTCCCTCCGCCCGCAACATCCGCACCGCGGAAGACGTGTTGGCCCTCCTCGACGGCCTCTTCCCGCCCGAGGCCGACCGGTGGACCGAAGGCGCGGCGGGGTGGTGGGACGAGTTCTACGCCGACCGCGACCGGGAGGTCCCGTTCTTCACGGAGAAGCCCGACGAGAACCTCGCCTCTTACCTCGACCGGGGCCTCGTACCGCCGCACGGACGCGCCCTCGATCTCGGCTGCGGCCCGGGCCGCAACGCGCTGCTGCTCGCGGCCCGCGGCTACCAGGTCGACGCCGTGGACCTCTCACCGGCGGCGATCGGCTGGGCCGAGGAGCGTGCGCGGCAGGCGGGCGCCGGCATCCGCTTCGTGTGCGCCGACGCCTTCACCACGGACCGGATCACCGGCCCGTACGACCTGGTCTTCGACTCCGGATGCTTCCACCATCTGCCCCCGCACCGCCGGATCAGCTACCTCGCGTTCCTCGGCCGGCTCCTGGCGCCCGGCGGGCATTTCGGTCTGAGCTGCTTCGCGGCCGGCGGCATGGGTTCGGAGCTGCCGGACGCGGAGTTCTACGACGGCTCGCGCCGGCTGCACGGCGGTCTCGCCTACAGCGCCGACGAGCTGCGCGGCATCTTCGACGCTCTGACGGAGGTCGAGCTGCGGCCGATGCGGGCGGAGCCGGCCGATTCCCCGTACTTCGGCGTCCCGTTCCTGCACGCGGCACTCTTCCGCTCCCGGCCGGCACCGCTCGAGGGCCACCGACCGATCGCGAGACCCCGACCGAACGAGACCCCGAGCGAACGCGAGCCCGGACCGAACGCAAGCCCCCCCGGCCGTTCGAGAGCAGCCCCCCGGCCGATAGGGACCCACTAAAGGATCACATGCGGCAGGAACCGCGCGTACTCGTCCGTGATCAGCCCCGACGACTCCCGAATGCCGAGCCCCGCCGCCGCGTCCTCGACGACCCACGCGCCGAGCACCACACGGTTGCCGTCGAAGTCCGGCAGCGGTGCCAACTTCTGGTAACAGCAAGGGTCTTCACGTAGCACGGGTGCGGCACCGGGCTCGTGCACGGTGACACCGGCGCCCTCGCGGCCGAGCAGCGGCTTCGCCACGTACCCGCCGTGCGCGGCGAGTTCGCGCGGTCCGTCCAGGTAGGCGGGCAGCAGGTTCGGATGGCCCGGGTCGAGTTCCCAGAGGATCGCCAGGAGTGCCTTGTTGGACAGGAGCATCTTCCAGGCGGGTTCGATCCACAGGGTGGTGCCGGTGCCGCCGCCGTTGTCCAGGGTGTCCAGGACCTGCGGGGCGAAGGGGTCGGTGACCAGCCATTCCCACGGGTACAGCTTGAAGCAGCTGCGGATGAAGCGGAGCCTCTCGTCGACGAAACGGCCCGAGATGCGGTCCCAGCCGATGTCCTCCACGGCGATGGCCTCGGTGTCGATGCCCGCCTGCTGGGCGGTCTCGCGCAGGTACGCGACCGTCATCAGGTCCTCACCGATCTCGTCGCCGGTGGAGTGCGCGAAGTACAGCGGACTGCCCGGTGGCAGCAGCGCGGCCTGCTTCTTCCAGGCGTCGACGAGGCGTTCGTGCAGCGAGTTCCACTGGTCGGCGCCCGGGAAGCGGTCCTCCATCCAGAACCACTGCGGGCTCGCGGCTTCCACCAGTGAGGTGGGGGTGTCCGCGTTGTACTCCAGCATCTTGGCCGGACCCGAACCGTCATAGCGGAGGTCGAACCGTCCGTAGACGGAGGGGAGTTCGGGGCGGCGGCGCCAGGCTTCGGCGATCAGAGACGCCAGGCGCGGGTCGGTGATGCCGAGTTCGGCGAAGCGGTCGTGCTCGACGATGTGCGCGGCGGCGGTCAGGCACATGGCGTGCAGTTCCTCGACCACCTCCTCCAGGGCCTCGATCTCGGGCAGCGAGAAGACATAGTGCGCGCTCTCGTCCCAGTAGGGGCGCAGGGAGTCGTCCGGGTACCGGGTCAGCGGGTAGACGCAGCCCTGGTCCTCGACGATGCGCTGCCAGTCGTCGCGGGGCTCGATGGTGCGGCGCTGCACGGGTCAGCCGCCGCTGGAGGACGAGCAGCCGAAGCCGCCGCGGTCCACGGACGCCTTGTCGAAGCTGCCGCCGTCGACGCGGCCGCCCTTGGACTTGCCGCCGTAGTAGTACGAGCCGCTGCCGCCGCTCTCGCACTCGTAGCTCGGCAGCTTCTTCTTGGTCAGCGGGTCCACGCAGCGCTTGTCGGGCTCGGAGCCGCAGGCGGTGAGCGCCGCGGCGAGCACACCCATACCGCCGAGGATCACGGTGCTGGAGCGCAGCCGCCGCGGGGCGGCGCCCTTGCGCCGAGCGGGCCGCCTCTTCTCCGCCGCTGCCGTTGGGCGCGCGTCCGTCGGCTCGCCCGGTTCCGTACCGGCCCGTGTCGCCGTAGTCATGATCCAGCCACTCCCCCGTGGCGCGTCCGTCCTCCGGCCGCGCAGTTCGCATCGTGTTCAGCGTACGTACTCACGCCGAGAGCCCTGCAGAAGGTTCCACGGGCTGCGAACAGGTCATGTTTCAGGCCGACTTGACCGATTGATGTCGGCGCGTATCCGGCCGCGCCGACGGGGCCGACGGGGCCGACGGGAAGGGGATGCCGGGCGGTCCACCGGGTAGACACCTCCCGGTCCTCACGGCCCCGCGCCCGCGGGCGCCCCCGAGACTCACGCGAAGGAGGCCCCGTGACCGACGACGATCCGGACCGGCAGCGACGCCCGCACCCGCCCCCGTCGCTCGAGGACGGTGACCCGCCGCTGCTCCGCACCGAGGGAATCCGTAAGGCGTTTCCCGGTGTACTCGCCCTGGACGGCGTCGACTTCGAGTTGCGGCGCGGCGAGGTCCATGCGCTGCTCGGCGAGAACGGTGCGGGCAAGAGCACCCTGATCAAGGTGCTCTCGGGCGCCCATCGCGCCGACGCCGGACGCATCACGATGGACGGGCGCGAGGTGCGGATCCGGGGGACGGCGGACGCGGAGCGGCTGGGGATCGCGACGGTGCATCAGGAGTTCACGCTGGTACCGGAGTTGAGTGTCGGGGAGAACATGTTCCTCGGGCGGCAGCCGCGACGTTTCGGGATGATCGACCGGGGACGTATGGCGGCTGATGCGGAGGCGCTCCTCGCCCGGGTCGGCCTCGCTCTCGATCCGCACCTGAAGGTCCGTCAACTGGGCGTGGCACAGCGGCAGATGGTGGAGATCGCGAAGGCACTCAGCCTCGACGCACGGATCCTCGTGATGGACGAGCCGACGGCCGTACTCACCTCGCAGGAGGTCACCCGGCTCTTCGCCATCGTGCGGCAACTGCGCGACGAGGGCGTGGCGGTGGCCCTGATCACCCACCATCTCGAGGAGATCGCCGAGGTCGGGGACAGGGTGACGGTGCTGCGGGACGGCCGCAGCGTGGGCCGGTTGCCTGCCTCCGCGTCCGAGGACGAGCTGGTGCGGCTGATGGTCGGACGGAGTATCGAGCAGCAGTACCCGCGACGGCGCGGTCCGGCCGGGCCTGCCCTCCTGAAGGTGGCGGGACTGACCCGTGACGGGGTGTTCCACGATGTGAGTTTCGAGGTGCGGGCGGGTGAAGTCGTGGGCCTGGCGGGCCTGGTGGGCGCGGGGCGCACGGAGGTCGCACGGGCCGTGTTCGGCGCGGACGCCTACGACGCCGGGACGGTGGAGGTGCACGGCAGCCCGCTGCCGCCGCGTGACGTGCCGGCGGCGCTCGGTGCGGGCCTCGGCCTCGTACCGGAGGACCGCAAGGGTCAGGGTCTGGTGCCGGACGCCTCCGTGCAGGACAACCTCTCGCTGGTCACGCTGCGTTCCGCGACGCGGGCCGGTTTCGTGGACGTTCGCAGGCAGCGGACGGCGGCCGAGGGGGTGGCGCGGCAGCTGGGCGTACGGATGGCGGGGCTCGGCCAGCCGGTGCGGACGCTGTCGGGCGGCAATCAGCAGAAGGTCGCGATCGGCAAGTGGCTGCTCGCCGAGGCGCAGGTGCTGATTCTCGACGAGCCGACGCGGGGCATCGACGTGGGCGCCAAGGTCGAGATCTACGGCCTGATCAACGAGTTGACGGAGGCGGGCCGCGCGGTCCTGATGATCTCCAGCGATCTGCCCGAGGTGCTCGGCATGAGCGACCGGGTGCTGGTGATGGCCGAGGGCCGAGTCGCGGGCGAACTGCCTGCCGAGGAGGCAACCCAGGACGCGGTGATGTCCCTCGCCGTCGCCGCGCGCCCGGCCCCGACCGACACGCCACCGGCCGCCCCGCCCGGGGAGGCCGCTTCACCGCCCACGGAACCCGACGAGGCCGCGCCACCGCCCACCGCCCGCCACGAGGAGGAGGAAGAGCCCCGTGACCACTGACAGCAGCACCCACCCGCAGAAGAAGGCGGCCGGGGCGGGCAGCGCCTTCGACTTCCGGCGCCTCCTTCTCGACAACGGCGCGCTCAGCGCCCTGGTCGTCCTGCTCCTCGCCCTGTCCCTGCTCTCGGACGACTTCCTGACCACCCAGAATCTCCTCAACGTCGGTGTGCAGGCGGCCGTCACCGCGATCCTGGCCTTCGGTGTCACCTTCGTCATCGTGTCGGCCGGCATCGATCTCTCGGTCGGTTCGGTGGCCGCGCTGTCGGCGACCGTGCTCGCCTGGACGGCGACCACCGAGGGCGTCCCGGTGTGGATCGCCGTCCTGCTCGCCCTCGCCACCGGCCTGGCCTGCGGTTTCGTGAGCGGCGCGCTCATCTCGTACGGGAAGCTCCCGCCGTTCATCGCGACGCTCGCCATGCTGTCCGTGGGACGCGGTCTGTCCCTGGTGATCTCCGACGGCACTCCGATCGCGTTCCCGGACTCGGTGGCGCGGCTCGGGGACACCATCGGCGGGTGGCTGCCGGTCCCGGTCCTGGTGATGGCGGTCGCGGGTCTGGTGACGGCCCTGGTGCTCGGACGCACGTACCTGGGGCGGTCGATGTACGCGATCGGCGGCAACGAGGAGGCGGCACGCCTGTCCGGGCTGCGGGTGCGGCGGCAGAAGCTGGTGATCTACGCACTGTCGGGCCTGTTCGCCGCGGTCGCCGGCATCGTGCTCGCCTCCCGTCTCGCCTCGGCGCAGCCGCAGGCGGCCCAGGGGTACGAACTCGACGCGATCGCCGCCGTGGTGATCGGCGGGGCGAGCCTGGCGGGCGGGGTCGGCAAAGCCTCCGGGACGCTGGTGGGTGCGCTGATCCTGGCCGTCCTGCGCAACGGTCTCAATCTGCTGTCGGTGTCCTCGTTCTGGCAGCAGGTGGTGATCGGGGCGGTGATCGCACTGGCGGTCCTGTTCGACACGCTGCGGCGCCGGGCCGACGGTGGGACCGGTGCGGCAGGTGCCGGAGCGCCCGGCTCCGGGCGGCGCGGGGCGCTGCGTCTGGGCTTGGTCGCGGTGTGTGTGGCGGCGGTGCTCGGCGCGATGACGCTGTTCAACTCGGGTTCGTCGGGCGGCGGTACGACGAAGGTGGGCATGTCGCTGTCCACGTTGGGCAATGCGTTCTTCGTCGAGATGAGGGCGGGCGCCGAGGCGGAGGCCAAGTCGCTGGGCGTCGATCTGACGGTCACGGACGCCCAGGACGACGCCTCGGTTCAGGCCGACCAGTTGCAGAATTTCAGCGGTGAAGGCATGGACGCGATCGTCGTGAACCCGGTCGACTCCGATGCGGTGGCCCCCGGCGTACGGGCCGCGAAGAAGGCGGAGGTCCCGGTGATCGCCGCCGACCGGGCGGTGACCGGCACCACCACGGACTCGCTCGTCGCCTCGGACAACGTCGAGGGCGGCAGGCTCGCCGCCAAGGCTCTGGCCGAACACCTCGACGGCAAGGGCGAGATCGTGACGCTGCAGGGCGTGGCCGGTACGTCGGCGAGCCGCGAGCGGGGCAAGGGCTTCGCCGAGGGGATCAAGGCGTATCCGGGCATCGAGGTGGTCAGCAAGCAGCCCGCCGAGTTCGACCGGACCAAGGGCCTGGACGTGATGACGAACCTGATGCAGTCCCATCCGGACGTCGACGGTGTGTTCGCGGAGAACGACGAGATGGCGCTCGGCGCGGCGAAGGCGCTGGGCGACCGGGCCGGCAAGTCCGTGGCCGTGGTCGGATTCGACGGCACGCCGGACGGGATCAAGGCCGTGAAGGCGGGCACGCTGTATGCCTCGGTGGCACAACTGCCCGAGCAGCTCGGCCGGATCGCGGTACGCAACGCCGTCCGGGCCGCCGACGACAAGGACGTGAAGAACATGATCAAGGTGCCGGTGAAGGTGGCCACCCGGGAGAACGCGGGCGATTTCTCGTGACGGCGACGGACCTGTCCGGGGCCGACGACTCGCGTGCGTACGACTTGGTGGTGGTGGGCTCGGCCAACGCCGATCTGGTGGTGGAGGTCGAGCGACGGCCCGGCGCCGGCGAGACGGTGCTCGGCAGCGACCTGGTGGTCCTCCCGGGCGGCAAGGGCGCGAACCAGTCCTGTGCGGCAGGCCGGCTCGGGGCGCGGACGGCACTGCTCGCGCGGGTGGGCGACGACGCGTACGGGCGGTTGCTGCTCGACTCGCAGCGGGCTGCCGGGGTGGACACCTCGGGTGTGCTGGTCGGCGGGGCACCCACCGGGGTCGCGCTGATCACGGTGGACCCGTCGGGCGACAACAGCATCGTGGTGGCCCCGGGAGCGAACGCCCGCCTCACCCCTGCGGATGTCCGTGCGGCGGGCCGGCTCCTCGCGTCGGCCCGGGTGGTGTCCGTACAGCTGGAGATTCCGCTGGAGACGGTCGGCGAGGTGGTCCGCGCACTGCCCGCGGGCACCCGCCTCGTGCTGAATCCGTCGCCGCCCGCTCCCCTGCCGCCGGAGGTGCTCGCGGCCTGCGACCCCCTGGTCGTCAACGAGCACGAGGCCCGGTACGTCCTCGGGGACGGGGCGGGCGGCAAGCCGGAGGAGTGGGCACCGGCGCTGCTCGCGCTCGGCCCGCGCTCGGTCGTCGTCACGCTGGGCGAGCGGGGTGCGCTGGTCGCCGAAGGCTCGGTGGCGCCGGTCCACGTGCCGAGCCCCCAGGTCGACGCGGTCGACACCACCGGCGCGGGCGACGCCTTCACCGCGGCGCTCGCCTGTCGCCTCGCCCGGGCCGACGCCCTCCCACAAGCGGCGGCCTACGCGACCCGGGTCGCCGCAGCCACAGTCGTCCGCAGGGGCGCCCAGGCGTCCTACCCGACAGCGGCGGAGATCACTGCCCCATGACCAGCCGCGCCACGCAACTCCACCACACCCACCTACAAGCCCGCCCGGTGCTCCCTCGGCAGGCCGACCGCCCGACGCGCCTCCGTCCGGCCCGCCCGACGCCCACCCGCCAAGCCCACCCCGGCGCTCCCTCGACAAGCCCGCCCGACGCGCCTCCGTCCGGCCCGCTCAGCGCTCACTCGACGAGCCCGCCCGGCGCTGCCTTGGGCCCGTCCGGCGCTTGAGGACAAAGAAAAAGCCAGTCCGGCGCTTGGGGACAAGGCGCCCAGCGCCGGGCTGGCAGAACACTCCGGTCCGCCCCAAGGACACCGCGCGGGCCCGGGCCGACCGTCAGCGCACCCCGTCCGGCCCGAGGACACAGCGCCAAGGCTGGAACACGCCCCCCGACCGGCCCGAGGTCAGAGCTTGTCCATCCCCGTATACGGCGTAGGGATCCGGGCCTGGCGAGCGCCGAAGTCGACCAGCATGGCCACGCCCTCCTCGACCCCGATGATCCTGCCCAGGCCGTGACGGTCGTGCGAGACGCGGTCCCCCAGCGCGAACTCCTTCACCACAGGAAGCGCGGGGGCTTTGAAGGGACTGGTGGCCAGATGGCGCCGGGGCGCGGATCGCTTTGTCATTGCCGTCAGTATGCGCCACGGTTGCGCTGCGCGGGAGCCGTCCGCCGTGAAGTGGACGCGCCTGCGCCGGTCACCCCGGTGTTCAGGCCGATGCCCGCTTGCGCGGCGCCGCCTTCTTGGCCGTCTTCTTGGCGGTCGAGGTGGACTTCGCGGCCTTGGCCCCCTGCGACCTGCCGGCCGCCGACTTGGACGAGGTGGACTTGGCGCCGGAGGACCTGGCGGTGGAGGCCTTGGCCCCGGAGGCCGCGGCCGACGACGTGGACGCCTTGGCCGACTTCGACGTGGACGCCTTGGAGCCGCTGCCGGAGGCCGACGACGTGGACTTCGCGGTCTTCTTCGCCGCCGTCTTCCGGGGCGCACCGGACGTCGACTTCTTGCCACCGACCTGTTTGGGGGCGGCCGGCGCGGACTTGCGGGCGGCCGTCTTCTTGCGCCCCGCGAGCTGTGTCACCTCGGCGGTCTCACCGGAGTCGGCGGCATCACCGGACGCCTCCGCGTCGCCGCCTTCGCCGCGGGCCTCCTGCGCGGCGCGCACGCTGCTCTCCAGGGCCGCCATGAGGTCGATCACCTTGCCGCCGGAGTCCCGCCTCTCGGCGGCGGGGGCCGGTTCGACGCCGTCGGTCTTGGCGGCCAGCATGTCCTCGACCGCCTCGCGGTAGTCGTCGTGCAGGGTCGAGATGTCGACCTCGCCGAGGGTGTCCATCAGCGCGTCGGCGAGATCGAGTTCGGCGTCGCGGACGCTGACGTGCTCGTCGGGCGCGGCGGACTCGGGCGCGCGGATCTCGTCGGGCCAGAGCAGCCCGTGCATGGCGATGGTGTCGTCGACGACGCGGAGCATGCCGAGCCGCTCGCGCCCGCGCAGCGCGAACTTGGCGATGGCCACCTTCTTGCTCCGCTTGAGGGCCTCCCGCAGCAAGGTGTACGGCTTGGCGGCCGGCACGCCGTTCGCCGCCAGGTAGTAGGCGGTGCTCATCTGGAGCGGGTCGATGCTGTTCTCCGGGACGAAGGAGACGATGTCGATCGTCCTGGCCGTCGGGATGGGCAGCGCCGCCAGGTCCTCGTCGGTGATCGGGAGGATCGAGCCGTCCGCGTCCTCGTAGCCCTTGCCGATCTCGGCGGACGGGACCTCCTTCTCCTCCAGCTCGCAGACCTTGCGGTACCGGATGCGGCCGCCGTCGGCGGTGTGGATCTGGCGGAAGGAGATCGAGTGGTTCTCGGTGGCGTTGACCAGCTTGATCGGGATGCTGACCAGACCGAACGAGATCGCGCCGTTCCATATCGATCGCACGTGTTACCCCTTTGCGGAGGCTGCCGCTCCGGTGCCCCGGGGCCGGATCGCGCCCTGTCTCGTTTGCGGTGGAATCGTGGTGGAATTTCTTCTTTGCGTGGGATTCTCATCGTATGACGCCCATCACAGAGGTGGAGGGGCGACGGATCGCGCTCTCGAACCTGGACAAGGTGCTCTATCCCGCGAGCGGCTTCACCAAGGGCGAGGTGCTGCACTACTACGCGGTCGCCGCCGGCTCGCTGCTCAGCCACCTGTACAACCGGCCCGTCTCGTTCCTGCGCTTCCCCGACGGGCCCGACGGCCAGCGGTTCTTCGCCAAGAACGTGCCTCCGGGCACCCCGTCCTGGGTCCGTACCGCCGAGGTTCCGCGGCGGCACGGATCCAGGACGGGGGGCCCGCTGCGCCAGGTGCTCGTGCAGGACATGGCGAGCCTGATGTGGTCGGCCAATCTGGTGACGGAGTACCACACGCCGCAGTGGCAGACCGACCGTCCGGGCGTCGCCGACCGGCTGGTGCTCGACCTCGATCCGGGGCCTCCGGCCACCGTCGTGGAGTGCTGCCGGGTCGCGCTCTGGCTGCGCGAGCGCCTGGCCGCCGACGCACTGCGGGCGTACGCGAAGACCTCCGGGTCCAAGGGCCTGCACCTGCTGGTCCCGCTCGAGCCGACCCCGTCCGAGAAGGTGTCGGCGTACGCGAAGGAGCTCGCCGTGGAGGCGGAGCGCGAGCTCGCCGGTCTCGCCCTGCACCGGATGACCCGCAGCCTGCGCCCCGGCAAGGTCTTCGTCGACCACAGCCAGAACGCCGCCGCCAAGACCACCGCCACCCCGTACACCCTGCGGGCCCGTCCGGAGCCGACCGTCTCGGCGCCGGTGACCTGGGACGAGGTGGAGTCCTGCACGGCGCCGTCCGAGCTGTCCTTCCTGGCGGGCGACATGGGGGCCCGGCTCGCCCGGCACGGCGATCTGCTCGCCCCGCTGCTCAACCCGAACCGGGCGGGCCGGCTGCCGTGAGACCCGGGGGCGGCCCCGCGCGGAACTGCGGGGAGCGGCGTCCGGGAGGACCCTTGGTACATGCCCGTGAAACCGTCGCCCGCCGTGGTCCTGAGGCCGCCCGTCCCGGTGATGCGGCCGCGCGCGGTGCCGAGCGTGCCGGGGCCCGGGGGGCTGCCCGGCGGGGCGCAGTACTCGATCAAGCTGGACGGGTTCCGTGCGGTCGCCTTCCGTCTGGAGTCGCGGGTGGTGCTGCAGTCGCGCTCGGGGCGCGATCTGGCTCCGGAGTTCCCCGAGGTCACGGCGGCGCTCACCGAGCAGCTCACGCCGGGTGCGGTACTCGACGGGGAACTGTGCGCCTACCGGGACGGACGGCTCGCCTTCCAAGAACTGCTGCGTTCCCCGGCGGCGCGGGACCGCGACGGGGTGCCGGTGTACTTCATCGCCTTCGACGCACTCGCCACCCCCGGCCGCGACCTGCGCTCACTGCCGCTGCGCGAGCGCTGGGACCGGCTCGACGAGCTGCTGCCGCCGGGCGTTCCCGGCGCCCAGCGGGTCCTCGCCACCACCGCGTACGAGACGGCCCTGACCTGGTACCGGGACATGCGGACGGTCGGTGTGGAGGGCGTGGTGGCGAAGGCTCTGGACTCGCCGTACTCGACGGCGGCGGCCTGGGCGTGGCAGAAGGTGCGGCACAGCGACACCCGGGAGGCGGCGGTCGTCGGGTTCACCGGCACAGCCGTGCGGGCCCGCGCGCTGGTACTCGTCCTGCCCGGTGACGACGCACCGGTGCTCTCGAGTCCGCTCACTCCGCCGGTGCGGGCGCGCGCCCAGCGGGTGCTGCCGCCGCCTGACGGCCGGGGCGTGATCACGGCGGTGGGGCTCGGCGACGTCCCGTACCTGACCGTGCCGTCGGGTGTCTTCGTGGAGGTGCGGCGGCTGGCGACACGACACGCGACGGTGTCGGTGGTGCGGTTCCGCGAGCCCGACTGAGGCACCGTCACCGCCCGCACGCCGGACGGCCCGTGCACACCGGGCCCGCGCCCGACGTGGTGGTTGGGAGGCAGGGCGGGACAGCCTTGCTACTTTGCCCGGTATGACCGGAACGATGGTGGATGTCGCGGACCGCCCCGAGACCCCCGTCCCGGCGGTCCGCGTCCCTCATCGCCGCGGCACCGAACTCGCCCTGCTCGTCCTCGCGGTGCTCATCTGCCTCCTCGGCTACGTCTATCTGGGGCTGGCCCGGGACGGCGCCGTTCCGCCCGACGCCCTCGGTTACGGCGGCGGGCTCGGCGCCCTGGCCCTCGTCGCCCATCTGGCCGTACGGCTGCGGGCCCCCTGCGCCGATCCCCTGCTGCTGCCCATCGCGGTGCTGCTCAACGGGCTCGGCCTGGTCCTCATCCACCGCCTCGACCTGGAGACACCGGGGCAGGAGGCGGCGCTCGCCCAACTGGTGTGGTCCACGGCGGGGGTGGGCCTGTTCATCGTGACGGTCTTCTTCCTGCGCGACCACCGGACCCTGCAGCGGTACGCCTACGTCTCGGTCGTCGCGGCCCTGCTGCTGCTCGCCGCGCCGGTCGCCTTCCCCGCGGTGAACGGTGCGCGGATCTGGGTGCGGATCGGCGGACTCTCGCTGCAGCCAGCCGAGTTCTCGAAGGTGCTGCTCGCCGTGTTCTTCGCCGCCTATCTCGCGGCGAACCGGAGCGCGCTCACGTACGCGGGACGCCGGCTGTGGCGGCTGCGGCTGCCGACCGCGCGGGTGCTGGGGCCGGTCGTCACGATCTGGCTGCTCAGCGTCGGCTGCCTGGCCCTCGAGCGGGATCTCGGCACCTCGATGCTGTTCTTCGGGCTCTTCGTGATCCTGCTGTACGTCGCGACCGGGCGGGCCGGGTGGATCGCCGCGGGGCTGCTGCTCGCCGCGGCCGGGGCGTGGGTGGTCGGCTCGTTCGAGCCGCATGTGGCCGGCCGGGTCTCCGACTGGCTGCACCCCCTGGCCTCCGTCGAGGCGGGCCTCGGGCCGAACCAACTCACCCAGTCCCTCTACGCGTTCGCCTCCGGCGGGCTGCTCGGCACGGGCCTCGGGCTCGGCCACTCGACGCTCATCGGCTTCGCCGCGAAGTCGGACTTCGTCCTCGCCACGGCCGGTGAGGAGCTGGGCCTGACCGGCCTGAGCGCGATCTTCCTGCTCTACGCACTGCTCGTGGCGCGCGGCTACCGGGTGGCGCTCGGCCTGCGCGACCCGTTCGGACGGCTGCTCGCCGTGGGGCTCGCCGCGATCGTGGCCTTGCAGGTGTTCGTGATCGCGGGCGGGGTGACGGGGCTCATCCCGCTGACCGGTATGCCGATGCCGTTCCTCGCGCAGGGCGGCTCGTCGGTGGTGAGCAACTGGCTGATCGTGGCGCTCCTGATCCGCCTCAGCGACTCCGCGCGCGACCGCGGGCCCGGCACCGACCTGGAGGAAGCGGCATGACCAGCGGCGACAGCGGCGACACCGGCGACACGAAGACGCTCGAGGCCGGCAGCATCCCGCGCGGCGGCGGCGACATGACCCGGCACATCCGGCAGGCCGCCGCGCTCTGCCTCCTCCTGGTCCTGCTCGTGCTGCTCAACGCGACCCGGATCCAGGTCTTCGAGTCCCGCGGCTACGACGAGGACCCGGCCAACCGGCGCGGTGTCATCGCCCGCTACGACCAGCCCCGGGGCGACATCCTGGCCGGCGGCCGGCCGGTGACCGGCTCGAAGGACACCGGCGAGCAACTGCGCTACGAACGCACGTACCGCAACGGCCCGTTGTACGCCCCGGTCACCGGCTACGCCTCCCAGTCGTACGGCACGAGTCTGCTCGAGCGGACCGGGGACGGGCTGCTCGCCGGGACCGATCCGATGCTCCAGCCGCTGCCCCTGTGGAACGACTTCACCCGCTCCCGCGAGCCGGGCGGCGCCGTGCACACCACCATCTCCCCCGCGGTCCAGCAGGCCGCCTTCGCCTCGCTCGGCGCCAAGCGCGGTGCGGTCGCCGCGATCGAGCCGTCCACCGGTCGCATCCTGGCCCTCGTCTCCACCCCGTCCTACGACCCGGCCCTGCTCTCCGGGAACGGCCCCGAGGTGAAGCAGAACTGGAAGCACCTGACCACCGCACCGGGCAAGCCGATGCTCAACCGGGCCATCCGGCAGACGTATCCGCCCGGCTCCGCCTTCAAGGTGGTCACCGCGGCGGCCGCTCTCGACAAGGGCACGATCGGCGACGTGGACGCCCGCACCAAGTCGCCCGATCCGTACACCCTGCCCGGCACCACGACCAAGCTGTCCAACCCGGTGGACGGCTGCGAGGACGCCTCGCTGCGCTACGCGTTCGTCTGGTCCTGCAACACGGTGTTCGCCCGGCTCGGTGTCGAGGTGGGCCAGAAGGCGGTGGCCGACACGGCGAAGCGGTTCGGCTTCAACGACTCCGGGCTGCGGATCCCCGCCGCGGTATCCCGCAGCACCTTCGACACCTCGATGGACGACGCGCAGCTCGCCCTGTCGTCGATCGGCCAGTACGACACCCGTGCGACCCCGCTGCAGATGGCGATGGTGGCCTCGGCCGTCGCGAACAGCGGTGACCTGAAGACGCCGCATCTGGTGGACCGTACGACCGACGAGGACGGCGATCCGCTCACCGTGGAGAGCGGCATGTCGTTGCGGCAGACGTTCAATCCGCGGACCGCCGGCGTGCTGCGGGAGTTGATGGTGGAGGCGGTCGAGAAGGGAACGGGCGGCCAGGCGGCGATCCCGGGCGCCACGGTCGGCGGCAAGACCGGCACCGCCCAGCACGGACTGGGCAACGCCGGTGTGCCGTATGCCTGGTTCATCTCCTGGGCCCAGGCGAAGGACGCCTCGCAGCCGGCCGTCGCCCTCGCGGTGGTCGTCGAGGAGGCGGCCCTCGACCGTGACGACATCAGCGGCGGCGGCAGCGCGGCCCCGGTCGCCCGCGCGGTGATGCAGGCAGCGCTGCGCGAAGCACCCGGTGAGGGCGCGCCCTGATCCGCCTCAGGCCGTGCCGAACCACCTCGGTGACCACGGGACGGCTCGGGTCAGCGCGGGCCGGCGGGCCGCGTCAGTTCGACGCCGGTGTCCTCGGCCTGCTGCGGGCCGTCGGCCTCGGGGGCCCGCGCACCGGACGGGGCGTCACCGGCGCGTTCGCGCAGCACGGTGAGGGCGATGACCGCGCTGGTGGCGGTGATGAGGGCGCAGGCGATGCCGATGCTGTTGAGCCCGCTGGAATAGGCGGACCTGGCGGCGGTGAGCAGGGCCTCGCCGGCCTGGGCGGGCAGGTCTCGGGCAACGGCGACGGCGCTCTCCATGCCGGCGCCGGCCGAGCGGGCGGCGCTGTCCGCGGTGCCGGCCGGGGCGTCGAACGAGCTCCGGTACACGCCGGCACCGAGGCTGCCGAGGGTGGCGACGCCGAGTGCGTTGCCGAGGTCGCCGCTGATGGAGGACAGGGCCGCCGCGGCCCCTCCGCGCTCGGGCGGCACGGAGCCGACCACCAGGCCGGTGCCGAGCGAGCCGAAGGTGCCGACACCGACGAAGATGATCACGAATCCGGTCATCAGGAGCGGCATCCCGCCGACCGGGTCGACCAGAGCCAGCAGCAGATAGCCGACGGTTCCCACGATCAGCGCGGACCCCACGACGGTGCCGGTGGACAAGCGCCGGGCGAGAACCGGCGCCACCTGCGCCGCGAGGATCGAGGCGACGGCCGCGGGCACCATCAGCAGGCCCGCCTCCATCGGCGAGTACCCCTCGACCATCTGCAGGAAGCCGGTGATGAAGAGGTAGCCGCCGCCGGTGCCGAGCATCGACACCATGAGGATCAGGAGCGCCGCCGTGAACGCGCCGACGCGGAACAACTTCAGGTCGAGGAGCGGGTGTTCGAGCCTGCCCTGGCGTTTCACGAACACCGTGCCGACGGCCGGACCGACGAACACCGCGACGAGCGGCAGCAGGTCGAACCCGCCTCGGGCGAGCTCCTTCAGGCCGTAGATGACCGACAGGACCGACACCAGCGAGAGCAGCACGCTGAACAGGTCGATCCGGCCGGCGTCCGGGTCCTTGTACTCGGGGAGCAGCCGCGGGGCCGCGATCAGCAGCACCGCCATGACGGGCACCCCGAGCAGGAAGACCGAGCCCCACCAGAAGTGTTCGAGGAAGATGCCTCCGACGACCGGGCCGAGCGCCGTGCCGCCCATGAAGCAGCTGGCCCACACCGCGATGGCGCGGCCGCGCTGATTCGGGTCGCGGAACATGTTGCCGATCAGGGCCAGGGTCGACGGCATCAGCGTCGCGGCAGCGATGCCGAGCAGGGCCCGGGACAGGATCAGGGTCTGCGCGCTGGTCGAGCAGGCGGCCGCGACAGAGGTGGCGCCGACGGCCGCCGCGCCGATCATCAGCAGTTTGCGGCGCCCGATGCGGTCGCCGAGGGTGCCCATGGTGATGAGGAAGCCGGCGATCAGGAAGCCGTAGATGTCCATGATCCACAGCGTCTGGGTCCCGGTCGGGCCCAGGTCCTCGGCAAGGTGCGGCAGCGCCAGGTAGAGCACGCTCTGGTCGAGGGAGATGAGCAGGGTGGGCAGGGCGAGTACGGCGAGTCCGAGCCATTCCCGGGGGCCGGCCTTCGGCCCCGCGGCTTCGGCGGCGTTGGGCGACAAGGGGTTCCTCCACGATGCGAGTGCGGGGGCAGTGCCGGTGCACTGCGTTCGGGATCCGGTGCCGTGGCGCCCTGATCCCTCGTGCCGAGCACACTGCGGCGTGGCTCTCGCCTCGTCCTGGGCCGTCAGTTGGCCGGGGGGGGGGACGGGCGGACATCGGCGGCGGCTGCTGCTGCGCAGACTCAGACGAAGAAGCTGTCGTGGCGGACGAAGAACTCCGCGCGCTCCGCTTCGCTGAGCCCGGCGAGTTCGGTGACGCCTTCGAAGTACTCCTCGCGCGGGGCTCCGGGCGCGAAGAGCATCAGCATCGAGGCGCTCTCACCGGACTCGTTGCGGAAGGCGTGCAGTCCCCCGACCGGCACGTACAGGTAGTCGCCGGAGGTGGCCGTGATCCAGCGGCGGCCGTCGAAGAGCCGCATGGCGCCGGACAGGATGAAGAAGGACTCCGACATCGCCTTGTGGAAATGGGTGCTCGGCCCGCCGAACTGGGGCCCCATGTCCACCCGGTACAGGCCGTACTCGCCGCCGGTGGAGTCGGTGGTGGACAGATAGTGGTACGCGGTGCCCGCGTCGGCGACGGTCTCCAGACCGGCCGTGGACTCCCCGCCGGAGGGCGGCTTCGCGACGAAGTCGGGCGCTGCGGTCGCGGGCCGGAAACTCGCGTTGATCTCGCCGTGGTCGCTGAAGTAGCGCGGGTCCGGATAGGACATGAAGACTCCTCGGGCATCGGTGCGTCATACGGGTCGGGCTGACCTGGCTGACCTGGCTGACCTGGCTGACCTGGCTGATCTGGCTGATCACGAACAGCCTGCGAGGGCACCGCCACCTCAACCAGGCCCGTGGTCTGCGTACTCACGCGGTGAGCACCCTCGGCCGGCGGCCGTCGGGCCCGATTGACACCCCCTGACCTGGTGCGTAGCTTCCGCGGATGGACCGACACAGCGAGTTGCGCGGGTTTCTCCGGTCGCGCCGAGCCCGGCTGCGCCCGGAGGACGTCGGTCTCCCGCTCTTCGACGAACGGCGCCGGGTCCCCGGACTGCGCCGCGAGGAACTCGCCCGGCTCGCGGGCGTCAGCATCAGCCACTACACCCGCCTCGAGCAGGGACAGCACACCCACGTCTCCGCCTCGGTCCTCGACTCCGTGGCCTCGGCCCTGCGGCTGCACGGGGAGGAGCACGAGTACCTGCACAACCTCGTCAAGGCCCCGCGCCCCACCCCCGGCCCCACGCCCGCACGGACCCTGCGGAACCTGCGGTACCTGGTGGACTCCGTCACCGGCGTCCCCGCCTACGTCACCGGCCGCTACGGCGACGCGCTCGCGTGGAACCGGATGACCGCACTGACCTTCTTCGACTTCGACGCGGTGCCACCCGCGCAGCGCACCTGGACGCACGCGATCTTCCTCGACTCGCTGCTGCGGACCAGGCTGACCGACGCCGGGCAGTGGGACCAGGCCGCGCGCTGCCAGGCCGGCTATCTGCGGCTGTGCTGGAGCCGCTTCCCGAACGACCCGGACATCGCCGCCGCCATCACCGAACTCCTGCGTATCAGCGACGACTTCCGGCGGCTGTGGGACGAGCACCTGATCCACAACTGGCCGCACAAGCAGGTGCGGATCCGCCACGAACTGGGCGGCACCCTGGAGTTGGAGCTCGAGGTCCTGCGGCCGGACGGCGCGCCCGACCTGGCCGTCGCCAGCTTCGCTGCGGCCCCCCACTCACCGGCCGAAGCCGGCCTGGCCAGGATCGCCGGCGCCCATCGCACCGCCGTCAGCCCGTAGCGGACGTCGCGCCCTTCTCGACCGTCGCGTCCTCCTCGACCGCGGTATCCCGCTCGATCGCCGCTCCTTGTCCGATGGCCTCGGCGACCTCTGCGACGCGTTCGGCCTCCTCGGTGGCGAAGCGTTCCTCGTCGAGCTTCTCGGCGATCTCCTCGTCCTGGGCCATCAGTTGGTCGAGGTTGGAGTTGCCCATCTCGAACACGCCCATGTCGACGTAGGCCTCCTGCAGGCGCTTGCCCCACAGGCCGATGTCGCGGACGCAGGGCACGATGCGGCTGAACAGCAATTGCCGGAAGAGCTGCAGGTATTCGGAGTTCTCGCTGTACTCCTCCGCCTCGGCCTTCGGGATGCCGAAGTTCTCCAGGACCTCGACGCCGCGCAGCCGGTCGCGCATCAGGTAGCAGCCCTCGATGACGAAGTCCTCGCGCTCGCGGCGTTCGGCGTCGCTGAGCTGCTTGTAGTAGTCACGCAGGGCCATCCGTCCGAAGGCCACGTGCCGGGCCTCGTCCTGCATGATGTACGCCAGGATCTGCTTGGGCAGGGGCTTGTCGGTGGTGTCCCTGATCATGCCGAAGGCGGCGAGTGCGAGGCCTTCGATCAGTACCTGCATGCCGAGGTAGGGCATGTCCCAGCGGGAGTCGCGCAGGGTGTCGCCGAGCAGCGCCTGCAGATTGTCGTTGATCGGGTAGAGCATGCCGAGCTTCTCGTGCAGGAAGCGGCCGTAGATCTCGGCGTGCCGGGCCTCGTCCATCGTCTGCGTCGCCGAGTACAGCTTGGCGTCCAGGTCGGGCACCGATTCGACGATCCGTGCGGCGCACACCATGGCGCCCTGCTCGCCGTGCAGGAACTGGCTGAACTGCCAGGACGCGTAATGCTTGCGCAGTTCACCCCTGTCCTTCTCGGTCATCTTCGCCCAGTGGCGGGTGCCGTAGAGGGTGAGGGCCTCGTCGGGGGTGCCGAGCGGGTTCTCGGGGTCGACCTCGAGGTCCCAGTCGATGCGCTTGGCGCCGTCCCACTGCTTGTCCTTGCCCTTCTGGTAGAGGGCGAGGAGTCGTTCCCGTCCTTCGTCGTACTCCCAGCTGAAGCGGGCCGCGCCGGTGGCGGGCACCTGCCAGACGGTGCTGCCGGGCTGTGTGGTGTAGAGCTCGCTGGTGGACACGTGAAGTCTCCTTCGGCTCGGGGGCGTTGCCTGCCGGTACCGGCCCTTCTGCAGATTCACACGCTGCTGTACGGGCGGTCAACAAGTCCCGCGCGAGGGATTGACGCTCCTGCTGACAGGCAGTCTCATAAGATGTGACCTTCGGTAACTCGTGCCACGAGCACGCCAGTTGCAGCCTCGGGCGAGAACGCTGACGACGGGACGGAACCTGGATGACGACCACCGCGGAAGGCGGCGCGCCCGACGGCGTACGCGACGCGCTCGGCCTGCTCAAGGACCGTGAGCAGGTGGCCGAGCGACTGCTCGAAGCGTCCGCCAGGCACTCCTTCGACCCGGACCGCGAGCTCGACTGGGACGCTCCGGCGGAGACCGGAAAGTGGTTCTGGCCACCGGAGTTGGTCTCCCTCTACGGCACCCCCATGTGGCACCGGATGTCCGAGGAGCAGCGCCACGACCTCGCCCGGCACGAGGCGGCCTCGCTCGCCTCGCTCGGCATCTGGTTCGAGATCATCCTGATGCAGCTGCTCGTACGGCACATCTACGACAAGTCCGTGACCAGCTCGCACGTGCGGTACGCGCTGACCGAGATCGCGGACGAGTGCCGGCACTCGATGATGTTCGCCCGGATGATCAAGAAGGCCGGGGCGCCGCCGTACCGGGTGACGCGCCTGCACCACCATCTCGCGCGGGTGCTCAAGACCGTGTCGACCACGCCCGGATCCTTCGCCTGCACCCTGCTCGGCGAGGAGATCCTGGACTGGATGCAGCGGCTGACCTTCCCCGACGAGCGGGTGCAGCCGCTGGTGCGCGGGGTGACGCGGATCCATGTCGTCGAGGAGGCCCGCCATGTGCGGTACGCCCGCGAGGAGTTGCGGCGCCAGATGGTCGGCGCGCCGCGCTGGCAGCGGGAGTTGACCCGGATCAGCAGCGGAGAGGCGGCCCGCGTCTTCTCTCTCGCCTTCATCAACCCCGACGTCTACACGAATGTCGGCCTCGACCGCCGCGCCGCGCTCGCCCAGGTCAAGGCCAGCGCCCACCGCCGCGAGGTGATGCAGACCGGCGCCCGCCGCCTGACCGACTTCCTGGACGATGTGGGCGTACTGCAGGGTGCCGGGCGGCGGCTGTGGCGCAAGTCGGGGCTGCTGGCGTAGCAGCCTGCCCCAGGAGGGGGCAGCGGCTCGGGAGAGGCGGCGTCACGCGGGGCGGGGTCGTACGTCTCGAGGGCAACGGTCCGCCTGTGCCCACACCCGGTTCAGGGCACTGAAAGCATCCTGAAACCGCGCTGAATGCGACCCGCCGCAAGCTCTGCGGCATGCCGACGACATCGCACACAACGGCCGTCTCCGCGTGGGCCTGTGCAAGGCGTACGGCGCCGAGGTCGTACTCGACGGCATCGATCTGCAGATCCCGGCCGGCTCCGTCTTCGCCCTGCTCGGACCGAACGGCGCCGGCAAGACCACCACCGTGCAGATCCTCTCCACCCTCATCACCACCGACGGCGGCCAGGCACAGGTCGCGGGCCACGACCTCGACTCACCTGCGGCCCCCGCAGTCATGTGCACGACCGGAAGGCTCCGGTCCGGGCCGCTTCGTCGGGACTGCGGATACGCTGCGGGGCATGTCCCCCGCCACCACCCCCGCGTACCGACGGCTGAGCGTCGAGGCCAGACGGGTCCAGCTGCTCGACGCGGCGCTCGGGCTCTTCGCGCACCGCGTTCCCGAGGACGTCTCGGTGGACGACGTGGCGGAGGCGGCCGGCGTCTCCCGGCCGCTCGTGTACCGCTACTTCCCCGGCGGCAAGCAGCAGTTGTACGAGGCAGCCCTCGGCACCGCCGCGGACGCGCTGCGCGCGTGCTTCGACGAGCCACCGGCCGGACCGCTCACCGAACGCCTCGGCCGTGCCCTCGCCCGCTATCTGACGTTCGTCGACGAGCACGCCACCGGCTTCAGCGCGCTGCTGCAGGGCAGCGGGGTGGCGGCGACCTCGCGGACCGGCGCGATCGTGGATTCGGTGCGGCTATCCGCCGCCGAGCAGATCCTCTCCCACCTGGAGGTCGAGGCACCGGGCCCGCGGCTGCGGATGATGGTCCGGGTGTGGATCGCGGCGGTCGAGGCGGGCTCCCTGATCTGGCTCGACGAGGGCAAGGAACTTCCCACCGACGAACTGTGCGGAATGCTGCTCGACCACTTCATCGCCCTGACGGTCGCCACCGCGGCCACGGACCCGCAGACCGCGGAAGTCCTGGAGAACGCCCTCGGCCTCGAACGCCCGGAGGGCCCGGCGGGAGCGCTGGTGCGACGGGTACTGCCGGTGCTGGGCGGCGCAGGGCATCTGCTGTAGCACGGGCCCGCACGGCCGCAGCGGCCGTCCACCCGCACCCGCGGACCTGTCGCACCGCCCCGGACCTGTGACACTGACCGGGTGAAGAGCGAGAACACCCCCTTCGTCGGCGGCCCCCTGGACGGCCGTGTCCTGCCGATCCTGCTCGGCCCGACCGGACACCCGCCCAAGGTCTACGAGGTGCCCGTCCCCGACCACGACGGCGGCCCGCCCACCGTGCTCGTCTACCGCCGCGTCCCCGCCGGATACAGCAGACGCCTCGGTCTCCAGCAGGGCTGGAAGTACGAGTACGACCCGTCGGGCCGCCGCGGCCGCAACCTGAAGTGGCCCTGGTCCAAGCCGACGCCGCGGCCCGATGGCGAGGGCGGCGAGCCCGGTGCCACGGACGGTATGCGCGACACCGGTGACGGCGACCGTCCGGGTCACCAGAACTGACGGGTTGTCAATCGCGCCGCACGGCACCGCCCGTATCGAGTGGAACGTTGGGTCCGCCCGGCCCCGCCCACCGGGCGGGCCCGCGCACCCCGGCTGATGCTCGGCTCGGAGGTGACGCAAGTGCCGGTGAACAAGCTGCGCATCGTGTGTGCGACGGCGGTGGTGACGACACTGCTCGCGGGGTCCGCCGCCGCTGCGCCGGGGCCCGGCGAGCAGCAGTCGGTCGGGCAGCTCCTGACTCAGCTGCAGAAGCTGTACCGCCAGGCCGAGCAGGCGAGCGAGACGTACAACGCCACCGAGGTCGCGCTCAAGAAGAAGCGGGGCGAGGCGACCCTGCTCGGCAAGGACCTGAGCAAGGCCCGCAAGCAACTGACCGAGAGCCGTGCCGCGGCCGGCCGGCTCGCCCGCCGGCAGTACCAGGGCGCCAGCGAACTCTCCCCGTACGTAAGGCTGTTGCTGGCCCGCGATCCGCAGTCCGCGCTCGACCAGGGGCATGTGGTGCGCCGTCTGGCCGACCAGCGGACCAAGGCCATCGGCCGGCTGGCCGACGGGGAGAAGCAGGCGGCGTCGCTCGCCACCCGGTCCCGTGCCGCCCTGAAGAAGCAGACCGCGCTCGCCGACCGGCAGAAGAAGCAGCGGGACACGGTCAAGAAGCGGCTGGCCGAGGTGGAGGAACTCCTCGCCGGACTCAGCGCCGACGAACTCGCCGAATTGGGCCGCCTGGAGACCGCCGGCGCCGAGAAGGCACAGAAGTCGCTCCTCGCCTCCGGCGCCCTGGGCGCTCCGGGCTCCCCCGGTTCACCCGCCGCCACGCGCGCCCCGTCCTCCGCCGGGAACAAGGCACTGCGCTACGCCGTCCGCCAGATCGGCAAGCCGTACGTCTGGGGCGCCGAGGGCCCGAAGGCGTACGACTGCTCCGGGCTCACCTCACAGGCCTGGGCGAACGCCGGCGACACGATCCCGCGGACCTCGCAGGAGCAGTGGAAGGAGCTGCCGAAGGTGCCGCTGAAATCGCTGCGCCCCGGCGACCTGGTCGTCTACTTCCCCGACGCCACGCACGTCGCCCTCTACCTCGGCGACGGCCTCGTGGTGCAGGCCCCCCGCCCGGGCACCAAGGTCAAGGTCTCCCCGATCGCGGCGAACCCGCTGCTCGGCGCGGTCCGCCCCGACCCCGGCGCCCCCGCGGTCGACGACTACAGCCCGCCGAAACTCCCGAAGGGCGCCCGCAACGGTTCCGACAGCGGCTACGGGTCGGCCTCGGCGCCGGCCGGATCTGCGGAGCCTGCTGCGTAGGGGATACGCGCAAGCCGCCGCCCCGGTGCGCGCACCTGCAAGGCAGGTGCGCGCCCGGGGCGGCGGCGTATGCCGGATTCCGCAGTTTCCTCCTCGGATTCCGCAGTTTCCTCAGATTCCGCGGCCTGGGACCTAGGAGCGGGAGCCGACGCTCGAGGAGGACGCGCCGTCAGGACCGGCGCTCTGCTCGCTCTCGCCGTAGTAGGCGTCGCCGTTGCCGTCGATACCGCTGACGGTGCTCTCGGAGGACGCCCCGTCAGGACCGGCCATCCGCTCCGACTCGGCGAACGACGGACCCGACGCGCCCTGCTGACCGCCCAGCCACCCGCCGGTCATGTCGCCGAGGAAGCCCGACCCGATGTGGCTCGTGGCGGCGCCGTTCTCGGTCGCCACGGCGGTGTGCTCGCCGTAGACCGGGCCGGCGTCCGCGAACGCCGCCCCGGCGCCGCCGATCAGAAACGGCACGACGACCGCGCCGACTGCCAGTGCCTTGGGGATGCTGCGCATGAATGATTCCTCACGTTGTTCCGTACGAGCGGAGTGACGCCCGGTCCGGCACCTGGGGAAGCACGGTCCGAGCCCGGCGGCGACGGGAGATCTCCGCTCTCGTATCTCCGCCGCCACCTCGCATTCGGCTCCGGCGGTAAGGGGGATTGCCCTGAAGGTGAGCCAATTCTCCTATTCATTCGGGAGAGTGAGGAATCACCCCTCCTGCCGCACATACGATCCACTGCCCCTTACATGCCCCCTACGTCCGGCCGCCCCGCTCGGCCCGAAAATTCCGTGGCGGCACAGACCAATCCCTCGGGCCGTCCGCTCCGAATAGGAGGCATCAGCGACCGAACGCAGTTCTGCACTTCGTGCCGGGGCTGCCGAGAGGGGATGCATCTTCGTGATAGTCCGACGCTCAACTCGCCTCACCGCACTGCTGGTTCTGCCCGCGGCGCTCAGCCTCGCGGTCGCCGTGCCGGCGATGGCCCACGACGGACACGAGGGGCACAAGTCCGGTACGGCCAAGGCCGAGGACGGCGACACGTACCAGATCGACCTGGCCCAGCTGAACGGCTCCGGCGCGAGCGGCGCCGCCCTCGTCAGCCTCGACGGCAAGAAGCTGACCGTGAAGGTGGACGCCAAGGGACTCGTCCCCGGCCAGCCGCACGCCCAGCACATCCACGGTTCCACCGACGGCCACGACTTCCGCTGCCCGGACAAGAGCGCGGACAAGAACGGCGACGGCATCGTCACCACCGCCGAGGGCCTGCCGGTGTACGGCGACATCAACATCTCCCTGACCACCAAGGGCGACACGTCCAAGGACAGCGGTCTGGCCGTCGACCGGATGCCGGCCGCGGACAAGGACGGCAACCTCAAGTACTCCCGCACCATCCCCGTGTCGCAGGACGTCGCCGATCACCTCAAGGACCTGCACGTCGTCCAGCACGGCATCGACCCGAACGGCAACGGCAAGTACGACTTCGGCAAGGGCAAGAGCGAACTCGACCCGAAGCTCCCGCAGGAGGCGACCGCGCCTGCGACCTGCGGCATGGTCAAGGGCGCAGCGGTCGGCTCCATGCCGGTCGGCGGCGTCGAGACCGGCACCGGCGCCCCGCAGGGGGACAGCATGTCCACGGGGCTGCTCGCCGCCGGAGGCGCGTCCGTGCTGGCCGCGGGCGGACTCTTCGTCCTGCGCCGTCGCAACCGTACCGACGCGGCGGCCGGCCACCAGGGCTGAGCCGCGACGGAAACGGACAGCCGGCCGGGCCGCGGTCCGGACGACGATCCGGACCGGCGGCCCGGCCACGGCGCGGGCTCCGGCACAGGAGCGGATACGGGCACGGGCGCGGCCGTGAGGCGCTCACGCCGGACAGGCATCGGAAGAGGCAGAGGGTCAGGGGACGCCATGAGCGGGACGCACAACGCCGAGGACGACGGGCACGGAGGCGGGAAACCACCTGAGCCCGGCGCCGAGGAGCGGCCCGGCGGCGAGGAGCCGGTCGAGGAGAAGCCCGACCACGGGGATCCGGTCGAGGAGAAGCCCGACGATGCGGAGCCCGGCCCCGAGAAGCCGTCTCGCCCCCTCCGCAGGCGCCTGCTGATCGTCGGCGCCGTGGCGGCCACGGTCATCACCGGCGGCCTCGTGGTGGCGCTCGGGACGGACGACGATCCCGCCCGGCCCCCACCCGTCTCCGCCTCGTCCACCGGCAAGGCGGGCAGCGGATCCGCCGACCCCGGCAAGGCCGGCCCGTCGCCCCGGCAGGGCAGCAAGATCGCCCAACCACTCCCCGCTTCCCGCCCGTCGGGCATCTCCATCCCTTCTCTCAAGGTCACCTCGACCCTGGAGAAGCTGGACCTGGACAAGAACCGCGCCATGGAAACCCCACGCGACCCGGACAAGGCCGGCTGGTACCGGCCCGGGCCGACCCCCGGCGCACTCGGCCCGTCGGTCATCGCCGGGCACGTCACGTGGAACGGGGAGCGATCCGTGTTCTTCGAGCTCGCCGAGCTCGCCCCGGGCGACCGGATCGACGTGAAACGGGCGGACGGCCGCACGGCTCACTTCACGGTCGACCGCACCGCGGTCTACCCCAAGGACCGCTTCCCCACGGTCGAGGTCTACCGCAACATCGACCATGCGGGCCTGCGCCTGATCACCTGCGGTGGCACGTACTCCGAGGCCGACCGCCGCTACGCCGACAACGTGATCGTCTACGCGACGTTGACCGGAAGCACCGGCGGCTGAGCGGGAGTTGTCCGGAGTCGTCCCCCGCGCTACCGCAGCGGTTCACTCAGTTCCACCGAGCGCAGGGCCGCCGCAAGGGCGCGGTCGTCTCCGACATCCAGGGCCGTGTCGGTCAGTTTGATCACGTGCTCGTCGCCGTGTGCCAGGGCCTGGTCGACGACATCGCCGGCCGTGACGGCGCCGGGGAGTTCGTAGGCGACCGGGGCGTCCGGGGCGTACATCGCGGTCACCGCGGCGGACGCCGTCCACGCGGCCCGCAGGCTCGGCACCCACAGGGCGCAGGGCAGGGCGGGCAGGGTGCGCAGTACGGCGTTGGGCGCGGTGGCGGCGTGGACCAGCATCGTCTCTTCGCCGTGGCCGTGAGTGGCGTAGCGGTGGGTGGCCGCCCGGACGAGATCCGTGAGGTGGCGCTTCGCCTCGTCCGGGTCCGTGACCGTGGCCGCCCACACCGGCAGCGCGGTGACCCGGCCGAGCCGGTCGGGGAAGCCGCCGGTCCGTTCGGTCAGCGGCACCACCGCGTCGAGCGCGGCGTCCGCGCGGTCCGCTCCGGGCAGCGGCGTGACGTCGCCGACGGCATGGTGCCTGGCCGCCCAGTAGCCGAGCCCGTGGGCCAGCTCGTCGAGGCGCGGCCGGGTGGCTTCGCCGGCGAGCAGGGTGCGTACGGCGTGGCCCACGCGGATGGCCGGGTGGGTCGAGCCGCCGTACATGCCGGGCAGCAGCCGGGGCCACCACTCGGTGAGCACGTCGCGCCACGGGCGCTCGGCGATCTCGCGCCGGAAGTACCCGATCCAGTCGGCCGCCCGGCTCGGATCGCCGAGCGCGGCACGCCAGTTGGCGTCCGTCACCGGTTCGACCGCGGCCGGGAACTCCTCGAGCTTGCTCGCGTACAGGTCGAGCCACCGGTGCACCGACGCGGCCCTGCCGTGCGCGGCGAGGGCCTCCACGGCCATCGGCGCGTGGTTGGTGAGCCGTCCGAGCCGCTCCGGGCCCGTGGCGTGCAGTCGCTGAAGGGCCTCGTCGAGAACGCCTGTCGTATCCATGAGCAGGACGCTAGGCGGGCGGCAGCGGGAGCGTAACGGGCCGGGGACCTAGGTCCTGAGACGCGCGTCTTCGGACTCCGGCCCTGGTCATCGCGCGTCTCCTGCTCCCGCTGCTCCCGCGCGGACGCCGGGCCGGTCAGCCGGGTCAGGCGGGTCAGGCGGGTCAGGCGGGTCAGGCGGGTCACGAGGAGGTCGGCCTCCCGGGGGTCCGTGCGGACACCGAAGACGTCGCCGAGGAGCTGGGGCACGTGCTGTGGCTCGACGGTCTCGGTGGCCGGGTCGCGGTCGGGGCACTCCGTGGTCCAGGTCAGGACGTCGAGGGTGTCGTGCCGGTCCGTGCGCAGCCGCTGGATGTACGGGCGGGTGACGAACGGGGAGCGGTGGTGCGTGGCCACGTAGTGGTTCCCGACGGCGTAGTCGACGGGGTACTGCGGGGTCTCGGTGAAGACCTGCCGCACCGTCCAGCCCTCGGGTCCCTCCGGGCCGTCTCCGCGCTGGTGCACCGCCCGTCCCGGGGAGCCGCGGGTGAGGGTCCGGCGGTGCAGCAGGTACGGCCAGGGTCCGGCTTCGCTGCGGCTGCCGTCGGCGAGTTCGAGGGGCTCCAGCGGACTGGCTCCGAAGCCGATGTCGTGCAGCCGACGGGTGCCGTCCAGGTCCACGATCAGCATGGCGTGGGTCGCCGGCCGGGGGGGGTGCCGGCGTCGGCGCCGAGCTGCACGCGGGCGGAGACGGCGGTGAAGCGGAATCCGAGCTTCTCGAGCGCGGCGGCGAAGAGCACGGTGCGCTCGTAGCAGTAACCGCCCCGGCCCCTGCGCACCAGCTAGTCCTGGACCGACGGCAGGTCGAGGCGCACCTCGCGGTACAGGAAGCTGTCGATGGTGTCCCACCGCACGGTCAGTACGTGTGCGCGTTGCAGGGCGCGCAGTGTCTCGAGGGTGGGTGCTCGGTCGCCCTCGTAGCCGAGGTGCGCGAGACAGGCGTCCAGGTCGAGGTGCCCACTGCCCCACATATCAGGCTCAACCGCCTGGTCCCGAGCCGCTGTTCCGGTGGGGCCGTCGACGTGCCGGAGCGACCCCCTACTGCGGTAGCACCCCCGTCTTGGCTCCCGGGTATGACGCCCGGCGCGCGGCCGCCCCCGCACACTCCGGGCGTCGGCACGAGAAGCACACGAGAGGGCGGACCATGAGGCTACGCAAGGGCACTCGGCGGCAGGCGGACGAGTGGACGGAGGCGGAAGCCGCCCACGCACAGGCCACGCAGGCCGCACAGGCCGCACAGGCCGCACAGGCCGCACAGGCTCAGGGGGATTCTGGTCTTGCGGTGGAGTTGCGGGGTGTGCGGCGGGTGTTT